>NZ_CP167125.1:0-4800000 GCF_042015035.1 Pseudomonas gorinensis
ATGTCCCGACTCAATCCCCGGCAGCAAGAAGCCGTGAACTACGTCGGCGGCCCTCTATTGGTGCTCGCCGGTGCAGGCTCCGGCAAGACCAGCGTGATCACCCGCAAGATCGCGCACCTGATCCAGCAGTGCGGCATCCGCGCCCAGTACATCGTCGCCATGACCTTTACCAACAAGGCGGCGCGGGAAATGAAAGAGCGTGTCGGCACCCTGCTCAAGGGTGGCGAAGGCCGTGGCCTCACCGTGTGCACCTTCCACAACCTGGGCCTGAACATCATCCGCAAGGAGCATGTGCGGCTGGGCTACAAACCGGGCTTTTCGATCTTTGACGAGACCGACGTCAAAGCCCTGATGACCGACATCATGCAGAAGGAATACGCGGGCGACGACGGCGTCGACGAGATCAAGAACATGATCGGCGCCTGGAAAAACGACCTGATCCTGCCCGCCGAAGCCCTGGAAAACGCGCGCAACCCCAAGGAGCAGACTGCCGCCATCGTCTACACCCACTACCAGCGCACGCTCAAGGCGTTCAACGCCGTGGACTTCGACGACCTGATCCTGTTGCCGGTCAAGCTGTTCCAGGAACACGCCGACATCCTCGAAAAGTGGCAGAACAAGGTGCGCTACCTGCTGGTGGACGAATACCAGGACACCAACGCCAGCCAGTACCTGCTGGTGAAGTTGCTGATCGGCACGCGCAACCAGTTCACCGTGGTCGGCGACGACGACCAGTCGATCTACGCCTGGCGCGGTGCCCGCCCGGAAAACCTGATGCTGCTCAAGGACGACTACCCGTCCCTGAAAGTGGTGATGCTGGAGCAGAACTATCGCTCCACCAGCCGAATCCTGCGTTGCGCCAACGTGCTGATCTCCAACAACCCCCACGAGTTTGAAAAACAACTGTGGAGCGAGATGGGCCACGGCGACGAGATCCGCGTGATCCGCTGCCGCAACGAGGACGCCGAAGCCGAGCGCGTGGCCGTGGAGATCCTCAGCCTGCACCTGCGCACCGACCGGCCCTACAGCGACTTCGCGATCCTCTATCGCGGCAACTACCAGGCCAAGCTGATCGAACTGAAGTTGCAGCACCACCAGGTGCCGTATCGCCTGTCGGGCGGTAACAGCTTTTTCGGACGCCAGGAAGTCAAGGACCTGATGGCCTACTTCCGCCTGATCGTGAACCCGGACGACGACAACGCTTTCCTGCGCGTCATCAACGTGCCGCGCCGCGAGATTGGTTCCACCACCCTGGAAAAGCTCGGCAACTACGCCACCGAACGCAAGATCTCGATGTACGCCGCCACCGACGAAATCGGCCTGGGCGAACACCTGGACACGCGCTTCACCGATCGCCTGTCGCGCTTCAAGCGCTTCATGGACAAAGTGCGCGAACAGTGCGCCGGCGAAGACCCGATCAGCGCCCTGCGCAGCATGGTCATGGACATCGACTATGAAAACTGGCTGCGCACCAACAGCTCCAGCGACAAGGCCGCGGATTACCGCATGGGCAACGTCTGGTTCCTGATCGAAGCGCTGAAGAACACCCTGGAAAAAGACGAAGACGGCGAAATGACCGTCGAAGACGCCATCGGCAAGCTGGTGCTGCGCGACATGCTCGAACGCCAGCAGGAAGAGGAAGACGGCGCCGAAGGGGTACAGATGATGACCTTGCATGCATCCAAGGGCCTGGAATTCCCCTACGTGTTCATCATGGGCATGGAAGAGGAAATCCTCCCCCATCGCTCCAGCATCGAAGCCGACACCATCGAGGAAGAACGACGCCTGGCCTACGTGGGCATTACGCGCGCGCGTCAGACCCTGGCCTTCACCTTTGCCGCCAAGCGCAAGCAATACGGCGAAATCATCGATTGTGCCCCCAGCCGGTTCCTGGATGAACTGCCGCCGGACGACCTGGCCTGGGAAGGCAATGACGACACCCCGACCGAGGTGAAGGCCGTTCGCGGCAACACCGCCCTGGCGGATATACGCGCGATGTTAAAGCGCTAGAATCGACTACTTTTCAATCTACTTTCGGCGCACAACGCGCCATTAGAGGAAGCTTTCCGTGGAAGCACTGCACAAGAAAATTCGCGAAGAAGGCATCGTGCTTTCCGATCAGGTACTCAAGGTCGACGCCTTTCTGAACCACCAGATCGACCCCGCGCTGATGAAGCTGATCGGCGATGAGTTCGCCGCGTTGTTCAAGGACTCGGGCATCACCAAGATCGTCACCATCGAAGCATCAGGGATTGCCCCAGCGATCATGACCGGCCTGAACCTCGGCGTGCCGGTGATTTTCGCCCGTAAGCAGCAATCCCTGACCCTCACCGAAAACCTGCTGTCGGCAACGGTGTATTCCTTCACCAAAAAAGTAGAAAGCACCGTGGCGATCTCACCACGCCACCTGACCAGCAGTGACCGCGTGCTGATCATCGATGACTTCCTGGCCAACGGTAAGGCCTCCCAGGCCCTGATCTCGATCATCAAGCAGGCCGGCGCGACCGTTGCGGGCTTGGGGATTGTGATCGAGAAGTCGTTCCAAGGCGGTCGGGCGGAGCTGGATGCGCAGGGTTATCGGGTTGAATCGCTGGCGCGTGTGCAGTCGCTGGAAGGTGGCGTCGTTACCTTCATCGAGTAATTTGCTACACAGCAAATGCCAGGTGAGCACGATCAAAATGTGGGAGGGGGTAAACCCCAATGCCCGTCAGTTAAGCCAACATCGCCTTCTGTAGGAGCGAGCTTGCTCGCGAAAAACTCACAGGCGCCGCGTTCCTTCAGGACACACGCGTTATCGTTGACGTTTTTCGCGAGCAAGCTCGCTCCTACAAAAAAACCTTAACCGACTGACAATTAATGCGCGGTAGCCTGGAGGCCGGCAAGCAACAAACGCTGGTAGAGGTCCTCCTTCAAACCCTCCGGCTTATCCAACCGCATCCGCACCAGATGTTCAGGAAACGCCTCCGGCTCCGGTGCATCCGGCGCCGCCTTGCCCAACTCCAGAATCTCCGTCAGTTTGAATTTGCTCTTGAGCCAGTTCAACGCGCGCAACAGATCCCGCTCCTCATCGGTGAAATCAGTACCCAGCGGATATTCCGGAAACAGTCGGCGATGCCGCGCCTGGATACCTTGGAGCCGCTCCGGCGTGTTGTCGCTGAAGCGTGGGTCCAGTTGGAAATCCTTGGGCAACTTGCCGGCCTTTTGCGCCTGCTCGATCAAGTCGGCCTGGAAGCGTGAGTCGGTAATGTTGAGCAACGCCTCGATCACCTTGGCATCGGTCTGCCCACGCAGGTCGGCAATGCCGTATTCAGTGATGACGATATCCCGCAGGTGCCGTGGGATGGTGCAATGGCCGTACTCCCAGACAATATTGGAACTGACCTCGCCCCCCGCCTCGCGCCAACTGCGCAGGATCAGGATCGATCGCGCGCCTTCCAGCGCATGGCCCTGGGCAACAAAGTTGTACTGCCCGCCCACGCCGCTGAGCACGTGACCACCTTCCAGTTGGTCGGCAACCCCGGCACCGAGCAATGTCACCGCAATCGCGCTGTTGATAAACCGCGCATCCAGGCGCTGTAAACGCTTGAGCTCTTCCTGCCCGTACAGCTCGTTGATGTAGCTGATGCGGGTCATGTTGAATGCCTGGCGCTTGGCGTAGGTCATCTCCTGCAAGCGCTGGTAAAAACTGCGCGGCCCGAGGAAGAAGCCGCCGTGGATTGAGACACCGTCGGGTTGTGCCGCGTCGTCAAGGAGCCCGGCATTAGCTTGTGCCTGGGTTGCCACATCGGGGTAGACCTTGCGTCGCACAATTCCCGCATCCGCCAGCACCAGCAGACCGTTGACGAACATTTCGCTACAGCCGTAAAGACCGCGGGCGAAGGGATCGACACCCCCCTCACGACTGATCAGTGGCGCCCACTGGTACACATCCAGGTCCGTCAGCAGCAAGCGATAGGCTTCATTGTCGGCCTGGCGCGCCAATAGCGCGGCCGTCAGCGCATCGCCCATCGAGCCGATGCCGATCTGCAAGGTTCCCCCATCACGCACCAGGGTGCTGGCGTGCAGGCCGATAAAGTGATCCTGGAACCCCACGGGCATGTTCGGCGTGGAGAATAAGGTGGTGCTGTCCTTTTCATCGAGCAGGTAGTCGAATTCGTCCATGCCCAGCTCGGCATCGCCAGGCATGTAGGGCAAATCGCTGTGGACCTGGCCAACCACCAGAATGGTTTCCCCTGCGGCGCGACGCTTGGCGATCATCGGCAACAGGTCGAGGGTGATGTCGGGGTTGCAGCTCAGGCTCAGGCGATCGGGGTGTTCGGCGCTGCTGGCCACCAACTGCGCCACCAGGTTGAGGCCGGCGGCATTGATGTCGCGTGCGGCATGGCTGTAGTTGCTGCTCACGTAATCCTGCTGCGCCGAGGTGCTGTGGAGCAAGCTGCCAGGCTGCATGAAAAACTGCTGCACGTGGATATTCGCCGGCAGACTGTCCTTGTGCAGGTCGGCGAGAAAATCCAGCTCGGGGTAATCGCCAAACACCCGCTCGATAAAGGGTTCGAGAAAGCGCTTCTGCAAGCCATCGCCCAAGGCCGGACGGCCCAGGCTCAGCGCGGTGTAGATCGTCAGCGCCCGCTCCGGCAGCTTGGCGATACGCCGGTACAGCGCATTGGCGAACAGGTTCGGCTTGCCCAGCCCCAAGGGCATGCCCATGTGGATATGCGCCGGCAAGCGTGCCAGTACGTCGTCAACTGCTTGCTCGATTGAACACAACTGCACCATCCGACCCTCCTGAACATTCCGTTATTAGGGGTTTGACCGAGCTTGCAGGGTCTTTGCTGCAAAGAACAGCCTCGAAACACACATTACGGGCACAAAAAAGCCGCTCGTAAGCGGCATTTTTGACGAAGATCGGCTGATTACAGACCGGACATCTTCTTGATCGCACCTTCAAGGTCTTCGAGGCTGCAATCAGCACACGTCCCCATCGGAGGCATGGCGTTCAAGCCATGCTTGGCGACCTGGGCCAACCCCTTGGTGCCTTTCTGCGGGTCCTCGATCTTGAGTTCCGCCAATACAGTATCCAGATGACCTACCCGCTCTTTCCAGGCAGCGGTATCACCGATCTTCGGAGCATTCAGCAGGCCGGTGCCGTGGCATGCGTTGCAGTGTTTGGCGATCACATCATCAGGCGTTTTAGCGGCGCCCCCGCCACCAGCAGCCACAGCCACCTCCATCCCCTTGCATTCCTGCCCCTGGACGCAAACCTGGCCTACAGGCTCCAGGCGCTTGGCAATGTCATCATTGGTCGCAGCTTGAGCGCTGACAGCCCATAGGGCCAGTACGGTTGCTGGTGCAGCCAGCATTTTCATAATTAGGTTCACGCGTTCACCCTCAATGGTGGCTATTCACGCCTGCGGCCACGGTTTCGCAGGCGGCGAAAGTATAACGGTTAGCCCGCCTGGCTGAAACAACCCCATTAAATAAAGGGAGATTCAGCCTGGCGGAATACGGCTGCGGGAACCTCTGCAACGCTGGCAGGGCGCCTCTGTTGTTAAAAGTTCGCGGGTGTGGCTGCGCTGATTAGTCGCGCCGGCACGTCGAACGGATTGCGAAAACGATGGGGCTTGGTGCTTTCAAAGTAGTAGCTATCGCCGGCTTCGAGCACAAAAGTTTCAAGACCGACGACCAACTCCAGTCGACCTTCCACCAGAATCCCGGTTTCTTCGCCTTCGTGGGTGAGCATTTCTTCGCCGGTGTCGGCGCCTGGCGGGTAGATTTCATTGAGAAATGCGATGGCCCGGCTCGGGTGCGCCCGGCCCACCAGTTTCATGGTGACGGCACCGTCGGAGATGTCGATCAGCTCATTGGCTTTATAGACGATCTGTGTCGGTATTTCCTGGAGGATCTCTTCAGAAAAAAACTCGACCATCGACATAGGGATGCCGCCCAGCACCTTGCGCAAGGAACTGATGGAAGGGCTGACACTGTTTTTTTCGATCATCGAAATGGTGCTGTTGGTGACACCCGCGCGCTTGGCGAGCTCGCGCTGGGAAAGACCCTTCAGTTTACGGATGGATTGCAGTCGTTCGCCGACGTCCAATGCGGGAGCCTCCTAGGATTCAGGCTTTGTTGTAATTGAGCGTTATCATGGCGACAGCGTTCAGTATTTACAACACTTGGGCCTAAATCCTGGCCGGCTCCGTTCGTCGAGGTCGATCAAGCCCCGGAATAGAGCCTTGGCACACGGCGAAGGTTGCAGAAGATCTGGTAGGGAATGGTCTCGGCGGCGACTGCAACATCACTGGCAAGAATATTCTTGCCCCACAGTTCCACGGTGGAACCGAGGCCGGCCTGGGGTACATCGGTGAGGTCGACGCATAGCATGTCCATGGACACACGCCCCAGCAACTGGCTGCGTTGCCCCGCCACCAGCACCGGCGTGCCCGTTGGCGCATGGCGTGGGTAGCCGTCCGCGTACCCCATGGCGACCACGCCGATGCGCATCGGTTTTGGCGTGATGAACTTGGCGCCGTAGCCCACCGGCTCGCCGGCCGGCAGTTCACGCACGCAGATGACTTTCGACTCCAGGGTCATCACCGGCTGCAAACGCGCGGCGATGGCCTGGTCTTCGCCAAACGGCGTCGCACCGTACAGCATGATGCCTGGCCGAACCCAGTCGCTGGATACATTTGGCCAGCCCATCACCGAAGGCGAATTACGCAGGCTGACCTCGGCTGACAAGCCCTGGCGCGCCGCCTCAAACACGGCCACCTGTTCATTGCTGCGCACACAATCGAGTTCATCGGCGCGAGCGAAATGGCTCATCAATACAATCTTGGCGACTTTGCCACTGGCCAGCAGCCGCTGGTACGCCGCTGGGTAATCCTTGGGGTGCAGGCCCACGCGATGCATACCCGAGTCCAGCTTGAGCCAGACGGTCAGCGGCTTGCTCAGGGTGGCCTGTTCGATAGCTTCCAGTTGCCACAGCGAATGCACCACGCACCAGAAATCATGCTCGATGATCAGCGGCAGCTCATCGGCTTCGAAAAAACCTTCCAGCAATAACACCGGCGCGCGAATGCCGGCAGCTCGCAGTTCCAGTGCTTCTTCGATGCAGGCCACGGCAAACCCGTCGGCCTCGGCTTCCAACGCCTGGGCCACCCGCACGGCACCATGGCCGTAGGCATCGGCC
The DNA here is from genome assembly GCF_042015035.1 of Pseudomonas gorinensis. Lineage (NCBI taxonomy): Bacteria > Pseudomonadati > Pseudomonadota > Gammaproteobacteria > Pseudomonadales > Pseudomonadaceae > Pseudomonas > Pseudomonas gorinensis. Next base: position 7,190 of record NZ_CP167125.1, read on the forward strand.
TTGATCACGGCGAGGGCCTTGGCCCCCGTGACTTCACGGGCCAATTGATAGTTGTGGCGCAGGGCTTGGAGGTCGATCAGGGCACGGGCTGGACGCATGGCGGCAGGCTTCTAGGCGGCAGAGTGGAGAAAAAACCGGCGCCGACTAACCGCGTCGGCACCGGGAGAGGGATCGTTGTTTATGGCAAAGCGGCCACGACGGACAGCTCTACCAGGATTTCCGGTTCGCACAGTTTCGCTTCAACCGTGGCACGGGCCGGGGCAGCACCTTTGGGCAACCACTTGTCCCATACCGCGTTCATACCGGCGAAGTCGGCATCGATGTCTTTCAGGTAGATCGTCACCGACAGCAACTTGGTCTTGTCGGTACCCGCCAGGTCCAGCAGGCGCTCGATATTGGCCAGGGTTTCACGGGTCTGCTGTTCAATCCCGGCGCTCATGTCGTCGCCGACTTGGCCTGCCAGATACACGGTACCGCTGTGGACAACGATCTGGCTCATGCGCTCATTGGTGAGCTGGCGCTGGATTGACATGTTTTGCGGACTCCTGGTGGTTGCCGTAACGGGAAATGTCGAGGCCTTCGGCGCTGATCTGCGGGGTTTTCTTCGCCATCAGGTCAGCCAGCAAGCGGCCAGAGCCACAGGCCATGGTCCAACCCAGGGTGCCGTGGCCGGTATTGAGGAACAGATTCTTGAACGGGGTGGCGCCGACAATCGGTGTGCCGTCGGGTGTGGTCGGGCGCAGGCCGGTCCAGAAAGTGGCTTCAGTCAAATCGCCGCCCTGAGGATAAAGGTCGTTGACGATCATCTCCAGGGTTTCACGCCGACGCGGGTTAAGCGACAGGTCAAAACCGGCAATTTCAGCCATGCCACCCACGCGAATGCGGTTGTCGAAACGGGTGATCGCGACCTTGTAGGTTTCGTCGAGAATGGTCGAGGTGGGGGCCATCGCCGGGTTGGTGATCGGCACGGTCAACGAGTAGCCCTTGAGCGGGTACACCGGGGCCTTGATCCCCAACGGCTTGAGCAACTTCGGCGAGTAGCTGCCAAGAGCCAGCACGTAGCGGTCAGCGGTTTCCAGCTTGCCGTCGATCCACACACCGTTGATGCGGTCGCCAGCGTAGTCGAGGCGCTGGATGTCCTGTTCGAAGCGGAACTCCACGCCCAGTTGCCTGCACATGTCGGCCAGGCGGGTGGTGAACATCTGGCAGTCGCCGGTCTGGTCGTTGGGCAGGCGCAGGGCACCGGCGAGGATATCGGTGACACTGGCCAAGGCTGGCTCAACACGGGCGATACCGGCGCGGTCGAGCAGCTCGAACGGCACCCCGGATTCTTTCAATACGGCGATGTCCTTGGCGGCGCCATCGAGCTGGGCCTGGGTGCGGAACAGCTGGGTGGTGCCGAGGCTGCGGCCTTCGTAGGCGATGCCGGTCTCGGCGCGCAGTTCGTCGAGGCAATCGCGGCTGTACTCGGACAGGCGCACCATGCGCTCCTTGTTCACCGCGTAGCGGCTGGCGGTGCAGTTACGCAGCATCTGCGCCATCCACAAGTATTGATCAATATCGGCCGTGGCCTTGATCGCCAGCGGGGCGTGGCGTTGCAGCAGCCACTTGATAGCCTTGAGGGGCACACCCGGCGCGGCCCATGGCGAGGCATAGCCTGGGGACACCTGGCCGGCGTTGGCGAAACTGGTTTCCATGGCAGCGGCAGGCTGACGGTCGACCACGACGACTTCAAAGCCAGCCCGCGCCAAATAGTAGGCACTGGTCACACCAATGACGCCGCTACCCAAGACCAGAACGCGCATTTTTATATCCTCATCGCGGCTTGACCGCCGACGTGTGTTGTTCGAGCAATGATGTGCGCAGTATAAAAAGCAATCGCCAGTGCATTTCACTATATAACTGCCTATATTTGGCGACAATTCTCGGCAAAAACCCTTTTCACAGAGGCGTATCCCCTATGCGTACCAACACTCAGACCAAGCGGGAGCTGGACAAGATCGATCGCAACATCCTGCGCATCCTGCAAACCGACGGGCGAATTTCGTTCACCGAGCTGGGGGAAAAGGTCGGGCTCTCCACCACGCCGTGCACCGAGCGGGTACGGCGGCTGGAGCGCGAAGGGATCATCATGGGCTACAACGCACGGCTCAACCCCCAGCATTTGAAGGGAAGTTTGCTGGTATTTGTCGAGATCAGCCTCGATTACAAATCCGGCGACACCTTTGAAGAGTTCCGCCGCGCCGTGCTGAAACTGCCCCATGTGCTGGAATGCCACCTGGTGTCGGGGGACTTTGACTACCTGGTGAAAGCGCGGATTTCCGAGATGGCGTCGTACCGCAAATTGCTCGGCGATATCCTGCTCAAGCTGCCCCATGTGCGGGAGTCGAAGAGCTATATCGTGATGGAAGAGGTGAAAGAGAGCCTGAACCTGCCAATTCCGGACTGACTGACACATCGGGGTCAACGGTGGGAGCAAGCACCTCCCACATTTTGACCGCGTACATCGTCAGACCAGCACCTGCCGGGTACTCGCCATGTATTCATGGATCTGCTTCTCCACCCGTGGGTGAATCAGCTCCACCGGCCGCCGTCCATTGGGGCAAGGCAAGGTCTTGGTGGTGCCGAAAAGCCTGCAGATCAACGGCCGCTCGTCATACACCGTGCAGCCATTGGGCCCCAGGTGCACACAGTTCAGCTCGTCCATGGCGGCTTCCTGCTCGGCCGCGGTTTTGCGCGGCAGGCGGGACATTTCCTCGGGCGATGTAGTCACCGGCCCACAGCAATCGTGGCAACCGGGAACGCACTCGAACGAAGGAATCTGTCGGCGCAGCGCACTGATTTTCTGGCTGTTGCAACTCATCGAAACACGTACCGAACGGCGAATAGACGTAGATTCTGAAGCAAAACGCCCTGCGCAGACAGCTTCGTCCGACCGCTGTATCCTGCGTCAAATTTTCCAAACAGGGATGTTCCCCATGACTGCCAGCGCCCGGCACACCGCTTCCTACTACGCCGCCAGCAGCGTGCCGCAACCGGATTACCCGATGTTGACCGGCGAGGTGAGCGCTGATGTGTGCGTGATCGGCGGCGGTTTCTCCGGGCTCAATACGGCCCTGGAGTTGGCTGAGCGCGGCTTCAGCGTGGTGCTGCTGGAGGCCCGCAAGATCGCCTGGGGCGCCAGCGGGCGTAATGGCGGCCAGTTGATTCGCGGTGTCGGCCACGGGCTGGAGCAGTTCGCCAACGTGATTGGTAACGACGGCGTGCGCCAGATGAAACTCATGGGCCTGGAGGCCGTGGAGATCGTGCGTGAACGCGTCGAACGCTACCAGATCCCTTGCGACCTGACCTGGGGCTATTGCGACCTGGCCAACAAACCCCGCGACCTGCATGGCCTGGCCGAAGACGCCGAAGAACTGCGCAGCCTGGGTTATCGCCACGAAGTGCGCCTGTTGCAAGCCAGTGAGATGGGCAGCGTGATCGGCTCCGACCGCTACGTGGGCGGCATGATCGACATGGGCTCCGGCCATCTGCACCCGCTGAACCTGGCACTGGGTGAAGCGGCAGCCGCCGGGCAATTGGGCGTGCGCCTGTTCGAGCAGTCCGAAGTGACGCGCATCGACTATGGCCCCGAGGTCAACGTGCACACCGCTCAGGGCAACGTACGCAGCAAGACCCTGGTGCTGGCCTGCAACGCCTACCTGAACGGCCTCAACCCACAACTGAGCGGCAAGGTGCTGCCCGCCGGCAGCTACATCATCGCCACCGAACCCTTGAGCCCGGTACAAGCCGCCAACTTGTTGCCGCAGAACATGGCGGTGTGTGACCAACGGGTGACCGTGGATTATTTCCGCCTGTCTGCCGATCGTCGCCTGCTGTTCGGCGGGGCCTGCCATTATTCCGGACGCGATCCCAAGGACATCGGCGCCTACATGCGGCCAAAGATGTTGCAGGTGTTCCCACAGCTGGCTGACGTGAAGATCGACTACCAATGGGGCGGCATGATCGGCATCGGCGCCAACCGCCTGCCGCAGATAGGCCGGTTGGCGGATCAACCCAATGTGTATTACGCCCAGGCCTACGCTGGCCATGGCCTCAACGCCACACACCTGGCCGGCAAACTGCTGGCCGAAGCCATCAGCGGCCAACAGCAGGGCCGCTTCGATCTGTTCGCACAGGTGCCGCACATCACCTTCCCCGGCGGCAAGCACCTGCGTTCGCCGCTGTTGGCGCTGGGGATGCTCTGGCACCGCCTTAAAGAATGGGTCTGATCAATCACGCCAGAAAGGCTTCAGGCCTTCCTGGCGTGCTTGCTCTGGGGTCAACCCAACGTCACGCAACTGCTCGCGGGTCAAGTGCAGCAAGGCCTTGCGCGTATGGCGGCGGTGCCAGAACAGACTCCAGCGGCTGATCTCGCGCGGCGACGTCGCCCGCTCTTGCCCTGCCTGCAATTCCTGACTGTGTAACATCAGCCGCACATCACTCATGCCGTTCATTTTGCTGCCCCTCATTTGCTTGTTGCCATGAGTGACTAGAATGGGCGAGCAGGCAAAACCATTACAGATCCAACCCTTCTTTATTAAATCCATACAGAAACTGCCCATGCGCGGCTGAATCCTGTATTTTTCCCCTATCTGTACTGGTCTCCCGGAGCGACCGCCATGACGCTTTACGTTAACCTCGCCGAATTACTGGGCACGCGCATTGAACAGGGTTTCTATCGCCCCGGCGATCGACTGCCGTCCGTACGCGCCTTAAGCGTCGAGCACGGGGTCAGCCTGAGCACCGTGCAGCAGGCCTATCGGTTACTGGAAGACAATGGCCTGGCAATGCCCAAGCCCAAGTCCGGCTACTTTGTACCGGTGGGTCGGGAGTTGCCGGCGCTGCCCGAGATCGGCCGCCCGGCCCAGCGCCCGGTGGAAATCTCCCAGTGGGATCAGGTGCTGGAATTGATTCGCGCAATCCCGCGCAAAGACGTCATACAGATGGGTCGCGGCATGCCGGATGTATTGTCACCCACCCTCAAGCCCCTGCTGCGCAGCCTGGCTCGCGTCAGTCGGCGCCAGGATCTGCCGGGGTTGTATTACGACAACATCCTCGGCTGTATGGAATTACGCGAGCAAATCGCCCGACTGTCATTGGATTCCGGCTGCCAACTGAGTGCCGAAGACATCGTGATCACCACCGGCTGCCATGAAGCGTTGTCCGCCAGCATCCGTGCGATCTGCGAGCCCGGGGATATCGTGGCGGTGGACTCACCCAGCTTCCACGGTGCCATGCAGACCCTCAAGGGCCTGGGCATGAAGGCGCTGGAAATCCCCACGGACCCGCTCACCGGCATCAGCCTGGAAGCCCTGGAACTGGCGCTGGAACAGTGGCCGATCAAGGTCATCCAACTGACCCCCAACTGCAACAACCCCCTGGGCTACATCATGCCGGAGGCCCGCAAGCGAGCGTTGCTGACCCTGGCCCAGCGCTTTGACGTGGCAGTCATCGAAGACGATGTGTACGGCGAACTGGCCTACAGCTACCCGCGTCCGCGTACCATCAAATCCTTCGACGAGGACGGCCGCGTGCTGCTGTGCAGTTCGTTCTCAAAAACCCTGGCGCCAGGCCTGCGCATCGGCTGGGTCGCGCCGGGTCGCTATCTGGAGCGGGTGCTGCACATGAAATACATCAGCACCGGCTCCACCGCCACCCAGCCGCAGATCGCTATCGCCGAATTCCTCAAGGGCGGCCATTTCGAACCGCATTTGCGGCGGATGCGTACGCAATACCAGCGTAATCGCGACTTGATGCTCGACTGGGTCAGCCGATACTTCCCGGCGGGCACCCGCGCCAGCCGGCCGCAAGGCAGTTTCATGCTGTGGATAGAACTGCCGGAGGGCTTCGACACCCTCAAGCTCAACCGCGTGCTGATGGAACAAGGCGTACAGGTGGCGGTGGGCAGCATCTTTTCGGCTTCCGGCAAGTACAGAAATTGCCTACGCATGAACTACGCTGCCAAGCCAACGCCACAGATTGAAGAAGCCGTGCGCAAGGTCGGCACCGCCGCGAGCAAGCTGCTGGCCGAGGCGGCCGACTGACCTTTCTTGGGAAATTGCCGTCATATGCCGACAACCGCCCTGATCTGGAAGCGACTCCCTTGATGATTCGACGGCTTTTACCGTTTTTCCTGCTGGGAGCCCTGGCCCTGGGCGGTTGCGCCACGGTCAATGCGCCACGCATCCCCAGCGACGCCCTGCCAGCGAAGGATTCGTCGTTCGGCCGCTCGATCCAGGCCCAGGCCGCGCCCTACCAAGGCCGCTCTGGCTTTCGCCTGCTGCCCAACAGCAGTGAAGCGTTCATGGCCCGCGCCGAGCTGATCCGTAATGCCCAGACCAGCCTCGACCTGCAGTACTACATCGTCCACGACGGCATCAGCACGCGCATGCTGGTGGATGAACTGCTCAAGGCCGCTGATCGTGGTGTGCGGGTTCGCATCCTGCTGGACGACACCACCAGCGATGGCCTCGACCAGATCATCGCCACCCTCGCCGCTCATCCCCAGATCGAGATTCGCCTGTTCAACCCTCTGCATCTGGGGCGCAGCACCGGCGTAACACGGACCATGGGGCGGCTGTTCAACCTGTCGCTGCAACACCGGCGCATGCACAACAAACTGTGGGTGGCGGACAACAGCGTGGCCATCGTCGGTGGGCGTAACCTCGGGGACGAGTATTTCGACGCCGAACCCAACCTCAACTTCACCGATATCGACATGCTCAGTGTGGGCCCGGTGGCCGAGCAGCTGGGCCACAGCTTCGACCAGTACTGGAACAGCGCCCTGAGCAAACCCATTAATGAGTTCATCTCCAACCTGCCATCCAAAGGTGACCTGGCGACTGCACGGCTTCTCCTGGAGGAATCCCTGGCCCAATCCCGCCAGCAGAACCACGCCCTGTACAACCGCCTGCGCACCTACAAGACCAAACCGCGCATGGACATCTGGCGCCGCGAGTTGATCTGGGCCTGGAACCAGGCGTTGTGGGACGCGCCGAGCAAGGTGCTGGCCAAGAATGATCCGGATCCTCGACTCCTGCTGACTACCCAACTGTCGCCGGAGCTGGAAGGCGTCAACCACGAGCTGATCATGATCTCGGCGTACTTCGTGCCTGGGCAACCTGGGCTGGTGTACCTCACCGGTCGCGCCGACGCCGGCGTGTCGGTCAGCCTGCTGACCAACTCCCTTGAAGCCACCGACGTACCCGCTGTGCATGGCGGCTACGAGCCGTATCGCAAGGCGCTGCTGGAACATGGGGTGAAACTCTACGAATTGCGCCGCCAACCGGGTGCCCCTGGCGCAGGCAGCGGCCCACACCTGTTTCGCCGCGGCACGTTCAAGGGCTCGGACTCCAGCCTGCACAGCAAAGCGATGATCTTTGATCGGACGAAGTCGTTTATCGGCTCATTCAACTTCGACCCGCGCTCAGTGTTGTGGAACACCGAAGTGGGCGTATTGGTCGACAGCCCCGAATTGGCGGAACACGTACGCAACCTGGCACTGCAAGGCATGGCACCCGCCTTGAGTTATGAGGCGAAATTGCAGAATGGCCAAGTGGTGTGGGTGACCGAGGATAACGGTCAGTTACACACCTTGACCCGCGAGCCGGGCAGTTGGTGGCGCCGGTTCAATGCGTGGTTCGCCAACTCGGTCGGCCTGGAACGCATGCTCTAAGAACAGCGAAGATCCAATGTGGGAGGAGGCAAGCCCCCTCTCACAGTTGATTGCTTCCAGATCAAGCGGGCTGCGCAGCACCAAATGCGCCCTGGCGCAACAACAGCACCACCAGCCCCAGCGCCCCGGCCGCCATCAGCCAAGGCAGGGCATGCCCGCTGATCCACTGGCTGCCTGCACCCGCCACCAACGGCCCGATCAAGCAGCCGATCCCCCACAGCTGCGCGATATGGGCATTGGCGCGCACCAGCGCATCGTCACGGTAGCGCTCGCCAATCAGAATCAGCGACAAGGTGAACAACCCTCCGGCACTGGCGCCGAACAGCACCCACACCGGCCAGATCAACACCGTCTGCATCAACAACGGAATCGCCAGGCTCGACGCCAGCAACAGCAGCGCACAACTCAAGAACAGCGTGCGCCGCGGCAAGTAATCGGCCAAGGCACCGATGGGCAACTGCAGCAGCGCATCACCCACCACCACGGCGCTGACCATCGCCAAGGCTATCTCGGCGGTGAAGCCCTGCTGCAGGCAATACACCGGCAACAGTGTCAGAATCATCGCTTCGAACGCAGCGAATAACGCCACCGCCCAGGCAATCGCCGGCAGTGTCAGGCAGAAGCGCCACAGGTCGCCAAGGGTCACACTGAACGAATCGGCAGTCGGCGCGCCGGAACGCCCCAGCAGCAACAGCGGCGCGACCATCAGCAGCCCCGCACCCATCCAGAGACCGTAGTCATGATCAGTGCCGATCACACCCAGCAGCAGTGGCCCTGACAGCTGGCTCAAGGCATAGCTGCAGCCGTACAGCGCCACCAGCCGGCCGCGCCACTGCTCCACTACCAATTGGTTGATCCAGCTTTCACCCAGGATAAACACGATGGTCAGGATCACCCCGATCATCAGCCGCAGCACCAGCCACACCGGGTAACTGGGCAGGATCGCCAGCAAACCGATGGACACGGCACCGGCCCATAGGCACAGACGCATCAGGTTGGCAGTGCCCAGCCAAGAGGCCAGGCGGCTGGAGACCTTGGCACCCAGCAGCACACCAAAGGCCGGCATCGCGGCCATCACGCCGATGGCGAAACTGCCGTAGCCCCAGCCCTCAAGGCGCAGGGATACCAGTGGCATGCTCACGCCCAGCGCCAGGCCGACACTGAGTACCGAGGCCAGGACGGCGAAATAAGTCGCCCAACGCATTTCCACGCTCCTGTGGATACTTTTCAGGGTTGCAAACGAACTGTAGGAGCGAGCTTGCTCGCGAAGAACTCAAGGACACCGCGTGTTACCAGACAGCACGCGTTATCGTTGACGTTTTTCGCGAGCAATCTCGCTCCTACAGGGGTTCAGCGGCGCTGCTTACAGCTTGATCCAGGTCGCCTTCAGCTCGGTGTACTTGTCGAACGCATGCAACGACTTGTCGCGACCGTTACCCGACTGCTTGAACCCCCCGAATGGCGCGGTCATGTCACCGCCATCGTACTGGTTGACCCACACGCTGCCGGCACGCAGGGCCTTGGCGGTCAGGTGCGCCTTGGAGATATCGGCCGTCCATACCGCCGCCGCCAGCCCATATTGGGTATCGTTGGCGATGGCGATGGCTTCTTCAGCGCTGTCGAAGGTAATGACCGACAGGACCGGGCCAAAGATTTCTTCCTGGGCGATCCTCATGGCGTTGGTCACACCATCGAAAATCGTAGGTTCGACGTAGGTGCCACCGGTTTCTTCGAGGGTACGCTTACCGCCTGCCACCAGCTTTGCACCGTCGGCATGGCCGGCTTCGATGTAGGACAGCACGGTGTTCATCTGTTGAGTGTCCACCAACGCGCCGACGTTAGTGGCCGGGTCCAGCGGGTTGCCTGGCTTCCAGCCCTTCAGCGCGGCGATCACCAGCGGCAGGAATTTATCCTTGATGGAGCGCTCCACCAGCAGGCGTGAACCGGCAGTGCAGACTTCGCCTTGGTTAAAGGCAATGGCACCCGCGGCGGATTCGGCCGCGGCTTGCAGATCCGGGGCATCGGCGAACACGATGTTCGGGCTCTTGCCGCCCGCCTCCAGCCATACGCGTTTCATGTTCGATTCGCCGGAGCGGATCAACAGCTGTTTGGCGATCTTGGTCGAGCCGGTGAACACCAGGGTGTCGACATCCATGTGCAGCGCCAGCGCGTTACCCACGGTATGGCCATAGCCCGGCAGCACGTTGAACACGCCTTTTGGAATGCCGGCCTCAACGGCCAGGGCCGCAATGCGGATGGCAGTCAGCGGGGATTTTTCGGAGGGCTTGAGGATGACCGAGTTACCGGTGGACAGCGCCGGCCCCAGCTTCCAGCAGGCCATCATCAGCGGGAAGTTCCACGGCACGATGGCGCCGACGACACCAACCGGTTCACGGGTTACCAGGCCCAACTGATCGTGAGGGGTGGCGGCGACTTCGTCATAGATCTTGTCGATCGCCTCACCGCTCCAGCTCAGGGCATTGGCTGCGCCTGGCACGTCAATGTTCAGGGAGTCGCTGATCGGCTTGCCCATATCCAGGGTTTCAAGCAGCGCCAGCTCTTCGGCATTGGCCTTGAGCAACGCGGCGAAACGGATCATGACGGCCTTGCGCTTGGCCGGTGCCAGGCGCGACCAGGCGCCGGAATTGAAGGTAGCACGGGCATTTTCCACGGCGCGCTGGGCGTCGGCGGCATCGCAACTGGCAACGGTGGCGAGCAGGCGGCCATCGACCGGGCTGATGCATTCGAAGGTGTCACCGGAAGCGGCGGCAGTGTATTCGCCATTGATATAGGCGCGGCCTTCGATCTTCAGGTCCTTGGCGCGTTGTTCCCAGTCGGCACGGGTCAGGGTGGTCATGCGAGTGTCCTCCTCTTATTGAATACAAGGGCCAGGTGATGTCCCCCGGCAGCCTCAAAGAATTCTTGCCCGGCCAGCCTGCTGTTCGGCTCAAGGCAGCTGCCACCCTAAACCAGCGGCTGGGGATGTTTCAATATATTTGACATAACGGCGGTAAACGCCCTTGCGATGTTCATTTTAATAAACATAGACTTTGGGCTCTCCAACCGCAGGCCAGACGGGACACGCACATGAGCATCCAGGACATCGTCGACTTCAGCCAGGCCAACACGGCGCCCGACCGCTACCGCCCTGCCGCCGAGAAAATCCTCAAGGGCGACCCCGAACAAACGATCTACAACCACTACAACAGCCCATGCGGCCAGATGAGCGCCGGGGTTTGGGAAGGAGAAGTCGGGCAGTGGAAGGTCAACTATACCGAGCATGAATACTGCGAAATTGTGCAGGGGGTTTCGGTACTGCGCGACGGCGACGGTAACGCCAAGACCTTGCGCGCCGGCGACCGCTTCGTGATCCCCGCCGGCTTCAGTGGTACCTGGGAAGTGCTGGAACCGTGCCGCAAGATCTACGTGGTGTTCGAGCAGAAGGCCTGATCAACAAACGCCAGGCAAAAAAAAGCCCGCATCGTGAGATACGGGCTTTTTTTCACAAGGAAGAAAACCAATTACTTGATTTTGCCTTCTTTGTAGATCACGTGCTTGCGAACGCGCGGGTCGAACATTTTCTTTTCGAGCTTGTCCGGGGTAGTACGCTTGTTCTTGTCGGTAGTGTAGAAGTGACCAGTACCGGCGCTAGAGATCATTCGAATCAATTCACGCATGATAGAGCTCCTTAGATCTTGCCAGCGGCGCGGATTTCGGCCAGCACGACAGTGATGCCACGCTTGTCGATGATACGCATGCCTTTGGCAGATACACGCAGGCGAACAAAACGTTTCTCTTCTTCAACCCAGAAGCGGTGATGCTGCAGGTTCGGCAGGAAACGACGACGGGTTTTGTTATTTGCGTGGGAAATGTTATTCCCAGTCACCGGACCCTTACCGGTAACTTGACAGACTCTCGACATGCCTCAGCCCTCTAAAACCACATGCCCAACCCGGCATGGGTTGGCCGCTTAATCTCTCAGTCATTTGGCGCCAGGCGCCGCGTTTCTTTAGGGTCTTACCGGCTACACCTACAAGCGAAGGAACCGGGCCCCTAGAAAAGAGCGCTGCTTTATACCAGAAAGACCCAAGTGCAACAACAGCCCGTGTGTTTTTACCGGCGTAAATCTCGGCGACATACGCCCGAACCGTTGCCAGGAGGGGCCGCTGTAACAGCCGACCGCTCGTCGCACAGAATGACTTACAGCGCTCGCGCGCGCAGTGAGGCGCACAGCGAAACGCGCTGAGGCGCCATCAAAACAGCATTTGAGCCAAAAGCACAGGCAAAAATGGGCTAGTCATTTATGAATCAGACCACTACGGTAGGACTTTTCCAGACTGCACTCGCAGATGGGCCTTCGATCTGCAAAGGAAACCTAATATGCGCCTCGCTGCCCTACCGCTATTGCTAGCCCCGCTATTTGTCGTGCCGCAGGCCCTGGCGGCCACCAGTTTGAGCGTCTGCACCGAGGCCAGCCCCGAAGGGTTCGACGTGGTGCAATACAATTCGCTGACGACCACCAACGCCTCGGCCGACGTGCTGATGAACCGTCTGGTGGACTATGACGCCGCCAGTGGCAAGCTGGTGCCGAGCCTCGCCGATAGCTGGGAGGTTTCGCCGGATGGCCTGGCCTATACGTTCAAGCTGCACCCGGACGTGAAATTCCATCGCACCGAGTACTTCACCCCGAGTCGCACGCTGACTGCCGAAGACGTGCGCTTCAGCTTCGAGCGCATGCTTGACCCGGCCAACCCGTGGCACAAGATCGCCCAGAGCGGCTTCCCCCATGCCCAGTCGCTGCAATTGCCGACCCTGGTCAAGAAGATCGACGCCCTCGACCCACTGACCGTGCGCTTCACCCTGGACCACGCCGACTCCACCTTCCTGGCGGCCTTGAGCATGGGTTTTGCCTCGATCTACCCGGCCGAATACGCCGACAAATTACTCAAGGCGGGCACCCCGGAAAAACTCAACAGCCAACCGATCGGCACCGGGCCGTTCATCTTCACGCGCTTCCAGAAAGATGCCGTGGTTCGCTACAAGGCCAACCCCGACTACTTTGCCGGCAAACCGGCTGTGGATAACTTGATCTTCGCCATTACGCAAGACGCAAACGTGCGGCTGCAGAAATTGCACCGCAATGAATGCCAGATCGCCTTGTCCCCCAAACCGCTGGATGTCGGCGAAGCCGAGAAGGACCCCGCGCTCAAGGTGGAAAAAACCGCCGCATTCATGACCGCATTCGTTGCAATCAATAGCCAGCATCCGCCCCTGGACAAGCCGGAAGTGCGCCAGGCAATCAACCTGGCATTCGACAAGGCCAGCTACCTCAAGGCCGTGTTCGAAGGTACCGCCGAAGCCGCCGATGGCCCCTTCCCGCCCAACACCTGGAGCTACGCCAAAGAGTTGCCCGGTTATCCGCAGGACCTCGCCAAGGCCAAGGCCTTGCTCGAACGTGCCGGGCTCAAGGACGGTTTCAAGACCACAATCTGGACACGCCCCACCGGCAGCCTGCTTAACCCGAACCCGAACCTCGGTGCGCAACTGCTGCAAGCGGACCTGGCCAAGGTTGGCATCCAGGCCGAAATCCGCGTGATCGAATGGGGCGAACTGATTCGCCGTGCCAAAGCCGGTGAGCACGACCTGCTGTTCATGGGCTGGGCCGGCGACAACGGCGACCCGGATAACTTCCTCACCCCGCAGTTCTCCTGCGCCGCCGTAAAATCCGGCACCAACTTCGCCCGCTACTGCGACCCTGCCCTGGACAAGCTGATCAGCGCCGGCAAGACCACCAGCGAACAAGGGGTGCGCAGCAAGCTGTACCAACAGGCCCAGGCGCAGATCCAGCAGCAGGCCTTGTGGTTGCCCCTGGCGCACCCGACGGCGTTTGCCTTGGCGCGCAAAACCGTCGAGGGCTACCAGGTGAGCCCGTTCGGGCGGCAGGACTTCTCGAAAGTCAGCGTCAAGCCCTGACCCAATAGCCCCCACCCAGTGGGCGGGGGCTACATCCATCCGTATTCCGCCATCGACAACGGATCCCCATCCCCCACGATGATGTGATCCAGCACTCGCACATCCACCACTTCCAGGGCCTTTTGCAGCACCTTGGTCAATTTTCGATCAGCGGCGCTGGGCTCCACATTCCCCGAAGGATGGTTGTGACACAGGATCAGCGCCGCCGCGTTGTACGCCAGGGCGCGCTTGATCACCTGCCGGGGATAAACCATGGCGGCGTCGATGGTGCCCTGGAACAACGCCTCGAAACCCAGTACACGATGTTTTGAATCGAGAAACAGGCAACCGAACGTCTCGTGGGGCTCATGGCGCAGCAACGCCTTGAGGTAATCACGCACGGCCACCGGGCTTTCCAATACGGAGTCACTCCGCAACCGCTCGGCCAAGTGGCGCCGGGACATTTCCAGCACCGCCTGCAACTGGGCAAACTTCGCCGGCCCCAGCCCCAGTTGCTGGCTGAACAGCGCCTGGCTGGCCTCCAGCAGCGGGCGCAGGCCACCGAATTGCACCAACAGGTGGCGTGCGAGGTCCACCGCACTTCGCCCGGAAACCCCGGTGCGCAGGAAGATGGCCAACAACTCGGCATCGGACAGACTCGCCGCGCCCCATTCCAGAAGTTTCTCCCGCGGACGTTCCGCTACGGGCCAATCGCGAATACTCATCCCTCTTTCCTGTATACGTGCGCCGCTGTTGCCTGGCAGGCGCTGTGTTATCGTAGGCCCTCTTTTTTGCGTGCGATTTCACCTGGGGAGGGGGCATCGCAGGCGTCACTGAACTGGCTTCACTGAACTGGAAAGGCAAACCAATGCAGCGTCTGTATCGGAAACGCATCGTTCTCGGCGTCGGCGGCGGCATTGCCGCCTACAAGAGCGCAGAGCTGGTTCGCAGGCTCCTTGACCAGGGCGCCGAAGTGCGCGTGGTCATGACCCGCGGTGGCAGTGAGTTCATCACCCCACTGACCATGCAGGCCTTGTCCGGCCACCCGGTTCACCTGGACCTGCTGGACCCGGCAGCCGAAGCCGCCATGGGCCATATCGAGCTGGCCAAATGGGCCGACCTGGTACTGATCGCCCCGGCCACCGCCGACCTGATCGCCCGCCTGGCCCAGGGCATCGCCGATGACCTGCTCACCACCCTGGTACTGGCGACCGACGCCACCGTCGCCATCGCCCCGGCCATGAACCAGGCCATGTGGCGCGACCCGGCCACCCAGGCCAATACCCAACTCCTGCAAAGCCGTGGCCTCAAGGTGTTCGGCCCGGCCTCCGGCAGCCAGGCCTGCGGCGACGTGGGCATGGGCCGCATGCTCGAAGCCACCGACCTGGCGCTGTGCGCCGCCGAATGCTTCCAGCACCTGGCCCTGACCGGCAAGCACGTGCTGATCACCGCCGGCCCGACCCAGGAAAACATCGACCCGGTGCGCTACATCACCAACCATAGCTCAGGAAAAATGGGCTTTGCCCTGGCCGAAGCCGCGGTTGAGGCAGGCGCGCGCGTCACCTTGATCACCGGTCCGGTGCATTTGCCAACGCCCGACAGAGTCACCAGAATCGACGTAGTCAGCGCCCGGGACATGCTGGCAGCCTGTGAAGCGGCGATTCCCTGCGACCTGTTTATCGCCTCGGCAGCAGTTGCGGACTACCGACCGGAAGTAGTCGCCCCGCAAAAGCTCAAGAAGGACCCTACAAGCGGCGACGGCCTGCTCCTGCAAATGGTGCGCAACCCGGACATCCTGGCCACCATCGCCACCCGTGCGGATCGCCCATTCAGTGTCGGTTTCGCCGCCGAGACCGAGCACCTGCTGGACTACGCCGCACGCAAATTGAAAGATAAAAACCTCGACCTGATCGTCGCCAATGATGTCGCCAACCCAAGCATCGGCTTCAACAGCGAGGAAAACGCCTGCAGCGTGATCGACCGCGAGCTGCACGCCACCCTTTTCGCCCAGACCAGCAAAGGCAAGATTGCCCGCCAACTGATCTCTTTTATCGCCCAACGGCTGAACCAGGTTTAATGTCCATGCACGCTTTGCAAGCCAAGATTCTCGACCCTCGCATCGGCAGCGAATTCCCACTGCCGGCCTACGCCACCCCGGGCTCCGCCGGCCTGGACCTGCGCGCCATGCTCAAGGAAGACACTGTCCTCGAGCCAGGCCAGACCCTGTTGATTCCTACCGGCCTGTCGATCTATGTCGGCGACCCTGGCCTGGCCGCACTGATCCTGCCGCGCTCCGGCCTGGGTCACAAACATGGCATCGTGTTGGGCAACCTGGTCGGCCTGATCGACTCGGACTACCAGGGTGAGTTGATGGTGTCGTGCTGGAATCGTGGCCAGACCGCGTTCAATATCGCGGTCGGCGAGCGCATTGCGCAGCTGGTGCTGGTGCCGGTGGTGCAGGCGCACTTCGAGCTGGTACAGGAATTCGACGAAACCCAACGTGGCGCAGGTGGCTTTGGGCACTCCGGCAGTCACTGACCCAGCTGAACCTGGCCGGGTACGTTCGTCCGGCCAGACGCCACCGCATGGCCTTTCAGGATGAAGAATGCGCGAATCTAATCAGCGAGATTTCCCCAGGGGAATCAATGCATTACGAAAGATAAACCATCGAGCTCCCGCTCAGGTGGCACTTTTGCACCACGAACTCTCTGCCGAAAACACCGTCATACCCTTCAGTTTGAGCCTGCCGGTCAGCCACATTATGGCCAGCCTTGCCCCCTTCAGATGGAGTTTCCCCCCGCGATGAGTAACGCAGCCCGAGTAGCCCCGACCTTTCCCGACAGCATCTTTCGCGCCTATGACATCCGTGGCGTAGTACCCAAGACCCTGACCGCCGAAACTGCCTACTGGATTGGCCGCGCCATCGGCGCCCAAAGCCTGGCCCAGGACGAACCCAACGTATCGGTAGGCCGTGACGGCCGCCTGTCCGGCCCGGAGCTGGTGGAACAACTGATCCAGGGCCTGGCAGACAGTGGCTGCCACGTCAGCGACGTCGGCCTGGTGCCTACCCCGGCGCTGTACTACGCGGCCAACGTACTGGCCGGCAAATCCGGCGTGATGCTCACCGGCAGCCACAACCCGTCGGACTACAACGGTTTCAAGATCGTCATCGCTGGTGACACCCTGGCCAACGAACAGATCCAGGCCCTGCACACACGCCTGAAGACCAACGACCTGACCAGCGGCCCCGGCAGCATCACCAAGGTCGACATTCTTCAGCGCTACTCCGACGAAATCACCCGCGACGTCAAACTCGCGCGCCGCCTCAAAGTGGTGGTGGACTGCGGCAACGGCGCGGCCGGCGTGATCGCCCCGCAACTGCTCGAAGCCCTGAACTGCGAAGTGATCCCGCTATTCTGCGAGGTCGACGGCCACTTCCCCAACCACCACCCGGACCCAGGCAAGCCTGAAAACCTGGTGGACCTGATTGCCAAGGTCAAGGAAACCGGCGCCGATGTGGGCCTGGCCTTCGATGGCGATGGGGATCGCGTGGGCGTAGTAACCGAAACCGGTGAGATCGTATTCCCGGACCGCCTGCTGATGCTGTTTGCCCGTGACGTCGTGGCGCGCAACCCCGGTGCCGAGATCATTTTCGACGTCAAATGCACCCGCCGCCTGACCCCGCTGATCAAGGAATACGGCGGTCGTCCGCTAATGTGGAAGACCGGTCACTCGTTGATCAAAAAGAAAATGAAGGAAACCGGCGCCCTGTTGGCCGGCGAAATGAGCGGCCACGTATTCTTCAAGGAACGCTGGTTCGGCTTTGACGACGGTATTTACAGCGCTGCCCGTCTGCTGGAGATCCTCAGCAAGGAAAAATCCACCGCGCAAGGGCTGTTTGAGACCTTCCCGAATGATATTTCTACGCCAGAGATCAATATCCATGTGACCGAAGAGAGCAAATTCAGCATCATTGACGCATTGCACGATGCGCAATGGGGTGAAGGCGCCAACCTGACCTCCATTGATGGTGTGCGAGTCGATTACGCCAAAGGCTGGGGCCTGGTTCGCGCGTCCAACACCACACCGGTGCTGGTGCTGCGTTTCGAGGCGGATACCGAGGCTGAGTTGCAGCGCATCAAGGACGTGTTCCACGCCCAGTTGAAACGTGTTGCCCCTGATCTCCAATTACCGTTCTGATTTTTTGTACCGGAGCCCTGAATGACCCTCGAACGCGAAGCCGCTGCCAACACCGCCAAGGTCCTGTCCGAAGCGCTGCCCTACATTCGACGCTACGTCGGCAAGACGCTGGTGATCAAGTACGGCGGCAATGCCATGGAAAGCGACGAGCTGAAAACCGGCTTTGCCCGCGACATCGTGTTGATGAAAGCCGTAGGGATCAACCCGGTGGTAGTCCACGGTGGCGGCCCGCAGATCGGCGACCTGCTCAAGCGCTTGTCGATCGAGAGTCACTTCATCGATGGCATGCGCGTGACTGACGCACAGACCATGGACGTGGTGGAAATGGTCCTCGGCGGCCAAGTGAACAAGGACATTGTCAACCTGATCAACCGCCACGGCGGCAGCGCCATCGGCCTGACCGGCAAAGACGCGGAGCTGATCCGCGCGAAAAAACTGACCGTTACCCGTCAGACGCCGGAGATGACCCAGCCGGAAATCATCGACATTGGCCAGGTAGGCGAAGTGATCGGCATCAACACCGATCTGCTGAACCTGCTGGTCAAGGGCGACTTCATCCCGGTGATCGCGCCAATTGGCGTGGGCACCAACGGCGAGTCCTACAACATCAACGCCGACCTGGTGGCGGGCAAGGTGGCTGAAGCACTGAAGGCTGAAAAGCTGATGCTGCTGACCAATATTGCTGGCCTGATGGACAAGGAAGGCAAGGTGCTGACCGGCCTGACCACCCAACAGGTGGACGCGCTGATCGCCGACGGCACGATCTACGGCGGCATGCTGCCGAAGATCCGTTGCGCGCTGGAAGCGGTGCAGGGCGGCGTGGGCAGTTCGCTGATCCTGGACGGCCGGGTGCCGAATGCGATCCTGCTGGAAATCTTCACCGACACCGGTGTAGGTACGCTGATCAGCAACCGCAAGCGTCCTTAAACACTAAAAAGCCCCACCCTCCGTAGGAGCGAGCTTGCTCGCGAAAAACGTAAAGGCGCCGCGTTCATCCAGAATAAACGCGTCATCGTTGGCGTTCTTCGCGAGCAAGCTCGCTCCTACAGGGGGTGGGGCTTTTTGTTGTGCGGCGATTACTGGACGCCGAACTGCTCGCGGTACGCGCGCACTGCCGGCAAGTGCTGCTTGAGCTGCGGATCGTCTTCCAGGAACTGCAACACCTGGTTCAACGACACGATACTCACCACCGGGATGCCGAAATCGCGCTCCACTTCCTGGATCGCCGACAATTCACCGTTGCCACGCTCCTGGCGGTTCAGTGCGATCAACACACCGGCAGCCTTGGCGCCGTCCTGGGAGGCGATGATCTGCATCACTTCACGGATGGCGGTACCGGCGGTGATCACATCGTCGATAATCAGCACATCGCCAGTCAGCGGCGCACCCACCAGGCTGCCGCCTTCGCCATGGGCCTTGGCTTCCTTGCGGTTGAAGCACCACGGCAGATCCCGCCCGTGATGCTCAGCCAACGCCACGGCAGTCGCGGCGGCCAGGGGAATGCCCTTGTAGGCCGGACCAAACAAGACATCGAAGGAAATACCGCTTTCAACAATGGCTGCCGCGTAGAAACGACCCAGTTGGGCCAGGGCCGAACCCGAGTTGAACAAGCCTGCATTGAAGAAGTACGGGCTGGTGCGCCCGGACTTGAGGGTGAACTCACCGAAGCGCAAAACCCCGCGATCGATGGCAAAACGAATGAAATCGCGTTGATACGCCTGCATGAAAAAAGCCTCAGATACCACGGATTTAGCTAATTAGGTAGACGGCGTGTATCATACACGCACGCGATTTTTGGGGCCATTTATGCGGATCATCAGTGTGAACGTTAATGGTATTCAGGCTGCAGTCGAGCGTGGTTTGCTCAGTTGGCTGCAAGCCCAGAATGCCGACGTCATCTGCCTGCAGGACACCCGCGCCTCCGCCTTTGAACTGGACGACCCAGCCTTCCAACTGGATGGCTACTTCCTTTATGCCTGCGATGCCGAAGTACCCGCCCAAGGTGGCGTGGCTTTGTACTCGCGGTTGCAACCCAAGGCGGTCATCAGCGGCCTCGGCTTCGAGACAGCCGACCGCTACGGGCGCTACCTGCAAGCCGATTTCGACAAGGTCAGCATCGCGACCTTGCTGCTTCCATCAGGGCAGAACGGCGATGAAGACTTGAACCAGAAGTTCAAGCTAATGGACGATTTCGCCCGTTACCTGGATAAACAGCGACGCAAACGTCGCGAGTACATTTATTGTGGCTCGTTGTACGTGGCGCAACAAAAGCTGGATATCAAGAACTGGCGCGACAGCCAGCAATCCCCTGGCTTCCTGGCGCCGGAACGGGCCTGGATGGACGAGATTGTCGGCAACATGGGCTATGTGGATGCCCTGCGCGAAGTCAGCCGCGAAGGCGACCAGTACAGCTGGTGGCCAGACAATGAACAGGCTGAGATGCTCAACCTGGGCTGGCGCTTCGACTACCAGTTGCTGACCCCAGGCCTGCGTCGGTTCGTACGCAGCGCACGCCTGCCGCGCCAGCCACGCTTCTCGCAGCACGCGCCACTGATCGTGGACTACGACTGGACACTGACCATTTGAGGTCTTTTTCCAGGCACAAAAAAACCGACATCGCTGTCGGTTTTTTTGTGGGCGCTCATTATTTGATCAGGCGCCAGGTCCACGGGTAACGGTAAGCCGTGCCATTGTTGGCCTTGATCCCGCCAATAATTGTCAGCACCAGCGCCGCAACCACCAGGATCAACATCAGCACAAAGCCGATCACCACGAACCCCAGCACCATGCACACCAGCCAGGCGATCGCCACGGTGATCTGGAAATTCAGCGCTTCCTTGCCCTGATCATCGATAAGCGGGTCCATGTCTTTCTTGATCTGCCACAGGATCAGCGGCCCCAAGAGACTGCCGAAGGGGAATACCAACCCCAGGAACGCCGCGAAGTGACACAGCATCGCCCACTGGCGAACTTCCTTGGACGGTGCCGGAACCGGCAACTGGCTGTCACTCATGGCACTTCTCCTTGAAGCGTGTTCAGTCAGCCAGTGCGGCGTTCTGCAGTTCGAAAATCTCAGTCATGCCCTTCTGGGCCAGGGCCAGCATCGCATTCAGGTCGGCCGGCTGGAATGGCGCGCCTTCAGCGGTGCCCTGCACTTCGATAAAACCACCGGTGCTGGTCATGACCACGTTCAGGTCGGTCTCGGCGGCCGAGTCTTCCAGGTAGTCCAGGTCCAGCACAGGCTCGCCCTGGTACATGCCCACCGATACGGCAGCGATCATCTGCTTGAGCGGATCGCCGCCTTTCAGGCCGCCACGCTTCTTGATCACTTTCAGCGCATCGACCAGAGCGACCATGGCGCCGGTGATGGACGCAGTACGAGTACCGCCGTCGGCCTGGATCACGTCGCAATCGACGTACAGGGTCACGTCGCCCAGCTTGGACATGTCCAACGCTGCACGCAGGGAGCGACCGATCAGGCGCTGGATCTCCAGGGTACGACCGCCTTGCTTGCCACGACTGGCCTCACGCTGGTTACGCTCGCCGGTGGCGCGCGGCAGCATGCCGTATTCGGCGGTCAACCAACCCTGGCCCTGGCCCTTGAGGAAACGTGGCACGCCGTTTTCGACACTGACGGTGCAGATCACCTTGGTATCGCCAAACTCGACCAGTACGGATCCCTCGGCGTGTTTGGTGTAGTTGCGGGTGATGCGGATCGAGCGGAGCTGATCGGCAACGCGACCACTTGGACGTTTCATAGGGGATACCTGTACGAAGGACGAAAAACTGCCGAGCATTATAGAGCCGCGAGCCGATTCGGGGCACTTCTTAAAATCTGGTTACGAATGCTCGGCTTGTGATGCGATGTCAGCACCCGCGTTTGGGGCCTATCGCACCACTGCGCTACACTCCTGCGCCTTCGCAGCCAGTCGGCTCCAATTTATCCATCAGCCCGCTTTCGCGGGACTGCAACGCGAGGTACCTCCATGGTGCACAGCATGACCGCCTTCGCCCGCGTCGAAAAAGCCGGCGCCCAAGGCACCCTGAGCTGGGAACTGCGCTCGGTCAACAGCCGCTACCTGGAACCGCACCTGCGCCTGCCGGAATCGTTCCGCGACCTCGAAGGCGCCGTACGTGAAGCCCTGCGCCAAGGCATCTCTCGCGGCAAGCTGGAATGCACCCTGCGCTTTACCGAGGAAACCACCGGCAAGCCACTGCAGGTCGACCGCGACCGCGCCGCGCAACTGGTCGCGGCCGCCGAGACTATCGCCAGCCTGATCCAGCAGCCCGCGGCGCTGAACCCCCTGGAAGTGCTGGCCTGGCCCGGCGTGCTGGTGGCCGATGCCGTCGACCCGCAAGCCCTCAACGCCGAAGCCCTCGCCCTGTTCACCCAGGGCTTGAAGGAGCTCAAGGCCGGCCGCGAGCGCGAAGGCGCCGAACTGGCCCGCCTGATCAACGAGCGCCTGACCTCGATCGAGGAGGATGTGGTCACCCTGCGCGAGCTGGTGCCACAAATGCTGGCGACCCAGCGCCAGAAGGTCCTCGATCGCTTCGCCGACATGAAAGCCGACCTTGACCCGGTGCGCCTGGAGCAGGAAATGGTCCTGCTGGCGCAAAAAAGTGACGTCGCCGAAGAACTCGACCGCCTCAGCACCCACATCCTCGAAGTGCGCCGCGTGCTCAAGTCAGGCGGTGCCGCCGGTCGGCGCCTGGACTTCCTGATGCAGGAACTCAACCGCGAAGCCAATACACTGGGCTCCAAGGCTTTCGATCCGCGCAGTACCACCGCTGCGGTCAACCTCAAAGTGTTGATCGAGCAGATGCGCGAACAAGTACAGAATATTGAGTAAGGCAACCTCCATGACCCATAGCACCGGCACCCTTTACATCATTTCCGCCCCTTCGGGCGCAGGCAAGAGCAGCCTGGTCAAGGCTCTGACCGACACCAACGATCAGATCCGCATCTCGGTCTCGCACACCACCCGCGCCATGCGCCCGGGTGAGGTGAACGGCGTGCACTATCACTTCGTCGAGCGCACCGAGTTCGTCAAGATGATCGAGCATGGCGACTTCCTCGAGCGCGCCGAAGTGTTCGGCAACCTCTACGGCACCTCGCAAAGCCACCTGCAGCAAACCCTGGACGAAGGCCACGACCTGATCCTGGAAATCGACTGGCAGGGCGCCGAGCAAGTGCGCCAACTGATGCCCAAGGCGCGCTCGATCTTCATCCTGCCGCCATCTTTGGAAGCGTTGCACCAGCGCTTGACCAACCGTGGCCAGGACAGCGACGCGATCATCGAAGGCCGCATGCGGGAAGCCGTCAGCGAAATGAGCCACTACGTCGACTATGACTACCTGATCATCAACGACGATTTTGCTCACGCGCTGGACGACTTGAAGGCGATTTTCCGTGCCAATCAGCTCCAGCAAAAACGCCAACAGCAGCGTTTCGGCAAATTACTGGCCGAACTGCTCGGTTGATTGGCTCTTCCCAAAACTGCTGCAGGGGCCTTACATTGGCACTTGTAGCGGTTTTGCGAGGGCCTGCGAAAAATCAGCGCTTCCCTAAACGCTGGTGATTTTTTAAACTGTTTAGTCCGCTCGCCCAGCCGGGCAGCGCGCATCTTGCATTCGCTCCGAGGAATACCATGGCCCGCGTAACCGTTGAAGACTGCCTAGAACACGTGGATAACCGCTTTGAGCTGGTCATGCTCTCTACCAAGCGTGCCCGTCAACTGGCCACTGGCGGCAAAGAGCCCCTGGTCCAGTGGGAAAACGACAAGCCTACCGTTGTAGCCCTGCGTGAAATCGCTGAAGGCCTGATGAGCTACGAGTTCATCGCCAACGCTGAGATCGTTGAAGACGAACCGCTGTTTGCAGCGTTCGAGGACGAGTCCAACGAGGCCGTCTAAGCCTATGCCTGGTCGACGTAGCACGGCGCGGGGTCACAGCCAACGGCAGGAGTTCACACTTTGCCGAGCATAGACGCCCTCGCCGATCGCTTATCGGCCTACCTCGGCCCCGACCAGGTCAACCTGGTCCGCCGAGCGTATTTCTACGCCGAACAAGCCCACGACGGCCAACGCCGCCGGAGTGGCGAGGCGTATGTCACCCATCCTCTTGCGGTGGCAAATATTCTTGCCGACATGCACATGGACCATCAGAGCCTGATGGCCGCCATGCTGCATGACGTGATCGAAGACACCGGTATTGCCAAGGAAGCGCTCAGTGCGCAATTTGGCGAAACCGTGGCCGAACTGGTCGATGGGGTCAGCAAACTGACCCAGATGAACTTCGAGACCAAAGCCGAAGCCCAGGCGGAAAACTTCCAGAAGATGGCCATGGCCATGGCCCGGGATATCCGGGTGATCCTGGTCAAGCTGGCCGACCGGCTGCACAACATGCGCACGCTGGAAGTGCTGTCCGGCGAAAAACGCCGGCGCATCGCCAAGGAAACCCTGGAAATCTACGCGCCCATCGCCAACCGGCTGGGCATGCACGCCATTCGCATCGAATTCGAAGACCTCGGCTTCAAGGCCATGCACCCGATGCGTTCGGCGCGCATCTACCAGGCGGTCAAGCGTGCCCGGGGCAACCGCAAGGAAATCGTCAACAAGATCGAAGAATCCCTGAGCCATTGCCTGGCGATCGACGAGATCGAGGGCGAGGTCAGCGGCAGGCAGAAACACATCTACGGCATCTACAAGAAGATGCGCGGCAAGCGCCGGGCGTTCAACGAGATCATGGACGTGTACGCGTTCCGCATCATCGTGGACAAGGTCGATACCTGCTACCGCGTGCTGGGCGCTGTACATAATTTGTACAAGCCCCTGCCGGGCCGCTTCAAGGACTACATCGCGATTCCCAAGGCCAACGGCTATCAGTCGCTGCATACCACGCTGTTTGGTATGCACGGGGTGCCGATCGAGATCCAGATCCGCACCCGGGAAATGGAAGAAATGGCCAACAACGGCATCGCCGCCCATTGGCTGTACAAGTCCAGTGGCGACGAGCAGCCAAAAGGCACCCATGCCCGCGCGCGCCAGTGGGTAAAAGGCGTGCTGGAAATGCAGCAACGTGCCGGCAACTCCCTGGAATTCATTGAAAGCGTGAAGATCGACCTGTTCCCGGACGAGGTCTATGTGTTCACGCCCAAGGGCCGGATCATGGAGCTGCCCAAAGGCTCCACGGCCGTCGACTTCGCCTACGCGGTGCACACCGACGTCGGCAACAGCTGCATCGCCTGCCGCATCAACCGTCGCCTGGCCCCGCTGTCGGAACCGCTGCAAAGCGGCTCCACCGTGGAAATCGTCAGCGCGCCGGGCGCACGGCCAAACCCCGCGTGGCTCAACTTCGTGGTCACTGGCAAGGCGCGCACCCATATTCGCCATGCGCTGAAACTGCAGCGCCGCTCCGAGTCCATCAGCCTGGGCGAACGCCTGCTGAACAAGGTGCTCAATGGTTTCGACAGCGCCCTGGACAAGATCCCGGGTGAGCGTGTTCAAGCGATGCTCCACGAGTACCGCCAGGAAACCATCGAAGACCTGCTGGAAGATATCGGCCTGGGCAACCGCATGGCCTACGTAGTAGCCCGCCGCCTGCTCGGCGAAGGCGAACAGTTGCCGAGCCCGGAGGGTCCGCTGGCGATTCGCGGCACCGAGGGCCTGGTGCTCAGTTATGCCAAGTGTTGCACACCGATCCCGGGCGACCCGATTGTCGGCCACCTGTCGGCGGGCAAAGGCATGGTCGTGCACCTGGACAACTGCCGCAACATCAGCGAAATCCGCCACAACCCGGAAAAATGCATCCAGCTCTCCTGGGCCAAGGATGTCACCGGCGAGTTCAACGTCGAGCTTCGCGTGGAGCTTGAGCACCAGCGTGGCCTGATCGCCCTGCTGGCCAGCAGCGTCAATGCGGCCGACGGCAATATCGAGAAAATCAGCATGGACGAACGCGATGGCCGCATCAGCGTGGTCCAACTGGTGGTCAGCGTGCACGACCGCGTACACCTGGCCCGCGTGATCAAGAAACTGCGCGCCTTGACCGGCGTGATCCGCATCACCCGCATGCGTGCATAGCCCACCTCTTACAAGGAGTCATTCATGACCAAGACTGTTATCACCAGCGATAAAGCCCCGGCCGCCATCGGCACTTACTCCCAGGCGATCAAGGCGGGCAACACCGTCTACATGTCCGGCCAAATCCCGCTGGACCCAAAGACCATGGAACTGGTTGAAGGCTTCGAAGCCCAGACCGTACAGGTCTTCGAAAACCTCAAGTCCGTCGCAGAAGCCGCGGGCGGTTCGTTCAAGGACATCGTCAAGCTGAACATCTTCCTCACCGACCTGAGCCACTTCGCCAAGGTCAACGAGATCATGGGCAAGTACTTCGAACAGCCCTACCCTGCTCGCGCCGCCATTGGCGTCGCAGCGCTGCCAAAAGGCGCGCAGGTTGAGATGGACGCGATCCTGGTCATCGAGTAAAACACCCGGCGCAGCCTCAACCAGGCTGCGCCGACTTCGTTTCAGAAGGATTTCATGATGCGCAAAGCGCTTGTAGCCTCCTCGTTGCTCGCCCTGTTGCTCGGCGGCTGTGCCAGCAATCCCGCCGACCTGGATGTGAGCGGCACCTGGATCAACCAGGTCGCCATCGATGCGGCAGCCAAGGGCGGCCCTTTGCGTGAAGCATTGCAAAGCTATGGTCCGAACCTCGAATGGGAGGTCAACACCAAGGCTTCGCAAGCGCGCTACTACAACGGTTTTGAAGTTGCCGAAGGCAAGTTGCTCGGCGAGCAATCCGGCGCCTGGAGCGTGGACTTCTACGGCAGCACCGCCACCGAACTCAAGCGCAAAAACAAACAACTGCTGCAAACGGCCAACGACAACGAGCCCGAACAGCTGTTCGCCCGCGCCAAAGACCCCGCACCGGAAGGCGCGCCACTGGGCGCCAACTTCGAACGGGCGCTGTACGCGGCCTATATGGGTGGCGACTGGAAGATCACCGACGGCTTCGGAAACGGCGCCACGGTACAGTTCCAGGCTGACGGCAAGGTCGCCGGCCTGCCTGGCGTCGATCGCTACTCACTGTGCCTGGCGGGCGATTGCGCCTCCATGAGCGGCGGCTATGACAGCATCTGGCTGCAACTCAACGGCCAGGGCAACCCCTGGATCTTCGTGCGCAAGGGCAAACAACTGGAAATCTTCCAGGCCGTCAACACCGCACAGACGGATGAAGTGCCCTCGTTTACACCGGGGCCACGGCAGTGGTTGCTCGAGAAACCGTGATACACAACAAAGGAGCCTACCGGCTCCTTTTTCTTTAGCCTGCGCCATTGTTTTCACGCATAAGCGGATGGCCTCATGCACAAGTTACTCGCGCTCAGCCTCAGCCCGTTCCTGCTGGCCGGTTGCTCGCACACGCCGCAATCTGCCGACATCAGCGGACTGTGGATCAACCAGGCCGCTATTGATACCGCCGCCCAAGGCCGTCCATTACTCAAAGTACTGGACGCCAATGGCCTGAATCTGGAATGGAACATCGACGCCCGTGGCGGCAAAGCGTTATTCAGCAATGCATTCGAAGCCGGCGAAGGTCAGCTGCGGTCAAAGGCACCAGGCGTATGGGTTGTCGACTATGACGGCCATGGCACCGACGAACTGCACTGGGATGGCAACCAGCTTATCCAGAAGGCCAAAGCATTTTTTGCCGGCCAAGTGTTCCGGCGCCCGGCCCAGCCAGCCCCCGAGGGTGCAAGGTGGGGTACAACGTTCAGACAGGCACTGAATTCAGCCTACATGGGCGGGAAGTGGAAAATCATTGAAGGCCAAGGCGTCGGCAACAGCGTGGTGTTCAATGCTGATGGCAGCCTGTCCGGGCTGGCACAAAATGACCGGTACGAGCTCTGTCTGGGCGGCGATTGCGCCACTCAAGGCGCTGGCAATGACACGCTCTCTCTCGGCAAGGGCGATGTCGCAGACGTATGGATTTTTGTCCGTCACGGCAAGCGGATGGAAATTTTGAACGCGATCAATCATGCCCAACCGGACGAAATTCCCCAACTCGCTCCAGGCCCACGCCAATGGCTGCTGGAACAACAGTGACGAAAAAAGAGCCCTTGTTCGGGTAATGCCAGCCAGTAAGGAGGAACACCGCAACTGTGGCAAACGGGCTTGTTGTGGGCTTGTTGTGGCGAGCGGGCTTGCCCCGCGTTGGGCTGCGAAGCGGCCCCAAAAAACAGCCCCGGAGCTGCCTGGCACACTGCAGCGCTCTTATTGGGGCTGCTGCGCAGCCCAACGCGGGGCAAGCCCGCTCGCCACAGGTTACTTCTTAACTGACTGGCATTCGCCCTTGGGCTCGTCTGTCAGCGCTGACCTTCCAGAATCGCCGCATACCCCTCGCGATAGGTCGGATAGACCGGCGCCCAGCCCAGCGCCTTGGCCCGCGCATTACTGCATTGCTTGCTGCCCGCGCGGCGCACACTGGCGTCGTCGGCCCATTCGGTCACGCCCAAATAGTCGCGCAACCAACCGACCACCTCCGCCAATGGCGCCGGCGCATCGTCAACACCGATGTAAATCTTCTCCAACGAGCCGCCCTGCTCCACATGCCGCAGCAAAAAGGCCAGCAGGCCCGCCGCGTCATCGACATGAATCCGGTTGCCATATAAAGGCGGATCGATCGCCACGCGATAACCCTGGCGCACCTGGGTCAGCAGCCATTCACGGCCCGGGCCATAGATCCCCGTCAACCGCACGACGCTCGCCGGGATACCACTGTTCAGCGCCACTTGCTCAGCTTCCAGCATCACCTGCCCGGAATAGCCTTTCGCCTGGGTCTCGGAGGTTTCATCGACCCACTCGCCATTCTGCTGCCCATACACACTGCTGCTGGATACAAACAACAGATGCTTGGGCTCCTGGCCGTAATCCTTCAGCCACTCCAGTACGTGCTGCAACCCTTGCACATAAGCGGCGCGATAACCGGCCTCGTCGTGATCCGTCGCGGCGGCGCAATACACCAGGTAATCCACCCCGCCGATTGGCCAGGTGTCAGGGCAATCCTTGTTGAACAGGTCACCGGCAATGCCAATCACGCCATCGGGCAGGCGCGAAATATCACGCCGCAGGCCATGAACCTCCCATTCCGAGGCGAGCAGTTGGCTGGCCAGCCGACTCCCCACATCGCCACATCCGGCAATCACAACAGAAGGCGCAGACATCACAAAACTCCGAACTGAAAGGTCTAGATTAGCCGTCTCCGTAGACCGGCGGCCAGAAAAAGGGCAAATAAAGTTACTGTATTACTTTTGTTAACAAGAATTACTTGCAATAATAACCGCCCATTTGTCCTCGACCTCGCTCGGTCTGGAAGGACGATCACTCATTTTTTCTCTCAGGTCCGGCCAGCATGACACGTCATACAAACCCCGCTTCGCCAACCAAGCCTCACAGCCCATCCCGCGCCTGGCGTGCGATTGCTGCGTTGCTGTTCAGCGTACTGCTGGCACCGACCGCCGCATTCGCTGATGCCACGGCGCCGGCCACCCCGCCTGCCGCCGAACAGAACGCCGCCCCTGCGGCTGCACCTGCCGCGACCGATCCGGCAGTGCCAGCCGCTGCCGACGAGTCCGGCGTAGTACTGGAAGAAGACAACACCCTGGGCATGGCCCACGACCTGTCCCCATGGGGCATGTACCAGAATGCTGACGTGGTGGTGAAAGCCGTGATGATCGGCCTGGCCATTGCCTCAATCATTACCTGGACCATCTGGATCGCCAAGGGCTTCGAGCTGCTGGGCGCCAAGCGTCGTCTGCGCACCGAGATCGTCCACCTGAAAAAAGCCACCACCCTCAAGGAAGCCAGTGAAAGCGCGACCCAAAAGGGCACCCTGGCCAATACCCTGGTGCACGACGCGCTGGAAGAAATGCGCCTGTCGGCCAACACCCGCGAAAAAGAAGGTATCAAAGAGCGCGTAGCTTTCCGCCTGGAGCGTTTGGTCGCAGCCTGCGGTCGTAACATGAGCAGCGGCACCGGCGTGCTGGCTACCATCGGTTCCACTGCGCCGTTCGTCGGCCTGTTCGGTACCGTGTGGGGCATCATGAACAGCTTCATCGGCATCGCCAAAACCCAGACCACCAACCTTGCCGTCGTTGCCCCCGGCATCGCCGAGGCCCTGCTGGCTACAGCCCTGGGCCTGGTTGCCGCGATTCCTGCGGTGGTGATCTACAACGTCTTCGCCCGTTCGATTGCCGGCTACAAGGCCCAGGTATCGGACGCGTCGGCAGAAGTCCTGCTGCTGGTGAGCCGCGACCTCGACCACCTGCCTACCGAGCGCAGCTCGCAACCGCACATGGTGAAAGTGGGGTAATCGGCCATGGGCCTGCATTTGAATCAAGGCGACGACGAACTCGTCGAGAACCACGAAATCAACGTCACGCCATTCATCGACGTGATGCTGGTGTTGCTGATCATCTTCATGGTGGCGGCACCCCTGGCCACCGTGGACATCAAGGTCGACCTGCCCGCCTCCAGCGCCAAGCCGGCGCCGCGGCCGGAGAAGCCGATCTTCCTCAGCGTCAAGGCGGACCAGCGCCTGTTCCTGGGCGAAGAAGAAGTCAAAGCCGAAACCCTGGGGCCAGTGCTCGATGCCAAGACCCAAGGCAAAAAGGACACGACGATCTTCTTCCAGGCTGATAAAGGCGTGGACTACGGCGACCTGATGAGCGTGATGGATGCCCTGCGGGCGGCCGGCTATCTGAAGGTGGGCCTGGTCGGACTTGAGACGGCAGCCAAGAAATGATCACGACGCGCCACAAACTGACGCGTTATGGCACCAGCCTCGCCGTCGTGCTGGGCGTGCACGCCATCGCGATTGCCATTGCACTCCACTGGTCGGCACCGCGCCCGGTCCTGCTGCCACCGGCAGCCATGGTCATTGACCTGGCACCCGCGCCAGCGCCACCACCGCCAGCGCCGCCGAAAGTGGTGACGCCGCCGCAACCGCCTGCCCCGGTGGAAGAGTTGCCGCTGCCAAAACTGGCCGAGGCGCCCAAGCCGACGATCCAGGTGCCCAAGCCGGTCAAGCCCAAGCCCAAACCCCAGCCGCCCAAGCCGGTGGAGAAGAAGCCCGAGCCACCCAAGGAAAAACCTTCCGAGGACCCACCGAGCGAATCGCCACAGACCAACGCTCCGGCGGAAAAATCGGCCCAGCCGGTCCCTGGCCCATCGCCGCAACAGGTGGCCGCCAAGGCGTCCTGGGAAGGCACCCTGCTGGCGCACTTGCAGAAGTACAAGAAGTACCCGCCGGGCGCCCAGGCCCGAGGCAAGGAAGGCCTGAACCGCTTGCGCTTCGTGGTGGATGCCGAGGGCAACGTGCTGTCCTATGAGCTGGTGGGCCGCTCCGGCAACGCCGACCTGGACCGTGCGACCCTGGACATGATCCGTCGTGCCCAACCACTGCCCAAGCCACCGGCCGACATGTTGAAAGGCGGCAGCATCGAGATCGTTGCGCCGTTCGTTTACAACATCGAAAAACGTCGCCGGTAATCCTCACCGTGGGCACTCTAGGGTGCCCACGGCTGCTGCTCCCTCCCCCCCGCATTGCTGCAACCTGAACCAGGGTTGAACAGCCTGCGACCTATCTCCATCTTCACTTGTAACATTTAAATACAAAGCCAATTATCCGCGAATCGTTCTCATTAGCGGACATTCGGCATGCCCACTCTTGCCCGGCTGGCTCTCCTCCTGCTGGCTTTTCCCGTCGTTGCGCAGGCGGATCAACTGGTCACCCTGGTCATTCAAAACCACACCTTCAGCCCCTCAAGTTTCGAGGTGCCGGCCGGTGAGCGCTTTCGCATTCAACTCACCAGCCACGACGAAAGCGTCGATGAGTTCGAAAGCTATGACATGAAATTCGAAAAAATCATCGTCCCCGGCAACACCGTGACGGTGTTCGCCGGCCCGCTGCATCCCGGCACTTACACCTTCTTCGATGACTACCACCCCGACCAGGCCAAAGGCACGGTCACTGCCGTCGAGGCCAAGGAGTAAGCCATGCTGGCCTGTCTGTTGATCGTGTTTCGAGAAGTGCTGGAAGCCGGGATTGTGGTGGGGATCGTGATGGCCGCCACCCAGGGCCTGGCGCGGCGCGGGCTGTTTATCGGCGGCGGGATCGCAGCCGGCGTACTGGGTGCCGGGATCCTCGCACTCTTTACCGGCGCAATCACCCAGGCACTCCAGGGCTTTGGCCAGGAGATTTTCAACGCAGCCATTCTGGTGGTCGCCGTGGTCATGCTGGGCTGGCACAACCTGTGGATGGCCAGCCATGGTCGCGAGTTGGCCACCCAACTGCGCAGCGCCGGCAATGCGGTACTCAACGGCGAAAAATCACTCTGGGCGCTGGCCGTGGTGATCACCGTGGCGGTGCTGCGCGAAGGCTCGGAAATCGTGCTGTTCCTCTATGGCATCGCCGCGTCGAGCCAGGCAGCCCCACTGTCGATGCTGGCCGGTGGCGTGCTCGGCATCGCCGCCGGCGCCGCGCTGTCCTGGCTGATGTACCGCGGCCTGGTCGCCATCAGCCTCAAGCGTCTGTTTTCGATTACCGGTTGGATGATCGCCTTGCTCGCCGCCGGCATGGCGGGGCGGGCGGCCGCGATCCTCGCCGGTATCGACCTGATCCCCGCCTGGGGCTACCAACTCTGGGACACGTCCTGGCTGGTCTCCGACGCCAGCCTCACCGGCCGCGCCCTGACCGCGCTGGTGGGCTACACCGACCGGCCGCTGGGCGTCCAACTGGTCGCCTGGTCCGTCACCCTTGCGCTCCTGGTGCTGGGTAACCGCTTGCTGCATTCACGCCCGACGCAATCACGTTAACTGCCTCAAGGAGCCACGCCATGAAACACCTGCGCAACCCCTTGGCCACCGCACTGGTACTTGTCAGCGCCCTGGCCGCTTCAACCCTGACCCAAGCCCGCGAGTACCCGATTGGCGGGCCCGTCCAGGTCAACGACATGGAAATCGCCTCCTCCTACCTGGTGGGCATCGAAATGGCCCCCATGCCACCGGGCATGGTGATGAGCAAGGATTCGGTGCACCTTGAGACGGATGTGCATGCCACCGCCGACAACAAGTACGGCCTGTCCAATGGCGAGTGGGTGCCCTACCTGACCATCACCTACTCGCTGGTCAAGCAGGGTTCGCCCGACTACAAGGAAATCGGCACGCTGCTGCCGATGGTGGCCAAAGACGGCGCCCACTACGCCAACAACGTGAAAATGGACGGCCCCGGCACCTACACTGTGGTACTGCGCTACGAAAGCCCGCAGATCAAAGGTTTCTTCCACCACGTGGACAAGGAAACCGGCGTACCGGAATGGTGGGGGCCGTTCACCAAAACCTTCACCTTCAAATACCCGCAAAGCTGAAAGCATGAACGCGACACCTGATTACCAGGTGTCGTAAACCCCATCCTCTCTGATAACGTGCGTCTATCGATTGCAGCCGGTATGCTTGGCTTGCAACCTCATGGACGCCCGCTATGACTCTTACAGAATTACGCTACATCGTGACCCTCGCCCAAGAACAACACTTCGGCCACGCGGCCGAGCGTTGCCACGTCAGCCAGCCGACGCTATCGGTGGGCGTGAAGAAGCTTGAAGACGAACTCGGTGTGCTGATTTTCGAGCGCAGCAAAAGCGCCGTGCGCCTGACCCCGGTGGGTGAAGGCATTGTTGCCCAGGCCCAGAAGGTCCTGGAACAAGCGCAAAGCATTCGCGAACTGGCCCAGGCCGGCAAGAACCAGCTGACCGCACCGCTGAAAGTCGGCGCCATCTACACCGTCGGCCCCTACCTGTTCCCGCACTTGATTCCGCAACTGCACCGCGTCGCGCCGCAGATGCCGCTGTATATCGAAGAAAACTTCACCCACGTGCTACGCGACAAACTGCGCAACGGCGAGCTGGACGCGATCATCATTGCCCTGCCGTTCAACGAGGCGGACGTGCTCACCCTGCCGCTCTACGACGAGCCGTTCTACGTATTGATGCCGGCCTCGCACCCGTGGACGCAAAAAGACACCATCGACGCGGCCCTGCTCAACGACAAGAGCCTGCTGCTGCTCGGTGAGGGCCACTGCTTCCGCGACCAAGTGCTGGAAGCCTGCCCGACCCTGACCAAGGGCAACGACGGCGCCAAGCACACCACGGTGGAATCCAGCTCCCTGGAAACCATTCGCCACATGGTCGCTTCCGGCCTCGGCATCTCGATCCTGCCGCTGTCGGCGGTGGACAGCCATCACTACGCCCCCGGCGTGATCGAAGTGCGCCCACTCACGCCACCGGTGCCGTTCCGCACCGTGGCAATCGCCTGGCGCGCCAGTTTCCCGCGGCCCAAAGCCATCGAGATCCTCGCTGACTCGATCCGCCTGTGCTCGGTGGCCAAGCCGCCTGCCGCGAGCTAAGCAACGGTATGACAGAGCTGTCGCAGGTGCCAGTGACGGCACTCAAGGGTGTCGGTGAAGCCATGGCCGAGAAGCTGGCCAAGGTCGGCCTGGAGAACCTCCAGGACGTGCTGTTCCACCTGCCCCTGCGCTATCAGGATCGCACCCGCGTAGTGCCCATCGGCCACTTGCGGCCTGGACAGGACGCAGTGGTCGAAGGCACCGTCAGCGGCGCCGACGTGGTCATGGGCAAGCGCCGCAGCCTGGTGGTGCGCCTGCAGGACGGCACCGGTGGCCTGAGCCTGCGCTTCTACCATTTCAGCAACGCGCAGAAGGAAGGCCTCAAGCGCGGCACCCGCGTGCGCTGCTACGGCGAGGCGCGGCCCGGCGCTTCTGGCCTGGAAATCTATCATCCGGAATACCGCGCCATTACCGGCGACGAGCCACCGCCGGTCGACACCACGCTCACACCGATCTACCCGTTGACCGAAGGCCTGACCCAACAGCGCCTGCGCCAACTGTGCATGCAGACCCTGACGATGCTCGGCCCCACCAGCCTGCCCGACTGGCTGCCCCAGGAGCTGGCGCGCGACTACCAGCTGGCGCCGCTGGCTGATGCGATTCGCTACCTGCACCACCCACCGGCCGACGCCGATGTCGACGAATTGGCCCTGGG
Organism: Pseudomonas gorinensis; assembly: GCF_042015035.1. NCBI lineage: Bacteria > Pseudomonadati > Pseudomonadota > Gammaproteobacteria > Pseudomonadales > Pseudomonadaceae > Pseudomonas > Pseudomonas gorinensis. Next base: position 42,169 of record NZ_CP167125.1, read on the forward strand.
CCATCACTGGGCCCAGCATCGCCTGGCGTTCGAAGAGCTGCTGACCCACCAACTGTCCCAACAGCGCCTACGCGAAAGCATGCGCTCCCTGCGCGCACCAGCGATGCCCAAGGCCACGCGCCTGCCTGCGCAGTACCTGGCCAACCTCGGCTTTGCGCCGACCGGCGCCCAGCAGCGCGTGGGCAATGAAATCGCCTACGACTTGAGCCAGAAGGAGCCCATGCTGCGGCTGATCCAGGGCGACGTGGGCGCAGGCAAGACCGTGGTTGCCGCCCTCGCCGCCTTGCAGGCCCTGGAAGCCGGGTACCAAGTCGCGCTGATGGCGCCCACCGAGATCCTCGCCGAGCAGCACTTCATCACCTTCAAGCGCTGGCTCGAACCCCTGGGCCTGGAAGTGGCATGGCTGGCGGGCAAGCTCAAGGGCAAGAACCGCGCAGCCGCCCTCGAACAGATCGCCGCCGGCGCACCGATGGTGGTGGGTACCCACGCGCTGTTCCAGGACGAAGTGACGTTCAAGAACCTGGCCCTGGTGATCATCGACGAACAACACCGTTTCGGCGTGCAACAACGCCTGGCCCTGCGTCAGAAAGGCGTGGGCGGCCGCATGAGCCCGCACCAACTGATCATGACCGCCACGCCGATCCCGCGCACCCTGGCCATGAGTGCCTACGCCGACCTCGACACCTCGATCCTTGACGAACTGCCCCCCGGCCGAACCCCGGTCAACACCGTGCTGGTCACCGACACCCGCCGCGTGGAAGTGATCGAGCGCGTGCGTGGCGCCTGTGCCGAAGGGCGCCAGGCGTACTGGGTGTGCACGTTGATTGAAGAATCCGAAGAGCTGACCTGCCAGGCCGCCGAGACCACGTACGAAGACCTCACCAGCGCCCTCGGCGAGCTCAAGGTCGGGCTGATCCACGGCCGCATGAAGCCGGCGGAGAAAGCTGCGGTGATGGCCGAATTCAAGGCCGGCAACCTGCAACTGCTGGTGGCCACCACGGTCATCGAAGTCGGTGTGGACGTGCCCAACGCCAGCCTGATGATCATCGAAAACCCCGAGCGCCTGGGCCTGGCGCAACTGCACCAGTTGCGCGGCCGCGTCGGCCGGGGCAGCGCCGCCAGCCACTGTGTGCTGCTCTACCACCCGCCACTGTCGCAGATCGGTCGTCAGCGCCTGGGCATCATGCGTGAAACCAACGACGGTTTTGTCATTGCCGAGAAAGACCTCGAACTGCGCGGCCCCGGCGAGATGCTCGGTACCCGCCAGACCGGCCTGCTGCAATTCAAGGTCGCCGACCTGATGCGCGACGCCGACCTGCTGCCCGCTGTGCGCGATGCGGCGCAAGCGCTGCTGGAGCGCTGGCCGCATCACGTCAGCCCGCTGCTGGATCGCTGGCTTCGCCATGGGCAGCAATACGGCCAAGTGTGACGCCTGACTCACTTATCCGACCTACAGTTGTATCAAGCTGGTTATACTTCGTTGACTGTAAGAAATTGGATCAGGCCATGTCAGAAGTTGCCCTCGCCACAACCCCACTGACCGCCCCGCCGGTTATTCGGGCGTTGCTTGCAAAACTCGCCATCAGCTACACGGAAGTCGCCGAACAACCGGGCCTGAATCCTGCGCAAAAGGTCCAGGCGGTGTTGCTGGAAGATGCCGTGGGCGCACTGATGGTGCTGTTCCCACAGAGCCAGTTGCTCGACCTCAACCGCCTCACCGAACTCACCGGGCGTCGCCTCACGGCGGTATCACCGGATCGCGTCAAGCGCATGCTGGGCAAGCACGACCTGAGCCTGTTGCCGGGCCTGCCACCGCTGACCAGTTCACCGTGCCTGTACGAAGGCAGCCTGCTCAACGAACCCAGCCTGCTGGTGCATTCAGGCGAAGCCGGGGTATTGCTGGAAATCTCCAGCGAAGCCTTCAAGACCATGCTCACCAAGGCCAGCGCCGGCCAGTTCGGTGAGCCGCTGAGCAACATCCGCCCCAACCTCGACCGCCCCAATGATGACCGCGAGGAAATCACCCAAGCGATGCAGGCGTTCACGGCCCGCCGCATCCAGCAACGCCTGGAAGCGACCATCGAGATTCCGCCGCTGGCTGACACCGCGCAGAAGATCATCAAGCTGCGCGTCGACCCCAATGCGACCATCGACGATATCACCGGCGTGGTGGAAACCGACCCGGCCCTGGCCGCCCAGGTGGTCAGTTGGGCCGCATCGCCCTACTACGCCTCGCCGGGCAAGATCCGTTCGGTGGAAGACGCCATCGTGCGCGTGCTGGGCTTTGACCTGGTGATCAACCTGGCGCTTGGCCTGGCCCTGGGCAAAACCCTGAGCCTGCCCAAGGACCACCCGCACCAGGCTACGCCGTACTGGCACCAATCGATCTACACCGCTGCCGTGATCGAAGGCCTGACCCGTGCCATGCCACGCGCCCAGCGCCCCGAAGCCGGCCTGACCTACCTGGCCGGCTTGCTGCACAACTTCGGCTACCTGCTGCTGGCCCATGTGTTCCCGCCGCATTTCTCGCTGATCTGCCGGCACCTGGAGGTCAACCCGCACCTGTGCCACAGCTATGTCGAGCAGCATCTGCTGGGCATCAGCCGCGAGCAGATCGGCGCCTGGCTGATGCGCTACTGGGACATGCCGGACGAACTGTCCACCGCCCTGCGCTTCCAGCACGACCCGACCTACGACGGCCAGTATGCCGAGTACCCGAACCTTGTATGCCTGGCCGTGCGCCTGTTGCGCAGCCGTGGCATTGGTTCCGGCCCGGATGAAACGATCCCGGATGTGCTGCTCGATCGCCTGGGCTTGAGCCGTGACAAGGCCGAGGAAGTGGTGGGCAAAGTGCTGGATGCCGAAGTGCTGTTGCGCGAATTGGCGTCCCAGTTCAGCCAGGGCTGAATCGGTAGCTTGTCAGATCGCTATCGGGGGCAAGCCCCCTCCCACATTTTGATCTGCGAACACAGTCAAGTGTGGGAGGGGGCTTGCCCCCGATGAATCCACCTCGATCTACTTCTTTTTCTTCGGCTTCAAATACTTGGTCAAGCCCTGGAACCAGATCACCAACGCCGGGTTGCCCTTGATCTGGATCGACTTGTCCTGAATCCCCGTCATGAACGCCAATTGCTTGTTCTTCGCCTGCAAGGTGGCGAAGCCGTAGGCCGCATCCTTGAACGCGATGGCAAACGCCGGCGCCGGGTGGACACCCGAGCGGCTGGTGATGCGCTGGTCTTTGACGATGAAATGACGGGCAACCTTGCCGTCGAGGGTCTGCAACTGGAACGCCAGGTCTTTGTCACCCAGCTGTTGCTGGAACGCAGGGTTGGTGCGGCTGGATTTGCCCATCATCAGGCCCAGCACCCACAGGAGAAGACGAAATTTCATAACGGCACAGCCTCAGGAAAATTAACGGCTCGCGCAGTCTAACGATTCCCCTGTAGAACGCCACTATTCCCCCAAGTTAGAAAACCCTCATTGTTTTACTCAGACGCATGACTGCACGGTCAATATTTAAACAGACCACCATTAGACCGGCGCAGGCGAGAATCAACTTGGAATAACGCCATTCCAAACAGGTCTAACTGACTGTCAACTTTAACAGTAGTTATTTCCAGTCCCTGACGCCAACCTTGACGCGAAACTTCCAGGCTCGATAAAAATCATTTAATGGAACTAAAGCCATGAAAACCATTAACAACACATTGGCTGGACAAGTAAGCGCCAATATTGAACTGGGCGGCTCCATACATCCTTTCGTGTCAACATATACCAGCGCAACTTTGAAAGACCATCACGTGGTCATCAAAGCCTCCCAAGCGGTATTTTCACCTTTCCGTATCTATACCGTTGAATTGAAAATTGCCAATGGCGCCGAACCTGGTCCATATCCCTTGGATGGCAAGCCGGGAAATACTGTCGGCCTGGCGTATGACCCACCCACGACGGTTCAGTTGGACTCCTACCGGGACATCGAAGGCGAATTTACGTTGACTGAGACGGCGTCTGAGCAGCAAATCGACGGCACCTTTTACTGCACCGCCAAAAGTTTAAACCCTGAAATCCGCGATTTAGCCACCTTCACTGAGGGCAAGGTATCCTTCCGCAGTGAAACATCACATCGACAAAGTACAGGGTATCTGAGGGGCACGCTTAATTTGCCCACGCCCGACTTCAGCTCAAGCAAACCGCACATGAGCTTCACTGAACCTGGCTTTCTGCAAGTCGTGGCAAACGATGATAACGATGATAAAAACGCGCCTAGACACTTGTGGCTGCACATTCCCACATCAAAGCTGGGTGAAAAAACACTTCCCATTTCCCCCTCTGAGGATGGGGACACCGCTGTCGTCACTTTGATTGCGAAGGTCTTTTATCGCGCCACCTCGGGAACCGTTAACTTCACCTACGATGAACATCTAAAAAAATTGACTGGCACTCTGAACTTCAGCGTCTCTGGCCCAGGCCACGACGATGTCGTATTTTCTGATGGCTCTTTTGAAATCACGGGATTGAGCAAAGCCTAGACAGGCTGATAGCACACCGATTGAACGGGTATCCAGACTCCATTCAATAGAACGCGGTGTAACAATGCCAGCCGATCACCATTGAAGATGAGTGGCTGGCATTGACGGTTTAGAACACCCCCTCGTCCTTACACGTTAGGGCAAGGCACCGGCGCCCAGTCGGCCAGGTTTGGATCGCGGCAAGTGCCTTCGATCTGCGCTTTACCGGCGCTGGCGACCTTCTTGCTTTCATCTTGCTTGGTCTGGGCGGTCTGGAAGGTTTTCTCGGTGTTTACCGCTTCTGTCGGCACGGTTGGAAGAGGCGGCTTTTTCGGCGGTTTGGTGCCTGTACCTTTCTTCTTGTTGCCCGGTGTCACCGCGGGTGTTGCATCGGCCTGGGCCACGGTGACCACGTCGGCACGCTGTACGCCAACCTGCTGCAGGTCCTTCTCGTAGGCTTGGGTGTAGTTGTTCAGGTCTTCGGCGGCTTTGCCGTTGACCGCAACGATCAGGTCATTGGATTCCTTCAGGCCCGAGACGATTTCCGCCAGGCGCTTGCGGCCTTCGGTATCGTTGACGGTCTTGGCTTTACGATCAGCCACCAACTTGGTGAATGCGCTCTGGTAGCACTGCTGGGACGCCCTGGCGTACGCGGTGCTGCGGTCGATGTCAGAGGCACTTTTGTTCACGTCAGCCGCATACGAGGCAATGCGCTGGTTGTCATCGGCGATCTGCTTCTGACGCTCGGTGTAGTAACCCGCTGCGCCGCCGGCCAGGGCGCCGCCCGCTGCGCCGATGGCGGCGTTACGGCCACGGTTTTCCTTGTCGCCGGTCAGCACGCCCAGCAAGGCACCGCCCGCCGCACCGATGGCCGCGCCGGTGACAACCGACTTGGTCATGTTCGAATCGGTGGCGCGCAAGTGCTGCACCGGCTCGTAGCAGTTGGGGTAGTACTCGACCTTGGTGCTCGACGCGACCTTGGAGGCCGGCGACGTGGCGCAACCGGTCAGCACCGTGCTGAAGCCGGCTGCGATCAGCAGCAAGTGACGCTTGGAAACCGCCTTACGGGAAAAAAGCATAGGTGTGTTCTCTTCTAAGTTTGACTTGCCCAGCACGGCCCACTGCCGCCTGAGTCCCTTCCAAGCTCGCCATACAGCCAGCGATCATCGCTGACCGCTCGCTGCGAGCAATTCCTTCAAGATCGTCGCCGGGTCGGCCCGCTGTTGCTTGCGGTAGTTGCCGACATGGCGGACGAACAGTGTCGCGCGCGTCACCAGGCTCTTGCCGAGCACTGGCTTGCGATCCAACTCTTCCTTGATGCGTTGAAACTGCGCCTGGATCACCGCGTCGGTGTAGCGCGTGCCGGTGGCCAGGTTGTCGATATAGATCGCCACCGCGCCATCGAGGGCGCTGCGCCCGTTGTCGATGGCCGTGGCAAACAGCGCCGCGCTGGCCTCGTCCTTATTGTCCAGGGCCTGCTGGCGACTCTTCTGCAGGTTGGCCAGGCGGATGTTGTAGTTGCTGATGGTCTCGGCCACCAATGCCGCCGACTGAATCAGGTTGCCCGCCGCCTCTTCGCGTTGCTGGGCGATCAGCGAGACATTGCGCTTGAGCTCTTCGTTGACCAGCCCAAGCTCGGCCTGCAACTTGGGGTCGACGCTGGCGGCGATGATGCTGTCCAGGCGCTTGGTCGGGTCCTGGGCATCGTCAATGGCGTCGGTCAACGAGGCCAGGCGGCCCTCTTTCTGCCACTGGGCGAACAACTCCTTGTAGCGTGAGCGCGGTGCCGACAACGCACCAATCGCCACGCGGAAACCGGTGGTCTCATTGCTTTGCTCGGTGCCGTCGGCGGCGAACAACGGGTATTCGCGGCGCATGCCGGTAAACAGCGTGCCCTCGCCTTCCAGGTAGTTGCCGCCCTTGACCACAAAGCCGCCGTAGGTGCCCTGGCGGCGTCCGGCGTGTACCAGTTGGAAAGATTCCTGGACCATTTCCGCAGCGTTACCGATCACGTCGAACATGCCGATCGGGTTGGGCAATTTGGTGCCGATGGGCATCAGGCGCGCGGCCTGGCCGGTGCCACCGGCGACCTGGTTGAACACCGCGTAATCGCCGAGCGGGCCGTCGCTCTCGCTGCCTTCGACGCGACGCGGGAACAGGCGCCCTTCCAGGTCCTGGCGGCTGACCGCATGGCCACCGCGGGCCGCGAACTCCCATTCCACTTCGGTAGGCAGGCGCACAAAGCCCAGGCCGCCCTCTTCTGCCGACGAACCGCGCCCGCTGACCGGCAGCAAGTCGCGGTGGTATTTCATCAGCCAGGCGCTGTACACCGCCGAGAAACGCTCGGCCTCAAAGCGCGACAGTTTCACCTTGGGCAAACGCGCGGCCATGCCGGTGGGCGCATCGCAGGCCGGCGCGGGCTCGCCACTGGCCAGCGACTGCGCCTGGGACATCACCTGAGCGTATTGGCGCGCGGTCACTTCGTACTTGCCGATGAAGTACAGCATCGGCTTGAGCGGGGTCTTGGCGTCGGTCTTGGGCATCAACGGTGCGATGACCTTGTTCCAGTCTTTCGGCAAGTCCTTGAGGGTGAATTGGCCGTTGATGAAGTCGCGGCGATAGCCGGAGATAAACGACTGCTGATAGCCCGCCTCGCCTTCGGCAAACGGGTAACCAAGGCTGATCTCGCGGTCGTCCAGGGTGCCCTGGGCCAATACGTAGGCGTAGCGGAACACCATATTGCCTTCGCACGGCAACGGCAGGCTGACGTCGTCGGGCAACGGCTTGGGGTTGTCGAGCTTGTCACTCGCTTCATCGGCCCAGGCCATCGAAGCCAAGGTCAGCGCCACACAGGCGCCCAGTAACTTATACATCTCTGATTCCTTCAGAAGCCTGGATACGCGCCACTCGCCAACCGCCACAGGCCGCCGCCACGGCGCTGACGCCGAGGACTGCAACCAGGGCCAGGCCGTAGTGACGCGCCAGCAGGTGGCTGGCGTATTCGCCCGGCACCTGCACGAATAACTTATTCACCGCTGTCTCGGCCAGGCCATACAGCCCGGCACTGAGCAAGGCGGCAAACCCTGCGCTGTACAGCGCCTGCACCACCACAAACAGCAACAGTGCGCCGGTGGAAAAACCCAACAGGCGCAACACCGACAATTCCCGGCGCTTGCGCGCCACGGCGGCCAGCGCCCCGGCGAAGATCGCCGCAAACGCCCCCGCCAAGGCCAACCCGGCGATGATCCAGAACACGATCGACAGGTTGCGGCTCAACGACTGCACCTGGGCGATGGTCTGCGCCTGGGTCGACACCAACAGATTCTGCGCGGCGAAATACACCCGCAGCGGTTCCACATCGGTGAGGCTGCGCGCATACAGGCGAAATGCCGGGTATACCCGCTGCTCGCTCACAGCCACCTCATCACCGGCCCAACCCAACGCCGGTACCGCACGGCCATCGCGGTAATCTTCCGCCGCTTCCAGCAATCTCAAATCGGCAAACAACCCATCACGCGCGAAGGCTTCCAGCGGCAGCACCGCCAGTACCTGCAAGCGTGTGCGCTGGGCTTCTACACGTCCCGCCACTTGCCGCGCAAAACTGGTCTCCAACCAATCCCCCGGCCGTGCCGCGAGCTTCTCGGCAGCGGTGTGGCTCAGCACGATCTGGTCCAGGCCCTTGGGCATCGGCAGGCCGCTCAACAACGGGTCACTCGCAGCGGTCGGCAGCATTTCCAAGGTCAGCGTGCCGACCTGCGCCGTCGCCGCAATCTGCCGCGTGCGTGGTAAGGCGAACGCCACATCGCTGCGCTGGCCGAGCTGTTCGACAAATGCGCTGCTGAATCGACCACCGCCCAACGGAATAATTTCACGGGTGGCCGGATCGGTCTCCAAACGTTCGGTCAAACTGCTAACCAGTCCAAATTTCAGGCCGAATAACACCAGCAACGGCGCGATCACCGCCACCAGCGCCAACACCGAGCAGGCCGACAGCCAGGCATCGTTGCGGTAATCCTGCCAGGCCAGGGACGCCACCAGAGGGATACGCATCAGCACGCCTCCCCGAGGGTCGCGGTGACGCCGCCGTCGGCGTCGCGGCGACAGCTGATGCGCCGCACCTGCAAGCCGCTGGCGCGGGCCAGGGGTTCGTCATGGGTGGCGATCACACAGGCGGCGCGATGCTCGCAGGCCTGGGCCAGCAGCGCCTGCATGACGCGTTCGGCATTCAATGGGTCAAGGGACGCGGTGGGTTCATCAGCCAGCACCAACTGCGGCGCATGGGCCAAAGCGCGCGCGCAGCTCACGCGTTGGCGCTGGCCCACTGACAGGGCCGCCGGCTTCTTGGCCAACTGGTCGCTGATCTCCAGCTGTTCAGCCAGGCGCGCCACGCTGCCATCGTCCTTCAACCCCAGCAGTTGCCGCGACAGCGCGATATTGCTGCGTACATCCAGAAAGCCCAGCAGCCCGCCGGTTTGCAGCACATAGCCCAGGTGTTGGCTGCGCAGCGCGGCCAGGGTGGATTGCTGATCGGCACGCCACAGCCCGCCAATGTCCTGCTGATTGAATTCGAACCGGCCCACCTGATCAGGCGCCAATACCAGCGCCAGCAGATCCAGCAAGGTGCTCTTGCCACACCCGCTCGGCCCGACAATCGCCAACTGCTCCCCGGCACGCAGGTGCAGTGCCGGGATCACCAGGCTGTAACGCTGGCTGCCGACACCCCGGCTCTTGTGCACCGCACTCAGGTTCAGCATTACGGCAGCGTCGACAAGGGTACGCGGTACAACGCATCGCCCGGCTCGGCGTCGCCGAAACGAACCCAGTTGGCCACGTCATTGTGGAAGGTTTCGTAGAGGCGGATCTTCGAATCCAGCTCGTCGATAAAGTCTTCCTGCTCGGCCACGCTCAACGACAACCACAAATCCTGGGTCATGTTCAGCGACTTGCTGCGGTACGGCAGGCCTTCCAGGTACTCGCCGAGGATCCCGCCATCGGCCAGGTTGCCGCCCTTGCGCAGGGCTTGCGGGTCGCGGCTCATATAGGCTGAGGCGCTGGCGATTTCCTGGAAGAAGTCCTTGGGTGAAGTCTGGGTTTTGCGCGCGGCATCGACGATCAGTTTCAACGACTGTTGCAGGTCATTGAGCTGCAATTTGGTCAACATCACACACACCTGGAACGCCGGCAGTGCCGGGTTGGTCAGGTCGCGGTCGGCGGTCCAGGCGCTGACCAGTTGCGGCGCCTGGCTCGCGGCTTTGCGGCCGAGGAAGTCCATGTGCATGGCATAGCCGACCGCCGCGGATTTATCCGCCAGGCTCGGCGCGCCACTCAGCAACGGCACCGGCTGCGGCGTGTTGCTGCGCACTTGGTGCACTAGGTTGGCGAACACCGTGCCGATCTCATCGACCCGCTCACCCAACTTGCGCACATCCCCCCCCGGTACCGGCGTGTACAGGTCGCCGATCTGTGGGTTGGCGTCGGCGGTGAGGACACGGTATTGGCTCTCGGCGCCGGCGTGGGTTTTCTTGCCAGCGTCGGTGCGCAGGTGCAGGGCGTAGATCTTGATCTGCTTGCCCAGCGCGGCCTGGCGCACTTCGGCTTCGTTCATCTGAGTGGCGGCGAACGGGTCGTTCTTGCGCAGGGCGCCAGCGTCGGTGACCAGCAGGATGATCCGCCCGCCATAGCCGGACCAGTCCATGCCTTCCACGGCCTGCATCACCCCGGCAAACGCATCTTCGTTGAAGGAATGGCTGGACACCGTGGACGCCTTGACCTGGCGCGCCATGTCGAGGAAGCGTTGCGGGTCGCGGCCCTGGTCAAGGCTGATCAGGGTCTTGGCCACGTATTCCAGGCCCGGGGTTTTCTTGATGCTGTTGCGAAAACCGACCAGGCCGAAGCTGACACTGTCCAGTTCGCCACGCTCGGCAATGCGGGTTTGCAGTTCGTGCACCACGTCGCGAACCTGGTCGATATAGGGCTGCATGGAAACGGTGGTATCGACCACCAGCACCACGGCGGTGCGGAAGGCGTCGGCATTGGCGCTCATCACCGGCGTTGCAGGCTTGGCGGCCGCGCTGCCGCCAGGGTCGATGGACGCGACATTCAGCAACTGCACCGGCTGGCCGTTTTCGTCGAAGCTCTCTTTGGAGTCGAAGATCGGCAACAGGTAGAACTGGTTCTGCGGCACCGCACTGGCAGCCGGCTCCAAGGCCAGGACCTGGCCGTTGTCTTCGCTGTTTTTCTGCGCCTTGGCCAACACGCCTTTGGCCGCGGCAGGATCAGCCAGCAGCTTTTCCACTTCCGCGGATTGGCGCAGGAACATCACCGGCGCCCGGCCGGAGCGTTCGGTGAACTTGAGCACCAGGCTTTGCTTCCAGTCGCTGACCTGGGCGGCGGGCAACCAACCGTCGCTGCGGCCATCGGTGGCGGCGCCGACACGAACCCACGGGCTGCCGTCGACGTCCTTACGCTGATACACGTAGAGCACGGAGAACGCCGGCAGGGCCTTGCCCGACGTGCTGCCGGCCTCATTCGACAGTTTGGCGCCGGGCTTGCTGAGGACGCGCTGGAACAGGGTCTTCTTGCCGGCCATCAACAACGGACGTTGGCCGCCATCCACTTCAGCCACCGCCACGGGTGGCGTTGCTTGTGGCACTTCGGCTACCGCCGCAGGCGGCTTGGCCTGCGGCACGACGGCAACCGGCGGCTTGGCCGGTTCATCACGGCCGCTCAACCACCAGTAGCTGCCGCCACCAATGGCCAATGCCACGGCCACCGCCACGGCGGCCAGTGCCAACACCGGCCCACGGCGCTGCTCGGACACGGCGTTATGCTGGGTCGGTGTCACCACCGGCTGGCGCACCGGTTGCGGCTGGGGTTTATCGGTCGGGATGTCGATGGTGACCGGTGTCATGCCCGCCAGATCAAAACTCAGCGGGATCGGCAACGGCCGCACCAGCGTGGCCTCTGGCGAGTCCGCCGGCAGCCGGTCCAGTGCCGCCAACAACGCCGCCGCATCCGGGAAACGCTCCGCCGGGTCCTTGGCCAACAGCTTGCGCAGCACGCCCTGATAACGGCCATGGTGCACCGGCAACTCCGGCAAGGGTTCGGTCAGGTGCGCCAGCGCCGTGGACAGCGCATCGGTGCCGTTATACGGCAGCTTGCCGACGAGGATTTCATACAGCACCACGCCCAGGGCGTAGAGGTCGGCACGGCCATCGATCTCCTGGCCCCGTGCCTGCTCCGGGCTCATGTAGCTCGGCGTGCCCACCGCAAACCCGGCCTGGGTGAACTGGGTACGGTCGTCCAGGGACTTGGCGATACCGAAGTCCGACAACACCGCAGTGCCGTCAGCACGGAACAGGATGTTCGCCGGCTTGACGTCGCGGTGCACCAACCCCTGGGCATGCGCATAGCCCAGCGCCGAGGCAATCTGGCGAATCAACGTCACGCCCTGCTCTGGCGTCAGGCCCGCGGCGATGCGCTCCTTGAGCGTGCCGTTGGGCAGGTACTCCATGGCCATGTAATACAGCTCACCGACATTGCCGATGTCATGGATGGTCACCGTATGCGGGTGCGACAAGCGCGCCAGGGTCTTGCCCTCGCGCAGGAAGCGTTCGCAGAAACTCGGGTCGGCCGCCAGCGCCGCCGCCATCACTTTCAACGCCACCTTGCGCTCCAGCGAGCGCTGGGTCGCCAGGTACACGCTGGCCATGGCGCCTTCGCCGATCTCGCCTTCGATGTCGTAGCCCGGAATCACAATGTTCATGCCGATACCTTCACGACGATGGCGGTGATGTTGTCCGGCGCGCCGCGGTTAAGCCCCAGGTGCACCAGGCTGCGCACGATTTCGTCCGGCGCGTCGTGGCTGAGCACTTCGCGGATCTCATGGTCTTCGACGGTCTTGTTCAGGCCATCGCTGCACAGCAGGTAGCTGTCACCCGGGGCGATCAACAGGTCGACCACCGCCAGTTCCAACTGGGCCTCTACGCCAATGGCGCGGGTGACGATGTTGGCGCGCGGATGCACGCGCGCGTCGGCTTCGCTGAGCAGGCCGCTGTCTTGCAGGTCCTGCACGTAGCTGTGGTCGCGGGAGATACCTTCGAGCACGCCGTCGCGCAGGCGGTACAGGCGACTGTCGCCAGCCCACAGGCACACACCGCGCAAGCCGCGGGCGGCGAGCACCACCACGGTGCTGCCCATCATGGTCACACCACGGTTGGCGGTTTCTTCACGCACGGCGGCATTGATACGGAGCAGGTCATTGCGCAAGGCCGCCGAGTATTCCTCGAGGGACCGACCCAACGGCACGCTGCGCAAGCTGTCGACGATCAGGCTGCTGACGTAATCCCCCGCCGCATGCCCGCCCATACCGTCGGCCACCACCCACAGGCGGTTTTCCGGCAGGTCCAGGCAGGCGTCTTCGTTGACCTGGCGGACCATGCCCACATGGCTTTTGCTCGCGGATACATACGTCGCCCCCATCTACATCACACCCTCTTGTCCGAGCAAAAACTGCGCAAAATCGCCGGTGGCGGGCAGGCCCTGACACCGCAATAAACCAGGGGAAATCGTCTGCGAACCACGGCCCCACCACAGGCTGGCACCGTCGCAGGCCTGTTCGGCGAGCGCGGTCATGCGCTGGTGGGGCTCGGTGGCGGCCACACGTTGCAGGCCGGCGAAACGGCTGTCGACCGCTCGCGGCTCAATCGCCGGCAAGCCCAAGCTGTCGAGGCCATCGTTGAAGCGTTCAAAGGTAGCGTCGGCGTCGAGGGTGCCGAGCAACAGCTCTTCGGCCTGTTCGAACCAGGTGTCCGGACCGCCCACCAGAGAAGCCGGGTTGGTGTCGTGATCGAGCAAGGCCACCACCGCCAGCGGGAAATACCGCCCCACCCGATCGATGCTCGGCATCACCACGCCCGCCGCCGCGTTCGGTCCGCACACACCCGGCGCCAACACAAAGCGCCACAGCGGGCTGACCAGGTACACGTTGAGCCACTCGGCGCCCAGGCTCTGCTGGCTGGCGAGCAAACCCGCCGCCAACCAGCTGTCCCATGGGCCAATAAAGCTCTGGGGCAAGGCGCGGCTGACAAAGTCCCCACGACTGGCCAACTTGCCGTAGAAACCCAGCGTCGTCATAACCGCTCCGGCAGGCTGAAGCCGCTGAGCACGCGACTCTTGAACGGATTGAAGGCGCTGTTGGCGCGCAACTCGTAGGCGATGCTCGCCCCATCCACACGCAGGCGCAGGTTAAAGCGATCAGGCGAGTTGCCGGCGGTAAGGTCCGATTGCTCCAACAGGCGGAACCAAGCCCACGGGCCATCCAGGGTCACACCGGAGCGGCCACTGGCCGACGGCGGCATGATGGAAATTCGCACCACACCAATGCTGCCGGGGTTTGGCCATTGCATCGCCACCGGGCGGCTCGGGCCGTGGTCGTAGCTCAGTTGCTGGCCGTCAAGGTCAAGCAGGAACTGGGTAATGCTCGGGTCCATCGACACTGGCTTGAGTTCGAAGCGCACGATGGGTTGGGTACCCCCGGAGCGGAAGAACGCATCGCGGATCGTCGCGGCACGCTGGAAGGTTTGCAGCACGCCCGGTGCAATCCCGAGCTTCTGCGCCGCGCCCGGCTGCCAGCGCCAGGTCTGCGCCGAGGTGTCCACATACGGCTGCAGGTACTTGCGGAAGTAATTGTCCATCACCCCGCCCACGCCAAAGAACTGCCCGAAGTCATCCAGGGTGGCGTCACGCGTACTGCCCGGCGACATCGGGTAGCGCCCTGCCAGGGACTGACGATACACGTTGACCACTTCGCTGACCCAGGCCGCGTTCAGTTGGTTACGCACACCGCCCATCATGCTGTTGGTGGTGGAGTTGACCACCGACTTGACCATGCCTTGCACCAAAGGTGGCTGGCGCTCGGCATTCAGGCTGACCCGCGTGGCCGCAGCCGCCGCCTGGTTCTTCGCCTCACCCAGCAAGGCGTCGCCGCTGGCACCGACCATGGCGCTGACCTGCACATATAGCGCATTCATGTCCGACAACAGGCCGTCGATGGCAGCCGGTTCGCCTTCGTTCTTGCTGACGATGCTGTTGAGTTCGGCGAAGTGTGCGGTCACCGGATCATCCGCGGCGGCCGGGGCATTCGCGGTCGGTTGCTCCTGGCCGAGCAGGCTGCCCAGGCGCTCCTTGAGCTTGTCCACCCCACCTTCCACCGGTACACCCTTGGCGGCCAATTGGCGCTCTTCCGCTTGCAGGTCGGTTTCCTTGGCCACCGCCACCAGCAGTTTTTTCAGCGGCGAGGTGGGTCCGGAAATCACCCGCAGCACATCGGCTGCCTGGGCCACGCTGGTGATCGGTACAAAGTCGATGTCGGCGAGCAACGCGTCCCACTGGCGCTGGTAGTCCTGGAAGTACAGGCGACGCACATCGGCGGCCAGGCTGACCACGTTCTGCTGATCGGCCTGCTCACGGCCCAGTACCCATTGCTCTTCGGCCAGGGTACCGGTCTGGTTCAGGCTGCTCAGCAGGAACGCCTGGCGATAGCCCTTGGCGGTAAAGAAACCACTCAGCGGCTCACCCAGCGGCTTGCCACTTTTGCGGCTGAACACCAGCGCAGCATCACGGCCGGCGGCTTCGTTGATGCGGAAGTCCGGGATGCCTTCAGGCAATTTCTGACGTTTGACCCGGTCGTAGACACGCTGGGCCACCGGCAGTTGTTGCAACTGGCGACGCAGGTCGTCGATCAAACGCGGATCGAGGCGTGCGCTCGGCGGGTGCCGTTCGAACAACGCCTGCAGGTGCCCGGCCAACGCCTGGCGCTGATCGGCGGGCAGGTCACGGGGCAGGTTGCGGTCCCAATCGAGGGCGATCCAGGCCTTGATGAAGTCCGGGTCGTAATGCTCGGTGTCGGCGAGCATCAGGTAGGCCTTGAGGCCCTCGTAAAGGAAGTCGGAATTGCCGCCGCCGTGCAGTTGCTCTTCGAT
Source organism: Pseudomonas gorinensis (assembly GCF_042015035.1). NCBI lineage: Bacteria > Pseudomonadati > Pseudomonadota > Gammaproteobacteria > Pseudomonadales > Pseudomonadaceae > Pseudomonas > Pseudomonas gorinensis. Next base: position 57,659 of record NZ_CP167125.1, read on the forward strand.
ACGCGTCACCAGGCGTGGCGCGAAGACCGCGATCAGCAGCTTGCGGTAGACGCTGGCGGACTCGGCTTCCAGCATGTCGCCTTGATACAGCCCAAGGCCCTCGGACCAGCTGGGCGAATCGCCTGCCAGGTTCTTCACCGCATTGAGCAGCGGTAGCACGGCCAGCACTTCGCGCTGCGCCGGGCTGAGGTTCTGGACGGTCTGGCCCAGGGGCGCGACCTTCTGGTCGACCTGGGCGATATACGCCTGGTTGGCGCGATAACTCACCCACCACAAGCTGCTGACCACGATCACCAAGGCCACGGTGGCCGCGAGCACACCGCGTGCGATCCACTTGCGCCGGCGCTCAACTTTCGGGTTCACACCCACCAGTCCACGTTCGGCAAAAGCCACGGCGGTGAAGAGTTTTTCGATGAAGTAACTGCGCCCGGTACCGCTCTGGCGCGCCAGGTGCTGGCGGTCCAGGTTCATGCTCTGGGCCATGGCGCCAATCAGGCGGTCAATTGGGCTGCCTTCCTGGGTACCGCTGGTGAAGTACACCCCGCGCAGCAACACGCGTTCTTCAAAGGCGTTGGGCTTGAATACGCCTTCGAGGAAGCTTTGCAGGCAATCCTTCAGGGCGCCGAACTGTTGCGGGAAACCGTAGATCAGGTCGCGCCGCGCCGGGTCGCGCTCCTGTTGCAGGCGCTCCACCAGGCGTTCGTTGAGGCGCTGTTCCAGGCCGGCGAATTCGCTTTGCAGGTGGGCCAGCGGGCTGTCGCTGTTCTTGCCGTCATCCAGGGCAAAGGTCATGCCCCACACCTGGGCGCGTTCTTCCTTGCTCAGGTTGTCGAAGAACTCCATGAAGCCCGGCACCAGGTCGAGCTTGGTCAGCATCAGGTAGATCGGGAAACGCACGCCCAATTGGGTGTACAGCTCCTGGATACGCAGGCGGATCGCCGCCGCATGGGCGGCGCGTTCGGCGTCGGTACCCAGCAGCAGGTCCGAGAGGCTGATAGCGATAAAGGCACCATCGATCGGGCGACGCGAGCGCTGCTTTTTCAGCAGGTCGAGAAAGCCCAGCCAGGCGGCTTTATCCACCGTGGAATTGCTGTCCTGGGTGGTATAGCGGCCTGCGGTGTCGAGCAATACCGCCTGGTCGGTAAACCACCAGTCGCAATTGCGCGTGCCGCCGACACCACGCACCGCACCGGCGCCCAGTTGCGCGGCCAGCGGGAAATGCAGCCCGGAATTGACCAGCGCAGTGGTCTTGCCCGAGCCTGGCGGGCCGATGATCACGTACCACGGCAGCTCATAGAGATTGCGGCGTTCGTCACCACCAAGCTTGGCCTTTTTCAACAGGGCCAAGGCTTCGTCCATGCGCTGGCGCAAGCTCGACAATTCTTCGGCGGTGGCCACGCTGTTGGGGTCGGCCGGGGTTTCCGCCGCCAGGCTGCGCATCACTTCGGCCGCCTGACGGCGCGCCTGGATGATGCGGAACACCCGATAGGCAATCCACACCGCAAAGATCAGCACGATCAGCGCCCAGCGCCGCCCTTCCGGAACCAGCCCATCGAGCAGCGGCCCCACAAACCAGATGATCAGGCTCAGGGCGATCAGGCCCAGTACGGGGATCACCCAGCGAATCATGAAACTGAAAAACGCCTTCACTCGACGCCCTCCGCCAATACGGTGATTTCAACCCGGCGATTGCGGGCACGGCCTTCGGCGGTGGCGTTGGTGGCCACCGGCTCGGTGTCGCTGCGGCCTTCGGCGCTGAAGCGGTCGCCTTGGCCGGTCTTGGCTGCCAGGATGTCCAGCACCGACTTGGCCCGCGCTTCGGACAGCGCCCAGTTGGACGGGAAGCGCAGCGTGGCAATCGGGCGGTTGTCGCTGTGCCCGGTGACACGCACCTGGCCCTTGACCTTGCGAATGGCGTCGGCGATGCGCAGCATCAGCGGCTGGTAGTCATCGACGATGCTGGAGCTGGCGGACGCAAAGAGTTCGTCGCCACGAATGGTCACGACTGAACGGTCGACCTGATCTTCTACTGCCACACGACCCGCCTTGATGTCCTCCGCCAGGAAGCCGGCCAGGCGTGGCCGCTCGATGACTTTGGGCTGCGCCACCGGACGGTCGATGGCCTGCACCGGGATCTCGCCCAAGGCATGAATGTTCTTGAACACCGGCTCGGCGTCCGATGCCAGCTTCATGCGCAAGCCGAACAGCAACGCCAGCAGCAGCGCCAGGCCGATAGCCACCGCGATCCATGGCGGCATGAACTGCGCCAGGCGATCCCGCGCGACGCTGACGCCGCGCCAGTGCGGCGATAACTCGCGTTCGTGGTCGCCACGGGCACTGCGAATCGCCGCAGCGGTGCGCTCACGCAGGGCTTCCAACTGGCTGCGACCGTCGTTGATCACGCGGTAGCGGCCCTCGAACCCGAGGCACATGCACAGGTACAACAATTCCAGCAGGTACAGGCGCTCGCGCGGGCTTTGCAGGCAGTGGTCGAGCAACTGGAAGACTTTTTCGCCGCCCCAGGCTTCGTTATGCACGGTGATCAACAGGCTCTGCTTGCCCCAGTCGCTGGTGCTGCCCCACGGCGTGCTCAACACCGCTTCATCGAGGGCGGTGCAGAGCGCATACCGCGCCAGCAGCACTTCATTGCGTGCCACACCGGCCGCTTCCGCACGTTCTTCGAACTGGCGCAGGTAGGCCAGCAGTTGCGCACGCAAGCTGGCCGGTGCGGGGTGGGCAATGGTGTTGCGCAGGCGTGTCAGCAACGCCAATAGCGGGCCGGCGGCGCTTTCCAGCGGGTTAAGCCCCTGGCTTTTGCCGGTCAGGATCGGTGCCGCCGGCATCGACAGCGGCGCCGGCTCTGCACGCACAGGTTCCGGCGCACGGCCACCCGGGCGCGGCATGAACTGGGTGCGGTCATCATCATTGGGATGCATCGCGAATTATCCTCGGATCGCCCAGAAGGCCAGGTTCAAACCCGGGAACTGCCCGGCGATATGGAAGGCGAAACCGCCGGAGTTGCCCAACTGCTGCCAGTGCTCGCTGCCACGGTCCAGCTCGTAATAGGTACTGCCCGCGTGGTAGGGAATCTGACGTGGCGCCACCGGCAACGGCAGCAGGCTGATGCCCGGCAGTTGCAGGTTGACCAGGTCACGGATGTGCTCCACCGAGCCGACCTTGCTCTGCTGGCCGAAGCGCGCGCGCAGGGTTTCACCAGGCACATCGGCACGCACCACGAGAATGAAGCTGGCGCTGTCGAGCAGGGTCTTGTCGGCCAGCATCGCCACGTGGATGCCATAGGCTTTCTCCACGATCGGGATCGGCGTGGCCTTGCTGTCGATCAGCATCGACAACGCTTCGCGCAGCGCCGCCATCACCGGGGCGAAGCTCAGGGCCAGGTCGTCGTGCTGGTACTGCGGGTATTCCTGGGGGCGACGGCCGCTGGTGGAAAAGGTGGAAAACTCACCGGCCAGGCTGACCAGTTCGCTGAAGAAGCGCTCCGGATGCAGCGGGCTCAACTGGTTGAAATGCTGGATCAGCGGTTGGGCACGGTTGACCAGTTGCAACAGCATGAAGTCGGCAATCTCCGACGCCCCACCGGCACCCGAGGCCACCACACGGCCCGCCAGGGCTTCGCCACGCTGGTGCAGCAGGCCAAGCAGTTCACTGCGAAATGCGCTCAGCGGTTTGCTCGCGGCCACGTCCAATACCGGCGGGATATAAGTGTCGTCGAGGACCAGCGCGCGGTCGGCGCGTTTTTCCTTGATGCGCACCAGGCCGATGGCGGCGTAATCGCTGATGCCATCCTGCGCGGTCAGCAGGCGCAAGGCACGGGAGCCAACGGCCACTGGGGCGCGGTTCTCGAACGGGGCGTTGTCGTCGCGCACTTCGCGCACCTGGCTCACGTAACGCGCGGCGCCAAGGTCTTCGCCGTCGTCGACGGTGTCGCGGGCACCCGCGCGCTTGAGGGGCAAGGCCAGGTAGACCAGGCCGTCGCGCAGGTTGTCGTCGATATTCAACGGGCTCGGCGCGAGGTCATCCTGGGGAATATTGAACGGCGTGCCGTCGGGCAACAGGCCGCGTGCCGACACGATCGCCAGCTTGCCCTGGGCCAGCAGGCCCTGGTCGATCAGCAACTCGGAAAAGCCCCAGGCGCCGGCGGACAGCGGACGGCTGCGGGCGTCGATCAGGTTTTCCAGGTAACGGTCATGCTGCTGGAAGTGCTGCGTTCCGATGAACATGCCTTCCGACCAGACCACGCGATTGTTCCAGGACATGGGGGCTCCGATTGCTTCTTATTGGGCAGGGCTGGATGGGGTAGCCACGACGTCGGCGCGCACGGCACGCACATCGAGGCTGATCTGGTATTCGGTGTATTGGCGCGCGGGCACGTTGATCACCGTGCGCCATTGCGCGCGGTCCAGCTCGCGATAACCCACCAGCAAGCCGATCTGGCGCGTGGAGGGGTCGAGGTCGCGCTGGATGCTCAGTTGCTGGCCGGGTTGCACCATGACTTCGTCCTGGTCCAGCAGGTCCAGGCCGAGGGTGGATTGCGCGCGGTCAGCCAGGGCGAAGTAATCGGAGCGGGCGAAGGTGGCGGCGTTCTTCAGTTCGAAAATCCGTACCCGCACCGGGGCGGCCTGGCCGTTGGCGCCGGGGTTAAGCCCGGCAATGGCGTGGAAATGCAACTCGACGGCGGCGGTGTCCACTTCAGCCTCAGCGGCTGTTTCGGGTTTGGCCGCGTCCTTGGCACACGCGGTCAGCAGCAGCGCGGTAGCGACTGCGAGTAAAAACCTGGGAATCATCCTGCGTCCTCAATGACGTACTTAGCTATCCGTTAATCCATGTGCTGCGGCTCAGCGACGCTGGCGTGCGCTGTGTTCTTCGTAGGCTCGGCTGAATTCGCGGCCGAACAGGTCCTGGAAATCTTCCTGGGCCTCGCGGGAAATATTGCTGTAGAGCTCGGTGAATTGCTGCCAGTACTGGGCCTGGCGCGAACCGTTGAAAAGGCTCGACAGCCCGCCGGGTTTGCCCATGCGTTCTTCCAGTTGTGCCGGTTCGAAGCGGCCGAGCAGGTGTTTGATCGCCGCTTCCACCCCCGCCATCACCGCTAACTGATGGGCGCGCAGATCGTCGAAACTGTCGCGCACGGCGAGATCCGGAGCCATAAACGCTTGGTTGCCATGGCGAAGCAGCAGCAGTAACGCTTCGTCGGCGTTCGGTGCGAATTTCAACGGATTGTTTTCGGCGGGTTGGATCATCGTCTGCTGCATGCGGAACTCGCCCTTGAGACTGGCGCGGGCGCGCAACACGTCGATCAAGCCCTCGACCATCAGGCGGTAGCTGCGGCCGATGCTTTCCATCTGCGCACAGGCATCGGCCTTGTCCAGGCGCAGTTGATCCAGGCCCGCGCCACGCAGGAAGGCTTGCAGGAGGTCGGGTTGCCGGGTATCGGCCACGGGGAGCACGGGCTCGACCACGGGGGGCGACGGCACGCTCGGTGCAGGCGGCGGTGTCGGTACGGGGGGTGGTGTCGGCGCGGGCGGCGGCGCGCTGGTCAACGGCGCTGGCGTATCGCCAAACAGGTCCCAGTCTTCGGGAATCACCGCGCCGGATACCGCAGGCTTCTCGATCACCGGCACCGCGACCGGCGTAGGTGGGCGGAAGTCGTGTTGCTCGGAGGGTACGTGGTCCGGCACGGTGGGCGGCGGTACGGCGGTGGGGCTGAGGAAGTCGAACAGGTCGGGCAGGGTGTCCATCGACGAAGCGCCGTGGAACTGCGGCGCAATCACGGGCGTCGGCGCGGGCTTGTTCGCCACGGCGCCCATCAAAGCCTCAAAACTGTTCGGTGAATCACCGGCAAACGGCTGGCTATCGACGGCCTGCACGTTGAAATCGATACGTGCCTGGATTTCGTAATCGCCGATGCGGATCAACTCGCCATCCTGCAGCGGCTCGCTATTACCCCGGCGCATACGAATACCGGCGTTAACCAACTCCACACCATTTGTACTGTTATCGGTTAAATAATAACGGCCATCTTTGTATTGAATAACGCAGTGTTGCGAAGACACCAGGCGCTCAGGGTCGGGCAATACCCAGTCATTATCCGAGCTGCGGCCGATAGCCATCGAGCCCTGGTTCATGGACTTTTCGGAGCACTGCCCCGGGGTAATCTTGTGATAACTAGTGATAGTCAAACACAGCGACATCTTGCCTCCTTGCTGATACTTCGCGCGCAGTCGATCCAAGGGACAGCGATTCCCGAGAGATCCCCATCAGGTCGTGCAATCGACCTTCCACAACCTGCTTTTGTCAGCATGATCGCTGATCTTAACTGGCCTTCATGACAAAAATCCTGTTCCGGTGCGTCGTTCGACCCACCAGTCGCGCAGGTTGTTAAACACCGCACATCTGTCACAGAGCGCGAATAGCTTACCTTGACAAGGCATAAGTACTACACCAAAAATGCACAACTTCTTGAATACCAGTGATGGCACATTAGTGGCATCTTACTTATATGACCAAGAAAACATGCAAAGTTCCTCGCGCAACTAATGCATGAATTGCCCGCCATTTAACGGGCTGATAGGGAGATCGATTTCAGTGGATGTGCCGTTGCTGCTCACCGCCGTTTCCGCGACTTCGCCGTGTGGTGAAGACATGGAATATGACGCGCAATTTTTGCAATTGGAGCGTGATGCCAAGGGCCAACCCGAGCGCAGCATGGGCGACTCGATCCTGCCCGCTGAACCGCCGGAGTGGCGCAGCATCCAGCAGCAAAGCCTTGACTTGCTGCAACGCAGCAAAGACCTGCGCATCACCCATTTCCTGCTGCAAAGCTCCCTCGCCCTGCAAGGCGTGGCCGGGCTGGCTGAAGTCCTCACGCTGATCAACGCGCTGCTGCGCGAATACTGGGCCGACCTGCACCCGCACCTGGATGCCGACGACGATAACGACCCCACCGTGCGCATCAACGCCCTGTCTGGCCTGACCAGCGACGCGACCATTCGTCTGTTGCGCGAAAGCATCCTCACGCGCTCGCGCACCTTCGGCCCCGTGAGCCTGCGCGCTGCGCTCAGCGCCAGCGGCCTGATGAATTTCCCCGATGAACAACTCGGCGCCCAGCAACTCAACGCCGCGTTCCTCGACAGCGATCCCGAACAACTGCAGGCCACCCGTGACGCCTTGAGCACGGCGCGCGCCGCTTGCGAAGCCATCGAGCAGCAGGTCAGCGACCAGGTCGGTTCAGCCCAGGGCGTGGACCTCAGCCTGCTGAAGCAGCCGCTCAAGCAGGCGTTGCAAATACTCAACCAAGCCGTACCCGACCCTACAAGCAGCCGCGAACCCGAGGCCGTCAGTGACGACAATGCCCCCTCGGTCGATTTCGCCGCTGCCCCCGCCGCACCTCGCCCCACTGGCGACATCGCCAACCGCGACGACGTGCTGCGCAGCCTCGACAAGATCCTTGCGTACTACACCCGGCACGAGCCTTCGAGCCCGCTGCCGGTGTTGTTGAACCGGGCCAAACATCTGGTGCACGCCGACTTCGCGGCCATCGTGCGCAACCTGATTCCCGATGGCATGTCCCAATTTGAAAACCTGCGCGGCCCGGACGGCGAGTAAACCGCCCGGCTGTGCAGTAACAACACCGTCGCTCAAGCGACCAGGAGCAGCAACGTGGCGAAGCAAAGTTCTCAGAAATTCATCGCGCGCAACCGCGCGCCTCGAGTGCAGATCGAGTACGACGTCGAGCTCTACGGCGCCGAGAAAAAGGTCCAGCTGCCCTTCGTGATGGGTGTGATGGCCGACCTCGCCGGCAAGCCTGCCGAGCCTCTGGCGCCTGTGGCCGACCGCAAGTTCCTTGAAGTGGATGTCGATAACTTCGACTCGCGCCTCAAGGCCATGCAGCCACGCGTGGCGTTCCACGTACCCAACGAGCTGACCGGTGAAGGCAACCTGAGCCTGGATATCACCTTCGAAAGCATGGACGACTTCAGCCCGGCCGCCGTGGCCCGCAAGGTCGACTCGCTCAAGCAACTGCTCGAAGCCCGCACCCAACTGGCCAACCTGCTGACCTACATGGACGGCAAGACTGGCGCTGAAGAAATCATCATGAAGGCGATCAAGGACCCGGCACTGCTTCAGGCACTTGCCAGCGCGCCTAAGCCTGCAGGGGAGCAGTAATCATGACTGACAATACCGCCCGCGAAGGCGCCCAGAGCCTGGGTGCAATTGAGGAAACCAGCGAGTTCGCATCCTTGTTGATGCAGGAATTCAAGCCTAAGACCGAGCGTGCCCGCGAAGCCGTGGAAACCGCCGTGCGCACCCTGGCCGAACAGGCCCTGGCGCAAACCGACCTGGTGTCCAACGACGCGATCAAGTCGATCGAATCGATCATCGCCGCCATCGACGCCAAGCTCACCGCCCAGGTCAACCAGATCATCCACCACCCGGATTTCCAACAGTTGGAAAGCGCCTGGCGTGGCCTGCACTACCTGGTCAACAACACCGAGAGCGATGAGCAGCTCAAGATTCGCGTGCTCAACATCTCCAAGCCGGACCTGCACAAGACCCTGAAGAAATTCAAGGGCACGGCCTGGGACCAGAGCCCGATCTTCAAGAAGATGTACGAAGAAGAATACGGCCAGTTCGGCGGCGAACCGTACGGTTGCCTGGTAGGCGACTACTACTTCGACCAGTCGCCACCCGATGTCGAGCTGCTGGGCGAGCTGTCGAAAGTCTGCGCCGCCATGCACGCCCCGTTCATCGCTGCGGCTTCGCCGACCGTGATGGGCATGGGCTCGTGGCAGGAACTGTCGAACCCGCGCGACCTGACCAAGATCTTCACCACCCCGGAATACGCCGGCTGGCGCTCGCTGCGTGAATCGGAAGACTCGCGCTACATCGGCCTGACCATGCCGCGCTTCCTGGCGCGCCTGCCGTATGGCGCCAAGACCGACCCGGTGGAAGCCTTCGCTTTCGAAGAAAACACCGACGGCGCCGACAGCTCCAAGTACACCTGGGCCAACGCGGCCTATGCGATGGCGGTGAACATCAACCGTTCGTTCAAGCACTACGGCTGGTGCTCGCGCATCCGTGGCGTGGAGTCTGGCGGTGAAGTGGAAAACCTGCCGGCCCACACGTTCCCTACCGATGACGGTGGCGTGGACATGAAGTGCCCGACCGAAATCGCCATCAGCGACCGCCGTGAAGCGGAACTGGCGAAGAACGGTTTCATGCCGCTGCTGCACAAGAAAAACACCGACTTCGCCGCGTTCATCGGTGCGCAGTCGTTGCAGAAACCGGCCGAATACGACGACCCGGACGCCACCGCCAACGCCAACCTGGCCGCGCGCCTGCCGTACCTGTTCGCCACCTGCCGTTTCGCTCACTACTTGAAGTGCATCGTGCGCGACAAGATCGGTTCCTTCAAAGAGAAGGACGAGATGCAGCGCTGGTTGCAGGACTGGATCCTCAACTACGTCGACGGCGACCCGGCGCACTCCACCGAAACCACCAAGGCCCAGCACCCGCTCGCTGCCGCTGAAGTGATCGTGGAGGACGTCGAAGGCAACCCGGGTTACTACAACTCCAAGTTCTACCTGCGCCCGCACTACCAGCTCGAAGGGCTGACCGTGTCGTTGCGCCTGGTATCGAAGCTGCCTTCGGCAAAAAGCGCGTAAAAAATCCGGACTGGCTCGCTCCCTGTAGGAGCGAGCTTGCTCGCGAAAAACTTGAAGGCGCTGCGTTCATCCAGGATGCCTGCGTCACCGTTGACGACCTTCGCGAGCAAGCTCGCTCCTACAGGGGTCGGCGGCGTTAACAAATACTGTGGCTGAGACCACACAGGGAGAAAACATGGCTGTTGATATTTTCATCAAGATCGGCGACATCAAGGGCGAGTCCATGGACAAGGCCCACAAGGACGAGATCGACGTGCTGAACTGGAGCTGGGGCATGTCCCAGTCCGGCAACATGCACGTCGGCGGTGGCGGCGGCGCGGGCAAGGTGAATATCCAGGACCTGTCGCTGACCAAGTACGTCGACAAGGCGTCGCCGAACCTGATGATGCACTGCGCCAGCGGCAAGCACATCGACAAGGTCAAGCTGACCGTGCGCAAGGCCGGTGGCGAAAGCCAGGTCGAGTACATGATCATCAACCTGGAAGAAGTGCTGGTCACGTCCCTGAGCACCGGCGGTTCGGGCAGCGATGACCGCCTGACTGAAAACGTCACCCTGAACTTCGCCCAAGTGATGGTCGACTACCAGCCGCAGAAAGCCGACGGCACCAAAGACGGCGGCGCGATCAAGTTTGGCTGGAACATCCGTTCCAACACCAAGCGCTGATAGCCTTTGTGGCCGTGGCTTTGCGCCACGGCCACAAGCCCCTGCCCCTCTGAACGAGCGTCCCTCTCACAACCCGTCCGTGGAGCTGCTTTGGTGGTAACTGAAATCGCTTCCCGCGACCGTCTGCAACCGTCCCTGCTGGACCGGTTGACCGACGACGACCCAACCAATCCCAAGGAAAGCGCGGATAAACGCGTATTGTCCCTGACCCAATTGAAGGCCTCGGTGCTGCGCGACCTGGCGTGGCTGCTCAACACCACGTCGTTGCTCGATGCCGATGCCACGCTGCACACACAAGCAGGCACCTCGGTGGTCAATTACGGCCTGCCGGCGCTGGCGGGCAACAGCGTTTCCAGCGTTGATATCAAGGCCCTGGAAGCCCTGATCTACCAGGCGATCGCCACCTTTGAACCACGCATCCTGCGCCACACCCTGCGCGTCAAAGCCCGCGTCGGCCATGGCGAGATGAATCACAACGCCCTGAGTTTCGAGATCGAAGGCGACCTGTGGGCGCAGCCGGTGCCATTGCGCCTGTTGCTGCAAACCGACCTCGACCTGGAATCCGGCCATGTGCGCGTGGTCAATGCCGACCAGCGGAGGCGCCCATGAACCCGCGCCTGCTGGAGCTGTACAACCAGGAACTGCACCACGTGCGCGAAAGCGCCGCCGAGTTCGCCAAGGAATACCCGAAGATCGCCAGTCGGCTGACCCTGTCCGGTATGGACTGCGCCGACCCGTACGTCGAACGCTTGCTGGAGGGCTTTGCCTACCTCACTGCCCGCGTGCAGCTCAAGCTCGACGCCGAGTACCCGACCTTCACCCACAACCTGCTGGAAATCGCCTACCCGCACTACCTGGCGCCGACCCCGTCGATGACCGTGGTGCAGTTGCAGACCGATCCCGATGAAGGCTCCCTGGCCAGCGGCTTCCCGCTGCCGCACGACACCGTGTTGCGCGCCGCCTTGGGCCGCGAAACCCAGACCTGCTGCGAGTACCGCACCGCGCATCCGGTGACGTTGTGGCCGTTGCAGGTCAGTGGCGCCGAGTACTTCGGCAACCCCGCCGCCGTGCTCGGGCGCCTGGCCGCCAGTGAGCCGAAAGCCAAGGCCGGCTTGCGACTGACCCTGCGCACCGGCGCCGAATTGCCGTTCAACAGCCTCGACCTGGACAACCTGCCGCTGTACCTCAGCGGTGCCGACGAGCAGCCGTTCCGCCTTTACGAACAACTGCTGGGCAACGCCTGCGCGGTGTTTGCGCGCAAGCCCGGTGGCGATTGGGTCGAACGCCTGCCACAAGGCGCATTGCGCTCGCGGGGCTTCGACGACGCCGATGCCGCCATGCCAGTGGTGGCGCGAGCGTTCCAGGGCTACCGCCTGTTGCAGGAGTACTTCGCCCTGCCCCACCGCTTCCTGTTCGTCGAGTTCGCCGAGCTGAGCCGTGCGGTCAAGCGTTGCGACGGCCAGGAACTGGAACTGATCGTGCTGTTCGACCGTCACGAACCGAGCCTGGAAGGCAGCGTCGGCGCGGCGCAGTTTTTGCCGTTCTGCACCCCGGCGATCAACCTGTTCCCGAAGCGCGTGGACCGTATCCACTTGTCCGACCGGGTCAACGAACACCATGTGATCGCCGACCGCACGCGGCCGATGGATTTCGAGATTCATTCGTTGAGCGGCATCACCGGCCACGGCACCGGGCCAGAGCAGCCATTTTTGCCGTTCTATGCGGTACGCGATCCATCGCGGTATGGCCGCGACCAGGCTTACTACACCGTGCGCCGCGAGCCACGGGTGTTGTCCAGCGACCAGCGCCGCAACGGCCCGCGCTCCACCTATGTGGGCAGCGAAACCTTTGTCAGCCTGGTCGACAGCCGCCAGGCGCCGTATCGCCACGACCTGCGCCAGCTTGGCGTGACCGCGTTGTGCACCAACCGCGATTTGCCGCTGTTCATGAGCGTGGGCAACGGCAAGACCGACTTCACCCTGGCCGACAGTGCGCCGGTTTTATCCGTGCGTTGCGTCGCCGGGCCAAGCCGCCCGCGCGCCAGCCATGCCCATGATGCCAAGGCCTGGCGCCTGATCAGCCAGTTGTCCCTCAACTATTTGTCCCTGAGCGAACAGGGCCAGGGCGCGGCGGCATTGCGCGAACTGCTACGCCTGTACGGCGACAGCAACGACGCCGCCCTGCAATTGCAGATCGAAGGCCTGCGTGAGGTCAGCAGCAAGGCGGTCACTCGCCGCTTGCCGATGCCCGGCCCGATTGTGTTTGGTCGTGGCCTGGAAATTACCTTGGAGTTTGATGAAAACGCGTTTCGCGGCACCGGCGTGTTCCTGCTCGGTGCGGTGCTGGAACGCTTCCTGGCACGCTACGTGTCGATCAACAGTTTTACCGAGACGGTGATCCGTACCACCGAACGCGGCGAGATCATGCGATGGAAAGCCAAGCCCGGGCGTCGTCCGACCCTGTGAGTACTTTGGATGCGATGCATCAGGAGCCCTGGGAATACGATTTCTTCCAGGCATTGCGGCGTATCGAGTGCGAATCGCCCGAGCTGCCGCGCCTGGGCCATTCCCTGCGCCTGGCGGATGACCCGCTGCGCCTGGGGCAGCAGGCCGATTGCACTTTCGCCCCGGCTACGCTGGCCTCGGTCGATCCCGGTGGCGACGGCAAGCCGGCGCGGCTGGAGCAATTCTTCTTCGGCCTTGGCGGCCCCAACGGCCCGCTGCCGCTGCATATCACCGAATACGTGCGCGAACGCCAGCGCAACAACGCCGACAGCACCAGCAAGCAGTTCCTGGATATCTTCCACCACCGCCTGCTGAGCCTATTCTACCGGGCCTGGGCCGAGGCACGGCCGACGGTCAGCCACGACCGCCCGGACGATGACTACTGGTCTGCACGCCTCGCCGCACTGAGTGGTCGCGGGATGCCAAGCCTGCTGAATCAGGGGCTCATCCCTGATACCGCGAAGCTGCATTACAGCGGCCATCTGTCGGCGCAAACCCGCTACCCGGACGGTTTGAAGGCGATCCTCGGCGAGTATTTCGGCCTGCCGGTGGAGATCGAAGAATACGTCGGCCAATGGCTGGAACTGCCCGAGCGCAGCCGCGTGGGCGTCAGCGCCAACCAACTGGGCGTGGACTTCTGCCTGGGCAGCCACGTGTGGGACCGCCAGCATAAATTCCGTATCCGCCTGGGCCCACTCAAGCTGGACGACTACATGGGCATGCTGCCTGGCCAGTCGCCGTTCAATGAGCTGGTGGCCTGGGTGGCCGAGTACCTGGGCCATGAATTGGACTGGGACTTGAACCTGGTTTTGCAACAACCCGAAGTGCCGGCGCTGCAACTCAACGGCCAGTTCCGCCTGGGCTTCAACACCTGGCTTGGCCGCCCTGCGGTTGATGCCAACGACCTAATCCTGGCCCGGCATTACGCCGATCAAGCCACCACCTCAAGGAATCCAGAGCATGGGTGAAATCAGTCGCGCCGCGTTGTTCGGCAAACTCAACAGCGTGGCCTACAAGGCCATCGAAGCCGCCACCGTGTTCTGCAAGCTGCGGGGCAACCCGTACGTGGAACTGGCCCACTGGTTTCACCAGTTGCTGCAACTGCAGGACTCGGACCTGCACCGCATCATCCGCCAGTTCAACGTGGAACCGGCACGCCTGGCCCGTGACCTCACCGAAGCCCTGGACCGCCTGCCGCGTGGTTCGACCTCGATCACCGACCTGTCTTCCCATGTGGAAGAAGCCGTGGAGCGCGGCTGGGTCTATGGCAGCCTGATGTTCGGCGAAAGCCAGGTGCGCACCGGTTACCTGGTGCTGGGCATCCTCAAGACCCCAAGCCTGCGCCATGCGTTGCTCGGCCTGTCGTCTGAGTTCGACAAGATCAAGGCCGAAGCCCTGAGCGAACGCTTTGACGAATACGTCGGCGACTCGCCGGAAAACGCCCTCAGCGCCAGCGATGGTTTTAATGCCGGCGTTCCAGGCGAAGCCAGCGGTGCCATGGCGCCGAGTGCGATGGGCAAGCAGGAGGCCCTCAAGCGTTTCACCGTCGACCTGACCGAGCAGGCACGCAGCGGCAAGCTCGATCCGATCGTGGGCCGTGACGAAGAGATCCGCCAACTGGTGGACATCCTCATGCGTCGCCGCCAGAACAACCCGATCCTCACCGGCGAAGCCGGCGTCGGCAAGACCGCCGTGGTCGAAGGTTTTGCCCTGCGCATCGTCGCCGGCGACGTGCCGCCCGCGCTGAAAGACGTGGAACTGCGCAGCCTCGACGTGGGCCTGCTGCAAGCCGGCGCCAGCATGAAAGGCGAGTTCGAACAGCGCCTGCGCCAGGTCATTGAAGACGTCCAGGCCTCACCCAAGCCGATCATTCTGTTTATCGACGAAGCCCACACCCTCGTAGGTGCCGGTGGTGCCGCCGGGACCGGTGATGCCGCCAACCTGCTCAAGCCCGCCCTGGCCCGTGGCACCCTGCGTACCGTGGCCGCGACGACCTGGGCCGAGTACAAAAAACACATCGAGAAAGACCCGGCCCTGACCCGTCGTTTCCAAGTGGTACAGGTGGCCGAGCCGTCGGAAGACAAGGCGCTGCTGATGATGCGCGGCGTGGCGTCGACCATGGAGAAACACCACCAGGTGCAGATCCTCGATGAAGCCCTGGAAGCCTCGGTGAAGCTGTCTCACCGCTACATCCCCGCGCGCCAGTTGCCGGACAAATCCGTGAGCCTGCTGGACACCGCCTGCGCCCGCGTCGCCATCAGCCTGCACGCGGTGCCGGCCGAAGTGGACGACAGCCGTCGCCGCATCGAAGCCCTGGAAACCGAGCTGCAAATCATCGCCCGCGAGCATGCCATCGGCATTGCGATTGGCGCGCGCCAGAGCAACAGCGAAGCCTTGCTGAGCGCCGAGCGCGAGCGCCTGGCCACGTTGGAAAGCCGCTGGGCCGAAGAGAAAGCGTTGGTGGATGAGTTGCTCGCCACCCGTGCAACCCTGCGCGAAAAGGCCGGGGTTGTAGACAGTGGCAACGATGAGCTGCGTGCAAAACTGGTCGATCTGCAACAGCGCCTCACCGCGCTGCAAGGCGAAACCCCGTTGATCCTGCCGACCGTGGATTACCAGGCCGTGGCCTCGGTGGTCGCCGACTGGACCGGTATCCCGGTGGGCCGCATGGCCCGCAACGAACTGGAAACCGTGCTCAACCTCGACCAGCACCTGAAAAAACGCATCATCGGCCAGGACCACGCCCTGCAGATGATCGCCAAGCGCATCCAGACCTCCCGGGCCGGCCTCGATAACCCGAGCAAGCCGATCGGTGTGTTCATGCTGGCCGGCACCTCGGGCGTGGGCAAGACCGAAACCGCCCTGGCCCTGGCCGAAGCCATGTACGGCGGCGAGCAGAACGTGATCACCATCAACATGAGCGAGTTCCAGGAAGCCCATACCGTGTCGACCCTCAAGGGTGCGCCACCGGGCTATATCGGCTACGGCGAAGGCGGCGTGCTGACCGAAGCGGTGCGGCGCAAACCTTACAGCGTGGTCCTGCTGGACGAGGTGGAGAAAGCCCACCCGGACGTGCATGAGATCTTCTTCCAAGTGTTCGACAAGGGCGTGATGGAAGACGGCGAAGGCCGGGTGATCGACTTCAAGAACACCCTGATCCTGCTGACCACCAACGCCGGTACCGAGCTGATTTCCCAGGTGTGCAAGGACCCGGCGAACATTCCCGAGCCGGAAGAAATCGCCAAGGCCCTGCGACAGCCGCTGCTGGAGATCTTCCCGCCAGCCTTGCTCGGCCGCCTGGTGACCATTCCTTACTACCCGCTCAGCGATGAGATGCTCAAGGCGATCACCCGCCTGCAACTCAACCGCATCAAGAAGCGTGTGGAAAATACGCACAAGGTCGCCTTCGACTACGACGACGCGGTGGTCGACCTGATCGTCTCGCGCTGCACCGAAACCGAAAGCGGCGGGCGCATGATCGACACCATCCTCACCAACAGCCTGCTGCCCGACATGAGCCGTGAATTCCTCACGCGCATGCTTGAGGGCAAGGCGCTGGCGGGTGTGCGCATCAGCAGCCGGGATAATGAGCTGCACTACCAGTTCAACGATTGATCTGACGGAATACAGCTCAACATGTGGGAGGGGGCTTGCCCCCGATGGCGGTGAATCAGTCACCAATGCATCACCTGACACACTGCTATCGGGGGCAAGCCCCCTCCCACATTTGGACTGGGTTCCTTCAGTTATTAGGGTACTTCGATGCTATTCAACCAAGCCTCACGCCTGGCCAAGATCACCAGCCCCCTCGGGCCGGATGTGCTGCTGCTCAATGAAATGGGCGGCGGCGAAGAGCTGGGGCGCCTGTTCACCTACGAGCTGCAACTGACGTCCCTGGACGCCAACATCGACCTCAACCAGTTGCTCGGCAAGCCGATGAGCGTGGGCCTGCAACTGGCGGACGGTGGCGAACGGCATTTCCACGGCATCGTCGCGCAGTGCAGCCAGAGCATCGACCAGGGCCAGTTCGCCAGCTACCAGGTGACGCTACGCCCATGGCTGTGGCTGCTCAGCCGTACGTCCGATTGCCGGATTTTCCAGAACCTGAGCATCCCGCAGATCATCAAGCAGGTGTTCCGTGACCTGGGCTTTTCCGACTTCGAAGACGCCCTGAGCCGGCCGTATCGCGAGTGGGAATACTGCGTGCAGTACCGCGAGACCAGTTTCGATTTCGTCAGCCGCCTGATGGAACAGGAAGGCATCTACTACTTCTTCCGCCATGAGCAGGACCGCCATGTGCTGGTGCTGGCCGATGCCTATGGCGCCCACACCACGGTGCCGGGCTACGCGTCGATCCCCTACTACCCCAAGGACGAGCAGCAACGCGAACGCGACCACATGCACAACTGGCACCTGGCGCAGCAAGTGCAGCCGGGCTCGCTGGAGCTCAACGACTACGACTTCCAGCGCCCCAGCGCGAGCATCGACGTGCGCTCGGCCATGCCGCGCCCGCACACCGCGGGCGACTACCCGCTGTACGACTACCCCGGCACCTACGTGCAAAGCGCAGACGGCGAACACTACGCACGTACCCGCATCGAAGCCCTGCAAACCCTGCATGAGCAGATCGAGTTCAGCGGCAACGCCCGCGGCCTGGGCTCGGGCCACCTGTTCAGCCTCACCGGCTTCAGCCGCCAGGACCAGAACCGCGAATACCTGATCGTCGGCTGCCGTTACTACATCGTCCAGGAAAGCCTGGAAAGCGGCGGCGGTTCAGGCGCGGCGCAGTTCGAAAGCAGCCTGACCTGCATCGACGCCCAGCAAAGCTTCCGCCCACTGGCGAGCACCCACCGCCCGATCGTCAAAGGCCCTCAGACCGCGCTGGTGGTGGGCCCCAAAGGCGAGGAAATCTGGACCGACCAGTACGGCCGCGTGAAGGTGCACTTCTACTGGGACCGTCACGACCAATCCAACGAAAACAGCTCGTGCTGGATACGCGTCTCGCAATCCTGGGCCGGCAAGAACTGGGGCTCGATGCAGATTCCACGCATCGGCCAGGAAGTGATTGTGAGCTTTCTGGAAGGTGATCCCGACCGGCCGATCATCACCGGGCGGGTGTACAACGCGGAGCAGACGGTGCCCTACGACCTGCCGGAAAATGCGACCCAGAGCGGCATGAAGAGCCGCTCGAGCAAGGGCGGCACGCCGGCCAATTTCAATG
Source organism: Pseudomonas gorinensis (assembly GCF_042015035.1). Classification (NCBI taxonomy): domain Bacteria; kingdom Pseudomonadati; phylum Pseudomonadota; class Gammaproteobacteria; order Pseudomonadales; family Pseudomonadaceae; genus Pseudomonas; species Pseudomonas gorinensis. Next base: position 75,734 of record NZ_CP167125.1, read on the forward strand.
AAATCCGCATGGAGGACAAGAAGGGGTTGGAGCAGTTGTACATCCATGCCGAGCGTAACCAGGACATCGTCGTCGAAGTGGACGAAAGTCACTCGGTGGGGCATGACCGCAACAAGAGCATCGGGCACAACGAGACGGTGACCATCGGCAACAACCGCCTGCGCATCGTCAAGCAGGAAGACATCCTCTCGGTGGGCCAGAGGAAGACCGACAGCATCAGCCAGAGCTACGTCATCGAAGTCGGTGAAAACCTGCGCCTGGTCTGCGGTGAAAGCATCCTGGAGCTCAACGCCAGCGGGCAGATCAACCTGACTGGCGTGCAAATCAGTTTCTACGCCAGTGGCGATGCCGAGTTCAATACCGGCGGCGTGCTGCACCTGAACAACGGCGGCGGCCCCGGCGCCACGCCCGATGGCCAGGGCCAGAAAGGCGCCATCGACGCCAATATCAAAGCCGCGTTTCCCGCGCCTAAAAGTTCCTGACGAGACCTGTTTTCCATGACGTACCGAATCAACGAATTCCAGTTTCAACTGCCCGCCAGTGAGTTGCAGGACGCGACGATCAACATCCTCAAGTTCCCCGAACTGGGCACCTCCCTGATCGTCAGCCGCAGCCTGCTCGCCGAGGGCGAAACCCTGCACAGCAACTTCAACGACCAGCTCCAGCGCCTGGAAAAACAGGTGCAGGACTTGCGCTATCAACCGGGTGTGGATGTGCGCCTGGGCGCCGCGCAAGAGGTCGAAGGCATCGAGCTGCGCAGCCAGTTCAACAAGGGCAATGACAAGGTGTTTCAGTATCAGTTGGCCCTGGTGATACCGGGCACACGCAAGATGCTCGCGTTGAGTTATGTGAAGGCGGACAAGCTGGGTGATGCCGAGGCGGCGCATTGGGCATTGATCAAAAACTCGCTGTCGTTCGACGCGATTTCTTGATGAGCTACCTGCATGTCTGACGCGTTATGGGCGGCCCGGATGGGCGATGCGCTGTCCCACACCTCGATGATGGCTGACATCCTCGGCGGGGTGCTGGAGGTGGCGGCCAATATCGCAATCACCGCCGTGGCGACTGCTGCCGTGGTCGCGGCCACCGGTATTACCGTCGCCACCGGCGGGCTGGGGTGCTTCCTGCTGGGCGCGGTGGTGGGCACGATTGTCGGCCTGGCCATGAGCAAGACAGGGGCGGACAAAGGGCTCACGAATTTATGCGATAGCTTCAGCAACGCGCTGTTTCCGCCCACGGTGCAGGCCAACATTCTGACCGGCTCCACCGATACCCTGACCAACAGCATTCCTGCCGCCCGCGCCGCCGGGGCGATCAGCTCCCATGTAGCGCCGGCCGGTACCGAGCTGGAAGCCCCCCAGCCAGAGCCCGAAGCCAGTTACCTCGACATGGCCGAAAGCTTCTTCTCGCAGATGTGGCGGCCCACGGTTGCCACCCCGGCGCCGGGCGCCGTACCCAAGCCGCTGGATCTGGTCACCTGCATGAAGCATCCACCGATGCCACCGCAGTTTCTGGCCGAGGGCTCGGACAAGGTCACGATCAACGGCCAGCCGGCGGTGCGCAGCGGTGATCGCAGTACGTGCGATGCGACCGTGGTGTCGTCCGGGTTGATTTCATCCAACGTGACCATTGGTGGCGGCTCGGTGGTGGTGCGCGAGATTCGCAGCGGCAAGACGCCGGGTGTGGGGCTGGCGGTCACCGCGTTGTTGATGCTCAAGGGCGGCAAGGGCAAGTTCTTCAGCAAGCTGCCGTGCATGTTGATCGGCGGTGCGACCTCGATGGCCGTGAGCAGTGCGATGGGGGCGATGGCCAATGCGGCCATGGGCTCGTCGAACCCGGTGCATGCTGCCACCGGTGCCAAGGTGTTGGGCGGCGATAATGAGCTGGATTTCGTACTGCCGGGCATCCTGCCGATTGATTGGCAACGTTTCTACAACAGCCGCGACGAACGCACGGGCAGTTTGTTCGGCGCGGGCTGGAGCGTGCCGTATGAGGTGTGCGTCGAAATTCGTCCCCATCCCGAGGGCGGCGAAACGCTGGTCTACACCGATGAACAGGGTCGGCCTATCGACATGGGCAGTATTCCCCTGGGCGGCGCGGTGTTCAGCGCCGGTGAGGGGCTGGCCGTGCGCCGACACCTCAACGGGCAATTGCTGATAGAGAGCGATGACGGGCTGTATCGCTTGTTTGAACCCTCTGCCAACCCTTCATTGCTGCGCCTCAGCCAGCTCGGCGACCGCAACGACAACCGTATCCATGTCGATTATGACGAAGCCGGGCGACTGATTCGGCTGCGCGATACATTCGATCTGGTGCAAGTGGAGTTGATCCGCGATCAAGGCCACGTGATGCGGCTCGAACGTCTTTACCCCGATCAACGCCGCGAAGTGCTCGTCAGTTACGGCTACGACGCTACTGGCAACCTGGCGGAGGTCCGCGATGCCACTGGCCAGGTGCAGCGGCGCTTCTGCTACGACAGTGGTCGGCGCATGGTGGAGCACCAGTTACCTACCGGTCTGCGCTGTTTCTACGAATGGGCCTTGGTTGAAGACGTGGAATGGCGCGTGGTCCGGCACTGGACCGACGAAGGCGACGCCTACCAGTTCGACTATGACTTGCAGGCCGGTATCACGCGCATTACCGACGGCTTGCAACGCGTCAGTACCCGCCACTGGAACACCCAGCACCAGATCGTTCGCTACTGCGACAACCTCGCGCAAACATGGCTGTTCGAGTGGAACGACGAGCGCCAATTGCTCAGCGCCACCGATCCGCTGGGCGGGCGCTTTGCATACAGCTACGACGACGCTGGCAACCTGATCGGCGAGACCGACCCGCTGGGCCGCAGCGAATCCACTACGTGGCTTGAGCATTGGGCTTTACCAGTATCTGGCACGGACAGCGAAGGCAACACCTGGCACTTACGTTATGACCAGCGAGGTAACTGCATTGCTGAAACGGACCCGCAGGGTCATGTTTCGCAGTATCGCTATGACGATCACGGGCAGTTGGTGGAGGTCATCGACGCAGCGGGAAAAAGCAAAAGGATGCGCTGGAACCCATTCGGCCAACTTATTGAGCATATTGACTGCTCAGGTTACCCGACCCGTTTCAAGTATGACGAAAGAGGCTATTTGCAGGCTGTCACCGATGCATTGGGTGAGCGCACAACGTTTGTTTACGATGCTCGGGGCCTGGTGCTGAGTACTCAGCTGCCTGATGGACGCATTGAACACTTTCAACGCGACACCAGCGGTCAACTGATCGCACATACCGACTTCTCCGGGCACTCTACCTACTATCAACGCAATCGCCAGGGACAGGTCAGTCAGCGGCTTGATGCGCACGGCCGCCAAGTCAACTTTGAATACGACCGCTATGGCCGCCTTAAAACTCTGTGCAACGAAAACGGTGAGCGGTACCGTTTCTCCTGGGACGCCAACGACCGCGTGGCTGAGCAGCAGGACCTGGACGGTAGCGTGCGCCGCTATCATTACGACGCACTGAACAACATTAAGCGGATGGAATCTATTCCTGCCCCTCTGGGCAGCGGAATGGCATCAGTCCCTGTAACTCCCGAAGCATCCATCGTGCATTGCTTTGAGCGCGACGCTGTTGGCCGCCTGCGGGTCAAGATCACTGATGATGGACGAACGGAATACACCTACGACTCGCTGGATCAACTCAAGGCCGTCACATTTACCGACAATGCCGGCAGGCAACAAGCGATCAACTTTGACTACGACAGCGTTGGTCAACTGATCGAAGAGAAAAGCGCGACTGGCACCCTGCAACATAACTATGACGAGCTCGGCAACCTGAGTCAGACTCGCCTTCCCGACGGGCGCTGGCTCAACCGCTTGCACTACGGCAGTGGGCACCTCCATCAAATAAATCTCGACGGTCAGGTTATCAGCGACTTCGAGCGCGATCGCCTGCACCGCGAAGTACTGCGTACCCAAGGACATCTCAGCACGCGTCATCACTATGACCGTTGTGGGCGATTGCGCTCCCGTGAACGAGGTCAGATCACTCGAGCATCGGTACTTCCTGCTGCGGTACAAAAGCATTTCGAGTATGACCCCAGCGACAACCTGATTGGCAAGCTCGAGCAGACGCCGAGCGGCCAACGCAGGCAACTGCTGCACTACGACGCAACCGACCGGGTGGTCGCTAGCCAAGACAATCTCGTAGGCCAACGCGAAACCTATTCCTATGATGCAGCTGCGAACCTTCTGGATGCTCCGCAACCTGGTGCCGGGCTGGTACAGCACAACAAGGTCCTGACGTATCAGGACAAACGTTATCGTTACGACGGTTTCGGTCGAATGATCGAAAAACGCAGCGCAAATCGCGGCATCCAGCGCTTTGCCTATGACGCCGAACATCGCTTGATTGAGGTCCACAATGAGCACGGCGGGCAGCGGTCTGTCGTAAAAATGACCTACGACCCTATAGGACGAAGAACTGCCAAGGCGACCTACGACGGGAATGGCTATTTGTTGAGCGAGACCCGCTTTACTTGGGATGGACTGCGCCTGCTGCAAGAACACAAGCACGCCCAGACCAGCCTTTACATATACGGGGACGATAGTCACGAGCCTCTCGCTCGCGTTGATGGCAGTGGCATCCAGCAGAAAGTTCGCTATTACCACAATGACCTAAACGGTCTGCCCGAACTGCTCTCGGAAGCTGAAGGTCAGACCGTCTGGCAAGCCAGCTATCGAATTTGGGGAAACACGGTTCAGGAAATTCGTGAACCCTACTACATCGAAGAACAAAACCTGAGGTTTCAGGGCCAGTACCTGGACCGTGAAACCGGCTTGCATCACAACATATTCCGTTTCTACGATCCGGATATCGGCCGCTTCACTACCCCCGACCCTATCGGCCTTGCAGGGGGGCTGAACCTTTACCTGTATTCGACAAATCCACTGACCTGGATCGACCCCTACGGCTTGAATCCTGAGGATTTGATACGTTACAAACCCAAGGCGTCCGTCACCCCGAAAGCGGGTGGCCGCGGTACGGCAATCAATAGGGCATGGGGCGAAGAACGGGATCTGGTTCTACGCGGTGGCGGCTCACGAAACTGGACGGATGAGGAACGCGAGCTGATCAAGAATACAAAGAGCAACGCTCGCCTGAACTCTAAGATGTCCAAAGCAGGCTACACCGGTCACCATATCAACAGCGTCGAAGGTAACGGTGCCTTGGGCAAGGCCTGGAAAGGTGACCCGAGGAACATTGTTTTCTTGCAAAACTCGAAACACCCAAGTGGTGTGGACGAACATTTGAACAGCCCTCAAGGGCACCGAAAGAATTATGCCAACTCAGGCAAAGGCCGATTGATCGACCGTCTTAGAACACCCGGCAGAAAAGCCGGCTGCGGTAAATAATCCATTGGAGAAGAACATGAGCGCCCTTGACAACGCATTTAAAGAGTTGCGCCGCGTCCACAAAAAATTCGATATCGAAGGAAGCTTCGAAAAAAGCAGCCATGCCAACGCAAAATGGCCGCAGACGTTACCGCGCTCGGCAGAAACCGACTATTTCTACGATAACTGTGAGCCAGTTGATGTTGAAGTTGAAACCGGTCTGACGCCGATCTGCTTCTTCAACTTGAGCGCTTTGGAAGACGGCCAAGTTGGCTATAAATGGGATGGCGATTCGAACAAGACCCAGGTAAACGGGAATTGGCCTGCCCAGTATCTGGTTTTCATGGATGATATTGGCGGCGGAAAACCGATTATCGCCGTTACGGACACTCCCGGGACTCCAGTGTGGGCGAGCTACGATGTCGTCGAGCCGTTCAAGATTGCCAACTCCCTGGCTGATTTCCTCTTGGCATTCGCCAAAACTATCGAAATTGTTCACGGAAAATTCGACATCTTTGACATTTACAACGATGACGACGAGCTTTCCCCCAAATTTGTAAAATTGCTGACGAAAGAGGTCAGCCCGTTGCTGGGCGAGGAGAACTTCGAACGTTTTTTCGATTACTTCTACGGCTAAGACGGATTGTGCCAAAGACAACGTACGGCCTGTCGACTGCCTTGAGGATCCGCGCATGAGAACAGCATTGATGAGCATGCCTTAACCACACAGTGGCAGCTGACTGACTATGGAAAGTCTCAATAGAATCGGCACATCCCTGAGCACCACGCATGTCTGACGCGTTATGGGCTGCCCGGATGGGCGATGCGCTGACCCACACCTCCATGATGGCCGACATTCTTGGCGGTGTGCTGGAGGTGGCGGCCAACGTGGCGATCACTGCTCTGGCGACTGCTGCGGTGGCGGCGGCGATTGGTGTGACGGTCGCTACTGCCGGCATTGGTGGCTGCATCCTCGGCGCGGTAGTCGGCATTGTCGTCGGCATGGCCATGAGCAAGACGGGGGCCGACAAGGGCCTCAGTAAAATGTGCGAGAGTTTCGCCAACGCGCTGTTTCCACCGGTGGTGGAAGCCACGATTGCGGTAGGCTCGGCCGACACTTTCGTCAATAGCATCCCCGCTGCGCGTGCGGCAGGCTCCATTCCCTCGCATGTGGCGCCCGCAGGCACGGAGCTTGAACTCCCGCCGCCGGAACCCGACACCGCGCCACAAGCCGAGCCCGGCTTCCTGGATATGGCCGAGGGCTTCTTCTCGCAGCTATGGCGGCCGACCGTCGCCACGCCCGCGCCTGGTGTCGTTCCAGCCCTCACCGATATGGTCCTGTGCGCCCGTCATCCGCCGATGCCCCCGCAACTTCTGGCGGAGGGTTCCGACAAAGTAACCATCAACGGCCAGCCCGCCGTGCGCAGTGGTGACCGCAGCATGTGCGACGCGACGGTAGTGTCCTCGGGCCTGATCTCGCCGAATGTCACGATTGGCGGCGGTACGGTGGTGGTACAGGAGATTCGCAGCGGGAAAACCCCAGGCGTTGGGTTGGCGATTGAAGTGCTGATGATGCTCAAGGGAGCGAAGGGCAAGACGCTGAGCGACCTGCCTTGCATGTTGCTTAGCGGAGTCACGTCCTATGCGGTCAGCCAGGCTATGGGGGCAGCGGCAAATGCAACGATGGGCTCGCCCAATCCGGTACATGCGGCGACGGGAGCAAAGGTGCTGGGCGGTAATACCGAAATGGATTTCGTACTGCCAGGGATACTGCCGATCACTTGGCAACGCTTTTATAACAGCCGGGATAAACGTCGCAACGGGATGTTTGGCGCAGGATGGAGCGTTTCGTATGAGGTCTGCATCGAAATCTTGCCTCACCCAGATGGTGGCGAAGACCTGGTCTACACCGACGAACAGGCACGACGCATCCATCTGGGGGCTATGCCGCTGGGTACTGCGATGTTCAGTGCCGGCGAGGGCTTGAGCATTCGACGTCACCGTAACGGGCAGGTGCTGATCGAGAGTGAAGACGGGCTGTACCGCCTGTTCGACAGCGCCCCTGGAGACTCGGCATTTCTGCGCCTGAGTCAATTGGGCGACCGCAATGACAACCGGATTTATCTTGATTATGACGAGCGAGGTCAACTGGTTCGGCTGCGAGATACCTTTGACTTGATACAGATTGAACTGACGCGCGAACGTAATCGTGTCTGTCAGATTGTCCGCGTGTACCCCGACCACCGGCGAGAACCCCTTGCCCTTTATAGCTTCGATGCAGCCGGTGATCTGGCGCACGTCAGCGATGCTACCGGCCAGACTCAAAGACGTTTCGCTTATGACAGCAGCCAGCGAATGGTCGAACACCAGTTGCCCACAGGGTTGCGTTGTTTCTATGAGTGGGCGTTGATTGACCAGATGGAGTGGAGGGTTATCCGGCATTGGACGGATGAAGGGGACGAGTACAGATTTGAATATGACCTGCAAGCGGGCATTACTCGGATCACCGACAGCCTGCAGCGTGTCAGCACCCGGTTGTGGAATAGCCAACATCAAATTGTCTCTTACACGGACAACTTGGGCCAGACGTGGTTGTTTGAGTGGAATGACGAGCGTCAGTTACTCAGTGCAACCGATCCGAAAGGGGGGCGATATGCGTTCAGCTATGACGATTCGGGAAACCTGATTGGCGAACACGACCCCTTGGGACGCAGTGACTCTACCGTGTGGCTGCCGCATTGGGCGCTGCCTCGATTTCAAATTGATGCGGCGGGCAATAGTTGGACGTATCAATACGACTCACGCGGAAACTGCATCCGAGAAACTGACCCATTGGGCTATAGCACGCAGTACCGTTATGACGCTCATGGGCAGATCGTAGAAATCATTGATGCCGCGGGCAAAAGCAAACGAATGCGCTGGAATCAATTCGGCCAGCTCATTGAGTACATTGACTGCTCGGGCTACCCGACACGGTTCAGCTATGACGAACGTGGCTTTTTGCAGACGATTACCGATGCGCTGGGAGAACGCTCCCATTTCAGTGTTGATGCCAAAGGACGGCTGCTAACCAGCCAATCACCCGACGGGCAGATGGACTATTTTCAGCGCAATGCAAACGGGCAATTGGTCAGCCACACCAACGCTGCCGGCCATACCACGCACTATCGACGCAACCGTCGCGGGCAGGTGTCACAGCGCACAGATGCCCACGGTCGTACGGTCGAGTTTGGCTACGATGCCTTCGGGAGGCTGCAGGCGCTGACCAATGAAAATGGCGAACGTTATCTGTTTACCTGGGACGCCGGTGACCGGCTTGAGAAACAGCAGGATCTCGACGGCAGTGCCAAGTACTACGCCTACGATACGCTGGATAACTTGGCCAGCGTGGAATCTGTGCCCGCACTTTATGGCACAGGGCTTTCAGTTGTACCGCCCACCAGGGCTAAACCTATTGTTCACCGGCTGGAGCGGGATGCAATCGGGCGCCTGACAGCTAAAGTTACCGACGATGGCCGGACCGAATACGTTTATGACGTACTCAACCAATTGCTCGCAGTGACGTTTACGGATCACCAAGGCAATTCGCAAGCGCTGGGCTTTTCGTATGATGCACTCGGCCAACTTCTGGAGGAGGCCAGCCCAGCTGGGAGTTTGCGCCATCATTACGATGAGTTGGGTAACCTGACACAAACCCAATTGCCCGACGGACGCTGGATAAATCGATTGTTCTACGGCAGTGGCCACCTCCATCAAATCAACTTAGACGGCGTCATCATCAGTGACTTTGAGCGCGACCGCTTGCATCGCGAAGTCATGCGTACCCAGGGGCAGATCAGTACTTACTTGGGGTATGACCGCAGTGGCAGGTTAAGGTCTCGTCAACGCAGATACACGCAACAGGCGTCGCTGTTGCCCAGTGCAGAGCAAAGCAACTTCGAATACGACCTCGCAAACAACCTGGCCTTAAAGCGAGATCAACACGCCAAGGGACAGCGCCACCAGCTTCTGCATTACGACGCTACGGGGCGGATTATTGCCAGCCAGGGCGATATCCAAGGACAAGCAGAAATATTCGCTTATGACGCGGCGGCAAATCTGCTGGATGGGTCGCAACAAGGAGCAGGCCTGGTCGTACACAACAAATTAATCACCTATCAAGACAAGCGCTTCCGTTACGACGGATTTGGCCGGGTGATCGAAAAAAGAAGCAGCCAACGCGGTCTACAGAGCTTCAGATACGACGCTGAGCATCGCCTGATTGAAGTTCGAAATCACGGTACTGCTGGGGACTCCGTGATTTGCATGAAGTATGACCCTTTGGGCAGGCGTCAGGAAAAATGTGAGTGGCGCAATGGGTTTCAGACAAACAAAACCACGTTCTTATGGGACGGTTTAAAACTACTCGAGGAGCAACATAACAGTCAGAAAAGCTTATACCTGTATGCCACCAGCGGATACGAGCCTTTGGCGCGTGTCGATGGCCGCGGTCACCAGCAAAAAATCAGGTATTACCATAACGACGTTAATGGATCGCCCCTACAACTGACTGAAGCGGACGGAAGCCCTGTCTGGGAGGCCACTTATAAAGTTTGGGGCAATACCCTCCAAGAAGTGCAAGAACCGTATTACATCGAAGGGCAAAACCTGAGATACCAAGGCCAGTACCTCGATAGAGAAACCGGTCTGCACTACAACACGTTCCGCTTTTACGACCCTGATGTAGGGCGGTTTACCACCCGGGACCCTATCGGGCTGGCAGGCGGACTCAATCTCTACCAGTACGCGCCCAATCCGATTGGCTGGATCGACCCGCTGGGATTAAGTTGCTCCCTCAGTGCCAAGGCTCGAAAAATACATGACGTGGCGAGAGATCCGTTCGCCAAACGGAATTCAACCGTCGCCATCGCGGAGGTCACGATCAATGGAAAAACTACACATTACGTGGCTGGCAGCGGCGGCACACTCTCCCCTGCACAAAGAAAACTCGCCGCTGAAATGGGTATACCACCTGAAAACATATTGTCAGGCACGAAGGTACGAAGCAGTAACGCGGACCCGACACAGGCGAAACTGGAAAACCATGCTGAACGGGTTATCATCAGAAACCTGCCAGAAGGTGCAAAAGTCGAAAAATGGGGCGTGTCGTGGGGTGGTAAACAAACCAACGCATCCTGTTCAAATTGCCAGCCTCATGTGGATGCTTCCGGCGGCATTTTCGATTAAAAACTTACAGGACAATCATGATGTTTAATATCGTCGACGAGATAGACAACTATCAGGCCTTCATTCAGAACAGCCTTAAAAATTTGTCCGATAAGCAAACTATTTTTTTATCGGCCTGGTGTGTCAATGGCTTATTCAGCTTGCCAAATACCCTGACTGTTATTCAGCAAAAACTGGGTATCAGCGACAGCAAAGAAACTATTGTTGATTCTATTCTTCAAGGCAACATCTCGTCCTATCAGCACAAACTTCAACACCTGCTGGACACAATGGATGAGTATGCTGCCAACTATGAGGAACCCGAGGCACACGAAACCTATTCGTTGGCGGGTTTCAATTCTGCACTTAACAGCGCAACCGACACGGAGAACCTTGCCTACGCCCTTGAGGTGATCATTAATCTGATTGATCACTACGCGCAAACAGAAGATGACCCCGTCTGGGAGCGTACGCTAAAGGAAGAATTCGACGCTCAGCACTCGATCATTAACGATCTGCTGAAAAACAGACCGGTCACTATCACCAGCCACCATGACTTTTTGATTAGTTAAGATAAAGATCAAAAAACAGGGGGTTGGCTGCCCCACCACACAATATCCGTCCACAAAAAATGGGCACCCGACCCAGTCGGCGTGCCCATTTTTCCTACCACCCCGCCCCCTGTCGAGACGGCACTGCTTACGCGTTGACGGTGTCTTTAAGCGATTTACCCGGCTTGAACGCAACGGTGTTGCTCGCCTTGATTTTCACAGGCTCACCGGTTTGCGGGTTTTTGCCGGTGCGGGCGCCACGGTGGCGTTGCAGGAAGGTGCCGAAACCAACCAGGGTGACGCTGTCCTTGCGGTGCAGGGCGCCGGTGATTTCTTCGAGAACGGCGTTGAGGACGCGGTTGGCCTGTTCTTTGGTGAGATCCGCTTTTTCAGCGATGGCGGCTGCGAGTTCTGGTTTACGCATAAATGAAGCCTCTTTGACGGTTTTTTGTTGTTATGTCCGTGCTGCTCGTCTGTGGAGCAGCGCCCAAAGCGCCGCAGGCTCTACTCTGCGGCAGACGGGAGTGAGGATGGCATGCCCTCGTACGCCGCGCCAGTCTCGCGGCGACCTTTCTAGGGTAAAAAATGTGCTTATTCCGACAGAACGACCGGTATTTACGCCAGCAACGGCGGAAGTTCTTTGTTGAGGGCAAGTTTTTCCATCACGGCGTTGCCGGTCAGCGCATAACCCAGCAGGCGGCCGCTGGCGTCGCGGCACAGGGCCTTGATGTCGGCGCCCTGGCCTTCGACGCTCCAGACCCCTTCGGCGCCCCGTGGCGGTGGCGAAACCACCAGCGGGCAGACCGGGGTCTTCACGGTGACGGGCATCGGGCCGTAGCTGACGGCGGTGGCGTTGCCGGCCAGGGTCTGGGCCAGGGCGCGGGCACAGGTCATCAGGGGCATGACGTAGAGCAGGTTCAAGCCGTCGACTTCGGCGCAGTCGCCCAGGGCGTAGATATTGGCGTGGGAGGTCTTGAGGTGGCGATCCACCATGATCCCGCGGTTGGTTTGCAGGCCGGCGGCAGCCGCCAGGTCGATGCGCGGGCGCAGGCCGATGGCTGACACCACCAGGTCACAGGCGACCACCTCGCCGTCGGACAAGTGGGCTTCAAGCCCGTCTGCCGTGCGTTGCAGGCGATTGAGCACCGGGCCCAGGTGGAAACGCGCCCCCAGGCCTTCCAGCCCCGCCTGCACTGCCGCTGCCGCCGCGGGGTGCAACAGGGTCGGCATGACTTGCTCGCAGGGCGCGACCAGGTCGATTTCATAGCCGCCGAGGATCAGGTCATTGGCGAATTCGCAGCCGATCAGGCCCGCGCCCAGCAGCAGTACGCGGCGCTTGCCGGCGGCCGCAGTACGAAAGCGTGCGTAATCTTCAAGGTCGTTGATGGGGAAAATCAGCTCGGATGCATCGCCTTCCACCGGCACCCGCACGGTTTCTGCGCCCCAGGCCAGGACCAGGTCGCGATAGGCCACGGCTTCCTCGCCAATCCACAGGCGCTTGTGACCTGGGTCGATGCCAGTGATGCGTGTGTGGGTACGCACTTCAGCCTTGAGTTGCTCGGCCATCGCGCCCGGTTCAGCCATGCTCAGGCCATCGGCGTCCTTGTTCTTGCCAAAGCCGGTGGAGAGCATGGGCTTGGAGTAGGAGCGCCCGTCATCCGCGGTGATCAGCAGCAATGGGGTCTCGCTGTCGAGCTTGCGAAACTCCCGGGCCACGTTGTAGCCGGCCAATCCTGTGCCGATGATCACGACAGGTGCGTTCATTCCTTTCTCCTTGTAGTACGGTTCTGAAACTGAAAATTAGCCGATTTCGATCATTTCGAAATCCATCTTGCCGACGCCGCAGTCCGGGCACAGCCAGTCTTCCGGGACGTCCTGCCACAGGGTGCCCGGAGCGATACCATCATCCGGCCAGCCGTCTTTTTCGTCATAGATCAGGCCGCAGACTACACATTGCCACTTCTTCATTTACTTGCTTCCTCAGGGTCCAGGCAGGTTGGCCGGCGGTCGATGGATCCAGCGTTGCCGCGCGGCTCAGGGCGTTTTGTACTGATCGGGGCCGGGAGATGCAAGCTCGATCGACGCAAGGCGCTGGCTCGGCCCGGCAAAAGGTCAGGACGCCATGGTAAGCTCGCCGCCTCTTTTGCTGCCAATACTGACTCACCGTGCCGCACTCAATCGCCCTTCCCGATGTTTGCCAATGGCTGACCCAGAGCCTTCTGACCCCTGCGCCCGCGCCCGTGACCCTCGACTGGCTGTTCGACGAAGGCTCGCTGACGCGCCGGCTGACGTGGCTGTCCAACGATGGCTTCAGCGTGACGCCGCTGTTCGAAGGCTGGCAGCCGCTGCGCGATGATGAATGCGCGGCGCTGCACATGCCCCCGGCCAGTATCGGTTGGGTGCGCGAGGTGTATTTGCGCGGGCATGGCCAACCGTGGGTATTTGCCCGCAGTGTGGCGGCGCGCAGCGCATTGCAGGGCGACGGCTTGCATATGGACGAATTGGGCAGCCGCTCCCTGGGCGAATTGCTGTTTTGCGATCACGCGTTCACCCGCCAAGCCATCGAGGTGTGCCGTTACCCTCGCCAATGGCTGCCCACCACGGACCAGGCCGACGGGCTGTGGGCACGCCGCTCACGCTTTGATCGTGGGCCGCTGAGCGTGCTGGTGGCGGAAGTCTTCCTGCCGAGTTTCTGGCACGCGCTGCATGACCATCCGGAGAATTGCTGATGTATCAACGTCTGCTCAAATCCTTGAACCGCCTGAACCCCAGGGCCTGGGATTTCATTCAGTTGACCCGCATGGACAAGCCCATCGGCATCTACCTGTTGCTGTGGCCGACGCTGTGGGCGCTGTGGATCGCCGGCAAGGGCTCGCCGGCCCTCCTCAATATCGTGATTTTCGTATTGGGTGTGGTGCTGACCCGCGCCGGCGGTTGCGTGATCAACGACTGGGCCGACCGCAAGGTCGACGGCCATGTGAAGCGCACCGCGCAACGCCCGCTGGCCTGCGGCAAGATCAGTTCAAAAGAGGCCCTGGTGTTCTTTGCGGTACTGATGCTGATCAGCTTCCTGCTGGTACTGCTGACCAACGCCACAACCATCTGGTTGTCGCTGGGCGGCCTGGCACTGGCGGCCAGCTACCCGTTCATGAAGCGCTACACCTATTACCCCCAGGTGGTGTTGGGCGCGGCGTTTTCCTGGGGCATGCCGATGGCGTTCACCGCCGAAACCGGCCACCTGCCCGCCACCGCCTGGCTGCTGTATATAGCCAACCTGCTGTGGACGGTGGGCTACGACACCTATTACGCAATGACCGACCGCGATGACGACCTGAAGATCGGCGTCAAATCCACGGCCATTCTGTTCGGCGATGCAGACCGGGTGATCATCCTGACCCTGCAAGGCCTGGCGCTGCTGTGCCTGTTGCTGGCCGGCGCAAGGTTTGAACTGGGGGGCTGGTTCCACCTGGGGTTGCTGGCGGCGGCAGGCTGCTTTGCCTGGGAGTTCTGGTACACCCGCGACAGGGACCGGATGAAATGCTTCAAGGCGTTTTTGCACAACCACTGGGCCGGGTTGGCGATTTTTGTCGGGATTGTGGCGGATTACGCGTTTCGCTGAGGTGTTTGCAGTGTCTGGTCGGGCCTCATCGGGGGCAAGCCCCCTCCCACGTTTGAATGTATTCACACATCAAAAGGTGGGAGCGGGCCTACCCGCGATGTTTTAGCCACGAAGCAGGATCAGGGCTTGGCGACTTTCCAGGCCCCGTCCATTTTGCCGTCGCCGGTCATGTCACCGGCCTTTTTGTCCATGACGAAGGTATAGAGGGGCTTGCCGCTGTAGGCCCATTGGCTCTTTTGATCGTCTCGGGTGATGACGGTCCACTTGCCCATGGGCTTGTCGGTGGATTCGGCCATCAACGGCGGCCAGTTGGCAGCGCACTTGTCGTTACACATGGACTTGCCATCGGCATCCTTGGCGAAGGTGTAGAGCGTCATGCCTTTGTGATCCACCAACACCCCATCTTTCGTCATCGCCGGCTCTGCGGCAAACGCCAGGGTCGGCAGCGTCAACGCCACCGTTACCAGCAAGGCTTTCCAGGAAAAAGTACTGTAAGTCATCGGAACCTTCCTTTTGTGGTTGTCAGGATTCGGACTCAAAGCGTAGTCCACACGGGCGGGAATTGCCCAAGCGGCTAAATTACTGTCACACGACTGCAATAATTCCGTTATCTAATGCGGCGCAAGACAGTTAAATGACAAGAGGATTTTAGGCATGGTTGGCAGGAGCATTCTGATCGTTGACGACGAAGCGCCCATTCGCGAGATGATCGCCGTTGCGTTGGAAATGGCCGGCTATGACTGCCTGGAGGCGGAAAACTCCCAGCAGGCCCATGCCATCATCGTCGACCGCAAGCCGGACCTGATCCTGCTGGACTGGATGCTGCCGGGCACCTCCGGTATCGAACTGGCCCGCCGCCTCAAGCGTGATGAGCTGACCGGGGATATCCCGATCATCATGCTCACCGCCAAGGGCGAAGAGGACAACAAGATCCAGGGCCTGGAAGTCGGCGCCGACGACTACATCACCAAGCCATTTTCCCCACGGGAGCTGGTCGCTCGTCTGAAAGCGGTACTGCGCCGTGCCGGTCCTACCGATGGCGAAGCACCGATCGAAGTGGGCGGCCTGCTGCTGGACCCGATCAGCCACCGCGTGACCATCGACGGCAAGCCTGCCGAGATGGGCCCGACCGAATACCGCCTGCTGCAATTTTTCATGACCCACCAGGAGCGCGCCTACACCCGTGGCCAATTGCTGGACCAGGTGTGGGGCGGCAACGTGTATGTGGAAGAGCGCACCGTGGACGTGCACATCCGTCGCCTGCGCAAAGCCTTGGGCGACGCTTACGAGAATCTGGTACAAACCGTGCGCGGCACCGGCTATCGGTTTTCCACCAAGGGCTGAGCCAGCCACTTCCTGATTTAAGAGCCTGACTTAACAGCTGACAAGGACGCATGTTCAAGTGAATCAAAACTGGCATGGCACCCTGATCCGCCACATGCTTCTGTTGATCACCGGCTGCCTGCTGGTGGGCCTGGTCAGCGGTCAATACGGCTGGAGCCTGGCTGTTGGCATCGGCCTGTACCTGGGCTGGACGCTGAAGCAATTGCTGCGCCTGCATGAATGGTTGCGCCAGCACAAACCCGATGAAGCACCACCCGACGGCTACGGCCTGTGGGGCGAGGTGTTCGACAGCATCTACCACCTGCAACGCCGCGACCAACGCGTCCGCGGGCGCCTGCAAGCGGTGATCGACCGGGTACAGGAGTCCACCGCCGCGCTCAAGGACGCGGTGATCATGCTCGACAGCGATGGCAACCTGGAATGGTGGAACCGCGCCGCCGAGACCCTGCTGGGCCTCAAGACGCCCCAGGACAGCGGCCAGCCGGTGACCAACCTGGTGCGCCACCCGCGCTTCAAGGAGTACTTCGAACAGGAGAACTACGAAGAAGCCCTGGAAATCCCCTCGCCCACCAACGACCGCGTGCGCATCCAGCTGTACCTGACGCGCTACGGCAACAACGAACACCTGATGCTGGTGCGCGACGTGACACGCATCCACCAGCTGGAGCAGATGCGCAAGGACTTCGTCGCCAACGTCTCCCACGAACTACGTACCCCATTGACCGTGATCTGCGGCTACCTGGAGACGCTGCTGGACAATGTCGACGAGATCAACCCGCGCTGGAGCCGCGCCCTGCAACAGATGCAGCAACAGGGCTCGCGCATGCAAACCCTGCTCAACGACTTGCTGTTGCTGGCCAAGCTGGAGGCCACCGACTACCCGTCGGACAACCAGCCGGTCGCGGTGCAGAGCCTGTTGCAGACCATCAAGAACGACGCCCAGGCCCTGTCCGGCCAACGCGGGCAACAGATCACCCTGGAAGCCGACCCGTCGATCCTGCTCAAAGGCAGCGAAGGCGAATTGCGCAGCGCGTTTTCCAACCTGGTGTTCAATGCGGTGAAATACACCCAGGACAAGGGCAATATCCGCATCCGCTGGTGGGCCGATGAACACGGCGCCCACCTGAGCGTGCAGGACTCCGGCATCGGCATCGATGCCAAGCACCTGCCGCGCCTCACCGAACGGTTCTACCGTGTCGACTCCAGCCGCAACTCCAACACCGGCGGCACCGGCCTCGGCCTGGCCATCGTCAAGCATGTGCTGCTGCGCCATCGCGCGCGGCTGGAGATCAGCAGCGTGCTGGGGCATGGCAGTACGTTCACCTGCCATTTTCCGCCGACTCAGGTGGCGCGCTCGCGAGTCCTCAGCCCCGACGAATAAACCCAATACTGTGGGAGGGGGCTTGCCCCCGATATAGGTAGGGTGTCATGCAGCACATTCATATCTGACCCGCCGCCATCGGGGGCAAGCCACCTCCCACAGTGGATCGGTGTTGTCTTAGAGAGTGCATTCCATACCCCACCTGGCAGCAACCACTAGGCAAGCGCCCCGTCAGCCGCTACATTGGCCCACTTGTGTCTGCCTTTCAGGCCCTCCTGTCACCCCTAATTGAACACACGGAACCCGCAAAACCCCATCATGGACCCTTCCCCTGGTATCACCCTCGCCACACTCTTCGCCGACTTCGGCATGATTCTTTTTGCACTGGTCCTGGTACTGCTCAACGGATTTTTCGTTGCAGCGGAGTTCGCCATGGTCAAATTGCGCTCCACCCGGGTCGAGGCCATCGCCCATACCAACGGCTGGCGCGGACAGATCCTGCGCACCGTGCACAGCCAGCTCGACGCCTACCTGTCGGCCTGCCAGCTGGGTATCACCCTCGCCTCCCTGGGCCTGGGCTGGGTCGGTGAGCCAGCCTTTGCGCATATCCTCGAACCGCTGCTGGGCGCCGTGGGCGTCGAATCGCCGGAAGTGATCAAGGGTGTGTCGTTCTTTGCCGCGTTCTTTGTGATTTCCTACCTGCACATCGTGGTCGGTGAACTGGCGCCCAAGTCCTGGGCGATCCGCAAACCCGAGTTGCTGTCGCTATGGACCGCCGTGCCGCTGTACCTGTTCTACTGGGCCATGTACCCGGCGATCTACCTGCTCAACGCCAGCGCCAACGCCATCCTGCGCATCGCCGGCCAAGGCGAACCCGGCCCGCACCACGAGCACCATTACAGCCGCGAAGAACTCAAGCTGATCCTGCACTCCAGCCGTGGCCAGGACCCCAGCGACCAGGGCATGCGCGTGCTGGCGTCGGCCGTGGAAATGGGCGAGCTGGAAGTGGTGGACTGGGCCAACTCCCGGGAAGACCTGGTGACCCTGGACTTCAACGCCCCGCTCAAGGAAATCCTCGCGCTGTTCCGTCGCCACAAATTCAGCCGTTACCCCGTGTATGACGCGGTGCGCAACGAGTTTGTCGGCCTTTTGCACATCAAGGACCTGCTGCTGGAACTGGCGGCCCTGGACCACCTCCCCGAGTCGTTCAACCTGGCCGAGCTGACCCGCCCGCTGGAACGTGTGTCACGGCACATGCCGTTGTCACAGTTGCTGGAGCAGTTCCGCAAAGGCGGCGCGCATTTCGCCCTGGTGGAAGAAGCCGACGGCAAGGTCATCGGCTACCTGACCATGGAAGACGTGCTGGAAGTGCTGGTAGGCGATATTCAGGACGAACACCGCAAGGCCGAGCGCGGTATCCTCGCCTATCAGCCGGGCAAGCTGCTGGTACGGGGCGATACGCCGCTGTTCAAGGTGGAACGCCTGCTGGGCGTCGACCTGGACCACATCGAGGCTGAAACCTTGGCCGGGCTGGTCTACGACACCCTCAAGCGGGTGCCTGAAGAGGAAGAAGTGCTGGAGGTTGAGGGCTTGCGGATCATCATCAAGAAGATGAAAGGACCGAAGATCGTGCTGGCCAAGGTGTTACTGCTCGACTAACCGCAGGCGCGGGCTTGCCCGCTCCTGCCGTCAATTGCCCAATGCAAAATTGGGCAATGCGCCGACGGGCTGGTTGAATTCATACGGGATCGACACCAGCCCCGCCTCGGTGGGCCGCTGCACTACGAAGTGCAGATGCGGCCCGCTGCTGTTGCCGGTATTGCCCGATAACGCCAGCGGGCTCCCCACTGCCACGCGTTGCCCTACCCTCACACTGACCGACCCTCGCTTGAGATGCAGGTACACGCCCTCGGTGCCATCGTCGTGCCGCACCCGCACAAAATTCCCCGACGCATCATTGCCCCGCCCGGCCTGCTCGTTCTCGGTCTTCACCACCACACCGCTGCGGGCGGCAATAATCGGCGTGCCTTCAGGCATGGCAATGTCCATGGCGTAGCGGCTCTTGGCGTCGGTGTGGCTGAAACTGCCGTTGGGGCCCTGGGTCAGGCGGAAAGGACCGCCGCGCCAAGGCAAGGGGTAGCGGTAAGCTTGTTGTGGACGATCGGGCCTGGGCACGACAAGCATCGGTCGCTCAACCTTGCGCTCTCGGATCACGAACGCCTGGGCGCCAGGCGTATACCGGTCGCTGAAAAACACCAGGCCATTGGCATCAACGGATTTGTAGAGGGTCATGGCCTGGGTCGACACGGCGACCGTTGCAAGCCCGCAGCACAGCAAAAAGCGCATGAGCATGGTGTGAACCTGCCGGGATGACTGAGCGGCAGGTTAGCAACGGATCATGACAACTTTGTACGCCACAATGGAGATCCAATGTGGGAGGGGGCTTGCCCCCGATAGCAGTCCTCCAGCCAAGTATTCGTTAGCTGACACACCGCTATCGGGGGCAAGCTCCCTCCCACATTTTTCAGTTGTCTCGAGGATCAGGCGCCCGGCACAAAATGCTTCTGCGCCGTGCCGCGCGCGATCAGGCGCGAGATGTAGTCAAGCTTCTGCGCATCCTGGTCGATGAACCGGAAGGTCAGTTGCAGCCAGTCGCTGTCGGGCTTGGGCTCGAACGCCACAATGGCGTGCAGGTAGCCGTTGAGGCGCGCGACTTCGGCGTTGTCGCCCTGCTCAAGGTCGAGTACCGCGCTTTCCAGTACCTGGGGCAGGACCTCACCGCGACGCACCACCAGCAGCGCCTCCTTGATGCTCAGCGCCTTGATCACACACTGTTGGGTGCCGCTGGACAGGCGCAATTGGCCCTGGCCACGCCCCCCCGCCGCTGCCCCTGCCGCTGGCGCCGCTTGCACGGGTGGGCTGTTGAGCAAGCCGCGGCTGGGTGCCACGGCCGCGACCGGAGCGGCCTTGACCGCTTCAGGTTTACCGCCGGTCAGGGCGCTCAGCGAGTCGTTGCCGAAAGCCGAGTTCATCTTGGTCGGTGCGCTGGCGACTAAGGCGTCGAGACGGCCGATTTTGTGCAGGGCCTGCTTGACCTTGTTCAGCAACTGCTCGTTGGTGAACGGCTTGCTGACGTAGCCGGATACACCGGCCTGGATCGCCTGGACCACGTTTTCCTTGTCGCCACGGCTGGTCACCATCACGAATGGCATCGCCTTGAGGTGCGCCTGTTCGCGGCACCAGGTCAATAGCTCAAGCCCGGACATCTCCGGCATTTCCCAGTCGCACAGCACCAGATCGAAGGTTTCGCGCATCAGGATGGCCTGGGCCTTTTTACCGTTCACCGCATCTTCGATCTTGATGCCCGGGAAGTAGTTGCGCAGGCACTTCTTCACCAGGTCGCGAATAAACGAGGCGTCATCCACCACCAATACACTGACTTTACTCATCGACCCTTTATCCTATAAAAACCGCGGCACGCAGAACGCCTGACTAATGGCATTTTGCCAAAACTCTATCGTCACGTTCGGACTTTCTTTCGTCCGATCCGTAAAAAATTCAGCTGCCACGAACAAAAACGCCCGACCAAAGGCCGGGCGTTAATTTCTCGGGCAACCTTACTTATCGTCAGATTCGCCAGGAACATTAGGGATTTGATCGACTGAACCTTCAACTTCCGCTTTCATGCGCTTGAGGCCCATGTGCCGTACGTCGGTGCCACGTACCAGATAGATCACCAGTTCCGAGATATTGCGCGCGTGGTCGCCGATCCGCTCCAGGGAGCGCAGCACCCAGATAATGCTCAAGACCCTTGAGATAGAGCGCGGGTCTTCCATCATGTAGGTCGCCAGCTCACGCAACGCCGTCTTGTACTCACGGTCGATGATCTTGTCGTACTGGGCCACTGACAATGCCAGCTCGGCATCGAAGCGGGCGAATGCGTCAAGCGCGTCGCGCACCATGTTGCGCACCTGGTCGCCGATATGGCGCACTTCCACGTAGCCGCGCGGGGCTTCGCCTTCTTCACACAGCTGGATGGCGCGACGGGCAATCTTGGTGGCTTCGTCGCCGATGCGCTCAAGATCGATCACCGACTTGGAAATGCTGATGATCAAACGCAAGTCGGACGCCGCCGGCTGGCGACGGGCAAGAATGCGCAGGCATTCTTCGTCGATGTTGCGTTCCATCTGGTTGATCTGGTCATCGATCTCACGCACTTGCTGGGCCAGGCCCGAGTCGGCCTCGATCAGCGCGGTGACCGCATCGTTGACTTGCTTCTCCACCAGCCCGCCCATCGCCAGGAGGTGGCTGCGCACTTCCTCAAGCTCGGCATTGAACTGCGCGGAGATGTGATGGGTAAGGCCTTCTTTGCTAATCATGTTGGCGTCCTTGGAGCGTCCGGTAAGGTGCGGAGAACCGCAGCGTCAGTGCAATGTGAACCACGGCTTCCTAGCCGTAGCGACCGGTGATGTAGTCTTCGGTCTGTTTTTTCGCCGGATTGGTGAACAGGGTATCGGTATCGCCGAACTCCACCAGCTTGCCCATGTACATGAACGCGGTGTAGTCGGAAACCCGCGCCGCCTGTTGCATGTTGTGGGTCACGATGACGATGGTGAACTTGGACTTGAGCTCGTAGATCAGTTCTTCCACTTTCAGCGTCGAGATCGGGTCGAGTGCCGAGCACGGTTCGTCGAGCAGCAGCACTTCCGGCTCCACGGCGATGGTGCGCGCAATCACCAGACGTTGCTGCTGGCCGCCGGACAGGCCCAGCGCTGACTCATGCAGGCGGTCCTTGACCTCATCCCACAGCGCCGCGCCCTTGAGTGCCCACTCCACGGCCTCATCAAGGATACGTTTCTTGTTGATGCCTTGGATGCGCAGGCCGTAGACCACATTTTCGTAGATGGTCTTGGGGAACGGGTTGGGCTTCTGGAACACCATGCCCACGCGACGACGCAACTCGGCCACGTCTTCGCCCTTGCGGTAGATGTTGGTGCCGTAGAGGTTGATCGCACCGTCCACGCGGCAACCGTCCACCAGGTCGTTCATGCGGTTGAACGTGCGCAGCAGGGTGGACTTGCCGCAGCCCGAGGGGCCGATAAAGGCAGTCACGCGCTGCTTGGGGATGTTCATGCTGACGTCGAACAACGCCTGCTTTTCACCGTAGTACAGGCTCAGGCCGGGCACTTCGATGGCCACGGTCTCCTGGGCCAGGCTCAGGCTCTGCTTGTCACGCCCCAGGGCAGACATGTTGATGCCGTGGGATTGGGTTTCGTGTTGCATGGGATGCTCCCTGTGCTACCAATTCGTTTCAGTGAGCCGCGGCGATTGGGCCTGCGGTTACATCATTCTTCTGTAGGAGCGAGCTTGCTCGCGAAGGTCGTTAACAAAACGCGCGGGAGCCAGAATGAACGCGGCGCCCTTGCGTTTCTCGCGAGCAAGCTCGCTCCTACAGGGTTATCAGCTATCCAACGCTTTGTATTTTTCGCGCAGGTGGTTGCGAATCCACACCGCCGACAGGTTCAACGTAGCGATCACCAGCACCAGCAACAACGCGGTGGCGTACACCAGCGGCCGTGCGGCCTCGACGTTGGGGCTCTGGAAGCCGACGTCATAAATATGGAAGCCCAGGTGCATGATCTTCTGGTCCAGGTGCAGGTACGGGTAGTTGCCATCCAGCGGCAGCGACGGCGCCAGCTTGACCACACCCACCAGCATCAGCGGCGCCACTTCACCGGCGGCGCGCGCCACGGCGAGGATCATGCCGGTCATCATCGCCGGGCTGGCCATCGGCAGCACGATCTTCCACAACGTTTCCGCCTTGGTCGCGCCCAGTGCCAGGGACCCCTCACGCACGGTGCGAGGAATCCGCGCCAAGCCTTCTTCGGTGGCCACGATCACCACCGGCACCGCCAGCAGCGCCAGGGTCAACGAGGCCCAGAGCAGGCCTGGGGTGCCGAAGGTCGGGGCCGGCAGGGCTTCGGCGAAAAACAAACGGTCGACCGAGCCACCCAATACATACACGAAGAACCCCAGGCCGAACACGCCGTAGACGATGGCCGGTACACCCGCCAGGTTGTTCACGGCGATGCGGATAATCCGCGTCAGGGTGTTCTGCTTGGCATATTCACGCAGATACACCGCCGCCAACACGCCGAACGGGGTCACGATCATCGCCATGATCAGGGTCATCATCACGGTGCCGAAGATGGCCGGGAAGATCCCGCCTTCGGTGTTGGCTTCCCGTGGGTCGTCGCTGAGGAACTCCCAGACCTTGCTGAAGTAGAAGCCGATCTTGGTCATCGTGCCCATGGCGTTCGGCTGGTAGGCGTGTACCACTTTGCCGATGCCGATTTCCACTTCCTTGCCGTTCGCATCGCGGGCGGTCAAGGCGTCGCGGTTGAACTGGGCGTGCAGGTCGGCCAGGCGCGCTTCGATGTCCTGGTAGCGGGCGTTCAGCTCGGCGCGGTCGGCATCCATGTCGGCCTGGGCGGCGGCGTCGAGCTTGCCTTCCAGTTCCAGCTTGCGACCGTGCAGGCGAATACGTTCGAGGCCGGCGTTGATCGCGCCGATGTCGGACTTCTCCAGGGTCTTGAGTTGAGCCGCCAGCTTGTTCACGCGGTCGACGCGGGCTTGCAGTTCCGGCCACGCGGCCTCGCCTTCAGCGATGACCTTGCCATCCTGCTTGACGTTGACCAGGGTGCCGTAGAAGTTGCCCCACTCGCGACGCTCGATAGTCATCAGGTTCTTCGGCGTGCTCTGGTCCTTCAACCACTCGCCGACGATCCAGGTGAAGTCGTTGCCGTTCAGGTCACGGTTGCCGACCTTGATCAGCTCGCGGGTCATGAATTCCGGGCCTGCATCGGGCACCGGCAGGCCAGCGCTTTTCAGGCGCTCGCGCGGCACTTCTTCTTTCTGCACCACTTCGCCGATGACGATATGGTTTTCCTGGCCCGGCACGTTGTAGTTGGCCTGGATCAGGTCAGCCGGCCAGAAGTGGCCCAGGCCACGCACGGCTATCACCGCCAGCAAACCAATGGTCATGATGACCGCGATGGACACCGCGCCACCGCTGATCCAGACGCCGGGAGCGCCGCTCTTGAACCATCCATTCAGGGAGTTCTGTTTCACAGACTTCTACCTTTCTTAAAGCGACGAGTATTTCTTGCGCAGACGCTGACGGATCAGCTCGGCGAGGGTGTTCATGATGAAGGTGAACAGCAGCAGCACCAGTGCCGAGAGGAACAGTACGCGGTAGTGACTGCCGCCCACTTCCGACTCGGGCATCTCCACGGCGACGTTGGCCGCCAGGGTGCGCAGGCCTTCGAACAGGTTCATCTCCATCACCGGCGTGTTACCGGTGGCCATCAGCACGATCATGGTCTCGCCCACGGCGCGGCCCATGCCGATCATCAGCGCCGAGAAAATCCCCGGGCTGGCGGTCAGGATGACGACGCGGGTCATGGTCTGCCACGGCGTGGCGCCCAGGGCCAGGGAGCCCAGGGTCAGGCCGCGCGGCACGCTGAACACGGCGTCTTCGGCGATGGAGTAGATGTTCGGGATCACTGCAAACCCCATGGCCAGGCCAACCACCAGGGCGTTGCGCTGGTCGTAGGTGATGCCGAGGTCATGGGAGATCCACATGCGCATGTCGCCGCCGAAGAACCAGGTTTCCAGGTACGGGCTCATGTACAGCGAGAGCCAGCCCACCAACAGGATCACCGGGATCAGGATCGCGCTTTCCCAGCCATCGGGTACCCGCAGGCGGATAGACTCAGGCAGGCGGCTGAAGATAAAACCGGCCACCAGGATGCCAATCGGCACCAGCATCAGCAGACTGAAAATCCCCGGTAGATGCCCTTCGACATACGGCGCCAGGAACAGGCCGGCGAAGAAGCCGAGGATCACCGTCGGCATCGCTTCCATCAGTTCGATCACCGGCTTGACCTTGCGGCGCAGGCTCGGGGCCATGAAGTAAGCGGTATAGATCGCGGCGGCAATGGCCAATGGCGCGGCCAGCAGCATGGCGTAGAACGCGGCCTTCAAGGTACCGAAGGTCAGCGGGGCCAAGCTCATCTTGGGTTCGAAATCAGTGTTGGCGGCGGTCGATTGCCAGACGTATTTAGGCTCGTCGTAGTTTTCGTACCAGACCTTGCTCCACAACGCGCTCCAGGACACTTCCGGGTGCGGGTTGTCCAGCAGCAGCGGTTGCAGCTTGCCGCCGGCTTCGACGATCACACGGTTGGCGCGAGGCGACAGGCCGAACACGCCCTGGCCGTCGACCACCGGATCCACCAGCAGGGTGCGGTGGGCGGTGCTGTGGAACACGCCGAACTTGCCGGAAGCATCGAGGGCGGTGAAGCCTTTGCGACGCTCTTCGGCGGTGATTTCCACGATGGGCGCGGTGCCCATCTGGAAGGTGCGGATCTGCTTCAGGCGCTGCTCGCCATCCGGGTCGCGGGCCATGAACCACTGGGCCAGGCCACCCTTGGAGTTGCCGATAATCAGCGAGATACCGCCTACCAGTTGAGTGCTGGCGGTGATTTCAGCGTTGGCGTCTTCCAGCAACTTGTAGCGACCATTGAGGCTCTTGTCGCGCAGGCTGAACACATCGGCCAGGGCGCGACCGTTAATCACATACAGCCACTGCTGGCGCGGGTCGATGAAGATCGCCTTCACCGGCTCAGTCATCTGCGGCAGCTCGATACGCTTCTGCTCGCTGGTGACGTCGCCGGTCATCATGTTTTCTTCACGGCTCAGGGTCAGCACGTTCAAGTGCGAACCCGCCGAGCCGGCAACTACCAGCGACGAGTCGGTGGCGTTGAGGGCGACGTGCTCCAACGGGCGGCCGGCATCGTCGAGCACGATGGGCGTTTCACCGTAGGGGTATTCAATCGCAGGCGTGATGGTTTTCTTGCCGTCCGGGTACGACACCTTATAGGTGTGGCGGAACACCAGGGACTGGCCATTGGAAAAGCCGAGGATCACCAGCGGGCTGCCCGGCTGGTCTTCACCGATGGACGCTACGCTCGCACCCGCCGGCAGCGGCAGATCGAAACGCTTGAGTTCGGCACCGGTGGCGACATCAAAGAACAGTGCCTGGCCCTTGTCGGAAACCCGCATGGCCACCTGGTTCTGTTCCTCCAGGGAAATCATCAACGGCTTGCCGGCGTCCTGGATCCAGGCCGGGGTCAGCGCGTCTTCCTTGGTCAGGGAAGCACCTTGGAACAGTGGCGCAACCACATAGGCAAGAAAGAAGAAAATCAGGGTAATGGCGCCGAGGACGGCGAGGCCGCCAATCAGTACGTACCAACGGGTCAGGCGATCCTTGAGCGCGCGGATGCGGCGCTTGCGTTGCAGCTCAGGCGTATTGAAATCAATGCGCTTGGGGGGAGAAGTTGTCGTCATGGTGGAATTGGCCAGATCATTCATGCGCACACCCTAGCGATCCTGTATGACAGAAAGATGACAATGCAGTGACGCAAGAAATCCGCCGCGAAGCAGGGCTGGCAGCGGATTGAAAATTAGTGATGCGGGAACCGGCGTACCGGTTCCCGCAGAGGCAATCAGTTGCCTTCTTTCAGACCCAGGTCAGCCAGGGCCTTGGCGGCAACTTTGGCTGGCAGCGGGATGTAGCCGTCTTTCACTACAACTTCCTGGCCCTGTTTGGACAGAACCAGTTTCACGAACTCAGCTTCCAGCGGGGCCAGAGGCTTGTTCGGGGCTTTGTTGACGTACACGTAGAGGAAGCGCGACAGCGGGTATTTGCCGTTCAGGGCGTTTTCTTCGCTGTCTTCGATGAAGTCAGTGCTGCCTTTCTTGGCCAGGGCCACGGTTTTCACGCTGGCGGTCTTGTAGCCGATACCCGAGTAACCGATGCCGTTCAGCGAGGAGCTGATCGACTGCACGACCGAAGCCGAGCCAGGTTGTTCGTTCACGTTAGGCTTGTAGTCGCCTTTGCACAGGGCTTCTTCCTTGAAGTAGCCGTAGGTGCCGGACACCGAGTTACGACCGAACAGTTGCACTGGTTTGTTGGCCAGGTCGCCGGTCACACCCAGGTCGCCCCAGGTTTTCACGTCGGCTTTGCCACCGCACAGGCGAGTCGAGGAGAAGATCGCGTCGACTTGCTCCATGGTCAGGTGCTGGATCGGGTTGTCCTTGTGCACGAACACCGCCAGGGCGTCCACGGCAACCGGGATAGCGGTTGGCTTGTAGCCGTACTTCTGCTCGAAGGCCGCCAGTTCGGTGTCCTTCATCTTGCGGCTCATCGGGCCCAGGTTGGAAGTGCCTTCAGTCAGCGCAGGAGGCGCGGTGGCAGAACCAGCAGCTTGAATCTGGATGTTGACGTTCGGGTATTCCTTTTTGTAACCCTCAGCCCACAGGGTCATCAGGTTGGCCAGGGTATCGGAACCGACGCTGGACAAGTTGCCCGACACACCAGTGGTCTTCACATAAGCCGGAATTGCCGGGTCAACACCAGCGGCCACCGCGTTGGCGGTCGCAACGCCAGCAGCGACAAAAGTCATTGCCGCCATCAAACGTTTCAGTTTCATGCCTTGCTCCTAGCAGATAGGGATAATTGGATCGGGGCCAAGTATCGAGAGGCCGTGTGAACACTCTATGTCCGGAATATGACAATTAGATGAAAGGCCATCATTGATGATGAAACGCAGCAACGCGGGGAAAACTTCGGAAACACAGGGGTTATGCGAGGGTTGAGGCGGGCGTAACGGTTATTCGGAAACACTCTGACATTATTGATGAGGCAAACATCACCTGTGGCGAACGCGCCCGCCACAGGTGATCAGTCGGCCGTCAGCGCCCGCGCTTCCACAGGTACCCACCCACCACCATCCCCATCACACACAGGACGGCAACGTAGTAAGCCGGGCCCATCGGGCTTTCCTTCATCAGCAACGACACCGCCAACGGCGTCAGCCCACCGAACACCGCGTAGGCCACGTTGTAGGAGAATGACAAACCACTGAAGCGCACCACGGGCGGGAAGGCTTTGACCATCACGTAAGGCACCACGCCAATGGTGCCGACGAACAGACCGGTCAGGGCGTACAGCGGGAACAACCAGTCGGGGTGGTCCAGCAAGCTGTGGTAAAGCGTCCACGACGTCGCCAGCAACAGCGCGCAACCGGCAACCAGTACGCGCCCGGCACCGAAACGGTCGGCCAGGGCACCGGAGGCAATGCAGCCCAGGCTCAGGGTCACGATGGCCAGGCTGTTGGCTTGCAGCGCAATGGTCGGAGTGAAGTGGTAGATGGTCTGCAGCACGGTCGGAGTCATCAGGATGACCACCACGACGCCGGCCGACAACAGCCAGGTCAACAGCATCGACAGCACGATGGCGCCACGATGGTCACGCAGTACGGCGCGCAATGGCAGCTCGGCGGCCAGGGTCTTGCGCTGCTGCATCTCGGCAAAGATCGGGGTTTCGTGCAGCCAGCGGCGCAGGTACACCGACAGCAGGCCAAATACACCGCCCAGCAAGAATGGAATCCGCCAGGCGTAATCCGAGACCTGCTCGGGGCTATAAATAGTGTTGATGGCGGTGGCCACCAGCGAGCCCAGCAGGATGCCGGCGGTGAGGCCGCTGGTCAGGGTACCGCAGGCGTAGCCGATGTGACGCGGCGGAACGTGTTCGGAGACGAACACCCAAGCACCCGGTACTTCGCCGCCAATGGCCGCACCCTGGATCACGCGCATCAGCAGCAACAGGATCGGCGCCCACAGGCCGATCTGCGCGTAGGTCGGCAGCAGGCCCATGATCAGGGTCGGCACGGCCATCATGAAGATGCTGAGGGTGAACATTTTCTTGCGGCCCAGCAGGTCACCGAAGTGCGCCATGATGATGCCGCCCAATGGGCGTGCCAGGTAACCGGCGGCGAAAATGCCGAAGGTCTGCATCATGCGCAGCCATTCGGGCATGTCGGCGGGGAAGAACAGTTTTCCGACCACCGTGGCGAAAAACACGAAGATGATGAAGTCGTAGAACTCCAGCGCCCCGCCCAAGGCAGACAGCGACAGGGTTTTGTAGTCGTTGCGGGTCAGCGGGCGCGACGGTTGCGCACTGCTTGCGGGCACGGAGGACATGGCAGAGCTTCTCTTATAGTAATCAGCGTAATAAGGACGACATGCCCGCGACTGGCGGCGGGTCTGGCAAGATAGCAAATCGTTGGAAAAAGCACAGCGCCGAACGGTTAACTGTGCAGATGGACGAAATAATCCCGTCGCGGGACACCCGTTAAGCTGGATAGAAGAACAGTTGCCCGAAAAAGCCCCATTACAGCGTCTATTTACCGACCAAATGAGCGCCGGGAGGTCGTCGTGGCGTCAGGGTCTCGATATACTCGGCCCTTGCATGCGCAAGACCCGCATCCTTGACGGGCTGCTGTGCCAAAACGCCGTTGGGTGCCACCCAGCCGGTTTGGCAGAGTTTCCCTTTAGTACGCCTTACGAGAAACGTATCGAACGGAGTATGTTTGTGCTGAAACGTTTTTCCACCAGTCGGCTATCCACTTTGCACCATCTATAAAAAGCTTCACGGGTCAGAGGCACCCCCGGCATGATCGAACTCGAACAAGAAGATCCTATCCCGCAAGGCGATCTCGCCCTGCAAATCACCGCGCTTCCGCGTGAAACCAACGGTTTCGGCGATATCTTCGGCGGCTGGCTGGTCTCGCAAATGGACCTGGCCGGCACCGCGATGGCAAGTAAAGTCGCCGGCGGTCGTGTCGCCACCGTGGCCATTGATCGCATGGCGTTCCTGGTGCCGGTCGCCGTGGGCGCGCAATTGTCCTTCTATACCCAGGCCCTGGAAATCGGCCGCAGCTCGATCCAGATGATGGTCGAAGTGTGGAGCGATGACCCGCTGTCCAGCGAATGGCGCAAGGTGACCGAGGCGGTATTCGTGTTCGTTGCCATCGATGGCAGTGGCCGCACACGTTCGGTGCCGTCGCGCGCGCGTTAAACCTCGCCGGGTTTTGACGGTCAATTGCCCCATTGCCTGCCATTGAGAGTGCTTTTGTATGCCTACGCCCCACGTTGAAACCGTGAAAGTCGACGAGCTGGACTGCTGGCGCATCCGCCACAACGGTGCGCAACTGATGGTGGCCCAGCAGGGCGCGCACATCATCAGTTACCAACGCGCAGGCGAGCAGCCGCTGATCTGGCCGAACAAGGCCGCCGTGTTCAAGACAGGCAAAGGCATTCGCACGGGTGTGCCGGTGTGCTGGCCGTGGTTTGGCGTGTTCGATCGCAACCCTCAAAGCGTCAAGGCGATGCGCCAGAGTGATACCCCGGCCGGCGCCCACGGTTTTGTGCGCACCGCCCTATGGGCGTTGGCCGGGACCGCACTTGAAGGCACAGGGTTGCGCGTCGACCTG
This sequence comes from Pseudomonas gorinensis, assembly GCF_042015035.1. Lineage (NCBI taxonomy): Bacteria > Pseudomonadati > Pseudomonadota > Gammaproteobacteria > Pseudomonadales > Pseudomonadaceae > Pseudomonas > Pseudomonas gorinensis. Next base: position 106,549 of record NZ_CP167125.1, read on the forward strand.
GTGCTGCCAGTGCCCACAGGCGGCTTCCCCGGCTGGCCCCATCAGGTCGACCTGAAGCTGAGCCTGCTGTTGGACGACCAACTGCATATCCGTCTGACCAGCCATAACCGTGGCGACCACACTGTCACGCTCAGCCAGGCGCTGCACACCTACTTCGCCGTCAGCGACGTACGCAACGTGCAGGTCGAAGGCCTGGACGGCTCGGCGTACATCGATACCGCCGATGGCTGGAGCGAGAAGACGCAAACCGGCCTGCTGCAGTTCAGCGCCGAGACCGACCGCATCTACCTCGATACACCCGCGCAACTGAACATCGTCGATAACGACTGGCAGCGCCGCATCCAGCTCACCAGCCAAGGCTCGAAATCTACCGTGATCTGGAACCCCTGGACCGAACGCGCCAAGGCTTTCGACGACATGGCCGACGATGGCTGGCAGGGCATGCTGTGCATCGAGACGGCGAATGTGCTGGATGATGTGGTGGCGTTGGCGCCGGGTGAAAGCCACACGCTGGGCGTGAGCATCACCAGTATCACTTTGTAAACCCAATCAAAATGTGGGAGGGGGCTTGCTCCCGATTGCAGGGGGTCAGTCACTGTCTCTGGTGACTTCATCACCGCTATCGGGGGCAAGCCCCCTCCCATATTGATTTGCAGTGTGGTTTAGAGATCCGACTCCTTCACCACCCGCACCTTGCCCGCATCCAGCGCATAGGCCGCATCCGCCAGGTCGTTATTCACCTTCTCCACCTTCAACGTGCCCGTGACCCACAGCGGCGTGTAGATATCATCCAACTTCAAGCCCTTGGGATAGCGCACCAGCACCAACTGGTTAGGTGGCGGTGGCGGCACGTGGATACACGCGCCTGGGTAGGGCACCAGGAAGAACAGCGTACTGCGGCCCTTGGCATCGGTTTCCAACGGAACCGGGTAGCCGCCGATGCGGATGTTCTTGCCGTTCATGGCGGCCACGGTCTTGGTGGAATACATCACCGCCGGCAAGCCTTTGCTCTGCTTCAAGCCACCTTTATCGGTGAAGGTGCCTTGGGCTTCGGGGGAGTTGTGGTCGATCTCGGGCATGGCCTCGAGGGCCTTCTGGTCCGACAGCGGCATCAGGTCGAGCCAGTCGGTTTCCGGCAGTTCGCCGGCGTGTGCCAGGCCAGAGCCCAGCAAGAGAAGAGTCAACAGAAAACGGCGCATGGAAAGGCTCGGCAAGTAACAAGTGCCGAGCATTCTAGCCCTCTGCGCCTGCGCAGCGCAGAGGACTTTGTCGGCTGATCAGTTCTTTTTGATCAGGCCGTAGATCACCAGCAGGATGATTGCGCCGACGAGTGCGCCGATAAAGCCCGCACCTTGGCCCGCCTGGTAGATACCCAGTGCCTGACCACCGTAGGTCGCGGCCAGGGAACCGGCGATACCCAACAGGATGGTCATGATCCAACCCATGCTGTCGTCGCCGGGCTTGAGGAAACGCGCCAGCAGGCCGACGATCAAGCCGATAAAGATGGTTCCGATGATACCCATGGCATTTCCCTCTGAATGAAGTGAGCTATGCCAAAGCCTGGACAGGCTTTGGCATCCTGCAATCAGAGGACGGCGATAGCCGAATGGTTCCCGCCGCCCCCTGGGTTTATTGCTCGGCGATCAGCGCTTCGACCTTGAGGATCTGCGCTTGCAGCGTTGCGCGATCCTTGCAGCGCAGGTTGGCGTGACCGACCTTGCGCCCGGCCTTGAAGGCCTTGCCGTAGTGATGCAGGTGGCAGTCATCGATGGCAATGACGCGCTCGACCGACGGTACGACGCCGATAAAGTTGAGCATCGCGCTCTCGCCCACCTTGGCCGTGGAACCCAGGGGCAAGCCTGCGATAGCACGCAGGTGGTTTTCAAACTGGCTGCACTCGGCGCCTTCGGTGGTCCAGTGCCCGGAGTTGTGTACACGCGGGGCGATTTCGTTGGCCTTGAGGCCACCGTCGACTTCAAAGAACTCGAACGCCATCACACCGACATAATCCAGCTGCTTGAGCACGCGGCTGGAATAGTCTTCGGCCAGGGCCTGCAACGGGTGATCGGTGCTGGCCACGGACAGTTTGAGGATGCCGCTGTCGTGAGTGTTGTGCACCAGCGGGTAAAAGCGGGTTTCGCCATCACGGGCGCGCACGGCGATCAACGACACTTCACCGGTGAAGGGTACGAAGCCTTCCAGCAGGCAGGCCACGCTGCCCAGCTCGGCGAAGGTGCCGACCACATCCGCTGGGGTGCGCAGGACTTTCTGGCCCTTACCGTCGTAACCCAGGGTGCGGGTTTTCAGCACAGCCGGCAGGCCGATACTGGCAACGGCGGCGTCCAGGTCCGCCTGGGACTGGATATCGGCGAAGGCCGGGGTTGGAATGCCCAGGTCCTTGAACATGCTCTTCTCGAACCAGCGGTCGCGAGCGATACGCAAGGCTTCGGCGCTCGGGTATACCGGCACGAACTGCGACAGGAACGCCACAGTTTCAGCCGGGACACTTTCGAACTCGAAGGTCACCAGGTCAACTTCGTCCGCCAGCTGGCGCAGGTGATCCGGGTCGCTGTAGTCAGCGCGCAGGTGTTCACCGAGGGCCGCCGCGCAGGCGTCCGGCGCCGGGTCCAGGAAAGCAAAGTTCATCCCCAGCGGGGTTCCCGCCAAGGCCAGCATGCGGCCCAGTTGGCCGCCACCGATTACACCGATTTTCATCGTCAACAACCTCAGGCAATGCGTGGGTCTGGATTGTCCAGCACGCTGTCTGTCTGCTCAGCACGGAATTTTTTCAGCGCAGCGTGGAACTGCGGATGCTTGGCGCCCAGGATGCTGGCAGACAGCAAGGCGGCATTGATCGCGCCGGCCTTGCCGATTGCCAGGGTCGCCACCGGGATGCCGGCCGGCATCTGCACGATGGACAACAGCGAATCCACGCCCGAGAGCATCGACGACTGCACCGGCACGCCGAGCACCGGCAGGTGGGTCTTGGCCGCACACATGCCTGGCAGGTGCGCTGCACCGCCGGCACCGGCGATGATCACCTCAATGCCACGGGATTCTGCTTCATCGGCATACTGAAACAGCAAGTCCGGGGTGCGGTGGGCAGAGACCACTTTCACTTCATACGGAATGCCGAGTTTTTCCAGCATATCGGCGGTGTGGCTAAGGGTGGACCAATCGGACTTGGAGCCCATGATCACGCCAACCAATGCACTCATCGTCGTGCCTCTTCTCTCTGGGCGCCCGCAGGCGCGTCAAAAAACAACAAGCCACGCGGGAAATCCGGCGTGGCTTGTTGTACGAAATTTGGCCGGTTGGACCGGCCGAAGGCCGCGCAGTATACCGTAATAACGCAGATAAACAGCCCCTGGAATGACCATCTGTCTAGCCGTGCAAACCGGCGGTTTTATTGACTTTCAAGTCAGCCAGATCACCACAAAACCCTGTGGGAGGGGGCTACACCCCGATAGCAGTGTAGTAGTGACATATTCAGTGCCTGACACACCGCAATCGGGGGCAAGCCCCCCTTCCACATTTGCCCTGCATTTGGCCCGAGATTGGGCTCAGGTGTTCTGCGCCGCCCCACCTTCCAACTTACGCCACAACAACCGCACATTCGCCTTACGCACCAACGCACAGCGATACAGCCGAATTTCCAGCGGCACATGCCATTGCGGCCCGCCGCACACCACCAATTCACCGCGCGCCAGTTCGGCACGCACACTCAATTGCGGCACCCAGGCAATACCCAGGCCTTCCAGGGCCATGCTCTTGAGGCTGTCGGCCATGGCCGTTTCGTAAACCGTGGTAAAACGCAGGGCGCGTTGACGTAACAGCAAATGCACCGAACGGCCGAGGAACGCGCCAGCACTGTAGGCCAGCAACGGCACGCTGCCCTCGCCTTCCAGGTCGAACAGCGGCTTGCCCTCGGCGTCGGCCGCGCACACCGGGAGCATTTCGGTGTTGCCCAGGTGCAGCGACGGGAAGATCTCGGCGTCCATCTGCATCGCCGCATCCGGGTCATAGAACGCCAGCATCAGGTCGCAACCGCCTTCGCGCAGGGCGTGTACGGCGTCGCCGACGTTGGTGGCCACCAGCCGCGTGGCGATGTTCAGACCTTCATTGCGCAGTTGTGCGATCCAGCGCGGGAAGAAGCCCAATGCCAGGGAGTGGGCAGCGGCCACTTGCATGACCTCACCCTGCCCGCCTTCCAGGTGATGCAAATGGCGCAGCACTTCACCGAGTTGTTCGACCACGGTGCGCGCGGTGACCAGGAACAGTTGCCCGGCCGCCGTCAGCTCCACCGGCGTGCGCGAGCGGTTGACCAGGGTCAGGCCCAGTGCGGCCTCAAGGCTGCGAATACGTCGGCTGAACGCTGGCTGGGTGACAAACCGTCGCTCCGCCGCCTGGGAAAAGCTGCGAGTCGCCGCCAAGGCGCTGAAGTCTTCCAGCCATTTGCTCTCAAGGTTCATCACTGCCTCCCACGGATACGCACCATTTTGGCACACACGCCCGTCATGATAGCCGGGTCACACCTGCATTATGCCGTTTATGCATAGGCCAGTGTTTAACAGCATTGGCCCAAAATTTCCTACAGGCCTAGCATTCGCAGCGTTCCGGCCTGTTCCGGGTCCATATCGAGATGATTTCCGTCATGTCCTCCGCTGCATCATTCCGCACAGAAAAAGACCTGCTTGGCGTACTCGAAGTACCCGCTCAAGCGTATTACGGCATCCAGACCCTGCGAGCGGTGAATAACTTCCGCCTCTCGGGCGTTCCGATTTCGCATTACCCGAAATTGGTGGTCGGCCTGGCAATGGTCAAGCAAGCTGCCGCTGACGCCAACCGTGAGTTGGGCCAGCTCAGCGAAGCCAAGCACGCCGCTATCAGCGAAGCCTGTGCCCGTCTGATCCGCGGCGATTTCCACGAAGAATTCGTGGTGGACATGATTCAAGGCGGCGCCGGCACTTCAACCAACATGAATGCCAACGAAGTCATCGCCAACATCGCGCTGGAGGCCATGGGCCACCAGAAGGGCGAATACCAGTACCTGCACCCCAACAACGACGTGAACATGGCGCAGTCGACCAACGACGCCTACCCCACCGCGATCCGCCTGGGTCTGCTGTTGGGCCATGACGCGCTGCTGGCCAGCCTCGACAGCCTGATCCAGGCGTTCGCCGCCAAAGGCGTCGAATTCAGCCACGTGCTGAAAATGGGCCGCACCCAACTGCAAGACGCCGTGCCGATGACCCTCGGCCAGGAATTCCGCGCGTTCGCCACCACCCTCGGTGAAGACCTGGCCCGCCTGAAAACCCTGGCACCCGAGCTGCTGACTGAAGTGAACCTGGGCGGCACCGCCATCGGTACCGGCATCAACGCCGACCCGCGCTACCAGGCCCTGGCCGTACAACGCCTGGCCGTTATCAGCGGCCAGCCCGTGGTCCCGGCTGCCGACCTGATCGAAGCCACCTCCGACATGGGCGCCTTCGTGCTGTTCTCCGGCATGCTCAAGCGTACCGCTGTGAAGCTGTCGAAGATCTGCAACGACCTGCGCCTGCTGTCCAGCGGCCCACGCACCGGTATCAACGAGATCAACCTGCCGGCGCGCCAGCCAGGCAGCTCGATCATGCCCGGCAAGGTCAACCCGGTGATCCCGGAAGCGGTCAACCAAGTGGCGTTCCAAGTCATCGGTAACGACCTGGCCCTGACCATGGCGGCCGAAGGTGGCCAACTGCAGTTGAACGTGATGGAGCCACTGATCGCCTTCAAGATCTTCGACTCCATCCGCCTGCTGCAACGCGCCATGGACATGCTGCGCGAACACTGCATCGTCGGCATCACCGCCAACGAAGCCCGCTGCCGCGAGCTGGTGGAGCACTCCATCGGCCTGGTCACCGCGCTGAACCCGTACATCGGCTATGAAAACGCCACCCGCATCGCGCGTATCGCCCTCGAAAGCGGCCGCGGCGTGCTGGAACTGGTGCGCGAAGAAGGCTTGCTCGACGACGCCATGCTCGACGACATCCTGCGCCCCGAAAACATGATCGCTCCACGTTTGGTCCCGTTGAAGGCCTAAGCGTTTGTTGCACCGCTCACCAGGTTGAGGGACTAGACACCTCTCACCTTTTGAGGGCCTGAAGGCTCGTTCTTCAGGCCCTTTTTTTTGCCTCAAGGTTGTGAAATGACGCCCATAAAAATTCCAACATCGCCCCTACCCGACACCCCTTGGCTGAAACCTTTAATCAGTCCGAGCAGACGGATCACGTTCGCCTAGGTATAGTGCCGCCCCTCTTCGCGCCAGCGGCCGTCGGCAACGAGGCCCGGACACGCGCGAAACCGCATGAATAACAACACCCGCAAAAGGATGGGTCGAACCGTCGCGCACTGCCTGGTGCTATGCGAGGGGTAGGACCGTCCTGCGTTTGCCATTAGAAAAATCAGCGAGGAACACTCCATGCTCGAAGTCATCAACGACTTCCTCTCAGGGAAAGTACTGATCGTGCTCATTGTCGGGCTCGGCGGTTATTTCACGATCCGCTCGCGTTTCGTCCAGTTGCGTCACTTTTTCCACATGTTTTCGGTGTTTCGCGACAGCCTGAAAAACAGCTCCGACCAGCTCAGTTCGTTCCAGGCGCTGATGCTCAGCCTCGCCGGCCGTGTGGGTGCCGGTAACATCGCAGGTGTCGGCATTGCCGTGACCCTGGGTGGCCCGGGTGCCGTGTTCTGGATGTGGGTCACCGCGCTGGTGGGCATGTCTTCGAGCTTTATCGAGTGCTCCCTCGGCCAGCTGTACAAGCGCACTGACGCTGAAGGCACCTACCGTGGCGGCCCGGCCTATTACATCCAGCACGGCCTGCACAAACGCTGGTTGGGTATGGTCATGGCGTTCCTGCTGCTGGTGACCTTCGGCTTTGCGTTCAACGGCCTGCAAGCCCATGCCGTGACCCACTCGCTGAACAACGCCTTTGGCCTGGATACCACCTACACCGGCCTGGCCCTCGCAGTCCTGCTGGGCCTGGTGTTCATCGGCGGGATCAAGCGCATCGCGTCGATCGCCGACCTGCTGGTACCGGTCAAGACCCTGGTGTACATCGCCGTGACCCTGTATGTGATCGTGCTGCAATTCGACCACGTGCCGGCCATGCTCGCGACCATCGTCAAGAGCGCCTTCGGCCTCGACCAAGCCTTCGGTGGCCTGGTGGGCAGCGCGATCATCATGGGTGTGAAGCGCGGCGTGTTCGCCAACGAAGCCGGGCTGGGCAGTGCGCCGAACGTGGCGGCGGTCGCGTCGGTGGAACATCCGATCGCCCAAGGCGTGGTGCAAGCGTTCAGCGTGTTCCTCGACACCTTCGTGATCTGCACCTGCACCGCATTGCTGATCCTGCTCTCCGGCTTCTACACCCCAGGCTTTGAAGGCGACGGCATTGCCCTGACCCAGAACTCCCTGGCGGCTGTAGTGGGTGACTGGGGCCGCATGTTTATCTCGGTGGCCCTGGCGTTGTTCGTGTTCACCTCGATCATGTACAACTACTACCTGGGCGAGAGCAACCTGCGCTTCCTGGTGGGTAACAACCGCAAGGTGCTGATGGGCTACCGCGCGCTGGTGCTGGTGCTGATTTTCTGGGGCTCGATCGAGAACCTGAGCACCGTGTTCGCCTTCGCCGACATCACCATGACCCTGCTGGCGTTCGTCAACCTGTTCGCCCTGGCGTTCCTGTTCAAGATTGCCATGCGCATCCTGAATGACTACGACAACCAGCGCGCGGCAGGCATCAAGACCCCGGTGTTCGACTCCAGCCAGTTCCCTGACCTGGACCTGGACCGCAAGGCCTGGCCGGCCAACCCGGTAAAGCCGCAAGCGGCCCCGGCAGTTGAGCTGAACGCTCAAGTGCAACGCTGAGCCCAGGTAGATAGATGACACGCCGCCCGGCCTTGGGCATGCTCTGGGCCCGGCGGCGTTTTTCGTTCAGGAGAAAACTCATGTCCCCATCCCACAACATCATGGTGCTCTACACCGGTGGCACCATCGGCATGCAGGCCAGCGCCAACGGCCTGGCGCCCGCGTCCGGTTTCGAAGCGCGCATGCGCGAACAACTTGCCAACCAGCCATTGCCCGCCTGGCGCTTTCGGGAAATGTCGCCGCTGATCGACAGCGCCAACATGACCCCCGCCTACTGGCAGCACCTGCGCACCGCCGTGGTCGAGGCCGTGGACGAGGGTTGCGACGCGGTACTGATCCTGCACGGCACCGACACCCTGGCCTACAGCGCGGCCGCCATGAGTTTTCAATTGCTGGGCCTGCCCGCGCCGGTCGTGTTCACCGGTTCCATGCTGCCTGCCGGGGTACCCGACAGCGATGCCTGGGAAAACGTCAGCGGTGCCTTGCAGGCGCTGGGCGAAGGCCTGGCACCGGGTGTGCAACTGTACTTCCACGGTGCGCTGATGGCGCCCACCCGTTGCGCGAAGATCCGCAGCTTTGGTCGCCATCCGTTTGCGGCCTTGCAGCGTAATGGTGGCGTCGCCCAGGCCGAAATGATCCCGGCCGCCCTGCATTACCGCCAACCCAAGGCCATCGCGAATGTGGGCGTGCTGCCATTGGTGCCAGGTATCGCCGCCGGGCAACTGGATGCACTGGTCGACAGCGGCCTTCAGGCGCTGGTGCTGGAATGCTTTGGCAGCGGCACGGGACCGAGTGATAACCCTGCGTTCCTCGCCAGCCTCAAGCGGGCGCAAGACCTGGACGTGGTCGTGGTTGCAATCACCCAATGCCACGAAGGCGGCGTTGAACTGGACGTGTACGAGGCCGGCAGCCGGTTGCGCGGTGCAGGTGTGCTTTCCGGCGGTGGCATGACCCGCGAAGCCGTCTTCGGCAAGCTCCACGCGCTGCTCGGTGCAGGGCTTGCAACGGATGACGTCCGACACCTGGTGGAGCTTGACCTGTGCGGTGAGCTGGCCTGAGCTGCGCTGTAAACCTGAGTAAAAACACCGGCCCACTACATAGTTAGCCTCATGCCTGCCTTGCGCCTTTCTAGCATGCCGAAGCTGTTCTTTCGGCAGCATTCATGAAACGGCAAGGCAGGACCCCATGAGCCAACTACCTTCTACCGCTCCTCACAGCCCCACTGATTCGCTGATCACTCAGCTCTGCGTAGGCCCCGCCTTCAGGGAAGCCGCCGGCGTGCTGTTGCGCCGATCACTGCAAGAGCTTTACCCGGACCTGCATATCGATCCCGATGTTGCCACGGTCGTCACACCGGTAGCCGAGCTCGTTGACGACGAGATCGTCGTCGGCGCTCCGACGCAACAGCATCTCACCGATATTCTCGCCAACCAGGCGGTCTCGGGCATTCCGACGTTGTTCACTGAGGGCCAGCATTACCTCATTCAGCCAAAAAACACGCATTCCCCCCGCCATCTCCCCGTGCGTATCGCTCAAATAGCGCAGTTGATCAACGTGCTCGCGCCCGTGATGAAGACGGCGTATCAAGAACTTCAAGTGGACTTCTGGAACTCAACCAATGGAACCTCCGGCCCACACTGGCAGGTGCTGTCCAACACATTGCGATCAATCTGGAATGTCACTGCCGTCGAAGACTGGAACGCGCAGGAATGCGCGATGGCCCGCAATCTGTTCATGTCGCCGGAGCACAAGCTCCGTCAAGCCAAGGACCCCTATGCCAGCCGGGCCTACCTGATAGATGTCGACAGGGTGGACGGCGAAACCGTCAAACACCTGGCCATGCTGTCAATGGCCGTGCTGATCGGCAGCCACGCAGGGAAGCCGATGATCCTCATGTACTCACTGCTCAACGGCTACGAAAAGTTCACCTCGCTGGAGCAACTGGGGCGCAGCTTACCCAGTCACTTGCCCTCCCCAGCCCCCACGAACATACAGTGGCGACTGTTCGAGCCCGATGGCCACTTTTTTGACCACCAGGCCTGCGCGTTGATTGCCCAGCAGATCGCGTTCATCGGGCAGCTCGACCTTGGGCAACTGCGTCGCGTCGACCCCACCGAGTCCTCACTCAACGTCCCGGCCGCCGCTGAAGAACTGGCCGGTGATAAACACCCCGACCTGGCACGCTTACGTCACCTGCTACCCGATTGGCTGAAAGTCGCCTCCACCAGCGACTTGGATCTCTATGCGCGCCACCTGAAAGACCTCGCCGCCCTGCACAGCCTGAATGCTGGCAAGTCTTTTCAAGACGACATCCCTCCCATTCAGGAATACGCACTGACCAAGCTGCGCGCAGAAATGCTCAAGGAACACAGCGATGCCGCGAACCTGCGCCTGGATAGAGTCGAGATCCGGGTGCAAAGCCCCGTGGTCTGGGGCAGTTTTACCCTTCCAGGCAAGGTCGACGTCACAACCTTCAGCCTTGCCGAACTTGCCCTGCAAAGCCTGATCAGCCTGCCGGTCGGTAACAAAAGCATTCACTTGGATAGCGATAGCAATGCCTTACCGGCCTGGATGACCGTAGCGTACGTCGAGGCCCTGATTCGCAAGGTGGACATCGGTCAACAGTACCCCGCCCAGGTCAAACAGAAACTGCTCGACAACCCGCTGGAGTCCGCGCGCAGGCAATACCTGTACAGCAACCATTTGCGTATCCAACTGCCGCTCCTGGCATTGCAGTTCAAGATCCGTCAGGAAAATGGGATTGACGAGTTGGGGTATCGCTACATCGTCGCCGTATTGAATAAAGAGGTGTCAAACCGTCAGGTCGACGGTCAGACCATTGTCCTGCGCCCCCTGGCTTTCATTCCGAAACACCGCGACAACGCCACGCAAGACACGGTCGCCAATATGTATGTGATTGGCCCGCAGGACCCGGATACCGGCCCTTGCCTGTTGTACCGTCCGATGCTGGAGCCGCAGTTGATGCAATACCCGTCACCGGCCAACCTGCTGTATGCGATCCGCCAATCCCAAGCGTTGCGCGACTCAGTATTGGCCTGGCTGCCCGACGGTGTGCGCAGCGACTATGCCCGCTACGCCTTTCCCGGCGAACTGCCGTCGCCCTGGGCCGCCGTCGAGCTTCTCGTAGACCCTGCGAAGCTGCTGCTGATGAACGGGCCCATGGGCCTGGGCCACCAGACGCTCAACGACCACCTGACCGGCCAGTTGTACAAAGCCAACGCCAATGCGCTGGTTACATTGGCAGACCGTCAATCGGTTTCAAATGCAGAAGCCCGCTGGGCATCGTTCAAGCAGGCCAGCTGGCTGGCGTTCACTGCCGTACTGCCTTTTTTGGGGCGAACCGTAAACGCCGCGGCCTGGATCTGGCAGATCCTCGACCAACTGCAAGAGGCCGTCGACGCGGATAAAAAGCAAGACAAAGCGGCCGAATGGTCGGCCCTGACAGGCCTGTTCCTCAACCTGGGCATGGCGTTGACCCTGCATATTGCCAGCCGCAACCCCCCGTCAGGCAGCGCTTTGGCAGTCGAAGAACCGGTAGAGCAAACGCAACAAACGGCCACCGCAAAACCCACGGTGATCAAACAACTGACCGACATCAGTTCGCCTGCCCTGCCCAGCGATCATCCCCACGTGCTGCATACCCTCGGCGCGATCAACCGTACTACCACCGACCTGGGCAAGCTGCTGGACAGTTTCAAAGTCGAAAAACCAGCGGTGCAAAACCCGGCCTCGTCACGTAGGGGCCCTCAACGATACCTCTACCCGTTGCGCAGTAAGTGGTACGCACCAGTGGGCCAACGCTGGTTTGAAGTCACGGTCGACGAAAATGACGAGGTGCAGATCATCGATCCCCAGCAACCCACTCGCTCTGGCCCCTTTGTGATCGGCAACCTCAAGGGGGAGTGGTTCATCGACACCCGCTTGCGTCTGCGCGGAGGCGGCTCCAAGAGCCAGGAAAGAAAAGCCCGGGCACTGGCCGAGCGTCAAGTGAACCAGATGCGCAACCAACTCACGACTTTCGAGCAACGCAAACAAGCTGCGCAAGAGGAGCTGCAACGTGCACTGCAAGCCATGCTCGACGCTCCCGCAGCCACAGCCCAGGCCAAGCGCAACGTCTACCTCGGACTGCTGGACAGTCAATGCGCGAACTATGAAACAGCCCTGCAAGACCTCAAGACCTTGAATGTTTTTGCACCGACACCAGACTTCCAGTTTCGCGCCATCGGGTACATCAAAGCTCAGTTGAGTTTGAGCCAGGCGGGCCTCACTGAAATACTGAAAACCTTCGCCCCCAAGCTCAAGACAACGCTGGAGCAGATCGAGCGCCAGGCCAAAGCCCCGCAAGAGCGGGATATCCCCCAGTCCAACGAAATGACTGAAATGTTGGGGAGAATGATTCAATGCATGGATTACTTCGAATCACGATTCACCCAACTGCGCGATCTTTCAAGCGAAGGGTTACGCTTGATACAAAGCACCAAAAGCCTGCTTCCCAGTTACCGCAGCGATGACCTCAAGGCGTTACAGGTGTCCCTTGCCCGCAATCTCTGCCTGCGTGAAGACACCATACTGAGCGAACCCCAGGCGTGGCTGGCCATCGACCAGATTGTCGACGCCTGCGACATCGCCATCCAGGCCCTGCGCGATACATTGCGCGAGCGCAGTGACAGGCGGATCGACGAGCAGATCGAAACACTGAGCAGCCTGATCGAACAGTTCACGCTGCTGGACGAACGCCTGCGAGACTTTCCCACTGAATTCCCCGACATTTCCCAGGCGCAAGCATTGACTCGCTTGCGCGACCAACTCAGCGGGTACACCAAACAGACCACGACTCAGCTGGCGCTGCTGGCCGCCAGCCGCAGCACCCTGCGATCCACCCCCCGTCCGCCGTCCACGCCCCCACTCCCACAGAAAAAGTTCATCAGAACTCGCTACCACGGCATGGTGGTCGGCGAACCGCAGTTGTCTGCAACGGGCCAGGAAACCGGGCTGGTGGATGTCCGTTCGCCCCTGTCCAATACCGTGGTGGCCACGTTTCACGAAAAATCAGACGGCTTTTGGGTCCAGCGGGCCAAGACCGTAAAAACGGTCAACCTGCCCATCGACCTGCAAGCCAGTGTGACCACGGGCAACACCCTGCTCACTGGGTTGACAGCCTTCAAACAGCGAATCACCGAGCTGGCCAATCAAGCCCAACGCACGCCCATCGGCATCGAGTACCTCTACCATCAACACGCCCATCGCCTGGAGCAGGCCAGCCGCGACATCGAGCAAGCACTGACCCAGAAAAACCTTGCCCAGGGCGACGTCACCCTGGCCAGCAGCGTCAAGAAATCCCTCGCCGAGGCTACCGCCACGCTGTATCAGCAATCCATAGAAAACGTGCTGAGAATGACCAAGCAGCACCCGCCCACGCCTTCCGGCGTGCAATGGCTCAAGGATCGCAACGCCATCAGTATCAAAAAAACAATCAACCGACGCCGCATAAAATCCGCCACTCCGGACTACCTGGACGAGTACTCCATCACCGATCGCAGCACCCATAAGGTGCTCTGGTATGCGCATTTCCACTATTCGACCGACTGGACCACCCTCAGGTCGTTTCTCAGTGCGCGCCTCAAGACACCCCAGGAGCAAAGCCTTGGCGCTACAGCCGACACCATCAGGCGCCTGAGCAGCGCACAACGCGTGGCCTTCCACCGCAGCGAGATCAACGAGAGCCAGGCACAAACACTGTTTTTCAACTTGACCTGATGCACGGGCGACGGCACACAACTTGCTCTTTCACCGTACCTGCCACGTTGGAGCCGTCGATGCTGCACGCTCATCTCACCACCCTCAACGCGGTGTCGCTGGTGCTCAACACCTTCAAGGCCGAAGGCCAGGACAGCGAGGCGTTGCTTGCGGGCAGCGGCATCTGTGCGGCGGACTTGAGCCGCGCCGACACGCGCATCACCACCAATCAGGAAATGCGCGTGTGCGCCAACGCCGTGGCCCTGCGTCGCGATGTCGGCCTGGAGCTGGGCCGCCAGATGCATGTGTCGGCCTACGGCATGCTGGGTTACGCGCTGCTCACCAGTGCCACCTTCGGTGACGCTTTGCGCCTGGCGCTGCGTTATCCAGCGCTGTTGGGAACACTCTTCGAACTGAGCCTTGAAGAAGAGGGCGAGCGCATCTGGTTCACTGCCAGTGGCTACCGGGAAAACCCGACGCTGGAGACGTTCAACGTCGAACTGTGCCTGGCGTCGCTGAAAGTGATCTGCGACGACCTGCTCGGCCAGCCCCTGCCGCTGCTCGCCGCACGCTTCGAACATGACGCCCCGGACTACCGCGCGCGCTATGCGGAACGTTTCCCCTGCCCGCTGCAATTCCAGGCCACCGCCAATGCTTTCGCATTCGACAGGCACTGGCTCGAACAGCCGCTGCCCCTGGCTGACGCGATTACCCACCGGGCCATGGCCGAACGCTGCCGCAAACACAACCTGGAGTTCACCGGGCGCCAGGCTTGGCTGGGCAGGATTCGCCAACTGCTCACCACTCAGCTCCACGCCGCGCCCGGCGTGGAGGGCTTGGCCACGCAAATGAACTGTTCAGCGCGAACCTTGCGCCGGCACTTGCATGACCTGGGTTGCAGCTACCAGGACCTGCTCGACGAGTTGCGCTTCGAGCGTGCCAAGCAACTGTTGGCGCAAGACCAATGGCCGATCTACCGGATTGCCGAGGCGCTGGGCTTCAGCGAGACGGCCAGCTTCCGGCACGCATTTGTGCGCTGGAGCGGCGTGGCGCCGAGCCAATTTCGCGCATGACGCCCCACGGAGGGGCGAATTGCGGACAGATAATTTGGCCGTATTTATCCCCTTTTGGCCGCTCCTGCCGTTCTCATAAACCGCGTCCGCCGCAAGACTGCATGCACCGACACAGCCTGCGGAGAACAACAAATGCTGACGATCTACTCGGACGATCACCACCTGCACCACGGCCGTTGTGAACTGATGGACGGGCAACTGATGCCCTGCTTCGAGATGCCTTCGCGTGCCGACCACGTGCTGCAACGGGTCAAAGACCGCGAACTGGGCCCGGTCCACGGGCCGCGGGACTTCGGCCTGGCGCCGCTGCAACGGGTCCACAGCCACGCCTACCTCGACTTCTTCCAGGGGGCCTGGCAACGCTGGACCGAATTCGGCCAGGACGGCGACCTGTTGCCCTACACCTGGCCCGCCCGCACCCTGCGCCGGGTATTGCCCGCCAGCCTGCACGGCCAGCTCGGCTACTACAGCTTCGACGGCGGCGCGCCGATTACCGCCGGCACCTGGCAAGCCGCCTACAGCGCGGCGCAAGTCGCCCTCACGGCCCAGGCTGCCATCCAACAAGGCGCCCACAGTGCCTTCGCCCTGTGCCGCCCGCCGGGGCACCATGCCGCCAGCGACTTGATGGGCGGCTACTGCTATCTCAACAATGCCGCCATTGCCGCCCAAGCCTTCCTCGATCAAGGCTGCAAGCGCGTCGCGATCCTCGATGTGGATTACCACCACGGCAACGGCACCCAGTCGATTTTCTATGAACGCAGCGATGTGCTGTTCACCTCGATCCACGGCCACCCCGAAGCGGAGTTTCCGTTTTTCCTCGGCTATGCCGATGAACTGGGCGAAGGCGCAGGCACTGGCTTCAACTTCAACTACCCCTTGCCGGCCGGTTCAGGCTGGGAACGCTGGAGCGCTGCCCTTGAAGAGGCTTGCACAGAAATTGAGCGCTATGGCGCCGACATCGTTGTCGTTTCGCTGGGGGTGGACACGTTCAAGCACGACCCCATCTCGCAATTCAAACTCGACAGCCCGGACTACCTGGCGATGGGCGCGCGCATTGCGCACTTGGGCAAGCCGACGCTGTTCGTGATGGAAGGCGGCTACGCCGTCGAAGAAATCGGCATCAATGCCGTCAACGTTCTCGAAGGTTTTGAGGGGGCTGCCCAATGAAGATGCTCAAGTCACTCGTGCTGTGCGCCGCCGTTATCAGCGGCATGGTCCACGCTGAAGAAAAAACCCTGCGAGTCTACAACTGGTTCGACTACATCACGCCCAAGGCACTGGAAGACTTCAAGGCACAGAACCCCAACCTCAAGCTGGTGTACGACATCTTCGACACCAACGAAGCCCTGGAAGCCAAGCTGCTCACCGGCAACTCCGGGTATGACGTGGTGGTGCCGTCCAATGTGTTCCTGGCCAAGCAGATCGAAGCCGGGGTGTTCCAACCACTGGACCGCAGCCAACTGCCGAACTGGAACCACCTCGATCCCAAGCTGATGAAGCTGATCGAGGCCAATGACCCCGGCAATAAATTCGCCGTGCCCTATATGTACGGCACCATCCTGATCGGCTTCAACCCGGACAAGGTCAAGGCCGCGCTGGGCGCCGATGCGCCGGTGGACAGCTGGGACCTGATCTTCAAGGAAGAGAACATCAGCAAGCTCAAACAATGCGGCGTCGCACTGCTCGACTCGCCGTCCGAGATCCTGCCGCTGGCCCTGCAGCACCTGGGCCTGGATCCCAACAGCCGCAACCCCAAGGACTATGACAAAGCCGAAGCGCTGCTGCTGAAGATCCGTCCCTACATCACCTACTTCCACTCCTCCAAATACATGGCGGATATCGCCAATGGAGACATCTGCGTGGCCGTCGGTTATTCCGGCAGCTTCTCCCAGGCTGCCAACCGCGCCAAGGAAGCCAAGAACGGCGTGACCGTTGACATGCGCCTGCCCAAGGAAGGGGCACCGATCTGGTTCGACATGCTCGCCATTCCCAAGGGGGCGAAGAACCCGCAAGACGCCTACACCTTTATCAACTACCTGCTGCAACCGCAGGTGATCGCGCCGATCAGCGATTTTGTCGGCTACCCCAACCCCAACAAGGACGCCACCGAACAGGTCGACCCCTCGATTCGCAACAACCCCAACCTGTACCCGACTGAGGCGGCGATGGCCACGCTCTATACGCTCAAGCCGCTGGGGCGTGACGCTGAACGCGCCCGCACGCGGGCCTGGACCAAGATCAAGTCCGGGACATAACGCAGGCATCGGAGGGCAATGCAAAGGGGTGGTAAGTCGTTGAAGGTACTCGACAGTTAGTTACCACCCTGGGCGAACCGCTCCTCGATAAGTTCTGACACACGGATGTTTTCCGCCTGATCAGGACTGCCCACATGAACGATGTTGTTTCACCCGAAAACAGCGAAATACTGACCCAACTGAGCTCCGGCCCTTCCGTGCGTGAAGTGGCCTCGGCCACCCTGCGCCAGGCCTTGGACGAGATGTACCCGGAACTGGAAATCAACCCGGACCTGGCCACGGTGTATCAACCCCAATGGTATCCGGTGGATGACACAATCCTCCCGGGCAAGCCGCACACCGAAACCCTCACGAGCGCACTGGCGCGCAGTGCCTTTTCCGGCGAGCCGGTGACCTATCTGGACCGTGAACACTATCTGGCCTATCGCTCGACGGGTAAACCGCAAGCGCACCTGCCCGTCAGAATCGACGCGATTGCCCGGCTGATCAACGAGCTGGCGCCGCTGATGTTTGTCGCCTACCAGGAACAGCAGATGGAATTCTGGAACCAAAGCGACGGCAGGGGCCCGCGCTGGCGAGCCTTGGCCCAGGCATTGCGTAATGCCTGGAATGTGCAGGAAGTCGACGGCTGGGACGCCGACGACTGCGCCATTGCCCGCACGGTGTTTCATTACCCCGATTACGTCGAGCGCCAGCCCCGCGACAAATATGGAACGCGGGCCTACCTGGTGGACATCGATATGCAGGATGGTGCAGCCAACCAGCATATTAACGTCACGGCAGTTGCCGTACTGATCGCCAGCCACGGCGACCGGTCCATCATCCTCAGCTACTCGATCATCGACGGGTACAGAAAATTCGTCGACACCCAGGCGCTCGGCGAATCACTGCAGGCATGCATTGGCAACTCATCCGGTGAAACCCTGAACTGGCGGCTGCTGGAGCCAGACGGTGATTTTTTCGAACACCAGGCCTGCAGTTTGATTGGCCTGCAAGTCGAGGCCATTGGCTCGCTCGGTTTTTTAACCGCTGAACCCCAGGACCTGCTGTCCCTGAAAGAAGGCAGCACAGAAGCTGCCCAACTCCTGCGGCTCGATCAGTCGCATATGGGCCATATCCGACGCGCCTTACCGCAATGGTTGCTGCAAGCCTCGCAGGCCGATCAATCGGCTTACGGGCGCTACATGATCGACCTCGCCAATCAGAACGCCCGGGACGAGGGAAAAACCTTCATGGACGGCCTGCCGACTATCACCGATTTTACGCGCCAGGCCCTGAAGGCATTGCTCACCCGGGATCACCCCGAGGCCACCGGCCTGGACCCTGAGCACATTGTAATAACGGTCACCAGCCAAGTGATCTGGGGCACGGTCACGATACCTGGCAGGACGCAAACCGAGACATTCAGCCTGGTTGAATTGGCCTTGCAAAACCTGATCGCGCTCCCGCTGGGAAACAAAACCGTGAGCTACAAAAGTGGGCGCCCGACACCCGCCTGGCTGACGCCCACCTATGTGGAACAACTGGTCACCCAGGCGAATATCGGCCAAAGCTACCCGGCGCAGGTCAACACGCAGTTATTGACCAACACCGAACAAGCCTTGAAGCGTCAACAGTTGTACCGCGGGCAGCTACGCCTGCAACTACCCTTGCTGGCCTTGCAGTACAAAATCCGCGACCAGTTCAACATTGATGAACAGGGTTATCGCTATGTGCGCGCGGCGATGGCCACCCATGCGCAGGAACGCCGGGTGGATGGCGATGAAGTGGTCATTCGCCCCTTGGCGCTACGCCCAAAGTGGCGTGTGCTAGGCGGTGCGGACACCGTCGACAACATGTTTATCATCGGGCCGCAGGAGCCGAAAAACGGCCCATGCCTCTTGTATCGACCGCTTTCCGACGCGCCTTTGATGCAATTCCCGTCATTGGCCAACCTGCTTTATGCGATCAAGCAAGACACACCATTGCGCCAATCAGTACTCGCGTGGCTTCCCGATGCCGTACGTTCGGACTACGCCCAGTTCGTCTTCCCCGGTAGCGTGCCTTCGCCCTGGATACTCCCCACGCTGCTCAGCGAGCCGGTGAGTTCATTGGTGATGAGTGGTCCCATCGAATTCAGTACCCAGGCCCTGAGCACAGATCCCTTCACTGAACTTTACAACGCTAACGCCCGTGCCCTGGTGACCTTGGCCGACCGCCAGTCAGTCTCCAATGCCGAAGCTCGCTGGGAGAGCCTGAAGCACGCGGGCTGGCTGATTCTCAATAATGCGTTGCCATTCCTGGGCCGAACCGTGGGTGCCGCGGCCTGGATCTGGCAAATCATGGACGATATCCAGCACATCATCGATGCCGAGGCGAGCGGCGACCGCCCGGCCAGCACCTCGGCGCTGGTGGATGCGTTCCTGACCCTGGGCCTGGTCCTGGCCCTGCAGATCAGCCTCCAGCACGCGCCGACACGCACACTTGAAAAGCCCGCCCTGGCACCCGAGCCGCCGCTACGGCGCAAACCTGTGTTCATTCAAAAACCCACCGTCAGCACCGCCGACCTGACCCCAACCCATGAACCGATACTGCGCAGCAGCGGTGCATTGACCCGTGGCCGCCTCAGCCTGGCCAAGCTGCTGGACAGCTTCAGCCTGCCCAAACCCGAAGGGTTGGCGGCCCAAACCGTCACGCCTGGGCCCCACCTGCACCTGTATGCCAAGGGCCAAGCATGGTACGCCCCTGTAGGGGAGCGTTGGTTTGAGGTGACCATCGACGAAAATGACGCGGTGATGATTATCGACCCCAAGGACCCGCGACGGGAGGGGCCATCCTTGATCAACAACCGCCTGGGGCAGTGGTTTGTCGACACCCGGCTGCGGCTGCGGGGCGGCGGGCTGCGTAGCCGACGCAAGAAAGGCGAGCGCCTGAGGCCGCCGAAAATCCACGAGTTACGCGAACAACTGGAGGCTTTCGACTCCCGGACCATGCAGCGGCGCGAGCAAATCATTGAGTCCCAGAGAGCCATCGACGCGGCAACACCCGCCGATCGTGAAGCCGCCAGCACCGCCTTCCTCACACAGGTTTCCACACGCCTGAGTGAGTTGGACGTGCCGATCGCCCAGCTGAAATCGTTGAACCTGCTCGATAGCGTGCCCAATTACCAGGAGGCCATGCTCGAATACCTGGACGAGCAGATGATACTGGCGCGAAGCGCCACGGCCGAACAGCTGGAGCGTTTTCAGGAGAGCTTGAACACGGCCTCTCAATTCCTGGACGATCCCGAGCCGTCAGATACACAAGCAGCGCTGGAAGACTGCCGCGCCATCGACCTGCAGGCCCAGGACTTGATCAATCGCTTCAGTGACCTGCACTCGCGTTTCAACGAGGCCCGCGCCCTGGGCGAGAAGGGTGTGATGCGGGCTCAACACAATGAAAAGCTATTACCCAAGATAGAACTGGAGAATCTCAAGGCCTTCAGGATCACCTTGTCGCGTTTCCTATGTATTAAGGAGAACGCCCCGGCCGGCTCAGCGACCGCCCGTGCGGTCGTCAACCAGATCGTCGAAAAAACCGAACTGGCGGTACAGAGCCTCTGCGAAACCTTGCAACCAGATACCCCGGTTCCGCTGGATGACCAGATCGAAGCCCTCGATAGCCTGGTGGAACAGTTCACCAGCCTGGACCAAAGCCTGGCCGACTTACCGGCTGACTTTCCCGATGATGTGCATCGGCCTGCCCTTGGAGACCTGCGAGCGCTCACCGAGGAGTTCTCCCAGCGCGCGGTCAAACGCTTGACGGCATTGCTGCGCCAGCGAAAAGCCTGGGAGTCGCACGTGGCGGGCCCGTCCAGGCCCGTGCCGAGGCCGCAGAAAAAGGTGATCAAGACCCGCTTCCAGGGCGTGGTGGTAGGAGAAGAGCGCGCGCCATTAAGTGGCGAATCCACTCCCCTGGTGGAGGTGAAGCAACCGCTGACCGGCAAAGTGATTGCCTTGTTTCATGAAAAGGAACCGGGGGTGTGGGTGGAGCACGAGCGCCCGAGCGCGCCATCGACACACACCATGCCACGCACCGTGAGCGCCGCCATTGCCAGCGGCCAGACGTTGCTCGACGAGATGGAGCCCTTCATCGAGCGCACCAAGGGCCTGGCCAGTGACACACGCCGGTTGCCCGTGGAAATCGAAGAGCGTTTCCACCGCCAGATCAAACAGTTGGAACAGGCCGGCCGTGATATCGAGGAGGCATTGACCGCCAGCAACCTGACTGAAAGCGGGGCTCCGTCGGCAGCCCTGATCAATCGTAATCTCGATACGGCGGTCAAGCGCCTCTATGACGAGGGACGCCGGCTTAAGCTCACCATGCTCAAGCAGCGGCCACCGACAGCCGCCCATGTCGAACTGCTGTACCGCGAAAAAGAGATCGTTATCAAACCGTTGCCCGGCTCACGCAGCAAGCTCTCCGGGCGCAACAAAGGCTATTTGAAGGAGTACGAGATTCTCGACACGCAAAGCTCGAATGCACTGTGGTATGCCCACTTTCACTATAAAGAGCTGGTAGGTCCCGAAGAGGCTTACACCGCCGCACACCTCAAGACCAAGGCGCAGCGACGCTTGGGTGGCAAGTACCAGACACCGACCAGAACCGACGACCACGAGAGCATCGCCGTGTACCGCAGCGAAATAGGCCCTCACCTGGCCCGTTTACTGTTCTTCACACAGCCCGCTCCGTCGGTGCCCGCGCCCTGACGGCGGCTGGCAATGCCAGGCCTTGTAGAGACGCGCCAGGGCCTGTGCGATATCCGCCTGCGGCACCGCGGCAAACCCCAGCACCAGCCCGGCCCGCAGGTCCGGTGGCGTGCTGGAGTCGGGCAGCCAATAGCTGCTCAAGCCGTTGACCTCCACCGCTACCGCACGAGCCTGCGC
Source organism: Pseudomonas gorinensis (assembly GCF_042015035.1). Classification (NCBI taxonomy): domain Bacteria; kingdom Pseudomonadati; phylum Pseudomonadota; class Gammaproteobacteria; order Pseudomonadales; family Pseudomonadaceae; genus Pseudomonas; species Pseudomonas gorinensis. Next base: position 128,441 of record NZ_CP167125.1, read on the forward strand.
CACCAACTGTTGTTCACGGGCCAGGCTGTCCACCCGCACGGTAAGGTGCAGGCCCGCTGCGACATTCGGCAGGCCGCTCACCCCCTCGAGTCCGCTCGGCCATCCGTTCAGCAGCGCATTACGCCGGCTGAGGGCGGCGCGGCGCATGCGGCGGATATGGCGTTGGAAATGGCCCGCCGCCATGAACTCGGCCATCACCGCCTGGGTGCTGACCTCTGAGTGCCGCACATCCACGGCACGACGCCGAGCAAACGCATCGACCAAGGTTGGCGGCAATACCAGGTAGCCCAAGCGCAATGCCGGAAACGCGACTTTGCCGAAGGTGCCCACATACAGCACGCGCCCGCTACGGTCCAACGCCGCCAGCGGCGACAGGGGCGCGCCGCTGTAGCGATACTCGCCGTCATAGTCGTCCTCGACGATCCAGCCACCGCTGCGTTCCGCCCAGGCCAGCAACTCCAGGCGTCGGGCCAGGCTCATGACCACACCCAGGGGGTACTGGTGGGACGGAGTGACATAGGCCAGACGGCAGTCGATGAGGCGGCTCAACGCCGCGCAATCAATGCCCTCCCCGTCCACCGCCACGCCATGCAAACGCCCACCGGCAAGCGCAAAGGCATGCCCGGCCGCGCGGTAACCTGGGTTTTCAACCGCGACCCCATCGCCAGGCGCCACCAGCAACTGTGCACAAAGGCTGATTGCCTGCTGCGCGCCACTGGTGATCACAATTTGCTCAGCCGTGCACTGCAAGCCTCGGGAGGTGCGCAAGTAGGCAGCGATCAACCCGCGCAGTCGTTCATCCCCCGCCGGGTGGCCGTAACACAGGTGTTCTAAGTTCGGCTTGCGCCAGAAAGCCGCATTCAGCTTGGCCCAGACATCGAAAGGGAACAGATCGAATGCAGGCACCCCCACTCGAAATGCCCGAGGTGGCCCCACAGGCGGCAGGGGTAAATGATTGGTTTCAAGGCGTCCCATGGCCGGGCTGTGGATAACTTTTTCGGCCGCTGAAGGCGCTTTTTGAAGGTCATTTGTGGATAACCCTGGGGATAAGCCTGTTGAAAACCCTGTGGATAGTTTTGTGGATAGTTTTTTTGAGGTGGGCAGTTGCGCCACATAAGTGCCGTCGCCGACCCGGCTCTCAATAAACCCCTCGGCATAGAGCTGATCGTAGGCGCGCACCACACTGTTGCGAGAAATCGACAGCGCCGCCGCCAGGTCACGGCTGGCGGGCAACCGCGTGCCACTGACCAGACGACCGTCCAGCACCCGTTGGCGCAACGCTTCGTACAGCTGGCGTGTCAGCCCTTGGCGGCGATCCAGCTCAATGCCGGCTGGGTTGAACGATAACGGCGGCGCACTGGATGACATGCTGGACTCTCGCGAATTGGACCTATGAAATTGGCCCTAGATGGCTCTTACAACGAACCATTAGCCTGCCTAGGATGCAGGCATTCGCCAAGGAATATTTCCATGTACACACCCCGCGCCTTTGTTCTCGACGATTTGCCCGAACTGCAGCAACTGATCCAGCACACCCGCCTGGCGCAGTTGGTGACCTTTGGTGAGCAAGGCCTGCAAGCCAGCCACCTGCCGCTGTTGATCAACCCCGACGAAGGCCCCAACGGCACACTCTACGGGCACTTGGCCAAAGCCAATCCCCAGTGGCACGACCTGCAAAATGGCAGCGATGCGCTGGTGATCTTTGCCGGCGCAGACGCCTACATCAGCCCGGCGTTTTACCCAGCGAAAGCCGAGCACGGCAAAGTGGTGCCCACCTGGAATTACATCGCGGTGCATGCCTATGGCAAGGCCGAGGTATTCACCGACGCCGAACGTGTGCTCGCCGTGGTCACCGCGCTGACCGATCGTCATGAAGGCAACCGCCCCCAGCCATGGAAAGTCAGCGACGCCCCGGCCGACTACATTGACGGCATGCTCAAGGCCATTGTTGCCTTCGCCCTGCCGATCGAGCGCCTGGTCGGCAAACGCAAACTCAGCCAGAACCGCAGCGCGGCGGATATCGCCGGCGTGCAGGCGGGCCTGGCCACCAGTGTCGACGTGCGCGACCAGACCCTCGCCCGCTTTATGCCTCCAGGAACGCCAGAATGAGCCAGATCGATATCCGCCCCGTTACCGCCGCCGACCACGCCGCCTGGCTGCCGCTGTGGCAAGCGTACTTGAAGTTCTACAACACCGAACTGCCGGACGCCGTGAGCCAGAACACCTGGCAACGCCTGATCGATCCCCAGGAGCCAACCCATTCAGCCCTGGCCTGGCAAGACGGCAAGGCCGTGGGCATGGTCAACTTCATCTACCACCGCTCCAACTGGAGCATCGAGAATTCCTGCTACCTGCAAGACTTGCTGGTGGACCCGGCCCAACGGGGTACGGGTGTCGGCCGCAAGCTGATCGAATTCGTCTACACCACCGCCAAGGCCGATGGTTGCTGCAAGGTGCATTGGCTGACCCACGAGACCAATGCCACCGCGATCCAGCTCTACGAGCGCATCGCCGAACGCCCTGGTTTCATCCAATTTCGCAAAGGTCTTTAAGGAGCGCAGCATGCCCACTTCTCTCGCCGACTGGAAAGGCGCCCCGGCGCCCACCGTTCAACTGCTCGAAGGGCGCTTCATCCGCCTGGAGAAACTCGACCCGGCCCGCCATGGCGACGATCTGTTCAACGCCCTGCAAGGTCCCGGCGCCGATCCCAAGCTGTGGGACTATCTGCCCTATGGCCCCTTCCCCGAGCGCAGCGCCTTCAATGACTGGCTGAACAACCATGCTGCGCACAGCGACCCCTATTTTTTCAGCGTGATCGACCGTGCGACCGGCCAGGTCCAAGGCATCCTCAGCCTGATGTCCATCGTCCCGGAGCATGGCCGCATCGAAATCGGCCACGTGACCTTCGGCGCCCCGATGCAACGCTCGCCAAAAAGCACCGAGGCGGTGTACCTGCTGGCCAAGTACGCCTTTGACCAGGGCTATCGCCGCCTGGAATGGAAGTGCAACAACGCCAACGACCGCTCCAAATACGCGGCCGAACGGTTGGGCTTCAGTTTTGAAGGGGTGTTTCGCCAGCATACGGTGGTCAAGGGCAAGAACCGGGACACCGCGTGGTATTCGATCATCGACTCGGAATGGCCAACCGTTGGGGCGGGGTTTGAAGCGTGGTTGTCGCAGGCGAACCAGGCAGGTTCAGGCCAATTGAAAAGCCTGGCGGAGTGTCGCCGCCAGGCTCTTTAAACGGTTAAGCCAGCTTCTGGGCCAACACCGCAATATGCTCCGGCCCGATCCCGCAGCAACCGCCCAGGTGGCTGGCGCCGCGCGCCTGCCAGTCGGCGGCCCAGTGCAGGTAGCCGGGCGGGTCGAGATCATCACGCAGCGGGTCGAGGCCGTCGTTGGCCGTGGCCTCCTTGGGTTGCGGCGGGAACGCATTGGCGTAGGCGCCGATCTGGATCGCCACGCCCAAGCGTTCGAAGGTCTGGCGCGCCGCATCGATCGCCGCGCCAATCACTTCAGGTTGGCTGCAATTGAACAGCAGGACCTCCACCCCCAGTTGTGCCGCCGCTTCGGCCGCGTCTACCACCGGTTCGCCAGAGCGCAGGCGCGGGACTTCGTCGGTGTCTTCATCCTTCAAGGTAAATGACAGCCAGAACGGTTTCCCATCCCGCGGCAGACCGGCATGGATGGCCCGCGCCTCGACGATCGAACTCTGGGTTTCCGCCAGCCACAGGTCAACGTGGGGAGCCAGGCCCTGCACCAGTGGCGTCAGCAACTCGTTGACTCGGTCGGCCTCAAACAGGTCTGGCCGATAAGAACCAAACAGCGGCGGCAATGAGCCTGCCACGCGTACGGCCTGGCCGGAAGCCTCCACCGCGCGCTGCGCCAACTCACCTGCCAGCGCCGCCAGGGCCTGGCCCTCGGCGGCAAACCGGGCTTCGCCGATATGAAACGGCACAACGGCATAGCTGTTGCTGGTGATCACATTGGCGCCGCTCTGGATGTAAGCCGCATGCACCGCCTCCACGGCCTGGGGAGCTTCACTCAACGCCAGCGCTGACCACTCCGGCTGCCGAAACGGCGCGCCTCGGCGTTGCAGTTCGCGGCCCATGCCACCATCGAGAATTACTGTGCGTGTTGCGGGCATATGCTTTTTACTCATAAGCTTATGAAAATAACTCACTATGAGAGTCGTTCTTATAACTATTTAATACGTACACTTCGGTTCATCACAACCTCTTTTTTATTTAGGTGTCGCCCTTGAAACTAAAACCGCTCCTGGCCTTGGGCCTAACGATTCTGGCTGCCTCCACCCAAGCCTTCGGCGGTGCGACTCTGGACCGGGTTGAACAGAAGAAAGAACTGGTGGGGGTGCTGATGGAAAGCTACCCGCCTTTCTCGTTCCTCAACGAACAAAACCAACTCGATGGTTTTGACGTCGATGTGGCGAAGGCCGTGGCGCAAAAACTGGGCGTGAAACTGCGCCTGGAAACCCCTTCCTGGGACGTCATTGCCGCCGGCCGCTGGAGCGGGCGCTATGACATTTGCATCTGCTCGATGACCCCAAGCAAGGCCCGCGCCGAAGTGTTCGACTTCCCGGTGGAGTACTACGCCTCGCCTGCGGTGATCGTGGTCAACGCCCAGGATGAGCGCATCCACGGCGCCAAGGACTTGAGCGGCAAAAAAGTCGGCCTCACCAGCGCCTCCAGTTACGAAAGCTACCTGAACAAAAACCTGGTGATCGAAGGCGCCGAAGACACGCAACTGCAGTACCCCTTCGAGAACGTCCAGATCGCCCCGTACGATACCGATAACGTGGCCTTCCAGGACCTGGGCCTGGGTGCCGGCGTACGCCTGGACGCCATCCTGACCAACCTGGTCACCGCCCAACCACGCCTGAACCAGGACAAACGCTTCAAGCTTGCCGGCGAACCGCTGTACGCCGAACCCAACTCGGTGGCCATCGAAAAAGGCGACCCGCAGTGGGACGCCAAAGTGCGTGAGGTCTTTGCGCAGTTGAAGCAGGACGGCACCTTGAGCCAGCTGTCGAAGAAATGGATTGGCGCCGACATCAGCCAATGACCGCGTTCCCCACTCCTCCCAAGCCACCCGTGACCGAGTCGCGACGCCAGCGACTCCTGGGTTTTCGTACGCGCCTGTACCTGACCTGGGCCGCGCTGTTTTGCCTGTTCGCCAGTTTTTTCCTGAGCTTTGACCTGAAGTTCTCGATCATCCTCGACAAGCTGCCCAACCTGGTTGGCGTGCACCTGGCGCCCAACGGTTTTCTGCAAGGCGCGGCGCTGACGGTATTCCTGTGCCTGTGCTCGATCGTGGCATCGTCGATACTGGGTTTCATCACTGCGCTGGGGCGTCTGTCGAAAAGCGCCGTGGCCTTTGGCATTGCGAGTTTTTACGCCTCGTTCTTTCGGGGTACGCCGTTGCTGATCCAGATCCTGCTGATCTATCTGGGACTGCCGCAACTGGGCCTGGTACCGGGCGCCATCGTCGCCGGGATCATCGCGCTGTCGCTGAACTATGGCGCCTACCTGAGCGAGATTTTCCGCGCCGGCATCCTCGGGGTACCCCATGGCCAACGGGAAGCAGCCCTGGCCCTGGGCATGCGCGACAGTGCGATCTTCTGGCATGTCACCCTGCCCCAGGCCATGCGCACGATCATTCCGCCCGCCACCAACCAATTTATCTCGATGCTCAAGGACTCGTCCCTGATCTCAGTGATGGGGGTATGGGAAGTGATGTTCCTGGCCCAATCCTATGGTCGCTCCAGCTATCGCTACATCGAGATGCTCACCACTGCAGCGATCATCTATTGGGTGATGTCCCTCGGGCTGGAGCTGATCCAGGCGCGCATGGAGCGGCATTACGGCAAGGGCTACGTACGACGGACCTAGTCATCCCTTTTGCGACGCACCTTGACCACGCCCATCTGCAAACCAAAGGGGCGGAACACGGCGTTCAGCGATTTCAAGGTTTGATTGCCTTCGCCATGCTCGATATGCACCAGGGTACGCACGGATATCTTGCACATCTGCGCGAACTGGCTCTGGTGCAGGCCTGTGACTTCGGTACGCAGGCGGCGTACGGCGTCGCCTATTTCGAGCGAACCGTCAGACAAGCCCTGCTCGATGCTTTCAATCACTTGTGCACGCTGACTGAGCGAGAGACTCATTGGAGAAAGGCCGGCGCGTGCTTGGGTGTCTCCTGTGACCAGTTCAATGGCACCCTTACACTCACCGCCTTGGCAAAAAGGGTATCCATCTCGTCCAGGTGATCGACCAGGTAGGTGGACTCGTAGCCAAAACGGCAGGGGCTTGCAAAACCTTTATCAGGCTCGGAAAACTCAAGCGTCATCGCATCCTGCCAATGACCGGCATCGAATATCTGCAAGGTAAGCCTGTAGGCATTGTCCATACGCAACTAAATGCACCTCGAGGTAATTGACCGGCCTGATAAACGCAACATAGTGCATAAATCTGACTGTAGCAGCAGACGAAGCGCAATATAATGCAATCAAAGCGCTAAAGTTGGACCCTTAGCTGCATTAAAATGCATATCTATCAAGGTCCCGTACACCATCGTTCGGTCAAAACAGATCCGTTTTTAATCGCCCTGAACTAGAGACAACTCCCGCAAACCAGCGGTCGATGGCCTGACAGTTATCGCCCCGCCATCTCGCTAAATTCCCGGCCTCACTTATCAGAGGTCAGGAATTCATGCCCTTTACACTCCAGAAACTCACGCGTGCGGTCATCCTCGCCATTGGTATTGCCAGCGCTCCCCTCGCCCAGGCGCAAACAGGCACACCTTATCAGTTCGAACTGCTTGTGCCTGACTACGACGACTATGACGATTACGACGAATGGATGTCGGCCCCGATCGAGCAAGCCACTCCCCTCGACGGCTACCTGACTCGCCAAGCCACGACCCTTAATGGCCTACGGGTGGCCCAGGTGCTGGAGCCTGCCTTGATTCGGTTACTGGAATCCGGCGAGCTGACCTCAGAGCAGATCAAAGAGTTGGAAAGCTTCAATGAGGCATTGATGCAGCAGCCCGGAGGGGTCGGTGCGGCCCTTGAACAATTGGCCGGCAGCCAGAATGCCAACCTGGCGGCGGCGACCCAGAACATCACACAGCAACTGGGCAGCCAATTGCTGTCGACCCTGCGCGCCCTGCCCACCAATGACGACGCTCATGTCTGGGTACAGGGACTGGGCCAAGACGGCCGCCTCGACAAACAAGGCGGCAGTGCGGGCCTGAAGTACGCCAACCGAGGCCTGCTGACAGGCGCCGACTGGGCACTGGACCACGCCTGGCGGATCGGCGTAATGGGCGCAAAATCCACCAGCCGCCTCGACGCCCAGCGTTTTTCCGCCGACCTGGACAGTTGGCACCTGGGCGGTTATGCCGTGCACCAGGACGGCCCGCTGGGCCTGCGCCTGGGAGCGATCTATAGCCGCCACGCCGGGCAGAACAAACGCAGCGTCCAGTTGCTCGATAACAAACAGCAACTCAAGGGCGACTACAAAGCCCAGAGCCAAACCCTGTTCTCGGAAGTGGGCTATCAGTTGGGCAGCGCGGACTTGAGTATCGAGCCCTTCGGCGGCCTTGGCTATCAACGCTATCACCGCGACCGGTTCCAGGAAAAAGGTGGCCTGGCGGCACTGAACGTTGGCTCACAAACCCAGCAAAACCTGAACAGCACCCTGGGCCTGCGCCTGGCGAGCCAGTATCGGTTCGATAACCAGGTCAGGCTCATCCCCCATATCAGCGCCGATTGGAAACGCCTCTATGGCAAGGTCGACAGCCGCGTCCGCCAGTCCTACCGCTACATGCCGTTCGCGATTGACGACTTCACCCTGGTCGGCGCTTCCCTGGACCGCAACAGCCTGAACTGGCAGGCCGGGCTGGACCTCGCGCTGTCGCCGCAACACACCGTCGGCTTGGCCTACCAGGGGGAAGCGGGCACCAACAGCCACAGCCAGGGCCTGATGGGGCAATGGCAAATGAGGTTTTAACCTCATGAAACCGAGGAACATTCCCTCATAGCGTTGTTATCAGGCCTGACAGCCGCCGGCTACGTTACTGGCTACATTCCGGTCTCCTACACTTGCGAGGCCGGAAATTATGTCGTCGATCTTCCCGTACATCCCTTCCGTCGGTGCCCTGATGGGGTATGGCATACACACACTGGCGCAATCCATATCGCAGACGCCGCCTGGCACCGCCGCGGGTACCCGCCAGGACAAGCCGGCCGGCCGCACAGACATCGCCGCTGCGCTCAATGATCAACCTGCGATCAAGCCCGACGCCCGGTTCAGCTCGGCAACCATCACACTCAACAATGGCAATGGCCTGGACATCGACAACGCCGCCAGGCTGCTTATCCCTAGTGCTCCAGCCGGCACTGCAACCTCGTTGCGCGGCATCGAGATTATCAACAGCGCGACGGCCAAAACCGTTGGCGAGCGCAACGGCTTCACCAGCACCGGCCTGGCACCGGTGTGGCTCGAAAACCACGGCAGCATCACCGGCAAGAATGGCGCCGGGGTAAGGCTGGAAGGCGACCAGGATGATGAAGTGGTCAACGCCGGCTTGATCATTGGCAGCCATGGCGTAGCGCTGAGCATGGGGGGCGGCAACGATATGCTCATCGTCCGCAGCGGTGGGCGCTTCGAAGGTGTGGTTGACGGGGGCAGTGGCACCAACCAGGTAATTCTGGACGATGCCAGGGGCGGCACATTCGATGGTGCCCGCCAGATGCAGCATCTGTGGGTGGGCTCTGGCAACTGGACCCTCACAGGTGAAGTCCCGGTCAATCAGCAAGGTGCGGTCTACAGCGGTGCAACCCTGGTCAACCAGAGCAAAATCGGCGGTTCCATGACCGTCCAACCTGACGCCACCTACGCCGGCGGCACCGTGGCCAACCTTGAGGTCGCGGGAACATTGCGGCTGGATCCAGCCACCCACGTCGAGCAGGACCTGCGCATGCGACATGGCTCGACGCTGGCCCTGACGCTGGGCGCAGACCAAACCCATACCCCCTCGAACATTGGCAACACCGCCGACCTGCGCGGGGCGACGCTGGCTATCCACGTCGAAAACGAAAACGATGCGCTGCTCTCGCAACCCTTGCCGCTCCTCAGCGCCAAGCACGTCGAAAGCCCGTTCGCCGGCATCACCAGCAACTTGAAGACCCTGGTCCCTACGCTGACTTATCGCCCTGACGGCGTCTTCGTCACCTTCAAACGCAATGATCCCACCGCCTGAGTACCAAATCGCGGACAAAAAAAAGGGGGGCACCTGCCCCCCCGAGGATTAAGCGGTAGTGTCGAAGGCTAGGGATCAGCCTTCGATTTCAATCAGGATTTCGCCCGGGTTGACCCGGTCGCCCTTGGTCACGTGAACCGCAGCCACCTTGCCGGCAATCGCAGCCTGCACTTCGGTTTCCATCTTCATGGCTTCGGTAATCAACACGGCCTGGCCGGCCTTGACCACGTCACCAACCTTGACCAGCACGTCTACGATATTGCCCGGCATCGCCGTGCTCACATGACCCGGCTCGGTGGCTTGCTTGCGCTTGCTGCTGCCGCCGCTGACAAACTCGTTGAGCGGTTCGAACACCACTTCTTCAGGCATGCCGTCGATGGACAGGTAGAAATGGCGCTTGCCTTCAGCCTTCACGCCAACACCGGTGATGTCCACGCGGTAGCTCTCGCCGTGCACGTCGATGACGAACTCGGTCGGTACGCCTTCGCCACCGGCACGGGCCACGCCGCCTGCTTCGGGGATCGGCAACAGCACTTCCGGGGTGAGGGTGCCGGCGTCGCGCTCTTCGAGGAATTTGCGACCGATGTCCGGGAACATGGCGTAGGTCAGCACGTCTTCTTCAGACTTGGCCAATGTGCCGATTTCACCGCGCAGCTTGGTCATTTCCGGCTTGAGCAAATCGGCCGGGCGCACGTCGATCACGTCTTCGCTGCCGATGGCCTGGCGGCGCAACTTCTCGTTCACCGTGCCCGGCGCCTTGCCGTAGCCGCCTTGCAGGTACAACTTCACTTCGTTGGTGATGGTCTTGTAGCGCTCGCCGGCCAGCACGTTGAAGAACGCCTGGGTGCCGACGATCTGCGAAGTCGGGGTGACCAACGGCGGGAAGCCGAGGTCCTCACGCACCCGAGGAATTTCAGCCAGCACTTCCCCCATGCGGTTGAGCGCGCCCTGCTCCTTGAGCTGGTTGGCCAGGTTGGAAATCATCCCGCCCGGCACCTGGTTGACTTGCACGCGGGTATCGACGGCGGTGAATTCGCTCTCAAACTGGTGGTACTTCTTGCGCACCGCGTAGAAGTACAAACCAATTTCCTGCAGCAATTCCAGGTCGAGCCCTGTGTCGAACTCGCTGCCTTTAAGGGCGGCGACCATCGACTCGGTACCTGGGTGGCTGGTGCCCCAGGCGAAGCTGGAGATCGCGGTGTCGATATGGTCGGCACCGTTTTCGATGGCCTTGAGTTGGCACATCGCGGCCAAACCCGCCGTGTCGTGCGAGTGGATGAACACCGGCAGGTTCTGCTCGGCTTTCAGCGCCTTGACCAGTTCGCCCGTGGCGTACGGGGTCAGCAGGCCGGCCATGTCCTTGATCGCCACCGAGTCGCAGCCCATGGCTTCCATTTGCTTGGCCTGGGCCACAAAGGCGTCGATGGTGTGCACCGGACTGGTGGTATAGGCGATGGTGCCCTGGGCATGCTTGCCGGCGGCCTTGACCGCTTCAATGGCCACGCGCAGGTTACGCACGTCATTCATGGCGTCGAAGATGCGGAACACGTCGATGCCATTCACGGCGGCCTTGGCGACGAAGGCCCTGACCACGTCGTCGCTGTAGTGGCGGTAGCCCAGCAGGTTCTGGCCACGCAGCAGCATTTGCAGGCGCGTGTTAGGCAATGCGGCGCGCAGTTTACGCAGGCGTTCCCACGGGTCTTCCTTCAAAAAGCGCACACAGGCATCGAAGGTCGCGCCGCCCCAGACTTCCAGGGACCAGTAGCCGACTTTGTCGAGCTTGTCGCAGATCGGCAGCATGTCGTCGGTGCGCATGCGTGTCGCCAGCAACGATTGGTGAGCGTCGCGCAGGATGGTGTCAGTAACGAAGATTTTCTTGCTCATTATTATGTTCCTCACAGGCCTGCGTGGGCGGCGATGGCGGCGGCGATGGCCAGGGCCAGCTCTTCGGGTTTGCGCTTGATCGAGTAGTTGGTCAGCTCAGGATGGCTTTCCACAAAACTGGTGTTGAACTGGCCGCTGCGGAATTCCGGGTTGCGCAGGATTTCCTGATAGTAAGCGGCGGTGGTCTTCACGCCTTGCAGGCGCATGTCATCCAGGGCACGCAGGCCGCGGTCCATGGCTTCTTCCCAGGTCAACGCCCACACCACCAGTTTCAGGCACATGGAGTCGTAGAACGGCGGGATGGTGTAGCCGGTATAGATCGCCGTGTCGGTGCGCACGCCGGGGCCGCCGGGCGCGTAGTAACGGGTGATCTTGCCGAAACTGGGCAGGAAGTTGTTTTTCGGGTCTTCGGCGTTGATACGGAACTGCAACGCGAAACCACGGTGCTGGATGTCTTCCTGCTTCACCGACAGCGGCAGGCCCGAGGCGATGCGGATCTGCTCGCGGACAATGTCGATCCCGGTGATTTCTTCGGTGATGGTGTGTTCCACCTGCACCCGGGTGTTCATCTCCATGAAGTACACCTCGCCCTCGGCGAGCAGGAACTCCACGGTGCCGGCGTTTTCGTAGCCCACAGCCTTGGCCGCGCGCACCGACAGGTCGCCGATATAGGCGCGCTGTTCCGGGGTCAACTGCGGGCTCGGGGCGATTTCGATAAGCTTTTGGTTGCGGCGCTGGATCGAGCAATCGCGCTCGAACAGGTGCACCACATTGCCAAAGCTGTCACCGAGGATCTGCGCCTCGATATGCTTGGGATTGACGATGCATTTTTCCAGGAACACTTCCGCCGAACCGAACGCCTTGGTGGCTTCGGAGATCACGCGGGGGAAGGCTTGTTCGAGTTCTTCGCGGCTGTTGCAACGACGGATGCCGCGACCGCCACCACCGGAGGTGGCCTTGAGCATCACCGGGTAACCGATACGGTCGCCTTCAGTGAGGGCTTCGGCGATATCGGCGACATTGCCTTCAGTGCCGGGCGTGACCGGTACGCCGGCCTTGATCATGCTGCGGCGCGCTTCGGTCTTGTCACCCATACGGCGAATCACTTCAGCCGAAGGACCAATGAATTTGATCCCACGTTCGGCACAAATGTCTGCCAGTTCGGCGTTTTCCGACAGGAAGCCGTAGCCGGGGTGCAAGGCATCACAGCCGGTTTCCACCGCCAGGTTCACCAGCTTGCGCGGGTTCAGGTAGCCGGACAGGGGCTCGGCACCGATGCTGTGGGCCTCGTCGGCACGCTTGACGTGCAACGCATGGCGGTCGGCGTCGGAATAGACCGCGACCGAGCGAATGCCCATCTCGGCGCAAGCACGCACGATTCGTACGGCAATTTCACCACGGTTGGCGATCAGGATCTTTTTTATCACTTGGAAATTCCCTTGAGCCGATTGCTGCGTTCTTCGACCCGCTAGACCCGGGTCGGCGCGTGACCAAATGTTTCAAGCCAGTCGCAGCCCCACACTAAGCCCGTAGAGGGATTAACAAAAATCAATAATTATTGGGTCGCGCATAAGTAAAGACTTATAGTCGACACACTGGATGGGATCGAGGGGATTTAAAAATGCGTAAGTCATTGATGAGGCTGACATTACGGCAATTGCAGATCTTCAATGAGGTGTGTGATTTGCGCTCGTACAGCCGTGCCGCCGAGGAAATGTCTCTCACCCAACCGGCCGTCAGCCTACAAATTCGCCAGCTGGAAGAGCTGATCGGCCAGCCGTTGTTCGACTATGTGGGCAAAAAGCTCTACATGACCGAGGCCGCCGAAGCCCTGCAACGGGCCAGTCGCGATATTTTCGGGCGCCTGGAAAACCTCGATATGCAGCTATCGGACATGCAGGGTTCGTTGCAGGGCCAGTTGAAGCTGGCCGTGGAATCCAGCGCCAAGTATTTCGTACCGCACCTGTTTGCCGCGTTCAAGCGCCAGCATCCCGAAGTGCAGTTGCACCTGACGGTGGTCAACCGTGCCCAGGTGATCCGCAGGCTTTCGGACAACCGTGATGACTTGGTGATCATGTCCATGGTGCCTCAGGACATGGGCCTGGAGTTCCTGCCGTTCCTTAACAACCCCATCGTTGCCGTGGCGCCACCCGATCACCCTTTGAGCCTCCAGGGCCCCTTGCGCTTGCAGGACCTGGAACCCTACACGCTGCTGCTGCGCGAACCGGGCTCCGGTACGCGATTGGCCTGCGAGGAGTACTTCAAGGAAAAACGCGTGCACTTCACCCAGACGGTGGAGGTGGCCTCGGCCGAGGCGCAGCGTGAGTGCGTGGTGGCAGGGTTGGGCGTGGCCTTGTTGACGCGCCACGCCCTGAACCTGGAACTGGCCACCGGCGGGCTCAAGGAGCTGCCGGTGGAAGAGCTGCCGCTGTACCGCAGTTGGTGCCTGGTGCAGGCCAAGGCCAAGCGCCTGTCACCGGTGGCCCATGCATTCCTGGGCTTTATCCGCAGCGAGCGGGTGCAGATCAGCGCGTTGGCTGAGCGCTTCGCTGGGCAGCCGCGGGTGCCTGCCAGTGCAGTTCCGGGTAGTCACTGATGCTCTGCTGCAGCTGGCGCTGGTCGCAGCGGTCTTCGATTGCGCGACGGAACGCCATGCGGCGCTGGTCTTCCTGTTGACGACGGGTCTTGACGGAGCTGTTGCTGTCTTCGTAGTGCCGGGTCATTTTGGAGTCTCCCAATGCGAGTACGGGGAGTACAGGATCGGCTCGGCGGATGACATGACGATGACAGCCTGGTGAAGATTCTGGACACACAGAAGATGCAAAGGTGGGAGGGGACAAGCCCCCTCCCACCTTTGGAACGAATGCAACCTTAGAATCAGTCGTCGAGGGCTTTGACGGACTTGGGCGAGAGCCGCAGGCTGCGCAGACTGCGTTTCACGCTCTTGAGGTGATTGACCAGGCTCGGACCGCGCGCCATGGCCACACCCATCGCCAACACGTCGATCACCACCAGGTGGGCGATGCGCGACGTCAGCGGCGTGTAGATTTCCGTGTCTTCATGCACGTCGATCGCCAGGTTGACCGTGGACAGTTCCGCCAACGGCGTCTGGCTCGGGCACAAGGTGATCAACGTGGCGCCGCTTTCACGCACCAGGTTGGCGGTGATCAGCAGGTCTTTGGAGCGACCGGACTGGGAAATGCAGATGGCCACGTCGGTCGGCTTCAAGGTCACGGCCGACATTGCCTGCATATGCGGATCGCTATAGGCCGCAGCGGTCAACAGCAGGCGGAAGAACTTGTGCTGGGCATCCGCGGCGACAGCACCTGATGCGCCAAAACCGTAGAACTCGACACGCTGGGCCTGGGACATGGCGGTCACGGCCTTTTGCAGCTCCACCGGGTCGAGCTTCTCACGCACTTCCATCAGGGTGTGCAGGGTGGTGTCGAAGATTTTCAGGCTGTAGTCAGCGACCGAGTCGTCTTCATGGATCGCAAACTGCCCGAAGCTCGCGCCAGCGGCCAGGCTTTGGGCCAGCTTGAGTTTCAAGTCCTGGAACCCGGAGCAACCGATGGCGCGGCAAAAACGCACGATGGTCGGCTCACTGATGCCCACGCTGTGGGCCAGGTCGGCCATGGAACTGTGCATGACGGCCGCAGGGTCTAGCAGCACGTGATCGGCAACCTTGAGTTCCGATTTGCGTAACAGGTGGCGCGACTGGGCGATATGTTGCAACAGGTTCAAAGGGCAGGACTCTTGTTATTGGCAGGCGCCAGGGATGTAGCAAGCTTGTAGTTATACTACAAGAATTGTCGTTTTGCCCGTCCGATGCATCACTTAATCGCCCTGCTGCCCTTTGAATCTAAGGGCAGGCGAGTTGTAGCCACAATGGCTGAAGGCCCGGTGCTAGGAAAAATCTGCTTTTTTTCGTAACAACTCTGCCAGGCCATCGGCTTCCATCGGCCGACTGATCAGGTAGCCCTGCACCTCGTCACAACGCTCCCCCCGCAGGAAATCCAACTGCTGTTGGTCTTCCACGCCTTCGGCCACCACCTTGAGCGCCAGCCCGTGGGCCATTGCAATGATCGCCCGCGTAATGGCCGCGTCTTCGCGCCCCTGGCCGAGGCCACGAATAAAGGTCTGGTCGAT
Organism: Pseudomonas gorinensis; assembly: GCF_042015035.1. Classification (NCBI taxonomy): domain Bacteria; kingdom Pseudomonadati; phylum Pseudomonadota; class Gammaproteobacteria; order Pseudomonadales; family Pseudomonadaceae; genus Pseudomonas; species Pseudomonas gorinensis. The sequence goes on from NZ_CP167125.1 coordinate 143,759, forward strand.
CTTCACGTAGTCCACCGGGATGCGCTTGAGGTAGCTGAGGGACGAATAACCGGTGCCGAAATCATCAATGGCCAGCTTCACCCCCAGGTCCCGCAGTTGCTGGAAAGTCGCGATGATGTGTTCCACGCTGTCGAGCAACTGGCTTTCGGTCAGCTCCAGTTCGAGGTATTGCGGGTCCAGCCCGGTTTCTTCCAGCACCTGGCGCACCAGGCTGACCAGCTTGCCCTGGCGCAACTGGTGCACCGACAGGTTCACCGACACCCGGATCGGCGCCAACCCTTGGCGCTGCCACTCGCAGGCCTGCCAGCAGGCCTGGCGCAGCACAAACTCGCCCAGCGGCACGATCAGGCCGGTTTCTTCGGCCAGGCCGATAAAGTCCCCCGGTGGCACCATGCCCCATTGCGGATGCTCCCAGCGAATCAACGCCTCGGCGGCGTTCAGTTGGCCGGTGGCCAGGCATAATTTGGGTTGGTAGAACACCGTGAGCTGGCGCTCTTCAATGGCTTTACGCAGATGGTTTTCCAGTTGCAAACGCTCCAGCGTGCTGGCTTGCAGGCTGTCGGTGTAGAACTGGAAGTTATTACCGCCCAGGTGCTTGGCATGCTGCATGGCCATGTTCGCCTGGCTGACCAAGGCTGAAATTTCCCGCGCGTTGTCCGGTAACAGGCTGACCCCCATAGAGGCACTGACTACCAGCTCATGCCCTTCCACTGCCACCGGCACACGCAGCTTGGCCAGTAGCCGCGTGGCGACCCGCGCGAGGCTCGACAAGTTGCCATAGGCATCGAAGAGCACAGCGAATTCGTCGCCGGACAGTCGCGCAATGGTGTCGGCTTCCGGCAGGGCGTTGATCAAGCGCCGCGCCATTTTCTGTAACAACTGGTCGGCCACTTCATGGCCCAGGCTGTCATTGAGCAACTTGAAGCGGTCCAGGTTGATATGCAGCAGCGCCAGGCTACGCCCGCCCTGGCGGACGCGCTGGTGGGCTTCGCGCAGGCGTTCGCGAAACAGCGAGCGATTGGCCAGGCCGGTCAATTCGTCATAGTGGGTGAGGTAGCGCATACGCTCCTCGGACTCACGCCGCGCCGACAGATCGGCGAAGAAGCCCACGATATGGCTGACTTTTCCTCGAGCATCCCGCACAACATTCAGTTGCAGCCACTGCGGATACAACTCGCCACTCTTGCGTGTCTCCACCAGTTCACCCTGCCAGGTGCCGTGGCTGAGCAGCGCCTGGCGGATCACCGGGAAGTGACGCCGCGCATCACGACTGCTGGGCAACTCCACGACATTGCGACCCAGCATATCGTCGATGTCGAAGCCGGTGACGCGACTGAAAGCCCGGTTGACGGCGATCAGCACGTAGTCCGGGTCAAGGATCACAATGCCTTCACTGGCGGCTTCGAACACGGTCGAGGCCAGGCGCTGTTGTTCTTCCAGGGCCTTGCCGGCACTGATATCGCGACGGGTACCCAGCATGCGCGTGACCCGTCCGCTGGGCGCACGCTCCACGGCGCGGCCACGGTCTTCGATCCACACCCAGTGGCCATCGCCATGGCGCACGCGGTATTCCACCTGGTAGTCCTCACTGCGACCCTTGAGGTGCTCCACCAGGGCACGCTTGAGCAACGGCAGGTCGTCGGGGTGCAGGCGCGGCTTGAGGTGGCTGAGCATCGCCGTGACGTACTCGGGCTCCAGCCCGAACAGTTCTTTGAGCTGGGTGTGGTGCACCTCGTCGGTTTGCAGGTTCCAGTCCCACAGCCCCAGTTCGCTGGCTTGCAAGGCCATCGCCAGGCGCGCTTCGCTTTTGTTCAGGGCCAGGCTGGCCGCGTCCAGTTCCTGGCTGCGTTGCGCCACGCGGTCTTGCAGGCCGATTTGCGCTTCGCGCAGTTCCTGTTCGACTTGGCGGCGTTGCTCGACTTCGCGCACCAGGTCCTGGTTCAACTGCTCACTGCGCTGTTGCGCCTGCTGGAGATGTTCGATCAGCGCCTGGTTTTGGAAACGTCGCAACAGCCCGCGCTGGATCAGGCGATTGACCTGCCACGCCACCACGCTCAGGGACGCCAGCAGGATCAGGCCAAGTACCCCCCAGCCTTGTTGTTGCGGGGCACCGTTCCAGAACAGATAGACGATGGCCGGCACCAGGCATGGCAAGGCGAATGACAGGAATGCGGGCAAGCTCACCGCGTAGGCCACGCTGGCAGACAACGTGGCCGCACCAATCAGGCCGAACACCCAGGCCTGCTGCGTAAAGCTGTCCACCGGCACCAGGGCAATGGCGGCAGTGGCCAGGGTCAGCCCGCTGGCGGCCGAGCCGAGCATGAACCTGCGGCGCCAGATCGGCTGCGCCTGGCGGCTGGGCATGGCCGAATCAAAGGCCGCCACCTGGATCACGCGCATGGCCACCAGGGCGAGCAGCCAGACCAGCCAAATGCTGTCCAACAAGTATTGCGTGGGGTTCCAGAGCAGCCAGGCGCAGACCAGGCCGTTGACCAGCATCAACAGGGTCGGCAGCAGCGAGCCCTGATAGAGCAGGCGTGTGCGCTCGACCGCCATCTCGGTGGCGTAGTGTTTGTGGATGACCTGCGCTGGCGCCGCCGAGGGGCTGAACAGATCGGTGCTGAGAGTCATAGGCAGTGTTCTTATAATGGTGAGCCCGAAACGTCGACGGAGCATACACAAGCAAGCGCTTGGGCCAAACTGCTCCACGTCATAAAAACTGCATGGTCATCCGGCGCAAACCCAGGGGCCAGACAGCTTGAGCGAGACGCTGCGCGGGCTGCGGCCATTGACTGACCGGTCATCACCCCATGCAGAATGTTCAGCCGCCCGGAATCACCGTGGATGTTTTCCGTCGACCACCCGGCATTGGGGTTTGCCCCACTCCCCCCAGCACCCTAGAATGCGCCGATGCGCGATGATCTCTCTCTTTTGCTGAACTCCCTCAACGATGCCCAACGCCAGGCCGTAGCGGCCCCCGTTGGCCGTCAGTTGGTCCTGGCCGGTGCTGGCTCCGGTAAAACCCGAGTGCTGGTGCACCGTATCGCCTGGTTGATCCAGGTCGAGAACGCGTCCCCGCACTCCATCCTGTCGGTGACCTTCACCAACAAGGCCGCTGCCGAGATGCGCCACCGCATCGAGCAGTTGATGGGCATCAGCCCGGCCGGTATGTGGGTGGGCACCTTCCACGGCCTGGCGCACCGCCTGTTGCGGGCGCACTGGCAGGAGGCCGGGCTCGCCCAGACGTTCCAGATCCTCGACAGCGATGACCAGCAACGCCTGGTCAAGCGCGTGATCCGCGAACTGGGGCTCGACGAACAGCGCTGGCCTGCGCGCCAGGCCCAGTGGTTTATCAACGGCCAGAAAGACGAGGGCCTGCGCCCGCAGCATATCCAGGCCAGCGGCGACCTGTTCCTGGCCACCATGCGCAGCATTTATGAAGCCTATGAGGCCGCCTGCGCGCGTGCCGGCGTGATCGACTTCTCCGAGTTGCTGCTGCGCGCCCTCGACCTGTGGCGCGACAACCCAGGCTTGCTGGCCCATTACCAGAAGCGCTTCCGGCATATCCTGGTGGACGAGTTCCAGGACACCAACGCCGTGCAGTACGCCTGGTTGCGCCTGTTGGCCAAAGGCGGCGACAGCCTGATGGTGGTGGGCGACGACGATCAGTCGATCTACGGCTGGCGTGGCGCGAAAATCGAGAACATCTACCAGTATTCCGAAGACTTCCCCGACGCGGTCACCATTCGCCTGGAGCAGAACTACCGCTCCACCGCCGGTATCCTCAAGGCTGCCAACGCCTTGATCGCCAACAACACCGGGCGCCTGGGCAAAGAGCTGTGGACCGACGGTGGCGAAGGCGAAGCGATCAACCTGTACGCGGCCTTCAACGAACACGATGAAGCACGCTACGTGGTGGAAACCATCGAGAGCGCGCTGAAAACCGGCCTGGCGCGCAGTGATATCGCGATTCTGTACCGTTCCAACGCCCAATCGCGGGTATTGGAAGAAGCCCTGCTGCGCGAGCGCATCCCGTACCGCATCTATGGCGGCCAGCGCTTCTTCGAGCGTGCGGAAATCAAGAACGCCATGGCCTACCTGCGTTTGCTCGAAGGCCGCGGCAACGATGCGGCGCTGGAGCGGGTGATCAATATCCCGGCCCGTGGCATCGGCGAGAAAACCGTTGAAGCCATTCGCGACCACGCGCGCCATGCCGATGTGTCGATGTGGGAAGCCATGCGCTTGCTGATCGCCAACAAAGGCTTGACCGGCCGGGCTGCCGGGGCGTTGGGGGTGTTTGTCGAGCTGATCGAGAACCTGGCGGCCAAATGTTCGGAAATGCCGCTGCATTTGATGACCCAGACCGTCATTGAACAGTCCGGGCTGATTGCCTATCACGAAGCCGAAAAGGGTGAAAAAGGCCAGGCCCGGGTAGAAAACCTTGAGGAATTGGTCAGCGCCGCCCGTGCATTTGAAAACACCGAGGAAGATGAAGAGCTGACCCCGCTCGCAGCCTTCCTCGGCCACGCCTCGCTGGAGGCGGGTGACACCCAGGCCGACGAGCACGAAGACAGCATCCAGCTGATGACCTTGCACAGCGCCAAGGGCCTGGAGTTTCCCTATGTGTTCCTGGTGGGCATGGAAGAAGGCCTGTTCCCCCACAAGATGAGCCTGGAAGAACCCGGCCGCCTTGAGGAAGAACGCCGCCTGGCCTATGTGGGCATTACCCGGGCGATGCAGAACCTGGTGATGACCTACGCTGAGACCCGACGCCTGTACGGCAGCGAGACCTACAACAAGGTGTCACGCTTCGTACGTGAAGTGCCGAAAGGGCTGATCCAGGAAGTACGCCTTTCCAACAGCGTCAGCCGCCCGTTCGGCGGTGGCCAGCAGCAGAACTCCAGCAGCATGTTTGCGGGTTCCGAGATTCCGGAAACGCCGTTCAGCCTGGGCCAGCAGGTCAAGCATGCGATCTTCGGCGAAGGGGTGATCCTCAACTTCGAAGGTGCCGGCGCCCAGGCACGGGTGCAGGTGAACTTCGCCGAAGGCAGCAAATGGCTGATGATGGGCTACGCGAAACTCGAAGCGGTCTGAAACAATTCCAAACATGAAGGTTGCTGGCCCGCCCTTGTTTTTAACGAGCGCGGGCCAATATCTGTAACAAGTCCTACAGACCATCCTGAATCGATCTTACGCAAAAGCCCGAAACATTATGTTGCTAGCCACTGTCACGACACCTGTGCAACATGGCGCGCGTGCAATCCACAAATGGGAATTCCCTTTATGAAACGTTTTCTTAGCATCGCCATGGCGTTATGCATAGGCCTGACGATGAGCCTCGACGCCAACGCCAAACGCTTCGGTGGCGGCAAAAGCATGGGCTCGGCACCGACTCACCAGACCAGCCAAATGGCCCCATCCGCCGGTGTAGGCGGTGCTGCCGCTACCGCAGGCGCAGCCGGTGCTGCTGGCGCTGCTGCCAAGGCCGGCGGTGCTTCGCGCTGGTTGGGCCCTCTGGCCGGTATCGCGGCCGGTGGCCTGCTCGCCTCCATGTTCATGGGCGGCGGCTTCCAGGGCATGCAGATCTTCGACATCCTGATCATGGCGGTCATCGCCTTCCTGATCTTCCGCTTTATCGCCGCCCGTCGCCGCAAGCAGCAGGAGCATCTGGCGCCCGCCGGCGCGCCGATGCAGCGTGAAGTGTTCGAGCAGAAACCCGCCATGGGTTCGATCTTCGGTGGTTCGTCAGCCCCTGCTGCCGCCCGCCCAGTGATCAACGCACCGGCCTGGTTCAACGAAGAGCGTTTCGTCGAAGCGGCCCGCAGCCACTTCCAGTCCCTGCAACAGCACTGGGACGCCAACGAAATGGACAAGATCTCCGAGTTCGTGACCCCGCAACTGCTGGAGTTCCTCAAGCGCGAACGCGCCGACCTGGGCGACGGCTTCCAGTCGACCTACATCGATGACCTGCATGTCCAGCTGGACGGTGTGGATGACCGCGCCGACAAGACCATCGCCACCCTGACGTTCAGCGGTGTGTCGAAAACCTCGCGCTTCGACCAAGGTGAAGTGTTCAGCGAAAGCTGGAACATGGAACGTGCCCAAGGCGACAACCAGCCATGGCTGGTCGCCGGTATCCGTCAGAACGGCTGATACCCGCACGCTTGTGCAAGCCGTAACAAAAACCCCGGACTTGTCCGGGGTTTTCTATTTCACGGTTGCACTTATAGCGAGCTACTGTATAAAACGCCCCTATAACCGCGCCATCTAGCAAGAGGATCCCGGACGTGGAAGAAGTCATCGAACAATTGCGTGAAGCCAACGAACCGGTTCCGGTTCCTCTGGAGCTGCCTGATGAAGACCAGCTGGTGGAAATCGAAGAAGAGCTGTTCATCAATATTCCGTTCGTCTTCAAGGAGTTTCTGCTGACCGTCAGCGACGTGGTGTACGGCAGCCTTGAGCCGGTGACCGTCACCGACCCGCAATCCCACACCTACCTGCCGGAAGTCGCAGCAAATGCCTGGGATAGCGGCGTGCCGCGCGAGTTGATCCCGATCTGCCAGGACGGCGACGACTATTACTGCGTTGAAGAAGACGGCACGGTGGTGCTGTGGTCCGGCGAAGAAGAACTTGTCACCGAGGAGTCTTGGGAATCGGTATGGCACTGGGCGCGAGACGTCTGGTTGGAAAGCTAAGACCTGATCCCCGTGGCGAGCGGGCTTGTCGAATCGTCGCACCGCCCGCGTTGGGCTGCGCAGCAGCCCCCCATCAGTGCTCCGGCGTATCCTTATGGTTATCCAGCGTCTCCAGCAAGGCGACCTGCATCCGCGTATGCACACGGATAAACCAGCGCCACAGCACAGCCGCCACCGCCGCCGCGACCACAGCGATCAGCACCAGCAGCTTGTTGGTCGGCAGAATACTCGCCGACAAGGCGGCCAATAGCAGGAAAATCACCAGCAGCGACAGGATCGGGATCAGCTCGGCGATCACCCGACGCACGCGCTGGGTATGCCGTCCGGCCATCTCCGGCTTGACGCTCATCTCTGCCAGCAACATCGACAATGCCTTGAGCTTGCGGTACGCCGCAATCAGGAACGGCAGCGACAACAATAATGCCCCGCCCCAGATCAATGCCTTCTGCCAGCTTGGATCACTGATCCAACCTTCCAGAGACGCGCCAATACGCACCGCGAAGTAGCTGCCTGCAAAAAAGATCGACACCACCAGCGCCAGGTTCACCCCCACTTGCAGGATGATCTTGCGGATCATCGACACCAGCATCGCGCCTTCACCCTGAGGCTGAATGCTGCGCAACCATTCACCATACAACCCGAACACTCGGCTCATACGCTTGGGCATCACTGCCGCGATCTTCAACGACAACGGGTCGGCGCCGCGAATCAGGTACGGCGTGAGCAGCGTGGTGATCGCCGAAACGGCCACCGCCACCGGGTACAGGAAGTCGCTGGTCACCTGTAACGTCATCCCCAGCGCGGCGATGATGAAGGAAAACTCGCCAATCTGTGACAGCCCCATGCCAACCCGCAACGAAGTGCGGCCATCGTTGCCAGCGATAAACGCGCCGATCCCACAGGACAGCATCTTGCCCAACACCACGGCGACGGTGATCACTGCAATCGGCCAGGCGTATTGCAACAGGATCTGCGGGTCGATCATCAAGCCAATCGCCACGAAGAAGATCGCGCTGAACATGTCGCGAACCGGCTCGATCAAGCGCTCGATCTTAATCAACTCGCGGGACTCAGCCATGATCGCGCCGATCAGGAACGCCCCCAACACCATGCTGTATTCCAGCTTGACCACCAGCAGGCAAAAACCGAAGCACAGGCCCAATACAGTGATCAGCAGCATCTCGTTGCTGTCGAACTTGGCCACATAGGCCAACAAACGCGGCACCAGCAAAATGCCGATGACCAACGCAACGATCATGAACAGCGAGAGCTTACCGACCGTGGAAAATACTTCGCCCGAGCTGACCGTGCCACTGACGGCGATACTCGACAGCAAAGCGATGATGCCGATGCCGAGGATGTCTTCCACGATCAGCACGCCGAAAATCAGCTGGGCGAAGCGCTGGTTTTTCATCTTCAGATCATTGAGTGCCTTGACGATGATGGTGGTCGAGGAGATCGCCAGGATCGCGCCGAGGAACAGCGAGTCCATCGTGCTCCAATCGAACCAGCGGCCAATCTCGTAGCCGATCCAGATCATGAGGATGATTTCGAGGAAGGCGGCAATAAATGCCGTGGCGCCCACCTTGAACAACTTGCGCAGGCTGAACTCCAGGCCCAGACAGAACATCAGGAAGATCACCCCCAGCTCGGCGAGGGTCTTGATGGTGTCTTCGTCGTGGATCAGGCCAAATGGCGGGGTGTGGGGCCCGATGATGAACCCGGCGACGATGTACCCCAGCACCACAGGTTGTTTGAGACGGTGAAACAGGATGGTGACAACCCCGGCCACCAGCATGATCACGGCCAGGTCCTGGATAAAGCTGATGGCGTGCATGGCGAGGGCCTCCTTGAGGGTGCTGGCGCTTTTCCCACTTCCGCCCGCACCTTTGAACGGTCGCAAAGTGCGGAAGGAAAAGTCTGCCTTGATCGTAAGAAATGCCCTGATATGGGCTTTTGAAGGTTAACACCGCGACTTCCGCCGGAAAGCCGGTGCAATATATGGAAACAGATCGGTGCAGGCGTGACGGCAAGGCGCCCACCGGCGTCCCGTTAGGGATGGCGCTGCAAAGACTCCAGCACCCGAAGAGGTGCCTCCCCAACCAATGCCTACAACCGTGAGTGTGCTATGGAACCCGGAAACGCCCAGCTGTCGATGACGGTATTGATGACCCCCGATATGGCCAACTTCTCTGGCAATGTCCACGGGGGCACCCTGCTCAAGTACCTCGACGAAGTGGCCTACGCCTGCGCCAGCCGTTACGCCGGCCGCTATGTGGTGACGTTGTCGGTAGACCAGGTGATTTTTCGTGAACCGATCCATGTCGGCGAGCTGGTGACCTTCCTCGCGTCGGTCAACTACACCGGCAATACGTCGATGGAAGTGGGCATCAAGGTGGTGACCGAGAACATCCGCGAACGCTCGGTGCGCCATACCAACAGTTGCTTCTTCACCATGGTAGCCGTGGACGATCAGCGCAAACCCGCCGCCGTGCCGCCGCTGCAACCGCATAACAGTGAGGAAAGACGCCGGTTCGTGCAGGCCCAACAACGCCGGCAGATTCGCCAGGAGCTGGAAAAGCGTTACCAGGAAATAAAAGCCGACGCGCTATAAACCCCAAGCGGTAAACCCAATCAAAATGTGGGAGGGACTTGCTCCCTCCCACATGGGGTTCTGCGTATTTACAGGCCGATCGGCGTCGCCTCGAAGCGCACGCGCGGATGAGCAATACGATCCTGGGCCCGCACCAATTCCAACTCGTAACTGGCACAGGCCTGGGTTTCCAGCAGCACTTCATGCACCGCCGCGGCGGTGAATTCGAAGGCGGCCAGCAGGCTATCGCCCAGCAGCACCCGCGCCAGGAACAACCCCGAGGTCAGGTCGCCCACGCCCACTGGCTGGCGGGGGAACGCCAACAGCGGGCGGCGCAGGTGCCAGCTGCCGTCGGCAGTAACCAACAGCATTTCGAAGCCATCCGGCAGCTTGCCCGGATAATCCAAGTGTTTGACCAGCACCGCCTTCGGCCCCCGGGCCAGCAACGCCTTGGCCATGCCCAGGCAGTCGAACAGCGACTGCGGCTTACGACCGGCAAAGCTGTCCAGCTCCAGTTGGTTTGGGCAGAGGAAGTCGGCCATGGCGGCGGCCTCCTCCAGCAGGAAATCGCTGACCTCCTGCGGCACGATGCAGCCTTTTTCCGGGTGCCCCATGACCGGGTCGCACAGGTACAGGGCCTTCGGGTTGATCGCTTTGATCCGCGCCACACCGGTGAGAATGGCGCGACCCTGATCGGCACTGCCCAGGTAACCGGACAAGATAGCGTCGCAGTTGCCCAACTCACCAATGGCCGCAATGCCTTCCACCAACGCCGGAATCTGCTGCGGCGCCAACACTTCCCCTGCCCACTGTCCATACTGGGTGTGGTTGGAGAACTGCACCGTGTTCAGCGGCCAGACGTTCACCCCGACGCGCTGCATGGGAAACACGGCGGCGCTGTTTCCGGCGTGGCCAAAGACCACATGAGACTGGATCGCAAGCAGATGAGGTGTGCGTTTCATGCAGGAGATTTCCGTAAAGCCGTTTAAATTCTGGCCGCGCAGTATGCGACTAAACGCAGCCTATACGACAGACCGGCGACACAGTTAAGCTGCTCTCACTTTGTTGGAGTTTTTCGCATGCTGACCTTGGGAAACATCTTCGTGTTGATGCTGCTGGCGACCGGTGCCGCCTGGGTCTGGCACAACCACGGCCTGCGCGAGCGGGCGTTGGAGCGGGTCAAGCAGCATTGCGCCAAACTCGACATCGAGCTGTTGGATGGCGCCGTGGCACTCAAGCGCATCGGCTTTGTGAAAGATGCCAACGGCCGCCGGCGCCTGGCGCGGGTCTACAACTTTGAATTCACGGTGACCGGGGAAACCCGCCATCCGGGAACTATCACCCAGTTCGGCGCCCACAGCGCACAAATCGAACTGGCGCCCTACCCCTTCGAGATCAAGACGCCACTGCCCAGCGCCGAGGTCATCGAGCTGAGCCAATGGCGCCAGGACCACGCCACCAAGCATCGTCACTGACGGCAGGCGGCCAGCGAATGCTGTAGCAGGGCCACGTCCTGGGGTTCGCTGAAGATCAATTCGATGCGTGAGTCGCGCCGCCATTCGCTGGGTTGCCAGGCAATCGGGCTGTTATCCACAGCGTTGGCGGATAGCCAGCCCTCGCCACTGTGGATAACCAGTTTGGCGCGACGCCAGCCGAGACCGGTCAGCCACTGATGCAGGCGCTGCGGGTCGAATTGCTGGCTCGGGTGCCAGCGCCAGCCGATGCTCCAGCCACCGTCCTGAGCCTGGCTCAGGCAGATCGGCAGCAGGGGGTCGCTCCAGATGGCCGGTATTTGTGCGAGGCCTTTGGGCACCGTGAAGTTATCCACAGTGGCGCCGGCCCGTGCGCTTGAGCCTGGTAAGCGGTTCAGCGGCAATTGCGCCTGGCGGGTCCAATACACCGGGCAATCGGGTAACTGCCGTTCGATGGCCTGACGCTGTGCGGTGTCCAGCGCCTCATCTTTGTTCAAGACCAACAGCCCGGCACTGGCCAGCGCTTCCAGCTGCGCAGGTGGCAAGGGCTTGCCCGCCGCCAGGGCTTGGGCATCCAGTACCAGGACGCAGGGTTGAACCGCCAGCACGTCCTGCCACGGCGGGTCCCGCAGTTGCTTGAGCAATTGCGCCGGGTGACCCAGGCCCGAAGGCTCGATAAAGACACGGTCAGGCTTGGCCTTACGCAGCAGACGACCAAGGCCCACCTGGAACGGGGCGCCATTCACACAGCACAGGCAGCCACCGGCAACTTCGCCCAAGGCAATGCCATCGTCATCCTGAGTCAGCAGCGCGGCGTCCAGGCCAATCTGCCCGAACTCGTTGATCAACACCGCCCAGCGCTCGTTGGCCGGGCGTTGAGCGAGCAGGTGCTGGATCAGGCTGGTCTTGCCGGCACCCAGGGGCCCGGCAATCACGTGGGTGGGAATGTTCTGCAGCATAAGAGGCATCATTTTGACCGTGTAGAGCGCTTGATCCTACGCGGTTATGCCAGCCAATCCAGCGTCAGGATCAAGCGCCGCTCATCCGCCTTCAAGGCCGGCGAGCGGTGAATCAGGCCATGACCCTCGTTGCCATGCCATTTCGTACCCTTGAGTAGAGCCACCTCACCGCAGAGGATTTGCTCGATGCGGTCAGTGGGTTCAGCATCCGACTGGCCCAACGTGCGACGGTCCATCACCCCCTCGCGCAACCACTGGCTGCCGATGCCGGCATAGGTGGTGATCAGCCGCACAGGCACATGATCAACATGAAAACGCGGGCACATGGCCTTGTCCAACAACCGCAGGCGCACGCCGATGCGCCTGGCGCCCAGCAGGCAGGCAAAGGCGCTGATCAGCCATGACACATCGGCGATAAAGCCCTCATAACCCTCAAGATCGCGGCAACTGGACGCCAGGCCGTGCAGATTGGGCTCGGTGCCTTCGCTGTCCAGCTCGATCACCAGCGATTCAGCCAACGGCTCATTGAGCGCCACCAGCAAGGCGCCGAACTCGGCGATATGCAGGGGTAATTGGCGCTGCCACAGCGCCAGGTTCACACCATCCTCAAGGATATCGGACAGCGCCAGCGGGGTTTCACCGCGGGTCTGGCGAATCACGGGACGCAGGGACATGACCGGCGCCAGCATCAGGCGGCCACCTCTTCATACCAAGGGCCGAAAGGATCGGCCAGTAAGCGCCAGGCGTCGACGCCCAGGGCCATTTCTTCGTCGGTGAGCAAACAAGCGTCCAACTCGGCACGCATCTGTGCGAAGTCGATGTTCTGCCCGATAAACACCAGTTCCTGGCGGCAGTCGCCCGTGCTCAGTTGCCAGTTGCCCATGATCGCGGCGACGCTTTCTTCATCCTGCGGCCACTGGCTTTTCGGTACAAAGCGCCACCAGCGTCCAGCAAAGCCATGGCGCATCAGGCCACCCGCCTGTGACCAACTGCCAGCGTCCTGGTGCTTGCTGGCCAGCCAGAAAAACCCCTTGGAGCGCAGCAACTTGCCGTTCACCCACGGGCGATCGATAAAGTCGAAGAAACGTTGCGGATGAAAAGGTCGGCGGGCGCGATAGACAGTGGAAGCGATGCCATATTCTTCGGTTTCCGGTACGTGTTCGCCGCGCAATTCCTGCAACCAGCCTGGGGCCTGGGCGGCGCGTTCAAAGTCAAAGCGGCCGGTGTTGAGGATCTTGTTCAGCGGCACTTCGCCCATGACCATCGGGATGATTTCCGCCTGGGCATTCAGGCGTTCGAGGATGGCCATCAGTTCCTCACGTTCGTGGCTGCTGATCAGGTCGATCTTGCTGATCAAGATGACGTCGGCGAACTCGATCTGCTCGATCAGCAAGTCGGTGATGGAGCGTTCGTCTTCTTCTCCCAGGGTTTCGCCACGAGAAGCGAGGCTTTCGGCGGTCTGGTAGTCGAGCAGGAAGTTCATACCGTCAACCACGGTGACCATCGTGTCCAGGCGCGCGATATCGGCCAGGCTTTGTTCGTTTTCATCACGGAAGGTAAACGTTTCGGCCACGGGCAAGGGTTCGGAGATGCCGGTGGATTCGATCAACAGGTAATCGAACCGCCCTTCTTTGGCGAGTTTTCCGACTTCTTCCAGCAAGTCTTCGCGCAAGGTGCAGCAGATGCAGCCGTTGCTCATTTCCACCAGTTTTTCTTCGGAACGATTAAGGGTGACGTCGCGCTGAACCTCGCTGCCATCAATGTTGATTTCGCTCATGTCGTTGACGATCACCGCAACCCGCAGGTTGTCGCGGTTGCGCAGGACATAGTTGAGCAGCGTACTTTTACCGGCGCCGAGAAAGCCGGACAACACGGTAACGGGGAGACGATTGGGCATCAGGTAGTCCTCATCAGGGTTGGCCGGTCAAATCGCCCGTTTATGGCGTTCGCGCAGCTCTTCGCGTTCTTTGGCTTCGATACACAGGGTGGCGGTGGGGCGTAGCAACAGGCGTTGCAGGCCAATGGGTTCGCCCGTTTCGCGGCACCAGCCGTATTCGCCGCGGGCCAGCCGTTCCAGGGCGTCATCGATCTTGTCCAACAGCTTCTTTTCCCGTTCCAGCAGGCGCAGTTGCCATTGGCGCTGTTCTTCGGCGCTGCCCACATCGGCAGGGTCGCTGTTGGGTTCCTGTTCGCGCAGCACCAGGAACTCAGCGTCGATTCGAGCTTGCAGCTCGTTGCGCTGGGCCAGGAGCAGCGTGCGGAAGAAGCCTTGCTGGGCTTCGTTCATGTAGTCGGCGGGCGGTTGGGCCAGGAGGTCTTGTTCGGTCATGGGAACGGTCCACGGGTCAGGCTGTGCTTTTATGTTATATTATAACAACACAAATAAGCCAATCCCCCTTGCTCGTCACGACGAAGGGCGCAATGCTTGATCATCTTCCTGCCCCGAGACCCCCTATGAAATACCTGGTGTGCGGCCTGTTATTGGCAGCAGCAGGATCTGCCTGCGCCCAAGTACCGAGCCTGTTGGCCAACTGCACGCGCAGCGCCAACCTGCTGGCGTGTGTGGACTCGCAAGGCAATGCCTACAGCGTGGCGACAGTCGGCAGTACCACGTATTTGCGCGGTTTCGAAGTCATCGGCAAACGCTATTGGGCCCAGACCAATAGCCGCTATGGGCAACTGACGTTCTTTACCGGGTTGACGTCGGACGGTGAAGCGTGGGTCGGCTACACGCGGCGCGTGGGCTGGACCACCCTCAACCGGTTTTCCAGTTCCGGTGGCGCCAGCGCCAAGTTCACCTGCAGCCGGATAACCGGCTGTTAGACCTGGCCGTTTTTCTGCTCCTGCAGCCAGGCCACGTAGCTGTTCATCGGCGGGTTCTTCTGGAAGTATTTTTTCAACCCTTCGAACAAGCCATCGGCTACCGCCTGTTGATGACGCGCGGTGACCAGGCGCGCACTGTCCCGCGCATTGGAGATAAACCCGGTTTCCACCAGGATCGACGGCACATCCGGTGACTTGAGCACCGCAAACCCGGCCTGTTCCACGCGCTTCTGATGCAACGAGGTGATGCCCTCCAGGCTGCCGAGGATGGAGCTGCCCAATTGCAGGCTGGAGGCGATGGTGGCGTTCATCGACATATCGAGAATCACCCCGGCCAGCATCGGGTCCTTGTCCTTGAGGTTCAGCAGACTGGTGGCGCCCAGCAGATCGGCGCCGTTTTCCCGTTGTGCCATGAACCGCGCAGTGGCCGAGGTAGCCCCCCCTTCGGACAAGGCATACACCGACGCCCCCGAGGCGGTGATCCGCGGTGCCGCATCTGCGTGTACCGAGATAAACATGTCGGCGTTGTACTTGTGGGCGATCTCCACGCGCTTGCGCAGCGGCACGAAGAAGTCGTCGTTGCGCACCAGTTTCACGTCAAAGCCCCTCTCGCGTTTCAAGCGCTTGGCCAGCAACTGCGCGATCGACAACACCACGTCTTTTTCGCGCTGGCCCTTGGAGCCGACCGCGCCGGGGTCCTTGCCGCCGTGGCCCGGGTCGACTACCACAATGATGTCGCGCTTGGGATGCGCCTTGTCGATCGGAGCGACCAAGGGCGCCGGTTCAGCTGCGATCTGGCGTGGCGCGTGGGTGGCGCTGGTCAGGTCCAGTACCAGGCGATGACCTTGGCCATCCTGAGGCGGTAGTAGAAAACTGTTGAGCTGCATCGGCGCAGCCAGGTCGAGCACGATCCGCGTATCGCCTTTGCCGAAATGCCCCGAGCGAATCGAGGTGATCCCACTGTTTTTCAAGGCCAGTTGAGAAAAGTCACCACTGAGGCCGGCACCGCTCAGGTCGATGATCACCCGTTCGGGTGCAGCCAGGGAGAAAGTCTTGTACTGCACCGGGCCGCTCAGGTCGAACACCAGCCGCAGTTTGTCGTCCGAGCGCCACAGGCGGGCATTGCGAATCTGCGTGGCCGATGCGGCGAACGGCAAGGTGAACAGCGGGCTGACCAGGAGCAGGTTGAGGAGCTGACGTCTGTGCATGACATATACCGCAAATAAAGGAGCGTCCCTGCTCGACATGACTGAACAAAGGCTGGAGCAGAAAATTCATCGTCGACTCAATGGTTATAATATAACATGTCTTTTTATTTCCAACGATGGACCTGCTTATGAATGCGCTGACTCTGCCGGATATCGCCGCGCAAGCATCACGCCAAGCCTTGCCCCTCGACTGGGTCGGCATGTGCGGCATCGCCCTGCCCATCTTGATCGATGGCCAGCGTCTGACGGCCAAAGCCGATGCCGGCGTCAGCCTCGACGACGGCACCGCCCGTGGCATTCATATGTCACGCCTGTACCTGGCGCTGGAAATGCTCGGCCAACAGCCCCTGACGCCGACACTTCTGCGTAATGTACTGCAGCATTTTCTTGCCAGTCATGAAGGTTTATCTAAGAACGCCTACCTGCGTATCCATACCGATTTGCTCCTGAATCGTCCGGCCCTGGTCAGCCCACTGGCCGGCTGGAAGGCCTACCCGGTGAGCATCGAGGCGCACCTGGAAAACCAGATGTTCCACGTGGAACTAAAAATTGACGTTACTTATTCCTCAACCTGCCCCTGCTCTGCTGCCCTCGCCAGGCAGTTGATTCAGCAGCAATTTGTCGATGACTTCGCCAACACACCGTTGCGACATGAAGACGTGCTGACCTGGCTCGGCAGCGCCAATGGCATTGTGGCCACGCCCCACAGCCAGCGCAGCAGCGCACAGCTGCGCGTCCACCTGCAAGGCGAGCATCTGGCGCTGACCGAGTTGATCAACGACGCAGAAGCCGCCCTTGGCACTGCCGTGCAAACCGCCGTAAAGCGTGCAGACGAACAAGCCTTCGCCCTGGCCAATGGGCAGAACCTGATGTTCTGCGAAGACGCCGCCCGCCGCCTGAACCTCGCCTTGAAACGCTCGGATGCCGTCAAAGCCTTCCACCTCAAAGTGATCCACGCCGAAAGCCTGCACGCGCACGATGCCGTGGCTGAAAGCCGCTGGACGAGACCCTCTGCATGATCACCTGTACCGCTTTACGCTGGGGTGCCCCTGGGCAACCGCTGACCCCCGCCGTGGATTTCACCCTGGAAAAAGGCAGCCTCACCGGTGTGATCGGCGCCAACGGCACCGGCAAAAGCAGCCTGCTGAAGGTTATCGCCGGGCTGCAAAAGCCATTGGCGGGCAAAGTCACCGTGAATGTGCCACGGCGAGGCGGCCTGTCGTTCCTGCCCCAGCAGCAGCACCTCGACCGCCAGTTCCCCATCAGCCTGCAAGAGTTGGTGGCCGCCGGTTTTTGGGGCACCCAACTCACCCCGCAACAACGCAACCAACGCCTGCAAGCGGTGCTGGAGGACTGGTGCCTCAGTGGCCTGGAACATCGCCCGCTGATGGCCTTGTCTGGCGGCGAACTGCAACGTGCCCTGCTCGCCCGCATGAGCCTGGCCGAGGCGTCGGTGCTGTTGCTCGACGAACCCCACGCCGCCCTCGATGAAGATGGCCAGGCCTTGTGCTGGAAACATATCCACGCCTGGCATGCCCAAGGTCGCACGCTGGTAGTGGTGTGCCATGACCTGGCCGCCGTGCGTGAACACACCCAGCAAGTGGTGCAGATCAAAAGCACCGGCTGCGTCGTCGGCCCCAGTCAAGAACTGATCCGTCCACACCCTCGCATGCAGGTGGCCTGATGCACTTCGCCTCCCATCTGTGGATGCCCTTTGCTGACTTCGTCTTCATGCGTCGCGCCCTGATCGGAGGCCTGGTACTCGCCTGCAGCACCGCGCCGCTGGGCGTGTTCCTGATCCTGCGGCGCATGAGCCTGATCGGTGACGCCGTCGCCCACGGCATCCTGCCCGGTGCGGCCCTGGGCTTCTGGTTCGCCGGGCTCAGCCTGCCCGCGCTGACCGTCGGTGGCCTGGGTGCGGGCCTGGGCATGGCCGGGCTGGCAGCCTGGATCACTCGCCGCACCGGCCTGCGTGAAGACGCCAGCCTCGCGGCTATCTACCCCATTTCACTGGCCGCCGGCGTGCTGATCCTGGGCATTGCCGGCAAACGCCTGGACCTGCTGCATCTGCTGTTCGGCTCAGCACTGGCCGTCGACGAGGCCACCCTGACCGGCATGCTCTGGGTCTCCGGGTTCAGCCTGGTGGCCATGGTGCTGATCTACAAGCCGCTGCTGCTGGATACCCTCGACCCGCTGTTCCTGCAAACCGTCAGCCGCCTGGGCCCGCTGGCCCATGGTTTGTTCCTGACCCTGGTGGTGTTGAACCTGGTCATCGGTTTCCAGGCCATCGGCGCGTTGATGGTGGTGGGCTTGATGATGTTACCGGCCATCGCGTCACGGTTCTGGAGCCGGCGCCTGCCGGTGTTGATTGCGATATCGGCGGTGCTGGGATGCCTGTCGGTATGGCTGGGTTTGTTGCTGTCGTTCTACTACTCACTGCCCAGCGGCCCGGCGATTGTGCTGGTGGCTGGCGGCGGGTACCTGCTGTCCGTGGTCTTCGGTCCGGTGCACGGCTTGCTGCGCCGCCCCCCCTTGCTGTCATCCCAATGAGGTGTCTCCCGATGCGCGCTTTACTCGTGCTGTTCAGTCTCGTCCTGTCGTTATCGACGGCCCAGGCCGCCGACAAACTCCAAGTGGTTACCAGCTTCAGTATCCTCGATGACATCACCCACCAGATTGGTGGTGATCACATCCAGATCAGCAATATGGTCGGCCCCGACGCGGACGCCCATACCTACGAGCCCACCCCGGACGACGCCAAGGCGTTGCTCAAGGCCAAGCTGATCATCAAGAACGGCCTCGGTTTTGAACCCTGGCTGGACCGCCTGGTCACCAGCACCGAAACCAAGGCCACGGTGGTCACCGCCAGCAAAGGTGTGATCTCCCACACCATGGAGGAGGACGGCGAAACCATCCCCGATCCGCACGCCTGGCACAACCTGGCCAACGCCGAAATCTACGTGAACAACATCACCAAGGCGCTGGTGGCCGCTGACCCGGCCAACAAGGCTGACTACCTGCACAACAGCCAAGCCTACCTGAAAGAAATCTACCGCCTGCTCGCCGAAGCCAAGACCAAATTCGGCGCGCTGCCACCGGGCAACCGTCGCATCGTGACCTCTCATGACGCCTTCGGCTACCTGGGCCAGGCCTATGGCATCCAGTTCCTGGCGCCTCAGGGCCTGTCCACCGAACGTGAGCCTTCGGCCGCCGAAGTCGCCGCGCTGATCACCCAGATCCGTAAAGACAAGGTCAAAGCCGTGTTCATGGAAAACATCAAGGACTCACGCCTGCTCAAGCAGATCGCCGACGAAAGCGGCGCGCAGATCGGCGGCACGCTTTACTCCGACGCTCTTGCAGCAGAAGGCCCGGCCAGCACCTTTACCGGGCTGTTCGAATACAACCTCAATACCTTATGCGCCGCGTTGGGTAAGCCATGATTCGCAAGAACCCTTCCGGCGATCTGCCGGTGATCGCCGAATCGGCCTACGTCGACAAGACGGCGATCATCTGCGGCAAGGTCATCATTGGCGAGAACGTCTTCGTCGGCCCCTACGCCGTAATCCGCGCCGATGAAGTCAACGCCAGCGGCGCCATGGACCCTATCACCATCGGCGCCAACTCCAATATCCAGGACGGCGTGGTGATCCACTCCAAATCGGGCGCGGCGGTGACCATCGGCGAGTTCACCTCCATCGCCCACCGCTCCATCGTCCATGGCCCCTGCAGCGTCGGCGACCGTGTCTTCATCGGCTTCAACAGCGTGCTGTTCAACTGCACCATCGGCGACGGCTGCGTGGTGCGTCATAACTCGGTGGTCGACGGCCGCGACTTGCCCACCGCGTTCTACGTGCCCTCCACTACCCGCATCGGGCCGAACACTGACCTTTCGCAGTTCCCGCCGGTCAGTGTCAGCGCCTCGGAGTTTTCCGAAGACGTGGCACGCACCAACGTCGACTTGGTCCGCGGTTACAAAGCCCTGCAAAACGAGTTCTGAACCATGAGCCGCCTGCTGATCCGTAACGCCCGCCTGGTCAACGAAGGCCAGGTATTCGACGCTGATGTACTGGTCGCCAACGGCCGCATCGAGAAAATCGCCAGCAGTATCGAGGACTGTAATGCGCCCCTGGCGATCGACGCAGAGGGCCAATGGCTGCTCCCAGGGATGATCGATGACCAGGTGCACTTTCGCGACCCTGGCGCACCCGACAAAGGCAGTCTCTACAGCGAATCCCGGGCGGCCGTAGCCGGTGGCATCACCAGTTTCATGGACATGCCCAACACCCAGCCGGCCACGCTGACCCTGCAAGCCCTGGCCGAAAAAAAGCGCCGCGCCGGCCTGCATTCAGTCGCCAACTACGGTTTTCACTTTGGCGTCAGCAACGACAATCTCGACATCATCGCCGCGCTCGATCCCCGCGAAGTGGCTGGGGTCAAAGTGTTCATGGGGGCCTCCACCGGCAATATGTTGGTAGACGACCCTCGGATTCTGGAGCGGCTGTTTGCAGAAGTGCCGACCATCCTGCTGGCCCACTGCGAACACACGCCGAGCATCCTGGCCAACGAGCGGCGCCTGCGCGAGCGTTTCGGGGACAAGATCCCCGCCGTCGCCCACTCGCTGATCCGGGACGCCGAGGCCTGTTATCGCTCCTCCTCTTTGGCCGTGGAGTTGGCCAGGCACCACGGCACACGCCTGCATGTGCTGCACCTGACCAGCGCACGCGAATTGGCCTTGTTCGAGGACAAACCCCTGGCGCAAAAACGTATTACCGCTGAAGTCTGCGTGCACCACCTGCTGTTCGACGACCGCGACTATCACCGCCTGGGCCATCAGATCAAATGCAACCCGGCGATCAAGACCCACGCCGACCGCGACGCCCTGCGCCAAGCCTTGCTCAGTCATCGTCTGGATGTGATTGGCACTGACCATGCGCCGCATACCTGGGCGCAAAAACAGCTGGGGTATTGTGAAGCGCCATCGGGCTTGCCGCTGGTGCAACATGCGTTGCCGGCGCTGCTGGAGTTGGTGGCCGACGGGCTGCTGCCCTTGACCACCCTGGTGGCGAAGACCAGCCATCGGGTCGCCGACCTGTTCGCCATCCCGGATCGGGGTTATCTACGCGAAGGCTATTGGGCCGACCTGGTGCTGATCAAACCAGAGCCGGCGGGCAAGCCCGTCAGCAGCCAGCCGATCCTGGCTCGCTGCGGCTGGACACCCTTCGCCGAGCGCAGCTTCCGCCACAGCGTCAGCACCACGCTGGTCTCCGGCCACCTGGCCTGGCACAACGGCAAGGTGGTCGACAGTTGCCAGGGTTTACCGTTGCAGTTCCTGCGTTAAGCGCGAGGCTTGACCGTACCGCAATTGCTGCCCAGCCACTGGGCATGGCTGTCCAGGCTACCCTTCTGTTGAATGCCTGTGGCATTGAAGGTGCCGTTGACGGTGGTGGTGAATTCCTTCTGGCTCTGGAAGGTGGCAACCCCCGTGCCCTGGGCTTTGGGGCAACTGAAACGGAATTTCCACTGGTTACCGGTCTTGTCGGTGACTTCCTGTTTGCAGCCCGATTGCGGGTCGGTCAGGGGGATCGTGTCAGAGGCAACCTGGGCGGGCGTGAGGCACACCTGCACGCCTTTGCCGGCCATGGTGACGCCCTGCTTTTCCAACATGGCGCGCTGTTCGGGGGTCATCTGTTGCTTGAGCTGACCCAGTATCAGCGACAGGTCCGGCAGGTCCTGGTTATCGACTTTCATATTGCTGGTGGTCAATTCCCACAAGCCCGGCGCCAGCATCTGCGCCTGCGCTGCCACGGGCAACGACAAACCAACAACCATGGCCAAACCAAGCAGACGAGCATTCATCGGGTAACTCCTGGGCAATTGTTGGCGTTAGACGCCGTAAACGTGCCAGTGTTGCACGACAAATAAAATAGCGACATTCGTGGCCGAACATGGTCTGTTACGCATTGGATTGTCTGGAGTCATGTCGTCCATGGATTTTTTTGGCCCGCACCTGCTCGCCTACTTCATCGCCACGCTGCACTTTCTCGGGACCCTCGCCGCGATCCATGCGGTGCTGACCGTCAGGACCGCCCAAGGCTCGATCGCCTGGGCCTTGTCGCTGATGTTCATGCCCTACCTGACCCTGATCCCCTACCTGATTTTCGGCCGCAGCACCTTCGATGCCTACATCCAGGCGCGGCGCCAGGCCAACCAGGAAATGCACACTGCTATCACCGAGCTGAACTGGCGCCCGTGGGTCGAGGAAGCCTTGGCCGCGCGCAACTCCAGCGCCTACGCCTCCCTGCGTGCCATGCCCAAGCTGGGGCGCATGCCATGCCTGGCAAACAATGAAGTGCGTTTGCTGATTAATGGCGACGCCACCTTCAGTGCGATCTTCGACGCCATTCGCAACGCCAATACTGCCGTGCTGTTTCAGTTCTTCATCATTCATGACGATGAACTCGGCCGCCAACTGCACGCCTTATTGAAGGAAAAGGTCGCGCAAGGCGTAGGCATCTACGTGCTCTATGACCGAATCGGCAGCCATGCCCTGCCCCATCGCTACGTGCAATCGCTACGCGACGCCGGGGTGCAGGTCAAGGCGTTCGCCACCCGTAGCGGCTGGCTCAATCGCTTCCAGGTCAACTTCCGCAACCACCGCAAGATCGTAGTGGTGGATGGCATCACCGGCTTTGTTGGTGGGCACAACGTCGGTGACGAATACCTGGGCAAAAAACCGCCGCTGGCTCCGTGGCGCGATACCCATGTGCAAGTCACCGGCCCGGTGGTGGCCTGCCTGCAGGAGTCGTTCGCTGAAGACTGGTTCTGGGCCGCACGAGAACTGCCGCCCTTGATCCTGCCGGACACCTACCCCGACGACGGTGTGCTCTGCCAATTGCTCGCCAGCGGCCCGGCAGACCCGTATGAAACCTGCTCGCTGTTTTTTGTCGAGGCCATCCACGCGGCGACCGAGCGTGTGTGGATCACCAGCCCGTATTTCATTCCCGACGAAGCGGTGTTTGCCGCCCTGCGCCTGGCGGTCCTGCGCGGGGTGGACGTACGCCTGCTGCTGCCATCCAGGCCCGACCACCGAATCGTGTATGCCGCGTCCAGCCTCTACGCCATCGAAGCCGTACGCGCCGGGGTGCGGGTATTCCGCTATACGCCAGGTTTTCTGCATCAGAAGGTGGTGTTGGTGGACAGCGAAATCAGCGCCATCGGCAGTGCGAATATGGACAACCGTTCCTTCCGGCTGAATTTCGAAGTGATGTTACTGACCGTCGACGAAGCCTTCGCCAAGGAAGTGGAGCACATGTTGCTGGACGACTTTGCCCTGGCGCATGAAGTCAGCCAAGAGGAAAGCCGCGAAACCCGCCGCCTGCAACACCTGGGCATGCGGATCGCGCGCTTGATCTCACCGATTCTCTAACAGCCAACGCAGTAGAAAAAAGGTGGGAGGGGCACCGCCCCTCCCACCTTTAGTTCTTTAGTGCTTTCGTCATCGTGATCAGCGGTAGATATCTTCCCGCGTCCACGGCAGTTCATGGCTGCCATCCGCGTGAGGTTTCACCGCCAGGATCTGGTGCAAGTTGATCCAGCCCCGTGCAAACGCATACGCGCACCCCGCCAGGTACAACCGCCAAATACGCAACGCTTGCTCCGGCACCATCTTCGCCGCCGCTTCCAGGTTATCCTCCAGGCGTTCGCTCCAATGGTCCAGGGTGCGGGCGTAGTGCAGGCGCAGGCTTTCCACATCGACCACTTCCAGCCCGGCTTCGCTGATCTCTGCGGTCATCATCGCCAGGTGCGGCAGTTCGCCGTTGGGAAATACGTAGCGCTCGATAAAATCCCCGGCGCCACGGCCTACGGGACGACCATCGGTATGTTTGGCGGTAATGCCGTGGTTCATCACCAGGCCGCCTTCACGCACCGCGCCAAACAGGGTCTTGCAGTATTGCGCCAGGTTGGCGTGGCCGACGTGCTCGAACATGCCCACGCTCACCACTTTGTCGAAACGGCCGTCCTGGGGCAGGTCACGGTAGTCGAGCAACTGCAGGTCGACCTGACCTTCCAGGCCCTCGGCTTTTACCCGCTCTTTAGCCAAGGCCAGTTGGGCCTTGCTCAGGGTGATACCAAACACCTTGGCCCCGAACTCCCGCGCCGCATAACGCGCCAGCCCGCCCCAACCACAGCCGACGTCGAGCAGATAGTCCCCCGGCTGCAGCCGCAGCTTGCGGCACAGATGGCGAAATTTGTCTTGTTGGGCCTGGTCGATGGATTCGCTGCCGGTTTCGAAATATGCGCAGGAATAGGCCATGTCCTGGTCCAACCAAAGCTGGTAGAACTCGTTGGACAGGTCGTAATGGTAGGAAATCGCCGCTGCGTCAGTGGCCTTGTCGTGGATCGAGCGCACCGGACGATTCCCTGCGTCGTCATCGACCAGGGCGTGACTCAATTCGTCACAAACCCGGATCACTTCGGTGATGGAGCCTTCCAGCTCCAATTTGCCCTCGACGAAGGCCTCGCCCAGTGAGTCGAGCGTTGGATGGCTAAGCTTGGACACAACCGTGGGGTCCTTCACCACGATGGTCACACTGGGCTCAGGGCCCAAGTTGAATTCATGGCCATCCCAGAGTCGAAGACGCAGCGGTAGCTGAAGATTCTGTAAGGCCGGTGGAAGTTGCGCGAGCATGAGTAGTCCCCCCTTGTTTCAGACGTCTGGAATGAGGGTAGACCATCCGAAGACAAAGTAGGAGGCTATCGATTTAATAGCAGCCTTCTATGGGGCTCGGCGTTCGAGCAAACCGTCCTGGACCCACTGTTTCAGCCACGTGACCGCTTGCAGTGGTGCGCCCTCTCCATAAGTGACTAGCAACTGCGCGCACAGTTCTGAAAAACTCCAACCGGTGGTCACCATTCCGGCCAACGCACAGATTTGCGCCGAGTCCATGCTGCGGTAATGGCAGATTTGCCGATGACGCCATACCAGGCAGATTTGCGCCGGCTCCAGCGCCTGGCTGCCGGGGAATTCCGATTGATCCTTGCT
Organism: Pseudomonas gorinensis; assembly: GCF_042015035.1. Lineage (NCBI taxonomy): Bacteria > Pseudomonadati > Pseudomonadota > Gammaproteobacteria > Pseudomonadales > Pseudomonadaceae > Pseudomonas > Pseudomonas gorinensis. The sequence goes on from NZ_CP167125.1 coordinate 168,552, forward strand.
CGCACGCCAGATCGCCACCGTGTTGAAGCGACAGAGCAGTTGTTGCACGGTCGGCGCCAACTGAACCTTAAGCCCAGGCCACTCGTCAGGCGGCAACGACGCCATGGCGTCCAGGGTCAACGGCTGCCCCAGCGGCGCATCGAAGGCCAGGGTAAATGCCCACTCCAGGCGCGCCAGCTCAGCCAGCGGCGCACTTTGTGCAGCCACCAGGTGCTCAAGGATAAACGCGGGAAACCGTTCACCCAGCCAGCGCAGGCTGTAATGAGCCGAGGGATAACGACGTACATAGGCTTCGGCCAGCCGCGCAAACTCATCATCCCCCAACCAATACCAGATGGCGCCGAAGTCATGCCGCAGGACATCCCGCAGCCGTTCCAGATAGGCGTTGTGGTAAATCGCCAGGCCGGTGTCCACATCCAACGTCGGCCCGCCGAGCAAGGTCGCGGCAAAGCCGCTGTCGGCAGTCGAGGTGTCCGATAACAGGTGCTGTTCGAAGGCCATCTGCCAATCGGTCAGGCGCATCGCGACCTCCTGGCCAAGGCGGTGGCGCCCAGTTCGCGGGCCTTGCTCAACTCGGTCAACAGCTCTTCGAAGGGCGGGAAATGATCGTCACGCTCCAACAGTGTCGAGACCGGCCCCAGGTGCTCCAGCGTCCGTTGATACAGCGCCCATACCGGATCGCACACCGGCTGGTCATGGGTGTCGACCACATAGTCGCCGTAGTCCCTATGCCCGGCCAGATGCAGCTGCCGAATGCTCTCGGGCGGCAGGTTGAGAATGAAGGTCCAGGCGTCGAAACCGTGGTTACGGGCGCTGACATACACATTGTTGACGTCCAGCAAAAGCTGGCAGCCCGACAGATGGGACAGGGCGTTGAGGAATTCCCACTCGGTGAATTCATCCAGCTTGGAACGCACATAGCTGGAGACATTCTCCAGCACCAGCGGGCGCTGCAACACGTCTTGCACCTGGCGGATACGGTTGGCGACGTAGTAAAGGCTTTCTTCGGTGTAAGGCAGCGGCAGCAGGTCATGCAGCTGATGCGCGTTGCCGCGGCTCCAGCACAGATGGTCGGAAATCAACGCTGGCTGGATACGCTCGGCGAGCTGCTTGATGTGCTTGAGGTAATCGGTATCGAGGGCATGGGGGCCACCGATGGACAGGGACACGCCGTGCATCACCAGGGGGTAGCGCTCGGCGATTGCGTCCAGGTAGTACAAGGCTTTGCCGCCCTGCACCAGATAATTCTCGGAGATCACTTCGAACCAATCCACCGCAGGGGATTGCTCAAGGATCTGTTCATAGTATTCGTTGCGTAAACCCAGGCCGTAACCCAGGGAGGGGAAAGAGCTGGCCATCATGGACTCCTGGAAAGGTGTCCGCAGCGGTCGGAATACCCGCTGCGGGTGCACTCGGCTTGCGCTTACTCGCCGACCTTGCCACCAGCCTTGTCGCACTCAGCCTTGGTCATGGCCTTGAAGCCGTGGCCCTTGCACACCGCCTGGCCTTTGCAGGCGTTTTCAGCGGTCTTGCAGTCGTTCATGCCTTTGCAGGAAGTCACGCCGTAGCAATGAACCGCCGCGTCTGCGGCCTGCGCCTGGGTGGCGACACCGGCAAACATGGAAGCGGCAGCGATCGCCAGGGCAGCACCGGAAACGGCTTGTTTGATGTTCATTGTGTAGTCCTCATCAATCAGTAGTGGAGTCGGTCTGAACGGATTGCTCAGTCTCGACACACCACTAGAGTGAGGCCCCCTATCGGCGTTACAGCCGCTTGCAAAAATTCCTCGGAATTATTCGTCGAGCTTCAACAGCGGCTCCTGGAAACGCAGCAAACGCCCGGCGTTACCCAGCACCAGCAAGGTGCTGAGGTTGTGCAGCACCGCCGCAATCATTGCCCCCGCGGCCCCCAGCCAACCGAATGCGGCAAACACCACGATGGCCAACGTCCAACCCAGCCCGATGATCACATTGACCTGCAATGTCTTGCGGCACTGGCGACTCAAGCGCACACAGGTGCCCAACCGGCGCAGGTCGCTGCCGATCAACACCACATCCGCCGACGCGAGTGCGATATCCGCCCCACCCGCGCCCATGGCGACGCCGACTACGCCGGCCTTGAGTGCCAGGGAGTCGTTGATCCCATCACCCACCACCATCGGCCGGAAGCCGCTGCTGATCTCCCCCAACACGCGATTGAGCTTGTCTTCCGGCAATGCCTGGGCTTCGACATCACTGATGCCGACGTCCAGGGCCAGGCTGTCGGCCACGCTCTGGCGGTCGCCGGTGAGCAGCAATTGCCGGCCCAGGCCCAGCTCCCGCAACTCTTGCAGGGCCTGGCGGGCTTCCGGCTTGACGCTATCAGCCAGCAGCAACCAGGCGAGGAATCGCCCGTTCAGCGCCAGCCCGGCAATCGGGCCGTCGTGGTTCGGCACGGTCGTGGTGACAATACCCAATTGTTCGAACAACTCCGGGCGCCCCAACGCGGCTTCACCCTGCTCGGTCTGTGCCACGACGCCCAGGCCCTGGCGTTCGCGGATATCAGTCAGCACCAACAATTGCGCCTGGGTCGCCAACCCCGCCAACGCCCGACTGACCGGGTGACTGCTGGCCGAGCCGAGGCTGGCGGCAAGGTTCAGCAACCCCTGGCGGTCCGGCACGCTGGTTTCGATCGACTGCAAACGCAGGGTGCCAAAGGTCAGGGTGCCGGTCTTGTCGACCACCAACGAAGTCAGGTCCGCCAACTCTTCCAGGAAGGCTGAACTGCGAATCAGAATCCCATGCCGTGCCGCCACGGCAATCCCGGCAATTGCCGTGGCCGGCGCCGACAGCACCAGCGCACACGGGCATGCCGCCACCAGCACCGCGAGCATCGCCTGGGCGTCGTTGGTGACAAACCAGGTGACCGCCGCCAGCAACAGCACCAACACCATATAGCTGCCGGCATAGCGCTCCAGCAGCCGCGTGATCGGTGGCTTGGAACGCTCGGCGTTCTGCATCAGGGCGATGACCTTGCCCAGGGTCGATTCATTACCGGTGCGGGTCACTTGCAGGCGCAGCAAGCCGTCGAGGTTGATCGCCCCACCAAACACCTGCATGCCGACACTGGCCTCCAGCGGCACCGACTCACCGGTGATCGGCGCCGTGTCCAGGCTCGCCTGGCCAGATAACACCACCCCATCCGCCGGTACCCGATCACCCGCACGCACTTCGACAATATCGCCGGTGTTCAGCGTGCCGTTGTCCACTTCAATGATGCTCCCGTCAGCCTGCACCCGGCGCGCATGGCTGCGGGTCAGCTTGCCCAAGGCATGGATCGCTTCCTGGGAGCCGATCACACTGCGCTCTTCCAGCACATGGCCAAAGATCATGATGATCGGCAGCAGCGCGGCGGTCAGCAGATCGCCCGTCGCCCAGGCGCCGAGCATGGCCAGGGCGATCAGTTGGTCGGTGATGCCATGCAGGCTGGGAAACCGCAGGCTGTACCAGGCCGAACGCATCACCGGCACGGCCACCAGCAGCGAAGCGACACCCAGCAACAACTGGCTCACCCCCTGCTGGTCCGGCGCCAGCCAGCGCCACACCAGGCCCAGCACCAGCAAACCCAAGGCGAGCATGGCCAGGGTCAATTGCCGGGCGGCGCTGCGCTGCTCGGCGGAAGTCAGCATAGGTGCGCTCATTGGTCGGCTCCCTGGATGATCAAGCGGGAGTCGTCTTTGGGATCGACCGTGGTCACTGAGCCGGCCTGGCCGAGGATTTTCGGCAAGCGCTCGCGGTACAGTCGCAGCAGCAGGCCGGGGTCTTTGACCTGGGCCAGGCTTGCGACAGTGGCGGTTTGCGCCTGGGCATTGGCCAGGCGCTCACTGGCCTGGGCATGGGCGACTTGCACCATGCGGTCAGCTTGCTGGTTGGCGGTTTGGGTGAGCTTTTCCGCGTCGGTACGCGCATTGGCCACCGCTTTGTCAGCCTGCTGGCTGGCAGTGAGTACCGCATTGAACGCATTCACCGCCGGGCTCGGCAGGCTCGATTGCACATCGACACGGGTCACTTCGATACCCAGGCCCAGACCGCTGGCGGCCAACTCGGCCAAGCGTTTATTGATGCCCTGCACCAGGTCCCCGCGCAGCCGTTCACGGCGCTCGGCGGCGCCGTTGTCGGTACCGATCAGTTCGGGGCGCGCCACCAGGATCGTGTCGAGGTCACGGGCGGCGGTCAATGCCACGGCGCTGCGGGTCACCAGGCGATCCAGGGCCGGCAGTACATGCTCGCCCTGCAACACAAACGCGTAGGGTTCGGTGACCTTATAGAACACCCGCACATCCAGCTGCACCACGCCGGCATCGCCGGTCAGCAGGTAGCCGGAGCCGGCCAGTGCATCGCTCAACGGCGTGGCGAAACTGGCCACGCGGTCGGCCTGTACCGCCGCATCGGAGCGCAGCAGGTTCTCGACGCGGCGTTCGATCACACGGTCTGCCGCCGGCAACAGCACCACTTGCTCGAAGGGTTGCGGCCACGCCAGCAATAGCCCCGCGTTCTGGATTCGATCCAGTGCGCCGAAGTGCAAGACCACGGCGCGGTTCTGGGGGTCGATCTGGCGCACATTGGAAAATGCCCAGGCCAGCGCCGCCAACACAGTCACCGCGTACAGCGCCAGGAACGTCAGGCGGCCGGCCTGGATCCAGGGGCTGTCCGGGCTGTCACGCTCAGTCATGGTTGAACGTCCTTCGGCCCGTCCACCAAGACGCGAAATGGCGCGGCGTCAGTGCGCAGGATGATCTTGGTACCCGGGGTGACCACGGTGCCCAAGGTATCCAGGGAGCGCAGCAAGTTATACAGCTGCGGGTTGCCGGCGTAGGCACGACCATAAATCTGCGCGGCTTCGACCCGCGATTGGGCTTCGATATCGGCGGCTTTTACCGTGGCGTCAGCCTGCACGATCCGCGCATCGCGCTCGGCAGCGGAGCGAATCTGCGCCGCTTCACGCTTGCCCACGGCGGTGCGTTCAGTGGCGATGGTTTCACGCTCGGCGCGCATGCGGTCGACGGTGGCAGTGAGGGTCACCGACGGCAAGGTCAGCCGCTCAATACCCACCTGTGCCACGCGTACGCCATAGGTGGTCAGCAATTGTTGATCGATCTGCTGGCGCAACTGCGCCTCGAATTCGGCGATGCGCACCTGGCTGGCATCCGTATTGATCAGGCTGGACAGGTCGAAGCTGGCCGCCGTGGTTTCCAGTGCCGAACCGACAAAGGTGCGAATCTGCCGCGCCGCTTCATCCGGTTGGTTCTGCACTGCACGCATAAAGCGCTGCACATTGTCGGCATCGCCTTGTACCTGCCATGCCACATAGGCCTGCACGATAATGCGCAGGCCGTCGCGGGTGCCCACATCCTGCAAACCGCTGGAAGTGGTGCGCAAGCGCAGGTCAACCGGGATCGCCGCTTCGAACGGTGCCGGCCAGCGCCAGCCCAGGCCCGGCTCCAGCAGCACTCTCGATGGGTTGCCGAAACGGGTAATCACCGTGGCCTCGCCCGACCGCACCTGCACCAGGCTGGCGGCAGCGACCGCAAACAGCACCAGCAATACGGCCCAGGCCATGCGGCGCCAAGGGAATGGGCCGGCGGGTTGTTCATCACCATGATGGTGATGATGGTGGCCGTGGTGGTGACCATGATCGTGAGAATGAGCGCTCAACAGACAGACTCCTTATTGAACGGCTTTACGCGGTACCGAGGGATCGGCCGGCAAGGTAAAAGAACGCAGATCGATCGTCGGCGCACTGTTGGCGCCCAGGCGATGATCCAGAATCAACAGTTTGGCGTGGGCCAGGCCCTGGCTGAGTTGGCCGAGGTACTGTTCCAGCACAAAGGCCCGGCCGGCCGTGGCGTAGGCCTTCTGTTCGGCGCTAAAACGCAGGTCTGCCGCCTGGGCGCCGGCACTCACTTCACGGGCAATGGCCAATGCCTGGTCGCGGGCGGTGCTGGCTTGCAACAACGCCTGGTTGGTTTGTTCGCTGGCAGCGCCGCGCTCACGGGAAATCAGGGCCTGGGCGCCGATCTGTGCCGCTTGCACGCCGTGGTAGGCATTGGCGGCACCGGCCGGCGGGTGGATCGCCTCCACCACGGTCGCCAAGATTTCCACCCCGCTGTCGAGCGTTTGCAGGTCGGCTTGTACGGCATGGCCGATTTCGTCGGCCAAGCGGGTGCGTTGTTCGCCAAGCAATTCATCGAGGGTGCGTGAAGCGAAGTCATGCACGAGGATGCGGCTGGCGGTGCTGCGGATCAGGGTCGGCACATCGGCGCTGTTATAGGTGGCGGCCAGCGCGGCCTGGTCGGTCAGGCCGATACGGTAGACGAAACGCACGTCCATATTGACGATCTGGAAGCTCTGCTTGTCGCCGCTGCTGCTGGCGATCACCTGGGATTTGTCATTGACATGGCTGGCGTCCCACAAGCGGTTGGCAATCAACGGCGCAGGGCCTTCGGCGGCGGCAAGCTCCGGCGTGGCCGCCTCGCTGATGCTGGTCGCCAGCTCATGCACCACACCGTTCTCCACACTCAACACGCGGCCCAGCGGCCAGGGCAAGCCGGCATGCAGGCCAGGGCCGAAGACCTCCACGGGTTTGCCGAAGCGCTCATAAATCCCACGGCCTTGCAGGGGCACTTCGTGTACGCCGGTCAGTGCCCAGCCTACGGCCAACACCACCAGCAATACTGGCAGGAACGCCCGGCGCATGTAGGTAAACGCCCAGATCTGGCGCAGGTCGATGCCGAAGCGGTTGTGCAATTCGTGCTGCAGCGCCTGCAAGGGTTGTGGCGGCCAGCGCAGCAACCCGGCGATAAAGCTCTGCGCCATCAGGCGCGGTTCCAGGCGCGGCTGCCGTGGGCTGAACAACGAGAGTACGCCGCGTAACAGAAACTCCAGCGCCACCAGCGCCGGCAACAGCCCGATCAGCGTGGCCAAGCGCAATGGCCAGACCGCTTCGGCACCCGCGAACAACAGGCAAATCGCACTGACCACCAGGCAGATGATCGCGACTCGACTGAGCTGCACCAACTGCGCGGCTTCCGGCCACTGCGCAGCGGTTTCCTGAGCCAGGCGGCGCTCGAACACCAGCAAGCCGAAGGCCAATGCCAGCGCCAGCGCCGCGCCGATGCTGGCAGACTGACTAACCGCCGCCGCAGGCAAGGCCAGGTTCCAGAACTCGAGGACGCTGACCAGCGCCAGCAGCGACCAACCGACGAGCCACAACACGGGCGCGCCGATCTGGGCAAGCAGCCCGCTGCCGAATCGATTGATCAGGTCGCGGTGCCAGGCGGCAGGCTCAACAGGTGGCTCGATCAGCTCGACGATGGTCCCTTCCAGCGCCTGGGCGCGCCAATCGGCCACCCACCACGCCGACTGCAAGCCGGCCACCAGCACCAGCAGGGCCGACGCGCAGTTGATCAACACCACCGGCCAGATCGACAGCGGCGCAAACAGCGCGACAAACAGCGCCAATACCCAGCCACTGATAGCCAGCAGGGTCAGGCTGATACCGGCTTGTCTCAATCGACGGGCATGGAACAGCCCTTGCTGAAAACGCGGCAAGCCTTCTACCGAGGCGCCTTCAGCTTCTAGATCCAGTTGCATCCACTCAACGCCCGCTCGTACACAATTCGTTACGATATAACACGGATAGTGAAATTTTTGTTCGATAAACACCCCTTTTCAAGCCGCCCACAGATCCCCTGTGGGAGGGGGCTTGCCCTAATGCCGTTCAGTTAAGGCTTTTTTGTAGGAGCGAGCTTGCTCGCGAAGAACTCACAGGCGCCGCGTTCACTCAGGAAACACGCGTTATCGTTGACGTTTTTCGCGAGCAAGCTCGCTCCTACAGAAGGCGATGTACGCTTAACTGAACGGCATTAGGGCTTGCCCCCGATGGCAATGGATCAGCCAACACCGGCATCAACTGACAGACCGCTATCGGGGGCAAGCACCTCGCACATTTGCTCTTACGTGCTTTCCAGATCGTGACTAACCCCCCATAAACACAAGCCATCACTGGTACAGGCCACGAATAATCGGCACACTCCAAACCAGTTTTTCGCGGGCTCACGGACAAGGAAGCGTCACCTCCCATGATTTCGATCTATCAGCTCAAACCGCGTTTTCAAAACCTGCTGCGCCCCCTCGTGCAGCGCCTCTACGACAACGGCACCACCGCCAACCAGATCACCGTACTGGCCGGCGTCGTTTCCCTGCTGGTCGGTCTGCTGATCGCTGGCTTCGCCCAGCACCTTTGGCTGTTTGCACTGATCCCGCTGTGGATGATCCTGCGCATGGCCCTCAACGCCATCGACGGCATGCTCGCGCGGGAATTCGGCCAGCAGTCGCGCCTGGGTGCCTACCTCAATGAACTGTGCGACGTGATCGCCGACAGCGCGCTGATCCTGCCCTTTGCGCTGATCCCCGGCGTCAGCCTGGTGCCCGTACTGCTGGTGACCTTGCTTGCGGTGTTCAGCGAATACGCGGGTGTGCTGGGACCGATGATTGGCGCATCACGGCGTTATGACGGGCCAATGGGCAAGAGTGATCGGGCGTTCGTCCTTGGCGTACTGGCCATGGGTGTGGCGCTGGGCTGGCTTGGCGCCGGTTGGGTCGATGTGGTGATGTGGCTGGTCGCCGCCCTGCTCGCCTACACCTTGATCAACCGGGTGCGCCAGGGTCTCAAAGAAGAACACTCCATCTCCCCTTCTGCATAAGGATTTTGCGATGCGCGAACAGCAAGAACACACCTTCGCTACCCATGACGGCGTCGAGCTTTTCTACCGGCACTGGCCGGCCACCGCCCCCGCGGACGGCGAGCCACGCAAGGCGATCCTGCTGTTCCATCGCGGTCACGAGCATTCGGGGCGCATCGCCCACCTGGTCGATGAACTGAACCTGCCGCAGTTCGACTTCTTTGCCTGGGACGCCCGTGGCCACGGCCAATCGCCTGGCGCACGCGGCGACAGCCCCAGCTTCGCCACCAGCGCCCGCGACGTGCAGACCTTCTGCGACCATGTCGGCGCCACCCACGGTATCGAGGAAGAAAATGTCGCCGTGATCGCCCAAAGCGTCGGCGCCGTGATCGCCGCCACCTGGGTCCACGACTACGCCCCTAAAATCCGTGCCCTGGTGCTGGCCTCCCCGGCGTTCAAGGTCAAGCTGTACGTGCCTTTCGCCCGCCCCGGCCTGGCACTGATGCGCAAGTTTCGCGGCAACTTTTTCGTCAACAGCTACGTCAAGGCCAAGTTCCTCAGCCATGATCCGGAGCGCGTGGCGTCCTACGACAGCGACCCGCTGATCACCAAGGCGATTTCGGTGAATGTGCTGCTGGGCTTGTACGAAGCGGCCGACCGGGTTGTAGCCGATGCCCAGGCGATCCAGGTCCCCACCCAGTTGCTGATCTCCGGCTCCGACTTCGTGGTGCACCGCAAACCCCAGCAGCAGTTTTTCGATCGCCTGGGCAGCCTGAAAAAAGAGCTGCATATCCTCCCCGGCTTTTTCCACGACACCCTCGGCGAACGTAACCGCGCCGTGGCCGTAAGCAGCGCCAGGCGCTTTATCCTGCAAAACTTCACCCAGCCGCTGGACCGCGCGTCTCTGCTGGACGCCGACAAGCTGGGCGCCACCTGCGCCGAGTCCGAAGCCCTTGCCGCGCCACTGCCGCGCAACTCCCTGCGCGACCTGTACTGGCGCATGACCCGCGCCAGCATGGGCCTGGGCAAGAACCTGTCGGATGGCGTAAAGCTGGGCTTCGACACCGGGTTCGACTCCGGCAGCACCCTGGACTACGTGTACCGCAACACGCCCACCGGCAAAGGCGCGCTGGGTCGGATGATCGACACCAATTACCTCAACTCCATCGGCTGGCGCGGTATTCGCCAGCGCAAGCTGAACGTCGAAGAACTGCTGCGCCTGGCCATGGCCAAGCTGCGGGATGAACAGCGTGAAGTACGCATTGTCGACATCGCCGCCGGCCACGGCCGCTACATCCTTGAAGCGTTGCAAGGCGTGTCGCCGCTGCCGGAATCGATCCTGCTGCGCGACTACAGCGACATCAACGTGCGCGACGGTAGCGCGCTGATTCGTGAGAAAGGCCTGGGGGAGATTGCGCAGTTCGTCAAAGGCGATGCGTTCGACCGCGCTGACCTGGCCGCGCTGGCGCCCAAGCCGACGCTGGCCGTGGTCTCCGGGCTGTATGAATTGTTCGCCGATAACGCCATGGTCGGCGGTTCGCTGGCCGGCCTGGCTGACGCGGTGGAACCCGGCGGTTACCTGGTCTACACCGGCCAGCCATGGCACCCGCAGTTGGAGTTGATTGCCCGCGCGCTGACCAGCCATCGCCAAGGCCAGGCCTGGGTGATGCGTCGCCGCAGCCAGGCGGAAATGGACCAACTGGTGGAGGCCGCCGGTTTCCGCAAAATCACCCAGCGTGTGGATGAGTGGGGCATCTTTACCGTGTCCCTGGCACAGAAGATCTGAACATGCGCGAACCCGGCCTGTTAAAGCCAGCTGTCCTGTGGCTGCTGCTCTTGGCGCCGCTGTTTTTCAGCACCTATGGTTTCGCCACCTGGGTCACCAGCCAGCGCAGCGACGTCGGCACGCTGGTGTTCGGCTGGGAAACCCATATGCCATTCTGGGCGTGGACCATCGTGCCCTACTGGTCCATCGACCTGCTCTACGGCTTCTCACTGCTGCTGCCCAGTACCCGCCATGAACTGAAGCAACATGCGCTGCGCCTGCTCAGTGCCCAGGTCATCGCCGTGAGCTGCTTCTTGATCTGGCCACTGCGCTTCACCTTCGAGCGGCCGGAACTGGACGGCGTGTTCGGCTGGCTGTTTGCCGTGCTGGCGGGTTTCGACAAACCGTTCAACCAGGCACCCTCGCTGCATATCGCGCTGCTGGTGATCCTGTGGATCATGTACCAGCGCCATGCCCAGGGCGTGTGGCGCTGGGTGGTGCATGCTTGGTTCGGGTTGATCGGTATTTCGGTGCTGACCACTTATCAACACCACTTTATTGACTTACCCACAGGCGCCCTCGCCGGCTGGCTGTGTGTGTGGCTGTGGCCGCTGGAACATCCCAGCCCGTTGCTGAATGCGCGGCTTAGCCGCGACCCCAAGCGCTGGCGGTTGGGTCTGCGCTATGGCCTGGGCGCCCTGACGCTGGTGATCCTCGCCTGGGTGCTGCGCGGGTGGTGGCTATGGCTGCTGTGGCCGGCGGTGTCCCTGGCCCTGGTCAACGCCAATTACTGTGTGCTCGGCGCGGCGGGCTTTCAGAAACGTGCCGATGGCCGTCTCACGCCGGCGGCTCGCTGGCTGTATGCGCCCTACCTGGCGGCCGCGTGGATCAATTCACGCCTGTGGACACGTCAGCATCCACAGCCCGACCGGATTGTGGATAACGTGTGGCTTGGAAGGATTCCTGCCACGAACGAGCAGGCTTCATTCAAGGCAATCGTCGATCTGTGTGCCGAACTGCCGATTAATCCACAGGGCGCTTATCAATGCGTTCCGGTGCTGGACTTGATCGCCCCAACCGCCGCCGAATGCCTGCAAGCGGCACACGCCATCGAACGCCTGCGCTCCAGCGGCCCGCTGCTGGTGTGTTGCGCCCTCGGTTACTCGCGCAGCGCCACCGCCATGGCCGCCTGGCTGCTGCACAGCGGGCGCGCCGCCACGGTGGATGAAGCACTGGCTATTATTCGTACAGCGCGGGACCAAGTGGTCCTGCATCCTGCTCACCGTGAAGCGTTGGAGGGTCTGCTCCATGCCCGCTGATATGGAACTCCAAGTCGTCGCCAGCCTGCTGCGCCGCGGCCGTTCGCTGGATCAGTTATCCACAGGCCTGACATTACTGGGGGTATTGTTCGGCCTGGCGCAACTGCTGCTCGCCAGCATTTCGTCCATCTGCCTGTTGCTCAGCCTGTGGATGATTATCCTCGGCCTGCTGCAAAAGTACTGGTCGCTGCGGGTAGCCTTCGACGCCGACCTGTTCGCCCTGCTGGCCCGCGACACCGAGCGCACCCCGGACCTCGACCAGGCGTTGCAAACCCTCGGCCTGCAATCGCCCAAACGCGCCGGTCGACCCTGGACCGAACGCCGTCGCGGTGCTCTCAAACTGTTGCGCAAACAAGCCTGGCTACTGGGCGCGCAAGTGCTGCTGACCCTGGCCGTGATCCTCGCCAGCCCTTGGCTACCTTTCGCAGGATAAGGAATCCCCATGTTCGAACCCGTGGTTGCCACGCTGATTACCTCGATGGCCCGCACCGTCACCGGGGCTCGTAGCCTGTGGCTGGGCTGCGCACCGGTGCCGGTGCAACGCATCTACTTCGCCAACCACAGCAGCCACGGCGATTTCGTGTTGCTATGGGCGTCGTTGCCGCAGAACCTGCGCAAATTCACGCGCCCAGTGGCCGGCAGCGACTATTGGAACAAAAGCGCACTGCGCCGCTACATCATCAACCGCGTATTCAACGGCGTGTTGATCGACCGCGAACGCAAGGACCCTGTGGATAACCCCTTGCAACCCATGCTCACCGCGCTGGAAGGCGGGGACTCGCTGATCATCTTTCCCGAAGGCACGCGCAACCTGGAAGACGGCCTGCTGCCGTTCAAAAGCGGCTTGTACCACCTGGCAAAAAGTTACCCACAGGCTGAGTTGATCCCGGTGTGGATCGCCAACCTCAACCGGGTCATGCCCAAGGGTCGTGTGCTGCCACTGCCGCTGCTATGCACCACCAGCTTCGGTGCACCGCTGCAACTGGAGGAAGGCGAAGACAAGGCGCTGTTCCTGGCCCGTACCCGCGACGCCCTGCTCGCCCTCGCCCCGGAGCACTCCTGACATGGCTAGCCAAACCCTGATGTTGTTCGGCGGGATCGGCGCGATCCTGGTACTCGCCTCGCTGATCGGCCTGATCCTCAAGCTGCGCAGCCGTGGCGCGCCGAATGCGGTGATCGACAACCTCAACGCGCGCATCAACGCCTGGTGGGTGATGGTGGTCGTGATCGGCATTGCCTTCTGGCTGGGTACCGGCGCGGTGATCCTGCTGTTCTACGCGGTGTCGTTCTATGCACTGCGCGAATTCCTGACCCTCACCCCCACCCGGCGCAGCGACTACCCGGCCCTGGTGGCCGCGTTCTACCTGGCCCTGCCGCTGCAATACCTGCTGATCTATGCCGACTGGTACGGCCTGTTCTCCATTTTCATCCCGGTATACGTGTTCCTGCTGCTGCCGATCCTCGCCTCCCTCGGCGGCGACAGCACGCACTTCCTGGAACGCGCGTCGAAGGTGCAATGGGGCCTGATGATCGCGGTGTTCTGCGTGTCCTTCGTGCCCGCCCTGCTGACCCTCGATATCCCCGGCTACGAAGGCCGTAACCTGCTGCTGATCGCGTACCTGGTGATCGTGGTGCAACTGTCGGACGTGCTGCAGTACGTGTGCGGGAAGCTGTTCGGCAAACACAAGATAGCGCCCAACCTGTCACCGTCGAAAACCGTGGAAGGCTTTGTCGGCGGGATCTTGCTGTCCTCCCTGATCGGCGCGGCACTGTGGTGGACCACGCCGTTCAACCCATGGCAGTCGTTTTTGATCGCCCTGCTGATCAACCTGCTCGGCTTCGCCGGCGGCATCGTCATGTCGGCAATCAAGCGCGACCGCGGGGTCAAGGACTGGGGCCATATGATCGAAGGGCACGGCGGCATGCTGGATCGGCTGGATTCGGTGTGTTTCGCCGCCCCCATCTTCTTTCACCTCGTACGCTACTGGTGGACCTGACCCCACACCCCTCTCAAGCCCAATGACGATCAAAATGTGGGAGGGGCCCCGCTGACCCGGTAAACATCCCCGCCGTGCGGCGTATCGGTGTCATCTTTTGTATCAAAGACGCGTGTAAGATACGCCGCACTTAGCCAGGGATGCTCACCATGTTCGATTCGCTCAAAGCCATCAGCCGTCGTGTTGTCGGTGTGTTTCTGACTGTGGTGGGGGCCGTTTTCGGTCAATGGCATCCGCCGCTATGGCTGCGTGCCATTGGCCGCGGCCTGGCGAACCTGGGCAACAAAGCCCGCGCTTATCCGCGCCAGGCCGGTGCCGGCGTATTGGGCCTGGTGCTGCTGGCCGCCGCGGCTTTCTATGGCTGGCACTGGTACACCCACCTGCCGCAGCCCCACACCGTGGGCTATTCGCTGCATAAACCCAACCTGACCGACTACACCCAGCAGCCACCGGTTGTGGATAACCTGCAGGTGCGCTTTGCCGAATCCGTGGCACCGTTGGCCGCCATCGGCAAACCCGTGAACGAGGGCATCAGCCTCAAACCTGCGATAGCAGGCACGTGGCGTTGGTCGGATGATCGCAGCCTGGTGTTTGTGCCGGAAAAAGACTGGCCCGTTGACGCCCACTACACCCTCGACCTGGCGAAGAAAAGCCTGCTGGCCGACGGCGTGTTGCTCAGCCAGTACAGTAGCCAATTCTCCACCCAGCCGTTCCGCGCCAGCCTGGCGCAAAACGAGCTGTACCAGGACCCATCCAACCCAACCCTGAAACAACTGGTAGCGACCTTCCGTTTTTCCCACCCGGTTGATGAAGAAAGCGTGCGCAAGCGCGTATCGGTCGCCCTAGGAAAAGGCTTGGCCTACCGCGATGCACAGCTGCCCAACCGCCCGGAAATAACCTTCGACGACACCAAGCTCAACGCCTTCGTGCGCTCTGCCGCCTTGGCTACCCCGCTGGAAAGCACGCCTGTCAGCGCCAAGCTCGATGAAGGCATCAAGGCCCGCGACGGCGGTAACGCCAGCACCGCACCGCTGGTGGCGGAAGTCACCGTACCGGGTCGTTATCGCCTGACCTTTACCGGCGCCGAAGTCAGCTTTGTGGACAACGAACGCGGCGAACCGGAGCCGGTGCTGATGTTCAGCAGTTCCAGTGCCGTAGCCGATGACACCATCGCCAATAAGGTCCAGGCCTGGCTGTTGCCGGAAAAAGCCCAGGACGACACCCGCCCCTATAACAGCAACGATATCGACGATGCCCTGCTCGCCCGCAGCACCAAGGTCAACCTGACCCACGTGCCCAGCGTCGAGCCGCTCAACACCCTGCACGCCTTCAAGTTCAAGGCCCCGGCCGGTCGAGCGCTGTATGTGCGAGTGCCCGCCAACCTGGAAGCCATCGGCGGCTACCTGGCGAAAAACCCCACAGCGTCCCTGATCAGCATGCCGGCGTATCCGCGCACCTTGCAGTTCCTCTCCGACGGCGCCCTGCTCAGCCTCAACGGCGAAAAACGCCTGGGTTTCATGGCCCGTGGCGTGCCGGGTGCCCATGTGGAAATCGCGCGCCTGCTGCCCAACCAATTGCAGCATCTGGTCGACCAAAGCAGCGGCAGCTTCGCCCGGCCTAACTTCGGCAACGAGTATTTCGATCGCATGGTCGAGCGTCAGGCGCTGGATATTCCGCTGTCGTCCAATGACCCGGCGAAAACCGTCTATGACAACGTCGACCTCAGCCATTACCTCACCGCCAACGGCGGTCGTCGCGGCATCTTCGTGCTCAAGCTCAGCCCGCAGGATGAACCGGCCGAACGCACCTTCGATTATTCGCGCAGCAGTACCAGCGACCTGCGCTTTATCGTGGTCACGGACCTGGGGATCATCGCCAAACGCTCCAGCGACGGCAGCCATGATGTGTATGTACAGTCCATCGGCAATGGCTCGCCGGTCGCCGACGCCCAGGTCGATATCATCGGGCGTAACGGTTTGCCGGTCGCCAGCGGCCACACCGATAACGAAGGCCACGCGCATTTCGCCAAGCTCGATGAACTGCGCCGTGAGAAAACGCCGCTGATGTATGTGGTCAGCCGTGGCAATGACCAATCCTTCCTGCCGATTGCCCGTCAGTCCCAGCAGCTGGATCTATCGCGCTTCGATGTCGGCGGCCTGGAAGAGGACGGTGCGATCGATCGTCTCAGCGCCTACTTGTTCACCGACCGTGGCCTGTACCGGCCCGGTGAAACCGCGCACCTGGGCATGATCGTACGCAGCGGCAACTGGAAAGGCGCCCTGCAGGGCCTGCCGGTGGAACTGCAGATCACCGACCCACGCGGCCTGGAAGTGATTCGCCAACCGCTGAAGCTGTCCACCAGCGGCTTTGAAGCCTTTGATTTCCCCAGCAGCGAGACCGCCCCCGCCGGGGATTACACCGCCACCTTGCAGTTGATCGGCCAGAAGCAGACCCGCACAGACCTGGGCAGCGTCAGCTTCAAGGTTCGCGATTTCGAGCCGGACCGTATGAAGGTCAGCCTCAGCCTGCATGACACCCCGGTGCTGGGCTGGATTCCACCGGACCAGGTGGTGGCCAAAGTCACCGCGATGCACCTGTTCGGGTCCCCGGCGTCCGGCCGTCGCGTCACCGCGAAAATGTCCCTGAGCCCGACGCTGGCAGCCTTCGATCGCTACCCCGATTATCGCTTCCGCCTCAACAACTCGCTGGACGAGGCCAGCACCGAAGACCTGGCCGAGACCACCGTCGACGATAACGGCCAGGCGCTGCTTGACCTCAACCTGCAACGCTTTGCCAACAGCACCTACCGCCTGCAAGTGATGACCCAGGTATTTGAAGCCGAAGGTGGACGTAACGTGGCGGCGCAAAGTGCGTTGCTGGTGTCGTCCGCGCCCTATCTGGTCGGTGTGAAAAGTCAGGACTCACTGTCGTATGTCGCCAAGGACGCTCCCCGCCAGGTGCACTGGCTGGCCGTGGCGCCGGACCTCACGCCGCTGGCGGTGGATGGCCTGACCAGCGAAGTGGTCGAGCACCGCTACGTCTCGGTGCTGGTCAAGCAGTCCAACGGCACCTACAAATACGAGTCGCGCATCAAGAACATCAGCCAGCCGGCCTCGCCGGTGGTCATGACCCAGGAAGGCGCCAAGCAGACACTGAACACCGCAACGCCGGGCGATTTCACCCTGCAACTCAAGGATGCCAACGGCAACCTGCTCAACCAGATCGACTACAGCGTGGCCGGGCGTGGCAACACTTCGCGCTCCCTGGAACGCAACGCCGAGCTGCAACTGCGCCTGGATAAACGCAGCTACGCCACCGGGGATGAGATCGCGATCAGCATTCGTGCGCCGTATACCGGTGCGGGCCTGATCACCATCGAACGCGACAAGGTCTATACCCAGCAATGGTTCAAGGCCGACAGCACCAACAGCGTGCAACATATCCGCGTTCCCGCAGGGCTTGAGGGCAATGCCTACGTCAACGTGCAGTTTGTACGCGACATGGGTTCGGCCGAGGTGTACATGAGCCCGCTGTCCTATGGCGTGGTGCCGTTCAGCATCAACCTCGACGCACGGCGCATGGCGCTGAAGGTGGAAGGCCCGGCGAAGATCGAGCCGGGGCAGACCCTGGATATCAAGGTCACCGCCGACCGCCCGGGCCGGGCGGTGGTCTACGCGGTGGACGAAGGGATCCTGCAAGTAGCGCGCTACCAGACGCCGGACCCGTTGGGCTTCTTCTTCCAGAAGCGTGCACTGGAGGTCGGCACCAGTCAGATCCTTGACCTGATCCTGCCGGAATTCAGCCGCCTGCTCAGTGGGGCTGCGCCCGGTGGCGATACCGAAGGCGCCCTGGCCAATCACCTCAACCCGTTCAAGCGCAAACATCAGCCGCCTGTGGCCTGGTGGTCCGGGCTGGTGGACCTGCCCGCCGGTGAAAGCGTGCTGCATTACCGGGTGCCAGACAGCTTCAATGGCAAGCTGCACCTGTTTGCGGTGGCCGTGGATGCTGACAGCGTCGGTGTCAGCGAGGCCAACACCGAAGTACGCGGGCCGATCGTCATTACCCCCAACGTACCGGCCTTTGTCGCGCCGGGGGATGTGTTCAACGTGAGTGCCGGGGTGTTCAGCAACCTGGATGCCGCGGCGGATGTGAAGTTTGAAGTGCAGACCAGCGACGGACTGGTAGTCCAGGGCGGCAAGGGCACAACCTTGTCACTGCAACCGCGCAAGGAGGGTACCGCCGAGTTCAAGATCAAGGTCGGCGAGCACCTCGGCTCGGCGGATCTGCGCTTTGTCGCGGTGCTGCCGGACGGCAAGCGTATCCAAGTGGCGGAAACCACGTCGATCCGCCCCCTGAGTGAGCATCGCGTGGCCCTGAGCCTAGGACGTTTCGACAGCGCCAGCAAAGAGCTCAAGCCCACCCGCGAACTGTTCAACCAACTGCGCGATGTACAGGTGGGTGTGGCGGCCTCCCCGTTAGTGTGGGCCAATGGCCTCAAGCACTACCTGGATGATTATGGCTATGCCTGCACCGAACAACTGGTGTCCAAGGCCATGCCAGCGTTGATCTGGGGCGGTACGGCGCCAGAGGCCGAGCAAGCCTTCGGCAGCGCGGTGCGCATGCTGCGCCAACGCCAGAACCAGGCCGGCGGCTTTGGTTTATGGGCGGCCAACCCGGATGTAGCGCCCTACGCCAGCCTGTACGCCACCGACTTCCTGATCGAAGCCAAGGAGCGTGGGCTGCCAGTACCGGAAGATCTGTTGGTGCGGGCCAACGCCTATCTGACGGACCTGGCCAACGGCCCGAGCGAAGGCCTGTCGGAATTGCGCAACCGTGCCTACGCCAGTTACCTGCTGAGCCGTCAGGGGATTCTCGTCAGTGGCGCCTTGAGCGATATCCGCGAACGCTACGAAAGCACCTTCAAGGACAGCTGGCAGAACGACCTCGGTGCCGCCTACCTGGCCGCCAGCTACAAGCTGCTCAAGCAGGATCGCCAGGCCGATACGTTGTTGCGCAAAATCCCATGGCGTTCGCTTGTGGATAAGTGGGACAGCGACGGCCTTTATTACGACCCGCTGGTGCACGATGCCGAACACTTGCACCTGCTGGCTCGGCACTTCCCCGAGTTGCTTGACGAGGTACCCACGGCGTTGCTGGATAAACTCGGCAAGCGCCTGAACGAACAGCGCTACAACTCACTCTCGGCCGCCCTGCTCCTGCGGGCCTTGGACAACTATGGCCAGCGCGCGCAAAGCGACATGTCCCTCAAGGCCACCGCGTGGCTGGGTGACAAACAGCAACAATTACTGGAGATGGCCGGCCAGCCACCGCGTGCCGCCGTGCCCGTGGGTACGCAAAAACTGCTGATGGAAAAAAGCGAAGGCCCGGCAGCGTTCTACATGCTCAGCGAAGCCGGTTTCGATAAGGGCGCCAAGCTCAAGCCCATCAACAACGGCCTGGAAATCATCCACGAGTACCTTGACCTCAAAGGCGAGCCGGTGAGCAAGGTCGCGGTGGGCGACGAATTCCTCGTACGCCTGCGCCTGCGCGCAACGGATCGCGATCAGGTGCAGCAAGTGGCCGTGGTTGACCTGCTGCCCGGTGGCGTCGAGCCTGTGTATAACTTGCCGCCGGAGCCGGAAACCGCCAGCGGCGAGGACAGCGAAGGTGAAGGCGAAGAGTCTGAATACGTCGAAGACAACCAGGAAGCCGACACCTGGCAAGCGCCGATCGGCGAGACCGCGTTGAGCAACTGGCAGCCGGATTATGTGGATGTACGCGATGATCGGGTGGTGTTGTACGGTACCGCGTTGCGCGATGCCGGCACCTTCGTCTACCGCGTGCGCGCCACCAACGCCGGCACCTTCAATACACCACCGGCCTACGCCGAAGGTATGTACGAAACCACCCTGCAAGGGCGTGGCAAAGTAGGCCAGCTTGAAATTACCAAGCCTTAAGTGCCTGACGCCGCTGCTCGCAGCGGCGGTGGTACTGGCGGGGTTGCGGCTTTGGCCCCATGCCCCGCTGGAACAGGCGGTAACGTCCTCCAAGGTCGTGCTGGCGGATGATGGCTCGCTGCTGCGCATGACCCTGGCGGATGATGGGCAATACCGCCTCTGGCTGCCGCTGGAGCGGATCTCGCCGTCATTGGTCGAAGCCTTGCTGCTCAAGGAAGACCGCAATTTCTATTGGCACCCGGGGATCAATCCCCCGGCGCTGCTGCGCGCGGCCATGGCCACCTACAGCGGCGGGCAGCGCCAGGGTGGCTCGACCTTGAGCATGCAACTGGCGCGGCGCCTATGGGACCTCAATACGCGCCAGGTGCCGGGTAAATTGCAGCAAATGGCCTTGGCACTGTGGCTGGAAACGCGCTACAGCAAGCACGACATCCTGGAGGCCTATCTGAACCTGGCCCCCATGGGCGGCAATATCGAAGGCGCGGAAGCGGCCAGCCGCATCTATTTTGGCAAGTCAGCGGCGCAGCTTTCGTTATCCGAGGCCCTGGCGCTGGCAGTGATCCCGCAACAGCCGGGAAGGCGTGCGCGCTTCGGCCCCTCGCTGCAAAACGCACGGCTGCGCTTGATGAATGACTGGCGGAGTACTTATCCACAGGACGTGCGTAACGACAGTTTGCTGGACTTGCCCCTGGAAGCACGCAACCGCCAGCAGATTCCGTTCCTGGCACCGCACCTGAGCGAACAACTGCTCGCGTCCCAACCGGGTAACGAACTCAACAGCACCCTCAACCTGCCCTTGCAGCAATTGCTCGAGCGCCTGATCAGCGGGTTTATCGCCGAGCGGCGCAGCACCGGTGTGGAAAACGCCACCGCCATCCTGATCGACAGTCGCGACCAGAGCGTCAAGGCGCTGGTGGGTTCGGCGGATTATTTATCCACAGGCATCCACGGCCAAGTTAACGGCGTGTTGTCGCGCCGCTCGCCTGGGTCGACCCTGAAGCCGTTTCTGTATGGGCTGGCGCTGGACCAAGGGGTGATCCACCCCATGAGCATCCTCAAGGACCTGCCCAGTAGTTTCGGCTACTTCCAACCGGAAAATTTCGACGGCAGTTTTGTCGGGCCACTGACGGCGCGCGATGCGTTGATCCGTAGCCGTAATATCCCGGCCGTGTGGCTGGCCAGCCAGGTGAAATCGCCCTCGCTCTACGGATTACTGCAAGAGGCGGGCATCAAGGGCCTGCGCAACGAGAGCCATTACGGCCTGGCGCTCGCGCTGGGTGGCGGTGAGATGACCCCGGAGGAACTGGCGCGGCTGTACGTGATGCTGGCCGGTGACGGTCATTTGCGACCCTTGCGCTATTTACAGGAACAGCCGCAAACCACCGGAGCGGCGCTGCTCACGCCCCAGGCCGCCTTTATGGTGCGCGACATGCTGCGACGCAACCCGCGCCCGGATGGCCTGCCCGGCCGCCACTGGCGCACTGCCTGGAAGACCGGTACCTCGTGGGGGTTTCACGATGCCTGGAGCGCCGGCCTGGTGGGCCCCTATGTGCTGGTGGTGTGGGTGGGCAACTTCGACGGTCGCCCGAACCCCGCGTTTATTGGCGCCAAGACCGCCGCGCCGCTGTTTTTCCGCATCGCCGATGCCCTGCCCCTGGCCTTGCCCAACACCGTCATCAAGCCCGACAAGCCGCCCGCCGGGCTGGTGCGCATCGACGTCTGCGCCGCATCCGGCGAGTTGCCCAACCGCTGGTGCCCGCAAACCCGCAAGACCTGGTACATCCCCGGCGTCTCGCCGATTCGCGTGTCCAACCTGCACCGCCCGGTGCTGATCGACACCCGCACCGGCAAGGCCGCCTGCCCGCCGTTCGATCCGCAGTACACCCGCGAAGAAGTCTTCGAATTCTGGCCCAGCGACGTGCAACGCCTGTACCGCGCCGCCGGCCTGCCTCGGCGCACGCCGCCCAACGTGCTGAAAAACTGCCAGCCCAACCGCATCAGCGACCAGAGCGAAGCCCCACAGATCCGCTCGCCCCTGACGCAAGTGAGTTATCAGTTGCGCCTGTCCCAACCCCAGGAAAGCATCCCGCTGAACGCGAATGCGGCCAGCGATGCGACGACGCTTTACTGGTTCGCCGACCAAAGCCTGATCGGCCAGGGCCCGCCACAAGCCACCTTGAACTGGCGGCCGGGCAAATCAGGCGAGTATCGGTTGCGGGTCAGTGATGATCAGGGACGGAGTGTGAGCCGGGGGTTGAGGGTGGAGTTTGTGCCTTAGGTGTGGCCATCACCCTCTGCAATCTCCACATAGTTCGACTCCCCACCTCCTGTCGCCCCCGACAACCACCCCCACACGAAACTCAGCGTGGTACGCCCGACAGCATCCACACCGACGATGCCTCGCGACCAGCCGGCCAGCAGTTCACCTTCCAGCGTCAGGCACTGATACAACAGCTCGATAGAGTCTGGACCTGTGACGCGCCCAACCTGCGTACCCAAGCGAATTCGACCGCCTTGGTACGTACCGGAAACCGCATCGCCCTCAACCAGGTAATGAAACACCGTGCCCGCGCCGGATAGCCCGTGGGTGTTGTTGGCGACGGTGAATCGGCGGTTGTTCAAACGCTCGTGGATTTGCGAGGGGGTGTTCATCGAAGGCGCGTCCTTTCGCGGGGGCCTGGAGACCCGGTTGGTGGTTACCAACAACATAGTTTGACACAGCCCCTCTCGTAAATCGGGGCCTGTAGGATGATCCGGGATCCACACGACAGCAACATAGACTGACACAGACGGGTCGCACTTCAAATACGGGGCTCGATTGGTAACAACATAGATTGACACAACAGCGAGAGCGTTCATTCAGGCCGAAATATTATGTGAGCGCGACCGGTCACTCACCTGTGCGGAAATAGTCTTTTTTCAGCACAGGCTCAGTGCGATGTCTAAATCCGTGTGCAACCTTCGACCAGTCCCCATCAGCACATAAACTGTGTTTTTTGTTCGAAATAAGCAGTCATGGGTGAAGGAAACACCCAGCGTTGTTCGGACCCAATCACCAGGCGGGAAGCGGCCTTTACTGTCTTGGATAACGGTCAAAGCGTAAACGAGAGCAGGAATTAGCTGTCTATCCGTAATGGCTTTTCGCTGACGTGTTGGAATGTCGAGATCCAATATTGCCCAATCAGCAACAAGACAATAGGCATGGGAAGGAAAATGCAGACTGGCGAGGGCCACAGCATCTGAGGTGGTGAGTTGGCACCCATCTATTTTCTCACCCGCAGAAAGCACTGAGACAAAATCTGCCAGATTCATCTGTACCTCCGGCCGATCAAAAAAACGATTCGAACGAGAAGCATCAATCAGCTTAGCTCCCATCGACACACGAGGTTCCGATGCCGAAGACTGGGCCATTTCACAGCTGGTCCGTCTTCTCCCCTCATCCCACTGAACGGGATGATTTCTATCTAGCTGTCACCGGATAAAGTGGGTTTTCGCCAGTACCCAGCTATGCCATTGCCGTGCGTGAACCCTACCTAGCGGTAGGTGCCGATGTGGGTGAAACCTAGTGCTTCATGGATGCCCGTGCATGTCGTATTCGGCAAGGCGACGCCGGTATAGGCGCATGAAATCCATGTTACTCAAGGAGCGGTAGAAGCCGTTTGGCTGCGGCTGAATCAAAATGACATGCCCTCAGACACTTGAATCAGCATTTCTTCGACTAGATGTGTGCCAAAGGTTGTAGTGACCATCGCCGATGGGCTTTCTCCCAAAAAACGGGCTTTGGGTTTGGAAAGCCATTGTTTGGCCTTCCCTTTGTCACCGAAGATCACCTCGGCCATGGCGGTAATATGTGCAAACCGGAACAGGCGATCGCTCTCATGCAACGTTAAAAGCTGATTGGCTGACAGTTTTGTTTTGAGCGTTTTGGGTTGAATGATTCTGTCGCGTTCTTCGTCGCTGAGGGTTCCATCATCACAAAGCATTTTGATCAGGCTGACCGAGAAGCCAGCTACTATCATGTCGTGAATGTCCAGATCCGAAGCATTGACAGAGATATGAAGAAGCGTCTCCAGACGCATGCGGTAAGCATGATAGACATCCTGACGCAGGACGCCAGCAAACATGGGCCGCACTGATGTTGCGTTGCACACGGGCGTCAGGACTAATGTGCCATTCACTACCGTTAGCTCCAGGTCGTCCCCAACACCTAACCTCATTTGGTCAAGCAACTCTTGAGGCAGATCAATGATGATGTCGCCAGTACCGTCCTCAGTTTTCTGGCATTTTACTATCCAGCGCTCAGTTTCACTCATGATCGTCCGGCCCTCATCCGCCATCAGAGAATGACACACATCATTATGCTTGGGCCCAGAGCTGACCAAAGGAACGCGCAATCCGCTGGTAGACAGGCACTGCCGCTGCTCGAACGCCGGATAGCGAGTGAAACAGCAAAAAATGGGGCAATGGCTATACCTGCCTTTCCACCTTCACATGGCTAAGAGCCTGAGCGTGATCAGGTAACTACACGAAAGGATATGACATGCACCCTGATGAGCTTTATGTTTCCGTCGACGTCGAGACTTCTGGGCCTATACCAGGCGAATACAGTCTGCTTTCCATTGGAGCCTGTCTTGTAGCCCAACCTGTAACGTCCATCTATCTTGAACTACGACCTGACAGTCCAAAACACGACCCGGAAGCACTGGCAGTATCGGGGCTGAGTCTGGAGAAGCTGGAGCGCGAGGGCCTCGCTCCGCAACAGGCGATGCTGACATTTGATCAATGGCTGAAATCGTCCTGCCAACCGGGGCAAAAGGTCATTTTCGTAGGACTCAATGCACCGTTTGACTGGTCATTCGTCAATTACTACTTCCACAAATACCTGGAAACCAACCCCTTTGGTTTTACCGCTATCGACATGAAGGCCTACTTTATGGGCGCTGTAGGTTGCAGCTGGCAGGAAACAAAATCATCCAAAATGACCGCTGCGCTGAAGCCACTCAGCGAACCGAACCATAACGCATTGGATGATGCCCGCTTTCAGGCAGAGCTCTTCGCACTAATGCTAGCGGGTAAAGGTAAACGCTGACCTACCTTCCACCGCACTGACTCGAAGCTCATCTGATACAGGTTGCCTCAACATATCTGCCGTCCCTGAACGACCACGCCTTGATACCTTCTGGTTTTTCGGACTTGCCGACAATAACGGCTATTGGGTGCGGCAGATCCTGCGTGTAACGTGCAGCAAATTTGGAGAAACTTCCGATGTCTGCCGGAGAGATCACCGGAACGGATTGGGGATGCGTATGCCAATAGCCCACCAGACGTAACCCTTGTTCGTTGGCAGCCTGGATTTCCTGACGGCACCGCTCCGCATCCAACTCTAGCCAAGACCAGCCTGACCGATCGGCGCGATGAGGCAACGTGGCCAAGGCCAGCAGCAACCCTTTCGGATCAACCGGGTTGACAAATAACTGTCCCCCTCGCTCCACGCCAAAAAGGCCCTGCCGATGACTATCCAAGATGTCCGCGACAGCTTGGGACACCAATAGCTCGGAATTCACCTCCGGCCATCGCCAGCGCCATGCGATATCCGTCATACCGTTTCGTCCTTATCTTCCGGCCATCCGCGCTCGAGTAAGATTTGCTGCGCTCCCTCTGGCAGTTTGGGACCATGGTATTGGCCTCCTAGGCTCAGAACATCTTCAGGCCTGTAGATACTGCTGACCCAAGATGCAGTGGCGATGTTGCCGGTCAATGCGCGTAAGGCCGTGTGCGACACCATAGAGGCGATATTGGTCATTCCCAGCGAGCCGCCTGGGATAAAGCTCTCGCCACACGCGGGCAGTGGAACAACACCGCCTCCCGGCCACTCTGTAAATCTATGCAGAAAATCGCCGACGTCCGTGAACAACTGACGGCCATCAAAGGTGCCGGCTGGTGCGAATAGCGCATGGCCTACCTGGGTATACGGTTCGCTCCAGGCTTGTAAAAGCCCCCAAGGAGCGCCGCTTGATTTGGCTCGCCATACAGTGACCTCCGACTGCCAGTCTGCTGTCGTGATCACCACCAGATCTGCGTTATCAAACACTTCTGGTTTGCTGCTCATCACCACTTCGGCAAAAGTCGCATAAGCGGTGCATTCTGTCGTCGGAAGATCTAACAGAATCTTGTCCCTCAACGCGGAGGCTTTCAGTCTACCTAGGCTATCCGCTCCCAGAACGTGCCTCCCCAGATTGGCTGACACCAAAGTGTCAGGATCGATGAGGGTAAGGTGGCCGACACCGGATCGTGCCAATTGTATTGCCACCGCACTGCCTAACGAGCCAACGCCAACACAAACGACTCGAGCATTTTCAAGGTGCTGTGCAGTACCGCTTATATCGCGGGACAGAATGGACGCTCGATCAAGCACGTCCAGGGCAGTTGCTCGGACGAGCGCCGGAGGATGTGCATTTGCGATAGCTGGCCGACGGCGCGCTGTACGCAAGCCAAACTTTGCCCCCCGCTCCTGCTGTACGCCGAGCGAGCGCACATTGAGGCAATATGTTGGAGCATCTGCCCCTCCTGGAAGCTCCAGAACAATCCATCGACTCGCCAACGTTCCATGCAGCTCAAACCATGCCAGCAATTGCTCGGCATCGTCTGGTTGAAGGTGTGGCGTGAGCCACAGCAATAAATCTTCCGGATCCGGGGTGCGGATATCCGGATAAGTCTGAAGCTTGACGTAAAAACCGGGAGTTTCGGCCGCGCGAATGACAGCGGAGCGCCCGACAACCCGTCGGTAATGCCCTTTGAGTGCAGCTACGTTCGATGCTAACCAAACCGTTTCCTGACCGGATGGCATAACCCGGCGCGGATCGCTGAGAGCAAACAACTGCGAGGCGGCCTGAGGGCGATCCAACAGTAAGAGGTTCTGGAATGACTGACCGTGCTGAAAAGACCAGTAGGTAGTGATCTCATTCTGAAATTCGATATCGCGCGTTGCCTGGTTTGATCCCATCTTGGACAACGAAACGATCTGGGCCAAGCGAGCAAGGCTGTCCTCTACCACGACCTCCGGGGAGCCCATAATGGGGCGCTCCTGAAAGCCATGAAGGCAAAGCCCCGACTTGGTGGCATGCGGCCAAACCAGCCATGGAGAGGGTTCGACGTTCAGCCGCAAGAGTCCACGGGGAAAGTTGGAGGGGAAACCTATACGCAGTCGGCGCTCCTGCCCCGTGTAATCGGTGGGCAAGGGGAAGTGAAAGCACGCCGCTTCGTCAGCCCGCGTGGGTGCGGGCTGGAGCAATGCATCGGCAGCATCCTGACCTAGGGTGTTTCGCAGTGCGGCGATTCCGCGCTGCAATGGCGTCTTAATAGGATCAGCCAAGGCGTCCAACTGGCTTTACGCTCGACTGAGAGGTTCCGCCACCGCTGGCCCCTCCGAAGAGCGAACCCATCGAAGCAGAGTTTCGAGTAGTGCCATCCGGTCGGCCGGGCATCGTCCAGTTCGCAGGGATCTCATTGTTCACTGCCGTAATGAATGCCGGTGCAATACCGAAATTCTTTTTCACTGCCTCGGCAAAGGAATCGTTGGATTCAAAACTTTCCAAACCCAATGAAACAGATGCACTGGCGTCCGCATGCCATTTGGCAAATGCTTGGCGATAGCCTTGCCCCTCGCCCGGTCGATTCCACTTCTCTGCAAAGTTTTCGCCGTTATCGGCAGGATTGTAGACATAGCAGTCGCTACCTCTCTGCGCGATGTGCTGCGGCATCCTGCGAACGATTTCCAAAATTGCATCGAGCGGAGCCAGAGGCTTCGACTGCGACTCCTTTACGACATCCAGGTATGCGTGCGTGGCCAGGGTGGTGATGACCGCAGATATTGGGCGAGTATCAGCGCTCCTTGTCTTGATGGCCCATTCATCGCGATGCCGCTTGAGCAGCTTAATGGTCGCACGCAGGGGATCTTGATCGATGTAATCCTGATAATGCGGTAAAGGATCTTGTGTCGCGGCATCAAGCATCCGCTGGCTTTTGGCAACTACCAAGCTTTCCAGAGAGATTTCTTGGGCAGAAGCAACCTGCAACCAATTCGAGTAAGGGATAGGGCTGCTTGCTTTCCACCCTGTGACCCGATCCGGAACCTCCAGCTTACCTTCGCCGTTTGCTTCGCCATTTCCGTTGATCGCGCGGGCAGGCGTGACATCGATGTGGAAACCTGGATTTTCGTCGGCATAAACGATCCGGATGCCACGACGTAATTGCTTAACTTCTTCTTGAACGCGGGAGCCTTCCCTAAAACGCTGCTCAATCGCTTCTAGAACTTCCTTTGCACCAGCGCCCTGAGCGTGAGGAAGCCAAATAATCGCGTCCGCATCAATGGTGTCCAGATCCGCAGGCGCGCCGGGGATTGGCTTGATGGTCGTCTTCAGCCGCATCGAGCCTTGAACGAAAATATGGGCCTCAGCGAGCAGCGGGTTGTCGGAAGCCGAGAGGATTTTTTCCAGTTGGGAGTAGCGGTCATTGATTTTTTCGTACTGCGCTTCCGACAGCGAGATTTCCCGCGCGGCGCGAAGCAGAAAATATTCCCAACTGCTGCGCTTGGTCTGTTCGTTGCTCAAAAGCATTACATAGCCTCCTGGGCCACTGGACCCAATTGCAGTGTTTGCGTAAACCGATCTTGGTTTTCTTTGTCCCGATCGAAGATCAGGTATGTATGTTGATGCTGTGTTGTGAGCAACGCGCCAAACTCGATGGCTAATGCCGCAGGAATGGCGGCGAAGACGTGGATAGGGTCAGGAGTCAGAGCCTCAAGCTGGCTCAGTCGTATTTGAAGTGCGTCGCGAAAGGCATGAATCACCCGACGGTTCTGTACCATCGCGTAGCTTGGTTCTGGGATCGACAGCTCTGCAATACGTGCACCGGGTAGAGCGTCGGTCACGTCGCGAACTGGAACTTGCGCAGAAATGGAGAGCACCAACGCCAGTGGGCCATCGCCGTTGGGTGGAGGCGTAAACAGAAAACTAGGCGGCTCAGCAGACTGATCGGGCCAGCGCAAAAGATGCTCGCGGTGAAAAGAGAAGATCAAGCGTTTGGAACGGTCGCCGATACTCTGGCCCAACATCATCAAGGCCGGAATGTCGGCCAAGCCGACTACTGCTAGCGCGGGCGAATCGCCATAAGTGCCGCCGCGACGCTTGAGTTGCTGCTCCAGCTCATACTGGACGCTGTCTTTGACGTTCTGCCAATAGGTAGTGTCCCTGCCACGTGGTCCGGGTGCAGCGAAGGCGATTTTGATGCCTTGATCGAAGGCGGTTAATCCCTCGGCGGACATCGCAGTCAACAGATCGCGAACGGGGATATCGTTGATCGTCTGAAAATGCTGACTCTGGACGATGAGAGGAATAGCTCTGCCACCATCGGGGGTCGTTGCGGCGAGTCGGATGCGTTCCAGGTACGCTTGGTGTAAACCACTCAAATCATTTTCAGGATACCCATCTGCGTCACGATCAATTTTGTCATGACAACCTGGGCACAGGAGCATCAGATTAGCGGTATCGTTTGTGTGCGCCTCAGCATCATGATCCGCGCGTCCCCGAGGGCCTTTGGGACTGGCGGGCAGGATATGCGCCACTTCGCCCCATTTCATTGGCTTGCCGGCACGATAATCGAACGTCAGATCCGTGCCGCACAGTTCACAATGACCAGCGGTCTGTGTCCATACGATCCGCTTCGTCTCATCATTTGTGTTGAAGCGCCCGCTTGCGGGCTTAGCGTCTTCTTGTTCTGCCATTCCGACCTACCCCCGAGAAACATCCATGATTGAAAACGATGATGGCAAGATAAGATCATATTAGGGTCATTTGCCTCGATTTCAAGAGAGATCTAAGGGTGACGAATGCTGAGTCGGCTATAAGCAGGATGCTGTTTGTGGCTCATCGAAACGGAGTGTTCGCAGCGTTCGTTTTTCTGGCAAGTGCTGGTGGGTAATGGCACTGACCACAGCGTATGTATCGAAATTAGCGAGTTTATGCAAAAGACATAAACTTGCTAATTTCGATACATACCGCGCGTAGGACTGATGAGAACGGGCTGTGCAGCTCAAACGAGGCTGCAAGCGCAGCCCCTTTTGTATGCATTTTTACGCGTCAGTGCTTGCCAGGCTCAACGGACAAGTGTCGACGACGCATGAGGTGATAGGCCGCCGGGATCACAAACAGCGATAGCAAGGGCGCCGTAACCATACCTCCAATCATCGGGGCGGCAATGCGGCTCATCACCTCGCTGCCGGTACCGCTTCCCAAAAGTATTGGTAACAAACCAGCGATAACCACCGCAACGGTCATGGCCTTGGGTCGAACGCGCTGCACAGCGCCTTCACGAATCGCCGCAACCAGACCGCGCTCAGTGCGGTCGCCGACGTCTTCACGCTCGGCCCAGGCATTTTTCAGGTAGAGCAGCATGATCACGCCAAATTCGGCAGAAACGCCGGCCAGGGCGATGAAGCCGACCCCGGTGGCAACCGACAGGTTGAATCCCAACAGATAGAGAAACCATGCCCCGCCAGACAGTGCGAATGGCAAAGTGGCCATAATCAGCAGGGCCTCGTCAAAGCGTGCAAATGTCAGGTAAAGCAGCACGAAGATGATCAACAGCGTGGCAGGCACCACCAGTTTGAGTCGTGCGTTGGCCCTTTCGAGAAATTCGAACTGTCCTGAGTAACTCAGGCTCATGCCGGGCTGCAACTTGACCTGCTCGCTGACGACCCGGCGTAGATCGGCGACTACCGAGGCAATGTCCCGGCCACGCACGTCGATGTATACCCAACCAGAGGGCCGTGCATTCTCGCTCTTGAGCATCGGCGGGCCGTCGCTGACCTTGACCTTCGCCACCGTGCCGAGGGTGATCTGGCTCCCTAGCGGGGTGTAGATCGGCAATTGCTCCAAGGCACCGAGCGAGTCACGCCACTCCCGTGGATAACGCACGTTGATCGGGAAGCGTGCGAGCCCTTCAATGGTCTCGCCGACATTTTCACCGCCGATAGCGCCGGCCACGATGGACTGCACATCGTCGATATTCAGCCCGTAGCGGGCGGCGGCTTTGCGGTCGATATCCACATCGATATAGCGACCACCCGTCAGTCGCTCGGCCAGCGCAGAACTGACGCCGGGCACATCCTTGGCCACCCGCTCGACCGCCTGGGTAGCGGCATCAATCTCGGTCAGGTTGGTGCCGGCAACTTTCACCCCAATAGGACTCTTGATCCCCGTGGCCAGCATGTCGATTCGGTTGCGTATCGGTGGTATCCAGATATTGGTCAGCCCAGGAACTCGCACCACTCGATCCAGCTCTTCCACCAGTTTTTCCTGAGTCATACCTGGGCGCCATTGCTCCTGTGGCTTGAACTGGATGGTGGTTTCGAACATCTCCAACGGCGCCGGGTCGGTGGCAGTTTCAGCACGACCGGCTTTACCAAAGACATGTTCGACCTCCGGCACGGTCTTGATCAGGCGGTCGGTCTGTTGCAGCAGTTGCGCCGCTTTCTGCGCCGACAATCCCGGCAGAGCCGAAGGCATATAGAGCAGGTCGCCCTCGTCCAAAGGCGGAAGAAACTCGCCACCCAAGCGCGACATTGGCCATAGTGCGCTGATAAAAACCAGCAACGCGACCAGCAGCGTGATCTTCGGTCGTCGTAAGACTGCATCCAGAGCCGGCTGGTAGATCCGGATCAGCCACCGGTTCAACGGGTTCTGTTGTTCACTGGGAATTCGTCCCCGAATCCAGTAGCCCATCAACACCGGCACCAAGGTCACTGACAATCCCGCCGCTGCGGCCATGGCGTAGGTCTTGGTGAAAGCCAGCGGGCCGAATAGCCGCCCCTCTTGCGCTTGCAGGGTGAACACCGGAATGAACGATAGGGTAATGATCAACAAACAGAAGAACAGTGCTGGTCCAACTTCAGCCGCCGCTTCGGTCATCACGTGCCAATGACGTTCACCCTTCAGTTCCTCCCCCGGATTGGCCACGTGCCAGGCCTCAACCTTCTTGTGCGCGTTTTCAATCATCACCACGGCAGCGTCGACCATGGCACCGATGGCGATGGCAATTCCGCCTAGGGACATGATGTTGGCGTTGATCCCTTGATAGCGCATCACGATGAAGGCGATCAGCACCCCCACCGGCAGGGAGATGATTGCCACCAGAGATGAACGCAGGTGCCAGAGGAAGATGCCACACACCAACGCGACGACGATGAACTCTTCGAGCAGTTTGTGGCTGAGATTTTCCACCGCGCGGTCGATTAGTTTGCTGCGGTCGTAGGTGGTGACGATTTCCACCCCCGCCGGCAAGCTGCTTTTCAGTTCGTCGAGTTTGGCTTTGACCGCCGCAATGGTCTCCCGAGCATTCTTGCCGCTGCGCAAAATCACCACGCCACCGACGGTCTCGCCTTCACCGTCGAGTTCAGTAATGCCACGCCGCATTTCCGGTCCCAACTGAATGGTGGCGACATCGCCAAGGGTCACCGGCACACCGCCCGATCCCAGCTTGAGTGGGATCGCCCGAAAATCATTGAGCGTTTTCAAGTAGCCGGAAGCCCGCACAATGAACTCGGTCTCTGCCATCTCCAGGACGGCACCACCGGTTTCCTGATTGGCCTTGCCGATCGCGTCGGCCACCTCGGCCTGCGTGATACCGAAGCTGGCCAGTTTGAGCGGATCAAGCTGCACCTGGTACTGCTTGACCATGCCACCCACGGTGGCCACCTCGGCAACGTTGGGCAGAGTCTTGAGTTCGAACTTGAGGAACCAGTCCTGAAGTGCACGAAGTTGCGCCAGATCGTGTCCGCCATTGCGATCTACCAGCGCGTACTGGAAAATCCAGCCCACTCCTGTCGCATCCGGCCCCAACGCCGGTTTGGCGCTGGCCGGCAAGCGACTTTGTATTTGGCTCAGGTACTCCAACACCCGCGAGCGGGCCCAATACAAGTCAGTACCGTCTTCGAACAGCACATAGACAAAGCTGTCACCAAAGAAGGAGTAGCCGCGCACGGTCTTGGCGCCAGGCACCGAAAGCATGGTGGTGGCCAACGGATAGGTCACCTGGTTCTCGACGATCTGCGGTGCCTGTCCCGGATACGGGGTGCGGATGATCACCTGAACATCGGAGAGATCCGGCAGCGCATCGATGGGCGTGCTCTGCACCGACCAAATGCCCCAAGCCGTGACGAACAGTGTCGCCAGTAGCACCAGGAATCGGTTGGCCACTGACCAACGAATCAGGGCAGCAATCATAGCTGGCCCCCTGATTTCCCTAGACGCTCAACACGCAAGCCATCGTCGGTTTGACTCACTGCAATCCGGACCTTGTCGCCCGTTTTGAGGCCCTGCATCAGCGCCGGATTGGCGAGCGGGAACGTCATCGTCATGCCAGGCATGCCCAGCGTTTTGAAGGGGCCATGGGCGAGTGTGACTTCTTTGTCGTTGATCTCAACGATCTGCCCATCCGCCTCATGAAAACTGGAGGCTGCTGCGCTGGGTGGTGACTGTTCCTCTGAGTTTGCAACGATACCCTTGAGACTGGCCTCCGAGTCGAGCAGGAACTGGCCAGAGGTAACCACCTTCTGGCCCTCTTCCAGACCTTTCAAGATCGCCGTCTTGCCATCGTTTTCCTGCCCGATCAACACTTCAACAGGACGATAGCGGCCAGCGTCTTCAGCGAGCATCACCAGGGCACGTCGACCGGTGCGAATGACGGCCTCGCTCGGCACCCACAACACACTTTGCTCCGTTGAACGATTGAGGCTCACTCGTGCGGTCATACCCGGCCTGAGACGGCCTTCTGGGTTAGGTAACTCGACGCGGACGCGAAGGGTGCGGCTATCCGGATTGGTTTCCGGAAGAATCGCGCTGACGACGCCCTTGAGCACAACCCCAGGGAACGCGGGCAAACGCGCCTCTGCCGCTTGCCCCATGAGGATCGATCCAGATTCAGTCTCCGGAACGGCCAGGGCCAGCCAGACGCTACTCAAACCATTAACGCGTGCCAGTGTCTCGCCGGCGGCCACCGTCATACCCTCGCGCACATTGAGCTCTTGCAGCACACCACTAATAGGGCTGGTGAGGGTCAGGTTTGGTTGGACTTTGCCACTGCGCTCTACTTGAGCAATTGATGCCGCCGGCATCCCGGTGAGCCGCAAGCGCTGGCGAGCCGCTGCCAGCAAGCCCGCATCGCCACTGCGCTTGAGTGCGAGAAACTCCTCCTGAGCCGCAGCCCACTCAGGTACAAGGATATCCGCCATGGCGGCATTGGCTTTGATCACGTCGCCAGGAGCATGGGCATACACGCGCTCGACGAAACCCGCCGTACGGGCTTGAATGACGGCGACGTCCCGCTCGTTGAAAGCCAACACACCGACAACCTCCAGACTCGAAGCAAACACACCTCGACTGACGGTAGCCAGTCGCACACCGAGATTCTGAGTCAGGCTTGGATCAATGCGAACGGATGCGCTGTCCCCTTTGATGTCGGCGTACTGAGGGACCAACTGCATGTCCATGAAGGGCGACTTACCCGGCTTATCGAACTTTTGCTGCGGGGACATAGGGTCGTACCAATACAGTACTTTGCGTTCGTCCAGAGAGGGGAGGCTCTGCTCTGGGGCTGCACCAGGTACTTCGCTCATGCCCTGCTGAGCGAACCAGTAACCACCGGCAACACCCAATACCAGCGAGAGGCCTACCAGCAATGCCCCGTTCCACTTTCTAAGGTTCATTGGCTGGACTCCCCGTAGGCGAAATACAGGCGCGCGCTGGTCAGCGCTCGCTGCTCTTCCACATCAATCTGCTTGAGACGGGCTTCGATGAGCTCGCGGCGGGCGGCGACAACGGAGCTCAAATCGCCTTTGCCGGACCGATAGCTGGCCATGCTGAGCTCGACCTTTTCCTTGGCCAAGGGCAATAGGCTGTCCTGGGTTCGATGCACGGCACGATTCAGGCGTTCATAGTCGGCCAGCTCGTCCTCCAGTTGCTGGGTATGCTCGCGTGACAGCGCTTCGCGCTCAGCCTCAAGCTGGTTGAGTTCAGCGTGTTTGGCCGCAATCTTGGGGTTTTGCCGAGAATCAGGAAACAGTGGTAGATCCCAGGAAAGTTGCACGCTGACCATGTCGCCGAACTGTCGACCACGATGCTGATAGTCGACTTCCCAGCTCCAATCCGACTGTTTTTCCGCCTCGGCTTCACGGACCTTGGCTTGCGCTTCGCGGGTCATAGGCTCAAACGCTGCCAATTCTGGGTGATGTTGCAGCTTATGAGAGTAGCCAGAGGCTTCGACAGGCCATTCAGGCAAGCTGCCCACAGGTTTGTCGTTGGCGGCCGGGCCAATCCAGCGCTTCAGAGCCGCTCGGGCCTGCGCTCTCTGGCGAATCAGATCGTCCTGCTGCTCTTCCAGTTGTGCCGCTTCCTGTTTGGGCGTTACTGCATCAGCAGGTTGAGCGCGGCCGCCGGCAATTTGTGCACGGACGGTATCGGCCAGCAGACGGTTTTCTTTGTAGAAATCCTGGAACAGCGCGTCTTTACGCTCAACGGAGAAGCTGTTGATCCAGGCCAGCGCCGTGGCCTGACGAACCTTTAGACGTTCGACCCGGCGCTCAGCTGCGGCGCGGTTAATGGCTGCATCAGCGACCTCGATGCGGGCTTTGCGCTTGGCACTGTTGGGCATCTCCTGACTGACTCCGACCATTTGCATAGTCATGAAGTCCTGATCGATGCTCCAGCGATCCGGACCGCCAATGGGGTAGTTCTGTACGCCTAGCAGCAACTTGGGATCGGGTAGTTCACCAGCGGGGATGGCCGCACTACTGGCAGCCTGAATTTTCGCGTCTTGTGCAGTCAGCGACGGCGCATTGTTTTCAGCCAGCTGCAAAGCTTCATCGAGTGTCAATGCGGCAGCGAGACTCGGCAATGCCAGTACGCTTGCCGCCAGGCCGGCCACGAGGGACCACCCTGTGCAATAGCACTTGGAGTTCATGTTCACGATTCCTGTGATGATCCACTGCGCGCTTCATCAGACATGCACGCAGATATGCCATCCCGCTAACGCGGAATGAGGCTGAGTGTGGTACAGGAATCAAGTGCGGGGCGGTCGCCATACCCCTGACGGGGTTTGTACTGGATGGGAATCTAGGGAGAAGGACAGTACGAGGGGGCTGGATAAGGTGATAGGAGGCTTGATGATGGAGACTTGCAGCATGCCACCAGTCTTGCACTCCTGGCCTGGCTTACAGGGTTTGCCGTGCTCGGTGGGACTTTTCATGTCATGGCAGCAGTCTTGACCCATGCCGTCCATCATCGCCATGCCCATGGTTTTCATGGGGCAGGGCTCAGTCGGCGCCTGAACACCCGCCATCCCGCTGAGGGGGAGCGCCAGGCTAATCAGGAAAATCAGGCAAAACCGTAGGTAGCGTTTCATGGGCTGGAGTGTAGCCGGTGGAAATGGCCCTTACAATTCACCTTCTAGACTCCTTAGTCGGCTGTCACCAACCTCTATTCCGCGCTCATTTCCATTTCCGGACTTAAAGTGCCTAACCATGCGACAAGACAAATTATGACGACTGCCATTAAAAACTCGAGTGTCATGCTGCGGCGCAAGGCATTGACTGCGGCAGAGTATTCTCCATTTCGAACTGACCGCTCCAATACCGGACTTAGGTGAAAGCGGTTCAGCGTGGCTAAAACGATCATCCCAGCAAAGAGCAATATTTTCAAAAACAGCAGCTGGCCATAAGTACTGAGCATCACTTCATCGAGGTGTGGGCCAACGATAAACAGGTAATTTACTACGCCCGTAACGCTTATGATCGCAACAATCACTCCGCCGGCCGACTCAAAACCAGTCAGTACCCGTGCAAGAATTTGAGCTTCTTGTTCGCCCTTTAGCGATTTCAACCGCAGCAGTAGAGCGAATGCCAATAGAGCGCCCAACCAGCCACCTGCGGCTAATAGGTGGAAAATGTCGGTGATGAAATGCCAGTAGCGTCGACTGCCCTCATCCATGGCGCCGTGCCCTGTCCATGCCAACGTCGCCAACGCAATCGCTCCGCATACAGTGACGATCCAGAGACTGGGTGTTGGAAATCGCTTGTTCAACGCGACGCCAATAATTGCCATCACCAAGGCAGCTATTCGGACCATCCAGGTCAACCCGACGTCAGTCCCCATAAGGACCATTTCAAAAATATGACGATGTAGCTCCATAAGCTCCGACACACCGCTCATTGCTTTCGCAAGCAACAACATCGCGGCAAGGGACAGAGCTACACCTGCAACGGAAGTACCGTAAAGAAGCGACTCAAAATTCAAGACCGTGCCCGATACTCTTTCCTTTCCCCTGAGGCTGTACAAGCCGAAAATTGCCAATCCGAATAACAGCATCAGGTCGAAATAAAGAGCAAAGCGAACCACAATATTTATTGAGTCGCTCATAAATCATTTCACTTTAAATGAGAAGTTGCCGGTGATCGGGTGAGTGTCCGAGGAGACAGCACGCCATTCGACTTTGTAGGTACCGGTGGTCAAAGGTGCTGCCGGTGTAATCACCATCGTTTTCGGATCACCGCCACCAGCGACGGCGGCCTTAACACCCATTGGGGAGTTCGGCATGCCAGGCATATCGGTCATGATTAGTTTTGCACCGGAAAACTGAGTGGTGAGATTCTCAGAAAAGTGCAGTTCAATTTTCGAAGGGGCCGCCGCATTCGAGCCTTCTGCCGGAGTGGAAGAAAGGAGCTTTGGATGTGCTTGAGCAACTGCACTCAGAAGCAAACCAGCGGTAAGTGCAACAGCTACGGTCGTAGTTTTAAGGAATGACATGCAAGACTCCTCACAGCAAGAGCTGTTGATTCGAGGTTTGTTTGGAATATCTAATTTTTACTTTTCGATTCTTGTTAAAACCACTGATGATTAGCTAGTAGCCTCCGTGTTCTAGGTCAGGTTGAACACGAGAAACTCACTAGGCCCCAACGTCACAGTGCAAGAACACGATGCCACACGAACGCAAACTGTTCGATTACATTTCAGTCAGCTTGACGCGGTGTTTGGCCTCGAATTGGCGGGCGTAGCGAGACTTAAAGACGAGACCGCGTGCCCCAGATACTAGGGTTTTCACTCATTCAAAAATAACGAAAGTGGACGCTGGGCGCAGGCTGAGAGATCGCCGTTGATCACAAATACGCCGTTGTTCAGCTGACCTCCAAGTCAACACTAGGAAACTCTAGATGAAAGGCCGTTTTCCCGTCACATGACGTACACCAGATTTTGCCATCATGCGCCTCAATAATTGATCGGGTAATCGACAGACCTAGCCCTGCGTTGCTTGGACTCCCTTCTCGCCGCGCTGGGTCCACGCGATAAAAACGATCGAAAAGCTTTTCAAGATGTTCGGGGGCAATGGGTTCTCCGTGGTTCTCCACGACGACCAATACCGACATCTCCTTCTGGAGGATTTCGACACTGATCGTCTTCCCTTCAGAGGTGTAGCGAAGCGCGTTAGAGAGCAGGTTAGAAATGGCTCTGTGGAGCATAAGGACATCGCCTCGGACGCTGCCCCTTCCTGAAACCTTGAGTTGAATCCCTCGCTCATCAGCCAAAAGGCGGTAGTACTCAAGCAATTTTTCCACTACTTCCACGAGGTCTATTGGTTTGTTCTCGTGTGTGATCAGACCGTTGTCAGATTTCGCCAGAAAAAGCATGTCATCAATCATCCGACTCATACGCTTCAAGTCATCAAGATTTGAGTACAGGTTGTCTTCGTAGTCCTCAATATTCCTTTTTCTTGAAAGCACCACTTCGGTGTGGGTCATCAAGTTGCTCACGGGGGTCCGTAGTTCGTGGGCAATGTCTGCGGAAAAGTTCGATAACCGGACAAATGCATCGTCGAGCCTGGACAACATTGCGTTAAACGACAGCACCATTTGCTGAAGCTCTTTGGGAACGGGTGCTAAGGGGATGCGCTCTTTGAGTGATTTTGCTGACATTGAGGCAGCGACCCGCGTGACCTGGCGAATGGGCCGCATGCCACTGCTTGCTACCATCCAGCCGAGTGCAGCACTGACCAATGCGCTGATCACCAACCCTATCCAAAACCATCGTTCAAGCGTCTCGAAAAAGGACATATGCTGCCTGAATTCAACACATAAGTGCAACGCTCACCCCTGTATGCACTTCGTACGGCGTCTTCCAGCCCAAGCGCTTGCGCGGGCGTAGATTGATCCTCGCTACTGTCCGATTGACGGCTTCGACGGTCAGCTTGCTGAAGTCGCTGCCCTTGGGGAAATACTGGCGGAGCAGACCGTTGGTGTTTTCATTGGTGCCACGTTGCCAGGATGAATAGGGGTCTGCAAAAAAGACCTGGCACTGGCTCCGTAGCGCGATGCGTTCATGCCCGGCAAACTCCCTTCCGTTATCCAGCGTCAGCGTGTGAGCGGCATGGCCCTGAAGCATCAGATTGATCGCCCGCGTTACCTGCCGGCGCGTTCTGCGCTTGACCGGATAGGCGCTCAGATAGCCGCTTTTGCGATCAACCAGGGTCACCAGGTTACCGCCCAGTCCATGTACCGTATCGCCCTCCCAGTCCCCCAGGCGCTCGCGGCTTTCGACCTCGGCTGGGCGTTCACTGATTGACACGCGATTACGCAGCTGCCCGCGCCGATCGTGGCTTCCATAGCGTTTCCGGTAGCGCTTTCGGCGATGTCGCAGATAGGTATAAAGCTCACCACCGGCGCGCTGTTCGGCGGCAATGAACCGATAAATCCACTCATGGCTGACCGCCCGGCTTGGCTGCTCCTGCTTCAACCGCTGGGCGATCTGCTCCGGACTCATGCCATGCTTGAGCCACACCGGGAGATGATGGCTGAGCCATGTCGCCGGCTTGCAAAACTTGCGCGCACCCGCTCGACGAGCATCACTTTCATGGGCCGCAGAAACAGCCTTGTAGATATTCTGGGTGCTGTTGCGGCGAACCTCGCGACTGATCGTCGAGGGATGCACGCCGACCCGCTTTGCAATGCTCGCCTGGCTCTCTGCGGCGCTCAAGCCAGCCTCAATCTGGTAACGTTGTCCCTGAGTCAGCTGCCGGTAATGCGTAGTCATCTGCGCTTGAATCCTTCGGTGTGAGAGCCTGGATTCTACCGGTGGCTGGCTCTCTGCCTCTCGTTTCAAGCGTTGCGCTTATTCTATGAATTCAGGCTGAGTAACGTCAAAGATCAAAATGACTGTCAACGGCTTGTCTTGCCCCGTCACAACGGCTTGTGCCGTCACTCCACGGAACATCTGCCCTTGCTCCCGCCACTCCCAGACGTTGTTGTTTGTGGTTGTGCGGAACTCCTTCGGAATATCTACCGGACCGGGATCAGCAAACAGCAGCTTGCCGTCACCATCGATTATTAGGGCAGTCAAATCACGGTGAGCCCCCAGCAGCGCCTCCAGCTCAGGCTTAAATTCGCTGAGTTGATCGATGCTGTTCAACCCGGACAAAATTCTCTGGGTCGAGTGGAGCTTTTCGTTCAATGCCTGCTGATCCAGCATCTTAAAGTGATGCCGACTGAGGTTATTGAAACTGAGTCCGGCGACCGTAAGCACGGCCGTTACCGCGAGCATGAACATCAGACTCATACGGGTCGTCAGGGACATTCGGTTCATTCCGACTCCGAATCAGGCGCGTCGAGCATGTAACCCATCCCCCTAGAGGTATGAATCAACTTGACCTCAAAGTCGTCATCTATCTTGGCCCTCAACCTTCTCACTGCAACCTCGATAACGTTGGTATCGCTGTCGAAGTTCATATCCCAAACCTGGGAGGCGATAAGTGACTTTGGCAGCACCTCCCCTCGACGTCGTAGCAACAGCTCAAGCAACGCAAACTCTTTGGCCGTAAGGTCTATGCGTTTACCTCCACGAATGGCCCGACGCTTGAGCAGGTCCACCTCCAGATCAGCCAGTTTCATATAGGTTTGCGAGGGA
Source organism: Pseudomonas gorinensis (assembly GCF_042015035.1). Taxonomy (NCBI): domain Bacteria; kingdom Pseudomonadati; phylum Pseudomonadota; class Gammaproteobacteria; order Pseudomonadales; family Pseudomonadaceae; genus Pseudomonas; species Pseudomonas gorinensis. Next base: position 209,314 of record NZ_CP167125.1, read on the forward strand.
GCGCCGTTACCCCGACGCAGCAACGTTCTGACGCGAGCCAACAGTTCAGAAAATGCGAAGGGTTTGATCAGGTAATCATCTGCACCGAGTTCAAGTCCTTTCACTCGATCTTCAACGCGATCTCGCGCCGTGAGGAAGAGCACGGGAACATCTTTTCCGGATGCACGAACCTTCTGAAGTACTTCCCAGCCATCCAGCCCAGGCATCATGACGTCTAGAATCAGCAGGTCATAGGCCTCGCTCAAAGCGTGCTGTAGCGCCACCTTGCCATTGGTAAAGCGATCCACATTGAACCCCGCCTCCGTGAGTCCTTGCTGCAAATAGATACCTATTTTGGGTTCGTCTTCAGCAACCAGAAGTCTCATGAGGGTGGCTCTCGGATAATGATGAAGCGCAGTCTGCAACGAAACACGCCAGCCAACCAGCAACTGACAGAAAAGTAATATTGGCTTCAGGTAGATGTCAGCGAGCGCTGTCTAGGGTTCAAGCATGAGTACTTCCTGGTGCTCGACCGACTCTTCAGCATGAAACGTTAGGGAGCCGGAAAACAATTCCATAAGGAGTTGCCCCATGAATCGCCTGAAAATGCTGTTTTTTGTGAGCTCGATACTCGTCTCAGCTTCTGTATGGGCTGAAAGTGGCGGAGACCGGGTGATAGAGCGTATGGAAGGCCTGCGCGACAGGGCTGAAGCCGTACTGATCCAAGCTGAAAAAGCCCCTGAAGGACAGCGTCATGTCCACATGGCCGAGCATATGAAAATGCTCGGCGACATCATGAGCCAACTCCATAAAGATCATCCAGACGCCTCAATGTCACCCCAGCAGCACCTGGCCTGGATGGAAAAGCACGACAAAATTGTCGACGACGTTTTGAGTCAAATGCAACGCGAGCACAAGCTGATGCTGTCAGAGAACCATCAGTAAGCAACTCCCTGAAAAGAGCTTTTTGAACAGTCCTGTTAAATGCGGCGTCATCTGGACGCCGTATTTATTTCGAAAACTGACAGAAATGTAGTGTTCAGGTCAGTTAACTGGCAGCTCCGCATCATTAGCATAGCCAGTGTTTCCCACTTACTCTCGAGGTCACCATGAAAGCTAAGCTCGTTACCCCTGTCATCGCAGCAATCACTCTACTCTTCGGTGCTACGGCTATGGCCAGCGCAGGGCATGGGAAAGAGGACATCGGCCAGCCTGGAGTCGCCTCTGAGGTTACCCGTACGGTGGAGGTCGAGATGGGCGATATTTTCTTCAAACCTGAAAGCATCGACGTAAAGCCTGGTGAAACTATTCGATTTGTCCTTCGCAATGAGGGTTCGCTGCTGCACGAGTTCAACATCGGCAAAGCTGCTGCTCACGCAGCACACCAAAAAGAAATGGCAAGCATGTTCCAGAACGGAACGCTTAACCCCACAGGTACCGGGAAAACGATGAGCGGTATGGGCCACAGCATGGGTGGAATGAAGATGGTCGGAATGGAGCACAACGACCCGAACAGCGTCCTGATTGAGCCTGGCGCAACCAAAGAGCTGATCTGGACCTTCAACAACAGCACTGGGCTTCAGTTTGGCTGCAACGTGCCGGGGCATTATCAGTCAGGGATGGTCGGTCAGTTTGACCTGAAATAAGCCAGAGCTGGCTGCTAACACCGCTTCGACGCAAGAGTTGGCTACGCTCTGTCGCAGAGATCACAGCAATGCTCACACAGTGGGGTTTAGATCATGAATAACCATCAGCATCCGGATGGAAACACCACCGCACCATTTTGGAGGCGCAAAACAGGCGTTGTACTAATCATGCTCATTGCGATTGGTGCCTTTTACGTTTTGCGGGAGCATTTCAGCCACGTTTATCCATTTTGGCCTTATCTGATTCTGTTGATCTGTCCATTGATGCACTTTTTTGGACATGGACATGGCGGACATAGCCATGGCGATCAGGCAGCAACCCACAAGGACGAAAAAGGGGAATAGCCATGCCTACCATATCGAGCCACCACGACCACAGTCACGCCCATGCTGCTCCGCTCAATGACGATGATCTACGTGACCCGGTGTGCGGAATGGCAGTCACTTCATCAAGTAAGTTTGGTGAGTCTTATCAGGGACAGACATATCAATTTTGTAGCCTGAAATGCCAGGAGAAGTTTCGAGCTGATCCTGAACGCTACAGCGGTAATGTTTCGAGCGCCGAATCCCGCGTCACCTCTTCAGAGTCTGCGGTACAAACAGGCACTGAGTTTACCTGTCCGATGCACCCGGAAATACGCCAGCCCGGACCCGGCAACTGCCCTAAATGTGGCATGACATTAGAGCCGGTCATGCCCACGCTCGATGAAGAAGAAAATCCTGAACTCCGGGATTTCGCCCGCCGCTTTTGGTGGTCGCTGCCATTAACCGTGATAGTGACAGTGCTCGCCATGGCGGGACACTCGTTACAACTCCTCCATGGCTCGATCCAAAACTGGATCGAGCTAGCTCTGGCGACACCGGTGACCTTATGGGCAGGTTGGCCCTTTTTTGTAAGGGGCATAGCCTCTATTAGAAATCGCAGTCCAAACATGTGGACTCTGATTGGTTTGGGTACCGCCGCAGCCTACCTTTACAGCGTCATGGCAACGCTCTTACCCCAAAGCTTTCCCGCCACCTTCATGCAAGATGGACGTATCGGCGTCTACTTCGAAGCCGCCGCGGTCATCATCTCGCTCACCTTGCTTGGGCAGATTCTTGAGCTCAAAGCCCGATCGCAAACCTCCGCCGCCATTAAGTCCCTTCTCGGTCTATCGCCCAAGACCGCACGCCGGATCAATGCCGATGGACAGGAAGAAGACATTCCTCACACACATGTCCACCTTGGAGACCATCTGCGGGTCAGGCCTGGTGAAAAGGTGCCAGTTGATGGCTCAGTACTGGAAGGTGAAAGTGCGGTGGATGAGTCCATGCTCACTGGCGAGCCAGTGCCGGTAATGAAGAGAGCTGGAGATAGCCTGATCGGTGCCACGCTGAATACACATGGCAGCTTGGTAATGGAGGCGCAGAAGGTCGGCGCCGAGACCATGCTGTCACAAATCGTACAGATGGTCGCTCGGGCTCAGCGCTCCAAAGCACCAATGCAACGAATGGCCGACTCTATTGCTGGCTACTTTGTGATGGGTGTTATCGCGATTGCGATACTGACATTTGTCGGCTGGGGGCTTTTTGGCCCTGAGCCCAGTTGGGTGTTTGGTCTGATCAACGCTGTCGCCGTGCTGATCATCGCTTGTCCCTGTGCGTTGGGTCTTGCTACGCCCATGTCGATCATGGTTTCGACAGGTAAAGCAGCCAGCATGGGTGTGCTGTTCAGGGATGCCAGTGCCATCGAAAACCTTTGCAAGATCGACACGCTGATTGTCGATAAGACAGGCACCCTGACAGAGGGTCGGCCAGTGTTTCACAGCGTGGAGGCCACACCAAGTTTCAATCCCCACGATGTTCTTCAGCTGGCTGCCAGCCTTGATCAGGGCAGCGAACATCCCTTGGCTCATGCAATCGTCGATCACGCCCGAACCGAGAACATTAAGCTCACCAAGCCAGAATCCTTTGAGTCTGGTTCAGGTATCGGGGTCAGTGGCATCGTCGATGGCAAGAAGATCCAGCTGGGGAACACCGCGTTGATGGAAGCCGCAGGCGTGAACACCAAGCCCCTACAAGTGCGTGCAGAGTTGTTGCGTCTTGACGGCATCAGTATCATCTACCTCGCAATCGACGGGGTATTGGCAGGGTTACTGGCAGTATCAGATCCAATTAAGCCGACCTCCAAAGAAGCAGTCACCAAGCTCAAGGCTGATGACATCAAAATCATCATGGCTACTGGCGACGGGCTCACCACCGCTCGGGCTGTCGCCAGGGAGATGGGGATTGAAGAAGTCCACGGTGAAGTGAAACCTCAGGACAAAGAGCGTCTGGTCGCAGACCTCCAGCAATACGGCCGGAAGGTCGCCATGGCTGGTGACGGTATCAACGATGCACCGGCCCTGGCGCGAGCAGATGTGGGCATTGCCATGGGGACAGGGACTGACGTTGCGATGAATAGTGCGCAACTCACGCTGGTAAAAGGCGACCTGATGGGGATTTTACGAGCAAGGGCACTTTCGGTCGCAACAGTAAAAAACATGCGGCAAAACTTGGGTTTCGCCTTTCTTTACAACTCGATGGGTATTCCCCTTGCCGCAGGCTTGCTCTATCCACTGACGGGACACCTCCTGTCGCCAATGATCGCTGCCATAGCCATGAGCGTCAGTTCTGCATCTGTAGTTTTCAATGCATTGAGACTGAGGAATACCCGAATTGACTGAGCTTCAATTGCGAAATTGCAGCGCAATTGACCATGCGTTTGCATACGACCTGACCAGTCATTTGCATTTGACTGACCACCGATTGCAGAGGATTGGACCACCCAGACATCAAAGCTGAGAGGCTCATAACGACGCAAAGGAGACATTACGATCGTTGGCGGGAAGATCGCTGTTCCAATGGTTAGAGCGTGCACCCTCTACTCTTATGACCGCACAGCGATAGGCGCCGATTACAACCGTCGATAAATACTCGGCAGTGGCCGGCCCCGATGCCTGATTCCAACTTGCGGAAGAAGTGGAGAATCTGCGAGCTAGCTTTCAGCTGATGAATCGCCAGGCTCAGTAGAGCCACCATTTATATCAGCATCGTGTATTGAAACAGGTAATAAGCCATGTTGGATACTTTTCGTTTCCGGATCGTAATAGGCCTGGTAGAACTGAAACTCTTCACGGCCTTCACGTTCACAGTGGGCCTTGATAATCCTAATAGCTTTGAGTTTGTACTCCAACGGCGTCTTGATCCCAAAAATGACGCCCTCCAAGCTTGAAAACCGATACTTCAAAACTCGATGCTTTTTATCTGTGATGTCCATGCCGGAATTAAGAACCAAGCGGTACTCTTTTTCGGACTCCCACTGAGGAAGCGTTGAGGTCAAAGCGAAATCAAGGTTATTCCAGTGCCTCTCTCGCAGATCACTGGAATCAGTTTTGTACCACTCGCTAGTGGTACTCAGATTTCCTTGGCCATCGTTGTACCAGAAGCCACCTAATGCCTCGTTTGGGACGTTGCCTAATGATCTGAAGAAATCTATTTCCGAGTGTTCTCGATCGTAGAAAACTTCCTTGAACTGCATATTCTGGAAGCCATAAATGATGCCGCTATGACCAAGACCTATCGGCTTATTCATTTCAAGAGATAGTGCTTGGTCTTCACCTGAGACCCTATATTTCAGGCAGATGCCTTTGTGATTGTCTCCGTAGCTACCCCAGATGGCGGAGTTATTACACTCCTTCATAAAGCAGGCTACATACCATTTCGGGTGCATTAGCTGGTCGATTTGATCTAGATATCGAGGAGCAAATGCCGTTATTAGGTCATACACACCGTAATGATCATTGATCCATACGTGCGCAGCCTTGATGGAGAACGCCGAGGTTGTGACAGCAATCTGCCTGTATGACTCAAAATCACGATGCTGGCCATCATCTGCTTCGATATTTGATATTATCTTCAGATGAAAGTCACTGTCCCCTAGTGGGTCTCCAGGATTCTCAGGATGATGTGCACCGGTTAACTCGTACTTGTAACTTACTGAAAGTACGATTGTTAAGAAGCGCGTATGCAGAGAACTGAGGTAGAGCAACAACTGTGGCTTGTAGTGTTTTCTCTCGGCTTTAGAGAGTGCCTTGATGTACCCCTGAAATATCTCACTACTTTGGAGCAGGTAATCCATTTCCTGGAAAGCAAAGAGGTACACACCCCGGAGATTAGCAGGATACTGGCCAATTGGGAGCTCATTAGGAAGTGGCACGCCGCTCATTACCGCGTCATCAATCTCCCAGCTTCGAAGCGCTAGTATCAATAGGTAATGCCTAAAGAAATTCGCCCAGACGATTTCATCACCCGCCCAGTAGATTTCCTTGTACCCCTCTAGAGGATCGTTCAATTGCTCAGGCGGTGCGAAGTAAATCTCAAGCTTCTCAAGCTCACCGGGCACAGCCTCCTTGGTCTCGGTGGCGTCTTTTCCGAGCAGACGATCCGCTGTCCTGAACCTGTAGAGATGTCGATCCATGATTACCCCGCATGTGGCTACGAAAAAGGGCCCCACCGGGCCCTCATTTGTACTCAAACCGATCTTACTGAGTGCGCCAGGACTCAACAATGTCCGCGCCGAATTCAGTTTTCCATTCCTTGAGCTGGCGATGGTTCCCGCCCTTGGTCTCGATCAACTCGCCCGAATTTGGGTTTTGGTAGATCTTGACGTCACGTGCTTTGCGGACACTTTTCGGGGCAGCGGTAGTAGAAGCACGGCTTGCTGCCTGGGGATCGAGGAGAGCGATGACGTTGCGGAGGCTATAACCGTACTCGGCAAGCAAAGCCCGCAGCTTAGTTTCGAATTCAACTTCTTTTTTCAGGCCTTCGTCGCCTTTCATGGCTTCAAGGGCAGCGAGTTGTTCGGCCAAGTGTTTTTCGAGTTGACGGAACTCAGCAAGACGGGACATGAGATGACCTTTATAAAATGATTGAGCAGTATACGAATTGACAAATCTAGCGCAACAACTGAGATCTTAGAAATATCAGGATTAATCGCTATCCCCATGTGATCCGCTTAGCGACCAACCTGGCACGTAAATTATGCTCTTTGAGGCTTTTTCGATTGGTGTAGTGTGTTCGTCGAGAATCACGCTGTCCCTCTCGATTTTCCGTGGCCGGAAGGTGCTTTACTAAGCCAAATCCAATTTGTACAAACATTGGCGTCTTAACTTTCGGCTTTCGGACTTTGGGAGCTTTCGGTTTTTTGATCCGGTGTTCAGATCCTACCGACGTCTGAGGGGGAACATAAGGCGCAAATTGTGGGTATAGATCCTCAAAAAGCTGAACCTGCGCGGATACTGGAGTTACCCTAGTTACCCCGACCTCACCGGACTTGCGCCTAAAGTGATCGTCAGACGAATTCATTCTAGCTACAAAGTCCAGAATCGTCCCCCGAAGAGACCGCCCTGTCACAATGCGACGATGAATTCGTTTCCAGCCATCTTTCAGATTTCCCCTGGTCACGTCCCACTGCTCTGGTGACGAGAACCCCAGCTGTTTCGCGAACTCTATGTAATCTGGTGGTAAATCGTTTGCCATGTCCTTAGCCTCCGATTTTACAAGCATCGATGATGGCATAGAAGAATCAAGGGATGCTATACCAGTTCTGTCGAGAGCCTATCCGTTAGGTAATTGCACAGACTTGCCCAGCCATTTGCATTCGATTTGACCAGTAATTTGCTTCGGATTTGACCTGCAGGCTTCGTGGCCATGACCGGCAGAGGACGACCCAAAGCAGTCATTTGTTTGCGGGATATAGGCTAGAACTTTTCGTCATGCAGAAAAACGAGGCCGCAATCGCGGCCTTGTTTTTTTAGAGTGTTACTCGTGCGAATGTCCGTGCTCAGCGCTCTCGGAGGTTGTGCCTTTCTCACCACCGCCGCATGCCGTCATCAAGCCCAGGAAGCAGAACAGCAGCACAGAACGAATCAGAGTGGTTGGGGATTTCATGGGAATACTCTTCAAAAGTGGATGAAATAAATGGTCTGTGGTCAGGCTGAAGTCCGCGTTTTCGGCAGTAGGACAGCCGTCTCTGTGTCGGATTACTGTTTGACGTTCAGGTAATCACCACTCGTCTTCAACGAAATGGTCACGTCGTTATTGCTGCGATTACGCCAAAACCAACCATGGGTGCCGTCAAAAATGGCGGTGAATTCGCCTTTATTACTTTTGACCTGCTTGCCCTTGTTGTAGCTGTGGAAGTAACCCTTTTCACCGTTGTAGGGCTCGCCATGGGTGTCGTAGTTCACAAGCCCACCAGCCGCTGTCCATTCATAACTCACAGTCTTGTTCTTCAGCACTTCCAGTTTGATCTCTGTCCCTTCACCTGGTTTGAGCGTGACGGTCATTTGATTCGTCTTCATGGCTGGGGTCGGTGCCGACGCTGATTGGGCCACAGGTATTGCAGCAGGTTGGATTTGCGCAATCTGCGGAGCTGGAGCTGGAGCTGAACTAGGAGCTAATGCTTGCGGCGGCGCTGTATCCGCCAACGCCTCTTGGGCAAGGATGATCTTCAATTCGCCCATTTGGGTCAGACCCAGTGCGCGGCCCACACCCGTAGGATCAACGGCGTATTCCGAAGGCATGACAACGGTCATCAGCAGGCCAATAGCAGTCAGCAGTGCAATGACAGTCGAACGAACCAGTTTGCGAGTGCTGGGCAATTCATTAACAGTTGGAAGCGGAGTATTGAACATGGTCAGAATTCCTTAGGCGGAGATAAACAGGCCGGTGATCTGGTAACCCATCAGCAGGAAACCGGCACTCATCATGGCGACGTTGGCGGTATAGGCGTGGCGCCAGAAACTGGCGGTGCGCCGCCAATACCCCATCAGAATGAGAATCGCACTAAGGGCCAGCAACTGGCCGATCTCGACGCCGACGTTGAACGCAAGCAAGTTGGGGATCAGCCCGTCGGGCGAGATCTCGTACTCCTGGATTTTGGTGGCCAGGCCGAAACCATGGAGCAGGCCGAAAATCAGCGTGGCCACTTTGGTATTGGGTTGGAAACCGAACCAGCGCTGGAACGCGCCCAAGTTATCGAGTGCCTTGTACACCACCGAAAAACCGATGATGGCGTCGATGATGTACGAGCTGATGCTGATCTCGGTCAGCACGCCCAGCAGCAACGTCACCGAGTGGCCTACCGCGAACAGTGTGACGTAGAGCCCCACATCCTTCAGGCGGTAAAGGAAGAAGATCACCCCGAACAGAAACAGCAGGTGATCGTAGCCCGTCATCATGTGCTTGGCGCCCATGTAGATGAAGGGCAGCAACATGACGCCGGAACTTTCCTGGATAAAGCCCTTGTCACCTTCCGCGACGGCGTGAGCCATCGCCTCGGGCATCCCGAGGAAAAGTGCAGCGACAAGTAAAAACAACAGCAGTAGCGGGCGGTGCGATGGCGCAGTGAATGCGCCCACGCCGCTCATCGAGTGCGAATGCATGGATAAATCCTACGTTGGAGGGATCAAAGGCCGCTGCGCGGCCATGGTCAGGATGCGAACGAAGGACGGGGTGGACGCTTGATCAAGAATATCGGCGGAGGGGGAACTGCATATTGCGGGGCATCAACCCGCACCGATAGCTTGGGTTGTTCGGCCAAAATCAACAGTGAAGTGAGCTGCGGTGTTTCGTGCTGATGGTCAGGGGTCAGCGGGGAGTGATAGTGATCCGAGCAGCTCGCACACGACATCTCAGTCAGCTCTTCATGAGAGTGATGGGCGTCTTGCGCAACCTCCCAAGCAGGCTGTTTCGACGTCACTGACAACGTATAGGTATGCCCAGCCCAGGCCACAAACATGGCGAGGACAAGCGCGAATACCACCGTTGTTGTCAGTGTTCTGCTGAACATCGTGATCGGGCTTCAACTCGTTTTTCAGGGCTTTGATGCGTTTGACCGCATCCCCTAAGGGGGGATAGGATGCCAGCGTAATTCATTAAGGCCCGAGGCTCAAGTCATGAGTGAAAACGAACACAGCCATCCCCACACTCACCAAAGTCACGAGGCGATCATCAAGCGTCTCAAACGGGCGGACGGCCATTTACGCGGCATCATCACCATGATTGAAGAGGGGCGTCAGTGCGTGGACATCGCTCAGCAGCTGCATGCGGTCGAAAAAGCCGTATGTCAAGCGAAGCGCACGCTCATCCAGGATCACATTGATCACTGTCTGGAGGACACAGTCTCAGCCTTGAACAATGGCGAGCGCGCACCGTTGGAAGCCTTCAAACAAATCACCAAGTACCTCTAGGTCTGACATGCCCAACTTTGCTGAACTGCTGCAACAGGGCGGTACACACGCCTGGCTGTATTTCCCGAGCGCTATCTTGCTCGGTGCCTTGCATGGCCTGGAACCGGGCCATTCAAAAACCATGATGGCCGCTTTCATCGTGGCCATTCGTGGTTCGGTTAAACAGGCCGTTTTGTTGGGTCTGGCCGCGACGCTGTCGCACACCGCCGTGGTGTGGTTGGTCGCCATCGGCGGCATGTACCTGGGCAAAGGTCTGGACGCTCAAACCACTGAGCCGTACTTCCAGCTTGCGTCCTCTGCACTGATCATCGTAGTTGCTCTTTGGATGCTGTGGCGTACCTGGCGCGGTGAGCAGATGTTCAAGTTCGAGCAAGGTGATGACCACCACCACGGTGAGCATGACCATGGCCATCATGATGAAACCCATCGAATCGATACCGGCCACGGGCGCATCGAACTGTCGATTTTTGAAGTAGGTATGCCACCGCATTGGCGCCTGAAAACATTGACCGGACACGCTTGGGCTACATCGGATGTTCGCCTAATGACGACTCGTCCGGACGGCAGCACTCAATCGTTCTCTTTCGTCGAGCGCGAAGGCTTTCTGGAGTCGGCAGTCGATATCCCGGAGCCTCATGAGTTCAGTGCGCGCTTGAGTCTTGGGCATGCGGGCCACTCCCATGATTACGATCTGGCGTTCCAGGAGCATGATCACGGGCACGCGCATTCCGAACTGGAAGGTCTGGAGTTGTCAATTGATGGCTATCAGGATGCGCATGAACGCGCACATGCCAACGATATCCGTAAGCGCTTCACGAATCGTGAGGTGACCACGGGCCAGATCGTCATGTTCGGTTTGACGGGTGGTTTGATTCCTTGTCCGGCTGCCATCACCGTTCTGTTGCTGTGTCTTCAGGTTAAAGAAGTCGCGCTGGGAGGCATACTCGTCCTGTGCTTCAGCATCGGCTTGGCGATCACCTTGGTGGCGGTGGGAGCTGCTGCGGCTATTGGTGCTAAACAGGCTTCCAACCGCTGGCCGTGGCTGGGCACCGTGGCTCGTCGTGCACCGTACCTGTCCAGCGTGTTGATAATCGGTGTTGGTCTGTACGTAGGCTTCCATGGTTGGATCGGCTTGAGCGCCCAAGGCGTCGTTTAAGTGTTCGAACTCGCCAGCTATTTTGGTCTATTTCTGGCGGCATTCGGTGCCGCCACGTTATTGCCCATGCAGTCTGAAGCTGTGTTGGTCGGGATGTTGCTCTCCAACCAATACGTTGCTTCTGCGCTATTGGCGGTCGCCACCTTCGGCAACGTTCTTGGCTCTGCGCTGAACTGGATTCTGGGTCGCTCTATCGAGCGATTTCGCTACAAGCGATGGTTCCCGGTGAGCGAGAGCAAGCTCGAAAAGGCCCAGCAGTCTTACCTGCGCTACGGGCGCTGGTCGTTGCTGCTGAGCTGGGTGCCCATCATTGGCGATCCGCTGACGGTCGTCGCCGGAGTCATGCGCGAGCCATTCTGGAGTTTCCTGCTGATCGTCACCATGGCCAAGGGCGTGCGTTATCTCTTGCTGACCGCCGTCACACTGGGGTGGACATGACGACTGCTCATACAACCCAGCATTCCTCACTCAAGAGCCGAAGCAGTAGCCTGGATCTGATCAAGTGGCTGGCGATGCTGACCATGGTCATCGATCACTTGCGGTTGGTGTGGCCGGAGATGAGCAATCTGTTCATTCTGGGGCGGCTTTCCTTTCCGCTGTTCTGTGTCGCCATTGCTGCCAACGTGGCGCGCTCCAAACCGGGCGAATTACTGACTGCCGCGAATGGACGCTACCTCGCCTTGATGCTGGTGTTCGCCGCCATTTCAGAAGTGCCTTATCGCTATATCAGCACCTCGGGATCATTCAACGTGTTGGTTACCCTGGCATTGGGGCTGGTGATTGCCTGGGGATGGCAACATCGCACCTTGTTGAGCAGCGCTATGGCCTTGATGGCTGCCGCGATTGCCTACGTGCTGGATGACCCGTTGATGTACGGGCTATACGGCGCGCTCGTTCCTGCGGCTGTCTTGTTAGCGATCAAGAGGCCCGGTGCTCTTTGGTTGCTGCCAGCAGTTCTATGCCTGTTGAGCAACACCCGCAGTAGCATCGTGACCAGGGCTATGGATCTTGAAATTCACTCATTGCTGGCCTTGAGCACTGCATTTGCCGCTCCGCTGATCGGACTCTGGCTGCTGCATCAGAAGTTCACCTTCAACGTCTGGCCGGTGCGGCAATGGGGCTACTGGTTTTATCCGGGACACCTTGCCGCTCTGCAAGCTCTACGGTTCTTAATCTGAATGGCAGAGAAAGGACTCTCCCCAAAAACGGTAAACGAGATGCACAGACGTTCATTACTCAATCTATTTTTGGCCGGTTTTGCCTTTGCTTTACCTTTGGGCTTACAAGCCGCACAAGTCCTAAATGTTCGGCTATGGAACACCGACGACAAGCTTCGGCTGGTGCTAGACCTAAGTGGTCCAGCACAGTACAAGACCTTCTCCCTGACGGCGCCGGATCGGTTGATTCTCGATCTGATGGGAACCAGCCTTGCCTTTGATTTGAGCAAACTGCAACTGGGTAACATGCCAATCCGCGCTATACGTTCAGGGCCTCAAGGTACAGGAACGCGGATTGTCCTGGACCTGATAGGTCCCGTGCAGTTGAATACCTTCATGCTGGCACCTGAACAGGCACAGGGGCATCGCTTAGTGCTGGATATTTCCAACTCGGCATCCCCGGCAATACAGCCGGCTGCACCGCAGGTTGTGCTTAATGATTCGGCTCATCCAAAGCGCGACATCATCGTCGTGGTAGACCCAGGGCATGGCGGTAAAGACCCTGGAGCAGTCGGGGCCAATGGCGAGCGGGAAAAAGATGTGGTGCTATCAATTGCTCGGCAGTTGGCCAAACGGATCGAGCGGGAAAAGGGGTTTACCGTGCGACTCGTACGCGACAGCGATGTTTACGTACCGTTACGCAAGCGGGTGGAGATTGCTCGCCAACACAATGCCGATATCTTCATTTCCATACACGCGGACGCCGCGCCTCGGCGCACGGCCTCCGGAGCGTCGATCTATGCGCTATCGGAAGGTGGAGCCACGTCCACTACTGCGCGCTGGCTCGCGCAGAAGGAGAACGGCGCCGAGTTACTCGGTACGACCAAAAGCCTCGCACTCAAAGATAAGGACCCCATGCTGGCAGGAGTGATTCTCGACATGTCGATGAGCGCTACAGTCGCAACGAGCCTGGAACTGGGCCACTCCGTACTGAGAAGTTTGGCGGGCATCACCACTTTGCACCAGAAGCGTGTGGAGCAGGCGGGCTTTGCCGTACTTAAGTCGCCAGACGTACCGTCAATCCTGGTTGAAACTGGATTCATCTCTAAGGATGGTCTGAAGTAGTTGTGTATTTCTGGCTGACTTCAGCCCCTGCCGATTTTAAAAGCGGCAAATCGATCAAAAACGCTCAGATCACCCGCTTATTTCTGTGTTTTTAGCCGCCGCGAGCACCTCGCGGCAGCCATTTTCCACATTACAGGCGCACCTCTCCTGCATTCGCCAGTAAATGTCGGCGCGCCATCCACAGGTTCGACAGCGCGAACAGCGTCATCAGTTGCGCCGTGTTCTTCGCCAGACCACGGAAGCGCACCTTCACATAACCGAACTGGCGCTTGATCACCCGGAACGGATGCTCGACCTTGGCTCGTACCTGAGCCTTGGCCTTCTCAATCTTGCGCTTGGCTTTGTACAAAGCACTGCGCTTATCAAGCTTCTTGTAAGTACTACGGCGGGCGGCGATCTGCCAGATGACCCCCCGGCCTTCATGTTCAGGGCGTTTCTCGACGCCGGTGTAACCCGCGTCGGCACCGACCATGTTCTCATCGCCGTGCAGCAGCTTATCGACCTGGGTGACATCGGCCACGTTGGCCGCCGTGCCCACCACGCTGTGCACCAAGCCCGACTCATCATCGACACCGATGTGCGCCTTCATGCCGAAGTGGTGAGTCGGCCGCGGGAACTGCCCCCGCAGCCGCTCGCAGAACCGTACGTGACACTCTCGCGTCATACGGCTCCCGTTATCCAACCTTGCTGCCCGGTCACTCGCCAGTGATGAAACAGCCGGGGTACCACAGTCCGCATCTTGTCCAGCCATTGGCTAATGCGCCGCTTGCGCCTATGAAGAGCCTTGTATTTTCGTCGGGCCCAGCGTTCAAGCGCGCGGTCAATGTGCTGGAAGATGCCAAGCATGGCTGTCCGATAGAACGAGCCATAGTATTGCGACCACCCCTGTATCACTGGATTGTAGAGCCGAGCCACGTCGACCAGCGTCACGTGGGTTTGGCGATTGAGTCGCCACCTGCGTACCGCTTGCCGCATCCGCTTTAAGGCATCCGCACTCGCTCCCGGAAGGAAGCTCGTGAAGAGCTGGTCTTGTTTGCTGAGCGCCTTCCTCGGCCTAAAGGTGAAGCCGAGGAAGGTAAAGCTCACATGCGGATAACCTGCGCGACGGTTACTGTCCTTGCAGTACACGACCTTCGATTTCTCGGGGTGCATCGTCAAGCCACAGGCAGCCAGCCGTGAAGCAATGGAGCGCATCACGTACTCCGCTTGCTTTCGACTGCGGCAGTGCACCACCGCATCATCGGCGTAGCGGGCAAACGGGCAGTTGGGGCTGGTACGTTGCATCCAGGTGTCGAAGGCATAGTGCATGAACAGATTCATCAGGAGGGGACTGATCACTCCACCTTGCGGGGTGCCGCGTTCGCGTCGGACGCGCATACCGTGATCCGTTTCGAACGGCGCAACCAGCCACCGCTCGATGTACAGAAGTATCCAGTCCTCCTTGATGTGCAGGCGCACCGCCTTCATCAGCAACCCATGATTGATCTGATCGAAGGCTGCCTTGATATCAAACTCCACCACCCAGTCGTATCGCCAGCAGCGCTCACGCGTGATCGCCACCGCCTGCTTCGCTGATCGTCCCGGCCGGTACCCATAGGAGTCCGAGTGGAAGATCGAGTCCAGCTCCGGCTCGATGAGAAGCTTGACCACGGTTTGCGCGACACGATCACCAACCGTGGGCACTCCCAGCTTGCGCGTGCCTCCCGATGCCTTGGGAATTTCTACTTGCTTGACCGGAGGCGGGAAGTACGACCCCGACGACATCCGATTCCACAGCTTGTAGAGATTCTTAGACAGATCCCGCTCGAAATCGGCGATGGTTTCATCGTCGATGCCGGCAGCACCGCGGTTGGCCCTGACCTGCTGGTAGGCGTCCCATACCGTGCGTTTCGCTATGTCATAAGGTTTCGCCGAGCTCACGCCACTCATCCCCGGAGGTTGGCAACGCTCGTCGGCCGGATAACGCCGCCCCTTCGCTCCACCTCCATTACAGAGGCTTCATCGCTACTACGGGAGGCTCCGCCCCTCGTTCCAGCATCGGTATTCTTCCTCATGGTGTTGGCCATTTGTCATTTTCCTTCGCATCTGGAACAAGGTTCTCACGTTCCGTACCAAAGCCTGTATGAAGATCATGCCGCCTATACACCGGCTGCCATCGGGTCCGTAAGCAGGTAACGCCCCGACTTGTCCTGAAGCCAGTACTCCACCTCAGTTTCGGCAGCACCTTGGGCATAACGATGCGTCATCGGACGGTTTGCTTTCGCTCATCTTCTCCATACTCACCTGCCATCCTCAGGGATGACTTTTCCTCGGTCGCTCACCACCACACCTTTTGGATGCAGCAGCACCGGGTGGTTTGAAGTCCGCTCCTGCAAGCCGACTTCGGAAGGCCTACTTCCATCTTCGGCACAGCAGCACAGGTCATCTGACCTGTGTTCGTGACACACAGTACTGGTTACCCTTCTTGGTCTGATGCATTTCCGGGTCGCGCTTACCGTCCTTGTTCTTGGTCGAACTCGGCGCATTGATCAGCGTGGCATCGACGATCGTGCCTTGGCGCAGCGACAGCCCTCGGTCGCCCAGATAGCCATTGATGACAGCCAAGATGCCGGCGGCTAGTTCGTGCTTCTCCAGCAAACGACGGAAGTTGAGGATGGTGGTTTCATCGGGGATACGCTCCAAGCTCAGCCCCGCGAACTGGCGCAGGATGGTGGTCTCGTACAGCGCCTCTTCCATCGCTGGATCGCTGTAACCGAACCAGTTTTGCATCAGGTGCACGCGCAGCATCGCCATCAGCGGATAGGCCGGACGACCGCCTTCACCCTTGGGATAATGCGGCTCGATCAAGGCAATCAAACCCTTCCACGGCACCACCCGATCCATCTCGATCAGGAACAACTCTTTGCGGGTTTGTTTGCGCTTACCGGCGTACTCGGCGTCGGCGAAGGTCATCTGCTTCATCGGGAAACTCGGTGGGTGGAATCCGGGTATTTTGCCAAAATCTGGAAGTCTTCTTCAGAGTTTCCCTAGCATTAAGCTGGGCGCGACAACAGACGTCTAGTTGGGCGGCACCTGAAGGTTTCGACCAGCCACATAACGGCCTAGGTCAATCGACGGGCAAGAATAGAATGTCTCCTATAGTCCGCTAGTGTGCGCTCTCTTGCTTGGATGGCATTACGTTCTGGCCCAACGTTACTGTAGCGAATCCGCAGCAGTATCAATCAAAGCCTCCTGTATCCCGCGTGAAGAAAGACGCTACGTTGCGCCCGTTCTTCCACGGCTTCGCTTGCCGCCCCGCTACGGCAGATTCGAAGTATTCATCGAAATGTCATCCTTTAGAAGCAGTGCGGTAACAAGGAATTTCTACCCTTTGCATCGCGAACCGCAATTGTGCGGCCAGCAATATTGCGAAAGGTGATCAAATGACGCCCCATCCGATACAGGACGCCGTGCTGCGGGTCGACCGGTTGAGCGTCGTCTATCCAGGCGGCGTGACAGCCCTACGCGATACCTCGATTGCATTTCGGCGTGGTGAGTTCACCGTGCTGCTTGGTCTCTCGGGCGCAGGCAAGTCGACCTTGCTCCGTAGTCTCAATCGACTCGTCACGCCCACTGGCGGCAGTGTCACCAGCGAACTCGGTGAACTCGGCAGCGGCTCGGCCTTGCGTCAGCATCGTCGGCGTACCGCCATGATCTTTCAGCACCACCAGCTAATCGAACGTCAAAGCGCACTGGCTAATGTGCTTACCGGTCGGCTGGCCTTTCACAACACGCTCCGCTCGCTGTTTCCTCTGCCGCGTGCCGATCAGGAGATTGCGCTCAGTTGCCTCGCTCGGGTCGGTCTGGCAGACAAGGCGCTAAGCCGGGTGGACAAACTGTCCGGTGGCCAGCAGCAGCGGGTAGGCATCGCGCGTGCGCTAGCGCAACAGCCGGCGATCATTCTGGCCGATGAGCCGGTAGCCAGTCTCGACCCGGCCACTTCGGTCCGTGTTCTCGGATTGCTGCGCGACATCTGCAAGGAAGACGGCATCACCGCCATCGTTTCGCTGCATCAACTCGAATATGCCCGCCGCTTCGCCGATCGCGTCGTCGGGCTGGCCGATTCTCAGATCGTTTTCGATGCCGCGCCCTCGGAACTCACCGATGCGCAGCTTGAGCGCATCTATGCAGGCCGCTCTACGACTCAGCCAGCGAATGCTCCGGCTGAACCACCTGTCATGCTCGAACCTTCACTGGAGATGTCCCGATGAAACGCTTATCCGCGCTCTTATTGACTTGCTTGCTGTCCGCTGTTTCAAGTTTGTCCGCCCTAGCGGCCGATGCCGATCCGGATGTGCTAAAGGTTGCCCTGCTGCCGGACGAAAACGCCTCCGAGCTGATCAAGCGTAACCAGCCGCTGAAGGATTATCTGGAAGAGCATCTGGACAAGAAGGTGCAGCTGATCGTAACCACCGACTATTCCTCGATGATTGAGGCGATGCGCTTTGGCCGTATCGACCTGGCGTATTTCGGTCCGCTGTCCTACGTCATGGCCAAAAGCAAAAGCGACATCGAGCCCTTCGCTGCCATGGTCATCGACGGCAAGCCGACCTATCGCTCGGTGATTATCGCCAATGTGGCGTCAGGCGTGAATGAGTATGCCGACCTTAAGGGCAAGAAGATGGCCTATGGTGACCGGGCATCGACGTCCAGCCATTTGATTCCCAAAACCGTGCTTCTTGAGACGGCCGATTTGACGGGTGGGCAGGACTACGAACAACATTTTGTGGGCACGCATGACGCCGTTGCCGTCAACGTGGCGAACGGCAACGCCGATGCGGGTGGGCTGTCGGAGGTAATTTTCAATCACGTAGCCGAACGTGGCCTAATCGATCCGAGCAAGGTGAAAGTACTTGGTTACAGCGGCGAATACCCCCAGTACCCCTGGGCGATGCGCTCGAACCTGAGCCCCGAGCTGAAAACCAAGGTGCGGGATGTATTCGTCGGTATCGACGATCCCGAAGTGCTGCGCAACTTCAAGGCCGAGGCCTTCGCGCCAATCACCGACGCCGACTACGATGTGATCCGCAACATGGGATCGCTGCTCGGCCTCGACTTCGCCACGATGTGAGCACCGATATGTCTACTCATTACGACGTGCAGGCGCTGCCTGCAGAGCAACGCGAGCACATCCTTCGAGGCTTCGGCCTCGGTTGGTGGCGCCAGCTGGGGCAGGTGGCGATTGTATTCGGAGTGGTGCTGTTGGCCTGCTGGTACGTGGGGCTGCTCGATGCCACCACGCTGCTGAACGGGCTGCCCTCCATCGCGACCCTGGCAGGCGAGGCCATGCCGCCAGACTTTTCGGGCTATCGAAGCTGGATTCGCCCCTTGATCGACACCTTGGCGATGAGCATCGCCGGTACGGCCATCGCAGTGGTGTTCTCGCTGGTGGTGGCCTTCGTTGCAGCGCGCAATACGGCGCCGCACCCCCTTGTGTTCGGTGTTGCCCGGGTGCTGCTCAATGCCCTGCGGTCGGTGCCGGAGCTGATCATGGGCATCATCTTCGTTGCAGCCGTAGGGTTCGGCGCCTTGCCGGGCGTGCTTGCCCTGGGTCTGCATTCGGTCGGCATGGTCGGCAAGTTCTTCGCCGAGGCCATCGAGCACGTCGACGAAGCGCCGGTGGAAGCCGCTCGGGCGGCGGGGGCTACGCCGATGCAAGTGCTGCTGCACGCGGTTTTGCCACAGGTGACGCCGCAGTTCGCCGACGTGGCGATCTACCGCTGGGAATACAACTTTCGCGCCTCCACCGTGATGGGCATGGTTGGCGCCGGCGGTATCGGCTTCGAACTCATGGGCTCGCTGCGCATCATGCAGTACCAGGAGGTTGCAGCAATCCTGCTGGTCATCCTGGCCATGGTCACGCTAGTAGACGCCTTCAGTGGCGTGCTGCGCAAACGTTTCAAATAGGACAAACCATGCTGCCGAAACTCGTTATAACTCACCGAGTACACGATGAGATCCTGCAACTGCTGGCGCCACATTGCGAGCTGATGACCAACCAGACCGACAGCACGCTGACGCGCGAGGAAATTCTGCGCCGCTGCCGCGATGCTCAGGCGATGATGGCGTTCATGCCCGATCGGGTCGATGCAGACTTTCTTCAAGCCTGCCCTGAGCTGCGTGTAGTCGGCTGCGCGCTCAAGGGCTTCGACAATTTCGATGTGGACGCCTGTACTGCCCGCGGGGTCTGGCTGACCTTCGTGCCTGATCTGTTGACGGTCCCGACTGCCGAGCTGGCGATCGGACTGGCGGTGGGGCTGGGGCGGCATCTGCGGGCAGCAGATGCGTTCGTCCGCTCTGGCGAGTTCCAGGGCTGGCAACCACAGTTCTACGGCACGGGGCTGGATAACGCTACGGTCGGCATCCTTGGCATGGGCGCCATCGGACTGGCCATGGCTGATCGCTTGCAGGGATGGGGCGCGACCCTGCAGTACCACGAGGCGAAGGCTCTGGATACACAAACCGAGCAACGGCTCGGCCTGCGCCAGGTGGCGTGCAGCGAACTCTTCGCCAGCTCGGACTTCATCCTGCTGGCGCTTCCCTTGAATGCCGATACCCAGCATCTGGTCAACGCCGAGCTGCTTGCCCTCGTACGGCCGGGCGCTCTGCTTGTAAACCCCTGTCGTGGTTCGGTAGTGGATGAAGCCGCCGTGCTCGCGGCGCTTGAGCGAGGCCAGCTCGGCGGGTATGCGGCGGATGTATTCGAAATGGAAGACTGGGCTCGCGCGGACCGGCCGCGGCTGATCGATCCTGCGCTGCTCGCGCATCCGAATACGCTGTTCACTCCGCACATAGGGTCGGCAGTGCGCGCGGTGCGCCTGGAGATTGAACGTTGTGCAGCGCAGAACATCATCCAGGTATTGGCAGGTGCGCGCCCAATCAACGCTGCGAACCGTCTGCCCAAGGCCGAGCCTGCCGCATGTTGAATCCGGTCTGGCTGAAGAGCCTGGTAGCGATCGTTCAAACAGGCAGTTTTCAGAGCGCGGCGAGGGCGTTGGGGCTGGCCCAGCCGACGGTGTCGCAGCACTTGCAGAAGCTTGAAGAGCAGGTCGGCGTAACGCTGGTGCAGCGCAGTCGTAGCGGCTGCCAGCCTACCACACGGGCGCTGGCCTTCATGCCGCATGCGACCGCCTTGCTCGACATGCACGCCCGGGCGCTAGAAGCCCTGCATGGCAATCGTGAGCGCGTCGGGGCCAGCTCCAACATCGGCACCTACCTTCTCCAGCCATTCGTGCGCAACTATCTGACGACCGCAAATGAGAGGGGCGAGGTGGATCTGCGCATCGCCGCCAACCCGGATGTGGCCGACCAGCTACTGGCGGGCCAGCTCGACGCCGCGATCATGGAATGGTGGCTACCTCACCCCGACTTCGAACACCGCCTCTGGCGGGTCGAGCCGCTGGTGCTTATCGTCAGCCCCGACCATGCGCTGGCTGAAGCAGGGTGCATAGAACGTGATCGTCTGGTGGACCTGCCGATGCTGGGAGGTGAACCGGGTAGCGGTACCGGACGGCTTCTGACCGAATACTTTGGCGAACTGGGCGTGCCTCGCAGCGGTATGCAGCTAGGCAGCACCGAGGCAGTCAAACAAGCAGTGAGGGCGGGACTCGGCGTGTCGTTGGTGATGGCTTCCGCAGTACAAGACGAAGTTCGCAGTGGCGCGCTGGTAGCTCTTCCCATCCCGGGGCTTGAAAAGCGTCTCCAACTGATCTGGCGCAAACCTCCCGGAAATCTGCACCCGCCGGGATTTGTGCGGCACTTATTGGAGGAGGCAGATCTAGCTGGATAAGGTGATGGATGGTTGCGATCCAGCGCTTGGCTTGTCAGCCTAGGGAAACTCTGAAAAAGACTTTCTGATTTGGCAAAATACCGCGACCCCACCCACCGAGTTTCCCGATGAAGCAGATGACCTTCGCCGACGCCGAGTACGCTGGCAAGCGCAAGCAAACCCGCAAGGAGTTGTTCCTGATCGAGATGGATCGGGTGGTGCCGTGGAAGGGCTTGATTGCTTTGATCGAGCCACATTATCCGAAAGGTGAAGGTGGCCGTCCGGCCTACCCGTTGATGGCGATGCTGCGTGTGCATCTGCTGCAGAACTGGTTCGGCTACAGCGATCCAGCGATGGAGGAAGCGCTGTACGAAACCACGATCCTGCGCCAGTTTGCCGGGCTGAACCTGGAGCGCATCCCCGACGAAACCACCATTCTCAACTTCCGCCGCTTGCTGGAGAAACACGAGCTGGCGGCCGGCATCCTCGCTGTCATCAATGGCTATCTGGGCGACCGCGGCCTGTCGCTGCGCCAGGGCACCATCGTCGATGCAACGCTGATCAATGCGCCCAGTTCGACCAAGAACAAGGACGGCAAGCGCGACCCGGAAATGCACCAGACCAAGAAGGGAAACCAGTATTATTTTGGCATGAAGGCCCACATCGGCGCCGATGACGAATCGGGTCTGGTGCACAGCGTAGTGGGCACGGCGGCCAATGTGGCGGATGTCACCCAGGTGGACAAATTGCTGCATGGCGACGAAAACGTGGTCTGCGCCGATGCAGGCTACACCGGTGTCGAAAAGCGGCCCGAGCATGAAGGACGTGAAGTTATCTGGCAGGTGGCGGCACGCCGCAGCACCTACAAAAAACTCGATAAGCGCAGCGTGCTGTACAAAGCCAAGCGCAAGATTGAAAAGGCCAAGGCTCAGGTGCGCGCCAAGGTCGAGCATCCGTTCCGGGTAATCAAGCGCCAGTTCGGTTACACCAAGGTGCGCTTTCGCGGCTTGGCCAAAAACACGGCGCAACTGGTGACACTGTTCGCTCTGTCGAACCTGTGGATGGCGCGCCGACATTTACTGACGAATGCAGGAGAGGTGCGCCTGTAATGCGGGAAATGGCCACCGGAGTGGGGTCCGGGTGGCGAAAACGTAAGAAATACTCGTCGAATTGATTGTTTTTTGATCATTTGGCGAGTTTAAAAGTTGCGCTAGGTGGTATGCCGGGGAAATACATGGCTACTTCAGACCATCCCTAACGCACAGGACTGCCAGCGGTTAGTCAGCGCACGCCATCAGCAAGCGTTGGCGAACTCTTTGTTTGATGGGCTACGGCAACACTTCAGCCGACGCCCTCCAGTGAACACTTATCTAGCTTGGCAGAAGGACCAGGAAAGATCCTAGTCTAGCTTTGTAGTTTCAGGGCGCTGAAAAGAAAAATGAGCAATGACCTCAAGTAGAGAAAAAAACAAACCAATAGTATTTGGTAGCGGCACTATTATCGGTGCCCTAGGTGGGCTGATTGGCTTGGGTGGCGCAGAGTTCAGGCTGCCACTACTCATCGGATTGTTTGGTTTCGGTGCGTTGGAGGCTGTCATTCTCAACAAGGCCATGAGCCTCGTGGTGGTAGCCACAGCTCTTCCATTTCGCGCATTCAGCGTTCCCTACTCTGCGGTCTTTGAACGGTGGGACATCATCGTCACGCTTCTGGCTGGAAGCCTTGCGGGTGCTTGGTTTGGAGCGGGATGGGCAACCAAGCTCAAGAGTAAAACCTTGTACCGCGTTTTGGCAGTGCTGCTCGTAGGCATCGCTGTTGCTTTGCTGTTCGGCCATGAGGCAAGCGCAACTGGGGTCGCCCTGCTTCAAGGCGAGACACTGGCTATAGTCGGGATCGTGGTTGGCTTCGGTATCGGAGTAGTTGCTGCATTGATGGGGGTTGCTGGCGGTGAGTTGTTAATACCCACAATCGTTCTACTATTCGGTGCTGACATCAAGCTCGCTGGCAGTCTTTCACTTGCTGTGAGCCTGCCCACAATGATTGTGGGTTTCACGCGATACAGCCGCGACCAGAGCTTTTCGATAATCCGCGCTCAACGGCCATTCATACTGGTCATGGCAGCGGGTTCCATCATAGGAACATTCATCGGCGGGCAATTACTAGGTCTGATCCCGACAACATATCTCCTCCCGTTGCTCGCCGCCATTCTCCTGATTTCCTCGGTAAAAGTATGGCGTCATAGTTGAACTTTGACTCGGCCGCTAAGGGAAAGGCACTCGCCCATGAACCGAATTTACTGGTCTGGCCAAAAACCTCAATTTAGTAGTACCTGAGCGCACGGCAACCTTGGGCCGCCCTTGTGGTTCGCACTTATGCGGCGGCAATTCTTCAATTTCACTCGCTCGCGGTAGAGGAGGCCACGCCAGCACATCCCTTAAGTAGGTATACGGATCATGGCTTAAAGGTGACGGGTGGATTCTTTGCTAGGATTATCGATAGTGCTCCAAGACAAAATCAGGATTCGCCATGCACGCCCGCCATGTACCAGTTTACCTTGTGCTGCTTGGTGTTCTGAACACGGTCTATGCAGGTTTCGATGAAGGTTTCTCGGCTTTTCAGCGAGGAGATTTCACCGCCGCTTTACGTGAATGGCGACCTTTAGCTGAACAGGGCAACGCTGCCGCACAATCCAACCTCGGAATGATGTACGTCCAGGGCAAAGGCGTGCCGCAGGACTTCAAGGAGGCCATCAAGTGGTATCGCCTCGCTGCCGAGCAGGGGGCAGCCCTCGCTCGATCCAACCTCGGAGTGCTATACGCCAATGGTTATGGGGTGCCGCAGAATCACGTGGTAGCTTATGCGCTCTTTAGCCTGGCGGCCGCGAGCGCTCCTGACAGCATTGCGTTAGAAGAGCGCGATAGGATTACCGCTTCAATGACGCCACAAGAGATTGAGGCCGCGCAGAAGCTGACGCAGGACATGTCTGGCAATCCCATCAAAGCCATAGATGCGTATCTTCACTGAAAAGGCGATGACCTATGGCCCGAAATATTGTGCCGATCATCATCCAGTTCGGCTCAATCGTATGCATAATTCCATTTCAAAGTTGATCAAGACACCCAGCAAGACCATCGCTGAGATTCATCAGCAATTGCTCGTAGTTGTTGGACAAGGGTTTTAGACCAAAGCCCAGCGCATCTAGTTCGGCAAAATGCACTGGCAGGCCATCGCTCAAGGTTTGCGCCAGACGTGGACGCATGGGTGGTTCGCTAAATATACAGGTAGGTCCAGCAGCCTTGAGGCGCTCTCGCATCTCTGCGACGTGGCGTGCACCAGGCGGGACCTCGGCGTTGATTGCGAAAACTCCAGTGTGCTGCAATCCGTAGGCCTCCTCAAAGTAGTCGAAAGCCTGGTGGAAGACGAAGAACGGTTTGCCTTCCAGCGGCTTGAGGCGCGCTTTTAGTTTGATATCGAGGGTTTTTAAGCGTTGCTCGAAGGCATCCAGATTTGCTTGGTAGCGAGCGGCATTGCCTGGATCGACAAGAGCCAGATCCGAAGCCATGTGTTTGGCGATCAACCGTGCATTCTCAGGTCTCAGCCAGAGGTGGGCATCCAGTGCACCGGGTCGATGAAGTTGGTCATGATTATCGACCTGCAATTCTGTTGCCTGCTCTTTTGCATCATGCCCCTCAGATTGATCTCCGACAGGCTCGTCGTCATGTCGATGCTCCTCGCCAAAATGCCTTAGGTGCAGCCCCTGCATGTCCTGCACAGCCACGCTCTTGCCCTTTCGGCCCTCAAGTACGGTAGGCAGAAAGCCCTCCAAGTCTGGCCCGATCCAGTAAACCAGGTCTGCTTCTTTTACCTGACGCAAGTCCGAAGGACGTAACGTGTAATGGTGAGGTGAAGCACCGGCTGGTAGTAACACATCAGGTGTCCCGACACCGTCCTGCACGGCCGCAGCAATGAGTTGCAGCGGTTTGATGCTGGTTAGAACACGGGGTTCGGCGAAGGCCGAGGCGGCCACCAACCAAGTCAGGGTCACGGCGGGCAAAAGGGAAGAGAGGCGAGGCAAGGCGGCATCACTCATTGATTTTTATAGTTACATAATAACATACCGATCAGCCGGCATGTTCAAGTCGATCCGTGAATTCTGGATTGAGCGATGGAGTGCATATCTGCCGTTGCTTTGCAGCACGCAGTACTCCCACGGCAGTGCTTCGAGGAACCGGCCTGCTCCAGGCTGACTTTCAGGGCGAGCTGGTCTCTTCAGATTTTGGCGGCCAATCATGCAGTTTGCCTGGAGCAGCCTTAAAGCAGGTGTTGACGCGGTTACCTATTCGGCCAGCGACGATGTTGATCATCAATGACATATGGATGTTCATGATCGGTGCCGCTGTGTCCGTCCAGGTGAGTATGGTCATCCGACAGATTCTCATGGCTGTGCCTGATACTCTCTTGATCATGGGCCGGACGCCAGATCACGATGCTGACCGCCAATGCGCTACCTGCCACGACAACGAGCCCAACAAACGAGGCCGTGAGGCTGATGTTGGCACCCAGCCATCCCGCCAATGGGTAGGTAATCAACCAGCAGGCATGGGATAGCGCAAATTGGGCGGCAAACAACGCCGGGCGATCTTCGGCATGTGCAGAGCGACGCAACAGTCGACCGCTCGGAGTCTGGGCCAAGGAGTAGCCCACCCCAAGCACCATCCACAGCGGCAGCAGAAAGTTGTAGGTGGTCAGGTTGATGCCAACCGCTAAGCCTGCGACCAATATGCCTCCGCCAAACAGCATGGCCGTTCGGTCTTTGATGTTTTTCAACAATCGAGGCAAGACCAGGGCAGCGACCATCGAGCCGCCACCAAACGCAGCCAGCGCTAATGCCGTAGAACTCTGAGGCAGAGCGAAGCGCGACTGCACCAGCACTACGGTGTTGACGATGACCATTGCACTAGCAGCCGCTACCGTCAGATTGAGAGCCAGCAGCCCCCGCAAGCGAGGAGTGGCCAGGAATATGCGCAGGCCACGAGTGGTTCGTTCGTAGATGCTGCGTCGTGGCGTCGGTTTCGCCTTTGGCAGGAGTACTGTGGCGACCAAGGCCGCTGAGGCAAGGAACCCGATGACGGTGCCGGCGAACAGGTTATGGAAGCTGATCACGGTCAGCAACGCGGCGGCGAGCATTGGGCTGGCGACACTTTCAAGATCGTAGGCGAGACGTGATAGCGACAAGGCGCGGGTGTAATCGTCCTCATCCGGCAGTATGTCTGGAATGGTCGCCTGGAACGTCGGAGTGAACGCTGCCGAGGCGGACTGAAGGACGAAAATCAGCACATAGATTTGCCAGACTTCGGTCACGAACGGCAACGCCAGTGCAACCACGGCACGTATCAAATCCAGCGAGACCAGCATCGCTCGACGGGGTAGGCGTTCTGCAAAAGCGGCGGCAATCGGCGCCACGCCGATGTAGGCCGTCATTTTAATCGCCAAGGCTGTACCGAGGACGGCGCCCGCTTGGGCGCCCGCAAGATCGAATGCCAGTAGCCCCAGCGCGACGGTGGCGAGTCCAGTCCCTACGAGCGCGATTACTTGGGCGAGAAAGAGATGACGGTAGGTGCGGTTGGCTAGGATTTTCAGCATGAGAAATCTCACATGGAGAGGCGTGTGACCACTAGATTGTCGAGCATTTCTCGAAGAAAGAGAGCAACGAGTTTCTCGTTTATAGATGTTCTTATATCCTCCCTAGGGGGATATCACAACATCCTAAACTAGAGGCGGGGACAGCTCAAGAAATAGGCACTCAGCCTTTCATCGAATGTCAGGGAAACAGCGAGGAAGTTGCTTGCTCGATGAAGGCAATTGGCCATACTCTGCAAGGCGTGAGAGGTCTCACGAGTATAAAAACATGAGCATGGAGCAAGCCCTGATGAAACTGTCTGCCCTTTTGATCGCCGCTTTACTTTCGATTTCGTCCGCTGCTGCCTTCGCGCATAGTGGTGGTACTGATTCAAAAGGTTGCCATCGCAACCATAAAACGAACGACTACCACTGCCACTAAACGGCAAAAGCCCAGCGCTAGGCTGGGCTTCAGTGCGAGCTGGTCTCTTTACATTTGAGGAGGCCAGTTGTGCGATTCACCTTGGCATTCCTTGCACCAGGCATAAAGCGCGTCGTACAGGATCAGTCCATGCGAAAGCATTTCATGATCATCGGAATATCGCTGCGACAGCCCCAGTGAGATGGCGTACAGCCCAGCCGATTGTGGCGTCAGATCCAGACGAGAGGTATCTGCTCCCCGCACGATCTTCGCGAGCTGCTGCAAGGCGGGCTCATTGAGCTGGTACTTCTTCACAAACGCGTCGAAGCTGCACAACTCACCCTCATGGGTAAGCTCTACGCCCGGAATGTCGTAGGGTGTCGCATCTTTCTCAGCTGCAATCCGCAGCACATCACCGCTGGGTACGTACAAGAACTCGGCCTGTGGATCGATAAAGCGAGTGATCAGCCAAGGACAAGCAACCCGATCGATCTTGGGTCGTTCACGGGTAATCCACCTCATGGAACACCTCCTGCCTAGCTCAATAGGCTGGGTGGTCAGGCGAGCCCAATGCCCGCCAAAGATTGCTAATCAATTCATGCTTTCTAGCGCAGCAAATGCACAGCCAACCCGACGAGCGCGCAGGCCATCAGTACCTGAATGACGCCTCGCTTGAAGCGGAACAAGGCAATCGCCGCAGCAATCGCGATCAACGCGGAGGGCCAGTCCAGGTTACCGCTGAAGCCTTTCGGCCAAAGTACGTGATAGCCGAAGAAACACGCCAGATTGAGGATAACTCCCACCACCGCCGCCGTAATGGCGGTAAGGGGTGCCGTGAACTTGAGTTCGTTGTGGGTCGACTCCACCAGCGGGCCACCCGCGAGGATGAACAGGAACGATGGTAGAAAGGTGAACCAGGTCACTAGGGCGGCGGCCACAGCTCCCGCCAGAAATACTTGATCGGCACCGAATACTTGCAAGACATAGGCCCCGACAAAGCCGACGAAAGCCACCACCATGATCAGCGGCCCTGGCGTGGTTTCCCCCAGAGCCAGCCCGTCGATCATCTGCGTCGGGGTTAGCCAGCCATAGTGACCGACCGCGCCTTGGTAGACGTATGGGAGCACTGCGTAGGCTCCGCCAAAGGTCAGTAATGCCGCCTTGGTAAAGAACCAGCTCATCTGGGTCAAGGTTCCTTCCCAACCAAAGAGGGCGGTCAAAATCCCCATCGGCAAAGCCCATAGCACGGCGCCGATCAGTGCGAGCGATGCCAATTTCAACCAGCTGAACCGGGCATGTTCCGGGGACGGAGTGTCGTCATCGATCAAGGCTGGGCCGAAGGACTTTTTGGCGGCGCTATGCCCCCCAGCTCTGAACTTCTCGGGAGCCAGGCGACCTCCGACATAGCCGATTAACGCGGCCCCCAAGACGATCAGCGGGAACGGAACATTGAATGCAAAGATCGCGGTAAATGAAGCCGCCGCTATTGCCCACAGCCAATTGTTCTTCAATGCCCGAGAGCCGATTCTATGTGCCGCCTGCACCACGATGGCCGTTACGGCGGGTTTGATCCCATAGAAAAGTCCGGCCACCGCGGGGACATCGCCAAAGGCGATATACATCCACGAAAGAGCGATCAGGATGAAAAGTGAGGGCAGTACAAACAAAGCACCCGCAATAACTCCGCCCCAGGTTCGATGCATTAGCCAGCCAATGTAGGTTGCTAACTGCTGAGCTTCAGGCCCAGGCAACAACATGCAGTAATTGAGGGCATGCAGGAATCTGCGCTCGGAAATCCAGCGTCGCCGTTCCACCAGCTCCTGGTGCATGATCGAGATCTGTCCGGCTGGCCCGCCGAAACTGATGAAGCCGAGCTTCAGCCAGAACCAGAACGCCTCACGCAGACTAATCGGTTCAGGCCTCGACATATCCTCTTCAACCTCTGGTGCCAAAACCTTACTCATTGGGTTGCTCCTCTTTCACGAACCCGGCGAGCAGGCCATCGAAGATGGCACTTGCAGCTGCCAGCAGATGGTCGTCATGGGTAATGGTTTCACGTAGCCCTGCCAGCACCCGTTCGATACCGGCAGCCTCCACCGGCTGGATACCTCCGATATCGAGGTAGTGCACCAATGCGGCGATACGGTTTAGGCCGGGCTCTTGAAGCTCAAAACTGGCTTGTAGGGTTTCGAAGGTGACGCGGTTACCAACATGGCTGAAGGTTGCGTCATCGAAATCAAAACCCAGGGCACCGACTGGACAGTCCTGTGGCGTGTTCAGCCAGAGGATCTGAGCTTGCGCGTCAATGAAGCGACGAATGAGCCAGGCACACGCCAGTCGGTCGACCCAGGGACGCTTGCGTGTTGCCCAGACGCGTCCCTGATAATCATCAACATAGAGTGTCGTTATTGTTTGGTTGCTGCTGTGTGGCTCATCCGGAGACAGGGCCCTGCTAACCGCTGTCTCTAGCTCCTGCAAAGCCAAATTAATTTGCTGCTTCGGCTTACCTGGAAAGTAATCGATGTTGACCAGTTGTTCGTAGGCTTTGCGCAGCTTGCGAATCTGCTTGGTGGTGGCCAGTGCGTTCTCAGCATTGAGCTGTGCACGGCATGCTTCGATCTCAGTGCGTAGCTTGGTGTAGTCCTCGCTACGGTCGAACAGCTCGACAAAGCGCTCACCGTGAGAATCGACGACGGGCAAGACGTAAGCGGTGCCGTTGATGGCCAGGATGTCGCGTTCGACAGACGCTAACGCTTCACGACAGACACCGGTATCAGGCAGCAGGTAAGCACCATCGCGCAAAACTGCCGCACCTGAAGCTTTCAAAGCGCGCCAAGCCCGCATGCGTTCGGTGGCATTAGCGGTGGGTAAGCCAAGAATCAGAGTCAGCCAATTTTTCATGTAGAGATAGCTATTTAATATGTAGTCAGTATTACATTACTCCTAATCTTGGCGTTTGGAAAGCCGCCCTATAGAGCTAGGGTTTTGGCGAGACCAACTGGAGAAGGGGTTGCGAAGGCAGGGTTAATAGGTGCTGTGCGTGTTGGCCTGTCAGTCAGGCTTTCAAGCTTCAGACGTTCGTGATGAGCGTCCGGTTTTGGCCGTTCTCTGCCGGTCATGGCCAAGAAGCGTACTGGTCGAATCCGATGCAAATGGCTGGTTAGGTCAAATGCAAAAGGGTGGTCCAGACTGTGCAATTACCCATGAATGACGCTCACAACCCGAAACAGATAACTATTGACCTTGCCATCGTGTCAACGTTGATGCTGTCGGTGCGGTGAAAAGAGACCGCTCAGCACGAGAGGAATAACCATGTTCGTCTTAGATGTATCAGGCATTGGTTGCGGCAGTTGCGTCAGCAAAATTACCAAAGCGATTCAGTCACTGGACAACGAAGCTACGGTTTCCGTGGATCGGTCAGCCGGTAAGGTGAGTGTTGAAAGCAGCGAAAGCCCAGAGCAGATTCGTAAAGCTGTCGAGGCGTTAGGTTTTCCTTCTCAGATCAGCGCTTGAATGCTGACACCTGCCCCTAGTCAGAGCCCCGTATGCAGGGGGCTCCCCTTGGTGAACCCTCAGGGAGTACCGAAGCAGCCGCGTCGGCCACAATTACCGCTCGCAAGCCCTTGCGCTACTAATCACCTCGCAGAGCTTTGAGCAAACCTTTGAATGCTCCATTCAACCGAGTAAAAGCGGCGTCGAAACGTATTCCATTTTCTGTGTATTTTGCGACCTCGACCTGCTGATCGACAGTATTTTGATCAATGGCAGGTTGAGCTGGTGTGCTGTAAAGCAACGCACCTCCGTAAATATCACCTGCTGATTCTTTTTCGGTAACGTGTTTTACATTTGTTGTTTTCAAATAAAACGGAGTAGCAGGAGTTTCTGTTGTCTGGCTTGCAAGCACAGTAGAAAAATCTAAGTCTCGGGCCTTGAAGTTCGGCGTATCAGCGTTTGCGATATTGTTACTCAGGATCTCAGCTCTTTGACTACGATAAATTAACGCTCTTTCTGCGAAGCCAAGCGCTTTCTCAAAATTAATACTCACGCTAAATCACCCTCAGTAGCGCTACTATTTCCCATGAACATCGAACACTTAAGTGTTGACGCGGTGCATCCAGGTTCAGATATGCAGTTCCAGTAAAGAAACTAAAAAAACATCTTCCCCTTGAAAGTTAACGGAAACTTACAAAGTCACGCACCTCAAACTGATACTCAGTAAATAGCGGTGTGACGCTGGAAGATCGAGACCTTACGGATTAAATAGCGTGTTCCTCAAGAGAAATATCGCAACCTGACACAACTGTAATATTCACCTAAGGTTCCTGACAGGGGATGAGTCTTATAGTCCTATTGAGCCTTAAGCTCACCCCTAAGAATCATCACTTGATGTGGATTCGGGGGTTACCAATACTCATCCGAGGAAATTCAAATGAACCCCATCAAAACTTTGTTCGTCATCGCAGCCCTGACCGTCTCTTCTTTGGCAATGGCTGAAGGCGGTGGTGACCGGGCGTTCGCACGTATGGAAGCGGCTAGGAATAATTCAATGGAATCGTATCAAGTAGCCCAAAAGCAAAGCACCCAACCTCCCATCGCAGAAAGCCAAGCCAAATCGACGGACCACAAGAATTGCTGAATAGCTTGCTGCGCTCCCAAGCTGACAGAAATGTAATCACTGTGGTGGTTCAAATGTGGCAATTTCTGAGCTCGCTTGCCGTAAGAACTCGTTTTTAGTGACGGCGAGCGAGCTCATTCGGGCTCATTACACCCCCCGAGAGAGTGCCTTCACCTGTTTGAGCAACTCATTGGTTGTTTCGCACGGCTTCCCTTTTGACTGATCGGACATAAACGGCATGCATTCCAAAACCTCTAGGCGGACATTCGTTAAAGGCCTGGCCGCTGGTGGCATTCTCGGCGGCCTGGGTCTGTGGCGCACTCCTGTATGGGCAGTGACCAGTCCTGGTCTGCCGAGCGTTCTCACCGGTAACGAATTTGATCTGTTTATTGGTGAAACCCCTGTAAACATAACTGGCTCGCCGCGCACAGCCATGACCATCAATGGTTCGTTGCCCGGACCTTTGCTGCGCTGGCGCGAAGGCGAGACGGTCACACTGCGTGTGAAAAATCGCCTAGACCAAGACACCTCCATTCATTGGCACGGGATCATTCTGCCCGCCAATATGGACGGTGTACCGGGTTTGAGTTTCCATGGCATCGCGCCCGATGGCATGTACGAGTACAAATTCAAGGTGCATCAGAACGGTACGTACTGGTACCACAGCCACTCTGGTTTGCAGGAGCAGGCAGGCGTTTACGGTCCAATCGTCATCGACTCGAAAGAGCCTGAACCTTTTCAATACAACCGCGATTATGTGGTGATGTTGACTGACTGGACCGATGAAGATCCTAGTCGCGTCATGGCCAAGCTCAAGAAGCAATCGGACTACTACAATCACCACAAACGTACCGTGGGCGACTTTATCGACGACGTCAGCAAGCAAGGTTGGTCTGCTGCCGTGGCCGACCGGAAGATGTGGGCTGAAATGAAAATGAACCCCACTGATCTCGCAGACGTCAGTGGGGATACTTACACCTATCTCATGAATGGCCAGGCGCCTAACGGTAACTGGACCGGTATTTTCAAGCCGGGCGAGAAGCTGCGCCTGCGCTTTATCAACGGCTCAGCTATGAGCTATTTCGACGTCCGCATCCCTGGTTTGAAAATGACCGTTGTGGCGGCTGACGGCCAACATGTCGAACCAGTCAGCGTCGATGAATTCCGCATCGCCGTGGCAGAAACGTATGACGTGATCGTAGAACCTGCCAGCGAAGAAGCTTACACAATCTTCGCCCAGTCCATGGATAGAACCGGTTATGCACGTGGAACCTTGGCAGTTCGCGAAGGATTAAAGGCACAGGTACCTGCGATCGATCCTCGGCCGCTTTTGACCATGGATGACATGGGTATGGGCGGTATGGCGGGCATGGACCATGGCAGCATGGCTGGTATGGGCGGCGGCGATATGAAACAAGGTGACATGTCAGGCATGGCGGGCATGGACCACAGCAAAATGGCGGGAATGGACCAAAGTGACATGACCGGGATGACCGGCATGGACAGCGGTGACATGACTAACATGGCCGGTATGGACCACAGCAAGATGGCGGGAATGGACAAAGGCGACATGTCCAACATGGCCGGCATGGACCACAGCAAGATGGCGGGAATGGACAAAGGCGACATGTCCAACATGGCTGGCATGGACCACAGCAAGATGGCAGGGATGGGCGGTATGGGTGGCGAAATGCAAACTCACCCAGCGTCCGAAACCAACAACCCGTTGGTTGACATGCAAGCCATGAACCCAACGCCCAAGCTAAACGATCCAGGCATCGGGTTACGAAACAATGGTCGTCGAGTGCTCACCTACTCAGACCTGAAAAGCACCTTCCAAGACCCTGACGGTCGCGAGCCCAATCGCACCATTGAGCTTCATCTGACCGGTCACATGGAGAAGTTTTCGTGGTCCTTCAACGGCATCAAATTCTCTGACGCCGAGCCGCTTCGTCTGAAGTATGGGGAGCGTCTGCGTATCACCCTGGTGAACGACACCATGATGACCCACCCCATCCACCTTCACGGCATGTGGAGCGACCTTGAAGATGAGAACGGCAAGTTCATGGTGCGCAAGCACACAATCGACATGCCACCAGGTACCAAGCGCAGCTATCGAGTCACCGCCGATGCCTTAGGTCGCTGGGCCTATCACTGCCACCTGCTTTTCCATATGGAAATGGGCATGTTCCGTGAAGTACGGGTTGATGAGTAAAGGAGACGATCTGTGAGCACATACCTAAATCGTAAATCGCTGGTCGGTTGCCTCTTTGCCGTCGGCTTGATGGGTGGACTCTCGTCCGTGGCGCTGGCAGTCGAAGATAGTAGTGTTCATTCACCTGCTACTCCTGCGGAAGCAACGAGCAAGCCTCCAACTGCGACAAACGAGTCAAAGCCCGATCACGGGTCAATGGATCACAGCAAGATGAGCCATGAGTCGATGGATCATGACCAAAAAACCAAAAAGGCAGATTGAGATCATGACCAGTAAGTTTTTACGCCCAACGTTGATAGCACTGGCAGTCTCTACCAGTCCTGCTTTCTTTGTCGTGGTTCACGCCGCTGAAGAGATGGATCACTCCAAGATGGACCACGGCTCAATCGGAGCTATGGACCATAGCAAGATGGGGGCTATGGATCACAGCAAGATGAGTATGGATGACGGGCAAATGGACGGAATGGAAAGTATGGATGGAGGGGCGACTACCACCAGTCGAACCCCAGTCCCCGTACTTACCGACGCTGACCGTGCAGCCGCCTTTCCAGATGTCGCTGGTCATGGTGTCCACGACAAAAAACTAAATTCCTTCATGCTGCTGGATAAATTTGAGTACCAGGATGCTGACAACGGTAGTGCATTGGCCTGGGATGCAAAAGGATGGATCGGCGGTGACGTTGACCGACTGTGGTTGCGCTCGGAAGGCGAACGTACCAATGGCGTAACGGAAAACGCTGAACTCTCAGCACTTTGGGGGCACTCCATCGGTCCATGGTGGGATGTCGTCACCGGCGTACGACAAGACTTCAAACCCGGGTCACCACAAACTTGGGGAGCGCTCGGTATTCAGGGCATGGCCCTCTATAACTTTGAAGCCGAAGCGACCGCCTACATCGGTGAGAACGGTCAAACCGCTGCTCGATTGGAAGGCGACTACGACATTCTGCTGACCAATCGCCTGATCTTGCAGCCGACGGCCGAAGCCAATTTTTACGGAAAAAATGATCCCCAGCGCGGCATTGGGTCTGGATTGGCAAACACCGAAGTAGGGCTCCGATTGCGTTATGAGATTGTTCGCCAATTTGCCCCTTACATTGGTGTTAGCTGGAGCCGCTCCTACGGCAATACGGCAGATCTGGCCAGCGATGAAGGAGAGGATGCCAACGAGGCCCGGTTTGTCGCCGGTATTCGGATGTGGTTTTGAGGGCCTGACATGAAAAGAACATTGAAAACATTGACTGCTGCCGGGGTGGTTGCCGCAATAACAGGTGCCGGCGTGGTTTATTTTGGTGTGATCAATGTTGGGGCGGATGAACCACATTCCGATCCCGTTTACGCGCTACTTTCCACCGCTCGGGATCGCTCGATCGAAGTGCGCTCACGCGACATTAAAGTCCCCGACCTGAGCGAAGAAGCTCTCATCCGCGCAGGTGCTGGCAACTACAACTCTATGTGCATCGGTTGCCATCTGGCTCCGGGTATTGCAGGAACCGAGTTAAGTAATAGCCTTTACCCTGCACCTCCGAATCTTTCAAAACTGGGCGTTGATGGAAACCCTGCCGCAGCTTTCTGGATCATCAAGCATGGAATCAAATCCACAGGCATGCCCGCTTGGGGTAAAAGCATGGCCGATCCCTACATATGGGGAATGGTCGCTTTTCTCCAGCAACTGCCTTCATTGGATGCAGAGCAATACAAAGCTCTAGCAACCAGCAGCGGTGGTCATCAACACGGTGGCGGTGAGAGCAAAATGCATAACCATGAAGGCCAGCATGAGGGCCAAAAAGGCGTTGTCGCGGGGCATCATGACGCGAGTGCAGCCGAAGAGATAGCCGAAGCAGGCGACCATCATGGCGAGAGAAACAGCGCTCATGCCCATGAGGCGGCCGCAGCGCCTTCTCAGGATGAAAGTACCGAACACGCCCATCCTCAGGTTGTGGAGGCTTCACATGACGCCCCTGAAACTCCGGCCACTCAGCCAAAAACTCATACCCACGCTGATGGGAAGGAACATACCCATGCGAAATAACTTTCTTCGTCCCGGTCGGGCACTTCGCCTCGCTGCATTTGCGGCTCTGTTTATCAGTTCAGCTGGTCATGCAGCAGAGTCGCTGACGATCGACGTCCATCGTGACGCTAACTGTGGATGCTGCAAGAAGTGGATCCAGCACCTTGAAGCTAACGGCTTCACCGTCGTTGATCATGTAGAAACCAACATGAGCGCGGTCAAGCAGGATCTCGGTGTTGCTCCACGACTCTCGTCCTGCCACACAGCAATGATCAATGGAAAGTTTGTTGAAGGTCACGTGCCCGCCGAGCAAATCATTGCGATGAGCAAACGTGACGACCTTCTCGGGATCGCCGTTCCTGGCATGCCGGCCGGCTCCCCAGGAATGGAAGTGGACGGGAAACATGACGCTTATAAGGTAATCGGCTTGTCCAAAGCAGGCACAGACCACGTCATTGCTGAATACCCCGGAAACTGATCTTCTAATCTTGTTCCTGCATGGTCAGGGTCATGGCAGTGCAGAGGACATAGCTCATTTTGAACGTAAAAAAGGCGCCACTAGGGCGCCTAAACCGCCTCCCAAACCAAAGGAGAAACAAGGAGGCGGGATGTATCTGGTGGTTGAGCAATACTTCACTGCGCGTTAGAAACCTTTCAACTGACAGAGATGATTTCATAAAATGGATAACTTCAGCCTGTCCTGAAAATTACTTCTACGTCAGCGGGCAGTAAGCTTGTTCGGACAAACGGAAAATTATGTTGCGCTTAAATAATTTGCATGGTCTAGCTTCCATGTGGGCAGTTGTCGGCCATAACCTTATATTCCACGGTGTTAAGCTTGCCGGTAGAGTCTTCGTAGGTCATGCGCGAAGGAGCAATACCACAGGTTTTATTGGCTTGTGTGACACTGACGACCTTCTGGATATCGAGGTTCATACCATATTCATAATGAACAATTTCAGGAGGTGTCTTACCATTTCTTGAGGCGTATTGTTCCATTGCCTGTTGGTTCTCTTGCATCATTCGACCATAAACGCGGTCACCGCCTCCCTCAGCCATGGCCAAAGCAGATAAGGTCAAAATAGTAGCGGCAAAAAATCCTTTCATTGCTGTCATTGCTTTCATAATTATCTCCAGAGCTCAATTATTTCTGAGTTAAAGAGTAACAAGTGAAAGCTTTCAGAAAGCTGCCGCGAATGTTACTAATGTGAAAGGTGGACCCTGCTCCGCGTCTACGCTTAGGAGCCAGATGGGATTTTTATTATCACCTGAGGTTGGCAGACGCTGACGGAATACAGATGCCCTCAAAAGCTTATTGGAACCGGTGGTCCCTCCCAATTCCTCGATACGCCGGTAGATCTGAGCAAGGCCTCCGCGTCGACTCCGGTTCTTGCCAAGCTTTCCAGATCCCACTCGAAGAAACTGGAAAAAACCAGGAAAACCTTGCTTGCTACCGCTGAGGTCAATCTTACCGTCGAGTAATTCACCGGGAGCTTCATCCTGATGAGTTCAGAGACAGTCCACACCAAAGTTCTTAGACGGAAATGCCATACTGACTCTTGATGAATCTTGATCTGTTGATAAGTAAGGGGAAACTTCTGCTTGCGCAGATCCAGTTCATGAGGTAACGAACTTGGGAGCAGCGATTGCAAATTCCGAATGTTCACTCTCTTCGGATCTTTCGTAACTTTGTATAGCTCATCTACGCCCGCTTCGATAAGGGCTGCATACGCGCCGTCTCTAGAGTCGACAGACTTCTCGGCCGTAACTGCAACTTTTTTAGGTGCACGGAGTTTTGCCATTAACCATGCGTTATCATTTTCTAGAATCCATTGCGTAGGTTTGTACGCTTTCTTCCAGAGGTACTCGACATCGGCGTCGGCACGTAGCGCTAAAAGCAACTCAATTTTTTGGCGATATCTAGTTTTTTGGTTAGGATGCGATTCTTCGCCTTTGGGAACTCGCGGAGAAATAGAGGCACTCAGCAGGATAGACTCATTCTTCAGAGCCTCTTCAAAGTCATCTGCACTGCCTGAATTCATAGAATAAGCGCAACGCTTGAAACGAGAGGCAGAGAGCCAGCCACCGGTAGAATCCAGGCTCTCACACCGAAGGATTCAAGCGCAGATGACTACGCATTACCGGCAGCTGACTCAGGGACAACGTTACCAGATTGAGGCTGGCTTGAGCGCCGCAGAGAGCCAGGCGAGCATTGCAAAGCGGGTCGGCGTGCATCCCTCGACGATCAGTCGCGAGGTTCGCCGCAACAGCACCCAGAATATCTACAAGGCTGTTTCTGCGGCCCATGAAAGTGATGCTCGTCGAGCGGGTGCGCGCAAGTTTTGCAAGCCGGCGACATGGCTCAGCCATCATCTCCCGGTGTGGCTCAAGCATGGCATGAGTCCGGAGCAGATCGCCCAGCGGTTGAAGCAGGAGCAGCCAAGCCGGGCGGTCAGCCATGAGTGGATTTATCGGTTCATTGCCGCCGAACAGCGCGCCGGTGGTGAGCTTTATACCT
This sequence comes from Pseudomonas gorinensis, assembly GCF_042015035.1. Taxonomy (NCBI): domain Bacteria; kingdom Pseudomonadati; phylum Pseudomonadota; class Gammaproteobacteria; order Pseudomonadales; family Pseudomonadaceae; genus Pseudomonas; species Pseudomonas gorinensis. The sequence goes on from NZ_CP167125.1 coordinate 247,853, forward strand.
ATCTGCGACATCGCCGAAAGCGCTACCGGAAACGCTATGGAAGCCACGATCGGCGCGGGCAGCTGCGTAATCGCGTGTCAATCAGTGAACGCCCAGCCGAGGTCGAAAGCCGCGAGCGCCTGGGGGACTGGGAGGGCGATACGGTACATGGACTGGGCGGTAACCTGGTGACCCTGGTTGATCGCAAAAGCGGCTATCTGAGCGCCTATCCGGTCAAGCGCAGAACGCGCCGGCAGGTAACGCGGGCGATCAATCTGATGCTTCAGGGCCATGCCGCTCACACGCTGACGCTGGATAACGGAAGGGAGTTTGCCGGGCATGAACGCATCGCGCTACGGAGCCAGTGCCAGGTCTTTTTTGCAGACCCCTATTCATCCTGGCAACGTGGCACCAATGAAAACACCAACGGTCTGCTCCGCCAGTATTTCCCCAAGGGCAGCGACTTCAGCAAGCTGACCGTCGAAGCCGTCAATCGGACAGTAGCGAGGATCAATCTACGCCCGCGCAAGCGCTTGGGCTGGAAGACGCCGTACGAAGTGCATACAGGGGTGAGCGTTGCACTTATGTGTTGAATTCAGGCTGGAAAACAAATGAAGAGCAATGATCAAATGCCGCGCGAGCGGCATATTTAGCTGACCTTTGTCTGATTTGAGCCGGATCCATTGCTCATGCTTCCCGGTGTTATAGGCTGGATCAATCTGCGACAAAAGCTCATCGCCGTAAGCGCTTTGGATGCTGTCGAATAGTTTTGCGATACCCGCATTTTTTCCGAAAATGAATCCGCGTTTCTTGCATTGGCGGACGTAGCACGAACTTAATACCGTACTGCCTATCGGAGGAATATTGCGTTGCAAGATATCGTGTGCGAACAGGGCGACTTTCTGTTCCAGATTTGAGCCCTTGTGAGTCGCTGCGCTGTTTAAGGGGCTCCAGCCGCACGCGCATGGCTCAGTCAGATTGGGAAGTAGCTTCAATTTTCGGTAGAACGGGCGAGAGCACTCGGGGCAGGCATGGATCAATGCGTCGCCATGACGCCAACAGACGGCAACACCGGGTATCTGGTGAGATCGATGCCAGTAGGCAGAACCCCGATCAATCAAATCCTCCTGAACGCAGGTAGGACAAAGCTTAGCCTTGCCATGGGTGGACTCTTCTCTGCGGGGCACCCGTACCACCCCGTCATAACCGAGCGGTCCTACGTTGTTCTCCGGACCCTGCTTAACCCCAAGAAAAGGTCGGTAAGCAGGAAAAGTCGTGTTGCTACTGATCAGCTCTGCGAGATTGCTCTCCGATTGCCCCGGCAGCCTGTGGGCGAGCCTCTCGATCTGCTTGGGTACGATGCCACCAATGCAAAAGGGTTTCGATGCGAACAAATCGCGGTAGGTTTCTGTCGCGGTTCTATTGCCTGACAGATAGTGATAGCGGGTGACACGAGAGTGCAGCATTTCATCCGGCATCGATACGGGGAAAAATAATAGATCAGACATCATTTACCGATTAAAGGTAGGGCTCGAAGAGAACGTGCATCCGAGGGCAGTATATATGCAACCCGTAAAATTCTGTATCCGGCCTGGATTTGGAAATGACACAGCCGCTCAACTTTGAATCGTAGTGAATTCATTTAAACCCTGCCGCGACCGTACTCCTTGAATACAACACACGTATCGATAACCCGCGTAGGTCAGCCCATGGCGATTGCTCGCAGGTTAGTACATTTTACTTGCTGATCGTGATCATGCGTATTCCGGACCTATTCTGGAAGGTGCAAATTTTCATTAACAGAAAAACAATGTGTTCACGGTGAATTAATTCAGAACGTTTTTTAGATGGAGGGAATGGCGGGCTGGATTACAGCGTGGGCCGAATGCTCGCGACCCGGTAGAGCGAAGAACGTGATACAGGCTTGCCCTCCGAGAGCAATTTGCGTCTAGCCCATCGCAGACGCCTATCGTGAAAGCCTTCGATTGATTCACATACTTTGTCGAGCATTGCTGCACAGAGAGGAAGCTTGCAGAGCTGCTTTTCGAAGCGAGACAGAACATGAAGCTCCCGGCCAATTCTGGTACGCGAGATGCGGACAGGCTTACCCGCAAGAGCATAAAGCGCTTCAGCACACTGACGGACTTCTTCGGCCAGTCTCGCATCGAGGGCAGCGAACATTTCGGCGCTATTTAGACGGGGCGTACGATGGGGGCTTGGGTTTACAGTTGACTCCGAAAGCCACTGCCTATCGTGGCGATACAGCCACGCATACCCCCTGCATGCATGTGCTTTGTAAAAGCGATAATCAGCCTCGAAAGCCGCGCGTCTTGCGCATAGCTCAATGTGAAATCGTGCCTCCCTCCAAGCACCTTGCCCGCCGGCTACATTTCGGATGTGACGATAGACATACGCCAATGAAACGCCTAGAACGGCAGCGATCTTTTTGGCATCAGCTCCCTCAAGAGCATGTTTCCACACAGCGGCTGACGAACAGTCCAGGCCTTCACCAGGCATCACCGGAGAAAGGCGCGTGTGAAGTCGAATGTGAGCTTTCGGACCACACGCCACCGCCTGTTTCATTGGGCGTTGACCATGCAGCAAGCTCACCATGTCAATGCCCAGAGCACCGGCCAATAAAATGTATTTGAGCGGATGGTGGGAGGTTATTGGCGTACGAAGCAGCTTCATGACCCATGAGGCGGGTGTACCTGCACGAACTTCTCCGAGTATAGAAAATTCCCATTCTCGCGGGAGTGCAGCAAAAAAATCGGCCATGTGCTGCGCCAGCATGTGCAGGTGCAAGCGATGGTTATCAGAGGCAAGGTTAAGCTGCGTTGCCCTTTGTAAAAGCGTGTAGCGCACCGCCTCCGCCGACAAAGCACTGACTTCAGACTCGATGACCTGAAGTGATCGCAACGCTATTTCGTGAAGCGGCGGCATGCGCAGCAACGGGGTATCGAGAAGTACCGTGTGTGCTTGCACATTCTCATCACTCGGCAGATTGAGTTGTCGAGAGCTACGGCTGGACCAGCGAGGATCAAGGATCCTAAGTGACGTGCCGTGATGCGGACATACCAGCACGCCTGGAAGCATGTGGACCCTGTGCCAGTAAGCAACTCCCCGTTGGGCCTGATCTTGGGCGATACATTCTGGGCATAACCGCACTCGGGAGGCGAATCCAATACGGCTCGCGTTGACGCCCAGCTTCAACATCAAGCCCTTCCCATCGGCAGTCATCAGCGTCCGAGCGTGTTCTACCTGGCTCATACTCAAAAACGGCGCATAGTAGGGTAATAGCGTGTGACGCATGAGGACCTCGGCTATCGATAGCTCGGTACCGCTGGGTAGCGCGTCGACAAACTCCCCTAAATGACTTGGGAATGCCACATTTTGCGAAAATGCTGCCGCCGATTTCAGTCCGGCAAATGCTTCTTGGCAATTACGAACACCGCAAAGACGGGCATAGCGAGAAATCACGCTGTGCAGCGTCTCGTCGGGAAACGCGGCGGGGAAGAAATGGAGTTTAAGGTGCACTTCGCCACCTCCCGACTCACGCTTTGTGGTACATCGGTGAGAACTCAAACAGGTCCTCGTTGAGCCAGCCCGCAGCGCGCAGAGCATCGAGGGGAGCGTCATGTTCGCTTAGCGCTGTAGCCTCTGAGTTTTCCACTGCAGTAGCAATTGGCGATGGGTGGCCTTTCGCAAGAATGGTTGGAGATGGGTCTACCGGCTTCTCACGGGATACAACACTTCGAAGCAAGGCAAGGCGATCCTCTCGTGCCAAACCATCGAAGACCATCATTTCGCTCAGCTGATCCTCAATCGGCAGCAAATCGTCGAACTGTCGCATCCGCTTCGGATCTCGGCTACGCAGAGCTGAAAGGGCTGGCTTTAGAATCTGCATTTTTGAGTTGCTTACCTTCACCAGGACCTCGGCAGTCAAACACTCCGAGCCACTCTGGACCGCATAACGCTGACTCAATACCAGCAGCTTGACCAGGAAATCTGTGACGCCTTGAGTGTGCTCATACAGCGTGTCGAAAATCTCGTCGGTCAGCTCAGCAGTCTGTTTGCACCACTGATAGCTCCAGAGATTTTCGACTAACAACCGCCACTCCTCATCATCTTTCTCGAATCGTTTGAATTCCAGCGTACCGGCACCACAGACTCGGCGGGCAGTCCGCATGACTTCTGAGAACAGGCTAATCGTAGAGTTCGTGCCACTGAAAACGACCGGGATACCAATGTTGTTAACCAAGTGCAGAAAGAAATTCAGCATGCTCTCCTTACCACCGGTTTTCGCCAAGTGGAGGTTTTGCAGCTCGTCGATTAACAAGGCGCCGATGAAAAACGTGCTGGCCACCTGCTCCATCTGTTGCAGCGCATCATTGATGTTTCGATGCCTGTAGCGCTTGTGATAGTCCTTGTCTCCTAGAGCGTCACCAACTGCATAAAAAAACTGCTGGCAAAATCCAGCCAGCGATCCATCCCGAGGGCAGTCAAGCTTCAGCCAAGTGATTTGGGTATGAACAAACTGCTTTCCCTCATAACGCTCATGACGGATTGTCTGTGGATAAAGGCTCAAAATGGCGTGGAGTGCCGTCGACTTGCCAATGCCGCTCAGGCCGACGACGGTGAACGTTTCTGCAGTGGACTTGAACGCATCGTGGTAACGCTGAGCCCCCGATAAAGAATGCAAATGCCGGACGGTAGCGGGCGACATCGGGTTACGCCCAACATACCCTCGACGGATGAGCAGTGAAAACAGGGCCTCCAGTTCCAGGTGTAACAAAAACGGCTGCACCACGGTTCTCAACCGGTCGATACAGTGAATTCGAGTGGATCCTTCGAGGGTCAGCTCTTTCGGATCCACCGGCTGAGGAAAATTCGAGATCAGCTCAATAGCCGCCGCCTCCGACAATATCGGAGGCAAAGCTTCGATAAGCGGATTGCCCGCATACTCACTTATGTCCTGTTTGACGTAATTGGCAAACGTCTGCGCACCTTTCATTTTGCCTGTCCTGGCCGAATTCTTTTGAGCAAATCGATAACCTGCGCAGTTCGCTCGCCGGCATATGAGTCATGCGCTTTCGGTGTCAATTCAGATTGAAGTGAAGCTGGCTCCGCCCTGACGCCTTCAGGAACAACCGCATTTTCACGCTCACGGAGACGTTCTTCTGCGCGGTTCTCGCGGATGTTCCCAGTGGCCTCTGCCTTGGTGGGCGGAGCAGGTTCCAATTTTCGTTCTGCGAGCGCATGACTGATGATCTGGTGGACCTGATCGCTAAGCTGGACACGGCTTTCCAGCTCGGCTCGCCGGCGAGTAGGCGGTTTTTGGCGATAGGCTTCGAGCAGATCAAAAATCTCGTCCGAGCGGTAATTCGCGTAACCGGCATCCGATCGTCGAAGATCACAGCGGATAAACTGCTTGGCCTCTCCCTGGATCCAGATGTGCGCCGCAGAGTTCGGATCGAACCAACACTCTATTGACCAAACGCCCCCTTTGCGAGCCTTGGCAAACCAATCTTTCTCTATGGCCATATCACACACGTAGTGCATGCCGCGAAACATCACCCCGCCCTTTTGAACGGTCGCGCGCTCGCGCGGCAAGAGATGGAGGTAAACCAGCTCGTCGGGACGTTTGTTGGATTCGATCAGGTCGTTTTCGCAGGCCCAATTCCATATCCCGTTGGGCGTAGGTTCAACGCCGTCATTCATCATCGCCTGAGTCAGTCGGTCAGGCTGTCGATGGTGCCGGTTATAGTGGAGCACGCAATTGATGAGTATCTGGGTGAACTCTTTGAGGTTCAGCGTGGCATCGAGCCGGTAATCTCGCTCGCCTCGCTCTTTGTCTCGCGCAGCTACCCCGCCAGGTAGCCATCTGATACCCGTCAAATCATTCAAAATGCCAAACCGACTTTCTACCATAGGCTTCCAATCAGGCCGATAAGGCGGAGCAGTGCCCATCTCAATTCCCAAGCCTGACGATAGCCCCTCTGCTGCCAGTGACAACATCTCTCCCCTGTCGGCGTAAATCTGGTGGGGCAGGTGGTGACAATTCCAATCATCTGAATTGATTTCAACGCCGTTCTGAGCGCAGAACTCGACTTTGGAGGTAAACGCGTTGAACAGCGCTTGCCTCGCCCCGTTCCAACTGGGACCTTCCAATCCTACATAGAGGCCAACAATCATTCCGGAGAAACTATCCACAACGATATAAACTACGGGCCGGCCAATGAGCATCCGTCTAGAGTAGCTGTTGACCAAATAAATATCGGCAATAGTTGCGTCGATTTCGAACTGATGACACGGTCCACGCAGCCAATCGCGAACGGTACCTGAAAGCGGACGGCAGTCCTTTAACCACTTCCTCAACCCTTTACGGCCACGCTCGGTTTCAATTTCGTCGAAAAAAATCTGTCCCCAATATCTGAACTGCCTCAGGCTGGGCAGCTCTAAGCTAGGCAGCAAACGAAGCTCTTCTTCACTGTTTTTAGAGATGTCTCGAACCGAGTAGAATCTTCTCAACATTTCGTCATATGCGCTCGAAATAGAAGACTTTTTATCTTTTACATAAAGGGAATACCCAACTCGGATGCATCGTTTATCAACCGCACCGAGCATCTTGGAAGGCGCAGTAAGAACGCCTTGAAACTTAGGCTTTCGCCCTGGAGGCCTACTTGGATCATATTTTCTATCGGCAACACCTACCGCCGAGTAATTATTAAGCAATGAGTTTCGAACTTGACCATAAAACCAATATCGGTAAAGAAGCCGATAGATAGTTTTTCGCTGGATTCCGAGCTCTGACGCCCGTTTGCTAACAAGCCGGCCTAACTCCCCCCGTACAAATATTTGTCCTGGATATTCAGGATCTAGCAGAGGGGCGATGACGGCCCACTTTTCGTCCCGGCCTTGCTTGGCTCTCTCATCCAACTGCTCCTCAAGCACAAGCATAAACTCGGGCGTGGTGATGGCTGCTGGTTTGGTGTGACCAGACGCTAGCGAGCGACGCAGCTCATCAAGACCAACAGCGTACGGCTGCCGGGGAGGGTCAGCTAGATCTATCACAACTGCTAAGTCATGCGTTTCATCCTGGTAAATGAGCCTGGCTATCGTAGAGATGACCGACAGATCGGTAACAGGCTCGAAAACGTCATTAACGAGAACAGTCATGACATTTTCTCCATCAACGATACTTGGGCAGGGATCTGGAAAACTTCGAAGTCAGGAACTAGACCAGTAAGGTGGAGAGGAGTGTTAACCAAATCTATTTTCAGTATCTTGTTCCAAACCAGATGGAAGAAAATTGCTTGAGCATCTATATAGGAAATGGACAGAAGGCATGCTATTTTTCTTAGACAGGTGGCCAAGGTCCACGAATATTCCCGGCTGTTTGCTAGGCAGTCGATAAAATTCGAATGCAACGGGACTTTCATTAAATCGCGATGCAGCTTCGAGTATTTTCTGATTAGTCCAAGATTTTTTATCAAATCTCGTGTAAAAAACTCATCTGTGACGATCTTCCAATCAACACCTTGGCTATGCCAAAAGCGCTTTTCAATCTCAAGTTTTTCAAGCGTGCGGTTACTTCCTTTGCCAACTAGGTCGGATCGATACTTCACAGTTCTAGCTACCGACTTAAAGTTTCCGTTCAAGTCCTTAACAGTTAGCAGGAAATCTGTTGTCATTACATAGGGCAGTGTCGTTCTAGGGTATCTGGGATAACGTACATCTATTGCCGACGCTATCGCTTGCGCACGCTCTGTAGGTAGTAACGGATATTGCTCACGGATATCCACGACGTTTTCAGAAAATTCACACACAAGGAAGTACGAACGCTCGAGATCTGACAGTAGGTGATGAATCCTCTCGATCTTCACACCTTGGATCTTGTGCGAACGACCTATCGACGGGACATCTTGTACCCGCAGCCAAGGCACGTAGCTTGCCCCGGCGCCTTCGCCAAATCCATTTGCAATATGCCGTTCAATGTCTTGCTGTGATGCAAACTTACGACCTCGCAACCCACGCCTCCTCAGTCGATGCGGACCGCTTCACCTCACGCCGAGAAAAAGTCGTAGAAGGACATGACCGCCGTAGCGGCCATATTTCAAAGCGTTTTCTAGACTACACCCGCGGAGAGTTGAAGCGATGAATCCAGACCAAAGGGAAAGCCTGGAAAGGAAAAACCCCCATAGATACGGGGGTTTGGGCCTTGTGTCAATCTATGTTCATGAGTGTCAAACTTTATTGTTTTGTGTCAATCTTTATTGTTCAAAACCAGTTGGGCCTCCAGGGTAAAGCGGGTTACTCCACCGTCACCGACTTCGCCAGGTTACGTGGCTGGTCAACGTCGGTGCCCTTGAGCACCGCGACGTAGTACGACAGCAGCTGCAGCGGGATGGTGTAGAGGATCGGCGACAGGGTGTCGTGGATATGCGGCATGTTGATGACGTGGGTGCCTTCGCCGTTGGTCATGCCGGCTTTTTCGTCGGCGAAGACGATCAACTGGCCGCCACGGGCACGGACTTCCTGCAGGTTGGACTTGAGCTTCTCCAGCAGTTCGTTGTTTGGCGCCACGGTGACCACCGGCATGTCGTCGTCCACCAGCGCCAATGGGCCGTGTTTCAACTCGCCGGCCGGATAAGCTTCGGCGTGGATATAGGAGATTTCCTTGAGCTTCAGGGAGCCTTCCATCGCTACCGGGTACTGGGCGCCACGACCCAGGAACAGGGTGTGATTCTTGTCGGCAAACAGCTCGGCAACTTTTTCTACCGTGCTGTCCATGGCCAGGGCTTCGCCCAGGCGCGTCGGCAGGCGGCGCAGTTCCTCTACCAGGGTGGCTTCGACACCGGCAGCCAATGTGCCACGTACCTGACCCAGGGACAGGGTCAGCAGCAGCAGGCCCACCAGTTGGGTGGTGAACGCCTTGGTGGAGGCGACGCCGATTTCGCGACCGGCTTGGGTCAGCAGGGTCAGGTCGGACTCACGCACCAGGGAGCTGATGCTGACGTTGCAAATCGCCAGGCTGGCGAGGAAGCCCAGTTCCTTGGCGTTACGCAGGGCCGCCAGGGTGTCGGCGGTTTCACCGGACTGGGAGATGGTCACGAACAGGCTGTCGGGCTGCACCACCACCTTGCGGTAGCGGAATTCGCTGGCGACTTCGACCTGGCAAGGGATGCCGGCCAGTTCTTCCAACCAGTAACGCGCAACCATACCGGCGTGGTAGCTGGTGCCGCAGGCGACGATCTGGACATTGCGTACTTTGGCGAACAGCTCGGCGGCCTGCGGGCCAAAGGCGTTGACCAGCACTTGCTTGTCGCCCAGGCGACCTTCCAGGGTGCGTTGCACCACGGCGGGCTGCTCGTGGATTTCCTTGAGCATGAAGTGGCGGAACTCGCCTTTGTCGGCGGCTTCGGCACCATCGCGGTATTGCACGGCTTCGCGCTCGACGGATTGGCCGTTGACGTCCCAGATCTGCACGCTTTCACGGCGGATGTCGGCAATATCGCCTTCTTCCAGGTACATGAAACGGTCGGTGACCTGGCGCAGGGCCAGTTGGTCGGAGGCGAGGAAGTTCTCGCCCAGGCCCAGGCCGATCACCAACGGGCTGCCGCTGCGGGCGGCGACCAGGCGGTCGGGCTGGCTGGCACTGATCACCGCCAGGCCGTAGGCGCCGTGCAGCTCCTTGACGGTGGCCTTGAGGGCGACAGTCAGGTCACCGAGGTCCTTGAGCTTGTGGTTCAGCAGGTGGGCAATGACTTCGGTATCGGTGTCCGAGGTGAACACATAGCCCAGGCCCTTGAGTTGTTCGCGCAGCACTTCGTGGTTTTCGATGATGCCGTTATGCACCACCGCCAGGTCACCGGAGAAATGCGGGTGGGCGTTGCGTTCGCACGGCGCACCGTGGGTAGCCCAACGGGTGTGGGCAATGCCCAGGCGGCCGACCAGCGGCTCACCGAGCAACGCCTGCTCCAGCTCGCTGACCTTGCCTGGGCGACGCATGCGTTCGAGCTTGCCGGCGTTGGTGAAGACAGCCACACCGGCGCTGTCATAGCCACGGTATTCCAGGCGCTTGAGGCCTTCGAGCAAGATGGCGGTGACGTTGCGTTCAGCGACTGCGCCTACAATTCCACACATGGTGTTTCTCCTAGATGATTGCCGCGCATATCAGCGTAATGCCGCGGGCTTGGATCTGGTCGCGGGCCTCGAGCGGCAGGCGATCATCGGTAATAAGGGTATGGACGCTGCTCCAGGGCAGTTCCAGGTTGGGAATCTTGCGGCCGATCTTGTCGGATTCGACCATCACCACCACTTCCCGGGCGACTTCGGCCATCACGCGGCTCAGGCCCAGCAATTCATTAAAGGTGGTGGTACCGCGCTGCAGATCGATGCCGTCGGCACCGATGAACAGTTGATCAAAGTCGTAGGACCGCAACACCTGCTCGGCAACTTGCCCCTGGAACGAGTCCGAATGGGGGTCCCAGGTGCCGCCGGTCATCAACAGCACCGGCTCGTGTTCCAGTTCGCTCAAGGCGCTGGCCACGTGCAGGGAGTTGGTCATCACCACCAGGCCGGGCTGATGGCCCAGTTCGGGGATCATGGCGGCGGTGGTGCTGCCGCTGTCGATGATGATGCGCGCGTGTTCGCGCAGACGCATCACGGCAGCACGGGCGATAGCGCGCTTGTAGGCCGAGATGGGCTGGGCCGGATCACCGACCAGTTCCTGGGGCATGGTGATTGCGCCGCCGTAGCGACGCAGCAACAGGCCGTTGCTTTCGAGGGCGGCCAGGTCCTTGCGGATGGTCACTTCCGAGGTTTCGAAACGCTTGGCCAGTTCGTCCACGCTGACTTCGCCCTGTTCATTGAGCAACGTCAGGATGTTGTGGCGTCGTTGGGGTGTATTTCGTTTCGACATGGTAATGATAAGTTTCGTTTCGAAATATAACGAAGGTAATCAAAACCTATTGGCAAGATATCGTCAAGCGTCGGGAACAGATTTTTCGAACAACACACGACAAATGTGGGAGGGGGCTTGCCCCCCGATTGCGGTAGATCAGCCGATCTAAAACATTGACTGAAAATCCGCCATCGGGGGCAAGCCCCCTCCCACATTTGGATAGCACTGCTGATGAGGCTATGGATAACTCAGGTCTTTTTGATTTTGACCGGACGCTTCCATCCGTCAATGTTGCGTTGGCGGGCGCGGGCTACGGCCAGTTGGGACTTATCCACATCCTGATTGATGGTGGAACCGGCAGCGGTGTTCGAGCCATCTCCGATGGTTACAGGTGCAACCAACGAATTATTGGAGCCTATAAACACATCCTCACCAATAGTCGTCTGATACTTGTTGGCACCGTCGTAGTTGCAGGTGATGGTGCCGGCGCCGATGTTGGTCCGCGCACCGATCACAGCATCGCCCAGGTACGTTAAGTGGCCGGCCTTGGCGCCTTCGCCCAGATGGGCGTTTTTCAATTCGACAAAGTTACCCACATGGGCCTTGGCTCCCAACACGCTGCCCGGACGCAACCGTGCAAACGGACCCGCATCACTGCCCTCGCCCATCACGGCACCGTCGATATGACTATTGGCCTTGATCACCACGCCTTTGCGCAGGGTGCTATCCTTGATCACGCAGTTCGGGCCGATCACCACGTCGTCTTCGATGATCACGCGGCCTTCGAGGATGACGTTGATATCGATCAGCACGTCGCGGCCCACGGTGACTTCACCACGTACATCAAAACGCGCCGGGTCGCGCAGGGTCACGCCCTGGGCCATCAGGCGGCGGCCTTCACGCAGTTGGTAGTGACGTTCGAGCTCTGCAAGCTGCTTGCGGTCGTTGGCGCCTTGCACTTCCATAGGGTCGTGGGGCTGCTCGGTGGCGACCAGCAGGCCATCGCTGACAGCCATTTCGATCACGTCAGTGAGGTAGTACTCGCCCTGGGCGTTGTTGTTGGACAAACGGCTCATCCAATCCGCGAGCTTATTGGCAGGGACCGCAAGAATACCGGTGTTGCCTTCGGTAATGGCGCGCTGGGCTTCGCTGGCGTCCTTGTGCTCGACGATGGCCGCGACCTTCCCGTCAGTGTTACGCACGATGCGCCCGTAGCCGGTAGGGTCATCCAGCTCTACGGTGAGCAGGCCCATCTGGCCAGGTACTACATGCTTGAGCAGGCGTTGCAGGGTTTCGACTTCGATCAGCGGCACATCGCCGTAGAGGATCAGCACGGTGTCGGCTGTGATGAACGGCACGGCTTGGGCGGTGGCGTGACCGGTCCCCAGTTGCTTGTCTTGCAGAACGAAATTCAGGTCATCCGCGGCCAGGCGCTCACGCACCACATCAGCACCATGGCCGATCACCACGTGGATACGTTGTGGGTCCAACTGCCGGGCACTGTGGATAACATGCCCGAGCATGGAGTTACCCGCGACCGGGTGCAGCACCTTGGGCAATGCCGAACGCATGCGGGTGCCCTGGCCTGCGGCGAGAATGACGATTTCAAGAGACATGAATGGCTACCAATCCTGGGCGGTCCGGCTTCAGACCAGAGAAGTGTTTTGCTAAAAAAGAAAAAGGGTAGCCGAGGCTACCCTTTTTAATCAATCGCGCATGAAGCATGACGGCGTGGCCGCTTACTTCTTGCGGATCTGCTGGAGCGTGCGCAGCTGAGCTGCAGCCTCGGCCAGACGTACAGCAGCAGCGCTGTAGTCGAAGTCCGCACCTTTCTCGTGCAGGGCCTTCTCGGCAGCCTTGACGGCTTCCTGAGCAGAAGCTTCGTCCAGGTCGCCAGCACGTTGCACGGTGTCGGCAAGTACCTTGACCATGTTCGGCTGAACCTCGAGGAAACCACCGGAGATGTAGAACACCTCCTTTTCCCCGCCTTGCTTGGTCAGCGTAATCGGACCTGGCTTCAAGCTGGTGATCAATGGCGCGTGGCCCATGGCAATACCCAGGTCACCGAGTTCGCCGTGTGCAATCACCATTTCTACCAGACCGGAGAAGATTTCCCCTTCCGCGCTGACGATATCGCAATGGACTGTCATAGCCATCTGATTGCCTCAACCTGATGAGCGCCCGTTGCCGGGCGCCGGGATTACAGTTTCTTGGCTTTCTCGATCGCTTCTTCGATGCCGCCGACCATGTAGAACGCTTGTTCTGGCAGGTGGTCGTAGTCACCGTTGAGGATGCCTTTGAAGCCAGCAATGGTGTCTTTCAGGGAAACGTATTTACCAGAGGCACCGGTGAAGACTTCAGCCACGAAGAACGGCTGCGACAAGAAGCGCTGGATCTTACGAGCGCGGGATACCAACTGCTTGTCGGTTTCCGACAGTTCGTCCATACCCAGGATCGCAATGATGTCCTTCAGTTCTTTGTAACGCTGCAGCACGTACTGAACGCCGCGAGCGGTGTCGTAGTGCTCCTGGCCGATCACGTTCGGGTCCAGTTGGCGCGAAGTCGAGTCGAGTGGATCGACCGCTGGGTAGATACCCAGGGAAGCGATGTCACGGGACAGTACGACGGTGGCGTCCAAGTGGGCGAAGGTGGTCGCAGGCGACGGGTCGGTCAAGTCATCCGCAGGTACGTATACCGCTTGGATCGAGGTGATCGAACCTTCCTTGGTCGAAGTGATACGTTCTTGCAGAACGCCCATCTCTTCAGCCAGAGTCGGCTGGTAGCCTACTGCCGAAGGCATACGGCCCAGCAGTGCGGATACTTCAGTACCGGCCAAGGTGTAACGATAGATGTTGTCGACGAACAGCAGAACGTCGTTACCTTCGTCACGGAACTTCTCGGCCATGGTCAGGCCAGTCAGGGCTACGCGCAGACGGTTTCCCGGCGGCTCGTTCATCTGACCGTAAACCAGTGCCACTTTGTCCAGAACGTTGGAGTCCTTCATCTCGTGGTAGAAGTCGTTACCCTCACGAGTACGCTCACCCACACCGGCGAACACGGAATAACCGCTGTGCTCGATGGCGATGTTACGGATCAGTTCCATCATGTTTACGGTCTTGCCTACACCGGCACCACCGAACAGACCGACTTTACCGCCCTTGGCGAACGGGCAAACCAGGTCGATAACCTTGATGCCGGTTTCCAGCAGGTCGTTGCCGCCAGCTTGTTCCGCGAACGAAGGTGCTGGACGGTGAATGCCCCAGCGCTCTTCGGTGTCGATCGGGCCAGCTTCGTCAATCGGGTTGCCCAGTACGTCCATGATCCGGCCCAGGGTCGCTTTACCGACCGGTACGGAGATGGCAGCGCCAGAGTCGACAACGTCCAGACCGCGCTTCAAGCCTTCGGTAGAACCCATCGCAATGGTACGAACTACGCCGTCGCCCAGCTGCTGCTGAACTTCCAGGGTAGTTTCCGCGCCTTGTACTTTCAGCGCGTTGTAGATGCTCGGTACGCTGTCGCGTGGAAATTCCACGTCGATAACGGCGCCGATGATTTGAACGATACGTCCGCTACTCATAGCTGGATCCTCTGAATATTTGAACCGTTAAACCGCGGCAGCGCCGCCGACGATTTCCGAGATCTCTTGGGTGATCGCAGCCTGACGCGCCTTGTTGTAGATCAGCTGCAAATCGCTGATCAGATCACCGGCGTTATCGGTAGCGTTTTTCATCGCGATCATCCGCGCCGCTTGTTCAGCTGCGTTGTTCTCGACCACCGCCTGGTACACCTGCGACTCCACGTAGCGCACCATCAAGCCGTCAAGCAGCTCTTTGGCGTCTGGTTCGTAGAGGTAGTCCCAGTGGTGCTTGAGTTCCTGATCCGGGGTCGCCACCAGTGGGATCAATTGCTCCACGGTTGGCTGCTGGGTCATGGTGTTGATGAACTTGTTGGATACCACGGACAGGCGGTCAATCCGGCCCTCCAGGTACGCATCCAGCATCACCTTCACACTGCCGATCAGATCATTGATCGACGGTTCTTCACCCAGGTGGCTGATAGCTGCAACGACGTTACCGCCGAAGTTACGGAAAAAGGCCGCACCCTTGCTACCAACGACACACAGATCGATCTCGACGCCGTTTTCGCGGTTTACCGCCATGTCCTTGACCAGGGCCTTGAACAGGTTGGTATTCAAACCACCGCACAAACCACGGTCACTGCTCACTACCACATAACCCACACGCTTGACTGCGCGGTCGATCATGAACGGGTGGCGGTATTCCGGGTTGGCGTTGGCCAGATGCCCAATTACCTGGCGGATACGCTCCGCATAAGGACGGCTAGCAGCCATGCGCATTTGTGCCTTGCGCATTTTGCTGACCGCCACTTTTTCCATGGCGCTGGTAATTTTTTGCGTGCTTTTGATGCTCGCAATCTTACTGCGAATCTCTTTTGCGCCTGCCATGTAACACCTATCAGGTTAGCAAGCGGGAGCCTTGCGGCTCCCGCTGCGGCTTACCAGGTTTGGGTGGCCTTGAACTTCTCGATACCGGCTTTCATGCCAGCGTCGATATCGTCATTGAAGTCACCCTTCACGTTGATCTTCGCCATCAATTCGGCGTGATCGCGGTTGAAGTAAGCAATCAGCGCTTGTTCAAAGCTGCCGACCTTGGCGATTTCAACGTCGGTCAGGAACCCACGCTCAGCGGCATACAGCGACAACGCCATGTCAGCGATCGACATTGGGGCGTATTGCTTCTGCTTCATCAGCTCGGTAACGCGCTGACCATGCTCAAGTTGCTTACGGGTCGCTTCGTCCAGGTCAGAAGCGAACTGGGCGAATGCCGCCAGTTCACGGTACTGAGCCAGAGCGGTACGGATACCACCGGAGAGCTTCTTGATGATCTTGGTCTGAGCGGCACCACCCACACGGGATACCGAAACACCGGCGTTCACTGCAGGGCGAATGCCCGAGTTGAACATGGCCGATTCCAGGAAGATCTGACCGTCGGTGATGGAAATCACGTTGGTCGGAACGAACGCGGAAACGTCGCCAGCCTGGGTTTCGATGATCGGCAATGCGGTCAGGGAGCCGGTTTTGCCGGTCACTGCGCCGTTGGTGAACTTCTCTACGTATTCTTCCGAAACGCGGGATGCGCGCTCCAGCAGACGGGAGTGGAGATAGAACACGTCGCCTGGGTAAGCTTCACGGCCTGGTGGACGGCGCAGCAGCAGGGAAATCTGGCGGTAAGCCACTGCTTGCTTGGACAGATCGTCATAAACGATCAGCGCGTCTTCACCGCGGTCGCGGAAGAATTCACCCATGGTGCAACCGGAGTACGGTGCCAGGAATTGCAGCGCAGGAGATTCCGAAGCACTGGCAGCCACGATGATCGTGTTGGCCAGGGCGCCGTTTTCTTCCAGCTTGCGAACCACGTTGGCGATGGTCGATTGCTTCTGACCAATGGCTACGTAGACGCAGAAAATGCCGCTGTTCTTCTGGTTGATGATCGCGTCGATCGCCAGAGCGGTTTTACCGATCTGACGGTCACCGATGATCAGCTCACGCTGGCCACGGCCGACAGGGATCATGGCATCGACAGCCTTGTAGCCAGTCTGTACAGGCTGGTCTACCGACTTACGCCAGATCACGCCTGGAGCAACTTTCTCGACCGCATCGGTCTCGGTGTTGCCCAGTGGACCTTTACCGTCAACAGGGTTACCCAGTGCGTCGACTACGCGACCCAGCAGTTCCTTACCAACCGGAACCTCCAGGATGCGGCCGGTGCACTTGGCGCTCATGCCTTCAGCCAGACTGGTGTACGCACCCAATACAACGGCACCTACGGAGTCTTGCTCCAGGTTGAGGGCCATACCGTAGACGCCGCCCGGAAACTCGATCATCTCGCCGTACATGACGTCGGCCAGACCGTGAATCCGCACGATACCGTCAGATACGCTGACGACAGTGCCTTCGTTACGGGCTTGGGAGGTCACATCGAGCTTGTCGATGCGGCCCTTGATAATTTCACTTATTTCGGAAGGATTGAGTTGCTGCATTGCTCTGCTGCCCCTTCAAACTCAAGATTTCAATGCTTCGGCAAGTTTCGCGATTTTGCCGCGAATCGAGCCATCGATAACCAGGTCGCCGGCGCGGATAACGACACCACCAATCAGGGATGCGTCCTCCGTAGCTTGCAGGCGCACTTCCCGATTGAGTCGTGCACTGAGAACCTTGGCGAGTTTGTCTTGCTGTTCTTGGTTCAATGCAAAAGCACTGGTCACTTCAACGTCTACCGATTTCTCCGCTTCGGCCTTGTACAGGTCGAACAGAGCGGCAATCTCCGGCAGTAGCGGGAGACGGCCGTTTTCGGCAACGACGTGGATGAAGTTCTGCACTTTCACATCAAACTTGTCGCCGCACACTTCAATAAAAGTGGCGGCCTTGTCTGCGCTCGTCAGGCGCGGGGCCTTGAGCACGCGCTGCATGGTGTCGTCTTGCGACACTGCTGCAGCCAGGCCGAGCATGGCTGACCAAGAGGCCAGCTGCTGGTGGGCCTGGGCGTGCTCGAAGGCTGCCTTAGCATAAGGTCGGGCCAACGTGGTCAGTTCTGCCATGATCGCCCTCGCTTAAATTTCAGCAGCCAGTTTGTTAACCAGCTCCGCGTGCGCGTTTTGATCGATTGTGGCACCGAGGATCTTCTCTGCACCGCCGACCGCCAGAGCACCCAGTTGGGCACGCAGCGCGTCTTTGACGCCGTTCAGTTCCTGTTCGATCTCGGCATGAGCCGAAGCCTTCACACGGTCAGCTTCGACGCGGGCTTTTTCAACAGCCTCTTCGACGATCTGGTTGCCGCGCTTCTTGGCTTGCTCAATGATTTCAGCTGCCTGTGCTTTAGCATCGCGCAGTTGATGACCCACTTTCTCTTGGGCCAACTCCAGGTCGCGAGCTGCACGGCTGGCAGCGTCCAAACCATCAGCGATCTTCTTCTGACGTTCGTGCAAAGCCGCGATGACCGGAGGCCACACGAACTTCATGCAAAACACTACAAAAATGAAGAACGCAACGGATTGGCCAATCAGGGTTGCATTAATGTTCACGCCAACACCTCGCTCATTCGTTGTCCATCACCCCAATCAACTCGAAAATTCGAGTGATTAGCCAGCGAGTTGACCAACGAAGGGGTTCGCGAAGGTGAAGAACAGAGCGATACCAACGCCGATCATGGTTACGGCGTCGAGCAGGCCGGCAACGATGAACATTTTAACTTGCAGCATTGGGACCATTTCTGGCTGACGCGCTGCGCCTTCCAGGAATTTGCCGCCCAGCAGGCCGAAACCAATGGCAGTACCCAGGGCGCCCAGGCCGATCAACAGTGCAACAGCGATAGCGGTTAGACCAACTACAGTTTCCATCTTTCCTCCCGACTTTTACGTCGTATGGTTTAGGTTTTTTAGATTTTAAAGCGGTAAAACAAATCGTTTCATAGCCCTTTCAGGCCACCTTCCCGTTTCACCGGGAAGGACATCAGACTAGTCGAGACTGGTCTTAATGGTTCTCTTCGTGCGCCATCGACAGGTAGACGATGGTCAGCATCATGAAGATAAACGCCTGCAGGGTGATGATCAGGATGTGGAACACAGCCCACGCCCACTGCAGAACAACGCCCAGGCCGCTAAGCCAGAGCAGACCACTGCCGAACATCACAGCGATCAGAATGAATACCAGCTCGCCGGCATACATGTTGCCGAACAGTCGCAGTGCCAGGGAAATCGGCTTGGCGACCAGGGTTACGAATTCCAGCAGGAAGTTCACCGGGATCAGCAGGGCTTGAACGAAGATGTTCTTGCTGCCGAACGGGTGCAGGGTCAGTTCGCCGATGAAGCCGCCGATGCCCTTGACCTTGATGCTGTAGAAAATGATCAACGCGAACACCGACAGGGCCATGCCCAGGGTGGCGTTAGGATCCGTGGTGGAAACCGCACGGAATGGAATGTGGTGATCGCCGGAAATCAGGATGGCCAGTTGAGGAATCCAATCGACCGGTACCAGGTCGACGGCGTTCATCAGGAACACCCAGACGAAGATGGTCAGTGCCAGCGGTGCAATCACCGGGCTACGGCCATGGAAGCTGTCTTTCACGCTGCCATCGACGAATTCGACCAATACTTCAACGAAGTTCTGCAAGGCACCCGGCTGACCGGAGGTCGCCTTCTTTGCCGCCATGCGGAAAATCAGGACGAAGATCAGACCCAATGCGACCGACCAGCCCAGAGTATCCAGGTGGAAAGCCCAAAAGCCCATTTCCTTGGCTTCTGCTGCGGTGTGGGCGAAGCCCCAGCCGCCGTTGGGAAGCTGACCAAAGGTCAGGTTCTGCAAGTGGTGCTGGATATAGCCCGAAGCGGTTGTTTCTGCCATGGTTGCCTCAAACGCCCTAAGGTTTCGAAAGTCTTGTTTTCATTAGCAGGGGAGCGAACCAGCTGACCAGTTGGGTCAACACGAAGACGCCGAATACAGCCAGCGGCGCCAATGGCTTCACACCTGCAAAGGTCAATGCAAACAGCACTGCCGTCAAAATCAGTTTCCCCGCCTCGCCGGCATAAAAAGACCGGACGATGGCCTGGGCTGCTCGGGCGCCGGAAAACCGAAAGGCCCTGTGAGCAAAATACATATTGGGCAGCAAGGCTATCAGGCCTCCGCAGAGTCCTGAATACCCGGCTACGACTCCATGCCAGTACCAAAGCGCCAATGCGGCGATCAGCACCATGACAAATTGAGCCAATAAAACCGGGAAAACGGCCAAGCGATGGAACGGCAACGTGTTTGGCGTGCGGGTTTCCATCACTCTTGCTCCTCAATGGTCGGCTGCCGGAAATCAATAACTTGGCATAATTTGTGCCGACAAAATGCGCGCAGAGTATAGGGGCGGTTCTGCCCCTATTCAACTGCCGGGTAGTGATTTCCGATCACGCGCTACATAAGCAAATGTTTCAGCGAATGTGGGCAAGGACGCCCTGAAGCTCATCGAGCGAGTTATATCCGATGACCAATTGGCCTTTGCCTTTCTTGCCATGGCGAATTTGCACCGCAGAGCCCAGGCGCTCGGCCAGGCGCTGCTCGAGACGCGCGATATCCGGATCAGGTTTGGCCGTTTCGACCGGTGCAGGTTTGCCACTGAGCCACTGGCGAACCAGGGCTTCAGTCTGACGAACGGTGAGACCTCGTGCGACAACGTGTCGCGCCCCTTCAACTTGTTGATTTTCCGGTAAACCGAGCAAAGCGCGGGCATGACCCATTTCCAGATCGCCATGGGAAAGCATCGTCTTGATGACTTCCGGCAGAGCGATCAGGCGCAACAAGTTGGAGACCGTGACGCGGGATTTACCCACCGCCTCGGCCACTTGTTGCTGGGTCAGCTGGAATTCCTGCTGCAAACGCTGCAGGGCGATCGCTTCTTCGATCGGATTGAGGTCTTCTCGCTGGATGTTCTCGATCAACGCCATGGCGATGGCAGTTTCATCCGAGACATCGCGCACCATCGCCGGGATGGTTTCCTTGCCGGCCTGCTGGCTGGCGCGCCAGCGGCGCTCACCGGCAATGATTTCGAAGCGGCCACCACCAATCGGGCGTACCACGATCGGCTGCATCACGCCCTGAGCCTTGATCGAATTGGCCAGCTCTTCAAGCGCTTGGGGATCCATGTCCCGCCGTGGCTGGTATTTACCGCGCTGGATCAGGTCCAGCGGCAGGTGTTGCAGCTCACGCTCGTCGGCCTGCACCGCTTGTTCTTCAAGGGTCGTGACAGTCGGACCACTCAGGAGCGCATCCAGTCCACGTCCGAGACCTCGTTTCTTGACGGCCATGGGGATTCCTTAAGTTGGCTGGGCTGCAGCAGTGCGTGAATTGCGGCGTTGGCGACGAACCATCTCGCCGGCCAGGGCCAGGTAGGCAATCGCACCACGCGATGTTTTATCGTATGCCAAAGCCGGCATGCCATAGCTTGGCGCTTCGGCCAGACGGATGTTGCGCGGGATCACGGTGTCGTACAGTTGCTCGCCAAAGTGTTCCTTGAGCTGCGCCGAAACATCGTTCATCAGGCTCAAGCGCGGGTCGAACATGGTCCGCAGCAAGCCTTCGATCTGCAGGTTCGGGTTCAGCAACTCGGCGATACGCTTGATGTTATCCACAAGGTCGCTCAACCCTTCCAGTGCGTAGTACTCGCACTGCATGGGGATAATTACCCCATCGGCAGCCACCAAAGCGTTGAGCGTGAGCATCGACAGCGACGGCGGACAGTCGATCAGGATGTAGTCGTAATTCTCGCGGATCGGCGCCAAGGCACTGCGCAAGCGGCTTTCTTTCATCTGCATTTCCAACAGCACGACTTCCGCCGCGGTCAAATCGCGGTTGGCCGGCAGCAGTTGATAACCGCCATGCTCGGAGTAGTGCATGGCCTGGGCGAGGTCGCACTCACCAATCAGCAAGTCGTAGACCGAGTTTTCCAGGCCGTGTTTATCCACACCGCTACCCATGGTGGCGTTGCCCTGTGGATCGAGATCGATCAACAGCACCCGGCGCTTTGTCGCGACCAGGGATGCTGCGAGGTTGATGCAGGTGGTGGTTTTGCCCACGCCACCTTTCTGGTTCGCTATCGCGAATACCTTAGCCATTCTTGCTTGTGTTCCCAATCATGCCGTGCGGCGCAGTATCAGCAGATGGCGTTGGCCTTGGCAACCGGGTACGGCCAAGGCGTGTTCGCTATCGAGGTGGAAGTCTGCCGGCAATGCTAACAGCTCGTCGCTTGGATGAACGCCCTTCATTGCCAGCCAACGGGTTTCGCGGTCGCCCAGGTGGCGGGTCCAGTTGCAGAAGTTCTCCATGCTGCTGAATGCCCGGGAAACAATTCCGCTGAAGGGCTGTTCGGGTATGAAGGCTTCGACGCGGCTGTGGATAACTTGCAGGTTGTCCAGCTTCAACTCCAGTTTGACCTGGGTCAGGAAGCGGGTTTTCTTGCCGTTGCTGTCCAGGCAGGTCACTTGGGACTCGGGAAACAGGATGGCCAACGGGATGCCCGGCATGCCGCCGCCACTACCAACGTCCAACCAGCGACCATTTTCGATGAATGGCATCACGCTCAAGCTGTCGAGCAAGTGACGGGACACCATTTCGTCGGGATCACGCACGGCGGTCAGGTTGTAAGCCTTGTTCCATTTGATCAACAGGGCCAGGTAGCCCAACAGCAATTCGTGCTGGACCGGGGTCAGGTCGACACCCAACTGGTATGCACCTGTGGATAACTCTTCGGCGTGTTGCGAGGTGACCAACGAACTCAAGCGCTTTGCTCCAACTGACGGCCCGCGCCGCGTTTTTTCAAATGAATCATCAACAGCGAAATGGCTGCCGGGGTTACGCCAGGGATACGTGACGCCTGGCCCAGGGTTTCCGGCCGAGTTATCCCCAGCTTGCTTTGAATTTCCTTCGACAACCCGGAAATGCCGGTGTAATCGATATCCACAGGCAGCTTGGTGTCTTCACTGGCGCGCAAGCGGGCGATCTCGTCCTGCTGGCGGTCAATGTAACCGGCGTATTTGGTCTTGATTTCGACCTGCTCGGCGACCTGCGGATCTTCTGCGCCCTGCCCGGTCACTTCGACCAGACCAGCGTAGTCGATTTCCGGACGGGACAGCAGGTTCAGCAAGTTGTATTCGTGGGTCAGCGGCGTGCCGAATTTTTCAGCAATCGCATCGCCCTGCTCGGTGCCCGGGCGGACCCAGGTGCTTTTCAGGCGCTGCTCTTCCAACGCGATGCTTTCGCGTTTTTTGCAGAAGGCTGCCCAGCGTGCGTCATCGACCAGGCCCAGTTCGCGACCTTTTTCGGTCAGGCGCAGGTCGGCGTTGTCTTCGCGCAGGATCAGGCGATATTCCGCCCGGGACGTGAACATCCGGTACGGTTCCTGGGTGCCCAGGGTAATCAGGTCGTCGACCAATACACCGATGTACGCCTCATCGCGACGCGGGCACCAGCTGTCTTTACCCTGGGCACGCAATGCAGCGTTGGTTCCGGCCAGCAAACCTTGGGCACCAGCTTCTTCATAACCGGTGGTGCCGTTGATTTGTCCGGCAAAGAACAAACCGCCGATCACTTTGGTTTCCAGGCTGTACTTCAGGTCACGCGGGTCGAAATAGTCGTACTCGATGGCGTAGCCCGGACGCACGATGTGGGCATTTTCCATGCCGCGAATCGATTGCACGATCTGGATTTGCACGTCGAACGGCAGTGATGTGGAAATACCGTTCGGGTACAGCTCATGGGTGGTCAAGCCTTCGGGCTCGATGAAGACCTGATGGCTTTCCTTGTCGGCAAAACGGTGGATCTTGTCTTCGATCGATGGGCAGTAACGCGGGCCAATGCCTTCGATCACCCCGGAATACATCGGCGAACGGTCGAGATTCGCCGCGATGATTTCGTGGGTACGGGCATTGGTGTGGGTAATCCAGCAGCTGACCTGTTTCGGATGCTGCTCCTTGGAGCCCATGAACGACATGACCGGAATCGGCGTATCCCCAGCTTGCTCGGTCATCACTGAGAAATCCACGGAACGCCCGTCGATACGCGGCGGAGTTCCGGTTTTCAAGCGACCGACCCGCAGTGGCAATTCACGTAGACGTTGGGCCAGGGCAATCGACGGAGGATCACCGGCGCGGCCGCCGGAATAGTTCTGCATGCCTATGTGGATAAGTCCGCCGAGGAAGGTACCGGTGGTCAACACCACGGATTCCGCGAAGAAACGCAGGCCCATCTGGGTGACGACACCACGTACCTGGTCTTGCTCGACGATCAGGTCATCGGCGGCCTGTTGAAATATCCACAGGTTCGGCTGGTTTTCCAGGGTTTCGCGAACCGCTGCTTTGTACAGGATGCGGTCGGCTTGAGCCCGTGTGGCACGCACGGCCGGGCCTTTGCGGCTATTGAGCACGCGAAATTGAATGCCACCCTTGTCGGTAGCCATGGCCATCACGCCGCCAAGGGCGTCGATTTCCTTGACCAGATGGCTTTTGCCGATCCCACCGATGGCAGGGTTGCAACTCATCGCACCGAGGGTTTCCACGTTGTGCGTCAGCAACAGGGTTTTTACGCCCATGCGTGCTGACGCCAGTGCTGCCTCAGTACCGGCATGACCGCCGCCGATGACGATCACTTCAAAACGGGAAGGGAAATCCACCACGCACCTCGTGCCTGCTTATGTAGGTAATTAGGAATTGATTGGTTGAGCTGGTTTTAGAGCTTTGGCGGCAAGTATAGGGACTTAGCCCTCCCTAAAGAACCCTTTGCACAAAATTTAACCAGCTGTGGATGAATCAAAGACAATAGAAATTAAAAGAGAGAAGTTTATTAAATCTTTGTTTTTATGTTTATTTCTACTGAGGCACCTTTCTGTGGATAGATCTCTACAGGCCTTTATTTTCGTTATGTACAGCGCTTTAAAAGTCTGTGGTCATGTGCCCATGAGGGGCTTGGATAAGTGCTTTAAGCCTGTGGATTAAACAGATGGTTATCCACAGGCGGGTTTTAGCCCAGGTTTCGAGCCCTGTTATCAACCGAGCACAGGGGCGGTTATTCACAGGGCTTAATCCACAGAAATGGGAGCACTGAAGCAAATTGCTCGCACGCGGAGGCCACCCACGACCTGGTTATGCATAGAGAAAGGAGGAAATCGGGGTACGCGAAAGAAACAGACAGGCGCGAATGGCCTGTCTGTGGAAAACGAAAGACTATTTACCGATGCAGAAGCTGGAAAAAATCCGTCCCAGCAAATCATCCGAGCTGAATGCCCCCGTGATTTCGCCCAACAGCTGTTGGGCCTGGCGTAGATCCTCAGCCAGCAGCTCCCCTGCCCCCGCCAAGGTCAGCTGTGCCCGACCGTGTTCCAAGGCCGCGCTGGCATGACGCAACGCCTCCAGGTGCCTGCGGCGAGCGCTGAAGCTGCTTTCCGAAGTCTGTTCATAACCCATGCAAGCCTTGAGGTGGTCACGCAGCAGCTCCAGGCCATCCCCGGCCGACTTCGCACTCAGACTGATGGTGACGTGGCCATCCTCACTGGTTTCCATGGCAATGGCTTCACCTGTGAGGTCAGCCTTATTGCGGATCAAGGTGACTTTGGCCGGGTCCGGTCGTTGTTCAAGGAATTCCGGCCACAACGCAAAAGGATCAACAGCTTCAGGTGCGGTGGCATCCACCACCAGCAGCACCCGATCCGCTTCGCCAATGGCCTTGAGCGCCCGTTCTACGCCGATCTTTTCCACCTGGTCGTCTGTATCACGCAGCCCGGCGGTATCGACCACATGCAAGGGCATACCGTCGATGTGGATATGTTCGCGCAGGATATCCCGTGTGGTACCGGCAATCTCGGTAACGATCGCCGCTTCACGCCCCGCCAGGGCATTGAGCAAGCTGGATTTACCGGCATTGGGTCGACCGGCAATCACCACGGTCATGCCGTCACGCAACAACGCGCCTTGCCCGGCTTCGCGCAGTACTGTGGATAATTCGTCGCGGACCTTGTCCAGCATCGCCAATACATGGCCATCGGCAAGGAAGTCGATTTCCTCTTCCGGAAAATCAATCGCCGCTTCCACGTAGATACGCAGGCTGATCAGTTGCTCGGTCAAGTTATGCACACGCAGGGAAAACGCCCCCTGCAGCGAGCGCAATGCATTGCGCGCAGCCTGTGCAGAACTGGCCTCGATCAAGTCGGCTATCGCTTCGGCCTGCGCTAGGTCGAGCTTGTCGTTGAGGAATGCCCGCTCGCTGAATTCTCCCGGGCGCGCCAGGCGACAACCCAGTTGCAGGCAGCGTTGCAGCAACATATCCAGGACGATCGGGCCACCGTGTCCTTGCAATTCGAGGACATCTTCGCCGGTAAAGGAATTGGGGCCTGGGAAATAAAGTGCCAAGCCTTCGTCCAATACCCCGTTATCCGCATCCAGGAAGGGGCCGTAATGGGCGTAGCGAGGCTTGAGTTCACGACCACTGATGGCTTTGGCGGCAATGCCGGCGAGCGGCCCGGAAATTCGAACGATACCGACACCGCCGCGACCTTGAGCGGTAGCGACAGCAGCGATGGTTTCACGAGGAGCGCTCATCAGCAGGTTCCAGAACAAAAGTGACGGAAAGCAAAACGCCCCACTAGGGGGCGTCTTGAGTGGTTATCCACAGAGTAAGTTACGCCGCGGCTTTTTTGGTAGCCGCTTCGATCTTACGTGTGATGTACCACTGTTGAGAGATCGACAACACGTTGTTGACCACCCAGTACAGCACCAGGCCAGCTGGGAACCACAGGAAGAAGAAGGTGAAGATGATTGGCATCATTTTCATTACCTTGGCCTGCATCGGATCCGGCGGCGTTGGGTTCAAGCGCTGCTGGATAAACATGGTCGCGCCCATGATGATCGGCAGGATAAAGAACGGGTCTTTGATCGACAGGTCAGTTATCCACAGCATGAACGGAGCCTGGCGCATTTCCACGCTTTCCAGGAGTACCCAGTACAGCGAAAGGAATACCGGCATTTGTACCAGAATCGGCAAGCATCCACCCAGCGGGTTGATCTTCTCTTTCTTGTACAACTCCATCATGGCCTGCGACATTTTCTGCCGGTCGTCACCATGTTGTTCTTTCAGCGCGGCCAATTTAGGGGCCACGGCACGCATGCGCGCCATCGACTTGTAGCTGGCGGCCGACAGTGGGAAGAAGATCCCCTTGATCAGCATCGTCAGGAAGATGATCGAGAAGCCCCAGTTGCCGACGATGCTGTGGATATGTTGCAGCAGCCAGAAGATCGGCTGGGCAATAAACCACAGGATGCCGTAATCCACAGTCAGTTCCAGGCCTGGGGATAACTCTTTCAGTACTGCCTGGCTTTTCGGGCCGGCATACAAGGTAGCGCTGGTTTCAGCCTTGGCGCCTGGAGCGACGGTCAACGCCGGGCCAGTAAAGCCAATGATGTAGTTGCCCTGGCTGTCCTTGCGGGTTTGCACCAGGTTGGCTTCACCCTTGTTCGGAATCCATGCGGTCACGAAGTAGTGTTGCAGCCAGGCAACCCAGCCACCTTGAACGGTTTCTTTCAGCGCGCCCTTGTCGATATCTTTCATCGACACTTTTTTGTACGGCTCGTTACTTGTCCACAGGGCGGCGCCCAGGTAAGTCGCGGTGCCGGTGGCGGTGCTGGAAGACGGATCGGAACTGCCATCACGCTTGAGCTGGGCAAACAGGTTGCCGCTCCACGGTTTGTCGCTTTCGTTGTCGATCAGGTAAGTGACCTTCAAGTCGTACAAACCACGGGTGAAGCTGAAACGCTTGATGTAGTTGACGCCATCGAGGCTGAATTTCAGGTCAACGTTCAACTGGTTTTGGCCATCAGCCAGTTGATAAGTCTTCTGTTCGGTCGAATAAACCGGACGACCGGTAGCACGAGCATCCGGACCGTTGGTGCCAGTCAGGCCGCTTTGTGCCAGATAAACGCGTTCGCCGCCGTTATCGAACAGCTGGAACGGAACATCCGGATGGTCTTGGCGACGTGGATAAAGCGGCAGCTTCAGCTGGGCGATATCACCACCTTGTGGATCGATAGCCAGGTCGAGCACATCCGTTTTGACGTGGATGAGGTCTTTATTGGTGACTACTGGCGTTTCTACAGGGGCGCTTGTCTCGCCATTCGCGCTGGGAACATCGGCACTCGCGGACGCATTGTTACCCAGCGGGGTGTCCGGAATAGCCGGCGCAGCCTGATTGGTAGCAACATTCTGAGTCGGCAGGGCAGCTTGGCCATAGTCCTGGTTCCACTTAAGAACCATGACGTAGGACACGATTGCCAGGGCGACGATCAGGATCGTGCGTTTAATATCCATGATTACTCGGCCATCGAAGAAGAACGGGAGGTAGGGATAGGTGGAACCGGGTCATAACCACCGGGATTCCACGGATGACAGCGGCCTAAACGACGAAAGGCCAGCCAGCCACCGCGCAGAAGACCATGATTTTCT
This sequence comes from Pseudomonas gorinensis, assembly GCF_042015035.1. Lineage (NCBI taxonomy): Bacteria > Pseudomonadati > Pseudomonadota > Gammaproteobacteria > Pseudomonadales > Pseudomonadaceae > Pseudomonas > Pseudomonas gorinensis. The sequence continues at coordinate 275,779 of NZ_CP167125.1, forward strand.
ATGGCCTCTAACGCGTAGCAGGAACAACTGGGGTAGAAACGACAGTGGTTGGCCATCAGAGGACTAATGGCATAACGGTAAAACTGGATCGGAACGAGCGCCAGTTTACGCATCAAGGCTGTCTACCCCTACAGTTTCGGTGCTGACTGCTGGTGCTGGCTTGTGGGTACGCGCCAAACGTTTCCAGAGCTTGCCGAAATGCTGAATCAATTCGGGGTTTTCTACGTCCCCCAAGCCTTTGCGCGCGACGATAACAATATCCCAACCAACCAGAGTGTCCTGGTGGAGGCGAAACGATTCGCGCATCAGACGCTTGAGGCGATTGCGCTCAACGGAGAGCTTTACGCTCTTCTTGCCGATCACCAACCCGAGACGGGGGTGACCCAGATCGTTGTTACGCGCAAGGAGCAGGAGATTTTTCCCCGGAACCTTGCCGGTGGGGGAGTCAAAGACTGCCTTGAAGTGCCGGGGGGTAAGCAGGCGCTTTTCCCGACTGAAGTCCTGACTCACCACCAGTACCGGATTATCAAACTGCCAGACGCGCACGACCTTTGGCGCGGCGACGCGACAGGACAGCACGGCCGTTCTTGGTGGCCATGCGAGCACGGAAGCCGTGGGTACGGGCGCGTTTGATGGTGCTTGGTTGGAAAGTACGTTTCATGGCGTTGTTACCTGGTTCGTCCACAACGGGCCGGAATGGCCCCCGTTTTAAGAGACCGGCGATTCTAGAGAAAGCAAGCCTCTAGGTCAATTTCCAACCAGCTTTTCCTTTAATTAGATCTTTGCACGCATCCAGGCCTTTTCTGTCCGCCAGGCTTCCATGGGCAATGCCATAGATATAAAAATAAAGAAGGAAGTTATTTAAAGCTTTTCTGTAAAGCTTATAAAAGCTAGGGAAGCGTTCTTCTGTGGATAACTTCCTTGAGGCCATATTCCACGTGATGTACAGAGAATGACAACACGGGGGAGAAACGGTGCTCTGCCTGTGCTGCGCTGTCGGATAAGCTGTGTGTGGAATGGCTTGTTATCCACAGGCCGGTTACCCACAGACTTTCGACCCCACTTGTACAACGGGCTTAGGTGCGCTTATCCACAGAGCTTATGCACAGACCATCTGTCGCCTTCTTTACGGTTAAGGCATTGATTTTGGCTGGTGTGTGAGCAACCTACATGTGGATAAGTGGGCGGCTGGCCGCTACAATGGCGGCTGTTTTTGCCTCACCGGCTTTCAACTTAGGGGATATCCGTGTCAGTGGAACTTTGGCAGCAGTGCGTGGAGCTTTTGCGCGATGAGCTGCCTGCCCAGCAATTCAACACCTGGATCCGTCCGCTACAGGTCGAAGCCGAAGGCGACGAGTTGCGTGTCTACGCACCCAATCGTTTTGTTCTCGACTGGGTCAACGAGAAGTACCTGAGCCGCGTTCTCGAATTGCTCGATGAGCATGGCAATGGCCTCGCGCCCGTGCTCTCCTTATTAATAGGCAGCAAACGCAGCTCGGCGCCTCGCGCTGCGCCGAATGCGCCGTTGGCAGCGAGTGCCTCGCAGGCACAGTCCGCTGTCGCACCTGTTAATAACTCGCCAGCACCGGTTGCTCCGACGCCTTCAAAATCCTCGTCGCAGAAAAACGCGCCTATAAATGAAGAGCCGTCCCGCGACAGCTTCGACCCAATGGCAGGTGCCAGCTCGCAGCAGGCCCCGGTTCGCGCGGAACAGCGCACTGTGCAGGTGGAAGGCGCGCTCAAGCACACCAGCTACTTGAACCGCACCTTTACCTTTGAGAACTTCGTCGAAGGTAAATCCAACCAGCTGGCCCGGGCGGCCGCCTGGCAAGTGGCCGATAACCCCAAGCATGGTTACAACCCACTCTTCCTTTATGGTGGCGTTGGCTTGGGTAAGACTCACTTGATGCACGCTGTGGGTAACCATCTATTAAAGAAGAACCCGAATGCCAAGGTCGTGTACCTGCACTCGGAGCGCTTCGTGGCTGATATGGTCAAGGCCCTGCAGCTCAATGCGATCAACGAGTTCAAGCGGTTCTACCGTTCCGTTGATGCCTTGTTGATCGATGACATTCAATTCTTCGCCCGCAAGGAACGTTCCCAGGAAGAGTTCTTTCACACCTTCAACGCCCTGCTCGAAGGCGGCCAGCAGGTCATCCTGACCAGCGACCGTTATCCGAAGGAAATCGAAGGCCTGGAAGAACGCCTGAAGTCGCGCTTTGGTTGGGGCCTGACCGTTGCGGTAGAGCCGCCGGAGCTGGAAACCCGCGTTGCGATCCTGATGAAAAAGGCTGACCAGGCGAAGGTCGACCTGCCCCACGACGCCGCATTCTTCATTGCCCAACGCATTCGCTCCAACGTGCGTGAGCTGGAAGGCGCACTCAAGCGGGTGATCGCACACTCGCACTTCATGGGCCGCGACATCACCATCGAGCTGATTCGCGAATCCTTGAAAGACCTGCTGGCACTCCAGGACAAGCTGGTCAGTGTGGATAACATCCAGCGCACCGTGGCGGAGTACTACAAGATCAAGATTTCCGACCTGCTGTCCAAGCGCCGCTCGCGCTCGGTGGCTCGTCCGCGTCAGGTGGCTATGGCACTCTCCAAGGAGTTGACCAACCACAGCCTGCCGGAAATCGGTGATGTGTTTGGCGGTCGCGACCACACCACGGTCTTGCACGCGTGCCGCAAAATCAACGAACTTAAGGAATCCGACGCGGATATTCGCGAGGACTACAAGAACCTGCTGCGTACACTGACTACGTGATGACACCAGCGCAGCTTATTAAGGCAAGGGACTAGACCATGCATTTCACCATTCAACGCGAAGCCCTGTTGAAACCCCTGCAACTGGTCGCAGGCGTTGTCGAGCGCCGACAGACCTTGCCGGTGCTCTCCAACGTATTGCTGGTTGTCGAAGGCCAGCAGTTGTCCTTGACCGGTACCGACCTGGAAGTCGAGCTGGTGGGGCGCGTCCAGCTCGAAGAGCCTGCCGAACCTGGCGAGATCACCGTGCCGGCGCGCAAGCTGATGGACATCTGTAAGAGCCTGCCCAACGATGCGCTGATCGACATCAAGGTTGATGAGCAGAAGCTGGTGGTCAAGGCCGGTCGCAGCCGTTTTACGCTGTCTACCTTGCCAGCCAATGATTTCCCCACCGTTGAAGAAGGCCCTGGCTCGCTGACCTGCAGCCTGGAGCAAAGCAAGCTGCGCCGTTTGATCGAGCGCACCAGCTTCGCGATGGCCCAGCAGGACGTGCGTTACTACCTCAACGGCATGCTGCTGGAAGTGTCGGAAGGCATCATCCGTGCCGTGGCCACCGACGGTCATCGTCTGGCAATGTGCTCGATGCGTGCTGATATCGGTCAGCCGGACCGTCACCAGGTGATCGTGCCGCGTAAAGGTATCCTTGAATTGGCACGTTTGCTGACCGAACCGGATGGCAACGTCAGCATTGTCCTGGGTCAGCATCACATCCGCGCGACCACGGGTGAGTTCACCTTCACCTCCAAGCTGGTTGACGGCAAGTTCCCGGATTACGAGCGTGTGCTGCCTAAAGGCGGTGACAAGCTGGTCATCGGCGATCGTCAGGCCCTGCGTGAAGCCTTCAGCCGTACCGCGATTCTGTCGAACGAGAAGTACCGCGGTATCCGCCTGCAATTGGCCAACGGCCAGTTGAAGATCCAGGCCAATAACCCGGAGCAGGAAGAAGCGGAAGAAGAAGTGGGCGTCGACTACAACGGCGGTTCGCTGGAAATCGGCTTCAACGTGAGCTACTTGCTTGATGTGCTGGGCGTGATGACCACGGAACAGGTGCGCCTGATCCTGTCGGACTCCAACAGTAGCGCCCTGGTGCAAGAATCCGATAACGACGACTCGGCTTACGTTGTTATGCCGATGCGCCTGTAATCATGCTCAGCAGAAGCTAGATGTCCCTCAGTCGCGTCTCGGTCACCGCGGTGCGCAATCTGCACCCGGTGACCTTCTCCCCCTCCCCACGCATCAATATCCTCCATGGCGCCAACGGCAGTGGCAAAACCAGCGTGCTGGAGGCCATCCATTTGCTGGGGCTCGCCCGTTCATTCCGCAGTGCTCGACTGTTGCCGGTGATTCAATACGAACAACTGGCGTGCACAGTGTTTGGCCAAGTTGAATTGGCTGAAGGTGGGCACAGCAGCTTGGGGATCTCCCGCGATCGTGGCGGGGAGTTTCAAATTCGCATTGATGGGCAAAATGCTCGCAGTGCGGCGCAACTGGCGGAAATTCTGCCGCTGCAATTGATCAACCCAGACAGTTTCCGTTTATTAGAAGGCGCACCGAAGATCCGGCGTCAGTTCCTCGATTGGGGAGTGTTCCACGTGGAACCGCGATTCATGGCCACGTGGCAGCGCCTGCAGAAGGCCCTGCGGCAGCGGAACTCATGGCTGCGGCATGGTACACTTGACGCCGCTTCGCAAGCGGCCTGGGACCGGGAACTGTGCCTGGCCAGCGACGAAATTGATGAATACCGCCGCGCCTATATCAAAGCCTTGAAACCAGTCTTTGAGCAGACCTTGAGTGAGTTGTTGGATCTCGAGGGGCTGACGCTGAGTTACTACCGTGGTTGGGACAAAGAGCGCGAGCTGAGTGCAGTGCTCGCCACGTCCTTGCAGCGGGATCAGCAAATCGGCCATACCCAGGCCGGACCCCAACGGGCTGATTTGCGCCTTAGATTAGGCGCACACAATGCCGCGGACATCTTGTCCCGTGGTCAGCAGAAGTTGGTGGTGTGTGCTTTACGGATCGCCCAGGGGCATCTCGTTAGCCAGGCCAGGCGTGGCCAGTGTATTTATCTGGTGGATGACTTGCCGTCCGAACTCGACGAGCAACACCGCCTCGCGTTATGCCGTTTGTTAGAAGAATTACGCTGCCAGGTTTTTATCACCTGTGTAGACCACGAATTATTGAGGGAAGGCTGGCAGACGGAAACGCCAGTCGCTTTGTTCCACGTGGAACAAGGCCGTATCACCCAGACCCACGACCATCGGGAGTGAAGGCATGAGCGAAGAAAACACGTACGACTCGACCAGCATTAAAGTGCTGAAAGGTTTGGATGCCGTACGCAAACGTCCCGGTATGTACATTGGCGACACCGATGATGGTAGCGGTCTGCACCACATGGTGTTCGAGGTGGTCGACAACTCCATCGACGAAGCTCTGGCCGGTCACTGCGACGACATCAGCATCATCATCCACCCGGATGAGTCCATCACCGTGCGCGACAACGGTCGTGGCATTCCGGTAGATGTGCACAAAGAAGAAGGCGTATCGGCTGCTGAGGTCATCATGACCGTGCTCCACGCCGGCGGTAAGTTCGACGACAACTCTTATAAAGTCTCCGGTGGTTTGCACGGTGTGGGTGTGTCGGTAGTGAACGCTCTGTCTGAAGAGCTGATCCTTACTGTTCGCCGTAGCGGCAAAATTTGGGAACAGACCTACGTCCACGGTGTGCCACAAGAACCAATGAAAATTGTTGGCGACAGTGAGTCCACCGGTACCCAGATTCATTTCAAGCCTTCGGCTGACACCTTCAAGAATATCCACTTCAGCTGGGACATCCTGGCCAAGCGTATTCGTGAACTGTCCTTCCTCAACTCCGGTGTTGGCATCGTCCTCAAGGATGAGCGCAGCGGCAAGGAAGAGCTGTTCAAGTACGAAGGTGGTCTGCGTGCATTCGTTGAATACCTGAACACCAACAAGACTGCGGTCAACCAGGTGTTCCATTTCAACATCCAGCGTGAAGACGGCATCGGCGTGGAAATCGCGTTGCAGTGGAACGACAGCTTCAACGAGAACCTGTTGTGCTTTACCAACAACATTCCACAGCGCGACGGTGGTACTCACCTGGTGGGTTTCCGTTCTGCGCTGACGCGCAACCTGAATACTTATATCGAAGCTGAAGGCCTGGCGAAGAAACACAAAGTCGCCACTACCGGTGATGACGCCCGTGAAGGCTTGACCGCAATTATCTCGGTAAAAGTGCCGGACCCTAAGTTCAGCTCCCAGACCAAGGACAAGCTGGTGTCTTCCGAAGTGAAGACAGCAGTGGAACAGGAGATGGGCAAATACTTCTCCGACTTCCTGCTGGAAAACCCGAACGAAGCCAAGCTGGTTGTCGGCAAGATGATCGATGCGGCACGTGCCCGTGAAGCGGCGCGTAAGGCCCGTGAGATGACTCGTCGTAAAGGCGCGTTGGATATCGCCGGCTTGCCCGGCAAACTGGCTGACTGCCAGGAGAAGGACCCTGCCCTTTCCGAACTGTACCTGGTGGAAGGTGACTCTGCTGGCGGTTCCGCCAAGCAGGGTCGTAACCGTCGCACCCAGGCCATCCTGCCGTTGAAGGGTAAGATCCTCAACGTTGAGAAAGCCCGCTTCGACAAGATGATTTCCTCCCAGGAAGTCGGCACCTTGATCACAGCCTTGGGCTGCGGTATTGGTCGCGAGGAATACAACATCGACAAGCTGCGTTACCACAACATCATCATCATGACCGATGCTGACGTCGACGGTTCGCACATCCGTACCCTGCTGCTGACCTTCTTCTTCCGTCAGTTGCCGGAGTTGATCGAGCGCGGCTACATCTACATCGCCCAGCCGCCACTGTACAAAGTGAAAAAAGGCAAGCAAGAGCAATACATCAAAGACGACGACGCCATGGAAGAGTACATGACGCAGTCGGCCCTGGAAGACGCGAGCCTGCACTTGAACGACGAAGCACCGGGTATTTCCGGTGAGGCGTTGGAGCGTCTGGTAAACGACTTCCGCATGGTGATGAAAACCCTCAAGCGTTTGTCGCGCCTGTACCCTCAGGAGCTGACCGAGCACTTCATCTATCTGCCGGCCGTGAGCCTGGAGCAGCTGGGCGATCATGCCCACATGCAGGATTGGCTGGCTCAGTACGAGGTGCGCCTGCGCACCGTCGAGAAGTCTGGCCTGGTGTACAAGGCCAGCCTGCGTGAAGACCGTGAACGTAACGTTTGGCTGCCAGAGGTCGAGCTGATCTCCCACGGCCTGTCGAACTACGTCACCTTCAACCGCGACTTCTTCGGCAGCAATGACTACAAGACCGTGGTAACCCTGGGCGCGCAACTGAGCACCCTGCTGGACGACGGTGCTTATATTCAACGTGGCGAACGCAAGAAGCAGGTCAAGGAATTCAAGGAAGCCCTCGACTGGCTGATGGCTGAAAGCACCAAGCGCCACACCATCCAGCGATACAAAGGTCTGGGTGAGATGAACCCGGATCAACTGTGGGAAACCACCATGGACCCAGCTCAGCGCCGCATGCTGCGTGTGACCATCGAAGACGCTATTGGCGCAGACCAGATCTTCAACACCCTGATGGGTGATGCGGTCGAGCCACGTCGTGACTTCATCGAAAGCAATGCCCTGGCGGTGTCCAACCTGGACTTCTGATCAGGTTGTAGGTTCACAGAAAAGCTGCACGCTTTCACAAATAGATGACCGGCCGGGCTTCAACCATGGCCCCTGTCGGTCACCATCAAGCCCGCCTTCGCGGGCTTTTTTTTGCCTGGAATTCCTGCCGGGGCGCCCTACTCCGCTCATTGGAAAATGATGCAGATGGGGGGATTTGAGGAAGTGATTTGATGGGGCGCTGGAAGTGCTGAGAGGGTCGGCGGGCGGATCTGAGCAGCAGAGAGATTGAGAGGACTTTAAAACTAATATTTGAACACCTTAATAGTTAATTAAGCGTACGTGTTAAGTATTAATTTGAACAATTTAGTATGGAAATGGAATTTGGTGGAAGTTGCCATTTTGGATTTTTTGTAGATTTCGAAGGGATGTTGGAATAAGATCTATGACCAACTTTTCCGCTTTGCACTGAAGATTTTCAGCCAAATCAGCTGTTTGAAGCGAGAGCTTCAGACCTGATCCAAATTGCTCCAGCGATCACGAAGTGGCCGTTTAGAAATAAAGAGAGCAAGCCGATTGCTTTAGATTCTGATCAGTCATGAGAGTCATGACCAATGAGAGAAAAGGAGACCTGAAAATGTAGAAAAACGCGATCAATCCCGAGAGGACTGACCGCGCTTAGCGAAGCAGACTTGCGTCCTCAGAACCCGCAATGTCTGCTTTTTCGAAGCGACTGTCAATCCTCTCCCATTTTTTCGACCTTAGCGAGGTTACTCGACGGCACAGTGTTGCCTGTCGAAAGGCCTCACTTCGCCCGCCCTGCGCCTTGATTTTTTGGCGCAGCGTCGGCGCTCGTTTCGAGATTTTCGGAGGTGTTTCATGACAGTACGAAAGGTGGTCACGCGGCGGTCCAACCATTACCGCGGCTACTTCCCATCGCTCAAAAATAAAAAGCCTGTGCCCTGGGAGTCCCAGCTCGAAGGCGCTCTTTTTCGGCTTCTTGAGCTGTCTCCTGCGGTCATCGGCTACGTCCCGCAGCCCAGTGAGGAACGTGTTCCATCGCTCCAGGGCTACTTCAAATATTACCCAGACGTACAGGTTTTCCTCGCGGATGGGCGCGAGTGGTGGTTTGAAGTGAAGCCTCACGACCGACTGAAGATTGCCAGCGTCAGGCAGCGACTGGATGCCGCTGAGCGCTACTTCAACGCCACTGCCCGTAACTTTTCGGTGATCACTGAAAAGTTAATTGAAGCTGAACCCCTGGCTACCAATCTTAGAAGGCTGATGTATCACCGGCGCGGTCCAGAGCTTTCGCATCAGGCGTTGGAGGAGGTAATGGCGACCTTCAACGAATGGCCGCCTATGACCGTTGCAGATCTGCTCTACGTGGTTGGTGAGGGGAAAGCCTGGCGCTTGTTAGGCCTTGGGGTGGTGGGCATTGACCTTGATAGGTCAATTGACACTGACTCCCCGGTCTTCCTGCAAGGGGGGCACCGTCATGCAAACCTTTTCCCTTAGGGTGAAATTGGTCGTCATCGTTCGTGGCGTACTGATGGTGCTTGAGAAGAGGCTTATTGACCGGAAGCTGCTCTTTTTCGATGAGCTTGGTGAGCCCACGAAGCTATCCGAGAAGGAGTTCTATGAGGCCTACGAGAAGCGCGAGATCGAGATCTCCGCTGATCAGCCATACCTTGGGAAGGTTCCGTATGTGCGGAACGTCCCTCCAGATATTTCATGCTTCCCCAAAAAACATGGAGATGAGGCATTGCGTCGACGCAAGTATCTGGACGACCTAACTAAGCGCGGTAAATACAAGCTACCGGGTGACGAAGACATGATCAAGAAACTTAGAGATATCGCCAAAAAGATTGGGGATGCGTGCGCACCCTCGGTTTCCACTATTCGACGTTGGGCAGCCAAATACATTGGCCAGAACGTAGTAAAGCTTATCCCTCAGCATGCCAAAAAGGGTCGGGCTGCCGCGATACAGGGAGAGCTCGAAGTTATTCTTGAAGGGGTGATTAATAAAACCTACCTGCAGGATACGATTCCAGCGGTCAGCGTGGTCGTTTCAGAATTCGAAGATCAGATAAAAGAGAGGAACAAAAGTCGTTTGCCTTCGGATCAGCTCAAGATCCCAAGCGGAATGACTGTCCGAAGGTACATCGCCAAGCTGGATCCGTACCTTGTGGATAAGGAGAGGCTCGGAAAACACGCAGCAGACAAGAAGCACCGTGTTGCGGCGGGTGTCCTACGTGTCCATGAGATTTTGGAACGTTGGGAAATTGATCACACCTTGTTGGACGTCCAGCTTGTGGATGAAACCTCGGGGCTGTGCATTGGGCGCCCCTATCTGACGATCGTCCTCGACCGCTTCTCTCGAATGGTGATGGGATATTTGCTCCACCTGTCGGCGCCAAATACGGAAACCGTGCTTCGTGTGATCGAACGCTCAATCCGTCCAAAAGCCGAATTGCTGAAGCGCTTTCCGAAAGTGAGAAATGAATGGTGGGCACGTGGGCTGCCGGCTCGAATAGTCCCAGACAACGCAGCGGAATTTCACGCGGGCGATCTCATCATGGGATTCAACGAGTTGGGTATCGAGATCATGTATCCCGCTTCAAGGGCCCCTCAAAGGAAAGGTGCCGTCGAACGCTTTTTCAGCACACAGAACCTGGGGCTTATCCACAACCTCCCGGGTACCACCTTCTCGAATATCCAGCAGCGTGGCGATTACGACTCGGAGAAGAATGCATGTTTCACGCTCCCTCAATTGGAGGCGGTGGTAGTGAAATGGATCGTCGATGGTTACCACCAGACTCCTCATCGGGGGCTGGACAACAGAACACCGGCTCAAGTCTGGGGGACTAGCGAGGCGAACCATGTCATCAGCCTTCCCGTCGACCTGGACTCGTTGGAGTGCATTCTGGCCAAGCGGGCCTCGGTGAAGGTTCACCATTACGGCATCGAGGTTGCCAAAGTGGGCTACCACTCTACGGAACTTGCTGAGCTCCGTATGCGTTTGGCAGACGGAGAAAAGGTAAACGTCCGCTATCGAGACGAAGCCGGGCACGTTTGGGTTCACGACCGCTTCAGAAACTTGTTCTTCAAAGTGCCCGCCAAAGATGAGCGAATGGCCGGTAAGAGCAGGGAGGTGTGGAAGGCTGCCGAGAAAGCGCTGCGAGAAAAATATAATGAGCAGCCTAGCTTCGAGGCTACGCACAGGTGCTACCAGGAAATTATGGAAGATGCAGACGAGGCCCGCCGTTCGCAGACGCTCAGAAAACGACGCGCAGCTGCCATAGCGAAAATCGACAAGGAGGGTCGAGTGACCGAAAGCACGCCTCCACCCAAGGTACTCGCTGAAGTGGAATGGACCGGTGACTCTATTCCTAACATTCCGCCAGCAGCCTTCAAGGTCTCGGTTCGTCGCCCTGCTGGGAGTTCTAAGCCATGAACGCCATCAATCTGTACGAATGCTACGAGCATGGTGAATACAGCTTTACGCTCCGCGATCGTTTTATTCACAGCCCTCAAGTCGAGCGAGCGTTGACGCGACTAGGCGATATCCACGGCGATAGTCGGCGTACCAGAGCAAGTAAAGGGTTGCTGATCCAAGGTCCAAGCGGAGTGGGCAAGAGCACATTGGTCAAGGAGTACATTCGGTCATTGGAGGAATTGGAGAGCCATGACCCACAGAAGCGGACAGTTCTGTTCGTCGAGATGCCTTCGTCTCCAACCAAAAAGAACCTGGCAGCAGCCATTTTGGCAGAGCTGAAGGATCCCTTCGCAGAGGCACGAGGACATTCGGCAGAGGTTAAATTTGCGCGAGTAGTCCTGCTGCTGAAGAACCTTGGCGTGGAGATGTTGGTCCTCGATGAGGCGCAGCACCTGGTCGATTATCGTCGTAATGGTGCGTATGAGGCAGCAGACTGGATCAAGAGTCTGATGAATGAAACCAGTATCGCGTTTGTTCTGATTGGGCTGAAGCGCACCGAAAATCTCCTGCTAGCAAACGAGCAACTGCGACGCAGGTTTTCGGCCACGGTGGCATACGATCGCTTCACCTTCTCCGCTAATACGTCTCTTCATTTCGTGATGTTGTTGCAGGCAATCGAGGGCGAACTGCCTGTTCAAACCATCAGTTTTGTAGAGCCAGCGATGATTAAACGCTTCTACCTGGCTTCCTATGGATTGATCGACTACCTCATCAAGATTGTGGACAGGGCTGTTTGGCTGGTTCAAGTCCAGGACCTTGTCGGGATTGAACTTCCTGTGCTGGCCCAGGCTTTTGAAGACGAGGTTTGGAGCTACGCCACCGAGGATCGAAACCCCTTCAGTGCGAGCTTCAATTTCCAGCCTCTGTTCGGGAAGCGGGAGCCGTTTGAGACGTTCGAAGAGAGCAGTACCTGACGGCCAAGGGCCGGGCTTATCGGCCCGGCTCTACTCCCCTGATTTTTATGTCTTCGATTTCATGGATGTGTAGGAATGTTTGGTCTTTTAATCAACCCACGACCACACCAAGACGAAAGTCTTTTGGGGTACCTGCAGCGCCTGGCGAAAGCCAACGGATTACCCAGAAAGGAACTGCTCACCGCCTTTGCACGAGCCGACGAGACCGATGTTGCGGACTGGCTGCAGATGATGGAAGGACCACTGAGCTGGCCTGCGGTATCTGCTGAGTTTCGTGATCCAAGGCCCAAGGGGGTCAAGTTATGGACGACTCATCACGCTCGTTACTGTCCGATCTGTTTGGGCGAAGCCGGTTATTGGAGAGAAAGCTGGGGCTTGACCCTGGTTACGACGTGTTCTGTCCACGGCACTGAACTCCACGGGCGGTGCCCCAACTGTCTGAAGGAAACCGATCCAAGCGCAATGAGTGCGAATAGTTGCCAAGCGTGTGGCACCTCATTGAGTGGGACCAATTTTGAGATCGCGCCGGCGAGTGATACGGCCGCCTGGCTCACCTCTGGCTTTGAAGATAGGTTTTACGCCGACTCGTTGCCAGCTGACGCGGGATTGGCGGCCCTCACCTACGAACAGTTTCACGAGTTGTCATCGCGTCTCGCTGTCAGAAGTTTGCCTACGGAAAGAACCCAGCCGCTGAAGGTTGCTGATTCGGGTTCGCTAGAGATATCGCGGCTTATGGCAAACGCGGCGGGCGTGGTTCTCATGAACTGGCCTCTCGCATTCAGAGAACTGCTGAGTGGCCTCAAGGCAGTCCATTCCGATAACGAACATTGGACGCTCAGCAGATCGTTCGGCCCGATATACCACGACATCCACCGTGATCTGGATGACTCTTGTTTTGACTTTCTTCGTCGAGAGTTCGAATCATTTCTGCAGCATGCGTGGGAAGCACCGTTAGCGAAGCGAAATCGCAATTTGAGTGAGGAGACGATTGAGAGACATCGTTGGGTGTCGTTCGATTCTGCTGCTGAAGCTTGTGGTCTCGGGGTATCAGTCATAAAACGCCTTCATCAGGAGGGACAAATCGCCTATCGGGAGAAGGTCCATGAAGATCGAGTCTTTACGGTCGTGGACCTGGATCATTTGAAGGCAATCTCGCAGCATCTCCAGGGCGTGGCTGATATGAAAGAAACCTCGACTTTGCTAAGCCTCTGTCGCAATCGGGTTAGGCAGCTGCTAGCTGGTGGTACCCTCCAGTTCTTTGGTGGAGAACCGCGCCCAGGCGAAAGGTGGCTGATTGACTGCCGCTCGATCAACGAATTGATTGATGAGAAGCTGCCTACCAGCTCTGACCAGAGCCTGGTGTCGATCAACTACTTGGCCAAGCATTCTCTGCCCAAGGGGGGTGGGTTGGTCGAGTTGGTTCAGGCAATACGTGCAGGTGAACTTCGCGCTTACGGCCCAGCTGAGAATGGCTCGGTTGCGGTAGGGGCGTGGTTACTCAAGCCGCAAGATTTTGCAGCGTGGCAACAAGCCCGAGCTGAGAACAAGAGTCCGGTCTTTCCCGGCCTGTCGGTAGTCAAGGCTGCTGCGCTGTTAGGCGTCAAAGAACAATGCGCATACGCGTTCGTTCGACTGGGTCTGCTATGGAGCACTGCTGTCGAACGAGGCCGGCGTACGCAATTGATGGTTAAGCCTCAAGCCATCGACAGATTCAGGCGTGGCTATATCTTGGGACCGGAGATTGCGGTGTATTTGGGGAAGTCGACCAGGGAGGCGTTCAAGCACCTTTGGGAGGCCAGGTTTCGCCCCGTTGCGGGGCCATCCATTCCAAACGCGGCTTGCCGGCAGTACGTTTGGGTAAGAAGCAAAAAGCTGATCGATTACCTCGCAAGTGAAGCCGCCCAGATCGACGATCCTGAAGCCATCACGTTTTTATCCACACCGATCGCTCAGCCTCGTGATTGCCGATTCAGGCATGTGGGATCAAGATAGTTAGCACGCTTTCTTTCTTGATTGCTAAAATCATCGAACCCATTTTGGAGAATCTTATGTCCCGTCTCGCTGAATTCCGCCTGCTCGAACAACAGCTCGCAGCCCAACTGGCGGAGCTGGAAGCGCTGAAAAATGACTCTGCCCTGAAGCAGGAAATGGAATTTGAAACGAAGCTGCGCAGTTTGCTCAACGAGTATGGCTACGGCCTGCGCCAAGTGGTGCTGATCCTCGATCCGCAAGCGGTGGCTTCCACTGATATGGCCCCAAAAACCTCTCGGAAACCACGCGAAGTAAAGGTCTACAAGAATCCACACAGCGGAGAGGTTGTTGAGACCAAGGGTGGTAATCAGCGTACGCTTAAGGCCTGGAAAAACGAGTATGGCGCTGAGGTAGTCGAGTCTTGGCTCGCCAATTGATTGCACTGCAGGCGGCTTCTGGCACGAGATGAATCGTGGTGCGCCCCGAATGCAAATTCCCATTCTGGGGCGTGACGAAATTTTCTGCGGGTGGTGGTGACACACAGTTTATGCGCATTAAATAGAGGTCCACTTCAAAAAATGGACTCTCCAAAATGCGGAATGCTCTCGTCTCAATCTCAGTGAACACCATCGCAAGCCTCCTGACTGCGCTTGTGCTTCACTGGATCACCCGTCCTCTTTCCGACCTCTCCATTCAGCCAATCACGGCCTCAAACTCTGGATCCAAGAGCTCTTCGTGCTCTTCGTAGATGAGAAATCTGGACCAGACAGCACGTTTCTGAACCACCCCATCAGAGCAAGCGTTCCCCTGGATTGAGCTATCTGGTGACGATTCGTTGAGTTTCTTCTCACTGCTAGGAAGAGCTCTGATTAAAAATTCGTGCTTCCTCAGAGGCTTAGCGATGGTGTCTGTAGAGGCTTTTCTGGAATGACGAGTAAGCTCCTGATGGAGGCGTTTTCTGCACTCCATCCCTCACGGGGACCGCTTGTCAAATCGAAAGGCCCTGCTATACAGTTCTTGTCAAAGGATTTGTCAAATGATGTAGAATCCGGTCTCTCGTTGGGCGCGGTGGAGGAGTTAACATGTCAGAACGCGAAGGGGTCTTAGCAAGGGCGCCGCTTATCTATGCGTTGAGCGTAATCAGATTTGCCCCGATTCTTAAGCTGCCAAAGCTGATCCCAGACATTCAGCACACGATCCGTCAGAGCCTCCCGGGCTTCTTCCAGATGGTCAAGGGCGTGCCGCCTGGGGTGATGCACAGCGGAGAACCGAATTCTTGGGCGTTCCTTAATCGGGATGCTGACTACGCGTGCGTGCTGGCCATGGATCACATGATCCTGCAAAGCACAAATTATCTTCATTTTGATAACCACTTAGCGCTTTTCCGTGAGTGCATTGAGGCGCTGGTAGGGCAAGCAGGTGCATTGGATATCACCGCTATCGGGATGCGGTACGTCGATAAAATTGAACCAGCTGAAGGTGAGACCCTAGCCGACTACCTTCCGGAAGCCATGCTCCCACTTAAATGCGATGAGCTAGCGGCGCATGGGAAAGTCCCCAAGGAGCAGCTTGGAATCTCTACTACCACCTACCATCTAGATCCGGAGTATCTGCACATCAGATGCTGGCGGCAGACTGGTATGTGGATACCGGAAGATTTGGTCGAGCCGGCCATGGTTTTCGAAATTGCTAAGCAATCGAGGAATTCATCCAAGCATGGTGCTCCTCTGCAAGGTGCATTTGTGCCTGTTAGCGAAAATGGTGCTCTTCTCGATACGGATGCGCATTGGCCGCTGCAGTTAGCCGAACGACTGGGAACCGAGGAGATCTGCACGAGACTCGACGGTTTGCATAAGACTGCTAACTTTGCTTTTAGGACAGTCGCGAAAGATCATGCCTTTGAGGTTTGGGGGAAGGCGAAATGACTACAGCAATGAATGGGCAATGGATTGATCCTACCGGGGCTGCTGTAAGCAGATCTTCTACTTGGGAAAACCCTGAAATTGCTCCGCGTGTAGGTAGCACGACAGCAAACCCTGTATTGGCGATTGCTTTCACAGCGATGCTGGCCGTTTCGGTAGTAGTCGCTCCTGGGACTGCCTCCCTGCCCTATCCACAACTTATCGGCTCAGCAGGCATGAGCTTTCATGGCGTGCATGCTGGTGCCTGGACCGAGGTGGACACCAGCCAGGATGCCAATGTTACCGAAGACGTAGCGCCGGCCTTAATCGAGGAGCTTAGGAGCGACTTCAAGTTGTCAGATAGCTCCATCGCGCAGATCTTCAACGTGTCTCGTCAGACCGTGTACAATTGGCGGACTGGAAAAACCGCCACTGGTTTTCCCGAGAGGCTTGCGGCTTTAACTGAGGCGTTGCGCCAAGTTAACGCCGAAGAAGCGCAGTATCTGCATCGGGTGCTTTTCTATCCAACCGCCGATGGCCGCCTGATTCAGGATGCGCTTTCGGATGAAGCGTGGAATCGAAATGGCGCTAAAGGTGTGTACGGAATGGTTGCGGAGTTGGCTGGCAAGGCGCAGCAGCTACGTGATAGGGACCTCAAAACCATCGCCAGGTTAGAAAAATCGGGCGGTTCGAATTTGGTTTGATTATGGCTGATACACCTGAGCAAGAGATCGTAAGTGCCATTAGCGCTGCTGGTTGGCTGCAAGGAGATACCGTCTCAGGTGACGCCTTGATTGAACACATATCCGAGGAGGTCCTGAAAGGCCAATTCGAGGGGGTGGCTCCAGCTTATTGGATGTTGGCCTCCCATTCCTGCACGGTGCATGCACGCAACCTTTGTGATGCGCCGTGGATAGAGTGGATTGCCGTTAAGGTAAAGAAAAAGGCCTTTGATAAGCAGCTGCACGCCCTCAATCCACGTACGCTGCACCTGCAGCACGCGGAAAAGCAGGTTTTGGAGCTCAAGATTCACAAGCGTGTGTGGACCAAGAGAGCCGTGCTTCCGACGCTCCACCGAAATCCGGTAATCACGCTGAGCGAAGAAAACGGTCAGTATTTCTCATACTGGATGTCCCACCATTACAACCGTATTGCGATGCCGGACGAGTTGGTCAACCGCCTGAAGGCAGACCAAGGTGACGACGGCATGAAGGGCATCGCCGTGCTTGTCGACGATTTCCTCCATCAGAACAACCAATTTTTCGCTAGTGCTTGGGTTTCCTTCAACCCCAAGGGCGAGATTCGCGACCCGGCTGAGCCCTACGAGGTGGTGTTCCGGTTTTTGACCAAACGAGAGCACGCCAGGCGCGCAAATGAGCTGCACGACCAGCTGAATGAATTGCTCGGGGTGGCCAGAAATCTCAACGATGGGCTGTACTTCGGTGGAGCAGACGTCACGGTGCTCCAAGACTTTACCATGCTCGATGCGGAAGACTTCGTGCGGTACAACCTTCACGACTGGCTCAGTGTTGGGGATACCGATGAAGATGAAGAAGGTGCCGATGATGCTGACTGAGCTGCTATCGGCCTCCCCTTTAGGATCTGGGTTTGACCTTAGCTGACCGGCTGCTCTACAAACCAATTGATTTTCTCCGGAGCCGGTGTCACTGTCGCTCCAAGAATAGCCCCCACGCCTCGGGCAGGTCCCAGACCTGTACTGCGCACCAGGGGGTTAGTTGTTTCTAGGGCCCGCCCAGGTCGATCAGGCATGCTTTGGGCGGGCCTCAAACCAGTGGGTGACCACCAAAAGGGTCAGTTAGGCCTACTGCTGCCTATCCTCGCTCGTTACCATCCAGAGACCCTCTATTGATACGGTTTCAGCAAAGATGGATGTCTATAAGGTCCGCATCGAAGACACAGAAAGCAAGATCATCGACAAGGAAGGTTTCGAGGCCGAGACCTTCCGCAGAGATCCATGGTACCAGCCTGGAAGTGCCGGCAAGCTAGCTCAGTTTGCTGTATGCCCGGCATGCGACAACCCTGTCCAGCTGGTTGGGCTGTATGAGCTACCGCCTAACGTGAAGAACCCATTCGGGAAACATGCTACTAAGAGCATTCGCGGCATCGCTCCATTTGATAGTGAGGCCCGTAACGATTGCCCGTACTTCCAGCCTCGCCAGCACAAGAAAACAGAACGAAAAACCAGGTTTGACGGCGTCCCACGGAAGATTCTCAAGCTATTGATCGAACAGTTCGATCGCGTGGTTTACATCCTGGAGAAAGAGACCCAACTGGTCCTTTCCGAGAACGCGTTGAGAGGCATGCTGCAGCGTTACAAGGGAGAGCGTGGCTACCTCTATACCGGCGCGACGCTTCGCAATGTGCCATGGATCTTTGCTTACATGTCGGACGCCACCCGCCTGTTTGGCCAGAAGGTCATTGGAAATGCTGAGCTGGTGAAAGCTATTGCCGCTGAGGTGCCAGGGGCGGAAATCAGCAGCACTGGTCGGCTGGAATCGAAGAAGGTGCCTGGTTCGAAGGCGGCATATTTTGATCTCAAAATGAGTTTCATCCGCCATCGAATCGTCAAAGACAGTGAAGCGTCCGGCTTGGTTGAAAGCATGGAGTTTGTAGTGTCACAGCCTCGCGGAGGTGAGCTTGAGCACATTCACAAGGAAGTCATCAAATTCGATTCGGCTTGGTTCGAATCCCTTATCCGGATGCCGGTTGATCATCCTTATCGCAGAATGGATAGAGTGAAGATGGCCCGGGAGGAACTGGGCGATCTGCTGGAGCTGACTCAGGCCTGAGGAGGCCTGTTGTAAACCACTTTTTTTCACTGTAACCACAGTGGTTTACAGTGAAAAAAAGTGGTTTACAACGTAGCTACGACACGCGCCCTGGCCACTCCCCAGGCCAGCGCGCTCCTCATTGATTCGTTCAGTCGGGCGTCGAACACCTATGCTGCTCGGGGCCTTGCCACGCCGCGGTGTCCTATAATTCATCTTCAGCTGAATGGAGCAAAATGTTGTGAAGCGCACATTCATTGGAATGGTCGAGGCTGGTGAGCCACTGATGAGGCAAGCGCTTGAAGCTATCCGACAGGCCCACGAAGCGGAGGCTGCTGGATTGCCAGACCTTGAGGTACAGCGTCTTCACCCATTGGCAGATTCGCTCTATCAGGCGGTCATTGATTTTCAGCTCCTCAAAGCAGGTAAACCACCGTCGACTATCCAGTGAGGACCTGCCGCTACATGACGAAAAAGATGCCAGCTCTTCTCCCCGACCACCCCATGTATACCGACGCAGTGGATGCGATGAAGCAATACCACGAGGCGCAGGCTTCTGGCTCATCTGCCGAAGAGGTTGAGCGCCTGCGTCAAATCGCAGAATCACAATTTCGGGCTGTCAGCGAGTATCAGCTCAACGCTCTGGGATATCAGTCTCGTCGTCCGCACTGAAGGGATAACCGATCCGGAGGTAGCTTCAGAATCCATCAAGCCAAGCGGAAGACTCACGACGCGGTCCGATTGATCAGCGAGACGGTCGGGAGGGTTTGCACACAGCCCCAAAAAAAAAGCAGCTCCCGAGAGCTGCTTTTTTCTTACTCCCCCTTTTTGTGCTTGTGGGGTTTCAGGTCCGGATGGTCCTTCTGCTTTTCAGGGGTGACTCGCTGCCTTTTGTCCGGAGTGCCATCTTCATTGGTGCGCTTTGGGCCTGGCTTGATGCTCATGCAAAACTTCCTTTTCCGCTTGGGTTGTTGAATGCAGCTATGTAATTAGTCCAGCTTCTCTCAGCTGTCAAAGCAGGCTGGTGCAGAACCGCCTGGCCGATGATCCGGTCCACATCGAACATTCAGAGGCCAGAATAAGAGCCTCCGACAAAGGGCTTACAAGGGGCAGTGAAATCCAGCGCTGAGCGATACGAAGACGTCTGGACGTTCATCATGCCGAGCACGGTGTGGAACAGGTTGTCGTGGCTCAGCGGTGACGTGGTTTGAGCTTTCAAACAACCCACGTTGACCTTTTCGCTCTTCGCGAGCGAGTCAGACATCCAAAGTACCAACGGCACCTTTGTTTGCTCGTCAGGAGCCATCGCGTAAGGCAGCCCGTGTAGATAGAGCCCACCCTCCCCCAGCGATTCGCCGTGGTCCGAAACGTACATCAGCGCAGTGTCGAACTTGGTGTTGGCCGCCAGGATATCGATGAGATTTGCAGTCACATAATCGGTGTAGAGGATTGAGTTGTCGTAGGCATTGACCACCTCCTCCTGCTTACATTTGTCGAGCTCGTTGGTCTCGCACACCGGTGCGAATTTCTTGAATTGCGAGGGGTAGCGCTTGTAGTAGGCCGGGCCGTGACTGCCTTTGTAGTGGAGCACCAGGACAGCATCGCCTTCCTGGCGCTTGATGAAGTCTTGCATCTCCGTGAGCAGCACCCCGTCCTTACACTCCTCGCTGGTGCACAGTTGGGAATCCGCGTGAGAGGCAGCCTTGTGGTTGGGAACCCTGTCGCAGACCCCTTTGCACCCCGAGTTGTTGTCAGTCCACATGACACTGATGCCAGCGCGTTGAAGCACGTCGAGCAGCCCTTCTCGGCTCTTGGCCAAGCCATCTTTGTACTGGGCCTTACCCACGTCCAGGAACATGCATGGCAGCGAGACCGCGGTAGCGGTACCGCAGGAGCTCACGTTCGTGAAGCTAATGACATTTCGCTTTTCTAGTTCCGGATTCGTTTCACGGGAGTAGCCGTTGAGGGAGAAGTTGGCGGAGCGAGCGGTCTCTCCTACTGCCAGTACCAGCAGCCTGGGTTTACGAGCCGCACCCTGTCGATTAACTACCGCATCAGTACCAATGGCCGTCAGCGTTTTAGGTGAGGCCAGCTGACGCTTCAGGTACCCATGGCCAGCCGCAAACAAGTTGGTAGGTACCAGAATCAGCCGGATCTCCCGATTGTTGCGCAGCAAGGAGGCATACGACTGGTACTGACTCAACGCGATGCCAGATAAGGTCAACAGAGCGAGCGACAGAGCAATGAACCTGCTGACCAAAGCTTTGGCCCAAGGCTTGCGCCGGAGGGGAACCCGGGCAATCAGGTAGACGGGCAACACCCCAACCATTGCGACCCAAAGACCGAGCTTCCAATTCAGCAGCTCGGTTGCCTCAGCGACGTCGGTCTCCACAACGTTGGTGAACATTGTGTAATCGATCACGATGCCGTAGGCATTCATGAAGTAACTCGCAAAAGACGCGCTGATCAGTACCAGGCACAGTATGGGTTTGGCCAGCCGCCCCCATGACAGCAAGCTCAGAACGGTAAACACCCATGCGAATACTATGACTGGGAGGCTAGCCGCTAGCTGCCAGTTCACTTCATCGGTTTTGAATACCAGCTTCCAGAGCACGTTCCAGAGCTCAGCGTTCGCGAATAGCAGTAACCAAAAAGTCACCAGGCCGATTAGCAAATTAGTACTGATGCCTTTCTGCCGCGCATTGCGAATAGCAAAGATCCATTTGCTTAACAGGGTGTGAACAATGGATTTGGAAGGTGTCATTATCAAACTCTGGAAGCTGCTTATCCATGGCGGTAGCTATGGAGTTAGCGGGAGCTACAAGGCAAACCGTCGACAGATGCTGAGCGATTGCGCAATGTGCGGAGCGTCAGAGGCCTTAGGCCCCTAGGCGTTGGGGACGCTTAGTATGTGTGAGGCATAGGGATAAAAAGAGAAATGAATCTCGCTGAGCGCATTATTTCCGGGACCTGATAACGACACGATGACCTCGGGATTACAATGCTGACAGAAATCCAATTACTGCTGTTTTGATTGTCATTGATCACGCTATGATCAAAATTAGGGGAATACTACCCACCAAAAGCAATGCTCCGCTCAGCTAGATAAATTTAATTTCACAAACAAAACGGTTTCGTTTTGTCGTAGGCTAATTTTGAACTTTCAATTCAACTTACAAGTCTTTCTCGCGAGCAGAACATAATTTTCAACTTTTGCTCGTTAATATGTCACCCATCAATGAGGGGCGAATACCATGAGCTTTTTCAAAAACATCCTGGGCGGGCACCATGGCCGTGGAAACCACGGTGGAGGCAAGCACCACAGCGGGGGACATGGGGCCGAGCAATATGATCGCCATGGCCGGCAGCAGGGCTGCGACGGCGGTAATCAGGTGTATGACGGCGGGCGCCCTCCCACTCCTGCCCCCATCAAAGATCTGCAGGGCTGCAGGCAGTGCCGGACGGCCAACGATCCGTCAGCACGCTTTTGTCTAAACTGCGGAACACCGCTATCGAGTGGTTGCACCGCCTGCGGCTCGCTGCTGAGTGCAGGAGCAAGATTTTGCAGTCAGTGTGGCCAAGCGACGCTCTAAGGCTAGGTAGACAGGAAGGCCAACGAGACCACAACCCTGCGCAAGGAGAAATACGTGGGTTCAAATCATGACCATGGCAGCGCTGCAGTACGCGAGGGGCATCAGAAGAAGCTAATCATGGCGCTCGGCTTGACTGGCAGCTTCATGATTGCAGAAGTGATCGGTGCGTGGATTACCGGCAGCCTGGCGCTGCTGTCGGACGCATCTCACATGTTCACAGATACTGCCGCCTTGGCGATCTCACTGATTGCACTTCAGATAGCCAAGCGGCCGGCGGATCAGAAAAGAACCTTCGGCTATGCGCGCCTGGAAATTCTGGCTTCGACGTTCAACGCCGTGCTGCTCTTCCTGGTGGCGATGTACATCTTGTATGAGGCCTACCAGCGCTTCTTCATGCCGGCGGAGATCGCTACCGGAGCGATGATGTGGATCGCAATCGCCGGCCTGATCATCAACCTAATTTCGATGCGCCTTCTGGCATCTGCGAGCAACGAAAGCCTCAACGTCAAAGGAGCCTACCTCGAAGTTTGGAGCGACATGCTCGGCTCGCTTGGCGTAATCATCGCGGCACTTATCATCCGCTTCACCGGCTGGACCTGGGTCGACACGATTGTCGCTGTGGCGATCGGCCTTTGGGTTCTGCCGCGGACGTGGCAGTTGCTTCGCGAAAGCCTGGGGATCCTCATGGAGGGTGTCCCGAGGGGGCTCGACGTTACGGGAATCGAGGCCACCATCCTCGGAGTAGATGGCGTGACGGACGTTCATGACTTGCACGTGTGGGCTGTCAGCAGTGGCAGTAACGTGATGACGTCGCACGTAGTGGTTCGGGATTCTGCAGATGGGGATGCTGTGTTGGCGGCCGTCGTGGATGCTGTCAGCGATGCATTCGAAATCCATCACTGCACCATCCAGATCGAGCGGGCAGCTTTCCACGAGAGCGTTCCCTCACCCTCGCACTGACCGATCGGTAAACACCATGCAAACACATCACCCTCCTGGCTGAGGGTGATGTTGCAAAAAAAATGCGGTGAGGGATGCCGTAAACGGCAGGAGCGCTTCAAGGGGGTTGGTGAATGGCTTCGCCTGCCCTCGTCAACAACCTCCAGAAGGCTCAGCGATGGCCTGGATCATCACGAAGTACCTACTCACTGCCGGTATAGTGATTCTCGTGTCAGAGCTGGCGAAACGCAGCGACAAGCTGGGCGGCTTGGTCGCCGCCCTACCCTTGGTCACGGTCGTGACGTTGGTCTGGCTCTATTTAGAGAACCAGAGCATGGAGAAGATCTCCAACCATGCTTGGTACACGTTCTGGTACGTGCTTCCGACCCTGCCGATGTTTATTGCTTTTCCATTGCTGCTACCTAAGCTCGGCTTTTGGCCGACACTGATCAGCAGCATCCTCATCACAATGGCCAGCTTCGGAGGCTTCGCCATACTGCTGCGCCGGTTCGGCATTGAGCTTCTATGATCCGGTGGCCGCAGGGATCATCTTGATGAGTCTTAACGGCTATTAACACACTCGCCCTTCACCAGGTAGCGAACCATGTGCAGTTCGCCTTTCGAGTCTTCGTAGGTCATCATGCTTCTTACATTACCGCAGTACCGCACATTGGGTGATACATACACCAACTTACCAACGTCCAGGTCCATGCCATAGGCGTAGTCTTCTAGTTGAGGCATGGGCTTTTTTACGCGTTGAGCATAATCCGCTGTAGCCTCTCTAGCAGTACGCTCGATGTGTTTATTGATCTCCATACCGCTTTGGGCATTGGCTGTTAGTGATGTAAAGAGCATAAACACGGCGATCGCTGATACAGTAGTGTTCATAAGAAGTCCCTTAATAAAAAAGCGCCCGTAGGGGGGCGCTAAAATTCACCTACCAAAGGAGCGTATGGTTTACAGGTGAATGCACTGGCGCGAACAACTGCTCGGTGCTCTTGCCAAGCTGCTTTGAAATGAGACAATTTCCAAAGCAGCGATGCCTCTTCCGCTGCCCTTAAACTAGCAAAGGAGGCTAACACCAAGATGATCGTGCAATTACAATTTGGACATGTAATAGATTGTAAGATAATTATTCGAGAGAATATCGAGCCGCCACGTGAACTAATTTGCAGAAAGGCGCTGCGGTTTGCGGCCGTGCATGGGGTCTGCCTGCGTGGCGCCCTCGATCCAAGGCCAGTACCAGTCCTTGCAAGCTAACGACCGAAATGCTGCCTGTCCTGGCCGATTCCACCTGCCAGGCGAATCTGTCATACACCGCCGCAGGCCCCAGAATCCGCTATGCTTAGGGGTGGAGCCTGCATGACTGTCAGAAATCTTGCGGCTACATTACAAATTTGTAGGATTTCGCCGCGGCCAGCTTCTTCGCGTTAAGATTCAAGCGTCCTCAGGTGACCCGGCGTATGGACAGAGGTAGCGACTACCACATGCCATACCCTCAGCCAAACTTTCGAACAGCCTGCAACCATAATCTTGGCGGATTAGGCCAACTCCTTCCTCACACCTTGAGATAAGTTATGCGCGTTCTAGTTGTGGAAGACGAAATTAAAACTGCCGAATATCTTCAGCAGGGCCTATCCGAAAGCGGGTATGTCGTAGATATCGTGCACAACGGTGTAGATGCTCTGCACTTGTTCAACACTAATGTCTATTCGTTGGTCCTCCTGGACGTGAACCTCCCGGGTATCGACGGCTGGGACCTGCTGGAAACCATCCGTAAGACCAGCCGGGTCCGCATCATCATGCTGACCGCCCGCGGACGCATCAATGACAAGCTCAAGGGCTTGGACGGCGGCGCGGATGACTACCTTGTGAAGCCATTCGAATTCCCTGAGCTGCTTGCTCGCATCCGTTCGCTGCAACGCCGTGGTGATGAGTTAGTCGAGAAGAGCTCGCTGAAAATTGCCGATCTGGAACTCGACTCCGTCCGCCATCGCGTCTTCCGCGGTGGCACACGCATCGATCTCACCACCAAGGAATTTGCGCTTCTGCACCTGCTCATGAGCCGAACGGGCGAAGCGCTGACTCGCTCTCAGATCATCTCGTTGGTCTGGGATATGAATTTCGATTGCGACACCAATGTCATCGATGTAGCCATCCGGCGCTTGCGCTCGAAGATCGATGACCCGTTTGAAACCAAGCTCATTCACACGCTTCGTGGCGTTGGGTACGTTTTTGAGGAACGCGCATGAGGCCATTCAGCCTGGCTGCAAAGCTGGGGTTAAAAGTTGGGTTGATGAGCGCAGCGTTGCTGCTTCTGTTCGCCACCTTTGGCTATCTGATGGTAGGCAAGGCTCTGGAAAGAAATGCCAGAGCAGACCTGGAAGTAAAGATGGCGGGGATGGCTCACAACCTGTCCACCATCCCGGACATCTCCGGCGTCAACGCGGATGCGCATCAGCTTGTCGATTTGGTCATGGGCCACAACAACCTGTATGTGAGCATATTCGATACCTCACAGAATCAGACTCCCCTGCTCTCGATTGGCTCGAAACAGGTCAATCTGGAGGTGCACAAGTTTCAGCCGGCGGCCCAGCCCAAAGAGCACGAATGGCGTGATACGCAGGACCGTCCTCTGCTGAGTGCTTCTCGAATCATGCGTTTGGGCGATGGAACAGAGGTCAGCGTCTATATGACCATGGACCAGTCATCCAGTGAGGCGCTGCTCGATGCGTTGCTGACCTGGGCCTTGATGATGTCCCCCGTCATCCTCGCACTGATCTTGGCCATTGGCTGGTGGACTGTGCGCAGAGGCCTGCTACCACTGACCAAGTTCCTCAAGATCGCCTCGAAAATCTCAACCGAGAGCCTCGACCATCGCCTTCCAACTGATGGGATGCCGGCAGAACTCAAAATGCTCGCCGACGGCATCAACATCATGCTGGCTCGCCTGGATGATGGGGTTCAGCAGCTCTCGCAGTTTTCTGACGACCTTGCTCACGAACTTCGAGCACCGCTTTCCAACCTGATGGGCAAGGCCCAGGTTGCCTTGACCAGAGAACGATCGCTTTCCGAGTACCGGGAGGTTCTGGAGTCGTGCACAGAAGAGCTGGACCGCATGAGCCGCATGGTTTCCGACATGCTGTTCTTGGCCCAGGTCAGTCATCCAGCATCAATGGTGGAGTTCGAATCCGTCTCCTTGGTCGACGAGGTTCAGCGAGTGTGCGATCTCTTCAGCATTTCAGCAGAAGAAGGCGAGATTCAGCTGCAGATCTCCGGCAGTGATGACGTGGTGCGCGGGAATCGCCTGATGGTTCAACGTGCCGTCTCGAATCTGGTCTCGAACGCGATCCGTTACTGCCCTCGCGGCCGCACGGTCTACGTTAAGGTGCAGCATAGTGCGAGCGGTACGACGTTGAGTGTCGGCAACCCCGGCCGTGGTATTGCCAAGGAACACCACGCGCACTTGTTTGAGCGGTTCTACCGTGTGGACAAGAGCCGAGCACGGAGCGAAGGCGGTACCGGTCTTGGCTTGGCCATTGTGCAGTCGATCATGAGTCTGCACCAGGGATCGGCGAGCGTGGAGGTGACCGAAGAAAACTTCACCTGGTTCCACCTTCACTTTCCGGAAGCCCAGCAAATGCAGCCGGCAATGACCGCCGCTTAAATTGCGCAGACACGATTAGGCCCGTCAATCGACGGGCCTTTTGTTTGCCTCAATGCATCAGTGCCGAAGGACCACAGGGTCCATGGGCGACCGCAGAAT
Organism: Pseudomonas gorinensis; assembly: GCF_042015035.1. Lineage (NCBI taxonomy): Bacteria > Pseudomonadati > Pseudomonadota > Gammaproteobacteria > Pseudomonadales > Pseudomonadaceae > Pseudomonas > Pseudomonas gorinensis. Next base: position 302,564 of record NZ_CP167125.1, read on the forward strand.
CACCGACTTAATAATCTTCTGTTCGTCAGGATTGGCGTTTTTCCACAGGTCGCTTCGCCCTGGCTGCAAATTCCCCCATGCGGGGGCCAAGCGAGCTCATCAGCATGGTCAACCGGGATGAGTGTTATCTGTGGGTATTCCCACCGACTGACCATCATGCGACGGCTCCAGCGACGCATGACCGTTTCTTTGGTGAAAAGACCCACCCGAGCGCAGAAATGGGCATGGGGTTCAGCATCATCGATTCCGGCTGGACCCGCCCCAAGTACCCGCTATCCAGGCAGTCACAAGAGACCTTCATCCAGTATTCGCTTTCTGCGCCGATGTGGTCCTGGCGCGCACAAAGTGACACCTGGCGCCTGGGAAACATCCTGCGTTCAAGAATCCTTGACGGGGCTCCTTGGCATAACGAGCCTCTGAGTGACGTGCTTCCGAGCGGCCTTAAATCCCTGCCCCGGATCTATGGGTGCGAAACCTGCCGAACGCTGTTCATTGAGAATCACAGCGACTACCCGGATGTACCCACTCAGTGCCAATGCGGTGAGGCGAGCAGCACGGGTGACCAAAACGAGTCATCTGCTCTCAATAGCTGATTTTCCTTACGGTGGCGGGCTGAGCCCCCCGTTAGGGATTGGCTATGGGAGCGGGATTCGCTCACCCCAAACCTGAAGGCGCCGCCACCTAACCGAGCGATATGAGCTGAATGCTCGCGGAGTAGATATGCAAAAGAGTAAAAACAAACAGGACACCCTGGCGGCGATCAATGCGCTTGTCGAGATTGCGTATGATCAGGGATTTGCGGACGGACACGGAGTCGGCAATCAAGTCGGTTTCGTAGCCGGTGTCATGAGCCTCAAAGCTGCATTGGCCTGCGGCTTACGGCATGGCTCACCTGAGTGCGGAAAGGCCCTTGAAAGCCTCAAGCGCATCGGGATCGACGAGTGAGAGAAAAGTACGGGTCGTGCGCTGATCGCGCACGACCCGTACTTCTACTTCAGGTCATTTCCCTGCTTAGCTTCATGATTGAAGCTCAGGGATCAGGTGCTTCTGCGGTAGGCCAACAGGCGCAAGGCGTTGAAGACGACCAACAGTGTGGAGCCCTCATGGATCGCAACAGCGGCACCAATGCTCAAGCCCATGATGGTGGACGGAACCAGGATGGCCACAATCCCCAAGCTGACGAACAGATTCTGGTGGATGATCGATCGCGTGTGACGGCTCAGCCCCACCGCAAATGGGAGTTGCCTGATGTCGTCAGCCATAAGCGCGATATCAGCCGTTTCCAGGGCAACATCAGATCCAGCAGCCCCCATTGCGATACCAACGCTCGAACTGGCCATGGCAGGGGCATCATTGACGCCGTCACCCACCATGGCCACCTTGGCGCTAAGGCGCAGGTTTTTGATGGCCTTGACCTTGTCTTCCGGCATCAGGTCTCCCCACGCTTCATCTAAGCCAACTTGTTTGGCTACAGCCTCTGCAACGCGGTTGTGGTCTCCAGAAATCATGACCATGCGTTCGATGCCCATCTCTCTAAGCTTCTGGAGTGCCTCTTTGGCCCCCTCCCGGGGTGTGTCCAATAGCCCGATAGCGCCCAGATCCTTGTCAGCACGCCGTACCACCATGGTGGTACGGCCTGACTGACGTAGACGCTCCGCAGCCTCCAGGGCTGCCTTGCTGAGTGCGGGAATACCATTGGTACCGAACATCTCGACCTTGCCAATCCAGACGAACTGCCCATCAAGCTCAGCACGCACGCCGCGGCCAATCATGTTGCTCATGTTCTTGGCTTGGAATCGGCGCCGTGTGCCAATCATCTCTTCACCGTCACGCACAATTGCCGCAGCCAGCGGATGGTCGCTCATCGACTCCACAGCGATGGCGACGTTTAGCAGATCCTCGATCTGCGTGCCGCCTATGGGTATTACATCGGTGATACGTGGGCGCCCTTCGGTCAGGGTACCGGTCTTGTCGAATGCCATGGCATTCAATGATCCAAGCTCTTCAAGTGGCGCACCGCCCTTGATCAGCACGCCACCTCGGGCTGCCCTGGCGATGCCAGAGAGAATGGCGCTTGGTGTAGCGATCGCGAGCGCGCAGGGGCTGGCTGCAACCAGTACGGCCATCGCCCGGTAGAACGAGTCACGGAACGGCTCGTCAAGGAAAATGCCGGCAAATAGCAGCCCGACTACCAGCAGTAAAACCAACGGGACGAATATGCGTTGGAAGCGGTCCGTGAATCGCTGGGTCGGTGACTTCCTGACTTCGGCTTCACTGACCATCTTGATGACCCGCGCCAAGGTACTCTCCGTAGAGCGCCGGGTTACCTCAACCTCGATGAGCGTTTCGCCATTGATGGTACCGGCGAAGACTTTCGAGGCTGCATCCACTGCATCTGGCTTGCTGCGTGCGAGTTCGGCATCAGGAACAGGTTGCTTGTCCACGGGGACGCTCTCACCGGTTACTGGCGCCTGGTTGATACTTGAGGAGCCTACGACTACAAAACCATCGGCCGGCAGGCGGTCATTGGGGCGCACGATGACAACGTCACCGGGAACCAGCAGCTCCACGGGCATCTCCACCGTGCCATTTGCTCTGCGTACGATCGCGGTGGCTGGTGCGAGCTTGGACAGTGCCTCAATCGCTTTCTTGGCCCGCCCCATCGCGTAGCTTTCAAGGGAATGCCCCAGACTGAACAGGAACAGCAGCAGAGCCCCCTCCGCCCAGGCGCCGATGCTCGCGGCACCGACTGCGGCGAGAAGCATCAGCGAGTCGATCTCGAAGCGTTTCTGACGGATGTTGGTAACCGCTTCCTTAGTGGTGAACCATCCACCGAACACGTAGGCCGACACGTACAGAATCAGAGGCAGACGATCAATCAGGCCAAGTTTTCCTGCGAGAGCTCCGGCACCCAGGAGAGCACCACAGATCAGCGCGAAAATCAGCTCTGTGTTCATTCCAAAAATGCCGCCATGCTCATGGCTATGACCTTCATGCCCGGCTTGGTCATCAGGGCGTTCAAGCAAACTCTTCATAACTCGTCCCTTCTGGGGTCAAGGCTTCCAATTGCCCTCTGCAGTTGGGGAGCCGTCTCTGTTGGTTGGCTAAGATCTATTGCACGGTTTGCCCGAGCCCAGGCGTTAACATTTCGAAGCTATGGGGTATCGGGCGTAATAAAAAATGCCAGGCACTGCCTGGCATTTATGAATTCTCTAATTGTTCTGTTCAAATCGTTTACTACTTGTTGTTGATGCATTGCGAATACATCGAGTAACGAACAGTCTTGAGCGTGCCCTGGGAGTCCTCGAAGGTCATCAACCGTGGATAGACCTGGCAGGTACGGGGGTCCTGCGACTGACGTACGAATTTCGCAACGTCTATCTTCATGCCATATTTGTAATCCTGAATCTCTGGCATTGGCTTGCCATTTTTCTCCGCGTACTTGGCCACTGCGGTCTGGTGTTCCTTGGTGTATTGAAGCTGCTTGCTCTCGGAGAAAGTGTTGGCCTGCGAAGCCACCGAGAAAACAACAAGTGCAGCAGCGATAATTAGCTTTTTCATAAAACCCTCTCAATTTCAAAACTTCTCGGGCGTAACCTTAGCAATGCATAGGCATCACCGGCATGACGAGAAACTTACAATTTTGAAAGGTAAGTGCATCTACTTCACTTTAAACAAAAAAGCCCACAACACGTGTTGTGGGCTTCTCTTTAGCGGAGGCTGTTAGCTAACCACTTCGGCCTCGTCGCCGTCTTCATCCTTGCGGTGTGCCCAGTGATACAGGGCAGGCAGTACCAGCAAGGTCAGTGCGGTGGAGGACAGGATCCCGCCAATCACCACCGTCGCCAATGGCCGCTGAACTTCGGCACCGGTGCCGGTGGCCAAAGCCATCGGGATGAAGCCCAGGGACGCTACCAAGGCTGTCATCAGAACAGGTCGCAGACGGGTCAATGCACCTTCATCGACTGCCTGTCTGAGCGTTCGTCCCTCCTCCCTTAGCCCGCGGATGAAGGCAATCATCACCAGGCCGTTCAGTACTGCAACGCCGGACAGTGCAATGAAGCCGACACCTGCCGAGATCGACAGTGGGATGTCCCGCAGCCACAACGCCACAACACCACCGGTGAGTGCGAATGGAATACCGGTGAAGACCAGCATGCCGTCCTTCAGGTTGTTGAACATCAGGAACAACAAGGTCATGACCAGCAGCAAGGCGACTGGAACAACGATCTGCAGGCGTTTGGCAGCCGACTGCAGCTGCTCGAACTGGCCCCCCCAAGTCGTCCAGTAGCCCGCAGGGATTTGCACCTTCTTGTCCAGCGATGCGGTCGCCTCCTCAACGAAGGACCCCAGATCGCGGCCTCGAACGTTGGCGCTGACGATAACCAGACGTTTGCCGTTCTCGCGGCTGATTTGGTTCGGGCCCAGTTGCAGGTCCAGATTGGCGACCTGGGACAGCGGGATGAAGCCGATCTGATTGGCACCCTGTGCCGCATTGGCAGGTACCGGGATCAGCAAGCTGGACATACCCGCTACGTCGGTGCGAACGGTCTCTGGTAGGCGTACTACCATGTCGAACCGACGGTCGCCCTCATACAGCGTGCCGGCCTGACGGCCACCCACGGCGATAGCGATCGAGTTCTGAACATCCGCGATGTTCAGGCCGTAGCGTGCTGCTTTTTCGCGGTCAATGTTGATGGTCAGCACCGGCAGGCCGGATGTCTGCTCAACTTTCACTTCCGATGAGCCCGGGACCGCTTTGAGCGCTGCCGCGATCTTGTTGGCGGTGTTGTTGAGCACGTCCATGTCATCGCCGAAGACTTTCACAGCGACGTCACTACGCACGCCCGAAATCAGCTCGTTGAAACGCAGTTGGATTGGCTGCGACAACTCGTAGTTGCTTCCTGGAACACCCGCTGCGGCCTTCTGCACTTCAGCAATCAGCTCATCACGAGGCTTCTTCGGGTTAGGCCACTGATCCTGAGGCTTGAGCATGATGTAGGCGTCAGAGGCGTTCGGCGGCATCGGGTCAGATGCAATTTCTGCGGTACCCGAGCGTGCGAACATCCGCTCAACTTCAGGCACCTGCGCAATCACCGCTTTCTCCAGACGCTGCTGCATCTCGACAGATTGAGTGAGGCTCGTTCCAGGCACACGCATGGCCTGCATCGCAAAGTCACCCTCACTGAGGCTTGGGATGAACTCGCTACCCATACGACTTGCCAGCAAACCACTGAGCACGACCAAGGCTACTGCGGCCGAGAAAGCGATGTTCCGATGTCCCAGCACCCATTGCAGAACCGGTTCATAGCGCAGTCGAGCTGTGCGCATGACCACGCCTTCCTCTTCCTTCACCTTGCCAGTGACGAACATGGCAATAGCTGCAGGAACAAAGGTAACGGACAGGACCATTGCACCCAGCAGCGCCATCACAACGGTGAAGGCCATCGGGTGGAACATTTTGCCTTCGACGCCGGTGAGGGCGAAGATCGGCAGGTACACCACCATGATGATCAGCTGACCGAAGATCAGCGGCCGGCGAGCTTCTCGCGCCGCGGCAAAGACCTCGTGGAAGCGTTCGGTTTTGGTGAGCATGCGGCCATGCTTATGTTGCGCATGAGCCAGTCGACGGATCGCGTTTTCTACAATAACCACGGCACCGTCGACGATGATGCCGAAGTCGAGTGCCCCCAAACTCATTAAGTTGGCACTGACCTTGTTGTTGAACATGCCTGTGAAGGTGAACAGCATGGACAGCGGAATCACCATCGCGGTGATCAGAGCCGCACGGATGTTGCCGAGGAACAGGAACAGAATGGCGATAACCAGGATCGCGCCTTCCACCAGGTTCTTCTTCACCGTCGCGATGGCTTTTTCAACCAGGTTGGTACGGTCGTAAACAGTCACAGCCACCACGCCCTTTGGCAGGGTGCGGTTGATGTCCGCCAATTTGGCGGCGACAGCTTGAGATACGGTGCGGCTGTTTTCACCAATCAGCATGAACACGGTACCGAGCACGACTTCGCGGCCGTTCTCAGTAGCAGCACCTGTACGGAGCTCTTTACCGATGCTGACGTCAGCAACGCTGCTGATGCGAATCGGTGCACCATCCACACTGGTGATCACGATGTTGGCGATGTCTTCGATATTGCCTACCTGACCCGGTGCACGGATGAGCAACTGTTCACCATTACGCTCGATGTAGCCGGCACCGACGTTGGCGTTGTTACTTTCCAACGCTGCGACCAGGTCATTGAGTGTCAGCTTGTAGGTAGCCAGGCGCTTTGGATCCGGCGCAACCAGGAACTGCTTGGCATAACCGCCGATGGTATTGATCTCGGCCACACCCGGGACGTTACGCAGCTGAGGCTTGATGATCCAGTCCTGGATCACGCGCAGGTCGGTCGGGGTGTACGGCGTACCGTCCTCTTTGACCGCGCCATCTTCGGCTTCAACAGTCCACAGGAAGATCTCGCCGAGGCCGGTAGATACCGGACCCATGACGGCCTCTACACCTTCTGGCAGCTGTTCCTTCGCAACCTGCAGCCGCTCGTTGATCAACTGGCGGGCAAAGAAGATGTCAGTGCCATCCTTGAAGATCACGGTGACCTGAGACAGGCCAGAGCGAGACAGGGAACGGGTCTGCTGAAGGCCCGGGAGACCGGCCATGGCCGTTTCAACTGGAAACGTGATCCGTTGTTCGGTTTCCAAGGGCGAGTAACCAGGCGCTGCAGTGTTGATCTGCACCTGGACGTTGGTGATATCGGGTACCGCATCGATGGGCAGCTTTTGATAGCTGTAGATACCGATACCCGCCATGATCAGAACGGCGATCATTACTACGATGCGCTGCTCGATGGCGAATCTGATGATACGTTCAAACATGAGAAATCATCCTGTCAGTTCGCATCAGTGACCGTGTTCGGCAGAAGCTTTGCCGAGCTCGGACTTGAGTGTGAAGCTGCCACTGGTTGCTACCTGGGCGCCGGCTTCAATACCGTCGATGATTTCCACGTACCCATTGTCGCGGCGACCCAGTTTTACCGGGCGGGTGTCAAAGCCATCTGGGGTGCGTACGAATACCGAAGGTTTGTCTTCAACGGTCTGCACAGCGTGCTCAGGGACCGCTACGGCAACTCGATCGGTCTGGGAGGTGACCGCAATGTTTACGAACAGGCCTGGACGCCAGGCGCCGTTGGGGTTGGTCAAGGTGACGCGGACAGTAGCTGCACGGTTTTGCTCGCCCAGCAGGCTGCCGACATAACCCACCTTCCCTTCGACCTCGACGTTCATGTCAGGCGAAGAGACTTTCACTGCACGGCCAGTCGTGACCTTGCCCAGATCTGTCGGCGGAACTGCGAAGGTCGCCCAGACCTGATTCAGGTCGGAAAGGATGAAGGCGTTGGTCGCCTCGCTGACGACTTCGCCGACGGTCAGGTGTTTCTCCACTACCACGGCGTCGAAGGGAGCGCGGAGCTCGTAACGATTACCGCCAACGGAGTTAACCGAGGCACCGATTGCGCCGACCTTCTGCTTGGCGTTGGCCAAGGAGATCTCCGCTTCTTGCAGCGCTTGGCGTGCTTGGAGGTAGTCTTGCTCTGCAGAGATCTTGTCCTGCCACAGTTGCTTCTCACGTTCGAAGGTCACACGCGCCAGTTCGACGCGACGCTGTGCGGCCTGTTGTTCGCTGCGCAGGTCAGAGATCTGCTGGCTGGCGATTACCGCGAGGACTTGCCCTTTCTTGACCGTCTCGCCCAGGTTGGCCTGGACAGCCTCAACAACGCCAGGAACACGAGGAACCACGTGGGCAGTACGATCTTCGTCGAAGCGAATTTCGCCAGGGAAGCTCACGACGGTACCGAGGTCACGAGGCGCTGCAGCTTCCAGGGCAACACCAGCGGCCTTGATCTGTTCAGCGCTGAGCGTCAGCTTGCCCTCTTCTTCACCGCCCTCTTCGCTGTGGCCTTCTTCACCATGGCCCTCATCACCTTCCTCTTTGGCGGCAGATGCGGCTTTCTTTTCGTCGCCATGGCCATCGTTAGCGCCATGCTCGGCAGTACTGGCGGCCTGCTGTCCGGAACTGTTGTTCCAGGCAAGGCTGCCAAATCCGAGGGCTGCCACAGCGGCTACCGCGAGGGCGATCTTGCGTTTGTTATCCATTGCTACTCCTGCTGATCGTAGGCACCGGCTTGTTCAAGGCTGTGTGCCGAAGAAAATGTTTGGCCCGTTCAGCGAGTGCCGGCGGTTGAGCCGACTTCGCCATAAACCCTTTCCACCTGCGCACGCGCATTGGTCGCCGCTGCCAACGATTCGAGGTATTGGCCACGAGCGACGATCAAGGTGCGCTGGGCATCCAGCACTTCGATGAAACCGAATTTGCCCATCTCGAAGCCGCGGGTTGCGGTCTCTACGGCTTGTTGGGCTGAAGGCAGAATGGTCTTGTCGTAGGACTCGACCTCCTGCATGGCGGTGGACCATTGGTTCAACGCGGTTTGGGTTTCGGTGCGCAGGCGCAGCTCAACAGCATTGCGCTGGTCCCGGGCCTGATCTGCACGACGAGAAGCGGAAAGAATGTTGCCCTGGTTACGATCGAACAGCGGCAAAGGCATAGACAGGCCCACAGTGTTGACCCGCTCGCGCACAGAGCGGTCGTACTGGCTACCTACACTGACAGTAAGGTTCGGGATACGCTGAGCTTTCTCTGAGCCGAGCGAGGCATCGCTCTTGTCTATCTGCACCACGGCCTGACGCATTTCTGCTGTTTGGTCGAGCTTAGCCAGCAGATCTTCAGTGCGAGGTGGCAAGCCCGGGGAGAGGGTTGGCGATTCGAGTCGATCAAACACGGTGACTGAGCTCCCGGTAATTTGAGCGAGCTGTTGGTAAGCGGTCGCTTTTTCCGTTTCTGCACGTCGAACTTGCAGCTGGGCTTCGGCCAGTTGCACTTGAGCGCGGGTCGCCTCCACTGGGGACGACTTACCTGCGCGAACACGGCCATCGACGATGCGAAGACCGCGCTCAGTCAGTTCGAGAGATTGCTTGGCCAGGTCGAGACCTGTCTGGGCCCGCAACGCGGCGTAAAAGGCTTGGACGACATCTGCACGCAGGCCGTTAACGCGACGGTCTAACTCAAGCTGTGCGGCGGTCTGCCCGTATGTGGCGACGTCAACACGAGCCCCCCGCTTACCGCCCAGCTCAAGGGTCTGGCTGAGAGAGACAGTCGTCTGGCTGGTGTTACGACGGGTGTCTTCCACGTCATACGAGATTGTGGGGTTGGGGATAAGCCCGGCCTGCTTGCGAGCACCATCAGCGATCCCAATTTCTTGCCTGGCCGCGGCCAGGTCTGGGTTGGCATCCATGGCCGTCGAAAGCGCCTGGGGCAAGCTGATGCTTTGGGCAAGGGCTGCAGGCGCCATCAACCCAGAGATGACTGCACAGAGTGCAGCGATCTTCCAGGGCGAGACGGGGGTCTTGGGTAAGACATTGCGGTTATACCGGGGCACTTTGATGGTCCTCGTGCACAAACTTCGATAAAGCTTGGCGAGAACGCCGAAACAGCTGCCAAGCCCCACTTGATTAGGTGATGGCACTCTAATGAGCGGTAGCTATCAGAGGGGTGGCTAGAAAATTACAATTTCGTAAGAAAGCTTTGTAATGCCCGTAAATACTGGGAAACCCAACCCGACACGATGATTTCGATACAAGCAACAGAGATGGCAAACACGCGGTGCGAAGGTGCCGAATAACAGGTAGATGACGAAATTGTAATTGTCCTATCACCCTCCCGTTATCTTCGGCCTGCAAATATGAGCTCGCGCTACGCTAGGCGCGCCGCCGGGTCAGAACAACTAACGACACCCGCGCCGGTAAACATAATAAAAACTGCCGTGAATCAAAGGAGCATCGGATGAAAATCAAAGTACCACTGTATTTGGCGGCAGTTTCTGCGCTGTCTGGAAGCTATGCTATTTCGGCACAAGCTGAAGACAAGCCAGAAGGCTTCATTGAAGGCAGCAGCCTTACAGTGTTGAACCGTAACTTCTACTTCAACCGTGATAACCGCGACAGCACCGCCCCCACTTACAACAGTGGCAAGGGCAATACGAACGGCTACTCCGAAGCCTGGGCGCACGCGATCATCAGCAAATTCAACTCCGGGTTTACCCAAGGTACCGTTGGCTTTGGCGTTGATGCCTTTGCCATGATCGGCCTCAAGCTCGACACCGGTGATGGGCGCAACGGCGGCCGTAGCTCCTTCGACGTGCTGCCCGTTGATAACAAGGGTGAAGCTCGCGACGAATACACCAAGGTCGGCGGCGCAGCCAAAGTCCGCTTGTTCGATACCATCGTGAAAGTGGGTGATGTCTTCCCATCGACCCCGGTCGTCGCATCGGGTGACTCTCGCCTGCTGCCAGAGAGTTTCCGCGGTGTGACCGTTGAGAACACCAGCATCCAGGGCCTTACCCTCCAGGGTGGTCGTCTGCATGCGATGAGCCAGCCGGTCTCAAGCAACCTGAACGACAACTTCGTGACGTTCTACGGCGGCCCGGTCAACTCGCCATGGATCGGTTACGGTGGCGGTGACTACTCGATCAACGACAACTGGACTGTGAGCGTCTACGCCAGCCAGCTGAAAGACGTCTGGAATCAGTACTACGCCGGCACAAGCGTGGTTTACCCGCTGAGCGACGATCTGGCGCTGATCGGTGGCTTCAACTACTACAAAGCCGTAGATGAAGGTAAGAAGCGCCTGGGTGAATTCGACAACAACATCTGGAGTGCCAAGGTCGGTGTGCGTTACGGTGCCCACACCCTGGCCCTGTCGCATCAGCGCAACAACGGCGACGACGATTTCGACTACCTGCGTCAGTCGGACTCGATTTTCGTCGACAACTCCATCCAGTACAGCGACTTCAACTCGCCGAAAGAGCGTTCCTGGATGCTGCGCTATGACCTGAACTTCACCAGCTACGGCATTCCAGGCCTGACGTTCATGACGCGCTACGCCAGAGGCTCGGGTGCGGATTACTCGAACGCTAACCAGTTCTACATGCGCACCGACGACAACGGCAACCCGCTCGACAATCAGAAGCGTTGGGAGCGTGACGTCGAAGTCAAATACGTTGTCCAAACCGGTCCGGCAAAAGATCTGTCCTTCCGGTTGCGCCAGGCAACCACGCGTGCCACTGCTTTCGAATCGGATCTGGATGAAACTCGTGTAATCATCGAGTACCCGCTTTCGATTCTGTAATTCGCTAACTGGGCCAGTTATCCATTGGCGGGTCCTGTTAGTAAAACGAGCATTACGCATTCACCTTGAGTGGCTTAAGTGCTCCTTTGGTAAAAGGTGGATATTTGGCGCCCATTGGGCGCCTTTTTTTTGCCTAAAATTCAAGTAGGCGTTCGATTGTACGCATCGCATGCCGGTGAAGTTCATGACTACACCAATGACCAGTCTCTTCAATGTGAGCGACCTCGCCGTCATCTGAGCGGAACGAAGCCAGCACAAAGAAGAAAATAACCCAATACTTCATAAGGTCAAATCACCTGCTGGAGAGAGGGCCCGCAACTGTCAAACCCAAACCGCGACAAGATATACCGCCAGACTATCAACTGTATTACCTAGAAATTACAAATCCGTCATTTGAGCCCCGGCACGCTCATTTTGATTTACCATCCCTTTCAATAATGCCGGCGCGCGTGCGCGGTTAATTGCTCAGTGATATCGAGACAAAATCCCATGCGAATTCTGGTAATTGAGGATGAAGTAAAAACTGCGGAGTATGTGCGTCAAGGTCTGACGGAATGTGGCTATGTCGTAGATTGCGTCCACACCGGGTCAGATGGATTATTCTTGGCTAAGCAGCACGAATATGAGCTGATTATCCTGGATATAAATCTGCCAGAGATGGACGGTTGGCAGGTCCTTGAGTTGTTGCGTCGTAAAAACTGCCCTTCCCGTATCATGATGCTGACGGCGAGAAGCCGGCTGGCGGATAAGGTCCGGGGGCTGGAGAACGGAGCAGATGACTACCTGATCAAGCCATTTGAGTTCCCTGAGCTGCTGGCCCGGGTTCGCGCCTTGATGCGCAGGTCAGATCACCCTGCATCCGTAGAGGTCATTCGCGTCGCTGACCTGGAGCTTGATCAGAGCCGGCACAGGGCATTCAGGGACGGTCAGCGCATTGACCTGACCACGAAAGAATTCGCGTTACTGCATTACCTGATGCGTAATACCGGTGTGGTGCTGAGCCGCACCCAAATTATTTCGCAGGTTTGGGATATGAATTTTGACTGCGACACAAACGTTGTAGAGGTGTCGATTCGAAGACTCAGAGCCAAGATAGATGACCCTTTCGAGACCAAACTGATACATACGCTTCGGGGCGTAGGGTATGTGCTTGAAAAACGATAGTTGCCAAGCTCTCTAGTACCGAAAATCCGCTACATGCTCCCGTCGCTTGCGAACTTGAGGTTTCTGTTTACGATCCGCGGCGCTGATTCCTCACTCAACAAATGAGGTAGGCTGTACATGAGGTATAGCATTGATTATCAGCAGGTTTCGCAAGGACAATCCGATGCCAGCATTGATGCCTGTCCAGCTGACATTGTCTTCAACAGCGACCATGGCCTAGCTCTTATCCCGTGCGTTGGCGATGTTATCAACCTCCCCTCTACGGCGGTCAAAGAAGGGGTTTGCGGCATCGTTAGATCAAGGATTTTCAATTATCTCAGAGGTCCTGAAGAGCTGTACTGTCACGTCAATATTCTCGTTGAGGAGGCGGACATCAATTTCGAAAGTCTCATCTCGGAATACATGCGCAATCAGTCACGTGCTCGCTCGCCTTCTTCATAAAGTCGAAGGCGGGCCAGTCCATTAATGGTTGTGTATGGGTGAGGGTTCAGCAGAGCGAGCGCCTACTGAGCACCAGAGATGAATAGTCACAGCCTAGTGGTTTAACGCGGTACTGCTGGTGTACGCAGGGCCGGACTCATTGTTTTTTGAATGGCGCATTGCAGCACATAGAAATATAAAACCCCGGAAGCAAATACGATTGCGGACAGATAAGCAAACTCAGAGTCTAAAACCCCGGAAACCATATACAATTTAATCGTGATAGAACCCATAATAATTCCGGTACAGTACATGACGCCTGTGAACTGATTGCCCAAAAAACTCAGTATGCCGCTGAAGGCATTGTTCGCACTCAACAGCATTGCTTTCAGTATCGTCCAGCCGAGAACTGGCAGAAAAGCCTTGATCATGAAGGCGAATAACATCGACGATGCAAACAGTTTTATCGGGGTTTCTGCCCACGGCTTGATGGTGCCGTCTACTTCAACGCCGGTATACAAGATGATATTCAGAATAATCGCCATAAGGGTGCCTGAATTCATAGAATAAGCGCAACGCTTGAAACGAGAGGCAGAGAGCCAGCCACCGGTAGAATCCAGGCTCTCACACCGAAGGATTCAAGCGCAGATGACTACGCATTACCGGCAGCTGACTCAGGGACAACGTTACCAGATTGAGGCTGGCTTGAGCGCCGCAGAGAGCCAGGCGAGCATTGCAAAGCGGGTCGGCGTGCATCCCTCGACGATCAGTCGCGAGGTTCGCCGCAACAGCACCCAGAATATCTACAAGGCTGTTTCTGCGGCCCATGAAAGTGATGCTCGTCGAGCGGGTGCGCGCAAGTTTTGCAAGCCGGCGACATGGCTCAGCCATCATCTCCCGGTGTGGCTCAAGCATGGCATGAGTCCGGAGCAGATCGCCCAGCGGTTGAAGCAGGAGCAGCCAAGCCGGGCGGTCAGCCATGAGTGGATTTATCGGTTCATTGCCGCCGAACAGCGCGCCGGTGGTGAGCTTTATACCTATCTGCGACATCGCCGAAAGCGCTACCGGAAACGCTATGGAAGCCACGATCGGCGCGGGCAGCTGCGTAATCGCGTGTCAATCAGTGAACGCCCAGCCGAGGTCGAAAGCCGCGAGCGCCTGGGGGACTGGGAGGGCGATACGGTACATGGACTGGGCGGTAACCTGGTGACCCTGGTTGATCGCAAAAGCGGCTATCTGAGCGCCTATCCGGTCAAGCGCAGAACGCGCCGGCAGGTAACGCGGGCGATCAATCTGATGCTTCAGGGCCATGCCGCTCACACGCTGACGCTGGATAACGGAAGGGAGTTTGCCGGGCATGAACGCATCGCGCTACGGAGCCAGTGCCAGGTCTTTTTTGCAGACCCCTATTCATCCTGGCAACGTGGCACCAATGAAAACACCAACGGTCTGCTCCGCCAGTATTTCCCCAAGGGCAGCGACTTCAGCAAGCTGACCGTCGAAGCCGTCAATCGGACAGTAGCGAGGATCAATCTACGCCCGCGCAAGCGCTTGGGCTGGAAGACGCCGTACGAAGTGCATACAGGGGTGAGCGTTGCACTTATGTGTTGAATTCAGGGTGCATATGCCGAGGCGTATCATTTCCCGCTTAAGCGGGGCCATCATTATCACTGCGTGAATCTTGTTTCCAAAGTATCGTTTTAGTCCTTGGATCGACATTTTTCTTCCTATGCTCTCGGGTATGACGCTGTTGTAGCGTTGTATGACGGTCATGCTTTTACCCGAAGAGAGGTGACGCTTCAACGGTCCTGAATTGCGCAGGGGATCTCATGTCCTTCCCCTGGCTGGGTAGCTTGCTGAGAAATTCTCATCTACCTGCGTGGCAACGATGCGGCCACCCCGCCGCCGTCAGAGCTCTGGAGGACTGGCTGCTGTCAGCAACTCATCGAGTGACGGAACCTTAGCGTTTGCACTGAGGACGAGTGTTCTGGATCGGAGTATGGATACATCAAAGAAAGATTCGCACTCGACTCTTCCGTTTACTTCTCTCCAGTGGGTGACTTCTGGTATCAACTCATTAGGCACCGGGTATAGTGCCATAGGGTTATGGAATACCTCCACTTCAGCAGACCACGGCTCGTAGCCATATTGCGGCCAGAGCTGACCGTAGTCGCTGGACGCTACATCCAACAGAAATGGGATACCTCGTGATGCTCCCGGAGAACGGTCGAAAAACTCACCAAACCGCAAGTATCGGTACCCGTCTAGATGAGCTCCACCTGAGATCGGCACTCGGCTGAGCTTTGGCACTGTGCAGGCATTGGTGAAAATGACCGCTGAAAGATGGGCATTTTCCATTAGCGTAAATAGGCCGTTGGGGCGCCCTGATAGCAGAGATGTCTCTTCCTCCACAGTTATCAGGTGCGTACCACGATGCGCAGATGAGTGAACTGCAAAGCCATAGAGATAGCTGATGAGCGACTCCCTGCTCCACAGCATTGAACTGGGCGCATGGAAATCGGCTAAGGCCAGAATGAGCGGCTTACCCTCCACGTGCGGTAGGGATTCGTAACGCTTGTCCAATTTGTTTTGGATGGTCCTCGCAAACCTTTCTGCAGCCGCTCCTAAGAAACGCTCATGTCGGTCAGCGGGTGGGGGGACCGGCGAGGCGCCAAAATGCTCATACCGCTCTTCCGGGTTGGCTGTCACTGCTTCAACCCAGGCCTCATCTCCCAGCCTATTCTCGATGTGAAAATCGGGTGATTCTTTAGGCTGGGTGACCAAGAGTCCCTGTTCACGAAAAATCGCTAATAGGTGGGCTTCCCAGAGGCGGGTGTGAAAATTCTCAGTCTGGCAATCGGGAACCCAATTTCTGTCTGGGGATGGCAGTGCGAGATACAGTTGATTCAGCGCCCACGCCCCAATACGGCGGCTTGGATCAAATAGTGATTTGAACACCACGCTTGGTGTGCGCTTACCCATTCTGCTTAGAGGAGCACGTCGTCGTTCACCTGAAGGGAGTGGAAGCGGATGGGCTTGGGTATAGAGAAAATGGCTGATTGAGGCGCGGGCTTCGGACTCGCCAGTGGTGCACTCACCATGGCTGAGGAGCACCCACACGCTATCGACACGACGCCGCAAGGTGACAATTCCGAAGCTGCCGGAATTGATATTTCGGGTTAGAGCGGCACAAGAAATTCCGTCCTCACTAAGCCATGCCCCTACTGGCGGGCTGTCCCCAAACCCCAACCCTCGTGGAAGCGACAAAGCGATTAGATCGAACATCGGCGCAGCAATTTCTTTCATTCGCTGATCTCGGCAGTCGTCAAAATGCATTCCATCAATGCCTCGGAGCGTGCCCGCCGGCGATGGCATCGGTGGAGGTACCTATTGAAGAAGGGGGCTTTGCTCCACCAGGACGTCTCGGTTGGTGAAGATGGTCTCAATGGTTGCAGCCTCGGCAGCCACATGAGTCTTTCGCGTGATCTCTTCAAGGGCCAGTTCGAGCCGGTAGTCTTGGAAATACTCGTACAGCTTTTCAGAGCTCTCGGATATCTCCTCCCCACCATTTTTTGCGAACAAGATGTGGATGATCGCTGCGAGTGGGAGGGAGATGTCGAGATCCTTCTCTTCTGCATCTGACTCCGAGTTCAAACCGTCGAAATACCTCTCCAGATGATTCTGGAGCTCCTCAAGCCAGAACTGAGATAGGTTGCTAGGTAGGGAGCTTTCAGGCCCGGTCAGAAGGACTTCATCTCTGAATAGAGCCAGCAGATTGGGGTTTGCCATGGAGGACCTCACGATTAGATTTGAGAGCAACTGGTCAGCATAGTCCACCTCAAGATGACCACCTCCTTGACGCCCATCCTGGTGCTCCTGAGCATCAGACGAGTGAATCGCCCCGAAACCTGTAGATACAAAATGACCGCTTCTCGCCGTTAGCTGCCTTTCTTGAAGGACAGCTTTGGGTCGATAGCGGCCTTCGTGGAGGTTGGTGTCTACGGGGTCGGTTTAGTCATTCTGAATCTCCGGTTTCACCTCCGTGAGGCCGGCCATCGTCATGCATCAGATCTTGATTGACACGCGTGCCGCTTTGGATAGCCTTGCAATTGAGGGCTGCAACTGCGCATTTGTCGGGCCTGGGTACCAGCATGAGCCCCCGCAATTTTGGCAGCAGAGGAAGCTGGTTCCTCTGAAGTAGTGACGGCGGGCATTGCCAGTCGGATTCTGAACCCAAGGTCGCCAGACTAGGAGCTAAAGGATCGCTGCGACTACTCCTCATCCCTTACCGAAAAGTCACGCGTCGGTCGTAAACGGCCCTTTCCAGGCCAATCAACTTTTGTGATTGGTGAGTAGGGATTTCTCGGCTTTTCTGTGAAAAGCACCCCTTCATTTCACAAAAAAAATGGCGAAGATTCCAATTTCACGGGGTCTGGCCTATCACCTATTTTGTGAACCTACACAGGTGGAGGTTCTCAGAATAAATGAGAACTTTCACAAATAGATGACTCAAGCTTGTCAGCTCAACTGACTGAAAAAGCCAACGTTTTTAAACGTTGGCTTTTTTGTCTTTAAAAACAGAGATTTTTAGCGCTGTTGTAGTTATCGGCAGCGGGGCCAATTCGGTGGTGACGCCATCACAGGGTTCAGGTAACAGAACGTCTCAAACTTCCCAACGCTCGGTCACCAACTGTCAATGAATTGTTCCAGCTCAATGATTTCCCGCCGCAGTCAGGCTACCCTTGCCTAGCGGCAGTAATCCCAATACCGATCACTGGTCTGGCAAGTTACCAAGCAGTAGCAGCACTACCCTGTGTCATGAGTGCGTCCGAAAGTGATAGTCGGCGCAGATAGAGCGTAACAAGGTCAATTCAAGGAGAATGACAGTGAAGTGGATGGATGACCTGTTACACACGATCGACAATGCCCAAACTGAAGCTGAATTGTTGGACCGGATAGTAAGCACTGCAAGACACCTAGGGTTCGACTATTGCGCCTATGGGATCCGAATACCTATACCCGTCACCCGCCCTGCGGTCGTGATGAGCAACAATTTTCAGCCTTCGTGGCGACAACGCTATGCCCAGTGCGAATACATTGCCGTGGACCCGACAGTGCAACACTGCACGAAATCGACGATACCGATTGTCTGGGACGAGCAAATAACCCAGCAAACCCCGCAGATGTGGGAGGAAGCCCGCGCAGCCGGACTGGTCCATGGTTGGGCTCAATCCTGTCTGGACGGCCGCGGCAGCGGCGGCATGCTGACCCTGGCGCGCCCCAGCGACGCTATTACTGCGCAAGAGCTGGCATCCAATCAAAAATACATGCGGTTTTTGGTGAATGTCGCCCATCAGGGGTTCTTGCGAGTACTGACACCGCAGTGGCAATTACCGCAGGAAAAATCGCTGTCGCGGCGCGAATGTGAAGTCCTTAAGTGGGCAGCCGACGGCAAGACTGCCTACGAGATAGGTTTGATCCTCTCGCTATCGCGGGAAACCATCAAGTTTCACCTGCGCAATGCAGGCTCGAAACTGGGCGTCCATAACTGCACCGCTACCGTAGTGCGCGCCACTACACTGGGCTTGCTCGTCTGAGACACCACTCATGTGTGCACCGCTGAAGCGTTAACGGCGCTGAGTGAGAACAACAACAATAATACTCGCACGTTGAAGACGCACCTGCCCAAAAGAGCAGTACCTAAGCATTCGATTATTCTGCTGAATTATCCCTCGATTATTTGCCGAGGGTTCCTCATGTATATGACCACGGGTACGCGCCTTACATTACCGATAGAACTGTGGCAGGCCCTGCTGCGATATCGCTATCGCGTATTTGTCGAGAAACTTGGATGGCATCTGGACTGTGCGATCGGTGAGGAACTGGATCAATTCGATCGCGACGACACGGTATACGTGATCGCCCATCAAGGCCCGCGCATCGTCGGCGTAGCGCGGCTGCTGCCCACACACAAGCCCTATCTGCTGGGAGAAGTGTTTCCCCAGGTGCTCGGCGACCAGGCACTTCCCCATTCGGCGGACATCTGGGAAATCTCCCGTTTTGCTGCCGTCGACCTGCAGCAACAGACCTTCACTGGCCATTCAATGTCATCGCCGAACGCCGTGGCGCTGCTGCACGAAGTGCTCAAGGTCGCGGCTCGCCACGAGGTTCGCCAATTGATCACGGTATCTCCGCCCGGGATCGCCCGATTGTTGCGCAAAGCGGGCTTCGACGCTCATTGCGGGGAAAAGCTGACCGTGATCGAAGGGCAAAAGATCATGGCCAACTGGATCAGGGTACCGCCCAGCCTTGTTGATCGAGAAGTGGCCTGAAGCACTACGAATGGCCTGCCGCTGCCGGCAAATTGGGCAAGCCGCCTCCCCAAAAGGTTAGGTTACAACTTCAGGCCCCTGTTCTTAAATAGCGCTGCATCGGCATTCCAACCATATAAAGGACATGGGCCCTACATGAAAAAAGTCATTGTCATTTCGGGGCATCCGGATCTCTCGGTTTCCCGCGTCAATATCGCGATCATGAGCAAGATCAGCCATCGTGGCGTCAAGGTCCATAGCCTGTCCTGCGCGGTAACGCCCACCGGGTTCGATGTTCGTGCAGAGCAGGCGTTGCTCGATGCCCATGACCGCATCGTGTTGCTGTTTCCGTTGTATTGGTATTCCTGCCCGGCAATCATGAAACAGTGGATCGATGAAGTGTTCACCCCCGGCTATGCCTACGCACGCGGCGGTGACAAGCTCAAGAACAAGGAGTTCATGATCGTCACCACAGTGGGGGCGCCATCCACAGGCTACCGCGCTGGCGGGTTCAACCGTTACACACTGGATGAATTGCTCAGGCCTTTGCAGCAGACGGTGGCGTACGTCAAAGGTATCTACCTGCCTGTCGTCGGGGTTTACGAATCGGTATTCATCGACGACGAATCAATCGACGTCATCGCTCAGAATGTCGCCGAACAGGTCATTGAGGACCAGGCATCCGCCGACCAGCTCTACGAAAACATGCTATTGCAGGCCGAGCAGGCGCAAATCGCCCTGCTGCAATAAGGTGTCATCCATCATGAAGACGCCAAACGCCCAGATCCCACCGTGCGCCAGCCTGGTGGCCGAGCACCATGAGCTAGGTTTTCTGCATTCGGCCAGCGCGATCATCGACACCGAATCCACGGTATTCGAACTGTATTGCCTGATGACGGCCGCGACGCCCGCCTGGCTCAAAGGTGCCTTCAGGCTGCGCGACAGCATCTCGCAGCACTTTCACGTCGAGAAGATCGGCGGGTTCTCGGGCGTCACACCAGAGTGCGTCCCGACGGTCGGCGAAAAGCTCGATTTCTTCACCATCGAGGCCCTCAGCGCACACAAGCTGGTACTGACCTCACGCGATACCCATCTGGCGGTCATGGTCTCGATCGATACAACACTCACGCAACCGCGTTGCCTGCATATCACCACCTCCGTCAAGACCTTCAATACTTTCGGCCGCCTCTACATGCTGCCGGTGGCGCCGGTACATGGGCCCATCATTAAGCTTTTGCTGTCCCGTCTCCCCCTACATTCCCCAATTCGCTCACTTGGAGATCGCAACCCATGAACTGCGCAGACTTGATTGACCCCCATCTGTTGCACAAAGACAGCCCCAAGGATGTCCTGATCGCTCGACCAAGGCTGATTCTGCCCAGTTTTCTCAGTACTACGATTGGTGCAGAAATACTGGCTGGCAACGCGCAGGATCAGGCCCTGTTCGAGGCGCTGTACAGTGCGCAAGATGGCCAGTATGTGCTGCGCTATCTGCCCTTGAAAATCAGTGCGGAACAGGCGAGCACACTCTCCACCTTCGAGATCCGCCTGACTGATTTCTATACCGAGTGCGGCGACCACTTCATCCTCACGGCTGAATTCATCCCCCTGCAGGCCCAACGCTACCTTGCCCAGCATTTTCAGGGCGGTGATGCCGAAATACCGTCCGACCAGGTATTACGCATGATCGAGTGCCTTGAAACGCTCGCGCAGTGGGATAAGGCCAGGCAGGGGTCTTATCTGTTGATCAATGACACCAAGAATTACTACTTCTATAACAAGCAGCACGAACATGTGCCGGGCCTGATGTTGATCGAGGTGGCCAGGCAAGCCATGTACTACTACGTCTACAACTACTTGGGGCACCGGCGCGGCGCAGTTTCCATTTCCATCGAAGACTTGCGCATTTCCTTCAATGCCTACACCGAATCGGCCTATGAAGTCGAAATCGTGGTGCAGCAGGCCCAGGGCCTCAGGCGATCACAACCCAAGTCCATCGACAAGTGCGCGAACTTCTATCAGAACGGTCGGCTGGTGTCGCGTCTTTGGCTGCAAGGCGCAGTGATCAAGTTACCGCTGTTCAAACGCATGCGCTCGTTGAACTACCCTCA
Source organism: Pseudomonas gorinensis (assembly GCF_042015035.1). Lineage (NCBI taxonomy): Bacteria > Pseudomonadati > Pseudomonadota > Gammaproteobacteria > Pseudomonadales > Pseudomonadaceae > Pseudomonas > Pseudomonas gorinensis. Next base: position 323,818 of record NZ_CP167125.1, read on the forward strand.
GGATCATTGGTTTACCCCTTCCGATCGCTTGCCCAAGAACATCCTCGTGCATCACGCCGATAGCGTGTTGCAAGCCAGGCTGAGCCTGCTCTCGGTACTGGGAGTGCTGGTGACTCATCAAGCCGGGGCCATCGATTGGAGCACGGTCAGTACCGTATCGCTCTACATCGAAGGGGGTGGTTTCCTCAGCCTGCCAGTTGCTTCGACCTGCTCCACCGGCGAATCCGACCAGCGGGTGCTGGTGTTCGGTAAGTTGTCCAAGGACCAGGCCAGCGAACTCCGTGAAACGATCAAGTGCCACTGCTTCTTTGCCGGGCAGATGCGATGGGCCGCGGCCTCTTCACCAGCCCCTCTGGCCCACGAGCAAATCGTGGCATGAGGATCGTTCGCCCATGAGCTATGAGCTTTCACAACGCCCACTGGTGATCGGTAAGAGCGTTTCGCTGAAAAACCGATTGTATTTCGCCCCGATGGGCATCGACCTGGCCACCTCGGACGGTTCGCTGTCCGAAGAAATGCTCACTTTCTATCAACATGTGATCGACGGTGGCTGCGCCATGGTGGTACTGGGCAACTCCTCCATAGCGCCCTCCACGCGCCTGCATGCGCGAGGCCTGTGCCTGCACAGCGATGCCAACCTGGAAAAGCTCGCGCCGCTGGTGGAGTACGGCCACCAGCGGGACTGTCCGGTGGTGGTGCAACTTCAGCATTACGGAGCCCAAGGTGGCACGCAGATCAGCGGCCAACCGCTGCTTTGCCCGAGCCGCAGTGCGTTATCCGGTAGCAGCGGTGCCGATCTGTTGGTAGAGATGAGTGTCGAGGACATCGACGCTGTCTGCGATCAGTTTGCCCAAGCGGCTCTGCGTGCCAGACAGGCCGGCGCCAAAATGGTCCAGCTCCAGGCATCCAACGGCTATCTGCTGAGCAGTTTTCTATCGCCCTGGACCAACCATCGGCGTGACGCCTATGGCGCCAGCCCGCTCAAGCGAGCGCGGTTCCTGCTGGAAGTCATCGACCGCATTCATAGGGTTACCGCTGGAGACCTGGAGGTTTCCGTGCGCCTGGGCATCGATGATTGTCTGGGCACCAGCGGGCAGCAACCGGAACTGCTCGAGGACGTAGTGGCTGCTCTGGCGGACGCCGGGACGTCGGCAATCATGTGCTCGATCACCATCAAGGAAACCTTCCGCTACATGCTTTCTGCCCATCCTGAGATTCAGCGACAGTTCGTCGAAGGGGTGCGGCTGATCAAGTCGTTCACCTCGCTCCCGGTCGGCTATGCCGGTTTCATTGGCTCGCTGCAGGAGGCAGAAGATCAACTGCGGCTGGGTCACTGTGATCTGGTCGGCATGAGCCGAGCCCTTTTTGCCGATAACGACCTGATCAGCAAGTCGCTCGCCGGCCATGAGGATCAGGTCCAGCAATGCCGGTTTGACGGTAACTGCTTTCGAGACAAGAGCAATCCGCAACTCGATCGGGTGTATTGCTGCGTGAATGAGCATTACAAGCGGCCCGCTCACATCCATTACGGGAATCAATAACATGGAATTTCAAGACAAGAACGTCGTCATCACCGGCGGAGCAAGCGGTATCGGCCTAGCCGTGGCAAAGCAACTGGCCGGAGCGGGCGCGCGGCTGTTCCTGATGAGCAGAAACGAGCAAAAGGCTGCCGCCGCTCTGGAGATACTCGGGGCTTCGGCGCAGTTCATCTTTTGCGATGTAGCGTCGGAAACTTCAGTAGCCGAGGCCTTCGCGAAGGTGGCTGGCGAGGTTGATCAGTTGCACTACGCCATCAACAACGCAGGCATTACCGCCCCCTACGCGCCGATCGCGACAATCCAGCCGCAGGACTGGAACAGGGTCATCCACACCAACCTGAACGGCCCCCTTTACTGCCTGCAAAAAGAACTGGCATTGATCAGCCAGTACCCCGATGGAGCGATCGTCAATGTTTCCTCGTGCGCTGGCGTGATGCCGATGGCCAATCAGGCGGCCTACGTCGCCAGCAAGACAGCGCTCAATGCCTTGACGCAGGTCGCCGCCATGGAGAATGCCTGCGACAGCGATTCCGGCTTTGCCGTGCGCGTCAACGCCGTAGCGCCCGGGCCGACACTGGGAGGTATGAACTCTCCGGAACGGCTGGCTGCCCATCCGGAAAACACCCAGCGCAAGCGTGACGTGACGGCCATGAAGCGCTTTGCCCAGCCAGAGGAAATCGCCGATGCGATCATGTTTTTGCTGAGCAAGAGATCCAGCTATATCACCGGCACAGTGCTCAGCGCCGATGGCGGCTATCACATCGGCAAATTCTAGGGGTAATCATGGCTAGCATATTGATCACCGGTGTAAGCACCGGTATCGGCAACGCCCTGGCACGCTATCACCTGGCCAGGGGCGACGAGGTGCTCGCGGTGTCACGAAATCCTGCGGCCAATATCCCGCCACAGGAGCACTTCCACTTTATGCGGTGCGATTTGACCGATATCGAGCGCGCACCGGCAATCTTGCAGACGTTACTATCGCGCACCCCTGCCCCGGTAGAGACCGTCTACCTGAATGCGGGACGGTTCGGCGGCGCGCCCCAACTGGCCACGCAGACCTCGATGCAGGAGTTCAATAGCGTCTTGGCGCTCAACCTGGGCGCCGTAAAAATGGTCCTGGATATTATGCTGAGTGCGACGCCGCCCCCCAGTACCGTGGTCTTCTCATCATCGATTTCGGCACTGCGCCAACGTGCGGGGATGCTCTCATATTCCGTATCCAAGGCAGCGTTGAATGCTCTGGCAAAAATCTATCAATTGGAAAACCCACACACATTCTTTGCAGTTCTGGGGCTCTGCAACGTCCAGACGACTGTGGCGCGGACCATCATGGCGGCGGATGAACGTTTCAGCGATCTTGTCGCGCTGCGGCAACGAGCGGCAGTTCCCGGCTACATCGTCGACGCCGACTCCCGCGCTGGGCATATTGTCCAGGTTTTGGCCGAGCGCCATCGTAATGGACTGAAATCGGGAGAGTTCCAAGAAATTCGCGACTTGCTGAACCAACCACTCAAGGAGGAGACCCGCAATGACCCAATCCACACATGAGAAAATCGTACGCGTTGGCGCTATATACGACATTCTTGCAATGGCCCCATTCGCCTTGCCGATGGTGTCCGTCTGGGCCTATTCAATGATCCAATGGGTCGATCAACAACTGGGCTTCAACAGCCGCTTCTCGACGCTCGACCCCACGGCCATGTTCCTGCTCAACATCGGCGCCTGGGCATACCTTGTGTGGGGCTTTGTGCGTTGGCGAGCCCCCACACGCGAACATGCCCGTCTCAGCGCCTTGCTGCGCGTGATCGTAGTGGTACTGCAGGTATTGGCCGTCAGCGGTGGCGCTTCGCCTTTCTTGCTGGTGCTGGGTGTCGTTCAACTGTTGCTGGCGGTACTGGAGTTTTCCCACAGATTATTCGAGCGCAACGTCGCTAAACCCACCCGAGAAGGGGCCCGTTCTTACTGATGGTTGGCGCCGATGCCGAGTTGACCCAGTTGCCGAGATTTCACCGATCGGTCAATCCCGGGGTCGGCATCAACACGACAATCCTGTTGGAACCGAGAACGGCCTGGACTGCTCAGGCCGTTTTTTAAAATGCTCCACGTGGAACATCGTGATTTTCAGCGTTGAGTCGCCGGCGCCACACTCTCCAACCGATACCCATACCCATAGATGGTCAACAGCTGCCAACCCCGGTCGGCCGTCAGGCCAAGCTTGTTACGCAGCCGATAGATATGCGTATCCAACGGTCTTGAAGAGACCATTTCCTCATGGCTCCAGAACCGCTCATAGAGGTACTCTCGGGAAAGCGGCCGTGCCAGATTGGCAAACAAGCAACTGGCCAATCGGTACTCGCGTTCGGTCAGGTTGATTGGTTTGCCCGCACGGGTAACAGTGAGTTCGGCGTCATCGAAGGTCAGGTCGTTGAAGCTTTGTACTTCGTTGTTCGCGGACTTCTGAAAACCATGCCGACGCAAAACGGCGGTGACTCGCGCTTTGAGCTCATTGGGTCGAAAGGGTTTGCTGACGTAATCATCGGCGCCGCTGTTGAGCGCAGTGACAATATCGCTCTCGGCATCACGGCTGGTCAGCATGATGACCGCGGGGGGCGCTTCCATGTGTTCGCGTGTCCAGCGCAGTATCGCGATGCCACTGATATCAGGCAATTGCCAGTCGAGTATCAGCAGGTCAAAGGTTTCGCGGCGCAGTTGGCGCAGCAGGTCTTCACCGCGTTCGAAGCAATGCAGAGACCAGGGCTGTTCCGTGATACTGGGGATTTGTCGCAGTGTCTGTTCCACCCGCCGCAGTTCAGCGGGTTCGTCATCCAGTATTGCGACACGCATGTCGAAGGTCCTTTCTTCTAATATTAGGCAGCCGACGGCCTTGGATATATGGCACATACTGCACAGTTGCCGGCCTCTGAATCTGAAGAATTGTGGTCAGATTCAACGCCCCCTTGGAACTCTCGGTACGCTGATATCAAAGGGCCGTTAAGCCATTGAAAGTCCTCGATACCCAGGTGGGAAAGATACCGGCTCCCGATCGTAAGTAAAAGGATCAGCCGACAGGTACGCTGCCGCCAACACCTGCGCGTTGATGTCAGATGCCTTCTGGAACCCATACCTTAATGAGCACCATGACCCTCTCTCCCCCCGCGACGCGCCGTACCCTCCCCGCCCTGTTGATCCTGGTAGCTTCGGCCAGCGCCGGTGCCAAGACGCGTCCCCCCTACCTCGATGATGATTTTCTTTGCCGTGCGCAACCTTTGCCGGCCGTCGTCCAGCATGTCACCGGGGATGCCTGGAAACTCGACCCGCGAGGCAAGGCAATGCCTTTGCAGGAAGGCATGACCATCGATGAGCAGGAGGGTGTGAAGACATCGGCGTCGGCGTTTGTCAGCCTGTCGTTGGGGGATGGCTCGCGGCTGGTGCTGCCCTCCAGTTCCCAGGTGCGCTTGCGCCTGGTCGAGAAGCGGTCGATTCCGCAGGTCATACTCGAACAAGGCCAGGTTGAAGCGTATGTGATCAAGCGAGCCAGTGATTACGACCGGTTCCAGATCATCACCCCTGTCGGTGTGTTGGGTGTGCGAGGCACGCACTTTCGAGTACGTGATGACGGTGAACAGTCCATGCTGGAGGTGCTTGATGGTCAGGTGGCGGTCAATCGCGCCCTGAAAACCGCGCCTGCCGAAGCAGAGGTCAAGGTCGATGGCCGGCAAGGCCTGCTGTTCAAGCAACAAGGTGATCTTCACCCCGTTGAGTTACTGTCCGCGCCCAGGCTTATCGGCCAGGATGGGCAGAAAGGTGATGCGCCGGTCTGGCGTTTGTACCTGCGACCGTTGCCCGGTGCCCGGCGGTATCGCGCCCAAGTGGCGACTGATAAAGCCTTTATGAACATCCAGCAGGAAAACTTTTCCAGTGAGCCGAAAATGAGCTTCACTGGGCTCAAGGCATCGTTCTATCACGTTCGTGTATCGGCGTATGACGAGCATGGCCTGGAAGGAGAAACCGGGGTCTATGACATCTTCTACTACCCGCCCGCCACGCAGGCGCAGGCTTCCGGTGGCTGACCAATGATGTTCTGGCGCAAGGCCGAGAAACGCCAACCCACCCATGCCCAACGCCTGTTCCACGGGTTGGTCCGCGAGTGGTTGTGGATCGGTTTACTGTTGCTGCCGATCACGGCCTATCTGTCCTTGAGCCCCGGCCTCGCCCTGAACAATCCGTTGTATGACAGCCTGCGCCGTCTTACCCCCTTACCCGTTGACCCACGCATCTTGCTGGTAACAATTGATGACGCGAGCTTGAAAAAGCTCGGCCAATGGCCCTGGCCACGCAGCTTGCACGCCGACTTGATCGATCGCCTGAGTGCCGCGCAACCGGCAGGCATTCTGTTTGATGTGATCTTCAGCGAGCCCGGCAACGCTGCCAACGACAAACGCCTGGCCGAGGCAGTGTGCAACGCGGGGAATGTGCTGTTGCCACTGGTGCGCGAGGGCACCGCCAGCTACAGCGAGCCAGGGGAGCAGATGCTGCCGCTGCTCAAATGCGCCAAGGGGGTTGGGCATATTAATGTTGAGGCGGACAGCGACGGCGTGGTGCGCAGCCTGTACATGCGTGAAGGACCGCCTGCAGCCACCGCCGCGCAGTTGGCGTGGTTGGCGTACCAGTTGAGCGGCGAAGCCCAGGCCATGCCGGGGGAGCCCCAGGATTCAAGTGCTCAAACCTGGCATCGCGAGCACGCCATCCGTATCCCTTTCATCGCGCCGCACACTCATTTTCCCAGCGTGTCCTACGTCAGCGTATTACACGGTGAAGTCCCTTCCGAACTGCTACGTAATCGCCTGATCCTGGTGGGGGCTACCGCCTCGGGGATGGGGGACCGGTTCGTCACACCCCTCTCCTCCACCGTGGGCACGACCGCGGGGGTGGAGATCCAGGCCAACGTGCTCAATGGCTTGCTGCAAGGGCGCAGCATTGTCGATCTGCCTGGCTGGTTGGCGGCAACGATGGCGACGTTCCTGGTGGCGTTGTTGCTCGGCCTGCTGCTGTACCGGCCGCGCTATGCATTGTGGATGACGCTGGGCTGCATGGCGGTTGCGCTGCTCGGTTCCTGGGCGTTGTTACGCCTGGGGCACTGGTGGTCGCCGGCGGCCTGCCTGATTGGCCTGCTGTTGAGTTACCTGATCTGGAATTGGCGCCGCTTGAGTGTGATCCTCGCCTATTTCGGCTGGGAACTGGCGCGGCTGGATAACGAACCCAAAGTACTGCCCGAACGCCGTCGCGCGCCGGCCAGCAAGGGGGATGTGTTGCAGGCGCGTATCTTCGCCCTTGAGCAAGCTGTCGGTCGTACGCGGGACACTCGCCGCTTTATGGCCGATGGCCTGGAGTGCCTGCCGGTGGCGACGCTGATCACCGACCCCAAAGGCAACATCCTGCTGGCTAACCGCATCGCCCGCGATGTGTTCGGGAATGACCTGGTCAGCGAAAACCTTCTCGAACAACTCGCTGACCTGGGGTATCCACCGTTGCATAACGGCGTGCGACCCGCGCTTGCGGCGCTCGAACTCGTCGAGTTCCGCGACATTCATCAACGCAGCCTGCGAATGGAACTTGCGCCGCTGTTGCCCGCCGACGGTGACGTCGCACTCGGATGGCTACTGAGCCTGACAGACCTGAGTAAGGAACGTGAGGCCCAGCAGCACCGCGAGACGATGCTGCGCTTCCTCTCTCACGACTTGCGCGCACCCCACTCGGCGATCCTCGCGCTGTTGGATGTGCACAATGGTGAGTCGCCCGTATTCGCCCAGATCGAGCAACAGGTTCGACGTGCCTTGAGCCTCACCGAGTCCTTCGTGCAATTGGCCAAGGCGGAAGCTGACGGCTACCAATTCCAGCCGACGCTGTTCGCCATGCTGGTGATGGATGCCTTCGATCAGGTGGCGCTGATTGCGCAGCTCAAGGGCATTCACTTGGTCCATGACCTCGACGAGGCGGACGAAGGCATGGTTTCAGCCGATCAATCGTTGCTCACGCGTTCGTTGTTCAACGTGCTGGAGAATGCGATCAAGTATTCCCCGTCCGGTACCACGGTAAGGTTGAGACACAGCAGCGCACAAGGCTGGTTGGAATGCCGCATCAGCGACCAGGGCCCGGGGATTGCCGCTGAAGATTTACCCGAGCTGTTCAGCCAGTATCGGCGCTTCGAGTCCGCCCAAGGCAGTGAAGGTCTTGGATTGGGGCTGACCATGGTCAAGGCCGTTGTAGAGCGCCATGGTGGCCTTATCAGGTGTGAAAGCGTGGTAGGCAAAGGCACCACATTCAGTCTACAGCTGCCGTTGTTGGAAGACTGACCCGCGTACTATTCGGCTGTGTATAAAAAACCGGTCTCAAGGACCGGTTTTTTACTGCGCAAAAAACTTATGCACGTTTTTATGGATTTTATGATGCGGGGAAATATGTAATTAAATCAGGTTGTTAGACGGTAAAAATGCCAATTTGCCAACAATCCGTACACAGGTTATCCACAGAACCTCAAATCACCGGCGTCTCGACCACCACCGGCTCCGGTGGCAGCGAACCCATGGCGCGTTGCTGGGCTTCGTTCCACGCGGCAGCGCGGTCATTCAGCGCGGCAATGGCCCGCGGCCCTTCCCCCTCGGCGTACATCGGTTCGCCAATCACCACGGTGATAGTGCCAGCACGCTTGGCCCAACCGGTCTTTGGCCAGAACTTGCCGGCGTTGTGGGCAATGGGCAACACAGGCAGGTGGGCATTGACCGCCAACGCGGTGCCGCCCCGGGAGAACTTGCCGACGGTACCGTAGGGCACGCGTGTACCTTCCGGAAAGATCAGCACCCACACACCGTCCTTGAGCAACTCATCACCCTTCTTGGCCACGTGCTTGAGTGCGGCCTTGGGGTTGTCACGGTCGATGGCGATCGGCCGCAACATGGCCATGGCCCAGCCAAAGAACGGCACGTACAGCAGTTCACGCTTGAGCACCTGGCTCAAAGGCGAGAAGTACGCCGACAGGAAGAACGTCTCCCAGGTGCTCTGGTGGTTCGACAGAATCACGCAAGGCTGGTCCGGGACGTTTTCCGCGCCCTTGACCTCGAAACGGATGTTCAGGAACACCTTGGTCAGCCACAACGCACAGCGGCACCAATAGACGTTGATGAAGCGATAGCGCGCCTTGAACGGCAGGAAGGGCGCGATAAAAAAGCTCAGGGTGCACCAGAGAAACGAGCTGGTGCCCAACAGCAGGTAAAAGAAGAAGGTTCTGATGGCCTGCAAAATCGACATGGCGGCATTTACCGTTGCGGGACAACGCCCGCCTGTTAAAAGCGCACTCCCGAACAGTCCTTGGTCAGGAAGTCGAGGGCGGCTAGTTGTTGATAAGTTCTGCGGCAACCGCCGCCAGATCGTCAAAAATCAAGGTGCCTACCGGCAGGTTTTTCGCCTGGGTCTTTTCGCCTTTCCCGGTCTTAACCAAAACTGGCTGAGAGTCGACGGCTTTGGCCGCCTCCAGGTCACCGAGGCTGTCCCCGACGAACCATAGCCCAGCCAGGGGCACGTTGTAATGTTCTGCAATGGTTTTCAGCATGCCAGGCTTGGGTTTGCGGCAATCGCAGCCCTCATCCGGCCCGTGGGGGCAGTACACCACCAGCCCCACCTCACCGCCCTGCTCGGCCACCAATGTGCGCAAGCGCGCGTGCATGGCGTCCAGTGTGGCGATGTCGTAATAGCCGCGGGCGATGCCGGACTGGTTGGTGGCAATGGCCACCGTCCAGCCGGCTTTGCTCAACTGCGCGATGGCCTCGATCGAACCGGGCAATGGAATCCATTCCGCCACCGACTTGATGTAAGCGTCGGAGTCGTAATTGATGACTCCGTCCCGATCGAGAATCAGCAGTTTCAACATGATCAGCCCAGTACGGAAATGTCAGCGATGTTGATGAACAGGCCGCGCAGACGCGCCAGCATGGCGTAGCGGTTTTTCCGCACGCCAGCATCTTCGGCATTGATCATCACCGCTTCGAAGAACGCGTCCACCGGCTCACGCAAGGTGGCCAGGCGTGCCAGGGCTTCGGCGTAGTTACGTTCGGCGATCAGCGGCTTCACCGCGTTTTCGGCCTTGGCGATAGCCGAGTTCAACGAAAACTCCTTGGCATCGGCGAACAGGCCAGGGTCGACATCGGCGTTGCCCAGGCCTTCGGCCTTGCTCAGCAGGTTCGATACACGCTTGTTCACGGCGGCCAGGGCATCGGCTTCCGGCAGCTTGCGGAACGCTTGTACGGCCTGTACGCGTTGGTCGAAGTCCAGCGCCGAACCCGGTTGCAGGGCACGTACCGACAGGTACACCGAAACGTCCACGCCTTCGTCTTCGTAACGCGCACGCAGGCGGTCGAATACGAATTCGAGTACCTGTTCAGCCAGGCCGGTTTGCTTGACCTTGCCACCAAACTGGCCGACAGCGAACACCACGGCCTGGGTCAGGTCGAGGTCGAGCTTCTTGTCGATCAGGATCCGTAGCACGCCCAGCGCCGCCCGGCGCAGGGCATAGGGGTCTTTGCTGCCGGTAGGCAGCATGCCGATACCGAAGATACCCACCAGGGTGTCGAGTTTGTCGGCGATGGCCACGGCCGCACCGGTCAGGGTGGTCGGCAACTCGGCGCCAGCACCGCGCGGCATGTACTGCTCGTTCAGTGCCAGGGCGACATCGTCCGGCTCGCCGTCATTGAGGGCGTAGTAGTAACCGGCAACGCCTTGCATCTCCGGAAACTCGCCCACCATCTCGGTGGCCAGGTCGCACTTGGACAGCAGGCCGGCGCGCGCGGCCCATGCCGCGTCACCCCCAATGCGCGGGGCAATGTAGGCCGCCAGCTTGGAAACCCGTACGGCTTTGTCGTAGACGCTGCCGAGTTTTTCCTGGAACACCACGTTTTGCAGGCGCAGGTTGAAGTCTTCGAGCTTCTGCTTCTTGTCTTGCTTGAAGAAGAACTCGGCGTCGGTCAGGCGCGGGCGCACGACTTTCTCGTTACCGGCGATGATCTGCTGCGGGTCCTTGCTCTCGATGTTGGCCACGGTGATAAAGCGCGGCAACAATTTGCCGTCCACGTCCAGCAGGCAGAAGTACTTCTGGTTGTCCTGCATGGTGGTGATCAGCGCTTCCTGCGGCACGTCGAGGAAGCGTTCCTCGAACGAGCACACCAGCGGCACCGGCCATTCAACCAGGGCGGTCACTTCGTCGAGCAGGTTTGGCGGCACGATGGCAGTACCTTCCTGCAGGCGGGCCAGCTCTTCGGTGCGCTTGCTGATCAGCTCGCGACGCTCATTGGCATCCGCCAGCACGTACGCTGCACGCAGGTCATCAAGGTAGTTGGCCGGCGCGGTGATACGTACGCTTTGCGGGTGGTGGAAGCGGTGACCACGGGAATCGCGGCCGGCTTTCTGGGCAAGGATGGTGCAGTCGATGACCTGGTCACCGAGCAGCATCACCAGCCACTGGGTCGGGCGCACGAACTCTTCCTTGCGTGCCCCCCAGCGCATGCGCTTAGGGATCGGCAGGTCGTTGAGGGAGTCTTCAACGATCGTCGGCAACAGGCTGGCGGTCGGCTTGCCCTTGATGACCTGGCTGAAACGCAGTTTCGGGCCGCTCTGGTCGATCTCGCTCAGCTCGACGCCACACTTCTTGGCGAAGCCCAGTGCGGCTTGCGTCGGGTTGCCTTCGGCGTCGAAAGCCGCCTGGCGTGGCGGGCCGTCGAGGTTGATGCTGCGGTCCGGCTGCTGGGTTTCCAGCGCGGTCAGCAACACGGCCAGGCGACGTGGCGCGGCGTAGACTTTTTTCGCGGCAAACTTCAGGCCGGCGGTCTGCAGGCCCTTTTCGATACCGGCCAGGAACGCATCGGCCAGGGTGTTCAATGCCTTGGGTGGCAGCTCTTCGGTGCCCAGTTCAACCAGGAAATCTTGAGCACTCATTGTGCAGCCTCCAGCTTAGCCAACACTTCATCACGCAGGTCCGGGGTTGCCATCGGGAAGCCCAGCTTGGCGCGTGCCAGCAGGTAGGCTTGGGCGACGGAACGCGCCAGGGTGCGTACACGCAGGATGTATTGCTGACGCGCGGTTACCGAGATGGCACGGCGGGCGTCCAGCAGGTTGAAGGTATGGGAGGCCTTCAACACCATTTCATAGCTCGGCAACGGCAGCGGCTGATCCAGTTCGATCAGGCGCTTGGCTTCGCTTTCATAGAAGTCGAACAGTTCGAACAGCTTCTCGACGTTGGCGTGTTCGAAGTTATAGGTCGACTGCTCCACTTCGTTCTGGTGGAACACATCGCCGTAAGTCACTTTGCCGAACGGGCCGTCAGCCCACACCAGGTCGTAGACCGAGTCCACGCCTTGCAGGTACATGGCCAGGCGTTCAAGACCGTAGGTGATCTCGCCGGTCACCGGGTAGCACTCGATGCCGCCCGCTTGCTGGAAGTAGGTGAACTGCGTCACTTCCATGCCGTTGAGCCAGACTTCCCAGCCCAGGCCCCAGGCGCCCAGGGTTGGCGACTCCCAGTTGTCTTCGACGAAACGGATGTCGTGGACCAGCGGGTCCAGGCCGACATGTTTCAGCGAGCCCAGGTACAGCTCCTGGAAGTTGTCCGGGTTCGGCTTCAGTACCACCTGGAACTGGTAGTAGTGCTGCAGACGGTTCGGGTTCTCGCCGTAGCGGCCGTCAGTCGGGCGACGACTGGGCTGCACATAAGCGGCGTTCCAGGTTTCCGGGCCGATGGCCCGCAGGAAGGTAGCGGTGTGGAAAGTGCCGGCGCCTACTTCCATATCGTAGGGCTGAAGTACCACACAACCTTGCTCGGCCCAGTATTGCTGGAGGGCGAGGATCAAGTCTTGGAAGGTACGCACGGCTGGCGTAGGCTGGCTCACGAAATTCACCTGTTACTTGGGCTGCGATTTAAAGAGCGGGAGTATACCCGATTCGGCCGCGCCACCATCCCCTGGAGCCTTATGCCACGCTGCTTTTGGTGTTCTGAAGATCCGCTGTACATGGCTTATCACGATCAGGAGTGGGGAACGCCGCTGCGCGACGCGCAGGGTTTGTTCGAGTTGCTTTTGCTCGAAGGGTTCCAGGCGGGCCTTTCCTGGATCACCGTTTTACGCAAACGCGAGCATTATCGAAAGGTCTTGTTCGGTTTTGATGCGCAGCGGTTGGCGCGCCTGACCGACGCTGAGATCGAAGCGTTGATGCTCGACCCAGGCATTGTGCGCAATCGCTTGAAGCTCAACGCGACCCGCCGAAATGCCGCGGCCTGGCTGGCGCTGGAGGACCCCGTGGGATTGCTCTGGTCGTTTGTCGGCGGCGTGCCCAAGATCAATCATTTCAAGGACCGCAGCGAAGTCCCGGCGATTACGCCGGAGGCTGAGGCCATGAGCCGTGCCCTGAAAAAAGCCGGTTTCACCTTTGTCGGCCCGACCATTTGCTACGCGTTCATGCAGGCTTCAGGCATGGTCATGGACCACACTCAGGACTGTGACCGTTACGCGGACCTGGCCAACGCCGGTTAGAATGCGCGCTTTGCGCACTACACACGATCAGGAGTGACCTGTGGAAAAGTTTAAAGGCGCCTTGCTGGTAGGCGCTCTTCGGTTGTTTGCCCTGCTGCCTTGGCGCGCGGTGCAAGCCGTGGGTTCGGCCATTGGCTGGATCATGTGGAAAACCCCCAACCGCTCCCGCGACACGGTGCGGATCAACCTCTCCAAGTGCTTCCCGGACATGGACCCGGCCGAACGCGAGCGCCTGGTGGGCCGCAGCCTGATGGACATCGGCAAGTCCTTGACCGAAAGCGCCTGCGCCTGGATCTGGCCGGCGCAGCGTTCCATCGACCTGGTGCGCGAGGTCGAGGGCCTGGAAGTGCTGCATGAAGCCCTGGCCTCAGGCAAAGGCGTGGTCGGTATCACCAGCCACCTGGGCAATTGGGAAGTGTTGAACCATTTCTATTGCAGCCAGTGCAAACCGATCATTTTCTACCGCCCGCCCAAGCTCAAGGCCGTGGACGACTTATTACGCAAGCAGCGCGTGCAACTGGGGAACCGCGTGGCCGCCTCCACCAAGGAAGGCATCCTCAGAGTGATCAAGGAAGTGCGCAAAGGTGGCCAGGTGGGCATCCCCGCCGACCCGGAACCGGCGGAATCCGCCGGGATCTTCGTGCCGTTCTTCGCTACGCAGGCGCTGACCAGCAAGTTCGTGCCGAACATGCTCGCCGGCCATAAGGCCGTCGGTGTGTTCCTGCATGCGCTGCGCCTGCCGGATGGCTCGGGCTACAAAGTGATTCTGGAAGCGGCGCCGGAAGACATGTACAGCACCGACACTGCTACGTCCTGCGCGGCGATGAGCAAGGTGGTGGAGCGTTACGTCGGCGCCTACCCAAGCCAGTACATGTGGAGCATGAAACGCTTCAAGAAACGCCCGCCGGGTGAGGCGCGGTGGTACTGACCCAAGGCCAATACAAAACCAAATGTGGGAGGGGGCTTGCCCCCGATAGCGGCGGTTCAGCCAAATATGCATTGGCTGACACCCTGCTATCGGGGGCAAGCCCCCTCCCACATTTGAGTTCCGCTCAAGCCTGGCGGTCGAGTTTTTTCAGGAATACCGCCATCTCTTTTTCGGCCTGTTTGTCGCCATGGGCCTGGGCCGCTTCAATGCCCTTCTCCCAGGCCTGTCGTGCAGCCGGATGATTGCCCAATCCAGCGTAAGACTTGCCCAGCAGCTTCCACGCCGCTGAATACTTCGGATCGAACTCGACACACTTGTGCAAATGCTCCGCCGCCTTGGCGTTGTCCTTCAAGTCCAGATAGCCCTTGCCCAGCCCAAAGCGCAGCAGCGCGTTATCCACACCCTTGGCGAGCATTTTTTCCAGGGATTCGAGCATGTCGGTCACTCCGGTTAATCAGAAAAAGCTCAACCCCACGTGGAACAGCTTCTCCACATCGCGGATATGTTTCTTATCCACCAGGAACAGGATCACATGGTCCCCGGTGGCGATCATCGTGTCGTCGTGGGCGATGATCACTTCTTCATCCCGAATGATCGCGCCAATGGTCGTGCCCGGTGGCAGGCCGATATCCCGAATGGCTTTGCCAATCACTTTGCTCGACTTCGAATCACCGTGGGCAATCGCCTCGATGGCTTCCGCGGCGCCTCGGCGCAGGGAGTGCACGCTGACGATATCGCCACGGCGCACATGGGCAAGCAAGGTGCCGATAGTGGCCAGCTGCGGGCTGATAGCGATGTCGATATCGCCGCCCTGGATCAGGTCGACGTAGGCCGGGTTGTTGATGATGGTCATCACCTTCTTGGCCCCCAGCCTTTTGGCCAGCAGTGAAGACATGATGTTGGCTTCATCATCGTTGGTCAGGGCCAGGAAGATATCAGCGTCGGCAATGTTTTCTTCCATCAACAGGTCGCGGTCCGAGGCGCTGCCTTGCAGGACCACGGTGCTGTCGAGGGTGTCGGACAAATGCCGGCAGCGTGCCGGGCTCATCTCGATGATTTTTACCTGGTAGCGGCTCTCGATCGCCTCTGCCAAGCGCTCGCCGATCTGCCCGCCACCGGCGATGACGATGCGTTTATACGTCTCGTCGAGCCGACGCATTTCGCTCATCACCGCACGAATATTGGCTTTGGCGGCGATGAAGAAAACTTCGTCATCGGCTTCGATCACCGTATCGCCTTGGGGCAGGATCGGCCGGTCACGGCGGAAAATCGCCGCCACGCGGGTTTCCACATTCGGCATGTGTTCGCGCAGCTGGCGCAGTTGCTGGCCCACCAGCGGGCCACCGTAGTAAGCCTTCACCGCGACCAGTTGCGCCTTGCCGTCGGCGAAGTCGATCACCTGCAAGGCGCCAGGAATTTCGATCAGGCGCTTGATGTAGTGAGTCACCACTTGTTCGGGGCTGATCAACACGTCCACCGGGATCGCATCATTGTCGAACAGGCCGGCGCGGGTCAGGTACGCAGCTTCGCGAACACGGGCGATCTTGGTCGGGGTATGGAACAGGGTGTGGGCGACCTGGCAGGCGACCATATTGGTCTCGTCGCTGTTGGTGACGGCGACCAGCATGTCGGCATCGTCGGCACCCGCCTGACGCAGCACCGTAGGAAACGATGCACGGCCCTGCACAGTACGAATATCCAGGCGGTCGCCCAGGTTACGCAGGCGCTCGGCATCGGTGTCGACCACGGTGATGTCGTTGGCTTCGCTGGCCAAGTGTTCGGCCAACGTGCCACCGACCTGCCCTGCCCCGAGGATGATGATTTTCATCCGGTCACTCCCTTAAACCCATTCAGCCGCGTGCGGCGGCAATCTTGATCAGTTTGGCGTAGTAGAAGCCATCGTGTCCGCCTTGCTGTGCAAGCAGTTGGCGGCCATGGGGCTGCTTGATGCCGGCGCTCGTGGCGAGGTCCAGTTCGCGCGCACCGCTGGTGCGCGCAAGGAAGGCCTCGATGACCTCGGTGTTTTCGGTGGGCAAGGTAGAGCAGGTGGCGTAGAGCAGGATGCCGCCGACCTCCAGGGTCGGCCACAGGGCGTCGAGCAGTTCGCCTTGCAGCACGGCCAGGGCGGCGATGTCGTCGGGTTGACGGGTGAGCTTGATGTCCGGATGGCGGCGGATCACACCGGTGGCGGAACACGGCGCGTCGAGCAGGATGCGCTGGAACGGTTTGCCGTCCCACCAGGCGGCGGTGTCGCGGCCGTCGGCGGCGATCAGTTCGGCGCTGAGCCCAAGGCGTGCGAGGTTTTCGCGTACTCGCACCAGGCGCTTGGCTTCAAGATCGACAGCTACTACACCGGCCAGGTCCTTTTCAACTTCGAGGATGTGACATGTCTTACCGCCTGGAGCACAGCAGGCGTCCAGCACGCGTTGGCCGGGAGCCAGGTCGAGCAGGTCGGCGGCCAGTTGCGCGGCTTCGTCCTGAACGCTGATCCAGCCTTCGGCGAAACCCGGCAGGCTGCGCACGTCGGTGGCCGCTTCCAGCACAATGCCGTCGGTGCTGTACACGCATGGCGTGGCGTTGATGCCTGCGTTCGTCAGCAATTGCAGATACGCATCACGGCTGTGATGGCGACGGTTGACCCGCAGGATCATCGGCGGGTGCGCATTGTTGGCCGCGCAGATGGCTTCCCATTGCTCAGGCCAGAAGGCTTTCAGGGATTTTTGCAGCCAGCGCGGGTGTGCGGTGCGCACCACCGGGTCATGCTCCAGCTCGGCCAGCAGCGCTTCGCTTTCGCGTTGGGCGCGGCGCAGTACGGCGTTGAGCAGGGCCTTGGCCCAGGGTTTTTTCAGTTTGTCGGCGCAACCAACGGTTTCACCGATGGCTGCGTGGGCCGGCACGCGGGTATAGAGCAACTGATAGAGGCCCACCAACAGCAGCGCCTCCACATCGGCATCGGCCGCCTTGAAGGGCTTTTGCAGCAGCTTGGCCGCCAGCGCCGACAAGCGTGGCTGCCAGCGCGCGGTGCCAAAGGCCAGGTCCTGGGTGAAACCGCGATCACGGTCTTCGACCTTATCCAACTGGGTGGGCAGCGAACTGTTCAGCGAAGCCTTGCCGTTGAGCACGGCGGCCAAGGCCTTGGCGGCGGCCAGACGCGGGTTCATTGGACTACCGCCCCGAGGATCGTGCCCAGGGAAAATTTCTCACGGCGACTGTTGTACAAATCGCTGAAATTCAGCGCCTTGCCACCTGGCAATTGCAGGCGGGTCAGGCACAGTGCCTGCTCACCGCAGGCGACCAACAAGCCCTCTTTGCTGGCG
Source organism: Pseudomonas gorinensis (assembly GCF_042015035.1). Taxonomy (NCBI): domain Bacteria; kingdom Pseudomonadati; phylum Pseudomonadota; class Gammaproteobacteria; order Pseudomonadales; family Pseudomonadaceae; genus Pseudomonas; species Pseudomonas gorinensis. The sequence goes on from NZ_CP167125.1 coordinate 341,174, forward strand.
CCGATGATTTCACCGGGGGCGCCTTTGCCGTTGGCCAGGGTGGCGGCCAGGACTTTCAAGGCTTCGCCATTGAGTGTGCTGTGGCAGATCGGCCATGGATTGAACGCACGCACCAGGCGCTCCAGCTCTACGGCCGGGCGGTTCCAGTCGATGCGGGCTTCGTCCTTGTTCAGCTTGTGGGCGTAGGTGGCCAGGCTGTCGTCCTGTACCTCACCCTGCAGGGTTCCGGCAGCGAGACCGGCAATGGCCTGGATCACGGCGGGCGGGCCCATCTCGGCGAGGCGGTCGTGCAGGCTGCCACCCGTGTCTGCGGCCGTGATCGGGGTGGTGACTTTGAGCAGCATCGGGCCGGTGTCCAAACCCGCCTCCATGCGCATCACGGTCACGCCGCTCTCGCTGTCGCCCGCTTCCACGGCGCGCTGGATCGGCGCGGCGCCGCGCCAGCGTGGCAGCAGCGAGGCATGGCTATTGATGCAACCGAGGCGCGGGATATCCAGCACCACCTGCGGCAAGATCAAGCCATAGGCCACCACCACCAGCAGGTCCGGTTTCAGCGCGGCCAGTTCGGCCTGGGCATCGGCGTTACGCAGGGTTGGCGGTTGCAGCACGGGGATGTTGTGCTCGAGCGCCAATTGCTTGACCGGGCTCGGCATCAGTTTTTGCCCGCGCCCGGCCGGGCGATCCGGCTGGGTGTACACCGCGACGATGTCATAAGGGCTGGCGAGCAGCGCCTTGAGGTGTTCGGCGGCGAATTCAGGGGTACCGGCAAAAACAATGCGCAGTGGCTCGGTCATGGGCGTTCTCGGTTAAAAGCAGTCACAAAAGAAAAAGGCTTGCCGCAGCAAGCCTTTGGAAGAAGGGCATCAAGCTTGCTGGCGATGCTTTTTTTCCAGCTTTTTCTTGATCCGGTCACGTTTGAGCGTGGACAGGTAATCGACAAACAGCTTGCCGTTGAGGTGGTCGCATTCGTGCTGGATGCACACCGCGAGGAGGCCTTCGGCGACCAGCTCGTAGGGGTTGCCGTCGCGGTCCAGGGCCTTGATCTTCACGCGCAGTGGGCGCTCGACGTTCTCATAGAACTCCGGCACCGACAGGCAGCCTTCCTGGTATTCGCCCATCTCGTCGGTCAGCGGCTCGAATTCGGGGTTGATGAACACCCGTGGCTCGCTGCGATCTTCCGACAGGTCCATGACCACGACACGCTGATGCACATTGACCTGGGTGGCGGCGAGGCCAATGCCCGGGGCTTCATACATTGTTTCAAACATGTCATCGACCAACTGACGAACCTTGTCGTCCACTACGGCCACCGGTTTGGCGATCGTGCGCAGGCGCGAGTCGGGGAATTCGAGGATGTTCAAAATAGCCATAAGCGTAATTGCTGCACATGTGAGGTAGAGGCAAATCGGCGTCGGGACGGACCCAGGCAGCCGGTGTGAAACGTTCGAAAGCCGCGAAGGCCAAGGCATTTCACGCGAACGCACATAATAAAGGAGATTCACCCCATGAGGAAATCGCTGCTCGTCTTACTGCTGTGGGCCCCCTTCGCAATGGCCTTGCTGCCACCGTCCGGCCAGCGCCTGGACCCCGCCACGCAACAGGCCATCCAGCGTTTTTTGTTACATAACCGTATTCTCGATTCGCCCCAGGACCTGGACAACGCGCCTTACATTGTCGCGGCAGACGCGGGGCGAGTGTTGGGCGCCAGTGGCGAGCGCGTGCATGCCAGGGGCGACCTGGATCCGACCCAGCCCAGCTATGGGATCTTTCGCCGGGGCAAGGTCTACACCGATCCCCAAACCCAGGAATGGCTGGGTATCAATGCCGACGATATCGGCACCGCACGCTTCATGATGGCCGGCGACCTCACCACCCTGGCTGTGCAACGGGTGACCCAGGAAGTGCGCCCCGGCGACCGCCTGCTGCGCAACCAGCCCCCCGTTGAACTGGCCAACCTGGAGACGCCAACGGCGACGCCCTTTATCCAGGGGCAAATCATCGATATTCCCAAGGGCGTGAGCCAGATTGGCGTGCTGGACGCCGTGACCTTGAACAGAGGCCGCCGCGATGGTCTGGTCGAAGGCCATCTGCTAACGGTGATCAAAGCCGGTGCCAGCGTACGCGACGTCCTGACGGGCGCATCCGTGACACTTCCCGATGAGCGCGCCGGCACCCTGCTGGTGTTTCGCACCTATGAAAAGCTCAGTTATGGCTTGGTCCTCAGCGCTTCGCGTTCATTGGCCGTGATGGACCGTTTCGAGACTGCCCGTCAAACGCAATAAATAGCCTGCTAAATAAGTTACCAACAGAGTTATCCACAGCTTGTTCCGGTCAAGGATGATCCGATGTTTCCGATAAACCGCAGTGAAATTTCCCCGTCCGAACTGGAAGCGCGACTGCGCTTGCACAGGCTGCCGGAACTGGGTCCAAAGCGTTTTCGCCTATTGATCGAGGCATTCGGCTGCGCCTCGAAGGCGCTCAGCGCACCCGCCAGTGCCTGGCGTTCCCTGGGGTTGCCGGCCATCAGTGGCGATGCCCGGCGGAGCCACGAAGTCCGCGATGGTGCCAGTGCGGCATTGGCGTGGCTGGGGCACCCGGCCCAGCATTTGCTGATGTGGGACCAACCTGAGTACCCCGCCCTGCTTGCCGAGATCGACGATGCACCGCCGCTGTTATTCGTTGCTGGCGACCCTTTTATCCTGGAAAAACCACAGCTGGCCGTGGTCGGCAGCCGCCGCGCTTCGCGCCCTGGAATGGACACTGCCGCCGCCTTTTCCCGCAGCCTGGCGAGCGCCGGTTTTGTCATCACCAGTGGCCTGGCCCTGGGCATTGACGGTGCGGCGCATCAAGCGGCATTGGATGTTGGTGGGCAGACAATTGGCGTGCTGGGCACCGGGCTCGAAAACTTTTATCCACAGCGCCACCGACGGCTCGCGGCGGCGATGATTGCCCAGGGCAGCGCCGTGGTTTCCGAGTTTCCACTCGATGCCGCGCCCCAGGCCGGTAATTTCCCTCGGCGCAACCGCATTATCAGCGGCCTGTCCCTCGGTGTGCTGGTGGTGGAAGCCAGCATGGCCAGCGGTTCGCTGATCACTGCACGGCTGGCGGCCGAACAAGGGCGCGAGGTGTATGCGATCCCGGGCTCCATTCACCATCCCGGGGCCAAGGGGTGTCACCAGTTGATCCGCGATGGCGCGGTGCTGGTGGAAACCATCGAGCACATCCTCGAAGGTTTGCGCGGCTGGCAGGCGTTGTCGCGCCCCGCGCCGATGCCGGTCACTCATCCGCTGGTGGCGTTGCTGCATGCGGCGCCCCACACCAGCGAAGCCTTGGCGATTGCCAGCGGGCGCCCCTTGCCAGAGCTACTGGCTACCCTGACCGAGCTGGAGCTGGAAGGTCAGGTGATCTGTGAAAGTGGGCGCTGGCTCGCGCGCTGCTAGGTTTTGTAACGAAGATCGGTAAACTGCGCAGAGCTTTAGTCCGGAGAGTGAGCAATGGTCAACAGGTGGCGTGTGCTGGAAGCCGCACGAGAAATTCGCGCAGGCGCGGTGATTGCCTATCCAACCGAGGCGGTCTGGGGCCTGGGCTGTGATCCGTGGAACGAAGACGCAGTGGACCGACTGCTGGCGATCAAGAACCGTTCGGTGGACAAGGGCCTGATCCTGGTGGCGGACACTATCCGCCAGTTCGATTTTCTCTTCGAAGATTTCCCGCAGGAATGGATCGACCGCATGGCCAGCACCTGGCCGGGGCCGAATACCTGGCTGGTACCCCACCAGGATTTGCTGCCGGAGTGGGTCACGGGTGTGCATGACACCGTGGCGTTGCGGGTCAGCGATCATCCGTTGGTGCGGGATTTGTGCGCGCTGGTGGGCCCGCTGATCTCGACCTCGGCCAACCCCCAAGGGCGCCCGGCGGCGCGTACGCGGATCCGGGTGGAGCAGTATTTCCGTGGCCAGGTCGACCTGGTATTGGGGGGCGCCCTGGGTGGGCGCAAGAACCCCAGCTTGATTCGCGATTTGGCGACCGGTGAGGTGGTGCGGCCTTCTTGAGACCTCGTCGCGGCCATCGGGAGCAAGCCCCCTCCCACATTTGACCGTGGTGTCATGACGGACAGGGTTCAAATGTGGGAGAGGGCTCGCCCTCGAAGAGGCCCTCAAGGCAACAGAATGGTCGACCCCGTGGTGCGCCGCGCCGACAACTCGGTCTGGGCCTTCGCCGCCTCCGCCAGCGGGAAGCGCTGGTTGATATCAATGCGCACCTTGCCGCTCTTGATCATCGAAAACAGATCATCCGCCATCACCTGCAGGTTCGCCGGATTGTTGGCGTAGGTCGCCAGGGTTGGCCGCGTCACGTACAGCGAGCCTTTGGCTGCGAGTATCCCCAGGTTCACCCCATCCACCGCGCCCGAGGCATTGCCAAAGCTCACCACCAGACCGCGTGGCGCCACGCTGTCCAATGAGGTCAGCCATGTGTCCTTGCCGACGCCGTCGTACACCACGGGCACCTTTTTGCCGTCGGTCAATTCCAGCACGCGTTGTGCGACGTTTTCCTTGCTGTAGTCGATGGTCTCCCAGGCGCCCAGGGATTTGGCCAGTGCGGCTTTCTCCGGCGAGCTGACGGTACCGATCAGCTTCACACCCAGGGCCTTGGCCCATTGGCACGCCAGGGAACCCACGCCACCGGCAGCGGCGTGGAACAGGATGGTTTCGCCCCCCTTCAACTCATAGGTCTGGCGCAGCAGATACTGCACGGTCAGGCCTTTGAGCATGGCGCCGGCGGCCTGTTCGAAGCTGATGTCGTCCGGCAGGTGCACCAGGTTGGCGGCGGGCAGCACGTGCAATTCGCTGTAGGCGCCGAGCGGGCCACTGCCGTAGGCCACGCGGTCACCGACCTTGAATTGGGTGACCTCACTGCCCACCGCATCGACGATACCCGCGCCTTCCGCACCCAGTCCCGATGGCAGGGCCGGCGGCGCATACAACCCGCTGCGGTAGTAAGTGTCGATGAAGTTCAGGCCAATGGCTTTGTTAAGCACTCGAACCTGCTGCGGTCCTGGCTCGGCCGGTGTGTAGTCCACATACTCAAGTACTTCGGGGCCGCCGTGGGCGCTGAACTGGATTCTTTTGGCCATCTGCACTTCTCCTGAGGTCGAAATCGTGTAGCCACCTATCGGACTCCTAAGCTTGATCTTCGTCAACAGCGACGCACCTAAGTGCAGTGGTATGCAGGTGCAGTGGTATCCTGTGCGCCCATTTGCCGCCGACGCCGCATGGCCTCGCGTAGCTTTGCCCGATTCAAGGTGATGCCATGACTACCCGCACCGAGGCTGTAAAAGCCTACCTGCTTGACCTGCAAGACCGCATTTGCAGCGCCCTGGAAACCTTCGAGGCGGACACTCGTTTTATCGAAGACGCCTGGACCCGGCCAGCCGGCGGCGGCGGTCGCACCCGTGTGATCGAAAACGGTTCGGTGATCGAAAAAGGCGGCGTCAATTTTTCCCACGTGTTTGGCAGCGGCCTGCCACCGTCCGCCAGCGCGCACCGCCCCGAGCTGGCCGGTCGCGGTTTTGAGGCCCTGGGCGTATCGCTGGTGATCCACCCGCACAACCCTCATGTGCCGACTTCCCATGCCAACGTGCGTTTCTTCATCGCCGAAAAAGAAGGCGAAGAACCGGTGTGGTGGTTTGGTGGCGGTTTTGACCTCACGCCCTACTACGGCAACGAAGAAGATTGCATCCACTGGCACCGCGTCGCCGAGCAGGCCTGTGCGCCGTTTGGCCCGGATGTGTATTCACGCTACAAAGCCTGGTGTGACACCTACTTCCATATCAAGCATCGCAACGAACCGCGCGGCATTGGCGGCCTGTTCTTCGATGACTTGAACGAATGGGACTTCGACACCTGCTTCGCTTTTATCCGCGCCATCGGCGACGCCTACATCGATGCGTACCTGCCCATTGTGCAGCGTCGCAAAGCCATGGCTTATACCGCGCAACAACGTGAATTCCAGGAATTCCGCCGTGGTCGCTACGTGGAGTTCAACCTGGTCTACGACCGCGGCACCCTGTTCGGCCTGCAATCGGGTGGGCGTACCGAATCGATCCTCATGTCGCTGCCGCCGCAAGTGCGCTGGAGCTACGACTGGAAAGCCGAGGCCGGCAGCGAAGAAGCGCGCCTTACCGATTACTTCCTGCAAGACCGCGACTGGCTCGGCGTTGCTACGCCTAAGGCGGCGGTTTGATGGATCGCTATGTGGTGTTTGGCAACCCCATCGGCCACAGCAAGTCGCCGTTGATTCACCGCATGTTCGCCGAGCAGACCGGCGAGCAACTGGACTACAGCAGCTTGCTCGCGCCGCTGGAGGATTTCATCGGTTGTGCCCGTGAGTTTTTCCAGCATGGCCGTGGTGCCAACGTCACCGTACCGTTCAAGGAGGACGCCTACCGCCTGGCCAACACCCTGACCGAGCGCGCCGAGCGTGCCGGCGCGGTGAACACCTTGAGCAAGCTGGCCGATGGCAGCTTGCTGGGCGATAACACGGATGGCGCCGGCCTGGTGCGCGACCTGACGGTCAACGCCGGGTTGAGCCTGCAAGGTAAACGCATCCTGTTGCTCGGCGCCGGTGGTGCGGTACGTGGCGCATTGGAGCCATTGCTGGCCGAGCGACCTGCCTCATTGATCATCGCCAACCGCACGGTGGAAAAAGCTGAAATGCTCGCCGAATTGTTCGACGACCTGGGCCCGGTGTCTGCCAGTGGTTTCGATTGGCTGCGTGAGCCGGTGGACGTGATCATCAATGCCACGTCCGCCAGCCTGTCAGGCGATGTACCGCCGATTGCCAGTAGTTTGATCGAGCCGGGCAAGACGTTTTGCTACGACATGATGTACGCCAAGGAACCGACCGCGTTCTGCCACTGGGCCACCCAACAGGGCGCGGCAGTGGCGATGGATGGCCTGGGCATGTTGGTGGAGCAGGCGGCGGAAGCGTTCTTCCTGTGGCGTGGTGTGCGGCCGGATTCGGCGCCGGTGTTGGCCGAGTTGCGCCGCCAGTTGGCCTGATACTCAACAAACTGTGGGAGGGGGCAAGCCCCCTCCCACCTGTTTAACCGTATTCAGTCTTCAAAATGGATGGGGCATTGGTCGGCCCCTTCCAGTTTTTTCAACTCCTCCACCACCTGCGGCCTGGCGCGGCGCAGTGTCAGGCTACGCCCCAGCCCTCTTAAACGACGCGCCTCCTGGTGCAGCATCTCCACCCCGGAATAGTCGATAAAGTTGATCTGCTGCGCCTCGATCACTACCCGTACACCCTGCAAGCTTTGCAAGCGCACTTGCAGGTAATGGCTGGCGCCAAAGAAAATCGACCCGCCGACGCGCAACACATCTTCGTCCCCGTCACGCCATTGTTGAACCCGTGGCTGGGACGTGCGCTTGAGGTAGAAAAACAACGACGCCAACACCCCCGCATAAATCGCCGTTTGTAACTCCAGAAGCAAGGTGGCGACGCAGGTCAGGCTCATCACTACGAATTCTGCCCGGCTCACGCGGAACAACGCGCGAATACCCCGACGATCCACCAGGCCCCAGGAAATCAGCAAGATGCTGGCGGCCATGCTTGGGATCGGAATATGCGCGATCAGTGCGGCGCCGAACAGCGCAAACAAGGCCACCCATAAGGCGGAAAACACCCCTGCCAACGGCGAACAGGCGCCCGCCTCATAGCTGAGGCCAGAGCGGGTGAAGGAACCGGCTGACAAATACCCGGAGAAAAATCCACCAACGATATTGGATAAACCCTGCGCACGAACTTCCTGGTTGGCATCGAGCAGTTGTTGCGAGCGAGCTGACAGCGAACGGGCAATCGACAGGCTGGTCACCAGCCCCAGCATGCCCACCGCAACGGCGCTGGGCAGCAGGCGCAGGATCATGTCCGGATCCAGCGGCAACGGGCTGAACGGCGGCAGTTTGCCGATGAACGCGCTGACCCGCGCTACATGCCCGAACATCCCCGGCCACAGCCATGCCGCCAGGCTACCCAAGGCCAGCGCGATCAGCAGCGTTGGCCAGCGAGGCACAAGGTATTTAAGCAACGCGCCCACCAGCAAAGTGCCGAGCCCGAGGGCGAGCGATGCGTGGTCCCATTCGCCGCTATGGTGGATCAGTGCGAGCAGGCTATTGATTGCCGTGGCCTGGCTCGGCAAATCCAGGCCCAGCAGATTAGGCAACTGCCCCAGGGCAATCACCACGGCGGCGCCCAGGGTGAAACCCAGCACCACCGAATGCGAGACGAAGTTCACCAGCGCGCCAAAGCGCAGCATGCCCAGCAACCACTGGAACAGCCCGGCCAGGAATGTCAGCAACAGGATCAGGGTGATGTAGTCCTGAGACCCGGGCACGGCCAACGGGCTGACGCTGGCGTACAGCACAATGGAAATCGCCGCCGTAGGGCCACAGATCAAGTGCCAGGACGAGCCCCAGAGGCAGGCGATCAGTACCGGGATAATTGCGGCGTACAGGCCGTATTCGGCGGGAAGACCGGCAATGAGGGCGTAGGCAATCGACTGCGGCAAGGCGAGGACGGCGCCGCTGAGCCCGACCATCGCGTCCCGACCGACGCTGGCTCGGGTTTGACGCGGCAGCCAGCTCAGGAAGGGGAAGAGTGTGTGGCGGTTGGGCCTGTGCATCGCAAACTCGGATAGAAAGGTTCGGGGCAGATTATCAGGTTGTGGCGAGCGGGCTTGCTGTGGTGAGCGGGCTTGCCCCGCGTTGGGGCGCGAAGCGGCCCCAAAACCAGACGCTCCAGATCCCACGGTTAGGATTGCGCGGCCTTCACTGGGGCTGCTGCGCAGCCCAACGCGGGGCAAGCCCGCTCGCCACAACAAGCCCGACCACCACAACAAGCTCGTTTGCCACAGAAAGTCAGCTTGTCAGAGCAAGCAAGCCTGTCACGGGACCCCTCTCCAAAGGGCGGAGGTGTCATCTAGAGTTTGGCTTTTACCGCTGGCAACGCATCCTGGCCATCTACGGTTTTCACGCCATCGAGCCACTTTTCCAGCACTGCCGGGTTGGTCTTGAGCCACGTCTTCGCCGCATCCGCGTTGCTGACCTTGTTGTTGACTACCTCAGCCATGATGCTGTTCTCCATCTCCTGGGTGAAACTCAGGTTGGTCAGCAGCTTTCCAACATTCGGGCAGGCTTGTGCATATCCTTTACGGGTCAGGGTATACACGCTGCCGGTGTCACCGAAGTATTTCTCGCCGCCTTTGAGGTAGTGCATTTTCAACTGCACGTTCATCGGGTGTGGTGTCCAGCCGAGGAAGGTGACGAAGCGTTGTTTCTTCACGGCCCGTGACACTTCGGCGAGCATTGCCTGTTCGCTGGACTCGATCAGCTTCCACTGGCCCAGCTCGAAGTCATTCTTCTTGATGATTTCCTGCAACGAGATATTGGCCGGCGCACCGGAGCCGATCCCGTAGATCTTCTTGTCGAACTTGTCGGCAAATTTGTTCAGGTCGGCAAAGTCATGCACCCCGGCGTCCCACACATAGTCCGGCACGGCGAGGGTGAACTCGGTACCGTCGAGGTTTTTCGCCAGTTGCACCACCTCGCCATTGGCCACGAACTTGTCATAGAAGCCCTGCTGCGCCGGCATCCAGTTACCCAGGAACACATCCACCTGGCCGTCCTTGAGCCCGCCAAAGGTAATCGGCACTGCCAGGGTGTCGACCTTGACCTTGTAGCCCATGCCGTTCAACAGAAAACCAGTGATGGCATTGGTGGCGGCAATGTCGCTCCAGCCCGGATCGGCCATTTTTACCGTGTCACAGCTGGTGTCCGCATACGCATTGGCGCTACTCAGCACCAACATGCCCACTACCGCAGTCAACTTTTGCATGGCCTTCCCTCTGTCTATTTATTGGTTTGGCAGGGTTGTGGATAACGTGCCTTGCGCTCCAGGTCATCGAGGTCGATATGGTTGCGCATGTATTGCTGACTGGCGTCGACCAGTGGCTGGTGATCCCAGCTCTTCAGCTTGCCTTGGGTCAGCGCCTCGAACACCAGGCGACGACGGCGTTGGCTGGCGAGCACCTGCTGGTGGATCGCCGGGATGTCCCATTTGGCCCGCGCTTCACTCAAAAACGCCTCGAACAGTGGTCGGTGTTCCGGTGACTGGCTGAGGTCTTCCCGCTCGTGCGGGTCGTTTTGCACATCGAACAGTAAGCACGGGTCGTCTTCGCTGTAGATGAATTTGTACGCGCCACGGCGAATCATCATCAGCGGGCTGATGGTGCCTTCGGCCATGTATTCGCCGAACACTTCGTCATGCCCGCCCTTGCCCTGTAAGTGCGGGACCAGTGAGCGGCCATCCAGCGGCAAGCGCGCGTCCAGTTCGCCACCGGCCAGTTCCACCAGGGTTGGCAGCAGGTCGGCGGTGGAGACAGCCTGGGTCACGCGACCCGCCGCGAACTGCCCCGGTGCACTGACCAGCAGCGGCACGCGCGCGGCCATTTCAAACCAGTGCATTTTGTACCAGAGGCCGCGCTCGCCGAGCATGTCGCCATGGTCGCCGGAGAAGACGATGATCGTATCGTCGGCCAGCCCGGTGTCTTCCAGGGTTTGCAGGAGCTTGCCGACATTGCTGTCGATGTAGCTGCATGCGCCGAAATAAGCACGGCGCGCGTCGCGGATCTTGTCTACCGGCAGCGGCTTGTCCCACAGGTCGTAGACCTTGAGCAGGCGTTGGGAGTGCGGGTCGAGATCGGCCTGGGCGGGCGTCGCAGGCAAAGGGATGTCGCTGTCGTCGTACAGGTCCCAGAACGGCTTGGGAATGGTGTACGGGTCGTGAGGATGGGTCATCGACACGGTCAGGCAAAACGGCTGGTCACCGGCCTCGCGGATATGGTCGAACAGGTACTGCTGGGCCTTGAACACCACCTCTTCATCGAAATCCAGCTGGTTGGTACGCACACACGGGCCGGCTTGCAGCACCGATGACATGTTGTGGTACCAGGTGGGTCGTACGTCGGGTTCGTCCCAGTTCACCGCCCAGCCATAGTCGGCCGGGTAGATGTCGCTGGTCAGGCGCTCTTCGTAGCCGTGCAACTGGTCCGGGCCGCAGAAATGCATCTTGCCCGACAACGCGGTGCGGTAGCCCAGGCGACGCAGGTAGTGGGCGTAGGTCGGCACATCGGCGGGAAAATCGGCCGCGTTGTCATAGGCGCCAATCTTGCTCGGCAACTGGCCGCTGACCAGGGTAAAGCGCGACGGTGCACACAGCGGGCTGTTGCAATAGGCGGCGTCGAACACCACGCCTTGCGCCGCGAGGCGGCTCAGGTTCGGCAGTTTGATCGGGGAAGATCCGTAGAACGGAAGCAGCGGCGCGGCCATTTGATCGGCCATGATGAAAAGAATGTTCTTGCGCTTCATGGGTCTTCGGCATTCCATAGGCGGTGTTTATGCGAATGAGCATGCAGCCCATGCAGAATGGGGTAAAGCCCATGAAAGGCAATGTCTAGGATAAGCACAGCTTATGTATGAAGCCCTCGGCGATGTATCCCTCGACCTGCTGCGTGCGTTCGAGGCGGCGGCGCGCCATCGCAGCTTTACTGCTGCCGCGGTAGAGCTGGGCACTACCCAGCCCGCCATCAGCCAACAGATCAAGCGTCTCGAAGAACAACTGGCGATCCGCCTGTTTGATCGCATCTACCGTGGCATCGAACTGACCGATGCCGGCGCCCTGCTGTTCGAGCATGTGCAAGGCGGTTTGCAAGCCATCAATCACGGCCTGAGCGTGATCACCCAGCAGGACCAGCATGAAGTGCTGCAAGTGGCCACCGACTTCGCCTTCGCCGCCTACTGGCTGATGCCGCGCCTGCATCGCTTCCACGCGGCCAACCCCCAGGTGGATGTGAGCCTGGTCACCAGTGAGCGCAACCATGCGACCCTGCGTAGCGACATCGACGTGGCAGTGTTATTCGGCGATGGCCGTTTCAAGCAGGGCGACAGCCTGTGGCTGTTCAACGAAGAAGTGTTCCCCGTGTGCAGCCCGCAGTGGCTCAGGGACCAGGCCACGCCATTGACGGTGCAGAATTTGCCGGACTATCCCCTGCTGCACCTGCGCCAGGAAAACAACAGCCAATGGTTCGACTGGAGCGGCGTGTTTCGCGAGCTGGGCATTACCCGCGCTCCGACCCCTGGCCAATTGCGCTTTGATAACTACACCCTGCTGATCCAGGCGGCGATTGCTGGCCAGGGAGTAGCCATCGGCTGGCGTCACCTGGTCGATAACCTGCTGGAACAGAAGTGGCTGTGCCGGCCGATCAGCGACACGGTGATCTCGCGCTTCGGCTATTACGTGGTGCAACCCCAGCGCAAACGACGGGGCCAATTGGTGGAACGTTTTGTCGACTGGTTGCTGGCGGAACAGGCGAGCAGCGCACAGTCGTTGACCGGGCTGGCCCTGCCGTCGATTGCGGTCTAGGATTTGCCGCACATTGGACGCGGATTTCGCCATGCAACGTATCAAGGGCTACCACGCCCATGTCTACTTCGACGCCAGCACCCTTGACCAGGCGCGCCAGTTCTGTGAGGACGCCGCCAGGCTGTTCCCGCTGCACATGGGCCGTGTGCATGAGCGGCCGGTCGGCCCGCACCCGGACTGGAGCTGCCAACTGGCGTTCGACCCGGAATACATCGGTGTGGTGCTGCCGTGGCTGGCGCTCAATCGCAATGGCCTGGTGGTGTTCCTGCACCCGGACACCGGCAATGACCTGAAGGACCACACCGACTACGCGATCTGGATGGGCGCGATGCGCGAGCTGGATCTGTCGGGTTTTTAACTTCCCTTCCCCGATAAACCGATTTCTTCCTGCTTGTTACCAGGCGCGGAAGTCTCGGGATTCACATTGCCTTGTCTCACTATATGGGACTGATATTTATATATTGAGATATTCGCCAGCATAGGTTTATATTCGCCCATCTGCTTTTTTCAGCACCCACTCATTTCAGGTGAAGCGATGCAGGCGCAATTGATCGCGCTCGACTGGGGGACCAGCTCCCTTCGTGCTTATAAACTTGGCCCGGCTGGCGTCGTGCTCGAACAGCGCTCGCTGGCGTTCGGGATCATGCACTTGCCTGTTGAGCCACGGGACATCGCTGGCACACGCTGCAGCAATGGCTTCGAGTTGGCGTTCGATGCCGCCTGCGGTGATTGGCTTGATGCTCAACCGACCCTTGCGGTCATTGCCTGTGGCATGGTCGGCAGCGCCCAGGGCTGGAGCGAGGCGGCCTATCGCAATACCCCTGTCGATGTCGCCAGCCTGGGCCAGGCATTGCACCGCGTACGCAGCCTGCGCGGTGTCGACGTGTATATCGTGCCCGGCGTTATCGAACAGGTCGGCTTGCCCAATGTGATGCGCGGCGAAGAAACCCAGGTGCTGGGCGTGCTGCAAAACCTGCGGGCCGGTGGTGAGTTATTGATCGGCCTGCCCGGCAGCCATTCCAAATGGGTCGAGGTCGCCGACGGCTGCATCACCCACTTCGACACCTTCATGACCGGCGAGCTGTTCGCGGTGCTGAGCAAGCACAGCATTCTCGGCCGCACCCAGAAGACCCCCGAGCATTTCCAGGCCGACGCCTTCGACCGAGGCGTGCAGGTTGCGCGCTCGTCGGACGGTCAGCGCGGGGTGCTGTCGACCTTGTTCAGTGCACGCACCCTGGGGCTGACCGCTGAACTCGGCGCCGAGCAGCAACCCGATTACCTCTCCGGCCTGCTGATCGGTCATGAACTCGCTGGCTTGCCGGCTGGCGCCAAACACACGCCGATCATCCTGGTCGGTGCCGCGCCACTCTGTGCCCGCTATCAACGCGCCCTCGCGCTCTGCGACTTCGCCCACGTCAGCCTGGCGCAGGAAGCCACCGAGCGCGGCCTATGGCAACTGGCGCTGGCGGCCGGGCTCATTCAACCTGCCCTGGAGGCCTGACATGCTCAAGCAAGCACTTGCACACAACGGTTTGATCGCCATCCTGCGCGGCCTGCGCCCAGACGAAGCCGAGGCGGTCGGCCAGGTGCTGTACGAGGCCGGGTTCCGGGTAATCGAAGTTCCGCTCAACTCACCCGACCCTTACACCAGCATCCGCACCCTGCGCGACAGCCTGCCCGACGATTGCCTGATCGGCGCCGGCACCGTGTTGACGCCCGAGCAGGTCGAGCAGGTCAAGGCCGCCGGCGGCCAGGTGATCGTGATGCCGCACAGCGATGCCAAGGTGTTGCGCGCCGCGAAAGCCGCGGGCCTGTACCTGTCGCCCGGCGTTGCCACCCCGACCGAGGCGTTTGCCGCGCTGGCCGAAGGTGCGGATGTGTTGAAGCTGTTCCCGGCCGAGCAAATGGGGCCGGCGGTGATCAAGGCGTGGCTGGCGGTCTTGCCGGCGGGCACGCTGTTGCTGCCGGTAGGTGGCGTGACCCCGGACAACATGCAGGTGTATTTCGACGCAGGCGCCAGGGGCTTTGGCCTCGGCTCGGGGTTGTTCAAGCCGGGCATGTCCGTGGACCAGGTGGCGAGCAGTGCCCAAGCCTATGTCGCGGCCTGGAACGCGCTGAATTGATGCCCTGAACTGATCGCAAGCTTTGCGCCTTGGCGCTGCATCGACAAGAGAGATAAGAAGATGAAAATCACCAAACTGACGACCTTTATCGTTCCACCGCGCTGGTGCTTCCTCAAGATTGAAACCGACCAAGGCGTGACCGGCTGGGGTGAACCCGTGGTCGAAGGCCGCGCCCACACCGTGGCGGCGGCGGTCGAGGAACTGTCCGATTACCTGATCGGCAAGGACCCACGCAATATCGAAGACATCTGGACCGTGCTCTACCGCGGCGGCTTCTATCGCGGCGGCGCCGTGCACATGAGCGCCTTGGCCGGCATCGATCAGGCGCTGTGGGACATCAAGGGCAAAGCCCTGGGGGTGTCGGTCAGCGACCTGCTGGGCGGTCAGGTGCGCGACAAGATCCGCGTGTATTCATGGATCGGCGGCGATCGCCCCGCCGACACCGCCCGCGCCGCCAAAGAAGCCGTGGCCCGTGGCTTCACTGCGGTGAAAATGAACGGCACCGAAGAATTGCAGTTCGTCGACAGCTTTGAAAAGGTCGACCTGGCCCTGGCCAACGTCGCCGCCGTGCGCGATGCCGTGGGCCCTAACGTGGGCATTGGCGTCGACTTCCATGGCCGCGTGCACAAGCCCATGGCCAAGGTGCTGATGAAGGAACTGGACCCGTACAAACTGATGTTTATCGAAGAGCCGGTGCTCAGCGAAAACTATGAAGCGCTGAAAGAACTCGCACCGCTGACCAGCACGCCGATTGCCCTGGGCGAGCGCCTGTTCTCGCGTTGGGACTTCAAGCGTGTGCTCAGCGAAGGCTATGTCGACATCATCCAGCCGGACGCTTCCCATGCCGGCGGTATTACCGAAACCCGCAAGATCGCCAACATGGCCGAAGCCTACGACGTGGCCCTGGCCCTGCACTGCCCGTTGGGCCCGATTGCCCTCGCGGCGTGCCTGCAACTGGACGCGGTTTGCTACAACGCGTTTATCCAGGAGCAGAGCCTGGGCATTCACTACAACGAGAGCAACGACCTGCTTGACTACGTGCGCGATCCGGGCGTGTTCGACTATGACCAGGGCTTCGTGAAGATCCCCAACGGGCCGGGCCTGGGCATCGAGATCAACGAGGAATACGTGATCGAGCGCGCGGCCATCGGCCACCGCTGGCGCAACCCGATCTGGCGTCATGCCGATGGCAGCTTTGCCGAGTGGTAACAGCCTCTGACTGAATCAATGCGGTCAAAAAATGTGGGAGGGGGCTTGCCCCCGATAGCGGTGTGTCAGCTAGCACATCCATAGCAGGCAGACTGCAATCGGGGGCAAGCCCCCTCCCACATGTTGATCCGATTTCTTCAGTCAGCTCAGTTTCAGTCCTCAATAAACATAAGAAGAGGCAACCCCCATGCACCCTGAATCCTTCACCGGGCAGGCTTCTTTAGTCACGCCTACCAGAAAGCGTTTTTTCATCATGGTGCTGCTGTTTATCACCGTGGTGATCAACTACCTCGACCGCAGCAACCTGTCGATTGCCGCCCCGGCGTTGACCAGCGAGCTGGGCATCGACCCGGTGCATGTCGGGTTGATTTTCTCCGCGTTCGGCTGGACTTACGCCGCCATGCAGATCCCCGGCGGCTGGTTGGTCGACCGGGTGCCGCCGCGCATTCTCTACACGGCGGCCCTGCTGCTGTGGTCGATTGCCACCGTGATGCTGGGCTTCGCCGCCAGCTTTATCGCGCTGTTCGTCCTGCGCATGGCGGTGGGTGCCCTGGAAGCCCCGGCGTATCCCATCAACAGCCGCGTGGTCACTACCTGGTTTCCTGAGCGTGAGCGGGCCACTGCGATTGGCGTCTATACCTCCGGGCAATTTGTCGGGCTGGCGTTCCTCACGCCGGTATTGGCCTGGCTGCAGCACGCATTCGGCTGGCATATGGTGTTTGTAGCCACCGGTGGCGTGGGCATTCTGTGGGCGCTGGTTTGGTACGCGGTGTATCGCGAGCCTAAGGATTTTAAAGGCGCCAACGTGGCCGAGATCGAGCTGATCCGTGAAGGCGGCGGTTTGGTGGATATGCAGGCGAAAGCGGTCAAGGCACCGTTCAGTTGGGTCGACCTGGGGATTGTGCTGAGCAAGCGCAAACTCTGGGGCATCTACCTCGGCCAGTTCTGCCTGAACTCCACGTTGTGGTTCTTCCTGACCTGGTTCCCGACCTACCTGGTGAAATATCGCGGCATGGACTTCATCAAGTCCGGCCTGCTCGCGTCGTTGCCATTCCTGGCGGCGTTCGTGGGTGTGCTGTGTTCCGGGATTTTTTCCGACTGGCTGATTCGCCGGGGGGCGTCGGTAGGGTTTGCACGCAAATTGCCGATCATTGGCGGGCTGCTGATTTCCACGGCGATCATTGGCGCCAACTATGTGGATTCGACGGCGTGGGTGATTGCGTTCCTGGCGGTGGCGTTCTTTGGCAATGGCTTGGCGTCGATTACCTGGTCGCTGGTGTCGACCCTGGCACCTGCGCGCTTGTTGGGGCTGACCGGTGGAGTATTTAACTTCATCGGCAACCTGGCGGCGATTGCCACACCGATCGTGATTGGCTTCCTGGCCAGCGGCGATTCGTTTGCACCGGCGATTACCTACATTGCGGTGCTGGCGTTGCTTGGGGCACTTTCCTACATATTGCTCGTAGGCAAAGTCGAACGCATCGAGCTTTAACACAACCGTTTAACTGTAGGAGCGAGGGGGACGCCTAGTTCTTGCTCGCGAAAAACGTCCTGACGACGCGCTCATCCAGAATGCCCGCGTTATCGTTGACGATCTTCGCGAGCAAGAACTAGGCGTCCCCCTCGCTCCTACAGTGGGCTGTGGAAAGGCTTAGTTGAGCACACCGTCCAGAATCTCGTAGACGATGCCTGTCCCTACGGCAATCAGCACCACATCCGGCCCCGAACGGCGCCATTCATAACCTGGGTAGACCGGCAGGCGTGCCAGGGCGCGGTTGTCCAGGCGTTCGCCGTAGTACCCACGGGGTAGCGGCTGACCGCGTACCAGGCGCACGTTGGGCGGTGGCGGCGCGCCCCGGGAGAACTGGCCGTGGTTGTCATGGATGATCTGGCGCACGGGGCCGAAGTCCCGGGGCGGGCCGCCACGTCGATCGTCCGGTGGGCCCCGATGGTCATCGCCACGCTGCTCGTGCTGGCCTTGCGGGCCGCCACGGTCGTCATCGCGCTGGTCGGGCGGTGCGGCGTGCACCAGGGCGCTGGCGCCAAGCACCAGCACACCAAGACCGGCAATCACGGATTTAGGCATTTTCATCGGGTATTCCTCAGGGCACACATACAAAAAAAGGGATCTCGAACGAGGTTCGAAATCCCTTGGTCTTGCTGTTTAGGCCGTGATTGCGCGCGTTGATTCCTCTGTATCAGGAACTTTACCTCTGGCTACATGGCGTTTACTTACGGGCGTTACGGACACCTTCCGACAGCGCCGCGCACAGGCTCAATACCCCATCGATCGCTTGTTGATCGTTGCTGGCGTTGGCGATGTGATCGATCAGGGCTGAGCCCACCACTACACCATCGGCCAGGCGCGCGATGGCCGCGGCTTGTTCCGGCGTGCGGATACCAAAACCGATGCTGATCGGCAGGTCGGTATGCCGACGCAGGCGGGTCACGGCTTCTTCGACGTGTTCCAGCGTGGCGGCGCCAGCCCCCGTCACACCGGCCACGGACACGTAGTACACAAAGCCGGAGCTGCCGTTGAGAACGGTGGGCAGGCGCACGTCGTCGGTGGTCGGCGTGGTCAGGCGGATAAAGTCGATGCCTGCTGCCTGAGCCGGGTCGCACAGCTCACCGTTATGCTCAGGCGGCATGTCGACCACGATCAGGCCGTCCACACCGGCTTCCTTGGCGTCGGCAATAAACTTCGGCACCCCATATTTGTGGATCGGGTTGAAGTAACCCATCAGCACCAGCGGAGTGTCGTGGTTGTCTTTACGGAACTCACGCACCATCTGCAGGGTTTTCACCAGATTCTGCTTGGCCTCAAGTGCACGGATGTTGGCCAGTTGGATGGCGGGGCCGTCGGCCATCGGGTCGGTGAACGGCATGCCCAGTTCGATGACATCGGCACCGGCAGCCGGCAAACCCTTGAGAATCGCCAGGGAGGTGTCATAACCCGGGTCGCCAGCGGTGACGAAGGTCACCAAGGCGGCGCGGTTTTGTTCCTTGAGTTGCGCAAAGCGAGTGTGCAGGCGGCTCATTTAGTGTTTCTCCTGCTGGGACTGTTCCATGTGGTGCATCACGGTCTGCATGTCTTTGTCGCCACGGCCGGACAGGTTGACCACCATCAGGTGATCCTTGGGCAGGGTTGGCGCACGCTTGAACACTTCGGCCAGGGCGTGGGCGCTTTCCAGGGCGGGGATGATCCCTTCCAGGCGGCAGCATTTGTGGAAGGCGTCGAGCGCTTCGTGGTCGGTCACCGAGGTGTACTGGACGCGGCCGATGTCGTGCAACCAGGCGTGTTCAGGGCCGATGCCGGGGTAGTCGAGGCCGGCGGAAATCGAGTGGGCGTCGATGATCTGGCCGTCGTCGTCCTGCAACAGGAACGTGCGGTTGCCGTGCAGCACGCCCGGTACGCCGCCGTTGAGGCTGGCGGCATGCATGCCGGTTTCGATGCCGTGGCCGGCCGCTTCGACGCCGATGATTTCGACGCTGGTGTCATCCAGGAAGGGGTGGAACAGGCCCATCGCGTTGGAGCCGCCACCGATGCATGCCACCAGGCTGTCGGGCAGGCGGCCTTCCTGGGCTTGCAGTTGGGTACGGGTTTCCTTGCCTATCACGGCCTGGAAATCACGCACCATCGCCGGGTAGGGGTGCGGGCCGGCCACGGTGCCGATCAGGTAGAAGGTGTCGTCGACGTTGGTGACCCAGTCGCGCAGGGCTTCGTTCATCGCGTCTTTCAGGGTGCCGGTGCCGGCGACCACCGGGATCACCTCAGCGCCCAGCAGTTTCATGCGGAACACGTTGGCCTGCTGGCGCTCGATGTCGGTAGTGCCCATGTAGATCACGCATTGCAGGCCGAAGCGCGCGGCCACGGTGGCGGTGGCCACGCCGTGCATGCCGGCGCCGGTCTCGGCGATGATGCGTTTCTTGCCCATGCGCCGCGCCAGCAGGATCTGGCCAATGCAGTTGTTGATCTTGTGCGCGCCGGTGTGGTTCAGCTCTTCGCGCTTGAGGTAGATCTTGGCGCCGCCGCAGAACTCAGTCAGGCGCTCGGCGAAGTACAGCGGGCTTGGACGGCCCACGTAGTCGCGCTGGAAGTAGGCCAATTCCTCATTGAACGCCGGATCAATCTTGGCCGCTTCGTATTCGCGGGCCAGGTCGAGGATCAACGGCATCAGGGTTTCGGCCACGTAGCGGCCGCCGAATGCGCCGAACAGGCCATTGGCGTCGGGGCCGTTGCGCAGATCGGTCTGGGACTGAGTCATGGGGCGCTCCTGGAAAGAAGGTGTGTAAGAAACAATGACGGCCACTCTACCCCTGACGCCTGACGCTGAAAACCGATAAGATCGACGCAACCTGTCAGGAAAACTCACAGATGAGCCGAGACCTTCCCCCCCTTAATGCCTTGCGCGCATTCGAAGCCACTGCCCGCCTCAACAGCGTCAGCCAGGCAGCCGAGCAGTTGCATGTGACCCACGGTGCGGTCAGCCGTCAGCTGAAAGTGCTGGAGGAACATTTGGGTGTCAGCCTGTTCGTCAAGGATGGACGCGGCCTCAAACTCACAGATGCCGGTGTTCGCCTGCGGGATGCGAGTGCCGAGGCGTTCGAGCGGTTGCGGGATGTGTGCGCCGAACTCACGCAAAGCAGCGCCGATGCCCCGTTCGTGCTCGGCTGTTCCGGCAGTTTGCTGGCGCGCTGGTTCATTCCTCGCTTGGGCCGTTTGAATGCCGACCTGCCCGACTTGCGCCTGCATTTGTCGGCCGGCGAAGGCGATCTCGACCCGCGGCGGCCCGGGCTGGACGCCCTATTGGTATTTGCCGAGCCACCGTGGCCGGCGGATATGCAGGTGTATGAGCTGGCCAGCGAGCGCATCGGCCCGGTAATGAGCCCGCGTTTCGCCGGTTACGAGCGCTTGCGCCAAGCGCCCGCCTCGGCGCTGTGCGGTGAAGCACTGTTGCACACCACCTCGCGCCCGCAAGCCTGGCCGAGTTGGGCGCAGCAGTACGGCATCGAGCCAGGAGCATTGAAGCTCGGGCAAGGGTTTGAGCATTTGTATTATTTGCTGGAGGCGGCAGTGGCTGGGCTGGGGGTGGCGATTGCGCCGCAACCGCTGGTGGCAGAGGACCTGCGAGCGGGTCGCCTGGTAGCGCCGTGGGGGTTCAGTGAAACCCCGGCGCACCTGGCATTGTGGCTGCCCAAGCGCGCCGCAGACGGGCGCGCTCGGCAGCTGGCGCAGTGGCTCAAGGCTGAGCTGTTGCGCCAACCGGGCTAGCCGGCGTATCAGTCACCGCGCTTGCACAGCAGGTAAGCCGCCAGCAGGCCCAGTGCGCCAACGGCAACGCCGGCGGTGGTCCATGGGTGCTCTTGTGCGTAGTCGCGGGTGGCGACACCGGTTTCGCGGATTTTGACTTTGCTTTCTTCGTAGGCGTCGCTGATCAGGTGGCGCGAGTGCTTAAGGGCATTCTCGGCGTTGCTTTTCAGGGCCTTCAGGGTTTTGCGCGACTCATCGGACGCATCATCCTTGAGGCTCTCAAGGGACTTGAGCAGGCTCGAAATCTCGGCTTCCATGCTTTCCAGCGACGCTTTGCGTAAAGAAGTGTTGGCCATGTGGACTCTCCTGAAGTGATTGAGTGGCGTGTGTAGATACCGACTGCGCCGGTTTCAGAAAGTGCAGTAAATCTGAACTTTCAGGCCGTAATGGTCGCCAGAAGCAGTATGAACATTGACTGCTAGGCTTTATTGACCATTCTCAGGAGAAACCCCATGTCTGATCACCACACCTACAAGAAAGTCGAATTGGTCGGCTCGTCGACCACCAGCATCGAAGATGCGATCAACAACGCCCTGGCCGAAGCCAGCAAGAGCATCAAGCACTTGGAGTGGTTCGAGGTGACGGAAACCCGTGGCCATATCAAGGACGGCAAGGCCGCGCACTTCCAGGTGACGCTGAAGGTGGGGTTCCGAATTGCCAGTAGTTGATCGAGTCGGTTGAACTTGCCGGCTGGCCGATTGCCATAACCTGCGCTACAAACAATGGGGGCCGATGCGACAAGCATCGGCATGCTCTTTTCGATCAGCGCAAGGAAAGTAACGGATGAAGAAGTTCCTGTTGGCGGTAGGTTTGTTGAGCATGGCGGGCACAGCCCTGGCGGCGGGCAAGCCTTGTGAAGAGCTGAAAAGCGAGATTGCAGCAAAGTTGGATGCGAAAGGCGTTCAGCATTATTCGCTGGAAGTGGTGGATAAAGGCGCCTCGTCCGAAAAAGTGGTCGGCACCTGCGAAGGTGGCACCAAGGAAATCGTCTACAAGCGCGGTTAATCCCGTGCTCCGGACATAAAAAACCGACGCAGGTGCGTCGGTTTTTTTTTCGCCTGGGGTTTAGCCCTTCATCAACTGCGCCAGCAGTTCGTAGGAATGAATCCGGTCGGCGTGCTCGTACAGGTCGCAGGTGAAGATCAATTCGTCGGCGCCGGTCTGTTCGATCAACACCTCCAGTTTGGCGCGGATCTTCGCCGGGCTGCCCACCATCGCCAGGCCGAGGAAGCTGCCGACCGCGTCTTTTTCATGGGGCAGCCACAGGCCATCCATGGTTTTCACCGGTGGGCGCTGCACCAGGCTCTGCCCGCGCATCAGCGCCAGGATGCGCTGGTACACCGAAGTGGCCAGGTAATCGGCTTGCTCATCCGTATCCGCGGCCACCAGCGGAATGCCGAGCATCACGTAGGGCTTGTCGAGCACGGCGGAAGGCTTGAAGTGGTTGCGGTACACGCGAATCGCCTCATGCATCAGGCGTGGTGCGAAATGGGAGGCGAAGGCGTAGGGCAAACCGCGCTCCCCCGCCAGTTGCGCGCTGAACAGGCTGGAACCCAGCAGCCAGACCGGCACGTTGGTACCGGTGCCCGGTACGGCGATCACCCGTTGGTCGGGGGTGCGTGGGCCCAGGTAGGCCATCAGTTCGGCCACATCTTCCGGGAAGTCGTCGGCGCTGCCGGAGCGCTCACGGCGCAGGGCACGGGCGGTCATTTGGTCGGAGCCGGGAGCGCGGCCCAGGCCCAGGTCGATACGACCGGGGTAGAGGCTTTCCAGGGTGCCGAACTGCTCGGCGATCACCAGCGGCGCGTGGTTGGGCAGCATCACGCCACCGGAGCCGACGCGGATGGTCGAGGTGCCACCGGCCAGGTAGCCCAGCAGTACCGAGGTCGCCGAACTGGCGATACCGTCCATATTGTGGTGTTCCGCCACCCAGAAACGGTGGTAGCCGAATTTTTCCACGTGCTGGGCCAGGTCCAGGGAGTTGCGCAGTGACTGCGCCGGACTGCCGTTGGCCCGTACGGGCACCAGGTCGAGGGTCGAGAACTTCACGTCGGACAGCGATTTCATAAGCCTGCTTCTCCAAATGGGGGGCGCAGGCTTTTTAGACGAACCAAAACCTGCCGCTTCATGTGCATGTTCTATGCAATGAGGGCATATACCCGAGATTCAATAGCGAGGGTGAAATTTCCTACTAAATTGCTAGGTTTCTCCGACAAGATGAACTTTGCAGGGGCGACTATCCTCAGAACCCTTACTGACGCAAAACCACGTTCGAGGAGACAGCTATGAGTATCGTTAAAAAAGCATCCGCGCATTGGGAAGGTGATCTGAAGACTGGCTTGGGTTCCATTTCTACGGAAACCGGCGTACTGCGCGAAGCGCCCTACGGCTTCAAGGCCCGTTTCGAAGGCGGCAAGGGCACCAACCCTGAAGAACTGATTGGTGCGGCCCACGCCGGCTGTTTCTCCATGGCCTTTTCCATGATCCTGGGCGACGCCGGGCTCAAGGCTGACAGCATCGACACCCAGGCCGAAGTGACCCTGGACCAGGTCGAGGGCGGCTTTGCGATCACCGCCGTGCACCTGGTGCTCAAGGCCAAGATCCCCGGCGCCAGCCAGGCGCAGTTCGATGAATTGAGCAAAAAGGCCAAGGAAGGGTGCCCGGTGTCCAAGGTGCTGAATGCGAAAATCAGCCTGGATGCCACGCTGGTCAACTGACACCGCCTTAAAAATGTGAGAGGGGCAAGCCCCCTCCCACATTCAGTTGTGCGTTAAATCAGAACTCGTGTTTCCCCGATGTGGTCCTATAGCCTATGCAGCCTTAGGCGCACACCCGTGCGCATGCATTCAGGGAGCTTCACACATGAAACGTTTTGCCTTGGCGATCATCTGCGCTGTGCTGGCCACATCGGCCGTGGCCGCTCCAAAAGATTGTGAAGAGCTCAGGAAAGAGATCGAAGTGAATATCCAGGCCAAGGCGATTCCGTCCTACACCCTGGAAATCATCACCGCCGAAGAAGCCAAGAATCATGACAGCGCGATGATTGTCGGTACGTGCGAAAACGGCACCAAGCGCATCCTCTATCAGAAAAATAACGACTGATCACAGGCAGTTGACGCTGCGTTCTTCAGCCAGCAATTGGCGAGCGGCGTTATACAGCCGGATATTCGGCGTGAAGGCCAATGAGCGCCCTTCCAGGCGATAACGTTGGCCGGCCTCGAAATGGTCATACTGCAGGGTGATGAAACAGGTACGGTCGCTCGTTTGCCCAAAGCCATTGAGGCTGCCGCCGGTCGGCACCTCGAAATCAAAGCGCACCATCAACTCATGACTGCCCGGCGGCACCTGGAAGAAGCGTCCGTCCGGAAGGTTCTTGCCGTCCAGTCGCTGGGCCATCACCAGTTTTGCGCCCGGTGTCGGCGTGGCGAAATCGACCCAGGCCTGTTTGGGGTCGACCGGCGGGATGGGCGTCGAGGCACAGGCGCTGAGAAACAGGGCGGCGACGGTAAGCAATAGCGGACGCATGGCAGGCACTCAACGAAAGAAAAGGTATGAGCCCGCTGCCGATGACAACAGACTCCCCATGAGTATAAACATGCCCAGGCATGGAAAAATTCCGTGCTGGCGCGATAGGCTGGCGAGCAAATTACCCAGGAGCAGTCGGGGCATGGTCAGGCGTTTTCTTCCGGGGTTGTTGGTGGGGCTGCTCAGCGGTTGCTCCAGTGTCAGTTATTACAGCCAGTTGGCGAGTGGCCAGTGGCAGTTGTTGCAGGCCCGGGAGCCGGTGGCGCAGGTCATTGCTGATCCCTCTCGCCCGCAATTATTGCGTGACCGCCTTGCACAAGCGCAGAAGGCCCGCACCTTCGCCAGCCAGCATCTGCACCTGCCCGACAATCAGAGTTACCGCCTGTACGCCGATATCGGCCGGCCCTATGTCGTGTGGAATGTCTTCGCCACCGAGGAATTTTCCCTCTCCCCCCAGAACCATTGCTTCCCCATTGCAGGCTGCGTGGCCTATCGCGGCTATTACAGCCAGGGCGCGGCACGGGGCGAGGCGGCGTTGCTCAAGCAACAGGGCATGGATGTATCGATCGGAGGGGTCGAGGCCTATTCCACCTTGGGCTGGTTCAATGACCCGATCATGAGTTCAATGATGAATTGGGGGGACGAGCGCCTGGCCACGTTGATCTTCCATGAGCTCGCGCACCAGCGCTTCTATGTGAAGGACGACACCGAATTCAATGAGTCCTTTGCCAACTTCGTCGAGCAGGAAGGCACGCGACAATGGCGCGCCGCCCGTGGCCTGGCGCCTTTGAGCGATGCAGCGTTGCAACAGCGCGATCAGTTTATCCGCCTGATTCTTGATACTCGCAAACGCCTGGAGGCCTTGTACGCACAGCCGTTGTCGGCTGCGTTGATGAGGCGGGCCAAAGCGGCGGAATTTGAGCGCTTGCGCAGTGACTACCAGCGCATGCGCGACAGCCAGTGGGGCGGCGACAAGCGTTATGACGCCTGGATCAACCAACCCATGAACAACGCGCGGTTGTTGCCGTTCGGGCTGTATGACCAATGGGTGCCGGCGTTTGCCGCGTTGTTTCGGCAGGAAGGCGGGGATTGGCTGAAGTTCTATGCGGCGGTGGAGAAGCTGGGCGAGTTGCCGGTGGGGGAGCGCAAGGCTGCGTTGAGGCAGTTGGAAGGGGGTTGATCTGTAAGGCCTCATCGGGGCATAGGTATCTACACAACTTAGGCTCAACGCTGCCCCCCGGCAGACAGGGCTGTTGTGGCGAGCGGGCTTGCCCCGCGTTGGGCTGCGAAGCAGCCCCACTAAGATCACCGCGCTGTTTCAGATAGACCGCGGACTGAGGTTTTAGGGCTGCTGCGCAGCCCAACGCGGGGCAAGCCCGCTCGCCACAGGGAGAGTTCTCAAGGTCTGAAAGTTGCGTAGATACCCATGCTCATCGGGGGCAAGCCCCCTCCCACATTTGATCGGCGAACTTGCCCCCGATGGCGGTCTCAGGGCCGCTGCAAAAACGCCTGATGCATCTGCGCCAACGTCTCAAAGTGCCAAGTCGGCGCCTCAGCATTCAACTCTTCGAAACTACCAAACCCATAACCGACAGCCGCCGAATCCAGCCCATTGCTGCGTGCGCCGATCAGATCATGCTTGCGATCACCGATCATCAGGGTGGTCGCCGGGTCCAGCCCCTCCTCGCTGATCAGGTGGGCGATCAGCTCGACCTTGTTGGTGCGCGTGCCGTCCAACTCGCTGCCGTAGATCACCTTGAAATGTTTGGCAAAATCGAAATGCCGCGCAATTTCGCGAGCAAACACCCACGGTTTGGACGTGGCCACGTACAGTTGGCGTCCCTGGCCGTTCAATTCTTCCAGCAACGGCATAACCCCCTCGAACACCCGGTTTTCATACAGCCCGGTGACCTTGAAGCGCTCACGGTAGAAATTCACCGCCTCCCACGCCTTCGCCTCGTCGAAACCGTAGAACTGCATGAACGCTTGCAGCAACGGCGGGCCGATAAAGTGTTCCAGTTTGGTCAAGTCAGGCTCATCGATCCCCAGTTTGCCGAGGGCGTACTGGATCGAACGGGTGATGCCTTCGCGTGGGTCGGTCAGGGTGCCGTCGAGGTCGAATAAAACGGTCGGATAGTGCAGGTTCACTGGTCGAACCCCTCTGCC
This sequence comes from Pseudomonas gorinensis, assembly GCF_042015035.1. Taxonomy (NCBI): domain Bacteria; kingdom Pseudomonadati; phylum Pseudomonadota; class Gammaproteobacteria; order Pseudomonadales; family Pseudomonadaceae; genus Pseudomonas; species Pseudomonas gorinensis. The sequence continues at coordinate 367,988 of NZ_CP167125.1, forward strand.
AGGTGCAGGTCTTTGAGCTTGACGTAGTTCGCGGCGCTGTAGGTAAAAAAGGCGCGCTCCTTGTCCGTCAGGGGGCGGATTTGCTTGACCGGGCTGCCGACATACAAAAAACCGCTGTCCAGTTTTTTGCCCGGTGGCACTAGGCTGCCAGCGCCGATGATCACATCGTCCTCCACTACCGCGCCGTCCATCACGATGCTGCCCATGCCGATCAGGATACGGCTGCCCACGGTGCAGCCATGCAGCATGACTTTGTGGGCGATGGTCACGTCGTCGCCGATCAGCAGTGGGAAACCCTCCGGGTTGAACGGCCCCGCGTGCGTGATGTGCAGTACGCAACCATCCTGCACGCTGGTGCGCGCACCGATGCGGATGCGGTGCATGTCGCCACGGATCACGGTCAGCGGCCAAACGGAGCTGTCGGTGCCGATTTCGACATCGCCGATCACCACTGCCGAAACGTCGACAAAAGCCCCGGCGCCCAGGGTTGGCGTGTGGTTCTGATAGGTGCGAAGGGTCACGATAGCCTCTCTCTCTTCTGCTGATAGCTGCGGTGGGCGTTGATTGTAATTAAGATGGCCCCATCTTTGTCTTACCCGTTTCTTCAGCCAAGGTGCCAACCGTGAGCGCGAACAACCCTCTTTTGCAGTCCTACGACCTGCCGCCGTTCTCGGCGATCCGTGCCGAGCACGTGCAGCCGGCCATTGAACAGATCCTCGCGGACAACCGTGTTGCCATCGAAGGCATCCTGCAAAGCCAGGGGGAAAATCCGACGTGGGCCGGCCTGGTCCTGGCCATGGACGAACTCAACGACCGCCTGGGCGCCGCCTGGAGCCCGGTCAGCCACTTGAATGCCGTATGCAACAGCGCCGAACTGCGTGAAGCCTACGAGGCATGCCTGCCGGCATTGAGTGCCTATTCGACCGAGATGGGCCAGAACCGTGAACTGTTCCAGGCTTATGAAGCGCTGGCCAACAGCCCGGAAGCCGCCGGTTTCGACGTGGCGCAAAAAACTATCCTGGAACACTCCCTGCGCGATTTCCGCCTCTCGGGTATCGATTTGCCGCCCGAGCAGCAAAAACGTTATGCCGAAGTGCAGAGCAAACTCTCCGAACTGGGCAGCAAATTTTCCAACCAACTGCTGGATGCCACCCAGGCCTGGACCAAGCACATCACCGATGAAGCCACGCTCGCCGGCCTGACCGACTCGGCCAAGGCGCAGATGGCCGCCGCTGCCCAGGCCAAAGGCCTCGACGGCTGGTTGATCACCCTGGAGTTCCCCAGCTATTACGCGGTGATGACCTACGCCCAGGACCGCGCCCTGCGTGAAGAAGTCTACGCCGCCTACTGCACCCGGGCGTCGGACCAAGGCCCGAATGCCGGTCAGAACGATAACGGCCCGGTGATGGAACAGATCCTCGACCTGCGCCAGGAACTGGCCAAGCTGCTGGGTTTCGCTTCGTTCTCCGAACTGAGCCTGGCCACCAAGATGGCCGAGTCCAGCGACCAGGTGTTGAGTTTCCTGCGTGACCTGGCCAAGCGCAGCAAGCCGTTTGCCGCCCAGGACCTGCAACAGCTCAAGGCCTACGCCGCCGAACAAGGCTGCGCTGACTTGCAAAGCTGGGACAGCGGGTTCTACGGCGAAAAACTGCGTGAGCAACGCTACAGCGTGTCCCAGGAAGCCCTGCGCGCCTACTTCCCGATCGACAAAGTGCTCAGCGGCCTGTTCGCCATCGTGCAGCGCCTGTACGGCATTGAAATCGCCGAACAGAAAGACTTCGACACCTGGCACCCGGACGTGCGCCTGTTCGAAATCAAGGAGAACGGCCAGCATGTCGGTCGCTTCTTCTTCGACCTGTACGCCCGCGCCAACAAGCGTGGCGGTGCCTGGATGGACGGCGCGCGTGACCGCCGTCGTACCATCGACGGTGTGCTGCAGAGCCCGGTGGCCAACCTGGTGTGCAACTTCACCCCGGCCGACAGCGGCAAGCCGGCCCTGCTGACCCACGATGAAGTGACCACCCTGTTCCACGAATTCGGCCACGGCCTGCATCACCTGCTGACCCGCGTTGAGCACGCCGGCGTTTCCGGCATCAACGGCGTGGCCTGGGATGCGGTGGAGTTGCCGAGCCAGTTCATGGAGAACTGGTGCTGGGAGCCGGAAGGCTTGGCGTTGATCTCCGGCCACTATGAAACCGGTGAGCCGCTGCCCCAGGACCTGCTGGAAAAAATGCTGGCGGCAAAGAACTTCCAGTCCGGCCTGATGATGGTGCGACAGCTGGAGTTCTCGCTGTTCGACTTCGAACTGCATGCGACGCATGGCGACGGACGCAGTGTGGCGCAGGTGCTCGAAGGGGTGCGCGACGAGGTCTCGGTGATGCGTCCACCCGCCTACAACCGTTTCCCCAACAGCTTTGCGCACATTTTTGCTGGCGGTTATGCCGCGGGTTACTACAGCTACAAGTGGGCTGAGGTGCTGTCGGCCGACGCCTTCTCCAAGTTCGAAGAAGAAGGCGTGCTCAATGCCGAGACCGGCCGCGCATTCCGCGAAGCCATCCTGGCCCGTGGCGGCTCCCAGGAGCCGATGGTGCTGTTCGTCGACTTCCGCGGACGCGCGCCGTCGATTGACGCACTCTTGCGCCACAGCGGCCTGAGCGAGGGCGCGGCAGCATGAGTGACGGGCCTGTGATCACCAAGAAGCAATTTATCGCCGGGGCGGTCTGCCCGGCGTGCAGCGAGCCGGACAAGCTCAAGATGTGGACCGAGGACAGCGTCCCGCACCGCGAATGCGTGGCTTGCGGGTATACCGATACGCTGAATGATCAAGGTTTGTCGGTGCCCAAGGAGTTGGGCACGCGGGTCAATACGTCGGCGTTGAAAGCGCCGGATCCGAAGGTGCAGGCGGTACAGTTTTTTCCTAATCCGAAGCTGAAGAAAGACTGACGCATCCACGCAAGCCCCTGTAGGAACGAGCTTGCTCGCGAAAAACGCGAGGACGCCGCGGGCATTCAGGATACCCGCGGCGTCGTTGAGGCTCTTCGCGACCTTGCGCCTACAGTTTTTCCTCTGGCTTGCCGGAGGTCGTAATCCAATCCTTCATCGAACACAGGGCAAAGGCGCTGGTGCTGCAATCGCCCTTCGCCAAGGCTGTGCGCAACTTGTCGATATCGGCTTTCATCATGTAGCGAATGCCATCCTTGAAGCCGTTGCTGGTACCGAACCCGCCCAGGGTCATTTCGTTCAACGCCTCTTCCTTGCTCCATCCCTGAACCACGACGCGATACATCGCCGCCATCAGGCCGGTGCGGTCCGAGCCGTGCTTGCAGTGCATGAGCACCGGGCCATTGGCCTGGGCCTCCTGGATCGCGCGGAGCGCTGCCAGCACGTCGGTGTCATCGACATGGTTGGTGCGATAAGCCAACTGCACCTGCCGGATGCCAGGGGCCTTGAGCCAGCTGGCGTCGGATTCCGGCAGGAAGTTGATCACGGTGCCGATCTTGAGTTTTTCCAGCAGGGGCGCCGCGTTGCTGTCCGGCAGCGCGCTGCGGTAGAGCGTGGGTGTCATCTGGTGCAGGTTGTACTGGTCGCCCACGGGTTGCGCCCACTCCGGCGAACGGATGGACGAGTTTTCATCGGCGTGGGCGTGAGCCGTGGCGAACAAGGCCATGAATGCAAGACCAAGGGCTGGCAGTAATTGTGGCTTGAACATGGGCGACGTGACCGAATGGGGGAAGTAGGTTGATGGCGCCCAGAGTCGATGAACAGGGGTCAACAGGGCGTGAGGCGGCTGTCAAAGAATCGTGAAGCAATGTTCTTTTCTTGATGAACCGATTCTCCTGATCCTTAGCCTGCTATCATTTGTAACTATTGATTGCCGCTGCGTTCTATCTCCTTGGATCGGTTGGATCCAACTTGCTGCCGCTAACTTCAAGCTGCTCCCTAGAAGCCGCTGATAAACCCGTGACCCCATGATGAGGTGCCCCATGTCTGATCAAGATCAAGACAACCCCCGGCGTGACTTCCTGCGCAAATCCTTGACCTTGATCCCGGTGGTCACGGTTGCCAGCACCGGTCTTGGCGGTTCGATGCTGATGGCTACGCCCGAGCCTGCCCAGGCCGCGCCGGCCCAGCCTGCGGCCAGCGGCAAGGCCTATGAGCCGAGCTATTTCACCGCTGAAGAGTGGGCGTTTATCAACGCTGCTGTCGCGCGCCTGATTCCCGCCGATGCACAAGGCCCGGGCGCCCTGGAAGGGGGCGCGCCGGAATACATCGACCGTCAGATGAACACGCCTTACGCCAGCGGCGCACTGTGGTTCATGCAAGGGCCGTTCAACGCCGATGCCGCGCCGGAGATGGGCTGGCAAAGCAAATTGGTGCCCAAAGAGATCTACCGACTGGGTATTGCCGCCACGGATGCCTGGTCGAAAGCGTTCAACGGGAAGGTTTTTGCCGCGCAAGACAGCGCTACCCAGGACGATATGCTCCACCGTCTGGAAGCCGGCGGCAGCGAAGTGACCGCGCATTTCGACGCGGTACCGCCGAAGATGTTTTTCAACCTGCTGCTGCAAAACACCAAGGAAGGGTTCTTCTGCGACCCGATCCACGGCGGCAACAAGGGCATGGTCGGCTGGACCATGATCGGCTTCCCCGGCGCGCGCGCCGACTTCATGGATTGGGTGGAACGCAACGAGCAATACCCCTTCCCGGCTGTTTCCATTCGCGGCGAGAGGGCATAAACGTGGCGACCATCATGAAGAAAGTGGATGCGGTGATCGTCGGCTTCGGCTGGACCGGCGCGATCATGGCCAAGGAGCTGACGGAAGCTGGCCTGAATGTGGTCGCGCTGGAGCGCGGCCCGATGCAGGACACCTATCCGGATGGCAACTATCCCCAGGTCATCGATGAACTGACCTACAGCGTGCGAAAAAAACTCTTCCAGGACATTTCCAAGGAGACGGTGACGATTCGCCATAGCGTGAACGACATCGCCCTGCCCAACCGTCAATTGGGTGCATTCCTGCCGGGCAATGGCGTGGGCGGTGCCGGCCTGCATTGGTCAGGCGTGCATTTTCGCGTCGACCCTATCGAGTTGCGCATGCGCAGCCATTACGAAGAGCGCTATGGGAAGAACTTCATTCCCAAGGACATGACCATCCAGGACTTCGGCGTCAGCTACGAAGAGCTGGAACCGTTCTTCGACTATGCGGAAAAAGTCTTCGGCACCTCTGGCCAGGCCTGGACCGTCAAAGGCCAGTTGGTCGGCGAAGGCCGTGGCGGCAACCCCTACGCGCCCGACCGCTCCAACCCGTTCCCGCTGGAAGCGCAAAAAAATACCGTGTCGGCCCAACTGTTCCAGAAGGCCGCCACCAGCGTAGGTTATAAACCCTACAACCTGCCGTCAGCCAACACCTCGGGGCCTTACACCAACCCCTATGGCGCACAGATGGGCCCGTGCAACTTCTGCGGTTTTTGCAGTGGCTACGTGTGCTACATGTATTCCAAGGCGTCACCGAACGTGAACATCCTGCCGGCACTGCGCCAGGTGCCTAACTTCGAACTGCGGCCCAACTCCCATGTGCTCAAGGTCAACCTCGACAGCACCAAGAGCAAGGCCACCGGCGTGACCTATATCGACGCCCAGGGCCGGGAATGCGAGCAACCGGCGGACCTGGTGATCCTCGGCGCGTTCCAGTTCCACAACGTGCGCCTGATGCTGTTGTCCGGTATCGGCAAGCCCTACGACCCGGTGACCAACGAAGGCGTGGTGGGTCGCAACTTCGCCTATCAGAACATGGCTACCATCAAGGCGTTCTTCGACAAGGACACCCACACCAACAACTTCATCGGGGCTGGTGGCAATGGCGTGGCCATCGACGACTTCAATGCGGACAACTTCGACCACGGGCCTCATGGCTTTGTCGGGGGCTCGCCGATGTGGGTCAACCAGGCCGGCAGCCGACCGATTGCCGGCACCTCCAACCCTCCGGGCACTCCGGCCTGGGGCAGCGCCTGGAAACGCGCTACGGCTGATTACTACACCCACCAGGTGTCGATGGACGCCCACGGCGCCCATCAATCCTATCGGGGTAACTACCTGGATCTGGACCCGGTGTACCGCGATGCCTACGGCCTGCCGCTGCTGCGCATGACGTTCGACTGGCAGGAAAACGACATCAAGATGAACCGCTTCATGGTCGAGAAAATGGGCAAGATTGCCGAAGCGATGAACCCCAAGGCCATTGCCGTGTTGGGCAAGAAGGTCGGGGAGCATTTCAATACCGCGTCGTACCAGACCACCCACCTTAACGGTGGCGCGATCATGGGCACCGACCCGAAAACCAGCGCTTTGAACCGCTACCTGCAGTGCTGGGATGTCCACAACGTATTTGTCCCGGGTGCGTCCGCGTTCCCCCAAGGCCTGGGTTACAACCCCACAGGCCTGGTGGCAGCGCTGACCTATTGGTCGGCCCGGGCGATCCGCGAGCAGTACCTGAAAAACCCCGGCCCGCTGGTTCAGGCATAAGGAGCGATGACCATGAAAGCACTTGTTATCGCCTCCCTGGCGTTGCTCAGCAGCTGTTCGGTAAGCGCAGCCGAAACCGACCTGATCCAGCAGGGCGAATACCTGGCCCGCGCCGGAGACTGCGTGGCCTGCCACACGGCCAAGGGTGGTAAACCGTTCGCGGGTGGCCTGCCGATGGAGACCCCCATTGGTGTGATCTATTCCACCAACATCACCCCGGACCAGACCGGCCTGGGTGGCTACAGCTTCGAGGACTTCGACAAGGCCGTGCGCCATGGCGTCGCCAAGAGTGGTAGTACGCTTTACCCGGCGATGCCCTACCCGTCTTACGCCCGTGTCAGCGAGAGCGATATGCGGGCGTTGTATGCGTACTTCATGAAAGGCGTGGAGCCCGTCGCGCAGGAGAACAAAGACAGCGACATTCCTTGGCCGCTGAGCATGCGCTGGCCGCTGGCGGCGTGGCGTTGGATGTTCGCGCCTGAGGTGGCGCACGACCAGGCGGCGGGTGCTGAGCCGGTGATCAGCCGGGGTGCCTATCTGGTGGAAGGGCTTGGCCACTGCGGCGCGTGCCATACGCCGCGTGCCCTGACCATGCAGGAAAAAGCCCTGAGTGCCACTGACGGCAACGCGTTCCTGTCCGGCAGTGCGCCGCTGGAAGGCTGGATCGCCAAGAGCCTGCGCGGCGACCACAAGGACGGCCTCGGCAGCTGGAGCGAGGCGCAACTGGTGCAATTCCTCAAGACTGGCCGCAGTGATCGCAGTGCCGTGTTTGGTGGCATGAGCGATGTGGTCGTCCACAGCATGCAGTACATGTCGCAAGACGACCTGACTGCTATCGCCCGCTACCTCAAGAGCCTGCCCGCGGTCGATCCCAACGACGCACCGCACCAGTACGACAAGCAGGTGGCTGAAGCGCTATGGAAAGGTGATGACAGCAAGCCGGGCGCGTCGGTGTACATCGACAACTGTGCGGCCTGCCACCGTACCGACGGCCATGGTTATACGCGGGTGTTCCCGGCGCTGGCGGGTAACCCGGTGTTGCAGACGGCGGATGCCACGTCGCTGATCAACATTGTGTTGAACGGTGGGACCTTGCCGGCAACGCACACAGCGCCGTCCACCTTCACCATGCCGGCGTTCGCCTGGAGGCTGTCGGACCAGGAAGTGGCGGATGTGGTCAGTTTCGTGCGGGGTAGCTGGGGTAATAAAGGTGTTGCAACAAGTGCTGCGCAAGTTGCGGAGTTGCGTAAAAAACAGGGCGATAAGAACTAAATAAGTTCGAGTGTCGCGCGCCCAACTTATATAGGGTGATTTATATAAGTTGGGCGTTTTCTATTTCTTGGAACGCTTCGTTTAATTTGACTTTCGCTGGCAGGTCTTCGCGAAGGCATTGGCCATAGTCAGGAAAATTGCCTTGTCTTCGTTATCGAAGTCGCCGTCATTGTCCAGGTCTGTTGGGCTGGAGGTCGTGTCGTAATGCCCATCTTTCTTGGATGAAGAGGCATACATAGCGTACGAAAGATCCCCATTGGTAAAACGCTCGAGTAAGATTTCCGGGCTGTTATCTTTCTCAAAGTCTTCACAAGTCAAACGTATTTCGTCCTGAGACATACTTGGATCCTTTTGGTGTTTATTAAGTTGGGACAGGATCATAAGTGCATGCTGAAAGCTTAATCCATGAACTAAGTGTGGCGATTTGTTACTTGAAAGCTCACATGTAATACCTTGCACTTACACATGTAAGTAAATTGCCTGGCGACTTCCTGCCCAACGGTGCTGGCGCGAAACGTCGGGTTGAAATACTGTATGTAGATACAGTATTGAGGTATGCCCATGAATTCCCCCCTACCGCCCCGTGGCCGGGGCACGGCCACCAACCTGCACAACCGCTTTGCGCCCACCGCCAGCGTGGCCGAGGACGACGGTTGGTACCAGGAAGTGCCGCCGACCCAGGGCACCGAAGTGCGCATCGAGACGGCCAAGACCATCATCACCCGCAACAACTCGCCAGACCTGCCGTTCGATCGCTCGATCAACCCGTATCGTGGCTGCGAGCATGGCTGCATCTACTGCTATGCGCGACCCAGCCATGCCTATTGGGACCTGTCGCCAGGGCTGGATTTCGAGACCAAGCTGATTGCCAAGAGCAACGCGGCCGAGGTGCTGGAGCAGCAACTGTCCAAACCGGGTTACGTATGCGCGCCGATCAACCTGGGCTCCAATACCGATCCATACCAACCCATCGAGCGCGAATACAAGATCACCCGGCAAACCCTTGAAGTGCTGCTGCGTTATCGGCATCCGGTGACCATCATCACTAAGGGCTCGCTGATCCTGCGCGATCTTGACCTGCTGACCGAACTGGCCCGGCAGCGGCTGGTGGCGGTGATGATCAGCCTCACCAGCCTGGATGACGAGCTCAAGCGCATCCTGGAGCCGCGCACGGCAGCGCCCAAGGCGCGGTTGCGGGCGATCCGGGTGATGCGCGAGGCCGGTATCCCGGTGGGGGTGTTGTGCTCGCCGATGATCCCGATGATCAATGACAGCGAGCTCGAAAGCCTGTTGGCCGAGGCCCACGCCGCAGGTGCTCAAAGTGCGGCCTACATGATGTTGCGCTTGCCGTTGGAGGTGGCGCCTTTGTTCGAGGAATGGTTGGCGGCGCATTACCCGCAGCGCGCGGCCCATGTGATGAGCCTGGTGCGCCAGGTGCGCGGCGGCGAGGTGTATGACAGCCGGTTCGGCGTGCGCATGCGGGGCGAGGGGCCGTTCGCCGATCTGCTGGCGCAACGTTTTGCCAAGGCGATCAAGCGCCTGGGCCTCAATCGTCGGGAAGGCTTTGATCTCGATTGCACGGCGTTCTGCCCACCGGGCAGACAAATGGTGTTGTTGTAGAATGATAAGAAGAATGCACTCTTCCTGTAGGAATAGTCGCGTTTTGACATCACTGAAACCCGCGATCTAGAGCGGTTCATTCAGTTTGAGTTAAGTTTTGGCGGTTACCTTGTTCAGCGAGTGACTGATGAGTCGGCGCCTATCATTGTGGGATTTTTCAACTAATCCACTGAGCGCGCGTCGAACTGACCTGACAACTCCCCTGCATTAATCAAGAGGATGAATCATGAGTGACAAGGATAAACAGCCGTTGGCTGCGTCGGCTTCAGCCCCTCAGGTGGCGGAATCCGCCGATGCAGCGCTAAAGCATATCGTTGACGGCTTTTTGCATTTCCATCACGACGTCTTCCCCCAGCAGGAAGAACTCTTCAAGAAACTCGCCACGGCCCAGAGCCCACGGGCGATGTTCATTACCTGCGCCGACTCGCGCATCGTGCCCGAGCTGATCACCCAAAGCTCCCCCGGCGACCTGTTCGTGACCCGTAACGTCGGCAACGTGGTGCCACCCTACGGGCAGATGAACGGCGGCGTTTCCACCGCCATCGAGTACGCGGTGCTTGCCCTGGGCGTGCAGCACATCATCGTATGCGGGCACTCCGACTGTGGCGCGATGCGCGCGGTGCTCAACCCCCAGAGCCTGGAGAAGATGCCGACGGTCAAGGCCTGGCTGCGTCATGCCGAGGTCGCCAAGGCCATGGTCCACGACAACTGCGACTGCGCCAATGAAGGCGAGAGCATGAAAGTGCTGACCGAAGAAAACGTCATCGCCCAGTTGCAACATTTGCGTACCCATCCTTCCGTGGCTTCGCGCATGGCCAATGGTCATTTGTTTATCCATGGCTGGATCTACGACATCGAGACCAGCGAAATCCGGGCCTACGATGCGGAACAGTCGGCATTCCGACCCTTGAACGGCACCGAGCCGATTCCATCCGCGACGCCTAAAGCGCGCTTCTAACACACTTCCCTGCCGGGTAAAGCGGTGGCTGCCATGGATGCAGCCAGGCTTTGCCGCGCCCGGCGAATGCCTCGGGAGAGTCATCATGCGTGCTGCTCAATTGAAAGCTGTATTGCCACGGGAGCTCCTCGCCTCCGTGGTTGTGTTTCTGGTTGCCCTGCCCTTGTGCATGGGGATCGCGATCGCTTCCGGCATGCCACCGGCCAAGGGCCTGATCACCGGGATTATCGGTGGCCTGGTGGTGGGCTGGATGGCGGGGTCACCGCTGCAGGTCAGCGGCCCGGCAGCGGGCTTGGCGGTGCTGGTATTCGAACTGGTGCGCCAGCACGGTATGGCAATGCTTGGGCCGATTCTGTTGCTGGCGGGCTTCCTGCAACTGGTGGCCGGGCGCTTGCGCCTGGGCTGCTGGTTCCGTGTCACGGCGCCGGCGGTGGTCTACGGCATGCTGGCGGGGATCGGTGTGCTGATTGTGCTATCGCAGATTCATGTGATGCTCGATGGCGCGCCCAAGCCCTCGGGGCTGGATAACCTGGTGGGTTTCCCGGCAGCCTTGGGCGAGGCGATTCCAACCCTGGGTGGCGGGCTCGGCTGGCAGGCCGGCCTGCTCGGTTTATCCACCATGCTGGTGATGTACCTGTGGGACAAATTCCGCCCGCAGACGCTGCGGTTTGTGCCGGGGGCCTTGCTGGGCGTGGGGCTGGCCACGGTCGCCAGCCTGGTGCTGGTGTTGCAGGTCAAGCGTGTGGAAGTGCCGGAAAACCTCGCCGACGCCATCGACTGGCTGCGGCCCGGCGACCTGCTGAACCTGGCTGATCCGCAGTTGTTGATTGCTGCGTTCGCCGTTGCGTTTATTGCCAGTGCCGAGACCCTGCTCTCTGCGGCAGCCGTCGACCGCATGCACAGCGGCCAGCGTTCTGACTTCGATAAGGAGCTGTCTGCCCAGGGCGTGGGCAACATGCTCTGTGGCCTGGTCGGCGCCCTGCCGATGACTGGCGTGATCGTGCGCAGTTCGGCGAACGTGCAGGCGGGTGCCACCACCCGCCTGTCGGCGATGCTCCATGGCGTATGGCTGCTGGGGTTCGTGTTGCTGCTGTCGAGCGTGCTGCAGAGCATTCCTGTGGCGAGCCTCGCGGGCGTACTGGTGTACACCGGGATCAAGCTGGTGGATATCAAGGCATTTCGGGCTCTGGGGCGTTATGGGCGTATGCCGATGTTTACCTATGCGGCCACGGCGTTGGCGATCATCTTCACCGACCTGCTGACCGGTGTGCTGGTGGGCTTCGGGCTGACGTTGGTCAAGCTGGCATTCAAGGCTTCGCGCCTGAAAATCAGCTTGGTCGACCTGCCCCGGGACGGTGAAATGGAACTGCGCCTGGTGGGGGCGGCGACCTTCCTGAAAGTGCCGGCGTTGACCCAGGTACTGTCGACCGTGCCTGCCGGGACCCTGCTGCATGTGCCGCTGAGTAACCTCAGCTATATCGACCATTCCTGCCTGGAGCTGCTGGAGGAATGGGGACGGGCCAACGCGGCCAAGGGCTCGAAGCTGATGATCGAGGCACGCGGGTTGAAGCGCCGGTTGGAAGGCCGGGTCAGGACGACGACGGGGATAGGTTCGGCGCCATCGATCGGCTGAGGGAACCGGATCAAAACGTGGGAGGGGGCAAGTCCTAATGCCGGTCAGTTAAGGCTTTTTTGTAGGAGCGAGGGGGACGCCTAGTTCTTGCTCGCGAAGAACTCACAGGCGCCGCGTTCATTCAGGCAACACGCGTTATCGTTGACGTTTCTCGCGAGCAAGAACTAGGCGTCCCCCTCGCTCCTACAGAAGGCGATGTACGCTTAACGTCAGCCTGAAACTTTAAGCCGGCTGATCCAACGCCAACTCAACCCCCAGCTTGCGGGACAGGCACGGCCAGCGCTTCCACGCGGCTTCCGTGTACGGGCTTTTCAGCTGTTCGCGATACGCCTCGACTGACTCCAGCGCAAAGCTGTCTTCGTTGAGCATTTCATCCACTGCCAGGTGCACCGCTTCGTCCAGCTGGTTGGCGAATGCTTCGCCGATCAACTGATGGGCAATCACGTTAGCCACGGTGGTATCTGCCGGAATCAGTGGCTGGCCAAAATGCTTGATATACAGATCATTGACTTCTTCAACCAGGCGATGGGCCAGGTAGGCCTCGTCCAACAGGCCGTCGAGTCCTTCATGGCCAGCCAGGATCGCGGGCGGTTGCAGGAAGAATTGTTCGGCGATCTTCAATACTGGCTTGATCTGGCTCTCGATACCGGCTTCGCGGGCCACATCGTTGGCGGCGTCCAGCAAGTCGGGGACAAGTTCGATGTAAGCCGTGACAAAGCGGGTCATGACAATGTTGCGATCGCCGTCAGCCAGGGAGATGGCCGAATGCAGGTGCGGCAATTGTTTTTCCAGCTGCTGGGCAAGCTGGCCAGTGAGGGCTTCATGTTGATGGGCATGGGAAATCTGCTCGCGCAATGCGGCGGTGTTCATGAAAGCTCCAGTGATGCAGGCGTTGGGAATAGGGAGAGCATAAGGTAGCTCGTTTATACGAGATCCTAAGACGCATTTGTCATAATTATTTCATGGTTATGCGTCCACGTTATATCGAATTGCCATCGTTTGTCGGATAAACGATTCCGCCCCCGGTTTTATTGGCTTTGGCGGTTCATTTTCGCTCATTTTCCCCTACACATTGCGGGGTTGCAGACCCTGTCTATACTCGGGTTTGTACGCAATTAGCTGATGACGCCAGACTGCATAAGCAGGTGAGGCTAAGCGGTTGTAAGCAGTATGGAAGCCGCTCCCTTCGACGCAGGTGCAAACCGGCGGGATAACAAGAACGATAAGGGGAACCCGCAATGACGCGACATCCACACGTTTGGATGGGCCTTCTGTTGTGGTCAGTATTCGGTCAGGCGCACGCCGCCTGGACAACGAATATGGCGCCAGGGGCGACTGAAGTCAGTCACGCTGTGTTCGACCTGCACATGACCATTTTCTGGATCTGTGTGGTAATCGGCATTGTTGTGTTTGGCGCAATGTTCTGGTCGATGATCCTCCACCGCCGCTCTACGGGCCAGGTCGCGGCCAAATTCCACGAAAGCACGACCGTGGAAATCCTCTGGACCGTGGTGCCCTTGCTGATCCTGGTGGCCATGGCCATTCCGGCGACCAAGACGCTGATCAACATCTACGACAGCAGTGAATCGGATATCGATATCCAGGTCACTGGCTACCAGTGGAAGTGGCATTACAAATACCTGGGCCAGGACGTGGAGTTCTTCAGCAACCTGGCCACGCCCGCCGAGCAGATCCACAACCAGGCGACCAAGGGCGAACACTACCTGCTGGAGGTCGATCAGCCGTTGGTACTGCCGGTGGGGGCCAAGGTGCGCTTCCTGGTGACGGCCGCCGACGTGATCCATTCCTGGTGGGTGCCGGCCTTTGCGGTCAAGCGCGACGCCATCCCTGGGTTCGTCAACGAGGCCTGGACCCGTATCGAGAAGCCCGGCATCTATCGTGGCCAATGCGCTGAACTGTGCGGCAAGGACCACGGTTTCATGCCGATCGTGGTCGAGGTCAAGTCCAAGGCCGACTACGACACCTGGCTCGGCGAACGCAAGGCCGAAGCCGCCAAGCTCAAGGAGCTGACCTCCAAGGAGTGGACGCTTGAAGAGCTGGTGGCCCGTGGCGATAAGGTCTACCACACCACCTGCGTGGCCTGTCACCAGGCCGAAGGCCAGGGCCTGCCGCCAATGTTCCCGGCGCTCAAGGGCTCGCCGATTGCCACCGGCGCCAAGGAAGATCACCTGCACCGCGTCTATTTCGGCAAGCCCGGCACCGCCATGGCGGCGTTCGGCAAGCAACTGTCCGAGGTGGATATCGCTGCGGTTGTGACCTACGAGCGCAACGCCTGGGGTAACAACAAAGGCGACATGGTCACGCCTAAAGACGTGCTGGCCATCAAGCAGGCGGAAAGCAAATGACTTCATTCATTGCATATGCCCCGAACCGCCCCGCCCATTCGCTTGCAGGAGAACGGCCATGAGCGCTGTGATCGATGACCATGGCCACGCCGGTGACCATGCCCACGGCCCCGCCAAGGGTTTGATGCGCTGGGTGCTGACCACCAACCACAAAGATATCGGCACCATGTACCTGTGGTTTGCCTTCACCATGTTCCTGTTGGGCGGCTCGTTCGCCATGGTGATCCGTGCCGAGTTGTTCCAGCCCGGCCTGCAGATCGTGGAGCCTGCGTTCTTCAACCAGATGACGACCATGCACGGCTTGATCATGGTGTTCGGTGCGGTGATGCCGGCGTTTGTCGGCCTGGCCAACTGGATGATCCCGCTGATGATCGGTGCGCCGGACATGGCCCTGCCGCGCATGAACAACTTCAGCTTCTGGCTGCTGCCGGCGGCATTCCTGCTGCTGGTTTCGACCCTGTTCACTCCGGGCGGTGGGCCAAACTTCGGCTGGACCTTCTACGCCCCGCTGTCCACCACCTACGCGCCAGAAAGCGTGACGTTCTTCATCTTTGCCATCCACTTGATGGGCATCAGTTCGATCATGGGCGCGATCAACGTGGTCGCCACCATCCTCAACCTGCGCGCACCCGGCATGACCCTGATGAAAATGCCGTTGTTCGTCTGGACTTGGCTGATCACCGCCTTCCTGCTGATCGCGGTGATGCCGGTGCTGGCGGGCTGTGTGACCATGATGCTGATGGATATTCACTTCGGCACCAGCTTCTTCAGTGCGGCCGGCGGTGGTGATCCGGTGCTGTTCCAGCATGTGTTCTGGTTCTTCGGCCACCCCGAGGTGTACATCATGATCCTGCCGGCGTTCGGTGCCGTCAGCTCGATCATCCCGACCTTCTCGCGCAAGCCGTTGTTCGGCTACACGTCGATGGTGTACGCCACGGCGAGTATCGCGTTCCTGTCGTTTATCGTGTGGGCGCACCATATGTTCGTGGTGGGTATTCCGTTGGTGGGCGAACTGTTCTTCATGTACGCGACCCTGCTGATTGCCGTGCCCACGGGCGTGAAGGTGTTCAACTGGGTCAGCACCATGTGGCAAGGCTCGCTGACGTTCGAAACACCGATGCTGTTCGCGGTGGCGTTCGTGATCCTGTTCACCATCGGCGGCTTCTCCGGGCTGATGCTGGCGATTGCCCCGGCGGACTTCCAGTACCACGACACCTACTTCGTGGTGGCGCATTTCCATTACGTACTGGTGCCCGGTGCGATCTTCGGCATCTTCGCCTCGGCCTACTACTGGCTGCCGAAATGGACTGGCCACATGTACGACGAAACCCTGGGCAAGCTGCATTTCTGGTTGTCTTTCGTGGGCATGAACATGGCGTTCTTCCCGATGCACTTCGTGGGACTGGCCGGCATGCCGCGTCGCGTGCCGGACTACAACCTGCAGTTCGCCGATTTCAATATGGTCTCGTCGATTGGCGCGTTCATGTTTGGCGCCACGCAGATCTTCTTCCTGTTTATCGTGATCAAGTGCATCCGCGGCGGCCCGCCGGCGCCGGCCAAGCCGTGGGATGGCGCCGAAGGCCTGGAGTGGAGCGTGCCCTCGCCCGCGCCGTACCACACCTTCACCACGCCACCGGAGGTCAAATGAACAGGTCCCCGATGATCCCCTGTGGGAGGGGGTTTGCCCCCGATGGCGGTGTGTCCGCTGACATCATCCTTAGTTGTAAAACAGCCATTGGGGGCAAGCCCCCACCCACATTGACCTCATTCACGCTGGGTGGGCGACATGGCTGACTCCGTACCGCTCAAGCGCCTGGTCACCCGCCTGCTGATCCTGGTGGTGGCGATGTTTGCCTTCGGCTTTGCCCTGGTGCCGATCTACGACGTGATGTGCAAGGCGTTCGGTATCAACGGCAAGACGGCCGGGCAGTACGAGGGCGAACAGATTGTCGACCCTGCGCGGCAGGTGCGGGTGCAGTTCCTGTCCACCAATGCCATCGACATGGTCTGGGAGTTCCACTCCAAGGCAGACGAGGTGGTGGTCAACCCCGGTGCTGTGACGGAGATGCTGTTCGTGGCCTACAACCCCACTGACAAACCGATGACGGCCCAGGCGGTGCCGAGTATTTCCCCGGCCGAAGCGGCGATGTACTTCCACAAGACCGAATGTTTTTGCTTCACCCAGCAAGTGCTGCAGCCAGGCCAGCGTATCGAGATGCCAGTACGCTTCATCGTCGATCGCGATATGCCCAAGGATGTGAAGCATTTGACCCTGGCGTACACGCTGTTCGATATCACTGCGCGCCAACCACCGGTGGCTGTCCATAGCGGCGGCTAGCTACTGTTTGCCCGCTTAATCAGGAGAACGAATACATGTCGACTCATGATACGTACTACGTACCGGCGCAAAGCAAATGGCCGATAATTGCCACCCTTGGCATGCTGGTCACCGTGTATGGCCTGGCCGTGTGGTTCAACGATCTGAAGGCCGCCCGCCCGGAATCCCACGGCCCGTGGATCTTTTTCGTCGGTGGTCTGCTGCTGGCCTACATGCTGTTCGGCTGGTTTGGTGCAGTGATCAAGGAAAGCCGTGCCGGGCTGTACAGCGCGCAGATGGATCGCTCGTTTCGTTGGGGCATGACCTGGTTCATATTTTCCGAGGTGATGTTTTTTATCGCGTTCTTCGGCGCGTTGTTTTATGTGCGGCACATGTCCGGGCCTTGGTTGGGCGGCGAAGGTCATAAGGGCATCGCGCACATGCTGTGGCCGAACTTCGAGTTCACCTGGCCGTTGCTCAATAACCCTGATCCCAAGCTGTATCCCGCGCCCGAGGGCACCATCAGCCCGTGGGGCCTGCCGCTGGTCAACACCATCCTGCTGGTGAGCTCCAGCGTGACCATCACCATTGCCCACCATGCCTTGCGTAAAGGGCACCGTGGCGCGCTGAAGCTCTGGTTGGCGATCACCGTACTGTTGGGGTTGGGATTTCTCGGGTTCCAGGCCGAGGAATACATCCATGCCTATAAAGAGCTGGGCCTGACCCTGGGCTCGGGCGTGTACGGCGCGACCTTCTTCATGCTCACGGGCTTTCACGGTGCCCACGTGACGATCGGCACCATCATTTTGTTTGTGATGCTGATGCGCATCCTGCGCGGGCACTTCAATGCCGAGCATCAGTTCGGTTTCGAGGCGGCCAGTTGGTATTGGCACTTTGTGGATGTGGTGTGGATCGGGCTGTTTTTCTTCGTCTATGTGCTGTGAGGCGACTTACCAAGGCGCGTGAGACACCAGTTGGCCGCTGAAAAAGCCCCAGGCGATCAATGCCACGGTGATCACGGCCAGTACGACACGCACGGTCAAGGCAGTGACGAGGCGGTTGGAGTTGCCCTCGTCCTTGACCAGGAAGAACAAGCCACTGAACAGGCTCACGACGGTCGCGATCAGCATCAGGGCAATGGCGGCTTTGAGCATGGTCTGGTTCCTGGCTTCGGTGGGCATTGAGGGGATGGGCGGGCAATGAAAACAAGTATAGCCAGCGCCATGAAACGCTTTCGTCCAGGTATCGCACCGACCTTGGTGATGATGATTCTGCTGCCGTTGATGGTGGGCTTGGGTTTCTGGCAACTGTCGCGTGGCCATGAGAAGCAGTTGCTGGTGGACAGCTATGCCGAACGCCGCGTGGCTGAGCCGATCAGCAGTGTGCAGCTCGGTGACATGGCGGACCCGGCCTTTCGCCGCGTGCATCTGCGCGGACAATTCGATGCTGAGCACAGTGTGTTGCTGGATAACCGCATGCGCGACGGGAAGGCCGGTGTCGAGCTACTGCAACCCTTTCATGACCAGGCCAGCGGCCTGTGGCTGTTGCTCAATCGCGGTTGGTTGCCGTGGCCGGATCGGCGCACCCTTCCCGCCTTCACCACACCCGACCAGCCTTTGAATCTCGACGCCTGGGTGTATGTCGCGCCCGGCGAAACATTCCAGTTGCATGCAGACCCCACGACCGCGCAATGGCCGCGCCTGTTGACCGCGCTGCACCCCGCTGCGCTATGGGCTGAGCTCGGACGCAGCGGTTTTGCCTACGAACTGCGCACCGAAGCCGGCCCCGGTACGTACGAAACCACCTGGCCCATCGTTGCGATGGGCCCGGAGAAACACCTGGCCTACGCGGTGCAGTGGTTCGCCATGGCGCTGGCGCTACTGGCGCTTTACCTCTACCTCGGATGGCACACCACAAAGGAGAAGCCCCATGGGAACGGCCATGAATCCACCCAACATGTCTGAGGTGCCTGATCGGCGCAAAGGCCGCTGGCAACTGATGCTGATCCTGCTGATGGTGATCGGCCCGATGGCGCTGGCCACCTTTATGTACAAACTGCAGTTCTGGGTGCCGGACAGTCGCAGCTATCACGGAGAACTGATCGGTAATGGTCAGACCCGCGCCGATATTGGCGTGCAGGCCGATGAACAGCGCTGGCAGTTGCTGGTGACCGCGCCCGCCGCCTGCGCCGCCGATTGCCAGCAACTGGTGTACCTCGCGCGCCAATTGCAGATCGGCCTGGGGCGCGATGCGTCGCGCGCCAGCCATGCCCTGGCCAGTGCACAGCCGGTCGGTGCCGACTATGACGCCAAGTTGAAGGTCGAATACCCGCAATTGCAGCGCTACTCGCTGGATCTCTCGACGTTCACCAAAAACGCCGCCGCACCGGGCGACGCGCAACTGTGGATCGTCGACCCCCACGGCAACCTGGTGCTGCGCTACGACGCCAAGGTCAAGGGCAAGGACTTGCTCAACGACCTGCGCCACCTGTTGAAACTGTCGAACATCGGATAAGGGCATCGTCATGGCCAAACCTGGATTTCGCCTCGCGTTGTTTGCCACCTTGCTGGCACTGATCGTTGTGCTGCTCGGCGCCTATACCCGCCTCACACACGCCGGCCTGGGTTGTCCGGATTGGCCGGGGTGCTACGGCTTTATCAGCGTGCCGCAAAGCGAGGCCCAGTTGGCCCATGCCGAACTGCATTTCCCTGATACGCCGGTGGAGGCGGAAAAGGGCTGGAGCGAGATGGTCCACCGTTACTTTGCTGGCACCCTGGGCGTGCTGATCGTGTTGTTGGCGGCGCGCGCCTGGAGCCATCGGCGTGATCCGGGCCAGCCGGTGAAGTTGCCGCTGTTTTTATTGGCGGTGGTGTTTGCCCAGGCGGCGTTTGGCATGTGGACGGTCACGTTGAAACTCTGGCCGCAAGTCGTGACCGGACATTTGTTGGGCGGCTTCGCAACCTTGAGTCTGTTGTTCCTGCTGACCCTGCGGCTGTCCGGCGTGCTGCCCGCGCTGATCGTGCCCAGGCGCCTGCAATATTGGGCGACCGCGGGGTTGGTGCTGGTCATCGCGCAGATTGCGCTCGGCGGCTGGGTCAGCTCCAACTACGCAGCGGTGGCTTGTATCGACCTGCCCACCTGCCATGGCCAGTGGTGGCCGGCGGCGGACTTTGCCAATGGTTTTCACCTCACCCAGCATATCGGTCCCAATTATCTCGGCGGGCAGCTCGACAGCGACGCGCGCACCGCCATTCACCTGACCCACCGCGTGGGTGCGGTGCTGGTCACCCTGGTTCTGCTGGGCTTGGCCTGGCAGTTGCGCGTCGTTGGCATGACCCGGCTCGCGGGGCTATTGCTGATCGCTTTGGCGGCGCAAATCAGCCTGGGCCTGAGCAACGTGTATTTCCACCTGCCGCTGCCGGTTGCAGTCGCTCACAATGCTGGCGGCGCAGCATTGTTGCTGACCCTGGTATTGGTCAATTACCACGCCCGCACCAGCCTGGTTCGGGTGCGTCATCAACTGCCGTTCGGCTGGCGCTTCCTTCCGCGCAAGCCGGTATCCGGCCTCACCACCCTTAAAGGAGAGATGCCATGGCGACCTTGATCGGCGCGCGTCACGGCCAGGCAGTCTGGCGCGACTACCTGGAGCTGACCAAACCGAAAGTGGTGGTGCTGATGCTCATCACCTCCCTGGTGGGCATGTTCCTTGCCACCCGTGCAGGGGTACCGTGGACGGTGCTGGTGTTCGGCAACCTGGGCATTGCCCTGTGCGCCGGCGGTGCGGCGGCGGTCAACCATGTGGTGGATCGGCGGATTGATGCGGTGATGGCCCGCACCCACAAGCGGCCGATGGCGGAAGGGCGCGTGTCGCCTATTGCGGCATTGGCTTTTGCGTTGTTTCTGGCGGTTGCAGGGCTCGCGCTGTTGCTGGCCTTCACCAACCCGCTGGCGGCCTGGTTGACGCTGGCCTCTCTGCTCGGCTACGCGGTGATCTACACCGGTTTTCTCAAGCGTGCGACCCCGCAGAATATCGTGATTGGCGGCCTGGCCGGCGCCGCGCCGCCGCTGTTGGGATGGGTTGCGGTCACCGGCCATATCAGCGCCGAACCGTTGCTGCTGGTGCTGATCATCTTTGCCTGGACCCCGCCGCATTTCTGGGCCCTGGCCATTCATCGCAAAGAGGAGTACGCCAAGGCCGATATCCCGATGCTGCCGGTTACCCATGGTGAGCACTACACCAAGGTGCATATCCTGCTCTACACCTTCGCGCTGCTGGCGGTGAGCTTGATGCCCTATGTGATCCATATGAGTGGCCTGCTCTACCTGGCGTGCGCGCTGGTTTTGGGCGCACGCTTTCTGCAATGGGCCTGGGTGCTGTACCGTGGCGCTCAGCCGCACGCGGCGATCAACACCTTCAAGTACTCTATCTGGTACTTGTTCCTGCTGTTTATCGCCCTGCTCGTAGATCACTACTTACTGTTGAACCTATGACTCGAACTCAAAAAACTGTCTTCATTCTGGTGGCCATTGTCGCGTTGATCATGGGCCTGACCGTCAACAAGGTGCTCTCGGGCAAGGGCCAGGGTGACCCCACCGCCTTGATCGACGCAGGTATCATCCTGCTGCCGCAAAGCCGCCAGCTGCCGTCAGTGAGCATGACTAACCAGGAAGGCCAGCCGGTGCTGGTCAATGAATTGAAAGGCAAGTGGAGCCTGCTGTTCTTCGGCTACACCTTCTGCCCGGACATCTGCCCCACCACGCTCGCCCAACTGCGCCAGATCAAGAGCGAGCTGCCCAAGGAGGCTGTGGATAAGTTGCAGGTGATCCTGGTCAGTGTCGACCCGAACCGCGATACACCGACCCAGCTCAAACAGTACTTGGGCTACTTCGACCCGCAGTTCCAGGGCTTGACCGGCGCGAATGTGGACGATGTGCAGAAGGTGTCGAATGCGGTGAGCATTCCGTTCATTCCGGCGGATACCAGCAAGCCCAACTACACCGTCGACCACAGCGGTAACCTCGCGCTGATTGGCCCGGATGGCACCCAGCGTGGCTTTATCCGCGCGCCGCTGAACAACCAGAAGCTGGTGGCGCAGTTGCCGGGGTTGTTGCAGCGCAAGTAACAGGTAATACAAAACACATGTGGGAGGGGGCTTGCCCCGATGGCGGAGTATCAGTCGCTGCATCAGCTGGCTGATCTGCCGCCATCGGGGGCAAGCCCCCTCCCACATTTTTTGATCTTCAGAGTGTTGGAGACCGAGTCGGATCAGAACGCCGGCAGGATTGCGCCTTTGTACTTCTCTTGGATGAACTGCTTCACCTCAGGCGTGTGCAGGGCGGCAACCAGCTTTTTCACGGCGTCCGAATCCTTGTTGTCTTCGCGGGTTACCAGGATGTTCACGTAAGGCGAGTCATTGCCTTCGATCACCAGGGCGTCCTTGGATGGGTCCAGCTTGGCTTCCAGCGCGTAGTTGGTGTTGATCAGCGCCAGGTCGACCTGGGTCAGCACGCGCGGCAGGGTGGCGGCTTCCAGTTCACGGAACTTGAGTTTTTTCGGGTTGCCGGTGATGTCCTTGATGGTCGACAGGATGTTGGTCGGGTCCTTCAGGGTGATCAGGTTGTGCTTGGCCAGCAGCAACAGCGCGCGGCCGCCATTGGTGGCGTCGTTCGGGATCACTACGTTGGCGCCGTCCGGCAGGTCTTCCAGCTTTTTGTACTTGCTCGAGTAAGCACCCAGGGGCTCCAGGTGCACGGCGCCGACGCTCACCAGTTGAGTGCCCTTGGCTTTGTTGAACTCATCAAGGTACGGCTGGTGCTGGAAGAAGTTGGCGTCCAGGCGTTTTTCAGCCACTTGCACGTTCGGCTGCACGTAGTCGGTGAAGACTTTGACTTGCAGGTCCACGCCCTCTTTGGCGAGTGCAGGCTTCACGAATTCGAGGATTTCCGCATGGGGTACCGGCGACGCAGCGACGGTAATTGTCTCGGCGTGGGCGGAAAACGCGGCAACGGCGGCGAAAGCAACCAGTAGTTTTTTCATCCAGCAAGCTCCTTGTTCGGGCATGTGCCGGCGGGGGCCGGCAATGGCCGTTATTTTCGAGAAAAGTGCACCACCAGCTTGTCGCCGACGGTTTGCAGAATTTGCACCAGAACCAACAGCATCACCACGGTGACCACCATCACGTCGGTTTGGAAACGCTGGTAACCGAAGCGGATCGCCAAGTCACCCAGGCCACCGGCGCCGACCACACCGGCCATGGCGGTGTAGGACACCAATGTAATCGCCGTCACCGTGATCGCCGCGAAAATGCCGGGGCGGGCTTCGGGCAGCAGGGCGTTGGTAATGATCTGACGCGTGCTGGCGCCCATGGACTGGGTGGCTTCGATGATGCCGCGGTCGACTTCGCGCAAGGCGGTTTCCACCAGCCGTGCAAAAAATGGCGTTGCCCCGACGACGAGTGGCGGGATAGCGCCGGCCACGCCCAGCGATGTGCCGGTGATCAGTACCGTGAACGGGATCATCACGATCAACAGGATGATGAACGGCAGCGAACGCAGGATGTTCACGATCAGCGACAGCAGCGCGTATACACCTTTTTGTTCGAACAACTGGCGCGGGCTGCACAGGAACAACAGCACGCCCAGTGGCAGGCCGAGAAGCACAGTGAAGAACAGCGAGCCAAATAACATGATCATGGTGTCGCCGGTGGCGAGCCAGATTTCGGACCAGTCGATATTGGCGAAGAAACTCAACAGGACTTCCATTAGCGCAGGACCTCCATGTGGACGTCTGCGGCGGTGAAGCGCGCGAAGGCTGCTTCCATGTCGCCGCCGGTGACGGCGAGGGTCAGTTGCCCGTAGGGGATGTCTTTGATGCGGTCGATACGCCCGGCGAGGATGCTGTAGTCCACCCCCGTTTCGCGAGCGACGGTACCCAGCAGGGGCGCGTAGGTCGCTTCGCCCTGGAATGTCAGGCGAACGATACGGCCTGGTACGTGGGCGAAGTCATCGCGCTGCTCGCCTTCATCGACCTGCTCGGCTTCCTGCACGAAGCGCTTGGTGGTCGCGTGCTTGGGGTGCAGGAACACATCGGCCACCGAGCCTTGCTCGACGATCACGCCGGCATCCATCACGGCGACCTGGTCGCACACGCGGCGGATCACATCCATTTCATGGGTGATCAGCACGATGGTCAGTTTCAACTCGCGGTTGATCTCGGCCAGCAATTGCAGGACCGAGGCGGTGGTCTGCGGGTCGAGGGCGCTGGTGGCTTCGTCGCACAGCAGAATCTTGGGTTTGGTCGCCAGGGCGCGGGCGATACCGACGCGCTGCTTCTGGCCGCCGGACAGCTGCGCCGGGTATTTCCTGGCATGGTCCGACAGCCCGACACGAGCGAGCAATTCGGCCACGCGCTGGTCGATTTCCCTGCGGGACAATTCGCCGGCCAGGGTCAGCGGCAGTGCCACGTTGTCGGCAACGGTCTTGGAGGCCAGCAGATTGAAGTGCTGGAAGATCATCCCGACCTGCTGGCGGAAACGACGCAGGCCGTTGGCGTCCAGGGCCGTGACTTCTTCACCGTCGACATTGATCTGGCCGCCGCTGGGTTCTTCCAGGCGGTTGATCAGGCGCAGCAGGGTGCTTTTACCCGCACCCGAATGGCCGATCAGGCCAAACACCTGGCCGTTCTCTACGCGCAGGCTGGTGGGGTGCAGTGCGGGGATATCCTTACCGGCGACGCGGTAGGTTTTATGGACGTTATGAAACTCGATCACGTAGCGAACCTTGTGGGGCGCATGGAAAAGGGATCAGCGGTTAGCCGGGCGCGCATTTTAGCCTGTCCGTATAGCGTTTCTTAGCATTTATTTCGCATTCATCCAGCGATTTGGCAATAACGCGATCAAAGGTCATAAAAAAGGAACGGTACAAAACTGCGTCAGTCACTACTTAAGCAACGCGATTTCCCAGGTGCCGTGCCTGGGGTTTTGCTCAAACGAGCCGGGGACCGCTCTGGCCACTTTGAATAAGGAGTTTTGTCTGATGAGTACCAAGAAGCCAGCTACCCCGCCGAAGAGTGAACTCGCGGGCACCGATACCCTGGACCGTGGCAACACCAACGCCAAGCTGCAGGCCCTGGAGGCGTTCCGTTCCGACGCGACCGGCCAGGCGCTGCGTACCAACCAAGGCGTAAGGATTTCCGATAACCAGAACACGTTGAAAGTCGGCGCCCGCGGCCCGTCGCTGCTGGAAGACTTCATCATGCGTGAGAAAATCACGCACTTCGATCACGAACGTATCCCGGAGCGCATCGTGCATGCCCGTGGTACGGGCGCCCATGGGTATTTCCAGACCTATGCAAACCATTCAGCGCTGAGTAAGGCTGGCTTCCTGCGGAACCCCGAGCATAAAACCCCGGTGTTCGTGCGCTTTTCTACGGTGCAGGGCCCGCGTGGTTCGGGCGATACCGTGCGCGACGTGCGGGGCTTTGCCGTGAAGTTCTTCACCGACGAAGGCAACTTCGACCTGGTGGGCAACAACATGCCGGTATTTTTCATCCAGGATGCGATCAAGTTTCCCGACTTTGTGCACGCGGTAAAACCTGAGCCGCACAACGAGATTCCCACTGGCGGCTCGGCGCACGATACGTTTTGGGATTTTGTCTCGCTGCAGCCGGAGTCGGCACACATGGTGCTGTGGGCAATGTCCGACCGTGCCATTCCAAAAAGCCTGCGCGCCATGCAGGGGTTCGGTATTCATACCTTCCGCTTGATCAATACCGGCGGTAAGTCGAGCTTCGTGAAATTCCACTGGCATCCAAAGGTCGGCACCTGCTCGCTGGTGTGGGACGAGGCGCAAAAGCTTGCCGGTAAAGACACCGACTACCACCGCCGCGACCTGTGGGAAGCCATCGAAAGTGGCGATTACCCTGAGTGGGAGCTGGGTGTACAAATCGTCGCCGAAGAAGACGAGCATAAGTTCGACTTCGACCTGCTGGACCCGACCAAGATCATCCCCGAGGAGCTGGTGCCCATCACCCCGCTGGGCAAGATGGTGCTTAACCGCAACCCGGACAACTTCTTCGCTGAAGTCGAGCAAGTTGCGTTCTGCCCTGGCCATATCGTCCCAGGTATCGACTTCACCAATGACCCGCTGCTGCAAGGCCGTCTGTTTTCCTACACGGATACCCAGATCAGCCGACTGGGAGGGCCGAACTTCCATGAGCTGCCGATCAACCGGCCGGTAGTGCCTTTCCATAATGGTCAGCGCGACGCCCAGCATCGCACGGTGATCGACAAGGGCCGTGCGGCCTACGAGCCGAACTCGATTGACGGCGGCTGGCCCAAAGAAACCCCGGCAGCTGCTCAGGATGGCGGTTTTGAGACCTACTATGAGCGGGTCGACGCGAATAAGGTCCGTGAACGCAGTGAGTCGTTTGGCGATCACTTTTCCCAAGCCACGCTGTTCTTCAACAGCATGAGCCATCATGAGAAAGAGCACATCATCGCGGCCTACAGCTTCGAGTTGGGTAAGGTGGAGCGTGAGTTTATCCGTGCGCGCCAGGTCAACGAGATTCTGGCCAATATCGATCTGGAACTGGCCAAGCGCGTGGCGCAGAACCTCGGTTTGCCGGCGCCGACCAAGGGCACGGTACCGCCACGCAAGACGTCATTGAAAGAGTCGCCGGCGCTGAGCCAGGTGAACCTGCTGTCGGGCGATATCAAGACGCGCAAAGTAGCGATCCTTGCCGCTGATGGCGTGGATGGCACAGCGATTGATGCGCTGAAGAAGGCGCTGGAAGCTGAGGGTGCCCATGCCAAGCTGTTGGGGCCGACTTCGGCGCCGGTGAAGACGGCTGATGGCAAGCGCCTGAAGGTGGATGCGTCGATGGAAGGCATGCCGTCCATTGCGTTTGATGCGGTGTTCGTGCCTGGCGGGAAAGACTCGGTGAAAGCCTTGAGCGGTGATGGTGTGGCGTTGCACTTCCTGCTGGAAGCCTACAAGCATCTGAAAGCGATCACGGTGGCCAGTGACGCGAAGCCATTGCTGGATTTGCTCAAGCTTGAGGCGGATGCGGGGTTGATCGTTGGTTCGGATGCGAAAGCGCTCAAGGCGTTTTTTGCCGCGATTGCCCAGCATCGGGTTTGGGATCGTGAGCCGAAGGCCAAGGCGATTCCGGCCTGATTTTTTGGTTGTTTGTTAGATCGTCATCGGGGGCAAGCGCCCTCCCACATTTGGAATACATTTCAAATGTGGGAGGGACGGTGCGACGATTCGACTTGCCCCCGATGCGTCATTCCGCCTTACGCGGAGTCAGCACAACCTGCGCCGAGATGTTCTTCAGAATCTGCCGTTGAATCTTCAGGTCATACCCCGAATCAATCCGCTTCACCCGTTTGGTCAGTAGCGTGGCCAGCCATGGGTAATCCTGGGTGCGCGGCACCTGGAGGCTGACTTCACACTGGTAATTCACGACATCGGTAGCGATGGCGTCCAGTTGATGGCGCAGTTCTTCGATATCGGTGAGGTTCAGCGCTACGGTAGTGCTTTGGGCGGACGGGTCGATGACCTTGGCGGCGGGTTTGGTTTCGGCGGCTTTCAGGGCGGCCTCGGCTTTGTCCAGCTCGGCTTTGCGGGCGTGGGTGATGGCGCTGTTTACCCCACCCGTCAGCGCCGGGGCCTTGGGCATCAATGCACGGGCGCGGCTCAGGGCGGTGGCGGCGGCGTTGACATCGCCTTTTTGCAATACGATTTGACTGCGTTGCAGATAGGCTTCGGCCAATTGGCGCTGGTACGCCTCCAGCGCTGGGTCGTTGGGCGACTCGGCCTGCAATGCGGCGAGCTGGTCTTCGGCGGTGGCCAGCTCACTGCTGGCGAGGTTTTGCTCCAGCTGTGCGATGGCCGCAGCGCGCGCGTCAGGCGCCTCGGGGGCGGCGGGCGGTGTGCTTTGACAGGCGCCCAGCAGCAGGGAAAATGCGGCAAGGAGCAGATAACGGGAGGTGAACGGCTTCATTCCTGCGACTCTCTATTTGCGCAAAAAGCGAGCAAGTCTACACCCCTCGACGGGGCAGGACAAAACTCAGCAGAAACAGGGCGGCGGCCGTGACCACAATCGACGGTCCTGCCGGGGTGTCCTTGAACCAGGACAGCGCCAGGCCCCCGCATACCGCAAGCATCCCCAGCAGGCTGGCGCCGAGCGCCATCTGCTCCGGTGAGCGGGCGTGACGCTGGGCGGCGGCTGCGGGGATGATCAGCAGCGATGTGATCAACAATACGCCGACAATCTTCATCGCGACAGCGATCACCACTGCGATCAACAACATCAGCGCCATGCGCAGAGCGGGGACGGGCAAGCCTTCGACGGTGGCCAGCTCCTCATGCACGGTGATCGCCAGCAGTGGCCGCCACAGGCTCACCAGCAGCACCAGCACGGCTGCGCTGCCGCCGAGGATCCAGGCCAGGTCGGTTGGGCTGATTGCCAGCAAGTCACCGAACAGGTAGGCCATCAGGTCGATGCGCACTTCATGCATGAAGCTCAGCACCACCAGGCCCAGGGACAGCGTACTCGGCGCCAGGATGCCCAGCAGCGTGTCGGAGGCCAGCGGTTGGCGCTGTTGCAGGGTCACGAGCAGTACCGCCAGCAGCAGGCAGCCTGCCGTCACGGCGATGGTTGGGCTGACGTCCAGCAGGAAACCCATGGCTACGCCCAGCAGCGCGGCATGCGACAACGTGTCGCCGAAGTAAGCCATGCGCCGCCAGACCACGAACGAACCCAGGGGGCCCGCCACCAGCGCCAGAGCCAAGCCTGCCAGCAGGGCGTAGAGCAGAAAATCAGCCATGCTTGCAGCTATCTCCATGAACGTGGGTGTGAGGCGTCGCGGAATCGTCGACCACGGCGCCATGCAGGTCATGGGCGTGGTCGTGATGGTGGTGGTAGATCGCCAGGCTCTGTGCGTTCTTGCCGAACAGTTCGACAAACGCCGGATCGCCGCTGACCTGTTCCGGGTGGCCGGAGCAGCACACATGACGGTTGAGGCACACCACCTGGTCAGTGGTACTCATCACCAGGTGCAGGTCGTGGGAAACCATCAGCACACCGCAGCCATGGCGGTCGCGCAGGCGGGTGATCAGGCTGTACAGCTCGGCCTGGCCAGCGACGTCGACGCCTTGTACCGGCTCATCGAGCACCAGCAGTTCAGGCTCGCGCAACAGGGCGCGGGCCAGCAAGACGCGCTGCATTTCGCCCCCGGAGATGCTTTGCACCGGGCTGTCGATCACGTGTTCAGCGCCGACTTCCTTGAGCGCCGCCTGCGCGCGGGTGCGGTCCACGCCGGGTACCAGGCGCAGGAAACGCAGCACGGACAATGGCAGCGTTGGGTCCACATGCAGTTTTTGTGGCATATAGCCGACGCGCAGCTTGGGCTTGCGCCACACGCTGCCAGTGTCGGGCTTGAGCAGGCCGAGGACAGCGCGCACCAGGGTAGTCTTGCCGGCGCCATTGGGGCCGATCAGGGTGACGATCTGCCCCGGCTCCACACTCAGTGCGATGTTATCCAGCACGTTTTGCCCGGCGAACGTGACCCCGACCTGCTCCAGGCGGATTAGCGCATTGCTCATCAAGCCCCCTGGCAACCGGAGCAGAGACCGACGACTTCGACGGTTTGCCCTTCCACCTTGAAGCCGACCTCGGCGGAACTCGTGATAATGGCGTCGCTGATGCTTTTTTGTTCAAGCTCGATGGCGGCGTGGCACTTGCGGCAGATCAGGAACTGGCCCTGGTGGGCGTGTTCCGGGTGATTGCAGCCGACAAAGGCGTTGAGCGAGGCAATGCGGTGTACCAGGCCGTTGTCCAGCAGGAAGTCCAGTGCGCGATACACCGTGGGCGGCGCGGCGCGGCGCCCGTCCTGCTCGCTGAGCACGCCGAGAATGTCGTAGGCGCCCAGTGGCTTGTGGCTTTGCCACACCAGCTCCAGCACCCGCCGGCGCAAAGCAGTCAGGCGCAAGCCCTTCTGTGCGCACAGGGTATCGGCTTCCGACAGCGCGGTATGCACGCAGTGAGAGTGGTCGTGGGGACGGCTGGCAAGCGGTGTTATAGGCATGAGCGGCGACAGACATTTGATAGAGACGTTATTATGTTACCCGTTCCTACGCCATTGAGTGGTCATCGTGTCCCGACTTTTTCCCGTTTTTGTCGTATTTGCCGCCAGTTTGTTCATTGCCGGTGCCGCGCAGGCCGAGGTCAAGGTGCTGACCAGCATCAAGCCGCTGCAACTGATCGCCGCGGCTGTGCAGGAGGGTGTGGCCATTCCAGAGGTGCTGTTGCCGCCAGGCGCGTCGCCCCATAACTACGCCTTGCGCCCATCCGACGTACGGCGTGTGCAATCGGTGGACTTGCTCTATTGGATCGGCCCGGACATGGAAAGCTTCCTGCCCCGCGTGCTCAAGGGCCGTACGGCGGCAACCGTGGCGGTGCAGGACCTGCCGGGCATGAAATTGCGTCGTTTCGCCGAAGATAGCCATTCTCACGCCGATGATGCTGACGAACATGACCACGATCACCGCCCGGGCAGCCTGGATGCACATTTGTGGCTGTCGACCGTCAACGCGCGGGTCATCGCCGCGCGCATGGCTGCGGACCTCAGCGCCGTTGACCCGGAGAATGCCGAGCGTTATCAGAGCAACGTGAAAGCGTTTGATGGCCGCCTGGATGCTTTGGACGCGCGCCTGAAAGCGCGTATGGCAGGCGTCAGTGCCAAACCTTACTTCGTGTTCCACGAGGCCTTCGACTACTTTGAAGACGCTTATGGGCTCAAGCACGCCGGTGTGTTCAGCGTCGCGGCCGAAGTGCAACCCGGCGCCCAGCATGTGGCGGCGATGCGTACGCGTTTGCAGGAAGTCGGTAAGACCTGCGTGTTCAGTGAACCACCCTTGCGCCCGCGCCTTGCCGAGACCTTGGTGGCCGGTTTGCCGGTGAAACTGGCGGAACTGGATGCACTGGGCGGCTACACCCCGGCTTCGGCCCAGGGTTACGAGCAGGTGTTGGATAAGTTGGGGAATGACCTGGCAGGTTGCCTGGAGTCGTTGTAAGCCTCAACCAAGATCAAATGTGGGAGGGGCAAGCCCTCTCCCACATTTTTGACCGGGTGGGTCCTTAGAGCGCGAATGGCAGGTGGACGGTGACCTGCTGGCGTTGCGCCAACCGATGCTCGAACTCGGCGGGATCGTGGATCAACACATCTTGCCCGGCAAAGGATTCCGCGGCGATCAGGCGCGACAGCCAGAACCGCACGCAGGCCACGCGCAACATGGTCGGCCACAACTCGGCCTCCTTGGCGGTGAACGGCCGTAGCCCTGCGTAGGCACCCAGCAGCGCACGGGCACGTTGCCCATCTATCACGCCGTCGGCATCCGAACACCAGTCATTCAGGGCGATCGCCACGTCGTACAACATTGGCCCCGAACAGGCGTTATAGAAGTCGATCAAGCCCGTCAGGTGCGTGCCTTCGAACATCGCGTTGTCACGGAACAGGTCGGCGTGAACGTTGGCGCGCGGCAGGGCGAGGATCTCGACCTTGTGGGCCTCGATTTCAGTCAATGCAGCTTGCAGCAGGCTTTGCTGTGCATCGTTCAAGTGCGAAATCAGCTGCGCGCCTTCGCTGAGCATCCAGTTCAGCCCGCGATCAGTCTTGCGTTCCAGCACTTTCTCGCCTTGCGTCGCCAAGTGCAGATGGCCGAGCAGGTCGCCGACCTGGGCGCAGTGCTGGGCGTTGGCGTCCTTGATGTGCTTGCCGGCCAGGCGCGGTTGCAGCAACGCCGGTTTACCGGCCAGTTCGCGCAAGGCTACGCCGTCGGTGGTGCGCAGGGCGTAGGGCACGGGCAGGTCGGCGTCGTGGAGCACGTCGAGCAGTTCGATGAAGAACGGCATTTCTGCGACCGGGCCGCGTTCAACCAGGGTCAGGACGAACTCGCCTTGCTCCAGGCTGATAAAAAAATTGGTGTTTTCGCTACCAGCGGCAATCCCCTGGAAGTCAAGCAGGCGGCCGAGCCCATAGGGGGCAAGAAAGGTTTCCAGCTCGGGCCGAGCCAGGGGGGTGAACACAGACATGGTTAAAACTGCCATTACGGGCGCTGCGGGGAGCAGCGCCGATTAAAGTTAAGAAATCATTTCCATTCGAAGATCTTCCATGAAGGGATCAGCATATCCGGCTGGTCAGAGCGGATGAAGTTCGCATCGGTTCCGTCCGCGCGCACCAGGAAATACGGTGGAAAGCCTTTCTTGGTCACCTTGATTGCGTACAGGAAACCGTTTTGGCGGTACTCCTGGATAGTCCGGTCGCCTTCCGTGCGAATGGTGACTTCCGGGTCGCCCGAAGGGGCGGTGTCTGCCGCCATGGCGGCCAGCGGAGCGAATGCAAACAAGCCGGTCAACAGCAGGCGATTGAATGTACGCATGATAACCTTGTCCCTTTGTTTTCATTGGTCCGGCTATTCTAGCGCCTGACCCGCCGAAAAGGTTGATCCTGCTCATGAGCCAAGCACCCCTCGTCCTGGTGGACGGTTCTTCTTATCTGTACCGCGCCTTCCATGCGCTGCCACCGCTGACCACCTCCAAAGGCCTGCCGACCGGTGCGGTCAAGGGCGTGTTGAACATGCTCAAGAGCCTGCGCAAGCAGTACCCGGACAGCCCGTTCGCGGTGGTGTTCGACGCCAAGGGTGGGACCTTTCGCGACGATATGTACGCGCAGTACAAGGCCAACCGTCCGAGCATGCCCGATGACATGCGCTTGCAGATCGAGCCGCTGCACCAGAGCGTGATCGCCCTGGGCTTCCCTTTGCTGTGCGTCGAAGGCGTCGAGGCCGATGATGTCATCGGCACCCTGGCCCGCAGCAGCGCGGCCGCTGACCGCCCGGTGGTGATTTCGACCGGTGACAAGGACATGGCGCAACTGGTGGACGGGCACATTACCTTGGTCAACACCATGACCGGTAGCGCCATGGATGTGGAGGGCGTAAAGGAGAAATTTGGCGTCGCTCCGGAGCAGATCATCGACTATCTGGCGCTGATGGGCGACTCGTCCGACAACATTCCAGGGGTTCCAGGCATTGGTCCCAAAACCGCCTCTGGCTTGTTGGTGGGCGTTAATGGCGGCCTGAAAGAGTTGTACGAGCAACTGGATATCGTGCCAACCCTGCCCATCCGCGGTGCCAAGACGCTGCCGGCCAAGCTGCTGGAGCATAAGGAGATGGCGTTCCTGTCCTACCAGCTGGCAACCATCAAGATCGATGTACCGCTGGATGTGGGCTTGGATGACCTGCACCTGATCGAGCCGGATCGCGAGAAGCTCCTGGAGTTGTACACCCTCCTGGAGTTCAAGAGCTGGTTCGACGAAGTGCAACGCGACGCCAAGCGCTCTGGGCTGGAGGTGGCGGCTCCGGTTGTGGAGAATGCGCCGCTCGTCGATACCGCACTAAAGTACGAAACCATCCTCGACCAGGCGCGTTTTGACGTGTGGTTGAAGAAGCTCGGCGACGCCAAGTTGTTTGCCTTCGACACCGAGACCACTGGCATTGATGCCCAGCAGGCGCAATTGGTGGGGTTGTCGTTTGCAGTCCAGCCCTATGAGGCCGCCTATATCCCGCTGACCCATTCCTACATGGGCGTACCGGAGCAACTGGACCGTGACACGGTGCTGCGCGCACTCAAGCCGATTCTCGAAGACCCGAGCAAGCTCAAGGTCGGCCAGCACGCCAAGTTCGACATGAACATCCTGGCCAACTGCGCTATCGGCGGTGATCAGGCATGCGGCATCTCGGTGCAGGGCATTGCCTACGACACTATGCTCGAGTCCTACGTCCTGGATTCCACCGCCACCCGCCATGATATGGACAGCCTGGCTCAGAAATACCTGGGCCACACCACCGTCAGCTTCCAGGATATCGCCGGCAAAGGCGCCAAACAGCTGACTTTTGACCAGATCTCCCTCGAACAAGCCGGCCCATATGCCGCAGAAGATGCTGACGTGACCTTGCGCCTGCATCAGACCCTGCATGAAAAACTCCTGGCTATCCCAAGCCTGGCCTCGGTGCTGACGGATATCGAAATGCCGTTGGTGCCGGTGTTGGCGCGTATCGAACGCCAGGGTGCGCTTGTGGATGCCAAGCTCCTCGGTGTGCAGAGCGTTGAGCTGGGGAACAAGATGGTCGAGTTGGAGCGTGAGGCATTTGCCATCGCGGGTGAGGAATTCAACCTTGGCTCACCCAAGCAATTGGGCGCGATCCTCTACGAAAAACTCGGCCACCCGGTGCTCAGCAAGACCGCCAAGGGCCAGGCGTCGACCGCCGAAGCGGTGCTCGCCGAGTTGGCCGACCAGGATTTCCCGTTGCCCAAGGTGCTGATGCAATACCGCTCGATGAGCAAGCTCAAAAGCACCTACACCGACCGCCTGCCAGAGCAGATCAACCCGCGCACCGGGCGTATTCACACGTCTTATCACCAAGCGGTGGCGGCAACCGGGCGTTTGTCGTCCAGTGACCCGAACTTGCAGAACATTCCGATCCGCACCGCCGAAGGCCGGCGGATTCGCCAGGCGTTCATCGCGCCCAAAGGCTACAAGTTGCTGGCGGCGGACTACTCGCAGATCGAACTGCGGATCATGGCGCACCTGGCCAAGGATGAAGGCCTGCTGCATGCTTTCCGTAATGACCTGGATGTGCACAAGGCTACCGCTGCCGAAGTATTCGGGGTGGCGTTGGATGCGGTGACCACCGACCAGCGGCGCAGCGCCAAGGCGATCAACTTCGGCCTGATCTACGGCATGAGCGCGTTTGGCCTGGCCAAGCAGATCGGCGTCGACCGCAAGCAATCCCAGGCGTATATCGACCGCTACTTCGCCCGCTACCCTGGCGTGCTGGCTTATATGGAACGCACCCGCGCCCAGGCGGCCGAGCAGGGATACGTCGAGACCATTTTTGGTCGTCGCCTGTACCTGCCGGACATCAACGCGAAGAACCCGGCGCTGCGCAAGGGGGCCGAACGGACGGCGATCAACGCACCGATGCAGGGCACGGCGGCGGACATCATCAAGAAAGCCATGGTGGCGGTGGATCACTGGCTGGCCGAGTCGGGCCTGGACGCCAAAGTCATCCTGCAGGTGCACGATGAATTGGTGCTGGAGGTCCGCGAAGACTTGGTCGATACAGTGCGTGAGGAGATTCGTCAGCACATGAGCCAGGCCGTGACACTGGATGTGCCCTTGCTGGTGGAAGTGGGTGTGGGCGACAACTGGGACGAAGCCCACTGATTTCGCGGCTTTGCCGCCACCCAGCGTGGCGGCTGAGCGCGTTAGATCCGAAAGTGATGTCAGTTATTGCCAAGAGTTTTTTGGGCGGGCAGGAACTTAACTCATGAAATGCGACTCAGAGTTACTGAATGGGTGGTGAAGCCCTTCAATGCTCCTATGTTGTGTTAAGTGTTGGCAGATATCTGGACCCCGCCCTAGCGGTCCGGAACTTGAACCCCGAACTTCCCCTCCCCATACGAAGTCCGGGGTTTTTTTTGCCCGTCGAAAAGTTACTCGGCGATTTCCGCGCCCTTGTCTGCCAATTCCATCCAACTGGCCAGCACGGTGTAGGCGTCTTCCAGGCCCATGCGCTTTGGCGCTGAGAACAACTGGATGGTGATCGCGTCACCCCACCCTTTACGGATTTCGGCCTGCACTTTGAGCAGCGTGTTCTTGGCGGCGCCGTAGGTCAGCTTGTCGGCCTTGGTCAGCAGGATATGCATTGGCATGCCGCTGGCGACTGCCCAATCGAGCATCAGCAGGTCGAAGTCGGTCATTGGATGACGGATGTCCATCATCAGGATCAAGCCCTTCAAACTCTCCCGGCCGCCCAGGTAAGCCTCCAGGTGACGCTGCCAGTGCAGCTTCAACGGGATAGGGACTTTTGCGTAACCGTAGCCGGGAAGGTCGACCAGACGCCGATCATCGTCTAGCTTGAAGAAGTTGAGCAACTGCGTGCGGCCCGGGGTTTTCGAGGTACGCGCCAGGCTGGCGTGGGTTAGGGTGTTCAGCGCGCTGGATTTACCAGCGTTGGAGCGACCGGCAAAGGCGACTTCAAAGCCTTCGTCATCGGGGCATTGGTCAACTTTGGCGGCGCTGAGCATGAACGTGGACTGTTGGCACAGGCCGAGGATGGGATTCTTGAGTTGCATGAGATTTCCGATGTGGGCGGTGCCGAAAAAGGGTGCGGCAAGCGGTGTCGTTTCCGTTTCAGTAGCGCCAGTATATAATGCCGCAGATTTTGTGTGTGCTTTGTCCCAGCGAAGGATGAAGTTCACGGGAGCGATAGACCTTTATTGCGCATTAGAACGCAAAACGCTCTCAAACCCTGAAAAGGTCGATGTATGACCAGATGGTTGCTTGCTATCGGTGTCCTGGTTCCGCTTTACGGCGCTCAGGCTACACAGGATCCGGAAGCGGTGTACAACCGAGTTTGCGTGGCTTGCCATGCCGGCCAACTGCCGAACGCCCCGAAGCGGGGTGACCAGGCAGCATGGGCGCCCAGGCGGGCGCAGGGCATGGACACGCTAGTGCGACACGTGACCCAGGGTTTCAAGGCAATGCCGCCGCGTGGTTTGTGCATGGACTGCAGTCCCGAGGATTACCAGGCCATTATTGAAATGATGGTGAGTAAACCCGGTTAGATAACTCTTAAACCCTTAGCCGTAGTTGGATTAGCTGATGAACAAACTGATCGTGAGTCTGCTGTTGACCTTGGGCATCACCGGTGTTGCCCATGCTGCAGGCGACGCTGCTGCGGGTCAGGCGAAAGCCGCCGTGTGTGGTGCTTGCCATGGACCGGATGGTAATAGCCCGGCGCCGAACTTCCCCAAACTGGCCGGCCAGGGGGAGCGTTACCTGACCAAGCAGATGCACGACATCAAGGACGGCAAGCGCACGGTCCTGGAAATGACCGGCTTGCTGACCAACCTCAGTGACCAGGACCTGGCCGATATCGCCGCCTATTTTTCCAGCCAGAAAGGCAGTGTGGGAGCTGCCGATCCCAAGCAGGTGGCCCGCGGCCAAGACCTGTTCCGCGGTGGCAACCTTGAAAAAGGCATGCCTTCGTGCATCGGTTGCCACTCGCCTAATGGCGCAGGCCTTGCAGCGGCAGGCTTCCCTCACTTGAGCGGCCAGCATGCGCAGTATGTCGCCAAGCAGCTGACTGACTTCCGTGAAGGCAATCGTACCAACGACGGTGATACCAAGATCATGCAGAGCATTGCTGCCAAGCTCAGCAACAAGGATATCGAAGCGGTTTCCCAGTACATCCAGGGCCTGCACTGATCCGGGCAGTACGTTAACGCTCGATTAATCCCGCGATGCAAGCATAAAAAGGGTGGCCCAGGCCGCCCTTTTTTGTGGCCGGTGCCGTTACACTAACGAACTCATGCCCGCGTAGACCTGTCACAACAAAGGTCGCGTGAGGCGACTTTATTTGTCCAGGAGTAAAGCATGCGTAATCTGATCCTCAGCGCCGCTCTCGTCACTGCCAGCCTCTTCGGCATGACCGCACAAGCTGCCGACGTGCCGCTTGAAGCCGGTAAGACCTACGTTGAATTGGCTAACCCTGTACCTGTATCGGTACCCGGTAAAATCGAAGTGGTGGAGCTGTTCTGGTATGGGTGCCCGCATTGCTACGCCTTTGAACCGACCATCAACCCGTGGGTTGAGAAATTGCCTTCCGATGTG
Organism: Pseudomonas gorinensis; assembly: GCF_042015035.1. Taxonomy (NCBI): domain Bacteria; kingdom Pseudomonadati; phylum Pseudomonadota; class Gammaproteobacteria; order Pseudomonadales; family Pseudomonadaceae; genus Pseudomonas; species Pseudomonas gorinensis. The sequence goes on from NZ_CP167125.1 coordinate 405,421, forward strand.
AACTTCAAACGTATTCCGGCCATGTTCGGCGGCCCTTGGGATGCACACGGCCAACTGTTCCTGACCCTGGAAGCCATGGGTGTGGAGCACAAGGTTCACAACGCCGTCTTCGACGCGATCCAGAAACAAGGCAAGCGCCTGACCAAGCCTGATGAAATGGCTGACTTCGTCGCAACCCAGGGTGTCGACAAGGACAAGTTCCTGGCCACTTTCAATTCCTTCGCCATCCAGGGCCAGATCAAGCAGGCCAAGGAACTCGCGCAGAAGTATGGCGTGCAGGGCGTTCCAACCATGATCGTCAACGGCAAATACCGTTTCGACCTGGGCACTACCGGTGGTCCTGAAGCGACCCTCAATGTTGCCGACCAACTGATCGCCAAAGAGCGCGCAGCCAAGTAAGGGGCCTGTCATGCGCCGCTGGGGTACCGAACGCGTTGTTGGCCTGCATGACGCGCGGGTCAATGAGGATCACCTGGAATCCACGGGCTTGCCGGCAGATAGCCGGTTGCGCCTGCTCAGCTTCAATATCCAGGTCGGTATCAGCACCGAAAAATACCGGCACTACCTGACCCGTGGCTGGCAGCATCTGCTGCCTCACAATGGGCGGGCCGGTAACCTGCAAAAGATCGGCAACCTGCTCAATGACTTTGACCTGGTCGCCTTGCAGGAGGCCGACGGCGGCAGCATACGCTCGGGCTACATCAACCAGGTCGAGCACCTGGCTCAGCTCGGTGCCTTCCCCTACTGGTATCAGCAACTCAATCGCAACCTCGGGCGTCTGGCGCAGCACAGTAATGGTGTGCTGAGCCGCCTTAAACCGACCGCCATCGAAGATCACCCACTGCCGGGCCCCAAGGGCCGGGGAGCGATTCTCGTGCGTTTCGGTGAAGGGCCGGAGGCCTTGGTGGTGGTGATGATGCACCTGGCGCTCGGGGGGCGTACGCGCAACCTGCAACTGGCCTACGTGCGCGAGTTGATTGGCAACTACAAGCATCAAGTGCTGATGGGTGACATGAACACCCATGCCAATGACCTGCTGCAGAATTCCCCGTTGCGGGACCTCGGGCTACTGGCGCCGCAAGTCGAAGCCACGTTTCCCAGCTGGCGTCCGCAGCGTTGTCTTGACCATATCCTGCTCAGCCCGACCCTCACACTCGAAAGTGTGCAGGTGCTGGCGCAGCCTATCTCCGATCACCTGCCGGTCGCGGTAGAGATTCGTCTGCCGGGTTCGCTCACGGTTGATGCATTGCCCGCGTTGAGCCCCGGCCCTCGCGGACCCCTTGCATGAGCGACGACGCCCAGCGCTGGAAAGAAAAATACCTGTTAAGCATCGAGCAACAAGAAAAGCTCGAACGTCGCTGGGCCTCTCGCCTCGACCTGCTGCGCCGAGGGTTGGTACGCAGCACGCTGGCTGCTGAGGGCACCGACCGCGCGGTCGATCAATGCATGAAGGAAATGCGCGATGTCGTGCGCACAGATGATATGGACGCCGCCCTTGCTGCCTTGTTGCCACGACTGGAAAAAGCCGTGCTGGATTCAGAGCAGCGCCGCGAAACGCGTGTCGACCAGATGGGTGCTGCGCTGACGGCCCTGGTGACGCAGTTGCAAAAACTGCCGCTGCCCCGTGAAGTCGCGCGCCCGCTGAAAACCTTCGCTAAGCAGTTGGATGGCCGTGTCGGCCAGGCGCGCGAGATTCCGCTGTTGCTCAGTGAGTTGAGCGCCCTGCAAGGGCAAGCGTTGAATAATCTGGAGCCGGAGGGTGAAGCCACGCGCTCCGGGCCGGGCCTGCTGCAGCGCCTGTTTGGCACTCGGGAGGCCAGCACTGAGGCGCCAGTGGGCGAACCAGCGCCGCCGCCGTCCGCGCCGCCGCCTGTTGCTACCCAGGTCGCAGCCGAACCAGCACCCCAAGCGCCTGCACAATCCGAAGAGTTGGCCCAAGCCTTGCGGGCCTTTGCGCCGCTGCCGGCAGCCCCTGAGTCTCAACCTCAGCTTGCGCCTGCTGCGCCTGCCGTGTCAGTCGCGCCCGTCAAGGCTGTACCGGTCGCAGAGGTTGCCGGTGCCGCGAAAGTCGCCAGCGAAACCTTCGTATTCGAGGCTCCGGCCCAGGCCACTCCTGTCGCGCAGCCGATTGAGGCAGCTGAGACCGATGTCTCTGAACCGGCGATACAGGAGCCAGCACCCGAAAGCGCACTCGCTGCCTTTATCGAAGCGCCCGACGTGCTGGTCGATGCGCCAGACGAGACCACTATCGGCAGCCTGTCCCTGCCGCCCGTCCTGGAGAGTGCCGATCCTGACGAGCTGCAATCGGATGGCGTCTACGCTCTGCCCGATTCGCCTGAGCCGTCCTACAGCTCCGTGGCCAAGCACATCGAAGACACATTGCTCGGTCTGCTGGAAGACCTGTCCCTCCCCGAACGCCATCGGCCCCAGGCCGAAGCCATGCGCGAACGCCTGGCCCATGGGCTGAACTGGTACGAATTGCTGCCGATTCTCGATGACCTGGCCGTGCTGATGCTGGCGGTCACCGACAGCGGCCAGCATGAGTTCGAGGCTTACCTCAAGCAATTGAACGAGCGGCTCGAAGCGTTCCAGGGGCATTTGCAGGTGGCCAGCGACGGCCATGCCGACAGCCGCTCAGCAGCCCGTGAGCTGGACACACAGATTCGCGAGCAGGTCGACGGCCTGCAAAGCAGCGTGCAGGAAGCGGCTGACCTGGACAGTCTCAAGAAGGTGCTCGAAAGCCACCTTGAAGGCTTGCTCGGCACCATGGATGAACACCAGCAGCAGCGCGACCAGCGCGAGCAGGAATTGTCCACGCGGCTCAAGGGGCTGGCGGAGCGCGTCGCCAATATGGAACAGGAGGCCCAGGGCTATCGCGAGCACCTGGAGGTGCAACGCCAGAAGGCCCTGATCGACCCGCTCACCGGCCTGCCCAATCGTGCGGCCTGGAGCGAGCGCCTGGACCATGAGGTGAACATCTGGCATCAGCGTGGCAACAGCCTGTCGCTGGCGATGCTGGATCTCGACCACTTCAAGCGCATCAACGACGGCTATGGTCACCTGGCGGGTGACAAGGTGTTGAAGATCATCGCCAACGTATTGCGCAAGCGCCTGCGTCCGGGCGACTTCATCGCGCGTTTTGGCGGTGAGGAGTTTGTCTTGCTGATGCCGGACTCATCCCTGGCGGATGCCTTGGCGGTGGGTGGCATGCTGCGCGCTGCTATCGAGGCCTGTCCGTTTCACTTCAAGGGCGAGCCGGTGACAATCACGGTGTCGATGGGGGTGGCGCAGTTCCAGCCTGGCGAACGCAGTGAGCTGGCACTCAAGCGCGCCGACGAGGCGTTATATCGCGCTAAGGCGGCAGGGCGTAACCAGGTGCAGGCGGCCTGAAAGATGTTCCATTTTGTAATTTGACCGCCAGGCAAGAAGCCGTACGTTACACTGTTGCATTATTGTCTTCAGCGTACTGTCTTCCGCCATGAAATCCCTGTGCTTCGCCTTTGTGTTTCTCCTGCTCGCCGGCTGCGCCAGTGGCCCGCGTCTGGATACCAGCCACCCTTCCGTGAACCACGACAACCGTGTGCAATTCGTTGTCGTGCATTACACCTCCACCAACCTTGAGCGTTCCCTGGCCTTGCTCACGCATGGCCAGGTCAGCAGCCATTATCTGATCGGCGACGACGCCTCTGCCACCATCTATAAGCTGGTGGACGAAAGCCAGCGCGCCTGGCATGCAGGGGAAAGCGAGTGGATGGGCCGAACCTGGCTGAACTCCAGCTCCATCGGCATCGAAATCGTCAACCCAGGGTACCGCGACACGCCGACGGGGCGCGTGTGGTACCCGTATTCCGAAGCCCAGGTGAAATCCCTGGTGGTGTTGCTCAAGGACATCAGCAAACGCAATGGCATCGACCCCAGGAATATCATTGGGCATAGCGACATCGCGCCGCTGCGCAAGCTGGATCCGGGTCCGTTGTTCCCGTGGAAGCGTCTGGCTGACGAGGGCTTGGGGATCTGGCCCGATGCGCAGGCCGTCGCCCGCTTCCAGTTGCAGTACACCACCGATCTGCCGAGCATCACCTGGTTCCAGGAAGAGTTGGCCCGCCTGGGCTACCAGACGCCGCAAACCGGCGAGCTGGATGTCGCCACGCGCCACGTGATCGCGGCATTCCAGATGCACTTCCGGCCGTCGTTGTTCGATGGCACACCGGATGCGGAAAGCGCCGCGATCCTGCGTGCCCTGAATCGCCGTTGAATCTGCGAACAAGCGTGCTTGTGGCGCCCCCGCAAGCCCGTGACGGCTACACACAGCGGGACGGCGCGACCCTTCGACAGCACTCGCGCCACGGCGAGCCAGGCGCCTACAAGGGCAGTGCCATGTAGAACTGCGTGCCCTGCCCCGGCCGCGAGTACACGCCCATGCGACCGCCGTGCAGCTGCACAATTTCCTTGCACAGCGCCAAGCCGAGGCCGGCGCCGCCTTTCTTGCGGCCCACCTGGACGAAGGGTTCGAAGATACGGCCTTGCTGGCCATAGGCGATACCTTCGCCATTGTCCTCGACGCTGATAATCACCCGTTCGCCATGTCGCCGGGCCTGCAAGCGAATCTGCCCGCCTTCGGCGGTATGGCGAAGGGCGTTGCCCAACAGGTTATCGAGCACGCGCTCCAGCTGAGCCTGGTCGGCATACAACCTCGGCAAGTCGGCTTGGGCTTCAACCAGCAATTCGATATGTTGCGCATTCGCCGGTTCAGCGAAGCGGGCACGCGCATGCTCCAGCAAGTCAGTGACATCGCACGGGCCCAGGGTGAGTTTTTGCAGACCGTTCTGATAGCGCGAGAAGTTGAGCAGGTCATTGATCAACTGCATCAGGCGCTGCATTTCTTCATTGACCGTATCCAGCAGGTCCGCTTCCCGCGAGTCTTCAGGAAACTTCGCGCGCTCGCGAAACAGACCAAATGCCATGTGCATACCGGTCACTGGCGTACGCAGTTCATGAGAGGCGCGTAGCACGAATTCGCTGCGTACCCGTTCAAAGGCGCGCTGCTCGGTCACGTCATGCAGCACCATCACGGCGCCGAGGATGTGGCCTTGGGTATGGCTGACCGGCGTCAGGCTGTAGGTCAGCAGGCGCAATTCACCTTCGACCTCCACTTCCAGGTCCTCGGGCGCCCGCTCCAGGTTGCCGCCGCGCAGCACCAACTGAAGCTGTTCATCCATTTCAGGGCGCCCCAGCGCTTCGCTCAAGCCTTGGCCAAGACGCTCCTCGTCCCAACCCAACTGGCGCTGTGCGACGGGGTTGAGGTGTTCCAGACGGCCCTGGCGGTCAATCATCAACAGCCCGTCATCGATGCTGTCGAGCACTGCTTGCAAGCGCTGCTGGCCGGCCAATAGCTCGTCGACATTGGTTGCCTGATGTTGGCGCAATGCCTCGGCCATGATGCCGAAGCGGCGGGTCAGTTGGTTCATCTCCGCGGCCGACGAGATGGGCAGCGTTACTTCGAAATCGCCCTGCCCGATCTTGTCCGCCGCCTTGGCCAACGCTTCGATCGGCCCGCCAAAGCGCCGTGCGATGCCATGGGCGGTGACGAAACCGATGATCAACACCGCCAGGCCGACCAGCCCCAGCAGGCCTGCGATCAACAACGCACGGCCACGGGATTTGTGCTCGCTGGTGTTGATATTCTCCAAGGCGCGCTTGTGCTCGGCGAGCAGGCCATTGCGCAACGCATTGAAGGTTTCGGTGAGCTTTTCGTTTTTATTGTTGGCAAGCGAGATTTGTTGGGAATCCTCGAAAGCCTTCAGGAAGTTCTGATAGTCAATTCGCGCCTGGCTGAACCCGCTGGCGAGGCCATCTTGTTCCTCATGGGCGATGCCTTGGTCCAGCAGCTCGAAATAGTGCTGCTTGGAGGTTTGCAGGGCCGCCAGGTCCGGATGCTCACTGAGCATCAGGATCAACTGGTCCCCCAGGGTCTGGCGCAACTTCAGGCCCAGGTCCAGGGTGATGAAGTTGCTGCGGATCAGCGACTCCTGGCTCTTGGCCATTTGCATCACACTGACCAGGCCCAGGATCAACCCCAGCAAGGCGACGGTAATCAGCGCGGAGATACTCAAGAACAATCGAGTGCGCAGTGTCATCGCTAGCTTCATAAGGTACCGCTCACAGGTTGTACTGTTTGCGTTTGCGGTACAGGGTCGATGCGTCGATGCCTAGGGTTCGGGCCGCCTGGTCCAGGGTATCGCTGGTGGCCAGTACCGCGCCGATGTGAGCTTTTTCCAGTTCATCCAAGCTCAACGCCGCGCCAATCCGCGGCGCATTGTTGGTCGGTTGCTCGGCCATGCCGAGATGGCTGATTTCGACTTTTTCCTGAGGGCAGATAATGCTGGCGCGTTCCACCACGTTGCGCAGTTCGCGGATATTGCCCGGCCAGCGATAGTTCAGCAGGGCCTCGCGGGCCTCGTCGCTGAAGCCGCGTGCCGGACGGGCATACTCCTTGACGAAGCGCGCCAGGAAGCGGTCGGCCAGGGTCAGGATGTCTTCACTGCGTTCGCGCAGCGGCGGCAGGTGCAGGGTGATGACATTGAGGCGGTACAGCAAGTCTTCGCGGAAGCGACCGTCGCGCACCATGTCTTCCAGGTTCAGGTTGGTAGCCGCGAGGATGCGCACATCGGCGCGCCGGGTCACCGGGTCACCCACGCGCTCGTATTCCTTGTCCTGGATGAATCGCAGTAATTTGGGCTGTAAAGTCAGGGGAAAGTCGCCGATTTCGTCAAGAAACAACGTGCCGCCGTCCGCCTGGTTGACACGCCCCAGGGTACTCTCGCTGGCGCCGGTGAAGGCTCCGCGGCTGTGCCCGAACAATTCGCTCTCCATCAGTTCCGCCGTCAGAGAGGGGCAGTTGATGGTGACGCAGGACTTCTTCGAACGTTTGCTCCAGCCGTGAATAGCACGAGCGAGCTCGCCTTTACCCGTGCCGGACTCGCCGAGGATCAGGATATTGGCATCAGTCCCGGCCACCTGGCGTGCGGTTTCCAGCACCACCATCATCGCCGGGCTATGGGAGTCGAGGCCGTCCTTCGATTGGCGGACTGCGCCCTCAAGGGCTTCCAGGCGCGCGGAGAGCTGGCGCACTTCCAACTGCTTGGCGGTGGCCAGGCGCAACTGGTCCGGGCTGCAGGGCTTGACCAGGTAGTCGGCAGCACCGGCCTGGATGGCATCCACGGCCGTATCGACCGCCGAATGCGCGGTCACAATCACCACGCGCATCCAGGGGGCTTGAATTCGCATTTGGGCCAATACATCCAGGCCGTTGTCTTCGCCCAGGCGCAGGTCCAGGAAGCACAGGTCGAACACCTGGCGCTGCATCAGGGTATCGGCTTGGGCGGCGCTGTTGGCGGTGGCCACGGTGTAGCCTTCATCTTCCAGGCAATAACGGAAGGTGCGGAGGATCGCGGATTCGTCATCCACTAAAAGAATACGGCCTTGAAGTTCCTTGGCTGATTCCATCTGTCCCGCGCTCCTTAAACTATGAATGATGGTGTTTAGTCCCGTAATAATCGGGCAAGTTGCATGGTTTATTCTGATCGATAAAAGGCAAGGTCGTGCAGGTATCTGCATGTCTTCCTACAAGGCCTACCTGATGGCGTTTTCATGCCGTCTTGCCACTTCGGCAACGCAGTTTCTGTTTTCGATCCATCGATCCGACCGTTGGCTATCGTGCATTTCGCACGGCCCACACGGAGGCATCGTGCAGGATGCTGGGCCTTATCCCTAGATAAAATATTTAACTCATTGTTTTTATTGAGTTTTATTTTGTAAAAAAGCTGGCATGCGCTCTGCAATACCTCTCCCAAGAGCGTCATGAACGAATAATCAGAATGCGGGAGAAATGCAGCATGACTCGCCAAAGCCTCAGCCACTTGCATGTATCGCCACTGCGCTTGCAACAAGGTCTGTTTGCCAGCCTGGCCCTGATGGTCACGTTGATTGGCGGCCAGCAACTGCAGCATTGGCAGCACGGTCAGCAGCAAACCCCGCATTTTGAACGTCCAGTGATGACGCAGACCCATTTCCGTTCCGTTGGCAGCGTTTCTGCCGATGCAACAGCCCCGCAGCTGCGGATGGTTGACCAGGATTCATCCCTGAGTGAACTGCCATCCCAGGAGCGCTGGGTGTTCTAGGCAACAAAAGGCCGCTCGAGTCGAGCGGCTGTACGGCACTACCGCTGTTACCCCTATAGAAGCGTAAGGAGAATCACCATGTTGAGTTGGGCAATCACATTTCTGATCATCGCCATTGTGGCTGCAGTCCTGGGCTTCGGTGGTATCGCGGGCACCGCAACGGGTATCGCCAAGATCCTGTTTGTCGTTTTCCTGGTGATGTTCATCGCTTCGTTCTTCTTTGGTCGTCGCGGCCGAGGCTGAATATGACCACTTTGTCTCTCAAAGCCATAGCTGCCGTCCTGCTCCTGGGCGGCAGCGGCCTGGCAATGGCCGCCAACGACGGTCAGACCCGGGCCAGCGAATTGCTCAGCGCGGACCCGCAATACCGTGAAACCTGGCAAAGCGTGGTGAAGAAAGAAGAACGCCTGCCGGAATGGGTGATGAACCTGTCCGGTGCGGCGGAGCAAATGAATGCTGTCGAGGAGGATGGCGACAAGTACTTGGTCGGGCCGCTCTGTGAAACCGCGGACACGTGCCGGAATAAGCGCTTGATCGTTGCCTTCAGCTTCGACAAGGAAGATGCCTACGCCATGTTGGTGGAAGTGCCCGCCGGTTTGCCGGCAGATAAATCCCCGACCCGGCACGCGGATTACCGTTTTATCGGTAAGCCGGATGAGGGCATGAAAAAGCTGCTGATGGAACAGCTGAAGAAAGATCCGAATTGGTACTAGGTTCCGTCTGACGCGTCTGGCGTCTACGGGGCTGGCGTCCATAGAAAGAAGCCCCTCGCTTCTTTCTGTTTGCATCGCCCGCCAGGGGTGATGCATGACCAGGGGGCCGGGTTGTTCTGATCAATCGAGATCGGCGTGACCTACGGGTACAGGGAGTACCTGCGCAAGGGCCGGGTCAGGTGAAAAGCTGCGGCGCAAGTTCACAAGTCCTCAAGCTTGCTGAACTTGCGACGGGCTTATTAAGCCCCCCTCGCCTCCCATACCGTCCATAGCCGAGAAACTTCTTTTTGCGCTCCCTCAACCATTACTTGGTGTGTCGGTGGAGACCATCCATCGAGAAAGTTTTGTCTGCGCTATAGGCCATTTCTGACATGACCCCTCTGAATTCCCACGCATTTTTGCCGTAGACCACAACTCGCCCTGAATCTCTGTGCGAGCCTGAATCGGCCAGTTCACGGCATATTCACCTGGCAATCTGTCGCATTTGAACTGACCGTTCGGACAGTTATTATTCAAAAAAGTCATGCCGATTCGGCATGGGGTAGGCGTTTACGGCATTAGACGTCGCCCCCTTGCATGGGAATAGTTGCGCCTTTTTTCGCCTGCCAGTAAGCCATTTCGGCCACGCTGCGGTGACCTTCCATGGAGGCAGATGCACTCACTTTTTCGCTTCCGAGCGTTCCAGATGGCGCATGTGCCTTAAGTCCACTTGAAGTAAGGGTAATGACATGAAGAAGGCAAAGCTAAGCCTCGCCTGGCAGATCCTCATCGGTTTGGTACTGGGGATCGCAATCGGTGCAGTGCTCAACCATTTCAGTGCTGAAAAGGCCTGGTGGATCAGCAATGTGTTGCAGCCGGCAGGCGATATCTTTATCCGCCTGATCAAGATGATCGTGATCCCGATTGTGATTTCCTCGCTGATCGTCGGCATTGCCGGGGTGGGTGACGCGAAAAAACTCGGTCGCATCGGCGTCAAAACCATTCTTTACTTCGAGATCGTCACCACCATCGCCATTGTGGTCGGCTTGCTCCTGGCCAACCTGTTCCACCCCGGTGCCGGCATCGACATGAGTACCCTGGGTACCGTCGATATCTCCAAGTACACCGCCACTGCCGCCGAAGTGCAGCATGAGCATGCGTTCATCCAGACCATCCTCAACCTGATCCCTTCGAACATCTTCGCCGCCGTGGCCCGTGGCGAAATGCTGCCGATCATCTTCTTCTCCGTGCTGTTCGGCCTGGGCCTGTCGAGCCTCAAGCCGGAACTGCGCGAGCCGCTGGTGACAATGTTCCAGGGCGTGTCCGAGAGCATGTTCAAAGTCACCCACATGATCATGAAGTACGCCCCTATCGGCGTCTTTGCGCTGATCGCGGTGACCGTCGCCAACTTCGGCTTCGCATCGTTGCTGCCGCTGGCCAAGTTGGTGATCCTGGTTTACGTCGCCATCCTGTTCTTCGCCTTTGTGATCCTGGGCCTGATCGCTCGCCTGTTTGGCTTCTCGGTGATCAAGCTGATGCGCATCTTCAAGGATGAACTGGTGCTGGCCTATTCCACCGCCAGCTCCGAAACCGTGCTGCCACGGGTGATCGAGAAGATGGAGGCCTACGGCGCGCCAAAGGCTATCTGCAGCTTCGTGGTACCGACCGGTTACTCGTTCAACCTTGACGGATCGACCCTGTACCAGAGCATCGCGGCGATCTTTATTGCCCAGCTGTACGGCATCGACCTGTCGATCGGCCAGCAGTTGATGCTGGTACTGACCCTGATGGTCACCTCCAAAGGCATCGCCGGTGTACCGGGCGTGTCCTTCGTGGTGCTGCTGGCCACCCTGGGCAGTGTGGGCATTCCGCTGGAAGGCCTGGCGTTCATTGCCGGTGTCGACCGCATCATGGACATGGCGCGTACCGCACTCAACGTCATCGGCAACGCGTTGGCGGTATTGGTGATCTCCCGTTGGGAAGGCATGTACGACGACGCCAAGGGCGAGCGCTACTGGAACTCCCTGCCGCACTGGCGCAGCAAGCAAGCGCTGCCGGTCGGTGAGGCCAGCCGCGGCTGAAACCCGCGTGAACGAAACAAACCCCGGGAAATCCGGGGTTTGTCGTTTCTGCCAGCCCCGCTATCATTCGCCCCATCTTTCGGGGGATTCAACTGATGCTCAATGGCCTGTGGCTTGGCTTCTTTGTCGTGGCAATGGTGTCGGCACTGGCGCAATGGCTGATCGGCGGTAACGCCGGTATTTTTGCGGCGATGGTGGAAAGTATTTTCGCCATGGCCAAGTTGTCGGTGGAAGTGATGGTGCTGCTGTTCGGCACCCTGACGTTGTGGCTGGGCTTCCTGCGGATTGCCGAAAAAGCCGGGATTGTCGACTGGCTGGCCAAGGCCCTTGGCCCGCTGTTTCGCCGCCTGATGCCGGAAGTGCCCGCCGGCCACCCTGCCATCGGTTTGATCACGCTCAACTTCGCCGCCAACGGCCTGGGCCTGGACAACGCCGCGACGCCCATTGGCCTGAAAGCCATGAAGGCGTTGCAGGAACTCAACCCTATCCCCAACACCGCGAGTAACGCGCAGATCCTGTTTCTGGTGCTGAACGCATCATCGTTGACGTTGTTACCGGTGACCATCTTCATGTACCGCGCCCAGCAAGGCGCTGCCGACCCCACGCTGGTATTCCTGCCGATTCTGCTGGCCACCAGTGCGTCGACGCTGGTGGGCTTGTTGTCGGTCGCGATCATGCAGCGCCTGCGGCTGTGGGACCCGGTGGTGTTGGCGTACCTGATTCCTGGTGCGCTGGTGCTGGGTGGTTTCATGGCGTTGCTGGCGACCTTGTCAGCCACCGCATTGGCCGGCCTGTCCTCTATCCTCGGCAACCTGACGCTGTTCGGCCTGATCATGCTGTTCGTGGTGATCGGTGCGTTGCGCAAGGTGAAGGTGTACGAGGCGTTTGTCGAAGGGGCCAAGGAGGGCTTCGATGTTGCCAAGAACCTGCTGCCGTATCTGGTGGCCATGCTTTGCGCGGTGGGCGTGTTGCGCGCCTCCGGTGCACTGGACTTCGGCCTTGAAGGCATTCGCCACGTGGTGGCCTGGACCGGTATGGACACGCGCTTTGTCGATGCCCTGCCGACCGCGATGGTCAAGCCATTCTCCGGCAGCGCGGCCCGGGCGATGTTGATTGAGACCATGCAGACGCAGGGGGTGGACAGTTTCCCGGCGTTGGTGGCGGCGACGATTCAGGGCAGTACGGAAACCACCTTTTATGTGTTGGCGGTGTACTTCGGTTCGGTGGGCATCCAGCGGGCGCGGCATGCCGTAGGGTGTGCGTTGCTGGCTGAGTTTGCTGGCGTAGTGGCGGCGATTGCGGTGTGCTACTGGTTCTTCGGTTAAGGCTGGATGCTATCGGGAGCAAGCCCCTCCCACATGTTGATCTGTGAACACATTCAAAATGTGGGAGGGGGCTTGCCCCCGATGAGGCCCTCAGCGTTTCACAGTACCGTTACCCTGCTGAACAACCCATTCCACCACCTGCCTGTTCAACTGATCCCCGGCTTGGCCAAAAGCCGCCACCACCGCCGGCACTTGGGTGTCTGTCACTGCCTGGCGCACTTCAAACCGCCGGCTGGCAATAATCCGCTGATCACTCCCACGCACCAGGCGTGCGTCGAGGCGGATCAACACGTCCACCGCACTGCCCCGGTATTCACTCTGGAACGCCTGCAACTGTCCGCCCAACTCATAGTCGGCCTGCAGATTGGTGTCGTCGGTGCTCAACAGGGTCACTCGCCCATCGCGCTGGAACCCGTCCAACAGGCGATTACGCAACAGCACGGGCGCCGGATCGCTCCAGCGTGAGTTCGCATAGCTGCTGATCAAATCGCCATTGGGCACCACGGCGATGCGCGGGCTGTCGAGGAACTCACTGGTCTGCGGCTTGGTCAGGCGCAGCGACCAACTGACCGGCGCTCCCTGGTGGGCGGCCTGGGCCGAGGGCAGTCGGTAGGTGTCCGACGGATCCGCCTTGGGCAGGATCGAGCACGCGCCGAGCAGCGCCAGGGCCACAGGGGCCATTATTTGGTAAGCACGCTTCATGGCGTGAACTCCTTGTTCTTGTCGCTGCCCAGCAGGTAGCCACTGGGGTTGGCTTCCAGGCGACGGGAGATGGCGCGCAGCGAGCCGAGGGTTTCGCGCAGTTCGCGCACGGCCGGCGCCAGTTCGTTAAGACCTTGCATGCCGCTGTTCACCGACTCCTTGTTGTCAGTCAGCAAGGTATTGATGGTCGCGGTGCTCTGCTCAAGGGATTTCATGGCTTGCTCGGCGCTGCCGAATACCTGCTTGCCTTGATCGTTGAGCAGGCCGTTGGCATTGCGCATCAGCGCGGTGGTCTGCTCCAGGGCGGCACCGGCTTGTTTGCTGACCTGCATCAGTTGCTGCATGACCACCTTGATATCGCCACGCTGGTCGGCAATCGCACCGGTAGTTTGTTCCAGATGATCCAGGGTATTGCTGATGCGCTCGACGTTCTGCGCCGAGAACATGTCGTTGGCGTTGTGCAGCAGCAGGTTGATGCTGGTCATCAAGTCGTTGCTGTTATTCAACAGCCGCGCGATGGGCGACGGCGACGCGATGATTTCTGGCAGGTTGCCGTCCTTGCCCTTGAGTTTCGGGCTTTGTGGCGTGCCACCGCTGAGCTGGATGATTGAAGTACCGGTGATGCCGGTCAGGGCCAACTTGGCCTGGGTGTCTTCCTTGATCGGCGTCTGGCCAGAGAGGCGGATGCGCGCGAGCACGCGGCGCGGGTCGTTCGGGTCCAGGCGCAGGCTGATTACATCACCCACCTTGATCCCGCTGTACTGCACCGAGCTGCCCTGGGACAGGCCGCTGACCGCCTCGTTGAAGATCACTTCGTAATCCTCGAAAGCGGTGTCGACGCTGGACTTGGCCAGCCACAGGCCAAACAGCATCGCGCCGACCACCACGATCACGCTGAACAGACCGATCATCACATGATGGGCTCGGGTTTCCATGTCATACCTCGTTGAGCGGTTGAGCGGCATCCAATGCCGCGCGGCCCCGGGGGCCGTGGAAATATTCGTGAATCCAGGCGTCGTTCGTTTCCGAGACGACATCGATGGCGTCGGCCACCAGCACTTTCTTCTGCGCCAGCACAGCCACGCGGTCGGTGATGGTGTACAGCGTGTCGAGGTCATGGGTGACCAGGAACACGCTCAGGCCCAGGGCGTCGCGCAGGGTCAGGATCAGTTGGTCGAATTGCGCCGCGCCAATCGGGTCGAGGCCGGCGGTGGGTTCGTCGAGAAACAGGATGTCCGGGTCCAACGCCAGGGCCCTGGCCAGGGCGGCGCGCTTGATCATGCCGCCGGACAGCGACGCCGGGTATTTGTCGGCTGCCGACAGTGGCAAGCCGGCCAGGGCCAGTTTGACCGCCGCCAGGTGTTCGGCATCGGCGCGGCTCAGGCCGGCGTGTTCGATCAGCGGCAGCGCGACGTTCTCGGTGACCGTCAGCGAGGAAAACAGCGCGCCCTTCTGGAACAGTACGCCAAAGCGCCGTTCCACCAGGGAGCGTTCATGCTCCGGCAGGCTCGGCAGGTTTTTGCCGAATACCCGCACCTCGCCTTCGCTGGGCCGACGCAGGCCGACGATGCTGCGTAACAACACGGACTTGCCGCTGCCGGAGCCGCCGACCACTGCGAGAATTTCGCCCTTGTACAAATCCAGGTCGAGGTTCTCGTGCACGCTCTGGCGGCCAAAGCGATTGCACAGTCCACGGACCTCGATCACCGCCTCGCTGGGGGCTCGGGGTAGGCGACTCACCAGTTCATCTCCATGAAGAACAGCGCGGCGACCGCATCCAGCAGAATCACCACAAAGATCGATTGCACCACGCTGGACGTGGTGTGGGCGCCGACTGACTCCGCGCTGCCGCTGACCTTGAAGCCTTCCAGGCAACCGATGGCGGCAATCAGGAAGGCGAAGATCGGCGCTTTCACCATGCCCACCAGGAAATGCTGTACGCCAATGTCCGATTGCAGCAGCGAGAGGAACATCGCCGGCGAAATATCCAGGGTCACGGCACACACCACCCCACCGCCGACAATCCCCGAGAGCATCGCCAGGAACGTCAGCATCGGCAGCGCTACCAGCAGCGCCAGCACGCGTGGCAATACCAGCAGTTCCATTGGGTCCAGGCCCAGGGTGCGGATGGCGTCGATTTCTTCGTTGGCTTTCATCGAGCCGATCTGCGCGGTAAACGAACTGGCGGTGCGACCGGCGATCAGGATTGCGGTGAGCAGCACGCCGAATTCCCGCAGGAAGGAAAACGCCACCAGGTCCACGGTAAAAACGGTCGCGCCGAAGCTTTTGAGCACTGTGGCACCGAGGAAGGCAACCACGGCGCCCACCAGAAACGTCAGCAAGGCAACGATGGGCGCGGCGTCCAGGCCGGTCTGTTCGATGTGGGCGACCATGGGGGTCACGCGCCAGCGCTTGGGGCGCAAGATGCTACGGGCGAAAGTCTCAAGGATCAGGCCGATAAAGCCCAACAGTTGCTTGCTGTCCTGCCAGACCGCATCCACCGCGCGGCCGATACGCGCCAGCACCTGGATGCCGGTGGCCTCCTCCGGGGCTTTCTCCGGCACGCAGAAATCATTGAGTGAGCGGTAGACGGTCTTGAGCAGCGCGCGGTCGGCGGTGGACAGGCTGCAATCGGTCTGTTCGGTCGATTGCTCAATGCGGGCCGGCCCCAGCAGCTCCACCAGCAGCGAAGCACCGGCCGTGTCCAGGGCGCCCAGGCCATTGAGGTCGATGCGCGCGCCAGCGTCGTATTGGCCGTCGAGTTTGTCTGACAGCTTCTTCAGGTTGGCATAGTGGGCAAGCGTCCAGTCCCCCGTAATCCTGAGCAACGGAGGTGCGGTGGACGTATCGAGGTGGGCTGTGCCGGCCGTGGTGCTACTGGTCATAAGCTCCGAGCTTGTCTGCTATCCACA
The DNA here is from genome assembly GCF_042015035.1 of Pseudomonas gorinensis. NCBI lineage: Bacteria > Pseudomonadati > Pseudomonadota > Gammaproteobacteria > Pseudomonadales > Pseudomonadaceae > Pseudomonas > Pseudomonas gorinensis. Next base: position 421,313 of record NZ_CP167125.1, read on the forward strand.
ATGCCTACGTAATAGCACGATATAGCCTACTTTGGGTTGTCCGTTTGTGCTGTGTCAGTCACTTTGAAACGCAACACACCGATCACCTGCCCGTCTTCGGTCAACACACGCACTTGCCAGCGGCCCACCGCGTCGGGCGGGAAGTTCTGCTTGTGCGTCCAGGCGCGGTAACCTTCCTTGCGCCCACCATGGATATCCAGGGCAATACGGTCGACTTCTTTGCCGTTGAATTTCCATACGTGGTAGATCCGCTCATCCAGCCCGCGTGGTGCGTTGATCGCGGTATAGGCATACAGGCCGCCGCTGCGCAGTTGGGCGGCGCTGACTTCGGTGAGGTCATCGCCCGGCGTGCGGTCTTGCAATTGGGTGCTGATGGCCACTTCGGTCATCCACAGGGTTGCCGGTGGTACCCAGCTGCGCAGGAACCAGCCGGCGCAGCCAATGGCCGCCGTGACACCCAGCAGCATCGCCCAGCCTTTGAGGCTGCGCAGTGGCAAGCTCACTGCCAGGCTTGGTATCGACAGCACCATGGCCACGCCGAGGGCGAGCTTGTAGCTCTCGGCCGTCGTCAGGTGCAGGATGATCGGCAGCGCGGTCAGCAGTGCGGCGAACAGGGTCAGGGTATGCAGCGCAAGGAACAGCGAGCGCTTGGGCGCCAGCCACTTGTAGTACAGCGGGTCGGTGATCGACACCAGCGCCGCCGCGCCAAGCAGCCCGGTGAACATCGACTGGCCGCTGTTCCAGGTGGTGGTGACGAAAAAGAACGGCAGTACAAAAAACAGACTTTCCTGGTGGATCATCTGGGTGGCATAGCGCAGCAGCGGTTCGGGGATTTCGCGCTTGAAGACTTTGGTGAACAGTTGGGTAAAGCTGTTTTCCAGCATCAGCCACAGCCAACTCACCAGCATGATCACTGCGATCCAGCTGGCCATGCCCTGCTGGCGGTCCACCAGGATGAAGCTGCTGACCCCCGATATGAAACCGCCGAGTGCGATCACCCCTGGGTAGCGCTTCATCAGTTCGAGGATGCGCTGGATGTAGTGAGTCAGGTTCGGCATTCGGCAGTCACAGTCTTCGTAGGAAAAAATCCCAGACAGAATAACGTCTTAGCCCTGGGTTGGGTGCCTCATTACAGGATCCGTTTGCGATAGCGGCGTATGCCGATCAACACAGTGGCGATCAGCCCCAGCACCCCGGCGCCGATCCAACTCAGCCCGTCGTAGCTCAGCAGCGGTTTCTCGATACGCCAGTAGCCTGGCTGCTTGAACGCTTCGCGCATGGCCTGGTTGGTCTGCTCCAGGCTGACGGCCTTGATGCGTTTGACCGGGTCGCTGAAGCGCCCGTTGTTGTAGTCGCCCGAAGCGCTCCAGTAATAGTCGGCCAGGGCGCTGTTGCCCTGCACGGCCCAGGCCTGGCGAGCGATGGCGGCTTGTTTGAGGCGGGTGAATACCGTGGGGTCGAGCCCGTCCTTGAGCAATTGCGCCTTGAGGTCTTGCAGCACCTGTTCGGCTGCAGGGAGGCTATCGCGCTCGAGGTCGGCGTTCAGGCTCAGGAAACCGACACCACCGAGCACTTCGCGTTCGCTCCAGGGGCCGTAGGACAGCCCATGCTTGAGGCGCAGTTGGCGGTACAGCGCCCAATCCAGGTAATCCTTGAGCAGGTCGTAGGTTTCATCATGCTGGTCGTCCAGTACCGGCTCGGGGAACAGCCAGTGCAGTTTGGCGCTGTCACCGACCCAGCCGTGGATCAGGTCGCGGTGGCTGGCGGCGGCGTGTTGGATTTCCGGCAGGGCCAGGTGCTCGGTCGGCTCGACCGGGTCAAGCGCGCCATAGGTGCGTTCCAGGTAGGCCGGCAGCAGCTTGTCGAGGTCGCCGACGATGATCAGGGTCATGTTGTTGGGGGCGTACCAATTTTTGCGCAGTTGCTCCAGCTGGTTGCGAGTCAGTTGGCCAACCTCGGCGCGTTCGGCACATTTGAGCCCCAGTTCGACGGCCAATTGGTTGCTGGCGGTGTGGCCCAGGTCCTGGCGGTCCAGCAGGCGTTGCAGGTGCGAGTAGTGGCCGCCGTCCTCGCGCTCGACCACTTGCTTGGCGGCTTTGATATTGGCGTCGGTCAGCGTGGTGCGGGTGATGATGGCGAGCAGCAGGTCCAGCACCTTGCGCTGATTTTGCGCGGGGGCTTCGATCACGAAGGTGGTGTCGGCGTTGCTGGTGTAGGCGTTCCACTCGCCGCCCAGGGCTTGCATGCGGTCTTCCAGATCACCTTCGCCGCCTCCGTCGATGCCACTGAACAGCAGGTGTTCGAGCAGGTGCGGCAGTTCCTTGTCCTCGCAGCTGAAGTCATCCAGGCCCACGCCCACCACCAGGCGAATGGCCACGTGCCCACGTTCGGTGCCCGGTTTGAGCAGCAACTGCAGGCCGTTGGGCAAGGTGTAGCCCTCGACCTGCAGGCGATCAAAGGCAAAGGCGTGTGCAGAGCCCATGAGCAGGCAAGCGAATAACAGGCGACGCATAACAAGCTTCCTGGCGAGTGAGGTCAGTTTTAACTGACTTCACGGGCCACCGTACGTTCAGGGCGAATGTGTGATGTCGGCAATATCTTCGGTGGAAAGTGCGCCGGTGTCGGAGGTTTCCAAGACGACATAGGCACTGCTGCAAAACAATGAGTTCAAGCGCTTCATGTCGGCAATCAGTTCCAGATGCAGGGAACTGGTCTCCAGGCTCTGTACGATCTTGCGCTGCAAGCGGCTGACGTGGGCGTGTGCCAGGCGGCGTTCCTGAGCGCGGAAGCGGCGCTTTTCGCGCAGCAGTTGACGGGCGCTTTCCGGGTCGGCACTGAGGAACACCGACAGGCCCAGGCGCAGGTTGGCGATCAGTTGGCTGTGCAGGCCGGTGAGTTCTTCCAGGCCCACTTCAGAGAATTGGCGGCGCTGGGAGGTTTTTTGCTGTTGGACTTTGCGCAGCATGCGTTCGATCAGGTCGCCAGCCAGTTTCAGGTTGATCGACAGTTCGATGATTTCTGCCCAGCGGCGGCTGTCCTGTTCGCTGAGGTCTTCGCGGGGCATTTGCGCCAGGTAGAGCTTGATCGCGCTGTAGAGCGACTCGACGTCGTCGCTGAGGCTGCGCATTTCCTGGGTGATGGCCGTCTGTTTTCCGCGCAATACTTCACGCATGGCGGTCAGCATGTTGTCGATCAGGTCGCCCAGGCGCAAGGTTTCCCGCGCGGCGTTGGCCAGTGCCAGGCTCGGCGTGCTCAGCGCCGCGAGGTCGAGGTGGCGTGGCTTGGCCTTGCCGTTGGCCTCTTCACGTTCGGGCAGCAGCCAGGCACATAGCCGGGCCATCGGGCCGATGGTCGGCAACAGGATCAGGCAGCGGCTGACGTTGTAGAGCAGGTGGAAGGTGATGACCATGCCTTGGGCGCTGTAGTCCAGGCCGTCCATCCAGCGTACGAGCGGGTCGAGCACCGGGATGATCAGCAGCAGGCCAATCAGTTTGTAGAGCAGGCTGCCCAGAGCCACTTGGCGGCCGGCGGCGTTCTGCATGCTGGTGCTGAGGAAGGCCAGCACGCCACTGCCAATGTTGGCGCCAATCACCAGGCCGATCGCCACGTGCAAGCCGATGACCCCGGCGCCGGCCAGGGTAGCGGTCAGTAGTACAGCGGCGAGGCTGGAATAGGAGATCATCGCGAACAAGGCACCGACCAAGGCGTCGAGCAGGATGTCGCCGGTCAGCGAGGCGAACAGCACCTTCACGCCTTGCGCATGGGTAATGGGCCCGGCGGCTTCGACGATCAGTTGCAGTGCGAGGATGATCAGCCCGAGGCCGATTCCGACCCGGCCCAACTGCCCTGCCCGCGTCTGTTTGCGCGACAGGAAGAAAATCACCCCAAGAAAAATCAGCAGCGGCGACAGCCAGGACAGGTCAAACGTCAGCACCCGCGCCATCAGTGCGGTACCGACGTCAGCACCGAGCATGGTCGCCAGGGCGGGCATCAGCCCCATCAGCCCTTGGCCGACGAACGAAGTCACCAGCATCGCCGTGGCGTTGCTGCTTTGCACCATGGCCGTCACCAGAATACCGGCGACAAATGCCAGCCAGCGCTTGGACATGTTCTGTCCGATGACTTGGCGCAAGTTGGAACCGTAGACCCGCAGGATGCCGGTACGGACAATGTGCGTGCCCCAGATCAAGAGGGTCACGGCGGAAAGCAGATTGAGCAAGGTCAGCATGCTCGGCCCCCCGTGTGGGTGTGCTCCAACAGGAGCTAAGGAGAATTGCCGCGTGCCGTTCTACGTCTTGTACTTAAGCTGTAGTTGGCGAATGGGCTCTGCGCCAGCATCGCATAGCTAAAGTGGGGATTGAAACAAAACTGTCATGAATTCAGCTTTTTGCAGATGAAAAAATGGGGCGCGAACGCCCCATTTCGGCAGCGGATCAATGTTATTGACCCGGAATGTCCTTGCGCAGTTTCACAGGGTCCTGCTGTTTCTTCTTTTTCGCGATGGCTGTGCGCATCTTGATATTCACCGCTTCCACCGCCAGCGAGAACGCCATGGCGAAGTAGACGTAGCCTTTTGGCACATGCACGTCGAAGGCTTCGGCGATCAGCACGGTACCGACCACCAGCAGGAACGACAGCGCCAGCATCTTCAGCGATGGGTGCTTGTCGATGAAATCGCTGATGGTGCCGGCTGCCAGCATCATCACCAGTACCGCAACGATGATCGCTGCGACCATGACCGGCACATGGGAGACCATGCCGACCGCGGTGATCACCGAGTCCAGCGAGAACACGATGTCGATGATCGCGATCTGGATGATGGTGTAGATGAACTTGCCACCGGCGCCCTTTGGCTCGTCGTGGGTTTCGTCTTCACCTTCCAAGGCGTGGTACATCTCCTGGGAGCTTTTCCACAGCAGGAACAGGCCACCGAAGAACAGGATCAGGTCGCGACCGGAGATGCCTTGGCCGAAGACCACGAACAGATCGTCGGTCAGGCGCATGACCCAGGTGATCGACAGCAGCAGCAGGATGCGGGTGACCATGGCCAGGGCCAGGCCGAAAATCCGGGTGCGCGCCTGCATATGCTTGGGCATGCGGCTGACCAGGATCGAAATCATGATGATGTTATCGATGCCCAGGACGATCTCGAGGGCCGTCAGGGTGAAGAAGGCAATCCAGATTTCCGGATTGGTCAGCCATTCCATGTGTATTCCTTTGAGCAAATGTTAAACCGCGCAAGCTGCAGCGCCGCGCGGTGAGTGGGTCGGTACGATTATAGAGTGCTGAACAGCGGAAAAATCCCCATCAGCAATGCGGCGAACATTATGCACAGGCATACCAGCACTGCCCACTTGAGGGTGAAGCGTTGGTGATCGCCGAATTCAATGCCGGCCAGGGCCACCAACAGATAGGTCGAGGGTACCAGCGGGCTGAGCAAGTGCACGGGTTGGCCAACGATGGAGGCGCGGGCCATTTCCACCGCGGTAATGCCGTAGTGGCTTGCCGCTTCGGCCAGGACCGGCAGTACGCCGTAGTAGAACGCATCGTTGGACATGAAGAAGGTGAACGGCATGCTCACCAACGCGGTGATTACCGCCAGGTACGGGCCCAGGGCTTCAGGGATGACCGCCAGCAGGCTCTTGGACATGGCGTCGACCATGCCGGTGCCCGACAGGATGCCGGTGAAGATACCCGCGGCGAAGATCAACCCCACCACGGCCAATACGCTGCCGGCGTGGGCGGCGACACGGTCTTTCTGCTGTTGCAGGCACGGGTAGTTGACGATCATCGCGATACTGAACGCCACCATGAACAGCACCGGAAGCGGCAACAGGCCGGCAATCAGGGTGCCCATCAGGGCCAGGGTCAGGGCGCCGTTGAACCAGATCAGCTTGGGACGGCGGGCGTCCGGGAATTGCGACACGCTGATCTCACTGTGGTCGATCTCGTCGCCTTGCAGGTGCAGTTCACCCAACCGCGCACGTTCACGCTTGCCGTACATGTAGGCAATCACCAGGATCGCCACCACGCCAGCGGCCATGGCTGGGATCATCGGTACGAAGATGTCCGACGGGTCCACATGCAGCGCACTGGCTGCACGGGCGGTCGGGCCACCCCAGGGGGTCATGTTCATCACGCCGCCGGCGAGGATGATCAGCCCGGCCATGATCCGCGGGCTCATGCCGATGCGCTGGTACAGCGGCAGCATGGCGGCCACGCAGATCATGTAGGTGGTAGCGCCGTCACCGTCGAGGGACACCACCAGGGCCAGCACGGCGGTGCCGACCGAGACTTTCAGCGGGTCGCCCTTGACCATCTTGAGGATCTTGCGCACGGCCGGGTCGAACAGGCCGGAGTCGATCATCAGGGCAAAGTAGAGAATGGCGAACATCAGCATGACGCCGGTCGGCGCGAGCTTGGTGATGCCTTCGAGCATCATCGGGCCGATCTTCGGTGCGAACCCCCCGAACAGCGCGAACAGGATGGGCACGATGATCAAGGCGATGAGCGCGGACAGGCGCTTGGTCATGATCAGGAACATGAACGTGATGACCATGGCAAAGCCAAGGAAAGTCAGCATAGGAATACTCCAGGCGTAGCGCGACTAGGGAATGGCAAACCGGGTGGTTCAGCGCAGAACGAAAGGCACGAGGCGTACGGGTGGAGGGGGGACGAACAGGTGGGTACGGGCGGACATCGGGAATCACCATTGTTGTTGTTAACAGCCGGTCTGTTGCCGGCAGTGGGGGGCGATCCTAGACGCGTAAGCTTTCAACCAGCTTTCGCTAGGCAAACGGAGGGTGGTGGGAAGACGCACGGTCTTCAGGGATACACAGGTCAAATGTGGGAGAGGGTTGGCTCCCACATTTGGAATACGTTTATCTCGGGCATTTCAGGGCAGTTCGAGCCCGCCGGCCGCCTTGTGCAGTGCCCGCAAATGCTCGCCCACTTGCTTGAGGTTGGCTTCACACGCAGCAATCTCAGCGGCACGGGAGGGCTCCAGCAGCGCCCTCACCTCTTTATCCAGCTCGCCGGTGAGGGATTGCAATTGCTTCTGGCGCTCGGCGCTTTCTGATTCGAGGCGTTTGGATTCCGACGGTTGCGGCAAGCCGTAGCCACCGCTGCCCAGCAGTTCCGCTGGACGGCTGAGGAAGCCGCTGTTGGCGAGGATCTGTTGCAGCGTGGCGTTGGCTTTCTCCATGCCGCCATTTTTCAGCTCACGAGCGCCGAGGTAGCGCTGCTTGACCTCATCCTGGGCCAGCATCAATTGCTTGCGAAAGCTCGCCTGTTCCAGCAACAGCAGCGCGGCGCTGGTGCGCAGGTCGGCCTGGCCGAACCATTGCCGGCGCTCGGCCGCGCTCAGGGATAACCAATCTTCAACCTGGGTCTGCTTGATCGGCAGGTGTTTGCGCAGTACATCGAACATCGCCTGGTAGCGTTCGCGGAACGAGTCGAAGTGGTAGCCCAGGCGTAACGCCTCGCGTTTGTCCTTCAGTACGCTGGTGTCCGCCAGGCCGCGTGCCTGCAGGACTTCGAGCAGGCCGTTGGGGGTGATGTTGTCGAGCCCGGTCAGTTGCGGATTGGCGCTGCCGCTGCGCAACAGTTTCAGGCTTTCCACCGCACAGTTGTTAGAGATGAAAAAGTAATTGCCGTCGTAGCTCCAATGCATCTCGGCGGCATGCTCAACGGTGTCGTTGATTTCCTGGCGCGTGAGTTTCAACGGCACCGAGGCCAGGCCGCGCAGCTCGGTCTTGGTGTATTCGTCGATCACCTGGGACAGTGGCAGGACGAACAACCGTGACGGGTACTTGCCCACCAGGCCATCCCAGCTCGACAGCTGCACATCGCCGACGAAGGCGCGGTAGGACAACACCAGGTGCTGGTCCAGGTCCAGCCTGCAATCCGGGCCACGGGGGCGCCCGGGCGCGCAGATCACCAGGCGCAACATGCTGTGGCCCCAGCGGCTCACCAGGTTCTGGTTGGCTTCGGCCAGCAGGTAGTCGATCTCATACACTCGCTCCGGATCGACCTGGCCCAGGGGCGTCTTGGCGAAATCGTTACCGGCGTTGAGGAAGGCGTAAGTGCTTGCGCAGGTGTCCTGTGCCGGTGGTGCCCAGCCGAAGTGTTGCTGGTAATAGCGGAACAATGACGGGCGACGGCAGGCGTAGCTTGGGTCGAGGAGAAAGTACTCCATGTTGACCGCAACGAACTCCAGCGGGCTGGTGGTTTCGTAGATATCCGGGCTGCGCGCGACCTGGTGGTTGTGCTGTTCACGCTCGCCGCGGCGGCCGACGTATTGCGGCCAGCCGGCGAGGTCCAGCAGGCGCGGGTCGTCACTGAGGGTGAAACGGCGATCGTTCTGGCCACGGCATTGGTCAGGCAGGCCGATCAAGCCGGTGATGTTGTTCTGGCGGCTGCAACGCTGGATCAGTGTGCGTTCGTCTTTGGACCAGAGGCGCGCACGGTCATAGATGTGGGTCAGTTCATGCAGCACGGTGGCGAGCATTTCCCGGCGCACGGTGCCGTGGGGGCGGTTGGTCTTCTGGGTGGCGGCGCTGCCGTCGGTCAGGCTGGCGAGAAGGTTGCGGTTGAGGTCCAGCTCGGACACCAGGGAAGCCTGGCCATAGGCGTTCCCGGGCATTTGGTCGGTCCAGCCGACATCGATGCGCCGGTCCAGCTGTTCGATGAAGCGCGGCGGCAAGGAGCGCATCGCCTCATCAAGCAATGCCTGGCTGGCCTGCTGTTCAGCCGGGCTCAAGCCATCGGTCTTGAGCCGCAGTTGCAGGCTGGCCTGGGCGGTGCTGGCACACAGCAGCACAACCCCGGCCAGGAGCCAGGCGTTAATGCGCCTCACAGAGCGAGAATGGCTTCGGCGAGGGTCTGGTCACTGGCGTCGCGGGCTTCCGGTACGCGGGTCCGCAGGGTGTCAAAGGCGGCTTCCAACTGTGCACCGCGAATTTCGCCATTGGTGGCGACGAAGCTGGCGGCATCATCGTGGGCTTCGCGCACGATTTTGGAGTCGCGGATGGAGGTGGTGGTGTCCGAGGTGAAATCAATGGTGCGGCCAGAGGCGCGAACAATGATGTTACTGGTGGCCACCAAGGTATGCGCCTGGGCAACGTCTGCCAACAACAGCAGGCCAAGGGTGGCGGCGATCAGCGGGCTACGCATGGAATGACTCCGAAATACAAAGATGATTATTGGACGAGAATTGCTTGCGCCAGTTCAAGGTCGCTGGCGTTAAGTTTTGGCTGGGTACGACGCAGATAATCCAGCGCTGACTCCAGTCGGGCCCCCCGCCATTGGCCGTCGGTGGCAATGAATGCGGCAGCGTCATCCTGGGCGGCCATTATCAGCTTCCTGTCAAACGGCGCGGAGGTCACCTTGCTGGTGGCGTACGCGCTCACGACGGTACTCTGGGTGGTCAGGTCAAAGGCCGAAGCCGTCGACGACCAGCAGGCCGAAAACAACACAGGAACAATCAACAGGCGGAATGAAAAAGCCATGGGACTCGACAACTGAAAGCGAGCGCCAAGGCTAGCGCAATGCCCGGGCGAGAGCCAGTCCGATGGCATTCAGGGAGCGGCGCTTGCTCCCTGTGTGCTGCGACTTAGATGGCCAGGATAGCCTGGGCCAGTTGTGCGTCAGTCGCGGCGTTCAGTTGTGGCGCTTGTTGGCGGATCTGGGCCAGGGCGCTTTCCAGCTTCACCCCACGAATGGCGCCTTCGCTGGCGACAAAGCTGGCGGCGTCGTCACGGGAGGCGCGCACGACTTTGTTGTCACGCAGCGATGAAGTGGCATCGGAGCTGGCGTCGGAGGTGGCTTTCAGTGCGCCAACGATGGAGTCGGTGGTCACAATGAAACTGCTCGCATTGGCATTGGCAGCCAATACCAACAGGGCGGCAGCACTCAGCAGGCGAAGACGGGACATGGGGGACTCCTGTAGATAAATGGAAAAAGCGGCGCAGAGTGGCCACATGTGAAACGGGCACTGTCGTTGCTATTGAGCATCAGACGCCCGTTCTACAAGGTTCGCCACGTGGTGAGTGGATATTAAGCCGCCGCTTGTCCGTTCGGAAAGCCTCTTGACCGTCTAGTCACGCCAGAACGGTTTGGCCAGCTCTGCCATTCGGTCGGCGTGGCTGATGCCGGCATCCGACAGTTCCCGGGGATCGAGTTGTGCCAGCTGGCGCCGCTCATAGTGACGTCGTACCCACCTGGCGAATGCTGAAGCAGTAAGGATAAGCAGCCGTTTGCTGGACGAAGGACGGAGGTTCATGACGGGGCTTCCATGATTGCTGAAGCACCATGGTGTGCGAGTCCCCGCTGCCGAAACAGGTACACCGGAGTTAAATTGTACTGCTTAATTGTTGTTTTATTTAAACTGTACCGGTTTAGATGAAAGGCTTCTGTTCGGCGATCAAAAAAGCCAGGCCCCAGATACAACAAAGCCCGCCTCCGGTTACCCGGGGCGGGCTTTGTTTTGACAAATCAGGTTGCTGGCAGTGGACCCGTCAGGTCAGGGCCAGCGAGCGCCAATCAGCGCCAGAACGGCTTGCTCAGCTCTTCGTAGCGTTGAGCTTCGCTGATACCGGCGTCAGCCAGCAGACGCGAATCCAGGCGAGCCAATTGATGGCGGCTGGAGATGCGGCGCTGCCACAGCATCAGGTTGGCGAGAACGCGCAGAGGCAGGGAAGCCTGGGTGTTTACAGCTTTTTCTTCGAAGAACAGATCGGAACTGAGTGTACGTTCCATGATGACATCCTTCCGCTTGTGGCGGGATTAGGTAGTGGTTTAACTGATGCCAATGATCCTCCTCCGACACAAGACTCTCTAGATACAGTTCACCTGTATTGTGAGGGGCCAGTTAACTGTTTATGGCGGCTGTACTGTACGGAAATGGAGCAACTGTACCTGTCCGCACTGAAATAGTGCGAAATAGGTGTTTTCGATGATGGGTGTGGGATATTTCGGTAGGAAATGACCGGTACAGCAGTACAGTTTTTTGCAAAAAGCTCAGTCAGACAGCCGAGCTGATGAAACTGTGTTTGCATCAGCTCGGATCTGTACCAATCACGCCTTGAGCATATGCCCGGTTTCTTCCAGATTGATGTGCCAGCTCAGTGCTTCGCGCAGGATGTGCGGGGTGTGCCCGCCGATGGCGCAGGCCGATTCGAAGTAGCTGTTCAGCGCATCGCGGTAAGCCGGATGTACGCAGTTGTCGATGATGACCCGTGCACGCTCCCGGGGCGCCAGGCCACGCAGGTCAGCCAGGCCTATCTCGGTCACCAGGATGTCGACGTCATGTTCGGTGTGGTCCACATGGCTGACCATCGGCACCACGCTGGAAATCGCACCGGCCTTGGCAATCGACTTGGTGACGAAGATCGCCAGGTGCGCGTTGCGCGCGAAGTCACCCGAGCCGCCAATCCCGTTCATCATTCGCGTACCGCACACATGGGTAGAGTTGACGTTGCCGTAGATGTCGAACTCCAGCGCGGTGTTGATGGCGATGATACCCAGCCGGCGAACTACTTCCGGGTGGTTGGAGATTTCCTGCGGGCGTAGTACCAGCTTGTCCTTGTAGTGTTCCAGGTTGCCGAACACGTTGGCGTTGCGCCGTTCCGACAAGGTGATCGAGCTGCCGGAGGCGAAGCTCAGCTTGCCCGCGTCAATCAGGTCGAACGTCGAGTCCTGCAGGACTTCCGAGTACATGGTCAGGTCTTCGAACGGCGATTCGATCAAGCCGCACATCACCGCGTTGGCGATGTTGCCGATGCCAGCCTGCAACGGGCCGAGCTTGTTGGTCATGCGTCCGGCGTCCACTTCCTGCTTGAGGAAGTTGATCAGGTGATTGGCGATCCCTTGGGTGTCGTTGTCCGGTGGTGTCACGGTCGAGGCGGAATCGGCCTTGTTGGTGATCACGATGGCGACGATCTTCTCCGGTGGGATCGGGATCGCGGTGCTGCCAATGCGATCGTCGACGTTCACCAGTGGGATCGGTGTGCGGGTTGGCCGATAGGTCGGGATATAGATGTCGTGCAGCCCTTCCAGGTTCGGGTTGTGCGCCAGGTTGATCTCGACGATGACCTGCTTGGCGAAAATTGCGAAGCTGGCCGAGTTACCCACGGAGGTGGTGGGCACGATATGGCCTTGTTCCGTGATCGCAACGGCTTCGATCACGGCAATGTCGGGCAGCTTGAGTTGGTTGTTGCGCAGTTGCTCGACGGTCTCTGACAGGTGCTGGTCAATGAACATCACCTCGCCGGCGTTGATGGCCTTGCGCAAGGTGCTGTCGACCTGGAACGGCATGCGCCGGGACAGCACGCCGGCCTCGGTCAGTTGCTTGTCCAGGTCGTTGCCCAGGCTGGCACCGGTCATCAACGTGATTTTCAGAGGCGAAGTCTTGGCGCGTTCGGCCAGGGCGTGGGGAACGGCCTTGGCTTCACCGGCACGGGTGAAGCCGCTCATGCCGACGGTCATGCCGTCCTCGATCAGTGCGGCGGCGTCTGCCGCGCTCATGACCTTGTTCAACAGCGAAGGCAAGCGGATACGATCACGGTACATGGATTGTTATCTCGGGCTACGGGAGGCAAGGTGCGCAGTTTAGTGATTTCAAACAATTTCGGCCCGCTACCATGGTCGAATGCCGGGTGCCGATTTAGAGCCTTTTGTCGGGTTTCATGCAGCAATAAAAAACCCTAGCCTACTGGAGGCCAGGGTTTCAGGTATTGCGCTGGCGCAGTGTTATTCGACAGCTTTGACCATGTCTTCGATGACTTTCTTGGCATCACCAAAGACCATCATGGTCTTGTCCAGGTAGAACAACTCGTTGTCCAGGCCCGCATAGCCGCTGGCCATGGAGCGCTTGTTGACGATGATGGTCTTGGCCTTGAACGCTTCCAGAATCGGCATGCCGGCGATCGGCGAGTTCGGATCGTTCTTGGCGGCCGGGTTGACCACATCGTTGGCGCCCAGCACCAGCACCACGTCGGCCTGGCCAAACTCGGAGTTGATGTCTTCCATCTCGAACACTTGGTCGTAAGGCACTTCGGCCTCGGCCAGCAACACGTTCATATGCCCAGGCATACGCCCTGCCACCGGGTGGATCGCGTACTTCACGGTCACGCCGCGGTGGGTCAGTTTTTCTGTCAGCTCTTTGAGCGCGTGTTGTGCCCGCGCCACTGCCAAGCCATAGCCCGGCACGATGATCACCGTGTCGGCGTTGGTCAGCAGGAAGGTGGCATCGTCTGCCGAGCCGGACTTCACCGGGCGTGCTTCTTTAGAGCCTGCCGCCGCGCCAGCATCCGGCGTGTTGCCGAAACCGCCGAGCAGTACATTAAAGAAGGAGCGATTCATCGCCTTGCACATGATGTACGAGAGGATCGCACCGCTCGAACCCACCAGCGAGCCGGCGATGATCAGCATCGAGTTGTTCAGCGAGAAGCCGATCCCAGCCGCTGCCCAGCCGGAGTAGCTGTTGAGCATCGAAACGACGACCGGCATGTCGGCGCCGCCAATCGGGATGATGATCAGCACGCCGAGCACGAACGCCAGGGCCAGCATCAGCGCAAAGGCGGTGAGGTTGCCGGTGAGCATGAAGGCCAGGCCCAGGCCCAGTGTGGCAAGGCCCAGCACCAGGTTAAGTTTGTGCTGGCCGCCGAACTGTACCGGTGCGCCTTGGAAGAGACGGAACTTGTACTTGCCCGAGAGTTTGCCGAATGCGATCACCGAACCGGAGAAGGTGATTGCACCAATCGCCGCGCCGAGAAACAGCTCCAGGCGATTACCGGCAGGGATCGAGTCGCCCAGGTGTTTGACGATACCCAGGGATTGCGGCTCGACCACGGCGGCAATGGCGATAAACACCGCTGCCAGGCCGATCATGCTGTGCATGAACGCCACGAGTTCCGGCATCTTGGTCATTTCCACGCGCTTGGCCATGATCGAACCGGCGGTGCCGCCGATCAGCAGGCCGACAATCACATAGCCGATGCCCGCGGTGGCGAGTTCTGCGCCGAGCTTATAGATGAGGCCCACGGTGGTGAGTACCGCCAGCGCCATGCCGAGCATGCCGAACAGGTTGCCGCGTCGCGATGTGGTGGGGTGCGACAGGCCCTTGAGGGCCTGGATAAAGCAGATAGACGCGATCAAGTAGAGCGTCGTAACCAGATTCATGCTCATTACTTAGGCGCCTCTTCTTTTGCTTTCGGGGCTTTCTTCTTGAACATCTCGAGCATCCTGCGAGTCACCAGGAAACCGCCGAACACGTTCACTGCTGCCAGGGCCACGGCCAGGGTGCCCATGGTCTTGCCCAGCGGGGTCACGGTGAGCGCAGCGGCGAGCATGGCGCCCACAATCACGATCGCCGAGATGGCGTTGGTCACGGCCATCAATGGCGTGTGCAGTGCGGGGGTAACGTTCCAGACCACGTGATAACCGACATAAATCGCCAGCACAAAGATGATCAGGTTGTAGATACCGGGGGAGATAAGCTCTTCCATCGTCTGAATCCCTGCTTAGGCGTTTTTGCGGATGACTTGGCCGTCGCGGCACATCAGGCACGCGGCGACGATGTCGTCTTCGAGGTTGATTTCAAACTGCCCTTCCTTGTTGAAGACCAGCTTCAGGAAGTCCAGCAGGTTGCGCGCGTACAAGGCCGATGCGTCGGCGGCAACGGCGCCGGCCAGGTTGGTCGGGCCGCAGATGATCACGCCGTTTTCGACCACTACCTGGTCAGCGACGGTCAGTGGGCAGTTGCCACCCTGGGCGGCGGCGAGGTCAATGACCACCGAGCCGGGCTTCATCTGCGCGACGGTGTCGGCACTGAGCAAGGTCGGTGCCTTGCGTCCAGGGATCAGCGCGGTGGTGATAACGATGTCGGCTTGCTTGGCGCGTTCGTGCACGGCCACGGCCTGGCGTTGCATCCAGCTGGTTGGCATTGGGCGCGCATAGCCGCCGACACCCACGGCGCATTCACGCTCTTCGTCAGTTTCGTAGGGCACGTCGACGAACTTGGCGCCGAGGGATTCGATCTGCTCTTTGACGGCGGGACGCACGTCGGACGCTTCGATCACGGCACCCAGGCGTTTTGCCGTGGCGATGGCCTGAAGGCCGGCAACGCCGGCACCGAGGATCAGCACGCGTGCGGCTTTCACAGTACCTGCAGCGGTCATCAGCATCGGCATAAAGCGTGGGTAGTGATGGGCGGCGAGCAACACAGCCTTGTAACCGGCGATGTTGGCCTGCGACGACAGCACGTCGAGGCTTTGGGCGCGCGAGGTGCGCGGCGCGGCTTCGAGCGCGAATGCGGTAATGCCGTGTTCGGCCAGCTTGGTGATGATTTCGTTGCTGAACGGATTGAGCATGCCCACCAACACGGTGCCGCTTTTGATCAGCGTCAGTTCGCTGTCGCTGGGGGCGACCACCTTGAGAATCAGCTCGGCGCCAAACGCGTCGCCGGCACTGCCAATGGTCGCGCCTGCCGTTTCATAGGCACTGTCGACGATGCTGGCCTTGACACCTGCGCCGCTTTGTACAGTGACCTTATGGCCCTGGCCGATCAGCTTCTTGATGGTTTCCGGGGTGGCAGCCACCCGTGTTTCACCGGTCTGGGTTTCGAGAGGAACACCAATGTGCACGTCAAATCTCCTGCATGATCTTTTTGCTTTTGATCTTTTTGTAAAAAGGCCAGTGCACCGTGGGTGGCGCATCTGGGGCGGCCGATCAGCACGATCCCGCTGAAATGACAGCGGGGCGCGGCATTTTGCAGGCGAACTTTACGGCCATCAAGGGATTATGACGGGTGACGAAAAATTAACTACAAGTCACCCTGTGACTGATTGTCGCAACACTTTGAAATAACCTCTTTAAATACAGGTATTTAAAGGTGTTAAGGCAATTTTTGAGGTTTTTGTCATCGTCCCGGTGAATAGTCGAGCATTGGCCGAAGATAGTTGCTCAAAGCCAGCAACGTCATGGCTTTGAGTCATGTTTCTGGAGGACAAGTACAGTCTGTTAAAAAGCGACATATACGTATATCTGTAGGATATAAAAATAGCTGACTACAAGGTCAGCAAATTAACTATGGCCTTCAAATGCTGGGGATGTAGCGCTGTGATTGGTCCACGAGCCAGTCTCTGAACGCATGCAGTGAGGCGGACTCAACTTTTCTCTCTGGAATCATCAGGTAGTACGCCTTGGAGCTGCTCAGTGCGTTGGGGCTTGCGATGACCAATTGGTGTTCGTCGAGCTCTCGTTGGATCAGGAAAGGTGGGATCAGCGCGATGCCCATGTCATGCATGGCCGCCTGGGACAACATCGAGAATAGCTCGTATCTCGGGCCTGTCATGTCGCGGGGGATGTTCAACTGTTGGGCGTTGAACCACTGGCGCCAGGCGTAGGGGCGAGTCGTCTGCTGCAGCAGTGGCAGCTCGGCAATTTCCTGAGGGCTGAAGTGCGTACGGGTTCTTAATAGCCTGGGGCTGCATACGGGGACAGGATTCTCGCCCATCAGCCTGTGGGATTCGGTACCAGACCAGTCGGCATCGCCGAAGTAGATCGCAGCATCGAATTCTGTGTCGGCAAACAGAAAGGGGCGCGTGCGGTTGGTGAGGTTCACCGTCACTTCGGGATGTTGGCGTTGAAAGTCCTTGAGGCGAGGGATCAACCATTGAGTCCCAAAGGTCGGGACCACTGCCAGTTCGATGACGTTTGCCCCCTGCTGCCCCATCACGGACAGCGTATCGCGTTCCACTGCGTCCAATTGCGTCGCGACTCGACGACTGTAGGAGAGCCCCGCTTCCGTCAGTTTGACGCCTCGCCGAGAGCGTCGAAACAGCTCGACACTTAAAAATTCCTCAAGACTGGCGATTTGTCGGCAGATAGCGCCCTGGGTGATGGAAAGTTCTTGCGCCGCCTTGGTAAAGCTCTCGTGGCGGGCTGCCGCTTCAAAACTGACAAGGGCAGTGGTGCTGGGGATTTTTCTACGCATGTACCTTGTACTCACTTATAAAGCGCGTATGCGCCCTTCTCGGTCTTTTCGAAGTGAGAAATTAGCACAACCCTATGCGGAAACCTCGTTTGCCCTCTGCGGCCGTCCGGCCTAGGCTCCTTGCACGACTACTGACTTTCTCTGCGAGGACTTATTCATGGCTGGCAAGGCAAGCTTCAACTGGATCGATCCACTGCTGCTGGATCAACAGCTCACCGAGGAAGAACGCATGGTGCGCGACAGTGCGCAGCAATTTGCCCAGGACAAATTGGCGCCGCGCGTACTCGAGGCCTTCCGCCATGAAAAAACCGACCCCGCGATCTTTCGTGAGATGGGCGAAACCGGCTTGCTCGGCGCAATGATTCCAGAGCAGTACGGTGGCAGTGGCTTGAACTACGTCAGCTACGGGTTGATCGCTCGCGAAGTGGAGCGTGTCGACTCCGGCTATCGCTCGATGATGAGTGTGCAATCGTCACTGGTCATGGTGCCGATCAACGAATTCGGTACAGAAGCGCAAAAACAGAAATACCTGCCGAAGTTGGCCTCTGGTGAATGGATCGGTTGCTTCGGTCTGACAGAGCCCAACCACGGTTCCGACCCGGGCGCGATGATTACACGTGCGCGCAAGGTGGATGGTGGCTACAGCCTGACGGGCGCCAAGATGTGGATCACCAACAGCCCGATCGCCGATGTGTTCGTGGTGTGGGGCAAGGATGATGCGGGGGATATCCGCGGTTTTGTCCTGGAGAAAGGCTGGAAGGGCCTGAGCGCTCCTGCGATTCATGGCAAGGTCGGACTTCGTGCGTCCATTACTGGCGAGATCGTGATGGACAACGTGTTTGTGCCTGAAGAGAACATCTTCCCCGATGTGCGTGGGTTGAAAGGGCCTTTCACTTGCCTGAACTCGGCGCGGTACGGCATCTCCTGGGGGGCCTTGGGCGCGGCCGAGTTCTGTTGGCACACCGCTCGCCAGTACACCCTTGATCGTCACCAGTTCGGTCGTCCGTTGGCGGCGACCCAGTTGATCCAGAAGAAGCTGGCTGACATGCAGACCGAGATCACTTTGGCCCTGCAAGGTTGCCTGCGCCTGGGCCGTATGAAGGATGAGGGCACGGCGGCGGTGGAGATCACATCGATCATGAAGCGCAACTCGTGCGGCAAGTCCCTGGACATCGCGCGCATGGCTCGGGACATGCTGGGTGGCAACGGGATCTCCGATGAGTTTGGTGTGGCGCGTCATTTGGTCAACCTGGAGGTGGTGAACACTTACGAAGGTACCCATGATGTGCACGCCTTGATTCTTGGGCGTGCGCAAACCGGCCTTCAGGCGTTCTATTAATAGGAGCATGGGCATGGGCGCGCTTTCGCACCTGCGGGTACTGGATTTATCGCGAGTCCTGGCGGGCCCTTGGGCCGGGCAGATTCTTGCGGACCTTGGAGCTGAGGTTATCAAGGTTGAGCGGCCGGGTAGTGGCGACGACACGCGGGCCTGGGGGCCGCCCTTCCTTAAGGATGCGTATGGCGAGAACACCAGTGAAGCTGCGTATTACCTCTCGGCTAACCGTAATAAGGAGTCGGTGACTATCGACTTCACGCAGCCGGAGGGGCAGAAGCTGGTACGTGACCTCGCAGCCAAGTCCGATATCCTGATCGAGAACTTCAAGGTGGGTGGTCTGGCGGCTTATGGCCTGGACTATGAGTCGCTCAAGGAGATCAATCCTGAATTGATCTATTGCTCGATCACGGGCTTTGGTCAAACAGGGCCCTATGCGGCTCGGGCTGGTTATGACTTCATGATTCAGGGGCTGGGCGGGCTGATGAGTCTTACCGGTCGGCCAGAAGGCGATGAAGGTGCCGGGCCAGTGAAGGTTGGCGTCGCGCTGACCGACATCCTGACAGGGCTTTACTCGACCGTGGCGATCCTGGCAGCGCTTGCTCATCGGGATCACGACGGCGGTGGCCAGCATATCGATATGGCGCTGCTTGACGTGCAGGTGGCTTGCTTGGCCAATCAGGCGATGAATTACCTGACGACGGGAGTGTCACCCAAGCGCCTGGGCAATGCGCATCCGAATATCGTGCCTTATCAGGATTTCCCCACGGCAGATGGTGACTTCATCCTGACCGTGGGTAATGACGGGCAGTTTCGCAAGTTTGCTGAAGTCGCCGGGCAACCGCAGTGGGCGAATGACCCGCGGTTTGCCACTAATCAGGCGCGGGTTGCCAACCGCGCGGCGCTGATCCCGTTGATTCGCCAGGCGACGGTCTTCAAAACGACGAGTGAGTGGGTATTGCAACTCGAACGGGTGGGGGTTCCGTGTGGGCCAATCAATGATCTGGCGCAGGTGTTTGCTGATCCGCAGGTCAAGGCGCGTGGTTTGGCGATGGCGTTGCCCCATGCGCTGGCAGGGAGTGTGCCTCAGGTTGCCAATCCGATCCGACTCTCCAAGACACCTGTGGAATATCGCAGTGCGCCTCCACTGCTGGGGGAGCATACAGTTCAGGTACTCCAGGAGGTACTGGGATTGGGTCCGGCTAGCGTGGCTGCTTTAAGAGAGGCGGGGGTTATCTAAATAACGCTTCTTCTATATAGGAGCGCCCGGGTCCCATATAAAACAGTTTGGTGGTTTTTTAATCAATGTTAACTAATTGATAAGAAAGCAAAATAAAGGGTTGACGGCAGATTCTGGAAGTCTATAATTCGCCCCACTTCCGGCGCAGTCGAAACGGAAAACTCCTTGGTAAACAAAGAGTTACGCAAGATTCGACAGCGACCTGCTTCAGTTCATCGAAGCCCAGAAGGAGTTGGTAGAGCAGTGTCGTTTGGCTCTATTAACGTTTCGAT
Source organism: Pseudomonas gorinensis (assembly GCF_042015035.1). Taxonomy (NCBI): domain Bacteria; kingdom Pseudomonadati; phylum Pseudomonadota; class Gammaproteobacteria; order Pseudomonadales; family Pseudomonadaceae; genus Pseudomonas; species Pseudomonas gorinensis. Next base: position 441,154 of record NZ_CP167125.1, read on the forward strand.
CCTCTCGGTCGAAAGCGGAGAAAAAGAGGTGTTGACAGCAGCGTGTAACGCTGTAGAATTCGCCTCCCGCTAACGAGAGATCGGAAGCGCAAGTGGTTGAAGTTACAAAGGAAACTTTGAAAACTTCTGAAAATAATCACTTGACAGCAAATGAGGCTGCTGTAGAATGCGCGCCTCGGTTGAGACGAAAGATCTTAACCAACCGCTCTTTAACAACTGAATCAAGCAATTCGTGTGGGTGCTTGTGGAGTCAGACTGATAGTCAACAAGATTATCAGCATCACAAGTTACTCCGCGAGAAATCAAAGATGTAACCAACGATTGCTGAGCCAAGTTTAGGGTTTCTTAAAAACCCAAAGATGTTTGAACTGAAGAGTTTGATCATGGCTCAGATTGAACGCTGGCGGCAGGCCTAACACATGCAAGTCGAGCGGTAGAGAGAAGCTTGCTTCTCTTGAGAGCGGCGGACGGGTGAGTAATGCCTAGGAATCTGCCTGGTAGTGGGGGATAACGTTCGGAAACGGACGCTAATACCGCATACGTCCTACGGGAGAAAGCAGGGGACCTTCGGGCCTTGCGCTATCAGATGAGCCTAGGTCGGATTAGCTAGTTGGTGAGGTAATGGCTCACCAAGGCGACGATCCGTAACTGGTCTGAGAGGATGATCAGTCACACTGGAACTGAGACACGGTCCAGACTCCTACGGGAGGCAGCAGTGGGGAATATTGGACAATGGGCGAAAGCCTGATCCAGCCATGCCGCGTGTGTGAAGAAGGTCTTCGGATTGTAAAGCACTTTAAGTTGGGAGGAAGGGCAGTTACCTAATACGTGATTGTTTTGACGTTACCGACAGAATAAGCACCGGCTAACTCTGTGCCAGCAGCCGCGGTAATACAGAGGGTGCAAGCGTTAATCGGAATTACTGGGCGTAAAGCGCGCGTAGGTGGTTAGTTAAGTTGGATGTGAAATCCCCGGGCTCAACCTGGGAACTGCATTCAAAACTGACTGACTAGAGTATGGTAGAGGGTGGTGGAATTTCCTGTGTAGCGGTGAAATGCGTAGATATAGGAAGGAACACCAGTGGCGAAGGCGACCACCTGGACTGATACTGACACTGAGGTGCGAAAGCGTGGGGAGCAAACAGGATTAGATACCCTGGTAGTCCACGCCGTAAACGATGTCAACTAGCCGTTGGGAGCCTTGAGCTCTTAGTGGCGCAGCTAACGCATTAAGTTGACCGCCTGGGGAGTACGGCCGCAAGGTTAAAACTCAAATGAATTGACGGGGGCCCGCACAAGCGGTGGAGCATGTGGTTTAATTCGAAGCAACGCGAAGAACCTTACCAGGCCTTGACATCCAATGAACTTTCTAGAGATAGATTGGTGCCTTCGGGAACATTGAGACAGGTGCTGCATGGCTGTCGTCAGCTCGTGTCGTGAGATGTTGGGTTAAGTCCCGTAACGAGCGCAACCCTTGTCCTTAGTTACCAGCACGTTATGGTGGGCACTCTAAGGAGACTGCCGGTGACAAACCGGAGGAAGGTGGGGATGACGTCAAGTCATCATGGCCCTTACGGCCTGGGCTACACACGTGCTACAATGGTCGGTACAGAGGGTTGCCAAGCCGCGAGGTGGAGCTAATCCCACAAAACCGATCGTAGTCCGGATCGCAGTCTGCAACTCGACTGCGTGAAGTCGGAATCGCTAGTAATCGCGAATCAGAATGTCGCGGTGAATACGTTCCCGGGCCTTGTACACACCGCCCGTCACACCATGGGAGTGGGTTGCACCAGAAGTAGCTAGTCTAACCTTCGGGGGGACGGTTACCACGGTGTGATTCATGACTGGGGTGAAGTCGTAACAAGGTAGCCGTAGGGGAACCTGCGGCTGGATCACCTCCTTAATCGACGACATCAGCTGCTCCATAAGTTCCCACACGAATTGCTTGATTCATTGAAGAAGACGATAAAGAAGCAGCCCGAAATTGGGTCTGTAGCTCAGTTGGTTAGAGCGCACCCCTGATAAGGGTGAGGTCGGCAGTTCGAATCTGCCCAGACCCACCAATTTTGTGTGGGAAACGCCTGTAGAAATACGGGGCCATAGCTCAGCTGGGAGAGCGCCTGCCTTGCACGCAGGAGGTCAACGGTTCGATCCCGTTTGGCTCCACCACTACTGCTTCTAGACGTTGAAAGCTTAGAAATGAGCATTCCATCACTGCGATGGTGAATGTTGATTTCTAGTCTTTGATTAGATCGTTCTTTAAAAATTTGGGTATGTGATAGAAAGATAGACTGAACGTTACTTTCACTGGTAACGGATCAGGCTAAGGTAAAATTTGTGAGTTCTCTTAATTGAGAAATTCGAATTTTCGGCGAATGTCGTCTTCACAGTATAACCAGATTGCTTGGGGTTATATGGTCAAGTGAAGAAGCGCATACGGTGGATGCCTTGGCAGTCAGAGGCGATGAAAGACGTGGTAGCCTGCGAAAAGCTTCGGGGAGTCGGCAAACAGACTTTGATCCGGAGATGTCTGAATGGGGGAACCCAGCCATCATAAGATGGTTACCTTACACTGAATACATAGGTGTAAGGGGCGAACCAGGGGAACTGAAACATCTAAGTACCCTGAGGAAAAGAAATCAACCGAGATTCCCTTAGTAGTGGCGAGCGAACGGGGACTAGCCCTTAAGTGGCTTTGAGATTAGCGGAACGCTCTGGAAAGTGCGGCCATAGTGGGTGATAGCCCTGTACGCGAAAATCTCTTAGTCATGAAATCGAGTAGGACGGAGCACGAGAAACTTTGTCTGAATATGGGGGGACCATCCTCCAAGGCTAAATACTACTGACTGACCGATAGTGAACTAGTACCGTGAGGGAAAGGCGAAAAGAACCCCGGAGAGGGGAGTGAAATAGATCCTGAAACCGTATGCGTACAAGCAGTGGGAGCCCACTTTGTTGGGTGACTGCGTACCTTTTGTATAATGGGTCAGCGACTTATTTTCAGTGGCGAGCTTAACCGAATAGGGGAGGCGTAGCGAAAGCGAGTCTTAATAGGGCGTCTAGTCGCTGGGAATAGACCCGAAACCGGGCGATCTATCCATGGGCAGGTTGAAGGTTGGGTAACACTAACTGGAGGACCGAACCGACTACCGTTGAAAAGTTAGCGGATGACCTGTGGATCGGAGTGAAAGGCTAATCAAGCTCGGAGATAGCTGGTTCTCCTCGAAAGCTATTTAGGTAGCGCCTCATGTATCACTGTAGGGGGTAGAGCACTGTTTCGGCTAGGGGGTCATCCCGACTTACCAAACCGATGCAAACTCCGAATACCTACAAGTGCCGAGCATGGGAGACACACGGCGGGTGCTAACGTCCGTCGTGAAAAGGGAAACAACCCAGACCGTCAGCTAAGGTCCCAAAGTTATGGTTAAGTGGGAAACGATGTGGGAAGGCTTAGACAGCTAGGAGGTTGGCTTAGAAGCAGCCACCCTTTAAAGAAAGCGTAATAGCTCACTAGTCGAGTCGGCCTGCGCGGAAGATGTAACGGGGCTCAAACCATACACCGAAGCTACGGGTATCACGTAAGTGATGCGGTAGAGGAGCGTTCTGTAAGCCTGTGAAGGTGAGTTGAGAAGCTTGCTGGAGGTATCAGAAGTGCGAATGCTGACATGAGTAACGACAATGGGTGTGAAAAACACCCACGCCGAAAGACCAAGGTTTCCTGCGCAACGTTAATCGACGCAGGGTTAGTCGGTCCCTAAGGCGAGGCTGAAAAGCGTAGTCGATGGAAAACAGGTTAATATTCCTGTACTTCTGGTTATTGCGATGGAGGGACGGAGAAGGCTAGGCCAGCTTGGCGTTGGTTGTCCAAGTTTAAGGTGGTAGGCTGAGATCTTAGGTAAATCCGGGATCTTAAGGCCGAGAGCTGATGACGAGTTGTCTTTTAGATGACGAAGTGGTTGATGCCATGCTTCCAAGAAAAGCTTCTAAGCTTCAGGTAACCAGGAACCGTACCCCAAACCGACACAGGTGGTTGGGTAGAGAATACCAAGGCGCTTGAGAGAACTCGGGTGAAGGAACTAGGCAAAATGGCACCGTAACTTCGGGAGAAGGTGCGCCGGTGAGGGTGAAGGACTTGCTCCGTAAGCCCATGCCGGTCGAAGATACCAGGCCGCTGCGACTGTTTATTAAAAACACAGCACTCTGCAAACACGAAAGTGGACGTATAGGGTGTGACGCCTGCCCGGTGCCGGAAGGTTAATTGATGGGGTTAGCTAACGCGAAGCTCTTGATCGAAGCCCCGGTAAACGGCGGCCGTAACTATAACGGTCCTAAGGTAGCGAAATTCCTTGTCGGGTAAGTTCCGACCTGCACGAATGGCGTAACGATGGCGGCGCTGTCTCCACCCGAGACTCAGTGAAATTGAAATCGCTGTGAAGATGCAGTGTATCCGCGGCTAGACGGAAAGACCCCGTGAACCTTTACTATAGCTTTGCACTGGACTTTGAATTTGCTTGTGTAGGATAGGTGGGAGGCTTTGAAGCGTGGACGCCAGTTCGCGTGGAGCCAACCTTGAAATACCACCCTGGCAACTTTGAGGTTCTAACTCAGGTCCGTTATCCGGATCGAGGACAGTGTATGGTGGGTAGTTTGACTGGGGCGGTCTCCTCCTAAAGAGTAACGGAGGAGTACGAAGGTGCGCTCAGACCGGTCGGAAATCGGTCGTAGAGTATAAAGGCAAAAGCGCGCTTGACTGCGAGACAGACACGTCGAGCAGGTACGAAAGTAGGTCTTAGTGATCCGGTGGTTCTGTATGGAAGGGCCATCGCTCAACGGATAAAAGGTACTCCGGGGATAACAGGCTGATACCGCCCAAGAGTTCATATCGACGGCGGTGTTTGGCACCTCGATGTCGGCTCATCACATCCTGGGGCTGAAGCCGGTCCCAAGGGTATGGCTGTTCGCCATTTAAAGTGGTACGCGAGCTGGGTTTAGAACGTCGTGAGACAGTTCGGTCCCTATCTGCCGTGGACGTTTGAGATTTGAGAGGGGCTGCTCCTAGTACGAGAGGACCGGAGTGGACGAACCTCTGGTGTTCCGGTTGTCACGCCAGTGGCATTGCCGGGTAGCTATGTTCGGAATAGATAACCGCTGAAAGCATCTAAGCGGGAAACTAGCCTCAAGATGAGATCTCACTGGGACCTTGAGTCCCCTGAAGGGCCGTCGAAGACTACGACGTTGATAGGTTGGGTGTGTAAGCGCTGTGAGGCGTTGAGCTAACCAATACTAATTGCCCGTGAGGCTTGACCATATAACACCCAAGCAATTTGCTGACCTGAAAAGGCACCAGATTGCGGTGTGTGAAGACGAAACGAACCGAAAGTTCGAAACGCACAAAACACCGAAAGCTGTCACATACCCAATTTGCTGAAGCGAGGCCAGCTGGCCACGACTCAGTACCCGAATTTCTTGACGACCATAGAGCATTGGAACCACCTGATCCCATCCCGAACTCAGTAGTGAAACGATGCATCGCCGATGGTAGTGTGGGGTTTCCCCATGTGAGAGTAGGTCATCGTCAAGATTAAATTCCAGAACCCCTGTTTGCTGACGCAAACAGGGGTTTTGTTTATGTAGAAGTCCACGAATTTCATCAGTACGTTGCTAAACGACGGACTGGTACACAGAATTTCTTGACGACCATAGAGCATTGGAACCACCTGATCCCATCCCGAACTCAGTAGTGAAACGATGCATCGCCGATGGTAGTGTGGGGTTTCCCCATGTGAGAGTAGGTCATCGTCAAGATTGAATTCCGAAACCCCTGTTTGCTTGCGCAGACAGGGGTTTTGTCGTTTATGGGGAAAATAATAGGCCCGTACCGAGAGCATCCCCTGCATCCGCGGCCAAGCTAATTCGTTGTAGTGGTGGGCTTCGCGCAAGCGTTCATATTGCGAATGTGGTTCGCAACAACGGGCTAGCTGGCTACCACTGGTCGGTTTCACACTCAAAAAGAGGAAGTTTCGCACAAAGGCTTAAGATTTCACTCCATTTGGCCGAAAGCCTGACGAGCCATGCGTGCACCGAAATAGAGCGAACCGAGAGTCCGCCTATACCGTACATGGAATGTTCCACTCGGCACGCCCACCCTTTTGGCAAAAGAAGTCGATGAAATGAATCTTAAGTTCAGTCATAAAATTCTGTTGGCCGCGTCAGGCGTCGTGGTTCTGGCCTTCGCGTTATTCACGCTCTACAACGACTACCTGCAGCGCAGCACCATCAAGCAAAACCTGGAATCGTCCATCCAGCAATCCGGTGAACTTACCGCCAGCAGTGTGCAGAACTGGCTGAGTGGGCGAATACTCGTACTCGAAAACCTGGCGCAAAACATTGCCCATCAAGGCAGTGGTGCGGACCTCCCGGGTTTGGTCGACCAACCTGCGCTCACTGCAAACTTCCAGTTCACTTATGTCGGTCAGACCAACGGCGTGTTCACACAGCGCCCGGACGCGAAAATGCCCGATGGTTACGACCCGCGCCAGCGGCCTTGGTACAAACAAGCCGTGGCTGCCGATAAGACCATGCTGACCCCTCCCTACATGGCGGCGGTGGGTGGGCAGATCGTGACCATCGCCATGCCGGTGAAAAAGAACGGTGAACTGCTGGGCGTGGTCGGCGGTGACCTGAGCCTGCAAACCCTGGTCAAGATTATCAACTCGGTGGACTTTGGCGGTATCGGCCATGCGTTCCTGGTCAGCGGCGACGGCCAGGTCATCGTCAGTCCCGACCAGGACCAAGTGATGAAGAACCTCAAGGACATCTACCCTGGCACCGGCGTACGTATCGAAAAGACCAGTCAGGACGTGGTACTCAATGGGCAGGATCGCATTTTGGCGTTCACCCCTATCGGCGGCTTGCCAGGCGCAGACTGGTACATTGGCCTGTCGATCGATAAGGACAAGGCCTACGCCCCGTTGGGTAAATTCCGTACATCAGCGTTGATTGCCATGCTGATTGCGGTGGTGGCGATCGCGGTGCTCTTGAGCCTGCTGATCCAAGTCTTGCTGCGGCCCCTGACTACCATGGGTGTTGCCATGCAGGATATCGCCCAGGGCGAAGGCGACCTGACCCGTCGGCTGGACGTCACCAGCAAGGACGAGTTTGGCGAGGTAGGCAGTGCATTCAACCAATTCGTCGAGCGTATCCATGCCTCCATCTCCGAAGTGTCTTCGGCGACGCGCCAGGTGCATGACCTGTCCCAGCGTGTGATGGCGTCCTCCAACGCCTCGATCATCGGCTCCGACGAGCAGAGTGCGCGGACCAACAGCGTCGCTGCCGCCATTAACGAGCTGGGGGCCGCCACCCAGGAAATCGCACGTAACGCCGCCGATGCTTCGCAGCACGCCAGCGGTGCCAGCGAGCAGGCTGACGATGGGCGCAAAGTAGTGGAGCAAACCATCCTGGCGATGTCGGAACTGTCGCAAAAAATTAGCCAGTCCTGCACCCAGATCGAAACCCTGAACGCGAGCACCGACAACATCGGCCACATTCTCGATGTGATCAAAGGCATCTCCCAACAGACCAATCTGCTCGCGCTCAACGCTGCGATCGAAGCGGCGCGTGCCGGGGAAGCCGGTCGTGGATTTGCCGTGGTTGCCGATGAGGTGCGCAACCTGGCCCACCGCACCCAGGAGTCCGCGGAGGAGATCCACAAAATGATCACTTCGTTGCAAGTGGGCTCGCGTGAGGCGGTGACCACCATGAACGCCAGCCAGACCTCCAGCGAAGAGAGTGTCGAAGTGGCTAACCAGGCGGGTGAGCGCCTGATCAGCGTGACGCAGCGCATCGTTGAAATCGACGGCATGAACCAATCGGTCGCCGCCGCCACCGAAGAGCAGACCGCTGTTGTGGAAACCCTCAACGTCGACATCAATCAGATCAATCTGCTGAACCAACAAGGCGTGGCCAATCTCAACGAAACGTTGAAGGATTGCGATGCACTGTCCCAGCAGGCCAGCCGCTTGAAGCAATTGGTCGACAGCTTCAAGATCTGACCTTGATGGCATCGGAGCGAGGCTTCTCGCTCCTATTGCTTAGCCGAGCATCCGGCGCACGTTCTCCAGTGCGCTGTCGGCGAACCCTTGGATAAACCCTTCAAACTCAGCCTGCGGCATCTCGATGGGTTCGCCAATCAGGGTCCAGGTCGCCCGTGCGCTTCCGGCGCCAAGGGCCTCCACGCTCATCGCTGCCCACAAATGGGCCACGCCGAGGGTGTTGTAGATCGTGGTCCAGGTCATGCACATGGCCTTATCGTCATGGCTATTGAGTTGCTCTACGACGCAGTGGCCATCGTGAAAATACTTCGTGCGCAAAGCACCCACGCCAACACCGGTCATCTCGATGTGCGACAGGGCAGGAATGAAGGCATCAAAGCCTGCAAAGTGACCCACCAGGTCCCACAGGCGAGCCGCCTCGCAGTTGACGATGACAGACGCCACCACCGGTGTGCCTTGGGGGTTGCGGATCAATGTATCGGGTTGCAGCGGTTTCATGAGGGGGTCCTGAAGCAGTTCAGAGAAAGCCGATGGCCTTGAGGTAGTCACAGCCCTTGCGCAGCAGCGCCGAGTTCTTGTCGGGATACTGCGTGCCCATTTTCTCTATGCCCGCACGGGCGTTGTCATGACGGATCATTGAGGTATCGCCGATGTCTTCATCCAGCCCCTCCAGGTAAAAGCCCAGCACGCCAAATAACGCGTTTTCAGGGCCCACCGTTCGCAGCGCACGCTGCCAGTGCGCAACGCTGACACGCTCAAACCGGTAGCCCACCTGGCTGAACACATCGAGGTAATGATCCCAGCTCAATGGCTGAGGGTTGTGCAGGTTGAATACGTTAAGCCCGGCATCAAAACGGCCGCAGTGGAATGCGAGAAATTGGGCGAAAAAGTCCACGGGCATCAGGTCGAAGTTCACCTCCAGGCGTGGGACCAGCCCCAGTTGCAACGACCCCTTGAGCATCAGCATCAAGCGATTTTTCTGTGGCTGGCAAACACCGTTGCGGCTGTTGAAACTGATATTTCCCGGACGATGAATGTTGACCCAGGCACCTTGTGTCGTCGCGTGCGCCAATAGCCGCTCGGCGACCCATTTGGACAAGTTATAGCCATTCTTGAGGTAGATCGGCGGGGTCGCCGCGGCTGGCGTTTCGAGCACATGCCCACGGGCGTCGATACTGCTGCATGCCGACAGTGTCGAGATGAAATTGAGGACCTTCTTGCAGCGGGTCTCACACAGGCGCAGGCACTCCAGCACTGGCTCGACGTTGTGTTTTGCCAGCGAGGCATAATCCATCACGTGATTGACCTGCGCCGCGTTGTGCACCAGAGCGCCATAGTCCCGGGCCAGAGACTCATACACCTCACCCGTCAGGCCCAGGCGAGGCCGACTGATGTCTGCGGCGTACACCTGTACTCGGCTCAGGTCCAAATGTTCCAGGCGATACTCACTCAACGCCTGGGCGAACCGCGTCGCTGCCGGTTGGCCTGGCAGTTCACGCACCAGGCAGGCGACCTCTGTTGCACCGCCAGCCAGCAGGGCCTCGACGATATGCACGCCGATAAAGCTGTTGGCGCCTGTAACGATCACTTTGCGCGGATCACCCACGCGTTCATCGGACAGCACCTCGATCATCGGGTCTCGCAACGCATCCCGGACCGCCTGGCCGCACGGGGCATCCGGTAGCACAGCGTCCTCCATCAGCAGTGCGAGGGTGCGAATCGTCGGCATTTCAAAGAAGCGATTCAAGGGCAGGCTGCGGCCGAGTTGCTCACGCATCCGCAGCAGCAGCGTCGATAACAGGATGGAATGGCCACCCAGGTTGAAGAAGCTGTCATCCATCGAGAACGCCTCCACGGGTAACCGCAACAGTTCACTCCATAGTTCCGCCAGCTGCATTTGCAAGGGCGTCTGCGCTGCCTGGCCCTTGGTATTCGACGCAGGTTGAACGGGCAACGCCAGCAACGCCTGGCGATCGATTTTGCCGTTGCTGGAGTACGGCAGGTTGGGTAACTCGGTCCACACGTCGGGTTGCAGGTAATCCGGCAACCACTGTTGTGCATGCTGCTTCAGGTCGGCCATCGTGGCGCCCGGCTCCGGCTGAGCGACAATGCTGCGGATCCTGCGCTCACCATCAATCACCACCGCCACCTGGCGGAACAGTCGGCTGTTACGCAGGCACTCCTCGATTTCCTGGGGCTCGACCCGCACCCCGCGGATCTTCACCTGTGCATCTCGTCGCCCGCCCAGCTCGATACCGTCGGCGGTCCACTTTGCAAGATCGCCACTTCGGTAGGCCCGCAGGGTTTGCCCACTCGGCAACGCCAGCTCGACGAAAGGATCGTCATGCGTCTGCGTTGCGTCCAGGTACCCCAGGCCGACCCCGGGGCCGACGATGTACAGTTCGCCCATCACCTGCTCGTCCACGGGTTGCAGGTGCTCGTCGAGGATCAGCACTTGGCTGTTGGCGATCGGGCGGCCCAGGTTGCGGTTGCCATCGGCGGGTTGCAAGGTTCGATGGGTGACCAGCACAGTGGCTTCGGTCGGTCCGTAGAGGTTATGCAACTGGCACTGCCCGGCCAATTGTTCGATCACATACGGCTCGCAGGCATCACCGCCAGTGAGCAGGTGCGAAAGGCCCAACGGTCGCGCCAATGGCAGAATGCTGAGCAGTGCCGGCGGCAGGAACGCATGACTGATCCGCTCTTGGCGGATCAGCTCCACCAGTTGTTGTGGATCGCGCCGCTGTGCCTCGCTGGGAACGAACAACTGCGCACCGGCGATCAGGCCGGGGAAAATGTCCATCAGCGACGCATCGAAATTCAACGAGGCAAATTGCAGTACGCGACTTTGTTCGCTCAACTCCATGCAGCTGCCAAACCAGGCGGTGAAGTGGGCGAGGTTACCTTGGCTGAGCAGTACACCCTTGGGCCGGCCGGTGGTGCCCGAGGTGAAGAGCACCATGCACGGGGCATGGATGTCGGGATGCCGGACACCCAAGGGGTGGGAGGTATCTGGCTGGCTGACGGTGCTCACGTCCAGTGCCACGAAGCGCTCCCGCAGCGGATGCTGGCCGTCGTCCAGTAATACCTGGGCGCCAGCACTTTCCAGCATGGCTTGCTGGCGTTGCGGTGGATGGTCCGATGTGAGCGGCAGGTACACCGCGCCACAGCCCAGCACGGCAAGAATACTGGCATACAGCGCGGTGGATTTTTCCAGGCAAACGCCAACTACCGCTGGCGCCGCACGGCTCTCCAGCAGTGGGCCAAGCTGTTGCTGGATGGCTGACGCTCGAACCTGTAACTGCCGGTAAGTCACCACGTTGCCCGCAATGTTCAGGGCGGGCCGCTCGGCAAAGGCGAGAAGGCTGGCCCGCAACCGCTCGATCATCGGCACTTGGGCGGCCTGCAACAGGGCTGGCGCCGCTGTGCGATTAAACCGATGCAGGTACGCCAGCGTCTCCAGCGCTTGCAAGCCTTGCTCGGGCCACGTGTTGGCGCAGGCTTCGCTCGCAAGATGCCCAGGGTCGCGCGCGAGGCTGCTGACGTGCAAGGCCACCCATTCCAACAGCGCGTTCGTGGCCTGCCTGCGCAATCGTTGACCGTTTCCGCTGGGTTCTTCAGCAAGATCAATCGCAGCGATCAGGCGCCGGTTGTTCTCATAGCCGCGTAACTGCAGCGCGGGCAAACCGTTGTCGCCCACAGGGCCTATGCCCAGGCGCAAGCTGATGCGTGGGGGTTCGTGCAAATGGAGAGGCAAGGGCTGGCTGCCGTCTTCGATCACCAGGTCAGTCATTTCATCGCCAGACCGATGTCCGTATTGCTCCAGCACCTGCCTCACCGTACCCAATGCGGTACTGACACCGCCCCAGCCAATCGTCAGGCGCCTCATGCCGCTCTCCCGGCCAGCAACAGATAATCGTCCAGCGCCTGGGCGATGCTCGGTGTCTGCAGCAGCCCACTGTGGTGCAGGAACCCCATGATGTTGGCGATCAGCGGATGTTGGCGGGTGATGGGAAAGTCCAGTGCTTCTATCTCGGCCCTCAATGCACCGCGAGTGCTGGCGCTGACGTCCAGATGGTCAATCAGTTGAAGGTCGAAGGCTTTCTGCAGGTCATGGGTCAGGTAGTGCGCCAGGAACGTCGGCAGGGCTCGGGCAATACCGTCGCGATCATCCACGCTGGCCGCCTCCCAATAGAGGCGCACCAAGCGTGTCCAGAACTGTGCATGGCGCCCTTCGTCAAACAGGTGGTCGGCCATCAGTCCGCGGACAGATGACTTGACGCTCTCGTCGTTGGAAAACGCGGCGACGTCCTGGGTGACGGTATTTTCGGCGATGGCCACGCCGATCAGTTCCACGGCGTCGTGCAGGTGCGCCGGGGCCTGTGCCAGCGCCGCTGGCAAGGCACGGCTCAGCTCGATTTCCCGTGGCAGATCGAGCGGTTGTATGCCGGTCATCGCCACGGTCTGTTGGAGGAAATCCAATGCCACCAGGGCGTGGTAATCCTCATCGACCACGACAGTCATCGCGTCGTAGCGGCACACGAGGGGGAAGGGCAGGGCGAAGCGGTTCTTGGCAATGCGGCGAGCGGTCTTGTCGACGATCTCGGTTTCGAAAATCACCACATCGTTGATGAATTTGTAGAAGCTTTGCACCAGCACAAAGTCGCGCCATTGCGGGCAATGTTCGAGAAAGGTCGCACAGAGCGCCAATGGCTGGCGGCACAGCGGATAGATCAGCTTGTCGTCGTTTTCCATTTGGCGGCGAGGGCGTGTGCGAATGGTTGCTCGACGCTCCCAGTCTTCGGCGATGGAGCGGTAGTTGGCGATGTTCATGGGCGCACCGTTTGCAACGAGGCCAGCACGTCGTCCCAGAGGATCATGCGGTTTTCCACGGCCCGGAGCGCGGTTTCAGCGGCCTGCGCCTGGCGGCGTGGGTCTGCGCCGACCAGGCGTTGAAGCAACTGTTGCGCCCCTGGCTCATGGCCTTGGGTATCCAGCTCAATGTGACGGTGGAGGTAATAGCCCAGGGTGGGCGCTCGGCGATGGATGACCTCGCTACCCCGCAGCAGGCGTTCGAACATGAACGGGATGACGCTTTCGCGGCCATGCAGGAAGGCGGCTGCCACACAATGGGTCGGTGCGTTCAAGGCAATGTGCAGCGTACTCTCGACGAAACGGGCTACGCCAGGTAGCACGTCGATGTGTTGCAACGCGGTATTGGCCTTCATGCCCTGGCGTTGCAGCGTAATGAAGGTGTCAATGGCGGCGGTGCTGGCGTCCACTTCGACCATGGCGTCGCGGTATAACTCGAAGTGGCTGCAATGACCTTGTCCCAGGCGCTCGTCCGATTCCTCGCCCAGCACAATCTCATTGATCAGGCGGGTGGCTTGCGGGTCGACGGGGGGAAGCCAGGGCAACTGCGTACAGGTCAAGTCTTGTTGAAGGCGTTTGGTGAGCGTCATGAAGTCCCATACCGCAAACACATGGCTTTTCATAAAAAGTTGTAACTTGTTGAGTGAAGTTATTTCTTCAAATAACGGATGGCTGCATAACTGCAGTTTTTTTTGCTCAAGTAACGTGTGATGCATGGTTGATGCCTATAAGTTGTTGCGACTGCTCTGAACACAGGGGGGCGTTTACGGCTTGGAAGTAGATAGGTAGCGTTTGGCCAAGCCCCGCCTGCAGGCGCGGAGTTACGTGGCCGGATGAAGTGGTTTTTTATTGGCGAAAGACAATAAGCCGATTGAGTGCCTGGATAAGCTTATAAGTGTATTAGTTGCTTATCTGGGGGCGGCATTTATTGTGGGTAAGTTGTTTTATCAAGGGTGGGAAGTTTCATGTCCCAGCGTTAATAGGCGCGTGTTGTTCCGGCTAAGAAGTGCCGGCGCGGGACGCTCCCCGATGGGAAGCGAGCCCCGCAGTGCATAGGGGGCAGGCGAGGTGCTGGAAAACCTTACGAATGGGGCGCTTCAAGGCCCTTGAGGTAGGTGGCGATTACCTCCATCCCGCGCATCAAGTGATTACGCAGTGTCAGGATGCTTTCGTCGATCTTCTTCTGTGCCACCAGCTTCAGCAGTTCGCGGTGATCTTCCTGGGAGGTCTCTCCCAACCCCATCGCCTCGAGGTTGAAGCGCAGGAAGCGTTCCTCTTCATTCAAGCCATGCTCGACCAACTTGAGCAGCCGTTGATTCGGTGCCTTGCCGTACAGGGCCATGTGGAACAGGCGGTTGAGGCGCCCAATCTTGGTGTAGTCCTTCTCACGCTCCAAGGCATTGATGCAGGCCTCGGCCTCGGCAATGTCGGCGTCGGTGAGCAGGGGGATCGACAAGCGCAGCGCCTCGGATTCCAGCAGCATGCGCAGGGCGTAGGTTTCAGCTGAATTGTCTTCGATCAACGGCGCCACCACCGCGCCTTTGTGCGTCACCACATGCAACAGCGACTGTGCCTCCAACTGACGCAATGCCTCGCGCACGGGCATGCGGCTGACCCCGAACAGGCTGGCCAGCTCTTGCTGGCGCATGGCGGTACCGCATGGCAATCGACCATCAAGGATGGCATTGCGCAAGGTTTCTTCAATGACTGAACGAGCAAGATGAGCGGGAATAGGCCCGCTGACCTTAATGCTGCTCAAAGGGTTCGGCTTCTGCGTCACGGCTACGCTTTGCTCCTTCTTAGAAGAGGGATGGCTAATTGGATCCAATGCACACTAGAGCCTGCCTACAGGCTTGTCAAACGGGCAAGGTTTTCGGCTTGTAAGCGGCTAAACACGCTGATCACGGCACTCACAGTGTATTTTTTCGGCATCTTACAGAGGGCGCGGACGGGATGCTGCGTTGCTCTGGTCTATTCGTTGGCCTTCGCTGCCGGCGGGTTTTCGACGGTACATTCCTGTCTATCGATATTCACTAATGGTATTTAAAATGTCGTTCTTATATCTATAAAGTCACTCTCCTGTCCGACCGGGAGTGAACTCATGTCCGCCGCCTCTACTGTTCCAACAGTGACCCCTACTACCCAGCATTTCGAGGTCCGCCCATTACCCGGCAGCGTAGGCGCCGAGATCGTCGGCTTGGACCTGTCGCGTCCGGTCAACGACCAGGACTTCGCCCGCATCCACCGCGCGCATCTGGACCACCATGTCGTCGTGTTCCGCGACCAACGTATCACCCCGCAACAGCAGATCGACTTCAGTCGCCGCTTCGGCGTGTTGCAGATTCACGTGCTCAAACAGTTCCTGCTGGCCAACCACCCGGAAATCCTGATCGTCTCCAACATCATCGAAAACGGCCAATCCATCGGCCTGGGCGACGCGGGTAAATTCTGGCATTCGGACCTGTCCTATAAGGAGCTGCCCAGCCTCGGCTCGATGCTGCACGCCCAGGAGCTGCCTGCCGAAGGCGGTGACACCCTGTTTGCCGACATGCACAAAGCCTGGGACCAACTGCCTGGGCACCTGCGTGCAGCTGTCGAAGGCCGCAGTGCTGCGCATTCCTACACCGCGCGCTACAGCGAGACCAAGTTCGAAGGTAACTGGCGGCCGACGCTGACACCTGAGCAGCTCGCCCAGGTCGCGCAAGTGGTGCACCCGATCGTACGCACCCACCCGGAAAACGGCCGCAAGGCCCTGTTCGTCAGTGAAGGCTTCACCACGCACATCGTCGGTTTGCCGGAGGACGAAAGCCGCGATTTGCTGGCCCAGCTCTACGCCCATAGCGTGCTGCCGGAAAATATCTACCGTCACCAATGGCAGCCCCACGACCTGGTGTTCTGGGACAACCGTTCGTTGATCCACCTGGCCGCCGGCTGCCCCAGCCATCTACGCCGCAAGCTGTACCGCACCACCATCCAGGGCGACGCGCCTTTCTGATTCGGAGCATGACCATGTCCAGGAACATTCCATTTGCACGGCTGGCGGCGACCGTCGGCCTTGGTGTCAGTCTGTTGGCGGGCAGCCTGGTTGCTCCGACGGCTGCCCAGGCCGAAGGCGAGATCCGCATTGCCGAACAGTTCGGTATCGTCTACCTGCTGCTTAACGTGGTGCGCGACCAGAACCTGATCGAAAAATACGGCAAGCAGGAAGGCCTCGACATCAAGGTCGATTGGACCCAGCTGTCCGGCGGCGCGGCGGTCAACGACGCGCTGCTCTCTGGCTCTATCGATATCGCCGGTGCTGGCGTTGGCCCACTGCTGACCATCTGGGACCGTACCCACGGCAAACAGAACGTCAAGGCCGTGGCGTCCCTGGGCAACTTCCCGTACTACCTGGTGAGCAACAACCCCAAGGTCAAGACTATCGCCGACTTCACCGACAAAGACCGCATCGCCGTGCCGGCCGTGGGTGTTTCGGTACAGTCGCGTTTCCTGCAATACGCCGCCGCCAAGCAGTGGGGCGACAAGGAATTCAATCGCCTCGACAAGTACACCGTTGCCGTCCCGCACCCTGACGCCACCGCTGCGTTGATTGCCGGCGGTACCGAGTTGACCGGGCACTTCTCTAACCCGCCGTTCCAGGACCAGGCGCTGGCCAACCCCAACGTGCATGTGGTGTTGAACACCTATGACCTGCTGGGGCCGAATTCGCCGACCGTGCTGTTCGCCACCGAAAAATTCCGCAACGACAACCCCAAGACCTACAAGGCGTTTGTCGAGGCGTTGACCGAAGCCGCGCAGTTTGCCCAGAACGACAAAGGTGCCGCTGCCGACACCTACATCCGCGTGACCAAGGCCAAGATCGACCGTACCGAACTGCTGAAAATCATCGACAACCCGCAGTTCGAGTTCAGCGTTACACCGAAAAATACCTACCCGCTGGCGGAATTCCTCTACCGCGTCGGCGCCATCAAGAACAAGCCGGAATCGTGGAAGGACTACTTCTTCCAGGACGCCAAGCCCCTGCAAGGAAGTTGAGATGAACGCGCTCTTGCAAGGCCACACGGCCAGCAACCTGCATACCACCGCTCCGTTGCTCGCGGTGGACAACGTCAGCCTGGAATACCGTACTCCCGAGCGCGTGGTGCGGGCCACGCACCAGGTCAGTTTCGAGATCGACCCGGCCGACCGCTACGTGTTGCTCGGCCCGTCGGGCTGCGGCAAATCTACCTTGCTCAAGTCCATCGCGGGGTTTATCAAACCCTGCGAAGGTGAAATTCGCCTGCTGGGGCAAAAGGTCGAACAGCCGGGCCCTGACCGCATCGTGGTGTTCCAGGAGTTCGACCAGTTGCCGCCGTGGAAAACCGTCAAGCAGAACGTGATGTTTCCGCTGCTGGCGTCGAAAACGCTACCGCGTCGCGAAGCCGAAGAGCGGGCGTTGCACTACCTCGACAAAGTCGGCCTCAGCGCCTTTGCCGACGCTTACCCGCATACGCTTTCCGGCGGTATGAAAGCCCGCGTGGCCATCGCTCGCGCCCTGGCCATGCAGCCGAAGATCCTGCTGATGGACGAACCCTTCGCCGCCCTCGACGCCCTGACCCGGCGCAAGATGCAGGAAGAATTGCTGCTGCTGTGGGAGGAGGTGCGTTTCACCCTGCTGTTCGTCACCCACTCCATCGAAGAAGCCCTGGTGGTGGGCAATCGCATCCTATTGCTGTCCCCCCATCCCGGGCGCGTGCGCGCGGAAATCCACAGCCATCAATACAACCTGCACAGCCTCGGCGGCGTGGAATTCCAGGCGTCGGCGCGGCGCATTCATCGCCTGCTGTTCGATGAAGCGCCCGAGGCCGAACGTGAGTTGGGTTTCGCCGACATCCGCATCGCTTACTAAGAGGGCAGCCCAATGCGCCAGGAATACGAAATTACCCTTGAGCCGCTGCTCAGCGTCCCCGTGGAACGCGAACTGCCCCTGCGCCAACGCCTGTGGCAACAAGGCTGGCTGCGCAAGGGCCTGATCCTGATCGTGCTTGCGATCCTGTGGGAAGCCGTCGCGCGCTACCAGAACAACGACCTGCTGCTGCCGAGTTTCCTGCAGACCTTTCACGCGCTCTATGACGGCCTGCTCAGTGGCGAACTGCTGAGCAAGGTGAGCATCTCGCTGGTGGTATTGATCAAGGGCTACCTGATCGGCATCGTGCTGGCGTTTGCCCTGACCACCCTCGCGGTGTCGACGCAATTGGGGCGCGACCTGCTGAGCACCCTGACCTCAATGTTCAACCCCTTGCCGGCCATTGCCCTGTTGCCGCTGGCGCTGCTGTGGTTCGGCCTGGGCCAGAACAGCCTGATCTTCGTGCTGGTGCATTCGGTGTTGTGGGCTCTGGCGCTCAACACCTATTCGGGGTTCCTCGGCGTTTCCGAAACCCTGCGCATGGCCGGCCGCAACTATGGCCTCAAGGGCATGCGCTTTGTGCTGTTCATCCTGATCCCGGCAGCGCTGCCGTCGATTCTCGCCGGCCTCAAGATCGGCTGGGCATTCGCCTGGCGCACGCTGATCGCTGCCGAGTTGGTGTTTGGTGCAACAAGCGGCAAGGGGGGGCTGGGCTGGTACATCTTCCAGAACCGCAATGAGCTGTACACCGACAAGGTATTTGCCGGGTTGGCGGTGGTGATCCTGATCGGGTTGTTAGTGGAAAACCTGGTGTTCGACACCTTCGAGCGGCTCACCGTGAAACGCTGGGGCATGCAGCGCTGATACGCCCATGCTGCTACGATTGCGGCCAGTTCACTCCCGACTGATCACGAGTGCTTGGCATGCAACTACCAGACATGAACCTGCTGGTCGCCCTCGACGCTTTGCTCGACGAGGGCAGCGTGGTGGGCGCCGCTCGGCGGATGAGCCTCAGCCCGGCGGCCATGAGTCGCACGCTCACGCGCATTCGCGAGGCAGTGGGTGATCCGATCCTGGTGCGTGCCGGGCGCGGCCTGGTGCCGACGCCCAAGGCGCTGGAACTGCAAGGCCAAGTGCGCAATGTGGTGGAGCAGGCGGCGCTGTTGTTTCGTTCGGCGGATCAAGTGGACTTGAGCACCCTGCGCCGCCGTTTCAGCGTGCGTGCCAATGACTTCTTCATCGGCGTATACGGCGGACGCCTGTTCGACACCATGGAGCGCATGGCGCCCCTGTGCGAGCTGTGCTTCGTGCCGGAAGGCGACACCGACGACGAGGCGCTGCGCGAAGGGCGCCTGGACCTGCGGGTGAGCAATACCATGCCCTCCAGCCCCGAGGTCAAGGTGCAGAACCTGTTCTCCACCACCTTCGTCGGCCTGGCGCGGGAAGACCACCCGTTGTTCGATGAAGACATCACCGCTGCGCGTTTCGCCAGTTATTCCCATATCAGCATTTCCCGGCGCGGCATCGCTCGCGGGCCGATCGACACCGCCCTGAATGCCCAGGGCCTGGAGCGCCGCGTGGCGATGATCGCCCCAGGCTTTCATGGTGCGATGTTCATGCTGCCCGACTCCGACCTGATCCTGCCGGTGCCCAAGGAAGCGCTCTACAGCGCCAATCGCTTGAAATTGCCGCTGCGTGCATTCGCCTTGCCGATTTCGTTGCCGACCCTGGTCCTGGCTCAATCCTGGCATCCGCGCTTCGACAAAGACCCGGCCCATAAATGGCTGCGCGAGACGATGCGCGAAAGTTGCCACGCCACTTGGTTGGAAGCGCAGCCGACCTGATTTGTACGTCATGCACAGTCAAATGTGGGAGGGGGCTTGCCCCCGATTGCGGTGGATCAGATAGAAAATCTGTATCTGGCACAGCAATCGGGGGCAAGCCCCCTCCCACAAGGATTCTGTGGTGAATTCAGGATTGCGCCTGGTGCACTTATACCCTGCCAACATGTAACTTTTTGTCATGGATGTGCCTGATTAAACTGCTCGGGTATTTCTAATCCCGAGTTACCTGTACATGACTTCCCTCGCTGCCCCCTCCCTTGCGGCCGCAGCCAAACCCACGGCCATCACCCCGCCTGTATTTGGCCCGCGCATCATCATCGGCCTGGTCGGCGTGTTGCTGGCGGTGCTGGTGTCCGGTCTCAACGAGATGGTCACCAAGGTGGCCCTCGCGGATATTCGCGGTGCGCTGTACATCGGTTTTGATGAAGGCACCTGGCTGGTCGCCGCCTACACCGCCACTTCCGTGTCGGCCATGGCCTTCGCGCCTTGGTGTTCGGTGACGTTTTCCCTGCGCCGTTTCACCCTGTGCGCGATCGCTCTGTTCACTGTGCTGGGCATCCTGTGCCCCTTCGCGCCGAACTACGAAAGCCTGCTGCTGCTGCGCACCGTCCAGGGCCTGGCGGGTGGGGCGTTGCCGCCGATGCTGATGACCGTGGCGCTGCGCTTCCTGCCGGCCAACGTCAAGCTGTATGGCTTGGCCGGCTACGCGCTCACTGCCACGTTCGGCCCGAGCCTGGGCACGCCGTTGGCGGCGCTGTGGACCGAGTATGTCGGCTGGCAGTGGGCGTTCTGGCAGATCATCGGGCCGTGCCTGCTGGCGATGGCCGCCGTGGCCTACGGCCTGCCACAAGACCCGCTGCGCCTGGAGCGTCTCAAGCAGTTCAACTGGCGCGGCCTGCTGCTGGGGTTCCCGGCGATCTGCATGCTGGTGATCGGCCTGTTGCAGGGCAATCGCCTGGACTGGTTCGAGTCGGGCCTGATCACCTTCCTGCTGTGTGGCGGCACGGTGTTGCTGGTGCTGTTCCTGCTCAATGAATGGTCGCAGCCAATACCGTTCTTCAAATTGCAGATGCTTGGCCTGCGCAACCTGTCGTTTGCCCTGATCGTGCTGGCCGGGGTGTTGATGGTGCTGACCTCGGTGATCATCATCCCGTCGAGTTTCCTCGCCCAGGTCCAGGGTTATCGGCCCCTGCAAACCGCGCCGCTGATGCTGCTGATGGCGCTGCCGCAATTGATTGCGCTGCCGCTGGTGGCGGCGTTGTGCAACCTGCGTTGGGTCGATTGCCGCTGGGTGCTGGGCATCGGGCTGGGCATGTTGGTGCTGTCCTGCCTGGGCAGCACGCACTTGACCTCGGCGTGGATTCGCGACGACTTCTACGGCCTGTACCTGCTGCAAATCTTCGGGCAGCCCATGGCGGTGTTGCCGTTGCTGATGCTCTCTACCGGCAGCATCCAACCGGCGGATGGGCCGTTTGCCTCGGCCTGGTTCAACACCGTCAAAGGCCTGGCTGCCGTGATTGCCACCGGCGTGCTGGATGCACTGACCACCCAGCGCCTGCACTTTCACTCGACCATGCTGGTGGACCGCCTGGGCAACTCGCCCCTGGCCGATGGCGACGCGTCGGGGCTTGCCCACCGCCTGCACGAGCAGGCCGTAGTGCTCACGTCTTCGGATCTCTATTACGTCATGGCCGCTGTTGCGGCGGCGTTGATCCTGCTGATTTTCTGGATGCCCACGCGGATTTTTCCGCCTCGCGCACCGACCTAGCCACAAGGACTTCTCATGAAACGCAAAGACAAAATAGCCGTCTCTGTCATCGCCGTATTCGCCGTCGGCGTGTTGGTGTACCTGGTCGCGCCGGGGCTACTGGGCAACAAGCGCCAGGCCACCAACGACGCCTTCGTTGCCGCCGACTTCACCCTGGTGGCGCCGCGCGTGGCCGGCTTTATCAAGGAGGTGCTGGTGGAAGACAACCAGCGCGTCAAGGCCGGCCAGTTGCTGGCGCTGATCGACGACCGTGATTTTCGCGCCGCCGCCCAGGCCGCCGATGCCGACACTTTGGTCGCCCAGGCCCAGCTGAAAAACGCCAGCGCGACCCTGGAACGTCAAAGCTCGGTGATCGCCCAGGCCCAGGCCACCGTGGCCGCAGACCGTGCCGAAGTGGCCTTCGCCGAACACGAACTGAACCGTTACAACCACCTCGCCGGTGTGGGCGCGGGTACTGTGCAGAACGCCCAGCAAGCCAAGACCCGTATTGACCAGGCCAACGCACGCCTGGCCAGTGCCACGGCGGTGCTGGCGGCCGAACGCAAGCAGGTGGAAATCCTCACGGCCCAGCGCGACGCCGCCGAGGGGGGGCTCAAGCGCGCCCAGGCCGCGTTGGAAATGGCCAGCTATCAGCTGTCCTACACGCGCATCGTCGCGCCGGTGGATGGCATGGTCGGCGAGCGCGCGGTGCGGGTGGGCGCCTATGTGACGCCGGGCAGCAAGATCCTCGCGGTGGTGCCGTTGGCCGAGGCCTACGTGGTGGCCAACTTCCAGGAAACCCAGCTTTACCATATGCACGCTGGCCAAGCCGTGCAGGTACGTGTCGACAGCCTCGACGGCGAGTTGCTCAACGGCCACCTGGAAAGCCTGGCGCCTGCGACCGGGGTGACGTTCGCCTCGGTCAAACCGGATAACGCCACCGGTAACTTCACCAAGGTGGTGCAGCGCATCCCGGTGAAGATCGTCCTCGAACCGAATCAGCCGCTGACCGAGCGCCTGCGGGTCGGCATGTCGGTGGAAGCCAGCGTCGACACCCAGCCGGTCACGCAGCCGCGTGAGGTGGCCCAGCAATGAGATCGTTTGCCTGGCTCACCTTAAGCCTGCTCAGCCTGGGCGCCTGCACCGTCGGCCCGGATTTCCAACGGCCCCAGGGCCCTCACGTCACGCAATGGAATGAGCCCCAAGGTCGTCAGGCCGCCAGCCGCGCAGTCACCGGCCCGCTGGAGGAGCGCTGGTGGGACGTGTTCCACGACGAGCAACTCTCGGCCCTGACGCGTCGTGCCCTCACCGATAACCTCGACCTGAAACTGGCCAGCAGTCGCTTGCAACAAAGTCGCGCGGTGCGCCAGGTGACGACCGCCGAGCGTTACCCCCGTGTCGATGCAACAGGGGCTTACCAGCGCAAACGCAATAGCGGCGAAGGTTTGAACGACCCCTCCGGCGAGAACGGCCGTTCGGCGTTCAACCAATGGGACGCAGGCTTCTCCGCCTCCTGGGAGCTGGATTTCTGGGGGCGGGTCAAACGCGAAACCGAAGCCGCCGACGCCACCCTGCAAGTCGCCGAAAACGACCGTCGCGCCGTCTTGCTGTCGGTGCTGGCCGAGACCGCCCAGGACTACATCCAACTGCGCGGCGTGCAAAATACCCGTGCTGTCACCGAGCAAAACCTCGACGTCGCTCGCCACAGCCTCAAGCTCTCGCAACTGCGCCTGGCCGACGGCGTGGCCACCGACCTGGACGTGGCCGAAGCCGCCGCCCAGGTCGCGGCCATCGAAGCGCGCCTGCCGGATTTGCAACAGCGCCAGGACCAGTTGATCAACGCCCTCAGCCTGTTGATGGGTGAGCCGCCCCAAGCCCTGCATGCACAATTGTCCAAGGATGCTGCGGTGCCGCAGACCCAACGCCAGGTCGCCATCGGCCTGCCCTCGGAACTCGCCGAGCGCCGCCCGGACATCCGCCAGGCCGAGGCCCGCCTGCACGCCGCGACCGCCAGCATCGGAGTGGCCAAGGGCGACTTTTACCCGCGCATCACCTTGTCCGGCAGCCTCGGCTCCCAGGCCATGCAACTGTCGGATTTCGGCTCCTGGGGCTCCCGTGCGTTTGCCTTCGGCCCGCAATTGAGCCTGCCGCTGTTCAACGGCGGGCGCCTGCAAGGCATGTTGAACCTGCGCGAAGCCCAGCAACAGGAAGCGGCGCTGGCTTATCAGCAAACGGTGCTGCGCGCCTGGCATGAGATCGACGATCAACTGACCCGCTACAACGCCAGCCAACTACGCCGCGACAGCCTGGCCGAAGCCGTGCGCCAGAACCAGATCGCCCTGACCACCGCGCAGCATCAGTACGTCGAGGGCGTGGTGGATTTCGTCAACGTACTCACGGTGCAAAGTGCACTGCTGGCCACGCAGGAGCAGTGGGTGGAGAGTTCTACCGGGGTGTCGTTGGCGATGGTGGGGTTGTATAAAGCGCTGGGTGGGGGCTGGGAGTCGGTGTATCCGCTGGTGCAGGCTCAGCGCTGAAAATTGGACTATCCGATGTAGGACTGTTCGTGATTTTTGCTGCAATCATCTTTGGTAAGCCATGATCGTTAAACTTTCAGGCCGATTATTTCCTGTGAGCTTTTCTGATGTCGGTATCGAAAATCCGCGAAGCCTAGCCCCAGGGCTGATCCTCTGCGCCTTCTTGCCTTGCGTACCTGTTTCTTCTAAGACTGCAAAAGCATGAAGGTGACATCGTCTTCTGTTGAGCAACCGTCCAGGGTTTGCCCTGCAATGGCTTTGAGCTGGTCTGCGGCTGACAGTTCGGCCCAAAATCCATCTGTTGCCAGAATCCAAGTCGTCCCCCTAACCGTTTCCACGGAGTTAACCGCTGGCTCATGGGGCCTGCGATAACTCATGCAGTTGAGCAGTGTTTTGCGGGAGGAGCTTTCGGCGATGACTGCGTGGCTCAGGTCTCCTTTCCAGTTGGGGCCGCAATGGGGTGAAGTTAGCCAAATCATGCGCTGATCTTTTCCCAGATAGCCAAGGCAACAGTCACCAGCGTGGATCGTAATGGCCGTTTGACCCATCACCAGCAACACAAGGTAGCTGGTGGAGGCCAATGGAAAACCTGGGCAAAGGTTTGAGTGCGCCTCTCCCAGTGCGTGGAGTACCCATTCAGTCGCTTTGTCTGGGCATGATGTAACTGTCGGTTCTGCGCGAGAAAACGACTCAAGCAGATAATGAGTCAAGGCTCGCGCCAATTCGCCACTGGCTGGCTTGGAAGTGCCATCAGCGATCACGTGGAGATACGCTCCTGTGCTTTGAGCCGAACCGATGACATCGCGGTTTTCGGTTCTTTCAGTTCCTTGCTGACTGAGGCTCAACTGTAGGATCAAGCGGTCACTCCCAATCCCACGAGCGTCTTCAGGCGCTCGTAAATCAACGTTTCCCGATCAGCGTCCTGAGTGCTGCTTTGGATGACGTCCTGAAACGCTGACAGTCTTATCAATGCGGTGAATTGATTGCTCACGAAATGTCG
This sequence comes from Pseudomonas gorinensis, assembly GCF_042015035.1. NCBI lineage: Bacteria > Pseudomonadati > Pseudomonadota > Gammaproteobacteria > Pseudomonadales > Pseudomonadaceae > Pseudomonas > Pseudomonas gorinensis. The sequence goes on from NZ_CP167125.1 coordinate 466,089, forward strand.
GAGCTCAAAAGGCGCTCGCTTCACTTCTTCGATAAGTTCTTCCCTGCCGTCCAGCAAAGCGATGATGTCTTCGATGTCATTGGACATCAGTACGTCGTCATGACCTCGGCCCTGATACGCCTGAAGTTTTGCGGCGAGAAACCATGGTGCCGCAAATATCTTGATACGTGTTCCTTTGGGGAGTGTGTAGTCGATGGAGTTTTCTAGCCCGCCGACAAACCACGTATTGGAAAACCCCAATACTTTTGCATCGGTCGGCATGAAATCCACTTTCAAACCGCCGAGTCGTAAACGACAGGTGACGGAGTCCTGGCCGGTATTTTTGAAGCCTCTGGGTTTCAGGTTTTCTTCCAACCGATACCAGTCAGGCGTGCCTGTCAGATGAATGACCAGGTCCACGTCATCCGTGCCGCGAATTGATTCAAGGGTGTATTCGTCGGTGATGAGTAAAACAGTGGTGCATCCGCCGACAAAAGCGACTTGTTCACGCAGCTCATCACCCAACGCCTCAGCGACCTCTTCAAGCATTTGCAGCATCATGATTCTGTTGGACGTCACAAGATCCACTCCCGCAGCATGGCATCGGCCACCTTGGCTTCGCGCGGCCCGCCAATGCGGATGGCATCGACGAGTGCCAGGAAATGATAAAGCAGCTCATCTTTTTTCACTGCGCCGGGGACGGTCTTATACAAAGGCGTTATTTCTTGGCCTTTGCTCTTTCCATATGCGTCCGGCCAGACGGGAATGAGGTCGCCGCCGCTCATTACTTTTCCCGCCAGGACTGGCGCGGCGAAGGCTGTCGGAATACCGCGAACGATAGGGCCTGGTTTAACCGGGAAAATATAGCGAATGCTGTACGTGACTAAATCAAGCAGTGCCTTGCTTCTTACCAGAGGAATTCCGTCGGTGTGGCTCGTATAGATCAAGCCAATTTCCCTGCAACGATTCAGGGATGAGGAAACCTCTGTTTTGCTTAGGCCCAACGCTGAGGACAGCGATCTCACAGAATAGGTTTGTGAGCTGTGTCCTTCAAAGTCTTCGTCTATTCCATCCCAGCCCCGCCAGTCATCAATTGACGAAAGTTGAACAGTTTCGAAGTTTTGAATGTAATCCGGAAGATTTTGAAACCCGAGGCTCGCGCTCTCTTTTTCCACAGAGAACACTCGTTTTTTTACGCGCTCCCCTTTGGCCTGTAGTCCCAGGCTGATCAGTTTGAACAGGATGACGATGTCTTGACTTTTCATGGGGCTCCAAAAGCGAATGTCCTCTGTCCGCGGACAGAGGACACTTTCTTGCATAGAATTGACACCCCTGTCAACGGTTTTGCAAAAACACCACATACCCCCGAAACCACTCACTCCCCTGCAAATACCCAGGCGCCTCCCACTCCCCACCCTGTATCAAGCCGATCTTGAACGGCAGCCCCATCCGGTTCATCCGTGGCAAATACGCCGCGTAATCCGGGATGCTCTGGCGTCCCTGGTACGTCTGCACCACCACTTCGTCCACCACGCCCTTGAGCTGGGCGATGGCGGCGGGGTCGGCGTTGCTGCTCCAGTCCATCAGGCCGGTGATGCTCAGGCGCAGCTCAAAGGGCAGGCGTTGGCGCAGGTCGCGCAGGAAGTCGGCGTATTCGTGCAGGTATTGGGTGCGGGCGTCGAAGTCGATCTGGATGCCGACCACGGGGTTGCCTGCGTCGCGCCAACGTTGTACCTGGCCAAGCAGCTGGGTGTAGATCTGTTCGGGCCAGTGCAGGGTGTGGGCGCGGTAGACCACCCAGACTTCGCCGCGGGTGAGGCGCGGTACGCTGATGCCTTGGGCGATCAGTTGCACACCGCGCTGGGGTGCGCGGCGGGTGGAGTTGATCTGGCCCTGGAGGATGTACAGGGTCTTGGCCTGCTTGAGTACCGGCTGTGGCGTGACGCCGCTCCACAGCCAGAAGGCGTCATAGTCACGGGCATCGACGGCGCCGAATGCCGGGCTTGCCAGCAACAGCAGGCCCAGCCACAGGTGTTTCACCAGTAGTACTGCAGCGATTTGCCCCACTGGGTGTCGGCGAAACCACTTTTCAGCTGGCGGAACCAGGCTTTGCGCACGGCGGGTTCGACGTCCTGGCCGCCGCAGCTGTTGTAGCCGGCCGGCGCGTAGCAGTTGATGGCGCGGAACAGCGCGTAGGCCTTGTCGTTTTTGGGCGCCTTGGCGTTGCCGATGACCTGCTTGTAACCGTCGAGCCGCGAGAAGGTTTCACCCTTGAAGTCTGAGGCGGTGCTGCCCAGGCTGCCGGCCGCGCGGGCCTGCTCCAGAGGCATGCCGTCCAGGCCGTTGCGCAGGATGAATTCGCCGAAGCAGTTCAGGGCCTGGGGGTTCTTCGCCTCGGTCTGCAAGGTCGCTGCGGTTTGCGCGATGCTCGGGCAGGCGTAGCCGGATTCGGCCTTGTCGCCGTTCCACTGGAACAGCTTAAGCGTCTGGCTGGCGCTGTAGACATAACCCAGGCTGGTGCCCAGCTTGTCCTCGGGGGCCTGGGCCGGCAGTTGCTTGAGGTCCTCGGCGAACGTGGCGAACTGGCCGTGCAGCAGGTCTTTGTAGAGCAGCACGAATTGCGCGGTCTGGCGTTCCAGCGGATCGCTGGCCTGGGCGATCTGCTGGCGCAGCAGCTCAGGCCCGGCGACGTTGCGCAGCAGGATGTAGCGCACCTGCCTGGTACTGATCGGCGAATCGCTGGCGAACACCTTGGCCAACTGGCCGCTGCGCTCGTAGTTCATGGCCAGTGCCAACTCCAATTGGTCGCGTTGCAGCGGCAGTTTTGCCAGTGGCAACAGTTGCAGCCACAAGGCCTCGGCGCCTTTCCAGTCTTGCTTGGCTTCCAGGGCCAGGGCGCGCAGGGTCTGCTGGCTGAAGGCGAAGTAGTTCAGGTTCGACGGCACGCTCTGCGGCAACTGCTTCAAGGCGGCGTCCGGTTGATGCTCGATGTACAGCGCGCACACTGCCAGCAAGTACTCATAGAGCGCTGGCTCGCTGGCGAACGCGGCCTTTTGCTTCTCGAGGTCTGCGCGGCTGAGGGCCGGCTGGTTGCCGCCGCGCATCACCATCAGGTCGCTGACGAGCTGGATCATCGGGGTCTTGACGGTATCGCTGTTGACCATCAACAGCTTGAGGTCGGCTTCTTCTACCAGCTCATCCTCAGACACATTGCGCTGCTCGTCGGTGGCCGTCAGTGCCCAGGCGAACGCGTCGGCGAGCTTGGTGTTGTCGTCGGCCAGCCAGTACACCCGGCGCAGCAACCCGTGGGCCGAGGCCGCGTATTCGCCCTGTGGATAAGTCTTCAGGTAGGCGTTGAAGCCCTGCTCGGCCGTGGCCAGTGCGGGCTTATCCACACGGTCCAGGTGCGGCACGCCGTCTTCGTCATAGGTGTCGGCCTGGGCCTGGTTGAGCGCTGTGCGGGCGGTCATGTACAGCGCGGCTTCCTTCAACCACGGCGATTGGGCATTGCCGACGCCAGCAAAGCCTTGCGCGGCCTCGGCGAAGCGGCCGCTGTAGAAATCAGCGGCGGCTTGCAGGTAGGTGCGAAACAGTTGGCCGTCGGCGGACTGGATCTGCTGCGGCTCGGCGATCACCGGGCCATCCCAGGTGCAGGTGGTGAGCAGTTGCAGTCGCGCTTTGGCCAGCAGCGCGCGCTCGGTCGCCGGTATGTCGGCCTTGACCACTTGGCGGATAAACGCCGTGGCGCTGTCATCGTCGTTGCTGCGGCAGCGGCTGCCCTCGCCACTGAGGAACGCTTCGCCGGCGGTTTTGTACTCCTCGCGCTTGACCCCCAGGGAAGTCAGCAGGGTGTCGAGCTCGGCGGTAGGCGAATCGTCCGAGTCGGGCTCAGTCTCTGCGCTGGAGGCAGCGGCCAGGCGATACACCGGAAACGGCACCGGGCCGAAACCCTGGGACAGGTCATCTTCGCTCAGCGCCTTGGGCGCCAACGGCGCGGCCTTTTTGTCAGCCAGCAGCAAGCGCAGGTTGGCCCGGCTGTCATTGCCTGGGCTGAGGAACGGCAGGTTGTTGCACGGGTCCAGGCTGTCACGCGAGACCCGCCAGTCGGGGTAGCACGAATCGTCGGAGCTGGCCTGGGCCTGTAGGGAAATACCGGCCAGCAGAGCCAGTGCCAGGGGTGACAGAAAACCGATGCGCATGACGTGTCCTTGATCCTGAATCCTTGGGGGTGGCAATCATAGCGTGATCCGACAAAAGCATCGGTGAAGCCCTACACAAATTACTGACTTATCCGATTGGGGCGGTGGCAATTTAACCGTGCTGACATAGACTGCAATCATGGTCAGGGAGGATCGTATGGAGCGGTTACGAAGAGGGACGTTGAGTTTTATCTGCCTGATGGGCGTTGCGCCGATGGTCATGGCGGACGATCCGTTGTTGGACCACCCGCTTGCGGCGTCGACCAGCGCCTCCAGTGACGCCCGGGGTGTGCTGCGCGCTCGCGACCAGGCGGTGCTGGCCAGCGAATTGTCGGGGCGCATTGTTGAACTGCCTTTCAGCGAAGGTGAGTCGTTCAAGAAGGGCGACACCCTGGCGCGTTTCGATTGCTCGGCCTACCAGGCCCAATTGAACGCCGCCCAGGCTGCCAGCCGGGGTGCCAGTGAAGAACTGGCCCACAACAAACAACTGGCGGCGCTCAACTCCGTCGGGCGTTTTGAAGTGGCCCGCGCCGAAGCCAAGCTCACTGAAGCCCAGGCCCAATCCCAGGTTTACCAAGTGCAGGTCAAGCGCTGCAGCGTGCTGGCGCCGTATGACGGCCAAGTGGTGCAGCGCAAGGTCCAACGCTATGAAAGCGTCTCGGCGGGGGCGCCGTTGCTGGAAATAGTCGACAACCACAGCCTGGAAATTCACCTGCTGGTGCCGTCGCGCTGGATGGGCAAACTCAAGCCGGGCCAGACGTTCAATTTCACCCCCGATGAAACCGGCCAGGCGTTCACCGCCACGGTCAAACGCCTCGGCGCGCGCATCGATGAGGGGAGCCAGACGCTGCTGCTGGTCGCCACCTTACCCAATGCCAGCGGGCTGCTGGCGGGCATGAGTGGCACGGCCCATTTTGCGCAATTGCAATGAACGCACCGATGCCGGGCCACGCTGAGCGCGTATTTGCGCAGTTTCTCGACCTTGAACGCCAGACCCGTGCCGCGCGTACTATCGAGCAACTGGCCTACAGCCTGGTCAACGACAGCCAGCCCCTGTTCGGCTATCGCCACACCGCGCTGTTGATCGCCGGCAAAGTGAGGGCGGTGACGGCGGTGAGCAGCGTCGATTCGAATGCGCCGTTCGTGGCGTTTGTCGAGCAGGCGGTGGCGCAGTTGCACAAACTGGCGTTGAGCCAGACTGCGCGGGTGGTCCTGGCTGAGCAATTAAGTGGCGCGGTGCAAGCCGATTGGCAGAGCCTGTCCGCCGGGCACGTGTTCTGGCTGCCGTTGATGGATCCCCAGGGCCGGGTGTTCGGCGGCCTGTGGCTGGCGCGGGATACCCCGTGGAGCCCGGCCGAACAAGTGCTGCTGGCGCATTTTGGCGACACCTGCAGCCATGCCTGGCACGCGTTGCAGCCACGCCAGCCGTGGCGCCTGCGCCTGACCCGTAAACGCTGGATAGCGGTGCTGGTGGCGTTGTTGCTGATGCTGTTGATCCCGGTGCGCCAATCGGTGCTGGCGCCCGCCGAAGTGGTGCCGCAGGCCGGGCAAGTGGTGGCGGCGCCGCTGGATGGCGTCATCGCCGAGTTTTTGGTCAAGCCCAATCAGTCGGTAAAAACCGGCGACCTGTTGCTGCGCTTCGAAAGCACCACGCTGACGGCGCAGGCCGATGTGGCGGCGCGTGCTCTGGGTGTCGCTGAAGCGGAGCTCAAGGCCAATTCCCAGCGCGCCTTTGCCGATGCCGAATCCAGTTCGAAGATCGACCTGCTGGCGGCCCGCGTCGAGCAAAAACGCGCCGAACGCGACTATGCGCGTGAACTGCTCAAACGCAGCGAAGTGCGTGCCGAGCGCGACGGTATCGCTGTATTCGCTGATGCTGACCGCTGGACCGGCAAACCGGTGCAGACCGGCGAGCGCTTGTTGCAGATTGCCAACCCTGCCCAGGCGGAATTGCGCATTGAGCTGGCGGTGGGCGATGCCATTGCCTTGGCGCCCAATGCCCAGGTAGCGCTGTTCCTCGACAGTGACCCACTGCAACGCCATCTCGCCACCCTGCAACGTGCCGCCTATGAAGCGCAGCCCACGCCGGGCGGGCAATTGGCCTATCGCCTCGATGCACAATTCGATGGCGCGCCACCGCGTATCGGCCTGCGCGGTACGGCGAAGCTGTATGGCGACCGCGCGCCGTTGGCCCTGTACCTGCTGCGTCGGCCGTTGGCGGGCCTGCGCCAGAGCGTCGGCCTCTGATGAACCTGCCCACACTGCGCGAAGACCTGCAACTGTCCAGTGCCGGCGCGGCGCTGGACGGTTCGCCACGCTGGACCCTGGCCGACCCGGTGCGCGGGCGCTATTTCAAACTCGGCGCCACCGCCATTCGTTTGCTGCGCCACTGGTCCCTGGGCGATCCAGAGAAAGTCTTGCAAGCCGCCAACCGTGAACCGGGTTTGCCCTTGGGCATCAGCGAAGTGGAGGAGCTGCTGAGCTTTTTGCGCGCCCATGACCTGATCACCGGCCTTGATCCGCAGCAGCGCGCCAGTTACCTCTATAAAGCGGCCGCACAAAAGCAGAGCCTGTGGCAGGTATTGCTGCATCAGTACCTGTTTTTCCGCATTCCGCTGTGGCGTCCGGACGCTTTTCTCAACCGGACATGGCCCTGGCTGGCGCGCTTCGGTCCGGGCTTGCTGCGGTACGGCCTGCCGGCAGTTCTGGGCCTGGGCGTGTTTTTGGTCGCGCGCGACTGGCAGCGCTTTCTGGCGACGTTCCCGCACTTGTTCAGCCTCGGCGGCGCCTTGGCGTTTGGTGTGGTGTTGTGCTTCGCCAAGTTGTGCCATGAGTTCGGCCATGCCTATATGGCCAAACGCGCTGGCTGTCGGGTTCAGAGCATGGGTGTGGCGTTCATGGTGCTGTTGCCGATGTTCTACACCGATGTGAGCGACGCCTGGCGGGTCAATGATCGCCGTGCGCGGTTGATGATCGGTGCCGGCGGGGTGATGGCCGAGTTGCTGCTGGCTTGTATCGCCTTGCTTGCCTGGGCGCTGCTGCCGGATGGCCCGGCGCGCACCGCGGCGTTCATGTTGGCCAGTGCCACGTGGCTGACGACGTTGGCGATCAACCTCAACCCGTTCATGCGTTTTGATGGCTACTTCTTGATCAGCGATTTATGGGGGGTGGATAACCTGCAAGGCCGCGCCTTTGCCCTGTGCCGTTGGCGCCTGCGTGAACTGTTGTTCGGGTATGGCGAGCCGGCGCCGGAGCCGTGGTCGCCGACGATGCAACGACGCTTGTTGGCGTGGGGCTACCTGGCGTGGCTGTGGCGGGCGGCGCTGTTTCTGGGGATTGCCCTGGCGGTGTATCACCTGTTCTTCAAACTGCTCGGGATCTTCCTGATGCTGGTGGAGTTGGTCTGGTTCATCTTCCTGCCGATCTTCAAGGAATGGCGCGAATGGTGGAGTCGTCGCAGCCAGGCCCATGCGCCGCGTGTGCTGTTGAGCAGCCTGGGGTTGGTGTTGATCGGGCTGGCGCTGGTGGTGCCGTGGCGCAGCGCCGTCGAGCTGCCGGCCATGCTCGAAGCCGGGCGCGTCAGCGCGTTGCACGCGCCGGTGGCCGCGCGGGTCAAGCAGTTGCGGGTAGCGGATGGGCAAACCGTCACCCAGGGCCAGGTCTTGTACGAACTGGAGTCACCGGATTTGGACGCGCGGCAAAGCATCGTGCGCCGTGAAGTGGAGATTTTGCAGCTGCAGATGCGCCGCCAGGCCGGGCGCAGTGAAACGGCTGCGGATGCCGGGATCAACGATCAGCGTCTGTCCCAGGCCCTGGCCGAATACCGTGGGCTGGCCGCCCAGCGCGAACGCCTGCTGTTGCGCGCGCCCCATGCCGGCAGGGTGCGCGATGTGCTGCCGCAATTGAGCGTCGGCCGCTGGCTGTCGCCCAAGGACTCACTGGCCCAGGTGGTGGAAGAGGGCGCACGCCTGCGCGGTTACCTGGCCGAGGCCGAACTGTGGCGGGTGGCGCCGGGTTCCACTGGACGGTTTATCGCCGATGACCCGATGCACGTGGCCATCCCGGTGGTATTGACCGACATCGACGCCAACGGCGTGGCCTATCTGGACCAGGAGGCACTGACCTCCGATCACCATGGGCCAATTGCCGTGCGCCGCGACGAAAATCAGCGACCGGAGCCGGTGCAGGCTCAATACGGTGCGCGACTGAAAAGCGTTGAAACGATCCCTACCCCCCATCAACCGCTGCGCGGAGTGGTGATGCTGCAAGGGCGCAGTGAGTCGGTACTGGGCGTGGCCTGGCGACGGGCGGCAGCGCTGGGGGTACGGGAAAGTGGGTTCTGACAAGCGTCAGGAGGACGCCAGCCGCGTAGCGGTAAGCCGCATAAACCGTTGAAACCCCGTGTGCGCCGGGCCTTTGCGCAACATCCCGAAGAGTGTGGGCAGGCAGGATGGTCAGGTGACCCCCAGCCGGTAACACAACGCCTGGCGGGTGCAAAACAGCAAGCGAAACCGAGGCTTTTGTCCTAGAGTGGCGCTTGTTTGCGCATGCGCAGGGTTTGCCTTGAAAAGAGGCAGTTTCAGAGGAATTGAGGTGCGACGGTCCGTGGTAGAACAAGACGACAAAGTTGGGTTTTTTCCCGCAGTCAGTCGCCTCTCGGCTGCCTGGGCGGGTGCCGGTTGGCTCAGCCGGCTATGGTGGGTGCCGATTCTGGCGCTGGCCATGGCCGTACGTTTTTATGGCCTGACAGCAGCGGCGATCTGGGGTGACGAAGGTTCGAGCCTGCTGCTCAGCGAATACGCGGTGGACGACCTGTGGTTCCACGCGGCCCATGATGTGCACCCCCCGTTGTATTTTTTCATGCTGCGCGGCTGGATCGGCCTGTTTGGCGACGGCATCTGGTCGATTCGCGGCATGAGCGCGATTCCCGGCGTGGTCGCGGTGGGCCTGGGTATCTGGCTGACGCGGCTACTGTCCACCTATCGTGCCGCCGTGCTGGCGGGTGTGCTGCTGGCGCTGTACCCCACTGCCGTGCGATACAGCCAGGAAGTGCGTATGTACTCGCTGCTGGCCGTGTGGCTGCTGGCTGCGACGCTGGCGCTGGTGTATTGGGTACGCCGCCCCGAGCGCACGCGCTACCTGGCGGCCTATGTGCTGCTGATGGCGGCCGGTTTCTATACCCATTACTTCATGGCCTTGTGTGTAATGGTGCATTGGGCCTACCTGGGGTTGTTGTACTCGTCCCAGGCACCTGGCCGACGGTTGCTCCTGCGCCCAGCGTGGTGGTGCGCCAATGTCCTGATTGTGGTGCTGTACTTGCCCTGGTTGCCCAACCTGGTGGACCTGGTGCAGCACGTCGAACAGCTCAAGACCGGGGGGGATATCGGCTGGGAAGACCCGGTCACGCTGATCTCCGTCCCGTCGATGATCTGGCAGTTCATGCTCCAGGACGAGGGCATCGGTTTCTGGACACCATTGTTCTGGTCGTTCCCGCTGCTACTGATCGCCGTCGTGGGGGTGACCGCCTGGCGTGATCGCGAAGCCCATCGGCCGGCCGGCCTGCTGGCGCTATTCTTCCTGCTGCCGCTGTTGCTGGTGTATGCGGTATCGTTTATTTCCCCGGTGTTCATCGAGCGCTACCTCACGGCGTATGCCCTTGGCTTGCCGATCATGGTGGCCCTGGCCATCGACCGCCTGCCCAAACGCCTGTCACGCTGGGGCGCCGCGTTCCTGGTGCTGTTTATCAGCGTGGAACTGCTGGGGCTGAAGAGCAATGCAACCGTGGACGACCGCGATAATTTCAACGTGCCGGTGGAGTTCGTCAACCGTAACTATCAGGAAGGCGACCGCATCGTCCTTAGCGACATGCTGTGGTACTTGAGCTACGTGTATTACGACCAGACTGACGCCCAATTGCAGCTCTATACCCCGCCCAAACCGGATGGCACGTCGACCCGGCCTAACGCGTATGGCTTCGGTACGCTGGTGGACCAGGACGGCGGGCGTATCTACCTCGATAGTCTGTCGGTTTTACCGGCGGATACGCGCCGCGTCTGGCTGATCAGCAGCACTGATTTGCCGGACGATTTTGCGCCGATTCCCACCGATTGGCGCGAACTTTTGCGCCAGGATGGCGGTGGAGCCAGGGCACGACTGTTCGTGCTTTGCCGCGGGCCAGAGCCTTCGCAGCCGGAGGGCTGTCGCTAATCGCGAATTGGCATTGAGAAAATGCCGAAATAGTGGCAAATGAACACTAGTTGACCCTGCAATCCTCTACTACGCTTCCACCATAAATGGATTTGTCCTACAAAGTGGTGAAAGGATTGCAGTATCACTTTATCTCCGGTCTGCCGCGTTCCGGCTCGACCTTGCTCTCTGCAATCCTGTTGCAGAACCCACGCTTTCGCGCCGGCATGAGCAGTCCCATAGGGTCGTTGTTCAATGGTGTGCTGGCGCAGTGCAGCGCCGGCAGCGAGTTTGGCTCGGTCATTGATCCGGACACCCGCCGCCGCCTGTTGCGCGGCTTGTTCGATGCTTATTACGGCGACAAACCCTCCACCCCGGTGGTGTTCGACACCAACCGCCAGTGGTGCGCGCGCATGCCCGCCCTGCATGACCTGTTTCCCCAGGCCAAGGTCATTGCCTGTGTGCGCAACGTGGCGTGGATCATGGACAGCCTGGAACGCCTCTATCGCGCCAATCCGTTCGAGAACACCAAGCTGTTCAACGACGACATCGAGCGCAACACCGTATACAGCCGTGTCGAAACCCTGGGCCAGCGCAATCGCCTCGTGGGCTATGCCTGGTCGGCCCTCAAAGAGGCGTACTACGGTGAAAACGCCGGGTCCATGTTGATCGTCGACTACGACCTGCTATCCCAGGCGCCCGAGCGCGTGATGCGGCTGGTCTACGAATTTATTGAGCAGCCGTGGTTCGAGCATGACTTCGACAACCTCAGCTATGACGCGCCGGACTTCGACGAGGCTCTGGGCGTCAGCGGGTTGCATCGGGTCAAGCCCAAGGTCGCTTTGCAGCCTCGGCGTACGATCCTGCCGCCGGACCTCTTCGAGCAGTTTGCGCATATGGATTTCTGGCGGGATGGCAGCCTGAGCGCCGCCAATGTAATTCGCACCAAAGCCGATGCCGCGATCGGCTGATCGCGGTTTTTTTCATTGCGGGTATCAGCATTCGACAAACGGGTGAGCAGCATGTGGTGGAGCAAAGGTAAGGCACGGCAGACAACAACAGGCGCCAACCCCCTGGCGACGCCGATGATCATGTTCCTGGAACCGCGCATGTTGTTTGACGGCGCGGTGGCCGCCACTGTGGCCGATGCCGCCCAGGCGGACAGCCATGCCACTGCCGACGCGGCCGCCAAGGCGCCGACGACCGAGCACGCCACCGCCAGCAAAGACACCCATGGGCAAACCGACGCGCCGGCCACACCGGCGCCGGTTGCCGTTCCGGGGCAGACCGTAGTGTTCGTCGACGCCCGGGTCAAAGACTCCGCCAACTTGCTCAAGGGCGTCGCCCCCGGCACCGAGGTGGTGCAGCTGGATGCCAGCAAAGACGGTCTGCAGCAGATTGCCGATTATCTGGGCAGCCACCAGGGCGTGAGCTCGGTGCAGATCCTCGCCCACGGCAACACCGGCGATTTGTGGCTGGGCAGCACCTATTTGTCGGCCGACAACATCGCGGCCCGCAGCGAAGTGCTGGCGCAGATCGGCCAGGACATGAATGTGGGCGGCGACATTCTGATCTACGCGTGCAACACGGCAGGGGACAGCAAAGGGCTCAACTTCGTCGACTCCCTGGCGCAATTGACCGGCCGTGATATTGCCGCGTCCAGCAACCGCACCGGCGAGGGTGGCGATTGGACGTTGGAAATTGCCACCGGCTCCATCGAGAGCCATACCGCGTTGTCGTACCAGGCGATGTCGGCGTACCAGTACGGGTTGGCCACGATCACGGTGGTCAACAACGGTGACAGTGGCGTCGGCTCATTGCGCCAGGCTCTGAGCGATTCGGTGTCCGGCGATACCGTCACGTTCAGTACCACCATGACGGTTAACCTCAACTCGCAATTGGTCATCAGCAAAAACGTCACCATCGCCGGTGATCTGAACCACGACGGTGTGGCGGATGTGACCCTCAGCGGGCAGTACAAGACTCAGGTGCTGAGGGTGGGCAGCGGTGTGACGGCGACGCTGGATGGCTTGGTCATCACCCAAGGCCTGGCGGCGGGGAATGGCGCAGCGGCGGGTGTCGACGGCACGGCGGCAATGGGCGGCGGTATTGTCAACCTCGGCAACCTGACCTTGAACAATGTCAGGGTGACCAGCAACGCGGCCTCGGGCGGTGGCGGGGGCGGTGGGGTCACCGCGCCCTACGTTGGCGGCGCGGTGGGTGGTGGTGGCGGCGGCGGCGGTGCTCTTGGCGGCCAGGCCGGCGGCCATGGCGGCACTTCGGGCTTCGGTACCGGCGTTTATGGTGGGACGTCCGGTAGCGCCAACACCGGTGGCAATGGTGGCGGCTACAACCCGAACTATATGGGCGGCCGTGGTGGCAGCAGCAGCGGCGGCGCGGGTGGCGTGGGGGCAGCCAACTACAGCAATGGCGGTGCCGGCGGCACCGCAAACAACGGCACTATTTCCATTGGCGGCGGCGGTGGCGGTTCCGGGTGGGACAAGCCTGGCCGGGCAGGGGCTTCGGCCAGTGGCGGTATCTACAACGCCAGCTCCGGCACCCTGACGGTCGTCGGCACTTCGGTGATCTCCAATAACATCGCGGCCGGCGGAGGTGGCGGTGGTGGCGGTGGCCTGGGGGGGTCAGCAGACTCGGGCGGCGCGGCGGGCAAAGGCGTTGGTGCGATCTGGAACAAAGGCACGCTGTTGATGACGGCCGCCAACTTTGCGGCCATGAGCGGCAACGTCGGTGGCAGCGGTTCCGGTGGCCCGGCGTTGGGTGGAGGCAGCACGGGTGCCTCCGTGGCTGCCGTGAACAATATCTTCAACGACGGCGGTACAGTGAACACCGCCTACGCACCGACGCCGTCCGCGACCATCGTAGTGGCGAACGCGGCCCAGCACATTGGCAGCACTTCGCAGGTGACCATTACCTTCAACCTGGCCGTCACCGGTTTCACCAACGCCGACCTGACGGTCTCCAACGGCACCTTGAGCAGCGTCATCTCCAATGATGGCGGCCTCACCTGGACGGCGACGTTCACCCCAGATGCGAGCGTGACCAGCGCGAGCAACCATATCGTGCTGGACAATACCGGTGTCACCGGCGTGTCGAATGGTCTGGCGGGCAGCGGTACCTCCACCTCCAATAACTACGCCGTCGATACGGTACGGCCGACGGCGACAGTCGCCGTGGCCAGCCCCGGGCTGAACCTCGGTGGCTCCTCCGTGGTGAACATCACCTTCAGCGAAGCGGTGACCGGATTCAGCCTGGCCGACATGACGGCCTCCAACGGCACCCTGAGCAGCCTGACCACCAGCGATAACATCCACTGGACCGCCACCTTCACGCCGACGGCTGGCGTCACCAGCGGCACCAACGTCATTACCCTGGACAACACGCTCTACACCGACACCTCGACCAACGTGGGCACCGGTACTACCACGTCCAATAACTACACCATCGACACCGTGCGCCCGACCGCAAGCGTGGTAATAGCCAACCCTGCGCTGAACATCGGCGGTACTTCCCTGGTCACCATCACGTTCAGCGAAGCGGTCACCGGCTTCACCAATGCCGACCTGACGATTGCCAACGGTACCCTGACATCGGTGACCAGCAACGATGGCGGTATCACCTGGACAGGCACGTTCACCCCGAGCGCCAGCATCACCGACGCCACCAACCTCATCACCTTGAACAACGCCGGCATCGCCGACCTGGCGGGCAACGCCGGCAGCGGTACGACCGACTCCAACAACTACACCATCGATACCGCGCGGCCGACTGCGACCATCGTCGTTGCCAACCCTGCGCTGAAAATCGGCGACACGTCGCTGGTGACATTCACGTTCAGCGAAGCGGTCACCGGCTTTACCAACGCCGACCTGAGCGTCGCCAACGGTACGTTGAGCGCGGTGACCAGCAACGATGGCGGTATCACCTGGACAGGCACATTCACCCCGAGCGCCAGCCTCACCGACGCCACCAACCTCATCACCCTGGATAACACCGGCATCGCCGACATGGCGGGCAATGCCGGCAGCGGTACGACCGATTCCAACAACTACGCCATCGATACCGCGCGGCCGACCGCGACCATCGTCGTTGCCGACTCGGCGCTGAAAATCGGCGAGACGTCGCTGGTGACATTCACCTTCAGCGAAGCGGTCACCGGCTTCACCAATGCCGACCTGACGATTGCCAACGGCACATTGAGCGCGGTGACCAGTAACGATGGCGGTATCACCTGGACAGGCACATTCACCCCGAGCGCCAGCCTCACCGACACCACCAACCTCATCACCCTGGATAACACCGGCATCGCCGACCTGGCGGGTAATGCCGGCAGCGGTACGACCGACTCTAACAACTACGCCATCGATACCGTGCGGCCCACCGCGACCATCGTCGTCGCCGACCCTGTGCTGAGCATCGGCGGCACGTCGCTGGTGACATTCACGTTCAGCGAAGCAGTCACCGGCTTTACCAACGCCGACCTGAGCGTCGCCAACGGTACGTTGAGCGCGGTGACCAGTAACGATGGCGGTATCACCTGGACAGGCACATTCACCCCGAGCGCCAGCATCACCGACACCACCAACCTCATCACCTTGAACAACACCGGCATCGCCGACTTGGCGGGCAACGCCGGCAGCGGTACGACCGACTCCAACAACTACACCATCGATACCGCACGGCCCACCGCGACCATCGTCGTCGCCGACCCGGCGCTGAAAATCGGCGAAACGTCGCTGGTGACATTCACGTTCAGCGAAGCAGTCACCGGCTTTACCAACGCCGACCTGAGCGTCGCCAACGGTACGTTGAGCGCGGTGACCAGCAACGATGGCGGTATTACCTGGACAGGCACGTTCACCCCGAGCGCCAGCCTCACCGACGCCACCAACCTCATCACCTTGAACAACACCGGGATCGCCGACCTGGCGGGCAATGCCGGCAGCGGTACGACCGATTCCAACAACTACGCCATCGATACCGTACGGCCCACCGCGACCATTGTCGTCGCCGACCCGGCGCTGAACATCGGCGGCACTTCCCTGGTCACCATCACCTTCAGCGAAGCGGTCAGCGGCTTCACCAATGCCGACCTGACGATTGCCAACGGCACGTTGAGCGCGGTGAGCAGCAACGATGGCGGTATCACCTGGACAGGCACGTTCACCCCGAGCGCCAGCCTCACCGACACCACCAACCTCATCACTCTGGATAACACCGGCATTGCCGACCTGGCGGGCAATGCCGGCACGGGTACCACCGACTCGAACAACTACGCCATCGATACCGTGCGGCCCACTGCGACCATCGTCGTCGCCGACCCGGTGCTGAACATCGGCGGCACGTCACTGGTCACCATCACCTTCAGTGAAGCGGTCAGCGGCTTCACCAATGCCGACCTGAGCGTCCCCAACGGTACGTTGAGCGCGGTGACCAGCAACGATGGTGGTATCACCTGGACAGGCACGTTCACCCCGAGTGCCAGCATCGCCGACGCCACCAACCTCATCACCTTGAACAACACCGGCATCGCCGACCTGGCGGGCAACGCCGGCAGCGGTACGACCGACTCCAACAACTACACCATCGATACCGCGCAGCCGACCGCGACCATCGTCGTTGCCGACCCGGCGCTGAACATCGGCGGCACGTCCCTGGTGACCATCACGTTCAGCGAAGCGGTCAGCGGTTTCACCAACGCCGACCTGAGCGTCGCCAACGGTACGTTGAGCGCGGTGAGCAGCAACGACGGCGGTATCACCTGGACGGCGACTTTCACGCCGACCAGCAACGTCACCGACGCCACCAACCTCATCACGCTGAACAACACGGGCGTCAACGACCTGGCCGGTAACGTCGGTACGGGCACCACGGATTCGAACAACTACGCCATCGATACCCAGCGCCCAACCGCCACCCTTGTGGTTACCGATTCAGCCCTCGGCATCGGCCAGACCTCACTGGTGACCATCACCTTCAGCGAGGCGGTCAGCGGCTTTACCAATGCCGACCTGACGATTGCCAACGGCACATTGAGCGCGGTGAGCAGCAACGATGGTGGCATCACCTGGACCGCGACGCTGACCCCTGTGAACGGGGTGACTCATGCAAACAACGTCATCACCTTGGATAACACCGGCGTCACCGATTTGGCGGGCAATGCCGGCAGCGGTACGACCGACTCGAACAACTACGCCGTCGACAGCCAGCGGCCGACCGCGACCATCGTGCTCGCTGATACGGCGTTGGTCGCCGGTGAAACGTCACTGGTGACCATCACGTTCAGCGAGGCGGTCACCGGTTTCACCAACAGTGACCTGAACGTGCCCAATGGCACCCTCACGGCGGTGAGCAGTGCCGATGGGGGTGTGACCTGGACCGCCACCTTTACTCCGACCGCTGGTATCAAGGACACCACCAACCTGATCACCCTGAACAACACGGGCATCGCCGACCTGGCAGGTAACGTCGGCACAGGCACCACCAACTCGGTCAATTTCACCGTCGACACCGTACGCCCAACCGCGACCATCGTGGTGGCGGACAATGCGTTAAATATCGGCGAGACCTCATTGGTCACCATCACGTTCAGCGAAGCGGTCAGCGGCTTCACCAACGCCGACCTGACGATTGCCAACGGCACCTTGACGACTGTGAGCAGCAGCGACGGCGGTGTTACCTGGACGGCGACTTTCACGCCGACCAGCAACGTCACCGACGCCACCAACCTGATTACCCTCGACAACAGCGGCGTTCAGAACGGCTCGGGCAATACCGGCAGCGGCAGCACCGATTCCAACAACTACGCCATCGATACCCAGCGGCCGACGGCAACCATAGTCGTTACCAACGACAGCCTGAACATCGGTGCCACTTCGCTGGTGACCATCACCTTCAGCGAGGCCGTCACCGGGTTTGATCTTTCGGACCTGAGTGTCGCCAATGCCGTGCTATCCAACCTGGCGAGCAATGATGGCGGCAAAACCTGGACCGCGACCCTGACGCCGACCGCCGCCATCACCGATGCGACCAACCTGATCGTGCTGGATGCCGGCCAGGTTAACGACACGGCGGGTAACGTTGGCACCGGCATCGCGATCTCGAATAACTACGCGATCGATGGCGAGCGCCCTACCGCGACCATCAGTATCGCCAACCCGAACTTGACCGTCGGCCAGACGACTACCGTGACGTTCACCTTCAGCGAGAAAGTCAGCGGCTTTAATCTGGATGCCCTGAGCGTGGCCAACGGCAGCTTGTCCAACCTGGTCACCGGTGACGGTGGCAAGACCTGGACTGCGACCTTGACGCCAACGGCCAACCTCAATGACCCGAGCAATTTCATCACCCTCGATAACCGCTTGGTGAATGACCTGTCGGGCAACGCGGGCAGCGGCTATGCCAACTCCAACAATTATGCGATCAACACGGTAGCGCTGACCGGCGACCCATTGTTCCGCGTCACCGATCCGGCACCGCCTCAAGACGCACCGAACCCACCCTTGCAACCGATCGTGTTTGGCCGGCCGACGGGCGTCCTCGGTTCACCCATCGGCTTCCCGCCGTTGTTCGAGCAACGTGAGCTGGGGGCGGGCTTGCCGCCGGTGGGCAGCATCTTTCTGCGCAACGGTGCCTTGGCTCCCAGCTATATCGCCCAGGTATTCGGCACCGATAGGGCCGGTGACAGCAGCGCCAGCGGCTTTTTGGGCTTGGGCGGCGGCGATGGCGGGGTGTTTGGTTCAAGCACCTTGTCGAGCCTGTTCAATCGCGAAACCCACGGTGACGATAGCCCCCTCAAGGCGTCCGACAACCAATCGATCAAAGGCCCGGGCGATCCGGTCCAGGGGGCGCGCGGCATGTTTGGCGCGCCGAGCCTCGGCCAGCAATTGCAGCTGCTCAAAGACACAGAACAGCGCCAAGTGATGGACCTGGCGCACGCACTGCAACAAGTCGGCATCAGCGAAATGCAGGCTTGAACACACTTAACTCCAGGCGTAGTAACAGGGGCATTACAAGGATGAAGACACGTCATATGTTGTTCGGTGCCAGTGTGCTGGCGCTGGCGATCAGCGGTTGTGCAGTCACCAGCGAACCGATTGAGCGCAGTGTCAGCGAGCAGCGAGCCCGCAACGACCTGCACGGCATGTACAAGGATCAGGAGCCGTTGAGCGGCGCGTTGACGCTGCACCAGGCCATGGCCCGCGCCGTCAAATACAACCTCGAAGGTCGTTTGAAGGTGATGGAAGAGGCCCTGGCCAAACGCCAATCGGATCTCTCCAGCTTCGACATGCTGCCGCGCATGGCCTTGTCCGCAGGCTATGCCGGACGCAATAACACCAACGCTTCCAGCAGCCAGAGCGTGCTCACCGGTACCCAGTCCCTGGAGCCGTCGACCTCCCAGGACCGCGATCGTCGCGTGGCGGACCTGACCATGGTGTGGAACGTACTCGACTTTGGTGTCAGCTACATCAGCGCCAAGCAGCAAGGTGACCAGCGCCTGATCATCCAGGAACGTCGGCGCAAGGTCATCAACACCATCGTCCAGGACGTGCGCTCGGCCTATTGGCGAGCCGTGGCGGCCGAGCGCTTGCTGACCCAGATCGATAGCCTGATGGCGCGGGTCGACAAAGCCCAGGTCGATAGCCAAAGCATGAGCGAGCAGCGCATCGGCGACCCGGTCCAGGCCCTTGGCTACCAACGCTCGCTGATCGAAGCCACACGCCAATTACAGGAACAGCGCCGTGCCTTGTCCCTGGCCAAGACCGAGCTGGCGACCCTGATCAACTTGCCCATGGGGACTGAGTTGAGGCTGGCCACGCCGGACGACTACACCGTGCCCCAGCTCAAGGTCAACCTGGCCAGCCTGGAACAGGAAGCCC
Source organism: Pseudomonas gorinensis (assembly GCF_042015035.1). Taxonomy (NCBI): domain Bacteria; kingdom Pseudomonadati; phylum Pseudomonadota; class Gammaproteobacteria; order Pseudomonadales; family Pseudomonadaceae; genus Pseudomonas; species Pseudomonas gorinensis. The sequence continues at coordinate 485,350 of NZ_CP167125.1, forward strand.
TGGCCAATCGGCCGGAATTGCGCGAGCAGGATTACCAGAGCCGCATCAGCGCCGCCGAAACCCGCAAGGCCATGTTGCGCCTGCTGCCGGGCCTGGAGTTCTCCGCCGGTGGCCACTACGACAGCAACTCGTTCCTGGTGGACAATCGCTGGGCCGACTACGGCGCCAAAATCACCTGGAACCTGTTTAACGTGATGTCCGCGCCCGCCGCCATCGACGTGGCCAAGGCCGGTGAAGAAGTCGCCACCGCAAGGCGCCAGGCCATGTCTATCGCGGTGCTGGCGCAGATCTATGTGGCCAACGCCAACTTCCAGGACGCCGTGCGCCAGTTCAAGACCAGCGAGCAACTGGCCAATATTGACGGGCAAATCCTCACCCAGCTGCGCAATCGACACGAAGCGGCTGGCCTGGGCGAACTCGACCTGATCCAGGGCGAGCTCAGTACCTTGCAAGCCGACCTGCGCCGCGACCTGGCTTACGCCGACCTGCGCAACGCCTACGGCCAGATCTTCGCCAGCGCCGGTCTCGACCCGCTGCCGGAGCAACTGGACTCCGACCGCGTGCAAAGCATCGCCACCGCCCTGGCCAGCCGTGAATCGGCCTGGGCCGCCGGCAACATCAGCGTACCGGTGCCGCGTGCCGTCGCCCAATAACCTGGTAGCGCCCACGGCGAGCATCACCCGCCGTCAACGCGAGGCGCGCAATGGCCATCGGGGTGTGGCGATCCTGCTCACCGGCCTGCCCGCCTCGGGCAAGTCGACCCTGGCCCAGGGCCTCCAGGCCGCGTTCTTCGAACAAGGCCGCCAGAGCATCGTGCTCGACGGCGACGCCTTGCGCGTCGGGCTCAACAAAGACCTGGGCTTTGCCGACGGCGACCGTCTGGAAAACATCCGCCGCGCCAGCGAACTGGCGGCGCTGCTGGTGGACAACGGGCAAATCGTGATCCTGGCGATGATTGCGCCCCTGGTGCAATTGCGCGCGGTCTTCGCCCAACGCCTGGGGGCCGATTATCGGGAAGTGTGGTGCAGTGCCTCGCTGGCGGTTTGTGAGCGGCGCGACCCCAAAGGTCATTACGCCCGCGCCCGCAGGGGTGAGCTACCGGGGTTTACCGGCATTGGTTCGCCCTACGAGCCACCGCCCCACGCTTCGCTGGTACTGGACACCGGCGTGCTGTCGACACAACAGAGCGTCGAACGGTTGTTGGCCTGGCTGGCGCCTGAACTAGACTCTGGGGAATTGTCTTCTTAGGAGCCCGCCATGGAATCGCCTGTGCACAGCTTGCCGTCACTGTTCAAACAGCTTGGGCTGGCCGATGACCGGGTCAGTATCGAACAGTTTGTGGCGGCTCATTCACCGCTTAAGCCGGAGCTGCATCTGGCGGATGCGTTTTTTTGGACGGACAGCCAGAGAGCGTTTTTGCGCGATGAAATCTGCGAGGACGCGGATTGGGCGGAAGTGGTGGATGAGTTGAATCTGATGTTGCGGAGTGGGCGAGGAGGGTAAAAAAATCTTTTGAAAGTTGTCTGAAGCCGACACCGATCCAAATGTGGGAGGGGGGCAATCCCCCTCCCACATGGCTTATGCGATTGCTGAACATCCAACCCTCCCACCACCTATCCGCTAAATTGTTTCAAAACTTGACGCAATTTGATCTCTCCGCCATATTGATAGTTAGCAAACTAACAGTGTGCGAACTATCCAGTGCCTCAATCCCTCGAACAACTCCAGATGAACCTCAGCAGCAGCATGGTGGTGGGCGCCCGTAACTGGCGCAAAATCTGCCAGAACACGCTGGTGAGCTACGGTATTTCAGAAGCCTGCGCCGTGCCGTTGCTGATGATCGGTCGCCTGGGCGATGGTGTGCACCAAGTGAAAGTGGCCCAGGCGTCAGGGATGGAAAGCCCGTCGCTGGTGCGCCTGCTCGATCAGTTGTGCAGCAGCGGCTATGTGTGCCGCACCGAAGACGTCCACGATCGCCGTGCCAAGGCCCTGAGCCTGACCGAGCGCGGTCGCGAGCTGGTGCAGGCGGTGGAGGTGCAACTGGTGCGCCTGCGGCGCGAAGTGCTGGCCGAGATTGCCCCTGCGGACATGGAGGCTGCGTTGCGTGTACTGCGTGCTTTTGAAGCGGCCCATCAACACCCTGCCGGTGTGACATCTTGAGCGGTTTTTTCACCGGCCTGCCGCCGGCGAAGGACTGGTTCTACGGCGTACGCACTTTCGCGGCGTCGATGATCGCGCTGTACATCGCCATGCTCATGCAAATGCCGCGTCCCTATTGGGCAATGGCCACGGTGTATATCGTCTCCAGCCCGTTTGTCGGCCCCACCAGTTCCAAGGCGCTTTACCGTGCCATTGGTACCTTCATGGGCGCGGCGGCGGCGGTGGTGTTCGTGCCGATGTTCGTACAGTCACCCTACCTGCTGGTGGTGGTGATTGCCTTGTGGACGGGCACCTTGTTGTTTCTCTCCATGCACCTGCGTACCGCCAACAACTACGCGCTGATGCTGGCCGGCTACACCTTGCCGCTGATCGCCCTGCCGCTGGTGGATAACCCGCTCGCGGTGTGGGACGTGGCTGAAGCGCGCACCGAGGAAATATTCCTCGGCATCGCGGTCGCCGCGGTGGTCGGCGCGATGTTCTGGCCCCGGCGCCTGATGCCGGTGTTCGATGGCTCGGTCGCCAAGTGGTTCAGCGATGCGCAGGTCTACAGCCAGCGCTTTCTCACCCGCAACATAACGCCGGAAGAAGTCAGCACTTTGCGCGGTGGCATGGTCGCCACCTTCAACACCCTCGAATTGATGATCGGCCAGTTGCCCCATGAAGGCGCGCGGCCGCAGACGGTACGCAACACCAAGGAACTGCGCGGGCGGATGATTCATCTGCTGCCGGTGGTGGATGCGCTCGACGATGCGCTGTACGCCATCGAGCACCGAGCGCCGGAGTTTCTCGCCGCGCTCGCGCCGTTGCTGGAGGCGACGGAACAATGGTTGCTAAGTACCACCGAGTCCGCGCCGTTGGACCGCTGGCGCGCCCTGCGCGACCAGGTCGACGCCCTGCAACCCCACGGTGAAGCGCTGGACGACCGCCATACGCTGCTGTTTTCCAACGCCCTGTACCGCCTGGGCGAGTGGATCGACCTGTGGCAAGACTGTCGCAGCCTGCAAGCGGCCATCCAGTGTGAAAGCCAGGACACCTGGCGCGCCGTCTACCGCCACTGGCGCCTGGGCCGGCTGACGCCGTTCCTCGACCGTGGGCTGATGCTCTATTCGGCGTTCTCCACTGTGACCGCGATCATCGTCGCCTCGGTGCTGTGGATACTGCTGGGCTGGACCGACGGCGGCAGTGCGGTGATCCTGGCCGCCGTCGCCTGCAGCTTCTTCGCCTCGATGGACGACCCGGCACCGCAGATCTACCGGTTCTTTTTCTGGACCGCCATGTCGGTGCTGTTCGCCAGCCTGTACCTGTTCCTGGTGTTGCCCAACCTGCACGATTTCCCGATGCTGGTGCTGGCGTTCGCCGTGCCCTTTATCTGCATCGGCACACTCACGGTACAGCCACGTTTTTACCTGGGCATGCTGTTGACGCTGGTGAATACCTCATCGTTCATCAGCATCCAGGGTGCCTACGACGCGGACTTCCTCAACTTCGCCAACGTCAACCTGGCCGGGCCCGTGGGCCTGCTGTTCGCCTTTGTATGGACCCTGGTTTCCCGGCCCTTCGGCGCCGAACTGGCGGCCAAGCGCCTGACCCGTTTCAGCTGGAACGACATCGTCGGCATGACCGAGCCCTCGACCCTGAACGAGCAACGTTACCTGGCCGCGCAAATGCTCGACCGCCTGATGCAGCACCTGCCGCGCCTGGCCATCATCGGCCAGGACACCGGCATCGCCCTGCGTGATCTGCGCGTGGCGCTGAACCTGCTCGACCTGCTGGCCTATTCGCCGCGCATCCTCGGCGTGCCTCGGGTGCTGCTCAACCAGGTGGTGGACGGCGTGGGTGGTTACTTCAAGGCCTGCCTCAAGGCGGGTGAACGCTTGCCCGCGCCCAGCGGTCTGCTGATGACCCTCGACCGCACACGTCGTGCCCTCAACGGGCAAGGCCTGCAAGACGAAGACGACACCCGCCTGCATCTGTTGCATGCACTGGCTGGCCTGCGCCTGGCGCTGTTGCCCGGCGTGGAATTTATTGGCGGCACGGAGATGGAAGCTCCGTTGCCCGATGGAGCGCCTCTATGATCGGTGATCTGGATATCAGCGGGGTGTTCCTGCCCACGTTGCTGGTGCTGATGGGCATTACCTACGTGTTGTTCCTGGTGGTGCACGGTTTGCTGACGCGCATTCACTTTTATCGCCTGGTCTGGCACCGGGCATTATTCAATGTGGGGCTCTACGCGCTGTTGCTGGGCGCGGTGGACTCACTCAGTCGATACCTGATGACATGAAAAAACCTTTTTTGACCATCGGCCGTGTAGTCCTGACGTTATTGATCGTGACCTTTGCGGTCGTCGTCGTGTGGCGCATGGTCATGTACTACATGTTTGCCCCCTGGACCCGTGACGGCCACATCCGCGCCGACATCGTGCAGATCGCCCCGGACGTGTCCGGGCTGATCCAGCGGGTCGACGTGCGTGACAACCAGTTGGTCAGCAAAGGCCAGGTGCTGTTCGCCGTCGACCAGGACCGTTTCAAGCTGGCGCTGCGCCAGGCCCAGGCTGCCGTGGCCGACCGCCAGGAAACCCTGGCCCAGGCCCAGCGCGAGTACAAGCGTAACCGGGGCCTGGGCAACCTGGTGCCCAGCGAGCAGCTGGAAGAAAGCCAGTCCCGTGTCGCCCGTGCCCAATCGGCCCTGGCCGAGGCGCAAGTCACGGTGGATTCGGCCCAACTCAACCTCGACCGCTCGGTGATCCGCAGCCCGGTCGACGGCTACGTCAACGACCGCGCGCCGCGTACCCAGGAGTTCGTCACTGCCGGCCGCCCGGTGTTGTCGGTGGTGGACAGTAACTCGTTCCATATCGACGGCTATTTCGAAGAGACCAAGCTCGACGGTATCCACGTCGGCATGGGCGTCGACATCCGCGTGATCGGCGATAACGCGCGCCTGCACGGCCACGTGCAGAGCATTGTTGCCGGGATCGAGGACCGAGACCGCAGCAGCGGCTCCAACCTGCTGCCTAACGTCAACCCGGCATTCAGCTGGGTGCGCCTGGCCCAGCGGATTCCGGTGCGTATTGCGTTCGATGACGTGCCGGCGGACTTCCGCATGATCGCCGGGCGCACGGCGACGGTGTCGATCATCGGCGACAAGCCCGCGGCCAAGGCGCAGCAGGGAGAACAACCATGAAACCGGCGGCGCTGTTGGCCACCGCGGGGCTGGGTGTATTGCTGTCGGCGTGCCAGGTGGTCGGCCCGGATTACCAACTGCCGGACAAGGCCGCCATCAACCGTGGTGACCTGCAAGGGCAACTGTTGGGGGAGGGCAACAACGTGGTGTCGGCGCCGGTGCCGGCGGACTGGTGGAAGCTGTACCAAGACCCGCGCCTGGATGAGTTGGTGCGCCAGGCCATGGCCTCCAACACCGACCTGCGCGTGGCTGCCGCCAACCTGCAGCGTTCGCGTTATCAGACCCAACAGGCTGAGTCCGCCGGCGGCTGGAGTGCCGGCGCCAAGGCCGAGGTGCAGCGCCTGCAGGAATCCGGCGAAGCGTTTTTGCAGGCGGACAAAGTGCCGGTGGATAACATCGGCAGCGTAGGCATTACCACCTCGTATCAATTCGATCTGTTCGGCACCTTGCAACGTGGCATCGAAAGCGCCCAGGCCAGCGCCGATGCGGCCCAGGCCGCCGTGGATATTGCGCGCATCACCCTGGTGGCCGATGTGGTGCGCTCCTACACCCAGGTCTGCGCGGCCAACGAAGAGCTGGCGATTGCCAACGAGTCCCTGGACCTGCAAGCCCAGAGCACCCAGCTGACCCAACGCCTGCGCGACGCGGGCCGTGGCGATGAAACCCAGGTCACCCGTTCGCAAACCGAGTACAAATCCTTGCGCGCCGACATGCCGCGCTACGAAGCGGCGCGCCAGGCCGGGCTGTTCCGCCTGTCGATGCTGCTGGCCAAGCCCGTGGACCAACTGCCGGCGGGTACCGGCACCTGCGCCCAGCTGCCGCACATCGCTCAATTGTTACCGGTGGGCGATGGTGCGGCACTGCTTAAGCGTCGCCCCGACGTGCGCCAGGCCGAACGCCAACTGGCCGCCGCCACCGCGCGTATCGGTGTGGCCACCGGCGCGTTGTACCCGGACATCGCCATCGGCGCCACGGTGGGCACCGTGGGCCTGCTCGACAACCTCGGCCAGCCCGCGACCAACCGCTGGGGCTTCGGCCCGATGATCAGCTGGACGGTGCCGACCAACGGCGCCCGTGCGCGCATCCACGAGGCCGAAGCCGCGACCCAGGGCGCCCTGGCGCATTTCGACGGCGTGGTGCTCAACGCCATCCGTGAAACCCAGACCGGCCTGGCGCAATACACCGCCGTCTTGCAGCGGCGCGAGGCGTTGGCTGACGCCGAGCACTCTGCCCAAGAGGCTGCGGACCAGACCCACCGGTTCTTCAAGGCCGGCCGCGAATCGTTCCTCGCCGACCTGCAAGCCACCCGCACCTACACCGCGATGCGCGCGCAACTGGCGGCGGCGAACACCCAGGTTGCCATGAGCCAGATCGATCTGTTCCTGGCCTTGGGCGGCGGCTGGGAAAGCGGACGAACGCAAGCCTCACAGGCCAGCAAACCCTGAGCGAATGACTATGCTTTGTCAGGTGGAGCGCGGTGACGCTCCCCTGACACTGCTCGCGTTTGCTCATGGGGATTCCAATAATGAAAAACCCTTATGCTCCCGCTTTCTGGTGCGTGCTTTTCGCACTGGTGTTGTTATCGGCCGCGTATTTCTACGGCGTCATGCTCGCCCATCAACTCGACAAGGCCATGGTGTTTCTCGACAGTGCCTGCCTGGTCATCGGCACCTTGTCCATCGGCGTGGTGGCCTGGGCGTCCTACCAGAACCAACGAGTGAAAAAAAAGCTCCTCGAACAGGGCAAGACCCGGGTTGCAATCTGGGACACCAAGGTCGCCCTGCGCCGTGTCGAAACCGTGTTCGACCGCTATTTCTGGGGCAGCTACTGGCAGCCCGGGCGTACTTTCCAGGAAGTCATGGGGGACCTCACCGGCACGCCTCTGGAAAAAAGCCTCGAAATCCTGAAGAAACAATGCGTGCTGCTCGACCGGCAGGTAGACGAGGGTAGGCACTGGCTGAATAACGCGCGGGAATTGTCCGATGTCGCCACGCAGATGGCCCGGGAGCGCTATCAGTTGGACTTCTGCGACCCCAAGTCCGACACCCCCGGCAATGCGGTGATTCACCGTGAATTCGAGGTGCTGGTGTACACCTGGACAGCGCGCCTGAGGAGTTTTGACCACCAGTTGGATGAAATCGAGTTGGAGTACTCGTGAACCAAGTGCCGACCTTACCCCTCTGAAAAGCTGGGCCGTTCGCGGCCGCCAGTGCTAATCTTCCCCCCGCTTTTCGGCGGGCTTGAGCCAACCTCACTCGGGGTTCAAGGAAGACAGCCCACTTCTCACAGGATTTGATCAGGTCACTTCATGAATAAGCCAGCAGTCGTTCTTTTGGGTTTTGTGGTCGCCGTTGGCGTCGTCAGTGCAGGCGGCGCCTGGTACACCGGTAAACAGTTGGAGCCGGTGCTGCAAACGGCGGTGCAGGACGCCAACAAGGAACTGCAGCGCTCCATGGCTGGCGTCGACGGCACCGTGGCCCTGGAGCTGGTGTCCCTGGAGCGTGGCGTGTTCAGCAGCACCGCGCACTACCGCCTGAAGGGCCAAGGCTCGGTGTTTGGCGAAGAAAACCCCAACCCCGAATTGCTCTTCGTCGACCATATCGAACACGGCCCGCTGCCGATCTCGCGCCTGGTCACGCTCAAATGGCTGCCGGTCATGGCCACCAGTCACTACGAACTGGAAAAGAACGCCACCACCGAGAAATGGTTCGCCGCCGCCAAAGACGTGTCGCCGCTTAAAGGCGTGGCCAATATCGGCTACAGCCGCTCGGTCAACGGCAACATCGAATTGCTGCCCCTGGCGTTCAAGGACGACAAGTCTTCGGTGAGCTTCTCCGGCGCCAACATGAATTTCGACAGCACCGCCGAAGGCCAGAAGGTCAAGGCCGACGGCTTCATGAACAGCCTCAAAATCGCAGCGGTCGATGCCAAGGGTGACGCCTTCGAGGCCGAACTGGCTGGCCTGACCATCGCCAGCAACCTGGAAAAATCCACCTTTGGCTTCTACACCGGGCAAAACACCGTTGAGCTGACCGACAGCAAGTTCACCTTCGGCCCGCAGAAAGCCGTGCTGACCGTCAAAGGCTTCGAGCAGAAAGACTCCAGCGAAACCAAGGACAACAACCTGGCCGGCCGTGTCGACTACAAGATCGACGAGATCGGTTACCAGGGCAAACCCGTGGGCTCGGCGGCCATGGCCCTGAGCATGAAGAATGTCGACATCCCGGCCATGCTGGCGCTGACCAAGCTCTACCAGGACAAGATGCAGCCGGTGCAAGCCGCTGCCGCAGCGGGCCAACCCACACCTGAGCTGCAACTGAGCGAAGCCGAGCAGGCCCTGGCCGAGGCGAACGTCAACCAGGTACTGGCCGCCAAGCCCCATCTCGCGTTGGAAAACCTGTCCCTGAAAACCACCCATGGCGAAAGCAAATTCAACCTGGTGCTGGACCTGGCCAAGCCTTCCTCCATGGAGCTGCCACCGGTTGAGCTGGGCAAGCAGATGGTCTCGCAGCTGGATGCCAACCTGACCTTGTCCAAGCCGATGATCGCCGACGTTTCCGCGTTGCAGGCGCAGTTGGGTGGCGTGACCGATCCTCAAGCCATCGAGCAGCAATCCCAGATGGCGTCCGAGATGGTCAGCGGCATGGCGGTTGGCACTCAGCTCGCCACCCTGGTAGGCAGCGACGTGGTGTCCAAGCTGCACTACGCCAACAATGAAGTGACCTTCAACGGCCAGAAAATGACCGTCGAACAATTCATCGGGTTTGTGATGGCAAAAGTCGGCGCGATGAGCGGCGCGCAGTAAGTATTTTTTACACCAGCCTGAAATAAACAGTGTGGGAGCGGGAGTGCCCGCGGCAGGGAGTCAAGCAGCCGGCGTAGATGCCGGTTGATACCTCCTTTTCGCAGGTAAGTCCGCTCCCACATTCACATTTACGCCGGGCATGGCAATTCTGAACAATTGTTCTGAATTGACCTTTTTCGTACGCACCTCGGCGATAGTTGCGACAGGAAAGCTAGGCCGGGTCATAAGACGCCGACAACCTGAAGCAAATCGCTCAGGACCACCTATCGTTAAAGCTTTCCGTGTGTAAGGAAGCTCACGATATGTTGCGAAACCTCCCTCTCAGTGCATCAGGCCGGTTGCGACTGCTCATCGGGGTCGCCTTGTGCAGCCAATTGCTGATGCCCACCCTCGCCATGGCCGATCCGGCCTATGACGCCCTGATCATCCAGGCGCGCAACGGCAACTTCAGCCCCGCCCTCACCCAACTGCGTCAATTGTCCTCCGAGCGCCAGACGCCGGGCCAGGTCAGCGACCACCTGGTGATCGCCGGTTGGGCCGGCCAGGACGCCGAAGTGCTGCAGGTGTATGAGGCTCAGGGGCAACATCGCAACCTGACCACCCAGGCATTGGCCACCGTCGCCCGCACTTATCGCAACCAGCGGCAGTGGGCACAGGCCGAAGCGGTGTATCGCCAAGCGCTGCTGCGTGAACCGAACAATATCGACCTGCAACTGGGCCTGGCCCTGACCCAGGCCGACGGCGGCCAAGCCAGTGAGGCCGTGCAACGCATTCGCGCGCTGGTGGCCGCCAAACCCGACGACCCCACCCGACGCATGGCCCTGGGTTACGCGTTGGCTCGCGCGGGGCTGAATTACGACGCGTTGTTTGAGTTCGACCAGGCTTTTATCCGCGCCAGCGACAAACCTGACGTCGCCCGCGAGTACATCGTCGCCCTGCAAAAGGCCCGTCTGCCTGAACCCGCCTTACGCCTGTCGGCCCAACGCCCCGGCCTGCTCGACGCGGTAACCCAGCGTCGCCTGGAGGGCGACCTTGCCGCTGAACGCGTGCGCATGGCCGAGTTCGCCACTCGCTCCGAACAAGAGCGCTACGTCATCGCAGACCGTGCGCTCCAGGATTACGACAAGCTACTCACACGCTGGACCCCTGACCCCACTGCCCACGACGACGTGGTGCGCTGGCGCATCGACCGCCTGGGCGCACTCAAGGCGCGGGCACGCACCGCCGAGGCGATTCGCGAATACGAAACCCTTAAAGGCGAAGGCGTGCAATTGCCGACCTACGCCGTGCGTTGGGTGGCCGCCTCTTACCTTGACCAGCGCGAGCCGGAAAAGGCCGAGCCGCTGTATCGCCAGGCGCTGGCCGCGCCGGATGCTGACCCGGCCGACCGCGTTGAAGACAGTACGGCGCTGTTCTATGCCCTGGTGGAAAGCGACAGAGCGCTGGATGCGCGTGACGTCGCCGACAATCTGGCCAAGAGCGAGAACCCCCGTGAAGAACTCAAGGGCTTGCCCATCGGCAACCCCAACGACAGCTGGATGGACGCGCAGCAACTGGCGGCCCAGGCGGGCACCTACAGCAATGACCTGCCTGGCAGCGAAGCCGGCCTTGAAGCGCTGGTGCGAAAAGCCCCGGGCAACGTCAGCCTTCAACTGGCCCAAGCCAATATGTACCGGGCCCGGGATTGGCCGCGCCGGTCCGAGAGTGCCCTCAAGGAAACCGAGGCCCAGGCGCCGCGAGATATCAGCCTGGAAGTGTCCCAGGCCTATACCGCCATGGACCTGCAAGAGTGGCGGCAGATGGATGTGCTGACCGATGACGTGCTGGCCCGCAACCCGGACAGCCGCCAGGTGCAACGCCTCAGCCGCCTGCGGGATGTGCACGACATGGCTGAGCTGCGGGTCGAGGCCTACACCGGGAAAAGCTACGGCGGCGGCAACAACCAAGACGCCGGCGCGGTGTCCGGCAGCCGTGACTGGGGCATTGAAAGTGTGATCTACACCCCGCCCATCGACGAAGACTGGCGCCTGTTCGCCGGCGCCGGCTATGCCACCGCCGACTTCAGCGAAGGCACTGGCCAGCACCGTTGGCAGCGCGTGGGGGTAGAGCGGCGTACCCGTGACATGACCATCGAAGCCGAGGTTTCCAACCATTCCTACGGCGATGGTTCCAAACAAGGCGCCGCGATCTCGATTGCCCGCGACATCAACGACAATTGGCAATACGGCGGCAGCCTCGGCTACCTGCTGAGCACCACGCCGTTGCGCGCGTTGAATGACGGGGTCACGGCCAATGGCGGCAGCGGGTTTATCCGCTGGCGCGCCAACGAAAGCCGCGAATGGAAACTGACCCTCAGCCCGTCCCATTTCAGCGACGGCAACGACCGGGTCGAAGCCTTGCTCAGCGGCCGCGAAGGCCTCTACAGCTCGCCAAAAGTGCAAGTGGACCTGGGCCTGGAAGTCGGCGCCAGCCGCAACAGCAAGGAAGACACGGTGTACTTCAACCCGAAGTCGGATTTCACCGTGTTGCCCGTCCTCAACATCAACCATGTGCTCTATCACCGCTACGAGACCCAGTGGAGTCAGCAGTTCCAGGTCGGTGCGGGTACGTATAGCCAGCGGGATTATTCCACCGGTGGCATCGGTCTGGTGGGCTATGGCCAACGCTTTCGCTGGAACGATGTCCTGGAAGCCGGCGCCAACCTGAGCCTGATCAGCCGCCCTTACGACGGTGAGCGCGAACGCGATCTGCGCCTGCTCGTCGACCTCACTTACCGTTTCTAGAAGAGCCTGACCATGACCGTCCTCAGCCGTTGCTTGTTGGTCCTGGGTGTATTGCTGGCCAGTGCCTGCGCCCAGCAACCCGCGCCATTCACTCCACCCGCCGAGCGGCCGACCCCGGCCAATGAAGCGCCGTGGCCGAAAAACCATTTCCTGGGCATCGCCTACCACGACGTCGAGGATCGCGACCCCGACCAGGCGGTGGTCGCGGTGCGCACCGAGCGTTTGATCGAACAGTTGGCCTGGCTGCGCGAGAACGGCTACCAGGCGGTCAGCGTCGACCAGATCCTGACTGCCCGCCGTGGTGGAACACCGTTGCCGCCCAAAGCCATCATGCTCAGTTTCGATGACGGCTATTCCAGCTTCTACACCCGCGTGATGCCGATCCTGCGCGCCTATCGCTGGCCGGCCTTGCTGGCGCCGGTGGGCTATTGGATCGACACACCGATGAACAAGCCGGTGGACTTCGCCGGCTCACCACGCCCACGGGGCGAGTTCCTCACCTGGCAGCAGATCCGCGAAGTGTCGCAATCGGGCCTGGTGGAAATCGCCGCGCATACCGATGCCAGTCACACCGGGATCCTGGCCAACCCCCAGGGCAACCTGGAACCGGCGGCGACCTCGCTACGCTATGACCCGGCCACGGGCCGCTATGAAACCCCAGCGCAGTTCGAGGCGCGGATGCGGGCGGATGTGGTGGCGATCTCCAACAAGATCCAGACCGTGACCGGCAAGAAACCACGGGTATGGGTATGGCCGTATGGTGCGGCCAAGGGCACCTCGCTGGCGGTCGTTGGCGAGCAGGGTTACCAGATGGCGCTGACCCTGGACGATGGCCTCGACGACCTCGGCAAGCTGATGAACAGCCCGCGCTTCCTGGTGGCCTCCGACCCGGACGGCGAACATTTCGCCAACAGCATCGTCGCGGTACAGGCCCCTGCGCCGCTGCGGGTGCTGCATGTGGACTTGGACAACGTCTACGACCCGGACCCGGCCCAACAGGCGCGCAACCTCGACCAGTTGGTGCAGCGTGTAGTGGACATGGGCGCGGGGACGGTGTTCCTGCAAGCCTTCGCCGACCCCAAGGGTGATGGCCTGGTGCACGAGCTGTATTTCCCCAACCGTCACTTGCCGGTGCGCGCCGACCTGTTCAACCGCGTCTCCTGGCAGTTGCACACCCGTGCCCATGCCGCCGTGTATGCGTGGATGCCGGTGTTGAGTTTTGCCCTCGATCCCAAGCTGCCCCGCGTAACGCGCTGGGACCCGGAAACCGGCAAGGTGGGCACAGACCCGGATCAATACCAACGCCTGTCGCCGTTCGACCCGCAGGTGCGCAAGATCATTGGTGAGCTCTATGAAGACCTGGCGCGCAACAATGCCATCGACGGCGTGCTGTACCACGACGACGCGGTGCTGTCGGACTTCGAAGACGCCAGCCCCGCCGCGCTTAAGGCCTATGCCGCCAATGGCCTGCCCGGCACCATCGCCGCGCTGCGGGCCGACCCGGCCGTGATGCAACGCTGGACGCGCTTCAAGAGCCGCTACCTGATCGACTTCACCAACGAACTGACCGCCAAGGTCCGCGCCGTCGGTGGGCCGCAGGTACTGACCGCACGCAATATCTTCGCCGAGCCGATGCTCAACCCCGGCAGCGAAGCCTGGTTCGCGCAGAACCTGGATGATTTCCTCCAGACCTACGACTGGACCGCGCCCATGGCCATGCCACTGATGGAAGGCCAGACGCTGAAGAACTCCAACGCCTGGCTGGAAAAACTGGTCGCCACGGTCAAGGCGCGCCCCGGAGCACTGGAGCGCACCGTGTTCGAACTGCAAGCCAAAGACTGGCGCACCAAGGCTGCTCCCGATATCGACGGGGCGCAGATGGCTGAATGGATGGGTGTGCTCAAACGCCAGGGGGTCACGAGTTTTGGTTACTACCCGGACAACTTCCTGGAGAACTCCCCGGACCTGAACACCGTGCGTCCGGCCCTTTCCAACCAATGGAACCCTTGACCATGTTCGACAGAATCCTGGCGTTATTCGTACTGGCACTGGTGTTGGGTGTGCCCCTGGGCCTGATCTTCCTGGTCACCGGGCAGTTCCTGATGGACTTCGTGTTTTTCTACCCGCTGTTCATGTCGGCGCTGTGGATCGCCGGCGGCTTGTATTTCTGGCTGCACTGGGAGCGCCACTGGCCGTGGGAAGAAGACACACCGGCGCCGATCCTGGCCGGCAACCCGCTGATCTCGATCATCATTCCTTGCTACAACGAAGGCGACAACGCCGCCGAAACCATCCATGCGGCGCTGGGCCAGTTGTACCCGAACATCGAAGTGATCGCCGTCAACGACGGCTCCAAGGACAACACCGCCGCGGTGCTTGACGCCCTGGCGCTGGAGCACCCCCGCCTGCGAGTGCTGCACCTGGCGCAGAACCAAGGCAAGGCCGTGGCCCTGCGCATGGGCGCGGTGGCCGCGCGCAGCGAGTACCTGGTGTGCATCGACGGCGACGCGCTGCTCGATAAAAATGCGGCGGCCTATATGGTCGCGCCGATGCTCGACAACCCGCGCCTGGGGGCGGTGACCGGCAACCCGCGTATCCGCACGCGCTCGACCTTGATCGGCCGCGTGCAGGTCGGCGAGTTCTCCTCGATCATCGGCTTGATCAAGCGTACGCAACGGGTGTTCGGGCGGATCTTCACGGTGTCCGGCGTGGTGGTGGCGTTTCGCAAGAAAGCCCTGGACCGCATCGACTACTGGAGCACCGACATGATCACCGAGGACATCGATGTCAGTTGGAAGCTGCAACTCGATCACTGGAGCATCTTCTACGAGCCGCGCGCACTGTGCTGGATCCTCATGCCCGAAACCGTCGGTGGCCTGTGGAAGCAGCGTCTGCGCTGGGCTCAGGGCGGCGCCGAAGTGCTGTTCAAGAACATCCGGGGCATCTGGCAGTGGCGGCATCGCTACCTGTGGCCGCTGTTGTTCGAATACTGCCTGTCCACTGGCTGGGCCTTCACCTTCCTGCTCTCGGTGGTCTTCTGGGTCGTGGGTAAATTCATCGTGCTGCCCCCGGCGATCGCGGTGGAATCCCTGGTGCCCCCGGCGTTTACCGGCCTGGTCCTGGCGATGGTGTGCCTGGTGCAGTTTGCGGTGAGCATCATGATTGACCGGCGCTACGAAAAGGACCTGTGGAAAACCCTGTTCTGGACCGTGTGGTACCCGATGGTGTTCTGGCTGGTCAGCCTGTTCACCACGCTGGTCAGCTTTCCCAAGGTGCTGTTCAACCAGCACCAGAAGCGTGCGCGCTGGGTCAGCCCGGATCGCGGTATCAAACCTGCCAATGAGGACGCGTAATCATGAAACTGGTGCGAACTCGTCAACACCCGGTGATGTGGGTCATCGATGTGCTGTTGACCCTGCTGGCCTGGGCCGGGCTGATCTGGCTGCTGGCGCGCGGGATCACATCGATGCTTGAGACCCATGGCGGCCCGCGTATCGAGGCGCCGATCTTCGCGGCGCTCAATACCCTGCAGATCTACCTCTGGATCGCGTTGTTCAACGCGGTGATCCTGATCAGCTGGGCGCGTTACCAGCAACGCAAGGGGCGCAAGTTCGCCCAGCGCCGTGCCGAGGCCAATGCGCTCAGTGATAAAAGCCTCAGTGAAAGCTTCAAGCTGGGGGAGGGCGACTTGGAGCAATTGCGCAGGCCGGGTGTGCTGGTTATCCACAACGACGAGGACGGCGGCGTGGAAGAAGTGAAATCCCATGTCTCCCGCGACGTGGAAAAACCAGGGTTGACCCTGGTGCCGGGCAAGGACCAGAACAAAGACGCCGGCTAGTGTTGTCAACCCGATCCAAGGGGGGAGCAACACTGTAACTGTGGCGAGCGGGCTTGCCCTAATGCCATTCAGTTAAGCGTACATCGCCTTTTGTAGGAGCGAGCTTGCTCGCGAAAAACGTCAACGATAACGCGTGTCTCCTGAATGAACGCGGCGCCTGTGAGTTTTTCGCGAGCAAGAACTAGGCGTCCCCCTCGCTCCTACAAAAAAGCCTTAACTGAGCGGCATTAGGGCTTGCCCACTCCCACACGGGTGTCTCACCCTGCGGATCCCGACAAATGGGATCCAATTCACAAAACCCCCGCGAACTTTTCGATCTTTTCCGGTACTAACCTAACTCGACGCCAACTTGATGGCCAATTAGTGGCCGTTATTAAGTTGTGCTCGAATAACTATCAAAAGAGTTGCCGTTTGTCGGAATAATAGTTCCGACGATAGATCGCTCATCTTTTTGACAATTTTTTATTGTTATTAATCAAGCGGTTGCAGGATTAATTAGCCAAAGTATTCGACTAAGCCAGTTTCTTGGATCAGTCGACGCTCGATGTTAGTTTGCGGCCCCTTGATTTTCGACGGATCGAACATGTCTCTGTTATTGCCACGGACTCGGTTATTGCTGTGTACTTTCCTGCTCACTTACTTGAGCCTGAACAGTGCCACTGCCGCCCCCACGCCTGGGGATCAGGACCTGATCCGTGACCGGCAAAGCCGTCTTCTCGAAGAGCAGCGCCGCCGCCTCGAAGAGCTGCAGGATCTGCCGGGTAAGGGCACCCGGCCCCAGGCCCCGGCCACGCCCGCGGACACGCGTTGCTTCCCGATCAAAACCATCGAACTCAAAGGCGCCGACAGCCTGTCAGCCGCCGATCGCGCGCGCCTGCTCAAGCCCTATATCGGCCAGTGCCTGGGCGTCGCGCAGCTCAATGAACTGCTCAAGGCCATCACCGATGACTACATCGGCAAAGGCCGCGTCACCAGCCGCGCCTACCTGCCACAACAGGACCTTTCCAGCGGCCACCTCCAAGTACTGGTGGTGGAAGGCAAACTCGAAGGCTTGAAGGGCGCCGAAGGCAGCACGGTCACCGACCGCGAGCTGGCCATGGCGTTTCCGGGCAAGGTCGGCGAGTCGCTCAACCTGCGTGAAGTCGAACAACTGGTCGACCAGTTGAGCCGCTTGCCGTCCAAGCAGGCGCAAATGGAACTGACCCCCGGCACCCAGATCGGTGGCAGCGAAGTGCTGGTCAAGAACCAGCCGCAAAAGCCCTGGCGCGCCAGCCTGTCGCGCAACAACGACGGCCAGAAAAGCACCGGCGAACAGCAGTGGGGCGCGGGCCTGGAATGGGACAGCCCGCTGGGCCTGGCCGATCAACTGATCCTGCGCGGCGGCCACGATGCCCTCAGCGACCACCAGAAAACCTCGAAAAACAGCATGCTCTACTACAACGTGCCGTGGGGCTGGTGGAACTTCAGTTACACCTACAGCGAGAGCGACTACCGCACCCTGGCCGACCTCGATGGCTACAAGCTCAAGCAGTACGGCGACAGCCAGAACCACCAACTGCGGGCCGAGCGCGTGATCCATCGTGACGACGTGAGCAAGACGTCGGTCAACGTCGGTCTTGCCCATTTGCGCACCAACAACTACCTGCTCGATGCGCGACTGGACACCAGCAGCAACCGCCTCAGCGAATTCCAGGTGGGGATCAACCACGGGCGCCGTATCGGCAGTGCCTTCGTCAACGTGGACCTGGGCATGCAAAACGGTATCGGCGCGTTCGATGCGCAGAGCAACGACCAGGAACGCGATCGCGAGGGCAACCTCACGCCCACGCCGAACTACCGCAAATACACCGCCACCGTCAGCTACCTGCAGCCGTTCACGCTGTGGGGCGAGTCGTTCAGTTTTTCCAGCCTGGCCACCGGGCAGCGCAGTGAAGACGTGCTGTTCAGCCCGCAGCGCATCAGCCTCGGCGGGTCGGCGTCGGTCCGCGGTTTCAAGGACCAGCAATTGACCGGCGACAGCGGCGGTTACTGGCGCAATGACGTGCGCTGGGCGCGCCCGGTGACTTGGGACTGGATGCGCCCGGCGTTCCTGGAGTACGGCGCCAGCGTCGGCTACGACCAGGGTGTGATCCGCAATGATCGCTACAACGACAACCTCCATGGGCGCGTTTCGAGCAACTCCCTCGAGCTGTTCGCCCGCGGCAAAAACGTCAGCACCAGCGTGACCTTTGCCCACTCCCTGGAACGACCGACGGTGATGAGCGAGCGTGAAGCGCCGATCTATTTCCGCCTGGATTTCTACCTGTAATTCAATGCCCGCAACCTTGAGATTTTGAATATGGACGTTCGCCCCGTTTCTGCCCTGAAAAGCCTGAGCCAACGCGGCCTGGCGCTGATCCTGGCCAACGCGCTGTTCTGGCAGCCGCTGCTGGCCCAGGCCGACGGCATCGTGGTCAGTGGCCCGGGCACCACGCTCGGCCAGGCGGGCAACGGCGTACCGGTGGTGAACATTGCCACGCCCAATGGCAGTGGCCTGTCCCATAACCAATTCAAGGACTACAACGTCGGCCCCAACGGCGTGATCCTCAACAACGCCAGCGGCGCGCTGCAAAACACGCAACTGGGCGGGATCATCGTCGGCAACCCGAACCTCAAGGGCGGCGCGGCGAATGTCATCCTCAACGAAGTCAAAGGCGGTAGCCCCAGCCAGTTGCGCGGCTACACCGAAGTGGCGGGCCAGTCGGCCAAGGTCATCGTCGCCAACCCCTACGGCATCAGCTGCAACGGTTGCGGGTTCATCAACACCCCTAACGTCACCCTGACCACCGGCAAACCGGTGATCGATCAGGCCGGGCAACTGAAAAGCTATCAGGTCGACGGCGGCACCGTGACCATCGATGGCAAAGGCTTGAACGCGAGCAATGTCGACCGCTTCGAAATCATCACCCGCTCGGCCAAGATCAATGCGCAGATCAACGCGCGCCAGCTGACAGTGATCGCCGGGCGCAATGACGTCGATGCGCAAAGCCTGAAAACCACCGCGCGTGCCGACGACGGCAGCGCCAAGCCTGAGTTGGCCATCGACTCGTCGGCCTTGGGCGGCATGTATGCCGGTGCGATCAAACTGGTGGGCACCGAAGCCGGCGTGGGCGTGAAGCTCGATGGCACGCTGGCCGCCAGTGGTGGCGATATTCAGCTCGACGCCAACGGCCACCTGAGCATGGCCCAGGCCGCCGCCAGCGGTGCGGTGGACATCAAGGCCGCGAGCCTGGAGACCACCGGCGCCGTGTACGCGGGCACCACCCTCAAGGCACAGACCAAGGGCACACTGAAAAACAGCAAGACCCTCGCCGCGCGCGACAGCATCACCCTGGCCAGCAACGGCCAACTGACCAACAGCGGCATCATCGAAGCCGGGGTCAACGCCGACAACACCCGCAATGCTAACGGCGACGTCACGCTCGACGCGCAACACATCACCAATACCGGCACGGTAATCGCCAATCGCAGCCTCACCGCCACCGCGCAAAGCCTGGATAACCAGGGCGCTACCTTGAGCGCCAAACAGGCGCTGAACGTCACCGCCGCCAGCGTCGACAACCGCAACAAAGGTCGCCTGCTCAGCGACGGCGCACAGACCCTCAACGTCAACGGCCTGCTGGACAACAGCCAGGGCGGCATCATCGACAGCACCGGTGCGTTCACCCTGAACGGCAATACCCTGGATAACAGCGCCGGCAGCCTGACCGCTGGCGGGGCGATCACCCTGGATCTGATCGGCGACCTGATCAACCGCAACGGCAAGCTGGCAAGCGTCGGGCCGTTGCTGATCCAGCGCGCCGCGCATCTCGATAACCAGGGCGGCAAGCTGGCCAGCCAGGGCTTGCTGACGGTATTCGCCAACAGCATCGACAACCGTAACACCGGCACCCTGGCCGCCAACGATGGCCTGGCCCTGACCACCAGCGGCCTGTTGCAAAACAGCGGCAACGGCCTGATCCACAGTGAAAAGTCGGGCGTGACCCTCACCGCCGGTACCCTCGACAACAGCGGTGGCCGCATCGCCGCCAAAGCCGGTGATGCGCGGATCGACGCCACTGACTTCAACAACGGCAGCGGCGCGCTGTTTGCTCGGGATCGCGTGCACCTGACCGGTATGAATGTGGATAACGGCGGCGAGATCGCCGGCAACCGGGTCGACGTCAGCCTCAATGGCGCACTGACCAACCGTGGCCTGATCGAAAGCGCCACGGCCTTCGATGTCCAGACCGCCAGCCTGAACAACAGTGGGCAAATGCGTGCCTTGGGCTCCGGCGGCAAAACCCGCTACGCCATCGGCGGCCTGCTCAACAACAGCGGCAGCCTGGAGACCGCCAACGACCAATTGAGCCTGGCCGCCACCCGCTTCCAGAACACCGGCGGCAAGGTGTTGCATGTGGGCACCGGTGTACTCGACCTCAATGGCATCAGCCTTGACGATGTCGGCGGCAGCCTGGTGACCAACGGCGACCTGACCCTCGATAAAGCCAACTGGACCAATAGCACCGCGATCCAGGCCGGGCGCCTGACCGTCAATGTCGGAACCCTGAACCAGACCGCCACCGGCAAATTGCTCGGCACCCGTGCGCTGGTCGGCAGCGGCCAGGACTGGACCGTGGGCGGTAGCGTCGCCAGCCAGGGCAGCCTGGATCTTTCGGTGGGCAGCCTGCTCAACGACCACGGCCTGATCTTCAGCGGCGGCGACATGAGCCTCAAGGTCGACCGCCTGAAAAACCTCGGTGCCGCGATCTATGCCATGGGCAGCCTGCGCGTCGACCGTGATGGCCAGGGAGGCCTGGCCACCAGCATCATCAACAGCTCGGGGACCATCGAGAGTGAGCGCAACCTGATCCTGGCAGCCAGTACGATCCAGAACATCCGTACTGTGCTCACCACCGAATCCGGCATCTACAGCGCCTCCATCACGCCCGCCGCCTGCATCGAAGGGGTGACCGGCGGTGACTGTGACGGCGGCAAGCAAAACCGGCCGTTCCAGATTACCCAGCGTGACCGCTTCATCGTCAGCGACGCCACGGCGGGCTCCAGCATCACCTCGGGCGGCAACATGCTGCTCACCGGCGGCGAGCTACTCAACAGCAGCAGTAGCATCGCAGCCGGTGGCAACCTCACGGCCATCGTCAACCAACTCACCAACGTCGGCGTCGTGACCCACGACACCCAGTACGACCGCATCTTCACCTCCGAGCGCGAGCGCAACCCTGAAGGCTGGTATCGCGAGGCCGCGGCGTTCACCCAACGCTATGCCGCAGGCGGGGACATGAGCGGTGTCGAAGCCGCGATGGCCGCGTTCATCGGCAAGATGGAAAGCGAGCAGACCGGCCTGCGCAAGACAACCCAGTTAAGCGCACCAGACCAAAGTTACGCCGCCGTGATCCAAGCCGGCGGCAGCGTGGATGTGAAGGCCCAGGCCGGCATCGACAACAGTGTCGTGCGCGGTGGCTACACCTACGTCGGCAGCGGCGCCAACACCCATGCGCCGGGCTACTCGACCCTGGTCAGCCTCAACCCGCAACTGCCACCGGACGTTGCCCAGCAACAGGTCAACCCGCTGGGCCTGCCAGGCTTCGACCTGCCCACCGGCCAGAACGGCCTGTTCCACCTCAACGACAGCGATGGCGCCAAAGGCCTGCCCACCAGCCAGTTCGCGGCCAACCCGCATAAGTACCTGATCGAAACCAACCCGCTGCTCACGGATATGCGTCAGTTCCTGGGCTCGGACTACCTGCTGACCAAGCTCGGCTATGACCCCGACACCGCGCAAAAGCGCCTGGGCGATGGTTTCTACGAACAGCGCCTGATCCAGCAAGCCGTACTCGCCCGCACCGGCCAGCGCTTCATTGACGGCCAGACCAGCGATGCCGACCTGTTCAAGCACCTGATGGACAACGCCATCGGCAGCAAGACCGCGCTTAACCTGTCGGTGGGCGTGAGCCTCACCGCCGAACAAGTCGCGGCCCTGACCCACGATATCGTCTGGCTGGAAAACGCCACCGTCGCCGGCCAACAAGTGCTGGTACCGGTGTTGTACCTCGCTCAGGCCAGCAACCGCCTGGCGCCCAACGGCGCGTTGATTTCCGGCACTGACATCAACCTGATCACCGGCAGCCACCTCAACAACGCCGGCACCCTGCGCGCCACCGGCAGCCTGCTGGCGAACGTCGGCGGCAACCTCAGCAACAGTGGGTTGATGCAAGCCGGTGGTCGCCTTGACTTACTGGCCGGCAACAACCTGAGCAACCGCGCTGGCGGTGTGATCAGCGCGGGCAACGTCAACCTCGCGGCTGGCGCCGACCTGCTCAACGAGCGCAGCGTCACCACCCACGAAAGCGCCAGCAGCTACCGCACCGAACGCAGCGACTTCGTCGACAGCGCCGCGCGCATCGAATCGGCCAACGATTTGGCCCTGCAGGCTGGTGGCAACGTCAACAACCTCGGCGGTGTGCTCAAGAGCGGTGCCGACACCACGGTCAAGGCCGTGGGCGACGTGAACATCACCGCCTCGAAAACCCTGGACAGCGGCAACATCGGCAGCCGCTCGAACTTCATGACCATCGCCCAACAAGGCTCCGTGGTCGATGCGGGGCGCGACCTGCATGTGGTTGCCGGGCGTGACATCAGCATCGGTGCCAGCCAGGTCGAAGCCAAGCGCGATCTCAACCTGATCGCCACGCGCGACTTCAACGCCGTCTCGGCTGCCAACGAGCAGCATTCGGCGTCGAGTTCGAAGAAGGTCAAAAGCATTGAGGACCACGTCCAGCAAGTGTCCAGCGTGATCAAGGCCGGCGGCGACGCCACCCTGAGCGCCGGGCAGAACCTGCAACTGGTCGCCAGCCAGGTGAATGCCGGCAACGAGGCGTACCTGGTGTCCGGCAAAAACCTCAGCCTGCGCAGCGCTGAAGACCAGGACTACAGCTTCTACAGCAAGACCAAGAAAACCTCCCAGGGCAAAAAATTCCGCCTGGATGAAACCGACGTCGTGAACAACGTCGGCAGCTTGGTCAGCGCGGGGACGAACAACACCGTCGTCGCTGGTGCGGACCTGTTGCTGGCCGGCAGTGCTGTCACTGCCGAAAAAGGCGCCACGCAACTGGTGGCCGGCCAGGACGTGAACATCCTCGCCGTCAGCAACGCCGACAGCGCCCGTCACGAACGCAAGGAAAGCAAAAGCAGCTGGGGCGGCCTGAAGTCGAGCAAAGTCCAAGACAAAGTCGACGAAAAACGCACCACCGCCATGGGCAGCATGGTCTCCGGCGAAACCGTCACCGTCGCCGCCAAACGCGATGCCACGGTCACCGGCTCGTCCCTGGTCAGCACCGGCGACCTCGCCGTCCAGGCCGGCCGCGACCTGACCATCGACGCGGCGCAGAACACCTTCGCCCGCACCGACATGCACAAGGAAAAGAATCGCGACCTCACCGGCGTGCTGACCGGCAACAAGCTCGGTCTGGACGACATGACCGGCAACCAGAAGCTGTACATCAACAGCTCGAAGCACAACGGCACCGCCAATGAAATGACCTTGACCGGCAGCACCATTGGCTCGAGTGCGGGCAATGTGTCGTTGACGGCGGGGCGTGAGTTGAAGGTGGTGGCCAGTGATCTGGTGAGCACCAAGAACATGGAGTTGAGTGGGGCTGACGTCACCGTTACTTCGGGGATGGAGACGGCCAGTCAGACCAGTAAGGACAGTTCCAAGAGTTTGGCGGTAGGGCGCGTGATCGCGGGCTCGGTAGTGGACACCGCCACCAGCATGCGCGACGCCGTCAAAGCGGCACGTAGTGCTGATGACCCACGACTCAAGGCAGTCAAAATCGCCCAGGCAGCCCTCGCCGCCTACAACCTGAATGGCCAGGCTTCGGACGCCAATGCGCAAAGCTCCGGCTTCAAAAACAAAACCGGCGGCACGCCCGGCAACGGTTCGCTGATCAAAATCGGCACCGAACTGGCCAATAACCGCAGCAAGAACAGCAGCGAATTCAACAGCGTCACCGCCAAGCAGAGCACGCTCAACGCAGGGCAAGACTTGTCGATCGTTGCCACGGGCGCAGCGGCGGGTACTCAGGGTGATATCCAGATCACCGGCAGCAGCTTGAAAGCCGCCAACACCTTGTTGTTAGCCAAAAACGATGTGCTGATGCAAAGCGCACAAAACACCACCGACCGCAAAAACGAAGGGTCGAAAAATAAAACCGCTATTGGCGCCAGCTTCAATATTGGCGAGCAAAACGGCTTCACCCTCGACCTCGGAGCGCAGGGTGCCAAGAACAATGGCAACGGTAACTCCGTCACTCAGGTCAATAGCACCCTCGATACAGGCAGCCTGTTGTTACAAAGCGGTGGCGATACCACCCTCAAAGGCGCCCAGGTTCGTGCGGACCGTATCAAGGCAGATATTGGCGGCAACCTTAATATCATCTCCCTACAGGACACCGAGTCGTCGCGCAGCAAACAGAGCAGCGCAGGCTTCGGCGCCAGTATCTGCGTCCCGCCGTTCTGCTACGGCTCTACCGTAGCGGGCTCGGCGAACCTTGCCGCCGCCAATATGAACAGCGACTACAAGGGCGTGACCGACCAGAGTGGTTTGTATGCGGGCACGGGCGGCTACGACATCAATGTCGGCAAGAACACCACCCTGCAAGGCGCGGTGATTGCCAGTGAAGCGTCAGCTGATAAGAACCGGCTCAGCACGGATCGGCTGATCGTCAGCGATATCAAGAATGTCAGCGAGATCAAAAGTCAGTCTGCCGGTATTTCGGTGTCTTCCAGCAGTACCAGCGGTGCGTCGATGGGCGGCAGCATCCCGATAGCGCTCAAGGAGAAAGACCATAGCTACACCCGTAGCGCGGTCAGCGAAGGCACGATTGTGGTTCGCAATGCCGAAGGCGCCAATGACCTGGTGGGGCTGAACCGTGACACCGCCAATGCCAATCAGAAACTTGACCGGCCTGATGAAAAGGCCATGCAGGAGCGTATTGATCTGATCCAAAGCTCGGCGCAGTTGGCCAGTGGGGTGATCAGTGCGGTAGGCAAGGCGAAGGCGGATGAAGCGAAAGCTCTGGCCGATAAAGCCAAAACCCAAACCGAAACCGGTTCGCCGGATGCCGCTGGAACGGTGCTTGCAGCGAATGCCGCTTATACGGAAGCCCAGCGCTGGCAGGTCGGTGGCGACAAACGCTTAATGGCCGATATCGCGTCCGGACTAATCGCCGCAGGGCTGGGTGGCGCGCCTGTAGGAACGACGGTTGGTATTGTCGCCAACACGGCCTCCAGCGATATCTTCAACAAGATTGGCGATTATGCCCAGTCGCGTGCTACTGATCCGAAGTCGGATGCGGCCACCCGGGCGGCTTGGGCTGAAGGCGGTGCGGCACGTGTGATGTTGCACGCGTTGGCGGGGGCGGCTATTGGGTTGTCCAGTGGCAATGTGCAGAGTGGTGCGCTGGGTGCGGGAACATCGGCTGCATTGATGCCGACCATTGCCGACGCGTTGGGGAAAAATGGCATCAAGGGTGTGGATCAAGATGCAATGGCCGCCTTGATCGCGGCAGGCGCCGGGGCCGTGGTTGGCTCTGGGAGAGGTACCTCAGGTGCTGTTGTCGCGGGAGGAAACGCGATGTCGGTGGACGTCTATAATCGAGCAGCTCATGAGTCGGAGGTGGCGGCGATCAAGGCTGAGGCGCAGAAAGGTGACTTCACGGAAGCGAACCTGGAGAAGGCCATGTGTTACATCATCAAGTGCTGGGCTCATCTGGAGCGAGGGACTAAGGAGTATCACGATGCATACTTGAGTGAAGCCGATATGGTCGGGCTGAGTAATGAGCTTGAATGGGCAGATGCGCAAAGGGATAAAGGTCTGTTTAACTATTCGCTCACTGACTCGGTTTTTGATGCGGGAACGCGTGATGTCATTCCTGTGGTAGCTAACACCGCCAAGACTGTCACGGGAGGGGCAAGTGTTTACTCGGGGGGCACATTATGCGGCACAGTGGCCGGGTGCTTTTTCGGTGGGCCTATGATTGTATTCGGATTGGGGAATATTGAGGAGGGCACCTCAGCACTTTATAACCATGTTAATAATGAAGAGGGCAGTTATAATCATGTTAAACAGACTTTTGATCAGATTCCTGGCGGATATGGGCCGGTGATATATAGTGCCGCAGATTTCGCGTTGTCAATTGGTTCGGGGTTTGTAAAAGTGCCTCTGAAGATGGGGGTGGCTGATGGTTTGAACAAGAAAAAATCAATATTTGATGTGACGGTCAGAAAGTTTGATAATAACCAATTTATTCTTGGTAAAAAGGCGCCGTATGGTGGTGCAATGTTGCTATATTTTCTGTCCGTGGGCGCGAAAGGCAATAGCCTTTACAATGAGGCGGTCGATGCGAGCAAGTAAACTTATAAATACCCTGCTGCTGATAGTTTCATTGTTGGCGGTGGTGTGTGGGGTGAGTACGTTTTTCGGCATGATGGTCGCCATAGTGATTGGTATACTGCTTCGCACAGATTCGAACTGGGTGTTCATCTGGATTGGATTTCCCTTGTCAGCAATATTTGCTGTGTACTGGATAGTTACACGGTGGGATTATGTGAAATCTTTTATGTCCGGGCGTGATGGGTGGTAGAGCGGGTAATCGAGGTCAGATAACGTTTGTTTGAGTGTCTATGGAATTGAGCTTGCAATATTACGATCTTTAAAAATTAGTTTTTATTTTTATCTATTTGAAATTTTTAAATAAGGCGGTTATGAAAATAACCGCCCATTTTTACTTATGAAATTTGTGAATTCAACTTCCGCCCAATCACATCGAGCAAATCACAACCATCTCTCAGCGGAATGGCCAGCAACAGCGCAAAGTCGTGAAGCACTATCGCATCACTGCTGATATCCTCCCGAAATGCGAGGTTCTCCAAAAACTGAGTCACCGCACGAATGCGATACGCGGCGGCGTCAAAGAGAACATCAAGGGGCGCTTGTGTGTCGATCCCCAGAGGGAAATAGGGGGCAGACCACGATTAGTGCACCAATGTATATTGGTGGTCTGACCCCTATTTCTCGGGGGCAGCAATGAGCATGGAAGACATAGTGGCTGACAGACTTGGAAGAGTAGTTGCTGATGGATTTGATATTTTTAAAATATCAAAAGAGGCACTTGATATTTACCAAGATCCAAAACTTTCTCTCACAAAAGCTTTAGACATTGCGTTGTTGTCACTAATGGCAATGGTCGAAGGGCCAGAGTTTGAGGTGACAGAAAAAGAATTTTATGATTTTTTATCTGATACTCGATAGATGTAATTTTCATATACCAAACTTGATCAAGCGGTAATCGGGGTCAGACCACATTTTTATAAAGCCCCCAAATAAGCGGGGCGAATTTCTCTTGGTTGCGTGGCGCACGTAATGGTTTCGGTTGGCAATGAAAAGAAATGAGTCTTGGTGGATCGCCATCTATCTTCCTTGTGCCTGTGCGTTCGGCCTGTTGTTTATGTGTGTGTTCTTTCAGGTTTCCGGGTATTGGTTGAGTGGTGGTGAAGACGTTGTCGGGCTTCTAAAAGAGTATATGACGCTCTATCTGGAAATAGCTGGGGCTGGCTTTATTCTAGGTCTCGTTCTTTGGTTTTTTAATGTTCGTTGATCCGCCAAGAATTGGGGACAGACCACGATTAGTGCACCAATGGATATTGGTGGTCTGACCCCTATTTCTGCTCCCGACCAATTTATGAGCAGATTGAGAAAGATCTTTATCTTCGAGATACAGTGAAGGGTTATCAACCCAGGTGGATATTTTTAGAAGCGCCCCCGGCAGAAAATCTTTCGAGATTGCTGGAGCTGAACAAGATTGATGTAATTATTCATAATTAGTTTTTGAGGTAGACAATGGCGAATACTGGCGAAACGCCCGATATGCTGCTGGCCCGACGCGCTGCTGAATTCCCGGCATTCAGATCTGAGCGTCTGCCGGTACTGCATAAGTTTTGTGAAAGTCTCGGATTTGATCAGCCACATGAAGTATTGATTGAGCCAAAAAGGTTTTTATTCCAGCTGGACAGTGGTTTTCAACGCGCTGACATCAATGAGGAAGATCGGGTTTGGTTTGTTACCCGTATTGGCTACTACATCGGCGAATACCTGATCTCCCTGTTTGGTGGCTATTGGCTACTTGATGATGACCAGTCGTCCCCCTCTTTTGCCAGATACGTGGTCGGCGACTTTTCAAAACCAGGTGTTAAAACTAAAATCGTCGACCCATTCGAAATAGCACAACGCTATGCAACTACGTCGGCTCCGCGCTTTTTAAGACAAGAGATCGAAACAGTTCTGGACTAAATGGAACGGGGAATCGGAAAAATAGGGGTCAGACCACGGTTTTGCGCTTTTTAGAGTTCAGCAGAATTGCTCTTTTAAAATATTATTTATTTTTTGTAATTATTCGATTTTGTTGGCCTAGTGATGGAGAAAAGTGGACAGATTTATTTAATACCGACCAGCGCCAAACCTAAATAAATCCGTCCCCTTTTTTGCTGGCTGGACATGGGAGCATGCGTCGTCGTCGACTGCTTTCAGTCAGGAAGGAATCATGCGATTAGTACCGACCGCCCAACACACACCTGGTTCTCCTTGGTGGCGCGTACTGCATCCCGATGCGGGGGCTGCGGGTGGATATTCTGAATGGGCAATTCCAAGAGGCGCCCCAAAAAATTAGGTGGAAGAATGAATATTGCTGAGTTGAACATCAATGTCGGGGGACGCCCCAGCGTGGGTTTCAGTGGTGATGACTCAAGCGTGCGCGCCCTTGAGGCTCGGCTGGGCCGTAGGCTTCCAGAAACCTACCTTCAATTCATCCGAAGTGCCAACGGTGGGCATCCTGAAGCCGGAAGTTTCTTTTTGAACGCATCACCAGATGCTAGCGTCAGCGTTGATTGGTTTTATTCACTAGGAGACGCAGGTATCGACAGCCTGGATAAGGCTCTTGATGACTGGGCTCAAGTGTTGGGGCCATTCATGTTGCCCATTGGGCGCGACGGAGGTGGCAGCCAGTTTTATATTTCGCTGGATTCGCCATCCGGTTCTGTTTGGTATTACTCACATGAAGGCTCAGAACGCACCCAACTTGCCGAAAGCTTCGATGAGTTTTTGCAGCAGTTGCAAGTTCACCTGGATTTTATTTGAGAGCCGTTATGAATCGATATGAGGGGAAGCCTTTTCTCCGGCTACTGGAATGCTACGTGCTTTCGGCTATTGATGAGCTGACAGACGAGCAGTGTGCGGCGTTAAGTGCGCTGGAGCCCAAGTTGCACGAGCTGTACGGGGTGCAAGGCAGTTGGAGTGATGTCGTCGCGTCTCAGATGGATTTTCCGGAATCCCTGGTGGAGAAAATAAAAGAAGTGTGGCGCGTGAATTCGGAAAAATTTGCGCGAGCTGGTGTAAAAATAAACGCAGAAGATTTTGCTAGAGACTTTGTGGATACCAATTTTCCTTGATGATGATAAAAGGGACAGATTTGAATGGCACTTACTTAGCAGCTAACTAGCTAGTGTGACTGGAAAAAAGAAAAAACAGAAAATAGGGGGCAGACCCTGAGGAGTCCCCACCGACCGGCGCCACGATTGAGAAAGGGAAAGGCTGGGAGCAAATCTGCGCCCGTTCACATTCAGCGGAGAAAAGTGGACAGATTTATTTAATACCGACCAACGCCAAACCTAAATAAATCCGTCCCATTTTTTTGCAATTCTAATCTCAGAGATAAAGTGTGTTCAGGTGTTTGCTTTATGTTTAGCATCGCTGGGAATCAAAGAGCATGCTTCCTCGATATGGCTTGAGCTGGTAAATGAGGAATTTTACTAGGGGGAAGAGCTCAGATTACTTTCTTGCAGTGGGAATTCCAGCGACGTGCTATATGCTTTCGATGCCTATAATAACTGGCAGGTCGTCGGAATTAGTTCTGAAGTTGATGTGTTATTTAAATAAATCTGTCCCCTTTTTTACTCCTTTTTTACTGAAGTCCAACCGATTCCGCCAATAAAGTTATCGCTGCCTCGCGATGTTCATCGGTAGCAGGTAACTCCTTGGTGGAACCAATTGCAGAAAGACTTAGGAAAATAGCTATGGAATATCATCTAACAGAGGGGCAGCTCAATGGCCCGGCTGAAATTTCGGCTGTTGATGGTCTGTCAACACACTTGGGAGTCGAACTTCCTCAGAGTTATATTGAATTCCTTAAGACGCACGACGGTGGCGAAGGACTCATTGGCGACAGCTACATTATTTTTTGGAAGGTAGAAGAGCTAGTCGCATTCAATCGTGAATATGAGGTCGAGACATATGCGCCAGGTATATTTTTGTTCGCTTCTAACGGCGGAGGGGAGGGGTATGGGTTTGACACATTGGATGCAGCAATGTCGGTAGTTCGAATTCCGTTTATAGGTATGAATCGTCAGTATGCTATATCGGTAGCGAGCGACCTTCCCGATCTATTTGCTCGATTGGCAGACCAAAATGAGTGAGCTTAATAAGCACTCACGCCCTAAAGGCATGGAGCTATTCGAGATTAAACCCGCTATCGCTGGTGGTGATCCAACCAGTCCTGAGAACAAAACTTGGTTGACGAGACAGCGGCACTTTGAGGCTGTACGCTACTGGAATCGGATTATCAGCAGTCTGCGTAATGAACGGAAGTAACTAGGGAGAAAAGCGGAGAAAAGGAGACGGAGAAAAGGGGACAGATTTATTTAATACCGCATTTCCTTACGGGGCAGCGCTGGGAGCGCTGCCTGAAGTCTGTGGTTGATCAAGGGTATACGTTTTACGAGGAGGCTTCGGGTGAGAAGAAATAAATGGATCGGTGGGTTTTTCTTATCGATCTCACTGTTTTCCATGATTCTGGCGGCTAGCCTGCTACTCGCGATGATCATCGCTGCGGTGATTTCACTTGTCCTGCACACTGACTCGCCTTGGGTATACAACTGGATCGGCTTTCCTCTTACGTTTGTATTCTCGGCGTATTGGATCCTCACTCGATGGACGTATGTGAAGTCTTACATATCTGACAGAAAAGGGGACAGATTTATTTAGTACCGACCAGCGCCAAACCTAAATAAATCCGTCCCCTTTTTTGCAATGCCAACCGGTGTAACGTTGTCTGCTAGTGGGTAAGGCGGTTTTACTCTTGATGTATCAATTCCGAACGTGAGTGGAGTTAAGTAAGAATGATAAATAAACTGATTGCTCTCCTTTCGCCACCCTCTCAGCGAATCTTTGATAATGCGGCTTGGGCGACCTTTGAATCTGAGGGAGGTCTGCGATTACCGTCCGATTTTAAACAGTTCATATCAATTTACGGGTGTGGAGCAGTAGACGATTTCGTATGGGTGTTAGACCCATTTTCAGAAAATTCAAATTTGAATTTTGAAAAAAGCCAATATTTTATAGACGCATACGCTGTAATGAGGCAAGAATTTTTATCGGACTATCCAAGACCAGATTACCCTGCGGAAGGCTCTTTTCTTCCCTGGGCGGTAACGGATAATGGAGAAACTTTTGTTTGGTTGGTTGATGGAGAACCAGACTCATGGAAAGTTGCTATTCATAGCTCGGATCAGGGGGAAGAGGAAGTCTACAACTTCGGCTGTGTTGAGTTCATTTTAAAGCTGCTTAGCAGAGATATTTCGTCAAAAATTCTACCTGGTCAGTTTACTCCTGTTGATCTAGATAAGCATTTTTTTACAGCTGCTGATTAGGTGCAAAAGCAACCACAAGCTGGCAGGGTTCAGGCCCTGCACCTGGAGTATTGGGCTTGGAGCCGGGTTCGGTATCATCTAAGGCTATACAGAATTACTTTCCTAGCACAAAAAATGGTTCCGTTGAGTTTGTTTTTTATCCTAAAACGAATACTTTCGCTGTCGGTAAGCCGACCAATAACCTCGGAGGCTCTCCTCATCAACAGTTGGCAGAGACAATAAAGTCCGGTGGGTCGACTCTAGTTGGTGGTATGTTTCGGCGAGGGCCCAACGGGGAGGTAATCACTAATGAGTTTAGGGGAGAAAAGGGGGCAGATTTATTTAATACCGACCAGCGCCAAACCTAAATAAATCCGTCCCCTTTTTTACTAACCTACAAATCAGGATGGACGGACGCGCAGCGCGCAGCGGCAGATGCAAAAGTTAATATTTTAAACGATGCAGATACCGTCCTAACAACGCCAGTCCGCTCTGGAACATCGGCTGCAAGTCGTTATAGGCAGGCCGGCAACACAGTGCCGCCGGGCTCCGATGTCGATCACATGGTTGACTTACCGCTCGGCGGTAATGACACTACTCCTAACATGAGTCCGTTAGATAAGAGTGTTAATCGTAGTCTTGGTGCTCAAATTTATCAGCAAGCAAAGGGTTTGCCGCCTGGAACAAAAATCAACAATGTGAAAATTGGAGATTGATAAATGTATGATATTTTTCGCAGTTGTTTTCTTGTCGATTACCTTGTTAACAGTGAAAATATGCCTGTTTTCGATGCTAAAGGTGATTGTTATGGATTGGTTGAGTTGATATTGGAGTTTGGAGGGTGTTCATTTGATAACGCGTTATATCGAGTGATGACGCCTAGTTTGATTAATGAGTGGAACAAAAAGATCGAATATGCGTTCCCCGATTTTTATGGGCGCGTGCAATGTTTTGGATTCGATTGGCTAGGACGCATTTTTGCAGTTGACTCAGGCAGATTGGAAGAAGGGTATTCTGGAGTCGTTATGTTTGAGCCTGGAACTGGACAGGCTCTCGAGATTCCTTGCAATATCGTGACTTTCCATAATAACGAATTGGTTGAGTACAGCGAAGAGGCTTTAGCCGTTAGCTTCCGGTTCCAGTGGCTAATTCGAGGCGCTGCACCTAGCTACGAAGAGTGTGTCGGATACAGAATACCATTATTTCTCGGCGGTAAAGATGTTATGGATAATTTGGAAACTTCAAATCTTGATGTCTACTGGACATTAATGGCTCAACTGATTAGGAAAGCTAGGGGGCTTCCTATAGGTACAGTTTTTGGAAAAATTACTTCTGTTGATGGAACCTTGCCAGAATAACTTGGTGCAAAAGCAACCACAAGCTGGCAGGGTTCAGGCCCTGCACCTGGAGTATTAGGCTTGGAGCCGGGTTCGGTATCATCTAAGGCTATACAGAATTACTTTCCTAGCACAAAAAACGGTTCCGTTGAGTTTGTTTTTTATCCTAAAACGAATACTTTCGCTGTCGGTAAGCCGACCAATAACCTCGGAGGCTCTCCTCATCAACAGTTGGCAGAGACAATAAAGTCCGGTGGGTCGACTCTAGTTGGTGGTATGTTTCGGCGAGGGCCCAACGGGGAGGTAATCACTAATGAGTTTAGGGGAGAAAAGGGACGGAGAAAAGGGGACAGATTTATTTAATACCGACCAGCGCCAAACCTAAATAAATCCGTCCCCTTTTTTGCTCTTTTTTGCTGGCTGGACATGGGAGCATGCGTCGTCGTCGACTGCTTTCAATCAGGAAGGAATCATGCGATTAGTACCGACCGCCCAACACACACCTGGTTCTCCTTGGTGGCGCGTACTGCATCCCGATGCGGGGGCTGCGGGTGGATATTCTGAATGGGCAATTCCAAGAGGCGCCCCAAAAAATTAGGTGGAAGAATGAATATTGCTGAGTTGAACATCAATGTCGGGGGACGCCCCAGCGTGGGTTTCAGTGGTGATGACTCAAGCGTGCGCGCCCTTGAGGCTCGGCTGGGCCGTAGGCTTCCAGAAACCTACCTTCAATTCATCCGAAGTGCCAACGGTGGGCATCCTGAAGCCGGAAGTTTCTTTCTGAACGCATCACCAGATGCTAGCGTCAGCGTTGATTGGTTTTATTCACTAGGAGACGCGGGTATCTACAGCCTGGATAAGGCTCTTGATGACTGGGCTCAAGTATTGGGGCCATTCATGTTGCCCATTGGGCGCGACGGAGGTGGCAGCCAGTTTTATATTTCGCTGGATTCGCCATCCGGTTCTGTTTGGTATTACTCACATGAAGGCTCAGAACGCACCCAACTTGCCGAAAGCTTCGATGAGTTTCTGCAGCAGTTGCAAGTTCACCCGGATTTTATTTGAGAGCCGTTATGAATCGATATGAGGGGAAGCCTTTTCTCCGGCTACTGGAATGCTACGTGCTTTCGGCTATTGATGAGCTGACAGACGAGCAGTGTGCGGCGTTAAGTGCGCTGGAGCCCAAGTTGCACGAGCTGTACGGGGTGCAAGGCAGTTGGAGTGATGTCGTCGCGTCTCAGATGGGTTTTCCGGAATCCCTCGTGGAGAAAATAAAAGAAGTGTGGCGCGTGAATTCGGAAAAATTCGCGCGAGCTGGTGCAAAAATAAACGCAGAAGATTTTGCTAGAAACTTTGTGGATACCAATTTTCCTTGATGATGATAAAAGGAACAGATTTGAATGGCACTTACTTAGCAGCTAACTAGCTAGTGTGACTGAAAAAACAGAAAATAGTGGGCAGACCCTGAGGATTCCCACAAATCTACCCTAGCCTCTGAGCTTGCCGGTGTACTTCATCGCGCACCAATAGCTCCATATCCGCCAATCTCGAGCAGGACAATCCGGTGGGTATTCCTCAGGGTCTGACACCAGCAGAAAAGGGGACAGATTTATTTAATACTGACCAGCGCCAAACCTAAATAAATCCGTCCCCTTTTTCGTCACTTTTTCCACAGAACAGCCACAAACACCATGACGTTAAAGCCACAGCGTATGGACGCGAACGGGCACGTACAACATGTGCCGGCCTCAATGACATCTCTTCGACTTTTGGATAAATGACTGTATGAGCGAATCAGTATCGACCGCAGGCACCTGGAACCTCGCCAGCCCAGGCAAGCGCCTGCTCGGCTATTTCATCGATATAGCGGTGGTGCTTTTCCTGCTGTTTTTGAACAGAAACCTGGACTACGCCTATTTCTATCTGGGTTCTGCAGGAGGCCCGGCATTGTTTGATGGCCTCCACTATGTGCTGCTGTTTTCAGCCTTCGGGTACTACTTGTTTTGCGATGCCTTGCCCAATGGCCAGAGCCTGGGCAAGCGGGTGTGCCGCACGGCCGTGGTGGGTTACCCGTACCCCACGAACTGCACGCTGTTCCAGTCGTTCCTGCGCAATTTTCCGAAGATGCTGTTCATAGTGCTGGACGGTCTTTTTGTACTGTTCGGCCTGCGCCGTCGCTTGGGCGATATGTTGGCCAAGACGATCGTGATCAATCTCTGAGATTTACCGTCTACTGCATCCCGTTGACTGTATGGAAACCTGTCTATGACGCTGAAGTCCCTCGCCTTGATCAGTTCACTTTTGCTGTTGGGCGCTTGTAATCGTCAACCCTGGGTGGCCTATGTCGAGCCTGCCAGCGGTACTGACACCGCCCGGTTACGCGTGATCACCAACGGCGAAGTGCGTGGCGGCAGCTATGTGGGGTGTGTGGGCAATGAGCAAGGCTTGGCCAAGGCCGGGCGTTTTTATGACGGTGACAAGCCGAGCATCAACTACCCACAGTCACCCCTGATACCGCCTCGGTTAGGCATGGCGCCGCGCGTGCTGCCGAAGATGGCCGAGTACCTGGGGATGACCCGCATGGCCGAAGGGGTGTATGCCGAGATCGTGGCCGAGTACCGGGTGCCTGCGGGCAAGCCGTTCCTGTTGGTACGCGAAGAATTGGGGGTGGGCAGCTACGGCAGCACCTACAGCAAATGCCCGGCGCTGTCGCGGGTGTACACCTTTGAAAAGGGCAGGCAGTACGAGGCCTATGTCGGCATGGTCTACGGCGGTGATGTCGAGGGCAAGATGGGCGTGCGTTGCCCGTTCTTTGTCTACGAGTTGCAGGCGCCGAACCAAGCCATCCCCCAGGCGATGCAGTCGACACCGGCGGCGGATCGTCCTTGTCGTTGAGAGGCGGGTCAATTTCGTAAACGTGCATTAACCCGAACCGCCCTAAGCTTGCGTCTGACCTTGTGAACGGATTATTCATTCACGAGGTTCAGCTCATGTCCCACACTCTGCTGTTGTTGCGTCCTGCGGCCCAGGGCTTTGCCGTTACCTTGCTGGTTACACTGGCCGGGTGCGGGCTGTCGTCAGCCCCTGAGGTCGCCCAGCCGATTGAGCCTGCGCCCATCGCCGAGCTGCACAGTGCGCAGGTCCAGGGCGCTTTGGTCAAGCGCGTGGCGATGCCTGCGCCGATGCTCGTGCAGGAATCCGCCGTGCTGGACTATCGCAGCGAGCCCCGTGAGCAATACGAAAACCTGCCGGACAACCCCGTGCACCGTGTGGCGGAAACGCCCGTCTCGACGTTCAGCGTCGATGTCGACACCGGCAGCTACGCCAACGTACGACGTTTCCTCAATCAAGGCAGCCTACCGCCCGAAGGCGCTGTGCGATTGGAGGAAATGGTCAACTATTTCCCCTACAGCTACGCGTTGCCCACCGACGGCTCACCCTTTGGCGTGACCACCGAAGTCGCCGCCAGCCCATGGAACCCCCGCACTCAACTGCTGCGCATTGGCATCAAGGCCTCTGACCGCGCTGTGGCCGACCTGGCGCCGGCCAATCTGGTGTTTCTGGTGGATGTGTCCGGCTCCATGGACCGCCGCGAAGGTTTGCCTCTGGTGAAAAGCACCCTGAAAGTGCTGGTAGATCAACTGCGCGACCAGGACCGTGTGTCGTTGGTGGTCTACGCCGGCGAGTCCCGCGTGGTGCTCGAACCGACTTCCGGTCGCGACAAGGCCAAGATCCGCAGTGCTATCGACCAGCTCACTGCCGGTGGTGCCACCGCCGGCGCATCCGGCATCGAACTGGCCTACCAGATGGCCCGCAAGGGGTTTATCGACAAGGGCATCAACCGCATCCTGCTGGCCACCGACGGTGACTTCAACGTGGGCGTCAGCGACTTCGACAGCCTCAAGCAAATGGCCGTCGACCAGCGTAAAAGCGGCGTTTCGCTGACCACCCTGGGCTTCGGTGTGGATAACTACAACGAACACTTGATGGAACAACTGGCCGATGCGGGCGATGGTAACTACGCCTACATCGACAACCTGCGTGAAGCCCGCAAAGTGCTGGTGGATCAACTCAGTTCGACCCTGTCGGTGGTGGCGCGGGATGTGAAGTTGCAGGTGGAATTCAACCCGGCGCGTGTCAGTGAATATCGCCTGCTGGGCTATGAAAACCGTGCGCTGAAGCGTGAGGATTTCAACAACGACAAAGTCGACGCCGGCGAAATCGGCGCGGGGCACACGGTTACCGCGCTGTACGAAATTGTGCCGAAGGGCGAGAAAGGTTGGTTGGAGCCTTTGCGTTACACCCGCGAGCCGAAGGCTGAACACAACACGGGCGAACTGGCCATGGTGCGTGTGCGCTACAAGCCTGCTGCGGGAGGTGACAGCCAACTGATCGAACGGCCCGTCAGCAACGTAACCACCAAGGCCAGTGACGACCTGCGCTTCTCCGCGGCCGTGGCGGCCTTCGCCCAACAGCTCAAGGGCGATGGCCGCTACACTGGCAGCATGAGTTTGCAGGACACTGCCGCACTGGCGCGCTCGGCCCGTGGCGATGACCCGTTCGGGCTGCGCAACGAGTTCGTGCAACTGGTGGAACTGGCCCAAGGTCTCAAACCCTGATCTCGAACATGACACTGATCAAATGTGGCAGGTCCCGATAAATCTCCGGCTTGGCGCTGTGGCGCAGCAAACTGGAATCGCCTGTGGCGAGCGGGCTTGCCCTAATGCCATTCAGTTAAGGCTTTTTTGTAGGAGCGAGGGGGACGCCTAGTTCTTGCTCGCGAAAAACGTCAACGGTAACGCGTGTTTCCTGAGAGAACGCGGCGCCTGTGAGTTTTTCGCGAGCAAGCTCGCTCCTACAGAAGGCGATGTACGCTGAACTGAACGGCATCGGGGCAAGCCCGCTCGCCACAAAAAATGCGGTTGTTTAAGGAAAAGTTTTGATCCTTCCACATTTAGATCGGGTTCAACTTTAAAAAGGAGTTCGCCCCCTACATGGCTGTTCCAGATGATTCACCCAGCGACGAATCGCTGCTGGCCCGCTACCGAACCGGTGACGCCGCCGCATTCGAAGCCTTGTACGCGCGGCACCGCCAAGGTCTCTATCGCTTCCTCGTGTCCCTGAGCAACAAGGCCGAGCTGGCCGAGGAAATCTATCAGGACACCTGGCTCAGCCTGATCCGCAGCACCACCCAGCCACAAGGCCGGGCGAGTTTTCGTACATGGCTGTTTCAGATCGCCCGCAACCGCCTCATTGACCATTGGCGCAAGCACGGCATCCACAACCCGTTGCACGACAGCTACGATGAGCAGTTGCACGCTCAGCCCGACGACACGGCCGGCCCCGAGCAGCAACTGAGCCTGAGCCGCGACCAGGCGCGCCTCGAAGCCGCGCTGCAAGACCTGCCCGAAGACCAGCGCGAAGTCTTCCTGCTGCGCTTGCACGGCGACCTCGAAGTGCCGCAAATCGCTGCCCTCACCAAAGCCCCGCTGGAAACCGTAAAAAGCCGCCTGCGTTACGCCCAGCAGAAACTCCGGCGCCTGCTGGCCGAGGAGATACCCGCATGACCGACTCCCGACACACCCCGGATCCCGACGACTTGCTGCTCCAGCATTTTCGTCAGCACAGCGGCGGCGAACCGCCAGCGTCCATCGACGCCTTCATCCTCAACGCCGTGCGCCGCGAGGCCCCAGCGCCGCAACCGAGCTTGTGGCAACGTTGGTTGCAAGCCTGCCAACGCCCGCGCTGGCAGATGGCATTCGCCACCGTGGCCGGCCTGGCGCTGATGATCGGTGTGGTGATGCGCTCGCCAGTGCCGCAACCCGAAATCTCCACGGCGACCTTTTCCGCCTTGCACGAAGAAGCTGCCCGTCCTGCGCCGCAAGCGTTGCCTGCACCTGCGCCGATGGCTCGAATCGCCGCCGCCCCCCAGGCTGAGCGTGCACCGGTTCAGGCTGAGATTGCCGGAGCGCTGGCGGATCAGTCGGCGGTGAGGCTGAGCAAGCGCGCGCCGGTGGCAGTGCCTTCGTTGGAGGAAGGGTTGCAGGAGATTGTGAACCTGCGTCTGGCAGGGGAAACCAAGGCGGCGGATGAGAAGCTGCTGGCCTTGCATGAGCGATTCCCCGAGGAAGACCTGCCGGCGCGGTTGGAGGCGTTGCGCAAGCGTTGATCCAAAAATAATGCCAGCCAGTTAAGCGTACATCGTCTTCTGTAGGAGCGAGCTTGCTCGCGAAAAACTCACAGGCGCCGCGTTGATTCAGGAAGCACGCGTTATCGTTGACGTTTTTCGCGAGCAAGCTCGCTCCTACAAAAACGCTTTAACTGACTGGCGTTGGGCTTTTTGGCCTGGTTTTTACCCCCTGCCGTGTTGCTGGTACCAAGCCACCGTGTCGGTGAGGGTCTGTTCCAAGGCACGAAAACTCAGGCCCAGCTCATCTTCACTCTTACGGTGGTTAAAGCAGGTGCGGTGCTCTTCTCGTATCAATAGTCGCAAGGTCGCCATGCTCAGCAAAATGGGCTTGCCGGTCAGGTAGGCATAGGTCTCTTGCACGGCGGCCAACAGGTAAAGCGCCGGCAGGGGCAGTTGCCGGGAAGGTGTCTTGACGCCCGCGATACGCCCCAGCAGCGGGATTAATTGGCGCATGGTCAAGTTGCGGCCAGCCGCGAGATAACGTTCGCCTCGTCGCCCGTTCTGGGCGGCGGCAATGAGTGCCCAGGCCACATCGCGGGCGTCGACCAACGAAAAAGTGCCGGGGATCAGCCCCGGAAGCTTGCCGTTGATGACGTCCTTGACCAATTGTCCCGAGGACGTCGGCCCGAGGTCGCCAGGCCCCCACATCCAGCCGGGCAGCACCATGCACGCGTGCATCTGCGGATGGGTTTGAAGAAACGCCAGCACCTCGCGGTCAGCGAGGATCTTGCTGCGGTAGTAGGCGTCCGCATCGGCTTCGGCCCGCAGGCACGTTTCATCGATAAGCGTATCCGGCGCACCGTCGAGCACGGCAATCGAAGAGGTATGCACAAACCTTCTGACACCCGCGTCATAGGCATGCTGGAGCAGCGCTCGGGTGCCGACTACGTTGATCCTTTCGAGGGCTTGCCAATGGCTGCCGCCCTTGTAGTTATCGCGAAAGAACGCCGCGCAATGGAACACCGTGTCGCAGCCTTGCAGGGCCGCCGCGAACGTATCGACGTCAGCCATGTCACCCACCACCCGTTCCACGCTCGGCAGGTCGTTGAACTGCTGTTCGCCCTTGGCCTGCGAGCGCACCAGCGCCTTGACCGCATAGCCGCGTGCGACCAGCTCCCTGACCAGGTTGTTGCCCAGCAAGCCGGTGGCACCTGTCACAAAGGTGCTGCGCAAGCGGTTGGGGTTCGTGTTCATACAGGCCATATCCATGGTTTGAAAGGCCGCTAGATATACCGCTGAGACCGCGCTCGGAAAACGGCGACTGCTGCATAATGGCTTTGCACATTTGCAGACCAGGGAAGAGCAAGGATATGGCGCTGCAAGCAAATTGGGATGATCTGCGCCTGCTGTTGGCGGTCTCGCGGCGGGGCAGCTTTCTGCAGGCAGGCCAGTTGCTCGGTGTCGCTGCGTCGACCGTTTCCCGACGCCTGAGCCAACTGGAAGCGGCCTTGGGTGAGCCATTGGTCGAGCGCGGGGTCGAGGGCTGCTGGCTGACCTCGCGGGGGCAATCCCTGGTGGCCGTGGCGTTGGCGGCCGAAGCCGGCCTGCGCCGCCAGACGACGGTGGAAGGGGGCGGGGCGCAGGCAGCGCTAAGCGGCACGGTGCTGATCAGTGCGGGAGAAGGGTTTGCGACCTGCATACTGGAGGCCGCGAATCGTTTTACCGCGTTGCACCCTGGCTGCTCGGTGGAACTGCAGATCACCACCGACTTTCACAAGATCGTACGTGGCGTGGCCGACATCGCCGTGCGCACAGCGCACCTGGGGGAGCCCTCGCTGATTTATCGAGCGCTGGGCACGCTGGCCTATGGCGTCTTCGCCGATGCCGGTTACCTGCAACGTTTTCCGGCGATGACGCCGGCCACGACGGCCTGTATCGCCTTGCTCCCGCCGTTGGACCTGCTGCCGCAAATGCGCGCGGCAAAGGCCGCCGGCCTGGACCATGCGCCGATCCGCGTGAACTCATTTGCCGTGCAGCTGGAATCGGTGAGGCGCGGCATGGGCGTGGCGGTGCTGCCGCGTATCCTGGCCGAGGGCCTGAGCGAAGTGTTCCAGGAGATTGAACTGCCGCCGATGGAGGTCTACCTGGTCACCCGGCCCCAGGCGTTGAAACAGGCGCATATCCACGCATTCTTTACCCAGCTTGAACAGGTGCTGCGCGCGACATTGCAGGACACGCCAACCGAGTGAACGCGTCGTTGCGCTGGTTGGCTGCGCCTGATGGTCGGGCGGGGGCAGGGCGCGCGGTAGACCGGGGTGGGCTGACAAAACGTCATAGCGGTGGCTTGGCCTGATCGAGCGCCGCTCGTGGACGCCGGGGCTGGCGATGAGACGCAACGTCTCACGGTCTCGTCGCTATCGCGTGCTGTCTGGCATGGCGCGTCTCATTTGAACGCGATGGCGGCCCTCCGTGGTTTCCATTGGGCCGCTCTAAAAAAGGGCTGTGCAGGCGTTCTTGCGGAGCTGGCACCGGCCTTGCTCTGGCTCTGGCAAACCGTCCGGCGCGTCAGTGCCAACCGTATCAAGGAGCCTTCGCTATGACCCTTTCGCTCAACTCGCAACGCAGCATGCGTGCCGCTGTCTGGCACGGTCGTAACGATATCCGCGTCGAAGACGTTCCACTGCCCGTTTCGCCGCCTGCCGGTTGGGTGCAGATCCGAGTGCAATGGTGCGGCATTTGCGGCTCGGATTTGCATGAGTACGTGGCCGGCCCGGTGTTCATACCGGTTGACGCCCCGCACCCGCTGACCGGGATAAAAGGCCAGTGCATTCTCGGTCACGAGTTTTGTGGCGAGATCGTCGAACTCGGTGCCGGCGTGCAGGGCTTCAGCGTCGGCGAGCCGGTGGCGGCCGATGCGTGCCAACATTGCGGCACCTGCTACTACTGCACCCACGGGCTATACAACATTTGCGAGAACCTGGCCTTCACCGGCCTGATGAACAACGGCGCCTTCGCCGAACTGGTCAACGTACCAGCCAACCTGCTGTACAAGTTGCCGGCGAACTTTCCGGCTGA
Organism: Pseudomonas gorinensis; assembly: GCF_042015035.1. Lineage (NCBI taxonomy): Bacteria > Pseudomonadati > Pseudomonadota > Gammaproteobacteria > Pseudomonadales > Pseudomonadaceae > Pseudomonas > Pseudomonas gorinensis. The sequence continues at coordinate 527,435 of NZ_CP167125.1, forward strand.
AGCCGGCGCACTGATCGAGCCTCTGGCGGTGGGCATGCACGCGGTGAAAAAGGCCGGAAGCCTGCTGGGGCAAAACGTGGTGGTGGTCGGCGCGGGCACCATTGGCCTGTGCACCATCATGTGCGCCAAGGCGGCGGGTGCGGCTCAGGTGATCGCCCTGGAGATGTCCGGAGCGCGCAAGGCCAAGGCCCGGGAAGTGGGGGCGACCCATGTGCTCGATCCCAATCAATGCGATGCCCTGGCCGAGGTACGACGCCTGACGGGCGGGCTCGGCGCGGATGTCAGTTTCGAATGCATCGGCAACAAACACACGGCCAAGCTCGCGATCGACCTGATCCGCAAGGCCGGCAAGTGCGTACTGGTGGGCATCTTCGAGGAGCCCAGTGAGTTCAACTTTTTCGAGTTGGTGGCGACGGAAAAACAGGTACTCGGCGCGCTGGCCTATAACGGTGAATTCGCTGACGTGATCGCTTTTATCGCCGATGGTCGGCTGGACATCACGCCACTGGTGACGGGGCGCATTCAGTTGGAACAGATCGTGGGCCAGGGCTTCGAGGAACTGGTCAAAAACAAGGAACACAACGTGAAAATCATCGTGTCACCCGCTCGGGTCTGAAGCGAAGGATGAGCGTTGCGGTCTTTGCCCCGCCTCTACAAAAGCCCCAGGTTCTTTGACCTGGGGCTTTTTCGTGTGTAAGTGATGAGCTTGCCGCTGAATCGATGCTCAGGGTGACAGTGCTGTCGATCGCGCGATTTTGGCAAACAATTTGCCTATGCTATGCCAGCATGCCAAGACGGTTTTCAAATGCATTGCCTTTAGAACCAGGAACGGACACCCATGACGAATGCTGCGCCCGCCATCAGACTCAGCACACTCAGGCAAGTCGCCCCCTATCTGAGTATGCGAGGGGTGTCGCCACTGGAGTTCTTTCGACGGTTCGGTATTTCCCCGCATGTTTTTCAAAACCCAGAAGCTTGGGTACCGCGAGCGGCCTGCTTTCATATCGCCAATGAAATGGCCGCTATCGCACAGGACCCCTTCGGCGGGGCGATGATAGGGCACCTCACCGATATGCGCTCAACCGGCATGTGGGGCGAATTGATATTGGGCTCGACCAACCTTGCTCAGGCGTGTGCGGCGGCGGCGGTGCACACGGATTTGCTGCATCAGGGAAGCGAAGTAAAGATCGTCACCGAAGGGCGCACGACGAAACTGATCCAACACTTTACCGGGCACCACGGGGCTGATCCGAAGCAGGTCATTTTCGGCACCCTTGCGGTGCTGAGAAAAGTGCCGCTCATGTCCGGCGCGCCAGGCGCTATACGCGTACATTTAAAAAATCCGCGAGAACGAGGCGACGAGGCGCTTGAAGAGCACCTGGGGCCGAACCTGGTAATGAACGCTGAGCACAACATGATCGAATTTGATCGTGAGTTGCTCGAGATCTCCCTGCAGCCTTTCCGAGATGTTGCCTGGAAAACCACCCAAGCCTTGAAGTCGACCGCTGACGCAGCTGACGTGCTCGCCCAGCAGATAGCCGATCAGGAGCTTTCCAAACTTGCCTCTATTTCAAGAAAAATTGGGCTGTCTGCTCGAACGCTACAGCGGCGTCTCGAACATTGCGGCATAGACTTCGACGCTTTACGTGACGAGACACGTCGCAGTGAAGCCCTTCAGTTGATTGCCAGCGGCAGATACAGCGCGACCGAAATTGCCTATATGGTCGGCTACAGCGACCCTGCGCACTTTACCCGCGCCTTCAAGCGTTGGACTGGGAGCCCGCCGTCGCACTATCGCGCGCTCTTGAAACAGGATCGTTAACACCCTCTTCTAACACCCACCCCCTCAAACACTTCACCCCTTTCCGGGGCGGCCTTCGCGTACGCGCTCACCTTGCTTTTGGCACCAAATGGCAAGTTTGCGCCTAGGCGTTCTTATACAGTCAAAAAATTAACGCCAACTAATAAAACCAAGAGGTTTAAATGTCCCATTCATCCACGGCCTGTGCCCTTGCGATGGCGCTGGTGGTTTTTGGAAGTGCGAATGCTCAGTCATCCCCGGAGGTGGCGATACCGGTAGGTGTAGATAACTTTGTCCGCGCCGAGTCCGACCTCTACTTGGGAAAAATGGTCGCAAGTGGCAGTTTGGGCCGCTTTGTTCATAGCCGCGAAGCGGTGGCCATTGACGCCCAGAATGTGGTCCGGATGAATCGCGACACGCTCTATTCGTCAGCCGTGTTCGATCTCGAAGCAGGCCCCGTCACGATCACCTTGCCTGAGGCCGGTGGGCGGTTCATGTCCATGGCGGTGATCAATGAAGATCACTACGTGCCCCTCGTCACTTATGGCGCCGGCCGCCAGACACTGACGAAAGAGGCCATCGGCACACGCTATGTGTTTGTCGCTGTGCGCACGTTCTTCGATCCCGCGGATCGCAAAGACCTTGAAAAGGTCCATGCACTGCAGGACTCCATCGCGGTCAGCCAGGCCAAGGTTGGCGAGTTTGTAGTACCTAAGTGGGACCCGGCGAGCCAGGCCAAGGTGCGTGAGGCGCTGGAGGTCCTGGGTTCGACGATTCCTGACTACAACCAATCCTTTGGCCCCAAGGGCGCGGTCAATCCCATCCATCACTTGATCGGTACCGCGACGGGCTGGGGTGGGAACCCCGCCAAGGACGCTATCTACCTCGGCGGTGTGATGCCTGAGAACGATGGGAAAACCATTTACCGGCTCAAAGTCGGAGAGGTCCCGGTCAATAGTTTTTGGTCTGTCAGTGTTTATAACGCCGACGGTTACTTCCAGAAGAACCCCTATGACGCCTATTCGTTGAACAACCTCACCGCGAGGAAAAGTGAGGATGGCTCGATTGTCATCCAGTTCGGCGGTTGCGACGGGAAGATTGCGAATTGCCTGCCTACCACGCCTGGCTGGAACTACACGGTCAGGCTTTATCAGCCGAAAGAACAAATTCTGAATGGAAAGTGGAGTTTCCCGAAGCCGCAGGCCGTCGAGCTCTAACTCATAACGTTCGACTTTTATAACTGGGCACCCACGCCAATAAGTTTGGTTTTACACCCAAGGAAAGAAGCAATGACAACCATCGGTGGTTCAAACTTTTTCAAATATAAAGCGGCGCTCATGACCAGTGCGACCCTCGCCTTTGCGATGGCGTTGCCTGCACACGCAGACGACTCAAGTGAGCCCTCGGTGACCGTCGGTGGTGGACTCGCCGTCGGCCCCTTGTATGAAGGTTCTTCACACTACGCCGCGTTCCCGTCACTGAAACTCAAAGCGGTTTTGCCTACCGAAAACTGGGGCAAGTTTACTGCCGCGTTCCCCGATGGTCTGCGTTGGGACTTGCCGGGGTTGTCGCCTTTTGGAGTGGCCCTGCTGATTGGCTACGACCAGGGCCGCAAGGAAAGAATCCACACCCTGGGCGGTCGTGATGACTACCTCAAAGGCATGGGTAACCTGGACAGCACTGCCCTGGTCGGGGCGGAAGCGTACTGGGTGCTGCCGGCCGGCCGCCTGTTTGTTCGTGGGCTGCAAGCCAGCCAGAGCCGCGATTACGGTGGCGAGAGCCTGGGGCGTACCGCGTTCCTGGAGGCCGGTTTCGCCACAGCCTACGCGCTGTCTTCCACCTTGACCCTGGACTCGACCCTGTACGGCACCTGGAGCAATGAGAAAGACATGATGGCGCGCTTCGGCGTCACCGCCCAACAAGCCGCGCGTACCGGCTTCGAGGAATATCACCCAGGTGTCGGGATGCGCGACGTGACCCTGAGGCTGGGCCTCACCTGGCAATGGCAGCCACAGCTGGCGTTGGAAGGCGGCATCAAGACCTACGCCCTGGTCTCCGACGCCCGCAACAGCCCGCTGACGGGTGAGAACGTGGGCGCAGGCGCCTATCTGAATGCCCTTTACCGGTTTTGATAAGGGAACACCCGATGAAAACAGTACATAAGCAGTTGGGGCTGGCGGGCCTGCTCTGGTCGGGGCTGGTGCTTGCCGACGATGCTGCGCCCAAGGTCACGGACCCTCACTTCAAGCTGGCCCCCGGCTATCTGAACTCGGCAGACTTGCCATTGCGCCTGGCGTTGCTGGGCGCCCCACCAAAGCCTGATTCTGCGGCGCTGGCACGGGATGAGGAAGCACGGCGAGCAGCGCTGTCTCTACGCGGCACGGCTCGGGAGAAACTCGCCGCGGCGGATGCGGAGCTGGCATTCCCAGGCCCGGCCAACGCATTCGCCTGTGCGCTGGGCACGCCGATCACCGAGAAAAATACACCGCATCTTTATACCTTGATGCAGCGCACCCTGTCGGATGCGGGCGGTTCCACCTATGCCGGGAAGAATGCCTACAACCGCACTCGACCCTTCGTGGCACATAACGAAGGGACCTGTCGCAAAGACATGGAACCGCTGCTGCGCACGGATGGTTCCTGGCCTTCCGGCCACTCCGCCGCCGGTTGGGCCTGGGGGCTGTTGCTGGCCGAGATTCAGCCTGCCCGTGCAACCGAGTTGATGACCCGAGGGTTGTCATTCGGCCAGAGCCGCGTCATCTGCGACGCCCACTGGCAGAGCGACGTCGATGCGGGCCGCATCATGGGCGCTGCGACGGTTGCGAGCTTGCATAGCAATCCGGCGTTCCTGGCGGATCTGGCGGCGGCGAAGGAAGAGGTCAAGGCCGCACAAAAAGCTGGCTTGAAGCCCACACAGGACTGTGCGGCCGAGGGCGTGGCGCTCTCGCTGACTCAGCACTGATCGGGGACACACCATCATGCACAGTGACAACCCCCGCTCGGCTTTGTGGCGCAAGCACGCCCATCTGGCGCTGCTGGCTGGCGCCTTTGTCGCCGCCGGGCCCGCCATGGCGGCAGACAACGATGACTGGACGTTCAACGGCGGCCCTTACGTATGGGGCGCCGGCATTCGTGGGCACGTGGGTCATAGCAGCACGGGCACCCAGTTCATAAAGTCCGACTTCTCCGACTTCTCCGACATCGCCAAGACGGTCGATATGTCGGTGATGCTGATGGGGGAGGCGCGTCGGGGCCCCTACAGCGTGCTCGCCGACCTGATGTACATCGACACCGACACCCGCAACCGCCTGCCGGGGGGCGCCAAGCTTGAGGTCGAAAGCAAGACAGCCTCCGGGTTCCTGGGGGGCGGCTACACAGTGCTGGGTGATGAAAACCGCCGACTGGATGTCGCCGGCGGCGTACGTGTCTGGTACAGCGGCACCACCCTCACCTTCCATGGCGGACCACTCGGTGGCTTATCCGGCTCTGACAACGCCACATGGGTAGACGCCATGGCAGGCCTGCGTGGGCACTATGCCGTGAACGATCGATTCTGGCTGTCATCCTGGGGGATGGCGGGTGCCGGGCAGTCTCGGGAAGACTGGGACCTGGCAGCGCTGGCCGGCTGGGAGTTTTGGCCCGGGTTTTCAGCAGTGGCCGGTTACCGGGCGATGGGGGTGAATTATCGCCATGATGGCTTCGTCTACGACATCGTCCAGAAGGGGCCTTTGCTGGGTATCAGTGGGCGATTCTGAAGCTTGCACCGTCAAGCTCCCCAACAGCCCAAGCGGCTGTCTTCCCACCTGAAAACAGGACGGATGCCCGCTATTCGGGGAGGCCCCTCGGCCACCCCGAAAAGCGAATGCCCCGACAAGTCGGGCACTTACTTTGAGCTGCGCCTGAGCGCGTTCCACACAGCCTGGAACGCGGGCTTTTTTGCTGCCTGGAATTGACCCTGGCCGCCAATAGCCGTCGGGCCAAGCCGTAACATCGTTTTGATTTCACTCGAAAGGACTGTCGTGGAGACCCGGCCTATGGTTCAAGAATTCAATCACCATCGTGAATGGGTAGCGGCGCTTGATAAGTACGAGAAACGCCTGATTGAAAACCCCGACCTCCGCTGGGAAGGGCAGCCGCGCGATCAACACACCCGCATGGCACTCGGGCTATACAAACTCAAGTGTTTCGCCGAGCGCATGCGCAAGGACAGCACGGCAATCTGGACCAGACTGGAAGCCATGGACGAACTTCGGCTCCATCTGATCAGCGAACATCACTGGACCCTACAGGACGTGCGGCGAATACAGGACGAAGAGGATTTTGTGTTCCTTCTTCATGATGAATTGCAGCAGATGAAACTCACCGAGCAAGAGGCCGAACCTGTCCGGCAGTGGACGGATCATCTTGGGTCAAGGGGGGAGTTCCAGCAGCACTACCGGGATTGCGTTTTATAGGGCGGGGGCAGGGGATTCGTGGAGAGAAGATGGGGCGGCGGCGGTAGCGGTAAGTTGTCATGGGCAGCGAGGAGATAATCGACGGCAAGGCATCTCCGGCCCTTAGCCCATGCCGTCCCGAGCGCTGCTTTCAAACCTGGGTCAGCCCGGCACTGGTGATCAGCAACTTGAGTTGGAGTCTGCCCTTTACAAGCGTCCGATTTTTGGCCGATAGCTGCCTGTGTTATGAGGAGCAAAGGCGCTCTGCGCGGTCAGAGCCAGGGCTATCAATCAGCAACTGGAACAAACTAAATGTCGTGTTGGTCTCAAGTGTGCCTCCTGGCAACGAACTGTTCTTACGTGGGGGGCAGTCCGCAACGTTGGGGTATTTTTTCCATAGGAGGTTTAGCGTGCCCTGGAAGTCAAATCTGGTAGTGCTCGCCCTATCTGCCGTTGCCGTTTCGGCGCAGGCCCAATCCGATCTTGAAGTGGTCGAGGCGATGGTTACTCGCTCGGCCAATGTCTGCCCAGGCCACAGCACCGAACGCACCAAGCCCACGGTGAAGGCGGTACCTGTTGGCGCGTTGCGGGTTATGCTTGACCGCGGTTTGGTCATGTGCCCCGACCGGCGCCTCGATAACGACGCGCCGGCTGTGTTCTACGGCAGAGTTGGCGTATTCGAATGGAACCCGGAAGTGCCTGCAAGCTCAGAGGTGATCGCCAAGCAGATCGACACCATGACCCGCAAGGACGAGTACCCATCGGACACCTTGGTTTGGGATGCCAAGGGTATGCCACTGCAGCAACGCACTGTACCGGCTTTCGAACCCAAGCCAGGGGCTGCTGTGCTGTACCAGATACGGTAAGCCCAGTGTTCGGGGATCGGGGGGGTCATTAACGTTGTGCTGGGCTTTGGCTTGAATCGCCAGGTCCACGCCGAGGGTGGGCGCCATCCGTTCTTTTTCGTGCCCATGCCTGAGGTACGAGAGGGTTGTTAGGCTCAACCTGAAGCTGATGGCAGGTTGATGTGGGTACCTTCGATGTATCTGTGAGGTTGGCTTAGGTCGGGGCTGCTATTTGGAAGCTTCGGGGAGTTCAAATTGAATGCTCATGATGAGCTGTCCACGCCGTTAATCTCACTGCTTTGATGTGATTTGCTCCGTCGAAAAACGCATCAGCCAATCGCCCACGAAAAAGCCCCGGATCTTTTGATCTGGGGCTTTTTCATTTCTATATATGGTGCCCCGGCGTCGTTTGAACTGGGCGGTAAGATGCCCGGTTTATAAGGGTTCTTGTGGTGGTATTTCGGTTAGGCATACACGAGGGCATACACGGCCTCCCGTGCTGGGTGTGCATCTAGCTTGAAATACGCCTGTATGCCCAGGTCTAGCACTGGTACCGATCCTTGATCATCCTATCGAAATAAGTACCTTTCGAGCCGGCCCCCATGAGGCCCTGATGGATGTTAGGTGGGACGCGGCAGTAGTCGTAAGTACGCCCTTGCTTGAACGTGATTTTCATCCTGCCTGTAGCGGGGTCATAGCCGACAGCTGTGATAGCCGTCGAGTTGACACGAACCATATCCATAGCGCTTTCCCTACTCCTGATTGATCACGTTCTCTGTTCTGATACTAGTCGGTGTTTCGTTCGGCGGTGCCATTGCGTCCGTGAAAAAGGTGGGAGGGGCTGAAAAGCTGCTGGGGACCCTGAGGTTTTTCTTCCAGCACGCGGCATGAAACCCGCGGGATCGAGTTAGTGGGAGGTGCCGGAAGTTACTGAAATTTCAATCGTTGAAATTGAAAGGATCTTGAAGAAAAAGGGCCATCGTTACAGCTTCGGTAAAGGTGGCCGTATCTGTTGCTGATAGTGAACACCTGTATGGCGTCAACCATGTCGATGGGTGTCAACCACGTCAACCTGTCAACCAACTTAAAAAATCCATCCGCTAACACGAACGCGCGGGTTCTATGCCCCGTGTCTATCCGAAATGCCCAGGGTCCCAAGCGGCTTTTCGATTCATAGGACAAATGCACTGGTGAACAGCAGTTCACCAAGCTGGGCACCTTTCCGCTGACACGATCACGCGGGTTTCCTACCCCGTGACAAACCAACATGCGCAGGGACCCCGCTGTCTAATCAAAGCCAAGAACATGATCGATCTCCTTTCGCTGGAGGAGCAATACTGATGGGGCTAGGGGGATACCCTAATAAAACCGTGTTACGGGTGTTACGATATTTATTAAGTATATGTTTTTAAATGATTTATTTTGCGTTACACAGCTGTGTTTCGTTTGCCGATAGACGTGTTACAGGGCAAATAGGTGTTACATCAAGAACTGCTCTGCGAGGAGCGGCTTATGATGATCGGACTACAGTCTTTAACTTAGAAGGGGGGCTACCGGCCAAAAGCGGACTTTGATGGCGTGTTCGCTCAAGATAGCCTACGCAAGCTGGTACTGGCAGAATGCATCCACGTTTTGACAAGGACAGGTCCTATGCAAGTTACCAAGCAGTCGTCCCCCAGCTGGCACGCTTCACCCAGGTGCGAAACAATCCGCTTCGTCTGTCTTCACCGATAGTCCTGGCGATCGGGCCGTTTTCGCCGCGGAAGGCATCTGAATATGTAGCCAAGAGCTAGAAAACATTACAAACAGCATGCTCTTGCATCACTACAGGACACCAAGCCAGCATCACCCGCTAACTGGAGGGAATCATCGATGAACAACCTAATTCCAAAACCACAAATGCAGCTAGTTGATCCACAAGCACAGATGATCGTTGAGGTCCTGCAAAGCATTGGGCTCCCACATGACAATATTATTGCGTCCGCTGAAGACAGAGCCATTATTGGGCATAGCTTGCTGGCACTTATCGAGTCACTTCCTCCCGAAGCGAAGCAAGGAGCTAGATATCTCTCAAAATTTGTGGTGGGCGCAGGATTCGGTCTTTTCGATTACTCCCTCAATGCGATCTGGAATGAAGTAGTCCTAGACCTTCACAAAAAAGTCGTAGCTTACGGTCTTGATATATTCTACGACGCAGCTATTGGCGGGAAAAACAGAGAGTTTTATCAAACAGAGGAGGATCTTCGCTCCGTAAAAGATTCAACCCTACTTGATACCTGTCGTAAGCTTGAACTAATCAGCGAGACCACATCAAAAAAATTAAAGCATATGCTCGATATGCGAAATGACATAGGTATCTCGCACCCCACTAATTACACCATCAATGCTTACGAACTATTAGGCTGGCTAACAAACTGCATCAAAGACGTCCTGAAAGACCGACCTACAGAGTCTGCACTACAGGTTCAGGCATTTATTCAAAATTTACGCAGCTATACGCAACCATTAGACGCCGCCAATCTTGCAGGAATAACCGGAAAAATCAACGAGCTCGCTTCTCACCACTGCGGGAACGTACTGAGAACAATGTTTGGGATATACGTCGCTCAGGATACGGATCCACAGGTCCGAAAAAACATTTCACTTTTATCTGTATCTGTTTGGCAAGCGAGCAATGACGATTTCAAATACCGCTTAGGCTTAACATTAGAAGGATATAATACAAATCTTCACAAGGATAAATATGATCTCGGTGCTCAGTTTTTCCAAGTCGTCAACGGTAATGCCTTCCGCTCCAACGCAGAGCGGGCAATAATAGTTGATGGTTTGGTCGATACATTGCTAGAAAAACATCATGCTTGGGATAACTATCATCATGAAGCACCCGTAGCTGCCGAAATCATGTCGTATATCCACAACCAGCAAGATATCCTGCAAAACTTTGGCCCTAAACTCATAAAAACTTTTCTCATGTGCCGTATCGGGAATGGGCGAGCCTATTACAACGGAGTTTCACCAAGAGGTGCAGGGTATTACGACCAGCTTCTTGTTTTACTAGGCGACACGTGGGCTCCATCGGCACTGGTTGCTTTAACCTCCTACGAAATACAGCTTCAGCTAAGCCAAGAAGTTTGCAGAAAACAAGCATGCATCGCGCTAGAAAAGCTAAAATCAGGTGTAGTCAATCAGCGATTACTTGAATGCATCGACTTCCTCATCGCCAATCTGCCTGGTAATGGCAAAGCTCCACTTGATAGCCGGTTCAAGCAGCTGACTGCGGGATACCTAACTTGGTCATAATGCTGTGTCATATAAACAGCGCACTCACCTAGATAAAGCAATTTCAAGCGTCTCAACACATCGATTGTGCTTTCGAGTCACCGGGAAAAGCCTCTCAATCCATTGAAAACTGGTGCGAGAGGCTTTTTTTCCACCATCACATGCGGGCTCCGATTTGGCATGGGTTGGTCTTGCCATAACTGTTTAACGACCGAATCTGTTCTACCATCTCTGATGGCCGAACATCGCAACACTGCGTCTGAAGTGATCATAAGTTCATCGCCCGTTTTTGGCCGTGATCTGTCATTGTGCTAGGTGACTTTCTCGCCGCGAACATGGGGGGCTTGGACAAGATGACGGCCATTTACTACTGTCACCTCTTGAAAAGGTGATCTCTGCCAACGAACGCGTTCAAGGAGGGGCTAATGAAGTCAGCCATTGCGGCAGCTACGATCCTGCTTGCTGCCAGCGTGCAAGCACAAGACTGGGGAAGATTCTCGGAACCACTGAACGTGGAGCTTTTGAACGAAAAAAACCATGCCAGGCTCTTGATAGACTTCACATACAAGGGGCCGGGGCCGGAGGAACTTTTCTGGTTGGCGCCTAAGGACACTATCACTGACGGAGCTTCGATCCCTCGCGTTGCTTGGAGTGTAATAGGGGCGCCGTTCGAAGGTCAGTATCGAAAAGCTGCCATCATTCATGATGTCGCATGTGTGGAACGAACCAGGGATTGGCGAGCCACACATCGGGCGTTCTATACCGCCATGCGGGCTGCTGGGGTGGGTGAAACTCAGGCAAAGATCATGTACGCAGCGGTGTACCATTTCGGCCCTAGATGGGCAGAGCCGAAAAGCATAATGCTACCTCGCACTGAGGCGGCGTTGATTGCGCCGAAGCTGGAAAAGCTGAAAGCAGAACTTCCTGTTGGTATGGAGGCCGTTCTCGCAAGCGACGGAAGGCTCGTTTCGAGGACAATTTCAACTGGTTTGCTGAAGCGCGAGAAGGTGGAAGAAGTTGTAGGTGCGGTCTTCGAGGTACGCGTGGTCCAACCCTCATCATCAGAGGCAGAGTTCCAGCGGATGAAGGCTACGATTGAACAGAAGAACCTGAGTCTCGCAGAGATCGAAGATATCCAAGTCGCCGAACTGAGCGAAATCAGATAGCGTGGACCTGTGACGCTATGCACCGACGTTGTCCATTTATAGTTAGGCGCTAAATATGATCGAGTCCTATTACTGGCGCGCAGAGCTTAGAAATGATCTCATTTGGCTCCGCAAGAAACGTAAGTACAAACGCTGGTCTGAAAAACAGCATGTTCTCTATGAGAGAAAACTGATGATAGTTGCTTTCCAGGTTCGCTCGCTCCTGGAACGACCAAAAGTAAATGATCAAGCCCGCGGAACTTGCCTCCCAGTACTACGTTACAAAAAGATCGGAAATCGACCGTTTACAATCACGGGTGCGGGCTGGCCTGAAGAACGATTCGAAATGGAGCATCCGGAGCCTCATACCCTCTCTGCACTTGAGGTGTGCAACCAGCTAATTCATTACTACTGGATGCAAACAATTACTGAAGGTACATCCTTTGCATCGATGCTAGTTTTCTCAGACTATCAGCGGCATAAATGGGCATATGAGATTAGAATCGACGCTCTTTTGAGTTTCTTTGGTGTATTCTGTGAAGAGTCATCTGCGATAACTAGCGCCTCATTTAAGTGGTGCGAAAAAAAGCAGCCTGAATTCATAGAATAAGCGCAACGCTTGAAACGAGAGGCAGAGAGCCAGCCACCGGTAGAATCCAGGCTCTCACACCGAAGGATTCAAGCGCAGATGACTACGCATTACCGGCAGCTGACTCAGGGACAACGTTACCAGATTGAGGCTGGCTTGAGCGCCGCAGAGAGCCAGGCGAGCATTGCAAAGCGGGTCGGCGTGCATCCCTCGACGATCAGTCGCGAGGTTCGCCGCAACAGCACCCAGAATATCTACAAGGCTGTTTCTGCGGCCCATGAAAGTGATGCTCGTCGAGCGGGTGCGCGCAAGTTTTGCAAGCCGGCGACATGGCTCAGCCATCATCTCCCGGTGTGGCTCAAGCATGGCATGAGTCCGGAGCAGATCGCCCAGCGGTTGAAGCAGGAGCAGCCAAGCCGGGCGGTCAGCCATGAGTGGATTTATCGGTTCATTGCCGCCGAACAGCGCGCCGGTGGTGAGCTTTATACCTATCTGCGACATCGCCGAAAGCGCTACCGGAAACGCTATGGAAGCCACGATCGGCGCGGGCAGCTGCGTAATCGCGTGTCAATCAGTGAACGCCCAGCCGAGGTCGAAAGCCGCGAGCGCCTGGGGGACTGGGAGGGCGATACGGTACATGGACTGGGCGGTAACCTGGTGACCCTGGTTGATCGCAAAAGCGGCTATCTGAGCGCCTATCCGGTCAAGCGCAGAACGCGCCGGCAGGTAACGCGGGCGATCAATCTGATGCTTCAGGGCCATGCCGCTCACACGCTGACGCTGGATAACGGAAGGGAGTTTGCCGGGCATGAACGCATCGCGCTACGGAGCCAGTGCCAGGTCTTTTTTGCAGACCCCTATTCATCCTGGCAACGTGGCACCAATGAAAACACCAACGGTCTGCTCCGCCAGTATTTCCCCAAGGGCAGCGACTTCAGCAAGCTGACCGTCGAAGCCGTCAATCGGACAGTAGCGAGGATCAATCTACGCCCGCGCAAGCGCTTGGGCTGGAAGACGCCGTACGAAGTGCATACAGGGGTGAGCGTTGCACTTATGTGTTGAATTCAGGCAGGATTACTTACTGGTGGAAGCAAGCGGTCCTGGGTAACAACAGCCTAACAAATAGTTTAAACCGTTCGCTTCACTTAACGGGACAGCCTGGAGCCCGTTCCTAAACGATCTCGTCTTGGCAGGCGATAGTTATTTGCTTTGCGCTCGTTTTTGCCTCTGTTGACCGGCCGCTTCTGGCCGATTCTGTTGAAAAAGTCGGACGCGGTTCTTAGGGCAGAAAAGTAAGCGCGTGAGATTGAAATCTTAAATGGTCGCACAAGTATTCGGACAAAGATTTCACGTAGCCGCGCGAAAAACAGGCTCCTACAACGCTCAGATTCCGGGCAATCCGGGAGAACCGACTTTTGCAACAGAATCGGCCGATTGCTGCCCGTCACAAACGGCAAAAATCGGCCAAAAGCTACCACTCTGTCTCTGATAATCGCGACGAGTTATTCGCCTATTTCGACCGGCATAAGTCGTTGGCAGCGAGTAGCTTTTTTTGCATTTCGGCTCCATCCGCATGGGGTCAGATATCCCTGAGAAGCCCTTGGGATTCATGTGCTGACTGGTTAGCCAAGTCTGTGGCTGATGCTGCCTTCTGTCGAAAAGCACGCGGTGGGCAATTGCACTCTTGGCTGTTCATCCACACAGTAGTATGTGTGACTCGAATGCAAGGCCGAAAACAATCAGCTTGAGGCAGATTGACATCATGAGGTAAATTCGGTGACTTAACTAGGTTATTTGTCGAAAACAAGGAAGTATATATGGACGTAAAGGTAAATTTCGCGGTTGTTCATGAATTAATCAAAGAACAATTTAAAGATATTCAAAAATCCGATATTCGTGAGGTAGTGCTAAAGAAAGATAAGCCGGCTGTAAATAAGCTGATAATTGGTGCGACGTCTATTTACGGCAAAAAGAACAATGCTACTCACTACGGGATATTTGCAAAAAAGACCGTTAGTGATTTTCCTAAGGAAACTCTGAAAAAGACTTTCTGATTTGGCAAAATACCGCGACCCCACCCACCGAGTTTCCCGATGAAGCAGATGACCTTCGCCGACGCCGAGTACGCTGGCAAGCGCAAGCAAACCCGCAAGGAGTTGTTCCTGATCGAGATGGATCGGGTGGTGCCGTGGAAGGGCTTGATTGCTTTGATCGAGCCACATTATCCGAAAGGTGAAGGTGGCCGTCCGGCCTACCCGTTGATGGCGATGCTGCGTGTGCATCTGCTGCAGAACTGGTTCGGCTACAGCGATCCAGCGATGGAGGAAGCGCTGTACGAAACCACGATCCTGCGCCAGTTTGCCGGGCTGAACCTGGAGCGCATCCCCGACGAAACCACCATTCTCAACTTCCGCCGCTTGCTGGAGAAACACGAGCTGGCGGCCGGCATCCTCGCTGTCATCAATGGCTATCTGGGCGACCGCGGCCTGTCGCTGCGCCAGGGCACCATCGTCGATGCAACGCTGATCAATGCGCCCAGTTCGACCAAGAACAAGGACGGCAAGCGCGACCCGGAAATGCACCAGACCAAGAAGGGAAACCAGTATTATTTTGGCATGAAGGCCCACATCGGCGCCGATGACGAATCGGGTCTGGTGCACAGCGTAGTGGGCACGGCGGCCAATGTGGCGGATGTCACCCAGGTGGACAAATTGCTGCATGGCGACGAAAACGTGGTCTGCGCCGATGCAGGCTACACCGGTGTCGAAAAGCGGCCCGAGCATGAAGGACGTGAAGTTATCTGGCAGGTGGCGGCACGCCGCAGCACCTACAAAAAACTCGATAAGCGCAGCGTGCTGTACAAAGCCAAGCGCAAGATTGAAAAGGCCAAGGCTCAGGTGCGCGCCAAGGTCGAGCATCCGTTCCGGGTAATCAAGCGCCAGTTCGGTTACACCAAGGTGCGCTTTCGCGGCTTGGCCAAAAACACGGCGCAACTGGTGACACTGTTCGCTCTGTCGAACCTGTGGATGGCGCGCCGACATTTACTGACGAATGCAGGAGAGGTGCGCCTGTAATGCGGGAAATGGCCACCGGAGTGGGGTCCGGGTGGCGAAAACGTAAGAAATACTCGTCGAATTGATTGTTTTTTGATCATTTGGCGAGTTTAAAAGTTGCGCTAGGTGGTATGCCGGGGAAATACATGGCTACTTCAGACCATCCCTAAAGATTTTGATGCCTATTCAAAGATCGAGATTTCGGAAAAATCTTTTTTGGAGATTACTGAGTCGGCAATGGTAGAGCTTTTCGCCGCAGCAAAAAAAACGACAGCGTCTTCTGGTGGTTATATTTTGTTTGTAGATTACGAGAATAGCCAAGGGCGGTTCTTGCTAATTGCAATGCTTAAAAAGCGTGATGGTTTAAGGCTGAACGAGCACCTCGAACCTGAAGAGTTAATTGAGTTAGATCTGAGCAGCCTGTATCACGCAGCTCGCATTAATTTCAACAAATATAATGAGCACGCTGCAGCCGATGATGAGGCTAAACAGGAGCTAAACTACCTTAGCTTTTTGAGTCAAAGCGCAGGTCGGTCTGCTGCTGGATATTTTGTAACGGCGCTTGGATGTGCAGTAGGCACCGCTTCAGCAGCAGCCACAAAAAATCTTATTCTGGAGAGTGTAAAGTTTTTCAGAGAGCGTCCCAATCTCCGTGACAAGCGTATTCAGTTCAAGGATGAGGTTCTGAGGTACTTGGAGCGCCAACGAGACTCTGGACAATCTGTGAAACTGTCGGAAGTGGAGGCCATCGCTCGTCAGTTCTTTCCTGCGGAGATGGAAGGTGAGGCTGATGATTTAGCAAGTGAGTTTATAGGGCATCTAAATAGTGAGGCAGTAGGGATTCCCGTCGAGTTTCCTATTAGTAAAGCCACACTTGATAAGTACACCCATGTGGTCTATAAGGCAGACAACTGGCAGCTAAAATTTGATCGTAACTCTTTAGGTGAGGGGATTGATGCTGAAATTCGCTTTGTTGAAAAAGATCGCAAGCTAATCATCAACAACCTTTCTGAAAACGCTATCGAAGTTATACGTCAAGCTATTGCAGATAAGCGAGACTCAGCCGAGATAGGGTAAAACGATATGGTGGATGTGCTTATATTTGCCGAGGCGTACCGGTCACTTGGACGTCCTGTGCTTGCAACGGGCAACGCTTTTGATTTCAGAGCGTCTTGTTTTGATCCTAAAATAAACACTGCAATTGAAGCATTGGCAATTTCTAAAACTGGACGGTTTGATGAATTAGTTGTTGATGGGCACGACATCAGTTCATCTGTTATGGAACTCCCTAAGCAGTGGTCCTCAATTGAGCTAACGTTCGTGCTTGATACTTCAGGAATGGTGCCGATTTTCAAAAACTTTGATCAGCTTATGGCTCGTTCAAAAAGCTTTGTGCGCGCGCAACTCCCAGAAGTCTTCTACCTTCTGGAGGAAGATATTCTTTCCTCGGAAGAACCGTTTGATAAACGGATAATAACTCTCCAATCATTATGGAAACTCTGAAAAAGACTTTCTGATTTGGCAAAATACCGCGACCCCACCCACCGAGTTTCCCGATGAAGCAGATGACCTTCGCCGACGCCGAGTACGCTGGCAAGCGCAAGCAAACCCGCAAGGAGTTGTTCCTGATCGAGATGGATCGGGTGGTGCCGTGGAAGGGCTTGATTGCTTTGATCGAGCCACATTATCCGAAAGGTGAAGGTGGCCGTCCGGCCTACCCGTTGATGGCGATGCTGCGTGTGCATCTGCTGCAGAACTGGTTCGGCTACAGCGATCCAGCGATGGAGGAAGCGCTGTACGAAACCACGATCCTGCGCCAGTTTGCCGGGCTGAACCTGGAGCGCATCCCCGACGAAACCACCATTCTCAACTTCCGCCGCTTGCTGGAGAAACACGAGCTGGCGGCCGGCATCCTCGCTGTCATCAATGGCTATCTGGGCGACCGCGGCCTGTCGCTGCGCCAGGGCACCATCGTCGATGCAACGCTGATCAATGCGCCCAGTTCGACCAAGAACAAGGACGGCAAGCGCGACCCGGAAATGCACCAGACCAAGAAGGGAAACCAGTATTATTTTGGCATGAAGGCCCACATCGGCGCCGATGACGAATCGGGTCTGGTGCACAGCGTAGTGGGCACGGCGGCCAATGTGGCGGATGTCACCCAGGTGGACAAATTGCTGCATGGCGACGAAAACGTGGTCTGCGCCGATGCAGGCTACACCGGTGTCGAAAAGCGGCCCGAGCATGAAGGACGTGAAGTTATCTGGCAGGTGGCGGCACGCCGCAGCACCTACAAAAAACTCGATAAGCGCAGCGTGCTGTACAAAGCCAAGCGCAAGATTGAAAAGGCCAAGGCTCAGGTGCGCGCCAAGGTCGAGCATCCGTTCCGGGTAATCAAGCGCCAGTTCGGTTACACCAAGGTGCGCTTTCGCGGCTTGGCCAAAAACACGGCGCAACTGGTGACACTGTTCGCTCTGTCGAACCTGTGGATGGCGCGCCGACATTTACTGACGAATGCAGGAGAGGTGCGCCTGTAATGCGGGAAATGGCCACCGGAGTGGGGTCCGGGTGGCGAAAACGTAAGAAATACTCGTCGAATTGATTGTTTTTTGATCATTTGGCGAGTTTAAAAGTTGCGCTAGGTGGTATGCCGGGGAAATACATGGCTACTTCAGACCATCCTTATGTAGGCTTATTGTTTACTTGGCCGACCTGGCGCACTTTCATGATGAAAAGGAGTCCAGCGATGAATACAAGCTAGTATTCGTTGCAGAAGATATCGCCAAAGGCGAACGCGCCATAACACTTTATCCTTATTTGGATCGTGAGCTTCTAACTTTTGAGGTTGGAACAGACCTAGTCGACAGTCTTCAAATGAATAGCTTGGATAAGAGTCCGCATCTCTTTAAGGAACGGTCGATTTTTCGTGCGACTTTGATTGAGTATTTATCTGGGTATCACGGAGGAAAAGAGCGATTTAAAGCTTTAGTTGCCACTTGGTCGCAATTTTTGAGTTTGTATGGGAATAATCTTTCTACTTATCTTAGCGGCTTCTCTTTTCACAAGGCAAAACAAGAAGTGGCAGCCGCACAACTAACTATCGCGGATCAAATGTCAAAAGTGGTAAGTGATATTAGTGGGAAAATACTTGGCGTCCCGATTTCTTTGATTGCTGTTATTGCAATTTCAAAAGCCGATAATGCTTTGGAGAGCTCGATTCTAGTTGTGGGGATTTTAATGGCCTCTGCCTTATTGGCGGAGACTCTAGCTGCTCAAAAACTACAATATGACAGGATCAAGCATTCGCGCCTAATTTTGTTCTCATCCCATCAACAGAAATTAATTCAATATCCGACAGATCTTCGTAACTATATACACGAGTCTGTGGTTGCTCTAGTTGCGAATGAGACAAAGCTCAAGCGCTCGCTACTGATACTGCGATGTCTATCATGGTTTCCCGCGATGACTGCAGCAAGCGTGCATGCATATATCTATCGAAAGGATTTGACTGAGGGTGTGATGATGATTGCTAATTTTGCGTGCGGGGTAATTCATCGCTTTTGCGCATAGCCTTAAGCGGTCATAAGTCTAGGTCTGTCGTAGACCAGAAGTCAAAAAAATACTGAAATTTTGGTTTGTAAGGATAGTATCTAGCGAAGCGGAAGCTGTTTAGGCTTCCACCTCTTCATTACCCGTTCTTTCTTTTCAGCTGGAGGTCAATGAAATCAAGCTCCGCCTTAATTGCATTAATCGTGAGCGTCTCAACTTTGGTGTCTTTGTTTTCTCTAGCGTTGCGCTTTTTCATGCCAGCCAGGACGACAATTATCCCGTTTAAATGAAGCTTTCGGGCCTTCAGGTAATCAGGCATCTGTGCGCTGTTTTGTGGTGGTTTGTTCATGATTGGACCGATGGTAGGCCCGAAGCCACCAGCTCTCGCCGGTTGCTTCGGGGTAGGCTGGTTTAGGCAGCCAGCAGGTCATGCAGGCTGTGTTGGCGCGAGCGATCTGCGAGTTCTCGCCAGGTCCAGCTTCCAAAGTGCTCGCCCAGTTCAGGGATATCCAGCTTCATTAGTGCAACTGGGTCACGACTAATCAGGTTGCGTGCGGCCCACAGCTTGCCGCCGGTCTCCAGCAGTGTTTTGGCGGCCTCATTCCACTGTTCTTCCAGCACAGTGTTCGCCAGGTGAGCCGCTTTATTCTCGATCTCGGTGCGTTCCTTTTGTGCCTCAGTGGTATGCAGATCAATCGTCACCAGCTCTTGTTCCAGCGCGGTGATCAGCAGTTGTTGGCGGCGGTGATGCTCAGCCGCAGCCGTGAGGTTTTTTGCTGCCTTTTGAGCTTCTGCGTTAGCCGCTTTTTCGCCCTCTACATCGCCCCAGGCGACAGCCTGCGCATAGGCGGTGGCCGCGTCCGTTTCAGCTTGTCGAGCTTTTGCCATGTCTTCCTGATCGCTCTGGCGGACCTGCTGCAACCGAGTCTCGATGCTGCTGCGCTTTTCGTTGAGTTCCATCTCGTCGGCTTTCCAGTTCGCCATATCGCTGAGATATCCCGCAGCCAAGCTCTCACGGTTTGCCAATCTCTCAAGGCGATGAATCTTTTGATTCAGGTTGCTGATCTCCAGATTTCGCGAGTCGATGCGTCTTTTGTGATCGTTGATTTCATCCTGCACGGCTCGTTGACGGCCCTGCTGGATAACCTCCGGGCTTTCCAGCGCCTCTTCGAAGGGAGCCAGGTCACCCTGAATGCTCTCCACTTCGAGGGTCAGTTGGTCGCGGCGGTCTTTCAATTCTTGGATAGTGTTCATCTGTATTTTCTCTGGGTACTGCGGTTAATAGGGATGGTTGTCGAATGGCTGGTAATGCCGGTAATGAGCCGGCGCTACCTCGATCAGCAGGCTCGCCGTCAGGCGGCCTTGGCCTCGCCTTCATCGTTCCCGGAACCGTCTTCACCACATAGCAGCGTTGACGTCCTAACCCTGGCAGGCGAATCGAGCTGTACGCCTTGCCATCACTTCCCGGCTCAAGCACACCCCGTTGCAGCAGCTCCTTGTTCACCGCACTGATGTTCATGCCCTTGAAGATCTCGGCCCTCCAAGCTTCCGGCAGTACGTAATAGGTGTTGGTGGTGTGCATGTCATCGCCCATGCCGTGTTCCAGCGTCTTGCGAAAGCCCAACCGATCAATCGTGCGTGGGCCGTGCTCATCGATCTTGGCGGCGGCAGACTCCCACCAGGTAAAGCGGCTTTCTCCAAAGCGCTCGATGACCTGTCTCAGTCGCGCCAAAATCGCATCGCCCTCGAAATTTCCGGCGCCGCCACGCTCGGCCAGCCACCCATGCAGGCATACGCGTGTAGCGGTTGTGGTGGTGCCGTTCGCCAGCCGGTGACGCCGAACGCGGTGGCTAGCTCGCCAGCAACTGCGGCGAGGCCAAAGTGAAGGGCGGCGCACTGGGCTTGTCCACTGGCGGAGGCGGGCAGGTTTTGCGTGATGAACTGTTCAACCGTGTGGAGAACAATCACCGACCATCCGAGCATTTCCCCAGGCGCGCACAGTGCGTGCAGGAAGGCGATGAGGGGTATGTGGTTACATGCGCCTTGACCACACCAGATGCGGTCTGCCATGGGCTGAGGTGGGGGGCGCGTGAGCTGTCGGCGTAGAGGCGTGAGCTGCTCGACTCTCGTCTGGGCACGTTCAGTAGTAGTCCTGTAAACGCCACTGAGATCACAAATGCCAAGCGGTAATTACGCTGTACGGATAGCCAGAAACAAGAAAGCCCGCACAGGGCGGGCTTCTTGGGGTGTTTCGTAGACTGTCTGAGACAGCCAGAAACTAGTATGTGGTGCACCCGGCGGGATTCGAACCCACGACCCCTGCCTTCGGAGGGCAGTACTCTATCCAGCTGAGCTACGGATGCTTGTGCGGGCGACATCATACCCATGTCGACCTTGGGCGTCCATGCTGGTCTTTGGCCGTTCAAACGTAGGATTTTGCCGCGCAGAGGCCCTGCGCCGTGCGGTAGGGATCAACCCGGTGGAGTACGGGCCGATCACGCTGATCAGAAAAATCCGGTAAATGCGCGGTTTTCGTTCTTTTTTTCGAACAGACTATTGCCCTGCACCCCCATTGATCCTAGGATTCGTTTGAGATTTCAAACGCTCTGTCTCCCGTGCGCTCTTTCACTTCCCGCGCGTGCTGGGGCTGATTTCCCTGACGGCAGCCCACAAGGCGCCTTTCAACAACTCTAATTCGCTCCGCGCGCGCGCGGTGCTGTTAAGGAAAGCCGACATGCAGCTCAAAGATACCCAGTTGTTCCGCCAACAAGCCTTTATCGATGGCGCTTGGGTGGACGCGGACAATGGTCAAACCATCAAGGTCAACAACCCGGCCACGGGTGAGATTATCGGCACCGTGCCGAAGATGGGCGCCGCTGAAACCCGCCGCGCCATCGAAGCCGCCGACAAGGCCTTGCCGGCCTGGCGTGCGCTGACCGCCAAGGAGCGCGCCAATAAGCTGCGCCGTTGGTTCGAACTGCTGATCGAAAACCAGGACGACCTCGGTCGCCTGATGACCCTCGAGCAAGGCAAGCCGTTGACCGAAGCCAAGGGTGAGATCGTCTACGCCGCTTCCTTTATCGAGTGGTTCGCCGAAGAAGCCAAGCGCATCTACGGTGACGTGATCCCTGGCCACCAGCCCGACAAGCGTTTGATCGTGATCAAGCAGCCGATCGGCGTGACTGCCGCGATCACGCCGTGGAACTTCCCGGCCGCGATGATCACCCGTAAAGCCGGCCCGGCCCTGGCCGCCGGTTGCACCATGGTGATCAAGCCTGCCTCGCAAACCCCGTTCTCGGCCCTGGCCCTGGTTGAGCTGGCGCACCGTGCCGGTATCCCTAAAGGCGTGCTGAGCGTGGTCACCGGCAGCGCCGGCGACGTCGGCGGCGAGCTGACCAGCAACCCGATCGTGCGTAAATTGTCCTTCACCGGCTCGACCGAAATCGGTCGCCAACTGATGGCCGAATGCGCCAAGGACATCAAGAAAGTTTCCCTGGAGCTGGGTGGCAACGCGCCGTTCATCGTGTTCGACGACGCTGACCTGGATAAGGCCGTCGAAGGCGCGATCATCTCCAAGTACCGCAATAACGGGCAGACCTGCGTCTGTGCCAACCGCCTGTACATCCAGGATTCGGTGTACGACGCGTTCGCTGAAAAGCTCAAGGTGGCCGTGGCCAAGCTCAAGATCGGCAACGGTCTGGAAGAAGGCACCACCACGGGCCCGCTGATCGACGGAAAAGCCGTGGCCAAGGTTCAGGAGCACATTGCCGATGCCCTGAGCAAAGGCGCCAAGCTGTTGGCCGGTGGCAAGGTGATGGAAGGCAACTTCTTCGAACCGACCATCCTGGTCGACGTGCCGAAGAACGCTGCCGTGGCCAAGGAAGAAACCTTTGGCCCGCTGGCGCCGCTGTTCCGTTTCAAGGACGAAGCCGAAGTGATCGCGATGTCCAACGACACCGAGTTCGGCCTGGCGTCCTACTTCTATGCGCGTGACCTGGGCCGTGTGTTCCGTGTGGCTGAAGCCCTGGAATACGGCATGGTTGGCGTCAACACCGGGTTGATCTCCAACGAAGTGGCGCCGTTCGGCGGCATCAAGGCCTCGGGCCTGGGCCGTGAAGGCTCCAAGTACGGGATCGAGGACTACCTGGAAATCAAATACCTCTGCCTGGGCATCTAAGTTCTGTAAGGGATAAGCCCGGCAAGGGATTGCAGTAAACGCAAAGGGCACGAGAGCGCTGACCCTTTGCGTGTTTCACATCGTTATTCGTAGTGGCCGGGAAAGCTGTGGCAGTCGATCATCGCATGCTGCCGTAGTTGCCTCCCCGCCACGTATTCCTTGGACCACGCCACCCGATGAGTGGCGAATGAGGACTTTATGAGCAAGACCAACGCTTCCCTGATGAAACGCCGCGAAGCCGCTGTACCGCGCGGTGTTGGCCAGATTCACCCGATCTTCGCCGAATCCGCGAAGAACGCCACCGTGACCGACGTTGAAGGTCGCGAGTTCATCGATTTCGCTGGTGGTATCGCCGTGCTGAACACCGGCCACGTGCACCCGAAAATCATCGCGGCCGTGACCGAGCAGCTGAACAAGCTGACCCACACTTGCTTCCAGGTATTGGCCTACGAGCCCTACGTAGAGCTGTGCGAAAAAATCAACGCCAAGGTCCCAGGTGATTTCGCCAAGAAAACCCTGCTGGTCACTACCGGTTCCGAAGCGGTAGAAAACGCGGTGAAAATCGCCCGCGCCGCCACTGGCCGTGCCGGTGTCATCGCGTTCACTGGCGCCTACCACGGTCGTACCATGATGACCCTGGGCCTTACCGGTAAAGTCGTGCCTTACTCGGCCGGCATGGGCCTGATGCCAGGTGGCATCTTCCGCGCGCTGTACCCGAACGAGCTGCACGGCGTGAGCGTCGACGACTCCATCGCCAGCATCGAGCGCATCTTCAAGAACGATGCCGAGCCGCGTGACATCGCTGCGATCATCATCGAGCCAGTGCAGGGCGAAGGCGGTTTCTACGTCGCGCCTAAAGCCTTCATGAAGCGCCTGCGTGAACTGTGCGACAAGCACGGCATCCTGCTGATCGCCGACGAAGTGCAAACCGGTGCCGGCCGTACCGGTACTTTCTTCGCCATGGAACAGATGGGCGTCACTGCCGACCTGACCACCTTCGCCAAATCCATCGCCGGCGGTTTCCCGCTGGCCGGTGTGTGTGGCAAGGCCGAGTACATGGACGCCATCGCCCCAGGTGGCCTGGGTGGCACCTACGCGGGTAGCCCGATCGCCTGCGCCGCGGCCCTGGCCGTGCTGGAAGTGTTCGAAGAAGAGCACCTGCTGGATCGCTGCAAAGCCCTTGGCGAACGTCTGGTCACCGGCCTCAAGGCCATCCAGGCCAAGTACCCGGTGATCGGCGACGTGCGTGCCCTGGGCGCCATGATCGCGATCGAGCTGTTCGAAGGTGGCGACACCCACAAGCCAAACGCCGCTGCCGTCTCCGCCGTGGTGGCCAAGGCGCGTGAGAAGGGCTTGATCCTGCTGTCCTGCGGCCCTTACGGCAACGTGTTGCGCATCCTGGTGCCGCTGACCGCGCCGGACGAGCAACTGGACAAAGGCTTGGCGATCATCGAAGAGTGCTTCTCCGAGCTGTAATCGGAAGCTGGCCTGTTCGTAAAGAAACCCGCTTCGGCGGGTTTTTTTGTGCCCGAGGCAGCACATTCAGGCGTTGTTCATTGTACGCAGGCGGCGGCATTGACTAAGGTTGCAGGCATTGCCGATGGAGCGTGCAGATGACTGCTGTTGTTTTACCCGCTGTACCCCGTGTGCTGATTGCCGAGGCGGACCCTTGGTCGCGGGATCTGCTCAAGCAAGTCTTGCTGAATGTGCGCTGTGACGCGCGGCTGGATGTGTGTGCCGATGGGCAGCACGCGGCCACGTTGCTGCGCGAAAAACACTACGACCTGATCCTGGCGGATTGGGAACTGCCGGGCATCGATGGCCTGAGCCTGCTGCGCGACGTACGCCAGCAGCGCCGCTCGCCCGTGCTGCCCTTCATTCTGCTGAGCAGTCGCAATGACAGCGCCAGCGTACGCGAAGCCTTGCCCCTGGCGCCCACGGCCTATCTCACCAAGCCCCTGAACTTGGACGGCCTGACCCAGCGCCTGCAAGACCTGCTGCTCAACGAAGGCGAAAGCGTGTATTGCGAAGTGCCGGCGCTGACGCCGGGCATGACCTTGCCGGCGTTCCTCGAACGTCGCCGCGACGCCTGCGAGGGTGCGCCGTTGCGGGTCGATGTGAGGGCGGCCGTGCAGCACAGCCTTGGGCCTGAGGGCCTGGACCTCAAGCAACTGGAAGACCAGGTGCGCATGGACCCGCAGATTACCGCCGTACTGATCGCCGCCGCCAACAGTGCCGGCCATCACGGCACGCCCGTGCAAACCCTGGCGGCAGCCCTGCACAAACTGGCGGCCGGGCAAAGCATGAACCTGATCCTCGGCCTGGCGCTCAAGCACAATGTGGTATTGGGCGACCCAGCCCTGGTGGCCTACGCCGAGCGCTACTGGCAGGTGTCCCAGGACACCGCCGACTACGCCCGGCGCCTGGCGCGCATGTTGGAACTGGACCACGAGCGTTGCTACAGCGCCGGTACCCTGCATCGGCTGGGCGACCTGGCCTTGCTGCGCTGCCTGGAAGACTGGCGCCAGGGCGGCGGAGCCCTGGATGACGAAGCCATCGGCGAGTCCCTGTACACGTTTGGTGCCGCCTATGGCTCGGCACTGCGCGCACGTTGGCGCTTGCCGTTGGAGCTGCGCCAACTGATCGCCGCGATCTATTCCCTGGAGGGTGGGGTGTATGCCCGGGATGCGCTGGTGGTGCACCTGGCCGCGCAAATGGCGCGCTTGACCGAGCGAGAAGGGTTGGAAGAGTTGGCCAGGAGTAAAACGGCACGCTTGCTGAAAGTGGGGTTGTCGGAGCTGATGCGGTTGCGCAAGGCCTAGAGAGCGATGACATTCAAGTGTGGGAGGTCCTGCTGAATAGCTGACTGAGTGCTGTCGCGCAGCAAACTGAACCCCCTGTGGCGAGCGGGCTTGCCCCGCGTTGGGCTGCGCAGCAGCCCCAATAAGGCCACCGCATTTCTTCTGGTAGAACCGGGAGACTGGTTTTAGGGCCGCTACGCGCCCCAACGCGGGGCAAGCCCGCTCGCCACAACAGCCCGCTTGCCACAACAGCTCGCGCGCCACAAAAATACGCTCGTTTAAGGAAAGGTTTTAATCCTTGATCTGATCTTCTAACCCGCAACCACGCGATTCTTGCCCTGCCGCTTGGCTTCGTACATCGCCGCATCGGCGCGGGCGAACAGGCTGTCCAGGGTTGAATCTTCGTCGGTGAGGCTGGCCAGGCCCTGGCTGACGGTCACGGTGAACGCCTGGCCTTCGTAGCTGAAATTCAGGGCCTGGATCTCTTTGCCCAGGCGTTCGGCCACTTGCAACGCCATCTCCGGTGCGCATCCAGGCAGTACGGCGGCAAACTCTTCACCGCCAATGCGCCCGAACAGGTCGCCACGGCGCAATACGCCTCGACCGCTCTCGGCGATGCGGCGCAGCACCTGGTCGCCCTCCAGGTGGCCGTAGGTGTCGTTGACGTCCTTGAAATCATCGATGTCCAGCAACAGGAACGCCAGCGGCGCGCCTTGGGCGCGGGCGCTGTCGAAGGCCTGCTTGGCACATTCGAAAAAGTGCCGGCGGTTGCTGCTCTGGGTCAGCACGTCGGTGGTGGCCAGCCGGTGCAATTCCATCTCCAGCTGCTTCTTTTCGGTGATGTCTTCGGCTATGCCCACCACGATCACCGGTTCGCCCGGTCCGACCTGCTGGTTGATGTAGCATTTGTCGCTCAACCAGCGAATTTGCCCGTCGGCGGTGATGATGCGGTACTCACGGTCTTCCACGGCGCCGTGGTCCAGCACGCGGGCCAGGCTGTATTCGGCGTAGTCGAGGTCTTCGGGGTGAATGCTGTTGCGCCATTCCCGATAGTCGGCGAGCAGCAGGCCGGCCGGGCGTCCAAATATCCGCTCATAGGCCGGGCTGACGTACAGCACGCGGCGCGTCTGCCAATCGACGGCCCACAGCACGGCGTTTACGCTGACCAGCAGTGAACTCAGTAATTGCTCGCGCTCACTGAGCCGTTCGACTTCGCCCTGGGCATGCATGAGCGCCAGCAAGGTCGCCGCCGCTGTGGGTCGGGGCGGCTCTGTGGTGGGCGGATCGGACAGGTAGGGTTTTTCGTGGACCATCGGCACAACTCTCTCTGGGCGCGCCGCAGGATTCAGCAGCGGTCACAACAAGGGGCCACCATGATGGCGAAGTGTTGTTTGAGAGGGACGAATTGCAGCGAAGTTCCGTCATCAGGGGCGATTAGGACGGATTAGCGCGTGTCTGGAGAATGACGTCAAAAAAGTGATTGCGGGGCAGGGCAAGCCCCTCCCCCCGCATCATCAGACCGCCGCAGGGCGAAGCGAATAGGTTTTCAGCTGGTGGGCAAAATCGCGCAGGGACTGGATACCACTGGCCTCTGCCTCATGCACCCATTCCTTGATTGCCGCCAGCATGTCGTGGCCATTGGAGCTGGTCTTGAGCCAGATCTGCTGCAGTGCCAGGCGTTTTTCGTAGATCACGGTCAGCGCGTGGCTGTGTTCCAGCATGCTCTGGATACGCAGGTGATGGCGGTCATCCAGCAAGCTGGTTTCCCGCGACAGCAGGCGCTTGGCGCGGTGGAACTGGTGGCGCACCGAGTGATCGACCTTTTCCAGCTCCTGCTTGACCAGTGGGCCGATCACCAGCTTGCGGTACTGGGCCATGATCTGGAAGCGGTTGTTGAGGATCGCCATGGCGGTGTCCATGTCCAGGTGGCCCTTGCCTTCCACGCGGTGGGCAATCGGTGCCACGCGCTGTACCTTGGCCAGGCGCAGGAAGCTGAACACCTTGATCCATGCCCAACCCAGGTCGAACTCCCACTTTTTCACCGACAATTTGGCGGAATTGGGATAGGTGTGGTGGTTGTTGTGCAGCTCTTCGCCACCGACGATGATGCCCCATGGCACCAGGTTGGTCGCCGCATCGCGGCATTCGAAGTTACGGTACCCGATGGCATGGCCGAGGCCGTTGATCACGCCGGCGGCCCAGAACGGAATCCACATCATCTGGATCGCCCAGATGGTGATGCCGATGGTGCCGAACAGCAGCAGGTCGATCACGCCCATGATCGCCACGCCCAGCAACGGGTACGGCGTGTAGAGCTTGCGTTCAAGCCAGTCGTCCGGGCAGTTCTTGCCGTAGATGCGCAGGGTCTCGGGGTTTTCCGCCTCGGCCCGGTACAGCTCGGCACCTTTGCGCAGTACGGTGGACAGGCCTTTGATCACCGGGCTGTGGGGGTCGTCGACGGTTTCGCATTTGGCGTGGTGCTTGCGGTGGATAGCGGTCCACTCGCGGGTGTTCTGCGCCGTGGTCAGCCACAGCCAGAAGCGGAAGAAGTGTTTCAGGCCGGCATTGAGCTCCAGGGAGCGATGGGCTGAATAGCGGTGCAGATAGACGGTGACCGCAACGATGGTCACGTGGGTCATCAACAGAGTGACTGCCACCAGTTGCCAGGCCGACAAGTCAAGAAAACCGTTGTACCACATAGGCTGTATGGCCCTCAGATAAAGAAAAAAACAGCTCACGCATTATCACTAAGCCTACAGAGAAAACCAGCCACCCTTTCAGATAGGAGTGACTGGATGTTTCTTATTCTATAATCCGCAGCCTTTGTAGGGCGAATCTGGCTTTTTAGTAAGGACTACTAACCATATGCTGTTTTCATACCGAGGCGCCCGCCGTGCCGGGTTGGTATATCTGCTGGTTTCGATGCTGTGGGTTGGGCTCACTCAACGGGTATTGATCGAGTTTCTCGATAATCCCAGCGAGCTGAACCAATGGCTGCAGGTGCGCGGCTATGTGTGGGTGGCGCTCAGTGCCCTGGCGATCTACCTGATTTGCGCACGCTTTGCCCGGGCCAATCTGCTTGCCCAGCCCCTGAAAGAAAACCGCGAGCGCCTGCGCCAGGCGGCTGCTGTATTCGATTGCACCCGTGAAGGCGTACTGGTCACCGACGCCCGTGGGCTGATCGTGCATGTGAACCGCGCCTTTATGGCGATCACCGGCTATCGGCGCGAAGACGTCATGGGCCAGCAACCGAGCCTGTTCAAGTCCGGGCGCCATTCGTCGAGTTTTTATCAACAGATGTTCCAGACCCTGGAGCGAACCGGCGAATGGAGTGGCGAAATCTGGAACCGGCGCAAAAGCGGCGAAATTTATCCACAGTGGCAAACCATCCGTGTGATCCATGATGATCACGGCCAGCTCAGCCATTACGTCGCGGTGTTTTCCGATATCACCGCGATCAAGGATTCCGAGCACGAACTGGCCCACCTCGCCCACCACGACCCCCTGACCGGCCTGCCCAACCGCCTGTTGTTCACCGACCGCGCCGAGCAGGCACTGGCCTCGGCGCAAGTCCACAAGCGCGGCTGCGCCTTGCTGTTGCTTGACCTGGACCACTTCAAGATCATCAACGACAGCCTCGGCCATAACGTCGGCGACCAACTGCTCAAGCAGGTCAGTGAACGCCTTGCAGGTCTGTTTGGCCCGGGTGTCACCCTGGCACGCCTGGGTGGGGATGAGTTCGCCGTATTGGTGGAAAGTTGTCCACAGGTGGTGCAGGCCGCCGCGCTGGCGCAACGCATACTCGATGCCATGCGGGAGCCGTTCATCTTCGACGGCCATCAGTTGTTTATCAGTGCAAGCATCGGTATCAGCCTGTTCCCCAGTGATGCCCTGAGCGCCGAACAGTTACTGCGCAACGCCGATTCCGCGCTGTTCAAGGCCAAGAGCGTGGGCCGCGAAGGTTACGCCCTGTACACCGAAGAGCTGACCGCCCACGCGCAGAACCGGGTGGAAATCGCCAGCGAACTGCGCCGCGCGCTCGAACAGCAAGAGCTGCGCGTCTACTACCAGCCGGTGCATGATCTGCACAGCAGCCGCCTGATCGGTGTCGAAGCGCTGGTGCGCTGGCAACACCCGGAGCGCGGCCTGGTGCCGCCGGTCGAGTTCATCCCCATCGCCGAACGGACCGGGCTGATCGCCGATATCGACGCCTGGGTCATGGACCAGGCCTGTCGCCAAATGTGCCAGTGGCTGGCCGATGGCGTGCAACTGAGCTTTATCGCCATCAATGTCTCCAGCCGCCTGTTCGCCCGACGCGAGTTGTATGAGCAAGTGGCGCAGGTGCTGCACACCACTGGCCTGGACCCCGCCTTTCTGGAGCTGGAAGTCACCGAGAGCGCAGTGATGGAAGACCCTGAAGTGGCGCTGGAACAACTGCACCGCCTGCGCGAACTGGGCTTGCGCCTGGCCATCGACGACTTTGGTACTGGCTATTCCTCGTTGTTGCGCCTCAAGCGCCTGCCGGTGCAGAAGCTCAAGATCGACCAGGGGTTTGTTGCCGGGTTGCCGTGGGACGAAGATGACGCCGCGATTGTGCGGGTGGTCATCGCCCTGGCCAAAAGCATGGGCATGCAGGTGCATGCCGAGGGCATTGAACAGGTGGAGCAGGCCCGGTTCTTGTTGGAGCAAGGCTGCGATATGGGGCAGGGGTATTGGTTTGGGCGGCCAATGCCGGCGCAGGATATTGATTGGCAGCGCGCCCCGCCAATCCAGACCTGAAATGCAGTCAAATGTGGGAGGGGGCTTGCCCCCGATGGCGGTGTGTGACAGTCAGCTTATCTGTACCTGACCCACCTATATCGGGGGGCAAGCCCCCTCCCACATTCGGAACTTCACAAGGCGTTATTTCGGCGCTCGGGCGCAAAACCCTCGCGCAACCCCGCGTCCTGTCAGAAAATTCTTTCTGGTTATATAAACATTCTTAAATAGTATTTTTAAGAATATCCGCGCTTATCTACTATCGCCCTCACGCCGCAAGCAGTGCCGCCACTGCGAGGCACTATTCATTTCAGGAGCGAGACCATGAGCGCATCTCTACGTAGCGTCGACGGCCAGGACGAAGCAGCCATTTTGCGTGAGATCCAGAGCGCCCTGCGCGATCTGCGGTTTGGCGCGGTGGAAATCACGGTGCACAACGCCCAAGTGGTACAGATCGAACGCAAGGAAAAATTCCGTCTGCAGAACCCGGGGAACAAACCGAGCTAGGCAAGAACGGCGATAGACCCGCAACTATAAGAAAAAGCCAACACCCCCAGAATTTCAGGAGCTTCTATGTCGTCGATTCGCCGTTATGCCCTGGCCGCCTTGGCCAGTGCCGTGTTTGCCGGTTCCGCCGTTGCCAAGGACTACGAGTTGCTCAACGTCTCGTATGACCCTACCCGTGAGCTGTACCAGGACTACAACGCTGAGTTCACCACCTTCTGGAAACAGTCCCACCCCGGCGACAACGTCAAGATCCAGCAATCCCACGGTGGTTCGGGCAAGCAAGGCCGGGCCGTGATCGACGGCCTGCGCGCCGACGTGGTGACCCTGGCCCTGGCCGGTGACATCGACGAAATCGCCAAGCTGGGCAAGACCCTGCCGGAGAATTGGCAGACTCGCCTGCCGGACGCCAGCACCCCATACACCTCGACCATCGTGTTCCTGGTGCGCAAGGGCAACCCCAAAGGCATCAAGGACTGGGGCGACCTGATCAAGAAAGATGTGTCGGTGATCACTCCGAACCCGAAAACCTCCGGCGGTGCGCGCTGGAACTTCCTCGCCGCCTGGGCCTATGGCCTCAAGGCCGGTGGCAGCGAAGCCAAGGCCCAGGAATACGTGAAAGAGCTGTTCAAGCACGTACCGGTTCTGGACACGGGGGCTCGCGGTTCGACCATTACCTTCGTCAACAACGGTCAGGGTGACGTGTTGCTGGCCTGGGAAAACGAGGCGTTCCTGGCGCTGAAAGAAGACGGCGGCGCCGACAAGTTCGATATCGTCGTGCCTTCCCTGTCGATCCTCGCCGAGCCGCCAGTGGCCGTGGTCGACAAGAACGCCGAGAAAAAGGGCAACACCGAAATCGCCACTGAATATCTGAAGCACCTGTACAGCCCAGCTGGCCAGGAGATTGCAGCCAAGAATTTCTACCGCCCACGCGATGCAAAAGTGGCTGCCAAATACGCCCAGCAGTTCCCGAAACTGGACCTGGTGACTATCGACAAAGACTTCGGCGGCTGGAAAACTGCCCAACCGAAATTCTTTAACGACGGTGGCGTGTTCGACCAGATCTACACGGCGCAGTAAGCCAAAGTACCTGTAGGAGCGGGCTTGCTCGCGAAGATCGTCAATGATGACGCGGGCATTCTGAATGAACGCGGTGCCCTTGAGTTCTTCGCGAGCAAGCTCGCTCCTACAGTGGTTTCTACCTTTAACCAAGGACTCTTATGTCGCGTCGTATTTCCCCCGTCATACCCGGCTTCGGGCTGACGCTGGGCTACACCGTGGTGTACCTCAGCCTGATC
Source organism: Pseudomonas gorinensis (assembly GCF_042015035.1). Taxonomy (NCBI): domain Bacteria; kingdom Pseudomonadati; phylum Pseudomonadota; class Gammaproteobacteria; order Pseudomonadales; family Pseudomonadaceae; genus Pseudomonas; species Pseudomonas gorinensis. Next base: position 559,667 of record NZ_CP167125.1, read on the forward strand.
GTACTCATCCCCCTCGCGGCGATGTTTGTACATGCCGCTCAACTCACCTGGGATCAGTTCTGGAACATCATCTCCGCACCCCGTGTGCTGGCGGCGTTGAAACTGAGCTTCAGCACCGCGTTGTACGCCGCGCTGATCAACGGTGTGATCGGCACGCTGCTGGCCTGGGTGCTGGTGCGCTACACCTTCCCCGGCCGCAAGATCATCGACGCGATGATCGACCTGCCGTTCGCCCTGCCCACCGCCGTGGCCGGTATTGCGCTGACCGCGCTGTACACGCCGACTGGCCTGGTCGGTCAGTTCGCCGCCGACCTGGGTTTCAAGATCGCCTACAGCCCGTTGGGCATCACCCTGGCGCTGACCTTCGTCACGCTGCCTTTCGTGGTGCGCACGGTGCAGCCGGTGCTCGCCGATATCCCCCGGGAAGTCGAAGAGGCCGCCGCCTGCCTGGGCGCCAAGCCGTTGCAGGTGTTCCGCTACATCCTCGTGCCCGCGTTGCTGCCCGCCTGGCTGACCGGCTTCGCCCTGGCGTTTGCCCGGGGTGTCGGTGAGTATGGTTCGGTGATTTTCATCGCCGGCAACATGCCGATGAAGACTGAGATCCTGCCGCTGCTGATCATGGTCAAGCTCGACCAATACGACTACCGCGGCGCCACGTCCATCGGCGTGCTGATGCTGGTGGTTTCCTTTGTCCTGTTGCTGCTGATCAACTTGTTGCAGCGGCGCATCGAACGTCCATAAGGAGGCGCGGAACATGTCCCAATCGTCTATTTCCGCTGCAGCCTCGGCCAACGCAGCCCGCCGTGGCAGCGCTGTTTCCCGGCGCATCCTGATCGGCCTGGGCTGGCTGGTGTTCTTCCTGTTCCTGTTGCTGCCGCTGTTTATCGTGGTATCCCAGGGCTTGAAGAACGGCCTCGGTGCGTTTTTCACCGCGATCCTTGAACCGGACGCGTTGTCCGCGTTGAAACTCACGGTGATCGCCGTGTTGATTTCGGTGCCGCTCAACCTGGTATTCGGCGTCAGTGCCGCCTGGTGCGTGAGCAAGTACTCGTTCCGTGGCAAAAGCATCCTGGTGACGCTGATCGACCTGCCGTTCTCGGTCTCGCCGGTGATTGCGGGCCTGGTCTACGTATTGATGTTCGGCGCCCAGGGCCTCTTCGGGCCCTGGTTGCAGGCGCATGACATCCAGATCGTGTTCGCCTTGCCCGGCATCGTGTTGGCGACCATCTTCGTGACCGTGCCCTTTGTCGCCCGTGAACTGATCCCGCTGATGCAGGAACAGGGCACCCAGGAAGAAGAGGCCGCGCGCCTGCTGGGCGCCAATGGCTGGCAGATGTTCTGGCATGTGACCGTGCCGAACATCAAATGGGGCCTGATCTACGGCGTGGTGTTGTGTACCGCGCGGGCCATGGGTGAGTTCGGCGCGGTGTCGGTGGTGTCCGGCCACATTCGTGGGGTCACCAACACCTTGCCGCTGCACGTCGAGATTCTCTACAACGAATACAACCACGTCGCCGCCTTTGCGGTGGCGAGCCTGCTGCTGATCCTGGCGCTCTTCATCCTGCTGCTCAAGCAGTGGAGCGAGAACCGTATTAACCGCCTGCGCGCCGCAGCGGCTGAGGAATAAGTCATGTCGATCGAAGTCCGTAATGTCAGCAAGAACTTCAACGCTTTCAAGGCCCTGGACAGCATCAATCTGGATATCCAGAGTGGCGAGCTGGTGGCGTTGCTGGGCCCCTCCGGCTGTGGCAAGACAACGTTGCTGCGCATCATCGCCGGCCTCGAAACCCCGGATGCCGGCAGCATCGTGTTCCACGGTGAAGATGTCTCCGGCCACGACGTGCGTGATCGCAATGTCGGGTTTGTGTTCCAGCACTACGCGCTGTTCCGCCACATGACCGTGTTCGACAACGTTGCCTTCGGCCTGCGCATGAAGCCGAAGAACCAGCGCCCGAACGAAAGCCAGATCGCGGCCAAAGTCCACGAACTGCTGAACATGGTGCAGTTGGACTGGTTGGCCGACCGTTACCCGGAACAACTCTCCGGCGGCCAACGCCAGCGTATCGCCCTGGCCCGCGCCCTGGCGGTAGAGCCCAAAGTGCTGTTGCTGGATGAACCGTTCGGCGCCCTCGACGCCAAGGTGCGTAAAGAGCTGCGCCGCTGGCTGGCGCGCCTGCACGAAGACATCAACCTGACGTCGGTGTTCGTGACCCACGACCAGGAAGAGGCCATGGAAGTCGCCGACCGCATCGTGGTGATGAACAAGGGGGTGATCGAGCAGATCGGCTCACCGGGCGACGTCTACGAAAACCCGGCCAGCGATTTTGTGTACCACTTCCTCGGCGACTCCAACCGCCTGCACTTGGGTGAAGACCAGCATGTGCTGTTTCGCCCCCATGAAGTGTCGCTGTCACGTCATGAGCTGGAAGACCACCACGCCGCCGAAGTGCGCGATATCCGCCCCTTGGGCGCGACCACGCGGGTGACGTTGAAGGTTGAAGGCCAAAGCGAGCTGATCGAAGCCGAAGTGGTGAAAGACCACGACAGCCTGACCGGCCTGGCCCGTGGCGAGACCCTGTTCTTCAAGCCCAAGGTCTGGCAAAAAGCGTGATAACTCCGCACTACCCAATGTGAAAATGGAACCAAATGTGGGAGGGGGCTTGCCCCCGATAGCGGTGTGTCAGCTAACGAATACTTGGCTGAAGGACCGCAATCGGGGGCAAGCCCCCTCCCACATTTAGATTTCTCTCGGCTTTAGATCGCGGCGCGCCACCGGGCCCGAGCGTTGCTCAATGTCCGCCTTCAGGTCATGCCGCAACCCCAGCAGAAACGCCAACTCCGCCACCACAAACAGCGGCCCGACAATCAACCCCGACACATCATCCACAAACGCCGGTTTCTTGCCTTCGTAGTAGTGCCCGACGAACTGAATCACCCAGCCCACCACGAACATGCCGATGCCGCTGCCGAGCCACACCTGCGTGCTGTGCGCGGCCAGCTCATGCCCGGCCCACACTGACAGCCCCATCAGTACCGTCATCAACACACCCAGGGCCAGTTCCAGGCGCAGGTAAAACCACGCCGCCAGCAGCGCGACCAAGACGGCCGGCGATAGCCAGAACCCGGCCAGCGGCCATTCCGGGCGTGAAAGCAGCACCGCGACGGCCACCACGATCAGCGGGATGCCGATAAAGTGGCTGGCGATATTGCGCGGGTCGCGGTGGTAGGCGGCGTATTGACTGAGGTGGTCGACGAGGCTTTTCATTGTTGTTCCTCCTGTAGGATGTTTGATCATGCCCTGTCAGCCTGCGACTAACTGTCAGTTGGGCGACAATCTTCGGAGTTCCCATGGATGCGACGCAATGGCACGCCCGGCTGGCCGTCGGTCACTGGTTCAGTCACTTGCCTGTACCTTTCCAGCATAGTCTGCTGGCCCGTGCCCGGCTGCGGCAGCTGACGGCGGGACAATACCTGTTCAAGCGCGGTGATCCGCCCTGTGGCTTGTATGCGGTGCTTGAAGGCACCTTGCGTGTCAGTGCGGTGAACGAGCACGGCAAGGAAGCGCTGTTGAGCCTGGTGGGCGCGCCCTATTGGTTCGGCGAAATCTGCCTGTTCGACGGCTTGCCGCGCACCCACGACGCCTGTGCCACGGGGCCGTGCACGCTGGTGCAGGTGCCGCAGCAGGCGTTGCTGAAGATCCTCGAGGAGTCCCCCCAGTACTGGCGTGACCTGGCCTTGTTGATGAGCCAGAAGCTGCGCCTGAGTTTTATCGGCCTTGAACAGCTCAGCCTGATGCCTGCCTCGGTCCGCCTGGCCCACCGGCTGTTGATGATCGTTGAGGGTTACGGCGACATGGAACCGTCAAAACGCGTGCTGCAACTGCCCCAGGAAGACCTGGCGGCGATGTTGAGCCTGTCGCGCCAGACCACCAATGCCTTGCTCAAGGACCTGCAAGCCCAGGGCATCGTGCGCCTGGGCTACGGCGAGATCGAAATCCTCGACGCACAGCGGCTACGAGAGGCGGCGCACACCTGAGGGTGTTAGCCTGCAACCCTGATCAATCGAGGTGTGTTATGCGCGTGCTGTTAGTGGAACATGAATCCGAAGAGGCACAGCGGATGGCCCAGGGCTTGAACGAGGCGGGCTACACCGTGGAAGTCGCGGCCAACGGCATGGCGGCGCAGCGGTTTGTCGAAAGCGCGGAGTACGACCTGGTGATCCTGGATGTCATGCTGCCGGGCTTGAATGCCTGGAAGTTGCAGCAGGCGATTCGGCAGAAGGGCGAAACGCCGGTGTTGTTCCTGACCACGCCGGGTGGGATTGAAGATCGCCTGCGCGGGCTGGAATTGCACGAGGATGATTACCTGCTCAAGCCGTTTGCGGCCAAGGCACTGGTGATGCGGGTCAAGAAACTGTTGCGGCGGGATCGGAGCCGCTGAATGATCCCGTGACGGTAGTGCCCGAACGATCGCCATCGGGGGCAAGTCGAATCGTCGCACCGCCCCTCCCACAGTTGAAATGCGTCCCCCTGTGGGAGGGGGCTTGCCCCCGATGAGGCCTTCAGCCACCCCGCAAATCCACCTACCGCAACCCATCCCGAAACTGCCCCGGCGTCATCCCCGTCCAGCGCTTGAACGCGCGGTTAAAGCTGCTGGTATCAGCAAACCCGAGCAGATGACTGATCTCCGCCAATGAGCACTGCGGATCACGCAAGTGCAGCAGCGCCAGGTTTTCCCGGCATTCATTGAGCAACGCATCAAAGCGACACCCCTCGTCCGCCAGATGCCGTTGCAAACTGCGCAAACTCAAATGCAACGCCTGGGCAATCCGCTCGGCATTCGGCTCGCCATCGGGCAGTTGCGCCTCGATGGCCGCGCGCACCTTGCGTTCCCAGGTCAGCGGTTGCAGTTGGGCGAGGGTGCGTTTGAGCACGGTTTCGTTGTGTTCGGCCAGTTCCGGGTTGGCATCGTCCAGGTGGCTGTCGAAATCCCTGGCGGCGAATTCGAGGCGGTCTTCCTCGGCGCCGAAAAACACCGGGGCGCGGAACACCGTGTGCCAGGGCTTGGGGTCGGCGGGTTCCGGGCGCCGTAGGTAAACCGCCAACGGCGCATAGTCGCGGCCCAGGCGATTGCGGCAGGTGCGCACATAGATCGCGGCAAACGCATCGATGGCTTCCAGCGCCGGCGCCGGGCTGCCCGGCGGTTGCAGGAGGCGAAAGCGGTAGCGCTCGCCTTCCCGGCTCAGCTCCAGCGTCAGGGCATCGCTGACCACCTGGTGATAACGCACGATGCGTTCGAACACCTCGCGCAGGCTGCCGCTGGCCACCAACGCATAGCCCAACGCATGAAAGGTGGTCGGGCTGACAAACCGCGACACCCGCAAGCCGATCGCCGGGTCGTTGCTGGCCTGCACCGCCAGTTCCCATAGCCGGGTGGTGGCCGACAACGGGTAGCGCGCATTGGGGTCGTCCATCTGCTGGGGGTCGAGACCGGCCTGGGCGCACAGGGCGGCGCTGTCGAGGCCCAGGGCGTCGAGCTGCTTGCGCAGTGCGCGGGTCCAGCTGGCGAGGGAAGTCGGTTCGGTCATGGCGATTGGCGCTTGCGGTCAACAGGTTGGCGTCCGGGGCTAGCGTCCTGCCGGATCGCTTGGGGCAGGATGGACACATCAGTAAACAAGAGGATGGAAGCATGGACGGTACTTCTGCAAGTCCCCAGCAGATGAACGCACAACAGCGTTCGGCGCATATCCGTGAGGTGGTGCTGGCCGAAGGCGTGCGCTTGCGCCAGCAGCACCCCTGGCTGTTGCATCAAGACGCATTGGGCGCGGGCATACTGGCGTTTGCCTTGGCCGGCATGATCGGCTCGGCGGCGCTCTACATCACCGGGGTCATGGCCTGGTGGGTGTGCCTGTTGCTGAACGCGTTCCTGGCCTCATTGACCCACGAGCTGGAACACGACCTGATCCACAGCATGTATTTTCGCAAGCAGCGCCTGCCGCACAACTTGATGATGGGCCTGGTCTGGCTGGCGCGGCCGAGCACCATCAACCCGTGGATTCGCCGGCACCTGCACCTCAATCATCACAAGGTCTCCGGCACCGAGACCGATATGGAGGAACGCGCCATCACCAACGGCGAGCCCTGGGGCTTGGCGCGGTTGCTGATGGTGGGCGATAACGTGATGTCGGCGTTTATCCGCATGCTGCGCGCCAAGACCTGGGACCACAAACTCAAGATCCTCAAGCGTTCGCTGCTGGTGTATGCGCCGCTGGCGTTGCTGCATTGGGGCGCGTGGTACGTATTCCTCGGTTTCCACGCGGCCAACGGCATCGCCAGCCTGCTGGGCACGCCGATCGCCTGGTCCGCCGGTACCTTGCAGGTGATGCACGTGATCGATATCGCGGCCGTGGTGATCATCGGCCCCAACGTGCTGCGCACCTTTTGCCTGCACTTCGTCAGTTCCAACATGCACTACTACGGCGATGTTGAGCTGGGCAATGTGATCCAGCAGACCCAAGTACTCAACCCCTGGTGGATGTGGCCATTGCAGGCGTTCTGCTTCAACTTCGGCAGCACCCACGGGATTCACCATTTTGTGGTCAAGGAACCGTTCTACATCCGCCAGATGACGGCCAAGGTGGCGCATAAGGTCATGGCTGAGATGGGCGTGCGGTTCAATGATTTCGGTACGTTTGCGCGGGCCAATCGGCTTGAACCCGCCACGCGGCCGCAGGCCCGCCTCAATCCGGCTGAAACGGCGATGCGCTGAGCACCACGCCGGTTTCGTCCACATACTGTTGCCAGTGGCCGATTAAGGTGGCGAGTTTGTCCGGATGACTCAAGGCCAGGTCGTGGATTTCTCCAGGGTCCTGGCCCAGGTCATACAGCTGCCAGGTCGCCGGGCCCACGGGGCCGGGGATGTATACGGCCTTCCACTGGCCCTGGCGAATCGCGCGGCGGCCAAACAGTTCCCAGCCGGTCACCGTGTTGTCGTCGTGCACCTGGGCGGTTTCGCCAGAGAGGAAGCCCAGCCACGACTTGCCCCGCAGCGGCGCCACCGGCTTGCCGCGCCATTGTTTGCCCGGATGACGCACGCCGGCCAGGTCCAGGATGGTCGGCGTGATGTCCATCACCGTACCGAACCCGTGGCTGATACGACCTTTGAGCGACAACTGCGGATAGTGCACCAGCGCCGGTACGCGAATCCCGCCTTCGGTGGTGAACGCCTTGAACAACCGCGACGGCGCCGTCGCCACCTGCGCCCATGACGGGCCATACCAGACATAGGAGTTGGCGCGGCCAATGTTGTCCAGGCTGTTGTCGTAATGTTGGTTGAGGTAGGTGAGCAACTGCGGTCCGAACTTGGGGAACGCCTCCAACAGCGCACCTTCGGCGCCGTTGTCGGACATGAACACAATGAACGTATTGTCCAACTGCCCCTGCTGGCGCAGGTAATCCACGACCCGGCCGATGTTCCAGTCCATGCGCTCGACCATCGCCGCATACACCTCCATGGCCCGCGCCGATACCTGGCGCTGCTCGTCGGTCAAGGCGGCCCACTGGGTGGTCAGCTCGATCAACGGGTGGGGTTCGACTTCAGCGTCGATCAGCCCCAGTGCCTTGAGTTTTTCCAGGCGTTCCAGGCGCAGCACTTCGGGGCCGGCGTCGTAGCGGCCACGGTACTTCTCGACGATGTCCGCAGGCGCTTGCAACGGCCAGTGCGGCGCCGAAAACGGCAGGTAAGCGAAGAACGGCCGGGTCTGGTCGCGCTCCTTGAGGTAGTGCAGCAGCTTGTCGCCGAAGGCATCCGAGGAATAGAAATCCTTGGGCAACTGCTCGACGAACCGGTCGTCTTCGATGTACAGCGCCGGGGTGGATTTGAGCAGGCCTGGGGTGTCGTCGTTATAGGTCGGTTCGAAGCCGTAGTGGTTGGCCGCCCCCGGCAGCAGTGAGAACGAACGCTCGAAACCGCGGGCGTGAGGCGCCAGTTCGGCGGTCAGGCCCAGGTGCCACTTGCCGCTCATCAGCGTCTGGTAACCGGCCTCGCGCAGCAGCTCTGGCAGCGCCACCACCTTGTCATTCAAGTAGCCCTCGTAGCCGGGCTTGCCGATCAGCTCCGGGGTCAGCGCCTCGGCCATGGTGCCGATACCGGCGATATGGTGGTCGGTGCCGGTCAGCAGCATCGAACGGGTGGGCGAGCAGGTGGGGGCGGTGTGGAAGTCGGTCAGGCGCAGGCCGTTCAGCGCCAGGGCGTCCAGGTGCGGCGTGGAAATTTCCCCGCCAAAGGCGCCGAGGTCGGAGAAGCCCATGTCATCGGCCAGGATCACGAGAAAATTGGGACGTTGCGGCATCAAGGCACTCCTCATTAACAGGCGGTTTTTTCAGCAGGCGATAAAGGCCAGTGGCAGGTCGCGGATCTGTTCGCGCGCGGGCGGCTGGTAATGGCCGTCGCTGGTCAGTTCGTGCAGCAGCTCTTCACGCAGTTGGTGGAATTCGAAACTGCTGCGCTGGCGCGGGTGAGGCAGGGCAATATCCACCACCTGCTTGATTCGCCCAGGCCGGGGCTCCATCACCACCACGCGGTCGGCGAGGAAAATCGCTTCCTCCACATCGTGGGTCACCAATACCGTGGTGATTTTGGCGCGGGCGCGGATCGCCAGGAGTTCGTCCTGCATTTGCTGGCGGGTCAGGGCGTCGAGGGCGCCGAACGGTTCGTCCAGCAGCAGGATGCGCGGGCTGGCCACCAGGCCGCGGGCAATCGCCACCCGTTGCGCCATGCCGCCGGACAGTTGGTGCGGATAGGCGCGGGTGAAGTCGGTGAGGCCGACCAGTTCGATAAAGTCAGCAATGCGCCGGTTTCGCTCGGCCTCGCTCAACGGCTCGTTGACCAGGCCCAGGCCGATGTTTTCCGCCACGGTCAGCCAGGGGAACAAACGGTGCTCCTGGAACACGATGCCGCGTTCGCCGCCGATGCCGTTGACCGCTTTGCCGTCGACGCGGATCTCGCCGCGAAACTGCGTATCCAGCCCCACCAGCAGGCGCAACAGGGTGGATTTGCCGCAGCCGCTGGAGCCGACAATCGCGACGAATTCGCCTTCGGCAATCTCCAGGTTGAATTCGCGGATGGCTTCCAGCTCGAAGCCGTCGACGTCAAAGGTCTTGCCCACATGGTTGAAGCTGACGATAGGTGCGTTCATGCGTGTCTCCAGCGGGTGGCGCGGGTTTCGATGCGCTGGCCGATCAGGTTGAGGGCCGCGCCGGTGAGGCCGACCAGGAGCATGCCGCTCATGATCAGGTCCATGCGCAGCAGTTGTTGGGCGCCGATCATCAGGCTGCCGATACCGCCGTTGGACGGCATGAAATATTCCGCACCGATGGTGCCCAGCCAGGCGTAGATCAGGCTCAGGCGCAGGCCGGCGAAAATACCGGCTGCGGCGCCTGGCAGCACCAGGCGTCGTAACCGTTGGAGCAGGTTCAGGCGCAACACCTGCGCCGCTTCGTTGAGCTGCGGCGACAGATTCAGCACGCTGCGTTGGGTGGCGATAAACAGCGGGAAGAAGGCGGCGAGGGCGATGAACACCCACTTGGCCAACTCACCCAGGCCAAACCAGGCAGTGAGCAACGGCACCCAGGCGAAAATCGCGATCTGGCGCAAGGCGGCCAGGGTCGGCCCGAGGACCCGCTCGCTGCGCCGGGACAGCCCCAGCCACAGGCCCATGGCAAAGCCAAGGCCGCCACCGAGTAGCAACCCGCCCAGGCTTCGCCCCAGGCTGGTGCCCAGTGCAGCGCTCAGGTTGCCATCCACGACCCCGGCGACGGCGGTGTGCAACACCACCCATGGGCTGACCAGAATGTTCGGGTCTACCCAGCCTTGTTGCGTCGCGACCTGCCACAGCGCCAGTAACAACAAGGGCAGCAACCACGGTTGCAAACGCTGCCAGCCTTGATAGCGCGGCCCGCGACGAATCTGCGCCGTGGCCGGATGGGGCCAGTGCACCCATTTGCGATCCAGCCAGCCAATGCCACGGTCCATCGCCACGCCGAATACGCCGATGACCACGATGCACACGAAGACAATATCGAGCATGAACAGCTGGCGCGCCCACACCATCAGGTAGCCGATGCCTTCGCTGGAGGCCAGCAATTCCACCGCCAGCAGCGAGGTCCAGCCGGCCGCCAGGGCCAGGCGTACACCGGCCATGAATGCCGGCAGCGCGGCGGGCAGGATCAGGCGACGGATCAACAGATACGTGGGCAGGCGCAATACACGGGCGGCTTCACGCAACTGGGGTTGGGCGTCGCGTACGCCGACCAGGGTATGCAGGGTCACGGGCACCACGATCGCCTTCACCAGCACCACCAGTTTGAGGGTTTCGCCAATGCCGAAGAACACCATGAACAGGGGAATCCAGGCCAGCGTCGGTACTTGCGACAATGCGCTGAACGTCGGAAACACCAGGCGCTCGGCGCGCGCACTGAAACCCAGCAAAGCCCCCAGCAGCGCCCCGGCGCCAATGCCCGCCAGCAGCCCCCAGAACAGGCGTTGCAGGCTGATTGCCAGGTGGCTCCACAACTCGCCGCCGGCCAGTTCCACGGCGCTGCTCCACACCAGGGACGGTGGCGGCAGGATCTGCTCGCTCATCCAGTGATTGCGGCTGGCCAGCCACCACAGCGCCAACAGCGTCACCGGCAGCAACCATGGCAATAGCCGTTCACTGCGCAGCGGCCAGCGTGGCGTGGCGCCGGGGGCCGCGAGCGGGAGGCTCAAAAGTGAAATTCGGGCCATGGAGGACCTCCGTTGTCGCCGATGTCGTTATGTGTTTTTGATCTTATAAAAACGCAATCAAGATGATTGAGGGATAAGAAAAATCATTTAAAGCTTCTGCCCGGCACGCATCCAATGCATTCGAAGAATATTTTCGATGCTGTTTATGCATAGTCCTCTGGGGCCGGCGTTTTTACTTGTATAGATCTAAAAGCTATTAAATTGTGAATTTATAGTATTTAAAGTTTTTATCCGCCTGTGCCTACTTTCTGCTCCCCAGGCGACCCTCGCCCACAAGGAGCTGCGCTTATGAAACTGCCTTTCAAACGTCTGATCACCCTGGTCGCAGGCACCGCACTGGCGGGCCTGGTACAGGCTGCCGACCTCAAGGAAATCCGCATCGCCGTGCCCGACCTCAGCGCCGGCAGCCAGCACAGTGGTGGGGGCATAACGGACGTGCTGCGCGAGCAGCAGATCTTCGAAAAAGCCTTCGCCGACCAAGGCATCAAGATCCAGTGGAACTACTTCAAGGGCGCCGGCCCCGTGATCAATGAAGCCTTCGCCAACGGGCAGGTGGACCTGGCTTACCTGGGCGACCTGGCGGCGATCATCGGCCGCTCCAATGGCCTGGAGACGCGCTTGCTCAGTGCCAGCGCGCGCGACGTCAAGCAGTACCTCGGCGTGGTGCCGGGCTCAGGCATCAAGACCTTGCAGGACCTCAAGGGCAAGCGCGTCGCGGTGTTCCGTGGTACGGCCAGCCAGTTGTCGTTCGATGCCGCATTGGCCAGCCAGGGCTTGAGTGAAAAAGACCTGAAGGTCATCAACCTGGACTTCAACGCCGCCGGTGCGGCGCTGGCCGCCAAGCAGATCGACGCCACCTGGGGCGGTTCGAACCTGACGGCGTTGCAAGCCAAGGGGCTGGCTGAAATACCCCTGACCACCAAGGATCTCGGCGGCGCCGGCAGCGTCCAGGCGGTGCTGGTGGGCAGCAAACAGTTTGTCGACGAGCATCCCGACGCCGTGGCCAAGCTGCTCAAGGCCCAGCAGCAGGCGGTGCAATGGTTGACCGATGACAACAACAAGCAAGCCTACATTGCGCTGGTGTCCGGGCTGGCCAGCTACCCGCCGCTGATCCTCACCAATGACTTGAAAGACCAGACCCTCAGCGAGGTCTTCCCGTCGACCCTGGACCCGGTGTTCCTGGCTAAATTGCAGGGCGCGGTGGACCTGGCCTCCCAAGAGAAGCTGATTCGCAAGTCGTTCCAGGTGAGTGACTGGGTGGCGCCGAATCTGGCGGCGGCGGGGCTCTGAGTTGGGTGGTGTCCAGGCGATGAGGCCCTTCAAACCGCCACACTCATCTCCTGGCTGTCCACCTCCACCAAGGTCTCGATCATCGCCTTCGCCGCCGGCGACAACCGCGAACCGGTGCGGCTGACGATGCCGCAGCGGGCGCTCATGGTCTCCATGTTCTGTGGCAGGTTGCGCCAGTGCAGCAGCTTCAACGTGCCCTGGGCGATGTCGTCGGCGAACGCCTCCTCGGTGCCCACGCCGATGGCATTGGACTGCAGCACAATCTTCACCAGCGCCGGGAAATGTTCGGTCTGGATGCTCGGGGAAAAATCCATGCGCCCACTCAGGTTCGCCAACAGTTTGCGAATGCCCTGGGAGATCAGCGGCGACGCCAGCGGGTAGTCGAACATGTCGTTGGTCGACAGGCTGTCCTTGTCCAGCAGCGGGTGCCCCGGGCGGCAGAAAAATACCCCGCGCTTGGGCGTCAGTGCACGGGTCTGGAAATTCGGATCAGCTTCGAACTGACGGATGTCGGCGATAAAGAATTCGATCTCTTCGCGGCTCAGGGCGCGGCTGAGTTTTTCCCAGTTATCCACCTGGAAGCTGGTGCGGATTTTCGGGTGGGCGCTGATAAAACGCGCCACCGCATCCGGCACCAGTTTCACCGCTGGCGCGGGGCCGCAGCCAAAGCGCAGGTCGCCGGCGTCGAGCTTGGTCATGCGCGTCACTTCACTGCTCAGCAGGTTGGCGCCATGCACCAGGGTCAGCGCGTGTTGCAGTACCACCTGGCCTTCCGGCGTGGGGCGCAGATCCTTGTGGCCGCGGTCGACCAGCACACAGCCGAATTCCTGTTCCAGCCCCTGGATGCTGCGGCTGAACGCCGGTTGGGTGATGCCCATGGCGTCCGCCGCACGCACGAAACTGCGGTGTTCGTTGAGGGCGATGAAGTACCGCAGTTGGCGAAGATCCATATGCTTTCCCTGCATCTTAAAAATAGGTCGAAGGCATTTGCGACCACGGGAGCAGAGGTTTTAAATGCAAGCTCTTATTCCGTCAATGAAGCATTGGTTCATTTGCTAGATCTAAATTGCATATGAATAGAGCGTTGTCGGAAAGCTCCCCACCATCAGTAGGCACAAGAGGGTCATCACAATGAGCAACGCCGCATTAGCTGTTCAACCCGTCGCCCAGGCACTGGATATTCACCCGGTCGCTGGCCGCATCGGCGCCGAGATCCGTGGCATTAGGCTGTCCGGCGATCTGGATGCCGCCACGGTCGACGCCATCCAGCAGGCGCTGGTGCAATACAAGGTGATCTTCTTCCGTCAGCAGACCCACCTCGATGACCAGAGCCAGGAAGCTTTCGCCCACTTGCTCGGCGAGCCGATTGCCCACCCGACGGTGCCGGTGCGCGACGGTACGCGCTTCCTGATGGAACTGGACGGTACCCGTGGCCAGCGCGCCAATTCCTGGCACACCGACGTGACCTTCGTCGACGCCTACCCGAAAGCCTCGATCCTGCGTTCGGTACTCGCCCCCAAGTCCGGTGGCGACACGGTGTGGGCCAACACCTCAAGCGCCTACAACGACCTCAGCGTCGAACTGCGCGCATTGGCTGATAACTTGTGGGCGGTGCACAGCAACGAATACGACTACGCCGCGCTCAAGCCGGATGTGTCGGCAGAGCGGCTTGAGGCATACCGCAAGGTGTTCACCTCGACGGTGTACGAAACCGAGCACCCGGTGGTGCGCGTACACCCGGTCAGTGGTGAGAAGACCCTGTTGCTGGGGCACTTCGTCAAGCGCCTGAAAGGCTATTCCCAGGCAGATTCGACCCAGTTGTTCAACCTCTTGCAAAGCCACGTCACCCGCCTGGAAAACACCGTGCGCTGGCGTTGGAATACCGGCGACGTGGCGATCTGGGACAACCGCGCGACCCAGCATTACGCGGTGGACGACTACGGCACCCAGGAACGCATCGTGCGCCGGGTGACGCTCAAGGGCGATGTGCCGGTGGGTGTGCAGGGGCAGCGCAGCCAGACCACCAAAGGTCTCTGAGCTGACAACGCTTCACCTGTGGGAGGGGGCAAGCCCTGATGCCATTCAGTTAAGGCTTTTTTGTAGGAGCGAGCTTGCTCGCGAAAAACGTCAACGATAACGCGTGTCTCCTGAATGAACGCGGCGCCTGTGAGTTTTTCGCGAGCAAGCTCGCTCCTACAAAAGGCGATGTACGCTTAACTGAACGGCATTAGGGCAAGCCCGCTCGCCACGGGTTACTGTTTGCCCGTTCTATCTCTTAACTGATCGGCATCAGGGCTTGCCACGGAGGTACCCATTTGCTGCGCGACAGCGGCACCTCCCACATTCGATTTGTGGTTTACCAGACGCCGATTTTCACCACTTTCTCCGCCTCCGGCTCACCGTAACGAAACCGTTGGCCACGCAGATCGATCTCTGTGTGGCTGATGGTGGTGCGCCGCTTCAACCCGCGCAGCCATTCGAACAGATACCCCAAATGAATGTCGCGCACTTGGGCATAGGCCGGGTCGCTGCCCAGGTCGTGCAGCTCCTGCGGGTCGTTTTCCAGGTCGAACAGTTGTGCGCGAAAGCCGTCGTACGCCAGGTATTTCCAGCGCTCGCTGCGTACCATCGTCATCCGGCAACGGTCGATGGGTTGCGCCAGGCGTTCGCGGGCCGGGGCCTGGAAGGCATAGTCGTACTCGGCGATGGCGTAGCGGCGCCAGCTCGTTTCTTGGCAATGCAGCAGCGGGATCAGCGAGCGGCCTTCCAGGCGATGGTCGGCGGCGGGCAGGCCCAAGGCCTCGAGGAAGGTCGGCAGCGCATCGATGGTTTCCACCAGCCGCGCGTCCACTGTGCCACGGCTGATATCGGCCGCGGCGCGTGGGTCGCGCACGATCAGCGGAATGCCCACGGCCGGCTCCAGCAAAAATTCTTTTTCGCCGAGGAAGTGATCGCCGAGAAAGTCGCCGTGGTCGCTGGTGAACACAATCAGGGTGTCGTCCCAACGGCCGTTGCTTTGCAGGAAATCGAACAGTCGCCCCAGTTGGTCGTCGACTTGTTTGATCAAGCCCATGTAGGTGGGAATCACCGTGAGCCGTACCTCGTCACGGGAAAAGTTCAGGCTCTCCTGGTGTTGGCGGAACGCCTGGTACACCGGGTGATCGCTGGTTTCTCCAGGCTGGATCGGTGCCTGGATATGCTCGGCGCCATACAGCGCGTGATAGGGCGCCGGTGCGATGTAGGGCCAGTGTGGCTTGATATAGGACAAGTGCAGGCACCACGGTTGTTCGGCCTGCTCGCGGATAAAGTCGATAGCGCGGTCGGTGGTGTAGACGGTTTCCGAATGTTCCTCGGCCACGCGCGCGGGCAGGCTGGCATTGCGCATGTGCCAACCGCTGAGCACTTCGCCGTTTTCACCTGCTGCGGCATTGGCCCATTCGTGCCACGGGTTGGTGCCGCTGTAGCCCTGTTCGCGCAGGTAATGGGTGTAGGGCGCGGACTCGCGTTTGTCATCGAACAGCGGGCTGTCGGGGTAGATGCCGTCGTGACGCAAGTACGCCTCGAAGCCGACCTCGTTCAATGGCTCGGCCTGCTCGCTCCCAGGGTCGATATTCAGGCGCTGCAAGGCTTCGACATTGGGCGTGGCGTGGGTCTTGCCGACCAGCGCCGTGCGGATACCGTGGGGGCGCAGATAGTCGCCGATGGTCAGTTCTTCCAGGGGCAACGGCACTGCGTTCCACGCCACCTGGTGGCTGCTGACGTAGCGCCCGGTATAGGCCGACATGCGCGAGGGCCCGCAGATGGTGCCTTGGGTATAGGCGCGGCTGAAGCGCACACCGGCGGCTGCCAGGCGATCGATGTTCGGCGTGTGCAGGTGAGCGTGGCCGTAGCACGACAGGTAATCGCGGCGCAGTTGGTCGCACATGATGTACAGCACGTTGCGCACGGGTTGGGAGTGGGGCATGGGGTTTCACCAGACGGAGGACAGGTGAGGTTTTTCGCCGTTCGGGTGGGGGGCTGGCAAGTGCATTTGGGGACTGGATTTCATGCAGTGGATGCATGGCCTAAACCGCGACATTCTCCAGTGCACACACATCCTCATCCAACTCATCGATCTGTTTGATCTGCTCGATCATCGCTTGCGCCAGCGGCGACAAGCGATACCCGGCCCGGCTGACGATGCCGTAGCGGGTGTAACGCTCCTCCAGATCCTCGGCCAGGCCCTCGATCTTCAAGCACACCAACTCGCCCCGGGCCATGTGCAGCACATCGCTGTTGGCGCTGACGATGCCGATAGCGTCGGAGCGCAGCACCACACCCATCAGGCTATAGCCGTTCTCGCATTCGACATTGGGCTGGTAATCGGGGCGGCCGCTGAGGTCGACGATGACCTTGCGCAGGTTGGGCGGGCGGATGGTCACGGCCAGCGGGTAACTCATCAGCTCGGCGGCGCTCACGCTGTCGCGCAGGGCCAGCGGGTGGCCGGCGCGGCAGCAGAAATACCAGCGGCGCGGGCGCAGGCGGTGAGTGTGATAGTCCGGGTTGGCTTCGAAGTGGCGGGTGTCGGCGACGAAAAACTCGAACTCTTCACTGAGCAGGCGTTTGCTCAGGCTTTGCCAGTCGTCGACCTGGTACTGCACCCGTGCCTTAGGGTAGCGCCCGATAAAACTGCCGATGGCGCGGGGCACCAAGCCACCCGCTGGCGCCGGGCCGCAACCGAAGCGCAACTCCCCTGCCTCCAGGCCATTGAACTGGTCGATCTCGTTGGCCAGTTGCTGCGCACCGCTGACCAGGCGCCGGGCGTGCTCCAGCAATACCTGGCCTTGTTTGGTCGGTGCCAGGTCTTTACGGCCACGGTCAATCAGCTGGCAGCCGGCGCTGTGCTCCAGGGCCTGGATACTGCGACTGAACGCTGACTGCGACAGGTTCACCGTCAACGCGGCTGCGACAAAACTGCGTTGTTCGGCAAGGGCGATGAAGTGACGAAGCTGGCGCAAATCGATATGCATTTTTCACATCAAAAATATCCGGGAAATGCATTGGCTATGCATTAGGTCGACTCTTTATAAAGGCTATCTCTTATGCAGTAAATGTTAGTTAAAACATAAATAAATAACCTAAAGGAATATCTCTCGATGGATATTTCCGGGTTCCGGAGCCGCTTATGAGTCTGTTGAAGTCCGCTGTCCCTTCCTCTCCCTGGCGGCTCAAGCGTTTGCCGCTGGCGCTGTTGCTGGCCGGCAGTGCCAGCTGGACGCCCAGCCACGCGGCCGACGCAAACAAGCCTGCGCCCGAAGGCGAGAACGCCACTGGCCAACTGGAAACCGTCACGGTCACCGCTCGGCGCCGCACCGAAAGTGCCCAGGATGTGCCGACGCCCATGAGCGTGATCGGTGGCCAGGCCCTGGAGAGCCAGCGGGTGTATCGGATTCAGGATTTGCAGCAACTGGTGCCCAGCGTCAACGTCGCCTACATGCATGCGCGCCAGTCCAGCGTGTCGATTCGCGGCCTGGGCAACAACCCGGCGAGTGACGGCCTTGAGGGCAGCGTGGGGCTGTATATCGACAACGTTTACCTCGGGCGGCCGGGCATGGCGGTGTTCGACCTGATGGACATCGAGCAGCTTGAAGTCTTGCGCGGCCCGCAAGGGACGTTGTTCGGCAAAAACACCACGGCCGGGGTGATAAACATCAGCACGCGCGCGCCGAGTTTCACCCCGGAGCGCAGCATTGAAACCTCGTTGGGCGAGGACGGCTACTTCCAGACCAAGGGCACGATTTCCGGCCCGCTCACCGATGAGCTGGCGGGGCGTTTCTCGGCGTATCGCACCCGCAGCGACGGCGACATCAAGAACGAATACAACGGCCATGACCTCAACGGTGGCTCGCGCCAAGGCTTTCGCGGGCAACTGCTGTACAAGCCCAGCGAGGCGTTCAACCTGCGCTGGATCGGCGATTACAACGAAGAGGATTCCAGCGCCGGCACCCGTGTGCTGTACAGCACCGGGCCGACCATCAACGGCACCAACCTCTACCAGTCGCGGGCCAACGCGGCAGGCGCGACCCTGGTCGATGGCACCCATCGCAAGGTCAACCTGGACAGCGACCAGCAGGTCACGGTGTTCCAGGGCGGCACGTCGCTGGAAGCCAACTGGACGTTGCCAAGTGACTTCACCCTGACCTCGGTCAGTTCCTATCGCTTCTGGAACTTCACCCCACGCAACGACGACGGCCTTAACGTGCCGGCGTCGTATAACGCCGGGGTGTCGGTGGAAGATAAGCAGTGGTCCCAGGAATTCCGGCTGGCTTCGCCCACCGGCGGTTTCTTCGATTACGTGCTCGGTGCCTACTACTTCGGCAATTCGCTGGACAACAAATCCTTCGCCTATTACGGGCCCCAGGCCGACATTTGGAACGGCACGCCAGCCGGCGCACTGGCCAACGTCAGCAGCGTCGGCAACGGGCACATTCGCACCGACAGTTTTGCACTGTTTGCCCAAGGCACCTGGCACCTCACCGAACGCCTGGATTTCACCGCCGGCCTGCGCGGCACCTATGAAGAAAAAAGTGCCTGGGTCACGCGTAACAATCCCCTCGGCGGTGCGGCGGTCAGCGGTGCTGCCGCTACGGCTCGACGTGGCCGCGCGGGGGCGTACGATTCCGGTGACCTCACGCAATACAGCACCAGCCCCTCGGGTTTGCTCAACCTGAGCTACCGCTTCAACGAAAACCTGTTGGGCTACGCGACGCTGTCCCATGGCGAAAAGTCCGGCGGGGTCAACCTGGCGGTAGGCTCGGCACCGACGGCCGGTGCCGACTCACTGCTGATCGGCACCGAGCGCGCCAACAACGCCGAACTGGGTTTCAAAAGCACGCTGTGGGACCGGCGGCTGCAGTTCAATGCCAACCTGTTCTGGACCCAGGTCAACGGTTACCAGACCAATGCCTATGACCAGGACAACCGTGTGCAGTACCTGACCAACGCCGGTTCGGTGCGCTCGCGGGGCGTCGAGGTGGAAAGCACCCTGGTGCCGATCAAGGGCCTGACGTTGAACGTCAACGGCTCGTTCAACGATGTGAGCTACCTGTCTTACAAGGATGCACCGTGCCCGCCGGAAGTCAGTCTGCGCCCCGGTGCGCCGGCCTCCTGCGACCTGAGCGGGCATCAAGTGGTGGGGGCGTCGAAATGGATCGCCAACGCCAACGGCGAATACAAGTGGAACCTGGATAACGGCTTCGAACCCTACGTCACCGCCAGCTATGCCTTCCGCTCCAAGGCCGTGGGCACGGTGGAGGACTCTGACTATGGACAGATTCCCGCCTACGCCGTGGTCAACCTGTCCACCGGCCTGCGCGGCAACTATGAGCAGGGGCAGTGGGACGTGTCGTTATGGCTGAAGAACGCCTTCGACAAGACCTACTACACCACCCTGTGGACCGGCGGTAACGGCGGTTATGAAGGGCTGCTGGGCACGCCGCGTACGCTGGGGCTGACCGGGCGCTACGACTTCTAGCCGGCTACGGCGGCGGTGCGGTAGGTGGCTGGGCTGAACACTCGCGTCACCATGAGCATCGCCACTGCCGTGACCGTCAACACCCACCAGGCGCTGGTGAAATGGCCGGTAAGTTCGCGCAGCCAGCCGGTCATCCATGGCGAGACCGCGTTGATCAAAAAGCCGATGCCTTGCACAAAGGCCGCCAGTTGCCCGGCTTGCCGAGGGTCGCGGTGGTGGTCGAGGGTCAGCAGCAGACTCAGGGCGAAACACGCGCCCAGGCCGAAGCCGCACAGGGCGACCCACAGGTGGGTCAATTCCAGCGGCGCCAGCAACAGGCCAAGATAACCCACGGTCTGGGCGAGCAAGGCAATGCCCAGCAGCGGCCGCCGATCGATACCGCGTTGCGCAAGCACGGGCATCAGCAGCGCGGCGATCACCTGGAAGATGGTCATGAACGCCAGCAACGAACCGCTGGGCAGCACGCCCCAGCCCAATTGCTGATAGTAGGCCGGCAACCACGCCACCAGGCTCATGTAGCCGCAATTGACCAGGCCGAAGTACAGCGCCAGCAACCAGGCGCGACGATTGCGCAGGCCCTTGAACGTGGGCATCACCTTGGAGCTTCTGGCCGCCCCCAGCGGTAAGAACACCCACAGCAGCCACGCGGCCAGCGCCGGTAGCAACCAGATTCCCAGCCCCGCCTGCCATTGCTGGAAATGGCTGGCCACCAGCGGGCTGAGCAGCGCTGCCAGTCCGCCGCCGGCCATCAGCGAAGCCGAATACACTCCCATCGCCACCGGCACGCGCTGCTGGAATTCGCGCTTGATCATCGCCGGCACCAACGCCTGGATCAGCGCGACACCGGCACCACCGAGCAGGGCAGTGGCCAGCAATGCCGAGCCCTGGCCCATCAGCCAGCGCGCCAGGCATGCCAGCAGGATCATCATCAAGCCCAGGGCAATGCCGCGCCGTTCACCCAAGCGCGCTTCCACCCGCACACCCACCAGCGCCACCAGGCCCATGCACACCACCGGCAGGCTGGTCAGCAGGGCGCTGCTCTGGAAACTCAGGCCGGTGGCCTGGCGAATCTCGCCGAGCAACGGGCTGATCGAGCTGAGGATCGGCCGCAGGTTGAGGCCCAGTACCACCAGCAGGCCCCAGCCCGCGAGTTTGCTCACGAATGAAGAGTTAAACGTCATGCGGGGCCTGTTCGAGGTGCCAAAAGAGGCAGGTAGTATCGCCAGCTGGCGAGGTATTCTGAAATTAAATATAACCATGCCAATCAGTGGCAAATGGAATGGTGACGAGCATGTTCGATCCTGTGTTGTTGCGCAGTTTTGTCGCGGTGGTGGATTGCGGCAATTTCACCCGCGCCGCCGAGCGCCTGCACTTGACCCAGTCCACCGTGAGCCAGCAGATCCGGCGGCTGGAAGAAGCGGTGGCGTGCCAGTTGCTGGACCGCGACCAGCGCCGTGTGGTCGCCACTGCCGAAGGCGAGCGGCTGCTGGCCTATGCACGGCGCATCCTGGCACTGCATGAAGAAGCCGCCGATGTGTTGATCAACCAGCAAAGTGATGGCGTGCTGCGCCTTGGCGTACCGGAAGACTTTGCTGCCGAGCGCCTGATGCCGTTGCTGTCGGCGTTCGTGCTGGCGTATCCACGGGTGCGCCTGGAGGTCACCAGCGGTCTCGGCCCCGAGTTGCAGCGACAGTACCGCGGCGGCGAGTTCGATGTGTTGCTGGTCAAGCAGATGGGCGACAGCGCCGACTGCCTGGCCTCATGGCCCGAGCCGTTGTGCTGGGTCGACAGCCGCAGCACACCCTCCCTGGGGCGCGATCCATTGCCGTTGGTGGCGTTTCCGGTGGGCGGCCTGTACCGCAATGAAATGCTCCAGCACCTGGAGGTGGCGGGTTGGCGCTGGCGCATCGGCTATTCCAGCGCGAGTTTGGCCAGTGTGTGCTCGGCGGTGGCGGCGGGGCTGGGGATCAGCCTGTTGCCGCGCCGGGTGGTGCAGGCCGGGCATGCGGTGCTGGGGGCCGAGAGTGGCTTGCCGGCCGTGCAGGGCGTGCGACTGGCGTTGTATGGCCGCAGTGGCCTGGGAGCGGCAGGGCAGAGTTTGCAGCGCCAATTGCTCGATTTGTGCGCAAACAGCCCTGCCTGATCCATGCCTTTGCTGAATATTTTGTATGCCTGAGAAGCATCAAAAAACCGCGCTGGGGCGCCAGGCCACGGATTACGAGGCTTTGGCGCCTGCGGGTATTTTTCTTATTCAGATTAGATCTATCTATAACTTTAAAGATTACTTTAAGAGATAAGCGTCTGGCCCCGATGATTCAGCCCTCGACGGCCGCTTTGGCAGGCCTGTCGGTTTTTTTGTTGCGAAACCGTAGGGAGTGAATCAATGGGCAATGTCCAGACCGCCGCCAGTGCACCCGAGGCGCTATGGCGCCAGGCACCGAGTGGTGAGTTGGTCGACCTTGGCCGGCCGCATCGCGCGCCGTTAGGGCAGTTGCGTTTGCAGAAAACCCCCAAGCGCTTTTCGAGCCGTCGCGAGGGGATTCTGCTCGGGTTGCTGGTGTTGGCCCTGCACGGTGCGGTGATCTATTGGGTGAGCCAGAAGCCCACCCCGGTGCTGCCGATTGTGCCGCCGGAAATCCCGCCAATGACCATCGAATTTTCCCAGCCGGCACCGCCCGTGGTGGAACCGCCACCGCCTGTGCCGCCACCACCGCCGCCGCCCGTGGTCGAGCCACCGCCGCCGGTGGTGGATGAGTTGGCCGCCAAGCCGGCACCGCCCAAGCCGATTCCAAAACCTAAGCCCAAGCCGGTGCCAAAGCCTGAGCCCAAGCCCGCCCCGAAACCGGTCGAGCAGGCGCCCACGCCACCGCAACCGGCGCCACCGGCCCCCGCGCCCGCTCCGCCCGCGCCAGCCCCGGTGACCCCTGCTTCGGCCAACGCCGCGTACCTCAAGAACCCGGCGCCGGAGTACCCGTCACTGGCGCAGCGTCGCGGTTGGGAAGGCACGGTGTTGTTGCGAGTGCATGTGCTGGCCAGCGGTAAGCCGGGCGAAATCCAGGTCCAGAAAAGCAGCGGTCGCCAGCAACTCGACGACGCCGCACTGACCGCCGTGAAGCGTTGGAGCTTCGTGCCGGCCAAGCAAGGCGATGTGGCCCAGGACGGCTGGGTCAGCGTACCGATCGATTTCAAGATTCACTAACTATTCGGCTGCGGTGTGTTGCACACGCCGCGACCCGCACAAGAGGGAAAACATCATGGCATTAGCATCTCCACTTGAATCCATCGAAAGCGCGGTGATCTGGCTGCTGGTGGTCTTTTCGGTCGCCACCTGGGGCCTGGCCCTGCTCAAGGGCGTGCAGTTCGGTCGCCTTAAAGCGCAGGATCGCAAGTTCCACAAACAGTTCTGGGCGGCATCGAGTCTCGACTCGGCCGCCGAGTTGGCCGAGACCCAGCCCGGCGCCGCGGCCCGTGTGGCCCAGGCCGGTTACGCCGCGATCCAGGTAGGGGAAGCGCCGCACGCGGCCGACCTGAGCCAGGCGATCAACCACCAGGACCGCCTCGAGCGTGCCCTGCGCCAGCAGATCGTACGTGAGCGCCGCTCCCTGGAAACCGGCCTGGCCGTGGTCGCCAGTATCGGCAGTACCTCGCCGTTTATCGGTCTGTTCGGCACCGTGTGGGGGATCATGGAAGCGCTGAAGGGGATCAGCGCGGCCGGCTCCGCCAGCCTGGAAACCGTGGCTGGCCCGATCGGTGCGGCGCTGGTCGCTACCGGCGTGGGTATTGCCGTCGCCGTCCCGGCGGTGCTGGTCTACAACTACTTCCTGCGCCGCCTGAAGCTCACGGCGGCCGACCTGGATGACTTTGCCCACGACTTCTACAGCCTGGCGCAGAAGCATTCGTTCCGCGTGCTGCTGCACCCTGCGCTGACCAAAGGCGCGGCCGGCAACCCGCAAAAAGTGAAGGAGGCGTCCTGAGATGGCCTTCTCCACCCAAGACAGCGATGAGGTGCTGAGCGAGATCAACGTCACGCCGTTGGTCGACGTGATGCTGGTACTGCTGGTGGTGTTTATCGTCACCGCCCCGCTTTTGACCAACGCGATCCCGATCAACCTGCCCAAGACCGAGGCGGTCGCCCCGGTGGAGCAGAAGGACCCGCTGGTGGTGAGCATCGACGGTGCCGGCAAACTGTTTATCAACAAGGACGAAATCCAGCCGGACCTGCTGGAATTCAACCTGCAGGCGGCCAAAGCCAAGGACCCCGATGTGCGGGTGCAACTGCAGGCCGATGATGGTGTGAACTACGGCGAAGTGGCGCGAGCCATGGCGTCTATCGAGCGCGCGGGGATTACCAAGCTGTCGGTGATCACGGCACGTTAGTTTCAAAGCCTCGACAATTTTTTGGCCGTTTCCTTGGCAGGGTGCGGCCTTTTTTTTGCCTCAGTTTCAGTAACATCACACGATCAAAGTGCGCTGGGGTTGGCGGATACCGGATTTCAACTTCTTGCTGAAACTTTCTAGCGCTTTCTTTAAGCCAGTCAATCAACCGAGCGATATCAGGTTCCGACTGCCGCCCATTCCTACAAATAACGTAGTACGCCGCCGGCGACATCATCAGCGGGCCGCCTAGTGTGACTAATGCACCTTCTTCCAACTGGTCATACACCAACGCTGTCCTGGCCAGCGCAATCCCGCCACCCTTCACCGCCAGACTGATTGCCAGGCTTGAGTCCGGAAAGCGCGGCCCATGGTGATAAGGCGCAGCTGCCAGGCCCTGGAACGCAAACCAGCTTTCCCACCCTGGACACACTTGATCGTCCACACGGTGAATGAGTGGATACTGCGCGATATCCGTCAGCGAAATATCGCCATTCATGCGTTGAAACTCCGGTGAGCAAACCGGGAACACGGCATCGCGCATCAGAAGCTCGGCATGATGATCCGGGTAGTCGCCGTACCCCATCACAATCGCAACATCGAATTGATGGGCACCGAGATTGGCGCTATTCATATCCGCACTGGTCAATACCAGGTCGAGATTGAATGAAGCGTCTGTGTGGGAACCATGCATTCTGGGGATTAGCCAGGTCGAACACAGGGACGAAGTGCACGAAAGATAAAGGGGCTGAGATTTGCTCGGATTCAGCGAGTGCAACACCGTCTCAAGGGTTTTGAAAAAATCATCGGTCACCGGCAACAAAGCCTGCCCGGCAGTTGTGAGGTTGACGCCCCGCGAATGGCGCTCGAACAACTGAACGCCCCACCACTCTTCCAGACCTGCGATCTGATGACTGATGGCACTGGCGGTGAGGCTCAACTCTGATGCTGCGCGGGCGAAACTGCCTGTTCGTGCAGCACTGACAAAGGCTTGCAGCATGGGTGTAGGTGGCGGACGTTGGCCCATCAGGTGCTCACTTTGATCAGGATGATCCCGCAAACAATGACGAACGCCGAAAGCATCCGCCGCCAGCCGAACCGCTCGTGAAAAAACAGCGCGGCAATAATGGCGCCGATAATAACACTGGTTTCCCGCAACGCTGAGACCTTGGCCACCGCATCCAGCGACAGCGCGAACAGCACCAGGCCGTAGGAAGTGAGGTAAAAAACGCCGCCCATTACGCCGACTTTCCAATGGTTGCGAATGGCCTCTGCGAATTCCAGACGTTTCTTGAAAAACGCCAGCGCCGGAATCGGAATGCTCTGGAATACCGTCAGATAGATGATGTATTGCAGCACCGTCTCACTGGCTCTGACACCTTTGGCATCCACCACTGTGTAGGACGCGATGAAAGCACCTGCGCACACCGCCATCAGGATTGGTTTGAACATACGCGCGGACATCCTGCGCACGAATGTCAGGCTGATAATGCCTACGCAAATCAGCAACACCCCCGTCATGGCATGAAACGATAGCTGCTCGTGCAGCAGGAAATAGGAAAACAGCGCGACTAAAACCGGTGGCACCCCGCGCATGACCGGGTAGACCTGCCCAAAGTCGCCGGTTTCATACGCTTTGATCAGAAACAATCGATAGGCCGTGTTGAGCACCACGGAAACCAGCACGTAGCCCCACACCTGCAGGCTTGGCGTATTCACCAGCGGCAGTGCCGCCAGGCAGATCAGCAACGCCGTACCATCGACCATGGCCAAGGTCATGAAGCGACTGCTCCCCGCCCGGACGACCGCGTTCCAGATGGCGTGCATGAAGGCGGAGATCAAAACAAGGGTGATCGCGATGTTGGAGTTGTCCATGGGGTTCGAGCGGGGGAGGAAATGAAGGCGGCTATTTAACGCAGTCATGTGCCATGGTCAGAAGCGAAAGCTCGTCAGTGCTGCCATTAAAAACCGTCATGGTTTGTAAAGGGCCAGCAAGCCGTGTCCCTTTAAATTGCAGGACGTTTCCGAGACAATCCCCGCCGCCTTGTGACTGTTGGAATGGATGGCTAGTCTTCGGCCCGTCGCTGGTTTTCAGCGATCGGGTTTAGCAGCCTGAGTTCAATAGGCACACGGTTCACATCCGCGTTTATGGTGGCTGTGCGTGGGGCACCCTCGGGTGCGCTGGTGTTCCTATTGGCCAGTCTGCTAACCCGCGTACAGCTGCCACCTATCGTTTAGCAGCGTTAGTGGTCGCTCCCGTGTTCAATAGGAGTTACACCATGACCAAAGCACTTCCCGACCCACCCGTTGACTGCCTTGTCGCCAACGAAAACCTCAGTTTCGAAGACGCCCAACTTTATATCGCTCACCTGATCCGCAGCGCCTCGGCCACCGTATGGGACTGTTGTGAGCACCTGCAGCCGCACGACCGCGCGAAAGTCCATGCGGTGTGGCATTTGCTGGAAATGGCCAAGACCGTGGTGGATCGCACCATCGACTGCATGCCTCGTACCAATCACGTCATCTAAAACCACTGCAAGTTGAATGTGAAATCGAGTCAATGTGGGAGGGGGCTTGCCCCCGATAGCGGTCCGTCAGCTAAAAATAGGTGGCTGACCCACTGCCATCGGGGGCAAGCCCCCTCCCACATTTTGATCTCATGCAGGATTGGTTTTTTGGTTATTAATAAATAGCTTCTTATTCCTTAACGAATATAACCCTCGTCCCTATACTGTCCTACAACGTTAAACGCTGCAGGAGGGCACACCCATGCACAGCGAGTTGATTCGTTATCTGATCGTGCCGGGCTGGCAAGGATCGCCAGAAGATCATTGGCAAAGTCACTGGCAGAACAGCCTGCCCAACAGCGCACGCGTGGAGCAGGCCGATTGGCTCACGCCGCGCCGTGAAGACTGGGTCGCCGCGCTGGCCGAGGCGATTGCCGCCGACAGCACGCCGGTGATTCTGATCGCCCATAGCCTGGGCTGCATCACCGTGGCCCATTGGGCGGCCACTGCCCCGGTGCAGTTCCTGCGGCAGGTGCGCGGTGCCTTGCTGGTAGCTCCGGCGGACGTCGAACGTCCGGCGTGCTCGCCTGCCCTGCGCAACTTTGCGCCGATCCCGACCGACCTGTTGCCGTTTCCCAGCCAGGTGGTCAGTTCCGATAACGACAGCGCCGTCAGCGCCCCCCGGGCCCTGGAATTGGCCCGCAACTGGGGGGCCGAAGCCGGCATTCTCTCGGGGGCCGGGCATATCAATGTGAAGTCCGGTCACCAACGCTGGGAGCAAGGCTTCGCCTACCTGTATCGCTTGCAAAGCCGCCTCGAACATCACGCCCGGCGCACTGCCTGATATTTTTTAAACGCCCCGTCCCTGAGCGGATTTGGGGCGGGAGCCTGCCATGAGCCTGCATGAAACCTTCGGTCAGCCCCTGCTGACCTTCCCCGACGCCGAAAAAAGCCCGCTGAGCATCCGCGCCAAGGCGCTGGTGTTTGTCGACCCGCGTTCGCGGCAACTGCGCGAAGAGCTGGAAAACCTCGCCCCCCGTGCCTTGCCCGTATTGATTCGCGGCGAGACCGGTAGCGGTAAAGAGCTGCTGGCGCGGCATATCCATCGTGGCAGCGATCGCGCCGGGCTGTTTGTCTCGGTCAATTGCGGCGCCATCAGCCCGACCTACGCCGATGCCGAGTTGTTCGGCTACGCTGCCGGCGCCCACAGCGGCGCGGCGAGCAGCCGTGCCGGCTGGTTCGGGTCGGCCAATGGCGGCACCTTGTACCTGGATGAAATCGGCGATTTGCCGCTGCCGATCCAGGTCAAGTTGCTTGCCGCCCTGGAAAACCACGAAGTCACTCGCGTCGGTGCGCATCAGCCAAGCCCGGTGGATGTGCGCCTGGTAGCAGCCACCAGCATCGACCTGGCCCAAGCCGTGGCTGCCGGCAAGTTTCATGAGCGGCTGTTCCATTACCTGAGCGAAGGCCAGCTGGAATTGCCGGCATTGCGCGAGCGGGTCGGCGATATCCTGTCCCTGGCCGAGTACTTCCTCGGTATCTACAGCCAGCGCCTGGACCTGCCGGTGCCGTTGATCAGTGACGCCGCCCAGCGCGTATTGGAACACCACAGCTGGCCGGGCAATACCCGCGAGTTGGAGAACGTCATTCACTTTGCGCTGCTGGTCAGCAGCGGCGATGAGATTCTGCCGGAGCATCTGAATCTGCCCGTGGCCGGTTCGCCCCTTGAACAGGTGCAGCGAATATTCGATAACGCCAGCCCCGCCGAGCAGGAAACCTTGCGCCGCTTTCTACATGAACAAAATGGAATATCAACGTGAATAAAAGATATTGTTCGGGAATAAAAAATCTAGGTATTGTCGCTTGCATGCCGCGATAGCACTTCGCTGGCACTTCTCATCAAAACGGTCGTCAGAGACGCCCCGCAATTCCAATAAGGACACTGCATGAAAAAGGTTCTGTTGTTTACCGCACTGGCGGCTGCCCTGACTGCAAGCTTCGCCCAGGCCAACGAAAAACTGGTGGTGGCTGCCACTCCGATCCCGCACGCGGAGATCCTTGAGCTGGTCAAGCCGACCCTGGCCAAAGAAGGCGTGGACCTGGAAATCAAAGTCTTCACCGACTACGTTCAACCCAACACTCAAGTGGCCGAGAAGCGTCTGGACGCCAACTACTTCCAGACCCTGCCGTACCTGGAAAACTTCAACAAGGGCAAGGGCACCAACCTGGTCACCGTGATCGGTGTGCATGTTGAACCCATCGGTGGCTACTCGAAAAAGATCAAGAATATTTCCGAGCTCAAGGACGGCGCCACCGTTGCCATCCCGAACGAAGGCTCCAACAGCGGTCGTGCCCTGTTGCTGTTGCAAAAGAATGGTCTGATTACGCTCAAAGACCCGACCAACGCGCTGTCCACGCCGAAAGACATCAAGGACAACCCCAAGCACCTGAAATTCAAGGAGCTGGAATCGGCCCTGCTGCCACGTGTGCTGGACCAGGTCGACCTCGATGTGATCAACACCAACTACGCCCTGGAAGCTGGCCTCAACCCAGCGAAAGACGCGCTGATCATCGAAGACGCCAAGTCGCCTTACGTGAACTTCCTGGTGGCTCGCCCGGACAACAAGGACAGCGCCGCTATCCAGAAATTGGCCAAGGCGCTGACCAGCCCGGAAGTCAAAGCTTTCATCGAGAAGAAGTACAACGGCGCAGTCGTGCCAGCGTTCTGATGTAAGCCCAAACCCCTTCAAGGTTTCAACGCCGACGGCTACTACAGCGTCGGCGTTTTTTATGCCTGGAATTTGGAATGCAATAAAAACTGTGGGAGGGGGCTTGCCCCCGATGGCGGTATGTCAGTCACAGATGCATTGACTGAGCCACTGCTATCGGGGGCAAGCCCCCTCCCACATGGGATCTACGGTGTTTTAGAGATCCCGGCTATTGATCGCCCTGCGCAACGCCACCAACCATTTCACCAGCTCCTGCGGATCAATCGGCTTCGCTTTGTTCATTGTTCATTCCTTCGAAACACAGACCCCCCAACCATAGCCGTCACTTGGAAAACCCGCGAATCCGGCGGTTATCTTTTTGGGTGATATCAATATGCTATTTCGGTATTTAAATTTTATTTTTTATACCTTTAGAGTTCGCGCTACCCGGCGTTACCCACGCCGGCCTGGACGGCACTCGCTGCATTACCCCTGCGGCGTCATGGACTCAAGATGACCTTCGATTTCGCTTTTATCCTCAGCACCCTGCCGGCGTTTTTCAAAGCCGTGGGGGTGACGCTGCAAGTGGGCCTGATCGCCATTGCCACCTCGCTGTTGGTGGCGCTGATCAACGCCGCCTTGCTGGTGTTTCGCACGCCTTACCTGTCGCGCCTGGTTGGGCTCTATGTGGAGTTGGCGCGTAACACCCCGCTGCTGATCCAGCTGTTTTTTGTGTACTTCGCCCTGCCGGCCCTGGGCTTCAATATTTCCGGGTTTTGGGCGGCGATCATCACCATGACCTTCCTCGGCGGCGCCTACCTCACCGAAGTGCTGCGCGCGGGCGTGGAAGCGGTGCCGCTGGCGCAGGTCGAATCGGGCAAATCCATCGGTCTGTCCGACTGGCAGTTGCTGCGCCATGTGATCCTGCCCCAGGCCGGCATCCTCAGCCTGCCGGCGCTGTTCGCCAATTTCATCTTCCTGCTCAAGGAGACCACCGTGGTCTCTGCCGTGGCGGTGCCGGAGATTCTCTACACCACCAAGAGCTACATCGCTCTCTACTACAAGACTTACGAAATGCTCGCCGTGCTGACGCTGATTTGCGTGCTGCTGTTCCTGCCGTTGTCGCTGCTGCTCAGCCGCCTGGAAAGGAGGCTCCAGCATGGCCAGTTCGGGTCTTGAATTGTTGTGGGTGTCGCTGCCGCAACTGGGTAAGGGCGCTGCGCAAACCCTGTCGATTTCCTTTCTGAGCATCGCTTTCAGTACGGTCGGCGGGGTGCTGTACGGCGTGTTGCGCACGTTGAATCAAACGGTGATCAATGGGCTGCTGCGCATTTACCTGGAGCTGTTCCGTGCGATCCCGGTGCTGGTGTGGCTGTACCTGCTGTTTTTCGGCCTGCCGATTTTCTTCGGCCTGAGCATTCCGAGTTTCTGGTGTGCGGTGTTGGTGCTGTCGCTGTGGGGCGCCAGCGAGGTGGGCGAAGTGGTGCGCGGCGCTTTGCATTCGCTGCCCCGTGGCCAGCGCGAGGCGGGCTTGTCGATTGGCCTGTCCGCCCCGCAGCTGTACGGCTACGTGCTGCTGCCCCAGGCCCTCAAGCGCATGACGCCGCCGACCATCAACGTCTACACGCGCATCATCAAGACCAGCTCCCTGGCGGTGCTGATCGGTGTGGTGGACGTGATCAAGGTGGGCCAGCAAATCATCGAGCGCACCTATGAGTCGGTGTTGATCTACGGCGCGCTGTTCCTGTTTTTCTTCTTCATCTGCTACCCGTTGTCAGCCGCCTCCAAGCTGCTGGAACGGCGCTGGGGCCAAGCATGAGCGCACTGATCGAGTTCCGGGGTTTCAATAAGTTCTTCGGCGACCAGCAGGTGCTCAAGGGCATCGACCTGAGTGTGCAAAGCGGCGAAGTGGTGGTGATCCTCGGCCCCAGCGGCTGTGGCAAAAGCACGTTGCTGCGCTGCCTCAACGGCTTGGAAGCAGCCCATAGCGGCAGCCTGCGATTTGCCGGCAAGGAGCTGCTGGCTAAACACACGGATTGGCGCCAGGTACGCCAGGATGTGGGCATGGTGTTCCAGAGCTACCACCTGTTCCCCCATATGAGTGTGCTCGACAACCTGCTGCTTGGCCCGCTGAAAGTGCAAAAGCGCGAGCCCCGCGAAGCGCGCGCCCAGGCAGAAAAACTGTTGGACCGCGTCGGCCTGGCCGACAAGCGCGACGCCTACCCGCGCCAGCTTTCCGGCGGCCAGCAGCAACGCATCGCTATCGTCCGTTCGTTGTGCATGAACCCCCAGGTCATGCTGTTTGACGAAGTCACCGCCGCCCTCGACCCGGAGATGGTCAAGGAAGTGCTGGAAGTGATCCAGGGCCTGGCCCGCGACGGCATGACCCTGCTGATCGTCACCCACGAAATGGCCTTCGCCCGCGCCGTGGCCGACCGCGTGGTGTTCATGGAGGCCGGTCGCATCCTCGAACACAACACCCCCGAAGAATTCTTTACGAACCCGCAAACCGCACGCGCGCAGCAGTTCCTGGAGAAGTTCTCCTTTGTTTCAACACTGCCCAAGAAAACCCAGGAACTGGAGCTGATATGAAAAAGTTACTGCTGCCACTGTTTGCCGTTGCCTTACTGGCCGGCTGCGATAAAAAGGCCGAAGAGCCCGCTAAACCTGCCGCCGCCGTGAGTTACATCGACAAGATCAAGGCGCGCGACAAACTCATCGTTGGCGTGTTCACCGACAAACCACCGTTCGGCTTTGTTAACGAAGCCGGGCGCTACGTCGGCTTCGATACCGACATCGGCCGCCGATTCGCCAAGGACTTGCTGGGCGATGAGAACAAAGTCGAATTCGTCGCCGTCGAGCCGGCCAGCCGTATTCCCTTCCTGCAAAGCGACAAGGTCGACCTGATCCTCGCCAACATGACCGTGACCCCGGAGCGTAGGGAAGCGGTGGACTTCACCAACCCCAACCTGAAAGTCGCGGTACAGGCCCTGGTGCCCAACGACAGCCCGGTCAAGAGCCTGGATGACCTGGCTACCCGCACCACCATCGTCACCACCGGCACCACGGCCGATATCTGGCTGACCAAGAACCACCCGGACTGGAAACTGCTCAAGTTCGAGAAAAACTCCGAGTCGTTGCAGGCGCTGTCGGCCGGGCGTGGGGATGCGTACGCGCAAGACAACCTAGTGCTGTTCAGCTGGGCCAAGCAGAACCCGGGCTACCGCGTGTTGGAACAGAAACTCGGCGACGAGGCCCCGATCGCGCCAGCGGTGAAGAAGGGCAATATCGAATTGCGTGACTGGGTGAATGCCGAGTTGGCGAAGCTGGGTGAGGAGAAGTTCTTGCTCAAGTTATATGACCAATATGTGCGCAAAGAACTGAGCGACGACACCCAGCCTGAGAGTGTGATTGTCGAAGGCGGGAAGTGGCAGGGGTGATGCTGCGCTGACTGTTTTACTGCTATCGCAGGCAAGCCCTAATGCCGTTCAGTTAAGGAGGAACACTGTAACTGTAACTGTGGCAAGCGGGCTTGTTGTGGTGATGGGGCTTGTTGTGGCGAGCGGGCTTGCCCCGCGTTGGGCTGCGAAGCGGCCCCAATAAGGCCACTGCGTTTATCCAGGCATATTGAATCTCCAGGTTTTGGGGCTGCTTCGCAGCCCAACGCGGGGCAAGCCCGCTCGCCACAGCAAACCCCCTCAATACGCCTTCCCCATGCAGAAAAGGAACCCTGATCTAAGCTCACAGTCGCATACACACTGGCACATCGCATCGCGCACAAGGAGTCCGCATGGGCGGTCGTATTTCCATCTGTATGGTCGGCATGGGTTTGGCGGTGTTGCTGAGTGGTTGTGGTCAGGAAAAAACCGAACCCAAGCAGCATTCCCGGGTGTTTGTGCAAACCGTGCAACCCGCGGATTTCGCTGCGGCCGTCACGCTGACCGGTGATATCCAGGCCCGTGTGCAAACCGATTTGTCCTTCCGCGTGGGCGGCAAGATCATTCAGCGCATGGTGGACGTGGGCGACCGGGTCAGCGCCAAGCAAGTGCTGGCCAAGCTCGATCCCAAGGACTTGCAGACCAACGTCGATTCCGCCCAGGCCCAGGTCGTGGCCGAGCAGGCGCGGGTCAAGCAAGCCGCCGCGGCCTTCGTGCGCCAGGAAAAGCTCTTGCCCAAGGGCTACACCAGCCGCAGCGAATATGACAGCGCCCAGGCCGCGTTGCGCAGCAGCCAAAGCGCCTTGGCCGCTGCCCAGGCGCAGCTGGCCAACGCTCGCGAGCAATTGGGCTACACCGCCCTGGTCGCCGAAGCGCCTGGGGTGATTACCGCACGCCAGGCGGAAGTGGGCCAGGTGGTGCAGGCCACCGTACCGATCTTCAGCCTGGCCCGCGACGGCGAGCGTGACGCGGTGTTCGACGTGTATGAATCGTTGCTGGTGGAACCGGCCAATGATGACGTGATGACGGTCAAGTTGCTGGATAAGCCGCACGTGCAGGCCACCGGTAGAATCCGCGAGACCACCCCGGCGGTGAACGCTGCCAGCGGTACCTTGCAGGTGAAGATTGCATTGAACACGTTGCCCCAGGGCATGGACCTGGGCGCCGTGGTCAGCACCACTCTCCATGCCCCGGCCAAGGCCAGTATCGAACTGCCATGGGCGGCGCTGACCAAAGACCTCAGCGAACCCGCCGTATGGCTGGTAGACGGCGACGGCAAGGCGCAGTTGCACAAAGTCAGCGTGGCGCGTTACCTCACCGGCAAGGTGATCATCAGCGACGGCCTCAAGGGTGGCGAAAAAATCGTGGTGGCGGGCGGGCAATTGCTGCACCCCGGCATGCAGGTCGAGATCGCCCAGGCGCCGGACACGGCGCAGGCCCAGGGCGTGCAACCATGAAGTACCTGACAGTTGTCCTCATCGCCGGCCTGCTGCTCGCGGGCTGCTCCAAGCAGGAACCGCCGCCCGAGCCGGTGCGCCCGGTGCTGTCCATGGAAGTGAAATCCGAAGACCAGGAAACCTTCGGCCGTTTCGCTGGCACCATCCAGGCGCGCTATGAAAGCAACCTCGGCTTTCGTGTTCCCGGTCGCATCGCCCGGCGCGCCGTGGATGTGGGCGCCGAAGTGGAGAAAGGTGCGGTGCTCGCCGTGCTCGACCCCACCGACCAACAAAACCAACTGCGCGCGGCCCAGGGCGACCTCGCGCGCGTCCAGGCGCAATTTATCAACGCCCAGGCCAATGCCCGGCGCCAGCAAGCGTTGTTCAACCGTGGCGTCGGCGCCCAAGCCCAATTGGATGCGGCCCAGACTGACCTGAAAACTACCCAGGCCAGCCTCGACCAGGCCCAGGCCACGGTCAACCAGGCCAAGGACCAGCTCAACTATGCCGAACTGCGCACCGACCATGGCGGCATTGTCACCGCCTGGAGCGCCGAAGCCGGCCAGGTGGTCAGCGCCGGCCAGCAAGTGGTGACCCTGGCCCGCCCGGATGTCAAGGAAGCGGTGATCGACCTGCCCGCCGGCCTTGCCGAGCGCCTGCCGCCGGACGTGGTGTTCCTCGTCGCCGGGCAGCTCGACCCCAGCATCAACACCACCGCCACCGTGCGCGAGATCGAGCCCCAGGCCCAGAGCGCCACGCGTACCCGTCGGGCGCGGCTGACCCTGGCCGAAACACCGCCCGCGTTCCGCCTTGGCACGGCGATCAGTGTGACCTTGAGTTCGACCATCGCCCCACGTATCGAGTTGCCCCTGAGCGCCTTGCAGGAAGTCGATGGCAAGACCCGCATTTGGCTGCTCGATACCCACAGCCAGACCGTGCAACCGCGCGACATCACCGTGCTTAGCCGTGACGCTGACAGCGCCTTGCTCAACGGC
Organism: Pseudomonas gorinensis; assembly: GCF_042015035.1. Taxonomy (NCBI): domain Bacteria; kingdom Pseudomonadati; phylum Pseudomonadota; class Gammaproteobacteria; order Pseudomonadales; family Pseudomonadaceae; genus Pseudomonas; species Pseudomonas gorinensis. Next base: position 594,711 of record NZ_CP167125.1, read on the forward strand.
GGCGTCAACCCCGGCGAGCGTATCGTCACCGCCGGCGTGAACAGCCTGAAACCCGGGCAGAAAGTCAAAATCGACGAGGACAGCCCGCGATGAAAGGGAGCTTCAACTTATCCGACTGGGCCCTCAAGCATCAGTCCTTCGTCTGGTACCTGATGTTCGTCGCGCTGCTGATGGGCGTGTTCTCCTACCTGAACCTGGGCCGCGAGGAAGACCCTTCGTTCACCATCAAGACCATGGTGATCCAGACCCGCTGGCCGGGTGCGACCCAGGAAGAAACCCTCAAGCAGGTGACCGACCGCATCGAGAAAAAACTCGAAGAGATCGACTCTCTCGACTACGTGAAAAGCTACACCCGGCCTGGAGAGTCCACGGTGTTCGTGTTCCTCAAGGACACCACCAGCGCCAAGGCGATCCCCGAGATCTGGTACCAGGTGCGCAAGAAGCTCGACGATATTCGCGGCACCTTCCCCCAGGGCCTGCAAGGGCCGTCGTTCAACGATGAATTTGGTGATGTGTTCGGCTCGGTGTATGCGTTTACCGGCGATGGCCTGTCGATGCGCCAACTGCGCGATTACGTGGAGCAGGTGCGCGCCGAGATCCGCTCGGTGCCGGGGTTGGGCAAGGTCGAGATGATCGGCCAGCAGGATGAAGTGATTTACCTGAATTTCTCCACGCGCAAACTGGCGGCCCTGGGCATTGACCAGCGCCAGGTGGTGCAGAGCCTGCAATCGCAGAACGCCGTAACGCCCGCTGGGGTGATCGAGGCTGGGCCGGAGCGGATTTCCGTGCGCACCTCCGGGCAGTTTGCTTCGGAAAAAGACCTGGCCGACGTGAACCTGCGGCTCAATGATCGCTTCTATCGCCTGGCGGATATCGCCGAGATCACCCGCGGTTACGTCGACCCGGCGCGGCCGATGTTTCGCTTCAACGGCAAGCCGGCCATCGGCCTGGCTATCGCCATGCAGAAGGGCGGCAATATCCAATCGTTCGGTGAGGCCCTGCACACGCGCATGGACGAGCTGACCGCCGACTTGCCCGTGGGCGTCGGCGTGCACAAGGTCTCCGACCAGGCCGAAGTGGTGGAAGAGGCCGTCGGCGGCTTTACCAGTGCGCTGTTCGAAGCGGTGATCATTGTCTTGGTGGTGAGCTTTATCAGCCTCGGCCTGCGTGCCGGGCTGGTGGTGGCGTGTTCGATCCCGCTGGTGCTGGCGCTGGTGTTCGTGTTCATGGAATACAGCGGCATCACCATGCAGCGTGTGTCGCTGGGCGCGTTGATCATCGCCCTTGGCTTGTTGGTGGACGACGCGATGATCACCGTGGAAATGATGATCACACGCCTGGAAAAAGGCGAAACCAAGGAACAGGCGGCGACCTACGCGTACACGTCCACGGCATTCCCCATGCTCACCGGCACGCTGGTGACCGTGGCCGGCTTTGTCCCGATTGGCCTCAACGCCAGCTCGGCGGGGGAGTACACCTTCACCCTGTTCGCGGTCATTGCGGTGGCGATGCTGGTGTCGTGGGTGGTGGCGGTGCTGTTTGCGCCGGTGATTGGCGTGCATATCCTCAGTGCCAATGTGAAGCCCCATGGCAACGAACCGGGGCGCATCGGCCGCGCGTTCAATGGCGGTATGCTCTGGGCCATGCGCAACCGTTGGTGGGCGATCGGCATCACCGTGGCCCTGTTTGCCGCGTCGGTGTTTTCCATGCAGTTCGTGCAGAACCAGTTCTTCCCGTCGTCGGACCGCCCGGAAATCCTCGTCGACCTCAACCTGCCGCAAAACGCCTCGATCAATGAAACCCGCAAGGCGGTCGATCGCCTCGAAGCCATCATCAAGGACGACCCGGACATCGCGCGCTGGAGCACCTACATTGGCCAGGGCGCGATCCGTTTCTACCTGCCCCTCGACCAGCAACTGGAGAACCCGTATTACGCGCAGTTGGTGATTGTCAGTAAGGGCCTGGAAGAGCGCGGTGCGTTGATCACGCGTCTGCAAAAACGCCTGCGTGACGATTTTGTCGGTGTCGGCAGCTTTGTGCAGCCGCTGGAAATGGGCCCGCCGGTGGGGCGGCCGATCCAGTACCGCGTTTCCGGTAAAGACACCGACCAGGTGCGCAAGCACGCCATCGAATTGGCGACCTTGCTCGACAAGAACAGCCACCTGGGCGAGATCATTTACGACTGGAACGAGCCGGGCAAAGTGCTGAGGGTCGACATCGCCCAGGACAAGGCGCGGCAGTTGGGTTTGTCATCCGAAGACGTGGCGCAGTTGATGAACAGCGTGGTCAGCGGGGTCTCGGTGACCCAGGTGCATGACGATATCTACCTGATCAACGTGGTCGGCCGCGCCGTAGACGCCGAACGTGGCACGCCGGAAACCTTGCAGAACCTGCAGATCGTGACACCCAACGGCACCTCGATCCCGCTGCTGGCCTTCGCCACCGTGCGCTATGAGTTGGAGCAGCCGCTGGTGTGGCGCCGCGACCGCAAGCCGACCATCACCATCAAGGCGGCGGTGCGCGACGAGATGCAGCCTACTGACCTGGTCAAGCAGCTCAAGCCCGAGATCGACGCGTTCAGCGCCGGCCTGCCGGTGGGCTACACGGTCGCCACGGGCGGCACCGTGGAAGAAAGCGGCAAGGCCCAGGGCCCGATTGCCAGCGTGGTGCCGTTGATGCTGTTTTTGATGGCGACCTTCCTGATGATCCAACTGCACAGTGTGCAGAAGATGTTCCTGGTGGCCAGTGTCGCGCCGCTGGGACTGATCGGCGTGGTGCTGGCGCTGATCCCCACAGGCACGCCCATGGGCTTTGTGGCGATCCTCGGTATTCTCGCGCTGATCGGCATCATCATCCGCAACTCGGTGATCCTGGTGACGCAGATTCACGAATATGAAGTGGCCGGCCATTCGCCGTGGGATGCGGTGGTGCAAGCCACCGAGCACCGGCGCCGGCCGATCCTGCTCACGGCCGCGGCGGCCAGCCTGGGCATGATCCCGATTGCACGGGAAGTGTTCTGGGGGCCGATGGCCTACGCGATGATTGGCGGCATCATCATCGCCACCTTGCTGACGCTGTTATTCCTGCCGGCGCTGTATGTGGCCTGGTACAAGATCCGCGAACCCCAACAGTAACCTGTGGCGAGCGGGCTTGTTGTGATGAACGGGTTTGTTGTGGCGAGCGGGCTTGTTGTGACGAGCGGGCTTGTTGTGGCGAGCGGGCTTGCCCCGCGTTGGGGCGCGTAGCGGCCCTAAAACCAGTCTCCCGGTTCTACCAGAAGAAATGCGGCGGCCTTATTGGGGCTGCTTCGCAGCCCAACGCGGGGCAAGCCCGCTCGCCACAACAAGCCTGCTAGCCACAACAAACCCGCTCATCACAACAAGCCCGCTCGCCACAGTTACAGTGTTGCTCCTTAACTGACTGGCATCCGGGCTTGCCCCCTCCCACAAGTTGATCTCGGCTGGGCATTTGAGCCGTGGGAAATTTCTGGAAGTGACGCTTGTTACCCTGGCCGACCGTTGAGTGATTTAACCTCCGGCCTCCACCTCTCAACGGTCGCCTGCCATGAATCGTATGCGTCATACCATGCTGATGTGTTGCTGCTTGCTGTCGCCCGTGGCCTTTGCCAGCACCGTATTGGAAAACCCGTTGTGGCGAGTCGAACTCGACCCGGCCACCCTCGCCATCCGCGTGACACCCAGCGGCCAGCCAGAGGTCCAGGCCTCCAACGGCGTAGCGGCCCGTGCCGTCAGTCAATTTGCACAACACGATCAACAGGCCAGTTGGCAATGGGATGACGGTGCCTATCGGGTAACTGCCAGCCTGGAGCAGCGCGACCTGGTGCTGTCGATCACGGCGCGGGAAGCCGGTGAGCTGCCGATACTTTTGCAGCCGGCGAGCGCCATGGGCCGAGGGTTGATGTGGCCTCTGGCCGAAGGGCATTACGTGCCGGTCGGCAATACCACGTGGAACACTTTCCTGGTGGCCCAGGGCGATATCAACACCACCCAGGACCTCAGCCTGCCGCTGTGGGGTGTCGATCACGGCGCCTTCACCCTTAACTGGTTGCTGACCAATCCCTATAACAACCGCCTGCGCTGGCGGGGCCAGGCGTTGTCGTTGACCCATGAGTTCACCTCGCTCGCACCTGCCGCCCCCATGACCCTGTTGTTGCACCTGGGCGAAAGCGATCCGCTGGCCGGCGCCAGGCGCTATCGCCAATGGCTGGTTGAGCAGGGCCGCTATGAACCCCTGGCAGACAAGCTGCGACAAACCCCTGGGGCTGAAAAGCTGCTGGGCGCCAGCCATGTTTACCTGTGGGGCAATGACCTGCTGGCGCCGGAGGATGTGCGTGATTGGCCGCTGTTGCTCAAGCGCTTGCGCGCTCATGAGCTCAAAGGCCTGTTGGACAAGGACTCCGCCAAGATCCTGGCGCAGCCCGGCGGGTTGAATCGCTACGAACAAAGCGTGCTGTTGCGCGGCCTCAACGCCGCGATCAACAGGAAGGCCCGGCAGAGTTGGCAGGTGGACGAGCCTGATATGAGCCGTCTTGCCGCCCGCTACGGTGAATTGCGTCGCGAACTGGCCGTGGACTTTGCCGGTGCCCTCGGCGATAGCCCCGACACCTGGGGCAGCCAGGCGGTACAAACCTTGCGCGACGCCGGCTTGCCACGCTTGATGCTGACCCTGGGCGAAGGCTGGGAAGGCGGCCTTTGGCACCCCGAAACCATCCGCGCCGGCGTCGACGCCGGCTACCTGATGGCGCCCTACGATTCCTATCAAACCGCGTTGTCCGCCACCGAAAACCCCGACTGGACCACCGCCCACCTGGGCAACCGGGCCTACCGCGACTGCGCCATCGTGTTGAAGGACGGCAAACTCAAGACCGGCTTCCAGCAGTCCGGCCACTACACTGACCCGCGCTGTGTGCGGCCTCTGCTGGAAGCGCGGGTGAAAGCCGTGCAGGCCAGGGCCGGCTTCAATGCCTGGTTTCTCGATGCGTATGCCACCAGCATGGTGCTCGACAGTTACCGCGACAGCGCTCCGATGACCCAGGCGCAGAACGCTGAAGGCAATATCGATGCGTCCCGTTGGCTGAATACCACGCTGCAAATGCCGACAGGCTCCGAAGACGGCAACGCCATCACCGCCCAGGGCATTCTGTTCGCCCATGGCATGCAAACCCCGGTGCTGGGCTGGGGTGATCGCGACATGACCCAGGACAAGCAGTCGCCCTACTACGTGGGTAACTGGTACCCGCCGGAGCAACCGGCGGTGTTCTTCAAGTCGGTGCCGCTGAACGAGCCGTTTCGTACGCTCTACTTCGACCCGACGCTGCGCCTGCCGCTGTATCAGGCGGTGTTCCACGGCTCGGTGATCACCACCCATCACTGGCTGTTCGACAGCCTCAAACTGAGCAATGTGCGCGCCGAGAACGAGCTGGCCCAACTGCTCTACAACGTGCCGCCGCTGTATCACCTGAGTGCCGCGACGCTCAAGGCGCGGCTGCCGCTGATCCAGCGCCAGGACCGATTTTTTCGACCGTTGCATGAGCGCCTGGCCACCCAGGCGATGACCGGGTTTCGCTGGCTGACGGCGGATCGACAGGTGCAGGAAACCACGTTTGCCGATGGCACGCGGTTGGTGGCGAATTTTTCCACGGCGTCGAGAGAGGGGGTTGCGGCAAGGAGCGTGACAGCGGTGGTGGATGAGAAATCGGTGGTGTATCAGGTGCAGTAGTGGCGTCCATCAGTCCGTCATCGGGGGCAAGCCCCCTCCCACAGGGGCATGCATTTCAAATGTGGGAGGGGGCTACACCCCGATGGCAACCCAGGCAACCCCAGACTCAAGCCTTGCGCCAAACGCTGGCCAGCCAAGGCTGCTGCTCCCGGGGTAATCCCGCCGGGCGGTAGTAATGTTCCAGTTCCACAAACCCGGCGGTGGTGAGCAGTGTTTGCCACGCATCGAGGTCGTGATAAGACCCATACCGCGGCCCATTCCAGCCTTCCTGGTTTTCCCCCCGTGGATTGGAGCTGAACAACACTCCACCTGGTTTCAGCGCCCCATGCAGTTGCCTGAGCACACGCGGCAGTTCCTGCTTGGGGATATGAAACAGCACCGCATTGGCAAAGATGCCGTCAAAGCGTTCAGCGGGCAGTTCCAGCTTGAGGAAATCCTGCTGCAACACCTCACAGCCACTGTCTTCCCGCGCCATCTGCGCAAAGCGTTCCGAACCATCGAGCCCGACGGCGATATGCCCCATGCGCGTAAAGGTCTGCAAATCCCGCCCCGGCCCGCAGCCGAAGTCCAGCACGGTAAAGGGCGCCGTGCCCTGGATATGCCGCAGCAGCGCGTTGATGTTCTGGCTCACATCGTGGTCGCGGGTGCCTTCACGGAAGTCCTCGGCCACCTTGTTGTAGTGGCCGAGGGTGGTGGACGTGATCTGGTCGAGGTCGTCGGGCTTGAGAGGCATGGTGATGAATACCGGGCGCTGAGATGGCCCGACTATACCCCATGTGTCGAGCGGGCTTGCCGTCACACCAGTCAGTTAAGGAGGAGCACTGTAACTGTGGCGAGCGGGCTTGCCCTAATGCCGTTCAGTTAAGCGTACATCGCCTTCTGTAGGAGCGAGGGGGACGCCTAGTTCTTGCTCGCGAAAAACGTCAACGATAACGCGTGTTTCCTGAATGAACGCGGCGCCTGTGAGTTTTTCGCGAGCAAGCTCGCTCCTACAAAAAAGCCCCAGCTTTCAGCGCTTATTCAGCCCCCGCGCCAACCGATCGCCACCCAACTGGATCACCGCCACCAGGATCACCAGCAGCACAATCACCGTGAGCATGATCTGCGTATCGAAACGCTGGTAGCCGTAGCGGTAGGCAATGTCGCCCAAGCCACCGGCGCCGATTGCCCCGGCCATGGCCGACGAGTTGATCATGGTCACCAGGGTGATGGTGAACCCGCCGACAATTCCCGGCAGGGCTTCAGGCAACAGCACGTGCCAGATGATGTGCCAGCGCCGGCAGCCCATGGCCTGTGCGGCTTCGATCAGGCCGTGGTCGACCTCGCGCAGACTCACTTCGGCGATCCGCGCAAAGAACGGTGTAGCGGCGATAGTCAGCGGTACCACCGCCGCCCATACGCCATAGGTGGTGCCGACGATCAACCGCGTGAACGGGATCAGCGCCACCATCAGGATCAGGAACGGAATGGAGCGGAACAGGTTGACGAACGCCCCCAGCACCCGGTTCAACGCAGGCGCCTGGTAGATGCCGCCCTTGTCGCTGGTGACCAGGAACACCGCCAGCGGAATGCCCACCAGCAACGCGATCAGCGATGACACGCCGACCATCAACAAGGTGTCGAGGGCACCCTGTACTAAACGATCAAACCACATAGCCCACCACCTCCACCTGTTGTGCCCAACGCCCGGCGCGATTGCGCAGTGCTTCGGCGTTATGGGGCGAGCCGTTCACTGCCAGCAGCAGTTGCCCCAGGGCATGCCCCTGGATGCGTTCCACGCCGCCCTGCAGCAAGCGCACGCGCCCGCCAAGTGCGCCGAACAGCGCGGCCAGGTCCGGTTCATCGGTAGCGCTGCCGGTGAACTGCAAGCGCAGCACCACGGCCGCGTCTGACGACGCGGGCGTGGCCTGCAAACGGCTTTGCAGTTCGTCCGGCAAACCGTGCTGCAACGGTGCCAGCAGGGTCTTGCTGACCTCATGTTGCGGGTTGCCGAACACTTTCCACACCGGGCCTTGCTCGACGATGCGCCCGTGTTCCAGCACGACCACGCGGTCGCAGATTTCGCGGATCACCGCCATCTCGTGGGTGATCAACACGATGGTCAAACCCAGGCGCCGGTTGATCTCGCGCAACAGGCCGAGGATCGATTGGGTGGTCTCCGGGTCGAGGGCCGAGGTGGCCTCGTCGCATAACAGGATTTGTGGGTCGTGCACCAGCGAGCGGGCAATGCCCACACGCTGTTTCTGCCCGCCTGAGAGCTGCGCCGGGTAGGCCTTGTGCTTGTCCTGCAAACCCACCAGTTCCAGCAGCTCACGGACCTTTTGCTCGCGTTGCGGCTTGGGCACGCCGGCGACTTTGAGCGGCAATTCGACGTTCTGCCACACGGTCTTGGCCGACATCAGGTTGAAGTGCTGGAAGATCATGCCGATACGCCGACGCAGCGCCACCAGGCGGTCTTCGTCGTAGTCGCCGATGTCCACCTGATCGATCAGCACGCGCCCGCTGCTGGGTTGCTCCAGGCGGTTGATGGTGCGGATCAGCGATGACTTGCCGGCGCCGCTGCGGCCGATAATGCCCAACACTTCACCGCGCTGGATCGCCAGGTCGATGCCTTGCAAGGCATGCACGCTGCCGTCGTAGGTCTTGCCCAGGTTGATAAAGCGCACGTGCGCGCGGTTCAGGTCCGGGTGCAGTTCGGTCTGCTCGGCGTCCCTGGGCGGTAAACCCAGGTCGCGCAGTTGAGAGTGGGCGGCGGTCATTTTTTGTCTTCCCAACCGACTTGGTACAACTTGCCAAGGGATTTATCCAACGCCGCGCGCACCACTGGCGAGTGCTGGTAGATGTCGACGAACTTGATCACGCGTGGGTCGGTTTTGCTTTTGGGCTGGATCACGAACTGGATCACGTATTCCGGGTGGTCGAGGCCGTCGAACAGCAGCGCCGACTCGGCATCGAAGGTCTTCGACAGGCGGATATACGCCGGGTAGCCCTGCACCAGGTCCGCATCGTCATACGCGCGCACCAGTTGCACGGCTTCGACTTGCAGGATCTTGATCTTCTTCGGGTTGGTCACGATGTCTTCTTCGGTCGCCTTGTAGCCCACGCCCGGCTTGAGGGTGATCAAACCGGCCTTGGCCAGCAGTTGCAGGCCGCGACCGCTGTTGATCGGGTCGTTGGCAATCGCCACGCTGGCGCCTTGGGGCAGGTCGTTGATGCTTTTGTATTTTTTCGAATACAGCCCGACGTTGTTGATGATGCCCGGCGCGTACGGCACCAGGTCAAAACCAGCGGCGGCCTTGGCGTTTTCCAGGAACGGGATGTGCTGGAAGTAGTTCACGTCGATGTCACCGGCGGCCAGGCTGACGTTGGGCGCGATCCAGTCGGTGAATTCCACCAGCTCGACTTTCAAGCCTTGCTTGCCGGCTTCGGCGACGGCGGCTTCCAGGGGAATGGCGAAGGCGGCGGTGGTGCCGATTTTCAACGGTGCATCGGCGGCGAACACCGCCGCGCTGAACAACCCGAAGGCCAGGGCCAGTGCTTTGACTGGGTGGGAGAGCAGGATCTTTTTCATAATCGAGTTCCAGTTGTAGGAGCGAGCTTGCTCGCGAAAAATTTGAGGGCGCTGCGGGGTATCAGAGGCCACGCGTTATCGTTAACTATCTTCGCGAGCAAGCTCGCTCCTACAGGGGGCAGTGGCGGTAGGTGGAGCCGGTGTGTTGTTTGGGCAAGCGCGCGCTGCGCTGGAATACCTTTTCCCGTAGCGTGCCGTTCTCATACTCGGTCTTGTACGACCCACGCTTCTGCAACTCCGGCACCACCAGGTCGATAAAGTCCACGTAGCTTTCCGGCGTCACAATGCGCGTGAGGTTGAAGCCATCCAGGCCGGTTTCGCTGATCCAGGATTCCAGCTCGTCAGCGACCTGTTCGGGCGAGCCGACCAGGGTGATATAGCGCCCACCGAGGGCGTGCTGCTCGAGCAATTTGCGCCGGGTCCAGTCGTTGTTTTGCAGGTTCTTGGTGGCCGACTGGATTGCGTTGCTTTTCACGTACTGGATCGGTTCGTCGATTTCGTATTGGGAAAAATCAATCGCGGTGGACGCCGAGAAATGCGCCACGCCGGCCTCCGCGCTGGCGTAGCTCAAGTACTCGGCGTGCTTGGCCCACGCCAGTTCTTCGGTGGCGCCGACGATTACGTTGAGGCCCATGAACACCTTGATGTCGTCCGGGTTGCGCCCGGCCTCGACTGCGCTGGCGCGCACCTTGTCCACCTGCACCTTGGTCGCGGCCTTGTTTTGCCCGCTGATGAATACACACTCGGCATGCCGCCCGGCGAACAGCAAGCCACGCTCCGAACTGCCGGCCTGGAACAGCACGGGCGTACGCTGCGGCGACGGTTCGCACAGGTGGTAACCCTCCACCTGGTAGAACTCGCCGTGATGCTCGACCTTGTGCACCTTGCCCGGCTGCGCATACACCCGCGCTTGCGGATCGTTGAGCACCGCGTCGTCTTCCCAGCTGCCTTCCCAGAGCTTGTAGAGCACCTCCAGGTATTCATCGGCCTGGTCGTAGCGCCGGTCATGCTCGACCTGTTCGGACAGGCCCATGGCCTTGGCGGCGCTGTCGAGGTAGCCGGTGACGATGTTCCAGCCGACACGGCCACGGCTCAGGTGATCGAGGGTGGACATGCGCCGGGCGAACAGGTACGGCGGCTCATAAGTGAGGTTGGCGGTGAGGCCGAAGCCGAGGTTTCTGGTCACTGCAGCCATCGCCGAGACCAGCAGCAACGGGTCATTGACCGGCAGTTGGATCGACTCCTTGAGCGGCACATCAATCGAGCGCTGGTACACGTCGTACACGCCGACGATATCGGCGATGAACAAACCGTCGAACAACCCGCGCTCCAGGGTTTGCGCCAGGTCGGTCCAGTACTCGATGCTCTTGTATTGGGTGGACGTGTCCCTTGGATGGGTCCACATACCGTGGTTGATATGCCCGATGCAGTTCATGTTGAAGGCATTGAGCAGGATCTTTTTCTTCGCCATCAGATGGTCCCCCGCAGTGGCGGGTTTTCAGCGTTGAGGTAGTAATTACCTACCGCGTGGTACTTCCAGCGCACCGGGTCGTGCAGGGTGTGCACGCGGGCGTTGCGCCAGTGGCGGTCGAGGCCGTGCTCGGCCAGGGTGGCCTGGCTGCCGGCCAGTTCGAACAGGGTGCTGCCGGCGGCCAGGGAAATCTCGGTGCTCAAGGCGCGCACTTCGGCCACGGCAATCGATGCCGCCGCCACGGTGTCGGCATTGCTGTCGGCCTGGGCGCGGTCGAGGTAAACACCGGCACGTTCCAGCAAGGCTTCGGCAGCGTGCAGGCGGATGCTCAGGTGGCCAAAACTCTTCAGGGTCAGCGGGTCTTCGGTGGCTTTGTCGTTGCCGGAATCGATCCACGGGCGGGTCTTGGTGCGCACAAAGTGCAGCGCGTCCTCGAAGGCGGCGCGGGCGATGCCGGTGTCGATGGCGGCGTGAAGGATCTGCGCCAACGGGCCTACGGTGGTGGGGCGCTCGAAGGCGCTCTGGAACGCAATCACGTCGTGCGCGGCGACCCACACATTGTCGAAGACGACGGAGCCGCTGCCGGTGGTGCGCTGGCCGAAGCCACTCCAGTCGTCGATCACGTTCAGGCCTTCGCTGTCGCGGGGCACGAAGGCCAGTTGCTGGATGCCGTGTTCATCCACCACCGAGGTGGGGATGCGTTGGGCATAGATCGCGCCGGTGGCGTAGAACTTGCGTCCGCTGATACGAAAGCCATCGCCATCGCGGGTGAGGGCGGTCACGCGGTCATGGGCGGTCTTGGTGCCCAGTTCCGCCAGGGCGTTGCCGAAGCGTCGGCCGGCGAGCACTTCGGCGTACAGGCGTTGTTGCTGTTCAGGGCTGCCATTCACGCGCAGCACTTCGAGGGCATAGAAATGGTTTTGCGGAATCTGGCCCAGCGAGGCGTCGGCCTGGGCGATCAGCGCAATGACTTTGGCGAGGGTGACGTTGGATACGCCGGCGCCGCCGTATGCCTTGGGCACGCTGATACCCCACAGGCCGGAGCGCGAAAACACGTCCAGTTCGGGCAGCGGCAGGCGGCGTTCGCGGTCGCGTTGGGCGCTGTCGCGGCGCAAGTCTTCGGCCAGGTCGCTGGCGACAATAAGGGCTTGTTCGTCGCTGGTGATAACCGCGACACGGTGAGAAAGGGTCATGAGTTTCTCCAGAGGTCTGGTCGGTTAAATCCAGGAATGGCGAGCCGGCAATGTGCCGTTCAAGCGATAGGCGCCAACGGCGTGATACTTCCAGCGCACCGGGTCGTGCAGGGTGTGCACCCGCGCGTTGCGCCAGTGACGGTCGAGGTTGAATTCGGCGAGGGTGGCGCGGCTGCCGGCCAGTTCGAAGAGTTTTTCGCTGACCAGCAACGACACTTCAGTGGTGAGCACCTTCGCCTCGGCCACGGCAATCGACGCCCGCGCGGCGGACTGGGCGGTGATCGGCGCGGCGCTGACCTGGTCCAGCACCTGACCGGCTTTGCGCAGCAGCGCCTCGGCGGCGTGCAGTTCGATTTTCAGCTTGCCGATATCGGCGATCACATACAGGTCATCGCTGGCGCGTTCGACCTTGGCGTCGATCCACGGACGCGAACGCTCGCGCACAAAGGCGATGGTGTCATCCAGCGCGCCACGGGCAATGCCGGCGTCGATGGCGGCCTGGATCAATTGCGAGACGGCGCCCTGGATATTCGGGCTTTCGCCGATACGCCAGTTCTCGACCACCAGCTCTGCGTCGACCGGCACCTGGTCCAGCAGCACGGTGCCGCTGGCGGTGGTGCGTTGGCCAAAGCCGGACCAATCGTCGACGATGCGCAGCCCTTCGGTGCCACGGCGCACAAATGCCATGACCTGCTTGCCGTCATCGTTCAACGCTTTGACCGCCACCCAATGGGCAAACAGCGCACCGGTGGAATAAAACTTCTGGCCGCTGATCACATAACCATCGCCCTTGGCAGTGATGCGCGCCTTGAGTTCCAGGGTGTTCCTGGTGCCGCGCTCCGGGCCGCCATTACCAATGCGCCAGCCGTCGAGCACGCTTTGGAACAGCTGCTTTTTCTGGCGCTCGGTGGCGGCACCCTGCAACAGGTGCAGGATGCCGAAATGGTTCTGCGGGATCTGCCCGAGGGCCGGGTCTGCCGCGCTGATGATCGCGAACACATCGGCCAGGGTCACGAACGACACTTGTGGGCCGCCGTACTCACGGGGAATGGAAATACTGCCCAGCCCGCTGCGGGTGAATTGCTCGATCTGTGCCCACGGCAACTTGCGCTGCTGGTCGCGCTTGGCGGCTTGCAGGCGCGCAGCCTGGGCCAGCTCATGGGCCGCGCTCAACGCTTGGGCGTCGTTGCGCAGCACAGTGGCTGGCAACAGCAGGGGAGCTACGTCCAGATCACTCTGGGGGGGTGTTAGAGCCAAGTTAGACATCAGCGCCGCTCCTTGGCTGCACGTAATGCCCTGGCGTTGCGCACCGGGGTAATTCTGACCATACCGACCTCGCATTCAATGAAATGAAAACAAAACAATCAGGAATGTCCGGTGGTCCGGTGCATATACCCTAAGCGTGTTAAATCTTTAAATAAACTAACTTTTAGGAATATGCATAGAAGGTCCGTCACCCAGGTTCCAAGGGGGAACCGAGGCGACGCGGTTGATAGGGCAGCGCGTCCCTGGCCGCACGGGTCGGCGCCTGGGGCGCACAGGCGGCGATGCGCAAAGTGCGGGCGGGCGCCCAGCGTGAATTATTGCCAACCCGATCGAGGATGCAGTACGTCACGTCCAGCCGGCTGTCGTCGCCCGCTTCGAGAATCACCGCTGAAGGTACCCACACCTGGACCGCCAGGCCGACGCTGCGCGTCGTTATTTTCGGCAGGTCCAGGCGCACATCACCCCAGCGCAGGGTGATGGCGTCGCCGCTGGCCATGTTCAGGTAAGGCTCGATTGTCAGCGGAATACCGCGACGTACCTGGCTGCCGTTGACGCCGTAACGGCCGATCATCGCGGGCACCCTGATGGGGGCGAGGTTCTGGTTTTCGTCGCTGTACAGCGGCGAGGGCTGGCCGCCTGGGCCGTTGGTCTTGACGCGTACCTGCGTCACCGCCGAGCGGGCCGGGCTGCGGCCGACTTGCATGACCTGGTAGTGAACCTGTGCCAGGCCATCCTGCACGAAGCTTTCGGGCACCCGCAGGTGGGTGGGGGTGCCGACCTTGCACGCCGTTACCCGACGTGAGGCGGCGAAGCAGTTGTTCCAGAACAGTTCGATCAGGTCGCCTTCATCCATGCCCGGATAGGGGGCGATATCGACCTGCAGTTGGGTGGCGGCCAGGGCGTTGATGCCGTGCGGCAGGGCCTGGGGCAGGGTCGGGGCGGTGAGCATGGCCGGGGTTGCAGTGCGCGTCATAAGTCATCTCCTTGATGCAGCCAGCAGCAATCGTTCCGGACCTTGGGCGCAGGTGCGCAAACGGGACCGAAAGGAACGATTCAGTGAGTAGCCGGGATAGGATCCAATCCTCTGGGTGCTAGATAAGAGGGTTGGCCAGGGAGCGTCAATGGCGGCAAAAGGCTAAACGGCGGGTTCGGGAAGATTCAGAAGGGTCTGACTGGGCGGGGGATTTTAAGAGGGGGTGGTGGGGCGATTTACTGGCTGGAACGAAGCATTCCTGTAGGAGCTGGCTTGCCAGCGAAGACCGTCCAGACGACACGGTTAATCCGGTTAAACGCGTTATCGTTGACGATTTTCGCTGGCAAGCCAGCTCCTACAGGGTGGGTCTCAGTGGGCCAGGAATTTGCTCAGGAACTGCCGGGTCCGTTCTTCCTTGGGGTTGGCGAACAGCGCCTTGGCTTCACCCTGTTCGACGATCACGCCCTTGTCGAAGAAGATCACCCGGTTGGCCACATCACGGGCAAAGCTCATCTCGTGGGTGACGATGACCATGGTGCGGTTTTCTTCGGCCAGGCTGCGAATGGTCGCCAGCACTTCACCCACCAACTCCGGGTCGAGTGCCGAGGTGGGTTCGTCGAACAGGATCACCTCCGGCTCCATGGCCAAGGCGCGGGCAATCGCCACGCGCTGTTGCTGGCCGCCGGACAGGCGCCGTGGGTAGGACGCTTCCTTACCCGCCAGGCCGACCTTGGCCAACAAGCTGCGACCCAGGGTAACCGCCGCTTCGCGGGGCATCTTCTTGACCACGATCGGGCCTTCGATGACGTTTTCCAGTGCGGTGCGGTGGGGGAACAGGTTGAAGTTCTGGAACACAAAGCCCACGTGCTGGCGCAGACGCCGCACCAGGCCCTGTTGCTGGTTGAGCGGTTTGCTGCCGTCGATCTCGATGTCACCCACCTTGATGCGGCCGCTGGTGGGTTCTTCGAGGAAGTTCAGGCAGCGCAGGAAGGTGGTCTTGCCGGAACCGCTGGGGCCGATGATGGCGACGACTTCGCCTTCCTTGACCTCAAGGTCGATACCGTTGAGCACCACCTGGCCGTTGAATTGTTTGGTCAGCTTTTCAACCACGATCATGCTTCAAGACTCCAGGTCATGCCGGTTGACCCGGTCTTCCAGGCGGTTTTGGAAGTGCGCCAGGATGCTTGCCAGCACCCAGTAGATCAGGGCGGCGGACAGATACATGGTGAAAATCTCGAAGGTGCGCGCCGACACCAATTGAGCCTGGCGGAATAGCTCCGGCACCTGGATGGTGGCGGCCAGCGCGGTGTCCTTGACCAGCGAAATAAAGCTGTTGCCCAAAGGTGGCAGGGCGGTGCGCATCGCCTGCGGCAGGATGGCCCGGCGCAGGGTCTGCGCACGGGTCATGCCGATACTGGCGGCGGCTTCCCACTGGCCACGCTCGATGGAAGCGATGGCGGCCCGCAGGATTTCACAGGCGTAGGCGGCCATGTTCAGCGAGAAGCCGATCATCGCCGCCGGGATCGGATCCAGCTCGATGCCCACTTGCGGCAAGCCGTAGTAGATCAGGAACAGCTGTACCAGCAAGGGCGTGCCGCGAAAGAACGACACGTAGACGCGGGCTGTCCAGCTTAGCAGCTTGACGCGCGACAGCCGCATCAAGGCCAGGCCGAAGCCCAGCAGCAAACCGAAAAACATCCCGCCAAGGCTGAGAATCACCGTGTAATACGCGCCCTTGAGCAGAAAGGGCGCGGAGTCCAGCGCGAGTTGGAAACCTGCTTCCATTATTGAGTGACGTCAGCGTTGAAGTACTTCTCGGACAGCTTCTTCAAGGTGCCGTCGGCGCGCAGCTTGTCGAGGGCCTTGTTCACCGCTTCAAGCAACTCGGGCTCGCCTTTGCGTAGGGCGATACCGGCTTCCTGACGGGAGAAGGCGTCGCCGGCAGCGGCGGTGTCCGGGGCTTTCTTGGCGTATTCCAGGGCCGCCAGGCGGTCGATCAGGATGGCGTCGATACGGCCGATGCGCAGGTCCTGGAACTTGGTCGGGTCATCGTTATAGGTCTTGATAATGGCTTTGGGTTGGTTGTCCTTGAGCCATTGTTCGTAGTTGGTGCCCAGGCCTACCCCGACTTTCTTGCCGGCCAGGTCGTTGGCGGTCTTGATGGTGTCGAGGTTCTTTTTCAGCACCAGCGCCTGGATACCGGAAACGGTGTAAGGCGTGGAGAAGTCGTACTTCTTCTTGCGCTCTTCGGAGATGGTGACTTGGTTGACGACGGCATCCAGGCGCTTGGATTCCAGGGCGGCGAGGATGCCGTCCCATGGCGTGGCCTGGAGCTTGACCTTGACGCCCAGCTCTTTGGCCAGGGCTTCGGACAGTTCGACTTCGAAACCGCTGAGCTTGCCGCTTTCATCGACGAAGCTGAACGGCGGGTAGGTGCCTTCCAGGCCGATTTTGATCTCGCCGGCCTTTTTGATATTGCCCAGTTGCTCGCCGGCAACTGCCTGGCCCAGCCAACCAGCCCCGAGAGCCAGCCCCAATGTGCCGACCAGCAAGGTGCGACGGAATACGGAAATAGTCATGAAGAGCCCCTGTGTTTTTTATGTTGAGCGAAGCAGGTGACGCGGTAGTCGTATCCTGCCTTAAAGCGCGAAGCGCGTCTTCGCCTTCGGCGCGATGATAAAGCCGGGTTTTAAGACTTGAAAATAATATAAATCAATTCATTTATGCTTATCTGGAATATGTGGCGACCCTAATGTGGGAGGGGGCTTGCCCCCGATAGCGGTGTATCAGTAACAAGTGAGCTGGCTGACACTCCGCTATCGGGGGTAAGCCCTAATGCCATTCAGTTAAGCGTACATCGCCTTCTGTAGGAGCGAGCTTGCTCGCGAAAAACGTCAACGATAACGCGTGTTTCCTGAATGAACGCGGCGCCTGTAAGTTCTTCGCGAGCAAGCTCGCTCCTACAAAAAAGCCTTAACTGAACGGCATTAGGGCAAGCCCCCTCCCATATTCAGCCCGCGTTTATTCAGCTGAAAACCGAGTCATAGGCAAACAACGCCGGTGCCCCGCCGGTATGCAGGAAAATAATCGGGCCATCTTCAAAGCGCTGGCGCCCGATACCGTCCAGCAAGCCGGCCATGGCCTTGCCAGTGTAGACCGGGTCCAGCAGCAGGCCTTCCTGGCTCGCCAATAGCTTGACCGCCGAAAGGGTGCCGGCGTTCGGTTCGCCATAACGAGGGCCGAAATATTCGTCCCACAGAATCACCTTGAACGCGTCGGGGATGTCCACGCCGAGCAACTCGGCCGTGCGTTCGGCCAGGCCCTGCACTTTCGGCAACTGCGCTTCCTCGGTGCGCGACACCGTAACGCCGATTACCGGCAACTTCGGCAGCACTTCGCTCAAGGCCAGTGCCAGGCCGCTGTGGGTACCGGCGCTGCCGGAGGCCAGCACCACGGCGGCAAACTCGATCCCGCTGGCCTCGATCTGCCCGGCCAGTTCCAGGCCGGCACGCACGTAGCCCAGGGCGCCGAGTGCATTGGAGCCGCCGATGGGGACGAGGTAAGGCTTCTTGCCGTTGCTGCGCAGGCGGTCGGCGAGGGCGTTGAGTTGCTCGTCGACGTTGTCGAGGTTCTCCACCAACTCGACCTTGGCGTCGAACAGCTCCAGCAGCAGGCGGTTGCCGTTGCCCAGGTAGTTGGGGTCTTCGGTGCCGGTGGGATTTTCCAGCAGGGCGACGCAGCCCAGGCCGAGCTTGGCGGCGAGCGCGGCGGTCTGGCGTACGTGGTTGGATTGGATGGCGCCAGCGGTCACCAGGGTGTCGGCCCCCTGGGCGAGGGCATCGGCGGCCAGGTATTCGAGTTTGCGCAGCTTGTTGCCGCCCATGGCCAGCGGCGTGGTGTCATCGCGTTTGACGTAGATATCGCGTCCCAGCCAGGTCGACAGCCGCTCGAGTTTTTCCAGGGCGGTGGCACCGCCCAGCAGTTCCAGACGGTTAAAGCGGTCGAGCTGTTGTTTGATCATGGCTACGCACGGTTGCTAAGTGATGGAGGGACTATAGGCAGGCACTTTTCATCGGGCAACCGTCAATCGCATATGCCGGAAGGTTCTTAGCATCACACCATTGGTTCTTAAGGGCGGCCGGGGTGCATACCGTAAAGTGATGGCCATTTCGTCAGGAGTGAATACCGTGAGTGAGCGTTCCAGTCATTGGCAATTACAGACCATCGTCAGCCAACTGCGCGGCGCCCGTGACCAGTGGCGTGCGCGCAATGGCCGTTTGAGCGGCGAGCACGGCGGGCGTGAGCTGCCCTCGCGCGAAGCGGTGGCGCAGATTCTTGAAGCGCTGTGTGGTGCGCTGTTCCCGATGCGCCTGGGGCCGGTGGACCTGCGTGAAGAGAGTGAAGATTTCTACGTCGGGCATACCCTCGATGTTGCCCTCAACGCCTTGCTCGCTCAGGCGCGCCTGGAACTGCGCTATGCCGCCCGGCAAAGCGGCCAGGACGACAGCGACGTCGACGCCCTTGCCATCCGCCTGATCCAGGACTTCGCCCTGGCCTTGCCGTCCCTGCGCAGCCTGCTCGACACCGACGTGCTGGCCGCTTACCACGGCGACCCTGCCGCGCGCAGCGTGGACGAAGTGCTGCTGTGCTATCCGGGGATCCTCGCGGTGATTCACCATCGCCTGGCGCACCATCTGTACCGGGCCGGCCTGCCGCTTTTGGCGCGGATCAGCGCGGAAATCGCCCACTCGGCCACGGGCATCGACATTCACCCCGGCGCGCAGATTGGCCCAAGCTTCTTTATCGACCATGGGACCGGCGTGGTGATCGGCGAAACCGCGATCATCGGTGAGCGGGTGCGCATCTACCAGGCCGTGACCCTTGGCGCCAAGCGTTTCCCGGCAGATGAAGATGGGCAGTTGCAGAAGGGCCATCCGCGCCATCCGATTGTCGAGGATGACGTGGTGATCTATGCCGGGGCGACGATCCTCGGGCGGATCACCATCGGCAAGGGTTCGACCATTGGCGGTAACGTGTGGCTGACCCGCAGTGTGCCGGCGGGGGCGAATATTACGCAGGCGAATTTGCAGCATGATGATGGGGCGCAGAAATAGCGCCGGTCTTGAAAATCACACACAACCCTGTGGGAGGGGGCTTGCCCCCGATATAGGTGGTTCAGTCAATGCATCTGTGACTGACACACCGCTATCGGGGGCAAGCCCCCTCCCACATTTTGTGAATGCATTGCAAAGTTGAGCCGTATTTCAGTCAGCAAGGGCTGAACGATTTGCCTCTCCCACCCGTCATACCAATCCTTGAGCTGATGTAGGAATCCCCTACCACTCGGCCCTGCGATTAGTCCCAGACTGCCTATCCATGTTTAACTTGAATGCTCGTTCAAGTTAAACCGGTGGTTCGCTGCCCGCTCACAACAGGAGGCTTACCTTTGCTGAGTCCGTTATTCACAGCCACATCCTTCACCCTCGGGGTGCATCGTTCATGAGTGCATCGTCCACCCCAGCCAGCGGCCTGGTGCGCATGAATGCGCCCGTCTTCTACTTTGCCGCGACCTTCATCCTACTGTTCGGCATCACTGTCATCGCTATCCCGCAACAGGCTGGTGCCTGGCTGCTGGCGGCGCAAAACTGGGCGGCCAATACGGTCGGCTGGTACTACATGCTGGCGATGACCCTGTATCTGGTCTTCGTGGTGGTCACCGCGTTATCGGGCTACGGCAAGATAAAACTCGGTGCCGACCACGACGAGCCCGAATTCAGTTACCTGTCCTGGGCCGGCATGCTGTTCGCCGCCGGCATCAGCATCACGCTGTTTTTCTTCTGCGTTTCCGAGCCGCTGACCCACCTGGTGCAACCGCCCCAGGGCGAAGCGATGAATGCCGATGCCGCGCGCCAGGCCATGCAGATTCTCTTCCTGCACTGGGGCCTGCATGGTTGGGGGGTGTTTGCCTTTGTCGGCATGGCCCTGGCGTACTTCGCCTACCGGCATAACCTGCCGCTGGCCCTGCGCTCGGCGCTGTACCCGCTGATCGGCAAACGCATCAATGGCCCTATCGGCTATGCGGTGGACGGCTTCGGCATCATCGCCACGGTGTTTGGCCTGGGTGCCGACATGGGCTTTGGCGTGCTGCACCTCAACTCCGGCCTCGACTACCTGTTCGGGGTTGCCCACACGCAGTGGATCCAGGTCGGCTTGATCACCTTGATGATGGGCGCGGCGATCCTCGTCGCCGTGGCCGGCGTCGACAAGGGTGTGCGGGTGATGTCCGACATCAACATGCTGCTGGCCTGCGCGCTGCTGCTGTTCGTGTTGTTTGCCGGCCCCACCCAGCACTTGCTCAACACCCTGATCCAGAACATCGGTGATTACCTAGGTGCGCTGCCGACCAAGAGTTTCGATGTGTACGCCTACGACAAACCGAGCGACTGGCTGGGCGGCTGGACGGTGTTCTACTGGGCCTGGTGGATCGCATGGTCGCCGTTCGTGGGCCTGTTTATCGCACGGATTTCCCGTGGCCGGACCATCCGCGAATTCGTGTTCGGCGTGCTGCTGATCCCGCTGGGTTTCACCCTGGCGTGGATGTCGATTTTCGGCAACAGCGCTATCGACCAGGTGCTCAACCACGGGATGACCGCGCTCGGTCAGTCGGCCATCGATGACCCCTCGATGAGCCTCTACCTGCTGCTGGAAACCTACCCGTGGAGCAAAACCGTCATCGCGGTCACGGTGTTTATCAGCTTCGTGTTCTTCGTCACGTCGGCCGACTCCGGTACGGTGGTGCTCTCGACCCTGTCGTCCAAAGGCGGCAACGCCGATGAAGACGGGCCGAAATGGCTGCGGGTGTTCTGGGGCGCCATGACCGCGCTGGTCACCAGTGCGTTGTTGTTTGCCGGCAGCATCGACTCGCTGAAGTCGGCCGTGGTGCTGACCTCATTGCCGTTCTCGCTGATCCTCTTGCTGATGATGTGGGGGCTGCACAAGGCCTTCTACCTCGAATCGCAAAAGCGCATCGCCCAGTTGCATTCGCTGGCGCCGGTGTCGGCCTCGCGCAAAGGCAAGGGCGGTTGGCGCCAGCGCCTGAGCCAGGCGGTGCACTTTCCATCGCGGGACGAGGTGTACCGCTTCCTCGAATCGACCGTGCGCCCGGCGATCGAAGAAGTGACAGCGGTGTTTGTCGAGAAGGGGCTCTCGGTCGTGACTCAGCCCGATCCTTCCAACGACAGCGTCAGCCTGGAAATCGGCCACGGCGAGGAGCACCCGTTCATCTACCAGGTGCAGATGCGCGGCTACTTCACGCCGTCGTTTGCCCGTGGCGGCATGGGTTCCAAAGAGATCAACAACCGTCGCTACTACCGCGCGGAAGTGCACTTGAGCGAGGGCAGCCAGGACTACGATCTGGTGGGCTACACCAAGGAGCAGATCATCAACGACATCCTCGACCAGTACGAGCGGCACCTGCAGTTTTTACACTTGGTTCGCTAGCCGTTTGTGGGAGGGGGCTGGCCCCCTCCCACAAAAAACCGCGCAAGGCCCTGAATTCACGGGCTTTCTTAAATTTAATTTCATCCGCCTGCGCGCCGTTTTGACGCGTAACTGTCATCTGGCCACTGCGTAATTGTGTGAAGCGTTTGACGCTTTCATTTCAGAACAGTGACGGAGACCGGTACCCATGAAGACGTTTTTAAGCCCTGTGGTGGGAGCCGCCATGGCGAGCTTTATGCTGTCTGCCCATGCCGATTTTATCGATGACAGCCACGCCGACGTGACCCTGCTCAACCGCTACCTCAACCAGCAGGGGCGTGACGTGGTTGGCAGCAATGCCAAGGCCCACAGCATTCGGGATTGGGGCCAGGGGTTCGAGTTCAACTTCAAATCGGGCTACACCGAGGGGCCGGTTGGCTTTGGCTTGGACCTGCAAGCGTTCTACGGCTTGAAGCTGGATTCCGGCGGCGACCTCAACGACAAGGACCACCAGGGCCGCTACCCTGGCAGCATGTTCCCGCTGGACAACGGCAAGTCCGCCGACCAATTCGGTGTGCTCAGCCCGACCTTCAAGATGCGCTTTGCCAAGGATGAGTTGCGCGTTGGCACGCTGTACGGCAACAACCCGGTGCTGGCCAACACCGACGGGCGTCTGTACCAGCAGACCAACACCGGTGTGCAACTGGTGTCCAAGGACCTCAGTGACTTTACCTTCACCGGCGGCGATATTTTCAAGACCAAGATCCGCAACGAAACCGGCGACCAGGGCATGATCACCGCCGGCGGGACCAAAGAAAGTGACCGCTTCCTGTTCGGCGGTGCGGACTACACCGGCCTACAGAACACCACTGTCAGCTTGTGGTACTCCAACCTTGAGGATTACTACCAGCAGTTCTTCCTCGGCGCCAAGCGCCATGACGCCTTGTCAGTCGGTGCGATCGACACCGATGTACGCGTGTTCCGCAGCCTGGGGGTAGGCGGTAACGCCGATGGCGACAAAGACTTTGCCGGCGCCGGTTTATATGGCGATGGCAGCACCAAGGGGCGCATCAACCAGTCCACCGTCAGCCTGCTGGAAAGCTACAGCCTGGAGGGCCATACCGTCGGCCTGGGCATCCAGAAAAACAGTGGCGACAGCGACTTCCCGTACCTGGATTCCGGCCTGAACAGCGGCGATAACCGGCAAGGGCCTGGCTCGGGTGCCGACACTCCGGCGTTGACCAACATGCAGTTGAACAAATTCCAGCACGCGGGTGAGCGCACCTGGCTGGCGCAATACAAATATGACTTCGGCAAGCTTGGCCTCAACGGCCTGACGTTCTCCGCTGCCTATGCCCACGGCGATGACATCCGCACTGCCCAAGGCACCACCAGCGAATGGGAACGTAACGTGGCCGTGGCCTATCAAGTGCCGACCGGGACCCTCAAGGGCCTTGGTGTCACATGGAAAAACGCGCACGCCAGCCCGGACATTACCGGCGCCACGGTGCAGGACGAAAACCGCTTCTATGTCAGCTATGTCGTTCCCCTCTGGTAGGCAATTGCTGTAAAACGGAAAGGCAGACTTAAGCGATTCAGCTGGTTAAAAGGCCTGGGAATATCGTTATTCCCAGGCCTTATTTGCCTACGTCCAAGAGAGGATTCGATGACTTACATTGCTGCCGAAAACCGCTATGAATCTATCCCGTATCGCCGCGTAGGCCGCAGTGGACTGGTGCTGCCGGCACTGTCCCTGGGCCTGTGGCACAACTTTGGCGACAGCACCCCGATCGACACACAACGCGCCCTGTTGCGCACCGCGTTCGACCTTGGGATCAACCACTTCGACTTGGCCAACAACTACGGCCCGCCCTACGGCAGCGCCGAGATCAACTTCGGCCGTTTGCTGCGCGAAGACTTCAAGCACTACCGCGACGAATTGATCATCTCCAGCAAAGCCGGTTGGGACATGTGGCCGGGCCCTTACGGCCAGGGCGGCGGCTCGCGCAAATATGTGCTGGCAAGCCTGGACCAGAGCCTGCAACGCCTGGGCGTCGACTACGTGGATATTTTCTACTCCCACCGCTTCGACGCCGACACCCCCCTGGAAGAAACCGCCAGCGCCCTCGCCACCGCCGTGCAGCAGGGCAAGGCGCTGTACATCGGTATCTCTTCTTACTCCGGTGTGAAAACCCGCGAAATCGCCGCCCTGCTCAAAGAGTGGAAAGTGCCGCTGCTGATCCACCAACCGGCCTATAACCTGCTTAACCGCTGGGTGGAAAAAGACCTGCTGGACACCACCGAAGAACTCGGCGCCGGGGTGATCGCATTCACGCCGCTGGCCCAGGGCCTGCTCACCGACAAGTACCTCAACGGCGTGCCGGCCGACGCCCGGGTCAACCGTCCGGGTGGCGGTTCGTTGCAGGCCAAGCACCTGTCTGAAACCAACATCGCCCACGTACGTGCACTGAACGAAATCGCCCAGCGCCGTGGCCAAAGCCTGGCGCAACTGGCGCTGGCCTGGACCTTGCGTGACCCTCGGGTGACCAGCGCGCTGATCGGTGCAAGCCGGCCGGAGCAGATCATCGAGAACGTCGGGGCGTTGAAGAACTTGAGCTTCACCGCCGAGGAACTGGCGGAGATCGATCGGTTTGCGCAGGAAGGCGGGATCAACTTGTGGGAAAAGCCATCCAGCGCTGAATAACCCGGCTGCACTGGGTCAATGAGGGAGGGGGCAAACCCCCTCCCTCATTTGATTTTCAGTGTGGCGACTAGAACGGCACATCCCCAAGAATCGTCGCCCGATGCATCACCCGCCGTTGCGGCCGGTAGTCATCCACCGCGTAATGCTGGGTTACGCGGTTATCCCAGAACGCCACGTCATTTTCCTGCCAGCGCCAGCGAATGGTGAACTCCGGGCGGGTCGCATGGGCGAACAACAGCTTGAGGATCGCCTCGCTTTCAGCAGGCTCAAGCTCATTGATCCTGGTGGTGAACCCCTCACTGACGAACAGCGACTTGCGCCCACTCACCGGATGCGTGCGCACCACAGGGTGTGACAGCGGTGGGTTCTTCTTGCGGGTTTCTTCCCAGCGCGCCAGGTCTTCGGCGGTGTTGCCGAAGCGCTCCAGCGGGAAGGACTTGATGAAGTCATGGGTTGCCGTCAGCCCGTTGAGCAGCGCTTTCAACGGCTCCGACAACGCCTCGTACGCGGCAATGCCACTGGCCCACAACGTGTCGCCACCAAACGCGGGCAGCTGCTTGGCACTCAACACCGCGCCGAGGGCAGGGGTGGGCAGGAAGGTCACGTCGGTGTGCCATACGGCATTGTCGCGTACGTCGGTGACGGCGGTGTCGAGGATCAGCACTTCGGGCTGTTCCGGCACGTTGGGGTAGATCGGGTGGATGTGCAGGTCGCCGAAATTCGCCGCAAACCGCGCCTGTTGCTGCGGCGTGATCGGCTGGTCGCGGAAGAACAGCACGGAGTGGGTGAGCAACGCCTGTTCGATGGCGTCGCGTTGTTCGATGTTCAGCGGTTGGGTGATATCCACGCCACTGATCTGGGCGCCCAGGGCGGTGCTTAATGGGGTAACGGTCAGGCTGCTCATGCTGTTCTCACTTAATGTGCCTGGCCGTGCCATGGCACTAATTTACGCTGCAGGGCGCGCAGGCCCATTTCCATGGCGAAGGCGATCAGTGCGATCACCAGAATGCCAAGCACCACCACATCGGTGACCAGGAATTGCGCCGCTGACTGCACCATGAAACCCAGGCCGCTGGTGGCGGCGATCAACTCGGCGGCGACCAGGGTCGACCAGCCCACCCCTAAACCAATGCGCACGCCGGTGAGAATGTCCGGCAGCGCGCTGGGCAGGATCACATGGCGGATCAACTGCGCGCGGGTGGCGCCCAATGATTGCGCGGCGCGCAGCTTGGCCGGGTCGACGGTGCGCACACCGGTCGCGGTGGCGATGGCGATCGGCGCAAAGATCGCCAGGTAAATCAGCAACACCTTGGACAGCTCGCCGATACCGCACCAGATCACGATCAACGGCAGGTAGGCCAGGGGCGGAATCGGCCGGTAGAACTCGATCAGCGGGTCGAGAATGCCGCGGGCAATGCGGTTGGAACCGATGGCAATACCCACGGGCACGGCGGTCAACACCGCAAAGCCCAAGCCCAGGCCGATACGGCTGAGGCTCGCGCCCAGGTGCTGCCACAGAGTGGAATCCATGTAGCCGGACGTCGCCAGCAACCAGGCCTTTTGCAGCACGGCGGATGGCGGCGGCAGGAACAGCGGTTCGATCAAGCCCGTGGCGGTCACCGCCCACCAGATCGCCAGCAAGGCGACCAGGGTCAGCAGGCTGATCCAGCGTGTGCTCAAGCTGCGACGCGCGGGGATAACCACGTGCGCTACCGGCTTTGCAGCGGTGGCGGGGAGTTCGTAGCTGCTCATGCGGACACCTGCCGTTGCGAGAACACTTTGCCCAGCACGTGTTCGCGGGTTTCGATAAAGCGTGGGTCGGACTTGATCGCACGCGCCGCTTCACCGGCCGCGTAGCGCTGGCCGAAGTCCAGGTGCAGGCGCTCGACGATCTGGCCTGGGTTGGGCGCCAGCAGGATCAGGTCGGTGGCAAGGAATACGGCCTCTTCGATGTCATGGGTAATCAGGAAGGTCGGCTTGGCCGTGCGCTTCCAGACTTGCAGCAACAGCTCCTGCATCTGCTCGCGGGTGAAGGCATCGAGGGCGCCGAAGGGTTCGTCCATCAGCAATACGCGAGGATCTGCCGCCAGGGCGCGAGCCAGGCCCACGCGCTGTTTCTGCCCGCCCGACAGTTGCCAGATGCGGCGGCTGTCAAAACCGGCCAGGTCCACCAGCGCGAGCATTTCCCGCGCACGGGCTTCGCGTTGCGCCTTGGGCACGCCGGCCAGCTCAAGGCCGAAACCGACGTTGGCCAGCACGTCCTGCCAGGGCAGCAGGGCGTCGTCCTGGAACACCACGCCGCGTTCGGCGCTGGGGCCTTTGACCGGTATGCCATCGAGGGTGATGCGCCCGGCAGAAGGTTCGACAAAGCCGGCGATCAGGTTCAACAGCGAAGTCTTGCCACTGCCGGACGGGCCGAGGGCCACCAGCAATTGCTGAGGCCCAAGGTTCAGTGAAATGTCAGCCAGTACCGGTTCTGTGGCGCCTGGGTACTGTGCGCTGATGCGCTCCAGTTGTAGCAAGGCCATCGCGATGAACTCCTTGAATCAGTGGGTGATGAACTTGGCGCTGACGTAAGGGGCGTAGTCCGGCAGCACGGCCTCGACCTTGCCTTGTTCCTTGAGGAACGCGGCGGTGTCGGTCACCGCTTTGGTGGTCGGTGCGCCCAGCAAGGTCACCTGGTCAGCGGCCAGCGGGTAGACGTTGCCTTGCAGCAGCAACGGGATGTCGCTGGCCTTGGCGCCGGAGAGTTTCACCAGCTTGTCGACGTTGCCTTTGTCGGCCAGCCAGGCTTGTGGGTCTTTGCGGTACTCGGCGTAGGCATCGAGCGTGACTTTGGCGAACGCGCTGACGATTTCCGGGTGTTTCTCGGCAAAGTCCTTACGCACGATCCACGCATCGAAGGTGGGCGCACCGAACTTGGCCAGTTCGCCGGAGGTGATCAGCACCTTGCCGTTTTCCTTGGCTACGCCCAGGGCTGGGTCCCACACGTAGGTGGCGTCGATATCACCGCGCTTCCAGGCGGCGATGATTGCCGGTGGTGCGAGGTTGAGGATGGTGACTTTCGACGGGTCGATATTCCAATGCTTCAACGCGGCCAACAGGCTGTAGTGGCCGGTGGATACGAACGGTACCGCGACTTTCTTGCCGATCAGGTCCTGGGGGCCGTTGATCCCGGAACCGTTGCGCGCCACCAGGGCTTCGGCACCGCCGATCTGGGTGGCGACGAGGAAGGTTTCCACTGGCACTTTGCGGGTGATCGCAGCGGTCAGTGGGCTGGAACCGAGGTAGCCGATTTGCACATCGCCGGAGGCGATGGCGGCGATGATATCGGCGCCGTTGTCGAATTTGCGCCAGTCGATCTTGGCGTGGGTGGCTTTTTCATAAGCACCGTCGGCCTGGGCGACTTTGGCCGGGTCCACGGTGGTCTGGTAGGCGATTGTCACATCCGCCGCCTGGGCAAACAGGCTGGCACCGGCCAGGGACAACGCCGCCAAGAGGCGCAGAGGGGTAAGCAGTTTCAAGGGGAAGCTCCTCAATCAAGCGGCCGAGGGTCGGCATGTGAGGAGACTAAATGATCTAAGAATCCGAAAATAAATAACATTTTCGAATTAGCTTATGTGGAGAAAAGTTGAGGCTGATCTTGAGATTGAAGAAGGCAAATGTGGGAGGGGGCAAGCCCGAATGCCAGTCAGTTAAGGCTTTTTGGTAGGAGCGATTTACGCTGGCATTAGGGCAAGCCCCCTGCCACAGGGGACCGAGTAGGTTCTTAGTTGCTGATGGCGAGGATGCTCGCCTGGTACGACCCGACAAACACATCGAAGTCGCCCACTTCGTTCTGCTCCAGTTCCGCCTGTTGTGCCAGCGACGTGCGCGCCAGCTCTTCAAAGCGCGCCTGCTCAGCAGCTGGCAGTGGCTCCCGGCGGAAATGCTCGGCATGCACCTCGCTTTGGTGCAGGGAGAACTGCGCGAAGCTTTCCTTGCGTTCGGCCATCGCCGCCAGCACTTGGGCCGAGGGGGTCAGCGACGGGTCGTTGACCTTTGCCAACTGAGCGTCCAGCGCCTGGCTGTGCTCGGTGATGCCGTGGCTTTCATCAAGCAGGGCTGCCAGGGGCGCGATCTGCTCCAGCAACTCGGTGGCCCATTCCTTCATGTCCACGGCCTGGCCCTTGCGCTGCAATTGCAGGCCGGGGCGGCGGCCTTCCTTGACCACGCTGAGGAAGTTGGAGGTGGCGTTGCCGCACTCGTTGTTGGCGAACAACGGGCTGTCGTTCAGCGCGCAATACAACAGGAAGGCGTCGAGGAAGCGCGACTCTGGCAGGTCGATGCCCATCGGCAGGAACGGGTTGATGTCCAGGCAACGCACTTCGATGTACTGGATGCCGCGCGCCATCAGGGCCTGGATCGGCCGCTCGCCGGTGTAGGTCACGCGCTTGGGGCGGATGTTGGAGTAGTACTCGTTTTCGATCTGCAGGATGTTGGTGTTGAGCTGAACCCATTCACCATCCTTGTGGGTGCCGATTTCGACGTAGGGCGCGTAGGGCGTTGCGACTGCCTTGCGCAGGCTGTCGGTGTAGCTGGCGAGGTCGTTGTAGCACGGCGTCAGGCCGGCCTGGGCGTTGCTCTGGTAACCCAGGTCGCTCATGCGCAGGCTGGTGGCGTACGGCAGGTACAGGGTGTCGGCATCCAGCACTTCCAACTGGTGCGAGCGCCCGCGCAGGAAGCCGGCGTCCAGGGCCGGCGAGGCGCCGAACAGGTACATCAGCAGCCAGCTGTAGCGGCGGAAGTTACGTATCAGCGCGATATAGGCGTCGGACTGGTAGTCGCGGTCGGTGCCAACAAAACCTTCGGTTTCCTTGAGCAGTGGCCACAGCTGTTCCGGCAACGAGAAGTTGTAGTGAATTCCGGCGATGCATTGCATGGTCTTGCCGTAACGCAAGGCCAGGCCCTTGCGGTACACATACTTGAGCTGGCCGATATTGGAGGTGCCGTAGTAGGCAATCGGAATATCTTCCTCGGCCGGCAACGGGCACGGCATCGAGGGGCTCCACAGGTATTCGCTGCCGAGCTTGGAATAAGCGAAGCGATGGATCTTGTCCAGGCTGCTCAGGGTATCGGCCGGGTTGGGCAGGGCTGGTGTAATGAACTCCAGCAGCGATTCCGAGTAGTCGGTGGTGATCTGCTCATGGGTCAACGCGGCGCCCAGGGCTTCAGGGTGCGGGGTTTGCGCCAGGCGTCCCTCACTGGTGACACGCAGGCATTCGCGCTCGATGCCATGCAGGCAATGCTCTAGCAGGGAGAGGTGTTCGCGCTTGCCGAGCAGGGCCAGGCGGCGGTTGAGAAGTTCGCTCAAGTTGGATTCCTTCACGCGTCAGTCGCCCCAATATGGGGGTGGGCAGGACGGTCTACAAGGGTGAAGTTAAAACTGGCGTTATCGCCTGGTTTTGAGTCGATTTGACTCGCTTTGAAAAAGCCTACTTCACTCCATGAATTGGGCTATAGCGCAGCAAGAAAATTCCGACGCCGTTATCGCAGCGCCGAAATTAACTCAAATCGAGGGTGGGGAGCTATAGGACAGCGAAGGTGCCTTGCGCTTTTGCGACAAGTCTTTCGTCCTGGTACACGTCAGCCTCGACGACCAGCGTGCGACGGCCTGCGTGGATCACTCGGGAGGTGCACAGCACATCACCGTCTTCCACTGCGCGGATGTAGTTGATCTTGCACTCGATGGTCGCGCTCTGCTGGTCGAACCCATGGGAGCTGGAGCACGCCAGCCCCATGGTGATGTCCACCAGGCTGAAAATCGCCCCGCCATGGAGCTTGCCTGCGCGGTTGCGCAAGTGCGGCTCCAGGGTCAGGGCCACCTCGGCAACGCCTGGCTCCAGGCGTTGCAGGCGGCAGCCGATCAGCTCGCTGAACGCGCTCTGGGTCAAGCCGGCTGGGATCTCCATCAGCGCTTCTTCAACTGCTTGGCATTGGCGAACAGCGAAGCCATGGCGTTGTTGGCCGGGGCGGCGGTCGCGGTTTCCTTGCGCGGCGCGTTGTTCTGCGACGGCCGGGGGGCCGAGCCTGGGCGTGCGCCACGGGCGCCGTCGATTTTCTCGCCGGGGGTGTCGCTCATGCGCATCGACAGGCCGACGCGTTTGCGCGGGATGTCGACTTCCATGACCTTGACCTTGACCACATCACCGGCTTTCACCGCTTCGCGCGGGTCCTTGATGAACTTCTCCGAAAGTGCAGAGATATGCACCAAGCCGTCCTGATGCACGCCGATGTCCACGAAGGCGCCGAAGTTGGTCACGTTGGTCACCACGCCTTCGAGGATCATGCCCAGTTGCAGGTCCTTGAGGTCTTCGACGCCGTCCTGGAACTCGGCGGTCTTGAACTCGGGACGCGGGTCGCGGCCAGGTTTCTCCAACTCTTGCAGGATGTCGGTGATGGTCGGTACGCCGAAGGTTTCATCGGTGTACTTCTTCGGGTCCAGGCGCTTGAGGAATGCGGCATCGCCGATCAGCGAACGGATATCGCGGTCGGTCTCGGCGGCAATGCGCTGGACCAGCGGGTAGGCTTCCGGGTGGACCGCCGAGGCGTCCAGTGGGTTGTCGCCGTTCATGACGCGCAGGAAGCCGGCGGCCTGTTCGAAGGTTTTTTCGCCCAGGCGGGCGACTTTTTTCAGCGCGGCGCGGGTCTTGAACGCACCGTTTTCGTCGCGATGGGTCACGATGTTCTGTGCCAGGGTGGCGTTGAGCCCGGAGATACGCGCCAGCAGTGCGACGGAGGCGGTGTTCACGTCCACGCCCACGGCGTTCACGCAGTCTTCCACGACCGCATCCAGGCCGCGCGCCAGTTTCAGCTGCGACACGTCGTGCTGGTACTGGCCGACGCCGATGGATTTAGGGTCGATCTTCACCAGCTCGGCCAACGGATCCTGCAGGCGACGGGCGATGGACACGGCGCCACGGATCGACACATCGAGGTCCGGGAATTCCTTGGACGCCAGCTCCGACGCCGAATACACCGACGCACCGGCTTCGGAAACCATCACCTTGGTCATCTTCATTGCTGGGTATTTTTTGATCAGTTCGGCGGCCAGCTTGTCGGTTTCACGGCTGGCGGTGCCGTTGCCGATGGCGATCAGGTCCACGGCGTGCTTGGCGCACAGGGCGGCCAGGATCGCGAGGGTCTGGTCCCACTTGTTGTGCGGTACGTGCGGGTACACGGTGGCGTGGTCCAGCAACTTGCCGGTGGCGTCGACCACGGCGACCTTGCAGCCGGTGCGCAGGCCCGGGTCGAGGCCCAGTGTGGCGCGCGGGCCGGCCGGGGCGGCCAGCAGCAGGTCATGCAGGTTGTGGGCGAATACGTTGATCGCCTCGGTTTCGGCACCGTCGCGCAGCTCGCCGAGCAGGTCGGTTTCCAGGTGGGTGTAGAGCTTGACCTTCCAGGTCCAGCGCACCACTTCACCGAGCCACTTGTCGGCAGGACGGTTCTGGTTCTGGATGCCGAATTGCTGGCCGATCATGCCTTCGCACGGGTGCATGGTACCGGGCAGTTCGTCGCCGACTTTCAGCGCGGAGCTGAGAATGCCTTCGTTGCGGCCGCGGAAAATCGCCAGGGCGCGGTGGGACGGCATGCTTTTCAGCGGTTCGTCGTGTTCGAAATAGTCGCGGAACTTGGCGCCTTCTTCCTCTTTGCCGGCGATGACGCGGGCGCTGAGGGTGGCTTCCTGTTTCAGGTAATTGCGCAGTTTTTCCAGCAGGTTGGCGTCTTCGGCGAAACGCTCCATCAGGATGTACTTGGCGCCTTCGAGGGCGGCCTTCACATCGGCGACGCCTTTTTCGGCGTTGATGAAGCGCGCGGCTTCGGTCTCCGGGGTCAGCGACGGGTCGTTGAACAGGCCGTCGGCCAGCTCGCCCAGGCCGGCCTCCAGGGCGATCTGGCCCTTGGTGCGGCGCTTCTGTTTGTAGGGCAGGTAAAGGTCTTCGAGGCGGGTCTTGGTGTCGGCGAGCTTGATGTCGCGTTCCAATTGCGGGGTCAACTTGCCCTGTTCCTCGATGCTGGCGAGGATACTGATGCGCCGTTCGTCGAGTTCTCGCAGGTAGCGCAGGCGTTCTTCCAAGTGTCGCAACTGGATGTCGTCGAGGCTGCCGGTCACTTCTTTTCGGTAACGGGCGATGAAGGGCACCGTGGAGCCTTCATCCAGTAGAGCGACGGCCGCTTCGACCTGTTGTGGGCGTACGCCGAGTTCTTCGGCGATGCGGCTGTTGATGCTGTCCATAAAACCACCTGAAATTCTTAGAAGCAGCTCGCAGGCCCGGAAAACAAGGCCTTGCGAGGCTGGTTGAGCGGCCCGACTGGCGCCGCTGCCTGGGTCAAGAGGCTGCCTATTGACCCTCGAAATCGAAAAAATCACGACAAGCGGGTGAAAAAAGCCCGGCAGTAAGCGGTAACGATCTGACGTTGCCCTGCACGAAGGCGCCGCATTATAACCAGCGTTCTGCCCTTGGGGGGTACTGCGCCAAATGTGAGGCAGGGCACGGGTTCGCTGGCGGTAGAGGAAAAATCTGCTAACAATGCACACGGTGCGTATAACGGCAGCTACGCCATAATGCGCGCCGAGATAAGAGGAGCATCCAATGAGCAGCACTGCACAAACTGCTGAAGGCGAAAAAATTCTCATCGTTGACGACGATCCGGGGCTGAGCAGCCTGCTGGAGCGCTTTTTCAACTCCAAGGGCTATCGTGCCCGCGCGGTACCGAATACCGAGCAGATGGACCGCCTGCTGGGGCGTGAAGTGTTCAACCTGGTCGTACTCGACCTGATGTTGCCTGGCGAAGACGGCCTCACCGCCTGCAAACGCCTGCGCAGCGCAAACAACCAGATTCCCATCATCATGCTGACTGCCAAGGGTGATGAGCTGAGCCGCATCAAGGGCCTGGAACTGGGCGCTGATGACTATCTGGCCAAACCGTTCAACCCTGACGAGTTGATGTTGCGGGTCAAGGCCGTATTGCGTCGCCAGGCACCTTCGGTACCGGGTGCTCCGGGCAGTGAAGACGAAAGCGTCACCTTTGGCGACTACGAGCTGTCCCTGGCCACCCGTGAACTCAAGCGTGGTGACGAAGTTCACATGCTGACTACCGGTGAATTCGCCGTGCTCAAGGCCCTGGTGATGAACGCGCGCCAGCCGCTGACCCGCGACAAGCTGATGAACCTGGCCCGTGGCCGCGAGTGGGATGCCCTGGAACGCTCCATCGACGTGCAGATTTCCCGTCTGCGCCGGATGATCGAGCCGGACCCATCCAAGCCGCGGTATATCCAGACGGTATGGGGTGTGGGTTACGTGTTCGTGCCGGATGGCACCGCAACCAAGTGACCAATGATTTGCAGGGGCGGGTATCCTGGCGATTGGCCCGATGAGGGTCGACGGGATACCCGGCGTCTGCAATTCTGCGAGCGCTGCTCGTTCCTGCAAGGTGTCTAGCTGTCTTCTATGAAAACCCCGCTGTGGTTCCCCCAAAGTTTTTTCTCCCGCACCCTTTGGCTGGTGCTGATCGTCGTTCTGTTCTCCAAGGCACTGACGCTGGTTTATCTATTGATGAACGAGGACGTGCTGGTGGATCGACAATACAGCCACGGCGTTGCACTGACATTGCGTGCCTATTGGGCCGCCGATCCCGAGAACCGCGAGAAGATCGCCAAGGCGGCCACCCTCGTGCGCGTCGCCGGCGCGGGTGTGCCGGA
This sequence comes from Pseudomonas gorinensis, assembly GCF_042015035.1. NCBI lineage: Bacteria > Pseudomonadati > Pseudomonadota > Gammaproteobacteria > Pseudomonadales > Pseudomonadaceae > Pseudomonas > Pseudomonas gorinensis. Next base: position 628,849 of record NZ_CP167125.1, read on the forward strand.
GGGAGAACAGCATTGGCCCTACAGTGAAATCTACCAGCGCCAGATGCAGGCGGAGCTGGGTGAAGACACCGAGGTTCGGTTGCGTATGCACGTTTCTCCAGCGCTGTGGGTGCGCGCGCCGAGCCTGGGTGAAGACTGGTTGAAAGTACCGCTGTACCCGCACCCACTGCGGGGACAGAAGATCTGGAACGTGTTGGGCTGGTTCCTGGCCATCGGCCTGCTCTCGACGGCGTCGGCGTGGATCTTTGTGCGTCAGCTCAACCAGCCTCTCAAACGCCTGGTATTTGCCGCCCGCCAGCTGGGGCAGGGGCGCAGCGTGCGCCTGCCGGTCAGCGATACTCCCAGCGAGATGACCGAGGTGTATGGCGCGTTCAACCAGATGGCGGAGGACGTCGAACAGGCCGGGCGCGAACGCGAGCTCATGCTGGCGGGGGTGTCCCATGACTTGCGTACGCCGTTGACGCGATTGCGCTTGTCCCTGGAACTGATGGGCAACCATACCGACCTGACCGACGACATGGTGCGCGATATCGAGGATATGGACGCGATTCTCGACCAGTTCCTGGCGTTTATCCGCGATGGCCGTGATGAAGTCGTGGAAGAAGTCGACCTCACCGACCTGGTGCGCGAGGTGGTGGCGCCCTACAACCAGAATGGCGAACAGGTGCGTATGCGTCTGGAGCCGATCCAGCCGTTCGCGTTGCGCCGGGTTTCCATGAAGCGTCTGTTGAACAACCTGATCGGAAACGCCTTGCACCACGCCGGTTCCGATGTGGAAGTAGCGGCATATGTGTCCGGCGACAGCGCAGCGCCTTATGTGGTGCTGAGCGTGATGGACCGAGGAGCGGGTATCGACCCTGCGGAGCTGGAAGGCATCTTCAACCCGTTCACCCGTGGCGACCGTGCCCGGGGTGGCAAGGGCACCGGTTTAGGCTTGGCGATTGTGCGGCGGATTGCGTCGATGCATGGCGGTAACGTCGAACTGCGTAACCGTGAGGGCGGCGGTCTGGAGGCGCGGGTGCGCTTGCCGCTGGGGCTGATGTTGCCCAGGGACGCTGTCTAGCAAACAACCCAGATCAAAATAGGGGAGGGGCGGCCCCTCCCGTATTGGGTTATAGATTGCGTCAGGGGCGGTAGTGCTAGCCCTTGCCTTTGGTCCTGGTCATATTCGGCCCGCCACTCTTCTCCAAGTGCTGAATGATGATCCCCGCCACATCCTTGCCGGTGGTGGTCTCGATCCCTTCCAGGCCCGGCGATGAGTTCACCTCCATCACCAGCGGCCCGTGATTGGAGCGCAAGATATCCACGCCCGCCACGCTCAACCCCATGACCTTGGCCGCCCGTAGCGCGGTCATGCGCTCTTCCGGGGTGATCTTGATCAGGCTGGCGCTGCCGCCCCGATGCAGGTTGGAGCGGAACTCACCCGGCTTGGCCTGGCGCTTCATTGCTGCAATCACCTTGTCGCCCACCACGAAGCAGCGGATATCCGCACCGCCGGCTTCCTTGATGTACTCCTGCACCATGATGTTCTGCTTGAGGCCCATGAAGGCTTCGATCACCGACTCGGCCGCCGTCGCGGTTTCGCACAGCACCACACCGATACCCTGGGTACCTTCGAGCACCTTGATCACCAGCGGTGCACCGTTGACCATTTCGATCAGGTCGGGGATATCGTCGGGGGAGTGGGCAAACCCGGTGACCGGCAGGCCGATCCCGCGACGCGAAAGCAGTTGCAGGGAACGCAGCTTGTCCCGCGAGCGCGCGATGGCGACCGATTCATTGAGCGGGTACACCCCCATCATTTCAAACTGGCGCAACACGGCGCAGCCATAGAACGTTACCGAGGCGCCAATACGTGGGATCACCGCATCGAATCCCTCCAGCGGCTTGCCGCGGTAGTGAATCTGCGGCTTGTGGCTGGCAATGTTCATGTAGGCACGCAACGTGTCGATCACCACCATTTCATGGCCACGCTCGGTGCCGGCCTCGACCAGGCGGCGGGTGGAATACAGACGCGGGTTTCGCGACAGCACAGCAATCTTCATGCAGCACCTGGGGTAGAAATTGTAGAGACCGGGAACACCGGCTTGTCTTGAACGTACTTGACGCCGGGATTGACCACCAGGTGGCCGTCAATCAGCGCCTTGGAGCCCAGCAGCAGGCGGTAACGCATGGCCTTGCGGCAGGCCAGGGTGAACTCAACTCGCCACACCCGATCACCCAATGCCAAGGTGGTGCTGATCACGTAGCGCACCTGCGCATGGCCGTTGGAGCTCTTGATGGTTTTCATCGTCACCAGGGGTGCTTCGCAGCGGCGGTGGCGCAGTTGTACAACGCTGCCCAGGTGCGCGGTAAAGCGCACCCACTTCTCACCGTCACGCTCAAAAGGCTCGATGTCGGTGGCGTGCAGGCTTGAGGTGCTGGCACCGGTGTCGATCTTGGCGCGCAGGCCAGCCACTCCCAGGTCGGGAAGTGCTACCCACTCACGCAGACCCACAACGGTCAAATGGTCAAATGTCTTCAATATGGGTAACCGGTCAATTCGCCCAAGCCTTCGGTGTAACCTCGGCCAGGGCTTTGAATGCGGGTTTGGCGAACCAGTATCCCTGCATCAGAAATATTCCGCAGTCGGACAGGAAGTCACGCTCCCCGGCACTTTCGATGCCTTCGGCGATGACAGTAACCCCCAACTGCTCACAGATTGTGACAATCCCCTGGACGATGACCTGCCGGACACGATCCTGGTCGACATCGCGAATCAGCGCCATGTCGAGTTTGATCAGGTCAGGTTGGAAATCAGCCAGCAGATTCAGCCCCGAATAGCCCGCGCCGAAATCGTCGATGGCGGTCATGAAGCCGAATTCGCGGTATTCACGCAGAATATTGGTCAAATGGCGATAGTTATCTACATGCTCGCTTTCCAGTGTCTCGAAAATCAGCTGGTTCAGTGGAAAGTTATGTGCCCGGGCTGCCTCCAGGGTGCTGCGAATGCACAGCTCGGGCCGATAGACGGCATTGGGCATGAAGTTGATGGACAGTCGGGTTTGCATGCCCAGTGCCGCGGCACCGGCAATCGCCAGGGTGCGGCAGCGCTGGTCGAAACGGTAACGGTTGCTATCGTTGATCTGCTCCAGCACTGACAGCGCCCCTTCGCCATGGGTGCCGCGCACCAGGGCCTCGTGGGCAAAGATCGAATGGTCACGCAGGTCTACGATAGGCTGGTAGGCGAAAGCGAAATCAAAGCCCAGGGGTTCGCTTTGCTGGCACCCCACGCAGCGTTGATCAGGCGAGGTGAGTGAAGTCGGGAATTCGGTCACAGGATATCCTCGCGTAAACAAGTTACTACCTGGCGTATCTTAGGTGAGCCTGGGGGTTTATGCGTCGAAGGGTTTCAACGGTAAAGTTGCGACATTTTTCAGAGCGAGGAATTCAAGTGGCTCAAAAGCAGGAAGAGGAAGAAAAAGTCCGTCTGGACAAGTGGTTGTGGGCGGCGCGTTTCTTTAAAACGCGTGCCCTGGCCAAGGCCGCTATTGAGAGCGGCAAGGTGCATCATCGCGGCGAGCGCTGCAAACCGGGCAAGGAGCCGCGGATCGGCGATGAGTTGCAGGTTCGTATAGGTTTTGAAGAAAAGACCGTCGTGGTCCAGGCCCTTTCCACCGTTCGCCGTGGTGCGCCCGAAGCGCAAGCGCTGTATGTCGAAACGGAAGCCAGCATCGCCAAGCGCGAAAATGCGGCGGCCATGCGCAAGGCAGGTGCCACCGGCATGACCACCGATGGCAAGCCGAGCAAGAAGCAGCGCCGCGACCTGTTCAAGTTTCGCGGCAGTGGCAATGATGATTAACCTTGTCGAACGGTGGCGGGCTTGTTGTGGCAAGCCCGCTCGCCGCAGGCTAATGCGTTGCCCTTACGACACTGAGTCGACCGATCAGCGGCACTCGCTGAAACAGGCCGAACAGCGGCGCCGTCACGTGTAGCAAAGCGCCCGACACCTTCGCCGCAAACGGCGTGTAATACCCCCACCCCAGCGCCAGCAACGCCAGCAGCACGCCGCCGATGTAATCGTCCTGGCCCCAGTGCGCCCCCGCCACCAGGCGCGGCATCATGAACAACAGCGCCAGGCCCCAGATCACCAGTACCTGGCCAACCCGCCTGGCGAACACGGTCATGAACATCCCCCAGATCAGCAACACCGAAGCATGGTCCCCCGGGAAGCTCTGGCTCGAACGGTCTTTCAGCTCCCAGGCCTTCTCCAGGCCAGGGAAAAAGTCACTCATTTGAATGGCGCCGCTGATGACCATCGACGGGCTGCTGTGTTGCCAGCCCATCTGTGCCGCGAGTTTGGAAAACAGCATGCGGATGAACAGCAACAGCAGCAGAATGCCGACAAATCCTAACGTCGCCTGGCGCACCTGCGCGGCCTTGAATACCCAGTCACCGCGAATCAGCAACGTCAGCAAGATAACCCCGACCACCGCATCAAACGGCCGCAGACTGGCTACGGCCCACGTGTGCAGCCAGGTCGGGCTGGTCGCCAGCGGGTCATTGAGCAGGTGAAACAGCCACTCGTCGAAAATCACACACAGCATCTGGCCCGTGGGCCACAGCCAAAAAACCAGCAGTCCGATAGCGAGTAGATTGCAAAGAGCCCATCGCCGGAGGTTCCACTTGGCTTGGAACAAACCCGGATTGTTCATAAACTGTCCCTCTTCGCTCTATATAAGCTCTCTGTTGCCAGGAGAAAACCGCACCAATTTGGTGCTAAAGCGTTTAATTTTATAAACCTTGTCATCAATTTGTCATCAATTCAGATACCCAGACCTATGACTGATTTACCGGATACCGACTTCACCCAACGCTTCATCTTCGACGAGATCGACGCCCGCGGCGAACTGGTCTCGCTGGAGCGCAGCTATGCCGAAGTCCTTGCCAAGCACCCCTATCCGGAGCCGGTCGCGCAACTGCTCGGTGAGTTGATGGCGGCGGCTTCGCTGCTGGTAGGCACCATGAAATTCGATGGTTTGCTGATTCTTCAGGCGCGGTCCGAAGGCCCTGTTCCGATGCTGATGATCGAATGTTCCAGCGAGCGGGAAATCCGTGGCCTGGCCCGTTACGACGCCGACTTGATCGCCCCGGACGCGACCCTGTCCGACCTGATGGCCAACGGCGTGCTGGCAATCACCGTTGACCCCACCGAAGGCCAGCGCTACCAGGGCATCGTCGACCTCGACGGCGAAACCCTGTCGGATTGCTTCACCAACTATTTCGTGATGTCCCAGCAAGTCGGCACCAAGTTCTGGCTCAACGCCGACGGCATGTGTGCCCGTGGCCTGTTGTTGCAACAATTGCCGGCCGACCGCATCAAGGACGACGATGAGCGCACCGACAGCTGGCGCAAGCTGACCGCCCTGGCGGGCACCCTCACCGCTGAAGAGCTGCTGGCCCTGGATAACGAAACCATCCTGCATCGCCTCTACCACGAAGAGGCTGTACGCCTGTTCGATGCACAGTCCCTGCGCTTCAATTGCAGCTGTTCGCGCGAGCGTTCGGCCAATGCGCTGGTCAGCCTGGGCCTGGAAGATGCGCAGGCATTGGTGGTGGAGCACGGTGGAAATATCGAGATCGATTGCCAGTTCTGCAACGAGCGCTACCTGTTCGATGCTGCCGATGTGGCTCAATTGTTCGCCGGGGCGGGCATTGATACCCCTTCCGATACCCGCCACTAAAACGTTTAAGTACAGGTAAATCACCTGACAAATGCCGGATTAGCGCTGTTCTGACGGGAGGGCCCTACTTTTTTTGGGCTTTTCTGGCATAATCCGGCCCACTTTTTTCGCGGTAGTAGTGCGCAACTTTCTACTACAAAACGTTTGGAGCACTCGGCCATAGGCCGACGGGGAACCTCATGACGCAAGCCAATAACGCCGTATACACCGATCTGAGTGTTGACGATCTGGTCAAAGAAGCCCTGCAGCGCGGTGAAGGCGTGCTTGCCGATACTGGCGCGCTGGTCGTAGAAACCGGTCACCGTACCGGCCGTTCGCCAGTCGACCGTTTCATCGTTGAAGAGCCTTCCACCCAGGACGCCATTGCCTGGGGCCCGATCAACCGCAAGTTTCCGGCCGACAAGTTCGACGCCCTGTGGGCGCGTGTCGAGGCGTTCAACAACGCGCAAGAGCATTTCGTTTCCCACGTGCATGTAGGGGCTTCCGAAGACCACTACCTGGCCGTGAAGATGACCACCCAGACTGCCTGGCAGAACCTGTTCGGTCGTTGCCTGTTCATCAACCCGGCCAAGTACAACCCGGCCGGCCGTGACGAGTGGCAAGTGCTCAACGTGGCCAACTTCGAATGCGTGCCAGAGCGTGACGGCACCAACTCCGACGGTTGCGTGATCCTCAATTTTGCCCAGAAAAAAGTGCTGATCGCCGGCATGCGCTACGCCGGTGAGATGAAAAAAGCCATGTTCTCGGTACAGAACTTCCTGCTGCCGGCTGCCGACGTTTTGCCGATGCACTGCGCCGCCAACATTGGCGAAGCAGGCGACGTGACCCTGTTCTTCGGCCTGTCCGGCACCGGCAAGACCACCCTGTCCGCCGACGAAAGCCGTTACCTGATCGGTGACGACGAGCACGGCTGGGGCGAAGGCGTGGTGTTCAACATCGAAGGCGGTTGCTATGCCAAGTGCATCGACCTGTCCGAGAAGAACGAGCCGGTTATCTGGAAAGCCATCAAGCATGGCGCCGTGCTGGAAAACGTCGTCATCGACGAGGCCGGGCACGCCGACTACTCCGATGTCAGCCTGACCCAGAACAGCCGCGCGGCCTACCCGCTTGAGCACGTGGCCAAGCGTTCCGAGAAGAACCTGGGTGGCGAGCCTAACGCGGTGATCTTCCTGACCTGCGACCTGACCGGCGTACTGCCGCCAGTGTCCATCCTCAGCGAAGAACAAGCGGCCTACCACTTCCTGTCCGGCTACACCGCACTGGTGGGCTCGACCGAAATGGGTTCCGGCAGCGGCATCAAGTCGACCTTCTCCACCTGCTTTGGCGCGCCGTTCTTCCCACGCCCTGCCGGTGAGTACGCTGAGCTGCTGATCAAACGCATCCGTGGTTTCGGTTCCAAGGTCTACCTGGTCAACACCGGCTGGACCGGCGGCGGCTACGGCGTCGGCAAGCGCTTCAACATCCCGACCACTCGCGGCGTGATCGCAGCGATCCAGAGCGGCGCGCTGATCGGCGTTGAAACCGAGCACCTCGACACCATCAACCTGGACGTGCCGTTGGCGGTACCGGGTGTTGAGACTGGCCTGTTGAACCCACGTAACACCTGGGCTGACAAGGCGGCTTACGACGAGGCAGCGAAGGCGCTGGCCGGCCTGTTCATCGAGAACTTCAAGAAGTTTGAAGTGAGTGATGCGATCAAGGCTGCGGGTCCGAAGTTGTAAGAGTCAGCCGCTGTTAAAAAGCCGCCCCCAGTGGGCGGCTTTTTTGTGGGCGCTGATCATTGCGCAAGGTGCAGGACTACGGCCCCGACCAGTACCAGCACAACCCCCAGCACCTGCACCGCCGACAAGCGTTCCTTGAAAAACACAAACCCCAGGATCGCCGCAATCCCGCCTGATAACGTACTGATGACCGTCACTACTGACACCGACCCTGCCATCGCCCCCCACGAAAACGCCGAGAAACCACCCAGGTTCATCACACTCGCGCCGGTCAGCGCCGCGCAGTTTTTCAACGGCGGGATCTTTAGGCCATCCTTGATCTTCAACACCATCACCACCAGCACGCATAGGCCCACCAGGTAGCCGAGCCAGAGCATGGTGATCGCTCCCAGCGTCGGTAGCGTGTAGCGGCCTTGCAACCAGAAACTGGTGCCGTACAGCATCGCCGCGAGCATGGCGTAGGCGATGGAGCGGTTTGACGTGCTGTGGGGGACGCCGTTGTCCTTGTGAATGCTGGAGAGGATTACACCGATGACGCACAGGACAATGCAGCTGAGCTGGATCAGGCTGATGTGTTCGCCGCTCGCCCAGGACAGCAGGGTAGTGACGACGCCGTAGGACGTCACCAGCGGCGCGACGATGGCGGCTTTGCCCAAGGCGAAAGCCTTGGACAGGGCGAGGGCGCCGGAGACGGTGAACAGCGCGGCAGCAATGCCCAGCAGCCAGGTGCTCAGGGAGGCGTTCAGGGCCTTGAGAAGCAAGGCCGGGAAGATCACCAGCAGCAGGGTCATGATCAGGAAGCCGAGGGCTTGGCCGAAGTACACCGCGCGTTTAACGCCCACGGCCCGGGCGTTAAGGCCCACGAGAAAGTCTGTGCCACCCCAGAGCAGGGCGGCCAGCAGGCCCATTGTTACATCCATGTAAGGTCCTTGTTGTTTTGAGCGCGGCTCGCCAGGTTAGCGCAGATCCAATGGTGTGCCTGGAGTCGACGGTCGCTCAGCTCAGGTTTTCCAGCGTCTGCGTATCCCAGCTGTGGGTTTTGATCGCCAGGTAGAGCATGCCGATGGTCAGCGGGACCTTTTCGCCACGCCCCTTGGCTCGACGCTTGAGGAACACGTCAAAGACCGGTGGGTTGAAGTAACGATAAGTGTCGTAGTCGCCCAGGTCGAGGGCAAATTCCTGCTCCAGTGCTTCCATGAGTTGCTTGGCTTCACTGCCGTCACAGCCCAGGTCGAAATTGAGTGAGGTTTGCAGGCGGATGGTCTTGTGTTTCGGCAGGCCGATTTCTTCGTGCAGCAGTTGCAGGAGCTGCTGCATCACGGGGTCTTCGGGGAAGTTGGGGGCGAGGTTCATGGTGGGGGCACGCAGGAGTGGGTGAGGGGGAGGGTTGCGTTGGAGGCGGTAACTGTTTCGAGTGACCAGCAAGCGAATGCCGTAGCTAAAAGCGAGCACCGGAATGCTGTCGAATTGTAGCTCGGTTACCCAGCGCGTGGCGCCAAACAGAAGTGTTGGGCTTGTCACTATCAGGGCGAACCCAAGCCACGTTCTGAGGGCAGGGCGCTTCATCTTTCTGTCGAGCAATACGGCGAGTAAGACGAGGGTGATGAGGATGATCCAAAAAGAGTATTCGGTCATCGTTTCACCCACCTTGGTATTGTCGGACGAAGGTTGAGAGTGATCGCTCAGGGCTGACCAGGACATGGCTATTGCCAGGCACCACTGCAAAGCGCATCACGGTGAAGATGACCCCGTAGTGGCCGATGTGTTGAGTCCTTTCGATGTTCACGGGTTTCTGCCGAAACAGTTGAGAGGGCGTTATTTTCATTCAGCTACGGGTAACTTCTGTAGAGGGTTGAACGGGTATTTGAAGCAGTTTGGGAAGAGGATGTCGCGGTGTTTGGAGGTTTCCTACAACCGTTTCTGGCACTGGTGACTTAGCAATGCTTCAACAGGCCAAGCTGCTCAATTGTAGGTGCGAGCGGCTCGCGAAGAACTCAACGCTGCCGCGTTTCTTCTGGTTTACCGCGTCATCGTTGATCAGACCGTTCCCGCGCTCCCGCGTGGGAATGCATCCACCCCTGCCGAGGGTTCAAGCCGTGCGCGGATGGCGGGACGCAGAGCGTCACAGGCGGCGCTCCCATGCTGAGTGTGTGGAACGATCATTGCCCTGCAGGCCTGCTGATACACCGCTCGAAAATCGCCTCCAAGCCCCGATAATCACACGCCACCGCGTCAATATTCGCCGGTATCCATGCCGCGTGCTTGACCAGCCACCAGTTCACCGAATATCCCGCGTTCACGATGATCTGTTCAAACAAAATCCGCTGCGCCCGGCCGTTGCCCTCGCGGAAGGGGTGGATGACGTTGAGGTCGCCATAGGCCTCGGCGACCTTGCTCACCAACTCGGTTTGGCTCTCGCCGATAAACCAGTTTGCCTCGGCCATCTGCCGGATGATCTTCGCGGCTTCTGGTGGGATGCGTTCCGGGGTGCAGAACAGGGTGTCGCCTTTCTGGATGTTGACGCTGCGCAGTTCACCGGCCCAGTCGTAGATGTCACCGAACAGGGTGCGATGGATGTGTTGCAGCCGTTCAAGATCATAGGGCGGCGGGAAGAGTGGGAGGCCGCCTACGGCGATTTCGGATAATTCCCGCTCGGCCTGGTGCAGGCGCGCTTCATCGTGCAAATCGAGGCGGTTGCGCAGGACGCTGCTACCGGGGTAGCAGTACGGATCCTGGCCCACCCCGTATTTGTCGAGCATCAGCGTGGGGTGTTGCGGTACTTGGCGAGGACAGCTTCACGGGTCGGCAGGGGTTTGTCGACATCGGCGGGTTGGGTGTCGAACCCTTCCAGGCGCAGGCTGGCCAGGTAATTGGAACGGCGGATCTTGTGGTAGTGATCCTGTTTTTGCTCAAACGTCAGTTCGCTCATCGCAGCGTACTCCTGGGTAGCAAGGTTTGATTGTAGCGCAATGCGTCAGCGGGCAGGCGGGATAAAAACCACGTCACATTTTGTATAAAAAGTCCGCCGGCGTGCTGAATTCAGCGTATGTTTCACCGCAAAATCTTGTAGGACGATCCCGTCCACTACTTAAAGGGAGTTAAGCATGGGTTTGCTTCGTGTCGCTTCGGCGATGTCTTTGTGCGCAGTGGCGTTTTCGATCCAGGCCGAGCAGTTGCCGATCGAGGTGCTCAGCGCAGTGGTCAAGGATCAGAAAATCGCCGACGCCGAAGTGTTGCTGCAACGCAACGGCGCGCAGAACGTGGTAGGCCGTACCAACGCCCAGGGCCAGGTGACCCTCACCAGCGAAGCCGCTGATGATGCCAGCAACCTGTTGATCATCAAGAAGCCCGGCTACTCAAACCTGGTGGTGAAGTGCCCGTGCAAAGGCATGACCTACGCCATCAGCCCAGTGATGGAAAACCTCGACGGCCTGCGTGTGGTGCTGACCTGGGGCAAGACCCCGGAAGACCTCGACTCCCATATGATCTTCCCTGGCAACAATATCTATTTCGAGAATCAGAAAGGTACCGATGCCGAGCTGGACGTGGATGACGTCGACAGCTACGGCCCGGAAACCATCACCCTGCAGAAAAAACACTACGGCGAAAGCTACGTATATGCCGTGCATGACTTCACCAACATCGCCAACCCGGGTTCGCGCCAACTCTCCAACAGCGAAGCCAAGGTGTTCGTGTATATGGGCCAGTCCCTGGTGCGCACCTACTACGTGCCGAAAAACCGCAGTGGCAACCTGTGGACCGTGTTCCGCATGACGGGCAGCGGTGACTTCCAGGACATCAACACCTTCAGCGGTGTGAATGTGGACGCCAAGGATGTGCTCAACGAAGTCAAGCCGTTGCTGGATGACAGCGTCGCGGTCGCGGCCGTGGCTGTCAGCTCTTCCGCACAAACGGATGCGAAGCGTCTGAACCTGCAAGGTGAGGCGGCCTATCAGGCGGGCAAGCTGGATGAAGCCATCGACCTGTTCCGTCAGGCCATCGAGCTGGACAACGGCTTCGGCAAAGCCTACGGCAACCTGGGCCTGGCGTATCAGAAAGCCGGCAACACCGCCGAGTCGATCTGGGCCAACCGCAAGGCCATCGCCCTGGCGAGCGGCGCCAATGCCGCGACCGTGCGGGCCGGTGCCTACTACAACATCGCGCGGATCTACGAAGCGGCGGGGCAGTTCGCGGATGCGTTGCGTCATTACCAGTTGGCCAAGGAGCAGAAGGCCAATCCAGTGTATGACACGGCCATCGAGCGGGTGCAAAACCGCTGATCCAGCCGTAGCGCAGCTCTAAAAATGTGGGAGGGGGCTTGCCCCCGATAGCGGTGGATCGGTTACTCATAACTGACTGATCTACTGCCATCGGGAGCAAGCCCCCTCCCACATTTAGTTTGTGGCGTTCCTACAGACACAGTCGAACTTGTCACATTTGGCCCAAGGCCATGGCTGCACCCTGTGTATCATCCTGTCTCTTTTTTCCTCACGACCTTTCTCGATTCGCTGAATATCCCAGGCTATGTTTTTGAGCCACCTTCAGCGGTCAATGGAGTGACAGCTATGCACGACACCCTCCAGCAGGTCTTTGGTTATCCACAGTTTCGTTCGGGCCAGGAAGAAACCGTCAGCGCCGTACTGGCCGGGCGTTCGGCCGCGGCGATTTTCCCTACCGGGTCGGGAAAGTCCCTGTGTTACCAGCTGTCGGCGGTATTGCTGCCGCACCTGACGTTGGTAGTGTCGCCGTTGCTGGCGCTGATGCAGGACCAATTGGGGTTCCTGCAACGCCATGGCATTTCGGCCGGCAGTATCGATTCGGCCCAGAGCCGCGATGACGCCAACGATGTGATGGCGCGTGCGCGTTCGGGCGAGTTGAAAATCCTGATGATTTCCGTGGAGCGTTTGAAGAACGAGCGCTTTCGCAACTTTCTGCAAAGCGTGCCGATCTCGTTGCTGGTGGTGGACGAAGCGCACTGTATTTCCGAATGGGGTCACAACTTTCGTCCGGACTATCTGAAGCTGCCGGACTACCAGCGCCAGTTCAATATCCCACAAGCGCTGCTGTTGACTGCCACGGCCACGCCCAAGGTGATTGCCGACATGCAGGCCAAGTTCGCCATTGCCCCAGGCGACGTGGTCACCACAGGCTTCTACCGGCCCAACCTCAACCTGCTGGTGGAGCCGGTAGCGGGCGCAGACAAGCGTCGGCGGTTGGTGCAGTGGATGGGCGAACGCGCCAACCAGCCGAGCATCGTCTACGTCACCTTGCAGAAAACCGCCGAGCAGATTGCCGAGCACCTGAACCGCAACGGCATCCAGGCCGAGGCGTATCACGCGGGTTTGCCCCACGATAAGCGCGAGGGCATCCAACAGCGCTTCATGGAGGGGCGCTCCAATTGCATCGTCGCCACTATTGCGTTTGGCATGGGAATCGACAAGAGCGACATTCGCAATGTGGTGCACTTCGACCTGCCCAAGTCCATCGAGAACTACAGCCAGGAAATCGGCCGTGCGGGGCGCGATGGGCAGCCGTCCGATTGCCTGGTACTGGCCAACCGCGACAGCCTCAATGTGCTGGAGAACTTTGTGTATGGCGACACGCCCGAGCAGGAAGGGATTCGCCGTGTACTGGAAGAGTTGCAGGCGGTGCACAGCGATGGGCAGTGGGAGTTCCTGCTGCGTTCGCTGTCGGACCACAGCAACATCCGCGAGCTGCCGCTCAAGACGTTGCTGGTCCAGCTGGAGCTCAAGGGCGTGATCGCCCCGCGCTATGCGTTTTATGCCGAGTACCGCTTCAAGTACCTGATAGAGCCCGACGCCTTGCTGGCGCGTTTTTCCGGCGAGCGCCAGCAGTTTGTCGCGGCGATCGTCCAGGTGTGCAAACGTGCGAAAACCTGGGCGACGGTGGATTTCGACGCGCTGTATCAACAGCACAATGCCGAGCGCAATCGGGTGGTGAAGGCGCTGGATTACTTCCAGGAACAGGGCCTGATCGAGCTGGAAAGCAAGCAGATGACTGAGGTCTATAGCCTGCTCAATACCGACTTTGATCCACAGGCACTGAGTGCTGAGTTATACACAGGCTTCAAGCAGCACGAGGTGGGAGAAGTTGCACGGATTCACGCCATGCTCGACCTGTTTGCCACCGATCATTGCCTGGGGCAACGCCTCGCCCAGTATTTTGGTGATGAGAATGCGCCGCAGCGTTGCGGGCATTGTTCGGTGTGCCACGGTCATGTCGCGCATTTGCCGGCGCCGTCGAGCCTGCCGCCGCTTGTGGATAAAAACTTCATGGGACTGTGCGGTGATTTTATCCACAGGCATCATGAGCACACCGGTCACTTGCCAGGTGCGGAGCGGCTGACGCGCTTCCTGGGCGGTATCAGCGTGCCGTTGTTCACCAAGTTGAAGGCACGGGGCATTCCGGGGTTTGCAGCGCTGGAAGACTACCCCTACGCCGAAGTGCGCGAATGGGCAGCAGCCCATTTGAATGACCTGTAAACCCACTTTCATGAGGTGTGCCCATGCCCGACTCAACGCCCCAACGCGCCGATTACCGTCACTTCCAGCCGATCATCACGCGCTGGCACGACAACGACGTGTATGGCCATGTGAACAACGTGACCTACTACAGCTTCTTTGACACGGCGGTGAATACCTACCTGATCGAGCAGGGCGGGTTGGATATTCACGATGGCGAAGTGGTGGGGTTCGTGGTGAGTTCGGCGTGTGACTACTTTGCGTCGATCGCTTTTCCCGACCGTATAGAAATCGGCCTGCGGGTAGGCAAGTTGGGCAACAGTTCAGTGCAGTATGAGTTGGCGGTGTTCAAGGCGGGCGAAGAGGAGGCCTGTGCGGCGGGACGCTTCGTGCATGTGTTCGTGGATCGTGGGTCGAACCAGCCGGTGACGATTCCGGGGCGATTACGCGAAGCGTTGCAGGGGTTGGTGGCCTGACTTTGCATGGAAACCCATGTGGAAGGGAGCAAGCCCCCTCCCACAGTGTTTCTTCGATGTTCTCTAGATCTGATCAATCACGGTAGTGATGTTTGTTCTTGCGATGCCCATAGGCATGGCCACGGCCAGGATGACCGTCCCGGTAGTAGCGACGGTCGTCACGGCCACGATAACGGCGGTCGTCGTCATCGCTCTTGTTGCCCATGTAGTTGCCCAGTGCGCCACCCGCGCCGCCGCCGGCAGCTGCGCCGATCAGGCTGCCGGTGGTGCCGCCCATGCTGCGGCCTACCACGTTGCCGCCGGCTGCGCCCAGAGCGCCGCCAATAGCGGCTTCGCCGCGGCTGCGTTTGTCGGCGCCCACCGCGCTGCCGCCCGCACCGCCCAGGGCTGCGCCAATGGCCGAACCGGTGTTACCGCCGACCTGCTGGCCCACAACCGAACCGAGTACCCCGCCCAATGCGCCGCCCACACCGGCTTCGGTGGTGCCACCGGCCATGGCTGCGCCACTGACCAGGCCAAGGGACAACAAGAGAATCGAGGAGAACTTCATAGAGAGACCTCAAGAGGATGACGGCGCGATCCTGAGGCTGTATCGACATTGTGACAATAGAAATCCGACCAGTAACACGAGTTGTGCACAATTCCATAAGTTACTGTTTTAGCAGGGGAACTTAAGTAATTTTTGTGGGTCTTTAGCTACTTCGGAACGGCCGCTTTTATGCAAAAGCGGCCTTTTTTGTGTCCGGATTCTCGTCAGGCCGAGCGGGCCATGATCAGCCCACTGTCACTTGCCGCTTCCAAACGAATCGCCACGAACTTCGACGTTGGCGTATGGCTGCCATCCCCCGTGCTTTCCAGCGGCACCAGCGGGTTCACTTCCGGGTAGTAGGCAGCTGCCTGCCCCGCCGGAATATCAAACGCCAGCAAGGTAAAGCCTTTCACCCTGCGCTCCCGACCGTCCTCCCACAACGACACGATGTCAGCCTTCTGCCCCGGCTTGAAACCCAGGCGGATGATGTCGGCTTCGTTGACGAACAGCACGTCACGCTGGCCTTTCACCCCGCGATAGCGGTCATCCAGGCCATATATGGTGGTGTTGTACTGATCGTGGGAACGCATGGATTGCATGATCAGGTCTGGCACGCGACCGGTGGCGTGGGTGCGTTCGTGGATCAGGTCTGCGGGCAGGATATTCGGGCGGAAGTTGGCGCGACCCGACGGTGTGTTCCAGCGACGCGCACCGGCGGAATTACCGAGGTAGAAGCCACCCGGGTGCTTGAGGCGTTCGTTGAAGTCCTTGAAGCCTGGGATGGTGTCGGCGATCAGGTCGCGAATGCGGCTGTAGTCGCCCACCAGCCAGTTCCAGTCCACCGGCTTGCTGCCCAGGGTGGCGGCGGCGATGCCGGCGAGGATGGCCGGCTCGGATTTCATCAGTTTCGACAGCGGCTGCAATTGGCCGTTGGAGTCGTGGACCATGCTGAACGAGTCTTCCACGGTCACGGCCTGCGGGCCTTCGGCCTGGATATCGATGTCGGTACGGCCCAGGCACGGCAGGATCAGTGCGTCTTTGCCGTGGGTCAGGTGGCTGCGGTTGAGCTTGGTGCTGATCTGTACGGTCAGGTCGCAATTGCGCAGTGCTTCGAAGGTGCGCGGGCTGTCCGGCGTGGCTTGGGCGAAGTTGCCGCCCAGGCCGATGAACACCTTGGAGCGACCTTCGAGCATGGCGTGAATCGCTTCCACCACGTTGTGGCCGTTGGTACGTGGCACCTGAAACTGGAAGCGGCGTTCCAGGGCGTCGAGGAACGCCACCGGTGGGCGTTCGTTGATGCCCATGGTGCGGTCGCCCTGCACGTTGCTGTGACCGCGCACCGGGCACAGGCCGGCGCCTGGGCGGCCAATGTTGCCGCGCAACAGCATCAGGTTGGCGATCTCCTGGATGGTTGGCACCGAATGGCGGTGCTGGGTAATGCCCATCGCCCAGCACATGATCACGTTCTTGCCTTTGGCGTACATGCGCGCCGCTTGCTCGATCTCGACCAGGGGCAAGCCGGACTGCGCGACGATTTCATCCCAGGAGGTGTCGTCGATCTGGCCCAGGTAATCGAGCACGTTGGTCGTGTGCTCGTTGAGGAAGTCGTGGTCGAACACCGCTTCCTTGCCTTCAGCCTGGGCCTGGCGCTCCCACAGCAGCAGGAATTTGGCCATGCCGCGCAGGATGGCCATGTCGCCCCCCAGCGCCGGGCGGAAGTAGGCGGTATTGGTTGGCTTGTCGCCGTTGGTGAGCATTTCCAGCGGGTGCTGCGGATGCTGGAAGCGTTCCAGGCCGCGCTCTTTCAGCGGGTTGATGCACACCACCTGGGCGCCGCGTTTCACGGCCTCACGCAGCGGTTCGAGCATGCGTGGGTGGTTGGTGCCGGGGTTCTGGCCCCAGACGAAAATCGCGTCGGCATGTTCAAAGTCGTCAAAGGTCACGGTGCCTTTGCCGACGCCTACACTTTGCGCCAAGGCCACGCCGCTGGCTTCGTGGCACATGTTCGAGCAGTCCGGGAAGTTGTTGGTGCCGTAGGCGCGTACAAACAATTGATACAGGTACGCCGCTTCGTTGCTGGCACGGCCGGAAGTATAAAACTCGGCCATATCAGGGCTGGGCAGTGCGTTGAGGTGCTTGCCGATCAGGTCGAACGCTGCGTCCCAACTGATGGGTTTGTAGCGGTCGGTCTCGGCGTCATAGCGCACCGGTTCGGTCAAGCGGCCCTGATATTCCAGCCAATAGTCGCTTTGTTCCAGCAGCGCGGTGACGCTGTGCTTGGCGAAGAATGCAGCGTCGACACGGCGCTTGGTGGCTTCCCAGTTGACGGCCTTGGCGCCGTTTTCGCAGAACTTGACCATGCCGCTTTCCGGCGAGTCGCCCCAGGCGCAGCCCGGGCAGTCGAAGCCGCCGTTCTGGTTGGTCTTGAGCATCATGCGGATGTTTTTCAGCGCGTTGTCGCTGGTCAGCCACGCCTGCGCCACGCTGATCAACGCGCCCCAGCCACCCGCCGGGCCTTTGTAGGGCTTGTAGCGCGGGGTTGGGGTTTGGTCGGCTTGGTGGTGATTGCTCATGGCTGGTACTCCATCGCAGGGCTGTAGACCCGCGGCGCACTTTTCTGCGGCAGGTGGATGAGGTTGAGGTTGTGCCGGCGCGCCCATTGCAAGGCCAGGCCGGTGGGCGACGACAGGCTGACCAGGGTCTGGATGCCCGCGCGCAGGACTTTCTGGATCAATTCGAGGCTGCAACGGCTGGTGACAATTGCCAGGCCACCCGCTGTCGGGATCTTTTGGCGGATCAGGGCGCCGATCAACTTATCCAGGGCGTTATGCCGGCCAATGTCTTCGCGGCCCAGCAACAGTTCGCCCTGATTGTTCATAAACACGGCCGCGTGCACGGCGCCACTGTATTGGCCCAAAGGCTGGAAGGCGCTGATGCGTTGGCGCAGGCCGTCGAGCCATGCGGCGGGCGGCAAGGGGGCGCCGGGCAGCACTTGGAGGTCTGGCAGTGCCTGTTCCACGGCTTCGACGCCACACAAACCGCAGCCGCTGGTGCCCGCCAATTGGCGACGCTGCTGCTTGAGGTTCCAAAACGCGCGGCTGGAGATTTGGACTTGAGCGTATTGAGTGGCGCCCGAGCCGCTGAGTTTCAGGTCATAAATGTCGCCAACGTCGGTAATAATGCCGCTACCCATGCTGAACCCGACAATAAAGTCTTCCAGGTCAGTGGGCGTCACCAGCATGACTGCCTGGCTGATGTCGTTATAGGCAATTGCCAACGCCACTTCTTCCGCCAATGCCGTGCTGGCGGCCTCTGTGTGTTCGAGGTTGCAGAACTGGTAGCTCTGGCTGGCGGCGGGCGCGGACGTTTCAGGGGCGGGCGCCGCGCAGACTGGGCGCTTGGCGTTCATGGGGCAGTACCACCGGCGGATTGATCAGTGTCTAGACTAGGCGCGACAAAGCGTCGCGTCTAATTGCCAGTACTGATCTGCCGATAGATGACGTCGATCAATGCTCTGCCAGCAATTTCTGGTACAGCGCAAAACAGGCTTCCGCCAGCGCCGAACGGGGCGCGCTGCGACGCATGATCAGCCCCAGGCGCGCGAGGGTGTGGGCGTCTTCGATCGGTTGCAGGCGCAAGTGCTCGGTGAGCGCATCCAGGCCACCGTCCAAGGGCATTACCGCGCAGCACAGCCCGCCATGTACCGCTTGTAACAACTGATGGACGGCATCGGTTTGCAACAGCGGCTGCGGGTGCAGGCCCCGGCTGTGGAAGTTGTGGTCGATGGACTGGCGAAAGTGCATGCCGCTGGTGAGCATGCCCAGGGGCAGTTCGATCAACGCTTCCCAGCTCAGCGGTGTGTCGCCGAAGCTGAAATAGCGCTGGTCGTAGAGCAGGCCCATGCGGGTTTCGCCGAGCGCCAGGGAGTCGAAGCGTTCATTGTCCAGGCGCTCCAGGTAAGACACGCCTAGGTCCAGGCGATTGCTCGCCAGTTGTTCCAGAATCTGTTCGGAGCTGAGGGCCGAAAGCTCAAAGCGCAGGCTCGGGTGTTCCTTGTGCAGTTGCTGCATCAACGCCAACGGATCGAAGCTCGACAGCGGCACCACCCCCAGGCGCAACGTACCGACGAGGTTGCCACGACAGGCCGCCGCTTCGGCCTGCAAGCCGTCATACGCTGCCAGCACCGTGCGCGCCCAGGCCAGTACTCGCTCGCCGGGGGCGGTAAAGCCCTCGAAGCGCTGGCCACGATTGACCAGCGGCAGGTCGAGTTCTTCTTCCAGGCTGCGCAGGCGCATCGACAGGGTCGGCTGGGTGATATGGCAACGCGCTGCTGCCTGGCCGAAGTGACGGGTCTCGTCGAGGGCGATGAGGAATTTCAGCTGCTTGATGTCCATCTTCGCTCCAGGGCTTATTCCAATGGCGGGGGGATTCTAGCGCGTTTGGGTCTTTGGTCGGGCTGGAACCCAAGTCTTCGGGGCTGGTCTAGTCTTGGGCATCTGGAAATCAACTATCAAGGAGAGCGCACTATGAGTCTTTTTAGCTTTGTTAAGGAAGCCGGCGAGAAGTTGGTCAAGCTGTTGACGCCGGGCAACGCCAATGCCAGTGATGATCTGAAAAAGCACATTGAAGAAGTCGGGCTGGGTAATCCGGATGTTCACGCCACTGTCGAGGGTGACAAGGTCACGCTTACAGGGACCGTGGCCAGTCAGGAAGAGAAAGAAAAAATCATTCTGGCGGCCGGCAACATTGCCGGTGTGGCCAGTGTGGATGACCAGATCACCGTAACCGGCCCGGTAGTTGCCGCCGCCCGTTTCGTCGTGGTGAAAAAGGGCGACACCCTCAGCGCGATTTCCCTGGCGGTTTACGGCAAGGCCAGCCGGTACAACGATATCTTCGAGGCCAACAAGCCGCTGTTGTCTCATCCAGACAAGATTTACCCAGGGCAGACGCTGCGTATTCCTGAGTAATTCACAAAGTAAAAATGTGGGAGGGGGCTTGCTCCCTCCCACAAGGGGTCAAAGTCCGACAATAAGGTCCCGGTAATCCTCGACTGCGGCAAATTCCCCGGTGTCCTTGGGCCCTTTTTGGCTGTCCGGCTCTTTCACCGCCAGCAAATGCCCCACGCCAAATTTCTGGGCGCTGCGCAGGATCGGCAACGTGTCGTCGATAAACAGGCTGCGCGCCGGGTCGAACTGGATATCGGCTTGCAAGGCATCCCAGAACTGCGGGTTTTCCTTGGCGAAACCGTAGTCGTGGGAGCTGATCAATCGCTCGAAATACGGCGCCAACTCAATGCGTTCCAACTTCAATGACAGCGAGTCACGATGAGCGTTGGTGATCAGGATCACCCGTTTTCCGGCCTGTTTGATCGCCGCCAGAAAGGTATCGGCACCCGGGCGCAGGGCGATCAGGTGGGCGGTTTCCAGCTTGAGCTCGCGCACCGGAATGTTCAGTTCGGTGCTCCAGAAATCCAGGCAATACCATTGCAACTGTCCGGCGTTACGCTCGAACAGCGGCTGTAACTCCATCTCGGCCATGGCCAGACTCACACCATGCAACTGGGCGTAGCGCTGAGGCAGGTGTTCCATCCAGAAATGGTTGTCGTAATGCAGGTCGAGCAGGGTGCCGTCCATGTCCAGCAGGACAGTGTCGATGGCGTGCCAGGGCAAAGAGGGCATGGGGCGGTCTCATGTAAGTAAAGATATCCGACACAGACAATCGGAAAAGCCACGGTATAGTAACCCGATCACGCCAAGGAGCCGCTTATGCGCCAGAAACCCACCGTCCTCGCCCGCGAAATAGTCGCCAGTAGCCGTTTGTTCCGCGTGGAGGAAGTGCAATTGCGCTTTTCCAATGGCGTTGAACGCACCTACGAGCGCCTGGTGGGACGTGGTGCCGGGTACGGCGCGGTGATGATCGTGGCAATGATCGACGCCGACCATGCGCTGCTGGTGGAAGAGTACTGCGGTGGCACCGACGAATACGAGCTGTCCTTGCCCAAGGGGCTGATCGAGCCCGGCGAGGACGTGCTGGCGGCGGCGGACCGCGAGCTCAAGGAGGAAGCCGGTTATGGCGCCCGCCAGTTGGAGCACCTCACTGAGCTGTCACTGTCCCCCGGCTATATGAGCCAGAAAATCCAGGTGGTGCTGGCCACCGACCTCTATGAAGAACGCCTGGAAGGTGATGAACCTGAACCGATGCGCGTGGACAGGGTCAACCTGCGCGAGCTGTCGCAACTGGCGCAAAATGAGCAGTTCAGCGAAGGCCGCGCGCTGGCTGCGTTGTATCTGGTAAGAGATCTGTTGACCCAGCGAGGAGCGTTTAGCGCATGAGCGAACTGTTTTTAGGCCACCCGTTTATCGCCCCTGTGATCGAACTGGCTCGCCAGGCGGGTGAAGTCATCCTGCCGTACTGGCGCGCCGAAGTGGCGGTGACGTCCAAGGCTGACGATTCGCCGGTGACGGCCGCGGACCTGGCCGCCCATCACCTGATTCTCGCCGGTTTGACAGCCCTGGACCCGAGTATCCCGGTGTTGTCCGAAGAAGACGCCGATATCGACCAGAGCGTACGCGCCGGCTGGCAGCGGTGGTGGCTGGTGGACCCGCTGGATGGCACCAAGGAATTTATCGCCGGCAGTGAAGAATTTACCGTCAACATTGCGTTGATCGAACAGGGCCGTGTGATATTTGGCGTGGTATCCATGCCTACCAACGGCCGGTGCTACTTCGGCGGCGCGGGGCTTGGCGCGTGGCGTTCGGACGTGAATGAAGCGCCCAGGCAGATCCAGGTACGCGAGACTCCGGCGGCGGGTGAAGCCTTCACCGTGGTTGCCAGCCGTCGGCATACCAGCCCAGAGCAGGAGCGTTTGCTCAATGGCTTGAGCGAAGGGGTGGGGGAGTTGAAGCTGGCGAATATCGGCAGTTCGTTGAAATTCTGCCTATTGGCCGAAGGCAGCGCCGATTGCTATCCGCGCCTGGCGCCGACCTCGCAGTGGGATACCGCTGCGGCGCAGGGTGTATTGGAAGGGGCGGGCGGCGAGGTACTGGAGTTGAGTGGCGAGCCGTTCAGCTACCCGGCGCGGGCATCGTTGTTGAACCCCTTCTTCCTGGCGTTACCGGCGAAGGCGGCGTGGCGTGAACGCTTGCTGACTTTGGCAAGATCTTAAAACCAGCGCAGATCAAAATGTGGGAGGGGCGGTGCGACGATTCGACTTGCCCCCTCCCACATTGGTTTTGTGTGATGGCTTTCAGCGGTGCAGGACGTACTGGCCGGTGAAAGTCACTGCCAGCTCTTCACTGCCCTCATTTACGATCCACGTGTCCAACGTCAACCGCGCCCGGCCATAGCGCTTGTAGGTGGCTAAAAAGCGCTTCCACACCTTCTCCTCCGGCGCCGCGCAAATGGCGGTCGCGTCTTGCGTCACGGGCAGCGGATAGCTGATCTGCCCTTCCTGAATCACGATATGCCCGTCTTCAATCCCTTCCTCGCGCAGTTGCAGGTGCAGCCAGCCCCAACCCGCCAGCACCGCGCCGCAATAGAGGCTGCCACCGAACATGGTGCTCTTGTGGTTGATATTGGCTTGCAAGGGCAGGTGCAATCGCAGTTGGCCGTGTTGCCAGTCGAGCACCTTGAGGCCCATTTCACGGGTCAGGGGGATGTCGTGGTGGAGGATGGATTCCAGGTAACGGCTGTCGCGGCTCATGGCGGCCTCTTGGTGAGTGGGCAGGGTCATTCGTCGTCAGCGCCTTGGTTGCTGCTGTCGGCGAAGTTCAGGCCGTGCTTGCGAAGTTTGTCGTGCAAGGTCTTGCGCGGTACGCCCAGGGCTTCGGCGAGGCTGCGCAGGGAACTGTGGGGGCGGGTCAGTTCGGCGGCGATCAGGCTTTTCTCGAACTGCTCGACCTGTTCGCTCAAGCCGCCCGGGGTCGAGGTCAGCACACCGGTTACCGGATTGTCCGGGGTGTTATCCAGCGCCAACTCCAGGCCGAGGGCAAAGCGTTCTGCGGCGTTCTGCAGTTCGCGCACATTGCCCGGCCAGTTGTGGCGCAACAGCAACGCACGTTGGCCTGGTTGCAGCTCGTGCAGTGGCAGGCCGTGGCGGCTGCTGGCTTCGTCGGCAAAGTGCTGGAACAGCATCAGTGCGTCTTCGCCCCGTTCGCGCAGCGG
The DNA here is from genome assembly GCF_042015035.1 of Pseudomonas gorinensis. NCBI lineage: Bacteria > Pseudomonadati > Pseudomonadota > Gammaproteobacteria > Pseudomonadales > Pseudomonadaceae > Pseudomonas > Pseudomonas gorinensis. The sequence goes on from NZ_CP167125.1 coordinate 651,943, forward strand.
CGGAATGCGCAACGGTGCGACGTTGAGGCGGTAGTACAAGTCGGCACGGAAGCGGCCCTGGTCGGCGGCCTGGCGCAAGTCTTCCTTGGTGGCCGCGATGATGCGGATATCCAGCGGGATCAACTGATTGCCGCCAAGGCGTTCGACCACGCGTTCCTGTAACAGGCGCAGCAGTTTGACCTGCACATCCAGGCTCATGCTTTCGATTTCATCAAGGAACAGCGTGCCGCCATTGGCGAATTCGAACTTGCCGATCCGGCGCTTCTGCGCCCCGGTAAACGCGCCGGGTTCATGGCCAAACAGTTCGCTTTCCACCACCGACTCCGCCAGCGCCCCGGCGTTGATCGCCACGAATGGCCCGCTGCGCCGGTTCGACAGGTCGTGCAGCGCACGGGCCACCACTTCCTTGCCGGCCCCGGTTTCACCCAGGATCAGTACATCGGCGCGGGTCGCTGCCAGTGCGCCGATCTGTTCGCGCAGGCGCAGCATTTGGGGCGAGTGCCCGACCAGGCGTGTGCTCAGTTGCTGGCGATCGCTGAGGGCCAGGCGCAGGCTGCGGTTGTCCAGGACCAGGCGACGCAGGGCCAGGGCGCGGCGCACGCTGTCGAGCAGGGCGTCGCTGGCGAAGGGTTTTTCGAGGAAGTCGTAGGCACCCGCGCGCATGGCTTGCACCGCCAACGGCACGTCGCCGTGGCCGGTGATCAGCAGCACCGGCAGCTCCGGGTCCTGGCCGTGCAGTTCGGCGAGCAGCTCCAGGCCGTCCATGCCGGGCATGCGGATATCGCTGACCACGACCCCCGGCCAATCCCGCGACAAACGCGCGGTGAGGCCGGTGGCTTCGCCCAGGGGCAGGACCTTCAGCCCGGCCAGGTCCAGGGTCTGGCACAGGGCCTGACGTAAGTGTGGATCGTCGTCGATCAACACCACCTGAATCTGGTTATCGATACTCATACACTGCGGTCCTCGGACGGTTGCAGACTGACGCCCGGCGAGCCGGCACGCAATTTCAAGGTTAACAGCGCGCCGCCTTCCTTGTGGTTGGCAAACAGCAGTTCGCCGCCAAAGGCGCGCATCAGCGTGTCACAGATGGCCAGGCCCAACCCCAGGCCCTGGGTGCGGGTCTTGGTGGTGTAGAACGGCTCGCTGGCGCGGCCCAGTGCTTCCATGCAAAAGCCTGGGCCATTATCGCGAATGTACAGGTTGACGCCCTGTTCGGTGGTTTGGGTACTCAGCCAGAGTTTGCGCGGCGGGCCTTTTTCGGTCAGGGCGTCGAGGGCGTTGGCCAGCAGGTTGCCCAGTACCTGGCGCAGGCGCGTTTCGCCGGCTTCTACCCACAAGGTTGCCTCGGGCAAATCGCGGATCAGTTCGACTTCCATCGAGCGCCGTCGCTTGGCCAGCAACGCCAGGGCATCGTCCAGCGCCGGTTGCAGGGCGACGCTTTCCGGCGCATGCCGATCGCGGCGGGCGAACGCACGCAGGTGGGCGATGATCGAGGCCATGCGCCCGGTCAGTTCGCTGATCAGCTTGAGATTGCCGCGCGCATCGTTGGTGCGTTCATGGTCGAGGAGGATTTCGGCGTTTTCGGCATAGCTGCGAATCGCCGCCAGGGGTTGGTTGAGTTCGTGGCTGATACTCGCCGACATGGTGCCCAGTGCCGACAGTTTGCCCGCTTGCACCAAGTCATCCTGGGCGCGCACCAGTTCCTGCTGGGCGTGTTCGCGTTCCAGTACCTCCTGTTTCAGGCGGCGGTTGAGCCCTTCCAGGTCGCTGGTCCTCTCGACCACGCGCATCTCCAGCTCGCGACGGGCCTTGGCTTCAAAGGCGATGCGCTCCAGGTAATGACGGCGGCGCTGCATCATCAGCCCCAGCAGCAACATCAATACCAGCAGCGTGGCGCCACCTACGGCCACTACCGTGCGCACCGGGCGGTTGATCAGTGAGCGTGGCGCGAGGATTTCCACGTTCCAGCCGGTCTCGGCGATCGCAGTGGATTGGCGCAACCATGCCGTGGAACTCAGGGTCAGCGGTTGCGGGTCGCGGGTCGGGTAGGGCTGGATGGCGATGATGGCCTGGCGCTCTTCATCGGTCAGCGGCCGGGTGGCGCGGAATCGCCATTGCGGACGCGACGTGAGGATCACCACGCCGTTATGGTCGGTTACCAATAGTTGTTCGGGGGTGTTGCCCCACAGGCTTTCGGTGTGGTCCAGGTCGACCTTGACCACCAGCACGCCGATGATTTTTTCGCCATTGCGCACGGCGGCGGCGAAGAAGTAACCGCGCTTGGCCGAGGTGGTACCCAGGCCGAAGAACCGTCCCAGCCGCCCGGCCATGGCTTCGCTGAAATACGGGCGGAACGAAAAGTTGCGCCCGACGAAGCTGTCCTGCTTGTCCCAATTGGACGCGGCAAGGGTCTTGCCGGTGGTGTCCATCAGGTACATCACTTCTACCCCGGCCTGGGCGGCGACGTCCTTGAGCAGCAGGTTGGCGTTGACCAGGTTGGTGCTGACGTCCGGTGCCTCCAGCGCGGTGCGCAAGGCCGGCAAGTCACCGAGGATTTGCGGCAGCACCTCGTAGCGGTGCAGCGTGCCCAGCAGGTTGGCGACGTAGAGGTCGAGGGTCTGGCGGTTCTGCCCGGCCAGTTCGCTGCGGTAATAACGCTCGGCCAGGTGCTCCAGCGGCCACAGCAGCGGCGCCAGGCACAGCGCCAGCAGGGCGAGGCTGCGCCAGCGGGGTCTTCGCGGGAGAGGTGGAGTCATGGGTGTCGTGCGCCTGTGGGTACAGGCGCATTATGCCTAGTGCTGCTCGGCAAGACACTCGCGCAATGCGTCTTGCCACTGTGGCTGGCCAACCTGCCACTGCTGGCGCAGGCGGCTGCAATCGAGGCGCGAGTTCAGGGGGCGCTTGGCCGGCGTCGGGTAGGCGCTGGAAGGGATCGCTTCCAGCTCAGCGCAGGGTTTGCCCGCAGCACGCAGATGTTCGCCAATCGCCTGAGCGAAGCCGAACCATGACGTCTCGCCCTGGGCGGTCAGGTGATAGATGCCCCAATCGCCCGCCTGGCCGGCCTGCCAGCGCTCGATCAACGTGCGGGTGCTGTTGGCGATGGTACCGGCCCAGGTCGGAGCGCCGATCTGGTCGGCGACGATGCGCATCTGCGGTTTCTCTTGCAGCAGGCGTTGCATGGTCAGCAGGAAGTTCTTGCCGTGGCTGGAATAGACCCAACTGGTGCGCAGGATCAGGTATTGGCCACCCACGGCGGCGATCGCCTGCTCACCGGCCAGCTTGCTTTGGCCATACACACCCAGTGGGTTCGGCACATCGGCTTCGGTGTAGGGCGCAGGTTTACTGCCGTCGAACACGTAGTCGGTGGAGTAATGGATCAGCGGGATGCCCAGGGCCCTGGCTTCCTCGGCGAGGAGGCCGGGAGCGATGGCATTGATGGCGAAAGCCGCGTCTGGTTCGCTTTCGGCCTGATCGACCGCGGTGTGCGCTGCGGCGTTGATGATCAGGCCCGGGCGATGGGTACGTACCTGCTGACGAATCTGCTCGACGTTGGTCAGGTCAAGCTGGTCGCGGCCCAGCACGATGAGTTCGCCCAGGCCCTGGAGCTTTTGCTGCAGCGCCAGGGAGACCTGGCCGTGTTGGCCGGTGATGAGGATTTTTAAAGGGCGGCTCATGGGAACAGGTCTGCATCTTCCAGACTTTTGCCTTGCTGATCCTTGGCGGACAAGGTCGGAGTGCCGTTCAGTTGCCAATCGATATTGAGCTTCGGATCATCCCAACGAATGCAGCGCTCCGCGGAGGGTGTGTAGTAGTCGGTAGTTTTGTAGAGGAACTCGGCGTAATCGCTCAGTACTACAAAGCCATGGGCGAACCCCTGTGGAATCCACAGTTGGCGATTATTGTCGGCGGATAAATGCACACTGGCCCACTTACCGAAATGAGGTGAGCTACGACGGATATCCACCGCGACATCCAGGACTTCGCCAGCTGTCACACGTACCAACTTCCCCTGGGCGTGCTCAATTTGATAATGCAGGCCCCTTAGCACACCTTTTTGCGAGCGTGAATGATTGTCCTGGACAAACTGTTGCTGCTGCAGGCCCGTGGCCTGGGCAAAATCCCGGGCATTGAAACTTTCGTAGAAGAAGCCGCGTTCGTCGCCAAAAACCTTCGGCTCGATGATCAATACACCGGGCAACTCAGTGGCGGTTACATTCATGGAGCATCCCCAGCCAGCGTGTACAGGTATTGGCCATAGCCGGTCTTGCCGAAATACTGTGCACGCTCCAGCAGGTAATCGCGGTCGATCCAGCCATTTTCGTAGGCGATTTCTTCCAGGCACGCCACTTTCAGCCCCTGGCGATGCTCGATGGTCTGCACATAGGTCGACGCTTCGAGCAGGCTGTCATGGGTCCCTGTGTCGAGCCAGGCAAAGCCACGGCCGAAGCGCTCGACATGCAGGTCGCCGCGCTTGAGGTAAGCGTTGTTGACGTCGGTAATCTCCAGCTCGCCACGGAGTGAAGGCTTGACCGCCTTGGCGATGCTGATCACGTCGTTGTCATAGAAATACAGGCCGGTCACCGCGTACGACGACTTGGGCTTGGCCGGTTTTTCTTCGATGGACAGGGCGCGGCCGTCTTTGTCGAAGTCGATCACCCCGAAACGCTCCGGGTCCTTGACCCAGTAGCCGAATACGGTAGCCCCGGAGGGGCGCTCGGCCGCGGTACGCAGCTGGTCGCCAAAATGCTGGCCGTGGAAGATGTTGTCACCCAGGATCAGGCAGACCGGATCATCGCCGATGAACTCTTCACCGATGATGAACGCTTGGGCCAGGCCATCTGGCGAGGGTTGCTCCGCATAGCTGAAGCGTACGCCAAACTGGCTGCCATCCCCCAGCAGGTTGCGGTATTGCGGCAGGTCGACCGGTGTGGAAATCACCAGGATGTCCTTGATTCCCGCCAGCATCAGCACCGAGATCGGGTAGTAGATCATCGGTTTGTCATACACCGGCAACAGCTGCTTGGACACCCCCAGGGTAATGGGGTGCAAACGGGTGCCGGAGCCCCCGGCCAATACGATTCCCTTCATCATGCAATCAGATCCTTGAAGTCAGTGTTGCCCAATCGTTCGCCCTGATAACTGCCGTCCTGGACCCTGCGGCACCACTCCAGGTTGTCGAGGTACCACTGCACGGTCTTGCGCAGCCCGCTTTCAAAGGTTTCCTGTGGGACCCAGCCCAGCTCGCGTTCGATCTTGCTGGCGTCGATCGCATAGCGCTGGTCGTGGCCGGGGCGATCCTTGACGAAGGTGATCAGGTCGGTGAATTGCTCGACGCCGGCCGGGCGTTGCGGCGCCAGCTCTTCGAGCAGGGCGCAGATGCCGCGCACCACGTCGATGTTTTTCTGCTCGTTATGCCCGCCAATGTTGTAGGTCTCGCCGACCACACCCTCGGTCACCACCTTGAGCAATGCGCGGGCGTGGTCTTCTACGAACAGCCAGTCGCGCACCTGCAAGCCATCGCCATAGACCGGCAACGGCTTGCCCGCCAGGGCATTGAGGATCACCAGGGGGATCAGCTTTTCCGGGAAGTGGAACGGCCCATAGTTGTTCGAACAATTGGTCAGCAACACCGGCAGCCCATAGGTTCGCTGCCAGGCGCGCACCAGGTGGTCGGACGCAGCCTTGCTGGCCGAGTAGGGCGAGCTGGGCGCGTAGGGCGTGGTTTCGGTGAACAGGTCGTCCACGCCATGCAGGTCGCCATACACTTCGTCGGTGGAGATGTGATGGAAGCGGAACGCGCGCTTGGCGGGTTCGTCGAGCTTTTGCCAATAGGCGCGGGCGGCCTCCAGCAGGCTGTAGGTGCCGACGATATTGGTCTGGATAAAATCCGACGGGCCATCGATGGAGCGGTCGACATGGGACTCGGCCGCCAGGTGCATGATCGCCTGCGGCTCGAAGCGCGCGAGCACGGCGCTGACGGTGGCCTGGTCGACGATATCGGCCTGTACGAACTCATAGCGGCTGTTGGACGCGATGCTGGTCAGCGACTCCAGGTTGCCGGCGTAGGTGAGTTTGTCCAGGTTAAGCACTTCGTGCTCGGTGTGCTGGATCACGTGGCGGATCAGGGCGGAGCCGATAAAACCAGCGCCGCCGGTGATGAGAATGCGCATGTCGGGGGGCCTTTTCCTTAGACGGACATTAAGCAAATGGAGCATAGCTTGAGTGGTGGAGCAGGTCGGCGCAAGCGTGCCGTGTGCTGGGGGTTGCGTTAGCCCCTTAACAATGGCGATATAGACGCCTAAAAAAACCGAGGTCGTCACAATGTTGCTTGCCACGTTGATCCATCGCGCCAGCCTACCTTGCCCGCAAGTGGACCCCGATCAGGCGGCACACCTGCTTGAGCAGCATTACGGCCTCACCGGCACCCTGCAGGCGCTGGGCAGCCAGCAAGACCTCAATTACAAGGTCGACAGCGACCGTGGCCGCTTTGTTCTGAAAATCTGCCGGGGTGACTACGCTGCCGTTGAGTTGCAGGCCCAGCACGCGGCCCTCAACAACCTGCAGGCCCATGTGCAGATGCAGGTACCTCAGGTCATCAAGGCGCACACAGGTGAAGAGTTGCTCACCGTCGCGGTGGATGGACAAAACCTGCACCTGCGGTTGCTGGACTACATCGACGGGCAGCCCCTGACCCATCTCCCCCATCTGGGCCGCGATGTCATTGCAGGCTTCGGCGCATTGTGCGGGCGAATGAGCCTGGCCCTGGCCGATTTCCAGCACCCGGGCCTGGACCGCACCTTGCAATGGGACCCGCGCCACGCCCAGGAGCTGATCACCCACCTGTTGGCAACCCTGCAAAACCTGCCCCATCGCGCCCTCTTGGAGCAGGTGGCCGAACAGGTTGACGCGCGCCTGCGCGACCTGGCCGATCACCTGCCCTGGCAAGCGGTGCACATGGACATCACCGATGACAACGTCATGTGGCAACGGGATGCCCAGCGGCACTGGCAGATCCAGGGGGTGATTGATTTCGGCGACCTGGTGCACACCTGGCGCATCGCCGATTTGTCGGTGACGTGTGCCGCGCTGCTGCACCATGCTGAAAGCGATCCCTTTGCCATCCTCCCGGCCATCCGTGCGTTCCATGCGGTCAACCCCTTACAGCGCGAAGAACTGCAGGCCCTGTGGCCACTGATCGTCGCCCGCGCGGCGGTGCTGGTGCTGAGCAGCGAACAGCAGCAACGCCTGGATCCGAATAACAGCTACCTGCTGAAAAACGCCGAACATGAGTGGGAAATCTTCCATGTGGCAATGTCGGTGCCCTTTGAACTAATGGAAGCGGCGATTCTGAGCAGTGTCGGGGAGACGCCGGCGCCGTTGGCCGACCAGAACTTCGCCCCTTTGTTGCCAGGGTTGGTGGGCCAGGAATTCGCGCTGATTGACCTGGGTGTGCTCAGCCCGCATTTCGAAGCGGGCAATTGGGAACAGCCCGGCATCGATCGCCGATTACTGGATGAAGCGGCCACCGTGCACGGTTTGGCCGCCAGTCGCTATGGGCAATATCGGCTGTCGCGCACCCGTCCCGACAGCGCCGTTGAGCCTGAGACGTTCCCGCTGCATGTTGAACTGCACTTGCCCCATGGCACCGTGTTGGAGGCGCCCTTTGGCGGCACGTTGCGCAAGGGCGCCGACGGTCTGCTGAGCCTGCATGACGGTCCGCTGAGCCTGCGTCTGTGGGGGGTGAAAACCGCATTGAACCCCGGCGCGGTGCTGGTGGAAGGGCAGATAATCGGCGAAGTCCATGCCCCGCTGATGGTGCAGGTATGCCGCGCGGACATCGAACCGCCGCTGTTCTGCGCGCCCTCCCGGGTACCGGCGTGGCAAGCGCTTTGCCCGTCACCGGCGACGCTGCTTGGCCTGGCCTGTGACGCTGAGCCGGAACTGGACCCCGAGGCCCTGCTGGCCCGGCGCGACGCCAGTTTCGCCCGTTCGCAGAAGCATTATTACGTCGACCCGCCGCGCATCGAACGCGGCTGGCGCAACCATCTGATCGACATGCAGGGCCGTTCCTACCTCGACATGCTCAACAACGTGGCCGTGCTCGGCCACGGCCACCCACGTATGGCGGCCGTGGCGGCTCGGCAATGGTCATTGCTCAACACCAACTCGCGCTTCCACTACGCGGCGATTGCCGAGTTTTCCGAGCGCCTGCTGGCGCTGGCGCCGGAGGGTATGGACCGGGTGTTCCTGGTCAACAGCGGCACCGAGGCCAATGACCTGGCCATTCGCCTGGCCTGGGCCTACAGCGGCGGGCGCGACATGCTCAGCGTGCTGGAGGCTTACCACGGGTGGTCGGTGGCGGCGGATGCGGTGTCCACCTCGATCGCTGACAACCCCAAGGCCCTGAGCAGCCGCCCGGATTGGGTACACCCGGTGACTGCGCCGAATACCTATCGCGGTGAGTTCCGCGGACCAGACAGTGCGCCGGATTATGTCCGCAGTGTGGAGCACAACCTGGCGAAAATCGCCGCGAGCCAGCGCCAACTGGCTGGCTTCATTTGTGAGCCGGTGTACGGCAATGCCGGCGGTATTTCCCTGCCTCCGGGCTATCTGCAGCAGGTGTATGCGCGGGTGCGTGCCCAGGGCGGCGTATGCATTGCCGATGAAGTGCAGGTGGGCTATGGGCGCATGGGGCATTTCTTCTGGGGCTTTGAAGAGCAGGGTGTTGTGCCGGACATCATCACCATGGCCAAGGGCATGGGGAACGGCCAGCCCTTGGGGGCGGTGATCACTCGGCGCGAGATTGCCGAAGCACTGGAAGCCGAGGGGTATTTCTTTTCGTCCTCGGGGGGCAGCCCGGTCAGTTGCCGGATCGGCATGGCGGTGCTGGATGTGATGGAAGAAGAAAAGCTGTGGGAAAACGCCCAGGTCGTGGGCGGGCATTTCAAGGCGCGGCTGCAAGCACTGATCGACCGTCATCCGTTGGTCGGCGCCGTGCATGGCTCCGGTTTCTACTTGGGGCTGGAGCTGGTGCGGGATCGACACACCCTGGAGCCCGCCACCGAAGAGACCGCGCTGTTGTGCGAGCGTCTGCGGGAACTTGGGATTTTCATGCAGCCGACCGGTGACTACCTGAACATCCTCAAGATCAAGCCGCCGATGGTCACCTCCAAACGCAGCGTGGACTTCTTTGTCGACATGCTGTCGAAGGCGTTGAATGAACAAGCGTAAATAATCGATTGTTATCGGTTATTTGCTGTCATATTTATCGCCTATGATTGCAGGCCGCTGTTAAAGCCGATTTTTATCCGTTATAAAGTCGGCCTTCACCCCCATTCGGAGCCCTGATTGCCATGACCACCCTGCACAGCACACCTCGCGCCGATGGCTTTTATATGCCCGCCGAATGGGCGCCCCAGACCCAAACCTGGATGATCTGGCCCGAACGCCCGGACAACTGGCGCCTGGGTGGTAAACCGGCGCAGGCCGCTCACGTGGCGGTGGCCAAGGCTATCGCGCGGTTTGAACCGGTGACGGTCGCGGTGTCTGCCGGCCAGTACGAAAACGCCCGCGCCCGCCTGGACGTGCCGAATATCCGCGTGGTGGAAATGTCCAGTGACGACGCCTGGGTGCGCGACACCGGCCCGACGTTTGTGATCAACAACACCGGCGAAGTGCGTGGCGTGAACTGGGATTTCAACGCCTGGGGTGGTTTTGATGGTGGCCTGTATGCGCCGTGGAACCGTGACTCGCAGGTGGGCGGCAAGATCCTCGAGATCGAACGCGCGCCGCGTTACCGCACCGAAGGGTTCGTGCTGGAAGGCGGTTCGATCCACGTCGACGGCGAAGGCACCCTGATCACCACCGAAGAATGCCTGCTCAACCGCAATCGCAACCCGCACCTCGACCGTGCGGCTATCGAAGCGGTGCTCAGTGCCAACCTAGCGGTGGATAAGATCATCTGGTTGCCGGATGGCCTGTTCAATGACGAAACCGACGGCCATGTGGATAACTTCTGTTGCTATGTGCGCCCGGGCGAAGTGTTGCTGGCCTGGACCGACGACCCGCAAGACCCGAACTACGCCCGTTGCCACGCAGCCATGGACGTCCTGCAAAGCAGCACTGACGCCCAGGGCCGCTCGTTCACAGTGCACAAAATGCCGATTCCGGGCCCGCTGTATGCCACCGAGGAAGAGTGTGCCGGCGTGGACCCGGTGGATGGCACCCAGGAGCGTAATCCGAGCGTGCGGTTGGCCGGTTCCTACGTCAACTTCCTGATCGTCAACGGCGGCATCATCGCCCCGAGCTTTGACGACCCGTTGGACAGCCAGGCCAAGGCCATCCTGCAGAGCCTGTTCCCGCAGCACGAAGTGGTGATGGTGCCGGGCCGCGAACTGTTACTGGGTGGCGGTAATATCCATTGCCTGACCCAACAACAGCCGGCCCCGCACAAAAACTGAGTGCAGTTGTAACAGCGCCTCGACGGCGACCGGGCACTACTCGGTTCCAGCGCTCGCAGCAAGCCCGCGGCCCCGCAAGGCCGTGGGCTTTTTTGTGTCTGAATACCTATAGATCCGGGACATTGGCATAGCTCTTGTATTGGTGTTGTCACAGTAACCAAGGCTGATGACTGCGCAGTTCTGTCATAAACCTTGAGTAAGTTAGCCGCTCACGCAGTAGGAGAGAGCGCTGAAATGAATGCCAACATCAACCCAATGAATACGCGCACGTTTCACCCCTTGCGGGTCAACGGTGACGCCATCCATGCGCTGGCGCTCTGGTTGAAGGCAAACGGTTCGCGACAGCTCAGGCAGCAGCCGGATTTGCACAGTGTGATGAGTGAACGCTACCCGGCGGGGTTGTTCAGTGACGATGAGATGCAGGTGTTGTGTGAGTTGCTGAATAACTGACGTGTACGCCTTCAACATGTGGACGCGGGCTGTTGTGGCGAGCGGGCCTGTTGTGGCGAGCGGGCTTGTTGTGGCGAGCGGGCTTGCCCGCGTTGGGCTGCGCAGCAGCCCCAAAACCCCCCCCCCCCGGAACTGACTGACACACTGCAGCGTTCTCATTAGGGCTCCTGCGCAGCCCAACGCGGGGCAAGCCCTAATGCCGTTCAGTTAAGAGTACATCGCCTTCTGTAGGAGCGAGCTTGCTCGCGAAAAACTCACAGGCGCCGCGTTGATTCAGGAAACACGCGTTATCGTTGACGTTTTTCGCGAGCAAGCTCGCTCCTACAAAAAAGCCTTAACTGAACGGCATTAGGGCAAGCCCGCTCGCCACAGCGGCTCCAGTTTGCTGCGCGACAGCGCCAAGTCAGAGATTTAGTGGAACCCCACATTTAAAGCCTGTTCAGCCCTATAAAGGGTGGGTGCCTGTAAGCACCACGATGGCTCAGTGCCGCGCACCTATCCCAGGCCTTCTGCCGAAAACCGCAATCCATCCCCACCACCCTGGCCCGGCGCCATCACGTCAGGTATCAGCACACGTACCGCTTCCCAAATATATTACGAAATGTGTTTTTGACGTCGTAAGAGAAGGAATTGGGTCGTTTTTAGAACCGATGTAGGGCGTTGCTTAGAATTATTTCGCCTAAATACAGACGATTCGCGAAATTGACACATAGTTCAACGCGGGACTAGGATTGCGCCCAACGCCTGTGGCTAACCGCCATGACTCATCCAATAAAAAAAGGCCTGCGGCAGTTCAGTCGTCCGCGGGCCTTCTTTTTTCCGGGAAAAGTCGACGCCAGAAAAAGCAGAACGGAGCCTGGTGTCACAGCGCGTACTCAACCAGTAATAAGGAATACAAAAAATGTTGAAGCAACGGATGGGTCTGATTGCTCTGGGGATTTTGAGCGCCACTCAGGCCATGGCAAACGACCAGGAGCAATCCAAGGGTTTCGTAGACGACAGCCACCTGAACATCGCGGCACGCAACGCCTATATCAGCCGTGACTACAAGAATGGCAAGCAAGACAAAGCCGAATGGGGCCAAGGCTTTATCGGCAAGTTCGAGTCCGGCTTCACCCAAGGCACCGTCGGTGTAGGTGTGGACGTGATCGGCCAATACGCTATCCGTCTGGACGGTGGTAAAGGTCGCAGCGGCGCGGGCGGTATCGACTTCTTCAAACAAGGCGACAGCGGCGAAGCCGCCAACGACCTGGCCAAGGGCGGCGCAGCCGTCAAGGCGCGCATCTCCAACACCGTGATCAAATACGGTCAGCAGATGCCAGCCGTGCCGGTTCTGGAATACGACAACTCGCGCCTGCTGTCGGAAACCTACGAAGGCACCTCGATCGTTTCCAAAGAGATCGCCGGTCTGCAACTGGACGCCGGTCACTTCACCAAAGAAGCCCGCAAGAGCGCCGAAGGCAGCGACAGCGGCCGCCTGAAAAGCATCGACTACATCGGTGGTAGCTACAAATTCACCGAAAGCCTGTCCGCTGCGCTGTACGCTTCCGACATGCAAGACGTGCTGAAAAAGCAATACGTCAACGTCAACTACGTGCTGGCCCTGCCAGAGCAACAGTCGCTGACCTTTGACTTCAATGGCTACAAAACCAAGCTGGACCGCAGCTTCGCCCTGGAGAACCAAGGTGACGCCGACGCCCGCGACAACAAAATCTGGAGCCTGGGCGCCACGTGGGCCGTTGGCCCGCACAGCTTCACCGTCGCTCACCAGCGCAGCACCGGCGACACTGGCTACCTGTATGGCGGCTACCGCAACGCCGGCGGCATCGGCGATGGCGGCAACACCATCCTGCTGGCCAACTCCTACTGGTCCGACTTCAACGGCAAGGACGAGCGCTCCTGGCAAGTCGGCTACGGCCTGGACTTCAGCACCTTCGGTGTGCCTGGCCTGACTTACAACGTGGCCTACGTGCGTGGTACCAACATTGACGACGGTTCCAACCGTGGCAATGGCACCGAGCGCGAAATCTTCAACCAGTTCAAGTACGTCGTCCAGAGCGGCCCGGCCAAAGACCTGAGCCTGCGTGCTCGTGCGTCCTGGTTGCGTGTTTCCAACAACGCCGACCAGTACAACGTCGGCGGTAACGAAGTCCGTCTGTTCGCCGACTACCCGATCAACGTTTTCTAATTGATCTGGCGTCGCGCCTGATTCCAGGCGATAAAAAACCCCGACTGGTTCGGGGTTTTTTTATGCGGGCCGATCAGTCCTCGCGGTGCTGCAAAATCTTGCGGGCGAGGGAGGCATTTACGTAGTCGAGCATCAGTGACAAGCCCTCATAGGGTTCGAGCTTCTGGTTGTCGATGCACAACTGCGCCATCTGTAACAGCACCTGGCGTTTCTTCTTGTTGATGCGCGCGCCCGGCACGCCGAATGCGGTTTTGCGCCGTTCAGGCAAGGGCGCTTCCGGCGTCAGCTCCACGGTCACCCAGATACCCTGCATAAATTGCAGGGTGACACCGGCGATGTGCTCAATCGGCAACGGCTGCGCCAGGTTGGCGAACACAAAATGCTCCGGCGTCAGGCGCAACGCGACCTGCGGTGCGCGCTTGAAACGGCGCACACCCAGCCACAAAAAGATCAACGCGATAACGGCGATTGCCGCCCCGGCGCCGATCGCCGACAACGTGTTGCTTTTCAAACGTTCCGGGGCCAGCCAGGGCTGGCTCATGATGGCCAAGCCGAGCCCCACAAAAGGCACGGCGCACACCGCCATCAGCACGCCACGCCAGCGCCCTCCCTCATGCAGTTCACGTTCGCCGTCGGTCGATGTGGCCAGGGTTTCCAGCAACGCCGTGTGCGCGGTGTTTTCGGTGACCGCCACGTCGATCAGGTCGCGCGATAACTGCTCACGCAGCGTGCGCGGCGCACTGAAATAAGCGTCGATTTGCCCATTTGCAACGTGGGCATCCACTAACCGTGTGGCGCTGTGCAGGGCGTCATCCGGCGACACGGCAAGCGCCTGCAGGCGTTCGCCATTCGACGGGTGCGAGTCGGTCGGGTGAGGCTGATGAATCTCCAACGCTTGTGGCGGCACCTGCAGTTCACGGCCTTGCAGTGCGGCCAGGGCGGCGGCGGGCAGATCCTCTTCCGAGGCTGAGTCACACAAGGCCAACAGCGCGTCCTCGATAAGCGGTTGCAACACCGACACGCGCAACAGCGCTGAAGCCGCCGCGCCATTGCCGACCAGGCGCGCACCTGCGGCATCCGCCAGCAACTCGCGCTCGCGGCTCCAATGGTTGACCGCGTGATCAAAGCGCTGCATGAAAAACACGCCGAACAGGAATGACGGCCGCATCAGCCACTCCTGGATCAGGTCACTGGCCAGCAGGGTATCCAGCAGCACCGCCAGGCTGCGATTGACCCCATCGTAGATCGGCAAGAAGCGCAGGCTGTATTCGGTGTCTTCCCCTGCAAAGTGTGCGAGCTCATGGCCGATCACCGCGCCGATTTCGTCGCGGCTCAGCAGGCCGAGGTACAGCAGCGGCACATGCAAGGTGCGCCCATGCAGCGTGGTATGCGCCGGTTGCACGTGGGCCTCGCTGGAGGTCACGTAAAACCCTTGGGTCAGGCTCACCACGATATGGTCCGGTGACAGCGCGCCGAGCTTGCCGGCCAACGTATTCACGTCGCGCCACAGCGCCGGCGCCTGCGCGGGCGTCACCACCGCCCCGAACATCTCCAGCGGCTCGGGTTTGAACATACCCAGCATGTGTCGCGATTGTTTGAGCAGCAGCCAGATCGAATACAGGCAGAACGCCGCAATCACCGCCAGCACGGCCATCAGCTTGAATTCGCCGCGACCCAATCGACCGATGTGCCACATCGCCAAGCCTTCGAAACTCAAGGCCAGCGCCACCGTCGTCGCCATCGCCACCACATGGCTCACCAGCACGTAGGGCAACAAGCGGCTGCCGAGGGCGAACGCCTGCAACAGTTTTTCCCGCGACTGCCGCGCACGCCGCCCCGCCCACAGTGTGCCGGCCAGCGCCGCCACACCGATCAACGCCGCCAGCAGGCCCAGCCCCATCACCCACGGCGCCAGGGTGCGCATGCCGCTATTGATACGTTGGGCGGTGGGCAGTTCGGCCGTGATTTTATCCAGCCGCTCGAGCGCCGGCTGGATGCCGATTTTTTCCTCGCCCAGGTCGATAAGGGCCGTAGGGTTTTGCGTCGCCAAGGTCTGCAGGGTTTGCCGAGTGGCGCTGACGTCGGCCTGGTAGTTGATCAACCACGCGGCAGCCTCACCTGCCCGCTCACGCTCCCAGCCGCCCAGAGCGGCGAGCAGCAGCGGGACAATCACCAGCAGGCAGATCAGTTTCAGGGCGTTCATGGGCATCCGTTCGCAACGCTTAGTCTTGACGGCGTTATACAGAAAAACCTCCCAGCAGGGCACCAAAAAGCCCCGGCCTGACCAGGCTGGGGATCGGTCAAACTCCTCTATCGAGTGAGAGCTGTCACGTTCGTAATCACTGCGAATGGGGGCGTGGTTAGCGCCTGCATCAAGTCGGGTTCTCAGGCTCGGCCGCTGGGTTTGCAGCCGGGGGAGTGGGGAGCGATTGGGAAGATAGCTGGGTTGGTGGGATTAGGTGTTTTTATGGGTTAGCCATAATTATTGCCAGTTCATAATTCAGCATAAAGCTTGGAAATTGAATCTTGGGTATAGAGGTGGGGGATTTTCGAGGGGGTGTAGAGGTGTGGAGAAAGGCGGGCGGGCATCAGCTAAATACAAACACCCCAGAAACAACAAAGCCCCTGCATTTCTGCAGGGGCTTTGTTTTGTATGGTGCCGGCACCAGGAGTCGAACCCGGGACCTACTGATTACAAGTCAGTTGCTCTACCAACTGAGCTATACCGGCGTGTTAGGGCGACGATTATAGCGATTGGCAAGCATCTGTAAACCCCTGAATTCTGACTATTTTTACAAACCTTGCCGCGATCCCTTTTTCTTCCCCATGTCAGTAGGATTCATCCTCCACTGCCAGGCGCAGTCGCAAGCCTTTCCACCTAAAAGGAAGCTCCACATGAAACGGACTCTCTCCCTCATCCTCCTCACCATCGCCCTCGGCGCCTGTTCAACTCAGAAGCCCGCCAATGACCCGGCCCTGGTTGGTACTTGGAAGGGCTTGCGCACGCAAACCGATAAATGCCAGTTCCTGTCGTGGACCACCCACCTCAAGCCTGATGGGCGTTTCACCATTACTTTCTTCCGCGATGTACAGCAGACGCAGGCGATTCAGACAGAGCAGGGCACGTGGTCGGCGGTGAATGGCAAGAATGAGTTGCGCACGGATGGGGTGCGTATGCCGGATGTGTACACCTATCAGCTGGTGGACGCGGATACGGTGCGTTACGTGAGTGTGGCGGCGGGGCCTTCCGGGGATTGTCAGGAGGATTACGCGTTTACGGAGCGGCGGCTGCGTTAACCGCTGCGGCTTGCGCTAAAGGCGGGCGCGCCGTTATCGCGGTTGCACTGGGGTGGGCCGTTTTTGGCGTGCTGCTCGGGGTGAATAAAGGCAGGGCTGATTGACGGCCCGGCCGATGGCGGTTGTGGGTCTGGCGGCGCGGGTTTTGCTTCGCTGTGTGTCGGCGCTGGGGGCATCTGTGCAGGGGTACGGCGGCTGCGACTTTGCCAGCGACCGCCCGGCGGGTTTTGCCTTGAATCCGGCAGGGGTTTGAGTATTCTGTCGCGCGATATGAACGGTGGGTTTAATTACTTAACCGTGTAGGCAAATTTTCGAGACAGTGTGAGGCAACTGATTAATTGTTGAAGGCTATGTCAGATTTGTGCCGTTCTTGACCGGTCGGACAACAAGAAACCGGATAAATCAGTGCAAGTTCATGTTCTTACAGATAATACGTTTTTATCCGGTAAATCGTCATAAAAATGGCGCCACGCCGTTCGTCGGATAATTAAGAGCAAAAAGCATCAAAATACTGACACCATCAATGTGATATCACAGAATGCGCCTCACACCACATAACTAGAAAAATACAAGGTCAGCTCTTTGCTGACCTTTTTATCGCCTTTAAAGCGCAAATCAGGTGGGGAGGGGCAGTGAGTGAGTCGAGCAGATGACATTTCAAAACTATTCAACAAGCTGGGTGCCAACCCAAATGGCTACCGCGAAATCGAATTTGTCCATGAGTTCATTGAGGACGATGTAGAGGTCCTGGAAAGCCCGGCGCTTGTTAAGCCCCTGCCTGTCGCTGCGGCGCTTGTGGATGAAGCCCCGTCGGCGCCGCTGCTGCGCCTGCTGGAAGAGCTGAACCACGGCGAAGCCGACCATCTGCGCCCTGAAGTGTCTTCGGCGCAGCCCACACCGAAAGTCGTGGTGGTGGTCTCGGTCAAAGGCGGTGTCGGCCGTAGCACCTTGGCCGCGGCGCTTGCCAGCAGTTTGCAGCGCCAGGGGCGGCCGGCGCTGGCCCTGGACCTGGACCCGCAAAACGCCCTGCGTCATCACCTGTGCCTGGGTCTCGACATGCCTGGCGTGGGCGCCACCAGCCTGCATAACCAAAGCTGGGAAGCCTTGCCGGAATTCGGTTTTGCCGGTTGCCGCCTGGTGGCGTTCGGGGGCACTGACTACGAACAACAGCAGAGCCTGAATCGCTGGCTGGGCCAGGATGAGCAGTGGCTGAGCCAACGCTTGGCCGGTCTTAAGTTGAGCGGCCAGGACATCGTGGTTATCGACGTCCCTGCCGGCAACACGGTGTACTTCAGCCAGGCCCTGTCGGTCGCCGACGCGGTGCTGGTGGTGGTGCAGCCGGATGTGGCGTCGTTCAGCACCCTGGCGCAGATGGACGCGATGCTCGCGCCCTACCTCCAGCGCGAGAAGCCGCCACAGTCCTTTTATGTGATCAACCAGTTGGACGCTGCCCACCGTTTCAGCGTGGACATGGTCGAGGTGTTCAAGACGCGCCTGGGCAATGCCCTGCTGGGCACGGTGCATCGTGATCTGTCGTTCAGCGAAGCCCAGGCCTACGGGCGTGATCCCCTCGACCCAACCGTCAACAGTATCGGCAGCCAGGACGTCCACGCTCTGTGCCGCGCCTTGCTCGAACGCATCGACTCGGACCTTCCATGACCGACAATACGCTCTCCACGCCCTTCGTCGAAGGGCGCGCTGAACAGCGCCTAAATGGCGCCATCGCGCGCTTCAATCGCTGGCCTGCGGCGCTGCGCACGGTACTGGTCGTTACCAGTTGCGTGCTCGGCGCCTTGTTGTTGCTGAGCATTATCAGCGCGCCGCTGGACCTCTACAGCCAATGCCTGTTCGCCGCCGTGTGCTTCGTCGTGGTGCTGGTGCTGCGCAAGATCCCGGGGCGCCTGGCGATCCTGGCTTTGGTGGTGCTGTCGTTGGTGGCGTCGCTGCGCTACATGTTCTGGCGCCTGACCTCCACCCTGGGTTTTGAAACCTGGCTCGACATGTTCTTCGGCTACGGCCTGGTCGCGGCCGAGTTCTACGCGCTGATCGTGCTGATCTTCGGCTACGTGCAAACCGCCTGGCCGCTGCGCCGCACGCCGGTATGGTTGACCACCGAGCCGGAAGAGTGGCCGACGGTCGACGTGTTTATCCCCACCTATAATGAAGCCCTGAGCATCGTCAAGCTGACTATCTTCGCCGCCCAGGCGATGGACTGGCCCAAGGACAAGCTGCGCGTCCACGTGCTCGATGACGGCCGCCGTGATGAGTTCCGCGACTTCTGCCGCAAGGTCGGTGTGAACTACATCCGCCGCGACAATAACTTCCACGCCAAGGCCGGTAACCTCAACGAAGCGCTGAAGGTCACCGACGGCGAATACGTCGCTCTGTTCGACGCCGACCACGTGCCGACACGTTCCTTCCTGCAAGTGAGCCTGGGCTGGTTCCTTAAAGATCCGAAGCTGGCGATGCTGCAAACGCCGCACTTCTTCTTCTCGCCGGACCCGTTCGAAAAGAACCTCGACACCTTCCGCGCCGTGCCTAACGAGGGTGAGCTGTTCTACGGCCTGGTGCAGGACGGCAACGACCTGTGGAACGCCACCTTTTTCTGCGGCTCGTGTGCGGTGATTCGCCGTAAGCCGCTGCTGGAAATCGGCGGCGTGGCGGTCGAGACCGTGACCGAAGACGCCCACACCGCGCTCAAGCTCAACCGCCTGGGCTACAACACCGCTTACCTGGCGATCCCGCAGGCCGCGGGCCTGGCCACCGAAAGCCTGTCGCGCCACATCAACCAGCGGATCCGCTGGGCGCGGGGCATGGCGCAGATTTTCCGCACCGACAACCCGCTGCTGGGCAAGGGCCTCAAGTGGGGCCAGCGCATCTGCTACGCCAACGCCATGCTGCACTTCTTTTATGGCCTGCCGCGCCTGGTGTTCCTCACCGCGCCGCTGGCCTATTTGATTTTCGGCGCGGAAATCTTCCACGCCTCGGCGCTGATGATCGTCGCCTACGTGTTGCCGCACTTGGTGCATTCCAGCCTGACCAACTCACGCATCCAGGGGCGTTTCCGTCACTCGTTCTGGAACGAGGTGTACGAGACCGTACTGGCCTGGTACATCCTGCCGCCGGTGCTGGTGGCGCTGGTCAACCCCAAGGCCGGTGGTTTCAACGTCACCGACAAGGGCGGCATCATCGACAAGCAGTTCTTCGACTGGAAACTCGCCCGGCCCTACCTGGTGCTGTTGGCGGTGAACCTGATCGGCCTGGGCTTCGGTATCCATCAGTTGGTCTGGGGCGATGCGTCCACGGCCGTGACGGTGGCGATCAACCTGACTTGGACCCTCTACAACCTGATCATCACCAGCGCCGCCGTGGCTGTAGCGTCCGAGGCGCGCCAAGTGCGTTCCGAGCCGCGCGTCAGCGCCAAGCTGCCGGTGAGCATCATTTGCGCCGATGGCCGCGTGCTCGATGGCGTCACCCAGGACTTTTCGCAAAATGGCTTCGGCCTGATGCTCAGCGACGGCCACTCGATCACCCAGGGTGAGCGCGTGCAACTGGTGTTGTCGCGCAACGGCCAAGACAGCCTGTTTGAAGCGCGGGTGGTGTTCAGCAAGGGCGCGCAGATCGGTGCCCAGTTCGAACCCCTCAGCCTGCGCCAGCAAAGCGAACTGGTGCGCCTGACATTCTCGCGTGCCGACACCTGGGCCGCCAGTTGGGGAGCCGGCCAGCCCGACACCCCGCTGGCAGCCCTGCGCGAAGTCGGCGCCATTGGCATCGGCGGCCTGTTCACCCTCGGCCGCGCCACCCTGCACGAATTGCGTCTGGCCTTGCGCCGCACCCCTACACAACCGCTCGATACGCTGATGGACAAGCCATGACCTCGAATATGTTCTCTCGTCCTCATCCGCGCCGTGCACTCGCGCTGATGATCGCCTCGCTGATGGGCCTGAATTCGCTGGCGCAAGCTGCCGAGCAAGCCGTCACCACGGTACCGGTACAAAGCACCGACACCGGCTACAGCCTGACGCTCAAGCAACTGGGCCGTCGCGACACCATGAACCTGCAAGGCGTGGAGTCGTCCGACAGCGTCAACTTCGACATCCGTGCCGATGAAGTGGTGAAGGGCGCGCAGTTGTTGCTCAAGTACAGCTACTCGCCGGCACTGTTGGCGGACCTGTCGCAGATCAACGTGCTGGTCAACGGCGAAGTCGCCGCCAGCCTGCCGTTGCCTAAAGAAGGCGCGGGCACCCAGCAAGAACAATTGGTGCAGATCCCGCCGAAGTTGATCACCGAGTTCAACCGTCTGAGCCTGCAGTTCATCGGCCACTACACGATGTCCTGCGAAGACCCCTTGCACAGCAGCCTGTGGGCAAAAATCAGCAACAGCAGTGAGTTGAAGGTGCAGGTCGAGCCGATCGTGCTCAAGGACGACCTGGCTGTATTGCCGCTGCCGTTCTTCGACAAACGTGATGCGCGCCAGGTCAGCCTGCCGTTCGTGTTCGCGACCACCCCGGACAGCGCCGCGCTGGAAGCTGCCGGCACCTTGTCCTCGTGGATTGGCGGCCTCGCCAGCTACCGTGGCGCGACCTTCCCCACCACCCTCGGCGACCTGCCGGCTAAGGGCAACGCGATCGTGCTGGTGCAAACCACCGATGCAATGGATGTACACGGTATCGCCGTGGCCAAGCCGACCGGCCCGACCCTGACCCTGCTCGCCAACCCCAACGATGCCAACGGCAAGCTGCTGATCGTGACCGGTCGCGATGGCGCAGAGCTCAAGCGCGCCGCCACGGCGGTCGCCTTGGGCAACCCGGTATTGGCCGGTAACAGCGTGGTCATCACCAAGCTCGACAGCCTCGCGCCACGCCGTCCGTACGACGCGCCGAACTGGCTGCCGAGCAACCGCCCGGTGCGCTTGGGCGAGTTGGTCGAGCAGCAGAAACTCAGCGTGTCGGGCTACAACCCCGGCGCCATCAGCGTCGACCTGCGCCTGCCGCCCGACCTGTTCAACTGGCGTGAAGAGGGCGTGCCGCTCAAAGTCAAATACCGCTACACGCCGCAGCAGGTGTCGACCAATTCGTCGCTGCTGATCGGCCTGAATGACCAGTTCATGAAGTCCGTGGCCTTGCCGTCGGTGAGCAACCTCGGCGGTGGTCAAACCCTGCTCGACCAGCTGAAGAAAGACGAAAGCCTGCCGCGTGAAGTGACGACCCTGTTGCCGATCAGCTCGGCGTCGCCCAAGTCCAAGCTGCAATTGCGCTTTATGTACGACTACATCAAAGAAGGCGAATGCCGCGACATCATCGTCGACAACATGCGCGGTTCCATCGACCCGGATTCCACCCTCGATGTCACCGGCTACCAGCACTTTATCGCCATGCCGAACCTGGGCGTGTTCAACGACTCCGGCTTCCCGTTCACCCGCCTGGCTGACTTGTCGGAATCGGCTGTGGTCATGCCCGACAACTACGGCACCGACGAACTCACCGCGTACCTGACCGTGCTCGGCCGCTTCGGCGAAGCCACCGGTTACCCGGCGACCGCCGTCAAAGTGGTGCAGGCCAAGGACGTGCAAAGCGTTGCCGACAAAGACTTGCTGGTACTCGCCACCGCAGGCAACCAACCTTTGCTCAAGCAGTGGCAGCAATACCTGCCGGCAACCAGCGATGGCGAGCAACACCAGTTCCTGCTGTCTGACCTGCCGCGTTATGTGCGCAGCTGGGTCAGCCCGGACCCTGCGGCTAACACCCACACCGCCAATACCGGGATCACCTTCAACAGCTTGAGCAGCAGCACCTGGCTGGCGGGTTTCCAATCGCCGCTCAAGGCTGGCCGCAGCGTGGTGCTGATCGCCAGCAACCAGCCTCAGGGCCTGCTGGAAGCCACCTCCGCGTTGATCGGCGGTGACAACTACAAAGACTCGATCCAGGGCAGCCTGGCGGTGGTACAAGGCACGCAAATCAGCTCGCTGGTGGCGGACGAGCAGTACTACGTCGGCAAGCTCAACTACTTCAAGTTCATGCAGTGGCAACTCTCGCAGAACCTGGGCTGGATGCTGTTGATCACCTTCCTCGGCCTCGCCGTGGTGACCAGCCTGATCTACCTGTCGCTGCGTGCCCGTGCAAAACGGCGGTTGGCATGAGCCCGCTGCGTAGCATGGCCCTGATAGCGCTGGGCTCGGTGATGTTTGCAGGCGCTGCGCAAGCGCAGACCTGCGACTGGCCGCTGTGGCAGAACTACGCCAAACGCTTCGTGCAGGATGACGGTCGCGTGCTGAACTCGTCGATGAAACCCACCGAGAGCAGTTCGGAAGGGCAGTCGTACGCGATGTTCTTCGCCCTCGTCGGTAACGACCGCGCAGGCTTTGACAAGCTCTGGACCTGGACCAAGGCCAACATGTCGGGGGCCGATATCGGCCAGAACCTGCCGGGTTGGTTATGGGGCAAAAAGCCTGATAGCACCTGGGGCATCATCGACCCTAACTCCGCCAGCGACGCTGACCTGTGGATGGCCTACTCGCTGCTCGAAGCGGCCCGCGTATGGAATGCCCCGCAGTACCGCGCAGACGCGCAATTGTTGCTGGCCAACGTCGAACGCAACCTGATCGTGCGCGTGCCGGGCCTGGGCAAGATGCTGTTGCCAGGGCCGGTCGGCTACGTGCATGGCGGTGGCTTGTGGCGTTTCAACCCGAGCTACCAGGTGTTGGCGCAACTGCGTCGCTTCCATAAGGAGCGCCCGAACGCCGGCTGGAACGAAGTGGCCGAAAGCAACGCGCGGATGCTCGCCGATACCGCCAGCAACCCCCATGGCCTGGCGGCCAACTGGGTCGGCTACCGCGCCACCAGCGCCAACACCGGGCTGTTTGTGGTCGACCCGTTCTCCGATGACCTGGGCAGCTACGATGCGATCCGCACCTACATGTGGGCCGGCATGACCGCCAAGAGCGATCCACTGGCGGCGGGCATGCTCAAGTCCCTGGGCGGTATGTCCCGGGCGACGGCTGCGGCGGCCACCGGCTTCCCGCCGGAGAAAATCCACGTCACCACCGGCGAAGTGGAGAAGAACAACGGCTACTCGCCGCTCAGCTTCTCGGCATCGACCATTGCCTTCTTCCAGGCCCGTGGCGAAACCGCCCTGGCACAACTGCAAAAGGCCAAGGTCGACGACGCGCTCAACAAAGCCCTGGCCCCGTCGGCACCTGACAGCGCGCAGCCAATCTACTACGACTACATGCTCAGCCTGTTCAGCCAGGGCTTTGCCGATCAGAAGTACCGTTTTGAACAAGACGGTACGGTCAAACTATCCTGGGAGGCAGCATGCGCCGTCACACGCTAGCCATTGCGATTCTCGCCGCCCTGGCCTCCAGTGCCAGCCTGGCCGAAACCAGCGACCCCCAGTCCCTGCTGATCGAGCAGGGCTACTACTGGCAGTCGAAGAAAAACCCTGAGCGCGCCCTTGAGACGTGGCAAAAACTGCTGAGCCTGAGCCCGGACCAGCCGGATGCGCTGTACGGCATCGGCCTGATCCAGGTGCAACAGAACCGCCCGGCCGAGGCGCAGAAATACCTGGCCCGCTTGCAAGCGCTGAGCCCGGTCCCGCGCCAGGCATTGCAGTTAGAGCAAGACATCACCGTCAACAAGCCCGACAACGCCAAGTTGCTGGAGCAGGCCCGTGAACTGGGTGAGCCCGATGACGAGCGCGAAAAGGCCGTGGCCTTGTACCGCCAGATTTTCCAGGGCCGCCAGCCCCAGGGCCTGATTGCCCGCGAGTACTACAACACCCTGGGCTTCACCGCCAAGGGCACCAATGAAGCGATCGCCGGCCTGCAGCGCTTGTCCCGTGAGCGGCCGAACGACCCGATCGTCGCGCTGTTCCTGGCCAAGCACCTGGCGCGTAACCCGGCCACCCGTGCCGACGGTATTCGCGCGCTGGCCAAGCTGGCACCGAACAACGACGTGGGCGGTAACGCCGATGAAACCTGGCGCTTCGCGCTGATCTGGCTCGGCCCGCCCAAGCCCGACCAGGTGGCGTTGTTCCAGCAGTTCCTCACTGCGCACCCGGATGACACCGAGATCCGCGCGCTGATGAACAAAGGCATTGCCCAAGGCAAAAATGGCGGTACCTGGCAGCGCGATCCGCAGATGACCAAGGCGTTCAAGGCCCTGGACGCTGGCGACCTGAAAACCGCCGAGCCGCTGCTGGCCGCGCGCTTGGCCGAGAAGTCCAATGACGTCGATGCCCTCGGTGGCATGGGCGTGTTGCGTCAACAGCAAGAGCGTTACAGCGAAGCGGAAAACTACCTGGTACAGGCCACCCGTTTACCGGGTGGTGCGGCGTGGCAAACGGCGCTCAATGACGTGCGTTACTGGAACCTGATCAGCCAGAGCCGCGACGCCCAGCGCGCCGGCCGTGGCGCCCAGGCCCGTGACCTGGTGGCCCAGGCCGAACGCCTGAACCCCGGTCAACCCGGCGCCGCCGTCGCCCTGGCGGGTTTCCAGGCCCAGGACAATCAGTTCGACGCCGCCGAAGCCGGCTACCGCAAGGTGCTGGCCCGTCACCCTGGCGACCCGGATGCACTGAGTGGCTTGATCAACGTACTGTCCCAATCGGGCCAGCCGGACGAAGCCTTGAAGCTGATCGACTCGGTGTCGCCCGCCCAGCGTGCCAAGTTCGCGCCAAGCGTGAAAATCAACGCACTGCGCGCCACCCAGGTCGGCAAGCTGGCCGAACAACGCGGCGATGTGAAGGCCGCGCAGGCTGCCTACCGCCAGGCCCTCGATGCCGACCCGGAAAACCCCTGGACCCGCTTTGCCCTGGCCCGCATGTACCTGCGCGACGGCCAGATCCGCAACGCCCGTGCCTTGATCGACGGTCTGCTCAAGACCCAGCCCAACCAGCCGGACGCGCTGTACACCAGCACCTTGTTGTCGGCCGAGTTGAGCGAGTGGAAGCAAGCCGAGACTACCTTGGGTCGTATCCCAACCGCCCAACGTACCGCTGACATGAACGAGCTGGCGATCGATATCGCGCTGCACCAGCAGACCGACATCGCCATCGAAACCGCTCGCCGTGGCCAGCGCCCCGAAGCCCTGGCGCTGCTCGGTCGCTCCGAACCGCTGACGCGGCAAAAGCCTGAGCGCGTGGCCGTGCTGGCCGCCGCCTATGTGGAAGTCGGTGCCGCGCAGTACGGCCTGGACATGATGCAGAAGGTGGTGGAGAACAACCCCAACCCGACGGTCGACCAGAAACTGCTGTACGCCAACGTGCTGCTCAAGGCCAACAAGTACAGCGAGGCGGGCGAGATCCTGCGCGAAGTGCAAGGCCAGCCATTGACCGAGATCGGTCGCCAGCGCTACGACGATTTGATCTACCTGTACCGGGTCAAGCAGGCCGATGCCCTGCGCGAGAAGAACGACCTGGTGGCGGCCTACGACATGCTCTCGCCGGCCCTGGCCCAGCGTCCCAACGACGCCTTGGGCGTCGGCGCCCTGGCGCGCATGTATGCCGCCAGCGGCAACGGCAAGAAGGCCATGGAGCTGTACGCGCCGCTGATCCAGCAGAACCCGAACAATGCACGCCTGCAAATGGGCCTGGCGGATATTGCCTTGAAAGGCAACGACCGTGACTTGGCGCAATCGGCCAGCAACAAGGCCCTGGCGTTGGAACCGGCCAACCCGGAGATCCTCACCTCCGCCGCGCGTATCTACCAGGGCCTGGGCAAGAACAGCGAAGCCGCTGAACTGCTGCGCAAGGCCCTGGCGATTGAAAACGCCATGAAGGCCAAGACCCAGGTGGCCCAGGCCGACACTCAAAGCAAGTCGTATAACCCCTTCGTGGGCCTGCCGGGCCAGCGTCGCCAGGTCACCGACCTGACTGTCGCCGGCGCTGTACCGCCGCCGATCGATGCGCCGACCAAGACCGTGACGTCCAGCGCGTTTGCCAGCGCGACGTCCAACGACTTGAGCGAACCGTTTGTGCCGCCTTCGAATATCGCCTCCATCGACAGCCCTGAGCTGAGCCCGGCGCGGCGCGCGTTGGATACGATCCTGCGTGACCGTACCGGTTATGTGGTGCAGGGCTTGAGCGTGCGCAGCAACAACGGTGAGAAAGGCTTGAGCAAGATCACCGACGTGGAAGCGCCGTTTGAGGCGCGGATGCCGGTGGGTGACAACACCGTGGCGTTGCGCGTGACGCCGGTGCACGTGAGTGCGGGTAGCGTCGGTAGCGATGCGTTGTCGCGCTTCGGCAAAGGCTCCACGACCCCGGCGGGTTCCCAGAGCGACAGCGGTGTAGGCCTGGCCGTGGCATTTGAAAACCCGGATGAAGGCGTTAAGGCTGATGTCGGTGTGAGCCCGTTGGGCTTCCTCTACAACACCCTCGTGGGTGGCGTGAGTGTGTCGCGTCCGTTTGAAGCCAATCCGAACTTCCGCTATGGCGCGAACATTTCGCGGCGTCCGGTCACTGACAGTGTCACCTCGTTTGCCGGTTCCGAAGACGGCGAGGGCAACAAGTGGGGCGGCGTCACCGCCAACGGCGGCCGTGGCGAGTTGAGCTACGACAACCAGAAGCTGGGCGTCTACGGTTACGCGTCGCTGCATGAACTGCTGGGCAATAACGTCGAAGACAACACCCGCCTGGAACTGGGCAGCGGTATCTACTGGTACCTGCGCAACAACCCGCGGGACACGTTGACCCTGGGGATCAGCGGCTCGGCGATGACCTTCAAGGAAAACCAGGACTTCTACACCTACGGCAACGGCGGTTACTTCAGCCCGCAGCGTTTCTTTTCCCTGGGTGTGCCGATTCGCTGGGCACAAAGCTTTGACCGCTTCAGCTACCAGGTAAAAAGTTCGGTGGGCTTGCAGCATATCGCGCAAGATGGCACGGATTATTTCCCTGGCGACAGCACACTTCAGGCGTCCAGGGGTAATCCCAAGTACGAAAGCTCCAGCAAAACCGGCGTCGGCTACAGCTTCAACGCTGCTGCCGAATATCGTCTGAGCTCGCGGTTCTACCTGGGTGGCGAAATCGGTCTCGATAACGCCCAGGACTACCGCCAGTACGCCGGTAATGCTTACTTGCGCTACTTGTTCGAGGACCTGAGCGGGCCGATGCCATTGCCGGTCAGCCCGTACCGTTCCCCCTATTCCAACTGATTAAATCGGAGTCATTCATGCCTGTTTCTGCGATTGCCGGCCTAACCATGCTGGTACTGGGCGAAAGTCATATGAGCTTTCCCGATTCGTTGCTCAACCCGCTGCAAGACAACCTGACCAAGCAAGGCGCGGTGGTTCACTCCATCGGCGCCTGTGGCGCGGGTGCGGCGGATTGGGTCGTGCCGAAAAAAGTCGAGTGCGGCGGCGAACGCATGCCCACCGGCAAAGCGGTGATCTACGGCAAGAACGCCATGAGCACCACGCCGATCAAAGACCTGATCGCCAAGGACAAACCCGATGTGGTGGTGCTGATCATCGGCGACACCATGGGTTCCTACACCAACCCGGTGTTCCCCAAAGCCTGGGCCTGGAAAAGCGTGACCTCGCTGACCAAGGCGATCACCGAGACTGGCACCAAGTGCGTGTGGGTCGGCCCGCCATGGGGCAAGGTCGGTTCCCAGTACAAGAAGGACGACACCCGCACCAAGCTGATGTCGTCGTTCCTGGCCAGTAACGTGGCGCCGTGCACCTACATCGACTCGTTGACCTTCTCCAAGCCGGGCGAGTGGATCACCACCGACGGCCAGCACTTCACCATCGACGGTTACCAGAAGTGGGCCAAGGCTATTGGTACTGCGTTGGGTGACCTGCCGCCATCGGCCTACGGTAAAGGAAGCAAATAATGAAACGGATGACCCTGGGTCTGGCGGCCTTGCTCGCCAGCGTCAGCGCCTACAGCGCCGACATCCCGTTGTATCCCACCGGCCCGGAGCAAGACGCAGCGTTCCTGCGGTTTGCCAACGGCACCGGCAGCGAACTGAAGCTGGTGGCCGCCGGCTCCAAGGCCAGCCTGGTGTTGAATGGCGACAAGTTGGTCTCGTCCTTCCTGCCGGTGGTGGGCGGTGACAAGCCGATCAAGGGCGTGTTGAGCCGCGATGGCAAGGACGCCGACCTGTCGGTGACCGTCGCCCCAGGCGAATTCGCCACCGTGGTGGCGCTGGTCGACGCCAAGGGCGCCACGCGCCAATTGGTGGTGCGCGAACAGCCGGACGACTTCAACGCGCTCAAGGCCTCCCTGGCCTTTATCAACGCCGACGCCACGTGCGTCGATGCGAGCCTGGAAGCCGTGGCGCAAAAAGCCGAGCTGTTCAAGCAGGTTGCCGAAGGTTCGTTGCAGCGGCGCATGATCAACCCGGTGGAACTGTCGGTGCAGCTCAAATGCGCCGGCGCGCCGGTTGGCCAGCCGTTGTCGTTCACCCTCAAGGCTGGCGAGCGCTATAGCGTGCTGGCTGTTCCTTCGGCTGCAGGTTCGAAGTTGCTGTTCGCCTCTGACGCACTCGCTAACTGATCGGGCCCGACACCACCATGGTCTTTGCCTCACTCGAATTCCTCACGCTGTTCCTGCCGGCCTTCCTGTTGATTTATGCCCTGGCTCGTCCGAGCTGGCGCAACGTCATCCTGTTGATCGGCAGCTGGCTGTTCTACGGCTGGTTGAGCCCACTGTTCCTGTTCCTGCACATGGTCTTGACCGTGGTGGCATGGGTCGGCGGCTTGCTGGTGGACCGCTCCCGCGAGGATGGCAAAGGCCGGGTGCGCCTGTTGATCGCGTTGATCGTGTTCAACACGGCGGTGCTGTGTTGGTACAAGTACGCCAACATCGTGGCGGGCACCGTGAGTGAGGTGATCACCTGGTACGGCGCCATGCCACTGGACTGGCAGCGCGTGGCGTTGCCCGCCGGCTTGTCGTTCATCGTATTGCAGGCGATTTCATACCTGGTGGACGTACACCGGCATACGGTGCCGGTGGAGCGCAGCTTCATCAATTACGCCACCTATATCTCGATGTTCGGCCACTCGATTGCCGGCCCGATCATTCGTTACGACTGGGTCCGTCGCGAGCTGAACCAGCGGTATTTCAACTGGCCGAATTTCTCCCTCGGCGCGCGGCGCTTCATGATCGGCATGGGCATGAAAGTGCTGGTGGCCGACACCTTGTCGCCGTTGGTGGACATTGCCTTCCACCTGGAAAACCCGAGCCTGGTGGATGCGTGGATCGGTTGCCTGGCCTATTCGCTGCAACTGTTCTTCGACTTCGCCGGCTACAGCGCCATGGCCATCGGCCTGGGCCTGATGCTGGGTTTCCACTTCCCGGAAAACTTTAACCGGCCGTATCTGGCCAGCAGCATCCAGGACTTCTGGCGCCGTTGGCACCTGTCGTTGTCCAGCTGGTTGCGCGACTACCTGTACATCGCCCTGGGCGGTAACCGTGACGGTGTGTGGCGTACTTATCGCAACCTGTTCCTGACCATGGCGATTGCCGGTTTGTGGCACGGCGGCGATAGCTGGAACTACCTGTTGTGGGGTTCGGCCCACGGGGTGGCGCTGTGCGTGGACCGCGCCTGGTCGCGTTCGAGCTTGCCGAGTATTCCGCCGGTGTTGTCCCACGTCCTGACGTTGCTGTTTGTGTGCCTGGCCTGGACCTTGTTCCGCGCGCCGGACTTCCATTCGGCACTGACCATGTATGCCGGCCAGTTCGGCATGCACGGCATGGCCCTGGGTGACGCAATGGCGGTCGCGCTGCGCCCGGCCCATGGCATGGCGGCCTTGCTGGGCCTGGTATGCATCATTGCACCGATCTGGCAGGTTCGTTGCGAGCAACGCTTTGGTACTCAGCCGTGGTTTTTGGTGGCGGCTTCGCTGTGGCCGGTGGCCGGGTTTGTGTTGTCGTTCGCGCTGATTGCCAGCCGCGACGCCGTACCGTTTCTGTACTTTCAGTTCTAAGGAAGCCCGACCATGCCCGCTCCTACCGCACCGACTCCACCGAGCGAATTGGCCGTTCGTACCAGCCCCCTGGCGGCCTGGGTGCTGGTGCCCTTCCTGGCGGCGGGGCTTCTGTCTTGCGCCTGGCTGATGGTGAAGGGCCCGATCAGCTTCGTGCCGGCCAAGGTGGACACCGACATGCTGCTGCATGGCGACGTGACCCACCGTTTCGCCAAGGAACTGGCCAAGGCACCGATGGCGATCCAGGCCGCCAACCTGGAGCGTGGCTCCAGCTGGCTGGCCTTCGGCGATACCGGGCCGCGCGTGCGCCAGGGATGCCCGGGCTGGTTGTTTATCAGCGATGAGCTGCGCATCAACCGCCATGCCGACGCCAATGCACAGACCAAGGCCCAGGCCGTGATCGACCTGCAACAGCAACTGGGCAAAAAAGGGATCGACCTGCAAGTGGTGGTGGTGCCGGACAAGAGCCGCATCGCGGCCGCACAGCGTTGCGGGCTGTATCGCCCAGCCGTGCTTGATGGCCGTGTCCAGGCCTGGACTGCCGCGTTGCAGGCTGCCGGCGTCTCCGCGCTGGACCTGACTGACACGCTCAAGCCCCTGGGCCCGCAGGCGTACCTGCGCACCGATACCCACTGGAGCGAAATCGGCGCCAACGCAGGGGCCCAGGCCCTGGCCCAGCGCATTCAGCAGCGCGGTATCAAGGCCACGCCGGAACAAACCTTCACGATCACCCAGGCACCGCTCGCCGTGCGCCCGGGCGACCTGGTGCGCCTGGCCGGCCTCGACTGGCTGCCGCCGAAATTGCAGCCACCGGGCGAGTCGGTCGCGGCCAGTTCCGCCCATGAAAGCGGTGGTGCAACCAGCAATGCCGACGACCTGTTCGGCGATGCCAGCCTGCCGAATGTGGCGCTGATCGGCACCTCGTTCTCGCGCAACTCCAACTTTGTGGGCTTCCTGCAAAAGGCCCTGAATGCGCCGGTAGGCAACTTCAGCAAGGACGGTGGCGAATTCTCCGGTGCGGCCAAGGCGTATTTCGACAGCCCGGCGTTTAAGCAAACCCCGCCCAAGTTGCTGATTTGGGAGATCCCGGAGCGCGACCTGCAGACGCCGTACGACCCGGTGACGATAAGTCAGTAAATTGACTTTTTGCCACTTGTCTAAAAAATAGCCAGCTCCTACAGCAAAATAATGACACTGTTGCTGGCTTGAAGCAGACTGCGGGCACTAAGGCGACGACAAAAAGACCTGCGGTAAGCAGTCGTATCAGCTGACCTTTTTCACGTCTTTAAGCTTCGCCGTGAGGAGGAATGTGCGATGAGCTTCACCGACAGTCTTCTCGTTCTTCTCGGCCAGGACGTGAGCCGAGACCCCCAAGGGCAGCATGCGCGGCTACACTTTTTCGGCAGCATCCCGGTCGATGACGGCACACCGTTCTCCGGCCAGTCTACCCGCGCCAATGAACAAACCCAGGCGGTAGCCGGCGCGGCGCCGCGCCCGAGCGTGGTGGCGCTGGTATCGGTGAATGGGGGTGTGGGCCGCAGCACCCTGGCCACCGCCTTGAGCAGTGGCCTGCAGCGCCACGGCGAACCGGTGGTCGCGCTGGACCTGGACCCGCAAAACGCCCTGCGGCTTCACTTCGGGGTCAGCCCGACTGCGCCGGGCATCGGTGTGGCCAGCCTGCAACATGCGCAGTGGGAGACTCTCCAGCAGCCGGGTTTTGCCGGTAGTCGAGTCATTCCCTTTGGCGACAGCGATACACAGCAACAGGAAAAGCTGCAGCGCTGGCTCAAGGATGAACCCGACTGGCTGGCGCAACACCTCGCCCCCCTGGACCTGAGCGCACGCCATACGGTGGTCATCGATACCCCTGCCGGAAATAACGTGTACTTGCACCAGGCGCTGAACGTGGCCGATGTGGTGTTGGTCATCGCCCAGGCTGACGCGGCATCTTTGGGAACACTGGATCAATTGCAGGCGCTGTTGGCGCCGCACCTGGAGCGTGAGCGCCCGCCGCAGGTGCACTTCGTGATCAACCAGCTCGATGAAGACAACGCGTTCAGCCTGGACATGGTCGAGGCGTTCAAGCAACGGTTGAACAAGGCGCCGTGGGAGGTGCATCGCGACATGGCGATCAGCGAAGCCCTGGCCTTCGGCGCAGACCCGTTGGACAGCCTGGCGGCGGGCCTGGCGAGCGACGATATCAACGACCTTTGCCGGTGGTTGATCGCCTGCAGAAAGCTGCGGTAAAGCGCGGTTTATACGCCTATCACCAGATGCTTATGCACAATTGGGCAGTGGCCGCTGTCACCCAATACACGTTTTGTGGAGCCGTTCTCATCACGCTGCAACTGCCTGTTTTGCGGGTGGTTTATGCCGTGGGTAAAAAATGAGCAGCATGGCTTTTTGCCGGTAGCGTTGTTGGCTACAGCTTCTGTAAAGATTCCATCAACAGAGTTATCCACAGGCTGGGGTGCGACAATTTTGCCCTTTAATCGCGCTCGGCAAGCACCATCAGGTTGCGCGGCGTCAGTGTCGATTCGCAGAAGCTGCCTACCTCGACCCTGTAGCCTTTCTCGGCCAGAAACAATGCCCGATCCAGTACCAGCCAGAGCTCCAGCGGGCGCCGAAACAGACCACGCAGCAATTCCAGGTTCCTGACCTCGGCCAGGCGACGCCAACCGCTGGCCTCCAGTGCGGGCCAATCCTGCTCGCCTGTGGATAACCCTTTGAGACTCGCCAGCTCCCGGCAGTAGTCGGCGAAGGGTTGGTCGAGCCAGCTGGAGGGCAGCGAGGGCGTGGGCAAATACTCGTCGCAGCCGCGTAATTGACGTTGCAACTGATCGAACCCCAGGCGCCGGGCCATCGACGTATCCCGTTGCACGCGCACGCGGGCACCGGCGGTGACGGTTTCGCTCAGCGGCAGGCCAAGGTCCTCGACCGACAGTTGCAGCCGCGACGCACGACCGGCGCCGGACAGCGCCTGGTAGCGCTCGGCATTGATGCGGTTATAACAACACGGTGCCAGCGCCAGTTGCTTGCAGCCGGCGGCGCTGGCCGCGTGCAGCAGGCGCACATGCAGGTCGCCACAGGCGTGCAGGGCGACGGGGGTGTGGTCGGGGTTGATCGCTACGGTTGCCATTACGTCTTGCAGGCGATGGGTGACCGGCAACCGATGGCGATCGCTCAAGGCTTGGCCGGAGGCGATCAACGCCGGATCGTATTCCAGGCAGGTCAGCTGTTGGCCAGGTTGCAGCAGGCGGCGCCCGAGATGGCCTTTGCCGGCGCACCAGTCCAGCCAATGCGTCGGCGTCTGCGCAAAGTGCAGCGCGGCGCCGAACGCTTCGATCTGCTGCCATTTACGCCCGGGGACGTCGACATTCAAGCGATGGCGCGCGGCTGCCAGGGGCTGGGTCGGTAACTTATCCACAGCACTGAGGCGCAGGGCTTGCGCGGCCAGCTGTGGAAAAGGTGCGGGGGCGGGCAGGTCGTGGGGCTGGTTATGGCTGCTTTCGGCATCGGCCAACGAGCGCTGGCGCAACCATTGGGCGAGTTGCGGATGCTGGGTTTCCCAGGGTAGCCGGGAGTGCGTGAAGGGCCGTGGTCGCCACAGCCCTTGGTGCTCGACCAGGAACGCATCCAGCACCTGGAAGCGTGTCTCAACGTCCCTGGCAGGCATCGACGCGCAGCCAGCGTTCCAGCAGTTTGAAGCCGCGTACCAGGAGGTAGGCCATCAACAGGTAGAACAGTCCGGCCGCGAAGAAGATCTCAACCGGCAGGTAGGTGCGCGCGATGATGGTACGCGCCATGCCGGTCAGTTCCAGCAAGGTGACGGTACTGGCCAGGGCGCTGGCCTTGAGCATCAGGATCACTTCGTTGCTGTAGGCCGGCAGGCCGATGCGCGAGGCGCGGGGCAGGATGATGTAGAACAGCGTCTTGGGCTTGGACATGCCCAGGGCGCGCGCGGCTTCGATCTCGCCTGGCGGGATGGCCTGGATCGCACCGCGCAGGATCTCGGCGATATAGGCGGCGGTGTGCAGGGTCATGGTGGCGGTGGCACACCAGAACGGATCGCGCAGGTAAGGCCACATGAAGCTGTTGCGCACGGCATCGAACTGCGCCAGGCCGTAGTAGACCAGGAACAATTGCACCAGCAGCGGCGTACCGCGGAAGAAGAAAATGTAGCAATAGGGCAGGGTGCGTACGTACCAGCGCCGCGAGGAACGGGCAATGCCCAAAGGGATCGCCAGCAGCAGGCCGGCGATCACCGCGATGGCCACCAGCTCCAGGGTCAGGGTCGCGCCCTGGGCCAGTTTGGGCAGCCATTTGATGATCACGGCCCAGTTCAGGCCCAGGTCGAAATGGGACAGCCAGCTGTAGTCGCCGCTCATTGGGTGCTCCTTGTAAAGCCACGGCTGGCGCGTTTTTCCAGGAAGTGCATGCCGGTCATGGCCAGTACGGTGAGGCCCAGGTACATGAAGGCGGCGACCATGAAGAAGGTGAACGGCTGCTTGGTGACGGTCACGCCGATCTGCGCGTGGCGCATGATTTCTTCAAGGCCGATGACCGAGACCAACGCAGTGTCTTTCATCAGGATCATGAACAGGTTGCCCAGGCCCGGCAGGGCGATGCGCCACATTTGCGGCATGATCAGGCGGGTGAAGATGCGAAATTTCGACAGCCCCAGGGCGACACCGGCTTCACGATGGCCCTTGGGAATGGCGAGGATTGCGCCGCGGAACACTTCCGTGGCATACGCGCCAAAGCACAGGCCCAGGGCGATGACCCCGGCGGCAAAGGCGCTGAGGGACAGGTCGGGGTTACCCAGCATCTCCCCGAGGGCGCGCATCAGGTTGACTGTGCCGAAATAAATCAGCAGTACCCACAGCAGTTCGGGAATACCGCGGACGATGGTTGAGTACGCACCGCCCAGCCATTGCAGCGACTTGTAGGGGGAGGTCTTGGCCAAGGCACCGGCCAGGCCGAGCACCAACCCCAGGCACAGGGCCGTGAGCGCCAACTTGACGGTCATCAGCGCCCCGGCGGCGAGGGCGGGGCCGAATCCGTAGAGATCGAAATTCATGGTGTTTTCATATCGCGGCAGGCAAAGCTGAAAGCCGGCGCGCTCAAAGGCGCGCGCCGGGCAGGCCGATCAGATCATTCGATGCTGAACGGGAAGTACTTGTCGTTGATCTTCTTGTAGGTGCCGTCTGCCTTGATCTCTGCCAGGGCTTTGTTCAGGCGTTCGCGCAGTGGGTCACCCTTGCGTACGGCGATACCGATCTTGTCGCTTTCTACAACCGGGTCGCCCTTGAACTCATAGGCCGAACCGTCTTTGCTCTTGAGCCATTCGTACTGCACGTACTTGTCGGCGAGGATCCCGTCCAGGCGGCCGGAGGTCAGGTCGAGGTAGGCGTTTTCCTGGGTGTCGTAGAGCTTGGCGGTGGTGTCAGGCAGCTTGTCTTCCAGGTAGCTACCGGCCAACGTCGCGCGTTGTGCGCCGATGATCTTGCCTTTGAGGTAGGCCGCGTCGGTCTTGAAGTCTGCCGTGGCTTTAGGAGCAATGAACTGCAGCTTGTTGGAGTAGTACGGGTCGGTGAAGTCGACGGCCTGCTTGCGTTCATCGGTGATCGACAGCGAGGACACCAGGAAGTCGAATTTCTTGGCGTTCAGGGCCGGGATGATGCCGTCCCAGTCGGAGACATACACTTCGCACTTCTCGACTTTCATCTTGGCGCACAGGGCATCGCCGATGTCTTTGTCGAAGCCCACGACGTTGCCGCTGGCGTCTTTATTGTTGAACGGCGGGTAGGCCGCTTCGATCCCCATTTTCAAGGTTTCTGCCATGGCCGTGGCGCTGAACGCCATCGAAACGGCCGCGGCCAGAAGGAATTTTTTATAGTTCTGCATGCAGGTTGCTCCGTTAACGGTTGCTGGACATGAATTGTTTGCAGCGCGCCGAAAGCGGGTTATCAAACACCTGCTGTGGCGATCCTTGCTCTTCGACCAGGCCCTGGTGCAGGAATACCACTTCACTGGACACCTGGCGGGCAAAGCCCATTTCATGGGTGACCAGCAGCATGGTGCGGCCCTCTTCGGCCAGCGCGCGGATCACATTAAGTACTTCCTGGACCATTTCCGGGTCAAGGGCCGACGTGGGCTCATCGAACAGGATGACCTTGGGCTGCATGGCCAGGGTGCGGGCGATGGCCGCCCGTTGTTGCTGGCCGCCGGACAGTTGCGCGGGGTAGGCGTGGCGTTTGTCACCGATGCCGACCTTGGCCAGCAGGGCTTCGGCGACTTCGATGGCTTCGGCCTTGCTCTGGCCGAGCACACGGCGAGGGGCCTCGATGATGTTGTCGAGGATGCTCATGTGTGGCCACAGGTTAAAGTTTTGAAACACAAAACCGATTTCGCTGCGCAGGCGGTTGATCTGCTTGCCGTCGGCGGCCATCAGCTCGCCGTTTTTCGCGGCCTTGAGCTTGAGCTCTTCGCCAGCCACCAGGATCTGCCCCTGGTGCGGGTTCTCCAGCAGGTTGATGCAGCGCAGGAACGTGGACTTGCCGGAACCGGAGGAACCCAGGATCGAGATCACATCGCCGTCGCGAGCGGTCAGCGAGATACCTTTGAGTACCTCCAGCTCACCATAGCGTTTATGCAAGTTGCGGATTTCAAGCGCGGGCGTGGCCTCAGCCATGTGCGGTCCTCATTGTGTTCATTGCGTTCGACGCTGTTGGGCCGCCTTCCTGGCGAGGCGCCAAGCTAGCATAGCGTCTGGATGACAGCCAACAGCGCTGCGGACGGTTAACCGGGGCTCTGCGGCAGGGTGTCGCATCGGCACAGCAGCGTGTCGCGCCATCAACAACCGAACAACCGTTTGATCCCGAAAATCCACAGGCTTTACGTAAAAAGGGCGCGATGGTGCCAGCTTTGGCCGGGTGTTGGAAGGGTTAACCGGGTAAACGGCGCCTGATGGCACTTTTATGGAGCGTCGCGGACTTTACGTGTGTGTTTGTGGTGCACGCTCTGCTCTGGAAAGTGGGTCGCTCGGTAACGCTGTAGCGGAATGCCAGCATTCTCAATGACTTGCAACGGTTAATGAATTGTCCTACAGCCCGCGTCAATTGCGGCTTTGTAACATTTTGGCGCAAATCTTGCGTAAAAAATAAAGAACGCCTTGTTGGTTTCTTTTCACAAGAAAGACTGCAGACCGGGCGAACCGTTTTCGCAATTCCTCGCAAAGGTGTGTCAATGAGTAGTACGCAAAGCTCCAATGACCTCGAACAGGGGCTCAAACCGCGTCACGTCACGATGTTGTCGATTGCCGGCGTTATTGGCGCCGGTTTGTTTGTCGGCTCCGGCCACGCGATAGCTGCCGCCGGCCCTGCGGTGCTGCTGGCCTACGCCGCTGCCGGTACGCTGGTGGTGCTGGTCATGCGCATGCTGGCCGAGATGGCCGTGGCGTCACCGGACACCGGTTCGTTCTCCACCTACGCCGACCGGGCAATCGGTCATTGGGCCGGTTTCACCATTGGCTGGCTGTACTGGTGGTTCTGGGTCTTGGTGATTCCTTTGGAAGCCAACGCCGCCGCCACCATTCTCAACGCCTGGTTCCCTAACGTGGCCATCTGGGCGTTTACCCTGATCATTACCTTGCTGCTGACGGCGACCAACCTGTTCAGCGTGAAGCACTACGGCGAGTTCGAGTTCTGGTTCGCGTTGATCAAAGTCGTGGCGATCGTGGGCTTTGTGATTCTCGGCCTGGCCGCGATCTTCGGCTTTTTGCCGACCAGCCAGGTCAGCGGCGTGTCCCACCTGTTCGATACCCAGGGCTTCATGCCCAATGGCATGGGCGCGGTATTGGCGGCGATCCTGACCACCATGTTCTCCTTCATGGGCACCGAGATCGTCACCATTGCGGCGGCTGAATCGAAGAACCCAGGCCAGCAAATCACCAAGGCCACCAACTCGGTGATCTGGCGGATTGGTTTGTTCTACCTGCTGTCGATCTTCATCGTGGTTTCCCTGGTGCCTTGGAATGATCCGAGCCTGGCGGCCGTAGGTTCCTACCAGACCGTGCTGGAGCGCATGGGCATCCCGAATGCCAAGCTGATCGTCGACCTGGTGGTATTGGTCGCCGTGACCAGCTGCCTGAACTCGGCGTTGTACACCGCCTCGCGCATGCTGTTCTCCCTGGGGCGTCGTGGTGATGCACCGGCTGTGTCCAAGCGCACCAACAAAAGCGGTACGCCTTACTGGGCGGTGATGCTGTCCACGGGCGCAGCGTTCCTGGCGGTGTTCGCCAACTACGTGGCCCCAGCGGCAGTGTTCGAATTCCTGCTGGCCAGTTCCGGCGCCATCGCGCTGCTGGTGTACCTGGTGATCGCGGTGTCGCAACTGCGCATGCGCCAGAAGCGCACGGCGGCGGGCGAGAAGATCGTCTTCAAGATGTGGCTGTTCCCGGGCCTGACCTACGCGGTGATGGTGTTCATCGTGGGCACGCTGACCATCATGCTGTTCCAAGAGGCCCATCGCGTGGAAATCATTGCGACTGGGGTCTTGAGCTTGCTGGTAGTGGCGGCGGGGTTGTTGGTGTCGAGCCGTCGCAAGGCGCAGAGAGTCGGCGCGGTGGTGTTGAATTGATGTGATGGAATGCGGTGCTTGATTGCGCCGCAGTTCAGATGTGGGAGGGGGCTTGCCCGAATGCCAGCCAGTTAAGGCTTTTTTGTAGGAGCGAGCTTGCTCGCGAAAAACCTCAACGATAACGCGTGTTTCCTGAATCAACGCGGCGCCTGTGAGTTTTTCGCGAGCAAGCTCGCTCCTACAGAAGGCGAGCAAGCCCCCTCCCACATGTTGTTTGGCGTCAGTCTTGGGCGTTGGTGAGGGCCTGGGAGGCGGCCACATAGTCGGCCTGGAACTGCGGCGACTCGATCCACGCCAGGGCGGCAGCTTCATCCTCGCTGTCCGTGGCCCACTGCCGATACTCGATCAGTGCCGCCAGGATAAAGTCGGTGGCTTCTTCTTCGCCTTCCTGTTCCAGCACCAGTGCGAGCAGTGGGTGGGCCAGGAACACCGCACACAGTGCCTGCTGGCTGGTCTCGCCGGCGGTACGCATCGCCACGAACAGCTCGGTCAAATCCACCGACTCAAGGTCAATCCGGTCATCATCCCCGGCAAACGCATCCGGCTTGGTCGCGACGGCACGCTGGGTACGGTTCTGCTTGGCCTTGGCCTTGGCCCGGTGGGCACGTTTTTGCTGCTTGTTCGGCGAGGCCATGGGCTCACGTCCTTGGGTCAGGATCTGGGTGGGGTATTGAAGCGCAGGTTGGGGGAAATCCCAAGGGTATCTGGCGCTAATTGGCCGTTTTGAAGCCAGGCCAATGCGATCGGCCACAATCGGTCCTGATACTCGCTGCGAAAGAACGCGAAATGCCCGACCTGTTTTTCGCCGATGTCTTGTGGAGCGATGCGCAGATGGGTGCGCTCACTGTTTGCGAAATAGCCCAGCAAGCGCTCAATCGCTGGCACGGTGCCGAACGGGTCGTCAGTGATGCTGATCGCCAATATCTGCGCCTTCACTCGACTGAATGGCAAGTCGGCCAGGGCACGCCCGCTGGGCCGCGTCTCATACCTGGGCGTTGGCGTGCTCCAGTCGCGCACCACGCCTGCTGGCGTATCCTCCAGCCAGCCCAACCGCTTGCCGGGGAAATACCCACAGAGTGCCGTCACCAGCGGCATCACCACATGCCACTTGGCAAACATCTGCCAGCGCCCGGCGGCTGCGTAATCGCGCCAGTAGGCGAACTGCGCGCCCACGGTGACGATTCGCCGGATCACCGCGCCGGATGCAGCCAACCCCGCCGCACAGCCACCAAAGCTGTGGCCGACCACATCAATCGGTTGGCCTGGAAACTCGCGCTGTGCCCGCCGCAGGATCGCTTCGAAATCCCGCGTGCCCCAATCCGACCACGACGCCTTGAAACCGCGCAACGAACCGAGGCGGGACTCGCCGATGCCGCGATAGTCGTAGGTGATCACGTCGAAGCCGTTGGCGAACAGGTAATCGGCGAAACGTGAGTAGTGGCGGCAACGTACGGAGGTGGCGGCATTGATGATGACGACCGGTCGTTCGAGATCGGTACGCGGGTGGCGCCAGGTGGAGCCTGCGAGGGGGTAGCCGTCGGCGGCGGATTCTTTGAAGGATTCGCGTTGGCTATTTCTGGGTGTAGTTGCACGTTCTATTAAAGAGGCGTCATTCAAGTTCATCGTTTCAAAGCCCCTGCCTGGATTATTGTTTTTTAGTACCGAAATTATTGATTGCATTGAGCAGTACAACGCCTCTTCCCTCGACCTCGCGCCAGTAGAAGCATAGGCTCACGCCTTTGCGATTTACACTGAGTGTTTTCATGACCCGCGACACCCTCGAGCACAATCAGGTCCCGGTCTACTTCGCCGCCGTCCTGCTGGCTGCCGCTTTCGGCCTGCTCGCGCCTTCGTTGGCCCATGGCCTTGGCGCGCTGGTCACGCCCGCCATCGCGGTGCTGATGTATGCGATGTTCCTGCAAATCCCGTTTCTGGATCTGCGCCAGAGCCTGGGTCACAAGCGCTTTCTGGCGGCGTTGCTGCTGGCCAATTTCGTCCTCGTGCCGTTGCTGGTGTGGGGGTTGACCCGTGGCCTGGTGGAGCGCCCGGCGTTGCAGGTGGGCGCATTGCTGGTGTTGCTGACGCCGTGTATCGACTACGTGGTGGTGTTTACCCATATCGGTAAGGGCGATTCACGCTTGATGCTGGCGGCGACGCCGTTGCTGTTGCTGTTGCAGTTGGTGCTATTGCCGGTGTACCTGGGCTTTATGCTGGGGGCGCAGGCCGACGTGGTGGTGCAGGCAGGGCCGTTTGTCGAGGCGTTCCTGTTGTTGATCGTGGTGCCGATGATCCTGGCGGTGATCACCACCTCCCTGGCGCGGCGATCATCGCTGGTCAACGCTTGGAGCAATGCCTGGGCGTGGTTGCCGGTGCCGGCGATGGCGCTGGTGTTGTTCGTGGTGATCGCCTCGCAAATCACCTCGGTGGTGCGGGATATCAACCTGCTGCTCCCGGTACTGCCGGTGTATATCGGCTTTTTGCTGCTGGCGCCGCTGATGGGGGCGTTGGCCGCGCGGTTGTTCGCGTTGCCAGCGGTCACGGCGCGGGCGGTGACGTTCAGTGCATCGACACGCAACTCGCTGGTGGTGCTGCCCTTGGCGCTGGCACTGCCGGAAGACGTGCGTGGGGTGGCGGCGACCGTGGTGATCCTGCAGACCCTGGTGGAGCTGGTGGGTGAGTTGGTCTACGTCCGGCTGATCCCGAAGTGGGTGTGGCCTGCGAGTCGCTAGAAGCGGCAATCTTCAGGTTGTTCAGGCGCTATTCAGGGGCGGGTTCGGCACCATAGGCCCGCGCTCCCTACCTGACAGGTCAACCGATGGATCAACGCTACCGCTTTCGCCTGGAGTCCCTGGGCATTTTTCTGATGGCTTTGTTGCTGTTCACCCTGGGTATCTGGGATCAGCAGCCCCAGGGTTTTGATGGGCGCTGGGCGTTGTTCCTGCAGGAGATGTTTCGCCATGGCGCGAGTCTTTTCCCTACGACCTATGGGCAGCCCTACGCCGACTACCCTGGTACCGCGACATTCTTCAGTTTTGTATTTGCGCGCTTGTTCGACGCGCCGAACCATCTGGCAAATGTCCTGCCCACGGCGCTGGCCTCGGCGGGTGTGGTTGCCCTGATCTATCGCTTGCTGGTGCCTTACGGCCGCAACTGGGCGCTGCTCACGGTGCTGCTGACCTTGCTCACCACTCAGCTGCTGGAAAAGTCGCGGTCGGTCTGCCTGGACCAGATGGTGGCGCTGCTGTGCGTCGGCAGTTTCTATCTGCTGCACAGTGGTGAACGCCTCGGTTCGCGCCTCAGGCAATTGGCGGTGTTCCCGCTGTTCGTCCTGGGCTTTGCGATTCGCGGGCCCTTGGGGTTGATCGAGGTCTGCGGCGTGGTCTGCGTGTATTGGGCGTTGGGCCGTCCCGGCGAGCGGGTCAGGCAGGTGCTGGTGCACGGTATGGTTGGCCTGGTGCTGTTGGCGCCGTGCTGGTGGTTGCTGATGAAGCTGGCGCGGATCAGCGGTGGCGATGCCTTTGCCGATGAAGTGTTCAGGATGCAGGTCGGTGGGCGCCTCGACGAAACCGGTGAGCCGTTCTATTTCTATTTCCAGTTGAGTTTGTACCGCTACTTCCCCGTGGTGCCCCTGGCGTTGGCCACGATGGTTGCGTTGCGACATCGCTGGGCGCAGCGCCAATGCGATGAGAATGTGCAACTGGCGATACGGCTTGCGGCCTGCGGCCTGATGATTTTGCTCGGGCTGTCGGTGCCGCACTTCAAGCGCGCCTATTACATCCTGCCCATGGTGCCAATGTTCGCCGCTGTCGCGGCCTATGGGCTGCTTCACGCGCAGGGCTGGTTTGCGGGCATACGTCGATGCTACGAAGGGCTCGTCGTGGCGCTGCCGGCGTTGGGTGGGGTTGTGGTGTTTGTGTGTCGCTATGGGTGGCAGAAACACGGTTACTGGCCTAACGTTTCGTTGCCTCTGCTGATTGGCGCCCTGGTGCTGTTGCAGTTGGCGGCGTTGCTTGCCTGGCGTCGCAGCGCGCGACTGGTGCTGCTCAGTGCGATTGCACTCGCGGCGCAGTGGTTGTTGCTGGTGACGGTGGTGGAGCCGGCCAAGGACCTGCAGTTCGACACCCGGCAGTTTGTCAGCCAGGTGGAAGCGCTGCGTGCGACGGAGCCTGGGCCATTGGTGTTCGTCAATCTCGGTCGGGACACCTGGGCGGTGCGCTACATGATGAACCTGGACCACGACGAGCAACCGCTGTTCGTTGGGCGCAATGAGATGGAACGGTTGGGCGAACTGCCTCGGCCGGCGTGGGTGATAGTGGCGCGTAAGGAAACCGCGCTGCTGCAGGGAACGCCAGTGGAGCATTTGACTCCGATGTACAACGGGCGCTTGAACGACAACCCGTTGCTGGTGTTTCTGCTCAAGTGAACAGGCGATTTAGAGCGTGTTGGTGTATGTTTGCCGGGTAAATGACCGGCGGGTCATATAACGCCTATCTGGCTTTACCGTTTTTGTAATCGTTGTAACGTGCGGATCAAGGAAATGATGGAAATGGACTTCAAGCGGCCCGGCGCTCAATCACCCGGTGCGACCTCCCTCGCGGGTGGCGGTCACGTGATCGGCCGCTCGCGGCTTGGCTTGCTGAGCATCTGTTTCGACGGCGGCTGCAGTTACCCCTCGATGATTATCATGTTGCAGGGCGTGTTCAAGCGCTACGGGCGCCTGGTGCGCTTTGGCGAGAAGTTGTCGGCGCAGGACTGGTTAAATCGGGTCGAGGAGCGCGGCTTCCAGGTGTCGGACCAAGAGAGGGCGGCGGTGGTGACGCTGATGTGGGATCGGCGTTGAGTGACCGAGTGGCAGGGGCGATGTTGAATCGCCCTTGATCAAGGCGCTAAATCCAAGGCAACAAAAAACCCGCACCAGGCGGGTTTTTTGTGTGTTCCAGATGATAGTTGCACCACCTGAAACTTAATAGTGGTGCCAGAGACGGAATCGAACAGTTTGAATTACTTGTTGATTTTAAAGGGTTTATATCGTGGTTAATTCCGTATCTACTCACAAATCTACTCACTTTTTACAATTCCGCTCGCTTTTGAACGAGTCGGTGTCGGGAAAAATCAAAACACGGGACTAGCTGGTTAGCTCCGACGAACGGTAACCAGCGAGCAGCTACGGTCTATCGAGCAGTTGAGGGAAGCCGAAAGGATCTTTAGCCAGAATGAAAAAAGCCCGGCACTTGGCCGGGCTTCTTGTACGAAAAGTTTCCGACGTTTACACCGGAGAAAACGCAGTCAAGATCTCGTGAACACTTGGCTTTTGATCCAGGCGACGAATCATTGCATCGTACTGGTTCAAATCCTTTGGCTCGCGAGCAGGGCGCACTTGCTGGTTCTCAAGGCTCATTGCGCTTCTGGCTACTGCCGAAGTATCAGAATCCGCTAAGCGTTCTGTTGAGAAGGTCATATCAGGCTCCTTAATCTGCTCGGTTGAAAAAACGGGGATTCAATTCAGGCCGGAAATAATGCTTCCGATCTATCCACACAAACCCATCATGCTTGCTAATCACTGCAACATCTATGGGGCCTGACACCGATTCGCTAGGTTTCGTAACCCTTTCCTTGAGTGACTCTAGC
Organism: Pseudomonas gorinensis; assembly: GCF_042015035.1. Taxonomy (NCBI): domain Bacteria; kingdom Pseudomonadati; phylum Pseudomonadota; class Gammaproteobacteria; order Pseudomonadales; family Pseudomonadaceae; genus Pseudomonas; species Pseudomonas gorinensis. The sequence goes on from NZ_CP167125.1 coordinate 696,540, forward strand.
TCAATCAGGCTTTTTGCCAAGGCCGCCATGTCTGGCAAAGGAAGCGAATGTATAATATTGGACAGAGGAAATACATGCTGGTTTCTGATTTCCTGATACCACCTGTCTGTATGCTCTTGGTGGGCAGCACCTACTAGTTCCGCGAGTCGCTCCTCTGTAAGCGGGCTCTGGGCCCCGCATTCTGCGATCACTCGCCTACCCAAGTCGGTAAGCGCCTGTTGAGTCGAGCCGTAGGTATTGCCCAAAACGTCTGGTGCGACCCCCATTCGAAACGTATCGATCATATGCGTTGTAGCAAACGGCTGGATGACGGCGGGCGAATTCGCGTCCATCACCCTTGGCTCATTTCGCTTGAATATCAGCCGATCACCCAACAGCCCGTAGCAAACATAGACTTCGAGCGAAGGGAAATATTCCTCCTTGCCGTAGCCTGCGACTACCACACCTGTTTCGTCGGCGAAATTGAGAAACTCTTTGACGGCTAGCTTCACCAGCGCAACGATGAAACGAGGGATGAGGTATCCGCGTGAGTCTGACTGTATAAATAACAGAACTGACGTCGGCGCCTCCTCTGTGAGTACAGCCGAAGTTTTGGCAGTGGCATTGGCAATATCTGCTTCAGTTAAGAGATCCGGAAGCGGCAGAGCGTCGATTTCTTCCTCTGTGAGCGTCAGCGCCGTTTCAATTTCAGCATTACTTTTTTCAGCGAGCCCCTCAATATCCTCAACCCCCGCGTGATTGGCGACCAGCATCTGAAGACGAAAGTGAGCTGCTCCGATTAGGCTGACTAGCGCCTTGTCCTTCGCCTCATCGGAGAAAAACTTGTCATTGTGCTGAATGAACTCAAAAAAACGCTCGGGATAAGTTTTGAGATTGTCGTACTGTTCCTTTCCGAGCGACTCTCGGAAAGCTTTGATTGGCAGCTCCCAGGGAACACCTTGCAGCCCAGCAGAACCGTAAATCATTAAGCCTACGGGGCCGGATCGAGCAAGCTCGTATAGCTTGTTGGCTCCCTTAAAATACCTGCGCTCCTGTCTACCGTCCTTCCACGAGGTGACGGTAACGGCACTATCTGCAGCTAATACGACAGCGGTACGGTTCATGATTGCGATTTCGGCTGTCATTCTCTGTCCCTGATTATTCTTGACGTCACGGATGGCTATATATGCCAGCCTTTAGGGCTATTGGTAATAGCGAGCAGGGCTGGTGCAAACAGCTTAGCTAACACTGAGCATTGCGATTACTTTGTCGAAAGATCTTCCAATAGTAGGTAATTTCGCCTCGGGGGGCTTGCAACACAGGCTGCCCTTGCCTCGATTTCTGCGGACGGACACTACCCCGGATCAGGGTAGCGGTCATTCATGGGGTGTTTCGCGAAAGGGAGGTGTTCAGGATTCTCTGTAATTAACCTGGGCTCCCATTTCGGTATGGCAGGTGCCGGAAAAGCCAGCGAGATCCCGGCAGTTCACTCTCGTGGCTACAAGCGCATTTCCCTGATGACTCGCCTTAGCTCAGCTCCCCGCGACAGGGCGCGCCGGGCGTCCTTGGTAAGCTGGTCGAGCGCTTGCTCCTCGAATGCTGCCGCCATTGCGCTGGCCTTCCTGACGATCAGCAGCGCCAGCTCCGGCGGAAACACCACCTTGTCGGCGGGTAGATAATCACAGTCAATAACGGACATCGACTAATCCCTCGATTTACGGGGCAGTGGTATGGGGTAGCCAACTCCTACCCCATCGTTGGCGGGATTAACCTTTCTTTGTTGGGGGCGGCGGAGGCGGACGTTTAGCGTCTTCGTTATTTTTCACAAATCTCATTGGTGGCGGCGGTGGCGGTGGCGGTGGTTTCTGATCGCTCATTTGGACTGACCTCGGGGTGGTGGTGGATGTAAAAGGGGAGAAAGGAGCACAGCGCCAGGATGATAGTCAGTGTCACATACGAAGCGAGGGAGCCAAGGTACTCGGTCCGCTTATCGTTGTTGGCCGTATTGGTGGCAGCCCCTTCAATGTAATAGTTCTGAATTACCAGCCTAAAGTAGGTATCACCGTCATCTGGATTCTTCCCATAGGTTTTGAAGTGAAGATTTGAAGATTCACGGTACTTCTCGAGCTCAATCAGCGTAGGCAGGCCTTTGTCGTAATCCTTCAGCTGCCACGACGACCAGAAGTAACGCGCGCCACAGAGAAGCAGCAAGATAGTGAACAAATAAAAGATCCAGAAAAAAACACCAGATGGGCCGTCCTGAGTCGTAGGCGCCTTGTTAAGCATATAAGAGAGAAAGGAAGCCACTGCAACCATCATTGCCAGCGGCAGGTTTAATCGAGAAATCAGCTTTTCTTTCCTATCCATTTCGTAAAAATAGATTTTTTCGTAAAAGCTGAAGCGTTCTTTTTCGTCCATGTTTAGCACCGGTGCTTGTTTATGCGGGGCGTCACATTTGTGAGCTTCATTCGAAGCTTATGCCACGTTGAATTACCTGGCGCCAGCACCGAGCGCATTTGAGATTGGTTTGCGAAATTATCACTATGTGCTCCAGCTTACTGTCAGGTCGCCGAAGACCTTCGCAAACTCTTGACAAGCATCTGGCTCGATCACTTTTCCTTTCACGCTGAGAGCCTCACAGCGCTTAGTCTGCGGACGAATTAAGCGCCACTTTCCGATGAACATCCGTCAAGTGCCTGTCTAGTATTACCTGACGCGCTAAGGATTTGTCTGGCCCGGTATTTCACCCCCCCCCATCCCGCCAGCAGGGCCTTGATATTGATCGAGCAGCTACCTTGACGGGTACTTCTAGAGTTCTTGACGAGGCTGGTGATGGCCAAGCTGCGAGAATGCCCGCAAAGCCCTGCCACGCTTGGCTTTAAGCGATCCTGCTGCTGGTGGCGCCAGATAAATCCGTCAAGACCTGTCAAGAATTTCGTCAAGGCTGGTCAAGGATTCGGCTCTCGGAACCGCCCGCCGCGGGTATGCCCAAAATTCTGGACGTGGTGGGTATCTGGACTGCTACGCCGATCTGTCGGAGCCCTTCATCGCTGGGGCTCCCGGCCTGAATCAGGTTGCGTGCCGCGCCGCGATCCGTCCAGAACTGTCCAGAATTATTTGCCTCCTCACGACTGCCCCAGACTGCCGGCGACAGTCAGCTCAGCAATACCCTGGCGAATGAACGCCAGGTTCTCATCGAGCGTTTCTAGCGCGCCGCGAACGTTGTTGGCAATGTCTGCCGATCCGCGCTGTTCGATCCAGTGGGAAAGCTCCTCCACTGCGGCGCCCAGTGCGAGCTGGTTTTGATTGAGGCGATCGAACAGGCTGGCGATCAGCTTGGTATCCGTCATGGCGACTCTCCGTGTTTCGAGAGAGCGTAGCACCGGCGCCGTGAATGCCCGGAATCACCTTTACATGGTTTGCGTCTGCCGGCGGCAAATTGGCCTGGCGATGTGATACGGGATTTCCCCGCATCTAATGCGTGACCCCCGCCCGCATTGGGCGATGCGTGTTCTCAGGCGGCCACGCCCGCCGAATCCGTCTCATGCCTGTCTCACATTCGCCAGCGATTCGGTAAAGGCCAGGTAAAAGTAGGCGGGCCGAAAGCGCCGTATCCGTCTGGGGTCTGTCAGGGGTATCAGCGGCCACGGTGCGCTTGTTTGACGGGCTGGCCACGCGATAAGCCTCAGACGCCCACCCGGCGCGGTTTTGGTCTGATGCCTGTCTCGCATTCCGTCAAAGTGTGGTCAAAGTAATAGTCGGCGCCAGCGTGTTGGGATCTACACGGTGAGTTGAATTCAACACTCAATGCTGGCGCGGATCGTGCGCGCCGGCCAGTCGAGCTCGTGCCGTGGGTTTGGTTTGGGCCTGGCCAGGTTGCCAGTGGAAACCACTGCAAAACCCTGGAAACCACAGTGGAAACCAGCGCCTGGCAACCACAACTTTTGATAACAGGCTGGCGGCCGGGTTCGCACCAGGTTCGCGTAAGAGGATGCGAACCAGAAGTGCGAACCTCTACGCGAACTAGGCGCCGGTACGCGCTCAGAATGCGTAATAGCAGTGCGCAATTTGCGCAGTTACTGCGCATTTAAATAGGAGATTCATTGCTGGCGCTGATGATTAACCTGATTTTATACAGATCACGACGAAGGTGCCCGCGCTACAACGATGGACAATAAGCTAGGATCTTGAGCTTAAGCCAGAATGCGGACGCCGAACCTATGGAAAGTAATCAGGACACACTGACAAGGTTGCGTGAGAGCAATCTCCGCGACCCTCTGATGCATGCCGATGCCCTCTTTTCGATAGAAGAGGGGGTGAAAGGCATGGCGCTCGCGACTGAGCGTCTCGTCGACCAAGTGGATGAGTTGGAAGCAGGTCAAAAGCGGCGCTATGAGGATCTCTGCAGTTACTTGCTGAGTGGACCGCAAAACACCCTACCGGAGATCGCTCGTTCCCTTCGCCATATCAAAGTGCTTCTCGTGGCCATACTGATTTTGTTCGTAATCAACTTTTTCAGGTGAAGCGACAACTGAGCGTGGCCGCGCGTTTGCACCAGGTGCGCGACGAACTGCGCGAAACACGCCTCCGGAACTGGGCGCCAGCATTCCGTGGGGCTGTTCTGCAAATTGGTCACTGATGGTGGTCACCGCGCTTGGTCACCCCTGGCTCCGGCGTGGATGAACGCCAAGCCCTGGATACCGGAGTGGATACCGCGCGATCTGGTCAGTGCTGGCGACTTAACAAAACTTAACTTTTTGCAAGGCGATAGCCTGACAAAACCTGACATCGAGTGAGCACCAGAACCATATAAAGCCTAATATCGATTCGAGTATTGACCTTGGTTAAGTTAAGCTGGAGGGTTTCGTTCAATGTCTGTGAAGTCTTCCTCTTCATAAAGTTGGTCAAGTTTGCCCGCTAACTTTTCATTTATATCCAGGGCGTGAGTTGATGTCGTTTCATAGAGCTTTATGAAGTGTGAATGGCGGCTCGAAATTACCGGCTTGTAATATAATGCAGCGCACGCAGTAAACCAGAACACTAGAGAAAGTAGCCGTACTAGTGTATCGCTTACAAGCGCTACGCTTGGAGTCATGACTGGCCCGAGAGTGAATGGGTTCCCAGCTCCAAGGAATCGATCGCTGATTGCGATTCTACTGGGATGTGCCTTGTCCGAGAGCTGATAGTAAAGAGCTTGGGTGCGTTCCAGCGCCTCTCCGGCGGGAGATGTGTTCAGCACTTTTCGCACCTCTTTGTTTACGACCTCTTGGCCGCGAAACCATTTGTCGTACAGCTTTTTGTCGATTATGAAAGCATTCATTAGAGATACGTTTTCATATATTCGCCTGATTAGCGGTGCCGCCGCATTTGGCAGGCCCAATTTAATGACGGCTACGGCTCCATCCAACAAGTCATAAGTGTCAGCAATAAAGTTTCTGACCGCTATGTCGACGCCCCCAGATGGCTTGTAAGCACCAATTATTTGCACTAGTTTTATAATCAATATTTTATAGTTGTCGAGTGATTTTAAGTGAGGTGAAAACATCTTTGCTATCTCACTTTTTCTCAACTCTGTGAGATTTTCCATTTCTTTGAGACTTTCAGGGATTCTCATTTGTATGTCCGTTAGTGATGTCGCATCCGAATCTTCATTCGTTCAATTTGAATCAATAGGGTCAACGGGTCAGACGTCGAGCTTTGTACGACAAGCTACAGTGAAATCCGGACCATGTGGGTGGCGCCATTGGTTACTTTTGGTGGTTACCAGAGTGGTTACCAGCAGGACGGTGAAACAGACGATTTGGTCTGAGTGAGACCATATCGTCTGTCTCAAAGCGTGACAAAGCCGCCGGTAGGCGGCCCTATCTTTTCGTTACAGCGTGGTAGGGAGAATGTCTAAAACACCGTCACCGCTTGTTGATACGCGGTAGTTTTTCACCTTTCCGTCCGTGACGATTGCCTCTCGCTCTTGCCTTTCCGCACCCATCCCGCAGATGCCGCTTCCTTGGTATGCCGCACCGACTACGACCGAGCCAGCAGGGACGTGGAGGGACACCCTTTCTCCAGGCTTGAGTAATGCGGCCACTTTTCCGTCTACGAAAAAGCCCACCGAGCAAAGACTTCCCGTATGGCCAGAGTCTCGGGTCACCGACAATGTGCCAGTACCTGGCGAATTCGTCTGATAGGCGAGAACCCTTTCAGGAGGTACCGCAACAGCGGTTTTCGTTGGCACCGGGGAAGTGGCACAGCCGGCCACAATGGCGGCAAATAGTGCTGTTGTGGCTATCCTGCGCATACATCGTCCTCCGTTGAAAAAGGCAATTTACCATCGTCCCTACATTTGGTCCTCCGCATAAATAGCAGCGCTAATGATTGCGCCGCCCCATCGGCGATGTCCGCAACATAGCGGGACCGGGTTGCCTGATGCCGTTGTGTTTTTTGCACTGCCGAAGGCGTAGCCGGGAGTGTTCTCAGGCGCAGAACTAGTTTTTAGCCCGCCGGCCTGGGGGCTTAGCATTTGAATGATCCCACCTATCGACATTGCGGTACCTGCCGAATACAGGAAAGGCGACGCGGCCGCAAACGGCGTAAAAGACAGCACGTACGCCGCTGCAATAAGTATCCCGCCGACGATTGTCTGAAGCGATCCTGCGCGCTTACTGCCCGTGATAACTGGTGCAATGGTGATGTCGCCGGTGCCGCTGTAATTCAATTCAGCCTCGCCAATGTTCCGCTTGTCTCGGAACACTGCGAACTCCAAGCCTCGAGACTTGGCGTTCGATATGAAGCGCTCAAATCCAGGGATCTGAACACATAAGGCTTTGACGGCTTCCGCTGGGGTACGCACGGCCAATGGATAGGACTTGCCGAACTGGCGAAGGGCACCGCGAAGCTTGAAGTTGATGACAGGGGTGTATTCGATCAGTGATGTGGCCATGGTTTTTTCTCCTACTTTGCATTGGTGGTGTGGGTTGGTACTTCGGCGCCGATCTGCATGGCGAGCATCATTCGGGATGCCATGGCGTCGTCACGGATAGCCTCTTCGCGGCGTGGGTCTGGGTTCCATGCCCAGCAATGAATCGCCTGGTAAGCGCGAGCCCCGCGGAATGTCCCGCGCAATAGGTCGGCTGAGATCCTTCCTTCATCCTCTGTGAAAAACGGTCCATCGATGGTCACCTTCTGCCCGTCACGGACGTGTTGCACTTCCCAGACGAGGTAGCCGCCATTCATGTTTGGGGCGACTGCAAAATCCATCGTTTTGCACGCCTCCGCAAAGCGCTCCCGGTACGTGGGCGCCTGGCCCGCTGTGTTGCTGTCTTGGTCTGTCATGTTTCCTCTGTGCGCCGCTGGCGCTGGTCGTGGGCAGGTGCCCGGAGGTGCTGCTCGGTGTCGCGCCACGTTTTCGTGATTCGCAAAACGTGGCGCGGAAAATGGTCAGTTGCCGACGATGCTCAGGACTGGCGGCAGCTTTGGGCCGAACGGCGCACCAGGGGCGAATGGGTCGGGTAGTTGGTCTTCTGGGCATTCCCTGATGAACCGGATCATGGCGGCGTGGCAGGCGCGATACAGCGGTCCACCGGCACCCCATTCGTCGCTTTTGCGGTCGGCGCTGTCCTCCAGTTGGGATAGATACGCCACTCCGCGAAGGCTGGTGTCACCGTCTGCGATAGCCCGATGACGATGTACTGGGTTGACGCCCAGAAGGTCGCACACCTGGTCGAATCCCAGCGCCTGCGCCAGCCCCTCACGGTCGAACATCAGTGATTGGCCAAACCCCGCAAGTGCGCTCCACGCTCCGCTGCGGGTGGCTTCTTGGTGTTCCTGGGCTCTCTCCTCCAATTCAGCAATGGCCTGCCGGGTGAAGGGGAGGAATGCTTTCAACTTGCTCGCCTGCCGGCGAAGGGCTCGCCGCTCACTGCGGATAACGTCGAGCTGTTCAGTAATGGCGCGACAGATTCGCCGGGTGGTGATGAGCTGCGTGGCGGCGCTGATGCCTGGCTTCAAACCGATGTTGCACAAGCGGGTGATAAGGCTGGGCTTCATTGGTGCGCCTCCATAGGTGTGGCGTCGTAGCTGGTGCGCAGGTGGGCGCCAGCCGTGCAATGGCGGCCGGTGGGTGCGTAGCAGCTCCGACAAACCATGATGTGGTTGAGGTACTGGTCACGGGCTTGTCGCCATTCGGGCGTGGCGGTGGCGGCGTTTGCGTGTGGGCTTGTGATGAGCCGAGGAGTGCGTTCGACAGGGTTGGCCAGCACCAGGCGTGGGCGAGGCCGGCTATCCACCTTTGGCGAGTCGAGCCCGGCGATAGCAGGCGGCATGTGATCGAGCAGGCCGGAAAGGAGACTCATAGCGTCACCTCGGCCAGATTGCTCCACCGCCCATATGTGTCTCTAGAAAAAAATCGGGGGAACGGGGGAACGGTGGGAACAGCCAATGTTCCCGGGGCTTTCAGAGGGGGTTTCTGTTCCCCACGTTTTTTTGTGGGGAACAGTGATAACCAAATACTCGGAAACGCAGACACGCTTATATTCAAAAACATGTTTGTGTTCCCCCTGTTCCCCATACATTCAATAAGGGGGAGCGGCCACAGCCCACGGTTTTACTGGCTGTTCCCCCGTTCCCCCTGTTCCCCACGTTTATAGGTTCCTGTGAACTCGGGCACTCATACTTGGTGGATATGGAGGTCATGCGCCGCCCCCTTCGCTGTCCATAGCCTCTGGGTCGATGACGTACAGGCGCGCCGATCCGCCGGCGGGGATGCGGTACTTTTTGGTTTTGCGGCTATCGCGGTCGGTGTCGCGTTTGGCCAGGGCACCGCCAACCTCCAGTGCCTTGACCACGCGGGTGAGGCCGAACCCATGGGCGGCCTCGATCAGCGCGGACTTGTTGAATAGATAGAGCCGCTTGCCGGCCACCAGCTCCCAGTATCCGGCGCGGTTGAATACCTTGGCGTCCACCTCCGCTGCGTCGACATCGGAGAATCGGCTGCTGCCGTGCTTGTCGATAAAATCGATGATGCCGGCCAGGATTTGGCGGTCTTCTGCGTTGCCCCCGCCGACACGGGAGAGCCATTCCCCGTAGAGCAAGCGGCAGTCGGAGAGGGCGGTGCCCGGCTCCCATGGCAACAGGCCGTAGGCGATGGACATCTCGCCCGCCAGCGCGATCACGGCGAACCGGTCAGCCACGCGGCCGGCCTGGGCGTTGTCCTCGACGAACTGGGCGCGGATGCCGTCAAAGTCACTGAGCAGCCCGGGCTTATCGTCGGCGGCGACCAGGCGCTCCACAAACGCTGGTCCAAGGTGGCCGTGGTGGGCGCCGACCGCTACGGTGAGCTGTCGGTGAAAGTCCGCTCCCTCAAGCCCGTGCAATTCGTCGAAGGCCCGGTGTGTCCGAGTACCAGCGTTCACGTCGACCATGCGCAACTCGGCGCCAGCGTGGGCGGCATTGCCGGATATGGCCGCGTGTTCAGAGAGTGAGCGCTCGCCGCTGGAGAGTGTCAGCAGGCGCCAGCTCAACTTCGCACGGCCTTCACGCTCACGGGTCATGGTGCCTTTACCTTGGCCGTTGGCGAGGGAGTACGCCATTTCCTGTACGCGCTTGGGGTCGGCGCGCTTGATCTCATCCAAGGGCAGGATGGTGTCATTGCGGCTCGATGCCTCGATCTCCAGGCCACCCTTGGTCATGTCCCAACTGGCGGCGAACACGCCCGGGTCGCCCCATACCGACGAGCCGATCAGTTGCGCCAGCGACTTGCCGCTGGAGCTGTCGCCCACCAGGTGAACACCACCGCCCAGCACGCCCACCAAACTCAGCAATGGGCCAGCCAGCGAGCAGCCGATCGCCAGTGTCAGCACCGGGTTGCCCGCGCACTTGGCGGCCACCTCCGATTGCCACAGCGCCAGCTCGCCGCGCCGGCTGAAAAGTACTTGAGCCTTGTTGCTGGCCTGGTACCGCACATTGGCGCTGCCGATGGTTCTCCCAGGCAGCACGAACGCTCCCGATTCATGCCAGCCCGGCCGGCTGGTGGTGGCAAACACTTCTGCAGGATGCTGGTCGAGCAGGTACTCCATGAACGTGCCGCGCTTCTTGAGGGCAATGATGACGCCCATACCGAACAATGCGCGCCGGGCGTCCTCGCCGCTGCCGCCGAACACTTCCATGGCGATGATCCATTCCTTGATGCCGCCCTCTGTGACCAGGCGCAGCAAACGGCCTTCGCTACCATCGTCGCTGTTGGTGGTGCGGGCGACGACGGTGACGGGGCTGGAGATCCACTCATCAGTGATAGGCCGGTCGCCGGTATCGCCCTCGGCGTCGTCCTGGTCAGCGGCGGCGCGCTTGAAGCTATGCCAGTAAACGCCCGGGCGCAGCTTGCGGCCCTTCTCATTGATCACCCAATGCTCATACACCGCCCAGCAGGGGCGATCTGGCGCAATGGCCGCGGCGTCCGGCCGAAGGTTGATCACGTTAGTGTCAGGCTTGGACATGGGCGAGTTTCCAGTTGGCGAGGTCGTTGAAGTCGGTGAGGTCCTCGGGAGCGCCTTCCGGCCATTCAGGGAAAGCCACTTGGCCACCCACGGCCGCCGCCGCTGCGTTTGCCGCTGCGCGACCCGGGTTGCCATCGGTGAGTCGGTCGTCGTCGCCGGCGATGACGATTGGTTGGCCCGGGTAGCGAGCGCGAAGTGCCATCGCCGCCGGGATCAAGTTGCCCGCGTTCATGGCAGCGGCAACGACATAGCCGCCGTGCTGGTGGAGGCTGGCGGCCGTCGCCCACCCTTCACAGATGCACAGCACAGAACCTGGCTCGATGATGCCCAGTGGCGAATAGGTGCCCTTGATCCGGCCGCCGAACAGGAAGTGCTTGTCGCCGTCCGGCCCGATCCTTTGCAGGTTGACCAAGCGCCCATCTAGGTACAGCGGGATCAGCAGGTCAGTGCCACGCTGGCGTAGGCCGTAGGAGCGAACTGCCTTGGCTACCAGATACGGGTGGTCGGGTGAGGCGCGGCGCGCATTGCGCCACCAGCGGTTAGCCTTCTCGGCGGCCTGCTGCTGGCGCCGGTGTTGCTCGGCTTCGCGCTGGCGCCGGGCCTGGTCAACTCGCTCGCGGATCTGGGCCGCTTCGCGGGCGTCCACCGGTTCGCGACTACACCAGGTGCTGGCGCCACCGGCTTTCCAACTGCCGAACGCACCGGATGCAATGCCATCCAGGTACAGCACATACCAGCCGTTGAGCGAGCCAGGCTTATCCTCTGGCACACGGAATCGGTGGATTGCACCGTCGGGCTCTGGTAGCCAGTCGAGAGGGCCATAGACGGCCTGGAGCGCATCACGGAATAGGATCGTTGCGTCAGTCACGCGGCCCCCTTCGGCGGGGTAAACCGCTTGGCCAAGCTCTCCAGTTTCTGAGTCAGGCGCTCCAACTCATCGCATTGGCGGCCTTGGTCCCCCTCCGAGATGCGCAGCTCCAGGAAGCCCACTAGGGCTTCCACCAGCAGCACATAGCTGGCGCTGTCGATATGAGCGCCAGCAGCGGGTGGGCCGCCACTGCCCCTGCGCTTGATTGGGGTCACGTTATCCATGGCCGACCTCCCGGCGATCAACGCCAGCAAAGGCCCGGCAAACTTGACCGTTGTTCACACCGTGCCAGCGGGTAATGTCGTCGATTGACTCAACCAGGCAGGCCGTCACCTGGGCGCTAGCACTACGCATAACAACGCGCCCGCACTCAGCGTCGGCCTCGGTCAAGAATGGTCCCAGCAACGCCTTGGGCACCTTCGGGTGCGTGACGTAAAAAAGTTCGATGGTTTTCTTGAGGCAAGCCTTCGGCGTACCCGCGTTTTTGCAGGTTTGGTTGTTCATGATTTTTTAAGCCTCTACTGAGTCTTTCGGCTCGAACCGTTCGGAGCCATTTCGCATTGCGCGCAAGCCAATCACCGCAGCCCTGGCCACGCGATCTACAAAGCCGATTTCAAGGTTCGTATATCGCCCACCCATGCCGCACAAGGCGAACTGAATGGCGCCGAATGCTTCGGTTTCATCATGCGCGGCCAGCTCGGTGATCTCGTAATCGAAGCAAGCAAGGCCCTTTTCCCAATCGGCAGCTACGCCAGGGTTGTTCCGGGGCCAGTTGATGAGCCTGCCCATGTCGTCGCGCTTGGTGAAACTGAGGTCATCCCGCGTTTGGATTGCCGTTCTCATTCGTCACCCCCGGCGCCCAGACCAGCGCACCCGGACAGAGCGGCGGAAATTGCCTCGCGGTTGCAGTCGGCGGTGTTGGCGCCGTCAGCGGCCAGGTTCCACGCGACATCTACCAGGTTGCGGACGTGCTGACTCGTGCCCTTGTCTGCCAATGCGGCATAGAGAACGGCCTCAACCTTGCGCAGGGCGATCTGGGCGCTTTCGAGATCCTCAAGCGTGTCGTGGGCAATCTCTTGGATGGTGCGGGCGGGAGTATTCATTGCACCCCCCCGGCAGACTCTAGGGAGCGGGCAATGCTCATGTGGTGCGAGTAACGCTTGAGGCGGGTTGCGAGGCTGGAGTTTGCGCGGAGGGCGCTCAGGGCCATGCGGCGGTGAGCAAATGCGCGAATTGCGGACGGAATGAGGGCGGACATAGGTGGCGCTCCAAGTTGAATTTTGGAACTGCCACGGTCCTTCCTACGGGATTGGGTGGCAGCCGTGCGTGGGGTAGGAATACCGGGAAACTTGGAACCCGGCCAGGCCGAAGCCTGCCCACACACGGCCGCCATAACACTTAACTGCGGGCGTAAAAAAAGACGCCAGCAATCGTAATGGGGGCGCCTGTGCGCCAAGTTTTCTGTTGGGTTCCTACACCCGATCATGGATTTTGCCATGACTTGGGGCGAACCATACCGATCACTTACGGCGCGTGCAACCAAAGTTATCGACCGTTTATCGCTGATCATGAGCATAGCTGTCATGGGCGTGCGTCCTCCAAACCGAGTGGCAGCTTCAGTTGCTCCCTCAAATGGGCGACGTGCGCGTACACACCCGGCTTGTCATAGCGCCAGTGAGCCAGCCGGCGACCATTGCTGCTGGCTTCCTGCTTGCGGGCCTCCAGCGTCTGGCAGGCGTGCCCATACCGAGCTTCCCGGAACGCCATTATTAGGCTCGCTTTCAGTTCTACAACGCGGTCGGTATTGCGGGACAACGACAGCAGGAAGAACGCTTGATCTTCGTTCAGCAGGGCGAAGCGCTCCGGCCTACCACCAGCAGTTCCGACCAAGGGTTTCTCCGTTTGAAACGGAACAACCCCGAACTCTGCAAACTTTGCCAGGTAGCGCTCGATCAGCGCGAGGGCATTTTTGTGCTGATTGCCCAACTGCTCGGCGAGTTGCCGGCTGTCCACGCGAGGCTCTTCGCCCACACGGGTTAGCGGGATAATATTCATGCCGCCACCTTCGCACCTGGTTCAGCGATCAGTGTGTAAACGGCAACACCGCGGTGGATGCGCCCCCACTCATCCGTCATCGTGATGCGGTTGGTGATGATCTTGTAGCCGGCATTGCGCAAGTCGCAGATACGGGCACCAGGACGGCAGATGTTTAGCTCGCGCATGATGGTGAACGTGTCAGCAGGCCCTTTACGAAGACGCGGAACAAGCCGTACTAGTTGGGCGTGGTTACTGGTATCGTATAGGTGAGTTTTTTCTGGGCTGGCCTTATTGGGTTGGCCTTTTTTTTGGTCGGCCATTTATGCAGCCTCCACTCGCAGAGCGACTAACGAGTCGCACCAGGCAATAACTTCTGCCTCGATCCAGACGGCGGACTTCGGCCCCAGCATCACTTGTTTGGGGAAGCGCCCAGCGGCGATACGGCGATAGATCTCGGACGTGGAGAGGGTGGTCAGGGCCTTGACCTCGCCCAGTTTGATGAAGCGCCGAGGTTGTTCACATGCGGGGGTAGGCTGTTCTGATTTGCGAATAGGGTGGGCTTGAGTTGCCATCGTCTGCGCCTCCTGGGGCGTTGTTGGTAATCGACGATGACAATGCTGGCGGTAGAGGCTGAGGCGGAATAGGTAACAGGTGGGATTTAACGTGTTACCCGTGGACCGAATTGCTGTCAAAGAAACTAGTGCAGGCCTTGTGGGACGGGGACTGCAACCTGTCACCCCTTATTAATTGATCTAGCTATGGCACCGCCTTTTTTGCGTCCAGCGCTAGTAAGCGCAGTAACGAATAATTTGACCTTCACAGCCGGAAGAGTGATCCCTTTTGCTTTAAACCACTTTTCAACAATTGCGCTCCAGCCAACGGTTGGTGCGGTTGTTCCGTTCTGTGTGACATCGCACCAACATTCAACAATCAAGCGCCCGTCAGGTGGCGAAAGTTGATTGTCGTGGTTCATGAACTCGGCAAGCCCCATGACCTGTTCAAGATGTTCCTCCATGCGAATGTTTTCGTCTTCAGCATCGCGCCTGGCCCGGCGCTCGTCGCTGAGCTCGCGGCGCTGTAACTCCAGCTCGTCAATGAGTTGTTGGTTTTGAGCTGTCTTGATTTCGAGTTGGGCCGAAAGCTCTACTACTTTTTGCTCAGCTCTCTCCCTGGCGATCTGTTGCTCGTCGAGTTGTTCGGACGCGCTCTTTTCACCCTCGCGGCGCAACTGTGCTTGTTGCGCTTTGAGAACTATCGAGGCGTTGCCCGGTATTAGGTGGGCGGGGGCGTAGCTAGTTGCAGCAAAGCCATTGACTGCCGTTGAGACAGGTACGCTGTCGTTTGCCGGTTGAGCGAATCCAGCGGCGAGCTCCGTGCGTGCGGTTGCCTCGTCAACTAAGCGCTCAATCCATTTTCGCCATATCAGCACATTAGCCGCAGGTACTGGGCCAGAGCTGGTGGAGATGGTGGTGGCCAGCCTTCCGTTGCTGGCTGCGCTGAAGTAGTCGGCGAGCGCGCCGTGAGTGATCTGAATATTCCTATCGGAGCGACCTTCTGAAAAGATGCTCGCATGCAGAGATTGAATAGGCTGAGATAACGGTGCCAGCGTATTTAGGGTTGCGGCGAGCTCGAAGGCTAAGAGCCGGGGGTTCAGGTGGTGACCTGACGCCCAGTCAGAATAGATCACGTCGAGCTTTATTCGCCCGAAAGGTCCTATCTGATTGTCTCCACCGGCTTCCGCCATTCGATTAGCTCATATGTGATCGACTGTATGAATAACCAGCCGTGACCAATATGTTAACCGCCCAAGACTTGAAAAAGGAGCCCTTGGTGCTCATTGGGAATGATTAATTAGAATTCAATGTCTCAAGCTCGCTTGATACTCACCACATTGGCGCCAGTGCATTGAGCGTCAATCGAGTCGGCCCAAGACTGCATCATTTCGCGGCGCTGCTCGACATAGGCGGCATGGTTGTAGGTGCCGCGTATTTCGTCGCTGTCACCGTGGGCCAGTTGACGTTCGATCCAATCCTTGTTGTACCCGCGGCCGTTCAGTTCGGTGCTCAACAGGTGGCGGAAGCCGTGGCCTGTCTGGCGTCCTTCATAGCCCATGAGGCGAAGTGCTTTGTTGACGGTGTTTTCACTCATAGGGCGCTGAGGGTTGGCGCCAGCAAAAACTAGCTCATATCGCCCGGTGACCTCTTGAAGCTGGCGCAGGATCGCAACAGCCTGGCGGGGCAGGGGAACGATGTGAGGGCGGCGGGCTTTCATGCGTTCGGCTGGAATTGTCCAGGTTGCGCGGTCCAAGTCGAACTCTGCCCAGGGGGCTTGGCGAAGCTCGCCCGGGCGAACGGCCGTTAGTGTCAGCAAGCGGATGGCATGCCGGGTAAGCGAATGGATGTTCGCGGCTTCGCTCTTGGCCAACAGTTCTGGTAGCTCAGCAAAGGTGACGTGTGGATGATGGCGTGCAGCTTTCGGTGGTGCTGCTACCACGCTCAGATCCGTGGCTGGGTTGGTGTCAACGACGCCCTTGGCCAGCCCGTACCGAAATATCTGGTGTAGCCATTGGCGGATCTTGCCTGCTGCATTGAGAGTGCCCCTGGCCTCTACCTTGCGCACCAGGTCTACCAGATCGGGCCGGGTGATCGCTTTTACGGGGCGAGAGCCGATACCTGGAATCAAATCATTCTCCAGGTACAGCTTTGCCTTGTAGGTTGTGCTCTCTGCCCATCGTGGCGCGTTGTAGGCAAACCACTCGCGCGCCAATGTCTCGAAGCTCAGTCCTTCGACCCTCTGTGCTTGCTTGGCGGTTTTCTTCTGCTCGCCGGGGTCTGTACCTTCAATCAGGAGCTGGCGTGCCCCATCGCGAAGCTGACGAGCTTTCAGCAGGGTGACCGCGGGATATGCGCCGAGCGCAAGCATCTTCGCGCTGCCGTTGAAGCGGTAACGATAGCGCCACAGCTTGGAGCCGGTCGGGGTCACTTCTAGGCACAGGCCATTGGCGTCGGTCAGCCGGTACAGCTTGTCCTTCGGCTTGGCGGTACGGATGGTGGTATCTGAGAGTGGCACGCAGCCTCCTTGCAGGCCGCACCGGGCGGGCGTATTGCCGTCCTGGTGTGAGTAGATTTCTAGACCGAACTGGATCTACTCACGAATCTACTCACATATGTTTGGGCTTACAAGGGAACGGTTGGGAACCGTAGAAAGCAAAAAACCCGCACTAGGCGGGTTTCTTGTGTGCTTTCAGGTGTGCTTGGCATCACCTGAAAACGAAAGGTGGTGCCCAGAGACGGAATCGAACCGCCGACACGGGGATTTTCAATCCCCTGCTCTACCGACTGAGCTATCTGGGCAACGGGGCGCATTAAACGGGTTTTTCAGGGGGGCGTCAAGCAAGTTTTCAAAAAATATTTAATTATTACCGTCGCTTACGTGCCGACCCCGGTTTTTGATCAATTATTGAGCAGGCGGCACGTAGCCGTCGGCCTTGGCGTAATCCTCGCCGGAAAAATACTTGTCCATCTCACCTTGCAGGTATTTGCGGTCTTCGGCGTTCATCATGTTCAGGCGTTTTTCGTTGATCAGCAGGGTCTGGTGTTTTTGCCAGTCGGCCCAGGCTTTGGCGGAAACATGATCGAACACGTCCTGGCCTTTGGCGCCTGGGTATGGAGGGCGTTCCAGGCCGGGCAGTTCTTCTTTGTACTTGCGGCACATTACGGTGCGGGTCATGACGACTCTCCTGCGTTCAATACTTCAGCCGCGCGCTTCAGCAGTTTTTTCACCGGGGCGGCAAGGCCCAGGCGCGGCGGGGTGGCGAGGTTATACCAGAGCCAGTCGGCCTCGGCCACGTGATGGGCGGATTCCTCGACCTGGACTAGCCAGGGTTCGATGGCCAGCTGGAAGTGGCTGAAGGTGTGGATCAGCCCCGGCAGTGCCTGTTGCGTGCCCAAGGCCAGTGCATGCTGGTGGGCGAGGTGTTCGAGGTCGTCGAGGTCGTCCAGCTCCGGCAAGCTCCACAAACCGCCCCACAGGCCCGTGGAAGGGCGACGGTAAAGCAGGATCGCGCCCTCGGCGTTGGCCAGCATTGGCATCAGCGTGCGCTTCTGGGGGATGGCCTTGCGTGGCTTGGGGATCGGGTAGCGTGTCTCCAGGCCGAGCATGTGGGCTTCGCAGCCTTTTTCCAGCGGGCATAACAGGCAACTGGGCTTGCTGCGGGTGCAGAGGGTTGCGCCCATGTCCATCATCGCCTGGGTGTAGGCGTTGACGCGGGTCTGCGGGGTGAAGCGATCGGCGGTGGCCCAGAGTTGCTTGGCGACCTTCGGGTCGCCGGGGTAGCCCTCCTGAGCGGTATAGCGCGCCAGGACGCGCTTGACGTTGCCGTCGAGGATCGGTGCACGCAGGCCCATGCTCAGGCTGGCAATTGCACCGGCCGTGGACAGGCCGATACCGGGCAGCCCGGTGAGTTTTTCGACATCGCGGGGAAACTCGCCGCCGTACTCGGCCACGACGATCTTCGCGGTCTTTTGCAGGTTGCGTGCCCGGGTGTAGTAGCCCAGGCCGGTCCACAGGTGCAGCACTTCGTCTTCCGGGGCGGCGGCCAGGGCTTCGACGGTGGGCAGCGAAGCCATGAAACGGTCGAAGTAGTTGAGCACGGTGCTGACCTGGGTCTGTTGCAACATGATCTCCGAGACCCACACCCGGTAAGGGGTGATGCCCTGTTGCCAGGGCAGGTCATGGCGACCGTGGCGGTCGTACCAATTCAGCACCGCCTGTGAAAACTGCTCGTTTCTCATCGTTTGAACAGGCCTTTCAACGCATCTTTGAGTTGCGGGTTTACCTTGTCGAGCTTCTCTTCCAGCTTCTCGTTGAGGCGGTTGCCGGCAGCCTTGATGGCGACCTGGCCCAGGCCATCCTTGTCCAGGCGGCATGCCTTGGCGCCCAGTTCCAGCGGGCCACGGCAACGTAACGGAACTTCGATGCCCTGGAAGTTGGCGCCCACTTCACACGCCGGGTCCGGTACTTCGCGTTGGTCGCCTTCGACGATGATGCCCACCCGATAATCCATGCCGAGCACACGCAGGTCGATGTCACCGTTGCCGTTCACCGTGAGGCCTGGGATGCGCACTTTCAGGTCAGGGTTATTGGCTACGCCATTGCGGAAGCTCAGGTTGCCCTTCAGTTCCTCGAACGGTGTGTCCTTGCCGCGTGGCTCGCTGTTCAAGGTCTTGCGGTTGAGCAGGGCAATACCGGTGCACAACTGCTGTTCAAGGTTGGCGTTGAGCAACACGCCATTGTTGATCACGAAGCTGGCGGTGCCGTTGAGGCTGTCGATCAGGGCCTTTTGGCTGTTGCCTCGGCCGCTGAGGTTGCTGTCGAGGGTGACCAGGCCTTTCACCGGCGGATTTTGCCCTTGCGCTTGCAGGATGCGTTCGACCGGCACTTGCTTGATGCGGCTCTGCAGCGCCAGTACCGGAATATCCTGGCGCACATCGAGGGTGCCGTTGGCCTGGAAGGTGCCGTTGTAGAGGCCGCCGCTCAGGGTGTCGAGCTTGAGCTGGCCGTCGAGGCCGGTGGCCTTCAGTGCCGCGTTCTGGATTGGCAGCTTGCTCAGGGTCAGTTGCCCAAAGGTGAGGTCGGCATTCACATCCAGGGTGCGCAGGCGGGTCAGTGGCAGCAGCTTGTCGGTGCTCCAGGCGCCCTTGGTCGGGGCGTCCGGCAGCGGTGTGGTGCCACCGGCGGCCATCGCGCCGGCTTCGCTGTTCTGGACTTCGGCCTGGCGTGCAGCGGCGGCGCCTTTGGCGGCGTCGGACTTGGCCGGCAGGTAGTTGTCGGCGTTGAACGTGTCGCCCTTCAGTTGCACGCGCAGTGACTGCTTGGCGAAATCGTCCACCGCGATGCGACCGGTAAAGGTGCTGCCGTCGAGTTTCAGGTTCAGGTCTTCCAGCGCCATGCTGGTCGGCGTGCCCTTGAGGCGGCTGACCAGCTCGACCTTGCTCAGGCTGCCCTCGGCCATGGGTGGCAGCGGGTTGCCGATGCTGTCGAGGAACGTGGCCAGGTCAAACTGGGCGATGGACAGTGCGCCGCTGATCTGCGGTGTCTTGTCGAGGTCGTTGACCTTCAGCTCGCCGAGTGCGCGCAGCTGGTTGGCCGAGAGTTTCAGGTTGGTCCACTCGGCAATGTTGGCCGCCAGGTCCACCAGCAGTTGACCCTGGGTGGAGAAGGTCACGGTCTTGCCTTGCAGCGGTTCACCGGTGGCTTCGCCGCTGAGTTTCATGTCTTCGAACTGGTAGCGCTTGAGGGCGCGTTGAATGCGCAGGTTGCCGTTGAGCTCGGTCTTGACGCGCATCACCGGTTGGTTACTGCCGAAAAAGGCCGTGAGTTTCAGCGGAATGCTTGCCCCTTCGTGCACGGCACCGGCGCTCAGCTGGATGCTTTCGGCGCTGAACTGCTTGCCGGTCTGCTCATCGTTGTATTCGATGCGGGCGTTGTTGATCGTCAGGCTGTCGATATCGAGGCGGATCGGTTTTGGCGGTTTTTCCGGTTCGTGCTCGGCAGACTGCTCCACTGGGGCAGGGGTGGCGGTACCTGCCTCCGGCGCGGTCTTACCGATGTCTTCCCAGTTGCCATGGCCCTGCTTGTCACGGTTCAGGCGCAGGTTGAGGCCCTCGACACGCACATCGCTCATCTGCACCTCGCGGCGCAGCAACGGCAGCACGCGTACCGACAGGCCGAGCATCTGCAGGTCGGCGAACGGTTGGGTCGGGTTGGTCAGGGTCGCGACGCTGGCTTCGTGCAGCTCCAGGCCCAGCCACGGGAACAGGCTCCAACCGATATCGCCATTGAGCGTCAGCTCGATGTGGGCCTTGTCGCGGGCAATCTGGCGAATCTCGTCTTTATAGTCGTTGGGATCGAAGAGATGGGTCAGGGCAAAGCCGAGAGCCACAATGATCAGCAACAACCCGAGAAGTACCAGACCCAGGATTTTGCCGAACGCTTTCATGGGCGAGTCCTTGTATGTCGATTTCAAAATGTAGCCGCAGAGTATAACGCCCGACGACCGGCGTCAGTTCACAGATCGTTACATTGTATCTAGGGCCAGGAAAACGGAATTTTGACGTCAAAAAGTGCAAAAAATCCGAAAAACGTAGTGGCACTTTGGTTTTTATGGCGTCCACTGATGCTAATCTCTGCACGTTCGTTCGCCTTCTGCGACTTAAGGTCGCGCCTAAATGGAGCTCTACTCAACAAAACGGCCACGCTTTGCGTGCAAGGCCGAGGGAGAGAGCGCCTGACGAACACATACTAACAACTGGGGGAAACACCAATGAGTACTAGCATGGCGGCGAGTATTACTGCCGCACAGCCTGCGTTCCTGTCCAAGGAACGCATCATCGCCAAGCCCGGTTTCAACCGCTGGCTGGTTCCACCGGCCGCCCTGGCCATCCACTTGTGCATCGGCATGGCCTACGGCTTCTCGGTGTTCTGGCTGCCACTCTCCAAGGCGCTGGGTATCACCGCACCTGTTGCCTGTGCGCCGGACATGAGCTTTATCGCCCAAGTCTTCTCGTCCCAATGCGATTGGCCCATCTCTATGCTGGGCTGGATCTACACCCTGTTCTTCATCTTCCTGGGCTGCTCGGCAGCGATCTGGGGCGGCTGGCTGGAACATGCCGGGCCACGCAAGGCGGGTGTTGTATCGGCGCTGTGCTGGTGCGGCGGCCTGTTGATCTCGGCGCTGGGGATCTACACCCACCAGATCTGGCTGATGTGGATCGGTTCCGGGGTTATTGGCGGTATCGGCCTGGGCCTGGGCTATATCTCGCCCGTGTCCACCCTGATCAAGTGGTTCCCGGACAAGCGCGGCATGGCGACCGGCATGGCGATCATGGGCTTCGGCGGTGGCGCCATGGTTGGCGCGCCGCTGGCCGCTGCGTTGATGGGGCACTTTGCTTCGCCGACCAGCGTGGGCGTGTGGCAAAGCTTCCTGGTGATGGCGGCGATCTACTTCGTATTCATGATCGGTGGCGCACTGTCGTACCGTGTTCCGCCGACCGGCTGGAAGCCTGAGGGCTGGACCGCACCGGCGAAAAAAGCCAGCAACTCGATGATCACCCACCGTCACGTGCATGTGAACGTGGCCTGGAAAACCCCGCAATTCCGCCTGGTATGGCTGGTGCTGTGCCTGAACGTCTCCGCCGGTATCGGCATCCTGGGCATGGCTTCGCCGCTGCTGCAGGAAGTGTTTGGCGGCAAGCTGCTGGGTGTGGATGTACCGTTTGGCCAGCTGGATGCGGGGCAACTGGCGTCGATCGCGGCCATTGCTGCGGGCTTCACTGGGCTGTTGAGCCTGTTCAACATTGGTGGCCGGTTCTTCTGGGCGTCGTTCTCCGACTACCTGGGCCGTAAAAACACCTACTTCGTGTTCTTCGCCCTGGGCTTTGCCCTGTACGCGTTGATCCCGAACCTGGGGCACCTGGGTAACGTGGCGCTGTTCGTGGCGGCGTTCTGCATCATCCTGTCGATGTACGGCGGTGGTTTTGCGACGGTTCCGGCGTACCTGGCCGACCTGTTCGGTACCCAGATGGTCGGCGCGATCCACGGTCGCCTGCTGACTGCCTGGGCGGCGGCGGGCGTGTTGGGCCCGGTGCTGGTCAACTACCTGCGTGAATACCAGTTGAGCATCGGCGTTGAACGCGCAGCGGCCTACGACATCACCTTGTACATCCTGGCGGGCCTGCTGGTGCTGGGGTTCATCTGCAACATGCTGGTGCGTCCGGTGGCTGACAAGTACTTCATGACCGATGCCGAGCTGGCTGCCGAACAGGCGCTGGGTCATGACAAAGGTGCTGATGCCACGACCGTGCTGGAGTGGAAAGCCTCCGCCGGCAGCAAGCCGCTGGCTGTTGCGGCCTGGTTGGTGGTGGGTATTCCGTTGGCATGGGGTGTGTGGGTGACCCTGCAGAAGACGGCGGTGCTGTTCCACTGACACCGCGCATGCCTTGTGGTCCCAGGCGTGTTGGGACCACAGGCGTGTTGGGGGTTGTGGCGAGCGGGCTTGCCCCGCGTTGGGCTGCGCAGCAGCCCCAATAAAACCAACGCGTTCTTCCCGTCAGAATGCGTTGGTACATTTTGGGGCTGCTGCGCAGCCCAACGCGGGGCAAGCCCGCTCGCCACGACAAGTCTGCTTTGACACATAAGCCCGCTCTTGCTTGTATGCACATGTCTATCCCCGACACTCCATCAGTCTTATCCCCTTCGATGTTTCTGTTTAGCGCCCGCGCCCCTATAATGGCTGCCTTTTTCGCCCAATGATTTTGCGGAGCTGGTGATGGCCGAACGTAAGGCGTCCGTCGAGCGCGACACTCTGGAAACCCAGATCAAAGCCTCGATCAACCTGGATGGCACCGGAAAGGCCCGATTTGATATCGGTGTACCTTTTCTTGAGCACATGCTGGACCAGATCGCCCGTCACGGGCTGATCGACCTGGATATCGTCAGCAAGGGCGACCTGCATATCGACGACCACCACACGGTGGAAGACGTAGGCATCACCCTCGGCCAGGCGTTTGCCAAGGCCATTGGCGACAAAAAAGGCATCCGTCGCTACGGCCACGCCTATGTCCCGCTGGACGAAGCGCTGTCGCGCGTGGTCATCGACTTCTCCGGCCGCCCAGGCCTGCAGATGCACGTGCCCTACACCCGCGCCACCGTGGGCGGCTTCGACGTCGACCTGTTCCAGGAATTCTTCCAGGGCTTCGTCAACCATGCGCTGGTGAGCCTGCACATCGACAACCTGCGCGGCACCAACACCCACCACCAGATCGAAACCGTGTTCAAGGCTTTCGGCCGCGCGCTGCGCATGGCGGTGGAGCTGGATGAGCGTATGGCCGGGCAAATGCCCTCGACCAAGGGCGTCCTGTAATGCAGACGGTCGCGGTTATCGATTACGGCATGGGTAACCTGCACTCGGTGGCCAAGGCCCTCGAGCACGTCGGGGCCGGCAAGGTGCTGATCACCAGCGACGCCAATGTGATTCGCGAAGCCGACCGCGTGGTATTCCCGGGCGTTGGCGCGATTCGCGATTGCATGGCTGAAATTCGCCGCCTGGGCTTTGACAGCCTGGTGCGCGAGGTCAGCCAGGATCGCCCGTTCCTCGGCATCTGCGTGGGCATGCAAGCCTTGCTCGACAGCAGTGAAGAGAACGACGGCGTCGACTGCATCGGCCTGTTTCCCGGCCAGGTGAAGTTCTTCGGCAAGGACCTGCACGAAGACGGCGCCCACCTGAAAGTCCCACACATGGGTTGGAACGAAGTCAGCCAGGCGGTGCATCACCCGCTGTGGCACGACATTCCGGACATGGCGCGTTTCTACTTCGTGCACAGCTACTACATCGCCGCCGGTAACCCGCGCCAGGTGGTGGGGGGTGGGCACTACGGCGTCGACTTCGCCGCTGCGTTGGCCGAAGGTTCGCGTTTTGCCGTGCAGTTCCACCCGGAGAAGAGCCATACCCATGGCCTGCAATTGCTGCAGAACTTCGCCGCCTGGGATGGGCGCTGGTAAATGGCCAGGAAACCGAAGCAGCCGATCTTGAACCTCACGCCTGAACAGGAGCGTGAGGCCACCGACAAGATCAAGCGCTTCATGGAGGATCGCTTCGAGCTCAAGCTGGGCTCGTTCGAGGTCGCCGAGATTCTTGAGTTGTTCACCACCGAAGTGGCTCCGCATTATTACAACAGGGCGATTTTCGATACGCAGACGCTCCTTAAAGAAAGGTTCGAAAGCATCGAAAGCGACCTGTGGTCGCTTGAGAAACCCTGATTTCCCAAGCATTGCTGAATATCGAATAAGGTTTGCCAGATGCTGATTATCCCCGCTATCGATCTCAAGGACGGCGCCTGCGTACGTCTGCGCCAAGGCCGTATGGAAGACTCCACCGTGTTCTCCGATGACCCGGTGAGCATGGCTGCCAAATGGGTGGAAGGGGGCTGCCGTCGTCTGCATCTGGTGGACTTGAACGGCGCCTTCGAAGGCCAGCCGGTCAATGGCGAGGTGGTCACCGCGATCGCCAAGCGCTACCCGAACCTGCCGATCCAGATCGGCGGCGGTATCCGCTCCCTGGAAACCATCGAGCACTACGTGAAAGCGGGCGTGAGCTACGTGATCATCGGCACCAAGGCGGTGAAAGACCCGGCGTTCGTCGCCGAAGCCTGCCGCGCGTTCCCTGGCAAGGTGATCGTCGGCCTGGACGCCAAGGACGGTTTCGTCGCCACCGACGGCTGGGCTGAAATCAGCACCGTGCAAGTCATCGACCTGGCCAGGCAGTTCGAGGCCGACGGTGTGTCCGCCATCGTTTATACCGACATCGCCAAAGACGGCATGATGCAGGGCTGTAACGTACCGTTCACTGCGGCACTGGCGGCGGCGACGAAGATTCCGGTGATTGCTTCCGGCGGTATTCACAACCTGGGCGACATCAAGTCGCTGCTGGACGCCAAGGCTCCTGGGATCATCGGCGCCATTACCGGCCGCGCGATCTACGAGGGCACCCTGGACGTCGCCGAAGCCCAGGCTTACTGCGATGCCTACAACGGCTGAGGACTGACCATGGCGCTGGCCAAACGCATCATCCCTTGCCTGGACGTCGACAACGGTCGCGTGGTCAAGGGCGTCAAGTTCGAGAACATTCGTGACGCCGGCGATCCGGTGGAAATCGCTCGCCGCTACGATGAGCAAGGTGCCGACGAGATTACCTTTCTCGACATCACCGCCAGCGTCGACGGCCGCGACACCACGTTGCACACCGTCGAACGCATGGCCAGCCAGGTGTTTATCCCGCTGACCGTGGGCGGTGGCGTACGCACCGTGCAAGACATCCGCAACCTGCTCAATGCCGGCGCGGACAAGGTCTCGATCAACACCGCGGCCGTGTTCAACCCGGAGTTCGTCGGCGAAGCCGCGCAGCACTTTGGCTCGCAATGCATCGTGGTGGCCATCGACGCCAAGAAAGTCTCCGGCCCCGGCGAAACCCCGCGCTGGGAGATCTTCACCCACGGCGGGCGCAAGCCAACCGGGCTGGACGCAGTGGAGTGGGCGATGAAGATGGAAGGCCTGGGCGCCGGCGAAATCCTGCTGACCAGCATGGACCAGGACGGCATGAAAAACGGCTTCGACCTGGGCGTGACCCGCGCGATCAGTGATGCGCTGGGTATCCCGGTGATCGCCTCCGGCGGCGTCGGTAACCTGCAACACCTGGCCGATGGCGTGATCGAAGGCCACGCCAGCGCGGTGCTGGCGGCGAGTATTTTCCACTTTGGCGAATACACCGTCCCCGAGGCCAAGGCCTACATGGCGGCGCGCGGTATCGTCGTTCGCTAAACGCTGCTGGACACCATGGCGGGCGCGCGGCACTCTCTGCGCTTGCCATGGATTCCGGTAGCCTTCATGTTCAAGACCCTGCTGCTTGCCCTCGCCAGCACCTCCATTTTTATGGTGAGTGCAGCTCACGCCGAAGAACCGTCTGATACCTCCCTGGTGCTGCTGACGGAAAATTTCCCGCCCTACAACATGGCGAAAAACGGCAAGAACTTCGCCAAGGAAGAGAACATCGAAGGCATCGCCGTGGACATCGTGCGAGAAACCTTCAAGCGCGCCGGCATTTCCTACAACCTCACCCTGCGTTTCCCGTGGGAGCGAATCTACAAGCTCGCCCTGGAGAAACCCGGCTACGGCGTATTTGTCATGGCGCGCCTGCCGGATCGCGAAGCGTTGTTCAAATGGGTCGGCCCCATTGGCCCGGACGACTGGGTGCTGCTGGCCAAGGCCGACAGTAAGATCCAGCTTGCCGACCTTGAGCAGGCGCGCCGCTACAAGATCGGCGCCTATAAAGGTGATGCGATTGCCCAGACGCTGGAGAAGCAGGGCTTGACCCCGCTGGTGGTGCTGCGCGACCAGGACAATGCGCAAAAGCTCATGGACGGCCAGATCGACCTTTGGGCGACTGGCGATCCCGCCGGGCGTTACCTGGCACGCCAGGCGGGGGTGACCGGGCTCAAGACGGTGCTGCGCTTCAACAGCGCCCAACTCTATCTCGCGCTGAACAAGGATGTGCCGGATGAGACCGTGGCGAAGCTGCAGGCGGCGTTGGACCAACTGCGCAAGGAGGGTGTGGTCGACCAGATCATGGCGAAGTACCTCTAGCCTTCCGTCGACTCTTTTTTGTAGCAAGCCCTACTGCCGTTCAATTAAGGCTTTTTTTGTAGGAGCGAGCTTGCTCGCGAAAAACTCACAGGCGCCGCGTTCATTCAGGGAGCCCACGTTATCGTTGACGTTTTTCGCGAGCAAGCTCGCTCCTACAGAAGGCGATGTACGCTTTTTCGAATCGCCACAGAGGTATCAGATCCTTAGCGATAGATGCCGTTCTTACCGTGACCACCCATGGCCTGGTTACCGCGCACACTGATCATCAACTTGATATCGATCCAGTCGACGCCCTGGGCCTTGAGCTTGGGCAGCTCGCGTTCCAGTACCGCCAGGGTCTGCGGGTACGGATGACCGATCATCACTGCCGAACCCTGTTTATGCGCCAGCTTGATCGCGGTTTGCAGTTGCGTGGTGATTGCGGCTTCGGTGCGCTCGTCGTCGAGGAAGACATCCCGCGAGACATGGGCCAGGCCAATTTTCTGTGCCTCGGCGGCGGCGACGGTCTGCGCGCTGGTGCGGCTGTCGACAAAGAATTTGTTGCGTCGTTGCAGGTCGGCCATCAACCAGGCCATCGCCGCGGGCTGTGCGGTCATTCGACTGCCCATGTGGTTGTTGATACCGGCGGTGTAGGGCACGGCCTGGAACGCGGCGTCCAGGCGCTTGCCGAGCTCTTCGATAGGCAGGTCGGGGTGCCAGGCGAACGGACCGGTGGCCGGGTCCATGGGCATGTGCAGGATCACGATCTTGCCGGCCTTGTGCGCTTCGCGGGCGAATTCGGCGGCGTGGGGCGTGTCGGGCATGATTGCGGTGGTCACCGGCCCAGGCAGGGCCAGCACGCGACGATCCCGGGCCAGGTTTTGCCCGAGGTCGTCGATGATGAGGGTCAGGTAGGCTTTGTGCGGCTCGCTGGCGGGAGTCGCGTGAGCGACCCCTGCCAGGCTGCATAGCGCAGCGATGATCAGGGCAAAGCGCATATCAACGGCTGCGCGTAATGCTCAGGCCCTTGAGCAGGCTCAGCGCCTGGGCCAATTGGTAGTCATCGTCCTGCGGCATCGGCTTGGCTTTGGAGCCGCTGCCGGTTGGCTGGTCGGCGCCGCCGTTGCCATTGCCCAGGTGGCCTTGCAGGTCCGCTTCCTTGTAGTACTCGCTGTCGACCTCGTTGGTGATCTTGGCCTTGCGCACTTCGATGTCCGGCACGATGCCCTGGGCCTGGATCGAGCGACCGTTTGGCGTGTAGTACAGCGCAGTGGTGATCTTCAGCGCACGCTCGTTGTTCAGCGGCAGCACGGTTTGCACCGAGCCTTTGCCGAAGCTGGTCGTGCCCATCAGCACGCCGCGCTTCTGGTCCTGCAGGGCACCGGCAACGATTTCCGAGGCCGAGGCGCTGCCGCCGTTGATCAGCACGGCCAGCGGTACGTTTTCGCTGAGGTCGTTGCCGGTAGCCGAGAAGCGCAACTCGGAATTGGCGATGCGGCCCTTGGTGTAGACGATCAGGCCCTTGGTGATGAAGTGGTCGACCACTTCCACCGCCGCCTGCAGCACGCCGCCTGGGTTGTTGCGCAGGTCGAGCACGATGCCGTTGAGCTTCTTGCCGTTGTCCTTGCGCAGTTTGGCCAGGGCCTTGGCCACTTCGTCGCCGGTCTTGACCTGGAACTGGGTAATACGGATGTAGCCGTAGCCTGACTCCAGCAACTGGCTCTTCACGCTCTTGACCGTGATGGTCGCGCGGGCCAGGGTCACGTCGAACGGGGCACCGCCGTCGCGCACCAGGGTCAGGGTGATTTTCTGGCCGATTTTGCCGCGCATCTTGTCGACGGCTTCGGTCATGGTCTGGCCGCGGGTCGGCTGGCCGTTGATCTTGACGATCAAGTCGCCGGCCTGGATACCGGCCTTGGACGCTGGGGTGTCGTCAATCGGGGAGACGACCTTGATCTGGCCGTCCTCGGCGCCGACTTCGATGCCCAGGCCGCCGAATTCACCGCTGGTGCTTTCCTGCAGCTCGGCGAAATCTTCCGGGCCGAGGTAGGCGGAGTGTGGGTCGAGGTTGCTGAGCATGCCCTTGATGGCATTCTCCAGCAGGGTCTTGTCGTCTACGGGTTCGACATAGGCGGCCTTGATCCGGTCCATGACCTCGGCAAAGGTGCGCAGCTCGTCCAGCGGCAACGGCGCCTTGGTGGTCGCGGCCGTGGCGGCAGGTGCAGCCGGTGCGGCCTGGTCGGCAAAAGCCAGAGGCGCGCCGATCACCAGGGCGATCGTCAGGGCCAGCGAAGTGAGGCGGGACAAATGCAGCATGTCGAACGAACTCCTAGTGTAGATGCGCCCCTATCCTTGGGAGCGGCACCATTGTGCGGGATCGCTCGGGCGACCCTGCTGACGAATAGCGAAGTACAGCGCCGGGGTGTCCTGGCCGCCACTGTTACCGACAGTGGAGATGGATTCACCGGCTTTTACAACATCACCTGCCGACTTGAGTAAAGTCTGATTGTGGCCATAAAGGCTCAAATAGCCATTACCGTGGTCGAGAATCACCAACAAACCGGCGCCCCGCAGCCAATCGGCAAACACCACGCGGCCACCGTGTACGGCATGGACCTGACTGCCAGCAGCGGCGCTGATCATCACCCCGTCCCACTTGGCGCGGGTGTCGTCGCCACGGGTTTCCCCAAAGCGTGCCAGTAGTCGACCATCAACCGGCCATGGAAGTTTGCCGCGCGCGGAAGCAAAAGGGCCGCCGAAGGATTCGCCGGCGCTGGAAACCAGCGGGCCAGGTGCTGCGTGCGCGGGCTTGCGGGGGGCCGGAGCGTCCGTCGTAGCTGCCAGTTCGGCCTCACGCTGGCGCTTTTTTTCGGCTTCCTGCTGGGCGATCAGCGCTTTCTGGCGCGCTTCCTCGGCCTCACGTGCCTGGCGGGCCAGGGTTTCTTCGATGGTCTTGAGTACCTTGGCCAGGTCGGCCTGGTCCTGCTCGCGAGCTTGCAGCTTGGCGTCGCGGGCCTTTACGTCTTCGTTGAGCTTGGCCAGGGCCAGCTGGCGTTCCTTGCGGACCTTATCCAACTGGTCGCGCTGGACGTCGAGGGCGCTTTTCTGGTCGAGCAACTGCGACTGTTGGTCGGCGATTTCCTGTTCGACATTGGCCAGTTGGCGCAGGGTCTCGTTGAAACCCTTCAATTGCGCCAGGCGTGCCTGGCTCACGTAGTCGTAGTAGGTGAGGGTGCGCGCGAACTTTTCCGGGTTCTGCTGGTTGAGCAGCAGCTTGAGGTACTCCTGGCGGCCGCTCTGGTAGGCGGCGCGGGCCTGGATCGCGATCAGGCGTTGCTGTTCAACGCGTGCGCTCTGGAGTTTTTTTTTCTCAGCGTCGAGTCGCTCCAGTTCCGACTCGCTCTTCTTTAATTCTTTTTGCAGCTCCTGGACCTGTTTCTCCAGCTTGCCCATCTCGGTTTCCGTGCCGCGCAGGTCTTTCTGCACCCCGGATTTTTCTTCCTGGAGCTTGCCGAGCAGTTTTTTCAGCTCGGTAATGTCCTGACGCGTAGCGTCCAACTGTTGTTGGGTTTGCGCGCGCTCATCGGCAAACGCCGGTTGGAGCAGGCAGACAAGAGCGAGGGTAATCAAGGCGCGAAGCATAGAGGCGGGCGACACCACGGAAAGGGACGGCCTAGTATGCCCGCCAAGCGCTGCAAAAAAAACGCCCAATTCAGGCTTCCGGGCAAGATAGGTGCCGAGTGGCGCTGGTATGGCAAAAAGACATCTACCAAACGCGGAAGATCCAATGTGGGAAGGGGCTTGCCCCCGATAGCGGTGTATCAGCCACATAGGTGTCAGCTGATCTACCGTAATCGGGGGCAAGCCCCCTCCCACACTATTTTTCGGTGATTCTGAGAATCAGACCAGAATCGAAGTGCCGGTCATCTCTTTCGGCTTCTCCAACCCCATCAGCATCAACATTGTCGGTGCCACATCCGCCAGCACGCCGCCGTTACGCACTTTGAAGTCGCGCTTGCCGACGTAGATGAACGGCACCGGCTCGGTGGTATGGGCCGTGTGGGCCTGCCCGGTGGATTCGTCGGACATCTGCTCGCAGTTACCGTGGTCGGCGGTGATCAGCGCTTCGCCGCCGACCTTTTCCAGCGCATCGACGATGCGGCCGACGCACTGGTCCAGGCATTCCACGGCCTTGATCGCGGCTTCCAGGTTGCCGCTGTGGCCGACCATGTCACCGTTGGCGTAGTTGACCACGATCACGTCATACCGCTGGTGGTCGATGGCGTCGACGATCTTGTCGGTGACTTGCGGTGCGCTCATTTCCGGTTGCAGGTCGTAGGTGGCGACTTTAGGCGACGGGATCAGGATGCGCTCTTCGCCGGGGAACGGTTCTTCGCGACCGCCGGAGAAGAAGAAGGTCACGTGGGCATACTTCTCGGTTTCGGCGATGCGCAGCTGGGTCTTGCCGTTTTTCGCCAGGTAGTCGCCCAGCACGTTGTCCAGGCTGCCTGCGGCAAAGGCTGCGGGGGCGGGGATGCTGGCGGCGTATTGGGTCAGGCCGACATATTGGACTTTTGGCTGGCGCGCACGCTCGAACTCCTTGAAACCGTCTTCGACAAACACACGGCTCAGCTCGCGGGCGCGGTCGGCGCGGAAGTTCATGAAGACCACGGCGTCGCCGTCTTCGACTTTCACCGGCTCGCCGATGGTGGTGGCTTTGACGAACTCATCGCTCTCGCCACGGGCGTAGGCGGCTTCAAGGCCTTCCTGGGCGGTGGCGGCGTTGAATTCGGCCTGGCCGTCGACGATCAGGTTGTAGGCCTGGGCCACGCGGTCCCAACGGTTGTCGCGGTCCATGGCGAAGTAGCGGCCGACCAGGCTGGCGATGCGGCCTTTGCCCAGGGCGGCGAAGGTGGCGTCCAGCAGCTCAATGGACGACTGCGCGCTCTTCGGCGGGGTGTCGCGGCCGTCGAGGAAGGCGTGCAGGTAGATCTTGTCGGCGCCCCGCTTGAAGGCCAGTTCGGCCATGGCCACCAGGTGGTCCTGATGGCTATGTACGCCACCGTCGGACAGCAGGCCCATGAAGTGCACCGCTTTGCCGGCGGCGACGGCTTTATCCACGGCCGCGCAGATAGTCGGGTTCTCGAAGAACTCGCCATCGCGGATCGCTTTGGTCACGCGCGTGAAGTCCTGATAGACCACTCGTCCGGCGCCCAGGTTCATGTGGCCGACTTCCGAGTTGCCCATTTGGCCGTCCGGCAGGCCCACGTCCATGCCGGAACCGGAGATCAGGCCGTTGGGGACGGTGGCGGTCAGGCGGTCCAGGACCGGCTTGCGCGCCGAGTACACGGCGTTGTCGTGGTGGCTTTCACTGTGTCCGAAGCCATCGAGAATTATCAGGACCAAAGGTTTAGGCGTAGTAGTCATAGATCCTCTCGCGGCGGTAATTAGTGAAGGGGATTGAAAAGGGAGTGGCAGTTTAAAGCGAAGTTCCGACCACGTCACCGCTTTACGGGGGTTGGCCCCCCCTGGCGGCTGTGTATACTTACCGCCATTTTAACGCCCTGGAACCTCCTTGATGGTTGATCACCTGATTGCATTTGCCACTGCCCACTATCTGCTCGCGGGTGCCTTCGTCATCCTGCTGGCGCTGCTGATCGCTCACGAGATGAGCCGCGGTGGCCGCAGCCTGAGCACGTCGGAGCTGACCGCGCTGGTCAACAAGGATGAGGCGATTGTCGTGGATATCCGCCCGGCCAAGGATTTTGCCACCGGCCATATCGTCGGCGCCCTGAACATTCCGCAGGACAAGCTGATTGCGCGCCTGGCCGAGCTGGAAAAACACAAGGCCAAGACCATCATCCTGGTCGACGCCCAAGGCCAGCACGCCGGCACCCACGCCCGCGAAATGCTCAAGACCGGTTTCACTGCGGCCAAGCTGTCTGGTGGTATCAGCAGCTGGCGCGCCGATAACCTGCCGCTGGTGAAGTGATATGAGCCAGGTTGTCGTCTATTCCAGCGATTGGTGCCCTTACTGCATGCGAGCCAAGGCTTTGCTGGAGAAAAAGGGTGTTGCCTTCGAAGAGATCAAGGTCGACGGCAAGCCCCAGGTGCGTGCCGAAATGGCCCAGAAGGCGGGGCGCACGTCCGTTCCGCAGATCTGGATCGGCACCCGGCACGTCGGTGGATGCGATGACCTGTTCGCCCTGGAGCGCTCCGGTAAACTCGATGCGCTGCTGCACGTCTGACTCCCAACCCCTAAAAGACCCCAAGATCAAGAAGGATCTGCGATGACTGACCAACAGAATACCGAAGCAGCAGAAGCCCAAGGCCCACAGTTCTCGCTGCAGCGCATCTACGTGCGTGACCTGTCGTTCGAAGCGCCGAAAAGCCCGGCTATCTTCCGCCAGGAATGGACCCCAAGCGTTGCCCTGGACCTGAACACCCGTCAAAAGGCACTGGAAGGCGACTTCCACGAAGTCGTGCTGACCTTGTCGGTCACCGTCAAGAATGGCGAAGAAGTGGCCTTCATCGCTGAAGTGCAACAGGCCGGTATCTTCCTGATCCAGGGCCTGGACGAGGCGTCCATGAGCCACACCCTGGGTGCGTTCTGCCCGAACATCCTGTTCCCGTATGCCCGCGAGACCCTGGACAGCCTGGTTACCCGTGGTTCGTTCCCTGCGCTGATGCTGGCTCCGGTGAACTTCGATGCCCTGTACGCTCAAGAGCTGCAGCGCATGCAACAGGAAGGCGCGTCGACGGTTCAGTAATCTCGAACCCGACGCAGAACCCAATGTGGGAGGGGGCTTGCCCCCGATGGCGGAGTGTCAGTCGACATCTATGTGACTGATCCACCGCTATCGGGGGCAAGCCCCCTCCCACATTTGCTGTGTGTTACTTGAAACCGAGTTGGCGCCAGCCTTCGTAGACAGCAACGGCCACGGTGTTCGACAGGTTCAGGCTGCGGCAACCTTCGCGCATCGGCAAGCGCAGGCGATGCCCGTCAGGCAGGGCATCGAGTACCTCGGCCGGCAGGCCACGGCTTTCCGGGCCGAACAGGAAGGCGTCGCCTTCGGCAAAACTGGCATCATGGAACGGCCGCGAGCCCTTGGTGGTAAACGCAAACAGCCGTGGGTGGCCCAGGCTTTCCAGGCAGCTGGCCAGGTCGGCGTGGCGCTGCAAGGTGGCGTACTCGTGGTAATCCAGCCCGGCGCGGCGCAGGCGCTTGTCGTCCATGTCAAAGCCCAGGGGCTCGATCAAATGCAGGTGGCAGCCACTGTTGGCGCACAGCCTGATAACGTTGCCGGTATTCGGCGGAATTTCTGGTTGAAAAAGGATGACGTGAAACATGCACGGCTCCGAAGGCAAAGATGCGCTGCATTCTACCCTCGAAGAGGATCCCAGGCCGAAGCTATTGCCGAGGGTTTTGGGCTCGTTGGCGATTGTCGGCCTGATGGTGGGCCTGATGATCGGTCGCCTGACCACCCCCGACCCGGTCGAGTTGCTGCAGGTCGAGCCGGCGGCGGACGGCGTGCTGGTGTGGTTTAACCGCGAGCCCAAGCTGCACGGCGAGCAGGTAGATGGCGCCGTGGCGCTGTTGTTCGACGCGCAGGGCAAGGCGGCCGGCGGGCAACTCAAGGTCAATGGCAAGGATGTGAACTGGCGCATACGCAAGACCGATGCTGGCCTGCTGCTGAACCTGGTGGCGGCTCGGCCGTTGCGCGGGGAATGGTCGGGGGAGAAGGCTGAAGGCCGCTGGCGGCTGGAGATCCATCTCCAAGAGCAATAAAAGAGGGAATCCCCGGCCTGCCTGTACCGAGGTTCCCCAAAGCGGTGTGGAGCGCGACGCGGTTCGCATCAAGCACCCCGGGTGTAAAGAGGGGATTCTCGGCCTGCCTGTACCAAGGTCCCCGAAACTGGGTTGTACAAGGGTTATTGCAGGGCGCGTGCCAGAGTCGCGAAGTGGCGCCAAAAAAAATCTTCAGAAAGCGCAAAGCCCCGGAATACGGGGCTTTGGTGTTTTCGGGGTTCAGGTTTTTTTCAGCGGTTCTGCGGTTTCAGGCGCCGGATCCATGCCCGATGCCGGTTCATGGTGCATTGAAGCGGTGCACGGTTCTGAAGCCTTTGGAGGTCCAAATGTGGGTGGGGGCTTGCCCCCGATGGCGGAGTGTCAGTCGACATCTATGTGACTGATCCACCGCTATCGGGGGCAAGCCCCCTCCCACATTGGATTTTCAGTGGATCTGAGACTCAGCCCTCATCGCCGTCGTCGTCGTCACCACCATCCACCTTCATCCCCAGTTCCTTGATCTTGCGAGTCAGGGTATTGCGGCCCCAGCCCAGCAGCACGGCGGCATCGCGGCGGCGACCAGCGGTGTGCTTGAGGGCCGTTTCGATCATGATCCGCTCGAACGCCGGTACGGCGCTGTCCAGCAGGTTTGACTGGCCGCGTGCCAGGGCCTGGTCGGCCCATTGGCGCAGGGCTTGTTCCCAGTTTGTCACTGGGGCCGAGTCCTGCGGCAGGCTCAACAGCTCCGGCGGCAGGTCGCTGATATGCACCTCGCGCCCGGATGCCATCACCGTGATCCAGCGGCAGGTGTTCTCCAGCTGGCGCACGTTGCCTGGCCACGGCAGGTTCTTCAGGTATTCCTCGGTCTCGGTTTTCAGCAGCTTGGGCTCTACGGCCAGCTCCTGGGCGGCGCGGCTGAGGAAGTGGCGAGCGAGGGTCGGGATATCTTCGCGACGGTCCGACATCCGGGGAATGTGGATACGGATCACGTTCAAGCGGTGGAACAAGTCCTCGCGGAACTTGCCCGCATGCACCAGGGTTTCCAGGTTCTGGTGAGTCGCGGCGATGATGCGCACATCGACCTTGACCGGCGTATGCCCGCCCACGCGATAGAACTCGCCGTCCGCCAGTACCCGCAGCAGGCGGGTCTGGGTATCGGCCGGCATATCGCCGATCTCATCGAGGAACAGCGTACCGCCATCGGCTTGCTCAAAGCGGCCGCGACGCAGGTTGGCCGCGCCAGTGAACGCGCCTTTCTCATGGCCGAACAGCTCGGACTCCATCAAGTCCTTCGGAATCGCCGCCATGTTCAGTGCGATAAACGGCGAGGCCGACCTTGGGCTGTGACGGTGCAGGGCGTGGGCCACCAGTTCTTTACCGGTACCCGACTCGCCATTGATCAGCACGGTGATGTTGGAGTGGCTCAAGCGCCCGATGGCGCGAAACACTTCCTGCATCGCCGGCGCTTCGCCGATGATTTCCGGGGTGCGGGTCAGCGCCGGCGGCGCTTCCTGGTTCTGTTGTTCCTGGGCGTGCTGGTTGGCGCGCTTGACCAGCGCCACCGCCTCGTCCACGTCGAACGGCTTGGGCAGGTATTCAAACGCACCGCCCTGGTAGGACGCGACAGCGCTGTCCAGGTCCGAGTGCGCCGTCATGATGATTACCGGCAGGCGCGGGTGCTGTTCGCGAATCCGCGCCAGCAGGTCCAGGCCACTGGCGCCGGGCATGCGGATGTCGGAGATGATCACGTCGGGCTGCTGGCGCGCCAGGCGGCTCATCACCCCGTCAGCGCTGTCGAAGCTCTGGGTGGTCATGCCTTCCTGTTGCAAGGCTTTCTCGAGGACCCAGCGGATAGAACGGTCGTCATCGACGATCCACACAGTTTCACTACGGCTCATGTCGATGGGGCTCCTTGTTCCAGAGGCAGAAAGATCGAGAACGTGGTGTGGCCGGGATGGCTCTCACATTCGATCAGACCCTGGTGCTGGCTGATGATGTTCTGGGTAATGGCCAGGCCCAGCCCGGTACCGTCCGGGCGGCCGCTGACCATTGGAAAGAAGATGGTTTCCTGCAGTTCCGCAGGAATGCCCGGGCCGTTGTCGATGATCTCGACCTTGGTTACCAGGCGATGGCGCACGTGGCCGATGGTGAACTGGCGCAGGGCGCGGGTGCGCAGGCTGATGCGGCCCAGGCGCAGCTCGTTCTGGCTGCTGATGGCTTGCATGGCGTTGCGCACGATATTGAGCACGGCCTGGATCATCTGTTCGCGGTCGATCAATACGTCGGGAATGCTCGGGTCGTAGTCGCGCACCAGGGTGATGCAGCCCTGGCTTTCGGCTTCGACCAGCTGGCAGACGCGCTCGAGCACCTCGTGCACGTTGGTCATCGCCAGCGACGGCAGTTTGTTGGAGCCGAGCATGCGGTCCACCAGGTTGCGCAGGCGGTCGGCCTCTTCAATGATGACGTTGGTGTAGTCCTTGAGGTGCTCGTCCGGCAGCTCGCGGGCCAGCAACTGCGCGGCACCGCGAATCCCGCCCAACGGGTTCTTGATCTCATGGGCCAGGCCGCGGACCAGCATCTTGCTGGTTTCCTGCTTGGACAGCTGGGCTTCTTCTTTGGTGATGCGCAGCAGGCGGTCGCGGGGATGCACTTCAAGCAGCAGCAGGGTGGCGCCGTTGCTCAGGATCGGGGTCACGGCGTAGTCGACGGTCAGGGTTTGGCCGGTCAGGGCCGTGAGCATCGCCTCACGCTTGGTGAATGGGTGTGCCTGCTCCACCGCCTGGCGCAATGAACTCAAGGCTTCGGCCGACTCGGTGAACAATTCGCTGATGAACTGCCCATGGCTGCGCTGGCCGCTGATGGCCAGGAGCATCTCCGCCGCCGGGTTCATGTACTCAAGACGCAAGTCGTCGTTGAGCAGGATGGTCGCGGTCGTCAGGTTGTCGAGTAACAAACGGTGCAGTGCATCGCTGATGGTCATCAGGACCTCTTTTGGAGCAAGGCGCGGGCTTGAGGCACACGCTGATACAAGGAAAATGCAAAAACCAAACCAAGGCTCCGAAAAGAAGCGTTAAACCCCTGAAATAAGGATTTAAGGCTCGAAACTGTGGCGTTCTGCCAGCTTCAACGGGAAGTTTCGAACCAAAATGGGCTGGGCAGGTGGGTAGGGTGCAAGTTGTCGCACCAATATAGTGCGGTTTTATGAAGGTTGTTCAGGAAGTGATGAGAGATCGTTCTCGGCCGATGTCGAGAGCGATCTCGGTGGCAGGACTTTATCAATGCGGCTGGGACAGCGGCATGCCCATGGTGCCGGCGTAAAACACCAGCAGCTCCACTGGGGTGCTTCCGGTTCTGCCGCGATGGACTGTGCCCACCATCTCGGCCAGGGTTTGCCCTTGAGTCAGGGTGAGAGCCCGCCCGCCTTTACGGGTTTCAACGATCAACTCGCCCGAGAGGATATACGCTGCGTTCGGCATGGGGTGGCTGTGCCAGGGCAACTGCGTATTCGCCGGGATCTTGAGTCGCAACAGCGTAAGTTCCGGCGGGCCGGAGGGGTAAGCCTCGTAAGGTGTTCCGTCCCATGATGCGCTGCTCTGCAGCAGGGTTTCCTTTTCGATCTGTACGGCGTCTTTGGACTGGCTGCTGCAGCCTAGCGCAGCCAAACACGCCGCTGTTGCGATCAAGCATTTGAGGGCTTCCATGGTCGGTTTCATCCGTTCGCTGAGTGGCCGGTCAGGCTACGATCGCTGTCCGGGGGACGGATGCCGGAAGGGGCCTAAAATGATGTGGGTGTCATCTGTTATTCGCCTGTGTGGATACACAGCTCGGCAGTGGCGCGAATCATCGCCAGTTGCTGCAACGGCTCGTTCAACGGCTCATGCACCGCCTCGGCCAGCCACTGCGGGCACTTTTGGTCGGTGCGTTGCGGGGTGAAGTCCGCCAGTTCTTGCAGCAGGCGTTTTTGCAATTGATCCAGCTGCGGGCGAATCTGCTTCACCAGGTCAGGGCGCGGGTCATCGGGTGCCTTGCCCTGGAACTGCCAGTCGGACAGGTGGGTGTACTGCACCAGTTTGTTCGCCTCTATCTGCGCTGAGAAAAATTGCTCGGCGGCGGCGGGCGCCAGTTTGTAGTTGGGGGCCTGGGCGATGACGCTGGCGATGACCTCCTGTTCGCGCTTCTTGTCCTCTACGGGCTTTTTGCTGTCCCATTTGCTCAGGGCGACCTGGTCGGCGATGGCCAGGCGTTCGGCGATGCTGTTGAGCAATGGCTCAAGGCTGGCTGGCGCGGCGCTCGCACTGGTAGTGACGAACAGCAGGGCAAATACAAGTCGACGTTTCAAGGCTGATCTCCTTGTGGGAGGGGGCGAGCCCTCTCCCACATGTTTAATAAAATTCGGGCAAAAAAAGACCTCCCGAAGGAGGCCTCTTTCATCACGCTGCGTCAAGCAGCGCTACCGGATCAGCAGCTGTAGTACAGCTCGTATTCCAGTGGGTGTACGAAGGTGCGTACTTTGATTTCTTCTTCGCTTTTCAGCTCGATGTAGGCATCGATGAAGTCGTCGCTGAATACGCCGCCTTTGGTCAGGAACGCACGGCCCTTGTCCAGCTCTTCCAGGGCTTCTTTCAGGCTGCCGCACACTTGTGGGATCTCTTTGGCCTCTTCAGGCGGCAGGTCGTACAAGTTTTTGTCGGCGGCGTCGCCAGGGTGGATCTTGTTCTGGATACCGTCCAGGCCAGCCATGACCAGGGCAGCGAAGGCCAGGTATGGGTTGGCTGCTGGATCCGGGAAGCGGGCTTCGATACGGCGAGCGCGCGGGCTGGACACGTAAGGAATACGGATCGAGGCAGAACGGTTGCGTGCCGAGTAGGCCAGCATGACCGGCGCTTCGAAGCCTGGAACCAGACGCTTGTAGGAGTTGGTCGACGGGTTGGTGAAGCCGTTCAGGGCCTTACCGTGCTTGATGATACCGCCGATGAAGTACAGGGCGGTGTCGGACAGGCCGGCATAACCTTCGCCAGCGAAGGTGTTCTTGCCTTCTTTAGCGATGGACAGGTGAACGTGCATACCCGAGCCGTTATCGCCGTACAGAGGCTTAGGCATGAAGGTCGCGGTACGGCCGTAGGCATCAGCCACGTTGTGTACGCAGTACTTCAGGGTCTGGACTTCGTCAGCCTTGGCCACCAGGGTGTTGAATTTCACACCGATTTCGTTCTGGCCGGCAGTGGCCACTTCGTGGTGGTGCACTTCGATGACCAGGCCCATTTCTTCCATGGCGTTGCACATGGAGGTACGGATTTCGTGGTCGTGGTCGAATGGCGGAACTGGGAAGTAGCCACCTTTGATGCCTGGACGGTGGCCTTTGTTGCCGCCTTCCACGTCCTGGTCGGACATCCACGAACCTTGTTCGGAGAAGATCTTGAACATGGAGCCGGAGATGTCGGACTTGAACTTGACCGAATCAAAGATGAAGAATTCTGGCTCAGGGCCTACGAATACGGTGTCGCCGATACCGGTCGACTTCAGGTATTCCTCGGCACGCTTGGCGATCGCACGTGGGTCGCGGTCGTAGCCTTGCATGGTCGAAGGCTCGATCACGTCGCAGACGATGATCAGGGTTGGGTCTTCGGTGAACGGGTCCAGCACGGCAGTGCTGTCGTCCGG
Source organism: Pseudomonas gorinensis (assembly GCF_042015035.1). Lineage (NCBI taxonomy): Bacteria > Pseudomonadati > Pseudomonadota > Gammaproteobacteria > Pseudomonadales > Pseudomonadaceae > Pseudomonas > Pseudomonas gorinensis. The sequence continues at coordinate 736,537 of NZ_CP167125.1, forward strand.
CATCAGGATCATGTCGGAAGCTTCGATGCCTTTCCAACCGGCAATGGAGGAACCGTCGAACATTTTGCCTTCTTCGAAGAAAGCGTCATCCAGCGCGTCGCGAGCCGGCATGGTCACGTGGTGCTGAGTGCCTTTTGTGTCCGTGAAGCGCAGATCAATCCATTTAACGTCATGATCTTTGATGAGTTGAACCGACTTCGACATGGTGTCCTCCGGGTGGCTTCGGGCTGGGTAGTGGAGTTAGCCCTTAGAATGTGGGTGATGCCGGCGCGGATACTCCGCCATGGCAACCTGCCTCACAAGAGAGCAAATTGCATGCCAGTGCGCCAACATGGCCTTTCTGCCTCAAAATCGCCCCTATAACGGTGCAATCGGCCGAAATGGAATAATTAACGCACTGCAATGTAGCGCCGATTTGCATAAATGACCCGTTTTGGTGCGCATCACCTTCAATGCATATTAACTGGTTAAACCTTGAGCGATTTCCGCTATAATCCGCGCCCCCCTTTTTCGGCAGGCCCTGCGCGCGCTGTTTCCATGAAATTAATCGTTAAAGTCTTCCCAGAGATCACCATCAAGAGCCGACCGGTACGGATGCGTTTCATCCGTCAGTTGGCCAAGAACATCCGTGCCGTGCTCCGCGATCTGGACCCGGCTGTGGTGGTGAACGGCGTGTGGGACAACCTCGAACTGGAAACCCGCGTGACCGACCCCAAAGCCTTGAAGGACATGACCGAACGGCTGAGCTGCATGCCGGGTATCGCGCATTTCCTGCAGGTGGACGAGTATCCACTGGGCGACTTCGACGACATCACCGAAAAGTGCAAGCAGCACTTCGGTGATGAGCTGGAAGGGAAGATTTTTTCGGTGCGCTGCAAGCGTGCCGGCAAGCACCCGTTCAGCTCCATGGACGTCGAGAAATACGTCGGCAGCAAGCTGCGTCGCGAGTGCGGCGCAGCCGGAATTTCCTTGAAAGCGCCACAAATTGAAGTGCGCATGGAAATTCGCGACCAACGGTTGTTCGTGATCCATAGCCAGCACGACAGCATCGGCGGCTACCCGCTGGGTGCCCTGGAACAGACCCTGGTACTCATGTCTGGCGGTTTCGATTCCACGGTGGCGGCCTACCAGATCATGCGCCGCGGGCTGATGAGCCATTTCTGCTTCTTTAACCTGGGCGGGCGTGCACACGAATTGGGCGTGATGGAAGTCGCGCATTACATCTGGAAGAAGTACGGCAGCTCCCAGCGTGTGCTATTTGTGAGCGTGCCGTTCGAGGAAGTGCTCGGGGAAATTCTCGGCAAAGTCGATAACAGTCATATGGGCGTAGTATTGAAGCGTATGATGTTGCGCGCTGCGTCCCGAATCGCCGATCAGTTGCAGATCGACGCGCTGGTGACCGGCGAAGCGATCTCCCAGGTCTCCAGCCAGACGCTGCCGAACCTGTCGCTGATCGATTGTGTGACCGAAAAGCTGGTGTTGCGCCCGCTGATCGCCAGCCACAAGCAGGACATCATCGACCTGGCGGAAAAAATCGGCACCGCTGATTTCGCCAAGCATATGCCTGAATATTGCGGGGTCATCTCGGTGAACCCCAAGACCCACGCCAAGCGCAACCGCGTGGAGTACGAAGAACAACAGTTTGACATGGCGATTCTGGAGCGTGCGCTCGAGAACGCCAAGCTGGTCCCGATCGATCGAGTCATCGATGAACTGGGCCAGGATGTGCAGATCGAAGAAGTCAGCGAAGCCCTGGCCGGCCAGATCGTCATCGACATCCGTCACCCGGATGCCGCGGAGGATGAGCCGCTGGAAATCGCTGGCATCGACGTACAAACGCTGCCGTTCTATGCATTGAACGCGCGTTTCAAGGAACTGGATAACAGCCGTCAGTACCTGCTGTATTGCGACAAAGGCGTGATGAGTCGCCTGCATGCCCACCATTTGCTCAGTGAGGGGCATGCCAATGTGCGCGTTTATCGACCGAGCTAAGAGCCCGGGGCTGTTTGCCTGTGGCCTGCGTCACCGGCCCCCCGACTCTGCCGTCAAGCTGTAACGGCAAGGCCTGACTCTACTGTTAATCGCTGCCACGACCTGTCAGCACACCGAATCCTCTGATCGAGATACACAAGTGATCGAAAATCTACGTAACATCGCCATCATTGCTCACGTTGACCATGGTAAAACCACCCTGGTAGACAAACTCTTGCGTCAATCCGGCACCCTGGAGCGCAACGAGCTCAACGACGAGCGCGTGATGGACTCCAACGACCAGGAAAAAGAGCGCGGTATTACCATCCTGGCTAAAAACACCGCTATCAACTGGAACGGCTACCACATCAACATCGTGGATACCCCGGGCCACGCCGACTTCGGCGGCGAAGTAGAACGCGTAATGTCGATGGTTGACTCCGTTCTGCTGCTGGTTGACGCTCAAGACGGTCCTATGCCGCAAACCCGTTTCGTGACCAAGAAGGCTTTCGAAGCCGGCCTGCGTCCGATCGTGTGCATCAACAAGGTTGACCGTCCAGGCGCGCGTCCGGACTGGGTTCTGGACCAGATCTTCGACCTGTTCGACAACCTGGGCGCTACCGAAGAGCAACTTGATTTCCAAGTGATCTACGCATCGGCCCTGAACGGTATTGCCGGTCTGGAACACACCGCCATGGCGGAAGACATGACCCCGCTGTACCAGGCGATCGTTGACCACGTTCCACCACCGAAGGTTGACCGTGACGGTCCGTTCCAGATGCAAATCTCGGCACTGGACTACAACAGCTTCCTGGGTGTTATCGGCGTTGGCCGTATCGCCCGTGGTAGCGTCAAGCCGAACACCCCGGTTGTGGCTATCGGCGCCGACGGCAAGAAGCGTAACGGCCGTATCCTGAAGCTGATGGGCCACCACGGCCTGCACCGTATCGACGTTGAAGAAGCCTTCGCCGGCGACATCGTGTGCGTCAGCGGCATGGACTCGCTGTTCATCTCCGACACCCTGTGCCAGCCGGACACTGTCGAGGCGATGAAGCCTCTGACCGTTGACGAGCCAACCGTTTCCATGACCTTCCAGGTAAACGACTCGCCTTTCTGCGGTAAAGAAGGCAAGTTCGTGACTTCCCGTAACATCAAGGAACGTCTGGACAAAGAGCTGCTGTACAACGTTGCACTGCGCGTTGAAGAAGGCGACTCGGCTGACAAGTTCAAGGTTTCCGGCCGTGGTGAGCTGCACCTCTCGGTACTGATCGAAACCATGCGTCGCGAAGGCTTCGAAATGGGCGTTGGTCGTCCTGAAGTGATCATCCGTACTGTTGACGGCGTGAAGCAGGAACCGTTCGAAAACGTCACCATCGACACCCCTGAAGAATCCCAGGGCAAGGTCATGGAAGAGATGGGCCTGCGTAAGGGCGACCTGACCAACATGGTGCCGGATGGCAAAGGCCGTGTGCGTCTGGAATACAACATCCCTGCTCGTGGTCTGATCGGTTTCCGTAACCAGTTCCTGACCCTGACCAACGGTGCTGGCATCCTGACCTCGATCTTCGATCGCTACGACACCATGAAGTCCGGCGACATGTCCGGCCGTCAGAACGGTGTTCTGGTATCGGTAGAAACCGGCAAGGCGCTGACCTACTCCCTGGAAACCCTCCAGGCGCGTGGCAAGCTGTTCGTTGAACACGGTCAAGAGATCTACAACGGTCAGATCGTTGGCCTGAACAGCCGTGACAACGACATGGGCGTCAACCCAACCAAAGGCAAGAAGCTCGACAACATGCGTGCTTCGGGTAAAGACGAAACCATCGCCCTGGTTCCACCTGTTCGCTTCACCCTGGAACAGGCCCTGGAATTCATCCAGGACGACGAGCTGTGCGAAGTCACGCCTAAGTCGATCCGCCTGCGTAAGAAGATCCTGGACGAAGGCGAGCGTACCCGCGCTGCCAAGAAAGCCAAGAACTGAGTTAACTCAGGCTGAATGAAAAACGCCCCCGGTCGAAAGGCCGGGGGCGTTTTTTTATGTCTGCAGGTTTTGTGGTGGCTGTACCGGCCTCATCGGGGGCAAGCCCCCTCCCACATTTGACCGAGTACAGTCATTTGGAATGCGGTCAGTGTGGGAGGGGGCTTGCCCCCGATGGGGCCCTTGAGCCCCCTGCAAAACCTGGATCAGAACTTATCGAGGGTCTTGAACTTGGTTTCGCGCACCACTTCCTTCGGCTTATATGCGCAATACCCCGGGCGCGGCCCGATTTTCGGGTGGTTGCGGCAGGTATCCGGACGCTTGTCATAAATAGTGCAGAAGCGCGTCTTACGATCCAGGTACAAGCAGTCGTTGTTGCTCATGCGCTGCAGGGTAAAAATCTCGGATTTGTTGTTGTAGCGTTCGACAATGCCTTCCTTCTGCAAACGCTTGGCGATGTTTTTCGGCGGGTCGCCGCGCTCGAATTCATCGACGATGCCAATGCGGATCAGGTCCTTGATCTTCACCTCAACCGGCAGCGTGCAGCAGCTGGACACGCAGCCACCGCACATGTGGGCGGAGTATTTCTGCCAAGTCTCGAGACGGTCGAGTTCCGCGGCGGCGATCAGTTGAGGCTTCATCAGGGTTCCAAGGTGGGGCGGTATCCGGGCGCGCGATCATACCGGGATTGATGGTTTTTTGAACAATATTTTCTGGTTTTCAGCTCGAAGGCTGTTCGAGTGCAGATCGGGCACGACCCCTGCATTAAATTCGCGCAAAGGTGAATGAGTTAAAAAACTGCCGAACCAGAGCCTTCACCGTCTGTCAGACCGACTAGGCTCTAGCAACTCCTTCAATCTCGCCCGAGGTCGCACCGATGTCTCAGGAACCGCTTGCACGAGAAGCAGAGGTAGCCGCGTTTCGCGATGCTGTCTTGACCAAACTCACCTACGCGGTGGGCAAAGACCCGGATCACGCCTTCGACCACGACTGGTTCGAAGCCATTGCCCTGGCCGCCCGCGACCAGATGGTCGACCACTGGATGGACCACACCCGGCGTATCTACCGTAAAGGCCAGAAGCGGGTGTATTACCTCTCCCTCGAATTCCTCATCGGCCGCTTGCTCTATGACAGCCTGAGCAACCTCGGTGTGCTGGAGATCGCTCGCGAAGCCCTGAGCGAACTGGGTGTCGACCTGGAGCGCATCCGCCTGCTGGAGCCCGACGCGGCGCTTGGCAACGGTGGCCTGGGCCGCCTGGCGGCGTGCTTTATGGAAAGCATGTCGACCCTGGGCATTGCCGGCCATGGTTATGGCATTCGTTATGAGCACGGCTTGTTCCGCCAGGCGATTGTCGATGGCTGGCAGCAGGAACAGACCGAGCGCTGGCTGGATTTCGGCAACCCGTGGGAATTCGAACGGGCCGAGGTGATTTACCCGATCGGCTTTGGCGGCAGCGTCGAAACCCTGCCGGACCCTGCCGGCAAGATGATCCAAGTGTGGACGCCCAACGAAACGGTGCGTGCCGTCGCCTACGACACCCCGGTGGTCGGCTGGCGTGGCGCCAGCGTCAACACCCTGCGCCTGTGGCGTGCGCGGGCGGTGGAAGACTTGCATCTGGAGCGCTTCAACGCCGGTGACCACTTGGGTGCGGTCGCCGAAGTGGCCCGTGCGGAAAGCATCTCCCGAGTGCTTTACCCGGCTGACAGCACGGAAGCGGGGCAGGAACTGCGCCTGCGCCAGGAATACTTCTTCGTCTCGGCCTCGCTGCAAGACCTGCTGCGTCGCCACAAGAACATGCACGGCTCGGTACTCAGCCTGGGCGAGCATGCGGCGATCCAGCTCAACGACACCCACCCGTCGATCGCCGTGGCCGAGTTGATGCGTCAACTGGTCGACCTGCACGACATTCCATGGGACGCCGCGTGGGATGTCACCGTCGAAACCCTGTCGTACACCAACCACACCCTGTTGCCCGAAGCCCTGGAAACCTGGCCGGTCGGCCTGATGGAACGCATGCTGCCCCGGCACATGCAGATCATCTACCTGATCAACGCCCAGCACATCGACTCGTTGCGGGCCAAGGGCACCCATGACTTCGACGTACTGCGCGCCGTGTCGCTGATCGAAGAAGACAACGGCCGCCGTGTGCGCATGGGCAACCTGGCATTCCTCGGCTCCCACAGTGTCAACGGGGTCTCCGGCCTGCACACCCAGTTGATGCGCAGTACGGTGTTCTCCGAATTGCACAAGCTGTACCCGGAGCGCATCAACAACAAAACCAACGGCATTACCTTCCGCCGCTGGCTGTACCAGGCCAACCCCAAGCTCACCTCGATGCTGGTGGATGCACTGGGCCCCGACATTCTCGACACCGTGGAAACCCGCCTGGTCGAGCTGGAAACCTTTGCCGAGAAGCAAGCATTCCGCAAGGCGTTTGCCGAACAGCGCCTGCACAGCAAGCGCGCGCTGGCCGATATCATCCATGAGCGCCTGGGCATTGCGGTCAACCCGGCGGCAATGTTCGACGTACAGGTCAAGCGTATCCACGAGTACAAGCGCCAGTTGCTCAACCTGCTGCACACCGTGGCGCTGTACCAGGCGATCCGTGCCGAGCCGGGCACCGACTGGGTACCGCGGGTGAAGATTTTCGCGGGCAAGGCGGCGGCCAGTTATCACCAGGCCAAGTTGATCATCAAGCTGACCAACGACATTGCGCGCACCGTGAACAACGACCCGACCGTGCGCGGTCTGCTCAAGGTGGTGTTCCTGCCCAACTACAACGTCAGCCTGGCGGAAAGCATCATTCCGGCGGCCGACTTGTCGGAGCAAATCTCCACTGCCGGCTTTGAGGCATCGGGCACCAGCAATATGAAGTTCGGCCTCAACGGCGCGCTGACCATCGGCACCATGGACGGCGCCAACGTCGAGATGCACGAGCGCGTGGGGGCCGAGCACATGTTTATCTTCGGTCTCAGCGCCCAACAGGTCGAGGCGCGCAAGCAGGCTGGCGAGTTCCATGCCGGGCCGGACATCGCGGCCTCCCATCGGTTGAACGATGTGCTGCAGGCGATTCGAGGCGGGGTGTTCTCGCCGGACGATCCAGGCCGATATGTGGGCTTGATCGATGGGCTGATCGACTATGACCGCTTCCTGGTGTGTGCCGACTTCGACGCCTATTGGGATGCACAAGCGCGGGTCGAAGCGCATTGGCATGATTCCAAGGAATGGTGGCGCTCGGCGGTACTCAATACCGCGCGGATGGGGTGGTTCTCTTCGGACCGGACGATCCGCGAGTACGCTACCGAGATCTGGAAAGCCCTGGACTAGATCTACTGTAGGAGCGAGCTTGCTCGCGAAAAACGCCAACGATAACGCGTGCTTTCTGATTTAACGCGGTATCTTTGCGATCTTCGCGAGCAAGCTCGCTCCTACAGCACGGTTTACCTAGGGAATATCGACCATGCAATGGATTTTCATGCTGATTGGCCTGGTGCTCGGCTGGACGCTCGATGAGTCGTTCAGTGACGCGGGCATCGGTGCGCTGTTGGGGTTGGGCATTGGCCAGGCGATTCGCCTGTCTAGGCTGGCGACCCAGGTGCAGCAGCAGGCTGCTCAGTTGGAAACCACGCAGAAGGCGTTGATCGCCCTGGGCGAGCGCCTGCGGCAACTGGAAGTGCCCGCGCCAACGAGCAATGGCATCGTCGAAACGCCTGTCCCTGAGCCGACACCTGTCGCCAAGGTGCCTGAACTGGTGTGGGAACTGCCGGCTGAGTTGGCGCCTGTGGCGATGGTCGCCGAACCGAGCCAACCACTGCCGGATGACGTCTGGACGCCCGCTCCGACGCCGCGTGCGCCTCAAGAACCTGTCGCTCCCCGTGGCCCCAACCTGATCGAACGCGCCATCAGCGGCGCACGCAATTGGCTGTTGGGTGGCAACACCGTGCTGCGTGTCGGCGTGGTGCTGTTGTTCCTGGGCCTGGCGTTCCTGTTGCGCTACGCCACCGAAGGCATGGTGGTGCCGATCGAGTTGCGCTACGCCGGGGTGGCTGCGGCCGCCGTGGGCCTGCTGGGCCTGGGCTGGTGGTTACGACTGCGCAACAGCAACTACGGATTGATGCTGCAAGGCACCGGGATCGCGGTGTTGTACCTGACGGTATTTGCCGCGATGCGCCTGCACCCGTTGATCGATCCGAGCGCGGCACTGGGCCTGCTGGTAGCGATCACCGTGTTCTCGGCGATCCTGGCGATTACCCAGGATGCCCTGGGCCTGGCCTGCGCGGCGGCACTCGGCGGGTTTGCAGCACCGATCCTCACGTCCACCGGCGCCGGCAACCATGTGGCGCTGTTCAGTTATTTCGCCCTGCTCAATGCCGGCATCCTCGCCATCGCCTGGTTCAAGGCCTGGCGCCTGCTCAACCTGATCGGCTTTGTCGGCACCTTTGGCATTGGCTTCGCCTGGGGTTTGCGTTCGTATACTCCGGAACTGCTGTGGAGCACCGAGCCGTTCCTGATCCTGTTTTTCCTGATGTACCTGGTCATCGGCCTGTTGTTCACCCGCCGCAAATTGCTGGAGATGAACGACGCGCCCGAAGATGGCAGCCGGGGGGCGCTGCTGCGCTGGTCGGCGGCCAAGGGCGATTACGTCGACGGTAGCCTGCTGTTCGGTCCGCCGTTGGTGGGCTTTGGCTTGCAGTTCGCACTGGTGCAGCATTTGGAGTTTGCCGCTGCGTTCAGCGCCCTTGGCCTGGGCGTTATCTATATGGGCCTGGCGCGATTGCTCAGTGGCGGGCGTGCCTTGCTGCTGGCGGAAACCTGCCTGGCCCTGGGGGTGATCTTCGCCAGCCTGGCGATTCCCCTGGGCCTCGACGCACGCTGGACGGCGGCGGCCTGGGCCGTGGAAGGCGCCGGGATCTTCTGGCTCGGCTTGCGTCAGCAACGGCCGTTGGCGCGAGCCTTCGGCGTGTTATTGCAATTGGGCTCGGCGCTGGCCTTTCTCAGCGAACTGCGCGTTGGCGACCATACGTTGCTCGACGGTGCGCCATTGGGCGCGCTGCTGCTGGGCGCGGCGCTGCTGTTCAGTTTCGACCAACTACGCAAGGCGTCGCCGGAGCAGGCGGCGGGATGGGAGCGCAAGGGGCTGCCAGTGCTGGCCAGCCTGGGCCTGACCTTTTTGTACCTGCTCGCGCCGCTGTTGTTGCTGACCCAAGGCACCGCCATCAGTTGGGCGGTCGCCGGCCTGGCCACCCTGTGGATCGGCCTGCGCATCGGCTCGCGTACGTTCCTGTTTAGCGCGTTCGCCGTGCAACTGCTGGGCGGCGCGCTGTTTCTGCTGCGTTTGCAAGGCGGTGACGGGGCGGCGGTATTCAGCGCGGGCTGGAGCGGCCTGCTGACGGCGTCGCTGATCGGCCTGGCCTTGATTGGCGGCATGCTCCTGGCGGTGCGCGACGACCAGGTGCGTGGCGATGTGCGGCTGTTGCGTGGCCTGTCGGTGGTGCTGCTCGCGGGTCTGGTATTGATCAACCTTGCGGTGCTGTTTGTGCTGCCATGGGAAAGTGCCAGCGGTGTATGGGCGGCCAGTGGCTTGCTGATCATCTGGTTGAGCCTGTACCTGCAACAGCGCGTCAGTTTTGTATTTGGTTTGCTGCTGCAGGTGATCGGCGGTGCTGCGTTCCTGCTGTCGGTACCGGAGCTGCTCGGACCGTTGACCCCTGAAGGTGTGCGCCCCTTGGGGCACAGCGGTTTCTGGACGCCGATGGTCCTGGGCCTGGCCGCCCTGGTTGGCGCGTGGCGCTTGCAGCGTGAGCCCCATGCGCCGATGTTTGCCGTACTCAAGCTGCAACGCCTGTCCGACCTGTTGCTGGTGTGGGGCGCGGCCTGGTGGGCCGTGGCGCTGATCAGTGAAGTGTTGCGGTTTATCCCGCGGGAACTGCAGGGGGCTTTCCTGTTGGGCTGCGCGGCGCTCAGCGTGGCACTCTGGGCGTTGCTGGCGGCGAGATTGCGCTGGGCGTCGCTGGGCATGCTTTGCACCGTGTTGATGCCGGCGGCGGGGGTGGTGTTGCTGGTGTCCGCGCATGACTATTACCACCCGGCGGCCCAGTACGGCTGGCTGGCCTGGCTGACAGTATTTGCGGTGCACTTCGTGTCGTTGCGGCGGCTGGCGGCAGTGGCGCCGGGCAAGGCACTGAGTGTCGCCCATGTGCTTGGCTGCTGGATGCTGATCGGCGTGCTGGCCCTGGAGCTGCGTTACGGCTTGTTGCGGCTGTCGGCCGAATACAACGCCTGGCGCTGGCTGGGCTGGGCGATTCTGCCAAGCCTGTATCTGGTGCTGGCAGCCACGCCGCGTCGTTGGCCGTGGCCGGTGTCGGCTTACCCGAAAGAGTACCGGGTGCTGGCGGCGCTGCCGCTGGCGGTGTTGATGCTCGGTTGGTTCTGGCTGGCCAATAGCTTCAGTGACGGCACGGCCAGGCCGTTGCCGTATGTGCCGCTGATCAGCCCGCTGGACCTGGGGCTGCTGTTTGCCCTCTTCGGTGTGTATCTGTGGTCGCGCAGCGTTGCGCCGCAACGTGGGGCTCGAGTCGAGTTGATCGCCGAAGGCGTGGCAGGTCTCTCGCTGTTTGCATTCTTCACCGCGCTGGTGATGCGCGCCGCCCACCACTGGGGCGGCGTGCCGTTCCAGGTGGATGCGTTGCTCGAATCGATGCTGGTACAAGCCAGCCTGTCGATCGTCTGGACCCTGGTCGCCCTCGGCCTGATGATCGGCGGCCACCTGCGCCATCGTCGCGAAGTGTGGCTGATCGGCGCAGCGTTGATTGCCGTGGTGGTGGCCAAGCTGTTCTTTGTCGAGCTGAGCAACCGTGGCGGCCTGGCGCGGATCGTGTCGTTTATTGGCGTGGGCGGGTTGTTGCTGGTGGTGGGCTACTTCGCGCCACTGCCGCCCAAGCGTGCCGAACCTGTGCTGGAAACTGAAGGAGCATCCTCTTGATCGGTAAGTTGAGCGTGGCGGTAGTGGGGTTGTGCGCAACGTGGTCGGTGTGGGCCCAGGAAACGCCTGCCGATTTCACCACCCAGGTACCGCTGAGCGTCAGTGGCAACGGCCCCTGGTATCGCCTTGAATTGCCTTTGGCTGTGCAACTGGGCGCGCGCCAGGCCGACCTCAGTGATGTACGCGTCTTTAACGCGGCCGGTGAACCTCAGGCCTATGCACTGTCGCGACAATCGCCCCAGCACACCGAAAACCGCAACGTCACCGAGGTGAAGTGGTTCCCGCTGTACGCGGCCGACACCCACGAAACCTTGCCCGATGTGGTGGTGAAGTCCAGCGCCGAAGGCACCTTGCTCGAGGTACGCCCCTCCACCGCCGCCAAGCCCGGCAAGCAGGTGCTGCGCGGCTGGGTACTGGACGCCAGCGCGATCAAGGCACCGTTGCAGCAACTGAGCCTTGACTGGAGCCACGAGCAGGAGGGCTTCCAGCGTTTCAGCATTGAAGCCAGTGATGACTTGCAGCACTGGGAAGCCTGGGGTGATGGGCAAGTGGCGCGCTTGTCGTTTGCCGACGAGCGGGTCGAACAGCATGACGTCAGCCTGCCGGGGCAACCGGCGCGCTACCTGCGCTTGTTGTGGCAAGGCCAGGCGGCGCCGCTGCTGACCTCGGCCAAGCTGACAAGCGCCACCCGCAGCAGTTTACCGATGCCCTTGGTGTGGTCGCAGCCGCTGGCCGGTTCGCGACTCAAGGCGGGGGAGTACAGCTGGCAGTTGCCGACGGGGCTGAATGTCGAGCGCCTGCGCGTCGAATTGAAGCAGCCCAACACGCTGGCGCCCGTGACCCTGGCAGGGCGGCGTGACAGCCAGCAGGCCTGGCAGCCGCTGAGCAACGGCGTGCTGTACCGCCTGACCCAGAATGGCCAGGACGTGGTGCAGGATGAATTACCGTTGCCGGGCCAAACGGTCACTGAGCTCAAGTTGCAGGTGGATGAGCGCGGCGGTGGCCTGGGCGTCGAAGCCCCGGCACTGCGCGTTGCCGTGCGTGCCACGCAACTGGTGTTCCTGGCGCGGGGCGAGCCGCCATTTACCTTGGCGCTGGGTAATGCGTCGGCCAAGGCGGCGAACCTGCCGCTGTCGACCCTGATCCCTGGCTACAACGCCGAGCGTTTCAATACGTTGGGGCAGGCCCAGGTAGCCGGGGGCGTGACCGTCACGTCGCCTGCGGCCGCAGCCGTTGTCGATACCGGGCCGAACTGGAAAAAGTTCGGGCTCTGGGCCGTGTTACTGCTCGGTGTCGCGGCGTTGGGGGCCATGGCCTACAGTTTGCTGCGCAAGCCTGCGGCGGTACGTTAAATAAAGTCCATGAACTCTATTGGGTTTAAATCCTCTGATAGGAGGAAATACGCCCCGACTCGCGTTAAACTGCGCGGGTTTTTAAGCCCCCCCATACATCGGAGCCTTCCATGTCCCGCGTTACCCTGAGTCGCTATTTGATCGAGCAGACCCGCAGCAACAACACGCCTGCCGATCTGCGCTTCCTTATCGAAGTGGTGGCGCGTGCTTGCAAGGAGATCAGCCACGCCGTGTCCAAAGGCGCACTGGGCGGTGTCCTGGGCAGCATGGGCACTGAAAACGTCCAAGGCGAAGTGCAGAAGAAACTCGACGTACTCTCCAACGAGATCCTGCTCGAAGCCAACGAATGGGGCGGTCACCTGGCCGGCATGGCGTCCGAAGAAATGGACAATGCCTACCAGATCCCGGGCAAGTACCCGAAAGGCGCCTACCTGCTGGTGTTCGACCCACTGGACGGTTCGTCCAACATCGACATCAACGCCCCCGTCGGTACCATCTTCTCGGTATTGCGTTGCCCGAACGAATACCTGAGCCAGAACGAAGCCCTCAACGAAAAGGCCTTCCTGCAGCCAGGCACCGAGCAGGTTGCGGCCGGCTACGCGATCTACGGCCCGCAGACCATGCTGGTGCTGACCCTGGGCGATGGCGTCAAGGGCTTCACCCTGGACCGTGAAATGGGCAGCTTCGTACTCACCCACGAAGACATCACCATTCCTGCTGCCACGCAGGAATTCGCGATCAACATGTCCAACCAGCGCCACTGGGAAGAACCGGTCAAGCGCTACGTCAACGAATTGATGGAAGGCGAAGAAGGCCCGTTGAAGAAGAACTTCAACATGCGCTGGGTTGCGGCGATGGTGGCTGACGTGCACCGTATCCTGACCCGCGGTGGCCTGTTCATGTACCCACGCGACAGCCGCGAGCCGTCCAAGCCGGGCAAGCTGCGCCTGATGTACGAAGCCAACCCGATGTCGTTCCTGGTTGAACAGGCAGGCGGTGCGTCGACCGACGGCCATCAGCGTATCCTCGACATCCAGCCCGAAGGCCTGCACCAGCGCGTGGCGGTGTTCCTGGGTTCGAAGGAAGAGGTTGAGCGCGTAACCGGTTACCACAAGAAGTAACTTTTCGCGATAAGTGATCGGCGTTGTTGTGAGCCGGTTCACCCTTAAATAAGCCCCGAAACGTTTCAGCGTTTTCGGGGCTTTTTTGTTTTCGTTCGTCGGGAACCAGACACCTCTTTTCCCTTCTAAGCTTCTGGCAGATACCCAAGCTGCTTCGTCCCTCCAGGAGTTATTCCATGTCGTTACGCCGTCTCGCTTTGCTGGCTTTTTGCGTGCTGTTGGCCGCTTGCAGCAAGGTCAACCAAGAAAACTACGCAAAGTTGTCGGCCGGCATGGCCAAGGCCGAGGTGGAGTCGTTGCTGGGTAAGCCGACCGATTGTTCCGGCGCACTGGGCATGTCCAGTTGCACCTGGGGTGATAAAAACAGCTTTATCAGCGTTCAATATGCCGGTGACAAGGTTCTGATGTTTTCCGGGCAAGGCCTGAAGTAAACCGGGGCGAGAGCCTGCGGGAGAAGAAGAATGATGCGTTTTGTTTTGTTCCTTTGTGCCAGCCTTTTTTTGGCGGGCTGTGCCAGCCATTCTGGCGACGATCTGCAACCCAAGACAGCGAGTAACGTCAATCTCAAGCGTTACCAGGGTACCTGGTATGAGTTGGCTCGATTGCCGATGTACTTCCAGCGCAACTGTGCACAGTCCGAAGCCCGCTACACATTGCTGCCCGATGGCGATATGTCGGTGTTCAACCGCTGCCTGACGACTGACTGGAAGTGGGAAGAAGCCAAGGGCACGGCTACGCCGCAGGTGCCGGGCAAGACCGACAAGCTCTGGGTGGAATTCAATAACTGGTTTACCGCGTTGTTGCCGGGCGTCGCCAAAGGCGATTACTGGGTGTTGTACGTCAGCGATGACTACAAGACCGCCATCGTTGGCAGCCCGAGCCGACGTTATATGTGGATCCTGTCACGTACGCCGACGGTCAGCGCCGATACCCGCGAAGACCTGCTCAGCAGGGCGCGCCAGCAGGGGTATGACACCACGCGTTTGATTTGGCGTACGTCGGATAAGCAGATGGCGAAGACCTCGCAGTAAACAATGTGGGAGAGGGCTGTTGTGGCGAGCGGGCTTGTCCCGCGTTGGGGCGCGAAGCTGCCCCCAAACCAGCCACTGAGGCGTACCTGACACAGCGCAGGTGTCTTTTGTCAGGGGCCGCTTCGCGCCCCAACGCGGGACAAGCCCGCTCGCCACAGGGCCCCGCTAAATCAAAGATTTAGCGGGGCCCTCTACATTTGTTATGGATTGCCTGTCAGCCCAACAAATCCCTCAAGACCTGCGTAAACGCCCGGCTGCTTTCTTCCTCGCCGGCATGCAGCCCATCGCGCACTACCCACTTCCCGTTGACCATTACATCGCGCACCTGTCGATCCCCACCGGCAAACAACCAGCGATTGAGAATCCCGTCTTCGGTTGCCGTCGCCAGGTACGGATCGTTGCCGTCCAGCACGATCCAGTCCGCACGCTTGCCCACTGCCAATTGCCCAATCGGCTGCCCCAGCGCTTGGGCGCCGCCGTCGAGCGCGGCGTCGAACAGCGTGCGGCCGACCATCGGCTGATCACTGCGATACAGGCGGTTGCGCCGCTGATCGCGCAGGCGCTGGCCGTATTCCAGCCAGCGCAGTTCTTCCACCACGCTCAGCGACACATGGCTGTCGGAGCCAATCCCCATGCGCCCACCCTGGGCGAGAAAGTCCACGGCCGGGAAGATCCCGTCGCCCAGGTTGGCTTCGGTGGTCAGGCACAAACCGGCAATCGCCCGGCTCCTGGCCATGCGCGTGACCTCTTCCGGGTTGGCGTGGGTGGCATGGACCAGGCACCAGCGTTCGTCGACGTCGACATTGTCGTACAGCCATTGCAGTGGGCGTTTGCCGCTCCAGGCCAGGCAGTCGTCGACTTCTTTTTGCTGTTCGGCGATGTGGATGTGCACGGGGCAGGTCTTGTCGCTGGCCGCGAGTACCTCATGGATCTGCTCCGGCGTGACCGCACGCAGGGAGTGAAAACACAGGCCCAGTTGTTGCGCTGGCTGCGCCGCGAGGATCGGTTGCAAGCGCGCCTGCAGGTCGAGGTAGTTTTCGGTGCTGTTGATAAACCGGCGCTGCCCTTCATTCGGTGCCTGTCCGCCAAACCCGGAGTGGCTGTACAGCACCGGCACCAGCGTCAGGCCGATCCCGCTGCTCGTAGCGGCCTGGCTGATCTGGCGTGACAGTTCCGTGCGGTCGGCATAGGGTTGGCCGCTGACGTCGTGATGCACGTAGTGGAATTCAGCCACGCTGGTGTAACCGGCCTTGAGCATCTCGATGTACAACTGGCGGGCGATGACCTGCAGCTGTGCCGGGTTGATCTTGCCGACCATGCGGTACATCAAGTCGCGCCAGGTCCAGAAGCTGTCATTCGGGTTGCCGGCGACTTCGGCCAGGCCCGCCATGGCGCGTTGAAACGCGTGGGAATGCAGGTTCGGCATGCCCGCCAGCAGCGGACCTCTGAGCCGTTCGGCGGCGTCTGCACTGGCATTGGCCTGGACGCGTGTCAGTACGCCAGCGGCGTCGACTTCAAGACGTACATCGTTGGCCCATCCATTAGGCAGCAGCGCGCGTTCGGCAAAGAAAGCGGACATGATTAGAGCACCCCGGTCGTGTGTTTATTTGTATATACATATACAGACGTTTGCCTGCTCGGTAAACTCCGGCAATCTATGCATCTTTTCCACCTGCAAGGATTCCCTGTGCCGACTCCGCCCGCCAAGTCTTCGCTGGCTGCCCACATGGACGAAAGTCCGGCGCCCTTGTATGCCCGCGTCAAACAGATGATCAGCCAGCAGATCCTCAACGGCAACTGGCCGCCCCATTACCGCGTACCGTCGGAGAGCGAACTGGTCAGCCAGCTGGGTTTCAGCCGCATGACCATCAACCGCGCCCTGCGCGAACTCACCGCCGAAGGTTTGCTGGTACGCATGCAAGGCGTGGGTACGTTCGTCGCCGAGCCCAAGAGCCAGTCCGCGCTGTTTGAAGTGCACAACATTGCCGATGAGATCGCCTCCCGCGGACATCGCCATACCTGCCAGGTCATCACCTTGGGCGAAGAGGCCGCCGGTTCCGAGCGCGCCGTCGCCCTGGAAATGCGTGAGGGCGGACGGGTGTTCCACTCGTTGATCGTGCATTACGAAAACGATATTCCCGTGCAAATCGAAGACCGTTTCGTCAACGCGCTGGTCGCCCCGGAATACCTGCAACAGGATTTCACCCAGCAAACGCCCTACGCCTATCTGAACCAGGTGGCGCCGCTGACCGAAGGCGAGCACGTGGTTGAAGCGATCCTCGCCGATGCCACCGAGTGCAAACTGTTGCAGATCGAGCCGAGCGAGCCATGCCTGTTGATTCGCCGCCGCACGTGGTCGGGTCGCCAGCCGGTGACCGCCGCGCGTTTGATCCACCCCGGTTCCCGTCATAGCCTGGAAGGACGTTTCAGTAAATGAGTGCAGTGAAAGTCTGGCGCGCCACCGATTACGTGCGCATGCCGTGGAAAAACGGCGGTGGCAGCACCGAAGAAATCACCCGTGATGCTGGCGAGGGCCTGGAGGGGTTTGGCTGGCGCTTGTCGATTGCCGACATCGGCGAGTCGGGCGGTTTTTCCAGCTTCGCCGGTTACCAGCGCGTGATCACGGTGATCAAGGGCGCCGGCATGGTGTTGACCGTGGATGGCGAAGAACAGCGCGGCCTGTTGCCCCTGCAACCATTTGCCTTCAAGGGTGATAGCCAGGTGTCATGCCGCCTGATCACCGGGCCGATCCGCGATTTCAACCTGATCTATTCGCCCCAGCGTTACCACGCGAGGCTGCAATGGGTGGACGGTGTGCAGCAGTTTTTCAGTACCGCGCAGACCGTGCTGGTGTTCAGCGTGGCGGATGAAGTGAAGGTGCTGGGGCACACGCTGGGTCATCACGATTGCCTGCAAATCGACGGTAACACCGGCCTGTTGGACATAGGCGTGGCTGGCCGCAGCTGCATCATCGAACTGACCGCACGCGGTTAAAAACTGTGCGAGGGGGCTTGCTCCCGATATAGGTGTGTCAGTACCAGATGGGCTGACTGATCCACCGCTATCGGGGCAAGCCCCCTCCCACATTTGTTTCCCACTGTTCTTGCGACCTGTTTCCAGGTCTCGCACCATTTTGTTACCGAACGCCCCAGCGTGGCGCAAAACCGCGCTGTCGTGACAAACCTCCCTCGCTATAAAACGTCTTCGTAAGAAATTTCATCATCCCTCCAGGCCTTAATTTCCAAGGCTCGAACGCGCTTTCCAAAAAAATCCGGACACCTCCCTCAGAAAGTTGGCCGCCTGATTGCATATGCTTGTATGTACAAGTAAAGATGTGTGCGTAAGACTCTCCTTCGCACCGTCCATGTTCGCGCATCATGCCGAGGAGTCCAGCTGTGACCGATTTTTCGAAAGCAAGGCCTACAAAATACCGTGACGTCGAAATCCGTGCCGCCCGCGGTAATAAGCTCACCGCCAAAAGCTGGCTGACCGAAGCGCCGCTGCGCATGCTGATGAACAACCTTGACCCGCAAGTGGCCGAGAACCCGAAAGAACTGGTGGTGTACGGTGGTATTGGCCGTGCAGCGCGCAACTGGGAGTGCTACGACCAGATCGTCGAAAGCCTCACCCACCTGAATGACGACGAAACCCTGCTGGTGCAATCCGGCAAACCGGTCGGCGTGTTCAAGACCCACACCAATGCGCCGCGCGTGCTGATCGCCAACTCCAACCTGGTGCCGCACTGGGCCAGCTGGGAACACTTCAACGAACTGGATGCCAAGGGCCTGGCCATGTACGGCCAGATGACCGCCGGCAGCTGGATCTACATCGGTAGCCAGGGCATCGTCCAAGGCACGTACGAAACCTTCGTCGAAGCCGGTCGCCAGCATTACAACAGCGACCTCAAGGGCCGTTGGGTACTGACCGCCGGCCTCGGCGGCATGGGCGGCGCTCAACCACTGGCCGCAACCCTGGCTGGCGCCTGCTCGTTGAACATTGAATGCCAGCAGGTCAGCATCGATTTCCGCCTGAACAGCCGTTACGTCGACGAACAAGCCACCGACCTCGACGACGCCCTGGCGCGCATTGCCAAGTACACCAAAGAGGGCAAGGCGATTTCCATCGCCCTGCTGGGTAACGCCGCCGAAATCCTGCCGGAACTGGTCAAGCGCGGCGTGCGCCCGGACATGGTCACCGACCAGACCAGCGCCCACGACCCACTCAACGGTTACCTGCCGGCCGGTTGGACTTGGGACGAATACCGCGCCCGCGCCAAGACCGAACCGGCGGCCGTGATCAAGGCCGCCAAGCAGTCGATGGCCGTGCACGTCAAAGCCATGTTGGAATTCCAGAAGCAAGGCATCCCGACCTTCGACTACGGCAACAACATCCGCCAGATGGCGCAGGAAGAGGGCGTGGAAAATGCGTTCGACTTCCCAGGCTTCGTACCGGCGTACATCCGCCCGCTGTTCTGCCGTGGCATCGGCCCGTTCCGTTGGGCGGCGCTGTCCGGTGACCCGCAGGACATCTACAAGACCGATGCCAAGGTCAAGGAGCTGATCCCCGACGACGCCCACCTGCACAACTGGCTGGACATGGCGCGCGAGCGCATCAGCTTCCAGGGCCTGCCGGCGCGTATCTGCTGGGTTGGCCTGGGCCAGCGCGCCAAGCTGGGCCTGGCGTTCAACGAAATGGTGCGCAGCGGTGAGCTGTCGGCACCGGTCGTGATCGGCCGTGACCACCTGGACTCCGGCTCGGTGGCCAGCCCCAACCGCGAAACCGAAGCCATGCAGGACGGTTCCGACGCCGTGTCCGATTGGCCTCTGCTCAACGCCTTGCTCAACACCGCCAGCGGCGCGACCTGGGTTTCGCTGCACCACGGCGGCGGCGTGGGCATGGGCTTCTCCCAACACTCCGGGATGGTAATCGTCTGTGACGGCACCGACGAAGCCGCTGAGCGGATTGCTCGCGTACTGCACAACGACCCGGCCACCGGGGTGATGCGTCATGCCGATGCGGGTTACCAGATCGCGATCGACTGCGCCAAAGAGCAGGGGCTGAACCTGCCGATGATCAAGTAACCGATGTGGGAGGGGGCTTGCTCCCGATGGTGGTGTATCAGCCAATAGGTCTGGCGACTGACCCACTGCCATCGGCAGCAAGCCCCCTCCACATGTGATCGGCGGCGAACCCAAAACAATCCATCAGAGGTTGAACACCCATGGCTGCAAATGATGCGCGTGCAAGCACCACCCCGTTGATCGAAAGGCGTTCGATCGACTACATCCCGGAAGCGGAAAGACACGGTCGTCTATTGAGCCAGTTCACCCTGTGGCTGGGTGCCAACCTGCAGATCACTGCGATCGTCACCGGGGCCCTGGCCGTGGTGCTGGGCGGTGATGTGTTCTGGTCGTTGATCGGCCTGCTGATCGGTCAACTGCTGGGCGGTGGTGTGATGGCGTTGCACGCGGCGCAAGGGCCCAAGCTGGGCCTGCCGCAGATGATCTCCAGCCGGGTGCAATTCGGTGTGTATGGCGCGGCGATCCCGATCGTACTGGTCTGCTTGATGTACCTCGGTTTCACCGCGACGGGCACGGTGCTTTCCGGTCAGGCGCTGGGCCAATTGTTCGGTGTCAGCGACAGCGTCGGGATCCTGGCCTTCGCCAGTGTCATCGTGCTGGTCACGGTGCTCGGTTATCGGGTGATCCACTTCATCGGCCGCGTTGCCAGCGTCATTGGCGTGATTGCCTTTGTCTACCTGTTCAGCCGTCTGATGAGCCAGGCCGACGTTGGTGCGCTCCTGCAAATCCGCCACTTCAGTTGGAGCAGCTTCCTGCTGGCGGTGTCGCTCGCGGCATCCTGGCAAATCGCCTTCGGCCCTTACGTGGCGGACTATTCACGCTACCTGCCGAGCACGACGTCCTCGGT
Organism: Pseudomonas gorinensis; assembly: GCF_042015035.1. NCBI lineage: Bacteria > Pseudomonadati > Pseudomonadota > Gammaproteobacteria > Pseudomonadales > Pseudomonadaceae > Pseudomonas > Pseudomonas gorinensis. The sequence continues at coordinate 756,901 of NZ_CP167125.1, forward strand.
GAAAACCTTTCTGGCGGCCGGTGCCGGTTCGGTGGTTGGCGCACAGGTGGCGATGATCCTCGGCGTGTTTGCCGCGGCCATGTCCAACGGGCAATTTGCCGGTCATGAAGTGGCCTACATCGTAGGTCTGGGTGGTGCGGGGGCCTCGGCTGCGCTGCTGTACTTCAGCATCGCGTTCGGCAAGGTCACCATCTCCACGCTGAACTCCTACGGCAGCTTCATGTGCATCGCGACCATCATTAGCGGCTTTCGGGGTCGCCTGGAGGTCACGCGCTTGCAGCGTCTTGTGTTCGTGCTGGCCATCGTTGGCGCGGCGACCCTGATCGCCTTGCTTGGCCAGCACTCGTTCCTCGGTGCATTCAAGTCTTTCATCCTGTTCCTGCTGGCGTTCTTTACGCCTTGGAGTGCGATCAACCTGGTCGACTACTACTGCATCACTCGTGATCGCTATGACGTGTCGGCGCTGGCCGATCCGAACGGTCGCTACGGCCGTTGGAACCCGGTCGGTATCAGCGTCTACGTATTCGGGGTGCTGGTGCAATTGCCATTCATCTCCACCAAGTTCTACACCGGCCCGCTGGTGGCGGCCCTGGGGGATGTGGACATTTCCTGGATCATCGGCCTGGTACTTCCCGCCGCGCTGTACTACTGGGCGGCAAAAAAATGGCCCAGATCGATGCCTGAACACCTGATCCTGCCGCTAGAGCAGGGCGCTGTACCAACGACGACAAACGGGCTGGTTGCACAGGCCTGAGGGGACGTGGACAGGGCAGGATGCCTAATGACTGCCGTAATCCATTTCATGATTGGGAGCGTCACAACAATGAAAATGCACAAGACCCTGTTGGCCACCGTATTCTCCGCGGGCTTGCTGGCCACTGCTGGCGCCCAGGCGGCCGGTTGGTGTGAATCCGGTAAACCGGTGAAGTTCGCCGGCCTGAACTGGGAAAGCGGCATGTTGCTCACCGACATCCTGCAAACCGTTCTGGAAAAAGGCTACGACTGCAAAACCGATAGCCTGCCCGGCAACTCCATCACCATGGAAAACGCCCTGAGCAGCAACGATATCCAAGTGTTTGCCGAAGAGTGGGTTGGCCGCAGCGAAGTGTGGAACAAGGCCGAGAAGGCCGGCAAAGTCGTCGGCGTCGGTGCGCCGATTGTGGGCGCTATCGAAGGCTGGTACGTGCCGCGCTATGTGGTCGAAGGTGATGCCAAGCGCAAGCTGGAACCCAAGGCGGCGGGCCTGAAAAACATCGCCGACCTGGCCAAGTACGCCTCTGTGTTCAAAGACCCGGAAGAGCCCTCCAAGGGCCGTTTCTACAACTGCCCGGCCGGCTGGACCTGCGAGCTGGACAACAGCGAAATGCTCAAGAGCTACGGCCTGGAAAGCAGCTACACCAACTTCCGTCCAGGCACCGGCCCGGCGTTGGATGCCGCGGTGCTGTCGAGCTACAAGCGTGGCGAACCGATCCTGTTCTACTACTGGTCGCCGACACCGCTGATGGGCCAGGTCGACCTGGTGAAACTGGAAGAAAAACCGGGTGTGGATAAAAGCGTGAGCATCAAGGTCGGCCTGTCCAAGACCTTCCACGAACAAGCCCCGGAACTGGTGGCTGTGCTGGAAAAAGTCAACCTGCCCATCGACCTGCTGAACCAGAACCTGGGGCGCATGGCCAAGGAGCGAATTGAGTCGCCGAAACTGGCGAAAATTTTCCTCAAGGAACATCCTGAAGTCTGGCACGCCTGGGTGAGTGAAGACGCAGCCAAGAAAATCGACGCGGCCTTGTAGGTCAAGTGTGCACGGCTACCCTGAGGGGTAGCCGGGCGCCTGGCCACAACCCACTGGATCGAGAGCACGCTATGTTTCCTGAGAGTTTTACGTTTTCCATTGCCGACTGGGTCAACGGTTGGGTGGACTCACTGGTCACCAATTACGGCGATGTGTTCCGGCACATCTCCGACACCCTGCTGTGGGCCATCGTCAACCTGGAAGGGTTGCTGCGTGCAGCTCCCTGGTGGCTGATGCTGGCCATCGTCGGCGGTGTTGCCTGGCATGCCACCCGCAAAGTGCTGACCACGGCGGTGATCGTCGGCTTGCTGTTCCTGGTGGGCGCGGTCGGCCTGTGGGACAAGCTGATGCAGACCCTGGCGCTGATGATGGTCGCCACGGTGATCTCGGTGCTGATCGGCATTCCGCTGGGCATTTTGTCGGCACGCAGCAATCGCCTGCGTTCGGTGCTGATGCCGCTGCTCGATATCATGCAAACCATGCCCAGCTTCGTGTACCTGATCCCGGTGCTGATGCTGTTCGGCCTGGGCAAGGTGCCGGCGATCTTCGCCACGGTGATCTACGCCGCGCCGCCGCTGATTCGCCTGACCGACCTGGGGATTCGCCAGGTCGACGGCGAAGTCATGGAAGCCATCAACGCCTTTGGTGCCAACCGCTGGCAGCAACTGTTCGGCGTGCAACTGCCGCTGGCCCTGCCGAGCATCATGGCCGGTATCAACCAGACCACCATGATGGCGTTGTCGATGGTGGTGATCGCCTCGATGATCGGCGCCCGTGGCCTGGGCGAAGACGTGCTCGTCGGCATCCAGACCCTCAACGTCGGTCGTGGCCTGGAAGCCGGGCTGGCGATCGTGATTCTCGCAGTGGTCATCGACCGCATTACCCAGGCCTATGGTCGTCCACGGCATGAGGCGAGCAAATGACTACTGTCAGCAAAATCGAAGTAAAAAACGTCTTCAAGATCTTCGGCGCCCGCTCCAAGGAGGCGCTGTCGTTGATTGGCCAGGGCAAGACCAAGGATCAAGTGCTGGCCGAGACCGGTTGCGTGGTCGGCGTTAACGATTTGTCCCTGAGCATCGGTACCGGTGAGATCTTCGTGATCATGGGCCTGTCGGGCTCGGGCAAATCCACGCTGGTGCGCCACTTCAATCGCCTGATCGACCCCACCAGCGGTGCGATCCTGGTCGACGGTGAAGACATCCTGCAACTGGACATGGACGCCCTGCGCCAATTCCGTCGGCACAAGATCAGCATGGTGTTCCAGAGCTTCGGCCTGTTGCCCCACAAGAGCGTGCTCGACAACGTCGCCTATGGCCTCAAGGTGCGCGGCGAAACCAAGCAAGTCTGTACCGAACGCGCACAGCACTGGGTCGAAACCGTGGGCCTCAAGGGCTACGAAAACAAATACCCGCACCAGCTCTCCGGCGGTATGCGCCAACGTGTGGGCCTGGCCCGCGCCCTGGCGGCCGACACCGACATCATCCTGATGGACGAAGCCTTCAGCGCCCTCGACCCGCTGATTCGCGCCGAGATGCAGGACCAGTTGCTCGAGCTGCAAAAGACCCTGCACAAGACCATCGTATTCATCACCCACGACCTCGACGAGGCCGTGCGTATCGGTAACCGCATCGCGATCCTCAAGGACGGCAAGCTGATCCAGGTCGGCACGCCGCGGGAGATCCTGCACTCGCCGGCGGATGAGTATGTGGATCGGTTTGTTCAGCGGCGGGCGGCGGTGGTTTGATCCTGGATGTGTGGGGCGGCTGCTGGCCCTATCGGGGGCTTGCCCCCGATAGGGCCGGTAAGGCTGCACAAGAATTGAAAAAGGTATGAAGATGTCCCAGGCAGCAAAAATCATCATCGCCGACACCCCCCTGCGCTGGCAGGACGTGGTCGCCGTCGCCCGTCACGGCGCGGTGCTCCAACTCTCCGGCCAGGCCTGGGCGCGGATCGACAATGCCCAGGCCATTGTGCAGCGCATCGTCACCAGCGGCGAACGCGCCTACGGCGTGAACACCGGGTTGGGCGCGTTGTGCAACGTGTCGCTTGAGGGCGAGCAACTGAGCCAGTTGTCGCGCAATACCCTGTTGAGCCACGCCTGTGGCGTCGGCCCGGTACTCAGCGACGAGCAGACCCGCGCGATCATCTGTGCGGCCGTCATCAACTACAGCCACGGCAAATCCGGCCTGCATCCGCAGGTGGTGCATTCGCTGCTGGCGCTGCTCAACCACGGCATCACGCCGCAAGTACCGTCCCAGGGCTCGGTGGGTTATCTGACCCATATGGCCCATGTCGGTGTGGCGCTGCTGGGCGTCGGTCATGTGAGCTATCGCGGTCAGGTAGTCCCGGCGCAACAGGCCCTGGACCAAGAAGGTTTGCAGCCGGTGGTACTCGGCGCCAAGGACGGCCTGTGCCTGGTCAACGGCACGCCGTGCATGACCGGCCTGAGTTGCCTTGCCCTGGCCGATGCTCACCACCTGCTGCAATGGGCCGATGTGATCGGCGCCATGAGTTTCGAGGCCCTGCGTGGCCAGATCGATGCGTTCGACGAAGAAATCATTGCCCTCAAGCCTCACCCCGGCATGCAGCAGGTCGGTATCAACCTGCGCGCGTTGCTCGATGGCAGTGAAGTGATCGCCAGCAGCAAAGGCATCCGCACCCAGGACGCCCTGAGCATCCGCTCGATCCCGCAGATCCACGGTGCGGCGCGCGATCAGCTGGAGCACGCGACCCGCCAGATCGAGACCGAACTCAACAGCGCCACCGACAACCCACTGGTACTCGGTACGCCGGACAACTACCGCGTAGTGTCCCAGGCCAACCCTCACGGGCAGTCCGTGGCGCTGGCTGCCGATATGCTCGCCATCGCCATGGCCGAAATCGGCTCGGTGGCCGAGCGCCGTCTCGACCGCCTGATCAACCCCCACGTCAGCGGCCTGCCGGCGTTTCTGGTGAGCAACCCCGGGGTCAACTCCGGGATGATGATCGTGCAGTACGTCGCCGCTTCGTTGTGCGGGCAAAACCGCCAGCTGGCGCAACCGGCGGTACTCGACAACTTCGTCACGTCGGGCCTGCAGGAAGACCATTTGAGCATGGGCACCAATGCCGCGCTCAAGCTGCACCAGGTGCTGGCCAACGTCACTCAGATCCTCGCCATCGAGTACCTGCTGGCGGCCCAGGCATTCGAATTCCTCAAGGGCCAGCGCTTCGGCGCGGGCACCGACAGCGCCTGGCGCCTGTTGCGTGAACACGTGCCACCGTACGAGCAGGATCGCTGGCTGGCGCCGGACATCGCCACCGCCGCCGCGCTGCTCAAGAACACCGCTTTGCTGCACCCGGTTTTTCCCGAATTGCACTGAACAATAATTCACAAGGAGCACGAATGTGACTGCGCTAAACCTGATTCCAGGCCAACTGAGCCTCGCCCAACTGCGGGCCATCTACCAGCAGCCGGTAACCCTCAGCCTGGATGACAGTGCCTCGGCCCAGATTGAAGCCAGTGTCGCCTGCGTGGAACAGATTCTCGCCGAGAACCGCACTGCCTACGGCATCAACACCGGTTTCGGCCTGCTGGCCTCGACCCGCATTGCCAGCGAAGACCTGGAAAACCTCCAGCGCTCCTTGGTGCTGTCCCATGCCGCAGGCGTCGGTGAGCCCATCAGCGATGCGCTGGTGCGGCTGGTCATGGTGCTCAAGGTCAACAGCCTGAGCCGTGGCTTTTCCGGGATTCGCCGCCAGGTCATCGACGCACTGATCGCGCTGATCAACGCCGAGGTGTACCCGCATATTCCGCTGAAAGGTTCGGTCGGTGCGTCCGGCGACTTGGCGCCCTTGGCCCATATGTCCCTGGTGCTGCTCGGCGAAGGCAAGGCGCGCCACAAGGGCGAATGGCTGGAGGCGACCGACGCGCTGAAAGTCGCCGGCCTCACGCCGCTGACCCTGGCCGCCAAAGAGGGGCTGGCGCTGCTCAACGGCACCCAGGTGTCCACTGCTTACGCCTTGCGCGGCCTGTTCGAAGGTGAAGATCTGTTCGCCGGCGCCCTGGCCTGTGGCGGCCTCACCGTGGAAGCGGTGCTGGGTTCGCGTTCGCCGTTCGATGCGCGTATCCACGCAGCCCGTGGCCAGCGTGGGCAGATCGACTCGGCGGCGGCTTATCGCGACCTGCTCGGCGACAGCAGCCAGGTGTCGCAGTCGCACCAGAATTGCGACAAGGTCCAAGACCCGTACTCCCTGCGCTGCCAGCCACAGGTCATGGGCGCCTGCCTGACCCAGTTCCGCCAGGCCGCCGACGTGCTGGTGATCGAAGCCAACGCCGTGTCAGACAACCCGTTGGTCTTCGCCGCGGAAGGCGACGTGATTTCCGGCGGCAACTTCCACGCCGAACCGGTGGCCATGGCCGCTGACAACATGGCGCTGGCCATCGCTGAAATCGGTTCCCTGAGCGAGCGCCGTATCTCGTTGATGATGGACAAGCACATGTCGCAACTGCCGCCGTTCCTGGTGGGCAATGGCGGGGTGAACTCCGGCTTCATGATTGCCCAGGTGACCGCCGCGGCACTCGCCAGCGAGAACAAGGCGCTGGCCCATCCCCATAGCGTCGACAGCCTGCCGACCTCGGCCAACCAGGAAGACCACGTGTCCATGGCGCCGGCGGCCGGCAAGCGCCTGTGGGAAATGGCCGAGAACGTACGCGGTATCTTGGCGGTTGAATGGCTGGCCGCCTGCCAGGGCCTGGACCTGCGCGAAGGCCTGAAAACCTCGCCGAAACTGGAAAAGGCCCGTGGCATCCTGCGCGCCAAGGTGGCGTTCTACGACAAGGACCGCTTCTTCGCCCCGGACATCATCGCCGCCAGCGAACTGCTCGCCAGCCGCTGCCTGAATGAACTGGTGCCGGCCAAGTTGCTGCCGAGCCTCTAAACACACCACACCCCCCCCTGTAGGAGCGAGCTTGCTCGCGAAAAACTCAAGGACACCGCATTCATCCAGGATGCACGCGTTATCGCTGACGTCCTTCGCGAGCAAGCTCGCTCCTACAGGGATCAGGGATCACATCGGGAGCCGTTGATGAAAACCCTTTGGCAGCACTGCCACGTTGCAACCATGGCCCAAGGCAAATACTCGATCATCGAGGATGCCGCGATGGTCACCGTGGGTTCGCTTATCGAGTGGATCGGCCCGCGCAGCCAAGTGCCCACGCTGGACTATGCCCAGGTGCATGACCTGCAAGGCGCCTGGGTGACTCCCGGGCTGATCGACTGCCACACCCACACGGTGTTCGGCGGCAACCGCAGTGGCGAATTCGAGCAGCGCCTTGAAGGCGTGAGCTATGCCGAGATCGCCGCCCAGGGCGGCGGTATCGCCAGCACCGTGCGCGCCACGCGCGCCGCCAGCGAAGACGAATTGTTCGAAAGCAGCCGCAAGCGCCTGTGCAGTTTGCTGCGCGATGGCGTGACCACGGTGGAGATCAAATCCGGCTACGGCCTGGACCTGGCCAGCGAACGCAAGTTGCTGAGGGTGATTCGCCGCCTCGGTGATGCGCTGCCGGTCAGCGTGCGCGCCACCTGCCTGGCGGCCCACGCCTTGCCACCGGAGTACAAGGACCGCGCCGACGACTACATCGATCACATCTGCACCGAGATGCTGCCGGCGCTGGCCGCCGAAGGGCTGGTGGACGCGGTGGATGCCTTCTGCGAATACCTGGCGTTTTCGCCCGAACAAGTCGAGCGCGTGTTTAAAGTCGCCCGGCAACTCGGCCTACCGGTCAAGCTGCACGCCGAGCAACTGTCATCGCTGCACGGTTCGAGCCTGGCGGCGCGTTACCAGGCGCTGTCGGCGGATCACCTGGAGTTCATGACCGAAGACGACGCCATCGCCATGGCCGCGTCCGATACCGTCGCAGTCTTGCTGCCGGGGGCGTTCTACTTCCTGCGCGAAACCCAGTTGCCGCCCATGGATGCCTTGCGCAGGCACGGCGTGAAAATCGCCATCGCCAGTGACCTCAACCCCGGTACCTCGCCGGCGTTGTCGGTGCGGTTGATGCTGAACATGGCCTGCACCCTGTTCCGCATGACCCCGGAAGAAGCCCTGGCCGGCGCCACGCAACACGCGGCCACCGCCCTGGGCATGGGCGATACCCATGGCTCGCTGGAAGTGGGCAAGGTTGCCGACTTTGTGGCCTGGCAGATCGATCGCCCCGCCGACCTGGCCTATTGGCTGGGCGGCGAGCTGGATAAACGCGTCGTGCGCCACGGCGTCGATATCAATGTTTAAGGAGTACCGTTGTGGATAAGGTTCTGAGCTTCAAACAAGGCCGCGTGCCGCTGCTGATCAGCATGCCCCACGCCGGGTTGCGCCTCACGCCCGCGGTCGAAGCCGGTTTGATCCCCGAGGCGCAAAGCCTGCCGGACACCGACTGGCACATTCCGACCCTGTATGACTGTGCCGAGGAACTGGGCGCCAGCACCTTGGCGGCGCAGTACTCGCGATTTGTCATCGACCTCAACCGGCCGTCCGACGACAAGCCGCTGTACGCCGGCGCCACCACCGGCCTGTACCCGGCGACGCTGTTCGATGGCGTGCCGTTGTTCCGTGAAGGGCTGGAACCGAGCGCGACCGAACGCGCCAACTACCTGCAAAAGGTCTGGGGCCCGTACCACCGCACACTGCAAGAGGAGCTGGCCCGCCTCAAGGCTGAGTTCGGCTATGCGCTGCTGTTCGATGCGCATTCGATCCGCTCCGTAATCCCCCACCTGTTCGACGGCAAGCTGCCGGACTTCAACCTGGGCACCTTCAACGGCGCCGCCTGTGATCCGGAACTGGCCAGCCAGCTCGAAGCCATCTGTGCCACTTATCCACAGTACACCCACGTCTTGAACGGGCGTTTCAAGGGCGGCCATATCACCCGCCATTACGGCAACCCGGCGCAGGATATCCACGCCGTGCAGCTGGAGTTGTGCCAGAGCACCTATATGGAAGAGTTCGAGCCGTTCCGCTATCGCCCGGATCTGGCCGAACCGACGCGGGTGGTGTTGAAGCAGTTGCTGCAGGGGCTGCTAGCGTGGGGGAAACAGCGTTATTCAAGGTAATTGAAGTGCGAGCTCTCGGGGGCGTGGGCACTGTGCTGTACCTCGGCAAAGGGCTGGTCCACGCTCGTTTGCGGGCCCAGGGCCAGGCGGCAGAGGTCGATCCGTTGTATCGCTGTCTGTTCCAGTACTTACATGGCGAACGGCTGACACCGGTCTAAGTACTCAAGGACATGCTCATTGCACAATTCGGGTTTATAGTGCCAGACGGCAAAATAAAAGACGTCCCACCAGGGATGAACCCGACCCCTTATGGAGCGCGCAATGCAGACTTGGTACCCGCAGATCAAACCCTACGCCCGGCACGATCTGGCCGTTGATGCCATTCACACGCTGTATGTCGATGAAAGTGGCTCCCCCGAGGGCTTGCCTGTGGTCTTCATCCACGGTGGCCCAGGCTCAGGTTGCGACGCCCAGAGCCGCTGCTATTTCGATCCGAACCTGTACCGCATCGTCACATTCGACCAACGTGGCTGCGGCCGCTCTACACCCCGCGCCAGCCTGGAAAACAACACCACCTGGGACCTGGTCGCCGACCTCGAGCGCATCCGCGAGCACCTGGGCATCGACAAATGGGTGCTGTTTGGCGGCTCCTGGGGTTCGACCCTGGCCCTGGCCTACGCGCAAACCCACCCCGAGCGCGTGCATGGCCTGATCGTGCGCGGCATTTTCCTCGCCCGCCCGCAGGACATCGAATGGTTCTACCAGGCCGGCGCCAGCCGCCTGTTCCCGGATTACTGGCAGGACTACATCGCGCCGATTCCTGCCGATGAGCGTCACGACATGATCGCGGCCTATCACAAGCGCCTGACCGGCAACGACCAGATCGCCCAGATGCACGCGGCCAAGGCCTGGTCCGGCTGGGAAGGTCGCATGCTGGGCCTGTGCCCGAGTCCGCAGCATGTGGAGCGTTTCTCCGAGCCGCAACGCGCACTGTCCATTGCGCGTATCGAGTGCCATTACTTCACCAATAATTCCTTCCTGGAGCCCAACCAACTGATTCGCGACATGCATAAGATCGCCCATCTGCCTGGCGTAATCATCCATGGGCGCTACGATATGATCTGCCCTCTGGATAACGCTTGGGAGTTGCATCAGGCGTGGCCCAACAGCGAACTGCAGGTGATCCGCGAGGCTGGCCATGCGGCGTCCGAGCCCGGTATTACGGATGCTTTGGTCCGCGCGACCGGCGAAATGGCGCGACGCCTGCTTGATCTGCCACCAGAAGAAGCATGAAGGGCCTGTTGCAGCGGGTGCGTGGCGCCCGTGTCGAAGTCGCAGGCGAAATCGTAGGGGCGATCGACCAGGGTTTGCTGGTGCTGGTGGCCGTTGAGCCATCGGATACACGCGAGAGTGCCGACAAACTCCTGCACAAGCTGCTTAACTACCGGGTATTCAGCGACGACGAGGGCAAGATGAACCGTTCGCTGAAGGATATCGGCGGCGGTTTGCTGCTGGTGTCGCAGTTCACCCTGGCGGCCGACACCAGGAGCGGGCTGCGGCCAAGCTTCTCCACGGCGGCGCCTCCCGCCTTGGGAGCGGCGCTTTTTGAGCACTTGTTGTCACAAGCGCAACAATTGCATGGCACGGTGGCGTCGGGGCGTTTTGGTGCGGATATGCAGGTGCATTTGGTCAATGATGGCCCTGTGACCTTCCTCCTACAGACATGAATGTATTAAAAACGACTTTAATGCCTAAAAACGCAGGGTTTCGCTACAAATACTTCGTTGTCCCTGATGCGTTGTATCGCGGGCTACTAGATAATCGCGCGCTACGGGGATCAGCGTTGATTGGTCCATTTTTGACTTAGGTAGAGACTTGTCCGATAGCCTCAGGGGAATCATTTTGACCCAGGGGAGTCGGAACAATGCTCGCCAACCTGGCATATAGATAGCTGGCCGTTGGTTTTTTGATCTGTTTTCGGCGAGGGTTGCTCGTGATTGTTAGTCCCTGTAATGCACCAAAATTGTCTGCCAAACGGTTACGAAACGCACTGGTGACGGGCTCCGCCCTGTTTTGCCTGTTCGGCGCGGGTCAACTGTGGGCATTCAGTCTGGACGATGTGTCGGCCAAGGCAAAAGAGCTGGCCGGGCAGAAATACGAAGCTCCGCGCAGCAATCTGCCGAACGAATTCCGCGAAATGAAATTCGCGGACTACCAGAAGATTCGTTTCCGCAACGAAAAAGCCGAGTGGGCCGATCAGAACACCCCGTTCAAACTGTCCTTCTATCACCAGGGTATGCACTTCGATACACCGGTGAAAATCAACGAAGTCACCGCTGACAGCGTCCAGGAAATCAAGTACGACGCGTCGCGTTTCGATTTTGGCGACGTCAAGGTTGATCCCAAGGCCACCGAACAGCTCGGTTATGCCGGTTTCCGTGTGCTGTACCCGATCAACAAGGGCGACAAGCAAGACGAAATCATGACCATGCTCGGCGCCAGCTATTTCCGCGTCGTGGGCAAGGACCAGGTGTATGGCCTGTCCGCCCGTGGCATGGCGATCGATACCGCGCTGCCGTCCGGCGAAGAATTCCCGCGTTTCACCGAGTTCTGGATCGAACGTCCAAAGCCGGGTGACAAGCACCTGGTGATCTTCGCCCTGCTGGATTCGCCACGCGCCACCGGCGCCTACCGCCTGATCCTGCGCCCGGGCACCGACACCGTGGTCGACGTCAAGTCCCAGATGTTCCTGCGCGACAAAGTCAGCAAGCTGGGGGTTGCCCCGTTGACTTCCATGTTCCTGTTTGGCGCCAACCAGCCATCCAAGGTCCTGAACTACCGTCGCGAACTGCACGATTCCAGCGGCCTGTCGATCCATGCCGGTAATGGCGAGTGGATCTGGCGCCCGCTGAACAACCCTAAACACCTGTCGGTCAGCAACTTCACCGTGGAGAACCCGCGTGGGTTCGGCCTGCTGCAACGCGGCCGCAACTTCAGCCACTACGAAGACCTGGACGACAACTACGACAAGCGCCCAAGCGCCTGGATCGAGCCTGAAGGCGACTGGGGCAAGGGTTCCGTCGACCTGGTCGAGATTCCGACCGCCGATGAAACCAACGACAACATCGTAGCGTTCTGGAGCCCGGCCGAACTGCCGGAAGTCGGCAAGCCGCTGGATGTTGCCTACCGCCTGCACTGGACCCTGGACGACGCCGCGTTCCATTCGCCGGACAGCGCCTGGGTCAAGCAGACCCTGCGTTCGACCGGTGACGTGAAACAATCCAACCTGATCCGTCAGCCCGACGGCAGCGTGGCGTACCTGATCGATTTCGAGGGCCCGTCCCTGAAGAAACTGCTGCCGGACGCGCCGGTGCGTAGCCAGGTGAGTGTGGGTGACAACGCTGAGCTGGTTGAAAACAGCGTGCGCTACAACGAGCACACCAAAGGCTGGCGCCTGACCCTGCGCATGAAGATCAAGGATCCCGGAAAACCCACCGAGATGCGTGCGTCCCTGGTGCAGGACATCGTGCAGCCTGAGCCTGAGCAGGTTTCGACCCAAGTGCTCAAGGCCGACAAGGTCCTGGCCAAGCAGCACGAGAAACAGGCCAAGAAAGACGCGAAAGACAAGGACGCCAAGCAGCCAGAAGCTGCCCCAGCCACACCGGAGCCGATCAAGACCGAGCAAGTCCTGACCGAAACCTGGAGCTATCAGTTGCCTGCCGATGAGTAATTCTCAAGCCCAGCCAGAGACTCTGTCCGAGTATCTGGCGCATCTCCCGATGACCGCTGAGCAGCGTGCCGAACTGGCAGGCTGCACATCCTTCACCGAACTGCACGAGCGTTTGTCGTCTTCGACCTTCGATGCGCCCGTCGACGCCGCCCAGGCGTCGGTCGGCCGCCGGTTGACCCTCAGCACGGCCGAAGAGCTGCAAGACGCCGAAATGCTGATGCTCGACGCCAGCGGCCGCGTGTGCCTCAAGGCCACGCCGCCGATTCGTCGCACCAAGGTCGTACCGGAGCCATGGCGCACCAATATCCTGGTGCGCGGCTGGCGTCGCCTGACTGGCCGAACCAACCCGCCGAAGCCGCCGAAAGACGAGCGCGTGCTGCCGGCGGCGCGCTGGCGCACCGTGGGGTCGATCCGTCGCTACATCCTGCTGGTACTGATGCTCGGCCAGACCATCGTGGCCGGCTGGTACATGAAAGGCATCATGCCGTACCAGGGCTGGTCGCTGGTCGACTTTGACGAGATCCGCAACCAGACCCTGTTGCAAACCGCCACCCAGGTCCTGCCTTACGCCCTGCAAACCAGCATCCTGATCATGTTCGGGATCCTGTTCTGCTGGGTTTCGGCCGGTTTCTGGACCGCGTTGATGGGCTTCCTTGAACTGCTCACCGGTCACGATAAATACCGTATCTCCGGTAAAAGTGCCGGCAACGAGCCGATTCCCAAGGATGCACGCACCGCGCTGGTGATGCCGATCTGCAACGAAGACGTGCCGCGGGTATTCGCTGGCCTGCGCGCCACGTTCGAGTCGGTCGCGGCCACGGGTGACCTGGACCGCTTCGATTTCTTCGTGCTCAGCGACAGTAACGACGCTGACATCTGTATCGCCGAGCAACAAGCCTGGCTGGACGTGTGCCGCGAAGCCGGTGGCTTCGGCAAGATTTTCTATCGCCGCCGTCGCCGTCGCGTCAAACGCAAGAGTGGCAACCTCGACGACTTCTGCCGTCGTTGGGGCGGTGAATACAAGTACATGGTGGTGCTCGACGCCGACAGCGTGATGAGCGGTGAATGCCTGACCAGCCTGGTGCGCCTGATGGAAGCCACGCCGGATGCCGGGATTATCCAGACCGCGCCACGGGCGTCGGGCATGGACACCCTGTATGCGCGCATGCAGCAGTTCGCCACCCGCGTCTATGGCCCGCTGTTTACGGCTGGCCTGCACTTCTGGCAGTTGGGTGAATCCCACTACTGGGGTCACAACGCAATCATCCGCATGAAGCCGTTTATCGAACACTGCGCCCTGGCGCCGTTGCCAGGTAAAGGTGCGTTCGCCGGTGCGATCCTGTCTCACGACTTCGTCGAAGCCGCGCTGATGCGTCGTGCCGGTTGGGGTGTGTGGATTGCCTACGACCTGCCGGGCAGCTATGAAGAACTGCCGCCGAACCTGCTGGACGAACTCAAGCGTGACCGTCGCTGGTGCCACGGTAACCTGATGAACTTCCGCCTGTTCCTGGTCAAGGGCATGCACCCGGTACACCGTGCCGTGTTCCTGACCGGTGTGATGTCCTACCTGTCGGCGCCGTTGTGGTTCTTCTTCCTGGTGCTGTCGACGGCCCTGCTGGCGGTGAACACCCTGATGGAGCCACAGTACTTCATGGCACCGCGCCAGTTGTACCCGCTGTGGCCGCAATGGCATCCGGACAAGGCGGTGGCGCTGTTCTCCACCACCATTGTGTTGCTGTTCCTGCCAAAGTTGCTGAGCATCATCCTGATCTGGGCCAAGGGCGCGAAAGAGTTCGGCGGCAAGTTCAAGGTGACCCTGTCGATGTTGCTGGAGATGCTGTTCTCCATGCTGCTGGCACCGGTGCGCATGATCTTCCACACCCGTTTCGTACTGGCCGCGTTCCTCGGTTGGGCCGCGACCTGGAATTCGCCGCAGCGTGACGACGACTCCACCCCATGGGGCGAAGCGATCAAGCGCCACGGTACCCAGACCTTGCTCGGCTTCCTGTGGGCACTGCTGGTGGTGTGGTTGAACCCAAGCTTCCTGTGGTGGCTGGTGCCGATCGTGGGGTCGCTGATGCTGTCGATCCCGGTATCGGTGATTTCCAGCCGGGTCAATCTGGGCCTCAAGTCCCGCGACGAAAGCCTGTTCCTGATCCCTGAGGAATACAATCCGCCGCAGGCGTTGCTGTCGACCGAGAAGTACACCCACGAAAACCGTTGGCACGCCCTCAATGATGGCTTCATACGTTCGGTGGTCGACCCGCAGCAGAACGCCCTGGCCTGCGCCCTGGCGACCTCGCGTCACCGTGAGGCGGAGCCGATCGAGTACCTGCGTGGCGAGCGTGTTCGTCATGCGTTGAAAGTCGGCCCTGCCGGCCTCAACAACGCTGAACGCCTGGCCCTGCTCAGCGACCCGGTCGCCCTGGCTCGCCTGCACGAGCAGGTCTGGAACGATGGGCACGCCGAGTGGCTGGCCGCTTGGCGTAACTCGATCAAGGCCGACCCGCACGCCCCGTTGCTACCGTTGCAACCGGTGGTGTCCCAGGCTCAACCGGCCTGATGCTGAAGCCCTCAGGGGGTTACCCTGAGGGCATTCACGGCGTCTTCCTACAGCGCCCTCTGTTGCTCCAACCCCTTGTTATTTCGAAACAAAAGACCCCTGTCCAAGGCGTATTGCCGCGGCGACGGGTGGGTTAGCATCGCCCCCCAATCTGACTCGACCACCCAGGTTTACGCGCACTGGCGCTGTAGCGGGTTGTCGTGTGCTCAATGGAACGGGGGTATCTCATGATCAAAAGGTGTTTGTGTGCTGTGTTGCTGGGTGTCGTCGGGTTCTTATACGGTGCTCCGGCCAACGCTGGCGCCATCGACGACGCGGTTCAACGAGGGGTATTGAGGGTCGGCACGACGCCCACCTACGTGCCCTTCGAAATGACCGATAAGCGTGGGCAGATCATCGGCTTCGAAATCGACTTGCTCCAAGCCATGAGCAAGGCCCTGGACATCGAGCTGGAGATGGTGCCGGTGCCCTATACCGAACTGCTGCCGGGGCTGATGCAAAAGCAATACGACCTGATCGGCAGCGGCATGACGGTGACCCAGCAGCGCAACCTGAAATTGAACTTCAGCGACTCTTTCATCATTGTCGGCCAGACCGTGTTGCTGCATCCCGACCTTGCCGGCAAGGTCAGCAGTATCGAAGACCTGGATGATGCCGGTTATCGAGTCGTCGCCATCGAGGGGACGACCGGTGAGTTGGCCGCCAGGCGATTCCTTGGAGCGGCGCGGTTACGCACGTTCCCGACGCCGGAAGAAGGCGTGCGTCAGGTGGTAGAGGGCAAGGCCGACGCTTTTATCCACGATGCGCCTTACAACCTGATCGCCATCGCCAAGCCCGAAAACAGCTCGCTGTTGGCCCTGGAGCAGCCTTTCACCTATGAGCCACTGGCGTTCGGCCTGAAAAAAGGCGATTACGACAGCCTCAATTGGATCAACCATTTCCTGAACCAGGTGGCCCAGGACGGGACCTACGATCGTCTGTATGACAAGTGGTTCAAGGACACCGCCTGGATGGCGGAAGTCTACTGAAGTCATAACTGCTTACACATCAATCAATGGCTATTGCCAGGTGGCGAAGTGTCTGCCTCTGCGCTTTGCTGCACCGTTGTAGGGCGTTTCTGACATACCCCGACAACAAATCCCGGTGAAACCTTTGTGACAGGCATCGAGTGGGTTAGGATCGCACCCCGAAATGGTGCAGCCCTTTTGCGCGCCGACCTCATAAGAATGGTTCAGGGGACTTGATGATGAAAAAGTATCTTTCGATGCTGCTGCTCGGCGTCACCGCGCTGGTCGCGGCCAATGCGGCCCAGGCCGGCGCGATCGATGATGCGGTCAAGCGCGGCACGTTGAAAGTCGGCATGGACCCGACCTACATGCCGTTCGAAATGACCGACAAGCGCGGTGAAATCATTGGTTTCGAAGTCGACATTCTCAAGGCCATGGCCAAGTCCATGGGCGTCAAGCTGGAGCTGGTGTCCACTGGCTACGACGGCATCATCCCGGCGTTCCTGACCGGCAAGTTCGACATGATCGGCAGCGGCATGACCCTGACCCAGGAACGCAACCTGCGCCTGAACTTCAGCGAACCCTTCATCGTGGTGGGTCAGACCCTGCTGATTCGCAAGGAGCTGGAAGGCACCATCAAGTCCTACAAAGACTTGAATGACGAGAAATACCGCCTGACCTCCAAGCTCGGCACCACCGGCGAGATGGTTGCCAAGAAGCTGATCTCCAAGGCCAAGTACCACGGCTATGACAACGAGCAGGAAGGTGTGCTGGACGTCGTCAATGGCAAGGCCGATGCCTTCGTGTATGACGCCCCGTACAACGTCGTTGCCGAGAAAAAAGTCGGCAACGGCAAGCTGGTGTTCCTGGAAGAACCCTTCACCTTCGAACCGCTGGCGTTCGGTCTGAAGAAGGGCGACTACGACAGCATCAACTTCATCAACAACTTCCTGCACCAGATCAAGAACGACGGCACCTACGATCGCATCCATGACAAGTGGTTCAAGAGCTCCGAATGGCTCAAGGACATGGAATAACGCTGTAGTGCTTTCGTGGTGAGACGGCTTGATGTGGTGAGACGGCTTACTGTGGTGAGGCGGCTTACTGTGGTGAGACGGCTTACTGTGGTGAGACGGCTTACTGTGGTGAGACGGCTTACTGTGGCGAGCGGGCTTGTCCCGCGTTGGGCTGCGAAGCAGCCCCACTAAGATCACCGCGCTGTTTCAGATGGACCGTGGCCTGAGGTTTTTGGGGCTGCTTCGCAGCCCAACGCGGGGCAAGCCCGCTCGCCACAGAGCAAGCCCGCTTGCCACATCAGGTGCGCGTACCCCGATTCTTTTGGATGTTGAGTAATGAAACAGAAAAAAGCCCAATGGCCCTGGCACCTGCTGACCGTGGTCGTGCTGGTCGGCCTGGCGGGCGCCTTGTATTACGCCACTTCGCTGATGTCCTACGAATGGCGCTGGAACCGTGTACCGCAATACTTCGCCTACCAGGCCGAAGAGTCCCAGCGCGCCGCAGACATTTCAACCGTCGTTGAACTGGTGCGCAAAGGCGATGTGGCCGAAGTCACCCTGCGCAACGATGCCGGCGTCGAACAACGCGTGAGTGTGGCCGGCAACAGCCTGCAAGTGGCGCGCGGCGATGATGTGGCCGAAGGCGATGTCATCGGGGTTAACCGCCATTGGGCGTTGGGCCCCTTGATGTGGGGCTTGTGGACCACGTTGTGGCTGTCGGTGGTGTCCGGGATTCTCGGCCTTGCGATTGGCCTTGCCACCGGATTATGCCGGCTGTCCAATAATCCGACCCTGCGCGATCTGTCGACGATCTACGTCGAACTGGTGCGCGGTACGCCGCTATTGGTGCAGATCTTCATTTTCTATTTCTTTATCGGCACGGTGCTCAACCTGTCCCGGGAATTCGCCGGGATCGCCGCGCTGTCGCTGTTCACGGGTGCCTATGTGGCGGAAATCGTCCGCGCCGGCGTGCAGTCCATTACCCGTGGCCAGAACGAGGCGGCTCGCTCCCTGGGCCTGAGCGCCAGCCAGTCGATGCGCCATGTGGTGCTGCCGCAGGCCTTCAAGCGCGTGCTGCCGCCGCTGGCCGGGCAATTTATCAGCCTGGTGAAAGACACCTCGCTGGTCTCGGTGATCGCGATTACCGAGCTGCTCAAGAGCGGGCGCGAAGTGATCACCACCTCGTTCTCGCCGTTTGAAATCCTGTTCTGCGTCGCAGGCCTGTACCTGCTGATCAACCTGCCGCTGTCGAAAATGGCCAGCCGGCTTGAGCGGAGGCTCGCACAAAGTGATTGAAGTCCGCGATCTGGTAAAAGTCTTCGACACCCGAGGCCATGTGGTGCGCGCGGTGGACCATGTGACCACTCAGGTGGCCAAGGGCGAAGTGCTGGTGGTGATTGGCCCGTCAGGCTCGGGCAAGTCCACGTTCCTGCGGTGCCTCAATGGTCTGGAAGAGTTCGATTCGGGCTCGGTCAGCATCGATGGCCTGCAACTGGCCGACCCGAAAACCGACGTGAATGCCTATCGGCGTGAAGTCGGCATGGTGTTCCAGCACTTCAACCTGTTCCCGCACATGACGGTGCTGGAAAACCTCTGCCTGGCGCAAAAAGTTGTGCGCAAGCGCGGCAAGAAGGAGCGCGAAGCCAAGGCCCTGGCACTGCTGGAAAAGGTCGGCATCGCGCAAAAGGCCAATGAATTTCCGTCGCGCCTGTCCGGCGGCCAGCAGCAGCGGGTGGCGATCGCCCGTGCCCTGGCGATGGAACCCAAGGTGATGCTGTTCGATGAGCCCACCTCGGCCCTCGACCCGGAAATGGTCGGCGAAGTGCTGGACGTGATGAAGACCCTGGCTCTGGAAGGCATGACCATGGTTTGCGTCACCCATGAAATGGGCTTTGCCCGTGAAGTGGCAGACCGTGTGTTGTTCTTCGACCATGGCAAGTTGCTCGAAGATGCGTCACCGGCGCAGTTCTTCGACGCGCCGAAAGACCCGCGTGCCCAGGCGTTCCTGCGCCAGGTGTTGTAGCGCTGATGGTTCTTGGGGAAAGGGCGCTGTGTGGTGGGCGAGCACGCTCACTCACCACGCGTGCCGTGAACCTCAGAGCTTGAACTTGCCGACCAACGCCTGCAAATCCAGGCTCAGCCGCGTCAACTGAACGCTCGCCGCCGCCGTTTCCTCACTGGCGGCGGCGGCTTGTTCGGTCACGTCCCGTACCTTCAATACGCTGCGATTGATCTCCTCGGCCACCGCGCTTTGCTCCTCGGCGGCGGCGGCTATCTGTGGGTTCATTTCCTGGATCACCGATACCGTGCGCGCGATGGCCGCCAGCGCGTCGCCCGCATCGCGGCTCAGGCCGACGCTGAAGTCGGTCAAATTGCGGCTGCTGTCCATGATGTCTGCCACCTGCCGGGTGCCGTTGTTCAGGCCAAGGATCAGCCCTTCGATTTCCTCTGCCGACGCCTGGGTGCGCTGGGCCAGGCTGCGTACTTCATCGGCCACCACGGCGAACCCTTCACCGGCATTGCCCGCACGTGCCGCTTCGATCGCCGCGTTCAACGCCAGCAGGTTGGTTTGCTGGGACACCGACTTGATCACATCCAGCACACTGCCGATCTTGCTGCTTTCCTGCTGCAGCGTCAGCATCGCTCGACTGGAGAGCGCCATTTCATCGGCCAGTTGGCCGATCTGTTCGATCACCTGCGCAACCACTTTGTCGCCTGCGTGGGCCTGGTGGTCTGCCTCGATGGCCGCGAGCGAGGCTTGTTCGGCATGCCGTGCGACCTCCTGGGCCGTGGCGAGCATTTCGTTCATGGCGGTGGCGACCTGGTCGGTTTCAACTTTCTGGTGGTTCACGCCGGTCCGGGACTGCTCGGTCACGGCGGACAGTTGCCCGGCCGCGCTGGCAATCTGTCGGGCGCTGTCACCAATGCCGCTGATCAGGTGGCGCAGGTTACGGGTCATCTGCCCGATGCTGTGCTGCAACTGGCCCAGTTCATCCCGGCGCACCACCTCGGCGGTGTGGCGCAGGTCGCCCTCGGCGATGCAATTGGCGGTGATCAGTACCTGACGCAGGGGGGCGACAATTTGTCGAGCGATCCCCCAGGCGGCCAGCGAGCCTAGCAACAAGGCGCCGAGGGTCACGCTGATCAGCAGGCGGCGTGTATTGTCCGCCTCTTTGTCGCGTTTGAAGGTCTGGCCCTCTATCACCTGTTCGCTTTGTTCGAGCAATTGGTTGAGCAGGTGTTCAAGCCGGTCCTGGACCGTCTCCGTGGCCACTTGGGCCTCCTTGAGTTTGATCAACTGCGCGCGATAGGCGGCCACGTCTGTCTTGAGCAAGGCCGAGTCCACGGGCAGGCTGGTCACGGCCGCATGCGTGACGTCCAGGGTGTCGAGGGTCCGGCCCACCCCTTCGGCGTACGCATCCAGTGAATCGGCGGCCCAGGCAGGCGCCTGGGCGCGATCCTCGGCCCGTGCCATGGCCTGGCGCAGGTTCTCGATGGCGTCGAGGGCCTGCTGGTCATTCTGGTCGGGCAGGTCGCTGGCCACTTGGGTGAGGGTATCGCTGGCCTGGAGGCTGGACTGGTGCAGGGAGGTGTGGGTGGCTTCTCGCTGTTCGATCAGGGGCGGTAGCTCTGCCAGGCCGGTCTTGAAGCCGATCACCAGGCGCTCCGCTTCCTGAATGCGCTGCAAGTCGGCCGGGGCGAGCAGATGGTTTGCCAGATAACTCAGGTGTTGGCCGATTTGCTCGATCCGCGTGTTCATGGCGTCGAGGCTGGCAGTGTCCGTGAGGGTTCGATACACGATACGGTCTGCGCGCACCGCTTCGGCGGCCGCAGTGAGTTGGCCCAGGACCGTCAGGTTGGCTGAGCGGAAAAGCGCGGCATTCAAGGCTTGCCAGCCGGTTGCGGCGATGATGAGGCTGAGGATCAGCACTTGGCCGAACCCCAGGGCGAGCTTGAGGCGGACGCTGGCATTGGCCAGCAAGCGGATCAGCCGAGGAAACATGGTGAACCTCCGAATCGGAATAAACGCTTCGTTAGAAACGCTAAAACGATTCGAGGTGATGGCGGGCTGATAACTGCGTAGGAAATTTCACAAGTAGTCGTGTGGCGGCGACCTGGAGGGGGCGCCGCGCACGACCGCTCAGATGCGGAAGCGTCCGACCAGGGTTTGCAGGTAGTTACCCAG
This sequence comes from Pseudomonas gorinensis, assembly GCF_042015035.1. Lineage (NCBI taxonomy): Bacteria > Pseudomonadati > Pseudomonadota > Gammaproteobacteria > Pseudomonadales > Pseudomonadaceae > Pseudomonas > Pseudomonas gorinensis. Next base: position 778,217 of record NZ_CP167125.1, read on the forward strand.
GCGCGCGAGTTCGGCACTGGACGCGGCCGTTTCTTCACTGGCGGCGGAGGTCTGCTCGGACACATCGCGCACGTTCAGTACGCTGCGGTTGATCTCCTCGGCCACCGCGCTTTGTTGCTCGGCCGCCGTGGCGATCTGTGAGTTCATCGTCTGGATGGTCGACACGGTGCGAGTGATGCTCGCCAGGGCGCTGCCGGCCCGGCGGGTCAGCTCGACACTGCTGTCGGTGAGCCCACGGCTGTTGTCCATGATGGTCGCCACTTGCTGGGTGCCGCTTTGCAGGCCGACGATCAGTTCTTCGATCTCTTCGGTGGACTTCTGGGTGCGTTGGGCCAGGCTGCGCACCTCATCGGCCACCACCGCAAAACCACGCCCGGCCTCGCCGGCGCGCGCCGCTTCAATGGCGGCGTTCAGGGCCAGCAGGTTGGTTTGCTGGGCCACCGACTTGATCACGTCGAGCACGCTGCCGATCTTGTCGCTTTCGCGCTTCAGATCGCCCATGGCCACCGTGGAATTACCGACCTCCGTGGCCAGGCGCTCGATCTGGGCGATGGCTTCACCGACTACCTTGTCGCCTTCGCGGGCCTGCTGGTCGGCGGCTACGGCGGCTTCGGAGGCTTCTTCCGCGTTGCGGGCGACTTCCTGCACAGTGGCCGCCATTTCGTTCATGGCCGTGGCCACCTGGTCCGTCTCGACTTTCTGGCTGTTGACCCCGGCGCTGGTTTGCTCGGTGACGGCCGAGAGCTGCTCGGCAGCGCTGGCAATCTGGGTCACGCCTTCGCTGATGCCGCCGATCAATTCGCGCAAGCCGACGGTCATGCTTTGCATGGCGCGTTGCAGTTGGCCGAGTTCGTCCTGGCGCTCCGACGTCAGGTTTTGGCTCAGGTCGCCCGAGGCGACGCGCTCGGCCAACTTGAGGGTCTGGCTCAGCGGGATGATGATCTGGCGGGTAATGGCCCAGGCGGCGACCAGGCCGAAGATCAACGCCAGCACGGTGGCCAGCAGCAACAGGTACTTGGCTTGTGCAGCGTCGGTGTCACGCACCACGGTCTGGGAGGCCGTGAGTTTTTCGCTATGGCTGAGCAGGATATCGCCCTGGGCACCCATGGCCTTGAGTGCTGCCGCGCTGGCCACCTGGGAGTCACGGTACTGGCTGACGGCCGCGCGATAGGCTTGCAGCGAGACGCTGGCCTGTTGCAGGTTGGCCTGGTAGTTGGCCGGCAGTTGGCCTTCCAGCTCGGTGATTTTTTTCAGGGCGTTGTCGATGGCATCAAGGGCCGGTTGCTCGGCTTCGACCTTGGCGCTGTAGGTGTAGCCGCGCACTTGGAAGCGCGCTTGCTGGATCAGCTTGCTCAGGCTGACCACGTTGTTGAACTGGGTGACGCTGTCGCCTTGCAGCAGGGATTTTTCGACTTCGCCTATCTTGAGCACGGCATTGTCGGCGGTATCGCCCAACTTGCTGCGCGCGTTTTCGCGATTGGCACCGGCTTGTGCCATGTCGTTGAAGGCTCGCTTGTACTGCTCCACGGCCGCCAGTTGCTCGTCGATCAGGGCGACGTCGGCCGGTTGTTCGATCAGGGTGCGGGCGGTCTTCAGGCCGCTGTCGAGCTGGTTCAGCAACTCGCTGACAGCGCTGGTGCCTTGCTCGCCACGGCGCATTTCGTAGTCCAGGCGGGCCAGACGCAGGTCTTTGGTCAAGGCATTGAGGCTGGAGATATACCCCAGTTTGTCGCCACGACTGATCACATCACCCAGGCCGGTCCAGCCAGTGAAGGTGATCACCAGCGTCAGCAGCAGTACCAGACCAAAGCCGACGCCCAGTTTGGTTTTGACGCTGACATTCCCCAGCTTTTCGGCTAACCAACGATACATGCTGCGAACTCCCCTGGAGCAAAGCTTAGATTTATTCAGGGGGTATCGGCCTGCAAACGGGATTCTGTAGCGCCGTGGTGCGACTGTGGGAGGGTCGTGTGGTTAGAAGAGGCGGGCGAGCAGCGCAGTGACGGCGGTTTCCACGCGCAGGATGCGAGCGCCCAACTGCACCGGCTGCAGGCCGGCCTTGGCCAGCAGATCCACCTCGTAGGGAATCCAGCCGCCCTCCGGGCCGATGGCCAGGGTGACCGGCTCGTCCAGGGCACGCGGGCAAGGCGGATAGTCGCCGGGGTGGCCGATCAGGCCGAGGGTGCCTTGCGTCATGGCTGGCAGGCGGTCTTCGACGAATGGCTTGAAACGTTTTTCGATGATGATTTCCGGCAGCACCGTGTCCCGAGCCTGCTCGAGACCGAGGATCAGTTGCTCGCGAAGCGCCGCAGGCTCCAGGAACGGGGTTTGCCAGAAGCTCTTCTCAACCCGGTAGCTATTGAGCAGTACCACTTTCGGCACACCCATGGCCGCCACGGTTTGCAGCACCCGACGCAGCATCTTCGGGCGCGGCAGGGCGAGCAACAGGGTCAGGGGCAGTTTGGCCGGGGGCGGCAGCTCGAAGCTGACTTGCAGCTCGGCCTCGCGGGCGTCCAGGCGCAGCAGTTGCGCATTGCCCATCAGGCCGCCGATGCGCCCCACGCGCAGGTTGTCGCCCACCGCCACACGGTGGACGTCCTGCATATGCACCAGGCGCCGATCACGCAGCACCACCCGGTCGGCCGCGATAAAGTCGGCCTCCTCCAACAGCAGCAGGTTCACGGCTGGGTCGCTGGCGGCTGGTCATCGTCGGCGGGTTGGTCATCCGGGTGCTCGCCCCGCTTGCTGATCAGGCCGCTGAACAGGATGCCAATCTCGAACAGCATCCACATCGGCACCGCCAGCAGGGTCTGGGAGAAGATGTCCGGCGGCGTCAGGATCATGCCGACCACGAAGCAGCCGATGATCACGTACGGGCGGACCTTCTTCAGGTACTTCACGTCGACTACGCCGATCCATACCAGCAGCACCACGGCCACGGGGATCTCGAAGGCCACGCCGAAGGCGAAGAACAACGTCATCACGAAGTCGAGGTAGCTGGTGATGTCGGTCATCATCTCCACGCCAGCGGGGGTGGCAGCGGCGAAGAACTTGAAGATCAGCGGGAACACCAGGAAGTAGGCGAATGCCATGCCGGTATAGAACAGCAGGATGCTCGACACCAGCAACGGCACGGCGATGCGCTTCTCATGCTTGTACAGCCCTGGTGCGATAAAGCCCCAGATCTGATGCAGGATCACCGGGATCGCCAGGAACAGCGAGACCATCATCGTCAGCTTCAACGGCGTCAGGAACGGCGACGACACATCGGTGGCGATCATCGTCGCGCCGGCCGGCAGGTACTGGCGCAAGGGCGTGGAGACGAAGGTGTAGATCTGCTGGGTGAAGGCGAACAGCCCGGCGAAGATCACGAAGATTGCCGCTACGCAACGCAGCAGGCGGGTACGCAGCTCGGTGAGGTGCGAGACCAGCGGCATATGCTGGTCGTTTTCCGGTTTATCAGCGCTCATGGGGCTCGCGGCGGCAATGTAGGGTCATGGGGAGCGGGCGACGCCACGGGCGCCGGCGCTGGCTCTGTCGGGGTAGCGGTCGGGCCTGGCGCGACCGGTGTGGCTTCGGTCGCCGCGGGTGTGGGCGCGATGCTGTGCTCGGCCACAGGCTCCACCGGTTTGGCCGGCTCCTGCACCGGCGACAGAATTTTGCGCGCCTCTTGCTCCAACGACAGGATATGTTCGTTGTGCAGTTGGCGGCGGATTTCATCGGCGCCGATTTCCCGTTCAACTTCCTGTTTGATGGCGTTGAAACTGCGTTTCAGGCGCCCGATCCACAGGCCGGCCGTGCGTGCGGCACCGGGCAGGCGTTCCGGCCCCAGCACCAGCAAAGCCACGAGGCCGACGAGGAGCAGTTCAGAGAAGCTGATACCAAACATTAGTCAGTGCTCACGAGTCTTTGCGGGTCGGCTCTTCGACTTTTTCAGCCTGCACGTCGAAGGTACGACGCTCGGTAATCGGCTGGGCGGCCTGCGGGTGGACAGGCTGGGCCGGCGGCACCGGGTTGACGACGGGCTCGGCCGGTTTTTCGTCGTCGTTCATGGCCTTGCGAAAGCCCTTGATCGACTCGCCGACGTCAGTGCCGAGGTTTTTCAGTTTCTTGGTGCCGAACACCAGTACCACCACCACCAGAATGACGATCCAGTGTTTCCAGTCAAAAATGCCCATGCTGCAATTCCTCGTTGAAAGTTATTCAGGCGGACGGGCGCGAGGCCTTTTCGGCATGCCCGGACAGGCCGAAGCGACGGTCCAGTTCATCCAGCACGGCCTGTGGGTGCTGCCCCAGTTGGGCGAGCATGACCAGGCTGTGGAACCACAGGTCGGCGGTTTCGTAGATCACATCGCTGCAGTCGCCGCTGATCTCGGCATCCTTGGCAGCGATGATCGTCTCGACGGATTCTTCGCCGAGTTTTTCCAGGATCTTGTTCAGGCCCTTGTGATACAGGCTCGCCACATACGAGCTGTCGGCGTCCGCGCCTTTGCGGTCTTCCAGCACCTGGGCCACACGGTTCAGGGTATCGCTCATGTTCAGTGTCCTGCCGAATAAATGGCGTGCGGGTCTTTGAGTACCGGTTCCACCACCTTCCATTCGCCGTTCTCGAACACGCGATAGAAGCAGCTGTGGCGGCCGGTGTGGCAGGCAATGCCGCCGATCTGCTCGACCATCAGGATCACCACGTCGGCGTCGCAGTCGAGGCGTATCTCGTGCAGGGTCTGCACGTGCCCGGACTCTTCGCCCTTACGCCACAGTTTGCCACGCGAACGTGACCAGTAAATGGCGCGCTGCTCGGCGGCAGTGAGGCTCAGGGCCTCGCGGTTCATCCAGGCCATCATCAGCACGCGCCCGGTCTTGTAGTCCTGGGCAATGGCCGGCACCAGGCCGTCACTGTCCCACTTGATCTCGTCCAGCCAGTCTTTCATCGTTCGGCTCCGGCAATTTGCGACAGTGTATAACCGGATCGGCTATCGACGCACGATCAGATAAACACCCACGGCGACCATGATCCCGGCCGGCCAGTGGCCCAACTCGTTCAATGGCCCGCCGATGGCCAGCATCACCCCGCCCACCAGGTGCGCGGCCCCCAGCAAGCGCAGGAACCAGTCATCCTTGCGCTGTTGCCACGGTGGCGACGGGTCCTTGGCGTGGGGCTGGGACATGCGCTCCAGCAGGTCGCGGGTCATATTGGCCAAGTGCGGCAGCTGTTCGACCTGGCTTTGCAGGTTGCCCAGCAGGGTTTTCGGGCTGACGCGCTCGCGCATCCAGCGTTCGAGGAACGGTTGTGCGGTGTTCCACAAGTCGAGGTCCGGGTACAGCTGACGGCCCAGGCCTTCGATGTTCAGCAGGGTTTTCTGCAAAAGAACAAGCTGCGGCTGCACTTCCATATTGAAGCGTCGCGCGGTCTGGAACAGGCGCATCAGCACCTGGCCGAAGGAAATATCTTTTAACGGTTTTTCGAAGATCGGCTCGCAAACGGTACGGATCGCCGCTTCGAATTCATTGAGCTTGGTTTCTGCCGGTACCCAGCCCGAGTCGATGTGCAACTGCGCCACGCGGCGATAGTCGCGCTTGAAGAAGGCGAACAGGTTGCGCGCCAGGTAATCCTGGTCTTCCGGGGTCAGGCTGCCGACGATGCCGCAGTCGATCGCGATGTACTGCGGGCTCCACGGGTTGACGGTGCTGACGAAGATGTTGCCTGGGTGCATGTCGGCATGGAAGAAGCTGTCGCGGAACACCTGGGTGAAGAAAATTTCCACGCCACGCTCGGCCAGCATTTTCATGTCGGTGCGCTGGTCGGCCAGGGTGGCGAGGTCGGTGACCTGCACGCCGTAGATACGCTCCATTACCAGCACTTTCGGGCGGCACCAGTCCCAGTAGACTTGCGGCACATACAGCAGCGGCGAACCTTCGAAATTGCGCTTGAGCTGGCTGGCGTTGGCCGCTTCGCGCAGCAGGTCGAGCTCGTCGTAGATGGTTTTTTCGTAGTCGGCGACCACGTCCACCGGGTGCAGCAGGCGCGCATCGGCAGAAAAGCGTTCAGCGGCGCGGGCGAGGATAAACAGCCATGCCAGGTCCTGGCCGATGATCGGCTTGAGGCCCGGACGGATCACCTTCACCACCACTTCTTCGCCGGTCTTGAGTTGCGCGGCATGCACTTGTGCCACCGAGGCCGAGGCCAGGGGCTCGACGTCGAAGCGGCTGAACACGTCGCTGATTTTCTTGCCCAACTGCTCTTCGATCAGCTTCATCGACTGCTGCGAATCAAACGGCGGCACGCGGTCTTGCAGCAGCATCAGTTCGTCGGCGATGTCTTCGGGCAGCAGGTCGCGGCGGGTCGAGAGAATCTGCCCGAACTTGATAAAGATCGGCCCCAGGTCCTGCAGGGCCAGGCGCAGGCGCGCGCCACGGCTCAGTTCCAGCGGCTTGCGCGGGAACCAGCGCCACGGCAGCACATAGCGCACCGCCAGCAGGAACCAGGGGAGAGGCAGGGCGAACAGCAGGTCATCGAGGCGGTAGCGGATTACGACGCGCTGGATACGAAACAAACGGCGGACGGCGAGCAGCTTCATGCGTTATCGCTTGGATCAAGGGAACGGCTCAGGCGCTCGAAGCGTGCCTCAAGGCGTTCCAGGTCGATTTTGGCCTTGTCGAGTTCGCGAAAGCGCGCTTGCGCTTCCCGTTGTCCGACCAGGGTGCGCGATTCTTCGCTCAGGTATTCGGCGAGGTTCTGGTTGAGGCTGGCGAACCCCTGCTGGTACCAGCGTGCGCGGCTGCGCAGGTGCCCGCTGATCAGTTGGGTGGCGACTGGGCCGATCCATTGTGACAGCTCGTATTCCCAGTCCAGCTCCAGGTCCTGCAGCACGGCGGCCAGGTCCATCAGCACCGCGCTATCGCCTTCCAGCTCCACTTCCGGGCCATGCAGGATGGCGGTCTTGTTACGGCTCAGCGCCAGATGCAACAGGCTGGAGGCCGGCGCGCGCAGGGTGCAGTCGGCCTCGGCAGCCCAGTGGCTGGCAAGCAGCAGGCCTTCATCGCTGGGCAGGATAAACAGCTGCAAGGCAGGGCTGCGGCAGTCGACGGCAATGATCTTGCCGTTCAGGTGCGCGAGCCGTGCCAGGGCAGTGCTGTCCAGGTGCAGTACACGGTTGAGGCCGTGTTCGACGCTGGCGAGAAGACCTTTGAGCAGCATCAGGGCTTGATGCCGCGGTGCAGGGCGACGATGCCCGACGTCATATTGTGGTACGTCACGCGGTCGAAACCGGCCTCCACCATCATCGACTTCAGGGTTTCCTGGTCGGGGTGCATGCGGATCGACTCGGCCAGGTAGCGATAGCTTTCGGCGTCATTGGTGATCAGCTTGCCCATCAACGGCATGAAGGCGAACGAGTAGGTGTCGTAGACCTTGGACATCAGCGCGTTGGTCGGCTTGGAGAACTCCAGCACCAGCAGGCGGCCACCCGGCTTGAGCACGCGCAGCATCGAGCGGATCGCGTCTTCCTTGTGTGTCACGTTGCGCAGGCCGAAGGCGATGGTCACACAGTCGAAATGGTTGTCGGGGAACGGCAGCTTTTCAGCGTCGGCCTGGACGAATTCGATATTGCCGGCCACGCCTTTGTCGAGCAGGCGATCGCGGCCGACCTTGAGCATCGAGCCATTGATATCTGCCAGCACCACCTGGCCGGTCGGGCCGACGAGCTTGGAGAACTTGGCCGCCAGGTCGCCCGTGCCGCCGGCGATGTCCAGCACGCGGTTGCCGGTGCGCACGCCCGACAGCTCGATGGTGAAGCGTTTCCACAGGCGGTGCATGCCACCCGAGAGCACATCGTTCATCAGGTCGTACTTGGCGGCTACGGAGTGGAACACCTCAGCGACTTTTTCCGCTTTCTGGCTTTCCGGGACGTTCTTGAAACCGAAGTGAGTGGTGGGTTCGGCATCGCTGCCTTTGCGCTGATCAGTCATATCGCTGTCACCAAAAGAGAATGCGGGACATGATAATCCCCAAGGCCTGCTTTGTCTTGGCAAGGCTGAAGGTAAGATAGAGGGCCACCGAGACCTTTTGCCGCATGGCGGGTGTTCCAGTCGTTATAAAGAGGAGTCATTGCAATGGCCCGTATTACCGTTGAGCGCGCACATTCCCTGGGTAAAGAAGGCGCACGCGCCAAGGCCGAAAAGTTGGCGAGCAAACTCCAGGAGCAATATGGCCTGGAGCCGTCGTGGTCTGGCGACACCTTGAACCTCAAGCGTTCGGGGGTTAAAGGCACGGTGTGGGTGGCGGATGATTCGCTGCGTATTGATGTGGAACTGGGCCTGTTGATGTCGGCCATGAGTGGCACCATCAAGTCCGAAATCGAGAAAGCCCTGGATAAAGCCCTGGCCTGATCCGATTGCTCTTAGGGTGCCGATTCTAATTTTTCAACCTACTTTGTGCCCAAGCCCTCAACTCCTGTGGGCCGTTCCTCCACCCTATTCTGCGTGAGGTGCACCATGGCCAAAGTTATCCTGAAGAAAAAAATCGACGCTCAGACCACTGCCCTGAGTGACGTTAAAAGCTACGCCCGCAAGATCTGGCTGGCAGGTCTTGGGGCCTACGCCAAGGTCGGAAGCGAGGGCGGCGAGTACTTCAAAGAGCTGGTTAAAACTGGCCAACATGTTGAAAGTAAAGGCAAAAAAGTTGTAGTTGAACAACTTGATGCTGCCAATAGTCAGATTGACCAAGTAAAGAGTAATGTCTCCAGCGTCAAAGGCCTGGTTGAAGTTCAGCTGGATAAAGTTGAAAAAGCTTTTGATACTCGTGTTGCAAGTGCCTTGAATCGAATCGGCATTGCGACTAAACATGACGTGGAGACACTCTCTGCTAAGCTCGAAGAGCTGACGGCATTGCTCGAACGTGTCGCGCGTAAACACTAAGGAGACATCGGGATGGCTGTTAAAAAGACTACTCAGAAAGAAGGCAGCTCGTGGGTCGGGAAAGTTGAAGAATATTCCCGCAAAATCTGGCTCGCTGGTTTAGGCGTTTACTCGAAGATCGACAGTGACGGCAGCAAACTCTTCGAGACGCTGGTTAAAGACGGCGAGAAAGCCGAGAAGTTGACCAAGAGCACGGTGGGTAAAAAAGTTGAAGCGGCGAAGGCAACTGCCGGCTCCGCCAAGTCGAGCATTTCTGACACTTGGGGCAAGTTGGAAGAGACGTTCGATAAACGCCTCCACAGTGCTATTTCGCGGCTTGGGGTGCCAAGCAAAGCGGAATTGAAGGCGTTGCATAGCAAGGTCGATACCCTGACCAAGCAGATCGAAAAGCTCACCGGCGCCAAAGTGACTCCGGTGAAAACCGCAGCCGCCAAACCGGCAGCCAAGCCTGCCGCTAAAATCGCTGCTGCCAAGCCCGCCGCGAAAGCCGCTGCCAAGCCTCTGGTAAAAGCTGCCGCCAAGCCGGCTGCCAAGGCTCCAGCCAAAGCTGCCGCCAAGCCAGCAGCCAAGCCAGCGGCAAAAACCGCAGCGGCCAAACCGGCCGCCAAGCCTGCCGCTAAACCAGTGGCCGCAAAAGTGGCTGCCAAGCCAGCAGCTAAACCAGCAGCCAAGGCAGCTGCTAAACCCGCCGCCAAGCCAGCAGCTAAAACCGCAGCCGCCAAACCCGTTGCCAAGGCAGCCACTGCAAAACCTGCAGCCAAGCCAGCGGCCAAACCGGCCGTCGTGAAGAAGCCAGCTGCGGCTAAAAAACCAGCGGCGCCCAAGCCAGCTGTAGCGGCCAAACCTGCCAGTGCACCTGCATCCACTGCTTCCACGGCCAACTCGGTGTCCGCACCGACGCCCGCAGCTGTGGCTCCGACTGCAGCGCCGGTTACCCCGACGCCATCCAGTCAGTCCTGATTTCTTCCGGGACATAAAAATGCCTGACCCGCAAAGGTCAGGCATTTTTTTTGCCCAGGGCGCAGCCGCTTAAGTCGCCATCAGTTGTACGTGATCGATACGGTCACCGCGCTGGCCAGGGTTCCCTGGGTGATCGCACCGATTTTATAGTAGGCCGCGTTGAGCGGTATGACGGCTTTTTTGTTGCTTGTCGCAATCGTCCGGCTGCGCTGAGCGGCGGTGCCGTTGGCAGGGATGGCATCAACAGAGGTCGCACGATGTGCCAGCCAAAGAGCCGTGCCGGCCGACGTTCCGGTATTGGCAAACAGTGCAGCGTTCCCGGTGGATGGGGTGCCGGCGAACAGGAAAACCACGTTGCGGATGTCCGATTCGCAGTCGGCGGATATTTCGAAGTCGTGCGAGCCTGCCGAAGCACTCTTGTCGAAGTCTGAAATCTTGACGGTTGGCAGCGTAATGGTGCGGTTCACATCGCCGGCCGCCAGGTTACAGGTGCCGGCGTTGACCTGGCCGGTAAAACGCAAGGTGCCTGTCGTTGCGGCCTGGGCCGTGATGTGGACAAGGCTCGCCGTAATAACCAGCAGCAGGGGCAGGGGTGGGATCTTCATCGGGTCGTTCTCAGGGTTTCAGTTGTAGGTAATGTTGACGGTGGCGGTACTCACCAGCGTGCCTTGGCTCACCGTACCGTTTTTGTGATAAGCGGCACTGAGCGGCAAAACTGCACGGTTGCCGGAAACCGCCAGCGTGCGCTCGCCATTGATGCTGATGTTCTGGGGCACGCCATTGATGCGTGAGTACAGCCACAATGCGACGCCCTTGGCCGTGCCTGTATTGGCGAAGAGCGCGTTGTTCCCCGATGCGGGCGTGCCGCTGAAGCGGAAGGTGACGTTGGCGGCATTGCTGCAGTTGGCGATCAGTTCAAAGTTGTGTGCGCCCGCATGGACGGCCTTGTCCAAATCGCTGACCTTGATGGCGGGAAGTGTAATCGTGCGGTTTACGTCGCCGGCTGCCAGGTCGCAGGTGGCCGCGGGCCTGATAAAGCGAACCGAGTTGCCCAGCATCAGGGTGAATTTGTCTGGAACGCTGCCCCATCTGTCCGACCAGAGGAACCCGCCAGGCACTGTTCCGTCTGTGACAGGACCGGTTTTGTAGAACAAGGCCTCTGCGGCGATGAAGCTGGGAACCCGCCCAGGGGGTATCGCGCCTGTTTGGCTATGTAACCCAAAGGTTGCGGGGCCTCCATTGGCCCATTTCAATCTGACGTGCAGCCCAACCCCCGGCGCCTCGGTTTGATAAGCGCCTGTTGCCGGGTCTGTTTGGCGTGGGTATCGGCCGATGATTGTTCTCAGGGTCGGCCCGCAATCGGCAAAAAAGGCTTCTGACGTACCGCTGAATGTCTGGCGGGTGATGACACTCCCGACAGGCAGATTGTCCGGTACGGTGATAGTCGTCGGCATGTTCAGCGTCAGCGTTGCATCGGGATACCGGGTGCATGCCGCTTGCGCGGCGATTGGCAGCGCAAGGGTCGCGAGGGTCGAAACGAGTTTGGTGGAATGTTTCATCTTCAGTCCGCTAGGAGAAATAGAGGGGCTGCGGCAACATGCTGGCTTGCGCCCGATCAACCGCTCGTATGGGTTTTGCAAGTGCCTGCGTCCAGATGGCGCAAACGCGCTGAGCCATTCGCCTTCGGCCCTGTGCCCAGGCGGTATTGCAGCCGGCAAGAGTCCTCGGTATCGCCCCCCCATTTGACGGTTAACCGCCCCTGCGCACGCGCCACTCGCACAAAGGCTTTACCGCCCTGGCCGACAATGCCGACGCTGGCGCCGTCTTCATCGAATACGTCCGAACCGAACGGCAGTGGGCTGGCATCGTCGCGCAGTGCCGTGATCAAGATGGCTTGACCGCTGACGGTAGCGAACTGCAGCTTCACCACTGAACCGGCACGCGGTGCGACGTTTTGCGCAGCGGTCTTGAGTTCCACATCCACCGATAGGTCTTTGGGGTCGAGTTCCACCGCGTTCTGTCGATACGGCGTGAGGTGGGGCACCACGGCAAAGCCGCTCCGGCCGACCTGGGCGCTGTGGTTGCCATTGATCCGCGCACCCTGGGCATCCGGCGCCTGGACGACACCGATGGTGTCGCCCAGCTCCGGAGCGAAAGTCACGCCCTCTGCATGGGCAACGATACCGCCGGTCATGCCGAGCGACATCGCGCGGTAGGTGTTGCCCTGCCCGAAACCGGCGGACACCACCCCCTGGCTGGTCTGGTACTTCGCGTCAGCGCTCGTCGCCGTACTGGCACCCTGTACCCGGCTGGCCCCTATCCCGTAGGTGAACTCGTTGCGCTCACCCAGAGTGCCGCCCAGGCTCAACCGCTCGCCGTCGCCTTGGTTGCCGCGATACGCGGTGGTGGTCAAGGTCGGTGTGCGTGCGCGGCTGCCCAAGGGCAGGCTCAGGGTCAGCTCCAATTGCTGGTCGATCCGCTCACTGAGTAAGTCCTTGGTGCGCTGGGCGCTGACGGTGTAGTGCAGGCCCTTCCAACTGCCCGTGTACCCCGTGGTGAACGTCAAGTTGCCGCTTTTGCGGTTCCAATAGTTCTGCGACGAGCCGGTAAGGTATATCGATCCGTTGCCCAGGCTTTGATTGAGGCTGATGTCCATCCTGTCGCGCAAACGCGATACGTGCTCCAGGTTGCCTCCGTCTATGGCCAGGTCGCGAACCCGGGCGGCATCGGCAGCGCTCAGGAAACCTTCGGTGGAGTAGCGATAGGCGCCGAGGGCAAAGTGGGTGCCGGTCTCGGTGAAGTTCTTGCTGTAGCGCAACTGCACGCTTCGTCCGTCACGGGACCCGTGGCCCGGCAACGTTGCATTCGAATGGGTCAGGTCAATGGACAGCGCGCCAAACGGGGTATTGAACGCTGTACCCAACAAATGGGACCGGTAGTCTTCGCCCAGCACCGCGCCGGTATAGCCGGTCAGCAGGTTGCTGAGGCCATGTTGGTAAGTGGCTTGCATCAGCTTGGGTGGGTGGCGCAGGCCAATTTCATCCAACTGGCCGACACTCAGTGCGTAACGGTGATAGCCCGTACGCAGCAGGTTGGCGTTGGCGGCGAACGGAACGATGAACTCGCGTTGACGACCATCGGCCTCGGTGATCGTAACGGTCAGATCGCCACCATAGCCGGTGGGAAACAGGTCGTTGAGCACGAAGGGGCCAGGGGCGACGGAAACTTCATCCAGCAACACCCCGCGCTGGCGCACCGTGACCCGCGCATTGGTCTCGGCGATGCCACGCACGACCGGCGCAAAACCTGTCTGGGAATCCGGCAGCATCCGATCATCGCTGAACAGGCTGACCCCCCGCAGGCGCACACTGTCGAACAGATCGCCTGGCGTGTAGGTTTCTCCCATCATCAACTGTGACTGGAGCGGGCTCAGTTCCCGCTGCACATAGGTGGCACTGCTTTGGTACTTCGAGGTGGAGTCGGTGCGGTTGAAGCTGGCGTTATGACGCCAGTGCCAATCGCCCAGGTTGAGCCCGGTGTTCAGCCCCAGGTATTGGGAGTCGAGCGAGCGGCCATTCGTACGGGTCACAAACGTGTTGGCGTTGTAGCGTACAAAGGCGGCGTCGATCCCACTGTCCCAATGTTGTGGGTCGACATAGCCCCGCGCCTTGCGCGCCAGGTAGATCTGCGGAACCTGCAGCGCCAAGCGGTTTTCGCCGGCGTCGAACTGGCTGCTGCTGCCCGGCAGGTAGGACGAAATATCATCGCAGCTGGCAAAGGTACGACGCGGTGCTTGAGCGGGTTCGGTGGGTTGATTGTGCGGCGCATCCACCTGGATTCCAAACCGCAGAAGCGCTTCGCGCTCCAGGCACATTTGTGCAGAGTCTCGGCCTTGCACCGCAACGAATGACAGGGTTTCCCGCCCGATCCACTGACCGTTCAGATAAATATCGATGCGGTAGCTTCCGGGCAGAACAACGTTGCCCTGGCTGAACTTTGAAATATCAACCTGTCGGCCTCTGACGGCATCTGGGAAGAAGGCGGGGTTGAATTCGACATTCTCGACAGCGCCTGCACCCCAGGCGTGAGCGCTGGTCAGCAGTATCAGGCCACGCGCCATGAACGGTAATCGACGACGTATCAGGGACCCGTTTCTCACCCTGGCGGGCGTGTTCAAACTCATGTTTGGCATTCTCAAAAAAAGGTGCTGTCCGAATATGGGCAAAGGGAAGCCCTGCCCTGAGCAATGGGCATCAACCGAACGTAGGTAATGAAGTGGGCTGCGTGACCCGCCAGGCGATGGCGGCTCGCGAGGCGGCGGCGTCAGGTGGTCATGTGGAGACCTTGGCGCGGTGAGAGACCGTTACTCCGAAGTCATCCAGCGTCTGAAACTCCACGGTTGCCGCGCTGCCTGGCGGCGACTTGAGGTTGGGCAGTTCAAAACGGCTGCGACCGCCGGGCATCACCATATTCGCGGTGCCTGAGGTGGAGGCCTGGTGGGTAGGGCCGTGCTGGGCCTCGAGCAGTTGGACCTGTTCGAAAGTCACGTAGTAAGGCGTGGGGTTATAGACCTCCAGGACTTGGCCTTGCTCGGTCAATTCGCGACGCCATTGCAGTTTTCCGGGTGCGGCGTCGGCGCCGTAAGGCAGGTTGGGCGGACGGAAAAACAGCTTGATCCGAGAGCGGAAGGCGAGCTGCAACTGGTTGCTGTGTTCGGGGCCTTGCGATTGGGCGGGTACCTCGAGCACATTGAACCAAAACAGGCTTTCCTGGGCCGACGGCAAGGCCTCTCCCGTATACGCCAGGCGCATGACCTGTTGTTTGCCTGGCTCCATACGAAAAATGGGAGGGGTGGCAATAAAAGGAATGCCGGTCAGGTCCGGTGTCGAGTGCTCGTCGCCCTTGTCCAGCCAGGCCTGGATCAACACCGGTGCCTGATTCTTGCTTTCAAGCCTGACCGTCACCTCCTTGGCGTGCTGCGGGTAGACAATACGGGTGTTGTCGATGACAACACTCGCGTGTGCGGCAGTGCTGCCCGACAGCACGAAAACCAAGGCCATGAACTTGACTGACAAGTATGAAATGGAGCGCGCGTTCATCTGGGTATTCATCTGGCGGCTGGAGGGGCAAGGGGGGCCGAGTGGCGCACGCGGGCACCGAAGTCACTGACGCTGGTGAACTCGACTTCTGCCACATCGTTGGGGCGACTGCGCAGCAGCGGCAGTGCAAACAATTTGATGTCACCGGCCGGCATGAGCAGGCCATCGTTGGCATCCTTGTTTGCCGCTTTGCTGAAGCGTTTGCCGCCGCTCAGCAAGTCAACCGAGGTCAGGGAGATATGGTAGGGCGTCGGGTTGGTCGCTTGCAGCGCATAGCCCTGCTCGTGGGCCACCAGTGCCCATTGCAGTTTTGATGGGGCGCTGCTCACCGGGTAGGGCAATGCATCGGGCCGCAGGAACACGCGCACGCGGGTACGGAACGCCAGTTCGATCTGGTTGTTTTGTTCTGTATTGGCGGTGCGCGGCGGTACTTCCAGCACATTCAGCCAGTACAGGCTTTCGCGATCGGCAGGTGCTGGTTCGCCGGAGTAGCGTAGGCGCAACGCCTGTTGCTGATGCGGCTCAATGCGGAAGATCGGCGGCGAAAGGGTGAACGGCGTTTGCGTTGTGCTCGGTGTTGAGTGTGGATTGCCCGTATCCAGCCAGGATTGCACCAGCGCCGGACGGCCTCCCTTGTTCTCCAGGCGCACGACGACCTCTCGTTGTTCCGCCGGGAAGATCACGCGGGTACCGTAAATAATCACGCCGGCATGGGCTGGGGGCGCTAGCGGTGGGAGCAACCCAAATCCACAGGCTACAAATGCGAGGCAGACCATTCTTTTCATGGTGTCAGAGGTCTCTTCGGGTCAGGGGAGGACCTGCCTGACGGCTGCAGGTCCGTTGTCTACACACCTTAATCGGCGTACACGATCGTAAAGCCGACCCGAGTCTTGACCGTACCTTCAGTGGACGCGCCGCTGGCATACATTTGTGCGGCCAGTGGGATCAATGCCTGGTTGTCGGCGATTACCACGCCTTCAGATTTTTCGGTGTATACGTTCAGGGGCGAGCCATCGCGTTTAGTCACTTCAACCTGTACGTTCTTGGCATTGGTTGTGTCGGACGGGTCATCATGGCCATCGATGTTCAAACGGCCGGTCGCCACATCAATGGCGGGGCTGGTGGGATCGAATGCAACCATGGCGGTGCGACCGTTGGTGCAGCTGCCTTCGCCAGGCGCGCCAATGCGAATGGTGAAGCCTGTGAGGTTGGCGCGATCACCCGGTTTCGCCAAGCGCGCGGCAGAAACCCCGCCCAGGTTGACGTCCTTGACCACAGCCCCGGTGCCCGGTGCCGCACCCTCGACCGTGCAAGTCACATCGGTGACCAGGCCGCTGAAGTTCATAACGCCATCTGCAGCGTGCGCGCAGTGTGATACAGCAACAGTCAAGGCCAATGCGGCCGCGACAGTAGATAAAACATTTACGTTCATGACATTTCCACTGATGAATGACAGGTGTTGCCAGCCACGGGTTGAAACACAGCATGTGTTGAGTGGCGGGTGGCTGTAATTTGTATCTAAACGTGAATGACTTCTATAGGAGCGTGACGAGTTTTAGTTCGAAATTGTTCGAAAGCATGCTGTTTTAGTTAAATTTTTTTTCGGCTGTAATTTGGGTTTTTACTGTTCTATTGGGAATATTCTTTCAGTTGTTTCTGTAGGAAGTGGCGGGGCTTATTGCGTGCCTGTATTGAACCCTGTGCATGGCTGGGCTATACCGGGCTAGAAACAATGGGTGATTGTGGGTTCGATGCTGCATTTATTCATGCGGGTATCTTTATGCCGACTTCAAGTTCCAATCCATATACCGTCGTTCTGTTGGATGATCATGAGATGGTTCGGCAGGGGATCGAGTTGGGCTTGAGAAAAGAGGCCGACCTCAGCGTGATCGGCTCCTTCGGCACGGGGAAGCAATTGCTGGAGGCGCTGACCCTGCGGCCGGCGGATGTGGTGGTCATGGACTTTATTCTGGCGCCGTCGGAAATCGACGGCCTCAGTTTGATCCAGACGTTGAACCGACGTTTTCGCCAGTGCAGGCCCTTGATTGTATGTTCACACTACACGCCCGCCACTGTTTCAATGTCTTTGAAGGCGGGTTGTTGGGGGGTACTGGGCAAAACCCAGAACATGAGCGAGTTGGTTACGGCGATTCGAACGGTGGCCCAGGGGCGTATTTATCTGCACCCCTGCATGATGCCAGCGTTGCAGGGTATGCAATCACTTATTGATGTTGCCCATAAACCGTCGAACATGGAGTTTTCAACTTCGTCATGGTTGAACGCCTGCCTTACGCCAAAAGAGCAGGAAGTTCTGCGGTGTTTTCTGGATGGGATGTCTGTGAATTCAATTGCGGCAAAGTTCTCGCGCAGCGTCAGTACCATCAGTACACAAAAACAATCGGCGTATCGAAAGTTGGGCATCAAGAGCGACAGCGAACTGTTCAGGTTTACCCAGCAGTTCGGGGAGTTTGGCTGACCGTATTGAACACTCCGTTAAACCGCATCCTCCAGATAACGCAGCGCCAACCGCTCGGTCGCCTGTCGTGTCGGTAGCAGCAGATGGGGGGCCACCAGCATCATGATTTGATATATCACCACCCGTACCTCCCCTTCACGATCGAGAATCCGTTGATAATCCAGGGAGAACAGCAGGGTCATGGTGATCTGTTCCACTAATTGCCCCAGCGCCTGGGTATCGCTGACCAATTGCCCCGCAGCCTTCAAGTGCGCAAGCAGCGATGCAAGGGTGCGCTTGAGCGCGGTGAGCAGGTTGCGAATGCCCTTGGCCAGTTTCGGCAGGCGCCCCGCCAGGTTTGACAGATCCTGGAACAAAAAACGGTAGTGAGCCATATGCTCGATGATCAAGTGCAGGAACAGCCAATAGTCCTCGGCTTCCAGTTGGGCGTCTGCCGGTGGGTCGAGCAGGGGCATCAGCTCACTCTGGAAGCGCTCGAACAGCCCGAGCACCAGTGGCTCCTTGCCATGGAAGTGGTAGTAGAGGTTGCCGGGGCTGATCCCCATTTCATTGGCCACCTCCATGGTCGACACGTTCGGTTCGCCCTTCTGGTTAAACAGCTGCAGGGCGCATTCAAGGATACGGTCGCGGGTCTTCATCCAGTCTTCTTAATGTGATCGTTGAGCTCAGCGCACGCGCACGTAAGTGCCCGGCGCCGCTTCCATCGGTGGGTAATTCTGGTTGCCCAGGGCGGTGAGGGTTTCGCGCTGTACGCCTGAGCGTTGCTGGATCCACTCCAGCCACTGCGGCCACCAACTGCCCTCGACGTGATTGGCGTCGTAGTACCAGGCCCGTGGGTCGCTGCTCAGCTTGGGGTTCTCGACATAGTTGGCCTTGGGGTTACCCGGCGGGTTGAGGATGCTCTGGATATGCCCGCTGTTGGACAGCACGAAGCGCCGGTCGCCGCCGAGCAACTGGGTGGAGCGGTACACCGCGTCCCACGGCGTGATGTGGTCGTTGATCCCGGCCACGCTGAAGCTGTCCACCGTGACCTTCTGCAAATCGATAGGCGTGCCGCATACCTCCAGGCCACCGGGGTGGCTCAGGGGGTTGTGCTTGAAGAAGTCCAGCAGGTCGCCATGCAGTGCGGCGGGCAGGCGCGTGTTGTCGTTGTTCCAATACAGGATGTCGAAGGCCGGCGGTTCCTTGCCCAGCAGGTAATTATTGATCCAGTAGTTCCAGATCAGGTCGTTGGGACGCATCCAGGCGAACACCTTGGCCATGTCGCGGCCCTCGAGCACGCCTTGCTGGTAGGAACGGCGCTTGGCGGCTTCGAGGGTTTGTTCGTCGGCGAACAGGGTGGCGGGGCTGTCAATCTGGCTGTCCAGCAGGCTCACCAGGTAGCTGGCGCTGGAGATGCGCCGCAACTGGCGCTTGGCCTGCAAATGGCCTTGCAGGGCGGCAATGGTCAGGCCCCCGGCGCAGGCGCCCATCAGGTTGACTTCGCGGGCACCGGTGATGGCCCGGCAGACGTTGAGCGCTTCCTCCAGCGCCGCCACATACGTGGACAAGCCCCATTCGCGATGACGCACATCCGGGTTGCGCCAACTGACGATAAAGGTTTGCAGGCTGTTCTTCAGTGCGTATTGCACAAAGCTGTTGGTCGGGCTCAGGTCGAAAATGTAGTACTTGTTGATTTGCGGCGGCACGATCAGCAGCGGCTTGGCGTACTGTTTTTCGCTCATGGGCTTGTACTGGATCAGCTCCAGCAGCTCATTGCGAAACACCACCGAGCCTGGGGTCGTGGCCACGGTCTTGCCGACTTCGAACGCCTGCTTGGTCACCTGGCGCGGCAGGCCGTTGTTGTGCAGCAGGTCGTCGAGCAGGTTGCTCACGCCGCGCACCACGCTGTTGCCGCCGGAGTTGAGCAACTCCTTGACGGCCAGCGGGTTGAGCAGGGTGTTGGAGGGGGAGACGGCGTCGTTGAGCAGCGAGAAGGCAAAGTGCGCACGGGCCCGGTCGTCGCTGCTCAGGGTGCTGTCGTCGATCCAGTGGCGGACTTCTTTCTGCCAGCTCAGATAGGCCTGCAGGCTGCGTCGGTAGAAGGGGTTGAGCGTCCAGGTCGGGTCCGTGAAGCGGCTGTCGCGCGGGTTGGGCTCATGCACGGTCTCACCCAGCAGCACGCGCCCCAACTGACCGCCCAGGGCCAGGGCGTGACGGGCGGTATGCAGGGGGTTACGCCAGCCGTGGGCGGCAACGCTGCGCAGGGTCGACAGCAAATCCCGACCGCGCAGGCCGGTGATCGCGTTTTGCGCGTTGATGAACGCGGCGGGGGTGGGCGCCGGGTTCGTCACGGGTCTTTCTCGCATGAGCCAACACTCCTTCGTCAAGCCATCAACAGGCACGCCAATTCAGAACCATAGTCGGTTCTCGGCAAGTTGCGCGGCGGTGTGGTCCTTACACCGCTGGTCGCGGGTGAATCACGGCCCGCATGCGCTCCTCCTCGAGAAATTTCATGATGATCGGTGCCACGGCTTCAGCCCGGGTGATCAGGAACAGGTGGCCGTCATCGATGATGTGCAACTGTGCGTTGGGAATGCGCCAGGCCAGCATGCGCATGTTGACCAGCGGGATCAGCGGGTCGTCGTCCCCGGCCAGCACCAGGGTCGGCTGGCGGATCTTGTGCAGCCAGTGGATGCTGGTCCAGCCCAGCCCCGCGAACAGTTGCCAGTAGTAGCCCAGCTTGCCGGCCGAGCGCACTTTGCTGGCGTGCTCGGCGGCCAGTTTCGAGTCGCGGCGGAACGAGCCGCCATAAATCATCGGCGCAATGCGCACCACGTGGGACGGTTGGATATACCGCCGGGGGCTGGCCATCAGCCACAACACTTTCGGCTTGCCCGGCACCATCACCGCACCGGCGGCGGTGGCAGCGAGGATCAGCTTCTTGCAACGCTCCGGGTAGTCATAGGCAAATTGCTGCGCCAGTGCGCCGCCCCAGGACACACCCACCACATTCACCTGGCCATAATCCAGGTAATCGAGCATGCGCGCGGTGAGCTTGGCCAGGCCAGGGAAACGATACGGCCGTTTGGGCGTGGACGAACCGCCCACCCCCGGCACATCGAAGGCAATCACTTCCAGGTCCGGGTCCAGGGCCTGGACGAACGGAAACACCAGCTCAAGGTTGGCGCCGATGCCGTTGAAGATCAGCAACGGTGTCAAGTGGGGCTTGCCCGGGCGTACCGCCGTGCGGATGGTCTGGCCATCCAGGTCGATGGTACGGAAGATGAACGGTTGCGGCATGCTCAAGCCCTGTGAAGTATTGCAGTCCGAGTGAGGTCAGTGTGGGAGGGGGCTTGCCCCCGATGGCGGTGTATCAGTCACCACAGGATCAACTGGTCCACCGCTATCGGGGGCAAGCCCCCCTCCCACATTTGAACGCATTTCAATCTAGCGTTCGTGCACATAGGTGCCTGGCGCCGCCTCTGCTGCGGCGTAGGTTTTATTGCCTAATGTTGTCGGAGCCTTCTTCAGCTTGCCCGCTCTTTCCGCCTGCCACGCCTGCCAATGCAGCCACCACGAGTCAGTGTGCTTGGTCGCATTCTCCTGCCATTCAAGCGGCTTGCCCGCCAGGCTGTCGCTGGTCTGGTAGCGTGCCTTGGGGTTGCCCGGTGGGTTGAGGATGCTCTGGATATGCCCGCTGCTGGACAGCACGAACTCTACTTTGCCGCCAAACAGCTGCGCCGACTTGTAGCAGGACTGCCACGGGGTGATGTGGTCGTTGGTGCCGGCCAGGGAGTAGATGTCGGCGGTGACCTGCTTGAGGTCGATCGGTGTACCGCACACTTCCAGGGCGTTGGCGCGTACCAGTGGGTTGTTCTTGAACAATTCGATCAGATCGCCGTGGAACGCGGCGGGCAAGCGCGTGGTGTCGTTGTTCCAGAACAGGATGTCGAACACCGGCGGCTCGTTGCCCAACAGGTAGTTATTGACCCAATAGTTCCAGATCAGGTCGTTGGGGCGCATCCAGGCAAACACCTTGGCCATGTCGCGGCCTTCCAGCACACCGGCCTGGTAGGAGTGGCGCTTGGCCGCTTCCAGGGTCTGCTCGTCGACGAACAGCGCCACCTGGGTGTCCAGGGTGGTGTCCAGCACGCTCACCAGCAGGGTCAGGGCGTTGACCTTCTTCTCACCCAGCGCGGCATAGTGGCCCAGCAGGGCGGTGCAGGTGATGCCGCCGGAGCAGGCGCCGAGCATGTTGATGTCTTTGCTGCCGGTAATCGCCGTGACCACGTCCACCGCTTCCTTGAGCGCCTCGATGTAGGTGGACAGGCCCCACTCGCGCTGGGCCTTGGTCGGGTTGCGCCAACTGACGATAAAGGTCTGCTGGCCATTGCGCAGGCAGAAGCGCGCCAGACTCTTATCCGGGCTCAGGTCGAACACATAGAATTTGTTGATCTGCGGCGGCACCACCAGCAACGGGCGCTCATGCACCTGCTCGGTGATCGGCTTGTACTGGATCAGCTCCAGTACGTCATTGCGAAACACTACCGCGCCTTCGGTGGTGCCCAGGCTCTTGCCGACTTCAAAGGCGCCCATGTTGACCTGGCTCGGCATGCCGCCGTTATGCACCATGTCCTTGGCCAGGTGGGACAGGCCATCGAGCAGGCTCTTGCCGCCGGTTTCGAAGAAGCGCTTGATTGCCGCCGGGTTGGCCGCGCTGTTGGTGGGGGCCATGGCTTCGGTCATCAGGTTGATCACGAAGTGGCCGCGACTGATGTCCTGTTCCGACAGGTTGCTGTCGCCGATCCAGTCGTGCAGTTCCTTGCGCCACGCCAGGTAGGTTTGCAGGTAGCGTTTGTACAGCGGGTTCTGGCTCCAGGCCGGGTCGTGAAAGCGACGGTCATCGTTTTCGGGTTGCAGCTGCGATTTGCCGAACATCACGTTCTTCAATTCAACGCCAAAATGGGCGACGTGCTTGACGCTGTGCAACGGCTGCTTGATGGCTTGGGTCAGCACCATCTTGGCCGAGGCCAGTAAATCCTTTTTACGTAACGCGATGATCGGGTTGAGCCCCAGGGTGTTTTCCGAGGCCTGGCGTTTCAAGTCATCGTTATTCTTGTTACTCATCTACGACGCTCCATTGTCCGAAAGACGAGTACCGGGTACCGCTGCGCACCAGTTTTCGATACACAACACAAGCCAGGTACTGCGACTCGGGTGACCGTTGATACCGCATCGTCAAATGCAGGGAACTTGCCAGTTCCATTGGTTACCCGAGTTTAATTTTTTTCGCAAGCGGGCCAATCGTTGGCCACGCGACAGGGCATTCAAGCAGATGAAATTAGAAAATGCCCTCTAAAGAGCAAGAAGCCTGGGCTAGAGCATCAGCCGTACGACCGACTGACTCGGGTCGCGGGTTTTGCCGGCTGCCTTGAGCTCGGCGAGGTAGTCAGCCCACAGTGCGTCCTGACGCACGGCCAATTGGTAGAGGTAGTCCCAGGTGAACAGTCCGCTGTCATGTCCGTCGTCGAAGGTCAATTTCAGTGCGTACTGGCCGGCCGGTTCGACCTTGCTCAAGCGCACGTTGAGCTTGCCGAATTGCAGGATGGGTTTGCCGTGGCCCTGGACCTCGGCGGAGGGCGAGTGAACCCGTAGGAATTCGGCGGGCAACCGGTAGGCCTCATCGGGCCCGTAGGTGAGGCCGAGGGTGTTGGAGGTTGTGTGCAGGTTCACAGCAGTGGGAAATTTGGACATTGATGATGATCCTGAATAAACCGGCTCAAAATGTGGGAGGGGGCTTGCCCAAATGCCGTACATCGACTTCTGTAGGAGCGAGGGGGACGCCTAGTTCTTGCTCGCGAAAAACGTCAACGATGACGCGCGTGTCCTGAATGAACGCGGCGCTTGTGAGTTCTTCGCGAGCAAGCTCGCTCCTACAAAAAAAGCCTTAGGGCAAGCCCCCCTCCCACATGAAAGCAAAGCGATCCTGTATATGGCTTACAGGATATAACGAGACAGATCTTCGTTCTGCGCCAATTCACCCAGGTGGCTGTTGACGTAGTCGGCATCGATCTTGATCGTTTCGCCATTCTGCGCACCGGCCAGGTCACCGGCGCTGAAGGACACTTCCTCAAGCAGGCGCTCCAGCAAGGTGTGCAGGCGACGAGCACCGATATTCTCGGTCTTCTCGTTGACCTGCCAAGCGATCTCCGCCAGGCGCTTGATACCGTCCGGCAGGAACTCGATGCCCAAGCCTTCGGTTTTCAGCAGCTCACAGTACTGCTCGGTGAGCGATGCATGCGGCTCGCTGAGGATGCGCTCGAAGTCGCCTGGGGTCAGCGCCTTGAGTTCCACGCGAATCGGCAGGCGGCCTTGCAGCTCCGGCACCAGGTCGCTTGGCTTGCTCAGGTGGAATGCACCGGAGGCGATAAACAGGATGTGGTCGGTCTTGACCATGCCCAGCTTGGTGTTCACGGTGCAGCCTTCGATCAGCGGCAGCAGGTCGCGCTGTACGCCTTCACGGGACACATCGACGCCGCCGGAGTTACCGCGCTTGGCGACCTTGTCGATCTCGTCGATAAACACGATGCCATGCTGCTCGACCGCTTCCAGGGCCTTGGCCTTGAGCTCTTCCTCATTGACCAGGCGCCCGGCTTCTTCGTCGCGTACCAGCTTCAGCGCTTCTTTCACCTTGAGCTTGCGGCTTTTCTTCTTGCCCTTGCCCATGTTGGCGAACAGGTTCTGCAACTGGCTGGTCATTTCTTCCATGCCAGGCGGCGCGGAGATGTCGACGCCGGACACTTCGGCGATTTCGATCTCGATTTCCTTGTCGTTCAACTGGCCTTCGCGCAGGCGCTTGCGGAACAGCTGGCGGGTGTTGGAGTCCGAGGCCGGTGCGGCGTCTTCGTTGAAGCCCATGCGTGCCGGCGGCAACAGGGCATCGAGGATGCGTTCTTCAGCGGCGTCTTCGGCGCGCAGGCTGACCTTGGTCATTTCCTGCTCGCGCAGCAGCTTCAGGGCCGCGTCGGCCAGGTCGCGGATGATCGACTCGACATCGCGGCCTACATAGCCGACTTCGGTGAACTTGGTCGCTTCGACCTTGATGAACGGTGCATTGGCCAGTTTGGCCAGGCGCCGGGCGATTTCGGTTTTACCGACGCCGGTCGGGCCGATCATCAGGATGTTCTTCGGCGTTACTTCAACGCGCAGTTCTTCGGGCAGTTGCATGCGGCGCCAGCGGTTACGCAGCGCAATGGCAACGGCGCGCTTGGCATCGTCCTGGCCGATGATATGGCGATTGAGTTCATGGACGATTTCGCGGGGAGTCATGGACATAGTGTGTGCGGCCCTCAAGCGGGAATAAGCCTACGGCTTACTCGGCGAGGTCCTGCTCCTCAATGGTGAAGTTGTGGTTGGTGAATACGCAGATATCGCCCGCGATGCCCAGGGCGGTCTCGACGATTTCGCGGGCCGACAAGTCGGTTTTTTTCAACAGCGCGCTGGCCGCCGCCTGGGCGTAGCCACCGCCGGATCCCATGGCGATCAGGCCATGTTCAGGCTCAACCACATCGCCATTGCCGGTGATGATCAGCGACGCGTCTTTGTTCGCGACGGCCAGCATGGCCTCGAGACGGCTGAGGGAGCGGTCGGTACGCCATTCTTTGGCGAGCTCGACGGCGGCACGGACGAGGTGGCCCTGGTGTTTTTCCAGTTGGCCTTCAAAACGCTCGAACAGGGTGAAGGCGTCGGCGGTGGCACCGGCGAAACCGGCGAGCACCTGGCCGTGGTACAGGCGACGCACTTTTTTCGCGTTGCCTTTCATCACGGTATTGCCCAGGGAAACCTGGCCGTCGCCACCCATGACGACTTTGCCGTGGCGACGTACTGAAACGATGGTGGTCAAGGGGAGAGTCTCCACGCAGCGGGGCGAAAATGCCCGGATGGAAACTCATATGGGGGTGGCGGGGGGGATTTCAACCGTAGGGGTTTATGGCGGACGAGTGGCGTTTATCGGTCTGACACACTTTCGAGAACACCCAAGAACCAATGTGGGAGGGGGCTTGCCCCCGATAGCGGAGTGTCAGTCAATCAATCTGGTGACTGATACACCGCCATCGGGGGCAAGCCCCCTCCCACATTTTGATCGAAGTTGAGTCCGAATCAGCGGCTCTGGCGTTGTTGTAACAACAGGTTGCTAAAGCCCGCGCCCGCCAATTGTTTCTGCGCCACGGTCAGCTGTTCGCGGTTGCTGAACGGCCCCACCAGTACGCGATACCAGGTCGCATCTTTCACAGTGCCGGATTCTACCGTCACCGACTGTCCCAGCAGGATGATCTGCGCACGCACACGATCCGCATCCGCCTGTTTCGGGAAGGAGCCCGCTTGCAGGAAGAACTTGGTCACCGGCGCTGCCTTGGTCTCCGCAACCGGTGGTGCTGGTGGCGGGGTGATCCCGGCCAGCGCGGCCTGGGCCCGGGCGGTGTCGATTTTTGCCGCTTCCGCCGGGGTTACCGGGGTGGTCGGCACTTGTGGCGTCGGCAGGGTTTTTTCCGGCACGGCGTCAGGCGGCACGATCACTTCCGATTCCGGCAGCAACGTATAGAAGTCGTATTTCGGCTTCACCGGTGCGGTCGGACTTGGCGTGGTCTTGTTGGCCTCGGCGATTTTCGTGGCTTTTTGCTGCTCCTGCTTGACGCGTTTGACGTCATCGCCCTGGCCTGGGTCCAGCTTCATCAGGAACACGATAAACGCGCCGACCGTGAGGCCGATGGCCATCCACAGCCAGCCCGGAATGGGCTTCTTTGCCGGTGCCTGGTAGCGGCTGGCGCCGCGCTTGGGGGCAGGTTTTTTCTTGGCGGCCAACTTACATACGCTCCAGGGTTTCCAGGCCTAACAGTTCCAGGCCTTGCTTGAGGGTCCGTCCAGCCAGTGCGGCGAGGCGCAGGCGACTTTGCTTGTGGGCTTCGTCGTCGGCGCTGAGGATCGGGCAGTTCTCGTAGAAGCTGGAGAACAACCCGGCCACTTCGTACAAATAGGTGCACAGGATATGCGGCGTGCCTTTCTCGCCGACGCTGTTCAGCACTTCGCCGAATTGCGCCAGCTTGGCGCCCAGCTCCTGTTCCTGGGGGGCTTCCAGCACGATCTGCCCTTGCACTTCGCTGAAATCCTTGCCCAGCTTGCGGAACACCCCGGCCACGCGGGTGTAGGCGTACAGCAGGTACGGCGCGGTGTTGCCTTCGAAGTTGAGCATCAGTTCAAAGTTGAAGCTGTAGTCGCTGGTGCGATGCTTGGACAGGTCGGCATATTTCACCGCGTCTATGCCCACCACACGGGCGATGTTGCGCAGATCGGCCTCGGCCAGCTCCGGGTTCTTTTCCTTCACCAGGGTGTAGGCGCGTTCCTGGGCTTCGGTCAGCAGGTCGATCAGCTTCACGGTGCCGCCGTCGCGTGTCTTGAACGGGCGGCCATCGGCGCCGTTCATGGTGCCGAAGCCCATGTGTTCCATGTGCATCGGGTGGGTGACGAAACCGGCGCGGCGCGCCACTTCGAACACCTGCTGGAAGTGCAGGGCCTGGCGCTGGTCGACGAAATACAGCGCACGATCCGCCTTGAGCACGCCGCTGCGGTAGCGCACGGCGGCCAGGTCAGTGGTGGCGTAGAGGTAGCCGCCATCGGCCTTGACGATGATCACCGGCAGCGGCTCGCCATCGGCGGTCTTGAATTCTTCGAGGAACACGCACTGCGCGCCATTGCTCTCGACCAGCAGGCCCTTGGCCTTGAGGTCGTTGACCACGTTGATCAGGTCGTCGTTGTAGGCGCTTTCGCCCATCACGTCGGCCATGGTCAGCTTGACGTTGAGCAGTTCGTAGAGGTGTTGGCAGTGGGCCAGCGAGATATCGCGGAAGCGGCTCCACAGTTCCAGGCATTCCTTGTCGCCGGCTTGCAGCTTGACCACCAGGCCACGGGCACGGTCGGCGAACTCTTCGGATTCGTCGAAGCGCTTCTTCGCGGCGCGGTAGAAGTTCTCCAGGTCCGACAGCTCGTTGCTGGTGATCGGGTTTTCCTGCAGGTAGGCCATCAACATGCCGAACTGGGTGCCCCAGTCGCCCACATGGTTCTGGCGGATCACGGTGTCACCGAGGAACTCCAGTACCCGCGCCACGCCGTCGCCGATGATGGTCGAACGCAGGTGACCCACGTGCATCTCCTTGGCCAGGTTCGGCGCCGACAGGTCAATGACCACACGCTGGGTATCACCCGCTTTGCGCGTGCCGATCCTGGCATCGGCCAGCGCGGCGTCGAGGCGCGAGGCCAGGGCCTGGGTGTTCTGGAAGATATTGATAAAGCCTGGGCCA
Organism: Pseudomonas gorinensis; assembly: GCF_042015035.1. Lineage (NCBI taxonomy): Bacteria > Pseudomonadati > Pseudomonadota > Gammaproteobacteria > Pseudomonadales > Pseudomonadaceae > Pseudomonas > Pseudomonas gorinensis. Next base: position 806,005 of record NZ_CP167125.1, read on the forward strand.
GCGATTTCGGCCTTGCTCACCTGTGGGTCGGCGGGCAGCGCGGCGATGATTTTCTCTGCCAGGTCGCGCGGCTTCATGCCGGCGGGCTTGGACAGCATCATGGCAATGTTGCTGGCGAAGTCACCGTGGGTCTTGTCGCGGGTGTTTTCCACCTGGATCGCCGGCGTCAGGCCTTCAGGCAACACACCTTCGTTGACGAGTTGGGTGAGGGCTTGTTGGATCAGCTGGCGAATGGTGTCTTTCATGGTGTTCTCTTTCGACCGCAAGCGGCGGTGCGCGATGCGCAGGTGGAAAAACTGGGCATTATCCGTGGCGAGGGCGGGCTTGCCAACCTTCGCAGGACCTATGGCCAGGCTTAATACAAATCTACCGGGTCTACATCCAGTGACCATCGCACCTGGCGGCCGCTGGGCATTTGCTCCAGCGCAAGTAACCAGCTACTTAATAGCCGGTGCAGGGGCGCGCGGGAGATGGCTTGCAGGAGTAGTTGAGCGCGATAACGTCCGGCGCGGCGCTCCATGGGGGCGGGCACGGGGCCGAGCAATTCGATGCCGCCCAGGCCCAGTTCGCCGAGCAAGCGTTCGGCAGCGCTGCACGCTTCATCCAGAAAACCTTCGGCCTGCCCCGGCTTGTGGGCTTCGGCGCGCAGCAACGCCAGGTGCGCAAAGGGCGGCAGGCCAGCGGAGCGGCGTTCACTCAGCGCCTGCTCGGCGAAGGCGAAGTAGCCTTGTTCTGTCAGTTGAATCAGCAGTGGATGGTCGGCCAGGTGTGTCTGGATGATCACCTTGCCCGGCTCCTCAGCCCGCCCGGCGCGCCCGGCGACCTGCACGATCAGTTGTGCCATGCGCTCGCTGGCGCGGAAATCGCCGGAAAACAGGCCGCCATCGGCATCCAGGATCGATACCAGGGTCACCCGGGGAAAGTGATGGCCTTTGGCAAGCATTTGCGTGCCCACCAGGATGCACGGCTGGCCTTTCTGGATCGTGGCGAACAGTTGGTTCATCGCGTCTTTGCGCGAGGTGCTGTCGCGATCGACCCGCAGTACCGGGTAGTCCGGGAACAGAATGCCCAGGCGCTCTTCGGCGCGCTCAGTGCCGGCACCCACCGGGCGCAGGTCGACCTTGCCGCACTGCGGGCAGTGGCGTGGCACGCGCTCCACATGGCCGCAGTGGTGGCAGCGTAGTTCGCCATGGCGCTGGTGGACGGTCATGCGCGCATCGCAGCGCTCGCACTCGGACATCCAGCCGCAGTCATGGCACAGCAGCGTCGGCGCAAAGCCACGGCGGTTGAGAAACACCAGGACTTGCTGGCCGGCAGCGAGGGTCTGGCCGATGGCCTGCTGCATCGGGCCGGAAATCCCGCTGTCCAGCGGTCGGCTTTTCACGTCCAGGCGCAGGAAGCGGGGCTGTTTGGCGCCGCCGGCCCGTTCATTCAAGCGCAGCAGCCCATAACGACCGGTGTAGGCGTTGTGCAGGCTTTCCAGGGACGGCGTGGCTGAGCCCAGCACGATCGGGATGTCTTCCTGGCGGGCGCGCACCAGCGCCAGGTCGCGGGCGTGGTAGCGCAGGCCTTCCTGCTGTTTATAGGAGCCGTCGTGCTCCTCGTCGATGATGATCAGCCCGGGATTTTTCATCGGCGTGAACAGCGCCGAACGGGTGCCGATAATGATGTCTGCTTCGCCGTCCCGCGCCGCCAGCCAGGACTCCAGGCGCTCCCGGTCGTTGACCGCCGAATGCACCAGGGCGATACGCGCGTTGAAGCGTTGCTCGAAACGCGCCAGGGTCTGCGGGCCCAGGTTGATTTCGGGGATCAGCACCAGCGCCTGCTTGCCGGCTTGCAGGGTTTCGCGGATCAGCTGCAAATAGACTTCGGTCTTGCCGCTGCCGGTGACACCGGCCAGCAGGAATGCGTGGAAACAGTCGAAACCGGCGCGAATGGCTTCGTACGCGGCGCGTTGTTCGGGGTTGAGCGGCAATTCCGGCTGGGCCAGCCAGTGTTCGTGGCGTGGGTCGGGGGCGTGCTTGCGGATTTCCACTTGCACCAGGCCCTTGGCCAGCAGCAGGTCGAGGCTGTCTTTGCTCAGCATCAGTTTGCTTAATAGCTGATGCGCGACGCCATGGGGGTGCTGGGCCAGGGTGGCGAGGGCTTCACGCTGGCGCGGGGCACGGGCGATGCGTGGGTCGTCAAGGCGCGCGCCGGGCACCATCGACCAGAAGCGCTCCTGGCGCGCCTCGGCCGGCTCGCCCTGGCGCAGCAGTACGGGCAGCGCCCAGCTCAATGTGTCGCCCAGGCTGTGCTGGTAATACTGGGCGGTCCACAGGCACAGCTTGAACAGCGCGGGCGGCAGAGGCGCCGTGGCATCAAGGATGGCCACGGCGGGCTTGAGTTTTTCGGCGGGCACTTCGCTGTGGTCGGCGACTTCCACCAGGATGCCGATCATCTCCCTGCGGCCAAACGGCACGCGCACGCGCATGCCCGGCTGCAACTGCGCGCGCAGCACACCGGCTGGGGCCCGGTAGTCGAACAGGCGGCGCAGGGGCGAGGGCAGGGCGAGGCGCAGGATGGCGTCGGGCACGCGGGGGGTCTCATCTATAAGGGCAGGCGGTGGCGCAGGGGCGGGAGACTAGCAGACCGGCGGTGAGCATGCAGCACTGCGGTGCCTGCATCGCGAGCCAGAGCGCTCCCGCAAGGGCCAGGCTATGCCGTTGTTTTCTGATGAAAGGCGCTTTTATCTTTACCGGCGACGGGCGTCGACGCTTGCGCGTTTAAAAAGGTCTGGTAGAATCCGCGGCCTAATTACGTGCGGTATTCGACAATAGTGTCGAGTGGCGGCACGCTAGCCCGAGGAAGTCACCATGAAAGCCGATATCCATCCAGCGTACGAAACCATCGAAGTAACCTGCAGCTGCGGCAACAAGTTCGAAACTCGCTCGAACCTGTGCAAGCCACTGGGTACTGACGTATGCAACGAGTGCCACCCGTTCTACACCGGTAAGCAGAAAACTCTGGACACCGGCGGCCGTGTACAGCGCTTCGCAGATCGCTTTGGTGCTTTCGGCAAGAAGCCTGCTGCTACTCCAGCAGAGTAAGGCTCAAGGGCCTTATGGGCTTTTGCCAGCTGTTGAAAAAGGCGTCCCTTGTGGGCGCCTTTTTTGTGCCTGGGATTTGGCTGTCGGCGGCCCAGGCCCAGGTGTTCTGCCCCGCACCGGCGGCCCTGGCGCGCGTAGACGTGCAGCGCGTGGTGGATGGCGACACGGTGCGCCTCGAGGATGGCCGCAGCGTGCGTATGATCGGCCTCAACGCGCCGGAAATCGGTAAGAAGGGCCGCCCCGACGAACCTTTTGCCGTTGCCGCCCGCCTGCGCCTGCAGACACTGGTGGACGCCAGTGAGGGGCGCGTGGGCCTGGTGCCGGGGCGTGAGCGCAAGGATCATTATGGCCGCACGCTGGCCCACCTCTATGGTGCCAACGGCGAGAACCTGGAGGCGCAACTGCTGGCCGACGGCCTGGGTTTCCAGGTGGGCGTGGCGCCGAATGTCGACCTTGTCACCTGTCAGCAGGCGGCGGAAGACAGCGCTCGCCAGGCACGCCTGGGGGTGTGGCACCAATCGCCGGTGCAAAGCGCGGAGCAGCTCAAGCGTTCCGGGTTTGCCGTGGTCGGCGGCCGGGTCAGCAGGATAGAGCGCAATCGCGGCGGAATCTGGATTGAATTGCAAGGGGCGCTGGTATTACGCATTGCGCCCGATTTGATCAGTCAATTCGACACGACGCTGCTCGATGGTCTGCAAGGCCGCTCGATCGAGGCGCGTGGCTGGGTACAGGATCGTGCGCGACGTGGCGGCCTGAAAAGTGGACAGGCCCGTTGGCTCCTGCCACTGACCGCCCCCGGCATGTTGAAAACCACGCCTTGAGAAAAAATTGTAGACATTTTTTGTGTCGATTGTGAACAGTTAAGCCCTTGTATCCCGTGGCTCTTGGCCGAAAGTCTTAGTGCAGGGCCCTTGACACCGGTGACTGCCCAGTCTTGTAGGGACTTTGCGACACGAGTATCCTCGGCGGTCCGTCGACCAACAGTAAAAGCGGAATGCCGATATGTCTGATTTGAAAACTGCCGCTCTCGAATATCATGCCCATCCTCGTCCAGGAAAGCTGAGTGTAGAGCTCACCAAGGCCACTGCCACTGCCCGCGACCTGTCGCTGGCCTATAGCCCTGGCGTTGCCGAGCCCGTACGTGAAATCGCCCGCGACCCTGAGCTGGCGTACAAGTACACCGGCAAAGGCAACCTGGTTGCAGTGATTTCCGATGGCACCGCGATCCTTGGCCTGGGTAACCTCGGCCCATTGGCCTCCAAGCCAGTCATGGAAGGTAAAGGCGTGCTGTTCAAGCGCTTTGCCGGCATCGACGTTTTCGACATCGAAGTCGATTCCGAAAGCCCGCAGGCTTTCATCGACACCGTTAAGCGCATTTCCATCACCTTCGGTGGCATCAACCTGGAAGATATCAAGGCACCTGAGTGCTTCGAGATCGAAAAGGCCCTGATCGAGCAGTGCGACATTCCGGTATTCCACGATGACCAGCACGGCACCGCGATCGTTACCGCGGCCGGCATGATCAACGCCCTGGAAATCGCTGGCAAAACCCTGGCTGACGCCAAGATCGTCTGCCTGGGTGCTGGCGCTGCGGCCATCTCCTGCATGAAGCTGATCGTCAGCATGGGCGCCAAGCTGGAAAACATCTACATGGTCGACAGCAAGGGCGTGATCCAGTCCGAGCGTACCGACCTGAACCAGTACAAGGCGATGTTTGCCCACCCGTCCTCCAAGCGCACCTTGGCTGAGGCCCTTGACGGTGCCGACGTGTTCGTCGGCCTGTCCGGCCCGAACCTGCTGAGCGCTGAAGGCCTGAAGGCCATGGCGGCCAACCCGATCGTGTTCGCCTGCTCCAACCCGGACCCGGAAATCGCCCCGGAGCTGGCTCACGCCACCCGCGACGACGTGATCATGGCCACCGGCCGTTCCGATTACCCGAACCAGGTCAACAACGTACTGGGCTTCCCGTTCATCTTCCGTGGTGCCCTGGACGTTCGCGCCAAGCGCATCAACGAAGAAATGAAAGTGGCTGCTGCAAACGCCCTGCGTGAACTGGCCAAGCTGCCAGTCCCTCAGGATGTGTGCGATGCCTACGGTGGCGCCAAGCTGGAATTCGGCCGTGAGTACATCATCCCGAAACCAATGGATAAGCGCTTGATCACCGTGATCTCCGATGCCGTGGCTAAAGCCGCCATCGAGACCGGTGTGGCGACCCTGCCGTATCCGAAGAACTACCCGCTGCAAAGCGTGGATGATGTGTTCAACGGCTAAGCCGTTGTAGCACACCAACAAAAAGCCCCGGCTCTCACGAGTCGGGGCTTTTTGTTGGGTGACAGTTATCTGAAGATTTTAGAAGGCCCAAATGTGGGAGGGGGCTTGCCCCCGATGGCGGTGTGTCAGTCACTCGATGAGCTGGCTGGTCCACGGCTATCGGGGGCAAGCCCCCTCCCACATTGGGTTCTGCGTAGGCTTGAGGCCCAGGTCAGAACAAATCGATCGGCGCCGCCTCATCCGCCGGCAGCGGGCTGCCCGGTGCAACGCCATTGCCCAGCTCGTTGACCGAGGGCGGGGTGTCTTCGCTCTTGAACAGCTCGAAGTACGCATTCGGGGTGCTCGGCGATGCCGCACGGCCACTCACCGGGTCGATCCGCAGGCTCAGGATGCCTTCAGGTTCCGGTTGGGTATGCAGCGGTTTGTCCTTCAATGCCGCGCCCATGTAGCTCATCCAGATCGGCAATGCGACGGTGCCACCGAACTCGCGGCGGCCAAGGCTTTCCGGTTGGTCGAAGCCCGTCCAGACGGTGGTCACGTAGTCGCCGTTGTAGCCGGAGAACCAGGCATCCTTGGATTCGTTGGTCGTACCGGTCTTGCCTGCGATATCCGCGCGGCCCAGGGCCAGGGCGCGGCGGCCGGTGCCCTTCTTGATCACGTCTTCGAGGATGCTGTTGAGGATATAAGTGGTGCGACCGTCGACCACGCGCTCGGCCACGGCGGGTACCTGTGGGTCGGTGGCGGCGGCGCCCGGTGCTACGGGGGCGGTGCCTGGGGTCGGCTCGATGGTGATACCACCGTGGCTCGGCGCCGCAATGCCATCGCTGGCTGCCACGCCGTTGACCACGTCACCCGGCACGCGTGGCGGGTTGGCGGTGAACAGGGTATCGCCATTGCGGCTTTCGATCTTGTCGATCAGGTAGGGCGTGATCTTGTAGCCGCCGTTGGCGAAGGTGCTCCAGCCGGTGGCGATTTCCATCGGCGTGAGGGTCGCGGTACCCAGGGCCAGGGACAAGTTGGGTGGCAGGTCCGACTTGGCGAAACCAAAGCGGGTGATGTAGTCGATGGTCTTGCCTACGCCCATCGCCTGCAGCAGGCGGATCGACACCAGGTTGCGCGACTTATACAGCGCCTCGCGGATACGAATCGGGCCGAGGAACGTGTTGGTGTCGTTCTTGGGGCGCCAGACCTTGTCCAGGTACTCATCGACAAACACGATCGGCGCGTCGTTGACCAGGCTGGCGGCGGTGTAGCCGTTATCCAGTGCGGCGCTGTAGATGAACGGCTTGAAGCTCGAACCCGGTTGGCGCTTGGCCTGGGTCGCGCGGTTGTAGTTGCTCTGCTCGAAGGCAAAGCCGCCGACCAGGGAGCGGATTGCGCCGTTCTGTGGGTCGAGGGACACCAGGGCGCCCTGGGCCACGGGGAGCTGGCTGAACTTGAGGCTGTCGTCTTTCTGGCGTTGCACGCGGATCAGGTCACCCACCTGCGCCACGTCTGACGGCTGCTTGGGCATTGGGCCCATGCTGTTGGTATTCAGGAATGGGCGTGCCCATTTCATGCTGTCCCACGCGACATGGGCTTCGCCGGTACGGGTCAGTACCTGCAGGCCATCCTTTTGCACCTGGATGACGATGGCCGGCTCCAGGCCGCTGATTGCGCGCTGCTTGCCCAGCTCGGCGGTCCAGGCGCTCAGGGTCTTGCCCGGCAGGCGCGACTCAGGGCCGCGATAGCCGTGGCGCTGATCGTAGGTGATCAGGCCGGAATGCAACGAGGTATTCGCGATTTCCTGCAAGTCGCTCGACACTGTGGTCGTGACGCGGAAACCTTCGGTATAGGCATCGCTGCCATAGCGGCCGACCATCTCGGCCCGCGCCATCTCGGCGATATACGGGGCGTTCACTTCCGGCGTCGGCACGTGGTAGCTGGCGTTCAGCGGCTCGGCCACCGCACTTTCATAGGCGGCCTGGTCGATCTTGCCCAGCTTGTACATGCGGCCCAGGATCCAGTCGCGGCGTTCTTTACTGCGCGCCGGGTTGGCCAGGGGGTTGAAGCGCGACGGCGCCTTGGGCAAGCCGGCAATCATCGCCATCTGCGCCAGGCTGGCGTCACGAATCGACTTGCCGTAGTACACCTGGGATGCGGCTTCGATGCCGTAGGCGCGGTTGCCCAGGTAGATCTTGTTGACGTACAGCTCGAGGATTTCGTCCTTGGTCAGCTGACGTTCGATCTGTAAGGCCAGGAGAATCTCGGTGGCTTTGCGCGAAAAACTGCGTTCGCTGGTGAGGAAGAAGTTCTTCGCCACCTGCATGGTGATGGTGCTGCCGCCGGATTGAATGTGTCCGCTTTTGACCAACTGCGTGGCGGCCCGTACCAGGCTGCTGGGGTCGACACCGTAGTGGTTGGCGAAATTATCGTCTTCAGCCGACAGCAATGCGCTGATGAAATTGGGCGGGATGTCGGCGAAACGGATCGGGGTACGGCGCATTTCGCCGAACTCCGCGATCAGTTTTTCATCGCTGCTGTAGACCCGCAAAGGAATCTGCAACTGGATGCTTCTCAGGGCCTCTACAGAGGGCAAACCCGGACTAAGGTAGAGGTAGGCCCCGCTGAGTACGAGCAGTAGCCCGCAGACGATCGCGATGATGGAGTACCCGAAAAACTTCAGCAGACGAATCAAGGCTTTTGGATTTCCAGAGAAAAGAATGAGTTAGGCGCCGGGGTATGCATGGGAAACGATGGATCGACCCGACCTGCAGATAAAAAGCGGGAAAAAACGCTGGGCATTAAAGCATTTTTCGCCTTGGGGCGTCATTCGCGCCTCTTAAACAAGCCGACCGAATGCAGGGTGCCCGGCCGCAATCAGGCGGTATGACAGGGAAAGCAATGAGGAGTTTTATGGTAAAGGGATTTTTCAGGCGAAAAGTCGACACCGTCCTGGGGGTCGATATCAATGAAGCGGGGATCAAACTGGTCGAGCTGGGGCGTTCAGCCAGCGGCTACACCGTTCAAGGCTACGCCACGCAGGCCCTGCCGGCCCGCGCGGTGGTCGATGGCACGTTGCTCGACCTTGAGGGCATCGGGCTGGCGCTGCAGCAGGCGTTGTCCCGGCTGCATACGTCGGCCCGGCAGGCGGCGATTGCCGTGTCTGGGTCCTCGGTGATCACGCGGGTGATCGAAATGGAGGCAGGGCTCAGTGACGATGAAATGGCCTGCATGATCCTGATGGAGGCAGACCAATACATTCCCTACCCATTGGAGGAGATGGCCCTGGACTTTCAGGTGCGCGGTCCATCGGCCGCGGACCCGAAGCGGGTCGAGGTGTTGCTGGCGGCATGCCTCAAGGAGCAGGTCGAGGCGCGTGAGGCGGTTCTGGCCTTGGCCGGGTTGGTGCCGCGAGTGGTCGATGTGGAAGGGTTTGCATTGGCGCGCGCAAGCAGTCAGGATTTCGCCAGCTTCACGCCGGGCCGTCGAGTCGATGGCGCACAGTGGGCCTTGGATGCCCAAGGGATGGGAGTAGCCTGCGGGTTGGCCCTGAGGAGTTTCGCTGGATGACACGAATCAATCTTTTGCCCTGGCGCCAGGCACTGGCGGAGCGGCGGCGCAAGTATCTCCTGATGCTGTTGCTGGCGTTTGCCTGCGTGGCGCTGGCGGCGGTATGGCTGGCGGACCAGGTTATCGACCAGGCGATCGACCGGCAGGTGACGCGTAACAATCACCTGGGCAAGGAAATCACTGTCCAGGACGCGCGCATCAAGACCATCGACGACCTGCAGGTGCAAAGCCAGCAACTGGCGGAGCGCATGAAAGTCGTGCAGGACCTGCATGACGCCCGCTCCGGCAGTGCCCGGTTGTTGGATCAACTGGCCCGTGCGGTGCCTGATGGCGTACATCTGCATGAGGTCGTGGCAAAGGGCAATACGGTGAGCATCAGCGGCAGCGCTGATTCGAGCCAGGATATCGCCCAGTTGATGCGCCGCCTGGACGCCTCCGAAGGCGCCCACGCGACGCGTCTGCAACAGGTGCGGGCGGAAGGCGAGCGGGGCAGCAACGGGTTTCAATTGATGGTACGCCAGGGAGCGTCCACCGAGGCCCAGCCATGAGCCTGCCCAGGCTCGACTTTTTTGCACTCTCTCACCACGCTGCGAAATGGCCCTTGCCTGGCAAGGTCCTGCTCGGCTGCGCGCTCGCCGGCCTGGTGCTGGTAGTGGGCGAGGCTGCATGCCTGAGTCCGTCGCGGGACCGGTTGAAGGTACTCGAGGTGCGGGAAGGAGGCTTGCGGCAGCAGCTCGCCGAGAAGGTTGGGCTGGTCGCCGCGCTTGAACAGCAAACCCACCAGTTCCAGGCGATGCAACAGCGCTTCGCCGGGCTTTTGCAGGCGTTGTCCCAAGAGGCTGAAGTGCCAAGGCTGCTTGAAGACATAGCGCGGTTGGGCGTCGCCAATGGCTTGGCAGTCGAGGGCATCGTCCTGTTGGATGAGCAGGCGCACGCCTTGTATATCGAGCAGCCCGTGCAAATGGCTGTCACCGGGGGGTATCACGACCTGGCGACATTCCTGAGCGCTCTGGCCGGGTTGTCGCGAATCGTCACGGTACACGATCTGGCGCTGCGATCTGATGGGCCACTGCTGCGCCTCGACCTGCAGGCCAGGACCTATCGGCGTACGTCGCCAGGTGTCCGGTCGGTAGAGCTCGGCCAGGGCGTCGAGCCGCGGCCGCACTTTGTCTACGACGCTTCGTCCTTGCGCGATCCCTTCCAGCCGCCTGCGTTGCAGGTACATCACACGCCAGGCCGGCCAACCCAGGCCCCCGACTTCGCGCGGCCACGAGGCGCGCTCGAAGCTATCGCTATCGACCAGTTCGAAATGGTCGGCACGCTGTCCCGTGGTGTGCAGCGCTTTGCCCTGCTGCGGGCGGCCTCCGCGGTGCATCGGCTCGCAGTGGGTGACTACCTGGGGCCCGACCATGGTCGGGTGACCGCCATTCATGATGGTCATGTCGAACTGGTCGAGCTTTTCCCGAATGAACAGGGTGCCTGGCTGGAGCGCCCGCGAACCCTCGTACTCAACGTCAACTCATAACGGAATCAAACAATGAAAAGGACTTTCTCGTCCTTCGGTGTGGCGCTATGGATAGCGTTCACGGCACCGATGGTTTTCGCTGTGCCCAATCGTGTGGACCTGATCCAGCTGCCGCCACCCGAAAGCGCGTCGCCGAGCTACTCCGGCGACAAGCTGAGCCTCAATTTCCAGAACATCGAGCTACGCGCGGTGCTGCAACATATCGCCGATGTGGCGGGCCTCAATCTGGTGGCCAGCGACGAAGTGCAGGGCGCGATCACCCTGCGGCTCAGGGACGTGCCCTGGGATCAAGCCCTGGACCTGGTGTTGCAAAGCAAGGGCTTGGACAAGCGCATCAAGGCCGGTGTCTTGCTGGTGGCGCCTGCCGACGAGCTGGCCGCCCGCGAACTGCTGACCCTGGAGTCGCGGCGGCAGATGGCCGAACTCGCGCCACTGCGCCGCGAACTGTTACAGGTCAACTACGCCAAGGCAGCGGACCTGGCCAAGCTGTTCCAGTCGGTGACGGGGCACGAGGGCGCGACCGATGAGCGCGGTTCGGTGGCGGTGGATGATCGCACCAATAACATCATCGCCTACCAGACCGGCGAGCGCTTGGAGGAGCTGCGGCGGATCGTGGCGCAGTTGGACATCCCGGTGCGCCAGGTGATGATCGAGGCGCGGATTGTCGAGGCCAACGTTGACTATGACAAAAGCCTGGGCGCGCGTTGGGGCGGTCGATTGAGTCACGGCAAGTGGGGCGCAGGTGGTATCAGCAAACCCTTGGCGAGCGGCGAGGAACTGCCGGATAACCCGCCCAGTTCGCCCTTTGTCGACCTGGGCGCGGTTACGGGCACCTCAGGGCTGGGCGTCGCGTTTATCACCGATAACCTGCTGCTGGACTTGGAACTGACGGCCATGGAGAAGACCGGCAATGGCGAAATCGTCTCGCAACCCAAGGTAGTGACGTCCGACAAGGAAACCGCGCGCATCCTCAAGGGCACCGAGATCCCCTACCAGGAATCCAGCTCCAGTGGCGCCACCTCGGTGTCCTTCAAGGAGGCCTCGCTGTCACTGGAGGTCACCCCGCAAATCACGCCTGACGACCGCGTGATCATGGAGGTCAAGGTCACCAAGGACGAGCCCGACTACCTGAACAAGCTCAACGACGTACCGCCGATCAAGAAAAACGAGGTGAACGCGAAGGTGCTGGTCAAGGATGGCGAGACCATCGTCATCGGCGGGGTTTTCTCGAATACCCAAAGCAAAGTGGTAGATAAAGTGCCATTTTTCGGCGATGTGCCGTATCTTGGCCGCCTTTTCCGGCGCGATGTGCTGGCGGAGAAAAAATCCGAGCTGCTGGTATTCCTGACTCCGCGTATTATGAATAACCAGGCGATTGCTGTGAGTCGTTGATTCTGTGCGAAATTTGATTCTTGTAGGACCGATGGGCGCTGGCAAAAGCACCATCGGCCGTTTGCTGGCCAAAGAGCTGCGCCTGCCATTCAAAGATTCCGACAAGGAAATTGAATTGCGCACGGGCGCCAATATCCCATGGATCTTCGATAAGGAAGGCGAGCTGGGCTTTCGCGACCGCGAGCAGGCGATGATTGCCGAGCTGTGCGGCTGCGATGGCGTGGTATTGGCGACCGGCGGTGGCGCGGTGATGCGCGAGGAAAATCGCCGGGCCCTGCATGCCGGTGGTCGGGTGGTCTATCTGCATGCGTCGGTCGAGCAGCAGGTGGGCCGCACTGCTCGCGATCGCAATCGCCCATTACTGCGCACCGCCGACCCGGCGAAAACCTTGCGGGATCTGCTGGCGCTGCGCGATCCGTTGTATCGGGAAATCGCCGATCTGGTGGTGGAAACCGATGAGCGGCCGCCTCGTATGGTGGTACTCGACATTCTTGAGCGCCTGCAACGGTTGCCACCCCGTTAAAGCCAGGCCCGAAATGCGTTATTCTCGGCGGCGCGTTATCACCCTGCGGGGTGTGGCGTAGAGCCATCAGGTGGCGTCGGATTTCGACGTTACCGGTCGTCAAAACATCTTCAACGCGGGGACACATGCAGACACTTAAGGTCGATCTAGGCGAGCGCAGCTACCCGATCCATATTGGCGAAGGTCTGTTGGACCAGCCCGAGTTGCTCGCACCGCACATTGCCGGGCGGCAAGTGGCGATCATCTCCAACGAAACGGTCGCGCCGCTGTATCTTGAGCGTCTGAGCCGCAGCCTGGCGGCTTATTCGGTGATCTCCGTGGTATTGCCCGACGGCGAAGCCCACAAGAACTGGGAAACCCTGCAACTGATCTTCGATGGTCTGCTCACCGCACGCCATGACCGCCGCACCACCGTGGTCGCCCTCGGCGGCGGCGTGATCGGTGACATGGCCGGCTTTGCGGCCGCCTGTTACCAGCGTGGCGTGGACTTTATCCAGGTGCCCACCACCCTGTTGTCCCAGGTTGATTCGTCGGTGGGCGGCAAGACTGGCATCAACCACCCGCTGGGCAAGAACATGGTGGGTGCGTTTTATCAGCCTCAAGCCGTGCTGATCGACACCGCGACCCTCAACACATTGCCACCGCGCGAGCTGTCGGCGGGGCTGGCCGAAGTCATCAAGTACGGGCTGATCTGCGACGAACCGTTCCTGACCTGGCTGGAAGAACACGTCGACGCCCTGCGCGCCCTCGACCAGGTGGCGCTGACCGAGGCGATTTCCCGCTCCTGCGCCGCCAAGGCGCTGGTGGTGAACGCCGACGAACGGGAGTCCGGCGTACGGGCCACCTTGAACCTCGGGCACACCTTCGGCCATGCGATCGAAACCCACATGGGCTATGGTGTGTGGTTGCATGGAGAGGCCGTAGCGGCTGGCACAGTGATGGCATTGGAGATGTCCCAACGCCTGGGCTGGATCAGCGCCCAGGAGCGTGATCGCGGTATCCGCCTGTTCCAGCGCGCCGGCTTGCCGGTTATCCCGCCTACCGAGATGACCGAGGCAGACTTCCTCGAACATATGGCGATAGACAAGAAAGTGATCGACGGTCGACTGCGACTGGTGCTGTTGCGCCACATGGGTGAAGCGGTAGTGACCGACGATTATCCGAAAGAGATTTTACAGGCCACGCTGGGAGCGGATTACCGCGCCCTGGCCCAGCTTAAAGGTTAATAAGATCCCGATGACTAGTTTGCATGCCGACGAGGCGTTCCTCGGCCATTACCAGTTAAGCCACGACCCTTTTGCTCCACGGGTGCCTGGTTTCAAATTTTTCCCGGCCCAGCGCAAGCCGGTGCTCGGCCAGTTGCACCATCTCGCGCGCTACAGCCAGTTGCTGCTGGTGGTCACCGGCCCGCTGGGCAGTGGCAAGACCCTGTTGCGCCAGGCGCTGGTCGCCAGTACCAACAAGCAATCGGTACAGAGCGTCGTAGTATCGGCTCGCGGTGCCGGTGATGCGGCGGGTGTACTGCGCCAGGTGGCCCAGGCTCTTGATGTGTCCACTGCCGAGCCGAACGCGATTCTCAAGCAGGTGGTGCAACTGGGCCTGACCGGCCAGGAGGTCTACCTGCTGGTGGATGACGCCGAGCAGCTTGACGAATCCGCCCTGGAAGCGCTGTTGGCGCTGGCCGCCGGTACGCCGGAAGGTCGCCCGCATGTGTTCCTGTTCGGTGAGTCGTCGCTGATCGCCGATCTGGAGCAGATCAGTGGCGAACAGGAGCTGTTCCACGTCATTGAGTTGCAGCCTTACGAAGAGGAAGAAACCCGTGAATATCTGGCCCAACGCCTTGAAGGCGCCGGGCAGGGCATCGAACTTTTCTCCGCTCAACAGATCTCTGATATTCACGAAAGCTCCGACGGCTGGCCTGGCACCATCAATCAGGTCGCCCGCGATGCAATGATCGAAGCCATGATTGCCAGCCGCTCTGCGGTCAAGCGTCCAAAGATGGGGTTCACTATGCCTAAGAAGCACGTATTGGCCATTTCCGCCGTGGTCGTGGTCGCCGTTGCCGCCGCCTGGTTGATCCCGGGCCGCAGCAAGGCACCGACGACCGCCGGCGCGCCAACCGAACAGGCGCAGTTGCCACTGGGCAAGCCCACGCCAAACGTAGAATTCGCCAACTCCGGTCAACCGACCAGCCTGCCGATGGTGGGCCAGCCGGTCATGCGCGGCCCGCTTGCCGAAGAAGCCGGTGGCATCTCCGAAGGCGACGACGGCGTGCCGGTAGAAGGCTCCAGCGCCACGCCGCCGACCGTGACCACCACCGCGCCACCTGCGGGCGTGCCAGCCGGTCAGCCGGCGGCAAAACCGACACCAGCGCCGACGGTCGCGACCGCCAAGCCTGCGCCTGTCACCAAGCCCGTCGCAGCTGCACCGGTCGCCAAGCCAGCCCCGGCGCCGGCCGCCAAGCCTGCTGAAAAACCCGTGACCGTTGCCAAGGCCGGTGCCGCCGGCAGCAGCTGGTACAGCAGCCAGCCTACCGGTAACTTCGTGGTGCAGATTCTCGGCACCAGTTCCGAAGCCAACGCCCAGGCGTTCGTGAAAGAGCAGGGCGGCGAGTACCGTTATTTCAAGAAAGTGCTCAACGGCAAGCCTCTCTACGTGATCACTTACGGCAACTTCTCCAGCCGCGCAGCAGCTGAATCCGCTATCAAGGCCTTGCCAGCGAAGGTTCAGGCTGGTAAACCTTGGCCTCGCACTGTCGCCAGCGTTCAACAAGAACTGGCAACAACTCGCTGAAGATCCGGCGGCCTTACCCAGGCCGCCCTCTCGGCACCTCAAAAAAACAACAAAGCGTGCAGCCCTGAAGGCCGCGCGCTTTGTGGTGTCTGCGTCACAGTAGCTTTTGAGTCGTAGCGGTCAGAATTAAAAAAGTTTTGACTAGCACAGCATATCGCTTTAAACCTTTCATAAATGCGACATAGATTTGCGACATTTCGTCGCTAAATTTGTGGGCGTCTGTGTCGGTGTGTACAATGACCTCCCTTTTGCCCCCGCAAAGCCGGCGTACGTTCGGCGTGGAAGGTAACCGGTTGAATTGAAAAGAAATTTGCCTCGATATAAGAGGCAGCCTGGTGAGAAAGTGTCTATGAAAGCAGGTCTGTACCAACCCGATGAATTCAAGGATAACTGCGGTTTCGGCCTGATTGCCCATATGCAGGGCGAGCCCAGTCATACCCTTTTGCAAACGGCCATCGAGGCCCTGACCTGCATGACCCACCGCGGTGGGATCAACGCCGACGGCAAGACCGGTGACGGTTGTGGCTTGCTGATTCAAAAGCCCGACCTGTTCCTGCGCGCCGTCGCCAAACAGCATTTCGCTGTCGACCTGCCCAAGCAGTACGCCGTGGGCATGGTGTTTTTCAACCAGGACCCGGTCAAAGCCGAAGCCGCTCGCGAGAACATGAACCGCGAAATCCTGGCTGCCGGCCTGCAACTCGTCGGCTGGCGCAAAGTGCCGATCGACACCAGCGTGCTCGGCCGCCTGGCCTTGGAGCGCCTGCCGCAGATCGAACAAGTGTTTATCGCGGGCGATGGCCTGAGCGACCAGGACATGGCGATCAAGCTGTTCACGTCCCGTCGTCGTTCGTCCGTGGCCAACGCTGCCGACACCGATCACTACATCTGCAGCTTTTCCCACAAGACCATCATTTATAAAGGCCTGATGATGCCGGCGGACCTCACCGCCTTCTATCCAGACCTGAGCGATGAGCGCCTGCAAACCGCAATCTGCGTGTTCCACCAGCGCTTCTCCACCAACACCCTGCCGAAATGGCCGCTGGCCCAGCCATTCCGCTTCCTCGCCCACAACGGCGAGATCAACACCATCACTGGCAACCGTAACTGGGCCGTGGCCCGTCGCACCAAGTTCGCCAACGATTTGATGGACCTCGAAGAGCTCGGCCCGCTGGTCAACCGCGTCGGTTCCGACTCCTCCAGCATGGACAACATGCTTGAGCTGATGGTCACCGGCGGCATCGACCTGTTCCGTGGCGTGCGCATGATCATTCCGCCTGCGTGGCAGAACGTCGAGACCATGGACCCCGACCTGCGGGCGTTCTATGAATACAACTCGATGCACATGGAACCCTGGGACGGCCCGGCCGGCGTGGTGATGACCGACGGCCGCTACGCGGTGTGCCTGCTCGACCGTAACGGCCTGCGCCCGGCGCGTTGGGTGACCACCACCAACGGTTTCATCACCCTGGCGTCGGAAATCGGCGTGTGGAACTACCAGCCGCAAGACGTGATCGCCAAAGGCCGCGTCGGCCCTGGCCAGATCCTGGCCGTGGACACCGAAACCGGGCAGATCCTCGACACCGATGCGATCGACAACCGCCTGAAGTCCCGTCACCCCTACAAGCAATGGCTGCGCAAGAATGCCCTGCGCATCCAGGCGACCATGGAAGACAACGACCACGGTTCGGCGTTCTACGACATCGACCAGCTCAAGCAGTACATGAAGATGTACCAGGTCACGTTCGAAGAGCGCGACCAGGTGCTGCGCCCGCTTGGCGAGCAAGGCTACGAAGCCGTCGGCTCCATGGGTGACGACACGCCGATGGCCGTGCTGTCCCAGCGTGTGCGCACGCCATACGACTATTTCCGCCAGCAGTTCGCCCAGGTGACCAACCCACCGATCGACCCGCTGCGCGAAGCCATCGTGATGTCCCTGGAAGTCTGCCTCGGTGCCGAGCGCAACATCTTCCAGGAGTCGCCTGAGCACGCCTCCCGCGTGATCCTCAGCTCGCCGGTCATTTCCCCGGCCAAGTGGCGCTCGTTGATGACCCTGGAGCGTCCGGGCTTCGACCGTCAGATCATCGACCTGAACTACGACGAGAGCCTCGGCCTTGAAGCCGCTGTGCGCAACGTCGCCGACCAGGCCGAAGAAGCTGTGCGCGCCGGGCGTACCCAGATCGTGCTGACCGACCGCCATATCGCGCCGGGCAAGTTGCCGATCCACGCCTCCCTGGCCACTGGTGCAGTACACCATCGCCTGACCGAAAAAGGCCTGCGCTGCGACTCCAACATCCTCGTGGAAACCGCCACCGCTCGTGACCCGCACCACTTTGCGGTGTTGATCGGCTTCGGCGCCTCGGCTGTGTACCCGTTCCTTGCTTATGAAGTGTTGGGCGACCTGATCCGTACCGGTGAAGTACTGGGCGACCTCTATGAGGTGTTCAAGAACTACCGCAAGGGCATCACCAAGGGCCTGTTGAAGATCCTGTCGAAGATGGGCATCTCCACCGTCACCTCGTACCGCGGTGCTCAATTGTTCGAAGCGATCGGCCTGTCCGAAGAAGTCTGCGAGCTGAGCTTCCGTGGCGTGCCGAGCCGCATCAAGGGTGCGCGTTTCGTCGATATCGAAGCCGAACAGAAAGCCCTGGCCGCCGAAGCCTGGAGCGCGCGCAAGCCGATCCAGCAAGGTGGCCTGCTCAAGTTCGTCCACGGTGGCGAATACCACGCCTACAACCCGGACGTGGTCAGCACCCTGCAAGCCGCCGTGCAGCAGGGCGACTACGCCAAGTTCAAGGAATACACCGCGCTGGTGGATAACCGCCCGGTGTCGATGATCCGCGACCTGTTCAAGGTCAAGACCCTGGACACGCCGCTGGCGATCAGCGACATCGAACCGCTGGAATCGATCCTCAAGCGCTTCGACTCCGCCGGTATCTCCCTGGGCGCCTTGTCGCCTGAGGCCCACGAAGCCCTGGCCGAAGCCATGAACCGCCTGGGTGCGCGTTCCAACTCCGGTGAAGGCGGTGAAGACCCGGCGCGCTACGGCACCATCAAGAGCTCGAAAATCAAGCAAGTGGCGACGGGCCGTTTCGGGGTGACCCCGGAATACCTGGTCAACGCCGAAGTGCTGCAGATCAAGGTTGCCCAGGGCGCCAAGCCCGGCGAAGGCGGCCAGCTGCCAGGCGGCAAGGTCAACGGTTTGATCGCCAAGCTGCGTTACGCAGTGCCGGGCGTGACCCTGATTTCGCCGCCGCCGCACCACGACATCTACTCGATTGAAGACTTGTCGCAGCTGATTTTCGACCTCAAACAAGTCAACCCGCAGGCGCTGGTCTCGGTGAAACTGGTAGCAGAGGCGGGCGTCGGTACCATCGCCGCTGGCGTGGCCAAGGCCTATGCCGACCTGATCACCATCTCCGGCTACGACGGCGGCACCGGTGCTTCACCGCTGACCTCCATCAAGTACGCCGGTGCGCCGTGGGAACTGGGCCTGGCTGAAACCCACCAGACCCTGCGCGGCAACGACCTGCGTGGCAAAGTGCGCGTGCAGACCGACGGCGGCCTGAAAACCGGCCTCGACGTGATCAAGGCCGCGATCCTCGGCGCCGAAAGCTTCGGCTTCGGCACCGCGCCAATGATCGCCCTGGGCTGCAAATACCTGCGCATCTGCCACCTGAACAACTGCGCCACCGGCGTCGCCACTCAGAACGAGAAGCTGCGCAAGGATCACTACATCGGCACCGTCGACATGGTGGTGAATTTCTTCACCTACGTCGCCGAAGAAACCCGTGAGTGGCTGGCCAAGCTGGGCGTGCGCTCCCTCGAAGAGCTGATCGGTCGTACCGATCTGCTGGACGTCCTCGAAGGCCAGACCGCCAAGCAACAGCACCTGGACCTGACGCCACTGTTGGGCAGCGATCACATCCCGGCAGACAAGCCTCAATTCTGCCAGGTGGACCGCAACCCACCGTTCGACAAGGGCCTGCTGGCCGAGAAGATGGTCGAGATGGCTGCTTCCTCCATCAACGATGCCAGCGGTGGCGAATTCGCTTTGGATATCTGCAACTGCGACCGTTCCATCGGCGCCCGCATCTCCGGCGAAATCGCGCGCAAGCACGGCAACCAAGGCATGGCGAAAGCGCCGATCACCTTCCGCTTCAAGGGCACTGCGGGCCAGAGCTTTGGCGTGTGGAACGCCGGTGGCCTGCACATGTACCTGGAAGGTGACGCCAACGACTACGTGGGCAAGGGCATGACCGGCGGCAAGCTGGTCATCGTTCCGCCCAAAGGCAGCGTCTACAAGACCCAGGACAGTGCCATCATCGGCAACACCTGCTTGTATGGCGCCACGGGCGGCAAGCTGTTCGCCGCCGGTACGGCCGGTGAGCGTTTCGCCGTGCGTAACTCCGGTGCCCACACCGTGGTGGAAGGCACTGGCGATCACTGCTGCGAGTACATGACCGGGGGCTTTGTCGCGGTACTGGGCAAGACCGGCTACAACTTCGGTTCGGGCATGACCGGCGGTTTCGCCTACGTGCTGGACCAGGACAACACCTTCGTCGACCGGGTCAACCACGAGTTGGTCGAGATCCAGCGGATCAGCGGCGAAGCGATGGAATCCTACCGTAACCACTTGCAGCACGTGCTGGACGAGTACGTCGAGGAAACCGGCAGCGAATGGGGTCGTAACCTCGCCGAGAACCTCGATGATTACCTGCGTCGTTTCTGGCTGGTCAAGCCCAAGGCTGCCAACCTGAAATCGTTGCTTTCCAGCATCCGTGCCAACCCGCAGTGATATGCGCCTGAAGAGTTTGATGAGGTTTTAACATGGCTGAACGTCTGAATAACGACTTCCAGTTCATCGATGTCGGGCGCAAAGATCCGAAGAAGAAACTGTTGCGTCAACGCAAGAAAGAGTTCGTGGAAATCTACGAACCCTTCAAACCCCAGCAGTCGGCCGACCAGGCCCACCGCTGCCTGGGTTGCGGTAACCCGTATTGCGAATGGAAGTGCCCGGTGCACAACTTCATTCCCAACTGGCTCAAGCTGGTGGCCGAGGGCAACATCCTCGCCGCCGCCGAGCTGTCGCACCAGACCAACACCTTGCCGGAAGTCTGCGGCCGGGTGTGCCCGCAAGACCGTCTGTGCGAGGGTGCCTGCACCCTTAACGACGGCTTCGGCGCGGTGACCATCGGTTCGGTGGAGAAGTACATCACCGACACCGCGTTCGCCATGGGCTGGCGTCCGGACATGTCCAAGGTCAAGCCGACCGGCAAGCGCGTGGCGATCATCGGTGCGGGCCCGGCGGGCCTGGGCTGTGCCGACGTGCTGGTGCGTGGCGGCGTGACCCCGGTGGTGTTCGACAAGAACCCGGAAATCGGCGGCCTGCTGACCTTCGGTATCCCCGAGTTCAAGCTGGAAAAAACCGTACTGAGCAACCGTCGTGAAGTGTTCACCGGCATGGGCATCGAGTTCCGCCTGAACACCGAAATCGGTAAAGACGTGACCATGGAGCAACTGCTCGCCGAATACGATGCCGTGTTCATGGGCATGGGCACCTACACCTACATGAAGGGCGGCTTTGCCGGTGAGGACCTGCCGGGCGTGTATGACGCCTTGGATTTCCTGATCGCCAACGTCAACCGCAACCTGGGCTTTGAAAAGTCGCCGGAAGATTTCGTCGACATGAAGGGCAAGAAGGTCGTGGTGCTGGGTGGTGGTGACACCGCGATGGACTGCAACCGCACCTCGATTCGCCAGGGCGCCAAGTCGGTGACCTGTGCCTACCGTCGTGACGAAGCCAACATGCCTGGCTCGCGCAAAGAGGTGAAGAACGCCAAGGAAGAAGGCGTGAAATTCCTCTACAACCGCCAGCCGATCGCCATCGTGGGTGAAGACCGTGTCGAAGGCGTGAAGGTGGTCGAGACCCGTCTCGGCGAACCGGACGCCCGTGGCCGTCGCAGCCCCGAGCCGATCCCGGGCTCCGAAGAGATCATCCCGGCCGACGCCGTGGTCATTGCGTTCGGCTTCCGCCCAAGCCCGGCCCCCTGGTTCGAGCAGTTCGAAATCCAGACCGACAGCCAGGGCCGTGTCGTCGCCCCGGAACAAGGCCAGTACAAGCACCAGACCAGCAACCCGAAAATCTTCGCCGGTGGCGATATGGTGCGCGGCTCTGACCTGGTGGTAACCGCGATCTTCGAAGGCCGTAACGCCGCCGAAGGGATCCTGGACTACCTGAACGTCTAACCCATTTCAGGCTGAAATGCGGTCAAAAATGTGGGAGGGGGCTTGCCCCCGATAGCGGTGGTTCAGTTACAGATACTGAGACTGACACACTGCAATCGGGGCAAGCCCCCTCCCACATTTGATTTGCGCAGGTTCAAGAGATTGTCGTAAATCAACCCGATAGATAAAAGGCACGCCTCATCCCGTGCCTTTTGCGTCGCGCTCTGAGAAAATGCCCGCACTTTTTTTGCGGATGCCGACATGACTGCCCTCAAGAACGACCGTTTCCTTCGTGCCCTGCTCAAGCAACCTGTAGACGTGACCCCTGTGTGGATGATGCGTCAAGCCGGTCGCTACCTGCCGGAATACCGCGCCAGCCGCGCCCACGCCGGTGACTTCATGAGCCTGTGCATGAACCCGGAGTTCGCCTGCGAAGTCACGATGCAGCCGCTGGACCGCTACCCGCAACTGGACGCGGCCATCCTGTTCTCCGATATCCTCACCATCCCCGACGCCATGGGCCAAGGCCTGTACTTTGAAACCGGCGAAGGCCCGCGTTTCAAGAAAGTCATCAGTACCCTGGCCGATATCGAAGCCCTGCCGATTCCCGATCCCCACAAAGACCTCGGCTATGTGATGGACGCCGTCAGCACCATCCGCCGTGAGCTCAATGGCCGCGTGCCGCTGATCGGCTTCTCCGGCAGCCCCTGGACCCTGGCTACCTACATGGTCGAAGGCGGCTCGTCGAAAGACTTCCGCAAGACCAAGGCCATGCTCTACGACAACCCGCAGGCCATGCACCTGCTGCTGGACAAGCTGGCGCAGTCGGTCACTTCTTACCTCAATGGCCAGATCATGGCCGGCGCCCAAGCGGTACAGATCTTCGATACCTGGGGTGGCAACCTGTCGGCGGCGGCGTACCAGGAATTTTCCCTGGCCTACATGAGCAAGATCGTCAGCGGCCTGATCCGTGAACACGAAGGCCGTAAAGTGCCGGTGATCCTGTTCACCAAGGGCGGCGGCCTGTGGCTGGAAAGCATCGCCGACGCCGGCGCCGATGCACTGGGCCTGGACTGGACCTGCGACATCGGCGAAGCCCGCCGTCGTGTCGGTGGTAAGGTCGCGCTGCAAGGCAACATGGACCCGACCGTACTCTACGCCAAGCCGGAAGCGATCCGCAGCGAAGTCGGCCGCATCCTGGCCAGCTACGGCAAAGGCACCGGGCATGTGTTCAACCTCGGCCATGGCATCACCCCGGAAGTGAACCCGGACCATGCCGGCGCGTTCCTGCAAGCCGTGCACGAGTTGTCCGCGCAATACCATCAGTAATACTCCCGTCAGAACTTCATCACCCTCTTCCTCGAAGAGGGTGATGCTTGTCGTTTAAGTAAATAATAAGAAATTTCCTGTTGCGACTTTCTATCGTAGGGATACTTCAGTGTTTTTGTAGGAGTATTCTTTTTGGGCGGTGGTCATTAGTCGAAGCTTGTTTTTTTTAATCGTGATAATTCAACTTGTCCTACATTAATTTTTTTTAACGCCCGTAAAATCCATCTCGCTCGTTTTGCAGTAGCCGTAGAAAAACGTCTTCCATATTGCAAAGTATGGGTTTTTATTGGGTTGTGTGTTAGGGCTGGATTGTATGATTAAAAAAGATATTTCCCGTTGGGGCGGTGTTTCGTCGTTGGCATTGTTAAGTGCCTTGTTATTACCCTCCCAAAGTGCACAGGCGCATGGTTATTTGAATGATCCACCGTCACGCGCCTTTCAATGTCAGAAAGGTCTGAATAAAGACTGTGGTGGTGCTCAGTACGAGCCTCAAAGTGTCGGTGAAACCTTCAAGGGGTTTCCTGCTGGCGTCGGCGGTAAACCGATGCAGGGGCCGGTAGACGGTAAGATCGCCAGTGGTGGCATCGGCCTGTTCTCGGCTATGGATGCGCAGTCGGCCACTCGCTGGCACAAGACTGAAATCAAAGACCGAAATATCACGTTCGACTGGAAGTACACGGCGGCTCACCCGGCCACCAAGCACGAGTACTTCATCACCCGCAACGGATGGAACCCCAATGAGCCGCTCAAGCGTGCATCGTTTGACGGTACGCCGTTCTGTGTCGTGGAGGGTGGCAATGTACTGCCGGTCAGCGGCGAAAAACATGCGTGTGTGATCCCTCAAGACAAGACGGGCTCTCATGTGCTCCTCGGTATCTGGACCGTCGGTGATACCGATGCGGCGTTCTACAACGTCGTCGACGTGGACATCCTGGCCGAACCCGAATTACCGGGCGGTTGGAGCGCCGTCGGTAGCATCACGCCATCCGCCACGTTGCTGGTGGGCGACAAGGTCAAGGCCCGTGCCTTCACCGCCATGGGCGAAAGCGCGGCGTACACCGTCGAAATCTCGATAGACAATGCCGAAGAGGGCCAACCGCAGAATTGGGCGTTCAAACTGGCTGAAAAGATCAACCAGACCCAGACCGTGATTCAAGCGGGCATTCGCGATGAGCAGGGCGGTATAGCGCCGGTCAAAGGCAAGAACAATCTGTTCGCTCAGAAAGACAGCGGCGTGATTCGTTATGAGCTGGCGATGGACGTCAAGGAAGATACCGAGGCACGCATGGCGCTGTCGGCGTTCGCCGAAGAGTACGTTTTGGATAAGGGCCGCGCGAAGGTTCGCTTCGCCATGATCGCCAACCGCGATATGAATGTCGAAGCGACGCTGTTCAATGCCAGCAACAAGCCGGTGGGTACCGTCAAAGCGCTTGCGCAAGGCACCAGTAACTGGCTTGAAATGGATGTTCGCAGCGAGCCAGGGCTTCACCACATAACCTTGCTGGGCACCACCACAGATGGTCGTACCACTCGCCAGGATACCCAGGCCGTCAACCTGACGGGTGAAGGGGGCGCGAAGGACTATCACTTCGTGTTCCCTGAAGGTCTGGCCAGTTACGAAGCAGGCACTCGCGTGTTGCATCCGCAAACCGGCGAAGTGTATGAGTGCAAGCCGTTTCCGAGTTCGGGCTACTGCAAACAGTACCTGCCAACCGCCAATGGCTTTGAGCCGGGTGTAGGCCATCATTGGCAGACCGCCTGGGACCAGCTCTGATCGTTCGTTGACGAAGTCCCAGGCAGGCGCGTTCGAGCCTGCCTGGGCATTTCTATCGTGCAGTTATTCTTTTCTGAATGTGGATTTTCAATTGACGACGTATATGCGCTATTCGGTCGGCCAGATTTGGCTTCATTGGATTTCGGCCGTGGTTATTTTGTGGACCTTATTCTCAGGCTTTTATGTCGCGTTTATTGATGTGGCGATGGAAACCAAGAATTGGGTGGGGTTTATAAACGTTTCGTTGAGTGCTCTATATATTCCAATCTTTATTCTCAGAGTCTATTTTTCTTTTTTTCATGGTTTTTTAGCGTATGGCAGAAAGCGCTGCGCGGCCGAGTATGTGGCGTTAGTTGTTCATAAAGCCATTTATCTGGTGTTGGGCATTGTGCTCGTGACGGGAGTCCTGATGATGGACCGCCCGATCAACATATTTAACGTCCTGTTG
Source organism: Pseudomonas gorinensis (assembly GCF_042015035.1). Classification (NCBI taxonomy): domain Bacteria; kingdom Pseudomonadati; phylum Pseudomonadota; class Gammaproteobacteria; order Pseudomonadales; family Pseudomonadaceae; genus Pseudomonas; species Pseudomonas gorinensis. The sequence goes on from NZ_CP167125.1 coordinate 830,926, forward strand.
ATTGCACAACTGCTGACTGATCCGACGGCCATTGAGTGGTTCACGCAGATCCATATTCAAGCCTGTGTGGTGCTCGCGGTGCTGGTTGCCCTGCATGTGGGAGCTGTTTTCAAGCATGAGATGAGCGGTCGCCCGGTTCTGAAGAATATGTCTTTTTCCCAAGAAACGATCCGCCAGTGAACGCGCCATGAAGACGGCTGGCTGGCGGGTGCTCGTCTTGATGCTGCCCTTGGGTTATGGGCTGATGTTGGCGTGGCAGGAGTGGCAGTTTCGTCAGGCACGGATGCCGGCAGCGCAGGCGCTGCCTGTTCCGTCGGCCATGCCCCAGCCGACCGTCGCTCTCGATACCCTGGCCGTCGCGTCGGTGCTCGGCTTGAGCGCGCAGGGCGGTGCCTTGAGCAGCGCTGAACCACTGACATTACGAGCCACTGTGGTTGCCAGCGACAGCGAGTCACGTGCCTTGCTGGCCGGGCCCGACAGTGAGCGGTTTTACCGCGCCGGCGAGCGCTTGCCGGGAGGTAGCCTGCTGCGTCGCATCGAGCCTGCACAGGTGGTGTTGTGGCGTCAGGGGCGCGAGGAGTTGCTCAGGCTCCATCCGGCGAGCGGGGGCTTTCTGCAGCCCGCCCACGCGCAACGTAAAGCGACGGCGGCCCTTCATCTACGGCCCATGGTCGAACAACCGAGGAGTGAGTAGTCCCATGAACCGCATCATCGGGCAGCGCGCTCTGACCGGCGTATTTGGCACGTTCGTGTTGGGCGCGTTGTTACACGTTGGGCCGTCGTCGGCGGCTGAGCAGCGTTGGCAGTTGACGATGAATAACGCTGAGTTGCGTGATGTTGTTGAGGAAATGTCGACCATCCTCGACACCACCGTCATCCTCGACCCCAAGGTACAAGGACGCATCACCGTCATGTCCAGGCAGGCCCTGAACCGTGAAGGGGTGCGCCAGCTGTTTTATAGCGTGCTGGATGCCCATGACTTCAGCGTGATCGATCAAGGCGACCAGATCCTCATCGTACCGGTGGCCCAGGCTAAATCGCTGGCCGGTACGGCGGACCCGCACTCATCGCCCCCGCAGCAGTTTGTCACTCAGGTCATTGCGTTAGGCGCCAGCAATGCGGCGGATCTGGCTGGGCTGGTGCGACCGTTGATTTCGCCCAATGGCTATGTCGGCCCTTCGGTATCGGCCAATGCCTTGGTGATTACCGACACCGCGAGCAACGTCCGTCGCATCGGCGAGGTCGTCAGGCAACTGGATTCCGGAGCGAAAAATGCTTATGAGCTGGTGGACTTGCGCCATGGGGTGGCGGTGGATATCGCCCGGTTGATGGAAGCGTCCCTCGGTAAGCAGAGTGCCGACGGTGCCATTCAGGTCTTGGCCGACTCGCGCAGCAACCGGTTGGTCATTGTCGGTACGGCGCAGGTTCGTCAGCGCCTCGTGCAACTGGCCCGTAGCCTGGACACGGTCACCCCTGCGCGGCTGGACAATGCCCGCGTCATACGCCTGCGCTACAGCGATGCCAAGCAATTGGCCGAAGTGCTAGACACCATGGGCCAGAGCATGAAAACGCCACTGGCGAGCTCGGGCCTGAAAGAAACGGCCGCTGCCGCAGCGTTCATGGTACGGGCCGATGAAAGCCAGAACGCTCTGGTGATCGTGGCGCAGACGGCCCAGCTCGCGACCCTCGAAGGCATTGTGCGTGAGTTGGATCGGCCGCGGGCTCAAGTACTGATTCATGCCGCCATCGTTGAGGTCACCGGTGATATCAGCGAGGCCCTGGGTGTGCAATGGGCGCTGAACAGCAGTGATGCCAAGGGGCTTATCAACTTCCCCGGCACAGGCATTCCGATCCTCGGTGCCCTTAAGTTCGATGAAAGCACGGTTGCCCCGGAGGGCGGCGTGCTTAAGCTGGGCGGTGATCGTTTCGGTGCATTGGTGTCCGCCCTGGCCGGCAACTCGCGCAGCAACCTGCTATCGACGCCAAGCCTGCTGACGCTGGACAACCAGGAAGCCGAAATCATTGTGGGTCAGAACGTGCCGTTCAAGACTGGCTCCTACGCTACCAACGGCAGTGGCGCGGATAACCCGTTCACCACGGTGGAGCGCAAGGACGTCGGGATCAGCCTCAAGATCAAGCCCTATATCAACGAAGGTTCGACCCTGCGCCTGGAGGTCGAACAGGAGGTCTCCGACATTGCGCCGGCGGTGTCCGGTGTCGACTCGTCGGACCTGATCACCAATAAGCGTGCATTGAAAAGTACGATCCTGGCCGACGATGGCGAAATCATCGTGATCGGCGGCCTGATCAAAGACAGCGTGCGCACCCAGAAAAGCGGCGTGCCACTGTTGCGTGATATTCCCTACCTTGGGACGCTTTTTCGCTGGAGCCGCGACACCCAGACCAAGAGCAACCTGATGGTGTTCCTGCGCCCGACCATTGTGCGTAGCGGTCAGGATCTCTCCGGGATCAGCCGGCAGCGTTACCAGGACCTGCGCCAGCACAGCCTGCCGAACGCCCGCCCGGAGCACTCGCTGCAACTGCCCGATAGTGCGTCGCAGCTGTTCGACCTGGGTCAGCCTGCGCGGGAGGTTCCATGAAACCCCTGCCGTTCGGTTTCGCCCGACGTTTTGGTGTACTGCTCGACGATGGGCACCTGATCGTTCGCTGTGATACGTCGTTGAGCGCCATTGCCGAAGCGCGGCGCCTGACCGATCACGAGCTGCCGCTGCGGATGCTGACAGTCGAGGACTTCGCCACACGCCTGGCGGTGGTCTACAGCGAAGGCCAAAGCGCCGCCGAACAGGTTGCCCAAGGCTTGGATGATGAGTTGGATCTGCTCAGCCTGGTGGACCAGGTGCCGCAGACCGCCGACCTGTTGGAGCAGCAAGGCGATGCGCCGATCATACGTCTGATCAACGCACTGCTCAGTGAAGCGGTGCGGGAAAAGGCCTCGGATGTGCACCTTGAAACCTTCGAACACACACTGACCGTTCGCATGCGGGTGGATGGTCAACTGCGCGAAATGCTGCGGCCACGGCGTGAGCTGGCAACGCTGCTGGTGTCGCGAATCAAGGTCATGGCGCAGCTGGACATCGCTGAAAAACGCGTCCCCCAGGATGGCCGCATGGCGTTGCGCCTGGCGGGCCACGAAGTGGACGTACGGGTCTCCACGCTGCCCTCGGCCCATGGCGAGCGGGTCGTGTTGCGCCTGCTCGACAAGCATGCCGGGCGCCTGCAATTGGTGCGATTGGGCATGGCTGAAGAAACCCTGGACGGCCTGCTGCAATTACTGGGCAGGCCCCATGGCATTTTACTGGTGACCGGCCCCACCGGCTCCGGCAAGACCACCAGTTTGTATGCGGCGCTGACCCACCTCAATGACCAGACCCGCAATATTCTCACGGTCGAAGACCCGATCGAATATCACCTGCCGGGCATCGGCCAGACACCGGTCAACCCCAAGGTCGAGATGACGTTTGCCCGTGGGCTGCGCGCGATCCTTCGCCAGGACCCGGACGTGGTGATGGTCGGCGAGATTCGTGACAGTGAAACCGCCGAGATCGCCGTTCAGGCGTCACTCACCGGGCATTTGGTGTTGTCGACACTGCACACCAACAGTGCCATCGGTGCCGTTACCCGGTTGGTGGACATGGGGGTCGATGCCTATCTGCTCGCATCGTCGTTGGTGGGCGTGCTGGCGCAGCGTTTGGTGCGCAAGCTTTGCCCCGCCTGCAAGGCCCCCGCAGCGGCGGACGCCGACGTATGCCGGCGGTTGGGGTTAGGCCTCGACCAAGTGCCTCGGGTGTTCAAGGCCACCGGTTGCGAACAGTGTCGCCAAGGTTATCGCGGGCGGATCGGTATCTACGAATTGGTCAGCCTCACGCCCACGCTCTGCGCGCTGATTCATCAGGGCGCCAGTGAACAGCAACTGCTGGCTGAAGCGCGGCGTGCCTCGCCCAGCCTGTTCGAGGATGGGCGCCGTCGGGTGCTCGAAGGGCTCACCAGCATGGATGAGCTGTTGCGGGTTACCCAGGAGGACTAGCTGTGCCCACTTATGACTACCGGGCCCAGGACCGCGAAGGACGTCTGTGCAAGGGCCGGCAGGAGGCTGACACCCCACGTCATGCCCGACAGTTGCTGCGCGAACGGGGGCTGTTGCCGAGCCAGGTGCAGGTTGCGAGCGCACACGGTGGCAGGGGGCCGGTGGGTGTGGCAAGGCTGAGTGCGGGTGATCTGGCTTTGCTGACCTTACAACTGTCGACTCTGGTCCAGGCCGGTTTGCCATTGGAGCTGGCGTTGCAAGCCGTTGCCCAGCAAAGCCAGAAGCGGCGGGTCAGCAACTTGCTGGCGCAGATTCGTGAGCGGGTCATGGAAGGGCACTCGCTGGCGGCCGCTCTCGGTGCGTTTCCTCGGGCGTTTCCCGATGTGTTTCGCGCCACGGTTGCCGCGGGCGAACGCTCGGGTCACCTGGGCCATGTGCTGGAGCAATTGGCAACCTATACCGAGGCGCGCCAGGCGTCCCGGCAGAAGATCCAGCTGGCGCTGGTGTACCCGGCACTGCTGATGTTCGCCTGCATGGCCATCGTTGGCTTTCTGCTCGGCTATGTGGTGCCCGATGTGGTGAACATTTTTGTCGACAGTGGCCAGCCGCTGCCCTGGCTCACCCAAGCCATGATCGTCGTGAGCAATGGTCTGCGTACCTATGGCCTGGTGCTGTTGGGGGTATTGGCGAGCATCGCAATGGCGCTGCGCTGGAGCCTGCGCCAGCCACGCGGACGCTGGCGCTGGCATTGTCTGGCGCTGCACCTGCCTTTGCTGGGCAGTGTCTTTCGAGCCATGGAAGCCGCGCGGTTCGCCAGCACCCTGGCGATACTCGGCAAAAGTGCCGTCCCCCTGGTCGATGCGCTGGAAATTGCCGCCGCCGTGATTGGCAACGTGACCATCCGTGCGCGCATGAGCGATGTGGCCCGCTCGGTCCGTGAGGGCGGCACCCTGACCCGTGGCCTCGAGGCCGGGGGCGATATACCACCGTTGATGTTGCACATGATTGCCAGTGGCGAACGTGCCGGTGAACTCGACGCGATGCTGGCGCGCGCGGCCGAGCAACAGGAAAAAAATCTCGCTGCCCGCATCGCGCTGGTGGTGAGTTTGTTTGAACCGGCGATGCTGGTGGTGATGGGCGGGGTCGTGCTGCTGATCGTCATGGCCATTCTGTTGCCGATTCTCAGCCTTAACCAATTGGTGAACTGAATGGTGAAAATACTCAAGCAACAACGCGGGTTTACCCTGATCGAGATTATGGTGGTGGTGGTCATTATCGGCGTGCTGGGGGCCATCGTGGTGCCGCAGTTCATGAGCCGACCCGACCAGGCCAAGGTCACCGCCGCCAAGACCGATATTCAGGCGATCGCGACCAGCCTGGAAATGTACCGTCTCGACAACGCTGTTTACCCCTCGACCCTGCAAGGGCTGGAGGCCCTGAGCAAGCGTCCGACCGGCACACCGGCCGTCAGGAACTGGAACGCCCAGGGCTACCTGAAAAGCCAGCCGGTGGATCCGTGGGGGACGCCTTACCAGTATCTGAACCCTGGCGTGCGCTCCGCTAACGGTGGCTATGACCTCTATTCCCTCGGGGCCGATGGTGCCCCCGGTGGCGAAGGTTCAGCGGCCGATATAGGTAACTGGGAGGGTTGACCGAGTGCCCAGGCGTAGCCGCGGTTTTACCCTGCTGGAGCTGATGGTGGTGATCGCATTAGTCGGCATCGTGCTCGGTGTGGCTGGCCTGGCAGCGGGTAATACGCCGGCGCGTCAGGCCCGACAGGAGGCCGGCCAGGTGTTGCAACTGATCCAGCAATTGCGCGAGCAGGCGGTGATTGAAGGGCGTGAATACGGTGTGCGCGTGCGGCGTACCGAGTACCAGGTGTGGCGCCTTGAACCTCCGGGGTGGCAGCCGGCGGGCGCGGTTCATCGGTTGGGACAAGGTGTGCAAATGCACCTTGAACAGGAGGGGCAGCGTCTGAGTCTCGATAGCCTGGCCCCGCAATTGCTGATGCTCAGCAGCGATGAAATCAGTGCGTTTGTGTTGTCCTTCGTCGCCGAAGAACAGGTGCTGGCGCACATTGTCAGCGATGGGATTGGAGAGCTGTCCGTTGAAAGCTAATCACCGTCGACGTCGACGTCGACAGCGTCCGGCGAACACCCGTGGTTTCACCCTGTTGGAAGTGATGATTGCATTGGCGGTTTTTGCCGCCCTGGCGGGAGCGGTGATTGCCGCCGGGCACTATTCATTGCGCCAGAATGCTCGCTTGCAACAGCAGGTGCAGTGCGCCTGGGTAGCGGACAACCAATTGAGCGAGCTGCGTTTGCAAACGGCGTCGCCGGGGCACCAGCAACTGTTACGACGCTTCGATGGGCGCGACTGGAAGGTGGACCAAACCATCACCCCCGAAACGGACCCGCGCCTGCTGAGGGTCGATATCGATGTCAGCCCGGCCGACGACGATCAGCCGGTCTACCGCACCCGGGGTTGGATACCCGCTGGGCATGAATAAGCAGTCTGGCTTCACGTTGTTGGAGCTGGTTATTGCGCTGGCCATCTTCGCCTTGCTGGGGCTCGCCAGTGGGCGCTTGTTCGACACCGTGGTGCGCGCGCAGCAGGCAACGACCAGCCATGAACAGGATCTGCGGCGCCTGCAACGAGCGGTCGGGGTGATTGAGCGTGACGTGCTGCAATTGGCGTCGGCCGTCATTGTCCTGGGGCCCACCACGTTGCAATTGCAGCGCGGCAACTGGCGCAATCCGCAAGACCTGCCGCGCAGTGAGCGCCAGCAGGTGATTTATCGGCTGGACAACCAAATGCTATGGCGCGAAAGCCGCGGCCTGGAGTCATCAACCGTCGAGCGGCAACGATTGCTCGACGATGTGCGCATGTTGAACTGGCGCCTGTTTGACCGCGATGTGGGTTGGAGCCACGTCTGGCCAGTGGGCAAAGGCGCGGCGGCGACGCCCCCGCAGGCGCTTGAAATGGTGCTGTCGGCTGGGCGCTTCGAACAGGTGCGACGCGTCTTGCCATTGCCCCAGGGACACCCATGAAAACTCGCCAGCAAGGTGTCGCGCTGCTCAGTGTCTTATTGGTCATGAGCCTGGCGTTGTTGCTGACGGCCGGCATGTTGCGCAGTCATCAACTGATGGTGCAGAGCAGCGCGCGCCAGGTGCATCAGGTGCAATTGCGTCAGTTGGGGTTTTCGGTCGAAGCCTGGGCGATGGCGGCATTGGCGCGCACGGATGACGCCGAACAGTCAGTGGTGCACCTGGGTCAGGCGTGGGCTCGGGTCACCTGGCCTTTTGAGACGCCAGGCGCGCAGGTCGCGCTGGAAATCGAAGACCTGTCTGCACGCTTCAACGTCAACGCGTTGCTCGGCACCGGGCAAGTCGATGAAGTCGCGCGCCAGCGTTGGTCAAACCTGCTCGCCAGCCTGGGGTTGCAGCCATTGGACTTGCGGGCCGCCGGCCAGGTTTTGCAACGTCAGGAACTGAGCCAACTGCGTGAGCTCCCAGGTGTGGACGGCGCGATCTTGCGACAACTGGAACCCTGGGTCGCGCTGTTGCCCAGGGATGCCGGCTTGAATATCAACACGGCTGCGCCACAGATGCTGGCAATACTCGATGGGGTCTCGCTGTCGACCGCTGCAGCCCTGGTCCGCCAGCGACCCGTCGGCGGTTATGCGCGGGTGGCGGCATTTACCCATGATCCGTTGATCGCCGGGCAGGGGGTGACCAGCCATGGGCTGGGCGTCAGCAGCCGCTGGTTTCGCATCAACATTGACGTGAGCTTCGGCAGCAGCCGACTGCGTATGGCCAGCGACGTCGAGCGCGAGCTTAAATCCGGGCGTTGGCGTGTGGTGCAGCGACGCTTCCTCCCTGCGAATCTGAACGAGATCTGATGATGAAAACCTGGCTTCATTTGAGTGCCGAAGGCTTGACCTCACCCTCGAAGCAATGGCCGTGTTGTGTCTGGCGCGCAGCAGGGGACAATCGGCAGATGACCCTGGATGAAGCGGCGGTTTACCTGGCAGGGCAGCCGGTGCACCTGCTGCTGCCAATGGAGATGTGCAGCGGTTTGCGCACCGACGTGTGGCCTTCAAAGCGACGACCCAGCGCCCAGGCCATCGCCTTCGCCATTGAAGAACAGGTGGGCGAGGACCTTGAAGCCTTGCATGTGTGTGTCGGACCTCGTGACGGGGCGGGCTGCTACCCCGTGCTGGTAACGCACAAGGCGCGTTTCAAGGCGTTGTTGCACCTGCTGGCGACGCTGGCCATTGAGGTGCGTGCCGTGCATGTCGATGCCGATATGCTGCCTGGCGACTGCGCCGTTGCAGTCCACTGGTACGGTCGCCGGGTTGTCCGCTGTCCCGCGCCCCTGGCCATGTCCGCAGTGGCCCTCAAGACGCTTGAAGGGGTGTTGAGCGAGCCGTTGCAGTGGCTGGATGAAGAGGCGAGCAGGGCACAGGTCGAACAGGCGTTATGGGGGGCTCAAGGTCAACCGATCAACCTGCTGCATGGGGAATTGGGCCGTGTCCGGCAACGCTGGCCCTGGTCAACGCTGGTCCTGGCCACCGCGGTGTTATTCCTGCTTGAGGTGGGGTTTATGCAGCTACGTAGCCAGTACGTCGAAGGGCAAGCCCATCGGCTGTATGCGCAGAGTGTGGAACGCTTCCAGGCGATGTATCCCGAGCAGACTCGCATTGTCGATCTGGCCGCGCAGCTCAAGGCGCTACAGGGGCAAAATGCAAACCAGCTCGCGACGCCGCTGACACGATTGGTCAGCCTCAGCGAGCAGGTGATCGGTGGTGCCGATGTGGAGGTACAGCGCATGGAGTTTCGCCGTGGTGAAGGGTGGACGATCCAATTGGCCGCCAACGGTTTCACCGCATTGGAACGGTTGCGGGAGCAGGGGCAGCGCAGCGGTATGCCAGTGCGTATCGGTCACGCCAGCAAGGAAGGTCATCGAGTGCATGCCGTGCTGATGCTGGAGGACCCATCATGAAGGGGCTCCAGACCTGGAAAGCGCTGTCGCCACGTGATCGGTTTTTGTTGAAAGGACTGACGGTATTCGTGATCGGTGTGCTGGCCTTCCAAATGCTGTGGCAGCCCAGCCGACAACGTGTGACCAGCGTCGAGCGCCATTACCAGCAGCAACTGGCGTTGGCGCAGCAGGTCAACAGCACTCAACCCCAACGCGCCTTGCCGGTGGCAGGGCAACCGCTAGCCTCGACCATCAACGACAGTGCCGAAGCGGCGGGGCTGAAGGTGCAGCAGATCGAGGTGCAAAACGAGCAGTTGCGCCTGACCCTCAGCGGCGATGCACACGCTTTGCTCAAATGGCTTGCGGAACTGGAGCGCGATGCGGGCGCTTTTCAGACGCTGACGCTGGAAAAGCGCGGCAGCCACCTGGAGGCACGCTTGGTGCTTTAAGCATGGGCCAACGGCGGCAGCTTCGCCCAGGCGGCGGGGGATTCGCTGCGCTTCAGCGTTCGTTAAGTCCTGCCTTGGTAGCTTGGGCGCCTTAGGATTTCTCCTACAGCCTCAGGTAACTCGCCTCGGTAAAAATCCTACCCGACTCTTCCTCTCGCCAGTGCATGGCGTTCATTGTCAGGTGATATCAGGATGAACACTTCAGCGTATTCAACGAGCCAGAAACTGCTGCATTGGGTTTCGGCTGTCATTATTGTGTGGGCGTTACTCTCAGGCTTTTTTGTGGCCGTATTCAGCGTGCCTGCGTCGGTCAAGGCGTGGGTGGCGTTCTTCAATGTATCGTTGACCACCCTCTATATCCCGGTGTTTGTCTTGCGGGTTTATTGTTCCTTTGCCCACGGCCTGGACTTTTCCATCAAGCGAACACCGCAGGAATACATGGCGTTGCTGGTCCACAAAGCCATGTACCTGGTGCTTGCCTTGGTGTTGGCGACGGGCGTGCTGATGATGGATCGTCCGATCAATGTTTTTAACCTGGTTTCCTTTGGCCCGTTTGAAAGCGATCCGGCCCGCATCGCCTTGTATACCCGTACGCATGTGCTGTCCTGCGTGGCGTTGTTGCTGATGCTGGTCCTGCATATCGGCGCCGTAGTCATGCACGAGCGCCGGGGTAAGCGGGTGCTGGCGCGAATGTCGTTCAAGGTGGCGGCCCCTCAAGCCGAGGCCAATGGCGGCAGCTTCGCCAGCTTCAACGCCACCAGCAGCGCGCCGACCAACAGCGCCACGATGAAGGCACCGATGCCGTTCCACCCGGCAAAGTGCCAAAAGAACCCGCCCGCCGTACCGGCGATACTCGACCCTACGTAGTAGCAGAACAGGTACAACGACGACGCCTGCCCCTTGGCCTTCACCGCGCGGCGCCCGATCCAGCTGCTGGCCACCGAGTGGGCGCCGAAGAAGCCGAAGGTGAAGATCAGCATGCCGGGCACCACCAGCCAGAGTGGGGTGAACAGGGTCAGGGCCATGCCGGCGAGCATCAGTACAATGGTGCCCCACAGCACACGGCGGCGGCCGAGGCGGTCGGCCAGGGAGCCGATCTTGGCCGAGCTGTAGATGCCCGACAGGTACACCAGCGACAGCAGGCCGACCACGGCCTGGCTCAGGTCATACGGGTCGGCCAGCAGGCGGTAGCCGATGTAGTTGAACATCGTCACGAATGCACCCATCAGCAGGAAGGCTTCAAGGAATAACCACGGCAGGCCCGCGTCCTTGAAGTGCATGACAAAGCCGTTCACCAGGCTGCGCGGCTTGAGGCTGCTGGCGCGGAAGTTGCGCGATTCGGGGAGGATCTTCCAGAACACGGTCGCGGCGATCAGGGCCAGGCCGCCGATGATCAGCATTGCGGTGTGCCAGCTGACGAAGTCGATCAGCACGCCGATGATCAGGCGCCCGCTCATGCCGCCAATCGCGTTGCCGCCGATATACAGGCCCATGGCCAGGCCGATGTGTTGGGGGTGGATCTCTTCACTCAGGTAAGTCATGGCCACGGCGGCCAGGCCGCTCAAGGACAGCCCCACCAGCGCGCGCATCAACAGGATCCCTTGCCAGGTCGGCATCAAGCCGCTGGCGATGGTGGCCAGGGCTGCGCAGAACAACGCCGCGACCATCACCGGCTTGCGCCCCAGGGTGTCGGAGATCGGCCCGGTAATCAGCAGGCCCAGGGCCAACATGGCGGTGGACACCGACAGGATCAGGCTGCTCTGGGCCGCGTTGATGGAAAATTCCTGGGACAGCGCCGGCATCATGGGCTGCACGCAATACAACAGGGCAAAGGTGGCGAAGCCGCCGGAGAACAGCGCCAGCACCGTGCGCATGAACATCGGCGTGCCTTTTTCGATGTATGCGTCGTTGAGCTGGGCTACCACCTCATCCAGGGCGGTCGGCGGGGCTTCTTGAGGGAGTGGAGCGACAGCAGATTTCACGGGGACCTCGGGGAGCAAGAGCGTGCCAGGACCGGCAATGCAAAAAAGCATATAGCTGCCTAATGATTCTTTCCAATATATTGTTCGACCTGTTTGATAGCTTTTACGACCTAATGAGGTTTGCATGGAATTACGTCACCTGCGGTACTTCATCGCCGTCGCCGAGGAACTGCATTTTGGCCGTGCGGCGCAGGTGCTGGGCATCTCGCAGCCGCCGCTGAGCCAGCAGATCCAGGCGCTGGAGCAGGAGGTGGGGGCGCGGTTGTTTGAGCGGACCAATCGTCGGGTCGAACTGAGTGAGGCGGGGCGCCTGTTCCTGCACGAGGCGCGGTTGGTGCTGGCCCAGGTCGACAAGGCGGCGGATGTGGCGCGACGGGCGCAGTTGGGTGAGCTGGGGGAGTTGAAGATCGGCTTTACCTCGTCGGCCCCCTTCAACTCCAGCATCCCCCAGGCCATCTTTGCCTTTCGCCAGGCATTCCCGGCCGTGCACTTGAATCTGCAGGAAATGAGTAGCACCGAGGTGGCGGAGTCGCTGGTGGACGAGTCGATCCAGGTGGGTTTGATGCGCCCGCTGCCTTTGCCCGATTCGCTGAGTGTCATCGAGCTGATGCGTGAGCCCCTGGTCGCGGTACTCAACGCCGGACACCCGTTGGTGGACGGCAGCGAGCGCGGCCTGCACCTGGCGCAACTGGCGCAGGAACCGTTTGTGTTTTTCCCGCGCACCTACGGCAGCGGTCTGTATGCGCAACTGCTCAACCTGGCCCGCGACGCCGGTTTCAGCCCGCACTTCGCCCAGGAGGCGGGGGAGGCGATGACCATCATCGGCTTGGTGGCGGCGGGGCTGGGGGTGTCGGTGCTACCGGCGTCGTACCAGCGCATACGTATCGATGGCGTGGTCTATCGCACCTTGCTTGATCAGGAAGCGGTGACAGCGGTGTGGCTGGTGCAGCGCAAGGGCGCGCAAACACCGATGGCGAAGGCGTTTGTGGCGTTGTTGGTGGCGAGCGGCTTGCCCTGATGCCAGTCAGTTCAGGAGGAACACTGTAACTGTGGCGAGCGGGCCGGTCTGTGGCGAGCGGGCTTACTGTGGCGCGCAGGCTTGTTGTGGCGAGCGGGCTTGCCCCGCGTTGGGCTGCGCAGCAGCCCCAAAACCAGGCACTGCGGTGTGTCAGTTAAAAAAACATCGCTTGTAATGGGGCCGCTTCGCGCCCCAACGCGGGGCAAGCCCGCTCGCCACAACAAGCCCGCTCGCCACAGGTTACTGTTGCCCGTTCTATCTCTTAACTACTGTCCGGTCGTATTCGCTTCATTTACGCCATACACCCGCAACCCCGCCAGGATATCGCGGTCCAGCATGCTCACCCAACGGTTGTAGTTGCGGTGGATCTTGCCGTCCTTGTAGCCCAGGTCACGGCTGTCGCGGTAGGTGATGGCGTAGCTGTTGCGGGTGTAGCGGATGTCGATGGCGGCATAGAACTGGTTACGCACGGTGATCTCCGCCTGTACCAGTTGCGGGCTCAGGCGTTGCACGCTCCATTCGCGTTTTTGCAGGGCGGCAACGATCACCTGCTTGATTTTTTCTTCGCTGACCTGGGCATTCGCCGGCAGGTCGTGCTGGGTGTTGAGCACCGGTTTGCTGGTGCAAGCGGCCGTGGTCAGCAGGGCCAGGGTGATCAGGGTCGCGCGTAGCAAAGAAGACATTCCGTTTTCTCCAGTCGATTAAAAAGTCAGGACCAGCGGCGGAAGATCAACGAGGTGTTGACGCCGCCAAAGGCAAAGTTGTTGTTCATCACGTAGTCGTGGTGCATCTCGCGGAATCCACCTTGCAGGTAGTCCAGCTCGCCGCACTGTGGGTCGACATGGTCGAGGTTGAAGGTGTGTACGTACTGGTCGCGATTCATCATCTCGATGCTGAACCACGACTCCAGCGCGCCGCAGGCGCCCAGGGTGTGGCCGAGGAAGCTTTTCTGCGAGCTGATGGGCATGCGGCTGCCAAACAGGCTGCTGGTGGCCAGGGTCTCGGCGATGTCGCCCTGGTCGGTGGCGGTGCCGTGGCCATTCACGTAACCGATGGCCGCGGGCTCAAGCCCGGCGTCTTCCAGGGCCAGCTCCATGGCGCGGCGCATGGTTTTCTGTTCCGGGCGGGTGGTGTGCTGGCCGTCGGCGTTGCTGCCAAAGCCGACAATCTCGGCGTGGATATGTGCACCCCGCGCCAGGGCGTGTTCCAGCTCTTCGAGCACCAGCATGCCGCCGCCTTCGCCGATCACCAGGCCGTCGCGGGCGCTGTCATACGGGCGCGGGCTGGTCTGCGGTGCGTCGTTCTTCAGGCTCGTGGCGTACAGCGCATCGAACACCATGGCCTCGGTGGGGCACAGTTCTTCAGCGCCGCCGGCCAGCATCAACGGCAGGCGCCCGAATTTGATCGCCTCGTAGGCATACCCAATGCCCTGGCTGCCGCTGGTGCAGGCGCTGGACGTGGGGATCAAGCGCCCGGTGAGGCCAAAGAAGATGCTGATATTCGCCGCCGTGGTGTGGGGCATCATTCGCACGTAGGAGTTGGCGTTGAGCCCTTCGGCCACCGAGTTGAGCAGCATATTGCCGAACGCCTTGATCTCGTCGGTGCTGCCGGTGGACGAACCACAGGCCACACCCATGCGCCCGTCCTTGATCGACTCATCGCCGAGCAGGCCCGCGTCCTTCAAGGCCTGCTCCGCCGCCCACACGGCCAGGCGCGACACGCGGCCCATGCTGCGCAACTGCTTGCGGGTCCAATGGGCAGGCACGACGAAATCATCGATCGGCCCGGCCAGGCGCGTGTTCAGTTCGGTGAAGCGGTTCCACTCGTCCATGCGACGGATGCCGCTGCGGTTGGCGCGAAAGTTGGCGGCGATGGTCTCCCAATCGCTGCCCAGGGAGGTCATGCCGGCCATGCCGGTGACTACGACGCGCTTCATCAGCACAGGCCCCCATTCACGGCCAGGACCTGGCGCGTGATATAGCCGGCTTCGGCCGACATCAGAAAATTCACCGCGCTGGCCACCTCTTCCGGGGTCCCCATGCGCTGCGCCGGGATCATTTTCATCAATTCTTCGACCGGTACGTTCTCATCGAGCATGGCGGTATCGATCAAGCCGGGGGCGACGCAGTTGACGGTGATCTTGCGCTTGCCCAATTCGATGGCCAATGCCTTGGCCGCGCCGATCAGGCCGGCTTTCGAGGCACTGTAGTTGACCTGCCCGCGATTGCCGATCAGGCCCGATACCGAGGTGATGCACACGATACGCCCGGCCGCGCGCCGCCGAATCATCGGCATCATCACCGGGTGCAGTACGTTGTAGAAACCATCGAGGTTGGTACGCATCACCACGTCCCAGTCCTCTTCGGACAAGGCCGGGAACGCACCGTCACGGGTCAGGCCGGCGTTGAGCACCACGCCGTAGTAGGCACCCTGTTGCTCCACATCTGCCTCAAGGATGGCCTTGCACGCCGCGCGGTCCGCCACGTCGAATTGCAGCACCCGCGCCTTGCGGCCCAGGGCTTCGATCTCGACCTGCACTGCGTCGGCTTCAGCGCGACCACTGCGGCAATGCAGCACGATGTCATGGCCGGCCTGGGCCAGGCGCAGGGCAATGGCGCGGCCGATACCACGGCTGGAGCCGGTGACCAGTACGGATTCAGTCATGGCGTTTCGTCCTTCGATTCTTCTAAATAGTTGGCCGCCTGGGGCGGTCGAAATACGTTCAGGCGCGCGGTGGCCTGGATACCGTCACCGGTGAGGTGGCATTCGAACACACCCATGCCGTTGTCGTCTTCCAGGGAGCGCAGGCCGTGGATGCGTAACTCGGCGCCTGCCGGGAAATGCGCCACGTTGCACTCGAACTTGCGTGTGCCCAACAGGAAACCCAGTTCCACGGCCTGGCCTTTTTGGCGGGCACGACAGCCGGCATAGGCGGCGACGCTCTGCGCCATCAATTCGATGCCGACCCAGGCCGGCAGGCTGCCGTCGGGGCGATTGAACAGGCCGCCGGGCTTGACGGTGGCGCGGGTGTGTATCTGCTCTTCATCGAACGACAGCACCTGGTCGATCAGGATCATGTCGCCCGCATGGGGCAGCAGTTCGGCGAGTGGCCAATCGATCATGGGGCCTCTGCGATAATCAGGCTGACGTTATTACCGCCGAAAGCAAACGAGTTGCTCATCAGGCAGCGTTTTTCCAAGGCGTCACCGGCCTGCGCCCAGTGCAAGGCCGGCAGCGTCGGGTCGGCCTGGCCGTCCCACACGTGCGGCGGCACCCGGCCATGGGCCAGGCTCAGCCAGCAGAACGCCGCTTCCAGTGCGCCGGCGGCGCCCAGGGTGTGGCCGCTCATGGGTTTGGTCGAGGAGCAGGCCACCCCGGCAGGGAACAGGCTGGCGACGGCCAGGCTTTCCATGGCGTCGTTGTGTTGGGTGGCGGTGCCGTGCAGGTTCAGGTAACCGATCTGCTCGGGCTGCAACCCGGCACTGGCCAGCGCCTTGCGCATCGCCTGCAACGCGCCTTTGCCCGTCGGCTCCGGCGCAGAAATATGGTGCGCATCGCAACTGGCGCCGCTGCCCAACAGGGCGATCGGGGCGGTCTCGCGACTCATCAGGAACAGCACCGCCGCTTCGCCGATATTGATGCCGTTGCGGTTCACTGAAAAGGGGTTGCAACGTTCGTTGGATACCGCCTCCAGCGCCGTAAAGCCGTTAAGCGTCAACTTGCACAGGCTGTCGACGCCGCCGCAGATCACCGCGTCGCACACGCCCAGATCCAACAGGCGCCGGGCACTCATCAGCGCGCGTGCGCTGGAGGTGCAGGCGGTGGAGATCACGTAGGCCGGGCCGCTCAGTTGCAGCCAGTCGGCGAGGAAGTTCGCCGGGGCGCTGAGTTCCTGTTGCTGGTAGTCGTAGTCCCTGGGGAAGTGCTTGTCGCGCAGGTAATGGGCGATGCTGCGGCTGGCCTCGTCAATGCCCGAGGTGCTGGTGCCCAGCACGATGCCGACCCGTGAGGCGCCGTAGGTCAGGATCGCCTGGCGGATATCCGCTTCGATCTGCAACGCGGCTTCCAGCAACAGTTGGTTATTGCGGCTGTTCTGCCGGCCCAGTTGCGCAGGGATGCTCGCCAATTCGCCGGGTACGCTGCCCACCGGCAACACTCGTTCCGGCACCCAGCCGCTTTCGGCGCGCATCCCTGTGCAGTCGCCGGCAAACAGGCTGCGGCTGACTGCGTCCTGGCCGCGCCCCAGGGCGCAGATCACGCCGAGGGCATTGAGGTAGGCGGTCATCGGGCGGCCCCAAGCGGTGTGATGCGATAACTCAACGGCTGCCCGCTGATGTTCACACTGAACACTTCTGAAGACTGATAGACGATTTGCCAATGGCCCGGAAGCGTGCGTGTCAGGTCCATCGCCTGGGCGTTGGGGTAAAGGCTGCGCACGTCATCCGCCGAAGCCAGGGCAAACAGCAACGCGGCAAACAGCTCGCGCGCCTGGGGGTTGGGCGGCAGCAAGCCGTCGGCCTGCCACTGGCCATCGATGAGTTTCTGCCGGGCCAGGGGGATGCCCAGCGGGTCCATCATCGACCAGCGGATGGCGTTGCCCTCGCGTTGGATCACCAACAGCCAATCCTGGCTCTGGCCACGTTCCATGCGCTGCACATGCAATTGCAGCGGCAACGCCAGGGTCGGGGTTTTCTCCGGCAGCGGTGGCTGGCTGGCGCAGGCGCTCAGCAGCAACAGGCAACCGATCAACAACAGGCGGATCATGCCGCGACGCTCGCCAAGGGTTTGCGCGCCACGCAGTTGACCAGGGTTTCTTCCCGCTGGCCCACCGGGGGCGCCTTGCGCAGGCCCCAGCGCTCGAGCAGGCCGAAATCGCGGGCACGGCTCCACCACAAGTATGGGTAAGAGACATTCCGTGCGTCGAATTCAAAGCCCTGCTCGCGGAGCATCTCCAGGTACTGCTCGGCGCTTTTTTGCACGTGCATCGGGTGGCGGAACAGCCAGCGAATGACCCAGGTGTCGATATAGGCTTCGGTGGACTCGGCAAACAGCAGGTAGCCACCGGGCTTGAGGACCCGGTAGAACTCGTTCAGCGCGCGATGCTGCTCGACCAGATGATGGAAGGTCTGGTGGCAGAACAGGATGTCGACGCTGGCATCCGCCACATCGAGGGTGGCGCAGTCGCTGCCGATCAACTCGACGGCCAGGCCCTGGCGCGTGGCTTCTTCACGGCTCCGTTCCAGGCTATGGGGGTCGGCGTCCAGACCGATCAGGCGCGAGGGCGCGAACACCTGCTGCAACAGCTTGAAGGATTTCCCCTGGCCGCAACCGGCGTCGAGCAATACCGGCGCGACGGGCAACGGCTCGCTGAACAGGCTGCGCAGGTCGTTGATGGCCACGCGCAACACATGATGCTGCCAGGTGTGGCTGCGCAGGAACCAGAAGCCGAACCTGGTTTCTTCGACGTAGTGCTTACTTAAGTACTGACTGCTCACGCGGCATCCCCCGCACAAATCTCCGACAACATCCGCAGCCGCCGCTTGGGTTCGCTGACGAATGGGTTGCGCTCATCCCAGGCATAACCGGCGAGGATCGAGCTGATCATCCGACGAATCTCTGGCGAGCTGCCCGCATGGAAAATCACATCCTGGAAGGTCCCGGCGTACCAACCTTCGACGTAGCAACGGAAGGTGTCGACACCGCGCTTGAGCGGCTCGGCAAACTCAGTTTGCCAATCCACCGTCTCGCCCTTGAGCTGGCGGTGCAGCACACCGGCTGCCATGCTCGCCGAACGCATGGCGATGGTCACGCCGGACGAGAACACCGGGTCGAGGAATTCCGCAGCGTTGCCCAGCAGCGCAAAGCCCGGGCCATGCAGGGTTTTGACGTTGGCCGAATAACCGCCGATGGTCCGTGCAGGTGTATCCCATACCGCATTTTGCAGCACGCCGGACAGGCTTGGCGTCTCGTCGATAAAACCGCGCAGGCAGGCATCGAGGTCACTGTCGCGGCCGTCGAAATGCGCCTTGGCCGCGACCACGCCCACCGAGCAGCGGCCGTTGCTGAACGGGATGGTCCAGAACCAGATATCGCGCTGGGTCGGGTGGGTGGTCACGAGGATCTTGGTGCGGTCAAAGCCCGGGTGTTCGATGCGGTCTTCGACATGGGTGAACACCGCCTGGCGCAGTGGGAAGTTCGACGGCGCTTCCAGGTCCAGCAGGCGCGGCAGCACGCGGCCGTAGCCGCTGGCATCGAGCACGAACTTGGCTTTGACGTGGTACTCGCTGCCATTCTCGCGGCGCACATGCAGGTAGCGACACTCGCCGGAAAAATCCACGCCGACGATGGTTTGGCCGTAGCGGATGTCCACCCCTTGCAACGCCGCCTGGTCTGCCAGCAGCTTATCGAACTCGCCGCGCTGCACCTGGAAGGTGGTCGGCTTGCCCTGGCTGAAGGTATCGCCAAAATCGAACGCGCTGTAGCGCTCGCCCCAGGCAAACGCGGCACCGGTTTTCACCTGGAAACCCGCCGCCTGCACAGCGTCGAGCATGCCGGCTTCTTCGATAAAGTCGATGCAGTGGGACAACAGGCTTTCGCCAATCGAGAAGCGCGGGAAATGCTGGCGCTCGATAATCAAGACATCATGCCCCTGGCGCTTTAGCAGCGTCGCGGCGATGGCACCGGATGGGCCGGCACCGATCACCACCACCTGGCGACGTTCCATTTCAACTATGGGCACGAGGGCTCCTTGCCACATTGGCGATAATCACATTCATAAGGCGTGCTTCTGTTGGCCGGCCCAGGGCGCCAGCATAAAGCTGAACGCCAGGCCCAGGCTGACCGATAGACCGAAATTACTCACTGCCGGCGTGCTCGACACCGCCAGCAGGCCGAACGACAACCAGGTTGTCAGTGCCGCCAGCAGTGTTCCTAAAAGGCTGACCGCGGGCCCGCCGATCTGTTCACGCATCAGGATCGCGTAGTCGACACTGATGGCCGTGACCAGCAGCAGGCCGAACAGGCTGAACAGCGTCAGTGGCTGGCCCAGCCAACCCAGGCTGGCCAGGCTGCACAGCGCCGCCAGCAACGGCAGGGCAACGATACGCAACGCACCGCCCAAGCCGAACGGCAGGACCAGCAGTAGCACGATCAGCCCGCACGACATCAACTTCAATTCAGCCGCGCTGATCTGGGTCGCGGCGAAAACGCGATTCAAGTCACCCAGGCGATCGACCAGTTGCACGCCGGGCAAATCCACGGCCTGCACCTGCAGCAGTGCCGGGTTGTTCAAGCCTTGCAGGCTGACCATGGCCGCCACGCCGCCGTCCACCGGGCCCAGCCACAGCGTGCGCCAGGGTTCAGCCAGGGGCCCGACCAGCGCAGCGTCGATGTCTTCGGTGGGCAGCGCCTGCAACTGCGCGACTTCGGCTTGCAGCGCGCTGGCCGGCACACCGAGGTCCAGCAGCGGTTGCCAATGTTCCGGCAGTTTATTCAATGCCTCGCGCAGCCGTTGTTGCTCGGCCGGCAGGTTGACCAACTGGTTCAGCGCCAGGTAGCCCTGGAGCTTGTCCATATTCACCAACTGTTCCAGGCGCTGGCCCAGGGCGGCTTGGCGTTCCAGTAACTGTTGCTGATTGTCCGCGCGCACCAGGAAGAACTGGCTGGTGGGCTGGAACCCGGTAATACGCGCCACGGCCTGGGCCTCTTGCAGCAATTGCGGCGGTGCGCCGATCCACTGGCGAATATCGTTTTTGCTGTTCAACTGCCACAGGCCAGCGGCGCAGAACAGCAGTACCCACACCAGCAGCACCGCGCTCGGCACGCGCTTGACCAGCGAGGCGCGCATGCGCCACAGGCCCTCGGCGATGCGCAGCGGCCATTGCGCCGGGCGCAGTTCCACGCCCTTGAGCAACGCCGGCAACAGGCAGACGGCCGACAGATAGGCGCCGACCAGCCCCGCCGCGGAGAACACTGCGATTTGCGTCAAGGCCGGGAAGGGCGTCCAGGCCAGCGCCAGGTAACCGATGCAACTGGTGGCCAGGCTCAGGGTCAGCCCCGGCAGGGTCAGGCGTAATGCCGGCCAACTGCGCCACGGCTGCATGCTCCAGCTTTTGGACAGGTAGTGCAGCGGGTAATCCACGGCCACGCCGATCAAGCTGGAGCCGAGTACCAGGGTCATCACATGCATATGGCCAAACAGCGCCACACAGGCCACCGCGCCAAACAGCATGCCCACCAGCACCGGCACAAACGCCAGCAACACGCGCCAGCGGCGGAACGCAAGCAACAGCAGCAACAGGATGCCAACGGTCGCGCCGCCGCCGACCCAGGTGATTTCCCGGCTGGCCTGCTGCTGCCCGTTGGCGGCGTAGAGCAGGCCGCTGGCGGCGAGCAACTGCGCGCCTTGCTCACTGGCCTGCGTGCGGCTGGCCTGGAGCAAATCCGCCACTTGCAACGGCAGTTTCATATCGAAGGCATTGCCGGTGGTA
Organism: Pseudomonas gorinensis; assembly: GCF_042015035.1. Lineage (NCBI taxonomy): Bacteria > Pseudomonadati > Pseudomonadota > Gammaproteobacteria > Pseudomonadales > Pseudomonadaceae > Pseudomonas > Pseudomonas gorinensis. Next base: position 851,892 of record NZ_CP167125.1, read on the forward strand.
CGCGCGCGCAGCAGCACCCAGCTCTTGCCGTCGGCCTCGGCGATCAGCGCACCGCTGCCGATATCCAGCTGCACCGCGCCTTGTTGCGGCTGGCTGTTCTGGATGCGCCCGGTGAGGCCCAGCCAGTCATCCTGGCTCGGCACCAGGCTGAACCCGGTGAAGGGGTCGAACAGTGATTGCACACGTTGCTGGATGAACGCGTCGGGATGGTCGATCAGTTGCTCGCGGTCTTTGCCCGACAGCATCGCCAAGCGCCCGCGCAGCAATTGCTCACGCAGTGCCGGCAAGTCGGCTTGCAGGTTCCATTGCACCTTCTCGAACAACCCGCTGGCCTGCCAGCGCTCGCCCAATTGTTGGGCCACGGCCACCGCCTGCTGGCGATCGGCATGCCCGACCAACACCAGCATCTCGCGATTCAACGGCTCCTGCATGCGCTGTTCGGCTTGCTGCTCCAGGGCGTCCGGCGCGCCGCCCGGCACCAGTTCCATCAGGTTGGCCGACAGCGGTGCACCGTGGCGCCACTGCCAGCCGGCCAGGGCCAGCACGGCCACCAGCAGGATCAGGAACAGGCGCGGTAACTGGCGCTCACTGGGCAAAGTCGTGTTGCTCCGCGTCGCTCAAGGGTTGGCTCGCCGTGCTGTCCTGCATGCGCAATACGGTGCTGTCGCCCTGGGTTTCCAGCAGTTCGATGGTATGCACCAGTTCGCCGCCGTCGATATTGATCTGGGTGAACACTTGTTTGAGCAGCAACGAACGCGGGATCAGCGTCAGCTTCCACTGCGTGGCCTCACCTTGCAGTTGCAGTTCGAAATCGCGTTGCAAACCGCTGCTGTCACCCTGGAGCACGGCGAGGAACAGACGGTTCTGCTCGGCCCCGGCGCTCTTGTTCGGCAGGGTTTGCCAGCCATTGGCGTCGCGGCGGGCAATGCCTTGTGGGCTGATGCGGTAATCCTGCTGCAACGGGGTTTTCAGCAGCCAGAGCAGGCCGTGGTCCTTGGCCAGCACAAAGGTGCCTTTGCTGACCAACGGTTGCGGCAGTGCACGCAGGTGTTTTTCCTGGATGAAACTGCCGTGGATCACAGACGGTTTGGCCAGTTGATCGCTCAGTTGCTGCAAATCGAAAGCGTGAGCGCTGAAGCTCAGCAACAACCCGGTCAGGGTGGGAGCGAGCTTGCTCGCGAAAAAACGCAGGGCGCTGCGCAGTGTCAGGCGGGTCGCGTTATCGTTGACGTCCATCGGGGGCAAGCCCCCTCCCACAGGGGATCTCATTTCAAGGCTCTCTCTACGGCGTCGGTGAAGACTTTGGGCGAGGCCAGTTGCATTTCGCGAGTGGCAATTTCCACCGCCACTTGCACGGTGCTGGCTCGGGTCAAACGCTCGCCGCTGGCCAGATCGGTGATCAGGTAATTGACCTTCAAACGGTTCTCCCACTCCACCAGGCTGGCGCGCACGTTGATCGTCTGGCCGAACACCGCACCGCGCACATAGCGCAGTTGCATGTCGATCACCGGCCAGGCGTAGCCGGCTTCGAGCATCGCCGCGTAGTTATGGCCGATCTTGTCCAGCAACGCGCAGCGCGCCACTTCCAGGTACTTCACGTAATGCCCGTGCCACACCACGTTCATGGTGTCGACGTCGAAAAACGGCACGAGGATTTCGGTGTCGCTGTGCAGTACGCCAGGGCTACGCATGCAGCCCCCAGTGTTGCTCGGCGATGCGTTGCAGGCACAGGCGCAGTTCGCCTTCCAGGGCACGGTCTTCGATGACCGGCGGGAAGTCCTTGGCCAGTTCTTCGTGCATGGCGGCCAATGCCGGTGGCAGTGGGCGTGCATCCTCGGCCTGGGCGCGCAGCCACACACCCTGGTTGGCCGCGAGCAAGGTGGCGGCGGCCACCTGTTCGGTCAGCTCCAGCACGCGGATCGCGTCGCGGGCGGCAATGGTGCCCATGCTCACCTTGTCCTGGTTATGGCATTCGGTGGAGCGCGAGAACACGCTGGCCGGCATGGTATTTTTCAGCGCTTCGGCGGTCCAGGCGCTGGTACCGATCTGCACGGCCTTGAACCCGTGGTTGATCATCGCGCGGTCCGCCGGCGCGCCGGACAGGTTGCTCGGCAGGCCATGGTTGTAACGCACGTCCACCAGCAGCGCGAGTTGCCGGTCCAACAGATCAGCGACGTTGGCCACCAGGGTCTTGAGGCTGTCCATGGCGAACGCGATATGCCCGCCGTAGAAATGCCCGCCGTGCAGCACGCGCTCTTCTTCGGCGTCGATGATCGGGTTGTCGTTGGCGCTGTTGAGCTCAATCTCGATAAACGAACGCAGCCAGTTCAGGCTGTCGGCCAGCACGCCGAGCACATGGGGCGCGCAACGCAGTGAATAACGATCCTGCAAGCGGTGCAGAGGGGCTGTCGGCGCATCAATCGCCAGGTCCTTGCGCAGCCAGGCCGCAACCTGCATCTGCCCCGGGTGCGGCTTGGCGGCGAACAGGCGCTCGTCGAAGTGCTCCGGGTTGCCTTGCAGCGCCACCACGTTCAGCGCGGTAATGCGCGTGGCCAGTTGCAGCAGGTAATCGGCGCGGGCGAACGCCAGGCAGGCGAGGCCAGTCATCACCGCAGTGCCGTTCATCAGCGCCAGGGCTTCCTTGGGGCGTAGCACCAGCGGCTGCCAGCCCAATTCGCGGTGTACGTCGATGGCCTGGCGGCGTTCGCCACGGAACAGCACGTCACGTTCGCCGGACAGGGTCGCAGCCACATAGGACAGCGGCGTCAAATCACCGCTGGCACCCACCGAGCCTTCTTCCGGGATCAGCGGCAGTACATCGTGTTCCAGGAATGCATGCAGGCGCTCGAGCAGCTCCACACGCACGCCGGACACGCCGTGGCACAGCGACTGCAAACGCGCCGCCAGCACGGCACGGGTGGCTTGTGCGTCGAGCAACTTGCCCAGGCCGCAACCGTGGAAGGTGTACAGGTGACGCGGCAGCGCTTCGACGTGCTGCAATGGCACCGCCACCACGCAGGAGTCACCGTAGCCGGTGGTCACGCCGTAGATCACGCCTTCCTTGTCGAGCAGCGAGTCGAGGAACTGCGCGCCTTTGGCGATGCGCTGGCGATAGGCGGCGTCATCCTGCAAGTGCGTGGGCACCTGACGGTTGGCCAGGGCCAATACGTCTTCAATGCGCAGAGGGCGTTCGCCAAAGGTTACCGGCTCAAGATGCGTCGTCATCGGTCTTCCAGAAGGGATAAAAGTTGAACCATTGTTGGGGCGCTTCCAGGCAGAACTGGCCCAGGCGTGCGGCGTAGCGCGCGGTCCACTGCGCGATGACCTGCTCGCGGGTGCTGCGCTTCCATTCGATCGATTGCGCGAAGGGCTCGATGGTCAGGCGATAGCGGCCCTGGTGTTTGAGGCACATCAGCAGGTTTACCGGGCATTTGAGCAGGCCGGCCAGCAGCCACGGGCCCTGGGGGAAGGCGGCGTCATGGCCGAGGAAGTCCACGCGCACCGTGCGCCCGCCATGCAGCGGTACGCGGTCGCCGGCAATTGCCAGCCATTCGCCTTCGTCCAGGCGCTGGCTGAGCAGCAGCATGGTGGCCGGGTCCAGCTCGCTGACCTGGATCAGGCGTAAATGGGTCGCGCCGGCTTCGCCCAGCAGGCGGTTGAAACGCTCGGCATGCTTGGTGTGCACCAGCACGTTCATGGTGACGCGTTCGCCGATTTCCGCCAGCGCACGGCACACTTCGAGGTTGCCCAGGTGCGCACCCACCAGCATCTGTCCGCGTTCGCCACGCAGTTGCCCGCGCAATTGCGCCGGGTCGTGGATCTCGATCTGCTCCAGGCGCAGCTTGCCGTTCCAGACGTCGAGCTTGTCGAGCAAGGCGTCGGCAAAGGCCATGAACTGGCCGAAGACTTTGCGCTGGCTCGGGCGCAGCTCATCCCGACCGCTCCACTCAGCCAGGCGCTGCTGGTACTGCCAGGCGCTCTGGCGCGCCGTGCGGCCGAACAGGAAGAAGTACAACACGATGCCGTACAACAGCGGGCTCAGCAGGCGTCGGCCAAGCACCTTGGCGGCGACGGCGGTGAATTTCATCAGCCAGTAGCTGCCGCGCTCCTCGCGATCGGCCCAGTGTTTGCTGCTGTCGCTCATGCCTGCCACCGTCGCCACAGGATCATCGGCGCGCGCACCAGCATGCCGAAGAACAACCGGGTGTGCATGGCCGAAATGCGCACGTTGTCACGGAACAGGCGGAAGTGTGACAGCCCGTCGGCGGGGTAATGCACCTGGGTCGGCAGCCAGCGCATCGGCTGGTTGCGCCAGGCCAGGCGCACCAGGATGTCGGAGTCGAAATCCATGTGTGTGCCGATGTAGGCCGAGTCCATCAGGGCCAGCGTGGGCGCCAGCGGGTATACGCGAAAGCCGCACATCGAGTCGCGAATCTGTAGCGACAGGGTATTGATCCATACCCACACATGGGTCAGGTAGCGCGCATACAAACGAGCCTTGGGCACGCTGTCATCGTATTCGGGGTAGCCACAGATCACGGCCGTGGGGTGCCGGCGTGAGGTGTCGATAAAGCTTTCGACTTCGCGCAGGTCATGTTGGCCGTCGGCGTCCACTTGCAGGGCGTGGGTGAAGCCCAGGCGCGCGGCTTCGCGAAAACCGGCCATGACCGCACTGCCTTTGCCCTGGTTGTTGGGCAGGGTCAGCAGGGTGACGTTATCGAGGCTCGCCAGTTGCGCCAATACCGCCGCGCACGCCGGGCTGCTGCCATCGTCCACCAGCAGACAGGGCAGGCCGCTGTTCAGCAGGCTATGGACCACGGCCGGCACGGCGGCTTCGTGGTTGTAGACCGGGATCAGGGCGCAGGGGTTATGCATGGGCGGCTTCCAATTGGATCCGGCCGCTGGAGCAGGTGGCGACGCCGTTGCGGTAGGCGAAATACAGCTTGCCGCGTTCCTGGTCGAAGCGCAGGTGCAGTTCGATACAGTCGCCCGGACGCACCAGTTGCTGGAACTTGAGCACTTCCATGCCGGCGAAGGTCGGCGGCAGGTCCAGGCACTGCTGGCCGAGGTTGAATGCCCACTCCACTTGCACCACGCCCGGCAGCACCGGGGTGACCGGGAAGTGGCCGCTGAAATAGGCCAGGTCCGGCGGGACGCTCAGTTGCAAGGTCCATTCGCCATCGACTTCGACGTGTTCCAGCACCTCCGGCGCTTTTGGCCGGGGGGCCAGCAGCAGTGCTTCGACATCCGCCTGGGGCAGCTTGCCTTGGCTGTTCAGTGGCAACTGGCGCAGCAAGCGCCAGCGCCGGGGCAGGGCCAGGGCTTCGCAGTGTTGGCTCAGGTGCTGGCGCAGGGTTTGGGTCACGGTGCGTCGGCCCTGGTTGCGCAGGGCATGCAGGCCCTCGGCGCTCAACACCACCAGCGCGCCGAGTGACGCACGGTTTTCCTGGACCACGCCCAGGCGGGTTTCGGTGACCCACGGGTGGGCCATCAGCGCGTGTTCAAGCATGGGCAGGGAGATGCGTTTTTCTTCCAGCTTGACGATGCGGTCCAGGCGACCGAGCAGTTCGAAGCGGCCATCGGCGTGGATGCGGGCGGCGTCGGCGGTCTGCTCGATATGCCCGGCGGGCAAGTACGGCGAGGCGATGCGCAGGGCGCCGTCGGCGTCCTGGCTCAGCTCGACACCGGCAAACGGCTGCCACGGCTGTGCGCCTTGGCGCCAGGCAATACCACCGGTTTCCGAGCTGCCGAGGATTTCTGTCGGCCATTGCTGCAGGCGATCGTAAAGGCTGCCGGCGGCCTCGATGGGCAGCGCGCCACCGGAAGAGAACACCCGCGACACTTGGCTCAGCGCCGTCCAGTCGAGGTTATCGCCCATGCGCTTGAGCAGCGCCGGGCTGGCGACCCAGGCAAAATGCGCGTGTTCGCGGCTGGCGCGCTGTAAATCCTCGGGGAAGGCCAGTTGGTGGCGCACAAAGGGACGGCCGGCGCACAACGGCCATAGCACCCGGAACAGCAAACCGTAGATATGTTGGGTGGCGACGCTGCCGATGATGCACGCGTCTTCGAGGTCTGGACCCCATAGGGCTTCCAGGGCCTCAACTTCGTTGGCCAGCTGGCGCAGGGTCTTGTCGATGCGCTTGGGTTCGCCGCTGGAACCGGAGGTACACAGGCTCAGTTGGCAAGTGTCCAGATCCAGTGCCGCCGGGTCCAGCGGCGCTTGGTCGAGCGCGGCGAGGTCATCGGCGGCGATCAACCAGGCGTCGACGGCATCGGCCCAGCGTAGGCGGGTTTGCGGTTGCAGGTCGGCGGGCAGCAGCACACTGGCCCCGGCGCGCCAGGCAGCCAGCAAGGCGACGGCCAATAAGCCGGCATCTTCCAGATGGACAGCCACGCGCTTGATGCCATGTGCCTGCAAACCCGCCGCCAGACGCAGGGATTGTTCCCACAGCTGGGCGTGATTCATTGCAGGTTCGGTGGTGACCAAACGCTGTTGCAGCGGCTCAAGCAGCAACTGCTCAAGTTTCAACCCATTCATACGCGGCCTCGAACCCTTTGTCGTACCAGCCATTCCACGGCAAACAACAGCCCCATCAGCCCGTAGGCGATCAGGCCGTTGTACAACGTCCACCAGCTCAGCGGCGCCCAAAGGGTGAGGGCGGCGGCGAGCAGGCCATTACATAGAAAAAACACACTCCACACCACGGTGACCTGGCGCGTATACACGACGGCGTGGGTTGGCAACTGAGGGTCGCTCATGCGGGCCAGGCGCTCGACCATCGGCGGGCCGTATTTCAGGCTCAGGCCGAACAGCGTGAGCATGAATGCACTGACCAGGCTCGGGTACCAGCGCAACAGGCGAGGGTTGTCGAACCAGGCCAGCAGCAGGCAAAACACGATGACCGCCACGGCCATCCAGCGGCTACCGGGGCGCCGTGCAGCGGTCAGCGCGCGCAACAGCCACAGGCTGCCCAGCAGCAAGCCAAATTGCCACGGCGCAAAGTGCTCGGTGCCGTAATACACGGCAAAAGGGTACAGCAGCCCCGCCAACAACAGGCCAAGGCTAATCAACCGGCTCATGCGGCTGGCTGGACCAGACGGTACACCGCCTCAACCACATCGTTCACGGTGCGTACTGCCTTGAATTCCTCAGCGGCGATCTTCTTGCCGGTCTGGCGCTTGATATGGTCGATCAGGTCCACGGCGTCGATGCTGTCGATTTCCAGGTCCTGGTACAGGTTGGCGTCGAGGGTGACGCGTTCCGGGGGCAGTTCAAACAGTTCCACCAAGGCGTCGCGCAGGGTGTTGAAAATATCGTCACGAGTTTGCATGGTCCGGTCTCAAGCTGCCTGTCTGGCCGTGACGAACGCCGCAAGGCTGGCCACGTTGGTGAAGTGATTGCGGGTGTCCTTGGCGTCGGCATCGATTTTTATGCCGTACTTTTTCTGGATCGCCAGGCCCAATTCCAGGGCGTCTACCGAATCCAGGCCGAGGCCTTCGCCGAACAGGGTTTGATCGTTTCCGATGTCGTCGGCGCTGATGTCTTCCAGGCCCAGGGCCTCGATGATCAGCACCTTTATGTCGTGCTCAAGGCTGTGTTGGTCGCTCATCTTCGGCGAGCTCCTTAATAAAATAGTGATGCAGGTAATCGTTGAGCTTGCGTGAAGCCTGGGGCGCGGGCCCGAGTGCGGCAAACGCCTGTGGTTCTATATCGGCCCCTACCCGCAAACTGAAGTGCACGCGGCGTTTTGGGATGCGATACCAGGGTTCGGCCTTGGTCAGGGTGGTGGGGCTGACCTTGATCACCACGGGGGTGATGATTGTCGCACCGCGCAGCGCAATGGCGGCGGCGCCGCGATGAAAGGCAGGCGCCGAGCCAGGGGTGGTGCGGGTGCCTTCGGGAAAAATGATCAGGGTCTGGCCGCCGCGCAGGGCATCGGCGGCGGCATCGAGCATTTCGCTGCTGCCGTCGTTGCTGATATAGCCCGCATCGCGCACCGGCCCACGGGTGAAGGGGTTCTGCCACAGGCTTTGCTTGACCACGCAGTTGGCCTGGCGCACCAGGCCGATCAAAAACACCACATCGATCAGCGACGGGTGGTTGGCGATGATCATCTGGCCTGGGCGCCCGAGGTTTTCCGCACCTTCGACGCTGTAGGTCAGCACGCCGGCGCGTTGCATCAGGCGGATAAAGAACCAGAACAGCTTGCTGATGGTATGGCGGGCGCGGCGTTGGTGTTTTTCGGCGCTTCCTGGCAGGCACGCGAGCAACGGGAACACCAGCAAACGCAGGCACAGGCCGCCTGCTCCGAACAGCGCGAAGCTGGCGGCGGTGGCGAGCAGGCGCCAGTAGTAGGCGTCCCGTGGTTTGTCGGTCAGGGCTTGCGTTGCCAGTTCCATACGCGGTTCTTCCAGGCATGTTGGCAGGCGACCTGTTCAGTGAGCAGGGTGCGCAGCAGGTTCAGGGCATGGGGCCACTGGGTTTGAGTGGGTTGGACAGTGCCGCGGGTAAGTTCCAGTTGCCACTCGTCGCCTGGGGTCAGCAGCAGGCCGAGGGCATAGGGGAACGGCACGTCGGCGATCCAGTCGGCATAGGCTTCAGGCGGCTGTTCTTCGGTAATCACCAGCAACACGGCCGGGGCGCCTTCATTGAGCAGGGCGGCGGCTTCGAGCAGGCCGTGTTCCAGGCCGTCGCCAGCGGCAGCAAGGGCCGTCATCTCGCTGGTTTCATTGCGTAGGATCGACCACAGGCCAATCACTGCGTTATGTACCGACAGGCTGAACTGGGTCGGCGACAGCGGCTGGTCATTGGCCAGGTCGCTGAGGATGTCGAGGGTGCGCGGGGTTTCGCCGTGACGCGAAATAAACACCAGGGGCAGGTCTTGCCGGCCCTCGGCCAGCGGCCAACCCACGCTGAACGCCATGCGTGCCAGGCGGCTGAGGCGGCGGCGCTGCATGGCGGGCAAGAACGATACGTCGGGGCTGGCTTCGCTGGCGGGCAGCAACACCGGGGCCCGGCACCAGGCGTACCAGTCGTCCGCGCTGTCCAGGCCAGGAGCCCAGGCACGCCATTGGGCGATGTTGAAGTTGATCACTGAGAAGTTATCCCGCCCCTGCGGGCTTCCATGTGCGGCCATTGGCCGAGTTTACCGGGACGGTGAGCAAGAGCCGAATGGCGCGCATTATCCGGGTGCCGTGGGGTTCTAGCAAACTTTGGTAAAGAATTGTTCACGGCTGATTACAAAATTTGCGGAGAGATTTACAGATTGTCCTTTACCGCAGGACGAATTGGATTGTCGGACCCTTCCTATTCGTTTGTACGCGATGAGCCATGGCTCGCGGTTAATGCAGCCGTGCATGGATGAACGAGGTAGCGAACAGGCGCTTTTGCCCTCTACACTCGGACATTCATTGATACACGGAGGTTTTTCCATGCGGCGCGTGGTGTTCAATCAGAAAGGCGGCGTTGGCAAGTCCAGTATCGCCTGCAACCTGGCGGCAGTCAGCGCCAGTGAAGGCTATCGAACCCTGTTGGTGGACCTCGATGCACAAGCCAACTCCACCCAGTACCTTACCGGGCTGACCGGCGATGATATCCCGATGGGCATTGCCGAATTCTTCAAGCAAACCCTGTCTTCCGGGCCTTTTTCCAAGAAAAACCGCGTGGATATCTACGAGACACCGTTCGACAACCTGCATGTGATCACGGCCACCGCAGAGTTGGCGGATTTGCAGCCCAAGCTCGAGGCCAAGCACAAGATCAACAAGCTGCGAAAGCTGCTGGATGAATTGAGCGAGGATTACGACCGGATTTACCTGGATACCCCGCCGGCATTGAATTTTTATGCGGTTTCGGCGCTGATTGCCGCTGATCGTGTATTGATCCCCTTCGATTGCGACAGTTTCTCGCGCCAGGCGTTGTATGGCCTGCTGGCAGAAATCGAAGAGTTGAAGGAGGACCACAACGAGGGGCTGGAAGTGGAAGGCATCGTCGTCAACCAGTTCCAGGCCCGGGCGAGCCTGCCGCAGCAGATGCTCGATGAGTTGATGGCCGAAGGTTTGCCGGTATTGCCGGTGTACCTGGCCAGCTCAGTGCGCATGCGTGAGTCGCACCAGCAGAACAAGCCGCTGATCCACCTGGACCCACGGCATAAGCTCACTCTGCAATTCGTGGAGCTGCACAACCTGCTGGAAAATGCCTGACCTCAAGCGCTACCCGGACCCAATGTGGGAGCGGGCAAGCCCGAATGCCAGTCAGTTAAGCGTACATCGCCTTCTGTAGGAGCGAGGGGGACGCCTAGTTCTTGCTCGCGAAAAACTCACAGACGCCGCATTCACTCAGGAAACACGCGTTATCGTTGACGTTTTTCGCGAGCAAGAACTAGGCGTCCCCCTCGCTCCTACAAAAAAACTTAACTGACTGGCATTCGGGTTACACCCCCTGGCTACGCAACCAACTCATCAACTGCGGCAACGGAAAGGCGCCGCTCTGGCGCGCCACTTCGCGGCCGTTCTTGAACAGAATCAAACTGGGGATCGAACGAATCCCCAACTGCGCCGACAGCTGCTGATTAGCCTCACTGTCCAGCTTGGCCAGCCGGCACTTGCCCGCCAGCTGCGCGGCCGCCTGTTCGAATACCGGCGCGAAGGATTTACACGGCCCACACCAATCGGCCCACACATCCACCAGCAACGGTAAATCGCCCTTGATCTGGCTGGCGTAGTCGCCTTGCTTCAGCTCGAAAGGCTTGCTCAGTAGAACCGGCTGCTTGCAGCGCCCACATTTGGGCGTATCCCCCAGGCGCTCTCCGGGGATGCGGTTGAGGCCGTTGCAATGGGGGCAGGGGATAACGAGAGGTTCGGACATGGTGGCGCTCCGTGGATGTGGCCAATGCTCCCTATCTGGAGTCAGGTAGCCGTTTTATCAAGCTCGAGGGCGACGACGCATGCGCTAACAGATTCGCAAATGTCGATTGGCGCATGCCTATCTAGGCTGGGAGTGCTTGTTCGAAACAGCACCATTGGTCCGTTCGGCGCCATAGCAAATTGCGATAGTCGCAGTTCGGGTTTAACCTCCATAGCAATATGCGATAGGGATGTTGCATGCGCGTAATCAGTGCGAAACAAATCCGCAATGCCAAAGTGAAGTGGCCTCATTCAGCCTGTGCTTTGGATGCGTGGTATCGGAAGGTCAAAGTCCTCAATCCAGAAGACTTCGCGGCGTTGAAATCGATTTTTCCGGCCGTGGATAAAGTGGGGGCGTTACACGTCTTCAACATAGGTGGTAACAAGCTGCGCCTCATTGCGATTGTGCGCTACCGAATGCAGCGGCTCTATATTCGACATGTGCTGGACCATCGGGAATACGACAAGGGTAACTGGAAGGAGTGAGTGGAAATGAGTGTGCTGATCGAGCAGGTGGCCGAGCATTGGCAATTCGTGTCGCCCCTGTTGCGCAAGCCCAAAACCGAGGCTGACTACGATGTGCTGGTGGAGGCGCTCGACGAATTGCTGGATATCGTAGGGGAAGACGAAGCTCACCCGTTGATGGGCGTGGTCGATATCATCGGTGACTGGGTCGAGGCTTATGACTTGGAGCATTGGCCAGTGCCAGAGGCCAGCGGTGTCGACGTATTGCGATCCCTGATGCAGGAGCATGGTTTGACGCAGAGTGATTTGCCAGGTGTTGGCGCTCAATCGGTTGTCTCGGAAATCCTAAGTGGAAAACGCCAGCTCAACGTTCGGCAGATTCGTTGGCTGGCGGATTATTTCAAGGTGCCGGTCGATATGTTCATCTAATCGCGAGCATGGCGCGTATCACGACGAACAGCTGATCTCCAGATGCTTGCCCCAATCCGGCGGCCGCTGCGCGTACTGTTCCATCCCCGCCTGTTCCTCGAATGGCTTGGAAAGCACCTCGTGCAAGCGCCGCACTTCGCTGTAATCGCCTGACTCGGCAGCGGTAATGGCGTTTTGTGCGAGGTAGTTGCGCAGGATGTACAGCGGGTTCACCGCATGCATTCGCGCACGGCGCTGTTCTTCGGTGCCGTCCCCCTCCCGTTCGACACGGGCTTTGTACAGCTCGGCCCAGGCATCAAACCCGGCTCTATCGACGAAATCATCGCGCAACCGCGTCACGGCCAACGCTGCCGATTCATCCCCCAGCCGTCGGAAGAACAGCGTGTAGTCCACGCCGCTGTTCTGCATCAGCTTGAGCAAGCGCTCCACCAATTTCTGATCATCGTCTTCAGCAGTGGTCAGCCCCAAACGACGACGCATCAAATCCAGGTAGTGCGCCTGGTACAACGGCAGGTACAGGCCCAGGGCTTCCTTCAAGGCATCGACGCTGATAAACGGCGTCAGTGCCTGGGCCAGCGCGCTGAGGTTCCACTGGCCAATCGGCACCTGGTTGCTGAAGGAGTAGCGTCCTTCGTGATCGGAGTGGTTGCAGATGAAGTGCGCGTCGAAATCATCCAGAAACGCAAACGGCCCGAAGTCGAAGGTGATGCCGAGGATCGACATGTTGTCGGTGTTCATCACCCCATGGCAAAAACCATACGCCTGCCATTTGGCGATCAGTTCTGCATTGCGTTCGACGATTTCGCGGAACATCGCCAGATACGGTTCGGGCTGTTCGCGGCACTCGGGGTAGTGCAGGTTCAACACGTGTTCGGCCAGTTCAGCCTGCTGTTCGGGCTTCTTGGTGTAATAAAAATATTCAAAATGACCAAAACGGATATGGCTGCGGGCCAGGCGCAGGACCATGGCCCCGCGTTCCTGCTTCTCACGCCACACCGGGGTGCTGGAGCCGATCACGCACAGTGCGCGGCTGCTGGGAATGCCCAGCGCGTGCAGCGCTTCAGAGGCGAGAAACTCACGAATCGAAGAGCGCAGCACGGCGCGGCCGTCGCCCATGCGCGAGTAAGGCGTCTGCCCGGCGCCCTTGAGGTGCAGGTCCCAATGCTCGCCGGCGGCGTTGTACACCTCGCCCAGCAGCAACCCACGGCCATCGCCCAATTGTGGGTTGTAGGAGCCGAACTGGTGCCCGGAGTAGACCATCGCCCGCGGTTCCGCCTCGGCCCATAGCTTGTGCCCGCCAAACAGCTCGGCGAATACCGGGGTTTCGGCCACCGTCGGGTCGAGGTCGAGCAGGGCCATGGCGGCATCGCTCGCCACGACCAGGCGTGGTTCGTCGAGGGGTTCAGGCAATACGTGGGTCGAGAACGCGTCGCCCAGGCGTGCGAAGCGGTTGTCGAAGGTCAGTTCGTCGAGGGCTTTCACCGGCCATCTCCAGCAGAATGTCCGAGCATTCTGCTGGGGATAGGCGGTTTAGTCGAGCTTGGAGGGTGGCGGCTCGGGGGCATCCGCCACTTTGCCCGGTGGTGGCTCCGGGGTATCCGGGGATTCGACCGGACCGACGATGGTCCTGTTTTCGTCTTCTACCGGCACCAGCTTGTACTCCTGGCCGTGGAGGTTTTTCAGGTAGACCTCCATCTGCCGGAACGAGATGTTGATGTGGTGGTTCTTGAACTCGCGGTTGATAAAACGGTTCACCTCGTCGATCACCGGGTTGCGGTCGCCCAGGTCGCGCACGTGCATGCGCAATTCATGGTCGAGGGTGCTTTCGCCGAAGTTGAGGAAGTAAACATGGGGTTCCGGTTCCTTCAGCACCCGTGGGTTTTCTCGCGCAGCCTTGAGCAGCAATTCCTTCACCAGGTCCAGGTCGGAGCCGTAGTCCACCCCCAGTTTCAGGGTGACTCGGGTGATGGTGTCGGTCAGCGACCAGTTGATCAATTGCCCGGTGATGAAGGTCTTGTTCGGGACAATGATGTCCTTGCGGTCGAAGTCGGTGATGGTGGTCGCGCGGATGCGGATCTTGCTCACGGTGCCCGACAGGTTGCCGATGGTAATGGTGTCGCCGATCCGTACCGGGCGTTCGAACAGGATCATGATGCCGGAGATAAAGTTGGCGAAGATCTCCTGCATGCCGAAGCCCAGGCCCACCGACAGCGCGGCGACCAGCCATTGCAACTTGTCCCAGCTCACACCGAGGGTGGACAGGGTCGAGACAAAGCCGACGCCGGCAATCACATACGACAGCAACGTGGTGGTGGCGTAGGCGCTGCCCTGGGCCAGGTCCAGCTTGGACAGCACCAGCACCTCCAGCAAGCCGGGCAGGTTGCGCGCCAGGGCGAAGGTGATGCCGATGATGATCAGCGCGCCGAGCAGGTCGCCGATGCTGATTGGCACCATGCTGATATTGGCGCCGGTGCCGCTGGTGTATTCGTAGAGGGTGACGTTGTCCAGGTAGGAGAACACCGAGATCAGGTCTGACCACACCCAGTACAGCGCCGCGATGAAGCCGCCGAGCAAGGCCAGGCGGATCAGGCGCATCGATTGTTCGTTGACCTGTTCGATGTCCAGGGTCGGTTCTTCGATCACCGCCTCGCCGTCGCCGGCTTCCTTGGCTGCTTGGCGCTTGGCCAGGGCGCGGGAGTAGGCCAGGCGCCGTGCGGCAACGCCCAGGCCGCGTACGAAGGTGGCTTCGATGACCAGCCAGAGCATCAGCAGGTACAGGGTATTGATCAACCGGTCACTGAGCTTGAGCGCGGTGTAGTAGTAGCCGAAGCACACGGCGATAAACAGGGCGATGGGCAGCGCGGTAAACACCAGGCCCATGGCTTTGCGAAACAGCGAGGCTTTTTCGTGGGTCGGGCTGTGTAACAGCAGGCGCCCCAGTAGCCAGGCCATCAGCGCATAGCACAGCAGCACCACGCCAATGCCCAGCACATCGTCGGCCAGCGCTGCCGGTTGATGTTCGGCAATCGCCACCACGGCCACCAGGGCCAGAACCACCAGCCCGAGCTTGCGCACCCAGCCTTGCAGGAATTCGACCTGGGGTTTTTCCCAGCGGAAGTGCAACTCGGCCACGCCGCCCGGCGCCAGGATGCGGTAGGCGGTGTAGAACACCAGCCACGCCTGGGCGATCTGCAACAGTGCCGCGCCGAGGTTGGCGTTTTGCCCACGGGCGTCGATCTGCAGTGCATAGCCGCACAGCGCCAGGCCCAGGGCCACCGGCATCGCCAGCAGGATGTTCACCAGGATCGCCTGTGGTGTGTGCCACTGGCTGTCGCGCTTGAAGTGGCCGATATCCAGGTGGACCTTTTTCAGGCGGGCGTACAGGGCGTTACGTCGCCACAGCAGGGCGCCGATCAACAGCAGGAGCGGCAGGAACAGCAGGGGGCGCTGGGTCAGGCCATCGTACAGTTCGCTGACGCTGGAGGCCCAAGGCAGGCTGGTGACTTGCTTGCTCAGGTGCGCCGGTACGGTTTCCAGCCATTCGGTGTCCAGCGGCTTGTTGCTGGGGATCCAGAACATCTGCTCGTCCAACGTCGCACGCAGGGTGGTGGCGGTGCTGAGCAGTTGTTTCTGGTTCAGTTGCAGGGTGATCGATTCGTTAAGCAGTGCGCTCAGTTCGCGGCTCAGGCGCTCCAGCAGGTCGCTGCGGGTGATCGCCAGTTCCAGCAGGGTGCGGCGCAGTTGCGGGGTGATATCGTCCGGCGGCTGGTTGGCCAGCAGGTTGTCTACGTAGGTGCTGGGGGAACTGATCAGCTCGCGCTGCTGGTTGACCTCGAACTGATACAGGCGAATGTTGGCGATATCGTCCGCCAGGTCGCGGTCTACCGTGAGGCGTGGCAGTGCCTGTTTTTGCTTGTAGAGGATCTTGGAGAGCAGCAGGCTGCCCTTGAGGACGTTGATCTGTTCATCCAGCGCCGAGTCGCTCTGGGTCACGGTGTCCAGTTGCTGCTTGGTCTGCAGGTTTTTCTGGGTCAGGTCGTTGAGGCGGTCGGTGCTTTTGAGCAGGTAATCGGACAGCTTCAGGTTGGCCGCGCTTTCCGTGGCCAGCAGGCTGCTGCCACCGGCTTTCTGCGCTTCGATCGATTGTTGGGTAACGGTCTGTTGGGACTGGGCCAGGCGTTTCTGGTTGATCAGGGTTTGCAGGTCCTGGATCTCTTGTTCCAGGCGCGCGGTCTTTTCGACTACCAGGTCGTGCTGGCTGTTGCCCAGGTCTTGCAGTTGGCTGTTGCCGGCCAGTTCCTGGCGGCGCAGGGGGATCAACGCGTTCAGGGCGGCGAGTTCGGCGTTCAACTGGTTGCGCTGGTCGCTGCTGAGGGTCTTGCCATTGTCCTTGCCGGCCTTGAGGGTCGAATTGATCTGCTGGATGCGCGTCTGGCTGTTGCTGATTTCGGTCTGGGCGCGCTCGGGGCGGGTCTGGGCGGCAATGGTCAGGCTGTTGGCTTCGGCCAGGTCTTTTTGCAGGTCGCCTTGCTGGGTGGTGCGCTGCACCAGCAATTGCTCCAGTTGCGGCACCGGCAGCGAGGCGTAGCGCTGGGCTACCGGAATGACCTTGGTGGCCTTGAGCCGGGTCAGTTCGCGCTGGTTCTCGCTGGTCTGGCGCGGCGCGTCTTCCAGCTGGCGCTTGAGGTCCGCCAGGCGCTGTTCGTAATCCTGTTTGTTACCCAGGTAGGTCAGGGTCTGTTGCAGGATCGACTGCAGCGCCTTCATGTCGGCGTCGGGCAGCTTGCGATCAGGCAGCTTGTCCAGGGTTTGCTGGATGGCGTCGGCGCTGGGTGGGTCGGCGGCATATACGCTGCCGACACAAAGAGTCAGGCCCAGCAGGGCAGTGGCGAGAAAAGTGCGCAGGGTTAGCATAGAGACCGGTCGAGCAAGGTGAAGAATCAGGGGCGTTGTCGCCCCGCAGTTTAGAGGAAGAGTCCGGGGCCCGGGCGACTTCCTTCGGGGAATCTGACGCCGACTTTGCCAATCTTGTTCCCGTCCATGACCGCGACGGTCCAGATGGTGTTGTTCCACTCCACCTGGTCGCCGACCACGGGCGCACCGCCGACTTTCTGGGTGATGAAGCGGCTCAGTGGCATGTCCGGGTCGATACCTTCCAGCTTGAGGCCGTACAGGGCGGAAACCGCGCCCAGCTGGGCGTCGCCCTCGAGGACGAAGTCGCCGAAAAAGCGCAGATCCAAGCCGCGTTGCGGCGCCTGGCTGAACAGTTTGCCCAGGGCCGGCAGGTTGTGTTCGTGGCCGATCACGCAGAGCAGATCGCCGACTTCCAACACCGTACTACCCGACGGGTGGAGCAGTTGCTGGCCACGGAACAGCGCGGCGATCCGTGTGCCTTCGGGCATTTTCAGTTCGCGCAGGGCGGCGCCGATGCACCATTTCTCTGCGCCGAGGCGGTAGACGAACAGCTCCCACTCGCTGGTGACGTGGACTTCCAGGGCCGCCCGGGAAATCGGTGCGGGCTCCGGCGGTACGGTCACTTTCAGCAGCTTGGCCACCCACGGCAGGCTGGTGCCCTGTACCAGCAGCGAGACCAGCACGATAAAGAACGCCAGGTTGAAGTACAGCTGCGCATGGGGCAGGCCGGCCATCAGCGGGAACACCGCCAGGATGATCGGCACCGCGCCGCGCAGGCCGACCCAGGCAATAAAGGCTTTCTCGCGGCCGTGGAACGCCTTGAACGGCAGCAGGCCGACCATCACCGACAATGGCCGCGCAAACAGGATCATCCACAGTGCCAGGCCCAGGGCCGGCAGGGCGATGGGCAGCAGGTCATGGGGCGTGACCAGCAACCCCAGCACCAGGAACATGCCGATCTGGGCCAGCCAGGCCATGCCGTCGAGCATATGCAAAATGCCATGGCGGCTGCGCACCGGGCGGTTGCCGATCACCAGGCCGCACAGGTACACCGCGAGGAAGCCGCTGCCGTGCAGGGCGTTGGTCAGGGCGAATACCACCAGGCCGCCGGCGATCACCAGGATCGGATAGAGGCCGGTGGCCAGGTTGATGCGGTTGACCATTTGCAGCATCAGCCAGCCGCCGCCGAGGCCGATGAGGCCGCCGATGCCGAATTCGCGGATCAGGTGGGTCAGCAGGCTCCAGTGCAGGCCGGTCTGGCCGCTGGCAAGCATGTCGATCAGGGTGACGGTGAGGAACACTGCCATCGGGTCGTTGCTGCCGGATTCGATTTCCAGGCTGGCGGTGACCCGTTCGTTGAGGCCCTTGCCGCCGAGCAGCGAGAACACCGCGGCGGCGTCGGTGGAGCCGACGATGGCGCCGATCAGCAGGCCCTGGATGATATTGAGGTTGAACAGCCAGGCGGCGGCCATGCCGGTGAGGCCGGTGGTAATCAACACCCCCACCGTGGCCAGCGATAGCGCCGGCCAGAGTGCCACGCGAAAACTCGCCACCCGCGTGCGCAAGCCGCCGTCGAGCAGGATCACGGCCAACGCGAGGTTGCCCACCAGGTAGGCGGTCGGGTAGTTATCGAAGATGATACCGCCGCCGTCGACGCCGGCGACCATGCCCACGGCCAGGATGATCACCAGGATCGGGATACCCAGGCGGGACGACAGGGAACTCACCAGAATGCTTGCACCCACCAGCAACGCGCCGATCAAGAACAGGCTGTTGATGGTCGTCGCATTCAAAGGCAGTACTCCATGAGCATATAAGACGGGCGCAAACTGACCATGCAGTCTACGTGCCAGCGATTCTAACCTGTTGAATTGCCGCGCTGTCAAAAAGCTTTTTCTGATTCATATAGATCCAAATGTGGGAGGGGGCTTGCCCCCGATTACGCTGTATCAGAATCAGATGTGCTGATTGACACACTGCTATCGGGGGCAAGCCCCTCCCACCTTCTTGACCCAGTTGTATCAGTTAGAGGCGGAAGCGCCCGACCATCCCGTTCAAATCCACCGCCAGGCGCGACAGCTCACCGCTCGCCGCACTGGTCTGGCTGGCGCCGGTTGCCGATTGCACCGACAAGTCGCGGATATTCACCAGGTTGCGGTCCACTTCCCGCGCCACCTGGGCCTGTTCTTCCGCCGCGCTGGCGATGACCAGGTTGCGCTCGTTGATCTCGATGATCGCCGTGTTGATGGTGTCCAACGACATACCTGCGCCTTTGGCGATGTTCAGCGTCGATTCCGCGCGCTCGGTGCTGTTACGCATCGAGTCCACGGCGTGCTCGGTGCCGGCCTGGATGCTGCCGATCATGCGCTCGATTTCGCTGGTGGATTGTTGGGTGCGATGGGCCAGGGCCCGCACTTCATCGGCCACCACGGCAAAACCGCGGCCGGCTTCGCCCGCGCGCGCCGCTTCAATCGCCGCGTTCAGGGCCAGCAGGTTGGTCTGGTCGGCCAGGCCGCGAATCACGTCGAGTACCTTGCCGATATCACGGGACTCATTGGCCAGCTCGCCAATCAGCGTGGCAGTGGCTTGCACGTCGCCACTCATGCGCTCGATGGCGCTGACGGTTTCCTGTACCAGGTCGCGGCCGTCACCGGCAGAGGTGGTGGCGTTGCGCGAGGCCTCGGAGGTGCTCACCGCATTGCGTGCGACTTCCTCGACGGCGCTGGTCATCTCGTTGACGGCGGTGGCGGCTTGTTCTATTTCGTTGTTTTGCTGGGTCAGGCCGCGAGCGCTTTCATCCGTGACCGCGTTCAGTTCTTCCGCGGCGGAAGCCAACTGGGTGGCCGAGCCGGCGATGCGTTGCAAGGTGTCGCGCAGTTTGTCCTGCATCTTCGTCATCGCCGCCAGCAGGCGACCGGCCTCGTCGTTGCCGTCGACCTTGATCGGCCGCGTGAGGTTGCCTTCGGCGATCTCTTCCGCGGCATCCAGGGCCTGGGAAATCGGCACGGTGATGCTGCGGGTCAACAGCCAGGCGAACAACAACGTCAGCGCGGTGGCGATCACCAGCAGGCCCACCACCAGGTCAAAGGCCAGGTTGTACTGGTCTTCGGCTTGTTGGTTGGTGGCCAGGGCCATCTTGTTATTAATCTCCAGCAGGCGCGTGAGTACGGCGTTGACCTGCTCGGAGTTGCTCAGCAATTCGGTGTTGAGCAGGCTGCGCAATTCCTCCATCTGGTTGGCGCGCGACAAGCTCTTCATGCGCTCTTCGATCTGATGGTATTGGCTGAGCAAACGCACGTACTCGTCGTAGGTCGAGCGTTCCTCGCTGCTGTCGATCAGTTTTTCGTAGACACCCTGTGCTGTGCGAATCTGCTGGTTGCGCAGGTCAAAGGCTTCCAGGGTTTTTTGCTGCACATCCGGTTCGCGGTTGGTCAGCAAGCGGTATGACAGCACCCGCAGGCGCAGGGTCAGTTGGGTGAATTCATCAAGGGCGCGAATGCTCGGCACGCTGGACAGGGTGATGTCTTCCGCGGCGCCACGGATCTTGCTCATCTGGTTCAGGGCGAATACACCGAGAAACAACATAAGTGCACCAATCAACGCGAAGCCTAGGAAGGCGCGCGGCGCGATATTCATATTACGAAGAGACATGCTGGAGTCCTGGGGGAGGAGCGCGATCCATGCGGCCATGAGACGGGGTGTGCATCGCGTATCGGCCGTACGACTAAAGTCTAAAGGGGCGTGCGCTTTTGTCGCATCTGACGAGGGGTTGCACCGATTCCGGAACCAGATGGGGTAAATGCAGTCACTAAGGCTCGAAAGTGCGGCCCGGCCCTTAACTATCGGGCTGCGCGCCGGGGATAACCCTGGCATCCGAGGTGAATTTTCTTTATCGTCACCGCCCTTTTAAAAAGCCAGAGAAATCAAAATGTTAGAAGCATCCCTCAGCCAACTGGAACAACTGGTCAGCGACCTGGTACAGCAGAATCAAGACCTGCTGGGCAGCAACGAGGCCCTCAAGGCCGAACTGGCCCGCGCCAAGGATGAGAACGACAGCCTGCAACTGAACCTGATGGAGCAGGAAGAAAAGCACGGTGCCACCGCCGCGCGCATTCAAGCACTGGTTGAACGCGTGAGCGCAGGGCCTGTCAGCGCATGAACCAAGGGATAAAGGTCGTTTCGATTCTCGGAGAGGATTACTCGATCAAGGCACCGGCCGGGGAAGATCAAACCCTGATGCACGCCGTGACGATGCTCAAGGCCTCCCTGGCCACCACCAAGAAAAAGTACCCGACCCTCATCGGTGACAAATTACTGGTGCTGGCCGCGCTGAACCTGTGCGCCGAGCAGATCGAAATGCAGCAGCGTCACCAGCAGGAACTCGACCGTTACCAAGAGCAAGTCAGCGCCACGGTCGAGGTGATTTCGAAGGCGATCGGGCAGCCTTGATACTGCCGTTGAACCGATGGCTGCATGCCAGGCGGTATCTAACCGCAAACTCGGCGATACGCTCCCATCTACCGGGAGCGTATGCCTGCTGAACATGGGCGCGTCGCTTTTGAATGTTCAGCCTTAACCCAGGTAATAGCCGATCGTCAGTCGGCCCCCTGACATAGGGCGATAGTATTTTCGAAGTACCGACGCTGTTTGGTTTGATCTGTCGGTCAAGCGATCGCCAATGGTGATGGAGAACACGTATTCGGGGTTGTGTTCCGTCCCTGGTACTTCCGGGAACGCGCGATCATTTTTAACAGTAAAGACCACTTCGACTTTGCGCGCCGAGGCGGGCTCTGTTGTCGCTTTTTCTGAAAATACGGCTTCGACGGTGTAGCGGTTTTTCTCCTCGCCCACGTCAGGCAGCAGCTTGTATGTTTTGTTGGTGCAAACGTAGGTCTTGTCTACGATCCACTCCTCACCGATTCTGATCAAAACATCTTCCGGCGCATCACCGACATAGCTGGATGTGCCGATGTTTTCTTGTTGAAGCATGATTTTCGTTTTCATTGATGTTGATCCTATGCGTAGTCGCGCTGCAGAAAAAACTGCACTTATCCCGAATACGGCAAGACAACGTTCAGGGCATACGATTCTATCTGCCTCTCGTGTGATCAACACCTGTCAACCTTGACAGGTGCTTAGTACCATTTGTCCTGCATGTTCAGGCAGGTGTCATCCCTGTTCTCCAGCAGGCGCAATTCGTGATGACAACCCGGCACCTCCCACGTCAGGAAATACCGCGCAGCCTGGAGCTTGCCTTTATAGAAGTCGACATCCGCTGCATTGCCCTTGGCCAACCCTTCCTCGGCGCGAATCGCCTGTTCCAGCCAGCGCCAACCGATCACCGTGTGCCCGAATACCTTCAGGTACAGCGCCGAGTTCGCCAGGCTGCTGTTGACCTTGCCTTGGGCGAGATCGGTCAGCAGGCCAATCGTGACGCTTTGCAGGCGGGCCACCAGGTGTTCCAGCGGTTCCCTCAGGGCGGTCAGCGAAGGGTATTTCTGCGCGCGTGCGCCGGTCTCGGCGATCAACCGAATCAACTGTTTTAGACCAGCGCCGCCGTTCTGTGCGAGCTTGCGCCCGAGCAAATCCAGGGACTGGATGCCGTGGGTGCCTTCGTGGATCGGGTTCAGGCGGTTGTCGCGGTAGTACTGTTCCACCGGGTATTCACGGGTGTAACCGTGGCCGCCGAGGATCTGGATCGCCAGCTCGTTGGCCTTCAGGCAGAACTCCGAAGGCCAGGATTTGACGATGGGGGTGAGCAGGTCCAGCAGTTCGTGGGCTTGCCGGCGTTCGATGTCGGTGGCCAGGGTGGTGGTGTCATCGAACAGCCGCGCGGCATATAGGCCCAGGTCGAAGGCGCCTTCGACGTAGGCTTTCTGGGTCAGCAACATGCGCTTGATATCGGCGTGCTGGATGATGGACACCGGTGCAGTGGTCGGGTCCTTGCTGTCCGGCAGGCGGCCTTGGGGGCGTTCGCGGGCGTACTCCAACGAGTAGAGGTAACCGGCGTAGCCGAGCATCACCGCGCCCATGCCCACGCCGATACGTGCTTCGTTCATCATCTGGAACATGCAGCTCAGGCCCTGGTGGGGTTTGCCCACCAGGTAGCCGACGCAGTGGCCGTTATCGCCGAAATTCAGCGCTGTGGACGTGGTGCCGCGCCATCCCATCTTGTGGAACAGCCCGGCCAGCAACACATCGTTGCGCGCCCCCAGGCTGCCGTCGTCGTTGACGAGGAATTTGGGCACGATAAACAGCGAAATGCCCTTCACCCCGGCTGGTGCGTCCGGCAACTTGGCCAACACCATGTGCACAATGTTTTCCGACAGCGGATGGTCGCCGCCGGAGATGAAGATCTTGTTGCCCTTGAGGCGATAGCTGCCGTCGGCCGCAGGCTCCGCGCGGGTTCGGATATCTGATAGGGAGGAGCCGGCATGGGGTTCGGTCAGCGCCATGGTGCCGAAGAAGCGGCCCTCGATCATCGGCTGCAGGAAGCGTTGTTTCTGCTCCTCGGTGCCGAAGCTTTCGATCAGGTTGGCTGCGCCCATGGTCAGGAACGGGTAGGAAGTAGAGGCGGCGTTGGCGGCTTGGAAGTGGGCGAAACAGGCCTGGGACAGCAGGGTGGGTAGCTGCATGCCACCGGCTTCGAAACTGCGCGCAGCATTGAGGAAACCGGCTTCCAGAAAGGCATCCACGGCGGGTTTCACTTCTGGAATCAGAATTGCCTTGCCGTCTTCGTAGCGCGGTTCGTTTTCGTCGTTTTTGCGGTTATGCGGCGCGAAGTACTTTTCCGCGATGCTGCGCGCGGTGCTGATCGCGGCGTCGAAGGTTTCGCGGTTGTGTTCGGCAAACCGCTCGCGCTGGGTCAGGCCCTCGGCGTCGAGGACTTCGTACAGCTCGAAAGCCAGATTGCGGGAACTGAGGAGCGTCTCGGACATGGCGGCTTACCTATATGGAGTAGGCCGGAGTCTAAGTGCGCGAATAGAGGCTGGATAGCAAGATTGATTTGGGTGATGAAGAGGCAGAACGCGGGGAGGGGAATTGAAAGGCGATCAAATGTGGGAGGGGGCTTGCCCCGATAGCAGTGTGTCAGTATCCGATGGACTGACTGATACTCCGCTATCGGGGGCAAGCCCCCTCTCACATGTTGACCGTGTTTCGTCAGGGTTAGCCGATGGTCATCAGGCTGGCGTTGCCGCCCGCCGCAGCGGTGTTGACGCTCAACGCTCGCTCGATCACCAGGCGCTCCAGGGCAATCGCCGTTTCCCCTTGTGACAAACCATGCACGCCGACAATCGCCCCGCCACGCTGGGCCACTTGCTGGCACACCGCACGCAGTTGGTCGGAATCGCCGTGGTGCAGGACCGCGTCGAACACCACTTCGTCTTTGGTCCAGTCCGCCACGCGTTTGATCTTCGCCTGAATCTCCTTCGGCAGGCGTGTGAACACGGCTTTGGTCAGGTC
This sequence comes from Pseudomonas gorinensis, assembly GCF_042015035.1. Taxonomy (NCBI): domain Bacteria; kingdom Pseudomonadati; phylum Pseudomonadota; class Gammaproteobacteria; order Pseudomonadales; family Pseudomonadaceae; genus Pseudomonas; species Pseudomonas gorinensis. The sequence goes on from NZ_CP167125.1 coordinate 876,069, forward strand.
AGTTTCCGGCCATACCGCTGAACCGCCAACGGCCAAGACCGCCGCGAGCTGGGTCAGCAGGTCGCCTTCGACTTCCGCCAGGCACAACACGTGCTCGCGAGGCAGGATGGCGTAGCTGTTGCGCTCGCCGGTCGGGCCGGCCAGTTGGCGAGTGATACCGCTTTGCGATTGCGCGGCGAACTGCGTGCACAGGGCGCTCAGTTCGCTGAACTTATTGCTGTCGGCCCAGGTTTTCAGGGCGTTCAGCGGTTGGCTCATGGCGTCGCGCAGGCGCACATCGGGTGCAGTCAGCTTGTCGCCGCGTACGAAGGATTGCTCGATGGCATCCGTAGGACGGGTCGACAGCAGGCGATACAGGTACAACGGGCCACCGGCTTTCGGGCCGGTCCCCGACAGGCCTTCGCCGCCGAATGGCTGTACGCCGACCACGGCCCCGACGATGTTGCGGTTCACATAGACGTTACCGGCATTGACGTTGTCGATCACCTTGGCGATGGTCTCGTCGATGCGGGTATGCACACCCAGGGTCAGACCGTAGCCGGAGGCGTTGATCTGGCCGATGAGCTGGTCGATTTCTTTGCGCTTGTAGCGCACCACGTGCAGTACCGGGCCGAAGATTTCCCGTTGCAGCTCGTCGAAGCTTTCCAGCTCGATCAGGGTCGGCATCACGAAGGTGCCGCGCTTGATCTCTTCGCCATCGGCAATCGCCACCTGATACACATTGCGGCCTTTGTCGCGCATGGCCTGGATATGTTTCTCGATGCCGGCCTTGGCTTCGGCGTCGATCACCGGGCCGATATCCACCGACAGGCGCTCCGGGTTGCCCAGGCGGCATTCCGCCATGGCGCCCTTGAGCATTTCGATCACGCGGTCTGCCGAATCTTCCTGCAGGCACAGGACGCGCAGGGCCGAGCAACGCTGGCCGGCGCTATCAAACGCGGACGACACCACATCGATGACCACTTGTTCGGTCAGCGCCGAGGAGTCGACGATCATTGCGTTCTGGCCGCCGGTTTCGGCGATCAGCGGGATCGGACGACCCTGGGCATCCAGGCGCCCGGCGACGCTGCGTTGCAGCAGGCGCGCGACTTCGGTGGAACCGGTGAACATCACGCCTTTGACGCGATCATCACCGACCAGGCGTGCCCCCACGCTTTCACCCTGGCCTGGCAGCAGTTGCAGCACGCCTTCCGGGATACCGGCTTCGAGCAGGATGCGCACGGCTTGGGCGGCAACCAGTGGGGTCTGTTCGGCAGGCTTGGCCAGCACCGGATTACCGGCGGCCAGTGCCGCGGCGACTTGGCCGCTGAAGATCGCCAATGGGAAGTTCCATGGGCTGATGCAGACCACCGGGCCCAACGGGCGGTGGGCATCGTTGGTGAAGTCGTTGCGCGCCTGTACCGCGTAGTAGCGCAGGAAGTCCACGGCTTCACGCACTTCGGCGATGGCGTTGGCGAAGGTCTTGCCGGCTTCGCGTGCCAGCAGGCCCATCAGTGGCTGGATCTCGCCTTCCATCAGGTCGGCGGCCCGTTCCAGGATCGCGGCGCGCTCGGCGGGCGGGGTGGCCTGCCAGATCGGGCCGGCGTTGATGGCGCACTGGATCGCGTTATCGACGTCTTCGACGGTGGCTTCCTGTACGTGGCCGACCACATCGCGCAGGTCGGACGGGTTCAATACCGCTGCCGCTGCTTGATTGCTGGCGGCGCATCCGAGCATCGGCGCGGCTTTCCAATCGTTGTGCGCAGTGGCCAGCAGGGCGCAGGAGAGCGACGCCAAGCGGTGTTCGTTGGCCAGGTCGATGCCGGCCGAGTTGGCGCGGTCGCTGCCGTACAGGTCACGCGGCAGCGGGATACGCGGGTGCGGCAGGCCGAAGCCGCCTTCCAGCGTCGCCATCTGCTCGATGCTGGCCACTGGATCGGCCACCAGCTCCTGAATCGAGATCGATTGGTCGGCGATACGGTTGACGAACGAGGTGTTGGCGCCGTTTTCCAGCAGGCGGCGTACCAGGTAGGCCAGCAGTGTTTCGTGGGTGCCGACCGGTGCATAGACGCGGCACGGACGGTTCAGCTTGCCTTCCGACACCTTGCCCACGACCTGTTCGTACAGGGGTTCACCCATGCCATGCAGGCATTGGAACTCGTACTGGCCGGGGTAATAGTTCTGACCGGCGATATGGTAGATGGCCGACAGCGTATGGGCGTTGTGCGTGGCGAACTGAGGGTAGATGGCTTCCGGCACCGACAGCAGTTTGCGTGCACAGGCAATGTAGGAAACGTCGGTGTACACCTTGCGTGTGTATACCGGGTAGCCTTCCAGGCCTTCGACCTGGGCGCGCTTGATTTCGCTGTCCCAGTAAGCGCCTTTCACCAGGCGGATCATCAGGCGATGGCGGCTGCGGCGCGCCAGGTCGATGACGTAGTCGATCACATACGGGCAGCGCTTCTGGTACGCCTGGATCACGAAACCGATGCCGTTCCAGCCGGTCAGTTGCGGCTCGAAGCACAGGCGTTCGAGCAGGTCCAGGGACAGCTCCAGGCGGTCGGCTTCCTCGGCGTCGATGTTCAGGCCGATATCGTATTGCTTGGCCAGCAGGGTCAGGGACAGCAGGCGCGGGTACAGCTCGTCCATCACGCGTTCGTACTGCGCGCGGCTGTAGCGCGGGTGCAGTGCCGACAACTTGATGGAGATGCCCGGGCCTTCATAAATCCCGCGACCATGGGACGCTTTGCCGATGGAATGAATGGCTTGTTCGTACGACGCGAGGTATTTCTGCGCATCGTGTTCGGTCAGTGCGGCTTCACCGAGCATGTCATAGGAATAGCGGAAACCCTTGGCTTCGAACTTGCTCGCATTGGCCAGGGCTTCGGCGATGGTTTCGCCGGTGACGAATTGTTCGCCCATCAGGCGCATGGCCATGTCGACGCCCTTGCGGATCATCGGCTCGCCGCTCTTGCCGATGATGCGGCTCAGGGACGAGGTGAGGCCGGCTTCGTTGTGGGTGGCGACCAGTTTCCCGGTCAGCAGCAAGCCCCAGGTGGCGGCATTGACGAACAGCGACGGGCTGTTGCCCAGGTGCGGCTGCCAGTTGCCGGTGCTGATCTTGTCGCGAATCAGTGCGTCACGCGTGCCTTTGTCCGGGATACGCAGCAGCGCTTCGGCCAGGCACATCAGTGCCACGCCTTCCTGGGATGACAGGGAAAATTCCTGCAACAGGCCCTGGACAATACCGGCACGGCCGCCGGCGCTCTTCTGGTTGCGCAGTTTTTCGGCAATCGAAGCGGCCAGCTTGTTGGTGGCTTCGGCCATCTGCACTGGCAGGCGAGCCTGCTCGATGAGCATCGGCACCACTTCTGGTTCGGGGCGACGGTAAGCGGCGGTGATCGAGGCGCGCAGTACCGATTGCGGCAGGATGCTCTCGGCGAACTCCAGGAAGCATTGGTGGGCGTGGTCGGCCTGAACCTCACCGGCATCATCGGCATCCTTGCTGCTCAAGCCATTGAGCTCGGTCAGGGTTGCACCACCCTCGAGTTTCTCCAGGTAATTGAAAATCGCCTGCTTGATCAGCCAGTGCGGCGTGCGATCAATGGAGGTCGCGGCGGCCTTCAGGCGCTCGCGGGTCGGGTCGTCGAGTTTGACCCCAAGGGTGGTCGTAGCCATTTTCTTATCCTCATGGGTGCCACTACCGAGTGGCATCAGCTGGCGGCAAGATTAGCTTTGCGCATGAAGAGGTGCAACCGGGTGCAACCCTTTTTGTTCAGGAAATTTTCGATGCTTCATCGGAAAAAAACCGGCCTTCGACGGAATCGGCTTGGTATTGGTGCATTTGCTTCTGAGATCGGCTGTTCTTGCTCCGAAAAGGAGCAAAAACACGCTGTTTTCTCGAATTTACACCTGGGTGCAACTTATTCCCCAGAAACTGGTTGCACCTTATTTGCTTTGTTGAATAGCATTCGCGCCCAAGGTGCAACCGCCTTCAGGGTTCGGTTCATCGGCTGGCGGCTTTCCTGGGGAAACGCCAGTCATAAATGCACGGCACGCCGGTTCGTCTACCCCACTATCCACGGGTGGCCGTCCGACAGACCGTCGCTACATAAAAACAAAGCCAGGGCGTCACTCTAATGAGCGTTAGCAATCCCACCCTGATCACGTTTGTGATCTACATCGCAGCAATGGTACTGATCGGCCTCATGGCCTATCGCTCCACCAACAACCTTTCCGATTACATCCTGGGCGGCCGCAGCCTCGGTAGCGTGGTGACGGCCTTGTCGGCCGGAGCTTCCGACATGAGTGGCTGGTTGTTGATGGGCTTGCCGGGCGCAATCTACATGTCCGGCCTGTCGGAAAGCTGGATCGCCATCGGCCTGATCGTCGGTGCCTACCTCAACTGGCTGTTCGTGGCCGGTCGCCTGCGGGTACAGACCGAACATAACGGCGACGCCTTGACCCTGCCGGACTACTTCTCCAGCCGTTTCGAAGACAAGAGTGGCCTGCTGCGGATCATCTCCGCGGTGGTGATCCTGGTGTTCTTCACCATCTATTGCGCCTCCGGCATCGTGGCCGGTGCCCGTCTGTTCGAAAGCACCTTTGGGATGTCCTACGAGACGGCCTTGTGGGCGGGTGCTGCGGCGACGATTGCCTACACCTTCGTCGGTGGTTTCCTGGCGGTGAGCTGGACCGACACCGTACAAGCCACCCTGATGATCTTCGCGCTGATCCTGACGCCGATCATCGTGCTGTTGGCCACCGGTGGCGTCGATACCACCTTCCTGGCGATCGAAGCGAAGAACCCCGACAACTTCAACATGCTGAAAAACACCACCTTCATCGGCGTCATTTCGCTGATGGGTTGGGGCCTGGGTTATTTCGGCCAGCCGCATATCCTCGCGCGTTTCATGGCGGCGGACTCGGTGAAGTCGATCGCCAACGCACGACGCATCTCCATGACCTGGATGATCCTGTGCCTGGGCGGCACCGTCGCCGTAGGCTTCTTCGGTATTGCTTACTTCTCGGCGCATCCGGAAGTGGCCGGCCCGGTCAATGAGAACCACGAGCGTGTGTTCATCGAGCTGGCCAAGCTGCTGTTCAACCCCTGGATCGCGGGTGTGCTGCTGTCAGCCATCCTGGCGGCGGTGATGAGTACCCTGAGCTGCCAGTTGCTGGTGTGCTCCAGCGCCCTGACCGAAGACTTCTACAAGACTTTCCTGCGCAAGAACGCCTCCCAGGTTGAACTGGTGTGGGTCGGTCGCGCCATGGTGCTGCTGGTGGCCTTGATCGCCATCGCCATGGCCGCCAACCCGAACAACCGTGTCCTCGGCCTGGTCAGTTATGCCTGGGCCGGTTTCGGTGCGGCATTCGGCCCTGTGGTGCTGATCTCGGTGATCTGGAAACACATGACCCGTAACGGCGCACTGGCCGGTATCCTGGTCGGCGCGATTACGGTGATCGTGTGGAAGCATTTCGCGTTACTGGGCCTGTACGAAATCATTCCAGGCTTCATCTTTGCCAGCCTGGCGATCTACATCGTCAGCAAGCTGGGCGCACCGACTGCCGGTATGGTCGAGCGTTTTGATGCAGCGGAAAAAGACTACAACCTCAACAAGTAATTCGCCGAGTGCTGAGCACTCGTTGAGTTGAGAAAGGCCCGCCTCCTTCGGATGGCGGGCCTTTTTTTGGCCTGCGATTCGTTCGGCTCTAAGAAAACCCAGACGCTCAGTTGTAGGGATTTACTGATTTGCCTGAAGCGTGCCCAGTGGGGTGTGGGGCTGGTGCAAAATCGCTCGCCCACCCTTTGCAGAGAAACACCGGATGTTCGCTCCTGCCAATCAAAGTGCCTTCACCCTGACCCTGGATGGGGTTGCCAGTGATCTCAAGGTCTACAGCTTCAAAGGCCAGGAAACCCTGAGCCAGCCCTATTGCTTTGATCTTGAAGTGGTGGGTGAGCAGCCGGACCTTGACTTGGAAAGCCTGATGCATCGCGAGGCGTTTCTAGGGTTCGCCCCCCAGGGCCACGGTATCCATGGCCTGGTTTATCTCGCCGCCCAAGGCGACGCCGGCCGGCGCCTGACCCGCTATCAGTTGCGCCTGGTGCCGCAGCTGGCTTACCTGCAACACAGCAGTCATCAACGTATTTTCCAGGGTAAGACGGTGCCGCAGATCATTTCGCTGGTGCTGGAAGGGCAGGGGTGCCAGGGCGATACCTTCGAGTTTCGCCTGAGTGGCAAATACCCTGAGCGGGAGTATTGCGTGCAGTTTGATGAGACCGATCTGGCGTTCGTACAGCGCTTGTGCGCCGAGGTGGGTATTCACTATCACTTCCAGCATTCGCCGGACAGGCACTTGCTGGTGTTTGGTGACGACCAGACGGTATTTGCCCAGGCCGAGCAGGCCACGCCCTATCACCCCGGTTCGGGAATGGTGGCGGATACGCCGGCGATCAAGCGCTTTACCGTAAGAGTCCAGGCGCGCACCACGGCGGTCAGCCTGCGCGACTACGACTTTTCCAAGCCGAATGTGACATTGGAAAGTGCGGTGGCCGGAGAGCAGTTCCCACGCCTTGAAGAGCAGCGCTATCCGGGCCGCTTCAGCGACCGTTCCCATGGCAAGTACCTCGCGCAGCGCGCCTTGGAACGTCACCGCTGTGATCATCGCCTGGCTCATGGCAGCAGCGATCAGTCGGCCATGCTCTGTGGCCAGTTTCTACGGCTCGCCGGTCACCCCCGTGAGGAGTGGAATGATTTGTGGCTGGTGACGGCCGTTACCCACGAGGGGTTGCAGCCCCAGGTGCTGGAGGACTCGGTGACGCAAGTGCCGGGCGCTGAGTTTCGCCAGGGCTATCGCAACGACTTTGTCGCCGCCCCCTGGGATGTCACGTTTCGTCCACCTTTGCCGCAGGCTCGTACGTTGGTCGCCGGTTACCAGAATGCCGTGGTGACCGGCCCCGGTGGCAGCGAGGTCCATTGTGACGCCTTGGGGCGGGTCAAGGTGCAAATGGCGTGGGACCGCGCCGGGCAGCACGACGAACACTCCAGTTGCTGGCTGCGGGTGGCCAGTGGTTGGGCCCATCAGCGCTATGGTTCGATGTTGATCCCGCGGGTCGGCATGGAGGTGTTGGTCGGGTTCGTCAATGGTGACGTCGACATGCCGATGGTGATGGGCTGCGTGCCCAATGCGGTGACGCCCGTGCCGCTGACGTTGCCGGCTGACAAGACCCGCAGCATCTTCCGCAGCCAGAGCAGCCCCGGTGGGGGTGGGTACAACGAGTTGTGCATCGAGGACCGCAAAGGTGCCGAGGAAATCTACCTGCGCGCCGAGCGTGACTGGCGCCAGCAGGTGCTGCACGACTTCCGTCTGCAGGCCGGCCAGGACATGGCGTTCAACGCGGGGCAGCGGGTTACGGTGGACGCAGCGGGAAGTATCACGCTGCAGGCGGGAGGGCATTCGATCACGGTATCGGCGGCGGGGATTTTCAGCAGTGCGCCGATTCAACTCAGTGCCGCGCCGGCGAGTGTGCCCGCGGTTCCCCCGGTGTTGCTGGGCATGGCGCAGGTACTCAATTTCAAGCGCAGCGCACCATTTTGCGCGGAATGTGAGCGATGCAAGAATGGCGTCTGCACCACGACCCATGGCGGTGCCCTGTGATCGCCCCCCGCGAATGGCTGAAGCGTGACCCCCTGCAACCAGGGGAGCAATTGTTTGCCGTGTTGGGCAGCGCCAGCGATTATTGCCCCGTTGCAGCCTGGCGCGAGTCGGGAGAGCAACCCCCCGAGGCGATCTGGGCTGGAACCGAATACGCTCAATGGGAACCGGTGATGCCCCATGCCGCAGTGGTTGCCGTGGACAGCGCATTTCTGGATTGGGCGGCTGAGTGCGAGGGCCGCGATTGGGGCTGGTTGGCGGTGTCCACCTGTCCGTTACCCACCGTCGTGGCGCATTTGCGCAGCCTGACCAAAGTGCTGATGCCGGATGGGCAAGCAGTGTTCTTCCGCTTTTGGGACGGGACTTACCTGCTGCCGATGCTGCAAGCGATGGGTTCGGAGGCGAAGGCGATGTTGCCGGTGTTTCATCGTTACTGGATCAACGGTGAGTTGCATGCGCTGGCAAGCAGCGGAGCAGGGCCGGCCAAAAGCAGCCCGTGGTGGGCGATGTCGGAGGCAGTACTCCAGGTCCTGGCCGATCACTCCAGCGTCACCCAGGTGGAAAACCTGCTGCAATGGCTGGAGGAGGAGCGGCCCGATTTGCATGGGGCCTTTGCGGCTGCGACCTTGAGGCACAAGGTCGCCTATTTCGTCCGTATGCCGCACGCAACTCCGGCGGCACTGGTCGATTACCTGGCCTTAGAGTCGGGCTGACGCCAGCGCCTGTTGCAAATCATCGATCAGGTCTTCGATCGCCTCGATGCCCACTGACAACCGAATCATTTCTGGCTTCACGCCGGCCTTGGCCTGTTCCTGTTCGTTCATCTGTCGATGGGTGGTGGAGGCCGGATGGCAGGCCAGGGACTTGGCATCGCCGATATTGACCAGGCGCTTGAAAATTTGCAGCGCATCGTAGAAGCGCACGCCGGCGTCGTAGCCGCCCTTCAAGCCGAAGGACAGGATCGCCGACGGCTTGCCCTGCATGTATTTCTGCGCCAGGGCGTAGTGCGGGTGGTCCGGCAGCCCGGCATAGCTGACCCATTCGACCTCGACGTGGTGTTGCAGGAACTGTGCGATCTTCAGGGCGTTCTCGGTGTGGCGTTCCATACGCAGGGCGAGGGTCTCCAGGCCTTGCAGCAACAGAAAGGCATTCATGGGGGCGAGCGCCGCGCCGGTATTGCGCAGGGGCACGGTGCGTGCGCGGGCGATAAAGGCGGCAGGGCCGAATTTCTCGGTGTAGACCACACCGTGGTAAGCCGGCTCGGGCTGGTTGAGGCCGGGGAATTTTTCCGGGTATTTCGTCCACGGGAACGTGCCACTGTCGACGATCACGCCGCCGAGGGAATTGCCATGCCCGCCGACATATTTGGTCACCGAGTGCACGACGATATCGGCGCCGAACTGGATCGGCTTGCACAGGATCGGCGTGGCCACGGTGTTGTCCACCATCAGCGGCACGCCGCGGGCGTGGGCGACGTTGGCCAGGGCTTCGAGGTCGATGATATTACCCGCCGGGTTGCCGATGCTTTCGCAGTACACCAGCTTGGTATTGTCATCGATCAGCTCGGCGATGGCTTCGGCAGAGTCGTTGCGTGCGAAGCGCACGTCGACGCCAAAGCTCGGTAGCAGGTGGGCGAACAGGGTGTAGGTGCCGCCATAGAGTTGCGGGGTGGTGACGATATTGTCGCCGGCACGGGTCAGGGTCTGGATCGCATAGTGGATTGCCGCGCTGCCGGCGGAGACCGCCAGGGCGGCGATGCCGCCTTCCAGTGCGGCCATGCGCTGCTCCAGTACATCGTTGGTCGGGTTCATGATCCGCGTGTAGATGTTGCCGGGCACATCCAGGTTGAACAGGTCGGCGCCATGCTGGGCGTTATCGAATTCAAAGGCGACGTTCTGGTAGATCGGTACGGCAACGGCCTTGGTGGTCGGGTCCGATTTGAAACCGTGGTGCAGTGCGAGGGTGGCGTCTTTCATAATTGTTATTGACCTCCTTGGAGAGTGGGCGCTGGCTTGCCGGTGATGGCCCCATCGCGCAGTGCAGGTAATACCGCGTCGCTTACATCATGGGCAAGCCCGCACAGCCTGTAGGGATTAGATTGTTTTCAGCGGTCGTCCTGTATTTGCGGCATAAGCACCGCCTGGCATGCGGCCCTGCACCTTTGCCCCGGTAGAAGGTAAACTTCGCCCCCTGCGCAGGAGCAACCATGAATTATCGTCACGCCTTTCACGCCGGCAACCATGCCGATGTCTTCAAACACCTGACCTTGACCCGCCTCATCGCCCTGATGTCGCGCAAGGAGCAGCCGTTCGCCTATCTCGACACCCATGCCGGCATTGGCCTGTACGACTTGCAGGGCGACCAGGCCAACCGCACGGGTGAGTACCTGGAAGGCATCGCCCGGCTGTGGGGCGAGAGCGACCTGCCGCCGCTGACCGCCGATTACATGCGCGTACTGCACGAGATGAACCCGGACGGCCAGTTGCGCTACTACCCCGGCTCGCCCGAGCTGGCCCGCCGCCTGACACGGCCCCAGGACCGTGTGCTGCTCAATGAAAAGCACCCGGAAGACGGCGTGTTACTCAAGGACAACATGAAGGGTGATCGTCGGGTCAAGGTGCACTTGGGCGAGGGCTGGCACGTGCCGCGAGCCCTGTTGCCGGTGCCGGAGAAACGCGCGTTGATGCTGATCGACCCGCCGTTCGAACAACTCGATGAGATGCAGCGCTGCGCGGCGTCCCTCAAGGAAGCGGTGGGCCGCATGCGCCAGACGGTCGCGGCGATCTGGTATCCGGTAAAGGACCAGCGCATGTTGCGCCGCTTCTACCAGGACCTGGCCGGCACCGGTGCACCGAAGTTACTGCGTGTGGAGTTGCTCGTGCATCCGCTGGACACCCCCAACACCCTGACCGGCTCGGGCCTGGCGATCGCCAACCCGCCGTGGGGCCTGGAGGAGGAGTTGCGTGAGCTGCTGCCGTGGCTGTCCAAGAAGCTGGGCCAGACCCAGGGTGGGTGGCAGATGGATTGGCTTATTGCCGAGTAACCACGTCTGGCGCTAAACCAATGTGGGAGGGGGCTTGCCCCCGATTGTGGTATGTCAGTTACAGATGTACCGACTGACGCTCCGCTATCGGGGGCAAGCCCCCTCCCACATTTTGATTCATGTTGATCTTAGATCGGGCAGGTCACGCCGGTACCGCCAATCCCGCAGTAGCCCTGCGGGTTCTTCGCCAGATACTGTTGGTGATAGGCCTCGGCGAAGTACACCGTCGGTGCTTCGTCGATTTCCGTGGTGATAGTGCCCAGGCCCGCTTTGGTCAGTTCGGCCTGATAGGCCTCGGCACTGGCCTTCGCTGCCGCCAGCTGTTCAGGCGTAGTGGCATAGATCACCGAGCGGTATTGGCTGCCGATGTCATTGCCCTGGCGCATGCCCTGGGTCGGGTTATGCAGTTCCCAGAACATCTTCAGCAGGTCTTCGTATTTGACCTTGGCCTGGTCGTATACCACCAGCACCACTTCGCTGTGGCCGGTCAGGCCCGAGCAGACTTCTTCGTAGGTCGGGTTCGGTGTGAAGCCGCCGGCGTAGCCGACCACGGTACTGACCACGCCGTCGCGCTGCCAGAACTTGCGTTCCGCGCCCCAGAAACAACCCAGGCCGAAGATTGCGAAACCGACGTCGTCGAGGAATGGGCCCAGCAGTGGGTTGCCGTTGACGAAGTGCGTCTCTGGCAGCGCCATCGGGGTTTCACGGCCAGGCAAAGCTTGTTCTTGAGTAGGAAGCACGTTTTTGTTCACCAGAATTTCCGAGCGCAAGACCATGATCAGTCCTCTCAGTCAGATTGAGTTAGGTAAAAATTCAGACCGCCAGTGTGCCCGAGTGTTACCGCGCTGTCAGGCGATTGGCCCGCGCGGGTAGCGTTTAAGCTTCTCGAGCAGTTCTGAGCCGGGGATGGGCCGGTCGAACAGGTAGCCTTGGCCGACGTCGCAACGATGCCGACGCAGGAATGCCAATTGTTCGGAGGTCTCAATGCCCTCGGCCACGACCTTGAGCTTGAGGTTGTGGGCCATGGCGATCACGGCCGAGGTGATTTCCATGTCGTCCTGGTTGTCCGGGATCTCGTGGATAAAGCTGCGATCGATCTTAATGATGTCGATGGGGAATTTTTTCAAGTAGCTGAGCGACGAGTAGCCGGTGCCGAAATCGTCCATGGCCAGGGTCAGGCCGAAGCTTTTCAGTTGGTCCAGTTGCAGGCGCGTGTCCTCGGTGGCTTCCAGCAGCAAGCCTTCGGTCAGTTCCAGTTCCAGCAGGTTGGCTGGCAGCTCTTCTTCCTTGAGGATCGCGGCAATCGAGGCCACCAGGTCCGGGTCGGAAAACTGCTTGGGCGACAGGTTGATCGCCACCTGCAAGTTGCCCATGCCGGCGGCGCTGAGTCGTTTGCTCATGCGGCATGCCTGGCGCGCGATCCATTTGCCGATGGGGATGATCAGCCCGGTCTCTTCTGCCACGCTGATGAACTGGTCGGGGCGGATCATGCCCTTTTCCGGGTGGTTCCAGCGCAACAACGCTTCCATGCCCAGCAAGCGACCGCTGCGCAGACACAGCTTGGGCTGGTAGAACACATCCAGCTCGTTCTGGGTCAGGGCGCGGCGCAGGTTGTTTTCCACGAACAGCTTGTAGCTGGCCTCGGCATTCAGCGCCTCGGTAAACACCTGCACCTGGTGTTTGCCGTTGGCCTTGGCCTTGTGCAGCGCCAGGCCGGCGTTACGCATCAGGGTTTGCGGGTCGCGCCCATGTAGCGGCGCACAGGCCAGGCCTACGGAGCCGGTGACGCTGATTAATTGGTTGTCGACGAACATCGGTTTGTCGAGGGTCGCCAACAACTGGCTGGCGACCTGCTGGCCACTCTCCAGGTCAGTGTCGTCGAGCAGTACCGCAAACTCGTTGCTGGCGAAGCGTGCCAGGCTGCCGCCGGCGCTGAGGCTGTTACGCAGGCGACGGGCCAGGCTGATCAACAGTTTGTCGCCAGTCTGGTGGCCGAGGCTGTCGTTGATCCGCTTGAAGTTGTCGATGTCCACCAGCAGCAGGCTGATCGGGCTGTCGCTGTCGCGGGCAAAGCGCTCGTCGAGGTTGCGGATAAACGCCGGACGGTTACCCAGGTTAGTCAGGTTGTCGGTATAGGCCAGGCGCTCGATACGCTGCTGGGCCAGCTTGGTCTGGGTGATGTCTTCGTAGATGCCGATGTAGTGGGTCAGTTCACGGTTGTCGCCGTAGACCTTGGAGATCGACAACTGGCCCCAGTAGGGTTCCAGGTTCTTGCGTCGGCTCTTGAACTCGCCCTGCCAGCTGTTGCTCTGGGCCAGGCTGGAAGGGGCGTCGAACAGCAGCTCGCTGAGGTTCTCCAGCGCCGGCAATTGTGCCAGGCGGTGGCCGTGGACTTCTTCGGTGCTGTACTGGGTGATCGCGGTAAAGCTGGGGTTGACGTACTCCACCACGCCATCGCAATTGACCAGCAGGAAGGCGTTGGCGCTTTGTTCCACCGCGCGCTGGAACAGGTGCAAGGCGCTGGTGGCGGTGCGGCGGTTGTGGTTGTTGATGACCTGGGCGAACTGGTCGGCCAGCTCGCCGGCAAAGGCGATCTCGTCGGACTGCCAGGCCCGCGGGCTGCCGGTCTGCTCCAGGCACAACACGCCAACCACCTGGCCATCCACCCGGATGCTCGCGTCGAGCATGGCGTACACATCCTTGGCCCGCAGGGATTCGGCCATCTCCCGGGTCCGCGGGTCGCGCATGGCATTGGTGGCATCGATGGCCCGGCTGGTTTGCAGGGCTTCCAGGTAGTCCGGAAAGCCACTGGCATCGATCGGTTCGGGCAAATGGTACTGCTGATCGGCGTGGCGGTACGCCGAGATCGGTACCAGGCGCTGGCCTTCGAGGTTCCAGATACTGGCGCAACCGATCTGGTAGATATCGCAGGCGCTACGGGTGATCAGCTCGGCGGCTTCCTGCAGCGAATTATTCGTGGTGTAGCGCTGGCGCGCCAGCAGCAGGATCAGCTCCTGCTGGGCGCGCACCCGCTCCAGGTGTTGCAATTGCTCCTGTTGCGCACGCTGGTTGAGTTCCAGCGCAATCTGCAGGCGGCTGTTCTGGCTTTCCAGGTCCGTTGTCGGGGCATCGGAAGGCGGGGCGTTGAAGAGGCCGTCGACCACCATCAGGTAGCCACGCAGCAGGTGACGATTGTGCTGTTTGTAGGCTTCTCCCATTTCCAGCACGCTCAGCGGGCCATTGCTGGTGTGCAAGGTGTAGCGCACCAGATAGTGGGGGCTCTGGGCCAGTTGCTGCTGGATGGCGTCATGCAGCTGATAGCGCGCCTGTGGCTCCATCAGGCTGGCGTACGGAGAACCGATCAGGGCGCACAGCTCCACCGCCGGCAGGCCGAATTGGCGCTCGCAATTGGGGTCCAGGTACAGCAGGGCCCAGCTTGCCTCATTAAGCCGCTCGAAACGCAGCATACCGAGGCGCGAAGGCACCGGTAATTGCGTCACTACCTCGGCCGCCGTACGGGCGACATCGGGTTGGCTTTTCATGGGGGAAGCTCACTTGAAAAAACGCACTCGGCGCCGGGCTCGCGCCCTCTTTACTGTTGCCTGCGGCAAGGTTGCATCATGCAGCACAGGCTGACAAGAGAGGATGAAGGCTAAGTGCTATATGTGTGTTATCGGCTGCGTGGAGGATTTCTGCAATCGGGGGGATGGGTGGTGTACAACCCTGTTTCCCCCGTCCAACAATTGCCCAAAAAAAAGCCCCGCCAAGTGGCGGGGTTGAGGTACGAGCGTGGCGCTCGGAAAACGGTGCAACCAGGCCTCCCGGGGTGAACGGGAGGCCTGTGGAGGCTTACAGCAAGATGGTACGGATGTCGTTCAACAGCTGGCTCAGGCGCTGGGTGAAGCGCGCAGCGGCCGCGCCGTTGATCACACGGTGATCGTAGGACAACGACAGTGGCAGCATCAGCTTCGGCTGGAACGCTTTACCATCCCAGACAGGCTGGATAGTGGCCTTGGACACGCCCAGGATCGCCACTTCCGGCGCGTTGACGATTGGCGTGAAGCCAGTGCCGCCAATGTGACCGAGGCTGGAGATGGTGAAGCAAGCGCCTTGCATGTCGTCGGCGGTGAGCTTTTTGTCGCGGGCCTTGGCCGCCAGCGCAGCAGCCTCGGCCGCAAGTTGCAGCAGGCTCTTCTGGTCGACGTTCTTGATGACCGGTACCAGCAGGCCATCCGGGGTGTCGACCGCAAAGCCGATATGCACGTACTTCTTGCGAATGATCGCCTTGCCGCTTGGGGCCAGCGAACTGTTGAAGTCCGGCAGCTCCTTGAGCAGGTGCGCGCAGGCCTTGAGCAGCAGTGGCAGCACGGTCAGTTTTACACCAGCCTTCTCGGCCACGGCTTTCTGCGCAACGCGGAAAGCTTCGAGGTCGGTGATGTCAGCCTGGTCGAACTGGGTCACGTGCGGGATGTTCAGCCAGCTGCGGTGCAGGCTCGACGCGCCGATCTGCATCAGGCGGGTCATCGGCACTTCTTCGGTCTCGCCGAAGCGGCTGAAGTCCACGACCGGGATCGGTGGAATGCCCGCGCCGCCAGTAGCAGTGCCGGCAGCCGGAGCTTCCTTGGCTTTCTGCATCATGGCCTTGACGTAGACCTGCACGTCTTCCTTCAGCACCCGACCGTGTGGGCCGGTGGCCGATACGGCGCTCAGCTCGACGCCGAATTCACGCGCCAGTTGGCGAACCGCCGGGCCTGCGTGGACCTTGGCACCGCTTGGCGCAGGTGCGGCAGCCGCCGGGGCCGGAGCGGCCTCGGCTTTTGCAGCAGGTGCAGGTGCAGGTGCAGGGGCGGCGGCGGCCGGAGCGGCTTCAGCCTTGGCGGCCGGGGCGGCAGCGGGTGCTGGAGCCGCAGCCGGTGCAGCGCCTTGGACTTTCAGCTTAAGGATGAAGTCGCCAGTGCCGACTTCGTCTTCCAGCTTGACCGCGATGCTTTCCACCACGCCGGCAGCCGGCGATGGGATTTCCATCGAGGCCTTGTCGGACTCCAGGGTGATCAGCGACTGGTCGGCTTCGACGGTGTCGCCGACCTTGACCAGCAGCTCGATGATCTTGGCCTTGCCCGACGAGCCGATGTCTGGAACATGAATGTCCTGGACAGTGGCGGCGGCAGGTGCAGCCGCAGCCGCCGGGGCTGCAGGAGCCTCGGCAGCCGCCGGTTTTTCAGCGGGGGCAGGTGCAGCAGCGGCAGCAGGAGCCGCTGCCGCAGGGGCCGCATCGGCGGCGCCTGCGATTTCCAGCTCCAGCAGTTCGTCGCCTTCTTTAAGGCGGTCGCCCAGCTTCACTTTCAGGCTCTTGACCACGCCGGCCTTGGGAGCAGGGATTTCCATGCTCGCCTTGTCCGATTCCAGGGTCAGGATGCTCTGGTCGGCTTCGACGGTGTCGCCGACCTTCACAAACAGCTCGATTACTTCACCTTCACCGCTGCCGATGTCAGGTACGCGAATGAGTTCGCTCACAAAAAGTCTCCTCAGCAGTCCAGTGGGTTGCGTTTTTCCGGGTTGATCCCGAACTTGACGATAGCGTCAGCCACCACCTTAGGTTCGATCTCACCACGGTCAGCCAAGGCTTCCAGGGCTGCCAACACCACGAAATGACGGTCGACTTCGAAGAAGTGACGCAGCTTCTTGCGGCTGTCACTGCGGCCGAAACCGTCGGTGCCCAGGACTTTGAATTCCTTGGACGGGACCCACTGGCGAATTTGTTCAGCAAACAGCTTCATGTAGTCGGTGGAGGCAATGACAGGGCCCTTACGGCCGGTCAGGCACTCTTCGACATAGCTCTGCGCAGGCTTCTGGCCTGGGTGCAGGCGGTTGTTGCGCTCGACGGCCAGGCCATCGCGACGCAGTTCGTTGAAGCTGGTCACGCTCCATACGTCGGCGCCGACGTTGAACTCGTCACGCAGGATCTTCGCCGCTTCACGCACTTCGCGCAGGATGGTGCCGGAGCCCATCAGTTGCACGTGGTGTGCCGCTTCCTTGGTGTCTTCTTCGAGCAGGTACATGCCCTTGATGATGCCTTCCTCCACGCCGGCCGGCATGGCTGGCTGCTGGTAGGATTCGTTCATCACGGTGATGTAGTAGAAAACGTCCTGCTGCTCTTCGGTCATCTTCTTCATGCCGTCCTGGATGATCACCGCCAGCTCATAGCCGTAGGTTGGATCAAAGGTGCGGCAGTTCGGGATGGTGGCAGCCAGGATGTGGCTGTGACCGTCTTCGTGTTGCAGGCCTTCGCCGTTCAGCGTGGTACGGCCGGCGGTACCGCCGATCAGGAAACCACGGGTACGGCTGTCGCCGGCAGCCCAGGCCAGGTCGCCGATACGCTGGAAGCCGAACATCGAGTAGAAGATGTAGAACGGCAGCATTGGCTGGTTGTGGCTGGAGTACGAAGTACCGGCAGCGATGAAGGAGCTCATGGCGCCCGCTTCGTTGATGCCTTCTTCGAGGATCTGGCCCTTCTTGTCTTCCTTGTAGAACATCACCTGGTCTTTATCGACTGGCTCGTAGAGCTGGCCGACGGAGGAGTAGATGCCCAACTGACGGAACATGCCTTCCATACCGAAGGTACGGGCTTCGTCCGGGATGATCGGCACGATACGCGAGCCGATTTCCTTGTCCTTGACCAGCTGCGCGAGGATCCGCACGAAGGCCATGGTGGTGGAGATTTCACGGTCGCCCGAGCCGTCCAGGATTGCCTTGAGGGTATCCAGTGGCGGTGTCGGGATGGTGAAGCTCTTGGCGCGGCGCTGTGGCACGAAGCCACCGAGTGCGGCACGACGCTCGCTCAGGTAGCGGGCTTCGGCGCTGTTCGGCTCCGGCTTGAAGAACGGCAGGTTTTCCAGCTCTTCGTCTTTGACGGGAATGTCGAAGCGGTCGCGGAACAACTTCAGGCTGTCGACATCGACTTTCTTGGTGTTGTGCGCAGTGTTTTTCGCTTCGCCGGCACCGGTGCCATAACCCTTGATGGTCTTGGCCAGGATGACGGTGGGTTGTTCCTTGTGGTTGACCGCTTCGTGGTACGCCGCGTAGACCTTGTACGGGTCGTGGCCGCCACGGTTGAGTTTCCAGATCTCGTCGTCGGACAGGTCTTCAACCATCGCCTTGAGTTCAGGCGTGTTGAAGAAGTGCTCACGCACGAATGCGCCGTCTTTGGCCTTGTAGTTCTGGTACTCGCCGTCGATGACTTCGTCCATGCGACGTTGCAGGATGCCGTCGACGTCCTTGGCCAGCAGTGGGTCCCAGAAACGGCCCCAGATGACTTTGGTCACGTTCCATTGGGCACCACGGAACACGCCTTCGAGTTCCTGGATGATCTTGCCGTTGCCGCGAACCGGGCCGTCGAGGCGCTGCAGGTTGCAGTTGATGACGAAGATCAGGTTGTCCAGCTTCTCGCGGCCGGCCAGGGAGATGGCACCCAGGGATTCCGGCTCGTCACACTCGCCGTCGCCCAGGAAGCACCAGACTTTCTGCTTGCCTGCCGGGATGAAGCCACGGGCTTCCAGGTACTTCATGAAACGTGCCTGGTAGATCGCCTGGATCGGGCCCAGGCCCATGGATACAGTCGGGAACTGCCAGAAATCTGGCATCAGCCACGGGTGCGGGTACGACGACAGGCCGTTACCGTCCACTTCCTGGCGGAAGTTGTTCATGTGTTCTTCGGTGATGCGGCCTTCCATGAACGCACGGGCGTAGACGCCTGGCGAGGTGTGGCCCTGGAAGTAGATCAGGTCGCCGCCGTGTTCTTCGGTCGGGGCCTGGAAGAAGTAGTTGAAGCCGATGTCATACAGGGTGGCGCTGGAAGCGAAGCTGGAGATGTGACCGCCCAGGTCAGAATCTTTCAAGTTCGTGCGCATTACCATCGCCATGGCGTTCCAACGTACCAGCGAGCGAATGCGGCGTTCCATGAACAGGTCGCCAGGCATGCGTGCTTCGTGGGTAACGGGGATGGTGTTGCGGTACGGCGTGGTGATGGCGTAGGGCAGTTGCGAGCCGCTGCGGGTCGCGAGTTCGCCCATACGGGTCATCAGGTAGTGAGCACGGTCTTCGCCTTCTTTGTCGAGAACCGATTCCAGGGCGTCCAGCCATTCCTGGGTTTCGACGGGATCGAGGTCTTGCATGGCTTGCTCCAGGGCGGAAAGGCTACCAGAATCGGTTGCCTGAAGTTTGCGACTGGCCTTGTGGGCAGACGACATAAATTCTTGGATGGCCGAAGGTTGCTTCGGCGTCCTGTAGTTTTACTACAAATCGTCGGCCATTTCAGCCTTTCGAATGTATATACGAGTAGTAAAACTACACAAGACTGAGCGGATTGCTCGGTCTGATCGGTGAGCATAATCGTTATTGTTGATCTTTTGCGAACAAGAAAAGGTAGAAGTTTAATGTTGCCTGCCAAAATTAATGTTTTTTCAGCTATTTCTAACTTTTGTTCGACAGTCCTCCATCGAGCGCGCTGCCTGCGTTCACAGCAACAAGCCGTTTACGCGCCGATCAAGGATAGACCATGAGCCTTCCAACGCTGGCCGAACTACCGGCCATTCTCTTGCCATTTGCCAGCCGGGCCGAGCAGTCATTTCGTGACGCAGTGGCCGCGCTGGATGACGATCATGGCCTTTCTGCGTGGACGCCGCAACGGTGGGCCGACTTCGCCCGGGTGTGCGCCGCCAGTGACTTTGTGATTGAACAGAGTGTTCGTGACCCTTTGATGTTGCTGGAACTGGTGGCATGGGGCGAACTGGACCGCGGCTTTGCGCCGGGCGAGCTGTGCGGGCAGATTGCCGGTGCGGTGCAACAAGCTGAAACAGAAGATGAACTGGGCCGCGTCTTGCGTCGCCAGCGTACCCGCCAGCAAGTGCGCATCATCTGGCGCGACCTGACTCGCCAGGCCGACCTGGTGCAAACCTGCCGCGACCTTTCCGACATGGCCGACGCCAGCATCGACCAGGCCTACCAATGGCTGTACCAGCGTCACTGCGTGCAGTTCGGCACGCCGACCGGCCGGCGCAGTGGTGAGGCCCAGCAAATGGTGATCCTCGGCATGGGCAAGCTCGGTGCGGTGGAGCTGAACCTGTCATCGGATATCGACCTGATCTTCGCCTACCCCGAAGGCGGTGAGACGGTGGGCGTCAAGCGCGCCCTGGATAACCAGGAATTTTTTATCCGGCTTGGTCAAAAATTGATCAAGGCTCTCGACCCGATGACCGTCGACGGTTTTGTCTTTCGCGTCGATATGCGCCTGCGCCCCTACGGTTCGGCCGGCGCCTTGGTGCTCAGCTTCAATGCGCTGGAGCAGTACTACCAGGACCAGGGCCGCGACTGGGAACGCTACGCCATGATCAAGGCGCGGGTGGTGGCTGGCGACCAGGTGGCCGGCGCGCAACTGCTGGATATGCTGCGTCCGTTCGTCTATCGCCGTTACCTGGACTTTTCCGCCATCGAAGCGCTGCGCACCATGAAGCAGCTGATCCAGCAGGAGGTGCGGCGCAAGGGCATGGCCGAAAACATCAAGCTGGGCTCGGGCGGCATCCGTGAAGTGGAGTTTATTGCCCAGGCGTTCCAGTTGATCCACGGTGGTCGCGACCTCAGCCTGCAGCAGCGGCCGTTGCTCAAGGTCCTCGGCACTCTGGAAGGCCAGGGCTACCTGCCACCGGCGGTGATCGCCGAGTTACGCAATGGCTATGAATTCCTGCGTTACACCGAACACGCAATCCAGGCGATTGCCGACCGTCAGACGCAAATGCTTCCGGACAGCCCCGAAGACCAGGCGCGCATTGCCTTTATGCTCGGGTTTTCCGATTGGGCCACCTTCCATGCGCGCTTGATGTATTGGCGTGGTCGCGTGGATTGGCATTTCCGCCAGGTGATTGCCGACCCGGATGAAGAAGAAGGCGAAGAGAGCGAATTGGTCGTCGGCGGAGAATGGCTGCCGCTGTGGGAAGAGTCCCAGAATGAAGACGCCGCCTGCCGCCAGCTCGCCGAAGGCGGTTTCAGCGACGCTCCCAAGGCCCTCAAAGCCTTGGCCGGCCTGCGCGGCAGTCCGCAACTGCGTGCCATGCAGCGCCTGGGTCGCGAGCGCCTGGATGCGTTTATCCCGCGCCTGCTGGCCCAGGCTGTCGAGCACGCCAACCCCGACCTGGTGCTGGAACGTGTACTGCCGCTGGTGGAGGCCGTCGCGCGGCGTTCGGCTTACCTGGTCTTGCTCACGGAAAACCCCGACGCCTTGCGCCGCCTGCTGACCCTGTGCGCCGCCAGCCCGTGGATCGCCGAGCAGATCACGCGCTTTCCGCTGCTATTGGATGAGTTGCTCAATGAAGGTCGCCTGTTCAAGCCGCCCTTGGCGCCCGAACTCGCCGCCGAGCTGCGCGAGCGCCTCACGCGCATTCCCGAGGATGACTTGGAGCAGCAGATGGAAGCCTTGCGCCACTTCAAGCTGGCCCACCGCCTGCGCGTCGCCGCCTCGGAAATCGCCGGCAGCCTGCCCTTGATGAAAGTCAGCGACTACCTGACCTGGCTCGCCGAGGCCATCCTCGAACAGGTGCTGGCCCTGGCCTGGCGCCAGACCGTCGCGCGCCACGGCTCGCCGCAACGGCTGGACGGCACCCTGTGCGATCCTGGGTTCATCATTGTCGGTTATGGGAAAGTCGGCGGTATCGAACTGGGGCATGGTTCGGACCTGGACCTGGTGTTTATCCACGACGGCGACCCGCAGGCCGAAACCGACGGTGCCAAGCCGATCGACGGGGCGCAGTTCTTTACGCGCCTGGGCCAGCGGATCATCCACCTGCTGACCACCCAGACCAACTCCGGCCAACTATATGAAGTAGACATGCGCCTGCGACCGTCCGGCGCATCCGGCCTGCTGGTGAGTTCGCTTGGGGCGTTCGCGCGCTATCAGGAGAACGAAGCCTGGACCTGGGAGCATCAGGCGCTGATACGTGCGCGGGTGCTGGTGGGCAGCCCGGATGTCGGCCAGGCCTTCGAGCAAGTGCGGGCCAAGGTGCTGGGGCGTGAACGGGACCTGGTGAAGCTGCGCCAGGAGGTCAGCGAGATGCGCGCCAAGATGCGTGACAACCTGGGGACCAAGTCGACGGTGGCCGGTACCGGCGCCAATGCCTTCGAACCCACGGTGGTGTTCGACCTCAAGCAGGACGCTGGAGGTATCGTGGATATTGAATTTATGGTGCAATACGCCGCTTTGGCGTGGTCTGCGCAACATCCATCGTTGCTGCGCTACACCGACAATATCCGCATTCTGGAGGGCTTGGAGCAGGTGGGGTTGATGCCTGCCGCCGATGCCCATTTGCTGCGCGAGGTGTATAAAGCCTACCGTTCCGCCGCGCATCGCCAGGCCTTGCAGAACGAGGCCGGCACGGTGACCGGGGATCAGTTCGCCGACGAACGGCGCCAGGTGATGCGAGTCTGGCAGGAGCTGGGGTTGAGCTGAAACACTATTAGGGCGGGGAGGCATAAGCCTCCCCGCATCGTTTGTGGAAACTACATGAATATTCTGATCGTTGGGCCCAGTTGGGTCGGTGACATGGTGATGGCACAGACACTGTTCCAGTGCCTGAAACAACGTCATCCCGACTGCCAAATCGATGTGCTCGCCCCTGAGTGGAGCCGGCCGATCCTCGAGCGCATGCCCGAGGTGCGCAAGGCCCTGAGCTTCCCGCTCGGCCACGGTGCCCTCGAGTTGGCGACTCGCCGTCGTATCGGCAAATCCCTGGCCGGCCAGTATGACCAGGCGATCCTGTTGCCCAACTCGATGAAGTCGGCCCTGGTGCCGTTTTTTGCCGGCATCCCGAAACGTACCGGCTGGCGCGGCGAGTTTCGCTACGGCCTGCTTAACGACGTGCGCAAGCTCGACAAGGCGCGCTACCCCCTGATGATCGAGCGTTTCATGGCCCTGGCCTACGCGCCCGGCGCCGAGTTGCCGACGCCGTACCCGCGCCCGCGCCTGCGGATCGACCCGGTGACCCGCGACGCAGCCCTGGCCAAGTTCGGCCTGGCCCTTGACCGTCCGGTGCTGGCGCTGTGCCCTGGCGCCGAGTTTGGCGAGTCCAAGCGCTGGCCGTCGGAGCACTACGCCAAGGTCGCCGAGATGAAAATTCGCGAAGGCTGGCAAGTGTGGCTGTTCGGTTCGAAAAACGACCATGGGGTGGGCGAAGATATTCGCCAGCGCCTGATCCCCGGCCTGCGCGAGGAAGCGGTGAACCTCAGTGGCGACACGTCGTTGGCCGAGGCCATCGATCTGCTCTCCTGCGCGGATGCCGTGGTGTCCAACGACTCCGGGTTGATGCACGTGGCGGCGGCGCTGAATCGCCCGCTGGTGGCGGTGTATGGTTCTACGTCCCCAGGCTTTACCCCACCGTTGGCCGACCAGGTCGAAGTGGTACGCCTGGGTCTGGATTGCAGCCCGTGCTTTGAGCGCACCTGCCGTTTCGGTCACTACAACTGCCTGCGCCAGTTGCTGCCGCAGCCGGTGAGCGATGCCTTGCAGCGGTTGCAGGGCTCTGTGGTCGAGGTTCACTGAGTTGCGGGTACTGGTAATCAAGACCTCATCCCTGGGCGACGTGATCCACGCCTTGCCGGCATTGACCGACGCTGCGCGGGCGATCCCCGGTATTCAATTCGACTGGGTGGTGGAAGAAGGCTTCGCCGAAATCCCCACCTGGCATCCGGCCGTCGACAAAGTGATCCCGGTGGCGATCCGCCGCTGGCGCAAAAATATCTGGCAGACCCTCAAGAGTGGTGAATGGCGACGCTTCAAACAGCGCATCCAGTCGACCAAATACGACCTGGTGATCGATGCCCAGGGCCTGCTCAAAAGCGCCTGGCTGACCCGTTACGTGCGCGCGCCAGTGGCCGGTTTCGACAAAAACTCCGCCCGTGAACCGATTGCGGCGCGCTTCTATTCCCGGCGCCTGGCCGTGGCCCGCGGGCAGCACGCGGTGGAACGCCTGCGCCAGCTGTTTGCCGTGGCACTCGGTTACGACCTGCCCAAGGGCTTGGGCGACTACGGCCTGAGCGTCGACAAACTGCTCGGCCTGCCGCCGAAAAAACCCTTCGTATTGCTGCTGCACGGCACCACCTGGGACACCAAGCACTGGCCCGAAGCCTACTGGCGTGAGCTGGCCGAGCGCATGGGGCGCCTGGGGGTGGACGTGAAGTTACCCTGGGGCAACGCCATCGAAAAGGCGCGGGCCGAACGCCTGGCCCAGGGCCTGCAACACGCCGAAGTGCTGCCCAGGTTGAACCTGGCCGGCGTCGCCCGTGTGTTGGCCAGTGCCCGTGCCTGTGTGGCGGTCGACACCGGCCTCGGTCACCTGGCGGCCGCGCTGGATGTGCCGACCATTTCCCTGTTCGGGCCGACTAATCCCGGCCTGACCGGCGCCTATGGCAAAGGCCAGATTCACCTGGCCAGTGACTTCCCGTGCGCGCCGTGCCTGCAAAAACAATGCACCTATCAACCCACGGCCGACGACCTGCGTCGGTTCGACATCAAGCGCGAGTCGCCCCTGTGCTTCACGCGCCTGAACCCTGAGCGTGTGGCAACCCGGCTAAGCACGTTGTTATTGGCTGAGGAGCTGCACTGATGCAACTGGCTTTTGTTCTGTACAAATATTTCCCCTTCGGCGGCCTGCAACGGGATTTCATGCGCATCGCCCTGGAATGCCAGCAGCGCGGCCACCAGATCCGTGTCTACACGCTGATCTGGGAAGGCGACATCCCACCGGGCTTCGAGGTGCTGGTGGCGCCGGTCAAGGCGTTCTTCAATCATCGGCGCAACGAAAAGCTCAGCGCCTGGATGGAAGCCGACCTGGCCAAGCGCCCGGTAGACCGCCTGATCGGTTTCAACAAGATGCCCGGCCTGGATGTGTATTACGCCGCCGATGGCTGCTTTGAAGACAAGGCACAAAACCTGCGCCATTCGCTGTACCGCAGCTTCGGTCGCTACCGCCACTTTGCCGAGTACGAACGCGCGGTGTTTGCCAAGGATGCCAAGACCGAGATCCTGATGATCTCCGAAGTGCAGCAACCCTTGTTCATCAAGCATTACGACACGCCGCTGCAGCGCTTCCACCTGTTGCCACCGGGCATTGCCCAGGACCGCCGCGCACCGCCGAATGCCGCCGAGATCCGCGCAGGGTTCCGCAAGGAATTCAACCTGGCCGATGACGAACTGCTGCTGGTGCAAATTGGCTCCGGCTTCAAGACCAAGGGGGTCGACCGCAGCCTCAAGGCCGTGGCCGCACTGCCGGCAGAGCTGAAAAAACGCACGCGCCTGTTTGTAATCGGCCAGGACGACCCCAAAGTATTCCAATTGCAGAGCGCCACCTTGGGCTTGGGCGACAACGTGCAATTCCTCAAGGGGCGCAGTGATATTCCGCGCTTCCTGCTGGGCGCCGACCTGTTGATCCACCCGGCGTACAACGAAAATACCGGGACCGTGCTGCTCGAAGCCCTGGTGGCCGGGCTGCCGGTGCTGGTCTCGGCGGTGTGTGGTTATGCCCATTACATCGCCGAAGCCGACAGTGGCCTGGTGCTGGATGAGCCGTTTGAACAAGCCCAACTCAACCAGTACCTGGCGCAGATGCTCAGCGATTCTGCACAGCGCATGGCCTGGGGTCGCAACGGGTTGGCGTTCGCCGAGACGGCCGACCTCTACAGCATGCCGCAGCACGCGGCGGATGTGATTCTGGCGGAGCCAAAACGATGAAGTTGATACTTGCCGAACCGTTCAAGACCCTCTGGGCTGGGCGTGACGCCTTCGCCGAAGTCGAGAAACTGCAAGGCCAGGTATTTCGCGAGCTGGCGGCCCGTCGCACGTTGCGCACCGAGGTCGACGGCCGTCCGTATTTCGTGAAAATCCACCGTGGCATTGGCTGGGGGGAGATCTTCAAGAACCTGATCACCGCCAAGTTGCCGGTACTGGGGGCGGGCCTTGAATGGGCCGCCATCCATCGCCTGCAGGCCCTCGGCGTACCGACCATGACCGGCGTAGCCTTCGGCGAAAAAGGCAGCAACCCGGCGGACCAGCATTCGTTCATCATCACCGAAGAACTGGCACCGACCCTCAGCCTCGAAGACCTGACCGTCAACTGGGTCGCCGAACCCCCGGCACCTGCACTGCGTCATGCCCTCACCGCCGAACTGGCGCGGATGGTCGGCGACATGCACCGTGGCGGCGTGAACCATCGCGACTGCTACCTCTGCCATTTCCTGCTGGACACCGCGCAGCCGATTGACGCGCGCAACATCAAGCTTTCCGTCATCGACCTGCACCGTGCCCAACTGCGTGCCCATCTGCCGATGCGCTGGCGCGACAAGGACCTGTCGGCGTTGTATTACTCGGCGCTGGAGATTGGCCTGACGCGGCGCGACAAGCTGCGTTTTCTCAAGGGTTACTTCCGCCAGCCGCTGCGCCAGATCCTGGCTGAGCAATCGGCGTCCCTGAGCCTGATACAGCGCAAGGCCGACAAGCTGTATGCACGCAAACAACGCTACGGGGATGCGCTCTGATGGCGGGTTGGAACCTGGAACCTGCTTACGTCGCCCTGGCGGATGATTTCGGAAGCCTTGCAGCAGTGTTCGCCTTGCAAGGCGAGCGCCTGACCCGCGACCCCCTCTCGGAGGTGATCCGCGTGGAGCGCGGTGGGGTCAATTATTACGTGAAGCGCTATGTCGGGGCCGGCAAGGGCCTGCGGCGCTACCTGGGCAAGCCACGGGTGAAGTCCGAGTGGCAGAACCTCAAGCGCTTCGCCAAGTGGGGCATTCCCACCGCCGACGTGGTGGCCTGGGGCCTGGAACGCAAGGGCCTGGCCTACGCCCGGGGGGCGATGATCACCCGCGAGTTGCCCAAGACCGAAGATTTGTCAGCGCTGGCCGAGCGCAACGATGCGCGCCTCAAGGACCCCAAGTGGGTCGATGCCGTGAGTCGCCAGCTCGCCGAATACACGCGCACCATGCATGATCATCGCTTCACCCATAACGACTTGAAGTGGCGCAACCTGCTGATCGACGACCAGCAGACGCTGTATTTGATCGACTGTCCCAACGGTGATTTCTGGCGCGGTTTCTGGCTCAAGTACCGCATCACCAAGGACCTGGCCTGCCTGGATAAGGTGGCCAAATATCACCTGTCGGCCACCCAGCGCCTGCGCTTCTACATGCAATACCGCCAACGCTCGCATCTGACGGCGTCGGATAAACAGCGAATTCGCCATGTGGTGAAGTTTTTCGAGGGACGCGAATGAGTGATTTCCTGGCGGCCGACGACCGCGCTTTACTTGAGCGCAACGGCCTCGCGACTTTCGACGCCCTGTGGGCCAAGCAATTGGACGCGGTGGATGAGCCGAACACCAGCCGGGGCGGCTGGAGCAGCGTGTTTCGCCTGGAGCTCGATGGCCAGGGGTATTACCTCAAGCGCCAGAGCGACTACCTGACGCGCACCCTGCATCGCCCGTTTGGCGAGCCAAGTTTTGCCCGCGAATTTCGCAATATCAGCCGCTATCGCCAGTTGGGGATCCCGGCCCTGCAGGCGGCGTTTTTCGGCCAGCGCAAGGTCAGTGGCGAGCATCGCGCGATGTTGCTGACCCGCGCCCTGGACGGCTGGAATGACCTGGCGTCATTGCTGGAGCAGTGGCCTTCACTGAGCGATGCCCAGCACCGCGCCATCCTGCAAGCCAGCGGCCAGTTGGCTCGGCGGCTGCACAGCGTTGGCCAGGTGCACGGCTGTTTTTATCCCAAGCATATTTTCCTGCAGGCGACGGGCGACGGTTACGCCGCGCAGCTGATCGACCTGGAGAAAACCCGTCCGCTGTTGTTCGGCTGGCGGGATCGGGTCAAGGACCTGGAGCCGCTGTTGCGCCGTGCACCGCAGTGGTCGGATGAGCAGGTGCGCCAACTCCTGGCGGCGTACCTCGAACAGCCTGAGGACAGCGCGCTGCTTGCCACCTGGCACCAGCGCTTGACCGCTCGGCGTAGCCACAAGGAGAACCGCTGATGCGTTTGTCCGAGTTGAAAAAAGCCGGGCGTACCCCCGGCCTGCCACTGACCCTTGACCTGGCGGACGCTGCTGGCCCTGGGCAGTTGCAACTGCTGAGCCTGTTGCGTGTATTGCCGGGCGAGCGCTACGTCGGCGCAGCGGTCTGGCGCGGGCGTCCGGTACTGGCCAAGTTGCTGGTAGGCAGTAAGGCCGCGCGACATTTTCAGCGTGAACTCGGCGGCGTGCGCCTGCTCGCCGAACACGGCTTGACCACACCGCTGCTGCTGGCCGATGGGTTGCAGGAAGGCGAGGGCGGCTGGCTGTTGTTCGAGTTTATCGAAGGCGCTGAGAGCCTGGCGGATGCCTGGCACGCGGTCGAAGGCTTGCCGCCGCTGGCGGATGAGCAAACCGCCGTGCTGGCCGAAGCGTTGGGTGCGATTGCCCGGATGCACGCCAAAGGGCTGTGGCAGGAAGACCTGCACCTGGACAACCTGCTGCGCCAGGGCGAAAAGCTGTATCTGATTGACGGTGCCGGGATTCGTGCCGAAGAGGCAGGCAAGCCGCTGTCGCGCAACCGGGTGCTGGAGAACCTCGGGGTGTTTTTCGCCCAGTTGCCGAAAAACCTCGAGCCGTTTACCGAGGAACTGCTGGTGTATTACCTGCTGGGCAATAGTGAGCACGCGTTGCCGCTCGAGGCCCTGGAGAAGCAGGTGCGCAAGGTCCGCGCCTGGCGCCTGAAGGACTATTTGAACAAGGTCGGCCGTGAATGCACGCTGTTCAGCGTGGTGCGCGGTGCCTTTGGCCTGCGTGCGATTCGGCGCGAGGAAGAGCCGGCCATGCTGCCGGTGCTGGCACAGGCTGACGCGTTGCTGGATCAAGGCCACCTGTACAAGACCGGTGGTGCGGCCAGTGTGGCCAAGGTCGAGGTGGCCGGCCGACCGCTGGTGATCAAACGCTACAACATCAAAGGCTTCACCCATTGGCTCAAGCGCTTCTGGCGCCCGAGCCGCGCCTGGCATTCCTGGCGCGAAGGCAATCGCCTGGCGTTCCTCGGCATTGCCACGCCCACGCCGCTGGCTGTATTGGAAAAGCGTTTTTTCTGGCTGCGCAGCCGGGCTTATCTGGTCACCGAGTACCTGCCGGGGCCAGACATCATCGAGCGTTTCGCACCCTATGTTGAGCACGGCGACGCGCCTGAAAACGAACTGCTGGCGCTGGACCATCTGTTCGCCGAGCTGATTCGCGAGCGCATCAGCCATGGCGATTTCAAAGGCCACAACCTGTTCTGGGATAACGATCGCTGGTCGCTGATCGACCTGGACGCGATGTGTCAGCACAGCTCTGCCGCCAGCTTCGCCCCGGCGTATGCCAAGGACCGTGCGCGGTTTATGCGCAATTGGCCCGAGAGCAGTGCGTTGTATCAGTTGATCGATCAGCGTTTGCCCAAAGGGATCGAGATTGGTGGCTCCCTGTAGCAGGGCGCGAGGGCAATATGAACGTAGATGGGCAACCCGGAAGAGCCTGAAACCTAGGATTGAATATCCCATGGCAGATGAAAAACTAACCCCTCCGCAGTTTCTGCTCTTTGAAAGCGAGAGTGAGGTGGAGCGTGTTGCAGAAGGTGTGGCAGCGAAACCGCCAAAAGGGGAGTTCAGCGACTTCATCGTCTATGTGGATGAAAGTGGCGATCACGGGATGCAGACACTCGATGTCAACTACCCTGTGTTTGTTTTAGCTTTCTGTGTTTTCCATAAGAGGCACTATTGCGAAAAGGTCATCCCTGCGCTTCAAAAGTTCAAGTTCAATCATATGGGGCATGACCTTGTTGGCTTGCATGAGCTGGAAATCCGTAAGGAAAAAGGGGCATTCTCCAGTATGTTTGTCTCTCGCCAGCACAAGCATGTTTTCCTGGAGGAACTGACCGGGATCATTGAGTCGAGCAATTTCGTCTTGATCAGTTGTGTGATTGATAAAGCCATTCTTCGGGAGCAGCAAGGCTCAATACACAACCCCTACCATCTGGCTTTGGGCTTCTGCCTTGAAACCCTTCACGAGTTTCTACATGAGAAGAATCAGCAGCGGGCGCTGACGCATGTGATTTTCGAGCGTCGAGGTCGTAAAGAGGATAACGAGCTTGAGTTGGAGTTTCGTCGGATGTGCGATGGCGCCAATCGTCAAGGTATCCGACTGCCGTTTGATATCGTGTTTGCGACTAAGCAGGTTAACTCGACGGGGTTGCAGCTTGCTGATCTTGTTGCGCGCCCCATCGGCATGAGCGTTTTACGACCGGGCCAGGAAAATCGTGCCTTTGACGTGCTCAAGCGCAAGTTTTATTGCAGTGGAGGGCGGAGCAAGGTAGGTGAGGGTTTTGAAAATTGGGGGCTGAAAATTTTCCCTACTGCAGAAAGCGAAAAGCCCCGGTGAAACTCACCGAGGCTATAACGCCGACCGGGATCCCCCAGTCCATTTGCGGCAAATTCTATGCCCGCGATTTTAGAGTGTCAACGCGCACCACCTGAGTAGCCGATAGGCCGTTGTCGTGCCGAGTCTACTGATGCGCTCAATAGTAAGCGCTGTTGCGCTGCCAGTGCCCAGGCCGCCGAAGGCGATGATGCCGTACCGTCCGTGGCCGGCAAACACATCAGCAAGGCCGGTATCCTGCTGTTCACCATTGACGCACCGTCGCATACAGCCTCAACACCACCTCCGACAACGTCGCATCTGGCTTTGGGCTTCTGTCTTGAAACCCTTCACGAGTTTTTCCCTGAGAAACATCAGTAGCGCGCCCCATCGGCATGAGCGTTTTACGACCAGGTCAGGAAAATCGTGCCTTTGACGCGCTCAAGCGCAAGTTTTATTGCCGTGGAGGGCGGAGCGAGGCGTGTCATGGTTTTGAAAATTGGGGGCTCGCGGGTGGGGTGGTTCATGAGTCGGCCGGAATCCGTGGCGCTTAGTGTGTAAACGCGCAAAAGGTCGCGAGTTCAGTGAGTCGGGCGATTTTCATCATTTAGGAATCAGCCTACGTTGCAAATCGGTGTTACTACGCTGGGGCTCCAGGTTCGTCGATGTTAGCGTGACCCGCTTCGCCAGATGACAAAGGCCGATGGCTCAAAAGGAGTGGTTCGTGAGGATTGCATCGAAAGTCTTGTGGCTGGCCGCCGGGGTGGCGCTGGCCGGTTGCGGAACCATCAATACCGTTTTCCGCCCGGATGTCGTGACCAGCCAGAACCTCAAGGACTCGCGCAGCCACTGCGAAAACGTGCCGCGTATCTACAGTGGGGTGATGTACGGGTTTTGTACCCTCAATGGCGAACCCAAGCCTGAAAAAAACCTGAACGACATCAGCCTGATCGACCACGGGCCCGGCGCCGTCCCTGTCATCGCCATCGAATTCGTGGCCTCCGGGGTGCTGGACACGCTGCTGCTGCCCTACACGATCTACCGTCAGTCCAAGGACGGCAGCATCGAGATCTTCCGTTAGCGCGCAGTGACAACCGGTCGCCACATTCCCTAGATCATCCCGCCGCATGTTTACGCTATAATCCCGCCCTTTAGCTGTTTCCTGCCCAGGCGGGAAGCACACTTTTTTCAGGCGCAACCCGCCTGCATGCAGACTAAAAGAGGCTAGACCCCTGTGGCATTGACGATTCTTGGCCTGTCCGGCGCCCTTAGCCATGATCCTTCCGCAGCCCTGTATATCGACGGCAAGCTGATCGCGGCCGCCGAAGAAGAGCGCTTCGTACGCGACAAACATGCAAAGAACCGCATGCCCTACGAGTCGGCGAAGTTCTGCCTGGAGCAGGCCGGCATCAAGCCTTCCGACGTTGACGTGGTGGCGATCCCGTTCGCCCCGATCAGCCTGTTCGGCGAGGCGCGCTGGCACTACGCCAAGCGTTACTGGTACGCCCCGGATCGCGCCCTCGACGCGATCCTGATGGGCAACCGTCGCTACAAGCGCTACCGCAACAAGATCGTCTGGTGCCTGGAGCAACTGGGCTTCGATCCGAAGAAAATCAAGATCGAGCCGGTTGAACACCACCTGGCCCACGCTTCCAGCGCCTACCACTGCTCCGGCTTCCAGGAGAAGACCGCGATCCTCGGGATCGACGGCAAGGGTGAGTACGCCACGACGTTCTTCGGCTACGGCGAGAACGGCAAGATCCACAAGATCAAGGAATTCTACGATCCGGACTCCCTCGGTGGCCTGTACGGCGCGATCACCGAGTTCCTCGGTTTCGAGATGCTCGACGGTGAGTTCAAGGTCATGGGCATGGCGCCGTACGGCGACGCCAGCAAATACGATTTCTCGCGGCTGGCCTCGTTTGAAAACGGCGAGCTGGTGATCAACACCGACTACGCCAACGTTATCGGCCTGCGCCGTTACAAAGAGAAGGGCAAGGGCTTCTACTTCTCGCCAAAACTGATCGAGTGGCTGGGCCCCAAGCGCGAAGGCGACATCGCCGACGAGCCGTACATCCACTACGCCGCCAGCATGCAGGCGCTGTTTGAAAAGCTGGCCTTGCAGATGATCGACCATTACCTGGGCGACATCCTCAAGGACACCGGCAAGCTGGCCTTCGCCGGCGGCTGTGCGCTGAACGTCAAGCTGAACCAGAAGATCATTGCCCGTGACGACGTCAAGGAGCTGTTCGTGCAGCCGGCGTCCGGCGATGCCGGCACCGCTGTCGGCGCCGCCGCTTACGTGTCCCACGCCCGTGGTGTACCGGTGGAGAAGATGGAACACGTCTATCTCGGCCCGTCCTACAGCAACGAAGACGTGATCGCAGCCTGTGCCAAGCACGAGAGCAAGCCGAACTGGCGCAGGATCGAAAACATGCCCAAGCGCATCGCCAGGATCATGGTCGACGGCAACCCGGTGGCCTGGTTCCAGGGCCGCATGGAATTTGGCCCGCGCGCCCTGGGCGGTCGTTCGATCATCGGTTGCCCAAGCGCCACGGGCGTGGCTGACCGCATCAACCACCAGATCAAGTTCCGCGAGCGCTGGAGGCCTTTCTGCCCGTCGATGCTCGACACCGTGGCCCCGCAGATGATCAAGGTCGATCACCCGGCGCCGTTCATGACCTTCACCTTTGAAGTGTCGGAAGAGTGGAAGACCCGCGTACCGGAAGTGGTGCATGAAGATGGCACGTCCCGCGCCCAGGTGCTCAAGCGCGAATACAACCCTCGCTACTACGACATGATGAAAGAGCTGGAAGTGCTGACCGGTAACGGCGTGTCCCTGAACACTTCGCTCAACCGTCGTGGCGAAGCGATGATCTGCTCGCCGACCGACGCGCTGAACATGTTCTTCGGCTCGGACCTGCAGTACCTGATCATGGAAGATATTCTGGTCGTCAAGGATGGCGTGGACCCTTATGACGCTGTGGTTTAAATGCTGAACCGCTTCCAGGCTTGGCGTGAACGTGGCTGGGCGCCTGTCGAGGCCGAGGTTTACGCCCAGGCCTGGCTGCGGTTTGGTGGCAGCGTGGCGACCCATCCGCAGGTCGTCGAGCGCTTGGCGACGCTGGCACAGATTCCGGTGCGCTACCTGGGCTGGGAGCAGGACGGCGAGCTCAAGGGGGCGATTGCCACCTGGGGACGCGACCTGGCCCTGTCCAAGGACGTGCTCAAGCGCAGTGGCAAGAAAGGCCTGTTTGACCTGGGCAATGCCGAGATCATCCTGCCCATTGCTGCCGATGCGCGGGTGCCGGTGCGCCATCGTGGGCGCTACCTGTCGGCGCTGAATGAAGGCCGCGTCAGCACCCTCAAGCCCCAGGCCGAGCAACTGGCCATGGCCCGTACCCCCGAAGACCTGTCGAAGAAATTTCGCTACAACCAGCGCCGCGAGCTGCGTCTGCTGGAAGAGGCGGGCGGTGTGGTGCGCGCGGTCAGTGAGTTCTCCAGCAGTGAGCTGGCGGCGATCTACTGCGATCTGTTCCAGCGTCGTTGGGGGTTCCCGGCGACCGGGGCCGAGCGCCTCGCCGAGGTGCTGGCATTGCTCAAGGAGTTCCTGATCGGTTCGGTGTTGTTTCTCAACGATGCCCCCATTGCCGTGCAATTGGTGTATCGCGTCGAATCACCTGAATGGATCAGCATTGAATACGTCAACGGCGGGGTCGACCCTGAAACCCGCGCGTTCAGCCCTGGCAGTGTGTTGAGTTTCCTCAATACGCAAAGTGCCTGGGAGCAGGCCCGGGCCGTGGATAAACCGCTGCGTTTTTCTTTTGGGCGTGCCGACCGTGAATACAAGGAGCGCTGGTGCACGCCAGTGCCGGTGTTCAGCCTATGAGCCGCAAACAGCAACTGCTCAAGCGTCATCGACGCAACAAGCGCATTGCGCTGCTGATGGGCTTGCTGGTGTTGGTCGTGGCCGGTGTGCTGGTGGCCTGGTGGCTGCCGTTGATCCTGGCGGTGCTGTTGTGGGTGGCCCACGAAGCCTGGTTCGCCGACCATTTGTTCTATTCGC
This sequence comes from Pseudomonas gorinensis, assembly GCF_042015035.1. Taxonomy (NCBI): domain Bacteria; kingdom Pseudomonadati; phylum Pseudomonadota; class Gammaproteobacteria; order Pseudomonadales; family Pseudomonadaceae; genus Pseudomonas; species Pseudomonas gorinensis. The sequence goes on from NZ_CP167125.1 coordinate 910,251, forward strand.
CCAAGGATGACTACCAGTACCGCTTTGCTCCCGGTGGCCAGTCGGTCGGTGTGCGCCTGGACGCCGGGCGACTGGTGCCACAAGCGCCTTTGGAACTGGCGGGCGATGAAACACTGATCGTCGAAGTGCAGCTCAAGAGCAGTTGGTTGGGGCGCTTCTTGGATCCAGCGGTTGAATTGTCCGGGGATCGCCAGGCGTTCGAGCGTGGTGTGGCCGGCAAGCGTTACCTCAACCTCACCGGTTCCGCGACGGCACTGGCCGGCGGTGAGCTGCACCTGCGCGGTCGCTATTGCCGCGTGATCGGTCAGCCGGTGCTGTGGGTCTTCCGGCAACCGGACCTGGCCCGCCAGCGAGTGATGGTGATCGCGCCCCATGCCGACGACGCTGAACTGGCTGCATTCGGCCTGTATGGCCAGGCGGACGAAAGCTGGATCGTGACCCTGACCGCCGGCGAAATCGAGGCCGAGCACTATCAGCAGATGGGCCTGCCCAAGGCCGACGCCGCGCGGATCAAAGGACGCCTGCGTGCCTGGGACAGCATTGCCGTACCGCGCTGGGCCGGCGTACCTGAGGCGCGGTGCGTGCAACTGGGTTACTTCTGCCTGCAACTGCCGGCCATGCGTGACGCTCCCGATCAGCCCCAGGCGTCCCGCGAAGCGCAACTGGACGATACGCGGCTGTTCCGCCAGTTCAATGCCCTGGCGCTGCCCAGTGATGCGGACGGCGCGCCGACCTGGAACAACCTGATTGCCGACCTGCGCGCGGTGTTGCTCAAGGCGCGCCCCGAGGTCATCGTGGTACCGACCCCGGTGCTTGATCCTCACCCGGACCATATCTGTGCCCACGCCGCGGTGGTGCAGGCATTGGAAGGGCTTGAATGGCAGCCGACCACGCTGCTCGGTTATGCCAACCACCTGCATGATAATGACCGCTGGCCCATGGGCGATTCCGGTGCCGGCGTGGCGTTGCCGCCGCAGTTCGATGCGACCCAGGTGCTTGAGCCTTATTGCCGGGTGCTGACCCTCGGCCAACAGCGGGACAAGGCGATGGCGCTGGGCATGATGCATGACCTGCAACCCCGCGCGCCGTTCAAGCGTCGGGTGCGCCGCCTGTTGCAGCAATGGCTGGCCGGTCGTGGTCCATCGCCTTATGGTGAGAATGAATTCTTCCGCAAGGCCGTGCGCCGTCACGAGCTGCTTTGGGTATTGAAGCCGGACCGGGATTGACTATTTTTCGTTGGGCCGCTCGCGCGTAGCGGCCTGATTGCCCCATGGAGTGATATGAAGCCTCGTTTCAAGGTTTTGCAGTTGCAGCCGGACTACAACGTCAAGCTCAATGATTTCGCCGACCTCGGCGAGCAGATCGTCAAGTCGTTGCCGGTCGAGCGTTTCGAGGTCACGTCGGCCTTCCTCAGCGGGCGCCCGCGGCCGGGCCAACCGTTGAGCGTGGCCGCGCACTCCAAGTATTTCGAGTTTCCCGAAAAGGCCCTCAAGGGCATTCGCCTGGGCGCCATGTGGCAAATCTACAAGTACTGCCGCGAGCAGAAGTTCGACGTGGTCATCTGTAACCGTTTCAAGTCGGTGAACATGATGCTGTCGCTCAACCGCTGGTTGAAGATCCCGCTGTGCATCGGCATCTCCCATGGGTTTGGCGAGTACGAGCGGGCTTACCGTCGGCGCCAGACGCGCCGTCTGGTGAGCCCGGCCTGGCGCTTCGTCGGCGTGTCGGCAGCGGTCCGTGACTACCTGGTCGGCCTCAATTGCGGCTTTACCCGCGAGAACACCACCTTCGTCACCAATGCCATCGACATTCCCCAGGCCGAAGCTTTGCAACTGCCGCGCGACCAGGCGCGCCAGGAACTTGGCCTGCCCCTCGATGCACGAATCATCGGCGCCCTGGGGCGCCTGGTGCCGATCAAGGGCCACACGCACCTGTTGCAGGCGTTTGCCCGGCTCAAGGACAAATACCCCAACGCCCAGGTCGGCATCATCGGCTCTGGCCGTGCCGAAGCGGACTTGCGCGCGGACATCGAGCGCCTCGGCCTCACCGGCCGCGCGCACTTGCTGGGCTTTCGTGAAGATGGCCTCAAATACGTGCGTGCCTTCGATATCTGGACCATGCCTTCGTTGCTGGAAGGGCTGGGGCTGGCGCTGCTGGAAGGCATGAGCGGGCGCCTGCCAGTGATTGCCTCCAATGGCCCGGCCATGTTGCCATTGGTGGAGGGGGCGGGTGGTTTGTCCCACGAGCCCGGCAATGTCGAGCAACTGACAGCCGCCTTGGATATCTACCTGGCGATGAGTGACGAACAATTGCGTGCCAAAGGTGAACAGGTGTTCCGCTACCTGGAAGAAAACCACGCCCTGGCCGAATTCCAACAGAAATACCTGGACTTGATCGAAAGCGGTTTAAAGGAAGTAGGAAGAGCATGACTCAGCAGCAACCCCTGGTCTCGGTGATTATCGCGTCCTACAACCATGGCCGGTACATCGAAGAGAGCATCCTCAGCGTGCTCGCCCAGACGTACCCGAATATCGAACTGCTGGTGGTGGACGACGGCTCCAAGGATGACAGTGTCGAACGTATCCAGCGCCTGCAGGCCGAGCACGGCTTTGATTTCCAGGTACAACAGAACCAGGGGCTGACCGCCACGCTCAACGGCGCCATCGCCCGTGCCAAGGGCAGCCTGATCGCACCGTTCGGCTCCGATGACATCATGCTGCCTGATCGTATTGCCATTCAGGTGGCGTACATGCAGGACAAGCCGAAAGTGGGCATCTGCGCCGGCAACATCGAGCTGATCGATGGCGACGGTCACCTGCACCCGGAGAAGAAACAGCGCCGCGACGTCCCGTTTCGCAGCCTGGATTTCGATGATCTGTTCATGGATCGCAAACCCTTCCCGCCGGCGCCGACCATGCTGATTCGTCGCGAAGCGCTGGAGCAAGTGGGCGGCTTCGATCCGCTGATTCCCCTGGAAGATTTGCTGATCCAGTTGAAGATCACTGCCGCGGGCTACACCATCGACGCCCTCGACGTGGTGATGGCGCGCTATCGCCAGCACGCGAGCAACACCTACAAGAACCACCGCTACATGATCCAGAACATCCTCAAGACCTACGCCAAGTTCAGCGAGCACCCGGCTTATGACGCGGTGCGCTACAAATTCCTGAACTCGATGTTCCTCAAGACCGCCGACCGGGACCGGCCGCTGGCGCGGGAGATCCTCAAGCAGATCCCATTGAAGTTCTGGGGGCGCAAGACCTTGCGTGGCCTGGTGCGTCTGTACCTGATGCCCCTCAGGAGCTGAGGCGGCGAGGGGGGTAAAAAAAGGCGACTATCAGCGGTGATAGTCGCCTTTTTTATCAGGCGCTGGGAATCGCCAAAGCCTGCACCTGTGCCCGAATCTTCGCAGTGGCGCCTTGGCTGGCAACGGCCGCATAACCTTTGGCCAACTGTTCGAAGTGAGTCTCGAACAACCAGGCGCGGTCCTGGGGGTAGCGCTGCATATGGCGCAGGTTGCGCTGGCGCAGGGCGTTGCGCAGCGGCGAAGGGAAGATGCGCAGGTCGGCGATATCGATCAGGCCGAACTCACCGTCATCCATCAGCAGCACGTTCCCCAGGTGCAACGAACGGAAGTACACGCCGCGCTCATGCAACTGGGCCATGAACTGGCCGAAGCGCTCGATCAGCGACTCGCGCAGGCTGCTGTCCAGGCTTTGCAGGGCCTGGCGCAGGGTCAGGCCGGGCAGCGGCGAGTAGATCACGGCGCTGCTGCCGTCGTGCAGCCCATACAGGCCAAGAATCTGCGGCGTGGGGATACCCAGGGTACGCAATTGCTCGGCGTTACTGGCAAACCGCTCGGAGTAGGGGTTGAAGCTGCCCGAGGTGTACCAGCGCCGCGGGCGGAAGACCTTGAGGAAACGGCCGTCAGCCAGGCGCAGGACTTTCGGGCCCAGGCCGTCGGCTTCGATGACGTGTGCATGGCTGCACAGTTGCTCGAAGGCGGCTGGCTTGAGGGCTTGTACCGGCATGCGCAGCACGCTGCGACGACGCTGGGCGATGCTCAGGCCGGCGATGAGAGCCAGTGGGATCCACAAGACAAACCAGTGCTCCTTGGGTCGCGACAGGATGCCGCCGCCTTCGGTCAGGCCGGCGCCGATGCCGTACATCAACAGGGAAGACGCCAGGATAAACAGCGGCTGCGCACGTTCCTTGAGGCCTTTGTACAGGCCCCAGCCGAGCATGAAGATCCACGGGATAAACCCGATGATGCCGACGTAATACAGCACGCCCAGGGCGAAGCTGTGGGGCTCGCGCAGTTGGTAGCCATCGGCCAGGGCCAGGGTCAGGTACAGCTCCGAATCGTAGCTGTGGCCGATCCACGGGTGTTCGGCGATGCGTTGCAGTGACATGCTCCACAGTTCAAAGCGGAACGAGCTGCCACGGTTGGTGATCAGTTCCGGGTAGAACAGCAGGAGCCCGGCGGCGCCCACGACCATGCCCGCGATCAGCAGTGCCGAGCGGCGATTACGGCTGATAAAGGTCATCCAGAGGATGGTCAGCGTCAGTGCCACCAGTGGCGTGCGCGAGCCGGTGGCCAGGACCGTCGCGGTCATGATCGCCAGGGCGGGTACGCTGAACCACAGCACGCTCAGGCGTTGGGTGGTCATGCAGACATACAACCAATAGACGCAGAAGAAGCCGAATACGTGGGAACTGAGCAGCGGGTTATCGAGGGCGCCGCGGCCGCCGATCATGCGCATGCCCGGCTCGAAACCCTTGACGAATGCCACGAGGTTGCACAGGCAGACCACCAGTGCGATCACCGCCGCACTGAAGAAAATCGGTTTGAACAGTTCATTGCGGTAATGCAGCAACAGCCCGCAGCCGGCAAACAGCATGAACGTGTGCAGGGGACGCTTGAACAGGTCCGTGTCCGGGTGTTGCTCCGGGCTCCAGAACAGGCTGATCAGGGCCCAGGCGGAAAACACCAGGAATGCGATCGCCAGCGGCTCGCGCAACAGTTCCTTGAATTCCCGCGGGCGCAGGCACAGCAGCAGCAAGGTCGGCGCACTGAACAGGGCGTAGTAGAACTTGTGCAGCACATTGCGATTGGTGACGAAGAACAACGAGCTCAGCAACAACAACAAGCCAATGGGCAAAATCCAGAGAACCAGAAAGTCGAAAACGCGATTTGAGCCATACATCAGGCGCTTGGAGTGCATACGCAAAGCCATTCCAGATTGAGAAAGCCGACCATCTTAAAGTAGTGGCTATATAATGTCGCCGGTTGGATCCAACCGGATTGTGGGTCATGCCGGGTGCAAGTACAACAGAGAAGCTGTGCTAAAGTCAGCCTCCTTTTTCAAAACGCCGCGTGATATGACCGACTCCAGTCCGAGCGCAAGCCCTTCGAGCTTGAAAATATACTTCCGCCTGCTCAGTTACGTCAGGCCCTACGCGGGCTTGTTCGCGCTGAGTATCGTCGGATTTCTGATTTTCGCGTCGACCCAGCCAATGCTGGGTTACATCCTCAAGTACTTTGTCGACGGCCTTTCCAATCCGGAAGCTGTGCTGTTCCCCAGCGTGCCGTTCCTGCGTGACCTGCAGTTGCTGCAAGCCGTGCCGCTGCTGATCATCCTGATCGCGGCCTGGCAGGGCCTGGGTTCGTTCCTGGGCAACTACCTGCTGGCCAAGGTGTCACTGGGCCTGGTCCATGACCTGCGCGTGCAGTTGTTCAATAACCTGCTGACCCTGCCCAACCGCTATTTCGACAATCACAATTCCGGGCACCTGATTTCGCGCATCACCTTCAACGTGACCATGGTCACGGGGGCGGCGACCGATGCGATCAAGGTGGTGATACGCGAAGGCATGACGGTGATCTTCCTGTTTGCCTCGCTGCTGTTCATGAACTGGCGCCTGACGCTGGTGATGATCGCCATCCTGCCGCTGATCGCGGTGATGGTTAGCACGGCCAGCAAGAAATTCCGCAAGCAGAGCAAGAAGATCCAGGTCGCCATGGGCGACGTCACCCACGTGGCCTCGGAAACCATCCAGGGCTACCGCGTGGTGCGCAGCTTCGGCGGCGAAGTCTACGAGGAGAAGCGCTTCCTCAAGGCCAGCCAGAGCAACACCAACAAACAGTTGAGCATGACCCGCACCGGGGCGATCTACACCCCGGCCCTGCAACTGGTGATCTACACCGCCATGGCGGTGCTGATGTTCCTGGTTCTTTATCTTCGCGGTGATGCGTCGGCCGGTGACATGGTGGCCTACATCACCTTGGCTGGTTTGCTGCCCAAGCCGATCCGCCAGCTTTCGGAAGTCAGCTCGACCATCCAGAAGGGCGTGGCCGGCGCCGAAAGCATTTTCGAGCAGTTGGACGAAGAAGTTGAAGTCGACCGCGGCACCATCGAGCGTGACCATGTCAATGGGCGCCTGGAAGTGCGCAACCTGAACTTCACCTACCCCGGTACCGAGCGCCATGTCCTCAAGGACATCAGCTTTACCGCCGAACCGGGGCAGATGATCGCCCTGGTCGGGCGCTCGGGCAGCGGCAAGTCGACCCTGGCCAGCCTGATCCCGCGTTTCTACCACCATGAAAGCGGGGAAATCCTGCTGGATGGCGTCGAGATCGAAGACTACAAGCTGCTCAACCTGCGCAAGCATATTGCCCAGGTGACCCAGCATGTGACGCTGTTCAGCGACACCGTGAACAACAACATCGCCTACGGCGACCTGGCCGGCGCGCCCCGGGCCGACGTTGAAGCGGCGGCGGCCGATGCCAATGCCAAGGACTTCATCGACCAGTTGCCCAAGGGCTTCGATACCCAGGTCGGCGAAAATGGCGTGCTGCTGTCCGGTGGCCAACGCCAGCGCCTGGCCATTGCCCGTGCCTTGCTGAAGAACGCGCCGCTGCTGATTCTCGACGAGGCCACCTCGGCCCTCGACACCGAGTCCGAGCGGCATATCCAGGCCGCCTTGGACAAGGTCATGCAAGGCCGCACCACTCTGGTGATCGCGCACCGCTTGTCCACCATCGAGAAGGCCGACCTGATCCTGGTGATGGACGACGGTGGCATTGTCGAGCGTGGCACCCACAGCGAACTGCTCGCGCAGAATGGCTACTACGCCCGCTTGCATGCCATGGGCCTGGATGCGCCGGTTACTGCTGATATCACCTGATCCTGTGGGAGCCGGCTTGCCTCGACAAGCCGGCGCCCACATTGCAACCCTCCCGCAAACCTCCCGCAACCCTGTGCTAATATCGCGCCCCTGTTCATTTTGTATGTGGGTTGCTCCATGAAGTTGTCCATGCCGCGATTCGATCAAGCCCCTGTCTTGGTGGTCGGCGATGTCATGCTCGACCGTTACTGGCATGGCGGTACCTCACGGATTTCCCCTGAGGCGCCGGTACCGGTAGTCAAGGTCGAGCAAATCGAAGACCGTCCAGGCGGCGCTGCCAACGTTGCCCTTAATATTGCCGCCCTCGGCGCCCCAGCTTCTCTGGTGGGTGTGACCGGCGACGACGAAGCCGCCGACAGCCTGGCCAACAGCCTGCGTGGCGCCGGTGTACGCGCGGTGTTCCAACGCATCGCCCATCAGCCGACGATCGTCAAGTTGCGGGTGATGAGTCGTCACCAGCAATTGCTGCGTATCGATTTTGAAGAACCCTTCGCCACCGACGCCCAGGCCCTCAGCAGCCAGGTCGACGCGTTGCTCGAAGGCATCAAGGTGCTGGTGTTGTCCGACTACGGCAAAGGCGCCTTGAGGAACCACCAGGTACTGATCCAGGCCGCCAAGGCCCGCAACATTCCGGTATTGGCCGATCCGAAGGGCAAGGACTTCTCGATCTATCGGGGCGCCAGCCTGATCACCCCGAACCTCAGCGAGTTCGAAGCCATCGTTGGCGGTTGCGCCGACGAACATGAGCTGGTGAGCAAGGGCGCAACGCTGATGGCCGAGCTTGATTTGGGCGCCTTGCTGGTGACCCGTGGCGAGCACGGCATGACCTTGCTGCGCCCCGACCACCCGGCGATGCACCTGCCGGCACGGGCCCGTGAAGTGTTCGACGTCACCGGCGCCGGTGACACCGTGATTTCCACCCTGGCCGCGTCCATTGCGGCCGGCGAGGAACTGCCCCACGCGGTAGCCCTGGCCAACCTGGCGGCGGGCATCGTGGTCGGCAAGCTGGGGACCGCGGCCATCAGCGCGCCTGAATTGCGCCGGGCGATCCAGCGTTCCGAAGGTTCGGAGCGTGGCGTGCTGACGATCGAGCAATTGCTGCTGGCGATCGACGATGCGCGAGCCCACAACGAAAGCATTGTGTTCACCAACGGTTGCTTCGACATCCTGCACGCCGGCCACGTGACCTACCTGGAGCAGGCGCGCGCCCAAGGCGATCGCCTGATCGTCGCGGTCAACGACGACGCTTCGGTCAGCCGTCTCAAAGGCCCTGGTCGTCCGATCAACAGTGTTGACCGGCGCATGGCGGTGCTCGCTGGCCTGGGCGCGGTAGATTGGGTCATCAGCTTCCCGGAAGCCACGCCTGAGAACCTGCTGGCCCAGGTCAAGCCGGACGTGTTGGTCAAGGGCGGTGATTATTCCGTCGACCAGGTCGTGGGAGCCGATATCGTCAGTGCCTACGGCGGTAAGGTCAAAGTGCTGGGTTTGGTCGAGAACAGCTCGACCACCGCCATCGTCGAGAAGATCCGCAACAATGAGTAACGCTGATAAGCGGGTCCTGATTACCGGGGGGGCGGGCTTTATTGGCTCGCACCTGGTCGATGCCTTGCTCGCCAAGGGTTATGCCGTGCGGGTGCTGGATGACCTGTCCACCGGCAAGCGCAGCAACCTGGCGCTGGACAATCCTCGCGTCGAACTGGTTGAGGGCGATGTCGCTGACGCAGCGCTGGTGGCGCGTGCGGCGGTCGGCGTCTGTGCAGTGGTCCACCTGGCTGCCGTGGCCTCGGTCCAGGCGTCGGTGGATGACCCGGTCAGTACGCACCAGAGTAATTTCGTCGGCACCTTGAATGTGTGCGAAGCCATGCGCAAGGCCGGTGTGAAGCGTGTGGTGTTTGCCTCCAGTGCCGCGGTGTATGGCAACAACGGCGAGGGCGCTTCGATTGACGAAGAGACCACCAAGGCACCGTTGACACCCTATGCCTCGGACAAGCTGGCCGGTGAGCACTATTTCGACTTCTACCGCCGCCAGCATGGCCTGGAGCCGGTGATCTTCCGTTTCTTCAATATCTTCGGGCCACGCCAGGATCCGTCCTCGCCGTATTCCGGGGTGATCAGTATCTTCAGTGAGCGTGTGCAACAGGGCGTGCCGATTGCCGTGTTCGGCGACGGTGAGCAAACCCGCGATTTCATGTACGTGGAAGACCTGGTGGACGTGCTGGTGCAGGCTATCGAGGTCGAGGATGCACCGCTGGGGGCGATCAACGTGGGCTGGAACCGCACCACCACGCTCAAGCAGGTGTTGCAGGCGCTGGAAGAGGTGGTTGGCGCGCTGCCGGTTATCACTTACGGGCCGGCGCGCTCGGGGGATATCCGGCATTCGCGGGCGAATAACCAGAGGTTGTTGGCCAACTTCAAACTGCCAGAGCCCACCCCATTGAAGGTAGGCCTCGAGCAGCTGCTTAACGGCTGATCTGATCGAATGTGGGGGCTCGAGGGCTCCCATATTCGTCCTGCTCCATGAAGCGTTCTGCGTTCCTTGGGCGCTAGCGACTGGCCTTTTTCTTCGGCACGATCTTGCGCAGCATCTGCCGCGCCTTGCCGGTCAGGGCTTTCAATTTCGATTCTTTTTCAGGTTGTGACAGGCCTTGCTGCCTGAGCCAATCCTTCCAGCGAATGCGCTCGTCACGCACCACCCAGCCCTCCTGCTGAGCGAAGCTTTCGGCCAGGTACAAACCCCGAGTGCTCGCCGGGTACAGTTGGTCTTTCTTGACCGTGTACAGCTCGGGCAGCGGCTGGCCGTCCTTAAGCGGCATGAGGTACAGGTCCGGACGTTGGCGATCCAGGCGTGCGACCAGTTGGTCGCCTTCCAGTCGTTCATCCACATGGAACAGGCTCAGGGACTTGGCTTCCTTCGGCACTTCCAGGCGCAAGTCATAGATCAGTTGCAGCGACGCCGTGGGCAGGTGCACGTAGGCTCGTGGGCGTTCGATCAATTGGGTTGTCGCACAGCGCACCGGGCGTGCCGCGCCGGACAGTGGGCTGAGGCGAAACGGCAGGGCTTCGCGGTAGTGCAGGGCTGAGGAGTAGGGGGCCGGTAGCCAGGTATCGTTGAAACGTCCGCTCAGCCAGCCTTCGGGGGTTTCCAGCAGGCATTCTTCGGCAATTTCCTGGATGGCGGTGTGCAGCGGCAGGTTCAGTTCATGGGCGGGGACATAGCCGGAGATCAGCTTGAGCACCACATCGCCCCGATCCTGGCGGCGCTGGCGCACCAGTACCCAGTAATCCTTGTTTTGCCAATGCAGGGTCAGGCGCACTGATACCCCGAGGTTCGCCAGTTCCAGGACAAAACGCTCGGGGTCTGCCACCTCGACCGGCTTGCGTCGTTGCAGGGTCTGGGCGAAGTTGAGCGGCATGCCGACGCTCTGGTAACTCAAGCCTTCGGGGGTCGCTTCGACGTGCAGCGGCAGTGTCTTGAAGTTGCTGGGGTTTTTTCTTATGAGGGTTCGCGGCATGTCGGCTCCTTCCTGCGACGGGGTCGGCCGCGTCGGCGGCATCAGAGTTGACGAATGACCTGGGCAGCGGTCGCCACGTTATGAGCCAGGTGCAGCGGATTAATGGTCCCGACAATAGCACTGGCGACGCCCGTTTGCGCAAACAACAACATGAAACTGGCGCGAACTGGATCCATTCCAGGCTCCAGGCACACGTGGCCGCTGGCCAAGGCTTTTTTCACCAGGATGCCCTTGCCATGGACCGCTGCATAATCAATGACGGCTTTCTCGGCCTGTTCGTTCAGATTGTAGGTGACCATCGCACAATCACCCTGTTCCAGGGCCTTCACACCGCCCTCGACAGTTTTGCCGGAGAAGCCGAAACCACGGATCTTGCCTTCGCGTTTCAGCTCGGCCAGGGTCTGGTAGACCTCGCAGTCGTTGAGGATATGCAGGTCATTGCCGTCGGAATGCACCAGCACCAGGTCGATGAAGTCCGTTTCCAGTCGTTTCAGGCTGCGCTCGACCGACATTCGGGTATGGGCCGCGCTGAAATCGTGCCGGGACACGCCTTCCTCGAACTCTTCGCCGACCTTGCTGACAATCACCCAGTCCTGGCGCTGGCCGCGTAACAGCGGGCCCAGGCGTTCTTCACTGCGGCCGTAGGCGGGGGCGGTGTCGATCAGGTTGATGCCCAGTTGGCGGGCTTGGCGTAGCAGCATCCGCGCTTCGTCATCATCGGGAATCTGGAAGCCGCTGGGGTATTTCACCCCTTGGTCGCGGCCCAGCTTGACGGTGCCCAGGCCCAGCGGCGACACCAGCAGGCCGGTGCTGCCCAGGGGGCGATGCAGGTCGTGCAGGGTGGGCAAGGTCATGGCAGCAGTTGCTCCCAGGCGGGTTGGCCGATGGCGGGCTTGGGCAGGTCGGGCAGCGGGGTGGCCGGGCCTGGGTGGATACCGTCGCGCTCCAGAGCGTGGATCACTCGATCGGCGAAGTCCGGCGCCAGGGCCAGTTTGGTCGGCCAGCCCACCAGCAGGTGGCCTTCTTCGGCGAGGAAGGCGTTGTCGGGGCGGCTCAGGCCCGATTGCAGCGGCTCGGCGCGGTCGACGCGCAGGGTGGCCCACTGGGTCTGGCTCATGTCGATCCACGGCAGCAAATGCGCCAGCTCTTTCTGGGCCGTGGCGATTTGCTCTTCAGGCGTGCGCGCCACGCCATCGGCCTCGGCAATTTCGCCGCCCAGGTACCAGACCCAATTGCCATCGGCGGCCGGGTGGGTGGTGACGGTAACGCGCGGCTTGGTACCGCCGCCCAGGCAGTGGGCGTACAGCGGCTTCAACCCTGGGCCTTTGGCGATGATCATGTGCAACGGGCGTGTCTGCATGGCCGGCTGGCTCAGGCCCAGGGCCGCCAGCAACTCTGCAGTGCCGCCGCCGGCACTCAATACGATGCGCTGGGCGCGGATCTCGCGGCCATCGACTTTCAAGCCGATCAATGTGTCGCCTTCGCGCAGCGGTTCGATGTGTTGCCCGGCGAGCAAGCCATCACCGGCCAGTTGCGCCAGGCGTTCGATCAGGCTGGGAACATCGATGACCAATTCCGCCAGGCGATAGACCTTGCCCTTGAAACGGCGGTCTTGCAGGGCCAGCGGCAGATCGTCGCCCTTGACCTGGTCGACACGGCCGCGCACGGCCTTGCTGGCGAAAAAGCTGGTGAGGTTGCCGGCGAGTGTGCCAGGGGACCAGAGGTAATGGGCTTCAGACAGCAGGCGCACGCCGGACAAGTCCAGCTCGCCGTTGCCCGCGAGCGCTTCGCGCCAGCGGCGCGGCATATCGGAAATCGCCTCGGAGGCGCCGGTGAGGGCGCCGTGCAGGGCGTACTTGGCGCCGCCGTGAATGATCCCCTGAGACTTCACGCTCTGCCCGCCACCGAGGGTGGCGCTTTCCACCACCACCGTGGAAAAACCCTGGCGGCGCAGGCGCGCATTGAGCCAGAGGCCGGCAACCCCGGCGCCGACAATCAGAACGTCGGTGGAAATAACGGATGGCATGGGCAACCTCAGTGTTCAAATCAAGTTGCCAAGTATACAGACTCAACGGATCGATCTTTGCCCGGGATCAATATTGGCAGGGGATCTCAGTGGCCGGCGGTTTTCGAGAAGAGCTGAATCACCACTACGCCCAACACGATCAAGCCCATCCCGAGCATTGCCGGCAGATCGAGCTTCTGGCCATAGATGAACAGCGCGGCAATGCTGACCATCACAATGCCCATCCCGGCCCAAACCGCGTAGGCCACACCCACGGGGACGGTACGCACCACCAGGGTCAGCATCCAGAAGGCCACGCCGTAGCCCACGATCACCAGCAACAGCGGGATAGGGGTGCTCCAGCCCTTGATGGCTTTCATGGACACGGTGGCGATCACTTCCGAGCAGATGGCAATGGCCAGGTAGTAGTAGGCAGGGTTCATGGGTAGATCCTCGGTGTAGAGCGCACTTGATGATGTCGGTATTTTAGGGCTTCGCTAGATGGGGTAAAGTCATTACCTATCTGAACTGAAGATAGGTTGAGCCATGGGCGTGCAGTGGAATCTGGAGCAGATGCGCTTGTTTGTCAGGGTGGCCGAGCAGCGCTCGTTTTCGGCGGTGGCGCGGGAGCAGCGCAAGGCGCAGTCGGCGGTCAGCAATGGGATCGCCCTGCTGGAGGCGGACTTGGGCGTGAGCCTGTTCGAGCGCAGCAGTGGCCGCCAGCCGCGCCTGACCGAAGCCGGCACGGTGTTGCTCGAAGAAGCGAAGGAGGTCTTGCGCCAGTGCGAACGCCTCAATGGCCGCGCGATGTCGTTGATGCGTGGCGAGGAAGCTTGTCTGCGCCTGGCCCAGGATGAAGCGATGCTCTATCAGCCGGTTCTGGATAGCCTCGATGCCTTGGCCGGACGCTTTCCCAACCTGGAGGTGCAATTGTCCAGCGCGGCCCAGGGGGATGTCGCCCGCAAGCTGGTGGAGCGCAAGGCCGACCTGGGCATGCTGTTTTATCACGACCAGATCCCGGAAGCGTTGGAGCGGCGGGTGGTGGGCAGTGTGGAGATGGTCACGGTGTGCGGTCGCAACCATCCCCTGGCGGCGCAGGCAACCGTGGACTGCCAGCGCCTGGCGCAATTTCGCCAGTTGCTGATGTCGACCCAGACCAGCGTCTACCCCGGCAGCGAGGCCGCCAGCCCGCAGGTGTGGCGTGCCGACAGCTTCTACGTGCTGGCCGAATGGCTGACCCGTGGCCTGGGCTGGGCGTGGTTGCCCCGGCACGTGGTGCAGTACCCGTCGTACCAGAACCTGATGGTCGAACTGGACAGCGAATGGACGCCACCGGCGTTGGTGGTCGAGCTGGTGTGGCGCCGCGATGAACCCCTCGGCCCCGCCGCGCGCTTTCTCGCCGAACGTTTTGCCGAGTGCTTGCAGGCGATCGACTGAAAAAGCCGATAAACTCCGCCGCCATGAATAGAACTCTCTACAGCTGTCTGTTTTACCTGGCGCTGCCGTTGGTGGCCTTACGTCTGTGGTTGCGTGCGCGCAAGGCGCCGGCCTATGCCCAACGCGTGGCCGAGCGGTTTTCCTATGGCTTGCCGGTGATGCAACCCGGCGGGATCTGGGTGCATGCCGTGTCGGTGGGGGAAAGCATCGCCGCCGCGCCGATGATTCGCGGGCTGTTGGCGCGTTATCCACAGCTGCCCATCACCGTCACCTGCATGACGCCCACCGGGTCCGAGCGCATCCAGGCGTTGTTCGCCAACGAACCGCGCATCCAGCATTGCTACCTGCCTTACGATTTGCCCTGTGCGGCCAAGCGTTTTCTTGATCGCGTGCAGCCGAAGCTGGCCGTGATCATGGAAACCGAGCTGTGGCCCAACCATATCCATGCCTGCGCCCAACGCGGTATTCCGGTGGCGCTGGCCAATGCGCGGTTATCGGCGCGTTCGGCCAAGGGGTATGCGCGTTTCGCCAAGCTGACGGCACCGATGCTGGCGCAGATGAGCCTGTTCGCCGTGCAGACGCACACCGAGGCCCAGCGGTTTCTCAGCCTGGGTGCGCGCCCCGAAACCGTAACGGTGACTGGCTCGATCAAGTTCGACCTGACCGTCGACCCCCAATTGCCGGTGCGTGCCGCTGCCCTGCGCGAGCAGTGGGGCGCCACTGAGCGCCCGGTGTGGATCGCCGCCAGTACCCACGAAGGCGAAGATGAAGTGGTGCTCGCCGCCCATCGCCAACTGCTCGAAAGCTACCCCAACGCGTTGCTGATTCTGGTGCCGCGTCACCAGGAACGCTTCGGCCCGATGTTCGAGCTGTGTGGGCAACAGGGGTTTGCCACGGTGCGGCGCTCCAGCGGTGAGCCGGTCACCGCGCAGACCTCGGTGCTGCTCGGTGACACCATGGGCGAATTGCTGTTTCTGTATGCCTTGGCCGACAGCGCTTTCGTCGGTGGCAGCCTGGTGGCGACCGGTGGGCATAATCCGCTGGAACCGGCGGCGCTGGCCAAGCCGGTGATCATGGGGCCCCACGTGTTCAACTTCCTCGAAATTACCGCGATGATGCGCGAAGCGGGTGCGTTGCGGGAGGTGGATGACGCCGAAGGGTTGGCCGAGGCCGTGCGGCAACTGTTCGAGCTGCCGCAGGACGCCCAGCGGATGGCGCAGGCGGGGCTTAAGGTGATGCAGGCCAACCAGGGCGCTTTGAAGCGATTGTTGGATGGCCTTGATCGCCTGATAACTCACTGACGCACTGGCGAGCCAAATGTGGAAGGGGGCTTGCCCCCGATGACGGAGTGTCAGTCAACATGAGTTCACCTGGTACGCCGCTATCGGGGGCAAGCCCCCTCCCACAGGGTTTTTACGGTGTGTTCAATTGCCTGGGCGGGCTTTCAACTGCTCGGCAGCCGCCTTGGCCAGGTCCGGCGGCAGGAAGTCCTTGTCCGGGTTGTAGTCGGCCTTGAGGTAGCGCGCCAGGTCCTGCAGGTCCCCTGGGTTCAACGTGCCCGCCGCCTGTTTCAGGCGCAGGTTGTCGAGGATGTAGTCATAGCGGCTGTTGTTGTAGTTGCGCACCGACGCGTAGAGCTGGCGCTGGGCGTCGAGCACGTCGACGATATTGCGCGTACCCACCTGGTACCCGATTTCCGTGGCTTCCACCGCGCTCTGGTTGGAGATGATCGACTGCCGGCGTGCCTGGACCTGTTCCACATCGGTGTTCACTGCGCGGTGCAGGTTGCGCGTATTTTCCACCACCTGGCGGCGCAGGCCCTCACGTTGTTGCTCGGTCTGGCCGAGGCGCGAATAGGATTCACGCACTTGCGAGCTGGTCAAGCCGCCGCTGTAGAGCGGGATGTTCAGGCGCAGGCCAATGGTACGTTGCGAGACATCGCCACCATAAGGCGTGCCGAAGGCATTCGGGTTACTGAAGCCCAGCGCGTCGTTATCGCCCTTTTCATACTGCGCCACGGCGTCCAGGGTGGGGGCGTGCCCGGCCTTGCGCTGCTTGAGCGTTTCCTCGGCGGCGGTCACCGCATAGTTGCTGGCAAGCAGGTTGAGGTTCTGGCGGCCGGCGGTCTCGACCCAGGCCTTGGCGTCGTTCGGCAGCGGCGGCAACACCGGCAGCGTATGCACAATGCCCTGGATCGAATTGTATTGACGGTTGGTCAGGGTGATCAGCGCTTCGAAGGCGTCATCTACCTGGCGTTGCGCGACGATCCGGTTGGCCCGCGCGGTGTCGTAGCTGGCCTGGGATTGCAGCACATCGGTTTTGTCCGACAGGCCCACGTCGAAGCGTTCGTTGGACTGGTCCAGTTGGCGCTTGAACGCATTTTCTTCGGCCTTGGTCGAGGCCAGGTTGTCCTGGGCACGCAGCACGGCGAAGTAGTTCTCGGCGCTTTGCAGAATCAGGTTCTGTTCGGTGGCCGAGAGTTGCAGCGCGGCCTGTTCGTTGACGGCTTCGGCGGCTTGCAACTGGAACCAGCGGTCGGCACGGAACAAGGGCTGGCTCAAGGTCGCGCGCCAGGAGTGGGCATCGCGGTTGGCGGTGGCGGCCGGGGTGTCGATCTGGGTGCGCACATTATTGATATCGGCACCGGCCGACAAATTCGGTAGCAGGCCGGCGCGGGCCTGGGGCACCACTTCTTTCTGTGCGCCATATTGGGCGCGGGCAGCGGCGAGGTCGGCGTTGTTGTCTACCGCCTCCTGATAGACGCTGACCAGGTCGGTTCTGGCGGACAAGGGCGCTTCAGCTGCCCAGACCATTCCATTGGTCGCACAAGACACGGCAAGAGCCAGTGAGAGTTTGCGCAGCATGAGGCGATCCCTAGTGTGAATATTACGGCGATAATTTAGCGCCCAAGGCTAAAGCTGGCCATTCCTGGCGTCAAGCGTTGAGGCAGCATCCGAGTGTAGTGGCGCAACCACGGCACAACAATCCCGCAAATGCGCCATTCATCACGCTGAATGCACGGCTATTGGCAATTTGCCCCCACCCTGGTCTAGACTGGCCACGTTCTTGTCGGGGTGCCTTGTTAGAAGGCTGAGATCGGTAAATACCGGATCCCGTTGAACCTGATCAGGTTAGCGCCTGCGTAGGGAACAAGATTTCTCGTCACCCGGCGAGTCCTCTTGTGCTTCGTCCGGGATGTTGTTCGACAATCGAACAGCCTTCGTGCACCAAGCACAGCACTGTTTTCAGTGCGTCCATCCGTCACAGGTTCGCTCCGACAAAAATCCACCGCCTGGATAGTTGGAGAGCCCGTGATGAGCACCGAATTAAAAAGCCAAAAATCAAAAAATACCGTGCACTTGAGTGAGTCGGCCAAAGTCGATTCCGGGTCCGTGCAGCCGTTTACCCGCTCGCAAAAAATCTACGTGCCAGGCACTCGCCCGGACATTCGCGTACCGATGCGCGAAATCAGCCTGGACGTCACACCCACCGATTTCGGCGGTGAAATCAATGCGCCCGTGGTGGTCTACGACACCTCCGGCCCCTACACCGACCCCAACGTCATCATCGACGTGCGCAAAGGCCTGGGCGATGTGCGCTCGCCGTGGATCGAGTCCCGGGGCGATACCGAGCGCCTGTCCGGCCTGAGCTCGCACTTCGGCCAGCAGCGCCTGAACGATGCCGAGCTGACCGCCCTGCGCTTTGCCCACGTGAAGAACCCGCGCCGCGCCAAGGCCGGCGCCAACGTCACCCAGATGCATTACGCGCGCAAAGGCATCATCACCGCCGAGATGGAATACGTCGCCATCCGCGAAAACATGAAGCTTGAAGAAGCCCGCGCCAGTGGCCTGCTCGACCAGCAACACGCCGGCCACAGCTTCGGCGCCAGCGTGCCGAAAATCATCACTCCGGAATTCGTGCGCGAAGAAATCGCCCGTGGCCGCGCAATCATTCCAGCCAACATCAACCACACCGAACTGGAACCGATGATCATCGGCCGTAACTTCCTGGTGAAGATCAACGGCAACATCGGCAACAGCGCCTTGGGTTCGTCCATCGAAGAAGAAGTGGCGAAACTGACCTGGGGCATTCGTTGGGGCTCGGACACGGTGATGGACTTGTCCACCGGCAAGCACATCCACGAAACCCGCGAATGGATCATTCGCAACTCGCCGGTGCCGATCGGTACCGTGCCGATCTACCAGGCCCTGGAAAAAGTCGGTGGCGCCGCTGAAGACCTGACCTGGGAGCTGTTCCGCGACACCCTGATCGAACAGGCCGAGCAAGGCGTCGACTACTTCACCATCCACGCCGGGGTGTTGCTGCG
This sequence comes from Pseudomonas gorinensis, assembly GCF_042015035.1. Lineage (NCBI taxonomy): Bacteria > Pseudomonadati > Pseudomonadota > Gammaproteobacteria > Pseudomonadales > Pseudomonadaceae > Pseudomonas > Pseudomonas gorinensis. The sequence goes on from NZ_CP167125.1 coordinate 928,720, forward strand.
CTACGTGCCACTGACCGCCAAGCGTGTCACCGGCATCGTCTCCCGTGGCGGTTCGATCATGGCCAAGTGGTGCCTGGCGCACCACAAAGAGAACTTCACCTACACGCATTTCGACGAAATCTGCGAAATCATGAAGGCCTATGACGTCAGCTTCTCCCTGGGCGATGGCTTGCGTCCGGGTTCGATTGCCGACGCCAACGACGCCGCACAATTCGGCGAGCTGGAGACCCTTGGCGAACTGACCAAGATCGCCTGGAAGCACGATGTGCAAACCATGATCGAAGGCCCCGGCCACGTGCCGATGCAATTGATCAAGGAGAACATGGACAAGCAACTCGAGTGCTGCGACGAGGCGCCGTTCTATACCCTCGGCCCGCTGACCACCGACATCGCACCCGGCTACGACCACATTACATCGGGCATCGGTGCGGCAATGATCGGCTGGTTCGGTTGCGCCATGCTCTGCTACGTCACGCCCAAGGAACACCTGGGCCTGCCGAACAAGGATGATGTGAAGACCGGGATCATCACCTACAAGATCGCCGCCCATGCAGCCGATCTCGCGAAAGGTCATCCGGGTGCGCAAATCCGCGATAACGCCTTGAGCAAGGCGCGCTTCGAGTTCCGTTGGGAGGACCAGTTCAACCTCGGCCTCGATCCGGACACCGCACGGTCCTATCACGATGAAACCCTGCCGAAGGACTCGGCCAAGGTCGCGCATTTCTGCTCGATGTGCGGGCCGAAGTTCTGCTCGATGAAAATCACCCAGGAAGTGCGTGAGTACGCGGCCAACCAGCGCATTGACGCGGTGGATGTGGACGTGGCCAAGGGCCTGGCCGAGCAGGCGGAGCGGTTCAAGCAGGAAGGCAGCCAGCTTTATAAGAAGGTCTGATCCAGAGACGGCGGTGCCTGTACCGCCGTCATCGGGGCGGTGTGACGACTCGACAAGCCCCCTCCCACATATTGACTGAGCCATACACAGTTTTTGTGTTCACAGCCGATCCAATGTGGGAGGGGGCTTGCCCCCGATTGCAATCTCCCTGACAACAAGTGCCCCTCAGAGATAACACCCTTGAGCATTCAACCGAGTACCTATTCCCCGGACATCGCGGTCCCCGCTGACAAGCGCGTGTTCGGCGCCCGCGACCTGTTCTCCTTGTGGTTCTCCCTCGGCATCGGCCTGATGGTCCTGCAAACCGGCGCGTTGCTCGCGCCGGGCCTGGGGTTGTCCGGCGCATTGCTGGCGATTTTTCTCGGCACGCTGGCCGGCGTGCTGTTGCTGGCCGCCGTCGGCGTGATCGGCAGCGACACCGGGCTGTCCGCCATGGCCGCCCTCAAGCTCAGCCTCGGTGCCAAGGGCGCCAGCCTGCCGGCGCTGTTGAACCTGCTGCAACTGATTGGCTGGGGTTCGTTTGAAATCATCGTCATGCGCGATGCCGCGAGCTTGTTGGGTGTGCGGGCTTTCAGCGACGCCAGCCTGCTGGCGAGCCCGTTGCTGTGGACGCTGTTTTTCGGTGGTCTGGCGACCCTGCTGGCCGTCAGCGGCCCGTTGACCTTCGTGCGGCAGATCTTGCGCAAGTGGGGGATCTGGCTGTTGCTCGGCGCGTGCCTGTGGCTGACCTGGAACCTCTTCGCCAAAGCCGACCTTGCCGCCCTCTGGGCCCAGGCCGGTGACGGATCGATGCCGTTTGCCGTGGGCTTTGATATTGCGATCGCCATGCCGTTGTCGTGGCTGCCGCTGATTGCCGATTATTCGCGCTTCGGCAAACGCGCCAAGAGCGTGTTCGGCGGTACGGCGCTGGGCTTCTTCATTGGCAACTTCTGGCTGATGAGCCTCGGTGTGGCCTACACCCTGGCCTTTGCGCCAAGCGGGGAGGTCAACGCACTGCTGCTGGCCTTGGCCGGAGCGGGCCTGGGCATTCCGCTGCTACTGATCCTATTGGATGAGTCGGAAAACGCCTTTGCCGATATTCATTCGGCGGCAGTGTCCAGCGGGATTCTGTTGCGCTTGAAAGTCGAACACCTGGCGCTGGCGATCGGCGTGCTCTGCACCTTGATCGCCTGCTCTGCGCCGTTGGCGCAGTACCAGAACTTCCTGCTGTTGATCGGCTCGGTATTCGCGCCGCTCTTTGGCGTGGTACTGGTCGATCATTTCATCCTGCGCCGCCGCGGCCAGGGCGCTGTGGCTTCGCTGCGTTGGCCGGCGTTGTTGGCGTGGCTGGGGGGCATTGCGACTTACCATCTGCTCGCCAACCTGTATCCGGATGTCGGCGCGACCCTGCCGGCGCTGGTGCTGGCAGGGCTGTTGCAGTTCATCCTGGGCCGGGCCTTCAGCGGCGTACGGGCACCAGCTCAGGCTTGAGGATGCCGTCCAGGCGCGAGTAGGGAATCTGCAACTCGACGTGGCCCAGGGCGTACGGCGCGATGGTGGTGGTAGGGTACTTGAGGGTCACGCCGCCGTAGGTCAGCGCCACGTTCGGGGTTTTCTGGAAGGGATAGCTTTTGACGAACTCCGGCTCCAGGCTCAGGCGCGTACTGATCAGCCAGCTGTTGTGGGCCACCTGAGCTGCTTTCCAGAATGCGTCTTCCTTACCTGGCAGCAGCATGTCGGTCAACGTCAGGGCCTTTTGCTGCGGACGCGAATAGTTGATGAACGCGCGGCCCGGTTCGCCGTGGGTGACGCCCTGGTCCAGGTAGCTGGACAACTCGATGATCACCAAGCCGTCATGCTGCTCGCGTACCTTGGCCTGCAAGTACATGTTGTTGCCGGGGGCGGCCGTCTGCAGGAATTGCTCGCTGTACGTCGCCAGGCTCGTCGGCAGCGGGTCGCTGGGCTTGGTACGGGTCATCTCCAGCAGGCGCTGTTCGATCAGCGCATCCAGCTTGGGTTCTTTGGCGAAGTGCACGGTGTCGATGTTCACCAGTGGGCAATCGGCGCTGGCGCAGCCCGGCTTGCTTTGTTCGCTGGCGTCACGGGTGGCTTCCAGCGGGGTACGATAGCTGGGTTGAAACAGGCTCTGGCAGGCGCCGAGGGTCAAGGCGATACAGGCCACGGAGGCGATTTTTAAAAGCGACATGTATGTTCTTCGTCCGTCGATTAAGAGCGAAATTCGTGGACCTTCGACTACCGGCAGGCCAGTCAGTTCGCCACTAAGATTATTAGAGTGAGTTTGACGCCCGCCGTCTATCCCGGCAACTGGAAAGGGGCTGCACCTACGGGCAGGACCGCGTTAGGATGGCGCGAATTGCACGGGCATAACGAGGAAGGATATGACGGACATCGCGAAATCGACGCCGAGCAAAATCGAAATTGTTCAGCGCGACAATGCTTACCAGGGCTTCTACAAACTCGATCGGGTGCAGTTGCGCCACGAAAAGTTCGACGGTGGCATGAGCCGGGTGATCAATCGCGAAGTTTTCGTGCGCCATGATGCCGTGTGCGTGCTGCCTTACGACCCGCAGCGCGATGAGGTGGTCTTGATCGAGCAGTTTCGCGTCGGCGCCATGGGCCGTACCGACAACCCGTGGCTGGTGGAAATGGTCGCTGGCCTGATCGACAAGGATGAACAGCCGGAGGAGGTTGCACACCGCGAAGCCGAGGAGGAAGCTGGGCTGACATTCTCCTCGTTGTGGCCGATCACCAAATATTTCCCGTCGCCGGGTGGCAGTACCGAATTTGTCCACTTGTACCTGGGCCGTTGCGACAGTGCGGGGGCGGGTGGCGTGCATGGATTGGAAGAAGAGGCAGAAGATATTCGTGTCACCACCTGGGCTTTCGAGGATGCCTTGCAAGCGGTGCGTGATGGCAGGATATCCAATGCGCCCAGCATTATTGCCCTGCAATGGTTAGCGCTCAATCGCGCGGAAGTGAGGGGGTTATGGCAGTAAAGGCACGGGAACGTTATCGAGTTGACCTGATCGGGCTGCAAGCAGCTTGCGAGGCCAACTATGCGCGGCTGATGCGCTTGCTCCCCGATATGCGTCATTCCCCCGAGGCGCGGCGAATCGGCGTGACCCATGGCGACCAGATGCTCGGCGTGCTGGCCCTGGAAGTCATCGTCAACTGCCCGTACACCACCACCCTGCGCGTGCGCCAGGAGCACAGCCTGCCCTGGCTGCCGGTGCCGCAGCTGGAAGTGCAGGTGTACCACGATGCCCGGATGGCCGAAGTGATCAGCGCCGAACATGCGCGGCGCTTTCGCAGCATCTACCCATACCCCAATGTGTTCATGCACCAGCCCGATGAGAAAGCACAGCTCAATGTGTTCCTCGGTGAATGGTTGAGCCACTGCCTGGCCTTGGGCCATGAGTTCGAAGTCGTGCGATAGATGTGAACTGCGTCTGCTTCCTTAGGTTTCCTCTTTGCGTCCTGCCCCAGCATAATCGCCCCAACTATCCATTCCTGTGATTGCCTTGGGAGAGCGCCTTGCCGAGCGTATCCACCTTGAACCCCGATGCGCCGACGTTGCTGGTGCAGTTGTCCGACAGCCATCTGTTTGCCGAGGCCGACGCTGTGTTGCTGGGCATGAACACCCGCGACAGCTTGCAACGGGTGATCGACTTGGTGTGTGAGCAACAGCCCCGGATCGATTTGCTGTTGGCCACCGGGGACCTGTCCCAGGACGGTACGCTGGCGTCCTATCAGCAATTTCGCGAGATGACGGCGCCTTTTGGGGTTCCGGCACGCTGGATTCCCGGCAACCACGATGAGCCGCAAGTCATGGCCCACGCGGCGGTGCACAGTGATTTACTGGAACCGGTGGTGGATATCGGCCATTGGCGCATCACCCTGCTGGACTCCGCCGTGCCGGGCTCGGTGCCTGGGTACTTGCAGGACCAGCAACTGCAACTATTGGCCCAAGCCTTGAGTGAAGCGCCGAACCGCCATCACCTGGTGTGTTTCCACCATCACCCGGTACCCATCGGTTGTGCGTGGATGGAGCCCATCGGCTTGCGCAACCCCGAGGCCCTGTTTGCCGTGCTCGACCGCTTCCCGCAGGTCAAGGCGGTGCTCTGGGGCCATGTGCACCAGGAAATCGACCGTGAGCGCAATGGCGTGCGCCTGCTGGCGTCACCGTCCACCTGCATCCAGTTCGCGCCGGGCAGCGAGGATTTCAATGTCAGCGAAGAGGCCCCAGGCTATCGCTGGCTGCGCCTGCACGCCGATGGGCGGTTGGAAACCGGGGTGGAGCGGGTGAAAAATTTTGCCTTTACCGTGGATTACGGCAGCAATGGCTATTAAAGGCGGCGAACACTGATCAGACATGTGGGGAGAGGGCTGGATGATCGGCTGCTCACACCACCCCGATCCCTGTAAACTGCGCCTTTTTCGCGCAAGCACGGAGAGCCCGGCATGTCCGCTTCGATCCTGTATATCCACGGCTTCAACAGCGCGCCCGCGTCCAACAAGGCCTGCCAGTTGATCCGCGTGATGGACAACCTCGGCCTGGCCGGCCAACTGCGCGTGCCGGCCCTGCATCACCACCCCCGCCAGGCGATCCCGCAGTTGGAGGCGGCCATCCGCGAACTGGGGCGGCCACTGCTGGTCGGCAGCTCGCTCGGCGGCTACTATGCAACCCATCTTGCCGAACGCCATGGTCTCAAGGCGCTGCTGGTCAACCCGGCGGTCAGCCCTCATCGGATGTTCGACGGTTACCTGGGCACCCAGAAGAACCTCTATACCGATGAAACCTGGGAGCTGACCCACGACCACGTCACGGCGCTGGCCGAGCTTGAGGTCCCGGCGCCCCAGGATGCCGCGCGTTATCAAGTGTGGTTGCAGACCGGGGATGAAACCCTGGATTATCGCCTCGCCCAGCAGTATTACCGGGCGTGTGCCCTGCGCATCCAGGCCGGCGGCGACCATGGTTACCAGGGCTTTGCCCAGCAATTGCCGGCCTTGTTGAGCTTTGCCGGCATTGGCGCAGATCAGTATCAATCCTTCGATTTCGCGGCACTGTAATTGCTTTGGAAATCCCAGGTTACTTTTTAATCGAACGACTCACGACGAGACCCCATGGCCACTCCCAGCGCTAGCTCTTATAACGCCGACGCCATCGAAGTCCTCTCGGGCCTCGACCCGGTGCGCAAACGCCCCGGCATGTACACCGACACCAGTCGGCCGAACCACCTTGCCCAGGAAGTCATCGACAACAGCGTCGACGAAGCCTTGGCCGGGCACGCCAAGTCGGTGCATGTCATTCTCCACGCTGACCACTCCCTGGAAGTGTCCGACGACGGTCGTGGCATGCCGGTGGACATTCACCCGGAAGAGGGTGTGTCGGGCGTAGAACTGATCCTCACCAAGCTGCACGCCGGGGGTAAGTTCTCCAACAAGAACTACCAGTTCTCCGGTGGCTTGCACGGCGTGGGTATTTCCGTGGTCAACGCCTTGTCCACGTTGGTACGGGTCAAGGTCAAGCGCGACGGCAACGAGTACGAGATGACCTTCGCCGATGGCTACAAAGCCAGCGAATTGCAGGTGATCGGCACCGTTGGCAAGCGCAATACCGGCACCAGCGTGTACTTCGCTCCGGACCCGAAATACTTCGATTCGCCAAAATTCTCCATCAGCCGCCTCAAGCACGTGCTCAAGGCCAAGGCCGTGTTGTGCCCGGGCCTGCTGGTCACCTTTGAAGACAAGGGTACCGGCGAGAAAGTCGAGTGGCACTACGAAGACGGCCTGCGTTCCTACCTGGAAGATTCCGTCAGCGATTTCGAACGCCTGCCCAACGAGCCGTTCTGCGGCAGCCTGGCCGGTAATAAAGAAGCCGTCGACTGGGCGCTGCTGTGGTTGCCCGAGGGCGGTGACAGCGTGCAGGAAAGCTACGTCAACCTGATCCCAACCGCCCAGGGCGGCACCCACGTCAACGGTTTGCGCCAAGGCTTGCTGGATGCCATGCGCGAATTCTGCGAATACCGCAGCCTGTTGCCGCGCGGCGTGAAGCTGGCGCCGGAAGACGTGTGGGAGCGCATCGCGTTCGTGCTGTCGATGAAAATGCAGGAGCCGCAATTCTCCGGCCAGACCAAAGAGCGCCTGTCGTCCCGTGAAGCGGCAGCGTTTGTCTCCGGGGTGGTCAAGGATGCCTTCAGCCTGTGGCTCAACGAACACCCGGAATTGGGCCTGGCCCTGGCCGAGCTGGCAATCAACAACGCCGGTCGCCGCCTGAAAGCCAGCAAGAAAGTCGAGCGCAAGCGCATCACCCAAGGCCCGGCACTGCCCGGCAAGTTGGCTGATTGCGCCGGGCAGGACCCGATGCGCTCAGAGCTGTTCCTGGTGGAGGGTGACTCTGCCGGCGGTTCCGCCAAGCAAGCGCGGGATAAGGAATTCCAGGCGATCCTGCCGTTGCGCGGCAAGATCCTCAACACCTGGGAAGTCGATGGCAGTGAAGTCCTGGCCAGCCAGGAAGTGCACAACATCGCCGTGGCCATTGGCGTCGATCCGGGCGCGGCGGACATGAGCCAACTGCGCTACGGCAAGATCTGCATCCTCGCCGACGCCGACTCCGACGGTCTGCACATCGCAACCCTGTTGTGCGCGTTGTTTGTGCAGCACTTCCGCCCGTTGGTGGATGCCGGTCACGTCTACGTCGCCATGCCGCCGCTGTACCGGATCGACCAGGGCAAGGAGATTTTCTATGCCCTGGACGAGGCCGAGCGCGATGGCATCCTCGACCGCCTGGTGGCCGAGAAGAAACGCGGCAAGCCACAGGTCACGCGATTCAAGGGCCTGGGTGAAATGAACCCGCCGCAACTGCGTGAAACCACCATGGACCCGAACACCCGGCGCCTGGTGCAGTTGACCCTGGAAGACTTCGACGCCACATCGGAAATGATGGACATGCTGCTGGCGAAGAAACGCGCGCCAGACCGCAAGTCCTGGCTGGAGTCCAAGGGCAACCTGGCCGAGGTGTTGGGCTGATGCGCACAGGTTTCGCCCTGGCGATCCTGATGTTGAGCGGGCTGGCGGCCACCCCGGTGGTGGCCGCGCCCGTGGCTGAGCTCAAGCTGGTGTCCGAACACCCGGTAGAGGGCATGCGCGGCGGTAACCTGTCAGGCCTGGCGCTGTGTGGCAAGGAGCTATGGACGGTTTCCGACCGTGATGACGACCGGATCTACCGCCTCGATATCAGCGCGTCGACCTGGCAGGCCGAAACCGTGAAGATTGACGTGCCGCCAGTGCCCGAGTCCGGCTTGCCCTGGGGCTTGCGCTCGCGCACCAAGGCCGCTTCATTCATTCGCGGCGGCGACCTGGACTTTGAAGGCATCACCTGCGATGCCGCGGGCAACCGCTACATTGTCAGCGAAGCCCATGCGGCGGTGTTGCAAGTGCCGGTAACCGGTGAGCCGCAATGGTTGAAAATCGCCCCCGGCATGGTGCGCGAAGCCCGCGCCAGTGGCATGTTGCTGCATTTCAATGCCCTGTTTGAAGGCTTGGCGGTCAACCCGGAAGGCAGCCAGATCTGGTTGGCTGCGGAGCGTGAACGGCGAGGCCTGATTTCCATCAAGCGGCCGCAAAGCCTTTGGGATTGTGACGGCCCCTGCGTGTTGTTGAGCGAGGCTGGCCAGGAAATGCAACCGGCCAAATTCCCCAACGCCAAGGCGGTGTCCAAGGATTTTGCCGACCTGGCGCTATTTGGCGGCAAGCTGTTTACTCTGGAGCGTAATGCGTTCCAGATTTGCCGGCGCGATGCGGTCACGGCCAAGGTCGAGCTGTGCTGGTCATTTGCCGACGAGACTCTGACGCCCGAGCGCCGCTATGCCCAGCCCTACGGCCTGGCCGAAGCCCTGGTGGTGGATACGGACGGTGCGTGGATTGGTATCGACAATAATTTCGGCCCGCGTGCCGATGGTGAAAAACGCCCCGTGGTCTATCGTTTCGCCGCCCCTGCCGGCGGCTGGAGCGCCAAGCCATGAGCCCCCGCTTTTTTGAATTGACCCGGCGCTGCGGCATTTCCGCTGCGCCTTACCAAATATTGATGAGGCCCGCATGAGTGACATCCTCGCAGACAGCTTAGATGGCGTAGAACGCCGGTCGCTGGCTGACTTCACCGAAAATGCCTACCTCAACTACTCCATGTACGTGATCATGGACCGTGCCTTGCCGCATATCGGCGACGGCCTGAAGCCTGTACAGCGGCGCATCATCTACGCCATGAGTGAGTTGGGCCTGGATGCCGATTCCAAGCACAAGAAGTCGGCGCGTACGGTCGGTGACGTGCTCGGTAAGTTCCACCCCCACGGCGACTCGGCATGCTACGAAGCCATGGTGCTGATGGCCCAGCCGTTCAGCTACCGCTACACATTGGTGGACGGCCAGGGTAACTGGGGCGCACCGGATGACCCCAAGTCCTTCGCCGCCATGCGTTACACCGAGGCACGCCTGTCGCGTTATTCGGAAGTGCTGCTCAGCGAGCTGGGCCAGGGCACCGCGAATTGGGGCCCGAACTTCGACGGCACCCTCGACGAACCCCTGGTGTTGCCGGCGCGTTTGCCCAATATCCTGCTCAATGGCACCACGGGTATTGCCGTGGGCATGGCCACGGACGTACCGCCGCATAACCTGCGCGAGGTCGCGACCGCCTGCGTGCGCCTGCTGGATGAACCCAAGGCCACGGTCGAGCAGCTCTGCGAGCATATCCAGGGGCCGGATTACCCCACCGAAGCAGAAATCATCACGCCGCGCGCCGACCTGCTGAAGATGTACGAGACCGGCAAGGGCTCGGTGCGCATGCGTGCGGTGTACCACATCGAGGACGGCGACATTATCGTCACCGCGCTGCCGCACCAGGTGTCCGGTGCCAAGGTGCTGGAGCAGATCGCGGCGCTCATGCAGGCCAAACCGTCGAAACTGCCGCAGGTTGCCGACCTGCGCGACGAGTCCGACCACGAAAACCCGTGCCGAATCGTGATCATCCCGACCAATAGCCGGGTCGACCACGAAGTGCTGATGCAGCATTTGTTTGCCAGCACCGACCTGGAGTCCAGCTACCGGGTCAACATCAACATCATCGGCCTGGACGGCAAGCCGCAGCTGAAAAACCTGCGCAACCTGCTGGTGGAGTGGCTGGAGTTCCGGGTGCAGACCGTGCGTCGCCGCCTGCAATTCCGCCTCGACAAGGTCGAGCGCCGCCTGCACCTGTTGGACGGCTTGCTGATTGCCTACCTCAACCTGGATGAAGTGATCCACATCATCCGTACCGCCGAGCACCCGAAAGCCGAACTGATCGCGCGTTTCGAGCTGAGTGAGATCCAGGCCGACTACATCCTCGACACCCGTTTGCGTCAGTTGGCGCGACTGGAAGAAATGAAGCTGCGCGACGAACAGGATGCGTTGCTCAAGGAGCAGGCCAAGCTGCAAGCGCTGCTGGGCAGCGAAGCCAAGTTGAAGAAATTGGTGCGTAGCGAACTGATCAAAGACGCCGAAACCTACGGCGATGACCGTCGTTCGCCGATCGTCGAGCGCGCCGAAGCCAAGGCCCTGACAGAAACCGAGTTGCTCCCAAACGAGAAAATTACCGTCGTTCTGTCGGAAAAGGGTTGGGTTCGTTCCGCCAAGGGGCATGATATTGACGCCACTGGTTTGTCGTACAAGGCCGGTGATGGCTTCAAGACTGCCGCCGCCGGGCGTTCCAACCAGTTTGCGGTGTTTATCGACTCCACCGGGCGCAGTTATTCGGTGCCGGCCCATACCTTGCCGTCCGCACGGGGGCAGGGCGAGCCGCTGACCGGGCGTCTGACGCCGCCACCGGGGGCGAATTTCGAGTGCGTGCTGCTGCCGGACGACGATTCGTTGTATGTCATCGCTTCCGACGCGGGGTACGGGTTCGTGGTCAAGGGTGAAGACCTGCAGGCCAAGAACAAGGCGGGCAAGGCGCTGTTGAGCCTGCCGAACAACGCCAAGGTGATCCTGCCGCGGCCGGTGGACGATCGCGAGAGCAATTGGCTGGCGTCGGTCACCACCGAGGGGCGCTTGCTGGTCTTCAAGATCAGCGATTTGCCGCAGTTGGGCAAAGGCAAGGGCAACAAGATCATTGGTATTCCAGGGGAGCGGGTCGCCAGTCGTGAAGAGTATGTGACCGACATCGCGGTGATCCCTGAAGGCTCTACCCTGGTGCTGCAAGCGGGTAAACGCACATTGTCGCTGCGTCCTGACGACCTTGAGCATTACAAGGGCGAACGTGGACGGCGTGGTAACAAACTGCCGCGGGGCTTCCAGCGTGTGGATGCCTTGCTGGTGGAAACGCCTGTTTAAGGCGACAAGGAGGGCTTGGCGGGTTTCGCCTTGAAGCAGGCCTTGGAAAGGCAAAAACCATTCCCAGCGGCCTGCGCCCTGCCTGACCCGCTTTAAGGTGACAACGCAGTGGGGAAACTCACTGAGAACGCCCTCTGGAGCCGTTGATCTACGATTTAACGCGTAGATCGACGCTTTGGCGCTGGAGTCATGGCGCATATTCACGGATGATATGGCCTTTCCAGCGCCGGCGTGGCCGAGCGTGTTTAGGTTATTTTTAAGTATTACATTGTGGTTCGCCTTGTGGCAGCCACCTGGATGGGATGATGACTGCTCCACGCCTTCCTTTTATTTTGATGCTCGCTGGCCTTCTGGGGCTGGCGGGTTGCAGCACACACCAGCCTGTGTCGCTGTATCAGCTGGACAGCGGAAGTCCGGCCCAGCCCGCACAAACTGCGGGTATGGCAGTTTTACTGGGCCCGGTAGTCGTCGCTGACTACCTGCAACGTGAAACCCTGCTACAGCGTCAGAACGACGGCAGCCTGCAAGGTTCCGTTGATGGTCGTTGGGCCGGCAGCCTATCGTCCGACATCAACCAGCTGATGCTGCGCCAGGTGGCGGGTCAACTGGACAGCCAGCGTGTGGTCCTTGCGCCTGCACCCACTGGCTTTACCCCGGATGTTCAGGTGTTGCTGACCATTACCCGGCTTGATTCCGGTAAATCGCAACCGGCGATTCTCGATGCGCAATGGCGCTTGATCGACCGTCGTGGCCAGGTGCGCGATAACCGAATCGTGCACCTGCAGGAAGAACACACCGGCACCACCGCGTCCCAGGTCCAGGCCCAGGGCGTATTGTTGCAACACCTGGCGCAGCAGTTGTCGGTGGCCCTCAAGCCATTGGCCAACCAGCCGCCGATCGCCGAGGCACCGCGCAAGCAGGCTCCGGTACAGGCCAAGCCCGCAGAGCCGCAGAAACCGAAGATGCCGATGGCGACACCGATTCGCACGGATATGGAAGTGTTCAGGTTCTGATCTGAATCGCAGACAAACAAAAAGGCCCGCTGACTCAGCGGGCCTTTTTGTTTGTGGTGAGATAAGTCACGGCGCAGATCAAGTGTGGGAGGGGGCTTGCTCCCGATAACGGTGGTTCAGTCAATGATGTGCTGACTGATACTCCGCAATCGGGGGCAAGCCCTAATGCCGTTCAGTTAAGGCTTTTTTGTAGGAGCGAGCTTGCTCGCGAAAAACTCACAGGCGCCGCGTTCATTCAGGAGACACGCGTTATCGTTGACGTTTTTCGCGAGCAAGCTCGCTCCTACAAAAGGCGATGTACGCTTAACTGAACGGCATTAGGGCAAGCCCCTCTCACATGAGTCCGGCGGTGTTCTTCAGGGCTTTGTACGGGTCTCATGCATCCGCGCCAACTGCCGTTCCAGCATCGATGGATACGGCTCCATCAAGCGCTCCACACAACTGGCGCCTTCTGGGCTGGCAATGGGGCGAATACGCGCGCGTTGGCGAATCAGCGTGTCTTCGCTGATCTTGCGCTCCACCAGCAGGAGATTGCGGCTGTGTTGGGACAGGGCCAGCGCATCCTGGGCGATCTCGGTCAGCAGCAGGTCGATCTGGCTCATGCCAAACAGGTCGTCACCCACCGTCAGGCCCAGTTGCAGTTGCAAGGTGATGCCGCTGTCGGCCACTTCGATCTGCAATTCATGGCCCAGGGCACGCAGCAGCTCGCCGCAGCAGATGGCGTTGGTCAGGTAGTCTTCGCCGCTGTCTTCGCTGTGGAACAGCATCAACGTGCTGCCGTCGTTCAGGGTGTGCAGCTCGCTCTGATAGAGCGAGGCGGCCTGGTCGAGGCAATCGCGGTAGCGTTCCAGTAATTCGGTCAGGCGGGCGCGGGGCAGGCGGCGCAGTTGGTCCTGGGCGCCCAATTGCACGGCCAGTACGGCGCTGTGCTGGGGCTCGGCGTTCTTCGCTGGCACGGGCTTGGGCGCAACGGCGGTGCTGGCCGAGGTGTCGCGCAGGTCGGCGAATGGGTCTTCGTCGTCCAGCTCGTCTTCTTCGGCCCGGATCACATGGCGTGGCGCTGGTTTCAGGCCGGCTACCGGAGGGCGCTCGTCGAAGCCCGGGTCGCGCAGGTCGTGTACTTCGAACTCGGGTTCGTCGTCGAACTCGGGCTCGGGTTCAATCTCGCGTACCACCGGTTCCGGAGCGAAGCTGGCATGAAGTTGGCGCGCAAGGTCGCCGATTTCGTCCTGGCGATCGGTGGCCGGGGTATGTTCGTCGATATCCCGCAGCCAGATGCGCAGTTGCATCAGTGGCGTCGAGATATGCCGCCCCAGGCGCAGGCTCAAGGCCAGGGCCAGGGCCAGCAGGATCGCGCTGAGGATGCCCATGCTTTGCAGGCTGATGGTCATCGGCTGCTGGAATTGCTGCATGTCCAGGCTGATGCGCAATTGACCCGCCTTCACATCCTGGAACGTGATATTGCTCTGGTACAAGCCTTCGGCTTCGCCCAGCAGGCCGTTTTTCGGGCGTTGCCCGGCTTCGGCCATGATGCGGTTGTCCACGCTGTAGATGGCGGCGTGGGCGACCAGCGGGTTCTTGGTCAGGTTGTTGAGCAGCACGTTGAGGCTGAGGATGTCGTTGGACACCAGCAGCTCGGTCGCCGAGGTGGCGGTCTGGGTGGTCAGGCTTTCGCCCAACGCATCGGCTTGCTCATGCATGGCCTGTTTGAACTGCAAACCCATCACGCAGGCGTAGATCACCAGGGCCAGGGCGACCAGGATCACGTTATGGCTGGCGATGCGTAATGCGATCGGTACACGGCGGTGGCGCAGTGCCCGGAAGATCAGCAGGAAGAAGTTGTCGGTTTTTACTGGCGTGGGCCGGTTCACTTGAGCTCGGCTCTTAGTCCGTGAAGTTGACGCGCAGTATAGCGACAGGCCCAAGACCGGCAAAGCGCTGGCTGTGCCCGGTGGTCACTGAAAGTGGGTAGAATGCGGTTTTTTTCCAGCCTGGGGGTGCGCTTTGCGCGAAATTGTCCTGATCAACATCACCGGCGAAGACCGACCGGGTCTCACCGCGGCCATTACCGGCGTTCTGGCCCAGGGTGGTGTAAACATTCTCGACATCGGCCAGGCGGTGATCCACGACACCCTGTCGTTCGGCATCCTGGTGGAAATCCCGAGCACCGAGCAGGCGTCTTCCGTGCTCAAGGACATTCTGTTTACGGCATACAAGCTGGATCAACAGGTACGGTTCACCCCGGTGTCCGAAGAGGATTACCAGCACTGGGTGGCCGGCCAGGGCAAGAAACGCCATATCGTCACCTTGTTGACCCGCAAAGTGACCGCCGAGCAGTTGCAGCGCGTCAGCTCGATCACCGCGCAGTTTGGGTTGAACATCGACCATATCGACCGTCTGTCAGGTCGTATGCCACTGGACACCCCGGCCGACAAGGGCAAGGGCTGCATCGAGTTTTCCGTGCGCGGCGAACCGGCAGACCCGCAGGCCCTGCGCGCTGAATTCCTCAGCGTGGCCCAGGAGCTGAACGTCGACATCGCCTTCCAGGAGGACTCGCTGTTCCGCCGCAACCGCCGCCTGGCGGTGTTCGACATGGACTCGACGCTGATCGAAGCCGAAGTCATCGACGAACTGGCCAAGGCAGCCGGTGTGGGTGAGCAAGTTTCTGAAATCACCGAACGCGCGATGGCCGGTGAGCTGGACTTCCGCGCCAGCTTCAAGGAGCGCCTGGCGTTGCTCAAGGGGCTGGATGTGAGCGTGCTGGACTCCATCGGCGCTTCCCTGCGCCTGACCGAAGGTGCCGAAAGCCTGTTCGCCGAGCTCAAGCGCCTGGGTTACAAGACCGCGATCCTGTCCGGTGGCTTTACCTACTTCGCCAAGCAATTGCAGGCCAAGTTGGGCATCGACTATGTGTTCGCCAACGAACTGGAAGTGGTCGACGGCAAGGTGACTGGCGTGGCGGTGGAGCCGATTGTCGACGCACAGCGCAAGGCCGACCTGCTGAAGGAGCTGGCCCACAAGGAAGGTTTGCGTCTGGAGCAGACCATTGCGGTGGGCGACGGTGCGAATGACCTGCCGATGCTGGCAATTGCCGGTTTGGGTGTGGCGTTCCGTGCCAAACCCTTGGTCAAGCAATCGGCCAAGCAGGCGATTTCGACCTTGGGGCTGGATGGTGTGCTGTATCTGCTGGGCTTTCGCGACCGCGACGGTCAGCTCTAATCCGAAGTCACTGTAGGAATACAGTCAACATGTGGGAGGGGGCTTGCCCCCGATGACGGTGGAACAGCCAATATACCTGTGGCTGGACTACCGCTACCGGGGGCAAGCCCCCTTCCACATTGGATCTCTGCAGGTTTTGAATCAGGCTTTCGGCAGTGCGATGCCCTGGCCCATCTGCACCGGCGAACCGGCCACCAGTTCCTCAGCCCACTTCACCTGATCAGGCCCGAACAGCACGATCGCGGTGGAGCCCAACTTGAAGCGACCCAGCTCCGCACCCTTCTCCAGGTGAATCGGCGCGCGTGCCGCTTCGTCATAGCGGAAGGTTTTCAGCTCGCGCTTGGGCGGCGTGACCAGCCCGGCCCACACGGTTTCAATCGAGGCGACGATCATCGCGCCGACCAACACCACGGCCATCGGGCCGCGTTCGGTGTCAAACAGGCAGACCACACGCTCGTTACGGGCAAACAGTTCCGGCACGTTTTCGGCGGTGGTCTGGTTGACCGAGAAAATCCGCCCAGGCACGTAGACCATTTCGCGCAGGGTACCGGCCAGCGGCATATGCACGCG
Source organism: Pseudomonas gorinensis (assembly GCF_042015035.1). NCBI lineage: Bacteria > Pseudomonadati > Pseudomonadota > Gammaproteobacteria > Pseudomonadales > Pseudomonadaceae > Pseudomonas > Pseudomonas gorinensis. Next base: position 944,776 of record NZ_CP167125.1, read on the forward strand.
GTGGTAGTCCTTCGGCGACAGGTAGATGGTGGCAAAATCGCCGCCCATGAAAGGCGCTGCCACGGCAGCATCGCCGCCCAGCAACTCCAGCACGCTGAAGCTGTGGCCCTTGGCCTGGAATATACGGCCATGCTCGATCGGGCCGAGCTGGCTGACCGCACCATCAGCCGGGCTCAGTACGGCGCCAGGGGTCGGGTCCAGTGGGCGCGCGCCGTCTTTCAAGGCGCGGGTGAAGAAGGCGTTGAAGTGCTCGTAGGCGGTCACGTCTTCCACCAGGGCTTGGGACATGTCCACTTGATAGCGCTTGGCAAACCACGTGGTGAAGGCATTCTTGAACCAGCGTACGCGGCACTCGGCAATGCAGCCGGCCAGCCGCGACAGCAGGTGATGCGGCAGCAAGTACTGGCTGAGGATAAACAACTGCTTTTTCATTAACTGTCCTTAAACCTTAAATCTCAACGGGGGTGTCGGGGTGGTTGCCCCATTCGCCCCAGGAACCGGCATAACCTTTGACTCGCGGATAACCGAGCGCCTTGGCCACCAGGTAGGTGAAGCCAGAGCGGTGGTGAGTCTGGCAGTGGGTGATGATTTCTTTATCGGGGGTCAGCCCGAGGCTTTCGAGGATCTGCGGCATGTCGCGGCGGATGCGCAGGTTGCGTGCCTTGTCCATGCCGGCGGTCCATTCGAAGTTCACAGCGCCGGGGATGTGGCCCCCCTTGGCGGCGAGGACTTTCTCGCCGGAATACTCCAGCGGGCCGCGTGCGTCCCAGATACCCAGGTCCGCCGCGCCGAGGCGGCTTTGCAGGTATTCGCGGGTTGCGGTGGGGCCCTCGTGCAGCGTGAGGCTGACGGGGCCACCGACGGGGGCGGGTACGTCGGTGGACACTGGGTGCTGCTCAGCCAGCCAGGCCAGCAGGCCGCCATCGAGGTAGTGGTATTTCTGATGGCCGATCACGTCGAGCATCCAGATAAAACGGCCAGCCCAGCCACCGCCTTCGTCGTCGTAGACCACGTAGGTTGCGTCCGGGGTGTGGCCCAGTTCGCCGAACAGTTTTTCCAGGTCGGCTTTGTTGGGCAGCAGGCCGGGTGCCGGCGGCTGGCCCAGTTGGGTGCGCTTGGGGTCAACGAAATGCGCGCCGGGGATATGCCCTTCGGCGTAGCGGGCGGCACTGGTGAGATCCACCAGAATCAGGTGTTCGGCATCAAGGCGACCGAGCAGGTCGCTGGATTCGATCACCAGCGGCAAGCCAGAGAAGTCAGGCATGTGAGGTCTCCTGGGCACAAATGTTGGCGATAAAGGACCGCGATTGTAGCGCAAGCATCAGGCGCTGCGGTTGGTAAAGCTGTGCAGGGCTTTCTCGATGCACTGGGCGGTTTTGCCGAAGGCCTGCACGGTGGTTTCCGAAAATGGCCCGCCGCCCTGGTCGGCCACCATCAACATCACCACGCGGCCATTGCAGCTCAGCGAACGCAGCAACAGGTGTTCCCCGGTGAACAGGCGACGCAGGATCGGCGGCAACAGGGCCGAGAACTGTGCGTGGTTGTCGGGCGTCAGGCGCACCTGGGCGGATTTTTCCAGCATGCGTTGCAGCAGCGTGCTGTGGACCACATCCAGGCTCAGGTTCGCGGCGTCCTTCGGCAGGCCATCGGCCTGATGCACGCGCAAGGTGCTCAGGGCGCGATCCGCCATAAACAGCAACACTCGTTGCATGCCACTGGCGACCAGCGCTTCCTTGGCGCACGTGGTCAAGTGCATGGCATTGGCAAAGCGGCTCGGCTCCACCAGCAACTCCGTGCAACGCTTGCGCCAGATGGCCAGGGACTCTGCGGTAGGTGGCGGCGCGGGCAGCAGGCCGCGATGGATCTTCTGCACATTCCATGGCCAGATCAGCGACAGCGCCGGGTGCCAAAGGTCGGGCATCAACGTCGTACGGGCGCTGGTGACGGCTTGCTGGTGGGACTGTTGCTGTACTTCGCTCAATGGCTGTTGCAGGTACAGGGCCGTGAGGTACTGCCAGCGTTTGGTGTGCGGGCAGGTCCATGACTCTTGCGCCGACATCGCCAGACCGTTGGCCAGCAGCACGGTATTGGCGGGTTGGTTCAACCAGCGGCGCAGGCTGGGGTCGGCATCGAGCAATTGCTGATGGCGCAGCGGGTCATCTTCCCGGGCGATGTGCAATGCCTTGACCAGCAGGCGTTGTTCCTTCAGCAGCAGGTTATAACCCTGGGACACCCAGATGGGCAGGTGCCAGGTTTCAGTCAGGCCGAGGCACAGGTCCAGCAGGCGGACGCCAAATAACTCCTGTTCGACCTGACGTGCCGACTGGCTTTTGTGGATAACTCGCAGTTCCCACTCTTCCAAGAGCTTGGGGTAGGCAACCGCCATCGGCCACAGCGGCGATAGAAACAGCAAGCTGCCCCAGTGAATGTCTTGCCACAGCCGCGCCAGGCGGCTGGCGAACAGGCCGTTGGCCTGCTGGGAAGCGTGTTGGCTCACCAGCAGCAGTTGGCGCAAGGCGACGGGAATCTCATTGGCAGGCACTGAAGGCAGGCGCGCGAGCAACTCTTCGGCGCGTTTGAGGCCGAGGCGGTTGAGCGCCACTTCGAGGTTTTCCGCCGGTTCCGCCAGGCTGCCATGGGTGTGGCTGTTGGCTTCGCGCATCACGCTGAGCACCAGCGCGGGGCTGTCTTGCATCAGTTCGGCAATATCTCGCAACGAACTGCGGCTGTCGCGGATGGCTTTGCACACGCGCTCGTGGTTCGCCTGGGGAACGGGCAGCCGCACTTCGTCCAGACGCTTGATCCAAGCAGCGAGGGTGGTGGGTTTTACAGTGGGTACGGTCGTTTCATTAGCCATGATTGGGGCGCGATCATCACTTGCGGTCAACACGCCCAGAGCGGGCCGAACTGGCTTTTCGCCTTAACGGCCTATAGTCTGGCGCAGTTTTGCCGATAAGTAGAACAAGAGTTTTGCAGTTCCTCCAAATATGTCCATGAACCTCACGGCGCAAGTACACATCCCCTATGGCTAAAATAATCGGCATCATCGTCGTCATCGCAAGCGTGCTCGGTGGGTACGTCCTGTCCCACGGTAAGATCGCTGCGTTGATCCAGCCCTTTGAAGTGCTGATTATTGGTGGTGCGGCGTTCGGCGCATTCTTGCAGGCCAACCCCGGCTACATGACCATGCATGTGATCAAGAAGTCGCTGGGCATGTTCAGCTCGCGCTTTTCCCACACCTTCTACCTGGAAGTGCTGGGGCTGATCTACGAGATCCTCAACAAGAGCCGCCGTGAAGGCATGATGGCCATCGAAGGCGACATCGAAGATGCCGCGGCCAGCCCGATTTTCGCCAAGTACCCGGCCGTGCTCAAAGATGAGCGCATGACCGCGTATATCTGCGACTACCTGCGCATCATGTCCTCGGGCAACATGGCGCCCCATGAGCTGGAAGGCCTGTTCGACATGGAGCTGTTCAGCCTCAAGGAAGAGCTGGAGCATCCTTCCCACGCGGTGACCGGTGTTGCCGACGGTATGCCTGGTTTCGGTATCGTCGCGGCGGTACTGGGTATCGTGGTGACCATGGCGTCCCTCGGCGAGGGCGACCAGAAAGCTATCGGTATGCACGTAGGTGCGGCCCTCGTGGGTACCTTCTTCGGTATTCTTGCGGCCTATGGTTTCTTCGGCCCGCTCGCCACCTCCCTGGCCCACGATGCCAAGGAAGAAATCAATCTGTATGAAGCGATCAAGGCCAGCCTGGTCGCTTCGGCATCGGGCATGCCGCCTTCGCTGGCGGTGGAATTCGGTCGCAAGGTGCTGTACCCGAAACATCGCCCAAGTTTTGCCGAGTTGGAACAAGCGGTTCGCGGTCGCTAAGCCATGGAAAACAACCAGCCGATAATCATCAAGCGCGTCAAGCGCTTCGCCGCGGGGCACCATGGTGGCGCCTGGAAAATCGCCTTCGCCGACTTCGCGACGGCGATGATGGCGTTCTTCCTGGTGCTGTGGCTGATGTCCACGGCCACGCCCGAGCAGAAGATCGCCATCGCCGGTTACTTCAAGGACCCGATTGGCTTCTCGGAAAGTGGCACCCCCTTTGTAATCGACCTTGGCGGTTCGCCGCAGTTGGCGCCTGAGCGCACCATCAACCCGGAGGTCAAGACCGAGGCGCCCCAGGAAAAAATTCCGATCGAGCGCGATACCGTCGAGAGCATGGCTGAGCAGGTCGAGCAGGAACGCCTTGAATTGCTGCTGCAGGAATTGCAGACCAAGGTCGAGGAAAACCCTCAACTGCTGAAGTTCAAGGATCAGATTTCCTTCGAGATTACCCCGGAAGGCTTGCGTATCCAGATCACTGACGCCGCGAACCGGCCGATGTTCGACTCCGGCAGCGCGCGCTTGAAGCCGTATTTCGAAGATATCCTGCTGGCCATGGCCGACACCATCAAGGCCGTGCCGAACAAGATCAGTATCAGCGGCCACACCGATGCCAAGCCGTATGCGGGGCAGGGCGACTTCGGCAACTGGGAGCTTTCGGCCAACCGTGCCAACGCTGCTCGCCGTGCACTGGTGGCCGGCAGCTACCCGGACGCGCAAGTGGCACGAGTGGTCGGCTTTGCCTCTTCCCAATTGTTTGATCCGAAAGACCCGTTCAACCCGATCAACCGTCGCATCGATATCGTTGTGCTGACTAAAAAGGCCCAGCGAGCGATTGAAGGCGATCAGCCACCGCCGCCGCCGACATCCGGCGCAGGCGCGCCAGGTGAAACTCCCGCCGATCCGAATGCGATTGCGCCTGGGCAGGAGCCATTGCCGGCGCATGAGCTGCGGCAGAAGCTGAACTTGTTTGATGACGGCGGGGTGAAGGATCCTACGGTGCCTGCGACGGGCTCGTAGTCACACCGGATGTTTGTGGTGAGCGAGCCTGTTGTGGGGGAGGGTGCGGGCTTGTTGTGGGATGCGGGCGTGCCCTGATGCCTGTCAGTTAAGGCGGAACACTGTAACTGTGGCGAGCGGGCTTGCCCCGCGTTGGGCTGCGAAGCAGCCCCAGAACCCGCCGCAGAGGAGTGCCTGATACTCCGCATTCCGATTGATTGGGGCCGCTTCGCAACCCAACGCGGGGCAAGCCCGCTCGCCACGACAGGCTTGCTCGCCAGATATTGCGTGGGGTGGTCTAGTAACTGCTTTCGGGCAAGCTCGCAATAATCGACCGATAGCTGTTCATCCGCTGCTGCTGCACGCGGCCATCCTCCAGCGCCTTGAGCAAGGCGCAACCGGGCTCGCGGTCGTGTTTGCAATCGCGGAAGCGGCAAGTGCCGATCAGGTCGTTGAATTCGATAAAGCCGGCTTCTACATCGCTGCGGCTGACGTGGCCGAGGCCGAATTCTCGAATACCTGGGGAGTCGATCAGCTCACCGCCGCCGGGGAAGTGGAACAATCGCGCGGTGGTGGTGGTGTGGGTGCCCTGGCCGGACAGTTCCGACAGCGGGCCGACACGGGTGTCGACTTCCGGTAACAGGCTGTTGACCAGCGACGACTTGCCCACGCCGGACTGGCCGACAAACACGCTGATACGCCCATTCAGCTGCTGTTGCAGCTGTTCCATGCCGTTGCCGTGATGCGCCGAGACTTCCAGCACCGGGTAACCCAGGGTGCGGTAGACCGCCAGCAACGCATTGAGCGCCGGAGCGTTCTGCTCGTCGATCAGGTCGAATTTGTTCAGCAGCAGCAACGGACGAATGCCGGCATGTTCGGCCGCCACCAGGTAGCGGTCGATCAGGTTGGCATGAGGCTCGGGCAGCGGCGCGAACACGATCACGATCATGTCGACGTTGGCCGCTACCGGCTTGAGCTGGCCACGGCTGTCGGGGCGACGCAATTCGGTGGTACGTGGCAACTGGGCGACGATCACGCCGATACCCTGGTTGCCGGCACGCCAGACCACTTTGTCGCCAGTGACCAGTGCCGGCAGGTTGGCGCGCAGGTGGCAACGGGAAACCGAACCTGCGAATTCGCCCTCCAGCGCCTCGACTTCGACCTGCACACCAAAGTGTGCGATCACCAGGCCGGTTTGTTCGGGGCCCAGGTCGCCGCCCTCGAGCGCTTCCACGGCGGAGGATTCACGTTTGGCGGCGCGAGCGGCGCGTTCACCTTGAATCTTTTCGATGCGCCAGTTTTGGCGACGATTGAGCTGGCGTTTGGCCATTGGTGTTCCGTGTCGATAATGCGAAGGTTGGGTAAAACGGTCGCGAGTCTAGCACGCCCCTGCCTGCTAAACTGCGCAGCTACGCCAAGGTGCCAAGAGAATCAAGCCATGCAAAACCCACAAAACCTGATTTGGATCGATCTGGAAATGACCGGTCTGAACCCCGACACCGACGTCATCATCGAGATGGCGACGATTGTCACCGACAGCAACCTCAACACCTTGGCCGAAGGTCCGGTGATCGCCATCCACCACAGCGATGCCGTACTCGCCACTATGGACGAGTGGAATACTCGTACCCACGGCAACTCGGGCCTGACCCAGCGTGTGCGTGACAGCCGCATCAGCATGGCGGAGGCTGAGGCCGAAACCATCGCTTTCCTGGAGCAGTGGGTGCCGAAGGGCAAGTCGCCGATCTGCGGCAATAGCATCTGCCAGGACCGTCGCTTCCTTTATACCCATATGAAGGCGCTGGAAAGCTACTTCCACTACCGCAACCTGGATGTGTCGACCCTTAAGGAACTGGCGGCACGCTGGGCGCCGGAAGTCAAAGACAGCTTCCATAAAGGCAGCACCCACCTGGCGCTGGATGATATTCGCGAGTCGATCGCCGAGCTGCAGCATTACCGCAAGCATTTCATCAAGGCTTGAATTCCTTCAAGGGTGAGCCGGTTTTTTGTGGCGAGCGGGCTTGTCCCGCGTTGGGCTGCGAAGCAGCCCTAATACTGCCAACACACCTCTCCAAACAGATATCATTGCCGGCTTTGGGGCTGCTGCGCAGCCCAACGCGGGGCTAGCCCGCTCGCCACAGTTTTGCAAGGATCGCCCTCATGCTGCTGATGCTCTACCTCATCGCCATCACTGCCGAAGCCATGACCGGTGCGCTGTCGGCTGGACGGCGGGGCATGGATTGGTTTGGTGTGGTGCTGATCGCCTGTGTGACGGCGCTGGGTGGCGGTTCGGTGCGCGATGTATTGCTCGGTCACTACCCGCTGACGTGGGTCAAGCACCCGGAGTACCTGGTGCTGACCTCGGTTGCCGCGTTGGTGACGATCTTTATCGCGCCGCTGATGCGCCACCTGCGGTCGCTGTTCCTGGCGCTGGATGCGGTGGGGCTGGTGGCCTTCACCCTGATCGGCTGCATGACCGCCCTGGAAATGGGCCACGGCATGTTGGTGGCTTCAGTCAGCGGCGTGATCACCGGGGTTTTTGGCGGCATTCTGCGGGATATCTTCTGCAACGATATCCCGCTTATCTTTCGTCGCGAGCTGTACGCCAGTGTGTCGTTCCTCGCCGCTTGGTTCTACCTGCTGTGCCTCTACCTGGAGCTGCCCAGTGAACAAGCGATTCTGCTGACGTTGTTCAGCGGCTTTCTGCTGCGGTTGCTGGCCATCCGTTTTCACTGGGAAATGCCCAAGTTCGTCTATAACGACGACGTGCATTGACGCTCGGCGTGCTGCTTGAGTGCCCACTCCACATGTTCACGCACCAGCTCCGAGGGGTAATCGCGGCGCGCCTTCAAGGCTTCCAGCACCGGAATACTCGACGGCGCATTGCCCAGGCCCACCGCCAGGTTGCGCAGCCAGCGCTCGTAGCCGGCGCGGCGCAACGGTGAACCTTCGGTGCTGCTCAGGAATGTGTCCTCGTCCCACATAAACAGTTCGGCCAGCTCTGCGTTGTCCAGATTGTGCCGTGGCTTGAAATCGCCTTCCGTGGTGGGGCGCGCGAAACGATTCCACGGGCAAACGATCTGACAATCATCGCAGCCGAATACCCGGTTGCCGATCAGTGGGCGCAAGTCTTCTGGGATGGCGCTCTTGAGTTCGATGGTCAGGTAGGAAATGCAGCGCCGGGCATCCAACACGTAAGGGCCGACGAAGGCGTTGGTGGGGCAGATGTCCAGGCACGCGGTGCAGCGGCCGCAGTGTTCGGTGCTGTGCGGCGGATCAACCGGCAATGGCAGGTCGACAAACAGTTCGCTCAGGAAGAAATAACTGCCGGCCTTGCGATTGAGTACCAGGGTATTTTTGCCGATCCAGCCCAGGCCAGCCTGTTCGGCGATGGCTTTTTCCAGCACCGGTGCGCTGTCGACAAAGGCGCGAAAGCCAAATGGGCCGATCTGTGCCTGAATACGGTCAGCCAATTGTTGGACGCGTTTGCGGATCAGCTTGTGGTAGTCGCGGCCGAGGGCGTAGCGCGAGATGTAGGCTTTTTCCGGTTTGGCCAGCAGTTGTGCCATCTGGGTATCGCCGGGCAGGTAGTCCATGCGTAGCGAGACCACGCGCAAGGTGCCGGGCACCAGTTCGTCCGGGTGGGATCGCTTGCTGCCATGGGCGCCCATGTACTCCATCTCGCCGTGGTAACCCGCGTCGAGCCAGCGTTGCAGGTGTTGTTCATGCTCGGCCAGGTCGAGGCCGCTGATGCCGACTTGTTGGAAGCCCAGCTCGCGGCCCCAGTCTTTGATCGATTGGGCGAGGGCGGGCAGGTCGTAGGTAATAGCAGGCATGAGACACGGGAAACCACGGGTTAGATGGGTATAATTCTGCCAGACATCGGAGCTTGAAGACGCATGCCGCAGACAAAACACGCAATAACCGACGTTCAGCCCCTGTTGCCCGGCCATTTGCCGCAACTGGCTGCACGTTCTCCGGACGCCCATAAGGGCCAGTTCGGCCACCTGCTGGTCATCGGTGGCGACCACGGCTTTGGCGGCGCCGCGTTGCTGAGCAGCGAAAGCGCCTTGCGCAGCGGTGCCGGCATGGTTTCCCTGGCGACTCGCGTCGAGCATGTGCCGGCTGCCTTGGCGCGCTTGCCGGAAGTCATGACCGTTGGGGTGAGTTCGGCCAACCAACTGATGGGCTTGCTGGAAAAAATCTCGGTCATCGTCATTGGTCCGGGCCTGGGCGGTGCCGCCTGGGGCAAAAGCCTGTTATCGGTCGCCGCCAACGCCAAACAGCCACAAGTCTGGGATGCCGATGCCTTGAATCAGCTGGCGACCGGCCGCGTAGCGCTTCCGGCTGACTGCGTGATCACCCCGCATCCCGGCGAAGCGGCGCGTTTGTTGGGGATATCGACAGCCGAGGTTCAGGCGGATCGTCTTAAGGTGGCGCGCGCGTTGAGTCAGAAATTCAATGCAGTGGCTATCCTCAAGGGGGCTGGCAGTTTGATCGCCAGCCCGGATGGGCGCGTTTCCCGGTGTGACCAGGGCCACCCGGCCATGGCGACGGCCGGGCTCGGCGATGTGTTGGCCGGCCTGGTGGGCGCACTGCTTGCCCAGGGGATGCCAGCCTTTGACGCCAGTTGCCTGGCCGTGTGGTTGCACGCGACGGCGGGAGATCGCCAGGGCACCTTGGGTCGCGGGTTGGCTGCCAGTGACCTGATACCTGCCATTCGTCAATTGTTGGAGGAGCAGTCGCCGTGCCTGAAGTAAACCGTTTCCTGGCCGATGAAGAGGCCATGGTGCAGTTCGGCCATTGCCTAGCACGGGTCACGAAAGGCGCGGGGCTGATCTTTCTCGAAGGTGACCTGGGGGCGGGCAAGACCACGCTGTCCCGGGGGATTATTCGCGGGTTGGGCCACGAGGGGGCGGTGAAAAGTCCGACCTTTACCCTGGTCGAACCTTATGAGATCGGGGCGATAAGAGCCTTCCACTTCGATCTCTATCGCCTGGTGGACCCTGAAGAGCTGGAGTACATGGGCATCCGTGACTACTTCGACGAAGATGCGTTGTGCCTGATCGAGTGGCCAGATAAAGGCACAGGCTTTTTGCCAAAGCCGGACCTGACCATTACCATTACGCCGCATGAGCATGGACGTCTGCTGAAGTTGTTGCCCCAGAGCGCGCGCGGTGAGTCGTGGTGCGCCGCTCTGGCATTGGAATTCAAATAATTGGTGGGGTTAGGTATGCGCTTTCGCGCGTTGGTTGCTGTCGTAGGGGTGTTGCTTGCGGCAATGACTGTCAATGCTCTGGCTGCTTCACAGGTGAAGAGTGTTCGCCTGTGGCGAGCGCCGGATAACACGCGACTGGTGTTCGACCTGTCTGGCCCTGTCCAGCACAGCGTCTTTACCCTGACGGCGCCTGATCGCCTGGTGATCGATATCAACGGTGCGACCCTGGCCGCGCCGTTGAACGTCTCCACCGCCAATACGCCGATTACCGCCATGCGCTCGGCCCAACGTACGCCGACCGACCTGCGTGTAGTGATCGACCTGAAAAAGGTCGTGACCCCGAAAAGCTTCTCCCTGGCACCCAACGCCCAGTACGGCAACCGGCTGGTGGTCGACCTGTTCGACAATGCCGCCGATGCTGCACCGCCGCCTGCGCCGACGCCGAGCGTGGCGACCGTGCCGGCGGTGCCGGTCAATCCGTCGCAACCACAGGTTAAATTGCCACCGCCACCTCCTGCCCCGGCGGGCAAGCGCGACATTATTGTCGTGATCGATGCCGGCCATGGCGGTGAAGACCCGGGCGCCTCCGGTTCACGCGGCCAGCATGAAAAAGACGTGGTACTGGCTATCGCCCGCGAGTTGCAGCGCCAGGTCAACGGCATGAAAGGCTATCGCGCCGAGCTGACCCGTACCGGCGACTACTTCATCCCGCTGCGCGGTCGTACCGAAATCGCCCGCAAGAAAGGCGCCGACCTGTTCGTGTCGATCCACGCCGATGCCGCACCTTCGGCTGCCGCCTTCGGCGCCTCGGTGTTTGCCCTGTCGGATCGCGGCGCCACCTCCGAGACCGCCCGCTGGCTGGCCGATAGTGAGAACCGCTCCGACTTGATCGGTGGGGCCGGCAACGTGTCCCTCGATGACAAGGACAAGATGCTCGCCGGTGTGCTGCTCGACCTGTCGATGACCGCTTCATTGACCTCCAGCCTGAACGTCGGCCAGAAAGTCCTGAGCAACATCGGCCGCGTGACCTCGCTGCACAAGCAGCGTGTGGAGCAAGCCGGGTTCATGGTGCTGAAGTCGCCGGACATTCCATCGATCCTGGTGGAAACCGGGTTCATCTCCAACTCCAACGAAGCCTCCAAGCTGGCCAGCGCCAGCCACCAGCAGGCGTTGGCACGCTCCATCAGTGCCGGCGTGCGTCAGTTCTTCCAGCAGAACCCGCCACCGGGCACCTACATCGCCTGGCTGCGCGACTCCGGGAAAATCGCCCAGGGCCCGCGTGACCATCGCGTGCAGCCTGGCGACACCCTGGCCATGCTGGCTGTCCGCTTCCAGGTGTCGGCCGCGACCTTGCGCAGCGCCAACAACCTGAAGACCGATGAGTTGAAAGTCGGCCAGGTGTTGACCATCCCTGGCACTGAATTGGCGGCACAGTAATGAGTGAATCAATCTTGCACAGCGGATCGCGCATCGAGCTGCTCAGCCCACGCCTTGCCAACCAGATTGCCGCGGGTGAGGTGGTCGAGCGGCCCGCCTCGGTTATCAAGGAACTGCTGGAAAACAGCATCGATTCCGGCGCCAAGCGCATCGATGTCGACGTGGAGCAGGGCGGTGTCAAGCTGCTGCGGGTTCGCGACGATGGCAGCGGTATCTCCGCGGACGACCTGCCGCTGGCCCTGGCCCGTCACGCCACCAGCAAGATTCGTGACCTGGAAGACCTTGAGCGGGTGATGAGCCTGGGCTTTCGCGGTGAGGCCCTGGCCTCCATCAGCTCCGTGGCCCGCCTGACCCTGACTTCCCGCACCCGCAGCGCCGACCAGGCCTGGCAGGTGGAAACCGAAGGCCGCGACATGGCGCCTCGGGTCCAGCCGGCGGCGCACCCGGTGGGCACTTCGGTAGAGGTGCGCGACCTGTTCTTCAACACTCCGGCGCGGCGCAAATTCCTCAAGGCTGAAAAAACCGAATTCGATCACCTGCAAGAAGTCATCAAGCGCCTGGCCCTGGCGCGTTTCGACGTGGCGTTTCATTTGCGTCACAACGGCAAGACCATCCTCAGCCTGCACGAAGCCAATGACGACGCTGCACGTGCTCGCCGGGTAGCGGCGGTGTGCGGCGCGGGGTTCCTGGAGCAGGCGTTGCCGATTGAAATCGAACGCAATGGCCTGCGCCTGTGGGGTTGGGTGGGGTTGCCGACCTTCTCCCGCAGCCAGGCGGACTTGCAGTATTTCTTTGTGAACGGTCGGGCCGTACGCGACAAACTGGTGGCCCACGCGGTGCGCCAGGCCTATCGCGATGTGCTGTTCAATGGGCGGCACCCGACCTTTGTGCTGTTTTTCGAGGTCGACCCTGCGGTGGTCGACGTCAATGTGCATCCGACTAAACACGAAGTGCGTTTCCGTGACGGCCGCATGGTGCATGACTTCCTCTACGGCACCTTGCACCGCGCCCTGGGCGATGTACGCCCGGATGACCAGTTGTCGGCACCGATTGTCACGGCGGTGGTCCGGCCCAGCGGCCCGCAAGCTGGTGAGTTCGGCCCCCAGGAGGAAATGAGCCTGGCGGGTAACCTGTTGCAATCGCCGCAACCGCAGCCGACTTATTCGGCACCGGGTTCCGGTTCCGGGGCGGGATACCAGTATCAATACACCCCACGTCCGCAATCGGCCGTGCCGGTGGCCGAGGCCCAGGCGGCCTACCGTGAGTTCTTTGCGCCGCTGCCGGGTGCTGAGCCTGGTGCGGTCGCCTTGCCGGAAGGCGGAGGGGATATTCCTCCGCTGGGCTACGCATTGGCACAGCTCAAAGGCATCTACATCCTCGCGGAAAATGCCCATGGCCTGGTGCTGGTCGACATGCACGCCGCCCATGAGCGGATCATGTACGAACGCTTGAAGATCGCCATGGCCAGCGAAGGCCTCAGTGGCCAGCCGCTGTTGGTGCCGGAGTCTTTGGCAGTCAGCCAGCGCGAGGCCGATTGCGCCGAAGAACACCACGGCGTGTTCCAGAAACTGGGCTTCGAATTGCAGCGCCTGGGCCCGGAAACCCTGGCGATCCGCCAGATTCCCGCGCTGCTCAAGCAGGCCGAGGCCAACCGGCTGGTAGCCGATGTACTGGCAGACCTGATGGAGTACGGCACCAGTGATCGTATCCAGGCACACATCAACGAACTGCTCGGCACCATGGCCTGCCACGGCGCTATCCGCGCCAATCGCCGCCTGGCCTTGCCGGAAATGAACGGCCTGCTGCGCGACATGGAAAATACCGAGCGCAGCGGCCAGTGCAATCATGGCCGACCGACCTGGACCCAGATGGGCCTGGACGACCTGGACAAACTGTTCTTGCGCGGTCGTTGATGAGTGCCTTGCCCCCCGCGATCTTCCTGATGGGCCCGACGGCCGCAGGCAAGACCGACCTGGCCATCGAGCTGACCAAGGTGCTGCCCTGCGAGCTGATCAGTGTTGACTCTGCGCTGGTTTATCGGGGCATGGACATCGGCACCGCCAAGCCTTCCAAGCAGATGCTGGCGCAATATCCGCACCGATTGATCGACATCATTGACCCGGCCGAGAGCTATTCCGCCGCGGATTTTCGCGCTGATGCGCTGGTGGCGATGGCCGATATCACTGCGCGCGGCAATATCCCACTGCTGGTGGGCGGCACGATGCTCTACTACAAGGCATTGCAGGAAGGGTTGGCCGATATGCCGCCCGCCGACGCCCAGGTGCGCGCGGAGCTTGAGGAGCAGGCTGCACGCCTTGGCTGGCAAGCCCTGCATGATCAGTTGGCGGCTGTCGATCCGGTGTCCGCCGCTCGTATTCACCCCAATGACCCTCAGCGGCTCAGTCGGGCCCTGGAAGTCTGGCGTGTGAGCGGCCAGACCATGACCGAGCATCGGCAGCGACAATCTGCGCAAAGTGCTGACGCAGGCGCATCGGGGCAGTCACAATTGCCCTATACTGTGGCGAATCTGGCCATCGCTCCGGCAAATCGCCAGGTGCTGCATGAACGAATTGCACAAAGATTCACAATTATGTTGGAACAGGGGTTTGTGGAGGAGGTCGTAGCACTGCGTTCAAGAGGTGACCTGCATCCAGGGTTGCCTTCGATACGTGCTGTAGGCTACCGCCAAGTCTGGGATCATCTGGATGGCAAGCTGACGTCAGCTGAGATGCAGGAGCGCGGCATCATTGCCACGCGCCAATTGGCGAAGCGCCAGTTCACCTGGCTGCGCAGCTGGAGCGATTTGCACTGGTTGGACAGCCTGGATAGCGACAATCTGTCACGCGCCTTGAAATACCTGGGAACGGTCTCCATATTGAGCTGAGTCCTTGCAATTGCCGTCTATCCTTGGGGGTGTGACGGCCATAAGCTATCTATTTTCCGATTTTTTATTATTGATCCTTAAAGGAGTGCGGCACATGTCAAAAGGGCATTCGCTACAAGACCCTTACTTGAATACTTTACGTAAAGAGAAAGTGGGGGTTTCCATCTATCTGGTCAACGGTATCAAGCTGCAAGGCACGATCGAGTCGTTTGACCAGTTCGTGATCCTGCTGAAAAACACCGTCAGCCAGATGGTTTACAAGCACGCTATCTCGACAGTGGTTCCAGTTCGTCCAATCCGTCTGCCTAGCGCAGCGGGTGATGATGCAGCTGACGCTGAGCCAGGTAACGCCTGATAGGAGTCTCCTTTGTTCTTTGAGCGCCACGGTGGTGGTGAACGAGTGATCCTCGTTCACTTGGATGGACAGGACCCTGAGGCGCGCGAAGATCCGCAGGAGTTTCAGGAGTTGGCAAATTCGGCCGGCGCCGAGACCGTTGCGTTTTTTAACGTGCCGCGTCATCGGCCAACCGCCAAATTCCTGATTGGCAGCGGCAAGGTCGAGGAACTGCGCGACCTGGTCCATGCTCAAGAAGCCGATCTGGTGATCTTCAATCACATCCTCACGCCCAGTCAGGAACGTAACCTCGAACGTGTCTTCGAGTGTCGCGTGATCGACCGCACCGGCCTGATCCTCGATATTTTCGCCCAACGCGCCCGTACCCATGAAGGCAAGCTCCAGGTTGAACTGGCCCAGCTTGATCACATGAGTACCCGACTGGTGCGTGGCTGGACTCACCTTGAGCGCCAGGGTGGCGGTATCGGCATGCGTGGCCCGGGTGAGACCCAGCTCGAAACCGACCGGCGTCTGTTGCGGGTTCGCCTGCGCCAGATCAAGGGCCGGCTGGAAAAAGTCCGCAGCCAGCGCGAGCAGTCGCGACGTGGCCGTTCTCGGGCCGATATCCCTACCGTTTCCCTGGTGGGCTATACCAACGCCGGTAAATCCACGCTGTTCAACAACGTGACGAAATCGGACGTGTACGCGGCCGACCAACTGTTCGCGACCCTCGACCCGACCCTGCGTCGCCTGGAATTGGCTGACCTGGGGCCGATTGTCCTGGCCGATACCGTGGGTTTCATTCGTCACCTGCCCCACAAGCTGGTCGAGGCATTTCGGTCTACGCTCGAGGAATCGAGCAATTCCGACCTGTTGTTGCACGTGATCGATGCGGCCGAACCGGATCGCATGCTGCAGATTGAACAGGTGATGGTAGTGCTGGGCGAGATTGGCGCCCAGGACTTGCCGATCCTCGAGGTCTATAACAAACTCGATTTGCTTGAAGGCGTTGAGCCACAAATCCAACGCGATGAAGATGGCAAGCCCCAGCGGGTCTGGCTGTCGGCACGTGATGGCAGTGGCCTGGAATTGCTTGAACAAGCCATTGCCGAGTTGCTGGGCAACGATTTGTTTGTCGGCACCTTGCGCTTGCCGCAACGTTTTGCTCGACTGCGTGCACAGTTTTTCGAATTGGGCGCGGTACAGAAAGAAGAACACGACGAAGAAGGGGTCAGCTTGCTGGCCGTTCGATTGCCGCGCTCGGAACTCAATCGGCTGGTCAGCCGCGAGGGTGTCGTACCGACCGAGTTCATCGAACAACACACTTTGCAATAAAAGCCTGAGAAAGCGGTTGTGCCGCGGTAGCAGGCATTCTGTAGCATTGGTCGGCGCGCCGTGGGTGCGTCTTTGCTTTATCAGATGGAGAGCGCTATGGCTTGGAATGAGCCGGGTGGCAACTCGAATAATCAGGATCCTTGGGGTGGAAAGCGCCGCAATAATGGCGACCGCAAGGGGCCACCGGATCTCGACGAGGCCTTCCGAAAGCTGCAGGAAAGCCTGAATGGGTTGTTCGGTGGTGGGAAAAAACGTGGTGGTGACGAAGGCGGTCGCCCAAGCAAGGGTGGCGGCTACGGCCTGCTGGGCCTGGGTCTTGTCGTGCTGGCGGCCGTATGGCTGTACAGCGCGGTCTACGTGGTGGACGAGCAGGAACAGGCCGTGGTGCTGCGTTTCGGCAAGTACTACGAGACAGTCGGCCCTGGCCTGAACATCTACTTCCCGCCGATCGACAAGAAGTACATGGAGAACGTCACGCGTGAGCGTGCCTACACCAAGCAGGGCCAGATGCTGACCGAAGACGAGAACATCGTCGAAGTGCCGCTGACCGTGCAGTACAAGATCAGCAACCTGCAGGACTTCGTGCTGAACGTTGATCAGCCGGAAATCAGCCTGCAACACGCGACCGAAAGCGCGCTGCGCCACGTGGTGGGTTCGACCGCCATGGACCAGGTGCTGACCGAAGGTCGTGAATTGATGGCCAGCGAGATCAAGGAGCGCCTGCAACGGTTCCTCGACACCTATCGCACCGGTATCACCGTGACCCAGGTGAACGTACAGAGCGCAGCGGCACCGCGCGAAGTGCAGGAAGCCTTTGATGACGTGATCCGCGCCCGTGAAGACGAGCAGCGTTCGCGCAACCAGGCTGAAACCTACGCCAACGGCGTCGTGCCGGAAGCTCGCGGTCAGGCCCAGCGCATCCTCGAGGATGCGAACGGTTACCGCGACGAAGTGGTCTCCCGTGCCAAGGGTGAGGCGGATCGCTTTACCAAGCTGGTCGCCGAGTACCGCAAGGCCCCGGAAGTCACGCGTGAACGTCTGTACCTGGACACCATGCAGGAAGTCTTCAGCAACACCAGCAAGGTTCTCGTGACCGGCAGCAAGGGTGGGCAGAACAACCTGCTGTACCTGCCGCTGGACAAGATGATCGAAGGTGGTCGTAGTAGCACCAGCGCGCCGTCCACCGGTTCCAATGCTGCTGCCAACGAAGCGAGCGCCCGTGCGGCCGCTGACTTGCTGCAACAGCAAACACGTACCAGGGAGAGTCGTTGATGAGCAATAAATCGCTGACCGCCCTGATTGTGGGCGTCGTCGTGGTCATCGCTGCCTGGAACTGCTTCTACATCGTGGCTCAGACCGAGCGTGCGGTGCTGCTGCAATTCGGTCGCGTGGTTCAGGCGGATGTCCAGCCGGGCCTGCATGTGAAAGTCCCCTACGTCAATCAGGTGCGCAAGTTCGACGCGCGCCTGATGACCCTGGATGCTCCCACACAGCGCTTCCTGACCCTGGAAAAGAAAGCCGTGATGGTAGACGCCTACGCCAAGTGGCGCGTCAAGGATGCCGAGCGCTTCTACACCGCGACCTCCGGCCTCAAGCAGATTGCCGACGAGCGTTTGTCGCGCCGCCTGGAATCGGGCCTGCGTGACCAGTTTGGTAAACGCACCCTGCACGAGGTGGTATCCGGTGAACGTGATGCGCTGATGGCGGATATCACCCGTTCGCTGAACACGATGGCAGAAAAAGAGCTGGGCATTGAAGTTGTCGATGTTCGGGTCAAGGCCATCGACCTGCCGAAGGAAGTCAACCGCAGCGTGTTCGAGCGGATGAGCACAGAGCGTGAGCGTGAGGCTCGTGAGCACCGTGCCAAGGGTAACGAGTTGGCTGAAGGTATCCGTGCGGATGCCGACCGTCAGCGTCGCGTACTATTGGCAGAGGCCTATCGTGAGTCTGAAGAGGCCCGTGGTGATGGCGATGCTCAAGCGGCGGCGATCTACGCCAAGGCTTACGGCCAGGACCAGGAGTTCTACGCGTTCTACCGCAGCCTGCGTGCCTACCGTGAAAGCTTCGCGAACAAAACCGACGTCATGGTGCTGGACCCAAGCAGCGACTTCTTCCGCTACCTGGAAAAGTCCAAGTAACCAGCCTGTGATTCTGCAGGGCTCACTTCCGTCGGGCGGCTAAAACGCCTGGCGGGGTGATCCTTTCAGAAAACGGGTGTATGATGCGGCAGCCGGGAAATTCCCGGCTTTTTTGCGTCTGCATGTTTGATTCGGCAGGCGTGACAGGTTTTTCGAGGAAAGTGCCCGACGAGGCCGCTTGCAGGTCGTTCGTCACGTCGCTCTTGCGCGTGGTTTATGCAGGGGGCGGGTATTTTCTGCTTCACTCAAGGCTCGGCCGAGGGCTGGCCGCCCGGATCATAGGGGAATGGCGTAATGGCAACGGTAGACCGCTGGCTGCTGCCAGATGGCATCGAAGAAGTACTGCCACCAGAAGCTGCGCGCATTGAAGTAGCGCGTCGCCAGGTGTTGGATCTGTTCCAGAGCTGGGGTTACGAGTTTGTCGTGACCCCCCATATCGAGTACCTGGAATCCCTGCTGACCGGCGCGGGCCAGGACTTGGATCTGCGCACCTTCAAGGTTATCGATCCGCAATCGGGCCGGCAGATGGGCTTTCGTGCCGACATCACGCCGCAAGTGGCGCGCATCGATGCGCACACCCTGCGCCGCGAAGGCCCGAGCCGCCTGTGCTACGCCGGCAGCGTGCTGCATGCTCAACCGCGTGCCTTGTCGTCTTCCCGTAGCCCGATCCAGTTGGGCGCCGAGTTGTATGGCGACGCCAGCCCGAGCAGTGACGTGGAAGTGATCAGCTTGATGCTGGCCATGTTGCAACTGGCTGACGTGCCGGATGTCCACATGGACCTGGGTCACGTCGGCATCTATCGTGGCCTGGCCCGTGCGGCCGGTTTGTCCGGCGAAGTCGAGCAACAGTTGTTCGATGCCCTGCAGCGCAAGGCCATCGATGAAGTCATCGCCCTCACCGAGGGTGTGCCTGCCGATCTGGCCGGCATGCTGCGTGCGCTGGTTGGCCTGTGCGGCGGCCGTGAAGTACTGGCGGCTGCGCGTGAACGCCTGGCCCATGCGCCAGCGCCGGTATTGGCTGCGCTGGATGATGTGGTCGCCATTGCCGACCAGCTGTCGGCGCGGTTCCCGCAGGTGCCGTTGTACTTTGATCTGGGCGAGTTGCGTGGCTATCACTACCACACCGGCGTGGTGTTCGCGGTGTTTGTGCCGGGTGTTGGCCAGGCCATCGCCCAGGGTGGTCGCTACGACGACATCGGCGCCGACTTCGGTCGTGCGCGTCCGGCCACTGGCTTTTCCACTGATTTGAAAACCCTGGTGACCCTGGGGCGTGCTGAGGTCGAGCTGCCGTCTGGTGGCATTTGGATGCCCGACAGTACGGACGCAGCACTCTGGCAGCAGGTTTGCCAGTTGCGCAGTGAGGGTCAGCGTGTCGTTCAGGCCTTGCCTGGGCAGCCATTGGCCGCCGCCCGTGAAGCGGACTGCGACCGGCAATTGATTCTGCAGAACGGGCTTTGGCAAGTATCGCCACTGGCTTCTTGAGTTTTCCTGCCGGCCATCGCCGGCACCAAGTTTGCGCGAATGAGGACAAGTGTTATGGGTAAGAATGTCGTAGTCCTGGGCACCCAATGGGGTGATGAGGGCAAAGGCAAGATCGTTGATCTGCTGACCGAACATGCTGCCGCCGTAGTGCGCTACCAAGGCGGCCACAATGCTGGCCACACCCTGGTCATCGATGGCGAAAAAACCGTCTTGCACCTGATCCCATCGGGCGTACTGCGCGAAGGCGTGCAGTGCCTGATTGGCAACGGCGTGGTGGTTGCACCGGACGCCTTGCTGCGCGAGATCACCAAGCTGGAAGAGAAAGGCGTGCCAGTGCGCGAGCGCCTGCGTATCAGCCCGTCTTGCCCGCTGATCCTGTCTTTCCACGTAGCGCTGGACCAGGCTCGTGAAAAGGCCCGTGGCGAGCTGAAGATCGGTACTACCGGTCGCGGCATCGGCCCGGCCTACGAAGACAAAGTTGCACGTCGTGGCCTGCGTGTGGGTGACCTGCTCAATATGCCGCGTTTTGAAGACAAGCTGCGTGAACTGGTGGATTACCACAACTTCATGCTGGTGGGTTACTACAAAGAGCCGGCCATCGAATTCGACAAGACCCTGGCCGAATGCAAGGAATACGCGGAGCTGCTCAAGCCGCTGATGCTGGACGTGACTGCCGAGTTGCATGACCTGCGTCGCGCGGGCAAAGACATCATGTTCGAAGGTGCCCAAGGTTCGCTGCTGGACATCGACCATGGTACCTACCCGTACGTGACCAGCTCCAACACCACCGCTGGCGGCGTTGCCACCGGTTCGGGTGTTGGCCCTATGTTCCTGGACTACATCCTGGGCATCACCAAGGCTTACACCACTCGCGTAGGTTCGGGTCCATTCCCGACTGAACTGTTCGACGCAGTAGGGGCGCACCTGGCGAAGCAAGGTCACGAGTTCGGTGCGACCACCGGCCGTGCCCGTCGTTGTGGTTGGTTCGACGCCGTTATCCTGCGTCGTGCTATCGATGTGAACAGCATCTCGGGCATCTGCCTGACCAAGCTGGACGTGCTCGACGGCCTGGAAACCATCAACATCTGCGTCGGCTACAAAGATGCAGAGGGTCAGGACGTTGCTCCGACTGATGCTGACAGCTACGTGGGCCTGCAGCCTGTGTATGAAGAGGTGCCAGGCTGGGCCGAATCAACCGTGGGTGCCAAGACCCTGGAAGAGCTGCCAGCCAACGCTCGAGCCTACATCAAGCGCGTTGAAGAGCTGATCGGCGCACCGATCGACATTATTTCGACGGGCCCGGACCGCAACGAAACCATCGTTTTGCGTCATCCGTTCGCTTAATAAGTTATTGATGTAAAAAGCAAAGGGCTCCTTCGGGAGCCCTTTGTCGTTTCAGTTCGCCAAGCGGCACGACCCTTGCTGTGTTTCTTTCTTTCGCGGTGCTATCAAATTAATGGCACCCGTGGTGGAGGGATTCCCGATGTCTGCCGTTCTCTCATTGTTACAAAGCCGTCTGTTGCGGCCGGTGTTCGTTACCCTAGGTATCGCTCTTTTGGTGCAAGTGCTGGTGGCGGTCGCTCTGACCCGGAGCACGGTCACGGCACTTGAAGCTGATTTGGGCAGTCGCCTGGGCGTCGATAGTCAGAAGCTCTCTGGCGAACTGGCGCAGGCCGGCAAGGAAGTCACATCCAGCCTGGACAGCTTGTCCAGCAGTACCCGTCAGCGTCTGACCGCCGGGCTTTCCGAGCGCCTGCAGGCAGAACAGAAGCAATTGCGTGCGACCCTGGAAAAAGACCTGCAAGACTCCGCCAATGATATGGCGCAACTGCTGGCCTCGGTGGCGCCCCGCGCCATGTGGGACAGTGATGTGCCCACGTTGTCTGAGTTTGCCCGGCGTGCCCAGCGCAATCCCAACGTGTTGTTCGTGGTCTACGACGACGCCGCCGGTGAGCATTTGACTCGCTACCTGAACCGCGAAAACCCGATCAACCAGGTGTTGCTGGCAAAGGGCGCAGGTGATCGCGCGCTGGATAAAGTGCTGGATGCGGCCAAGACCGACCCTTCTGTGTACTACGTCGAAGCGTCCATCAGCCCCAATGGTGTCGAGATTGGCAAAGTGCGCATGGGGGTTTCGACGGCATCGGTAGAAGCCGACCTGCAGGCGTTGGACAAGCGTTTTGCCGCCTTGATTGCCAGCGGCGATCAGTTGGTCGGCGATAGCCTCAAAGGGGCGGCAGCAGACAGCGCGACTGCCATGGGCGCGCGCCTGCAATCGGCGCAAACCACCGCCACCCAAATGACCGCCAATACCACCAGCGCTGTGCAGGAAGCCGCCGGCACCTTGCGCTGGCGCATCGGCATGGGGCTCGCAGGGGTTGGCTTTGGCGTGTTGCTGCTGATCGCCGTGGTGCTTGGGCGCCGTGTGGTCAATCGCCTGAAGTTGCTGATTGCGGCCATGGATGACCTGGCGGCGGGCGAGGGCGACCTGACCAAGCGCGTGCAGATCAATAGCCAGGACGAAATCGGCGACATGGCCTCGGCGGTCAATCGCTTTGTGGATAAGTTGCAGCCCATCGTGCGTGAAGCGGGTGATGTGGCTCAGCGGACCGGTGTGGAGATCGGTGCCATGACCTTGCGCAATGCCGGCGCCGATGCGGCCGCCGGCCTGCAGCGTGATGAGGTGGCCGAGAGCTTGCGCGCACTCTCGCAAATGGCTGATGAAGCCCAGGCCGAGAGCCATGCGATGCAGGCAGCGTTGCAGCAGGTGGTGGATATTCGTCAGGCCACCGATGAGAACGCGCGTACCTCGGCTGAAGTGGGGAGCCTGATTGAGGCGCTGGCGGGGCAGGTCGAGGCGGGGTCCAAGGTGATCGAGCGATTGGCGCAGCAAAGTGAGCAGATCGAGGTGGTGCTGACCGTGATTCACGGCATTGCCGAGCAAACCAACCTGCTTGCCCTGAACGCCGCGATCGAAGCGGCACGCGCCGGTGAGACGGGTCGTGGCTTCGCCGTGGTGGCGGATGAGGTGCGGGCGCTGGCCAGCAAGACCCAAAGCTCTACCGGCGATATCCAGGCGCATATCGTGGCGCTGCAGCAGGGCGCGCGTGAGGCGGTGGAAACTATCGGCAAGGCCGGGCGCCAGGCCAGCGAAGGGTTGCTGGTGCTGCGCGACAGCGTGCGCTTGCAGCAGACCGTGCAGGCTTCGGTGGAGCAGGTGCATGCCGCGATCGGCCTGGCCACGCGCGCAGCCGAGCATCAGGCCCAGGGTGCCCATGCAGTGCGGGGGCGGGTCGAGGTGATCCATGCCCAGGCCGAACGTGCCGCGCAGGCGGTGGTGGAGACGACGGCCAGTGGTAAGGTGCTGGATGGTTTGGCGGCGCAGTTGAAGGCGAGCCTGGGGCAGTTTCGGGCTTAGCCTCGCCTGGACTGGCCCCCTCCCACGGGTTGAAATGCATTCAAATGTGGGAGGGGGCTTGCCCCGATAGCGGTTTCAGCGACTCAGATACATCCGTGTCGTCAGCAAATACACCGGCAACCCCGACACCAATATCAACAGCGCCGCATAAGGCGCCGCCGCCGCGAATTCCACATTCGAGGTATGCGCCCACACCTCCGTCGCCAAGGTATTCAGCCCGGTTGGGCTGAGCAGCAACGTCGCCGTCAATTCCTTCATTGCGTCCAGGAACACCAGCGCAAACGCCGCGCCCAATGCCGGGAAGATAATCGGCAAGGTTACCCGGCAAAACGCGCTGAACGATGACGCGCCCAGGGTGCGCGCGGCTTCTTCCAGTTGTGGCGCGGCTTTGTTCAAGGCGGTACGAACCGGCGCCTGGGCCAGCGGCAAAAACAGTAGCGCATAGGCAATCAGCAGCAGCGCTGACGTCTGGTACAGCACTGGCACGTAATGCAGGGCGAAATACACCAGGGTCAGCGCAATCACCAGGCCGGGCAGGGCGTGCAGCAAGTACGGCAGGCGTTCGGCCCAGATCGCCAGTTGGCCCTTGTAGCGCACCACCAGCAACCCCACCGGCACGGCCAGCACCAGGCACAGCGCCGCGCCACCCAGCGACAGCGCCAGGGACGATAGCAGCGCCTCACT
This sequence comes from Pseudomonas gorinensis, assembly GCF_042015035.1. Lineage (NCBI taxonomy): Bacteria > Pseudomonadati > Pseudomonadota > Gammaproteobacteria > Pseudomonadales > Pseudomonadaceae > Pseudomonas > Pseudomonas gorinensis. The sequence goes on from NZ_CP167125.1 coordinate 968,581, forward strand.
GATCTCGGCCACCGGGAACGCCGCCGACGAGCCCACCGCCAGCCAGTAACCCAGCATGCCCAGGGGAATGCCGCTGCCGATGATTGCCAGCGCAAGGCAATAGACTTGGCCCAAGAGCGCCCACCTGCCCAGGCGAACCTGTTCGGCATGACGCGCAGCCCCTTGGCCGATGCGTACGTGTCGGCCCTTGCCGCGCACGCGCAGCTCCAGCCACAGCAGGGTGAGGCACATCACCAGCAGCACCGCCGATAACATCGCGGCGTTGGCATTGCTGAACTCCAGTTCGAACTGCTGGTAGATCGCCGTGGTAAAGGTCTGCAGGCCGATGATCGACAGTGCGCCGAATTCCACCAGCATATGCAACGCGATCAACAGCGCCCCGGCCAGCAGGGACGGCCACAGCAGGGGCAGGGTAATGCGAAAGAATACTCCCCAGCGATTGAGCCCCAGGGTGCGGGCTGATTCCTCCAGGGACGGGTCCAGATTGCGCAGGGTCGCCGCCACTGGTAGGAACACCAGCGGGTACTTGGACAGGGTCATGACCAGGATCGCCCCGCCGAGTCCTTCGAAGTTGGCGCTCAGCGACACCCAGGTGAAGCTGCTGACAAACGCCGGTACCGCAAACGGCAGGCACAGAATCACGCCCCAGATGCGTCGCCCTGGCAAGTTGCTGCGCTCCAGCAGCCAGGCCAGGGACAAGCCGATCACACCACACGCCAGCGTTACCCCGACCATCAAGGCGAGGGTATTGCGCAACAAGCCAAAGACGTAGGGCCGCCATAGCAGATGCAGCGCCTGCGCCCATCCCGCTTGCCAGGCTTTGAGCCCGACGTAGGCCAGCGGCAACAGGCTCAAGCCCACCAGGAGCAGTACGGGCAGCAACAGCCAGATCGACGGGCGCTTGCGCCGTGGGCTGAACCCCCCGTGTACCACGGGGGCGGGTGGCGATGGGTTCATCAGTTCAGGCCAACGTCACGTTCCAGCTCGAGGGCTTCTTCGGCGTTGCCCAAGTCAGCCGGGGTGACTTTCGGCGGTTGCAGTTCGCTGAAAGGCTTGAGGCCACGATTGGATTGCATGCCCTTGCGCAGCGGGTATTCGGCCGAGGTGTTGGTGATTACACGCTGGCCTTCTTCGCTGGCCATGAATGCCAGCAGTTGCTGGGCCTCTTTGGGATGCTTGCTGGATTTCAGTGCCGCCGCCGAGGAGACCGTGATCAGGCCGCCGGCATCGCCATCGGTGAAGTAGTGCAGTTGGGAGTCCAGGTTGGTTTTTTCCTTCTTCAGGGCAAACCAGTAGTAGTTGTTGACCAGTACGGTGGCGACTTCGCCATTTTCCACGGCTTTGAGGGCAACCATGTTGTTGCTGTACACCTTGCCGAACGCGCGCAGGCCGGTCAGCCATTCTTCGGCGGCTTCGCGACCGTGCAGCTTGATGATTGCCACGGCTTGTTCCTGGAAGGCGCCGCTGGTTGGTACAAAGCCGACCTTGCCTTGCCACTCGGGGCCGGCGAAATCCAGAACCGATTTGGGCAGGTCTTTTTCGGCGATCAGTTTCGGGTTGAAGGCCACGACGCGGGTGCGTGCGGTCACGCCCATCCAGTCGCCGTTGCTGCCGACATAGTCCTTGGGCAGTACATTCAGGGTGCTGGCATCGATCTTGGCCAGCAGGCCTTGTTCGCCGAGTTTGTTCAGTGGCGGCGATTCTTCGGTGTAAATCACGTCGGCAGGGGAGCGGTCACCTTCTTCCACGACCTGGCTGGCCAGCTGGTTGCTGCTGCCTTTGCGTACGTTGACGTGAATGCCGGTCTTGGCTTCGAAGGCCTTGGCGAGTTCATCGCCGACCTCTTTGTGTTGGCCGTTGTACAAGGTCAGGGAGACTTTATCGGCGCAATAGGCGGCGGGCGAAAGCAGGGCCAGTCCGAGTAGAGTGAGGGTCATGCCACGCAGAAGGGATGTTTTGAGACGGGTATCGCGGATCATCATCCAGGGTTTTCCTCGCTTGTGTGCAACAAATCATTGCAAGGATAAACGATAAAACTTCTCAAGTGCGGATGAGGGGCAAATAGCTGGGGAAGTTTTCAAACCCCGGAAACGAAAAAACCCGCTTTCGCGGGTTTGATCTGAATTTGGTGCCCAGGAGAAGACTCGAACTTCCACGACCTTGCGATCACCAGCACCTGAAGCTGGCGTGTCTACCAATTTCACCACCTGGGCATTCTCAAGCAGCGTTGCCGCTGTTGATGGGGCGAACTATACGGCGGGCTTTTTGATCTGTAAACCCCTGATTCGAAAAATATAAATCAAAATTCTCGTTAAAAATCAAAGGCCTGAAACGCAAAAACCCGCTTTCGCGGGTTTTTGGAGACTCAAGGTTGAAATCTTGAGTTTGAAATTGGTGCCCAGGAGAAGACTCGAACTTCCACGACCTTGCGATCACCAGCACCTGAAGCTGGCGTGTCTACCAATTTCACCACCTGGGCAGCATCAACAACGTTGCCGTCGTCGATGGCGCGCACTATACGGAGAGGATTTTTGGCTGTAAACCCCCGCTATCAAAAAAAACCTGGAAAATGTCACCAGTGGTCGTGCAAGGTGCTTTCCGAGGGGCGCAAAGGGCTTTTAAACGCTTGTTGATGCCTGAAATTTCCCGTTTCAATACGCGTATGCCAAACTAACCCGCATATAGACAAGGTGAAAACTCTCTAATGGCCGATTGGCAGTCCCTCGATCCCGAGGCCGCTCGTGAAGCGGAAAAATATGAAAACCCTATCCCTAGCCGCGAACTGATCCTGGCGCATCTCGCCGATCGGGGTTCGCCTGCTAGCCGTGAGCAGTTGGTCGAAGAATTCGGTCTGACCACCGAAGACCAGCTCGAAGCCCTGCGCCGCCGTTTGCGTGCCATGGAGCGCGATGCTCAACTGATCTACACCCGTCGTGGCACCTACGCGCCTGTGGACAAGCTCGACCTGATCCTCGGCCGCATTGCCGGTCATCGTGACGGCTTCGGCTTCCTGATCCCGGATGACGGCAGCGACGACCTGTTTATGAGCCCTGCGCAAATGCGCCTGGTGTTCGATGGCGACCGTGCCTTGGCGCGTGTTTCCGGCCTGGACCGTCGCGGTCGCCGTGAAGGGGTGATCGTCGAAGTGGTGTCCCGTGCCCACGAGTCCATCGTCGGCCGCTACTTCGAAGAAGGCGGTATCGGCTTCGTTGTGCCGGATAACCCTAAGGTCCAGCAGGAAGTGCTGATTACCCCGGGCCGCAATGGTGCCGCCAAGGTCGGTCAGTTCGTCGAGGTGAAAATCACCCACTGGCCCACTGCGCGCTTCCAGCCGCAAGGCGATATCGTTGAAGTGGTCGGCAACTACATGGCGCCGGGCATGGAAATCGACGTTGCGCTGCGCACCTACGATATTCCTCACGTCTGGCCTGAAGCTGTGCTCAAGGAAGCCGCCAAGCTCAAGCCGGAAGTCGAAGAGAAAGACAAAGAAAAGCGCATCGACCTGCGCCATCTACCGTTCGTCACCATCGATGGTGAAGACGCCCGCGACTTCGACGATGCGGTCTATTGCGAAGCCCGGCCTGGAAAACTGCGCCTGTTCTCCGGCGGCTGGAAGTTGTTCGTCGCGATTGCCGACGTGTCCAGCTATGTGAAGATCGGTTCGGCCCTGGATAACGAAGCCCAGGTGCGCGGCAACTCCGTGTACTTCCCTGAGCGCGTGATCCCGATGCTGCCTGAGCAGCTGTCCAACGGCCTGTGCTCCCTGAACCCTCTAGTCGACCGTTTGGCCATGGTGTGCGAGATGACTATCTCGAAAACCGGCGAAATGACCGACTATCAGTTCTACGAGGCGGTGATCCACTCCCAGGCCCGCCTGACCTACAACAAGGTCAGCACTATCCTGGAACAGCCGAAAACCAGCGAGGCTAAGGCCTTGCGTGGTGAGTACGGCCATGTCGTGCCGCATCTCAAGCAGCTCTATGCACTTTACAAGGTGCTGCTGGGGGCCCGTCATGTGCGTGGCGCGATCGATTTTGAAACGCAGGAAACCCGAATTGTCTTCGGTTCCGAGCGCAAGATCGCCGCAATCACCCCGACTACCCGTAACGATGCGCACAAGCTGATCGAGGAATGCATGCTGGCGGCCAACGTGGCCACGGCTGAATTCCTGAAGAAGCACGAGATCCCTGCGCTGTACCGCGTGCACGACGGCCCGCCGCCGGAGCGTCTGGAAAAACTGCGCGCTTTCCTCGGCGAGCTGGGCCTGTCCCTGCATAAAGGCAAGGACGGCCCGACGCCGAAGGACTACCAGGCGCTGCTGGCCAGCATCAAGGACCGTCCCGATTACCATGTGATCCAGACCGTGATGCTGCGCTCCCTGAGCCAGGCGGTGTACAGCGCCGACAACCAGGGTCACTTCGGCCTGAATTACGAGGCGTACACCCACTTCACCTCGCCGATTCGCCGTTATCCGGACTTGCTCACGCACCGTGCAATCCGCAGCGTGATCCATTCCAAGCAGAACACCCCGCACGTCAAGCGTGCCGGTGCCATGACCATTCCGAAGGCACGGATCTATCCGTACGACGAAGCGGCCCTGGAACAGTTGGGCGAGCAGTGCTCCATGAGCGAACGCCGCGCCGACGAAGCCACGCGCGACGTGGTGAACTGGCTCAAGTGCGAGTTCATGAAGGATCGCGTGGGCGAGTCGTTCCCAGGTGTGATCACGGCCGTGACCGGCTTTGGTCTGTTTGTCGAACTGACCGACATCTATGTCGAAGGCCTGGTGCACGTCACCGCCTTGCCGGGTGACTACTACCACTTCGATCCTGTGCATCACCGCCTGGCGGGTGAGCGTACCGGTCGCAGCTTCCGTTTGGGCGATACCGTGGAAGTGCAGGTCATGCGCGTCGATCTCGACGAGCGCAAGATCGACTTTGGCATGCCTGACAAGCCCGCCGAATCGCCAACTGGCCGTAAAAAGCGTGGCAATGAAACGACCCCGCCTGCCAGCAAAGGCAAAGGCGCTCCCGCGAAAGCGGCAGTTGCAGAGCCCGCTCCAGCCAAGGCCGGGCGCCGTCCTGCAGCCAAGGACAAAGTGCCCGAGGCTTACCGCCCAAGCGATGCTGCGGCGAAAAACGCTGAACTGCGCAAAAGCCGTGAATTGAAGCAGCAGTTGCTCAATGAAGCCAAAAGCGGTGGTAAAGCGGCGTCTGGGGGAAAGTCCCAAGGGGCGGAAAAACCGTCGAGCAAACCCAGTAAACACCGTAAAGGCCCGCCTAAAGCGGGTTCGGCCCCCTCGAAAAGCGGCGGGTCGCGCAAACCTAAGGCCAAGCCATGAGTCTGGAAAAAATCTACGGCGTGCACGCCGTAGAAGCACTGCTGCGTCACCATCCCAAGCGCGTCAAGCAGGTTTGGCTGGCGGAAGGTCGCAGCGAGCCGCGCGTACAGGCGCTGGTCGAGTTGGCCAACCAGAATAAAGTTGCCATCGGCCAGGCCGAGCGTCGTGAGATGGACGTGTGGGTCGAAGGCGTTCACCAAGGCGTGGTTGCGGATGTAAGTCCAAGCCAGGTCTGGGGCGAGGCGATGCTCGACGAGCTGCTCGACCGTACTGAAGGCGCTCCGTTGTTGCTGGTGCTGGACGGCGTAACCGATCCGCACAACCTCGGTGCCTGCCTGCGTTCAGCGGATGCGGCCGGTGCGCTGGCGGTGATCGTGCCCAAGGACAAGTCGGCAACCTTGACCCCGGTCGTGCGTAAAGTCGCCTGTGGCGCTGCGGAAGTGATTCCGCTGGTGGCCGTGACCAACCTTGCGCGAACCCTGGAGAAGCTCCAGCAGCGCGGCCTTTGGGTCGTGGGCACGGCAGGGGAGGCCGAGGTCAGTATCTATGACCAGGACCTCACCGGCCCAACCATCCTGATCATGGGGGCCGAAGGCAAAGGCATGCGCCGCCTGACCCGTGAGCATTGTGACTACCTGGTGCACCTGCCGATGGCTGGTAGCGTCAGCAGTCTCAATGTGTCGGTGGCGACGGGCGTGTGCCTGTTCGAGGCTCAGCGTCAGCGCGGTGCCAAGGTCAAGGCCAAGAAGTAATTCTGAGTCTGGCATAGATGCAAAATGTGCGAGGGGGCTTGCCCCCGATAGCGGTAGATCAGTTACAGGTGATGTGGCTGGCCCACCGCAATCGGGGCAAGCCCCCTCCCACATTTGCTGTGTGGTGTTTGGAAGGTTGTTCAAATAATCACCAATTGCCTTGCGCCCATTCTCCCCCTTCTCTACAATTGCGCCCCTTGCCTTCCTGGCAGGCACCGATGTGCCTCCCTGCGGCAAGATCCATAAGTGTCATTCACTCCTTGTCTGACCGTTTTTGAGCGGCAGGCTACAACCCGTAAGGAGCATTCATGCGTCATTACGAAATCATCTTTTTGGTCCACCCGGATCAAAGCGAGCAAGTCGGCGGCATGGTTGAGCGTTACACCAAGCTGATCGAAGAAGACGGCGGCAAAATCCACCGTCTGGAAGATTGGGGTCGTCGTCAACTGGCCTACGCAATCAACAATGTTCACAAGGCTCACTACGTGATGCTGAACGTTGAGTGCACTGGCAAGGCCCTGGCCGAGCTGGAAGACAACTTCCGCTACAACGATGCAGTGATCCGTAACCTGGTCATCCGTCGCGAAGAAGCCGTTACCGGCCAATCCGAGATGCTCAAGGCTGAAGAAAACCGCAGTGAGCGCCGTGAGCGTCGCGACCGTCCTGAAGAAGGCGCTGATGATAGCGCTGATGACAGTGACAACAGCGATAACGCTGACGAGTAATCCACGGACCTTTTAAGGAGCCTATCAAATGGCACGTTTCTTCCGTCGTCGTAAATTCTGCCGTTTCACCGCTGAAGACGTGAAAGAGATCGATTACAAAGATCTCAACACTCTGAAAGCCTACGTATCCGAGACCGGCAAAATCGTTCCAAGCCGTATCACCGGTACCAAAGCACGTTATCAGCGTCAGCTGGCCACCGCTATCAAGCGCGCCCGCTTCCTGGCCCTGCTGGCCTACACCGACAGCCACGGCCGCTGAGACCGGGCAGTCGACAAGTAGTAAGGGATTGAATGCATGCGCGCCTTAGCTGAGTTCATCATGCGCGGTCGTGTGCAGGCCACTCTGGTAGTGGCTGGATGTGCAGCATTGCCGTTGTTGTATTGGTTGGGTGCTGCCGCGGGATGCCTTGTGCTCCTGCGGCGCGGTTTGCAGGACGCCGTGGGTGTCCTGGCCCTGGGATTGCTGGCCGCCTTGATCTGGTGGCTGCAATTGGGCGAACCCAAGGTGCTTATGGTGCTGTTGGGGTCGTCGAGCCTTGCGTTGGTTTTACGCGCAAGTGAGTCCTGGGTCCGCACGCTGCTGGTCAGCGTGGCATTGGGGTTGGTGTTTTCAGTGTTGCTCGGCGCGGCTTTCCACCCGCAAATCGAGGCGCTGGCGCAAGAGATCGTCAAGGTCCTGCCGCTGGCTCTCGGGGATCTCTACCAGCAGTTATCGGTAGATGAGCGAGCGCGCCTTGCGGCGCTGATAGCACCGGCCCTGATCGGCCTGATGGCGGTAGTGTTGCAGATTGTCAGTGTGCTGAGCCTGATGCTTGGGCGTTACTGGCAGGCGTTGTTGTACAACCCGGGTGGTTTTGGTCGCGAATTTCGCAGTATCAGGATTCCCGCGGGCCCGGCGATGTTGTTGCTGGCAGGCATGGTGGTGGGGCCGAACTTCGGTCCACAAGCTGCCTTGTTATTGCTGTTTTGCAGCGTACCGCTGGTGTTTTCCGGGCTGGCCCTGATTCATGGGCTGGTGGCGCAGAAGCGCCTGGCCAGGTTCTGGCTGGTGGGGTTGTACGTCACGCTGATGCTGTTCATGCAACTGATCTATCCGTTACTCGTGGTTTTGGCCATTGTCGACGGCCTGATTGATTTTCGCGGTCGTCTGGCGCCGAAAGACGCCGATAACGCGAACGGTGAAGGTTAAAAGTTAGAGGATTTTCACATGCAACTGATCCTTCTGGAAAAAGTCGCCAACCTGGGCAACCTGGGCGACAAAGTGAACGTTAAGGCCGGCTACGGTCGTAACTACCTGCTGCCATACGGCAAAGCCACCGCTGCAACCGCTGCCAACCTGGCTGCGTTTGAAGAGCGTCGTGCTGAGCTGGAAAAAGCAGCAGCAGACAAAAAAGCTTCGGCCGAAACTCGCGCTGCCCAACTGGCTGAGCTGGAAGTGACTATCACTGCCACCGCCGGTGACGAAGGCAAGCTGTTCGGTTCGATCGGCACCCACGACATCGCTGATGCACTGACCGCCTCCGGCGTTGAAGTTGCGAAAAGCGAAGTTCGTCTGCCGAACGGCACTATCCGTAACGTAGGTGAATTCGACGTAGCCGTGCACCTGCACGCCGAAGTTGAAGCCACCGTACGCGTTGTCGTGGTAGCAGCTTAAGCAGTACCTAACTGACTGGCACCTCGCGTGTCAGCCAGTTAACATCGGGCACGATCCTGTTTACAGGTCGTGCCTTTTGTTTTTCTACACACCCCTAATTCCAAGTGGCCATGAACGATATTTCAGCTCCTGAGCAATACGATCTGCAAACCGCTGCCCTGAAGGTGCCGCCGCATTCCATCGAGGCCGAACAGGCCGTGCTCGGTGGCTTGATGCTGGATAACAACGCCTGGGAGCGCGTGCTGGATCAAGTCTCGGACGGTGATTTCTATCGTCATGACCACCGCCTGATCTTCCGCGCCATTGCCAAGCTGGCCGACCAGAACTCGCCGATCGACGTGGTGACCCTGGCCGAGCAACTGGACAAGGAAGGCCAGACCTCCCAGGTCGGCGGCCTCGGTTACCTCGGTGAGCTGGCGAAAAACACGCCATCCGTCGCCAACATCAAGGCCTATGCCCAGATCGTCCGTGAGCGCGCCACCCTGCGCCAGTTGATCGGCATCAGTACTGAAATCGCCGACAGCGCCTTCAACCCTGAAGGCCGCACCGCCGCCGAGATCCTCGACGAAGCCGAACGACAGATCTTCCAGATCGCCGAAGCCCGCCCTAAAACCGGCGGGCCGGTCAGCGTCAACGACCTGCTGACCAAAGCGATCGATCGTATCGATACGCTGTTCAACACCGACAACTCCATCACGGGTATTTCCACCGGCTACACCGACCTCGATGAGAAGACCAGCGGTCTGCAACCGGCCGACTTGATCATCGTCGCCGGGCGTCCATCCATGGGTAAGACCACCTTTGCGATGAACCTGGTGGAAAACGCCGTGTTGCGCAGTGACAAGACGGTGCTGGTGTATTCCCTGGAGATGCCAGGTGAATCGCTGATCATGCGGATGCTCTCGTCCTTGGGCCGTATTGACCAGACCAAGGTGCGTGCCGGTCGCCTGGAAGATGACGATTGGCCAAGGTTGACCTCCGCGGTCAACCTGCTCAACGATCGCAAGCTGTTCATCGATGACACCGCGGGTATCAGCCCGTCCGAGATGCGTGCACGGACCCGTCGCCTGGTGCGTGAACATGGCGATATCGCCCTGATCATGATCGACTACCTGCAACTGATGCAGATCCCGGGCTCCAGCGGTGACAACCGGACCAACGAGATTTCCGAAATCTCCCGGTCCTTGAAAGCCCTGGCCAAGGAATTCAACTGCCCGGTGGTGGCGTTGTCCCAGCTCAACCGTTCCTTGGAACAACGTCCCAACAAGCGCCCGGTCAACTCCGACTTGCGGGAATCCGGAGCGATCGAGCAGGATGCTGACGTGATCATGTTCGTATACCGCGACGAGGTGTATCACCCCGAGACCGAGCACAAGGGGATTGCCGAGATCATTATCGGCAAGCAGCGGAACGGGCCGATTGGCTTTATCCGCCTGGCATTCATCGGTAAGTACACCCGTTTCGAGAACCTTGCGCCGGGTAGCTACAACTTCGACGACGACGAATAACCCTCGTGTTCAATTCCGACCATTACCGTCGGAATTGGTCAAAATTTGTGCTATATTCCGCGCCCGCGATTTTTCATCTCAACACCGGTCACCGTCATGCAAACAGCCAAGCCGTTATTTGACTATCCCAAGTACTGGGCCGAATGTTTCGGTCCTGCGCCATTCCTGCCGATGAGCAGGGAGGAGATGGATCAGCTTGGCTGGGATTCGTGTGACATCATCATCGTCACCGGTGATGCGTACGTGGACCACCCGTCGTTTGGCATGGCCATCATCGGCCGGCTGCTGGAGTCCCAGGGCTTCCGCGTCGGGATCATCGCGCAGCCGAACTGGCAGTCCAAAGACGACTTCATGAAGCTCGGCGAGCCGAACCTGTTCTTCGGCGTCGCGGCCGGCAACATGGACTCGATGATCAACCGCTACACCGCCGACAAGAAAATCCGCTCCGACGACGCCTACACCCCTGGCGGCATGGCCGGCAAACGCCCGGATCGCGCCAGCCTGGTGTACAGCCAGCGTTGCAAGGAGGCCTACAAGAACGTACCGATCGTACTTGGCGGCATCGAAGCCTCCTTGCGCCGCATTGCCCACTACGACTACTGGCAGGACCGGGTGCGCAACTCGATCCTGATCGACGCCACCGCCGACATCCTGCTGTACGGCAACGCCGAGCGGGCCATCGTCGAGGTTGCCCAGCGCCTGTCGTGGGGCCACAAGATCGAAGACATCACCGACGTGCGCGGCACCGCGTTCATCCGTCGCGACACGCCAGCCGGCTGGTACGAAGTGGACTCCACCCGTATCGACCGTCCGGGCAAGGTCGACAAGATCATCAACCCGTACGTGAATACCCAGGACACCCAGGCCTGCGCCATCGAGCAGGAAAAGGGGCCCGTTGATGATCCGCAGGAAGCCAAGGTCGTGCAGATCCTGGCCAGCCCGCGCATGACCCGCGACAAGACCGTGATCCGCCTGCCATCGGTGGAAAAGGTCCGTGGCGACGCCGTGCTCTATGCCCACGCCAACCGCGTACTGCACCTGGAAACCAACCCAGGCAACGCCCGCGCCCTGGTGCAGAAGCACGGTGAAGTGGACGTGTGGTTCAACCCGCCGCCCATCCCGATGACCACCGAAGAAATGGACTACGTGTTTGGCATGCCATACGCGCGTGTCCCGCACCCGGCGTATGGCAAGGAAAAAATTCCGGCCTACGACATGATCCGTTTCTCGGTGAACATCATGCGTGGCTGCTTCGGCGGCTGCACCTTCTGCTCGATCACCGAGCACGAAGGCCGGATCATCCAGAACCGTTCCGAAGAGTCGATTATTCGCGAGATCGAGGAGATCCGTGACAAGGTCCCAGGTTTCACCGGGGTGATCTCCGACCTCGGCGGCCCGACCGCCAACATGTACCGCATTGCCTGCAAGAGCCCGGAAATCGAATCCGCGTGCCGCAAGCCGTCGTGCGTGTTTCCCGGCATCTGCCCGAACCTGAACACCGACCACTCGTCGCTGATCCAGCTGTATCGCAGCGCCCGGGCATTGCCGGGTGTGAAGAAGATCCTGATCGCTTCCGGCCTGCGCTACGACCTCGCGGTCGAGTCGCCGGAATACGTCAAAGAGCTGGTCACCCACCATGTCGGTGGCTACCTGAAGATCGCCCCGGAACACACCGAGGAAGGTCCGCTCAACCAGATGATGAAGCCGGGCATTGGCAGCTATGACAAGTTCAAGCGCATGTTCGAGAAGTACACCAAGGAAGCGGGCAAGGAGCAGTACCTGATCCCGTACTTTATCGCGGCCCACCCCGGCACCACCGATGAAGACATGATGAACCTGGCCCTGTGGCTCAAGGGCAACGGCTTCCGCGCCGACCAGGTGCAGGCGTTCTATCCGTCGCCGATGGCCACCGCCACCGCGATGTATCACTCGGGCAAGAACCCGCTGCGCAAGGTCACCTACAAGAGTGACGCGGTGACCATCGTCAAGAGCGAAGAACAGCGCCGCCTGCACAAGGCGTTCCTGCGTTACCACGACCCGAAAGGTTGGCCGATGCTGCGTGAAGCGCTGACCCGCATGGGCCGCGCCGACTTGATCGGGCCGGGCAAGGATCAATTGATCCCCTTGCACCAGCCCGCCACCGACAGCTACCAGAGCGCGCGTCGCAAGAACTCGACGCCGGCCGGCAGCCATAAGGTCGCCAAGGAAACCACCACCCGGATCCTCACCCAACACACCGGCCTGCCACCCCGTGGCAGTGACGGCAGCAACCCGTGGGACAAGCGCGAGCAAGCCAAGGCCGCGGCCATGGCGCGCAACAAGCAGGCGGCCAAGGAGCGCGCTGATGCGGCCAAGGGCAAGGGCGGCAAGCCAGCCCGCAAGCCGGTCGTGCCGCGTTGATCGCCGCGTGAATATGCAAAACGCCAGCCTCGTGCTGGCGTTTTGCTTTCTAGGCGGTGGGGAGTCTGTTTGTTAAGGTGGCGGCCATTAAATCGCTATCGGGGGCAAGCTCCCTCCCACATTTTGAATGTATTCACACATCAAGTGTGGGAGGGGGCTTGCCCCCGATAGCGTCACTCCAGTTACCACCTCTTCAAGGAAGAACACCCCCATGGGCAACCCCCTGCTCGGCATCGGCATGGACTCCAACCGCTCCCAGTTCATGGCGCGCCAGCGCATCGAAAGCCAGATCAACCTGCAGCGCCTGTTCGCCGCCATCGACGCCGACCCCGGTATCGTCGGCGCGGGGGTGGTGTATGTCGACGCTGACTTCAATGTCATTACCCTGCGCGAATTCAAGCCCATCTGCAGCATCAAGCCCAAGCGCATCATTTTGCGTGAAGCGCAGAAGTACATTGCGCCAACACAGTTTGCTCAACATGTCGTGAGCAATCCTCGAGAATCGCGACTGATTGGCGAAGCCGTGAATACCGGAATCTCCTGCTTGGGGGCGGTCATCAGTTGGGCTGCGATCGCCAGTGGAACAATTCTGGTGCCTTTCAGCGCTGGAGCCAGTTCCGTCATCGTTGTAGTGGGGTATGCGGCTGCCGGCGCAAGTACGCTTCAGTGTTTCAACGGCATTGCCCGAACAGCGCTGGAAGTCGCCAAACCTGAGGTCAAGGATTCGCTCGACAGTGAAGGCTGGTACCAGAATGCGTCCATCGTGCTGGACGCCGTATCACTGGCAGGCGTGGGCGCTTCGGCCCTGACGACGGTCAAGCTGGTCAGGGCCGCCAAAGCATCGACGGGCAAGAGCCTGCGTGATGTGCTTCGCGGTTTGAATCGCCAGGAAAGAGCCAAGCTGACGAAAGAGCTGCTGAGCATCAACCATCCCAGCTTGACCGCGAAGATGATCAAGTTGAGGCAGGCGTCGGGCGAACTCACCAAGCGTTTCACCCCTACGCAGCTCAAGCACAGCACCACTACCCAGATCAAAGACGTCCTGGGCGCAAGCGTTGGGTTTGGCGGGAGTGCCTACTCCGGAAACGTCAACACCATCGCGATTGGACTGTACGAGGAGGTAAGCGAATGAGCGAATTGATGACGCTACGCGACTTTTTCAGACAATACTTTCTGACGTTTATGGGCGGCGTATTTGCTGCGTGTTTTTCTTTGGCGTTGGCTGTGGCGCTGGCGTTCATCACCTATTTTCGTGATGCGCCGATGGCTCAAGTGGGGCTCAAGATCATGTCTGCCGGGGCGCTGCTCATTCTGTTGACGGTCCATAGCAACTTTATGATTTTGCGGGGGCGACCCTCCTGGGTGTGGGTAATGGTCGGTATCTATGTCGCCTGTCTACTGTTTGTAGTTCCGATGGTTCAATTCCAGCCTCACAAAGTCCTTTATGGGTTGGCGCTGTTATTCCCATTGCTTGGATTATTGACACTTAACAGCAAGGTTCAACGAGAGATGCGCACGAAACTCGTGGGAATCCGTCGCATTCGGCAGGCGGTTAAATCAACCGTCAGATCGAGTAGTCGCATGTGAAGGCGCCGCCTTCGATAAACGGTTTCCTCGCGCGCTATTTCCCGGTCTTCATGGGGACGATTTTCATGGCGATCTTCTCCGGCTCAGCCTCGTTTTCCATGGCTGGCGTGACCTATTTGCGCGGTCTTGATCCCGCGCTCAAGGCCAACTATTCAGTAGGCGCGATCCTGGTGCTGTTTCCGTTGCTGGGCTTGCTGTTGCTCAACAGCAAGCGCCACCGCGAAATGCGCCAAAAGCTGCTGGAAATTCGCCGCCTTAAAGAAGCCGTGATCGCCAAGCACAAGGCTCGCTGACTGGGTAGATTCACCACCCCTCCTCACACGGGCGCCACAAATATGTGCAACCCTCGCACCAGGGCGCACACGTTGGCGCCGTTTTGGTGCTGTACTGCACCGGGTCTTACGATAAAGCGCAATGACCGCCGCTCTGGCATAAGTCTTGCGCGCGTTGTGTCCATGCCCTGGCTCGCAGGAGGCCGCCGTGTCGATTCATGTCGCGTTGCACCATGTTACGCATTACCGCTACGACCGCGCGGTCGAACTCGGCCCACAGATCGTGCGTCTGCGCCCGGCTGCCCATAGCCGCACGCGGATTTTGTCCTACGCTCTCAAAGTGCTGCCCGAGCAGCATTTCATCAATTGGCAGCAGGACCCCCAGGGCAATTACCTGGCGCGCCTGGTGTTCCCGGAAAAAACCGATGAACTGCGCATCGAAGTCGACCTGGTCGCCGAGATGGCGGTGTTCAACCCGTTCGACTTTTTCCTTGAGCCCTACGCCGAAAAAATCCCCTTCAGCTACGCCGCCGATGAGCAGCGTGAGCTGGCGCCGTACCTGGAAACCTTGCCGCTGACGCCGAAGTTTGCCGCCTACTTGGCGGGTATCGACCGCACGCCGTTGCCGGCCGTTGATTTCCTGGTGGGCCTCAACCAGCGCCTGGCCGCCGACATCGGCTACCTGATCCGCATGGAACCAGGTGTGCAAACCCCGGAATTCACCCTGGAAAACGCTTCCGGCTCCTGCCGTGATTCGGCCTGGCTGCTGGTGCAACTGTTGCGCAACCTCGGTTTGGCGGCGCGGTTTGTGTCCGGTTATCTGATCCAGCTGACCGCCGACGTCAAAGCCCTCGACGGCCCCTCCGGCACCGAAGTCGACTTCACCGACCTGCACGCTTGGTGCGAAGTGTATTTGCCCGGTGCCGGCTGGATCGGCCTGGATGCCACCTCCGGGTTGTTCGCCGGTGAAGGGCATATCCCATTGGCCTGTAGTCCTGATCCATCGTCTGCTGCGCCGATCAGCGGGCTGGTGGAACCCTGCGAGTGCGAATTCACCCATGAAATGTCGGTGGAGCGCATCTGGGAAGCGCCACGGGTGACCAAGCCCTACACCGAAGAGCAATGGCTGGCGATCCAGGCCCTGGGCCGGCAGATCGATGGCGACCTGCTCAAGGATGATGTGCGCCTGACCATGGGCGGCGAGCCGACCTTCGTTTCCATCGACGATCCTGATGGCGCCGAGTGGAACACCGCGGCTCTCGGGCCGGACAAGCGTCGCTTGTCCGCCGAGCTGTTCCAGCGCATGCGCAAGCACTACGCACCCAAGGGGCTGGTGCATTTCGGCCAGGGCAAGTGGTACCCCGGCGAGCAATTGCCGCGCTGGTCGCTGAACTGCTATTGGCGCCGTGACGGCGTGCCCATCTGGCACAACAGCGCGCTGATTGCCGACGAACAACAGGACTACGGCGCCGATGGCGCATTGGCTGGGCGCTTCCTCGCCAGTGTCGCCGAACGCCTCAAGCTGCCGGCACGCTTTGTGTTCCCGGCCTATGAAGACAACTTCTACTACCTGTGGCGCGAAGGTGCGTTGCCACAAAACGTCACCGCCCAGGACCCGCGCCTGAGCGACGACCTGGAGCGCGAACGCCTGCGCAAGGTGTTCAGCCAGGGCCTGGATAAAGTCATCGGCCAAGTGCTGCCGCTGGCGCGCACGGCGGCCAATGACCGCTGGCAGAGCGGGCGCTGGTACCTGCGCGATAACCATTGCCGCCTGGTACCGGGGGATTCGCCGTTGGGCTATCGCCTGCCGTTGGCCTCGCAGCCGTGGGTGACGGCGGCGGAGTATCCGTTCGTGCACCCGACTGACCCGAACCAGGATCAGCCGGAGTTGCCGACCAGCGCCCAACTGCAAAGCCATGGCGAACCGGCGCCGAGCGACGAGCGCGTGCCGAAGATCGATGAGTCTGCCGACTGGCTGACCCGCACCGCTCTGTGCGCCGAAGCGCGGGAAGGGCGCCTGTACCTGTTCATGCCGCCATTGGAGCGGGTCGAGGACTACCTGGAGTTGGTCGCCGCCATTGAAGCCACCGCCGAAGAGCTGCATTGCCCGGTGTTGCTGGAAGGCTACGAGCCACCGTTCGATATGCGCCTGAGCAACTTCCGCGTCACGCCGGACCCGGGTGTGATTGAGGTCAACGTGCAGCCGTCCGCCACTTGGGACGAATTGGTGGAACGTACCGAATTCCTCTACGAGGAGGCGCGGCAAACCCGCCTGACCACCGAGAAGTTCATGATCGACGGCCGCCACACCGGCACCGGCGGTGGCAACCATTTTGTACTGGGCGGCGCGACGCCCAAGGATTCGCCGTTCCTGCGCCGGCCCGACCTGCTACGCAGCCTGATCAGCTACTGGCATAACCACCCCTCGCTGTCGTACTTGTTTTCCGGCCTGTTTATCGGTCCGACTTCCCAGGCACCGCGGGTGGATGAAGCGCGCAACGATGCGCTGTATGAGCTGGAAATCGCCTTCGCCCAAATGCCCCAGCCCGGTGAAGAATGCCCGCCGTGGTTGGTGGATCGCCTGCTGCGCAACCTGTTGATCGACGTGACGGGCAACACCCACCGCGCCGAATTCTGTATCGACAAGCTCTACTCGCCGGACGGTGCCACTGGCCGCCTGGGCCTGCTGGAATTGCGCGCCTTTGAAATGCCGCCCCACGCACGCATGAGCCTGACCCAGCAATTGCTGCTGCGGGCCTTGGTGGCGCGTTTCTGGCGTGAACCCTATGCGCCGCCGAAACTGGCGCGCTGGGGCACTGAGTTGCATGACCGTTTCCTGTTGCCGCACTTTATCGAGCAGGATTTTGCCGACGTAATCGTCGAGTTGAACGCCGCCGGTTACCCGTTGCGGGCCGAATGGTTCGCCGCGCACCTGGAGTTCCGCTTCCCCAAGGTCGGCGATTACGCCGTCAGCGGGATCGAACTGGAACTGCGCCAGGCCTTGGAACCCTGGCATGTGCTGGGCGAAGAGGGCGCGGCGGGCGGCACGGTGCGTTATGTGGACTCGTCCCTTGAGCGCCTGCAGGTCAAACTGACCGGGCTGGCGCCGCAACGCTACCTGCTGACCTGCAACGGCATTCCAGTGCCGTTGCAAGCCACCGGACGGGTGGGTGAGTTTGTCGCCGGCGTGCGTTACCGCGCCTGGCAACCGGCCAACTGCCTGCAACCGACCATCCCGGTGCATGCGCCGTTGGTGTTCGACCTGCTCGACACCTGGATGCAGCGCTCGCTGGGTGGTTGCCAGTACCATGTCGCGCATCCGGGCGGACGTAACTACGACAGCTTGCCGGTGAATGCCAATGAGGCGGAGAGCCGGCGCATGGCGCGGTTCTTCCGTCTCGGCCATACACCAGGAAAGCTCCCCGTGCCGAGTGTTGTGATCAATGACGAATTCCCGATGACCTTGGATCTGCGGCGTCACCCCAATAATAATGACTGAATGCGACCCAAATATGAGGGGACCTTGCTCCCGATTGTGGTGAGTCAGCCGATACCTAGGTTGACTGACCCACCGCGATCGGGAGCAAGCTCCCTCCCACAGGGATTTGCAGTGTTTGTTAGGTTAATCTGAGCCCCCTTGCCTCTGCCGAGCGTTCCATGCCCGATTTGCTCGACCAATACCCGCTGACTGCGGGCACTTATCACGAACTCCTGGATGACAGCGGCGCGGTGCGTGCCCATTGGCGGCGCCTGCTTGATCACCTGCAACGCAGTACGCCCGCGCAGTTGGCCCAGCGCCAGGCGCTGCTGACCCGGCAGATCCAGGAAAACGGCGTGACCTACAACGTCTACGCCGACCCCAAGGGTGCCGATCGCCCGTGGGAGCTGGACCTGCTGCCCCATGTACTGGCGGCTGATGAATGGCAGCACTTGTCGGCCGGTATCGCCCAGCGTGCACGCCTTCTCAATGCGGTGCTGGCCGATCTGTATGGCCCGCAACGCCTGATCAAGGAAGGCCTGCTGCCGGCCGAGCTGGTGTTCGGGCATAACAACTTCCTGTGGCCGTGCCAGGGCATCCAGCCGCCCGACGGTGCGTTCCTGCACCTGTATGCCGTGGACCTGGCGCGAACCCCGGATGGCCGCTGGTGGGTCACCGCCGACCGTACGCAGGCACCCTCGGGTGCCGGTTATGCGCTGGAAAACCGCACCATTGTGTCCCGCGCTTTCCCGGATCTGTACCGCGACTTGCAGGTGCAGCACCTCACGGGCTTCTTCCGTACGCTCCAGGAAACCCTGGCGCGCCAGGCGCCGAGTGACAGCCAGCCGCCGCTGATCGTGCTGCTCACCCCAGGCCGGTTCAACGAAAGCTATTTTGAACACTTGTACCTGGCGCGCCAGCTGGGCTACCCATTGGTGGAAGGCGGCGACCTCACGGTGCGCGACAGCACGGTGTTCCTCAAAACCCTCAGCGGCCTGCGCCGGGTACACGCGATCATGCGTCGTCTCGATGACGATTTCTGCGACCCGCTGGAGCTGCGCACCGACTCTGCCCTTGGCGTGCCCGGCCTGCTCGACGCCGTGCGTCAGGGCAATGTACTGGTGGCCAATGCCTTGGGCAGTGGTGTGCTGGAGTCGCCGGGTCTGCTTGGCTTCCTGCCGAAGATCAATGAATTTTTGTTCGGTGAAGAACTGATCCTGCCGTCCATCGCCACGTGGTGGTGCGGGGAGGCGCCCGTGCTGGCCGAAGCCTTGGAGAAGCTGCCCGAGCTGCTGATCAAGCCGGCGTTTCCATCGCAGAGTTTTGCCCCGGTCTTCGGTCGCGACCTGGACGACGAACAACGCCAGGCCCTGGCCGAACGCATGCGCGCGAGGCCTTATGCGTATGTCGCCCAGGAGCTGGCGCAATTGTCCCAGGCGCCGGTATGGCACACCGTGGATGACCACCTGCAACACCGCGCCATCGGCATGCGTGTGTATGCCGTCGCCAGCGAAGACGGCTACCGCGTGCTGCCGGGTGGCCTGACCCGCGTGGCTGCCGAGGCCGATGCCGAAGTGGTCTCGATGCAGCGCGGTGGCGCGAGCAAGGACACCTGGGTGCTCGGTGAGCGCGCTGCTGGTGGCGAACATTGGCGCGCCCAACGCGCCATTGGTGCCCATGACCTGGTTCGCCGCGATCCGTACCTGCCCTCGCGTGTGGTGGAAAACCTGTTCTGGTTCGGCCGCTATTGCGAGCGCTGCGATGACAGCGCGCGCTGGTTGCGTATCGTGTTGGCGCGCTATGTCGACGGCGACGATCCGCTGGCGCTGCGGGCGGCGGTTGAGTTGGGTGAGAACCTGCACCTGCTGCCGGAGGAGGGCGAACTGCCCGAGCGTTTGCAGGCGGCCTTGCTCGGCGATGATTGGCCATCGAGCCTGCGCGCCAACCTGCAACGCTTGCAGTGGGCGGCGTCTCAGGTGCGCGGCAAGTTGTCCCGGGAAAACTGGCAGGCGCTGGTGGAGTTGCAGCGCGAAGCCCTGGAGCTGGAAAGCGAGAGCCCTGACTTTGGTGAGTTGCTGGATTTCCTCAACCGCCTGGTGATGTCCCTGGCGGCGCTGTCCGGGTTTGCCCTGGACGACATGACCCGCGACGAAGGTTGGCGTTTCTTGATGATGGGCCGGCGCATCGAGCGCCTGCAATTTCTCAGCAGCAGCCTGGCCGCGTTCCTGCGTGGCGTGGCGGTGTTCGATCAGGCGGGGCTGGAATGGTTGCTGGAACTGGGCAACAGCAGCATCACCTATCGCTCGCGCTACCTGGCGGTGCCGCAGCTGATCCCGGTGCTGGACTTGTTGCTGCTGGACGAGCAGAACCCCCATGCGGTGCTGTTCCAACTGAAACTGGTCAGCCGCACCTTGCGTCGCCTCAACGACGACTTCGGCGTACCCCGGGAAACCGGTCTGGCACCCTTGGTGGAGCGCCTCGCGCGGTTCGACCTGAGCTGCCTGGAGAACCCGCTGTTTGGCGAGCCCAGCGTGCGTGCCGCGCTGGATGGCCTGGCCGACCTGCTGCAAGCGGTGGCCGATGAGAGTGGGCAAGTGTCGGATCGCATGGCCTTGCGCCATTTTGCCCATGTAGATGATGTCAGCCAGCAAACGGTGTCGGTGTGATGAGTGCGCGCTATCAGATTTTCCACGATACCCATTACCACTACGACAGCCCGGTGTCCCTGGCCCAGCAGCTGGCGCACCTGTGGCCCCGGCCCTGCGCCTGGCAGCGTTGCAGCGCGCAGCAGTTGGACATCAGCCCGGAGCCGACGTCGCGGCGCGATGAGTTGGACGTGTTCGGCAACCCGATCACCCGCCTGGCCTTCGAGCGCCCCCACGATGAACTGCTGGTGAACGCCTCGCTGACCGTCGAAGTGCTGGCACGGCCGGTGCTGGATTTCCAGGCGTCGCCGGCCTGGGACCAGACCCGCGACAGCTTGACCTACAGCAGCCAGCCGCTGTCCGGGGAGTTGATTGAAGCCTGCCGCTATCGCTTCGAATCGCCCTACGTGCATTTGAAAAAAACCTTCGTCGAGTTTTCCGAAAGCTGCTTTCCGCCGGGCCAGCCATTGCTACTGGGCGTGCAGGCGCTGATGGAAAAGATCTTCGATGAATTCACTTTCGATGCCGAAGCGACCCAGGTCGCCACGCCGCTGGTGGAAGTGCTGGAGCGCCGACGCGGCGTGTGCCAGGACTTCGCCCACCTGATGCTCGCCTGCCTACGCTCACGGGGCCTGGCGGCGCGCTACATCAGCGGCTACCTGCTGACCCAGCCGCCACCCGGCCAGCCACGGCTGATCGGCGCCGATGCGTCCCACGCGTGGGTTTCGGTGTATTGCCCGGTTTCGGGCTGGGTGGATTTTGACCCGACCAACAATGTGCAGCCGGCACTGGAGCACATCACCCTGGCCTGGGGCCGGGATTTTTCCGATGTGTCGCCGTTGCGGGGGGTGATTCTGGGGGGAGGGAGCCATGACCCGGAAGTGCGGGTGACGGTGATGCCGCTGGAATGATGGGCTGGCAGCAGTCGGGCGGCTTGCCGATACAGGCGTGTCTGGCAAGCGGGCCTGCTGTGGTATTAGCGGGCTTGTTGTAGCGAGTTGTGGCTAGCGGGCTTGCCCCGCGTTGGGCTGCGAAGCAGCCCCAATCAATCGGAATGCGGAGTATCAGGCACTCCTCGGCGGCTGGTTCTGGGGCTGCTGCGCAGCCCAACGCGGGGCAAGCCCGCTCGCCACAACAAGCCCGCACAGCAACGGAAATTATTCAGCCGGGTCTTTCGGCGTTTCAGTCTCGTCTGCTGCCACTTCGCTTTCCGCGTCCGGATTCAGTGCGCCCGCTTCTTCATCGACAGCGGCTTTCTTGCGTTGCAGCTTTTCCTCTTTCTTCTGTTCCTTGGCCAAGTCTCTCTGACGTTTGGCGAAGGAGTAATTAGGTTTGGCCATGGGCGATCCTCTAAGGTCGAAGGTGAGGGTGGGCGGCGCGCAGCTGCCTTGGGTCGCTATGGTAGCAGCTTAGCGGCGCGCTTGGCCCTCACTTACCGCAGGCGTACGCGGCCAACAGGCCATTGAACAGTTGATTGAGATGCATGGCTGGCGCTCCATAAGGGGGATGGGGCGATCATAGGGCGCGTGTGACACTTGGCTGGTTGATTGTGTCGATAGGTCTGATAGCCTAAAGTTGTATACAATTTGTTGATTCAGGTCATAAGCCTTTATGCCTGGTTCAGGCACCCTTGTCGCACTACGCGTTTTTTAAACCCTGCCTTGGAGATCCACATGTTTGCCAAACTCGTTGCTGTTTCCCTGCTGACTCTGGCCAGTGGCCAGTTGCTTGCTGCAGAGTGCAAGGTCACCGTCGACTCCACCGATCAGATGTCCTACAACACCAAGGAAATCACGATCGACAAGAGCTGCAAGACGTTCACCGTTGAGTTGACTCACTCCGGCAGCTTGCCGAAAAACGTCATGGGCCATAACTGGGTGCTGACCAGCGCCGCCGACACGCAGCCGGTCGCGACCGATGGCATGGCCGCCGGCCTCGACAAAAACTACCTGAAAGAAGGCGACGAGCGCGTCATCGCCCACACCAAAGTCATTGGTGCTGGCGAGAAAGATTCGGTGAGCTTCGATGTGTCCAAGCTGAAAGCGGGCACTGACTATGCGTTCTTCTGCTCGTTCCCAGGCCACATCTCGATGATGAAAGGCACGGTGGTCGTCAAGTAAGACCGCGTTATCGTTCATCGGGGGCAAGCCCCTCCCACATTTGAATGTGTGAAGTGCGCCCCAAAAGCTGGACAGCTGTTGGTTAGGCTACAGCGGACCGGGTCCTGTACGCTACAGGGCTCAGTCCGCCAAGCTTCACTTTGATTCGCTTATGGTTGTAGTAATGGATGTACTCATCCAGCCCCGCTTGCAACTGCTCCACGCTTTTCAAGCTTTCCGATAGTAGAACTCTGACTTCAGCGTGCCGAAGAAACTCTCCATTGTGGCGTTGTCATGGCAGTTTCCTTTGCGTGACATGCTTTGCTCCAGCCCTGCTTTTTCTAGCCTCTCCCGGTACTTTGGATATCGATAGTGCCAGCCTTGATCTGAATGCAGCATTGGCTTGCCGCCCTCGGGTAAGCCTTCAATAGCTTTTTCCAGCATCTCGCCCACCAAGGCATATTGGGGACGTATTGCCGTCTGATAGGCCACGATTTCTCCGTTGTACAAGTCCAAAACTGGGGACAAGTACAGCTTTTTGCCGGCCACTTTGAACTCGGTGACATCCGTCACCCATTTCTGATTCGGTTGCTCAGCCTCGAACTGACGAGCCAAGGTGTTGGGCGACACTTCGCCCATCGGCCCTTTATACGACCTGTATTTCTTAGGCCGCACCGTGCATTTCAGACCCAGCTCCCCCATCAGTCGTCGTACCGTTTTACCGTTGATCAGCGATCTTTCTTTACGTAGTTCTAGCGTCATCCGACGGTAACCAAAGCGGCCCTTATGCTCGTTTTGGATGGTCTGGATAGAAGCTTTGATCGAGGAAAATCGGTCCGCAACGCCCATCGCCTTGAGTTGGTAGTAGTACGTACTTCGCGCAAGGCTCACTAGCTTGAGCAAGTCACGCAAGGGAAAGTGTTGCTTAAGCTCACTGACTAATCGGGCTTTTTCTTCTGTTCTTTCTCCCGCCTCATCACCGCCTCGCCTAACTCCCCAAGCTTTTTTAGATAAGCGTTCTCCATCCGTAGGTATTGGAGCTCATCAAGTAACGTCTTGTGCTCAGGCTCAGGGCTGGTGAGTGGGGCAGCGGTTTTGCGTGGTTTAGCAGGTGGTTTAGGCATAGCGGTGCTCAGTCCTCTTTTCCTGACTCCAGGGCTTCAATACCGCCACTGTAATACTGCTGTTGCCATCTGCCCACCTGAGTGGAATCCCCAAGTTGAAAAGCGCCGCTGCGCGGCGCAAGGAAAGGGAGTCATCCCACATGCGCCGTAGAACAGAGAACTTGAACAAGGCACTGTAACGCTGGCCGGTACTGCTCAAGCTGGCCTCACCGTGTAATCGATAAGCCTCGACCCAACGACGAAGCAAGGTGGGGTCCATTTGAAATTGAGCGGCGACCCGGCGAAACCCTCGGCCTCGCGCTCAAGGAAAGCGGTGATGGCAGATAGCTTGAACTGCGTGGTGTACTTGCTCATGAAAACGCCCCAGAAATTGGATGGGTGTCCAACTTCTGGGGCGCACTTCAGTGTTCACAACTCAAGTGTGGGAGGGGGCTTGCCCCCGATGGCTGCCTGAGCCTCAATACAACGCTCTCTGGCTCACCTCACGGCGCAAACGGCATCACCCGCTTGTGCTCAGTCTTGCGGTACGTATCGCAGATAATCCTGAACGCCTCTTCCCGCACCGGCTCCCCGTGCAGGAACGCATCGATCTCGGCGTAAGTCACGCCATGTGACGCTTCGTCTGGCTTGCCTGGCGACAGGTCTTCCAGGTCCGCCGTCGGCACCTTCTCCACCAACGACTCCGGCGCCCCAAAGTGCCGTGCGATCGCGCGTACCTGGTTTTTCACCAGCCCGCTCAACGGTGCCAGGTCGCAGGCGCCATCGCCGAACTTGGTGAAAAAGCCCATCACCGCTTCCGCCGCATGGTCGGTGCCGATCACCAGGCCACCGGCCGCGCCGGCGATGGTGTACTGCGCCACCATGCGCATGCGCGCCTTGGTGTTGCCGAGCACGAAATCGCGGGACACCGCCGCCTTGCCTTCAAACGCCGCCACTTCATTGGCCAGGGATTTCACCGCCGGGCCGATGTTCACGGTGTGGCGTTCGTCCGGTTCGATAAAGTCCACTGCCGCCTGGGCGTCGATTTCATCGAACTGGGTTTCGTAGGGCAGGCGCACGGCGATAAAACGGTAGGCCTCGTCACCCGTGCTGGAACGCAGTTCCTGCATCGCACGCTGGGCCAACAGGCCAGCGGTCAGGGAGTCGACGCCACCGCTGATGCCCAGCACCAATGTCTTGAGCCCGGCATTGCGCAGGCAGTCCTGGATAAAGGCCACGCGTCGGGCGACCTCGGCCTCAAGGGCGGCCTGGTCTTTGAACGGCGCTTGGACCTTGAGCTGCTGTGCAATCTCACGCTGTACGGCTTGCATGATTCACTCCTTGCTGGAAAGGGCAGGTACTTTGAAAACGTGACGCAAATAGGCGACGAAATTCGGGTCGGTGCAGTGGGTCTTGCCCGCTTCATCGGAGATCTTCGCGACGGGCTGGCCATTGCACGCGGTCATTTTAAGCACGATGCTCATCGGTTCCACACCTGGAATATCGCAGGTCAGGTTGGTGCCGATACCGAAGCTGACATTAATGCGCCCCCGCAGCGCACGGAATATCTCCAAGGCCTTGGGCAGCGACAGGCTGTCGGAAAACACCAGGGTCTTGCTCATCGGCTCGATGCCCAGCTTGTGGTAGTGGGCGATGGCTTTCTCTGCCCATTGCACCGGGTCGCCGGAGTCGTGGCGCAGGCCGTCGAACAGCTTGGCGAAGTACAAGTCGAAATCGCTGAGAAAAGCGTCAGTGGTGATGCAGTCGGTCAGCGCGATACCGAGCAGGCCACGGTATTCGCGGACCCAGCAGTCGAGGGCGGCAATCTGGCTGTCGATCAGGCGCGGGCCGAGTTGCTGGTGGGCCATGATCCATTCGTGGGCCATGGTGCCCAGTGGCTTCATATCGAACTCGCGCGCCAGGTGCACGTTGCTGGTGCCGACAAAACGGCCGGGGAAGTCATGCTTGAGCACGCTGACCACTTCTTCCTGCACGCGGTACGAGAAGCGTCGGCGCGTGCCGAAGTCGGCCACTTGCAGCTCGGACAGTTCGTCGCTGCTGGCGTTGGCGGTCAACCAGTCGAACTTGCGGTACAGCTGCTCGCGGGCCTGTTCGAGGATCACGGTCTGGTAACGGTAGCGGTTGCGCACTTCGCTGACGATGGCCAGCATCGGCACTTCAAACAGGATCACATGCAGCCACGGCCCGCGCAGGCGGATAAACAGCTCGCCGTTCTCGATACCGGTCTGCACATAACGCAGGTTGAAACGAAACAGCCCGAGGAAGCGCAAAAAATCCGGCTTCATAAAGCTGATGCGTTCCAGGAAACCCAGTTGGTCCGGGCTCAGGCTCAGCTCGGCGAGGCGCTCGATCTGGTAGCGGATCTCCGCCAGGTACGGGCGCAGGTCTTCGCTGTTACGGCAACGAAACTCCCATTCAACTTCCACATTGGGGTAGTTGTGCAGCACCGCCTGCATCATGGTCAGCTTGTAGAAGTCGGTGTCGAGCAAGTTCTGCACGATGCGATCGGCAAACACACTCTCGCTCATAACGGGAATCTCCAGACAGGTCGGCGATGGGCGACGACCTTTACGCACAATTAAGGAAGGGGGCTAGTGGCGCATAGACCTGTGGGGTTTTGCCAGTGATTTTTTCGGCCAGGCCACTGGCCTCATCGGGGGCAAGCCCCCTCCCACATCAGGAACGCACTCCAAGTGGGGAGGGGGCTTGCCCCCGATAGCGCGATTTCAGGCACTAAATAACCTGCTCCATCATCCACTTTACAAACTCGCGCACCTTGGGCACTTCTGCCGAATGCTCGGGGTAGGCCAGGTAATACGCATCCTGGCTTGGCATCGCGTGCTGCCAAGGGATCACCAGCTTGCCCTCGGCCAGTTCCTCCTCCACCAGGAACCGCGGCAGCAGCGCCACGCCGCACCCCACCTGCGCCGCACGAATGCACATATAAAAGGTATCGAAGCGCGGCCCATGGTAGCTGTGCTCGGTGTGGAAGCCCTGGTCGGCAAACCAGTCATGCCAGCCTTGGGGCCGCGAGGCGTTTTGCAGCAGCACCAGGTTGCTCAGTTGCGTGGGGTCGGTGAACGGCTGCGCGGGCAGGCTCTCCGGGGCGCATACCGGGATCAGTTCTTCGCTGAACAGCTTCAGGCTCTCCGTGCCGGGGCGCGCGCCCTGGCCGAAGTAGAACGCCATGTCGGCCTTGCCTTGCAGCAGTTCATCCGGCGCCTGTTCGTTGCACAGGTCCAGGTGAATCTGTGGGTGACGCAGGCGCCAGCCCTTGAGGCGCGGTACCAGCCAGCGCGCGCCAAACGTGTAGGGCGTGGACACGCGTAACACTTCGGTCTCGCCGCCATAGGAGCGCAGGTAATGGGTGGACATCTCCACCTGGGTGAGGATCTTGCGCACTTCCACCAGATACAGGTCGCCCGCCGGGGTCATCTGCAGGCGACGGCGCACCCGGCGAAACAACAGGTGTTGCAGTAATTCTTCCAGCTGCGCGACCTGTTTGCTCACCGCGCTTTGCGTGAGGTTCAACTCCTCGGCGGCGCGGGTGAAGCTCAGGTGGCGGGTGGCGGCTTCGAAGCACTGCAGGGCAGTGATCGAGGGCAAATGTCTTTTGTTCAGCACGGCACGCCTCTTTTTATTCTTTGCATGAATAAACGGAATGATATCTCGCCTAATCGTCGTTTGTTGGTAAGTCTTGGGCCAGCTACAAATAAGGTCCGGATCGCCGTGTGGGCCGCGGCGCAATTTTTTTGTTGGTAGATTGAAGGAGTGACCCATGGTTGCCGCATTGCTTGATCGTCTCGGGGTAAACCCGGCGCTGTACCAGTCGGGTAAACAGCCCGTGCATTCGCCGATTGATGGCAGCCGTATCGGCAGCGTGCACTGGGAAGGTGCCGCCGAGGTGGAGCAACAGGTCAGTCGCGCCGAGCATGCATTCGAGGCCTGGCGCAAAGTGCCAGCCCCACGCCGTGGTGAGCTGGTACGCCAATTCGGCGACGTGTTGCGTGAATACAAGGCCGACCTGGGCGAGCTGGTGTCCTGGGAAGCCGGCAAGATCACCCAGGAAGGCTTGGGTGAAGTGCAGGAAATGATCGATATCTGCGACTTCGCCGTCGGCCTGTCGCGCCAGCTGTACGGTTTGACCATCGCCTCTGAGCGCCCCGGCCACCATATGCGTGAAACCTGGCACCCGTTGGGCGTGGTCGGCGTGATCAGTGCTTTCAACTTCCCGGTGGCCGTATGGGCGTGGAACACCACCCTGGCCCTGGTGTGCGGCAACGCCGTCATCTGGAAGCCTTCGGAAAAGACCCCGCTCACTGCCCTGGCCTGCCAGGCGCTGTTCGAGCGCGTGCTGAAGAACTTCAAGGACGCCCCGCAGTACCTGAGCCAAGTGATCATCGGTGGTCGTGACGCCGGTGCCGCACTGGTGGATGACCCGCGTGTCGCCCTGATCAGCGCCACCGGCAGCACGCGTATGGGCCGCGAAGTCGCGCCGAAAGTCGCCGCGCGTTTCGCCCGCAGCATCCTTGAACTGGGCGGTAACAACGCAATGATCCTCGGCCCGAGCGCCGACCTGGACATGGCCGTGCGCGCGATCCTGTTCAGCGCAGTCGGCACCGCCGGCCAGCGTTGCACCACCCTGCGCCGCCTGATTGCCCACGAGTCGGTCAAGGAAGAAATTGTCACCCGCCTCAAGGCGGCCTATTCCAAGGTGCGCATCGGCCACCCGCTGGAAGGCAACCTGATTGGCCCGCTGATCGACAAGCACGGCTTCGACAATATGCAGGACGCCTTGGAGCAAGCCCTGAGTGAAGGCGGCAAGGTGTTTGGCGGTAAGCGTCAGTTGGAAGACAAGTTCCCGAATGCCTACTACGTGTCGCCAGCGATCGTGGAAATGCCTGAGCAGAGCGACGTGGTGTGCACCGAGACCTTCGCACCGATTCTCTACGTGGTCGGCTACACCGACTTTGCCGAAGCCCTGCGCCTGAACAACGCGGTGCCGCAAGGCTTGTCGTCGTGCATCTTCACCACCGATGTGCGCGAAGCCGAGCAGTTCATGTCGGCAGTGGGCAGTGACTGCGGTATTGCCAACGTCAACATCGGCCCGAGCGGCGCCGAAATCGGCGGCGCGTTTGGCGGTGAGAAAGAGACCGGCGGCGGTCGTGAGTCGGGTTCGGATGCATGGCGCGGTTACATGCGTCGCCAGACCAACACCGTGAACTACTCGCTGGAGTTGCCATTGGCCCAGGGCATTACCTTCGACTGATTTCTGTAGGAGCGAGCTTGCTCGCGAAGATCGTCAACGATCAGGCGGGCAACCTGAATGAGCGCGATGTCCTTGCGTTTTTCGCGAGCAAGCTCGCTCCTACAGTGATGGTGTTGAACAAGAAAAATTGTTTGTTAGGTCTCATCGGAGTCTGGCAATGGCACTGCGCGAAACATGTTTGTGGGAACACCTCACCCCCGGCCGGCCGGATCGCGCCGCGCTCAAGGGCGAGGTCAAGGTGGATGTGTGCGTGATCGGTGCCGGGATCACCGGTTTGTCCGCGGCCATTCACTTGTTGGAACAGGGTAAAAGCGTCGCCGTGCTGGAAGCCCATCGCACCGGTCATGGCGGTTCGGGGCGCAACGTCGGGTTGGTCAATGCCGGCCTGTGGATTCCCCCGGACGAGATCGAAGCCGGTTTCGGCGAGGCGGTGGGCAGCCAGCTCAACCGCATGCTGGGTGCGGCACCGTCCCTGGTGTTCAGCCTGGTCGACAAATACAACATCGATTGCCAATTACGCCGCGAAGGCACCTTGCACATGGCGCACAACGCCCGTGGCGAAGCGGATCTGCGCAGTCGTGAAGAACAATGGAAGCGCCGTGGCGCGCCGGTCGAGCTGCTCACCGGCCAGGCCTGCGAGCAGGCCACCGGCACCCAAAAAATCGCCGCAGCCTTGCTCGACCGGCGCGCGGGCACCTTGAACCCGATGGCTTACACCAGTGGTTTGGCGAATGCGGCGGTCGGGCTGGGCGGGCAATTGTTCGACCATTCCCCGGTGACCCAGCTGGAACGCCAGGGTTCGCACTGGTCGGTGCAGACGGCCAACGGTGCGGTGCAGGCTGCACAAGTCGTGATCGCCTCCAATGCCTACACCGAAGGCGAATGGACCGAGTTACGGCGCAATTTCTTCCCCGGTTACTACTATCAGGTGGCTTCCGCCCCATTGACCGACGCCGCGGCCCAGCAAATCCTCCCCGGTGGCCAAGGTTCGTGGGACACACGCCAGGTCTTGAGCAGCATCCGCCGCGATGCCGATGGCCGCCTGTTGCTCGGCAGCCTGGGCAATGGCAGCCAGAAACCGACGTGGTTCCTCAAGGCGTGGGCCGATCGGGTGCAGCAGCATTACTTCCCGTACCTCAAATCGGTGCAATGGGAATACACCTGGACCGGTTGCATCGCGTTCACGCCCGATCACCTGATGCGCCTGTTCGAACCTGCCCCCGGCCTGGTCGCGGTAACGGGCTACAACGGGCGTGGCGTGACCACCGGCAGCGTGGTGGGTAAGGCATTCGCCGACTATTTGTGTCACCAGAATCCCCAGGCCCTGCCGATTCCGTTTACGCCAATGCAACCACTGGCCGCGGTGGGCCTGCGCAGCTGCCTTTATGAGGCCGGATTCTCGCTGTATCACGCAGGGCAATGCTTGAGGATCGTGATCTGATCAGCGATACCGCTCAGAAGCCTGCGTTTTCTGAGTAGGCTACTAATCTGTATTGGTGCAAGTCGTAGCAGTCGCGCACTGTAAATGTGCAGTTCCGTTACGCAGTCGGTTACAGCTGTAGGAACTGTCGTTTATCGCTTTGGTTGCAGGTGCGACCCGCCAGGGTTGTACTTTTTTGGCTATCGGGTTGCACCTCTTGATGCTAGAGGGTTGCACGTCCTGGCGAGCGGAGTCGAAACATCTGAAATAACAATGACACCGTGTCTTTTTGAAGAATAAAAACGTAATGGCACGAGGCTTGCTCAGGGCTTTCAGTGAAAGGTTTGAACGCAAGTTGTCGTGCCAAAAATCAAAAATATCGGAGCACCACTCATGTCCCAGACGTTTTACAAGAAAGGTTTTCTGGCCCTCGCCGTTGCAGCGGCACTGGGTGTTTCTACGTTTGTTCAAGCTGATGTGAAGATCGGCGTAGCGGGGCCCATGACCGGCGCCAACGCGTCGTTCGGTGAGCAGTACATGAAAGGTGCCCAGGCGGCAGCCGAGGTGATCAACAAGGCCGGCGGTATCAACGGCGAGAAGGTCGTGCTGGTTGCCGGTGACGATGCGTGTGAGCCGAAGCAGGCTGTGGCCGTGGCCAACCGCCTGGCGGACCAGGACAAAGTGATTGGCGTGGTCGGGCACTTCTGCTCGTCGAACACCATCCCGGCCTCCGAGGTTTACGACGAAGCGGGCATCATCGCGATCACCCCTGGCTCTACCAACCCACAAGTGACCGAACGCGGCCTGGGCGCCATGTTCCGTATGTGCGGCCGTGACGACCAGCAAGGCATCGTCGCCGGCGATTACATCGTCGACGTGCTCAAGGGCAAGAAAGTCGCGGTCATCAACGACAAGGACACCTACGGCAAAGGCCTGGCCGACGCCACCTCCGCCCAGTTGACCAAGCGCGGCGTCAAGCCGGTGCTGGAAGAGGGCCTGACCCGTGGCGAGAAAGACTTCAGCGCCCTGGTCACCAAAATCCGCTCCCTGGGCGCCGACGTCGTGTACTTCGGTGGCCTGCACCCGGAAGCCGGTCCGCTGGTCCGCCAGATTCGTGAAGCGGGCCTCAAAGACGTCAAGTTCATGTCCGATGACGGCGTGGTGACCGATGAACTGGTGGCCACCGCTGGCGGCGCGCAATACGTCGATGGCGTGTACATGACCTTTGGTGCCGACCCGCGCCTGCTGCCAGACAGCAAGGCCGTCGTGGAAGAGTTCCGCAAGGCCGGTTATGAGCCAGAAGGCTACACCCTGTACGCCTACGCCTCGCTGCAGGCCCTGGCCGCCGGTTTCAACGGCGCCAAGTCCAACAAGGGCGAAGACGCCGCCAAATGGCTGAAAGCGCACCCGGTCAAAACCGTGATGGGCGAGAAGACCTGGGACGCGAAGGGCGACTTGAAAGTCTCCGACTACGTGGTTTACCAGTGGGATAAAGACGGCAAATACCACCAGCTGGAAAAGCAGAAGTAAGGCATAGCGCCGACGTCCGAATGTGGGAGGGGGCTTGCCCCCGATGACGGTGTGTCAGCCCCCCGATGTACAGCTGACGCTCCGCAATCGGGGGCAAGCCCCCTCCCACAGGGGGACCGTGTTCTGATCGAGATCTGTCTTTTCCTCCAGAAGGACCGCGCACCCACCGGTGCGCAGGTTCTCACCGCGTGAGATTGCGTTATGGATGGTATTTTCCTGCAGCAACTGGTCAACGGCCTGACCCTCGGGTCGGTCTATGGCCTGATCGCCATCGGCTACACAATGGTCTATGGCATCATTGGCATGATCAACTTCGCCCATGGCGAGGTTTATATGATTTCCGCTTACCTCGCGGCGATCAGTCTGGCACTGCTGGCTTACTTCGGCATCGAATCCTTCCCACTGCTCATTCTCGGCACCCTGATCTTCACCGTGGTCGTCACTGGCGTTTACGGTTGGGTCATTGAACGTGTCGCCTACAAACCGCTGCGCAACTCCACCCGACTGGCACCGCTGATCAGCGCCATCGGGATCTCCCTGATCCTGCAGAACTACGCGCAGATCGCCCAGGGTGCGAAACAACAAGGCATTCCAACCCTGCTGGCCGGCGCCTGGCGCGTCGACATCGGCAGTGGGTTCGTCCAGCTCACGTACACCAAGATCTTCATCCTCGTGGCGGCGTTTGCCGGCATGGCGTTGCTCACCTACATCATCAAGTACACCAAGCTCGGCCGCATGTGCCGCGCCACCCAGCAAGACCGCAAGATGGCCTCGATCCTGGGGATCAACACCGACCGCGTGATCTCCTACGTGTTTATCATCGGTGCCGCCATGGCGGCCCTGGCCGGCGTGCTGATCACCCTCAACTACGGCACGTTCGACTTCTACGCCGGCTTCATCATCGGCATCAAGGCGTTTACCGCAGCGGTACTCGGCGGCATCGGTTCCCTGCCTGGGGCCATGCTCGGCGGGATCATCCTGGGTATTTCCGAGTCGTTGTTCTCGGGGTTGATCAACTCTGACTACAAAGACGTGTTCAGTTTCTCCCTGTTGGTGGTGATTCTGATTTTCCGTCCTCAGGGCCTGCTTGGTCGCCCACTCGTGGCGAAGGTGTAAACATGTCTGCTGCCAAACCTATCGATATCAAGAAAAGTGTGGTCGATACGATCCTTGCCGGGCTTATTTCGCTGATCGTATTCGGTCCGATCGTCGGCGTGGTCCTCGACGGCTACAGCTTCAACCTGGAACCTGCGCGCGTGGCCACCTTGGTCGCCATCGTGATGGCCGGCCGCTTTGCCCTCAGCCTGTTCCTGCAAACCCCCAAGGGCCTGAAGATTCTGCAAGGCTTCGAAAGCAGTGGCTCCGGCGTGCACGTACTGCCACCGGACTACAAGTCGCGGCTGCGCTGGATCATCCCGGTGTTGATCGTGATCGCCATCGTGTTCCCGATCTTCGCCAACAAATACCTGCTGACTGTGGTGATCCTCGGGTTGATCTACGTGTTGCTGGGCCTGGGCCTGAACATCGTGGTCGGCCTGGCCGGCTTGCTCGACCTGGGTTACGTGGCGTTCTACGCCATCGGTGCCTACGGCCTGGCGCTGGGCTACCAGTACCTCGGCCTGGGCTTCTGGACGGTGCTGCCCCTGGCGGCCATCTGTGCGGCGCTGGCGGGGTGCATACTCGGATTCCCGGTGTTGCGAATGCACGGTGACTACCTGGCCATCGTGACCCTGGGCTTCGGTGAGATCATCCGGTTGGTACTGAACAACTGGCTGTCATTTACCGGCGGCCCGAACGGTATGCCGGTGCCTTCGCCAACCTTCCTCGGCCTGGAGTTCGGGCGCAAGGCGAAGGATGGCGGGATTCCGTTCCATGAGTTCTTCGGCATCGATTACAACCCCAACATCAAGTTCATGTTCATCTACATCGTGCTGTTCCTGGTGGTGCTGGCTGTGCTGTACATCAAGCACCGCCTGACCCGCATGCCTGTAGGCCGTGCCTGGGAGGCCTTGCGCGAAGATGAGATCGCCTGCCGTTCCATGGGCCTGAACCATGTATTGGTCAAGCTCTCGGCGTTCACCATTGGCGCTTCCACTGCCGGCCTGGCCGGGGTGTTCTTTGCCAGCTACCAGGGCTTCGTCAACCCGTCGTCGTTCACCTTCTTCGAGTCGGCGCTGATCCTGGCCATCGTCGTACTGGGCGGCATGGGCTCGACGGTTGGCGTGGTGATTGCGGCATTTGTATTGACCGTCGCCCCGGAACTGCTGCGCAGCTTCTCCGAATACCGCGTGCTGCTGTTTGGCGTGTTGATGGTGGTGATGATGATCTGGCGACCGCGTGGGCTGATCCGCATCAGCCGTACCGGCGTGACCCCACGTAAAGGAGTGGCGCCATGAGCAAGGAAATCGTCCTCAGCGTGGAACACCTGATGATGCACTTCGGTGGCATCAAGGCCTTGAGCGATGTGAGCCTCAAGGTCGAACGCAACTCGATCTTCGCCCTGATCGGCCCCAACGGCGCGGGCAAGACCACCGTGTTCAACTGCCTCACCGGCTTCTACAAAGCCAGCGGTGGCAAGATCGAGCTCAACGTACGTGGCAAGCAGACCAACGTGATCCAGTTGCTCGGCGAGCGCTTCAAGGCCGTCGACTTCGTCTCGCCGAAAAGCTTCTTCAGCCGGGTGTTCTACAAGATGTTCGGCGGTACTCACCTGGTCAACCGTGCCGGCCTGGCCCGCACGTTCCAGAACATCCGCCTGTTCAAGGAAATGTCGGTGCTGGAAAACCTGCTGGTGGCCCAGCACATGTGGGTCAACCGCAACATGCTGGCGGGCATCCTCAACACCAAGGGCTACCGCAAGGCCGAAAGCGATGCACTCGACCACGCGTTCTACTGGCTCGAAGTAGTCGACCTGGTGGACTGCGCCAACCGCCTCGCCGGCGAACTTTCCTATGGCCAGCAACGCCGTCTGGAAATCGCCCGCGCCATGTGCACGCGACCGCAGATCATCTGCCTCGACGAGCCCGCGGCGGGCCTCAACCCCCAGGAAACCGAAGCCCTCAGCGCGATGATTCGCCTGCTGCGCGACGAACACGACCTCACGGTGGTGCTGATCGAACACGACATGGGCATGGTGATGAGTATTTCCGACCATATCGTGGTGCTCGACCACGGCAACGTGATCGCCGAAGGTGGGCCGGAAGCGATCCGCAACGACCCGAAAGTGATTGCCGCCTACCTGGGTGCTGACGAAGAGGAGCTGGTATGAGTGCGCCTATCCTCGAAATGAAGGACCTGGATGTGTTCTACGGCCCGATCCAGGCCCTGAAGAAAGTCTCGCTGCACATCAACGAAGGCGAGACCGTCAGCCTGATCGGCTCCAACGGCGCGGGTAAATCCACGCTGCTGATGTCGATCTTCGGCCAGCCACGGGCGGAGTCGGGGCAGATTCTCTATAACGGTGTCGACATTACCCACAAGTCGTCCCACTACATCGCCTCCAACGGCATTGCGCAGTCGCCGGAAGGGCGGCGGGTGTTCCCCGACATGACCGTCGAGGAAAACCTGCTGATGGGCACCATCCCTATCGGTGACAAGTTCGCCCAGGAAGACATGCAGCGCATGTTCGAGCTGTTCCCGCGGCTCAAGGAGCGGCGTAACCAGAGGGCCATGACCATGTCCGGTGGCGAGCAGCAAATGCTCGCCATTGCCCGCGCGCTGATGAGCCGTCCCAAGTTGCTGTTGCTGGATGAACCGAGCCTGGGCCTGGCGCCGATTGTGGTGAAGCAGATCTTTTCCACCCTGCGCGAACTGGCCTCCACCGGGATGACCATCTTCCTGGTGGAGCAGAACGCCAACCACGCACTGCGTTTGTCGGACCGGGCGTATGTGATGGTGAACGGCGAGATTCGCCTCACAGGCACCGGCAAGGAGCTGCTGGTGAACGAGGAAGTGCGCAACGCCTACCTCGGCGGCCACTGATCCAAATAACAATGCAGTCCCCCTGTGGGAGGGGCGGTGCGACGATTCGACTTGCCCCCGATGGCGGTGTATCAGTCGGCACATCTGATACTGACCCACCGCTATCGGGGGCAAGTCGAATCGTCGCACCGCCCCTCCCACATTTGGTTTTATGGTACCCACAAGGGCGATCCCAAATTGTGGAAAACAAATCCAGCCTCCCTCCAAAGCGCGACATATAGCCGCCGCAAATCCCTGTTTTGTCACAGTTTTGACTTGTCCCCATCCACTGTGGAACCGGCTGTGGGTAACGTGGGAGTAGCTGGCTGAACGCCTTTAAAACCGTGGCTTCCAGCTGTGTGGTTGTTTTTTGATCAGTGGCTTTTTCGCGGCCGATCGAGGGGTTTGTCAACCTGTTTAAAGACACAGGTATATGACTGAAATATGTCCCGCCAGCCTGTGGATAAGTCTGTGATTAAACTCTGGAAAGACTGCCGCAGAGGCCGGAATGACTGGCCTGGAGCCATCGTTCGATTTTCCCCGCTGCCTATGGGGCTACATACGCCTGCGCTCAGGTCAAGCAAAAAACTTTCTAAAATCGCCTGAAAGCCTTGTACACAGCGGCCTGAAGCGTTTTGCACTTGCCCCCAAAGACTGTGGGCGCAGCTGTGGATAACCTGCGTGCATATGGCTGCAAGCCACGGCTCATAAGGCTTTGCTCGTTATGGTTAAAAAATGACCAGGCGTGAGTGAGGTGATGTGCATAGCGGTTGCCGCAACCGCGGCGTAAAGGCATTCTGCTGGCTGATTTTTTTCCCCGATGCCCGCAAGGAGAACACCATGTCCAACACGCTGTTTATTACTGGCGCCACCTCAGGTTTCGGCGAAGCCTGCGCCCGTCGGTTTGCCGAAGCCGGCTGGAAACTGGTGCTCACCGGTCGTCGTGCCGAGCGTTTGAACGCGTTGGTCGAAGAGCTTTCCAAGCAGACCGAAGTGCATGGCCTGGTGGTGGACGTCCGTGACCGCAAGGGCATGGAGGATGCCATCGCCAACCTGCCACCATCGTTCGCCACGCTGCGCGGCTTGATCAACAACGCCGGGCTGGCCGTGGGCACTGACCCTGCACCCAAGTGCAACCTCGACGACTGGGAAACCATGGTCGACACCAATATCAAGGGCCTGCTGACCACCACCAGCCTGCTGCTGCCGCGCCTGATCGCCCATGGGCGTGGTGCCGGGATCATCAACCTGGGCTCCATTGCCGGCAGCTACCCGTATCCAGGCAGCCACGTGTATGGCGGCTCCAAGGCGTTCGTGAAGCAGTTCTCGCTGAACCTGCGTTGCGACCTGCAAGGCACAGGCGTGCGCGTGACCAATATCGAGCCGGGCTTGTGCGAGAGTGAGTTCTCCCTGGTGCGCTTCGGTGGTGACCAGGCGCGCTACGACGCCACCTACGCCGGCGCCGAGCCCATCCAGCCGCAGGACATTGCCGACACCATCTTCTGGGTGCTGAACACCCCTGCGCACGTCAACATCAACCGGTTGGAGCTGATGCCGGTGAGCCAGACCTGGGCTGGGTTTGCGATTGAGCGTGGGGCTAAGGCCTAAGCCGCTTACGCCATACACTGTAGGAGCGAGCTTGCTCGCGAAAAACGTCAACGATGACGCGTGCATTCTGACTGCACGTGGCGCCCTCGGGTTTTTCGCGAGCAAGCTCGCTCCTACAATAAATGGCGGCAAATCGGTCAAAACAGGCCATAAGGTACACTCCACTCCTGAAAACCCCACCGCATCCAGCGGTTCAAAGGTTTTGACGGGAGGAATTGTGAGTAACCGAGGTGAGCAGTCGCTGCTCAAACAATCGACGATCCTGATGTTCGCTGTCGCGATCGCCGGGATTGTCACGGGTGTGGTTTCTGGCGCCCAATCCATTTTATTCGACGGCTTTTTCTCGCTGATCGCCACCGCCATCAAGGTGTTGATGCTGATCACGGCCAAGCTGATCGCCAAGAAAAGCAATGAGCGTTTCCAGTTCGGCTACTGGCACTTGGAGCCGATGGTATTGCTGATCGAAGGCAGCTTCCTGCTGCTGATCGCCATCTATGCGTTCCTTAACGGTGTGTTCGGCATTATCAATGGCGGGCGCGAGATCGAGTTGGGCCTGGTGATTATCTATGCCGCGGTATTTACCGTGGTCGAGTTCGCCTATTTCTTCTATGTGCGCTACCGCAACCGCAGGCTCAAGTCATCGCTGATCCAGTTCGACAACATCAGTTGGCTGGTGGACGCGATGCTTTCGGTGGGCTTGCTGGTCAGCTTTCTCGCCGCGCTGTTGCTTAAGTCCCAGGGCTATGGCGAGTGGGCGGTGTATGTCGACCCGTTGATCCTGATCCTGCTGGCCCTGAGCATGCTGGCGCCGGCCTTCAAGATCCTGCGCCCGGCCTTGCGCGAGGTGTTGGGGATTGCCCCGGACCACTTGGACGACAAGGTGCGTGAAGTGATGGACGCCGCCCAGGCCAGGCATGGTTTCGAAGACTACGTGTCCTACGTGCAAAAGCACGGACGGGCGCGGTTTATCGAGATTCATGTGGTGTTGCCGGCGGACTACCCGGTGGATAGCGTCGCGACCCTCGACGGGCTGCGCGAAGAGATATCCACAGGGCTGGGCAAACCGGATGCGGCGCGCTGGTTGACGATCAGCTTTACCGGGGATCGCAAGTGGATTGCTTGATGGTCAGTTAGACCGAGTCGTCTGCATCGGGGGCTTGCCCCCGATGAGGCCCTGAAGGTCACCCGAGATGCTGGATCAAACCCTGATAACAGGTCGCCAAATGATAAGGCGTGGTCGACGGCATATCCCGCCGGCTCACGTCGCCTTTGGCATCCAGGCATTCATGCCAGCCTTTTTCATGCAGGAAATGCTGTTGCAGCGCGAGCAATTGGCGCTGCAGCACGGCCTCACTGCCAGGCCGCAAGGTCAGTGCCCGCAGGTATTCCGCCTGGGCCCAGATACGCTGGGTGCCGTCGCGCACCGTACCGTCGAGTGCCAGCATGCCGCTGACCGCCCCGGTCGCGCTATCCACACCCTTGTGCTCTGCGTAGGCAAACGCCCGCGTCAGTGACCCATGCAGTGGAGTGCCGCGCAGCACGGGCGACGATTCCAGCAAAAAGAACCACTCGAACTGGTGCCCCGGCTCAAACCAGTTATCCACAGCGCCCAGCGGTTTTTCCATCATCACGCCATGCTGGCGTTCGATAAAGCGCTGCTGCATGGCCGTCGCCAGGCTCAGCAGGGCCGCTTGCACGCCGGTATCCTCACGCACCGCCAGGGTGGCGAGGAAGCCTTCGGCCAGGTGCATCAGCGGGTTTTGCAGCGGGCCGGACTTGAGTGATGACCAGTTGCGCTCCAGCACCGCCTCGTACAGGCCATCGCCGTTGGCGAAGCGCTCGGCCACCACTTCCAGGGCGGCATTCAATACCGACTCCACCAGCGGCTCACGCACCTTGGCCCAGTAATGGGCGCAGGCAAAGATGATGAAGGCGTGGGTGTAGAGGTCCTTGCGTTTGTCCAGTGGCTGGCCGGCAGGGTCGATGCTGTAGAACCAGCCGCCATGTTCGGCATCGTGGAAATGCCGTTGCAGGGAGCGAAACAGCGCCGCTGCGCGTTCTTCGGCAAAGGCTGCACCGGGTACGCCGATCAGGCTGGCGAACAGATACAACTGCCGTGCGCAAGCCATGGCGCGGTAGCGTTGCGGGGGCAAGGGCCGGTGATCGGCGTCCAGCGCCTCATAGGGTAACGTCAGCTCGGCATTCCAGCCCGGGCCCTGCCAGAGCGGCACGATCACGTCATGGAAGTGCGAGAGCACGGCATTCAAGGAAGACTGGGGGGTGGAGCTTGGAACGGTGGGCATCGGCTGGCGTCGTCACGGCAGGGGTGTAGGCGCGCATGGTAGCAGGCTTGGGATCAGTGGTGTCTGCGCCACCGCTATCGGGAGCAAGCTCCCTCCCACATTTGGATTTGTGAACACAGTCAAATGTGGGAGGGGGCTTGCCCCCGATGAGGCCCTTACAAACGGCGCAAATCAGCCCGCCAGCAACCACACCCCAGTCGCCGCCGAAGCCGCCCCGGCAACCCGCACCAACGGCGCCGCCGCAGCCGGCAGCCAGCGCACCAGCGCATACCCGGCGGCGTGCAGTGCAGCGGTCGCGCCGACAAACCCTGCGGCATACGCCCAAGGGCTCGACATGTCTGGCAGCTCAAGGCCATGGGCAACCCCGTGGAACAAGGCAAACACCGCCGTCGCCGCCACCGCCACGAACAACGGCGGACGCACTGCCAGCGCCACCGCCAGGCCCAGTGCCAGCACCGACGCGGCAATCCCGCTTTCCAGTGCCGGCAACCCCAGGCCCTCAAAACCCAGCACGCCGCCTATCAGCATGGTGCCCACAAACGTGCAAGGCAGGGCCCAACGCGCCGCGCCTTTTTGCTGCGCGGCCCACAGGCCTACCGCCACCATGGCCAGCAGGTGGTCGATACCGCCCAATGGATGGCTGATACCGGCCACCAGGCCGTTGTCGCCATGGCCGGGGTGAGCGAAGGCCAGGGCAGGGGTGAGCAGCAGGGCGGCGGCGCCGAAGAGTTTTTTCAGGCTCATGGACAGGTTCCTTAGGGTTGATCAGGCCGCGGTCAACAGACCTTGGCGTTCGATAAAGGCGACGATTTCTTCCAGGCCGACACCGGTTTTCTGATTGCTGAACACGAAGGGTTTGCCGTTGCGCATGCGCTGGGTGTCGCTGTTCATCAGTTCCAGCGAGGCGCCGACCAGCGGTGCCAGGTCGATCTTGTTGATCACCAGCAGGTCGGATTTGCAAATACCGGGCCCACCCTTGCGGGGCAGCTTGTCGCCGGCCGACACATCGATCACGTAGATGGTCAGGTCCGACAGCTCCGGGCTGAAGGTGGCCGACAGGTTGTCGCCGCCAGACTCCACCAGAATCAGGTCCAGGCCAGGGAAGCGGCGGTTGAGCTGGTCCACCGCTTCCAGGTTGATCGAGGCGTCTTCGCGGATCGCCGTGTGCGGGCAGCCACCGGTTTCCACGCCGATGATGCGCTCGGGCGCCAGGGCCTGGTTGCGCACCAGGAAGTCGGCGTCTTCGCGGGTATAGATGTCATTGGTGACCACCGCCAGGTTGTAGCGATCACGCAGCGCCAGGCACAGGGCCAGGGTCAGGGCGGTCTTGCCGGAGCCCACCGGACCGCCGATGCCGACGCGCAGAGGTTGTGTGTTCATGTGCTTCTCCAAAATAAAAGGCCTCCGACGTAAAAGGACCTATGAACGGAACAGGCGGCTGTACTGGCGCTCATGGGCCATGCATGCCAAGGACAGGCCGAAGGCGGCACTGCCAAAATGGTTGGGGTCGATGCGACCGGCGTCCTGTTGGGCCTGTTGCAGCAGCGGCAGCAGTTCGCTGGTCAGGCGTTGGGCGGCTTGCTGGCCGAGGGGCAGGGTTTTCATCAACACCGCCAATTGGTTTTCCAGCCAGCTCCACAGCCAGGCAGCCAGGGCATCGTCGGGGCTGATGCGCCAGGCGCGGGCGGCCAGGGCCCAACCGAGGGCCAGGTGGGGTTCGGTGTGTTGATCGAGCACTTCGCGAGCGTCAGCGTCGAGCTCGGGCAAGCCGTTGAGCAGTTGTTGCAGGGAGTAGCCCATCTGCCGGCTTTCCTGATACAGCTCGCGCGTCTCACGACTGGCGCGGTGTTCTGCGCACAACTGCGCCAACTGCGGCCAATCCTCGTCGGCGGCAGCACGGCAATGGGCAAGCAGCAGCGGGGCTTCGAAGCGTGCAAGGTTGAGCAGCAACTGGTCGCTGATCCAGCGTCGGGCGCTGTCGGCCTCACTCACGCGGCCATTTTCCACGGCCATTTCCAGCCCCTGTGAATAGCTGTAGCCGCCAATCGGCAGT
The DNA here is from genome assembly GCF_042015035.1 of Pseudomonas gorinensis. Classification (NCBI taxonomy): domain Bacteria; kingdom Pseudomonadati; phylum Pseudomonadota; class Gammaproteobacteria; order Pseudomonadales; family Pseudomonadaceae; genus Pseudomonas; species Pseudomonas gorinensis. The sequence goes on from NZ_CP167125.1 coordinate 1,010,309, forward strand.
TGCGGACTGGCCAGACGCAACAGCGCCCAGGCTGGGTTCATAACCGTACGCCGAACTGGTGCAGCTTGGGCGGGTAGTTGAAATCTTCGTCGCCATGGCGCGAATGATGATGGCCGCCGCCATAGGCGCCATGTTCCGGCTGGAAGGGCGCTTCGATGGTTTGCGTGGTGGCACCCAGTTGATCGAGCATCGCCTTGAGCACGTAGTCGTCCAACAAGCGCAACCAGCCATCGCCGACCTGCAGGGCGACATGGCGATTGCCCAGGTGATAGGCGGCACGGGTCAGTTCAAACGCGCTGCTACAGGTGACATGCAGCAGTTGTTCAGGACGCGCGCATACGCGTACGACACGTCCGTCTTCGGCTTGTAGGAATTCGCCATCGTGCAGCGGCGGTTGGCCACGCTCCAGAAACAGGCCGACATCTTCGCCGTCGGCACTGAAACAGCGCAGGCGGCTTTTGCTGCGCGCTTCGAAATTCAGCAGCAATTCAGCGGCCCAGAGGGCCTGCGGGGCGATTCGGCGGTGGATCACCAGCATCAGGAAACTTCCAGCTATGAGCGATGCAAGAGCTAGAGCAAGGGCCTTGCCAATCATGCCGTGGAGTAGGAATTGCCTGTAGGTGCGTGGCAGTGCTGCCGAATAGGGCGTCAGAAAACTTCGCCAATGTTTCAAATTGGTGCATCGCCCTGTTTATGGCACCAAATATGTGCGCTTCTCCTTGGGGCGGACGGGGGCTGCAGGAAATCTCTTTCATCTTTTTTATCGCTGAATTTTTTTCGGATTTGTCCTACGTGCTCACAGGAATAGGAGTTCATCGGATTACCTGGTCGTTGATTAGGATTTGCGCCGTGCTCAATCCACGACGGGTTCCACCATGTTCAAATCAATTGTGTGTGTATTCATTTTCGGCCTTTTCCTGGTCACCACGTCTTCATCGGCCAATATCCAGAAGCGCGCTGTCGCCCCTCTCAAGGTCGACACTGCCCTGCCAGCCCTGTCACGCAAACCGTCCATCGACGATGTGATCGATCGCGCTCATGAGTTACTCGGTACGCCCTATAAATGGGGTGGGAATTCAGTCGAGCAGGGCTTCGATTGCAGCAGCTTCCTGGTGTACCTGTTCAAGACCCAGGCCAATATCCACCTGCCGCGTACCACGGCGGCGATGCATGGTTCGAAGGCCGCCACGATCAAGCGCAACGCCTTGAAGCCTGGCGACGCGGTATTTTTCAAAGGTAACGGGCGCGGGCGGGTGAGCCATGTCGGCCTCTACATAGGCGAGGGCAAATTTATCCATTCGCCACGGGCGGGCAAAACCGTGCGTATCGACTCGCTGAGCAACCGTTACTGGGACCGTAATTTCACCACCGCCAAGCGTTTCCACGCCGCGGGCTGAGGGACTTACTCCGTGCTGCCCAGGCCCTGCCAATGCTTGAGGCCGATAAAGATAAAGCGCAGTTGCTGGGTGATTTTCGCCTGGGGCGTGAGGTGGGCCGGGAGGGCCTGGGCGGGAGGGTCGATGATGTCGGGCAGGGTGGCGAACACGCTCTTGACGATCAGGTCGGCCATCACGTGCAAACCGTCGGCATCCAGGTGCTGGAGCTTGGGCATGTGGGTGAGGTCCGCCGCGAGGTCGCGGGTGATGTCTTCGCGCAGGGCACCGATGGCCTGGCGCACCGCCAGGCAGCCGCCATATTGTTCGCGGGCGAGGAACAAAAACTGCGAACGGTTGGCCGAGACCACATCGAGGAAGATCCGCACGGACGCATCGATGATGCCGCCCATCACGAATTCGTTATGGCGCACCAGGCGAATGGTGGCGCGGAAGGTCTGGCCGACTTCGCTGACCAGCACCAGGCCCAGCTGATCCATATCGGCAAAATGTCGATAGAACCCGGTCGGTACAATTCCGGCCGTCTTGGCCACTTCGCGCAGGCTCAGGCTGCCAAACCCACGGCCACACTCCATCAGATGGCGGGCTGCGTCCATCAAGGCGAGGCGGGTCTGTTGCTTCTGTTCGGCGCGGGGCAGCATGTGGGGGCGGGCTTTGTCGGCAAGTACAGCGACGCACTCTAGCAAAACAACTTCGTTGACGTCGAACTTGACGGCGAGGTGTGCAGGGGGAGATGTGACGCAGGCTACATAAAGTCAAAAGCCCGATCGGCTGATCGGGCTTTTTTCTGGGCCATCACAGGCTTAGCTCTGTGCTTGATGCAGTTCTTGCAGACGGTCAGCACCGCCTTCGGCAACGGTGTTGCGTTCTAGCAGACGGTCAGCGCCGCCTTCGGCTACGGTGTTGCGTTCCTGCAGACGGTCAGCACCACCTTCAACCAGGCCTTTCTCTTCCAGGCGATTACGGCCATTTTCAGCGACGCCTTGGGTGTAGGCACGGTCGTTGGCTTGTTCAGCGCCGCCCTCTACCAGGCCTTTCTCTTCCAGGCGATTACGGCCATTCTCAGCAACGGCGCCTTTGGCGTAGTCGCGGTTTTCATCTTCTTGCGAGCCGCTGCGAGCCAGGGTTTGGCTGGATTGAACGGCTTGGGCTTTATTCTGTGGGGTGGCCTGTTCCGCAGCTGGCAGGGCAAAGGCACTGGAGGCCAGGACAGACATCAGGACGGTAGCAAGGACTTGGCGTTTCATGATGGGTTGCTCCTTGGGAGGGCGATAAAGTGGGTACGGAGCTAATGCTACTCTCGATAAGTCGATATAAAAGTTCATAAACACAATGGTAATAATCAACAGAATTGATTGTTCTCGGCGGAGGCTCTAGAACGAGCCTCTCAAGCCCGCGGTTTTGCACCGGTGTGGGTATTTTCGACACGAACCTGGGTAACAATGGTGCGCCGTTGATGATCAAATTTGCCTGGTCGGTCAGGAAAGCCGGTATCCGCGGGTTAAATCGTGCATCGGGTTAAACCCCCGTGTGGTTTACCAGTCGTAGTTTTATAGGCTGCTCTATAGGGGTAGCTCAGCCAGTCGTATTCAGGAGTCCTGTGCAATGACGCGCACTCGTAAAATCGTCGCTTGGAGCTGCGCCAGCTTCGTTCTATTAATTGCCATCGTGGCTCTGGTCCTGGTGTTCTTTGACTGGAATCGCATCAAACCCCCGCTCAATGCCAAGGTCTCCGAAGAGCTGCATCGTCCGTTCGCCATCAATGGCAACCTCGCGGTGGTGTGGCAGCGTGAGCCAGACGAAGGCGGCTGGCGTGCCTGGGTGCCGTGGCCCCATGTGATTGCCGAAGACCTGACCCTGGGTAACCCTGACTGGTCGAAAAAACCGCAGATGGTCACGCTCAAGCGCGTTGAACTGCGTATCTCTCTCCTGGCCTTGCTGGCCCAGCGTGTGGTGATCCCGCGCATCGACCTCACTGAGCCGAGCGCCGAGTTGCAGCGCCTCGCCGATGGCCGCGCCAACTGGACCTTCACGTTCGACCCCAAGGACCCCAGCGCCGAACCTTCCAGCTGGGTGGTGGACATCGGCACCATCGGCTTCGACAAAGGCCATGTGACCCTTGACGATCAAACCCTCAAGACCCAACTCGATGTGATCATCGACCCGCTGGGCCAGCCCATTCCGTTTGCTGAAATCGTCGGTGACGCCGATGCCAGGAAGGCCCTGGAAAAAGGCGCGGCCCCCCAGGACTACGCGTTTGGCCTCAAGGTCAAAGGCCAGTACCACGGCCAGAAACTCGACGGCACCGGCAAGATCGGCGGCCTGCTTGCCTTGCAGGACGCGGCCAAGCCGTTCCCGCTACAGGCCCAGGTGGACATCGCCGACACCCGTATCGCCCTGGCCGGCACCCTGACCGACCCACTCAACCTGGGCGCCCTCGACCTGCGCCTGAAACTTGCCGGCAGTAGCCTGGGCAACCTGTACCCATTGACCGGCGTCACCTTGCCGGATTCACCGGCCTACTCCACAGACGGACATCTGATCGCCAAGCTGCACGAGGCCAATGGCGCGTCGTTCCGCTACGAAAACTTCAACGGCAAGATCGGCAACAGTGACATCCACGGCGACCTGGCCTATGTCGCCAGCCAGCCACGCCCCAAGCTCAGCGGCACGTTGGTCTCCAACCAACTGCTGATGACGGACCTCGCGCCCTTGATCGGCGCCGACTCCAACGCCAAGCAAAAGGCCCGTGGTGGGATGAGCAAGCAACCGGCGAACAAAGTGCTGCCGGTGGAAGAGTTCCGCACCGAGCGCTGGCGTGTGATGGATGCCGATGTCGAATTCACCGGCAAACGCATTGTGCACAGCGCCGACTTGCCGTTCACCGACCTCTATACCCACCTGGTCCTCAACGACGGCGAGCTGAGCATGGAACCCCTGCGCTTCGGGGTGGCCGGTGGCAAGCTGGATGCGCAGATCCGCTTGAACGGCCGCACGGTGCCCATGGAAGGCCGGGCCAAACTGACCGCGCGTAACTTCAAGCTCAAGCAACTGTTCCCGACTTTCGAACCGATGAAAACCAGCTTCGGCGAACTCAACGGTGATGCGGATATTTCCGGGCGCGGCAACTCCGTGGCGGCGCTGTTGGGCACTTCCAACGGCGACCTGAAAATGTTGATCAACGACGGCGCCATCAGCCGTGGCCTGATGGAAATAGCCGGGCTCAACGTCGGTAACTACGTGGTGGGCCGCCTGTTTGGCGACAAGGAAGTCAAGATCAACTGCGCGGCGGCGGACTTTGGCATCAAGACCGGCCTGGCGACGACCCGGTTGTTTGTGTTCGATACCGAGAACGCCATCATCTACGTCGATGGCACTGCGAACATGGCCACCGAGCAGTTGGACCTCACCATCACGCCGGAGTCCAAAGGGTTCCGCCTGTTCTCGTTGCGTTCCCCGCTGTACGTCAATGGCCCGTTCATCAAGCCGAATGCCGGCGTCAAAGCCATCCCCCTGGCCCTGCGTGGCGCGGGCATGGTCGCACTGGGCGTGATCGCCGGCCCGGCCGCCGGCTTGCTGGCGCTGGTGGCGCCGAGTGGCGATGCGCCGAACCAGTGTGCGCCGCTGCTGCAACAGATGCGGGAAGGCAAGGCGCCAAAGACGGTGAAAGGCTGACAGACCAAACCGCGAACAAAAATGGGGGAGGGGGGCCCCTGATGCCGTTCAGTTAAGCGTATATCGCCTTCTGTAGGAGCGAGGGGGACGCCTAGTTCTTGCTCGCGAAGAACGTCAACGATAACGCGTGTCTCCTGAATGAACGCGGCGCCTGAGAGTTCTTCGCGAGCAAGCTCGCTCCTACAAAAAAGCCATTAACTAAATGGCATTAGGGCTTGCCACAGGGGTTACAGGCTTTCCAGGATGTCGGCCATGTCATCGGCATGCTCTTCTTCCTGAGCCAGGATCTCTTCGAACAGGCGGCGCGTGGTCGGGTCTTTATCACCGATGTACTGGATGATCTCGCGGTAACTGTCCACCGCAATCCGCTCGGCGACCAGGTCTTCGTAGACCATTTCCTTCAGCGTATTGCCGGCCACGTACTGCGCGTGGGAGTTTTTCGACAGCAGGTCCGGGTTGAACTCCGGTTCGCCGCCCAACTGCACGATGCGCTCGGCGAGTTTGTCGGCGTGTTCGGCTTCCTGGGTGGCGTGTTCGAGGAACTCCTCGGCGGCGATCTGGGCCTTGACGCCGCTGGCCATGAAGTAGTGGCGCTTGTAGCGCAGCACGCAGACCAGTTCAGTGGCCAGCGAGGCATTGAGCAGGCGAATGATCTCTTCGCGGTCGGCGTCGTAGCCCTCGGTCACGGCGCCGTTTTCGACGTTCTGGCGGGCGCGGCTGCGCAGGGTCGCAACGTCAGTCAGGTTTGCTTCAGTCATCTCAATCTCCTGGTGCTAATCCGGTTTTGCGCCACGCTCTGCTGGCGTGATCGCTCCCAGTTGTGAGTGCCGCGCAACGCAAAAAGTTTTATTGGATTTACTGGGCGGTGTCATCTGCTCGTCGCTGGATTGGGCTAGCCTGCGCCTATCCTGTATCGATCAAGGACGTTCGCCCCATGCCGCAGTCGTTAGCCACGCGTTACCCCTTGGTGTTGGTGCCCGGCATGCTCGGGTTCGTGCGCCTGGGGTGGTTTCCCTACTGGTATGGCATCGTCCCGGCGCTGCGGGCGGGTGGGGCGCAGGTGTTTGCGGTGCAGGTCGCGCCGCTGGATTCCAGCGAGGTGCGGGGTGAGCAGTTGCTGGCGCACATCGAGCGGATTCGCCGCGAGACCGGGGCCGATAAGGTCAACCTGATCGGCCACAGCCAGGGGGCGCTGACCGCGCGCTACGCGGCGGCCAGGGTGCCGGAGTGGGTGGCGTCGGTCACCTCGGTGGCCGGGCCCAACCACGGTTCGGAACTGGCCGACCATATCCACACCCATTACCCGGCGGAGAGCGTCAGGGGCCGGATCATGAGTGCCCTGTTCCATTGGGTCGCCTGGGTGATGGGTGTGCTGGAAACCGGCTATCGCGGGCCGCGCTTCAAGGCTGACTTGCACGCCTCGCACCATTCGCTCACCAGCGTCGGCGTGGCCGCGTTCAACCGTGCGTACCCCCAGGGCTTGCCAGCAACGTGGGGCGGGCAGGGGGCTGCCGAGGTCAATGGCGTGCGCTATTACTCGTGGTCCGGCACCTTGCAGCCGGGCAAGACCGACCGCGGGCGCAACCTGCTGGACGGGACGAATCGCAGCTGCCGCCTGTTCGCCCGCAGCTTCGTGCGCGAAAAGGGCCAGTGCGACGGCATGGTCGGGCGCTACAGCTCACACCTGGGCGTGGTGATCGGCGATGACTATGCGTTGGATCATTTCGATATCGTCAACCAGTCCCTGGGGCTGGTGGGCAAGGGGGCGGAGCCGATCCGGCTGTTCGTCGAGCATGCGCAGAGGCTCAAGGCGGCCGGGGTGTAGCAGGTGCGCCGCGAGAACCATCGCTCAGGCAGCGGCGCGTTGACGCCCGACCGGCGTGGTCCAGCGCTCCGACAAAATCACCCCGCCCAGGGTCAGCAAACCGCCCACCAGGTGATACAGCGCCAGCGCTTCTTTCAACACCAGCGCTGCGATCAGCGCGGTGATCAACGGCAGCAGGTTGAAAAACAGCGTCGTGCGGCTCGGCCCCAGGGTCTTCACCGAATGCATCCATGCCAGCGGCGCGAGCATCGAAGCCAGCAAGCACGCATACAGCACCAGCGGTATATTCGCCCAGCCCAGGCCGGCTTTGGCCGAGAACAGGAACAGCGGAAACAGCACCAGCACCGCCACCAGTACCTGCAAGTACAGCAACACCAACGGCGGCAGGCGCAGTTGCCACTTTTTCAGCAAGGTGCTGTAGACCGCGTAGGCCAGGGTCGCCACCAGCATCATGCCGTCGCCCAGGTTGACCCCGTGTTGCAGCAGCGCCCCCAGGCTGCCGGCCGATACCACCACCACTACGCCGGCGAACGACAGCAGCGCACCGGTGAGTGCGCCGAAGGTCAGGCGCTGGCCCAGGCTGATGATCGCGGCGGTCAGCGCCATCAACGGCATCAGGGACAGGATGATGCCCATGTTGGTGGCCGAGGTCAGGGTGGCGGCGTAATAGGCCAGGCTTTGGTACACGGCCATGCCCAGCACACCGAGGATGAAGATCTTGCCCAGGTTGCGGCGGATGATCGGCCACTGGGCAAGCACCGGCTTGAGCATGAACGGCGTGAAGAGCACGGCCGCCAGCAACCAGCGGTAAAAGCCGATTTCAGCCGGGAAGATCGAACCCACGGCCAATTTATTGACCACGGTGTTGCCGGCCCAGATAAAAATGGCCAGCAGGGGATACGCGTATTGCATCGAAAGAAACCAGGTGGGTTGATGAGGCAGGATTATCCCCTGTCTGGATCGAAGCCTATACTGCGATCCAGACAACCGACCTTTGTATCCAGACAATATGCCCAGACATACCGTACGCCTTGCGGATTTCCCCCGGCTGCCGAGCCCGGTGTACTTCCGCTACTCCGATTTCGCCCCCGATACTGAATGCACGCCGCACCGGCATTCCTGGGGCTCGCTGGATTACTCGGCCAGCGGGGTGATGCGGATGGAGGTGGCCGGCAACCGCTTTATGTCGCCGCCGCAATACGCCGTGTGGATACCACCGAATACCGAACACAGCTCCTACAATGCCCAGGCGATTGTCTATCGCTCGGTGGGCCTGGCCCCACAACTCTGCGAGCAACTGCCCAAGCAGCCTTGCACCCTGGCGATCAGCGAGATACTCAAGGCCATCCTCAGTGACTTCGCCCTGCGAGACGTCAACATCCCCCGCAGCGAGGCGGATATCCGCCTGGCCCAGGTGCTGGTCGACCAGCTCAAGCAGGCGCCGATCCACGATTGCTTCCTGCCCTACGCGCGCCACCCAGGGCTGCTTGGCGTGCTCGAAGGCATGCAGGCGGAACCCGGCGACAACCGCCCCCTGGCGCAATGGGCCGAGCAGGTGCATGTGAGCGAACGTACCCTGGCGCGCCAGTTCGTGCGCGAGTTGGGCATGAGCTTTGGCGAATGGCGCCAGCGCCTGCGTTACCTCGCCGCCATCGAAGCCCTCGACAGCCAGCGCAGCGTGCAACACGTGGCGTTTGACCTGGGCTACAGCAGCGCCTCGGCGTTTATCGCGATGTTCCAACGCCAGGCCGGCTGCACGCCAGAGCAGTACCGGCGGACGAATATCCGCAGCCGATGAAGATGTAACAAGGTTTGGCTACACTGCTGGGTAGGCCGTGCCTCCCGGCACGGTAACAGGGAGAAAACTCCATGAAGATGCTGCGTATTCCGTTGTTGATGATGGGCCTGCTGCTGTGTTCCCAGGGCTTCGCTGCTACCGCCCAGCAAAACAAGATGACCACCTGCAATGCCGAAGCCACCACCAAGACGCTCAAGGGCGACGAGCGCAAGGCGTTCATGAAAACCTGCCTGTCGGCGCCGGCGGCCAATGACGCGAAGACGCTCACGCCGCAGCAGCAGAAGATGAAGGATTGCAATGCGGACGCCAAGACCAAAGCCTTGACCGGTGATGCGCGCAAAACCTTTATGAGCACCTGCCTGAAGAAATAATAGCCCCAGGCCATAGAAGGCTGCGACACTCGCACACAGCCCCCTGTAGGAGCGAGCTTGCTCGCGAAGAACGCAATGGCCCCGCGTTTATTCAGAGTAAACGCGTTATCGTTGGCGACCTTCGCGAGCAAGCTCGCTCCTACAACATCCTTTAACGCAGTTCGTTTTGAGGCTGTATGCCAACGTTTTCTCAGCGTCACGTGTTATTGCTGGCCAGCTACATCATCATTTTCGGCGGGTTGTTGCTGGTATTGCCGCTGAAGTTGTTGCCCAGCCTGCTGGCCGGCCTGTTGGTCTTTGAACTGGTCAATATGCTCACCCCCCAACTGCAACGGCTGATCGAAGGCCGGCGCGCGCGCTGGCTGGCGGTGGCGTTGCTCGGCACCCTGATTGTCAGCGTGCTGGCCCTGATCTTCGCCGGCGCTATCAGCTTCCTGCTCCACGAGGCGGAAAACCCTGGGGCCTCCCTCGATAAATTCATGGGTGTGGTCGATCGCGCGCGCGGCCAGTTGCCGCCGTTTCTCGATGCCTACCTGCCTGCCAGCGCGGCTGAATTCCGCGTGGCGATTGGCGATTGGTTGAGCAAGCACCTGAGCGAACTGCAACTGGTCGGCAAAGACGCCGCCCACATGTTCGTCACCCTATTGATCGGCATGGTGCTCGGCGCGATCATCGCGCTGCAGCGCGTGCCCGACGTGACCAAACGCAAACCCCTGGCCGCCGTGCTGTTCGACCGTCTGCACCTGTTGGTCCAGGCGTTTCGCAATATCGTCTTCGCGCAGATCAAGATCGCCGCGCTGAACACCGTGTTCACCGCGGTGTTCCTGGCCGTGGTGCTGCCCCTGTGTGGCATCCACCTGCCGCTGACCAAGACCCTGATCGTGCTGACCTTCCTGCTCGGCCTGCTGCCGGTGATCGGCAACCTGATGTCCAACACCCTGATCACCATCGTCGCGCTGTCGCTGTCGATCTGGGTGGCGGTAGCGGCGCTGGGGTATTTGATCGTGATCCACAAGGTCGAGTACTTCCTCAACGCGCGTATCGTCGGCGGGCAGATCAGTGCCAAGTCGTGGGAGTTGTTGTTGGCGATGCTGGTGTTTGAAGCCGCGTTCGGTTTGCCGGGCGTGGTGGCAGGACCGATTTACTACGCGTATTTGAAGAGCGAATTGAAGCTCGGCGGGATGGTTTGAAGGTGGGAGGGGAAGGGGCAACACTGTGACTGTGGCGAGCAGGCTGGCCTGTGGCGCGCGGGCTTGCTGTGGTGAGCGGGCTTGTTGTGGCGAGCGGGCTTGCCCCGCGTTGGGGCTGCGAAGCGGCCCCAAAACCAGGCAGCGCGGTGTGTCAGTTAAAAACACATCGCCTGTAATGGGGCCGCTTCGCGCCCCAACGCGGGGCAAGCCCGCTCGCCACAACAAGCCCGCTCGCCACAACGCTGCGTCGAAGAGGGAGTGGGGCCTCCCAGGTTGTGGGTGAGATCGGTGGCGGTCAGCAGCCGTAACGCTTGCTGGCCTCGATCGCCAAGCCACTGCCGATGCTGCCAAAGATATTCCCTTCCACATGCCGCGCATTCGGCAACATCGCCGAGATGCTGTGGCGCAGCGCCGGAATGCCGCTGGAGCCGCCGGTAAAGAACACCGTGTCCACCTGGGCCACGTCCACCGAAGCGTCATTGAGCAATTGGGTGACGCTGTTACGCACGCGCTCCAGCAAGCCATCGATGGCCGATTCGAACAAGCTGCGGCTCAGGTCCACGCTCAGTCCTGGCTCAACCCGGTCGAGCAGCACATGGCGGCTGTCTTCGTGGGTCAGCTGGATCTTGGTTTCTTCCACTTCCATCGCCAGCCAATGCCCGGCGCGCTGTTCGATCAGCTTGAACAGGCGGTCGATGCCGCCGGTGTCTTCGATGTCGTAGCGCATGCTGCCCAGGGCCAGCTGGGATTTTTGCGAGTACACCGAGTTGATGGTGTGCCAGGTGGCCAGGTTCATGTGGTGGCTGGTGGGCATGTAGGCCCCGCTTTTCATACGGCTGCCATAGCCGAACAACGGCATCATGCCGGCGAGCGAGAGTTGCTTGTCGAAGTCGGTACCGCCGATGTGTACGCCGCCGGTGGCGAGGATGTCATCGTGGCGGTTGTCATTGTGACGGCGATCGGGCGACAGGCGCACCAGCGAGAAGTCAGAGGTACCCCCGCCGATGTCGACAATCAGCACCAGCTCTTCTTTTTCAATGGTGGACTCGTAGTCGAAGGCCGCCGCGATCGGTTCGTACTGGAACGAGATGTCCTTGAAGCCGATCTTGCGTGCCACGTCCACCAGGGTGTTTTCCGCTTCCTGGTCGGCCATCGGGTCGTCATCGACGAAGAACACCGGGCGCCCCAGCACCACCTCTTCGAACTCACGGCCGGCGGTAGCTTCCGCGCGGCTCTTGAGCTGGCCGATAAACAGCGCCAGCAGGTCGGTGAACGGCATGGCCGTGCCGAGCACGCTGGTGTCGTGCTTGATCAGCTTGGAACCCAGCAGGCTCTTGAGCGAGCGCATCAGCCGGCCTTCGTAGTTTTCCAGGTATTCATGCAGGGCCAGGCGCCCGTAGACCGGGCGGCGCTCCTCGAAGTTGAAGAACACCACCGACGGCAAGGTGATCTTGTCGTCCTCCAGCGCGATAAGCGTCTCCTCGCCGGGGCGGATCCAGCCGACGGTGGAGTTGGACGTGCCAAAGTCGATGCCGCAGGCACGGGCTGGGGATGGGTTTTCCATGTCTATCGGGTTCCGGTTGAAAAACGGCCGCGCAGTGTATGCCACCCGCGTGCAGATGCGTAGGCCGACTATCTGTTAAATAGCGGGCACTGCGCCTTGAAAGACCAGGGTTCGTCCCCAACTTGTCCAGCATACGGTCGGTGGGTGCAAGGATATTCGTGCACTGCCGATAAACTTCTACGCACCCATCGGCTTGGGATTGAGATCAGTCAATTCAAACGCTGCAATCCGGCGCATGCTGTGCCGCTGGCTGTGCGAAATCGATCACGGAGGGTGACCCCCCAGATGGACTTTAAAGACTATTACAAGATTCTTGGCGTAGAGCCGACGGCGGACGACAAGGCGATCAAGGCTGCCTATCGCAAGCTGGCGCGCAAATATCACCCGGACGTGAGCAAGGAAAAGGACGCTGAAGCCAAGTTCAAGGATGCGTCCGAGGCCTATGAAGCGCTGAAAAGTGCCGACAAGCGCGCCGAATACGACGAGTTGCGCAAATACGGCCAGCACGGCCAGCCGTTCCAGGGCCCGCCAGGCTGGCAGAGCCGTGGCGGTTTTGGCGGTGGCCAGGGCACCGAGGACTTCTCCGACTTCTTCAGCTCGATCTTTGGCGGCCGTGGCGATGCCTTCGGCGGTGGCCAGCGCCGCAGTGCCGGGCGCAAGGGCCAGGACGTGGAGATGCAATTGTCGGTGTTTCTTGAGGAAACGCTGTCCACCGAGTCCAAGCAGATCAGCTTCCAGGTACCGCAATATGATGCCTCGGGGCGGCACGTCAGCAACACCACCAAGAGCCTGAACGTGAAGATCCCCGCCGGCGTGGCCGACGGTGAGCGCATCCGCCTCAAGGGCCAGGGCGCGCCGGGTGTTGGCGGTGGCGCCAACGGTGACCTGTACCTGATCATCAAGTTTGCACCGCACCCCAAATTTGAGGTGGAAGGCGAAAACCTGGTGATCACCGTGCCGGTAGCGCCTTGGGAGCTGGCGCTGGGTACCGAGGTGGCCGTGCCAACCCTGACCGGCAAGATCAACCTCAAGGTGCCCGCCGGCAGCCAGAACGGCCAGCGCATGCGCGCCAAGGGCCATGGTTTGCTGAACAAAAGCGGGCAACGCGGTTACCTGTTTATCCAGCTGAAGGTGGTGATGCCTAAAGACGCCGATGACGAGGTCAAGGCCTTGTGGCAGGCACTCGCTGACAAAGCCGCTTTCGAACCGCGCAAAACCTGGAGTCACTGACCCGGCACCTGCCCTGCATAGTTAAGGCCCGGTCTTTGCGGGTCATGAATAAGCTCCTCATTTCTCATTGAGGTACTGGTTCATGGCCCATGCTCAACCCCCGCTTCCTCCGGGAGATCAGGGGCAGCACTATGCAACGCTCGTTTCCCTCATACCGCAGGCGCTGGTAAAGGCTTCGCCTCCCCCAACGTACGGCGTTGCGCGCTATAGACCCCAAGCTCCCCGCTGGGTACACCAGCGCAACCCAGCAGCAAAAAGACACGCTCAAGACCTATGTCGACGCCAGTTGGACCTCATTGGTCCAATGGGAAACGCAGATGGCGAAGATCCAGACGGTTGTGGCGTTCGCCAAGCCGCTGCTGGAAGCAGCCCTCAAGCGTCCCGGCCAGGTGATGACGGACGAACAATACTATGCAGACATTCTGATCTTGGATGAGGAAAGAAAAACCATACTGCGCAGGCTCTGTGACCAGGCGATGGGGCGTGTCGCCAGCGTTGCCTAGTGTGCTCGACGCCCTGTACGCCCGGTGTGCGTTCACTGACCAGGTGCGCACACCGATCGCCTGAGATGCGGTAGCTATACAGTCCACCCACACTGGGTCGTTCGATAGGCTGAGGGCTTTGGCTAACCCTCAAGGACGATCCACCATGTCAACACCCGTCACATCCTCCACCCTCCCCGAAGGCACGTTCACCACGGACCTTCGGGGTGTTCATTACGATTTTCTCAAAGACCGCGTACCCACCTGGTTCAACCAGGCCATCCCGTACCGACAGGAAGAGCTCGGCAACCATGAAATGCACCAGCTACCCTCCTGGTATCGGACAGCTTCGCCTGACGCCAGGGCCCGGCTGGCAGACAGCCACAGCACCTTTCGTGAAACGCTGAACACGATCGAAAACAGCCTGGGGAGCATCACCGACATTCTGGCGTTTGCCGAGCAGCCGCTCAAAGAGGCGATCAAGCGAACGTTCAACCTGGACCTGGATGTCAGAAGCGTCTACTTTGCGCGCAAATATGCGTATCCACGAGGGCGTACTGACCTCTATGGTTTTTTTGCCTTCGAGCAACAGAACGATCCGACGCTGAGCTACCGGTATCGCGCCGTCTCCCTGCTGGAGGCCGCCCTGGCCAATTTCGAGCCCGGCGAAGCACGAGCCCCCTCCTGTCACGACTGCCAGATCATTACCACCTTCGGCGCGTATGACGGCGAGATTATCCCGATGTTCGATGCGCTCAGCGAACAGGCCGTGGCCATCGCCCCTCATGCGTTTGCCGCGCTGTGCCGGACGTTGGATCTGGGCGCGCGGTATCAAAAACACCTCAAGGAAATATTGACCCCCACAGGGAACGCCGAGCGCTCCGCACTGATGCAGCAACTGCAAACCCATCAGCGTCAACAGCTGGCGCTGAGCGGCGAGATCGCGAACCTTCAATTTGCCCTTCGCCCTGGCACTCGCCGGGTTGAATCGGGCATCAGTGCCGATGCCTACCGCATGCTCAAGCAAGTGCTTGCCGACCCGTCCGGTGCGACCTTGGACGGCCGCCCCGTCACGTTCGCGGCATTGAAAATCTTTGGGGTGTCCTTGATCGGGCCCTTGTTGATCGGGCCCGACCGTCAAAGCAGTCGCAGGGTTGAGCGCCTGCTGGCATACATCCCCAATGACCCGCAGCAACCGCTCAAGGAGTATGCATCGGGTGCCGACTTCATGGCTGATCTGAGGTCGCGCTTGCACAGTGCGTCCTATCGCCGGTTCTTCAGTCGGTTTATCCCGCAGCGCGAACAGGGGGCGTTCTTTAAACAGTTCAACCGGTTGTACCAGCCTGCCAGCAACGGCAACCCGGCCACCGATTACCCGCTCAAGCCTGAGCCCGCGCGGTTGCGTTTGGAAGAGACGCCCCTTACCGCCGCGCTGTGGGAGCAGCAGGTCCAGGCCTTCATCAACAAGGTGTTCGACGATGCCAGGGCGGTCGCCGTGCCCACCGGAGACGAGGACCGCAAGGCCCGCATGGAACGTTTAGAGGGCTATCTCGATGCGGTGCTCAGTTTTTTGAACGTGGCCGCCTTTGTTGTGCCGGGGCTGGGCCCGATCATGCTGGCGGTGGGCGCGGCGCAGATGTGTTCCGACGTATTCGAAGGGATCGAAGCGGCTGAACAGGGCGATACCCGGGCGATGTGGGCACATTTTTCCTCCGTGGCGCTCAATGCCGCGTTCTTTGCCACCGGGTCCCAGGTAGTGCCCAGGATCAAGTTCGTGAGCATGTTGGATAATTTCAAACCGGTCACGATGCCCTCGGGAAAAAGGATGTTGTGGAAGGCTGACCTCGGGCCCTATGAGTCCACGGTCACTCTTGCGCCGCAGTCCAAGGCCAATGAGATTGGCCTGCACCAGCACCATGGCCGGACGGTGCTTGCGCTGGAGGGCAAGCATTACCAGGTCAGGCAAGACGCGGATACCGGGCAATACCGTATCCAGCACCCGACCCGGCCCGATGCCTATGCGCCGAAACTGGAGCATAACCACCAAGGTACCTGGAGCCATGAAGTCGAAGAGCCGCTGACGTGGGACGAGCCGACGCTGTTGCGGCGCCTGGGGCTTGCCGAGTCATCGGACCAGGTACGTATCAGTGGTGTCGAGCCGCAAACACTGCGTGAAACCTTCGTTAATCATGAGCCTGTTCCCCTGACCCTGGAGGAAACCCTCAAGCGATTTGAGATCCATCAGACGCTCACCACGTTTGTAGAGCAGATGCGCAGCAGCGATCCACTCGTTTATGCGAAGGCTGATCCGGTGTTGCAGCTGCAAAGCATGCAGCGCTACAGCCTGTTGCCCGAGACGCCGCTGCTTCGCGTATTGGACAGCGACGCCAATGTGCTCTGGGAGGGTGACGGCCCTGCATCAACCGACAGGCGAATGGTGGTGCTCAGCCAGGGCAACGTGGATCGGGGCGAGTTGCTAAACGAGGTGCTGTACACGTTGCAAGGTGTCGATGCGGACCTGCCGGGTATTCCCGGCAGCGCCCAGGACCCGTTGCATGCCCGGGCCAGCCAACTGCGGCGATTCATTGCCGACAAGGTGGATGCCATCAAGGGTTCGATGGTGAATGAGCGCTACAAAGCCTTGACCCGTACGGATGACCCCGATGTTCAGCGGGTGCAGGCGGACTTCCCCGCCCTCTCGACCCCCGTGGCCACCCAACTGCTGGAAAACCTGAGCGCCGAGGCGTTGCAGCGTTTTCGCGGCAGCGGTCGCTTGCCTGAGGCCGTGGTTGAACAGGCCAAATGGTTTGAGCAGGAAGCGCGTGTCGCCCGTGCCTATGAAGGGCTGCACCTGGACACGCTGACGGACCTCGACAGCCAACGGTTGGCCTTGCGTACCCTCGAAACCCTGCCGGGGTGGCGGCGAGGAACGCGAGTGGAACTGCGCCAATATTCGGCGCAGGGCCCGATACTGGATGCCATCGGCTCCCCGGATGCGTTGCCCGCCAGGACGTTGGTCATCCAGAAAGACGATCGGTTTTCGGCGGGGGATTTTTACACCGCTGCCTGGGAAATCATGTCGCCGGGCGAGCGCCAAGCCATGGGGTTTAGCGAGGCGTCTCAATTGAAGCTGGCGATCCAGCAATCCCCGCTGTCGCGCCAGCGCCTGCGCACTGTGTTGCTGGAACATCCGGTCCGCAAGCCGGCGTTTGATCCGTCGATGCGTGCAGTGGGCGGCGGCCCGGGTTTTCGCCAACTGTTGAAAAAAACCACACAGGCTTTCCGTTCTCCCGAAGCGCGCGTTCGCACGCTGTTTCCTTCGTTCACTGACGAACAGGTTATCGAGTTCATTCAGTCATTGGGCACTGATGTATCGGCTGGGCTGGCTCGCCGCGAGGCGGAATTCGAAACCCTGGATAAGACGCTCAAGGCGTGGGTCAAGGAAAACACCCCGCAACTGGCGATTACCGCATTTGATCGTAACGGTGGCATGGCCGGTCGTACTGCCAATGACATCCGGCGTTGCTGGCGCCGGGAGACGGGGCCGGCGTTAACCCTGACGTATGGCCGGGGGACAACGTTGCCGGCATTGAGCGGGGACTTCAGTCATGTCCAAACGCTCGAACTCGCCGGCTTCAGGAGCGCAAGCAACGTAGACACGCTGCTCAAGAGTTTTACCGCGTTGAAAAGCTTGAGCGTGCGCAACTGCCAGCTTGCCGAGGTTCCCCTGGCAATCGATGCCATGCCAGGCCTGACCTCCCTGAGCCTGGAGACCAATCGAATTCGGCTGACCGCCCAAAGCGCAGCGCGGCTGAGTGCGCTCACCACGCTTGAGGAACTGAATCTGCAAGGCAACCCGCTGGGCGTGACGCCGGATTTCAGCGGCATGCTCCAGCTGAAAAGGTTGAATTTGATGCTGACGCAACTGGAGCAATGGCCAACGGGGTTGCACAACCAGACCTCACTGGAAATCGTCAACCTCAGCCGTAACCGGTTGCAAGAAGTCCCCCAGGCCAACCTGAATCCGCCACCTGAGCAGCTTGCGGCGATTGCCCGGATCAATCGCGTGACGCTGCTGGATCACAATGCGTTTCCTGAAGACTACTGGCAACAATTTGACAGCTACTGGAAACGACTGGGAGAAAACCGGCCTGATTTGCTCCCCGGTGGGCTTGATGAGGCGTTTGACAGCGGCAACCCCAGGGTGGGCATTGTGCGCAAAATGTACCCAGGCTATGGCGTTCAAAAGGCCCGGGAATTTATCTGGAACCTGGGCCCTGGGGCAGACGCCGAGCTGGCCAGGCTTGAGCAAGCGTTTGATGTCCTCCAGGCTCAACTCAATGCCTGGGCATTCTCGGGAGGTGGCGCGTATCAGCGGTATGCCCGTCCAGGTGAGCGGAACCTCAATACAGTGGCGCACAGGGCGCGGCGCGAAGCTCAGCAGCGGATCTTGAGCTGCTGGAGACAAGAAACCCCTCAGATGCTGGCCAACGACGGCACCCGGATTGGCCTGGAACTGGACCTCAGTGGCTTGGGTTTGCCGAGCTTGCCCGACCTTGACGTGGACTTCAGTCATGTCGGTTCGCTCAAGCTGAGCAATATGGGCCTGAGCGCTTCTCCCGAGGGGTTTCTGTCGCGGTTTCGCGGGGTGCGCTGGCTGGACCTGTCAGGCAACCAGCTGCGCGAACTCCCGCCTGCGCTGGGCGAGATGCGTGGGTTGACCCGTTTGTTCTTGCACAACAACAGGATTCGCTTGAGCCCGGAGACGGCCAGGATGTTGTCCGAGCGTGTGTCCCTCAGAGCCTTGATCATCCATGACAATGACCTGCGCCTGTCGCCCGATTTCAGCCAGATAACGGATATGCGCTCGCTCAGCATGGCGCGCGCAGGTCTTGAGACATGGCCGAGCGGTTTGGCCGAACAGCCGCTGCTGGACCGGATAGACCTGTCTGGCAACCGCATGACGACCATACCTGCGTCCGTCATTGCGCCGCCAGACGAACGCCTGGCGCAAACCGCCCGGGTCAATAACGTGACGCATGCGAACGACAACCCCTGGACGGATGCCACGCTGCAACAAGTGCGCGACTACGGCCAGCGACTTGAACGGGCGGGGCTGGCATCGCCCGGTAACCCCAACCGCCTGGTGGTCACGGCTTCTGCGGATGTGAATCGCGTCGCCATCGCGGCTCGGCCCGATGCACCGTTTCGGCGCTGGGCGGCGGGGTTGACCGAAGAGCAAATAGCCAGCCGAAAAGCCCAGTGGGACAGCCTGCGAGGGCAGGCCGGGGCCGATGGGTTCTTCGAGGTGCTCAGGGACCTGCAAGCGGGCGCCGCTGAGCATGAGGATCTTCAGCGCCGGGTGTGGGACGTGATAGATACCGTCAGCGCACACTCCGCCGAGTCTGAAAGCCTGCGCGAGCAGATGTTCGAATGGGCAGGCAGGGCGACGTGTTGCGATCGTGCGGCCTTGTCCTTCAGTAATCTGGAAATCATGGCAATGGTCTACAAGGCGCGGGCCCAGGCCCTGGACTCGACCCAGGGCGAGGTCTTGTCGACATTGTCCAGAGGCCTGTTTCGTCTGGACCAGGTTGAGAAGGTCGCCTTGAACGATATCGATCAACGTAGAACCGCCATTAACAACTCGAACCTGACGCCTGATCAGAAAACCCAGCAGTTGGAAAAACTGGAAGAAGTCGAAATAAGGCTGGCCTATCGGTATGGCCTCAAGGATCGGCTGCAGTTGCCGGGGCAGCCGCAACATGCGCGGTTCATCGGCCTTGGAAAGGTTACCCAGGCGATGCTGGACGCTGCTTATGAACGCATCGTGGCACTGGATAACTCACCCGAGGAGTTTCAAGCGCTGCTGTCCAGAGACTTCTGGCAGGACTATGTGACCCATAAATACCGCTCGCGATTCGAGGCGCAAAGCAAACCTTATCAAGACGAACTCGCCGTTTTGTTCGATAGATATACCGAGGGGAGTTTGTCGACCCACGCCTATGAGCGCCGGGCCCAAGAGCTGCAAGCGCGGCTGGTGATTGACGACGGCCTGTTGATTGATGCGCTGACCCGCGAAGAGATCGTTACCCGCCCGATGGCGTCGGGAGATCTTGAAGCGCTGGTGGAGCCCGCTCCCGGCAGCTTGGCGGTGTTGGCGCTGTCGCAGGCACGCCCCATTGAGTTCGAGGGCAAGCGCTATTTTATTGCGAGCATGCCGGATGCCGGTGATGGGCAGTATTACCTGTTGAGGGTGCAGAGCCGGAGCAACCCCTACGAGCTGGTCAGCAGCGGGATTGTCGCCAAGCCTGACGTGGCCGGCGTTTGGAGACGTAGAGGCGAGACCGGCGGGGGCGGGACAGGCGCGTCTGGCGAGGCGCATGCCACCGTACCGGAGTCGATACCGATGGTGCCCTACACGGCGGGCGAACTCAGCTTCATGCGGCGGGACGTTCACTTCACCACCCAGCAAAACAAGTTGGGTAGCTATAACCGCGCCAACAACGGCAAGTATCCCCTCCGGGACCTGCAGGGCCGACCCATTCGCATTCGAAGCCTGCAGACGCAAGTCAAAATGCCTTCAGGTCACACCTATACGTCCACGCCAATCAAACCCTATATCAAGTTTGAAGGGTTTGAGGCGGTAGGGGCGCTTTATGAAGAGAAACTGCGGTGGCGAACGTTCACTGCCGAGGATGTGAAAGTCCCTGGAGAAGCCGCGTTGGTCGGGCAGTCCATGGTGGTTGCCAACCGGCCCATTGCCAAAGGAGAAATCGTGGGGGTGTACGGCGGGGTGATTTTACCGCGCAGTTTGTCTGTGGCCTCGGAGGGGACATTCGGCATGGTCGTCGGCACGGCAAAAGTCGTTGAGGGCGGCACTTTCCATACCGTACCGCTCTTTATCGAGGGCGACTCCATCATTTCCAGAATCAACACCCATTTCGAATATGACGCCGATGGCAAACCTGTCCGACAGGCTGCGGGCGGTTACAACGTGGAGTCCGTGCCTTTCGCGGTAGAGGCCGAGCACGCGACCAGCCGTCCAGGCGTGAGGACCAACTATGTGCTCAATGCTGTGTTTGCCACTGAAGACATTCCGGCGGGTGTCGAGTTGCGACTGAACTACGAATATACGGAGGCGATGATCAAAACCAAGTTTGCGTGACTCTGCCAGTAGAGGTTCAACCCTGGACATGCAGGCCATGTTCAGGGTTGAGTGGCCCCCGTTAAAACAGGAAATACCGCTGCGCCATGGGCAGCACATCCGCAGGTTCACACCACAGCAACACGCCGTCGGCCTTGACCTGATAGGTCTGTGGGTCCACCTCGATGTCCGGCAGGTAATCGTTGTGGATCAGGTCGGTCTTCTGCACATTGCGGCAGCCCTTGACCACGGCGATCTGTTTTTTCAAGCCCAGGGTTTCCGGCAACCCGGCCTCCTGCGCCGCCTGGCTGATAAACGTCAGGCTGGTGGCATGCAGCGAGCTGCCGAAGCTGGCGAACATCGGGCGGTAGTGCACCGGTTGCGGGGTGGGGATCGACGCGTTGGCGTCGCCCATCAGGCTGGAGGCGATCGCGCCGCCCTTGAGGATCAGGGTTGGCTTGATGCCAAAGAACGCCGGACGCCACAGTACCAGGTCAGCCCACTTGCCGACTTCGATGGAGCCGACGATATGGCTGATGCCATGGGTGATCGCCGGGTTGATGGTGTACTTGGCGATGTAGCGCTTGGCGCGGAAGTTGTCGTTGCCAGGGCCGTCGCCGGGCAGCGCGCCACGTTGTTTTTTCATCTTGTCGGCGGTCTGCCAGGTGCGCGTGATCACTTCGCCGACACGGCCCATGGCCTGGCTGTCGGAACTGATCATCGAGAACGCGCCGAGGTCATGCAGGATGTCTTCGGCGGCGATGGTCTCGCGACGGATGCGGCTTTCGGCGAAGGCCACGTCTTCGGCGATGCTCGGGTCGAGGTGATGGCAGACCATTAACATGTCCAGGTGCTCGTCGATGGTATTGCGCGTGAACGGCCGCGTCGGGTTGGTCGAGCTGGGCAGCACGTTGGGGAAGCCACAGGCCTTGATGATGTCCGGCGCATGACCGCCGCCGGCGCCTTCGGTGTGGTAGGTGTGGATGGTGCGGCCCTTGAGCGCGGCGAGGGTGGTTTCGACGAAGCCGGACTCGTTGAGGGTGTCGCTGTGGATCGCCACCTGCACATCGTATTGGTCGGCGACGCTCAGGCAGTTGTCGATACTGGCGGGCGTGGTGCCCCAGTCTTCATGCAGCTTCAAGCCGATGGCGCCGGCCTTGACCTGCTCGATCAACGGCTCCGGCAAGCTGGCGTTACCCTTGCCGGTGAAGCCGATGTTCATCGGGAACGAGTCACTGGCTTGGAGCATGCGCGCCAGGTGCCAAGGCCCTGAGGTGCAGGTGGTGGCGTTGGTGCCGGTCGCCGGGCCGGTGCCGCCGCCGATCATGGTGGTGACGCCACTGGTCAGGGCCTCTTCGATCTGCTGCGGGCAGATGAAATGCACATGGGAGTCGATGCCGCCGGCGGTGAGGATCATGCCTTCGCCGGCAATCACTTCGGTGCTGGCGCCGATGGCCATGGTCACGCCGGGTTGGATATCCGGGTTGCCGGCTTTGCCAATGGCGTGAATGCGGCCGTTCTTGAGGCCGACGTCGGCCTTGACGATGCCCCAGTGATCGATGATCAGCGCGTTGGTGATCAGGGTGTCGACCACCTCGTGAGCGAGCAACTGGCTCTGGCCCTGGCCGTCGCGGATGACCTTGCCGCCGCCGAATTTCACTTCTTCGCCATAGACGGTGAAGTCCTGTTCCACTTCGACGAACAGCTCGGTGTCGGCCAGGCGGACCTTGTCACCGACGGTGGGGCCGTACATGTCGGCGTAGGCTTGGCGACTGATTTTCATGTGTGTGCCCTGAAGATGTGTGTTGAATGTGAAATCGCTATCGGGGGCAAGCCCCCTCCCACCTTTGATTTGTGAACCCATTCAAATGTGGGAGGGGGCTTGCCCCCGATGAGGCCCTAAAGGTCGCCCATGATCCGTCCGGCAAACCCGAACACCCGCCGCCCGCCGCTCAAATCAACCAGCTCGACCTCGCGACTCTGCCCCGGCTCGAACCGCACCGCCGTGCCCGCCGGAATATTCAGGCGCATGCCGCGGCTCAATGGGCGGTCAAACGTCAGCGCGTCATTGGTCTCGAAAAAATGGTAGTGCGAGCCCACCTGGATCGGCCGGTCTCCGCTGTTGGCCACGTTGAGGGTGACGGTGCGGCGGCCGACGTTGAGTTCGATGTCGCCAGGCTGGATCTGATATTCACCAGGAATCATGCAGGTTGCCCCAGGGTCTTGAAGTAGATGGCGGTCGGGCTGTAGCGCCCGTCCGGGCTTTGGCAGTAGTCGGGCAGTTCACCCAGCTTGGTGTAGCGCAGCGACTGGTAGAAAGCTTCGGCCGGCGAGCCGGCCTCGGTGTCCAGGTACAGCAGGCCGCGCTTGTGCTGGCGCGCGGCGAGTTCCAGGGTGTTCATCAACTGTTGGCCCAGGCCATGGCGGCGTGCGCTGCTGTGCACCAGCAGCTTTTGCACCTCGGCGCGGTTCAGGCCATTGGCTTTCTGGCATAGCGCCAGTTGCACGCTGGCGATCACCTGTTCATCGCGCACCACCACCCATAGCAACAGGCTGGCGTCTTCGATACTTGCCTGCACAGCGTTCAAATAGCTGCGGGCCTGGGCCTCGTCGAAGTCGGCCATGAAGCCGACCGAGGCGCCGTGCTTGACCGCGTCCAGCAACAGCTCAATCAAGCCCAGGCGGTAGTGGGCAAAACTTTCAGCATTGACTCGACGTAATTGCGCGGCGCTCATCGATCTCACTCCTTGGGCGGTTCTGCGCCCGGGTTCAAGGTCAGTTGCATAAAGGTCAGGTCGAGCCAGCGGCCGAACTTGATGCCCACTTGCGGCATCTGCCCGGTGGTCGTGAAGCCCAGGCGCTCATGCAGGCGGATCGAAGCCTGGTTGCCGCTTTCAATGGCGGCAACCATCACGTGCTTGCCGCAGGTGCCGGCGCGTTCGATCAAGGCTTGCATCAGGCGTGGGCCGAGGCCCTTGCCGCGCTGGTCGCTACGGACGTACACCGAGTGTTCGACGGTGTAGCGATAGCCTTCGAAGGGGCGCCAGTCGCCAAATGAGGCGTAGCCAACCACTTCATCGTGTTCCACCGCGACCAGGATCGGGTAGCGCTGGCCCTGGCGCGCGCTGAACCAGGCCAGGCGGTTCGCCAGGTCCACCTGTTGCTCGTTCCAGATCGCCGTGGTGTTGAGTACCGCGTCATTGTAGATGTCGCGGATTGCCGGCAGGTCGTGCTCGGTTGCGTCACGAATCATGGCCGGGCCTCAGGCAATGGGCTGGTGGACGGTGACCAGCTTGGTCCCGTCGGGGAAGGTGGCTTCCACCTGGATATCCGGGATCATTTCCGGGATGCCTTCCATCACCTGTTCGCGGGTGAGCAAGGTGGTGCCGAAGTGCATCAGGTCGGCCACGGTGCAGCCATCGCGGGCGCCTTCCATCAAGGCGGCGGAGATATAGGCGATGGTTTCCGGGTAGTTGAGTTTCACCCCGCGCGCCAGGCGCCGTTCGGCGACTAAGCCTGCGGTGAAAATCAGCAGTTTGTCTTTTTCCCGTGGGGTCAGGTCCATGGTTCAAGGTCCTTCAAAGAATGCATTCTTAAATACAACAGAGATCAAGTGTGGGAGGGAGCTTGCTCCCGATAGCAGTGGGTCAGGCAATACGTGTGCTGACTGATCCGCCGCCATCGGGAGCAAGCTCCCTCCCACATTTTGATCTTCATGTGCTCCAGATTCGTGGTGAGACCGCCTCTCGCCCAAACAGGGCGGGGCGTAACAATTTCCATAAATCGATCAACCACTGCCGCGCCAGCAATGCTTCACTGGCCAGGCAGCGGGCCACCAGCAGGCCGGGCAGTTGGGTCAGGTCGCCGCGCACCGCGTGGGGCAGTGAACGGCATTGTTCAAGCAATTCGCCAGGGATTTCGCCAGTCACCAGCAACGTCGCAAACGCCGGCTGCCCATCCAGCCCGATGGGCGAGTCCAGCAAACCATCGGCGCCCACAATGCGCTGGCGTTCATGCCAGAGCAACTGGCCGTCGCGGCGGATATCCAGGTGCGATTGGAAGTGGCCCAGGTCGAAACGCTCACCACTGGCCGGGCGGCCGAGGGCGACCACGTCCCAGTAGAACAGGCGGGCATCGCCTTGCAGCTCGATACGCGTGGTGAGCTCGGCCTGGGCGGCGCTGAATACGATGGTTTCCTGGGGCAGCCATTCCAACGTGGCGCCGGCTTCTACGGTGAGATCGAGTTGCTGAAACGCCGGGCCGCTCGCGCGATACCACTTGGCAGCGCCGGGGCTGGTCAATTGCGCCCAGGCGCCCGCGCCGACGTGGGCGCTGATATCCAGGCGATCGCCGCCGGCAATCCCGCCGGGCGGGTGCACGATGATGTGCTGGCACACTTCGGGGCCTTCGGCGTACAGGTGCTTTTGCACCCGCAGCGGGCCGTGGTGGCGACGCATCACCGGGCGCGTGGTATCGCCGAAACGCGCGTAGCCGAGTTCCAGCGCGGCATGCCAGCTGGGGGTGAACAGGGCGGGGGAAACGGGCAGGTTCATGGCTCAGGCTTATTGTCAGGACGCTACAGATTAGATGGTTACGAGACCGCGTACACCGTCACTTTCCATATTTTCACCGCGGCCTTGCTGCACGATTTCGCCACGGGACATCACCAGGTACTGGTCGGCCAACTCGGCGGCGAAGTCGTAGAACTGCTCCACCAGCAGGATCGCCATATCGCCCCGCGCGGCAAGCTTCTTGATCACCGCGCCGATTTCCTTGATCACTGACGGCTGTATGCCTTCGGTGGGCTCATCGAGGATCAACAGGCGCGGGCGACTGGCCAGGGCGCGGCCAATGGCCAACTGTTGCTGCTGGCCGCCGGACAAGTCACCGCCACGCCGATGCTTCATTTGCAGCAACACCGGGAACAGTTCGTAGATAAACGCCGGCACTTCCTTGGCCTCGGAGCCAGGAAAACGCGACAGCCCCATCAACAGGTTTTCTTCCACGGTCAGCCGCCCGAAAATCTCCCGGCCCTGGGGCACATAGGCGATCCCGGCGTGTACACGCTGGTGCGGCTTGAAGCCGGTGATGGCCTGGCCTTCCCAATTCACCGCGCCCTCTTTGGCCGGCAGCAAACCCATCAGGCACTTGAGCAGGGTGGTCTTGCCCACGCCGTTACGCCCGAGCAGGCAGGTGACTTCGCCGACCTTCACGTCGAAAGACAGCCCTCGCAGGATGTGGCTACCGCCGTAGTACTGGTGCAGCTTGTCGACTTGCAACATTCTCAAAACCTCCTCAATTCCCTGTAGGAGCGAGCTTGCTCGCGAAAACCTGAGGGCGCCGCGTGCATTCAGGCTGCCCGCGTTATCGTTAACGATTTTCGCGAGCAAGCTCGCTCCTACAGAAAAGCGAACTCAGCGCCCGAGGTACACCTCGATCACGCGCTCGTTTTCCTGCACCTGCTCCAACGAGCCTTCGGCCAGTACGCTGCCCTGGTGCAGCACCGTCACATGGTCGGCGATCGAACCGACAAAGCCCATGTCGTGCTCCACCACCATCAGCGAGTGCTTGCCCGCCAGGCGCTTGAACAGTTCGGCGGTGAATTCGGTTTCCGCGTCGGTCATGCCGGCCACCGGTTCATCCAGCAGTAGCAGTTGCGGGTCTTGCATCAGCAGCATGCCGATTTCCAGGAACTGCTTCTGGCCGTGGGACAGCAACCCCGCCGGGCGCTGCACCGAGGCGGTGAGGCGGATGGTGTCGAGCACTTCATCGATGCGGTCTTTCTGCTCACCACTCAGGCGCGCACGGAGGCTGGCCCATACGGATTTATCGGTCTTCTGTGCCAGTTCCAGGTTCTCGAACACGCTCAAGGCTTCGAACACCGTGGGCTTCTGGAACTTGCGGCCGATACCGGCCTGGGCGATCTGCACTTCGCTCATGCTGGTCAGGTCGAGGGTTTCGCCAAACCAGGCCTTGCCGTGGCTGGGCCGGGTCTTGCCGGTGATCACGTCCATCAGCGTGGTCTTGCCTGCGCCGTTGGGGCCGATGATGCAGCGCAATTCACCGACACCGATGTACAGGTTGAGGTCGTTGAGCGCCTTGAAACCGTCGAAGCTGACGCTGATATCTTCCAGGGTCAGGATCGTGCCGTGGCGCGTGTCGAGGCCCGTCCCGGCCGCCTGGCCGATACCGATCGCATCGCGACCGCTGCCGGCATCAAGGATAGGTTCGAGCATAAATTCCGCCGTCGCAGTGATTCTCATGGTTCACCCCGTTTCTTCAGCAGGCCGATCACGCCCTTGGGCAAATACAAGGTGACGATGATGAACAGCGCCCCGAGGAAGAACAGCCAGTATTCCGGGAACGCCACGGTGAACCAGCTCTTCATGCCGTTGACCACGCCAGCGCCGAGCAGCGGCCCGATCAAGGTGCCGCGTCCGCCCAGGGCCACCCATACCGCAGCTTCGATGGAGTTGGTCGGCGACATTTCGCTGGGGTTGATAATGCCCACCTGCGGCACATACAACGCGCCCGCCAGGCCGCACAGCACCGCGCTCAGCACCCACACGAACAGCTTGAAGCCGCGTGGGTCGTAGCCGCAGAACATCAGGCGGTTTTCCGCATCGCGCAATGCCGTCAGCACCCGGCCGAACTTGCTTTGCGCCAGGCGCCAGCCGATGTACAGGCTGGCCACCAGCAACAGCACCGTGGCCACGAACAACACCGCGCGCGTGCCCGGCTCGGTAATGCCAAAGCCGAGGATGCTGCGAAAGTTGGTGAAGCCGTTATTGCCGCCGAACCCGGTCTCGTTGCGAAAGAACAACAGCATCCCGGCGAAGGTCAGGGCCTGGGTCATGATCGAGAAGTACACGCCCTTGATCCGCGAGCGGAAGGCGAAGAAGCCGAACACCAATGCCAGCAAGCCCGGTGCGAGCACCACCAGGCACAGCGCCCAGAGGAAGTGCTCGGTGCCGACCCAATACCAGGGCAATTCGGTCCAGGATAAAAACGTCATGAACGCCGGCAGCCCGTCACCGGAGGCCTGGCGCATCAAGTACATGCCCATGGCGTAGCCACCGAGGGCGAAGAACAACCCGTGGCCGAGGGACAGCATGCCGGCGTAGCCCCACACCAGGTCGAGCGCAAGGGCCACGATGGCGTAGCAGAGGATCTTCCCCACCAGCGTCAGCGTGTAGGCCGATACATGCAGCGGGTTTTCCGGCGCCAGCAGCGAACACAACGGCAGGGCCAGCAGCAGGGCCAGGATCACGGCGCCGACGGCAATCGTCACTTTGGGGCCGGCCTTTTGCGTGGCGGTGAGCATCAATGGCTGGTTCATCAGTCGATCACCCGTCCTTTCAGTGCGAAGAGTCCTTGCGGGCGTTTCTGGATAAACAGAATGATCAGCGCGAGGATCAGGATCTTGCCGAGTACGGCGCCGATCTGTGGCTCCAGGATCTTGTTGGCGATGCCCAGCCCGAACGCCGCCATGACGCTGCCGGCCAACTGGCCGACCCCGCCGAGCACCACCACCAGGAACGAGTCGATGATGTAGCTCTGGCCCAGGTCCGGGCCGACGTTGCCGATCTGGCTCAGCGCCACACCGCCCAACCCGGCGATGCCGGAGCCGAGGCCAAAGGCGAGCATGTCCACGCGCCCGGTGGGCACGCCGCAGCAGGCGGCCATGTTGCGGTTCTGGGTCACGGCACGCACATTCAGGCCCAGGCGCGTCTTGTTCAGCAGCAGCCAGGTGAGCACCACAACAAACAGTGCGAACGCGATGATCACGATGCGGTTGTACGGCAACACCAGGTTGGGCAGCACCTGGATGCCACCGGACAGCCAGGCGGGGTTGGCCACTTCAACGTTCTGCGCACCGAACACCAGGCGCACCAGCTGGATCAGCATCAGGCTGATGCCCCAGGTGGCGAGCAGGGTTTCCAGCGGGCGCCCATACAGGTGACGAATCACCGTGCGTTCCAGGGCCATGCCGATGGCGGCGGTGACGAAGAACGCCACCGGCAGCGCGATCAGCGGGTAGAACTCGATGGCCTGGGGCACATAGCGCTGCATCAGCAACTGCACCACGTAGGTGGAGTAGGCACCGAGCATCAGCATTTCGCCGTGGGCCATGTTGATCACGCCCAGCAGGCCGAAGGTGATCGCCAGGCCCAGGGCCGCCAGCAGCAGGATCGACCCCAGGGACATGCCGCTGAAGGCCTGGCCGAGGATTTCACCCAGCATCAGTTTGCGTTTGACCTGCGCCAGGCTGGTCTCGGCGGCGGTGTGCACGCTGGCGTCGGCTTCCACGCCGGGGGCGAGCAGGGCTTCGAGGCGGGTGCGGGCCAGCGGGTCGCCGGTGCTGCCGAGCAAGCGCACGGCGGCCAGGCGTACCACTGGGTCGGTGTCCACCAGTTGCAGGTTGGCCAGTGCCAGGCTGAGGGCGGTGTGCACGTCCTCATTGGTTTCGGCGGCGACCTGCTGGTCGAGGAATTTCAGTTGCGCCGGTTGCGCGGTTTTTTGCAGGGTTCGCGCAGCGGCCAGGCGTACCTTGGGGTCGGCGGCGAGCAGTTGCTGGCTGGCCTGTACGTTGTCGATCAGGCCGCGCAGGCGGTTGTTCAGGCGTACGGTCTTGGTTTCACCGTTGAGCGTGAGCTGGCCTTGTTGCAGCGCGTCCACCAACTCGATGCGCGCCGGGTCGGGTTGGGCGGCCCAGTCCTGGAGCAGCTTGGCTTGTTGCGCGGGGTTGGCGGCCAGGAAGTCTTCGGCGTCGCCTGCATGTGCCGCCAAAGGCAGCAACAGCAGCAATGCCAGGAAATAGCGATTGAGGGCAGCGGGCATAAACAAATGTCCTAGTCATGCGCGGACAGTGTGGGAGGGGGCTTGCCCCCGATAGCAGTGGGTCAGTGACAAGTGCATTGCCTGACACGCCGCTATCGGGGGCAAGCCCCCTCCCACAGTTGACCTGTGGTGGGGCTTAGTTGCTCTTCACCGCATAGTCCGGCTTCTTGTCATTGCCAGGGATGTACGGGCTCCACGGCTGCGCCCGGATCGGCTCCTGGGTCTGCCACACCACGGAGAACTGACCGTCGGCCTGGATCTCGCCGATCATCACCGGCTTGTGCAGGTGGTGGTTGGTCTTGTCCATGGTCAGGGTAAAGCCCGACGGTGCCGCGAAGGTCTGGCCGGCCAGGGCTTCACGCACTTTGTCGACGTCGGTGGACTTGGCTTTCTCGGCGGCCTGGGCCCACATATGGATGCCCACGTAGGTGGCTTCCATCGGGTCGTTGGTCACGGCTTTGTCCGCGCCCGGCAGGTTGTGTTTCTTGGCGTAGGCTTTCCAGTCGGCGACGAATTTCTGGTTGACCGGGTTCTCTACCGACTGGAAGTAGTTCCAGGCCGCGAGGTTGCCCACCAACGGTTTGGTATCGATGCCGCGCAGTTCCTCTTCACCTACCGAGAACGCCACCACCGGTACGTCGGTGGCCTTCAGGCCCTGGTTGGCCAGCTCTTTGTAGAACGGCACGTTGGAGTCGCCATTGACGGTGGAGATCACCGCCGTCTTGCCGCCAGCGGAGAACTTCTTGATGTTGGCGACAATGGTCTGGTAATCGGCGTGGCCGAACGGGGTGTAGACCTCTTCGATATCTTTATCCGCCACGCCCTTGGAATGCAGGAACGAACGCAGGATCTTGTTGGTGGTGCGTGGGTACACGTAGTCGGTGCCCAGCAGGAAGAAGCGCTTGGCGCCGCCGCCTTCTTCGCTCATCAGGTATTCCACCGCCGGGATCGCCTGCTGGTTCGGCGCCGCACCGGTATAGAACACGTTGGGCGACATCTCTTCACCTTCGTATTGCACCGGGTAGAACAGCAAGCCGTTGAGCTCTTCGAACACCGGCAGCACCGATTTGCGCGACACCGAGGTCCAGCAGCCGAACACCACGGCGACCTTGTCCTGGGTCAGCAACTGCCGACCCTTTTCAGCAAACAACGGCCAGTTGGACGCCGGGTCCACCACCACGGGTTCGAGCATTTTGCCGTTCACACCGCCTTTGGCGTTGATCTCGTCGATCGTCATCAAGGCCATGTCTTTCAGCGAGGTTTCGGAGATCGCCATGGTCCCTGACAGCGAGTGCAGGATGCCGACCTTGATGGTTTCTGCGGCCTGTACGGTCCAGGTCAGACCCATGGCGGCAATGGATGCCGACAACGTTAACGCCTTGATCAAGCTGCGACGCTGCATGGTGCGATCTCCGAGAGTGAGTGATTATTTTTCTGGGGCGCACGAACCGCCCGCCAACGTGGCTGTTTCGGTGATTGCAAAGGCTGTGCCCGGTCAGCGCCCGGTATGAAAGCGGCCTCTTTACGGGGCATTTGCAAAGGCGGTTGTTCCAATGTGGGGCTGAAATGTCAGCGTGGGGCCTGCATCGGCACCGTTCTGGTGCTTTGCGCTGCGTCGCGTGTGAGGAGGGGCTACGCCAGGTCTACACATGTAGTGCCTGGCGCCTGGCGGGGGTGTTCAAAATCGCTGGACGGGGTGCGACATCCGTCAAGCGCCCACATCCGTCTACCAACCGTCAGGAGTACAGGAGTTGGACAACCCATTATTCAGAGATGTGCGTTCAGCGCAGGGCACCCATGTTGCCGTATTACCGCCGCTTAGCCCTCCTTTCATCACGGCGGACGACGCCGCCCGCTGGGCTCAGCAACACGTGGGCAAGAGTGTCGGCGACAAAGAGTTCGGGGGTGCGATTTTCAAGAAGGACAATCACTTTTTCGCCACGCGTCCCGTGGAGGGTGGGGAGGTCACGTTTGACCATCGCGAGATAATGGCCGTGGATGAACGCGATCATTTCATCGCCCCGGCTGGCTACACCTGCGCGGCGTTGTACCACTCCCACCCTGCGCACGCCGACAAGATCAAACAGCATAACCCCACCTTTAACGACGATCAGGCCGCCGTCTTTACAAGCTTTTTTTCGCCGGCCGATATGGTGTTTATCATTGAGCATCGCCAGTCGGTACCGGCCCACTATTTGTGTGGGCCGACCGGCACGCTGTTGAAATACACCACCAGTGGCAGTGCCCTGGAAAAGACGCTGCTGCAAGGCTTGAAAGGTCAGGTGCCGCTGGCAGCCAGTGCGGATTTTGAGAGCTTTATCTGGCAGGTCGCCGAGGGCGGCGATCTTCGGGTGGTGGTGGCCGATGCCTTGTGGGGGCAAGTGCGTGGCCGGGTAAAGCGCGGTTGGAGAATCAAGTCGCCGGTCGGGCCGCTGGAGACGGTACAGGAACAACCGTTTTTTACCCGGGTATTCAAGCGCCCCGAGTTGGCCGTGCTCGCCGCGTTGGAGAGCACCCCGGCGACCGTCACGGGGCGCACAGTGGGGTTTGTGCTCAAGCATGTCCAGAAGGACACCTACGTCGCCACTCGGCCGCAGGCGCCGGGCCCGGTGCTGTTCTCGCCGGCGAGCCTGTTCCCCAAGCGTCCCGACGGTAAACCCCGGCTACCCTCGCAGTTCCGCCTGGAGGCCATCTACTACCGGTCCTGGCCGCAGCCAAGTGATTTTCCGTCGAAAGAACCCTGGATGTACTCGGCGTTCTTTACGCCGGCGCAACTTGTTGCGGGCATTACCCAGGCCCGCAACACCGCCGATATCCAGGCCGACACCCGTGGCCTGGCGCTTTACATGGAGGCCAGCGACGGGGCCGTGCTGAAACTCCAGTTGCCCGGTGCCGTAGAGGCTGAAGAATTGGTGGACGAGGGCCCCGGCGGGGTGTTCAACGACAAGGGCGCCCAGGCCGAGATGATCGCTGGCACGCTGACCCCGCGTGGTTTTGTCCGGCGGGTGATCAATACGTGCAGCCTGTCGGTGGTCCGGCCCGGTGAACTCTGGCGACGCGTAGGGGAGGTGGACAATCGCTCGTCGTTACTCACGCCGTTTTATCAAGCGGTACTCAGCCCGACGTTTCTCTCGGCCACGGACGCTGCGGTGTATGCCCACGAGAAAGTGGGTGGTCGGCGGGACCGATCCTATGGTGGCTACATTCTCAAGAGCGAAGATGGCCGCTTCATTATCACTGAGCCGATGGAAAGCCAGGTCAACCCTTTTGCCTCGGCGCTGTTTTTCCCCGCGGGCGACCAGGGCCCGCTGGTTCCTCCTGAACCCTATGTGATTCATGGGCGCTATGGTTCCCACGTGGCGTTGTCCATGGTGCATCCCGACTGGATCGAGCAGCGCCGTTGGACGCGGGAAGAGGCCGAGATCAACCTGCAGGTGTTTTCCGCCGAAGAGCTCCATGGGGTGATCCAACAAGGTCGTCCGGCGTATCTATCGGCAAGCGAGACATGTCTCTTGGCGTATACGCCAAGCGGTTCGGCAAATGAAACCGTGCTGTTGAACGGTGTCGTGCCGGAGCCTGGTGGCAGCAGGGCTCAACAGCGCCTGGACAAAGGGCTGATCAAACCTGCGCAATGGGTTGGCCGGGTGGCCGAGACCGGAGGTTTACAGGTTATCCAGGGGAATGCGCTGTGGGGGCCGCGTTCTCCCGTGTATTCAGACTGGACACCGAACTTCACCTACGCAGACCGGGCAGGTCCGCCCGACTTCATCACCTATGGCGCGATTTTCTCCACGGCAGAGGAGGCCGCCCGGGACCTGCATGCCCGGGTTCATGGGCACAACCGGGCCACTGAGTCCTGTTACGCGTTCATTCTCAAACACACGCAAAACGAGCAGTACATCGCGACTCAGGTGATGGATGTGACGACGTCTATCAAGCTGTTTTCGCGCAATGCGTTGTTTGCGAGGACGGATAAGGGCTATGTATTCCCGCCAGGGTTCATGCTCCGCGCGCTGTTTCGCTCCCAACAATGGCAACCCACCGGGCTGACCACTTCGAAGGCCTGGTTGACGCGTTTTTTCGTATTGCCAACGGTGCTGTATTCGAGCCTTTACGACGCGAAGCGTTTTGGCGAGCTGTACAACGCCGGGGACAACTTGCCTATCTATTTCTCCACCGAGGAGGGCGCGTTGCTGCGCTATCGCCTGCCGGGGCCGTTTGCGTTCGGCAGCGGCGGCGCGCTTGAAAAAGAACTGGAGGCCACTCAAACCGCGCTGGCCAGTGGTGCCAAGACACCGCTGGACTTTGTCCGGGAATGGGCCAAGCGCGGTCAGTTGCATGTGGTACGCACCAGCCAGTGTTGGGACGAACGGGGCGCGGTCAATGAGCATTGGCAAGGGTATGCAACGCTCATGCGACGACGCCTGAGCCCCGCATTTGCCGAACCGGACGATGCCGTGCGGCATGTGCGCACGTTGATTGGTGACAATCGTCAACGCGCCTATGGTGGTGTAGTGCTGCGCCTCGGCAATGGGCTGTTCGTCGCCACGGCGCCCTTGGCGATACCGCCTCAAGGTTTTGTGCTCAATTGGATCTTCCCTGACCAGGCGGTTTCGAAAGGCTTGTACCCAGAGGGGGCGACCGTTGTCGGGCGTTACCGCTCCACGCTTGCGCGTGAGGTGCCGATCCTATTGTCTGCGACCGAGAAGGCCATCTACACCAGCATGGTACCCACCAGCGTGCTGTCGAACCTGTTGCGGCGTGAAGTGCATGTCAAGCGTGAGTACCTGATCGGCTCCGATGGCGTCTTGTTGAGCTACAACCTGACGGACTCCCCCGAGGAACAGACGCTCAAAGCGGATCTGGCTGCGCTCGACCTGGTCAAGGGCGACGTTGGGGATAACCTCATCGAGCGGCGGATTCGCAGTGGCGAACTGCTGCCCACGCAGTTTGTGTCGCGGGTGGCGAAGGCGGGCGAGTTGAGGGTGGTTGAAGGGAGCCGGTACTGGGGACCGCCCAGGCGCTTGCTCGGCGAATTTTCCGCATTCGTTTATCAATGGCCAGGGCTCTTGATTCGGGGCTCCTTGGCTGACCCCGCGTTCAGCCCGGTGTTCACCCAGGCCGACGACGCCGTGAGTTCAGTGCTGCCACCGTCTGACGCGAGAGAATGGCTGACGTTTGGCTATCTGCTCAAGTCAACCCGGAAAGAGCACTACAGGGTCACGCTGCCGTTGCAACGGCAGGACTTCTCCCGGCTCGAGCAGGTGTTCCCCTACGCGCAGTTGCCTCAGGGCTATGCCATTGTGGGGTTGTATCTGTGTGCCTCCAGCGCAGCCATCGGCAAGGCTGGTGACCCCATGGGGCGCAGCTTTTTTTGGCCGCGCGACATTGCCGATGGGCTGAGTTTCGTCAAGAAAACCGCAGATGAAGGTTATTGGCCGTTGTATCTGCGCTGCGCTGACGATGCTTTGCTCAAGTTTCAATTTGATGGCCTCGACCGGTCGGTGATGTTTTCCAGTGAAACGACCAAGCTGCACAGTTACTTGCGGGGTGGGGCGCTGCAACTGGTCGACTATGTGCACAGCCTGGCGGTCAAGGGCACGCTGGATGTCGTGGAAACGAGCCCGGTCTGGAACGGTCGAGGTCGCATTGACACCTCCTGGCAACCGGGCGCCGCCGCTGTGTATGTCTATGGCTTTCCGGCGCCTCTACTGGTGTGCGGACCGGTGTGTGCCCATCCTGATGACGCCGCACGGCACGCTCAGGGGTTGTCTGCCGGGTTTGCCGGCAAGACGCTCCTGGGCGGCGTACTCAAGGTCGCCGGCACCAACGATGTGTGCGCGGTGACGCCGATAGAGGAAGACCAAAGCACGGCATTGACGGTGCCGGCGCTGTTTGCAAGTGGCGGCGGCCTGGCGCTGGCGTCGGCCCATCCAGCCGGTTACTACCAGGTCGTGGCCGTGCAGTCGTTCTATAAGGCAATGGCGGTTTCAGCGGGTGCCGAGGTTTTCGAAAGCACTCTCAGGGCCAACTTCATCGCCGAGGCGGATTTGAAGGCGATGCTGGACGCTCTGCGAATGAACGAGCCGTCAGCCGAGGGATGCTATTTCATCAGCCGAGGCGGCGCATTGCTCAAGTACTTGCCGACCAACCCGGTGACAGAACACACACTGGCCGCCACGGGGCCCCAACGTTCTGCGACTCAATTGATCGGAACGCTGAGGGCAAACGGAAAGCTGTCGGTGCTGGAGACCGATGCTTTCTGGACGCGTCTGGGGGAGTTGGGGGATGAATGGCAAATCAAGGATGTAGGCGCCCAACCTGAGCCTGAAGACGTCCAGTACGGTCGAGACAGAGATGAACTTTGACCCCCGGTGACAAAGAGCCTGAAGGATGAAAAGAAATCCTTTGGCAACGCTGGAACAGGGCCATGACGGCGCCCCCGAGGGGCGGTGAAAGGGCCCGGATCAACGAACCGCCGCTGCCCAGGCCGTGTTGCCGGTGGCCTGGGCGCGGCGCCTGTTTCATGCGGAGCGGGAAGCAGATTTGTCGGGGTTGAAAAAACGCGTCAACACCAGGCGATCCAAGGCCCATACGGTTATCAACGACGCGCCCACCAAGGGAAAAATGATCGCCAACCCGAGCATGATCACCAGGGCGGTTTTCCACTTCGGCAGGTCATGGCGCAGCGGCGGAACCCCCAGGCCACCCTGTGGCCGGCGTTTCCACCAGATCACCACGCCACTGACCGCACTGAGCAGGATCATCAGGCAGATCAGCAGCACGATCAGTTGGTTGACCCAGCCGAACATCTTGCCCTCATGCAGCATCACACCGGTCTCGGTCGCGCGTGCGACGATGCCGTAGTGTTCCCAGCGCACGTCGGCCAGCACCTTGCCGGTGTATTGATCCACATGCAGGGTGGCGTCGTTGCGCGGGTCGTCGGCGAATACCGCGATGGTGAACACACCGTCGGCCGTGGTGGGGAACGTGATGCTGTAGCCGGGTTCGACCTTGCGTGCGTTGGCCAGCTCGACCACCTGTTGCAGGCTGACCGTGGGCGCGGCGGGAGCGGCGTGCATGGCACCGTGCTGCATGTGCTCGGCATGGTCGCCGGACATCGGCATCGGCGTGTTTTCCATGGCCCAGGGCACGGTCTGCTGAGTCGCCGTGTTGAGCACCCGCGCCTGCTGGTCTGACTGCGGCACGTTGTTCCACATCGCCGCCGGGAAGGTGTTCCACAGGTCAGCGTATTGCTTGCCCCAGAAGCCCGTCCAGGTCATGCCGCTGAGCAGCATCACCAGCAAGAAGGCCGCGCCCCAGAAACCGGCGACCGCGTGCAGATCGCGCCAGAACACACGGCCACGACTGCTGAACCGTGGCCACAGCACCCCGGCCGAGGCCTTGCCGCGCGGCCACCACAGGTACAGGCCGGACACCACCAGCATCACGCCCCAACCGGCGGCAAGCTCCACCAGGCGATCGCCGACGGTGCCGATCATCAGCTCGCCATGCAGGGCGCGGGCGATGGCCTGCAGGTTGTACTTGGCATCTTGTTCACCCAGTACCGTACCGCGATAGGGGTCGACAAAGACCGTCACTTCGCGGCCGCCAGCGTGCATGACGAACTGTGCGCTGCTGGTGGCGTCGGCCGGTGGCAAGTACTTGCTGAGCTTGCCGTGGGGAAAGGCCGCCTGGGCCCGTTGCAGTTGCTCATCGGCACTCAACGCGTGCTCGGCGGTTTGCACCTTGAGCAGGTCGCCATACATCAGCGGGTCGAGCTGGGGCTTGAACAGGTAGATGATGCCGGTCAGGGCCAGCAGCACCATGAAAGGGGCGACGAAGAGCCCGGCGTAGAAGTGCCAGCGCCAGGCCAGGTTGTAGAAGGAGACTTTTTGAGTGGTCATCAGGGGCTCCGCAAGGCTTTAGTTTTTTGGGTTCAGTTACACCGCCATCGCGGGCAAGCCCCCTCCCACATGTGGAATGCATTCCAATTGTGGGAGGGGGCTTGCCCGCGATGCTTTTAGAAGCTCATGTCCACCTTGGTCCAGAGCGTGCGCCCCGGTTCCTTGATGGCTTGCGGGTCGCTGGCCGGGTAGCCGAACCCCGCGTTGCCGGCCAGGTTCAAGTGCTCGGCGTAGGCCTTGCCGAACAGGTTGTCGACGCCGGTGCTGACCTTGAAGTTTTTATTGATGCGGTACGCGCCGTTCAGCGAGAACACGCCAAAGCCACCGCTCTTGTCGTAGTCCTTGCCGACCACGTTGCCCGCGTTCTGGTCGATGCGGTTTTGTGCGGCGACCACGCGCCACAGGGCGCCGGCACTCCAGTCGTCCTCGCTGTAGGTCAGGCCCAGGCGTGCGTCCAGGGGCGGCATTTGCGGCAGGGCCTTGCCGTCGCTGCTGTTCTTGCCCCAGGCGTAGGCGAGGGTGGCGTCGGCCTTCCAGTTTGGGGTCAGCTTGTAGGCCGCGCCCAGTTCGCCGCCCATGATGCGCGCATCGACATTACGTGCCTGGGACGTGGTACCCATCATCCCCGGCTGGTAGTCGAACAGGATGAAATCGCGCACCTGGCCGATGTAGCCCGAGGCCCAGGCTTCAAGGTCGGCAGTCTTGTATTGCGCGCCGAAGTCGAGCTGGGTGGTTTTCTCCGGCTTCACGCCATCGAACGCGTTGACTGATCCGACCGCCCCGGTGTTGGGGGAAAACAGCTCCCAGTAATCCGGGAAGCGCTCCGAGTGGCCCAGGCCCGCATAGAGGGTCGTGGGGGTGTCGGCCAGGTCATGCTCATACCGCACAAAGCCCGAAGGCAGAGTGTCGGCGCGGGTGTCGTTGGCGGTCGGGTTGGGGCGGGCCATCATTCCCGAGCCGGTAGTCTGGCGAAAGTCCTTGGCCGAGGCGCGGTCCAGGCGTGCGCCGGTGACCAGGCGATCGCGGTCGGCGGCGTACCAGGTCAGTTCGCCGAACACGCCGTAGTTGTGGAAGTTGGCGTCCTTGTTGCGTGGCAGGTCCTTGTAGGTATCGATGCCCATGCTGCTGCGCTGGCGGTGTTCGTTGGTCTGCGCGTCCAGGCCACTGATGAGCTGTACATCGGCCCAGCGCCAGGTGGCCTTGATGCGCGCGCCGAGGGTGCGACGGTCAACGTTGGAGGCCATGGGCCCGGCCATCATCCCGGTGCCCGACGGGACGCGCAGGCTGTAGTTGTCCATCACGTGGTCGGCGTAGTTGTAGTAGACCTGGGCTTCGACCTTATCCAGCACCTCGCCGAGATTGGATTTCTCGAAACGCAGGCCCAGGCTTTCGCGCAGGAACTGCGAGCCATCCATGCCGCGCCCGGCGTAGCGCGCCTCGCCATCGCCACGGCCGGCGGTGAGTTCGAGCAGGGTATCGGCGTCGGGGGTGAAGCCGACCGCGACGTCGCCGTTCCACTTGTCATAGCGCGAGGCGACGGTGTCGTTGTTGCCGTCCTTGTAGTCGTCGGCATGCGCCTGGTTGCCGATCACCCGCACATAGCCCAATGGCCCCCCAGCGGCGGCATCGATGACTTTGTCGAAGCGGCCGTTGGAGCCGGCCAGCACACTGGCATTGATCCGTGTGCCGAGTTCGCCGAACTGCTCCGGCTCGCGCTCGAAGAGAATCGTGCCCGCCGAGGCGCCGGGTCCCCAGAGCACGGTCTGCGGGCCTTTGATCACGGTGAGCTTGTCGTAGGTTTCCGGGGAAATATACGAGGTGGGCGCATCCATCCGCCCTGGGCAGGCGCCGAGCATCATGCTGCCATTGGTGAGGATGTTCAGGCGCGAACCGAACATGCCGCGCAGCACCGGGTCGCCATTGGTGCCGCCGTTGCGCACCAGGGCAAAGCCGGGGATGGTCTTGAGGTAGTCGCCGCCGTCGCTGGCGGGCACCGGTTGGCGCGGGTCCTTGGGGTTGGTGACCACGGTCAGTGGCGAACTGGGAGCGATCGCGGTGATCACGGTGGGCGTCAGCTCATGCTCGGCGTGCTCGTCGGCATGGGCCTGTGGCGCCAAGAGTGCGCCGCACAGAACGGCGAACACGGGGGCGTTTCCCAAACGGGAGTCAGCAGTAAACCTGGACATACACATTCCATCTATCAATCGTAAACAACACGGCCAGCAGCCTGCGGCTGTCTGTCTAAAGTCGGCCGGGGTGAAGTAACGGTGTTAAGGGTTTACGAGGCGATGGGGGGCGCGCGGCTGCGTGCGCCGGGGAAAATGCTCTGCCGGGCATGGCCCAGGCGCGGGGAGGGGGTGAGGGCATTGGCCGGCGGTGGGGGGCCGAGGGCCATGAATGACACGCTGCCAGGCAGGGCCGGGCAACTGAAGAGCAGGCTGCAATAGCCGCACTTTTCCCAGAGGACGTGATGCTCGTCGGGCGTCTTGGTTGGCTTGGACTCGCCATGGCAGTTGGGCATGTCCATCGACATGGCCATGGACATACCGGCGTGCTGATCCGTCGGCATCGCTTGGGAAATCAGCGGACCGATAAAGATCATCAGCATGGCGAACAGGCTGATCCAACTGCCGCGCATCACGCGGCGATGTGGAGATAACCTGGCGCGAGGGGCGCCCATCGAGTGACGGCCTACTGGGCGTGCATATGCTCGTGGCCCGTCATCGGCGGCGCTTTCTGAACCGAGACTTCCACTTCAACCTTGCCGGCTTTTTCGAAGGTCAGGGTCAGCGGGAACTGTTTGCCGTCGGCCAACAGGCTGCGGTCCTTGAGGCCCAGCAACATCACATGATAGGCCATGGGCGCGAAGGTCAAGTCACCCTTGGCCGGCACGGCAACGCTGGGCACTTGTTGCATCTTCATCAAATCGCCCTGCATCACATGCTCATGCAGCTCAGCCTTGTCCGCCACCGGCGTCTCGACGCTGAGCAGGCGGTCTGGCTTCTCGCCGGTGTTATGAATCACGAAATACGCGGCGACGGTCGGCGCATTGGGCGGCAACGCCTGGGACCAGGGATCGCTGACCGACAGGTCTCCAGCCTTGTAGTCGGCGGCATTGGCAGCACTGAACACTGGCAGCAGCAACGCAGCCAGAAGCAGGGAAGATTTAAGCATGGCAGTTCTCCAGAACGGTTCTAAACGCAGTTCATTTGCGAAGGCAATCAGACCGTTGGAGAGGCGCGGGGGTTAAGGCTCGGCCATTGCTGGCGCGGTGTGGGATTTTGCGACGAGGGCGGCGGCAGGCTCTGCACCGCCTCGAACCGCGTGACGTACAACTGCGGCACATGCCCCGGCAACGCCACCAGCGACGGTGAGCCCGAGCAACACCAGCAATGCTGCATGGCGGAATGCTCGTCCTGCTGCGGCGCCGGAATTTCCAGCTTGCCCAAGGCAATCGTCTTCAGGCTGGCGCCATTGGACGAACAGAAACTGCCCCACATCAATTGCCGTACGGGGTCCTTGGACTGCTGCATTGCACTGGCCATCGGCATGGCAAACGCATTGAACAGCACTGCAAGGCAGGCGATCCAGGCAATTGCAAAGCGTTGACGGGCCATGGCGGACAATCCGTAGGGTTAAACGATCAGGTGGGTATTTAGCCTGATCGAGGGGGATAAGTAAAAAGGGGCGGTGTGGTTTGGTGTCGCAGTACTATCAGATCGCTGTAGCGTGAAGCTTGAGGCCCAAAGCCTTCATGACTTTCATGATAGTCGCGAACTCGGGATTGCCATTGCTGGAGAGGGCTTTGTATAGACTTTCTCTTCCGAGGCCGGCATCGCGGGCTACTTGGGTCATGCCTTGGGCGCGGGCGATGTTGTTTAGCGCTGAACGGATCAGCAGACCGTCACCCGTATCTTCTTCGAAGCACGCTTCAAGATATTCGGCCATATCCTCGGGGTTTTTTAGGTGCTCCGCCACGTCGAAGTCAGTGAATTCATTCATGAGTTACTCCTTTTTTTCAAAGTCTTCTGCAATTTGTTTAGCGCGCTGAATGTCACGTTTCTGCGTTGATTTGTCGCCTCCGATCAACAGCAGGTAAACCACCTCGCCTCTGCGAGTGAAATAAACCCTGTAGCCAGGGCCATAGTGGATGCGCATTTCAAAAACGCCATTTCCGAGTGCTTCGCAGTCTCCAAAGTTGCCCCATTGCGCGTGATCCAACCTTGCCAGTACGCGTGCTCGCGCGGGTTTACTGCGTAACGAATCAAGCCATTCTAGAAAGTGTTTTGACTTCTTAAACTGAATCATCTTGGATCGTATTCCTTGGGATACAAAGTGGCAAGATGCGACGCGCTGCAAAAGCAGTGCATCCCCCTCGCGGGCGCTGACGTAAAACCGCGAGGGAGGAGGTTAGGGCGGGGGCTTTTGGCTGAGTCAGCCAGCTGGTTCGGAAGTGTTTGTAGGGAGAATCGACTTTTTGGAGGGAGGCCAAATAGCTGGTCGTTTGGCTGGTTATTCGTACAAGCAGAAATTTCCGACAGGGATTTGAGGTTGTCCCTAGGACACTCGGTCTCTAGTCTCCGTACACCGCTGTAAACGCAGCGGACGGGCGTCGCGGCCCGGGTTTTCTAAGAGCAAAAGCGCTATCGCCTGCTTTCAGTTGATGCTTTTTTATCGTCTACTGTGCGGCTAAATGGTGGCTGTGCGCGGGATACCTTCGGGTATGCCGGGATGCCTTAGACCGGTCCGCGAACCTGCGTACAGCTGCCACCCTATCGCGTCGCGGCGAATCAGTGGCAGCTCCACCTTTCTAAGGAGCTTCACAATGATCAAACCCACCCCAAATCCCCCCGTTCGGCTCTTCACCGTGGCCGATGGCATCAGCACCGAAGGCCTGCTGGTCAACCTCAGCGAAACACTTGCCTCGGCCAACGCGCTGAGTTGCGACATTGCCTTTAACCTGGAGGGCGCACCACGCGAGGAATTACTGGGCGTTGCGCAGTTGATCGAGCTGGCGCAGTTGCTGGCTGATCGGGTACACGATGGTGTTGGGCAGACAACAGCCGCAGGCAGCGAATAACACGACTGTGATCGTCCCCACGCAGAGCAGGGGAACGATCAAATTAGGCGGTGGGAACTCCGTGTACCTGCATATCAACGCCCAGGGCTTTTCTAATCACCGCAAAAATCGCCGAGAGATTATCCATGCTTGGATTACCACTGGCTGATAGCATCCGATGCAGGCTTTTGCTCGGTTTGGCGGTTTCCTTTGCGAGTCCTTCAAAGCCCACTGTGGCGTTGACCAAATCGCGCAGAATCACACGTGAAATTTCCGGTTCACCATTGAGAAACAGTGTAGCGGCCTCATCAAGAAGAGCTTGGGCGAATTCAGGATCACGTTGAGCACGCTCGGCGATTGTGTGTTTGTAGCTGCGGGTAAGCGCCATGCTGGTTACCTCTTTTGTTTCACTTTCTTGTCACGCTGATACTGATCGATCAGAGACTTCACGGTCTTGATATCGCGCTTTTGACTGGACTTGTCGCCACCACCGAACAGAATGATTAATCGGTGGCCCTCTTGTATAAGATAAATTCGTAGGCCTGGCCCCCAGTCGATGCGGTATTCGCCGAGCCCATCGAACCATTTGATGTTGCTTGTATTGCCCATTTCAAGTCGAAACAAAGCAGTTGAAACTTTGGTTGCTGCCGGCACACTCAACGATGAAAACCACTCATCGAATGGGCTCAACTGGTTATCGCGTCGGTATTCTTCAATTTCAATCATTGGTCGCCCTGAAGGTAACAAATAGGTTACTAATCAAGCAAGCGAGCGATCCTGACTTATCGAATGAAATCTGCCAACGAATCGATTGTTTCCGCGGGCGACAAAAGCTCCCGATCCACAGCCGCCAACACCGGCCGCTTCAACACCAATACCGGCACCCCACGCTCCCTCGCCACTTCCAGCTTCGGCTCCGTCGCTGTGCTGCCGCTGTTCTTGCTGATCAGCACGTCAATGCCACGCCGTTCGAACAACGCCCGCTCATCCTCGATCAAGAAAGGCCCGCGCGCGCCGATCACTTCACAGCGCTCATTGCCGGGATACACATCCAGCGCGCGCAACGTCCAGAACTGCTCCGGCGGGATCTCATCAAGGTGCTGCAACGGCTCTCGTCCCAACGTGAACAGCGGGCGCTTGAACGGTTTCAACGCTTCAATCAACGCGGCCCAATCGCTCACCTCTCGCCAATCATCCCCCGCCTGCGGCTGCCACGCCGGACGCCGCAACGCCCAACACGGCACACCGCACACCCTTGCTGCCTCGGCGGCATTGCGGCTGATCTGCGCCGCGTACGGGTGGGTGGCGTCGAGAATCAAGCTGATGTGTTCGTCGCGCACAAACTGCGCCAGCCCTTCGGCGCCGCCATAACCGCCGACACGCACTTGGCAGGCGAGATCGGTCGGCACACGGCCCACACCGGCCAGGCTGTAGATATGCTCCGGCCCCAACGTACGAGCGATAGCCAGCGCTTCGGTCACACCGCCCAGCAGCAGGATGCGTTTCATCGCGGCTTGACCACTTCCAGCAGGGTGATCGGAAGCGCCTGCCGCCACGTATCGAATTCACCCAGCGGCTGGGCCTGAGCGACGTGGATACGGGTCAGTTCGCCGCCATGTTGAGCGCGCCAGTTCATCAAGGTCATTTCACTTTGCAGGGTCACGGCGTTGGCGACGAGCCGGCCGCCGGGGCGCAGGTGTTGCCAGCAGGTGTCGAGCACGCCCTCGCGGGTGACTCCGCCGCCGATGAAGATGGCGTCGGGTGCTGTAAGGCCGTGCAAGGCTTCCGGGGCTTTGCCACGAATCAACTGCAAACCGGGCACGCCGAGGGCGTCGCGGTTGTGTTCAATAAGGCCCTGGCGGCCTTCGTCCGCTTCAATCGCCAGTGCGCGACAGCTGGGGTGCGCACGCATCCATTCGATGCCGATGGAGCCGCTGCCCGCACCCACATCCCACAGCAGCTCGCCGGGCATCGGGGCGAGGCGGGCGAGGGTCATGGCGCGGACGTCGCGCTTGGTCAGTTGGCCGTCGTGCCGGAAGGCGGAATCGGGCAAGCCAGCGAGGCGCGATAGACGGGGTGTGTCGCTGGAGGCCAGGCAGTCGATGGCGACCAGGTTCAAGTCGGCGACCGAGGCGTGTTGCCAATCCTCGGCCAAGCCGTCGATGCGCCGCTCATCCGCGCCGTCCAGGTGTTCAAACACTGTCAATCGGCTGGGCCCAAACCCGGATTCGGCCAACAACGAAGCAATCAACGCGGGACTGCCGCCGTCATTACTCAGTACCAATAAACGCACACCCGTGGCCAGATGCGC
Source organism: Pseudomonas gorinensis (assembly GCF_042015035.1). Taxonomy (NCBI): domain Bacteria; kingdom Pseudomonadati; phylum Pseudomonadota; class Gammaproteobacteria; order Pseudomonadales; family Pseudomonadaceae; genus Pseudomonas; species Pseudomonas gorinensis. The sequence goes on from NZ_CP167125.1 coordinate 1,055,100, forward strand.
GTTGAGCGCCGCCACCGGCCGGGCCACCACGGACAGCGTCACCACCTCCTGCAACGGCCAGCCCAACCGCGCCGCCGCCAACGACACCGACGACGGCGCCGGCAAGATCAGCAGTTCTTCAGCCGCCACCTGGCGCGCCAAACTGGCGCCCACGCCATAGAACATCGGGTCGCCGCTGGCCAGCACGCACACAGGCTCGCCGCGCCGCGCCAGTACCGGTTCCAGGGAAAACGGGCTCGGCCACACCTGGCGCTCACCACGAATACACACCGGCAACAGGTCCAACTGGCGCTGACCACCTATAATCCGCGAGGCGCGCAACAGGGCATGCCGGGCATTCCTGCCCAGCCCCTTGAAGCCGTCTTCACCGATGCCTACAACCGTCAGCCAGGGCGACATATCAATTCCTTGAACGACATCCGACGGGCAGGCTTTTCATGCCGCCGGACAAAGCAGGCATAATACCGCGCCTTTACCCGTGAACCGGTAGCCCTGTGAACCCAACGCCCGCTCTGAACACCTTGCGCCCCTCGGCTTGTCCGGGGTTGCTGCGTATCGTCCAGGCGCTGGATGGCGGCATTTGCCGGATCAAATTGGCCGGTGGCTCGATCAGCGCCGCCCAGGCCCATGCCGTGGCGGATGCGGCCCAGGCGTACGCGGGGGGCGTGATCGAGGCGACCAACCGCGCGAACCTGCAGATTCGCGGGATCGGTGTCGAGCAAGACGCCTTGATCGCCAGGCTGCTGGCCGCCGACCTGGGGCCGAGCAACGCCGCCGGGGATGACGTACGCAACCTGATGCTCAGCCCCAGTGCCGGTATTGATCCACAGATGCTGTTCGACACCCGCCCGCTGGCCGAGCAGATCCTCGCCACCCTGCAAAATCATCCGCGTTTCCATGAGTTGTCGGCCAAGTTCGCCGTGCAACTGGACGGCGGCGAGGCCCTGGCGATGCTCGAGCATCATCACGATCTGTGGCTGTCGGCGTTCGTACGCAATGGCCAGACGCTCCTCGCGTTCGGCCTGGCAGGTTGTCCGGGGCTGGATGCGCCGTTGGCTGCCGTGCCGTTGGAGCAGGGTCATGCATTGGTGGTGGCGGTGTTGGAGGCGTTTCTTGACCTCGCCACCCCAGAGCAAACGCGCATGCGCCATCTGGCTGTGGATAAGTTGCTGAGCCGCCTCAGCCTGCCGCTGCTGCCAGCCGACGGCTTCCAGCGCCCGCCCAGCGGTGCTTTGCTGCACCTCGGGAGTTATCCACAGTCTCAAAAAAATCAATTCTACGTCGCTGCCATCGTACCCTTGGGGCGCCTGGATTCGACGATGCTCAGGGGCGTCGCGCAACTCGCCAACGAACATGGCGACGGCACATTGCGCTTCACCCCTTGGCAAGGTGTGCTGCTGCCCAACGTCGAAAAACCTCACGCCGTGACCCAACGCCTGGGGCAGCTGGGCTTCCTCTGCACTCCCGACCAACCCCTGGCGCGCATGACCGCCTGCACCGGTTCCAGTGGCTGCGTAAAGGCCCTGGCCGATACCAAGGTCGACGCCGTGCGACTGGCCTCATTACAGACCGAGCACGAGGTTCACCTGTCCGGCTGCCCACGCTCCTGCGCTGCGGCACATACCGCGCCGGTCACCCTGCTGGCGGTGAGTCCTGGCCACTACGACCTCTATTTTCGCGATGCCGCCCACCCAGGCTTCGGCCGGCTGCACGCGCGCACTCTTTCCATTGAAGCGGCGGGCGCCCTGCTGCGCGCTCGCCCACGGAGCAACACCGATGATTGATTACATCCGCGACGGTCAGGAGATCTATCGCAACTCCTTCGCCATTATTCGCGCGGAAGCCAAGTTGGAGCGTATCCCGGCTGATTTGGAGAAACTCGCGGTGCGGGTGATTCATGCCTGCGGCATGGTCGAGGCCATCGACGGCCTGCAGTTTTCCGAAGGCGCAGGCAAGGCCGGGCGCGATGCGCTGGCTGCTGGCGCGCCTATTCTGTGTGATGCGCGGATGGTCTCCGAAGGCGTGACCCGCGCGCGCCTGCCGGCCAACAACGAAGTGATCTGCACCCTGCGCGACGACAGCGTGCCGGAATTGGCGCGGGAGCTGGGCAACACCCGTTCCGCCGCCGCACTGGAGCTGTGGCGCCCGCACCTGGCAGGCAGTGTGGTGGTGATCGGCAACGCGCCGACGGCTTTGTTCTACCTGCTGGAGATGCTCGACGCCGGTGCGCCGAAGCCGGCGCTGATCCTGGGGTTCCCGGTCGGTTTTGTCGGCGCCGCCGAGTCCAAGGCCATGCTGGCCGCCGATAGCCGTGGCGTGCCCTTCGTGATCATGCAAGGCCGCCTGGGCGGCAGTGCCATGGCCGCCGCTGCAGTCAATGCCCTCGCCACGGAGGTCGAATAATGCCGGCACGCGGACGTTTGATCGGCCTGGGCGTCGGTCCCGGTGACCCGGAGCTGATCACCCTCAAGGCCCTGCGCCTGCTGCGCGAGTCGCCCGTGGTGGCGTACTTCGTGGCCAAGGGTAAGAAGGGTAACGCCTTCGGCATCATCGAAGACCATCTGGTGCCGCAACAGACCCTGATGCCGTTGGTGTACCCCGTGACCACCGAAGCGCTGCCGGCGCCGCTGTCCTATGAGCAAGTGATCAGCGACTTCTACGACGGCGCCAGCCTCGACGTCGCCGCGCATCTGGACGCCGGCCGCGACGTGGCGGTGATCTGTGAAGGCGACCCGTTCTTCTACGGCTCCTACATGTACTTGCACGACCGCCTCGCCGAGCGCTACGAAGCCCAGGTCATCCCGGGCGTGTGCTCGATGCTCGGTGGCGCCTCGGTACTCGGCGCGCCATTGGTGTATCGCAACCAGAGCCTGTCAGTGCTCTCGGGTGTGTTGCCCCATGACGACCTCAAGCGCCGCCTGGCGGATGCCGATGCGGCGGTGATCATGAAACTGGGGCGCAATTTCCCCAAGGTGCGCCAGGTGCTGGAAGAACTCGGCCTGGCCGAGCGTGCGCTGTATGTGGAGCGCGCCACCATGGCCAACCAGAAGATCGTGCCGCTGGATCAGGTGGAGCCGATGTCGTCACCGTATTTCTCATTGATCATCGTGCCCGGTGAACGGTGGCAAGGTTGATGAAGCCGGCGATTGTCATCCTTGGCCAGGGCAGCCTGGCCACTGCGCGCAAGATTCAACAGGTTTACCCTGGCGCGCTGATCCATGGCCTGGCCGGGCGGGTCGACGGCGCGGACCAAGCCTACAGTGAGTTCGGTGCGACCCTGCGCCAGCTGTACCAGCAAGGCACGCCGCTGATTGCGTTGTGCGCGGCCGGTATCGTGATCCGCACCCTGGCGCCGCTGCTGCTGGAAAAAGGCGAAGAACCCGCCGTGCTGGCCGTGGCTGAAGACGGCAGTGCCGTTGTACCGCTGCTGGGCGGCCTGGGAGGCGTAAACGTCATGGCGCGGGATATTGCCGCGGCCCTGGGCGTGCACGCTGCGATCACCACCAGCGGCGAGTTGCGTTTCGGCACCTGCCTGCTCAACCCGCCGGCGGGCTATCAACTGGGTGACCTGGAGCTGGGCAAGCGCTTTGTCTCGGACCTGCTGGCCGGCGAAAGCGTGCGCATCGAAGGTGCCGCGCCGTGGCTGGACCAGGCCAACCTGCCGCAGGATCAGCAGGCGCGCCTGGCGATTCATGTGGGCAATACCGAGCGTGCGCCTGCGGCCAATGAATTGCTGATCTATCCGAAGAACGTCTGCGCTACGTGCAAGCCCGGTGCGCAGTTGGCGGCGCGTGTGCGCACGGCGTTGCATGACGCGGGGATCGCCGTGCAATCCCTGGCCTGCCTGTTGGCCAGTGAGACGCAGATGGCGCAAGCATCGTTGCAGGATGCCGCGTTGGCGTTGGGCGTGCCGCTGCGCTTCGCCAAGGTGGAGCAAGACGCAGAGATCATGATCACTGTCGCCGAGCAGCCCCTGGATGTGTCGCAAATTGGCCGCGCGCGTGGGCGCCTCGCCGTGATCGGCCTGGGCCCTGGCGCGGCCGAACTGATGGTTCCGGCGGTGAAGGCCGAGCTGGCGCGTTGCACCGATGTGCTGGGCTATGAAACCTATGTGCGCATGGCCGGGCCTTTCCGTGACGACCAGGTGCAGCACTGCACTGATAACCGTGAAGAAATGCAGCGTGCGCGCCACGCGTTCGAGCTGGCAGCCCAAGGCCGTTCGGTGGTGGTGGTGTCGTCCGGCGACCCTGGTGTATTCGCCATGGCTGCGGCGGTGATCGAGGCGTTGCACGAGTCCAGTGACCCGGCGTGGCATCAGGTCGACCTGGAAATCCTGCCGGGGGTGTCCGCCAGCCTGGCCACGGCTGCCCAGGCAGGCGCACCGTTGGGACATGACTTCTGTGTGATGTCGCTGTCGGATAACCTCAAGCCCTGGGCGATTATCGAAAAACGCCTGGACCTCGCTTCCCAGGCCGACCTGGCCCTGGCGTTCTACAACCCGATCTCGCGGGCGCGGCCATGGCAATTGGGGCGTGCCCTGGAAATCGTCGCGCAGCACCGCACGGCCGACACGCCGGTGGTACTGGGCCGCGATATCGGTCGCCCCGGCCAGACCCTGCGGGTCACCACGCTGGGGCAACTCACGCCCGACCAGGTGGACATGCGCACCATGGTGCTGGTCGGCTCATCCACCACCTGCACGTTCCCACGTGCCGGTGGCGGTGAGTGGGTGTACACGCCGCGCTGGTACGGGGCCAAGCCCGTCGCCTGAAAACGGCCCCGCAGTGGCCCGAAAGCTCCGAGTGACGATGGGTGAACACCTGCCGTTATGCGGGGCTTTTTCTTTTTTTGTCGATGAAAGCCGGAAGGCCGGGGGATACGCCCAACGATCGCTGGGAGGCGTTTTTCGCGGTGTGTTCGCAAGCGATGTTTGTCGTCTGGAAAACCCGCCAGCCCCTGGACTAGTGTGGTCACACGCCCTATGTGGGGTGCTTGTGGAGAACTGGAAAATGGAGCGACATCACAGAAGGATCAATCACACCAAACGGCGCAAGTTGATCGCCGCGTACAAACTGCCTGGGGCGCCTGGGGCGCAGCCGGTCAAGATCGACGTCGAGGATGACTGCAATGCGGCGGTGGTGAACAACGGCGTGAATTCATTTGCCGACGGCCTGAGCGGCCTGAACCGCGAGTACATTCGCAAAAGCTATCTGCTGGCCAGCAGCTACGTGAGCGATGTGTTGAAGGTCCACCGGGGTACCGAGCAGTGGTACGACGAATTCATCAAGGTCATGGTCAGCCTGGGCTGGCTGCCGGTGCGCAGTCGCTTCGAGCGGGTCTCAGGCTCTGGCAAGGGCCTGACGGTGCAACTGGCGGCGTTGAATATCATTGCTGCCATGCTGGCGTCGACATCCCTGAGCGGACCCTGGCTGGAGGCGCTGCCGAAGTTGGCGGCCGATGCGTTGGAAGCCTTGAAGCAACAGCCGGCTTCTTTCGAGCTGTTCAAGCGCAATAGCACCGTACGCCAGGGCGGTGATTTCGGCCTGGCATCCTGCGCCGAGCGCGACGGCGAAGTGATGATGGTGCTGGTGACCTACAGCAGCCAGGGCGTGAGCAAGCAGGTGGGCTTGCCGTTTCTGGAGTGGGACAGCTCGTCGTTCGAGGCTTTCAGCGGGCAAACCTGCCTGGTGCTGAATACCTCGGTGGTCAACGAAAAAACCATCCAATTGATGCGTGAGAGTGCGGGGGACAAAGTCCAGCTGGCAATCGCCAAGTACCGGATCTAGGGCACCAGGTAACCGCGCACGCCGGTAAAGATGATTTGCGCAGCGAGGGCGCACACGAACAACCCCATCAACCGGCTGACAATCTGTAAGCCCTGGTCGCCGAGAATGCGTTCGATACGGTTGGACAGGTACAGCACCACGCCCACTGTGAGGCTGGCCAGGGCGATGCTGAGGATGGCGGAGATCTTGTCATCCCAATGGGGCTGGCTGACGCCCATCACCAGCAGCGCACCGATAGTGCCGGGGCCGACCGTGAGCGGGATCGTCAGCGGCACAATGGTGACGTCCTGTTGCACGTTGTCGGTCTGTACCGCCGACTTGCCCTGGGCCATCCCCAGGGCGGAGATAAACAGCACACTGCCGGCGCCGATGCGGAACGCATCCACGGTGATGCCGAATACACTGAAAATCACCCGGCCGAACAGGTAGAGCAACACGCTTGAGATCAGGGTCGCCAGCGCCACTTTCCAGGCCAGGCGCCGCCGCTCCTTGCTGGAGTAGCCACGGGTCAGGCTGATAAAGCAGGACAGTACGAAGAACGGGCTGTAGAGCACCAGCATCTTCAGGTAAACGCTGAATAGCACGTGGAGCATGGGAGCGGCTCGTGGGCGGGGAAAGTGTGGAGAGTCTATCAGGCGTCAGAGATCAAATGTGGGAGGGCGCGTGCCCCGATGACCATGGGTATCTGCCCCACTTTTCAGCCCCAGACAAATCCCCCCTGTGGCGAGCGGGCTTGCCCCGCGTTGGGCTGCGAAGCGGCCCCAAGCCCAGCCTCTACAGAGTGTCTGATACACCGCGTTCTTTTTTTACTGGGGCTGCTGCGCAGCCCAACGCGGGGCAAGCCCTAATGCCGTTCAGTTAAGCGTACATCGCCTTCTGTAGGAGCGAGCTTGCTCGCGAAAAACGTCAACGATAACGCGTGTTTCCTGAGTGAACGCGGCGCCTGTGAGTTCTTCGCGAGCAAGCTCGCTCCTACAAAAAAGCCTTAACTGAACGGCATTAGGGCAAGCCCGCTCGCCACAACAAGCGGGCTTGCCACAACAGTTCTATCTGCCGGGTGTTCTGCGTTCAGGACGGGGCGTGTTCCGGGCGTTGTTGACGCTGCGCCACCCAGAACTCCACCAATTCGCGCAGTTGTGACAGCTCTACCGGCTTGGCCATATGCCCGTCCATTCCGGCCTGGCGTGCGCGTTCTTTATGTTCCGAGAGGATGTGCGCCGTGAGGGCGACGATCGGCGTGCGGATGCGTTGGTGGCTGACCTCCCACGCACGCAATTGCTGGGTCGCCGAGAAGCCGTCGAGGATCGGCATTTCACAGTCCATCAATACCAGGTCGTAGCGCTGGGCTTTCATCGCTTCCAGGGCTTCTTCGCCATTGCTGGCGGTGTCCGGGTTGAGGTTGAGCTTGCCCAGCATGCCGCGGATCACTTTGGTGGAGATGCTGTTGTCTTCAGCGACCAGGATGCGGAAATCACTGGGCACGGTGACAGGCGCTGGCACGCTCAGGGGCGCGCGGGGCTGTACATTGCCTTTGCTGCGCTGGGTCAGCTCGTCGGCCAGGGTGGTCTTGAGGGTATAGCCGGCCACCGGCTTGGCGAGGATGCGCTTGATCCCGCAATTGCGCGCAATGATCTTGCTCGGCGCGTTGCTGATGCCGGTGAGCATGATCAGCAGGATGTCGTGGTTCAGGCTCGGATCTTCCTTGATTTTCGCCGCCAGTTGCATGCCGGTCATGCCCGGCATGTTCTGGTCGAGCAGCACCACATCGAAGTAATCACGCAGGTGCGCCTTGGTGCGCAGTAGCGCCAGGGCTTCCTTGCCCGACGGCACGGCGCTGACGTTGAGGCCCCAGGCGGTGCATTGCTGCACGAGCACTTTGCGGCAGGTGTCGTTGTCGTCCACCACCAGTACCCGCGCGCCCTTGAGCGGGCCATCGAGGTCGGAGGTCGGGTGCTCCAGGCGTTCCGGGTCCAGCGGCAGGGTCAGCCACAGGGTGCTGCCCTGTTGCGCGCCACTCTTGATACCAAATTCGCCATTCATCAACAGGATCAGTTGGCGTGCGATCACCAGGCCCAGGTGGCCGGTCAAGCGCGTCTCCGACAGGAAGTTCTTGCTGTGCAACTCACTGTGCAGCAACGCGTCGCGCTCGGCGGCTTCCATCGGCAGGCCGCTGTCTTGTACGGCAATGCGCAGGCGCGGCTTGGTGCTGCGTTCGTCCAGTGCCACGACGATCAGCACTTCACCTTCGTCGGTTTTCTGCAGGGCGTTTTCCAGCAGGCTCAGCATCGCCTGGCGCAGGCGTGTCGGGTCGCCGCTGATCACGCGCGGCACCTGGGGCTGGATAAAACTGATCAGCTCGACGTTCTGCTGCTCGGCCTTGGCGCGGAAGATGCTCAGGCAGTCTTCGATCAGGGCATTCAGGTCGAACTGCACGTCGTCCAGTTCGATTTGCCCGGATTCGAGCTTGGAGATATCGAGAATCTCGTTGATCAGCGTGAGCAGTTCATTACCGGCGCTGTGAATGGTCTGCACATAGTCGCGCTGCTTCACCGACAAAGGCGTGCCCAACAGCAGTTCGGTCATGCCCAGCACGCCGTTCATGGGGGTACGGATTTCGTGGCTGATTTTCGCCAGGAACTCGGCCTTGGCGGCGATTTCGGCATTGCTGGCGGCCAGGTCGCGGCTGACACTGAAGCGTTTTTCGACAATCGCGCGCTGGCGCTCGCCCAGCGCCAGGCTCATCAGCAGGCCGCTGAGGCAGACAAACCCGAGCAAGGTGATGATCAGGCCTTGGGGTGCTACCAGTGTCAGACCGAGCAGGGCGGGCAGGATGATCAACGTGCCGATGTTGAATACGACCATCGCCGCCACGAACAGCCGCGCCGGGCGGTAGCCTTTTTGCCAGTGGTAGGCCGAGACAAACAGCATGCTCAGGCCCGCCAGCGCTACCAGGACGTAGGTGATGATGTTCAGCGGCAGGGTATTGACGAACAACAGCAACAGGCCACACAGCACGATCAGCAGGATGTCGGCCATCAGCAGCTTGTTCAGCGGGTGCGGGCCCAGGGGCATGAAGAAGCGGTAGGCAAACATCAGCCCGCAGGGTGCAGTCAGCAGCAGGGCGAGGTAGGCGCCTGGCGTCTGGATCGCGTGCCAGTCGGGCAGCCATGGCCCCACCAGGTTGAGCAGCAGCGCCAGGCTGAGCATCAACAGGCCTTCGCACGCCGCCAGCCACAGGCTGCTGCGCGAGCGGTGGTAGGCGAAGCGTGTGAGGTTGTGCAGGATCAACATCAACAGGCAGCCGAACAGCAGGCCATAGATCAGCGTCTGGTTCTGGTCGGCGGCAGCCAGGACGGCCGGCTCCAGGGTGATGTAGGGGCGCAGTTCGTGTTCCGAGACCAGGCGCAGGTACACCTCGAGGGGCTTTTGGCTCTGGGGCATCGGCAGCATGAAATCGCTGCTGGGCAACGGGCGTTCCGCCTGGGGCTGGCGGGTGCCGGTGCTCTGTTGTTCGATCAGGGTGTCGCCGTCCAGCACATAGAGGCTCAGGTGTGAGACGTCCGGGGCGAATATGCGCAGCACTTGCTCGTGCTTGCCGGGCTGCAGCTTGAAACGTACCCACAACGCACCGTCCGGCGCGGCGGCGGTAATCCGGTCCAGTTCGATGGGGCTGAATTGATTGGTGTAGCGCGAGGAACGGATGTCGCTCAGTTGCAGGTCGGCCTGTTCATCAAGCAATACCGCCCAGCCACTGCCTTGCGCGGCGGCCTGGGCCGGGAACAAGCAGAGCAGTGTCAGCAGACTGACAGTAAAACCTATGGCGATCCTGAGCCAGCGCACGGCGAAATCCCTTCGTAGGTTGATGCACGGTTAACTATGCGCGGGGAGGCCTGTATACGGCAAGGGCCAGAGGCCCTTGCCTAACCGAACGGATAGCTAGTGTTACTGGTTTTCGCCACGTTCGCGTGCAATGGCGCGATAACCGATGTCCGTGCGGTAGAAACAGCCTTTCCAGTCGATCTTCGCCGCCAGCTTGTAAGCCTGTTGCTGCGCAGCGTCGACACTGGCACCCATCGCGGTAGCGCACAACACACGGCCACCCGCGGTGACAACCTTGCCATCCTTGAGCGCGGTGCCCGCATGGAACACCTTGCCTTCCAGCGTAGCAGCCGCGTCCAGGCCTTCAATCACATCGCCTTTGGCGTAGTCGGCAGGGTAGCCGCCGGCTGCCAGCACGATGCCGACGCTCGGGCGTGGATCCCACTGTGCTTCAACCTTGTCCAGCGCCTGGGCGAGGGCGGCTTCCACCAGCAGCACCAGGCTCGATTGCAGGCGCAGCATCACGGGTTGGGTTTCCGGGTCACCGAAGCGGCAGTTGAACTCGATGACTTTCGGGTTGCCGGCCTTGTCGATCATCAGGCCGGCGTACAGGAAGCCGGTGTACACGTTGCCTTCGTCGGCCATGCCGCGCACGGTTGGCCAGATCACCAGGTCCATGACGCGCTGGTGCACCTCGGCGGTCACCACCGGGGCTGGGGAGTAGGCACCCATGCCGCCGGTGTTCGGGCCGCTGTCGCCGTCGCCGACGCGCTTGTGGTCCTGGCTGGTGGCCATCGGCAGTACGTTCTTGCCGTCGACCATCACGATAAAGCTGGCTTCTTCGCCGTCGAGGAACTCCTCGATGACCACGCGCGAACCGGCATCACCAAACGCGTTGCCGGCGAGCATGTCGCGCACCGCGTCTTCGGCTTCCTGCAAGGTCATGGCGACGATCACGCCTTTACCGGCGGCCAGGCCGTCGGCCTTGATCACGATCGGTGCGCCTTTTTCACGCAGGTAGGCCAGGGCCGGCTCGATCTCGGTGAAGTTCTGGTAGTCGGCGGTCGGGATCTTGTGGCGCGCCAGGAAATCCTTGGTGAAGGCTTTCGAGCCTTCCAGCTGGGCCGCGCCGGCGGTTGGGCCGAAGCAATCCAGGCCGCGGCTGCGGAACAGGTCCACGACACCGGCAACCAATGGCACTTCCGGACCGACGATGGTCAGGGAGACGTTTTTCTCGGCGAAGTCGGCCAGTTGTTCCAGGGCCAGTACGTCGATGGCGACGTTTTCGCACTTGGCTTCGATGGCGGTACCGGCGTTGCCGGGGGCGACGAAGACTTTCTGGACGCGTGGGTCCTGGGCAACTTTCCAGGCCAGGGCGTGTTCACGGCCACCGCTGCCAATGATCAAAACATTCATGTCAAAAACCTCTGTGAAACGCTGTGCTTTCTGTAGGAGCGAGCTTGCTCGCGAAGATCGTCAACGATGACGGGGGGCATCTGGCTCCCCGTGGCGTTTTCGGGCTTTTCGCGAGCAAGCTCGCTCCTACAGTAGGAAAGCAGTGGTGTTTAGTGACGGAAGTGGCGCATGCCAGTGAAGACCATGGCGATGCCGGCTTCATCAGCGGCGGCGATCACTTCGGCGTCACGCATCGAGCCGCCCGGTTGGATCACGGCAGTCACGCCAGCTTTCGCGGCATTGTCCAGACCGTCGCGGAACGGGAAGAACGCATCGGAAGCCATCACTGAACCTGCGACCTGCAACCCGGCGTGTTCGGCCTTGATCGCGGCGATACGCGCCGAGTTCACGCGGCTCATCTGGCCGGCGCCGACACCGATGGTCTGGCGGTTCTTGGCGTAGACGATGGCGTTGGACTTCACATACTTGGCCACTTTCCAGGCGAAGATCAGGTCGTTGATTTCCTGCTCGGTCGGCGCGCGCTTGGTCACTACCTTCAGGTCGGCGCTGCTGATCATGCCAATGTCGCGGCTCTGGACCAGCAAGCCGCCATTGACGCGCTTGTAGTCCCAGGCGGCGGCGCGTTCGGCCGACCACTCGCCGCAGGCCAGCAGGCGCACGTTGGCTTTCGCGGCAACAATGGCGCGGGCTTCTTCGCTGACGGAGGGCGCGATGATCACTTCGACGAACTGACGCTCGACGATGGCCTTGGCGGTCTCGGCGTCCAGTTCACGGTTGAAGGCAATGATGCCGCCGAAGGCCGACTCGGTGTCGGTGGCGTAGGCCAGTTCGTAGGCCTGGCGAATGCCGCCTTCAGCGTCGGGGCTGACGGCCACGCCGCATGGGTTGGCGTGCTTGACGATCACGCAGGCGGGCTTGACGAAGCTCTTCACGCATTCCAGCGCGGCGTCGGTATCGGCCACGTTGTTGTAGGACAGCTCTTTGCCTTGCAGTTGGGTCGCGGTGGCGATGCCCACTTCGGCCGGTTTGGCTTCCACGTAGAACGCCGCGCTCTGGTGCGGGTTCTCGCCGTAGCGCATTTCCTGGGCCTTGATGAACTGGCTGTTGAAGGTGCGCGGGAACTGGCTGCGGCCTTCAGTGCTCAGGGTTTCGGCGGCCTGGTTCACGGTGCCCATGTAGTTGGCGATCATGCCGTCGTAGGCGGCAGTGTGTTCGAACGCCTTGAGCATCAGGTCGAAACGCTGGGCGTAGGTCAGGCCACCGGCCTTCAGGCTTTCCAGTACTTGGGCGTAGTCGCTGGCGTTGACCACGATCGCCACGTCTTTGTGGTTCTTGGCCGCCGAGCGCACCATGGTCGGGCCGCCGATGTCGATGTTCTCGATGGCGGTCGGCAGGTCGCAGCCTGGCTTGTTGATGGTGGCTTCGAACGGGTAGAGGTTGACGGCCACCAGGTCGATCGGCTTGATGCCGTGTTCGTTCATGATCGCGTCGTCGACGCCGCGACGGCCGAGGATGCCGCCATGGATTTTCGGGTGCAGGGTCTTGACCCGACCGTCCATCATTTCTGCGAAACCGGTGTAGTCCGCGACTTCTACTGCGGCCACGCCGTTGTCCTGCAGCAGTTTGAAGGTCCCGCCCGTGGAGAGGATTTCCACGCCCAGGGCTTCCAGCCCCCGGGCAAATTCGAGGATCCCGGTCTTGTCGGAAACACTGATCAAGGCGCGGCGGATCGGCAGGCGGGTAGTCTGGTCGGTCATTTCAATTTCCATCAAAAGCAAAGGAGTCAGCAAAAAAGGCGACCGGTTTTACGCGGGCGCCTTTCTGGTTGGATTGAATGCTTACAGCAAATCGTATTGTTTGAGCTTTTTGCGCAAGGTGCCACGGTTGAGGCCCAGCAGCTCACTGGCTTTGGTCTGGTTGCCCTTGACGTAGTTCATCACGCTTTCGAGCAAGGGTGCCTCGACTTCGGAGAGCACCAGGTTGTACACGTCCGTGACGGAAGCGCCCTCAAGGTGGGCGAAATAATTGTGCAGCGCCTTCTCGACACTCCCGCGAAGGGTCTGGCCTTCTTCGCTCGGCGTGTTGAGGTGCTGTTTCAAATTGACGTTGTCGCTCACGGGTGTTGTTCCACTCACTAAAGTCTCGGTCATCATCGTCATGCGGCCACCCCCTTTCCGTCCCCTGTCCCCAGGCTCTTGTAACGTTCGCTGAAGAACTCACGAACGTTGGCGCACTGTGCTTCCGTATCATCCAAACGATTGAAGTGGGCGCGGAACTCCCTGGCGCCCGGCAGGGTTGCGAGATACCAGCCGACATGCTTGCGAGCAATGCGTACTCCCATCACGTCTCCATAGAAGGCGTGCAGGGCGGCCAGATGCTCTAGCAGAATACGTTCCACCTCGATCAACTCCGGTGCCGGCAGGGTTTCGCCCGTACGCAGAAAATGCTCGATCTCACGAAAAATCCACGGTCGCCCCTGGGCGGCCCGGCCAATCAACAGGCCATCGGCACCGGTTGCGTGCAGCACGCGCCGGGCTTTCTCGGCTGAATCGATATCGCCATTGGCAAACACCGGCATCGACACCGCCTGCTTGATCGCGGCAATGGTGTCGTACTCGGCTTCACCGGTGTACAGATCGGCGCGGGTGCGGCCATGTACCGCCAGCGCTGTAATACCCGCCTGTTCGGCGATCTTCGCCACCGTCAGGCCATTCTTGTTGTCCCGGTCCCAGCCGGTACGAATCTTCAGGGTCACCGGCACATCCACTGCGGCGACAACGGCCTGCAGGATCTCGGTGACCAACTGCTCGTCCTTCAACAACGCCGAACCGGCGGCCTTGTTGCAAACCTTCTTGGCCGGGCAGCCCATGTTGATATCAATGATCTGCGCACCCAGCTCCACGTTGGCTCGGGCCGCATCCGCCAGCATCTGTGCATCTCCACCGGCGATCTGTACCGAGCGGGGCTCGGGATCACCTTCGTGGATCATGCGCATCCGCGATTTGCGGGTGTTCCACAAGCTCATGTCGCTGGTGACCATTTCCGAGACTACTAGACCCGCGCCCAAACGCTTGCACAGCTGACGAAAGGGCTGGTCGGTGACGCCCGCCATGGGGGCGAGAATCAAGCCATTCTGCAATGTGTATGGGCCGATGCGTACCGCCGACATAGGACTTCCCTGTTGTGGGGCCGGATCATTAGAGTTCGAAAAAGGGTTGGCATGATACCCGCTCTCGATGACTGGATAAAGGCTGAATTGGATAAAATCTGAACAGTTATTTCTTTATCGCCACCGGTTTGGTCGCCGGTGACTCAGTCTGGAATCTGTCGTAAAGCTTCGCTGCGTGAACCGATTCACTCGGGCGAGTGGAAGCTCAGGCTGTAATTCACGGCTTTGTTGCCCGGATCGAGGATGTCCAGGGAGATATGGATCGGCGTCTGGGAGGGCATTTCGCTCACCCCGGCCAGCTCGCCACTCAGGTATTCGGCGGGCTTGAAGCGACGACTGGCGATCAGGCCGCCGTTCAAATCGGCAAAGCGCAGTTCCAGCAGCGGGAATGGCTGGGAAAACGTCGCGCGGTTATAGATGATCGCGTCCACTACCAGCGCCCCGGCGAAGTCCGGATGGCTGCGTACCACCAGGTTGCTGCTCTTGATATGGGCGATATCGACGCGCGACGGCACGGTGCAGCCCAATGTCGGGCATAACTGCTGGAACCATGGGCGGTAGGCGTCCTGGCGGGCCAGGTCGTCGAATTGATAGGCGATGTACTGGCCGGCAAGGCCGGCGGCGGCGATCAGCACCAGCAACAGCCAGATCAGACGACGGCCCCAACCCGACGGGCGTTTCTGCGCGTAGAGGTGCAGCGGGTCGTCTTCCAGGTCCTGGAGGACATCGTCGTGGGCACCGGTCTCGGCGCGCGGGCGTTTGCGGCGGGGCAGGGGGCGTTCTTCGGGGGCTGCCGTGTCTGCTTCGTCGGTAATGGGGGTGACGGGCGGGTCGAGTTCAGCCGCGTCATGGGTGGCATGCAGCGGTGGTTCGTCATCGATATCGTCCATGCTGAATGACATGGACGGTTCGGTGCGCTGTCGGGGCGCCGTTGCCTTGGCTGGCTCAGGTTCGTCTTCAGCGGCTTGGGTGCGTTCTTCAGGCGGCTCGCTGAACAGGCTGGCGGCCCACTTTTCTTCCTCGGCCTTGACGGTATCGCGGCTGGCGCTGAGGGACTCTTCTTTTTGCCGGCGGTCGGAGCCGGGTTGGCGACGCTCCGCACCCACCGGCTGGGTGTGCTGAATCTCGCGGCGTTCCAGCTTGGCCAGTTCTTCGTCCAGGTCCAGGTTATCCAGGTCCAGCTCTTCGGCTGTCCACTGCTTCTGGCTGATTGCCCGTGTTGTCTCGGGCGCTGCCTGCGGGGCTGGCTCAAGGGCCGCCGGTGGTTCCACAGCGGCGGCGGGCGCGTGGGCGCGCTGCTCGAGTAACTGGCGAGCGGCGTTGAACACTTGCAGGCACGAGCCGCAGCGCACTACGCCGCGGGCCACGCTCAACTGAGCGTGGTTGACGCGAAAGCGCGTTTGGCAATGCGGACATTGGGTGACGAAACTGTCGGTCATGCGGCCATCCGATTCAGGCAAGCGCTCATTCTAGCGCCGACGCCCGCTGATGCGTACCCAGCCATCGCGGTTGGCGATCGGATCCAGCTCGAAATCCTTCGCGTACGCGGCGGCAACGTCTTCGCCTTGCTCGGCAAGGATACCCGACAGCGCCAGGCGGCCACCCGGCTTGACCAGGCTCGACAGCTGCGGCGCCAGGGAGACCAGCGGGCCGGCGAGGATGTTGGCCACCAGCACATCGGCTTGCACCTGGGGCAAGTGCTCCGGCAGGTACAGTGGGAATTTGCCTTCAGGGATGTTGTTGCGCCCGGCGTTGTCGCGGGAGGCTTCCAGGGCTTGTACGTCGATATCGGTGCCCACGGCTTCCTTGGCGCCCAGCAGCAGGGCGGCAATCGCCAGGATCCCCGAGCCGCAGCCGAAGTCCAGCACGTGGCTGTCGGTCAGGTCCTGGCCGTCCAGCCATTCCAGGCACAGGGCCGTGGTCGGGTGGGTGCCGGTACCGAAAGCCAGGCCCGGGTCGAGCAGCAGGTTGACTGCATCCGGCTCAGGGGCGGCATGCCAGCTTGGCACGATCCACAGGCGCTGGCCGAAACGCATTGGCTGGAAGTTGTCCATCCAGCTGCGTTCCCAGTCCTGGTCTTCGATCACTTCACTGTGGTGCTCTGGCAGCGGGCCACCGGTGAGCAGTTCCATATGGGCGAGGACGGCGGCGGCATCGGTGCCGTCTTCGAACAGGGCGAGCAGATGGGTATGGGACCACAGCGGGGTGGTATTGAGTTCCGGCTCGAAGATCGGTTGGTCTTCGGCGTCCATGAACGTCACCGACACCGCGCCCACTTCGAGGAAAGCGTCTTCGTAGGTTTCGGCTTGTTCTGGGCTGATGGCGAGGCGGACTTGCAGCCAAGGCATGGCGGGCACCTTTGAATAAAAATGAGTGTGCGACGAGCGAGGTCGCGAAAGCGCGCAAGTTTACGCCAGCGAACAGCAGAAGACGACACTACTGACTGCACGCCGGTCAAATGTGGGAGGGGGCTTGCCCCCGATGCAGTGTGTCAGTCTCAGTATCTGTCACTGATCCACCGCTATCGGGGTGCCCCCTCCCACATTTGGACTGTGTACATCTTCAAAGTAGAGGGCCCACAAACAACAAAGCCGCCCGAAGGCGGCTTTGTTGGGTGGAACACTTACTGGTTGGCCAGCTTGTGTTCCAGGTAGTGAATGTTCACACCACCTTCGCAGAAGCCTTCATCGCGAACCAGGTCCCGATGCAGCGGGATGTTGGTCTTGATGCCGTCGACCACGATTTCGTCCAGGGCGTTGCGCATACGGGCCATGGCCTCGTCGCGGGTGGCGCCCCAGGTGATCAGCTTGCCGATCAACGAGTCGTAGTTGGACGGGACCTTGTAGCCGCTGTACAGGTGCGAATCGACGCGAACGCCGTTGCCGCCTGGGGCATGGAAGTGCTTGACCAGGCCTGGGCTCGGGATAAAGGTCTTCGGGTCTTCGGCGTTGATCCGGCACTCCAGGGAGTGGCCGTGGATCTTCACGTCGTCCTGGGTGAAGGACAACACGTTGCCGGCGGCGATGCTCAGCATCTCCTTGACGATGTCGATACCGGTGACCATCTCCGAAACCGGGTGCTCTACCTGCACGCGAGTGTTCATCTCGATGAAGTAGAAGCGACCGTTCTCGTAGAGGAACTCGAAGGTACCGGCGCCACGGTAGTTGATGTCGATGCACGCCTTGACACAGCGCGCCAGGACTTCCTGGCGGGCTTTCTCGTCCAGGCCCGGTGCTGGTGCTTCTTCCAGTACCTTCTGGTGACGACGTTGCAGCGAGCAGTCGCGATCACCCAGGTGGATGGCGTGGCCCTGGCCGTCAGACAGAACCTGCACTTCCACGTGACGTGGGTTGGTCAGGTACTTTTCCAGGTAGACCATCGGGTTGCCGAACCAGGCGGCAGCTTCCGAGCGGGTCTGCTTGGCCGCTTCGATCAGTTCTTCTTCCTTGTGCACCACGCGCATGCCGCGACCACCACCGCCACCGGCGGCCTTGATGATCACCGGGTAACCGACTTCGCGACCAATGCGCAGGGCGGTTGCCTCGTCTTCAGGCAGCGGGCCGTCGGAGCCAGGCACGGTGGGTACGCCGGCGGCGATCATGGCGTCCTTGGCCGAGACCTTGTCGCCCATCAGGCGAATGGTTTCGGCTTTCGGGCCGATGAAGGCAAACCCGGATTTTTCCACCTGTTCGGCGAAATCGGCGTTTTCCGCGAGGAAGCCGTAGCCCGGGTGGATGCCATCAGCGCCGGTCACTTCAGCGGCCGCGATGATGTTCGAGACTTTCAGGTACGAGTTCGTGGCCAGTGGCGGGCCGATGCAGATGCTTTCGTCCGCCAGTTTCACGTGCATCAATTCGGTATCGGCCGTCGAGTAAACAGCGACGGTCTTGATGCCCTCTTCCTTACAGGCGCGCAGGATACGCAGCGCGATCTCGCCGCGGTTGGCGATCAGGACTTTTTGCAGTTTCTTCGCAGGTTTCAACATCGAAGGCGCTCCGCGGTTCAAACGATGGTGAACAGCGGCTGGTCGTACTCAACCGGCTGACCGTTTTCTACCAGGATGGATTCGACGACGCCGGCTTTTTCAGCGGTGATGTGGTTCATCATTTTCATCGCTTCCACGATGCAGATGGTGTCGCCCACTTTCACGGTCTGGCCTACTTCAACGAAGGCTGGCGAGGTCGGTGCCGGGGTGCGGTAGAACGTACCGACCATTGGCGACTTGACCACGAAGCCGTTCAGCGCTGGCGCGGCCGGTGCGGCTGGAGCAGCGGCAGCAGCAGGTGCGGCGGCCGGCGCGGCAGCAGGTGCCGGTGCTTGCATTTGTGGTGCGTAGAACTGTTGGGCCGGGGTCTTGCTGTGACGGCTGATCCGTACGGACTCTTCGCCTTCCTTGATTTCCAGCTCGTCGATACCGGATTCTTCCAGCAGTTCGATCAGTTTCTTAACTTTACGGATATCCATGAATCATCAACTCCCAAGGGTCGGTCAGGGGCGCTTGGCCTGTTCTTCAAGCTGTTCCAGGGCGGCCTCCAGGGCCAGTCGGTAACCGCTGGCGCCAAGGCCGCAGATCACTCCTACCGCTACGTCGGAGAAGTAAGAGTGATGGCGGAAAGGTTCGCGTTTGTGCACGTTGGACAAATGCACTTCGATGAATGGGATGCTCACCGCCAGCAACGCGTCACGTAATGCAACGCTTGTATGCGTAAAAGCGGCGGGATTGATCAGGATAAAGTCCACGCCTTCGCCGCGCGCGGCATGGATGCGATCAATCAATTCGTACTCGGCATTGCTTTGCAGGTAGAGCAAATGGTGGCCGGCATCACGGGCCCGTCGTTCCAGATCGAGGTTGATCTGATCGAGGGTCACTGCCCCGTAGACGCCCGGTTCACGGGTGCCGAGCAGGTTCAGGTTGGGTCCGTGAAGAACCAGTAAGGTCGCCATCGGCTGTTCCTTGTTATTGATGTGGGTACGGCAGAACCCGGCGACTATGCCGCAAAGCGTTTGTGACTGTCCAGTTCTATGCAGTAGGCGGCACGATTAGCGAGGATAGCGCAAAATTTATGACTGAGGCCTGGGATCCGGTCATGGGTAATACCGTCTTGAAACCTGTAGCGATCAAATGTGGGAGGGGGCTTGCCCCCGATAGCGGTGGATCAGTCACATAGATGTCGACTGACACTCCGCTATCGGGGGCAAGCCCCCTCCCACATTTGTTGTTCACCTGGCGCCTGGCGGGGGGTCAGACCCGGAAGGCTTTTACGGCGGTATTGAGCTGCCCACCCAGCACCAGCAGGTGCTCACCCTGGCTACGTCCCTGGCCGATGCGCAGCAAATTATCCTCACCCAGTTGGTGAATCCGCTCGCTGTTATCGCGAATCTCACTCACCGCGCCACTCTGCTGCGCGGTCACATCGGCGATGCGCACGGCGGTGTCGGAGATGGTCTGGATCGCGCTGACGATTTCATCCAGGGCGCCGTCCGCTGCCTGGGCTTGCTGGGCGGTGGCCTCGGCGTGTTCGACCTGGGCGCGCATGCCCTGCACCGATTGGTGGGCCGCGGTTTGCAGGCCGGTGATCAAACCCTGGATTTCGGCGGTGGCGCCAGCGGTACGTTGGGCCAGGGTGCGTACTTCGTCGGCGACCACGGCAAAACCGCGCCCGGCCTCGCCGGCACGTGCGGCTTCGATGGCGGCGTTGAGTGCCAGCAGGTTGGTCTGGTCGGCGATCGAACGGATCACTGTCAGCACCCCACCGATAGTCGCGGACTCTTCGGCGAGTTTTTCGATCATCTGTGCGTTTTGCTGCACTTCGCCCACCAGCGCATGCAGTCCGGTCAGGCTCAGGCCGATCACCCGCTGGCCTTGCTCGACCGCCTGGCCCGCGCTGCGGCTGGCGCCGGCAGCCTGGCTGGCATCGCCGGCCACCTGCTGGATGGTCGCTTCCAGTTCGCCCAAGGAATCGCGGATCTGCGCGGTATCCCCGGCCTGGCGTTCGGCGCCATCGTGCAGGCCGCTGCTCAACTCGGCCAGGGCCCGGCTGCTGCCGGCCACTTCTTCGGCATTGCCGCGAATGGTGCCCACCAGGTCCACCAGATAGGCGCGCAGCCGGTTCAAGGACGCCTCGATATCGCGCAGTTCGCGGTTGGTCTTGCCCAGGGCAATCGGCTGGCTGAAGTCACCTTCGGCCCATGTCGACAAGGCCGGTGCCAGGTTGGTCAGCACCCTTGCCAAGCGCCGTTGGAGGGTGTCGATCAGCAGCGCGATCAACAGGATCAGGCCAATCATCACCCCTTGCATCAGGCGCACTTCGCCCTGGATCTGCGCATGCTGCGCGCGCACCACCGGTTCCAGGCTGGCGATGGCCTGCTGCACGGCGGTGATTTTCAGGTGGGTGCTGGCGGCCAGGGCGGTGCGTTGCTGGATCTGCTCGCGGGTGCGCTTGAGTTCGGCGGGGTAGCGGGTCAGCAGGCTGTTGAGTTCGCGCTTGAGGTCGACGCCCGTGTCCTGGGCTTCGGTTTTTTCGCTGTTTTCCAGGCCCATCAACGCGGAAAAGTCATCGGTGTTGGACTCGGTGCTGGCCTTGACGCCAAGCAATGGCAATTGCTCCAGCAGGTCTGCCTGGCTGCGGATAGTGCCGACTTCACGCTCCACATCATCGGCCAGCTCCGCGCGACCGCTGCTCACCAGCTTGTCGCGGGCCAGGGACAGCTTGCCCAGGTGTTGGGCGGCGGCTAAAAGCGGCGGCAAGTAGCGCGCGGCGTCCGGCGTGTTGACGCCGATGGCGTACCGGCTCAACTGCTCCAGGTTTGCGCCCAGTTCGCGCTCGGCTTGCAGCAACAGGGCTTGTGGGTCGCCGGCCAGTTTGCCAGCGGCGAGCAGGTCGGTTTTGCTGAAGGCATCCAGTTCCACCAGGCTGGGCCGCAGGTTTTGCGCCAGTGCCGTCGGCAGTTCGTCCAGGTGTTTCAGCAGGTTTTCCAGGCTCTGGCTGGCGCTGCTCAAGCGTAGGGCATCGCCACTGGACAGGTAGTCGTCGATATTGCGCGCGGCCTGGTTCTGGAAGGTCTGCGACAGGCTCAGGTAGCGTTCCATCAACAAATAGGGGCGCTCAAGCGCTCGTTGCGACCACCACAGCGTCGCCCCAAGGGCCAGGCATACGGCCACCAGCAGGAGGGTATTGAGATTGGTCAGCAGCTTCAGGCGCATGCGTAATTTCAACCGACAGCGAAGATAAGTGCCTGAAGTTATTGCGTTTGCGTTACAGAGTTATGACGGAATCACTGGATTCCGGTGAAAAGATGGCACTTTGCTTTGATGTGCGCGCCGCTTGTACGCGATTGCGCCCGGCGTCCTTGGCGCGGTACAGCGCTTCATCGGCCTGGGCGGCCATCATCAGGCTGTCGGAGCCGTCGCACAGCTCCACCAGCCCGGCGCTGAAGGTGCACCACAAATCCTGGGGCTGGGCCGGGTAGTGAATTTCGGCAAAGCGGCCACGAATTTCATCCAGCACCTTGCAGGCCGATTCCAAGTCGGTGTCGGGCATTACAATCGCAAATTCTTCACCGCCATAGCGGCCGATGTAGTCGGTCTTGCGCAAACGTTGCTTGAGAAACAACGCCAGGCTCTTGATCACCCGGTCGCCCATGGGGTGGCCGTGGCTGTCATTGACTCGCTTGAAGTGGTCGATATCGAGCATGGCGAAGCTCAACGGCTTGTTCTCGCGGCGCGCGCGGAAGCTACAGTCTTCGAGCAATTGCAGGATATGGGTGTGGTTGTACAGCCCGGTCAGGCTGTCACGCACCATCCGCGCCTTGAGGTTGCGCGCACGGGCGGCGCGGTTGCGCACCGTGGTGATCAGGTGGCGCGGCTTGATCGGCTTGGTGAGGAAGTCGTCGCCGCCTTCGCTCATGGCGTCCAGCTGTTTATCCAAGTCGTCTTCGGCCGACAGGTAGATGATCGGTACGCTGACATAGCGGTCATTGTGGCGAATCACCTTGGCCAGTTCAGTGCCGGTGCAGGCCGGCATATACATGTCGAGGATGATCAGGTCGGGCTGGAAGTCCGCCAGTTCGGCCATGGCCTGGATCGGTTCGATCAAGGTGCGGGTTACGATGCCGGCGCTGTTGAGCAAACGCTCGGTGTGCAGGGCCTGGGCCCGCGAGTCGTCGATGATCAACACTTTATAGGGTTCGTACTGGGCGACGCAGGTCAGCACTTCGATCTTTTCCAGCAGGCTCGAGGCTTCCAGCGTGCCGGTGAGGAATTCCTGGCCGCCAGCACGTACGGCCGCCAGGCGGGTCGGGGTATCGGTTTCGTGCAGGCTGAAAAACAGCAACGGCAGCTTTTGCTCCAGACCTTCCTGGGCTTCGGCGGCCAACTGGAGGCCCAGGCCCGGGCCGCAAAAATCCACGTCCATCACAATCGCCGATGGCAGGCGGTCGGCCATGCATGCGCGGAACGCTGCCACGCTGTCCAGGGACTGGGCGCTCAAACCGAAGAACTCCAGCTGCTTGGCCAGGCGTTCGGCGCGGTCATGATCGGCCAGCATTACGTAGATCGGCTTGCGCATCGGCGGCAGGAAGGTTTGTTCCAGCTGGTCGCCCTGGCGCAGGCCGGTGCGGGACAGGCGTTGCATCAAGCGGTTGAGTTCGGTGATCAGTTGGCTGCTCAGGCGGCCGCGATTTTCGTCCACGGCCTTGAGTGACTCGCCGATATGGTGCGCCAGTTGACCGTGCTCCGGCTGTTCGAAGCGCTCGGCGAAGCGCAGCAGGCGCAGGTTGGCTTCGCTGAGTTCGGAAAGGTCGGCGCTGGACCATTCGCTGCGTTGCAGGCGCTGCCAGATCTCAAGAATTTGACGTGCTTGATGAATTACCCGCTGGGCAAAATGGTGCTTGAGGCGCTCACGGCTGGGATCTTCTGGCTCGGTCATATCCTGACTACTAGTTAGGGTGCATGCTGAGGTCGAACTGATGGCTCTATGCTAGCACCTCTTTTCCGTTCGATGAGTGTCATACGTCAATTAACTGCATGTCCCTGGTATTCAGTTACCGACCTATTAGTCGCGCAGCGGAAATGGCGTGCATCCTTTATAGTCGGAAGTTCGCCAACCGCCCGTTTGATTAAAAGCGCCGCACGCGCTGGCACGATGGGGTAGGGTTGTGGTCGTAGTTTTTGAACGCACGCCGTCGATTAGAAGTGCATGAACTCAAGTGATTGAAAGGATATCGCCATGCTGGACTGGAAAAACCGTGAAGGCAGCGCAAAGGGCCCGGCCCCTGCGCCCAAGTCGGCTCGCCGCGGCTACCTGGGTAACCTGTTGATGAGTCGGGCCTTGCTCTCCCTGGTTGGCCTGTATTTGGTCGTGACCGGTGCCCTGGGTTGGTACTGGAGCGAAGAACCGGCCTTGTTTCCGGTCCAGCAAAATGCGCAAATCGCCGCCGAAAAGGATGGCAAGCAGATGGTGGTGGGCTTTACCACCGTCGAAACCCTGAAGACCGTGGTCGGCACCTTGCTCAATAAGCCGGGTGGCTACATCTCCAACGACCGCTTCCCGCCGGGCCTGTGGATGGACAACATGCCCAGTTGGGAATACGGCGTGCTGGTGCAAGTGCGCGACCTGACCCGCGCCCTGCGTAAAGACTTCGCCCGCTCGCAATCACAGTCGGCCGAAGACAGCGACCTGGCCAAGGCCGAGCCGCGCTTCAATTTCGACAACAAGAGCTGGGTGCTGCCCTCCAGCGAGTCGGAATACCAGGAAGGCATCAACTCCCTGAGCCGCTATGAAGCGCGCCTGTCTGACCCGAACCAGAAGGGCGCGTTGTTCTATGCCCGCGCCGATAACTTGAACAACTGGTTGGGCGACGTCGCCACGCGCCTGGGTTCGTTGTCGCAACGCCTGTCGGCCAGTGTCGGCCGCGTCAAGCTGAACACCGCCCTGAAAACCGAAGCCCTGGCGCCCGGTGAAGTGCCGCAGGTTGATGAAGAAGTGGTGGAAACCCCCTGGATGCAGATCGACAACGTGTTCTACGAGGCCCGTGGCCAGGCCTGGGCCCTGTCCCACCTGCTGCGCGCCATCGAAGTCGACTTTGCCGACGTGCTGGCCAAGAAAAACGCCACCGTCAGCGTCCGCCAGATCATTCGTGAGCTGGAGGCGTCGCAGGAGCCGGTGTGGAGCCCTATGATTCTTAACGGCAGTGGCTTTGGCGTATTGGCCAACCACTCGCTGGTCATGGCTAACTACATTTCCCGGGCCAATGCGGCGGTGATCGATCTGCGCCAGTTACTCAACCAGGGTTGATGATGGACGCGACTCAAAAGGAGGCCGCGCACCGTGCGGCCTCTGATGCCGAACTGATCTGCTGGGTCGACGAGCAGGACAATCTGCTCGGCCACCTCGTCAGGTCCGACCTTCGCCAGCGCGGTCTGATCGGCCGTTGCACCTTTATCTTCCTGTTCAATTCGGCCGATGAGTTGTGTGTGCATCGGCGCACCCTGAGCAAAGCCCTGTACCCCGGATTCTGGGACACGGCAGCGGGGGGCATGGTCGCGGCCGGTGAGTCCTATGCATTGTCGGCGGCTCGCGAGCTGGAGGAAGAGTTGGGCGTCAGCGGGGTAGCGTTGACCGAGCACGACCATTTCTACTTCGAAGATGGCGAGAGCCGCCTCTGGTGCAAATCCTACTCCGCGGTGTGGGATGGCCCGCTGCAATTGCAGCCCGAAGAAGTCATGGAAGCGCGCTTTTTGCCGATTGAAACGGTCCTGCAGGAAGCGGAACAAAAGCCCTACTGCCCGGACGCCCAGGAGGGCTTGCGCCGCTATCTGGCCCTGCGTCGCTAAAGTTGTATAAATTGGCGCCATTTGGCTCTTAGCAAGTCGGCTTTTTGCCGTTACACTGCGCGACTTTTCACCCGAACCGCCATTGTTTCACCCTGGGATCACTGTAGGAGCGAGCTTGCTCGCGAAAAACTCAAGAGCGCCGCGTGCATTCAGAATGCCCGCGTCATCGTTGACGATTTTCGCGAGCAAGCTCGCTCCTACAGGTGGGGAGCGTGACCTTGGCGGGTCGGTAGCGCTGCCCCTGCCTGAGTGGGGCTTCGCGGTCGGTGGCGCCTGGCGCGCCGATCAGTCTTTGTCCTCCCAAGAGGATTGCCGGTGGCCAAAAAAGCCGCATCCTTCGCCGCCCTTGGTGGCCTGGTATTTTCCACCGACGCAGGTCGACACTGCCCGGACTGTCGTCAGCCCGTGGACGCGTGTACCTGTAAACAGACCCTGATCCCCGAAGGCGACGGCATTGCCCGCGTGCGCCGCGAGAGCAAAGGCCGTGGCGGCAAGACGGTGACCACCATCACCGGCGTGCCCCTGGCTGAAGACGCGCTCAAGGAGCTGGCTACCACGCTGAAGAAGCGTTGTGGAACCGGTGGCGCGTTGAAAGACGGCGTCATCGAAATCCAGGGCGATCACGTCGAGTTGCTGTTGGCCGAGTTGATCAAGCTCGGTTACAAGGCCAAGAAGTCCGGCGGCTGAAAGCCTCTTCGCAACCTGTGTCTAAACTCTGTCCTGCGAGTGGGGTCTACCTCCCTTACAGGCAAATCGTCATTTTCATTCTTTAGACTGCGCCTGCCTCCACGAGGGGCAGCGCCTTCGCCTTCATTTATAGGGGACTTCGATGTCCGTACGACGCACACGCAAAGACGATGGCAGCCAATGGACAGTTGCGGACAGCCGCAGTGTTTACGGGATTCGCCATTGGGGGGCCGGGTATTTCGCGATCAATGAAGCCGGTCGCGTTGAAGTCCGTCCGAACGGCCCGAACAGCACGCCGGTCGACCTGTACGAGCAAGTGGACGAACTGCGCAAAAGCGGCCTGTCGTTGCCGCTGCTGGTGCGTTTCCCCGACATTCTGCAAGATCGCGTGCGCCAGCTGACCGGTGCTTTCGATTCGAACATCGAACGCCTGGAATACCAGAGCAAATACACCGCGCTGTACCCGATCAAGGTCAACCAGCAGGAAGCGGTGATCGAAAACATCATCGCCACCCAGAATGTGTCCATCGGCCTGGAAGCCGGCTCCAAGCCGGAGCTGCTGGCCGTGCTGGCCCTGGCACCGAAGGGCGGCACCATTGTCTGCAACGGCTATAAAGACCGCGAGTTCATCCGCTTGGCGTTGATGGGCCAGAAGCTCGGCCACAACGTGTTCATCGTGATCGAGAAAGAGTCCGAAGTTGAGCTGGTGATCGAAGAAGCCGCCAACCTCAAGGTCAAGCCACAGGTCGGCCTGCGCGTGCGCCTGTCGTCCCTGGCGTCGAGCAAGTGGGCCGACACCGGTGGCGAGAAGTCCAAGTTCGGTTTGTCCGCGGCGCAATTGTTGTCGGTGGTCGAGCGCTTCCGCGTGGCCGGCCTGGACCAGGGCATCCGCCTGCTGCACTTCCACATGGGTTCGCAGATCGCCAACCTGGCCGATTACCAGCACGGCTTCAAGGAAGCCATTCGTTACTACGGCGAACTGCGTAACCTCGGCCTGCCGGTGGACCATATCGACGTGGGCGGTGGTCTGGGCGTGGACTACGACGGTACTCACTCCCGTAACGCCAGCTCCATCAACTACGACATGGACGACTACGCTGGTGTGGTCGTGGGCATGCTCAAGGAATTCTGCGATGCGCAGAGCCTGCCGCACCCGAACATTTTCTCCGAAAGCGGCCGCTCCCTGACCGCTCACCACGCCATGCTGGTGGTGCAAGTCACTGACGTCGAGAAGCACAACGACGATGTACCGGTGATCGAGAACAAGGAAAACCTGCCGGAAACCGTGCAGTGGCTGGTGGACCTGCTCGGCCCGACCGACATCGAGATGGTCACCGAGACTTACTGGCGTGCCACCCACTACATGAGCGACGTGGCCAGCCAATACGCCGACGGCAAGCTGACCCTGGCCGAAAAAGCCTTGGCCGAGCAGTGCTACTTCGCCGTGTGCCGCCGCCTGCATAACTCGCTGAAAGCCCGCCAGCGCTCGCATCGCCAGGTGCTGGACGAACTCAACGACAAGCTGGCCGACAAGTACATCTGCAACTTCTCGGTGTTCCAGAGCCTGCCGGACACTTGGGCCATCGGCCAGGTATTGCCGATCCTGCCGCTGCACCGTCTTGACGAAGAACCGTTGCGTCGTGCCGTGCTGCAAGACTTGACCTGCGACTCCGATGGCAAGATCAAGCAATACGTCGACGAGCAGAGCATCGAGACCAGCCTGCCGGTGCACGCCTTGAACGATGGCGAGGACTACCTGCTGGGTATCTTCCTCGTCGGCGCCTACCAGGAAATCCTCGGTGACATGCACAACCTGTTCGGTGACACCGACTCGGTGAACATCTACCAGCGTGAAGACGGTTCGGTGTACAGCGCCGGTATCGAGACCCACGACACCATCGAAGACATGCTGCGCTACGTGCATTTGTCGCCGGAGGAACTGATGACGCATTACCGTGACAAGTGTGCGAGTGCGAAGATCAGTGCATCTGAGCGCACGCAGTTCCTCGATGCCTTGCGCCTGGGGCTGACGCGGTCTTCATACCTGTCTTCCTGACACCCATTGGTCTTTAACGGGGGGATTGGCAGCGTCTGCGGCTATCCTCCTAAACCATGTGTGGGGGCTCCTCCACGTCATATCGATCCCGCAGCGGTACGTTCATTTCTGCGCGCAGGGCGTTTTCGTTGAATGGCCAGGGGTTGGTTGTGATGGGAGGGGTCAGCGGGTTGTTGTCGTGATCGAAGGGTGGAAGGCCTACGGCTTGATACTCGAGGTTCTCCACTTGCAACTGCTGGCCCTGGTCCATGGCCGGGCTGCCATCTTTGTTAAATATCAGCGAAGTGCCTGGTATGAACCGCCCGGTGGCGCCGTCATAGGCATGACTCATCTCGTGGTACAGCGCAATCAAGGGCGATAGGGTAAAGGTCTTTTCGAAGTGATCGGGGTCAAAGGCTATCTTTGCATGTGTGGCGGGCGACCCGGCAACACCATCTTTTATATAGCCAAGCTCAGGCCGGTACTGGAATTTTTCATACTCCCCGTCAGGTATGTTGTCGCTGAACGCATTGGCGAATTGATAAGAGTTCAGCGCGATGAAGTCGGAGAGCATTATGGTCACCGGCCCGCCATTTTTCTCGGCAAGGCGGTCCATTTCCTGAAACATTTTCTGCCCCGCCGGCGACCCCCTGAGTTGCTCGAGATAGTCCTCTACCCGTTCAACGAATTCTGCGGGGCCCTCTATCTTGAAGCCTTGTTTGCCTGCGTTGGTGTATTCGACTGAGGCTGGTGTTACCTGTTCGGGGGCGTGGACCCTATCGGTTTTTTTGGCGTAGATCCGATCCTGAGTGTCGTAGGAGTGGACCGAATCCTGGCCCGCCCCGGTATAGATCGTGGTCTGGCGGTAGCCAACGAGTTTATCGTCGCCAAGTCCACCGTTTAAGATGCTTCTACCCGTCCCCGCATAGAGTTCGTCGTTACCCTGGTCGCCATTGAGGTACACCTGGCGCAGATCTGTCTTTTGTGCGGGGTAGCTGGCGTACAGCTTGTCATTGCCTTTGCCGCCCGATATCACGGCATTGCCGGCGCCTGCGATCATGATATCGTCGCCGTCACCGCCAAACGCCACGACATGGCCGGCTCCCAAACGTATGTAGTCGTTGCCTGTATCGCCGGTTACGCTGCCCACACGTCCATTCGCCACAATAAAATCGTCGCCGTCGCCACCGTGTATGTGCATTTCGATGTTGATCTGCTCGTCGACGTTAATACGGTCATTTCCTCCTGCAGTTTTGATTCTCAGCGAGTGCGCATCGTTATTGGCGGTCAGTGGGAGTTTGTAGTCTTTGCCATTTATACGTGCGTTGAGCTGGTGGTCTGCGCCTACGCTGATACTGACAATGTCGGCCTGGTCGTAGGTGGTAATCAGGACCCTGCAGATGTCCAGGACCTGCTCGCCTTTGGCATTCGTTTCATAGGTGGACAGGCTTCGGATCCTGGCGTTTCCATCGTCCGCCAGCACAGCGAAATGCCGAGTCTTGTCCGGTTTCGCCGGTGCTTTGGCGGGGGGAGCAGAGAGGAGGGACGCCGGTGGCGTCGTAAGTATGTTCATTCAGGGGCGACCTTAATTCGGGGGGGTGGATGTCTAGCCACGCAGCTATCAAGTGCTCTGTGGTTTTTGTGTCCCGAAAATGTCAAGCCGCTTTGTAACAATCCAATGATGCCTACTGTGCTCAGGGGGGGCTGAGCCATCGGTCCTGATCGTTAAGTCGCCAGGCGATCGCCCATAACGTGAGGCTGCGCAGTGCCATGAACAGCAGAAACGTGATCCAAAGCCCGTGATTGCCCAACCCCTGCAACGCCCAGGCAACGGGCAACACCAATATCACGGTCAGCAACATCCCGTTGCGCATCTCCCGCGCCCGTGTGGCGCCGATAAACAGGCCATCGAGCAAATAACTCCACACCGCAATCAACGGCAGTAGCGCCAGGTAAGGCAAGTAGATGTCGGCGGTTTCGCGCACGCTGGGAATGTCGGTTTGCATGGCGATAAACAGGTGGCCGGCGAAGGTGAACAGCAGGGCGAAACCGACGCTGGCGATCAGCGACCAGCCACAGGCCACCACCAATGAACGCCGCAACGATTGGCGATCGCGGGCGCCGATGGCGTGGCCGCACAGGGCTTCGACCGCGTGGGCCAGGCCGTCCAACGCATGAGCAGTGAGCAGCAGGCCGTTCAGCAGCAGCGCATTGGCCGCCACCGTGGCATCCCCCAGGCGGGCGCCTTGTACCGTGATCATGAAAAACACCGACTGCAACGCCAGGCTGCGGATAAAGATGTCGCGGTTCACCGCCAGCAGCGGGCGCCAGCTTTGCCACCGCTTGAGCGCGGCCCAGGCAATATGCCCAGGATAGGCACGCAGGGCTTTTTGCGTGAGGGCCAGGCCGAGCAGCGCACCGGTCCATTCGGCGATCACCGAGGCGCGGGCGGAGCCGACTACGCCCCAGTCCAGGCCAAGGACGAACCACAGGTTGAGGGCTATGTTGACCAGGTTGGTGGTCAGCAAAATTGCCAGCGGCGCCCGCGCGTTCTGCGTGCCGAGGAACCAGCCGACCAGGGCATAGCTGGCCAACGCGGCGGGCAGGCCGAACAGGCGGGTATGGAAGAATTCGCGGGTCAGTTGATTGAGTTCGGGGGAGGGCTGCATCCATTCCAGGGCCAGGTGGCTCAGCGGAATACCCACTGTGCCGAGCAACATCGCCAGGCCCAGCGCCAACAGCAAACCTTGCAACAGGATTTGCCGCAACGCCGCCCCGTCATTGCGCCCGGCGGCCTGGGCGGCGAAACCGGTGGAGCCCATGCGCAGAAAACCCATGGCCCAGGCCAGGAAGGTATACAGGCTGGCCCCGACCGCGACGGCACCCAGTTGGTGGGCATGGGGCAGGTGGCCGATGACCATGCTGTCGACCAGGGCCACCAGCGGTACCGAGATGTTCGACAGAATCATCGGCGCGGCCAGGGCCCAGACCCGGCGATGGGTGGGGCGGTGGCGCCAGTCGGTCAGTAGGGTGGGCATGCAGGCTCCTTGGTGGAGCGGCATTGTAACCGTCCCCTCGACCCGCCGCAGAACCAAACCACCCTCCGTCGGTCAATGTGACCAGCGCCACATCGGCTTGGCCGGCGCTGATATATAGTTCACCCCTCGGTTCCCTCTGACTACGAGTGCCCCATGCTTAACAAAGGACTGTTCCTGGCTTGCGCGCTGGCCCTGCTGAGCGCCTGTGATTCTTCCGATAAACCGGTTGCGCCGAGCGCACCTGCGGCGGCAACCAGCGTGGCGCCGAAACCGGCCAAGGCGGCGGTGGATGTGGCGGCGTTGAAGCAGCGCTATGCCGGTCGCGAGTTGAGCGTGGTGGACGTGTCCGAGGTGCAGTTGGATGGGGCCAGCACCTTGTCGGTGAGCTTTTCCATTCCGTTGGATCCGGAGCAGAAGTTTGCCGACAAACTCCATCTGGTAGACAGCAAGTCCGGCAAGGTCGACGGCGCCTGGGAACTGTCGGATAACCTGATGGAATTGCGCCTGCGCCACTTGGAGCCGCAGCGCAAGTTGGTGCTGACGATTGATCCCGGCGTGCGCGCGGTGAATAACAACCTGCTGCCCGCCGAGTACAGTGCTCGCCTGGAAACACGCGACCTGCAAGCCACTGTCGGCTTCGCCAGCCGCGGCACGTTGTTGCCGACGCGCCTGGCCGAGGGCCTGCCGGTGATCGCGTTGAACGTCGACAAGATCGACGTCGAATTTTTCCGTATCAAGCCCGAATCCCTGCCGTCGTTCCTGGCGCAGTGGGGGCGCAACACCAGCCTGCAAAGCTATGAATCGCGTGAACTGCTGCCGATGGCCGACCTGGTCTACGGTGGGCGTTTCGACCTGAACCCTGCCCGCAATACCCGCGAAACCCTGTTGTTGCCGATCGCCGGTCTCAAGCAATTGCAACAGCCGGGGGTTTACCTGGCGGTCATGCGCGCGTCGGGCACCTACAACTACTCGCAACCGGCCACGCTGTTTACCTTGAGTGATATCGGCTTG
Organism: Pseudomonas gorinensis; assembly: GCF_042015035.1. Classification (NCBI taxonomy): domain Bacteria; kingdom Pseudomonadati; phylum Pseudomonadota; class Gammaproteobacteria; order Pseudomonadales; family Pseudomonadaceae; genus Pseudomonas; species Pseudomonas gorinensis. The sequence continues at coordinate 1,086,895 of NZ_CP167125.1, forward strand.
TCGGTGCACCGCTACGCCAATCGCCTGGATGTGTTTACCCAGGCTCTGGAAGGCGGCAAGGCACTGGATGGCGTGGACCTCGAGGTGCTCGATGCCGACGGCCGTGTGCTGGGCCAGGGCAAGACCGAGAAGGGCGGCCACGCCGAATTGCCGTTGCCGAAAAAGGCCCAGGTACTGCTGGCCAAGCAGGGCGAGCAGACCAGTCTGTTGCGCCTCGACAGCGCGGCGTTGGACCTGGCGGAGTTCGACATTGGCGGCCAACCCGCACACCCGCTGCAATTCTTTGTGTTTGGCCCGCGTGACCTGTATCGCCCTGGCGAAACCGTGTTGCTCAATGCGCTGTTGCGCGACAAGGACGGCAACGCCGTCAAGCCGCAACCGGTGAGCGTCGAAGTGCGCCGCCCGGATGAGCAGGTCAGCCGTAAGTTCGTGTGGGATGCCGACGCCTCCGGCCTGTATCAATACTCACTGCAACTGGCCGGCGAAGCGCCGACCGGGCGCTGGCAATTGGTGTTCGACCTGGGTGACGGCAAGCCGCAGTTGTATGAGTTCCTTGTCGAAGATTTCCTGCCCGAGCGCCTGGCGCTGGAGCTCAAGGGCAGCGACAGCGCGTTGAGCCCGGCCGATAACCCGGTGATCCACGTCAACGGCCGCTATCTGTATGGCGCCCCTGCGTCAGGCAATCGGGTCAGCGGGCAAGTGTATGTACGGCCGCTGCGCGAAGCGGTGAAGTCGCTGCCCGGCTACCAGTTCGGCTCCGTCACCGAAGAGGAACTGAGCCAGGATTTCGAGCTGGACGAAAGCGTGCTCGACGCCAAGGGCCAGGAAGCCCTGACCCTGGAAAGCAAATGGGCCGAGGCCAAGTCGCCGCTGCAGCTGATCGTGCAAGCCAGCTTGCAGGAGTCGGGCGGGCGGCCGATTACCCGGCGCCTGGTGCAGCCGATCTGGCCGGCCGAGCAACTGCCGGGCCTGCGCGGGCTGTTTGACGGCAAGGAAACCAATGGCGATGGCCCGGCGGAATTCGAGGTGCTGGTGGCCAACCAGGAGGGGCAGAAACTCGCCGCGCAAAACCTCAAGGTGCGCCTGGTACGCGAGCGCCGCGACTATTACTGGAACTACTCGGACAGCGACGGCTGGAGCTATCACTACAACGAAAAATTCCTCAACCTCGACGAACAGACCCTCGACATCAAGGCCGGCGACACCGCCAAGGTCAGCTTCCAGGTGGAGTGGGGCCCGTACCGTGTCGAGGTCGAAGACCCGCAGACCGGGCTGGTCAGCAGCCTGCGCTTCTGGGCCGGCTACCAGGCCCAGGACAACACCGAAGGCGGCGCCGTGCGCCCTGACCAAGTGAAGCTGGCGCTGGATAAGCCGGCCTATGGCGACGGTGATACCGCTAACGTCACCGTGACTCCGCCGGCCGCTGGCAAAGGTTACCTGTTGGTGGAATCCAGCGAAGGGCCGTTGTGGTGGCAGGAAATCGATGTCCCCGCCGAGGGCAAAAGCTTCGCGGTGAAGCTTGACCCGAAATGGTCGCGCCATGATCTGTATGTGAGCGCCCTGGTGATTCGTCCCGGCGAGCGCAAGGCCAATATCACCCCCAAACGCGCGGTGGGCCTGCTTCACCTGCCGCTGGATCGCACCCAGCGCAAACTCGGCCTGACCCTCACCGCCCCGGAAAAAATGCGCCCCAAGCAGGCGCTGACGGTGAAAATCGCCGCCAGGAATGCCGACGGCAGCGTGCCCAAACAGGTGCATGTGCTGCTGGCGGCGGTGGACGTGGGCATTCTCAATATCACCGAATACCCCACGCCCGACCCGTACTCCAGCCTGTTCGGTCGCAAGGCCTATGGTGTGGACCAATTTGACATCTATGGCCAGTTGATCGAAGCCGGCCAGGGCCGTCTGGCCAGCCTGGCGTTCGGGGGTGACGCGGCGTTGGCCAAGGGTGGCAAGCGCCCGGACACCAGTGTGACCATCGTCGCCCTCCAGAGCGCGCCAGTGACGTTGAACGAGCAGGGCGAGGGCGAAGTCAGCGTCAATATCCCCGATTTCAACGGTGAGCTGCGCCTGATGGCCCAGGCCTGGAGCGACGACCGCTACGGCATGGCCGAAGGCAAGACCGTGATCGCCGCACCGCTGATTGCCGAATTGTCGGCCCCGCGTTTCCTCGCCGGGGGAGATGAAACCACCCTGGCGCTGGACCTCTCCAACCTGTCGGGCAAGGCGCAGAAGCTTGATGTGCAACTGACCGCCGAAGGGCAGTTGGAATTGGTCAACGCGGCGGCTCAAACCGTCGAGCTCAAGCAAGGCCAGCGCACCACCTTGCGGATCCCGGTGAAAGCCTGGGGCGGCTTGGGGCAAGGCAAGGTCAAGGTCAGCGTGAATGGCCTGGACCTGCCGGGCGAAAACCTGCCGCCGTTCAGTCGTGAATGGACCTTGGGCGTACGTCCGGCGTACCCGGCGCTGCTCAAGCATTACCGCGCCGTCCTCAAGGATCAGCCGTGGAGCCTGCCGTCGGGCGCGCTGGATCAGTTCGATGCATCGGGGCGCCAGGCATTGCTCAGCCTGTCGAGCCGACCACCGTTGAACCTCGGCGCGCAGATCAGTGCGCTCAAGGCTTACCCTTATGGTTGCCTCGAACAAACCGCCAGCGGCCTTTACCCATCGCTGTATGCCGACGACGCCTTGCTCAAGCGCCTGGGCGTCAAGGGCGAGCCGGATGCCGCGCGCAAACGCAAGATCGAACTGGGTATCGAACGCCTGCTGGGCATGCAGCGCTACAACGGCAGCTTCGGTTTGTGGGGCGCCGATGGCGAAGAAGAATATTGGCTGACCGCCTATGTCACCGACTTCCTGCTGCGCGCCCGCGACCAGGGTTTTGCCGTGCCACCCGAAGCGCTGAAAAAAGCCAGTGAGCGTCTGCTGCGCTACGTGCAGGAACGCAACCTGATCGAAGTCGACTACAGCGACAACGCCGACCACACCCGCTTTGCCGTGCAGGCATATGCGGGCATGGTCCTGGCGCGCAGCCAACAGGCGCCATTGGGCGCGTTGCGCAGCATCTTCGAGCGGCGCAGCGATGCACGGTCCGGCTTGCCGCTGGTGCAATTGGCCATCGCCTTGCAGAAAATGGGCGACCAGCCGCGTGCCGATCAGGCGCTGCTGGCCGGCTTGGCGGCGCAACGCAATGCCAATGAGTGGCTGGCCGACTACGGCAGCCCGTTGCGTGACCAGGCGATGATCCTGGCCTTGCTGGAAGAAAATGATCTGGCCAAGGGCAAGCGTGAGGAGCGCTTGTTCACCCTGTCGGATCAACTGGCCGCCAGCCCGTACCTGTCGACCCAGGAGCGTAATTCCCTGTTCCTGGCCGGCCGCCTGGGCTTTGCCCAGCCGGAGGCCAACTGGCAGGTATCGCTCACCGGCAGTGGTGGCGTGCATGAGTTGAACAATCAGCAGTCGACGCTTGAGCTGGATGGCAAACAGTTGTCCAGCGACCTGAGCCTGAGCAATCAGGGCCAGGCGCCGGTGTACCAGCAGTTGACGATTTCCGGTTATCCACAGGTGCCACCGGCCGCAGGCGGCGACAACCTGAGCATCCGCCGTGAATACCTGGGCATGAACGGGCAGCCGCTGAACCTGCGTAATGTGAACAGCGGCGATCTGGTGCTGGTGCATGTGGCGGTGAGCGCCAAGCAACGGGTGCCGGATGCGTTGGTCGTGGACTTGCTGCCCGCGGGCCTGGAGCTGGAGAACCAGAACCTCGCGCAGAGTGCGGCGAGCCTGGAGAACGCCAGCAGCCAGGTGAAGGAATGGCGTGAGTCGATGCAGAACGCGTCGCTCAAACATCAGGAGTTTCGTGATGACCGCTATGTGGCGGCGATCAACCTGGACGGCTCTGGCACCACGCATTTGCTGTATCTGGCGCGGGCGGTGACGCCAGGCACCTACCGCGTGCCGCCGCCGCAGGTGGAGTCGATGTATCGACCGAACTGGCAGGCGGTGGGTGAGACACCGGCGGATCTGGTGATCAAGGGGCGCTGATAGCCCCGCTTGGTAAAGGTTTTTTGTAGGAGCGAGCTTGCTCGCGAAAAACTCACAGGCGCCGCGTTCATTCAGGACACACGCGTTATCGTTGACGTTTTTCGCGAGCAAGAACTAGGCGTCCCCCTCGCTCCTACAGAAGCCGATGTACGCTTGCAGGGGAATGGCTGCACGCTCGGGGTTAGTGGACGACCCAGCTGAGCAGCCACAGGCCGAGCATCAACCAGATGACGCCGACGATGATCGAGGCCCGCATAAAGGCGCGCACGGCCGAATACAAAAAGAGCAGGCCGACGATCAGGGTGATGATGCTGATGATTGAGGTGTCCATGCCCAATGCCCGGGACAGGCCTTCGACAAAATCGCCACCGGCGTTGGACAGCATATTGAACAGCCCGCTGAAGAACTCGACGATGTAATGGATGATCAAGCCCAGGGTGTGACCCAGCCATCCGAAAAAGTCTGCTTGCATAGGTGTGTCTCGATGAAGGAGTGGACAAAATTGCCAGGACTGAGCCTTTGGTCGTGCCTGGGGGCGGCTAGTTCCCTGAAGCATAGAGGTTTGCGGGGTTGAATTTGCGATTAATCTCCCATGGGGATGCGCCGACGAATGTGGGAGGGGGCTTGCTCCCGATGGCGGTGGGTCTGTGACCGCTATACCCAATGGCTCGCCGCCCTCGCGAACAAGCCGCCTTAAACGGGTACTGCGGTGGGCGTTGGGCGCTGTATTGCTGCTGGTTGCGCTACTGTGGCTGGCTGATCGCATCTGGCCTTTGCCCTTGCCCAAGGATGACCTGGCGCGCGTGGTGCTGGCTGAGGATGGCACGCCATTGTGGCGGTTTGCCGATGCCAATGGGGTGTGGCGTTATCCGGTGCAGACCAGCGAAGTATCGCCGTATTACCTCGATGCGTTACTCACCTATGAAGACCGTTGGTTCTACCAGCACCCCGGTATCAACCCGCTGGCACTGGCGCGCGCCACCTGGCAGAACCTGACCGGCGCGCGGGTAGTATCGGGCGGCAGCACCTTGTCGATGCAGGTCGCGCGCTTGCTGGACCCGCATTCGCGCACCTTCTACGGCAAGCTGCGCCAGCTATGGCGTACGGCGCAGTTGGAATGGCACCTGTCCAAGGAAGAAATTCTCAACCTGTACCTGAACCGCGCGCCGTTTGGCGGCACCTTGCAGGGCGTGGCGGCGGCCAGTTGGGCGTACCTGGGCAAGTCGCCGGCGCAACTGACCCATGCCGAAGCCGCTTTGCTCGCCGTACTGCCCCAGGCGCCAAGCCGCCTGCGCCCGGACCGTCATCCCCAACGCGCCCAGCACGCGCGGGACAAAGTGCTGCGCCGGCTTGCCGAGTTCCAGGTTTGGCCGCCCTCGGCGGTCGATGAAGCCCTTGAAGAACCACTGCTGCTGGCGCCCCGCCTGGAGCCGAGCCTGGCCCCCTTGCTCGCCCGCCGCCTGAACCGCCCCGACAGCCCGCCGCTGATCCGCACCACCCTGGACGCCACCCTGCAACGTCGCCTTGAAGACCTGCTGCTGGGCTGGCGCGCACGTTTGCCGGAGCACACCTCGGCCGCGATCCTGGTGGTGGAGGAAGAGACCATGGCCGTGCGCGCCTACCTGGGCTCGGTGGATATCAACGACGCCAGGCGCTTTGGCCATGTGGACATGATCAGCGCGTTGCGATCGCCAGGCTCCACCTTGAAACCGTTCCTGTATGGCATGGCCCTGGATGAAGGGTTGATTCATTCCGAATCCCTGTTGCAAGACGTACCCCGGCGTTATGGCGATTACCGGCCGGGCAACTTCTCGATGGGTTTTACCGGTGCGGTGCCGGCAAGCACGGCGCTGTCCAGTTCGCTGAACCTGCCGGCGGTGCAACTGCTGGAAGCCTACGGGCCCAAGCGCTTTGCCGCGCAGATGCGCATCGGCGGTATACCGTTGGCGTTGCCTGCATTGGCCGAGCCGAACCTGGCGCTGATCCTGGGGGGCGCGGGTAGCCGTCTGGAAGACCTGGTCAGTGGCTACAGCGCGTTCGCCCGGGACGGCAGGAGCGCCACGATCCGCTTGCAGCCGGACGATGTGCTGAGGGAGCGGCCAATGCTATCGCCCGGTGCCGCCTGGATTGTACGGCGCATCCTCAGCGGCCAGGCGCGGCCGGACCGCGACCCGCGCGCCGAGCTGGTGCAACGGCCGGTGCTGGCCTGGAAAACCGGCACCAGCTACGGTTTCCGCGATGCCTGGGCGATCGGTGTGGGCCCGCGTTACTTGATCGGCGTGTGGATCGGCCGACCGGACGGCACCCCGGTGCCTGGCCAGTTCGGCTTGGCATCGGCCGCGCCGTTGATGTTGCAGGTGCACGATGTGCTGACTAACCGCGACAGTCAGCGCGGGATCACTGCGCCGGTTAAGGCGGTGCCGGCCAATGTCGGCGTGGCGGCCATCTGTTGGCCGCTGGGCCAGCCCATGAGCCGCAGTGATCCCAATTGCCGGCGCCAGCGCTTCGCCTGGACCCTGGACAACACCACGCCGCCAACCTTGCAGGCGCTGGATCAACCGCTGAGCGTGGGCTTGAAGGAAACCGTGTGGGTCAACGCCAAGGGTTTGCGGGTCGATGCCCATTGCCCAGGGGCGTTCGCCAAAGACATCGCCCTATGGCCCGCGCCGTTGGAACCCTGGCTACCCAGGGCCGAGCGGCGCGAAGCGCGTATCCCGGCAGCCGACCCGGATTGCCCGCCGCCGGCACTGGCCGCGTCTTCGCCGCTGTCGATTGTCGGTGTGCGCGAGGGCGATCAACTGCGCCTGCCCGCCGCCAGCCAACAGGCCCTGCGCCTGAAAATCTCCGCCTTGGGCGGCAGCGGCCGACGCTGGTGGTTCCTCAATGGCGCGCCGCTGGGCGACAGTGCCAACCAGGACAGCATCAACGCCAGTTTCGAGCAGTTGGGCCGCTACCAGCTCAGCGTGCTTGATGAAGCCGGCCAGACAGCCCGGATCGAGTTCAGTGTCGTCGACTAGGCGCTTATTGGGGGCAAGTGCCCCCGATGGCGTCTTTAAGAACACCCCCCGCTATTCACTTGCCTTCAAGGCCCATCCCCCCGAAGCTATACCCCTTCAGGAGCCTTTCATGAATATCGAACACCTCACCGAACGCTTGCACCGCATCCGCGATACCAATGCCTGGAAGCCGTTCCACAGCCCGAAAAACCTGGCCATGGCGGCCAGCGTCGAAATGGCCGAACTGGTGGAAATCTTCCAGTGGCTCACCGAAGACCAATCCCGTCAGTTGCCAGCCGACAAGCTTGCCCATGCCGGGCAGGAAGTCGGCGATATCGTCCTGTACCTGTTGTTGCTGTGCAGCGAACTGGGCCTGGACATGGACCAGGTCGTACGCGCCAAACTGGCCGACAGCGAACGGCGGTTCGCCCATGACTGATCGTCATTTCGACCAGTTGGCCACGCGCTTCGCCGAGAAGATCTACGGCGGTGCCAAGGGCGCGATTCGCCTTGCCGTATTGCAGGCCGACCTCAGCGAAGCCTTGCCGGACCGGCCCCTGCGCGTGCTGGATATCGGCGCCGGCCTGGGGCATATGTCGCTGTGGCTGGCCGAACGCGGCCACCAGGTGACCCTGGCCGAGCCCGCCGAACCCATGCTCGAGGGCGCGCGCCAACGCTTTGCCGACGCGGGGCAGAGCGCGACCTTTATCCAGGCACCCTGGCAAGACCTGCTCGGCCAACTCACCGAGCCCTATGACCTGGTGCTCTGCCACGCTGTGCTGGAGTGGCTGGCCGAACCCCATGCGATCCTGCCGGTGCTGCACCAGCTGACCGCGCCCGATGGCCTGTTGTCGCTGGCGTTCTATAACCGCGATGCGCTGATTTATCGCAACCTGCTCAAAGGCCACTTCCGCAAGATGCGCAAGAACGACATGGCCGGCGAAAAGCAGAGCCTTACGCCCCAGCAACCCCTGGATCCAAGGGCGTTAGCGGCGCAACTCGAAGGGCTTTGGCGGGTCGAAAGCCAAAGTGGTGTGCGGGTGTTCCACGACTATATGCCGGTGGAATTCCAGGCCCGTGCGGATTTGCAGGACTTGCTGGAAATGGAACTTGCTCACCGTCGTCACCCAAGCTTTGCCGGACTTGGGCGTTATTTGCACTGGATTTGCCGTCCGGTTTAAGCGGCCCAGTCTGCGGAGGTCGAAATGCGTCGTCTCTGTTTAATCGTGTTGTCACTCGGGTTGGGCGCTTGCTCCAGCCCCAATCCCTATGTCGCTGCGTCGGCCCCGATGCCACCGGCGCCGGCCCAGGCGGCGAACACCTTCGATGCCAGCGCTTATCCGGCGCCGGTGCGCGACTACGGCGCCTACCGCAACTGGGCGTGGCGCAACGGCCAGTTGCCGGCGGGGACGGCCTGGGCGGACTCGGCACAGGTGGCCGAGGCGGTCAGTGGAGCGTTGGACCAGCGCGGCTTGCGGCCCCTGCATGACAATCGCCCGCCGGACCTGCTGGTCAGCGCCGACGTGCACCTGGAGAAGCGCCTCAAGCAAGTCCAGGATGACTATGGCTACGGTTACGGTGGTTATAACCGTTATGGCAATGGCTACGGCATGTACAACTCGGTGCCGTTCGTGCGCACCTACGAGGTGCAGGTCGTGGTGGTCCGGGTCAATCTGTTCGACGCCCGCAGCGGCCAGCCGGTGTGGAGCGCCAGCGCGGAAACGGGCAGCCAGGGCAGCCTCAGCGAGCGGGGAGACGCGTTGCGCCAGGCCGTGCAAAAGGCAATGAGCGCCTATCCGCCCAGTTAACAGCTATTCTCATTAAAGTGCAGGTCGCGCCTTGGAGAACCACCATGTTCCGTCGTATCGCTACGCTCGCTGTTGTACTGCTGCTGGGCGGTTGCCAGACCAACCAGGTCAATCACGATTTTGACGCCAGTCGAGACTTCGGTGCCTATCGCAACTGGGCCTGGAAAGACCCGGCCCTGCAGTACCGCCCCGATGATCCACGGATCAAAAGTGACCTGACGGAACAACGTATCCGCCAGGCGGTGGGCGAACAACTTGACCAGCGCGGCTTGCGCCCCGCCGCACCAGGCACCAGGGCTGACCTGAACGTACAGGCATACCTGATCGTCGAAGACCGTCAGCAACAGGTCACCACCAACTACGGTGGGGCCTGGGGCGGTCCATGGAACGGTTACTGGGGCGGCCCGATGTACAACGAAACGCGCAACATCACCTACAAGGTGGCGACGATCCAGATCGACCTGCTCGATGGCAAGGACGGCAAGCTTGTGTGGCGGGGCAGTGACGAACAGATGATGGCCAACTCGCCTGAACCCCAGGATCGCAGCCACGCCATCCGCACCACCGTCACCAAGATCCTCTCCAACTACCCCCCGCACTGACCGATCCGGCGTCGGCACATGTCGTCAGGCAATCGGTCGCCACGTGCCGACCATATGTTCAATATCGCCCGTGCCTTTGAGTAACAACTCGCCACTGGAACCGGCAGCGCTGGCATACAAACGCACTTCACTGGGCAGGCGCACCGGTTTCTTGAACTCGACCTGGATGTCGATATTGGCGGCGTGCAGGTGTTCGGTGAGGGCGGCGAGGGTGCGTGCCTTGTTCCACAGCCCGTGCGCAATGGCTTGGGGGAAGCCGAAGAGTTTGGCGGTCAGGGCACTCAAGTGGATCGGGTTGTAGTCGCCGGAAACCCGCGCATAGCGCCGTCCGATATCGGCAGGGGCTTTCCAGTGCGTCAGCTCACTGACTTGGCTGGGCGCTGGCAAGGTGTCGTCTGCCGCTTCGCCTTCGAGTTTTACACCGCGGCAGAGCATGCGGCTTTCCGCTTCCCAGAGCAGGCCGAGGGCGTCTTCGATGCGGGTGACCAGGTCAAAGGTTGCGCCCTTGGCGTGGGGCTTGAGGTTCTGGGTGTGCACGCTGAGGGTCAGGTCACTGATGGCGCCCAGGGGCCGATGGATGCGGATGCGATTGCTCAGGTGGATCAAACCCAGCAGTGGGAACGGAAATGCCTTGTCCGTCAGCAGTTGCATCTGCAGGCCGAACGCCAGGATGTGCGGATACGTCGCCGGCAGGATGGGGCTGTCGGCAAAACCGCACACCGTGCGATACGCCGCCACGTGCTGGGGATTGACGTTCACCCGGCAGCGCAAGCCCTGCTCGGGCAAGCGACTGCCGCTGATCTTGCGCTTGAGTGCCGCGCGCCAGTACAGCGGTGGAAGAAACGGCGTGTTGCCCAAGGTTCGCCATTGCATGCTTATGCTCCCAGAAGACTTTGCCCGCACACCCGCAGTGCCTGGCCGCTGACTGCTCCGGAACCCGGCTGGCCGAGCCACGCCACCGCTTCGGCGACGTCCTGGGGCAAGCCACCCTGGCCCAGCGAGCTCATGCGCCGTCCGGCCTCGCGCAGGGCGAAGGGGATATGCGCGGTCATCTGGGTTTCGATAAAGCCCGGTGCCACGGCATTGATGCTGATCCCGCGTTCCTTCAGCAGCGGCGCCCACGCTTCGGCCAGCCCGATCAGCCCGGCCTTGCTCGCGGCATAATTGGTTTGCCCACGGTTGCCGGCGATACCGCTGATGGAGGCCAGCAGCACCACGCGAGCGTTGTCGTGCAGGGTGCCGCTGTCGAGCAAGGCCTTGGTCAGCACCTGCGGCGCATTGAGGTTGACCGCCAGCACGGCGTCCCAGTACTCCGGGGTCATGTTGGCCAGGGTTTTGTCGCGGGTGATACCGGCGTTGTGCACCAGGATGTCGAGGCCCGCCGGCAGGTGTTCGATCAATTGGGCGGCGGCATCTTCGGCGCAGATATCCAGCACGAGGGTGCGCGCACCCAGGCGCGCGGCCAGGGCTTCGAGGTCGGCTTTCGCCTGGGGAACGTCGAGCAGGATCACTTCGGCGCCATCGCGGGCCAGGGTTTCGGCGATGGAAGCGCCAATGCCCCGGGCGGCGCCGGTGACCAGTGCCTTGCGCCCGGCCAGCGGGCGCGTCCAGTCCTCCACCGGTGTGGCGCAGGCTTGCAGGCGAATCACCTGGCCGCAGATATAGGCGCTCTTGGGCGAGAGGAAGAACCGCAGGGCGCCTTCGAGCTGGTCTTCGGCACCGTCGCCGACGTACAGCAACTGCAACACGCCGCCGTTGCGCAGTTCCTTGGCCAGAGAGCGGCTGAAGCCTTCCACGGCACGCTGTGCGCTGGCGGCGAATGGGTCGCTGAGGCTTTCCGGGGCGCGGCCGAGGATCACCAGGTGGGCGCTGTGATCGAGGTTTTTCAGCAATGGCTGGAAGAACTCGCGCAGTTGCTTGAGCTGGTCGGTGTGCTGCAAGTCGCTGGCATCGAACACCACGGCTTTGATTTTGGGGCCATGCCCGGGAATCCAGGTCGTTGCTTCCAGCGGCTCGGGGCCATAGTGGTAGGTGGCATCGGTGAGTTTGTTGGCAAATGCCAGCACCTTGGCCGCCAGCGCGCCGCCGCCCAGCAACAGTGCGCCTTCGACCGGGCGCAGGCGCCCGGCTTGCCAGCGCTCCAGACGTACCGGTGACGGCAAGCCAATGGCGGCGACCAGGCGATGGCCGAGGCTTGAGTTGGCGAAGTCGATATAACGGTCAGACATGGAACGCTCTCCGAAGGCTGGGGTTCAAAGGGTTGACCACCCCGGGGCGGCAGTCGTTCGATTGAGCCTAGGCTAGTCTGAGAGACTTACCCCACAACCGACAGGGAGCTTTCCATGACTCAATTGCGCCGTGTAGCGATCATTGGCGGTAATCGCATTCCTTTCGCCCGCTCCAATGGCCCTTATGCCACGGCGAGCAACCAGGCGATGCTGACCGCGGCCCTGGAGGGCCTGATCGAACGCTACAACCTGCACGGCCTGCGCTTGGGCGAGGTGGCCGCCGGGGCGGTGCTCAAGCATTCCCGTGACTTCAACCTGACCCGCGAATGCGTGCTCGGTTCGCGCCTGTCGCCGCAAACCCCGGCCTACGACATCCAGCAGGCCTGCGGCACCGGGCTTGAAGCCGCGTTGCTGGTGGCCAACAAGATCGCTTTGGGCCAGATCGAGTGCGGGATTGCCGGCGGGGTGGACACCACGTCCGATGCTCCCATCGGTGTGAATGAGGGGCTGCGCCAGATTCTGCTGCAAGCCAATCGCAGCAAAACCTTGGCGGATAGACTAAAAGTCCTGTTACAACTTCGTCCCCATCACCTCAAGCCGGAACTGCCGCGCAATGGCGAACCACGCACCGGTTTGTCCATGGGCCAACACTGCGAGTTGATGGCGCAAACCTGGCAGATTCCCCGTGCAGAACAGGACCAGCTGGCCCTGGAAAGCCACCAGAAAATGGCTGCGGCCTATGCCGAGGGCTGGCACAACGATTTGCTGACACCGTTTCTCGGCCTGACCCGTGACAACAATCTGCGCCCCGACTTGACCCTGGAAAAACTCGCTGCGCTCAAGCCTGCCTTCGAACGCAGCGAGAAAGGTACGCTCACTGCCGGCAATTCCACGCCGCTGACCGACGGCGCCTCCCTGGTGCTGCTCGGCAGCGAAGCCTGGGCGCGGGAGCGCGGTTTGCCGATCCTGGCGTACCTGCGCGATGGCGAAGCGGCGGCGGTGGATTTCGTCAACGGTGCCGAGGGCCTGTTGATGGCGCCGGTGTACGCCGTGCCGCGTTTGCTGGCGAGGAACGGCCTGACGCTGCAGGACTTCGATTACTACGAGATTCACGAAGCGTTCGCGGCCCAGGTGTTGTGCACGCTCAAGGCGTGGGAGGATGCGGACTACTGCAAGACACGCCTCGGGCTGGATGCGCCGCTGGGGTCTATCGACCGCAGCCGGCTCAACGTCAAGGGCAGTTCGCTGGCAGCCGGGCACCCGTTTGCTGCCACCGGTGGGCGTATCGTCGCCAACCTGGCCAAGCTGCTGGATGCCGCGGGCAAGGGACGCGGGCTGATTTCGATCTGCGCCGCCGGTGGGCAAGGTGTGACGGCAATCATCGAACGTTGATTGCGCCGGAAATTGGCATATTGGATGCATTCTTAAACGGTCAAAGGTCGGTAGCCCCTCCCCGAGGCGAGTGGATTGCCGTATAACGAGTGCCATACGCGTGTTTGGTAATAAAGGACCCACAATAAAAGCTGATGAAGACTCCTAAACGCATTGAACCCCTGATCGAAGACGGTCTGGTCGACGAAGTGCTGCGCCCACTCATGAGTGGTAAAGAAGCAGCTGTTTATGTGGTGCGCTGCGGCAACGAATTGCGTTGCGCCAAGGTTTACAAGGAGGCGAATAAACGAAGTTTTCGTCAGGCGTCCGAATACCAGGAAGGCCGCAAGGTCCGCAACAGCCGGCAGGCCCGGGCCATGGCCAAGGGTTCCAAGTTCGGTAAGAAAGAAACCGAGGACGCCTGGCAGAACGCTGAAGTCGCGGCGTTGTTCCGCCTGGCCGGTGCCGGCGTTCGCGTGCCCAAGCCCTACGACTTCCTCGAAGGCGTGCTGTTGATGGAACTGGTGGCCGACGAGTACGGCGATGCGGCGCCGCGTCTGAATGATGTGGTGCTGGAGCCGGACCAGGCGCGCGAATACCACGCCTTCCTGATTTCCCAGATCGTGCTGATGCTGTGTACCGGCCTGGTGCACGGTGACCTGTCCGAGTTCAACGTACTGCTCACACCTACGGGGCCGGTGATCATCGACCTGCCCCAAGCGGTGGATGCGGCGGGCAACAACCACGCGTTCAACATGCTGGAGCGGGATGTGGGCAACATGGCGTCCTACTTCGGGCGTTTTGCGCCGGAGTTGAAGAAGACCAAGTACGCCAAGGAAATGTGGGCGTTGTATGAAGCCGGCACTTTGCACCCGGCCAGCATCTTGACCGGCGAGTTCGACGAACCGGAAGAGCTGGCGGATGTCGGCGGCGTGATCCGCGAAATCGAAGCAGCGCGGCTGGATGAAGAGCGACGCCAGGCGATTCGGGCGGCGGATGATGCACCGCCAGGCAAAGCGTCGGAAGAGCCTCCGCCGCCGCCTTGGATGCAGTGATCCCCACGCTGTTGTCGATCTAAAAGTGAGGAAGTGATCTTCAAGCAATTGGAGATCTAAAAATGTGGGAGGGGGCTTGCCCCCGATGGCGCCGTGTCAGTCGATACTTGTATTGACTGGTCCACTGCTATCGGGGGCAAGCCCCCTCCCACATTGGTTTTGTGTACACCTTTTACTCCTTCAGGCGCAGCAACTGCCCGACGCCAACTCCTTGAGAATCGGACAATCCGGCCGGTGATCCCCCTGGCAGTGCTCCACCAGGTCCTGCAACGTATCGCGCAGTTGCCCCAGCTCGCGAATCTTCTGGTTCAACTCCTCGATATGCTGGCGCGCCAAGGCTTTCACGTCGGCGCTGGCCCGGTGCCTGTCTTGCCACAGGGCCAGCAACTTGCCGACTTCCTCCAGGGAAAACCCCAGGTCCCGCGAACGCTTGATAAACGCCAGGGTGTGCAACTCGTCGGGGCTGTACACGCGGTAGCCGCTGTCGGTGCGATGGGCGGCTTTCAGCAGGCCGATGGATTCGTAGTAGCGAATCATCTTCGCGCTCAAGCCACTTGAGCGCGCTGCTTGGCCGATGTTCATGCTCATGGGTGCGGGTCCTCCAGATCCTTGGGTTTCCAGGTTTTCAACAGCAGGGCATTGCTTACCACGCTGACGCTGGACAGCGCCATCGCCGCGCCGGCCAATACCGGGTTGAGCAGACCGAACGCCGCCAGGGGAATGCCGATCAAGTTATACACAAAGGCCCAGAACAGGTTCTGGCGGATTTTCGCGTAGGTCTTGCGGCTGATCTCCAGCGCGGCCGGTACCAGGCGTGGATCGCCGCGCATCAGGGTGATGCCGGCTGCGTGCATGGCCACGTCGGTGCCGCCCCCCATGGCGATACCGATATCGGCGGCGGCCAGCGCCGGGGCGTCGTTGATGCCATCGCCGACCATCGCCACCACGCCGGTTTTCTTCAGTTCGGCCACGGTGGCGGCTTTATCGGCGGGGAGCACTTCGGCATGCACATCGTCGATACCCAGCGCTTGGGCGACCACCTGGGCACTGCCGCGATTGTCGCCGGTGAGCAAATGGCTGCTGATGTGTCGCGCCTTGAGTTGTGTCACCGCCTCCAGCGCGCCGGGCTTGAGGGTGTCACCGAAGGCGAAGAGCCCCAGTACACGCGGTTGCGCGCCTTGTTCGATCAACCAGGACAAGGTACGGCCTTCGGCTTCCCAATGCTTGGCGGAGGCGGCCAGGTCGCCTGCCTCCAAACCGCTTTCCTCCAGCAGGCGCCGGTTGCCCAGGGCCAGTAACCGGCCGTCGAGGGTGCCGGCAATGCCGCGCCCGGTCAGGGATTGGCTGGCGCTGACATCCTCGACCTTCAAGCCTTGCTCGTTGCACGCATCCAGCACGGCCTTGGCCAGGGGGTGTTCGCTGCCGCGTTGCAGGGCGCCGGCCTGTTGCAGCAACAGGGATTGGTTGCCGTCGACCGCCGCCAGGTGCGCGATTTTTGGCGTACCGGAGGTGAGGGTGCCGGTCTTGTCGAATACCACGGCGCTCACGGCATGGGCACGCTCCAAGGCTTCGGCGTCCTTGATCAGGATGCCGTGGCGCGCGGCGACGCCGGTGCCCGCCATGATCGCGGTCGGTGTGGCCAGGCCCAGGGCGCACGGGCAGGCGATCACCAGCACCGCGACCGCATTGATGATCGCTGTCTCCAGTGAGGCGCCATACAGCCACCAGCCCAGCAGCGTGATCAACGCCAGTACCAGCACGGTCGGGACGAAGACCTGGCTGACTTTATCCACCAGTTTCTGGATCGGAGCCTTGGCGGCCTGGGCGTCCTCCACCAGGCGGATGATCCGCGCCAGTACGCTCTCTGCGCCGAGGGCCAGGGTACGTACCAGCAAGCGTCCTTCGCCGTTGATGGCGCCGCCGGTGACCTTGTCCCCCGGTTGTTTTGGCACCGGCAGGCTTTCGCCGCTGATCAGGGCTTCATCGGCGTGGCTCTGGCCCTCCACCACTTCACCGTCCACCGGGAAGCGTTCGCCGGGTTTGACCAGCACCAGGTCATTGAGGGTCAGCGCGCTGATGGCGACGTCTTCTTCCTGGCCCTCACGCACCCGGATCGCCCGCTCCGGGCGCAGGGCTTCGAGCGCACGGATGGCGCTGGCGGTCTGGCGTTTGGCGCGGCTTTCCAGGTATTTGCCGAGCAGCACCAGGGCGATCACCACCGCCGAGGCTTCGAAATACAGATGGGGCATGCTGCCGGCCGGGGCAGTGAGCCACTCATACAGGCTCAGGCCGTAACCGGCGCTGGTGCCGATGGCCACCAACAGGTCCATATTGCCGGCGCCGGCACGCACGGCTTTCCACGCGGCGATATAAAAACGTGCACCAAAGATGAACTGCACCGGCGTGGCCAGGGCGAACTGCACCCAGGCCGGGAGCATCCAGTGCAGGCCGAAGGGTTGCACCAGCATCGGCACCACCAGGGGCAACGCCAGCACAATAGCCAGCGTCAGCGACCAGCGTTCGCGGTGCAGGCGCTGGGCCTGATCGGCGTCGGTCTTGGTTTCGGTTTGCGGCAGGGAGGCGGTGTAGCCGGCCTTGTCGACGGCGGCGATCAACACGGCGGGGTCCATCTGGCCGAGTACTTCGATATGGGCGCGCTCGTTGGCCAGGTTGACGCTGACACGTTGCACTCCCGGCACCTTGCCCAACGCGCGCTCGACACGCCCGGCGCAGCTGGCGCAGGTCATGCCACCGATGGGCAGGTCAAACGTGGTGGATCCATTCATGGGGCAGTCCTCCTAAGACGTTGCCCCTAGGATCAACCTTGACCTGTGGGGAAGGTCAAGCGCCTTTAATACTCCAATGCCGCGGGCTTGAGGTACATGCCTTCGGGGCCTTGGGCGATGCGCAGCTTGCGCACGTCACCGGCCTTCAGCGTGATGTTCTGCGCGGGTGGCGCCAGCAGGCCAGGCAGGCAACCGGGCGATTGGCCCGGCAGCAACTTCAGGCGCAACGACACATTGCCGGCGGGCAGGTTGAATGAGGTGGACTGTTCCTGAAACAAGCGCCCGGCCAACTGGTCCTGGATGTACAGGCCGATCTCGCAGTTGGTCGGTACTTCCAGGCGTTCGCGGGAAATGATCAGCACTGCATAGTCTTCGGCGGCACTGGCCATGGGCGCAGCGGCAGACAGGCTCATCAGGCCGGCAAGGGCAAAAAACGACCAGCGCATGGCGAATGCTCCGTGGTTCACATCAAAGATAAGTGAAGCTTGGCCGAGGCCGCGCCCGAATACCAGCCCGGCTGATATTTTCAAAACTTGACCTTGCTATCGTGGCAAGGTTGAGACTGGGTCCAACCTCATTCAAGGAGTCATGTCATGCAAATATTCAACGTTCAAGGAATGACCTGCGGCCATTGCGTTCGGGCGGTGACCCAGGCGGTGCAGGGTCAAGACCCGGTGGCCAGTGTGAAGGTCGATCTGGCGGCCAAGAAGGTTGAGGTTGAAAGCCGCCTGCCTGCCGAGCAGATCATCAGCCTGATCGGCGAAGAGGGTTACACGGCCACGCTCGCCTGATTTTCTGATAGTTAGCGAGCTAACGTAATGTTCAAGGCACTCAAGCGCGGCTAGACTGTCGGGCTGCCGACTCACTTGGGTGCCCGATGAACCTGCGAATAATCCTGATTTTGGGTGCCTTGAGCGCCTTTGCGCCGCTGGCGATCGACTTCTACCTGCCCGGTTTTCCGGCGATGGCCACGGCTTTCGCCACCGATGAAAAACATATCCAGCTGACCCTGGCGGTGTATTTCGGGGGGCTGGCGATCGGTCAATTGATCTATGGTCCGCTGGCGGACCGCTTTGGCCGACGTGTGCCGCTGCTCAGCGGCGTGACCCTGTTCACCCTGGCATCCTTTGCCTGTGCCTATGCACCTTCCCTCGAATGGCTGATCGGCGCACGTTTCGTGCAGGCCCTCGGCGGATGTGCGGGCATGGTGATTTCGCGAGCGGTGGTCAGCGATAAATGTGATGCCGTGGGCTCGGCCAAGGTGTATTCGCAATTGATGCTGGTGACCGGCCTGGCGCCGATTCTCGCGCCGTTGGCGGGTGGGGTGATGGTGGGGGTGTGGGGTTGGCAGTCGATTTTCCTGGCCCTGTCGGTGTTCAGCGTGATGGCGGCCATCGCTGTGGCGTTCGGCCTGCCGGAAACCTTCCCGGCCCATCAGCCGCGCCAGCCTTTGTCCGGGTCGCTGCGCCGTTATGGCGCGCTGCTGTCAGACCCGGTTTACCTGGGCTACGCGTTGACCGGGGGGATTTCGATTGCCGGCATGTTTGCCTATATCGCCGGATCGCCGTTCGTATTCATCAAACTCTATGGCGTGCCTGCCGAGCATTACGGCTGGCTGTTCGGCTCCAACGCCGCGGGCTTCATCCTGGTTGCCCAGGTTAACGCGCGCTTGCTGGCCAAGCGCGGCCCGGCGTTTTTGTTGTCGCGCACGGTGTGGGTCTACGTCCTGGCCGCGTTGACCTTGCTCGGTATTGCCGCGTTGCGTACGCAGGCCTTGTGGCCATTGCTGGTGCCGCTGTTTATCTGCATCGCTAGCCTGGGCTGTATTTTGCCCAACACCTCGGCGTGTGCGATGAGCGGGCAGGGCGCTCGGGCGGGGAGCGCCTCGGCGTTGCTCGGCTGCATTCAGTTCGGTGTGGCAGCGGGTGCCGCGTCGTTGGTGGGCGTGCTGCATGACGGCACGGCAATGCCGATGGCCATGGTCATCAGCTTGTGCGGTGTATTGGCCGTGACGATTGCGATGTCGACCCAGCGCCTGCAACGGGCCAGGGCCGTGCAGGCGCAGGACTGAGGTACGGATCAGCCAGCGGCGGAGCGTTGCTGGCCGAGCGGAAAGCGATGGGGGGCCTGGATGCGGGCTTGCAGGGTGTCGGCAAAGGCGCGGGCCTCGGCTTCACTGCGGAAGGTGAAAGCGTCGCCGTCGAGACGGACCTGCCATTTATTGCCCGGGGATTTTGCTAACGCTTTTATCAGGATCTTCATTGCTGACTTCCTCACGTAAAAGAATCGTGGCAAAGGCGGCCAATATAAACCCGAACACGTTCACAAATATGACAAAAGTCAACTCTCTGACTAGCGGTGTCGTCCGTTCCTCGCAGGAAGAACGGGCGACACCGACAGACCGGTCTTAGAACCCTTCCAGCACGATCTTGCCCTTGGCCTTGCCGCTTTCCAGCAGCGCATGGGCGCGGCGCAGGTTCTCGGCGTTGATCACACCGAAGTGCTCGCCCACCGTGGTTTTCAGGGTGCCGTCATCGATCAGCGCGGCCACGCGGTTGAGCAGGTTGTGCTGCTCGATCATGTCCGGCGTCTCGAACATCGAGCGGGTGTACATGAATTCCCAGTGCAGCGACAGGCTCTTGCGCTTGAGCTTGCTCACGTCCAGCGCCTTGGGGTCGTCGATCAGTGCCAGCTTGCCCTGGGGCTGCAAGGCTTCCACCAGTTGATCCAGGTGATGGTCGGTCTGGGTCAGGCTGGCGACGTGGGTGACTTGCGGGTGGCCGGCTGCTTTCAGCGCTTCGCTCAGGGGTTGGCTATGGTCGATCACCAGGTCGGCGCCGAGGGCCTTGGTCCACGCTTGGGTTTGCGGGCGTGACGCGGTGCCGATGACTTTCAATGCGGTGAGCTGGCTGGCCAACTGAGTCAGGATCGAACCTACGCCGCCGGCCGCGCCGACGATCAGCAGGCTCTGGCCTTCGTCTTCTTTACCTTCACGCACTTGCAGGCGTTCGAACAACAGTTCCCAGGCGGTGATGGCGGTCAGCGGCAGCGCAGCGGCCTCGGCATAACCCAGGCTCTTGGGCATATGGCCGACGATGCGCTCGTCCACGGTGTGCAGCTCGCTGTTGCCGCCCGGGCGAACCAGGGAGCCGGCGTAGAACACCTTGTCGCCGGCCTTGAACAGCGTCACGTCGCTGCCGACCGCCTTGACCACGCCGGCCACGTCCCAACCGAGCACTTTGGCGGCGCCGTTTTCCGGGGCGACGTTCTGGCGCACCTTGGTGTCCACCGGGTTGACCGAGATGGCTTTGACCTCCACCAGCAGCTCGCGCGGGCCGGCGATGGGCGCCGGCAGCTCGATGTCTTGCAGGGACTTGGGGTCGCTGATTGGCAGTGAGGCGTAGTAGGCAATGGCTTTCATGGGGGGCTCCAGAAGTTGGGGATTGACTGTAGGAGTGAGCCTGCTCGGGGAAAACGCATAGGCGCCGTGCTGAACCAGAAGCGCTGCGTCATCGTTTACGATTTTCGCGAGCACGCTCGCTCCTACAAAAAAGCAGAGTGATCAGGCGAGAAATTTCAGGCGCTTGAGTTCGAAGTGCTCGAGCACATCAGCGGCCTTGGCGCGGAAGCTCTGGATATGGGCGCTTTGGTCGTGGGCGGCGAGCGCTGCATCGTTGCTCCAGCGTTCGAGCATGTAGAAGGTCTCGGGGTGTTGCAGGTCCTGATGCAGGTCGTACTGCTCGCACCCGGCTTCCAGGCGGGTCGGTGCCAACAGGCCACGCAGCAGGGGTTCCAGGGTGTCTTGTTGGCCGGGTTTGGCGATCAGCGTGGCGATGACGTTAAAGGCAGCGGACATATTCGACTCCTGACACGGGATGAATGAGATGCACCGATCATTGGCTATTTCAGGCGAAGATAAAAGCGGCTAAAACAGCAGTCTGTTTCAATAATATTTTGATAATGGATGGGTTGAATGCTGCGTTTCGATGATTTGCAGTTGTTTGTTCGGGCGGCGGACTTGGGCAGTTTGTCGGCGGCGGCGCGGGTCATGGACCTGTCGCCCGCGGTGGCCAGTGCCGCCTTGAAGCGAATTGAACAACAACTGGGCGCGCGGTTGCTGGCGCGCTCCACCCGCAGCCTGCGCCTGACCGCCGAAGGGGAAGGCTTCCTGGAATATGCACGTGCGGCGCTGGGGTCGTTGGATGAAGGGCGCCGCTTGCTCGCCAGCGGCCAGGACCATGTCAGCGGAGTGTTGCAGCTGTCAGCCCCGTCGGATTTTGGTCGCAACCAGCTGTTGCCGTGGCTCGACGAGTTCCAGCGTGAGTACCCGCAGTTGACGGTGCGCCTGTTGCTGGGCGATCGGATCGCCGACCTGTTCCGTCAACCGGTGGACATCGCCCTGCGCTACGGCGAGCCGGAGGACTCCAGCCTGATCGCGTTGCCTGTCGCACCGGACAATCTGCGTGTGCTGTGTGCGGCGCCCAGCTACCTCGCGCGGATGGGGGCGCCGCGTCACCTGGAGCAACTGGCCCAGCACAATTGCCTGTTGTACATGCTCGGCAGTCGCGTCCATGACCATTGGAGTTTCCACGACGGCAAACGCGAAGTCAGCCTGACGGTCAGCGGTGACCGCTTCAGTGATGACGCTGATGTGGTGCGACGTTGGGCGGTGGCGGGTGTAGGCATTGCCTACAAGTCCTGGCTGGATGTGAGCACCGATGTACTGGCTGGGCGCTTGCGCGTGATCCTGCCGGAGCTGCGCGGCGAACGTACGCCGCTCAATCTGCTGTGCGCGCACCGCGCGCAGTTGAGCAAGCCCATCAACCTGCTGCGGGAAATGCTCGTGTCCCGCTGTGCGAAATTGACAGCACAAAGGTTGGAGCTATTGACCTCTGGGTAATTGCCTCCAGCAAAGCAGGAAACTTCACTCAGGTCCTGTCCTGTTCTGAGCTGTCGGACGCCGCGGAACCGGCTGTTTGCGCACCTATACTTTGGCGCCAACCGCAGCAGACATATGATTTAACAGGGAGTGAAACGATGGAACAGGCACCTTGCATCAGTCAGATCGCCAGCTTGCTCGCCGAGCCCAAACGCACCGCAATGCTCTGGGCGTTGATGGACGGATCGACCAAGTCTGCGGATGAGTTGGCGACACTCGCCGGGCTGTCACCGGCGTCGGCCAATGCGCACCTGGCGCGCCTGGCCGGCAGCGGCTTGCTGCGGGTCGAGGCGCGTCGCGGCAAACGGCTGTTTCGCGTGGCCGCCGCCGATGTCACCACCGCCATCGATGCCCTGGCCAGTACCACCATGGCCAGTGCGGTGCGTACTACGCCGAACGCATTACCGGTGGCGCTGGTGGCGCCACCGTTGTTGCGCCGCGCACGGTTGTGCCATGGCCACCTGGGCGGTGAACTGGCGGCGGCGTTGTATCAACGGATGCTGGCGGCAGGGTGGATCGAGCGTCACGAGCAGCGTATCGAGGTGACCGTTAAAGGCGCGCAGCACCTGGCGGGCCTGGGCATTTTCACCCAGGCCCTGGCGTCTCCGCTGGTCTGCGACTGTTTCGACTGGAGCCAGCAGCAACCCCACCTTGGGGGCGCGTTGGGGGCGGGGCTGTTGCAACTGTTCATGCAGTCGAACTGGATCAATGCGCTCAATGATTCCCTGACGTTGCTGGTGAGCGATACCGGCTTGGTGGAAATCACCCGTTTGGCTGCCTCCCACGGGCACTAGTTTCGGTTTGCGCGGTAGCAGGGTCGTTCAGAGTTTCGGTCAGGTCGCATCCAGCAATAATCGGGAAAAACGATGCCGCACACTCGCTGAGGGGATTTCCACACACGGGGTGCGGCATGGGTAAGCAAGGCTATAGCGCGGCAGAGCGATTGGAACGGTTGCCCATCAGTGGCTACCACCGAGTCATCTTTATCATCATCGCCCTGGCGTTTTTCTTCGACTCCATGGACCTGGCGATGATGACTTTCCTTCTAGGCTCGATCAAAGCCGAGTTCGGCCTGAGCACGGCACAGGCCGGCTTGCTCGCCAGTTCGAGTTTCTTCGGCATGGTGGTGGGCGCTTCGTTGTCCGGGATGCTTGCGGATCGTTTTGGGCGTAAGCCGGTATTCCAGTGGAGCATCGTGTTGTGGGGCATTGCCAGCTACCTGTGTTCCACCGCGCAGACGGTGGAGACGCTGACGTTGTTTCGCATCCTGCTGGGCATAGGCATGGGCATGGAGTTTCCCATCGCGCAGTCGATGCTCTCGGAGCTGATTCCGGCCAAACGGCGCGGGCGCTATATCGCCTTGATGGATGGGTTCTGGCCGTTGGGCTTTGTGGCGGCGGGCGTGCTGAGTTATTTCTTGTTGCCGGTGATTGGCTGGCGCGACATCTTCCTGGTGCTGGCCGTGCCGGCGGTCTTCGTGTTGGCGATCCGGTTTTTTATCCCGGAGTCACCGCGCTGGCTGGAGCAGGCCGGGCGAACTGAGGCGGCAGACAAGGTGCTGTTGGGCATCGAGCAAAAGGTGCGTGACTCCCTGGGCCGTGCTGACTTGCCGCAGCCCATCCGCCTGCCACGGGTGGAGAGTGCGCCGGGGAATTTTTTCTCGGCGTTTCAGCAATTGTGGTCGGCGCAGTACCGCCAACGCACGATGATGATCTGGAGCGTGTGGTTCTTTGCCTTGCTCGGCTTCTACGGGTTGACCTCGTGGTTGAGTGCGCTGTTGCAGCAGTCGGGTTTTGCCGTGACCCAGTCGGTGTACTACACCGTGATCATTTCCCTGGGCGGGATCCCCGGCTTCTTGATGGCGGCTTGGCTGGTGGAGCGTTGGGGGCGCAAGCCGGTGTGCGTCGTGACGTTGCTGGGCGGCGGGGTGATGGCGTTCCTGTATGGGCAGAGCGCGGTGTTTGGCGGCAACGTTGGCCTGCTGATTACGTCAGGACTGTTGATGCAGTTCTTCCTGTTTGGCATGTGGGCGGTGTTGTACACCTACACGCCGGAACTGTATCCCACCTCGGCGCGCGCGACGGGCTCCGGGTTTGCATCGGCAATTGGCCGGGTCGGGTCGTTGCTGGGGCCGTTGGTGACGGGGTTGGTATTCCCGATCACCGGCCAGGGCGGGGTGTTTGCCTTGGGGGCGCTGTGTTTTGCGGTGGCCGCACTGGTGGTATGGGTGTTCGGGATGGAAACGAAGGGCAAGACGCTTGAGGAACTCGCCGAAATCTAAAGCGCAACACGCAACCACTGTGGGAGGAGCGGTGCCCCTCCCACATCCAGCCTGCATTCATCCAGTGAGTGCGGGTTACGGTTTGACCAGTCGCGCATCCAGGCTGTTTTGCGCCAGGCGTTTGGCCTGGTCTTGGGTCATGCCCAGGGAGGTGTACAGCGCGTGGAAGTTCTCGGTGACATAGCCGCCGAAGTACGCCGGGTCGTCCGAGTTCACCGTCACCTTCACGCCACGTTCGAGCATCTCGAGGATGTTGTGCTGGGCCATGTCGTCGAACACGCAGAGCTTGGTGTTGGACAGTGGGCATACGGTCAGCGGGATCTGCTCGTCGATGATGCGCTGCATCAGGCGTTCGTCTTCGATGGCGCGCACGCCATGGTCGATGCGCTGGATTTTCAGCAAGTCGATGGCTTCCCAGATGTACTCCGGCGGGCCTTCTTCGCCGGCGTGGGCCACCGTGAGGAAGCCTTCGTGGCGAGCGCGGTCGAACACGCGCTGGAACTTGCTCGGCGGGTGGCCCATTTCCGAACTGTCCAGGCCGACGGCCACGAACGCATCGCGGAACGGCAGGGCCTGGTCGAGGGTTTTCTCGGCTTCGGCTTCGCTCAAGTGGCGCAGGAAGCTGAGGATCAAACCACTGGTGATGCCCAATTGTTGCTCGCCATCTTTAAGCGCCGCGGCGATGCCGTTGAGCACCACTTCGAACGGCACACCACGGTCGGTGTGGGTCTGCGGGTCGAAGAAAGGTTCGGTGTGAATCACGTTCTGCGCCTTGCAACGCAGCAGGTAGGCCCAGGTCAGGTCGTAGAAATCCTGGGACGTGCGCAACACGTCGGCACCCTTGTAATACAGGTCGAGAAACTCTTGCAGATTGTTGAAGGCATAGGCCTTGCGCAGGGTTTCGACGTCGTTCCACGGCAGCGCAATCTTGTTGCGTTCGGCCAGGGCGAACAGCAACTCCGGCTCCAGCGAGCCTTCCAGGTGCAGGTGCAATTCAGCCTTGGGCAGGGCGTTGAGCCAATCGTACATTTCTAAAATCTCATCAGGTGCAATGGCGGCATTCTACAGGCCATGGCTGAAATAATCGGCAAAACCTGACCAGCAGGAGAGTATTGGTTTGATTCACGCAAGGGCGACGTGAACTAAGGTGTAACGAAACGTTAGCGGCTTGGCGCAGTCTGTACCCCATCAATGACTGATCTGCCGCACTAAAAGGCCCGGAATGCTCACATCCCTCAAGCAAGAAAAATTCATGCTGCTGGCGCTGATTGCCGCCATCGCCGCCTATCCGCTGGAGCACTGGATGCTCCACAGCGGGCAAATGGTCGCGCTGTTGGCCGGCCTGGTGCTGATCGGCTTTATCGTGGTCGCCTCCATGCGTGTTGCCCACCATGCCGAGCAACTGGCGGAAAAGGTGGGCGACCCCTACGGCACCATGATCCTGACCCTGGCCGCCGTGCTGGTGGAAGTGGTGATCCTGGCGATCATGATGAGTAACGAACCGTCTCCCACGCTGGTGCGCGACACCATCTATTCGGCGGTGATGCTCGACATCAACGGCATCCTCGGCCTGGCCGCGCTGATGGGCGGGATCAAGCACGGCGAACAGTCCTACAACGATGATTCGGCGCGGACCTACAGCGTGATGATCCTCACTGCCATGGGCGTGTCGATGGTGGTGCCGGAGTTTATCCCTGAGGCGGACTGGAAAATTTACTCTGCATTCACCATCGGCGCGATGGTGGTGCTGTACACCTTGTTCCTGCGCATGCAGGTGGGCCCGCACAGTTACTTCTTCAGCTACAGCTACCCGGAAAAGCGTCGCAAGCAATTGCCGGAGGAAGAGGCGCCGCCGGTGAACCTGGCGTTCTCCATCGGCACCCTGGTGTTTGGCGTGATTGTGATCGGTGCGCTGGCCGAGGTGATGTCCAAGACGCTCGACCTCGGCCTGGAAGGCACGGGCGCTCCGCCGGTGGTCACGGCGATCGTGGTCGCCGCTATCTCGGCGGCACCGGAAATTCTGACGGCGTTGCGGGCCGCGTTGGCCAACCGCATGCAGTCGGTGGTGAATATTGCGCTGGGGGCATCGTTGTCGACGGTGATCCTGACGGTGCCCGTGATGGAGGCCATGGCGCTCTACACCGGGCAGCCGTTCCAGATGGCGATGACGCCGGTGCAAACGGTGATGGTGCTGATCACGCTGATCGTCAGCGCGATCAACCTCAACGATGGCGAAACCAACGCCATCGAAGGGATGACCCATTTTGTGTTGTTTGCGACGTTTATCATGTTGTCGATGTTGGGCTTGTAAGCACCCAATGTGGGAGGGAGCTTGCTCCCGATAGCGGTGGATCAGCCAGTACATGTGCCGACTGAAACACCACCATCGGGAGCAAGCTCCCTCCCACATTCTGACCCGTGTTTGACTTAGGTTCCGGCGATTAGCCGCCGCGCCGCCTGGCTGTGATCGGCGATCAAGCCTTTCAGGTCCAGGCCTTCGACCTGTCCGTCGATCACCCGCCATTTGCCGGCGATCATTACCCGGTCCGCGCGGTCGGCGCCGCACAACAGCAGCGCTGAAATCGGATCGTGGCTGCCGGAGAAGCGCAGCTCATCCAGTTTGAACAGCGCGAGGTCGGCCTGTTTGCCCACGGCCAATTCACCGATGTCCGTACGGCCCAGCAGGTGTGCCGACCCTTTGGTCGCCCAGCCCAGCACGCCCTCGGGTGTGATTTTTTGCGCGCCGTATCGCAGGCGCTGGATGTACAGCGCCTGGCGAGTTTCGAGGATCATGTTCGAGGCATCGTTGGAGGCCGAGCCGTCTACGCCCAGGCCGATGGGCACGCCGGCCGCGAGCAGGTCGAGGGTCGGGCAAATACCGGAAGCCAGGCGCATGTTCGAACTTGGGCAGTGGCAGACCCCGGTGCCGGCGGCACCCAGGCGCGTGATTTCGTCCGGGTTGAAATGAATGCCATGCGCCAGCCACGTGCGCGGCCCGAGCCAGCCGACGCTGTCGAGGTAATCCACGGTGCGCAGGCCGAAGCGCTGCAGGCAGAAATCTTCCTCGTCGAGGGTTTCCGCCAGGTGAGTGTGCAGGCGTACATCGAGGCTCTCGGCCAGTTCGGCGCTGGCGCGCATGATTTCCGGGGTGACGGAAAACGGTGAGCAGGGCGCGAGGGCGATCTGGATCTGCGCGCCCTCGCCGCGTTCGTGGTACTGGCGGATCAGGCGTTGGCTGTCGTCCAGGATGACAGAGCCTTCTTGCACCGTCTGTTGCGGCGGCAGGCCACCGTCGGCTTCGCCCAGGCTCATGGAGCCGCGGGTGAGCATGGCGCGCATACCCAGTTCGCGCACCGTTTCGACTTGCACGTCGATGGCATTTTCCAGGCCGTCGGGGAACAGGTAGTGGTGGTCAGCCGCCGTGGTGCAGCCTGAGAGCAGTAACTCCGCCAGCGCAACTTTGGAGGCGAGGGCGAGCTTTTCCGGGGTCAGTCGCGCCCATACCGGATACAAGGTCTTCAGCCATGGAAACAGCGGCTGGTTGACCACCGGCGCCCAGGCACGGGTCAGGGTTTGATAGAAGTGATGATGGGTGTTGATCAACCCTGGAAGAACCACATGCTCGCGGGCATCGAATACTTGTGCACAGGGCTGCGCAGGTGCTTGCCCTATGCCCAGCACTTCGGTGATCACACCGTCTTGCAGCACCAGGCCGCCACGGGCATCGAGGCCATTGGCAGTGAAAATCGCGCGGGGGTTTTTTAACCAGGTACGGGTCGCAGGCATTGGCCGGCTCCTCTGAATGATGGGTTCAGGTTTGCCAGCTCAGTGTTGCCCTGTCTGCTGATCCAGGGTCGCCGGGGAGGGCGAGGTGGGTAGATTACGTGTAGTTCTGGATCTGGTCTAGCTGTAGGAAAGCGCGGCTTTCGAGTTCATCGCGAGCCAGCGCGCTCCCACCTTTGATCGCGGCTTACCAAGGAATGGTGTGGCCCCGGTAGTCCACAAAGTGATGGCCGCCTTTGCCGGTGTAGGCATTCACCTGATCGACCAGGCCACGTACGCTGGTGGCGACATCGATGTGCGCGTTTTCGCCGCCCATGTCGGTTTTTACCCAGCCTGGGTGCAGGGACAGCACGGTCAATTTTTGATCGCCGAGTTGGGTGATAAAGCTGTTGGTCATCGAGTTGAGTGCGGCCTTGCTGGCTTTGTACAACGCCAGGTCTGAACCATCGGGAATGGTGACGCTGCCCAGCACCGAACTCATGAAGGCCAGCACGCCACTGTCCTTGCGGATTTGCCCGACAAAGCGCTGGGCCAGGTTGATCGGCGCCACGGCGTTGGTGAAAAACAGCTGGCCGACTTCCGCCAGGGTGGCGTGGCCGGGCTCCTGGTTGGCGGGGCCCTTGACGCCGGCGTTGACGAACAGCAGGTCGAAGGTGCGGTCCTTGAGGCGCTGGCTCAGGGCAATCACGGCTTGCTGATCGTCCATGTCGAGTTTCTCGATCTGAACCGGGCCAACGGCTTTCAGTGCATCGGCCTTGTTCGGGTCACGCACGGTGGCGGTCACGTCCCAGCCGTCTTGGAGCAGTTGCTGGACCAGGCCAAGACCCAGCCCGCGAGAGGCGCCGATGATCAGTGCGGTTTTTGGCGTAGACATGAAGAGCTTCCTTTTCAGACGCGATTCAGGGAATTCAGCGCACCACCTTACCGCAGGCGTCGAAAAAAAGGAGCGGGCCTTGCTGATCAAAAAACGTACAGTTTGCGCCGAGCATTGCACGGCGTGCGACCTGTGTACTCTTGCACGGGTTATCCACAGCTTGCTCCACAGTTATTGTGCGCAAGCCACGGCTGTGGATATAAACGCTGCGCTCCTTTGTTCTAAAGGCCATAAGCAGCCTAACTGACTGTTTTGGAGTGAGATTGGCTTGGGGACCGGCTAGCTTGAACAAAAACTGATCAATGCCCGCAAACCCTTGTGACAGAGGGGTTACAGACGAATGTGCTCAGCTTATCCACAGGCAGGTGCACAGTAGATGTGGGCAGTTTCAGCGTTGCAGCAGGATGCGCCCACGGCTTAAGTCGGCGAGCTGGATTTGCAGGGTCTCGATCTGCAGTTCGCCCAGGGCCAGTTGCAATTCCACGCCATTGGCGGTGAAGGTTTCCTCCACGACCAAGCCGCCGAGTTCGGCGACGCGCAGCTTGACCAGGTTCAGTTCGGAGAATCCGCAGGCGCAACTGAGCGGTACCCGGCTGATCAATTCAATACGTTCGGCCGTTTGCAGGCATTTATTCGCGCCGCCGCCGTAGGCACGGGCCAATCCACCAGTGCCCAACTGGATGCCGCCATACCAACGAATCACCAGCACCACGACCTGATCAAAACCTTGGGCTTCAATCGCGGCCAGGATCGGCCGGCCCGCCGTACCGCCGGGTTCGCCGTCGTCGTTGCTGCGGTACTGATCGGCCAGCTTCCAGGCCCAGCAGTTGTGTGTGGCGTTCAGGTCGCTGTGCTGCTCGATAAACCCTTGGGCTTCTTGTGGGCTGGTGATCGGTGCTGCGAGTGTGATGAAGCGGCTTTTGCGTATTTCTTCACGAAATTCGCAAAGGCCGGTAAGCGTGAAAGGCATAAGTTTCGTCGTCTAGAAGGCAGGCTTGATGCCACAGCCTTTGAGAATGATGTGGATCAGGTTGGTGCCGGCGTCTTCCATATCCTGCTTGGTCAGTTTGGTGCGACCGGTGACGCGGCAGATCTGGGTGGCGAAGTCGGCGTAGTGCTGGGTGCTGCCCCACAGCAGGAAGATCAGGTGCACGGGGTCGATGGGGTCCATCTTGCCGGCGTCGATCCAGGCCTGGAATACCGCGGCCCGGCCGCTGAACCAGGCGCGGTAGTCCTGGCTGAAATATTCGGTCAGGCATTCGCCGCCGCTGATGATCTCCATGGCGAAGATGCGTGAGGCCTGCGGCTGGCGCCGCGAGAATTCCATCTTGGTGCGGATGTAGCGCGTGAGTGCCACCGCAGGGTCGTCCTCGGCGGTCAGCGCGTTGAAGGTGCTGTCCCACAGTTCGAGGATATTGCTGAGCACCGCGATATACAGGCCCAGCTTGTTGGTGAAGTAGTAGTGCAAGTTGGCTTTCGGCAACCCGGCACTGGCAGCAATGGTGTTCATGCTGGTGCCCTTGTAGCCATGGCGCGCGAATTCATCTTCAGCCGCTTGAAGAATCGCTTGTTCGTTCTTTTGCCGAATACGGCTGGCGGGCTTCCCGGCGGGGTTGCTGTGGGCAGGAACTTCGAGGCTCATGGAGGTTTCCGTGCTGATCGATAGAGACGACGTGTGCACAGATAACCCACCCTCAAGCCTCAGACAAGTCCTGATGCAATAAAAGCGTCAAAGCGGTTCCAGAGTGTCGCTTTCTGGCCCGTGGTTTGCGGCAGCGGTGCCGGCCTTGGCTTCCGGCAGCAGCAGGCACAACACGATGGCCGTCAGCCCGCCGCTGGTGATGGCCGAGTCGAACAGGTTTTGCACCAGGGTTGGCATCAAGTGCAGCAGGTTGGGTTGGGCGGCAATGCCCAGGCCCACGCCAAAGGAGGTGGCGATGATCAGCATGCTGCGTCGGTCCAGCGGTGCCTGCGCGAGGATGCGCACGCCGGCCGCTGCCACGCTGCCAAACATCACCAGGGTTGCACCACCCAATACCGGCTTGGGGATCTGCTGCAGTACCGCGCCGATCAGTGGAAACAGGCCGAGGCAAAACAACACGACACCGATGTATAAGCCAACGTAACGGCTGGCGACGCCGGTGAGTTGGATCACGCCATTGTTCTGGGCGAAGGTCGTGTTGGGGAACGCACTGAACGTCGCGGCGATCATGCAACTGACGCCGTCCCCCAGCACGCCACCTTTGAGCCGGCCTATATAGGAAGGCCCGCTGATGGGCTGGCGGGCGATCATGCAATTGGCGGTAAGGTCGCCCACGGTTTCGATGCTGCTGATCAGATAAATCAGCGCGATCGGCAGGAAGGCGCTCCAGTCGAAGTTGAAACCGAAACGGAACGGCATCGGCACGCTGATCAAGGGCAGGTCGGGCAGGGCTTGGGGCACCAGCTTGCCGCTGAACCAGGCGGCTATGCTGCCAAGGGCCAGGCCGATGATGATCGCCGAGAGGCGCACCCATGGGGTATTCGAGCGGTTGAGCAGGATAATGGTCAATACCACGAACAGGCCCAGCGCCAGGTTGGTGGGCGCGCCGAAATCGGGGGCGTTGAAGCCGCCGCCCAGGTCGGTGATCCCAACCTTGATCAGGCTGATGCCAATCAGGGTGATGACAATCCCGGTGACCAGCGGCGTGATCACTCGACGCAATTGACCGATAAATCGGCTGAGTACGATCTGGACGGCTGCGCCGAAAAAGCACACACCGAAGATCATCGCCATGATGTCTTCCGGGCTACCGCCGCGTTGCTTCACGAGGAACCCGGCCGACAACACCGCGCCCAGAAACGCAAAGCTGGTGCCTTGCAGGCAGATCATGCCGGCGCCGATGCCAAATGGCCTGCGTGCCTGGATGAATGTGCCGACACCGGACACCATCAGCGCCATGCTGATCAGGTAGGGCAGGTGGGCGGTGAGGCCCAGGGTGGAGCCGATGATCAGCGGCGGAGTGATGATACCGACGAAGGCCGCCAGTACATGTTGCAGGGCGGCCAATATCGCCGCTAAGGGTTTTGGGCGGTCATTGAGGCCGTAGATCAGGTCACTGGGGCTGGAAGATTCTGGTGGCATGGCGGGCAAACTCGAGGCGGACGGTTCTAGGTCCCAGTGCCCTTGCAAAAAGCTGTCCAGTTGCTCAGCTTTTTGTGTGGAGCCCGAATTACCGTGTTGCCGCCAGACTTTCCAGGAAGCTTTCCAGCACCAAATGGGGGCGACGGCCTTTGCGCGTGACCGAAGCCAGGCTCAAATCGTAAAAGCGTGTAGCCGATTTCAGCGCGCGCAGTCGGCCTTGTTGCACCCAGAGGCTGGCGTAGTGGTCGGGCAGGTAGCCGATATAGCGGCCGGTCAGGATCAGGAACGCCATGCCTTCGCGGTCCGAAGCGCTGGCAGTGCAATTGAGTGCCTGGTAGTGGGCCTGGATCTCGGCGGGCAGGCGAAAGGTGGGGGCGATGGCGTCCTGGGTGTTGATACGTTCGTCGTCCAGTTGCTTGTCGTCGGCATAAAACAGGGGATGGCCAACCGCGCAGTAGAGCAGTGAGCGTTCGCTGTACAGCGGTTGGTATTCCAGGCCGGACAATGCACTGGCCTGGGGCACCACACCGACATGCAGGCGCCCGTCGAGTACGCCTTGTTCCACTTCATTGGGCGCGATCATGCGGATCTGGATTTGCACGTCCGGGCCGCGCTCCTTCAACTGCGCCAGGGCGTGAGTGATGCGCATGTGGGGCAGGGTGACCAGGTTGTCGGTGAGGCCAATGATCAACTCGCCGCGCAAATGCTGGTGCAGGCCGTTGACCTCGGTGCGAAAGCTTTCCAGGGCACTTAACAGTTGCAGGGCCGATTGGTAGACCTCGCGGCCTTCTTCGGTCAGGGAGAAACCGGCGCGCCCGCGTTGGCACAGCCTTAACCCTAGGCGTTGCTCCAGGTCGCTCATTTGCTGGCTGATGGCCGAGCGCCCGATGCCCAGCACGGTTTCCGCCGCCGAGAAGCCACCGCATTCCACCACGCTGCGGAAGATACGCAGCAGGCGAATATCGAAGTCACTGACTTGAGCCAGGGGATCGGGTCGGCGACTGCTCATAGTTTAGTGAATCCCTGACTGAAGGTTAGAAGAGTTGAATTTCACCGACTTTATCCCCGTGGCAATTTAGCTGCAACAACGCTTTTTCAATCCCGACGCTGCCTGTTGCCCTGCGAGGTTTTGCTGATGAACATGCCCGAAAACGCCCCATCGTCCCTGGCCAGCCAACTGAAGTTGGACGCGCACTGGATGCCTTACACCGCCAACCGTAACTTCCAGCGCGACCCGCGCCTGATCGTGGCCGCCGAAGGCAGCTGGTTGACCGATGACAAGGGGCGCAAGGTTTACGATTCGTTGTCGGGGCTGTGGACCTGCGGCGCCGGGCATACGCGCAAGGAGATCCAGGAAGCCGTCGCCAAGCAACTGGGTACCCTGGATTACTCGCCGGGCTTTCAATACGGTCATCCGTTGTCCTTCCAATTGGCGGAAAAGATCACCGACCTGACCCCAGGCAACCTGAACCATGTGTTCTTCACTGACTCCGGCTCCGAGTGCGCCGACACGGCGGTGAAAATGGTGCGTGCCTATTGGCGCCTGAAAGGCCAGGCGACCAAGACCAAGATGATTGGGCGTGCCCGTGGTTATCACGGTGTGAACATCGCCGGTACCAGCCTGGGCGGCGTCAACGGCAACCGTAAGCTGTTTGGCCAGGCGATGATGGATGTCGACCATCTGCCTCACACCTTACTGGCCAGCAATGCCTTTTCCCGCGGCATGCCGGAGCAGGGCGGTATCGCCTTGGCCGATGAGCTGCTCAAGCTGATCGAATTGCATGACGCGTCGAACATCGCGGCAGTGTTTGTCGAGCCGATGGCCGGTTCCGCTGGCGTGCTGGTGCCGCCACAGGGTTATCTCAAGCGCCTGCGTGAAATCTGCGACCAGCACAACATCCTGTTGGTGTTCGATGAAGTGATCACCGGTTTTGGCCGTACCGGCTCGATGTTCGGTGCGGACAGCTTCGGCGTGACCCCGGACTTGATGTGCATCGCCAAGCAAGTCACCAACGGCGCGATCCCGATGGGCGCAGTGATTGCCAGCAGCGAGATCTACCAGACCTTCATGAACCAGGCGACGCCGGAGTACGCAGTGGAATTCCCCCACGGCTACACCTATTCGGCGCACCCGGTGGCCTGTGCCGCTGGCTTGGCGGCACTGGATCTGCTGCAGAAGGAAAACCTGGTGCAGAGCGTGGCTGAAGTCGCGCCACACTTTGAGAATGCGCTGCACGGCTTGAAGGGCAGCAAGAACGTAATCGACATTCGTAACTATGGCCTGGCCGGTGCGATCCAGATTGCCCCGCGTGACGGTGATGCGATCGTGCGTCCATTCGAGGCCGGCATGGCTTTGTGGAAAGCCGGCTTCTACGTGCGCTTTGGTGGGGACACCCTGCAGTTTGGGCCAACCTTCAACAGCAAGCCGCAGGACCTGGATCGTCTGTTTGATGCGGTCGGCGAAGTGCTGAACAAGATCGACTGATTTCTCCTTCTATATAGAACAACTTTTCAGGAGCCCTGCATGAGCCTTATCCAGCATTTGATCAATGGCCAGTTGGTCAGCGAGACCGATCGCACTGCCGATGTGTACAACCCGTCCACTGGCCAGGTGATTCACCAGGTGCCGTTGGCCAGCCGCGAGACTATTCAGAGCGCAATCGATTCGGCCAAGGCAGCGTTTCCGGCCTGGAGGAATACGCCAGCGGCCAAGCGTGCCCAGGTGATGTTTCGTTTCAAGCAATTGCTGGAGCAGAACGAAGCACGTATCTCGCAGTTGATCAGCGAAGAGCATGGCAAGACGCTGGAAGACGCCGCCGGTGAGTTGAAGCGTGGGATCGAGAACGTGGAGTACGCGTGCTCGGCGCCGGAGATTCTCAAGGGCGAGTACAGCCGCAATGTCGGGCCGAACATTGATGCCTGGTCGGATTTCCAGCCGTTGGGCGTGGTGGCAGGCATTACACCGTTCAACTTCCCGGCGATGGTGCCACTGTGGATGTATCCGCTGGCGATCGTTTGCGGCAACTGCTTCATCCTCAAGCCGTCGGAGCGTGATCCAAGCTCGACGTTGCTGATCGCGCAACTATTGCAGGAGGCTGGCCTGCCTAAAGGTGTGCTGAGCGTGGTGCACGGTGACAAGGGCGCGGTGGATGCGTTGATCGAGGCGCCGGAAGTCAAGGCGCTGAGCTTCGTCGGCTCGACACCGATTGCCGAGTACATCTATGCCGAAGCGACCAAACGTGGCAAACGCGTGCAGGCACTGGGCGGGGCGAAGAACCATGCGGTGCTGATGCCGGATGCGGACCTGGATAATGCGGTCAGTGCCTTGATGGGTGCTGCCTATGGTTCTTGCGGTGAACGTTGCATGGCGATCTCGGTGGCCGTGTGCGTGGGTGACCAGGTGGCGGATGCATTGATCGCCAAGCTGGTGCCGCAGGTCAAGGCGCTGAAGATCGGTGCGGGCACCTCCTGCGGGCTGGATATGGGGCCGCTGGTGACAGGGCAGGCGCGGGATAAGGTCAGTGGCTATATAGAAGACGGTGTGGCTGCGGGCGCTGAACTGGTAGTTGATGGTCGTGGCTTGAGTGTTGCCGGGCATGAAGAGGGGTTCTTCCTGGGCGGCAGTTTGTTCGATCGCGTGACGCCCGAGATGCGTATCTATAAAGAAGAGATCTTCGGGCCGGTGCTGTGCGTGGTTCGGGTGAATAGCCTGGAAGCTGCGATGCAGCTGATTAACGATCACGAGTACGGCAACGGTACCTGCATCTTCACCCGTGATGGGGAGGCGGCGCGTCTGTTCTGTGACGAGATTGAAGTGGGGATGGTCGGCGTGAACGTGCCACTGCCGGTGCCGGTGGCGTATCACAGCTTTGGTGGTTGGAAGCGTTCGCTGTTCGGTGACTTGCATGCTTATGGTCCGGATGGGGTGCGTTTCTACACACGTCGCAAGGCGATTACCCAGCGTTGGCCGCAACGGGCCAGTCATGAAGCGTCGCAGTTTGCGTTTCCTAGCTTGTAATAAGCGTTGAAAGCCGGCCCCTTGGGGCCGGCTTTCGTGTATTTGAGGCTTTTTTGATCGATATGACAGAAATATGAAAATAGGTGTTGACGGCAGATTCTGGAAGTCTATAATTCGCCCCACTTCCGGCGCAGTCGAAACGGAAAACTCCTTGGTAAACAAAGAGTTACGCAAGATTCGACAGCGACCTGCTTCAGTTCATCGAAGCCCAGAAGGAGTTGGTAGAGCAGTGTCGTTTGGCTCTATTAACGTTTCGATCCTCTCGGTCGAAAGCGGAGAAAAAGAGGTGTTGACAGCAGCGTGTAACGCTGTAGAATTCGCCTCCCGCTAACGAGAGATCGGAAGCGCAAGTGGTTGAAGTTACAAAGGAAACTTTGAAAACTTCTGAAAATAATCACTTGACAGCAAATGAGGCTGCTGTAGAATGCGCGCCTCGGTTGAGACGAAAGATCTTAACCAACCGCTCTTTAACAACTGAATCAAGCAATTCGTGTGGGTGCTTGTGGAGTCAGACTGATAGTCAACAAGATTATCAGCATCACAAGTTACTCCGCGAGAAATCAAAGATGTAACCAACGATTGCTGAGCCAAGTTTAGGGTTTCTTAAAAACCCAAAGATGTTTGAACTGAAGAGTTTGATCATGGCTCAGATTGAACGCTGGCGGCAGGCCTAACACATGCAAGTCGAGCGGTAGAGAGAAGCTTGCTTCTCTTGAGAGCGGCGGACGGGTGAGTAATGCCTAGGAATCTGCCTGGTAGTGGGGGATAACGTTCGGAAACGGACGCTAATACCGCATACGTCCTACGGGAGAAAGCAGGGGACCTTCGGGCCTTGCGCTATCAGATGAGCCTAGGTCGGATTAGCTAGTTGGTGAGGTAATGGCTCACCAAGGCGACGATCCGTAACTGGTCTGAGAGGATGATCAGTCACACTGGAACTGAGACACGGTCCAGACTCCTACGGGAGGCAGCAGTGGGGAATATTGGACAATGGGCGAAAGCCTGATCCAGCCATGCCGCGTGTGTGAAGAAGGTCTTCGGATTGTAAAGCACTTTAAGTTGGGAGGAAGGGCAGTTACCTAATACGTGATTGTTTTGACGTTACCGACAGAATAAGCACCGGCTAACTCTGTGCCAGCAGCCGCGGTAATACAGAGGGTGCAAGCGTTAATCGGAATTACTGGGCGTAAAGCGCGCGTAGGTGGTTAGTTAAGTTGGATGTGAAATCCCCGGGCTCAACCTGGGAACTGCATTCAAAACTGACTGACTAGAGTATGGTAGAGGGTGGTGGAATTTCCTGTGTAGCGGTGAAATGCGTAGATATAGGAAGGAACACCAGTGGCGAAGGCGACCACCTGGACTGATACTGACACTGAGGTGCGAAAGCGTGGGGAGCAAACAGGATTAGATACCCTGGTAGTCCACGCCGTAAACGATGTCAACTAGCCGTTGGGAGCCTTGAGCTCTTAGTGGCGCAGCTAACGCATTAAGTTGACCGCCTGGGGAGTACGGCCGCAAGGTTAAAACTCAAATGAATTGACGGGGGCCCGCACAAGCGGTGGAGCATGTGGTTTAATTCGAAGCAACGCGAAGAACCTTACCAGGCCTTGACATCCAATGAACTTTCTAGAGATAGATTGGTGCCTTCGGGAACATTGAGACAGGTGCTGCATGGCTGTCGTCAGCTCGTGTCGTGAGATGTTGGGTTAAGTCCCGTAACGAGCGCAACCCTTGTCCTTAGTTACCAGCACGTTATGGTGGGCACTCTAAGGAGACTGCCGGTGACAAACCGGAGGAAGGTGGGGATGACGTCAAGTCATCATGGCCCTTACGGCCTGGGCTACACACGTGCTACAATGGTCGGTACAGAGGGTTGCCAAGCCGCGAGGTGGAGCTAATCCCACAAAACCGATCGTAGTCCGGATCGCAGTCTGCAACTCGACTGCGTGAAGTCGGAATCGCTAGTAATCGCGAATCAGAATGTCGCGGTGAATACGTTCCCGGGCCTTGTACACACCGCCCGTCACACCATGGGAGTGGGTTGCACCAGAAGTAGCTAGTCTAACCTTCGGGGGGACGGTTACCACGGTGTGATTCATGACTGGGGTGAAGTCGTAACAAGGTAGCCGTAGGGGAACCTGCGGCTGGATCACCTCCTTAATCGACGACATCAGCTGCTCCATAAGTTCCCACACGAATTGCTTGATTCATTGAAGAAGACGATAAAGAAGCAGCCCGAAATTGGGTCTGTAGCTCAGTTGGTTAGAGCGCACCCCTGATAAGGGTGAGGTCGGCAGTTCGAATCTGCCCAGACCCACCAATTTTGTGTGGGAAACGCCTGTAGAAATACGGGGCCATAGCTCAGCTGGGAGAGCGCCTGCCTTGCACGCAGGAGGTCAACGGTTCGATCCCGTTTGGCTCCACCACTACTGCTTCTAGACGTTGAAAGCTTAGAAATGAGCATTCCATCACTGCGATGGTGAATGTTGATTTCTAGTCTTTGATTAGATCGTTCTTTAAAAATTTGGGTATGTGATAGAAAGATAGACTGAACGTTACTTTCACTGGTAACGGATCAGGCTAAGGTAAAATTTGTGAGTTCTCTTAATTGAGAAATTCGAATTTTCGGCGAATGTCGTCTTCACAGTATAACCAGATTGCTTGGGGTTATATGGTCAAGTGAAGAAGCGCATACGGTGGATGCCTTGGCAGTCAGAGGCGATGAAAGACGTGGTAGCCTGCGAAAAGCTTCGGGGAGTCGGC
Source organism: Pseudomonas gorinensis (assembly GCF_042015035.1). Taxonomy (NCBI): domain Bacteria; kingdom Pseudomonadati; phylum Pseudomonadota; class Gammaproteobacteria; order Pseudomonadales; family Pseudomonadaceae; genus Pseudomonas; species Pseudomonas gorinensis. The sequence continues at coordinate 1,125,567 of NZ_CP167125.1, forward strand.
AAACAGACTTTGATCCGGAGATGTCTGAATGGGGGAACCCAGCCATCATAAGATGGTTACCTTACACTGAATACATAGGTGTAAGGGGCGAACCAGGGGAACTGAAACATCTAAGTACCCTGAGGAAAAGAAATCAACCGAGATTCCCTTAGTAGTGGCGAGCGAACGGGGACTAGCCCTTAAGTGGCTTTGAGATTAGCGGAACGCTCTGGAAAGTGCGGCCATAGTGGGTGATAGCCCTGTACGCGAAAATCTCTTAGTCATGAAATCGAGTAGGACGGAGCACGAGAAACTTTGTCTGAATATGGGGGGACCATCCTCCAAGGCTAAATACTACTGACTGACCGATAGTGAACTAGTACCGTGAGGGAAAGGCGAAAAGAACCCCGGAGAGGGGAGTGAAATAGATCCTGAAACCGTATGCGTACAAGCAGTGGGAGCCCACTTTGTTGGGTGACTGCGTACCTTTTGTATAATGGGTCAGCGACTTATTTTCAGTGGCGAGCTTAACCGAATAGGGGAGGCGTAGCGAAAGCGAGTCTTAATAGGGCGTCTAGTCGCTGGGAATAGACCCGAAACCGGGCGATCTATCCATGGGCAGGTTGAAGGTTGGGTAACACTAACTGGAGGACCGAACCGACTACCGTTGAAAAGTTAGCGGATGACCTGTGGATCGGAGTGAAAGGCTAATCAAGCTCGGAGATAGCTGGTTCTCCTCGAAAGCTATTTAGGTAGCGCCTCATGTATCACTGTAGGGGGTAGAGCACTGTTTCGGCTAGGGGGTCATCCCGACTTACCAAACCGATGCAAACTCCGAATACCTACAAGTGCCGAGCATGGGAGACACACGGCGGGTGCTAACGTCCGTCGTGAAAAGGGAAACAACCCAGACCGTCAGCTAAGGTCCCAAAGTTATGGTTAAGTGGGAAACGATGTGGGAAGGCTTAGACAGCTAGGAGGTTGGCTTAGAAGCAGCCACCCTTTAAAGAAAGCGTAATAGCTCACTAGTCGAGTCGGCCTGCGCGGAAGATGTAACGGGGCTCAAACCATACACCGAAGCTACGGGTATCACGTAAGTGATGCGGTAGAGGAGCGTTCTGTAAGCCTGTGAAGGTGAGTTGAGAAGCTTGCTGGAGGTATCAGAAGTGCGAATGCTGACATGAGTAACGACAATGGGTGTGAAAAACACCCACGCCGAAAGACCAAGGTTTCCTGCGCAACGTTAATCGACGCAGGGTTAGTCGGTCCCTAAGGCGAGGCTGAAAAGCGTAGTCGATGGAAAACAGGTTAATATTCCTGTACTTCTGGTTATTGCGATGGAGGGACGGAGAAGGCTAGGCCAGCTTGGCGTTGGTTGTCCAAGTTTAAGGTGGTAGGCTGAGATCTTAGGTAAATCCGGGATCTTAAGGCCGAGAGCTGATGACGAGTTATCTTTTAGATGACGAAGTGGTTGATGCCATGCTTCCAAGAAAAGCTTCTAAGCTTCAGGTAACCAGGAACCGTACCCCAAACCGACACAGGTGGTTGGGTAGAGAATACCAAGGCGCTTGAGAGAACTCGGGTGAAGGAACTAGGCAAAATGGCACCGTAACTTCGGGAGAAGGTGCGCCGGTGAGGGTGAAGGACTTGCTCCGTAAGCCCATGCCGGTCGAAGATACCAGGCCGCTGCGACTGTTTATTAAAAACACAGCACTCTGCAAACACGAAAGTGGACGTATAGGGTGTGACGCCTGCCCGGTGCCGGAAGGTTAATTGATGGGGTTAGCTAACGCGAAGCTCTTGATCGAAGCCCCGGTAAACGGCGGCCGTAACTATAACGGTCCTAAGGTAGCGAAATTCCTTGTCGGGTAAGTTCCGACCTGCACGAATGGCGTAACGATGGCGGCGCTGTCTCCACCCGAGACTCAGTGAAATTGAAATCGCTGTGAAGATGCAGTGTATCCGCGGCTAGACGGAAAGACCCCGTGAACCTTTACTATAGCTTTGCACTGGACTTTGAATTTGCTTGTGTAGGATAGGTGGGAGGCTTTGAAGCGTGGACGCCAGTTCGCGTGGAGCCAACCTTGAAATACCACCCTGGCAACTTTGAGGTTCTAACTCAGGTCCGTTATCCGGATCGAGGACAGTGTATGGTGGGTAGTTTGACTGGGGCGGTCTCCTCCTAAAGAGTAACGGAGGAGTACGAAGGTGCGCTCAGACCGGTCGGAAATCGGTCGTAGAGTATAAAGGCAAAAGCGCGCTTGACTGCGAGACAGACACGTCGAGCAGGTACGAAAGTAGGTCTTAGTGATCCGGTGGTTCTGTATGGAAGGGCCATCGCTCAACGGATAAAAGGTACTCCGGGGATAACAGGCTGATACCGCCCAAGAGTTCATATCGACGGCGGTGTTTGGCACCTCGATGTCGGCTCATCACATCCTGGGGCTGAAGCCGGTCCCAAGGGTATGGCTGTTCGCCATTTAAAGTGGTACGCGAGCTGGGTTTAGAACGTCGTGAGACAGTTCGGTCCCTATCTGCCGTGGACGTTTGAGATTTGAGAGGGGCTGCTCCTAGTACGAGAGGACCGGAGTGGACGAACCTCTGGTGTTCCGGTTGTCACGCCAGTGGCATTGCCGGGTAGCTATGTTCGGAATAGATAACCGCTGAAAGCATCTAAGCGGGAAACTAGCCTCAAGATGAGATCTCACTGGGACCTTGAGTCCCCTGAAGGGCCGTCGAAGACTACGACGTTGATAGGTTGGGTGTGTAAGCGCTGTGAGGCGTTGAGCTAACCAATACTAATTGCCCGTGAGGCTTGACCATATAACACCCAAGCAATTTGCTGACCTGAAAAGGCACCAGATTGCGGTGTGTGAAGACGAAACGAACCGAAAGTTCGAAACTCACAAAACACCGAAAGCTATCACATACCCAATTTGCTGAAGCGAGGCCAACCGGCCACGACTCAGTACCCGAATTTCTTGACGACCATAGAGCATTGGAACCACCTGATCCCATCCCGAACTCAGTAGTGAAACGATGCATCGCCGATGGTAGTGTGGGGTTTCCCCATGTGAGAGTAGGTCATCGTCAAGATTAAATTCCGAAACCCCATTTGCGAAAGCAAATGGGGTTTTGTTTTGGGCGATCGAAAAGCGCAGGCGCTAGCGTGCTCATGCAGCACGATAACGCTGAGGCGCACCGTCGGGCACACCGCCTCCGGCTCCAATTCCCGTACTTGCCCCCCAATCGCCCGACAAATTTGCACAGTTATTTCTGAACCAGACCACTAGAATAGGCACCTAACCTTTTTTAGAGTCAGAGCCCTATCTATGCCCGACCCGGTTGATACCCTCAAGGTGTCGGATTTACCACTGGACGACCTGGTTGCATGTCATGAGTGCGACTTGCTGATGCGCAAACCAACGCTTGCCCTTGGCGAAAAGGCCCAATGCCCGCGTTGCGGGTACGAGCTTTACGCTCACCGCCACAATGTCGTTGAGCGCAGCCTTGCCCTCGTGCTCGCCGCGCTGTTGCTGTACATCCCCGCGAACTTTTTACCCATCATGCAGCTCCATCTACTCGGGCAATCCTCTGAGGATACCGTGTGGAGTGGCGTTGTCGGTTTGTTCGATACCGGCATGCAAGGCGTTGCCGCCGTGGTGTTCCTGTGCAGCATGGGTATTCCCTTGCTCAAGCTGCTTTGCCAACTGGCAGTGTTGCTCAGCATTCGCTGGAAGATGGGCCGCAGTTACGGGCTGTTGCTGTACCGCATCTACCATCATATGAAGGACTGGGGGATGTTGGAGGTCTATTTGATGGGGGTGTTGGTAGCGATCGTAAAACTCGCAGATATGGCTTCTATCACAATCGGTCTGGGGCTAGCCTGCTTTGTCAGCCTATTAATGGTTCAGGTTCTGCTTGAGGTGGTGATGTCGCCGCACCAGATCTGGCAAGCACTGTCAGGAGAAGATGATCATGCGGGCGATTGATGCAGGCATTCTGATTTGTACCGAATGTCACGAACTGAACAAGCAAGAGCCGGATGCCGATGAGCAATCCTGCAGCCGTTGTGGTGCGCTGATCCATGCCCGCCGTCCCAACAGCCTCACGCGCACATGGGCATTGCTGATCACCGCGGCCATTTTATATATTCCCGCCAACCTGCTACCGATCATGACCATCAACTCCCTTGGCCAGGGTGATCCCAGTACCATCATGTCGGGTGTCATCCAACTGGTGCAGCACGGGATGTTCCCCATCGCCGCCGTGGTGTTCATTGCCAGTATTCTGGTGCCGACATTCAAGCTGGTGGGCATTGGTCTGCTACTGTTCTCGGTGCAGCGTCACCAACCGCTGTCCGCGCAACAACGCATCATCATGTACCGATTTATCGAATTCATTGGCCGCTGGTCCATGCTGGATATCTTCGTGATCGCCATCCTGGTGGCGGTTGTAAACTTTGGGCGGCTTGCCAGCGTCGAGGCCAACCTCGGCGCAGCAGCCTTCGCCAGTGTGGTGATCTTGACGATGCTTGCCGCAGTAACTTTTGATCCCCGACTGATTTGGGATAACACGGAGTCGGACGACGACCATGAGTGATTTGCCTAAAGCTAAAACCCGACCGGCCTCGAATTGGTCGGCAATTTGGGTCCTTCCCCTGATTGCGCTGATCATTGGTGGCTGGTTGGGATGGCGTGCCTATTCCCAGCAGGGCATTGAAATCCAAGTGCGTTTTGAAAGTGGCGAAGGTATCCAGGCCAACAAAACCGAAGTGGTCTACAAAGGTATGTCAGTGGGCAAGGTCAAGACCTTGGCCCTTGACGATGAGGGCAACAATCGCGGGGTGATTGCCACCATCGAGATGAACAAGGACGTCGAGCAATACCTCAAGACCAACACCCGCTTCTGGCTGGTCAAGCCCAGTGTCAGCCTCGCCGGTATCACCGGCCTGGAAACCTTGGTCTCAGGTAATTACATCGCTGCCAGCCCAGGCGACGGCGAACCCACACGCAAATTCAAGGCCCTTTCCGAAGAGCCTCCATTATCCGACGCCAAGCCCGGCCTGCACCTGACCATCAAGGCCGACCGTCTCGGATCGCTTAACCGTGGCAGCCCAGTGTTCTACAAACAGATCCAGGTCGGCCAGGTCAAAAGCTACCTGCTGTCCGAAGACCAGAGCACCGTTGAAATCAAGGTTTATATCGAACCAACCTACGCCAACCTGGTGCGCAAACACACGCGTTTCTGGAACGCCAGCGGCATCAGCATCGATGCCAACCTCTCTGGAGTGAAGGTGCGCAGCGAGTCCCTCTCCAGTATCGTTGCCGGCGGTATCGCCTTCGCCACGCCGGAGAACCGCAAGGATAGCCCTCCCACTGATCCGAGCCTGCCGTTCCGCCTGTACGAAGATTTCGACGCTGCCGCAGCCGGTATCAAGGTCAAGGTCAAACTTACCGACTTCGAAGGCTTGCAGGCCGGACGCACCCCGGTGATGTACAAAGGCATTCAGGTCGGCAGCCTGAAAACCCTGAAGATCGATCCAGACCTGTCCAGCGCCAATGCTGAGCTGACCCTTGACCCATTGGCCGAAGATTATCTGGTGCAGGACACCCAGTTCTGGGTGGTCAAACCGTCCATTTCCCTGGCCGGTATCACCGGGCTTGAAGCGTTGGTCAAAGGTAACTACATCGCCATCCGCCCTGGCGACAAAGGCAGTGCGCCACAGCGTGAATTTGTCGCCCGGGCCAAGGCCCCGCCATTGGACCTGCGTTCGCCAGGCCTGCACATGGTGCTGTTCACTGACAACCTTGGGTCCCTGGATGTAGGCAGCCCGATTCTCTACAAGCAGGTCAAGGTAGGTTCGGTGCAGAGCTATCAGTTCTCGCGCAAGAACAAACAGCTGGTGATCGGCGTCCACATCGAGAAGGAATACGCCAATCTGGTCAACGGTTCGACGCGCTTCTGGAATGCCAGCGGCGTTACCTTGACCGGCGGACTCACCGGCGGCATCCAAGTGAAAAGTGAATCCCTGGCCAGCTTGATGGCCGGTGGTATTGCCTTCGAAACGCCGGAACCGAACGTACCGCTGAAAAAGCGTATTCCACGTTTCCGCCTGTTCGCCGACCGTGAGGCCGCCAACCAGCATGGCACCCTGGTGACCATCAAGGTCGACCGCGCCGATGGGCTGCGTCCTGGCACGCCTGTTCGTTTCAAAGGGCTGGATGTGGGCAAGATCGAGAGCGTCGACTTGAGCGCCGATATGCAGTCGGTATTGCTCGGCGCGCGTATCACCCAAGTTGCGGACCGCATCGCGCGCGTCGGCAGTCAGTTCTGGGTGGTCAAGCCTGAACTGGGCCTGATGAAAACCTCCAACCTGGAAACCCTGGTCACTGGGCAGTACATCGAAGTACAGCCTGCGGTGAAAAACGCCGGGCCACAAAAGAGCTTTGTCGCCCTGGACCAACCCCCTGAAACCGCCCACCAGGAGGCGGGCCTGAGCCTGGTGCTCAGTGCCGCGCGCCGTGGTTCGTTGAAGGAAGGTGTGCCGGTCACCTACCGTGAAGTCACCGTGGGCAAAGTGACTGGATATGAGCTGGGCCAGACCGCCGACCGCGTGCTGGTCCACATCCTGATCGAGCCCAAGTACGCTCCCCTGGTACGCAGCGGCAGCCGCTTCTGGAACTCCAGCGGCTTTGGTCTCGACTTTGGCCTGTTCAAGGGGGCGACGGTGCGGACGGAGTCCCTGGAGACGCTGGTCGCCGGCGGCATCGCCTTTGCCACGCCCGATGGCGAGCGCATGGGGAGTGCGGCGCGACCGCAGCAAACGTTCCCGCTGTTCGACAAGTTTGAAGACGAGTGGCTGACCTGGGCGCCTAAAATCCCACTCGGTAAATAGACCTGGGCGCTGCTATCGGGAGTAAGCCCCTCCCACATTTTGATTTGTGAGCGCATTCAACATGTGGGAGGGAGCTTGCTCCCGATGGGGGCCTCAAAGAAGATGTAAAACCCCAGCCCAAAAAAAGGCCGCGATCCATCAGATCGCGGCCTTTTTGCATTTCAACGCCGAGCGTCAGACCTCATCCAACTCCGGCTCATCCGCCTGCACATTCACCGTGGCCTTCACCACATCGTGGCGGCGGATGTACTTCCAATCCGCCTCATCGATATAGATCCCGTTAGGTCCGCTGCCGCCCTCCAAGTCGATTGCGACCTGGGCTGAGACCTGCGGTTTCACACTGGCCAGGATCGGCACGAAGCCCAGTTGCAGGCTGGTCTCCAGCAATGCGGCCTGGTTCTTCTCGTCGATATCCGCGGCTTCATCGAGATAGTACGGCAGCCGTACGCGACCGGCCTGGTCGCGGTCCATCAAGTGCAGCAACAAATACATGTTGGTCAGCGCTTTGATTGTCATCGTGGTGCCGTTGGACGCGGCACCATCGATGTCGGTGTGGATCACCGGCTGACCATGCACCTTGGTGATCTCGAAGGCCAACTCGAACAAATCCTTGAGGCCCAACTGGTTATGGTTTGCCGCTACCAGGCGCGCCAGGTATTCCTTGGCCTCTTCGTTCTTGTTGTCCTGCTCGGCGCTCTGGCTGAGGTCGAACACCGACAGGGTTTCGCCTTCTTCATACTGACCGGCACTGTGGATGATCTGGTCGATATGCTTGAGGGCTTCCTTGTTGGGGGCCAGCACGATACGGAAGCTTTGCAGGTTGGACACCTGGCGCTTGTTGATCTCGCGGTTGAACAATGCCAACTGGTGCTCAAGGCTGTCATAGTCGCTGCGGATATTGCGCAGGGTCCGCGCGATATCGGTGACTGCCGCACGCCGTGCCTTGCCGAGGGTCAGTGCTTCATCGGTACGGTGCGCATAGGCGTTGATCAGCAGTTGCAGGCGACGCTCCACGTCATCCTCGCTGTCGAACTTGGCCACGCCCTTGAGGCGTACCTGGGCGTACAGCGCTTCGATCTGGCCATCAGCGCGCAGCAAGCCCTGCCAGCTGTCCTGATAGTCATTGAGCAGCGGCAACAGGTTGTCCATGGAGTCGTCGACCGGGTCCATGAACGGCGTGCCGAACGGCAAGTCCGCCGGCAGCAACTGACGACGGCGCAAGGCGTCATCCAGGGTGCGTTGCTTGGCTTCCATATCGCCGATCTGGCGACCGACCAGTTGCAGCTTGGCCGACAGTTGCTGGACACGTTCGGTGAACGCATCGCTGGAGCGCTTCAGTTCATCCTGGGCGGCTTCCATTTGCGCCAGCTGTTCCAGCTTCTCACCTTCTTCGGCGCTCAGGGTCTGCGCGCGGCGGAAGTCTTCGAGGGCTTTTTGTGCGTCCAGCACCTGCTGGTACAGCGCTTCAGTCTGGGTCTTGCTCGCGGCACGGTCAGAGGCCACGGCCTGCTGGGTCTTGAGCTGCTTGAGTTCTTTCTCCAGGCGTTCTTTCTGGTCACGCAATGCCGCGCGATCCGCCAGGGCCTGTAATGCCGGGGGCTCGATGTGCGAGATGTCGATGGACAGCCCCGGCACTTCGAAACGCTCGCCCTTGAAGCCATCCAGGATCAGTTCCAGGGATTTGACCCACTGGCCGTCCTCATCCAGCGTAATGCCATGCTCGCCCAACGGCAGGCTGAACAGAGAACTGTTGAACAAGCGCATCAGACGCTCGACATCCTGCTGTGAGAATTCTTCACGCAGTTTGGCGTAGCTATTGTTATCCGCGTGATCAAGCTGCTGCTTGACCGACTTCAAGCGTTTTTCCAGGTCGCGCAGACGCTCGTCCAAATCCTCGGCGCTGAACTGCCGTGACTGCGCCAGGGCGCCGGCCAGTTCATCGTGGGCATCTTTGGCCGCCAACAGCTGTTGTTCCAGCACCTTGACGTCATCGACCAGGGCAAATCGATGCTTGAGCACCGACAGCTCGCCCAGCCAACGCTGGATACCGCTGATTTCCCGCTCCAGGCGCATCAGCTCCTGGGTGCCGCCGCGCTGGTCGTTTTGCAACGCGTCCTGCTCGTTGCGGTAGTGCTCGGCCTGGATGGTCAGCTCTTCCTTGCGCGCACTGGCGTAGTCCGACCAGGTGCCCAGCAGCGAGTCCAGCAGCGGCGACAGGCGATGCAATTTGCCACGCAGGATGTCGCGCTGTTTCACACCATTGGCCAGTGCTTCAACCAGCGGTCCTGCGGCGACCAGGGAGTTGTAGTCCTGCTCCATGCGTCGCACGTCGCGGAAGGCTTCTTCGCACGCTGCGATGTAATCGACACTGCCGGAGCGCAGGCTGTGCTCGAACGCATCGAGGAACAATTGCTTGAGCTTGGCCGCGGTGATTTCGCGCATGTGCAGCAGGTTGATAAACAGTGCGCGGAAGGTCTTCAGGCTCTGTTCGCTGGTGGAACGCAGCGGGATCAGGGTCAGGTCCAGCGGGATCGACGTGTGGCCGCCCACCAGCAAACGGCGTAGTTCATCGGGCTTGAGCTCGTAGGCTTTCAGGCCCTCGCGCTCCAGGTTGGTGAACAGTTCTTTCTGACGCAGGCAGGTGTCGTTTTTCTGGTAGTGGGCCAGGTCCAGCTTGCCGGCGTAGGCGAAGAACTGGTGACCAAAGCCGCCTCCCGGGCCGCGACCGACCACGCCGATCACATGCGGGCCGTGGGGCAGGGAGACCTCTACGAGGATGTAGCTGGTGTCGGTGGCAAAGTAGAAGCGCCGCGATTGTTCCAGGGTGTACTTGCCGAAACTCATGTCCGACATGCGCGCCAGGATCGGGAACTGCAAGGCGTTGATCGACGCGGATTTACCCAGGTTGTTCGCGCCATACACCGACAGCGGCTCTTCCAGCGGGAACAGGCCCAGGCTGTAGCCGGCGGTGTTCAATAGGGCGAAGCGGCGGATGCCGTAGCGTTCCTTGCTCATGCGTCGGTCTCCTGTTCTTCGGCAATGGCGCGTGCCAGGGCGTCTTCTTCGCTTTCGTCGTCAAAATCACTCAAGTCCAACGGGTCATCGGTCTTCAGCAGTTTTTCATCGCTGTCTTCGTCGATGATCACGGGTGCAGGCAACGGCAACACGCTGTGCACGCTGGCCGCCAGGTCGCGGTCCTGCTGCACCGACAGGCACACATCGAGGAAGCGGTGCATCGGCGGCAGGAAGCGATAAATACCGTTGTCTTCGCTGGCAAAACCCAATTGGGTCATGCGGCGCATGATTTTTTCTTCGAGTTCTTCCTGGGTCTGCACTTCGGCCTGGATAAACAGGTCGCGGTACTTTTCCAACAACGAGGGCAGTTCGTCGCGGCCCAGGCTGCCACCGTCGAGCACGGCAATCGGGTCGCGGCCCTGGTCGGCCAAATGCTCGACGATGATGAAGGTGAACAACGCCAGGCGTTGAGCGGTCTTGTTCACCTGCGCGCTGGCAATGGCGGAGTCGGGTACGAAGTAGTAGAAGCCCCGGGTATCGCACACCAGCTCAAAGCCAAGGGCCTTGAACAGCGTACGGTACTGATCCTGGAAATTCGACAGTTGCGCGTACAGCTCCGGGTCGCGGCGGCTGACGTGGTAACCCTTGAACAGCTCGCGAAAAATCGGCGCCAGCTGGGACAGTTCGGATAGATCAAGATGCATAAGGAGTGCTCGCAGAATGCTCGGCCGCGTCAGGGCTGGCCGGGAGCAGGGCGAATGAGCGCAGGCTGACCTGGTGGTCGTGTGTGTGGTAATCGCGGCGTTCCAGACGCTCGCGCTTGAAGCGTTTTTCGCGGGACAGGCGTGAGAACCAATACAGCAATTCGTCGGTGGCGCCGTCCGGCTCCTGTTCCAGCAGCCAGGTCATCAGGTCTGGCATCGGCAGCGCGTCTTCGCAGCGTTCGAGCATTTCCTTGACCGTGCGCGGTGCGCGCTGGGCTTCGCCTTTATGGGACTTGTGCGCCTTGGGGAAACGCGCCGGTTTCGGCTCGAAGTTCGCCAGGGCGTATACGTAGGCCTCGACCTGACTCGCGCTGCCAAGGAAGGTGCTTTGCGGCCGGGTAAACATCGGCATCGCGGCCTGCGGCACGGCATCCAGGCCTTTGCGGCGGATGGCCGATAGCGCGAGTGCTGCGCCACGGGTCACGGCGTTGTGCCGACGTGCTTCTTCACGCAGTGGCAACAGCAGTTCCCGTGCGTGACGCAAGGTCAGTTGGGCGCTGGTCTGCATCTCGAGAATGCGCGCGTGGGTACGCAGCAGCATGTCGTCGTCCACCAGGTGGCCGAGGCGCTGTTGCTCGGTGAGCATGCGCAGCAGCACATTCTCCACCTTGCGCACGCCTTGCTCGAAGGCGCCGTCGGCGTTCACCAGTTGGATCATCGGTTCGACGTATTCATCCCAGGTCGCCAGGACTTCGGCATAACGCTGGCGCAACGGGATCTGCCGGTCGCTGGTCTTGGCGCGGTCGGCCACGGCAGCGAGGGCCTGTTCGTCGTTGGCGAGTTTTTTCAGTACGTCGCGCACACGCATGTCCAGCAGGCGCAGTTGCCGCGCCAGGTCGTGGCCATCACGGATGTCGAAGGCGTCCTGGATATAACCGGCCAAGCGCTCGAGGTGGCGCAGGTAAGCTTCGATTTCCAGGCACAGGCCAAGCCGGTGCTCCTTGCGAAGATAGGCGAGGAAGTCGTGGATCTGTGCATTGAGCTCGAAACGGTTCGGGCTCTTGGCGACAGGTACCAGGATATCCAGGCGAATCCACACGTCCAGCAGGCTGGTGATGTCCTGGGGCGTGCTGTCCAATTGTTGGGCGGCCAGTTGTGCGCGCAACTCGCCCAGGCTCAGCGTGCCTTGGTCGAAGTGTTCGCACAGTGGCTCAAGTAGGGCCCAGTGTTCGGCGAGGGCGCGCAGGACGCGCTTGGGTTCGATCATGGGAATGGCCGGCTGGTTGGCGATTAAAAGTCGCGATTGTACTGCATCAGGCGCGGGATTTATCCACAGCCGGTCAGTGCGCAGTGGGCGATTGTTACCGAACAGCGGTAGAATCCCCGTTCTTTACTTATCCACAAGTGGCCGAGCTGTGCTTATCGAGTCCCGACGTCGCGCTTACTTGACCGCCATGCAGGTGGTCAACTGGCTGCCCCGCACCGAACTGCCGTTTGCCGCCCCGTCACGGCCTGAGTTGTTGCAGGCGCTCGAGCCCTATGAGGCGTTCGAGACCTCCGGGGAAGAAGCCGCTGCGCCCGTGGCGGTGGTCAAGCCAGAGCCGCCTGTGCGGCCGGTGGTGGAGCGCGCCAAGGTCGAGGTGCCACGTCCGTCACCGATGGCCAAGCCGGTAGTCGCTGAAGAAGCGGCACCCGTGGTCAAGGCGCCGGTCGTCCCGCCACCGCGTTTTGCCCTGCAATTGCTACGGGCCGGACGTTGCCTGTTGCTGGTGGAACTGCCTACCGGCGAGCGCTTCCAGACCCGTGACCCGGCCTACATGCTGCTCAAGGACATGCTGCGCGCCGCCGGCCTGCCCGACAGTCCGCAAATTGTCGGCGACCCCGTGCGTTGGCCGCTGCTGGTGCGCGGCACGATGGACCAGGGCCCGGAAGCCGCGCGGGATTTTGTCCAAGGTTTTGTCTCGGCGCGTTTGGAAGACGAACCCTGCGTGTGCCTCTGGCTGATCGGCCTGCCTGCCGTGCGCTTTGCCGGTGAGGCCAATGCCGAGGCGTGGTACCGCGAGCTGCAGGTCGAAGGCCTGGGCTCGGTATGGGCCCTGCCGGGCCTGGAATTATTAATGGAAGAGCCACAGCGTAAGGCTGATGTCTGGCAAGCCATGCGCCGGCTGATGGCGCGCTGGAAAACAACCGATGAGTGAGGCTTTATCCTTCCGCCCGATGACCGAGGCAGACCTCGACGCCGTGCTGAAAATCGAATACGCGGCATTCAGCCATCCCTGGACCCGCGGGATCTTTCTCGACGGGCTGGGCAAATACCAGATCTGGTTGATGTTTGAAGGCGAGCAGCAAGTGGGCCACGGCGTGGTGCAGATCATCCTCGACGAAGCGCATTTGCTGAACATTACCGTCAAGCCGGAAAACCAGGGCCGTGGCCTGGGCCTGGCGCTGCTGGAACACCTGATGTCTCGCGCCTATGCGGCCAACGCGCGGGAATGTTTCCTTGAAGTACGTGACAGCAACACCGGCGCGTTCCGGCTGTACGAGCGCTATGGCTTCAATGAAATCGGCCGTCGACGCGACTACTACCCGGCCGTCGGTGGGCGCGAAGATGCGGTCGTCATGGCCTGCACCCTGGTCGACTAAATCCATAGCCCAATGTGGGAGGGGGCTTGCCCCCTACCACATGTAGGATTACGTTTTGTCAGCGGTTACCGTCTACCGGATCGATATCCGCCAGTTCGGCCTCATCCAGGCCGTTACCACCGCCAATTTCATCTTCGTTCACGATACTCAAATCGTAATCCGCCGGATTATCTTCGCCTTCCTCCCTGGCATCCCGCGCGCCATCCTCATGGATCAAGTTTTCCGGGGTCAAATCATCACCTGTCTGCGCGGAGGGGGCGTCCTCGTCAAAGTCCAGCTCGCGCATCGAGCCCATGCGATCTTCGTTGTCATCAATCGGTTCGGGCTGGGTAGCGCCGTACGGACGTCGTGATTCAGTCATGGCCAATCCTCATACTGTGGGGCTTATAGTGTGTGGACAGGCACTGCGCCCCAAAGATTCAAGCTGATTCATGTTTGTTATTCACCGGCAGGGCGTGACCCGGACGACGGGTTGTCAGTCACAAAACTGCGCATCATTCCTGAGGCTTTCCCTGATGAACGAACTACAAGACCTGCTTGATAACAACGAACGCTGGGCGGATGCGATCAAACAGGAAGATCCCGAATTCTTCGCCAAGCTCGCTCGCCAGCAGACCCCGGAATACCTGTGGATCGGCTGTTCTGACGCCCGAGTGCCGGCCAACGAGATCGTTGGCATGCTGCCGGGTGATCTATTCGTGCACCGCAACGTGGCCAACGTGGTGCTGCACACTGACCTCAATTGCCTGTCGGTGATCCAGTACGCGGTCGATGTACTCAAGGTCAAACACATCCTCGTCACTGGCCACTATGGCTGTGGCGGCGTGCGTGCATCGATGCAGGACCGCCAGTTCGGCCTGATCGACGGCTGGCTGCGCACCATTCGCGACCTGTACTACGAAAACCGTGACCTGCTGGCCCAGTTGCCGACTGAAGAAGAGCGCGTCGATCGCCTGTGCGAGTTGAACGTGATCCAGCAAGTGGCCAACGTCGGCCATACCAGCATTGTGCAAAACGCCTGGCACCGTGGGCAGAGCCTGTCGATCCATGGTTGCATCTATGGCATCAAGGATGGCCGCTGGAAGAGCCTGAACACCACCATCAGTGGCTTTGAGCAACTGCCGCCGCAATATCGCCTGCGCCCGTTGGGCGAAGCCTAACGGTATTCGGGGCCGCGCTTGCTCTCCAGCACGCGCAGCCCCTCGGCGTTTATCTGTTCCTCTCGGCCTTTGATCCAGCCCCGGCAGTTGGGCGCGCCACAGTGGCAGGCAAATTGATGGGGCAAGATGTCGCCGCTGTCGGCGTAATCGATGGTCAGCCAGCTTCCGACGGCAATCGGCACCACGGCCCATAGCTCCAGATAGTGGGTGTCGAAATAGACATTCGGGCTGCAAGAGTGACGCAGCAGGCCGCAGAACCATCGGTCGTACAGATGAATACGCGATGAGATCTGGAAGGTGTGCTGGCGCCGCTCGCTGAGGGCGTAGCCCGACACCTTGGCAATGCGCGTTCGGCTGTCAAAGGCGACACGGGCCTTGATCCCCGTGGGGTCGCCGTTTCGGTTGCGCACCACTTGAAACTGGCGGGTCGAGGGGTAGCCGCGCTCGAACAGCGATGTCGCAAAGGGATAGAGGCAGTCAGTCGCAACAGTTTTAGCCTTATCCATGGCTTGAGTCTTCATAACTCTCCTTGGTAGGGCTGCATCGACCTGCGGATGGTGTCTGACTGCCAGTCTTGCAGCGGATGGCCCGGCTCAAGACTCGCTTAAGATTGAACCGATTTCTACTGTCAGAGTTGACAGTAGAAATCGGTTTTTTTGCGCTTTAGAGCGCTGGAATGCCGATCGATGGGGTGGGAACGGCGTTTTTAAGCTGTTTGAGCTGTGACTTGATCGCGGGCGTGGCGCATTTGGCATTCGCCTGTTCGGGGCTCAGGTTGCGCACCGAGGTATAGAACAATTCACAGGTCTGTTCTTTGCGCGTGACCTGCCAGGTGTTCATGCATGCCTTGAGTAGCACATTCGGATCGCTCGCCGGTTTTTGCCCCATCCCGGCTTGCCAGCAGGCGGCACTCAGGTCCTGGCCCATCACTTTCAAGCCTGCTTCGTCAGCCTTCTGCTCGTCGCCGTCATAGGTGTCGGGGCTGGCCGCATACCAGATGTAGCTGGGATGGTTGGAGCCCAGGACCGACACGGTTTTACCCGCTTCCGGGCTGATTTGCGCCAGGCCCAGCACTCCCACGGTTTGCCCGTATTGTTGCTTGATCCAACTGCGCACCGGCGCGCCGAACGCGACCATTGGCAATGAGCCGCTGGGCCGCACGCTCAGTTCCTTGACCATGCGGGTCTGGTAGTCGGTGAAGTAACCGTAGACGCTCTCCAAGTCCTTGCCGGCGTTGGACGGTGCGGCGATGGGCGCGATGTCGATGATGGTCTGGTAGGCCGGGGTTTCGGTGGCCGGTATGCCATTGTCGGTGAGCAAGGTGGCCCAGCGGTCGGTGGTGGCCGATTCCAGGTAATCCTGGGCCTGGGTCAGTGAGTAATCCGGGGGGAAGTGCAGCAGCTCAATGCTCTTGCGGTTTTCCAGGGCCATGCCCAACGGCAGGAACAGGTACCAGTTGTAGGCCCACTTGCCGTCGACGTTGAGCTTGCTGGCGCCCCGGTAGGCCAGGTCGGCGGTGTCGAGCAGTGCCGTCAGCGGGTGCCCGTAGCTGTCGGGTACGCCACTGAAGGTCGCGACGACCTGGCCCTCATGGGTTTTGACACTGACCTTGGCCCGACTGTAGCCGTCGCGTTGCAGGCTTTGGTTCAGGTAATGCTCGACGGTCTGCTCCAGCGTCCATGGACGAAAGCAGATCACGTTGCAGTTATTGGGGTAAGCGAACAACTGGGTCACCCGTTGCGGGCTACCCAGGGGTACTTCGATGTCGGCCTGTACCACCGCACTGGCCATCAGTGCGGCCAGGGCGAAGGACAGCCTGGTCGATTTGAACATACTTGATTCCTTGTCAGCGAAAGCCCGTCTGCGCGGGATGAAAGCCCACCTCCACACAGTAGCGGCTGACCGGGAAAACCGCGTCCTAAATCGTCGGGTGTGTCGTTATTGGATAAGCCGTCCTACACGCTGAACTGCAAGGCATTGCTCAAATCGCCCATGGGTTTCTGGCCGCGGGCAATCATCGCGTCATCCCGCTGCTTGAGGCCGTCCAAGGTCTCCAGCTGGAAGACTCGGGTAATCAGGCGCAGGATCGACGCCGTGTCGTACACCGTATGGTCCACCGTGCCTTTGCGCGCAAAGGGTGACACCACCAGCGCCGGCACTCGCGTACCAGGGCCCCAGCGGTCGCCCTTGGGCGGTGCCACGTGGTCCCACCAGCCACCGTTTTCATCGACAGTGACCACCACCACCATGTTTTTCCACTGCGGGCTCTCCTGCAGCACCTTCAGGGCACGCACGATATGGCGGTCGCCGGAGGCCACGTCGGCATAACCCGCGTGCATATTGAGGTTGCCCTGGGGTTTGTAGAAGGTCACGGCGGGGAGCTTGCCCGCCTTGGCGTCGGCGAAGAACTTGTTGGTGCTGGATTCGTCGCCCAAGCCCGCGTCGCGCAGGCGCTTGTCACGCTCCGCACGGTTTTCGGGCCCTTGCTGCTTGAAGTAGTTGAACGGCTGGTGGTGATACTGGAAATTCGGGATCTTCGGAATGCCGCCCGAGTCCTTGAATTGGTCCAGCGTCGCCTGCCAGGCCCCGGCGTACCAGGCCCAGTCGACGTTCTTTTTCGATAGCTTGTCGCCGATGTGTTCGTGGGTTTGCGGCACCAGCACGTTGGGCAGGTCGGCTTTGGCGTAGTCCGGGTTTTCCGGGTCGCGAATCCAGGTCGGCCAGTAGGGCGGGGCCAGGGTGTTCACGCCGTAACCGTCAGGGGTCAGCGCACTGGGGCCGAACTGCGGCGGGCCGGTCATGGCGCTGGCCGGGGATTTATCCAGGGGTTTGAGGCGCGGGTCAGTCGGGTCATCGCTTTGCAGCGTGGCGATCTGCGCCTTGGCCACCGACTGCGCGGCATTCGGATAAAACGGCGCGGTGGCGCTGATCAGGTACTGGTGGTTGAGGAACGAACCGCCGAAGGCACCCTGGAAGAAGTTATCGCAGAGCACGAACTCCTTGGCCACGTCCCACAAGCGTAGGGAATAACGGCTCTGGGCGTAATGCCCCATCACCAGGCCACCGGAGTCGGCCCAGGCAACGAAACCATCGTTCTTGCCGCCGTTGATCTGCATCTGGTTCTGATAGAACACGTGCCACAAGTCGCGGGTGACCAGGCTCAAGGGCAGGTCTTCGGCGTTCGGGCCCTTGAGGGCGAACGGGGCGTTGGGCAGGTTTTCCTGGAACTGCACTTCGCTGGGGTAGGTCACCCCATCCACGCTTTGCGGGCCGACCTGCAACACACCGCCCCAGACGGGGGGCAGGGTGGTCAATAAGCTGCCGTCGCGGTCGCGTTGCTGCGTGTCGGCGGCAGAAAGCGCCGACAGCGGTTTCTCAACGCCGGGGAAGTCCGCAAACAGATTGTTGAAGCTGCGGTTCTCGGCATAGATCACTACCACGGTCTTCACCTGGTCGTGCAACGCCTTGTCCAGCTCCTGCGGTGTGAGCGGGCGTGCCACTGGCTTGCCCGGTGCTTCGCTGCCATTGCCGCAGGCACTCAAGGTCGCGCCAACCCCCAGCACCGCCGCGCCCCCCAGGAAGCGCCGACGGCTGGTATCTACCGGCGGTTGGGCGATGGAGTCGGGGGCAGGGCGGTCTTCGTGATCGTCACTCATTGCGGGGAGTCCTTGCTGGCGAGATGTTGCAAGATATTTCGCAGGACGGTAGCAATGCAATGTGACGAAAGGAAGACAGGCGGGTGTCAAGGGATCACAGCAGACGCAATGCCAATTGGCTACCAGCCCGCAAGTACTCCACCTGCGCCGTCAGCGCATCCTTGACGATGGCTTCGCCTGTGTCGGTCAGTCTGGTTTTTTTGCATCAATGACACTGGTTTGCAGGAGTTGCATGGCGACATCCATGGCTTTTTGGAACGCTGTCACGTTGTTATGCCGGCCGAACGCCTGGACAACTGCACTCATGCGACGGTCAGCATCGTCGCGCAGGGCCTTGTACTCAACGAAGGAGACGTTGTCATCCCGATTGATGACGGCCTAGGTGTTTCAAAAGACCCTGCCGAATCTTCCCGATACTTCGCCAGGGCATTAGAAATGCTGTGATGAGCTTCATATGTCTACAGGAGGCGAGCGCTGCTAGACTGGCTCGATAATGGCTGTCACCGAGGTGAACCGTGAAACCTTCAACTGCCCTTGACTTACAGCGAGCCGCCGTCAGAGAAGTGGTGGGCCGTTTTCGCATCTCAAATCCCAGGGTGTTTGGATCTGTGTTACGAGGTACTGACGTAGAGGGTAGCGACCTTGATCTTTTGGTCGACGCCCCCCCCGGAACCACTCTTTTTGATCTGGGTGGGCTTCAGGTCGAGCTTGAGGATCTGCTCGGGGTCAATGTTGACTTGCTGACGCCTGCCGATTTGCCTGTGAAGTTTCGCGCAAAAGTGTTGGCAGAGGCTCGGCAGATATGACGTCGAACCGCCTTGGGGATTATTTGAATCACATCAGGCAGGCCGCAACTGACGCGATCACCTTTGTCGAAGGCTTGAGCAAAGAGGAGTTTCTGGAAGACAGGCGTACTCAACAAGCAGTGATCATGAGTTTGATCATCTTGGGTGAAGCGTCGACAAAAATCATGGATCAGCACCCGGAGTTCACGGTGGGTCATCCACAGATTCCTTGGCGGAGCATGCGTGGAATGCGCAATCGGATAGCCCACGGTTATTTCGATATCAACCTTGATGTGGTTTGGGACACAATCCAGAGCGCATTGCCCGATTTATTGGCGCGACTCCCCAGTGCCCCTGCATGAATGCACCTGTTGCAACAACAGGTGCGTCACCCGCAGATTAAGGCATCACCGGCGGCAAATACTTCAACGTCGTCCCCAACGCCCACAACAAAAACAACACCAGCGGCGTGTGCACCAGCAACTGCACGAATGAAAACCCGATCAAATCCCGCGCCTTCAGCCCCAGCACCCCCAGCAACGGCAGCATATAGAACGGGTTGATCAGGTTCGGCAGTGCTTCGGCGGCGTTGTAGATCTGCACCGCCCAGCCCAGGTGGTATTGCAGGTCATTGGCCACTTGCATCACGTAAGGCGCTTCGATGATCCACTTGCCGCCGCCCGACGGGATAAAGAATCCCAGCACCGCCGAGTACACGCCCATCAACAGCGCGTACGTATCGTGGGAGGCGATGGAGGTGAAGAACGTCGAGATGTGGTGCGCCAGGGTCTGGCCGTCGCCGCCCTTGACCACGGTCATCAGCGCGGCGATCGAGCCGTACAGCGGGAACTGGATCAGCACGCCGGTGGTTGTCGGCACGGCGCGGGCCACTGCATCGAGGAAGCTGCGCGGGCGCCAGTGCAGCAGCGCCCCGACCATGATGAACAGGAAGTTATAGGTGTTCAGCCCCGAGATGGCGCTGATCGCCGGCTTGGTCGAGAACTCATGGAACAGCCAGCCGGCTGCCAGCAGCGCCAGCAGGATGGTCAGCAACGGGCTGTGTTCCAGCCATTCGCCAGGGCGGGTCGGGGCTTGCGGTTTGGGCAGGTTGAAGGCCGGGTCGACGCCGCAGGCCTTGGCGTCACGTGCGCTGTTCGGACCGGGGGCGGTGGCGTAGGCGATGATCAGCGACACCACGATCAGCGCCAGCAACAGCACGCCCGATTGCCACAGGAAGATCGTGTCAGTGAACGGGATCACCCCGGTGATCGACAGGATCGACGGCGGCAGGCTGGCCGGGTTGGCCTGCAATTGCGCGGCCGACGACGACAGCCCCAGCGCCCATACTGCACCGAGGCCCAGGTAGGCCGCCGCGCCAGCCGCGCGGTAGTCCATGCGTAAATCCGTACGACGGGCCAGTGCGCGCACCAGCAACCCGCCGAACACCAGGGACAAGCCCCAGTTGAGCAAGGAGGCAACCATGGAGATCAACGCCACCCACGCCACGGCCGAGCGACCGTTCCTGGGGATGCGTGCCAGGCGATCAATCAACTTCACCGCCGGCGGCGAACTGGCCACGACATAACCGCCGATCACCACAAAGGCCATCTGCATGGTGAACGGGATAAGGCTCCAGAAGCCATCTCCAAAGGCTTTTGCGGCTTCGGCGGGGGCAGCGCCCATGCCCAGGGTCGCCACAGCCACAATGATCACGGCGAGCGCGGCAAACACCCAGGAGTCAGGGAACCAGCGCTCGGCGAAGTTTGAACAACGCAGGGCAAATCGGGCATAGCGGCTTTCTTCGATAGCATTGGCCACGAGTCATTCCTCTTGTATTTATTATGGTTTTGGCAGTTTTACGGCATGTTCCGCTACGGCCATTGATATGGGAATGCAGTTATCTTCATCGATCCATGAGGAAAACAAATATATCCGCCGCGATTGCCATCAACCGGCTCAGCTCATAACCTGCACGCCATTTTGTTTGCCTGCCGAGCCTCAACATGACTGCCACCTCTGTTCTACAGGCGCAGCGTTTTTCTCGCTCCGACTACAAAACCCTGGGCCTGGCCGCCCTGGGCGGAGCCTTGGAAATCTACGACTTCATTATCTTCGTGTTTTTCGCGCTGACCCTCAGCCAACTGTTCTTCCCGCCCGAAATGCCCGAGTGGCTGCGCCTGCTGCAAAGCTTTGGCATCTTCGTCACCGGGTACCTGGCGCGGCCGCTGGGCGGCATCCTGATGGCGCACTTCGCCGACCATCTGGGGCGCAAGCGCGTGTTCAGCCTGAGCATCCTGATGATGGCATTGCCCTGCCTGCTTATCGGGATCATGCCAACCTACGCGCAAATCGGTTATTTCGCACCGCTGATCCTGCTGGTACTGCGCGTATTGCAAGGCGCAGCGGTGGGCGGCGAAGTCCCCAGCGCCTGGACCTTCGTCGCCGAACATGCACCGCGTCATCACCGTGGTTACGCGTTGGGCTTCCTGCAAGCCGGGCTGACCTTCGGCTACCTGCTTGGTGCGCTGACGGCCACGGTGCTGGCGCAGGTCTTCACCCCGGCTGAAATCCTCGACTACGCCTGGCGTTTCCCCTTCCTGCTCGGCGGCGTATTCGGCGTGATCGGCGTCTGGCTGCGCCGCTGGCTCAGCGAAACCCCGGTGTTCCTGGAAATGCAGGCTCGCCGCCAAGCCGCTGCCGAACTGCCGCTGCGCACCGTATTGCGCGACCATCGCGCCGTCTTGCTGCCGGCGATGATCCTCACCTGCGTGCTCACTTCCGCGGTGGTGGTCCTGGTGGTCATCACCCCGACCATGATGCAGAAAACGTTCGGCATGACGCCCAGCCACACCTTCGCCTTGAGCGCCCTGGGCATCGTGTTCCTGAACATCGGCTGCGTGCTCGCCGGCCTGTTGGTGGACCGCATCGGCGCCTGGCGCGCGGTGCTGGTCTACAGTCTGCTGCTGCCGGTGGGTATTTTCGTGCTGTACGCCAGCCTGATCAGCGGCGGCATCTGGCTCGGCGCCGCGTACGCGCTGGCGGGCTTGAGTTGCGGTGTTGTGGGCGCGGTGCCGTCGGTGATGGTCGGCCTGTTTCCGGCGCAGGTGCGAGTATCGGGGATTTCCTTCACCTACAACATCGCCTATGCAGTGTGGGCGAGTACCACGCCGCTGATGTTGATCGCGTTGATGCCCACCAGCCCCTGGATTTGTGTGGGGTATTGCGTGGTGATGGGCGCGGTGGGGGTTGGGAGTGTGGCGCTGTTTGGCAAGCGCCACACCTTGACTGCCTGAGCGTCAGGTCAAGAAGTGCCACAGCAGCAGCGTACCAACCAAACCGACGACTGACACAATGGTCTGCAACACCGACCACACCCAAATCGTCTGCTTCAACTGCAGGCCAAAGTACTCACGGACCATCCAGAACCCGGCGTCGTTGACGTGGCAGAAGAACACCGAGCCGGCGCCGATGGCCAGTGCCACCAATGAGCTTTGCGTCGCCGCCAGCCCAGCCATCATCGGTGCGAGGATGCCGGCGGTGGTGGTGGTTGCCACCGTGGCTGAACCGGTGGCCTGGCGCAGGGCCACGGCGATCAGCCAGGCCAGCAACAGATACGGCATGTGCGCGCCTTCGGCGACCTTGCTGATGGTCTGGCTGACGCCGGCGTCGAGCAAGGTTTGCTTGAGGCCGCCGCCGGCACCGATGGTCAGCAGCAGCACGGCAATAGGCGCGAGGGCCTTGCGCAGGGTGTTGCCAACATCGGCGCGTGGCATGCCGGCGGCCCAGCCCAGGCAAACGACGGCGGCGATGACCGCCAGGCCAAGGGCAATCAGCGGTTCACCGAGGAACTTCAAGGTCAAGCCGAGCGTGCTGTCGGCCGGCAGCGCGACTTTGGCCAGGGTGCTGCCGAGCATCAGAATCACCGGCAGCAAAATGATCAGCAACGACACGCCAAAGCTCGGCTGGCGCGGGGCCTTGGGCGGTGCGCTGAACAGCGCGCCGATGTCGGCCGGTTCATCCACGTGCAGGCGCTTGGACAACCAGTTGCCATACAGCGGCCCAGCCAGGATCACCGCCGGCACCGCCAGGCAGAAGCCCAGCAACATGGTCAGGCCCAGGTCGGCGTGCAACGCGCCCACCGCGATCAGCGGCCCTGGGTGCGGTGGCATCAGGGCGTGCAGGGTGGTCATGCCCGCCAGCGCCGGGATGGCGATTTTCAGCAGCGGCTGGTTCGAACGTTTGGCCATCACGAAGATGATCGGCACCATCATCACCAGCCCCACTTCGAAGAACAGCGGTAGGCCGATCACCATGGCCACCAGCGCCATTACCCACGGCAAAGACTTGCCCTTGCCCAATCCGAGCAAGGTGGTGGCGATGCGGTCGGCCGCGCCGGATTCGGCCATCAACGCGCCCAGCATCGAGCCCAGCGCGATGATGATGCCGGCTTCACCGAGGATTGCCCCGGCGCCTTTGCTGAAGGCTTTGGCAACTTCTTCGGGCGGCAACCCGGCGCCGACACCCGCGATAAAGGTGCCGATCAGAATCGACAGGAACGGCGGCAACTTGGTCGCGCTGATCAGCACGATGATGCTGGCGATGGCCAACAGGACGCAAAACATGAGGCGGGTGTCGTGAACCATCCACGCAGCAGTCGATAACACCAAGACGGGACTCCTTATCGAACAGGTTGGGAAATATGTTTCTTTTTGTTTCCTGCTCGAAAAGCATACCTGATACAACTGTTCCAGAGCGTTCAAGTGCACTTTTGGTGCACCAAGGATGACGCGCTGCTGGCGCGCGGATGACAATTTTGCAACCTGTAGCGGTGACGTTGGCCTATAGCGCTATGATCCGCCGCACCCGTCTCAAGAGGATTTTCCATGAGCGCAGGACATAGCCACGCCCAGGTACGCGCCGGTCACGAACGGTTGTTATGGATCGCCCTCGGCTTGACCGGCAGCTTCATGATTGCCGAGGTCATCGGCGCGTTTATCACCGGCAGCCTGGCGCTGTTATCCGATGCCGCACACATGATGACCGACGCCCTGGCCCTGGGCATTTCCCTGGTGGCGATCCAAGTGGCCAAGCGCGCCGCCGACCGCAAGCGCACGTTCGGCTATGCGCGTTTCGAAATTCTCGCGGCAGCGTTCAACGCGTTGCTGTTGTTCGCCGTTGCGTTCTACATCCTCTACGAGGCGTATCAACGCCTGCGTGAACCCGCCGAGATCCAGTCCACCGGCATGCTGGTGATTGCCGTGCTGGGGTTGATCGTCAACCTGATCGCCATGCGCCTGCTCAGCGCCGCCAGCGGCGAAAGCCTGAACGTGAAGGGCGCCTACCTCGAAGTCTGGAGCGACATGCTCGGCTCCATTGGCGTGATCATCGCGGCGGTGGTGATTCTGTTTACCGGTTGGGGCTGGGTCGACTCGCTGGTCGCGGCCGCGATTGGTTTCTGGGTGTTGCCCCGCACCTGGACGTTACTCAAGGAGAGCATGAACGTGCTGCTGCAGGGCGTGCCGGACGGTATCGATATCGATCAGGTGGAGCAGGCTATTCGCAGTGTGCCTGGGGTCAAGGACGTGCACGACCTGCATATCTGGGCGCTCACCAGTGGCAAGAACGTGCTGAGCACGCACCTGGTGGCGGATTCGGCGTCCGGCACGGAACAACACATCCTCACCCAGGTGACGGAATTGCTGCATGAGCAATTTGATATTTCCCACGCGACGGTCCAGGTCGAAGGCGACGGCTTCGAGCATGACGAACATGACGAGGTGCATGCCTGATCCTGGCTAACGGATTTGTAATGTTCTGCCCACCGCCCTGATAAGTACCGAACGCTACAGTGCCCCGGCTTGGATTTGTCCGCCATTCATGGGCCTGGAACTTTCGTTATGCCAACTGGTGCAAGAACATTACTGTGCTCGCTCGTCCTGTTTCTGGCGACGGCGCAAGGGGTCGGTGCACAGACCCTGACCCTCGACTCCGCGCTGCAAACGGCCTTCGCCAACAACCCGGACCTGGCCGCTGCGCGCTGGGAAATCGGGATTGCCGAGGGCGCTCGCCAACAAGCCGGCCTGATCCCCAACCCTGTGGCATCCTGGGATGCCGAGGACACCCGCCGCAGTACCCGCACCACCAGCGTCAAACTCAGCCAGACCCTGGAGCTGGGCGGTAAGCGCGGTGCGCGCATCGATGTGGCCACCCGCGCCCAGGACGCCGCCGCGCTGACCCTGGAACAGCGCCGCAATGGGTTGCGCGCCGATGTCATCGAGGGTTACTACGGCGCCCTGCGCGCCCAGGAACGCCTCGACCTGGCGCAACGCTCGCTGGCCTTGGCCGAACGCGGCCTGGTGGTCGCCAACGGTCGCGTCACTGCCGGCAAATCGTCGCCGGTGGAGGCCACCCGCGCCCAGGTGCAGTTGTCGGAGATCCGCCTTGAATTCAACCGCGCGCAGATGGGCCTGACCGACGCCTATCGCCGCCTCGCCGCCAGCACCGGGAGTGCGGCGACCGACTTCCAGGCCGTCGCCACCCAAGGCCCTGCCACACCGCCATTGCCGTCCGCCGCGCACTTGCTGGCGCGCCTTGAACAGACCGCTGAACTGCGCCTGGCCGAACTGCAGATCCTGCAGGGCGAAGCCAGCATTGGCCTGGAAAAAGCCCAGCGTATTCCCGACCTTGATGTGTCCATCGGCAGCCAATACGACGCCAGCGCGCGCGAGCGGGTGAACCTGGTGGGGGTGTCAATGCCGATCCCGTTGTTCAACCGCAACCAGGGCAACGTGCTCGCCGCCACGCGCCGCGCCGACCAGGCCCGTGACCAGCGCAACGCCGCCGAACTGCGCCTGCGCACCGAAACCCGCCAGGCCCTGGACCAGTGGCAAACCGCTAATACCGAAGTGCGCGCGTTCAACCAGCAGATCCTGCCCGCCGCCCAGAGCGCGGTGGACGCTGCCACCCGCGGCTTCGAGATGGGCAAGTTCAACTTCCTCGACGTGCTTGACGCCCAGCGCACCTTGATCGCCGCGCGCACCCAATACCTCACGGCGACCGCCCAGGCCACCGAGGCCTGGGTACGTATCGAACGGATTTACGGCGACCTCGCCCGGTTCTGATTTTTCCTGGAGTCTGCTATGAACAAAACACACGGCGCGGCGCTTGCTGTCGTCCTTGGCCTGATGCTGTCCAGCGTTGCAAACGCCGAGGAGGAAGAGGGCACGTTGGTGCTCACCGCGCAGCAAATCGAAGCCGCTGGTATTCAACTGGCCCAGGCCCAACCCCGGCCGATCAGCACGCTGTTGTCATTGCCGGGAGAGGTGCGTTTCGACGAAGACCGCACCTCGCATATCGTGCCCCGCGCGGCCGGCGTGGTGGAGGCGGTGAAGGTCAACCTTGGCCAGGCGGTGAAGAAGGGCGAGTTGCTGGCGGTGATCGCCAGCCAACAGATTTCCGATCAGCGCAGCGAGCTGGCGGCCAGCGAGCGCCGGGTCGAACTGGCGCGCACCACCTTCCAGCGCGAACGCCAACTGTGGCAGGACAAAATCTCCGCCGAGCAAGATTACCTGCTGGCGCGCCAGGCCCTGCAAGAAGCCGAAATTGCCCTGAATAACGCGCGGCAGAAGATGACTGCTCTCAGCGGCAGCGCCGTGCTGGTGGGCGGCAATCGTTATGAGCTGCGCGCGCCTTTTGCGGGCGTGGTAGTGGAAAAACACCTTGGCGTCGGTGAGGTGGTCAGCGAGACCAGCAACGCCTTCACCCTCTCGGACCTGTCCCAGGTGTGGGTCACGTTCGGTGTGTTTCCCAAGGACTTGAACAAGGTGCGCGTCGGCAAGCCGGTGAAGGTCAGCTCCACGGAAATGGGCACCGAAGTACTCGGCACCGTGGCCTACGTGGGCAACCTGCTGGGTGAACAGACACGCACCGCCACCGTACGCGTGAGCGTGCCCAACCCCGATGATGCCTGGCGCCCTGGGCTGTTTGTGACCGTGCAAGTGGCCACGGATACCTACCCGGCCAAGGTCACCGTACCGCAAGCCGCGATCCAGACCGTCGAGGACAAGCCCTCGGTGTTTGTGCGCACCGCAGACGGTTTCGTCACCCGCCATCTGGAACTGGGTATCAGCGAAAACGGCTACGTCGAGGTACGCCAGGGCCTCGACGCCGGGGCGCAAGTGGCCACCGTCGGCAGCTTCATCCTCAAGTCCGAACTGGGCAAAGGCTCGGCCGAACACGCCCATTGATCCTGCGAGTGATTTCTCATGTTTGAGCGCCTTATCCAATTCGCCATCGAGCAGCGCATCATCGTGCTGCTGGCGGTGCTGTTGATGGCCGGTGTCGGCATCGCCAGCTATCAGAAACTGCCGATCGACGCGGTGCCCGACATCACCAATGTGCAAGTGCAGATCAACTCCGCGGCCGCGGGTTTTTCGCCGCTGGAAACCGAGCAGCGCATCACCTTTCCCATCGAAACCGCCATGGCCGGTTTGCCCGGCTTGCAGCAGACCCGTTCGCTGTCGCGCGCCGGGTTGTCCCAGGTAACGGTGATCTTCAAGGACGGCACCGACCTGTTCTTCGCTCGCCAACTGGTCAATGAGCGTCTGCAAGTGGCCCGTGAGCAGTTGCCCACCGGCATCGAAACGGCGATGGGGCCGATTTCCACCGGGCTCGGGGAAATTTTCCTGTGGACCGTGGAAGCCGAAGAGGGCGCACGCAAGGACGACGGCACGCCCTACACCCCGACCGACCTGCGGGTGATCCAGGACTGGATCATCAAGCCGCAACTGCGCAACGTGCCGGGCGTGGCCGAGATCAACACCATCGGCGGCTTCGCCAAGGAGTACCAGATTGCCCCCGACCCCAAGCGTCTGGCCGCCTACAACCTGACCTTGAGTGATCTGGTCACGGCGCTGGAGCGCAACAATGCCAACGTCGGCGCCGGCTATATCGAGCGCAGTGGCGAACAGTTGCTGATCCGCGCACCGGGGCAAGTCGCGTCCATCGATGACATCGCCAACATCGTGATCACCACGGCCGATGGCACGCCGATTCGTGTGCGCAATGTGGCCCAGGTTGAGATCGGCCGTGAGCTGCGTACCGGCGCCGCCACGGAAAACGGCCGTGAGGTGGTGTTGGGCACGGTGTTCATGCTGATCGGCGAAAACAGTCGCACCGTGTCCCAGGCGGTGGCGTCGAGGCTGGAGCAAATCAACCGTTCGCTGCCCGAAGGCGTGGTAGCCGTCACGGTCTACGACCGCACCAACCTAGTCGAAAAAGCTATCGCCACCGTGAAGAAAAACCTCTTCGAAGGCGCGCTGCTGGTGGTCGCGGTGCTGTTCCTGTTCCTCGGCAATATCCGCGCGGCGTTGATTACCGCGATGGTGATTCCCCTGGCGATGCTGTTCACCTTTACCGGGATGTTCACCAACAAAGTCAGCGCCAACCTGATGAGCCTCGGCGCGCTGGACTTCGGCATTATCGTCGACGGTGCAGTGGTGATCGTCGAGAACGCCATCCGCCGCCTCGCCCATGCCCAGCAACGGCACGGCCGCCTGTTGACGCGCAGCGAGCGCCTGCACGAAGTCTTCGCCGCGGCCAAGGAAGCCCGCCGCGCCCTGATTTTCGGGCAACTGATCATCATGGTGGTGTACCTGCCGATCTTCGCCCTCACCGGTGTCGCCGGGAAGATGTTCCATCCCATGGCCTTCACCGTGGTGATCGCCCTGCTTGGCGCGATGATTCTGTCGGTGACCTTCGTGCCGGCGGCGATTGCGTTGTTCGTCACCGGCAAGGTCAAGGAGGAAGAAAACCTGGTGATGCGCAGTGCGCGCCGCGCCTATGCGCCGGTGCTCGATTGGGTGATGGCACACCGGCCACTGGTGTTCGGCCTGGCGGTGTTGACCATCGTTGCATCAGGGGTGGTGGCCAGCCGCATGGGCAGTGAATTTATCCCCAGCCTCAGCGAGGGCGACTTCGCCCAACAGGCCCTGCGCGTGCCCGGTACCAGCCTGACGCAATCGGTGCAGATGCAGCAGCAGTTGGAAAAAACCTTGATGGCCCAGGTGCCGGAAATCGAGCGGGTGTTTGCCCGCACCGGCACTGCCGAGATTGCCTCGGACCCCATGCCACCGAATATTTCCGACAGTTACGTAATGCTCAAGCCCAAGGATCAGTGGCCTGATCCGAAGAAGTCGCGGGATGCCCTGATCGCCGATATCCAGCGCGCCAGTGCAATCGTGCCAGGCAGTGCGTACGAGTTGTCGCAACCGATTCAACTGCGCTTCAACGAGTTGATTTCCGGGGTGCGCAGCGACGTGGCGGTGAAGGTGTTTGGCGATGATATGGCGGTGCTCAACGCCACCGCCGGGGAAATCGCCGAGACCTTGCAAAGGCTTGGCGGCGCCTCGGAGGTGAAGGTGGAGCAAACCTCCGGCCTGCCCGTGCTGACCATCAATATCGACCGCGACAAAGCCGCACGTTTTGGCCTGAACGTCGGGGATGTGCAGGACACCATTGCGGTCGCCGTCGGTGGGCGCCAGGCCGGCACGCTGTACGAAGGTGACCGCCGTTTCGACATGGTCGTGCGTTTGTCCGATGCGCTGCGCACCGATATCGACGGCTTGTCGCGGCTGCTGATCCCGGTGCCTGCGTTGGCGGGTAGCGCGTCCGCGCAATTGGGCTTTATCGCCTTGTCCCAGGTCGCCAGCCTGGACCTGGTGCTCGGCCCCAACCAGATCAGCCGCGAGAACGGCAAGCGCCTGGTGATCGTCAGCGCCAACGTGCGTGGGCGGGATATCGGCTCGTTCGTGGACGAGGCCGAGGCGGCCATCAGCGCCCAGGTCAAAGTACCGGCGGGCTACTGGACCACCTGGGGCGGCCAGTTCGAGCAGTTGAAGGAAGCCTCCGAGCGCTTGCGCATCGTGGTGCCGGTGGCGTTGCTGTTGGTGTTCGGCTTGTTGTTCATGATGTTCAACAACCTTAAGGACGGGTTGTTGGTGTTTACCGGAATTCCGTTCGCATTGACCGGTGGGATCATGGCCCTGTGGTTGCGGGATATTCCACTGTCGATCTCGGCGGGGGTGGGGTTTATCGCGTTGTCCGGGGTGGCGGTGCTCAACGGCCTGGTAATGATCGCGTTTATCCGCAACCTGCGTGAGGAAGGACGTTCGTTGTCAATGGCGATCAATGAGGGGGCGTTGACCCGCCTGCGTCCGGTCTTGATGACGGCGCTGGTGGCGTCCCTCGGGTTTATCCCCATGGCCCTGGCCACTGGCACCGGCGCCGAGGTGCAGCGACCGTTGGCGACGGTGGTGATCGGCGGGATTATCTCCTCTACGTTGCTGACCTTGCTGGTGTTGCCGGCGTTGTACCAGTGGGCACATCGCCGTGAAGAGGAGGCTGCCTGACTTCTTTAAAAACACCGCAAAACCATGTGGGAGGGGGCTTGCCCCCGATGGCGGTGGGTCAGTTGATACAGGTGTCAGCTGACACACTGTTATCGGGGGCAAGCCCCCTCCCACTCTAGACCTGCGCTGTTTTCAGGTGCTGGGGAAACACCAGGTTGAACCGCGTGAAGCGCCCGGGCTGGCTGCTGACGTCGGCGTGCCCCTGATGCAGGTGCATGATCGACTGCACAATGGCCAGCCCCAGCCCGGTGCCACCTTCGGCGCGGGTACGGCTGCTGTCGGCGCGGTAGAAGCGTTCGAACAGGTGCGGCAGGTGGTGCGCTTCGATGCCGCGCCCCGGGTTGCCCACCGACAACGACACGTGCTGGTCGTAGGTCTCCACCAGCAGCAACACGCTGGAGCCTTCGGGCGTATGGCGAATGGCATTGGACAGCAAATTGGAAATGGCTCGCTGAATCATCAGGCGATCCCCCATGACCCAGGCGTCGCCGCGCAGGTTCAGGGTCAGGTGCTTGTCTTCGGCACTCAGGGCGAACAGCTCCATCACCCGTTGCGCTTCCTCGCCCAACGAGACCGGGCTAAACCCGGCCCGCGCCGCTGGGTGGCTGACCTGGGCGAGAAACAGCATGTCGGAGACGATGCGCGACAGGCGCTCCATTTCCTCGGTGCAGGATTCCAGCCCGGCCTTGTACTCCTCCAAGGGGCGGTCGCGGGACAACGTGACCTGGGCCTTGCCCATCAGGTTGGTCAACGGCGCACGCAGTTCGTGGGCCAGGTCGTCGGAGAACTGCGACAACTGCCGTACACCGTCATCCAGGCGATGCAGCATGAAATTGATACCCTGGGCCAACTCACCCAGCTCCTTGGGGAGGTTGTCCAGGCTCAGGCGATGGGTCAGGTCCTGGGTGCTGACCTTGGCCGCCACGCGGCTGAACTGCTGCAATGGGGCGAGCCCGCGTTGCACCAGCCACCAGGCGCCCATGCCGATCAGGATCAGCAGCAGCGGCAGGGCGATCACCGTGGAGCGCAGGTAGGCACTGAGCAACGCCTCGTCATCGGAGCGATCCAGTGACAGCAACACACGCACGTTTTCCCCGCTGTGCAATGGCAGCAGGCGGGTGGCACTGAGGATACGGTTGCCACGGTCATCCACCCAGTTCAGGTAGGCCAGGGCCTTGCCGGCGGGTACGTCGAGCAACAGCGGCTGCTGGGGCTTGGCACCGACGCTCAGCAAGACCGGCGCATCGGCTCCGGTGCCCATGATGGTCAGGTAGATGTTGTCGTGGCCCATGATCAGGTCCAGCAGCGAATGGGGGCGGGCGCTGATGTCGTCGAGGTTGAGGCCCTGGCGCAGGCTGTGCTCCAGCTGCTCCAGCTTGTTTTCCAGGCCCCTGCGCGCAAGTTTCTCCAGTTCGTGGGTCAAGGCCAGGTAGGCCAGGGTCGCCAACAGCACGACCAGGCCGGCGCCCATCAGGCTGACCGTCAGGCCCAGGCGCATCGACAGGCTGCTGGTCCTCATGGGCGCGCCTCCAGCACATAGCCGACGCCGCGAATGGTATGGATCAGCTTGACCTCACTCTGGTCATCGACCTTGCCACGCAGGCGGCTGATGGAGACTTCCACTACGTTGGTGTCGCAGTCGAAATTCATGTCCCAGACCAGGGAAATGATCTGCGTGCGGGTCATCACCTCACCGGCCTGGCGCATCAACACGTGCAGCAGGGCGAACTCCTTGGTGGTCAGGTCGATGCGCCGGCTGCCGCGATAGGCGCGATGCCGACGCGGGTCGAGTTCCAGGTCCGCGACACGCAGCACGTCGGGCAACGGAATATGTTCGCTGCGCCGCAGCAAGGTGCGCACGCGGGCCAGCAGTTCGGGAAACTCGAAGGGCTTGACCAGGTAATCGTCGGCGCCCATGTCCAGGCCCTTGATCTTGTCGGCCAGCCGGCCACGCGCGGTCAGCATCATCACGCGTTGATTGCCGTCGCGGCGTAGTTGTTCCAGTACCTCCCAACCGTCGGTGTTGGGCAGGTTGACGTCGAGGATCACCAGTTCATAGGTGTTCTGCCTGGCCAGGTGCAGACCATCGATGCCGCTGGCGGCACAGTCGACGACATAACCACTTTCGGTCAAGCCTTGCTGCAGGTAGTCGGCGGTTTTCTGCTCGTCCTCAACCACAAGGATACGCATGGGGATTTACCTTCAAGTGAAACGAAAGGAGATGACCTCATAGAGGCTTGAATGGGCGTAGGAAAACTCTGAAGCCTGAAGTAACTTTAGGGTCAAGCCGCGTCAGGCCGGTGCGACGATTCGTCACTGAACCGGCACACAAAAAAAACGCCCCGGCTGGGGCGTAAAAATTCATCTCTGTTCCAAAGGAGCTACACAAAAGCCGCAGAGATGAGATGTGTTCGATGCGCAGTATAAAAAGTGCAACTTAACGGGAAGGTGAGGCCGATATTACAGTTCTGACAGACTTCAACTTGTGAACAGATGTAGGGCATCGGCAAGTTAATGTAAGCGGGTGTCTTAGAGCACCGCCAAGGGATATTCGACAATCACCCGGACTTCTTCCAAGTCGGATTCAAACGAACTTGAGCGCACGGTGGCCTGGCGAAGTCGCAGCGACAGATCCTTCAAATTGCCGCTTTGCACCACATACTTGGCTTCGATATCCCGCTCCCAGCGACGTTGGTCGGTCAGCGGGTTGCCGGCGCCATCGCGGCGCATATACACCGCGTTGGCGTTGCTGTAGTCGGCGTCGGTGCCCTTGCCGTAACGGGTCATGAATGACAGGCCGGGAATGCCGAAGGCCTGCATGTCCAGGTCGTAGCGCACCATCCACGAGCGCTCCTTGGGCGAGTTGAAATCGCTGTACTGGATCGAGTTGTTGAGGAAGATCGAGTCCGACTGGCGCAGGTAATCGAAGTCGTCATCGCCGTTGTTGCGCTGGTGCGACACGGCCAGGCTATGGGCGCCAACCTTCACCCCGAGGCGGGCGCTCCAGATGTTGTTGTCGAATTGCCCGAGCAGCTTTTTGCCTTCATCCACCGCCTTGTAATAGTTGACGTCGCCAAACAGCGAGACGTCGTCATTGAGTGGGTAACTGGCGGCGCTGCCGACGTAGTACTGGTCCCAGGCGTCTTTCAGGCGGCTGCTGTACAGGCTGACGCTCAGATGCTTGTTGAGTTGGTAATCGCCGCCGAAATAGCCGATCCAGGGCGAGTCGACCGGGCCGGCATAAAACGTCGCGAAACCTTTGTTCATGCCGCTCTCGTTGGGCTGGCTCATGCCACTCAGGCGCCCACCTTGCACGCTCAAGCCTTCGAGGCTGGTGTTCTGCAAGGTCACACCGCGAAAACTCTCGGGCAATACACGCGAATCGCCGTAGGCCACCACCGGGGTCAGCGGGAATACGTCACCGGCCTTGATCACGGTATCCAGCACGCGCAGTTTCGCGGCGCCGCCGACTTTGCTGTAGTTGTCCTCGGGGTGGTTGCTGCTGTCCACCGGCAGGACGCCGAACGACCCCTTGCCACCGCTGCGGCCGGTGCCCGAGTCGAGCTTTACGCCGACCATGGCAAAGGCGTCCAGGCCGAACCCTACGGTGCCTTGGGTGAAGCCCGATTCGAACTTGCCGATCAGGCCCTGGGCCCAGGCTTCGGAATAGCCATTGCCGGTGGGGCTGGACTGGCCCTTGCGATCATCGCGGTTGAAGTAAAAGTTACGCGCCAGCACGTTCACGCTGCTGCCTTCGATAAAGCCTTCGGGTGTGTCTTCCACGGCCACGGCTGCCAGGGGCAAGGCCGCACACAGTGAAAGGGGAAGTGTGACGTAACGGATACGCATGTTCAGCTCCTCGGTGTTGGCAGTTATCAGCTTCTTATGGAGGTGGGCGTTCTTATTGATCTGGCCCGGGCTGATAGTTGCAAACCGAAGATAACGGCTGCGTGGCGCGGACATTACAATTCTGGAAACTTGCGGCCACCTAACAGATAAGTAATGTTCCAGTGAACATGGCGTCAGGGTTCGCTGGTTAATCTCGGCACTGAACTTTCAGTCGAGGAACCTGTGATGAACTTTTATAAAACTGCCCTGGGTGTATTCATTGCCGTTCTGTCATTCGGTGCGCTGGCCGAAGGCGGCGGCGACCGTACCTTCGCCCTGATGATGGAGCGCAACGAACAAGCCATGGCCGCCTACGCCGCGAAACAGGGCAAGCCGGCGCCCGAGGTGCAGGCGTATCGCTATGGCCTGGAGTTGGACATTTCCAAGGTGGTCAACGTGACGCCGCCGATCCGCTCGTGCAACGCTGTACCGTCGCGGATGACCTATGAAGACTCCAACGGCAAGCTCAATACCCTGGAATACCAAGTGATGGGCGTGTGCCGAAATAACGGCAGTTAATGGCTCTGGAAAAACAATGGGGCGCAGCCTGGAACGGCTCTTCAGAAAACGCCGGCAGCGCCGATGCAGGGCAGTGAATGCCCAGTCCCAAGTGATCGGCAGCATCGTCAAGACCATCAGTGCATCGCCGAACAGACCAACCTGCTGGCGCTCAACGCGGCCATCAAGGCGGCGCGAGCCGACCCGCAGGGCTTGTGCTTGAGGTATCGTAGGCTTTTTCACGTTTGAAGAGCCGACCCTCCATGAGCCCTACCCACCGTCGCCCCGTTCCGCTGTCCAAGGCCTACCGCTTGCTCAACCACGGCCCGACCGTGCTGGTCAGCGCGGCGCATAATGGCCAGCGCAATATTATGGCCGCCGCCTGGGCCATGCCGCTGGACTTTGAACCGCCGAAAGTCGCTGTGGTGCTGGACAAAGCCACCTGGACCCGCCAACTGCTGGAAGGCGCCGGTACCTTCGTGCTGCAAGTGCCTTGCGCGGCGCAGGCCGACCTGGTGCAGACTGTCGGCAACACTACCGGCACCGAGCGCGACAAGTTCGCCGCCTATGGCTTGCACACTTTCCAAGGGGAATACACCGACGCGCCGTTGCTGGAAGGCTGCGTCGCCTGGTTGGAATGCCGGCTGCTGCCCGAACCCCACAACCAGCAGACCTACGACCTGTTCCTCGGCGAAGTGGTCGCGGCCTATGCCGACGAGCGCGTGTTCAGTGATGGCCGCTGGCACTTCGAAGGTTTTGATGAGCTGCGCACCTTGCACCATGTGGCGGGTGGGCATTTCCTCACCATCGGCCAGCCGATTGATGGGCATCAGCTCTAGGCATGTCCCCGTGGTTGAGCGTGTTTCAACGCGGGCGCGGTCAGCGCCCGAGCATCTTCACCCAACGCGATGGCGGCATGCCGTAGGTGCTGCGAAATTGCCGGGTCATATGGCTCTGGTCGGTGAAGCCGGCGGTCATCGCCGCATCCACCAATGATTGGCCCTGGGCCAGCAAGTGACGCACCAGATCCAGCCGGCGCATGGTCAGGTAACGGTAGGGGCTGGTGCCGAACAGCAAACGGAAATCCCGCGACAAGGCCCAGCGATCGCGCCCGGCGTGATCGGCGATTTCATCCAGCGTGATGCTGCGGCCCAGGGCGCTGTGGATAAATTCGCGGGCGCGCTCGGCGGCCACGTAATCGAAGGTCTTGCGGCTGATAATGGCACCGGAGGCGTTACTCAGCGCGTGGGCCAGATCGAACATCGCGTCCTGTTCCTGCAACGGGTCGATAGGGTTATCCAGGTTTTGCAATAACACTTCGCTGGCGCGGAACAGCCTTGGGTCGGTGGATAAACCGTTGGGGATAAACGGCAACGGCTTGCCGCCGAGGATCTGTTGGATCAGCGACGGCTCTACGTAAATCATCCGGTACTTGAAGCCCTCGTCACTGCCGGCGTGGCCGTCGTGGGTCTCATCGGGGTGAAGCACCATGGTCGTGCCGGGCAGGCTGTGGATCATGTCGCCGCGATAATGAAAACTCTGCACGCCGAACAAGGTACGGCCGATGGCGTAGGTGTCATGGCGATGCGGGTCGAACGCGAAGCCGGCAAAGTACGCCTCGATACGGTCCAGGCCGCTGGCGTGCGGGGCGCGGTGCAGCCAGTCGAGAGTGGGGGTGGGTTTACCCATGGTGACTTGTCACAAAAAGAGGTGGAAACACGTTAACCCAGTCTGCGTCCCTTGTCTGCCGGGGTCTTGTACGATTGTGCAGGGGGCAGGCGAGGCCTATGATCGCGGTTCGTGCCCTGTGCTGATGGAGTTGCTCCCATGGATGTTCTCAACCCCGCCTACGTGGCGCCGCTGGTCTCGCTGGCCCTGCTGTGGACGGTGGCAGTGGTCACGCCCGGCCCCAACTTCTTCAACACGGCGCAGCTCGCCGCCAGCTGTTCGCGCCGCCATGGCGTGGTGGCCTCGGCAGGTGTGGCCACCGGGACGATCATGTGGGGGTTGGCGGGTGGCCTGGGCATCAAGTCGCTGTTTACCGCCGCGCCGATGCTGTACCTGGCGTTCAAGATCATCGGCGGCTGCTACCTGATCTACCTCGGGTTGAAACTGTTCAAGCGCTCGGCTCCGGCCATGGGCCAGAGCCTGTTGCCGGACGAACCCCGGCGTTCGTTATTTTCCGCCTGGCGCCTGGGCTTGTTGGGCAACCTGTCGAACCCCAAGGCCGCACTGTTCGTCGCGACCATCTTCGCATCCACCATGCCGCCGTCACCGTCTCCGATGCTGCTGACCCTGGCGGTGATCACCATGGCGACCTTGTCGTTCAGTTGGTACTCCAGCGTGGCGCTGGTGTTTTCCAGCGCGCGCATGGCCAACCTCTACAGCCGTTCGCGTAAATGGCTCGACCGCTTTGCCGGTGGGTGCTACATGCTGTTTGGCGCACATCTGGTAGCGAATCGCTGACCACCCGTGGTAAGAAGCCTTACTTTCAAAAGCGAGGCGGATCATGAGCAAGTTGCGCGTAGGGATTATTTTTGGTGGCCGTTCGGCCGAGCACGAAGTCTCGCTGCAATCGGCGCGCAACATTGTCGATGCCCTTGACCGGTCACGCTTCGAGCCCATCCTGATCGGCATCGACAAGGCCGGCCACTGGCACCTCAACGACACCTCGAACTTCCTGATCAACCAGGAAAACCCGGCCCTGATCGCCCTCAACCAATCCAATCGTGAACTGGCGGTGGTGCCCGGCAAGGCCAACCAGCAAGTGGTGGAAACCTCAGGCAGTGGTTTGCTGGAACACATCGATGTGATCTTCCCCATCGTCCATGGCACCCTCGGCGAGGACGGCTGCCTGCAAGGTTTGCTGCGCATGGCCGACTTGCCTTTTGTCGGCTCTGACGTACTGGGGTCGGCGGTGTGCATGGACAAGGACGTCAGCAAACGCCTGCTGCGCGACGCCGGCATTGCCGTCACCCCGTTCATCACCCTCACGCGCCGTACCGCGGCCCGCACCTCGTTTGAAACGGCCGTGAATACGCTAGGCCTGCCGATGTTCGTCAAACCGGCCAACCAAGGCTCCTCGGTGGGGGTGAGCAAGGTCGCCAACGAAGCCGAATACCACGCGGCCGTCGAACTGGCCTTGGGCTTTGATGAGAAAGTGCTGGTGGAGTCCGCTGTCCAGGGGCGCGAGATCGAATGCGCCGTACTCGGCAACGATAACCCCATCGCCAGCGGCTGCGGCGAGATCGTGGTGAGCAGCGGGTTCTATTCCTACGACAGCAAGTACATCGACGACCAGGCCGCCCAGGTGGTGGTCCCGGCCGATATCAGCACTGAAGCCAGCGAGCGAATTCGCCGCCTGGCGATCGAGGCGTTTGAGGTGCTCGGGTGCGCAGGGTTGGCTCGGGTCGATGTATTCCTCACCGATGACGGTGAAGTGTTGATCAACGAAATCAATTCACTGCCCGGTTTTACCCGTATCAGCATGTACCCCAAGTTATGGCAGGCGGCGGGGATGAGTTACAGCGAGTTGGTGAGCCGGTTGATCGAGCTGGCGCTGGAGCGGCATGCGGGGCGCAAGGGCTTGAAAATCAGCCGCTGAACATACCGAGAGGGCGCTGTGACGAGTGGCCCCGCCACAGGTGGGATGTACGCGCTCAGGGTTTGCGAGCGATCCACGAGTAGATCAGCGTCTTCGTCTCCTGCGGGTGATGGGTCCTTCGGCGGTAGCTGGCAAACAGCGGCGACGTGCAATACGTACACACTTCACTCACCTCGATCTGTTCGCGCCGAACCCCGGCCGCTTGCAGCAGCATCAGCCCATACCGGCTCAGGTCAAACCAGGCACTGTCTGTGTGTCTTGCTTGGGGGGGCGTGATGTGCGGCGCCAGCAGCGGTCGTGGTTGCTCAATGCTCCATGGCGCCCGGTCGTGTTGCCATAAGTGGCCCTGGTCAGCCTGGAACTCGGCAATGAACCCTTCGCTCACTTCATAACAACACGGTTTGATCGATGGCCCGATGGCGACCAGCAACTGATCGACGCCAATCCCTGCGTCGGCAAAGTGCTGCACGGTAGTGGCGACAATCCCGCGTTGCAGGCCTTTCCAGCCGCCATGAACGGCCGCTACGCGTTCGCCATTTTTGGCGGCGAACAGAATGGGCAGGCAATCGGCGGTGATCACTGCGATCGGCTGGTGCTGGCCTGTATGTACCCCATCCGCCTCGATCGTATTGGCCACCTGGCCCGCTTGCCACTCAATCACCGCGGCGCTGTGCACTTGCTTGCAGATGAATACTTCATCTGGCCGCGATGGGTCGTCGATCAAACAAAAACCATGGTCGACACCCGCGAGGGCGCCGAGATTATTGGCCTGCTGCAAGGGGCTTTCTCCGCTGATTGACCTCAGTCACCGTATGCCTCGCCTTCCCGTCGAGGGTCCGCGCCGCCGCTCAGCGATACCTTACCCTGGGCGTCGCGCGTGCGAATGATCGCCTGGATACCGCTGGTCATCTCAATCTCGCTCAGCGCATGGCCCTTGTCCTTGAGTGCCTGTTTCAACACGGGGCTGAACAAACCGCTTTCCAGTTCGGTTGCGCCATTACGGCTGCCAAAGTTGGGTAGGCTGATGGCGGCTTGCGGGTCGAGGTTCCAGTCGAGCATGGCCACCAGTGACTTGCTGACGTACTCGATGATCTGCGACCCGCCCGGCGAGCCCAGTGTGGCCAGCAGCTCACCGCTCTGGCGGTCGAACACCAGGGTCGGCGCCATGGCCGAGCGCGGGCGTTTACCGGGTTGTACGCGGTTGGCCACCGGCTGGCCGTTTTCTTCGGCAATAAACGAGAAGTCGGTCATCTGGTTATTGAGTACAAAGCCCTGGACCATCAGGTGCGAGCCAAACGCGGCTTCCACCGTGGTGGTCATCGACACGGCGCCACCCCAGTCGTCCACCGCTACCACCTGCGAGGTGGAGATGCGCAGCGGCGAGCGGTCGGGGGCGTAGGCCACCTGGATACCGGCCGGCTGGCCGGGCTTGGCGATGCCCAGGCTGCGTTCACCGATCAGCGCGGCGCGTTGGGCCAGGTAGCTCGGCGCGACCAGGCCGGCCACGGGCACCGGTACAAAGTCTGCATCGGCCACATACAGCGCACGGTCGGCAAAGGCCAGGCGACCGGCTTCGGCGATCAGGTGCACGGCTTCGGGTACCGGCTCAAGGCCGGCCGGCGAAGCGCTCTTCACCGGCCTCATGGGGGCGATGGCCAGGCGTGGGTCGCGGGCCTCCAGCGCCTGCAATGTGCCCATGATCTGCGCGATGGCAATCCCGCCCGACGACGGTGGTGGCATGCCACAGATTTTCCAGCGCTTGTAATCGCTACACAGCGGCACGCGTTCCTTTGCCGCGTAGCCCTTGAGGTCGGTTGCCGACAGGCTGCCTGCATTGTGGTTGCCCTGCACCTTGCGGGCGATCTCCTCGGCAATCGGGCCGTTGTACAGCGCGTCCGGACCATCCTGGGCGATGCGCTTGAATACGGCGGCCAGCGCCGGGTTTTTCAGCAGGGTGCCGGTGGCTTTCGGCGTGCCATCGGCATTCAAGAAATAGGCGGCCATGTCTGGCGAGTGCGGGATAAAGCGGTCAGCGGCAATCAGGCTGTGCAAGCGCGGGGAAATCGCGAAGCCCTGTTCCGACAGACGAATCGCAGGCTCGAACAGCTTGGCCCATTGCAGGCGTCCGGTCTTTTTGTGCGCCATGTCCAGTGCACGCAA
This sequence comes from Pseudomonas gorinensis, assembly GCF_042015035.1. Taxonomy (NCBI): domain Bacteria; kingdom Pseudomonadati; phylum Pseudomonadota; class Gammaproteobacteria; order Pseudomonadales; family Pseudomonadaceae; genus Pseudomonas; species Pseudomonas gorinensis. The sequence continues at coordinate 1,165,965 of NZ_CP167125.1, forward strand.
CACACCGGGCGTCGCCACCGAACGCCCGCCAATCTGCGCATCGGTAAACGCCATCGGCTGGCCGTCGGCCTTCAGGAACAAGCGCTCAGTCGCCCCGGCCGGTGCCGTCTCACGGCCGTCATACGCGTGCACGTTTTTTCCGTCCCACAGCATGATGAACGCACCACCGCCGATGCCGGACGATTGCGGTTCCACCAGGGTCAACACGGCCTGCATGGCAATCGCCGCGTCGATGGCAGACCCGCCCTGGCGCAGCATTTCACGCCCGGCCTCGGCCGCCAGCGGGTTGGCGGCGGCCGCCATATGGTGCTGGGCGTGCTGGGTGGTGAGGTCGGCGCGATAGCCCGACCCCAACTCCGGCGCCGGTGGCTGTTCGTTGACGGGGGGGTGGCAGGCCGCGAGGGCCAGGGCTGCGGCAATGATCGTCAACTGACGGCGGTAAATCGAAAACACGCGCTGAACTCCGTTCATTTTGAGAATGATCTGTTGTTCGTGGGTTACTGCGTTCTACAGGTAAATCGTGCCTTGCATATACAGCACCGCCTTGCCGGAAATGATCACCCGGTCGCCCTTGAGCGCACAACGCAACTGGCCCTTGCGTGTGCCGCCTTGCTCCGCCGTGAGGGTCGACTTGCCCAGGCGCTCGGCCCAGAACGGTGCCAGCGACGTGTGCGCCGAACCGGTGACCGGGTCTTCATTGACGCCCACGTTCGGCCCGAACCAACGAGAGATAAAATCAAATCGCGCGCTTTTGGCCGTCACTGCAATCCCACGCTTGGGCAGGCCCTTGAGTCGCGCAAAGTCTGGCGTGAGCGCGGCGACCTGGGCTTCGTCCTCCAGCAACACGATGTAGTCATCGGTGCCGAACACCTCGGCGCTTTCAATCCCCAGGGCGCTCAACATCCCGGCGGGCGGCTCACAGGGTTGCGGCGCTTTGGCAGGGAAATCCATCGCCAGTTCATCACCCTCGCGCGTGACCCGCAGCTCACCGCTGCGAGTGGCAAAACGCAGCACTTGAGGCGCATCCGGCAACTGGTGAATCAACACCCACGCCGCCGCGAGCGTGGCATGGCCGCACAGGTCCACTTCGACTTGCGGGGTGAACCAGCGCAACTCATAGAAGTCGCCACGGGGCACGAAGAACGCGGTTTCCGAGAGGTTGTTTTCGGCGGCAATGTTGTGCAGTTGCGCGTCGCTCAGCCATTCGGTCAGTGGGCACACCGCAGCGGGGTTGCCGCCGAAGGGGTGTTGGCTGAAGGCGTCGACTTGGTAGATGTCCAGTTTCACCGTGGTGTACTCCATGCGTGGTGGGAGGCTGGACACTAACAGCGGGCTCTGGGGAGCGTCAAAATACAGAAGGCGTGTTTTTTTGCGCGCATGCAAGCTGCAGGGAAGGGGGCGGCGGAGTTTTTTCTGTGTCTCAGAAAAAATGCCCCGACAGGCCGGGGCATTTTCAGGTCGCGGTTTACACAGTCCGGCGCTATTTCTGCGCGTGGTTTTGCTGGCCGCCACCGCCGATCTGCCACACGTAGGGCGGTTCGGTGCCATTGATCTCCCAGTCACCGATGATCCGCTCTTTATAGATCAATGGATTATGTGAGGCCGCTGTGCGCGCATTGCGCCAGTGTCGGTCGAGTTGCAGGCTCGTGCGTGCGGCGGATGCGCCAAGGGCGTTGAACAGGTCGCTGGTGGCGCGAAGCACCAGATCGGCAATCACCACTTGCGCTTGGGCCGACTCCAGCTCTGCCGCAATATTGGCCTCGCGTTCGGCTTGCGCATCCTTGGCGAAGTGCGCCACGTAGGCGCGTTGTGAGGCCTGTGCGGCGCGCAGGGTAGCCGCTTCGGCCGTGTAGACCTGCGCCGAGGCCTTGCCGACCACCTGCTGCACCTGCGCATCGTCACGCACCGCCGCGGCATTGCCATGGCTGAACACCCGGGTGCGAACACGTACCTGTTGGGCCACCTCTCGCACGGCCGCCTGCCCCGACCCGACCAGGACGGCCAGCAGGGTCAGTTGGTAAAACGCCGTTTGGTATTTAAAGCGCGTGGAGAAGTCGATCAGGTGGTCGTCTTCAACCACTGCGTTTTCAAACACGGAAGTGCCGCTGCCGGTGGTGCGCTGACCGAAGCCATCCCAATCGTCGCTTTGACGCACACCCGGTTGCTGCACGCGGACCGCCGCGATCACATCGGCACCGGTGTCGTCCCGTTGGGCGTACAGGTCGATCCAGTCGGCGAACAGGCTGCCGGTGCTGTAGAACTTGGTGCCGTTGGCGACCCATTGCTCGCCCTGGCGGCTGATGCGGGTAATCACCTGGCCGATCTTCACGTCGCCGACTTCGGTCCAGGCATTGCCGACCAGCTCCCCGGCCACAAACCGCCCGAACCAGGCGTTCTGCGGGCTGAATGCCTGGGCGTTGAGGCGGTCTTCGACAAACGCAAAATGCCCGCGCAGGGCTTGTGTCACGTTGGAGTCGGCAGCCGCCAGTTCAATCAACAGTTGGAACAGTTGCGGCAGCGAGGCGCCGGCCCCGCCGAATTCGACCGGGACACGCACGGCGCCGAACCCGGCTTGCTTGAGCCATTTGATCGGTTCGAACGGCAGTGTGCGAGTGCGTTCGCGCTCGACCGCGCCCTCGGCAATACGCGCAAAGATCGGCCGAAAACGCGCGGCGAGCGCTGCGTAATCCGTACCGACAGACAGTGTGTTCAGCGTGGCGAAACTGGACATGGAATGGCTTCCTCTTCAGCGCAGATAAGCGTCAAGTCAGGTCAGAGAATTTGGACGGTTTGGTGTGATCGGTGGCGTTGGCGCCGGTTTTGAATGCACCGCGATAACGTGCCGCCGGATGGTCATCGGCGGCATACGGCGAAGTGCCGTCGAGCAGGTTTTCGCGCAGGGTGTCGCCCTCATAGGAGGTGCGGACACGGCCCCGGCGTTGCAGCTCCGGAACGATGAACTCAACGAGGTCTTCGAACGTGCCCGGGGTGATCGCATAGGCCAGGTTGAAGCCGTCGATACCGCCGACGTCCACCCAGCGCTCCATCTCGTCGGCCACCGTTTTCGGGCCGCCCACCAACACCGGGCCTAGGCCGCCGATGCTGCGGTGTTTGATGATGTCGCGTGGCGTCCACTTGCGGTCGGGGTCGGCGGTGGCGAGCAGTTCCAGCACCGAGCGGATGCTGTCGTTGTCGATCGCCTCCAGGGGTTGGTCCGGGTCGTATTCGGAAAAGTCGATGCCGGTCCAGCCGCCATAAAACGACAACATGCCTTCGCCATTGGCATAGCTCAGGTAGTCGCGGTATTTGGCTTGCGCGGCTTCATCGCTTTCAGCGGTGATCACCGTCAACAGCGTGAACACCTTGACCGAATCACGGCTACGTCCCGCTTCCACGGCGCGGTTGCGGATGTCATCGGACACCTCGCGCGCCTGTTCTGCGGTGGCCGGGCTGATGAACACCCCTTCGGCGTGCTTGGCGGCAAAGGCGCGGCCACGGCTGGAGGCGCCGGCCTGGAAAATAACCGGGGTGCGCTGTGGCGACGGCTCGGACAAATGGATGCCCGGCACATCGTAGTATTTGCCCTTGTGACCGATCGGGTGGACTTTGCTCGGGTCGGTAAAGATCCCGCGCTCACGGTCACGCAGCACCGCGTCTTCATCCCAGGAGCCTTCCCACAGTTTGTAGGTCACGTCCAGAAACTCATCGGCGATGTCATAGCGTTCGTCGTGCGAGATCTGTTGCTTGAGGCCCAGGTTGACCGCCGCGCTGTTGAGGTACGAGGTCACCACGTTCCACGCCACGCGGCCCTTGGTCAGATGGTCGAGGGTCGAGAACTTTCGCGCCAGGGCGTAAGGCTGTTCATAGGTCAGCGCCGAGGTCACGCCAAAGCCCAAGTGCTTGGTGACGGTGGCCATGGCTGGCACTTGAAAGAAGGGATCGTTGACCGGCACCTGATCGGCGTCAAGCAAGGAGGTTTCCACCGAGCCGCGATAGATGTCATAGACGCCGACGACGTCAGCGATAAACACCGAGTCGAAATAGCCGCGCTCAAGCAGCTTGGCCAACTCCACCCAGTAATCAATGTCTTTGTATTTCCATGCCTGGCTGTCTGGGTGACGCCAGGTGCCCGCGGCCTGATGACTCACGCAGGTCATTTCAAACGCATTGAGGATTATGCGGGAAGCCATAGTCGATTAACTCCAGTTGTCTTGATTCATGGGGCACGCACGGCGGTCCAATCGTGGTTTAAAGGGGTGATTGCATAGTTCATGCCGAGTGCTAAAGGGCTGTAATACCTGGGTTTTTTCCGGCTTTTGGGCCGGGCGCCTATCACTGGGTAACACTTTGTTGTTTTGGTGAACGGTGGCGAACACCGACCCTGCCTGGCCGTGATCGCGAGCCTCAGGAATAGAAGCTCGGCGTTGGCGGTTTCTGCTTTAAGGCCCACTCGCCGAGTTCGCGGATGCGGTAGTCCACCGGGTCGTGCAAGGTTTGGGTCCGCAGGTTTCGCCAGTAGCGATCAAAGCGCCGCGAGGCATGGGTGGCGCGGGCGCCTGTCACCTCAAACAGCCTCGAACTCAGGTCCAGGGCCACCCGGGTGGCATGGACCTTGGCGCTGCCGATGGCCAGGGCCAGGTTCGCGCGCTCCTCGGCGCGCAGCTGTTCGCCGCGGTTCCAGGCGTTGTCGAACAACGCGTTGGCCCGTTCTGCCAGGGCGCGTACCGCCTCCAGGCCGACCCAGAACTCGCCGTAGTGGGCTAGCACATATGGGTCGTCGACCGCCCGGTCGACCTCGGACTTGAACCAGGCGCGTGCTTCGTGGGTGGTGTAGTGCTGCGCCTGCTCAAAGGCGCCTTCGGCAATGCCCAGGAACAGGTTGACGAACGTCAGTTGCGCCAACAGCGGCCGCAGCCCGGAAAACACCGTGCTCAGCGGGCCCGGGTCCAGCAGCAGTTCATCCTCGGCCACGCGCACGCGTTCGAAACGGGCGCTGCCGCTGTCGGTCTGGCGTTGGCCCATATTGTTCCAGTCGTTGAGCAGGGTAATGCCGACGCGGTCGGTAGGGATCGCGGCGATCAGCAGTTTGCCTGCGCCACTGTCCTCCAACGCCGAGGCAATCAGCCGGTCGGAGTCGCTGGCGCCGGAGCAAAAGCTCTTCATCCCGGAAAACTCCCGCCCGCCGTCGATACGCGTGGCCACGGTACGGGTGTCCAGCGGGTTGAGGGCGTTGCCCCAGAACCAGCGCTGGCGGACGGTTTGTTCCAGCCAGGGCTGCCACTGATCGGGCCGCGAGAACAGGCGCACAGTGGCCAGCATCAAGTGTTGGAAACCAAACACGTGGGCCATCGAACTGTCGACCTTGGCGAACTCGCGCACGATGTTCAGCGTGTCGCTCCAACTGGCGCCGAGGCCGCCGAATTCACGGGGAATACTCAGGGTCAACAGGCCGCTGTCGCGCAGGGCATCACGCTCGCGTTTCGGCGTGCCGCCGCGCTCGTCACGCTCGGCAGCCGTACTGGCCCAGTCGGCCGCCAGGCGGCGGGCGACGAGCACAGGATCGTTGGGGGTGGTCACAGGGGAACTCCTTGAAGTTGAAAACGGCGCCGGGCCGCCCCTGGATGACGGCCGGTCCCAGCGTGTAGCGCGAGGTGTTCTACAGCCCAAACAGCCGGGCGGCATTGCCGTAGAGGACGTTGTCGAGTACCTCGGGTTTGAAACCCAGGCGCAGGACATCCTCGATGGATTGACGAATCGGGCGGAACGGATAGGACGAGCCGAACAGCAACTGCTCTGCCAGAAAGCCGTTGGCCGCCTGCACGTAGGCGTCGCTGCCGGGCTGGAACAGGTACATGTCCGGCACCAGGTAGATGTTCGGGTAGCGAAACGCCACGCCCAGCGCTTGCTGCACGTTGGGCCAGTAGCCGTGGTAGCAGACGATCGACAGCTGCGGGAACGCCCGGGCGACCTTGGCCAGGTGTTCGGGGTTGTTGAAGGCGGGGTCCGGGGTGGTCGGCCCGCTCATCAGAAACAGCGGAATGCCGTGTGCCTGCAAATGCTCGTAGATCGGCCAGTACAACGGGTCATCCGGCCGCCTGGCCGGTTCGCCAAACCCTGGCTCCAGGTCGATCCCGGCCAGGCCCAGCGCCGAGATGGCGCGCTCGATCTCGCCCAGCGCGCCGTCGATACCCTGCAGCGCCGGGTCGATGCTGGCGATGCCGAGCAACTCAGTGTGGTCGCGCACGATGCTGTGAATCAGGTCGTTGGGCAGATGCTGGCCGGGCGTGTGCCGACCGACCACCACCGCCCGGCTCAACCCGGCGTCGCGCACTTCATCGAGAAACCCCTGGGGTGTGCGCGAGCGGGCGAAGTGCTCGTCGTCGCCATGCGTGCCCACCCGCCGGTTCAGCCAGCGGGCGGTGGCGGTCTCGGCGCTGCCTGGGGTGGCGCCGAAAAAATCGTGCAGGTACGCCGGGCGGCAGCGCATATCAATCACGTTCATGCCGTGGCCTCGTCCTTGACCGATGTGTGGCCGGCCCGCACGTCGAACGCGCCGCCGGTGAGTACTTGGTCGCGGACCGTGACAGGCTGTTTGCCCAACAGTGGGAACACCAGTTCGGCAAAGCGGAAAGCCTCTTCCAGGTGCGGGTAGCCGGACAGTACAAAGCGGTCTACGCCGAGGTCGGCATATTCCTGCAGGCGCTTGGCCACGGTCTGAGGGTCGCCCACCAGCGCCGTGCCGGCGCCTCCGCGCACGAGGCCGACACCGGCCCACAGGTTGGGCGAGACCTCGAGCTTGTCGCGCTGTCCACCATGCAGGGCGGCCATGCGGCGCTGACCTTCGGAGTCCATCTTGGCGTAATTATTTTGCGCGTCGGCGATGACATCGTCATCGAGGTGGCTGATCAGTTCTTCGGCCGCCGCCCAGGCCTGCTCGTTGGTTTCACGCACGATCACATGCAGGCGCACACCGAAATGCAGCGTGCGCCCATATTTTTTCGCGCGCTCGCGCACATCGGCGATTTTCGCGGCCACGGCCGCCGGCGGTTCACCCCAGGTCAGGTAGGCGTCGACCTGTTGGGCCGCCAGTTCATGGGCAGCAGGGGACGACCCGCCAAAATACAGGGGCGGGTGCGGTTGCTGTATGGGTTTGAAGAAGTTCTGCGCCCCTTCGACGCGCACATGCTTGCCGGTGAAATCCACCACCTCGCCACTGAGCAAGCGACGCCAAACGGTCAGGAACTCGCCAGCGGCTTCGTAGCGTTGGTCGTGGTCGAGGAAAATACCGTCGGCGGCCAACTCGGTGGCATCGCCGCCGGGTACGACGTTGAGCAGCAAGCGGCCGTTGCTGGCCTGGTCCAGTGTGGCCGCCTGACGGGCCGACGCCGTGGGGTTGCCCAGCGAGGTGCGCAGCGCCACCAGCAACTTCAGGCGATGGGTGACCGGTACCAGGCTGGCGGCGGTAATCCACGGGTCCAGGCAACTGCTGCCGGTGGGAATCAACACCCCGTCATAGCCCAGGCTCTCGGCGGCTACCGCGATTTGCTGCATGTATTTGTTGGTGGCCGGGCGGCCGCTGTCGGATCGGCCCAGATAACGGGTGTCGCCGGACGTGGGCAGAAACCAAAAGATATCAAGACTCATCAACACGCTCCTCGCTGCAAAAATAAGAAGCCCGCTGCCTTGGGTAAGGTAAGACGGCAGCAGGTTGTGCAACGCAGGGCCGGCACGGCTCTATAGAGGCGCTTGTTGGAACAAGTCTGTGGCTGTGGCCGATAGTTCCAAGAGAGCAAGCATCGTACCAATTTGTTAACTTATTGATTTATAAGGTAATGATTGGTTTTTGTGGGGCGATGACTGTCGCTGGAAGCGGGCAAGTGTTGAAACGCTGTTGCCCGGCAAACAGTTGTGCGCAAAGAGAGAAGTGTTCGCTGGGCAACAGGCTTTAAGCAGGCTGTGCCAAATCAATACATGATTGTTTCCGCAAAATGCATATAACTCGTTGATAAATAACAATTTAAATCTTGGCATGGAGACTGCAAAAGTGGCTGTATAGCACTCTGAAGGAGAGTCCCCATGGCCCAGACACTGCCGCTGGCGTTGTTACAGCAAGCCCAAACCCGAGGTTCGGCGGTAGCCCTGCGCTACAAGCGCCTGGGCATCTGGCACGCCCGCAGTTGGAGCGAGTTGGCGCAGGATGTTGGCCGTCTTGCGGCAGCGCTGCATCAGCGCGGGTTCGGTCGCCACGACGATTTACTGATCATCAGCCAGGCGCGTTCCGAAGCTTTGTTGCTGGCCCTGGCCGCGCAGTGGCTGGGCGGCAGTGTCACGTTGCTGGACCCCGAACGCGACAACCGCGCATTGCTGGCCCGCCTGCGACCGAGCTTCGTGCTGGCCGAAGCCCTGGATGCCGTGCAGCAGGTCCGGCATGCCGATCTTCCACCCCGTGTGCTGCTGTTCCTCGACGGGCGCGGCCTGAATGCCGGTGAAGGGAAGGGGTTGAGCGCTTACGCCGATTTGTTCTCTGGCGTGGCGGCGGAACCGCCGGTCTGCGCGACTGAGCCGGCGGCTATCGCCTTCGTGTTCCATGCCGATACGCACGGGCCTTCCCTACGGTTGAGCCATGCGCAGCTGCTGGGGGGCGCCCGCAAGCTGGTAGCGCGCGAGCACCTGAGCGGCGCCGAAGAAGCCTTGGCGGCCCGTGTGTTCGCCGCCAGCGGTCAGGCGCGTTACCTGCTGGCGCCCTGGCTCTGTGCCGGGTTCTGCCTGAATTTCCCGGAAGCCATGGCCACGCGCGACACCGACCGCCGTGAGTTGGGGCCAACCCTGGTGCTGGGCACGCGTGAGTCCTATGCCCGTCTGGAGCAGTGGGCGCGAGAGCGTCTGCCGTTACCCGGCACGCTCGGTCATCGGTTGTACCGCTGGGCGATGGTGCCGGACGCGCAGGCTTTCCGCCGCTGGCTCGGCTACTGGCTGATCCGCAGACCCTTGCTCGATGTGTTGGGCATGAGCCGCCTGCGCGTGCCGTTGCTGGTCGGGCCCGCGCTGAGCCAAGAGAGCGCCGCTTTTTTTGGTGCCCTGGGCATCCACCCGGGCAACTGGCAGGAACCTTCCGCCCGGCAGGAACCTGCCGATACCCGCATCCCCCTGATTTCTCAATCCGTCTGACGAGCCCCATGAGCGCAACCACTGAATCCGAATTACTGCGGCTCGATGACATCTCCCTGTCGTTCAAGGGGGTCAAGGCCATTACCTCCATCAGTTTCGCCGTGAAGGCCGGGGAAATCTGTGCATTGATCGGCCCCAACGGCGCGGGCAAAAGTTCGCTGCTCAATGTGATCAACGGCGTCTACCAGGCCCAGAGCGGCAGTGTCACCTATGCCGGACAGGCCCGGCGCCGTATGCGCCCGCACCAGGCCGCCGAGCGCGGTATTGCGCGGACCTTTCAAAACATCGCGCTGTTCAAGGGCATGAGCGTGCTCGACAACGTGCTGACCGGCCGCAACCTCAAGCTCCGCAGCAGTTGGATCGAGCAGGTGCTGCGCCTGGGCCGTGCGCCTCGCGAGGACGACGAGCAGCGCCGTCACGCGGAAAAAATCATCGAGTTCCTGCGCATCCACCCCTGGCGCCATGTGCTGGTGGGCAAGCTGCCTTACGGCTTGCAGAAACGTGTCGAACTGGCCCGCGCCCTGGCCGCTGAGCCGAGGTTGCTGCTGCTGGATGAACCCATGGCCGGCATGAACGCTGAAGAGAAGGACGAGATGAGCCAATTCATCCGCGACATCAACCGCGAGTTCGGCACCACCGTGGTGCTGATCGAACACGACATCGGGGTGGTCATGGGCTTGTGCGACCACGTGGTCGTGCTCGATTACGGCCGCAAGATCGGTGATGGCACGCCCGAGCAAGTGCGTGCCAATCCCGATGTGATCGCCGCTTACCTGGGCACGCGGCGTTCCCGTGCGGAGAGCCACTGAACATGCAATTTTTCTTCGAAGTGCTGATTGGCGGGCTGCTGGCGGGCGTCATGTACTCCCTGGTGGCAATTGGTTTTGTCCTGATCTACAAGGCTTCCGGCGTGTTCAATTTCGCCCAGGGGGCGATGGTGCTGTTCGCCGCGCTGACCTTTGTCAGCCTGCTCGAACGCGGCTTCCCGTTCGCGTGGGCGTTTGTCATCACGCTGGCGAGCATGGTGGTGCTGGCGTTGCTGATCGAAAAAATGGTGCTGCGGCCCCTGGTCAATCGAGCACCGATCATCCTGTTCATGGCCACGCTCGGGCTGTCCTACATGATCGAAGGTTTTGCGCAGTTTCTATGGGGGGCTCAAGTCCACGGTCTGGAATTGGGCATCGCCGATGAGCCGCTGGAAATCCGCGGCATGTTGCTCTCGCAATTCGACCTGTTTGCTGCCGGAACGGCGGCCACTTTGGTGATCGCCTTGTCGCTGCTGTTCAACCGGACCCGAGTCGGTTTGTCGCTGCGCGCGGTTGCCGATGATCCGTTGGCGTCCCTGGCCGTGGGCATCCGACTGCCACGCATCTGGGCGCTGGTGTGGGCGGTGGCAGGTTTTGTCGGGCTGGTGGCCGGGTTGCTCTGGGGCGCTCGTCTGGGGGTGCAGTTTTCCTTGTCATTGGTGGTGCTCAAGGCCTTGCCGGTGTTGATCATCGGCGGTTTTTCCTCCATCGGCGGGGCGATTGTCGGCGGGCTGATCATCGGTGCGGCGGAAAAAGTCGCGGAGATTTACCTCGGCCCGGTCATCGGCAGCGGCATCGAAAACTGGGTGCCTTACGTCCTCGCCTTGCTGTTTCTGTTGGTGCGGCCTGCCGGGTTGTTCGGCGAGCGGGCGATCGAACGGGTCTGATTTTTTTCAAGGAATGCCTTCATGCTTTATCGAGAAGCCGGTCAACTGAGCACCTCTTATGCGATGGAACGGCGCACGTTCCGCTTGCGCCAGGACCGCGTGGGCCTGTGGCTGCTCTTGGGGTTTGCCTTCATTGCGGTGCCCTGGCTGGGCAATGACTATTGGTTCAGCGCGATTCTGCTGCCGCTGCTGGTGTTGTCCCTGGCGGGCCTGGGGTTGAACCTGTTGACCGGTTATGCCGGGCAGCTGTCCCTCGGGTCGGCGGCGTTCATGGCGGTGGGTGCGTTCGCCGCCTACAACCTGCAATTGCGCGTGCCGGGTTTGCCGCTGCTGGTGAGTTTCGCGCTGGGTGGGGTGATCGCTGCGCTGGTGGCTGTGGTCTTCGGTTTGCCGAGCCTGCGGATCAAGGGCTTTTACCTGCTGGTGGCGACCCTGGCCGCGCAGTTCGTGGTGGAGTGGGTACTGACCCGGTTCAGTTGGTTTACCAACGACAACGCCTCCGGGGTCATCACCTCGCCACCGCTGCTCATCGCGGGGCTGGATTTCAGTTCGCCCCGTGGGCGTTATCTGTTGACCCTGGCGGTGGTCGTGGTGCTGTTCTGGCTGGGCAAAAACCTGGTGCGCAGCGAGTTGGGCCGCAACTGGATGGCTGTGCGCGACATGGACACCGCCGCCGCCGTGATCGGCATCCGCCTGTTCAAGGCCAAGCTGCTGGCGTTTGCCATCAGTGGCTTTTACCTCGGGGTTGCGGGTTCGCTGTGGGCGTTTGCCTACCTGGGCACGGTGGAGCCCCACGGCTTCGATCTCAGCCGCTCATTTCAAGTGCTCTTCATCATCATTATCGGCGGCCTGGGCAGTGTGCTCGGCAATGTCCTGGGCGCCGCTTTCATCGTGTTGTTCCCGATTCTGCTGGCCAACCTCTTCGGGCTGTTGCCCGGCGGGCTGATCGATTCCGGTCAGTTGGAAAACATCCAGAAAATGCTCTTTGGCGCGTTGATTATCGCTTTCCTGATCAAGGAACCCGAGGGCCTGGCCCGACTGTGGCAACGCTTTCGCCAACGGGCCCGGATCTGGCCGTTGCGTTACTGATTGTTCTCATCCCTGACCCCCCATCCTTCGTTCACGAGGAATTGCCTTCATGACTCACCGCACACCGCTGCGTCGCCTGCTATTAGGCTTGGCCTTGATCACCGCCGGGCTCAGTGCCGGCGCTCACGCCGACAACGAACAGTACTTCCCCTTGCAGAGCTATCGGGTCGGACCCTACGCCGCCGGTGGCACCGGCTTCTTCGGCGGCTTTATCGACTACCTGCAATACATCAACGCAAAGGGTGGGGTGAACGGCGTCAAGCTGACCTGGAGCGAGTGCGAAACGGAGTATGTGGTGGAGAAGGGCGTGGAATGCTACGAGCGCCTCAAGGGTGGCCTTAATGGTGCGCCGGCCGCCGCGACCAACCCGTTGTCGGTGGGCATTGCCTACGCGACGCTGGAACGTTCGACCGCCGACAAATTGCCACTGATCACCATCAACCACGGTCGCACCGACTCCACCGACGGTAGCGTGTTCCCTTACGTGTTCCCGCTGCAGCTCAACCCGTATTCGGAAGTCTCGGCAATCATCAACTACATCGGCACGCGCGAAGGCGGGGCCGACTAACTCAAAGGCAAGAAGATCGCCGTGCTTTACCACGGCTCGCCGTATGGCAAGGAAACCAATGGCGTCCTGGAAACCCTGGCGAAAAACGCCGGTTTCGAACTGACCCTGCTGGAAGTGCCGCACCCCGGCAACGAGCAGCAATCGCAGTGGCTCAATATCCGTCGCCTCAAGCCGGACTGGGTGATCCTGCGCGGTTGGGGGGTGATGAATCCGGTGGCGCTGAAGTCCGCGCAAAAGGTCGGTTACCCGGTGGATCACATCATCGGCAACATCTGGAGCAACTCGGAAGAGGACGTGGTGCCGGCAGGCGCGGCCGCCAAAGGCTTCATTTCCATCACTACCCACCCTTCCGGCACAGATTTCCCGGTGCTGCAGGGCATCAAGCAAAGCGTGGTGGACGCCGGCAAGGGCAACCTGGCCGATCCGAAGCGCTTCGGTACGGTGTACTACAACCTCGGTGTGGTGAACGGCATTCTCAACGTCGAAGCCGTGCGCCTTGCACAGGCAAAATACGGCGCCAAGCCATTGACCGGCGAGCAGGTGCGTTGGGGCTTCGAACACCTGAACCTCGACGATGCGCGCTTGCAGGCATTGGGCGCCAAGGGCCTGGTGCAGCCGTTGAAGTTGTCGTGCGCCGATCATGAAGGCGGCGGTGCGGTGCGCTTTCAGCAATGGGACGGCCAGCGTTGGAACCTGATCAGCGACTGGGTCCAGGCCGACCGTGCGTTGTTGCGGCCGATCATCGAGGCTTCCGCCGCCCAGTACGCCAAGGAAAAAGGCATCACCCCGCGCAATTGCAGCCAGGAGCAATAAGGTCCGATGAGCCAGAGCCTATACGCCACCCCGCCCTTGCTGAGCGTCGAGCAGGTCGTCGTTTTCTACGAACAGTCGATCCTCGCCTTGCGCGGCGTAACGCTAAAGGTCGGCAAGGGGCAGATGGTGGCGTTGCTCGGGGCGAATGGTGCGGGCAAAAGCACCACCCTCAAGGCCATCTCCAGCCTGGTGCGCGCAGAGCGCGGTGAAGTGACCGAGGGCCGGGTGGTTTACCAAGGGCAAGTGGTCACCGATAGCGACCCCGCCAACCTGGTGCTGTCGGGGTTGGCCCAGGTGCTTGAAGGGCGACATTGCTTCACCCACCTGACGGTCGAGCAGAACCTGCTGATCGGCGGCTTTTCCGGGCGACCGTCGCGCAAGGTATTGAACCAGCGTCTGGAGCGCATCTACGGCTACTTCCCCAGGTTACGCCTGCTGCGCAAACGCCTGGCGGGCCTGACCTCCGGTGGCGAGCAGCAAATGGTCGCCATCGGTCGCGCGCTGATGTCCGAGCCGTGCCTGTTGTTGTTGGACGAACCGTCCATGGGCCTGGCGCCCCAGGTGGTCGAAGAAATCTTCGAGATCCTTGCCCGGCTCAATCGCGATGAGGGGTTGAGCCTGCTGGTGGCCGAGCAGAACATCAACATCGCCCTGGATTACGCGCATTACGCGTTTGTGCTGGAGAACGGTTGGGTAGTGGATGAAGGTTCGGCAGCCGAACTGGCGACACGTAAGCAAATGCAGAACTATTACCTGGGCGCTGCGCAGGCTTAGGCGGTGTTGCGTGTTGAAAAAGGAAAGGCCATAAGCCTTTCCTTTTTTTGTTTGTGCGCCAGACAAGTTTAACGTGTGCCAAGTGTTTGCAGTGCAACACCGAGTTCACAAAGTGCGGATTAATACGCCCGAAAAATAGTCGTTAAGTTGGTCTAAATAATTGAAATATATGCTTTTATTGGATTGGCATGATTTTCGGATTGTTGCGAAAGGATCAGCATTTTTTGCATCCCTACCGCCTTAATAATTTGAAGAGAACATCATGCGTAAAGTGGCCGCTTTGTCTGCGTTTTTTGCCGTTACCACGCCCGGTTATTCATGGGCCGACAGTGATAAAAATGAAAATGGATTTATTGAAGATAGCCATTTGAACATTCTCAACCGGGATTTCTATTTCAGTCAGGACTTCCGAAATGGCAGCAGTGCAACCAACCCTCACACGGGCGCGCCCCAGAGTCGCCGGGCGGAATGGGCGCATGCGGTGATCGGGCGCTTTGAATCCGGCTTTACCCAGGGCCCCGTGGGGTTTGGGGTCGATGCTTACGGGCAGTTCGGGGTCAAGCTCGACGGCGGTGATGGCGTAGTGGGCAACGGTGTCGGCGGGCCGGGGTTGATTCCGCGTAAAGGCGACAATAACGGCGAGCCCAAGGATGAGTGGGGCAAGGCCGGCGGCGCCGTGAAGGTGCGAGCGTTCGATACGGTGGTCAAATACGGCGATGTATCCCCAACCAGCCCGGTACTCCATGCCGGTGATATCCGCCTGTTGCCGCAAACCCTGACCGGTCTGATCTTCGACAACACCTCCATCGCCGGCTTGAAAATTGAGGGCGGCAAACTGACGGCGTCCAGCGATCGCAGCGGCGTCAACCATAGCGGCGACCTGGGCACGGTCTACGGTGGTCGCTTGACCGGGGCGGATAATGTCCAGTACATCGGCGCGGATTATCGTTTCAACGACAACTGGAGTTTCAAGCTGCACACCAGCCGCCTGGATAACGTCTGGAACCAGTCCTTTGCCCGGGTCGACTTCAAGCAAAGGCTCACCCCCACCATCACGTGGGATACGGGGCTCAATTACTACCGCACCCGTGACAGTGGCGAGGCCTTGCTCGGGAAAATCGATAACGATAGCTGGAGTACTCACCTGGGGCTGAATGTCGGATTCAACCGTTTTCTGCTGGCATACGAGCAAGTGCGTGGTGACTCGCCGTTCGACTACGTGTGGAACACCTACGACCTGGAACTCGACAACGCCTCCCAATGGTCGGACTTCAACAACCCCAACGAACGCTCCTGGCAGGCCAGCTATACCTATGACTTCGCCGGGTTGGGTCTACCGGGGCTTAGCCTCACGGGCCGCTACCTGCGCGGTGACAACATTGATGGCACACGGGCAACGGGCGGCTACACGGCGTTCAATAGCGTCAGTGACGGCAAGCACTGGGAGCGCGATTTCTGGGCGAGCTACGTCGTTCAGAGCGGCCCGGCAAAGGACTTGAAGCTTCAGGTACTTCAAGCCACGCACCGTGTGGGAGGCGATTTCGGTAACTACGACTCCAACGTTGACGAGCTGCGGGTCATCGTCGAATACCCGTTGGATTTGCGCATGCTGTAACCGCGCCATCCATGCCTGCCACAGAGTGTAATGGCAGAAACAAGAAAGCCCGCACGAGGCGGGCTTCTTGGGGATTCATAGGCGGCTGTGAACGTCTATGGATCGGTGCTTGGAATAGGTCAGATGCGGAAACTGCCCACCAGATGCTTCAGCCGTGCCGCCTGCTGTTCAAGCGCTCGCCGACCAGGTTGGCGATTTCCATGCTGTCTTGGCTATGGCGCTGGCTGTCGCCCATGGTGCTGACCGAATCCCGCGCGCCGACTTGCCGCTCCTCGAGCATCTTTGGTGGCAATCACCGCCGAATATCGGCATTGGCTCAGCGTCGCGTAAGCCTTGTCTTTATCGATAGAGAGGCCGATGTACCCGTTGGCGGAAGGTAGCCCTTTGATTGGTGCGAAGGTCAGCAAGCGGGCTTGCCCGTTGAACTGGACCTCGGTCAGCTCGCCGGAAAGTTTCGGTGTGTGTGTACGGTACAAATCCGAAAGCGACTTCATGACCAGCGCTTTGTCCGGATGGACCAGTATCTTGCCCTGCTCGTTGATCAGGAACGCATACCCCATGCCGCCAAAGTTCAACGAGTTGATGAGTTCCACCAGGCCATCCAGCGCCAGATCGCCGCCGACCACACCGATGCTGCTGGAAACCTTACTGATGACACTAATGACCATCTTGTTGGTGGCCAGATCAATATAGGGCTCAGTCAGTATGGCGCCGCTGGCGTTCATACCGTCCTTGTACCAAGGGCGGGAGCGCGGGTCATAACCATCGGGCATCTTGGTGTTCGGACGAATACTGAAACTGCCGTCGACCTTGCCTAGGTAGTCGGTGAGAAAACTTGAGGTCACGACGCTCTCATCCATCAGCGTCTCGGCATTGGCAGGCTCCCTGGCAATGTTCTGCGCCAGATTCCTCACCAAATTAATCCGCCCCTCCAGCAGGTTGCGAATATTGGTGGAGGTAGAGTCACCCATTTCAGTCAAATAGTTTTCCAGGCTTAGAGATCTGCTAAGCGAGCTAGCGGTGCTCGTCCAGCGCGTTGGTAACGCTCAAGCGCTTTGGGTTACGCGTCAATCGAGGGCAAATGCTGTTCGATTACGCCTAGCCACCCCATACCCGGATATGTTTCAAAGCCTGGCGTTATCGAGTAGCCCTGAATGAGGTTTTTACTCAGGACGCTGTATCCGCTCGATTGGGTGGCTTTAGTCTTTAACTCGACGCTTTCGCCCAGATGATTCTGTGTATCTGAGCTAGCAATTATCCTGTGGTTGTCGTCGATTATCATCAATCGACTTCGCGGGCGTTCTTCCTCGCTCAAGCGAACTCCTTTTAGAACGGAATCGGCTTGATTTCTCCAGTCGAAAAAAATCCCGATAACGCCAATCACAGGCGTCTGTTTACCGGCCTTGCTGCGCACAGCAGCACTGAATGCGCAGGTTTGTGAGTCGTTCAGAAGCGGCTCGGCAGTTACTTGGCCAGCGAAATACTGATCACCTGAAGAGTGAAGCATTGCTCTTTTAAACCAAGGCTCGTTCGCGACATTGGCTCCGATGACTCTGCCAAAGGTCCCAGGTCGGCCCGACGCTATGATTCGTCCACTGCTGTCAGCGACCCAGATATCTAAGTACACGGTGTAACTGTCGAGAATGATGCCAAGGCGTTCGCTGGCATAGACGCAGCTTTCTGGTGAGCGATTGGTCAGCGCGTCTACCAACGATGCATCAGTTGCCCACCAGCGCACGTCGCATGTGCGCTCGTAAAGGTTTCGATCGATGATCTCGATCATGTTAAGCGACAGATCAGCCAATCGCTGACCCCGTACGTCAAAGCACATACCGCGACCGAGCGCTGTCAGTTCATTGACCGAAACCTGCAAGTCTTCGGTCAGCCCGCTGGCAATTTTCGAGATACGTTCGGAGATATTTTTGACTTCTTCGGCCACAACCGAGAACCCCATCCCGGCCTTGCCTGCATGCGCCGCCTCAATGAGTGCATTGATTGCCAGCAATCGAGTTTGGCGAGTGATTGCCTGTATATCACTGACACCACGATTCGCCAGAGACTCCACTTCCCGGGAAAGGGAGACGATCCGTTCGGGTTCGATCATTTTCTTTCTGCTTCTACCAGTTATTGATGGCGGCAGTGGGTTGCTTATCAATGAACGAAGAAAATACAAAACTGGGCTATAGCTGCCCTCTAATCGAATGAAGGTTGGGACCCCTCTCACAACAAGATCGGCTGATTTCATTGGGCCATTAGGTGAATCCGAAAAAATTAATCCAAATATTCAAGCCCCGGATCCCTCTTGGCTTGGGTCGTAAGGAATGGGGCACCCCTGAGCGCTGGCAAGAGCCTAGAGACTCAGCAGTTTGAATACGGCATTCTTGACGTGGTCAGTCCTAGGAGGGCAGGGCGGCCGTGCCGCATAGGGTTGACCCTGTGCGCATCAAGCGCCGAACCTAGACGGTTTCATTCAGAAAACTCAGTGCAGTGCAGGGAGTTGCTTCGGGTGGAGCAATCACATGAGCATCGTTCAGATCGGATAGATAGCTCTGGTTCTGGTTGTCAGTTGGGTTGCTACCCGTGAAATCCACTTGGTCTTGCACGGATCATCAGGAATATCATCAGCTAAGGGAAAAGACGATGAAGCTTAGTTTTTGGCAGTATATGAGGGGTTACGCAATTGGTATGGCAGCGTTTCACCTTTGGAAACTCTACCGAGGTGATCCTTTGCCAAATGTGCTGGCGAATTATGGAATTTCGCTTGTTCTCGGCGCGATTTTTTACGGGATCGGGACGGTTCTCATAGTGAAGCGCGACCAGTAAGGATGAATCGCTGCGCACCACCGGCCCTTGATTGGGATGCGTCTGCGCGTAGATCACCCGCTTTCTGCCGAGCGAAAGCGCCGCCCACTTCCGGGTAGCCGCCAAGACCAAGCCATGACCATTTGCCGTCCGGCTTCTTGTAGCGTAATTCCCAGGACTTTTGGCCGTTTGGCTTGACCCTGAAATACAGGCCTGGGCTGTCTAGTTCGCGGTATGCCCCGGCCTCAGGCTCCAGGCTGGAAAGTGTCGTGCCAGCGAGAGGGCGCGTCGCCTGATATCGGTGCGTTTCATCCTTGTATGTCTTCAGTTCAATTATTTGTGAAACATACACGTGGGCATAGGCGGAGGGGGATGATAGGGGGATAGAGGTGAACAGCCAGAAACAAGAAAGCCCGCACTAGGCGGGCTTCTTGAGGTGATTCATAGACTGCTGTAGACATCTATGGATCGGTACTTGGTGGTACACAGACATTTGAACCTATACTGTAAGTTGATGATTTTGTTGGATATTCATGTTTTTGTGTTTGTAAGGGATACACGGGGGGATACATGGCGCTGGCTGCTGGGGCGTTTTTGCCCGATTTATACTGGCTGAAATAGCCGCCGAGGCTCGTAGATACATCCCGACGAACGGTTGCCATTTTGATAAAACCACCGCAGATGCAAAGGCGGAGTCGTCAGCAGGCAACACCAGTACGTCGAGATATTCCGCTTTCGTATTTCGTCTTTCCGGTACCACTTCGTAATTGGCTCGCCAGCGACCACTACCTCATAGCAGGGTAGTGGTCGTAAGTCGGCGCAGGACTTCTCTTCGGCCAATCAATGGACAAAAAAACCCAGCAGGTAGCTGGGCTTTTTCTTCAGCAGGATCTACGCGGAAGCGACAGCTGCATAGGTAACAGCACCACCTCGAATCACAATCTTGTAATTCTGAGCTTTTTCTTCTCGAGGCGGAGATTCGTAAGACGATCGGGAAACCAACCGTCCACTTCGCTCATGATCCTGGGGGGCTGAGGGAGAACCTGCATGACTAGGCAGGCTGCCTGCGTTCATCAAGTCATCATAGATCATGGGAATACCCTGTATGGTTATGAGTGAGCTCTGGCTCGTTTAACATTTTGAAGCTTTCGCCACGACGAAGGACACCGATGTGGGTTCTTCCTCCGACGGTCGGTATGCCACTGCCGAAGCGTTGCATGCCTGATTGAGTGTTGACCAAGAGTTCCACGAACTCGATAGCGTACTGCGTGGAGAGGTCTTGAAACTGAATGTCCGTCTGAGCAACCTCCCAAGAGGGGGCGGCTTGCGTACCGGATACGTCCATTTCAAAACCTTCCGGAATATTGACGCCGCTCTGCGTCAAAGATTCCACCATGTCAGTCAAAGCTTTGGTCGTTGCGTCTTGAACTGTACGGTCAAACTGCTTCTGTACTGAATTTCTGACGCCATAGTCAACGCCAAGCAAAAGCCGTTCCACAAAGTCTGATTGTCCTGCCCACGTTGCGCCGCAATGATCTCCGTTTGGGAAGGTATCAACACAAGCAGGTGCTGCAACGTCTAATTTGAAAACTCTCCCAACGTGATCTGCTGAGCAGTGGCCAGCTACGATGAACTGTAGCGGCGGAAGGAAATTTCGCAAACTCGGATCTGTATTCGCGAAATCAACGTCCTCCTCCCATCGCGCTCGTATGAACGTGAGGAAAGCATTTGCCACTTCTTCGACCGTTGGAAAGGAAACTTGAGCGTCTCTGTTTTGGTAACAGAATCTCTTAGCCAGTTCCGCAACTGTTAAGCCACCTAATGTTGCCTTTCCCGCTGTCACAGCGGCGACAGAAAAACCGCTGTTGTCGTAAAGGGAAAACATTTTGCTTACGCCACCATATACGTTTGTGACGACGCTACGAACCTGCCCGACGGGGACCAGTCGCCGGCCTTCGCCATCTTTGAGCTCATTCCCATCAGCGTCTTTCGCGAATCCCATGCCGTTTCGCAGTGGAAAAGCAGCAGTTTCCACAACACTAGAAAGGCTATCACAGCCCAAAATTATCGCGTCACGAGTAGCGACGGCAATGTTAATAGTCAAATTTCAACGCTCCCTGTTTTTTTTCCCGGGCGCGAGTATGTCTGTGATGGCCAAATGCAACAAATGCTATTTCGCTATATCGTTGCTCAAAATTCGATCATTCAGCTTCGGTCGAATTTCATTTATGGGTTGGTTTTCGCAAATGAAGGCGCTGTTACCTGCGGCGGGATATTCCGTAATTAACCTGGTCTCCCGTTTCGGTATGGCAGGTACTTGAAAAACCACCGCGGCCGCGGCAGTTCCATTTTGCGCTTACAAGAGCATTTCCCTGATGACTCGCCTTGGCTCAATTCCCTGCGAAAGTGCGCGTCGGGCGTCCTTGGTGAGCTGATCGAGGGCTTGCTCCTCGAATGCCGCAGCCATTGCGCTGGCCTTCCTGACAATCAGTAGCGCCAGCTCCGGCGGAAACACCACCTTGTCGGCGGGTAGATAATCACAGTCAATAACGGACACGGCTCTATCCTCGGTGCGCGGTTGATGCTGGCGCCGGAATGAAGCGGGGCCAGCAGATGACATGCAGATGTTACCAGCGGAACGTGAGCAACTACCTGGAAACTGGGGGTTGGCCAAGCTGGCAAGTCGACCGGCTTCCGCTCCAGGGGGAGCAAATCGTTCACCACCTGCTCCGACCTGCTGTCAGGTCGCTGGAAACCCCGGAAAATACTTGACGAGCATCAAGCACCAGCATGCCACCTTTGATGCTGGAAGCGGCACATTGCTTGGGCTGCGGGCAATTGACTCTTGTTCTGTCGGCGAAAATCCGTCTAGGGCCTGTCTAGTATTGCCTGGCGCGCTAAGGATTTGTCTGGCCCGGTATTTCACCACCCCATCCCGGCTGGGTGGGCCTTGATATTGATCGAGCAGCTACCTTGACGGGTACTTCTAGAATTCTTGACGAGGCCGGTGCTGGCCAAGCTGCAAGAAAGCCCGCAAAGCCTTGACCCGCATGGCTTTCAGCGATCCATCTGCTGGTGGCGCCAGATAAATCCGTCAAGACCTGTCAAGAATTTCGTCAAGGCTCCGTCAAGGATGGTCAAGGGTTTCGGACGTGTCTCCTGATCATGGAATAAGCCCCAGGAATCGCCGTACAAGGTCAGGGGGCGGCCGAATTAATGGAGCACAGGCCCGCTCATTCATCTGGAATCTCTGATTCCCACGATTGCGGCGAGGCGCTCGGAGGCTGAAAATTTTCCAATGCCAGCACCGAGCCATTGGCGAGTTGCCACTGGTAGAAATCAGAGAAGTCCTGCCTGGCTAATGCCCTAATGGTCTTGGCAATAAAACCATGAGCGACTATTGCTACATTTTTCCCGGAATGCATTTCATGCAATTGCTGCAAGGTTGTGTGAACCCTGCTGACTACTTCGAAAATCGATTCCCCGCCGGTAGGTGCAAGTGCCCAGTGCCGAGTAACATTGAGACTCCATAGGTCCGGGTGACGCTCGCGTGCTTCGGCCTGGGTCAGTCCCTCGAAGACACCGACATTGCGCTCGCGCAGGCCTTGAAGTGTCTGAACCTGAAGCGCTCGGGAGTGATTAAGTATCTCGGCGGTCTGCTGTGCCCTCAATAGCGGCGAGACGGCCAGCACCGATAATTCTCTAGGCAACTGTGCGTCAAGCGTTTGGGCCTGCTTGCGGCCCCTCTCAGTCAACTCGGGATCAAGTGCGCCCAGATAGCGGCTTTCTATATTGGCCCATGTTTCGCCATGCCGGACTACATAAAGATTCATTCCTGAAGCTCCAAAATAGTAGAGCTCAAACCCTACCATGACATGGCGTAACTTCGAGTTGGCATCTCTCTGCTTCTGGACGAGGTAGATTCCGGCCGCCTACGCGATCTGCCTCCAGCCCATACTGGTTTTGGCTTCTGGGCCGAGTTGGATGAACTGCGGCCACTCCGGCCGTCCAGAGCCTGTCCAGAATCCTAGCCTGAGTCACGACTGCCCAGGCTGCCGGCGACGGTCAGCTCAGCAATGCCCTGGCGAATGAACACCAGGTTCTCGTCTAGCGTTTCCAGCGCGCCGCGCACGTTGTTGGCAATGTCTGCCGATCCGCGCTGCTCGACCCAGTTGGAAAGCTCCTCCACCGCGGCGCCCAAGGCGAGATGGTTCTGATTGAAGCGGTCGAACAGGTTGGTCTCCGTCATGGTGGTTCTCCTTGTTTCGAAAGAGCGTAGCACCGCCGCCGTGAATGCCTGGAATCACCTTTAGGTGGTTTGCGTCTGCCGGCGGCAAAGTACTCTGGCGATGTGATACGGGATTTCCCCGCATCTAATGCGTGAGCACCGCCCGCATGGGCTGCGGCGCGTTCTCAGACCGCCACGCTCGCCGAATTTGTCTCATGCCTGTCTCACATTCGCCAGCGATTCGGTAAAGGCCAGGTAAAAGTAGGCGGCCCGAAAGCGCCGTGTCCGTCTGGGGTCTGTCAGGGGTATCAGCGGCCACGGTGCGCTTGTTTGACGGACTGGCCACGCGATAAGCCTCAGACGCCCACCCGTCGTGGTTTTGGTCTGATGCCTGTCTCGCATTCCCTCAAAGCTTAGTCAAAGTGGAGAGCCAGGTTTTACGCGCATTGCGAAGCGCCGTGGGACCGTATGAATCTCCAAGGCCACACCCCATGCTTCCACCACCTCATCAGCGGAGAGCAGTCCGGTTGAGCTGACGCTTCCAGTCGCCTGGATCGTTATGTCCCCCAGCACAGCCATGTAGGCGGCGATGGTTTGTGGCAGAACTAGAAGACCGGAACCATGGCTGTCGTGAACCATGAGTTCGTCCCGGCCGAGTGAAACACTGTGGAGAAGTGCCCGATAAGTGCGATGGGTGAATTTGGACAGTTCCTGATAGAAGACTCTGCGTTCAGTAGCCGCTTCCACTCCGTCTAATGCTTCGATCAGTTTCCGGATTTCGCCATGAGAAATCGTGTCGTTCGCGTACCACTTCTTCAAAGCCAATTCGGCCTTTGGGGATTCCGCGTGCAAATAGCGCATCACGTCGATCGCTTCAACTGCGTCACGGAAGACTCGCGCAACTGGGCGGTGCCGTGTCTCCTTCAGTAAGGTCACGCAGTCTAGGAGTGATGCCAGCAAGTCCATGGTGATCAGCCAAGTCGCCTTTTGCAGCGACTGCTCGTCGCGATGGTATTTCAGTGTGTGCGGCCTGAGGCGTTTGATGATTTCGCGAAGCAGGGCACCGCATTCCCTGAGGAATTGCCGTTGGGCTTCGTGCTCATACGGGTTGTCATAGGCCTCTTGGGGATGTCGGCCCCAAACGATACTTGGCATTTTGTTCTCTCTGAAGGTTCCGATGTTCAATCATGGGAGTTTCCCCAGCTGGGGTAAACGTCTTGCACCAGACAGCCAGACAATATTCCGGCGGACGCTTAGGTTGCCAGTCAAAAGGCCTGCGTTTGGTGGAAACCTCAGTGGAAACCAGCGCCTGGCAGCCGTGAATTTTGATAACAGGCCGGCGGCCTGGTTCGCGTAAGAGGTTGCGAACCAGAAGTGCGAACCTCGGCGCGAACCTGCCTCAGGTGCGCACCCAGAATGCGTACCAACCGTGCGTACCGGTCTGCGTACTTGCTGTGCGCAATTTGCGCAGTTACTGCCCAACCAAGTAACAGGCGATGGTTTGCGTTAGATCATCTACATAGCGCCGGCCTTCAAGCGGCCCCAATTCATGGCTATACGGTTTGAAGCCTTCCGAGGAAGGCTTTGCAAATTGCCGCGCTCGGGACTTTTCTGATGGGGCACCGATCTGCTCCAGAACTCGCATCGTCAACTGGTAGCGTACTGTGCAGTTATATGCTCAATTGGAAGCAGGTCAGCACGGCATATCGCCATTGCGTACGAGCAAAATTTGCACGGAGCAGTCATGAGAATGAAGGTAGCCTTAGCGGGCTGTGTTTTAGCACTTTTGTCGTTTAGCGCATCTGCCTTAAATGTAGCGATGAGTGTGAGTTCTGACGGTGACGGAAAGCCAACTATCTCCGGGCAAACTAACCTGCCTGATGAGACTGAATTGATAGTTGGCATCCAGCTGGTTGGTGGAAAGTACTTCGCGCAATCTGAGGCAACCGTTAAGGGCGGCAAGTTTTCGGCCGGAAAATTCTCTGATGGTGACGCCGCCTTACCTCTAGGCCTTTACACCATCGAGGTGAGTGCAGGGATGGCGGCAGTTCAGCCGGAAAGCGTTCAGTCGGTTTTTGGTCATGAGGGTGAGAATCTCAAAGGGCGATATGTGAAAACCCTAGGTGTAGGTGGTTCCTACGTTAACTTCAGCACCAAGATGCAGTTGCCTTAGACCGCGTCAGTACCGGCTTGAATTCGAGATCAGTTGCACTTCGATCATTGGCGCCTACCTGGTTGTGTAGAGCGTTGGACCAATGCCAACCCGTGGATACCAGAGTGGATACCGCGCGATCTGGTCAGCGCCAGCGACTTAACAAAACGTAACCTTTTTTCAGGTCGAGAACTTGTCAAAACTTGACATCAAGCGCGCACCAGAACCTGACAAAACCTGACATTGGATCGAGTGCGGGGCCTGGCTCGATGTTGAGAAATGTTGAGGTCAGATCGGCCTGGAGCTGATGGCAAAGCCTGCCGCCTGTTAGCAGAAGTGAGTCACTAGGGAGGATGGCCGAAGTGGTAAGGCAAATTTCAAACCTTCCAGCTGCGGCTATCATTGCGCTTTCAAGTGGGCGGCATGGTTCGTCGACAAATCCAAGTTTCTCAAGATCGCGAGGAGCCGCACGGTGGGACTTTTTTTTGAACCATACCAAGCTGACCTCTGCTGCCTGTGTGGCTCCTCTGCATCGCTCACGGGAGAACACAAGGTAAAAGCTTCTGCTTTACGAAAGATCTTTGGGAAAGAACCTATGGTCATCGGCAGTTTTGATGGCGCTAGCATTCCTCGTAGCGCGCAAGGTCCAAAGTCCCAAGCCTTTCATTTCTCGGCTCGCATATGTGCAATATGTAATAGCACTCAAACCCAAGCTCCTGATCACGAGTTTGACCGGTTTCATGCCGTGGTATCTGAGCTGCTTTCGCAAGGTAAGGCTCCAGAAACAGTATTCAGCCTGCCGCAATATGATCTGTGCTCCACGCCGTACCTCAACGTATTCCGCTACTTCGCCAAACTTCTATGTTGTCACGTTGCGGAGTCGGGTGGCCCGCGCCCATTAGCTGTCAGCGAATTTTCATTGGGTCGCACGGGTATTAACGCCGTAGGTTTGTATATCGATGCTGATCCAACGTATGAAACCTTTCATGAAAGTTTCGGAGAGCATAAATATGCGGCGCACGGAGGGCTCATCGTGCCTGTAGATCCAAAAACACAGCTTCCTACCAGCTTTCGAAGTTCGCTCACTCTAGGTGCAGTTCGCTATATATTTTGGTTCAGGTTTGGCCTGCTGGCCGGAGTAGCTCTTCAAGTGTTTCACCGGGCTTTCTTCGAAAAGTGCGAAGCGGCATATCGTGAAGCGCTAGAAAACCCATTGTCAGCTCATGAGCGGCGTCGCCTAGGTATCTAGCAGACGAATATTTCTTTGACGGATGGTAACCAGGTGGAATCGTTACTTTTGGTGGTCACCGTGCCTGGACACCGCCCGGGTATCCATCTTGGATCAGCGTCAATCCGTGGATACCTAAGTGGATACTGGCAGGCTTCGGCCCATAGCGGCTCCTCACGGCTGGTTAACGCTGAGGCTTTAGCTAGATAAAAGTAATGTGAAATTTTAAACAGTTGTTAGAGCATTATTCTTTCCGGTAACAACTCGTAAACCTGCGCGCCATTTGCCCATTTTTCAGGGAGGTCCTCATTATCTAAGGCGGCCAAAACGCCTTGCGTTAATTCGGTCGGGTGCATGACACACCCTTTAGACTTGTATTTATTAACAGTCTCATTAGTAATTACGTCGTGGAGGTATTTTATTTCTTGGACTTCCTCAGCGTTGCGCGTTGAAATGCACGCCTTTACGTTAGTCGATATGTTTGAACGGCATTTATGTGGGCGTACAGAATAAATCTGGCATTCCCCACTTTCTGATAAAAAAGCACATGCCTTATTGTATGCATGAAAGGTTTTGTCTTTAGCATATATGGCATGTTCGCGTAGCTTGCTTACCAACGGCTCTCTTTGTTTAATGGGTAGTGATTTTACGTGATTCGCGATTAGAAAAGCCTCAGGAGGTAGAACTTCAACTCTCAGGTTGCAGCAATGGTGGCATCCTCTTCTGCACTCAACTCTAGTTTTTGTCGTTGAAAGGATATTTTTTGTAATCGAGTCAGTCTCCAACTCGAACTCCGAAATTGCGGCTACTAAAATCCTGGGGTCTTTCCCGATGCGGATTTTTTTCTTCAGTTTTGAAGAGTATTTTTTAATGTTGTAAGTCACTTTTGCGTACTCGAATGATTAGGCTGTAGCGCCGTTCGACAGAGCATCCGAAATAGGGAGGCAGACGAGAGTTTCGCCCGAGGGTAGCATTTCGCCATCAAGTCGTCGAGCGACTGCCTTTGGCCAATTTCTCACGTTTGGTCAGCGCCAGCGACGTAAGCGTTCGGTAATTACACATATCAACTTTGAAATGCCTGTGCGCTACCAGCACACGTTGACTCCGGGCGGCTACAACTGGCCGGCTAATGTGCAGTTCAAATCATACTGTTCAGCCATGCTGACAACCCTGCGCGTGCTTATTGCCACTGAGCCCTCTTTTGTCCATAGGAATGGGTAGAAAGACACGCACTGATCACCGCTCACACACTGAATGTCGTCGTGCCAGGATTCCCAACGCAGGCCCTCATAGAAGGCCGCCGTACGATTGCTCACAGCCCATTCCAAGAAGGCTGTATAACCGATGCCCAATGGCTCCCAAAGCAGATTGTCGGGCGCCCAGTAGTACACCGCTCCCACATCATCACCCAAGCCGCCGCCGTTGATGGAAAAGCATCCACCTGCCGCGTCATCTGCCACCAGCAAATGCCCTTGCGCCCGTCCCTCGCTCCACCCCGTCAGGGTTCTTGTGAGTTTTTGATGACCTGAACCAAGAATACGAAGCCAGCCATGATCAATCAGTATCCCGCCAGTCTCAAATGCTATAGCGCCCAAAGTCGACTTGGTCGTTACCTGTAGCTGTACGAGGACACTGGTGTTTTTAGGTGAGGGGGGAAGCAAGTCGTAGGGGCGGTCGGCCTGCTCCAGCATCTCCCGTATGTAGATCATGGCTGGGTCATTAATTTCAACCAAATCTTCTATGCCTTTCATTAGCCAATCCTTGATAGCAAGAATTCTGAGTTAGACGGACACCCACTGATGCGGCAGTAATTGCACGATCTCACTGGCCCGCTGTGTCGGCAGCCGTGTCAGCACATCCTTGAGATAGGCATACGGATCATGCCCATTCATACGCGCCGACTGGATCAGGCTCATGATGGCCGCCGCCCTTTTACCGCTGCGCAGCGACCCGGCAAACAACCAGTTTGAGCGCCCGAGTGCCCACGGCCGTATCTGGTTCTCGACCTGGTTGTTGTCGATGGGCACAGCCCCATCGTCCAAGTAGCGCGTCAGCGCTACCCAGCGTTTCAGGCTGTAATCGAGGGCCTTGGCCGTTGCTGATCCGCTGGGCACCAGGTCGCGCTGGGCCAACATCCAGTCATGCAGTTTTTTGATGATCGGTACCGCCATTTCCTGACGTATTCGCCAACGGTCTTCATCACTCATGTCCCGTGCTTGGCGTTCGACTTCATACAAACCGCTGATGGAGTGCAGCGCTTGTTCGGCCAACTGACTTTTGTTCGCCACATGCAGATCGAAGAACTTGCGCCGGGCGTGGGCCATGCAGCCGATTTCAGAGATACCTTGCTCAAAACCGGCTTTGTAGCCAGCGAAGTCGTCGCAGACCAGCTTGCCGTTCCAGTCGCCCAAAAAGTTGCGTGCATGTTCGCCGGCACGGCTTGGACTGAAGTCATACACCACTGCTTTGAGCGCTGAAAGCGGTGTGCTGCTGTAGGCCCAGACGTAGGCCCGGTGGGTTTTCTTCTCGCCTGGCGCGAGCATTTGTACCGGTGTTTCATCGGCGTGAATCACGCCCTGGTTCAGCACCGCTTCACGCAGTGCATCGACCAGCGGCTTGAGCCGCACGCCGGTTTGTCCAACCCACTGAGCCAAGGTCGAGCGAGCGATTGCCAGCCCGGCGCGACCAAAGATTTTCTCCTGTCGATAAAGCGGCAAGTGATCGGCAAACTTCGCCACCATCACGTGGGCCAACAAGCCTGCGGTCGGGATACCTTTGTCGATAACCTGCGCCGGCACCGGCGCCTGGATCAGTGTTTCGCACTGGCGGCAGGCCCATTTGCCACGTACATGTTGCTCGACGGTAAACACGCCCGGTGTGTAATCCAGCTTCTCGCTGACGTCTTCGCCGATGCGCTGAAGTTGGCAGCCACAAGCGCACTGAGTGTTTTCGGGCTCGTGGCGAATCACGGTGCGCGGAAACTGCGGCGGCAATGGCGCACGCTTGGGCGATTGCCGTGGCTCGGCCTGTGACGAAGCGGGAAGAAGCTGTTTTAGCTCTGCCTCGATAGCTTCAAGGTCTGTATCGAGCAGGTCATCCAGCAAGCTGCCTTGTGCCGGGCTGATTTGCTCGCTGCGCTTGGCAAATTTGTGGCGTTTGAGCAGGGCGATTTCGTACGTGAGCTGTTCGATGATGGTTTCATCGTTCTGGATCTTCCTGCTCATCGCCTCGACCTGGGACTGCAACTGCAACGCCTGTGCCGCCAAGGCACGAAGCTGTTCCGGGGTCATCTGGTCGAGGTTGGGCGAGAAAGTCATGCCGCCGATTGTGCCAGAGCAGGCCCGAAACGACGACAAGCAGACCGGTCAAATGGCCGGCGATTACAGCATGCTGATCACACCGCCTGCGCCGACTCGCTGCCACGGCAAGCCCAGTACCAACGCCTTGAGTTGTTCACTGTCGAGTTCGACCTCGCAACCATGGCGAATGCCGGGCCAGTGAAACTTGCCTTGATTCAGTCGCCGCGCGGCAAGCCAGACACCCACGCCATCGTGTACCAGCACTTTCATCCGGTTAGCCCGGCGATTAGCGAACAGATAAGCGCAGTGCGGCTTCGCCGCACCAAACACCGCGATCACCCGGGCTAATGCGGTCTCGGTACCGGCGCGCATGTCCAGCGGTTCGGCGGCCAGCCAGATCGCATCGATGCGGATCATTGAGTGACAGCCCGGATAAATTGCGCGCAGCCCTCAGGATCTGAGGCTGGCCATTTCACCGTGATCAGTCGCCTGGCGATGGGCAGTTCGATGACCACTGAGGCATCGGCTTGCCGTTGACGTGCGGATTTTAGCGGGACGAAGGTTGGCAGTGAGGTTGTTGCGGGCTGGTCTCGATAGAGCGGCATCCATTTGCGGATGACGTTGGCATTGATGCCGTGGCTGATGGCGACACTGGACACAGTTGCGCCAGGTTGCAGGCATTCCTGAACGACCTGGGCTTTGAACGCTTTGGGATAAGAGCTTCGTTGGCGCATGGAAATCCTAGCGATAAGGGTGATCGCGTCCGCTTAAAAAAACGCGGACACCATCGCCCTTAAAGCTGGAGTTCGGAAGGTGAGTTCGCAGGACACTTACGGTTGGCCAACCCGTTACCCTGTTAACAATTGTCAAGCTTGGCGGGCGTCGGGCGACTCGGTGACGGAGATCACTGTGATAGATGGTAACCAGGTGGGTATCGAGTCACGAGTTGAGCGGTAATACACCGTTTACACCCCAGTCACCTAGCAATGCGGGCGACAATGTCGCTGCGGATGAAGCCTCCTGCGGCCAAGCTTTGAAGCTTTTTCACCAGCACTCCTCTCTCAATTTTCGACGTTACCGGGTCGACAATTTGATATTGACGATCGCACCACTGCTCAACCTGACGAAGCCAGAAAGCCTTCACAATGTGCTCTGTGTCCAGCCGTTCCAACAGATATGCCACCTGTTGCCATCCCGGTTTTAATTGAAGTATCGCTTGGCGGCGGGCTGTCGACAGTTCATGCCAGTCCAGATCTAACTTTTCGTCTAATCCCGCGCGCACGGAATTCCATGGTTGTTTGTCTAGCGCTGTCACCGCAGCACGAAACACTTTGTCCGACGGATCATCAAGCGCCTCAAAAAGTTCGGGCAATTGGTCATCCCCGAGCAGGCGCACAGCCGCATGCCGCACGGTGGAATAACTAGAACGTAGCGCTTCTGTCAGCCATCGCTCGTCGAGTTCGGCGTTGAGCTCTGCTGCCAGGCCAAGAACACCGAGCCAATCACGTTTCCCTGCGGGCACATCTTGGTTCACTCGTTCTGATAGTACCTCCAGTGTGTTGACGTTATTACGTGGTGCCTCAAAGCGTGCCAGGCTACGGATCGAGGGCGATGCATCCAGCAAGGCCTTGCGTAAAAGTGGCCTTGGATTGTCGAGCAATGGGAGCAGCGCTCGTAGTACGCAGACCCGCACTTTGGCTCCTGGCTGTGACAGGGCTTCAAGCAGCAGTGGCGAAGCTTGCGCAACTGGCATATCCCGGCAAGCAGACACGGCTGCTAGCCTTACGGTCAGCTCACGATGAGTTAGAGCGCTACGGAGAAGGGCTTCTGGCGCGGTATTTTTTTCCAACAAAAGCGCAAACAGATAGCGCGCAGCTTTTCCTTGTCGAGTAAGGAAATTTGCGTAGACCTCATCTTGGATTTCGGGCGACTGTAGTACATCGCGTACGGATTTTAACGTGGGGCCATGATCGGCTCTCTGCCGTGCAGCCAGCGCCATAAGAGGCTCCAGCGCAAATAGCAACGCTTGAGTCTGCGAGGCCGACAGATAGAGATTCATGCCTACTAACGCCAAATCGCGAATCTGCGGAACCCAATCATTCAGCCGATCTATCAAAGCCACTAACGCTTGTGGAGAAGGGTGGCTGCACAATTCCCTGACTGCGACTTCTCGAATGAAGCCGTTGTAGTGGGTGCTGAGTTCTACCCAGGTCTCTTTACTCTTGGCATTTTTGAGTAGTTCCAAGGCTTCGTTGCGTCGATTTTCAGACCATGAGGAAGCAGGTACTTGTTTGTTCCTCAGTCTATCTAGCCACTTCTCTATGGAGGTCATGCTTCAACCTTTTCTATACGCCTGTGCGGGCGTTTTGATAGATGGTAACCATACGAGGTGGTTACTATTGGTGGTTACCAGAGTGGTGACTGCCCCGATCGGGACACCACCAGCGACTTAACAAAACTTAACCTTTTTTCAGGTCGAGAACGTGACAAAACCTGACATTGGATCGAATGCGGGGCCTGGCGCGATGTTGAGAAATGTTGACATCACGCCGGCCTGGAGCCATCTGCAAAGCTCTCTGTCTGTTAGCAAAAGTTAGTCCCGTGAGCGGTTGCCCAACCCCTAGCCTGTTAACAATTATCAAGGTTGGCGGGCGTCGGGCGACTCGGTGAGGGAGGTCTAGTTGTTCAACGGCACGAATGGCTGGGTAATCGGAAGCTTGAGTAGGCTTCGTGTTCGATCTACTACGGAGGCAATCTCTGAAGTAAATAATTTTTGATCATGAGCCATCGAAGCCAACTGCGCCGCTCGGTCCCGTAGTGATCTCATCCATTGAGCCTTGGGCTCTTCTTTCGCAATTCTAGAAAACTGATATTCCGCGGTCTCGGCATTACCAGACAGGCCGGCCGCTACTCCCGCATGAAAGTAGCCCCATGGAGCATTCAGTGCATGGGTACACAGATGTTCTGCGCAAACTTCGATCGTGGGATATTTTAGGCGCAGTTTCAGCACTTCTTCCCTGGCACTCTTGGCTAGATATGTCGCATCCTCAGCAAACTGCTGCGCATTTGTGAATTCTTGAAATGGCTTCACTCTGTGGCCATCATCAAACGAAAAGTAGTCCTTTTCGAACCATAGCCAACACGCTCCTACATTCAGGTAGCTGCCGCGTGCTCCGGAATGCGGCTGGAATTCTACCACGCCAACCCACCAACCATGATCATCCAGCCAGGTTCTGGACCTGCCTTTTTGTGAGCAGCCTATGGGGGCGAGCTCAAGCTTGGCGGCTTCGGATATGAGGCGATTATGCGCGGTAGGCTTCATGATCTAAATTTCCTTTCAACAGCATCATCTGCGAGGTGGCGAAACAGACTCCAGGCCGGCCAATGCGGTATCGGAAAGGGGGAGGCGTTTTATCTCGGATCGCTTCATTTGGGCTTGTATCCCCTCGGTTCAATTATTAGTCGAGGATATACAGGGGGATACACGGAGGGAAGGCATTGGGGAATACAAGGAGAGATAGCCAGAAACAAGAAAGCCCGCACGAGGCGGGCTTCTTGAGGTGATTCATAGACTGCTGTAGACATCTATGGATCGGTACTTGGTGGCTACACAGGGACTTGAACCCCGGACCCCAGCATTATGAATGCTATGCTCTAACCAACTGAGCTATGTAGCCAAGTGGCGCGCATTATTCGCGTAGAACGGAAATGCGTCAAGCGTTTTTGTTGAATTTTTATCTACGCTTTCAACTGTTTAACCGAAAAGCGCTGCGACGGCGACGAATGGCGAGGCGGGTGCAGGCTTTATAGCGTTGCAGATCTAAGGGGCGCGCGGGCTTGCTCGCCATAGCGCCGTCCCAGCCTGTACCTCCACCCATTGAACAGCAAGCCTGCTCCTCCATTGGGCTTTCGGTGATTTCCAGAGCGCGTTCTTGGCGATGGTGGTGTACGCACAGGAATCGGTACCAGACGATGTGGGGGGGGATCGCGGGGGGGGCTTTGGGCTGCTGGCGATTTTTTTGCCACGCGCGGAAAAGGTCTGAATCGGTTGGGCAGATATCCCTGCCGCCCAACGGTTTCCAGCTAGGCTGGCTTACGGGTGCAGTGGGTTGTGGGTGACGCGCTTGAGTTGTTCACGCGCCCGTGACAAGCGTGAGCGCACCGTGCCAATGGGGATGTCCAGGGCGTCGGCAGTGTCCTGGTAGCTGCCGTCGGTCTCCAGTGAGGCGTACAACGTTTTGCGCATCTCCGCCGGCAGGTGCTTGATGGCGATCAGGGTTTTTTCCAGCCGGCGGTTGATCTCGAACTCCCAATCCAGGTTGTGGTTTTCCTCTTGGCCATGCCACAGCGCTTCATCGAATTCGCAATGCACCGGTTTGGCGTACAGGCGCCGAAAGTGGTTGCGAATCAAGTTCTGGGCGATTCCGCACATCCAGGTGCTGAGGGTGGCCTGGCCGCTGAAGCGGTCCCTGTTGCGCCAGGCTTCCAGGTAGGTGAGTTGCAGAATGTCGTCTGCGTCTTCGGGGTTGAGCACACGCTTGTGGATAAAACGTCGGAGTTTTTTCTGATGGTCGTCCGTCAGGTGGAGCATGAATTGAGGCGAGCCGCTGACAAAGTGAGCTAAAGCACCAATAGGGATATCCATGATTTTTTCCTCAGGGTAGACGCTATCGAAATGGTTTCGACGGAAAGCCCTTTAGCACTGCCTGTGCCAAGCGGAAAAAACACATAACTAATTGATTTTTATAAATAAATATTCTGAAATCAGCCTGCTTTGCGCAAGGCTTTGCAAAAAGGCGCTTGAGTCCGTGCCGGTCTTTTCAAAAAGCCGGTCAAGAGGGG
This sequence comes from Pseudomonas gorinensis, assembly GCF_042015035.1. Lineage (NCBI taxonomy): Bacteria > Pseudomonadati > Pseudomonadota > Gammaproteobacteria > Pseudomonadales > Pseudomonadaceae > Pseudomonas > Pseudomonas gorinensis. The sequence continues at coordinate 1,200,236 of NZ_CP167125.1, forward strand.
TTTCAATGGAACCGTAACGGGATTGTTTGCCACACAAGCACACACTTCCTGTCCTGGCACGCCCATGAAAGTCGAATCCCTCCCTGATGTGCAGAAGCTCCAAGGCCTGGATCAATCCGCCCCTGCTAACGCCACCCGCCCCCAAACGCCTGCCGTGTCATCAGATGTCGACGCTCTCGCCAACCTCTTCAGTCAGGAAGTGGTGTCTAACAGCAAGGCCCTGAGTCAGCGTTCAATGGGCGTTCGAGTCACCCCGATGGAGCAACTGTCCCAGCTGTATGACCAGTTGGGGCATCCGGCCCAGGCTACCCTGGCCTCGGTTTCTCGACGTGTCAGGCTGCAATTGCTGCAGCAACCCAGTGTCGGCAAGCTGCTGGAACTCACCGGCAACGATCCGGCGCGTACCTACGTGGTACTCCAGCAGATAACGGCACAGGCGGAAGCCGAGGTGCGCAAGACCGAAGCGGCATTGGCACGTGATGCCCTGGCCAGGCTGGAGATGCGCTACAAGCGAGAGATCCAGGCCGGCCTGAACATCGCCATGGCCTTGCAGGCGGCCAGTGATGACCCCCAGGAACGTCAGGCAGTGCGCGCGTTGTACTACGCCAGCGTGGTGGTGCGCCAATCCCTGGCGAGCATGATGCAGTCCCTGCTGGGCGTGTACGGCGGCGAGCAGTTCGCGACCGGGCTCAAGGTGATGCGTCGCGCTCTGGCGGACGATATCGCGGCCTGCACTTCGTCGGTTCCGACGGCGCAGTTGCGCACGCTGCTGCAGGGGCTGCAGAGCTGTGGTCAATTGAGCGGGGTGTTGTGCAACTGCCAGTCGTTGATCCTGCGCCTGAAGGTCGAACATGACGCCGTGGTGCTGCTGCAGCGTCTGTTGGGGTATGCCGCAAATGGTATCGCCGCCTCTGAAGTCCAGCGCCTGGGGGAGGCATTGGTGGGGGAGGCGTCGAGCGGCAAGTTGGCCTCGCTGAACGCGCTCTACCCGATGCTCAAGGGGTTGCCATTAGTCCTGTGGCGCGATAGCCGTGGGCGCCAGGAAGGCCTGCATAACTTTTTGCTGGTGATGGATGAGCTTACCCGTCTGGAACAACTGCCGCCGCGACTTGGCGATGACGCGAGGGCCAAGGCGTGACGGCGCTGGCGTCTATCAACCGGGTGCTGCTGAAGGTCGCACAACGTGCCGAAGTGTTGGGCGCCGTGGTGGTGATGGCCATCGTGTTCATTTTTATCGTGCCGTTGCCCACCTGGCTGGTGGATATCCTGATCGCGCTGAACATCTGTATTTCCTGCCTGTTGATCGTACTGGCGTTGTACCTGCCCGGGCCGTTGGCGTTTTCCTCGTTTCCGTCGATTCTGCTCCTGACCACCATGTTTCGCCTGGCGCTGTCGATCGCCACCACACGCCTGATCCTGCTGGAGCAGGACGCGGGCGACATCGTGGAGGCCTTCGGCAATTTCGTGGTTGGCGGCAACCTGGCGGTGGGGCTGGTGATCTTCATGATCCTCACCATCGTCAACTTCCTGGTGATCACCAAGGGCTCGGAACGGGTGGCCGAGGTGGCCGCGCGCTTCAGCCTGGACGCGATGCCCGGTAAGCAAATGTCCATCGACAGTGACCTGCGCGCTGGCCTGATCGATGGCGCGCAGGCCCGTGACAAACGTGAGCAGCTGTCCCGTGAAAGCCAGTTGTTCGGCGCCATGGACGGGGCAATGAAGTTCGTCAAAGGCGATGCGATTGCCGGCCTGGTGATCGTGGTGATCAACCTGCTGGGCGGCTTTTCCACCGGGATGTTCCAGCACGGCATGAGCGCCGCCGATTCCATGGCGCTGTATTCGGTGCTGACCATCGGCGACGGCCTGATCGCGCAGATCCCCGCGCTGCTGATCTCCTTGACTGCCGGCATGATCATCACCCGTGTCGCCCCGGACGGACGCCGGGGCGTGACCAACATGGGCGCCGAAATCGCCCGGCAGATGACCAGCGAACCCAAGAGCTGGATGATCGCGTCGGTGGGCATGTTGGCATTTGCCGCATTGCCGGGGATGCCGACGGTGACGTTCATCATCATCTCTTTGATGACTGGGTCGATTGGCTACTATCTGGCGTACGAGCGTAAAAAACAGGAGCAGCAAGAGGGCTCGGATGGCGACGCCATCGCCCCGGAGCAAAACGGTGAGGAGGACCTGCGTTCGTTTGACCCGTCGCGGCCCTACCTGCTGCAGTTCCCCGCTGCGCTCAACGGTAGCCGCCTGGCGGTGGAGTTGATGCAAAGCATTCGCCAGACCCGTAATGGGCTTGTCGCCAACCTGGGCTTGACCCTACCCCCCTTTGAAATCGAGTTTTCTACGGTGCTGGCTGAGGATGAGCTGCGCTTTTGCGTACATGAGGTGCCTGTGCTCAGGGCCACTCTGGGGCCGTGGCTGGCGGTGGAATATGCCGCGCTCAGCGAGGTGCCCCATGACGGTGTACGCGGGCAGGTAGCACGGGAAGAAGAGGAGTGGGTGTGGCTGGCAATGGATCATCCGCTGCTCACCGATGAACATCTGGAGCGGGTCACCGCGCAGAACTTGATCCTGGAACGCATGGAGCGCGCGATGATGCTCAGCGGGCCCCAGTTTCTTGGGGTACAGGAGAGCAAGTCGGTCCTTAGTTGGCTGGAAATAAGCCAGCCGGAACTGGTGCAGGAGTTGCAACGCATCATGCCGTTGTCGCGCTTTTCGGCGGTGTTGCAGCGTCTTGCCAGTGAAGGCGTACCGCTGCGGGCTGTGCGTTTGATTGTCGAGTCGCTGGTCGAGTACGGCCAGCATGAGCGCGAGCCGGATGCCCTGGCCGACTATGCGCGCATTGCCCTCAAGTCGCAGATATTCCATCAGTACAGCGAAGCCGACGGCCTGCATGCCTGGCTGCTGTCGCCCCAGACCGAGAACATCCTGCGTGAGGCGCTGCGTCAGACCCAGACCGGGGTGTTTTTTGCCCTCGACAATGACAGCAGCGCGGTGCTGATCAGCCTGCTCAAGCAAGCCTTCCCCATGCGCTTCAAGCGCAAGCGCGTGCTGCTGGTCGCGCAGGACCTGCGCAGCCCTCTGCGGACCCTGTTGTTGGAGGAGTTCAATCATGTGCCGGTGCTGTCTTTCGCCGAGTTGGGGAGTGCCTCGAAGGTCAAGGTGCTGGGGCGTTTCGATCTCGCCGGCGATGGTCAACTGCATGAGGCGGTGGCATGAGGCAGTGGCATGAGTGTGCGCGGTGATGACTGGCCATTTTCAGCGGTTTCGAGGGCCTGACCATGTTTGAGTTGCGCGTACTGAACGGCTTGCACCAAGGAGCCGCGTTGCCGTTATTTGGCGAGCAGTGGTGCATCGGCTCCAATGCGGAGGCCGATCTGGCGCTTTACGACCCGGGTATTGCCACGCGCCATGCCTGGCTGCGCCAGGTGGAGCAGCGCTGGTGCGTGCAGGCAGAAGAAGGGTTGCTGCACGACGACCAGGGGCAGGTGTTGGCGCAAATTGTTGACCTGGCCCTGGACCGGCCGTTTTCCATCGGCGCCATTCGGTTGTGTGTGTCGCTCACCGATCAGCCGTGGCCTGCGGAGCCTGCGCCTGAACCCAGTGTCGAGATGTTTGAGGTGCCCGCTGAGGCGCCGCCGGAGCTGCGCCTGAGCACCCTGCGCGGGCCTGCACAAAAACGCGTGATCAGTGGGCTGGTGGTATTCGCGGTGCTGGTTGCTGCGGTGGGCGTGATGAACGCCGGCGATCAGGATGTCCAGGCTTCACTGATGCCTGCGCCCGTGCAGAAAATTGATCTGGCCACCGTCGCTGAAGTGCGCCAGCAGTTGCTCAAGATGCTGAGCGAGCGCGAGTTGGCGCAACGGGTCAGCATGCAGGTGATCAATGGGCAGATCTCACTCAACGGTGACGTGTCATCGGAAGAAATGGCGCTGCTGTCGCGCATGCTCGGCCGTTTTGCCGAGCGTTTCGACACCCCCGTGCCGGTCATCAGCCGGGTGAGAGAAGGCAATAGCCAGCCGCCGTTCAAGATTACCCAGATTGTCGGTGGCCCGAACGGTCATGTCGTACTGGAGGGCGGACGCAGGTTGTTCCTTGGGGATGAAGTGGACGGGTTGCGCCTGGTCTCCATTGATAATGCCAAGGTGGTGTTCGATGGCCTGCGCCGCTATGAGGTGCGCTGGTGAGCCAGGACCTGCAGGACCGCCTTGACGCGTGGCAGGCACGCCAGGTCAGTCATCTGGCCAGCTTTGCGCCGGTGGCGGTGCGCGGACGTATCCAGCGCGTCAACGGCATGCTGTTGCAATGCCGGCTGCCTCAGGCGCGCATCGGCGACCTGTGCAAAGTGGATAAATACGGTGATGACAGCATGCTCGCCGAAATCATCGGCTTTGATCACCAGGATGCGGTACTCAGTGCCCTGGGCAACCTCGAAGGCGTGCAAGTGGGCGCCAGCGTGCAGCGCCTGGGCGTGCCGCATCGTGTGCGGGTCGGCCATGAACTACTGGGGCAGGTACTCGATGGTTTCGGTCGGCCGATAGCGGGCGAGGGGCCGGGGGCGTTTGTCGATGATGCCGACACCAAGGACGCGACCACGGTGCTGTGCGAAGCGCCGCTGCCCACTGAGCGCCCGCGTATTCATCAGGCGCTGGCGACGGGCGTGCGCTCGATCGACGGCTTGCTGACATTGGGAGAAGGCCAGCGCGTGGGGCTGTTCGCCGGTGCTGGTTGCGGCAAGACCACCTTGCTCGCCGAGATTGCCCGGAATGTCGAGTGCGATGTGATTGTGTTCGGCCTGATTGGTGAACGGGGCAGGGAGCTGCGCGAGTTTCTTGACCATGAACTCGACGACCAATTGCGGGCCAAGGCGGTACTGGTATGCGCAACGTCCGATCGCTCAAGTATGGAGCGGGCGCGTGCCGCCTTTACCGCCACGGCGCTGGCCGAAGGGTTTCGCCGCAAAGGCCAGCGGGTATTGCTGCTGATCGACTCCCTGACCCGTTTTGCCCGGGCTCAGCGTGAAATCGGTCTGGCTGCGGGTGAACCGTTGGGGCGCGGTGGTTTGCCGCCGTCGGTCTACAGCTTGTTGCCGCGTTTGGTGGAGCGCGCTGGCCTGACTCGCGAAGGCGTGATCACGGCGATCTACACCGTGCTGATCGAACAGGACTCCATGAGCGACCCGGTGGCCGATGAAGTGCGCTCGCTGCTCGACGGGCACATCGTACTGTCGCGCAAGCTTGCCGAACGCGGGCACTACCCTGCGGTGGATGTGCTGGCCAGCCTGTCGCGGATTCTGAGCAATGTGGCCGAGCCTTCGCACATACAAGCCGGTACCGCGCTGCGGCGCCTGCTGTCGGCGTACCAGCAGATTGAACTGATGCTCAAGCTGGGGGAATACCAGGCTGGCAACGACGCCCTCACGGACATGGCGGTAGACAGTCGGCAGGCAGTCGATGGTTTCCTGCGCCAGGATTTGCGCGAGCCTTCGCCACTGGCGTCCACCCTCCAACAACTTTCGGAGCTGACGGCGTATGTCCCTTTCTGAACTGGAGACCCTGCGCCGCCTACGCAGGCATCGCGCCGATCGCGCCGAGCGCGCGTTGCGTGAAGCGAAGCGGCACCAGCGCGCCCTGCAGGCGCACATCGAGCAGGCCGAGGACGCGCTGGAGCAGACACGGCAGCAGGAGGCCAGGCAAAGCGCGCAATTACTGAGCGAGCACCAGGGGCAGGTGGTGTCGGTGTGCATGCTCAAATCCTGGACGGCCAAAGAACACACCCTGTCCGCCGACACCCGCCGTGAGGAGGATCGTTTGCAGGGGCTGCATGGGCAGAAGGAGACGCATGTGATTGAAGTGGAACGCGCACAAAAGCAGGTCAACCAGTGCTTGCGCCAGGTCGAAAAACTCCAGGAGCTTTCTGCTTTGTTGACACGGGAGGTGCTATGACACAGGTCCCGGCAGGCAAGCCTGAACGCCCCCGCCCATTGCGTGACGAGCGTGAGGCGACGCCAGGTCTCGTATTCCTGTGGGAGCAGGGCCGGCTCTTTGCGAACCTGTGCGCCGGCGAAGGCGGCGGGGAGGGGTTCGGTAGTTCGTTGCACGCCACGCAGGCATCTGCCGATACGGCGATGGTCGAGGCGTTCGCCGAGCAATTGGTACCGCGCCTCAATGCGGCGTCTCAGTGGCCTTTGCAGGCAGTGTTCTATTTGCCGCGGCTGGGCCGCATCGACGTCAACGTACGGCGAGAGATGGGGGCGCTGCAGATTGAACTGGACCCGGAGGAAGAGCGCACGCGGTCGTGGTTGGGGGATATGCGCCAGCGATGCGAGGACCGCTTGAGCGCTGAGTTGAGGCGGCCAGTGCAGGTGTCGGTGACCCTGTCAGGCTGCCTATGATGATTTCGCCTTTGACGCTGCCTGTGGTCGACGGCGCCATCGTTGCCGCCTTGCGACGGCTGGGACGGGGGTTGCGGCTGTCGTATCAGGTGGCGGGCCAGCATGGCGAGCTGTTGCTGGAGCCGGGCCATATGCCCCGCGCGAACGGCTCTTTTGTTTTCGATACCGCCTGTGGGGCGCTGGCGTTCGGTAATCCTGGCCCGGTCCTCAGCTTGCTCGGTGACTGCCCGGTGACATTGGCTGAGCACGGCAATGACCCTGATGCGTGGTTCTGGGCGTTGTTTCAACATCAACTCAGCCCTCAAGTGCAGTCGTTACTGGGGTATCTGCGCTTGCAGGAAAGCGAGCAGCCACACGATTTCAGTTGTCGCCTGACGGTGAGGTTGGGCGAATCCCGAGTGGTGGACCGCCTCTCACTCGCGCCCGATACCTTCCTTGCTCTGTGCGATGCGGGCCCCTGGCAATCGCTTGCCCCGTCGTTACCTCATTCGCTGACGCTCTCGGTGTCGGTGCTGCTGGGGCATTCGCAACTGCCTATCAGCCAGGTGAGCAGCGTACGCCCCGGTGACGTACTCATGTTGAAAAACCCGATGTTCAACGCCAACGGTGACGGGCGTTTGCGCGTGGGCCGCCAGGGCTTGCAAGGGCGGCTGGACCATGACACCGGGGTCTTGCGCTTTACTTTTTTTTCTATCGAGGAAATGTGTGTGGATGAGGTTTCAGCAGACCAGAACCAGGGCTACGAGTGGGCCGATCCGTCGCCAGCCACCGATCAAGCGCCTGTGGATATATTCGGGCGTGAGCCATTTGACGAACTGGCGATGGGTTTGAGCGTGCGCTGTGGCACGTTGCAGCTGACCTTGGGTGAGTTGCACCAACTCGCGCCTGGTGCCGTGCTCGGCGTCTCGGGGTACGCGCCGGGCATGGCGGGGCTGTATTACGGCGACCGGCCTATAGGGCATGGGCAACTGGTGGATGTGGATGGTCGCTTGGGCCTGCAATTGTCCCGCGTGATTTTTTCCCGATGAACTTCCAGGGGATCGACCCGCTTCTGCTCGCGCTGTTCCTGGGTGCCCTGTCATTGATGCCGATGTTGTTGATCGTGTGCACCGCGTTCCTGAAGATCGTGATTGTGCTGATGATCACGCGCAACGCGATTGGCGTGCAGCAAGTGCCGCCCAGCATGGCCATCAACGGCATCGCGCTGGCGGCGACGATGTTCATCATGGCGCCGGTGGGTTATGAAATCGCCGAGGCCGTCAAGGTAACGCCGGTGGACTTGAGCAGCGTGCACGCGTTTGAGCAGACCAGTGTCAACGCGATACAGCCCTTGAGGGCTTTTATGATGCGCAACACTGACGCGGACATCCTGACGCATTTGGTCGAAAACACCGCGCGCATGTGGCCCGCGGAAATGGCCCAGGCCGCACGTCGTGACGACCTGATCCTGCTGGTGCCGGCCTACGTACTGTCGCAATTGCAGGCGGGGTTCGAGATCGGGTTTCTGATCTATATCCCGTTTATCGTCATCGACCTGATCGTCTCCAACCTGCTGCTGGCGTTGGGCATGCAAATGGTTTCGCCGATGACCATTTCGCTGCCGCTCAAGCTGCTGCTGTTCGTGCTGGTTTCAGGTTGGTCGCGGTTACTCGACAGCCTGTTCCTGTCCTACCTCTGAGGCGCTTATGGACCCGATCATGCTGTTCAAGCAGGGCATGCTGCTGGTGGTGGTGCTGTCGGCGCCGCCGCTGATCGTCGCGGTGATTGTCGGTGTGCTGACGTCCCTGATACAGGCCCTGATGCAGATACAGGATCAGACGCTGCCTTTCGGCATCAAGCTGGTAGCGGTCGGCATCACCCTGGTGTTGACGGGACGTTGGATTGGCCTGGAGTTGATCCAACTGATCAACCTGACCTTCGACATGGTTGCCCGCTCGGCGCTGAACTGAGGTAACACCTGTGCTGCTTTATCTTGATTACTTGCCCAGCCTGGTGATCGCCATGGCGCGTATCTATCCCTGCGCGATTCTCGTACCGGCGTTTTGCTTTCAGCACATTCGTGGCATGCCGCGACATGTCATTGTGATGGTTGTGGCGTTGATGCCGGCCCCTGGGATTCATGCTGCGTTGGCGGGTGCGGATTATTCGCTGTTGATGATCGGCGCTCTGGTGCTGAAGGAAGCGGTACTGGGCTTGTTGCTCGGTGTGTTGCTTTCGATGCCGTTCTGGTTGTTCGAGTCGGTCGGCGCGTTACTGGACAACCAGCGCGGGGCCTTGACCGGTGGCCAGATCAATCCTTCGCTGGGGCCGGACGCAACGCCCATCGGTCACATGTTCAAGCAACTGGCGATCTTCCTGCTGATGGTAACCCTTGGGCTTGGCGTCCTGACCCAGGTCATTTGGGACAGTTACCTGATCTGGCCTCCCACCGCATGGTGGCCGGTGCCGGCGGTCAATGGCTTTGGCGAGTTCCTGGGGCTGCTGGGCGATACCTTCATGCATATGATGCTGTACGCCGCGCCCTTTATCACGGTGCTGTTGCTGCTGGAATTCGGGGTAGCGTTGCTCAGTTTATACAGCCCGCAATTGCAAGTGTCATCGCTGGCGATGCCCGTCAAATGCCTGGCTGGGCTGGCGTTCCTGCTCTTGTATTTGCCTCTTCTGCAAGACTTGATCATGGGCAGGATGAGTCTGTTGGGCGACCTTAAGCATTCTCTGGGCTTGATGTTCCAGGGGGCGCAGCCGTGAGTGACTCTGGGGAGAAAAAACACGCCGCGACTCCCAAGAAGCTGCGTGACCAGCGTAAGAAAGGCCAGGTTGCTCAAAGCCAGGACGTGGCCAAGCTGCTGGTACTGACGGCCTTGAGTGAAATTGCACTGTTCACCGCCGAAACCAGTATGCAGCGTTTTCAGCAACTGCTGGTGTTGCCCATGGCGCGCATGGGGCAACCTTTCGTGCGCGCACTGGAAGAGGTCTTGTTCGAAGGCTTGCTGGTGTTTTTCTCTTTTGCCCTGCTGATGGTGGGGGTGGCGATCGCGGTCAAATTGATCAGCAGCTGGATGCAGTTCGGTTTCCTCTTCGCCCCGGAAACCTTGAAACCAGATTTCAATCGGCTCAACCCCCTTAACCAGGCCAAGCAGATGTTTTCCGGCCAGTCGGTGATGAACCTGTTGATGGGGTTGGCCAAGGCCGTGCTGCTGACGCTGATTTTGTACGTGGTCATTGGCCCGTCGTTGAGCGCGTTGGTGAGCCTGGCCAGTGGCGACCTGCAAAGTTATGTCTTGGCGCTGATGACGCTGTTTCGACACTTGCTGCACATGTGCCTGGGCTTGCTGCTGGTGCTGGCAATCGTTGACCTGGCGTTGCAGAAGTACTTTTTTGCCAAGCGCATGCGGATGACCCAGGTGGAAGTGGTCAAGGAGTACAAGGATATGGAGGGCGACCCTCACGTCAAGGGCCAGCGCCGTCAGTTGGCCTACGAGTTGGCGAATGAGGAGCCCAAGGTCAAGCTGCCCAAGCTGGAAGAGTCCGACATGCTGGTGGTCAACCCGACGCATTTTGCGGTGGCTTTGTACTATCGCCCTGGCAAGACGCCGCTGCCGCAGCTTGTGGAAAAAGGTACGGACGCCCAGGCCCGCAAACTGATCGACCGATGCAAGTCGGCGGGCATACCCGTGATTCAGTGTGTCTGGTTGGCGCGCACGCTCTACAAGCAGAAGTTGGGGGGCAACATTCCCCGTGAGACGCTGCAGGCCGTTGCTTTGATCTACCGTACTTTGCGTGAACTGGACGATGAGGCCAAGCGAGAGACCCTGGAGTTGCCCGAACTGGACCAGCGTTGAGCCATCGTGTGTTCAACGATTGCAGTGTCGATCCAGGGCTTCAAGTTCTGCGAGCGAGAGCAGGCGGCTGAGGATTTGATCCAGGGGAATATCGGTAGATACCACCGGGTGCCAGAGAATCAGGGCTCCCCCGGCATTCGAAAAGACAAAGCAGCCATCGAACGCCAAGGCCTGTTCGAAGCGGCGTTCCAGCACACGCTGGAACTGGCCGGCCTGTAAGACACGCGGTGCAATTTGCAGGGCCAGGCCGAGCTGTTCCCCGGCTTTCAGCGCAGACAGGTGGATGCCTTTTGACAGGTGCAGGTGAGTGGCAGCGCCACTCACCAGGTCATTGAGGAGTACCCGACGATGTTCGGCGTCTGTGGGTATTTCCATAGGGGTCATCGTTCCAGCGAAACCGTCTGGTGATCCGAACGTTCCCCGGAGGGGCCGGGTTGCACACGCATGTGTTCCGGCCACCAGATCACCATCTTGTCGGCGCTCGATTGTGGACGTGAGCACGAGTCACCCCGGCAGGTGGGGGTGCAACCGGCGACAAACAGCACCAGGCTGATCAATGTAAAGCTGGAGAGTAGGCGAGTCATTCTGGTTTCTTTCCGTTAGGTGCGATCAACGAGGGACGAGAAACGCCAATGTGTTCGTCTTTCACCACAGGGCGCATGGCGATGAACACTTCCGCTTCTTCACCCGGTTTGAGCCAGGCACGCGGCCAGGCGGTCACTGCCAGGGTCTGCGAATTGCTGCACTCTTTCTCATCGATGCGCACATGGCGGTCGTACTGGTTGCGCAGTACCACGACGGCGACGTTGAATTGCGGGCCGACATACCATTGGCTGCGTTCGGTATTGAGTGCGAGCAGGTCACGGGTGGTGCACAAGGTATCCAGGCCCAGTGGCATCGGGGTCGCCTTGAAGGCTTTGGGGACTTGCCCGGTGACGAGTGTGGCCATGGCATGGATCAAGTCGTTGCGCTTGATTTCCGGTGCGTGGGGCGTCATGCGCCGTGCCAGTGGTTTGAGGGCTGTTTGCAGTTCCAACTGATCGGCCTGGGGCAAGTAGCGCGAAGGGTCGGCCTGGTCGCCAATGACCCTGGGCGTGATGATGAACAGGCGCTCGCGTCGATTGTTTTTGCGTTCAGTGGACGAAAACAGCGCCTTGCCCAGCAACGGGATATCACCCAGCAGGGGAATCTTGTTGAGCTGGTCAGTGTTATCGGTGACGTGGAAGCCACCCACCACCAGCGAACGTTTTTCGGCCATGACCGCTTGGGTGCTGACCGCGCCCTTGCGCACATCGGGCCCGATGCGGTTGGGGTTGGATTCGTCGAAATTGCCGTCTTCGATATCGACCGCCAAGTGGATCTGATGGCTGCCACGCGAAGTGATTACCCGTGGGACCACCTGGAAGCTGGTTCCCACGGTGATCGGCAGGATGGTTGCCACTTCGGAGCCGGCCGTGAGGTACTGCGTGCGGTTGAAGTCGATCACTGCCGGTTGGTTTTCCAGGGTCAAGACGGATGGGTTCGACACCAGGGTCGCCAGGCCACGCCGCTCCAGCGCCCTGACAGCGGCAAAGAATCCATCCCGGTTATTGATCGCCAATTGCGACGAGGTGCCTGGGGCGATGTTGTTCACGCCGCCCTGGAAATTGCCATTGCGAAACCCCCAGTTCACGCCGAGCTCACGCATCTGCGTGCGTTCGATGTCGAGGATGATCGCGTCGATTTCCACCAACTTGCGCGCGACGTCCAACTGGGTGATCAGGTCGCGGTACATCGCGTGGCGTTCCGGCAAGTCGTAGATCATCACGGCGTTGTTGCGCACATCGGCTTCGACGCGAATTCGCCCGGGCGAGACCCGTGCGCGCGGGGTCAGGGACATGCCCGGGTCGGCGGTCGCCTGGCTCGTCGGCGGGGTGAGCATCTGGCCCAATAGAGGGTTGCCGAGCCGGGGAAAGCCCTGGGCCAGGGGCGATATTACAGGGGCGCCTGACGCGGCTGAGGGGCGCTGGGTAACCTGCGCGGCAGCTGAGGGAGAGCGAGGTTCAAGCAAACCCTGCAGCATGCTGGCGATACCGGGGATGAGCATTTTCTCGCCGCGATAATCGATCTGGCGGTCTGCCGCATTGGCGAATTTCAGCGGGTAGGTCAGCACGCTCTGTTTTTCGTCGGTAGAACGGCGCTGGCTGCTGAATTGTTTGATCTGTTCTATGTAGCGCTTGGGGCCGGACACCAGCACCACGCCGTCCTCGGGCAATTCGCCCCAGCCGAAACGGCTATCGAGAAGGCCGATATCGGTGAGTGCCTGCTTCAGGTCGGCTACGGTTTCGCTCGACACTTCCAGGCGCGCGGACTCCTGCTGGTCCAGGGTGCTGATGTAGAGGGTGTTGTTGTACAAGTACCACTGGAAGCGGTGTTCAGTCCCCAGGCGGTCGAGCAGTGACTGCGGGGTATTCGCGCGAATCTTGCCGTTGACGTTGCCTTCCAGCAGGCCTTCGATCTGCAATTGCGTGCCAAACGTCTGGGCGAAATCATCGAGTACTTCGCGCAAGGGTTTGTGCTCGGCCTCGTAGGCGTAGGCGGTGTTTTTCCACTCTGGGGGGATGGCGGCAAGGCTGCTGTGCAGCGGCGCCAGCAAGAAGGGCAGGGCCAGCAGGCAACGCCACTGAGTGGGTTTTACGGCTGCAACGGGCGAGCATGAGCGCAAGCGGGGGTGCTTGTGGATCTTGTTAGGCATGGCAGGTTCTCGGTTTCAGTACGGCAACTTACGTAGCGAAAGGGACCTGGACGGGGGGCCAGGCCTTGCCAGGCGCGCGACTACGCTGCGCCAGGTGTCGCGTTGGTTGAAAAGCGCTTCAAGGGATTTCAACAGGTGCTCCTGACTGCAATCCCGAGGCAGGCCTTGCAGCAGCCAGAGGTGGCCGGTTGCGGGAGCCAGGGCCAGGGCGCCCTGGAAATGCGCGAGACTGGACTGACCGAGACGATGCCAAGACTGCAACGAGTAATGTTCGAGGCGTGAATGCGTCAGTTGAACGCCCAGAAGTACGCGGTGTTCAGAGCATTGCACGCTGACTTCATCGTCCTGTTCAAACAGCAGCACATGCTGTTCGCGGCCAGCCAAACAGTCAGCCAGTTTTTGCTGGCAACTACTGGATACCATTGATGACGGCTTTTATCGTGTCGTGCTTGTAGCTGAGATAGCTTGAGCTTGTGGCAAAACTGGACACCAGGTTCGACTTCACCTCGATCATCTGTTCAAAAAGCCGTTGAGCCTCTTCACCGCCTTCGCTGTTATCAACATCGGCGCTGATTTGACTGAGCTGCTTTTCGGCCTGGGCCTGCTGCCGGTAGTGCCTTATGAGTAAACGGTCATCAAACGTCATCGGGGTTTCTCCTCGTTGGGGCTACCCCTGAGTGGCAGCCGATTTGTGACAAGTTCCATCCACCGATTTATTTGTTTTAAAAAACAACCCGCCCTCGCCAAGTCGTATCGTTACTTGATATTGGCCTTGGGGGAGGGCGTCACCAGGTTGTCCAGGGTATCGGTCCAATTGATGTGAAACCCACCGTCTTCTGTTTCCAGGACCAGCGATTGGGCGGCGAGCGTGCTTTCGACTCGAAGCGTCCAAGGCACACCGCAATGGCGGCTGAGCCACTGTTCGACAGGCTCGCGGTCCAGTGGATTGCACAGCAAGCTCGCCTTGATCGGCGGCAACTGGGCATCCAGCAGCTTGTTGAGCAGCGCGGTGAGGCGTTGAGCGGGTAGGGTTTCTTCCAGGAAACTTCGGATCGCTGTGTTTATGACTGACGTCGCGACCTGCTCCAGCTTTTCGTACATCGCCTGGCGTTCCGATTCCCAACGATGCAGTTGGGCGTTGGCGCGCTGCCAGAACTCATGCCCAGCGCTTTCCAGTATTTTTTCGCACTCTGCCTGTGCTTGGCAGGTGAGTGCCTGTGCGTGGGCTTCTGCCTGTTCGATCAATTGACGGGCCTGCGCATAGTCAGCCAGCATTTCTCTGGGAATCAGCGCCATGGGCAGGTTGGGCGTGAGGGTGTGCAGCTCAATCGTGTGGGCGCAAAACATGGCGGGAGTTCTCGCGTGGGGCGTGCGGGGCATCATCGAAGGGAGCAGAGGTGGCGCGCCAGAGAGCGGCTTGCCACAGGGTGTCCAACCGGCCTTGACTATCCATCAGCTTGGGCTGCCGCTCGACTTCAAGTACCCGTGGGGGGGCAAAGCTCAAGCGCAATCGTCGCCAGATGGCGGGGGCCACCCATGCGCGCAGGTAGTGCAAAGGGTCGTCGATGTTCATCTGTGTCGGGTCGGGTGCCAGTGCCTTGGCCAGGCGCTGGCACCAGAGAAGTTGTTCCTGGTTCAAGCGGCTGTCGTTGGGCGCGTTGTAGACCTCATTGACCAACACCAAGACGAGGTCTCGTTGGGGGGCGCTGGCGAGGACCAGTTGCAGCAAGGCGGGCGAAGGGGCAGGGGGGAGCTCGGGTTCGATGTCGAACAGGAGGCTCATCCTGCCATGATGACTGCGTGAAAGCGCTTCTGTTTGTTCAACGCCCGTATGAGTACGCCAATCCGGGTGGGCATGTTTCCAAGGCGAGGCCCACCATCGTACCCAGGCCAGATCCTCACTCATGGGCGTGATCGATTGCCGGTTTTGAGGTGGGAGCATGCATTGTCCTGCGCCGCCAGATCACCCATCCAGCGCCTGCCAGTACCAGGGCGACAAGAGGGGCGGTAACGCTGGTACGCCAGAACCCGAGGTCTTGTTCCGGCACCAGGAAGGGGCCGAGATAGGTCAGCTGTTGCTGCTCCTGATAGGCTGCCGCCGGTACGAAAACGACGGTCAGTTTTTGCGTATTGTCGATGGCCGACGTCATGCCGGGGATGCTGCTGGCCACCATCCTGCGTACCCTGGGGCGAATATTGTCGGGGTCCAGCCGAGGGTCATGCTTGATGAAAACGGAGGCGGATGCCGGTTGCACCGGTTCGCCGGGCGCCACCCGCTCCGGCAGCACTACATGGACGCGCGCAACGATGACACCGTCTATGTTCGATAAGGTCGCCTCCAGCTCCTGGGACAGCGCATAGATGTAGCGGGCGCGCTCTTCCAACGGGGTGGAGATGACACCTTCCTTGCGAAAGATATCCCCCAATGTCGAGCGGGTCACTTTAGGCAGGCCAACGGCTTCAAGCGTGCGGACCGCTCGGCTGATGTCATTTGCCCTGACACGAACGATGACTCCGTCTTTTGCCGGGACTTTCTGGGCACGGATCTGTTTGTCTGCCAACTCCGCAATGACTTCGTTGGCTTCCTGCTCGGATAATTGGCGATGAAGCTCTACGCTTTCACCGCAGCCCGCTAGCAGCAACACCGATGAAAAAAACAACGTAGTGGTTAGACGGCGGGACATACACCTACCCCATGCTGGCGACTTTATCGACGCCTTTCACGATTGCGCCGAGTACCTTGACGCCTGCCACCACGTTAACGTGCGATTCGGAAAGCGATTGGGCGAACTCATGTGCGTCCTTGGTTTTCTTGTTCAGGCTCATGTCCCGAAACCCCTTGGACACTCGTTTCGATAACGTCGCAGACTCAGCAGGCCCCAAGGTCAAGGGGAGGCCCATTCCCGTGGGCGCGGTACCTTTGCCTGGCCGCTCGGAGAGGTTCAGTTGCGCGGTGAAAAAATTGCTGTCGGACGTCCCGTCGAGCGCAGCCGGCGTTTCAGCCTGAGTGATGGTGTTCCCGTTTCCCGGGCCCCCTGCGTTGTTGGTGTACATATGAACCTCCAGCGAGCGCGTCGATTGTTGCATCTGTTGGGCAGTGGAGACCTCCTCTGCCGGATGGGCAAAGGAGGTCGGTTCTTACTTAGGCGAATCTCAACGATTTTACGCGGCCCGCTTTTGCTGTAGTCAGTTCTTGCTCAGCGGTTTTTGCAGCCTCTTCGACAACTTTCTTTTCTTTGTCGGCGTTGATTCGGTCCAGTTGTGCTTGAGCGCCAGCGCTCACTCCACCGGTAGGTATTGAGGAGGACATAAGAGTTACCTTCGTATTTGTCTGGATTGAAGTGCGGACAACGCTTGTTCGTTGTCTTTAGTGTTCTGAGCAACAGTGCAGTTGCTCATTGGCTAGGTGGTCAGCGACAAGAAGAACGTTCCGGTATATAAATAAGTTATTTGTTTTTAATTATTTCTTGTGAGACCGGGGTTCATGCGCTTCGCGATGGGCGATCAAGTGTTATTGCAATGTTGATGGATTCATATTCAATATGCTTTTTGTTATTGTTTGTTTCGTAGCAAGGGCGCTCCGGTGGTTTGTTGCAGCACTTTGCATTGTCAGGAGGGGCATCGTTTTGCGGGGGGCGTTTGATGTTGGTGATTAAACTCATAAAGTTGTTGATCAGGGTTAAGCACATGAAGTTTTCCTGTTGGCGTGTGAGTTAAGTCGCTCTAGAGGCTCACACGTATGTGGGAAATGCCTTCTGCTTCGTTCCAGGCACCCTAAGCCAGTGATATTTCGAGTTGCTTCATCCGGTAGTAGAGCGTGCGTTTGGCAACACCGAGTTCTGCTGCAACGTTATCGACACTGCGTGCGTGACGGCGCAGCGATTCCTCTATCAAGGCTTTTTCAATTTGCTGCAACCTTGCCTTCAGGTTTATTGGCGTGCTCTGTCGATTGGCCAGCGAGGAGGAGAGCGGGGGCAGGCCCAATACGAATCGCTTGGCGGTCGAGCGCAACTCACGCACGTTGCCCAGCCACGGGTGGCACAGTAACTGTTGCAACAACGCGGGGGGCGGAGGTGTTGCGGAACACTTAAAGTAGTTGGCCTCCTGCTCGATCATGTCCATGAACAAGGGGATGATGTGTTCACGCCTGTCACGCAGGGGGGGCAGGTGGATGTTGACGACATTCAGACGGAAATACAGGTCACGTCTGAAGGTGCCTTGCTCCACCATTTCATGCAATGCGTGCTGGGCCGAGGCAATGACGCGCATATCGACCTGGATGGATCGGGTCGATCCAAGGCGCTCGACGCCACGAGATTCCAGTACCCGTAACAGCTTGGCCTGTAACGAGAGTGGCATGCTATCGATCTCATCCAGATACAAGGTGCCCAAGTGGGCGGCTTCTACAAAGCCGGCGCGGGATTGCAATGCGCCGGTATAGGCGCCGCTGTTGACCCCGAATAGTTGGCTTTCGGCAAGGGTTTCCGGGATGGCAGCACAATTGACCGCGACGAAGTTACCCTTGCGCCGCGATAAACAGTGAATGCGTTGTGCCAGGGTGTCCTTGCCAGTGCCGGTTTCTCCAAGAAGCAAAATGTCGATGTTAAGAGGGGCGGTATTGTTGATGGTGGTTTCAATGATGGGGCAGTCGGTGAAAGGTATATCAGTCATAAGTTCATACTGATTGAGGGCCGACATAGTGCGAGTGCTCCAATGCAGTTGTCGCTTTGTTGAAGTTTAAGTTGGCGGTGGGCGCTCGCAAGTAAACCGGAAAACAGCAGCATTGTCATCGTGTTTTCGAACTGAGTTAGTCTTTTTGGAATGTGAGATGTAGAAGATTTTTAATGTGCGAATTCTATTTGGAGCAGGCGGGAATTGTGGTGTAAGAGAAATCTTAAATATGCTTTGAATGGTTTTAAAGTATGCATTTTTTGAGGGCAGGCTGGAAATTGGCCACTGACGATATCTTTGTTAAAGATGCAGGGGAAGGCCGGGGTGACAAATAGAACGCCCACAAAAAAGCCGATGCAGTGCATCGGCTTTTTATTGAAGCGGTAACGCTTACACGTTGAAACGGAAGTGCATTACATCGCCATCTTTAACGATGTATTCCTTACCTTCCAAACGCCACTTACCGGCTTCCTTGGCACCGGCTTCCCCCTTGAACTGGATGAAGTCGTTGTAGGCAATCACTTCGGCGCGGATAAAGCCCTTTTCGAAGTCGGTGTGGATCACGCCGGCAGCCTGTGGTGCGGTAGCACCCACTTTGACGGTCCAGGCGCGGACTTCTTCGACACCGGCAGTGAAGTAGGTCTGCAGGTTGAGCATTTCGTAACCGGCACGGATCACGCGGTTGAGGCCAGGCTCTTCCAGGCCCAGGGCCTCGAGGAACATGTCCTTCTCTTCGCCGTCATCGAGCTCGGCGATTTCCGCTTCGATCTTGTTGCATACCGGCACCACGATCGCGCCTTCTTCGTCGGCAATGGCCTTGACCACGTCGAGCAGCGGGTTGTTTTCGAAGCCATCTTCGGCGACGTTGGCGATGTACATCACCGGCTTGGTGGTCAGCAGGTGGAAGCCCTTGACCACGGCCTTCTCGTCAGCGCCCATGCTCTTCATCAAGCTGCGTGCCGGCTTGCCCAGGGTGAAGTGTGCGATCAGCTGCTCCAGCAGGCCTTTCTGGACCACTGCGTCCTTGTCGCCGCCCTTGGCGTTGCGCGCGACTTTCTGCAATTGCTTCTCGCAGCTGTCGAGGTCGGCGAAGATCAGTTCCAGGTCGATGATCTCGATGTCGCGTTTCGGGTCGACGCTGTTGGAGACGTGAATCACGTTCTCGTCTTCAAAGCAGCGGACCACGTGGGCGATGGCATCGGTTTCACGGATGTTGGCCAGGAACTTGTTACCCAGGCCTTCACCTTTCGACGCACCGGCCACCAGGCCGGCGATGTCGACGAATTCCATGGTGGTCGGCAGGATGCGCTTGGGATTGACGATGAGCGCCAGTGCTTCCAGGCGCGGATCGGGCATCGGTACGATACCGCTGTTGGGTTCGATGGTGCAGAAGGGGAAGTTCTCCGCCGCAATACCGGACTTGGTCAAAGCGTTGAACAAGGTGGATTTGCCGACGTTGGGCAGGCCGACGATGCCGCAATTGAATCCCATGGTGTTTCCCCTCGGTAAGAGTCAGGCCTTCTGGCTGTGCAGGTTTTTCATCGCGCGGTTCCATTCACCGGCGAAGATATCCGGCAGCACGCCGAGGGCAAAATCGATGCTGGCATCGAGTTTTTCCTGTTCGGCGCGTGGCGCACGACCCAGGACGAAATTTGAAACCATACTGGCAACGCCTGGGTGGCCAATGCCGAGCCGCAGACGGTAAAAATTATTCTGATTGCCCAACTGCGCGATGATGTCGCGCAGGCCATTGTGCCCGCCATGCCCGCCGCCCAGTTTGAGTTTGGCAACGCCGGGTGGCAGGTCCAGTTCGTCATGGGCCACCAGGATTTCCTCGGGTTTGATCCGGAAGAAGCCCGCAAGCGCCGCGACAGCCTGGCCGCTGCGGTTCATGTAGGTGGTGGGAATCAGCAGACGAACATCCTGACCCTGATGCGAGAAGCGTCCGGTCAGGCCGAAATATTTGCGATCGGCCACCAGGTTTACACCTTGGGCGTGGGCGATACGCTCAACAAAAAGGGCCCCCGCGTTATGCCGGGTCTGTTCGTATTCGGCGCCTGGATTTCCCAGGCCAACGATCAGTTTAATGGCAGTCACGACAGGGGCCCTTCCTTTGGAGTTGTGGATAACATCGCCGCAACCGGTGTGCGGCGAAAGTGGACAACAAAAGATCATTTACTCAAGAGTAAACGCCGCGTTATCGCCCGCTTTCTCGCTACGTTTCGGTCCGCGATGTTTCCTCAAGCTCCGGCAATACAGAGTGAATTACTCTGCAGCGCCTTCTTCAGCTTCTGGTGCAACGCGTGGAGCGTGAACGTTTGCAACAGCTTTGTCATCACCGTGAGCCAGTGCAACAAACTCAACGCCTTTAGGGGCTTTGAGGTCGGACAGGTGAATGATGTCGCCGATTTCCAGAGCCGACAGGTCGACTTCGATGAACTCAGGCAGGTCTTTCGGCAGGCAGGTCACTTCGATCTCGGCAACAACGTGCGAAACTTCGCCGCCTTTCTTGACCGGAGCGTCTTCACCAACAAAGTGTACAGGCACGATAGCGGTCAGTTTCTGGCCGGCTACGACGCGTACGAAGTCAGCGTGCAGCACGTGACCTTTAGCTGGGTGACGTTGCAGGGCCTTGATGATGACGTTCTGCTTGGTGCCACCAACGTTCAGCTCGATAATGTGGCTGTAGGCCGCATCGTTTTCCAGCAGTTTGGCAATTTCTTTGGCCAGCATGCTGATGGACTCAGGGGCTTTTTCGCCACCGTAGACGACAGCTGGAACCAGGCTTGCGAGACGACGCAGGCGGCGGCTCGCACCTTTCCCCAGGTCGGAACGCACTTCAGCATTCAGGGTAAAATCGTTCATGTTGTATCTCCAAAATAACCACATTCGCCCCAGCGTTTGCGACCAGCGCTAAAGGCGATATGGGCAAAAAAGCCCCGCCCCAACAGTATGCTGGGGCGGGGCGCTTTTCGTCAGTGAGGTGTTCCGTTGGTTTGACCCTTAACGGAACATCGCGCTGATCGATTCTTCGTTGCTGATACGGCGAACCGCCTCGGCAACTACCGGTGCGATATCCAGTTGACGGATACGCGAACAGGCTTGAGCAGCTGCGGACAACGGGATGGTGTTGGTCACCACCAGTTCGTCCAGCATTGAGTTTTCGATGTTCTCGATCGCTCGGCCCGACAGCACAGGGTGTGTGCAGTAGGCGAAGACTTTAGCCGCACCGTGCTCTTTCAAGGCTTTGGCCGCGTGGCACAGGGTGCCGGCGGTGTCGACCATGTCATCGACCAGAATACAGGTACGCCCTTCGACATCACCGATGATATGCATCACTTCAGAGTGATTGGCTTTCTCGCGGCGTTTGTCGATGATCCCGAGGTCCACGCCCAGGGATTTGGCAACAGCCCGTGCACGCACGACGCCACCAATGTCCGGGGACACGATCATCAGGTTTTCAAAGCGCTGGTCTTCGATGTCATCCACCAATACTGGGGAGCCGTAGATGTTATCTACCGGGATATCGAAGAACCCCTGGATTTGGTCAGCGTGCAGGTCAACCGTGAGGACACGGTCGATACCTACCACGGTGAGCATGTCAGCCACGACTTTCGCGCTGATAGCCACACGTGCGGAACGCGGACGGCGATCCTGACGGGCATAACCAAAGTAAGGGATTACAGCTGTGATTCGAGTCGCTGAGGAGCGGCGGAAGGCATCAGCCATCACGACGAGTTCCATCAGGTTATCGTTGGTCGGAGCGCAAGTCGGCTGAATAATGAAGACGTCTTTACCGCGAACGTTTTCATTGATCTCGGCGGTAATTTCGCCGTCGGAAAACTTGCCGACAGAGATGTCACCGAGAGGGATATGCAGCTGACGTACGACACGTCGAGCCAGATCGGGGTTGGCGTTCCCCGTAAAGACCATCATCTTGGACACGCGCAGTACCTAGAGGCTGAGGGTAACCTGGATGAGTATAGGAAAATGGCAGGGGCGGCTGGATTCGAACCAACGCATGGCAGGATCAAAACCTGCTGCCTTACCGCTTGGCGACGCCCCTGTATCTGTTGCAACGAGTACCCAGTACTCGATTCCTTTTAGAGCAGACTTTGCAGCTTGCGATGCAACATCGAAACGTTGCTTCCCTTTGCTACAAACCCTGTAAGGGTCTCTGTAAGAAGGGCCGAGACTTTATCAGCTTCAGCTTTGCTTGGGAAGCCCCCAAACACACAACTTCCAGTGCCGGTTAATTTTGCTTCGGTAAATTTACCTAACAAATTCAAAGCGTTACGTACCTCTGGATAACGCCTTGCTACAACCGGTAAGCAGTCATTTCGACTGTTTCCCTTGGGAACGGGGCGCACTTTAATGGGAGGAGAGTTACGTGTCAACAGTGGATCTGAAAAAATTTCTGCTGTACTTACAGATACTTGCGGGACAAGCACGACGTACCACGGCTCTTCGGGGTATTCGGGGGTGAGTTTCTCCCCCACGCCCTCGGCAAAAGCGGCGTGCCCGCGCACGAAAACCGGGACGTCGGCGCCCAGTGTCAGGCCCAGCGCAGCGAGGCGATCGAGGTCCCAGCCCAGCTGCCACAAGTGATTCAAACCCAGCAGTGTGGTCGCCGCATTCGAGCTGCCGCCACCGATGCCGCCACCCATGGGCAGGATCTTGTCGATCCAGATATCGATGCCGAGGGCGCATCCAGATTGTTCCTGAAGTTTTTTCGCCGCCTTCACGATCAGGTTGCTGTCGTGAGGCACGCCTTCGAATTCGGTATGCAGATGAATCACGCCGTCGTCGCGCAAGGCGAAGGTCAGTTCGTCGCCGTAGTCGAGAAATTGAAACAGCGTCTGCAACTCGTGATAGCCATCTTCACGGCGACCGAGGATGTGCAGCATCAGGTTGAGTTTGGCCGGGGAGGGCAGGGTCAGTTTCTGTGCTGTCACGTTATTGCCCCAGTTTGCGCGGTTGCCAGTCCTTGATCACCAGCGTGACGTCAAGGTCGGGGCCGTGCAGCTTGATGCGCTCGGGCAGCCAGTAGCCGTTCTGTTGCACGTAGCTCAAATATTCGACGTGCCAGCCATCCTGTTCCAGGGTGCCCAGGCGGCTGTCGCCATCAAGGCTCAGGCGGCTCTTGCTGTCAGGTGCCGGCAAGCCGCGTACCCACCACACCAAGTGCGAGACGGGCAGCTTCCAACCGATCTGTTGTTCCAGCAGATCTTCCGGCGAAGTCGCTTCATAACGGCCCTGGTTGGCCACTTCGAGGCTGACCTGCCCCGGTCGACCCGTCAGGCGGGCCGCGCCACGCCCCAGCGGGCCGGATAGGCGAATGTCGTAGTAGTCCTGGCGTTGCAGCCAGAACAGGGTACCGCTGCCCGAATCTTTCGGTGCCCGCACCCCGACCTTGCCTTCGATCTGCCAGCCATCGATGCTGCTGAGCTGATCCTTGTGTTGCTTCCATTGCGCCGGGTTGCCCTGGCCCTCAACGGATTCACGGGCGCCGAAGCCTGCGCAACCGGCGAGCAGGGCGATGAAGCTGAAAACGATAACGTGGCGCAAGAACATAAGCTTAAAGGGTCTCGGATCCGGTCAGGCGTTTGATGGTGCCGCGCAGAATGGCGCTTTCGGGTTGTTCCTTGAGGAACTTTGCCCAGATTTGTCGAGCTTCGCGCTGCTTGCCATTGGCCCACAGCACTTCACCCAGGTGTGCGGCGACTTCCTGGTCGGGGAAGCGTTCCAGTGCCTGGCGCAGCAGGCGCTCGGCTTCGTCCAGGTTTCCCAGGCGGTAGTTCACCCAGCCCAGGCTGTCGAGCACGGCCGGGTCTTCCGGGTTCAGCTTGTGGGCTTGTTCGATCAGCACCTTGGCTTCGGCGTAGCGTGTGGTGCGGTCGGACAAGGTGTAGCCCAGGGCGTTCAGGGCCATGGCGTTGTCCGGGTCGCGCTTGATGATCAGGCGCAGGTCTTTTTCCATCTGCGCCAGGTCATCGCGTTTTTCCGCCTGCATGGCGCGCGTGTACAGCAGGTTCAGGTCGTCCGGGTATTGCAGCAAGGCTTGTTGCAACACCTTCCAGGCGCGCTCGCCCTGATTGTTGGCCGACAGTGTCTCGGCCTGGATCAGGTACAGCTGGATCGCGTAGTCCGGTTCGGCCTCGCGGGCAGCCGCGAGGCGTTTTTCCGCCTCATCCGCGCGCCCGTTGCTCATCAGGATATCGGCCTGGCGCAATTGCGCGGGCAGGTAATCGTTGCCGGGGCCGACCTGGGCGTATTCGAGCAAGGCGGCCTGCGGGTCGTTGCGCTCTTCAGCGATGCGGCCCAGGTTCAGGTGCGCCGAGTCCACATGGCTTTCGCGGGCAATCAGGTCTTCCAGGTAGCCCTTGGCCTCATCCCAGGCCTTGGCTTCCAGGCACACCAGTGCCAGGGAATAGCGCAGTTCGTCGTCGTCCGGGTATTGCTGGACCAGGTTGGCGAACTGCACCTTGGCGTCCTCCATACGGTCCTGCTCGACCAGCGTGCGCGCGTAAGTCAGGCGCAGGCGTTTGTCTTCCGGGTACTTCTTGATGCTTTTTTCCAGCAGCGGAATCGCTTCCTTGCCGCGATTGAGGTTCTGCAGCAAACGTGCGCGCAGCAGGATCGGGGCGATCTCGCCGTCTTCCGGCGGGTTCTTCTCCAGCAGTGTCAGGGCGGCTTCGGGCTCGTCGTCCTGTTGCAGCAGCAAGGCTTTGCCGAACACCAGTTGGCTGTTCTTCGGGTGTTTTTGCAGCAGGCGGTCGAAACTCTTCATCAACCCGTTGCGCGTGTCCTGATCGGTGTCGGCCGCCGACAGCGCCAGGAAGTCGAAATGGGTGTCGCCCTTGCCCTGCAAGACTTTTTCCATATAGACCATGGAATCGTCATAGCGCCCGGCGCGCGCCAATTGAATGGCCGCCGCCCTCTGGGCTTCCAGGTCGTCCGGTGCGTTTTTCGCCCAGATCAGCGAGGTGTCCAGCGCCGCCTGGTCTGCCCCCAGGTACTCGGCGATGCGAAACGCGCGCTCGGAGATCCCTGGGTCCTGGGTGTTGATGGCCTGGGTCACGTAGTTATCCAGTGCAATATCGAAACGATTGCGCTGGCCGGCCAGCTCTGCGGTCAGCAGGCTGTACACCGTTTCTTCACTGAACGAGGAATAAACCTTGGGCTTTTCAGGGGCGGGGGTGCTGTCCTCCACCGGCGGTGTACCGTCCGGCGACACGGGTGCCATGGCCTGGCAGCCGCTGAGGAAGACAAAAGCAAGGAGCAACGCGGAGGATCTATTCATATAGGAAGAGGACGACTAACCTGCGGTCGGATCATCATGACACAAGCCTTCGGCCAAACATAACCGGGGCGCTCTTAATGCGTGTATTGCTGTCCCTGTAGGAGCGGCCTCGCTCCTGCGGTGACGTATTTATAGGCACAAGGTATAGGGACAATAGACGACGGTGGTTGTTCTGAATCTTTCGAAGTAGGACAATTGCCGGCTTCCCGACATCATCAGCGATATTGAATGGCCTTCCTCGCACTCGGTATTAACCACAAGACTGCCTCTGTAGACGTGCGCGAGCGCGTGGCGTTTACGCCAGAGCAGCTGGTTGAGGCGTTGCAGCAGCTCTGCCGTCTCACCGACAGCCGCGAAGCTGCGATCCTTTCGACCTGCAATCGCAGTGAGCTTTATATAGAGCAGGAACATCTCAGCGCGGATGTCGTGCTGCGTTGGCTGGCCGATTACCACCATTTGGACTTCAATGACCTGCGCGCCAGCGCGTATGTGCATGAAGACGATGCGGCAGTTCGTCACATGATGCGCGTCGCTTCCGGCCTCGATTCGCTGGTGTTGGGCGAGCCGCAGATCCTCGGCCAGATGAAATCCGCCTACGCCGTGGCCCGTGAGGCCGGCACCGTGGGGCCGTTGCTGGGGCGCCTGTTCCAGGCCACCTTCAATTCCGCCAAGCAGGTGCGCACCGACACCGCCATCGGTGAAAACCCGGTGTCCGTGGCTTTTGCCGCCGTCAGCCTGGCCAAACAGATTTTCAGCGACTTGCAGCGCAGCCAGGCCCTGCTGATTGGCGCCGGCGAGACCATCACCCTGGTCGCCCGCCATCTGCACGACCTGGGTGTGAAGCGTATCGTGGTCGCCAACCGCACCCTGGAGCGCGCGAGCATCCTCGCCGAGCAGTTTGGCGCCCATGCCGTGTTGTTGTCGGATATCCCGGCCGAGCTGGTGCGCAGTGATATCGTCATCAGCTCCACCGCCAGCCAATTGCCGATCCTCGGCAAAGGCGCGGTCGAGAGCGCGTTGAAGCTGCGCAAGCACAAGCCGATCTTCATGGTGGATATCGCCGTGCCCCGGGATATCGAACCCGAAGTCGGCGAGTTGGACGACGTTTACCTCTACAGCGTTGACGACCTGCACGAAGTGGTTGCCGAAAACCTCAAGAGTCGCCAGGGCGCTGCCCAGGCGGCCGAGGAAATGGTCAGCGTCGGCGCCGAAGACTTCATGGTGCGCCTGCGTGAACTGGCGGCGGTGGATGTGCTCAAGGCGTATCGTCAGCAAGGCGAGCGCCTGCGTGATGAAGAATTGACCAAGGCCCAGCGTTTATTGGCCAATGGCAGCAGCGCCGAAGACGTGCTGATGCAACTGGCCCGTGGCCTGACCAACAAGCTGCTCCACGCGCCGAGCGTACAGCTTAAGAAATTGACTGCCGAAGGCCGCCTCGATGCGCTGGCCATGGCCCAGGAACTCTTTGCCCTCGGTGAGGGCGCGTCAGATAGCTCTTCGGATAAAAAACCGCAATGAAAGCGTCACTGCTCAATAAACTGGACGTGCTCCAGGACCGTTTCGAAGAACTGACCGCCTTGCTCGGCGATGGCGAGGTCATCTCCGATCAGACCAAGTTCCGCACCTATTCCAAGGAATACGCGGAAGTTGAGCCCATTGTGGCTACCTATAAAAACCTGCTGAAAGTGCAGGCCGACCTCGAAGGCGCCCAGGCGCTGCTCAAGGACAGCGACCCGGACATGCGCGAAATGGCCGTGGAAGAAGTCCGTGAAGCCAAGGAAAAACTCGCCGAGCTGGAAGGCAACCTGCAACGCATGCTGCTGCCCAAGGACCCTAACGACGGGCGTAACGTGTTCCTGGAAATCCGCGCCGGCACCGGTGGTGACGAAGCGGCGATCTTCTCCGGCGACCTGTTTCGCATGTATTCGCGCTACGCCGAGCGTCGCGGCTGGCGCGTCGAGATCCTCTCCGAGAACGAAGGCGAGCACGGCGGCTATAAAGAAGTCATCGCCCGGGTCGAAGGCGACAACGTTTACGGCAAGCTCAAGTTCGAATCCGGTGCGCACCGTGTGCAGCGGGTTCCAGCGACTGAATCCCAAGGCCGTATCCACACGTCGGCGTGCACCGTCGCTGTGTTGCCAGAGCCGGACGAACAGGAAGCCATCGAGATCAACCCAGCCGACCTGCGGGTCGACACCTACCGCTCGTCGGGTGCCGGCGGCCAGCACGTGAACAAGACCGACTCGGCGATCCGTATCACCCACTTGCCGTCGGGCATCGTGGTGGAGTGCCAGGAAGAGCGTTCCCAGCACAAGAACCGTGCGCGGGCCATGTCCTGGCTGTCAGCCAAGCTCAATGACCAGCAGACCAGCGCCGCTGCCAACGCGATTGCCAGCGAGCGCAAGTTGCTGGTGGGGTCGGGGGACCGTTCCGAGCGTATCCGCACCTATAACTTTGCCCAGGGCCGGGTGACCGACCACCGGGTCAACCTCACGCTTTACTCGCTGGATGAAATCCTCGCCGGTGGTGTCGACGCGGTGATCGAGCCGTTGCTTGCCGAATTCCAGGCCGACCAGTTGGCGGCCATAGGTGAATAAATGACCATCATTGCCAGCCTCCTGCGTGCCGCAGAACTGCCCGACTCGCCCACCGCGCGCCTGGATGTGGAACTGTTGCTGTCGGCTGCCCTGGGTAAGCCGCGCAGTTATTTGCATACCTGGCCGGAGAAGATCGTCAGCAGCGAGCACGCATTGATCTTTGCCGACTACCTGCGGCGTCGCCGCGCCGGTGAACCGGTGGCCTATATCCTCGGCCAGCAAGGCTTCTGGAAACTCGACCTGGAGGTTGCGCCTCATACCCTGATCCCGCGCCCGGAGACCGAGCTGCTGGTGGAGGCCGCCCTGGAGCTGCTGCCGACGAGCCCTGCCAAGGTTCTCGACCTGGGCACCGGCAGCGGGGCCATCGCCCTGGCCCTGGCCAGCGAGCGCCCGGCCTGGGACGTCACCGCCGTTGACCGCGTGCTCGAAGCGGTGGCCCTGGCCGAGCGCAATCGCCAGCGCCTGCAGCTGACGAACGCTACGGTACTGAACAGCCATTGGTTCAGCGCCCTGCAAGGCCATACCTACGACTTGATCATCAGCAACCCGCCGTATATCGCCGACAACGACCCGCACCTGGTCGCGGGTGATGTGCGCTTCGAGCCCGCCAGTGCCTTGGTCGCGGGCCATGATGGCCTGGACGACCTGCGCCTGATCATCACCCAAGCCCCGGCCCACCTGGCGGCGGGTGGTTGGCTGTTGCTCGAACACGGCTACGATCAGGCCCCGGCCGTACGTGACCTGTTGTTGGGCGAGGGATTTGAGGATGTCCACAGTCGTGTCGACCTCGGTGGCCACGAACGTATCAGCCTGGGACGCCGTCCATGCTGAGCGATCAGGAGCTGTTGCGCTA
The DNA here is from genome assembly GCF_042015035.1 of Pseudomonas gorinensis. Classification (NCBI taxonomy): domain Bacteria; kingdom Pseudomonadati; phylum Pseudomonadota; class Gammaproteobacteria; order Pseudomonadales; family Pseudomonadaceae; genus Pseudomonas; species Pseudomonas gorinensis. Next base: position 1,228,639 of record NZ_CP167125.1, read on the forward strand.
TAGCCGACAGATTCTGTTGCAGGCTGTCGACATCGACGGTCAGTTGCGTCTGAAAAACAGCCGCGCGCTTATCGTTGGCCTCGGTGGTCTCGGCGCTCCGGTTGCGCTGTACCTGGCCGCTGCCGGTGTGGGTGAACTGCATCTGGCGGACTTTGACACGGTCGACCTGACCAACCTGCAACGCCAGATCATCCATGACACCGACAGCGTTGGCTTGAGCAAGGTCGACTCGGCCATGCGCCGCCTGACGGCGATCAACCCTGAAGTCACATTGCTGGCCCATCGCACCGCGCTGGATGCCGATTCTCTGTCGGCGGCGGTGACGGGTGTGGATGTGGTGCTCGATTGCAGCGATAACTTTTCCACCCGTGAAGCGGTCAACGCTGCGTGCGTCGCCGCCGGCAAGCCACTGGTCAGCGGGGCGGCGATTCGCCTTGAGGGGCAATTGTCGGTGTTCGACCCGCGCCGCGCCGAGAGCCCCTGCTACCACTGTTTATATGGGCACGGCAGCGACACTGAATTGACCTGCAGCGAGGCCGGCGTGGTTGGCCCGCTGGTGGGCCTGGTCGGCAGCCTGCAGGCCCTGGAAGCCTTGAAACTGCTGGCCGGGTTCGGCGAGCCGTTGGTGGGGCGCCTGTTACTGATCGATGCCTTGACCACGCGGTTCCGTGAGTTACGCGTCAAGCGCGACCCCGGTTGCAGCGTCTGTGGGACGCAGCATGGTTAAGGACGCGCCAATTGGTGTGTTCGACTCCGGCATCGGCGGGTTGACGGTGCTGGAGGAGATTCAGCAGCTATTGCCCCATGAGTCGCTGCTGTACGTGGCCGACTGTGGGTACATCCCCTACGGTGAGAAAAGCCCGGCTTTCATTCTTGAGCGTTCCCGGCAAGTGGCGGGTTTTTTCCGTGAGCAGGGCGCCAAGGCGTTCGTGATTGCCTGCAATACCGCCACCGTTGCCGCTGTCGCCGATTTACGCCTGGATTACCCCGACTGGCCGCTGGTGGGCATGGAGCCCGCCGTCAAACCCGCCGCTGCCGCCACTCGCAGTGGGGTGGTCGGCGTGCTGGCCACGACCGGTACCCTGCAAAGCGCCAAGTTCGCGGCCTTGCTCGACCGGTTCGCCACCGATGTGCGGGTGATCACCCAGCCTTGCCCGGGCCTGGTGGAACTGATTGAAAGCGGTGACTTGAGCAGCCCGGCCCTGCGTCAGCTGTTGCAGGTCTACATCGACCCGCTGCTCAGTGCCGGCTGTGACACCATCATCCTGGGCTGCACCCATTACCCCTTCCTCAAGCCGCTCCTGGCGCAGATGCTTCCCGCGAGCATCATCCTCATCGACACCGGTGCTGCCGTCGCGCGCCAACTCAAGCGTCTGCTCGGCGAGCGCGACCTGCTGGCCACTGATCCGGCGCAGCCGGCACAGTTCTGGACCAGTGGTGATGTGTATCACCTCAGAAATATCCTACCGACACTTTGGAAACATCCTGGAGTTGTGCGAAGCTTCGGTTCGTGAAAATTTCGTTAAAAATCGCGATTAGAAGCTGAACTTCTGGCTACGCGTCAGCTTCTATTGCCCGTTAGTCTGTACAAAACCCTATAACTTCGTTCGGAAAGGATGTTTCTTATGAAGCGCTTGTTCTGTTTGGCTGCGATTGCGGCCGTTGTGGTGGGACACTCTTTTTCGGCGCAGGCCGCCGGCCTTGAGTTTGGCCTGGGGGCCACCAGTGATTCGACGCTGACCTATCGATTGGGGCTGACGTCGAATTGGGACAAGAGCTGGATGCAGAGCGATGTGGGTCGCCTGACCGGCTACTGGAGCGGCGCTTATACCTACTGGGAAGGTGATGAGCGTGCAGGTGCGAGCAGCCTGTCGTTCTCGCCAGTGTTTGTGTATGAATTCGCCGGGCAGTCGGTAAAACCCTACGTCGAGGCCGGGATCGGGGTGGCGGTATTCTCCCGCACACGCCTGGAAGACAACAACATTGGCCAGGCCTTCCAGTTCGAAGACCGTCTGGGCTTTGGTTTGCGCTTTACCGGCGGGCATGAGGTGGGCATTCGTGCCACTCACTATTCCAACGCCGGGATCAGCAACCACAACGACGGCGTAGAAAGCTACTCGCTGCACTACACGATGCCGCTGTAATTTCAGAACCCTGCAAAACCTGTGGGAGGGGCAAGCCCTGATGCCAGTCCGTTAAGGCTTTTTTGTAGGAGCGAGGGGGACGCCTAGTTCCAACAGAAGGCGATGTACGCTTAACTGGCAGGCATTAGGGGAAGCCCCCTCCCATATTGAGCGTTTCTTCGGCTTGGGATCAGCGATACGCCGTCGTAATCCCTTCACGCTCGACCAGGCACTCCGGCGCACCCATCTCGAACTCCCGGCAAATCAGCGGCCGGCGCTCGTAAATCGTGCACATCATCGTGTCCCGATCCAGCGCCGCGCACCAGCCATCATCCAGGCGCAGCATCACCTCGCCGCCCCAGTCATCGGTATCGATATAGCGCTGCGGTACGCCGGTGTCGGTGATCAGCATGACCTCCAGCTGACAGCAGCAGGCCGCGCACGTTGAGCACGTCACGGTGGGTTCGGCGATTTGGGTATGCGGGATGTTGGTCATAGGCGCGCAGTGTAAGGCAAGTGGGTGACACAGGTGTGAAAGGGCTGACAGACGTCAGCGTGCCAGCCGGTGCAAGCCGACGAACACCGCCGCCCAAAGCAGCGCCAGCCCCGCCATGGTTGGCCACAATGCGTAGCCAAACTGCACGCCCGCCAATTGGCTCCCTGCGTAATACGAGAATGGCCCGCCGAAGGCTCCCAGCACAGCTGCACGCCACCAGGGCCGGGCGCTCCAGGCCAGGCAATGGCGCAAGGTGGTTGCCAGCGTCGCCCACAGCAGGATCAACCACAACGGAATCAGCGGCCCCGGCTCGTTGAACTGAAAAACGCCGAGGTTGCGCAGCAGCGTATCCAGCACCGTACCCACCAGCGTCACGCGGATGATCAGCGCAGCATCCTCGGCCCACGAACTTATCCACAGCAGGTGGACTGCCAGCACCGCCACCCCCACCAGCAGCCAGGGGCTGTCGCCGCCGAGTACGCAGGCAAGCCAGCCGCACTGGAACAGCGCGGCGTTGGCGACGGTTTTAAGCACTGAACCGCCCGAGCAGGGGGGGCGTGATGGCCGAGGGCTTGGCCAGCAGTAACTGTGCGGTGCCGATGGTGCGCTCCATAAAGCCGCCTTCGCAGTAGCACAGATAGAATTCCCACAAGCGCAGGAAGTATTCGTCGTAGCCCAATTCTGTCAGGCGGCCATGGGCGCGGCGAAAGTTCTCATGCCACAGGCGCAGGGTTCGCGCGTAATGCAGGCCGAAATCTTCCATGTGCAGCAGGTTCATATCGGTGTTGCGGCTGACGATATGCAGCATGTTTTGCACGCTGGGCAGGGCGCCGCCGGGGAAGATATAGCGCTGGATAAAGTCGACGCTGTTCTTGGCCTGCTCGAAACGCTGTTCGCGAATGGTGATGGCTTGCAGCAACATCAGGCCGTCACTCTTGAGCAGGTGCGCGCATTGCTTGAAGTAGGTCGGCAGGAAGCGATGGCCCACCGCTTCGATCATTTCGATGGACACCAGCTTGTCGTATTGGCCGGTCAGGTCGCGGTAGTCCTGCAGCAACAGCGTCACCTGGTCCTGCAAGCCCAGGGCCTGGATGCGTTTTTCGGTGTAGGCGAATTGCTCCTTGGACAAGGTCGTGGTGGTGACCTTGCAGCCGTAATGCTGTGCGGCATACAAGGCCATGCTGCCCCAACCGGTGCCGATTTCCAGCAGATGATCGCTGGGCTTGAGCGCCAGTTTCTGGCAGATGCGCGCAAGCTTGTTCAGTTGCGCCTGTTCCAGGGTGTCATCGGCCGTGAGGAACTGCGCCGCCGAATACATCATGGTCGGGTCGAGGAACTCTTCGAACAGGTCGTTGCCCAGGTCATAGTGGGCGGCGATGTTTTTCTGCGAGCCTTTGCGCGTATTGCGGTTGAGCCAGTGCACACCTTGGGTGAACGGCCGCGCCAACTTGGCCAGGCCACCTTCCAGTGCATCGAGTACTTCCAGGTTGCTGACCATCACGCGTACCACGGCGGTCAGGTCTGGGCTGCTCCAGTAGCCATGGATAAACGCCTCGCCCGCGCCGATGGAACCGTTGGCCGCCACCAGGCCCCATACCGCCGAGTCGAGGATCTGGATTTCCCCGAGCAGGTGCGCTTCCCGTGCGCCGAAGACCTGGCGTTCGCCGTCCTCGATGATCACCAGTTGGCCATGGCGCAATTGACTGAGCTGGCGCAGCACGCCCTTGCGCAACAGCGCACTGGTCAGGCCGTTGATGTTCAGGCGGCTGGATTTGACCGATAAGCTAGGGGATTTCATGGCGGCGATCCTTGGTATAACCGACTGCTGTGCGAGAGGCGCCATCGGCGGCCTGATGGGAAAAAATCGGTATGCGCTTGAGTAACAGGTGCAGGGCCTGCCAGTAGATGGCCAGGCAGGTCTTCGCGGTCATCCACGGAAAACGCCACAGGTAACGGTGCAGGCTGGTGCGACTCAGTGCCTCTCTTTGCAGGCTCAAGGTCGCGTCGAAGATTTTTTGCGAGCCCTGCCAATCGGCCATGTGCACGCCAAGCCTGGCGGCGGGTGGGCTGAAGCTCATGCGGTATTCCAGGTTGCGCGGCAGGAACGGCGAGACATGAAACGCCTTGGCCACGGCGAAATGCTGGTGCTCGCCGGCGGCGAGGGCTTGGGCCGGGAGCACATAGTGATAGCGCTCGCGCCATGGGGTGTTGGTCACTTCACACAGGATCGCCGCCAATTGTCCGTCGGCTTCGAAGCAGTAGAAGAAACTCACCGGATTAAAAGCCAGGCCCCAACTGCGGGCCTGGGTCAGCAGGCAGATAGCGCCCTGGGGTGCACGCCCCAGTGCCTTGCCGACTTCCTGGCGCACGGCATCGCTCAAGCTCATGCCGTGGCGTGTGAATTCTCGCAGGTAATCCTGCTGGCGAAAGCCGAAGGGCGCCAGGCGACGCGTGCCGGCCAGGGGCGAAAGCCCAAGCACTTCGTCTTCTTCGCTCAGGTCCAGGTACAGCAGGCCGATGCGGTAGCGAAAGGCGTGGGCCTTGGGCGCGAACCGGCGATGGGCGATCCAGCCGCTGTACAGGGCGCTGTTCACAGGGTTTCTCCAAACGCCTTGCCCACGCGCAATGCGCTGACCACGCCGTCTTCATGGAAACCATTGGCCCAATAGGCGCCGCAATAATAGGTGTGCTGCGCGCCGTTCAATTCTTCCCAGCGCGCTTGGGCGGCCACCGCTGCCAGGCTGTATTGCGGGTGGGCGTAGGTGTAGCGGGCGAGGATCTTCAGTGGGTTGATCATCGGCGTCTGGTTGAGGCTGACGCAAAACGTGGTGGTGCTGTCGATGCCTTGCAGGATGTTCATGTCATAGGTGACGGCCGCCTGGGTCTGCGCGTTGCCGGTCAGCCGGTAGTTCCAGCTGGCCCAGGCCAATTCGCGATCGGGCAGCAAGCGGGTGTCGGTGTGCAGTACCACGTCGTTGTCGGCGTAGGGCAGGGCGCCGAGGATTTGCTGCTCGGCCTGGCTGGGATCACCGAGCAGCGCCAGTGCCTGGTCGCTGTGGCAGGCGAACACCACCTTGTCGAAGGCTTCGGTACCGGCGGCGCTGTGGATGATCACGCCCTCTGCGTTACGTTCCACCCGGCGCACCGGGCAATCGAGGCGGATCTGTTCACGAAAGCTTTGCGTCAGCGGTTCGATATAGCGGCTTGAACCGCCCTCGATCACACACCATTGCGGGCGGTTGTTCACTGACAACAAGCCGTGGTTCTTGAAGAACCTTACGAAGAACTGCAAAGGGAATCCGAGCATGTCGGCCAGGGACATCGACCAGATCGCCGCGCCCATCGGCACGATGTAATGCTGGATAAACCGCGGGCCGTAGCCGCCGGCGGTGAGGTAGTCGCCCAAGGTCATGTCGGCGTTGATGCGTTGTGCTTGCAGGTCCAGCGGTGCTTGGCGATTGAAGCGCAGGATATCGCGCAACATGCCCCAGAACCCCGGCGACAGGATATTGCGTCGCTGGGCAAACAGGCTGTTGAGGTTGTTGCCGTTGTACTCGAAATTCGCGCTCTGGTCGCACACCGAAAAACTCATCTCGGTGGGTTTGAATGTCACGCCGATCTGCCCCAGCAGACGGATGAAGTTGGGGTAGGTCCAGTCGTTGAACACGATAAAGCCCGTGTCCACCGCATAACGTTTGCCCTCGACGGTGACGTTGACCGTGTGGGTATGCCCGCCGATGCGATCGCCCGCTTCGAACAGCGTGATGTCGTGGCGACGGCTGAGCAGGTAGGCGCTGGTCAGCCCGGCGATACCGCTGCCGATAATGGCGATTTTCACAGCTCGTCCTTTTTCGGCGGAGGGCTGCGCAGCATGCGTTTACCGATGATCAGTTGCGCGCGATCTGGCAGTTTCGACAGCGGCCAGAGCGTGGCGATGAACAGCGCCGGGAAGGCGATTTCCAGGGGGCGCCTGTCCAGTTTGGCAAAGATATGCCGCGCGGCCTTGTCCGCCGACCAGCTCAGGGGCATCGGAAAGTCGTTGCGCGCGGTCAGCGGCGTGTCGACAAACCCAGGGCTGATCACGGTGACGTCGATATTTTCCGGTGACAGGCTGACGCGCAGGGATTCGAACAGGTAACGCAGGCCGGCCTTGGACGCCCCGTAGGCCTCGGCGCGGGGCATGGGCAGGTAGGTCACGGCACTGGCGACGCCCACCAGATGCGGCGTGCGCCCGGCGCGCAGCAGGGGCAGTGCGGCTTCGATGCAGTAGCTGCTGGCGAGCAGGTTGGTGCGCACCACATGCTCGACAATCGACGAGTCGAACTGCTGTGCGTCCACGTATTCGCAGGTGCCGGCATTGAGGATCACCGTGTCCAGCGAACCCCAGGTCGCGCTGATGCGTTCGCCGATTTCACGCACGGTCTGACTGTTGGTCAGGTCGCCCGCCACGATCAGCACCTGGCCGGGAAAGCGCTGGGCCAGGGCCTCCAGCGGCCCCTTGGAGCGCGAGCTGAGTGCCACGTGGGCGCCGCTGTTGAGCAGCTCCACGGCGAGGGAAGCGCCGATGCCACTGCTGGCGCCGGTCAGCCAATATCGACGGGGCGGTGTAAGGCTCATCCCATTCTCCTTTTCAGCCAACGGACCACACGGCCGATAATCGGCAAGTGTTCATAAAGCAGCGCGCCCGCATCGAAATAGTCACGATGGCGGTACACCTTGTTCTCGCGCCACATGAGGTGCGAGCAGCCTTCCACCCGGATCACCTTGCCATCGGCCAGGCGCGGGTGGCAAAAACTCATTTTCCAGCGCAGGTAGCCTTCACCGTCGGCCACCTCGTCGACGCCCTGGAAGTCAAAGCGCAGTTGGCTGATATTGCCGTACAGCTCGGCAAAGTAACGGTGCAGCGCCGGCAGCCCTTGCACGTCGTGCAGCGGGTCAGTGAAGGCGATGTCCTTGCTGTACAGGCTGTCGAGCAACTGCAGGTTGTGCTTGTCCAGCGTGGCAAAGGCCTGGGCGAAACGGCGCAGGAAGTCACTCATGCTCGGCTCCGACTGCCTGGCGCGATGGCAGGCTGCGGAAAGCCGCCAAGGCGCGTTCGCGCGATTGCTTGAGGTCGACGATGGCGCGGGGGTAATCGGCCACGCCGAACAAGCCGCCGACGGCTGCGGGGTTGTGCACTTCCTTTTTATTCAGCGCCGCCAGCTGCGGTAGCCAGTGCTTGATAAAGACGCCTTCGCTGTCGAATTTTTCCGACTGGCTCAGCGGGCTGAAAATCCGGAAGTAGGGTGCCGAATCGGTACCGGTGGACGAACTCCACTGCCAGCCGCCGTTGTTGGCCGCCAGGTCGCCGTCGATCAGGTGACGCATGAAGAAGCGCTCACCTTCGCGCCAGTCGATCAGCAGGTTCTTGGTCAAGAACATCGCCACCACCATGCGCAGGCGGTTATGCATCCAGCCGGTCTCCAGCAGTTGGCGCATGGCGGCATCGATGATCGGCAGGCCGGTACGCGCTTGCTGCCAGGCGGCGAGATCCTGGGGCGCATCGCGCCAGGCCAGCGCTTCGGTTTCGGGGCGGAAAGCGCGGTGGCGCGACACCCGGGGGTAGCCCACCAGAATGTGTTTGTAGAACTCCCGCCAGAGCAATTCATTGATCCACGTGATCGCGCCGATGTCGCCGCTTTCGAATTCGCCCTGGTTGGTTTGCAGCGCGGCGTGCAGGCATTGGCGCGGCGACACCACGCCGGCCGCGAGGTACGCGGAGAGCTGGCTGGTGCCGGGTTTGGCCGGGAAGTCACGCTCATCCTTGTAGTCGCTGATCTGCTGGTCGGCGAAGGCGTCGAGGCGGCGGCGGGCCTCGTCTTCGCCGGCGGGCCATAGCGCGCGCAGTGTCTCGCTCGGTGGTTCGAACCCTTCGACCTGGTGAGGGACCGGGTCGCTCTTGAGCTTGAGTGCGGCTTGGGCCTTGGGCGTCGCCACTAACCGGGGTAAAGCAGTGTGCAGGCGGCTGTAGCACACCTTGCGGAACTGGCTGAACACCTGGAAGTAGGTGCCAGTCTTGGTCAGTACGCTGCCCGGTTGGAAAAGCAGTTGGTCCAGGTAGCTGTGGAAGGCCACGCCATCGGCGTCCAGGGCCTGGGCGACGGCCGCGTCGCGACGGCTTTCATGGATGCCGTATTCCTCGTTGACGTGCACCGACGTCACCGACAATTCCCGGCACAGTTGGCTCAGCACGGCAGGCGCCTGGTCCCAGGTCTCGGCGTGGCGGATCAGCAACGGAATGTTCAGCGCACCCAGCGCCTGGCTCAAGTGCTGCAGGTTGCGCAGCCAGAAGTCGACTTTGCAGGGCGCGTCATCGTGGGCCAGCCATTGCTGCGGGGTGATCAGGTACACGGCGGCCACCGGGCCCCGCTGGCTCGCGGCGGCCAGGGCGGTGTTGTCGTGCAGGCGCAAGTCGGTGCGCAGCCAGGTCAAATGCATTTAAAGAAGTCCACGCTGGATCAGACGCTGGTGGGCCGACAATGGGTCTTCGGCCACGAACAATTCCGGGGTGTCGCCGATTAATACGGCCAGCTCCGTTTGGTGGATGCATACCGTGGGTCCGACGATCAGTTTTGGGCAACTGACGCCGGCCAAAAGTTTTTCGAATGCCGACCAGTGGAGGGCTTTGCTCGAATAGAGCAACACGGCACGCGGTTGCAGGTGTTCCACCGCCAAGGACAGTTCGCCGGCGGGCAGGGGCCAGTCGAACACCTCCACCGGGCAGTCGGCGCTGCTGGCCAGCCAGGCGCTGAGCCACACATGCGGTTCCAGGGGCAGGTCGGAATGGTTGATCAGCAGCAGTGGCGCGCCATGCAACTGGCGGTTGTTGTGATAGATGCGCGCGCCAAACTTGCTGCGCAGCCAGGACAGGAAAAACACCCGCTCCATCTGCGCGCCAAACTGGCCCTGCCAGCGTTGTTCCAGTTCATTGAGCAGCGGTAGCAGCAATTGCTCGCACAGGGTGCGCGGCGGGTACAGCGCCATGGCCTGGTTAAAGGCGTCGTCTACGCGGCGTTCGGCCAGTTCGCTGATGGCCTTCACCAGGTTCTGGCGCAGGGAATGCCATTCGTTTTCGACCGCCTCGGGGCTGACCTGGGCTGAGTCGATCAGGGTTTTCACCTGGCTGACGGGCACGCCACGGTTGAGCCAGGTAAGGATCGTGTGGATGCGTTGGACATGCTCGGCGCTGAACAACCGGTGCCCCTTGGGCGTGCGTTGCGGCACGATCAGGCCGTAACGGCGTTCCCAGGCGCGCAGGGTGACGGCGTTGACGCCGGTCTGGCGCGCCACTTCGCGGATCGGCAGCCAACCGTTCTCCAGGGCTTGGGCGATATCTTCGCCAGGTTCGTCGAGCAGGACGGCTTTGATGACACTGTTCATGGGTTAGATCGCATTACGCAGGCTGAGATTTTCCGGGTGCGGCTGCAAGTAGGCCTGCTGCGCGATGTAGCGATCCGGATGGAGGCGAAAGTGATGCTTGAGCAGCGTCAACGGCACCACCAGTGGCACGATGCCTTGGCGGTACTGACCGATGACGGTCTGCATTTCCTGTTTGTCATCGGCACTGATGACCTGCTTGAGGTAGCCGCTGATGTGTTGCAGCACATTGGTGTGGCTGCCGCGGGTGGCGCACTTTTTCAGGCCGGTCATCAGGTCACTGAAGTAGCAGGCCGCCAATTCGTCGAGGTTGGCATCCTTGGACATGCTGCCGAGCCGGTGGCCCAGGCTTTTGTAATGCATCAAGCTGTGGGCCATCAGCAAATACTTGTAGCGCGAGTGAAAGGCGAGCAAGCGGTGGCGGGTCAGGCCCTCGGCCAGCAGTCGTTGCCAGCTGGCGTAGACGAAGACGCGCGCCAGGAAGTTTTCCCGCAGGACCGGGTCATTCAGGCGGCCATCTTCTTCCACGGGCAGGTTCGGGTGGCGAGCGCAAAACGCCTGGGCGTAGATGCCGCGACCGCCGCCGTCCACCGGTGCGCCGTTCTCGCGGTACACCTTGACCCGCTCCAGGCCGCACGAGGGCGACTTCTGCATAAAGATGTAGCCGCACAGGTCAGTGTGTTCGGCGGCCATTTTCCGGCCGTATGCGTCAAGCGGCGCAGTGACGTTCAGTTCGCGATGCACCGTGCCAACGGCCTGTGGCTGTTCGGCATCGCCCACCAGGCGAATGGTTTCACGGGGAATGCCCAGGCCGATCGCCACTTCCGGGCACAGCGGCACGAAGTCGAAATACTCGGCAAGCACCTCGCTGCACAGATGGGATTGTTTGTGGCCGCCATTGAAGCGTACGGTCTCGCCCAGCAGGCAGGCACTGATGCCAATTTTCGGCTTGAAGGACGGGGTAGTGGGCATGGCCAAACCTCTGCAAAATTCCTGTACAAGGTGTAGAACCTGTACAACTAAATCTCATCATAGGTTTGGCGCTGTACAAGTCAAATTATTTGTACAAGTATTTTTGCGCAGGCTATTTCCAGCCGATGTGCCAATTCTCGGCGTTTTGCAGGGTTTGCCAGGCCAGGCGCTCTGTACGCCGGGTCATCACGGCTTGCAACTCGATGTCCAGCACGGTGCCTTCGTCGTCGCGAAACAGTTCAGTGACGAGGAAGTGCTTTTCCTTGTTGCGCGGGCTTGCTGCTGTCCATTTCGACAGCAGCAATTTGGCAGGATTGACGCGGTTCATCGCAGGTGCTCGATCAAGCGTCGCGCGGCTTCCTGGCCGCTGAGCCAGGCACCTTCCACCCGGCCTGACAGGCACCAGTCACCACACACGTACAAGCCCAGGTCGGCGTCGGCCAGTACGCCGAACTCATGGGCGCTGGACGGTCGTGCGTAGAGCCAACGGTGCGCCAGGCTGAAGGAAGGCGCGGGCATGGCGCTGTGCAGCAGTTCGGCGAAGGCACCGTGCAGGTGTTCGATCACCGCTTCCTTGGACAGGTCCAGGTGCGCCTTGCTCCAGGCGCTGGTGGCGTGCAACACCCAGGTGTCGAGGGTGGCGTCGCGCCCCGGTTTGCTGCGGTTGCGTGCCAGCCAGTCGAGCGGGCTGTCCTGCACGAAGCAGCCTTCCATCGGCGTATCCAGGGGTTTGTCGAAGGCCAGGGCGATGGCCCAGGTCGGGTCCATTTTTACGCTGGCAGCGACACCCGCCAGCTTGGGCGCGGCGGCCAGCAGGGCGGTGGCTTGGGGGGCGGGCGTGGCGATGATCACGTGGCTGAACGGCCCATGATTGCCGCCGTCGGCATCCAGCAGGTTCCAGTGGTGCTTGCCTTGGAATACCTCGGTGATCCGGCAACCGAACTCCACCGGCAGGTCGTCGAGCAGCGCGCGGGTGATGGCGCTCATGCGCGGTGTGCCGACCCAGCGGGTCTGTTCATCGGGGGAGGGCGTGAGCTGGCCGGATTTGAAGTTATACAACTGCGGTGTCCACTGCTCGGCCCAGCCGTTGCTTTGCCAGCGCTGCACTTCGTTGACGAAGCGTCGGTCGCGGGCGGTGAAATACTGTGCGCCCATATCCAACGCGCCGGCATCGCTGCGCTGGCTGGACATGCGGCCACCACTGCCGCGGCTTTTATCGAAGAGTTGTACAACGTGCCCGGCGTCTCGTAACGCTCGGGCGGCGGAGAGACCGGCGATGCCGGTACCGATGATCGCGATGGGGACAGTCATGGGAGGCCTCGTTTTACCGTTGGGTACAGACTACGCCGACACCAATAGCTGTACAATATTGTTTTTTGGTATAAGTTTTGGCGTACCTGATCGTTTGGCGTGGCCTATGGTTAAGACTGAGGCTAAACCCGTCTGCTTAAACCAATGTCACGCCCGATTACAAATTGATCCCTGCTTATAAAATAGACCAGTGATCGGCGGCGAACGTTACATGAGGAGCGTCCCATGCATATTTTGCTGACCGGCGGTACCGGCCTGATCGGCCGTCAACTCTGCCAACACTGGCTGGCGCAAGGTCATCACCTGACGGTGTGGAGCCGTCAACCTGCACAAGTCGCCAACGTGTGCGGCGACGCCGTGCGGGGTGTTGCCCGCTTGCAAGAGGTTATCGGCCCGGTGGACGCGGTCATTAATCTCGCCGGCGCGCCCATCGCCGATCGTCCCTGGACGCACAAACGCAAGGCATTGTTGTGGAGCAGCCGCATCAGCCTGACCGAAACCCTGCTGACATGGCTGGAAGGCCTGGCGCACAAGCCGCAGGTGTTGATTTCCGGTTCGGCCGTAGGTTGGTACGGCGATGGTGGTGAGCGCGAATTGACCGAGGCCAGTGGCCCGGTGCAGGACGATTTCCCCAGCCAGCTGTGCATCGCCTGGGAAGAAACCGCCCAGCGTGCCGAGGCGCTGGGCATTCGCGTGGTGCTGGTGCGTACCGGGTTGGTACTGGCGGCTGAGGGCGGCTTTTTGTCGCGGTTGTTGCTGCCGTTCAAACTGGCGCTGGGCGGGCCTATTGGTAATGGTCGGCAGTGGATGCCATGGGTGCACATCAAGGATCAAATCGCCCTGATTGATTTTCTTCTGCACCAGGGGGACGCCAGTGGTCCTTATAATGCCTGCGCGCCGCACCCGGTGCGCAACCGCGAGTTTGCCAAGACGTTGGGCCAGGTGCTGCACCGCCCGGCGTTCATGCCCATGCCAGCCTTCGCATTGAAGGTCGGGTTGGGGGAGTTGTCCGGTTTGTTGCTGGGCGGCCAGAAAGCTTTACCCGAGCGCCTGTTGGCCGCCGGTTTCACTTTCCAGTTCACTGAGTTGAAGGCGGCCTTGGACGACTTGTCCAGCCGCCTCTAGAGATAGGATGTTGCATGACGGATCACGCGTTGTTACTGGTCAACCTGGGGTCACCGGCGTCTACTTCGGTGGCCGATGTGCGCAGCTACCTCAATCAGTTTTTGATGGACCCTTATGTGATCGACCTGCCATGGCCGGTGCGGCGCCTGTTGGTGTCGCTGATCCTGATCAAGCGTCCAGAGCAGTCGGCCCATGCCTATGCCTCGATCTGGTGGGACGAGGGCTCGCCGCTGGTGGTGCTCAGCCGGCGCCTGCAACAGCAGATGACTGCGCAGTGGACCCAGGGTCCGGTGGAGCTGGCGATGCGCTATGGCGAGCCGTCCCTGGAAACCACCCTGACTCGCCTGGCCGCCCAGGGTATTCAGAACGTCACCCTGGCACCGTTGTACCCGCAGTTTGCCGACAGCACCGTGACCACGGTGATCGAAGAGGCCCGGCGGGTGGTGCGCGATAAGAAGCTCAACGTGCAATTCTCGATCCTGCAACCGTTCTACGATCAGGCGGAATACCTCGACGCGCTGGCGGCCAGTGCTCGACCTTATATAGAAGAGCACTACGATCACTTGCTGCTGAGTTTCCACGGCCTGCCCGAAGGTCATCTGAAAAAGCTCGACCCTACTGGCGCGCATTGTTTCAAGGATGCCGATTGCTGCAAGAACGCCTCGCCTGAGGTGCTCGCTACCTGCTACCGCGCGCAGTGCTTCAGCGTTGCCCGGGATTTCGCCGAACGCCTGGGCTTGCCGGATGGCAAGTGGTCGGTGGCCTTCCAGTCGCGCCTGGGCCGTGCGAAGTGGATCGAACCCTACACCGAGGCACGCCTTGAGGCGTTGGCCCAGCAAGGGGTGAAAAAGTTGCTGGTGATGTGCCCGGCGTTTGTCGCCGATTGCATCGAGACGCTGGAAGAAATCGGCGATCGCGGCAGCGAGCAGTTCCGCGAAGCGGGGGGCGAGGAGTTGGTGCTGGTGCCGTGCCTGAATGACAGCGAGCAGTGGGCGGTGGCGCTCAATGCCCTGTGCGAGCGGGCGCCCGTTGCACTGTAATGTGGGAGAGGGGCAGGCCCTCATGCCAGTTAGTTAAGGAAGAACGCTGTAACTGTGGCTAGCGGGCTTTGTTGTGGCGAGCGGGCTTGCCCCGCGTTGGGCTGCGCAGCAGCCCAACCAGCCGCTGAGGAGTGCCTGATACTCCGCATTCCGATTGATTGGGGCTGCTGCGCAGCCCAACGCGGGGCAAGCCCGCTCGCCACAGGTTGCTGTTTGCTTGTTCTATCTCTTAGCTGACTGGCATTAGGACAAGCTCCCTCCCACAGGCTTGATCGTGTTACAGGTTGAGGGTCAGGCTCACGGTGAAGTTGCGCGGCTCACCTGGATTGACCCAATAGCTGCTGTAGGACCGCTCGTAGTATTTCTCATCAAACAGGTTGTTCAAGTTCAGCCCCACGGTGACGTTGTCCGTGGCCTTGTAATGCGCGAGCAGGTCGACGGTGTGGTAGGCGGGCAGCTCGAAGCGGCCACCGGCTTCACCCGAGCGATCACCCACGTAGGTGAGGGCCGCACCCAGGTCTGAACCGCGCAATGCCCCATCCTGGAATTCATACACGCCCAACAGACTGCCGCTGCGCTTGGCTACGCCGAGCATGCGGCTGCCAGTCGGGATGGTTTTGTCACCCTTGGTCACTTCGGCGTCGATGTAGGCGAGGGCGCCAATCACGCGCACCGCGTCGGTCACCTGCCCGGTCACTTGCAGATCAAAGCCCTGGCTGCGTGCCTTGCCCATGGCGCGGTTGGTGTTGGTGGCCGGGTCCAGGGCCAATACGTTTTCCTTCTCGATATGAAAAGCGGCGAGGGTGGCGCTGAGGCGTTCGTCGAACAGCTCGCTCTTGATCCCCACTTCATACCCCACACCTTCCTCCGGCTTGAAGGATTTACCGTCGATATCCAGACCGCTGTTGGGCTTGAACGACGTCGAGGCGTTGGCGAACACGCCGAGTTCAGGCGTGAGCTGATAGAGCAGGCCGGCGCGTTGGGTAAGGGCAGTGTGGGTCTGTCGGCTCTTGGCGTGGTTGCGGGTGAAGTCGTCGGTGCTTTGTTCGAAATGCTCCACGCGTGCGCCGATCATGCCGCGCAGGCGGTCGGTGAAGAGGATCTGGTCTTGCAGGTTCAGCGCCTGGCTTTTGGTCTGTTCGAAGAAGTCGGTACCGGAGCGTGCGCCGTTGGGTTTGGGCTGACCATAGACCGGCTTGTAGAGGTCGATGGTGTAGCGGCTGCCGGCAATTGCGGTCACGCGCTCCTTCTTGCGGTAGTCCTCGTATTCGGTACCGATCAACAATTCATGCTGCCAACTGCCGATATCGAACAATCCCCGGAGCTCAAGCTGGGTAATGCTGTCATGCCAGCCCATGGAGCGTTCGCGGTAGCGGCGATCAACCGTGTGGCTGTCGGTATTCAGCGCACGGTTTTCCGATGCATCGCCCCACAGGCTGCCTTGTTTGTAGTGGCTGGCCAAGCGCAGTTTCCAGACATCGTTGAGGTGGTGCTCAAGGGTGGCCTGGATGCGGTTGTTGTGGTTATCAATATCGCCGTCGTTGGGTTCGCCGAGGAAGGTGGAGCGCGATACGCCTGGGGCGTCGACGATGCCGCGGTCGAAGGTGGAACTGTGGCGTACGAATTCGCTTTCCACCAGCAAGCGGGTGTCCGGGTCAAGCTGCCAGCTGAATGAGGGCGCGACAAATACGCGCTTGCTCTGGACGTGATCGCGGAAGCTGTGGTTGTCCTCCACCGCCAGGTTGACCCGCGACAGCAGGTTGCCCTCGCTGTCCAGCGGCGTATTGACGTCGAGAGCGGTGCGATAACGGTCCCAACTGCCGGCGCTGGTTTGCAGGGTGGTGAAGGCTTCAGGCTGAGGCTTTTTGGTGACGATATTCACGGTGCCGCCGGGATCGCCGCGACCATACAGGCTGGCGGCCGGGCCTTTGAGCACTTCGATACGTTCGATATTGGCCGCGTCCGGTGTGCTTGGGTAGCCCCGGTTGGCGCTGAAGCCGTCCTGGTAGAACTCCGAAGTGGTGAAGCCGCGCACGCTGTATTCGTAGAGCGTAAGGCCGCCAAAGTTGTTCTGCTTGGACACTCCGCCGGCAAACTCCAGGGCGCGTTCCACGTTGGTGCTGCCCAGGTCCGTGAGTACCGAGGCGGGAATCACGCTGATGGACTGTGGGATGTCGCGAAGGGCGGTGTCGGTTTTGGTTGCGCTGGCCGAGCGGGTGGCACGGTAGCCTTTGACCGGGCCGGTGGCGGATTCGTAGGCGTCGGTAGTGACGCTGATGGTCTCCAGTTCAACGGTGTTTTCTTCAGCAGCGGCGGGGTCGAGCAGCAAACCCAAGGCCAGGCCAGCCAAGGGGGCAAGTTTTCGAGACGGCATGATAGAGCGTTCCAATAACGATATTGAAACAATATAACATGTCTAATGAGAATGAATTTGCTTTGAAATATGAGCTTACAGGTACCCGCGCACGGGTACCTGGCGCTGTGGTTTATTCCTCTTCTTTCACCGGCGCAGGCGGTGGGCGCAGGCCGATTTCCGCCAGCAGCTTGATCTCTTTACCGTTGCGCATCACCTGGATCGTCACCTTGTCGGTCGGCTTGATCCGCGCCACCTGGTTCATCGACTTGCGACCATCACCGGCCGGTTCGCCATTGATACTGAGGATCACGTCGCCCAATTGCAGGCCGGCTTTCTGCGCCGGGCCGTCGCGGAAGATCCCGGCGACCACGATGCCTGGGCGCCCGGTCAGGCCGAACGACTCAGCCAGTTCCTTGGTCAGCGGTTGCACTTCAATGCCCAGCCAGCCGCGAATCACCTGGCCATGCTCGATGATCGACTTCATCACTTCCATCGCCAGCTTGACCGGGATCGCAAAACCGATGCCCTGAGAGCCGCCCGACTTGGAGAAAATCGCCGTGTTGATACCGGTCAGGTTGCCGTTGGCGTCCACCAGCGCGCCGCCGGAGTTGCCCGGGTTGATCGCCGCATCGGTCTGGATAAAGTCTTCGTAGCTGTTCAGGCCCAGCTGGTTACGCCCGGTGGCGCTGATGATGCCCATGGTGACAGTCTGGCCCACGCCGAACGGGTTGCCGATGGCTAATGCCACGTCGCCCACGCGCAGGCCGTCGGAGCGTCCCAGGGTAATGGACGGTAGGTTCTTGAGGTCGATCTTCAGGACGGCCAGATCGGTTTCCGGATCGCTGCCCACCACGCGGGCCAGGGTTTCACGACCGTCACGCAGGGCCACCACAATCTGGTCGGCGCCGGTGGTCACGTGGTTGTTGGTGAGGATGTAGCCTTCCGGGCTCATGATCACGCCCGAGCCGAGGCTGGACTCCATGCGCCGTTGCTTGGGCCCGTTGTCGCCGAAATAGCGGCGAAACTGCGGGTCTTCAAATAACGGATGCGCAGGTTTGTTGATGACTTTGGTGGTGTACAGGTTGACCACCGCGGGGGCAGCAATAACCACCGCGTCCGCGTAAGTCACCGGGCCTTGTACTACCGCGCTGGTTTGCGGGGCCTGTTGCAGGTTCACATCAAGGCTGGGCAAGCCCACCCATTCGGGGAAACGCTGAATAATCAGTATTGCAATCAGCACGCCAGCCAGTAATGGCCATCCGAAAAAACGCAGTGCCTTGAGCATCAAGTAAGTCCTGACAGGTTGCAGGGGGCGGGAGAGCGCCCATAATGTCGCGCATTATACGAGGCTGCGAGCGCCTCTGAACGGGATATTTAGGAGTCTTTTATGGCCGTTGCTTTGAGCACCCTCGTCGAGGAAGCGGACCGCTACCTTGGCAGCGCAAGAATTGCCGATTACTGCCCCAATGGCCTGCAGGTAGAGGGGCGTCCGCAAGTGATGCGCATCGTCAGCGGCGTGACCGCCAGCCAGGCATTGCTGGATGCTGCCGTCGAGGCGCAGGCCGACCTGGTGCTGGTGCACCACGGGTATTTCTGGAAGGGCGAGAACCCCTGCGTCACCGGCATGAAGCAACGCCGCCTGAAAACCCTGCTCAAGCACGACATCAGCCTGCTGGCCTATCACCTGCCGCTGGACCTGCACGCAGACGTCGGCAATAACGTGCAACTGGCGCGTCAACTGGACATCACCGTCGAAGGCCCACTGGACCCCGACAACCTCAAGATCGTCGGCCTGGTCGGGTCCCTGGCCGAACCCCTGTCGCCCCGCGATTTCGCCCGACGCGTGCAGGATGTCATGGGCCGTGAGCCCCTGTTGATCGAAGGCAGCGAGATGATCCGCCGCGTCGGTTGGTGCACGGGCGGCGGCCAGGGCTATATCGACCAGGCGATTGCCGCCGGTGTCGACTTGTTCCTGAGCGGCGAAGCCTCCGAGCAGACCTTCCACAGCGCGCGGGAAAACGACATCAGCTTTATCGCGGCCGGCCATCACGCCACCGAGCGCTATGGTGTGCAGGCGCTGGGCGATTACCTGGCGCGGCGTTTCGCCCTGGAGCACCTGTTCATCGATTGCCCCAACCCGATCTGACTAACCCCCATCAACCCGGTGGGAGGTAGGGCGATGTTCATGAGTCGGATGAGTCAAACCTGGGAGTATATTCATATACCGTTTCGATCTAGATCGCTCCCTGAATAGAAGAAGGTGCTGTGCTAGCATGCCCCGCTCGAACACGGCCCGCAGGCCGTCCATAAGATCGTTTTTCCGTGAGTAGCCATGGTCGACAAACTGACGCATCTGAAACAGCTGGAGGCGGAAAGCATCCACATCATCCGCGAGGTCGCCGCCGAGTTCGACAACCCGGTGATGCTCTACTCGATCGGTAAAGACTCCGCCGTGATGCTGCACCTGGCACGCAAGGCGTTCTTCCCGGGCAAGCTGCCGTTCCCGGTGATGCACGTCGACACCCAGTGGAAGTTCCAGGAAATGTACCGGTTCCGCGACCGCATGGTTGAAGAGCTGGGCCTGGAGTTGATCACCCATGTCAACCCGGACGGCGTGGCGCAGGGCATCAACCCGTTTACCCACGGCAGTGCCAAGCACACCGACATCATGAAGACCGAGGGCCTCAAGCAGGCTCTGGACAAATATGGTTTCGACGCAGCCTTTGGCGGTGCCCGTCGCGATGAAGAGAAATCCCGTGCCAAAGAGCGCGTGTACTCGTTCCGTGACAGCAAGCACCGCTGGGACCCGAAGAACCAGCGCCCGGAGTTGTGGAACGTCTACAACGGCAACGTCAACAAGGGCGAGTCGATCCGTGTGTTCCCGCTGTCCAACTGGACCGAGCTGGATATCTGGCAGTACATCTACCTGGAAGGTATCCCGATCGTGCCGCTGTACTTCGCCGCCGAGCGCGACGTGATCGAGAAGAACGGCACGCTGATCATGATCGACGACGACCGCATCCTTGAGCACTTGTCCGACGAAGACAAAGCCCGCATCGTCAAAAAGAAAGTACGTTTCCGTACCCTTGGCTGCTATCCGTTGACGGGCGCGGTGGAGTCCGAAGCCGAGACGCTGACGGACATCATTCAGGAAATGCTCCTGACGCGAACTTCCGAGCGCCAGGGCCGGGTCATCGACCACGATGGCGCAGGCTCGATGGAAGACAAGAAACGTCAGGGTTATTTCTAAGGGGTTGTCACCAATGTCGCATCAATCTGATTTGATCAGCGAGGACATCCTCGCCTACCTGGGCCAGCACGAGCGCAAGGAAATGTTGCGCTTCCTGACCTGCGGCAACGTCGACGACGGCAAGAGCACCCTGATCGGGCGCCTGCTGCACGACTCCAAGATGATCTACGAAGATCACCTGGAAGCCATCACCCGCGATTCGAAGAAGGTCGGCACCACCGGTGACGACATCGACCTGGCCTTGCTGGTCGATGGCCTGCAGGCCGAGCGTGAGCAGGGCATCACCATCGATGTCGCGTACCGCTACTTCTCCACCGCCAAGCGCAAATTCATCATCGCCGACACCCCCGGCCATGAGCAGTACACCCGCAACATGGCCACCGGTGCATCCACCTGTGACCTGGCGATCATCCTGGTGGACGCGCGCTATGGCGTGCAGACCCAGACCCGTCGCCACAGCTTCATTGCCTCGTTGCTGGGCATCAAGCACATCGTGATCGCCATCAACAAGATGGACCTCAACGGCTTCGACGAGCGCGTGTTCGAGCAGATCAAGGCCGACTACCTGAAGTTCGCCGATGGCATCGCCTTCAAGCCGAGCACCATGGCGTTCGTGCCGATGTCGGCCCTCAAGGGCGACAATGTGGTGAACAAGAGCGAGCGCTCGCCTTGGTACACCGGCCAGTCCCTGATGGAGATTCTCGAGACTGTCGAGATCGCCAACGATCGCAACTACACCGACCTGCGTTTCCCTGTGCAGTACGTCAACCGTCCGAACCTGAACTTCCGCGGGTTTGCCGGCACCCTGGCCAGCGGCATTGTGCACAAGGGCGACGAAGTCGTGGTGCTGCCGTCGGGCAAGAGCAGCCGCGTCAAATCCATCGTCACCTTCGAAGGTGAACTGGAACACGCAGGCCCCGGCCAGGCCGTGACCCTGACCATGGAAGACGAGATCGACATCTCCCGTGGCGACTTGCTGGTGCATGCCGACAACGTGCCGCAAGTCACCGACGCTTTTGACGCCATGCTGGTGTGGATGGCTGAAGAGCCGATGCTGCCGGGCAAGAAATACGACATCAAGCGTGCCACCAGCTACGTGCCGGGCTCCATCACCAGCATCGTGCACCGTGTGGACGTGAACACCCTGGCTGAAGGCCCGGCAAGTGCTCTGCAATTGAACGAGATCGGCCGGGTCAAGGTCAGCCTTGACGCCGCCATTGCGCTGGACGGCTATGCGAGCAACCGCACCACCGGCGCGTTTATCGTCATCGACCGTTTGACCAACGGCACCGTGGCCGCAGGCATGATCATCGCACCGCCCGTGACCCACGGCAGTGCGGCGCAGCATGGCAAGTTGGCCCACGTGTCCACCGAAGAGCGCGCGCAGCGTTTCGGTCAGCAGCCTGCCACCGTGTTGTTCAGCGGCCTGTCAGGCGCAGGTAAAAGCACCTTGGCCTACGCGGTTGAGCGCAGGCTGTTCGACATGGGCCGTGCAGTGTTCGTACTGGATGGCCAGAACCTGCGTCACGACCTCAACAAAGGCCTGCCGCAGGACCGTGTCGGGCGTACCGAGAACTGGCGTCGTGCGGCGCATGTCGCGCGCCAGTTCAACGAAGCCGGCCTGCTGACCCTGGCCGCGTTCGTTGCACCGGACGCCGAAGGGCGTGAACAGGCCAAGGCGCTGATCGGTGCCGATCGCTTGCTGACGGTCTACGTGCAGGCATCGCCGCTGGTGTGCGCTGAGCGTGATCCGCAAGGGTTGTACGCGGCGGGTGGGGATAATATCCCGGGCGAGTCGTTCCCTTACGACGTGCCGTTGAATGCCGACCTGGTGATCGACACCCAGGCACTGTCCCTGGAAGACAGCGTCAAGCAAGTGCTGGAGCTGTTGCGTCAGCGCGGCGCGATCTAATTCAAGATCGAGCGCGGTCAACTGTGAGAGGGGGCTTGCCCCCGATAGCGGTGGGTCAGTAAAGCATGTACTGACTGACACACTGCCATCGGGGGCAAGCCCCCTCCCACATTTTGATCAATGTTTGTCTGGGTATTCGGTGTGGAGCCTGTCCAGCAGCGCATCCTTGTCTTCCCATAGCGTGTTGATCCAACCCTGGAACGCCGTCCTGTATTCCCCATCCTGCTCATAATTCTTGCCAATGAACTCGGCCGGAATCGGCACCTCTTCAAACTGCACCACCACGTCCTGCACATTCCCGCACAGCAAGTCCCAATATCCTGGGCGTCCGGCGGGATAGTGGATGGTCACGTTGACCAGTGACTTCAACTGTTCACCCATGGCATCCAGGACAAATGCGATACCACCAGCCTTTGGCTTGAGCAGGTAGCGAAACGGCGAGTTCTGCTGCGCGTGCTTGCCCGGCGTAAAGCGCGTGCCTTCGGCAAAGTTGAAAATACCTACCGGGTTGTCACGAAACTTCGCGCAGGTCTTGCGGGTGGTTTCCAGGTCTTTGCCTTTCTTCTCCGGGTGTTTTTCCAGGTAGGCCTTGGTGTAGCGCTTCATGAAAGGAAAACCCAGCGCCCACCACGCCAGGCCAATCACCGGCACCCAGATCAGTTCCTGCTTGAGGAAAAACTTGAGCGGGCGAATCCGTCGATTGAGCACGTATTGCAGCACCATGATGTCGACCCAGCTCTGGTGGTTGCTGGTCACCAGGTACGAGTGCTGGTAGTCCAGGCCTTCAAGGCCTTTAAGGTGCCAACGGGTGCGGCGCACCAGGTTCATCCAACCCTTGTTGTTGGTGACCCAGGCTTCATGGGTGTGGTTCATCAGCCACTCACTGAAGCGCTTGGCGAACGGCAGCGCCTTGAACAGCGCGACGACAAACAGGAACGAACACAACAGGATCGTATTCAGCGCCAACAACAGCGAAGCGATCACCCCGCGCGCGGCGGCAGGTAGAAAATCCAGCATTTAGATATCCATAGGTCGGTTGGCGGCTTGAATCGCCGTCAGGGCGATGGTGTACACGATGTCATCCACTTGGGCGCCGCGCGGCAGGTCATTCACCGGCTTGCGCAGGCCTTGGAGCATCGGCCCCAGGCTGACGCAATCGGCGCTGCGTTGTACCGCCTTGTGGGTGGTGTTGCCGGTGTTCAGGTCGGGGAATACGAACACGGTGGCCTTGCCGGCTACCAGGCTGTCGGGCGCCAGTTGCCGGGCGACGTTTTCGTTGGCGGCGGCGTCGTATTGCAACGGGCCGTCGATCAGCAGCGAGCTTTGCTGTTCGTGGGCGAGCAGGGTGGCTTCGCGGACTTTTTCCACTTCTTCGCCGCTGGCCGAGTCACCGCTGGAATAGCTGATCATCGCCACCCGCGGGGTGATACCGAACGCGGCCGCCGATTCAGCGCTTTGCAGGGCGATTTCCGCCAGCTCGGCAGCGCTTGGGTGCGGGTTCATCACGCAGTCGCCGTACACCAGCACTTGTTCGGGGAACAGCATGAAGAACACTGACGACACCAAGGTGCAGCCCGGCGCGGTCTTGATCAGTTGCAGGGCCGGGCGAATAGTGTTGGCGGTGGAGTGGATAACCCCGGAAACCAGGCCGTCCACTTCGTCCAGGGCCAGCATCATGGTGGCGATTACCACGGTGTCTTCCAGTTGCTGCTCGGCCATCGGTGCGTTGAGGCTTTTGCTCTTGCGCAACGCCACCATCGGCTCGACATAGCGTTGGCGGATCAGGTCCGGATCGAGAATCTCCAGGCCTTCGGGCAATTCAATGCCTTGGGCGCGGGCGACCGCTTCCACGTCAGCCGGCTTGGCCAGCAGCACACAGCGGGCGATGCCCCGGGCCTGGCAGATGGCGGCGGCTTGGACGGTCAATGGCTCGCTGCCCTCGGGCAGCACAATGCGTTTGTTGGCCGCCTGGGCGCGTTGGATCAGTTGGTAGCGGAACACCGCCGGCGACAGGCGCATCTCCCGTGGCGTGCCGCAACGCTGGTGCAGCCAGCGCGCATCGAGGTGGCTGGCGACGAAATCGGTGATGATCTCCGCGCGCTCGCGGTCATCGATGGGGATTTCCTTGTTGAGGTTGTTGAGCAGGTTGGCGGTTTCGTAGGAACCGGTACTCACCGACAAAACCGGCAGCCCAGCCTGGAACGCGCCGCGGCACAGATCCATGATGCGCGGGTCGGGCAGGGTATCGCTGGTCAGCAGCAGGCCGGCCAGGGGCACGCCGTTGATCGCGGCCAGGCTGACGGCGAGGATGATGTCGTCACGGTCGCCGGGGGTTACCACCAGTACCCCGGGCTTGAGCAGCTCCACGGTGTTACGCATGGTGCGCGCGCAGATGATGATCTTGGTCATGCGCCGGGTTTCGTAGTCGCCGGCATTGAGGATTTGCGCGCCCATCAGGTCGGCCACGTCGCGGGTGCGCGGCGCGTTGAGTTCCGGCTGGTAGGGGATGCAGCCCAGCAGGCGGAAATCGCCGCTGCGCAATAACGGCGAATGTTCTTTCAGGCGGGCCGAGAAGGCCTCCATGCTTTCGTCGGTGCGCACCTTATTCAGGATCACGCCGAGGACTTTCGGGTCTTTCGGGCCACCGAACAACTGGGCCTGCAATTCCACGCGGCCGGAGAGTTCGGTGAGTACTTCATTTTCCGGAGCGGAAACCAGGATCACCTCCGCATCCAGGCTCTTGGCCAGGTGCAGGTTGACCCGGGCCGCGTAGCTGGCGCTGCGGGTCGGCACCATGCCTTCGACGATCAGCACGTCCTTGCCCACGGCAGCCTGTTGGTAAAGGGTGATGATTTCTTCAAGCAACTCGTCGAGCTGGCCATCGCCGAGCATGCGCTCTACGTGGGCCAGGCCGAGAGGTTGGGGCGGTTTCAGGCCGTGGGTGCGGGCCACCAGTTCGGTGGAACGCTCGGGGCCGGTATCGCCGGGGTGCGGCTGGGCAATCGGCTTGAAGAACCCGACTTTCAGCCCGGCCCGCTCAAGGGTACGCACCAGCCCGAGGCTGATGGAGGTCAGACCCACACCAAAATCGGTGGGCGCGATAAAAAAAGTCTGCATGCGAATTCTCTGGAGGTGCATGGCTTCGGTGGCGCTCTATGGTTGAGTGCCTACCGGGAATCAGGCGCCAAGGTTATCGTTATTCGCGCTCCTGCGCACACCAGCCGCAGGCAAAGGGCTGGCCTATTTTTTCAAGGCGTTGCGTGGGCTCCAGCACCCAGACACGAGACTGCCAGGGCGGCTGGTGGCGCAGGTGCTGGGTGTGTCCACAGGACAGCTCGGCAACCCAGTGCAGGTCGTCGTCCTGGTGGAATCCGGTGATGAACGAGGCCGTTGATCGGTCCCGTCCGTCCGGGTTCTGTTCGCTTTCGGGCAAATCCTTGTTTAGACTTGTCCGTTCTTCATTCTTATGCAAAAGGTCTCGCCCCATGACGATCGCCGCTAACAAGGCTGTCTCCATCGACTATACCCTGACCAACGACGCTGGTGAGGTCATCGACAGCTCAGCCGGCGGCGCGCCGCTGGTCTACCTGCAAGGCGCAGGTAATATCATCCCGGGCCTGGAAAAGGCGCTGGAAGGCAAACAGGTTGGTGATGAACTGACCGTGGCCGTAGAGCCTGAAGATGCCTACGGCGAATACTCCGCCGAACTGGTCAGCACCCTGAGCCGCAGCATGTTCGAAGGCGTCGACGAGTTGGAAGTGGGCATGCAGTTCCACGCTTCCGCGCCGGACGGCCAAATGCAGATCGTCACCATCCGTGATCTGGACGGCGACGATGTGACTGTCGACGGCAACCACCCCCTGGCAGGCCAGCGCCTGAACTTCCAAGTGAAGATCGTCGCCATCCGCGACGCTTCCCAGGAAGAAGTGGCTCACGGCCACGTCCACGGTGAAGGCGGTCACCACCACTGATTGATGCACTGATCAGGTGGTAGCAAAAATGCCCCGACTGGTTCGGGGCGTTTTTTTGCCCAGAATTCCCCGTTTTTTTGGCGAGCGGGCTTGCCACAGATCACGGCCAGGACTTTTCAGGCACAAACAAAAATGCCCCGGACCTTTCGGTACGGGGCATTTCTTAACTGTTACGCAACCGGGGTTACGTGGCAGTTCTTACCACTTAGGCTGCTGCAGCAACGCTCAGAGCCTTGATGTGGCCATTCAGGCGGCTCTTATGACGAGCGGCCTTGTTCTTGTGGATGATGCCTTTATCGGCCATACGGTCGATAACCGGCACTGCCAGAACGTAAGCAGCTTGGGCTTTTTCAGCGTCTTTGGTGTCGATGGCTTTAACTACATTCTTGATGTAGGTACGAACCATGGAACGCAGGCTGGCGTTGTGGCTGCGACGCTTCTCAGCCTGTTTTGCACGTTTTTTGGCGGAAGGTGTGTTGGCCACCGTCGAGCTCCTCGAAAGACTTTTTAGGAAATAGCAAACAAAATAGGCCGCGAATCATGCCGATGACTTGATGGGTTGTCAAGGGCGGCTGATGCGAACTGCTGAGTGGTCGATCTGAAGAGGCGGGTGATTTATTTCCGGCGCTTGACCTGTAAACTCGCGAGCTTTGGCTCTGTGCTGTTGCAGGCGCGCAGTATCGCATATGTAGGCGCTTAGTTCGCCTGCTCTTTATCTATAGGCGCAAACTCTTTCAATGAATCTGCTCAAATCGTTGGCCGCCGTCAGCTCTATCACGATGATCTCCCGGGTTTTGGGGTTTGTGCGTGACACCCTGCTGGCGCGCATTTTTGGCGCCAGCATGGCCACGGATGCCTTCTTTATAGCGTTTAAGCTGCCCAACCTGCTGCGGCGAATCTTCGCCGAGGGCGCATTTTCCCAGGCGTTCGTGCCGATCCTGGCTGAATACAAGACCCAGCAGGGCGAAGAGGCGACCCGTACCTTTATTGCCTACGTCTCGGGCCTGCTCACCCTGGTATTGATGCTGGTGACCATCGCCGGCATGCTCGCCGCCCCCTGGGTGATCTGGGCGACGGCGCCCGGTTTTGCCAACACCCCGGAAAAATTCGCGCTGACCACTGATCTGTTGCGCGTGACCTTTCCTTATATATTGCTGATCTCCCTATCCTCCCTGGCCGGGGCGATCCTCAATACCTGGAATCGTTTCTCGGTGCCGGCCTTCGTGCCGACCCTGCTGAACGTCAGCATGATTATCTTCGCGCTGTTCCTTACGCCGTACTTCGATCCGCCGGTCATGGCCCTGGGCTGGGCGGTCCTGGCAGGCGGGCTGGCGCAATTGCTGTACCAACTGCCGCACCTGAAAAAGATCGGCATGCTCGTCCTGCCGCGCCTGAACCTCAAGGACACAGGCGTCTGGCGCGTAATGCGCAACATGTTGCCGGCGATCCTCGGTGTGTCGGTCAGTCAGATTTCCCTGATCATCAACACCGCGTTTGCCTCGCTGCTGGTCTCCGGCTCGGTGTCGTGGATGTACTACGCCGATCGTCTGATGGAACTGCCGTCCGGCGTGCTTGGCGTTGCCCTGGGCACGATTTTGCTGCCGACCCTGGCGCGTACCTACGCCAGCAAGGATCGCCAGGAGTACTCGCGCATTCTCGACTGGGGGCTGCGCCTGTGTTTCGTCCTGGTGTTGCCGTGCTCCCTGGCGCTGGGAATCCTGGCTGAGCCGCTGACGGTGTCGCTGTTCCAGTACGGGCAATTCGATGCACACGACGCCCTGATGACCCAGCATGCGTTGATTGCCTACTCCGTCGGCCTGCTCGGCATTATCGTGATCAAAGTGCTGGCGCCGGGTTTCTACGCCCAGCAAAACATCCGCACGCCGGTGAAGATTGCAATCTTCACGCTGATCGTCACGCAGCTGCTCAACCTGGTATTCATCGGCCCGCTGGCCCACGCCGGTCTTGCCTTGGCGATCAGCGCCGGTGCCTGTATCAATGCGGGCCTGCTGTTTTATCAACTGCGTAAGCAGCAGATGTTCCAACCGCAGCCGGGCTGGGGGATGTTTGCGCTCAAGTTGCTGGTAGCGGTGGCGATGATGTCGGCCGTGCTGCTCGGGCTGATGCACATCATGCCCGCCTGGGATCAAGGCCATATGTTGGAGCGCTTCGTGCGCCTTGGCGTACTTGTCGTCGCCGGTGTGGTGGTGTACTTCGGGATGTTGCTGCTGCAGGGCTTCCGCCTGCGGGATTTCAATCGCAAGTCGCTGGGATAGAGACTTTGCCGTGATAAAACGATTGTTTTATCGATTCGACCCATTTGGCCTGCGCTGTTGCCTGTGATCCGGGGCCGGGTGTGGTTATAATCGACCACTTTATGAGCAAGAAGCGCGTTATGCAGCTGGTTCGAGGTCTCCACAACCTGCGCCCCCAGCATCGGGGCTGCGTCGCCACTATTGGCAACTTTGACGGTGTTCACCGTGGCCACCAGGCTATCCTGGCAAGGCTGCGCGAGCGTGCAGTCGAGTTGGGCGTGCCCAGCTGCGTGGTGATTTTTGAGCCGCAGCCGCGGGAATACTTTACCCCGGAAACGGCACCGGCCCGTCTGGCCCGCCTTCGGGACAAGCTGCAACTGCTGGCCGACGAAGGTGTGGACCGCGTCCTCTGCCTGGCCTTCAACCAGCGTTTGCAGAGCCTCAGCGCCGCTGAGTTTGTCGACCGTATCCTGGTCGATGGCCTGGGCGTACAGCATTTGGAGGTCGGCGACGACTTCCGTTTCGGTTGTGACCGGGTCGGCGATTTCGATTTCCTGCAACACGCCGGTGTCACCCAGGGGTTTACCGTCGAAGCCGCGCAAACCGTCGAACTGGACGGCCTGCGCGTGAGCAGCACCCAGGTGCGTAATGCCCTGGCCGCTGCCGACTTCGCCTTGGCCGAGCGTCTGCTCGGTCGCCCGTTCCGTATTGCCGGGCGGGTATTGCACGGCCAGAAGCTGGCGCGCCAACTGGGTACGCCAACTGCCAACGTGCAACTCAAGCGCCGTCGTGTGCCGCTGACCGGGGTTTACCTGGTGAGCGTCGATATCGACGGCCAATCGTGGCCGGGAGTCGCCAATATAGGTGTCAGGCCCACGGTTGCAGGTGATGGCAAGGCCCACCTGGAAGTTCACCTTTTGGATTTTGCCGGTGATCTGTATGACCGGCGTTTGACGGTGGTTTTCCACCAGAAGCTGCGTGAAGAGCAGCGTTTCGCCTCCCTGGAGGCGTTGAAAACGGCGATCAATGCGGATGTCGCCGCCGCCCGTGCACTAGCCGCACCTAGCGCCCATCGCTAACCGAAGAGCCTTAAATGACCGACTATAAAGCCACGCTAAACCTTCCGGACACCGCCTTCCCAATGAAGGCCGGCCTGCCACAGCGCGAACCGCAGATCCTGCAGCGCTGGGACAGTATTGGCCTGTACGGAAAGTTGCGCGAAATTGGCAAGGATCGTCCGAAATTCGTTCTGCACGACGGCCCTCCTTACGCCAACGGCACGATTCACATCGGTCATGCGCTGAACAAGATTCTCAAGGACATGATCATCCGTTCGAAAACCCTTTCGGGTTTCGACGCGCCTTATGTTCCGGGTTGGGACTGCCATGGCCTGCCGATCGAACACAAAGTCGAAGTGACCTACGGCAAGAACCTGGGCGCCGACAAGACCCGCGAGCTGTGCCGCGCCTACGCCACCGAGCAGATCGAAGGGCAGAAGTCCGAATTCATCCGCCTGGGCGTGCTGGGCGATTGGGACAACCCGTACAAGACCATGAACTTCAAGAACGAGGCCGGTGAAATCCGCGCCTTGGCCGAAATCGTCAAGGGCGGTTTCGTGTTCAAGGGTCTCAAGCCCGTGAACTGGTGCTTTGACTGCGGTTCGGCCCTGGCTGAAGCGGAAGTCGAGTACGAAGACAAGAAGTCCTCGACCATCGACGTGGCCTTCCCGGTTGCCGACGACGTCAAGCTCGCCGAGGCCTTCGGCCTGTCGAGCCTGGCCAAGCCTGCCGCCATCGTGATCTGGACCACCACCCCGTGGACCATTCCGGCCAACCAGGCGCTGAACGTGCACCCGGAGTTCACCTACGCCCTGGTGGACGTTGGTGATCGCCTGCTGGTGCTGGCTGAAGAAATGGTCGAGGCCTGCCTGGCCCGCTACGAGCTGCAAGGCTCGGTGATTGCTACCACGACCGGCTCTGCGCTGGAACTGATCAACTTCCGTCATCCGTTCTACGACCGCCTGTCGCCGGTGTACCTGGCTGACTACGTCGAGCTGGGTTCCGGTACCGGCGTGGTTCACTGCTCGCCTGCCTATGGCGTGGACGACTTCGTCATCTGCAAGAAGTACGGCCTGGTGAACGATGACATCATCAACCCGGTGCAAAGCAATGGCGTATATGCGCCTTCGCTGGAGTTCTTCGGTGGCCAGTTCATCTTCAAGGCCGACCAGGCGATCATCGACAAGCTGCGCGAAGTCGGCGCACTCATGCAAACCGCGACTATCCAGCACAGCTATATGCACTGCTGGCGCCACAAGACCCCGCTGATCTACCGCGCCACCGCGCAGTGGTTCATCGGCATGGACAAAGAGCCCGCCAGCGGCGACACCCTGCGTGTGCGCTCGCTCAAAGCCATCGAAGACACCAAGTTCGTCCCGGCCTGGGGCCAGGCGCGCCTGCACTCGATGATCGCCAATCGTCCAGACTGGTGCATCTCCCGCCAGCGCAACTGGGGTGTGCCGATCCCGTTCTTCCTGAACAAGGAAAGCGGCGAACTGCACCCTCGCACCGTCGAACTGATGGAAACCGTGGCTCAACGCGTTGAACAGGAAGGCATCGAAGCCTGGTTCAAGCTGGATGCCGCCGAGCTGCTGGGTGACGAAGCGCCGCTGTACGACAAGATCAGCGACACCCTCGACGTGTGGTTCGACTCCGGTACCACCCACTGGCACGTATTGCGCGGCTCGCACCCGATGGGCCACGAGAACGGCCCACGTGCGGACCTCTACCTGGAAGGCTCGGACCAGCATCGTGGCTGGTTCCACTCCTCGTTGCTGACGGGTTGCGCCATCGACGACCACGCCCCGTACCGCGAACTGCTGACCCACGGTTTCACCGTCGACGAGACGGGCCGCAAGATGTCCAAGTCGCTGAAGAATGTGATCGAACCGAAAAAGATCAACGACACCTTGGGTGCCGACATCATGCGTCTGTGGGTAGCCTCGACCGATTACTCGGGCGAGATCGCCGTGTCGGACCAGATCCTGGCCCGCAGCGCCGATGCCTACCGTCGTATCCGCAATACCGCACGCTTCATGCTGTCGAACCTGACCGGTTTCAACCCGGCCACCGACATCCTGCCGGCCGAGGACATGCTCGCCCTGGACCGTTGGGCCGTGGACCGTACCCTGTTGCTGCAGCGCGAGCTGCAGGAGCACTACGGCGAATACCGCTTCTGGAACGTGTACTCGAAGATCCACAATTTCTGTGTGCAGGAACTGGGTGGTTTCTACCTCGATATCATCAAGGACCGCCAGTACACCACCGGCGCCAACAGCAAGGCGCGCCGTTCGGCGCAGACCGCGCTGTACCACATCAGCGAAGCGCTGGTGCGCTGGATCGCACCGATCCTGGCCTTCACCGCCGACGAACTGTGGGAGTACCTGCCGGGCGAGCGTAACGAGTCCGTGATGCTCAACACCTGGTATGAAGGCCTGACCGAACTGCCGGCCGACTTCGAGCTGGGTCGCGAGTACTGGGAAGGCGTGATGGCCGTCAAGGTCGCGGTGAACAAGGAACTGGAAGTCCAGCGTGCGGCCAAGGCCGTCGGTGGCAACCTGCAGGCCGAAGTCACCCTGTTTGCCGAGGAAAGCCTGACCGCCGACCTGGCCAAGCTGAGCAACGAACTGCGCTTCGTGTTGATCACGTCCACCGCCAGCCTGGCACCCTTTGCCCAGGCTCCAGCGGATGCCGTGGCCACCGAAGTACCGGGCCTCAAGCTCAAAGTGGTCAAGTCGGCGTTCCCTAAGTGCGCCCGTTGCTGGCACTGTCGTGAAGACGTTGGCGTAAACCCCGAGCATCCGGAAATCTGCGGTCGTTGCGTCGACAACATCAGCGGTGCTGGCGAGGTTCGCCACTATGCCTGATGCAGCGGATCGTTTCGGACGCCTGGGCTGGCTCGTACTGAGCGTGCTGGTACTGGTCATCGACCAGGTCAGCAAGGCTCATTTCGAGGGTTCCCTGGAGATGTTCCAGCAGATCGTGGTAATTCCGGATTACTTCAGCTGGACCCTGGCCTACAACACCGGCGCCGCCTTCAGTTTCCTCGCTGACAGCGGTGGCTGGCAGCGCTGGCTGTTCGCCCTGATTGCCGTGGTGGTCAGTGCGGTGCTGGTGGTCTGGCTCAAGCGCCTGGGCCGCGATGACACCTGGCTGGCGATCGCCTTGGCCCTGGTGCTGGGCGGTGCGCTGGGCAACTTGTACGACCGCATTGCCCTGGGCCATGTGATCGACTTCATTCTGGTGCACTGGCAGAACCGCTGGTACTTCCCGGCGTTCAACTTTGCCGACAGCGCCATCACCGTCGGTGCAATCATGCTGGCGCTGGATATGTTCAAGAGTAAGAAAACCGGAGAGACCGTCAATGACTGATCAGGTATTGGCTGAACAACGTATCGGCCAGAACACGGAAGTCACTTTGCATTTCGCACTGCGCCTGGAGAATGGCGACACGGTCGACAGCACGTTCGACAAAGCCCCGGCGACCTTCAAGGTGGGTGATGGCAACCTGCTGCCGGGTTTCGAAGCGGCCCTGTTCGGTTTCAAGGCCGGCGACAAGCGCAACCTGCAGATCCTGCCGGAAAACGCCTTTGGCCAGCCAAACCCGCAAAACGTGCAGATCATCCCGCGTTCGCAGTTCCAGGATATGGAGCTGTCGGAAGGCCTGCTGGTGATCTTCAACGATGCGGCGAACACCGAGTTGCCTGGTGTGGTCAAGGCTTTCGATGATGCGCAGGTAACCATCGACTTCAATCACCCGTTGGCCGGTAAAACCTTGACGTTCGACGTTGAAATCATCGACGTTAAAGCAATCTGATCAACGACACACAATCATGTGTGGAGTGGGCTTGTGTGGGAGGGGGGCTTGCCCCCGATAGCGGTGGTTCAGTCAGAGGTTTGTCTACTGACCCACCGCCATCGGGGGCAAGCCCCCTCCCACCTATGATCTTCATTGTCGTTTGGGTCAGCGTCACGCCTGACCCAAAATAGCCGCAAGACACGAGGCACCGCATGCAAATCAAACTCGCCAACCCCCGTGGCTTCTGCGCTGGCGTGGACCGGGCGATCGAAATCGTCAATCGCGCCCTGGAAGTCTTCGGACCGCCGATTTACGTACGCCATGAAGTGGTCCACAACAAATTCGTGGTCGAAGACCTGCGCGCTCGCGGCGCGATCTTTGTCGAAGAGCTGGACCAGGTGCCGGACGACGTCATCGTCATCTTCAGCGCCCACGGGGTCTCCCAGGCGGTGCGTACTGAAGCTGCCGGGCGTGGCCTGAAAGTCTTCGATGCCACCTGCCCGCTGGTGACCAAGGTTCACATCGAAGTTGCGCGCTACAGCCGCGACGGCCGTGAGTGCATCCTGATCGGCCATGCTGGCCATCCGGAAGTCGAAGGCACCATGGGCCAATACGACGGCAGCAATGGTGGTGCGATCTACCTGGTGGAGGACGAAAAGGACGTCGCCAGCTTGCAGGTGCATAACCCTGAACGCTTGGCCTTCGTGACCCAGACCACCTTGTCCATGGACGACACCAGTCGCGTGATCGATGCCCTGCGCACACGTTTCCCGGCGATTGGCGGTCCACGCAAGGATGACATCTGCTACGCCACGCAAAACCGCCAGGATGCGGTCAAGCAATTGGCTGATGAGTGCGACGTGGTGTTGGTCGTTGGCAGCCCCAACAGCTCCAACTCCAATCGGCTGCGTGAGCTGGCCGAGCGGATGGCGACCCCGGCGTACCTGATCGATGGTGCCGAAGATATGCAGCGCAGTTGGTTCGACGGTGTCGAGCGGATCGGCATCACGGCGGGGGCTTCGGCGCCGGAAGTCCTGGTGCGTGGTGTGATCCAGCAGTTGCAGGCCTGGGGGGCCACGGGGGCCGATGAGCTCGCCGGACGTGAAGAGAACATCACTTTCTCCATGCCCAAGGAGCTGCGGGTTCGCTCGCTGCTCTGAGCCCCAGGGTGGCGGCGTAGCCCCGGCACAAGGCCTGCTCGGTTTTATCGCTGCGCAGGCTGATGCGTCCGCTGGGCGCCAGTACCACCTGGAACAGGCTCTGTGCCTGATCCGTCGCACACACATGGACGGTGCCGGCACGGAATCCCCCGCCTGCAAACACAGGCTCGCCCAACCCGCTGAAGCGTACTTGGTGCTTGACGGGCCCGTTGCCCACGATCGGTACGCGTCCACTGTCCTGGCGTTCCAGTAATACGGGGTTTTTGTTGTCCAGGTGCCCGCGCCCGCTCACGTCCACGATCACCCGCCACCCTCGACTCCAGTCGTCGTCCATCGCATGAATGATCACCGCTCGGTTGCGTGCGATGGCTTCGGTGCGGGCGTAGCGCATGCCGCCGGCCAAGGATTGCGCTGCGCTGTGCCGCTGCTGTGACTCAAGCAACCCCTTGAAACTTGGCACGGCCAGGTGAGCCAGGACGCCACTTATGATCAGCCCGAGTAGCAGCTCGATCAGGGTAAAGCCGCGTTGTGTCATATGCCGTCCCTCCTTGGACGCGGTAGATAATCAGATGGCAGGCTTAGGTATAGCGCCCTGAAGGGGGCGTTGAATGATGGCTTTTATGTCCAAAGTATTTCCCTATGTTCCGGGTGCAGCACGGTCGAAAAACCGCCGCTAGTCTTTGGCCGCACAGCAGGTTTTTCCTGCTTTCCCCGGCCTTCGACATGGATGACGACGGTAATGCTTGCTTGCCCTGACGTTTTTCTAACCCCTGCTGCACCCGAGCACCAAACTGGCATGACGCTGATCGAGGTGTTGGTGGCGGTGTTGATACTCGCCGTTGGCCTGCTCGGCGCAGCGGTGGTCCAGCTCAACGCGCTCAAGTACACCGACAGCGCGCGAATGACCAGCCAGGCCAGCTTTATCGCCTACGACATGCTCGACCGTCTTCGCGCCAACTCGGGCGCCGACTATTCGTGGGGGCTGGCCGAACGTGCCCCTTCCGTCACTGCCGGGGCGAGTGTGCGTGACTTGGACTTGCACGACTTCGAAGCCAATATCGTCGGTTTTGCTGGTGAGAGCGGCCAAGGTTCGGTGGTCATGCGCGGCAATGAGGTGATCGTCAGCATCAGTTGGGACGATGGCCGTGGCGCAAACAGCGGTGGCGCGAGGGAAACCTTCACCCTGACCAGTCGCATCGCCAGCGAGCCGCAGGTGGGGCCATGAACCGCGCGGTACGTGGGTTCAGCCTGCTGGAGTTGTTGTTGGCATTGGCGGTCGGGTTGATGCTGGTACTTGGCGTCAGCCAGGTCGCAATCAGCGCTCGATCGACCCAGGCCACTCAGCAGTCAGCCATGCTGATGCAAGACGATGCGCGATTTGCGCTCGGCAAATTGATTCAGGACATTCGCCTGGCGGGCATGTTTGGTTGCCTGGATGCGGGCTTTATCGAGAATGCGCCGCAGGCCTTTGAGCGGCCGATCAGTTGGGCAGGGGCGGGCAGCTCAAGGTCCCTGACGCTGGTTACGGCGGATATTGGTGAAGGCAGCGGGAAGCCGGACTGGACGGTGTTGTCCGACTGCTCCGGTTCCGCCCAGGCCTATTCGGGCACGCCACCGCCCGCTGCACCGGGGCAGATTCGGTTTGGCATACGCCAGGTCACCTACACCTTTGAGTCGGGCCAGATGAAAGTCAGTACGCCAGCATCCCCGGCCAAGGCGGTGCTGGTGGATGGCGTGCAGGCGTTCGATATCAGTTTTGGCATGGCGGACCGACCGGGTTCGACACGCGTGGTGCGGTATGAGTCCAGCCCGCTCGATGCTTCATTGATCCTCAGTGTCCGCATTCTCCTCACGCTGCACGACCCGACGGAGCGCGTGAAGGCTCAAACCTGGAGCGTCGTTGCCGCACTGCGTAACCGGTTGGGGTAGGGCGCTCATGGGGCTTGATAAGCGTGTCGATCTTCGCCAGGCGGGCATGGTGCTGTTGATCAGCCTGGTATTCCTGCTGTTGTTATCCCTGGTCGGCTTGTCTTCGATGCAGGGGGCCGTGTCCCAGCAGAAGATCGCCGGCAGCTTCTGGCATCGCAATCAGTCGCTGCAAAGTGCTGAAAGCGGCCTTCGGCTGGGGGAGACAGCCCTGCGGCGGGCAGGTGGTGCGTGGCCAACATGCACGTCACTCGTGACCTGTGCACCGCCAGGCGAGGCGTCTTCGGTAACTGGTGCTGGGCTTCATCCCGTGTCCGCAGTGACCTGGGTTGCCATGACGGGTGGCCTTTACGCTATTCAATCCCTCGGCCCAGCTGTGGGGCTGGTTCATCTGCCGCCCGAAACCCCGGCAATGCTGTATCGGGTCACGGCTGTAGGGCTCAGCGGTCAATCACGCACTGTGCTGGAGGTGGTGTATGCGCGGGTCGGCGAAGGCAGTGGGGCGCGGTTTCAGCGAGTGTTGTGGCGGCAACTTTACTGAGGAATGGTGTCATGGGCATGGATAGCCGAGGTTTTACCCTGATTGAGTTGTTGATCGCGGTGGCGATCATCGCGTTGCTGGCTGGTATCGCCTACCCCGGGTATACCGGCCATGTCCAAAAGGTTTATCGCGCGGAAATTGTCGCGCTGTTGACTGAACAGGCCCAGCATCTGGAACGCTATTACACGAGGAACGGCACTTTTATTGACGCAAACGGCATCAGTGCCGGCAATGATCGCTATAGAATCAGCGTGGCATTGAACCCTCAGGCGTTCAGCCTGCTAGCCACGCCGGTCGTCGACTCAGTCATGGCGGGTGATCGTTGCGGCGAATTCAGCCTGACCAGTACCGGCGTGCGCAGTAATCCGGGCGCAGCACCTGACATGTCGCGTACGACGTGCTGGGGGCAATGATGAGAGTGTTCGATTGGGCGCCGGGCGCGCTTTTCCCTTTTTATCGGCTGGATCAAATGATGGCTAAGCAGCAAGTGGTGATTGTCGGTGGTGGAGTAATCGGCTTGTTGACGGCGTTCAACCTGGCTACCCAGGGCCGGGCGGTCGTCCTGTTGGAGCGAGCGGGGCTTGGGCAGGAATCTTCCTGGGCGGGCGGCGGTATTGTTTCGCCATTGTATCCGTGGCGCTACAGCCCGGCGGTCACGGCGTTGGCCCATTGGTCCCAGGATTTTTATCCACAGCTGGCTGAGCGCTTGTTTGCTGATACCGGGGTCGACCCGCAGGTTCACACCACGGGGCTGTACTGGTTGGACTTGGAAGATGAAGCCGAAGCCTTGGCCTGGGCCGCGCGTGAGGGGCGGCCATTGAGCAAGGTGGATGTGTCGGCTGCCCATGATGCGGTCCCGGTGCTGGGTGGCGGCTACTCCCAGGCGATCTACATGGCGAACGTGGCCAATGTGCGTAACCCGCGCTTGATCAAATCGCTCAGGGCCGCGTTGTCGGCGTTGCCTGGGGTGACGATACACGAGCAGTGCGAAGTCGAAGGGTTTGTGCTGGAAGGCGACAAGGTAGTGGGCGTGAACACGGCCGCAGGGCCGATTTTCGGTGAGCAGGTCGTGCTTGCGGCCGGCGCCTGGAGCGGGGAGTTGCTCGGCAAGCTGGGCCTGTCGCTGCCTGTGGAGCCGGTTAAGGGCCAGATGATTTTGTACAAGTGCGCGCCTGACTTTTTATCGCGCATGGTGCTGGCCAAGGGGCGTTATGCGATTCCTCGGCGTGACGGGCATATCCTGATAGGCAGCACCCTGGAGCATGAAGGTTTCGATAAAACCCCAACCGAGTCGGCGTTGGAAAGCCTGAGGGCCTCTGCCGTAGAGCTGATTCCAGCCCTGGCGGAGGCTGAAGTGGTAGGCCATTGGGCGGGTTTGCGGCCTGGTTCGCCGGAAGGGATTCCCTACATCGGCGAAGTACCAGGCTTCAAGGGGCTGTGGCTCAATTGCGGGCATTACCGCAATGGCCTGGTGTTGGCGCCGGCGTCCTGTCAGTTGTTTGCCGACTTGCTGCTCAAGCGCACGCCGATCATTGACCCAGCGCCTTACTCCCCAGCAGGTCGGATCAACGCTGGATAGACTTGGGGCCTTGCTCCAGATGCGCCTGGGTGCAGTACCACATCTGTCCGGTGCTCAACGCGCGATCCTTTGGCAAGTGCACGCCGCAGTGAGCGCAACGCACCATCAAGGCTGCATCGGGTTCGCCGGCCCGTTGCTGTCTGGCTGCGGGGCTTTTGAATTTGCGCCAGAACCATACCGCGGCAGCAATGACGGCAATCCAGAACAGTAGACGAAGCATGATGGGCAGTTTCTCGACAAGGAATGTGGCAGTTTAGCCAAGGACGTGGCGGGCGCACAGCGTAATAAATACGCGCCCATAAAAAAGGGAGCCACCAAGGGCTCCCTTTTTGCGTCGTGTCGAACGGTCAGTCGAACACGCCGAAGGTCATGTAGCTGAACCACGAACGATCCTGGTTGTTGCCCAAGGCTTGTGGCGTTTCTTCTTCGATCACATCACCATTTTCGTCATGCGGCTTGAGGTCCGAAGGAATCGCTTCCTTGGCGTCTTGGAACTGCTTCATCACGTCCTGGTTGGCGCGGGTTTCGCCCGGCGGCAGCGGTGGACGGGACTCGATCAGGCCCAAGGTGTACTTGCTCAGCCACGAACGGTTGTCTGCTTCGGCCACTTGAGGCACGAACTGGCCGTCTTTCAGGCTTGGGTGGTCCGGGTAGTTGAGCTTCAGGGTTTCCAGGCTGGTGGCCGCCAGGGCGTCCAGGTGCAGGCGCTGGTAAGCCTCGGTCATCACTGCCAGGCCATCACCCACCGAAGGGGTTTCCTGGAAGTTCTCCACTACATAGCGACCACGGTTGGCGGCGGCAACATAGGCCTGACGGGTCAGGTAGTAGTGGGCAACGTGGATTTCGTAGGAAGCCAGCAGGTTGCGCAGGTAGATCATGCGCTGCTTGGCGTCCGGCGCGTAGCGGCTGTTAGGGTAGCGGCTGGTCAACTGGGCGAACTCGTTGTAGGAGTCGCGGGCAGCGCCAGGGTCACGCTTGGTCATGTCCAGCGGCAGGAAGCGCGCCAGCAGGCCAACGTCCTGGTCGAACGAGGTCAGGCCCTTCATGTAGTAGGCGTAGTCGACGTTCGGGTGCTGGGGGTGCAGGCGGATAAAACGCTCGGCGGCGGACTTGGCGGCTTCCGGCTCGGCGTTCTTGTAGTTGGCGTAGATCAGCTCGAGCTGGGCCTGGTCGGCGTAGCGTCCGAACGGATAGCGCGACTCCAGGGCCTTCAGCTTCGCTGTGGCGCTGGTGTAGCTATTATTGTCCAAGTCTTTTTGAGCTAATTGATACAGCTCGACTTCGCTCAGGTTTTCGTCGACGACTTCCTTTGTTGACGAGCAAGCAGCAGTCATGGCGAGGATGGCGATCAGCAGCAGGTGTTTCACTTGCATGGCGGCTTGCGTCCCTATGACGGCCGCTGTCTTGGGCGGGGCCGTCCTGTTATGATGAGCGCCCCGTTGAAAGCCTCGGGGCAAAAGACGCCGTATTTAACCACAAGCGCGCAGCCGAAACCAAAGGCTGTGCCACGCCTAGTCTGAGCATGTCCGATAAAATTGAACTTCGCGCAGAGGTGCCGTCCGAATTGGGCGGCCAACGCCTCGATCAAGTCGCCGCACAATTATTCGCTGAGCACTCGCGCTCGCGCCTTTCCGCCTGGATCAAAGACGGCCGCCTGACTGTGGATGGAGCGGTTATCCGCCCGCGAGACATAGTGCATGGTGGTGCGATTCTTGAGCTGACTGCCGAGCAGGAAGCCCAGGGAGAATGGGTCGCCCAGGACATCGAGCTGGACATCGTCTATGAAGACGACGACATCCTGGTCATCAACAAACCCGCAGGCCTGGTGGTTCACCCGGCGGCTGGGCACGCTGATGGCACCTTGCTCAATGCCCTGTTGCACCACGTGCCGGACATCATCAACGTCCCGCGCTGTGGCATCGTGCACCGCCTGGACAAGGACACCACCGGCTTGATGGTGGTGGCCAAGACCATTCAGGCGCAAACGCAACTGGTTACACAGTTGCAGAGCCGCAGCGTCAGCCGCATCTACGAATGCATCGTGATCGGCGTCGTGGTGGCGGGTGGCAAGATCAACGCACCCATTGGCCGTCACGGCCAGCAGCGCCAGCGCATGGCGGTGATGGAGGGTGGCAAGCAGGCCGTGAGCCACTACCGTGTGCTGGAGCGTTTCCGCTCCCACACCCATGTGCGGGTCAAGCTGGAAACCGGCCGTACCCACCAGATTCGTGTGCACATGGCCCACATCAACTTCCCGTTGGTCGGCGATCCGGCCTACGGTGGTCGCTTCCGCATTCCGCCAGCGGCCAGTGCCACCATGGTTGAGTCGCTCAAGTCATTCCCGCGCCAGGCGCTGCATGCACGCTTCCTGGAACTGGATCATCCGACGAGCGGTAAGCGGATGAGCTGGGAATCGCCTCTTCCAGACGATCTGGTGTGGCTGTTGTCGCTGCTCAAGCAGGATCGCGAGGCGTTTATCGGATGAGTGACTGGCTGATTCCTGACTGGCCCGTGCCGGCTCAGGTCAAGGCCTGCGTCACCACCCGTGCGGGCGGCGTCAGCCTGGCGCCGTTCGACAGCCTCAACCTGGGCGATCATGTCGAGGACAGCCCTGAGGCGGTGCTCGAAAACCGTCGTCGCCTGACTGAAGCCTTTCATATCCAGCCGGCCTGGCTGCGTCAGGTCCACGGGGTGGTGGTGGTCGAGGCTGACCCGAGCCGTATTGCCGAAGCTGATGGCAGTTGGACCAGTACCCCGGGTATCGCCTGTACGTCCATGACGGCCGATTGTCTGCCTGCGCTGTTCTGCAACCGTGCCGGTACCCGCGTCGCCGCTGCCCATGCCGGCTGGCGTGGCTTGGCGGCGGGCGTCCTGGAGGCGGCTGTCGAAAGCCTGGAAACCGAGCCTGCCGATATCCTGGTGTGGCTGGGCCCCGCGATTGGCCCGCAAGCCTTTGAGGTTGGCCCGGAAGTGCGCGAAGCCTTCGTGCAACAGCTACCGGGTACCGCCGAAGCATTTGTGCCGAGCCGCAACCCTGGCAAGTTCATGGCCGATATCTACCAATTGGCCCGTTTGCGCCTTGCCGCACGCGGTGTCACTGCCATCTACGGTGGCGATTTCTGCACCGTGACCGATCCCCGCTTCTTTTCCTACCGGCGCAATCCGCGCACCGGTCGATTTGCCTCCCTTATTTGGCTGGAGCGCTAGACTCTTCTGATCTGCGTCAATTGGCCATAGCTTGAATCTCCCAGAATCGGCCACATCTATAAGGCTATCTGGCAGGTTTCTTCATTCAGGATGTGTTACTCGCGAGCATGCTCGCTCATACATAGCTCCGGCCTGCTCAAAAGGAAGGTGACTAATGCGTATTGATCGTTTAACCAGCAAATTGCAGTTGGCCTTATCGGACTCCCAATCCTTGGCGGTCGGTCTCGACCATCCGGCGATTGAGCCTGCGCACTTGATGCAGGCGCTTCTGGAACAGCAAGGTGGTTCTATCAAGCCGCTGCTGATGCAAGTGGGCTTTGACGTCAACAGCCTGCGCAAGGAGTTGAGCAAAGAGCTCGACCAACTGCCGAAAATCCAAAATCCTACCGGCGACGTGAATATGTCGCAGGACTTGGCACGCCTGCTCAACCAGGCTGACCGCCTGGCGCAGCAGAAAGGTGACCAGTTCATCTCCAGCGAGCTGGTGTTGCTCGCCGCGATGGACGAGAACAGCAAGCTCGGCAAGTTGTTGCTGGGCCAGGGCGTGAGCAAGAAAGCCCTGGAAAACGCCATCAACAACCTGCGCGGTGGCGACGCGGTGAACGACCCCAACCATGAGGAGTCGCGCCAGGCACTGGACAAGTACACCGTCGACCTGACCAAGCGTGCCGAAGAGGGCAAGCTGGATCCGGTGATTGGCCGTGACGACGAAATTCGTCGCACCATCCAGGTTCTGCAGCGCCGCACCAAGAACAACCCGGTGCTGATCGGTGAGCCTGGCGTGGGTAAGACCGCGATTGCCGAAGGCCTGGCCCAGCGCATCATCAATGGTGAAGTGCCAGACGGCCTGAAGGGCAAGCGCCTGCTGTCCCTGGACATGGGGTCGTTGATTGCCGGTGCCAAGTTCCGTGGCGAGTTCGAAGAGCGCCTCAAATCCCTGCTGAACGAGCTGTCGAAGCAGGAAGGGCAGATCATTCTGTTCATCGACGAGTTGCACACCATGGTCGGCGCCGGTAAAGGCGAAGGCTCCATGGACGCTGGCAATATGCTCAAGCCCGCGTTGGCCCGGGGTGAGCTGCATTGCGTCGGTGCGACCACGCTTAACGAGTATCGCCAGTACATTGAGAAAGATGCGGCCCTTGAGCGTCGCTTCCAGAAAGTGCTGGTGGAAGAGCCGAGCGAAGAAGACACCATCGCGATCCTGCGTGGCCTGAAAGAACGCTATGAGGTCCACCACAAGGTAGCGATTACCGACGGCGCGATCATTGCGGCGGCCAAATTGAGTCATCGCTATATCACCGACCGTCAGTTGCCGGACAAAGCCATCGACTTGATCGACGAAGCGGCCAGCCGCATTCGCATGGAGATCGACTCCAAGCCGGAAGTACTCGATCGTCTGGATCGGCGCCTGATTCAACTGAAGGTCGAATCCCAGGCCCTGAAAAAGGAAGAAGACGAGGCCGCGAAGAAACGCCTGGAAAAACTCCAGGAAGAAATCCAGCGTCTGGAACGTGAGTATTCGGACCTCGAAGAAATCTGGACCTCGGAAAAAGCCGAAGTGCAGGGGTCTGCGCAGATCCAGCAAAAAATCGAGCAGTCGCGCCAGGAGCTGGAAGCGGCACGCCGCAAGGGCGACCTGAACCGCATGGCGGAGTTGCAGTACGGGGTGATCCCCGACCTGGAGCGCAGCCTGCAAATGGTCGACCAGCACGGCAAGAGCGAAAACCAGTTGCTGCGCAGCAAGGTGACCGAGGAAGAAATTGCCGAAGTCGTCTCGAAGTGGACCGGTATCCCTGTGTCGAAAATGCTCGAAGGCGAGCGCGACAAGCTGATGAAGATGGAAAGCCTGTTGCACCAGCGCGTCATCGGTCAGGAAGAGGCGGTGGTGGCGGTGTCCAACGCGGTACGACGTTCCCGGGCTGGCTTGTCCGACCCGAACCGTCCGAGTGGCTCGTTCATGTTCCTCGGCCCGACCGGTGTGGGTAAGACTGAGCTGTGCAAAGCCCTGGCCGAGTTCCTTTTCGATACCGAAGAGGCCATGGTGCGCATCGATATGTCCGAGTTCATGGAGAAACACTCCGTGGCTCGCCTGATTGGGGCTCCACCAGGCTATGTAGGCTACGAAGAGGGCGGTTACCTGACCGAAGCAGTGCGGCGCAAGCCTTACTCGGTGATCCTGCTGGATGAGGTCGAGAAGGCCCACCCGGATGTGTTCAACATCCTGCTGCAAGTGTTGGAAGATGGCCGCCTGACGGACAGCCACGGGCGTACCGTGGATTTCCGTAATACGGTGATCGTGATGACCTCCAACCTGGGGTCGGTACAGATCCAGGAACTGGTGGGTGATCGCGAAGCCCAGCGCGCTGCGGTGATGGATGCGTTGACCTCGCACTTCCGCCCGGAATTCATCAACCGGGTCGACGAAGTGGTGATCTTCGAGCCTTTGGCGCGGGATCAGATTGCGGGTATCACCGAGATCCAGCTGGGACGCCTGCGCAGCCGCCTGGCCGAGCGCGAGTTGTCGCTGGAGCTGAGCCGCGAGGCGTTGGACAAATTGATCGCGGTCGGTTACGACCCGGTGTATGGCGCACGGCCATTGAAACGTGCGATCCAGCGCTGGATCGAGAACCCACTGGCGCAATTGATCCTGTCGGGCAGCTTCATGCCAGGGACCAGCGTCACGGCGACCGTGGAAAACGACGAAATCGTCTTCCACTGAGCCTTGCCTGTATGGCGATAAGAGGAGGCCCCGCATTGCGGGGCCTTTTTTTTCGTTAGGGCGTTGAACTGTAAGGCAAAGGCTTGTAAAGTGCGCCCCGCAGCAACGTCAGCCCACGGGTTTCTTCTCCCCAAGGAGAAATCAGAAAGAAGCGCAAATCATTGTCTTAAAAGCAATTTAAAGGGTTGACAGGGGTTTTTAAGATTGTAGAATAGCGCGCCTCAGAGACACGAACGTAGCGATACGGACGGATC
Source organism: Pseudomonas gorinensis (assembly GCF_042015035.1). Classification (NCBI taxonomy): domain Bacteria; kingdom Pseudomonadati; phylum Pseudomonadota; class Gammaproteobacteria; order Pseudomonadales; family Pseudomonadaceae; genus Pseudomonas; species Pseudomonas gorinensis. The sequence goes on from NZ_CP167125.1 coordinate 1,273,109, forward strand.
GAAGAGAAGGTTGTATCGCAGTAAAAGTTGTAAATTTGAAATGTGTAGTTCCGTGATAGCTCAGTCGGTAGAGCAAATGACTGTTAATCATTGGGTCCCAGGTTCGAGTCCTGGTCACGGAGCCAATTTCAAAACCGGGGTATAGCGCAGTCCGGTAGCGCGCCTGCTTTGGGAGCAGGATGTCAGGAGTTCGAATCCCCTTACCCCGACCATTTTTGGGTCGTTAGCTCAGTTGGTAGAGCAGTTGGCTTTTAACCAATTGGTCGTAGGTTCGAATCCCACACGACCCACCATTTTTGAGACCAGTTAACGCTGGAATCAGATCTTAAGATCAGAGGTCAAAAGCCCTGGTCGTGAAAGGCGACTGAAAGGTCGCCTTTTTTTACCGGGGTATAGCGCAGTCCGGTAGCGCGCCTGCTTTGGGAGCAGGATGTCAGGAGTTCGAATCCCCTTACCCCGACCATATTAAAAATCCTCGTATCGAAAGATACGGGGATTTTTTTTGCCTGGAATTATCTCAAATCCAACACAAAGCGAATATGGGAGGGGGCTTGCTCCCGATAGCAGTGTGTCAGCCACTCATTACTCAGCCGACTCACCGTCATCGGGCGCAAGCCCCCGCCCACATTAGCCGAGCCCCATCAGGGACCGTGTTGTCAGTGAAGCTTGAGTCGCGGCTCGGTCCCGCGCCCGATCCTGCTGCCCAGCATCAGCATCGCCGTGCGGAAGACGCCATACAGTGCCATCTGGTGCATGCGGTACAGCGACACATAGAACATCCGCGCCAGCCAGCCTTCGAGCATCACGCTGCCTGTCAGGTTGCCCATCAGGTTACCCACCGCCGAGAAGCGCGACAGCGAGATCAACGAGCCGTAGTCGGTGTACTTGTACGATGGCAGGTCCTTGCCTTCGATCCGCAGCTTCAACGATTTGGCCAGCAATGAAGCCTGCTGGTGCGCGGCCTGGGCGCGTGGCGGCACGTTGCGGTCGGTGCCGGGTTGCGGGCAGGCGGCGCAGTCACCGAAGGCGAAGATGTTTTCATCGCGGGTGGTTTGCAGCGTCGGCAGTACCTGCAGTTGATTGATGCGGTTGGTTTCCAGGCCGTCGATGTCCTTGAGGAAGGCTGGCGCGCGGATGCCGGCGGCCCACACTTTCAGGCTGGCCGGAATCACTTGGCCGCTGCTGGTGATCAGCGCGTCGGCCGTCACTTCACTGACCGCCGAGTTGGTCAGCACCGTCACGCCAAGCTTCTCCAGGGTCTTATGCACCGGCCCGCCAATCCGCTCCGGCAGGGCGGGCAACACCCGTGGGCCGGCTTCGATCAAGGTGATATGCATGTTTTCGGGTTTGATGCGATCCAGGCCATAAGCCGCCAGTTCGTGGGCGGCGTTATGCAGTTCGGCCGCCAGTTCGACACCGGTTGCTCCCGCACCGACGATGGCGACGCTGATCTTTTCCACCACGTCGGTTTGCCCGGCATGGGCGCGCAGGTAGTGGTTGAGCAGTTGCTGATGGAAGCGTTCCGCCTGTTTGCGCGTGTCGAGGAACAGACAGTGTTGCGCCGCGCCTTCGGTGCCGAAGTCATTCGTGGTGCTGCCGACCGCGATCACCAGGCTGTCATAGCCCAGCACGCGCGCAGGCACCAGTTCGCGGCCTTCTTCATCGAGGGTCGCCGCCAGCTGGATTTTCTTCTGTTCACGGTCGAGCCCGCTCATGCGCCCCAGTTGGAACTCGAAGTGGTTCCATTTGGCCTGGGCGACGTAGTTGAGTTCGTCTTCCGAAGAGTTCAGCGAGCCGGCGGCCACTTCATGCAGCAAGGGCTTCCAGATATGGGTCAGGTTGGTATCCACCAGCGTGATGCTGGCGGTGCCGCGTTTTCCCAGAGTCTTACCCAGGCGGGTAGCCAACTCCAGGCCGCCGGCGCCGCCGCCGACGATAATAATACGATGGGTCATGGGGATATCTCGCAAGGCTAAAAGAAATCGGAGCAGTTCCCCCCGCGAGCGCCAGGCAGCTCATAGCGTCAGGTAACTCAAAAGGCGGCTCAGCAGGCCGAGCCCAATCACCGCCACCAGCACCACCACAAGGAGCAGCCATGGCCGGAAAGGCTTGCGCTCGACTTGGTTCTGGGAGAGTTGCAGGTACTCTTCGACATGCTGTTGGTCATCGGGGTTCAGGCGGCTGGTCATAAAGGCCTCGTCAGGTAGACGTTGCAGAAGGGCGCCACGTTACAGTCGGTGGGTGGGCGCAAACGCTATAAGCGTAGCCTGTGCCCGTGTCACAGGCTGATGCCCACGTCGAACACTATGCTGCGGCCCAGGTTGTTGCGCAAGAAATCCGGCGCGTCCGGGTGGGCGAACAGCACCCGTGCAAACGTCGGCCCCACCAGTGACAGCGAGCGCCAGCCCTGGCGCAGGTACTCGGTGGGCGGCGGGAAGTGACTGTTGAGGTCCAGGACTTCGCGCTTGAGGCTGGCAAACGCGACGATATCCAACTCGCCCAGGTCCATCCCGCGCTCTTTGTAGTTGTGCGCTTTTTTGCGCAGGGTCGGCGCCAGGCGCAACAGGAACTCATGGGCCGGAATTCGTCGCGGCTTGGCTTCGCGCCGAACCAGTTGGCTCAGGGAGAACGCACTGCGCCGACGCAACAGTTCATCGCGCCATTCGTCGTTCAGGCGCCGCCCCTCATCCAGTACGAAGAACACCTCGAAACTGGCGTCGCGAAACAGTACGTCCGGAGGCTCCTGCCCGGCGGCGTGAAACTCTTCGGCGCGGTACGGCACATTCAAGCCTTGCAGCAGGCGTTGGCAGACCCAACGCTCACGCTCCCATTTGCGGGCATTGGACAGGAACGCGTTGGCTTGTTCGGCCGCTACGGTGAGCAGGCGCAAATAATCTGAGTCATCCATGCATGCAGCTTAGCGTCCAAATGATGACGGCAGGAAGTCCCGCCGCAAAAGCTCGGTGTAGACTGGCCACTTGTCCGTTCTCCCTAGCATGAGGTGTGCAGTGAAGTTTTTTGCCGTGCTGTTGCTGAGTCTGTTGCCTGTCGGGGCCCAGGCCGTTGAGGTGGGCGAGCGCGTGGCGCCCTGGACCCTGTTGGATCAGTTCGATCAGGCCTACACCCTGGATGACCAGGCGCAGATCCTGTTGGTCGCCCGCGGCATGGACGCCGCCAAGCAGGTGGACGCGGCCTTGCAAGGCCAGCCCAAAGGTTATCTCGAGGCGCGCCACGCGGTGTTTGTCGCAGACATCCAGCGCATGCCTCGGCTGGTCGCCAAGTTGTTCGCGGTGCCGGCGATGCAAGCCTACAACTATCGGGTGATGCTCGACCGGGACGCCCGTATTGCTCCGCGCTATCCCGCGCCCGCGGATAAAGTGCTCTGGCTGCAACTGGATAACGGCAAGTTGATTGCTCAACACGAGTACAGCTCGGCCGCGGAACTGCGCCAAGCCCTGGAACAGGTCAAGCCGTGATCAGTGCGGCAGTGCTGGCGCCGGCTACCCTCGGCATTGGCTGGTTGCTGTATGCGCCTGTGCTGCTATGGGCGATCCTGCGCTCGCCGTGGGTCGAGCTGTTCGCCGATCGGCGGCGCCAGCATTTGCTGTTTGGCACGGTGTTCGCGCTGTTCATGTTATGGCTGGTGCGGCGGGATTTCGACACCGGCGTCTCCTACCACTTTATCGGCATGACCGCCGTTACTCTGTTGCTCGATTGGCCGTTGGCAATTGTCGGCGGGTTTGCCGCCCAGTTGGGCTTGATGCTGTTGGGGCGCCAGGACCTGGCGGCGGTAGGCATCAACGGCCTGCTGCTGGTCGTGCTGCCCGTGCTGGTCACCGAAGCCTGCGCGTTGCTGGTGGAGCGAGCGCAGCCACGCAATCCCTTCGTGTATATCTTCTGTTCCGGTTTTTTTGCCGCTGCGCTGTCAGCCTTGCTCTGCCTGCTGGTGGGGCTGGGGTTGTTGTGGTTCGACGGGCGTTTTGCAATGCCGGAATGGCTGGAGGATTTTGTCGGTTACCTGTGGCTGATCATCTTTCCAGAAGCCTTTATCAACGGCATGGTGATCAGCGCGCTGGTGGTGTTTTGCCCGGAATGGCTGGAGACATTCAATCGCACCCGCTACCTCTCGGCACCCTGGAAGGACGACGATTCGCAGACTTGACCCAGGTCAAATCGCTCGCAGCGGGGCAGGCCCATGCTTTGCGAAACTTTTCCTGAGCAAGGCGGGAGTACAAATCATGAGTGTGTATGAGTGGGCACGGCAGGAGTTGCGCAGAAGCCAGGACGCGGCACAGGAAATCGGTTTTGACCCAGGCTTGACCCTGCGCGCGATGCTCAGCGCCGTGGTGCAGCAGAGCAAAGGTGTGCGCAGTTTCGAAGACCTGGCCGACGAGTTGCAATACCTTGCAGAGAACCTCGACGACCAGCAGGAGTATGCCTTTATGCGGCCTTAATGGCGCGGCGGCAGGTCTTCGGAAAACAGCTCGTCTTCGGCGTCCGGCGCCACGGGGATCTTGTGTTCCTCAGCGGCCCAGGCGCCCAGGTCGATGAGCTTGCAACGGTCCGAGCAGAACGGCCGGTTGAGGTTGGTCGCTTTCCATTCCACGGGTGCGCCGCAGGTTGGGCATTCGACGGTCAAGGGTTGGCTCATGATCGGCCTCCACGCAAAGTAAGGTAAAAGTGGTGCAGTCGCTCGACCTCGCTGTGCAGCCAGGCGAGGTCTCGGTCATTGACCAGTACGTCATCGGCATGGTTCAGGCGGTCTTCGCGGCTGGACTGGGCCTTGAGAATCGCCTGCACCTGTTGTTCGCTGATGCCGTCGCGCAGCAGGGTACGCTGAATCTGCAGGGATTGCGGCACATCGATCACCAGGATGCGCTGGGTCATGTGGTACTGGCCGGATTCGATCAGCAGCGGTGACACCAGGATCGCATACGGCGATCGGGCGCGGGCCAGGTGATTGCGAATCTCCTCGCCAATCAATGGGTGCAGCAAGGCTTCCAGCCAGCGGCGTTCTTCGGGGACTTCAAAGATCAGCTTGCGCAGCGCGGCGCGGTCCAGTTGGCCGTCGCGCTGCAGCACGCCGGCACCAAAGTGTTCGGCGATGCGGGCGAGCGCCGGACGGCCAGGCTCGACCACCCAACGGGCGGCGTGGTCGGCATCCACCAGGTCGACGCCCAGGTCGACAAAGTGCTGGGCCGCAGCGCTTTTGCCGCTGCCGATACCGCCAGTGAGGCCAAGGATCCAAGGTGTTGCAACAGAAGTGGTCATCTGAAACCGACAGACTGCAAATAGAAGTCGGTTATTTGACCACCCCAGAGCACGGCAATCCAGCCGGCAATTGCCAGATAGGGACCAAACGGCATCGGTGCCGAGATCTCAGCCTTGCGCAAGCGCATCAGAATCAGCCCTACGATCACGCCCACCAGCGAAGACATCAGTAGCGTCATCGGCAGAATCTGCCAGCCGCCCCAGGCGCCAAGCAGCGCCAATAACTTGAAGTCACCATGGCCCATGCCGTCCTTGCCGGTCACCAGTTTGAACAGCCAGAACACTGTCCACAGACTTAGGTAGCCGATCACCGCGCCCCACAGTGCGTCCGGCAGTACGGTCAGCAGGTCGGCGCTGTTGATGATCAGCCCCAGCCACAGCAGCGGCAGGACCAGGATATCGGGTAGCAGTTGGTGATCCACATCGATCAGGCTCATTGCCAGCAGCCCCCAGCTCAACAACATGACTGCCCCGGCTTGCCAGCCAAAGCCAAAATGCCAGGCCACCATGGCCGAGATCAGCCCGCAGGCCAGTTCAGTGATGGGGTAGCGTGCACTGATCGGCTGCTGACAATGGGCGCAACGCCCCCGGAGCATGAGGTAGCTGAGCAGCGGGATATTCTCCCACGGGCGAATCGGGTGATTGCAGTGCGGGCAGCAGGAGTTGGGGTGCATCAGGTTGTAGGTGGGCCCGGCGGGGTCGGCGGGCATGCCGAGCACTTCAAGGGCTTGTGCGCGCCATTCCCGCTCAAGCATTTTCGGCAGGCGCCATACCAGTACATTGAGGAAGCTACCGATGATCAGCCCCAGTACCAGGGCCACTGCGACAAACGCCCATGGCTGCTCAGTCAGCAGCAGGTTCAAAACGCTGTACCGAGTTGGAAGACCGGCAGGTACATCGCAATTACCAGCGCCCCGACAATGCCCCCCAGCACCACCATTATCAGCGGCTCCATCAGGCTGGTGAGGTTGTCGACCAGGTTGTCGACTTCCGATTCATAGTGGTTCGCGACTTTTTCCAGCATGCGCTCGAGTGTGCCCGACTCCTCGCCGATGGCCGTCATCTGAATTGCCATGCCTGGAAAGAGACCGCTGGCGGCCATGGATTGGTTCAACTGCATGCCTGTGGATACCTCATGACGCATATGTTTGATCGCCTGCTTGTACGGCCCGTTGCCGACGGCACCTGCCACTGAATCCAATGCCTGTACCAGCGGCACCCCAGCCGCGAACGTGGTGGAAAGCGTGCGGGCATAGCGTGCCACGGCCGATTTCTTCAGCAGTGTGCCTGCCAAGGGGGCTTTCAACAAACCCGTATCCAGCCCCTGACGAAAGCCAGGGGCTACGCGATAGGCGTGGCGCAGCGCGAAAAAACCGGCCCCGAGGCCAAGCGCCAGAGCCCACCAGGCTTGCTGCATGAACGTGGACAGGCCGATGACGTGCAGGGTAAAACCGGGCAACTGGCGGTCGACCCCGGCGAACAGGTTCTGAAATTGCGGCACCACGTGGATCAGCAGGATGCTGCTGACCAGGCTCGCCACCACCAGGACGGCGATCGGGTAGGTCATGGCTTTCTTGATTCGCGCCTTTAGCTGCTCACTCTTTTCCAGGTGAGTGGCAACGCGTTCCAGCAGCGTTTCCAATGCCCCGGCCTGTTCGCCGGCGGCAATCAGGTTGCAGTACAGGTCATCGAAATAGCGTGGCTGTTTGCGCAGCGCGGTCGCCAGTGCGGTGCCGGCGGCGATGTCCTGCTTCAACCCCTTGAGCAGTTCCTGCATCGGCCGGCTCTCGAAGCCGTCGCTGATGATATCGAAGGCTTGCAGCACAGGAATGCCGGCTTTCAGCAAGGTCGCCAACTGGCGGGTGAGCAGGGCGATGTCAGTGGGTTTGATCGGCGCGGCGAGGCAGGCCAGGCCGGGGAGTTGCCTGCGCACACGGCTGGGGCGGATCCCTTGCTGGCGCAGCTTGGCCTTGATCAGGGCGAGGTTGTGGCCCGTGGTGTGCCCGGACACCCTGCGCCCTTGGCGGTTGGTGCCTTCCCAGGCGTAGGTCCTTGAAGCGTTGTCCATGTCCATTTCCGCACCCAGTTCGTCGAAGTTTTATAGCTTAGTCAGGTGACAAATTCGGGCGGCCTGGTGTTGCACGATAAAATGTCAGAATGTGCGTCTTGTGCGCGATGGGCCGCTCGCGGGTGAGTACACTGGCGCGGCTGTGAAATACGGGGTGCAGGACGCGCCTTGTCATGGGTTCTATTCTGGAGAGTGAATGTGATGCGTCAGAAAGGCTTTACCTTGATCGAGTTGTTGATCGTCGTGGCAATCATCGGCATTTTGGCCACCATCGGCTTGCCCATGTATACCACGCACCAGGCCAAGGCCAAGTTCACCGCGGGGCTGGCTGAGATCACCGCGTTGAAAGCCGGCTACGAGGATGTTTTCAACCAAGGCACCGAGCCGAAGCTGGAACTGGTCGGCGGCACCAGCCCGACCGCCAACTGCAAGATCGACGTGGCCGGGGATGTCGCCACCGGTAACGGTTCCATCAGTTGCGAAATACTCGATGCCCCGGCGCCGGTGCTGGGCAAGACCATTACCCTGACGCGCAGCGCCACCGCCGGCTGGAAGTGCGTGACCACTGCTGAGGCGAAATACGCCGCCAAGGGCTGTGATGCCAGCGGCGCTTAACTTCAAGCCCCGCACATGGATGTAAAGGTGGTCAATGTCGTTATCCCTGCAGCAGCGCGGCAATGTTTTCCTGGTGGCAGCGGTGTGCCTGTTGGTGCTGGGTATCTGTGCCCCTTTCAGTGGGCACGACCTGCAACGAGGGGTGCAGATTGCCCTGGGATTGTGTGCGGTGCTGTATGGGCTGTCGGTTTCTCCGATTGAGCGGCTGGTGGATCGGCCCACCGCCATAGGCCTGGTGCTGATTATCGGGCTGGGCCCGCTGTCTTCGGCCCTGGCCCACCAGCCACTCTGGGCATTTACCGAGGTGGCGCTGTTTATCGTCTGTGGGGCGATTGCGCTTGCATTTGCCTTGCTTCGGCGCCACGGCGGTGAGCCTTTGGACCGCGTCCTGGTGCTGGTCGTGGTGCTGTTGTGCCTGATCAAATCGATCCAGTATCTGCATGCTGGCCTGCTGGCTATTACCAGTGGTCAACGGATACTGGACCCTGACCTGCTCCTGTCAGGTTTTGCCAATAAGCGTTTCTACGGTCAATTCCAGACCTTCACTCTGCCGTTGCTGGCCCTTCCCCTGCTGCTGCCCGGCGTCAGCCGTCCCGTACGAAGTGCGGTGTTGGCGTTGTTGTGTGTCTGGTGGTTGATCGCAATCAGCGGCGGCACACGTGGCACGTGGCTTGGCATGGCGATGGCAAGTGGGGTGCTGGCAGTGCTGGGGCCTTGGGGGCGGCGCTGGCTGGCCTGGCAGTGGGTGGCACTGTGCGGTGGGCTATTGCTGTATTGGCTCTTGTTCACGGTGCTGGTGGGGTACCTGGGCATCGAAGTTTCCCAGGCGGCAGCCGATCGCCTGACCACCTCTCTGTCGGGGCGCGGCCCGATCTGGTGGCAAGCGTGGCACATGCTGGTCGAGCATCCATGGTTGGGTTTTGGGCCGATGCATTTCGCCGATATTGCCAACAACATTGCTGCCCACCCCCATCAGGCGATCCTGCAATGGGCCAGTGAATGGGGCATGCCATCGGCCCTATGCGTGGCAATTCTGGCGTGGCGGGCGAGTTGGGCCACCGTTGGCGTACTCCGTGAACGGGCGCAATTTGCAACGTGTGCCGACCTGCTGCGCACCTGCCTGTTTGCGTCGCTGATCGGCGCGCTGACGCAGTCCATGGTGGATGGTGTGATCGTGATGCCTAACTCGCAGGTGTGGTTGGCGCTGGTGGTGGGCTGGCTGATGGCGTTGCATGCCTGGCGCGCCCCGGCAACGCCCGCATTGCCCCTGGCCTGGGGCGCCTGGAACGTGGCGAGTGTGTTGGCCGTTGGTCTGCTGGTGTGGGTGGCCGTGCGTGACCTGCCGCATCTCCAGCAAGCGCAGCAGCGCTATCTGGATACCCGTGGCGGGTACCTGCAACCGCGCTTCTGGGCTCAGGGCGTGATTGCCCTCTCACCGCCGTAAGTTGCCGGACGCCCGATGCGGTGCTAGCTTTAGCCCACCGCCCGTGTAGCTCAGCCGGTAGAGCAGCGCACTCGTAACGCGAAGGTCGCAGGTTCGATTCCTGTCTCGGGCACAAAGGCAACAGTGTTTCAAAGGCAACGTTTTCAGATGATCCCAGAATGGTTCTGAAGGCCAGACGAGCCGGCATTCGTGCCTGTTCTTTTGTATCTGCGCAACCTTGATGACCCAGATGCATCCCCATTCCTCGATCTAAGAGAACAACATGACCACGACTGAGATGACCCAGGAAGTTCGGCACCAAGCAGCCCTCGACAAGTACATCGGGGAATCGCCGCAGCTTAAAGAAGAGATCAAGGACCTGAGCGCTGAAGATCAGCGTGACCAGATCCAGTGGGCATTCGAGGACGAGGCCGAGAGCCAGGGCTTGCAGCCTTGGGAGCTGACCCTCAAGTACACCTCGACACCGGAAGAGTTCGAAGCGGCACGGCTGGCCCTGCACAAGGAAGCGGCCGAGGTGCTGGGTGTCGAGTGGGAAGAGTACTGCGAGATGAATGACCTGGTGGTTTAAGCGCTTGCTTGTGTAGGAGCGAGCTTGCTCGCGAAAATCGCTAACGATGACGCGGGCTGCCTGGTACCCTGCGGCGTTCTCAGGTTTTTCGCGAGCAAGCTCGCTCCTACAGTTAAGGTGCTCAAATACTGAGGCGCATCGACAAATCCACCGCCTTCACATCCTTGGTCATCGCGCCGATGGAGATGTAATCCACTCCGGTTTCTGCGATGGGCAGCAGGGTGTTTTCATTGATCCCGCCGCTGGCTTCCAGCTTGGCCTTGCCGCCATTCAGGCGCACGGCTTCGCGCATGTCATCCAGGCTCAGTTCATCGAGCATGATGATATCGGCGCCCGCCGCCAGGGCTTCACGCAATTCGTCCAGGCTTTCCACTTCGATTTCCACCGGCTTGCCTGGGGCGATCTGGTGCGCGGCGTTAATGGCCTGGGCAATGCCTCCGCAGGCCGCGATATGGTTTTCCTTGATCAGAAAGGCGTCATACAAGCCAATACGGTGGTTGTGGCAGCCCCCGCAGGTCACGGCGTACTTCTGCGCCAGGCGCAGGCCGGGAAGGGTCTTGCGCGTGTCGAGCAGCTTGACCTGGGTGCTGGCGACAAAATCGGCGAGGTACTGGGCCCGAGTGGCTACGCCTGACAACAACTGCAGAAAATTCAACGCACAACGCTCGCCGCTGAGCAGCGAGCGCGCCGGGCCTTCAAGGTGGAACAGCGCCTGGTTGGGGCTCACGCGTTCACCGTCGGCGACTTGCCAATGCACGGCGACCCGCGGGTCCAGCTGGCGGAACACCGCGTCTACCCAAGCGGTACCACTGATCACCGCCGCATCGCGCGTGATGATCGTGGCCTTGGCCAGCCGTTCGGCCGGGATCAACTGTGCGGTGATGTCGCCACTGCCGATGTCTTCCAGCAGTGCGCGGCGCACATTGGCTTCGATTTCGGCGGTGAGGTCGGCAAGACGGAGGTTCGGCATAACAGGCTCCACAAACAAAGTGCCCCGATTATAGGGGCAGCGCGCGTTTGAACCCAGCCACCTGCTCATTTACACGCCAATGACAGAGTTTGCTGGCGCAACGGCCCTCATTTGCAAGATAATCTCGCGCCTTGCAATTGGCGTCATAGCTTTGACGTACTGGTGATAACCGGAAAACCGCAGTGCCCAGCCGGCCCTGTACCCGATCGTTCCCCAACCCACACCGCCGTTTCAGGAGGCCAGGATGCACAATGACGGAAAGGTGGTGCCTATTCACAAGGCACAGGCCACGCCATCGCCGCTCGCTCGCCTGCCGGTGGTATTGCTGCAGGTTCGCGACAAGTCCGCGCAACAATTGCAGCAGGGCTTGCAGGAACTGTTCGATAACGCCGACGACACCCTGTTCGAAATGGCCGACAAGGCCCGCAACAACATCGATCACCATATTTTCTTTGAAGCCATGCGTGACTTGCGCCTCAAGCGCAAGAATTTCGAACGGGTGTTCATGGAGCAACTGTTCGAGGCCTTTGCCAACCTGGGCCAGGCTGGGCGCGGTGACCTGCAGTTGGTTCCGGTGGTTTCCTACGATACGGCGTCAGGCACCTCCAGCGATGACCGGGAAAAAACCGTGGCGTTGGAGGCCATGCTGGTTCGCGTGCGCCATCGCGATGGCTTGGCCCTGGGGCAATTGACCGCGCGCCTGAATGCATTGCTGGATAAGCACCTGGATGAGCGTGAGAACCCCCTGGGGCCGGCGTTGTTGTGTGAGTTCTTCCTGCGGGCAGGGCGCAGCCTCGGGGTGGAAATCCGCGTCAAGCTGATCATGCTCAAGCTATTTGAAAAGTACGTCCTCAGCGACGCCGACTACCTGTACGGCGAGGCCAATCAGTTGCTGGTTGCCACGGGGGTGCTGCCCGAGCTCAAGGCTGTGCCGTCGCGGCGCCTCGGCGGGCGGGCGACACGCGAGCATCCGCGTGAAGACAATGTGCCGACGTCCGATCAACCGGTCGACGAAAACGGCCAGCAAGCCTTTGCGGCCCTGCAGGAACTGCTGGCGGCCGTACGTGGCAGCGTGGCGCCCACCCTCGAAGCCAGTGCCGAACCTCAGCCGATTGCCACCCGTGACCTGTTGCGCCTGCTGTCGCACTTGCAGCAATACGTACCGGAGCCGGACGTCGAGGACGACTTCGACTTGCGCAACCAGCTTGAACAGCTGTTGACCCGGGTCAGTGTCAAGAGTGGCAAGTCCCGCGTGGTGGAGGATGCCGACGAAGACGTGATCAACCTGATCGCCCTGCTGTTCGAGTTCATGCTCAATGACCATGGCGTGCCTGACGCCTTCAAGGCCTTGATCGCACGCTTGCAGATTCCCTTGCTGAAAGTGGCGGTGCTGGATAAGAGTTTTTTCAGTCGCCCCAGCCACCCGGCCCGTCGGCTGCTCAATGAAATCGCGGCCATGGCCATGACCTGGAACCCGTGCGATGAGTATCAGCGCGACAGCCTGTACGTGCGCATCGAGCAGGTGGTACAGCGTTTGCTGAACGAGTTTGTCGAGGATCCGGCGATTTTTACCCAGCTTTTGACGGAGTTCTGTGCGTTTACCGCGAACGAGCGACGCCGCAGTGAGCTGATCGAACAGCACACCCGTGACGCTGAAGCCGGGCACCTGCGTACCGAAGAGGCTCGCCAGCGCGTGGCGGATGTGCTGAACCGCCGGCTGCTGGGCAAAGTACTGCCGCGCGCGGTGGTGCAGTTTCTCCAGCAGGCCTGGAGCCAGGTACTGTTGCTGGCCAGCCTCAAGCACGGCGAAGAGTCGGTGCAATGGCAGGCGGGGTTGCGGACCATGGACGAGTTGATCTGGAGTGTGAGCCTGCAGCAAGACACCGAGGCCGGGCGGCATTTACTGGAGCAACTACCGGGCTTGCTCAAAGCGTTGCGCGATGGCTTGACCAGCGCGGCGTTCGATCCTTTCAGTACGCGTGAGTTTTTTGTGCGGTTGCAGGCCCTGCATATTCAGCCGGGTGAGGGCGTCGAGACCCTGGTCGAAGTCAGCCAGCCGTTTGTGCTCAGCCCGGGCCTGCCCGACACCGCCGAGGACCTGCCGCTGGACGATCCCGCGCGGCTCAAGGTCCAGCAACTGCGTGTCGGAGGTTGGGTCGAGTTCCAGGCGCTTGAAGAACCCCCCCTGCGCTGCAAGCTTACGGCGATCATGGCACCGTCCAACCGCTACATTTTCGTCAACCGCATGGGGCTCAAGGTCTTGGAGAAAAGCGTCGGCCAACTGGCGCTGGCGTTCAAGCGTGGCACCTTGCGCCTGCTGGACGATGGCCTGTTGTTCGACCGCGCGCTGGCAGCGGTGACGAACACATTGCGTCAACTCAATCGCGGCAAGTGATCGCACCCACCGGGTGGAACGCGGCATACTGGTCACACTTCGTCACGTTCAAGGATCCTGTATGCAGTTGGACCCCACCAGCGGCTGGTGCCAGGGCATTGCGCATTGCCCTTCGCCCAACTTCAACGAGCGCCCCACCGGCGAAATCTCACTGTTGGTGGTGCATAACATCAGCCTGCCGCCAGCGCAGTTCGCGACCGGCAAGGTGCAGGCGTTTTTCCAGAATCGCCTGGATGTCACGGAACATCCCTACTTTGAAGGGATTGCCGACTTACGGGTGTCTGCGCATTTTCTGATTGAGCGCGACGGCACGGTGACGCAGTTTGTATCGTGCCTCGACCGGGCCTGGCATGCCGGGGTTTCGTGCTTCGATGGGCGTGAGACCTGCAATGACTTTTCCCTTGGTATCGAACTGGAAGGTACGGATGACTTGCCGTTCACGGATGCGCAGTATGCGTCGCTGATCGACCTGACGCGCCAGTTGCTGGTGGCTTACCCCGACATTACCCGTCAGCGCATTTGTGGCCACAGTGATATCGCGCCGGGGCGCAAGACCGACCCTGGCCCCGCTTTTGATTGGGTACGCTTTCGTAGCGCCCTGCAGGATGGAGGACACGCACAATGAGTTTCCTGGTATTGGTGCTGGCCGTGTGGATCGAGAAATTCTCGGCCTTGCGCCAGCGGTTGCAGCGTGATGGCGGCTGGTTACGCGAGCTGGCCAAGTTGGAGGCGAGCCCGCGCATGGGCAAGCAGCCGTGGCTGATCCTGGCGCTGCTGGTGTTGTTGCCGGTGGCCTTGCTGGCCTTGCTGCTGCTGGTACTGGAGCCGGTGGCCTACGGCCTGTTGGCGTTGCCGGTGCACCTGTTGGTGGTGATCTACAGCCTGGGGCGGGGGGATCTGCTCGCCGGCCTCGGACCGTTTCGCGATGCGTGGCGCCGGGGCGACTTGCAGGCCGCCGAGCATGTGGCCGAGCGAGACCTGAAGATCGCAGCGGACAGCGGGGAACAACTGCTGGAACGGGTTCAGGGCCATCTTCTATGGCAGGCCTACCAGAGTTTCTTCGCGGTGATCTTCTGGTACTTCCTGCTGGGCCCTGTCGCGGCCCTGGCTTATCGCCTGCTGGCACTGGCCAGTGAGCACAGCCAGAACCCCTTGGTAGCCGAGCGTGCCGGCCAACTGCGCCATGCCTTCGACTGGTTACCGGTGCGCTTGCTGGCGGCCAGCTTTGCCCTGGTGGGCAACTTTGTCGCGGTCAGCCGTGTGATGCTTCACGAATTGCTGAGCTGGGATATCAGCGCCGCGCAGTTGGTCGAAAAAGTCGGTCTGGTGGCCGCTGAGATTCCGCCGCCGGTGGTGGGGGCTGATGGCATCAACAGCCTGGATCGCCTGTGGGAACTGCTGCTGCGTGCGGCGGTGCTGTGGTATGCCGGGTTCGCCATCTGGACGGTGCTGCCCTGACCTGGGAGGAGCCGGCCCGCCGGCTCCGTTCTCGTTAACCTTAAGTTACAAAACTCCCTTTCGATTTGAGCTATACAGACGGAGCGCCAAATAGTGGCTTTCTGCCGCCGCCCTGCGCCTCAAATAAAAATAATAGGAAGGGAGTTCACCCGTGAAGAGCTTGCTCTATCCCGCCGTCGCGCTGATGAACCGCCTGAGCTTCGGCATGAAGTTCAGCCTGATCAGTGTGCTGTTCCTGCTGCCCATGCTGGCGACCAACTATTTCCTGGTGCGTGATTCGTGGCGTGAATTCCAGGGCACCCGCATCGAACTGCAAAGCCTCGACCTGCTCGGCAGCAGCCTGGCCCTGCGCCGCGACCTGGAAACCCTCAACAACCAGGTGCAAATCAACGCAACCCTGGGCCAGTCCGGCAAGGCTGGCGACCTTGAAGGCAAGATCAGCACGTTGGAACAGCATGTGTTGGCACGGGTGCAGGGGCTCACAGCCATGACCACCGACCCTGAGCAAATTGCCGCCTTCGATGCCAAGCGCGACGAATTGATCGCTGCCTTCAAGGCCCAGCAGCAGGAGTCCTCCCTGCTGAGTAAAAGCGCGCTGATCGGCAAGTTGCTCAACAAAGCGCAGATGCTCAGCCAGATCATCGCCAGCCAGGCCGGCTTGAGCCGCGACCCCCAGAGCGATTTGCGCCAGCTCAGCGAGCTGATCACCAGCATCACCCCGCAGGTCACCCAGACGCTGGGGGAGGGGCGGGCGATGGGCGCCTATTCCCTGGGCCAGGGGTTCCTCAATTCGTCCTCCAGCACCCGCTTTGACGAGTTGCTGCAGCAACTGGAAAAACTCCACGCCGAATACGCCCTGAAACTCCAGGACGCCCTCGGTTCCAGCCAGGCCGCCCACGCTGCGCTCGACAGCCTGGCCAAGGCCAGCAATGCCAGCCTCAAGCAAGCCAGTGAGGTCTTCGAAGAGCAGGTGGTGATGGCTGAAACCCTCGACGCACCGTGGCAGGGTTTCTACGACAACGTCAGCCAACTGATGGCCCAGACCTATCAGCTCGATGAAGCCACGCTGGCGTTTCTCGGGCACCAGCTGGAGCAGCGCCTGGCGCAGTACCGTACGCACATGGTGGTGCTGGTGTGTGCCCTGGCGGCGGTGTTTTTGCTGATCTTCTATTTGTACGCTGGCTTCTATGCCTCCACCCGCACCACCCTGCGACGCCTGGGGGTGATGATGGACAAGGTGGCGGCGGGCGACATGACGGTCACGTTCGTCGCTCATAGTCGCGACGAGCTGGGGGAACTGGGCGAGGTGTTCAATGGCACCGTGGCCAAGATCCATGACCTGATCGAGCGCGTCGGCCACACCGTCGGCCAGGTCGAGCTGCAAGCCAACCAAGTGGAGGCGGTC
Source organism: Pseudomonas gorinensis (assembly GCF_042015035.1). Lineage (NCBI taxonomy): Bacteria > Pseudomonadati > Pseudomonadota > Gammaproteobacteria > Pseudomonadales > Pseudomonadaceae > Pseudomonas > Pseudomonas gorinensis. Next base: position 1,289,303 of record NZ_CP167125.1, read on the forward strand.
TCAGTCCGCAGCAACCAGGCGGTGTCCGGCCAGCGCAGCCAGATCGAGCAAGTGGCGACCGCCATGAACCAGATGTCCTCCACGGCCCAGGAAGTGGCGCGTAATGCGGCGGCGGCGGTCAGCAGCGCCCATAGCGTCAACGATGAAACCGTCAGCGGTCGTGGCCTGGTGCAATCCCAGCAAGGCAGCATCGCGCGCCTGGCCTTGGACATTGATGAGTCGGTGCGGGTGATCAACCAGTTGGCGACCGATAGCCAATCGATCAGCAGCGTGCTGGAAGTGATCAAGAGCATTGCCGAGCAAACCAATCTACTGGCGCTGAACGCCGCGATTGAAGCCGCTCGCGCCGGAGAGCAGGGGCGCGGTTTTGCGGTGGTGGCCGATGAAGTGCGCACCCTCGCGCGGCGGACCCAGCACTCCACCGAGGAAATCGAGCAGATGATCAGCCGTTTGCACAGTGGTGTCGACGCGGCGGTCAAGGCTATGGGAACCAGCCATGCCATGGCGAATGGCACGGTGGGGCAGTCGGAAAAGGTCCAGCAGGCCTTGGAAAACATCCTGGGTGCCGTCGGCATGATCGTCGATCAGAACCAGCAGATTGCGGCGGCCGTGGAGCAGCAAACCGCCGTCGCCCACGATATCGACCAGAACATCGTCGAAATCAATCGTGCAGGTGAACATGCCGCCCAGGGTGCCCATCAGGCCGAGGCGGCCAGCCGGCAGTTGTCGCGCCAGGTGATTGAGTTGAAGCAATTGATCGGCGCGTTTCGCGTGTAAGAATGTTGAGTAGGATGTTTCTTTTGCTGGAGTGGTACTTGTCTTGATTTTCTTGTACTTCGTCTTTGCTGCCGAGAATGGGTGAGAATTTGTTTCAGCCAATAATCACAGTCCAAGGGAGGCAAGACGATGACCGCTGCCATAGGCATCAAAGGGCACTGCGCCCATTGCGACATCACCTTCGAACTCAAGCCTTGGCAGTTGAATGCCATTGCCATTGAAGAACCCTTCGATTGCCCGTACTGCCATAGGATTCTGCAGTTGTGCTGCACCCGGCAACTGCGTCAGTTCAGGGCACTGGACCATTGGGCCTTGGTACGACTGAGCATGGTGGTATTCACCTGCGTGGCCCTGATCGTGGCGTTGGTGGCAGAGTGGCTCGGGCTGATCAGCGTTATCGGGCAGTTGAATATTTCACTGCTGGTGCTGTTGGTGCATTTCCTGGTGGCACGCTACGCCCGTCATCGGCAGCGGATGACCTTGGACCTGCAAGTGGTCAGGCCGGTCAACGCCCTACCAATTGAACAACTCGCACGCATTGCGTGTGCTCGCTTCAGCCAGCAATAGCGGGCTGAGGCCCATGCGTTCGGCCAGCGCGGTGCAGATATCGGGCAAGTGTTGCGGGCTGTTACGCTGGCCGGGGTACATGGCGGGGGCCATGTCCGGCGAATCGGTTTCCAGCACCACCGCGTCCAGGGGCAGTTGGGCGAGCACCTTATGCATGCGCAGGGCCTGGGGCCAGGTGGCGGCACCGCCCAGGCCCAGCTTGAAACCCAGCTTGATGTATTCGCGCGCTTCTTCCCGGCTACCGGCAAAGGCGTGGATGATGCCGCCCCGTGGCAGGCGGATACGCTTGAGGGTGGCAATCACGGCGGCATGGCTGCGGCGTACGTGCAACAGCGCCGGCAGTTGGAAATCGACGGCCAGTTTCAGTTGGGCTTCAAACAGGTGTTGCTGGCGTGTGCGGTCCAGTTGTTCGAGGAAGTAATCCAGGCCGATCTCGCCGACGGCGCACAGTTGTCGATGGCCGTGCAGGCGGGTCAGCCAATCGCCCAGCTCCGTCAGGTCGGCGGGGCGATGGTCATCGAGGTACACCGGGTGCAGGCCGAAGGCGGCGAACAAGCCTTCATCGCCTTGCACCAGGTCCCACAACCGCTGCCAATTCTGCTGATACACCCCCAGTACCACCATGCGCTGCACGCCGAGTTGGCGGCTGTGGGCGAGGACTTCCCGGCGATCGCTGTCGAAGTCCGGAAAGTCGAGGTGGGTGTGGGTGTCAATCAGCTCCACGCTCAAGCCTCGTGAATACGCCGCTTGAAGGTCCGGCCGATGGCATGCACGCCGGGTTGGTACTGCTCTTCTTCGATGGCGGCCAGGGCCAGGCGCAACGCCGTGTCGGCGATCAACTGATGTTGCTGGGCCATGGCATTGACCGGCAACGGCAGGAAGTCCAGCAACTGCGTATCACCAAAGGTCCCCAGGCGTAGCGGGCGCGATCTGAGCGGGAAATCATGCAGCGCGTCGAACACCCCTTGCAGCAGCACGTAAGAGGTGGTCACCAGCGCGTCAGGCAAATGCCCCAGTTGATGGAGAAGTTGCTCCATCAGTTGGCGGCCACAATCGCGGCTGAAGGCCTCGCCCTGTTCGACGATCACTTCGCCGGTAAAACCTTGCAGTGCTTCACGGAAACCGGCGGCGCGCTCCTGGCTGATGCTCAACTCAGGCCGCGCACCGATCAGCGCGATCTGCTTGGGCACCGGTTGCAGCAGGCTGCTGGTCAGTTGCTGGCAGGCCTGGCGGTCGTCGCTGACCACCGAGCAGAACTGTTCGGCGTTCATCACCCGGTCGATGGCAATCACCGGCAAACCCTTGGTTTGTAACTCGCGATAGCTGTCGTCGCTGGCCGGCAGGCAACTGGCGACAAACAGCGCATCGCAGCGTCGGGCGCGGAACAGTTGCAGCAGTTGGCGTTCGCTGTCGGCATTGTCGTCGGAGCTGGCGATCAGCAATTGATAACCACGCGCGCGGGCGCCTTGTTCCAATAGCTTGGCGATCCGTGCGTAACTGGGGTTTTCCAGGTCCGGCAGGATAAAACCCAGCGTGCGGGTATGCCGGCTGCGCAGCCCGGCTGCCTGGGGGTTGGGCGTAAAGCCATGGGCTTCGACCACCGCACGCACGCGCTCGACGGTCGCGCTGCTGATGCGTTGCTGTTCGGCTTTGCCGTTGATGACATAACTGGCGGTGGTCACGGACACACCGGCCAGACGTGCGATATCACTGAGTTTCAAACCGGGATTTCCTTGTTTTTTAGAGCTGGCCCCGACATTTTGTCCAATCGTAACCGATTACTGCACACGACTAATGTCTCAGCTCAAGTGCCGAGTGGTTCTTCAAGGATGCGCAATTAACGCGTAATCTGCCATAAATTCTAGATTAAACGTTTCAGCAGGCGTATTTTTGCGATGTTCGCTACTGAGTGGCTACTGCCAATTGACTGCTCAGTCGCTTATTCATGATCAACTTTATACTGATTTATTCAAAACAATACCTAGTGCGCCCGCCGCACTAACTAGGAGAACGGCATGCTTGAGCTCACTCACGAGCAGATATCCATGGGCCAGGTGGCTGTGGATAAATCTGCTGCCTTGCACCTGCTCGCTGACCAGTTGGTGGCCGATGGCCTGGTCGCCGAGGGTTATCTCAGCGGCTTGCAAGCCCGTGAAGCCCAAGGTTCGACCTTTCTCGGCCAAGGGATCGCCATCCCCCACGGGACTCCCGAAACCCGCGACCAGGTATTTTCCACCGGCGTGCGCCTGCTGCAGTTCCCCGAAGGGGTGGATTGGGGCGACGGCCAGATCGTTTACCTGGCGATTGGCATTGCCGCCAAATCCGATGAACACCTGCGCTTGCTGCAACTGCTGACCCGCGCCCTCGGTGAAACCGACCTGGGCCAGGCGCTGCGTCGTGCCGGTTCCGCCGAGGCCTTGCTGAAGTTGCTGCAAGGCGCGCCGCAGGAGTTGGCGCTGGATGCACAGATGATCAGCCTGGGCGTGTCGGCCGACGATTTTGAAGAACTGGTATGGCGCGGTGCTCGTCTGCTGCGCCAGGCCGACTGCGTCAGCAATGGCTTTGCCGCGGTGTTGCAGCAAGTCGATGCGTTGCCCCTGGGCGATGGCCTGTGGTGGCTGCACAGCGAGCAAACGGTCAAGCGCCCTGGCCTGGCGTTTGTCACGCCGGATAAACCCATGCGTTACCTCGGCCAGCCGTTGAATGGTCTGTTCTGCCTGGCCAGCCTCGGTGAAGCGCACCAGGCTTTGCTGGAGCGCCTGTGCGCGTTGTTGATCGAAGGTCGCGGCCAGGAACTGGGGCGCGCCACCAGCAGCCGTGCGGTACTCGAAGTGCTCGGCGGCGAACTGCCGCCCGACTGGCCCAGTGTGCGCATCACCCTGGCCAATGCCCATGGGCTGCACGCGCGGCCGGCGAAGATCCTCGCGCAATTGGCGAAAAGCTTCGAGGGCGATATCCGTGTGCGTATCGTCGATGGCCCGGTGGGCGCGGTGTCGGTAAAAAGCTTGAGTAAGCTGCTCAGCCTCGGTGCACGGCGTGGCCAGGTACTGGAGTTTGTCGCGGAACCCACCATCGCCGGCGATGCGCTGCCTGCGTTGTTGGCGGCGGTGGAGGAAGGGCTTGGCGAAGACGTCGAGCCATTGCCGACCGTGGTGGCCCAGGTTGAAATCCTCGATATCGAACCGCTGGCCAGCGCGCCGTTGGCCGGCAGCCAGCTCCAGGCCATCGCCGCCGCCCCCGGCATCGCCATCGGCCCGGCGCATATCCAGGTGCTGCAACCCTTCGACTACCCGCTGCGGGGTGAGTCTTCGGCCATTGAGCGCCAGCGCTTGCAGGCCGCACTCAACGACGTGCGTCGCGATATCCAGGGCTTGATCGAACGCAGCCAGGCCAAGGCGATCCGCGAGATTTTCATCACCCACCAGGAAATGCTCGACGACCCGGAACTGACCGATGAAGTCGACACCCGCCTCAAGCAGGGCGAAAGCGCCGAGGCGGCCTGGATGAGCGTGATCGAAGCCGCCGCCAAGCAGCAGGAGGCGTTGCAGGACGCCTTGCTGGCCGAGCGCGCCGCTGACCTGCGCGACATTGGTCGCCGCGTGCTGGCACAACTGTGCGGTATTGAAACGGCCCAGGAGCCGCACGACCCCTACATTCTGGTGATGGACGAGGTCGGCCCATCGGATGTGGCGCGGCTCGACCCGGCGCGGGTCGCGGGTATCCTCACTGCCCGTGGCGGGGCGACGGCCCACAGTGCCATCGTCGCCCGTGCCCTTGGCATCCCCGCGTTGGTGGGCGCCGGCCCGGGCGTGTTGCTGCTGGCCGCCGGCACCCTGTTATTGCTCGATGGCCAGCGAGGCCGCCTGCATGTCACCCCGGACACTGCCACCCTGCAACGCGCCACCGTTGAACGCGACACCCGCGAGCAACGCCTGCAAGCCGCCTCGGCGCAGCGCCACGAACCTGCGGTGACCCGCGACGGTCACGCCGTGGAAGTGTTCGCCAACATCGGCGAAAGCGCCGGGGTAGCGAGTGCGGTGGAGCAGGGCGCCGAAGGCATTGGCTTGCTGCGCACCGAACTGATTTTCATGGCCCACCCGCAAGCGCCGGACGAAGCCACCCAGGAAGCTGAATACCGGCGTGTACTGGACGGCCTCGACGGTCGCCCGCTGGTGGTGCGCACCCTCGATGTGGGGGGCGATAAACCGTTGCCGTATTGGCCGATCGCCGAGGAAGAAAACCCCTTCCTCGGGGTGCGCGGCATTCGCCTCACCTTGCAACGCCCGCAGATCATGGAGGCGCAATTGCGCGCGCTGCTGCGCTCGGCGGATAACCGGCCGCTGCGCATCATGTTCCCTATGGTGGGCAGCGTGGATGAGTGGCGCGCAGCACGGGACATGACCGAGCGCCTGCGCCTGGAAATCCCGGTGGCCGATCTGCAACTGGGGATCATGATCGAGGTGCCGTCGGCTGCGTTGCTCGCACCGGTGCTGGCCAAGGAAGTGGATTTCTTCAGCGTTGGCACCAACGACCTGACCCAATACACCCTGGCCATCGACCGCGGCCACCCAACGCTGTCGGCCCAGGCCGATGGCTTGCACCCGGCCGTGTTGCAACTGATCGATATCACCGTGCGCGCGGCCCATGCCCATGGCAAATGGGTCGGTGTGTGCGGCGAGCTGGCCGCCGATCCGCTGGCGGTGCCGGTGCTGGTGGGCCTGGGCGTGGACGAGTTGAGCGTGTCGGCGCGCAGCATTCCCGAAGTGAAGGCGCGCGTGCGCGAATTCAGTCTGAGCGAGGCCCAGGGCCTGGCGCAAAAAGCACTTGCGGTGGGTTCGCCCGCCGAAGTGCGAGCCCTTGTGGAGGCCGTGTAGATGGCAAGGATTCTGACCCTGACGCTGAACCCGGCGTTGGACCTTACGGTGTGCTTGGCGCGCCTGGAGCCTGGTGAAGTCAACCGCAGCGAACCCCTGCAGACCCACGCGGCCGGCAAGGGCGTGAACGTGGCCCAGGTGTTGGCTGACCTGGGCCATCAAGTGACGGTCGGTGGTTTTCTGGGGGAAGACAACCCCCAAGCGTTCGAGGCGCTGATCGCTCGCCGTGGTTTTGTCGATGCGTTTATCCGCGTGCCGGGTGAAACCCGCAGCAACATCAAGATTGCCGAGCAGGATGGCCGCGTCACCGACATCAATGCGCCGGGCCCGCTGGTCAGCGAGCAGGCGCAGCAAGCGTTGCTCAACCAACTCATGCTGATCGCCCCCGGGCACGATGCGGTGGTGGTCGCCGGCAGTTTGCCGCGTGGCGTCAGCCCGCAGTGGTTCGAAGACCTGTTGGTGCAGTTGAAAGGCCTCGGTTTGAAGGTCGCTCTGGACACCAGCGGCGCCGCGTTGCGCGCCGGGTTGAACGCTGGCCCATGGCTGATCAAACCCAACACCGAAGAATTGGCTGACGCCCTGGATTGCCCCACGGATTCCGTCGCGCAACAAGCCGACGCGGCTGAGCATCTGCACGCGCGGGGCGTTGAGCATGTGGTGGTATCCCACGGTGCCGACGGCGTGAACTGGTTCAGCCCGGGCACGGCGCTGCAGGCCACGCCGCCCAAGGTCCGCGTCGCCAGCACCGTAGGCGCGGGGGATTCGTTGCTGGCCGGCATGCTCCACGGTTTGCTCAGCTTCGATGTACCCGAAACCACCTTGCGCCGGGCCACGGCGATTGCCGCCATGGCGGTGACGCAGATCGGCTTTGGCATCAGCGATGACGCGCAGTTGGCGCGCCTCGAAAGCGGCGTCCATGTGCGCCCGCTGACAGAACAATAAGAGGGTTTGTGATGAAGTTAGCCATTGTTACCGCCTGCCCGAACGGTATGGTCACCAGTGTGCTGTGCGCGCGCTTGCTGGACGCTGCCGCGCAGCGCCAGGGGTGGAGCACCAGCGTTGAAGTGGTCGACGTGCAGCGCCCGGAACGGCAGTTGTCCCAGGCGATCATCGACGACGCCGAATGGGTCTTGTTGGTCAGCAGCACCCCGGTGGACATGCAGCGGTTTGTCGGCAAGCGCGTGTTCCAGAGCACCCCGGCGCAGGCGTTGCAGGACGTTGACGCGGTACTGCGCCGTGGCGCAGAAGAAGCCCGGGAGTATGTCGTCAGCCTAGCCCCGGTGGCGACGAAGCAGGCCCCGCGTATCGTCGCGATTACCGCCTGCCCCACCGGTGTCGCGCACACCTTCATGGCCGCCGAAGCCTTGCAGCAAGCGGCCAAGCGCCTGGGTTATGACTTGCAGGTGGAAACCCAGGGATCGGTCGGCGCGCGCACACCGCTGAGCCCGCAGGCGATTGCCGACGCCGACGTGGTACTGCTGGCGGCGGATATTGAAGTCGCCACCGAGCGCTTCGCCGGCAAGAAGATCTACCGCTGCGGCACCGGCATCGCCCTCAAGCAGGCCGAAGCGACTCTTAATAAGGCCCTCGCCGAAGGCGCCGTGGAAAGCGCGGCCAGCGGTGCGGTAGCCAAGTCGGAAAAAACCGGGGTGTACAAACACCTGTTGACCGGTGTGTCGTTCATGTTGCCGATGGTGGTGGCGGGCGGCTTGTTGATCGCCTTGTCATTTGTGTTCGGCATCCATGCCTTCGAAGAAAAAGGCACCCTGGCAGCGGCCCTCAAGACCGTTGGCGACCAGGCCTTTATGCTGATGGTGCCGCTGCTGGCGGGCTATATCGCCTACTCCATCGCCGACCGTCCGGGCCTGGCCCCCGGCATGATCGGCGGGCTGCTGGCCGGTACGCTGGGCGCCGGGTTTATCGGCGGGATTCTCGCCGGTTTCCTCGCCGGCTACTGCGTCAAGCTGATCACCCGCGCGATACGTTTGCCGCAGAGCCTGGAGGCACTCAAGCCGATCCTGATCATCCCGTTGCTGGCGAGTTTGTTCACCGGCCTGGCGATGATTTACCTGGTCGGCCCACCCGTGGCGCGTCTGCTCACGGGGCTGACGGATTTTCTCAGCACCATGGGCACCACCAACGCGGTGCTGCTGGGCATTCTGTTGGGCGGCATGATGTGTGTCGACCTCGGCGGGCCGATCAACAAGGCCGCGTACGCGTTCTCCGTCGGCTTGCTGGCGGCATCGAGCGGCGCACCGATGGCTGCGACCATGGCGGCGGGTATGGTGCCGCCAATCGGCATGGGCATCGCCACGTTCCTGGCGCGGCGCAAGTTCGCCCAGACCGAGCGTGAAGCGGGCAAGGCCGCGATGATTCTGGGCTTGTGCTTTATCTCCGAAGGCGCGATCCCGTTCGCCGCCAAGGACCCACTGCGGGTGATCCCCTCCAGCATCGCTGGCGGTGCCCTGACGGGAGCGCTGTCGATGTACTTTGGCTGCAAGCTGGCGGCGCCCCATGGTGGGTTGTTTGTGTTGATCATCCCGAATGCGATGAACCATGCGCTGTTGTATCTGCTGGCGATCGTCGCCGGTAGCCTGCTGACCGGGCTGGTGTATGCACTGATCAAACGTCCGGAAGCGGTGGAACTGACGGCCGCGCCCGCCCAAGCCTGACGCCATGGACAATGTGGGTGGGGCGGTGTCATATCCACTTCATCCACGCGTGTTCAACTTGCCCTTTTGATACTCAAGAGGGCACCTGCATGAGCCACTTCGACCTTGGCCGTCGCCGCGTGATGCAAGTCGTCGGCGCCGGCCTGTTGCTGCCTGGCCTGGCGCCGGCGGTAATCGCGTCGGTCAAAGACCGTCCGCAACTGACCGATGGTGTGCAGTCCGGCGACCTGCTCGGTGATCGCGCGATGATCTGGAGCCGCAGCGACCGCCCGGCGCGGATGGTGGTGGAGTGGGACACCCGCAGTGTGTTCAGTAACCCGCGCCGATTCGTCTCGCCGCTGGCCGACAGCCGCAGCGACTTTACCGCGCGTGTCGAACTCACCGGCCTGCCCGCCGACCAGGCGATTTTCTACCGCGTGCATTTCGAAGATGCCCAGACCGGCGTCGCCAGCGAACCGTGGTTCGGCCACTTGCGCAGCGTGCCGCAACAGCGCCGCGATATTCGTTTTGTATGGAGCGGCGACACCGTCGGCCAAGGCTTCGGGATCAATCCGGACATTGGCGGCATGCGCATCTACGAAGCCATGCGCCTGCGCTTGCCGGACTTTTTTATCCACAGTGGCGACACCATCTACGCCGACGGCCCGGTCCCTGCGCAACTGACCACCGAGGGCGGGCGCATCTGGCGCAACATCACCACCGAAGCCAAGAGCAAAGTTGCTGAAAGCCTCGACGACTATCGTGGTAACTACCGTTACAACCTGCTGGATGAAAACGTGCGGCGCTTCAACGCCGAGGTACCGCAGATCTGGCAGTGGGACGACCATGAGGTGGTGAACAACTGGTCGCCGAGCAAGCAGTTGGATGAGCGTTACCAGATCAAGGACATCAACACCCTGGTCGGCCGCGCGCGCCAGGCGTGGCTGGAATATTCGCCGATGCGCCGACAAAGCGCCGACGGTGGCGGGCGCATCTACCGCAAGCTCAGTTATGGCCCTTTGTTGGATGTCTTCGTGCTCGACATGCGCAGTTATCGCGGCCCCAACGACGACAATCTGGGCGGCGAAAAACCCTTCCTTGGCCGTGAGCAACTGGACTGGCTCAAGCGCGAACTCAAGGCCTCCCAGGCCCAGTGGAAGGTGATTGCCGCCGACATGCCTATCGGCCTCGGTGTGCCCGACGGTGAAGTCAGCCCCGGCGTGCCGCGCTGGGAAGCCATCGCCAACGGCGACCCAGGCCCGGCGCAAGGTCGTGAGTTGGAGATTGCCGAATTGTTGGGGTTTCTACGTGCCCAACAGGTACGCAACCACGTGTGGCTGACGGCCGATGTGCATTACTGCGCGGCGCACCATTACCACCCGGATCGTGCGGCGTTCCAGGATTTCGAGCCGTTCTGGGAGTTCGTCGCCGGGCCTTTGAATGCGGGCAGCTTCGGTCCGAATCCGCTGGATAAAACCTTTGGGCCTGAGGTGGTGTTCGAGAAGGCCCCACCGGCGCAGAACACCTCGCCGTTTGCCGGGTTCCAGTTTTTTGGCGAGGTGCAGATTGATGGGCAGACGGCAGAGTTGACGGTGATGCTGCGCGATCTGGATGGGGTTTCAGTGTTCGAGCAAAAGCTGCAACCGGCCTGACTTGGAATACAGTCAAAAACTGTGGGAGGGGGCTTGCCCCCTCCCACATAGGTTCTTCAGTGGCTAGAGGATCTCAGTACACGTCGCGACGATAGCGGCCCTGTTCGATCAGGCGCTCCACCACCTCGCTGCCCAGCACCTCATGCAGTACTTGATCCACCCCGGTCGCCATCCCCTGCAAGCTTCCACACACATAAATCGCCGCACCGTCCGCCAGCCATCGCCGCAACACGTCTGCCGATTCGCGCAGGCGATCCTGCACGTAGATCTTCTCCTCCTGATCCCGGGAAAACGCCAGGTCCAGCAGGGCCAGGTCACCACTGGCCAGCCAGCCTTGCAGCTGGTCCTGGCACAGGTAGTCGTGGGCGATATTGCGCTCGCCGAACAATAGCCAGTTGCGCTGTTGGCCGTTGGCAATATTCGCCTTGAGCAAGCTGCGCAGACCGGCCAGGCCGGTGCCGTTGCCGAGCAGGATCAACGGTACTGGCACCTGCGGCAGGTGGAAGCCGCTGTTGCGGCGCAGGCGCAGGCTGATCGCGGTGCCAATGGCGGCATGTTCGGTGAGCCAGCCGGAGCCCAGGCCCAGGCTGCCGTCCGGGTGGCGCTCCTGGCGTACGATCAGTTCGAGTACGCCGTCGCTGGCAATCGAGGCGATGGAGTATTCGCGCATGCCCAGCGGCACTAACGCGTCCACCAGGGCCTGGGCATGCAGGCCGACCAGGTGCGTGCGGTTGTCCGGCAGTTGGCGGGTTGCCAGGGCCTGGTCGAGGGTGTGCGGCAGGCCGTCGAGCAGGACTCCATCGCTGCCAGCCAGGCCCAGGCCCCCCAGGAAGCGTTCGATGGCCTGCGGGCCATTGCGTGGCAGGATTTCGACCAGGTCGCCGGCTTCCCAGGACTGGGGCGACGGGCTGGTGAGGCCGAGCAGGTAGACGGCCGAACCGGCGCTGCCACGGTTGAGCAGGGTGCGTTGGCTCAAGGTCCGGTTTTCATATTGGGCGGTCGGCCAGGCCGCCGTCGGTGCGTGGCCGGTTAACTGCCCCAGCTGTTGTTGCCAGTGCAGCAGCGCAGCGCTGTCGCCGCTGTCGACTTCCACCGGGGCGAACAACGGGGTGCCGCCCTGGTGGGTCAGCCAGAAATGCAGGCGCCGGGCAAAGCCGCAGAAGTGTTCGTACTGGCGATCACCCAGGGCCAATACCGAGTAGTTCAAGCCTTTGAGGGGCAGGTTCTGGCCCAGCACGCTGCGTTCGAAAACCCGCGCGCTGTCCGGGGCTTCGCCGTCGCCGAAGGTGCTCACCACAAACAGCGCATGTGCCGACTGGCGCAGGTCTTCGGGGCTTACGCTGCCCAGGGACTGCACCTTCACTGGCAGCCCCGCGGCCTGCAATTGTCCGGCGGTCTGCCAGGCCAATTGCTCGGCAAAGCCGCTCTGGCTGGCAAAACCGATCAGCCAGGCCGCTGCATCGCTGGGGTTGGCTGCCAGGCCGTTGCGCGCATCACGCACCTGGCGTTTTTTGCGGCGACGGTCGAGGTACAACAGCCAGCCGGTGATAAAGAACAGCGGCATGAGCAGCGAACTGACGGTGAGGACAATCCGTCCGACCAGGCCGAAGTAACTGCCGGTGTGCAGCGCATAGACACTGGTCAGCAACTGCGACTTGAGGCGCTTGCTGGCGTAGCGGTCATGGGATTTGACCTCGCCGGTGGCCGGGTCCAGGTTGAGCTGGTTGAGCGCGCGATCATGGGGGGAGTTTGCCAGCAGGTAATACACGATGGCCGGTTGCCCGGCGACCGCCGGCATGCGGATGTTGTAGGCGCTCAAGCCGGGGCCGGCGTTGCTGTAGATGCTGCTCCACATCGCGTCATAGTTGGCGACCGGCGCCGGCCCCTGAGGGGGTGGACCACGCTTGCGCATCCGCTCGTTCTGCGGGGCGTCGGACAACAGTTTGGTCACGCCTTGGTTGTACCAGTCGTAGGACCAGTACAGCCCGGTCAGCGCGGCCAACAGGTAAAACAGCAGGCACCAGGTGCCGAATACCGAGTGCAGGTCCCAGTTGAAGCTGCGGCCTTTTTTGCGCCAGTCCAGGGTCAACCACGCGCGCCAGCTCGCCACTTGGCGCGGCCAGCGCAGGTACAGGCCGGACAGGCAGAAGAACAGCAGGATCAGGGTGCAGGCCCCGGTGATTTGGCGGCCGGTTTCGCCCATGGCGAGGAAACGGTGCAACTGCAGGATAAAACCGAACACGTCCTGGCCGACGGCATCGCCCATATAGTCGCCGGTGTAGGGGTCGAAGTAGCGCATCTGGCCACGGCGTTCGCCGGGTGGCGGGGTGAAGGACACGCGCGCGGCGTTGCCGCTGTCACTTTCCACCCACAGCATCGAAACGGTCTTGCCTTCGGTGGCTTCGAGCTTGCGCACCAGTTCGGCGGGTGGCAGTACGCCGGCTTCGCGCTTTTGCACGAACAATACGCTGGGGTTGAGCGCGCGCAGGATTTCATCCTGAAACGAGACCGCAGCCCCGGTGATCCCCATCAAGGCCAGCACCAGACCGGCAGTGATGCCGAAGAACCAGTGCAACTGGAACAGGGTTTTCTTCAACACGTCGGACCGCCTCGTCTATCTGGATATGTAGGGCACGGCGCGCATTATGCCGTGGCTGTTCGAGAAACATTCTTTTTTACACGCAAAAAGCCCCGCGCATCCGATGCGTGGGGCTTGGGCGAGCGGTTGGCCGCCTTAGAAGTGGAAGCTGGTGGTCAACAATGCCGTACGGCCGGCTGCCTGGTTGGCGAAGTGGGTCGAGAACGCCTTGTCGTAGTAGGTCTTGTCAGTCAGGTTTTGCACGTTCAGTTGCAGGTCGACGTTCTTGGTCAGCTTGTAGCTGGCCATGGCGTCGAAGCGGGTATAGGACGGCACGTAGACTGTGTTGCCTGCATCGCCGTAGACATCATCGACGTAGAACGCGCCGCCGCCGATGGTCAGTTTCGAGGTGATGTCGTAGGTGGTCCACAGGCTGAAGGTGTTCTTCGGCGTGTTCGGCATCTGGTTGCCTTTGTTCGAGCCCGTACTGACAACGCCGTTACGTCCATTGAGGCCGGCGCTGACCAGTTCGCTGTCGAGGTAGCTGTAGCCAGCGAACACTTGCCATTGTTCGGTGAGCTTGCCGCTGGCGGACAATTCCAGGCCGTCGACGCGGGATTCGCCGGCGTTCTGGTAAGTCAGGGCGTCGACCAGGATGCGGGTGTTTTTCTTCTCGGTGCGGAACACCGCGGCAGTCAGTGACAGACGATCGTGGAACAGGTCCCACTTGGTGCCCAGCTCGTAGTTGACGGTCTCTTCCGGTTGCAGGTCGCTGGTGGCGGCGCCCGCAGACAGTGGGTTGCCGTCGGCACCTTCACCCACCAAACCACCGGCTGGCGTTGCCGAGGTGGCATAGGACGCATAGATACTGCCGTTCTCCACCGGCTTCCAGACCAGGCCGGCCTGCCAGTTGAAGAACTGGCTGTCGTCCTTGATCTTGGTGCGGCCGGTGGTGGCATTGGTGTTGGCTTCGGTGTCGAAGGTGTCGTAGCGCAGGCCGACATTCAGCAGCCATTGCGGGTCAAGTTCGATGGTGTCGAACACATAGGCGGCACGGCTGGTGGCCTTGGTGTTGGTGCCGTTGTAGTTGCGTGCGACGCTGCCGGTCCAGGCATCATCCGGGGTCGGGTTGCTCAGTGACGTACATTGGCCGCCCAGGCTGCCCTTGACCACGGTGCACGTCGGGTTGGCGTTGGGGCTGACCGTGTAGCCGCTGACGCGGGTTTCTTCGCCGGTGAACTCCAGGCCGGTGGAGTAAGTGTTCTTGAAGCCCAGCGCCTGGAAGCTGCCGAACAGATCGGTCTGGTTGGTGGTCGTGGTGGTGGTTGAGACACGGGTGTTGGCGCGGCGCCACACGGTGCCGTACTTGTTGACGTTGAGTTTGCTGTCGTCCGGTTGCGTGAGCACGTAGTCCTGGCCGGTGCTGCCATGGCGCAGGGTGTTTTTCAGCGTCATGGTGTCGTTCAAGTCGTGCTCGAAGGAAAACGTGCTGATGTCAGCGCGGGTCTTGCGGAAGTCGCGGCTCTTGAGGCCATAGAAGTTATTGCTGTCGCCACCGTCGTTGGGTTTGTCATGCACGTGAGCGGTGGCGGTCGAGGAGCCGTAGCCGTAGGGGATTCCCGAGTCCGGCAGGTCGTCGCTTTCCATGTGGTAGTAGCTGACGTTGACGCGGGTCGGCGTACCCAGGCCGAAAGTCAGCGAGGGCGCCACGCCCCAGCGGTCGTAGTTCACGGCGTCGCGACCGGCCACGTTTTGTTCGTGGCTCATCAGGTTCAGGCGGAACGCGGCGGTGTCGAGGAACTGACGGTTGACGTCGAGCACATAGCGGCGCGTCTGGTCGGAACCATAGGTGAAGCCACCATTGGTGAAATCCCGCGCTTGTGGCGTCTTGCTCACCAGGTTGAGGCTGCCACCGGCCGAGCCGCGCCCGCCGAACGAGGAATTCGGGCCCTTGCTGACTTCAATGGATTCAATGTCGAAGATCTCACGGCTCTGGCCGCCGGTGTCGCGTACGCCGTCCAGGTAGGTGTCGCCCTGGGCGTCAAAACCACGGATGAACGGGCGATCCCCCTGTGGGTTGCCACCTTCGCCGGCGCCGAATGTAATGCCCGGTACTGTGCGCAAGGCGTCCTGCAACGAGGTGGCGGCGGTGTCCTTGAGTACCTGTTGCGGCACCACGGTGACTGAGCGCGGCGTATCCACCAGCGGCGCGGTGTACTTTTGCGAAGAGGCTTTTTCGACCTGGTAGGAGGTGTTGTCCTGTTCTTCGCCGGTGATGCTGGTAGCCCCCAGGGAGATGCTGTTGCGCTGGCCTTTCTGCCCGGTGTCTTCGGCCGCTTGCGCCAGGTGGGCGACGGAGCTGGCACCGAGGGCGACGCCGATGGCCGAAGCCAGCAGACGTGGTGAACTGGCAGGTGTTTTTAGAGTGGTGCGCGACATGACGTGTCCTTTCCCCAAGGATGTGAGGTCGCGAAATATAGGTGTAACAAGATTTTATATCAATTGAGATACATTGCTATTTGTACTGAATTTACATTCTTTACACTTTTGGCTTACGGTTTTTACACGCTCATCCGTCTAGGCGTTTTACAGAGAGGATAAGAATCAATACCATTGGCGCCTCTTCGTTCCCAGGTATCGTCCCATGCTGCTGCACATTCCCGGCCTGTTCTCTCGTGAGGAAGTGCTGCGCATCCGCCAAGCCCTGGAAACCGCCGATTGGGCCGACGGCAAAATCACCGCCGGGCACCAGTCCGCCAAAGCCAAGCACAACCTGCAATTGCCCGAAGGCCACCCCTTGGCCAAGGAAATCGGTGCGGCGATGCTCGAGCGCTTGTGGCAAAACCCGCTGTTTATGTCGGCAGCGTTACCGCACAAGGTCTTCCCGCCGTTGCTTAACTGCTACACCGCAGGAGGCAGTTTCGACTTCCATATCGACAACGCCGTGCGCCAGCCCAAGGGCAGCCATGAGCGGGTACGCACCGACCTGTCGTCGACGCTGTTCTTCAGCGACCCGGAGGACTACGACGGCGGCGAATTGGAGATCCAGGACACTTTCGGCCTGCAACGGGTCAAGTTGCCGGCCGGCGACATGGTGCTGTACCCCGGCTCCAGCCTGCACAAAGTCAACGCGGTAACCCGCGGCGCACGCTACGCCTCGTTCTTCTGGACCCAAAGCCTGGTGCGCGAAGACAGCCAGCGCACCTTGCTGTTCGAAATGGATGGCGCGATCCAGCAACTGACCGCCGCTGTCCCCGACCACCCGGCGCTGATCCAACTCACCGGCACTTACCACAACCTGTTGCGCCGCTGGGTCGAGGTCTGAGCATGGGGTTTTTATTGCGGCGTGAAGAAGTGCTCAACGTCGAGCAATTGCAATCCATGCTCGATGACTCTCCCGTTCGAGCAGCCCAGGCGATCCTGATCGCGGCCAAGGAGGGTGTGGTCGACGCCCAGGCTTTACTCGGGCAAATCCTGCTGGAGGGCCGTGGTATCGAGCGCGATGAAGCGCTGGCACTGCGTTGGTTCCAGATCGCGGCCCAGGGCGGGCACCGGATGGCGCGCAATATGCTGGGACGTTGCCGGGAGCATGGCTGGGGGAGCGCCGTGGACGAAGCGGCAGCGGCCCGTGAATACCGGCTGGCGGCAGACGCCGGGTTGGATTGGGGGTTGTACAACTACGCCAATCTGCTGGCCACCGGGCGCGGTGTTGCCGAGGATCAACCCCATGCGTTGGCGTGTTATCGCCAGGCGGCAGAGCAAGGCCACGCCAAGTCGATGAACCTGCTGGGGCGCTATCTGGAAGAGGGGCAGTATTGCCCGAGGGATCTGGATGCTGCCGTGGCCTGGTATCGACGCTCAGCCGAAGCCGGCGATTTTCGTGGCCAGTTCAGTTATGCAGCGGTGCTGGCCGACAGGGGCCAGGTCGACGCGGCGCTGGAGTGGTTGCGCAAGGCGCTGGCCGGCGGGAACCTGAAGTTTTTGCGAGTGGCGCACAAGGCGCTGGCGGCGGCGAATGATCCGCAGATTCGGGCGATGGCTGATGCCTACCGACAACGGGCCGCGAGCCTTTCCTGAGCCCAAAAAAAACCCATGACACGTCATGGGTTTTTTTCAGCGCAGCGGTCTTAAATGTAGTACGACTTCAACGGTGGAAAGCCATTGAACTCAACGGCGCTGTAGCTGGTGGTGTACGCACCGGTCGACAACCAGTACAAACGATCACCGATCGCCAGGTTCAGCGGCAGGCCGTACTTGTAGTTTTCGTACATGATGTCGGCGCTGTCGCAGGTCGGGCCGGCGATGACCACTTCTTCCATCTCGCCTTTCTTCTCGGTCCAGATCGGGAACTTGATGGCTTCGTCCATGGTTTCGATCAGGCCGGAGAACTTGCCCACATCCGTGTACACCCAACGCTCGACGGCGGTACGGGATTTACGTGCAACCAATACCACTTCACTGACCAGGATGCCGGCGTTGGCGATCAACGAACGGCCCGGCTCCAGGATGATTTCCGGCAGGTCGTCGCCGAAGTCTTCCTTGAGGAAACGGATGATTTCCTCGGCGTAGGTTTCCAGGCTGTTGGTACGGGTGATGTAGTTGGCCGGGAAGCCGCCACCCATGTTGATCAGCTTGAGGTGGATGCCGTCTTCTTCCTTCAGGCGTTCGAAGATCACTTTGACCTTGGCGATTGCCGCGTCCCACACGCTGATGTCGCGTTGCTGCGAGCCCACGTGGAACGAAATGCCGTACGGCACCAGGCCCAGGTCACGGGCGAGGATCAGCAGGTCCATGGCCATGTCGGTCTGGCAGCCGAACTTGCGCGACAGAGGCCAGTCAGCCGTGGTCGAACCTTCGGTGAGGATACGCACATACACTTTCGAGCCCGGCGCGGCCTTGGCGATGTTGCGCAGGTCGGCTTCGGAGTCGGTGGAGAACAGGCGTACGCCCTTCTCGTAGAAGTAGCGGATGTCCTTGGATTTCTTGATGGTGTTGCCGTAGCTGATACGGTCGGCGCTGACGCCGCGGTCCATGACCTTGTCCAGCTCGTAGATCGAGGCGATGTCGAAGCTCGAACCCTTGTCTTTCAACAGGTCGATGATCTCGACGGCAGGGTTGGCCTTGACCGCGTAATACACCTTGGCGAATTCGAAACCGGCGCGCAGGTCATCGTAGGCCTGGCTGATCATCGCGGTGTCGATCACCACGAACGGGGTTTCTTGCTTGTCGGCGAACGCCTTCATTTTGTCAAAAGTGGCGCGCGCGAAATAATCTTCGACGTTGATCGACATGCTGGGAACTCCTAAGGGCAAACTGATTTGATCAATGGGTGCAACTGAACGTCCTCCGTATCCCCACTTTGGTTCGCCTACTTCCCAAGGCATGTCGCCGAAAGCAAAAAGGCCATGGGGCTATCGCTACCCTTGGCCTTGCTGTCTCGTCGTCAGTACTTGAGCCGGATGGATCGTTTCCAGCATGGACGTTCGGCGCGAACTTTAGGACGTGAGGGGCCATAGATCAACTAAAAATGTCGCGTTTTTGCACGCGTTCGTCGCGGGACCGCGTGCAGCTACTTATGTAACCGACAGGTGTGACGGATTGATGTTCCCCGCAGGCGGATAATTAGGGGGATTTCCCTGACACACCACAGGCCAAATGTGGGAGGGGGCTTGCCCCCGATGGCAGTGTGTCAGTCATGAATATATTGACTGATACACCGCCATCGGGGGCAAGCCCCCTCCCACAGTTTTAAGCGTGTTGTGTCAGATCAGGCCAGGGCAGTCTCTGCAGGCGAAACAATACTGGTCTTGCCCCCACGCGACTTACCGGAACTCAGGTACTCGGCAATCGACTCCTGGGTCACCTCACCCAGGAACACCCGCTCCGCATCCATCACCGGCAGCCACGAGCGATTGAACTCGTACATGCGTGACAACAGGATGCGCAAATGCTCGTCGTACGCCGCCGTGGCGTTGAACTCACGCAGGTACTGGCCGCAGGTGCCGGTTTGACGGTGCAGGTCGCGACGACGTACATAGCCGAGTGCCTTGTTCTCGGTGCACGTGACTACCACATAACGGCGGTCAGTTTCGTCCATCAGCTCCAGGGCCTCGGCCACCGGGGTTTCCGGGCTCACCGACGGGGCGTTGTCGGCCGCATCTTCAGCCTTCACCAGCAGCAGGCGCTTGAGGGTGCTGTCCTGGCCCACGAAGTTGCTGACGAACTCATCGGCCGGATGCGCCAGCAGGGTGTCCGGATGGTCGATCTGCAGCAGCTTGCCGGCGCGGAAGATGGCGATCTTGTCACCCAGCTTGATGGCTTCGTCGATGTCGTGGCTGACCATGATCACGGTCTTGTTCAGCGCGCGTTGCATCTCGAAGAACTCGTTCTGGATCATCTCGCGGTTGATCGGGTCGACTGCGCCGAACGGCTCATCCATCAGCAGCAGCGGGGCATCGGCCGCCAGTGCGCGAATCACGCCGATCCGCTGTTGCTGGCCGCCGGACAGTTCACGCGGATAGCGATGCAAATACTGCTTGGGCTCGAGCTTGATCATGCTCATCAACTCGCGGGCGCGGTCGTGGCATTTTTGTTTGTCCCAGCCGAGCAATTTCGGCACGACCACGATGTTTTCCTCGATGGTCATGTTCGGGAACAGGCCGATTTGCTGGATCACATAGCCGATGTTGCGGCGCAGGGTCACTTCATCCAGGTCGGTGGTGTCTTCGCCGTTGATCAGGATCTTGCCCGAGGTGGGCTTGATCAGGCGGTTGATCATTTTCAGCGTGGTGCTCTTGCCGCAGCCCGAAGGGCCGAGGAATACGCAAATCTCGCCTTCGTTGACGGTCAGGCTTACGTCGTTAACGGCGGAGACAGTTTTGCCGTTGCTTTGAAAAGTCTTGGTCAGGTTTTGAAGTTCGATCATTTGAGCAGTCCTTTTGGAGTCAGCGAGCGTTGCAGCCATTGCAGAAGCAGGTCGGCGAAGATGGCCAGGAGACTGACCAACACGGCGCCAACGATCAGCATCGACATGTCGCTGCGGCTGATGGAAGCCAGAATAAGTACACCCAGGCCGCCGGCGCCGATGGTGGCGGCGATGGTCATCACACCGATGTTCATCACCACGGCGGTGCGCACCCCGGCGAGGATCACCGGCACGGCGATGGGCAGTTCGACCATGCGCAGGCGCTGGCCGAAGGTCATGCCGATGCCTTTGGCGGCCTCGCGAATGCCCGGATCCACACTTGTCAGGGCCAGGTAGGTGTTACGCATGATCGGCAACAGGGAATAGAGGAATACCGCGGTGATCGCCGGCATCGGCCCCAGGCCCTGGCCGAATTTGGAGTAGAACGGCAGCAGCAGGCCGAACAGCGCGATGGACGGTACGGTCAGCAGCACCGTGGCGCTGGCTTGCAGGGGGCCGGCGAGGGTTGGGAAGCGGGTCATCAGCACGCCGAGGGGCACGCCGACGACAATCGCGAGGATGACCGCGATGCCGACCAGGGTGATGTGCTGCCAGGTCAGGTGCAGGACTTGGGCCCAATCAAGATGGGAAAAGGCGTTCAGGAATTCCATGTCTTCTCCTTCTTAGTTGATCGGATGTTGGCGCAGGAAATCGGCGGCAACAGCGGATGGGCTTTCATGGTCGACGTCGACCCGCGCGTTCAACTCGCGCATGGTCTTGTCGTCGAACAGCGCGGCCAGGGGCTTGAGGTCAGCCTCCAGTTGCGGATGCGCGTCCAGGTAAACCTGGCGCACCACGGGGGCGGCGGTGTAGTCCGGGAAGTAGTGCTTGTCGTCTTCCAGCAGCTTCAATTTGAACGCGTTCAGGCGACCGTCAGTGGTGTAGACCAGGCCGGCAAACACCTGGCCATTACGCAGCGCGGTATAGACCAGGCCGGCGTCCATCTGCCGGGTATTTTTGCGCGTGAGGTTCATGTCATACAGCTTGACCATGCCGCCCATGCCGTCGGAACGGTTGGCGAATTCGGTGTCCAGGGCGACCAGGCGCGTGCCTTTGGTTTTTTCGGCCAAGGCTTGGGTCAGGTCACTGATGCTGTTGATCTGCGGGAATTCCTTGGCGACGTTCTCGGGCAGGGCCAACGCGTAGGTGTTGCTGAATTTCGACGGCGACAGCCAGACCAGGCCTTTTTTCGCGTCGAGTTCTTTCACCCTGGCGTAGGACTGTGCGCTGTCGAGCTTCTCATCGACGTGGTTGTAGGCCACCAGCGACACGCCAGTGTATTCCCAGATCAGGTCCAGTTGCCCGCTTTCCTGGGCACTGCGTGCCAGGTTGCTGCCCAGGCCACCGGTCACACGGGCGTCGTAACCCTTGGTGCGCAGGTACTGGGAGGTGATTTCGGCGAGCAGGGTCTGTTCGGTGAACACCCGGGCGCCGATGCGGATCACGGGTTTTTCAGCGGCGTGCGCAAAACCTGCAAACAGCAGGACGCAGCTCAATATCAGAGTCAGTTTTTTCATGTGATTTCCTTTGCCGAGCCTTAAGACGGACGCAACCCGCGTTCCAGCCAGAGGCGGCTGGCCATGGTCACCAGGCCGTCGAGCAGCAACGCCAGCAACGCGGTGCACGCGGCGCCGAGCAGCAGTTGCGGCTGATTGTTCAGGGCGATGCCGGGGAAAATCAGGCTACCCAGGCTGTTGGCGCCAATCAGGAACGCCAGCGGCGCGGTACCGACGTTGATCGCCAGGGCCACGCGCACACCGCCGATGATGATCGGCACGGCGTTGGGCAATTCGACGCGAAACAGCACCTGGCGCGGGGTCATGCCGATGCCGGTGGCGGCTTCTTTCAGCGAGCCTTGAACGTTTTTGAGGCCTTCGTAGGTGTTGCGCACGATGGGCAGCAAGGAGGCGAGGAACAGCGCGAAGATGGCCGGGCCGCTGCCGATGCCGAGGACGCCGAGGGCGATGGCCAGTACGGCCAGGGGAGGGACGGTGTTGCCGATGTTGAAAATCTGCATGAAGCGTTCTGCGCGCCCGACCATGTTCGGTCGGCTGAGCAGGATACCGGCGGGGATGCCCACAATCAGGGCGGCCAGCATGGAGACCAGGACGAGAATCAGATGAGCTTGCAGGTAAAACAATAAATCGTCGCGGTACAGTTCGATCGTGTTGATGCCGATCCAGTGGACCAGCAGGGCCAGGAGAGCGACGACAACCGCTCCTCCTATCAGCCCTTTGCCATAGCGAATAGCCACAGGCGGACTCCTTTTTTCTTCTGTCGGCGAACACATTCCTTCGTGGCATGCCATTCCTGGCTGTCTTCGAATGTGGTCGCGAAAAGCAGCTTGCCAATGCCGGCAAAAGCGGCATGAGGTCAAGCCATGAGCGCAGCCTCGTCAGGCTAACTTGCTGATTTTTCAGCCCCTGTTCCGAGTGCGGTAGCAGGGGAGTGGACGTCTCTACCTTTTAAAAGGTTCCACACTTGGCAGTATTTAGCCACCCCCAATGGGGTGAACGGTGGTCCGCCAGCCTGGGTTTGCGCTATACTCGCCGCCCTTTTTTGACTCACCTGCCAGGCGATTTCCCATGACCCACCAGGCCGCCGAAGTCGCGAAACGCCGCACTTTCGCCATTATTTCCCACCCCGATGCCGGTAAAACCACCATCACCGAGAAGCTCTTGCTGATGGGCAAGGCAATCGCAGTGGCCGGCACGGTGAAATCCCGCAAATCTGACCGCCATGCCACCTCCGACTGGATGGAAATGGAAAAACAACGGGGTATTTCCATTACCACGTCGGTCATGCAGTTTCCGTATCGCGATCACATGATCAACCTGCTCGACACCCCGGGCCACGAAGACTTCTCCGAAGACACCTACCGCACCCTGACCGCGGTGGACTCGGCCTTGATGGTCCTCGACGGCGGTAAGGGCGTCGAGCCACGTACCATCGCCTTGATGGATGTGTGCCGCCTGCGTGATACGCCGATCGTCAGCTTTATCAACAAACTCGACCGCGATATCCGCGACCCGATCGAACTGCTCGATGAAATCGAAGCGGTCCTGAAGATCAAGGCTGCGCCGATCACCTGGCCGATTGGTTGCTACCGCGACTTCAAGGGCGTGTACCACCTGGCCGACGACTACATCATTGTCTACACCGCCGGCCACGGTCATGAACGTACGGATGTGAAAATCATCGAGAAGCTCGACTCCGACGAGGCCCGCGCCCACCTGGGTGACGAGTACGACCGTTTTGTCGACCAGTTGGAACTGGTGCAGGGTGCCTGCCATGAGTTCAACCAGCAGGAATTCCTCGACGGCCAGTTGACCCCGGTATTCTTCGGTACGGCCCTGGGCAACTTCGGGGTCGACCACGTGCTCGACGCCGTGGTGGACTGGGCGCCGCGCCCACTGCCACGCGTGGCCAACGAGCGCACCGTGGAACCGGTGGAAGAGAAGTTTTCAGGTTTCGTGTTCAAGATCCAGGCGAACATGGACCCCAAGCACCGCGACCGTATCGCCTTTATGCGCATCTGTTCCGGCCGATACGAAAAAGGCATGAAGATGCGCCACGTGCGTACCGGCAAGGACGTGCGTATCGGCGACGCCCTGACGTTCTTCTCCTCCGAGCGTGAGCAGCTTGAAGAAGCCTACGCTGGCGACATCATTGGCTTGCACAACCACGGCACTATCCAGATCGGCGACACCTTCACCGAAGGCGAAACGCTGGGCTTCACCGGCATCCCGCACTTCGCCCCGGAACTGTTCCGCCGTGTGCGCCTGCGCGACCCGCTGAAATCCAAGCAGTTGCGCCAAGGCTTGCAGCAATTGGCGGAAGAGGGCGCGACCCAAGTGTTCTTCCCCGAGCGCAGCAACGACATCATTCTCGGCGCTGTGGGCGTGCTGCAGTTCGATGTGGTCGCCAGCCGCTTGAAAGAGGAATACAAGGTTGAGTGCTCCTACGAGCCAATCACCGTGTATTCGGCGCGTTGGATCGACTGCAGCGATAAGAAGAAGCTGGAAGAGTTCTCCAACAAGGCTGTGGAAAACCTTGCGGTCGACGGCGGCGGTCACTTGACCTACCTGGCGCCGACACGGGTCAACCTGGCGCTGATGGAAGAGCGTTGGCCGGATGTGAAATTCCGGGCTACTCGCGAGCACCATTAATTCCTGAGCGTCGCCAAACAGAATGTGGGAGGGGGGCTTGCCCCCGATAGCAGTGTGTCAGCCCGTACATTGGGGGCTGGCACTCCGCCATCGGGGGCAAGCCCCCTTTCACATTTTTGCTTTCGACCAGGCAGGGGATTGGCAAGAATCCGGCATCGGGACTAGCGTCAACGCTGGCGGTACTAAACGGCCGCCGTGCGCGATTCACCTACTGACCGGACGGAATCAACCATGAATATTGTTCAACGCTTAGTGTTGTTGCTGAAGGTACTGGTGCTGTTGTCGTTGGGGATGTCGACGGCCTGGGCACATAACCCGGTGCAGAGTGGGGCGGCAGTGTCTGCGGCGCAGAGTGGGCATGGCAAGGTCCTGCAACTGGCCAAGTCCGAAGCGGAGCCAGGCGACGAGGGCCAAGGTGGCAGTAAGGACGATGACGACTCCACCACCGACGAGCCGGACGATGACAACCCGGATGATGAAGGCGATAGCCAGACGTAGACCTGGCAAAAAAAAGCCCCTCCCGCCCGGTTGATGCGCAACCTGACGGGAGGGGCTGTAGAACGCGTTAACCCCCAACCTCTGTAGGAGCGAGCTTGTTCGCGAAAAAACGGAGAGCGCCACGATAAACCTGAAAAGGCTGCGTTATCGTTGACGATCTTCGCGAGCAAGCTCGCTCCTACAAGAGGGTGGGGCTGCTTCAGGCCACGAATTGCTCCGCGTAGTGGCATGCCACCTGACGGTTATCCAACGGCCGCAACAGCGGCTCCTCACTGCTGCAACGCTCGGTCGCGTACGGGCAGCGCTTGTGGAAAGCGCAGCCAGGCGGCGGATTCAGCGGGTTAGGCAGCTCGCCAACGATCTTGATCTTCGGCTTGTTCGGGTCCGGGTGGATGGTTGGGGTGGCCGACAGCAGCGCCTGGGTGTAAGGGTGCAGAGGCCGGGCGTAGATGTCTTCCTTGGGGCCCACTTCCACCGGGCGGCCGAGGTACATCACCATCACGTCATCGGCCACGTGCTGCACCACCGCCAGGTTGTGGGAGATGAACACATAGGCGGTGTTGAATTCCTGCTGCAAATCCATGAACAGGTTGAGCACCTGGGCCTGGATCGATACGTCCAGTGCGGAGGTCGGCTCATCCGCCACCAGCACTTTGGGTTGCAGCATCATGGCGCGGGCCAGGGCGATGCGCTGGCGCTGGCCACCGGAGAACATGTGCGGGTAGCGCTGGTAATGCTCAGGGCGCAGGCCCACCTGCTTCATCATCGCCTGGACCTTTTCGCGACGTTCGGCGGCGGACAGGTTGGTGTTGATCAGCAGCGGCTCGCCCAGTTGATCACCGACCTTCTGGCGGGGGTTCAACGAGGCATACGGGCTCTGGAACACCATCTGCACGTCTTTGCGCAATTGCTTGCGCTGGGCCTTGTCGGCGCCGGCGACTTCCTGGCCGGCGATTTTTAGGGACCCCGAGGACGGTTCTTCAATCAGCGTCAGCGCGCGGGCCAGGGTGGATTTGCCGCAACCGGATTCGCCCACGACCGCAAGGGTCTTGCCGGCTTCCAGCTCGAACGACACACCATTGAGCGCGCGTACCAGTGCGTGGCCCTTGAACAGGCCACGGGACACTTCGTAGTGACGGGTCAGGTCGCGGGCGGTAAGAACGACGGCCATTACGCCACCTCCTGGTTCAAGGGGTAGAAGCAGCGCGCTAGGCTGTTGGATTTAGGGTCAAGACCTGGGCGGGTCTGGCGGCAGCTTTCCTGCACGTACGGGCAGCGCGGCGACAGCAGGCAACCCTGCGGACGGTCATAGCGGCCGGGCACGATACCCGGCAGCGTGGCCAGGCGCGTGGCGCCGAGGCTGTGCTCGGGGATCGCCTTGAGCAGCGCTTCGCTGTAGGGGTGTGCCGGGATGTCGAACAGTTGCGGCACCTGGCCGACTTCCACCGCCTGGCCGGCGTACATCACACACACGCGCTGGGCGGTTTCCGCCACGACGGCGAGGTCGTGGGTGATCAGCACCAGGCCCATGTTCTGCTCTTTCTGCAACGCCAGCAGCAGGTCCATGATCTGCGCCTGGATGGTCACGTCCAATGCGGTGGTCGGTTCGTCGGCGATCAGCAACTTGGGCTCGCCGGCAATCGCCATGGCGATGGCCACACGCTGGCTCATACCGCCGGACAGTTGGTGCGGGTAGGCGTCCATTCGGCTGGCAGCGCCTGGGATCTCAACCTTTTCCAACAGCTCAATAGCGCGCTTGCGTGCTTGCTTGCCGGACATTTTCAAGTGCAGGCGCAGCACTTCTTCAATCTGGAAACCCACGGTGTAGCTGGGGTTCAGCGCGGTCATCGGGTCCTGGAATACCATTGCCAGGTCTTTGCCGACGATTTGGCGGCGCTGGCGGTTGCTCAGCTTGAGCATGTCCTTGCCGTCGAAGTTCAGGGCGTCGGCAGTGACGATGCCGGGGTGCTCGATCAGGCCCATCAGCGCCATCATGGTCACGGATTTACCCGAGCCAGACTCGCCAACGATTGCCAGTACTTCGCCTTTGTCGACACTGATGTCGAGGCCATCGACCACCGGCACGGCGGTCTTGTCGCCGAAGCGCACGTTGAGATTCTTGATTTCTAACAGTGACATGGGAATCTCCTCAGGCGGCGTTCTTGAGTTTCGGGTCCAGCGCATCGCGCAGGCCGTCACCCATCAAGTTGATTGCCAGCACGCTGAGCAAAATGGTCAAGCCAGGCAGGCTCACCACCCACCAGGCGCGTTCGATGTAGTCACGGGCCGAAGCCAGCATGGTGCCCCACTCCGGGGTTGGCGGTTGTACGCCAAGGCCGAGGAAGCCCAGGGCCGCGGCATCGAGGATCGCCGAGGAGAAACTCAGGGTGGCCTGTACGATCAGCGGTGCCATGCAGTTAGGCAGCACGGTGATGAACATCAGGCGTGGCAGGCCGGCACCGGCCAGGCGTGCGGCGGTCACGTAGTCGCGGTTCAGTTCGCCCATCACCGCAGCACGGGTTAGGCGGACATAGGACGGCAAGGACACGATCGCAATGGCGATCACGGTGTTGATCAGGCCAGGGCCGAGGATCGCGACAATGGCAACCGCCAGCAGCAGGGACGGCAGGGCCAGCATGATGTCCATCAGGCGCATGATGGTCGGGCCCAGCAGGCGCGGGAAGAATCCGGCGAACAGACCCAGCAGGATGCCCGGGATCAGCGACATCACCACCGACGACAAGCCGATCAGCAGCGACAGGCGCGAACCCTGGATCAGGCGCGAGAGCAAGTCACGGCCCAGTTCGTCGGTGCCGAGCAGGAACTGGATCTGCCCGCCTTCCAGCCATGACGGCGGGGTCAGCAGGAAGTCGCGGTACTGCTCGCTCGGGTTATGCGGCGCCACCCAAGGGGCGAAGAGCGCGCAGAACACGATCAGCAACATGAACAGCAGGCCGGCGACCGCGCCTTTGTTCTTGGAGAAGGCTTGCCAGAATTCTTTGTACGGGGACGGATACAGCAGGCTTTGATCGACTGCTGACACGGGAGTAGGTGTGGTCATGGTCATGATCTCAGCGCTGGTGACGGATGCGTGGGTTGGCGAAGCCGTAGAGGATATCCACCACGAAGTTCACCAGGATCACCAGGCAGGCGATCAGCAGGATGCCGTTTTGCACCACCGGGTAGTCCCGCGCGCCAATGGCTTCGATCAGCCATTTGCCGATGCCGGGCCACGAGAAGATGGTTTCGGTCAAAACCGCACCGGCCAGCAGGGTGCCGACTTGCAGGCCAACCACGGTCAGCACTGGGATCAGCGCGTTACGCAGGCCGTGGACGAACACCACGCGTGCAGGCGACAGGCCTTTGGCCTTGGCGGTACGGATGTAGTCTTCGCGCAGCACTTCGAGCATCGACGAACGGGTCATCCGCGCGATCACCGCCAAAGGGATGGTGCCGAGCACGATGGCCGGCAGGATCAGGTGGTGCAGCGCATCCCAGAAGGCGTCCGGCTCGTCAGCCAGCAGGGTGTCGATCAGCATGAAGCCGGTGCGCGGCTCGATGTCGTAGAGCAGGTCGATACGCCCGGAAACCGGGGTCCAGCCCAGGCTTACCGAGAAGAACATGATCAGGATCAGGCCCCACCAGAAGATCGGCATCGAATATCCCGCCAGGGAGATGCCCATCACCCCATGGTCGAACAGGGATCCTCGCTTCAGGGCCGCGATCACCCCGGCCAACAGGCCCAGGATGCCGGCGAACAACAGGGCGGCCATGGACAGTTCCAGGGTCGCCGGGAAGAGGGCGGTGAACTCGGTCCACACGCTGGTCCGCGTGCGCAGCGATTCGCCAAGGTCGCCATGGGCGAGCTTGCCCACATAGTCCAGGTATTGCGCATACAGCGGCTTGTTAAGGCCGAGGCGTTCCATTGCCTGTGCGTGCATCTCGGGGTCGACGCGTCGCTCGCCCATCATGACTTCGACGGGGTCGCCGGGGATCATGCGAATCAACGCAAATGTCAGCAACGTGATGCCGAAAAACGTGGGGATCAATAACCCCAATCGGCGGGCAATAAAACTAAACATCTTGTGGTGTACCTCAATCAGCCGGTTAGGCAAGTCCGGCACCGTCAAGGTCGACGGTGCCGAGCGTTTTTCTTATTTACTTCACCTGGGTGGTGGCGAAGTTATTGGTACCTAGAGGGCTTTGGGTAAAGCCTTCTACGTTTTTGCGCATGGCGGTGAACAGTTTCGGGTAAGCCATGGGAAGCCATGGTTGGTCCTTGTCGAAAACGTCCTGTGCCTGTTCATAGAGTGCAGCGCGCTGGGCGGGTTCAGTGAGGGCACGCGCCTTGTCGATCAGGTCCTGAAATTCTTTATTGCACCAACGGGCGTAGTTTTCGCCGTTCTTGGCCGCATCGCAACTCAGGTTGGGCGTAAGGAAGTTATCCGGGTCGCCGTTATCACCTACCCAGCCTGCGGAAACCATGTCGTGCTCACCGGCTTTGGCGCGCTTGAGCATTTCGCCCCACTCCATGACCTTGATGTTGACCTTCAGGCCAACCTGGGCCAGATCCGCCTGCATACGCTGGGCGCCCATCATTGGGTTGGGGTTGGTCGGGCCGCCGTTGGCGCGAGTGAACAGGGTGAACTCGGTACCCTCCGGCACGCCGGCTTCCTTGAGCAGGGCACGAGCCTTGTCCAGGTCACGTGGCGGGTTTTTCAACTTGTCGCTGAAGCCCAGCAGTGTTGGCGGATACGGGCCGGTGCCCACGACTGCGTTACCTTCGCCAAACAGTGCTTTCGTATAGCCGGCCTTGTCGAACGCGATGTTGATCGCGTGGCGTACCCGCGCGTCGCTCATGTATTTGTGGGTGGTGTTCAAGGCAGTGTAGCTGGTGGTCATCGCTGCCAGACCATCGATCTTCAGGTTCGGGTCTTTCTTGATGCTTGGGATGTCATCCGGCTTCGGATACAGCGCGATCTGGCATTCGTTGGCCTTGAGCTTCTGCAGGCGCACGTTGTTGTCGGTGGTGATCGCCAGGATCAGCGGGTCGGCCGGCGGCTTGCCACGGAAGTAGTCCGGGTTGGCCTTGAAACGCACCTGGGCGTCCTTGGCGTAGCGGGTGAAGATGAACGGGCCGGTGCCGATGGGCTTGGCATTGAGGTCATCGGTCTTGCCGGACTTGAGCAACTGGTCGGCGTATTCGGCAGAGTGAATCGAGGAAAACGCCATGGCCAGGTCGGCCAGGAACGGTGCTTCAGGGCGGGTCAGGGTGAAGACCACGGTGTGGTCGTCAGTCTTCTCGACGCTCTTGAGCAGTTCCTTGAAGCCCATGCTTTCGAAGTAGGGGTAGCCCACGTTGGACTTGGTGTGCCACGGGTGTTTCGGGTCCAGTTAGCGCTGGAAGCTCCAAAGCACGTCGTCGGCGTTCAGGTTGCGCGTGGGTTTGAAGTAGTCGGTGGTGTGGAACTTGATGTCGTCACGCAGGTGGAAGGTGTAGGTCAGGCCATCGGCGCTGATCTCCGGCAGGGCCTTGGCCAGTGCGGGAATCACTTCGGTGGTGCCGGGCTTGAAGTCCACCAGGCGGTTGAACATGGTTTCAGCGGCGGCGTCAGCTGTGACGGCGGTGGTGTACAGGACCGGGTCGAAACCTTCCGGGCTGGCTTCGGTGCAGACCACCAGCGGTTTGGCCGAAACGCCGATCGCAACGCTCAACAGCGCAGCGGCAATAGCGGCTTGTAGCGGGAGCATTTTCATTCGGAGCCCTCTGCAATCGATGGGACCAGACAAGCGTAGACGGCGGGCTCGGATTGAGCCCGCCGTCTACCTGGCGCTAATTAAAGGATGTTGAACGGGATGGTGGTGACCAGGCGGAACTCTTTGATGTTGCCATCAGCTTGTTGCGCGCTGGCGCGGTGAGTCACGTAGGTGCCACGGATGGTGGTGGCCTTGAGTGGGCCGCTCTGAATCGCGTAGGACGTGCCAACGCCGTATTCCTGGTGTTTCTCGCCGTCCATCAGGCGCAGGTCGCTACGCGAAGCGCCGGCTTCACCGTAGGCGGTACCGTTGTAGTGAGTACCGTCGATGCCCCAGCCGCGCGCCGAGTAGACGTTGAACTTCAGGCCTGGCACGCCGTATTCGGCCATGTTGATGGCGTAGGCGACCTGGAAGGACTTCTCGTTCGGGCTGTTGAAGTCCGAGGTCAGGGAGTTGGCCAGGTAGATGCCGTTGGTTTCGTGCAGGTAGTCGAAGTACTCGTCACCGTTAACTTCCTGGTACGAGAAGGTCAGGCTGTGAGCCTGGTGGGTCAGCCCCAGGGACAACGAGTAAGTGTCGTTGTCGATGTTGCCCATCTTCTTGCTGCCGGTGTCGGTGGTTTTGTAGTAGTTCAGGCCGGTGGTCAGTGCCAGGGTCTGTGCATCACCCAGTTCGTGGGTAGCGCCGAAGTAGTACTGGTTCCAGAAGTCTTCAACGTTGGCGGCGAACACGCTGGTTTTCAGGCTTTTGAACGGCTGGTAGTTGAAGCCCAGGGTTTTGACCTTGTCGGTTTCCTGGCCATTGCCGTACTCGGAACGGAATTTCGACAGGCTTTGTTCGGTACGCGGCGAAACGCGATCGAAGATGCCGCCCTGGAACGACAGGTTGCTGAACTCTTCACTGTTGAAACTCACACCTTCGAAGCTCGAAGGCAGGGCACGGTTGCCGATAGTGTCGACGATTCCGCTGCTGAAGTTCTGGCGACCGGCGGTCAAGGTGGTGTTGGACACGCGGAACTTGACGTTAGCCAAGCCCAGTTTGCTCCATTGGCCTACTGCATCACCGTCGGAGTCAGCCAGGGTACGGTTGGAACCGCCCTTGATATCACGCTTGCTACGGTCCAGGACTACAGCGTTGTAGGCCGCCACTTCGGTGGCCACGCCCACGGTGCCTTGGGTGAAGCCCGAGGAGTAGTTGAGAATGGTGCCTTGCACCCAGTTCGTGCGGTTGGCGTCAGTGCGTGCCTGACCGTGCTTCTCATAGGTAAAGCGCTGGCCGCGGAATTTCTTCTCGCTGGAGAACCAGTTGCGAGTGGTACCGCCCAGGCTTTGACCGTCGATAAAGCCTTTGGCTTCGCTTTGCGCGCTGGTGCCGGCCAGGGTGGTAGGCACGAAGTCCTGGCTCTGAGTGTCCGCATAGGCGGTGGCCGTGATGCTGCTGATGGCCAAGGCCAGAAGCGCTTTGCTGCTCAGTTTCATGGGTGAAGCTCCTTTGGTTCTCTTTTTTATGCCGGTCTTTTTAGGTGAACCGGCTATTGGGTGTGTAACTCGATCAAGCTATTGCAAACGTTTGCTGTAGGAAAATTCCCAAAACAAGGCTGCACGTTTGCGAGAGAGCCAACTTCGCTCTCTGCAAATCCGGTTATTTTTTTAGGGGGTGATACTGACGCCTGAGAACACGTTGCGGCCGAAGGGGCTCACTTTGAAACCTTCGACTTTGGCGCTTAACGGCTGGTTGACCGTCGAGTGGGCGACGGGCGTGATAGGCACCTGCGCTTTAAGCAGTTGCTGCGCCTGTTTGTACAGAACAGTCCTTTGTTCGCGGTCGGTGACGACCTTGGCTTGCTTGATCAGCTTGTCGTACGCCGGGTCACACCACATGGAGTAGTTGTTCCCGCCGATGGCGTCGCAGCTGTAGAGAGTGCCCAGCCAGTTGTCCGGGTCACCGTTGTCGCCGGTCCAGCCGATCAGGCTGATATCGTGCTCACCGTTCTTGGTGCGCTTGATGTATTCGCCCCACTCGTAGCTGACGATCTTGACCTTGAGGCCGATCTTCGCCCAGTCGCTTTGCAGCATCTCGGCCATCAGCTTGGCGTTGGGGTTGTACGGCCGCTGCACCGGCATCGCCCACAGGGTGATCTCGGTGCCTTCCTTCACGCCGGCGGCCTTGAGCAGTTCCTTGGCTTTTTCCGGGTTGTAGGCGGCGTCCTTGATGCTGTCGTCGTAGGACCACTGGGTCGGCGGCATGGCGTTGACTGCCAATTGCCCCGCGCCCTGGTACACGGCATTGAGGATGCTCTGCTTGTTCACTGCCATGTCCAGCGCCTGGCGCACTTCAAGCTGGTCGAACGGCTTGTGGCGCACGTTGTAGGCGATGTAGCCGAGGTTGAAACCGGGCTTGGTCAGCAGTTTCAGGTTCGGGTCGGCCTTGAGGGCGTCGACATCGGCCGGACGCGGATGCAGGGTGACCTGGCATTCCCCGGCCTTGAGCTTTTGCACGCGCACCGAGGCGTCGGTGTTGATGGCGAAAATCAGTTGGTCCAGCTTGACCTTGCTCGGGTCCCAGTACTGTTTGTTGGCCACAAAGCGGATCTGCGAGTCTTTCTGGTAGCGCTGGAATACAAAGGGCCCAGTGCCGATCGGCTTCTGGTTGATGTCGCTGGGCTTACCGTCCTTGAGCAACTGCTCGGCGTATTCGGCCGACAGGATGGCGGCAAAGCTCATGGCGATGTTCTGCACGAACGCGGCGTCGATCGTGTTGAGCGTCATCACCACGGTGTGTGGGCCGGTCTTCTCGACCTTGGCGATGTTCTTGTTCAGGCTCATCCCGTTGAAGTACGGAAACTCGGTGGGGTAGGCCTTGCGAAACGGATGGTCGGGGTCAAGCATGCGGTTGAAGGTGAACAGCACGTCGTCGGCGTTGAAGTCCCGCGTTGGCTTGAATTCCTTGTTGCTGTGGAATTTCACCCCTTCGCGCAGATGGAAGGTGTAGGTCAGGCCGTCTTCGGAAACCTCCCACTTGGTCGCCAGGCCAGGCACCACGTTGGTCTCGCCCTTTTCAAACTCGACCAGCCGGTTGTACAGCGGCTCGGCGGCATCGTTGTCGGTGGCGGCGGTGTATTGCGCGGTGTCGAACCCTGCCGGGCTGCCTTCGGAGCAGAACACCAGGCTCTTCTTGTCGGCGGCTTGGCCCATCGTGGCCACAGCCAGCAGGCTGGTGCCAAAAATTGCGGATAGAACGGTGGTATGGCGCATGACGATCCCGATCCTTGATTGTAGTTGTCATCAGCGAGCAATCCCCCGGGCTTTCGGCCAGGGAGACATCACTGATCCCACTCGCAGCAAGTGCCTTTCCGAATTAGATGCCTCTGCTGTCCTACGACGTTATGGGTCGCGGACTTCACAGTAAATGCGCCAAATCGGACTGACCTTGTAGGCAACGGAGTCGCAAATCGCAGTTTGTTACCGTAGGACGGCAACGATTGCGAATGTGGTCTGTTTCCTACGGTCCAGACGGATGCAATAACGGCGACGTTCTGAAACGTCGCCGCCAGTGATCCTTACTTGCCGCTTACGCTCACGCCGTAGAAGGAGTTCAAGCCAAACGGGCTGATCTTGAAGTCCTGCACGGAGTTGCGCATGGGTTGATACACCGTCGAGTGCGCGATAGGTGTCATCGGGACTGCATCTTTGAGGATATGTTGCGCCTGCTTATACAGCTCGGTGCGTTTGGCGACATCCGATGTGGCCTTGGCTTCTTTGACGATGCCGTCGAATTTCTTGTCGCACCATTTGGAGAAGTTGTTACCGGCCAGCGAATCACAGCCGAACAGCACGTTCAGCCAGTTGTCCGGGTCACCATTGTCGCCGCTCCAGCCAATGATCATGGCCTGGTTCTCGCCGCCTTTGGAGCGCTTGATGTACTCGCCCCATTCGTAGCTGGTGATCTTGACCTTCAGGCCGATCTTGGACCAGTCGTTCTGCAGCATTTCAGCCATCAGCTTGGCATTCGGGTTGTACGGACGCTGGACCGGCATGGCCCACAGGACGATCTCGGTACCTTCCTTGACGCCGGCTTCCTTGAGCAGCGCTTTGGCTTTCTCCGGATCGTACTTGGCATCCTTGATGGTGGTGTCGTAGGACCATTGAGTCGGTGGCATGGCGTTGACGGCCAGTTGACCGGCGCCCTGGTAGACGGAGTCGATGATCTGCTGCTTGTTCACCGACATGTCCAGCGCCTGGCGCACGCGCAGGTCTGCCAGCGGGTTAGGCTGGTCGCTGCCCTTGATCTTGTCCATGACGTTGTAAGCAACGTAACCCAGGTTGAAACCGGCCTGGTGCGGCAGTTTCAGGTCCTTGTCTTCGCCCAGCGCCTTGAGGTCGGCCGGACGTGGGAACAAGGTGATCTGGCATTCGTTTTTCTTGAGCTTCTGGATGCGTACCGATGGGTCGGTGGTGATGGCGAAGATCAGGTTGTCGATCTTGACGTCTTCAGGCTTCCAGTAGTCCTTGTTGCCGGTGTAACGGATGTTCGAGTCTTTCTGGTAGCTCTTGAACACGAACGGGCCAGTGCCGATCGGCTTCTGGTTGATGTCCGGGGCTTTGCCTTCCTTCAACAGTTGGGCGGCGTATTCAGCCGACTGGATCGACGCGAAGCTCATCGCCAGGTTTTGGATAAAAGCGGCGTCCACGGTGCCAAGGGTGAACTTGACGGTGTGGTCATCGATTTTCTCGATGTTCTTGATGTTGGTGTCCATCCCCATGTCCGTGAAGTACGGGAACTCGGTGGGGTAGGCTTTACGGAATGGATCGTCTTTATTGATCATCCGGTTGAAGGTGAACAGTACGTCGTCAGCCGAGAATTCACGAGTGGGCTTGAAGTACGGGGTGGTGTGGAACTTGACGCCTTCGCGCAAATGGAAGGTATACGTCAGGCCATCCGGGGACACGTCCCAGCTGGTGGCCAGGCCAGGAATCACTGCGGTGCCGCCGCGTTCGAACTGGCTCAGGCGGTTGAACATGGTTTCGGCCGAAGCATCGAAGTCTGTTCCGGTGGTGTACTGGCCAGGATCGAAACCGGCCGGGCTCCCTTCGGAGCAGAACACCAGGTTAGTTGCCGCATGGGCAAAGGGGGCGGCGGCCATAAGGCCAGCGCTCACTAATAACGGAAGGACTGCGTGTTTAAGCATGTTGGCCTCATGATTTGTTGTCATTTTTGGTGGTGAGGGCGACCTCGTGAGTCGGCCTGCGGATACTTATGCAGGGGCCATACCCATTGCAAGATGCTGAACGGTTGCAAGCGGCAAAGAGTGGTACGAACGTACACGAATGTCGCAATTATGAAAGTTTTGACACAAATGAGCATGTTTAGAGGGTTTTTTCGGTGCGCAAGGCGCACCAAAAAGACCCATATGGCGCGCCTGGCGCACCCGGTTGGGGCGTGGCTGTTACTTATCTAGACTCACGCCGTAGAAAGGCGTCAATCCAAACGGGCTGATCTTGAAGTCTCGCACTTCTTTTCGCAGGGGTTGGAAAACCGTCGAGTTTGCAATAGGCGTTATAGGTACTTGTTCCTTAAGGATTTTTTGTGCCTGCTGATACCACTTTATGCGCTGCTCGCGATCGCTGCTGAGTTTGGCTTGCTGGACAAGTTTGTCGTAGCCCGGGTTACACCATTTGGCGTAGTTGCTGCCCTTGACCGCAGCACAACTGTAGAGCACGCCGAGCCAGTTATCCGGGTCGCCGTTGTCGCCGGTCCAGCCGTAAATCATCGCATCGTGCTCACCATTCTTGGCGCGCTTGATGTATTCGCCCCATTCATAACTGACGATGTTGGCCTTGATGCCGATCTTGTCCCAGTCCTGCTGGATCATTTGCGCCGACATGCGCGCATTCGGGTTGGAAGCCCGTTGCACGGTCATGGCCCACAGGTTGATGGTCGTACCTGGTGCAACCCCTGCTTCTTTTAGTAGCGCCCGAGCCTTGGTCGGATCGTAGGGGGCGTCCTTGATGGTCGGGTCATAAGACCACTGCGCCGGTGGCAAGGCGTTCTGCGCCAATTGTCCGGCGCTTTGGTAAACGGCCTTGATGATCGCGGGTTTGTCGATAGCCATGTCCAGGGCCTGGCGCACCTTGAGCTGGTCCAGCGGCGGGTGGGTCACGTTGTAGGCCAGGAAACCCAGGTTGAAACCGGCTTGCTGTAGCACGCGCAGGTTGGGGTCCTGTTTCATCACCTCGATGTCGGCGGGGCGCGGATAGCCACTGACCTGGCATTCGCCGGCCTTGAGTTTCTGCAGGCGTGACGCGGCATCCGGAGTGATGGCGAATACCAGGTTGTCGAGCTTCACATCCTCGGGCTTCCAATAGTGCTTGTTGGCCACATAGCGAATCTGCGAGTCCTTCTGGTAGCGCTTGAACACAAACGGCCCGGTGCCTACCGGCTTCTGGTTGATGTCTTCGGCCTTGCCTTCCTTCAGCAATTGAGCCGCGTACTCGGCGGACTGCACCGAGGCGAAACTCATCGCCAGGTTTTGTACGAAGGCGGCGTCGACGTTGTTCAGGTTGAAGCGCACGGTGTGCTCGTCGAGTTTGTCGACGCTCTTGATCGTGGTGTTCAGGCCCATGTCGGTGAAGTACGGTGACTCGGAGGGGTAAGCCTTGCGAAACGGGCTGTCGGCGTCCAGCAAGCGGTTGAAGGTGAACAGCACGTCATCGGCGTTGAAGTCGCGGGAAGGCGTGAAGAAATCGGTGGTGTGGAACTTGACGCCATCGCGCAGGTGGAAGGTGTAGGTCAGGCCGTCTTTGGACACCTCCCAACGGGTCGCCAGGCCGGGCTCGACTTCGGTGCCGCCGCGCTTGAACTGGGTCAGGCGGTTGAACACGGTTTCCGCCGAGGCATCAAAATCGGTGCCGCTGGTGTACTGGCTGGGGTCGAAACCGGCGGGGCTGGCTTCGGAGCAGTAGACCAACGTGCTGGCGGCCTGGGCCAGCGGCATAAAGGCCAGCAGGCCAGCGGCGAGGAACAGTGGTTTTAAGGTGATTCTTTCCATGGAGACTCCTGAAGTGGCAGGCATACAAAGTTGCCCAGACAAAAAAACGGCGGTCACCGAGGTTACCGCCGTTCAGGCTTTTCAGGTCAGTCGAGAACGTTCTATCGTTATTACCCTACCGACAGTTGCAGGCGGGAATTCGAGGGACCTTCAATTTTGAATCGATCACCTTCTGCCCCGTTGCTCTTGCGGATCTTGAAAGTGCGCGTCGATGAGATGTCCATATCCTTGATGGGCTCGAGCTCAGCGGAGTCTGTATCAGTCAGCTTCCACTTGGCAGAGATCGTGACGTCGGCGTCTCCGGCCGCCGGGTTGTAGTCGATGAGAAAGTGACGGTCACCCGCACTGGTCAAGTAGTTGTCCTTGAGCAGGGGGGGACCCAGCTCCTGCCACGTGGACGCTGCTGCTCCCTGGTGGGCAACTTCGGAAATCCGCGCGCGCAGTTCTGGATCGGGCACTGCTTGTTCAAATTTGGCGAGGTTGTCTCGCAGGAAGCTGTCCTCCAGGTTTGCAGGTGGATTTTCAAAGCTGGCCTTGAGTTTGTTGAAGTCCATTTCAATTTCGTTTGCGCCAACGCGCAGCGTATAGGGGCTACGGTGCAGGTCTTTGATGAAGTTCGGCGCGTACTCGCCGGCCCCGAACTCTGACGGGATTGCCCTTTCGGAGTCTGACACCGAATACACGCCGTCATTGGCCGCCCAATCGATCTTCAGCCTACGCTTGATCTCGCTACCTTGTTCATAGTGCTCACTGGAAAAAGTGAAGTTGGTTTTTGTGTCGGCATTGACGTACTTGTCAAAGATTTTTGCCCCTGCCATCTGGGTGCCATCTACTTCAACAAACTGACTCGAAACGCTGGGGACTTTGTTCAGGACTTCATCCTGGGTCGGTGCTGGGATCTTTTTTTTCCATGGCCACTCGCGGGCACCTCCTGGGCCGATACCCGGTGCCCACTCACCATCGCCGGTGGAATGCACGGTCATCACCGGCTTGCGGGTTTGTGGGTCGATGATCTGAACGTAGTCGTCGCGCAGTTTGAAGTCGCTTCTGATCTCGTAGACCTTGGGCATACCCGTAGCGTCGGTGTAGCGGATGAACCACCGGTCTACGCCGGAAGCATCTTTAAGCTGATGCATGCCTTTTGCATTTGCCTGCAAGCCTTCAATAACGCGTTCGCCATCCGGGATTGCATAGGCGCTGATATCGGCGGCCTGGGACGGGCGGAGACGGTTGGCAACGTTTTCCTCGGCGCGGGGCTTGATGTCGACGGGCTTTTCCGGGATTTCGCGTGAGGGTGGCGATAGTTCTTCTGCGGCATTCGCTGCGACGACTTCGCCCTCGGCGGCACCGGTGACCAGTTTGCTGGCGCCATGGACGACGCTAGGCAGTGCATTCAGCACACCGAACACAATATGGTCTGCGCCGCCTTGCTTGCCATGCTTGAGGTCGTCGGCGCCAACCCCGGCCTCCACTGCGCCGGCGGCAGCGTAAAACACCTCCAGCCCTATCGCCACTTCTGGCATGACCATGGCCAGCGGGGTCATCATCAAGGCGATTTTGCTGGTGTTCTCCAGCACTTCCAGGAGGGTGGCTTTGGTGACGTCGCCGTCCGTGGTGATCTCGGTTTCGGCGTCGGCGTATGAGCGTTCTTTTTGTCGCTGGGTCATGACCGCGAACGGGTCGCCGGACAGTGGTTCGGTGGTGATGAATTGTTGCGGATCGAATTCGTTCAGCCGTTCGAGAGGCCCGGCATCGGGTGCATTTTTTTTGGTCCAGCCGCTGACACCGACCAACGTTTGATTGACGCCTTCGGAGAAGAAACGATCAGCCTGGTCGCGCAAGCGGAAGTGCATCGATAGCGCTTCACGCTTGACCGGGTCGACAGCCTGTTCAGCCAGCCATGTCTTCATCCGGGCGTGGCTGTCGAACGTATGAATCGGCGAGGAGTTTCCCGGGATGTACAGCAACGTACGGTTGATGGGGGTGCCGTCGTCACCCAATTGGGGCTTTTTGTCGGTGATGTAGAGCAAGTCCGTGGACTTGAAGCCGTTGATGCTCAACAGCCCTACTTCCACATCGGGGTCTTTGCGGGTGGCGGGGGCCAGATCGTCCAGTTTCAGACGCTCCCACGTGGTATTCGACGGCAGGCCGGCGGCGCGCATGACCAGGTCGGTATCACTTGCCTTCAAACTGTTGTTCTCAAATTGCCGCAGGGCAGCACCCACCAGGGATGCTTTGCTCATTTGTTCGTATTTGCTTTGATGGGCAGGCCAAAAGCTATTCAGGAAGTCGGTGTAGGGTTTGCTCCGTTCGGTGTTCCACACGATCTCCCGGAAGGCGGCCGGGGTCTCGCGCAGCAGGTTTGTAGCGCCATAAACCTCCCTCTGGCCGGGGGCCGCCCCGACAAAGATGCCTTCGTAGGTCTTCTGCGGTTGCGCCAGCGGGTCAATCTTATTCTCCAGCACCGACAAAGGGTTCAACGGCGCCATCCGGTTGAGCCAGGTGTGCAGGGTCGACCGCTGTTTTTCGGACTCCGTCTGGTGTTCGTCTTTCTTATTGGCGCGCTGTACGTTATGTAACGCGGCTTTGGTCAGCGATATCTTGTTTAAGACTTTGCCACCCCTGGGTTTTGGCTGCTTGGGGTCGTAGTTCAACGTGACAATAAACGTGTTATCAGGATCAATGTCCTTGCGCCACCGTGTTTTCAACTCGGCCTTGATAATTTCAGCGGTACTTTGGCTCGGCGTTTTAAAACCTTCAGTGGCTTTAGCGATGTATTTATCCACCCCTGGGTTATACGGTAGACCGGGGATCAGTGTTTGGTGATGGTGTTTTCTCCTCGGGCTTTTTTGCCGGGGGGCATGTTCTGTGTTATTGCGGGAAGGCTGGGTGGCGAGCTCTGGTGAGGTGCGAGGCCCATTTGGCATGGATGTCGGAAGAGTGTTTGAGGCAGATGTAATCATTCGGTATCGATCTCCGTAAATTAGCCTCCCTGGCGATTATGTGTTCGATACTTGCGTGGAAAATGATCGTACTGACGTTCCTGCTTTTGGCTTTGTTCTCGTTACACATGGTTGCGGCTGACATCTACTGAAAAGACCTGGCGGCTGATTGCATGACTTCGTCGGATAAAGGCGCGTATTCAGCGTGCGGTAGGGGGGAGAATGAAGAGGCGTGTAATGCGCCATGTGTTCTGATTTATGAAGTTACGGCTGCACCGATAAAAAAGGCGCGTCCTCAAGGCCGCGCCAGATGCCAATCTGTCAGAGAACGGGTTCGCTACTCAGTGAGTTTTCAGGAACCCGTTTGCTTCAGTCAGTACTTTATTGTTGCAGCACTTCGATCACGCCATCGGCGGTCATGCTGACCTGGCTGGTGCCGGCTTCCACTTCAGGGGTAGGGGCCGAATCGGCCAGGGCACCTTTCATCATCATCCCGGCACGGGCGTAAGGCATGGGGTAACCATTGGTGTTGAGGTTCAGGTTGACGATCTTGTAGCCCTTGCCGCCCAGTGCATCGGTGGCCAACTGTGCGCGTGCCTTGAATGCGGTGACCGCTTCCTTGAGCAGCGCATCTTCACTGGACTTGCGCGTGGCGTCGGCGATGGTGAAATCCATGTTTTCCATCTTCAAGGTGTTCAGCAGTTCGCCGGTGAGCTTGGACAGCGCCGGGAAGTCCGCGCTCTCCAAGCGCAACGCGGCGCGTTCACGCCAGCCGGTGATCTTCTGGTTCTTGTTGTCGTAGATCGGGTAGCTGTTGCGGCTGCCCTGGCGCAGGGTCACGCCTTTGACTTCGCGGGCCTGGTCGAGGGCCTTGTTCAGGGTGGTAGTGATTTCGGCAGCGAGCTTGGCCGGGTCGCTGTTCTGGGATTCGGTGTACAGCGTGACGATCATCTTGTCGCGGGCCACCTCCTGGCTGACCTCGGCGCGCAGGGCAATCTGGTTGTAATGCAGCTCATCGGCGGCCATGGCCTGAAGGCTGGCGAGGCTGCCGACGCTGAGGGTGACGATGGCTGCACTGCGAATGAAACGAGACATGGAAGCTCCTTAGGGGGGTCGTATCGGTATGACTGTAGACGGTCACGTTGGGTTCTTCGGGTTTACACATTAGCTACAGGTTGGGGCGCTGCCGACGAACGGTCATTTGCCCGCCCTGCGTCAAAGAGCCACACACGCCGTGTCGGCGGTGCTGCTTCGTTTATACTCCTGCCGATCCGCCTGCAGCGCTCATCGGGAGAGCTCATGCTCGCCGCCGTAAAACTGACTTCCGCCACTCGCCAGAACCTCTGGCGCCTGACGTTCATTCGTACCCTGGTCCTGGCCGCGCAGGCCGGCTCCGTCGGGCTCGCCTATTGGTTCGACCTGCTGCCTCTGCCGTGGCTGCAATTGGGCGTGACCCTGTGCTTTTCCACCGTGCTGTGTGTGTTCACCGCGATCCGGCTGCGCACCACCTGGCCGGTGACCGAACTCGAATACGCGCTGCAACTGGCCTGCGACCTGTTTATCCACAGTGTGTTGCTTTATTTCTCGGGCGGTTCCACCAACCCGTTCGTTTCGTATTACCTGGTGCCACTGACCATCGCCGCCGTGACCTTGCCGTGGCGCTATTCGGTGGTGCTGTCGGGCATCGCGCTGACCCTGTACACGCTGTTGCTGGCGCAGTTCTACCCCTTGCAGACCTTCCCCATTGCACGGGAAAACCTGCAGATCTACGGGATGTGGCTGAGCTTCGCGTTGTCCGCTGCGGTCATCACCTTCTTCGCTGCGCGCATGGCCGAAGAGCTGCGCCGTCAGGAAGAGTTGCGCGCCATCCGCCGCGAAGAGGGCCTGCGCGACCAGCAACTGCTGGCCGTCGCCACCCAGGCCGCGGGTGCCGCCCATGAGCTGGGCACGCCGCTGGCGACCATGAGCGTGCTGCTCAACGAAATGACCCAGGACCATCACGACCCGGCGCTGCAAGAGGATCTCGGCGTACTGCGCGAACAGGTCAAGCAGTGCAAGCAGACCTTGCAGCAACTGGTGCGTGCTGCCGAAGCCAATCGCCGCCTGGCGGTGGAGATGCAGGACGTGACCCAGTGGCTCGACGAAGCCCTGAACCGCTGGCACCTGATGCGCCCCGAAGCCAGTTACCGTTTCCACCTGTTGGGCCAGGGCAGTGTGCCGCGCATGGCGCCGCCGCCGGACTTGACCCAGGCCTTGCTCAACTTGTTGAACAACGCTGCCGATGCCTGCCCCGAGGGCCTGGAAGTGCAACTGGATTGGGATGTGGACGACCTTACGATCAGTATTCGCGACCACGGCGCCGGTGTGCCGCTGGCTATTGCCGAGCAGATCGGCAAACCTTTCTTTACCACCAAGGGCAAAGGCTTCGGCCTCGGCCTGTTTTTGAGCAAGGCCAGCGTGACCCGCGCGGGCGGCTCAGTGAAGCTCTATAGTCATGAGGAAGGTGGCACGCTCACCGAGCTGCGCCTGCCCCGTGTCGCACGAGGAGATATCGATGAGTGACGAGATCCAAGTCGAAGGCGAAGAACTGCCGCACCTGTTGCTGGTAGATGACGACGCCACGTTTACCCGCGTGATGGCACGCGCCATGAGCCGTCGCGGCTTCCGTGTCAGCACCGCAGGCTCCGCCGAAGAAGGCCTGGCCATCGCCCAGGCCGACTTGCCGGACTACGCCGCGCTCGACCTGAAGATGGACGGCGACTCGGGCCTGGTGCTGCTGCCCAAGCTGCTGGAGCTCGACCCGGAAATGCGCGTGGTGATCCTCACCGGTTACTCCAGCATCGCCACCGCCGTCGAGGCGATCAAGCGCGGCGCTTGCAACTACCTGTGCAAACCCGCCGACGCCGACGACGTGCTGGCCGCCTTGCTCTCCGAGCATGCCGACCTCGATACCCTGGTGCCGGAAAACCCCATGTCGGTGGATCGCCTGCAATGGGAGCACATCCAGCGTGTGCTGACCGAGCACGAAGGCAACATCTCCGCCACCGCCCGCGCCCTTGGCATGCACCGCCGCACCCTGCAACGCAAGCTGCAGAAACGTCCGGTACGGCGCTGAACGAAGTCTGAACAATCTGCTTCAGGCTGCACGGCGCCCTGAACCGATCGTCTATGATCGGTTCAAACGCCTGTCATGTTTTTCCTACCGAGCCTGAACAATGAATCAGAACGCTGAGTACTCCGCGGTCAATGACGCGGTGCGTGGGCAGTTTTTCCGCCGAACCTGGGCGATGATCACGCCCTATTGGCGCAGTGAAGAGAAGGGCAAGGCCTGGTTGTTGCTGGCGGTGGTGATTGGCCTGTCGCTGTTCAGCGTGGCGATATCGGTATGGCTCAACCACTGGTACAAAGACTTCTACAACGCCCTGGAAAATAAGGATACCGCCGCCTTCTGGCAACAGATCATCTATTTCTGCGGTATCGCCACGGTGGCGATTCTCGGCGCGGTCTACCGCCTGTACCTGACCCAGATGTTGACCATTCGCTGGCGTGCCTGGCTCACCGAAAAGTATTTCGCGCGTTGGCTCAGCCACAAGAACTACTACCAGTTGGAGCAGGGCGGCTATACCGATAACCCGGACCAGCGGATTTCCGAAGACCTCAACAGCTTCACCTCCAATACCTTGAACCTGGGCCTGGGGCTGCTACGCAATGTGGTCAGCCTGGTGTCGTTCTCCATCATTCTGTGGGGCGTGTCGGGCAGCATTGAAGTGTTCGGTATCACCATCCCCGGCTACATGTTCTGGTGCGCGTTGGTCTACGCCGGTGTCGGCAGTTGGTTGACCCACTTGATCGGTCGACGCTTGATCGGCCTGAGCAACCAGCAACAACGGTTTGAGGCGGACTTGCGTTTCTCCATGGTGCGGGTGCGGGAGAATGCCGAGAGTATCGCCTTGTACAACGGCGAGCCTAACGAAAACCAGCGCTTGAGTGCGCGGT
This sequence comes from Pseudomonas gorinensis, assembly GCF_042015035.1. NCBI lineage: Bacteria > Pseudomonadati > Pseudomonadota > Gammaproteobacteria > Pseudomonadales > Pseudomonadaceae > Pseudomonas > Pseudomonas gorinensis. The sequence goes on from NZ_CP167125.1 coordinate 1,333,776, forward strand.
TCGGCAAGGTCTGGCATAACTTCTGGGACATCATGAAAGTGTCCAAGCGCCTGACGTTCTTCACCGCCGGCTATGAGCAGATCGCCACCGTGTTTGCGTTCATTGTGGCTGCACCGCGCTACTTCTCCGGCAAGATCGAGTTGGGCGAGCTGATGCAAATCAACTCGGCGTTCGGCAACGTGCAAGGCAATTTCAGTTGGTTTATCACGGCCTACGCCGACCTGGCCAGCTGGCGTGCGACCAGTGATCGTCTGCTGAGCTTCCAGCAGGCCATGAGCGAGAACGAGCAACGCCCTGCGGCCATCGATGTGCAGCCCCAAGGCGAACGCCTGGTGGTGCAGGGCCTGGGGATGGACCTGGCCGACGGCCGTCATTTGCTCACCGACGCCGACATGACCGTGGAACCGGGCGAGCGGGTGATGCTCAGCGGGCGATCGGGCAGTGGTAAAAGTACCTTGCTGCGTGCGATGGGCCACTTGTGGCCAGCCGGCCATGGCAGCATTCGCCTGCCGGCCAAGCGCTATCTGTTCCTGCCGCAGAAGCCCTACCTGCCGATTGGTACGCTCAAGGATGTGTTGAGTTATCCACAGGACGACAGCGTGTACCCGGCAGAACGTTATGCACAGGTCCTGGAAACCTGCCGCCTGCCGCACCTGGTCGCTCGCCTCGATGAAGCCAACCACTGGCAACGGATGCTCTCGCCGGGCGAGCAACAGCGCTTGGCCTTTGCCCGCGCGTTGTTGTTCGCGCCGCAATGGCTGTACATGGATGAAGCGACTTCGGCCATGGATGAAGAGGATGAAGCCACGTTGTATCAGGCGGTGATCGATGAGCTGCCTGGATTGAGCATCGTCAGCGTCGGCCATCGCAGTAGCCTCAAGCGCTTCCATGGGCGGCATGTGCGGATCGAAGGCGGGTTGTTGCAGGAGCAGCCCGTGTCCTGAGGCAGGGCGCGATCACTGCAGAGCGAGGCCCAACAAAAATCTATGGTCCCCCCCATTTTTGCAATACTGATTAACGGGCGATGTGGTTGGCTTGCTTAAATCTATCCGGCGTCTGTTTGGGGCTTGCCCCAGCGCCACGATGAGAGTCGCGCCTGACGATCCTTAAAAGCCCGTCGGCTTCTGAAGCCGATTTTTATGTCAGGATCTTCGCCAGGCCGGTAGGCCGTTCACGTCATCCGTTGTTCAGCTATCGCAAAACCTGAAGGGTGAATTGTGGTACTGCAACAACCGCAGGGTCAGGCGTTCAAGGCGTCTGGCCCTGCTTCATATTGCGCATGGTGAGCCGCTATCGCCCAAGCGATACGCGCCAGTTTGTTGGCCAGGGCACAGGCCACCACATTCGAGTGTCGTCGGCGCAGCAGCGCTCGCACCCAGTCGGCCAAAGCCCCCTTCTGATGATCCAGCCTCTGCATGTAAACCCTGGAGCATTGCACCAGCAGTTGCCGCAGGTGCTTGTCACCCCGCTTGCTGATCCCCAACAAATTGGCTTTGCCGCCCGTGCTGTACTGTCGCGGCACCAAGCCCACTGAAGCCGCAAAATCGCGACTGCATCGGTATTGCTTGCCATCGCCCATTTCTACAGCCAGAAGGCTGGCGGTGATCGGACCGACACACGGCATGCTAAGCAAACGGCTCCCCAGATCATCGTCGGCCAGCTGGCAAGCCAGTTGTTTGTCCAGTTCCTTGATCTGTTCATCCAGGTAAACGAAGTGATCGTGCAGGCGTTGCAACAGCACTGTCAGCCGCACAGGCAGCTCATGCTCGGCCAAAACAGCTGCCAAACGCTTCATGATGGCTGAGCCTTTGGGCAGGCTGATGCCAAATTCCAGCAGGAAACCGTGCATCTGATTGGCTGTCTTGGTGCGGTCATGCACCAACGACTCGCGCATGCGATGCAGGACAGACAGGGTTTGCTGAGACTCGGTTTTAGGCGTAACGAAGCGCATGGACGGACGGGAAGCCGCCTCGCAAATGGCCTCTGCGTCGATAAAGTCATTTTTGTTGCCCTTGACGAAAGGGCGGACAAACTGCGGTGAAATCAACTTGGTCGTATGCCCCATCGCCGCAAGCTGACGGGCGATGAAGTGAGAGCCGGCACAGGCTTCCGTTACCACGACGCAGCTCGGCAAGTTGCCGAAGAACCGCATCATCTGCGCTCGCGAGAGCTTTTTGCGAAACACCTCGCGGCCCGATTTGTCTTGGCCCAGAAGGTGGAAATTATGTTTGCCGAGATCGATCCCGATCAGTGCTGACTCGCTCATGATGATGGCCTCCAAAAACAAAACACCCTGCGAAAGCGTAGCCCTCGCAGGGTGTGGGGGTGACCATCTCATTAGCCCGGCTGATCATCGATCAGCCGGGCTTTTTTACAGCGCTCGAAAAGGCTTACTTCTTCAAGCCGTAATGCTCATCCAGCATGCCTGGGGCGTTCGGCGTCTTTGGCGCGTAGTCCCGTGGCGGCTCCTGGTTTTCCCGTGGCGGGGTCAGGCGCTCCCGTGGGGTTTGCGGTGCATCGGAATGCAGCGCGGCCAGCAGGCGCTGACGGGTGATGTCGTCGAGTGCCAGGCGGTTGGCGCCATCGGCGAGGTGATCCTGTACTTCCTGGTAGCTCTGGGTGAGCTTCTTGACCAGGGTCGCGGTGGTGTTGAAGTGGGTAACAACCTCGTTCTGATAACTGTCAAAACGTTCCTGGATGTCATCCAACTGACGCTGCGTGCGGTTAGGCGCGGCATTCGGCAGAAGGCGAGCAACCAGGAATCCAATGGCGACACCGGCAACCAGGGCAAGAGTCGGCAACAACCAAACTAAGAGCGAGTGTTCCACGAGTCCTTCCTCTATAAACGGCTTTGCTTTACGTTAACGGCTCGGACCTGCGCTGTATACCGCGATTAAGCTCGCAATGATGCCATGCACAGACTTTTAGCTAGACGAGTCGACCCCTTGAGAGGTCACGGAGTTCATTCCTTGCTCATGCGTGAAACCCCCGTTTTGATCGATGGCCCAGTAGGCCAGTTGGAAGCCTTGTACCTGGATCACCCCGAGCCACGTGGCCTGGCGCTGATCTGCCACCCTAACCCGGTACAGGGTGGGACCATGCTCAATAAAGTCGTATCGACCCTGCAACGCACTGCCCGCGATGCCGGTTTGATTACTTTGCGTTTTAATTACCGTGGCGTGGGTGCCAGCGCCGGCACGCACGATATGGCCACCGGTGAAGTCGATGATGCCGAAGCGGCCGCCGCCTGGCTGCGAGAAAAACACCCGGACCTGCCGATCACCCTGCTTGGGTTTTCTTTCGGTGGTTATGTGGCGGCCAGCCTGGGCGGTCGCCTGGAAGCCAAGGGCGAAAAGCTCGCGCACCTGTTCATGGTCGCCGCGGCAGTGATGCGCTTGCGTGATACTGACGTGTTGCCTCAAGGCTGCCCATTGACCCTGATCCAGCCGCAAACCGACGAAGTGGTCGACCCGCAGACCGTCTACGATTGGTCCGCCGCCCTGAAACGTCCCCATGAGCTGCTGAAAGTGGCAGAATGCGGACACTTTTTTCATGGCAAGCTGACCGATCTCAAGGATCTGGTACTGCCGCGCCTCTCGAATTGATAGCAGTCTGACAAGCGATTACCCATGACGACTCGTACCCGTATCCTCACCGGCATCACCACCACTGGCACGCCGCACCTGGGCAACTACGCCGGTGCGATTCGCCCGGCGATCCTCGCCAGCCAGGACGCCAATGCTGACTCCTTCTACTTCCTGGCCGACTACCACGCCCTGATCAAGTGCGATGACCCGCAGCGAATCCAGCGCTCGCGCATGGAAATCGCCGCGACCTGGCTGGCCGGTGGCCTGGACGTGGACCGGGTGACTTTCTATCGCCAGTCCGACATCCCGGAAATCCCCGAGTTGACCTGGTTGCTGACCTGCGTTGCCGCCAAGGGCCTGCTCAATCGCGCCCATGCCTACAAGGCGTCGGTGGACAAGAACGTGGAAACCGGCGAAGACCCGGATGCGGGCATCACCATGGGCCTGTACAGCTACCCGGTGCTGATGGCGGCGGACATCCTGATGTTCAATGCACACAAGGTGCCGGTGGGGCGCGACCAGATCCAGCACGTGGAGATGGCTCGCGACATCGGCCAGCGCTTCAACCACCTGTTCGGCAACGGCAAGGAGTTCTTCACCATGCCCGAGGCGTTGATCGAAGAAAGCGTCGCCACGTTGCCGGGCCTGGATGGCCGCAAGATGTCGAAGAGCTACGACAACACCATCCCGTTGTTCACCAGCGCCAAGGACATGAAAGACGCCATTTCGCGGATCGTCACCGACTCCCGCGCGCCCGGCGAAGCCAAGGACCCGGACAACTCGCACTTGTTCACCCTCTACCAGGCGTTTGCCAGCAAGGCTCAGGAAGAAGCGTTCCGCGCTGAACTGCTGCAAGGCCTGGGTTGGGGCGAGGCGAAGAATCGTCTGTTCCAGCTGCTGGACGGCCAGTTGGGCGAAGCCCGCGAGCGCTATCACCAGTTGATGGCGCGCCCGTCGGATATGGAAGACCTGCTGCTGGTGGGAGCCAAGAAAGCCCGCGCCGTGGCCGCGCCGTTCCTCGCCGAGTTGCGTGAGGCGGTGGGCCTGCGTTCTTTCGCGAACCAGGCCGCGGCACCTGTGAGCACCAAGAAGAAAACGGCGAAAGCCGCGCGTTTCGTCAGCTTCCGTGAAGACGACGGCAGCTTCCGGTTCCGCTTGCTGGCGGCTGATGGCGAGCAGTTGCTGCTGTCGCGCAACTTTGCTGACGGCAAGGCCGCCGGCGCGGTGACCAAACAACTGCAGAGCGGGAACGCGCTGGATATACGCCCCGAAGCCCTGGGTTTCAGCGTATGGCTGGACGGCGCCGCAGTGGCCGACAGCGCGTCATTTGCCGACGGCGCAGCGCGTGATGCCGCCATCGAAGCCTTGCGCGTCGCGTTGACCCCCCTCGAGGATTAACCCGACCAAGGGTTGATTGCCATTATCCAGGGCCGTCGTTACAGTGACGGCCCGTTTTTGTTGCCTTGCTAACGAAATTATGACGCCCCTAGAACGATATCAAGCTGATCTGAAACGCCCCGAGTTCTTCCACGACGCTGCCCAGGAAACGGCGGTGCGTCATTTGCAGCGCCTGTATGACGACCTGGTCGCGGCCTCGCAAAGCAAGCCTGGGATGCTCAGCAAGCTGTTTGGCAAGAAAGACCGCACGCCGGTCAAGGGCCTGTACTTCTGGGGTGGCGTGGGCCGGGGCAAGACGTACCTGGTGGACACCTTCTTCGAAGCGCTGCCGTTCAAGGAAAAGGTCCGGACGCACTTCCACCGCTTCATGAAGCGCGTGCACGAAGAGATGAAAACCCTACCGGGCGAAAAAAACCCGTTGACCATCATCGCCAAGCGGTTCTCCGAAGAAGCGCGGGTGATCTGCTTCGACGAGTTCTTCGTCTCCGACATCACCGACGCCATGATCCTTGGCACGCTGATGGAAGAACTGTTCAAGAACGGCGTGACCTTGGTCGCGACGTCGAACATCGTGCCCGACGGTTTGTACAAGGACGGTCTGCAACGCGCGCGGTTCCTGCCGGCCATTGCGCTGATCAAGCAGAACACCGATATCGTCAACGTCGACAGCGGTGTCGACTACCGCCTGCGGCACCTTGAGCAAGCCGAGCTGTTCCACTTCCCGCTGAACGACGCGGCGCACGAAAGCCTGCGCAAAAGCTTCCGAGCCCTCACGCCGGAATGCACCCAGGCGGTGGAAAACGATAAGTTGATCATCGAAAACCGTGAAATCATTGCGCTGCGCACCTGTGATGACGTGGCCTGGTTCGATTTCCGCGAGCTGTGCGACGGCCCGCGCAGCCAGAACGACTACATCGAGCTGGGCAAGATCTTCCATGCGGTGATCCTGAGTGGCGTGGAGCAGATGAGCGTCACCACCGACGACATTGCGCGGCGCTTTATCAACATGGTCGACGAGTTCTACGACCGTAACGTCAAGTTGATCATCTCGGCGGAAGTCGAGCTCAAGGACCTCTACACCGGCGGTCGCTTGAACTTCGAATTCCAGCGCACCTTGAGCCGCTTGCTGGAAATGCAGTCCCACGAGTTCCTGTCGCGGGCGCACAAACCCTAGGACCGACACCGTAAAAAATGTGGGAGGGGGCTTGCCCCCGATAGCGGTCTTTCAGTAACAGATGCACTGACTGATCCACCGCTATCGGGAGCAAGCCCCCTCCCATATTTGCTTACGCAGCCTGTTGGAACTGCTGGCGGTACTGGTTCGGCGACAGCTCGGTGTGCTGCCTGAACAACCGCGCAAAGAAACTCGCGTCGTCGTAACCCACCTCATAACTGATGGTCTTGATGCTCTTGCGGCTGCCCGAGAGCAAGCCCTTGGCGGTCTCGATGCGCAGGCGTTGCAGGTAATGCAGCGGCTTGTCGCCGGTAGCGGTCTGGAAGCGGCGCATGAAGTTGCGGATGCTCATCCCGTGTTCCCGGGCGACGTCCTCGAAGCGGAACTTATCGGCGAAGTGTTCTTCGAGCCAGTGCTGGATCTGCAGGATGATCACGTCCTGGTGCAGTTTCTGCCCGCCGAAACCGATACGCCCCGGCGCATAGCTGCGCTGTACTTCGTAGAGGATGTCCCGGGCCACGGCCTGGGCGATGTTGGCGCCGCAGAAGCGTTCGATCAAATAGATGTAGAGGTCGCAGGCCGAAGTGGTGCCGCCGGCGCAGTAGAGGTTGTCGGCGTCGGTGAGGTGCTTGTCCTGGTTGAGCTGGACCTGGGGGAAGCGTTCGCTGAAGGCATTGAAGAACCGCCAGTAGGTGGTCGCCTCCTTGCCATCGAGCAAACCGGCCTCGGCCAGCCAGAACACTCCAGTGGCCTCGCCGCAAAGTACGGCGCCACGGGTATGTTGTTCGCGCAGCCACGGCAGCACTTGCGGGTAGCGTGTGCACAGGGTGTCGAAGTCATCCCAGAAGGCCGGCAGCACGATGATGTCGGCATCTTCGAGGCCGCCGTCCACCGGCATGATCACATCACTGAAGCTGCGCACCGATTGTCCATCGGGGCTGACCAGGCGCGTTTCAAACCCTGGCGTCAGGCCCAGGCCTTGTTGCTTGCCGTAACGCAGGCTGGCGAGGTGGAAGAAGTCCTTGGCTTGCATGAGGGTTGAAGCGAACACCCGATCAATGGCCAAAATGCTGACGCGCCGCAGGGGCGTGGAGATTTGGTTAGACATAATTTCATTTATTCTTATAGGGGAAAGTGGTCACCAGACGGCTGGATCGTCTTATTTTTTGTCGCATGTGTCCAGTGTCCCGTGACGCCTTCGCGGCATAGGCTCTGTGGTTCGTCTTTGTCCGACAATCCACGCAGGTGACTCCATGATCCCCAGAACGTTGTTCAGCCCGGAACACGAACTCTTCCGCCAGAGCGTGCGCACCTTCCTTGAAAAAGACGCCGCGCCGTTCCATGGGCAATGGGAGAAACAGGGTTATATCGACCGCAAGCTGTGGAGCAAGGCGGGGGAGGCGGGGATGCTGTGTTCCCATCTGCCGGAAGCATACGGCGGCCTGGGCGCGGACTTTCTCTACAGCGCGGTGGTGATCGAAGAGATCAGCCGCCTGGGGCTGACCGGTATCGGTTTTTCCCTGCATTCGGACATTGTCGCGCCGTACATCCTGCATTACGGCAGCGAGGCGTTGAAGCACAAATACCTGCCCAAATTGATCTCCGGCGAGATGGTCACGGCCATCGCGATGACCGAGCCGGGCGCCGGGTCCGATCTGCAAGGGGTCAAGACCAGCGCCGTTTTGGACGGTGATGAATACGTGATCAACGGCTCCAAGACCTTTATCACCAATGGCTTTCTCGCCGATCTGGTCATTGTGGTCGCCAAGACCGACCCCAAGGCCGGCGCCAAGGGCACCAGCCTGTTTGTGGTCGAGGCTGATACACCGGGCTTCGATAAGGGCAAGCGCCTGGAGAAAGTCGGCATGAAGGCCCAGGACACCTCGGAGTTGTTCTTCCAGGACGTGCGGGTGCCCAAGGAAAACCTGCTGGGGCAGGCGGGCATGGGCTTCGCTTATTTGATGCAGGAGCTGCCCCAGGAACGCTTGACCGTCGCGATTGGAGCGCTGTCGTCAGCCGAAGCGGCATTGCAATGGACGCTTGACTACACCCGAGAGCGCAAAGCCTTCGGCAAGGCGATTGCCGACTTCCAGAACACCCGGTTCAAGCTGGCGGAGATGGCCACCGAGATTCAGATCGGCCGGGTATTCGTAGACAAATGCATGGCGCTGCACCTGGAGGGCAAGCTCGATGTGCCGACGGCGGCGATGGCCAAGTACTGGGCCACGGACCTGCAATGCAAGGTGCTCGACGAGTGCGTGCAACTGCACGGTGGCTATGGGTTCATGTGGGAATACCCGATTGCCCGGGCCTGGGCGGATGCGCGGGTGCAGCGGATTTATGCCGGGACCAATGAAATCATGAAAGAGATCATTGCGCGGGCGCTTTGATTTTTTGCGGGTCTTGAATGCGTCATCGGGGGGCAAGTCGAATCGTCGCACCGCCCCTCCCACACTTGGAATGCATTCCAATGTGGGAGGGGCGGTGCGACGATTCGACTTGCCCCCGATAGCGCTCTACAGATCAATCAAGGCGCCGGATTCGGATGATCCTTCTGAATCGCCTCAATCCCTTCCAGTACGTCCTTCGACAGCTTCAGATCGGCACTGGCGATGTTGCTGTCCAGTTGCTCCAGCGACGTTGCGCCAATAATGTTGCTGGTCACGAACGGCTGTTGCGTCACAAAGGCCAGGGCCATTTGCGCCGGGTCCAGGCCGTGTTCGCGGGCCAGTGCCACATAACGGCTGCACGCCGCTTCCGACTGTGGATTGAAGTAGCGGCTGAAGCGGCTGTATTCCGTCAGGCGCGCTTTTGCCGGGCGCGCGCCACCTTCGTACTTGCCACTGAGCATGCCGAACGCCAGGGGTGAATAGGCCAGCAGACCGCATTGTTCACGAATGGCGATTTCCGCCAGGCCCACTTCAAAGCTGCGGTTAAGCAGGTTGTAGGGGTTCTGGATCGACACCGCGCGGGTCCAGCCGCGCGCTTCGGCCAGGGCCAGGAACTTCATGGTGCCCCACGGGGTTTCGTTGGACAGGCCGATGTGACGGATTTTGCCGGCCTTCACTTGTTCGTCCAGTGCTTCGAGGGTCTCTTCCAGCGGCGTCAGGTCGTCTTCGTCCTTGTGCTTGTAGCTCAGTTGGCCGAAGAAGTTGGTGCTGCGCTCTGGCCAGTGCAATTGGTAGAGGTCGATCCAGTCGGTCTGCAGGCGCTTGAGGCTGGCATCCAGGGCTTCGACGATGTGCCTGCGGTTATGGCGCAGGTGGCCACCGCGGATGTAGTCGATGGTGTTGCCGGGGCCGGCGACCTTGCTGGCGAGGATCCAGTCGGCACGGTCGCCGCGGCTCTTGAAGTAATTACCGATGTACCGCTCGGTGGTGGCGTAGGTATCGGCCTTGGGCGGCACCGGGTACATTTCGGCGGTGTCGAGGAAGTTGATCCCTGCGGCCTTGGCCCGTTCGATCTGTGCAAAGGCCTCTGCCTCGCTGTTCTGCTCACCCCAGGTCATGGTGCCCAAGGCTATCGCGCTCACGTTCAGATCGGTCCGGCCCAGCTGTCGATAATCCATCGGGTACTCCTTCAGGGAAAACAATCATAAAAGCAGGTTGAATTTTTTTTCGCAATCTGCATAATTGCCCACCTCTTTCTGCAGTGGAAGTGATGCGCCGCCTGCCGAAGAATCTTGCCGTTGAACGGACGCGCCGACCCGAGCCCCCGATAGCGTCTGTATCCGGCTGCCTTTGACTTGTCAAAGTACGCACTATTCAGTAAGATCCGCCGTCTAATTTACAGGGCGGCCCCTGAGGCTATTAAAGAATGACAACTTTTACTGCAAAACCGGAAACAGTTCAGCGCGACTGGTTTGTCGTCGACGCCGCTGGTCAGACTCTGGGTCGTCTGGCCACTGAAGTCGCCAGCCGTCTGCGTGGCAAGCACAAGCCTGAGTACACTCCTCACGTTGATACCGGTGACTACATCGTGATCATCAACGCTGAGCAGGTACGTGTTACCGGCAACAAAGCGCAAGACAAAATGTACTACCGTCACTCCGGTTTCCCAGGCGGCATCAAGTCTTCCAATTTCGAAGGCCTGATCGCTAAGAAGCCTGAGGCCCCGATTGAAATCGCGGTTAAAGGCATGCTGCCGAAGGGCCCACTGGGTCGCGATATGTTTCGCAAGCTGAAAGTCTATGCGGGCGCTGCTCACCCTCATGCTGCTCAGCAGCCCCAAGAACTGAAGTTTTAACGGAATAGTTCATTATGTCGGCGACTCAAAATTACGGCACTGGCCGTCGCAAAACCGCAACCGCACGCGTTTTCCTGCGTCCGGGCACTGGTAACATCTCGATCAACAACCGCACCCTGGACAACTTCTTCGGCCGCGAAACTGCCCGCATGGTAGTTCGTCAGCCGCTGGAATTGACCGAGACTGTTGAAAAGTTCGACATCTACGTCACTGTTATCGGTGGCGGTGTAAGTGGTCAAGCTGGCGCAATCCGCCACGGTATCACTCGCGCTCTGATGCAGTACGACGAAACCCTGCGTGGCGCTCTGCGCAAAGCTGGCTTCGTGACTCGTGATGCCCGTGAAGTTGAACGTAAGAAAGTCGGTCTGCGTAAAGCGCGTAAGCGTCCGCAGTACTCGAAGCGTTAATTCGCTTTACGTTCCACAAAAACGCCCAGCCTCCTCACGGAGCTGGGCGTTTTTTATTACCTGCGATTTATGCACAAATTTCAGCGTGACAACTTGCCACATCCGTAGACCCCCTATACTACAAGGCCTGGAGCTGGAGCTCCGGGTAATTCCCTTGTCAGAGGTGGGGCTTTTCATTACCATTCGGCAAAATTTTTATAAGTTCAGATTTAATACTTAGTAGACGCCTGATTTAACAGGCCAAAAAGCTGATGGGAGAGGACTGAATGAGCAATGACGGCGTGAATGCAGGCCGGCGTCGCTTCTTGGTAGCAGCCACATCCGTGGTGGGTGCTGCAGGAGCGGTGGGGGCTGCGGTCCCGTTCGTGGGGTCATGGTTTCCCAGTGCCAAGGCGAAAGCCGCAGGTGCACCGGTGAAGGTGAATATCAGCAAGATCGAACCAGGTCAGCAGATGATTGCTGAATGGCGCGGCCAGCCGGTGTTCATTGTTCGTCGTACAGAGGAAATCCTGGGAAATCTGAAAAAGATCGAAGGCCAGTTGTCTGACCCCAAATCTGAGAAATCCGACCAACCCGCCTACGCCAAAAACGAAGTACGTTCGATCAAGCCAGAGATTCTGCTGCTGGTCGGTCTGTGTACCCACCTGGGTTGCTCACCAACCTTCCGCCCGGAAGTCGCCCCTGTCGATCTGGGCAAGGACTGGGTTGGCGGTTATTTCTGCCCGTGCCACGGTTCTCACTACGACTTGGCCGGTCGTGTCTACAAGTCTCAGCCTGCTCCCTTGAACCTGCCCGTGCCTCCGCATAACTACGAATCTAACGACATCATTGTCATTGGCCTCGATAAGGAGAACGCGTGATGAGCAAGTTCATGGATTGGGTGGATGCACGCTTCCCCGCCACTAAAATGTGGGAAGACCATCTCAGCAAGTACTACGCCCCGAAGAACTTCAACTTCTTCTACTTCTTTGGTTCCCTGGCACTGCTGGTGCTGGTCAACCAGATCGTCACCGGTGTCTGGTTGACGATGAGCTATACCCCCTCGGCGGAAGAGGCGTTTGCTTCCGTCGAATACATCATGCGTGACGTCGAGTACGGCTCGATCCTGCGCCTGCTGCACTCCACGGGCGCCTCGGCGTTCTTCATCGTGGTCTACCTGCATATGTTCCGTGGCTTGCTCTACGGTTCGTACCAGAAGCCTCGTGAGCTGGTGTGGGTGTTCGGCATGCTGATCTACCTGGCGCTGATGGCTGAAGCCTTCATGGGCTACCTGCTGCCGTGGGGCCAGATGTCGTACTGGGGCGCACAGGTGATCATCTCGCTGTTCGGTGCTATCCCGGTGATCGGCAACGACCTGACCCAGTGGATCCGGGGTGACTACCTGATCTCCGGCATCACCCTGAACCGCTTCTTCGCCTTGCACGTAGTGGCCTTGCCGATCGTGATTCTCGGCCTGGTCGTACTGCATATCCTGGCGCTGCACGAGGTGGGTTCGAACAACCCGGATGGTGTGGACATCAAGAAGCACAAGGACGAGAACGGCATCCCGCTGGACGGCATCCCGTTCCACCCGTACTACACCGTGAAAGATATCGTCGGCGTGGTCGTGTTCCTGTTCGTGTTCTGCTCGATCGTGTTCTTTTTCCCGGAGATGGGTGGTTATTTCCTCGAGAAACCTAACTTCGAACAGGCCAACGCCTTCAAGACACCTGAGCACATTGCCCCGGTCTGGTACTTCACCCCGTTCTACGCGATCTTGCGGGCGATTCCCGACAAGCTCATGGGCGTGATCGCCATGGGCGCGGCCATTGCGGTGCTGTTCGTGCTGCCGTGGCTCGACCGAAGCCCGGTCAAGTCCATGCGCTACAAGGGCTGGCTGAGCAAGATCTGGCTGTGGGTGTTCTGCATCGCGTTCGTGATCCTGGGTGTACTGGGCGTGTTGGCGCCGACTCCTGAGCGTACGCTGCTGTCGCAGGTTTGCACCTTCCTGTATTTCGCCTACTTCATTCTGATGCCGTTCTATACCCGGCTCGAGAAGACCAAACCGGTTCCGGAAAGGGTGACTGGCTGATGAAAAAGTTATTCGTTGCATTGATGCTTGCGGCGCTGCCGCTACTGTCCTTCGCTGCCGAGCATGGCCCGGAGCTGGAAAAAGTCGCTATCGACGTGTCTGACAAGGCTGCCCTGCAGGACGGCGCGCGTACGTTCGCCAACTACTGCATGGGCTGCCACAGCGCCAAGTTCCAGCGCTATGAGCGCGTGGCCGATGACCTGGGCATTCCCCATGAGGTAATGCTCGACAAGCTGGTGTTCACCGGCGCCAAGATCGGCGACCACATGAACATCGGCATGCAGCCGGCTGACGCCAAGACCTGGTTCGGTGCTGCACCGCCTGACCTGACCCTGGTTGCGCGCGTTCGCGGCACCGACTGGCTCTATGGCTACCTGAAGTCCTTCTACGAAGACCCGGCACGTCCTTGGGGTGTGAACAACCGAGTGTTCCCGAACGTCGGCATGCCTAACGTTCTGGTCGGCCTGCAAGGCAAGCAAGTGGTAGGATGCAAGCAGGTTCAGGTCGTTGAAGACGGCAAGAAGCAATACGATCCGTTGACCGGCACGCCTTTGACCCATGAAGCGTGCGATCAGCTGAAGATAGATACCCCCGGTGCACTGACTGACGAGCAGTTCGACGAGAAGGTCAAGAACCTGGTGACCTTCCTGGCCTACTCGGCCAACCCGGTCAAACTGCAGCACCAGCGCATTGGTACTTACGTCTTGCTCTACCTGGCCTTCTTCTTCGTATTCGCCTATCTGCTCAAACGCGAATACTGGAAGGATGTGCATTGATCCAACCGTAAGCAATTGCTGTTAATCTTGCGCGCCCAGCGGCATCTCTGAACCGTAGCGACCTGGACTCCAGGTACTACAGAGACGCTCTCTGGGCGCGCTCGTTTTTGAGCTTTCGATAATTTCAACAAGCGAGGAGGACCGCCATGGGCGTGACCAACCGGTTGGCCTGTTACTCCGACCCCGCCGACCACTATTCCCACCGAGTACGCATCGTGCTCGCAGAGAAGGGTGTCAGCGCCGAGATCATCAGTGTGGAAGCGGGACGTCATCCGCCGAAACTGATCGAAGTGAACCCTTACGGCAGCTTGCCCACCCTGGTCGATCGCGACCTGGCGTTGTGGGAGTCAACCGTGGTGATGGAATACTTGGATGAGCGTTACCCGCATCCCCCTTTGCTGCCGGTGTACCCGGTGGCGCGTGCCAACAGCCGCCTGCTGATCCATCGGATCCAGCGTGACTGGTGCGGGCTGGTGGATGTGATTCTGGATACCCGCAGCAAAGAAGCGGCACGTGTGCAGGCGCGTAAGGAATTGCGCGAGAGCCTGACCGGTGTTTCGCCGTTGTTCGCCGACAAACCTTTTTTCCTCAGCGAGGAACAAAGCTTGGTGGATTGCTGCCTATTACCGATACTCTGGCGTTTGCCGATTCTCGGTATTGAACTGCCGCGGCCGGCCAAGCCGTTGCTTGATTACATGGAGCGCCAGTTTGCGCGTGAGGCTTTCCAGGCAAGTCTGTCTGGTGTCGAACGCGATATGCGCTAAGGCTTAAGGAGCCGCTGATGAACTCCAGTCGACCCTACCTGGTCCGCGCGCTCTACGAGTGGATTGTGGACAACGATTGCACCCCGCACATGCTGGTCAATTCCGAATTTCCTGCGGTGCAGGTACCGCAGGGGTTTGCCAGTGATGGGCAGATTGTGTTGAACGTATCGCCCAGTGCAGTGCGCCACCTGCACATGGACAACGAAGCGGTGAGCTTCGAAGGGCGTTTCGGCGGCGTGCCGCATACGCTGTTCGTGCCGATCGGCGCCATCCTCGGGATTTACGCCCGGGAAAATGGCCAAGGCATGGTCTTTGATCTGGAATCCCCTTTCGAGGACGATGAAACGATCGAAAGCGAAGACGGCGATGATGTGCCACCACCGGATTCAGAGCCGCCGCGTCCAAGCGGTCGGCCGAGTCTGAAAGTGGTGAAGTAAGCCCCTGTAGCCAGCAGGCGAATAGGGGAATGCCTCGGCTTTGGCCGAGGCATTTTTTTGGACGATCAAAAGTGCCCCACGCTTTCGGTTTGAGTGCCTGGCGAGGCACGGTTATTGGGGTCGGCTTGCCAGTCAACCTGATTGATGTTGTCGAGGCTGCGGATCACACATTTCCACTCGATGGCCTGCTGCGCCGGTAGCGTTACGATGCCGCTCCATCGATTAGGGGTGCTGGGTTGCAGGGGGATCGCATGAGCAGGGTCCCATGCGCTCAGTTCCAGCGGTGAACCGACGGCGTAGACCGCTTGCCTGTTCCCTGGCTGAGCGTTGTCGCAATGCAGCGTGAGGGGGACATCCTGTGCCGTCGTGGCGGTTTTCCAAATGCGGATGCGTTGCCCGTCGGCATTCATAACGGGGGTGAAGTCGTCGGGGACTTTGTTCAAGTCGGAGTCCAAGGCCATCAGTATCCGCTGTTGAGTGCCATTGGTGGCGGCCACCAGGCCGGAATATTGGGTCTGGAAACTGATCGGTGAGTCGGCCCTGATGCCGGCACTCTTGCGCAGGGCTATGAGCGTGCGGATCAGGTTGCCACGCCCCCAGTCATACATGGCGGGCCAGTACACGACGGGTATTCCGGGGGCTAGGAGGATGTAGGCGTACGCGAGGTTAATCATCGGATCGGGCAAAGGCCAATGATGTTGACCACCATATTGCCCCGGCGAATAACCGGTATCGTGATTGTCTACGAATGTAACGGCGATTTCGCGCCAAGACTTGACGGGGTTGCCGTTGAGGCCGTGGCGCCATTCGGCGATGCTGCCGTTTTGCATGCGCTCCTTGAGGGCGAAATCGAACACGGCGCAGTGCGAGCGATCCGACCAATCCTTGAGTGCGTCCTGCCAACTGGCCTTGCTGCGCCAGTCGCTGGCGGGGAATTCGCCGGGGCTCTTCCAGAACTCGCCGACACAGAACGCCTGGTCGTTGAAGTTTTTCATCCACAGGTCGACCCGCTCAGGTGAGTAACCGCGTACATAGTCGAAGCGCAAGTCGTGGGCGCTGTAATTGTCCCGCAGGTTGCGAAACTCCTGCATGAAGCGTGGTGAAACCTCTGGGCTGGCGGTATTGAGGTCCGCCGCACCGTCCTCGAATGGATCGCCTTCATCGCAATCGCTGGGGGGCGTGCAGTCATTGCGCCACAGTTTGTAGCCCCGGGGGAAGCGCACCATCACGCCGGGAATCTTGTCGTTCATGTGATTCGGCACCACGTCATACATAACCTGCACGCCGGCTCTCGTCAGGGCCGTGGCAGCTTGCTTGAGTTCAGCGTCGGTGCCGTACGCGCTGTTTTTATCGAAATCGTTCCAGTAGTAGCCTTCACCTCCGCCCGAAGTACCTTTGGCCGGATCGCTCCAGCTGGACTTATCCACCCACACGGGCGGTAACCAGATCTTGGTGAAACCGTCCTGGCCGATAACGGGGGCCATTCGGGCAAGCACTTGGTACCACTTTTCAGGTGTGTTGCGACTGGAGTTCCAGTGAAAGCCTTGCAGGATGATGTCTTCGCCGCCGCCATTACGCAGGGGCGACGGGGCCCCGGTAGCGAAGTTCGTCAGCAGGCTCAGGAGAACGGTGCAGTAGAGAAGTTTGCATTTCATGACGGGTCTCCTGTTGATCAAAACAGGTTTAACTCTGCGCGGTATCGGAGGCGGCGTCTGCTGTGAGAAATGACAGCTCGTCGAGACGTTTTTGCACTAATCCCCAGGACACAAATAGCTAAATCTATTATCGAGCGCGCAGGGTTTGATGAAAGTCATGCCAGGAACGGTGATCGTACAACCGCCATGGGCTATGATGCTTTCTCAGTTCACCCACAAAGATGACCCGATATGCAAAATGCCAACACCGCCCCTCGTCTTCCCCGCAAGCGCCGCAGCCTTGCCCAGGAATTGGTCACGGTGTTGTCCGAGCAAATCCGCGACGGCCAGCTCAAGCGTGGTGACAAATTGCCCACCGAGTCGGCGATCATGGAGGCCCATGGCGTCAGCCGCACCGTGGTGCGCGAAGCCATCTCGCGCCTGCAGGCGGCGGGGCAGGTCGAAACCCGCCACGGTATCGGCACCTTTGTGCTGGACACCCCAAGCCCGAGCGGTTTTCGCATTGATCCGGCCACGGTCGTGACCCTGCGTGATGTGCTGGCGATCCTGGAGTTGCGGATCAGCCTGGAAGTGGAGTCGGCAGGCCTGGCTGCGTTACGCCGCAGTGATGAACAGCTGGCGGCCATGCGTGCAGCCCTCGACGCGCTGAATGAGAGTGCGGCCCACGCCGGCGATGCGGTGGCCTCCGACTTCGCATTCCACCTGGAAATTGCCCTGTCCACCGGCAACCGCTACTTCACCGATATCATGACTCACCTGGGCACCAGCATCATTCCGCGTACCCGCCTGAATTCGGCGCGCCTGGCCCATGATGACCAGCAGCACTACATGAGCCGCCTGAGCCGCGAGCACGAAGAGATCTATGAAGCGATTGCCCGCCAGGATTCGGATGCGGCGCGGGCGGCCATGCGCTTGCATTTGACCAACAGCCGGGAGCGGCTGCGCCATGCCCATGAAGAAGCGGAGGCGCAGCGGGGATAAATCAAGGCTGAATGACGTCTACGTGTAATTCGATATCATTGATTTTGTCTTCTTCGGTGATGATGTATTTCTTGTGTACGACTATGAACACAACGTTGGGTAGAAGCGCGAATTCAAGCCAATCACCTATATTGATGAAGCGATCAAACGAGACCTCTCTCCTTGGAATTTTCAGGTTTGCGGGGAAGATGACCTGGTATTTGCTGTCCATGGATACCTCTGCGTATTGATGGGTTTCCACGTATTGGGGGCTCAATCCGAGCGCAGAGATACTGTGAGAAATCACAGTTCTGACAAACGGCAGGCTCCGTGTGCCGATTTATCTGCTGCTGTGCGCCGAGGGGTATCCGCGTCGATGGCGTCGAAATTTGACCAACACCGGGAGCGGCCGCGCCATGCCCATGAAGCGGCGGAGGCGCAGCGGGGTTGAGCTATGTGGTGATGGTCAGCGAAATCGGCTCAGAGATGATCTGCATGTTGGACTCACTCTGGGCTTTATAGCGTAGCAGCGTGGTTTGGTTCTTGAAGCGCAATAAATCCTGTTTTGGCACCTCGAGTTTCAGGTTCGAACGCCGTTGATATTGTTCCGTGTCCTTTTGCCATTCACCTGCGTCGATTTGGGCTCCCTCCCAAGCTGGCGCGTCCGAATTCGGGCCCAGGATCACGTACACCTTGCCCTTCGGAAAGAGCTCGGCATCGTTTGGAATGCTGACCACGAGCGGCCCTGTGAATGTGGAAAGGTTAACCTCTGCTTGGTCAAAGGGCCCTGTGATACGAATGTTCAGGCCGGGGACTGGATTCGTCATGATGAAATCTCCGTGGTTGTCACAGCGGTGGCCGGGTCAATTCAGGGGCCGGGTTTCTGGCCCCTGAGCAAACTTATCCACTGCAACGACATTGTCCGGAACTGTTAGAAATCCCAGTGTCGACAAACGGTATTCTTCAAGCTGGCGTATTCGGCTTGTAGTCCTTAAGCAACAAATACGTACTCCACCCCCACCAATCATTGGTCCAGTGCTTGTCGTTCAGGTCATTCACGTCCTTGCGCCGCAGTACCTTGTCCCCCTCCATCTTGAACAGTGGCGAGAAGTTGTTCGCCGGATTTTGCGCCGCGTTCAAATCTGGCACATGCAGCGGAGCCTTGAAGTTGGCCGGGGAGGGCGCTACGCCGCTGATAAAGGTCTCGAAGATTTCATCGGCTGAAGCCTGCACCGCACGTTTGACTTGCGTCCGGTTATCCGCGTCGAAGTAGCGTTTGTCGCCATACGCGTGCCACTGATCACCCAGGGCGTTGCGCACGTTGAGCCCGAACTTGCTGTCTTCGTCATGCATGAAACGGCTGATCAGCGAGCCCAGTTCGCCAGGTGTCACCACCGCTGCCAATTGTTTACGCGGGACCCGCAAGTGGCCTGCGGAGAACAGGTCGGTCAAGAAGTGATCAGCAAAACTGTTCATGGCATAGGCCAGTTCCAGTGCCTGGTCGGTGCCGGTTTGATGGGCGACAACGGCCTGTTGCAGGGCTGCCGTATGCCCGGCCAGGTACGCTGACAGCGCCCATTCGCCAAAGTGGTCGGCATTGTCCGCCGCCAACTTCAGGTAGCGGCCCAATGGGATCAATGCCGACACTGCGCTGCCACCACCGGTGATGCGGTTCCACTCTTCCGACAACGTATCACCCAGGGCGTCGTAGGCTTCATGGGCTTGCTTGCCATCCTTGATTGCCTGGTTGACCGCGTTTATCTCCTTTTGCATCACCGCGAGGATCTTGTGAGCTTCTTCCCGTGAGGCGGGCAAAACCGCCAGGGAGTTGAAGGCGGCGATGAAGCGTTGCACGCGTTCGGCTGCCGAGGCGCCATCGCTGATGGGCTGGCCGGGAACCCCATAAAAGTCACCGCCCAGTGCGATCACTTGGCCGTAGGTCAGCGCCAGGCCGTTGGGCAGGTGCAGCTCGACTTGTCGCGCGGGAATCGCCGGGGCGTCCTTGACGAAGCGCAACAGGGTGTCATCGCCGATGGCGGTGTGTTCGCCACCTTCGAAGCGCAGGGTAGGCGGGTTTTTGGTGGGTGCTGCGAGTTCAAGATCTGACATGTTAGCTCCTTGCTATGCCGTAGGAATCTTCCTTGATTACTGTATGTATATACAGCCATCCGGAGAATAGAGGAAAAAATTCCTACGTCAAGAAGGTGAGCCTCAGCACCCTGTGCAAGCACGATCGATGAATTACAGTTGACGAATTATTTTATAGTTGTACGATGACGTACGACATCAACAGAACCAACAACAACCTTTCGCCAGAAAATCTTTGCCCAGGGTGTTCGAATAATGAATCCACAAGAACTGAAGTCCATCCTCTCCCACGGTCTGCTGTCTTTCCCCGTGACCGATTTCAACGCCCAGGGTGACTTCCACCAGGCGGGCTATATCAAGCGCCTGGAATGGCTGGCGCCCTACGGCGCCACTGCGTTGTTCGCGGCCGGCGGCACCGGCGAGTTTTTCTCCCTCGCTGCCAGCGAATACTCCCAGGTGATCAAGACCGCCGTTGATACCTGCGCCACCAGCGTGCCGATCCTTGCCGGTGTCGGCGGTGCCACCCGCCAGGCCATTGAATACGCTCAGGAAGCTGAACGCCTGGGTGCCAAAGGCCTGCTGCTGCTGCCGCACTACCTCACCGAAGCCAGCCAGGACGGGGTTGCCGCCCACGTTGAAGCCGTGTGCAAATCGGTGAAAATCGGCGTGGTGGTCTACAACCGCAACGTCTGCCGCCTGACCGCGCCCTTGCTGGAACGTCTGGCCGAGCGCTGCCCGAACCTGATCGGCTACAAGGATGGCTTGGGTGACATCGAGTTGATGGTGTCGATCCGCCGTCGTCTCGGTGATCGTTTCAGCTACCTCGGCGGCCTGCCGACCGCAGAGGTTTACGCCGCTGCCTACAAGGCCCTGGGGGTGCCGGTGTACTCCTCGGCGGTGTTCAACTTCATCCCGAAAACCGCGATGGATTTCTACCACGCCATCGCCCGTGACGATCACGCCACTGTCGGCAAGATCATCGACGACTTCTTCCTGCCGTACCTGGACATCCGTAACCGCAAGGCCGGCTACGCCGTGAGCATCGTCAAGGCGGGTGCCAGGATCGTCGGCTACGACGCCGGCCCGGTGCGCACTCCACTGACCGACCTGCTGCCGGAAGAATACGAAGCCCTGGCCGCGCTGATCGACAAGCAAGGTCCGCAATAACTTATCTATAAGGCCGCTGAGCAATCAGCGGCCTTTTGCGTCAGGAGAAGATTCGTGTCCCAAGCCAAACGTTTTGAAAACTACATCAACGGTGAATGGGTAGCCGGTGCTGACTATTGCACCAATATCAACCCGTCGGAGTTGTCCGATGTGATTGGCGAATACGCCAAGGCTGATGTTGCCCAGGTCAACGCCGCCATTGATGCGGCCCGCGCTGCATTCCCTGCGTGGTCCACTTCCGGTATCCAGGCGCGCCACGACGCCCTGGATAAAGTCGGTAGCGAAATCCTTGCCCGCCGCGAAGAACTTGGCACCCTGCTGGCCCGGGAAGAGGGCAAGACCCTGCCTGAAGCCATCGGCGAAGTGACCCGCGCCGGTAACATCTTCAAGTTCTTTGCTGGCGAATGCCTGCGTTTGTCCGGTGACTACGTGCCGTCGGTGCGCCCGGGCGTCAACGTGGAAGTGACGCGCGAAGCCCTTGGTGTGGTCGGCCTGATCACCCCGTGGAACTTCCCGATTGCCATCCCTGCGTGGAAAATCGCCCCGGCCCTGGCCTACGGTAACTGCGTGGTGATCAAGCCGGCCGAACTGGTACCGGGCTGCGCCTGGGCCCTGGCGGAAATCATCTCCCGCGCCGGCTTCCCCGCCGGTGTGTTCAACCTGGTGATGGGCAGCGGTCGTGTGGTCGGCGATGTGTTGGTCAACAGCTCGAAAGTCGATGGCATCAGCTTCACCGGTTCCGTCGGTGTGGGCCGTCAGATCGCGGTCAGCTGTGTATCGCGCCAGGCCAAGGTGCAGTTGGAAATGGGCGGCAAGAACCCGCAGATCATCCTTGATGACGCCGACCTCAAGCAGGCCGTCGAGCTGTCGGTACAGAGCGCGTTCTACTCCACTGGCCAGCGTTGCACCGCCTCCAGCCGCTTGATTGTCACGGCCGGCATCCACGACCAGTTCGTTGCAGCCATGGCCGAGCGCATGAAGTCGATCCGGGTGGGGCACGCCCTGAAAAGCACTACCGACATCGGCCCGGTGGTTTCCCAGGCCCAGTTGGACCAGGACATGAAGTACATCGATATCGGCCAAAGCGAAGGCGCGCGGCTGGTGAGCGGTGGCGGCCTGGTGACCTGCGACACCGAAGGCTACTACCTGGCGCCGACCCTGTTTGCCGACAGCGAAGCCGCCATGCGTATCAGCCGTGAAGAGATCTTCGGCCCGGTGGCCAACGTGGTGCGCGTAGCGGACTACGAGGCGGCGCTGGCCATGGCCAACGACACCGAGTTCGGTCTGTCGGCGGGTATTGCCACCACGTCGTTGAAATACGCCAACCACTTCAAACGTCATTCCCAGGCCGGGATGGTGATGGTCAACCTGCCGACCGCCGGTGTGGACTATCACGTTCCATTTGGTGGCCGTAAGGGCTCATCCTACGGTTCGCGTGAGCAAGGTCGCTATGCGCAAGAGTTCTACACCGTGGTGAAAACCAGCTACATCGGTTCGTAATACGCAACATCCCCCTGTCAGGAGGGGGGCTGTCTTTCTGTAGGAGCGAGCTTGCTCGCGAAAAACCCAAGGGCTCCGCGTGCATCCCGAATGCCCGCGTATTCGTTGACATTTTTCGCGAGCAAGCTCGCTCCTGCAGGGGGCGGCATCCAAGAACACATAACTATTACCCGCAAAAAAAATAATTAGTGGGAGTACATCTACATGCAAGCGACCAAGCCAACCCATGTCCGCTATTTGATCCTGCTCATGCTGTTCCTGGTGACCACGATCAACTACGCCGACCGGGCCACCATCGCCATTGCCGGCTCCAGCCTGCAAAAAGACCTCGGTATCGACGCGGTCACCCTCGGTTATATCTTTTCTGCATTCGGTTGGGCCTACGTGGCCGGGCAAATCCCCGGCGGCTGGCTGCTCGATCGTTTCGGCTCGAAAAAAGTCTACGCCCTGAGCATCTTCACCTGGTCGCTGTTCACCGTGCTGCAAGGCTATGTCGGTGAGTTCGGTATCTCCACCGCCGTCGTCGCGCTGTTCATGCTGCGCTTTATGGTGGGCCTGGCCGAAGCGCCGTCCTTCCCAGGTAACGCGCGCATTGTGGCTGCCTGGTTCCCCACGGCCGAACGCGGCACGGCCTCGGCGATCTTCAACTCGGCGCAATACTTCGCCACGGTGCTGTTTGCGCCGCTGATGGGCTGGATCGTCTACAGCTTCGGCTGGCAGCACGTGTTTATCGTGATGGGCGTGATCGGCATCCTCTTCTCGCTGGTGTGGCTGAAGATTATCCACAGCCCGCGCCAGCACCCGATGATCAACGAAGCCGAGTTCAATCACATCGCGGCCAATGGCGCGATGGTCGATATGGACCAGGACAAGGGCAAGGGCAAGAAAACCGATGGTCCGAAGTGGGATTACATCCGTCAGCTGCTGACCAACCGCATGATGCTCGGGGTTTACCTGGGCCAGTACTGCATCAACGGCATCACCTACTTCTTCCTGACCTGGTTCCCGGTGTACCTGGTGCAGGACCGTGGCATGACCATCCTCAAGGCTGGGTTCATTGCTTCGCTGCCGGCGATCTGCGGGTTTATCGGGGGCGTGCTGGGCGGGGTGATATCCGACTACCTGTTGCGCAAGGGCCATTCCCTGACCTTCGCCCGCAAGGCGCCGATCATTGGCGGCTTGCTGATTTCCAGCAGCATCGTGGCCTGCAACTACGTCGACATCGAGTGGATGGTGGTGGGCTTCATGGCCTTGGCCTTCTTCGGTAAAGGCGTTGGCGCACTGGGCTGGGCGGTGGTGTCCGACACCTCGCCGAAACAAATCGCCGGCCTCAGTGGCGGCCTGTTCAACACCTTCGGTAACCTGGCCTCGATCACCACGCCGATTGTCATCGGCTACATCATCAGCACCACCGGCTCGTTCAAATGGGCACTGGTGTTCGTCGGCGCCAATGCGCTGGTGGCGGTGTTCAGCTATCTGGTCATCGTCGGCCCGATCAAGCGTGTCGTACTCAAAGAGCCGCCAAGCAAGGGGCCTGAGTTGACCAACCTAACCGAAGCGCATTCCTGAGAGGCCCCGTGATGCAGTTGATTGAACATGCCGACTCGCCGCGCTCCATTCGCCTGCACGCGCGCGACAATGTAGTGATCGTGGTCAACGACCAGGGCGTACCGGCCGGGACCGAGTTCCCGGACGGCCTGGTGACCGTGGATTTCATCCCCCAGAGCCACAAAGTGACCCTGGAAGACATCCCCGAAGGCGGTCAGATTATTCGCTACGGCCAGACCATCGGTTATGCCCTGGCGCCGATTCCCCGTGGCAGTTGGGTGCAGGAAGATCAACTGCGCATGCCCACCGCGCCGCCCTTGGACAGCTTACCGCTGTCCACCGAGGTGCCGCAGGCCCAGGCGCCGCTGGAAGGGTTCACATTCGAGGGGTATCGCAATGCCGACGGCACGGTCGGCACACGCAATATCCTGGGTATCACCACCACGGTGCAGTGTGTCACCGGGGTACTGGACCATGCGGTCAAACGCATCAAGGATGAGTTGCTGCCCAAGTATCCCCATGTCGATGACGTGGTGGCGCTGACTCACAGCTACGGCTGTGGGGTCGCGATCACCGCGACGGATGCCTACATCCCGATCCGCACTGTGCGCAATCTGGCGCGCAACCCGAACCTGGGCGGCGAAGCCCTGGTCATCAGCCTGGGCTGCGAGAAATTGCAGGCCGGGCAGGTGATGCACGACAACGATAGCTCGGTCGATTTGAGCGAGCCGTGGTTGTATCGGTTGCAGGATTCCAGCCACGGCTTTACCGAGATGATCGAGCAGATCATGGAACTGGCCGAAGTCCGCCTGAAGAAGCTCGACCAGCGCCGTCGGGAAACCGTGCCGGCGTCCGAGCTGATCCTGGGCATGCAGTGCGGCGGCAGCGATGCGTTTTCCGGGATCACCGCCAACCCGGCGCTGGGCTACGCCTCGGACTTGTTGCTGCGGGCGGGGGCGACGGTGATGTTTTCCGAAGTCACTGAAGTGCGCGATGCGATTTATTTGCTGACTTCACGCGCCGAAACCAAGGCTGTCGCCGAGGAACTGGTCCGGGAAATGGACTGGTATGACCGTTACCTGGCCAAGGGCGAGGCGGATCGCAGTGCCAACACCACGCCGGGGAACAAGAAGGGCGGGTTGTCGAACATTGTCGAGAAGTCCCTGGGCTCCATCGTCAAGTCCGGCAGCAGCGCGATCAACGGCGTGCTGGGGCCGGGCGAGCGCTTCAAAAGCAAGGGCCTGATCTTTTGCGCGACGCCGGCCAGTGACTTTGTGTGCGGCACCTTGCAGCTCGCGGCAGGGATGAACCTGCATGTGTTCACTACAGGGCGCGGTACCCCTTACGGGCTGGCCATGGCACCGGTCGTGAAGGTCTCGACCCGTACGGAGTTGGCGCAGCGCTGGCCGGATCTGATCGACATCGACGCCGGACGCATTGCCACCGGGCGCGCGACCATCGAGGAATTGGGCTGGGAGTTGTTCCACTTCTATCTGGACGTGGCCAGCGGTAAGAAGCAAACGTGGGCGGAGCAGCACAAGCTGCATAACGACATCACGTTGTTCAACCCGGCGCCGATTACCTAGAGCAGGTTGGCGGGCGTTGGAGGTTGCCCAGCACTGTTTGGATGTGTGCGTAGACCTGAGCGGGTTCGCTGGCGCGCAAGACATTGTCAGGCAATTGCGTCAGTGGCTGCTCGATAAAGTAGTCCGCGCAGACGAAACCGTCCACGCAGCCGTTCTTGTAGACCTGGAAGTCGGACGCACCATCGCCTACGATGAGCGTTCGGCCTTTCAGCCTGCCAGCGGCACGCCATCGACGGACAATCTCCGACTTGCCCTTCGACGAGCTGAGCAGCGGAGAAGGGCGCGTGAGCAGGACGCGTTTGCCCGCCCACAAGAACTGGTTGGCCGCCACATTTTGGTGGGCGATACCCCATTCACGGGCCGTGGGTACGATCCACTCCGTGTAGCCGCCGGAAATGATATGCAGCCCTACACCGTCTTCTCGCAGCCGGCCAAGGGTTTCCAGCAATACGGCCGGGATGCTGCGAATGGCCTTTTCCACATACTGGTCGATGTGATGGGCACGCACATGGGTTGCCACGCTCATCAGCTTCAACAATTCTCCGATACTTGCTTTGCCGCTCAATGCTTTGGGGGCAATTCGCGCGATCCGGTCAAGCCGCTCGGCACTGTCCGGATGGTCGTGGAGAGCGGCTTTAAGCACTTCCACCGTGCTTTCGTGGTCGACCAAGGTGTAATCGAAATCAAAGATGATGTCGACGTCGTTGCCCATGCTCATCGCGTTGCTCGTTTGTCAGTGCTGCGGTAGGTGTATTTGTCGTCCCGGGTCCAGTGACAGGCGGCAATGGCTAAATGTTCGGCGATGCTTTGCTGAATCTGATCGGCAAACGCTTGATCGCTCTGATGTGCCGTGCGCACTTGTGGCGCCAGGTAGCTCATCTCGAACTCAATGCGCGGCATTGCCAGAAGACGCAGGAACTTCATCAGGCCTGAGGCGTGCAGCGGGTTGGCGGTCAAGCCGAACGGCACATTCAAGCGCAGGGCCAGCGGTACCACGGGCAGCCCGCGATTGAGCATTTCCGGGCGGAACCGGAACAGACCATGGCCATTGTTGATGGTCGTCTCGGGTGTGGTGTAGAGCGCAGTGCCGCTGGGCCTGCGACGAAATTCGCGGATGCGTCTGGCGAGCATTTTCTTGTCGCTGACTTTCCAGAACGTGCCACCGGAACATTTGAAGAGCAGGAAAGCGGTTGCGGCACCGAGGGGGCTGTCGGAGTTGGCTACCATGATGGTCGCTGAGGGCATGGCCAGCACTGGAAAATGATCGAATACACTGATGTGGTTGGCGGCGACGATGCAACCATCGGTATGCGCCGCGACTTGTTTCGGGGACATTTTGCACGTGATTTTCACGCCCAGGATGAACAACAGTACGCGGTACATGAGTTGTTTGGCCGCTACGGGTAAAGGCCAGGCGATCAAGCTGATAAACACCACGGCCTGCAGACGGTTCAAGACAAGTGCGCAGCCCAGCGGCAGGTAAAGCCAGCGCCACAGGGCGCGACCCTTCCAGACCTGAGCGGTGCATAGGTCGGCAACTGAAGGGGAGTGGCAGGTGTTTTTTTCATTGGGCAAGGTCGGGTCTCTCTGAAAGGCAGGGGGCGTCATCAAGCCGTAGCGTGGCTGCGGGTCAGGCGGCGGGAGAATCGGTCGATACGTGCGCGATTCAATGGGCTTATTTCCATGAACCGTTCACGGGTCAGGTCGACTTTCAAATGCGGGCCGAAGGGTGTTTCCATGACAGTCCCGCTGATTTCCGGCAAATGCAGAAAGGCGCGGTTCATCTCCAGGGCGCGGTGATGCTTGATGTTGGTCAGGGTGTAGATCTGATCGAAGCCCAGTTTCAGGAAACCATGCTCCAAGGCCAGATGAATAGCCGTGAAGGGATAGGGGCTGCCCCAGTATTTTTTGAGAAAACGGTTGCCGAAGTTGATGCCGTATTCTTTTTCGGCAAACCCGGCATAACCGATGAAGGGCGAATCCAGGCCCAGGCTTACGGCCCAGCGTGACCAGCCTTGCTGGGCTATTTCCTGCTGGAAACGTGCGATTTCTGCAGCGGCCGTGTCTCGGTTGCGCGTGGTTCCTGCCGATATGTATTGCATGGTCTGCGGATCACCGAGGAGTTCAGCGTAACCCTCGATGTCGTCTTGGTCCCAGGTTCTGAGATATACGTTGTAAAGGTGGTTCACGTTTTGCCGCATTGGTTGTTTCCTTGCCTCACGACTTTCCTAACGAAGAAGGCGTTAGCTTGTGCCGAAGCGGGAACAACGCGGAGTTGCAAAATCTTTGTGTGTTGTAGGCAACGTTACCTTTCTAGGTAGGGACGATTTCAATCAAACCTCATGCGCGGGCCTGAGCTGGCTTATCATGAGCCTTTCCTGAACACAGGTTCCAAGGCCCGTTCTTATGCTGGCAATTTTCCTCACCACCCTCACCATCACCGCGCCGGTATTCGCCATGCTGTTCCTGGGTGTGCTGCTCAAGCGCATCAACTGGATCAACGACAACTTTATCCACACGGCTTCGTCCCTGGTGTTCAACGTCACCATGCCGGCGCTGCTGTTTCTCGGCATCCTGCACGCCGACCTGCATTCGGCGCTCAAGCCGGGTTTGCTGATCTACTTTGCCGTCGCCACTTTGCTGAGTTTTGCCCTGGCCTGGGGCTGGGCGATTTTTCGCTGCGCGCGTGAGGACCGGGGCATCTACACCCAGGGGGCGTTTCGCGGCAACAATGGGGTGATCGGCCTGGCGCTGGCCGCCAGCATGTACGGCGACTACGGTATTTCCCTGGGGGCAATCCTCGCTGCACTGGTCATCCTGTTCTACAACACCTTGTCGACCATTGTGTTGGCGGTGTACAGCCCGGTGATCAAGTCCGACCCGTGGAGCATCTTCAAGAGTGTGGTGGCCAACCCGCTGATCATCAGCGTGATCGCGGCCGCGCCGTTCGCCTATTTCCAGATTGGCCTGCCAGGCTGGCTGGAAAGATCCATGCAGTACCTGGCGGACACCACCTTGCCGCTGGCCTTGATCTGCATTGGCGGCACCTTGTCCCTGGCGGCGTTGCGCAAGAGCGGCAATATGGCGCTGAGCGCAAGCTTGATGAAGATGGTGTGGCTGCCGGTAGTCGCCACGCTGGGCGCCTGGCTGCTGGGGTTCCGTGGGCCGGAATTAGGGATTCTGTTCCTGTACTTCGGTGCGCCGACCGCTGCGGCGAGCTTCGTGATGGCGAGGGCGGCCGAGGGCAATCATGAGCTGGCGGCGGCGATTATCGTGATCACTACCTTGATGGCGGCAGTGACCACGAATATCGGGATTTTTGTGTTGCAGGCGGGTGGCTGGATCTGAGTTTTGGGGGGGGCATTGCTCGCCAATGCTATCTGGCAGTCACTGCTGGTCGGCCTGATACGCCTCGATGACTTCCTGTGCCGCTCTAAACGCATCAATCGCCGCCGGTACGCCGGCATATACCGCGCAATGCAGCAGCGCTTCGCGGATCTCTTCCACGCTGCAGCCATTGTTCAGCGCGCCGCGCACGTGGCCCTTGAGTTCCTGCGGGCACTTGAGCGCGGTGAGGGCGGCAAGGGTGATCAGGCTGCGCGTCTTCAGCGGCAAGCCTTCGCGGTTCCACACACTGCCCCAGGCATGTTCGTTGACGAAGTCCTGGAGGGGCTGGGTGAATTCGGTGGCATTGCCCAGGGCGCGGTCGACGAACACATCGCCCATCACCTGGCGACGCATTTCAACCCCGGGCTTTTTCTGATCGGTCATTGCGATTCCCTCTTGTGTTGGCGGCGCCAGGCTCGCAGCGTGCTGAACAGCAGGAACACCATTAGCACTGGCAGGACGTAAAACAGCATCAGTTGTTCAAGCTTGTTGGCCAGCGGCATACCGGTGGTGAACGCCATCACATGCAGCCCATACGCCAGGTACAGTCCCAGCAGCACCAGGCCTTCGATGCGGGTCACACGGTAGCCGGTATAAAACACCGGCAGGCACAGCACCACCACGCCGAGCATCACCGGCAGATCGAAATCCAGGGCGTTAGGCGACACTGACAGCGGCGATGGCGCAAGCAGGGCCGTCAGCCCCAGTACGCCCAGCAGGTTGAACAGGTTGCTGCCAATCACGTTGCCTACGGCGATATCCCGTTCGCCGCGCAGGGCTGCAATCAGCGAGGTGGCCAGGCACGGCAGGGACGTGCCAACGCCGATCAGTGTCAGGCCGATGATGCGTTCCGACAGTCCCAGGTCACTGGCTACATCCACCGCCGCGCCCAGCAACAGATGCCCGGCCAGTACCAGTACCAGCAGGCCGCCGAACATCAGCAATACACTGCTCAGCCAGGGCGCCTTGGCCACGATGTCCAGCGTGCGCGGACGGCGTGAATGGCGGGTCTGGTAGTGCAGCACGCCGAGGTAGGCCAGCAGGGCACAGAGCAGCAGCAAACCGTCGAGCGGTGTGAGCTCTTCGTTGGCGGCCAGGGTAAATACCAGCAAGCCGGCGAGGATCATGACCGGGATGTCCAGGCGCACCAGTTGGCGCGAGACCCGCAATGGAATGATCAGCGCCGACAGGCCCAGGGTGACGAGGATATTGAAGATGCTGCTGCCGATGACGCTGCCGACGGCAATATCGGTGTTGCCGGCCAGGGTGGCCTGCAGGCTCACGGTCATCTGCGGTGCGCTGCTGCCGAAGGCGACGATCGTCAGGCCGATGATCAGTGGGCGGACCTTGAGGCTGGCGGCCAGGCGCACAGCGGCACGTACCAGGATTTCGGCGCCGACGATCAGCAGCACCAGGCCGCTGACCAGTTCGAGCAGGCTCCAGGGCGAGAGGGCGGTTAATCCGAAAATGGCCAGGGCTCCGTCGTCAATTGTTCAGGGCTTGCACGCGAACCCGTGCGGTGCCGCTGCTCAGCATGCCCAGTTGTTCGGCCGCCTTGCGTGAAAGATCGATCAAGCGCCCACGGGTATGCGGGCCGCGATCATTGATACGCACCACCACGGTTCTGTCGTTGTCGAGGTTGGTGACCTTGACCTGGGTGCCAAAGGGCAATTGCCGGTGGGCGGCGGTCAGGGCGTTCTGGTTGAAAGGTTCACCGCTGGCGGTTTTTTTGCCATGGTGCTTGGCGCCGTAATAAGAGGCGGTGCCGGTTTCATCGTAGCCGTTGGGGTTAATGAGGCCGCTGGCGCAGCCGGCCAGCAGGGAAAACAGGGCCAGGAGGCCGAATAGACGCTTCATTTCCAAGGTGCCCCCATTTCGAGTTTGGGGTGAGCTTATGTGGGAGGGGGCTTGCCCCCGATAGCGGTGATTCAGTCAAAGCATTCAGTGACTGACACTCCGCTATCGGGGGCAAGCCCCCTCCCACACAAGCCCGCTCCCACAGGGGTCCGAGTAGAAGTCTCACTCGGACCATTCATCGCAATCAGCCTTCGAGCTTGCTTTTCAGCAGTTCGTTCACCTGCTGCGGGTTGGCCTTGCCCTTGGAGGCTTTCATGGCCTGGCCGACAAAGAAGCCGAACATCTTGCCGCGCTTGGCTTCGTCTGCTGCACGGTACTGCTCGACCTGTTCCGCGTTGGCCGCCAGCATTTCGTCGAGCACGGCCGAGATGGCGCCGCTGTCGGTGACTTGCTTGAGGCCGCGTTTTTCGATGATTTCATCGGCGCTGCCTTCGCCACTGGCCATGGCTTCAAACACTGTCTTGGCGATTTTGCCGGAGATGGTGTTGTCCTTGATGCGCAGCAGCATGCCGCCCAGTTGCTCGGCGGTGACCGGTGCCTCGTCGATTTCCAGGCCCTGCTTGTTCAACAGGCTGCCCAGCTCAACCATCACCCAGTTGGCCGCCAGCTTGGCGTCACCGGCAATGCTCACGACTTTTTCGAAGTAGTTGGCTTGCTCACGGCTGGACGCCAACACGCTGGCATCGTAGACCGACAAGCCGAACTGCTCCTGGAAGCGCTCGCGTTTTTGCTGCGGCAGTTCCGGCAGGGTGGCGCGGATGTCGTTGAGGAACGAGTCTTCCAGTACCACCGGCAACAGGTCCGGGTCAGGGAAGTAACGGTAGTCGTTGGCTTCCTCTTTGCTGCGCATGGCGCGGGTTTCGTCTTTGTTCGGGTCGTACAGGCGGGTTTGCTGGATCACCTTTCCGCCGTCTTCGATCAGGTCGATCTGGCGGCGGACTTCGCTGTTGATCGCCTTCTCGATGAAGCGGAACGAGTTGACGTTCTTGATCTCGCAGCGGGTACCGAACTCGACCTGGCCCTTAGGGCGGATCGATACGTTGCAGTCGCAACGTAGCGAGCCTTCGGCCATGTTGCCGTCGCAGATGCCCAGGTAACGCACCAGCGCGTGGATCGTCTTGACGTAGGCCACGGCTTCCTTGGCGCTGCGCATATCCGGCTCGGAAACGATTTCCAGCAACGGTGTGCCAGCTCGGTTCAGGTCGATACCAGTGGCACCCGGGAATTCTTCGTGCAGGCTTTTGCCGGCGTCTTCCTCGAGGTGGGCACGGGTCACGCCGACACGCTTGATGGTGCCATCTTCCAACGGGATATCCAGGTGGCCCTTGCCGACAATCGGCAGTTCCATCTGGCTGATCTGGTAGCCCTTGGGCAGATCCGGGTAGAAGTAGTTCTTGCGCGCGAACACGTTGTGCTGGCCGATTTCGGCGTCAATCGCCAGGCCGAACATCACCGCCATGCGCACCGCTTCCTGGTTCAGCACCGGCAGTACGCCGGGCATGCCCAGGTCGACCAGGCTGGCCTGGGTATTCGGCTCGGCGCCGAACGTGGTGGCGCTACCGGAGAAAATCTTCGATTGGGTGGCGAGCTGGGTATGAATCTCCAGCCCGATCACGACTTCCCATTGCATAGTGTTCTCCTCAGAAGCCGGTAGGGGTGCGAGTGTGCCAGTCAGTGTTCAACTGGTACTGGTGCGCCACATTGAGCAGGCGGCCTTCCTGGAAATACGGGGCGAGCAATTGCACGCCAACCGGCAGCCCATCGACGAAACCTGCCGGCATGGACAAGCCTGGCAAGCCCGCGAGGTTGGCGGTGATGGTGTAGAGGTCTTCCAGGTATTCGGCGATCGGGTCGCCGGTCTTGGCGCCGATCTTCCAGGCCGGGTTGGGCGTGGTTGGGCCGAGGATGATGTCGACTTCTTCAAACGCCGCCATGAAGTCGTTCTTGATCAGGCGCCGGATTTTCTGCGCCTTGAGGTAGTACGCGTCGTAGTAGCCGGCCGACAGGGCGTAGGCACCGACCATGATCCGGCGTTGCACTTCGACACCGAAACCTTCGCCACGGGAGCGTTTGTACAGGTCGGTGAGGTTCTTCGGGTTCTCGCAGCGATAGCCAAAGCGCACGCCGTCGAAGCGCGACAGGTTGGAGGACGCTTCAGCGGGCGCGATCACGTAGTACGCCGGAATCGCGTGCTGGTTGTTCGGCAGGCTGATTTCCTTGATCACGGCACCGAGCTTTTCCAGCTCCTTGACGCTGTTGTGCACCAATTCGGCGATGCGCGGGTCGAGACCGGCGCTGAAGTATTCCTTCGGCACGCCGATGCGCAGGCCTTTGATCGAGGTATTGAGGCTGGCGCTGTAGTCCGGCACCGGTTCGTCGATGCTGGTGGAATCCTGCGGATCGAAGCCTGCCATGCCTTGTAACAAAATCGCGCAGTCTTCGGCCGTGCGGGCCAGGGGGCCGCCCTGATCCAGGCTGGATGCATAGGCGATCATGCCCCAGCGGGAAACGCGACCATAGGTCGGCTTCAGGCCGGTGAGGTTGGTAAAGGCCGCGGGCTGGCGGATCGAGCCGCCGGTGTCGGTGGCAGTTGCAGCGGGCAGGAAGCGCGCGGCGACCGCGGCAGCCGAACCGCCAGACGAACCGCCCGGGACGTGTTCCAGGTTCCACGGGTTTTTCACCGGGCCGTAATAGCTGGACTCGTTGGCCGAACCCATGGCGAATTCGTCCATGTTGGTCTTGCCCAGGGTCACGGCCCCGGCGGCCGCCAGCTTGGACACCACGGTGGCGTCGTAGGGCGCCTTGAAGTTGTCGAGCATCTTCGAGCCGCAGCTGGTGCGGATGCCTTGGGTGCAGAACAGGTCTTTGTGGGCGATCGGTGCGCCCAGCAGTGCACCATTGTCACCGTTGGCGCGACGCACGTCGGCGGCCTTGGCCTGGCTCAGGGCCAGCTCCTCGGTGAGGCTGATGAAGCTATTGACCTTGGGGTCGAGCTCGGCGATACGCGCCAGCAGGGTCTTGGTCAGTTCTTCGGAAGAAAACTTTTTGTCGGCGAGACCGCGGGCGATCTCGGCCAGAGTCATGTGATGCATTGCAGGCTCTTTCCCTATTAGTCGATGACTTTCGGAACCAGGTACAGGCCGTTTTCGACCGCTGGTGCGATGGACTGGTAGGCCTCGCGATTATTAACCTCGGTCACGACGTCTGCGCGCAGGCGCTGGCTGGCTTCCAGCGGGTGAGCCAGGGGCTCGATGCCGTCGGTATTGACGGCCTGCATTTGGTCAACCAGCCCCAGAATGCTGTTCAGGGCTGCGGTGGTCTGTGGAAGATCGGCTTCATTCAGGCCAAGCGAGGCCAGATGAGCGATTTTTTCCACGTCGGAGCGTTCAAGCGCCATGGGATTCTCCAGTGGAAAACAGAACGGAGGGCGTCCGTGTGTTAGATTGTCGGAACACTACCGCATTTCTACGGTCATATGGCCGCGATTGTGGGGGTTGGTGCACAGAAAGTCGGCCAATTTAGCACATTGGCGCCTTGCCCAAAATCCCTGTCGTTGTTAGAGTTTGCCGCACTTTTTTACCCACGCGTTGCCTAGGGTCCCTTTCCCATGTTCAAGAAACTGCGTGGCATGTTTTCCAGCGATCTTTCCATTGACCTGGGCACTGCCAACACCCTTATTTACGTGCGCGAGCGCGGTATCGTCCTGAATGAGCCATCGGTTGTGGCTATTCGGACCCATGGTAATCAGAAAAGTGTCGTTGCCGTTGGCACCGAGGCCAAGCGCATGCTTGGCCGAACACCAGGCAATATCGCTGCCATTCGTCCGATGAAAGACGGCGTGATCGCCGACTTCAGCGTCTGCGAGAAGATGCTGCAGTACTTCATCAACAAGGTTCACGAAAACAGTTTTCTGCAGCCCAGCCCTCGTGTGCTGATCTGCGTTCCGTGCAAGTCCACCCAGGTGGAGCGTCGCGCCATCCGTGAATCGGCCCTTGGTGCCGGTGCCCGTGAAGTCTTCCTGATCGAAGAGCCAATGGCTGCTGCGATCGGTGCCGGCCTGCCGGTTGAAGAAGCGCGCGGTTCGATGGTGGTGGATATCGGTGGTGGTACCACTGAAATCGCCCTGATTTCCCTGAACGGCGTGGTGTATGCCGAGTCCGTGCGTGTAGGCGGCGACCGCTTCGACGAAGCGATCATCACTTATGTGCGTCGTAACTACGGCAGCCTGATCGGCGAATCCACCGCCGAGCGCATCAAGCAGGAAATCGGTACCGCTTATCCCGGTGGCGAAGTTCGCGAAGTCGACGTTCGCGGTCGCAACCTGGCCGAAGGCGTTCCACGTGCCTTTACCCTGAACTCCAATGAAGTGCTGGAGGCTCTGCA
Organism: Pseudomonas gorinensis; assembly: GCF_042015035.1. NCBI lineage: Bacteria > Pseudomonadati > Pseudomonadota > Gammaproteobacteria > Pseudomonadales > Pseudomonadaceae > Pseudomonas > Pseudomonas gorinensis. Next base: position 1,368,766 of record NZ_CP167125.1, read on the forward strand.
AGAGTCCCTGGCAACCATCGTTCAGGCGGTGAAGAGCGCCCTGGAGCAATCGCCGCCGGAGCTGGCTTCCGATATCGCCGAGCGTGGCCTGGTACTGACCGGTGGTGGCGCCTTGCTGCGCGACCTCGACAAGTTGCTGGCCCAGGAAACTGGCCTGCCGGTGATCGTTGCCGAAGACCCGCTGACCTGCGTTGCCCGTGGCGGTGGTCGTGCACTGGAAATGATGGATAAACACACCATGGACCTGCTTTCCAGCGAATAAGACCGTTGGTTGCACCATGTTTCGCCCGCAGGCAGCACTTTGCAGTGCTGCCTGTTGGCGTTTATCTTCTTCAATCTGCATCCAGGCCGGTTAGATGCCGTATGAATAAAGAGAAACTTTGCCTGGGAGGAGCGGCCTATTAAACCGCTTTTCGCCAAAGGCCCCTCATTGGGCGTGCGCTTGTTGGTGCTGGTCGTGCTTTCGGTCGCGCTGATGGTGGTCGATGCCCGCTTTGCACTGCTCAAGCCTGTGCGTAGCCAAATGTCGCTGGTATTGATGCAGACCTACTGGATCACCGACCTGCCGCAACGTCTCTACCAGGGCGTGGCCAGCCAATTCGGCAGCCGCACCGAGCTGGTCGCCGAGAACGAAAAACTCAAGACTGAAAACCTGCTGTTGCAGGGGCGCATGCAAAAGCTGGCGGCCCTCACCGAGCAGAACGTTCGGCTGCGCGAGTTGCTCAATTCTTCGGCACTGGTCAACGAAAAGGTCGAAGTCGCCGAGCTGATCGGCATGGACCCCAACCCCTTTACCCATCGCATCATCATCAACAAGGGTGAGCGCGACGGTGTGGTGCTCGGCCAGCCGGTGCTCGATGCCCGTGGCTTGATGGGCCAGGTGGTCGAGTTGATGCCCTACACCTCGCGGGTATTGCTGCTGACGGACACGACCCACAGCATTCCGGTGCAGGTCAACCGCAACGGCTTGCGTGCGATTGCCAGTGGCACCGGTAACCCCGAACGCCTGGAATTGCGCCATGTGGCCGATACCGCCGACATCAAGGAAGGCGACCTGCTGGTCAGCTCGGGCCTCGGCCAACGCTTCCCGGCGGGTTACCCGGTGGCGACAGTCAAGGAAGTGATCCACGATTCTGGCCAGCCGTTCGCCATTGTGCGCGCCGTGCCCACCGCCGCCCTGAACCGCAGCCGCTACCTGCTGCTGGTATTCAGCGACAACCGTACCCCGGAAGAGCGTGCCAACGACGCCGCACAAGCCCAGGAAGCGGAAGACAAGCAAAACGGCACCGCGCCGATCATTCCGGCAACCGTACCCAAGCCGGCGCCTGCCGCATCGGCCACACCGGCGCCCGCTCCGGCAGTAGCGCCCGTGGCCACGCCCGCCAAGCCGGCCGCTCACAGTGCGCGCGCGGTGAAGCCAGCGGCGACCAAGCCGTCGGCCACCACGCCCGCCACCACGACGCCTGCTGCGAAGCCCCCAGCCGCCGCCCCGGCAACCACACGGCAGAGGGAGGAATAATGGCCGGTACTCATTCGAGCAATGGCTGGATCGTCTGGCTGACCTTCGCCATCGGCTTGCTACTCAGCGTTTCGCCACTGCCGCAGTTCATGGAAATCCTGCGTCCGCTGTGGCTGGCCTTGCTGCTGGCATTCTGGTCGCTGAACCTGCCGCACAAGGTGGGCATGGTCACGGCGATGTTCCTGGGCTTGGCGGAAGATGTGCTCTATGGCACCTTGCTGGGCCAGAACGCGTTGATCCTGACCCTGATTACCTTTCTGGTGCTGTCGTTGCAGCAACGCCTGCGCATGTTCCCGATGTGGCAACAGTGCCTGGTGATCCTGGTGATCTTCGGCCTGGCGCAATTGGTGCAACTGTGGCTCAGCGCCTTGACTGGTAACCGCCAGCCGACCCTGGCGCTGGTATTGCCGGCCCTGGTCAGTGCGCTGCTGTGGCCATGGGTCAGTTTTGGCCTGCGCGGGTTACGTCGTCGCTATAAAATCAATTGAATGGATTGCGAGGCTCTGCCTGGTTATCGAACCCCACAGGGAGAGTCTGGAATGAATTCGCTTTATCTGGCTTCGGGCTCCCCGCGACGGCGTGAACTGCTGACCCAGATCGGTGTGCCTTTCACCGTGGTCAGTGCCGCCATTGATGAAACTCCCCTTACAAATGAATCCGCCGTTTCCTACGTCGAGCGTCTAGCGCGTGGCAAGGCAACGGCGGGTTTTGCTGCGCTTGGGCAAACGTCGGGCGCCTGTGTATTGGGTGCCGACACGGCAGTGATTGTCGACGGCCAGATCCTTGGCAAGCCGGTGGATCAGGCGGATGCCCTGGCCATGTTGCTGGCCCTGTCGGGGCGTGAGCATGAAGTGCTGACGGCGGTTGCCCTCACGGACGGTCAGCGTTGTGAAACTCGATGTGTAAGCAGTCGCGTACGTTTCCGGGGTATTTCTGTCGAGGAGGCTACAACCTACTGGCACAGTGGCGAACCCCAGGACAAGGCAGGCGGCTATGCTATCCAAGGGCTGGGCTCGGTGTTTGTGGCCGGGCTCAATGGCAGCTATTCCGCCGTGGTTGGCCTGCCCGTGTGCGAAACCGCGGAACTGCTTGGTCAATTCGGCATACCCTGTTGGCAAAACCTTACCGCGCGCTGAACGCCTGTACTTGCGCGCCAAGCCTTAAGCGATCGGTCACTATTGTGAAAACGCCTGAACGAGACCCAGCCATGAGTGAAGAGATTCTGATCAATATCACGCCGATGGAATCGCGCGTGGCGGTGGTAGAGAACGGTGTTCTGCAAGAAGTGCACGTCGAGCGCACCCAGAAGCGCGGGATTGTCGGCAACATCTATAAAGGCAAGGTCGTGCGCGTATTGCCGGGGATGCAGGCGGCGTTTGTCGACATTGGCCTGGACCGTGCCGCGTTTATCCATGCTTCGGAAATTTCCCTGCGCGAAGGCCCGGCGGTCGAAAGCATCAGTGCCTTGGTTCACGAAGGGCAGAGCCTCGTGGTGCAAGTCACCAAGGACCCCATCGGTTCAAAGGGCGCGCGCCTGACGACCCAGCTGTCGATTCCATCGCGCTACCTGGTGTACATGCCGCGCACCGCTCATGTGGGCATTTCCCTGAAAATCGAAGACGAGGCCGAGCGTGAGCGCCTGAAGAAGGTGGTCAGCGATTGCGTGGCGGCCGAGGGCATCAAAGAGGCGGGCGGCTTTATTCTGCGCACGGCGGCCGAAGGCGCCGGGGCTGATGAGATTCTCATGGACATCCGTTACCTGCGGCGCCTGTGGGACCAGATTGGCGCGCAGATCAAGACCGTTGGCGCGCCCAGCGTGATCTACGAAGACCTGGGCCTGGCCCTGCGCACCTTGCGCGACCTGGTCAGCCCGAAGATCGAGAAAATTCGCATCGACTCGCGGGAAACCTTCCAGCGCACCACGCAGTTCGTCGCCGAGCTGATGCCGGAAATTGCCGACCGCCTGGAGCATTACCCCGGCGAGCGGCCGATTTTCGACCTGTATGGCGTCGAAGACGAAATCCAGAAGGCCCTGGACCGCAAGGTGCCGCTCAAGTCGGGCGGTTACCTCGTTGTGGACCCGGCGGAAGCCATGACCACCATCGACGTCAACACCGGTGCGTTCGTGGGCCATCGCAACCTCGAAGAAACCATCTTCAAGACCAACCTCGAAGCCGCTACCGCGATCGCGCGTCAACTGCGCCTGCGCAACTTGGGCGGGATCATCATCATCGACTTCATCGACATGGAAGATGAAGAGCATCAGCGCCAGGTACTGCGCACCCTCGAAAAGCAGCTGGAACGCGATCACGCCAAGACCAATATCATCGGTATTACCGAGCTGGGCCTGGTACAGATGACCCGCAAACGCACCCGCGAAAGCCTGGAACAGGTGTTGTGCGAGCCGTGCAGCAGTTGCCAGGGGCGCGGTAAATTGAAAACGCCTGAAACGGTTTGCTACGAGATTTTCCGCGAAATCCTACGGGAGGCGCGAGCCTACCAGGCCGAAGGTTATAGAGTGCTTGCCAACCAGAAAGTGGTCGATCGGCTGCTGGACGAAGAGTCCGGTAACGTCGCTGAGCTGGAGGGGTTTATCGGACGTACGATTCGCTTCCAGGTTGAGACCATGTATTCCCAGGAACAATACGACGTGGTGCTGCTCTGATCCTCATTCGTTTCTTTCTACGAGATGCGCAGACCTTGATCTGCCGTCCGCTTACTGCCTTGAGGGTCGCCTGACATGGAGCGTCTGAAACGCTTTTTTGCCGCTTTGACCCGTTGGGGCCTGGGCTTGTGCGCCTTGCTGCTGGTATTGGCGGCGGTCTATGTGAGCCTGGGACGAGAATTGACTCCGCTGGTGGCCGAATATCGTGCGGACATCGAAGCCAAGGCCCAGGCCGCAGTGGATATGCCACTGCACATCGGCAGCCTGGAAGGGCGCTGGAGTGGTTTCGCACCGGTATTGCTGGCCCACGACGTGATGGTCGGCCAGGGCAGCAACGCCTTGCGCCTGGATCAGGTCGAAGTCGTGCCGGATATCTGGGCCAGCCTGATGGCCCGCGAAGTGCGCCTTGCGCACCTGGAAGTCAGCGGCCTGCAATTGAGCGTCAAGGAAGACCAGGACGGCCACTGGGCGCTGCAAGGCCTGCCGGTGCAGGATGACCAGCCGCTGGACCCGGAGCAGGTGCTCAAACGCCTGCAAATGGTCAAGCGTGTGTCGTTGCTCGACAGCCAGGTGACCCTGCAACCGATCGACCATGCCCCGCTGACCCTGACCTATGTGGGCCTGAGCCTGCACACCGGGACCACCCGCCAACGCCTGGATGCCCGCCTGACCTTGCCCGATGGCCAGCCGCTGGCCTTGAGCCTGCGCAGCCGCATTCGCGCAAGCCAATGGAAGGATGCTGAAGTCGACGCCTACCTGAGCCTGCCGCAAAGCGACTGGGCCAAATGGATTCCGGCCAAACTGACTCAACAATGGAAGCTCACGCAGTTCAAGGCGGGTGGCGAGTTCTGGCTCAACTGGGCCAAGGGTGACGTGCAGAGTGCTGTGGTGCGCCTCAATTCACCCCAGGTGAAGGGCAGCTACGCCGATCGCAAGCCCGTGCATATCGAAAACCTCGCCCTGACCGCGTACCTGCAACGCAATGAGCAGGGTCTGAAGGTATTGTTCGACTCGTTGGCGATGAACCTGGGCGAGACCCGCTGGGAATCGCGCTTGCAGTTGCAGCAGAGCCTGGCCACCGACCAGGCGCAGGAGGTCTGGAACCTGCAGGCCGATCGCCTGGACCTCACGCCCATTACGCCGTTGCTGAATGCCCTGGCGCCCCTGCCGGAAGGCTTCGCCAAGACCATCGAGCACCTCAAGGCCACTGGCCTGTTGCGCAATGTGCTGGTGGATTTCCGTCCCCAGGACACGACCGATCAGAAAGTCAGCTTCGCCGCCAACCTTGAGCGGGTGGGGTTCGATGCTTACTTTGGTGCACCGGCAGCGCGGAACGTATCCGGCAGCATCAGCGGTGACCTGGGGCATGGCGAGTTGCGCCTGGACAGCAAGGACTTTTCCCTGCACCTGTTTCCGATCTTCGCCAAGCCCTGGCAGTACATCCAGGCGAATGCGCGCCTGACCTGGAAGCTGGATAAAGAAGGCTTCACCCTGATTGCTCCCTATATCAAGGTGCTGGGGGAAGAGGGCAAGGTCGCGGCTGACTTCCTGATCCGCCTGCACTTTGACCCTGGCCAGGAAGACTACATGGACCTGCGGGTCGGCATGGTCGATGGCGATGGGCGCTTCACGCCCAAGTACCTGCCAGCGGTACTGAGCCCCGCGTTGGACGAATGGCTGCGCACAGCGATTCTCAAGGGCGCGGTCGATCAAGGTTTCTTCCAGTACCAGGGCTCGTTGAACCATGACGCGCTGCCGGCTTCGCGCAACATCAGCCTGTTCTTCAAGGTGCATGATGCAGAGCTGGCATTCCAGCCGGGCTGGCCGCATGTGAGCAAGGTCAATGGCGAAGTGTTCGTCGAGGAGAGTGGCGTACGCATCCTGGCCAGCAAGGGCCAGTTGCTCGACACCCAAGTCAAGGACGTCTACGTCAATATTCCCCACGCACCCGCGGGCAAGGACAGCCACCTGCTGCTCACCGGCGGGTTTGCCGGTGGCCTGGGTGATGGCCTGAAGATTCTCCAGGAAGCGCCAATAGGCACTGCCTCGACCTTTGCCGGCTGGAAAGGCGAGGGGGACCTGCAAGGCAAGCTGGACCTGGATATTCCGCTGGCCAAAGGTACCGAACCGAAGATCGTGGTGGATTTCCAGACCGACAAGGCGCGCTTGCAATTGGCTGAGCCGACCCTGGACCTGACGCAACTCAAGGGTGACTTCCGCTTTGATAGTGCCAAGGGCTTGAGTGGGCAGAATATTACGGCGCAAGCATTCGAACGGCCGATTAGCGCGCAGATTTTTGCCGATGGTAAGCCAGGTAATCTGAGTACCCGAATCACGGCCAAAGGCCAGGTCACGGTCAAGCGGCTGACCGATTGGTTGAAAATCAGCCAGCCACTGCCGGTGTCCGGCGATATTCCGTACCAGTTGCAAGTCAACCTGGATGGCGCCGATAGCCAATTGATGGTCAATTCCAACCTCAAGGGGGTCGCAGTGGATCTGCCGGCACCGTTCGGCATGGCGGCCAGCCAGGGGCGTGACAGTACGTTCCGCATGACCTTGCAGGGCGCCGAGCGTCGTTACTGGTTCGATTATGGCGAGCTGGCGAACTTCACCTTTGCGGCGCCGCCGGACAAGTTCAATGAGGGCCGCGGTGAGCTATTCCTGGGTGATGGCGATGCCGTGCTGCCCGCAGGCAAGGGGTTGCGCATCCGTGGCGTGCTTTCGGAGTTGGACATAGACCCGTGGAAGAAACTCGTGGACCGCTACGCGGGCAATGACCCTGGCGGCAGCGCCAAGCAACTGCTGAGCGGCGCTGACTTCAAGGTGGGCAAGCTGACTGGCTTCGGCAAGCAGTTCGACCAGGTCAACTTGCAGCTTGACCGTAAACCCACCGCCTGGGGCCTGCAACTCGACAGCCAGCAGGCCAAAGGCAGCGTGAACCTGCCGGATGCCAAGGGCGCGCCCATCGCGATCAACCTGCAGTTCGTGAAATTGCCGGCCGTGGACCCGACCGTCCAGGCAGACGAAAACGCCCCGGACCCGTTGGCCGATATCGATCCCAAGGGGATCCCGGCGCTTGATATCAGCATTGATCAACTGTTCCAGGGACCGGACCTGATAGGGGCCTGGTCGCTGAAAATCCGGCCAACCGCCAAGGGCCTGGCCTTTAATAGCCTGGACCTGGGCCTCAAGGGCATGCAGCTCAAGGGCGCGGGGGGCTGGGAGGGTGCACCGGGGGACAGCAGCAGTTGGTACAAAGGGCGCCTGGATGGCAAGAACATCGCCGATGTGCTCAAGGGCTGGGGCTTTGCGCCTACGGTGACCAGTGAAGATTTTCACCTGGACGTAGACGGCCGTTGGCCGGGGTCGCCGGCCTGGGTCGGGCCCAAACGTTTTTCCGGTAGCCTCGATGCCACCTTCCGCAAAGGCCAGTTCGTTGAAGTGGAAGGCGGTGCCCAGGCGCTTCGGGTGTTTGGCTTGCTTAACTTCAACTCCATTGGCCGCCGGTTGCGCCTGGACTTTTCCGACCTGCTCGGCAAAGGCTTGAGCTATGACCGCGTCAAGGGCTTGCTGGCAGCGAGCAACGGCGTATTTGTGACCCGTGACCCCATCACCATGACCGGGCCATCGACCAACCTGGAACTCAATGGCACCCTGGACCTGGTCGTCGACCGCGTGGACGCCAAGCTGTTGGTGACCCTGCCGGTCACCAACAACCTGCCGATTGCGGCGCTGATTGTGGGTGCGCCGGCCATTGGTGGCGCGTTGTTCCTGATCGACAAGCTGATCGGTGACCGCGTCGCGCGCTTTGCCAGTGTGCAATACAAAGTGGAAGGGCCCTGGAAGGATCCGAAAATCACCTTCGACAAGCCATTCGAAAAGCCTAACTGAGACTTTCTGGAGTAGCCTGGAGCTATTCGTTTACGGAGTATCGGCCCATGTCGTTTGCGGTAATTCAGATGGTCAGCCAGAGCGATGTGCTGGCCAACCTGGCCCAGGCCCGGCGCTTGCTGGAGCGAGCGGCAGCGGGCGGGGCGAAGCTTGCGGTGCTGCCGGAAAACTTTGCCGCCATGGGACGCCGTGACGTGGCTGATATCGGCCGTGCCGAGGCATTGGGTGAAGGTCCGATCCTGCCATGGTTGAAACAGACCGCCCGCGACCTCACCTTATGGATAGTTGCAGGCACATTGCCGCTGCCGCCCAGGGACCAGCCGGATGCCAAGGTCAACGCCTGCTCGTTGCTGGTGAATGACCAGGGCGAGATAGTGGCCCGATACGACAAGCTGCACTTGTTCGATGTCGACGTGGCGGATGCCCGAGGCCGTTATCGTGAATCCGATGACTATGCTTTCGGCAGCCATGTGGTGCTGGCGGATACGCCGGTTGGCCGCTTGGGCCTCACGGTATGCTACGACTTGCGTTTCCCCGAGCTGTACAGCGAATTGCGCGCGGCCGGGGCTGAGTTGATTACCGCGCCTTCGGCCTTTACGGCGGTGACCGGCGCCGCGCACTGGGATGTGTTGATCCGCGCGCGGGCCATCGAGACCCAGTGCTACCTGCTGGCGGCCGCCCAGGGCGGTGTCCACCCAGGGCCCCGGGAAACCTTTGGCCATGCGGCGATTGTCGACCCGTGGGGGCGCATACTGACGCAACAGGATCAAGGCGAAGCGGTGTTGCTGGCCGAGCGCGACAGCAGTGAACAGGCGTCGATACGGGCGCGCATGCCGGTGGTGAACCATCGGCGCTTTTTTTCGCAGGGCGCGCAGCGGCCTGCTTCAGAACGATGAATTTAAGGCCAAACCTATGAGCGAGTTGTTGTCCTCAGTCAGTGAACACCTCCTGGCACCCGGTGGCGTGACCATCGAAAGTCTGCAAACCGTGCTCGGCGATCTGGCCGGACCGGGCATCGACGCGGCCGACCTGTATTTCCAGGGGCAGATTTCCGAGTCCTGGGCCCTGGAAGACGGCATCGTCAAGGAAGGCAGTTTCAACCTCGACCAGGGCGTGGGGGTGCGGGCGCAATCCGGTGAAAAAACCGGTTTTGCCTACAGCAACGCGATCACCTTGGAAGCGCTGGGCCTGGCCGCTCGCGCAGCGCGCTCGATCTCCCGTGCCGGTCAACATGGCACGGTGCAGGCGTTCAGTACCCAGGATGTGGCCCAGTTGTACGCGCCGGATAATCCGCTGGAAGTGATCAGCCGTGCGGAAAAGGTCGAGTTGCTCAAGCGTGTCGATGCCGCCACCCGCGCCTTGGACCCGCGTATCCAACAAGTCACCGTGAGCATGGCTGGCGTGTGGGAGCGGATCCTGGTGGCGTCCACCGATGGCAGCCTGGCGGCGGATGTACGGCCGCTGGTGCGTTTCAACGTCAGTGTGATCGTCGAGCAGAACGGGCGCCGCGAGCGTGGCGGTCATGGCGGCGGCGGGCGTACCGACTACCGTTATTTCCTCACCGATGATCGCGCCACGGGTTACGCCCGTGAGGCACTGCGCCAGGCGCTGGTCAACCTGGAAGCCATTCCGGCGCCGGCCGGTACCTTGCCGGTGGTGCTCGGTTCGGGCTGGTCTGGCGTATTGCTCCACGAAGCGGTCGGCCATGGCCTGGAAGGCGACTTCAACCGCAAGGGCAGTTCGGCCTACAGCGGACGCATGGGTGAGATGGTCGCCTCCAAACTGTGCACCATTGTCGATGACGGTACCCTGGCCGGGCGCCGGGGTTCGCTGACGGTCGATGACGAAGGTACGCCGACCGAGTGCACCACGCTGATCGAGAACGGCGTGCTCAAGGGCTACATGCAAGACAAACTCAATGCCCGTCTGATGGGCGTGGCACGCACGGGTAACGGCCGTCGCGAATCCTACGCTCACTTGCCGATGCCGCGCATGACCAACACCTACATGCTCGGTGGCGAAAGCGACCCGGCGGAAATCATCGCCTCGGTGAAGCGTGGTATCTACTGCGCCAATCTCGGCGGCGGCCAGGTGGATATCACCAGCGGCAAGTTCGTGTTTTCCACCAGCGAGGCCTATCTGATCGAAGACGGCAAGATTACCGCCCCGGTCAAAGGGGCAACGTTGATTGGTAACGGACCAGAGGCGATGAGCAAGGTGTCGATGGTCGGTAACGACCTGTCGCTGGACAGCGGCGTCGGTACTTGCGGTAAGGATGGGCAGTCGGTGCCGGTCGGCGTGGGGCAGCCCACCTTGAAGATTGACGCGATCACCGTGGGTGGCACAGGGTCGTAAACCGGGAGCTTCGGGTGGCGAAGACCGCCACCCGGGGAAGAGGATCAGCGCAGGCCGCGTTGAGTCTCGTCCAGCTCACGGATGTACTTGAAGATTTTACGGCTGGTGGCCGGCGCCTTGTTATGCGCCTGCTCGTGCTGGGCCTGACGGATCAGGGAGCGCAGTTGCTGGCGGTCGGCATCCGGATAGTCCACCACGAACTTCTCCAGTACCGCGTCATCGCCCGAGATCAGGCGGTCACGCCAACGCTCCAGGTTATGGAAGCGTTCATTGTACTGGCGAGTGGAGGCATCGAGTTGATCGAGCAAGGTCAGAATGGCGTCAGTGTCCTGGTCGCGCATCAGCTTGCCGATAAACATGATGTGCCGTTTACGCGCGATATTCGCGGTGTGCTTGGGCGCATCCGCCAGGGCCCGACGCATTTCGTCGGTCAGAGGCAATTTTGCAATCAAGTCCGGCTTGAGCGTTGTAAGGCGCTCGCCGAGGTCAACCAGAGCATGCAGCTCGCGTTTGACCTGGGTTTTGCTTTTCTCCCCATCGAGGGAGTCGTCGTAAGAATCAACCATGGTGGCAGTCCGCAAAGAAACGCCGCCATGATAACCAGTCGGGGGCCGCTTGTCCGGCCCGGTCGCTCGATGGCCTTAACCGAAAGCAGAATTTGAGTGGAGAAAACCATGAGTGCAGCCCAAAGCGTCGGTCCGCAAGCGTTACCGGCACTGCAGGAACAAGTCGAGCAGATCCTTGCCGAGGCCAAGCGCCAGGGGGCCAGTGCCTGCGAGGTGGCTGTGTCGCTGGAGCAGGGGTTGTCGACGTCGGTACGTCAGCGGGAAGTGGAAACCGTTGAATTCAACCGCGACCAGGGTTTTGGCATCACCTTGTACGTAGGGCAGCGCAAAGGCTCGGCCAGTACGTCGGCCAGTGGCCCGGAAGCCATTCGCGAGACTGTCGCTGCTGCGTTGGCAATTGCCAAGCACACCTCCGAGGATGAGAGTTCGGGCCTGGCCGACAAGGCATTGATGGCCAAGGACCTGCAGGATTTTGACCTGTTTCATGCCTGGGACATCACGCCAGAGCAGGCCATCGAACAGGCATTGATCTGCGAAGCGGCGGCATTCGATGCCGATGCCCGCATCAAGAACGCCGATGGCACCACGTTGAGCACCCATCAAGGGTGCCGCGTGTACGGCAACAGCCATGGTTTTATCGGCGGTTATGCCTCCACGCGCCATAGTTTGAGCTGCGTGATGATTGCCGAGGCCAATGGGCAGATGCAGCGCGATTACTGGTACGACGTGAACCGCCAGGGCGAATTGCTGGCGTCTCCTGCCAGCATTGGCCAACGTGCTGCGCAACGTGCCGCGAGTCGCCTGGGCGCGCGCCCGGTACCGACCTGCGAAGTGCCGGTGCTGTTTTCGGCAGAGCTGGCCGGTGGTTTGTTCGGCAGCTTTCTGGGGGCGATTTCCGGCGGCAACCTGTATCGAAAATCATCGTTCCTTGAAGGCGCGATCGGCCAGAAACTGTTTCCTGAGTGGCTGACCATCGATGAGCGTCCACACCTGATGCGCGCGATGGGCAGTTCGTCGTTCGACGGTGATGGCCTGGCGACCTATGCCAAGCCGTTCGTCGAGAAGGGCGAATTGGTGTCCTATGTCCTGGGCACCTATGCCGGTCGCAAGCTCGGTTTGCCCAGTACGGCCAACGCGGGTGGCGTGCACAACCTGTTTGTGACCCACGGTGATGAAGACCAGGCGGCGCTGTTGCGGCGCATGGGGCGTGGCCTGCTGGTGACCGAGTTGATGGGCCAGGGTCTGAACATGGTCACCGGAGATTATTCCCGGGGCGCGGCAGGTTTCTGGGTGGAAAATGGCGAGATTCAATTCGCCGTCCAGGAAGTCACCATCGCCGGCAATATGCGCGATATGTTCAAGCAGATCGTTGCCGTCGGGAATGACCTGGAACTGCGCAGCAACATTCGCACGGGTTCGGTATTGATCGAACGGATGACGGTCGCCGGTAGCTGATCCTTACGACGCTTCACAAAAAAGGCGCGCCCTCCTGGAGATGGCGCGCCTTTTTTGTGGGCGCATGGTTGAAGGATGGGAAGGGCGACCTTGTTTTGATTCTCAATATCATTTAATAATGAATATCATTATTGAGCGAGTGCGGATCATGAGTACTGTCCTGCATGAGGATCCCTATCTGGAGAGCTGGCGCTGGATGAGTCGCCAGATTCGTTGTGGCCTTGATCCCAATGAACCTCGCCTGATCGAGCATTACCTCAATGAAGGTCGATACTTGGCGTGTTGTACCGCGACCCACCCGTGGACGATCGCCGAAACGGCATTTCGCCTGCTGATCGATACCGCCACTGATATCGCATTGCCCTGGCACTGGCGCTCAATGTGCCTGGACCAAGCCTGGCGACCGCTGCGCGACCTGGAAAAACTCTCCCACTGTGCCTGCCGCCTCAAGCGCTGGCAGACCTTTGCCTGGCAATTGGCGACCTGCGAATTGCTGCCGTCTATTTCTCATTCCGACCTAGTGCAAGGATCTAATGATGAGTAACACCCGTATCGAACGCGACAGCATGGGCGAACTGCAAGTCCCCGCCGAGGCCCTGTACGGCGCACAAACCCAGCGCGCGGTGAATAACTTCCCGATCAGCCACCAACGCATGCCGGCACAATTCGTTCGTGCGCTGATCCTGGCCAAGATCGCGGCCGCCAAGGTCAACGTCGACCTCAAGCAGATCAGCGAAGGGCAGGGCAAGGCCATTGTCGACGCCGCCCAAGGCTTACTGGAAGGGGACTTCATGCAGCACTTCCCTGTGGATATCTTCCAGACCGGTTCCGGCACCAGCTCCAACATGAACGCCAACGAAGTCATTGCGACCCTGGCCAGCCGTCTGCTGGGCGAGGTGGTCAACCCCAACGATCATGTGAACTGTGGCCAAAGCAGCAACGACATCATCCCCACCACCATTCACGTCAGCGCGGCGTTGGTGCTGCATGAGCAAACCCTGCCGGCCCTGCTGCACCTGGTACAGGTCATCGAGCAGAAGGCCATACAAGTGCACCCGTTCATCAAGACTGGCCGCACCCACCTGATGGACGCCATGCCCGTGCGCATGAGTCAGGTGCTTGACGGTTGGGCGCAGCAGCTCAAGGCCAATATCGGCCACCTGCAGGACCTGCTGCCAAGTCTGCAGGCGCTGGCGCAGGGAGGGACGGCAGTGGGCACCGGGATCAACGCTCACCCGGAGTTTGCTGCACGTTTCAGCCAGCGACTGAGCCAATTGACCCAGGTGCAGTTCACGCCTGGCAAGAACCTGTTTGCGCTGATCGGCTCTCAGGACACCGCGGTTGCCGTCTCCGGCCAATTGAAAGCCACCGCCGTATCGTTGATGAAAATTGCCAACGACCTGCGCTGGATGAACTCCGGCCCACTGGCCGGCCTCGGCGAAATCGAACTGGAAGGCTTGCAGCCTGGTTCCTCAATCATGCCCGGCAAGGTCAACCCGGTGATCCCGGAGGCCACGGCGATGGTTGCCGCGCAAGTCATCGGCAATGACACCGTCATCACGGTTGCCGGCCAATCCGGCAACTTCGAGCTGAACGTGATGCTGCCGATCATTGCCCAGAATCTACTCAGCAGCCTGGAGCTCCTGGCCAACGCCAGCCGCCTGCTGGCGGACAAGGCGATCGCCAGCTTCAAGGTCAACGAAGCCAAGCTCAAGGAAGCGCTGTCGCGCAATCCGATCCTGGTGACTGCACTCAACCCGATCATTGGTTACCAAAAGGCTGCTGAAATCGCCAAGAAGGCCTATCAGCAAGGCCGTGCGGTGATTGATGTGGCCCTTGAGCACACCGACTTGCCCCGTAGCCAACTGGAAGTCCTGTTGGATCCGGAAAAACTCACGGCCGGCGGCGTGTAATCACCGACCCTGCTTTGGAGGCTCACCATGGAGCACTGGAAACGCACGATCGAACGGGCCAATCGCTGCTTTATGCAGGGCGAATTGGTTGACGCTCGCGAGGCCTATCTGCAAGCCCTGGCCCTGGCCCAAGTGCTGTTCGAGCGCTGGGCGAACGCCGACGAAGCAGTAGCGGCTTGCGTCATTTCCCATCACAACCTGGCGGACTTGCACCTGCGCCTGAATCAGCCCGAGGAAAGCGCCGAATACCTCTGTGCTATTCACCAGCGCTTGCTGCAGGCCATGCAGGACGTGCGTCTGAGCCCGCAACTGCGCGAAGCGGCCTTGCGCCAGAGCAGCAAGACTTACGTCGAACTGTTGAATTTTATCAGTGATCACGGTGAGTACCCGCGCACCCATCGCTTACTGGGCGGTACTGCCGTGCAGCCGACCACGTCTCAATACGGAGCACATTGATATGAGCTACACCTTGCCTGCCTTGCCCTATGCCTACGATGCCCTGGAACCGCATATCGATGCGCAAACCATGGAGATTCACTACACCAAGCACCACCAGACCTACATCAATAACCTCAATGCTGCGGTCGAGGGCACCGAATTTGCGGGCTGGCCGGTGGAGAAACTGGTGTCCAGCGTGCAACAACTGCCGGAAAAACTGCGTGTGGCCGTAATCAACCAAGGCGGCGGCCACGCCAACCACTCACTGTTCTGGGCGGTGATGTCGCCTAAAGGTGGTGGCAAGCCCGATGGCGCGCTGGGAAAAGCCATTGAAGAGCAACTCGGTGGTTTCGACAGTTTCAAGGAAGCCTTCACCAAAGCCGCCTTGACCCGTTTCGGCAGTGGCTGGGCCTGGCTGAGCGTCACCCCGCAAAAGACTCTGATAGTGGAAAGCAGCGGCAACCAGGACAGCCCACTGATGAATGGCAATACGCCGATCCTCGGCCTGGACGTCTGGGAGCATGCTTATTACCTGCGGTACCAGAACCGTCGGCCTGAATACATCAATGCCTTCTACAGTGTCATTAACTGGCCGGAAGTTGCTGCACGCTATCAGGCCGCGCTGGCCTGACAGTTACCTCGATAACAAGATCTAAGGCCGACTATGGGCACTGAAACACTGGCGATCAGTAGCGTGCGAATGTTTCGTTATGCGTTTGGCTCGCTGCTGCTATTGGCAGGTACTGCATTGCTGGTGGCCCACGGGCTGGCCTGGCTGGATCTGGAGCCGCGCATCCTGCGCGCCTTGCAAGGCGGGGCGATTTGCGCGCTTGGCACGGCGCTGGGGGCGGTTCCGGTATTGGTGATTCGTCGGATGCCGGTGGCGTTGAGCGATACCTTGTTGGGCTTCGGTGCCGGCGTGATGCTGGCGGCGACTGCCTTTTCGCTGGTCGTACCTGGTATTGCTGCTGCCGAAGCCCTTGGCCTTTCGCCCTGGGGGGCAGGTGGGCTGATCAGCTTCGGCATCATGCTGGGGGCATTCGGTTTGTATCTGGTGGACCGCAAAGTCTCCGGCGCCAGCCCGGAGATGTTGGTGGGTACGCCGGATAAACCGGTGATTCCACCGCGCATCTGGCTGTTTGTGTTTGCCATCATCGCCCACAACATCCCCGAAGGCATGGCCGTTGGCGTTTCAGCCGGCGGCGGCATGCCGGATGCCGACAGCCTGGCCATGGGCATTGCCTTGCAGGATGTGCCGGAAGGGTTGGTGATTGCGTTGGTATTGGCCGGGGCGGGGATGTCGCGGGTCAAGGCCTTCCTGATCGGTGCGGCGTCAGGCTTGGTAGAGCCAGTGTTCGCCGTGCTTTGCGCCTGGCTGGTGACCCTGGCCGAGGTGCTGTTGCCGCTTGGCCTGGCGTTGGCTGCCGGGGCGATGCTGCTGGTGGTGACTCATGAAGTGATCCCCGAATCGCGGCGTAATGGCCACGAAAAGCTTGCCAGTCTGGGGCTATGTAGCGGTTTTTGCTTGATGATGGTGATGGATACCGCCTTGGGGTGAAGCCCCTGGCTTCACGCCCGCCTCAGCGGATGGTTTTACTCACCCTCATCAAAGAAGTTGTTGATCAGCTCCACCAGGGCTTCCATTGCTTCCTGCTCTTGCTCGCCCTCGGTGCTCAAATGAATCTTGGTGCCCTTGCCGGCTGCCAACATCATCATCGCCATGATGCTTTTGCCATCGACCATGGTCTCCGGTGTGCGCCCGGCGCGGATCTGGCAAGGGAACTTCCCGGCAATACCGACGAATTTGGCAGAGGCGCGTGCGTGCAGGCCCAGCTTGTTGATGATTTCAATTTCCAGAGCGGGCATCGCGCAGGTGTTCCTTTCAGCTGAGGTCGCGGTGGCGGACCTGGACATTCTTGAGGGTTTTTTGCAGCACCTGGCCCAGGCGTTCGGTCAGGTAGACGGAGCGATGGTGGCCGCCGGTGCAGCCGATGGCAATGGTGACATAGGCTCGGTTGCTCGCGGCAAAGCGCGGCAACCATTTGAGCAGGTAGCTGGAGATGTCCTGGAACATCTCCTCCACATCCGGTTGTGCGGCCAGGTAGTCGGCCACTGGCTGATCCAGCCCCGACTGGTCACGCAGCTCTGGTTTCCAGTAGGGGTTGGGCAGGCAGCGCACATCGAAGACCAGGTCGGCATCCACCGGCATGCCACGCTTGAAGCCAAAGGACTCGACCAGAAATGCCGTGCCAGGCTCTGGCTGGTTCAGCAGGCGTAGCTTGATGGCATCGCGTAACTGGTACAGGTTGAGGCTGGTGGTGTTGATCTTGAGGTCGGCGAGGTCAATGATCGGCCCCAGCAACTTGGTTTCGTCCTCGATGGCTTCGGCCAGGGAACGATGGGGGCTGCTGAGAGGGTGGCGTCGACGGGTCTCGGAGAAGCGCTTGAGCAGGGTTTCTTCGTCGGCGTCCAGATACAGCACATCGCAATGAATGTGCTTGGCGCGCACCTCTTCGAGCAATTCCGGGAAGCGCGTAAGGTGGCTGGGCAGGTTGCGGGCATCAATCGAAACGGCGACCAGGGGCTGCGCCAATTCGGTGTGGATCAGGGCGCGTTCCGCCAACTCCGGCAGCAGCCCGGCGGGCAGGTTGTCGATGCAATAGAAACCGTTGTCCTCAAGAACGTTGAGGGCGGTACTTTTACCCGAGCCAGAGCGGCCGCTGACGATGATCAAACGCATGATTACTGCCCGTTTTGCTCATCCAGGACAACTTGGTACAGTGCCTCGTTGCTGCTGGCACTGCGCAGTTTGTCGCGTACGTCCTTGCGGTCGAGCATGCTTGCGATCTGCCGAAGCAGTTCCAGGTGCGCATCGGTGGCGGCCTGTGGGACCAGCAGAACAAACAGCAGGTCTACCGGGGCACCGTCGATCGCGTCGAAATCGATAGGCGCGTCCAAGTGCAGCAGGGCGCTGACAGGTGTGTCGCAGCCTTTGAGGCGGCAGTGAGGAATGGCGATGCCGTTGCCAAAACCGGTGGAGCCGAGTTTTTCACGGGCAATCAGAGCCTCAAAGACATCTTGCATCTCCAGATCAGGCACTTCTCGGCTGATCAGGTTGGCAATTTGTTCGAGGGCTTTCTTCTTGCTGCCGCCCGGCGCGTTCACGAGGGAACGGCCGGGGGTCAGGATGGTTTCAAGTCGGATCATGGGTGGGGAGTGTTAGCGGCCGGTGCCCTGAAGGAGGCTCAACTGCTTTTCCTTATGCTTTTTGATTTGGCGATCCAGTTTGTCGGTCAGGTCGTCAATGGCGGCATACATATCAGTATGCTCGGCATTGGCGACGACTTCTCCGCCGGGTATACGCAAGGTGGCTTCAATTTTCTGCTTCAGCTTTTCGACAGTCATAATGACTTGCACGTTGGTGATCTTGTCGAAATGCCCCTCAATTCTTTTGAGTTTTTCGCCGATATAGGCGCGCAGCGGTTCGGTCACTTCCAGTTGGTGTCCACTGATGTTGACTTGCATACAGCTTCTCCTTCGTTGCCAGTGCATAAAGCGGCGGGTAGGAATACCCGCCACTGGAACGCTGTGGCCCGCCCGTCACATCAAACGCTTACGCTCGCTGGAAGGCGCGATCCCAAGGGACTCGCGGTACTTGGCGACGGTTCGACGGGCGACCTGAATGCCTTGTGCCTCCAGTAAACCAGCGATCTTGCTGTCACTCAACGGCTTTTTCTGATTTTCCGCCGCAACCAGTTTTTTGATGATCGCGCGGATCGCCGTGGACGAGCATTCGCCGCCTTCGGAGGTGCTGACATGGCTGGAGAAAAAGTATTTCAGCTCATATATGCCCCGTGGGGTATGCATGAATTTTTGCGTGGTCACCCGGGAAATCGTTGACTCATGCATGCCAACCGCTTCGGCGATGTCATGCAGCACCAGAGGCTTCATCGCTTCGTCGCCGTATTCCAGGAAGCCACGCTGGTGCTCGACGATCTGGGTGGCGACTTTCATCAGGGTTTCGTTGCGGCTTTGCAGGCTCTTGATGAACCAGCGCGCTTCCTGCAACTGGTTGCGCATGAAGGTGTTGTCGGCGCTGGTGTCGGCGCGACGCACAAAACCGGCATATTGCGGATTGACCCGCAGGCGCGGTACCGACTCCTGGTTCAGTTCCACCAGCCAGCGCTCGTTGTCCTTGCGTACGATCACGTCGGGGACGACGTATTCGGCTTCGCTGGACTCGATCTGCGAGCCCGGGCGAGGGTTGAGGCTCTGTACCAGCTCGATCACCTGGCGCAGGTCGTCTTCCTTGAGCTTCATACGGCGCATCAACTGGCTATAGTCGCGGCTGCCCAGCAGGTCGATGTAGTCCGTGACCAGGCGTTGGGCTTCGGCAAGCCAAGGCGTCTTGGCAGGCAGTTGACGCAGTTGCAGCAGCAGGCACTCGCTGAGGGTGCGCGCGCCAATGCCGGCGGGCTCGAATTGCTGGATGCGGTGCAGGACGGCTTCGATCTCGTCCAGTTCGATATCCAGTTCCGGATCGAAGGCTTCAAGAATCTCGTCGAGCGTTTCGTCCAGGTAACCCTGGTTGTTGATGCAGTCGATCAGGGTCACGGCGATCAGGCGATCGGTGTCGGACATCGGCGCGAGGTTCAATTGCCACAACAGGTGGCTCTGCAGGCTCTCGCCGGCGGACGTGCGGGTGGTGAAGTCCCACTCGTCATCATCGTTGCTGGGCAGGCTGCTGGCGCTGGTCTGGTAGACGTCTTCCCAGGCGGTGTCCACGGGCAGCTCGTTGGGTATGCGTTCGTTCCAGTCGCCTTCCTCGAGGTTATCCACCGTCGGGGCGGTTTCCTGATAGGAGGGTTCCTGCACATCGGGGTTGGGTTTTTGCTCGATGTTGTCGGCCAGCGGGTCTGCATTGTCGAAGTCGTCGCCTTCTTCCTGGCGTTCGAGCATCGGATTGGACTCCAGGGCCTCCTGGATTTCCTGTTGCAGGTCCAGGGTCGACAATTGGAGCAGGCGGATGGCCTGTTGCAGCTGCGGTGTCATCGTCAGCTGCTGGCCCATTCTCAGGACTAGCGATGGTTTCATGGCAGGGGCTTAACACCTTATTCGCCGGCGCAATGCGCCATCCACGACAGGGCGCGTGAGCGCCAAACATAAGCAAATTATATGCCTGATATCGGGGGCTTTGCCTAGAGCGCGGTAACAATAAAAATCCGGAGGTTTTTATTGACTCCCGCGCACCGTGGCCAACGGCCGTGACGCCAGGCTGCTTACAGGCGGAACTCGTGGCCCAGGTACACTTCCTTGACCAGTTCGTTGGCCAGGATAGTGGCGGAGTCACCTTCGGCAATCAGCTGGCCATCGTTGACGATGTAAGCTGTTTCGCAGATATCCAGGGTCTCACGGACGTTGTGGTCGGTGATCAGTACACCGATGCCCTTGGCCTTGAGGTGATGGATGATCTGCTTGATGTCACCCACCGAGATGGGGTCCACGCCGGCAAACGGTTCGTCCAGCAGGATGAATTTCGGCGCGGTCGCCAGGGCGCGGGCAATTTCAACGCGACGACGCTCACCACCGGACAGGCTCATGCCGAGATTGTCGCGAATGTGGTTGATGTGGAATTCCTGCAGCAGGCTTTCCAGCTCTTTGCGGCGGCCGTCGCGGTCGAGTTCCTTGCGGGTCTCGAGGATGGCCATGATGTTGTCGGCCACCGAGAGTTTGCGGAAGATCGACGCTTCCTGGGGAAGATACCCAATACCTGCGCGTGCACGGCCATGCATCGGCTGGTGGCTGACGTCCAGGTCATCGATCAGTACGCGACCTTGGTCCGCCTGCACCAGGCCGACGATCATATAGAAGCAGGTGGTCTTGCCGGCGCCGTTGGGGCCGAGCAGGCCGACGATCTGGCCGCTGTCGATCGACAGGCTGACGTCGCGCACGACCTGACGGCTTTTATAGGCCTTGGCCAGATGCTGGGCTTTCAGGGTTGCCATTACTCGGCCTTCTTCTTCGGCTGGATAACCATGTCGATACGTGGGCGTGGCGCAGTGACCTTGCTGCCGTTGGCCCGGCCGGCATTGGCGACCTGCTTCACGGTGTCATAGGTGATCTTCTCGCCTTCGGTGGAGTTGCCATCGGGGCTGAGCACCTTGGCCTGGTCGATCAGGACGATGCGGTTTTGCTGGGCGTGATACTGGATGGTCTTGCCGTAGCCCTTCATCGGGGCGGTATCGGTAGCGGCCTGCTTCTGTTCGAAGTAGGCCAGGTTGCCCACCGAAGTCACGACGTCGATGTCGCCAGCGGGGGTGCGAGTCAGTGTCACCGTGTTACCGGTGATTTTCATCGAGCCCTGGGTAATGATCACGCCGCCTGTATAAGTGGCGACGCCTTGCTTGTCATCCAGTTGCGCATCGTCAGCTGAGATGTGGATCGGTTGCTGGCTATCGTTCGGCAGAGCCCAGGCGCTCACGCTTCCCAGTGCTGCGCCCAGACCGAGCAAAATAGGGAGGGTTTTAACGAGCCTCATACTGTCCTCTTACGTTCGATAGCAGGTGTATCCTGCTTTCTTTCAAATACGCTTTCATTCCCTTGCCAGTCGATACACCGCCAGCGCCGTCGATTCTAACGTCTTGCTCGGTCTGCGCATATTGCTTCTGTGGGAATACGGTCATGCGTGTGGTGGTAATAATGGTGTCGCGGTTCTGTGCGTCAGTACGTGCGACGCGCACCGAGTCGATCAGTTCCACCTGGGTACCGTCCGGGTTGACCTCGCCGCGCTTGCTGGTGACGTGCCATGGGAACTCGGTGCCGCGGTACAGGTTCATGTCCGGATTGGTCAGCAGGGTGACCTCGGAGGCCTTCAGGTGCTCGACCTTGTCCGACGTCATTTCATATTGCACCTTGCCATCGGGCAGGAACTGCACGCTATAGGCATTGGTTGCGTAATAGTCGATAGCCCCTTCATCAACCTGCGCAACAGGCTGGTCGAGAAAGCGCTCCGGGCTGATATTCCAGTAGCCCACCGCCAGGAACAGCGCGGCGATGCCTGCGAATAGCAGGAAGTTGCGAATCTTTTTACTCAGCATAAAACGCTCTATAGGTAGGCGGCATGGGCCGCTTCGAGGCGGCCTTGGGCCCGCAGGATCAACTCGCAGAACTCACGGGCGGCGCCTTCGCCGCCACGGGCCGTGGTGATGCCGTGGGCGTGCTCGCGAACAAACGCCGCCGCATTGGCGACGGCCATGCCCAGGCCCACGCGGCGGATCACCGGCAAGTCGGGCAGGTCGTCGCCCAGATAGGCGGCCTGCTCATAGCTTAGGTGGAGTTGGCCAAGAAGCTCGTCCAGTACCACCAGTTTATCCTCACGGCCCTGATACAGGTGAGGAATCCCCAGGTTTTGTGCGCGGCGTTCCACAACCGGCGTTTTTCGGCCGCTAATAATGGCAGTTTGCACTCCCGCTGCCATCAACATCTTGATGCCCTGGCCATCGAGGGTGTTGAACGTCTTGAATTCGCTGCCGTCTTCGAGGAAGTACAGGCGGCCATCGGTCAGCACGCCGTCAACGTCGAAAATCGCCAGCTTGATGTGCTTGCCGCGTTGCAATAGGTCGCTGGTCATTTACATCACTCCTGCACGCAGCAAGTCGTGCATGTTCAGGGCGCCAATCGGGCGGTCATCGTTATTGACGACCACCAGCGCGCCGATCTTGTGGTCTTCCATGATCTTCAGCGCTTCGGCTGCAAGCATCTCGGGGCGTGCGGTCTTGCCATGGGGGGTCATCACCGCGTCGATGGTGGCGGTGTGGATGTCGATGGTGCGGTCCAGCGTGCGGCGCAAGTCGCCGTCGGTGAACACTCCGGCCAGGCGCCCGTCGGCCTCGAGGATCACGGTCATGCCCAGGCCTTTGCGGGTCATTTCCATCAGCGCATCCTTGAGCAGCGTGCCCCGTTGGACATGGGGTAGCTCATCGCCGGAGTGCATGACGTTTTCCACTTTCAGCAGCAGGCGACGGCCCAAGGCACCCCCTGGGTGGGAAAACGCGAAATCTTCAGCAGTAAAGCCACGGGCTTCCAGTAACGCCACGGCCAGCGCATCGCCCATGACCAGGGCGGCGGTGGTGGAAGACGTGGGGGCGAGGTTCAGGGGGCATGCCTCGTGGGTCACGTGAACGTTCAGGTTCACTTCGGCTGCCTTGGCCAGCGTCGATTCCGGGTTGCCGGTGATGCTGATCATCTTGATGCCCAGGCGCTTGATCAGCGGCAACAGGGTCACGATTTCGTTGGTGGTGCCGGAATTGGACAGTGCCAGGATGATGTCATCCTTGGTGATCATGCCCATGTCACCATGGCTGGCTTCGGCCGGATGCACGAAGAATGCGGTGGTTCCGGTGCTCGCCAGTGTCGCGGCGATCTTGTTGCCGACGTGGCCGGACTTGCCCATGCCTACCACGACAACGCGGCCCTTGCTGGCCAGAATCATCTCGCAGGCGCGTACGAAATCTGCATCGATATGGGCCAGTAAGCCTTCTACGGCTTCAAGCTCGAGGCGAATGGTGCGTTGTGCGGATTGGATAAGATCGCTGGATTGGCTCATGTCTGAAATCGTATAGCCTGACGAAAAGTCGGCGATTATAACGGTAATGAGCAATTCCCTCACGCAAGTTCGTCAGGCTTTATTCTGCGGGTGGCATGAGATTCCCTCTCAGTAACATAGCCAGCAACGTTTTTTCCCTGTCCCCAATCTGAACAAGCGCTTTTCCGGCCTTGGGCGCGTTGTACCAGCAGTGATATAGTTCGCCGCCAGTTCGGTTCACCCAGCCCATACGTCTATCTATATCGCGCAATCGTGCAAACGTTTGTCGCCAATACGGTGTCTGAGTGAGAAGCTGCATCCCAAGGAGTTTAGATGAGTGCCGATAACGCCTACGCGGTCGAGCTGAAGGGCCTTACCTTCAAGCGCGGGACGCGCAGCATCTTCAATAACGTCGATATTCGCATTCCCCGTGGCAAGGTCACGGGCATCATGGGGCCTTCCGGTTGCGGCAAGACCACCCTGTTGCGGCTGATGGGCATGCAACTGCGCCCCAATGCCGGCGAAGTGTGGGTCAATGGCCAGAACCTGCCGACGCTGTCGCGTAGCGAGCTGTTTGACGCACGCAAGCACATGGGTGTGCTGTTCCAGAGTGGTGCGCTGTTCACTGACCTGGATGTTTTCGAGAACGTGGCGTTTCCGCTGCGAGTGCATACCCAGCTGTCCGATGAAATGATTCGTGACATCGTGTTGCTGAAACTGCAGGCCGTGGGCCTTCGCGGTGCCATCGACCTGATGCCTGACGAGTTGTCCGGTGGCATGAAACGTCGTGTCGCCCTGGCGCGCGCCATCGCCCTTGACCCGCAGATCCTCATGTACGACGAGCCCTTCGTTGGCCAGGACCCGATCGCCATGGGCGTGCTGGTACGCCTGATCCGCCTGCTCAACGATGCGCTGGGGATCACCAGTATCGTGGTGTCCCACGACCTTGCAGAAACCGCGAGCATTGCCGATTACCTGTATGTCGTCGGCGATGGTCAGGTGCTGGGGCAGGGCACGCCTGAAGAGCTGATGAACGCTGACAACCCGCGTATCCGCCAATTCATGACCGGCGATCCTGATGGCCCGGTGCCTTTTCATTTTCCGGCAGCGGACTACCGCGCAGATCTTCTGGGGAAGCGCTGATGCGCAAGACATCACTTATCGAAAGGGTTCGCCTTTTCGGCCGCTCCGGCATCGACATCATCGAAGTGCTGGGGCGTTCGACCATTTTCCTGTTCCACGCCTTGCTGGGCCGCGGTGGCATCGGCGGCGGCTTTGGCTTGCTGATCAAGCAACTGCACTCCGTCGGCGTGATGTCCCTGGTGATTATCGTGGTCTCCGGGGTCTTTATCGGCATGGTGCTTGCGTTGCAGGGCTTCAACATCCTATCCAGCTACGGCTCGGAGCAGGCGGTCGGGCAGATGGTCGCCCTGACGCTGCTGCGCGAGCTGGGGCCGGTGGTGACTGCCTTGCTGTTCGCCGGGCGCGCCGGTTCCGCGCTGACCGCTGAAATCGGCAACATGAAGTCCACCGAGCAGTTGTCCAGCCTGGAAATGATCGGCGTGGACCCGCTCAAGTACATTGTTGCCCCGCGCCTGTGGGCCGGCTTCATTTCCCTGCCGCTGCTGGCGATGATTTTCAGTGTGGTGGGTATCTGGGGCGGTTCGTGGGTGGCGGTGGATTGGCTGGGGGTCTACGAAGGCTCCTACTGGGCCAATATGCAAAACAGCGTTACCTTCAGCGGCGACGTGCTCAACGGCATCATAAAGAGCATCGTCTTCGCCTTTGTCGTGACCTGGATCGCCGTATTCCAAGGCTATGACTGTGAGCCCACTTCAGAAGGGATCAGTCGTGCCACCACCAAGACCGTTGTGTACGCCTCGCTGGCGGTACTGGGCCTTGACTTCATTTTGACCGCCTTGATGTTTGGAGATTTCTGATGCAAAACCGCACTGTGGAAATCGGTGTCGGCCTTTTCTTGCTGGCTGGCATCCTGGCTTTACTGTTGCTCGCCCTGCGAGTCAGTGGCCTTTCGGCCAGCCCTACCGCCGATACTTATAAACTTTACGCGTACTTCGACAATATCGCCGGTTTGACTGTCAGAGCTAAGGTGACCATGGCCGGTGTGACTATCGGCAAGGTCACGGCAATCGATCTGGACCGCGACAGCTTCACCGGGCGAGTGACCATGCAACTGGACAAGAAGGTCGATAATCTGCCGACTGACTCCACTGCATCTATCCTCACTGCGGGTCTGCTGGGCGAGAAGTACATCGGTATCAGCGTGGGCGGGGAAACAGCCCTGCTCAAGGATGGCTCGACCATCCACGACACGCAGTCGTCGCTGGTACTTGAGGACCTGATCGGTAAATTCCTGCTCAATACGGTCAATAAAGACGCCAAATGAGGAACCTGTTCATGATCTCTACCTTGCGACGTGGCCTGCTGGTACTGCTTGCGGCGCTGCCGCTGATGGCTAACGCGGCAGGTTCTGCGCACGAACTGGTGCAGGACACCACCAGCAAAATGCTGGCTGACCTGACTGCCAATAAAGAGCAGTACAAGCAAGACCCGAGTAAGTTCTACGACGCGCTCAATACCATTGTCGGCCCTGTCGTCGATGCCGAAGGCATTTCGCGCAGCATCATGACGGTCAAGTACTCGCGCAAGGCCACGCCTGCGCAGATGCAGACGTTCCAGGAAAACTTCAAGAAGGGTCTGTTCCAGTTCTATGGCAACGCCCTGCTGGAGTACAACAACCAGGGGATCACTGTCGATCCGGCCAAGGATGAGTCGGGTGACCGCACCAGCGTTGGCATGACCGTCAAAGGCAGCAACGGTGCGATCTACCCTGTGCAGTACACGCTGGAGAAGGTTAACGGTGAGTGGAAACTGCGCAACGTGATCATCAACGGTATCAACATTGGCAAGCTGTTCCGCGACCAGTTCGCTGACGCGATGCAGCGCAATGGCAACGACCTGGACAAGACCATCAACGGTTGGGCCGGTGAAGTGGCCAAGGCCAAGGAAGAAACCGATAAAGCAGCCGGGAAACCCGCGCAATGACCGAGTCGGCTGTTCGTATCGGCGAAGCCGGCGAGCTGTTCCTCAGCGGCGTGCTGGATTATCGCTCCGGGCCTGACCTGCGCAAGCAGGGCCAGGCGCTGATCAAGGCGAGCACCGCGCCTGCGCTGGTGCTGGACTGCTCGGCGGTAACCAAGTCCAGCAGCGTCGGTTTATCGCTGCTGCTGTGCTTTATACGTGATGCCGAGGCGGCGAAAAAAACGGTCAGTATCCGTGCGCTGCCCGACGACATGCGTGAAATTGCCGAAGTTTCCGGTCTGACCGAACTGTTGGCGCATCCTTAATAAAGAAGCCCCCCGTCAGAGTCCTGCTATGCGGGGTTCGCAGGCGCGGGGCTTTTTTGTATGATGTGCGACCCGTGCGCACTGGGCGCCGATAGAGGTTGAGCATGCAGGCCCTAGAAGTTAAGAGCTTCCTTGAAGGAAAGCTGCCGGAAACGAAAGTAGAAGTTGAAGGCGAAGGCTGCAACTTCCAGCTGAACGTGATTAGCGATGAACTGGCGGCACTCAGCCCGGTCAAGCGTCAACAGCAGATCTATGCCCATTTGAACCCGTGGATCACCGATGGCAGCATCCACGCGGTCACTATGAAATTTTTCAGCCGCGCGGCCTGGGCCGAGCGCACCTGAGCCCCCAAGGCGTCGAGATTCTTATGGATAAATTGATTATTACCGGCGGTGCCCGCCTTGATGGCGAGATTCGCATTTCCGGTGCGAAAAACTCTGCCTTGCCGATCCTGGCCGCGACCCTGCTGTGCGATGGCCCCGTAACCGTAGCCAACCTGCCGCACCTGCATGACATCACCACCATGATCGAGCTGTTTGGTCGCATGGGTATTGAGCCGGTAATCGACGAGAAGCTGTCCGTCGAAATCGACCCGCGCACCATCAAGACCCTGATCGCCCCGTACGAACTGGTGAAAACCATGCGTGCGTCGATCCTGGTGCTGGGCCCGATGGTTGCCCGTTTCGGCGAAGCCGAAGTCGCATTGCCTGGCGGTTGCGCCATTGGCTCGCGTCCGGTGGACCTGCACATCCGTGGCCTTGAAGCCATGGGCGCAACCATCGACGTCGAGGGTGGCTACATCAAGGCCAAGGCGCCGGAAGGCGGCCTGCGTGGCGCCAACTTCTTCTTTGATACCGTCAGCGTGACCGGTACCGAGAACATCATGATGGCCGCTGCCCTGGCCAACGGTCGCAGTGTGCTGCAAAACGCCGCTCGCGAGCCTGAAGTGGTCGACCTGGCCAACTTCCTGATCGCCATGGGGGCCAACATCACCGGCGCCGGCACCGACACCATCACCATCGACGGTGTGAAGCGCCTGCACCCTGCCACCTACAAAGTGATGCCGGACCGCATCGAGACCGGTACCTACCTGGTTGCTGCTGCCGTCACCGGTGGTCGCGTCAAGGTCAAGGACACCGATCCGACCATCCTGGAAGCGGTCCTGGAGAAACTGCGCGAAGCCGGTGCCGAAATCACCACCGGTGAAGACTGGATCGAGCTGAACATGCACGGCAAGCGGCCAAAAGCCGTCAACGTGCGTACTGCTCCGTACCCGGCGTTCCCAACCGACATGCAGGCGCAGTTCATCTCCTTGAACGCGATTGCCGAAGGCACGGGTGCAGTGATCGAGACCATCTTCGAAAACCGCTTCATGCACGTGTACGAACTGCACCGCATGGGCGCGAAGATCCAGGTCGAAGGCAACACGGCCATCGTTACCGGCACCGAGAAGCTCAAGGGCGCGCCAGTCATGGCCACCGACCTGCGCGCTTCGGCCAGCCTGGTGATCTCGGCGCTGATCGCCGAAGGAGACACCCTGATCGACCGCATCTACCACATCGACCGTGGTTACGAATGCATCGAAGAAAAACTGCAGATGCTCGGCGCGAAAATCCGCCGCGTACCGGGCTAGTCCCAGTAGCTGCGAAAACATCCACTGTGGCGAGCCCGCTCGCCACAGTAAGATGTTTTGCGGTTAACTGAGTTTGTCCCTGCTGAATACGATTTCAAGTCGAGGCTGTCATGGCCTCGATCTGTGTCTGGCGCCGTTTGCGACCGGACAGCAATAGCCTGATGAAGGACTGACATTTCCCATGTTGACCATCGCACTGTCCAAGGGCCGCATCCTTGACGACACCTTGCCGCTTCTGGCTGAAGCGGGCATCGTGCCGACCGAGAATCCGGACAAGAGCCGCAAGCTGATCATCCCTACGACCCAGGATGACGTTCGCCTTTTGATCGTACGGGCTACCGACGTGCCGACGTACGTTGAGCATGGCGCGGCCGACCTCGGTGTCGCCGGTAAGGACGTGCTGATGGAATACGGCGGCCAGGGCCTTTACGAGCCGCTGGACCTGCGCATTGCCCTGTGCAAGCTGATGACCGCCGGCCGTGTCGGTGATGTCGAGCCTAAAGGTCGCCTGCGCGTGGCCACCAAGTTCGTCAACGTCGCCAAGCGCTACTACGCCGAACAAGGCCGTCAGGTCGACATCATCAAGCTCTACGGCTCGATGGAGCTGGCACCGCTGATTGGCCTGGCCGACAAGATCATCGACGTAGTCGACACCGGCAACACCTTGCGTGCCAACGGCCTGGAGCCCCAGGATTTCATTGCCGACATCAGCTCCCGGCTGATCGTCAACAAGGCTTCCATGAAAATGCAGCACGCCCGTATCCAGGCGTTGATCGACACCCTGCGCAAGGCAGTGGAGTCTCGACACCGCGGTTGACTCACCCGCGTAGCTTAAAAGCTGCGCCCGTCTATCCGCCTCATAGCCAGAATTCTCAGGTGCCCAAGCGGAGCGAACGGTAGTTTAGGGCGCCTGAGTTTTTGCCAATTCTATTGAGGCCCTCGCTATGACCACGTCCACTGCAATTGCCCGACTCAACGCTGCCGACCCGGATTTCGCCCATCATCTGGATCATCTGCTGAGCTGGGAAAGCGTGTCCGACGACTCGGTCAACCAGCGGGTGCTCGACATCATCAAGGCCGTGCGCGAGCGCGGTGATGCAGCGCTGGTGGATTTCACCCGCCAGTTCGATGGCCTGGACGTCAAGTCCATGGCTGACCTGATCCTGCCTCGTGAA
This sequence comes from Pseudomonas gorinensis, assembly GCF_042015035.1. Lineage (NCBI taxonomy): Bacteria > Pseudomonadati > Pseudomonadota > Gammaproteobacteria > Pseudomonadales > Pseudomonadaceae > Pseudomonas > Pseudomonas gorinensis. Next base: position 1,398,328 of record NZ_CP167125.1, read on the forward strand.
CGCCTGGAGCTGGCCCTGACGCGCATCACCGCGCCGCAGCGCGAAGCCCTCGAAGTCGCTGCGACCCGAGTGCGCAGCTACCACGAAAAGCAGAAGCAGGACTCCTGGAGCTACACCGAAGCCGATGGCACCGTGCTGGGCCAGAAGGTCACGCCACTGGACCGCGCCGGTTTGTACGTGCCAGGCGGTAAAGCCTCGTACCCGTCGTCGGTGCTGATGAATGCGATCCCGGCCAAGGTGGCGGGCGTGACCGAAGTGGTCATGGTGGTGCCGACCCCGCGTGGTGAAATCAACGAGCTGGTACTGGCAGCGGCTTGTATCGCCGGCGTCGACCGCGTGTTCACCATCGGCGGCGCCCAGGCTGTCGCGGCCCTGGCCTATGGCACCGAAAGCGTACCGAAGGTCGACAAAGTGGTCGGCCCCGGCAACATCTACGTCGCCACCGCCAAGCGCCATGTGTTTGGCCAGGTCGGTATCGACATGATCGCCGGGCCTTCGGAAATCCTCGTGGTGTGTGACGGCCAGACTGACCCGGACTGGATCGCCATGGACCTGTTCTCCCAGGCTGAGCACGACGAAGATGCCCAGGCGATCCTGGTCAGTCCCGATGCCGAGTTCCTCGACAAGGTTGCGGCCAGCATCAATAAGCTGCTGCCGACCATGGACCGCGCCGACATTATCGAGAAGTCGATCAATGGCCGTGGTGCGCTGATCCTGGTGCGTGACATGGAGCAGGCCATCGAAGTGGCCAACCGTATCGCACCGGAACACCTGGAGCTGTCCGTGGCCGACCCACAAGCCTGGTTGCCGTCGATTCGCCATGCGGGTGCGATCTTCATGGGCCGCCACACCAGCGAAGCCCTGGGTGACTACTGCGCGGGTCCCAACCACGTATTGCCGACCTCCGGCACCGCGCGCTTCTCGTCGCCGCTGGGGGTGTATGACTTCCAGAAGCGTTCGTCGATCATCTTCTGCTCGCCACAAGGTGCTTCCGAGTTGGGCAAGACCGCTTCGGTGCTGGCCCGTGGTGAATCCCTGAGCGCCCACGCCCGCAGCGCTGAATACCGCATCCTTGACGACAAGAAAGGTAATTGAGATGAGCAAATTCTGGAGCCCCTTCGTCAAGGACCTCGTGCCTTACGTACCCGGTGAGCAGCCGAAGCTGACCAAGCTGGTCAAGCTCAACACCAATGAAAACCCCTATGGCCCATCGCCCAAGGCGCTGGCGGCCATGCAGGCCGAGTTGAACGACAACCTGCGCCTGTACCCGGACCCCAACAGCGACCTGCTCAAGCAGGCCGTGGCCAAGTACTACGGGGTCGACGCCGGCAAAGTGTTCCTCGGCAACGGTTCCGATGAAGTCCTTGCGCACATCTTCCATGGCCTGTTCCAGCACGACTTGCCGCTGCTGTTCCCGGATATCAGCTACAGCTTCTATCCGGTGTACTGCGGCCTCTATGGCATCAAGTCCGACCCGGTGCCGCTGGATGAGCAGTTCCAGATTCGCGTTGCGGACTACGCCAAGCCCAACGGCGGGATCATCTTCCCCAACCCGAACGCGCCGACTGGCTGTGTGCTGGCGCTGGAGGCGGTGGAGCAGATCCTCAAGGCCAGCCCGGATTCGGTGGTGGTGGTTGATGAAGCCTATATCGACTTTGGTGGCGAAACGGCGATCAGCCTGGTCGACCGTTACCCGAATCTGCTGGTGACCCAGACCCTGTCCAAATCGCGCTCACTGGCTGGTTTGCGCGTGGGCCTGGCGGTGGGGCACCCGGACCTGATCGAGGCGCTGGAGCGGGTCAAGAACAGCTTCAACTCCTACCCGCTCGATCGCCTGGCGATCGTTGGCGCGGCGGCGGCGTTCGAGGACCGTGAGTATTTCGAGAAGACTTGCCAGTTGGTGATCGACAGCCGTAACAAGCTAGTCGCGCAATTGGAAGGCAAGGGCTTTGAAGTATTGCCATCGGCTGCGAATTTCATCTTCGCCCGCCACCCTCAGCACGACGCAGCGGGCCTGGCAGCCAAGCTGCGTGAGCAAGGGGTTATCGTGCGGCACTTTAAGCAGGAGAGGATTGCCCAGTTCCTGCGGATCAGCATCGGTACGCCGGAACAGAACCAGGCGCTGATTGATGGCTTGGGTGAGCTCTAAGCCACACTGAAGATGTAAAAATGTGGGAGGGGGCTTGCCCCCGATAGCAGTGTGTCAGTCGCTACATGTGTGACTGATACACCGCCATCGGGGGCAAGCCCCCTCCCACATTTGGTTTTGCGTTGGCAGTTAGAGCAGCGGTTCGTCAGGCTTTTTGTTCTTCCAGCCATCATTGCCCGGCAGCAGCAGGTTCAGACCAATCGCGACCACCGCACACAAGGCAATGCCCTTCAGGCCGAAGTCGTCCGGCCCCGTGCCGGTACCCACCAGCACACCGCCAATCCCGAACACCAGGGTCACCGACACAATCACCAGATTGCGCGCCTCGCCCAGGTCGATCTTGTGGCGGATCAGCGTGTTCATGCCCACTGCGGCAATCGAGCCGAACAACAGGCATAGAATCCCGCCCATCACCGGCACCGGGATGCTCTGCAGCAGTGCGCCGAACTTACCGATAAACGCCAGGCTGATGGCAAAGATGGCAGCCCAGGTCATGATCTTCGGGTTGTAGTTCTTGGTCAGCATCACCGCGCCCGTCACTTCGGCGTAGGTGGTGTTCGGCGGGCCGCCAAACAGGCCAGCGGCCGTGGTGGCGATGCCGTCGCCCAGCAAGGTGCGGTGCAGGCCCGGTTTTTTCAGGTAGTCGCGCCCCGTCACGCTGCCCACCGCGATCACGCCGCCGATATGTTCGATCGCCGGAGCCAGGGCTACCGGGACGATAAACAGGATCGCCTGCCAGTTGAACTCCGGCGCGGTGAAGTGGGGCAGGGCGAACCACGGTGCGGCGGCGATCTTCGCCGTGTCGACCACGCCAAAATAGAATGACATGGCAAAGCCCACCAGCACGCCGGAGATGATCGGCACCAGGCGGAATATGCCTTTGCCGAACACCGCCACGATCAGCGTGGTCAGCAACGCTGGCATCGAGATCAGCATCGCCGTCTGGTAATGGATCAACTCGGCACCGTCGCCGGATTTACCCATCGCCATATTGGCGGCAATCGGCGCCATGGCCAGGCCGATGGAGATGATCACCGGGCCGATCACGACCGGCGGCAGCAACCGGTCGATGAAGCCGGTGCCCTTGATCTTTACCGCAGCGCCAAGGAAGGTGTAAACGAAACCGGCCGCCATCACCCCGCCCATGGTCGCCGCCAGGCCGAACTGCTGCTTGGCGAGAATGATCGGGGTAATGAAGGCAAAGCTCGACGCCAGGAATACCGGCACCTGCCGCCCGGTCACCAGCTGGAACAGCAGCGTGCCCAGGCCGGCGGTGAACAACGCGACGTTTGGATCAAGACCTGTAATCAGCGGCATCAACACCAGCGCGCCAAATGCCACGAAGAGCATCTGTGCGCCAGACAGGATCTGGCGCCAAAGCGGGTCGTTGAATTCATCCTGCATGCTCACGCGTCCTTCTGCTTGGTACCGAAGATCTTGTCGCCGGCATCGCCCAGGCCCGGGATGATGTAGCCGTGTTCGTTCAGGCGTTCATCGATGGAGGCCGTGTAGATCTGCACGTCCGGGTGGGCCTTCTCGACAGCGGCGATGCCTTCCGGCGCGGCCACCAGCACCATCGCGCGAATGTCCTTGCAACCGGCCTTTTTCAGCAGGTCGATGGTGGCGACCATGGAACTGCCGGTGGCGAGCATCGGGTCGATGATCATCGCCAGTCGCTCGTTGATTTCCGGTACGAGTTTTTCCAGGTACGTGTGCGCCTGCAGGGTTTCTTCATTGCGGGCCACGCCCACGGCGCTGACTTTGGCGCCCGGGATCAGGCTGAGTACACCTTCGAGCATGCCGATACCGGCCCGCAGGATCGGTACCACGGTGATTTTCTTACCGGCGATTTTCTCGACCTGGACGGGACCCGCCCAACCGGGGATCTCGTAGCTTTCCAGGGGTAAATCCTTGGTGGCTTCGTAAGTGAGCAACGCTCCGACTTCCTGAGCAAGCTCACGGAAGTTCTTCGTGCTAATGTCGGCGCGGCGCATAAGGCCGAGCTTGTGTCGGATCAGCGGATGGCGGATCTCGCGAGTGGGCATGGGAAAGGCTCCGGCGGCGGGCAAAAAAACCGGCCTAGATTAATCTATCCGAGGGTGTTGTCCTATAGACATCTAGTACGTTAGTCCATTAAGGCTTGAACGTTGCGCCTCACATGCGTACCTTTGCCCGCTTTTCTTGCCACAGCACCCCCTTGGAGAGCGCCATGTCCGCTGATCTCGAGCATATCCGTCAAATCATGCGCGAGGCTGACTGCCTGTACACCGAAGCGCAAGTCGAAGAAGCGATCGCCCGGGTCGGCGCACACATCACTCGCGAGATGGCCGATACCAACCCGGTGGTCTTCTGCGTGATGAATGGGGGCCTGATCTTCGCCGGTAAATTGCTGACTCATCTGCAATTCCCGTTGGAAGCGTCCTATCTGCACGCCACCCGTTACCGCAACGAAACCAGCGGTGGCGATCTGTTCTGGAAAGCCAAGCCGGAAGTCTCGTTCATCGACCGCGACGTGCTGATCATCGACGACATCCTTGATGAAGGGCACACCCTGGGCGCGATCATCGACTTCTGCAAACATGCCGGCGCGCGCAAAGTACACACCGCCGTGCTGATCGACAAAGATCACGACCGCAAGGCGCGTCCTGAGTTGAAAGCCGATTTCGTCGGTCTGCCGTGCATCGATCGCTACATCTTCGGTTACGGCATGGACTACAAAGGTTACTGGCGCAATGCCAATGGGATTTACGCCGTCAAAGGGATGTAAGGCATGACTCGCTTTCTTGACCAGACGTTGTTTGCCGAGTTGGCCGAGAAAGCGGCCGCCAGCTCCCGTGGCCGGCACCACCATAACTTCCATCAGATGGAAGAGCCGTGCCATCGCCTGGCGGTGGGCCTGCAACCCGATACGTATGTACCCCCTCACCGTCACCTGAGCGCGGACAAGGCTGAAACGCTGCTCGTGCTCAAGGGGCGCCTGGGCTTGTTGGTGTTCAGCGAGGCCGGCGAGGTGCTTGCCCAGCGTGTGATGCAGGCGGGCGGTGAGTGTTCGGGAGTGGATCTGCCACCGGGTGTTTTCCATGGCTTGGTGGTGCTGGAGCCCGATACCGTGATGTTCGAGTGCAAGGCCGGGCCCTATCGGCCGGTTGGTGAGGGTGAACTGGCTGACTGGGCGCCCCGCGAAGGCGATGCCGATGTGGCGCAGTATCAACGCTGGATGCTTGCCCACTTCGATTGAGCTACAGTGCTGGGCCATCTTCTGCGGAGCGGCCCATGAGCCTGTTGATACGCACCTGCGCCGCCCTGGCGCTGACCTTGAGCCTGCCCCTGGCCGCCGCGCCTGCGCCGATGCACAGTCAATTCCTGCCGCCGGACGACCTGGCCTTGCGCGCCGAAGCGCCTGACCAGCAGCAACTGCTGCAAATTACCGAATATGCAGTGGTGGTGGGTAACCAGCGTCAATCCACCCAGCAGCCGATTCCGGTGACCTCTCCGTTGATGATTCGACTCAAGGGCAAGTCCTTGAACAAGGGCGCGACCATCGCCCAGGTGGTCCTCAATTTCGATGCCGAAAGCAAAAGCCTGAAAAAGCCGGCATACGATGACAAGAGTAAAACCTTGACCCTGTCGTACCCGGTGACCCAGTACCGAGTGATTGTCGACTTGCTGCGCAATGACACGGTATATGTGCAGTTCCTCAGTTACGCCAATGGGCATATCTGGGCGGATTTGCATACCGGGGCTGTTCGTACCAAATAGCAAAAATACTGAAGAACCAATGTGGGAGGGGGCAAGCCCCCTCCCACAGTTTGATCTGCATTCATCAGGTAGGCCTCAGTTGGCTTTTGCGGTCTTGGAGCAACGGGAGTTGTACTGGTGTACTCGATTAAAAATGTGGGAGGGGGCTTGCCCCCGATGAGGGCCTGTCAGTTGATGCATCTGTGGCTGATCCACTGCCACCACATTGGTTCTTCAGCGCTTTCGAAGCCCGCGCCTCGCAGGTAGACTTCAAACCCCGTGTAAATGTCTGCAGGCTGGAGTCGGTAATGCGTAAAGATAAGAAACAGGTGATTGGCGACGAAATCGGCGACGATCAAATCAAGTTGTTCCTGGACTTCGAGCCAGTTGACGCGACTTCACCGTCCCTGCACAAACTGATCAAGGCCTATCGTGGCCTGCGTATCGACGATTTCGAACGCTTCCTGGGCTTCTTCAAGGCTGCTGGCCTGGACCTGGACGGCAAGGACGAGCATGGCCGGACCTTTGTCGACCTGATCAAGGACCAGCGCAACGCCGCCGAGTACATCGAGCTGATCGACAACGCCCGCGGCTGACGCTTGCGAGGCATAAAAAAACGCCCCGCTCTCAGCCTGAGAGCGGGGCGTTTTTGCTTTTAACTGTAGGAGCGAGCTTGCTCGCGAAGAACGCAAGGGCACCCCGTTTAATCAGGTGCCCCGCATTATCGTTGACGATTTTCGCGAGCAAGCTCGCTCCTACAGGGGCGATCAAGCGTAGCTTTCAGCCTCGTTGCTTTGCTCTACAAGCTCCAGGCTGATGTTGTTCTGCGCATTGATCTTGCGATACAGCTCAGCATCGGTTTCCAACACTTTTTCCCGGGCCGGGAAGATCTCATGCAGCTTGGTGGCCCATTCGCCGGCAGTTTTTTCCGGGAAGCAGCGCTCGATCAGTTCCAGCATGATCGACACCGTTACCGACGCGCCAGGAGAAGCACCCAAAAGCGCCGCCAACGAACCGTCCTTGGCTGCGACCAGTTCGGTGCCGAATTGCAGCACGCCGCCTTTCTTCGGATCTTTCTTGATGATCTGCACGCGTTGGCCGGCCACTTCCAGGCGCCAGTCCTCGGCTTTGGCTTCCGGGTAGAAGCGGCGCAGGGATTCAAGGCGCTGCTCCATGGACTGCATCACTTCGCTGACCAGGTACTTGGTGAGGTCCATGTTGTCCCGTGCCACGGCCAGCATCGGCCCGATGTTGCCGGCGCGCACGGACAGCGGCAGGTCGAGGAACGAGCCATGCTTGAGGAACTTGGTGGTAAAGCCGGCGTAAGGCCCGAACAGCAGGGACTTCTTGCCATCGACCACGCGGGTGTCCAGGTGCGGCACGGACATCGGTGGCGAACCCACCGCGGCCTGGCTGTAGACCTTGGCCTGGTGGTGCTTGACCACTTCCGGGTTGTCGCAACGCAGCCACTGCCCGCTGACCGGGAAGCCGCCAAAACCTTTGCTCTCTTCGATACCCGAGGCTTGCAGCAGGGGCAGGGCCGCACCACCGGCGCCGAGGAACACGAACTTGGCGTCCACATCACGGCTGTTGCCGCTGTTGACGTCCTTGATGCTCACAGTCCAGCCCGCGCCGTTGCGCTTGAGGCCGGTCACGCGCTTGCAGTACTTGACCTGGGCGTCCGCCGAGCTGGTCAGGTGGCTGAGCAGTTGGTTGGTGAGGGCGCCGAAGTTGACGTCGGTGCCGTTCACGACACGGGTTGCCGCGATTTTTTCGTCCAGCGGGCGGCCTGGCATCATCAGCGGCATCCACTCGGCCATCTCGCTGCGGTCTTCGGTGTAGTGCATATCCGAGAACGCGTGGTGCTGGCTGAGGGTTTCAAAGCGCTTCTTGAGGAAAGACACGCCTTTTTCGCCCTGAACGAAGCTCAGGTGCGGCACCGGGCTGATAAAGGACTTGGACGAGCCAAAGGTGCCTTTTTTGGTCAGGTACGCCCAGAACTGCTTCGACACCTCGAACTGGGTGTTGATGTGCACGGCTTTCTTGATGTCGATGGAACCATCGGCGGCCTGGGGGGTGTAGTTGAGCTCACACAGGCCAGCATGACCGGTACCGGCGTTGTTCCACGGGTTGGAACTTTCCGCGGCACCCGAATCCATCAGCTCAACGACTTCCAGCTTGAGGCCGGGGTCGAGCTCTTTGAGCAGTACGGCCAGGGTGGCACTCATGATGCCGGCCCCTACCAGTACTACGTCGACTGCTTCGTTATGCGCCATTTAACGCGTCTCCAAAATCTGCAGCACCAAATTGACGGCATGGCTGCCAGGAGTGACGGGGCGGTTCACGTGTTGCCCCAGGTTACCCATGGCCAGGATCGCCATGTCCGATTCGCAATTCTTTGCAACTTCAGCGCACGCTTCCTGCCGGGCTAATCTGCCTATGAACGCATTCATGGGCGCCTGTGGCAATTCGACTTATGGTCAAAGCGTGCGATTCGTGCAACCAATCCGTAGCGGACAGGATCAAGCCAGCGTTTTTGAGGCGTGCTCGTTCCTGTGTGGTTGGGCTGTTCCAGACGCTGATGGTGCTTGTACAAACGCCAAACTATTCATTTGCTCGCCACACTCTTGTGAAGTTGTGAAAACCCGTTTTTTCACGCTCTTTTGAAGACGTGAACCTCAAAAAAGGGCTGCCCAGTCTGGCACCTGGCCCGCGACACCTCTGCCGACATGCGGCAAAACGGGCAAACAACTCAAGTGGCCGAGCGCAATGGCAGCTCTGGCAGATTCGGTAAAGAAGGGTGGTTTGCAAGGAAAACAGCAAGCGCGCCAGCTTCACTCGATCTGTGTGGGCGGCTCTCTGTGGGCGATTCTTGGGGGTTAATACCGAGGCATTAACGATGCTGCGAGGCCCGATCAGGAGACGTCCTTATAATCGGGGGGAGATTGTAGCGAAGAACGCTAAGGAAATGGGCGTGTTTTATGACTTTTATTAGGTGTTCGGTCAGGCGGCCAACGGCTGGTGACTTGGCGACTGCGCAGGGCGCTGGCTGATGCGCGCGCGCGCTGGCAAGGGGTGGTGCATCCAGCTCAAGCGAATTTCGTCGATTTCCACCCAACCTTCGCCGACCGGCGGCAGGCTGCACTCTTTGAAGGCCTGGCAGCGGCCTTGGGCATCGAGCAGGGCAAACTGGCGAAGGGCGGGCTTGCGAGAGAACAGTGACCAGAGAAAATGCATGGGATCGACCTCCTTGGATTGAAACCAAGCATGCGCGCCCACGATGACGCACTCGTGTATCAGCGGTGACATATCTGTGACACCGAACCGCTACATCGCCAGCGGGTCATAGGTTGTAACTGGCGCTAGTTCCCGGCAATGGCCGCCCGCTATACTGCCGCGCTGTCGGTACTCGATTTCTGGAGAGAAGAGCATGTTGCAACGCCTGTTGTTCGGTTTGATCACTGTGACCAGTTTGACCCTGGTTGGCTGCGCCAACAGCCCGCAACAACTCAGCCCGCAGCCGATAATCACCACGCAGTTGGCGCCCGTGGGGCACGGCCAGCCGGTGTCGGTGCGTGTAGTGGACGGTCGTCCATCACCCACCCTGGGCTCCCGTGGCGGCTTGTACCCGGAGACCGCACTGGTGTCGGTGAACGCTGCAGACGTGCTGCCCAAGCTGCAAGCCCAGGCCGAAGCCGCCGTGCGCCTGCTGGGTTTTACCCCGGCCAATTCGCCGGGCGCCCCTCAGTTGACCATCACCCTGGCCGAGCTGAAGTACCAGTCGCCCAAGGACGGCCTGTATGTGACCGAAGCCTCTATTGGCGCGACGTTCAAGTCTGACGTCACTGCCGGCACCCGTCGCTACAGCGGCCGTTATGGTGCGTCCCTCAATCAGCGCTTTGGCATGGCGCCGAACCAGGAGACCAATACCAAGCTGGTCAGCGATGTGCTCAGCGACGCCCTGACCCGTCTGTTCAAGGACCCAAGCATCGGCTCCTTGCTCAGCTCGCAATAACCGCTCAATAAAAAACCGGGCCCATCGCTGGGCCCGGTTTTTTTATGCCTTCGGTTTCAGGCTGCGGTGTCGATACAAAAGTCCAGCAGGCTCACCCCCGTCAGCAAATCAGCCTCCGGCAAGTCTGCATGTTGATGCCCGCCAAGGGCGCAATACACCAGCCAGTGGCGGTCCTGGACGTTGAATGCCAGGCCGTCGACCAGCGCCTCCTGCTCATCGCTTTGGGCGATCAGATACAGCCGATCCTGGTTCTGCGCGTGCAACATGACAAGCTCCCGAGCGTTCGAAGGGCAACAGAGTGGCCTGTTAAGGTGACGTTCAGGTGACGCCGTAAATTACTGGATACATTAGCCGTCAATGGAGGAAGGAGTTGGACGGCGCAGGAGGTGACTATCCTTCAGGTTTGTATCTGAATGGATACCAGAATACTGATTCACCGAGGTGTGTGATGGCACTGCCCGCACTGCTGATCAATGCTGTTGCCTTATTAGTGGCCTGCCCGGGTGCAGTGCTGCTGTTCATTACCCGCTTTCGCGAGCAGCGTGCGATGGCCGACCTGGCTGCGCAGAGCGAAGAGCGCGCAATCGACCAACCGATGCTGTTTCTGGATGTGCGCACCGAACGGGCGCATCGCCTGGCCTATCGCATTGGCTTTGCCTGCCTGGGACTGTCGCTGGCCATGTCCTGGCTCAGCACCCACCTGTAAAAACACCACAAAACACCAGTGGGAGGGGGCTTGCCCCCTCCCACCTTTTTGTTTCGGTGTTTACAGGGGGATTCCGGCTTTAACGCGGTACTGGTTGCGAACGGGCGTTGCATATTGCACCACCAGGAACGGCCGGTGCTCGGCCGGGCATTCATTCAAGCGCCGTTCCCACTCGGCTTTTGCCTTGGCCAGTTCGTCCGCCGGGAAGACATCTGCCGCCGTGGGCACCTGCAATTGTGGGTCGGCGTCGCTCCACTGGGCGTACGCCAGGTAGTGCACCGGGAACAAGCGATAGCCCCCGAGGATCTGCCGGTCCATTTCCGCCGCGAGCAGCTTGGTATCTTCGAAACGCTCGGTGATCGGCGCCGCGAAGTTCACATGCACACGACCCTTGTAGCCGGTGATGCCCAGCGCAATGCTCACATCGTCCTCGCCCGGCGCCTTGCAGTAGGTGCCGGTGGTGGCGCGGATGTACAGTTCGCGGGCCTTGGCAGCATCGCAGGGGTCGTATTCGTAGCTGATCGACACCGGCGTCAGGTTCAACGACTGGATCACCTCGGCAAACGGCTCGTCCTTGCGGCTGACGTGGAACATCTTCAGGATCGCCGATTCGGTGCGGTCATCCCCATCCTTGGCGCGGCCTTCGGCCTGGGCGATCCAGATCGACTGGCAGTCGTTGCGGATCGAATGGTTGATGTACGCCGACAGCAGCTGATAGGCCGCCATTTTTTCTTTTCGCCCAGTGATCGAGCGGTGCACGATAAAGCTCTTGTTCAAGCGCATCAGGTCGCTGACAAATGGCTTTTGCAGCAGGTTGTCGCCGATGGCGATGCGCGGTGTCGGCAGGCCGGCGTGGTACACGGCGTAGTTGACGAAGGCCGGGTCCATCACGATATCGCGGTGGTTGGCCAGGAATACGTAGGCGGTGCCCGACTTGAGTTGCTCGACGCCGGTGTAGGTCACGCCGTCGGTCGCCCGGTCAATGGTGTGGTCGACGTAGTACTCGACTTTGTCCTGCAGCGTGGCCACGGTGGTCACACCGGCGAATTCGCGGCGCAGCTTGCGGGCGATCATCGGCTTGAGCAGCCAGCCCAGGGCGCCGGCAAAGCGCGGGAAGCGGAAGTGGGTCAGGATGTCCAGAAAGGCCTTGTCACTGAACAGCCGGTCCAGTACTGCCGGGACTTCGCTGTCGTTGTAAGGTCGGATGGTATCGAATTCGCCCATCATGCTCTCTTGTTAGAAACGGCTAGGGTAAGTAGAGGAAATACCAGGGTGCGGCCGCAATATTGGCTCTGCCGTGAATAGCCCTGTAAATAGACCGGCGATTATACGCACAAGTCACTTGGGAGACCGCGATGCTGGAAGATGCGACGTACGATTGTCCTTATTGTGGTGAAGAGGTCGAGACAACGGTGGATCTGTCGGGGGGTGATCAGACCTATATCGAAGACTGCCAGGTGTGCTGCCGCCCGGTCACTTTCAATCTGCAGGTCCATGGTGACGAATGGATGCTGGAAACGCGCAGCGAAAACGAATAACGGGGGCGCCCATGCAGCGAATCTACGAACCGGAAAACCTGATGGAAGGCGAGCTGCTGCAACAGATGCTCGCCAGCGAGGGCGTCGAGGCGCACCTGGTGGGGCGGCATTTGCTCGGCGGCACCGGCGAATTGCCGATTTTCGGGCTGCTGGGTTTGGAAGTGGATAATGACCAGGCCGCGTATGCTCGCGAGCTGATCACCGCTTATAACGGCGCGCAACCGCTGCCCGGCGATGAACCCGACAGCTTCCCCGACGTGTTGGTCTGTTAGGCTGTCGGTCGGTTTACCCCAAGAGTCGTGTTGCCCCATGTGTGGACGTTATGCCCTGTTTCGCTGGAACCCCTCATTTGCTGCCTTGCCGGGTTTTCCGGCAGACCAGCAGGCCCAGTGGAACATCTCCCCGAATGATTCGGTGCTGATCCAGCGCGCCACCGACGGCCAGCGCACCCTGGCCCGCGCCCGCTGGGGCCTGACCCCAGCGTGGCTGACCGACCTTTCCCGCACCCCGGCCCATGCCCGTGCCGAAACCCTGGCCGAGCAACCGATGTTTCGCGAGGCCTTTCGCCAGCGTCGTTGCCTGCTGCCGGCCAACGGTTTCTACGAATGGCGCGGCACCCAGCGCAAGCGCCCGTACTGGCTGACACCGGGCGAGGGTTCGACGCTGTTTTTTGCGGCGATCTGGGAAGCCTATCCGGTGCAGGAACAGGTGTGGCTGAGCACGGCAGTGGTGACCCAGGCGGCGCAGAGCCAGCGCCGGCCGTTGATTCTGGATGCGGCGGGGCAGGAGGCCTGGCTCGATCCTGAAACACCGTTGCATGTGTTGCAGGGCTTGTTGGCCAGTGAGCCGACCGCGTTGCGCGAGCGGGTACTGGCCAATATGGTGAACGATCCGAAGCTCAATGGCCCGGAGTGCCTGACGCCGGGTTGAGCCTGTGAGTGATCTGCGGCCTCATCGCGAGCAATGCCCGCGATAGGCCGCTCAAGATCGCCGAAAAGCTTAAACCTTGAACTGATTGATCAAGCGCCGCTGCTGCTCCGCCAGTTTGGTCAAATCCGCACTGGCCGCACTCGACTCATCCGCACCGCCCGCCACTTCATTGGCCACTTGGCCAATATTGATCACATTGCGATTGATGTCCTCGGCCACCGCGCTCTGCTCTTCGGCAGCGCTGGCGATCTGGGTGTTCATGTCGTTGATCACCGACACCGCCTGGGTAATGGTCTCCAGTGCTTCGGCGGCCTTGGCGGCGTGCTGCACGCTTTCGTCGGTACGGTTCTGGCTGTCTTCCATCACGCGCACCACTTCTCGCGTACCTTGCTGCAACTGCTGGATCATGGCCTGGATTTCTTCGGTGGCCTTCTGGGTCTTTTGCGCCAGGTTACGCACTTCATCTGCCACGACGGCAAACCCACGGCCTTGCTCGCCGGCCCGTGCCGCTTCAATCGCCGCATTGAGCGCCAGCAGGTTGGTCTGTTCGGCAATCCCACGAATGGCTGTGAGGATCGCGTTGATGTTCTCGCTGTCCTTGGCCAGGGTTTGCACCACGCCCACGGCCTTGCCGATTTCTTGGGCGAGTGCGCCGATCGAGCTCGAGGTGTCGCGCACAATGCGCATGCCTTGGCTCGCGGCCTGGTCAGCGTGGTTGGCCGCTTGCGCAGCCTGGGTCGCGTTACGCGCTACGTCCTGGGCGGTGGCGGTCATTTCGTGCACCGCGGTGGCGACCTGGTCGATCTCGACCATCTGTTTATGCACGCCCTGGTTGGTGCGAATCGCGATGTCGGCAGTGTGTTCCGAAGAGTCGCTGACCTTCTGCACCGAACTCACCACCTGGGTGATCATGCCCTGCAGCTTGATCAGGAAAGTATTGAAGCCGGTGGCAATCGCGCCCAGTTCATCGGCGCGATCACTGGTCAGGCGCCGCGTGAGGTCGCCTTCGCCCTGGGCGATGTCGTTGAGCATCGCCACCATTTGCTTGAGTGGGCGAGCGATGCCGTGACCTACCAGCCAGATCACCAGCAAGCCAATGCCAGCAATCAACAGGCCGACCATGGTCATGCCGAAGATATCGGTCTTGCGCTGGGTATCCAGGTCGCTTTGCAGTGTTTGCAGTTCGGCCATGACGGCGCTCAGGGGTAACTGCATCATCAGGGTCCAGCGCGCGTCGGTCTGACCGATGTTGAACGGCAGGAACAGTTCGATATGCCCGTGCTCATGGTCGATGTCGTACCGCACTTCGCCGACTTTCAGTTGATTGAGATTGGCCAGTTCGTTGCCGTCGAGCAGGTCGGAGGCTTTTTCACCGAGCTTGCTGGGGTCCTTGGTAGACGCCACCAGGCGTCCGTTGCTGGAGATCAGTGCCAGTTCACCGGCTCCGTTGTAGAGTTTTTGATCCGCGCTGGTGAGCATGTCCTGGATGAAGTTCACCGACAGGTCGGCACCGACGATGCCCTGGAAGGCGCCGTCAATCATGATCGGTTCGATAAACGAAGCCAGCATCACCATGGCGTTGCCGACCTTGTAAGGTGCGGGGTCGATGGCGCAGGGCTTTTTGCTTTCCTTGGAGCACAGGTAGTACTCGCTGGCGCGCACGCCCGTGGACAGCATCTTCTGATCGGCGACATCGGCGAGCTTGTCCAGGCCGAGGCTGCCATCCGCGTTGCGATACCACCAAGGAATGAAGCGGCCGTCGACACCCATGCCGACGATGGGGCTTTTCACGTAGGCAGCGTCGTTGTGATCGATCGCATTGGGTTCCCAGCCGATATAGGCGCCGAGGATTTTCGGGTTGCGCACCACGGTTTCGTGCAGCAGGTTGATCAGTTGTTCGCGGCCAATTTGCAAGGCGGCATCGCCTTTGGCGTCTTTCATGCCGAGCAGGGCGTTGGTGGTGGCCAGGCTTCTTGCTGTCACCAGGGGCGCCTCCAGTTCTCGCTGGATCAATGTGGCCTGGGTTTGCGCCAATGCAGTGAGGCGCTGTTCGATGATCTGCTCGAACTGTGCCTGGGTGCGGGCCTGCACCATCTCCTGTGTGCGGGCGCCGGCAAACAAGGCGTAGAGCACCAGCACGGCGACCACACTCAGCACAATGGCCCCGGCCAGTGCGGCGACGGAAAACTGAATCGACTTGAACTTCATGAAGGCTCCAGGCGCAGGGGGGGAAGGGCTGCTTGTTTATATCGGCCATGGACGCGGGAGGCATGAGGGTTTGCTCCACGAATTAATGCGAGCTGTCGCAAATGGAATGCTTGCCGCCGTTGTCGGGGTGTGGGATGTATCTGAAATTTAGCGGCTACACGT
The DNA here is from genome assembly GCF_042015035.1 of Pseudomonas gorinensis. Lineage (NCBI taxonomy): Bacteria > Pseudomonadati > Pseudomonadota > Gammaproteobacteria > Pseudomonadales > Pseudomonadaceae > Pseudomonas > Pseudomonas gorinensis. The sequence continues at coordinate 1,413,774 of NZ_CP167125.1, forward strand.
CTGGTGTATCTGGCGTCGATACAATTCACCGCCTACGATACGCGCCATGTTTTCAGGGCTTTTTTTCAGGGAGAGTATGTTGATGAAGAAATCATTGGCCGTAAGTGTGTTGGCAGCAGCGGTACTGCTGGCCGGGTGTCAATCGGTCAACACCACCAGCGGTGGCGCCGTTGGGGTTGAGCGCAAGCAATATATGTTCAGCATGCTGTCGAGCCAGGAAGTCGACCAGATGTATGCGCAGTCCTATCAGCAGACCCTGGGCGAAGCCAGTAGCAAAGGCCAGTTGGACAAGACCAGTGCCAACGCCAAGCGCGTGCAGGCTATCGCCAACCGCCTGATCGCCCAGGCGCCCACCTTCCGCCCGGATGCGGCGCAGTGGAAGTGGGAAGTCAACCTGATCAAGAGCGATGAAATGAACGCCAACTGCGGGCCTGGCGGCAAGATCTTCGTGTACAGCGCCTTGATCGACAACCTCAAGCTCACCGATGACGAGTTGGCCGCAGTGATGGGCCATGAAATCGCCCACGCCTTGCGCGAGCATGGACGTGAAGCCATGTCCAAGGCCTACGGCATCGAAATGGCCAAGCAGGGCGCCGGTGCGTTGTTCGGCCTGGGCCAGGACAGCCTGGCGCTGGCCGACACCGTGGCCAACTACGGCATGACCTTGCCTAACAGCCGCAGCAATGAGAACGAAGCAGACCTGATCGGCCTGGAACTGGCGGCCCGCGCGGGCTACAACCCGAATGCGGCCATCACGCTATGGAACAAGATGGCCAAGGCTTCGGAAGGCGCGCCACCGGAATTCATGAGCACTCACCCGGCCTCCGACAGCCGGATCGCCTCGTTGCAGGCAGCGATTCCGAAGGTGATGCCGCTCTACCAGCAGGCCAAAAAATCTTGATCCTGTGAAGGTCTAAATGTGGGAGGGGGCTTGCCCCCGATAGCGGTGTAAAGCCAGTGGAGATATCGACTGGCGCACCGCAATGGTGGGCAAGCCCTAACACCTGTCAGTTAAGAGATAGAACGGGCAAACAGCAACCTGTGGCGAGCGGGCTTGCCCCGCGTTGGGCTGCGCAGCAGCCCCAAAACACAACCCCGGAGCTGCCTGGCACCCTACAGCGCTCTTATTGGGGCTGCTTCGCAGCCCAACGCGGGGCAAGCCCGCTCGCCACAGTTACAGTGTTTCTCCTTCACTGGCAGGCATTAGGGCAAGCCCCTTTTCACAGTGGATCGCTTAAATCCAGCCGCTGCTCTGCATGGCTTTGTACACCGCCACAATCGCCAGGACAAAGAACGCCGTAGCCGCCAGTCGACGAATCAACGTCAGCGGCAGTTTCTCCGCTGCGAAATTCCCCGCCAGAACCACCGGGACGTTGGCAATCAACATGCCCAGGGTGGTGCCGATGATCACCAGCCACAACTCCGGATACTGGGCCGCCAGCATCACTGTGGCGATCTGTGTCTTGTCACCGATTTCTGCAAGGAAAAACGCAATCAGCGTGGTCAGGAATGGCCCGAATTTGCGCGTGGTACTGGCTTCGTCATCATCGAGTTTGTCCGGCACCAGGGTCCACAGCGCCGTGGCACAGAAGCTTGCCGCCAGGATCCAGTGCAACACCGCATCCGAGAAGAAACTGCCAAACCAGGCACCCACGGCACCCGCAGCCGCATGGTTGGCCAGGGTCGCGGCGATGATGCCGGCGATGATCGGCCAGGGTTTGCGAAAGCGCGCGGCAAGGATGAGTGCGAGCAGTTGCGTCTTGTCGCCGATTTCGGCCAAGGCAACGATTGCGGTAGGAACGAGTAGTGAATCCAGCATCAGGTAGTTTCCAGGGGGCGGGTCGACACGGCTATGACACGTACAGCCTTCCCGCCCCGGGTAAGGTGTGCGTGTCATAGGTCTTGTCAAACCCCGGTCCGTCTGTGCGGACTCCTGGGTCGCATACGCCATGGCCTGTTGACCAAGTATGTTGACGTATGCCGGACGAGCGTGGCGCTCGTGGGAGACTACTCCCCTAGGACGGAGCGGATTCTGCCTAGGCAAAATCCATTCGGCAAGCCTTCTTTTTCAAATGCCCATCAGGGGCGCTTGGCGCGGTAGATGCGAAAACCATTGCCCTCGGCCTTGACCGCACACACGCCCAGGTGCTCTTCGATCAACGGTTGGTACTTCAGGAAGCTATTCGCAACCAGGCGAAGTTCCCCACCTTTTGCCAGGTGTTTTGCCGCTTTTCGCAGCAGGTTTTCAGTGGCGAAATAATCGGTGTGCACCCCGACATGGAACGGCGGGTTGCTCAAGATGGCGTTCAACCCCATCGGTGCGGCGTCGATGCCATCACCGGTCAACACCTCGGCCTCCAACCCATTGGCGGCCAGGGTGAGGCGACTGCTGGCGGCGGCGAAGGCGTCCACATCCAGCATCGTTACGGTGTTGTGTGGGTAGCGACGCTTTACCGCCGCCCCCAACACACCGGCGCCGCAACCGAAGTCCAGCAAATGGCCGCTGGGCAGCTTGTCCAGATGCTCCAGCAACAGCTCGGTGCCACGATCCAGACGGCCGTGGCTGAACACACCCGGCAGGCTCACCACCTTGAGCGGCCCTTCGGCCAGCGGTACTTCGAACACCTGTGCCAGGCTCTCCAGCTCGAGCGCCTGGGGCGCATTGGCCACGGTGACTTGCCACAGCTGGCAATGCCGTGCGTTGTCGAGCTTGCGCGGTTTGCCAAAGGGCGCCATCTGCTTGGCGGCGCTTTCGATACCGGCTTTTTTCTCGCCCACCAGAAACAGCTCGGCGCCGGGCAGGCGTGCGGCCACGGCATTGAGCAGGTAGTCGGTGAGGTCCTTGGACTTGGGCAGGAAGATCACCGCGGCATCGAACCCGCGCTCGGGCGCATTCACGCCAAACTGGCTGCGCTCCGGGAAGCGTGCGTCGAGCGCCGCCTGGTCGCCGGCATGCCAGCACCAGCCGTGGGCGTTGGGCAGGCGACCGAGCAGGTCGTCGGCGGGCAAGCCCACCAGCAACAGGTTGCCTTGAAAAAGTTCGGCCTGACGAAGCAGTACTTCACTGCGCGGATCCATGGTCTGCTCCTTGAAAAGGGGCGCAGTTTATCAACTGACGACGCGCAGCGGGGCGCCGCTGAAAAAGCCCCTGGCGTTTTCCGCCAATTGGCCAACGATGCGCTGCCGCGCCTCGCGACTGCCCCAGGCGTTATGCGGCGTGACGATCAAGCGTGGGATATCACTGGCCAGCAGCGGGTTGCCGGCGACCGGTGGCTCGACACTCAGCACGTCGGTCGCCGCGCCACCCAGGTGGCCGCTGCGCAAGGCATCGGCCAGGGCCTGTTCGTTGATCAAGCCACCGCGTGCGGTATTGACCACAAACGCTCCGGGCTTGAGCAGCGCCAGTTCGCGGGTGCCGATAAAGTCGCGGGTATGTTCATTGAGCGGGCAGTGCAAGGTCAGCGCATCGACCTGCGCCAGCAATTCATCCAACGGCACGCGATCAGCACGGGCAGGGCGCCCGGGAATCGCGCCGAGTAGCACGCGCATGCCAAAGGCTTCGGCCAGGCGCGCCACGGCACTGCCCAGTTCGCCATGGCCCAGCAGGCCAAGGGTTTTGCCTTCCAGTTCGACGATAGGGTGGTCCAGCAGGCAGAACTGCTTGGCGTGCTGCCATTTGCCCGCGCTCACATCCTGCTGATAGTCCTTCAAGCGCGTCGCCAGGTTGAGCAGCAGCATGATCGTGTGCTGCGCCACCGACGGAGTGCCGTAGCCCTGGCAGTTGCTCACGGTGACGCCATGGGCGCGGGCGGCCTCCAGGTCAACGTTGTTGGTGCCGGTGGCCGACACCAGGATCAACTTGAGCTCCGGGCAGGCCGCGAGGGTTTCGCTGTTGAGCGGGATTTTGTTGCTGATGGCGACTTGAGCGCCTTGCAGGCGTTCGATCACATTTTGCGGCGTAGTGCCCGTCAACAGCTGCAAGTCGCTGAAACGACTGCGCAGCTCACTGAGGTCAAGATCTCCCAGGTCCAGGGAGGGGTGATCAAGGAAGACGGCGCGGCGATTGTTCGTCATCAACTGTACCTTTTGCGACAGGGTTCGAAGGCGTAATCTGCCGAGCCTATCAGATGAAATAATCCGTTACTTAATGGAGTGAGTATGTACGCCGCCGAGTTCTTGACCGTAGCCCTGATTCACTTGTTGGCGGTGGCCAGCCCCGGCCCGGATTTTGCGGTGGTGGTACGTGAGAGCGTGACCCACGGCCGTCGCGCCGGGACTTGGACCGCGCTGGGCGTGGGCTCGGCAATTTTCCTGCATGTGGGCTATTCGTTGCTCGGCATCGGCCTGATCGTGTCCCAGTCCATCGTGTTGTTCAACGCACTGAAATGGGCCGCGGCCGCGTACCTGCTGTACATCGGCTTCAAGGCCCTGCGCGCGCAACCGGCCAAGCCTGTCGCCGAAGGCGAGTTACACCGCGAAATCGGCGAGCGCACCCCGCGCGGCGCATTTACCGCAGGCTTCGTCACCAACGGCTTGAACCCCAAGGCCACGCTGTTCTTCCTGTCGCTGTTCACCGTAGTGATCAACCCGCACACGCCGCTGGCGATCCAGGCCGGTTACGGCGTGTACCTGGCGATGGCGACGGCGTTGTGGTTCTGCCTGGTGGCGATGTTGTTCAGCCAGCAGCGTGTGCGCGCCGGGTTTGCGCGGATGGGGCATTGGTTTGATCGGACGATGGGGGCGGTGTTGATTGCGATTGGGGTAAAACTGGCGTTCACCAGCGCGAAATAAACGCTGTACTCGAGTAAACCCCATCCAGTGTGGGAGCAAGCCCCCTCCCACATTGGACCTCCATCGCTCCTGAATAATGGCTCAAAGCTAGCATTCCCCTGCCTCTACAAATCATTCCTTTGGCTGATTTGGCTGAAACATAACCTCTCTAAAGTGCAGGTCTTCAAGCCAAGACCGTGCAGTCATAAAAAGGGATTCGTATGTTGCAGACCCGTGTTATCCCGCCCGCCGAAGGCGCCTACCAATATCCGCTGTTGATCAAGCGCCTGTTGATGTCCGGTACCCGCTACGAGAAGACCCGGGAAATCATCTACCGCGACAAGCTGCGCTACACCTACCCCACGCTGATCGAACGGGTCGCGCGCCTGGCCAATGTGCTCACGGAAGCCGGGGTCAAGGCCGGTGACACCGTGGCGGTGATGGATTGGGACAGTCACCGTTACCTGGAGTGCATGTTCGCCATCCCGATGATCGGCGCGGTGATCCACACCATCAATGTGCGCCTGTCGCCGGAGCAGATTCTCTACACCATGAACCACGCCGAGGACCGCTTCGTACTGGTCAACAGCGAGTTCGTGGGGCTCTACCAGGCCATTGCCGGGCAGCTCACCACGGTCGACAAGACGTTGCTGCTGACTGACGCGGCCGAAAAAACCGCCGAGCTGCCCAACCTGGTGGGCGAATACGAAACCCTGTTGGCCGCTGCCAGCCCGAAGTACGACTTCCAGGATTTCGACGAACATTCCGTCGCCACCACCTTCTACACCACCGGTACCACCGGCAATCCCAAGGGTGTGTACTTCACCCATCGCCAACTGGTGCTGCACACCATCGGCGTGGCGACCATCATGGGCTGTGTCGACAGCGTGCGTCTGCTGGGCACCAACGATGTGTATATGCCGATCACGCCGATGTTCCATGTGCATGCCTGGGGCCTGCCGTATGTGGCGACCATGCTCGGCCTGAAGCAGGTCTACCCCGGCCGCTATGACCCGGAATACCTGGTGGAGCTGTGGCGCAAGGAAAAGGTCACCTTTTCCCACTGTGTGCCGACCATCCTGCAAATGGTGCTCAACGCCAAGGCGGCCCAGGGCGTTGATTTTGGCGGCTGGAAAATCGTCATCGGCGGCAGTGCCCTCAACCGCACGCTGTATGAAGCGGCCAAGGCCCGTGGGATTCAGCTGACCGCTGCGTACGGCATGTCCGAGACCGGGCCGTTGGTGTCCTGTGCCCACCTCAATGACGAGCTGATGGCCGGCACCGAGGACGAGCGCACTACCTACCGCATCAAGGCCGGCGTGCCCGGGCCCTTGGTGGACGCGGCGATCATGGACGCTGAGGGGAATTTCCTGCCCGCCGACGGCGAGTCCCAGGGCGAACTGGTGCTGCGCGCGCCGTGGCTGACCGAGGGTTATTACAACGAACCGCAAAAGGGCGCTGAGCTGTGGGACGGTGGCTGGATGCACACCGGCGACGTAGCCACCCTCGACGCGTTTGGCGTGATCGACATCCGCGACCGCATCAAGGACGTGATCAAGACGGGCGGCGAGTGGATCTCCTCCCTGGCGCTCGAAGACCTGGTCAGCCGCCACCCGGCGGTACGCGAAGTAGCGGTGGTGGGCATCGCCGACCCGCAGTGGGGCGAGCGCCCGTTTGCCCTGTTGGTGGTGCGTGATGGCCATGTGATAGGGGCCCGCGAGCTCAAGGAACACCTCAAGCCTTTTGTCGAATTGGGCCATTTGAGCAAGTGGGCGATTCCAAGCCAGATCGCCGTTGTTACGGAAATTCCCAAGACCAGTGTCGGCAAGCTCGACAAAAAACGTATCCGCATTGACATCATCGAATGGCAAGCCAACAACAGTACGTTCCTGTCCACCCTTTGAGGTGATTTGCCGTGCCCTCGGGGCACGGCAGCGCTCTATCTCAACGCTTCACTTGTGATTTGCCCATTTTCAGCCATCCTTTCCGCGCCGGCCTTCGTCGGCGTGGCGAAAGGGCTGTGGTAGACGGGTTGGTGGTGCAAATCACACTTTAGAGGGATCAAGCGGTACCCCCTGCTGGCTATAGTCCCCTTCAGAGTTTTTCAAGGATGTTGCGCTTCGGGCCATGGGGGCCCGGTTGCCGGGCGGCATTGGAATCGTTGTATTCCGGCCGTTACATGCATCACAGAAAGAACTCACTGCCATAACAATAATGCACATGGAGTAGCGTCGATGACCTCAGTAAACCAGTTCTGGCGCCGGGCGCGACTGCCCCTGGCCGTCAGTCTCGCCTCTACGCTCGCCGGGCCCGCATTCGGCGTCAGTTTCAATATCGGTGAAATCGAAGGGAGCTTTGACTCGTCGCTGTCGGTGGGGGCGAGTTGGTCGACAGCCAAGCCCAACCGCGATCTGATCGGCGTCAACAACGGCGGCAAGGGCTTGTCCCAGACCTCCGATGACGGCCACTTGAACTTCAAGCGCGGCGAGACGTTCTCGAAGATCTTCAAGGGCATTCATGACCTGGAACTGAAGTACGGCGATACCGGTGTGTTTGTGCGTGGCAAGTACTGGTATGACTTTGAACTCAAGGATGAAAGCCGGGAGTTCAAGGACATCAGCGACAACAACCGCAAAGAGGGCGCCAAGTCTTCTGGCGGCCAGATTCTCGATGCGTTCGTTTATCACAACTATTCGATTGCAGATCAGCCAGGGGCGGTGCGCTTCGGTAAGCAGGTGGTGAGCTGGGGGGAAAGCACCTTCATCGGCGGTGGCATCAACTCCATCAACCCGATCGATGTGTCTGCATTCCGTCGTCCGGGCGCCGAAATCAAGGAAGGCTTGATTCCGGTCAACATGTTCTATGTGTCGCAAACCTTGACCGATAACCTGTCGGCGGAAGCGTTCTATCAGTTGGAGTGGGACCAGACTGTCACGGACAACTGCGGTACGTTCTTTTCGCAGCCGGACGTCGTTTCCGATGGCTGCAGTGACAACCTGCGGGTACTCAACAGTCGACGCTTCTTGCCGGGGGCTGTCCTTCCAGGTCTTGCCGCCAATGGTGTGGATGTCAATAACGAGGGCGTCCTCGTTCGTCGTGGTGCCGATCGTGACGCGCGCGATAGCGGCCAATTCGGTGTTGCCTTCCATTACAACTTCGAGCCGCTGGACACGGAGTTCGGTGCGTACTTCATGAACTACCACAGCCGTGCGCCGATTTTCAGTGCGCAGGGCGCGCCACAGTCTGCTTACACGGGGCCTATCGGGCTTCCAGGCACGTTGCGTCCGCTGGTTGTCGCGGGTAATTCCAACTATTTCATCGAGTACCCTGAAGACATTCGCCTTTATGGTTTGAGCTTCTCCACCACCTTGCCGACAGGCACAGCATGGAGCGGTGAGTTGAGCTATCGCCCTAATGCCCCTGTGCAATTGAGCACCACCGACATTCTCTACGCCGGTGTCACGCCGCTGCCAGGCTACGGGAATGCTTCTGTGTTGAAAGGCAGTCCAGGCCAGGATCTGCATGGCTACAACCGTAAGGAGGTCACCCAGTTCCAGACCACGTTCACGCACTTCTTCGACCAAGTGATGGGCGCCAGCCGCTTGACCACCGTCGCTGAAATCGGTGTGACACACGTGGGGGGATTGGAAAGCAAATCCGAGGCTCGTTACGGGCGTGATCCGGTCTTCGGCCCTGGTACGTTGCCTGGCGGTTTCTGTACTACGCTGAACAACTCGACTGCTCAGGGTGGGGGGCTGGCTAACGCCTCCAGCCTCAATACCAACTGCAATAACGATGGCTTCACCACTGCCACGTCCTGGGGCTACCGCGCACGTGCCATCTGGGAATACCCGGACGTCTTCGCAGGCGTGAACCTCAAGCCAAACGTGGCGTGGTCCCATGACGTCAAGGGTTACTCCCCTGGTCCGGGCGCCAACTTCGAAGAGGGCCGCAAAGCCGTCAGCTTGGGCCTGGATGCCGAATACCAGAACACCTACACCGCCAGCCTGAACTACACCAACTTCTTCGGCGGTGATTTCTCAACGGTGAATGATCGCGACTTCGTTGCTCTGAGCCTCGGCGTGAACTTCTAAGCACACTGCATTTCAGGAAGACCAGAACATGAAAATAACTAAAAGTCTGTTGCACGTCGGTGTGCTCGGGCTGTCGATCCTGGCGAGCAACGTCATGGCGGCAGTCTCGGCGGATGAAGCTGCCAAGCTGGGCACGACCCTGACTCCGATGGGCGCCGAAATGGCCGGTAACGCGGCAGGCACCATTCCTAAGTGGTCGCCGCTGCCGACCAATGCCGGCGCGGTCGATGCCCGTGGTTTCCTGGCCAACCCGTACGCCAGTGAACAACCGCAATTCACCATCACCGCGCAGAACGTCGAGCAGTACAAAGACAAGCTGGCCCCTGGGCAGTACGCGATGTTCAAGCGCTACCCGGACACCTTCAAGATGCCGGTCTACCCGACCCATCGCGGCGCCACCGTGCCGGCCGATGTGTTTGCCGCCATCAAGAAGAACGCCACCAACACCAACCTGGTGTCTGGCGGTAACGGCCTGGAAAACTTTGAAACCGCCGTGCCGTTCCCGATCCCGAAAAGCGGCGTCGAGGTGATCTGGAACCACATCACCCGTTATCGCGGCGGCAGCGTGACCCGCCTGGTGACCCAGGCCACGCCGCAAACCAACGGCTCGTTCAGCCTGGTGTATTTCAAAGACCAGTTCGTGTTCCGCGACAAAATGAAGGACTTCGACCCGAAAAACCCAGGCAACGTGCTGTTCTACTTCAAGCAGCAAGTGACCGCGCCGGCCCGACTGGCCGGGGGTGTGCTGTTGGTGCATGAAACCCTGGACCAGGTGAAGGAGCCGCGCTCGGCGTGGGTCTACAACGCCGGCCAGCGTCGTGTGCGCCGCGCGCCGCAGGTGTCGTATGACGGGCCGGGTACCGCTGCCGATGGCCTGCGTACCTCCGACAACCTCGATATGTACAACGGTGCACCGGACCGCTACGACTGGAAGCTGGAAGGCAAGAAAGAAATCTACATCGCCTCCAACAGCTACAAAATCGACGATCCTAAGCTCAAGTACGTCGACATCATCAAGGCCGGCCACATCAACCAGGACCTCGCACGCTATGAGCTGCGCCGCGTCTGGCACGTGGTCGCGACCCTGAAGGAAGGCCAGCGCCACATCTATGCCAAGCGTGACTTCTTCATCGACGAAGACACCTGGCAAGCGGCCGTGATCGATCACTATGACGGTCGCGGCCAACTGTGGCGTGTCGCCGAAGCCCATGCCGAGAACTACTACGACAAGCAAGTGCCGTGGTACGCCCTGGAAACGCTCTACGACCTGCAGTCCGGCCGCTACCTGGCCCTGGGCATGAAGAACGAAGAGAAGCAGGCCTATGATTTCGGCTTCACCGCCACCACCAGCGATTTCACCCCCGCGGCCCTGCGCCAGGACGGTGTTCGCTAAATTGCACTAGTGCCTCAATGTGGGAGGGGGCTTGCTCCCGATAGTGATGTGGCAGTCAGCGCATGCATTGACTGGTCCGCCGCTATCGGGAGCAAGCCCCCTCTCACTTTTGGGTTGTGCCGATATTTCTTGTCGCAGTTATTTTCAGTCAATTGTTGCAAAGATCTACAAACCCTCCGCTTTTACCGCTAGTCTGCGGACATCTGCAATGCCGATAACAGCCTTCTACAAGAGCCCGGCGATGACTGATCTGTCTCGAATCCAGGGGCCTTCCAGCGCGGTCGTCCCGTCCCTGGAAGGTCGCTTCTACAGGCCGCCGCTGCCTGACGGCTACGTGCTGCGCCCCCGTCTGTGCGAACGGCTGAGTGCAGGGCTGGACGGGCGACTGTTGCTGGTCAGTGCACCCGCGGGGTTCGGCAAGAGCTCATTGGCGGTGGAGTTCTGCCAGGGCTTGCCGGCCCATTGGCAAAGCCTGTGGCTGGGCCTGAGCCCCCGGGACAACGACCCTGGCCGTTTCCTCGAGCGCCTGCTCGACGGGCTGCAACAATACTTCCCGCAAATCGGCGCCCAGTCCCTGGGGCTGCTGAAAATGCGCCAGCGTCATCAACCCTTTGCCTTTGAAGAATGGCTCGATGGCCTGCTCGATGAGCTGACCGTGCATTTGTCCACGCGCACGCCGCTGTTGCTGGTACTGGATGACTACCATCTGGCCCAGGGCCCGGTACTGGATCGCTGCCTGCAATTTTTCCTCAATCATTTACCCGATGGCCTGGTGGTGCTGGTCACCAGCCGCCAGCGCCCGGACTGGCACCTGGCGCGCCTGCGCTTGTCACGCCATCTACTGGAGCTGCATGAGCAGGATCTGCGCCTGACTCACGACGAATCCCTGGCCGTGCTGGATCGCCACAGCAGTTCATTGCGTGGCGAGGCGCTGGATAACCTGATCCGCCGCAGCGAGGGTTGGGTCGCCGGGCTGCGTTTCTGGCTGCTCGCCGCCTCCGAGGCCGGTAACGAAGGCTCTTTGCCGCAAAGCCTGCACGGCGGGGAAGGGCTGATCCGTGATTACCTGCTCGAAGAGGTGATCGATTGCCTGCCGCCCGAAGTGCAGGCCTTTCTGTTCGATACTGCCCCTCAGGAACGCTTTTGCAGCGAGCTGTGCGACGCCGTGCGCGAAGCCCATGACAGCGCGGAAATCCTGCGCTACCTGCAAGCCCACCAGGTTTTTCTGGTACCTCTGGACGAGCAGGGTCACTGGTACCGTTACCACCATCTGTTTTCGGACCTGCTGCGCACGCGCCGCGCCACCAGCACCGCGCTGTTACCGGCAGCCAGCCTGCACCTGCGGGCCTGCCGCTGGTTCAACGCGCAAGGCTTGATCGATGAGGCGGTGGAACAGGCATTGCGTGCCGGCCATCTGGATGTGGCCGCCAACCTGGTACAGAACCTGTCCGAAGAGCAACTGCTGGCCGAACAGAACGTCGGCATGCTGCTGCGCTGGAAAATGGACTTGCCCGATAGCCTGCTGATCAGTACACCCCGGTTGATCGTGCTCTATAGCTGGGCCCTGGGGCTGGCGTGCCAGTTGGATGCGGCGGAAGAGTTGTCCAGTTACCTCAGTCGCTTCCTGCCGGCACCGTCGGCCACGGCGCAGAAGTCGATGCTGGCCCAGTGGCTGGCGCTCAGCGGGATTATCGCGCGTGGTCGCGGTGACCGCGAATTGACCCAGCGTTATTGCAGCGAAGCCTTGGAAAGTTTGCCGCAGCGTCGCTATGGCCAGCGTCTGATGTGCCTGTCGACCTTGTCCAACCTGGCCATTGTCGACGCCGACCTGTGGCGCGCCCGCGGCCTGAACCGCGAGTCCCTGGAATTGGCGCAGCGGGTCGGAAACCCGCTGTTCGAAGCGCTGGCCCATTACGACCGTGCGCGAGTGTTGCAGGCGCGCGGCGAAATCCTGCGTTCCCTCGATGAGGTTCGCCAGGGCCTGCAACGCCTGCAGGGCCTGGCGCCGCAGCGGTTGTACGCCGTGCGTGCGCGATTGTCGCTCTATGAAGGTTATTTGCTGCTGGCGCGCTATCAGCCTGAGGCCGGCCTTGCTCGTCTGCGGGCCGGGCTGGTTGAAGCGCGCGCCTGTCGCGACATCAGCGTACTAATCGGCCATTGTGTGATCGCCAACTTCGAAGGGCGCCGTAACGACTTCCCCAAAGCCTTCGCCGAACTGGCCGAGGCCGAGCGCTTGATGCACATCTGGGACGTGCCGCCGATCTACTACCTGGCGATGATCACCCTGATCAAATGCGAATTGTGGCTGGCCCAGGGCCGCACCGACCTGGCTGACGCCTGGCTGACGCGGTTGGGGCAAACCTATAATGGTCAACACGCGGCTGCCGCGCCGGAGTTTCATCCGCACCTGCCGCAACATATCGGGCTGCAACAGGCCGCCCTCGATGCGATTCGCCATCAAGCGGATGCGGCGTTGGAGCGTCTTGAAGACCTGGCGCAACAGGCGCACAACAGTGGGCGACAAATGATTGCGCTGATGGCGTTGACCCAGCAGGCGCAACTGCTGCTGGAAAACGGCCAGGAAGCCAAGGCACGGCCGGTGTTGGCGCGGGCGCTGGAGGCCGGCTCGGGAGGGGCATTGCAGCCGTTCCAGCGTTTGCTCGAAGGTTACCCGCAGTGGATGCGCGAACAGCTTGGCAAGGACCCTCACGGCTTGCTGAACCAGAGCCTCTTGGCGCTGCTGCCGGCCGTTGCGGTCGCGGAGCCGTCGCCTGGTCATGAAGTCCTGAGCGCCCGTGAATTGGCGGTGCTGCAATTGATCGCCCAGGGGTGCTCGAACCAGGAAATCAGCAACCGCCTGTTCATCTCCCTGCATACGGTCAAGACCCACGCCAGCCATATCAACAGCAAGTTGGGGGTGGAGCGACGAACCCAGGCGGTGGCGCGGGCGCAAGAGTTGAGGTTGATTGGCTGAAACGTAAACCTTACGGCGGGCGAGCTTGCCCGCGTTGGGCTGCGAAGCGCACCCAGTCTGGTTTAATAGTGCAATTATTTTGGCGATGCTCGCCGGAAAACGATAATTCATTTGCACTGGAGGACCGCCCATGACCACCGCCAAGCCGACTCTCATCCGTGAAACCTTTCCCGTCGGCCCGTTGCAGTGCAACTGCACCATCATCGGTGACCCCATCACTAAAAAAGCCATCGTGGTCGACCCCGGTGGCAACCACGAATTGATCCTGGCGCGCCTCGATGCACTGGGCTTGAAGGTGGTGAGCATCATCCACACCCACGCCCATCTCGATCACTTCCTCGCCTCCGGCCAGTTGAAGGAGAAAACCGGTGCCACCCTGCACCTGCACAAGGATGATCAGTTTCTCTGGGACAACCTGGAAATGCAGTGCCAGATGTTCGGTGTGCCCTACACTCCGGTGCCTTCGCCAGACCAATGGCTGGTCGATGATGAAGCGTTGGCCTGCGGCTGTGGCGTGGCGCTGCATACGCCGGGGCACACACCCGGTTCGATGAGTTTCTGGTTTGCCGATGCCAAGCTCCTGATTGCTGGCGACACCTTGTTTCGACGCGGCGTAGGGCGAACGGATTTGTGGGGCGGCGACCAGGCGGCGATCGTGCGTTCGATCAAGCAGCGGCTCTATACGTTGGATGAGGGCGCGACGGTGGTAACCGGTCACGGCCCGGATACGCGGTTGGGGGATGAGATGCGTGAGAATCCCTTTGTGCGCGCGTAATGGGGCAGGGGACGTCGGTAGTCCAGCTTTCGGCGCTGTGGTGTCTGGAGAATTGCTGTAGCAAAAACACAGGTCGCGTTCAGCCTGCTTCTGCTACGGTTTCTGTAGCGGTAATCCTGGCCAGTTTTTTGTTACAGCTCTGGATGCGGTTGCGGAATTTTTACCGTTTGTCGCGTTCCAAACTCGGCACAGGTCCATTGCCTATGTCCTCTGCACCACAGAATGCAAAAGTAGGAGCTTCCTTCATGTTCACTCCGCGTCGTCTGCTTGTTGTCGCTACTGCCGTAGCCCTGTTGTCTGGCTGCGCTTCACCTAATCCATATGACGGCAGCCAGGGACAGGCAAATAATGGATCGCAAGGCGGCATGAGTAAAACCGCCAAGTACGGCGGCCTTGGTGCCCTGGCCGGCGCACTGGCCGGTGCGGCCATCGACCATAACAACCGTGGCAAGGGCGCGCTGATCGGCGCGGTGGTTGCCGGTGCAGGTGCGGCTGGCTATGGCTACTATGCCGACCAGCAGGAAAAGAAACTGCGCGAAAGCATGGCCAATACCGGGGTTGAAGTTCAGCGCCAGGGCGACCAGATCAAGCTGATCATGCCGGGCAATATCACATTTGCCACCAACTCGGACGCGATCTCCAGCAGCTTCTACCAGCCGCTGAACAACCTGGCCAACTCCCTCAAGCAATTCAATCAGAACACCATCCAGATTGTCGGTTACACCGACAGTACCGGCAGCCGTCAGCTGAATATGGACCTGTCCCAGCGTCGTGCGCAGAGCGTGGCCAACTACCTGACCTCGCAAGGCGTCAACGGTGCCAACCTGAGCGCGCGCGGTGCCGGTCCGGATAATCCGATTGCCAGCAACGCCGACGTTAACGGCCGTGCGCAGAACCGTCGTGTCGAAGTGAACCTCGGTCCGATCCCTGGCCAGCAGTACGGCCAGCCTGCAGGCCAGCAACAAGCGCCCCAGCAGAACAATCAATTCCAGGGCAATCCGTACCAGCAGTACCAATAAACGCCGGCCACTAAAAAGGGCGCTGTGCAGTCAATGCACAGCGCCCTTTTTATTGCGTTCAGATCAGTCGATGTATTCAAACACCTTCACAATTTTCTGCACGCCGGACACACCCTGTACCAGGTTGGCCGCACGGGTCGCTTCCGCCTGGGTCAGCAAGCCCATCAGGTAAACGATACCGTTGTCGGTCACGACTTTGATGCGCGAGCCAGGAATCGCGTTATCGGTCAGCATCTGCGCCTTGATCTTGGTGGTCAGCAAGGCATCGTTGCTGATAGCCAGCAGGGTGATCGGGTCCATCACCTGCAATTCGTTGTGGACCTTCTTGACCCGTTGAACAGTCGAGGCCGCTTGTTCGGCCTGGGCTTTCAGGTCGGCGCGCGGTGTTTGCCCGGCAAGCAGTACCACGCCGTTGAAGCTGGTCACGACGATACGCGACGCGCCGTTGCCCAGGTCTGGCGCGGCCTTGGCGATGTTGACTTCGACCTTTGTTTCGATCAACGAGTCGTCGATCTTGCTGCCAAAGGTACGGGTGCCCTTGTCGTCCTGGATGGGGGTGTCACGTGTCGCAGTGATTGCCGTGCTGCACCCGCTGATGCTGAGGCATAGCGTGATGGCCAATAGGCTGAGGCGTTTAACGGTCATTCTTCACTCCCGAACAGTTGGCTGTCGATCAGATCGCACAGGCAGTGGATCGCCAGCAGATGGACTTCCTGAATACGTGCGGTGACAGTGGCCGGTACGCGAATCTCCACATCCTCGGGCAACAGCAGCGACGCCATGCCGCCGCCATCGCGTCCGGTCAATGCTACGACAATCATTTCACGATCATGTGCGGCCTGGATCGCCTGAATAATATTCGCCGAGTTACCGCTGGTGGAAATCGCCAGCAACACATCACCCGGTTGGCCCAGGGCACGGATTTGCTTGGAGAAGATTTCGTTGTAGCTGTAGTCGTTGGCGATCGAGGTGATCGTCGACGAATCTGTGGTCAAGGCAATGGCCGGCAGGCTCGGCCGCTCGCGCTCGAAGCGGTTGAGCAGTTCGGACGAGAAGTGCTGGGCATCGCCGGCCGAACCGCCGTTGCCGCACGAAAGCATTTTGCCCTCGTTGAGCAAGGCATTGACCATGACCTGACTGGCTTGCTCGATGTGCGGTGCAAGTACGTCCATCGCCTGTTGCTTGGTGTCGATGCTGGCCTGGAAAAGCTGGCGAATTCGGGATTGCATGTCCATCTGTGTGACCTTAAGTAGCGCGGCTGTTTGGCACAGGTATGTGCAGCCCGCAAAGCAAAGAGCAAAAGTGTGTGGTGAAAATGTCCGGCGAATCAGCTGTCGAAGGCGTCTTTGAGCCAGGTCAGATCAGCAAGGCCTGCCGGTGTGCTTTCCATGGCAACCACATCGAAACGGCAGGGGGAGTCAGACCAGCGGTGCTCCTTGAGTAGGAAGTACTGCGCGGCGAGTATCAGCTTCTGACGCTTGCGCCCGTCAATACTGGCGAGCGCGCCACCCCATTGTGCGTGTTTTCTGTAGCGGACTTCGACGAATACTACTGTATCGCCGTCAAGCATGACCAGATCAAGCTCGCCGCGTTTACACAACCAGTTCTGCGCCAGAAGGCGCAGACCCTGTTGTTGCAGGTATTTCAGAGCTTGAAGTTCGGCATCCTTGCCGCTTTTTGCGCTGGACCGCTCGGGCATCAGCGTGGGGTATCAGGCAGGCGCTGGACCTCGCCGCTGACGAATTTCGCCCATGGCATCTGGCGGTCGACGCGCTGGTTGGCGCTGATACCCAGGCTGCCCGAAAGGCCATCAACCCGTGTATCCGGCAGGGCCTTGAGCTGACCCAGGCGTGGCGCCAGGCGGTAGGCATCGACACCCATTGCATACAGGCGGCCGAGGCTGCCATTGGCTTGTGGCCATTGCGCGGCGACCTGGTTGCGCAGTGGGTCGGTGGTGTTGAGCAGCCAAGGGGTTTCGCAGAACATCACGTTGGTCATGTCCAGGTACTGGTTCTTGTCGCCGCTGGCACTGAATACGTGGGACGTGGCGTACACCGGTACATCACCGGCGTATTGGAAGTTAAGGGTCGGCTTGATCTGCTGGGCCAGTTGCGGGGTCACGGCCAGGAAGATGAACTCGATGTCCTGGCGACGCGAAGGTTGCGCGGCCACGTCGGTGCCGACGGTGCTTTGCAGGCTCTTGGCGCGGCCTTCGCTTTTGCGCAGTTGGAACAAGTCGGCGATCTGCTGTGCAAGGGCGACCGGCTGGTCGACGTACTCGACGCCTACGACGGTGCCGCCATTGGCTTCCCAATCCTGACGGAAGGCTTTGTAGACGCGCTCGCCCCATTCGCCACGCGGCACCATGGCAGCGGCGCGGTGCAGGCCATCGGCACGGGCGCGACGTGAGACTTCGCGGGCTTCGTCTTCAGCGGCCAGGCCGAACTGGAACAGCTGGGCCGGGCTTTGATCGGTCTCGCTGTAGTTCAGTGCCAGGGTGGTGATCGGTAATTGCGGACGTGCGCTGAGCTGTTTGACCAGTGGTTTTTCCAGCGGACCGACGACCAGTTGCACGCCGGCAGCCTGGGCCTTGGCGTAGAAGTCGTCGAGGGAGGTCAGGCGCGAGCTGTCGTAGAACTCGATCACCGGCGGTCGCTGGCCGGCTTGCTCGGCCTGGTAATGCGCAGCCATGAAACCTTCACGCAGCGCCTTGCCGACGGACGCCAGCGGGCCTTCCTGTGGCAGCAGCAGGGCGATCTTGTTCAGGGGCTGGCTGGCGAGTTCCTTGAGCTTGGTCAGCGGGGTTGGCAGTTGCACGGCCGCCGGGTGCCCTGGGTTCTGCGCGCGCCAGGTGTCGATCGCCGCCTGTTGTTGCTCCAGGGTGCCAGCGCCCTTGACGGCCTGGGCCAGGGTGATCCAGCCGTCCATTGTCGGGTTGCCGCTGGCTTGCAGTTGCTCGGCCGGGAGTGCGGCAATCAACGTCCAGATGGCTTCGTGGTTGCTCTTGGCGACATCACCGCTGAGCAATGGCGCCATGGCCACACGCTCGCGAGCCGCGGCCAGGGTCTGGCCATCGGCTTCATAGGCGCGAGCGTGCACGGTGCCGGTGCGGATCTGCTGCTCGGGCGGCAGGTCCTTCAGGCTTTGCAGGCTAGGGTGGTTCAGGGCGGTCAACGCAGCCTTGGGCTGGTTGCGCGTCATCGCCAGTTCGGCGGCCAGGGTGCTGGCAAAGATTTGTGCGGCGGGTTTGAGAACATCCAGCGGCACCTGCGCAAGGATCTGCGACGAGCGGCCGGGGTTGTTCTGGCGGTAGGCCATGTCAGCCGCACTCAGGCGCAGCAAGGCCGCCTTTTCTGGCGTCTTGGCGGTGGTCGCCTGTTCGAGCAGTTGCTCGATACTGGCATCCGGGGTCCGTGGAAGGTCGCCAAGGCTGGACGAGGGCGAGCTGGCGCAAGCGGCCAACAAGGCAGCGAGGCAGAGGGCGGAGAGCAGCCGCAGGCAAGCGATCATGTAAGTGTCCTGATACCGATCAAATTAGCGTGGAATTGTACCCAAGCACTGGCCCAGGCGCGATGTTACTGGCGTGAAACTGTCGATTTAGGTCGTGTAAATGTTGCGATTGGCTGTGCACGGCTGAAAAGGCATCGGCTTCGATGGCATATTTTCAAGGCGTCTACGCGCTACAATGTGGCTTTTGCCAACCATCGAGGTGTGCGTTTTGACTGCTCCAGGTCCTTTGAATTCCACTGCAGGCTCGCTTTTTGTCGTGGCGACGCCCATTGGCAACCTGGACGATATCAGTGCGCGGGCGCTGAAAGTGTTGCGCGACGTTAAATTGATCGCAGCGGAAGACACCCGGCACTCCCAGCGTCTGATGCAGCATTTTGGTATCAGCACGCCATTGGCTGCGTGCCATGAGCATAACGAGCGCGAAGAAGGCAGTCGTTTTATCACGCGCCTGCTGGCAGGTGATGACGTGGCGCTGATCTCCGATGCCGGTACCCCGCTGATCTCTGATCCGGGTTATCACCTGGTTCGCCAGGCGCGTGCTGCGGGTATCAATGTAGTGCCTGTTCCGGGCGCATGCGCGCTGATTGCCGCTTTATCGGCAGCTGGATTGCCCTCCGATCGTTTTATTTTCGAGGGCTTCCTGCCGGCCAAGGCGGTCGGGCGTCGTGCTCGGCTCCAAGCGTTAAAGGAAGAGCCGCGTACATTGATCTTCTATGAGGCTCCCCACCGTATTCTGGAATGTCTGCAGGATATGGAGCTGGTGTTCGGTGGTGAACGCCTTGCACTGTTGGCGCGGGAGATTACCAAGACCTTCGAGACCCTCAAGGGCCTGCCGCTGGAAGCGTTGCGCGCGTTTGTCGAGGGTGACAGCAATCAGCAACGAGGCGAATGCGTGGTGCTGGTGGCGGGCTGGAGTGCGCCAGAGTCCGAAGACGCGGTGGGCAGCGAAGCCATGCGCATCCTTGATCTGTTACTCAAGGAAATGCCCCTTAAGCGCGCGGCAGCCCTGGCGGCGGAAATTACCGGGGTGCGCAAGAATGTGTTGTATCAAGTTGCGCTGGATAAACAGAAAACCGAATAGTTCCGGGGGTAAGCCGGTATTTCGTCTGAAGGTGATGGCACTGCTATGCTTTTAGTACTTGTCCTAAGTCCCTCGTGCCGTTAACCTGCGCGGCGGAGAGTCGATTGGACAGTCGCTGCCTTCTATGAAAATTAGGAGGGGGAGGAAAGTCCGGGCTCCATAGGGCGAAGTGCCAGGTAATGCCTGGGAGGCGTGAGCCTACGGAAAGTGCCACAGAAAATAACCGCCTAAGCACTTCGGTGCCGGTAAGGGTGAAAAGGTGCGGTAAGAGCGCACCGCACGACTGGCAACAGTTCGTGGCTAGGTAAACCCCACTTGGAGCAAGACCAAATAGGGTCCCAAGGCGTGGCCCGCGCTGGGACCGGGTAGGTTGCTAAAGATGTCCAGTGATGGCCATCGTAGACGAATGACTGTTCAAGACAGAACCCGGCTTATAGATCGACTCTCCACCTTTTTCCTTCTGTCCGAATCTCGGGCAGAAAACCGGTAGTAACGCAAGAATCCCTCCCTGCTGAATCATTGGCAGATGCATCTTCGTAATACCAAAAAAATCTTACTCTTAATAAATTACATTAACTATGAGCCATAGCTCTTTGAGCTATTTGTGCTTGTTGGGCCCAAAACATCGCCGAACTCTGGTTTCTCCTCCCTTTACGCTCCTAAATCTCCGTTCTGTAAGGCTTTTCCTTGAATCCGCGCCTTGACGGTGTGGTGGCCGCATTCCTATAGTGTGCGCAAGTGGCGGAAAGTGGCACAAAGTGGGTTTTTTGAACGTAAAACGCTAAAATTTGGAGAAACGCATCTGTGTTTCGCGGAGCTAACGCTATCAGTCTCGATGCAAAAGGCCGTCTCGCCATGCCGAGCCGGTATCGTGACGAGCTCATTTCGCGAAGTTCCGGGCAGTTGATTATCACCATCGATGCCGTTGACCCTTGTTTGTGTGTTTACCCGCTCGATGAGTGGGAGTTGATTGAAACCAAGTTGCGCGCTTTGCCTTCATTGCGTGAAGAGAACCGCCGCCTGCAGCGTTTGCTGATTGGTAATGCCGTCGACCTCGAGCTCGATGGCAGCGGTCGTTTCCTGGTGCCTCCGCGTCTGCGCGAGTACGCCAAGCTGGATAAGCGCGCAATGCTGGTGGGCCAACTGAACAAGTTCCAATTGTGGGACGAAGATGCCTGGGACGCTGTTTCTGCAGCGGACCTGGCTGCTATTCAACAACCGGGCGCCATGCCTGATGAACTGCGTGATTTGATCCTGTGACTATTGATAGCGGCTTTAACCACATCACCGTACTGCTTGACGAAGCCGTTGAGGCTCTCGCCGTACGCGCGGATGGCTGCTATTTGGATGGCACCTTCGGCAGAGGCGGGCACAGCCGGTTGATACTCAGCCAGCTCGGGCCCGACGGCAAGCTCCTCGGATTCGATAAAGACCCCCAAGCGATTGCCACCGGGCAAGCGCTAGCGGCCGAAGACGGCCGCTTTGTCGTTGTGCAGCGCAGCTTTGCCGAGCTGGGCGCGGAAGTTGCCGAGCGCGGCATGGCGGGCAAGGTGGCCGGGGTTTTGCTCGACCTGGGCGTGTCTTCGCCGCAGCTCGATGATCCGGAGCGCGGCTTCAGCTTCATGAACGACGGCCCGCTCGACATGCGCATGGACCCGACCCGTGGTGTCAGTGCTGCCCAGTTCATCGCCACCGCGCCAGTGGAAGAAATCGCCCGCGTGTTCAAGGAATACGGTGAAGAGCGCTTCGCCGGGCGCATGGCCCGTGCCGTGGTCGAGCGTCGGGAAATCCAGCCGTTCGAGCGCACCGCCGACCTGGCCGAAGTGCTGAAAGTCGCCAATCCTGCCTGGGAAAAGGGCAAGAACCCGGCTACCCGCGCATTCCAGGGCCTGCGTATTCACGTCAACAACGAATTGGGCGATCTGGAAGCCGGCCTCGAAGCCGCACTGGAAGCCTTGGAAGTGGGTGGTCGCCTGGTGGTGATCAGCTTCCACTCCCTGGAAGACCGTATCGTCAAACTGTTCATGCGCCGCCTGGTCAAGGGCGAGTCCGACAACCTGCCGCGCAACCTGCCGGTGCGTTTCGAAGCCTTCGTGCCAAAAATCAAAATCCATGGCAAAGCGCAGTTCGCTTCCGAAGCCGAACTCAAGGCCAACCCACGTTCCCGTAGCGCTGTCATGCGTGTCGCGGAGAAGTTGCGGTGAGCAAGCTTTTCGCCAAGCCCCTTCCGGGCGGCAGCTTTTTTATGCTGCTGCTGTTTATCGGCGTGCTGGTGTCCGCGATTGCGGTGTCCTACAGCGCCCACTGGAATCGTCAACTGCTCAACACCCTGTACGGGGAATTGAGTGTGCGTGATAAAGCCCAGGCGGAGTGGGGCCGGCTGATTCTGGAGCAGAGCACCTGGACGGCCCACAGCCGTATTGAAGTGCTGGCGACCGAGCAACTGAAAATGCACATCCCGGGCGCGGCCGAAGTTCGCATGGTGGCGCCATGATGAAGCTCGAAGGTGCACTTTACCCGTGGCGCTTCCGTCTGGTGCTGGGCTTGTTGGCCCTGATGGTCGGCGCGATCGCCTGGCGCATCATCGACCTGCAAGTGGTTGACCGCGACTTCCTGATTGGCCAGGGCGATGCCCGCAGCCTGCGGCATATTCCGATTCCTGCGCACCGTGGCCTGATCACTGACCGTAACGGCGAACCACTGGCTGTCAGTACCCCGGTGACTACCCTGTGGGCCAACGCCAAGGAACTGCAGGTGGCCAAGGACAAATGGCCGCAACTCGCCGCCGCCCTGGGCCAGGACCCGAAGGCCTTGGCCGAGCGCCTGGAAGCCCAGGCCAATAAAGAGTTCATCTACCTGGTGCGCGGCCTGACCCCCGAGCAGGGCCAGCAGGTGCTCGACCTTAAAGTCCCCGGTGTCTACGGCATCGAGGAATTCCGTCGTTTCTATCCGGCCGGTGAAACCACCGCCCATATGGTGGGTTTTACCGACATTGATGACCATGGCCGCGAAGGTGTGGAGCTGGCCTACGATGAATGGCTGGCCGGGGTCCCCGGCAAACGACAGGTCATCAAGGATCGGCGCGGCAGACTGATCAAGGATGTCCAGGTCACCAAAAACGCCAAGGCCGGTAAGCCCTTGGCGTTGTCGATTGACCTGCGCCTGCAATACCTGGCCAACCGCGAGCTGCGCAACGCGATCATCGAGAACGGCGCCAAGGCCGGCAGCCTGGTGATCATGGACGTGAAGACCGGCGAGATCCTCGCCATGGTCAACCAGCCGACCTACAACCCGAACAACCGTCGCAACCTGCAACCGGCGATGATGCGCAATCGTGCAATGATCGACGTGTTCGAGCCAGGTTCGACCATGAAAGCCATCTCCATGAGTGCTGCCCTGGAAACCGGCCGCTGGAAGCCCAGCGACAAGGTCGAGGTGTATCCAGGCACCCTGCAGTTGGGCAAATACACCATTCGTGACGTGTCCCGTACCGAAGGGCCGGTGCTGGATTTGACAGGTATCCTGATCAACTCCAGTAACGTGGGCATGAGTAAGGTGGCCTTCGATATTGGTGGCGAAACCATCTACCACCTGGCGCAAAAAATCGGCCTGGGCCAACCCACCGGCCTCGACTTCCCGGGTGAGCGCGTCGGCAACCTGCCGAACTATCGCGACTGGAAAAAAGCCGAGACGGCCACGCTTTCCTACGGCTACGGCCTGTCCGTCACCGCCATCCAACTGGCCCACGCCTTCTCGGTGCTGGCCAACAATGGCCGCATGGTGCCGCTGAGCCTGATCCACGTTGACGAAGCGCCGAAAGCCACCCAGGTGATCCCGGAAAACGTCGCCAAGACCATGCAAGGCATGCTGCAACAAGTGATCGAAGCGCCGCGCGGTGTATTCCGCGCCCAGGTGCCGGCGTATCACGTGGCAGGCAAGTCCGGTACGGCACGTAAGACGTCGGTGGGTACCAAGGGTTACGCCGAGAACTCCTACCGCTCGCTGTTCGCCGGCTTCGGCCCGATGAGCGACCCGCGCTACGCCATCGTGGTTGTGATCGATGAACCAAGCAAAGCCGGTTACTTCGGTGGCCTGGTATCGGCGCCGGTGTTCAGCAAAGTGATGTCGGGCACCCTGCGCCTGATGAACATCACGCCGGATAACCTGCCGCCGACCCAACAAGCGAACGCCGGACCACCGGCCGCTGCTGCCAAAGCCAATGGAGGGCGCGGCTGATGTCCTTGAGCCTGAACAAGATTTTTGCCCACGCCGGTCGCGATCTGCTGATTCGCGAGTTGAGCCTGGACAGCCGCAACGTACGCGCCGGGGACCTGTTCCTGGCGGTGCCGGGTGGCAAGTACGATGGCCGTGCGCATATCGCCGATGCCTTGCAACGCGGTGCGGCGGCCGTGGCCTATGAAGTGGAAGGCGCGACCGTGCTGCCGATCACCGACGTGCCGTTGATTCCGGTCAAGGGCCTGGCCGCGCAGCTGTCGGACATCGCCGGGCGTTTCTATGGTGACCCGAGCCGCCACTTGAACCTGATTGGCGTGACCGGTACCAACGGCAAGACCAGCGTGACCCAATTGGTCGCCCAGGCCCTCGACCTGTTGGGCCAGCATTGCGGCATCGTCGGCACCCTCGGCACGGGCTTCTATGGCGCGCTGCAAAGCGGCCTGCACACCACGCCAAACCCGATTGCCGTGCAAGCGACGCTGGCTGACCTGAAAAAGGCCGGAGCCAAGGCGGTCGCCATGGAAGTCTCGTCCCACGGCCTGCATCAGGGGCGTGTGACGGCCCTGGCCTTTGATGTGGCAGTGATGACCAACCTGTCCCGCGATCACCTGGACTACCACGGCACCATGGAGGCCTACGCCGCCGAGAAGGCCAGGCTGTTTGCCTGGAATGACCTCAAGTGCCGGGTGGTCAACCTGGACGATGCCTTTGGCCGCCGACTGGCTGCCGAGGACCACGAAGCTCGCCTGATCAGCTACAGCCTGGAAGACGCCAGCGCGTATCTGTATTGCCGCGAAGCCCAGTTCAATGACGAAGGCGTGCGTGCCACGCTGGTGACGCCACAAGGCGAACACCATTTGCGCAGCACCTTGCTCGGGCGCTTCAACCTGAGCAATCTCCTCGCCGCTGTCGGCGCATTGCTTGGCCTGGATTACGCCCTGGATGAAATCCTGCGCGTGCTGCCGAAGCTGGAAGGCCCCGCTGGGCGCATGCAGCGTCTGGGTGGGGGCACTCAGCCGCTGGTGGTGGTCGATTACGCTCACACCCCGGATGCGCTGGAAAAGGTCCTGCTGGCCCTGCGCCCCCACGCCAAGGGCAAGTTGCTCTGCCTGTTTGGCTGTGGCGGTGACCGTGACCGTGGCAAACGCCCGTTGATGGCTGAAATCGTCGAGCGTCTGGCCGATGGTGTGCTCGTCACCGACGACAATCCGCGCAGTGAAGACCCGAGCCAGATTTTCGCTGACATCCGCGCAGGCTTCCAGGACGTGTCCAAGGTTGCCTTCGTCGCCGGTCGTGGCGCGGCCATTGCCCAATTGATCGCCAGCGCCAGCGCTGACGACGTGGTGGTCCTGGCCGGTAAAGGCCACGAGGATTACCAGGAAATCAACGGCCAACGCCATGCCTTCTCCGATCTGGTCGAGGCTGATCACGCCTTGACTGCCTGGGAGGTCGCCCATGCTTAAAACCATGAAGTTCAGCGAACTGACCCAGCCCCTGTCGGGCCGTGTGCTGTCCGGTGATTGCAGTTTCAACGGTGTCAGCATCGACAGCCGCGCAATCAAGCCGGGCCAATTGTTCGTCGCCCTGGCCGGGCCGCGTTTCGACGGTCACGACTACCTGAATGAAGTCGCCGCCAAAGGCGCCGTCGGTGCTTTGGTGCAGCGCGAAGTGGCGGATTCGACCTTGCCGCAATTGCTGGTGGCCGATACACGCCTGGCCCTGGGCCAGCTCGGGGCGCTGAACCGTGCTGCCTTCGATAAACCCGTGGCCGCCATCACCGGTTCCAGCGGCAAGACCACGGTCAAGGAGCTGCTCGCCGGTGTCCTGCGTACGCGCGGGCCGGTGCTCGCTACACGTGGCAACCTGAACAATGATTTCGGCGCACCGTTGACCCTGCTCGAACTGGCCCCGGAACACACGGCGGCGGTGATCGAACTGGGCGCTTCGCGCATCGGCGAAATCGCCTACACCGTGGCGCTGACCAAACCCCACGTCGCGATCATCAACAACGCCGGAACTGCCCATGTGGGCGAGTTCGGCGGCCCGGAGAAAATCGTCGAGGCCAAGGGGGAAATCCTCGAAGGCCTGGATGCCTCGGGCACCGCTGTATTGAATCTGGACGACAAGGCCTTCGAGACCTGGCGTGTACGTGCCGCCGGTCGCAAGGTCCTGACGTTTGCCGTGCTGAACGCCACGGCCGATTTCCATGCATCCGACATCACCGTCGATGCCCGTGGCTGCCCGTCCTTTACCTTGCACACTCCGCAAGGGCGTGAGCATGTGCAGTTGAATCTGCTGGGCAACCACAACGTCGCCAACGCCTTGGCTGCCGCCGCTGCCGCTTACGCCCTGGGCGTTTCGCTGTTCGGTATCGCCACCGGCCTGGGCGCGGTACAGCCGGTCAAGGGCCGCACGGTGGCGCAACTGGCGACCAACGGCATGCGCGTGATCGATGACACCTATAACGCCAACCAGTCCTCGGTCTGCGCCGCCATTGACCTGCTCAAGGGCTTCGACGGGCGCAAGGTGCTGGTGCTGGGCGACATCGCCGAACTGGGCGATTGGGCCGAACAGTCCCATCGCGAAGTCGGTGTCTACGCCAGCGATAAAGTCGACGCCCTCTACGCCGTTGGCCCGCACATGGCTCACGCCGTCGCGGCCTTCGGCCCTGGCGCGCGGCATTTCGCGACCCAGGCCGAGTTGATCCAGGCGCTGGGCGTGGCTGAACACGACAAACACACAACCATTTTGATCAAGGGATCGCGCAGCGCGGTGATGGAAAACGTCGTCGCGGCCTTGTGTGGCTCAAGTACGGAGAAACATTAATGCTGCTGCTGCTGGCTGAGTATCTGCAACAGTTCCACAAAGGCTTTGCGGTCTTTCAGTACCTGACCCTGCGCGGGATCCTGGGTGTGCTGACTGCGCTGTCTTTGTCGCTGTTCCTGGGGCCGTGGATGATCCGCACCCTGCAGAACCTGCAAATTGGTCAATCGGTTCGTAATGACGGCCCGCAGTCGCACCTGTCCAAATCTGGCACCCCGACCATGGGCGGTGCATTGATCCTGTCGTCCATCGGCATCAGCACCTTGCTCTGGGCTGACCTGCACAACCGCTACGTGTGGGTGGTGTTGCTGGTGACCCTGTTGTTCGGCGCTATCGGCTGGGTCGATGACTACCGCAAAGTCATCGAGAAAAACTCCAAAGGGCTGCCAAGCCGCTGGAAGTATTTCTGGCAGTCGGTGTTCGGCCTTGCCGCTGCGATCTTCCTCTACACCACCGCGCCAAGCGCCGTGGAAACCACCTTGATCATCCCGATGCTCAAGGACGCCAGCATTCCACTGGGCATTGGCTTTGTCGTACTGACGTACTTCGTCATCGTCGGCTCCAGCAACGCGGTGAACCTGACCGACGGCCTCGATGGCCTGGCGATCATGCCGACGGTGATGGTCGGCGGTGCGCTCGGCATCTTCTGCTACCTGTCGGGTAACGTGAAATTCGCCGAATACCTGCTGATCCCCTATGTGCCGGGTGCCGGTGAACTGATTGTGTTCTGCGGCGCATTGATTGGTGCGGGCCTGGGCTTCCTGTGGTTCAACACCTATCCCGCACAAGTCTTCATGGGTGACGTCGGCGCACTGGCGCTGGGCGCGGCCCTGGGCACCATCGCGGTGATCGTTCGCCAGGAAATCGTGCTGTTCATCATGGGCGGTGTGTTCGTGATGGAAACCCTGTCGGTGGTCATCCAGGTGGCCTCCTTCAAATTGACCGGACGCCGCGTGTTCCGCATGGCGCCGATTCACCACCACTTTGAACTCAAGGGCTGGCCTGAGCCGCGCGTGATTGTCCGTTTCTGGATCATCACCGTGATTCTGGTCCTGGTCGGCCTTGCCACCCTGAAACTGAGGTAGAAACGAGTGTCCCTGATCGCTTCAGACCACTTCCGCATCGTTGTCGGCCTCGGCAAGAGCGGCATGTCCCTGGTTCGCTTCCTGGCGAACCGGGGCAAGCCGTTTGCCGTGGCCGATACGCGGGAAAATCCACCGGAGCTGGTCACGCTGCGCCGTGACTACCCGCACGTGGAAGTGCGTTGTGGCGAGTTGGATGTGGAGTTTCTGTGCCGTGCCGATGAGCTCTACGTGAGCCCCGGCCTGGCCTTGGCGACACCGGCCCTGCAAGCTGCAGCCGCGCGTGGCGTGAAGCTGTCCGGTGACATCGACCTGTTCGCGCGTCACGCCAAGGCGCCGATCGTGGCCATCAGCGGCTCCAACGCGAAAAGCACCGTGACCACCCTGGTCGGCGAAATGGCGGCTGCGGCCGGCAAGCGCGTGGCGGTGGGCGGCAACCTCGGGACACCGGCGCTGGACCTGCTCAGCGACGACGTCGAGCTGTACGTCATGGAACTTTCGAGCTTCCAGCTGGAGACCACCCACGACCTGGGCGCCGAAGTCGCCACCGTATTGAATGTCAGCGAAGACCACATGGACCGCTACAGCGGCCTGCCGGCCTATCACCTGGCCAAGCACCGGATTTTCCGCGGTGCCAGGCAAGTGGTGGTCAACCGCCAGGATGCCCTGAGCCGTCCGCTGATGGGCGAGGGCTTGCCGTGCTGGACCTTCGGCCTGGGCAAACCCGACTTCAAGGCCTTTGGCATCCGCGAAGAGAACGGCGAGAAATACCTGGCCTTCGAATTCCAGAACCTGATGCCCGTGCGCGAACTGAAAATCCGTGGTGCGCATAACCAGTCCAATGCCCTCGCGGCCTTGGCGCTCGGGCATGCCGTTGGCCTGCCGTTTGACGCCATGCTGTCGAGCCTGCGTTCCTTTGCCGGCCTTGAGCATCGCTGCCAATGGGTGCGTGACCTCGATGGCGTCAGCTATTACAACGATTCCAAGGCCACCAACGTCGGCGCTGCACTGGCCGCCATCGAAGGCCTGGGGGCCGATATCAAGGGCAAGCTGGTGCTGATTGCCGGTGGTGACGGCAAGGGCGCCGACTTCAAGGACCTTAAAGGTCCGGTGGCCGCCCATTGCCGTGCCGTGGTGCTGATGGGCCGCGACGCCGACCTGATCGCCGCCGCTCTGGGGGACGCCGTGCCGCAAGTGCGCGCCACCTCCCTGGACGACGCTATCGCCCAGTGCAAGGCCTTGGCCCAGCCGGGCGATGCGGTGTTGCTGTCGCCGGCCTGTGCGAGTCTCGACATGTTCAAGAACTACGAAGAGCGCGGCCAGTTGTTCGCTCGCGCCGTGGAGGCCTTGGCATGAATATCAACTTGCGCAACATCATCAAGCCGTACCCTTCGCCGATTATTACCGGGCGCGGTATCGACCTGGATTTCCCGATGCTCGCCGGTTGCCTGGCGCTGCTCGGACTGGGCCTGGTGATGATCACCTCGGCGTCTTCCGAAGTGGCCGCCGTGCAGTCGGGCAACACCCTGTACATGATGATCCGTCACCTGGTGTACCTGGTGATCGGCCTCGGGGCGTGCATCGTCACCATGATGATCCCCATCGCCACCTGGCAGCGCCTGGGTTGGCTGATGCTGATCGGTGCCTTCGGCTTGCTGGTCATGGTGATCCTGCCCGGCATTGGCCGTGAGGTGAACGGTTCGATGCGCTGGATCGGCTTCGGTGCATTCAACGTGCAGCCGTCCGAGATCGCCAAGATGTTCGTGGTGATCTACCTCGCCGGTTACCTGGTGCGTCGCCAGAAAGAAGTGCGCGAAAGCTGGATGGGCTTCTTCAAGCCATTCATCGTGCTGCTGCCCATGGCCGGCCTGTTGCTGATGGAACCTGACTTCGGTGCCACCGTCGTGATGATGGGGGCCGCGGCGGCCATGCTGTTCCTCGGCGGCGTGGGCCTGTTCCGCTTCACCTTGATGGTGGTGCTGGCGGTCGCTGCGGTGACCGTGCTGGTACAAGCGCAACCTTACCGGATGGCGCGCCTGATCACCTTCACCGACCCATGGTCCGACCAGTTCGGTTCCGGCTACCAGTTGACCCAGGCGCTGATCGCCTTCGGGCGCGGCGAGTGGCTGGGCGTGGGCCTGGGCAACAGCGTGCAGAAGCAGTTCTACCTGCCGGAAGCGCACACCGACTTCGTGTTCTCGGTGCTTGCCGAAGAGCTTGGCGTGGTCGGTTCGCTGTGTACCGTCGCGCTGTTCGTGTTCGTGTGTGTGCGCGGCATGTACATCGGCCTGTGGGCCGAGAAGGCCAAACAGTATTTTGCCGCTTATGTGGCATATGGCTTGTCGTTCCTGTGGATCGGCCAGTTCCTGATCAATATCGGTGTGAACGTCGGCCTGCTGCCGACCAAGGGCCTGACCTTGCCGTTCCTCAGTTATGGCGGCAGTTCGTTGGTGATTTGCTGCGCCTGCCTGGGGTTATTGCTGCGCATCGAGTGGGAGAGTCGAACCCACCTGGGCAGCGAAGAGATGGAGTTCAGCGAAAGCGACTTCGCCGAGGAGCCGACCCATGGGCGCTAACGTGCTGATCATGGCAGGCGGCACCGGGGGCCACGTGTTCCCGGCCCTGGCTTGTGCCCGCGAATTCCAGAACCGTGGCTACACCGTGCACTGGCTGGGGACGCCGCGTGGCATTGAAAACGAACTGGTGCCGAATGCCGGGCTGCCGCTGCACCTGATCAACGTCAGCGGCCTGCGAGGCAAGGGCAAGTTGTCTTTGCTCAAGGCGCCGTTCGTGTTGCTCAAGGCGGTGTGGCAGGCGCGCAAGGTCATTCGTGAATTGAAGCCGGTGTGTGTGCTTGGCTTTGGCGGCTATGTGACAGGCCCTGGCGGTGTTGCCGCGAAGCTCGCGGGAGTGCCGGTGATCGTGCATGAGCAGAACGCGGTGGCCGGCACGGCCAACCGTTTGCTCGTGCCTTTGGCGGCGCGGGTGTGTGAAGCGTTCCCCAACACCTTCAGTGCCTCGGACAAACGTCGCACCACCGGTAACCCGGTGCGCACCGAGCTGTTCATGGCCATCGCCCGTGAAGCATTGGCCGGGCGCAAGGCGCACCTGCTGGTCCTGGGCGGAAGCCTGGGTGCCGAGCCGCTGAACAAATTGCTGCCGGAAGCGGTGGCGCAATTGCCTGTGCAATTGCGCCCGGAAATCTTCCACCAGGCGGGCAAGCATCACGATGAAGTGACCGCCGCGCGTTATCGCGAGGCAGGTGTGGAGGCCAATGTGCAGCCCTTCATCAAGGACATGGCCCATGCCTATGGCTGGGCCGACCTGGTGGTCTGTCGCGCTGGTGCGCTGACCGTCAGTGAACTGGCCGCTGCCGGGCTGCCGTCGTTACTGGTGCCTTTGCCCCATGCGATCGACGATCACCAGACCCGCAACGCCGAATATTTGGCCGGGGAGGGCGCTGCCTTCCTGCTGCCGCAAAGAACGACTGGCGCCGCCGATTTGGCCGCACGCCTGACCGAGGTTTTGATGCAACCGGAACGACTCAACAGCATGGCGAGCACCGCAAGCCGCCTGGCCAAGCCTGACGCAACCCGCACCGTGGTCGATATCTGCCTGGAGGTGGCCCATGGTTGAGAATCAGAAAGCCATGCCGCAACCAGAGATGCGCCGCATCCGCCGCATCCACTTCGTCGGTATCGGCGGCGTGGGCATGTGCGGTATTGCCGAGGTGTTGCTGAACCTCGGCTACCAGGTGTCGGGCTCCGACTTGAAAGAGTCGCCGGTCACCGATCGCCTGAAGTCCTTTGGCGCACAGATTTTTATCGGCCACCGCGCCGAGAACGCCACCGAGGCTGACGTGCTGGTAGTGTCCAGCGCTGTGAACACGTCCAACCCGGAAGTGGCCACCGCCCTTGAGCGCCGCATTCCCGTGGTGCCACGCGCCGAGATGCTGGCCGAGCTGATGCGCTATCGCCACGGCATCGCCGTTGCCGGCACCCACGGCAAGACCACCACCACCAGCCTCATTGCCTCGGTGTTCGCGGCCGGTGGCCTGGACCCGACCTTCGTCATCGGTGGCCGCCTGAATGCAGCCGGCACCAATGCCCAGCTCGGCACCAGCCGCTACCTGATCGCCGAAGCCGACGAAAGCGATGCCAGCTTCCTGCACCTGCAACCGCTGGTGGCCGTGGTCACCAATATCGACGCCGACCACATGGCGACCTACGACGGTGACTTCAACAAGTTGAAGAAAACCTTCGTCGAGTTCCTGCACAACCTGCCGTTCTATGGGCTGGCGGTGGTGTGCCTGGATGATCCGGTGGTGCGTGAAATCCTGCCCCTGGTCAAGCGCCCGACCGTGACCTACGGCTTCAGCGAAGACGCCGACGTGCGCGCGATCAATGTGCGCCAGGAAGGCATGCAAACCTTCTTTACCGTGCTGCGTCCCGACCGCGAGCCACTGGACGTGTCGGTGAACATGCCGGGCAACCACAACGTGCTCAATTCCCTGGCGACCATCTGCATCGCTTCTGACGAGGGCGTCAGCGATGAGGCCATCGTCGAAGGCCTGTCGTGCTTTGCCGGCGTGGGCCGTCGCTTCCAGGTCTACGGCCAGTTGCCGGTGGAAGGTGGCGACGTGATGCTGGTGGACGACTACGGCCACCACCCGACCGAAGTCGCCGCCGTGATCAAGGCCGTGCGTGGTGGCTGGCCGGAGCGTCGCCTGGTGATGGTCTACCAGCCGCACCGCTACAGCCGTACCCGCGACCTGTACGACGATTTCGTCAATGTATTGGCCGATGCCAACGTGCTGCTCTTGATGGAAGTCTACCCAGCCGGTGAAGAGCCGATCCCGGGTGCCGACAGCCGCAAGCTGTGCAACAGCATCCGTCAGCGTGGCCAGTTGGACCCGATCTACATCGAGCGCGGCGTGGACCTGGCGCCGATCGTCAAGCCGTTGCTGCGTGCCGGCGATATCCTGCTGTGCCAGGGTGCCGGTGATATTGGCGGCCTTGCGCCGAAATTGCTCGCCAGCCCGCTGTTTGCAGCTGCGCAGGGGAAGTCGAAATGACCGTGAATTACGACGCCCTGTTCTCTACCATCGCGCCTGCCGACTTCGGCCGCGTGGCGGTATTGTTCGGCGGCAAGAGCGCCGAGCGCGAAGTGTCGCTCAAGTCCGGCAATGCCGTGCTTGAAGCCCTGCAAAGCGCCGGCGTGAATGCGTTCGGGATCGACGTGGGCGATGACTTCCTCGCCCGCCTGCAGGCCGAGAAGATCGACCGCGCCTTTATCATCCTGCACGGTCGTGGCGGTGAAGATGGCAGCATGCAGGGCCTGCTGGAGTGCGCAGGCATTCCTTACACCGGCAGCGGTATCCTGGCTTCCGCGCTGGCGATGGACAAGTTGCGCACCAAGCAGGTGTGGCACAGCCTGGGTATTCCAACCCCGCGCCACAGTGTCCTGTGCAGCGAAGACGATTGTATTTCCGCAGCCAAGGAACTGGGCCTGCCTTTGATCGTCAAACCAGCCCATGAAGGCTCCAGTATCGGCATGGCCAAAGTGAACTCGGCCGCCGAATTGATCGACGCATGGAAAGCGGCAAGTACCTACGATTCGCAAGTGTTGGTGGAACAGTGGATCCAGGGTCCCGAGTACACCATCGCCACCCTGCGTGGCCAGGTATTGCCGCCCATCGCATTGGGCACGCCCCACACCTTTTACGACTACGACGCCAAGTACCTGGCTTCCGATACCCAGTACCGGATCCCGTGCGGCCTTGACGCAACCAAAGAACAGGAATTGATGGACCTCACGGCGAAAGCCTGTGAGGCGCTGGGTATCGCCGGTTGGGCGCGGGCAGACGTGATGCAGGATGACCAAGGGAATTTCTGGTTCCTGGAAGTCAACACCGCACCGGGTATGACCGACCACAGCCTGGTCCCTATGGCCGCTCGCGCCGCCGGTCTGGATTTCCAGCAGTTGGTGCTGGCCATTCTCGCAGCAAGCATTGAGGCTCGAGGCTAAGACATGAAAGGCGCATCGCTTCGTCATCAGCCCCCCGCACCCGGCCGCAAGCCGGTGCCACGGGGTGCCAGTCGAATGGTGGCTAAAGAGCCGATGTCGGCGCGCCTGCCGAAAGCCAACTTTGGTTTTATCAAGGCGCTGTTCTGGCCGGTGCTGCTGGTGGTGCTGGGCTTCGGCACTTACGAAGGCGCACAGCGTCTATTGCCGTATGCCGACCGGCCGATCACCAAGATCAGCGTGCAGGGCGACTTGAGCTACATCAGCCAGCAAGCGGTGCAGCAGCGCATCGGGCCGTTCCTCGTCGCGAGCTTCTTCACCATCGACCTGGCCGGCATGCGCCGGGAGCTGGAACAGATGCCGTGGATCGCCCATGCCGAAGTCCGTCGCGTCTGGCCGGACCAGGTGACGATCCGCCTGGAAGAACAACTGCCCGTGGCCCGTTGGGGTGACGAAGCGCTGTTGAACAACCAGGGCCAGGCGTTCACGCCGCGTGAGCTGGCCAACTACGAACACCTGCCGCAGTTGTTCGGGCCGCAGCGGGCGCAACAGCAAGTGATGCAGCAGTACCAGGCCTTGAGCCAGATGCTGCGGCCACTGGGCTTCTCCATTGCACGCCTGGAACTGCGTGAGCGGGGCAGCTGGTTTTTGACGACCGGGGCAGGCAGTTCCGGCCCGGGCATCGAGTTGTTGCTGGGACGCGACCACCTGGTGGAAAAGATGCGCCGCTTCATCGCCATCTATGACAAGACCTTGAAAGAACAGATTACGAACATTGCGAGCGTCGACCTGCGTTACGCCAACGGCCTTGCCGTCGGCTGGCGTGAACCGGCTGCGCCCACGGCAGCGCAACCCGCTGTCGCGAAGAATTAAGAAGAGGCAGGACCCATGGCAAACGTGCAAAGCGGCAAAATGATCGTCGGTCTCGATATCGGCACCTCCAAGGTGGTGGCGCTGGTGGGCGAGGTCGGGGAAGACGGCACGATCGAAATCGTCGGTATTGGCACGCATCCGTCCCGGGGCCTGAAGAAGGGCGTGGTGGTGAACATCGAGTCCACCGTGCAATCGATCCAGCGCGCCATTGAAGAAGCGCAGCTGATGGCCGGTTGCCGGATTCACTCGGCGTTCGTCGGCGTGGCCGGCAACCATATCCGCAGCCTGAACTCCCACGGCATCGTGGCGATCCGCGACCGTGAAGTCAGCTCGGCTGACCTCGAGCGCGTGCTCGACGCCGCCCAGGCCGTGGCGATCCCGGCTGACCAGCGCGTGTTGCACACCCTGCCGCAGGACTACGTGATCGACAACCAGGAAGGCGTGCGCGAGCCCCTGGGCATGTCGGGCGTACGCCTGGAGGCCAAGGTCCACGTGGTGACCTGCGCCGTCAACG
Source organism: Pseudomonas gorinensis (assembly GCF_042015035.1). Classification (NCBI taxonomy): domain Bacteria; kingdom Pseudomonadati; phylum Pseudomonadota; class Gammaproteobacteria; order Pseudomonadales; family Pseudomonadaceae; genus Pseudomonas; species Pseudomonas gorinensis. Next base: position 1,448,942 of record NZ_CP167125.1, read on the forward strand.
CCGCGCAGAACATTGAGAAGTGCGTGCGCCGCTGCGGCCTGGAAATCGACGACATCATCCTTGAGCAACTGGCTTCGGCCTACTCGGTACTGACCGACGACGAAAAAGAACTGGGCGTATGCCTGGTGGACATCGGCGGCGGCACCACCGACATCGCGATCTTCACCGAGGGTGCGATCCGTCACACCGCTGTGATCCCGATTGCTGGCGACCAGGTCACCAACGACATCGCCATGGCGCTGCGTACACCGACCCAGTACGCCGAAGAAATCAAGATTCGCTACGCCTGCGCCCTGGCCAAGCTGGCGGGTGCCGGTGAGACCATCAAGGTGCCAAGCGTGGGCGACCGTCCACCGCGCGAACTGTCGCGCCAGGCCTTGGCCGAAGTGGTCGAACCACGCTACGACGAGCTCTTCACCCTGATCCAGGCTGAACTGCGCCGCAGCGGCTACGAAGATTTGATCCCGGCCGGCATCGTGCTGACCGGTGGTACCTCGAAGATGGAAGGCGCGGTCGAACTGGCCGAGGAAATCTTCCATATGCCGGTGCGCCTGGGCGTGCCCCATGGCGTCAAGGGCTTGGGCGATGTTGTGCGCAACCCGATTTATTCCACCGGTGTGGGCTTGCTGTTGTACGGGCTGCAAAAGCAGACCGATGGCATTTCCCTGTCGGGCCCGAGCAACCGAGACAGCTACCGCAGCGACGACGAAGCCAAAGCGCCGTTGTTCGAGCGGTTGCAGGCTTGGATCAAAGGCAATTTCTAACGAATTACCGCAACACCGCAACACGGCAAAAAAGCAGTAGGCGAAAAAACTAGAGAAAACGAAAGGAGAGGGAACATGTTCGAACTCGTAGACAACATCCCCGCCAGCCCGGTCATCAAAGTGATCGGTGTCGGCGGTGGCGGCGGCAACGCTGTCAACCATATGGTCAAGAGCAACATTGAAGGCGTTGAATTCATCTGCGCCAACACTGATGCCCAGGCGCTGAAAAGCATCGGCGCGCGGACCATCCTGCAATTGGGCACAGCCGTGACCAAGGGCCTCGGCGCTGGCGCCAATCCGGAAGTCGGCCGTCAAGCCGCCCTGGAAGACCGCGAGCGTATTGCTGAAGTGCTGCAAGGCACCAACATGGTGTTCATCACCACTGGCATGGGCGGCGGTACCGGTACCGGTGCGGCGCCAATCATTGCCGAAGTGGCCAAGGAAATGGGGATCCTGACGGTTGCCGTCGTGACCCGTCCGTTCCCGTTCGAAGGCCGCAAGCGCATGCAGATCGCCGACGAAGGTATCCGTCTGCTGTCTGAAAGCGTTGACTCGTTGATCACCATCCCCAACGAGAAATTGCTGACCATCCTGGGCAAGGACGCGAGCCTGCTGTCCGCGTTTGCCAAGGCTGACGATGTACTGGCCGGTGCCGTTCGCGGTATTTCCGACATCATCAAGCGCCCGGGCATGATCAACGTCGACTTTGCCGACGTACGTACTGTCATGAGCGAAATGGGCATGGCGATGATGGGCACTGGCTGCGCCAGCGGTCCGAACCGTGCACGCGAAGCCACTGAAGCGGCCATCCGCAACCCGCTGCTGGAAGACGTGAACCTGCAAGGCGCACGCGGCATCCTGGTGAACATCACCGCCGGTCCTGACCTGTCCCTGGGTGAGTACTCCGACGTAGGTAGCATCATCGAAGCCTTCGCTTCCGAGCACGCAATGGTCAAGGTCGGTACCGTTATCGATCCGGACATGCGCGATGAACTGCACGTGACCGTGGTTGCAACTGGCCTGGGCGCGAAAATCGAGAAGCCTGTGAAGGTCATCGACAATACCGTTCATACCAGCCACGCCAGCCAGTCGGCTGCCGCTCCAGCGCCTTCGCGCCAGGAACTGCCGTCGGTGAACTACCGTGACCTGGATCGTCCGACCGTGATGCGCAACCAGGCTCAGGCCGGTGCTGCGGCGTCCCGTAGCCCGAATCCGCAAGATGACCTGGACTACCTGGACATCCCGGCTTTCCTGCGTCGTCAGGCCGATTAATGGAATGTATCAGGGCTATGAAGGTGATTGGTGTTCAGCAAAGGTCTGGTCTGCTATTATCGCCAGCCTTTGTTGATACCAGTTCGCAATTTGCGCTGAAGCGGTCCAAGCCATGATTAAACAACGCACCCTGAAGAATATTATTCGTGCCACAGGTGTAGGTCTGCACTCCGGGGAGAAGGTATACCTGACCCTCAAGCCTGCACCTGTCGACACCGGCATCGTGTTTGTGCGTGCCGACCTGGACCCTGTGGTGCAGATTCCTGCTCGCGCGGAAAATGTTGGCGAAACCACGATGTCGACCACGTTGGTCAACGGTGACGTCAAAGTGGACACGGTGGAGCACTTGCTCTCGGCCATGGCCGGTTTGGGCATCGATAACGCCTACGTCGAGCTCTCCGCGTCCGAAGTCCCGATCATGGATGGCAGCGCTGGACCCTTCGTATTCTTGATTCAATCTGCCGGCCTGGAAGAACAGGACGCAGCCAAGAAGTTCATACGCATTCTGCGGGAAGTGACAGTAGAAGACGGCGACAAGCGCGCCACCTTCGTCCCGTTCGAAGGCTTTAAAGTGAGCTTTGAGATCGATTTCGACCACCCGGTATTCCGTGACCGCACCCAAAGTGCAAGCGTGGATTTTTCCAGCACTTCGTTCGTAAAAGAAGTCAGCCGCGCCCGTACCTTTGGTTTCATGAGTGACATCGAGTACCTGCGCAAGCACAACCTCGCACTCGGCGGCAGCGTTGAAAACGCCATTGTGGTCGACGCGGATGGTGTACTGAACGAAGACGGCCTTCGCTATGAAGACGAATTCGTGAAGCACAAGATCCTCGATGCAATCGGTGACCTCTACCTGCTGGGCAATAGCCTGATAGGCGAGTTCAAAGGCTTCAAGTCGGGCCACGCCCTTAACAACCAGCTGCTGCGCAAGTTGATTGAGCAGACAGACGCTTGGGAAGTCGTGACCTTCGAAGATGCCAGCACCGCACCGATCTCTTACATGCGTCCCGTTGCGGCGGTGTAAGTAACAACTCTCTTTCTTTAGTTTTGAAAGGCTGCCTTCGGGTGGCCTTTTTTTATGTCGGTTGCAACAGCGCCGCCCCCTGTAGGAGCGAGCTTGCTCGCGAAAAACCTGAGTGCGCCGCAATAAACCTGGTGCCCGCGTTATCGTTGACGTTCTTCGCGAGCAAGCTCGCTCCTACAGGGGCTAGGTTGCGGCATCGACAATGCAGTTTCGGCCACTGTGCTTGGCTTCATACAGCGCCTGGTCCGCACTCAGCATCAACGCCTCCAATGACATGCGGCTGCGTTTGTCCCAGGTGCTCATGCCGATGCTGACGGTAATCGGCCGTTCATCTTCCGCCACCCGTGGCAAGTGCTCGACGCTGCTGCGGATATGCTCGGCGATCAGCCAGGCGCCCTTGGCGTCGGTGTCGGGCAGCACCACCGCGAATTCCTCCCCGCCATAGCGCGCCGCCAGGTCAGCCGGTCGGCGGATATTGTTGCCGATCACCTGGGCCACGGTGCGCAACGCTTCGTCGCCGCCACTGTGGCCATGGCGGTCGTTGAACGCCTTGAAGTGGTCCACGTCGATCATCAGCAGTGTCAGCGGTTCTGTGGAGCGTTGGGCGCGATCCCATTCCAGACGCAGGCGCTCGTCAAGGACGCGGCGGTTGGGCAGGCCCGTCAGGGCATCGGTGGCTGCTTGTTCTGACAGCACTCTCTCCGCACGATAGCGCCGGCGCAGTTCCCGGCGCAGCATCCAGGTGAGCCACAACAGGCCGATACACAGGATGCCCGTGGCGCCGCTGGTGAGCAGCGCGACACGTTTCCAGGGGGCGAATACGTCTTCACTGGGGAGCGCCACCACCACGATCAGCGGCAGTTCGCCGACATTGGTGAACGTGAACAGGCGCTCCTTGCCGCTGATGGCGGAGATGGCCTGGAAGCTGCCGCTTCCATCGCGCAGCATGCGTTTGAAGTTCGGTCGCTCGCTCAGGTCTTTGTCGATCATGTCGCGTTCAAGCAAAGGTTGCTGGGCCAGCAGGATGCCTTTGTTGTTCAGCAGGTTGACGCTGCTGCCGTTGCCGATCGTCAGGGTGCTGAACAACTGGTCGAAATACGCCAGGCGCATGGTGGCGACCGCGACGCCGGCGAACTCACCATTGGGCCCCGACACGCGCCGGCTGAATGCGATGCGCCAGACCTGGTCGCAGTCGCAATGGATCTTGAACGGTCGGCTGATAAACAAGCCCGCCTGGGCGTCCTTGGCATGCACCTGGAAATAATCACGATTGGCAAAATTGCGCGGAGTGGGCTGCAGGGTCGAGGAGTCGGCGATCACCGCTCCGGTGGCATCCAACAACAGCACCTCACCCTTGAAAGGTGCCGCCATGGACAAGTCAAACTGCACCAGGTGGCGGATATTCGCGGCAACCTGTGACAGGTCCTCACGTTGCGTGGCGGTAATCAGTCCCTTGAGGGCCAGGTCGTATAACTCGACGTTTCGCAGCACATCGGCATTGATCAGTTGGGCAATGTTGGTGGTTGAACGCTTGGCCGCCTGCAAGGTGCTGGCGTGTTCGCGGATCAACAGTGCGGCGACGATGATCACAATCAGGACGACGGTGAGGCCGCTGCCCAGCATCAGCAATAGTTCGGGGTGTGCAGGTGAGGTGCGAGTAGGGCGTGGGCTCATCGGGCAGACTTCAGCGGTGACGATGCTGGCAGTTTAGTTCTACCCGATGAAAATTAAATACTTGGTTAAAAAGAAACTGTGCGCGTCAAAACATGTTGATCGGATAGTCGACGATCACCCGGTACTCATCCACATCCCGATCCACCGCCGAGTAACCCTGGCCGCCACGGTTGGTCGCCCATTGCAGGCGCACCGCCAGGTCCTTGGCCTTGCCGCCTTGCACCACATACTTCAGGTCGACATCCCGTTCCCAGTGCCTGGCGTCTTTGCCGTCTGCGCTGTACCAGGCGCTGTAGCCACGACTTTGCGGGTCGACCTTGGTCAGGTCGGTCTTGCCGCTGATGTAGGACACCGCCGAGGTCAAGCCCGGCATGCCGAGGCCGACGAAGTCATAGGCGTACTTGAGCTTCCACGAGCGTTCGTTGGGGCCGTTGAAGTCCGAGTACTGCTGGGAGTTGTCCAGGTACACGCTGTCGCCCTGGGTGATGTAGTCGAACGGCGTGTTGCCGTTGACCCGCTGGTAGGCGGCGGTGACGCTGTGGTTGCCCACGCCCACGGTGAAATGCAGGCTGTAGGTGTTGTTGTCGATGGCACCGAGCAGCGACTGGCCGGTGTCCTGGGTGTGGTAATAGTGCAGACCCGGGTTGAGGCTGACCTGCTCGTTCAGCGCGTAGGTGTAGTCCAGGTCGTAGTAGTACTGGTGCCACACGTCCTTGAGTTCAGAGGCGTAGAGATTGCTGGTCAGACCCGGGATGGCGCTGAACGACACACCGGCCCAATCCAGGTGCTGGTTGTCGGCATGGTCCGGCAGTGCGCCGTAGCTGGTGCCGATGCGCTGATGGCCGCTCTGGTTGTAGAGCTTGGTGAAACTGGCCTGGCCGCCTTCGAGCATCCAGCCGTCGAAGCTGTGGTTGACCAGGCTCACGCCACGGAAGGTCTGCGGCAGCATGCGGGTCATGCCGCCGGCAATCACCGGGTTGTTGAGGAACAGGTCGCCCGCTTTCACCTCGGTGTCGAACGCCCGTATCTTCAAGGTACCGCCCGCCGTGGAGAACGAGCCGGGTGCCTTGCCGTTGCCGCTGCCATACGGAAGGATGCTGGAACCGTCGGTGCCGCCACCCCCGTCGAGCTTGAGGCCGAGCATGGCGTGGGCGTCCAGGCCGAAACCAACGGTGCCCTGGGTGTAGCCGGATTCGAAGGTGCCGAGAAAGCCCTGGCCCCACTCCTTGCTGTCATCGGTATGAAGATCGCGACGGTCGCGGTTCATGTAGTAGTTGCGGGTGTTGATATTGAGGTGGGCGCCTTCGACAAAACCGTCGGCGGGAGGCGCGTCTGCTGCATGGGCAAGAGGGACGATCGTTGCGGTAATCGCGAGAAATAACGGGGTGAACGTCAGCGAGTTCTTCACCGGTGGAGCTCCTTGGGTCAATCGGAAACGGCCAATGTCGTGGGGGTGTGCCTGGCCTTTTTTTACGGCAAAAAAAAGCCGCTGAAGTCAGCGGCTTTAAGACAGATTCCCAGTGTAGAGCCCTGGAAATATGTCGAGGGAAATTCGGGTAAGCGGGTCAGCTGTCTTTGCCGTCGCGCTCATCGATGCGTCAAATTAACGCAGGCGAGCGGTACGATACAGAGTGTAACAAGATAATGACTGTTGCCGAAATCGCAACAGTAGTGAGGGCCAAGCCCTAATACTTGTCAGTTAAAAGATAGAACGAGCAAACAGTCACCTTGTGGCGAACGGGCTTGTTGTGGCGAGCGGGCTTGCCCCGCGTTGGGCTGCGAAGCAGCCCCAAAACCAGGCACTGCGGTGTGTCAGTTAAAAACACATCGCCTGTAATGGGGCTGCTAAGCAGCCCAACGCGGGGCAAGCCCGCTCGCCACAGTCACAGTCACAGTTACAGTTACAGTTACAGTCACAGTTACAGTGTTCCTCCTTGACTGACTGGCATTAGGGCAAGCCCCCTCCCACATGTGACCGAGGTGTTTTCAAGATTTAGATTGGCAGGGTGATGCCAAAGGTATTGCCACCGGGCTCGTTGCGTACGAACACGTCGCCGCCATGCATCAGCGCAATCGCCTTGACGATGGCCAGGCCCAAACCGTGATTCGCCCCGCTGTTGCTGCGCGACGCGTCCACCCGATAGAAGCGTTCGAACAGCCGTGGCAGGTGTTCGCTGGCAATCACTTCGCCGGGGTTGGTCACGCCGATCGTCACCTGATGTTCCAGCACTTCGATGTTCACGTCGATCACCTGCCCAGGCGCGGTGTGCTGCACTGCATTGCTCAGCAGGTTGATCAGCGCTCGGCGCAGGTGGGCTTTTTCGATCTGCACCTGGGCGTCGCCGTGGACCTGCACCTGGACCTGAGCGTCTTCGAGGATGAAGTCCAGGTAGTCGAGGGTGGTGGCAACCTCGTCGGCCAATGAGCTTTCAATCAGCTTGGTGGCCTTGCTGCCCTGGTCGGCGCTGGCGAGGAACAGCATGTCGTTGATGATCGAACGCAGGCGTTCCAATTCTTCGAGGTTGGATTGCAGTACCTCGAAATAATGTTCGGCCGAACGTCCGCGTGTCAGGGCAACCTGGGTCTGGCCGATCAGGTTGGTCAACGGCGAACGCAGCTCGTGGGCGACGTCGGCGTTGAACGACTCCAGGCGTGAGTAAGCCTGCTCTACGCGGTCGAGGGTGGCGTTGAACGAGTTGACGAACTGACTCAGTTCCGGCGGCAGCGGCGACAGTTGCAGGCGCCCGGAGAGCTTCGGCGGTGCCAGCTTCTGTGCTTCATCCGAGAGTTTGCTCAGCGGCTTGAGGCCAATGCGCGACACCCAGAACCCCAGCAGCGACGCCAGTACCACGCCGACCAGTGCCAGGCTCACCAACGCCACCAGCAGATGGTGCTGGGTGGCACGGAAGTTATCGGTGTCGATGGCGATCATGAAACGCAGCGGCGGGCGTTGGTCCTTGGCCGGGAACTGGCTCACCAGTACCTTGAACGGGTATTCGCGCCCCGGCAGGCGCAGATCGCGCTTACCCGTCGGGCCTTCGGCGAAGGCGCGGATCAGCGCATCGGGGTTGCCATACTCGTAGTTCGGATCGCTGCTGACGACCCAAAAACGGATACGTTTGTCTTCCTCACCCAATAATTTGAGCTTGGCTTGAATCTTCGCCCAATGGTCCGGTGTACCGAAGCGGTTCACAGAGGATTCCAACACGCTGTAGCGCGCGTCCAGCTCCGCCCCGGGTAGCAGGCCCAGGCTGCGGTCCACCTGCTGATACAGCGCGCCGCCGATCAACAGGAAGATCAGCGCCGCCACGAGGGTGAACAGGCTGCTCAGACGCAGGGCAATGGAGTTAGCCGACACTGCGATTCTCCAGCACATAGCCCATGCCGCGAATGGTGTGCAGCAGCTTGTGTTCGAACGGCCCGTCGAGTTTGGCGCGCAGGCGCTTGATCGCCACTTCCACCACGTTGGCGTCGCTGTCGAAATTGATGTCCCAGACCATTTCTGCAATCGATGTCTTGGAGAGGATCTCGCCCTGGCGCCGCGCTAACACACTGAGCAGCGAGAACTCCTTGGCGGTCAGGTCCAGGCGCACGCCGTTGCGGCTGGCCTTGCGGCTGATCAGGTCGATCCACAGGTCGGCGACCGTCACTTGCACCGGCTCGTGGCCGCCGCTGCGGCGGGTCAGGGCTTGCAGGCGCGCCACCAGTTCGAGGAATGAAAACGGTTTGCCGAGGTAATCGTCGGCACCTTCGCGTAGCCCGCGGATACGGTCTTCCACGCGTTCACGGGCGGTCAGCATGATCACCGGTGTCTGCTTGCGCGCGCGCAACGCCCGCAACACGCCAAAGCCGTCGAGGCCAGGCAGCATCACGTCGAGCACGATCACCGCGTAATCGTTTTCCAGCGCCAGGTGCAAACCCTCGACGCCTTCGCGGGCCACGTCGACGGTGTAGCCTTGCTCCGTCAGGCCGCGGTGCAGGTAGTCGGCGGTTTTTTCTTCATCTTCAACAATCAATACGCGCATGAGCCTTTTGCTCCAGGGCGGTGCCTTGGCCTCAGTGTGTGGTCGCCAGCTCGGCAGCTGGTTTGGGCCGGTGGAAAAACTTTTCGAGGTACAAGTATATGACCGGTGTGGTGAACAACGTCAGCGCCTGGCTCACCAGCAACCCGCCGACCACCGCGATGCCCAGCGGCTGGCGCATTTCCGCGCCAGGGCCGGCACCGAGCATCAACGGCACGGCGCCGAGCAGGGCGGCGAGGGTGGTCATGATGATGGGCCGGAACCGTGTGACGCAGGCTTCATAGATCGCCTCCTCCGGCGATAGCCCGCGTACGCGCTGGGCTTCCAGGGCGAAGTCGATCATCAGGATGCCGTTCTTCTTCACGATCCCGATCAGCAGTACCAGGCCGATCAGGGCCATGATCGAAAAGTCCTGGCCCATCAGCGACAGCATGATCAGTGCGCCCAACCCCGCCGACGGCAAGGTCGAGATAATCGTCAGCGGATGCACGAAGCTCTCGTACAGCACGCCGAGAATGATGTAGACCGCCACCAGTGCCGCCAGGATCAGCCACGGTTGGCTGGCCAGCGAACTCTGGAACGCCTGGGCCGCGCCCTGGAAGTTACCAATGATGGTGGCCGGCATGCCGATTTCATTCTTGGCCTGGTTGAGCATGATCACCGCATCCCCCAGCGCCACGCCGGGGGCGAGGTTGAACGACAGGTTGGCGGCCGGGAACATGCCGTCGTGGCTGATGGACAAGGGCCCTACGGTCGGCGGGTCGACCTTGGCCACTGCCGCCAACGGCACCATCTCATTGGTCAGCGGCGAGCGCAGGTAGAAGTAGTTCAGGCTTTCGGCCTTGCCGCGTTGCTGGGTGTCCAACTCCAGCACCACCTGGTACTGGTTGATCTCGGTCTGGAACTCTTTGATCTGACGTTGGCCGAAGGCGTCGTACAGCGCCTGGTCGACATCGGTGGCGGTCAGTCCGAACCGTGCGGTGGCCTGACGGTCGATGCTGATGTGGGTAATGCTGCCACCCAGTTGCAGGTCGTTGGACAGGTCGCGAAACGCCGGGTTGGCGCGCAGTTTTTCGGTGAGGCGTTGGGTCCAGGTATTCAGCGTCGGGCCGTCGTTGCTCTTGAGCACGTACTGGTATTGGGCGCGGCTCGGGCCGGAACTGAGGTTGATGTCCTGGCCGGCGCGCAGGTACAGCACGATGCCGGGCACCTTGGCCAGTTTCGGGCGGATGCGGTCGATGAACTGGCTGGCGGACACATCGCGATCACCGCGGTCTTTCAAGGCGATCCAGAACCGCCCGTTGGCAATGGTCTGGTTGCTGCCGGTCACCCCCACCGAGTGGGAAAACGCCTCGACCGCCGGGTCGTCCTTGACGATCTCGGCCAGGGCCTTGTGCTTGGCGACCATGTCCGGGTACGACACGTCGGCTGCCGCTTCGCTGGTGCCGAGCACGAAGCCTGTGTCTTGCACCGGAAAGAAACCCTTGGGAATAAACACATAGCCGACCACGGCCAGGGCCAGGGTCACCACGAAAATGACGCCCATCGTGCGTTGATGGGCCAGGGCGCGGCGCAGGGTGCGTGCATAGCCGGCCAGCAGGCGTTCACTGAAGCTGGGTTTGTCGTGGGCAGGATGGGTTGGGGCGCGCATGAACAGCGCCGCCAGGGTAGGCGCCAGCGTCAACGAGACCACCACCGAAATCAGGATGGTCGAGGTCGCCGTCAGCGCGAACTCCTTGAACAACCGTCCGACCACGCCGCCCATGAACAGCAGCGGGATAAACGCCGCCACCAGCGAGAAGCTGATGGACACCACGGTAAAGCCAATCTCGCCGGCGCCCTTGATCGCTGCTTCGCGCTTGTCCAGCCCGGCTTCGAGGTGGCGGTGAATGTTTTCCACCACCACGATGGCATCGTCCACCACAAAGCCCACGGCGATCACGATCGCCACCAGGGTCAGGTTGTTCAGGCTGAAGCCCATCAGGTACATCAGCGCAAAACTGGCGATCAGTGACACGCCGAGCACGCTGGACACAATCATTGTGGCGGACAACTGGCGCAGGAACAGCGCCATCACCGCCACCACCAGCAAGATGGCGATCAGCAGGGTGACTTCCACCTCATGCAAGGACGCACGGATGGTCTTGGTGCGGTCGCTCAATACACTGACCTGCACGGATGCCGGCAACATGGCTTGCAGGCGCGGCAGTTCCGATTGGATGCGGTCGACGGTCTCGACGATATTCGCGCCAGGCTGGCGCGAGATCACCAGGTTGACCCCCGGCGTGTCACCGGACCAGGCCTGCACGTAGGCGTTTTCCGAACCGTTGATGACTTTGGCGATATCGCGCAGTTGTACCGGCGCGCCGTCCTTGTAGGACACGATCAGTTGGGCGTAGTCCTCGGGATGGAACAACTGGTCGTTGGCCGACAGGGTCGACACGCTGTTTTTCCCGTAGATCGCGCCTTTGGCCAGGTTCAGGCTCGATTGCTGGATGGCCACGCGGATGTCGGCCAGGGTCAGGCCAATCGCGGCCAGTTTATCCGGTGAGGCCTGCACGCGAATTGCCGGACGTTGTTGGCCGGTGATGTTGATCTGGCCGACGCCGTCGATCTGGCTGATCTGGCGCGCCAGCAGGGTTTCCACGTAGTCGCTCAGCTCGGTGCTGGGCATGCTGTCGGAGCTGACGCTGAGGATCAGCACCGGGCTGTCGGCCGGGTTGACCTTTTTCCAGGTCGGCAGGCTCGGCATATCGCTGGGCAGTTTGCCGGACGCGGTATTGATCGCCGCCTGCACTTCCTGGGCGGCGGTGTCGATGCTCTTGTTGAGGGTGAATTGCAGGGTCAGGAGGCTGGAGCCCAGGGCACTGCTGGAGGTCATCTGGGTCATGCCGGGGATGGCGCTGAATTGCACCTCCAAGGGCGTGGCCACGGACGAGGCCATGGTGTCCGGGCTGGCGCCGGGCAGTTGCGCGGTGACTTGGATCGTCGGAAATTCCGCTTCCGGCAACGGCGCGATGGCCAGGCGCGGGAAGGCAATGATCCCAAGCAGCACCAGGGCAAACGTCAGCAGCAGGGTGGCGACGGGGTGGTCGACGCACCAGGCCGAAGGTGAACGGCTGCCGTTCATGGCTGCACCTTGGCGTCGACGGTCTGGATCGTTTGTGGCGGGTCTTTGAGCACCTCCACCTGGGCGCCGGCCTTGAGGCGCGACTGGCCATCACTGACCAGCACATCACCGGCCTGCACGCCCGTGATGAGGTTGACGTCGCTGTTCTGGTAGGTCACTTGCACCGGCACGATCTCGACCTTGTCGCCGTTGACCCGGTACACGAAGTGGGAGTCCAGGCCGCGTTGCACCACGGTGGGCGGCACCACCAGCGCGTTCTTGTCGAGGGCGGTCTGGATCTTGATGGTCACCAGTTGCCCGGGCCACAAGCGTTGCGAGGGGTTGTTGAACTCGGCCTTGGCCCGCAGGGTGCCGGTGGTGGAGCTGATCTGGTTGTCGATCAGGCTCAAGTGGCCTTCGCCGAGCAGGTCGCCGGTCTGGCCGTCGGTGTCGGCGCCCAGGTAGGCGTCGACGCTGGCCTGGGTCGGCGCGGCGATCAGGCCTTGCAGGGTGGGCAGCATCTGTTGCGGCAGGGAAAACTCGACGGCGATCGGGTCGATCTGAGTGACCGAGAACAAGCCCTGGGCATCGCTTGTGCGCAGGAAGTTACCTTCATCTACCGTGCGGATACCCACGCGACCGCTGACTGGCGAGCGGATCTGGGTGTAGGAAAGCTGAACTTTCGCCGCGTCAATTGCAGCCTGGTTTCCCTGCGCGGTGGCCTTGAGCTGGTTGACCAGGGCTTGTTGCTGGTCGTAGGTCTGCTTGGACACGCCGTCGTCGATGCTCAGTTCCTTGTAGCGCTTGAGGTTGATCAGCGCCACTTGCAGTTGCGCCTGGTTTTCCCCCAACTGCGCCTTGGCCTGGTCGAGGCTGGCACGGATCGAGCGGTCATCAATGGTGGCGAGCAGATCACCGGCCTTCACCGGTTGGCCTTCCTTGACCAGTAATTGGGTGAGGATGCCGTCGACCTGGGGACGGATCACCACACTGTGCAATGACAATACCGTGCCGATCCCACTGACAAAGCGCGGGACGTCCTGTTGCACCACCTTCACCACCCGCACCGGGATCGCCGTCGGCGCAGCCAGCCTGGTCTTGGCCGGCCGGCCCAGGGCCCAGGCGACAATGGCCAGCACCACCAGGACACCGACGATCAGGGCAGTTTTACGTTGAATTTGCATGGAGTGGCGCGCCAGGGCAAAGAGTGGGAAGAGTGTAGGGGCTTTATAGCGCGCCAACCCGGTCAGCAAGGTGACTGCTAACTGACAGCGCTGTCAGTAAACTCCGACCATTCGTACAGGTGGTGGTTAAAGATCCGAAGGGCGCAGGTATACTGCGCGCCAGTGTGGCCCGCAAGTCGGCCCCGCATCATTTTTTGCACGCTCCGGAGCTTCCATGAATTCCCCGACACAACCCCCTGTTGAAGCGACCGACATCGTCGATCCGGCCAGCGCCGAAAGCGTTGAGAAGACCGAGATCCCGGCGTTCAAGTTTCCGTTCAAGCCGGGTGAACTGGCCGGGGCGAAAAATGCGGCCCAGCCTTGGTACAAGAACGGCGCCAAGAACGGCCACACCAAGTCGCCGGGCATGGCGCCACCGGGGACGCGTCGTTCAATGGGTAAACGCTGAGACTAACAAGTCGCACGCTGTGTCGACTATTGCCTACAGCGCGTGCTGATATTTCTGCTTGTAGGTCCGCGTCTATTTCTTGAAAGCTTGCACGACATTTGCTCCACCCCGGTCGGCTTTTACCGGGGGGCGGGGCGTGGTGAGGCTGGTTTTCCGGAAAAGGACGTCCCCGTGACCCTGAGACACCGCTGTGTGGCGCATACCTTATGGCTGTTGAGTGTGGTGTTCTGCACGGCAGCGGCGGGTGACCCACCCCGTCATGAAATTCGCTTCGCCGTCGCCGCACAATTTCCCCCGTTCCAAAGCCGCAATCAGCAAGGCCAACTGGTCGGGCTGAATATCGAACTGGGCAACGCTTTATGCCTGCAACTGAATGTGCGCTGTACCTGGGTCGACCAGGTGCTTGTGGAGAACTTTCCGGCCCTGGATGCCCACCAATTCGATGCGATCATGGGCATAGCCCAGACGTCGAAGCGGCGGCAATGGGCGAACTTCACCGAAGACCTCTATCCGTTCACCACACGCCTGGTGGCCCGAAAATCATCGGGCCTGCTGCCCAGCGTGCGGTCCTTGAAAGGCAAGTGTGTCGGCGTATTGGTGGGGAGCAACCGCGAAGCCTTTGCCCTGGCGCAGTGGGCGCCGAAAGGCGTTATCGTCAAGGGCTTCTGGCGCAATGATGAGCTGGTACGCAGCCTGGTGGCAGGCGATATCGATGCCACGCTGCAAGGCACCGTGGAAATTCGCGAAGCCTTGCTCGACAGCGCCGAGGGCCAGGATTTCGATTTCCTCGGGCCCGCGGTTTCCGGGGAATTGCTGGGCAGCGGTGTGGCGATCGCCGTGCGCAAGCCTGACACCGCGTTGCGCAATGAGCTGAACGGCGCGTTGGAGCAACTGATGCACAACGGCGAATACCAGCGGATCATCCAGCCTTACCGCCTGGACGCCCCATTCCCCTCGCCGTGATGGCTAATAATTGCGCGGAACATGCGCTGGGAATGTCGCCCGCTATCGTGAGCGGGCCTGAAAGGCTAAGCCGCTCGCAACGGGATGAACGCATAATTGGCCGGCACCTCGGTGGCAATCTGCGCCCCGGCGTCGAGCAGCTGTTCGGCGATGTCCATCCCCGACACATGAAACACCCACTCATTGGCCACGCTCGGCTGTTCCGCCGCCCGCTCGATCGCCTGGGCAAACGCGCCCATGTCCGGCAGGTATGCGGTAAACCCATCGCCCTTGAGCGCCGTGGTCCGAATACCCAGCAAGGCGCACACCGCCTCCTTGGTCTGCACATCGTCACGGTCGGCCTGGCGCGAGCGGCGGATCAGTTCCGCCAGTTCCAGGTCCATCAACTCACCGCCGACGATCAGCGCCGGGCCCTGTTCCCAGGATTCCGGCGGGCAATCCTTGGCAGCCGGGTTCAGCGGGATATGCGGGTTGATCTCCATCGGGTAGATGCGGCACACCAGTGGCCGGCGCTCATAGATGCGACACAGGTTGTCTTCGTCAAGATTCCGGCAGCGTCCAGCGTTGTAGGCGGCAAATGTGATGGCCACGAACGCTTCGGTATTGCCGCTGGGCACCACCACTGATCGGCGTTCTGCGTGTTCACGTTGTGGCTGGGGCAGGCCCAGGCCATTGCCGAGAAAACCCTCCACCAGAACGATGACATTACCGCCGTCAGCCGCCCACTGTCGGGCTTCTTCGAGGGTCAGGGGGACGTGGTGGTCGGTGCAGCATTTGCCGCAACCGACACAGGAAAAATGAGTGTTCATGGCGGAACTGTCACCAGGCAAGGTCAGAAGGCACGCTCGAACGGCGACGGGTTATGACCTCTTTCCACCATTCAATGACTCTGGAAGCAAGTTATGCGCCAGCCTCTGTCAGTCCTCGACGACCACATCCCGCAGTACGAAGACCATGCCCGTACTTTCATACAGCTTGCGCGCGCGCAGGTTGCTTTCCAGTACCTTGAGATCCACATAGGGTTCACCGCGCTGCTTGAACACTTGGAAGGCATGCAGCAACAGGGCCCGGCCCAGCCCTTGGCCCTGGGCGCAAGGGTGAACTGAAAGGTTCTTGATGAAGGCGCTGGTCCAGCATTGGGCCACGCCGAGAACGCCTTCGCCGTTACTGGCGACCAGGCAGAGCGTGGGGTCGAATTCGGCATCGGTAATGAATTGGTGCCGCCAGGTTTCCAGCTGGGCGACGCGGCCACCGCCCTGGGCCTGGGTCATGCGCAATACCGCATGAATGGCCGGGGCCAGGTCGTCGCGATAATGATCCAACACCGTCCCGGCCGGCCATTGCGGCGCGGGCAGGCTGCCGGTGAGGTCGCGGCGTAGCAGCTGGAAATACTCGGCCACCGCCTACAGGCCTTTTTCGGCCACGGCCTTGGCGGCGACGACCAGGCACTTGGTCAGTTCCGGCGAGGAGAATTTGGTCAGCACTGCGTTGGCTCCGGCCAGGCGGGCTTTTTCGCTGTTCATTGCACTGTCCAGGGAGGTGTGCAACAGCACATAGAGGTCCTGGAAGTCCGGGGTTTCGCGCAAGGTACGGGTGAGGGCGTAGCCGTCCATCTCGGACATCTCGATGTCCGAGACCACCACATTGATCTGTTCGACCGTGCCTTGCAGCTCCAGCAACACGTCGATGGCTTCCTTGGCACTGCGTGCGGTATGGCAGGTCAGGCCGAGGTTGCGCAGGGTGTGCACCGATTGTTGCAATGCCACTTGGCTGTCATCGACCACCAGAATCCGCGCGTTGCCGAGCACTTCGGCCTCTTCCATGGTCAAGTCGGTCGGTGCCACTTCAATCGGCGCCGGCGCGATGGCGTGGATGACTTTTTCGATGTCCAGCACCTGCACCAGCCCGCCTTCCACCTGCGTGACCCCGGTGATAAACGAGCGGTTGCCGCCCGAACCGTAGGGTGGCGGGCGGATATCGGTGGTCAGGCAATGCACGATCTTGCTTACCGCCTGCACATGCAGGCCCTGTTTGGAACGGCTGACGTCTGTGACGATCAGGCAACCACCGTCCGGGTCGGCCAGGGGCATTTCCCCCAGGGCACGGCTCAGGTCGATCACCGACAGCGAGGCCCCGCGCAAGGTGGCGATACCCTTCACATGGGGGTGGGACTCCGGCAGCTTGGTCAGCGGCGGGCAGGGGATGATTTCACTGACTTTCAGCAGGTTGATAGCCATCAGCTTGCCGCTACGCAAGGTAAAGAGCAGAAGCGAGAGTGAGTCTGCGCGGGCTTTAGTGGTGGACATAAAAACCTTCTGTGAATCAAGGATGACGAACTTCTATTGAGGGTTATCGACTTGGGCGGGCCAGGCTTTAACCGGATTTTGTGCTGGGGTGAATCCATGTGGGCGGATCAACCCTAAAGTCAGTCAAGCGTACATTGCTTTCTGTAGGAGCGAGCTTGCTCGCGAAAAACCTCAACGATAACGCGTGCTTCCTGAATGAACGCGGCGCCTGTGAGTTTTTCGCGAGCAAGCTCGCTCCTACAAAAAAAGCCTTAACTGACTGGCGTTAGGTAAGCCCCCCGCCCACATCGGATTCCTGTCAGCCTTTCCAGACGTGTGGGTTAACCAGGTCCTGCGGGCGTTGGCCCAGCAGGGCGGCGCGCAGGTTGTCCAGCGCGCGGTTGGCCATGGCTTCGCGGGTTTCGTCGGTGGCCGAGCCGATATGCGGCAGGGTCACCGCGTTGCTCAGTTGAAACAGCGGCGATTCGCTCAGCGGTTCTTTCTCGTACACATCCAGGCCGGCGCCGCGAATGGTGTGGTTTTGCAGGGCCTGGATCAGTGCCGGTTCATCCACCACCGGGCCACGGGAAATGTTGATCAGGATGGCGCTGGATTTCATCAGCCCCAGTTCGCGGGTGCTGATCAGGTGACGGGTCTTGTCGCTCAACGGCACGACCAGGCAGACGAAATCCGCCTCGGCCAGCAATTGGTCCAGGCTGCGAAACTGTGCGCCCAGTTCCTGTTCCAACGCGGTCTTGCGGCTGTTGCCGCTGTACAGGATCGGCATGTTGAACCCCAGGCGCCCGCGACGGGCCACGGCCGCGCCGATATTGCCCATGCCGACGATGCCGAGGGTCTTGCCATGCACATCGCAGCCAAACAGCGGTGCGCCAACACTGGCTTTCCACTGGCCGGCCTTGGTCCACGCATCCAGTTCGGCCACGCGGCGCGCGCTGCTCATCAACAGGGCGAAGGCCAGGTCGGCGGTGCTTTCGGTAAGTACGTCAGGGGTGTTGGTGAGCATGATCCCGCGCTCGTTGAAGTACGGCACGTCATAGTTGTCGTAGCCCACCGACACGCTGGAGACCACTTCCAGCCTGCTCGCCCCTTCGAGCTGTTCGCGGCCCAGCTTGCGGCCTACGCCGATCAGGCCATGGGCATGGGGCAGGGCTTCGTTGAACTGTGCATTGATGTCACCCAGCTTGGGGTTGGGCGCGATCACCTCGAAATCCTGTTGCAGGCGTTCGATCATGGGCGGGGTGATACGGCTGAAGGCGAGGACAGTCTTTTTCATTGCAGGCGGGCTCATCGACTACGGAAGAATGCCAAGCACGCTAACATTCCTGGTTACGATTGTCAGGACATGCACCACTGTAGGAGATCCCGCTGAATCTCCGACTCAGCGCTGCCGCACAGCAACGCCTGTGGCGAGCGGGCTGTTGTGGCAAGCCCTAATGCCGTTCAGTTAAGGCTTTTTTGTAGGAGCGAGCTTGCTCGCGAAGAACTCACAGGCGCCGCGTTGATTCAGGAAACACGCGTGATCGTTGACGTTTTTCGCGAGCAAGCTCGCTCCTACAGAAGGCGATGTACGCTTAACTGAACGGCATTATGGCAAACCCGCTCGCCACAACAGCCCGCTCACTACACAAGTGGGGTCGTTTAATATCAGTTCGCCATCCGCACGCTGCCCAGGCTGCCGCTCACCTCATACGCCACCAGTTCCGCCTGGTGCGCCGCCAGAATCTCCGGCAGCGAGCCGCGCAGGTATTCCACCCACGTCTTGATCTTCGCATCCAGGTACTGGCGCGACGGGTAGATGGCGTACAGGTTCAATTCCTGGGACCGGTAGTTGGGCATGACCCGCACCAGCGTGCCGTTGCGCAAGCCTTCGATGGCGGCGTACACCGGCAGCAGGCCGACGCCCATGCCGCTGGTGATCGCGGTTTTCATCGCGTCGGCCGAGTTCACCAGGAACGGCGAGGTGTTGATCGCTACGCTTTCCTGGCCTTCGGGGCCGTTGAAGGTCCATTTGTCCAGTTGGATCACCGGGCTGACCAGGCGCAGGCACGCGTGGTTGAGCAAGTCATGGGGGCGTTGCGCGCAGCCCTTGGCCTTGACGTAATCCGGCGAGGCACAGGCGATGCTGTAGGTAATGCCCAGGCGCTGGGACACGAAACCCGAATCCGGCAGCTCGCTGGCCAGCACGATGGACACGTCGTAGCCCTCGTCGAGCAGGTCTGGCACGCGGTTGGCCAGGGTCAGGTCGAAGGTCACGTCGGGATGAGTCCGGCGGTAGCGCGCAATCGCATCGATGACGAAATGCTGGCCGATACCGGTCATGGTATGCACTTTCAACTGCCCGGCCGGGCGTGCATGGGCGTCACTGGCCTCGGCCTCGGCCTCCTCGACATAGGCCAGGATCTGTTCGCAGCGCAGCAAATAACGTTTGCCGGCTTCTGTCAGTGCGATGCGTCGGGTGGTGCGGTTGAGCAAGCGGGTTTGCAGATGGGCCTCCAGGTTGGAGACTGCGCGCGAGACGTTGGCAGTGGTGGTGTCCAGTTGGGCGGCGGCGGCGGTGAAGCTGCCGGCTTCGGCCACGCAACTGAAAGCGCGCATGTTTTGCAAAGTGTCCATGGAGTGTTCTCAGGGGAGATAACAAATTGTGACAGAAAGTTACGCCGTCCAGTGATCCCTACCAACGGATTATCGCCTGAACGGTAACAAAGATTCACAGGAATACCAGCTTATCGCCATTCCCCTGGCCGCCTAGAATTGCGCCACCTTCCCCGCAACACCCACCTCAGGAATTCGTTCGCCGTGCCGCGTCGCATCAGCAGAGAGCTGAAGACTCTCATTTACAGGGAGCTGAAGGCTCTCAGTGTTTGCGCCTTATCGTTAGCAATCAGCGGCTGCATCGGAACCGGAGGAATCGCCCCCCAAGGCCAGGCCCTCGACGCCAATCAATTGGCCACCGACGAGGCGATCCAGAGCGCCGCGCGCGACGCCCACTGGCCCACCGCCCAATGGTGGCAAGCCTACGGCGACCCGCAATTGAACCGCTGGGTCGACCTCGCTACGCGCGACAGCCCAAGCATGGCCATCGCCGCTGCTCGGGTGCGCGAAGCGCGGGCCATGGCCGGGATTGCCGAGTCGGCCGAGTCGTTGCAGATCAACAGTGACACCACCCTCAAACGCCACAACTGGCCGAACGATCAGTTCTACGGCCCGGGTGCATTGAGCGGTTCCAACACCTGGGACAACAATACGTCCCTGGGCTTCAGCTACGCACTCGACCTGTGGGGCCGCGAAAGCAACGCCACCGAACGTGCCGTCGACCTGGCGCACATGAGCGCGGCCGAAGCCCGCCAGGCTCAGCTGGAATTGCAGAACAACGTGGTACGCGCCTATATCCAGCTGTCGTTGCACTACGCCAACCGCGATATCGTCGCGGCGACGTTGGCCCAGCAACAGCAGATTCTCGACCTGGCCAATAAGCGCCTGAACGCGGGGATCGGCACCCATTTCGATGTCAGCCAGGCCGAAACCCCGCTGCCGGAAACCCACCGTCAATTGGATGCGCTGGACGAAGAAATCGCCCTGAGCCGTAACCAGTTGGCCGCGTTGGCGGGCAAGGGGCCCGGGGAGGGCGCGCAGTTGCAACGCCCCACGTTGTCCCTTGCGGCACCCCTGAAGTTGCCATCGAGCCTGCCGGTGCAACTGCTTGGCCAGCGTCCCGACGTGGTCGCCAGCCGTTGGCAGGTCGCGGCGCAAGCCCGTGGCATCGATGTGGCGCATGCCGGTTTCTATCCCAATGTCGACCTGGTCGGCAGCCTCGGCTACATGGCCACCGGCGGTGGCCTGCTGGGCTTTCTCGCCGGCAAGAAATTCAATTACAACGTCGGCCCGGCGATCACCTTGCCCATTTTCGATGGCGGCCGCCTGCGGGCAGAGTTGGGCGAGGCCAGCGCCGGCTATGACATTGCCGTGGCGCGCTACAACCAGACCCTGGTCAATGCGCTCAAGGGCATCAGCGACCAGTTGATCCGCCGCGAATCCATGGACAAGCAGGCGGGTTTTGCCGCGCAGTCGGTGGCCTCGGCGCAGAAAACCTACGACATCGCGATGATCGCCTACCAGCGTGGCCTTACCGACTACCTCAATGTGCTGAACGCCCAGACCCTGTTGTTCCGCCAGCAGCAAGTCGAGCAGCAAGTGCAGGCGGCCCGCTTGAGCGCGCATGCCGAACTGGTGACCGCCCTGGGCGGCGGCGTCAGAGCCGGCGACGACGTTCCGCAGGACACCAGGACCCTCCCGAGCAAAACCCCTGCGGCGCTTGCCGTGTTTGATCACTGAGTAGGCGTTCATGACTCCCTTGCCTGCACCGCTGCGCTGGTTGCACTCCCTTGAGTGGCGCCGTGGCTTTTTCGACTGGGCACGCAGTGATGGCGTGACTTGGGTGTACATCTTCAAGGTACTGATCGCTGCCTTCCTCACGCTGTGGCTGGCCATGCGTCTGGAACTGCCGCAACCGCGCACCGCGATGATCACCGTGTTTATCGTGATGCAACCGCAGAGCGGGCAGGTGTTCGCCAAGAGCTTCTATCGTTTCCTCGGCACCCTCGCGGGGTCGGCGGTGATGGTGTTGTTGATTGCGTTGTTTGCGCAGAACACCGAGTTGTTCCTGGGGGCGCTGGCGATCTGGGTCGGCATTTGCACCGCTGGCGCGACACGCAATCGCAACTTTCGCGCCTACGGGTTTGTCCTCGCGGGCTATACAGCGGCGATGGTCGGCTTGCCGGCCCTGGCCCATCCCGATGGCGCCTTTATGGCGGCGGTATGGCGGGTGTTGGAAATCTCCTTGGGGATTCTCTGTTCCACGCTGGTCAGCGCCGCGATCCTGCCGCAGACCTCCAGCGCCGCGATGCGCAATGCGTTGTACCAACGCTTCGGCGTGTTCGCGCTGTTCGTCACCGATGGCCTGCGCGGGCGCAGCCAGCGTGAAGGGTTCGAGGCCGCCAATGTGCGCTTTATCGCCGAAGCCGTGGGCCTGGAAGGGTTGCGCAGCCTCACCGTATTCGAAGACCCGCACATGCGTCGACGCAACGGCCGGCTCAGTCGTCTCAACAGCGAGTTCATGAGCATCACCACGCGCTTCAATGCCTTGCACCAGTTGCTCGAACGCCTGCGCGCCGACGCTGCCGATCACGTTGTCGCGGCGATCAAGCCGGGGTTGCAGGACCTTGCCGAAGTGCTCGACGGTTTCTCCGGGCGTGCCCTGACCAGCCCCGATGCCGCGCGCCTGGTCAACCAACTGAGCGCCTACAAGGACGGCCTGCCCGCCAAGGTGCGCAGCCTGCGCGCGATCTTCCAGGAGGGGCACCCGAGCGAGGCCGAGCAGCTGGATTTCCACACCGCCTACGAGCTGCTCTACCGCTTTGTCGACGACCTGCACAACTACGCGCAGACCCACGCCTCCCTGGCCGACCACAGCCATGCCCGCGAGCAGTGGGACGAAACCTTCAGCCCGAAAACCAACTGGCTGGCCTGCGCCGCCTCGGGCATTCGCGCATCGTTCATCCTGATCGTGCTCGGCAGTTACTGGGTTGCCACCGCCTGGCCCAGCGGCGCCACCATGACCATGATCGCCGCCGCCACCGTCGGCCTGTCCGCCGCCACGCCCAACCCCAAGCGCATGGCGTTCCAGATGGCCTGCGGCACGTTCATCGGCGCGCTGGTCGGCTTTGTCGAAATGTTCTTCGTGTTCCCCTGGATCGATGGCTTCCCGTTGCTGTGCGTGATGCTCGCGCCGGTGATCATCCTCGGCGCCTTCCTCGCTTCACGTCCGCAATACGCCGGGGTGGGCGTGGGCCTGCTGATCTTTTTCAGCACCGGTTCGGTGCCGGATAACCTCACGGTCTACAACCCCTACAGCTTTATCAATGACTACATCGCCATGATCCTCGGCATGCTGGTGTGCGCGGCGGCGGGGGCGATCATCCTGCCGCCCAACAGCCGCTGGCTGTGGCGCCGCCTGGAGCAGGACCTGCGCGAGCAAGTGGTGTATGCGATCAGCGGCAAGCTCAAGGGCCTGGCGTCGAGTTTCGAAAGCCGTACCCGCGACCTGCTTCACCAGGCCTACGGCCTCGCCGTCGGCCAGCCGCAGGTGCAGCGCGATTTGCTGCGCTGGATGTTCGTGGTGCTGGAAGTCGGCCACGCGATCATCGAGTTGCGCAAGGAACAGGCGATCCTGCCGGTGCACCCGGCCTATGCCGAATCCCAGCCGTGGCGCCAGGCGATCCGGGTAATGGGGCGCTCGCTGGTGCGACTGTTCCTGCAACCCAGCGCGAGCAACCTGGAGCGCGGGCTGATTGCCGTCGACCACGCGATCAGCCGTGTACAGGCCACCGACGAACCCTTCGCCCCGCACTTCGACACATCCGCCCTGCGCCGGGTGAAGAGCTACCTGCACTTTATCCGCACCTCGTTGCTGGACCCGCAATCGCCGTTGGCGGCCCTCAAAGGATCCCCGCATGCCTCGTGAAATCGCCTTCCACGGCGTCTATATGCCGACCATGACCCTGATGTTCTTGATCGCGGCGGGCCTGGCCTGGGCGCTTGATCGCTTCCTGGCCGGGTTCGACCTGTACCGTTTTTTCTGGCACCCGGCGTTGCTGCGCCTGAGCCTGTTCGTTTGCCTGTTCGGCGCCCTAGCGCTGACCGTCTACCGTTGAGAATGCCCCGATGAAAAAGTTTTTCAGCCTGCTTGCGACCTTGCTGGTACTGGCTTTGGCAATCTGGATTGGCCGCACGCTGTGGGTGCATTACATGGAGACACCCTGGACCCGCGACGGCCGTGTGCGCGCCGACATCATCAACGTCGCGGCCGACGTCACCGGCGAAGTGGTCGACGTGCCGGTGCGCGACAACCAGTTGGTGAAAAAGGGCGACCTGCTGATGCAGATCGACCCCGAGCACTACCGCATCGCCGTCAAGCAAGCGCAGTCCCTGGTGGCGTCCCGCAAAGCCACCTGGGAAATGCGCAAGGTCAACGCTCACCGCCGTGCCGACCTTGACGCCCTGGTGATCTCCAAGGAAAACCGCGACGACGCCAGCAACATCGCCGACTCGGCCCTGGCCGACTACCAGCATGCGCTGGCGCAACTGGAAGCCGCCGAACTGAACTTGAAGCGCACGCAAGTGGTGGCGGCCGTCGACGGTTACGTCACCAACCTCAATGTGCATCGCGGCGACTACGCGCGCATCGGTGAAGCGAAGATGGCCGTGGTCGATATGAATTCGTTCTGGGTCTACGGCTTCTTCGAAGAAACCAAGCTGCCCCACGTGAAAGTCGGTGACAAAGCCGATATGCAACTGATGAGCGGCGAGACGTTGAAGGGGCACGTAGAAAGCATCTCGCGCGGCATCTACGACCGCGACAACCCGGAGAGTCGCGAGTTGATCGCCGATGTGAACCCGACCTTCAACTGGGTGCGCCTGGCCCAGCGCGTGCCGGTGCGGATTCATATCGATGAAGTGCCCGAAGGCGTGTTGTTGGCGGCGGGGATCACCTGCACGGTGATTGTCGACCCTCTCCAGCACTGAACATCTGCCGGGGTTGCCGGGTCGTGACCATGACCTACGGCCCAAACCTTACCAGCATGCGTTGTCCCACCCGCAGCGACTGCGGCGCCGGTTGATCGAACGCCAATATGCATTCAACCGTACGTGTATTGGCCCTGACCAAGGCGTCGTCTTCCAGGGTGCTGTTGCCCAGTACCGCGCTGATCCGCACCACATGGGCAGACAGCACAACGGAGCCTGCGGCGCTGTCATCGGTGACTTCGGCCTTCATCCCGGGGAGCACCACGCCGGTGAAGGACTCATTGAGCTCGGCCCTGACGATACGCGCCTGGTTCGGCAACAACACGAAGGCCGGCCCGGACTGTGCGGAGACCGCGGCGCCGGGTTGAATCAGGCGACGAACCACTTCGGCGTCGACCGGCGCACGCAGACTGTGTTTCGCCAGTTCGTAGCGTGCCGCAGTCAGCTTGTTCGCCGCGACTTCAGCGTCTGTCTGGGTCTTTTCAATCTCGTCGCGCAAGCGCTCGGCGGCCTCGTGGGCCTCATCGGCACTCTGGCTGTCGCCGGCGCCTGCCTTGGCGGCGGCGGTCAGGCGGCTGGCCTGCTGCTCGGCAAACTTAAGCTGCCTTGCCAACTGTTTGGCTTGAGTCTGCACCTGTCGTTGCTCGGTCAGCGCGGCGCTGACCGCCAGCTGTGCCAGTTCGCTGTCCAACGTGGCGAGCAATTGGCCTTTCTTGACCTGCTCGCCCTCCGCCACCTTGATCTCGGCGACCACGCCGTCGCGGCTCACGCCGAGCTTGAGCAAACCGCCTTCCACATCGATACGGCCGCGAGCGACGGCCAGGTAGGCGGGGGCCGATGACGTCGGCTGAGGGGGCGCATCTTCACGGGAGCAGGCGCTCAGCAATACAAGTGCGGTATTCAGAAGCAGCCAAGAGCGAAGCGAACGCGCGTTCATACAGAATGTTCCTGGGTACCGACCGTAGCGGCCGGTGGGAAGGGAAGGGATTGATCGTTCAAAATGCGGCCGTCCTCGATGGTCAACACGCGGTCGGAGTTACTGATCAGGCGCGGATCGTGGCTGACGCACAGCACCGTGGTCCCGCGTGTGCGAGCGATGCGGTGCAAAATATCGATCACGATTTGACCGTTGGCCGCATCGAGGGCGCTGGTCGGTTCGTCGGCGAACAACAACTCGGGGGCCTTCGCCACGGCGCGTGCAATGGCTACGCGCTGCTTTTCGCCGCCGGACAATTCGGCCGGGCGCAGTTTCATGCGCGGGCCCAGCCCGACATCCTCCAGCGCCTCGATGGCGCGTGCTCGGACTTCCGTGCTCGGCAGCCCCAGGTAGCTCAAGGGCAGTTCGACCTGTTGCTGCGCAGTCAAGGCTGGAAACAGGTTGAACCCCTGGAATATGAAGCCGGTGTGCCGCAGGCGAAAATACTCCAGGGCCCGCGTGTCGAGGCTTGAAAGGTCGTGCCCCAGGGCCGATGCGCTGCCACGGTCGGGCTGCTGCAAGCCGCTGAGAATCGCCAGTAGCGTGCTTTTGCCACAACCGGACGGACCTGAGATCAGGGTCAGCTCGCCGGGTCGTATCGCCAAGCTAATGTCATGCATCACTGGGGTTACGACCCGCCCCGAGGTGAATGATTTACTGATATTGCTGGCTTGCAGGGTGAAGGGTGGGGCGGATGTCAGGAGGCTCATGGCAGTGCTATCTCAGAAGGCTGGCCGGGTCGGCATGGCGTAAGGTGCGGATGGCCGCCAGGCCCGACACAAGTGCCAGGAGCATGCTCAGGAACAGGCAGGCTACGGCCGCGACGGGCGAGAGCTGCACCGGCACGTTGTAGTGCGCCGCCAGGGCGAAGAACAGGCCGGCGAGCACCGAACTGCCCAGCAGCCCCAGTGCCCCGACCCAGAAAGCCTGCTCCATGACCACTTTGCGCAGGGCGTTCACGCCGACGCCAAGGGCGTTCAAGGTGGCGTACTCGCGGATGGAACCCACGACGGCGGCGACCAGCGTCTGGCTGGTGATGACCGCGCCCACCAGGAACACAATCGCGGCCAGAAACAGCACGCCGGCCCCGGCACCGGTGTCGAACATCCAATACATCTGCGAGCGTTGGGCGAACTGTTTTGCGGTCCATACCGCGTAGTTGCCGAACGCGCGGCCGTCGCTCAGGCGCGCGGCAACAGCGCCTGCCTGAGCCGGATCGCGCACTTTGGCCACCAGGTAGGTAATGCGGTCCGCTGCCGTGGTGGTGTCGAGCTGTCGGGCAGTGGCCAGCGACGCCAGCACGTTGACCCCGCCCAGCGCGCGCAGGCCGCTGGTGACGCCCACCACGCGCACACGTTGCCCGTTGATGGTCGCGGCGTCCCCCAGGTTCACGCCGAGGGTGCTCAGGTCGGCGCGGTCAACGATCACCGCGCCGGGCTCGGCCAGGCGGGCGCGCAGTGCCGTCGGCAGGGCGCGCGCAAACATCAGGCCGTCTGGCCCGGCGTCGATGCCGCTGACAAACACCGACACGCCACCGGTATCTCGCGCACCGCGCCAATCGGCGTCGACCCAGCGAAACGACTCGACGCGCAGTACGTCGGCGTCCATGCGCAGGCGCATTTCCACGCCCGCATCGATCGGTCTCCCGAGGTTGACGCTTTGCGTGCCGGGGTAACCGACCCAGAGGTCAGCCGTAGAGCCGGTGATATAGACGCTGGCACTGCCGAAAATACCCAGCACCAGCGCGGCCTGGAGCAACTGCAGCAACCCCGCGAAGCCCACGGCAATCATCGCGGGCAGGAAGCGCCGCCATTCGTGGACCAGTGTCAGACGGGCAAGCGCCACCATCAGTCAGCATCCTTCAAGGTCGGGTTCGGTAACGGCGCGCCGCCCAGGGCTTTATAAAGCGCGATGTAGGCGATGTCCCGTTCGGTGCTTGCGCTGTCGGCCTGTTGCATGGTTTGGAGCGCCTGCACGTTGGCGGTCGTCAGCTCCAGTGGGCTCATGAGCCCCAGGCGTGCCCGGTGTTGCAAGGCCTCCAGGTGGGTCTGTGTCGCCCTCTGGGCCTGGCGCGAGGCGTGCTCGCGCAGGCGCGTTTGTTCGAGGTCACTCAGGGCGATTTCGGCTTCGGCGACGCCTTGCAACACCGCCTGGCGATAAGCCAGAACCGCGGCCTGCAACAGGTGGCCTTTGGCGCGCGCGGTGGCGACACGTTGGCCCCAGTCGAACAACGGGATACTGATCCCCGGCCCTGCGGAGAAAATGCTGTTGCCGTTGGGCGTGTGCTTGCGGTTGCTGGCAATGTTCAGCGACCACTGCAATGAGGCGCCCAGGCTGAGGTGCGGGTAGATATCGGCACGGCTCATCCCCAACTCCCCGGCGGCCACGAGCACCTCGGCCTCGGCGTTGGTAATTTCCGGGCGTGTGCGCAGCAGGTCCGCCGGCACGCTGTTGAGTTGCCATTGGCCGAGTGCGGGCTGTGGTCCGGGCTTCAGCCAGCGAGGGTCGGGCCCGGGGCGACCGGCCAACAGCGCCAACTGCTGCACATGGCGTTGGATCTGTTGTTGTGGCGCGCTCAGTTGCCTCTCGGCCCGCGCCAGTTCAGCCTCGGCGTCCGCCACGTCAGCGTGCGGCGCCAGGCCAAGCTGCTCGCGCACACGCAGCAGCGCCAGTTTTTCCTGCTGCGCGTCACGAATGGCCGTCAGCGCGCGTTCGGCTTGTTGCGCCGAACGCAGCTCAACCCACTGCCGGGTGACCTCGGCGACCAGCGACACCTGGACGCTGCGCAAGTCGGCGGCCACCAGCGCCTGGTTACCCTCAGCGATGCGATCCGCGCTCTGCCTGGCCCCGAACAGTGGCAGTTCCCACTGCGCATCGAAGCCGATCAAGAAGTACGAACTGCTGGTGTCCGGGCTTATCGCGTCGTGGGTCTTGACCCCGAGCGAGGGCAGATAGGGGGCTTGCGCATGTTGGCTCAACACACGCGCAGCCCGCAGGCGCTCGACTGCGGCGGCGACGTCGAGGTTGTTTTGCAGTGCCTGATCCACCAGGGTATCGAGTTCAGGATCATTGAATGCCTGCCACCACCGATTGAGGTCGGGCCTGGCCGGCGCCAGAGGGGACGGTGCGTTGCGCCATGCCTCGGGCGCGGGCGGTTTCAACGCGGGCAGAGGCGCGACCGAACAGCCTGTCACCGCAGTTAACCCCAGTGACAGTGTGAGCAGCGTCCGACAGGCGCGCGATGTGTTTGAAGGCTTGATAGGGGTCACCCAAGAGGTACCGGAACGGCTGTGCTGAATCGATGCGGACAGCGATCAACGACAAGCAGGCATGAGGTCTGAGCGCGTTGCGTCAGAAGTCAGCGCGTGACTCTATCGAGAGTGTCCGTTCAGTTCTGTAGCGAAATTGTATTGACACCCATGAGGGGGGCTCAGGGCGATGGGCTGCGCGCGCAAGCGTGGGGGGAGCTTGCGCGCGTATTGGCGGGGTGTTGCCTGTGGGTTCAGGCCTGGCAGTACGTCTCGTGCAAATGACGCCACAACAGCGCGCCGCTGGCCTGTTTCTCGAATACCACCGTGGCCCGGCGATCGGTCTGGGTGCCGCTGTCGTCGATCTGATGTTCGCGGTAACTGACGACGGCGCCGCGTGCATGCCGGTCAATGCCGATCAGTTCGCTCAAGGTTATCTTCAACCCTGGCCGCTGCCCGCCCAGGCGGGTGAACAGGTACTTGACCCCTGCCGCGTTCATGCGTGTGCCGGTGGAGGGCGCAATCATGCTGAACTCCGGCGAGAAGCGCGCGAGCAGCCTCTGCAGGGTGTCTTCAGGTGCCACGCCGGCAAACCACTGTTCGATCTCGACGTGGGTCTGGATCACTTCCTCGAAAAAGTCGCTGTAGTCGATCATTTACAAACTCCTATTCAAACCAAAGCGTTTTTTCAACACGGTTTCCAATAATCCTTTGGGCAACAACGCTGCCATCAACGGCAACGCCCGACTGCCATTGCCCGCGCGCAACAGGCGCGGCGGCTGTGGTTGTTGCACGGCCTTGAGCACATCCGCTGCAAACACGCTGGCCGGGGTGGGCTTGTCCTGGGAGGCCTGGCTGCGTGCCCGGATACCCTCGCGCAACGGCCACCACGGCGATTGTTCGTTGATCAACAGCTCAGCCTGGGCCCCGGCGTTTTTTGCAAAGCTTGTATTAATGGCGCCGGGCTGCACTTCCATCACGCGGATGCCAAACGGCGCCAGTTCCATGCGCAATGCATCGCTCAGCGCATGCACCGCCGCCTTGGAGGCGCAGTAGGCGCCAGCGAACGGCGTGACCAATACGCCGGAAACGCTGCCGATATTCACCACCAGGCCTTTGCTGCGGCGCAGGGCCGGGAACAGCGCCTGGGTCACGCCGACGAGGGCAAATACATTGGTCTCGAACTGGCGCTGCATCGCCTCGGTACCGCCGTCGAGCAGCGGGCCCATGGCGCCGTAGCCGGCGTTGTTGACCAGCACATCCAGCTCGCCCAGTTGTTCGGCCAGGCGCTGCAATGCGGCGCTGTCGTTGACGTCGAGTTCGACGGCATTGAAACCCGCGGCGGCGAGGGCGGTGACGTCTTCCGGGCGGCGGGCGCTGGCCCACACGTTGAAGCCGGCGGATTTGAAGGCATCGGCCAGGGCGCGGCCAATACCGCTGGAGCAACCGGTGATCAGTACGTTGGGCATGGATCAGTCCTTTGTCAGTCCGAGAAACTGCCTTGCAGGTGCTCGGCGCGAAATTCCAGGGTTTGCGGGCGATAGCCGGGGCGCAGGGGCGGGGTGGGCAGGCAGTCGTCCCAGGTGGCGCCGGCCTGCAACTCGCCGGGGCCACGATAGCGGGGGGCCGCGTAGACGTTATCGGCCAGGTTGACCGTGTCACCCGGCGCATAGGCGGCGACGCGCCAGCGCAGTTCGGTCAGCGGTACGTCGTTGCCGTTGTTCAGGGTCAGTTTCAGTGGGCGGTCGGCGGGGCATTCCTGCGGCGCGTAGCTGATGCGCAACTCGAGGCGCGCCAGTTGCGAGGCTTCGCGGTTGTCCAGCCAGACCACCCAGACCGCGACAAGGCCCAGGCCGGCAGCGGCGGCAAGCGATACCGGCAGCGCCTTGGCCGGGTAGCGCAGCAGGAGGATCAACCAGGTGATGATCAGGAGAACGCCGAAGAACATGGAGACCACCTCGAATAGGGAACGAGCATCCTAACTTAAGCGTAGGTGGGATTGGCTACCTTGAGTGCTGTGGTGGCCGGGTGGGCCTCATCGGGGGCAAGCCCCCTCCCACACTTGAATGTATTCACAGATCAAAGGTGGGAGGGGGCTTGCCCCCGATGAGGCCCTCACAGCCAGCACAAATCCCAAACAAAAAGCCCCCACCCAACCCACTGCGGATAGGGGACGCAATGGGTTGGGCGAGGGCTTCTTGTACGACTGTTTTACTGCGCGATAGTTTTCACCGACACGCCACGTTCAACCGGCGTCGAGCGACCGTAGATATCTTCAAACCGCTCGATATCGTCTTCGCCCAGATAGCTGCCCGATTGCACTTCGATGATCTCCAGCGGGATCTTGCCCGGGTTGCGCAAGCGGTGCACCGAGGCGATCGGGATGTAGGTGGATTGGTTCTCGGTGAGCAGGAACACGTTCTCGTCACAGGTCACTTCGGCCGTGCCGCTGACCACGATCCAGTGTTCGGCGCGGTGGTGGTGCATCTGCAGCGACAGGCATGCGCCCGGCTTGACCGAGATGTGCTTGACCTGGAAGCGCCCGCCCATGTCCACCGAGTCGTAGGAGCCCCACGGACGGTAGACTTCGCAGTGGTTCTGGGTTTCGCTGCGGCCCTGTTCGTTGAGGGTCGCGACCATCTGCTTGACGCCCTGGACCTTGTCCTTGTGGGCAATCATCATCGCGTCCTTGGTTTCCACCACCACGATGTTGTCCAGGCCGATCACCGATACCAGCTTGCCGTTGCCATGGATCATGCAGTTCTTGCTGTCCTGGATCACGACGTCGCCCTTGGTGACGTTGCCGTTGATGTCTTTATCGTTGACCGCCCACAGCGAGGCCCAGCAACCCACGTCGCTCCAGCCGGCACTCAGCGGTACCACGCAGGCGCGTTGGGTTTTTTCCATCACGGCGTAGTCGATGGAGTTGTCCGGGCAGCAGGCGAAGGTGGCTTCGTCGAAGGTCACGGTATCGGCGGTCTGCTCGCTGCGTTCCAGGGTCAGCACGCAGGTGTCGTAGATGTCCGGATCGTGTTTTTTCAGCTCTTCGAGGAAACGGCTGGCGCGGAACAGGAACATGCCGCTGTTCCAGAAGTAACCGCCGCTTTTGACGAACTCGATGGCGCGTTTTTCATCGGGTTTTTCCACGAACTGTTGCACGCGGCTCACGCCTTCGGGCAGCAGCGAATCGTTGGTGGACTTGATGTAGCCATAGCCGGTTTCCGGGCGGGTCGCCGGCACGCCGAACAGCACCATCTCGCCTCGCTCGGCAGCCACGGTGGCCAGGGCCAGGGCGCGTTGCAGGGCTTTCTGGTCGTCGATCACGTGGTCGGCGGGCAGGACCAGCATCAATTCGTCGCGGCCTTCGTTGACCAGCATCATCGCGGTCAGGGCCACGGCCGGCGCGGTGTTGCGGCCGAAGGGTTCCATCAGGATGCGCTGGCTTTCCAGCTTGCGCGCGCTCAGTTGCTCGTTGACGATGAAACGGTGGTCTTTGTTGCAGACCACGATCGGCGCGTCCATGCCTTCGAATACCAGGCGTTCCAGGGTTTGTTGGAACAGCGTGTGCTCGCCGGTCAGAGCCAGGAATTGTTTCGGGAACTGTTTACGGGAAAGCGGCCAAAGACGTGAGCCGCTACCACCGGAAAGGATTACTGGGATCATGTGTTTCTCCTTGAATCAATTTGGGTCAGAGCTACGAAGGTTTGTCGTTTCACTCTTGTTTTTGTCTCGGTCCGAACTGACGCCTCTGTCCTCTGTAGGAGCGAGCTTGCTCGCGAAGAACTCCCAGACACCGCGTACATCCAGAATTTCCGCGTCATCATTGGCGATTTTCGCGAGCAAGCTCGCTCCTACAGTGGGGGGGCGTCAGTCCGAGAAATAGTTAGCGGGTCGACACGGGGCGTTTCACCCACACTGGCGACAGGCTGCTGCCGGAGCCGGTGACGTACAGCACCGCGGCCTCACCGCGCTCCAACGCAACCGGCTTCACATCGCCGACTTTCTTGTCACCGTCATACAACGCCAGGCTCACCTTCACCGGGTTGATTTCACGCTCGCCACGGCCCTTGGCGGCCACGGACTTGACCACTTCGGTCTTGCCGTCAGCGGTTTTCAGGGTCAGGGCCTTGTCGCTGAGGTTCTGTACGCGCACCAGGGATTTCTGCTTGTTCTTGAACGGCGGTTCTTCGATCAGCTGAGGCTGGCCGCTGCTGTTGTTGACCAGGGTGTAGTAGTGATCGGCGGCGAGCTTGACCGGTACGGTCTGGCTGCCGACCTTGGCGCTGTAGTCGCCGCCGGGCATGAAGCTGAAGTCGCTGCTGGCCAGTGGGGCCACTTCGTTGAGGTTGGTGCTGCCAACTGTCGCGCTGACTTCCTGGTTGGAGGCGTTATAGACGCGCACGAAGCTGGAGCCTTTCGGTGCGACAGGGCCGTACAGGGCGGCGTCACCACCGGCGAAGGCAGACATCGATACAACGCTCATGCCGGCAACCAGTGCCAGGGTCTTGGCGAGACGACGCGGAGTAGTAGTGAAAGTCATGTGAGTTACCTCTCTTTCAGTTTTGCGCCCGGTCGGGCGTCTCGGATTTTTGGTGTTTAACTGGGGTGTTCAGTGCCATGTTTTGTTGGCGCGAACCGGCTTGTTTAAGTTGCGCAACCCACGATGGGTCGGCATCACCGATTTCGTTGTTCACGGGCAGATAACGTTCAGGAAACTCCCAGATCAGCACTTGTGGCGGGCTGTTCTTGAAGTCGTCACTTTTCAGGTAGCTGAGCATCGGCAGGATCGGGCCGTGGCCGTCTTCGGCGTAGCTGACCACGTCGCTGCCCAGGGCTTGCTTGAGCGCACCGACGAAGTTCCAGTTGGGGTTGGCGCTGTAGCTGGTGCCCACCAGTGCTACCGGGGTTTCGCTGTCGGTGAACAGTGCGTCGTCGCCCTTGGTTTCGGCCAGGTGCGTCACGCGTTTTTCCAACGGCTCCTTCGGTGGCATCAGGTTTTCGAACAGTGGGTCCAGGGGCAGGAACAGACGCAGGTCGCCTTTATGCGGTTCGGTCTTTTCGGCTTCGGTGACAAAGCGCTGCGGTTCGCCGTTCAGTGGGGTTTTGTCGGCAATGGTTTTAGCCAACTGCTTGGCGGCGATTTCGGCGCCGTCCGGGGTCCAGTGGGTGTCGGTACGCAGGAACACTTGCTTGCCGCCCAGCTTGGCCTGTTGCAGCGGGCCCAGCAGGTCTGGGGCGATGATGTGGTCGGCGGCGACACGGGCGTGGAAGTCCTGGTACAGGTTGGCGTGGATACTCGCCGGTTTCACTTCGCCCAGGTGTTCCGGGTACAGGCGTACCTTGGCCGGAATGATCGCCATCACCAGCTCAATGCCTTGGGCCTTGAGTTTCTGGCGCACGCCTTCGACCAGGGCGTAGTTGCCTTCCAGGTTCTGGTCTTCGTTGACGGCGGGGTTGAACTCCTCGTCGCTGTACAGCCAGTGATCGCGACCCAGCACCACGCCAGGGCGGCCTTCATTGAACAGCTTGTAGTCCAGCGCGGCCCAGAGGTTGGTGCCGATGCGCTTGATCGGGAACTGGTCGTCGTAGTGCGTCTCGACGGCCTTGGTCCAGCGACCGTTGAGCACGGTCGCATCAGCGTTGGTGCTGAAGCCGAAGAAACTGCGCATCGACCAGGCGCCCAGGGCCAGCAGCACCAGCAGGAACAGTGCGATATAGAGGACGCGGAATGAACGGGTCATGGTCGGCTCCCTCAGAATTGGAAGTAAAGGAACGGCGAGAAGCTCTGCGCCGATAGTTTCAGGATCGATGCCACGAACAGCAGCAGCACCGCGGCGCGCATGGCGTAGCGTGGCCAGTCAGCGGTCCAGTAGGCCGGTTGCACAGCGGCGTCTTTACCCACGGTGAAACCAGGCTGGTGGATGCTGCCCGGGTCATCGCCAGGCACGGCCTTGATCAGGCTTGGGTCTGCCGGCTTGGTTTTTTCGGCGGGGCGGTTGGTGTAGAAGTCGCGCAAGCCGAAGAACGCCAGGGTTGCGTACGCCACCACCAGGGTTGCCACTTGCAGGCCCGTGAGGTTGGCGCGGTTGAGTTCCGAGAGCGACCACTCGCCAAAGCTGAACATCGCGCCGTACATACGGCCGGCCACATGCAGGTTTTCGGAGCGGAAGATGACCCAGCCCATCACCACCAGCAGGAAGGTGAAGGCCCAACGGACAACATTGAAACTGCGTGGTGCGGTGTTGAGGCCGATGGCTTTCTCAATCGCCAGCCACATGCCGTGCCAGGCACCCCACACGATGTAGGTGATGTTCGCACCGTGCCACAGGCCACCGAGCAGCATGGTCAGGAACAGGTTGCGGTAAGTGGTCAGCGTGCCTTTGCGGTTGCCGCCCAGGGTGATGTACAGGTAGTCACGCAGCCAGGTCGACAGGCTGATGTGCCAGCGCCGCCAGAACTCGGTGATCGACTGGCTGATGTACGGCTGCTTGAAGTTTTCCATGAAGCGGAAACCCATCATCAAGCCCAGGCCGATGGCCATGTCGCTGTAGCCGGAGAAGTCGAAGTACAGCTGCGCGGTATAGGCCAGCGCGCCAAGCCAGGCGTCGCCGGTGGTGGGGTTTTGCAGGGCAAAGCAATGGTCCGCCACCACCGCCAGGGTGTCGGCGATAAACACCTTCTTGATGAAACCCTGCATGAACCGCGTGCAGCCCTCGGAGAACTTGTCGAGGGTATGGGTGCGGTTATTGAACTGGTCGGCCAGGTCGCGGAAACGCAACACCGGGCCGGCGATCAGGTGCGGGAAGATCGCCACGAACGCCGCAAAGTCGATGAGGTTGCGCGTCGCCGGGGTATCGCCACGGTACACGTCGATGATGTAGCTGATGGACTCGAAGATGTAGAACGAGATCCCGATCGGCAGCAGCACGTGGGTGAGGATGAACGGCTCGAGACCCACCGACTTCATCATCACGTTGATGCTGTCGACACCGAAGTTGGCGTACTTGAAGTAGCCGAGGATGCACAGGTCGACGGCCACGCCAAGCAGCAGCCAACGTTGGGCCGGCTTGGTACGCACGCCGGCTGCACCAACCTTGAGGCCGATCCAGTAGTTCCACAGCGTGACGGCCGCGAACAGCGCCAGGAAGTCCACTCGCCACCAGGCGTAGAACACGTAGCTGGCAATCAGCAGCAGCAGATTGCGATAGCGTTGCCCGCTCAAGTAGTACAAGCCGAGAAAGATCGGCAAGAACAGAAACAGGAACACATTGGACGAGAAAACCATCCCGATCTCTCCATGTTTAACCAACAGTCAAGGGCCAGAGCCCCCCCAAACCCCCCACGATGTCGGGGGAGGTTGTATTGCAATCTCACTGTCGAAACCGGCGTCAAATGTGGGAGGGGGCTTGCCCCCGATGGTGGTGAGTCAGTCACCGGATGCATCAACTGATACACCGCTATCGGGGGCAAGCCCCCTCCCACATTTTTACCGAGTTCACTCAGGAACCTTTGTTGCCTTTCTCATGTGTCGGGTCGTAGACCTTGGTCAGGTCGCCGCCGAGGCGGAAGGTCTTGAACGGTTGCATCCCGTGCTTGCGTTCGAGTACATCCGGCGCGCAGGTGTAGAGGGTGCAGAAGGGTTCGAGCCAGGCGAATTTCATGTCTTCCTTGAGATCCTTCATGTCCTGTTCCTTGCCGTTCTTCTGTTCGAAGATCTCTGGATCCTTGACCCCGGCCAGCACCTTGTCGCCCAGGCGCTTGAGCGCGCCGTTGTTTTCCTGGCGCAGGTCAACCCCGTTGACCAGGGCAAAACTGGCGATCATCGACAGCGGCGGCAGCGCGTAGTTGTGGTACGACAGGGCGCGTTGCTGACGCTTCAACTCGTTGGGCAAAAAGCCCTGGTCATCGACCTGGTTGACGCCGACCTTGTATTCCTTCACGGCCCAATCAAACAGGTCGCGACGGTTGGTGGCGATGGAGGTTGCCATCACCGACCAGGCGGCCCAGTAGGAGTGGTTGTTGGTTTTTTCCAGCGGCAGGTTGTCCCAGTCGCTGACCACCTGGTCCGCCAGCTTGTTGAACCAGGCTTCGATCAGTTGCGATTCCTGCTGGTGGTTGGCCAGCGGATGCGAGTCGGAGAACTTCAGGCGGACATAGGCCGAGGCCATGCTGCCCAGTGCCCATTTGCGCATGGACTTGCCGGTGTGGTTGAAGTCCTTGGACATCAACGCGTCAGCCTTGGCCCAGCTGGTCAACCAGTTGAGCGTGCATTCCAACTGCTCCGGACGACCGTCGCGCATGAACTGCATCACGCGCTTGCTGGTGTCTTTTTCCAGCTTGGT
Organism: Pseudomonas gorinensis; assembly: GCF_042015035.1. Lineage (NCBI taxonomy): Bacteria > Pseudomonadati > Pseudomonadota > Gammaproteobacteria > Pseudomonadales > Pseudomonadaceae > Pseudomonas > Pseudomonas gorinensis. The sequence continues at coordinate 1,485,855 of NZ_CP167125.1, forward strand.
GATGTCGGCGGTGCTGTCGCGAAAGGCTTTTTCCGACTGCACATTCAGCGTGGAGCGGGCCTTGTCGGAGCCTTCGTACTTGCTGCGAAATTGCAGCGGGCCGGTGTACGGCGTGGGCATGGCATCGCAGTCATTCTTGAAATCGCCGGTCTTGAACGCTTCAATCGGTGCGAAGTAGCCCTGGGGTGGACGCAGTGGCGCGGCGGCGCTGGCCGCGCCGGCGAAGATCGCCAGGCCCAGTAACGATGGAATCAGTAACTTCTGCATAGGTAACCTCATTGCCCGAGTGAGGCAGTCTTCTGACCGCCGCTTGGGAATACGTTGCGTGTGCAAATTTTCGCTTCGACCTTCTGCGCGGCAGCGCCCGCTTCGGGGCCCTGCACTTCCACGGCCAGCAAGTTCTGCGAGGCCCAGTCTTCATCGGTGCGCAGTTCAAAGGCGAAACGCCCGTCTGTATCGGATGTTTCGGGTTTCTCGATCTTGATGTCCTCGTGGCGCCCGTTCATGTACCAGAGGGTGGCTTGCAAGGTTTTCACCGAGGGATCGGCGAAGCGGATATCGACCTGATGGTTGGCATTGCGCAGGTCTTTGTTCGAACTGTTAACCAGCAATTCGTTCTTGCCGGGTTTCAAGGTGGTGCTGGCGCTCATCTGCGCGGTCTTGCCTTCACAGCCGTTGTCCAGCAGCGCCATCATCTGGCGGTAGATGGTTTCCTGGTCGAGGCGATACAGCGGCGAGAATTCCCAGATCAAGATTTTCGGTGGGGTTTTCTGGAATTCATCGCTGCCCAGGTACTGGATCATCGAACCTTCCAAACCACCGCCGGGGAAGGCGACGTTGAGGATGTCGGCACCGATTTCCTCTTCGAGGAAGCCGGCGAAGTTGTAGTTCTTGCCGCTGTGGCTGGTGCCGACCAGGGTGATCTGCGGGTTGCCCGAATCGCTGAACAGGTCGCCGTCGCCCGCTTCGCCCTTGGGCTCGGTGGTGAACTGGTCCATGTACTGGATCGCGTAGCTGGTGCCGCACAGTTGCCCGGCCATGTTGTGCAGGGTACCGGTCTTGCCCATGCGTCCGGAGCGCTTGGTCTCGAACTCACGCTTGGGAATATCGGCGAACTCCGGCATCGCGCGCACTTTGGCACCGACGATTTTCGCGGTGCGCTGGGCGCCATAGGGGGTCCAGTGCTGGTCGCCACGGAAGTAGAAATCGTGGGCCGGCAATTCGTCCGGCAGTTGCTCGTTGGTCAACGGCGACAAGTCCGGCACCACGTAGCCCATCTTGGCGAAGCGGCCGAGCATGGTCTTGTAGTTGCTCAGGGCCTTGTCGAAATCGAACGAGGCTTTTTCTGCCGGGTTGAGCTTGTTGCGGTTCACCAGGCCACGGGTCGGCTGGTAGACCACCACCAGTTCCACGCCTTTGGCCTTGAACGCATCGTGCAGTTGTTGCATGCGTTTGTAGCCGGCGGGGCTGGTGTCGAATTCGGTGCGCAGGTCTTCCTGGGTACGGAACAGCCAGTCGCCCTGGGCTTGTACCAGGGTGGTGAAGTTCTGCTGGTAGCGCGTGGTGTAGTTCTTCGCGTCATGGGCGGCCGGGCACAGGCTGCAGCACGGTTCGGCGGTAAAGGTCGGCGCCTTGATTTCATCGGCGCGTACGCCCTGGCTGGCCGCGAGCAGGCCGAGGGTCAGACCCGAGAGGCTCAGCAGTTTGATCATGTGTGGGTGCATAAGGGTCATCCTCAGTCCTGCATTTCGGTCTGGCGTTCGACAGGGTCGATCAGCACGGCTTTCTGCTGGCGCACCAGCAGGTCGAGAATTTCTTCCTGACGATCGCCCAGCACGCCGGAGAAGCTGATGCCGCTGGATTTGGTCGGCGCCAGCATCGACACGCGATACAGCTCGATACTCAACGGCGAGTCGATCGACAGCGGTCCGCTGCCGTTACCGGCCAGCTCACCGCCGACCACGATCAGCGAGACCTTGGCATCGAACGGGTCGAGGGCGATGTCGCGGTCGGTGTCGGTCAAATCCTTGATGTGGCCGTACACGCCGGTCAGGCCGTTGGCCATCGAGGTGTTTTCGTACAGCTTGATGTTCACGCTGTTACGGACCCGGATGCCGTGACGACGGTTGCTGATCACCTTGTTGCCCCACAGCAGGTTGTCGCCGCTCTCATAGAGGGTGATGCCGTCGGTGTGGTTGCGGTAGATCTCGTTGTCGGCGATCAGGTTGTTCACGCTGTTACGGTCGATCACCAGCCCCGACAGCTTGTTGTCGTAGCTGCGGTTATTGAAGATGAAGCTGTCGTTCACTTCCCGGGAAATGATGATGCCGTGCTTCTTCTTGGTGCCGTAGACGGTGTTGTCCGCGATGATCAGGCCGTGGGAACGGTCATGGGGGTCAATGCCGTAGACGATGTTGTCTTTATAGGTGTTGCCTTTGAGCACAAAGCCCGTGGTCTCGTAGCAGTAGAAGCCGTACCACATGTCCGAGAACTCGGAGTCGATGATCCAGCCGGTCGGCTCAGGACGCTTGAGTACCTTGGCCATGTTCGGCGTGTATTGGGAAATACTCACCCCGTACGACTTACTGTTGGCGTAGCCGAAGCTGGCCATCTTGGTGTTGGAGATGTAGGTCTCGGTGCCGCCCCAGGACAGCAGGAACGGGCGGAACGCCTTGGGCGACGTGAACAGCGCCGGGCCATTGGCTTTTTCGCTCCAGCCGGTGACCTTGGTATCGCGCACAAACAGTTGGCCGTCGTTGATCAGGAACGAGCCGGCTTCCTGGGACAGGCGCAGTTCCTGGGTCTTCTTGTCGATTTCCAGGATGCCCTTGCGCCCGACCACGATCGGCAGCTTGGCCAGGAACACGCCCGGCGAGGTTTCGCTCAGGTACTGCTTGGGCACTTTACCCAGCAGGTCCTTGAGGTTCATGTAGCCGTCGTCGACAAAAATGGCCTGGGGAATGCCGTGCTGGCGCACCACCCATTCGGCCATCTTGTTGTCGCCGCCGATGAAGTCCTTCAGGGCGTCTTCCTGCATCATGCGGCGGATGCTGATCTTGCCCGGCTTGGTTCTGACGATTTTCTTTTCCATCGCCGCGGCGGTGTAGCCCGACAGGTCCGGCAGGGCAGGCTTGGCCATTTCCAGCGGCGCGGTCGGCGGGCTGGAGATGGTGTAGGTCTTGGCCTGTTGTAGTTCTTTGGCGATGGTCGGCGCCTTGACCGGCTGCGCGGTATCGGCGAACGCTGTGGCACTGGCCATCAGCATCGCGGTCACCAGCAGGCATCTGCCTGTGAAGGGGTGAGCAATCATTGCGCGGGCTCCCATCAGAACTTCCAAATCACGTCGACAAAGGCGCGATGCATGTACGAGTCGACTTGGCTGCCATAGGCGTCGCCCGGTTTGAACACACCTGCACGCAAGCGCACCAGGGCCGACGGTTCGTCGATCGAATGGCTGAGCCCAGCCGGCAGCAGGCCGGTCTTGAAGTATTTGGTGACCACCAGGTCCATCTCCTGGCCCAGGTCTTTCTTGCCGTCTTCCAGGGGCAGGGACGTGCTGGACAGGATCGCGCCGGTCACGTCATCGGTGTTGTTCTGCACGGCGTCGATGCCGTTGCTGCCGACCGGCTTGTTGCCGTCGACGCGCCAGAACTTGTGGTACACCAGGCTGGCGTCATAGTCCTCGCGCAGCTGCCAGGAACCGAACAGGCTCATGGACTGCATGTTGTTCATTTCGCCGCGGAATGCTTCGCCGAAACGGTGGACGCGGGACTGGGTACCGGTCCAGTTCGAACGGTTGCTTTGCAGGCCGTTCTGCTCGTATTCGGCACTGGCACGCGAATAGGCGGCGCCCACTTGCCACTGCGGGTCAAGGCGCAGGCGCACACCCAGGTCGGTGGCCCAGCCATTCAGGTCATCGCTGCGCTTGGCGTTGGTCGGGCGGGTGCCGTCGGCGTTCAAGGCATTGACCGTGTCGCGGTTGCCCTGCATGCCGGTGACGCTGGCCCAGTAGTTGACGGTGTTGGTGTTACGCCAGTTGTAGGCGTCGCTGTTGGCTTCGATGCCAAGCCAGGTCAGGTCGCCGTTTTCGCGCTTGTCCAACGAGTCGGTGGGCACGCCCGGCTCGGGATAGTCGAGCTTGCCGTCGTCATGGGTATGGTGACCGCGCAGGCCGATCCACTGCCCCGGCGTCCACTGGTAGGACGCGTCGGCGTAGAAGTGCTGGCGGTCCTTGTCCTCGGGCGACAGTTCCTTGAGGTCGGTGCGGTATTCGCTGAAGCGTTCGGCTGCGCCGACATTGGCCTTGAGCAAGGTGGTGTCGAAGGTCCAGTTCAGCGCTTCGATATTGGTGTCGCGCCATTGGCCGTCGTCATTGTGCAGGCGTTGGCGACCGAGCTTGAGGATCTCGCCAGGGTAGGGCGTGAAGCCGCTGTAGCCGACCCAGAACTCGCGCATGGCCAAGTAGTTTTTCTTGGTCTTGCGGTCGTCGTTGGTGGTTTGCTGGTTTTCGTCATCCGCCGACTGTTGCAGGGTGTCGGTCTCGATAATGTCGCTCGAAGCAACCGCCTGGCCCATGGCATAGGCGCTCCAGTTGCCGCTTTCGCCGTAGATCCACGGGCGCAGGTCGAGGCCGATGCCGTTGACGTCGCCGCCTTTCTGGGTGCCCAGGTCGCGGTCGTCTTCGGACTGGCCGGTGATTTTAACGTCCATGCCGAAATTCTTGGTTTCAGTCAGTGCGGCCAGGGTCGGGCACGACCACAGCAGGGCAAAGGTCAGGCCGATGCCGGCCTGCACGAATGGATTGAGCTTCATAGGGATTCCTCGCCGTCTTCTTCTTGCAGGGCGTGCAGTTGCAGCGTGCTTTGGGCCAGGGTGCCGCGCGCGGCCAGTTCCTGTTGCACCAGGCGTTGGCCTTCGGCGCGTTGTTCCGGCGTCAGCGGGGCTTCGAGCTGCGTCGCCAACTCATTGGCCTCTGGCGTGTCCTGGGCTTTAGCCAACTGGCTGAAGACATAGGCGTTCAGTGGGTCGGGCTTGGTGCCCTTGCCTTGGGAAAACAATTGGGCGATGGCGAAGTCGGCGCTGTTCTGGCCGTTACGCGCGGCGGTGAGCAAATGGTCCAGGGCTTTTTGCGAGTACACCTTGCCCAGGTAGCCACGGCGGTAGATCTGGCCGAGGTAGTAATCGGCGGCCACTTCCTTGCCTACGGCTTTTTCGAAATGCGCTTCGGCCACCTTGGCGTCCGCCGGCACCCACTTGCCTTCGTAGTAGAGCTTGCCCAGCAACAGCTCGGCGCGCGGCTGGTCGGCGGCGCGGCCGTTGTCCAGGTACTTCATCATCTGGTCGACGTCGCCCAGTTCCGGGAAGTCGTAGAGCAGTTGCGCCAGGCTGACCCAGGAAGCGGGGTAGCCGGGGGCGATTTTTTCCAGCAGGGCCTGGGCGGTCTTCTCGTCGGTCTTGCCCAGGGTTGCATCGCCCAGCACGCGGGCGACGCTGTCGACGCGCTGTGCGGTGACGGTGCCACGGCTGTAGCCGGCTTCCATTTGCTTGAGCAGCTCGGCTTGTTTTTCCGGCTCGGCTTTTTTCTGGTAGACCGTGGCCAGTTCGACGTAGCAGATGTCGGTGGTGTTCAGCGCGGCTTTGCAGATGCGCTCTACGTCATCCAGGTGCTGGTCGTAGGTGTCCTGGGTGCGATACAGCAGCACCTGGGCCAGACCGGCTTCCGGGTAACCGGCCGCCTGCCATTTGTTGATCTGCTGCTGGGCATTCACGTTGGGGAAACTGTGCGGGTATTGCAGGTACAGCATCGCCAGCGGGATCAGGGTGTTGCCTTCGCCATTGGCAAAGGCTTTTTTCAACAGGCCTTCGGCTTCATGGTGTTCGGCTTCGGTAGAGCCTGGCTTGGCCACCAGCAGGCGACCGAGACGGGCCTGGGCACGCGGCGAGGTATCCGCCGCTGCGCGGTAGGTGGCTTCGGCCTGTTTGATTTGCGCCGGATCGCGGGTGCCTACCTGGATGTCGGCCAGGCCCACCTGGGCCTCGCTGTAACCCAAGTCTGCCAGTTGCTGGTAATTCTGCTGCGCGGTGACGGTATCGCCACGCTTGAGCGCTTCATTGGCCAGGCGTTGGTCGGGCAGGCCGGCGCAACCGGCGAGGGCGATGGCCAGCGCCAGGGGCACCGGTAGGGTTCGAAGGGCGCTCATGATTAAAGACCTGCTGCCATGGCTTTATCGATCAGCCAGTTCAGGGAGGGGCCACGGTCGCTGGTCACTTCTACCGGGCGGCCGGCGTAGGTGCTGTCCAGGGGAGCATCCGGCTTGATCTGCACACGAATGTCGGAGGACAGGTCGGCGCTGTTCAGGCTGGTGCTGCTGACGATGGTGCCGGTGCGGACCTGCTCTTCGTCGGCGACCTGGAAGCTCACCGGGGTACCAGGGCGTACGTCGGCGAACTGGCGATAGGTGAAGCGTGCTTCCACATTGGCCAGGCTGCCGCGTGGCACCAGTTGGAAGATCACATCGCCCTTGCTGGCGTACTGACCGTCGGCCACCAGTTGCTGGGCCACGACGCAGTCGCATGGGGAGGTCAGGGTGCCGGTCATTTGCTTGCCGAACAGTTCTTCGACCTTGGCCGGTTGCAGCTGGTCTTCGTCGAGGTGGCCCTTGAGTACGTCGAGCATGCTGGTGCTGAAGGTGGCCAGTGGTGCGCCCTTGGCCGCAACCGCATCACCTTTGAGCAGGCTTTGCACGGTACCGTCGCGCGGCATGGTCACGTTCATGCCGGGTACGCTGACCAGGCCCGCCTGGGCGTGGGTAACGAAGTACATGCCGTACAGCGACTTGAAGACAAACCCGAACGCCGCCAGGCCCACGAGGAAGATCGCCAGGCTGAACGTCACGGCGCGCAGGCGGCCGAAGGCGCTCATGTTGCTGCCGCCATCCTTGACCTTGCGGGCCTTGGTGAAGTTGTCGCGTTGCAGGGTGGCGAGCACATCACCCATGGTCACGATGTCGCCGGACAAGTGCGAGGTGATCAGGTGGCGCAGGGTGGAAATATCCTGGGCGTCGAGGTTCTGGAACTGGCAACCGGTACGGCCGCTCTGGCGGTCGTAGGAGCGAATCTGCAACTCCACATCCATGGCCAGGCCGAGGTTATCGATGACGAATTGCAGGCGGCCCTTGTGCACTTCACCCACGGTCAATGGCTGGGTGGCGGTGAACGCCAGGCCGCCGGCGGACAGGTCGATCACGCGTGCTTCGGTCTGGGTGCGGTCAGTGTTGAAGAAGCGCAGCTTGGCCGGGATTTTGACCCGGGCATGTTGGCGCTGGGCTTCGGATTCGTGGACAACGTTGGCGTTTACTTGGCTGTTCATCAGGGCAATTTCCTAGAGTTAATTCAGGCTTGGCAGGGTCAGACCATCATCAGCAACACGGCGACGAAGATGCTGCCGGCGGAGAAGGTCATGGTCCGAGACGACCAGGTGTTGAACCAACGTTGAAAGCTGGCCAAATCGCGGGTCAGTTTGGTGTCCTGGCGGGTCCAGGACTGTTGATCAAGGCGGAAGAACACGTAGATCTTCACCAGCGCGCCCATGATCTGGTTGTAATAGAGAATCACCGGGTAGGCCGGGCCGATCTTGTGGCCGGAGCACGACAGCAGCAGGGTGAGGATCAGGCGGGTGATGCCGATCCACAGCAGGTAGGCGAGGATGAACGCGCCGCCGTACTTGAAGGTGGCGATGATCGCCACGGTCAGGCCGAGCAGGGAGGTCCACATCGACACGCGCTGGTCGAACAGCACCACGCTGGTGAACAGGCCCAACCGACGTACGCCCAGGCCCAGGGCACGGGAGTTCTGGCGCAGGTTGTTGCCGTACCAGCGGAACATCAGCTTGCGGCTGGCCTTGATAAAGCTCTTTTCCGGCGGGTGTTCCACCGTATTGATCGCGGCGTCCGGCACGTAGAACGTGTCGTAGCCCAGGCGCATCAGGCTGAACCAGCTGGACTTGTCATCGCCGGTCAAAAACTTGAAGCGGCCCAGGCGCCAGTGTTGCAGCGAGTCGCTTTCCACATCGGCGATAAAGCCCGGGTCAGTGACGACGCTGGCACGGAACACCGACATGCGCCCGGTCATGGTCAGTACGCGCTTGGACAGGGCCATGGAGCACATGTTGATGTGACGTTGGGCGAAGCGCAGTTTGTGCCACTCGCTCATGATGTAGCCGCCACGGACTTCGCAGAACTCGTTGGTGGTCAGGCCGCCGACATTGTCGAACAGCTGGAACCACGGCACGGTCTTGCGCACGACGCCTTCGGCAAGCACGGTGTCGCCATCGATCACGGCGACCACGGCACGTTCGTCCGGCAGGTGGCGGGAGATCGCGCGAAAGCCGAAGGCCAGGCCGTCGCGCTTGCCGGTACCGGCGATGCGCACGAAGTCGAGCTTGACGTGGTCAGGCGGGTTCATGCGTTCCCACAGGCTCTTTACCAGCAGCTCATCGGACATTTCCACCAGCGAGCAGACCACGGTGGTGGGGAAGCCGCACTCGATGGCCTCGCGAATCACCGAGCTGTACACCTGGGCTGTGGTCAGCGCGTCGATACGGAAGCTGGTGACCATCAGGAACACATGGGACGGGTCTGCGGCTTTGCCCAGCTTGCGCACTTTGCGGCGCAGGTGGGGGTAGACCACGTACAGGAACAGCATGCCGCGAAAGAAATGCGTCGCACCCATCGAGTAGCGCCAGATACCGACGGCGCCAATCAGGAAAATAAAATTCTTCGACTCCGAGTCGAATGTACTCGCCGGCAGCAGCAGGGCGAGTCCCATCAGCAGGCTGAGGAACAGCAGCCAGCCGGCGGATTGCAGTAGTACATGTTTTAACTTGGACATAAGCGTCATCCGGAAGGGAAGGAGGTTCCCGGCTGCAAGCGCTGGGGATGAAGACGCTTGCAGCCCGGAACTTGCCGTCGCTGTTACCAGCAAATACCTTCGGTGCGGCCGCTCACACTGGTGGCTTTGGACATGAAGCCCACCAGGTCGACCACTTGCTTGCCATCCGGCGCGTTATGCGCCAAGGCACGGAACTTCTCGTCACGGTTGCCGAGGATGATCACGTCGGAGTTGTTGATCACGTCGTCGAAGTCCGAATTGAGCAGGGACGACACGTGCGGGATCTTGCCTTCGATGTAATCTTTGTTCGCACCGTGCACACGGGCGTATTCGACGTTGCTGTCGTAGATGCTCAGGTCGTAACCCTTGCCGATCAGCATCTCGGCCAGTTCTACCAGCGGGCTTTCGCGCAGGTCGTCGGTACCGGCCTTGAAGCTCAGGCCCAGCAGGGCGACTTTGCGTTTGTCGTGGCCGGCGACGATGTCGAAGGCGTTCTGTACCTGGGATTCGTTGCTGCGCATCAGCGAGTTGAGCAGTGGCGCGTCGACGTCCAGGGAGCTGGCGCGGTAAGTCAGGGCACGCACGTCTTTGGGCAGGCAGGAGCCGCCGAACGCGAAGCCTGGGCGCATGTAGTACTGGGACAGGTTGAGGGTCTTGTCCTGGCAGACCACTTCCATCACTTCGCGACCATCGACGCCGACGGCCTTGGCGATGTTGCCGATCTCGTTGGCGAAGGTCACCTTGGTGGCGTGCCACACGTTGCAGGTGTACTTGATCATCTCGGCGACGGCGATGTCCTTGCGGATGATCGGAGCGTCGAGTTCTTCGTACAGCGACTGCAGGACGTCGCCGGAAGCTTTGTCGAACTCGCCGATAACGGTCATCGGTGGCAGGTCGTAGTCGGCGATGGCGGTGGATTCACGCAGGAATTCCGGGTTGACCGCGACACCGAAGTCGATGCCGGCTTTCTTGCCGGAGCAGTCTTCGAGGATCGGGATCACCACGTTGGCGACGGTGCCCGGCAATACGGTGCTGCGCACCACGATGGTGTGGCGGGTGGTCTTGTCACGCAGGACAAAACCGATCTCGCGGCATACCGATTCGATGTAGTTGAGTTCCAGGTCGCCGTTTTTCTTGCTGGGCGTGCCGACGCAAATCATCGACAGGTCCGTATCGCGAATCGCTTCGGCGAAGTTGGTCGTACCGCGCAGGCGACCGTTTGCGATGCCTTGGCTCAACAGTTCGCCCAGACCCGGCTCAACGATCGGCGATTTACCGGCATTGATCAGGTCGATCTTTTCCTTGGAGATGTCTACGCCCACCACTTCGTGGCCACGGGCAGACAGGCAACCGGCACAGACTGCGCCGACGTAACCCAAACCAAATATGCTGATGCGCATCGCAATTACCTCTTTGTCATTGAAGACGGTATTTAAAACATGCCATTAGATGGCCGGAGTTCATGTTTGCAAGCGTCACAAATGCCGCGAAAGTTGGGCGAATAGACGCCGACTTGCCGCGTACAGGCATGTTGAATAACGAGTGACTAACTATTGCACTCAAGTTGTGCGCAACTTGGCCTTGTTATTGGGGCCTGCCCTCAAATGCAGCCAGCCTTCCTGGGAGAAGGGCCTGGCGTCAGTGCCGCAGGGCTTTGATAAAGGCTACAAGCCTTTAAATATCAATGCCTTGGGTTATCTCACTGACCCATTAGGGTAAGCACAGCCTTGGCCTATAGTGCGTGGCAATTCATCCTTGTCGCCGCTCTTAACTAATCGGTTGGTAAAGTGACCCCTGAGTCAAAGTTCAATGTGACAACTTCGCTACTTCCGTTGGTCGGCCATGTAAGTCATCTCTTACAGAAACAGAGAATTTCGTTACCGGTGGTATGAGCGGTGCTTTAGGACGAAGTTCCGGGCCACTCATCCTGTTTCCGGAAATTTCTTGAAATATTGGCAAAGATGGCACTGGTACTATATTGATAGCACTTGCTATTTGGGCCAGTAGTTACGGGGAGTTGGCGCGCGGGGATAGTTTTTTGCCACTAGTAATTAAAAAGTGGGGTGCCACTACGAAAAAAAATGACGAATGTCGAGTGAAAGAAATTTTAGAGAAGTGTCAGAATATTTTTTGACGCCAAAAAATTGGCTATTCCTGATCTGAAATGCACCCAAAATGTGTGAGGGGGCAAGCCCCTCCCACATGTGGATTTCATTGCCCGAAAGCCTTATTCCGGTGCGTGATCGCGCAAAAACACCAGCTTGTCCGGCTTGGACTGCTCTGCATTGAAGCGGTAGCCCTGCACCTCGAACTGCTTGAGCTGGGCCGGGTCATTGATACGCTCTTGGATCACGAAACGGCTCATCATGCCCCGGGCCTTTTTCGCGTAGAAGCTGATGATCTTGTACTGGCCGTTCTTCAGGTCCTTGAACTCGGTATTGATGATCCGCGCGTTCAGGGCGGTGCGCTTGACCGCCGAAAAATACTCGTTGGATGCCAGGTTGAGCAGCACGTCATCGCCTTGTTCGGCCAGCGCCTGGTTGAGCCACTCGCTGAGGCGCGTGCCCCAGAAGGCGTACAGGTCCTTGCCACGGGCGTTGGCGAGCTTGGTGCCCATCTCCAGGCGGTACGGCATCATCAGGTCCAGGGGGCGCAGCAGGCCGTACAGGCCCGAGAGCATGCGCAGGTGGTCCTGGGCGTAGCTGAAGTCGGCATCGCTGAAGGTGTCGGCGTTGAGGCCGGTGTACACGTCGCCCTTGAACGCCAATAAGGCCTGCTTGGCATTCTCTGGGGTGAAGGCCGGGATCCAGCTGCCGAAGCGGGCGGCGTTGAGGCCGCCGATCTTGTCGGACACGTGCATCAATTCGCTGATCTGCGCCGGGCTCAGCTGACGCAGTTGCTCGATCAGTTCCTGGGAATGGTCCAGGTATTGCGGCTGGGTGAAGCGCGCAGTGACCGGCTTTGACTCGAAGTCGAGGGTTTTGGCGGGGGAAATCACCATCAGCATGAAGTCGTCTCCTGTAATCGTGCGCGGATTCTAGGGGTTGCGGCGTTTTGACTCCACCTATGAAACCCATAGATGCCTCGATTTCTGTAGGAGCAAGCTTGCTCGCGAAAAACGAAAAGACACCGCGTTGATTCAGGATGCCCGCGTCAGCGTTAACGTATTTCGCGAGCAAGCTCGCTCCTGCAATGATCGGCTATAGTGCGCGACGACTCTGGAGAAGGAGACCCTGGTGCGAATTGCGCTTTTATTATCCGCTTGCCTGTTCTGCATGAGCGCCCAAGCGGCGCCGGTGGATGTAGCCAGCCTGGACCGTGGCACCTGGCCCGAAAAGCTCAGCAGCCCGGCGCTGTTCGATGTGGCTTCGCGTGCGGAAATCCTGATGTTTGCCCATAGCCTGATCGCCAGCGAAGCCCAGGATGACGCGGCGCTCAAGCAGCGCCTGGGGTTGAAGATCATCAACCTGGCGGCCATCGATGACCTGCGTCGCCAGCTCTGGCGGCGCTTGCTGGAGAACTACACCTTCGCCCAGCAGAGCTGTGAGGAAGATGCCTCGTTCTGCTACCTGGTGGAAAACATGGACGATCTGCGCGAGCAGGCGGGCAAGTTCGAAGTCGGCGAAAACTCCTTCTATATAGGCTGGGCCGGCCCGAGCCATGTTTTCCATGAGCGTTATCTGGACGAGCTGCTGCGCAAGGCCGCGCTGTTCCCGCAGATCAGCAGCGAAGTCGCGCGTTTCGGTGATCACGAGCGCAATGGCGATGAACTCAACGACCGCCTGTTCCTGTTGACCTTCGACGGCGGGCCGGCACCGGTCAGTGGCAATACCGACTGGCTTACCGAGTACCTGCGCAAGCAGAAGATGAATGCCACCTTCTTCGTGCTCGGCAGCAGCCTGCAAAACCGTGTGGAGCGTAGTTCGGCTGCCGATGTGCAGGCGCTGTACCAGGGCCAGTGCGTCGGCATCCAGGGGTGGCAGTACCGTTCCCACAGCCATTGGGTCGACTGGCAGAGTTCGATCACCCGCAGTGCATCGCTGGCGCAGAACCTGATGCCGGAAAACTACGTACCGCTGTTTCGCCCGCCCTACGCTCAGCGGCGTGCGGACAGCCAGGGCTTCTTCCAGGCCCAGGGCCTGCAGGTGGCGTTGTGGGACATCGACTCCCAGGACGAGCCGGGCAAACTCAAGGCCGATGAGTCGGCGCAACGGGTACTGACGCTGATGCTGTTGTGGCGCAAAGGGGTGATTGTGTTTCACGACACCCAGGACAAGGCGCGGGTGGCATTGCCGCTGTTGCTGCAGGCAACGGCGCAAAGTGGCCTGGGCTGGCAGGACTGCCACGAGGCGTTTCGCTGAAAAGATGAAGTGCCCGGCCCTGTTGGGGATGAGGCGTTTACGGGGAAATTTTGTGCGACATTTCGATGCAGGCGGACTTCCGACTTTAACGGGGTAGCTGGCACTCGGCTAGTGCTATTCGTCATCCTGAAAAATAAACTTCAAAAAACCGTCAAAGTGCTTTTTCCTGTCATGGGTTTTGCGGTATTACGAAGTCAGATCGCCGAAACCTGCAACACAGGTGGCGTCTTCCAAGACTCCTCATGTGGGCACTGCCCTTGATGTCACTCAAGGTGCGGTCGGTGGTCGAATCGAGGCGCAGCACTGTTGTGGTATTGCGTCGACTGGCTCCCACAAAGGTGACCGAGTATGGATGATCATGGACGTAACCCTTCTTCCGACCAGCCAATCCTTTATGTGCTTGATACCAATGTATTGATCCACGATCCAAACGCACTGCTCAACTTCGAAGAACACCACGTCGCCATCCCGATGATCGTGCTTGAGGAGCTCGACAAACTCAAAAGCGGGCACCACAGCGTGGCTGCCGAATGCCGCCAGGCCATCCGCCTGATCGACAAGACCCTGGGCGAAGCGTCACCCGAGGATGTTGAAGTCGGCGTGCCGATCCAGCGCGGCAAAAGCGGACCCAAGGGCTTGCTGTCGATCCTGATGAGCAAGCGCAGCGAGCCCAACAGCCTGCTGCCGGAAAACCTGAACGACAACAAGATCATCAACCAACTGATCGACCTGCACGCACGCGACAAGGACTTGCGCCTGGTGCTGGTGACCAAAGACATCAATATGCGCCTCAAGGCACGAGCGTGTGGGATCGCTGCCGAGGACTACAGTACCGACCAACTGGTCGACGACGTGTCGATGCTGTCCCGTGGTTATCACACCATGACCGGCTCGTTCTGGGACCGTGTCAGCAAGGTCGAAACCCGTCAGGACCATGGCCGCACCTGGCACCAGGTGCAACTGATCGACAACCTGCCGGCCGTGCACATCAATGAATTCATCATCGACGAACAGGGCTTCGTGGGCTGGATCAAAGAGATCCAGGTCGACAAGCTGCTGATCCTCGACCTGCATCAGGAGCCCCTGTTGCACCAGGAAGCCTGGGGCCTGAAACCGCGTGACATCTACCAGAGCCTGGCACTGTATGCGCTGCTCGATCCGGACATCCACCTGGTCAACCTGACCGGCGCCGCGGGCTCGGGCAAAACCATCCTTGCCCTGGCGGCCGCCATCGAGCAGACCATGGTGACCAAGCGCTATCGGCGCATCATCGCCACCCGCAGTGTGCAGGGCCTGGACCAGGAAATCGGCTTCCTGCCGGGCACCGAAGCGGAAAAAATGGAGCCATGGCTGGGGGCGATCACCGACAACCTCGAAGCCTTGCACATGGATGACGAAAACACCCATGGCAGCGTCGACTACATCCTCAGCAAAGTGCCGTTGCAGTTCAAATCCCTCAACTACATCCGAGGCCGCAGCTTCCAACAAAGCCTGATACTGATCGATGAATGCCAGAACCTTACGCCGCACCAGATGAAAACCATCATCACCCGTGCCGGCGCCGGTTCCAAAGTGGTGTGCCTGGGTAACCTGGCACAGATCGACACCCCCTACCTGTCCGCGACCAGCTCCGGGCTGACTTACCTGACGGAACGCTTCAAAGACTTCCCCAACGGCGTGCATATCGCGCTGCAAGGGGTGCCTCGCTCGATTCTGGCCGAATACGCCGAATCGCATTTGTAAACGTGGTCAGTGTGGGAGGGGGCTTGCTCCCTCCCACATTTGTTATGCATTGGGTTTACAATCGGTGCTCCTGATCAGGAGTATCCCTGTGCTGACTCATCTCGATTCCCAAGGTCGCGCCCATATGGTCGACGTCACTGACAAGTCCGTGACGTTCCGTGAAGCGGTGGCCGAAGCGCGGGTGCGCATGCTGCCCGAGACCCTGCAAATGATTGTCGACGGCGCCCATCCCAAGGGCGACGTGTTCGCCGTGGCCCGCATCGCCGGGATCCAGGCCGCGAAAAAAACCAGTGACTTGATCCCCCTGTGCCACCCTTTGATGTTGACTGGCGTCAAGGTCGAACTGAGCGCCGATGGCGCAGACTCGGTGCATATCGTGGCGCGCTGCAAACTCTCCGGGCAGACCGGCGTGGAGATGGAAGCGCTGACAGCCGCCAGTGTCGCCGCGCTGACGATCTACGACATGTGCAAGGCCGTGGACCGCGGCATGACCATCGAAAACATTCGCCTGCTGGAAAAACTTGGCGGTAAAAGCGGGCATTTCAAGGCGGATCAGGCATGAGCATCAACGTACTGTTTTTTGCGCGCTACAGCGAAGCGGTGGGCCTGGACTCGCTGGAGATGGAGGGCGACTTCGCCACCGTCGACGCTGTGCGCCAGGCGTTGGCCAGTGATCCGGGCTTTGAAGTGCTCAACGAAGCCAGCTTGATGTGTGCCCGTAACCAGGAGCTGTGCAATCTCGACGAACCGCTGCACGCCGGGGATGAAGTCGCGTTCTTCCCGCCCGTGACCGGAGGCTGAGCATGGCCATTCGTGTGCAGCCCGAGCCGTTTGATCCGGGTGCCGAAGTCAACGCGATGCATGCGGCGAATGTCGGCGTGGGCGCAGTGGTGAGTTTTGTCGGCTATGTACGCGACTTCAACGATGGGCGCGAGGTGGCGGGGATGTTCCTGGAGCATTATCCCGGCATGACCGAGAAAGCCCTGGCCAAGATCGCCGTCGAAGCCGAACAACGCTGGCCGCTGCTCAAGCTCGAAGTGCTGCACCGCATCGGCGCGCTGGAGCCGGGCGAACCGATTGTGTTTGTGGCGGCCGCCAGCGCCCACCGCCAGGCCGCGTTCGATGCCTGTGCGTTTGTGATGGATTACCTGAAGACCCGTGCGCCGTTCTGGAAGAAGGAAAGCACCCCTGAAGGCGCGCGCTGGGTGGAAGGGCGCAGCAGTGATCACGCTGCTGCCGATCGCTGGAAATAACCAGCCGAACACAGATGCAAATGTGGGAGGGGGCAAGCCCCCGCCCACATTTTTTTATTGCATTTCAGCTTAAGGGCGTTTGCGCTCTACAGCCCGCAGCAAGTGCGTCGGCGGTGTCTCACAGCTGATCTTGCGACCCAGCAGCGCCTCGATCGACGGCAACTGATACGAGTCATCTTCGCCGGCAAAGCTGATCGACACACCCGCCGCGCCTGCGCGACCGGTACGGCCGATACGGTGCACGTAGTCGTCCGGCACTTCCGGCAGGGTGAAGTTGATCACGTGGCTGATGCCATCGATGTGAATCCCGCGCCCCGCCACGTCGGTGGCCACCAGCACGCGAATCTTGCCTTCGCGAAAGCCTTCCAGGGTCTTGATGCGCTTGTGCTGTGGCACATCGCCCGACAGTTGCGCGGCGTTGACACCATCGCGCACCAGGCGCTCTTCGATGCGGCGCACTTCGTCCTTGCGGTTGGCGAACACCATCACGCGCTCCCAGCCGTTGTCGTTGACCAGGTTATAGAGCAGCTTGTACTTGTCGGCACCGGCCACGGCATAGATGTGCTGTTCGACGTTTTCGCTGGCCACGTTCAGCGCTTCGATCTCGACGATGGACGGGTCGGTGGTCCACTGCTTGGCGAGGTTCATCACGTCTTCGGTGAAGGTCGCGGAGAACAGCAGGGTCTGGCGCTCGTTTTTCGGCGGGGTCTGGCGAATGATCTGGCGTACTTGCGGGATAAAACCCATGTCGAGCATGCGGTCGGCTTCGTCGAGCACCATCACTTCGACCATGTCCAGGTGCACGTCGCCGCGCTGGTTGAAGTCCAGCAGGCGGCCCGGAGTGGCGACCAGGATGTCGCAATGGCGGGCTTCGAGGTGCTTGAGCTGCTTGTCGAAGTCCATGCCACCGACGAACGTCATGACATTGAGGCCGGTGTACTTGGTCAGGTCGGCGGCGTCCTTGGCGATCTGCACCACCAGCTCCCGGGTCGGGGCGATGATCAGTGCGCGCGGTTCACCCATGTAGCGCTCTTTCGGCGGCGGGGTTTGCAGCAGCTGGGTGATGATCGAGATCAGGAACGCGGCGGTCTTGCCGGTACCGGTCTGGGCGCGACCGATGGCGTCTTTGCCCGCCAGGGTGAAGCCCAGCACCTCTGCCTGGATCGGCGTGCAGTACGGGAAACCCAGGTCCTGGATGGCGTGCATCAGTTCCGGGGCGAGTTTGAAATCGTGGAAGCGGGTCTTGCCTTCCTGGGGTTCGACGACGAAGTCTTCGAGTTTCCAAGGGGTGACAGGCGGTTTTGGCGCGCGTTCGCGGCGGGGTGCTTTTGGCTGGGGCGCCGGCTCGGGGGCGGCCTCGGCAGGTTTTGCCTGTTCAGGCGGCGTCACCGCTGGCTTTTTTTGCGAGGCGACAGGTGCGGGCCGGCCTGGCTGTTGACCGTCATGGCGGCTGCCGGGCGTGGGGACAGGAGCACTGGGAACAGGCGCGAGCGGCTCAGCCTCGCTTTTGCCGAACATCTTCTTAAGTGCTTTGAGCACGGTCATCTCATTAATTGGTTAAGGAATGTACGCCGGCCAGTGTAATGCAAGAATCGGGCGCGGCGTAGTGCGTCTGTCATACGGCTACATAAACGCTGGCTTTCAGCCCAGGCGGGCGGTCAACCAGGTGCCGATGTCGTGTATCTCCTCAGGTAACACTTCGTGGCCCATTGGGTATTCCTGCCATGTCACGGTGACACCACGGCTTTTCAAATGCTCATAAGCGCTGCGGCCCATGGCGTTCTGTACGACGTCGTCGTACTGGCCGTGCAGGCACAGGGTGGGAATGCGCTGCTGGCTGGCGGATAACTCCAGCTCATCCCCAAAGGTTGGAGCATAGGTGGAGAGTGCTATTACGCCGCCCAATGGCCCCTGCCATTGCTTGAACGCCGTGTGGAATACCACCGCACCGCCTTGGGAAAAACCTGCGAGGAAAACCCGCGAAGCGTCTATTCCGCCTCTCTTCTGCGTTTCGATCAAGCCCATGAGCATGTTGGCTGATTCGTCCAGCTCTTCCAGGCTGATCGAACGGGCCGGGCTCATGGCCTTGATGTCGTACCAGCTTGGCATTTCGTAACCACCGTTGATGGTCACCGGGCGAGTGGGCGCCTGGGGCAATACAAAGCGGGTCGACGACAAGGTTTCCTGGAGTGCCTCGGCCACCGGCAAAAAGTCGTAGCGATCGGCACCCAGGCCATGCAACCAGATTACGCAGGCGTCTGCGGGCTTGGCGGGCTGAATAATCAGGGGTTCGGTCATGGTTGCTCCATCTATGTGCGTGCGCTCCGATTGAGTGCATCGGAACGGTGCGCGACAGGTTGATCTGTTAAGAGAATGTCGCAAGGTTGAATGTTTTGCTATTGACCATGGGCTGAAACGACTCAGCCGGTACTCTGGTACGCGCCTTGCTATGTGTAGGTCGATGTCAGAACTTTCCTAGGGCGGTAACACTATCAGTGACTGCCGCCTGTGGGATAGCAACTGGAATTACTGCGACAACTTCATGCTGCTTGGCCCCAAAAAAAGCCAACACGGGTCAATATCGCCTCACAAGGGTGCGCTGAAGTTTTAGCTCCGACACAACAAGAGCAACTGGAGGTTTGAATGAAGGTATTGAAATCCACCCTGGCCATCGTAACCGCGGCCGCTGTACTGGGTGTCAGTGGTTTTGCCCAAGCCGGCGCCACCCTGGACGCCGTACAGAAGAAAGGCTTTGTGCAATGTGGCGTGAGTGACGGCCTGCCGGGTTTCTCGGTACCGGATGCCAGCGGCAAGATCCTCGGGATCGATGCGGACTATTGCCGCGCTGTGGCCGCTGCCGTGTTTGGCGACGCCACCAAGGTCAAATTCAGCCAGTTGAACGCCAAGGAGCGTTTCACCGCGCTTCAGTCCGGCGAAGTCGACATCCTGTCGCGTAACACCACCATGACCAGCTCCCGCGATGCGGGCATGGGCCTGAAATTCCCAGGCTTCATCACCTACTACGATGGCATCGGCTTCTTGGTGAACAACAAGCTGGGCGTTAAAAGTGCCAAGGAACTGGACGGTGCAACCATCTGCATCCAGGCCGGTACCACCACTGAGCTGAACGTTTCCGACTACTTCCGTGGTAACAACCTGAAATACACCCCCATCACCTTCGACACCTCCGACGAAAGCGCCAAGTCGCTGGAATCGGGTCGTTGCGACGTGCTGACCTCCGACAAGTCCCAACTGTTCGCCCAGCGCAGCAAGCTGGCCTCGCCGAAGGACTACGTGGTTCTGCCGGAAACCATCTCCAAGGAACCGCTGGGCCCGGTCGTGCGTAACGGCGACGACGAGTGGCTGGCTATCGTGCGCTGGGTTGGCTACGCCATGCTCAACGCTGAAGAAGCCGGTATCACCTCGAAGAACGTCGAAGCTGAAGCCAAGTCCACCAAGAACCCGGACGTCGCGCGTCTGCTCGGTGCTGACGGCGAATACGGCAAAGACTTGAAAGTGAAGAAAGACTGGGTCGTACAGATCGTCAAGCAAGTCGGTAACTACGGCGAAGTGTTCGAGCGCAACCTGGGCAAGAGCACCCCGTTGGAAATCGACCGTGGCCTGAACGCGCTGTGGAACAACGGCGGCATTCAATACGCACCACCTGTGCGCTGATCGCTGATGGTTCTATCACCCGGTGGGCCAACCGCCGGGTGATGTTCTGTTCCATTATTTCCGGGGCACTCCATGCAAAATCAAATCGGCGCACACAAGCAGAAGCTCAGCTTCAGCGATCCCAAGGTGCGTGCGTGGCTATTCCAGATCGTCACGATTGTGGCGGTGGTCTCGCTGGGCTGGTACCTGTTCAACAATACCCAGACCAACCTTCAACACCGGGGCATTACCTCGGGTTTCGACTTTCTTGAGCGCAGTGCCGGCTTCGGCATCGCTCAGCACCTGATCGACTACACCGAATCGGACAGCTATGCCCGGGTGTTTGTCATCGGCCTGCTCAACACCTTGCTGGTGACCGTGATCGGTGTGGTCCTGGCGACCCTGCTCGGCTTCATCATCGGCGTGGCGCGTTTGTCGCCCAATTGGATGATCAACAAGCTGGCGACCGTGTATGTGGAAGTGTTCCGCAACATCCCGCCGCTGCTGCAGATCCTGTTCTGGTACTTCGCGGTGTTCCTGACCATGCCGGGGCCGCGTAACAGCCACAACTTCGGCGATACCTTCTTTGTCAGCAGCCGTGGCCTGAATATGCCGGCCGCGCTGACCGCTGATGGTTTCTGGCCGTTTGTGGCCAGTGTGGTGCTTGCCATCGTGGCGATCGTGCTGATGGCGCGTTGGGCCAACAAACGCTTTGAAGCCACCGGCGTACCGTTCCACAAGTTCTGGGCGGGCCTGGCGCTGTTCATCCTGATCCCGGCGTTGTGCACCTTGATCTTCGGCGCTCCGCTGCACTGGGAAATGCCCAAGCTGCAGGGGTTCAACTTCGTCGGCG
The DNA here is from genome assembly GCF_042015035.1 of Pseudomonas gorinensis. Lineage (NCBI taxonomy): Bacteria > Pseudomonadati > Pseudomonadota > Gammaproteobacteria > Pseudomonadales > Pseudomonadaceae > Pseudomonas > Pseudomonas gorinensis. The sequence goes on from NZ_CP167125.1 coordinate 1,506,608, forward strand.
GCTGGGTACTGATCCCTGAACTGCTGGCGCTGACCCTGGCGTTGACGGTGTACACGGCGGCGTTTATCGCCGAGATCGTGCGCTCGGGCATCAAGTCCGTCAGCCACGGCCAGACCGAAGCCGCGCGCTCCCTGGGCCTGCGCCCGGGGCCGACGCTGCGCAAGGTCATCATCCCGCAAGCCTTGCGGGTGATCATTCCGCCGCTGACCAGCCAATACCTGAACCTGGCGAAAAACTCTTCGCTGGCCGCTGGTATCGGTTATCCGGAAATGGTTTCGCTGTTTGCCGGCACGGTGCTCAACCAGACCGGCCAGGCCATCGAAGTCATTGCCATCACCATGAGCGTGTACCTGGCGATCAGCATCAGCATTTCCCTGCTGATGAACTGGTACAACAAGCGCATTGCGCTGATCGAGCGGTGAGGAAACGCACATGAGTTCGCATACGTTCAAACCTGATATGCCGCCGCCGAGCAAAGTCTTCGGGCCGATGGCATGGATGCGCGCCAACCTGTTCTCCAGCTGGCTCAATACCCTGCTGACGCTGTTGGCGTTTTACCTGATCTACCTGGTGGTGCCGCCAATCCTGCACTGGGCCATCCTCGATGCCAACTGGGTCGGCACCACGCGCGCCGATTGCACGAAAGAGGGCGCGTGCTGGGTGTTTATCCAACAGCGCTTCGGGCAGTTCATGTACGGCTACTACCCCGGCGACCTGCGCTGGCGCGTGGACCTGACCGTGTGGCTGGCCATCGTCGGCGTGGCACCGTTGTTCATCTCGCGTTTCCCGCGCAAGGCGATCTATGGCCTGGGCTTCCTGGTGCTGTACCCGATCATTGCCTACTTCCTGCTGCACGGCGGCATCTTTGGCCTGAGCAACGTGGCGACCAGCCAATGGGGCGGCCTGATGCTGACTCTGGTCATCGCCACCGTCGGTATCGCCGGCGCGTTGCCGCTGGGCATTGTGCTGGCCTTGGGGCGGCGCTCGAACATGCCGGCGATTCGGGTGGTCTGCGTGACCTTTATCGAGTTCTGGCGCGGCGTGCCGTTGATCACCGTGCTGTTCATGTCTTCGGTAATGTTGCCGTTGTTCCTGCCCGAAGGCATGGGCATCGACAAGCTGCTGCGGGCGTTGATCGGCGTGATCCTGTTCCAGTCGGCCTATGTGGCTGAAGTGGTGCGCGGTGGTTTGCAGGCGATTCCCAAGGGCCAGTACGAAGCGGCCGCGGCGATGGGCCTGGGTTACTGGCGCAGCATGGGCCTGGTGATTTTGCCGCAGGCCCTGAAGATGGTGATCCCTGGCATCGTCAACACGTTTATTGCGCTGTTCAAGGACACCAGCCTGGTGATCATCATCGGCCTGTTCGACCTGCTCAACAGCGTCAAGCAAGCCGCCGCCGACCCGAAATGGTTGGGCATGGCCACCGAAGGCTACGTGTTCGCCGCCCTGGTGTTCTGGATTTTCTGTTTTGGTATGTCGCGCTATTCCATTCATTTGGAACACAAGCTCGACACAGGCCACAAGCGTTAGGAGTTGTTGTTATGAGCGAAGCGATCAAACAGCCTGTGAGCCCTGAAGGCATTATCCAGATGCAGGGCGTCAACAAGTGGTACGGCCAGTTCCACGTGTTGAAAGACATCAACCTCAACGTCAAGCAGGGCGAGCGTATCGTGCTGTGCGGCCCGTCGGGTTCCGGCAAGTCCACCACCATCCGCTGCCTCAACCGCCTGGAAGAACACCAGCAGGGCCGCATCGTGGTCGACGGCGTGGAACTGACCAACGACCTCAAGCAGATCGAAGCGATCCGCCGCGAAGTCGGCATGGTGTTCCAGCATTTCAACCTGTTCCCGCACCTGACCATCCTGCAGAACTGCACGCTGGCGCCGATGTGGGTGCGCAAGATGCCCAAGCGCAAGGCTGAAGAAATTGCCATGCACTACCTGGAACGCGTGCGCATTCCGGAGCAGGCCCACAAGTTTCCGGGCCAACTCTCGGGCGGCCAGCAACAGCGGGTGGCCATCGCCCGTGCGCTGTGCATGAAGCCGAAAATCATGCTGTTCGACGAACCGACCTCGGCCCTCGACCCGGAAATGGTCAAGGAAGTACTCGACACCATGATCGGCCTGGCCGAAGACGGCATGACCATGTTGTGCGTGACCCACGAAATGGGCTTCGCCCGTACCGTGGCCAACCGCGTGATCTTCATGGACAAGGGCGAGATCGTGGAGCAGGCGGCGCCGAATGACTTCTTCGACAACCCGCAGAATGACCGGACCAAGTTGTTCTTGAGCCAGATCCTGCATTGATCGATGTTTGAAAAAATAAACCCGGCCTGGCCGGGTTTATTTTTGTCTGTTCATGAGGCCTTGAGCGCCTCATCTTCTGTGTTCACGGTATGAGTGAACCCCCGCAGGTCAGCGCCTTCGGCCAATACCTTGGCGTCGGCGAGCAAATGAGGGTAACGGTCCAATAATCGCATCAACAGAACCAGTGGCTTCGGTGGCAGAAGCTCACCGCGTTCATAACGTGAAAAAGCGTTGTGGCCGCCACCCGACAAGAGTTGCACGGTTTCTTTTTGCGTAAGGTGCAGCTTGCGACGGATGCGTTTCATCTCGTTGCCGATCATTGTCCGTGCGGCATGGACGAGTTCATCCCCTGCTTTTGCGTGGCGTTCTGCACTATCCGGGTCATACATGCCGTCGCCGCATGCATGGCATTCCCAGCCAGAAAGGTCATCGACACGACGCTCCATCCCTTTGACGCTGATGGTCTCGCTACGGCCCTCGAACCGAGTCATGCCGTCGGGCGTACCGCATATAAAGCACTGTTGAGTCTTCATGAGTTGCACTCCTTGAAGGAGATTACCGGTGGGTTACCGCCTGAGCGGTAAGTGACCTTTATGTAAATCTCCATGCCGTGTGAACTGATGTGGTACACGTCCTGCCAGACCTTATGGTCTGCATAGGTAGTCATTGATTTGTACAACATCCTGGTTTGCAATTGAAAAACGACTTCTTGCATTTCATGGATCTCAAAGCCGAGTTTCCTTCCTGTGCTCTTCGCCGTTGAGGTAAATGCCTTTTCCTTAAGCCGCCTGACATCCGCCTTGATCACCGCCAGATCGTAATGAGGTGTGTACTTTTCCATAAGACACCTGAGCCGGATAATTACCCTCTAAGGGTAATTTTACTAATCGAAAATACTGCTCCTTTTCCTGCCTAAGAACCCTAGTGCGTTGCCTTTGTAGGTAACTCTGAATAGGCTGTAGGAAAATTCATCCTATGATTGGACGAAAGCCAACATTCCATGACAGACATCGCCCCCCTGATCAAACGCTCCCTGGTGGACCAGGCCCTGGAGCAGTTGCGCTGGCGAATTACCGAAGGCAAGTGGGCCATCGGCGAGCGCCTGCCCACCGAGCCGGAGCTGTCGGCCGAGTTGGGCATCAGCCGCAATACCGTGCGCGAAGCCATGCGCGTGCTGGCGTTCTGCGGGTTGATCGACATCCGCCAGGGCGACGGCAGTTACCTGCGTTCGGTGACTGACCCGCTGGGGGCCATGCGGGCGTTATCCCATTGCACCCTGGGACAGGCGCAGGAGACGCGGCAGATTCTCGAAGTGGAGGCCGTCGGCCTCGCTGCCGCGCGCCGTACCGAGGACGATCTCAACGGCCTGCACGAGGCACTCAAGGCCAGCGCCGAGCTGTACCACGGTGACCTGGAGGCCTATATCAGTGCTGACCTGGTGTTCCACGCACGGCTGGTGGACGCCGCGCACAACCCGGCCTTGAGCGAGCTGTACCAGTATTTTTCGGCGGTCATCGGCGCCCAGTTGCGCCAGACCCTGAACATTTCGCCGCGCCGCCAGGCGGTGTTCGACCTGCATATCGCCCTGCTCGACGCCGTGGAACACCAGGACCCGGAACGCGCCAAATCCATCTGCCGGCAGTTGATTAATGAGCCTTGAAGCCAAACGCACGCCCGAACTCGAAGAACTGTTGATCGATGCCGAAGCCGACGACGAGGTGGTGCAACACCGCCGCCCGGTGGTGAATCGCCCGTGGCTGTTGCTGTTGGGCCTGATCCTGGTGGCCTTGAACTTGCGCCCGGCGCTGTCGAGCATGGCGCCGTTGCTGGCTGACGTTTCCAGCAGCCTGGGGTTGTCGGCGGCCAGGGCCGGTTTGCTTACCACCTTGCCGGTGCTGTGCCTGGGCCTGTTCGCACCCATGGCGCCGATCCTGGCCCGGCGTTTTGGCGCCGAGCGCGTGGTGCTGGGGATTTTGCTGACCCTGGCCGCCGGCATCCTCCTGCGCAGTGCTTTTGGCGAAGTGGGTCTGTTCGCCGGCAGCCTGGTCGCGGGCGCGAGTATCGGCATCATCGGCGTATTGCTGCCGGGCATCGTCAAGCGTGATTTCGCCAGGCAGGCCGGCGCCATGACCGGGGTCTACACCATGGCCCTGTGCCTGGGGGCAGCGCTGGCGGCAGGTGCAACGGTGCCCCTCAGTCATTATTTCGGCGATCGCTGGACCTTCGGCCTGGGCTTCTGGATTGTGCCGGCGCTGGTGGCGGCGTTGTTCTGGTGGCCCCAGGTCGGCCAGAAGCAGAGTGCCCACCAGGTCGCCTATCAGGTCAAAGGCTTGCTGCGCGACCCGCTGGCCTGGCAGGTGACCTTGTACATGGGCCTGCAATCGTCCCTGGCGTACATCGTGTTTGGCTGGCTGCCGTCGATCCTGATCGGCCGTGGCTTGAGTGCCACCGAAGCCGGGTTGGCGCTGTCCGGCTCCATCATCGTGCAATTGTTCAGTTCACTGGCCGCGCCCTGGCTGGCCACGCGCGGTAAGGATCAGCGCCTGGCCATTGTGGTGGTGATGCTGCTGACCCTCGGCGGCCTGTTCGGCTGCCTGTATGCGCCACTCGACGGGCTGTGGGGCTGGGCCATTCTGTTGGGGCTGGGCCAGGGCGGGACGTTCAGCCTGGCGCTGACCTTGATTGTGCTGCGCTCACGGGATTCCCATGTGGCCGCGAACCTGTCGAGCATGGCCCAGGGCATCGGCTACACCCTGGCATCCGCCGGCCCGCTCGCGGTGGGGCTGATACACGATTGGACCGGCGGCTGGGCTGCCACCGGCTGGGTGTTCGCGGTCCTCGGCCTGGGCGCCGTCGTCGCCGGTCTCGGTGCGGGGCGGGCGAAATACGTGGGTGTCAGCAGCGAAGCCGTCTAGAGATACACCACCTCCAGGGTCGCGGAACCGTCCAGGGGAATGTCGGTGCTCAGGTCCAGGTTCTGCTTGGCATTGATCACCGCCTCCAGGGTCAGCGTGCTGGTCAGGGTTTGGATGGCGGCCGGGCCGTCGGTGCTGCCCTCGATGTCGGTGAACCCCAGCAGGCTTCGGGCGCCGATGTCGATCGGGTTTTGATTGGCCGTGCGCCAGGCCGCGCCGCCGGTGGTGGATTCGGTGCCGAACACCTGTGGCAACGGGCTGGCCGCGGTCTGCTTCGGGTCGAACTTGAGGGAGTAGACCCCGACCTTGTTGCCACTGTTGTCGTACCCCAGCCCGTAATAGATCTCGCTGTTGACGTGGGCCGAACCTTCGCGGTTGTCGCGCATGCGCAAGGCGTAGCGGCCGGGTGCGTTGCAACTGACGGTCAGCGTCAGGGACTTGAGCGGCAGCCGGGTGCCTGTGGCCTGGTTGAGGTCTTGTTGGGATATCTTGCCGAATTCGACCAACCCACCGCCGGAAAACACCGGGGTGCAGGCCATGGGAGTGATCAGGCCTGTCACGCGCAAGTCGACGGTGGAGGCGGCCTGGGCCGTCGATACAGGGGCCAGCCACGCAACGGCGGTTAGGGCGAGCAGTAACGTTTTCATGGTTTAACTCCTATAAGTACTTCACGGTCAGGGTCACGGAGCCGTCTATAGGCGCTTCTTTTGTCAGCAACAACGTGTCGGTCGGGGCGATGATCGGCTGGATCGACAAGAGGGCGCTCAGTTGTTGTACCGGCGCCGGGACGGTCACGTTCCTGATGGGGGTGAACGCGCTCAGGGCGTGTGGTGACAGAATTATCGACGGCGCCCATGTAGTAGGGCCGCTTGAGATGAGCGTGTACATCTCGACGCCGTCGGCCACGGCTGAATCGAGGCTCAAATTCAAGGCGCCCAGCCTTTGGTTGTCGTTGATCAAGCCCAGGCCGAACGAATGGCTTTGATCACCGGAATAACTGGAGCCCTGTCGGTTATCCCGGGGTTCCAGGGCCAGCAGGGTCGACGCCTGGCAGTCGATCGCCAATTTCAGGCTATGAGGCGGCAGCCGGGTGGGTTGATGGGCGTTCAGGTCCTTGGCGGCGATCTTGCCTACGTCATACACGCCACCATTGGACAGGCTGGGTTCACAGGCACTGGGGGTGAGCTGGCCGCTGACGCCCAGGTCAACGGTGGAGGCGGCCTGCGCCAGTGAGTTGAGCAATAGCGTCGTGAGGAGCAAATAGCGATTGAACATGAGGATTCCTGTGGCACTTAGAAGTAGATGATTTCCAGGGTGGCTGAACCGTCGAGTTCGATTTCGCCGCTGAGGTCCAGGTCTACGAGTGGCGCGATCACGGCGTTCAGGGTCAGCAGCGCGCTCAGGTTCTGCAGGGCGTTGGGCCCCTCCGTGCTGCCGGCGGTCGCGGTAAAGCCCAGCAAGCTGCGGGCACCCAAGGCGATGGGGGTGGCGCTGGCGCCGCTCCAGGCGTTGCCGCTGGTGGTGGAGTCGGTACGGTACATTTGGGGCAGGCTGTCGGCGGTGACCAGGGCCGGGTCGACGGTCAGCGCGTAACGGCCGATTTTCTGCCCGTGCGCGTCATGGCCCAGGCCGTAGGCGGTCTCGTCGACGCCGCCGGTGGCTGAGCCGCTTCGGTTGTCGTGCATCACCAAGGCAAAAGGCGTAGGCCCGTCACACGCGACGGTGAGGGTCAGCGGTCGGGAGGGCAGGGGCGTATCCCTGTCGTTGTTCAGGTCGCCGATCGATAACTTGCCAAAATCCACTGTCCCGCTGTTGGACAGGGTTGGCGTGCAGGCGGCCGGGGCGAAGCTGGCTTGCAGATGCAACGCCCGTGAACGGCCCGATGCGGGCGCGTCCACCAGCCCCTCCGTTTCCCAAGTGACGGCGTCGCGCACATGAGTGGCTGCATCGAGGGCCCAGGCGCTGACGTCCAGTTGCACGGAAAAACTGCTGCCGGTTGCGGGCTGGCCGTTGTACATCGGCACGATGCCGTGGTCAGCCCGCCACGTCAGCGTCGAGGCGACCGCCGCTGGCGCCTGGTCTTGCCCTGGCAGCAGGCCGAGTTCCACGGCCCGGCCATCCAGCACCCCGTCCCGCACCTGCACGCGGTAGCTGCCGCCTTCGGTGAAGCGCAAGCGCTCGGTACCGGCGGCCAGGGCGCGGTAAAACAGGCGCATGTCACTGGGTTGCGGGCAGTTCAAGGTCAGCGACAGACGGCGTTCGCCGAGCAATCGCTCTGGCGCGGATGCGGGGCCGCTGGCGCGTTTCATCAAGCCGAAATCCAGGCGCGACTGGCTGAGGTCCAGGCGGCAGTCGTCCTGTGCGTGGACGGTGCCGGCCAGGAGCGCCAAGGCGGCCAGGGCGTAGTGAAGGTTCATGATGGTGTCCTCAAGGAGTCTGGCAGCGCGCCGGGGCGGTTTCGTAGTACACGTGGGGGTCGGCCTTGGCGGGCAGTTCAAAGCGCAAGTGGCAGCGTGGCTGGCCGGGGGCCTTGATCCACAGCGTGCGGGTGTCGAGCACGTTGGGGATAAATACCTGGTTGTTTTCCTGGACCAGCGTGATGAACTCGCCGTCTTCGGTGGTCACCGCTGCGCCACGGGGCACGGGTCGGTCCAGGGTCAGCAGTGCGCGACGGGTCAGCGATACGCCGAATTCAACCCGGTCTACCGCGCCGCGCCCCGCCGATACCACGGCCAGTCCATTGCTGATGTCGGCATTGCGCGGCAATGAACGGGTTTGGACTTCCACCGGGCTACGGCCATAGGGGCTGAGCTGGGACGCCACGGCGTGGCCTTGCCAGTCGGTCCATACCGGGCCACTGGGGGTACTCACCTGCACGCCGGCCATCTCGCCCACCGACACCACGGCGAAGGTGTCGCGCACCGGGTAGGGCGAGAACGTCACCCCGCCGCCATGCATGACCACTGCGCCACGGGCACCGCCCTGGTAGCTTGAGCGCTCGGCATCGGAGCGGGTGTAGTTGAAATCCAGCTGGCTGTAGTACGGCAAGGCAGAAAGGCCGAGGGACGACTCCACCTCACGGTCGCGGGTGTCGTGTTCCACGGCGACCCGGTAAGCCAACTGCTCATTGATCTGTTCGTTGAGGCCCAGCCCGGTGCGGTGTTCACCCCCCGAGTTGCGCACCCATGCCCGGCCACGGCGACTGTCCCCAAGCGGCACGCTGAGATTCAGGTACAGGCTGTTGTCATTGTGCTGGCGGCCACTGACTTGCCATTCGGCCGTGGCGGAAACGGACACACCGCGTACCTGGGTGCCCCACGACGCCAGGGCACGGCTGCTGCTGTCGCCCTGGAACGAAGACGACCGGGACATGCCCGCACTGAACGCACCCCACCCTGGGTGGGACCAGGAAACCGTGGCGCTTTGCTGGTCGCGGTAGCGTGAGCGTTGCTGTGGCTCGGTGTCGGTGACGTACGTCGACTCGGTCAGGTCGCGGTACCCCTCAGTGCGGCAGGAGTTGGCGGCGCTGACCGCCCAGCGCTCGTTCAACTTCTGCGACCAGGACAGGTCGGTCTGCACACCGCGCTCGCGGATTCGGCGCGTCGCCTCTGCGCCCACCACGGCCACTTGCACCTGGCTGTCCTGCCAGGGCAACAACCCCAGGCTCAGGCCCGCCGAACGATAATCTTCGGCCGCCAGTACGCCGCTGCCGAAGCTGACTTGCGGATGGAGTGATGCACTCCAGCCGGCGCTCACCACCCACGGCTCGGCGGCCTGGCCATCGCCTATGCTACGTACCCGCCCGGCGGCCACCGAGTAGCCGGGCGCAGGCAGGTCCAGGCCAAGCATGGCCGCGGGTACGGTGAAGCGGCGTTCCTCGCCGGTGGCTTCCTTGACGGTCACTTCAACGTCAGAGCGCCCGTTCAGGCGCGGCACATTGCTCAACGAAAAGGGCCCGGCGGGCACCACGGTGGAGTGGATCAAGGTGCCGTTCTGGCGGACTTCGACCTGCGCCGGCCCATTGGCGATGCCGTTGATCGTCGCGCCCTGGTTCTGCTCTTGCAGGGCCTGTTCATTGAGCACTTGTACGCCGGTGATTTGCGCGCCGGCGAGTACCGGGTTGTAGAGGTTGATCTGCCCGGCCTGCAGCACCGCCTGTTGACTGGCGAAGGTGCGTTGGGCGTAGGCGTCCAGGTGGGTGGTGCGCGAGACACGGTCTTGCCAGGTTTGTACCTGGCGACTGCGTACGATCCAGTCGCCCGCATTGAAACCGACCTCGGTATTGGCCGAGGCAAAACGGCTGGTGTCGTCGCTGTATTGGCTGTATAGCCCGGTGATGTCGTAATTGATCAGCGCGGCAAAACCGCCGGTTGAATAACCGGAAATGTCCTGCGTCAGCGGACGCAGCGCCTGGGTCGGCACCACCAGGGCCAGGCTCAGGCTGGCCGGGTCGGCATCGATCACGGTTTGTGGGTAGTCCTGGAGGAAGCCGTAGCAGCTGCTTTCCTCTGCCGGGCCGGTTGACGGCATGACCAACTGGCCGGCGTCGAGCAACGGTGGGTCGAAGCACAGCGCGCCGTGCTGATCGAAGCTCACGTCCACGCGGCCACGGCGCTGGCCGTTGACGCTCAGGCTGAGCGCATGGCGCCCTGGGGCGAACCGCGGTGCCTGCATCAACAGGCTGGCAAGCTCGGGGTCGATTCCCCGCTGACGCAACGTCTGCGGGTCGAAGGCGCTGGCCGTTGATGGGGTGTCCGCCCAGGCGGCGTTCGACAGCAGTATCTGCCCCAGGAACAATGGGATAAATGCCCGGCGTGGTGAAATGCCGGGCACGGCTTTGCCGTCACGGATGTTCATGACTGTGTTCACACAAGTGCACTCATAGGATGGAAAAACCGCCACGATTTCCTATCGCTGCAGGTCGTTTCCTGGTGGCCTTAGGGGTGGCCACTTCGTTTTTATTGGCGCCGTTACGTCCCTGGGCGGCGCTGAGTTACAGGCTGATCGCGGCGTCGTGAGCCGGTACTGCAAAGCCATACACCGTGGCCGGTTGCAGGCGTACGGTGGTGGCTGCCGCGCCATTGGTCGTCACCGTCAGTGTTTCGCCTGGCAACACGTAGGTGCGCGGCAACATGGCCGAGCCGTTGCCAGGCAGCAATTGCAGCTCCTGGGCCAGGCGTACCACGTACGGCGTGGGGTTACGCACGCTCAGTTGGTCATTGTCCAAATGCCAGGTCAGGCCCAGCCAAGGCTCGCGGTTACGCGCCAGGCCTTTGGGGTGAATGATCACCGGCAGGTTCTGGCGCACGGTCACACCCACTTGGGCGCGCCCGGCCCGGTTGGGGTCCTGCTGGGCAGGCATGCCTTCGAAAATCACCCGCTTGAGGCGCTGGGTCTTCAACGGCTCCTGGCTTTGCAGGATGAAACGCACCAACTGGCTTTTGGACGCTTCGACCCGGCTCAGGGGCGGGGTGACGAACAACAGGGTTTCGGGGTCCTCGGGGATGTTCTCGAGGGTCACGTGCATCAGGGCCACTTTGTTATCGGTGTTGCTCACTGACACAGAGGCTTCGCCATCTGCTTCATAGACGAGCACCACCGACGTGTCCGGCACCATGCCATCGGCCAGGCTGGCGGTGGCAACGCACAAGAGGCCAAGGGTAAGGCCGATCCAATGCCAGGTTGATAAAGAGCTGTACATCGTCATTACTCGCGAGGATTAGAGGTACTTGAGGTCCAGGGTGATTGAACCGTCGAGGGGGACTTCTTCTTTCAGGGTCAGGGTGTTGGCCGGGCTGATGGACGTGTCCACCCGCAGACTCGCCACCAGTTGGCGCAAGGGCCCGGGCAACAGCACGCCGGCCGGGGCGAATGCCATGAGTTTGCGTGGGTAGGCGTGGGGCTCGGGTGTCCAGGTGGCGCCATTGTCCGCCGAGGTCAGGGTCTGCAAGGTAGCGTTGTCCCCCACTGGGCCGCGCAGTGACAAACTGACGTGCCCCAGGCGTTCGCTCGGCGCATGGATGTTCATGCCCAAGCCGTAGAACACCTGCGGGTCCGGGGACGAATTGCCCTGGTTGTCGATGCCTGTGAGGGCAAACAGGGTTGGGCCTTCGCAACTGATGCTCAGCCCCATTTGCTGGTTGGGCAGCACGGTGAAGTCAGTCAGGTTCAGCGTGCGTGCCGGGATCTTGCCGTAATCGACCAGGCCGCTGTCAGACAGCGAAACCGAGCAGGCCTGGGGCGTGATGCGACCGGCTATATCCAAGTCCACGGCGGATCTGGCGAAGGAGGGCGTCAGGTGCAAGGCGAGCAAGGTAAGTGCCAAACAGTGGATAGGTCGATTCATCGGGCAAAATCCCTGTGGGGGTTTTAGAGGTAATGGACTTCAACGGTACCGCTGGCCCGGAAGGCGACTTCTTCTGTCAGGGTCAGGCCGTCGGCACGGGCAATCTCCGCATAGATCTTCAAGTCGGTCGCAAAGTGCGTGCTGGGGATAGGCTGTGTCGGGTCGGTCGGATTGCTGGGGGCATGCAGTGAGTCGCCGATGTAAAACCCTTGGCCATTGTTACGGCTCCAGGTTTTGCCACCGTCTTCCGACTCGCTGATGTGTACGGTTTGGTTATCGGTCGTGGAGTTTTCAAAGGTGATACGGACCAGGCCGATCTTCTCTTGGGCCGGTGTCAGGCCCAGCCCCAGATACCAATAATTACTGCTGGTATCCGGCTGATTGTCGATGAGCTTGAACGCCATGGCGGTCGGGCCCTCGCAGTCGATTTTCAGCAGTAACCGGTTCTCTGCCAGCTTTGTTGTTGAGGTCTGGTTCAGGTCTTTCGCCGCCACCTTGCCGTAATCGATCTGCCCACCCGCCGATAGGCTGGGTGTGCAGGAGCTGGGGGTGATCAACCCCTTGACGCTCAGGTCGACAGTGGAGGCGGCGAATGCAGGTGCAAGACTGCCGAGCAAGCAACAGCTGATCAGGCTTTTAAGTGTGGTCTTCATGATGAGGAATATTCTTGGTAGAAGGGATCAGGGTCAGGGAATTACAGGTACTTCACTTGAAGGGTGGCGCTGCCATCGATGGGCACTTCGTCCACCAGGGGCAGGTCCTTGGCCGGTACCAGGGTGGTGAAGGCGCTCAAGCGGGCGTTCAGCACCTTGATGGCGATGGGCGTATAGAGGTCTGCCGGGGCGGCAAAGGCTGTGATACCGGCGTGGCCCAGGTATGACGAGATCCGCCAACTGCTGCCGCCGTTGCTGGACATGATGGCGTGCACCGGTTGAGTGTCGGCCACCGCGTCGAACACGCTGAAGGCGGCGCTGCCCAGCATTTGGTCGTCGTTGATGGTGCCCAGGCCATGGCTGGCGGGGTGAATGGCCGACGTACCGGCGCGGTTGTCGACGGTGGTCAGGGTAAAGAAGGTGGCCGCCTCGCAATTGACTTCCAGCAGCAACTCGCCGGTTGGCAGGCGGGTGGGCTGCTCTGGGTTGAGGTCCTTTACCGTCAGCTTGCCGTGGTCGACGATGCCGCCGCTGGACAACGTCGGTGTGCAGGAACTGGGCGTGATGGTCCCGCCGACACTCAAACTGGTGCTGCTGGCCGCGAAAGTCGCGGGTGCGCAGGCAATCAGCAGGCTGGCCACGAGGCCTGAGGTGAATCTATCCATGGGTAATCGTCCTGATTGAAGACGGGAACCATCTGCAAGCCGGCCGCTGGCAGTGTGGCGCAACCGTCGATAGGGGGGCTCCCATGCAGGGCAGGGAGGAGGGCGGTATGCTTCATGCCTGCGTGCTACAGGTACTTGACTTCAAGCGTGGCGAGGCCGTCGATTTCAACCTCTTCCTGGCCCATGTCCCAACTGTTGGTGGCGTTGATAAAGGTAGTGACCATCAGGTCTGCAGTGACGTTTTTGAGGGGGATAGGGCCCTCTCGACCGGTTGGCCTGTCACGAAACCCCAGCAGCTCCAAAGGACTGGTGATGGCTTCTTCATTGTTCATCCAGGTCAGGCCGCCATCCCTCGAGAGAATCGGGTAGAGGGGGCCGCCGTCGCCGTTGACAGGGTTCCCATACTCCAGATCGTACTGGCCGAGTTTTTGCGTACCGTTGACGAAGCCCAGGCCGAAACTATTCGAGTAGGTGGCCGAGCCTGCCCGGTTATCGGTTGCCTGGACCGCGAACAGGGTATGGGCGTCGCAGCCGATGGTCAGTTTCAAGACGGATGTAGGGAGACGGGTCCAATTGGTCGGGCTGAGGTCCTTGGCCGAAATCTTGCCGTGATCGACGACGCCATTAGCGGACAAGGATGGCGTGCACGCCGTCGGGGTGATCAGGCCAGTGACGGTCAGGTCCACACTGCTGGCGGCAACCGCAGCACCTGAGGTGGCGAGCATGACGAGAGTGGCGAGTGCTGCTAGGGGCTTTTTCATGTTTTGAAGTTCCGGTGCAAGGCTTGCTGACGGCAGGAAAACAGGAGATGCCGTCTGGTTTTCAGCGACCGGCGTGATGGCTGGTCGTCCCTCTCCGTGGGATGCGGCGCAATTTATCGGTCGTCGGTGTTGGCGCAAATACAACAATTACGAGAGTGAGTGGATCTTGCGCACGTGCAATAACTGATGTCGGAACGGGCTTGTCTATGTGTAGGTTTTATTAACTTTTCGTAGTTGTTGTATCGCCGGCACGCCTCGCTTCAACTATTTTCCCTTCTGATCAATAAAAGATTCTCAACGGGATGGCTCATGACGAGATCCGCCAACTCAGGGGGGGGCATGCAGGGCAGGGAGGAGGGCGGTACGCTTCATGCCTGCGGCTACAGGTACTTGACTTCGAGCGTGGCGAGGCCGTCGATTTCAACCTCTTCCTGGCCCATGTCCCAACTGTTGGTGGGGTTGAAAAAGGTAATGACCATCAGGTCAGCAGTGACGTTTTTCAGGGGGATAGGGCCCAGTTGACCGAATCGAGTGTCACGAAACCCCGCCAGCGCCAAAGGACCGGTGCTGGCATCTTCATTGTTCATCCAGGTCAGGCCGCCATCCCTCGAGAGAATCGGGTAGAGGGGGCCGCCGTCGCCGTTGACAGGGTTCCCATACTCCAGACTGTACTGGCCGAATTTTTGCGTACCGTTGACGAAGCCCAGGCCGAAACTGGTCGGGGCGGTGGCCGAGCCTGCTCGGTTATCGGTTGCCTGGACAGCGAACAGGGTATGGGCGTCGCACGCGATGGCCAATTTCAAGACGGCTGGAGGGAGAGCGGTCCAGTTGGTCGGGCTGAGGTCCTTGGCCGAAATCTTGCCGTGATCGACGACGCCATTAGCGGACAAGGATGGCGTGCAAGCCGTCGGGGTGATCAGGCCGGTGACGGTCAGGTCCACACTGCTGGCGGCAACCGCAGCACCTGAGGTGGCGAGCATGACGAGAGTGGCGAGTGCTGCTAGGGGCTTTTTCATGTTTTGAAGTTCCGGTGCAAGGCTTGCTGACGGCAGGAAAACAGGAGATGCCGTCTGGTTTTCAGCGACCGGCGTGATGGCTGGTCGTCCCTCTCCGTGGGATGCGGCGCAATTTATCGGTCGTCGGTGTTGGCGCAAATACAACAATTACGAGAGTGAGTGGATCTTGCGCACGTGCAATAACTGATGTCGGAACGGGCTTGTCTATGTGTAGGTTTTATTAACTTTTCGTAGTTGTTGTATCGCCGGCACGCCTCGCTTCAAATATTTTCTTCCCTCTGATTAGTAAAAAAGATTCTCAACAGGATGGCTCGCCTTGCCGATATAGGCGTGCGGGCCACTGCCGCCGATCTATGCCTGTTTTGTAGGGGCGTTCCATCCAGGCCCGCGCATTGCGGTAAGTCGAGGTAGTCATGTCATCGGACATTCGCCCAGTCGACGGCGCTGGGGATGATCCGCTGCCGTCAAATGCCTCGCCTGCCCATTGGCAGGATTGCACAGTGCTGGTAGTCGACGACCATCCTGCCTATCGCATGATGATGAGCGCGATGCTGCAGCAGTTGGGGTTGGGCTGCGAGACCTGCGGTGATGGCCAGGCCGCGCTTGCCGCGCTCGATGGGCAACCGTTCGACCTGATCCTCACGGACTGCCAGATGCCGGTCATGAATGGTTATGCCTTGGCCCGTGAAGTGCGCCGTCGAGAGCGTGAGTCGATGGCCGAGCCCGTACCGATCGTTGCCTTGACCTCCAACCTTGGGCCGAATGAAGTCCACCAATGCCTGGACGCGGGCATCAATGCCTGGCTGATCAAGCCCCTGACGTTCGGTCAACTGCGCAATGTCTTGCTGTATTGGTTGGCGGACGGCACCCCACTGGTGACAGACGTGCCGCGCACCCGAGAAGAGGATTGGCCGACGCGCGCCAGGCTGGTGCAACTGTTTGGTAGTGCGCAAGTGCTGGATGGGATGCTGGCCAGCCTGGTGCAGGAGGTACGCCAGGATTTGCAAGCCTTGTCCCATGCCATGGCGCATGTGGATGCGGACCAGACAGCACAGCACTTGCACCGCCTGATCGGAAGCGTGGCGTTCCTGGGGGGCACTCCGCTGGAGGCGCGCGGCATCCAGTTGATCAGCGCCGTGACGCGTGATGGGGTGGCGTTGCATGCCAGGGCGTTGTTTGGGTTACGGCAAGACTTGGTTCGTTATGTGGAATATCTGAAAGCTCTTTAGTGTTGATGTGTAGGACCTTTATTAAGGTTTGCGTAGGTTTTTTCTGTAGCCGTGTTCTTTTTGTTTTGTAGGTGAAAATCTTGCTCTCATAGATTGCTGGGCCACCTGCTGCTGCTGCTGTTTTTGCCGGTTGTTGCGGGTTGCATCCGGCGCTATTTTTGCCCGAATCAAGTTGCCATCATGGTGGTTCCAATGCTTCGAGTAATTATTGCCGACGACCATCCGATTGTACGTATCGGCCAAAAAGTGGTGATTGAAGCCAACGGTCGCTGCAAAGTGGTGGGCGAGGCCGACGGGCCCGATCAATTACTGGCGCTGATCGACAGCACACCCTGCGATATCGTGGTGACTGATTTCGCCATGCCGGGTAACCAGCAGGCCGATGGTTATAGCCTGCTGAGCCTGATGCATCGCAAGCACCCCGAGCTCCCGGTGATTCTGGTCACCATGTTCGCCAACGTCGCGACCTTGCGCACGTCCTTCGCCCACGGCGCCCGGGCCATCATTGCTAAAAGTGCATCGGCCAGGGAGTTGCCTCAAGCCATTCAATCGATCAGCACCGGCAAGACGTTCATCAGCGAATGCCTGCGTCAGCAACTGGTGGAGGCGGGTACCGGGGATCAGCAAGCCGTGCCGCAATTGTCCGGCAAGGAGCGCGAGGTGGTGCGCATGCTCGCCAGCGGCATGACCGTCAGCCAGATCGCCGCGCGGGTCAACCGGAGTATCTCGACGATCAGCAAGCAGAAAAGCACCGCGATGAACCGGTTGTGTATTTCCACTGACGTGGATTTGTTCGCCTACGCCCGCAGCAGTGGGATGGTGCCCTGAGGTTGGCCAGGCAAGCGAGATAGAACGGACAAACAGTATCCCCTGGCGAGCGGGCTAGCTGTGGCGAGCGGGCTTGCCCCGCGTTGGGCTGCGAAGCAGCCCCAAAAACCTCAGGCCGCGGTCCATCTGAAACAGCGCGGTGATCTTAGTGGGGCTGCTGCGCAGCCCAACGCGGGGCAAGCCCGCTCGCCACGACAAGCCCGCTCGCCACGACAAGCAGGCTCGCCACAGCAAGCCCGCTTGCCACAGTGACAGTGTTCCTCCTTGACTGACTGGCATTAAGCAAGCCCACTCATTTGCACAGTGAATGACAGTAGCCTTGGCGGCGCGACCGGCTTATCGTGCGTCAACTCTTCTGACGCCAAAGGACCCCGCCCATGAGTGATGCCCATAACGCCCTGATCACCGAGTTCTACAGCGCCTTCCAGCGCCTGGATGCCGAAGCCATGGCCGCCTGCTACACCGACGATGTGATCTTCAGCGACCCGGCGTTCGGCGAGTTGCGTGGGCGTGATGCCGGGGATATGTGGCGCATGCTCACCACGCGGGCCAAGGACTTTTCCCTGACGTTCGACCATGTGCGCAGCGATGAGCGCACCGGCAGCGCGCATTGGGTGGCGACTTACCTATTCAGCGCGACCGGCAATACCGTGGTCAACGACATCGGCGCGCGGTTTGTGTTTCGCGACGGCAAGATCTGCGAGCACCACGACCATTTCGACCTGTGGCGTTGGTCGCGCCAGGCCCTGGGCCTCAAGGGGCTGTTGCTGGGCTGGTCGCCGGCATTGAAAAACGCGGTGCGCGCCCAGGCGCTCAAAGGCTTGAAGGCATTCCAGGCCGGTCGTTGATAAGATCAGCGCTCTTCTGGTTTGCCGAAATCGATTCGTGATGACTCCCACTCAAGCCAAACCCTGGTTCGTGTACCTGGTGCGTGCCGCCAATGGCTCACTCTATTGCGGCATCAGCAACGACCCGGTGCGCCGCTTTGCTTCTCATCAAAGCGGCAAGGGCGCGCGGTTCTTTTTGTCCAGCCCCGCCGTGGCGTTGGTCTACACCGAGCAGTGCGCGAGCAAGGGCGAGGCGCTGCGCCAGGAACGGCTGATCAAGAAGCTGAAAAAAAGTGCCAAGGAGTGCCTGGCCGCGAGTGGTTCATTGATTTGAGTGATGGGTTCCCATCGTCCCCACGTACGGTTTTGCGGGCTAAGCTAGCGGTTCATTCCATTGAGCGGAGCCTGGCATGTCTGAGTTGATCCTGCACCACTACCCGCAGTCCCCCTTTGCTGAAAAAGCCCGCCTGCTCCTGGGGTTCAAGGGGTTGTCGTGGCGCTCGGTGCTTATCTCGCCGGTGATGCCCAAGCCTGATCTGACCGCCTTGACCGGGGGCTATCGCAAGACGCCGGTGTTGCAGGTCGGCGCCGATATTTACTGCGACACCGCCTTGATCGCCCGCCGCCTGGAGCAGGAAAAAGCGGCACCGACGCTGTTTCCCCAGGGCCTGGAACTGGTCACCCAGGGCTTTGCGGCCTGGGCGGATTCGGTGGTATTTGCCCATGCCGTGGCGCTGGTGTTCCAGCCTGAATCCCTGGCGGTCAAGTTTGCCAAGGTGCCGCCGCACCTGCTCCAGGTGCTGGTGGACGACCGCAGCAAACTGTTCAGCGGTGGCAGTGCCGCGCGGGTGTCCTTGGAGGTGGCCTTGCATCAATGGCCGGCGCTGGCCGGTCGCATTGAGCAGCAGTTGCAGCACTCGGTGGGGGATTTCCTGTTCGGTGAGCCTTCGATTGCCGACTTCGCCCTGGCCCATCCGCTGTGGTTCCTCAAAGGCTCGACGGTGACGGCGCCGCTGGTGGACGCATACCCCGCTGTCGCGGCCTGGCTGGAGCGGGTGCTGAGCGTTGGTCATGGCACCGCCAGTGAGATGACTGCCGAGCACGCCTTGGAGGTGGCGCGAAACGCCACGCCAGCCGCGTTGCCCGATGAACTGTTCGATGACCTGAATGGTTTCAAGGCCGGGCAGCCGGTGACGATCAGCGCTACGGATTATGGCGTTGACCCGGTGGCCGGCGAGCTGCGGTTTGTCGGGCGCGAAGAGCTGATCCTGCGGCGTACCGATGAACGCGCTGGCACCGTGCATGTGCATTTCCCACGCATGGGTTTCCGCATTCAGGCGCAATAAATAAAAAATATCTGCAAATAAATGTGAGGTTTTTCGACAGCCCATCCGTGTAGTGCTTGAAACTGCGATCTATTCGCATTAACAGCGTTTTCTACACGGGTTCTCACAGCATGAAGTCGACGGCGGGCGGTTGGGTAAAACAGTGGCTGGGAGCCTCGGTATTGACGGTGTCTGGGCTGGCATTGCTGCCCTTGAGCGTGGCGCAGGCGCAGGAGCAGCAAAGCGCCCAGTTCAACTTTGCCCAGGCCGCCAAGCCGCTGCCCCAGGCGCTGAGCGATTTCAGCCGGGTGACCGGCATCAGCGTGATCTACACCGATGAAGCCCCCTATGGTCTCAACGCCCCGGCGGTCAGTGGGCCGATGAGTGCCACCCAGGCCCTGCAACGCTTGCTGGGCGGCTCCGGCTTGACCTTCCGCCAGATCGACGCGCGCACCCTGGCCCTGGAACCGCTGCCCACCGACGGTGCGGTGAACCTCGGCGCGACCACCATCAGCGGTGTCGGCCAGGCCCAGGACAGCACCAGCTACCAGCCTCCACCCACCAGTTCGGTGATGCGCTCCCATGCTTTGCTGCTGGAAACCCCGCAGACCGTCAACGTCGTACCCGCCCAAGTGTTGCGCGACCAGACCCCGCGCAACCTGGATGACGCCCTGGCCAATATCAGCGGCATCACCCAGGCCAACACCCTGGCCAGCACCCAGGACGCGGTAATGCTGCGTGGCTTTGGCGACAACCGTAACGGCTCGATCATGCAAGACGGCATGCCGTTGGTGCAGGGCCGCGCGCTGAACGCCACGGCAGAACGCGTTGAAGTGCTCAAGGGGCCATCGTCGCTGCTGTACGGCATCCAGGACCCGGGCGGCGTGGTCAATATCGTCAGCAAAAAGCCCGAGCTGAGCCAATCCACGGCCCTGACCGTGCGCGGTTCCACCTTTGGCGATGGCAAGAACGGCAGCGGTGGCAACCTCGATACCACCGGCCCCATCGGTGATTCGGGCCTCGCTTATCGCTTGATCGTCGACCATGAAGACGAAGACTACTGGCGCAACTTCGGCACCCACCGCGAATCGCTGGTGGCGCCGTCCCTGGCCTGGTACGGCGACACTACCAAGCTGCTGTTCGCCTACGAGCACCGTGAATTCCTCTCGCCGTTCGACCGTGGCACCGCGATCGACAAGTCCAACCACCCACTGGACATCCCCTCCACGCGGCGTCTGGACGAACCGTTCAACAACATGGAGGGCCGTTCCGACCTGTACCGTTTCGAGGCCGACCACGACCTCAACGACGACTGGAAGGCGCACTTCGGCTACAGCTGGAACCGTGAAACCTACGACGCCAGCCAAGTGCGCGTCAGCGCGGTGAATGACAATGGCACCCTGACCCGCAGAATGGACGGCACCCGGGGCGCGATCAGCACCGACCGTTTCACCACGGCCAGCCTGGAAGGCAAGGTGAACGTGCTGGGCATGCAGCATGACCTGGTGTTCGGCCTGGATGACGAATACCGCAAGATCTACCGCGCCGACCTGATCCGCCAGAACTCGCGCGGCACGTTCAACTACAACAACCCGGTGTATGGCAACGAAGTCGCGGGCACCACCGTCAGCGCCGCCGACAGTGCCCAGACCGACCTGTTGCGCAGCGACTCGCTGTTCTTCCAGGACGCCATTCACCTGACCGACCAGTGGATTCTGGTGGGCGGTGTGCGCTACCAGATGTATGACCAATACGCCGGCAAGGGCGTGCCGTTCAAGGCCAACACCGATGGCAATGGCCAGGCCTGGGTGCCGCGGGCCGGCCTGGTGTATCGCTACACTGATGAGCTGTCGTTCTACGGCAGCTACACCGAGTCGTTCAAACCCAACTCCACCATCGCCGCCTTGGCCGATGGCAGCACGTTGACCGGCGACCTCACGCCGGAGGAATCCAAGTCCTGGGAACTGGGGGCCAAGCTCGACATACCTGGGCGCGTGACTGCCAGCGTGGCGTTGTTCAACATCGACAAGCGCAATGTGCTGGTGTCGGTGGGCTCCGGTGCCAACACGATCTACAGCATTGCCGGGCAAGTGCGTTCCCGTGGCCTGGAACTGGACGCCAGCGGCCAGTTGACCGACAAGTGGAGCCTGATCGGCAGCTATGCCTTCACCGACGCCGAAGACGTCAAGGACAACGACCCGACGCTGCAAGGCAACCGCCTGCAAAACGTGGCCAGGCACACCGGTTCGTTGTCGGTGGCCTATGACGTCGGCACTATTTTCGGTGGCGACCAGTTGCGGGTGGGGACCGGAGCGCGCTACGTCGGCGAGCGCGCAGGCGATGCCGCCAACGACTTCGATTTGCCGGGCTACACCGTGGCCGACGCGTTTGCCACCTATGACACCAAGATCGACGGGCAGAAGGTCAAGTTCCAGTTCAACGTGAAGAACCTGTTCGACCGCACCTACTACACCTCGGCGGCCAGCCGCTACTTCGTGTCGATAGGTGATGCGCGGCAGGTGTCGGTGTCCAGCACCCTGGAGTTCTAAAGCCTGGCGGGTTTGTTGGGGTTAGCAGGCTTGTTATGGCTAGCAGGCTTGTTGTGGCAAGCGGGCTTGCCCTAATGCCGTTCAGTTAAGCGTACATCGCCTTCTGTAGGAGCGAGCTTGCTCGCGAAAAACGTCAACGATAACGCGTGTTTCCTGAGTGAACGCGGCGCCTGTGAGTTCTTCGCGAGCAAGCTCGCTCCTACAAAAAAGCCTTAACTGAACGGCATTAGGGCAAGCCCGCTCGCCACAACAAGCCAACTCGCCACGACAGGCCCGCTCGCCACAGGAGTACGGAGCTGTTAGCGTTGCGGCCACTAATGGCTTTGCGGAACACAGTACTGATGCACTTTGGGCGATGGCTACACCTGCTGTACGTGAGTTTTTTACTGGGGGGCTGTGCGAGTGTTTCGCCGCCTTCCACACCATCAACACTCGATCACCTGCTGGCCGATCCTGCCCTGAACGGCTCCACGGTTTCCGTCATGGTGCGCGATGCCCGCAGCGGCACCACGCTCTACCAGCACAACCCGCGCACGCGCTTGGTTCCCGCGTCCAACCTCAAGCTGCTGACCACGGCGGCGGCGATGGACGTGCTCGGGCCGGACTACCGGTTTTCCACGCAACTGTTGAGCGACGGCCGCCGCCAGGGCGAGCGCCTGATCGGCAACCTGTACCTGCGTGGCCTGGGTGACCCGACAACGCAGTTCGCCGACTACCAGGCCCTGGCCGCGCAGTTGGCCAGCCAAGGTGTGCGTCAGGTATCGGGTGACTTGGTGTTCGATGACACCTGGTTCGATACCCAGCGCCTCGGCGTCGACTGGGCCCAGGACGACGAAAGCACCTATTACGGTGCGCAGATTTCGGCGCTGACGGTGTCACCCGATACGGATTTTGATGCCGGCACCTTGCTGGTCACCGCCAAGGCGCCGCTCAGTGCCGGCCAGCCGGTGAGTGTGTCGATCAGCCCGGCCACCGATTATGTGCAACTCAGCAATCGTGCGGTGAGCGGCGCGGGCAACAACTACGCCATCACTCGCCAGCACGGCACCAACCTGCTGCAACTCAGCGGTGCACTGGCGCCGGGAAAGCAAAGCCGGCAGTGGGTGAGTGTGTGGGAACCGACGCAACTGGTGGCCAATCTGTTTGAGCAGGCGCTGGCGCAGCAGGGTATCCAGGTGCTAGGCCGGCGTGTGTTCGGGGGCGCGAGCCCAGCGACGGCGACGCTGTTGGCGGAGCATCGATCGGCGCCGTTGCAAGATTTGATCACGCCGCTGCTCAAGCTTTCGAACAACAACATGTCCGAAGCCCTGCTCAAGGCCATGGGCCGCAAAACCTCCAATGCGGGCACGGCGGTGGCGGGCGTGGCGGCAGTCGCGGCGTTTATGCAGCGCCAGGGCATGGACCCGGCGACGCTCAGCCAGGTGGATGGCTCCGGTTTGTCGCGGCGCAACCTGGTGTCGGCGCAAAATCTCACCGACCTGTTGCTGGCCGCTTCGAAACAATCCTGGTTCGACGCCTGGTACAACGCCTTGCCGATTGCCGGCAATGCCGAGCGCATGACCGGCGGCAGCCTGCGTTATCGCCTGCGGGGCACCGCCGCCGAAAACAACCTGCACGCCAAGACCGGCTCCATGGGCGGTGTGTCATCACTGAGCGGATACATTACCGACAGTGAGGGACGGCGCCTGGTGTTTTCAATGATCAGCAATAACTACATCAGCGACGCAGCCCCCATCCGCGCCCTCGAGAACCGCCTGGCACTTGCCCTGGCCCAGTGGCACGACTAGCTCAGGGCTGGTAGCCCATCCGCCAACTCACGGCCCGGGTCGCCGCCAGCAAGCGCTGCGCCGCCGGGCCATCTTCGTCGGCGTGGAACAGTGAGGTGGGGCCGACCACGGTCATCACTGCAGCCACCTGGCCAACCGCGTTGAACACCGGCGCCGACAATGCATCCACCCCCGGCATCAGCAGGCCATGCACAAAGTGCAGGCCGCGCTGGCGGATCTGTTCGCAGGTGAGGGCATAAGCCTGGTCGTCGGCCAGGGCATGGGCGATGCCAGCCTCGATCTCGCGTTCACGCAATTCGACGGTTTCCCGCGACGGCAGGAAGGCACTGAACACCAGCCCGGTGGACGAGCTGAGCAGCGGCAGTACCGAGCCCAGTTGCGTCACCACCGTCACGGCGCGCACCGCCGGCTCGATCTGCACCACGGTCGCGCCCTGGTTGCCCCACACCGCCAGGAAGCAGGTTTCATTCAATTCGTCGCGCAGTTCGGCCAGGGGCAGGGCGCCGACTTTCAACACGTCCATACTGCCCAGGGCGGCCAGGCCCACGCGCAAGGCTTCGCGGCCCAGGCCGTAATGGTTGGTGGCGGTGTTCTGTTCGGCAAAACCGGAGGCGATCAACGCCTGGAGATAGCGGTGCACCTTGCTCGCCGGCATCTGCACATGTTCGGCCAGGCGCGACAGCGAGGTGGAGGGCGACAGTTCGGCCAGGGCCTTGAGGATATCGGTGCCCACTTCGGCCGAGCGGACTTTCTGTTTACCGGTGTCGCGGGGCTTTTCCATGGAGGGGCGGGAATCCGAGAGATGAGTGGGCGTCTTTATAGCTTGACGGTCGGCAGTGATCAAATTACGTTATGCGTAACTGGATTACGATAAAAACAACTTCCGCCAGAGGATGATCCATGAACCTCGAATACCTCTCGGGCTTCGGCAATGAATTCGCCAGCGAAGCCCTACCCGGCGCGCTGCCCGTCGGCCAGAACTCCCCGCAAAAAGCGCCCTACGGTCTCTACACCGAACTGTTTTCCGGCACGGCCTTCACCATGGTGCGCAGCGAAGCGCGCCGTACCTGGCTGTACCGCATCCAGCCGTCGGCCAACCACCCGGCGTTCGTCAAGCTGGAGCGGCAATTGGCCGGTGGCCCGCTGGGGGCGGTCACGCCCAATCGCCTGCGCTGGAACCCGCTGGAGCTGCCGAGCGAGCCGACGGACTTTATCGAGGGACTTGTCGGCATGGTCGCCAATTGCGCGTCGGAAAAACCGGCGGGCATCAGCATCTACCACTACCGCGCCAACCGATCGATGGAGCGCGTGTTCTTCAACGCCGATGGCGAGCTGTTGATCGTGCCTGAGCAGGGCCGCTTGCGTATCGCCACCGAACTGGGGGTGCTGGAGGTCGAGCCGCTGGAAATCGTCGTACTGCCGCGCGGCCTGAAGTTCCGCGTCGAATTGCTGGATGCGCAAGCGCGTGGCTACGTCGCCGAGAACCATGGCGCACCGCTGCGCCTGCCGGACCTGGGGCCGATTGGCAGCAATGGCCTGGCCAATCCCCGCGACTTCCTGAGCCCCGTCGCCCATTACGAAGACCTCAAGCAGCCCACCACCCTGGTGCAGAAATTCCTCGGTGAACTGTGGGCCTGCGAGCTGGACCACTCGCCGCTGAACGTGGTGGCCTGGCACGGTAACAATGTGCCGTACAAATACGATCTGCGTCGCTTCAACACCATCGGCACCGTGAGCTTCGATCACCCCGACCCGTCGATCTTCACCGTATTGACCTCGCCCACCAGTGTGCATGGCTTGGCCAACCTCGACTTTGTGATCTTCCCACCGCGCTGGATGGTGGCCGAGAACACCTTCCGGCCACCGTGGTTCCACCGCAACCTGATGAACGAATACATGGGCCTGATCCAGGGCGTCTACGATGCCAAGGCCGACGGTTTCCTGCCCGGCGGTGCATCGCTGCACAGCTGCATGAGCGCCCACGGCCCGGATGGCGAGACCTGCACCAAGGCCATCAATGTCGAGCTGGCGCCCCACAAGATCGATAACACCATGGCCTTTATGTTCGAGACCAGCCAAGTGCTGCGCCCGACCCAGTTCGCCCTGGAATGCCCGCAACTGCAACCCGCTTATGACGCGTGCTGGGCCTCGCTGCCCGCCACCTTCAACCCGAACCGGAGATAACCCATGACGCAACCAACGCTTGCCCGCAGCTGGGTCGCCAGTGCCAATGGTCACCGCGACTTCCCCCTGCAAAACCTGCCGCTGGGCGTGTTCAGTATCCATGGCTCGGCACCGCGCAGTGGCGTGGCGATTGGCGACTGTATTCTCGACCTGCTGGCCGTGCGCGATGCGTTTGACGGCGAAGCGCTTCGCGCCGTCGATGCCACCACCGGCGGACAGTTGAATGCCTTCTTCGAACTGGGCCGTGGCCCGCGCGTAGCCCTGCGCGAGCGCCTGTTGGAATTACTGGGGGAGGGCAGCCCGCTGCAAGCGCGTGAGGCCCAAGTGCTGCACCGCGCCGCCGATTGCCAGATGCACTTGCCGGCGAAGATCAACGACTACACCGACTTCTACGTCGGCATCGAGCATGCGCAGAATGTCGGCAAATTGTTCCGCCCCGACAACCCCTTGCTGCCCAACTACAAGTACGTGCCGATTGGTTATCACGGCCGCGCCTCGACCATTCGCCCCTCCGGCACCGACGTGCGTCGTCCCAAAGGCCAGACCTTGCCAGCCGGCCAGGCCGAGCCGACATTCGGTCCCTGCGCGCGCCTGGATTATGAGTTGGAGCTGGGTATCTGGATCGGCCAGGGCAATGCGATGGGCGATTCGATTGCCATTGGCGATGCGGCAGACCACATCGCCGGTTTCTGCCTGCTCAACGACTGGTCGGCGCGGGATATCCAGGCCTGGGAATACCAGCCGCTGGGGCCGTTCCTGTCCAAGAGCTTTATCACCAGCATCTCGCCCTGGGTGATCACGGCCGAAGCCCTGGAGCCGTTCCGCAAGGCACAACCGGCGCGGCCTGAGGGTGACCCGCAACCGTTGCCGTACCTATTGGATCAACGCGACCAGGCGGCGGGCGCCTTCGATATCGAACTGGAAGTGCTGCTGACCACGGCCGCGATGCGCGAACACAACCTGCCAGCCCATCGCCTGGCCCTGAGCAACACCCTGCATATGTACTGGACCGTCGCGCAATTGGTGGCGCACCACAGCGTCAACGGCTGCCAGTTGCAGGCCGGTGACCTGTTCGGTTCGGGCACGTTGTCCGGGCCCGAAGCCGGGCAGTTCGGCAGCCTGCTGGAGATGACCGAGGGCGGTAAGAAAGGGGTCGAACTGCCTTCCGGCGAAGTGCGCCGATTCCTCGAGGACGGCGACGAAGTCATCCTGCGCGCCCGCTGCAGCCGCGAAGGCTTTGCGTCCATCGGGTTTGGCGAATGCCGTGGCACCGTGGTTGCGGCGCGCTAGGAGGGCAGGGCAATGGACCTTTATACCTACTACCGCTCCACCGCATCGTACCGGGTGCGTATTGCCCTGGCCCTCAAGGGCCTGGATTACAGCGCTGTACCGGTCAACCTGCTGGTGCCGCCTGGCGGTGCCAATCACCAGCCCGCGTACCTGGCGATCAACCCGCAAGGCCGTGTGCCGGCCTTGCGCACGGATGACGGCGAGCTGTTGATTCAATCCCTGGCGATCATCGAGTACCTGGAGGAACGTTATCCACAGGTGCCGCTGCTGGCGCAGGACCTGGCGACCCGTGCCCATGCGCGCGCGGTGGCTTCGATCATCGGCTGCGATATCCACCCGCTGCACAACTCCAGTACCCAGAACCTGCTGCGCCAGTGGGGGCATGACGAGGCTCAAGTGCTGGAATGGATCGGTCATTGGATCAGCCAGGGCCTGGCTGCCGTCGAGCAGTTGATTGGCGATCAGGGTTTTTGCTTTGGCGAGCAGCCGGGGCTGGCGGATGTGTTCTTGATCCCGCAGTTGTACGCGGCGCAGCGTTTCAAGGTCCCGCTGGCGGCATACCCGCGCATCGGGCGAGTGGCGGCGTTGGCGGAGCAACATCCGGCGTTTGTGCAGGCGCATCCGGCGAACCAACCTGATACCCCATGACGCTGGAGACTTGTATAGAGCACTGGTTGCCCCTAAATCACTGATAGCCAGCCCGATACTGCATTTACGGCGAGCAATATCACTGTGGCGAGCGGGCTTGTTGTGGCGAGCGGGCTTGCCCCGCGTTGGGCTGCGCAGCAGCCCCAAAACACAGTCCCGGAGCTGCCTGGCACACTGCAGCGCTTTTATTGGGGCTGCTGCGCAGCCCAACGCGGGGCAAGCCCTAATGCCGTTCAGTTAAGCGTACATCGCCTTCTGTAGGAGCGAGCTTGCTCGCGAAAAACGTCAACGATAAACGCGTGTTTCCTGAGTGAACGCGGCGCCTGTGAGTTCTTCGCGAGCAAGCTCGCTCCTACAAAAAAGCCTTAACTGAACGGCATTAGGGCAAGCCCGCTCGCCACAGGACGGTGTTTTCCTGGAAAGAGGGTGTTCAATGCACCACGGAGTTGGGGGGCAGGTGCCCCAGCCGCTCGGTCAGGCGCAGGCGCTGGATCGGGTCTTCGCTGAGCAGCAGCGCATGTTCCAGGTCGAAGCGTTCGGCGCTGGGGCAGTCCAGGCGTTGGTACAGGCTGGCGCGCGCCAGGTAGTCGGCGGCGCTGGCATTGCCCAGTTCCAGCACGCGTTCGGCGTCGACCAGGGCCGCCAGCGGATCGTCATTGGAGAGGTGCAGTTGGCGCAGGTTGCGTGACAGGCGTTGCAGGATCGAACGGGGTTCGGCGGTGTGCAGGTGGTCTGATTGCAACTTGAGGTTGGGGCCGTATTGGCGTTGCAGCAGCTCGCGGCAATCATTGGGGTAGAGGCGCCGACCGCCGCACGGATCGAGCAGGTGATCGGCGCCGGGGACTCGCAGCAGGAAGTGGCCGGGGAAGTTGACGCCGACCATGGGAATATTCAGGCGCCGCGCCAGCTCCATCGCGATCAGGCCCATGGCCAACGGTTGCCCGCGCTTGCGTTGCAGCACCTTGTCCAGCAAGGCAGCAGCGGGGCGCAGCGGGGTGAATTCGTCCTGGGCGAACCCCAGGTCATTCATGCGCCGCAGCAGCGGTTGACCGAGCTCATCCGCCGGTAGCATGGGCATGCCCACATTCACCTGTTGTTCCAGCGAGATCAGGTCCTGCAGGATCACCAACGGCTGCACCGCCGGGTCATGTTCGGCAGCAATCCACAGCGCTGCTTCAAACAGCGCGGGGGGTGAACGTTCCAGGCAGGCGAAAAAAGCTTGGCGCGGCTTCATTGCGTTCTCCGACGGATGCCTCCGTTTTAGCCTTGCTGTGAATTTTCGTCCAGTGGCTTGAGAAGGATCCTATCTGCTTATGTCGCAGGGCCTGCAAAACCGGGCGGCTTATTCCAGTGCACTTCGGCAGTTTTCTACCGCAAGCCTATACTTGGCGACACCAGACGTGATTCGGGAGCTCGACGATGTTTGCTCTCATGCACAGCTACCGCCTTGAATCGCTGCACCTGAGCATTGACCCGGTGACGGGGTTGAAGGCGGTCATCGCCATCCACAACAGCCGCCTGGGACCCGCTTTGGGCGGCTGTCGCTACCTTGCCTACCCCGATGACGAAACGGCCGTCGCCGATGCCGCGCGCCTGGCCCAAGGCATGAGCTACAAGGCCGCCCTGGCCGGGTTGCCGGTGGGCGGCGGCACGGCCGTGATCCAGCGCCCCGCCCATGTGGAAAGCCGGGCGGCGCTGTTCGAAGCCTTCGGCCGGTGCATCGAGCAACTCAATGGCCGCTACATCACCGCCATCGACAGCGGCACGTCGGTGGCCGACATGGACTGCATTGCCCAACACACCCGCTTCGTCACCAGCACCACGGCGGCCGGCGACCCTGCGCCCCATGCTGCCATGGGGGTGTTCGCCGGCATTCGCACCACTGCCATGGCGCGCCTGGGCAGCGACAACCTTGAGGGCTTGCGCGTGGCGATCCAGGGCCTGGGCAATGTCGGGTTCGCCCTGGCTGAACAACTGCACGCCGCTGGCGCCGAACTGCTGGTCAGCGACATCGACCACGGCAAGGTGCAACTGGCCATGGAGCAGCTCGGCGCGCACCCCATTGCCAACGACGCCTTGCTCAGCACGCCCTGCGACATCCTCGCGCCCTGCGGGCTCGGCGCTGTGTTCAACCGCACCAGCGTCGGCCAACTGCGCTGCGCCGCCGTGGCCGGCTCCGCCAGCGCACAACTGACCAACCTGCAAGTGGCCGACCAGTTGGAAGGGCGCGGCATCCTCTATGCCCCGGACTACGTGATCAACTCCGGCGGCCTGATCTACGTTGCCCTCAAGCACGGCGGTGCCGAGCTGCCGACCATCACCGCACACCTGTCGAACATCGGCACGCGCTTGACCGAAATATTCGCCCACGCCCAGGCCGAAAAACGCTCCCCGGCACGGGTGGCGGACGAATTGGCCGAGCGCCTGCTCTACCAATAACCAGGCATTAAAAAGGCCCTGAACCGATGATTCAGGGCCTGTTCAATTCGGGCTTTATTCCGCCGCGGCGTTGAGCAACTCGGACAACGCGTCCGGCTGGCTCTTGAACGCCTTGGCAAATACATCGCGGTTCTTCGCCATGTAGATCCCGGCCTCTTCAACCTGCTGCTCACTCAGGGACGGCACGGCTTTTTGCAACACTTCTGCAAGCAACTCGGCGAGTTCAAGCATCTTGTCATGACGGTCAGCTTCGGCTTTATCCATGAACAAACGCTCCAGATCTCGGCTGCTGCGGTATACCACTTCGACGGCCATTCACCACCTCACATGCCTTCACGATAGTTGTCTTTTGCTACTACTGTATCTATATACAGCGAAAAGCATATGCCAAACGCGCGGGTTTGGATAGCAGGATTTTTAATGTAGCTGCTAAGTGGGAGATTACTACAACGGAAATTTCTGACTATCTACCGGGATTTTGCTGGAAACATCCCAGGTTTACCGTCCTCAGTATCCTTGATAAATCCGTTTTCGAATGACGTGCCTCATGTCATCCCGCCATCATCTCATGCCTACCCTGGCCTTTTTTCTGCATGCAGAACAACCGTCATGTCCAACCTGCATTATCCGGTCGAACCGACCTAAGGAAGTATCATCGTGAAATTCAACTGGGCCGAAAAGCTGCGCCAGAACGTCCATGGGCTGGCCGAGTCCCTGGGTAATCTGTTTGTCGAGTCGTTCCACTACCTGGCGTTGTTCGCCATTGGTGCGGTGACCGCCTGGGCGGCGGTGATGGAGTTCCTGGGGATGCTGGAGAACGGGCACATCAAGATCGATGACATCTTGCTGCTGTTCATCTACCTGGAATTGGGGGCCATGGTCGGGATTTATTTCAAGACCAACCACATGCCGGTGCGTTTCCTGATCTACGTGGCGATCACCGCGCTGACGCGTCTGTTGATCTCCAACGTGTCCCACCACAACCCGCCGGACATCGGCATCATCTACCTGTGCGGCGGGATTCTGCTGCTGGCGTTCTCGATCCTGGTGGTGCGCTATGCCTCGTCGGCGTTCCCTTCGGTGAAGGTCGAAGGCCCGCGTCGCAAGGGCGAGGCGAACCTGGAAACCGAGAAGGGCGAGCTTTAAAGCCCGATGCTGAAAGGCAGGGCACGGGTGGGCGGTCGCTGCAATAGTTTGTGACTGTCCCCGTCCGTCATCACCGCCAGGATTTCCATGGCGCTATGGCCCTGCTCGATGGCAATGCCGAACTGGATGCTTTGCACCAGGCGTTTGAGCCGTTGCGGGTCGTTGCGTTGTTCGGCGCTGATCATGCGCTTGGCCACCACCCCCTTCTCGTTGGAGAGGGTGAGCATGATGCTGCCATCCAGCCGCTGGATGCTCAGGTTGACCCGGTATTGAGGGGTGAACGTGTCGGTGATGATCTGAAAAGGGTTGTCCATGGTGCGTTACCGCCTGATAAGAACATGCAGTCATTGACGACCGGCGTCTGGATTAGTTCGCGTTGCCTGACCACCGGCCACTCCGTCGCTGAGGTTTCACAACATCCGTTTGCCTCATCAGCCATACAGCAAGGGGCGTGCCGTACAGCGGCCTCCCAGGCGTTGAAATCAGAATGTGGGAGGGGGCTTGCTCCGGATGACGGTGGATCAGCCAATGAATACTCGGCTGAACCACCGTCAGCGCAAACAAGCCCCTCCCGCCGTTGTGCTGTGGTGTGCTGGCGTGCTGTGCGTCGTTTCAGGGCAATACCGAGAAAATGATCGCAGACAGCGCAATCAGCCCGATCACCACGACGAACACGTTCGATACTGGGGGGGATTTTTCGCGGATTGCACCCATGGGGAGAGGGGCAATTATAACGATCGCGGGGAAGTAAGAAGATGTAACTAACTCCCCACCCTACCAGCGTTTTTGCTCGTAGTCAGGGTTAATTTGTAATGTAGGATTTATCTTTGCAAAGGGCTTGAAATGTTCTTCTGAGTGCTCAATTGTGTAATCAAGAGGTCATGGTTTCACCACCCCGGTGTTGCAGTTTGTGATCTCTCGCGAGCTAGCTGAAATAAGGGAAGAACTATGCAAATCCAAGTCAATAGCGATAACCATATTGAAAGCAGCATCCGACTGGAGGAGTGGGTACGTAATACCATTGAAAGCACGCTCGAACGTTATGAAGAGGACCTGACCCGCGTTGAGGTCTACCTGCGGGATGAGAACGGCGACAAGCCCGGTCCCCACGATTTAAGTTGCCGCCTGGAAGCACGGCCAAAGGGCCATCAACCGCTTTCGGTACTGCATAAGGCCGATACCCTGGAGCAGGCGATCGACGGTGCAGCGACCAAACTGGATCATGCGTTGGAACATTTGTTCGGCAAACTGCAAGGCAAGCCCCGCGCTGCCGCTAAAAACCAGCCAATCAACAAAGTGAATGAAGACGCGCTGGAACAGGAATTCCTGGAAAACGAAAACGCTGTCATCAACGGCTGACCGTTTTTTCATCCTCCTACAAACGGGCCTGCATCTGCAGGCCCGTTTTCGTTTAGCCGCCGCGTCGGAAAAAATACCGGCTCAGCATCGCCAGCCCACCAGCCCCCAACCCGGCAAACAACATCGCCCAACCGGCGCCGTGGCGCAGGGCCGCCTGGGCATCGTTGAATGCCAGCCCCGTCGACTGCAACTTTCCTGCGGCGATGTGTTGGCTGATAGCCGGCCAATCCATTGCCGTGGTTGCAGGCAACACCTCGGCCAGTCGATGGCTGATCCCCAGCAACAGCACCAGCCCCATCAGCGCGATGTTGAGGGCCAGGGTGATCAGCCGTGCACTGAGGTCGATGCCCGAGGCCATGCCCGCCCGGTCGGCCGACACCGAACCGGTGGTGGTGTTGGTGGTGGGCGAGTTGGTCAGCGCCAGGCCCACGCCGGCGATCACGCAACTGAGCAGCACCAGCCCGATACGTGGGTGCTCGGCCGCGTTGACCGCGGCCATGGCCAGGAAGCCTGCGGCCATCAGGCCCAGGCCCAGCGGAATAATGCGTTCGGCGCCATAACGCAGGGCCAGGCGCTCGGCCAACGGCGGTACCAGCAAGGTCGGCAGGGTGTAGGCGAGCAGCGCGGCGCCGGTGGTCAAGGTGTCGTAACCCAGGCCCGCCTGGAAGTACAACGGCAAGTAGATCATGAACGGCCAGAAGCTGAAGTTCATGCCGATCGAGCCCATCAACGCGCCGTTGAAACGCTGGATGCGGAACACCGAGAAGTCGAACATCGGGTGCGCACTGCGAAGCTCGACCGTGATGAACAGCAGCAAACCGAGCCCCGACAAAGCCGCCCAGCCGAGCATGGCGGGTGTGCCGAAGCCGTGCTCGCTGCCTTGGGTGATGAAGTACACCAGGGCAAACACCGACAGGGTCAAGGTGAGCATGCCGGCGATGTCCAGGCGATGGGCGGCCGGGTCGCGGGACTCCTGCACGCTGATGCGCAGCAGCACCAAGGTGAACAGGGTGAGCGGCACATGCACGAGGAACACCCAACGCCAATCCGCCATCGCCAGGATCAATGCGCCGATCATCGGCCCGAAGCCCAGGCCCACGCCGGCAATCACCCCCCATATCGCAAAGGCCCTTGCCCGTGCCGCGGGTTCGCGGAACAGGTGCGAGAGGATGGCGAACTGGCAAATCATCATCGCACCTGCGCCGATGCCCTGGACAAACCGCGCGGTGATCAGCAGCGACGCATCCTCGGCCAGCCCACAGGCCAACGACGCCAGGCCAAACAACCACAGGCACAGCACCAGCATGCGTCGGCGCCCAAAGCGGTCAGCCAGGGTGCCGGCGGCCATCAGCACACTGGTGCAGGCCAGGGTGTAGGCGTTCATGATCCATTGGGCATCCTGGAAGCCGGTGCCCAGTTGTTGTTCCAGGGTGGGCAGGATGACCGGCACGCTGGAAATTTCCAGGCCGAACATCAGCGCGACCAGGCATACGGCGGTGAGCGCCAGGCCATTCCTGGCGGTGCGCGGTGGGCTGACGGCCGCTAACGTGGCGGTGGGTGGCATGGGATTCTCCTGTGAATGACGTGTCACGTTATTTTCAGGGGAATGTGATTCTTTATTCGTGATAAGTTTTCTTTCTATAAGGGACTCAAGGGCGACAATTGCACCATGGCCACCCCGCGTTTTGATGGCGTTGAACTGTTTCTCCAGATTGTCGAAAGCGGCAACCTGACCGAGGCCGCCGAACGGCTCAACCTCACGCGCTCGGCCGTCGGCAAAGGCCTGGCGCGCCTCGAGGCCCGCCTGGGAACCTGTCTGTTGCAACGCTCTACCCGCCGCCAGCGCCTGACCGAGGATGGCCAGGCTTACTACGAACATTGCCTGCGCGCGCTGGCCGAACTGGAGGCCGCCGAATCGGTACTGGAAAGCGGCCGGCAACAGCCGCGCGGCCGCTTGAGGGCGAGCCTGCCACTGGCGTTCGGGCACCACTACGCGGCGCCGGCACTCTGGGGCCTGATGGACCGATTTGCCGAGTTGGACATCGAGATTTCTTTCTCCGACCGGCTGATCGACGTGGCCCAGGAAGGCTTCGACCTGGCTGTGCGCATCGGCGCGCTGCCCGACACCGATCGCCTCAGCGCCCGCCGCCTGGGTGAGCAGGCCATCGGCCTTGCCGCCTCGCCGGCGTATTTGCAGCGCGTGGGGGCAATAGAGCGCATCGAGGACCTGGCCGGGCATCGCGGTATCGCCTACCGCTGCAGTGCCCCGCGCCGGGAGTGGGAGTTGAATGACGCCGAGGGTCGCTCGCACCGTGTGCGCGTCGCTTCGCCCTTGATGATGGATGACCTCCAGGCCGTGGCCGATGCCGCTATCGCCGGTGTTGGCCTGGCCTGGTTGCCGAGTTGGTTGATTGCGCACTATGTCCTGCGCGGGCAACTGGAGGCGGTCCTGCCGAGCTACCGCGACCAGCCCGCGCCGATCCATGTGATTTGGCCCACGGCCACGCATATGCCGGCGAAAACACGCTGCGCCATCGACGCCCTGGTCGCAGGCACGCCCAGTTGCCTGGCGGGCAGTTAGAGCCGGCCCATCAGGCGCGCGCATTACCAGGGTGGCGAGCGGGTTTACTGTGGCGAGCGGGCTTGCCCTAATGCCGTTCAGTTAAGCGTACATCGCCTTCTGTAGGAGCGAGCTTGCTCGCGAAAAACGTCAACGATCACGCGTGTTTCCTGAATCAACGCGGCGCCTGTGAGTTCTTCGCGAGCAAGCTCGCTCCTACAAAAAAGCCTTAACTGAACGGCATTAGGGCAAGCCCGCTCGCCACAACAAAGCCCGTTCGCTACAGCAAGCCTGCTGGCTACAACACACGCCGCTTGCCACAGGCTGTTTGTCGCTCGAGCAGTCAGAACGCGATAGACGTCTGTAGGTACACCGTGCGCGGCTCACCGATGTATTTGCCCTTGTTGTTATCGTCGAACGAGCGCGTGTAGTACTGCTTGTTGAAGATGTTCTTCACGCCCACCGCCACATTCAAATCCGACAGCTGCGGGCCGAAATCATAGGCCGCGCGGCTGCTGAACAGCATGTAGCCGGGGATGCGCCCATTGGCACCGTCGGCGGTTTCGGCCTCGGTGTTGGCGTTGTCGGCGAACTGGCTGCTTTGGTAGCTGCTGTCCACGTTGAGTTTCCACGGGCCTTCGGTGTAACCCACGCCCAGGGTGCCTTTGTGCTTGGACGAGAAGGGCACGCGGTTGCCTTTGTTCGGCCCGTCTTCACGGATGGTTGCATCGACGTAGGCGTAGCTGGCGTACACATCGAAGCCGGCCAGCGCCGGGCTCAAGCCGTCGAGGGCATAGTTGATGCTGGTCTCGATACCCTGGTGACGGGTTTGGCCACGGGCGATCACGGAATCGTTGGTCTGGTTGCTTTCGTACTGGTTGTCGAAGTTGATCAGGAACGCGCCGATTTCCGCACGCAGGCTGCCATTGTCATAACGTGTGCCGAGTTCCCAGGTGCGGGCTTTTTCCGGTTTCACTTCGCCGCTGGTCACGCGGTTAGGCATCTGGCTGTACTGCACACTGCCGAACGAGCCCTCGGTGTTGGCGTAGAGGTTCCAGTCGTCCGTCAGGTGATACAGCACATTGAGCGCCGGCAGGGCGGTGTTGTAGTCGCCTTTGTATTTGACGTTGGTCAGGTTGTTGCTCTGCTGGGACTCGATCATCTCGTAGCGAATGCCCGGGGTGATGGTCCACCGGCCGATATCAATCCGATCATCGACGAAGAATGCATTGGCTTCGGTACCGCCGCGTGTGTCGCGGTCGTTGCGGCTGTCAGTGGTGGGGATTTGCTGGTTGTTGGCGGAAATCGGTGTGCGGTAGCGCAACTCATGCCCGGCTTCGTTGATGTAGCGATAGCCCACGCCCACTTCATGGCTGGTGGGGCCCAGGTCAAAGCCTTGGGCGAGACGGGTTTCCAGGCCGCGTACCCAATATTCGCGCGGCGACAGCGAAAGGAACGTGCCCTGGTCCAGGTAGCCGCTGCGCAGGGTCTTGGTGAAGAAGCTGTTGACGGTGAACTCGCGGCGGTCCTGCTCGTAGCGATAGCCGACGTTGAACATCGTACGGCGGCCCCAGAATTTGTCGTAGGGGCGGGTCGACTGATACGGGTCGGCCTTGTAGTCCGCCACGTTCAAGCCCCCAGGCATGTCGGCCTGGCCTTCGTAGTACTGCGCCATGGCATTGAAGCTGTTGGCGTCGTCGAGCTGGTATTTGCCCTTGAGGATCAGATCGTCGATGCGTGTGTTGCTGTTTTCGCGCCAGTCGCCGCCACGGGTACCAGAGTACAGCAGCGCGCCGCCCAGGCCGTTGTCGGCGGTGCCGCCGGCCAGCAGGTTGGCGGTGCTCTTGAAGCCATCGTGGCTGGAGGAGGGGCTGGTTTCGGTCTGCAAGCCGCCTTTGACGGTGGGCGCATCCGGGATCGCACGGGTCACGAAGTTGACCACGCCGCCGACGTTCTGCGGGCCGTAGCGTACCGCACCGCCGCCGCGCACGACGTCCACGGCGTCCATGTTGCCCAGGCTGATCGGCGCGAACGACAGTTGCGGCTGGCCATACGGCGCGAACGGCACGGGGATGCCGTCCATCAATACCGTAGAGCGCGACGCCAGGCGTGGGTTGAGGCCGCGGATGCCGAAGTTCAGCGCCATGTCGTGGCTACCGGTGCCGTTATTGTCCGGAGCATTGACGCCGGGGATGCGGTTGAGCACGTCCTTGGCCTGGGTCGCGCCCTGGCGTTCGAATGCCTCACGGCGGATCACGTCACGCGCGCCGGGGTGTTCGAACACATTGGCTTGCGCCGCGTCGCCGAGCCAGTCGCCGACGACGGTGGACGTGCCGAGCTCCAACGTGGTCGGTGCATTGGCCGGTTGCAGGCTGTAGGCATTGTCGCCTTCGGCGCGGGCTTGCAGGCCGGTGCCTTCCAGCAGTGTTTGCAGCCCGTCGGCGGCACTGTAGTTGCCGGACAGCCCACGGCTCTGCAGGCCGGCTGTGACGTCTGAACCGAAGGAAATCAACACGCCGGCTTCGCGACCAAATTGATTGAGCGCCGCCTCCAGCGAGGCAGGCGCGATCTGATAGGTCTTGGTGTCGTCCGCCATTACCGATGGCAGGGCGGTAAAACTGAGGCTGGCGCCTAGCAGCAGTTGGCGCAAGGTGCGGGTGAGAAGGGGCGGTTGCTGGGGCATGAAGAGCGGTCCTGAGAAGGAAGGATCAAGGGGGCTTTCCTTCTCTGTCACGCGAGGTGCGGAAAACGGCTCACGGTTGCGCGCAATACTTCAAGCGCGTGCCTGAACGGTCACCCAGTAGCGGGTAAAGCGCCGCACCTTGACCGGCAGGCTGACCTCCAGCAGATCGAGAATGCGTTCACTGTCGTCCAACGGATAGCTGCCGGACAGCAGCAGGTTGGCGACTTGCGGATCGCAATTGACCTGGCCTCGGCGGTAACGGCCCACTTCGGCGAGGAAATCTTCCAGGCGCATATGCGCGGCCACCAGCATGCCGTCGGCCCAGGCACCACTGTTGGCGTCGGTGGGGCGTGGCGTATCCCAGCCCTTGCGGGTGAAATTCACCTGGCGCGCGGCCTCGACCGTCAGCGGCAGGCCACTGTAGCGGTTGGGCATCACCTCGACCCGGCCCGCGAACACCGCCACGTGGGTATGGTCGTTGTACTGGCGCACATTCAGGCGAGCAGCCTGGCTGCTGAGCAGGCCCTGGCCGGTGAGCACCTGCAACGGTGTGTTGCCGGCGACACCGTTCAGCAGGATCTCGCCTTCGAGCAGGCGGATCAGCCGTTGCTGGCCATCGAAATGCACATCCACCGCGCTGCCGGTATTGAGCTGCAACTGGCTGCCGTCGGCCAATTGCACCTTGCGGCGTTGGCCGACGGGGCTACGGTAGTCGGCGCTCAGGGGTGGCAGGATATGTTGCTGGCGCAGGCTCCAGGCCGCAGCCGAGCCGGCACCCAGGATCAACAGCAGCTTCAGCGCCTGGCGTCGGCTGCTGGATTTCGGTGCGTTCAACGCCGCATGGGCCAGGGGCGAGGGCATGTCGCGCAGGCGCTGGTTGACGCGCTGGATGTGGTCCCATGCCCGTTGGTGTTCGCTGTGGGCATTCAACCATTGCTGCCAGGCCGCCTGCTGGCGCGGGCTGAGCGCGCCTTGCTGCATCTCCATCAACCAGTGCACGGCTTGCTCGGCGATGTGGGTCGAGAAATTCATAGGGCGAAATAGCAGCGCATGGCGGCTTTATTCAGGTGGCGTTTGACGGTGGCGATGGAGATGCCCAGTTCGGCGCCGATTTGCGCGTAGGTCAGGCCATCGAGCTGGGCCAGCAGGAATGCGCGTTTGACGCGGTTGGGCAGGCCGTCGAGCAGTTGGTCCAGTTCCAACAGGGTTTGCAGGATGATGGCGCGTTCTTCTTCCGACGGCGCGACCAGTTCCGGCATCTGTGCCAGCGTCTCGAGGTAGGCGCGCTCCAGGTCCTGGCGGCGGTAGAAGTTGAACAGCACGCGCTTGGCGATGGTGGTGAGGAAGGCGCGCGGTTCGACCAGCGTCGGGGTTTCCCGCGCGCTCAGTACGCGCACAAAGGTGTCCTGTGCCAGGTCGGCCGCGCTTTGCGGGCAGCCGAGCTTGCGTCGCAACCAGCCGGTGAGCCAGTGATGATGCTCGTGATACAGGACTTCGACGGTGTGGGACGGGCTCAACGTGAACACTCCGCAAGCATCGACATGCTTTAGAGAACAAGAATTGTTCGCATTGTAGGGCCCCGGAATGGGTTCGGCAATCCGCTCGCACCGGTGTTTCATCCGTTGTGTTTTGCTTATGAGAATATTTATCATTAATATTGCGCGCTGACGAACCTGGCGCCTCCCGCATGAAAAGCAAAACCTCACTGCCCGTCTCCTATCGCCTCGCCGTGACCTCGCGGGTGCTGGCCGCCGTTGTTGGCGGTTATCTGATGGCTTCCCTGGCCAGTATCTGCCTGGCGCTGTGGCTGCCGACGTCCCGTGCCGATGCGGTGATCGTGGGGATGATGAGTTCGTTTGTGTTCTATCTGCTGGCGGTGCTGTGGTGCTTTGCCTGCCGCACGGCCGGGCGTGCCTGGCTGGGCGTGATGGCGCCCTGCGTCCTGTTTGCCACCCTGGCGGGCGCGGGTTGGTGGGTGGCACGCCCATGAAAGAGGGATTTCGCCAGGCCATGGCCTGGTTGCACACCTGGGTCGGGTTGATCTTTGGCTGGCTGCTGTTCGCGATTTTCCTGACCGGCACCTTGTCCTATTTCAAAGACGAGATCACCCATTGGATGCAGCCTGAAGTGCAGGTGCATGGGGTGGATGACGCCCGCAGCCTCGCGGTGGCGCAAGCCTATCTGGAGCGACAGGCGCCTACCGCTGCGCGCTGGTTTATTACCCTGCCCGACAGCCGCGATCCCGGCTTGTCGGTGATGTGGCAGGACAAGGTCGACCCCGGCAAGCGTGGCAACTTTATCCAGAAAGTCCTCGACCCGGTCAGCGGTCAACCGGTGCAGGTCCGTGAAAGCATGGGCGGCGAATTCTTCTATCGCTTCCACTTCCAGTTGCAAATGCCTCACCCGTGGGGCCGCTGGCTGTCGACCTTTGCCGCGATGGTGATGTTTGTCGCCTTGATCACCGGCATCATCACCCACAAGAAAATCTTCAAGGACTTCTTCACCTTCCGCCCCCGCAAAGGCCAGCGTTCCTGGCTCGATGGGCATAACGCGGTGGGCGTGCTGGTGTTGCCCTTTCACCTGATGATCACCTACAGCAGCCTGGTGATTTTCATGAGCATGGTGATGCCGGCGCCGATCGTGGCCTCTTATGGCGACGACACCCGGGCGTTCTTCAGCGAAGTGTTCCCGGCCACCGACAATGCGCCGGCCCTTGGCCAGCCAGGTAAGTTGCTGCCCCTGGGGCCGATGTACGCCCAGGCGCGGCAGCAATGGGCGGGTGGTCATGTCGGACGTGTGGCGGTGAATAATCCCGGCGACGTGAATGCGTCGGTGAATGTGTTCCGCGCCGGTTCCGACAGCGTGGTGCATGACTTCGGCAGCATCGTGTCGTTCAACGGCACCACGGGAGAGCAGGTGCGTGTCAGTGGCGAGCCGTCGTTGCCCGCTGTTATCGGCGGCAGTTTCTACGGCTTGCACATGGGCCATTTCGCCGGCCCGGTGCTGCGCTGGTTGTACTTTATCTGCGGCCTGGCGGGCACGGCCATGATTGGCTCCGGCCTGGTGATCTGGCTGGGCAAACGCCAGCTCAAGCACGTCAAAAGCGGCGTGATGCCGTTCGAGCTGAAACTGGTGGAGGTGCTGAACATCGCCAGCATGTCCGGGCTGATGATCGCCATCGCCGCGTTCTTCTGGGCTAACCGTTTGCTGCCGGTGAGCGTCGCCGAGCGTTCCACCTGGGAAGTGCAGGTCTTCTTTATTGCCTGGGGCCTGAGCCTGTTGCACGCCATGTTGCGTCGAGGTCGCCAGGGCTGGGTCGAGCAATTGAGTGTCGGTGCGCTGTTGTTTGTCGCCGTACCCTTGCTCAACGCAATCACCACCTCCGAACACCTGGGGGTGTCCCTGGCCAGGGGCGATTGGGCCATGGCTGGCTTCGACCTGACGTGCCTGGGCAGCGGTGTGTTCCTGGCTTGGGCGGCCTGGAAGATGCAACGCCGTGCCGCGCTTCCATCCAAGGCCGAGGGTGTGCCTTCGCTCAAACTCAAGCCGGAGGCGCACTGAATGCTCGTTGCTCTGCTGATGTGTTACGCCGGGTTCACCGCGTTGTGCCTGTCCACCGATCGTCACCATGGCGAGTTGCTGCACAGCAAACCCTCCCCGCGTCGGCGCTTGGGGTTACGCGCCGCCGGCTGGTTGCTGCTGACGGTGTCGATTTGGCCTGCGGTGGTGATCGCGGGGTGGGGCCAGGGCCTGGTGCAGTGGTGCGCGGTATTGATGCTCAGCGCATTACTGCTGGTGTTGCTGTTGCCGTATCGGCCAAGGCTGGCCATGAACCTGGCGGGCATCGGCCTGCTGGCCTGCCCCGTTGCAGCCGTCGCCACGCTCTGAGCCCGCCATGATGATCAGCCCGCCACCCGAACCCCAGGACAGCCCGCACACCGATGCGGCGGGTGGGCGCGCACATTTTCTACAGGTGTTCCTGTCCCAGCGTTCGCAGATGGAAGCCCTGGTCAGCCGTCGCGTGGGCTGTCGCGCGACGGCGGCCGACCTGGTGCAGGACCTGTTCCTGCGCTTCTGGCGCCGGCCCCTGGTACAGGTTGAAGAGCTCAGTACCTACTTGCTGCGCTGCGCCGGCAATATCGCCATCGACCACTTGCGCAGCGAAGGCGCCCGCGTGCGCAGCAACGAAGGCTGGCTGCCGGAGCAGCAGGATAACCAGGGTTCAGAACCCCAGGCGGCATTGGAGGCGGGCAACGACCTGCGCCATGTCGAGGCCGCCTTGCGCAGTTTGCCGGAACGCACCCGGCATATTTTCCTGCTTAACCGCATCCATGGCCGCAAGTACGCGGACATCGCCAAGGCCATGGGGCTGTCCCAAAGCGCGGTGGAAAAACATATGATGCGTGCCCTCGAAGCCTGCAAAGCCAGCCTTCGTGAGCCATCGCCTCCACGCACGCCAGGGAAAGCACCGTGAACGTCACCCCCACGCCCGACCAGGAACACGCCGCACTGGCCTGGCTGAGCCTGCTGCACGACCAGCCCAGCAGCGGCGACCAGGCTACCTTCAGCCGCTGGCTGCGGGCTGACCCGGCGCATGTGGAGGCCTATGCCCAGGCCCAGGTGGTGTGGGAATTGAGCGAAGTGCCGGCGCGCCTGTTGGCCGACGAAGAGGCCCTGGCCTTGCAGGGCTATCTCAATGCCATGAGCGCCAGCAGGCGTTCGCGAGTGGTGCGCTGGTCCGGTGCGCTGGCCACGGCCGCGTGCCTGCTGGTGATGGTGTCGATGGCCGCGGGTTGGCAGCCGTCGCGCTGGATCGATGACTTTGGCGCCGATTATGTGAGCGCGCCGGGGGAAGTGAAGACCGTCACCCTGGCCGACCAGTCCCAAGTCACCCTGGATGCCGACAGCGCCATCGCCGTGGATTTCAGCCAGGGCGAGCGGCATATCCAGCTGCGGCGCGGCGCGGGCTTTTTCAGCGTGACGCACACGGGTGAGCCA
Organism: Pseudomonas gorinensis; assembly: GCF_042015035.1. Classification (NCBI taxonomy): domain Bacteria; kingdom Pseudomonadati; phylum Pseudomonadota; class Gammaproteobacteria; order Pseudomonadales; family Pseudomonadaceae; genus Pseudomonas; species Pseudomonas gorinensis. Next base: position 1,549,122 of record NZ_CP167125.1, read on the forward strand.
TTCGTGGTGGCGGCGGGCAGTGGTGAGGCGCGGGTGCTGGGCACGCAATTCGAAGTGCGCCTGCAAGCGGCAGGGGCTCAGGTCACGGTGTTGTCGGGACGGGTGGGTGTGACACCTTCCAGGCAGGCTCAGCAGCAAATTCTTACGGCTGGGCAGCAAGTGGCCTACGCCGAAGGCGTCGCTGAGCCCCTGCACGCGGTCGACAGCGAATCGCGCCTGGCCTGGCGCGACGGCTGGCTCAACTACTACAAGGCGCCCCTGGCGGATGTGCTCAAGGACCTGGGCCGTTACTACCCTGGCCGCATCGTGCTGCTCAACGACGAGATGGGGGCCAAGCGGGTCAGCGGCAGCTTCCCGAGCAAAGACCCGCAGGCAGTACTGAACGCGTTGCAGGCGGTATTGGGCTTCGAACAGCACAGCCTGCTGGGGCGAATGATCGTGGTGCGCTGATTACTTCAGCGCGGCCATGATCTTCTCGGGGCTGTACTCGCGGATCAGCGTGCCGTTCACCGCCACGAACGGAATCCCGCCGCCGCCCAACGCTTCATAGGCCTGGCGTGCCTGGGCGTCCTTTTCGATATCGAGCGCCTGGTACGGAATGCCTTTCTGGTCGAGGAAGCGGCGGATCTGCTTGCAGTAGCCACACCATTGGGTGGCATACAGCACAACGTGGGCCGAAGCCCGCGTCTGCTCCGAGACCACCTGGGACGGGTTGAACAGCCGTTCGACCTTGCCCCAGTTCTGGATCACGACCACCACCAGCAACACCAGCAGGACTTTTTTAAAGACCCCGCCGAGCATCAGTTACGGCGCTTGAGCTGGTCGGTCAGTTGGGTCGGCAAGCCCTTGATGATCAAGGTGCCGGCGGCTTCGTCATACTCGATCTTGTCGCCCAGCAAGTGCGCTTCAAAACTGATGGACAGGCCCTCGGCGCGGCCGGTGAAGCGGCGGAACTGGTTGAGCGTGCGCTTGTCGGCGGGAATTTCCGGCGACAGGCCGTAATCCTTGTTGCGGATATGGTCGTAGAACGCCTTGGGCCGATCCTCATCGATCAAGCTCGACAGTTCTTCCAGGCCCATGGGTTCGCCGAGCTTGGCCTGGCTGCTGGCGTAATCCACCAGGGTCTTGGTTTTTTCGCGGGCAGATTCGTCCGGCAGGTCTTCGCTTTCGACGAAGTCGCTGAAGGCCTTGAGCAGGGTGCGGGTTTCGCCCGGCCCGTCGACGCCTTCCTGGCAGCCGATAAAGTCGCGGAAGTACTCCGAGACCTTCTTGCCGTTCTTGCCTTTGATAAACGAGATGTACTGCTTGGATTGCTTGTTGTTCTGCCACTCGGAGACGTTGATGCGCGCCGCCAGGTGCAGCTGGCCCAGGTCCAGGTGGCGCGATGGGGTCACGTCCAGCTCATCGGTCACCGCCACGCCTTCGCTGTGGTGCAGCAGGGCGATGGCCAGGTAGTCGGTCATGCCTTGCTGGTAGTGGGCAAACAGCACATGACCACCGGTGGAGAGGTTGGATTCTTCCATCAGCTTCTGCAGATGCTCGACGGCGGTGCGGCTGAACGCAGTGAAATCCTGGCCACCTTCGAAATAGTCCTTCAACCAGCCACTGAACGGGTGCGCGCCGGACTCGGCATGGAAGTAACCCCAGGCCTTGCCTTGTTTGGCGTTGTAGCTCTCGTTGAGGTCGGCAAGCATGTTCTCGATAGCGGCCGACTCGGCAAGCTCGGAGTCGCGGGCGTGGAGAACTGCGGGTGTGCCGTCGGGTTTTTTGTCGATCAGGTGGACGATGCAATGACGGATCGGCATAGGCTTCTCGGCTGGTTGAGCGGGGAGCGGTTGGCCTCCCCGAAAAGTTGCCCAGTGTACCGCACCCATTGGCCAAGACACGCGTCGAAGGGGTTTTGGATGCTCTCCGACGGGGTATATGCCTTTTTTTCACGGTTTAGAGCGATAAAGCTGACCAAATGGCTAGGTAGAAGCGGATATTTCCCCGTCTCTGTGCTAGTTTTGCCCCGTCTTACGCCATGACTCGGCGTTAAGCGTGCATTCAGCATCTGTCAGGTCGAACCAATCCCCGTTTCAAGCATCTATAACCCCGATCTCCGTGGTTATAGCCGGGGGTGCCAGGCCATGACGGTCGGGCTCGACGGCTGACACTGCACTCTGCAATATCCATATGAATTTGATAGGGAAGGAACACCACAATGGCTTTGACTAAAGACCAACTGATCGCTGATATCGCTGAAGCTATCGACGCGCCAAAAACCACCGCGCGCGCAGCTCTGGACCAACTGGGCCAGATCGTTGCTGATCAGCTGGAAAACGGCGGCGAAATCACTCTGCCAGGTATCGGCAAGCTGAAAGTGACCGAGCGTCCTGCCCGTACTGGCCGTAACCCTTCGACTGGCGCTGCCATCGAAATCGCTGCCAAGAAAGTTATCAAGCTGGTTGTGGCCAAAAGCCTGACCGACGCTGTTAACAAGTAAGACGCAGCAAAAAAAAACCGTGCTCCGGAGCGATCCGGGCACGGTTTTTTGTTGCCTGCGATTTTTTACCTGTAGGAGCGAGCTTGCTCGCGAAGGCCGTTAACGATAACGCGGCCATCCCGGATGAATGCGGTGTCTTGGCGTTTTTCGCGAGCAAGCTCGCTCCTACAGGTTGGCGTCAGCGCACCCAGCGCTGGCGCCAGATCTGCTGTTCGTTCTTGGTCTGGAAGGTCCAGGCGACAAACCGGCTGGTCTTCTGGCCTTGGGACATTTCCACTACGCGGCTTTCCAGCACGCCGGCTTTTTTCAGTGCCGTTTCGATCGCGGGCAAGTTCGATGCTTTTGATACCAGGGTGCTGAACCACAACACCTTGTGGGCAAAATTCGCGCTTTCGGCGATCAGTTGCGTCACAAAGCGCGCTTCGCCGCCTTCGCACCACAGCTCGGCCGATTGGCCGCCGAAGTTCAACACCGGCAATTTGCGTTTTGGATCGGCCTTGCCCAAGGCGCGCCATTTGCGTTCACTGCCCTTGGTGGCCTCGTCCATGGACGCGTGGAACGGCGGGTTGCACATGGTCAGGTCAAAGCGCTCGCCCGGCTCCAGCAGGCCCAGCAGGATGTGCTTGGGGTTGGTCTGCTGACGCAGTTGGATCACCTTGTTCAGCCCGTTGGACTGCACGATGGCCTTGGCGGCTGCGACGGCTGTCGGATCAATCTCCGAACCGAGGAAGTGCCAGCGGTAGTCGCTGTAGCCAATCAGTGGGTAGACGCAGTTGGCGCCCATGCCAATGTCCAGCACCTTGACCGGCGCACCACGTGGGATCACACCTTCGTTGACGCTGGCCAACAGGTCGGCGAGGAAATGCACATAGTCCGCACGCCCCGGTACGGGGGGGCACAAGTAATCCGCCGGGATATCCCAGTGCTGGATACCATAGAAGGCTTTGAGCAGCGCCCGGTTGAACACCCGCACGGCGTCGGGGCTGGCGAAATCGATGCTTTCCTTGCCGTAGGGGTTGATGATCACGAATTGCGCCAGTTCCGGCGTGGTCTTGATCAGCGCCGGGAAGTCGTAACGACCCTGGTGGCGGTTGCGCGGGTGCAGGGTGGCCTCTTTACGCGGCACCACGGGCTTGGCCGTGGCGGCGGTTTTAGGCTTCTTGCGCGGAGGTTTGGGCGTGCTGGGGGCGGTCATGATGATTCTGGTGTTGGCTCAAAGTGGTGGGCATTGTCACACATTCTTGCGGTGCCCTCGGTCAAATGTGGGAGGGGGCTTGCCCCAAAACCTGTCAGCTAAGGAGGAACACTGTCACTGTGGTGAGCGGGCTTGCCCCGCGTTGGGCTGCGCAGCAGCCCCAAAACCTGGCGATTTAATATGCCTGGATAAACGCGGCGGCCTTATTGGGGCCGCTTCGCAGCCCAATGCGGGGCAAGCCCGCTCGCCACAGGTTGCTGTTTGCTCGCTCTATCTCTTAACTGACTGGCATTAGGGTAAGCCCCCTCTAGCATTGCCTGTATTGTCAGCCAGGGGTTGGGTCGTTCCAGGCAAAAAAAAAGAGACCCGAAGGTCTCTTTTTTACACGGCTCACACCTTACAGGCTGGAAATCCGCGCATGTTGCTCCGCCAATTTGCCCAGGGCCTGTTCAGCCTCGGCCAGCTTGGCGCGCTCTTTCTCGATCACTTCAGCCGGGGCCTTGTCGACGAACGCCGCGTTGGACAGCTTGCCGCCCACCCGCTGCACTTCGCCTTGCAGGCGTGCGATTTCCTTGTCGAGACGGGCCAGTTCCGCGCCCTTGTCGATCAGGCCGGCCATCGGCACCAGCACTTCCATGTCGCCGACCAGCGCGGTGGCGGACAACGGCGCTTCTGCACCTTCAGCCAATACGGTGATCGACTCCAGCTTCGCCAGCTTCTTGAGCAGCGCATCGTTTTCGCTGAGGCGACGCTGGTCTTCGGCACTGGCGTTCTTCACGAACACCGCCAGTGGCTTGCCCGGCCCGATGTTCATCTCGGCGCGGATGTTGCGCGTGCCGAGCATCAAGGTCTTGAGCCATTCGATATCGCTTTCGGCAGCCTCATCGATGCGCGCTTCATTGGCCACTGGCCAAGGTTGCAGCATGATGGTCTTGCCTTGGATACCGGCCAGCGGCGCGAGTCGCTGCCAGATTTCTTCGGTGATGAACGGCATGAACGGATGCGCCAGGCGCAGCGCCACTTCCAGCACGCGTACCAGGGTGCGGCGGGTACCGCGCTGGCGTTCGATCGGTGCATTCTCGTCCCACAGTACCGGCTTGGACAGTTCCAGGTACCAGTCGCAATACTGGTTCCAGATGAACTCGTACAAGGCCTGGGCAGCCAGGTCGAAACGGAACTGGTCGAGCTGGCGGGTCACTTCGGCTTCGGTGCGTTGCAACTGCGAGATGATCCAGCGGTCGGCCAGGCTCAGTTCGACGGCTTCGCCGTTCTGACCGCAGTCTTCGCCTTTATCCAGCACGTAGCGCGCGGCGTTCCAGATCTTGTTACAGAAGTTGCGATAGCCTTCGACGCGGCCCATGTCGAACTTGATGTCGCGGCCGGTGGACGCCAGTGAGCAGAAAGTGAAGCGCAGGGCGTCGGTGCCGTAGCTGGCAATGCCGTCGGCGAATTCGTCGCGGGTCTGTTTCTCGATCTTCTTCGCCAGTTTTGGCTGCATGAGGCCCGAGGTGCGTTTCTGTACCAGGGTTTCCAGGTCGATGCCGTCGATGATGTCCAGCGGGTCGAGGACGTTGCCCTTGGACTTGGACATCTTCTGGCCCTGGCCATCGCGCACCAGGCCGTGGACGTACACGGTCTTGAACGGTACCTGCGGGGTGCCGTCTTCGTTCTTGACCAGGTGCATGGTCAGCATGATCATCCGGGCAACCCAGAAGAAAATGATGTCGAAACCGGTGACCAGCACGTCGGTGGAGTGGAATTTCTTCAGGAATTCGGTCTGTTGCGGCCAGCCCAGGGTGGAGAACGTCCACAGGCCGGAGCTGAACCAGGTGTCCAGTACGTCATTGTCCTGTTGCAGCGCAACGTCCGCGCCCAGGTTGTGCTTGGCGCGTACTTCGGCTTCGTCGCGGCCGACATAGACCTTGCCTGACTCGTCGTACCAGGCCGGAATGCGGTGGCCCCACCACAGTTGGCGGCTGATGCACCAATCCTGGATGTCACGCATCCAAGAGAAGTACATGTTTTCGTATTGCTTGGGCACGAACTGGATACGGCCGTCTTCCACGGCGGCAATCGCCGGCTCGGCCAGCGGTTTGGTGGACACGTACCACTGGTCGGTCAGCCACGGCTCGATCACGGTGCCGGAGCGGTCGCCCTTCGGCACTTTCAGGGCGTGGTCGTCAACGCTGACCAGCAGGCCGGCGGCGTCGAACGCGGCGACGATCTGCTTGCGCGCTTCAAAACGGTCGAGGCCGGCGTATTCAGCCGGGATCTTGCCGTCGATGCTGTCGTTCAGCGTGCCGTCCAGGTTGAACACCTGGCAGGCTGGCAATACGGCGGCGTTCTTGTCGAAGATGTTCAGCAGCGGCAGGTTGTGGCGCTTGCCGACTTCGTAGTCGTTGAAATCGTGGGCCGGGGTGATTTTCACGCAGCCGGTGCCGAACTCCGGGTCGCAGTAATCGTCGGCGATAATCGGGATGCGGCGGCCGACCAATGGCAGTTCGACGAATTTGCCGATCAGCGCCTGGTAGCGCTCGTCGTTCGGGTTCACCGCGACGGCGGCGTCGCCGAGCATGGTTTCCGGACGGGTGGTGGCGACGATCAGGTAGTCGTTGCCTTCAGCGGTCTTGGCACCGTCGGCCAGCGGGTACTTGAGGTTCCACAGGAAGCCTTTCTCGTCGTGGTTTTCCACTTCGAGGTCGGAGATCGCCGTGTGCAACTTGGTGTCCCAGTTGACCAGGCGCTTGCCACGGTAGATCAGGCCGTCTTCATGCAGGCGCACGAAGGCTTCTTTCACGGCTTCCGACAGCCCGTCGTCCATGGTGAAGCGCTCGCGGCTCCAGTCGACGGACGAACCCAGGCGACGGATCTGGCGGCTGATATTGCCACCGGACTGGTCTTTCCACTCCCAGATTTTTTCCAGGAACTTCTCGCGGCCCAGGTCGTGACGGCTCTGGCCGGTGGCTTCGAGTTGGCGTTCCACCAACATCTGGGTGGCGATACCGGCGTGGTCGGTACCCGGCTGCCACAGAGTGTTGCGGCCCTGCATGCGGCGGAAACGGATCAACGCATCCATGATCGCATTGTTGAAGCCATGGCCCATGTGCAGGCTGCCAGTGACGTTCGGTGGCGGAATCATGATGGTGTAGGACTCGCCCGCGCCTTGCGGAGCGAAATAATTCTCGGACTCCCAGGTCTGGTACCAGGAAGTTTCAATAGCGTGCGGCTGGTAGGTCTTATCCATGCGCGGCGGGACCCTAGTTGGCATTAATTCAGGAAAGCCGGCAAGTATAACGAGGGATAAGGCGCAGGGCGAGGCGAAGACAGGCTTAAGGCGCATGCGATCAAGTGTGGGAGGGGGCTTGCTCCCGATGGGGGCGTGTCAGTCGCTGCATGTATTGATTGACCCAGCGCTATCGGGAAGCAAGCCCCCTCCCACAGGGGGGATGCGTAGGGCTCAGGACTGGTATTGGCTGAGCAACCGCTCCATCCGCGCATCCAGCCGGCGCTTGATCTCGGTTTCGATGTGCGGGGCGAAGTCGTCGATCACGTCCTGCATGATCAGTTGCGCGGCGGCGCGCAGTTCGTTGTCCAGGTGCAACAGCAGGGCATCAGGCGCCTTTTCGGTCGCTGGCGCAGCGGGCGCGGTCTCGACCACGGGGGCCACGGCGACAGGCTCCGCAGCGGCAGGATTGCCCCCGACCATGTCGAACAGCAGCGGAATCTGGGGCTCGCCGCTGACGGTCTCGGTTAACAGCGGCGGTTGGAGGTTGTCATCACCCAGCAACTGACGGATCGACTCCAGGTCGTCCAGCAGGTGGTCATCTTTTTTTAGAGGGTTGGGAGTGTCCATCATGTGCTCAAAGTCGTTGTAGCCGGTGATCTTGCAGAGGATAGCCCTGTTCGCGATAGAAACGGAAACTCTCACGCGCGGCCTGACGAATAGCCGGGTCTTCCACCACCACTTCCGCCACGCGGGCGAATGCCTTGGCAAAAACCGGTACTTTCAGGTCGAGGTTGACCAGCAGGTCATGGTGGTCGCCGCAGCTGTCCCCCAAACCCAGGACGACCTGGCCTTCGGGTTCTGATTCGGCGGGACCATGGGGCACGAAGCTCTCGCCCTTGAAGCGCCACAGGCGGGCGTCCAGTTCGTCGCGTTGGCCGGCATCGCTGCAATGCAGGTAGATGCGGTGGCCCATGCGCCAGGCTTTTTCGGTGAGCTTGCAGGCAAAGTCCAGGCGCGCGAGCGGATCGGCGCTGGGCAATATATAGAAGTCAACTTGGGTCATTGCGGTTCCTGGAGCCCGAGGCGGCTATTGCGCCGCCCCGAGGTCACGGTTTTCAGGCCTTGGCGCGATCCAGCAGGTATTGGGTCAGCAGCGGCACCGGACGGCCGGTGGCGCCCTTGTCCTTGCCGCCGCTGGTCCAGGCGGTGCCGGCGATGTCCAGGTGCGCCCAGTTGAAGTTCTTGGCGAAGCGCGACAGGAAGCAGGCCGCGGTGATGGTGCCGGCTTTCGGCCCGCCGATGTTGGCGATGTCGGCGAACGGGCTGTCCAGTTGTTCCTGGTATTCATCGAACAGCGGCAATTGCCAGGCGCGGTCGTCGGCGGCCTTGCCGGCGCTGAGCAGTTGCTCGATCAACTCGTCGTTGTTACCCAGCAGGCCCGAAGTATGGGAGCCCAGGGCAACGATGCAGGCACCGGTCAGGGTGGCGATGTCGATCACGGCCTGTGGCTTGAAGCGCTCGGCGTAGGTCAGGGCATCGCACAGCACCAGGCGGCCTTCGGCGTCGGTGTTGAGGATTTCCACGGTCTGGCCGCTGAGGGTGGTGACGATATCGCCCGGACGGCTGGCACCGCCGCTCGGCATGTTCTCGGCGCAGGCCAGGATGCACACCAGGTTGATCGGCAGCTTGAGTTCCAGTACGGCGCGCAGGGTGCCGAACACGCTGGCGGCGCCGCCCATGTCGTACTTCATCTCGTCCATGCCCAGGCCCGGCTTGAGGCTGATACCGCCGGTGTCGAAGGTGATGCCTTTACCTACCAGGGCATAAGGCTTCTCGGACTTCTTGCCGCCGTTGTATTGCATCACGATCAGGCGGGGTGGCTGGTCGCTGCCCTGGCCCACGGCATAGAACGAGCCCATGCCCAGTTCCTTGATCTTCTTCTCATCCAGGACTTCGACTTTCAGGCCCTTGAACTCTTTGCCCAATGCCTTGGCCTGTTCGCCCAGGTAAGTCGGGTGGCAGATGTTCGGCGGCAGGTTGCCCAGGTCGCGGGTGAACGACATGCCGTTGGCGATGGCCTGGGCATGGCTCACGGCGCGTTCGACTTCAGCCTGGGCGGCCTTGATGGTCAGCAGGGTGATTTTCTTCAGGGCACGGGGTTCGGCTTTCTGGCTCTTGAACTGCTCGAAGCTGTAGCTGCCGTCCACCAGGCTTTCGGCCAGCAGGCGGGTCTTGCCGTAGCTGTCGCGGCCCTTGACGATGATTTCATCGAGTGCCAGGGTCGCATCGCTGCCGCCCAGGCCCTTGAGGGTGTTGAGGATGCCGCTGATGATCTTGCGGAACGGGCGGTCGCCGAGCTCAGCGTCCTTGCCCACGCCGACCAGTAATACGCGGTCGGCCTTGAGGTTGGGCAGGCTTTGCAGCAGCAGGCTCTGGCCGACTTTGCCGGCCAGGTCGCCGCGCTTGAGCACGGCGCTGATGGCGCCCCCGCTCAGTTCGTCGAGTTGTTTGGCGGCGACGCCGAGCTTGCGGCCTTCGCCGATGGCGACCACGAGGGTGGCGGTTTTCAACGTTTCGGGGCTAACGCTTTTTACAACCAATTCCATTTTTCGGGTCCCTTATAAAGGTCGGTGAGCCTGGCGTGTGTACCCAGGCTTTAAAGCTTGGCGGCCAGTAGACCGCCAGCGACAAAGGCCGCAGTTTGAACCTCGCCGGCGGAGCCTGACAACCCTTGCAGCGCGCTTTGTGCATGCGTATGAGCAAGCTCCGTGACAGGCGTGGTCAATCACAGGATAATGCGCCATCTTTTTAGCCGGCCTGCATCAAACGGGCCGACTCAGTAAGCTTGCTTGTTTGGCCGCCTTAGCCTGACAACCCTGGAGTGTCTGGTTTGATCGTCTTCCGTTATCTGTCCCGCGAAGTCCTGTTGACCCTGAGTGCCGTGAGTGCGGTGCTGCTGGTCATCATCATGAGTGGTCGTTTCGTCAAATACCTGGCCCAGGCTGCCTCCGGCGCCCTCGACCCAGGCTCGCTGTTCCTGATCATGGGCTTTCGCCTGCCGGGCTTTTTGCAACTGATCCTGCCCCTGGGCCTGTTTCTCGGCATCCTGCTGGCCTATGGCCGTCTGTACCTCGAAAGCGAAATGACCGTGCTCTCGGCCACCGGCATGAGCCAGCAACGCCTGCTGGGCATGACCATGATCCCCGCTGCCGGTGTCGCCCTGATCGTGGCCTGGTTGAGCCTGAGCCTGGCTCCCCAGGGCGCCATGCAATTCCAGCTGGTGCTGAACAAGCAGGACGCCATGACCGAGTTCGACACCCTCGAACCGGGCCGTTTCCAGGCGCTCAATGACGGTTCCCGGGTGACCTACACCGAGACCCTGAGCGACAACCGCGCCAACCTCGGCGGCGTGTTCATTTCAGAGAAGCGCCTGGGGCAGGACAAGAAAGACCGTGGCATTTCCGTATTGGTCGCCGATTCGGGCCGCCAGGAAGTGCGTCCCGACGGCAGCCGCTACCTGATCCTGGAAAACGGCTATCGCTATGATGGCAGCCCGGGGCAGGCTGATTACCGTGCCATCAAGTACGACACCTATGGCGTGATGCTCGCCCGTCCGGATGTCAGCGACGAGGTCACCGATCGCGATGCCATTCCTACGCAGGAATTGCTCGGCAGCAAGGAGTTGCGCTCCATCGCCGAGCTGCAATGGCGCATTTCCCTGCCGCTGCTGGTGTTTATCGTGACCCTGATGGCCGTGCCGCTGTCTCGCGTCAATCCGCGCCAGGGCCGCTTCCTCAAGCTGTTGCCGGCGATCCTGCTGTACATGGCTTACCTGACCATCCTGATTTCCGCCCGTGGCTCCCTGGAGAAAGGCAAGCTGTCGCCGATCCTGGGCCTGTGGTGGGTACATGGGATGTTCCTGATGATCGGCCTGGGGTTGCTCTATTGGGAACCCATACGCCTGAAAATGAAGAGCCGTAGTGGCCAGAAGGAGTTGGCTCGTGGCTAAGCTCGATCGCTACATTGGTAGCAGCGTACTGATCGCCATCCTGGCGGTATTGGGCATCATTCTGGGCTTGGCGTCGTTGTTCGCCTTCATCGATGAAGTGGGCAACGTCAGCGACACCTACACCGTGTGGGACGTGCTGAGCTACGTGGCCCTTACCGCGCCCCGTCGTCTCTACGACATGATGCCCATGGCCGCGCTGATCGGTTGCCTGATCGGCCTGGGCAGCCTGGCCAGCAACAGCGAGCTGACCATCATGCGCGCCGCTGGGGTTTCCATCGGCCGTATCGTCTGGGCGGTGATGAAGCCCATGCTGCTGCTGATGCTCTGCAGCGTGCTGATCGGCGAATACGTGGCGCCACCGGCCGAAACCACCGCCCAGGCCAATCGCGCCCTGGCCCAGGGGTCGGGGGATGCGCAAAGCTCCAAGCACGGCCTGTGGCACCGCCAGGGGAATGAGTTCATCCACATCAACGCCGTGCAGCCAGGTGGGCTGCTGATCGGGGTGACGCGCTACACCTTCGACAAGGAACGCCACATCCTGTCGTCCAGCTTTGCCAAGCGCGCCCAGTTCGCCAATGAACAATGGCAACTGACCGACGTCACCACCACCTATTTCCGCAATGTCGGCCAGGGCACCAAGACCACCACGGAAGTGATCAATGTGCCGTCCGAACAGTGGGACATCGCCCTGAAGCCGGAACTGCTCAATACCGTGGTGATGATCCCGGAAAGCCTGCCGATCTCCGGGCTGTGGGGCTATATCCACTACCTCAAGGACCAGGGCCTGAACAATGGCCGTTACTGGCTGGCATTTTGGGTCAAGGTGTTGCAGCCAGTGGTCACCGCTGCGCTGGTACTGATGGCGATTTCGTTCATCTTCGGCCCATTGCGCTCCGTAACCCTGGGCCAGCGGGTGTTTACGGGTGTGCTGGTGGGCTTCACCTTCCGCATCGCCCAGGATTTGCTCGGCCCCTCCAGCCTGGTGTTCGGTTTCTCGCCGCTGTTTGCGGTGCTGGTGCCGACCGCCATTTGCGCCCTGGCCGGGTTCTGGCTGTTGCGGCGCGCCGGTTGATGCTGCGCTTATGAACAAAAAATGCCCCGTTCGCAAGACCGGGGCATTTTTGTTCTGGTCAGCAAAGATGACGTTTGGCCTGAGCTTCAGGTACAATTCCCGGCTATTTTTCAGCGGGCAATCTGCCTGCAGCCTTTTTGAGTGTTGATCCGTGAGTGATTTGAGTCATATCCGCAATTTCTCCATCATCGCCCACATTGACCATGGTAAGTCGACGCTGGCCGATCGATTCATCCAGATGTGCGGCGGCCTTGCCGAGCGTGAAATGGAAGCCCAGGTTCTGGACTCCATGGACCTCGAACGCGAGCGCGGGATCACCATCAAGGCCCACAGCGTTACCCTGTACTACACCGCCCGAGACGGCATCAAGTACCAGCTGAACTTCATTGACACCCCAGGCCACGTTGACTTCACCTACGAAGTCAGCCGGTCCCTGGCGGCCTGCGAAGGCGCGTTGCTGGTGGTGGACGCGGGGCAGGGCGTGGAAGCCCAGTCCGTGGCCAACTGCTACACCGCCATCGAGCAGGGCCTGGAGGTCATGCCGGTGCTGAACAAGATCGACCTGCCCCAGGCCGATCCGGACCGCGTGAAGGAAGAAATCGAAAAAATCATCGGCATTGACGCCACCGACGCCGTCGAGTGCAGCGCCAAGACCGGCCTGGGCGTCGACGAAGTGCTCGAGCGCCTGGTCAAGACCATTCCCGCGCCGACCGGCAATATCGAAGATCCGCTGCAAGCGTTGATCATCGACTCCTGGTTCGACAACTACCTGGGGGTTGTCTCCCTGGTACGCGTGCGCCACGGCCGTGTGAAGAAGGGCGACAAGATCCTGGTCAAGTCCACCGGCAAGATCCACCTGGTGGACAGCGTCGGTGTATTCAACCCTAAGCACACCGCCACCGTTGATCTGAAAGCCGGCGAAGTGGGCTTCATCATCGCCGGTATCAAGGACATTCATGGTGCCCCAGTGGGTGACACCCTGACCTTGAGCTCCACCCCTGACGTCGACGTGCTGCCAGGCTTCAAGCGCATCCAGCCGCAGGTCTACGCGGGCCTGTTCCCGGTCAGCTCCGACGACTTCGAAGACTTTCGCGAAGCCCTGCAGAAGCTGACCCTCAACGATTCGTCGTTGCAGTACACCCCGGAAAGCTCCGACGCCCTGGGTTTCGGCTTCCGTTGCGGCTTCCTCGGCATGCTGCACATGGAGATCATCCAGGAGCGCCTCGAGCGCGAATACGACCTGGACCTGATCACCACCGCGCCAACCGTTATTTTTGAGTTGCTGCTGAAAAACGGTGAAACGATTTACGTCGACAACCCGTCCAAGCTTCCAGACCTGTCTTCGATCGAAGACATGCGCGAACCGATCGTGCGCGCCAATATTCTTGTGCCGCAGGAACACCTGGGCAACGTCATTACCCTGTGTATTGAAAAGCGTGGCGTACAGCACGACATGCTGTTCCTCGGTACCCAGGTACAAGTGACCTACGATTTGCCGATGAACGAAGTGGTCCTGGACTTCTTCGACCGTCTCAAATCCACCAGTCGCGGCTATGCTTCGCTGGATTACCATTTCGATCGTTACCAATCGGCTAATCTGGTGAAACTGGATGTGCTGATCAACGGCGACAAGGTCGATGCCCTGGCACTGATCGTGCACAAGGACAACGCGCACTACAAAGGTCGGCAGTTGACCGAGAAGATGAAAGAACTGATTCCGCGCCAGATGTTCGACGTCGCGATCCAGGCCGCCATTGGCGGGCAGATCATTGCGCGGACTTCCGTCAAGGCACTCAGAAAGAACGTACTGGCCAAATGCTACGGTGGCGATGTCAGCCGTAAGCGCAAGCTGCTTGAGAAGCAAAAGGCCGGTAAAAAACGCATGAAGCAAGTGGGCAACGTGGAAATTCCACAAGAAGCCTTCCTTGCGGTGCTCAGGTTGGATAGTTAGGTCCTATGTCGCTAAATTTCCCGCTGTTGCTGGTCATCGCCGTTGCCGTTTGCGGTCTCCTGGCGTTGCTCGATCTGGTGTTCTTCGCCCCGCGTCGGCGGGCGGCTATCGCGTCCTATCAGGGCAGCGTCAGCCAGCCCGATGTCGTGGTGCTCGAGAAGCTGAACAAAGAACCGTTGCTGGTTGAATACGGCAAATCGTTCTTCCCGGTGCTGTTCATCGTGCTGGTGTTGCGCTCGTTCCTGGTGGAGCCGTTTCAGATCCCTTCGGGGTCGATGAAACCGACCCTGGACGTGGGTGACTTCATCCTGGTGAACAAGTTTTCCTACGGGATTCGCTTGCCGGTGATCGACAAGAAGGTCATCGAGATCGGTGACCCGCAGCGCGGCGACGTGATGGTGTTCCGCTACCCAAGCGATCCGAACGTCAACTACATCAAGCGTGTCGTGGGCCTGCCGGGTGACGTGATTCGCTACACCAGCGACAAGCGCCTGTTCGTCAATGGCGAGTCGGTGGCGGAGAAATTGATCGGCACCGAGCCGAACACCTTGGGCAGCGCCGAGCTGTACCGGGAAAAGCTCGGTACGGTAGAGCACGAAATCCGCAAGGAAATGAGCCGCTACCGCGCAATGCCTGATGGCGAGTGGAAAGTGCCTGCCGGGCACTACTTCATGATGGGCGACAACCGCGACAACTCCAATGACAGCCGCTACTGGGATGACCCTACTATTCCCAAGGATCTGCTGGGCATGGTTCCCGACCAGAATATCGTCGGCAAGGCCTTCGCGGTCTGGATGAGTTGGCCGGAACCCAAGCTCAGCCACCTGCCGAACTTCTCGCGGGTCGGGCTGATCAAGTAAGACAGGCGGCGCTGTGATCACAGCGCCGAATGCTTTTCTGGGGCTTGGACATTTCCGGCCTCATGCAGCATCAACCAGGATTTGAATTTGAACACTGCGTCAATCGTCGATGGCCGCCGGTGCCACCAAACAGATATGGGTAAACCGTGAGCGTTTCTTTAAGTCGTCTCGAGCGTCTGCTCGGCTACACCTTCAAGGATCAGGAATTGATGGTCCTTGCCCTCACACACCGCAGCTTTGCAGGGCGTAATAACGAACGCCTGGAATTCCTCGGTGATGCCATCCTCAATTTCGTCGCCGGTGAAGCCCTGTTCGAGCGCTTCCCCCAAGCCCGTGAAGGCCAGCTGTCGCGCCTGCGCGCGCGCCTGGTTAAAGGCGAGACCCTGGCCGTGCTGGCCCGTGGTTTCGGCCTTGGCGAGTACCTGCGCCTGGGGTCCGGTGAGTTGAAGAGCGGCGGTTTCCGTCGTGAGTCGATCCTGGCCGACGCCCTTGAGGCGTTGATCGGTGCGATCTACCTGGATGCTGGCATGGAAGCGGCCAAGGAGCGGGTGACGGCCTGGCTGACGTCGGAAATCGAAAGCCTGACCCTGGTCGACACCAACAAAGATCCCAAGACCCGCCTGCAGGAATTCCTGCAGTCCCGCGGGTGCGAACTGCCACGTTACGAAGTGGTGGATATCCAAGGTGAGCCCCATTGCCGCGTGTTCTTCGTGGAATGTGAAATCACCTTACTGAATGAAAAAAGCCGAGGTCAGGGTGTGAGCCGTCGTATTGCCGAACAGGTAGCGGCCGCCGCAGCACTGATTGCCCTGGGCGTGGAGAATGGCCATGACTGATTCAACCGCAACACGCTGTGGCTATGTTGCCATCGTCGGCCGCCCCAACGTGGGCAAGTCCACGCTGCTGAACCACATCCTCGGCCAGAAGCTCGCGATCACCTCGCGCAAGCCGCAGACCACTCGCCACAACATGCTGGGCATCAAGACCGAAGGCGCCGTGCAGGCGGTCTACGTCGACACTCCAGGTATGCACAAAGGCGGCGAGAAGGCCCTGAACCGCTACATGAACAAGACCGCCTCGGCCGCGTTGAAAGACGTCGACGTGGTGATCTTCGTGGTCGACCGCACCAAGTGGACCGACGAAGACCAGATGGTCCTCGAACGCGTGCAGTACGTCACCGGCCCATTGATCGTCGCGCTGAACAAGACCGACCGTATCGAAGACAAATCCGAACTGATGCCGCACCTGACCTGGCTGCAGGAACAACTGCCCAATGCCCAGATCATGCCGATCTCGGCCCAGCACGGGCATAACCTCGAAGCCCTGGAACGCGTGATCGCCGGCTACCTGCCGGAGAACGAGCACTTCTTCCCGGAAGACCAGATCACCGACCGCAGCAGCCGTTTCCTCGCCGCTGAACTGGTGCGCGAGAAAATCATGCGCCAAATGGGCGCAGAGCTGCCGTACCAGATCACCGTTGAAATCGAAGAGTTCAAGCAGCAGGGCAAGACCTTGCATATCCATGCGCTGATCCTCGTCGAGCGTGACGGCCAGAAGAAAATCATCATTGGCGACAAGGGCGAGCGCATCAAGCGTATCGGTACCGAAGCGCGCAAGGACATGGAATTGCTGTTCGATTCCAAGATCATGCTCAACCTGTGGGTGAAGGTGAAGGGTGGTTGGTCCGATGATGAGCGCGCATTGCGCTCCCTGGGTTACGGCGACCTGTAAGGTCTTGAGTACACCGCAGGACTGAAAGTGTGGGAGGGGGCTTGCCCCCGATAGCGGTGGGTCAGTTGATAGATAAGTGACTGAACCACCGCCATCGGGGGCAGGCCCCCTCCCACATTGGGTTTATGTTGTTTTCAAGATTGCCGTCAGCCGTGAGAACCCCATGTCCTCAACCCCACCTCCTAGCCAACTCGCCTACGTCCTGCACAGCCGCGCCTACCGTGAGACCAGCGCCCTGGTGGACTTCCTCACGCCTCAAGGTCGCCTGCGTGCGGTATTGCGTAGCGCACGGGGCAAGGCGGGCACATTGGCACGGCCCTTCGTGGCGTTGGACGTGGAGTTTCGTGGCAAGGGCGAGTTGAAAAACGTCGGCCGCCTGGAAAGCGTCGGCACTTCAGCCTGGCTCAATGGCGATGCACTGTTCAGCGGCCTCTACCTCAATGAGCTGCTGATCCGCCTGCTGCCCGCCGAAGACCCGCACCCGGCGGTCTTCGATCACTATGCTGCCACCTTGCTGGCCCTGGCCGAGGGTCGCCCCCTGGAGCCATTGCTGCGGGCATTCGAATGGCGCCTGCTCGATGACCTGGGCTACGGTTTTGAGTTGAACAACGACCTGCATGGCGAGCCCATCGCCGCCGACGGCATGTACCGCCTGCAAGTCGATGCTGGCCTGGAGCGCGTGTATCTGTTGCAACCGGGCCTGTTCCAGGGCACCGAACTGCTGGCCATGAGCGAAGCCGACTGGAGCGCCCCCGGCGCCTTGTCCGCCGCCAAGCGCCTGATGCGCCAGGCCCTCGCGGTCCACCTGGGCGGACGGCCGTTGGTCAGTCGCGAGTTGTTTCGAAAGCCCTGACATCCCCGTGTATGCTGTGCACCGTTTCTTTCCCTTTTCAGGAGCGCTTCCGTGACCACCAGCAATCGCATTCTTCTTGGCGTCAACATCGACCACGTCGCTACCCTGCGCCAGGCCCGGGGCACCCGTTACCCTGACCCGGTCAAGGCCGCGCTGGACGCCGAAGAAGCGGGCGCCGACGGCATCACCGTGCACCTGCGCGAAGACCGCCGTCACATCCAGGAGCGCGACGTGTTGCTGCTCAAGGACGTGCTGCAAACCCGCATGAACTTCGAAATGGGCGTCACCGAGGAAATGATGGCGTTCGCCGAACGCATCCGCCCGGCTCACATCTGCCTGGTACCGGAAACCCGCCAGGAACTGACCACCGAAGGCGGCCTCGACGTGGCCGGCCAGGAAGCGCGGATCAAGGCCGCCGTGGAGCGCCTGTCGAAGATCGGCAGCGAAGTGTCATTGTTCATCGACGCCGATGAGCGCCAGATCGAAGCCTCCCGTCGGGTCGGCGCGCCGGCTATTGAACTGCACACCGGCCGTTACGCCGACGCCACCACACCGACCGACGTGGCGGATGAACTGCAGCGCATCATCGACGGTGTGAACTGCGGCCTCACCGAAGGCCTGATCGTCAACGCCGGTCATGGCCTGCACTACCACAACGTCGAAGCCGTGGCCGCGATCAAGGGCATCAACGAGCTGAACATCGGCCATGCTCTGGTGGCCCACGCATTGTTCGTCGGTTTCAAAGGCGCCGTCGCCGAGATGAAAGCCCTGATCCTGGCGGCCGCCAAGCACTAAAAACAGCGAAAATCCAATGTGGGAGGGGGCTTGCCCCCGATGGCGGTGTATCAGTCAGCAAGTCTGTACCTGACCCACCGCTATCGGGGGCAAGCCCCCTCCCACATGAGAAGTCTTACTGTTTAGCCGTTGCAGGTGTATCGTATCTGCCCTTTGCAGGCCCTGCGCCTGCGGCAGATACGTGAGGTTGTTGTGTCCCGATCCTTTTCCCGTCGACAAATCCTGGGTGGTCTTGCAGGCCTGGCCGTAGTGGGCGTCGGTGCCGGTGGCGCCTACCGCTACTGGCTGGGGAAGGTCGCCGAAGCCGAAGCAGGGCACGATTACGAACTGATCGCCGCGCCGCTCGATGTGGAACTGGTGCCGGGGCACAAAACCCAAGCCTGGGCCTTCGGCCCGTCAGCACCGGGTACTGAACTGCGTGTGCGTCAGGGCGAGTGGCTGCGAGTGCGCTTTATCAACCACCTGCCGGTCGCCACCACCATCCACTGGCACGGCATTCGCCTGCCGCTGGAAATGGACGGCGTACCCTACGTCTCGCAATTGCCGGTGCTGCCCGGCGAGTACTTCGACTACAAGTTCCGTGTGCCGGACGCCGGCAGCTACTGGTACCACCCCCATGTGAACAGCAGCGAAGAGCTCGGCCGTGGCCTGGTCGGCCCGCTGATCATTGAAGAGCGCGAACCCACGGGTTTCAAGCACGAACGCACCCTCAGCCTGAAAAGCTGGCACGTGGACGAAGAGGGCGCGTTTGTCGCCTTCAGCATTCCACGCGAGGCGGCGCGGGGCGGTACGGCGGGGCGCCTGTCGACCATCAATGGCGTGTCCCAGGCGGTGATCGACTTGCCGGCCGGGCAGATCACCCGCGTGCGTTTGCTCAACCTCGACAACACCCTGACCTACCGCATCAACATCCCCGACGTCGAAGCGCAGATCTACGCGCTGGATGGCAACCCCATCGAGCCGCGCCCATTGGGCAAGGAATACTGGCTGGGCCCGGGCATGCGCATCTGCCTGGCGATCAAGGCACCGCCGGCGGGCGAGGAGCTGTCGATCCGTAACGGACCCGTACGCCTGGGCACTTTCCGCTCAGTCGCCAACACCGACGCGCCCACCGAGTGGCCACCGGCGTTGCCGGCCAACCCGATTGCCGAGCCCGACCTGGCCAATGCGGAGAAACTCAACTTCAATTTCGAGTGGGTCGGTTCGGTGTCGGTCAACGTCGACAACGGCAAGCCGCCGAGCCTGTGGCAAATCAACGGCCAGGCCTGGGACATCACCGACAAGACCTGCGCCGACCGCCCGATTGCCAAGCTGGAAAAGGGCAAGAGCTACATTTTCGAATTGAAGAACATGACCCAGTACCAGCACCCGATCCACTTGCACGGCATGAGTTTCAAGGTCATCGCCTCGAACCGCCACAAGGTGATCCCGTATTTCACCGACACCTACCTGCTGGGCAAGAACGAACGCGCCCGCGTGGCGTTGGTGGCGGATAACCCGGGGGTGTGGATGTTCCATTGCCACGTGATCGACCACATGGAAACCGGCCTGATGGCCGCGATCGAGGTGGTGTGATGCGCCAGTTTCGCCCCACGGCGATCATCGACCGCAGCCGCGACCAGGACTTCATGCGCGAAGCCCTGGCGCTGGCCGCCCAAGGCGCGGCGCTGGGCGAAGTGCCGGTGGGCGCGGTGCTGGTGCAGGACGGTGAAATCATCGGTCGCGGTTTCAACTGCCCGATCAGCGGCAACGATCCCAGCGCCCATGCGGAAATGGTCGCCATCCGCGCCGCCGCCCAGGCCGTGAGCAACTATCGCCTGCCCGGCAGCACGCTGTATGTGACCCTCGAACCGTGCAGCATGTGCGCCGGCCTGATCGTGCATTCGCGGATTGCGCGGGTGGTGTACGGCGCGCTGGAGCCCAAGGCGGGAATTGTGCAGAGCCAGGGGCAGTTTTTTACCCAAGGGTTTCTCAATCATCGGGTGTTGTTTGAAGGCGGTGTGCTGGCCGAGGAGTGCGGCACGGTGTTGAGCGAGTTCTTCAAGGCCCGCCGAGCCAAGCCCCAAATCTAACCAACACTGAAAATCCAATGTGGGAGGGGGCTTGCCCCCGATAGCGGTGTATCAGCCATAGATGTGTTGGCTGACCGACTGCTATCGGGGGCAAGCCCCCTCTCACATTTGGATTTCTGTTGTTCCAGGAAGATCAGCGGTTACTTCTTGGCGATGATCACCGCCCGCATCGGTGCCGGCAGCCCTTCAATGGTCTTGCTGTGGTCCTCGGGATCGAGGAAGTCACTCAACGACTGATACTTCATCCACGCCGTCCCGCGCTGTTCCTGCACCGTGGTCACGCTCACATCCACGCAGCGCACATCACTGAACCCGGCCCGGCGCAACCACAGCATCAGCGCCGGCACCGACGGCAGGAACCACACGTTACGCATCTGTGCATAACGGTCTTCCGGTACCAGCACCTGTTGTTGATCGCCTTCCACCACCAAGGTTTCCAGGACCAGTTCACCGCCCTTGATCAAGGTGTCCTTCAGCGCCAGCAGGTGTTCGATCGGCGAGCGACGGTGATAGAAAACCCCCATGGAAAACACCGTGTCGAAGCCTTCCAGGTTCGCCGGCAGGTCCTCGAACGGGAATGGCAGGTGCCAGGCCCTGGGTTCGGACAGGTAACGCTGTACGGCCTGGAACTGGCAGAAGAACAGCCAGTTCGGGTCGACGCCGATCACGCTGTCGGCCCCTGCGCCGAGCATGCGCCACATGTAGTAACCGTTGCCGCAGCCCACATCGAGGATGCGCTTGCCTTTCAGGTCCAGATGGGGCGCCACGCGCGACCATTTCCAGTCCGAGCGCCATTCGGTGTCCACATGCACGCCGAACAGATGAAACGGGCCTTTGCGCCACGGGCTCAGGCCCATCAGCGCGGTGTGCATTTGCGCGCGGGTGGCGTCGTCGCAGGCGGTGTCCAACACCAGGCCATTGAGCAGGTCGATCTCGGTGGGCTGGATCTTCGGCAGTGCATCCAGTGCGCTCTGCCAGCGCTCCAGGTCGCCATGGCCCTTTTCCATCTTGCTATCGAGCTGCGCTTGCAGGCCCTGGGCCCAGACAGCCAAGGGAGTGCCGACCAGATGGCGGGCGAGGGGGGACAAATCAATCATGGCAAGGCAATCAACGAGGCAAAGTTAAGACACTGGAACCACGGCACGACTTTCGAAAACCCGGCCGCCAGCAGGCGTTCGCGGTGTTCTTCAAGGCTGTCGGGCTTCATGACGTTTTCGATGGCGCTGCGCTTCTGGGCGATTTCCAGTTCGCTGTAGCCGTTGGCGCGCTTGAACGCGATATGCAGGTCGGTGAGCAGTGCGTGCTCTTCAGGATCATTGAAACGCAGCTTTTCCGAGAGGATCAACGCACCGCCCGGCAGCAGTGCCTGGCGGATGCGCCCAAGCAACGCCAGGCGCTGCTCGGGGGCGATGAATTGCAGGGTGAAGTTCAGGGCCACCACCGAGGCGGGTTGGAATTGCAACCCGAGGATATCGCCCTCGATCACCTCCACCGGCAGCAGCTCCTGGAACATCGAGTCCTGGCCATTGAGGTATTGGCGGCAACGCTCGACCATCGCCGCCGAATTATCCACCGCGATCACCCGGCAGCCGTCAGTGCGCACATGGCGACGCAGGGCCTGGGTCACCGCGCCCAGCGAAGAACCCAGGTCGTAGAGCACGCTGTGGGGCTGGGCAAACTGCGCCGCGAGTACACCGAGGTTTTCGACGATGGTCGGGTAACCGGGCACCGAACGCTTGATCATGTCGGGGAATACCCGCACCACGTCCTCGTTAAAGGCGAAGTCCGGCACCTGGGGCAGGGGCTGGGCGAATAGGCGATCGGGTTCTTTGCTCACGGTTGTTCCGGCGACGAGGGGGAAAGGCCGGCATTTTAGCCAAGTTGCTCATCGGATGCGCGGGTTGTCTGATTTGTGGTAATGAGCGGGCTTGTCGAATCGTCGCACCGCCCCCATCGGGCTGCGCAGCAGCCCCGGACTATCAAGGCCACCGCGGCTTCTGGGTGAATGCCGATGCGGTGATGCCCCACTGTCCCAGCCAGTAAGTCACGATCAATAAATAGGGCGCGGCCTCGAATGACACCACAAATCGATTGATACCGATCAGGGTGTCGGAAAACACAAACGACGCGGCCCCTGCCGCCGCCAATGCGGCTGAACGCTTCGGCACCTCACTGCCCAGTCGGGCCAACGCACGCCAGAGCATGGCGCTGATCACCAGCGCGTAAATCACCACGGGTATCAGCAAATCACCGAGGCCGTGGGCAATCAGAATGCTCAACAAGATCGCGCCCACAGCGAGTGCCAGTACCAGCGGCAGCAGTGCCAGGCGGCGGCAGTCGCTGAAATACGCCTTGAGGTATGCCAGGTGGGCAAACAGAAACGCGCCGAGGCCGAAGATAAAGAGATCGCCCGGCCATGCCAGCAGCACATCGCCGGCCAGGGAAAAAATCAGCCCAAGGCTGATCCAGCGTCGGTAGTCGGTCGGCGGTGCATCATGTAACCAGCCCAGCAGCGCCAGTACCGGCAATGGCTTGACCAGCAAGCAAAGCAGGGTGGCGTGGGTGCTCAGGCCATAGATAAAGGTACCGGCCCCCATCAGCGCAAGAATCAGCCATGGCATATCAGTTCACCGTGATGGCGCAGTCGAAGGTCTCGGCGGGTTCGGCTTCCGGTTCCCAGGGTTGCTGGGAGGTCAGGCGCAAACGTCCCTGGCCGGTGGCAAAGGCCTGGAAGCGCCAGGTGGACTGGCCGCCACCGCCGATCACGCCGGACTCTTTGCTGTTGTAGACCTCGGGGCTCAGGGCACGCAGCACGCCACCCGCCGAATCCTGGATTGCCCAGCGGTAGCCAGTAGTGGGGTTGCTCGGCAGGGTGAGGATCAGGTTTTGCCCAGGTTTAAGCTGGAGCGGGCAGGCGCTCTGTTCTTCCACGGTGACGTTTTGCTTGGGGGCACTGGCGCACGCGGCCAGCAGGGCAAGGCTCAAGGGGAGAAGCAGGCGGGCAGCAGTCATGGGGGCTCCGTTCATTCACGACGAAGGGCGAGCATAACCGAAGATGAGACAAGGTGTGACAAGAGGCAGCAGAGTGCCCTTTGTGGTGGGCACGCTTGTTGTGGTGGGCACGCTTGTTGTGGCGAGCAGGCTTGCCCTGCGTTGGGCTGCGAAGCAGCCCCTCTTAAAAAGACCCCATTCTTCCTGAAAGAATGGGGTCGTTGGTTTTGGGGCTGCTTCGCAGCCCAACGCAGGGCAAGCCTGCTCGCCACAGAGGCCAGCTCAGGGGCTAGAGGTTTATCAGAAGAGCACCTTCGCCACATCCGCAAAACGCTTGGCAAAGTGCACGGTCATCCCTTCCTTCAGATACTCCGGCAATTCCTCGAAACTGCCACGGTTCGGCTCCGGCAGGATCAGCTCGTGGATCTTCTGGCGCCGCGCGGCGATCACCTTCTCGCGCACTCCGCCAATCGGCAGCACATGCCCGGTCAGCGTCAGTTCACCGGTCATCGCCACGCCTTTTTTCGGCGGCTGGTTGCGCGCCAGCGACAGCAGCGCACTGGCCATGGTTACCCCAGCGCTTGGGCCGTCCTTCGGTGTGGCACCTTCCGGCACGTGCAGGTGCACGAAGGCTTCGTCGAAGAATTTCGGGTCGCCACCAAACGACTTCAGGTTGGAGCTGATGTAGCTGTAGGCGATTTCGGCGGACTCCTTCATCACATCACCCAACTGCCCGGTGAGCTTGAAGCCGCGGTTCAGCGTGTGGATGCGCGTCGCCTCGATGGGCAGGGTCGCGCCGCCCATGCTGGTCCAGGCCAGGCCGGTGATCACGCCGGTGCCGGACAGCACTTGCTCGTTGCGGAACACCGGCATGCCCAGGGAGGCCTCCAGGTCCTTGTTGCCGATCTTGATCACCGAGTTTGGCTCATCCAGCAGCTTGACCACGGCCTTGCGTACCAGTTTGCCCAGCTGTTTCTCCAACTGGCGCACGCCGGCCTCGCGGGCATATCCGTCGATCAAGGCGCGCAGGGCGCCGTCGCTGATGGACAGGCTGGTTTTCGCCACGCCGGCTTTTTCCAGCTGTTTGGGCCACAGGTGGCGCTTGGCGATGGCGACTTTTTCTTCGGTGATATAGCCCGACAGGCGAATCACTTCCATGCGGTCCAGCAACGGCCCGGGGATCGAGTCCAGGGTGTTGGCTGTACACACGAACAGCACTTTGGACAGGTCCAGGCGCAGGTCGAGGTAATGGTCGAGGAATTCGACGTTCTGCTCCGGGTCGAGGGTTTCCAGCAGCGCCGAGGCCGGGTCGCCCTGGAAGCTTTGGCCCATCTTGTCGATCTCGTCGAGCATGATCACCGGGTTCATCACTTCCACGTCTTTCAACGCCTGCACCAGCTTGCCCGGCAGGGCGCCGATGTAGGTGCGGCGATGGCCCTTGATCTCGGCCTCGTCGCGCATGCCGCC
This sequence comes from Pseudomonas gorinensis, assembly GCF_042015035.1. Taxonomy (NCBI): domain Bacteria; kingdom Pseudomonadati; phylum Pseudomonadota; class Gammaproteobacteria; order Pseudomonadales; family Pseudomonadaceae; genus Pseudomonas; species Pseudomonas gorinensis. The sequence continues at coordinate 1,573,829 of NZ_CP167125.1, forward strand.
GACACTGAAGCGATAGAACGGCCGGCCCAGGGACTCGGCGATGGATTTACCCACGCTGGTCTTGCCCACGCCCGGCGGGCCCACCAGCAGCACGATGGAGCCGGAGACCTCGCCTTTGTAGGCGCCCACGGCGAGGAACTCGAGGATACGGCTCTTGATGTCATCCAGCCCCGCGTGGTGCTTGTCGAGCACCTTGCGCGCGTGTTTCAGGTCCAGCTTGTCCTCGCCGTACACGCCCCACGGCACCGAGGTGGCCCAATCCAGGTAGTTGCGTGTGACCGCGTACTCCGGTGAACCGGTTTCGAGGATCGACAGTTTGTTCAGTTCTTCATCAATGCGCTTTTGCGCCTGGGCCGGCAGCACCTTGCCTTCCAGCCGTTGCTCGAATTGTTCGACGTCCGCGCTGCGGTCGTCCTTGGTCAGCCCCAGTTCCTGCTGGATGACCTTGAGTTGTTCCTTGAGGAAGAACTCGCGCTGGTGCTCGCCGATCTTGCGGTTCACCTCGGCGGAGATTTCCTTTTGCAGGCGCGCGACTTCGACTTCCTTGCGCAGCATCGGCAGCACTTTTTCCATGCGCTTGAGCATGGGCACGCAGTCCAGCACTTCCTGCAACTCGTTACCGGTGGCCGAGGTCAGCGCGGCGGCGAAGTCGGTCAGCGGCGACGGGTCGTTGGGGCTGAAGCGGTTGAGGTAGTTCTTCAACTCTTCGCTGTACAGCGGGTTGAGTGGCAACAGTTCCTTGATCGCATTGATCAGCGCCATGCCATAGGCCTTGACCTCATCGGTCGGCTCGGTGGGCTGGTGCGGGTATTCGACTTCCACCAGATACGGCGGGCGGTGGTGCTTGAGCCAGGTGCGAATCCTCACGCGGGTCAGGCCCTGGGCGACGAATTGCAACTTGCCGTTCTCACGGCTGGCGTGGTGCACCTTCACCAGGGTGCCGTACAGCGGCAGGGCGGAGGTGTCGAAGTGCCGTGGGTCTTCCGGCGGGGTGTCCATGAAGAACAGGGCCAGGGAGTGGTGATCGGATTTGCTCACCAGTTCCAGGGTTTCGGCCCACGGCTCTTCATTGACGATCACCGGCAGCACTTGCGCGGGGAAGAACGGGCGGTTGTGGATCGGGATGATGTAGACCTTGTCCGGCAGGTTTTGCCCAGGCAGCGCCAGGCCTGTGTTGGTCGAATGGGATTCAGCGTTTTCGGGGTCGGCGTAATCTTGGAGGTCGATATCCGGCAATTCTTGCTGGTCGCTCATGGGGCACCTGCATAAGTAAGTATGCAGGTTAGATGGGGCGGGTCAGTGGTGGTTTCAATGGCGGGGGCGAGATAGCAACATATTGCATGAAATTACTGCGGCGGCTTGGTCAATGGGAAGGGGAAAGCCCCCTCCCACATTGGGTTCGTGTTGAGTCAGCTGATTTTGTGCAGGTAGACGGGGAGTGGCTGTTCGGGAAGTACCGACAGCACCTTCAAGCGCTGCAACATCCGCTGCCGCGCCCGTTGCAAATGCTCACGCAGGTTCAACGCCGCGGCATCGAATGCGCCATGCAGCAGCAGCTCCAAAATCAAGCGATGTTCGGCGAGCATTGCCGGATCTGCGCCGATCCCCAGCAACCGATAGAAAATCCGGCTGATGATCATCGGGCTCTGGCCCTGGCGAATCAGCGCGGCGATCTTGCGGTTTTGCAGGCCGGCGAGGCAGCGCTGGTGCAGGTCCTCTTCGATCTGCTCGATAGCTTCCAGGCTGCATTGCGGGCTGTCCTGAGCGTCCAGCACGCGTTGCAACATGGCTTCGAGCACCTCGCGGTCGAGGTTGGGCGCGCTCTGGCGCAGGGCTTCGGGTTCCAGGCAGGCGCGCAGTTCGTAGTCTTCGGTGACTTCGCGGGCGGTCAGCGGCCCGGCCAGCCATTGCGAGTAGGGCTCTTTTTCCACCAGGCCACGGTCGCGCAGGCGCATCAGCGCTTCACGCACCACTGCGCGGCTGACGCCGTAGTGGTCGGCGGCGGCCTGTTCGTCCAGGCGGTAATGGCCGAAGGCGATGCAGGTGGAGAGTGCCGCGCCGATTTCCTCGACGATGCGCTCGCCCAGCGGCCGCGTGTCCACCAACTCATCGTCGCCGTTCAGGCCCAGGTGCGCATGGCTCAGGGGCAGGCGCAGCGGCTCCAGGTCCAGCCCCTCGGGGTTGATCAGGTAGCCTCGGCCATTGAAGCGGCAGATCAGCCCCTCGGCATGCAGCAGGTCCAGCGCCTTGCGCACGGGCACGCGGCTGGTGCCGAACAATTCGGCCAGCGGCGCTTCCAGCAGCACCAGGCCATGACGGGCGGTGCCATTGACGATTGCATCACGCAACACCTGGTGAATCATGGCGTACCGGGAGGCCGAGGCGGACACTGCTTTCATCGATTTCTCAAGGGCGTGTAGGACGATGGCCGGGGATTCTCTCATAGATGGGTCTGTCACTCTGCGCCACATCAAGGGCACTTTTTTGGGGCCTTGCCTGTAGGAATGTTACTTTTTGCACCAAAATGTACTTATTAATAAAATATACGTTATTGGGTTAAGGGTTCGCGCCTAAAAGGTGAACCCTTTTTTTTGCCGTGTCGAAAGCATCTATACCGCAGCTCTGGACGAAAAAACCGAATCGCTCTCGCTCACGCACTGACAGACTGGCACGAAAGCTGCCTTTGTAAAATGTACATTTTATTAATATGTACGTTTTATGAGGTTCATGCTGATGTCAGACGCCACTTCACTGGCCGAGGATTTCGCCAGCGGTCGCAGCGACCCGGTGCAAGCCCTCGAACAGGCACTCGATCAAGCGAGCCAGTCGGCGGCTGTGTTTATCTGCCTGACCGCCGAGCGTGCCCGTCGCGAAGCCGAAGCCGCCGCCGCGCGCTGGCGTGCTGGCCAGCCCTTGAGTGTATTCGACGGCGTGCCCCTGGCTTGGAAAGACCTGTTCGACGTGGCCGGCAGCATCACCACCGCCGGTGCTGCGTACCGGCGTCATGCGCCGGCCGCTTTGCTCGATGCGCCGAGCGTGGGCCTGCTGTGCCGCGCCGGCATGGTCAGCGTGGGCAAGACCAACCTCAGTGAGCTGGCCTATTCCGGGCTTGGCCTGAACCCGCATTTCGGCACCCCGCATAACCCCCATGGGCGGGATCAGCCGCGTATTCCCGGTGGCTCGTCTTCGGGGTCGGCGGTGGCTGTCGCCGCCGGCATCGTGCCAATCGCCATGGGCACCGACACCGCGGGTTCCATCCGCATCCCCGCGGCCCTCAACGGCCTGGTGGGGTACCGCAGCAGCAGTCGACGCTACAGCCGCGACGGGGTGTTCCCCCTGGCCCACACCCTCGACAGCCTGGGCCCGTTGACCCGCAGCGTGCGCGATGCGTTGGCCATCGACGACCTGCTCCATGGTCGCACTTCCAACCACCGCGTCCGCAGCCTCAAGGGCCAGCGCTTTGTACTGGAACAGGGCCTGCTGGCCGACGTTGAACCTGCCGTGCGCAATAACCTGCTGCGCGGGGTGGAACGCTTGAAGGCCGAGGGCGCGTTGGTCGAGATGCGCCCCTGCGCCACCTTCCAGGCCACCTTGGCACTGATCCAACAGCAAGGCTGGCTTGGCGCCTTCGAAGCCTTCGCCCTGCATGAAACCCTGCTCGACAGCGCCGACGCCGAACAGCTCGACCCGCGCGTACGCCGCCGCCTCGAAGCCGCGCGTTCCCTGCCGGCCAGCCGGTTGATCCACCTGATCGAGGCCCGTCAGCGCCTGCAACAACAACTGATCGATGACCTCGACGGCGCCCTGCTGATCACCCCCACCGTTGCCCATGTCGCCCCGGCATTGGCAGCGCTGGAAGCCGATGACGACCTGTTCGTCAGCACCAACCTCGCCACCCTGCGCCTGACCATGCCCGGCAGTTTGCTGGACATGCCCGGCGTGACCTTGCCCAGCGGCCATGATGCCCAGGGCCTGCCCACCGGGTTGCTGCTCAGCGCCCCGGCGGGGGAAGACGCACGCCTGTTGCGCGCGGCGTTGTCCGTCGAATCCCAACTGACTATCTAAGGAGACACCCCATGGCTAAAGACATCCTCTGTGCATTTGGCGTCGACGTTGACGCCGTCGCCGGCTGGCTCGGTTCCTACGGCGGCGAAGATTCGCCCGACGACATCTCCCGTGGCCTGTTCGCCGGCGAAATCGGCGCGCCGCGCCTGCTCAAGCTGTTTGAACGCTACGGCCTGCGCACCACCTGGTTTATCCCGGGCCATTCGATGGAAACCTTCCCTGAGCAGATGAAAGCCGTGGCCGACGCCGGGCATGAAATCGGCGTGCACGGCTACAGCCACGAAAACCCGATCGCGATGACCGCCGAGCAGGAAGAAATCGTGCTGGACAAGTCCATCGAACTGATCACCCAGGTCACCGGCAAACGCCCTACCGGCTACGTCGCTCCGTGGTGGGAATTCAGCAAGGTCACCAACGAGCTGCTGCTGAAAAAAGGCATCAAGTACGACCACAGCCTGATGCACAACGACTTCCATCCCTACTACGTGCGCAAGGGGGATACCTGGACCAAGATCGACTACAGCCAGCACCCCGACACCTGGATGAAACCCTTGGTGCGTGGCGAAGAAACCGACCTGGTGGAGATCCCGGCCAACTGGTACCTCGATGACCTGCCGCCGATGATGTTCATCAAGAAAGCCCCCAACAGCCACGGCTTCGTCAACCCGCGTCACCTCGAAGAAATGTGGCGCGACCAGTTCGACTGGGTCTACCGCGAACACGAACACGCGGTGTTCACCATGACCATCCACCCCGATGTGTCTGGCCGCCCGCAAGTGCTGTTGATGCTGGAGCGCTTGATCGAACACATCCAGAGCCATGCCGGCGTGCGCTTCGTCACCTTCGACGAAATCGCCGACGACTTTATCCGCCGCCAACCGCGTACCTGACCCCAACCCTGTAGGAGCGAGCTTGCTCGCGAAAAGCCTGAGAGCACTGCGTGCATTCAGGATGCCCGCGTCATCGTTGACGATTTTCGCGAGCAAGCACGCTCCTACAGAAAGCCCACTCCACCTCCCGAGGCGCGATTATGTCCATCTACAACAAGCTTGACCTGACTGGCTGGAAACCCCGGCAACTGACGTCCCAGGAAGTGCGCTTCGCCACCTGGATCGCGTTTTTCGCCTGGGTATTTGCGGTGTACGACTTCATCCTGTTCGGCACCTTGCTGCCGGAAATCGGCCGGCATTTTGGCTGGGGTGAGGTGGAACAAGCTGAAATCGCGACCTGGGTGGCGGTGGGGACCGCCGTGGTCGCCCTGGCCATCGGGCCAATCGTCGACAAGCTGGGGCGCCGCAAAGGCATCATCTTCACCGTGGCCGGCTCCGCGCTCTGCTCGGCGCTGACCGCCATCGGCGGGGCATGGGGCAAGTCGCCGCTGATCCTGATCCGTTCGCTGGGCGGCCTGGGGTATGCCGAGGAAACCGTCAACGCCACCTATTTGACCGAGCTGTATGGCGCGTCAGAAGACCCGCGACTGACCAAGCGCCGCGGCTTCATCTACAGCCTGGTGCAGGGCGGCTGGCCGGTCGGTGCACTGATCGCCGCAGGTTTGACCGCGCTGTTGCTGCCGGTCATCGGTTGGCAGGGCTGCTTTATCTTCGCCGCGATCCCGGCGGTGGTGATTGCGATCATGGCGCGCAAGCTCAAGGAGAGCCCGCAGTTCCAGATCCACCAGCGCATCAGCGAGTTGCGCAGAAGTGGCGCGGTGAGCGAGGCACAGAACGTCGCCGTGACCTACGGCGTGGATTACGACGAACACAGCAAGGCCGGCCTCAAGGCCGCATTCCGTGGCCCGGCCCGTCGCGCCACCCTGGTGATCGGCGCCGCGCTGTTGCTCAACTGGGCGGCGATCCAGGTGTTCAGCGTGCTCGGCACGTCGGTGATCGTCAGCGTGCACCACATCTCGTTCGAGAACTCGCTGATCATCCTGGTGCTGTCGAACCTGGTGGGTTACTGCGGCTACCTCAGCCACGGCTGGATGGGCGACAAGATCGGCCGCCGTAACGTGATCGGCCTGGGCTGGATGCTCGGCGGCCTGTCGTTTGCCGGGATGCTGTTTGGCCCGAGCAACATGGCGATGGTGGTCGGGCTGTACAGCCTGGGCCTGTTCTTCCTGATCGGGCCCTACTCGGCGGCGTTGTTCTTTATCAGTGAAAGTTTCCCCACCAGCATCCGTGCCACCGGTGGCGCGATCATCCATGCGATGGGCCCGATTGGTGCCGTGGTCGCCGGGTTTGGCGCCACCCAGGTGTTGTCCGCCGGCAGCGATTGGCAGACCGCCGCGCTGTGGTTCGGTGCCGTGCCGTGCTTTTTGTCTGGCGTCCTGATGTTTGCCGCGCGCCATGTGCGCCCGGAAACCGTTCAGTAAGGAGTGATTGATGAGCCGTAAAGTTGCCTTGATTACCGGTGCCGCCAGCGGCATCGGCCAAGCCCTCGCGGTGGCCTATGCGCGCTGCGGCGTGGCGGTGGTGGGTGGGTATTACCCGGCCGACCCCCATGACCCGCACACCACGGTGTCCCTCGTGGAAAACGCCGCTGGCGAATGCTTGATGCTGCCGCTGGACGTGGGCGATAGCGCCTCGGTAGACGCGTTGGCCGCCCAGGCGGTGCAGCATTTTGGTCGCCTCGACTACGCGGTCGCCAACGCCGGCTTGCTGCGTCGCGCACCGTTGCTGGAGATGACGGATGCGCTGTGGGACGAGATGCTCAATGTCGACCTGACGGGGGTGATGCGCACTTTTCGCGCGGCGACGCGGCATATGAAGGAAGGCGGCGCGCTGGTGGCGATTTCGTCGATAGCCGGCGGCGTCTATGGCTGGCAGGAGCACAGCCATTACGCGGCGGCCAAGGCCGGTGTGCCGGGGTTGTGCCGGTCGCTGGCGGTGGAGCTGGCGCCGTTGGGCATTCGTTGCAATGCGGTGATTCCGGGGTTGATCGAGACGCCGCAGTCGCTGGATGCGAAGAGCTCCCTGGGGCCGGAGGGCCTGGCCAAGGCGGCGCGCGCGATTCCATTGGGTCGGGTGGGGAGGGCGGATGAAGTGGCCTCGCTGGTGCAGTTTTTGACCAGTGATGCGTCGAGCTATCTGACCGGACAGAGCATCGTCATCGACGGTGGCCTGACTGTGCGCTGGCCTGACTGATGTACTCGATCCTAATGTGGGAGGGGGCAAGCCTCCCTCTGATCGAGCATAAATAAGGATTAAATCTTTTCATTAATCGACCGAATTTTTGTGGCGAGCAGGCTGTTGTGGCAATCGGGCTGTTCTGGTGAGCGGGCTGTTGTGGCAATCGGGCTGTTGTGGCGAGCGGGCTTGTCCCGCGTTGGGCCGCGAAGCGGCCCCTGACAAAGACACCAGCGCTGTGTCAGGTACGCCTCAGAGGCTGGTTTTGGGGCCGCTTCGCGGCCCAACGCGGGACAAGCCCGCTCGCCACAGAGGTAGTGGGAGCTCCCACATTGAAACTGTGTTTGATTCAGGAGAATTACCTATGCCCCAACTCACCCATCGCCGCGCCGTGATCACCGGCGCCGGCAGCGGCATCGGTGCCGCCATCGCCCGCGCCTACGCGGCTGAAGGCGCACGCCTGCTGCTGGCCGACCGTAATGCCGCCAGCCTTGCCGAAACCGCCATCGCCTGCCGCAACCTCGGTGCCGAGGTCTTCGAATGCCTGGCCGATGTCGGCACTGTCGAAGGCGCCCAGGCCAGTGTCGACCGTTGTGTCGAACACTTCGGCGGCATCGATATCCTGGTCAACAACGCCGGTATGCTCACCCAGGCGCGTTGCGTCGATCTCTCGATCGAGATGTGGAACGACATGCTGCGCGTCGACCTCACCAGCGTGTTCGTCGCCAGCCAGCGTGCCTTGCCGCATATGCTGGCGCAGCGTTGGGGGCGGATCATCAACGTCGCCTCGCAACTGGGCATCAAGGGTGGCGCCGAACTGACTCACTACGCCGCTGCCAAGGCCGGGGTGATCGGCTTTACCAAATCCCTGGCCCTGGAAGTGGCCAAGGACAACGTGCTGGTCAACGCCATCGCTCCCGGCCCGATCGAGACGCCGTTAGTGGGCGGTATCAGCGACGATTGGAAGCGCGCCAAGGCCAAGGAACTGCCCTTGGGGCGCTTCGGCCTGGCGGACGAAGTGGCGCCCACCGCCGTGCTGCTGGCCAGTGAACCGGGTGGCAACCTGTTCGTCGGCCAGACCCTGGGCCCGAACTCCGGCGACGTGATGCCATGAGCGGGCGATAACCATGTGCGGACTCTGCGGACTGCTCGGCGAAGACCTGCACTGGAGCGACCCCCTGGGCGACGAGCTGCCCCGGCGCCGAGAACGCCTGCGCCGGATCGCCGCGATCAACCAGGTACTGGCGGCGTTCCGGCTCAAGGTCGAAGACTTTCAGGGGGCCTCCTACCTGCTGCTGGGCGCTACCGGTAAACAGGCATTGGCCAGCGGGCTGGATCAACTCTGGCAGGCGGCCGAAACCATGCTCGGTCGCCCGCTGGATCCCCTCGACCCCCAACTGCTCGATCACTTGGAAAACAGCCCCCTGTAGGAGCGAGCTTGCTCGCGAAAAACGTCAACGATAACGCGTGTTTCCTGAATGAACGCGGCGCCTGTGAGTTTTTCACGAGCAAGCTCGCTCCTACAGGGTGCGGAGATAAATATGAGCATCGCACTGAATGTCATCACCGGCTTCCTCGGCAGCGGCAAGACCACCTTGCTCAAGCGCCTGCTGCACGGCGAAAGCCTCGGCGACACCGCGTTGCTGATCAACGAATTCGGCGACGTCGGCATCGACCATCTGCTGGTCGAAGAGGTGGCCCCGGACACCGTGCTGCTGCCCAGCGGCTGCGTATGCTGTTCGATCCGTGGCGAGTTGAAAGACGCGCTGCTCGGCCTGTTGCAACGCCGCGAGCGCGGCGAAATCCCGGCCTTCAAACGGGTGATCCTGGAAACCACTGGCCTGGCCGACCCGGCGCCGATCCTGGCCACCCTGAACAACGACGTGCAACTGCGTGGGCGCTTTCACATTGGCCTGATGATCACCCTGGTCGACGCCTGCCACGCCGCCCTGCAAGAACGCCTGCACCCGGAATGGCTGGCCCAGGTCGCGGCGGCGGATCGCTTGCTGCTGAGCAAGACCGACCTGGAAGGCGACTGCGCGCCCCTGCGCTCGCATTTACAGGCGCTCAATGCCGGTACGCCGATCCTCGATACCCATGACATCCACAGCGGCGACCAGTTGCTGCTCGGCGAAGGCTTGCGCAGTGCCGAACCCGTCGTGGAGGTCAGTCGCTGGCAACTGCACCAACCCACGGCCGCCACCCACGGCGCTGCGCAAGTGTGCTGCCTGACCTTCGACCAGCCATTGGATTGGGTCGGCTTCGGGGTCTGGTTGTCGATGCTGCTAAGATGCCACGGCGAACGAATCCTTCGCGTCAAAGGACTGCTCAACGTGAACGCAAGTTTGGCCCCCATCGTTATTCATGGTGTGCAGCACTGCCTGCATGCCCCGGTCCACCTGCCGGCCTGGCCAGGTACCGAGCGGCAATCGCGCCTGGTGTTCATCCTGCGCGGCCTGGACCCGGCGCAGTTGCGTCGCTCGTTCGACGTGTTCTCACGGCGGTTCGCTGCATGATCACATTGCGCGTGCTCGGTACGTCGGTAACGCTGCTCGAATGCCTGCGTGTGCGGGCCGAACAGGAGTTGGGCATTCGCCTGGTGTACCAGGTGCACGATGTCGAACAGGCCCAGCGCATCGCAGTGATGCAGCCCGATAGCTACGACCTGTATGACCAGTGGTTCCACAACGTCGACTTCGTGTGGCCGGCGCGGGCAATCCAGCCCATCGACACCCGGCGCATCGCCCTGTGGCACGAGATCAACGACCTGCCCAAGCGTGGCCGCCTTTCGGCCCATGACCGCCTGGGCAGCGGCAGCGTGCCCAGCGAGCGCCTGTTCGTACAGCACGACGGCAGCCTCGGCAGCACCGTCACCGAACGCATCAGCATGTTGCCCCTGACCCACAATGCCGACAGCTTTGCCTACCGCCCCGAGCGCCTGCCCGAAGGGTTCAGCCACGGCAATGAAAGCTGGGGCTGGCTGCTCGACCCCGCCTGGAGCGCGCGCACCGCGTTGCAAAGCGACGCCGCCATCGGCGCCCTGGACGCCGCGCTGGCGGTGCAGGGCGCCGGGCTGGCGACGTTCAAGGACATCGGCAACATGAGCATCGAAGAGATCGATGTACTCGCTGACATTCTGGTGCGCAAGCAGAAGGAAGGGCACTTCGCGGCGTTCTGGTCGGACGATGAAGAAGCCGCGCAATTGATGCTCAGCCCGAGCATCGATATCCAGAGCCTGTGGTCGCCCACGTTGATGCGCTTGCACCGGGCGGGGGTGAAGTACCGTCTGGCGGTGCCCCGCGAAGGCTATCGCGCCTGGTTCGGCGGCCTGTCCCTGTCGCGGCATGCCCAGGGGGCGGTGCTGGATGCGGCGTATGCGTATCTCAATTGGTGGTTGTCCGGTTGGCCGGGCGCGGTGATGGCGCGCCAGGGTTACTACATCGGCAACCCGGCGCGCAGTCGCGACCACCTGAGCAGCGCCGAATGGGATTACTGGTATGCCGGCAAACCTGCCCGTGAGGAATTGCTTGGCAGCGATGGCTTGCCGCTGATTGATATCGGCGAAGTGCGCGACGGCGGTTCCTATGAGCAACGCATGGGGCATATCGCCGTGTGGAACTCGGTGATGGATGAGCACAACTACCTGGTGCGTCGTTGGGGGGACTTTATGCGCGCCCGTGGCTGACGGCCCGCCCAACGTTTGTCGCCAATAAAATGACAGCGAAGTCCCCGGTTTTATTGGGTGCACTTGTCCTTGCTCCCAGCTAATCTGCTAAAACTGAATATCCATCGACGATGGATATTTTTTTGACGCCAGGTCAGCAGTTCGCGAGGGACGCGCTATGACACAGGGACGCAGTGGCATAAAACGACGAACGCTGCCAGAGGGCACGGCAATGGCGTGGCGCCACACGTTTCAAACTCGTATCGCCGGAGTGCTGGTGTTGCTGCTGCTGGTGGTGGTCGGCGCCACCTACCTCGCCGTCAAGGCCGCCACCTCCCAGGCTGTGGAAAACCAGGCCCAGGTCCAGTTGAAGACCGGCAGCCAGGTCTTCGAACGCCTGCTGGAACTGCGGGGTCGCCGCCTGCAATACGGGCTGGATTGGCTGACCGCCGATGGCCCCTTCAAGCAAGCCGTGGCCGAGGGCCAGGCCACACCGATTCTGGCCGCCGTGCGCCGCCACGACAGCGGTATCCGTTCCAGCCAGGTGTTTGTGCTGGGGCTCGACGGCAAGGTGATCGCCAGTACCTTGCCGCTGCTGAGTCGCGGTCAGCTGTTTCCCTACGATGCGGCGTTGCGCCAGGCACGGCGCAGTGGCTTGCAGATGTTGATCGTGGCCATGGACGGGCGACCCTACCTGCTGGTGCAGGATGAAGTGCTCGACCCGTTGCCCATTGCCCGAGTGGTCATGGGCTTCCCCATGGACAAAGGGTTCGCCCATGAATTGCGCTCCATGAGCAACCTTGAGGTGTCGTTTCTCAGTGTGCAGGACGGCCGTCCCGGCACGCTGTTCAGCACCCAGCCCGACGCCTACCAGGCCACTGTGTTCAACCTGTTACGCGACACACACCTCAAGCGTGACGCACAGATCACGTTGTTTTACGGGCAACGCGTGCTCAGCCAAGTGCTGCCGCTGGCCAATAACGGCGATGGCGATGGCGATGGCGATGACGTGCGCGTGCTGCTGCAAAGTCCGTTGGACCATGCGCTGGAGTCCTTTGCCCCGCTGGACCGGCAGTTCCTCGGGATTGCCCTGGCGGTGCTACTGGTGTCATTGGCCGGCGCGCTGTTCCTGGCGCGCCGTGTGTCACGACCGCTCAATGCGCTGGTGGAGGCGGCCGGACGCATTGGTGCCGGTGATTACCGCACGCCGGTGCGGGTGCGCAGCCACGACGAATTCGGCCTGCTGGCCCGCGCCTTCAACGCCATGCAAAGCGGTATCGCCGTGCGCGAGCGGCAACTGGCGCATAACGCCTTGCATGACCCGCTGACCGGCCTGCCCAACCGCGCCCTGGCCATGGAGCGCCTGGGCAGTGCGATCAGTGCAAGGCGGCCCGTGGTGTTGCTGTACCTGGGCATCGAGAACTACCGGGTGATCAACGAAGGCTTCGGTCCCGAGGGCGTCGAGGAAATGCTGCGCGAAGCCAGCCGCTGTCTGTCCATGAGCCTGTTGGCCAGCGACACGGCCGCGCGCATCACCGGCAGCGAATTTCTGCTGCTGCTGGAAAACACCGAGATCGACCGCGCCGTGGCCCGCGCCGACCGGCTGTATGCACTGCTCACCGAGCCCCAACGCATCGGCAATGACGAACTGCGTCACGAAGTCAGTATCGGTATCGCCGCGTACCCCGCCGATGGCCAGCAGGTGGAAGAGTTGATCGGTCGCGCCGCCATCGCTCGTCACGATGCGGCAGCGCTGCCAGGCTACCTGCAGATCTACCAGCAGGACCGCGACCTTGCGCACCAACGTCAGATCACCTTGATCCGCGACTTGCGCCGGGCCGCCGTCGAAGGCGAACTGTTCCTCTGCTACCAGCCCAAGCTCGATCTCAAACAGGGCGACGTGCGCCAGGCCGAAGCCCTGCTGCGTTGGCAGCACCCGAGCCTGGGCCTGGTGTCTCCGGCCGAATTCATCCCCTTGGCCGAGCGCACCGGCAGCATGCGCGGCCTGACCCAGTGGGTGATCGAAGAAGCCATCCGCCAGGTGGGTGAATGGGCACAGCGCGGTATGTCGATCCAGCTGTCGGTGAATATTTCGGTGGATGATCTGGGCGATGATGACCTGGCCACTCGAGTCACCACCTTGCTGCTGCAATACGGCGTATTGGCCCAGCAGTTGATTTTCGAGATCACCGAAAGCGCGATCATGCACAACCCGCAACAGGCCCTCAGTGTGCTGGACCGGTTGCGTGGTTGCGGCATCAGCCTGTCGGTGGATGACTTCGGCACCGGTTATTCGTCGTTGGCGCAATTGCAGCGCCTGCCGGTGCAGGAGTTGAAAATCGACCAGTCCTTTGTACGCAACCTCGACAGCACCAGTGGCGATGGAGTGATCGTGCGTTCCACCATCGAAATGAGCCACAACCTGGGGCTCAAGGTGGTGGCCGAAGGGGTGGAGTTCGAGCCGAGCCTCAAGCTGCTCAAGCTGTGGCATTGCGACACTGCCCAGGGCTATCTGATCAGCCGGCCGCTCAGTGCCATGGCGTTCGAGATGTGGATGCGGCGCGAGCGGGTACCGCTATAACGACGGGTGCAGTCCACCGCCTCTCCCATATTTTGATTTTCTTCGCTCATGAAAAAGGCGGCTACCTGTGAGGGTAGCCGCCTTGGTTTGCCGCCGATACAGCTTAATCCGGCAGTTTGAACGCCATCACGTAGTCACCCTGCTTGGTGCCCAGGGAACCGTGACCGCCGGCCATGACCAGCACGTATTGCTTGCCGTCCTTGCCGGTGTAGGTCATCGGGGTGGTTTGCGCGCCGGCTGGCAGGCGACCTTCCCACAGTTGCTTGCCGTTTTTCACGTCATAGGCACGCAGGTACTGGTCGAGGGTACCGCTGAGGAACGCCACGCCACCGGCGGTGGTGAAGGTGCCGCCCAGGCTAGGCACGCCCATGGTCAGGGGGATTGGCACGGGCGAGCTGTCGCGCACGGTACCGTTCTTGTGCATCCAGATGGTTTTGTGGGTGGTCAGGTCGACCGCTGCCACATAACCCCACGCCGGTGCCTGGCACGGCAGGCCCATGGGCGACAGCATGGCTTCGAGGATCACGCCGTAGGGCGCGCCTTTGTTCGGCTGTACGCCTTGGGTTTCGCTGATGCGCGGGCCTTGCTTGGCGATATCGGCGGCCGGGATCAGTTTCGATTTGAACGCCATGTAGCTCGGGTTCACGAAGGCAATCTGGCGTACCGGGTCGACGGAAATGCCACCCCAGTCGAACACGCCGAAGTTACCTGGGTACACGATCGAACCTTGCAGCGATGGCGGAGTGAAAGCTCCGTCGTAGCGCATGGACTTGAAGTCGATACGGCACAGCAGTTGGTCGAACGGTGTCACGCCCCACATGTCGCGCTCTTTGAGCGGCGGTGGCATGAAGTTCAGGTCGGACTTCGGTTGGGTCGGCGAGGTATGGTCGCCAGCGACTGCGCCTTGCGGCACTGCCACTTCGTGGATCGGCACCACCGGCTGGCCGGTTGCGCGGTCCAGGACGTAGATGCTGCCTTGCTTGGTCGACGCCATCACCGCTTGCTTCACGCCTTCAGCGGTCTTGATGTCGATCAGCGAAGGCTGGCCGCCCACGTCCATGTCCCACAGGTCATGGTGGGTGAACTGGAAGGTCCACTTCACATGGCCGCTGTCGATGTCCAGGGCTGTCAGGCCGGCGCTGTATTTTTCCGAGTCTTCGGTACGGTCGCCGCCGTATTGGTCAGGCATCTGGTTGCCCATCGGCAGGTAGAGCATGCCGAGCTTTTCATCCACGGCGAACATGGACCACATGTTCGGCGAGTTGCGGGTGTAGGTCTTGCCCTCGGCCAGCGGCGTGGTGTCGTCGGGGTTGCCGCTGTCCCAGTTCCACACCAGCTTGCCGGTGTGCACGTCGAACGCGCGGATCACGCCGCTGGGTTCGTCGGTGGAGACGTTGTCGGTGACGTGGCCGCCGATCACCACCAGGTTCTTGGTCACGGCCGGTGGCGACGTGGAGTAGTAACCGCCTGGGGCGAAGCTGCCGATATTGGCACGCAGGTCGACCTGGCCTTTGTCACCGAAGTCTTCGCACATCTTGCCGGTGTCGGCGTTCAGGGCGATCAGGCGTGTGTCGGCCGTCGGTACGAAGATGCGTTTCGGGCAGGCATTCGGCGCGACGGCGGGGCTGGCGCTTCCGGTGGGGCTCTGCTCGGACGCGTAGACGGCGTCATCGTGATACGACACGCCACGGCAGGTCATGTGCGCCCAACCCTTGAAGTTCTCGGCACCTTCGGTGCTGATCTTCGGATCGAAACGCCAGATTTCCTTGCCGGTATCCGGGTCGAGGGCGATGACTTGGCTGTGCGGGGTGCATACGTAGAGCATGCCGTTGACTTTCAGCGGGGTGTTTTCCGCCGTGGTCTCACCCGGGTCGTTCGGGCCGGGGATGTCGCCGGTGCGGTAGGTCCACGCCGGGACCAGCTTATGGGCGTTTTCCGCTGTGATCTGCGCCAGGGGCGAGTAGCGATCGCCATAGGCGGAACGACCGTAGGAGTTCCAGTCGCCATCGGCCTGGGCCGGTGCCGCGCTGGCCATGCCCGGTACCGCGTCGCGGTCCAACTGGCCTTTGATCTCACCGGGGTTGGTGAACTGGCTGGCGATGGCTGCGGCGCCCGCCAGAACCACGGCCACGCTCAGCGCGCCGGTGCCCAGCGGGGCCGGTTGGCCACGCAGCAACGGACGGCGAAACCATGGGAGCAACATGACGATACCCAGGGCGAACAGCAGTGCCAGGCGCGGCACCAGTTGCCACCAGTCCAGGCCGACTTCCCAAAGTGCCCACACGGTGCTGGCGAACAGCACCAGTGCGTACAGGCCCAGCGCAGCGCGGCGGGTGGCCAGCAGCAAGAGGCCGGTCAAGGTGATGCCGATACCGGCCAGCAGGTAGTACAGCGACCCGCCGAGCATCGTCAGCTTGATACCCCCGGCCAGCAAGGCCAGGCCCATGATCAGCAGCAAGACTCCAAGCAGCCTGGGCAGCAGGCGACTTGGACTTGAGGCACCGTCAGTGCTCATAGTTGTGTTTCTCCGTTACGTTGGAATTATGTAACCCCGTGCTTCACTGTAGATGACGATTCGGCGCGGGCTTGGTTCAGCGTTCATTCGGGTTTTTCTGTGGATAACTGGGTTATCCACAGGCGGGCGATTTATACCCAGGCGCAGGTCGGTGCAAGACAGCGCTGTCTCTGTTGCGAGGGGAATTCTGCAAGATGGGGTCGACCGGAGAATGAAACGTTTCAGTTTATTGCGGCAAGGATAATGGGAGGACGCGCCGAGAGAAAGCGCAAATCGCAAGATGCATCATTTCCGATTTGGTAACAGTGATTGTGGCAAGCCCGAATGCCGTTCAGTTAAGGCAGAACACCGTAACTGTGGCGATCGGGCTGGCCTGTGGCGAGCGGGCTTGTTGTGGCGAGCGGGCTTGCCCCGCGTTGGGGCGCGAAGCGCCCCATTACAGGCAATGTGTTTTTAACTGACACACCGCGTTGCCTGGTTTTGGGGCTGCTGCGCAGCCCAACGCGGGGCAAGCCCGCTCGCCACAACAAGCCCGCTCGCCACACCAAGTCCGCTCGCACAACAAATCCGCTTGCCACACCAGGCCGGCTCGCCAGCTCCCACAGGTAGGATTCGCGGGTTTTTTTAGAAGGTGGTGCGTATGCCGAATTGCACGCTACGCCCCGGTGCCGGTGCGATATCACGCAGGATCGAGCTGGCGTACCGCACGGTCTGGTTGGTCAGGTTCTCACCGTTGACGAACGCCAGCCACTGGCTGCCTCCCACATTGAAGCGATACCCCGCGCTGGCGCCCAGGGTGGTGTAGCCATCGGTGCCGCTTTCGTTATCTGGCACACGGCCTTGGCCTGCGGCATGTTCCAGGTCGATGCGCGCCTGCCAGCGGTCCAGTTCCCATA
Organism: Pseudomonas gorinensis; assembly: GCF_042015035.1. Classification (NCBI taxonomy): domain Bacteria; kingdom Pseudomonadati; phylum Pseudomonadota; class Gammaproteobacteria; order Pseudomonadales; family Pseudomonadaceae; genus Pseudomonas; species Pseudomonas gorinensis. Next base: position 1,590,675 of record NZ_CP167125.1, read on the forward strand.
GCAGGCCGCTGTTCAAGCGCAGCGGTGCAATACGCGGTAAGGCTTCGCCGGTGTCGAGGTTGGTGGCGCGGGTGTAGTCGCCCGACAGTTCCAGCGCGAACTTACCGTAGGCGCTTTCGCCGAGCTTCCAGTGATCCTGGGCTTCGAAGCCGGCGAAACGGGCGCGCACGCCGGAGTATTCATACTCAGGGATGCCGCCTGCGTCTTCTTCGCCTTCGTCGTTTAGCGTACGACCCGTTCCCAGCAGCCCGATGTAGTTGGAGAAGCGGCTGTAGAACACACCGAAGCTGCCCTTGTGGGTGCCATTGTCAAAGCGCAGCGCCAGGTCGCTGGACACCGCTTTTTCTTTCTTCAGGTTGGCATCGCCCAGTTCGTAGGTGCCGGTGGCGACGTGGGCGCCGTTGGCGTACAGCTCATAGAAGGTCGGTGCGCGTTCGGTGTAGCCCAGGGTCGCGGCCACGGACCAGACGGGTGTGAGGGTGTAGACCGCCCCGGACGACAGGCTGCCGGCGGTGAAGTCATTGGCCTTGTCGGCATTGGCGAAGCGCGCGTTGCCTTTGGCGTCCGGGTCCACACGGGTGTGTTCCAGGCGCCCGCCGAGACTGAGTTTCAGGCGTTCGGTGGCCTGCATGTCCTCAAGGATAAACAGCGCGCCAGCGTTGGTGTCGGTTTGCGGTACGAAGGCTTCTTCACCCAGGGCCGAGAACTCATTGCGAGTCACTTGCGCGCCGACCACGCCGTCGAACGGGCCGATTGGCTGGTGGCGCGCTTCAACCCGCGCTTCATAGCCCTTGTTCTTGAAAATCGTGCCGGTTTCACCGCCTTCGATTTCGCGGTGTTCGTAGTCGGTGTAGCCGGCGTCGAGTTTCACCGAGGTAAACGGGCCTTGCAGGTTGCGCATCTCGGAGGCGAACGCGTAGTGATCCTGCTTCATGCGGATGCGCACATCCTGCTCGGCGGGGGAGCCGTAGTTACTGTCATAGCTGCTGTAGGACAGCCCGGCGTAACCATCGTCCCAGGTGTAGGAGCCGCCGACTGCACCGCCGTCCTGGCGCCCGTCACTGTTGCCCAGACGGCCATTTTTACCGGGGCCATCTTCGTTCTCAGGCGCATGGCGGCTGCGGGCAAAGCCTGGGATTTTCAGGTCGTTGAATTCCCGCGCGTTGGCGTCCAGGTGCAGGGCGAAGGTGCCATTGCCGGCTTCCAGTTTGCCGGCGCTGCTGCGCGTGGTGTCGGCGCCGCCGTAGCGCAGTTCACCGGCACCGTGGATGCCTTCGATGGCTTCGGTGGGGATGCGGTTGTCGAAGGTATTGACCACGCCGCCGATGGCGCTGCCGCCATACAAGAGGGCGGCCGGGCCACGCACGATTTCAATGCGCTCGACGTTGACCGGGTCCAGCGGCACCGCGTGGTCGTAGGACAGTGACGACGCGTCCAGCGCGCCGACGCCATTGCGCAGGAGGCGAATGCGGTCGCCGTCCTGGCCGCGAATGATCGGCCGGCTGGCACCGGGGCCAAAGTAGGACGACGACACACCCGGCTGCTTGTTCAGGGTTTCGCCGAGGCTGCCTTTTTGTTGCAGGGTCAGGTTATCGCCTTCGAGCACGGTGGTCGGCGACGCGAGTTGTTCGTTGCCCAGCGGGTTGCCGGTGATGACCTGGGAGGGCAGTTCCAGGGCGTGGGCTTCGGCGCTGATCAACAGGGCGGCGGCCAGGGGGGACAGGCGCCAGAGAGGGGAGCGGGACATCATACATTCCTTGGCAAAACAGCAAAAAAGAGAAGGCTGAAACGGTAGTGAAAGGCTGGATTTTGGTAATTATTGTTACAATATAACATCTCTTTTTTGGCTGAAAAGGGGAACTTTTTCCCAGGGGCTATATTCAATGCGGTGCTTCCACCTGTACGCCCCGTCGGCTAAGGTGCGCGGCTGTGTTTCCTCTTTTTGCAAAAGGCCCGGCATGACCGCGACAAGCAACGACCCCCTCCACGGCGTGACCCTTCAGCACGTCCTCACCACCCTGGTGGAACATTACGAATGGGCGGGCCTCGCCGAGCGCATTGATATCCGCTGCTTCAAGAGCGACCCGAGCATCAAGTCCAGCCTCACCTTCCTGCGCAAGACCCCCTGGGCGCGCGAAAAAGTCGAAGGGTTGTACGTCAAGTTGATGCGCACCAAACGCCCGCTGGACTGATGACATGAAGCGGTATGTGGCGGCAGCGGCGCTGGCCGGTTGGACAGGGTTGGCGATTCAGCAGTACCTGATTTTCTATTCGCGCTGGCAAGCCGGTGCCAGCCTGTTGGGCGGGTTGATCAACTTTTTCAGTTTCTTCACTGTGCTCACCAACACCCTGGTAGTCGTGGTGCTGAGCTATGCGCTGGTCAACCGCGAGTCTGCCGCGAAGCGGTTTTTCCATTCACCCAGGATCAGCAGCGCGATTGCCGCGAGCATCATCGTGGTAAGCCTGGCGTACAACCTGCTGCTGCGGCATTTGTGGAGCCCCACGGGCTTCCAATTCATCGCCGACGAATTGCTGCATGACGTGATGCCGGTGTTGTTTTTTATTTACTGGTGGCGCTGTGTGCCCAAGGGTAGCTTGCGCGTCAGGCACATCGGCGCATGGGTGGTCTACCCGTTGGTGTACTTCGCCTATGCGCTGCTGCGCGGTGACCTGCTCGGGCAATATCAGTACCCGTTCATCGATGTGAGCACCCTCGGTTATCCACAGGTCTTTGTGAACGCGGGGGGGATCCTGGCGGGGTTCGTGGCAATCGCCCTGGGCCTGGTGGGGCTGGACAAAGTCATCAAGCCCCGGTCCTGACTCATTCTTCTTCAGTGCCTTCGGCACGCCAGTAACCGACGGCCTTGAAGAACGCTTGCATCGCCCTGGATCAAATCGCTTTCCTCCAGAAAAGTCAGCGTCGGGTAGATCACGCCTGAGCTGGGGGTGTACGCGCCATCGAACAGGCTTTCGATCTGACAAATCAGCTCATAGCCATGACACGGCTGTTCGACGATCAATGCCGGCAGCAGCAGCTTAAGGTCGCCGGGCAAGCACCTCTGTGTGTATCAATATATAACTTGAGATATATCTTGTTATCTGTCCAAGGGCTACCCGCAGGTGGTCTTGGGAGGGGTGTTAATTATTTAACGCTTAAAGGCAATTAATACCGTCAACGCCCGTGTTTTTTTATCTTGGTGAGAACTTTCTTACATATTCGTTCTGCAAGTCATTCAGATTAATCTTCGAGTAGGCTGTTTCTTACAGTTTATTTTGATGATTTGATCGTGTTCGTTAATTTTCCTACTTCTCTTGGTGTTGCGGGGCTACGCAATGATGAGAAACGTACGGCTTACATAAATCCAATTGTAATAGAAGCTTTCCTGGCCTTGAGCGTGTCCTGATTTGCAATACAAATAATTGGAAAAGTAGTTTTGCGTGCTATTGCATGAATCGCACTTTTACCAAGAGGGAATCAGATACAGACACCTGTTCGGCGCTTGTTTGATAAGTCCTGCGCACTACTTCGGCAGGGTTTCCTTATGACGTTCATTGATGTGTGAGTATTGGCAAATGAAAACCAAAATGAAAACTGCGCTGTTGTCTATTGGCTTGTTGGTAGGGGCGACCTCCGTTGCTCACGCCGCAGATGGAACAGTGACGTTCATCGGTTCGGTCCACTCGGGCGCCTGTTCGATCAAACCTGACTCGGTGGATCAGACCGTTCAACTGGGGGCGATCGCAAAGCATCAGTTGCAGTCGGGAGGGAAATCTACTGCCCGGCCTGTGCGTATTGAACTTGAAGGCTGCGACTTGACCGGCCTTACGGATAAGACGGTGACCACCACCTTCACCGGGGCACCGTCCAGTGCCGTGCCGGGCGCAATCGGCACTGTGGGTGGCGCGGGCGGTGTGGGCGTCATGATGACCCATGGCGGCAAACTCATCGAACTGGGCGTCCCTACAACGCCGCAGGCCATTGGCGTCGGTGACAACACCCTGGAGTTCGGGGCCTACGTACAAGGCGCCGCTACGGATCCGATCATCCCGGGTAGTTTCAGTGCGGTAACCAACTTCACCTTGGCTTATCAGTAAGTTGTTCCCCCGCCACTCAGGTGGCGGGGGACACTGGCGGGAGATAACGGTGAAAACATTCATAAACCTCGCTATCACCTCTTCATTGGCGATGTTCATCAGCCCTTTGGTTTTCGCGCAGGCACCTGCACAAGGTGCTGGAGTCGTCACACTCGGTGGAGAGGTCATCGACTCAGCGTGCGGGCTGGAACTGGCCAGTGTCGATCAATCCATCGAGATGACGCCCGAGCCCATTGGCCGGCTCTTGCGGAACACGATAGGAGCCCCCCACCCCTTCCAGCTACGCCTGGTCAACTGCTCATTGACTCGACCTGACCCGTCGCGTCCGGGGGCAACGCTGCCTGATTGGCAGCACCTGCAAGTCACGTTCGACGGTCCTCGCGATAGAAACGGGCGCTCGTTTGCCGCCCTCGGTGATTCACAGGGGATTGCCATTCATATCTGGGATGCGGCTGGCCAAGAGAGTGTTCCGGGCGAGCCGATGGCTCTGCTTCCGTTGGCGGAAGGTGACATGACACTTCACTACACGCTTCGCCTGGTCGGAAACGGACTGCCGCTGATGCCTGGTGCTCACAGTGCCGCGGTGCGATTCAAGTTGGACTACTTTTGAACAGTGATGGGTTGCTTTCATGTTGAATGCGTCGAAGATCAAAAATAACCTCCGCCCGAGTCTCTTTGGCGGGTTGATGTCCCTGGCAGGCACTGTAGTAGCGGCCGGTGATATCGAGTTCAATACCGATGTTCTTGATCTCAGTGATCGCACCAATATTGACTTGTCTCAGTTTGCGCGTAGCGGGTTTATTCTGCCGGGCACCTACTCGATGGTTGTACAGGTCAATAGCCAGCCTATCGCTGAGCAGTCGGTGGCGTTTTATCCCCCTGACGATGATCCCAAGGGCAGCCAGGCGTGCTTATCGCCCGATCTGGTGGGGCAACTGGGCCTCAAAGAGTCTGGCGCCGCCCCGCTGACGTGGTGGAAAGGCGGCGAATGCCTGGATATTCAGGGGCTGCCGGGCATGGAAGTCAGTGGCGATCTGGCGAGCTCCACGCTGAATATCAACCTGCCCCAAGCTTACCTTGAGTACAGCGCCATCAACTGGGATCCGCCCTCGCGTTGGGATGACGGGGTGCCGGGGTTGCTGGTTGACTACAACGTGACCGCACAATCCAACCACGAGAAGAATGACAGGGTTCGCCATAACGTCAGCGGTAACGGAACATTGGGGGCCAATGCCGGGGCTTGGCGTCTGAGGGCGGATTGGCAGGGACGTGTCGACAAAGACCGCGAGCGCGCGTCCAGCCAACCGAAGCTGGAGTGGAGTCGTTACTACGCGTATCGCGCCATTCCCGAGTTGAAGGCACGACTGGTGGTGGGGGAGGACTACCTGTATTCGGACCTGTTCGACAGCTTCCGCTTTACCGGTGCCGCGCTCAATTCGGATGAAAGCCAGCTACCGCCGAACTTGCGAGGTTATGCGCCTGAAGTGGTCGGCGTGGCCAAAACCAATGCAAAGGTCATCATCAGCCAGCAGGGGCGTGTGCTGTATGAAACGCTGGTGGCGGCAGGACCGTTCCGTATCCAGGACCTTCACGACGCAGTCAGCGGCAGGTTGGATGTGCGCGTGGAAGAGCAGGACGGTTCGGTACATACCTTTCAACTTGATACGGCAGGCGTTCCTTACCTGACGCGTCCGGGACACATTCGTTATAAGTTGGCGAGTGGACGCCCGTCCAATCTTCAGTACGGGGCCGATGGCAATTTCTTCGGCAGCGGCGAGTTTTCTTGGGGGATCAGCAACGGCTGGTCTCTGTATGGCGGCGGTATCACCGATAACAACTACCATGCGGTATCGGGCGGGGTCGGTCGTGACCTGTTGGCGTTCGGCGCCATATCGCTGGATGCGACTCAGTCCCACGCCCGTGTGTGGAACGAGACACTCTCCGGCAAATCGTACCGACTTCAATACTCGAAGAACTTTGAGCAATACGACAGCCAGATCACCTTTGCCGGGTACCGCTTTTCCGAGAAAAACTATTTGAGCATGAGTGAATACCTTGATGCCCGTCATTACGGCAGGAATGGCGAGCGCGCGGGGCTCAATGAGTATGGTGAGTACAACGGAAGTTGGAAACCTATTGGCGGTAGCAAGGCACTTTATACCGCGACGATCAATAAGCAGTTTCGCGACTTGGGCGCGACTGTGTATGCCAGTTACAACAAACAGACTTATTGGTCGCGCCCGGCCACCCATCGCTGGAACTTGTCGGCGTCACGTTATTTTAATGTGGGGAGCGTCAAGAACATGAACATGTCCCTGAATATGTTCCGCACCCAGGAATATAACTATAAGGATAATGGCATGGCGCTGACGGTCAGCCTGCCATTGGGTCCCTCCGGCACGCTGTCGCTGGACGCTAACAGGATTGCCGGCAAGAACAACTTTTCAACGCGCTACAGTGATCGCCTCGATGAGCGTAACAGCTACCAGCTCAGCGCAAGCGACAACGCCGCCAGTGGCTACCTGAGCCATATTGGCGACCAGGCCGACATCGATCTCAGCGTCAGTACACAAGAAGGCAATAAAAGCAGCATCGGTATGTCCGCGCGCGGCGGCGGCACGCTCACGCCTTACGGTGCGGCCCTCCATCGTACCAACAGTACGGGAGGAACACGCCTGATGGTCGATACCGCCGGGGTACCCGATGTGCCTGTGCGGGGTTACGGCACGCCGACCCGTAGCAATGCGTTTGGCAAGGCGGTCATCTCCGATATCGGCAGCTATCAGCGTACGGCGGCCAGTATCGACCTGGAGCGTTTGCCCAACATGGTCGAAGCCACTCAGTCGGTCACGCAACTGACGCTCACCGAAGGAGCTATCGGTTATCGATCCCTGGACGTGATTTCCGGTGCAAAAGCCATGGCAGTGCTTCGCCTGCCTGATGGCAGTTCACCGCCCTTCGGCGCGACCGTGAAAAACACAAAGCAGCAAGACACCGGGATTGTGAACGACGGCGGCAATGTCTACCTCAGCGGTATTCAGGCCGGCGAGCAGATGACTGTCAGTTGGGCAGGGGCCGAGCGATGCGTCCTCACGCTCCCGGTCGTTCTACCGGCTGATGGCTTGACCGATGCCCTGCAACTGGGCTGCCGCATGGTCGCCGCTGATCAATCCTTGCCCGAACCCGCGGACCTGACCGGGAAGCACATCCATACGGAGAACACATCCTCATGATGCTGAATACGCGCCTCACACGCCAGGCTTTCACGCTGCTGGCCCTGGGCTTGAGCCAGAGCGCCCATGCCGCTGTCGGCCTGGATCGTACCCGAGTGATTTTTGATGGTGGCAAAGATGCCACCAGCGTGAACATCACCAATAACAACACGCAGCTGCCGTATCTGGCCCAGGGCTGGATCGAGGATGAAGAGGGCAAGAAAATCACCACGCCCCTGATCGTCCTGCCGCCGGTTCAACGTTTGGAGCCCGGCAAACAAAGCCAGGTGAAAGTTCAGGCGTTACCCGCGGCCAAGTCGCTGCCCCAGGATCGGGAGACGGTGTTCTACTTCAACCTGAGGGAGATTCCACCGCGCAGCGATAAAGCCAATACCCTGCAAATTGCGCTGCAGACCCGGATCAAACTGTTCTATCGACCGCAATCCATTGCGCCCAGCCAGCAAGACTTGTCCAACCCCTGGCAGGAAAAGCTGATCCTGACCCGCGCAGGCGAGCGTTATCAGGTCAACAACCCTACGCCTTACTACGTGACCCTCGTGGATGCACGCAGCACCAAGGACGGCAAAACCGTGCCGGGCTTCGAACCCGTGATGGTCCCGCCCAAAGGTTCGTTGGACCTGGGGCCAACGGCCCAGGTACTCGGCACGAGCCCTTACCTGGCCTACGTGAATGATTACGGTGGCCGTCCGCTACTGGCCTTCACCTGCAGTGGCGACACTTGCAAAGTGAACGCGCACGCTTCAACGCCCAATGAGTAGGGCCTGCTGCCGGAGAACGTCATGAAGTCGCACACTGTGAAGGCCTTGGGTGGCCTGTTGCTGGCCTTTGTGGGGGGCGTGCACGCCGCGGATGATGTCGAAGGCATGAATGGAATGCTGAACATCTCCGGGGCCATGCATGAAACGCCCTGCAGCCTGGAGATGACATCACTGCATCAAACGATTGATCTGGGCGCTGTGTCGACCAGCCGGTTGCAACGCCCCGGCGATCAGGCCACTCCCGTGGCATTTCAACTGCGTTTTACCGACTGCCACCGCACCGCCGGCAGCATCCGTAATGAACGGACGGGGAACCTGACATGGAGTGCCTTTCAACCCGTACTGTCGGTGGCGTTCCTCGCGCCCGCCGATGCCGATGACCCCCGGCTGGTCAAAGTGCAAGGTATCACCGGGATGGGGCTGCGGCTGACCGATGCACTGGGGCGTGACGTGCAGCTGGGGTCAAGGGGCGAACCTTTGTTCTTGCCCCTGGGCGGTAACACCCAGACCTGGCATGTACAGCCCACCCGCACTCCCGCGCCGCTGAGCAGCGGGGCATTCAGGGCCGTGGTGGATTTCAGGCTCAATTATGAGTAGGGGGAGAACGATGGCAACCGCAACCGGCCCGTGGGCCATTCTTATCGGTGCTGGGCTGCTATGGGCGCTTGGCCAGGGTGTGCAAGCTGACACCAGTTTGACCATCCGCGCGACCATCATCGCGCCGCCACCGTGTGTGATCAACAGCGGCAGTACGCTCAATGTGCCGTTTGGCAATGACCTGCTGACGTCGAGGATCGACGGCGTGAACTATCGCCGGAATGTGCCTTACACCGTCAGGTGCGACTCGCCCTTCAGCAACGCGTTGACGCTGGAGCTCAAGGGCACCGGGGCTGCGTTCGACAATCGTGTGCTCGTGACCCGCAAGGCGGACCTGGGGGTCAAGCTGTTCGTCAACGGCGCTGACTGGCCGCTGAATACCGCCGTGAACTTTACCTACCCCAACGTTCCGGTCGTGCAGGCGGTCCCCGTCAAACGCGCGGGCAGCAAACTGACGGGAGGGGCATTCGATGCGGCTGCCACTCTTGTGGTCGATTACCAATGAAGAGAAACGATCAATGACATGTTGGCAGCAGCGAGCGTTGCTCGCCTTGTGGTCGCTCGGCCTTTGCAGTGGTGCATCGGCCAACCTGACGTTCAGCGGAACGCTGAATGAGCCCCCGCCGTGCACGATTGATGCGGGCAACACGATTGAAGTCGATTTTGGCGATGTCGGAATAAAGCGGGTCGACGGGGTGAAATACCGCAGAGGGGTGGGTTACACCATCAGCTGTGGCGCCGACACGCTTCCCTGGCAACTGAAGCTGAGTGTCAACGGTACGGCAACGGCTTATGACCGCTCAGCGGTGCAGACCAGTGTGCCGGCGTTGGGCATTCGGATTTATCAGAACAACCTGCCATTTCAACTCAATACGCCATTGGATATCAGCCTGTCGTCACCGCCGGTATTGGAAGTGGTGCCTGTCAAACAGCCCGGCGCGACCCTGCTTCCCGCAAGGTTTGCCGCGGTGGCCACGCTATTGGCTGAATACGAGTAGGAGCTGAGTCCATGGGACATGAACGCGTTCATAGGGCTTGGCCATGTGCCGGGCTGGTATTACTGCTGACCTTGGGCCTGATGCCCCAGGGGCATGCGGCGGACAACCTGAGGTTCAAGGGCAATCTGGTTGAAGAGGCCTGCACGATCCGTCCGGGTGATGAGGCCATCACGCTGGAACTCTGGGACGTTACCAGCAAGCACCTTTATATCAACACACGTACACAGGGCCGGGGGTTCAAGCTGCACCTGGAGGACTGCGACACCACGATTGGCAACACGGTCACCATCACATTTGGCGGCAGAGAAAACGCCGAGCTCCCCGGATTGTTCGCGCTGGATGGTGGAAGTGGTGCCTCCGGTATCGGGATCGGTTTAGAGACGCCGAGCAACAAGCCTTTGCCCCTGAACACCGTCAGTGACGAACAGCGGCTGAGTAATGGCAGCAACGTGATTGAACTCAAGGCCTATGTGCAGGGTGAGCCTAAGGCCATCAGGGATCAAACCATCGGGCATGGTGCGTACCGGGTGACCTCGACTTTTACCCTGGACTATCCGTAGGTGTGAATCGTCATCCGTAGGCTGGAAATGACCTTAGCCAAACTTCAAATCCCTTCTGGACGGCCAAGGCATGGACCGATGTCCTGCGGGCAGCGTTTGGGTAGAGAAACGACGAGAGATCAACATGAAACGACTATATGGAGTCATGGGGCTTCTTATACTGATGGGTGTTGCGACGACCGTGAGAGCAACTGATTGCCGAGTGAACGGCGGGGTGTGGACATTTGTAGGGGCCGGCGGGACGCTAAACCTGCGAGTTCCCGTCACCGTCCGACTGGGGGCGGACAGAACCCGCATCGTGCTTGAAGGGGTGAGGCTGGAGTGCCGGTTCTCTGGCTTTGGTGGTAGCCAACCCTGGTATACGGATTACTGGGCAACGTCGGCAAGAGTCGGCCCCGCGTGGGTGCCCGGCCCAAAATTCACTCGCGAAGGCACCGGCTTGCGCATCAATGGGACCCACTATAACTCTCCGGTGCCGAACGGTATCCGCATGACGACCATGCCTAATAACGGCGTGGGTTACCCGGTCGATGTCACGCCCTATATTCTGGTACGCAACAGCCCAACGAACCCTATTGATGTTCGAATAGGCGATGTCCTCGGAGGGTTAAATCTTGAGCAGACAAACAATTATAATACCGGCAGCGCAGCGCTTGCCCTGACCTACACTGCCGCCAACAACTTCTCCATCTCCCCATCCACGTGCACGATCAACAATAACAATCCAATCGACATAGACTTCGGCAACGTCCACCAGCGCGCAATCGGCACCGACCCACTGACAACCACCATTCGCAGGGACCGCCGGCTCACCTACTCATGCCCGGATGGCGGCATCAACACACCGATCACCATCAGCTACAAAGGCACCCCATCGGCGTTTGATACACGGCTCCTCAGGATGAGCAATCCGGACGTGGGCACTGCCCTGGTTCGTGGCGGTTCTGCGGTGCAGGTCGGCGGTTCGTTCCTGACCCGTATTACCAACAGCGGGGGCGGTGACGATGTGACGTTTACGCTCGTTCGGCGAGCCGGGTCGCTGCCTGCCGCTGGAGCCATAAGTGGCACCGGCGTACTCGTGATGGGGGTGCCGTGAGCCACGAAGAGGTCAGGTGTTTTTACGCTGGACTCGCGCACTTGTGAGCCTTCATTCATAGGCTGAAAACAGCCTTCGTCAAACTTCAAATCCCTTCCGGGCTGCTTAAAGCCCGGACAGATGTTCCATGGACGGCGTTTGAGTATAGAAACAACGAGAGGTCAAAATGAAACGACTCTGTGGAACCACAGCGCTCCTTATGTTTATGGCGGGGGCTACGAGCGTGAAGGCTGCTGAATGCCGTGTGAATGGAGGCTCGTGGCGGGTGATAGTCGGGGAACTCCCCCTGCAGGTCCCGGTTACAGTTACCCTGGCCGCAGATCGTACGAGGATCATGTTGGAAGGTGCACGGCTTGAATGCAGATTTTCCCGAGGCTCGCAAAGCCCGTCTTCACGACAGGACTACTGGTCAACGGGCAGTTCAACGGGCACGCCCTGGATACCGGGCATCAAATTCAGCGGCGAAGGGGCCGGTTTACGAATCAATGGAGCGTACCGAAATATCCCTATCCCGAGTGGAATACGGGTCACTACGCTGCCTGACAACATTACGGGTTATCCGATCGATATCACGCCTTATATTCTGGTGCGCAACAGTCCGTCCAATCCGCTCGATATTCGAATAGGCGATAATCTCGGACGCCTGCATCTCACTGTCACCAATAACTACAACTCAAGCACAGGCAGGATCAACATTACCTACAACGCTGCCAACAACTTCACCGTCTCCCCATCCACGTGCACGATCAACAATAACAATCCAATCGACATAGACTTCGGCAACGTCCACCAGCGCGCAATCGGCACCGACCCACTGACAACCACCATTCGCAGGGACCGTCGGCTCACCTATTCATGCCCGGATGGCGGCATCAACACACCGATCACCATCAGCTACAAAGGCACCCCATCGGCGTTTGATACACGGCTTCTCAGGATGACCAATGCGGACGTGGGCACTGCCCTGGTTCGTGGCGGTTCTGCGGTGCAAGTCGGTGGTTCGTTCCTGACCCGTATTACCAACAGCGTGGGCGGGGACGATGTGACGTTTACGCTCGTTCGGCGGGCCGGGTCGCTGCCTGCCGCTGGAGCCATCAGTGGCAGCGGCGTACTCGTGATGGGGGTGCCGTGATCCACGGCAAGGCCAAAGCCACCGGTGACCCACGCCGGTGGCTTTGGCATTCCGTTCCGTGAATGCCGCAGGGGCACATCGACGGTGATGGGGCATGAAACGTTATCGAGCTTCACCCTTGCTTCACACTTCGTCGCTGCCGTCGGCGCGCCAATAACCGACTGCCTTGAGGTACGCCTCATCGACGTGATGCGTGTCCAGCAGCACCCGACGTACCTGGCGCGACAGCTTGGTTTCGGTCGCGACAAAACTGTACAGCGAGCCGCCCGGCAGGGTCAGGTTGCGCACCGTATCGAGCAGGTCATCCTGGCCGCGTATCACCCAAATCACCTCCACATCGGCAGCACTGTGCAACGCTTGTTGTTCTGCAGTGTTGTCGATTTCGATTACCGCCAGCACCTTGCGGCCCGCCGGCAATTCTTCCAGGCGCCTTGCGATAGCCGGGATCGCGGTTTCATCACCGATCAACAAGTAGCTGTCGAAGATATCCGGCACGATCAACGAACCCCGTGGCCCGCCGATGTACAGGTGCTGGCCGACCTGTACCTGCTCGGCCCAAGTGGACGCCGGGCCATCGCCGTGCAGCACGAAGTCGATATCCAGCTCGCCGATGCTCGAGTCAAAACTCCGGGGCGTGTAGTCGCGCATGGCCGGTTGCGGGCCATCGCCCTTGACGTTGAAAGTGGGACTTTCCAGCGCGGCTTGTTCGGCGGCGTTCTGCGGGAACAGCAGCTTGATATGGTCATCGGCGCCCAGGCTCACAAAACCTGCCAGCTCAGGCCCGCCCAGGGTGATACGCCGCATGCGCGGGGTGATATCCACCACCCGCAACACTTGCAGGCGACGGCGTTTGATTTCGTGGCTGACGCGATGGATGGTTTGCGTATTCATTGGTTTTTTCCGTCTGCGATGGCTTGAGCGGTGCCGTTGAGCAGTGCCGCGACACGTACGATTTCTTCCGGGGTCCAGCGCCCGTGGTGCAGTTGCAAGGCGTGGCGCAGGTTGTGCACCGCTTCGTGGATCTGTGCCGGTCGATCATGGCCGCGCAGCGAACGCTTGCTCACATCAATGCGCATGCGCACGCCCTCCAGCGCCACGGCCTGCTCATTTAAAGAAAGACGACCGGCGTCGGTGATGGTGTAGCGTTTTTTTCCACCTTCGGCGTCGCCGCTGACCAGCTCGCTTTCTTCAAGGAAGGTCAAGGTCGGGTAGATCACGCCTGGGCTGGGGCTGTAGGCGCCGTCGAACATGGTTTCGATCTGGCGGATCAGGTCATAGCCATGGCACGGCTGCTCGGCGATCAGGGCCAGCAGCAGCAGTTTCAAGTCGCCGGGGGCGAAGACGCGGGGGCCACGTCCGCCGCGTTCGCGGCCGGGGCGTTTCTCGAAGCCGTCACCGTGCTCATGGGGTTCGCGGTGGTGGGGGTGATGCTCTCTCATGGGGATACCCTCTGTTGTCTTAAGATACAACGTAAGATATATCTTTAGCCCGTGCAAGCCTTCGCGACCGACGGTTCACGCTTGCACGGCCAGCGTTGGCATTCTGGGCTAAAAGTTATTATTAGAGTCATTATTCAGGTCGTTGACCCGGTTGAATAAGTTAATGCTTTTTGGCTTAATATCGTAATTCTTGTATTGTAAGTTTCTCCAGTTTGCCCACATGTACTTAGCAAGTAGTCTTGTTCCTACAGTTGAGTTTTAAGTTTTGGCTAAGTGCCATGTTTTTCTATCGAGTGGCGTCTGGCTTGGGCTACGCCTTCATGGGAAGTAGACTGCTTACTTGTGTTTCAACTCCGTGGATGATCTTCTCTCCCCAACTAATGCTCTTGGGGGGAATATGCCGATTTCAAAAAAACATTTGATGTTGGTAGTCCTAATTTGAATAACAGGTAACTTGCTATGTTCAAGAAGTTTGCACTTTCCGTTCCTCTGGCTGTTATGGCGATGAGTGCTTCAGTCACCTTCGCGGCGGGCGAGGCGAGCCATACCGTCACCCTCAAGGCCAACATCCCGACGACCGTGTTCCACGTTCAGCCACGTGACCCCAACTGGGGCCGCGACGAAACCATGAACTACAACCTGGTGAGCGGTGAGCTGGCACCGCTGAGCGCGATTTACGACATGCGTAATACCAACGGTTCCATCCATGCCTACATCGAAGGTGGCCCGGCCGTGCTGTTCAACGGTGATACCACCCAGAACATCCCGCTGACCACGACCCTGAACGGCGTCACCCTCACCGGCACCCCCCAGGAAGTGGTCAATGATGCCGACTCCACACCGGGCATCGGCGCTGAGTTGCGTATTGCAGCAGCCAAGCCTGGCGCCAGCCAGCGTGGTGCCTACACCAGCGTCATGCCATTGGTGTTTGACGCGGTACTGCCTGTAGGCCCTTGAAGGTGACGGGGGCCTGCTGAGTTCCGTGCTCGCAGGTGATGGTTTACAGGTCGGCCGATATTCCCCGGTCTGGCCGGCCTGTTTTTGCCTTGCAATCTGGTAATTAGAGTATCCGTCCATGTTCCCGATGACACCCATCGCGGTTGCCCTTGCGCTATTGATTTGCACGGGCGCCTTGGCGGCGCCGGCCACGCCCGCCATGGCGCCCGGCAGTCTGGTCGCCCAGGCCCAAGGCTTGCCAGCGGGTTTTACCGAGCATTTTTTTGAGGTTCCGCTGGCGGTACGCGTGGAGCTTGATCAGCAACTGTTGGGCGAGGCGTTGATCGTTCTGTCTAAAGACGATCGCGTGACACTGCTTGAGTTTACCGACACGCAGGGCAGCCCGGTGGCCGCGGCAACTCGTGACACCTGGCAAGCGATTCTGGAACAAGGCATTGCCTTGGGCGCATGCACTCAGTCATGCCCGCAGCAACTGGTGTCGGCGTTCTACAGCCTGGAAAGCTCCCAGCTGTCGATCATTACCCAAAACGTGGAGCGCGATGGGACAGCCCCGCGCTTTTACGAACTGCCCGTGGATGGCAGTCGGGGTTTGATACTCAACAACCAGCTCAACCTCAATGGCGGGCAGAGCCAGGATATCGGTGGGCGCTACGGCCTGCAGGCCAGTTCCAGCCTGGGCAACTGGACCCAGATGTTCAACCTGCAAGTGGCACGTCAGAGCGGCGACGAAGAGCACCTGCGCCATGCCATCCATGAGCTATATACCCAGCGTGAGCTGGAAGGGCGCTTCCTGCGCCTGGGCCACTTCACACCCAATTCCGATGGGCTTACCCGCCAGTTGCGCACCTTCGGCGCCAGTCCGGACACCGCGCTGGGCGTGATGTATGGCAGTTCCGACAGCCTGGCCATCAACAGCGCCAGGCCCAGCGTTTACCCGATCTACGTCACCGCGAACCGCCAGGCGGCCGTCGAGATTTATCGTAATGGTCTGTTGATCAATACCCAGGCGGTGGCCGCCGGTTTGCAGACGCTGGATACGCGGCCTTTACCGGGCGGGATATATGAGGTGGAGGTCCGCATGATCGAAGACGGCTTGACCGTCGGCACCACCCAAGAGCTGGTCTATAAGCCGAGTAATTGGCGCAACGTCGAAGACCGTTGGCGCTATAACGTCTTTGCCGGGCGCGAAACCAAACTGTTCAGCAATTGGGACGACCAGGCCTCGGGTGCGCTGACCACGGGCGCGTCGGTCAACTACCTGCTGCATCCACGGGTCATTCTCGGGTTGTCGGCTCGCGAGGTGCGTGAGCAATTGCAATACGGTGGTTCGATAGACTGGACCCTCTCCAACTACTCCAGCGTCTATGCGAACCTCTACAAAACCCAGGACCATGGCACGGGGCTGGACTTGCAGGGCCTGTATACCTTCGGCGCCACCAACCTGGTGTTCAGCCACAATCGCAGCTGGCTGGATACCCGCGATACCTTCGAAACCCTGCCGGACGGCACGCGTTTACGGCGCAACACCTTCGTCGGTGAGGCCAGTAATACGGCGCTGTCGGTGAACCACCGTGTCGATGAAAAAAACACGCTGAATGTGCGCATGGCCTACAGCGAAGGCAACGTCGAAGGCGCCGGCCTGGACCTGGGCTGGAGTCGCCGCGACACACTGCTGGGCAGTGATGCCAACTGGCGCTTTGCGGTATTTGATCGTCCTGGTTCCAGTGCCACGAACGAACAGCGCAACCGGGGGGTGGATATCACCCTGAGCCTGGCGCTGGGCAGCGATGGCCGGCAGATTTCCGGCAGCGTCGGTACCCGCACGGCCCGCGACGGTGGGCGTGATAACAACGCGTCGGTCACCGTCCGACAGGATCTCACCGATCATGTGCTGCAGAGCGTGTCCGCCACCGCCATCACCGACACCTATGGTGTGGGCCTTTCAGGCATGGCCAGTTTCAGTACCGATTCAATCGGCGGCGATGGTTTTATCCAGCGCAGCTCCTTCAATGATGAGCTCACCGGTGGCCTGAACCTGAACAGCACCCTTGTGGCCGGTGCCGGCAAAATGGTGTTGAGCAATCAATACCAGGGCAACGGTGCGGGCATGATCGTCGATGTCGAAACCGACCTGGACGATATTGCCATACGGGCCGATGACCTGAACGGTGGCGGCACGCTTCTGCGTCCAGGGCGTAACTACAT
Organism: Pseudomonas gorinensis; assembly: GCF_042015035.1. Lineage (NCBI taxonomy): Bacteria > Pseudomonadati > Pseudomonadota > Gammaproteobacteria > Pseudomonadales > Pseudomonadaceae > Pseudomonas > Pseudomonas gorinensis. The sequence continues at coordinate 1,607,745 of NZ_CP167125.1, forward strand.
GCCGGTATCCGCCTACCGAAGCAGCAGCCTGAGTTTCGATTTCGAGGGCAACCACCCACCGGCGGCCAATATCCAACCGGCGCGCTCCGCTTATCACTTGAACAAGGGCGGCGTGGATTACCGCAAAGTCACGGTGATGAAAACCGTCAGCGTGTTGGGTCGCCTGTTGGACGCCCACGGCACGCCGCTCAAGGGGCATCAGGTGATCAACCACGCCAGCCGAGGCGTCAGCGAAGTGGACGGTTTTTTTTCCATGGAAATGACCACCAGCGCGCCGACCCTGGAAGTGCGTTACCAGAGCCAGTTGTTATGCCGGTTCCGCCTGGACCCGAATAACACGCCTGCCGAAAACGATGTGTTGATGATCGGTGACCTGCGTTGCACGCCCGATTCACTTGCCGACGCCACTCTTCAGGGCGCAACCGCCGGTTGATGGCGACCCAGACACTGCCAGTGGAATTTCTATGAGCCTATTCACAACCCTGAAAAAAACCTCAGCGCCGAGTGCATTGGCGTTGGCCCTGGTGTTTTCAAGCCCATTGGCGCTCGCCTTCGTCGAAGAGGTGACGGCGGTGTTTCGTCCGGATCCCTCCAACCCGATGAGCAACAAGTTTAAAAACACCACCCCGGAAGGCGGCGTGTGCGCCTGGCATCCCCCGGCTATTCCCAAATGCAGGGCGTTAAACATTTTCGGCATCCGCAATACTGGCTTTAGCGCCAGTTCCAGTGGGCCGATTCTGGCCAATCCCACCGATCCACGTCAGGGCGCCTATTTCAAAGTGCCTTCCGAATGGCGTGATCTGCAAGTGACCCATGTGGGTACCGGCGAGGTGGAAACCGTACAGATGCGTATCGCCGGTGTCGGCGCGCGCTGGAATCTGCCACGTCCGCCGGGTGTGTCCGCGTTTATGACGGCCGAGACGCCCGGTTGGTCCACTTACTGGTATGGCGCCCCGGAGCCGTGCCAGCCGATAAACTATTTGGCAGCAGGCAACAACTTTGCGTTGTTTTTCTGGATCGTGCCGGAGGGCGCGGGGGCTTGCAGCGTAAAAAACGGCACCGAAATTCCGTGGTTCACCTATACGCACCTGGAGTACGCCTACGAACTCAAGACCCCCAACCCGCTGACGATGAATACGGGGGAGTACCGTGGTTCACTCACCTATTCCATGGGGCCGGGTGGGGATTTTGACTTCGGCGACATCATGAAACCCGGCGACACAGTCGCCACCTTCAACTTCACCCTGAGCGTTGAGCACCAACTCAAAGTCGATATTCCGCCGGGAGGCAACCGTATCGAACTGTTGCCCCAGGGCGGCTGGCAAGCCTGGCTCAATGCTGGCCGCCGGCCGGACAGGCTGTACCGGGACCAGACGTTCCGCCTGTCGGCGTCCTCGCGTTTCAAAATGCAGATGGAGTGCTCGCTGGTAATCGGCAACACCTGCGGCCTGCGTAACGGCAATGGCGACGAAGTGCCCTTGCAGGTTGCCGTGAGCCTGCCCTATGGCCTGCAGGATGGTCACGACCAAGCGGTGAACAAACGGCCATTGCGCCTGGATGGCAGCGGCACCGAACTGTTCCAGCCGTTGCAGTACGTCAACGATCGGCCCGCCATTCTGCATTTTGAAGTGGACCGGGCGAATGTGAGCCAGATGCTTGAACATCCCGGCACCACCTATTCGGGTGTCGTCACCGTGATTTGGGATTCCCAGGTGTAGGGCCGTTATTCCTACAGTCCATTTATGAGGCGTCGTTGAAATGAAGCATGCAGTGTTGTGGATCGGTGTGTTGCTGTTGTCCGTCAAGGCCCATGCGGGGCCGATGATCAATGTCGGGGTGGTGTATGACTATCTGGAGGCGGATCGCAGTTCCTTTCTCAAGCGGGTATTCAATGGGGGAACCAGCACCGCGTTCGTGAAGGTGGATGTGCTGGAAATCCTCTACAACGCCGATGGCACTTCCCAGGAAGTCGCCCTCCCGTCCCTGGCCGATGCTCAGGGCAACACCACTGGGCGCGATGGCTTGATGGCCAGCCCTGCGCGGTTGATCGTGCCCGCCGGTGGCCGCCAGGGCACCCGGCTGTTGTATAGAGGGGAGCGGGATAAGGAGCGTTACTTTCGGGTGCGGTTCATTCCGGTGGTCCCGCAAAAGGAAGACGATTTTGCTGTGACCGAGCAGGAACGCGCCGACTATAAAAACAACCTGGCGGCGGGCGTGAACGTGATGGCGGGTTATGGCACGGTGTTTTTCGTGCGCCCCAAACAGACGCGTTTCGACACGCAGGTCGACGAGACCGCCAGCGAGTACCGGTTGCACAACGCAGGCAACAGCGTGGTGGTGCTGGACGAATTTCGCGACTGCGCCATCGCTCGGGCCAGCGATTGCGCGCCCACTACCAAGCACCACATTCTGCCTGGCCGGCGCTTGACGTTCGAAAAGAAACCCGATCGTCAATACAGCTTTCAAATGATTGAAGGGCAGCAGAAACAGTCGATGACGGTCAAGGTTAATGGGTGAATACGATGCTCAAGCAACTGACAACCCTTGTCCTTCTGACCTTGCCGACAGTCCCCGTGGCGTGGGCGTCTTTTATTCAGGAACGCCATAGCTTCGACGTGTCGGTAACCATTCCGGTGCGCGACGCTTATGTGCTGCCCTCGGAGTCCAACTGGATGGGCCAGGAGCAAGAGCTGGCCTGGAACCTGGTCACCTCGCAGCTCAGTCGCTTGCGCAAGCACTTCGACGTCAAGAACCTCAGTGGCGGTGTGGCCGCACGGTTGCTGGATACGCCCTATCTGCACAGCGGGCGACACCGTATCGACCTGCAGGTGATGTTCAATCAGGTTCCGCTGACGCTGGACAGCACCGAAGTGGTCGGCGCCGAGGTGGCCAGGACAGGCACGCGCGCCGAGCTGGAGATCGCGGCGATACAGCCCGACGACGGTTACCAGGGCGGCAGCTATTACGGCACCGTACACCTGATGTTCGACTTCCTGGCGCCTTAGGGCGTGTGCCCACCCGGTTGCAAATAGGGCATCAGGATCGGCGCCATGCCCTTGAGCACCTGCACGGGCAGCGCCGAGGTAAACGTGAAGTGCTGCGCCGAAGCGCCGGGCACAAAGGCGGTGAGGGTGCCGAAGTGATGCTCACCGATGTAAAACACAAAGGTCGCGGTGCGGTTGATGGATTTTGAGCTCAGGATCCGGCCGCCGCTGCCCATGGCTTCGATACGGTTATCGCCGGTACCGGTCTTGCCGCCCATGGCCAGCGGCGTGCCGTCGGCCAGGGTGAAACTGCCGGCCACGCGCTTGGCCGTGCCGGCGTCCACCACTTGTGACAACGCGCCGCGCAAGGCGGTGGCCACTTCACTGGGCATTACGCGCTTGCCACGGTTCGGGTCGTTGACCACGTAGGTTTCATACGGCGTGCCCTCGGCAAAGCGCAGGCTGTCGATACGCAGCACCGGCAGGCGTACGCCGTCGTTGAGGATGATGCCCATCAGTTCGGCGAGGGCGGCGGGGCGGTCGCCGGAGCTGCCGATGGCGGTGGCCAGCGATGGCACCAGGTGGTCGAACGGATAGCCCACGGCTCGCCAGCGCTCATGTATCTCCAGGAACGCTTCGATTTCCAGCATGGTGCGGATGCGGCTGTCCCGCGCGCTTTGGTGCCGGCTCTTGAACAGCCAGCTATAGACTTCCTGGCGCTCGAATTCGCTGGCCTTGACGATCTCGCTGAAGGTCGCGTCCGGGTGGTTGAGCAGGTAGCCCAGCAGCCACAGGTCCAGCGGGTGCACCTTGGCGATGTAGCCTTGGTCCGGCAGATCGTAGGCGCCGGGGCCGTAGCTTTGGTAGAGCGTGGCCAGGCGTTCGTCGGTGAGCTTGTCGGTGGTCTTGATGCTTTTCAGGTGTGCGCGCACGAAGCTGTTGAAGCTTTCCTGGCTGGCCTGGGGCATCAGGTAGCGGTGCACGGCGGCCAGGCGGATCGCGGTGGGGTGCAGGCTGTCCATGAAGGTGTCGAGGCGCGACTGGGTGTCTTTGTTGCGGTACTTTTTCCAGAACTTGAGCAGGAACGCCGTACCTTCGTGGTCGGCGAACCTGGCCAGGTATTCCTGGCGGCGCGGGTCGTTGTCGTCTTTGAGCAAGCGCGCGCTGTTGTCTTCGCCGGAGTAGGTGGTGTAGCGCACCAGGTCGCGCATCAGGCGAATGAAGGGCAGGTTGATCGACTCGCGCAGGGCATCGCGCAGGGTCGGGGTGCGGCCGTTGTCTTCGTTGCGAAAGTTATGGAAACGGTGCAGGCCGCCGCCGGTGAAGAACGCCTCGCCGGGGTTGGCCGAGTAGGTGCGGTCGAGGGCGGCGTCGAGCATTTTCGACAGGTCGCGGTCAGTGTTGCGGATCAGGTAGTCCAGGGCCCAGCGGGAGAGTGGGTCTTGCTCGGGGACCGTGACTTTTTTCAACTCGGCGGGTGTCTGTGCGCGGTAGCGATCATGCAGTTCGGTGATAATTTGCAGGTAAGTGGTCAGCACCCGCAGCTTGGCGGTGGAGCCCAACTCCAGCTTGCTGCCTTCGTTGATGTCGAACGGTTGATCGGTGTTGTCGGTTTGCACCCGCACGCGCGCGCCATCGGGTGTCAGTTCGAACAGGGTGAAGCTGTAGCGCACCTGGGGCGTACTTTGCGGGGTGAGCAAACGCGGGCCGAGCAGGCCCGTTTGCCCGGCGAATACCGGGTCGGCCAAGTGCTTGAGGTAGTCGGTGGCCTGGGTTTGCAGGGCGTAGTCAAGGGTGCTGGAGGCGGCCAGGTCAAGGCGGTCGAGGTCATACAGCGGGCGGTTGAGCAAGGTGGCGAGACGGCTGCGAGCGACGTTGATCGCTTTGTTGGTCTCGACCGGTTGGATCGTCGGTTGCTGCTGCCAGTCGCGATAGGTGACGTGGCTGGCGAGGGCGGCCTTGGCCAGCGCCGGATCGATCACGTTGTTCTGCGCCAGCAGGCGGATATGGCTGTCGGTCAGTTGCGCCAGCTCCTCGCGGCCCTTGGTCAAATAATGCGAGGGTCGACGCTGGGCGATCATCAGCGACAGTACCTGGCGCAGCGCCAAGCCTTTTTTGGCCAGGTCTTGCGGTGCGTTGCCGGCCAGCAGGGCATTGACCTGGTTGAAGTCGGCGCCGTACCACACCCGCAGGCCTTCGGCCATGCCATGTACTTCGCCATGGCCCGGCACGGCCGACAGCGGCACGCTGTTGAGGTAGTCGCGCACGATATTCTGCCGGCTGCCCAGGGTGTTTGGCCCTGGCTGATAGGCGCGGACACTGGCGGAAATCATCTGGCGGATTTTTTCGCCGCCCGACAACGTCAGGCCATCGGGTGAATGACGATACTTTTCCAGTTGCGTGGCCAAGGTGCTCCCCCCCGCGGTTTGCCCAGGCAAATGCAGGAGTTTGGCCACCTGCGACCAGGCGGCCTTGGCGAAACGCGGCCAGTCCACCGCCGGGTTGGCCAGGGGTTGCCGGGGATCGAGCAGGTCACGGTCCTCGATAAACAACAGCGCTTGCACCACCAGCGGCGGGACCGCGGCGAAGCTGGGGTAGAGCTGTTGCGGGTAGGTGAAGGCGTACAGCGGCGTGCCGCGACAGTCAGTGATGCTCAGGCCGGCCTGGACTTTTTCCGCGTAGGGTACGAACAGCCCGTGTCGGGCGTAGTCCATTAACGCCGGGGAAAAACGCGCCTGCGCCTGGACCAGGTAATTGTGCTTGAGCAGGCGCGGTAGGAATTCATCGAGGGCGCTGTAACCCAGGCGCCGGTCAAACGGCCCGTCCCCCGGATAAACAACCGCATCGCTGGGGCCGGGCTCCACGCGATAGGTCAGCGATGCCGCAAACGAACTCAGGTATTCGGCTTGCAGGCGCGAGGTGCGCATTTCCTGGTTGGCGGCCCAGGCCAGGGCCACCAGCGCGAGCAGCAGTACCAGCCATGCCACTCGCCACCACATGCTGTGCAAGCGGGGGCTTCGTGGCAATGGCGGTTGATCCGCGCTGTCGGCGTGTGCCACAGCGGGTTTCGAATCGGTTTGCCATAAAGCGCCCATAGTCGATTGATCCATTCACGCAGATTGATCGGACTTGGTTGAAGCTTAGTCGCTGCTGGCGCGGCGTGAAAATATTGTCCAGTCAGGTCTGTGGGCGTTTCAGGGCGGTGCGCAACAAGGTCAGCCAGCCGCGGTCGTGGGCCTGGACCCAGCGATAGGTGCCTCGGTCATTGAAAAATATGGACATGTCCTGAAGATACCAAGTGTGCATTTTGATCGTGAGCTGCGCCATGTAATCCCTGGCAGGGCTCACTATCCCCGCCCATGGATCGCAGATCCACAGGTCCGTCCAGGCGGCCTCACTGAAATCCACCGTGGGCGCCAGTGTTGGCGGCGGTGTACCCACGACCACGAACGCATGGGCGGGTGGCGTCATACCCCATACCCGCGCGGCGCCGCCGTTGAGCCGGATCAGCTCCGTCGCAACGTGGGCCATCTGGTCGCAATTGCCCGCGCCGGTCCTGAGGATCACCTCCGTAAAGTTGGGCTGGCCCACCCGGCTGTACTGCCACATCACCACGGATTCAGCGATATCCAGGCGCGCCATTTCTCCCGCGCCGACTCCGACGACATTGGACGGCCCGATACCGGTACTTTGAAGCAGGGCCACGGTGTGGGTATGGGCCTGTGTGGCGAGGTACTGGTTCAGCGTGTGCCCCGATTGAGGCGCGTAAGGTGCCCAGGTTTGCAGCCGTATCGGTTCGACCGCCACGCTCATCCCCAGGCGCCGGCCTTCGTCGCTGGCGTTCAGCAGCAGTTCGCGCTGCTTTATCACCCGTAACTGGCTGGCTTGTGCGCGAAGGAGTGCAATTTTTTCAGGCGTGAAATTGCGTTTGCTCAACTGCGAGTACAGCACTTCCAGGGTTGGCAGGTTGACCAGGGGGCGGCTTTGGATAAAACCACCGGCGCTCAGATAGTCGAGCTTACGTTTGCAGTACGCTCTGATCAGTTGCTCGTGTACGCCGCCCAGGCTGAAGTCCAGGCGATCGAGCCGCAGCGACGGGGCTGGATCGATGGCGATGACGTCGTAGAAGACGCCGGCATCGGCCTCCACTACCGTTCGCGACCTGGGCGCTGCCCCCGGAGGGTTGAGGTCGATCACCAGTGCGCGCAGGGTCCGGCGGTCATCGACAGCGTCAACCAGCCCCTCCAGTTCGACTACCCGGGTGTCGCGGGTGAGCAGATTGTCCACTTGATTGATGGGCAGGCCAAATTGCGGTTCATTTTCTATGAGTCGCCCGTTTACCTGGGCTTTATAAGCCAGCGGTGCGTTCATGGCCACCGGCGTCATTTCGAAATCGAGCACCTGGGGCGTTGCCTCATACAGCCTGCGGTTGTACACCAGTTTACGTTTGTCGGGGCCGACGGCGGGCGCGGGTATCAGGCGGATGTGCTCGATGGCCTGGGCCCTGCGCTGATGGATCGAGCTATTGAACGCCGCGAGCTTCTTGGTGAAGCAGATCAACGGGATCGGGCTGCGTTTGGTTCGAGTGGCGGCACAGGTGCTGTCGAAACCGTCCGCGGCCTTGAAGTAGGCCGGTGATGCCAGGTCGTCCAAGTGGGTGGGGGCGCGGTGATCGAGGCGCCGCACGGTGTTGCCGTGCAACAGGTCGGTGGCGTCGGAGCGTGGGATGAGCAGGGGCTGAGTCCCGAATAGACGGTCGGTCACCAGCGCCTCATACCCGTTGCTGGTGTGCATTGGGGTCACGCCGAGGGCGCTGTCCAGCCGGAAGTTATCCACCGCAGGGCCATAGGGCTTGGCGCTGAAGGGATGGCAGGCGTGCCAGCGGTTTTTGTGCAGGATGGCGTTGAGGCGTACCAGGTCGCTGGTGTGCAACAGCGAACCGCTGCCAATGTCGGCGCGGGCCAGCAGTTTCAGGTGATCGAGCAGCGGGATGTCGGCTACCAGGCGTTGAACTTGCCCAATGGCCGTATCGAGGATGCGGCGTGCGTCGACGCTGAGCTGGATCAGGCCGTTACGGGCCAGCCGGTAGAGGCCGGGAAGGCCATCCAGGGGGTTCAAGACGCTATGGAGAAAGGCCGTGCTCAAGCGACCTAGTTGGAGCAGCTTGATCGGCAGGGGCATCGTCCTTTTCAAGACCGCCAACGAGGCCTTGAGATAGCGCTGGGTGGGGAACAGCATCGTCAGCAGGTCGATAAAGCACGCATAACTTCCATCGATCATCCGGCGGGTGTCTCTGGAGGCGATGTCTTGGCTGCAGGACCAAAAGGGTACCAGGGATTTGAGACGGTCCAGCACGCGGTCCCAGCGTTGTTGAATGTGTTCGCGCTGTGTCGATCCCCGTGCTTGCCGACGCAAGGCATCGACTTCGAGGAAGAAATGCTGTTGCACGATGGCTTGGGCAATGGCGCGATTGACCGTTGAACCGTAGGTGAGCGGTGCCAACACGAGCGGGTCGGCAGGTGTCGAACGGCGCGACCACAATGTGTGGACGATGACCTTGGAGCGCACTCCCGGCCTGGGCTGGCGTCCGGTCGCGTACGCCTCCCAGTCCAGGGGCAGCTCATTGCCCTGCATCAGTGTGGTGATCGGACGGGTCGAGTGGGCGCCGCCGGTGGTCACCGGTATCGGCGTGCCTCCCTCATTGAATACCAGGGGCGGGCCACGGCGCTTGAGTGCGCGGTTCAACAGCGGGAAAAGCTCGTATTCGCACACCGTGGTGGGGGAGGTGCCGCGCAGGATCACGCCCATGCGGCCAATGCGGGCGATTTCCTGCTCCGGGCTGAGTAGCACGAGATCCTTGCCTGGTTCTTTTTTCAGTATCAGCAGCTGCAAGTCAGCCTGTTGCAGATGCAAGCGGTCGGCCAGGGGCAATTGCGCCAGCAGGTCTTCAATCGTGGCGCTGTAGGCCTCCTTCATGCGCTCGATATAGGCACCGAAGGCGTCGTCGAAGCGCTGATTGATGTCGCCCAGGCGCCCAAACGATTGACGCAGTTTCGCCAGGTCCACCTCAGGGTTGATGGACTGCCAACGGGTGTCGTCCAGCAGGCCATCCAGGTGCAACTCCAGCAGAGAATGCAGGCTGTAGTTGCTGCGGTCGTGATGATGCATTGGGAAGCGTAGGCTGCTGCCGGCGATCGGCGCGACGGGGCGCCATAGGCAGGCCGTGTCCAGCATCGGTTGCCCTGGAAAGACCTTTTCCAGGTCGGCCAGGGCAATGCCGCGACGGGTGGGCAGCTCGCTGGCGAAGGTGATCAGCGCATCTTTCAAGGCCTGCAGGCGCTGAGTGAGGCGTCTTTTCAGGGCCGTGATTTCGTCCACCAGGTAGTGCCCATTCTCGCGCTCGGGCAGTTCGCCCTGGGCGATGGCCCAGTCCAGTAGCGTGCTGGTGGCGGTGTAGTCGCGCCACTGCTGTTGCTGGAGGGTCGCGGGCGGCTGGGACGCCAGGGCGATCATGTCATCGTAGGTCATGTGCTGCGTTGAACCGGGCGCCAGCGCCTGCGCCATCATCACGCCCTGCCTGAAGGTCATCCAGGTGATCGAGGTGCGATAGCGTAGGGTCATGGGCAGCGCCTGCACCAGAAACTCCGGCGCGACGCCGGCCAGCAACAGATGGGCCGCCAGTGGCGCGGCGGCGCTCGAGACTTTACAGGTGCGCACCAGGTGCAGCTCCAGGTCGCGGCGCAGATCGACAGGGGAGTGACCCCAGTGCGTGTCGGCGGCCAGGTTGAAACCGGCCAGTGTGTAACCGCCGTTGCCGGCCCCAGGGTCCAGGTCGAGGATCAGCGCGCTCAGCACCAGCAGGCCAAGGCTTGTCTGGCTGGCTGATTCGTCCGGGTGCTGGCCATACCAGTGCAGCGCCTCGATCAGTTGCTGGCCCAACCGACGCGCAGGCTCGAGGCTCAACAGGTGGGAGAGCAGGGCGTCGGCCTGCCGACGCACCTCGTCAGTGCTTTTGTCGTTCAGCAGCGTGCCGCACAGCCTGTCGAGCAGGCGTGGGGCGTTCTCCGGTTGCCCGTGGTTGACGCGTTGCACAATCGTTTCTCGTGCTTCGGTATTCAGCCGTACCGGGGACGGCGCCGTGGTGCTGAGCAGTGCATGGTAATCGCCGTAGAGGGAGCGTCGGGGCAGGTTCATTCGCAGGCTTTGCAGGGTGTCCTGAGCGTCGCCGGCCGTGTCCGGCGGGTCGAACTGGTGATGCTGCAACAGCTGTTCGAGGGTGAAGGGGCCACAGGCGGGACCGGCAGTGATGGCCGGGTGGCGCATGACACCTGGGTGAAGCACGCTGGAGTTGCGGGCGGGGGTCAGTTCCACGCTGGCGGTATCGATAAGGGCGTCGCTGGGTTGGCCATCGATCAGGCCCGCCAACCCCACGGCCATGATGTCGCGGTCCTGGTCCATGGCCAGCCATTGCAGGTGCTGCATCAGCGCGAGGTCGGAGTCGGCGAGGTCGTTGACCGGCAGTATCGCCAGCGGCGTCGACTGGCGTAGCGTGTTGACCAGTGTGCGGGCCTCTTCCGGGGTGTCGGGCACCGGCAAGTCGTGGCACCTCAGCAGTTGGGCGAGGCTGAACAGGCCGCTCTGGTGGACGAAGGTGCCGAGTTGTTCGGCGACACTGATCAACGAACTCAGCCCGGCTTCTTCGGGCAGCTTCACCAAGTGTTCCACACCGATATCCACCAGCGTGCCCCAGGCGTTCTTGCCGCTGAGGCGCCGCGTGGCGGGATCGAATGTATACGCGCCGGGTTGCAGGCCCTGCACCAGGCCCAGGGCCAGAAATGCCGGTGTAGTGGTCAGGGTGTCGAGCAGGGCTGCACCGGTTTGCTGATGGGTGGCCCAAAACGAACCGGAGTCGAGCTTGAAGTAGGTCTTGTAGGAGGAATACAGGCTGAAATCTTCATCGTCGATCAAACCCTCCAGGCGGTCGGCGATCTGGCGCAGGTCCTGGTCCAGTCGCTTGAGCTGATCGTTCAGGCCCGACCTGGGGTGGGCGAAGGTGTCCAGTTGGTCCAGGGCCTGGGCGATGACCATCCGTTGCCCGCGATGCCGGGGATGGGGGTAACCGTAGAAATTCAGCACCTGTTGCGCCGGCAATTTCAGCTGGGTGGCGTCGCGTTCCACGCCCAGGCTGGCCAGGTCCAGTGGCAGTCGCGTGCGCACGTTCGGGCGGTCGAGCGTTTGCTGGTAGAGCCGCAGCCAGCAACCCAGTGATGAGTGGGCGGGTACCTCCACGGGGGTCGTGCGGGCATTTTTCAGGTGGTGGATCAACTCGGCCATCAGGCTACGGTCGGCTGCCTGGCGTTGTGCCTGGCCCTGCCTGAATACCTCGAGGATGTCTTGCATGGTGTGCCTTCCTGGCAATTGTGAGTCGCCATCGTGAAGGGCCGGCGCCGGGCTGGATATCGCGAAGGTTCCGGTTTGCCTGTGGTCGGGTTCGGTGTTGTCAGTGTGAGGAGCCGGGTTTTATCGATGCCGGGTTTGACAGGGGCAGAGGCATGACTGTGCACCATTGCTGTGCAATACTCGCCGCCGTTTCCGGACGGCCAGGATTCGCTCCTCAAGCAAAAGCACTGGGTAAAAAGCGCTTTTGCCGCGACTTCCCGCTGAATCTTGTCGTTTATAGAGTGAAAAAAACTGGGTTGAGCTTTTTATACTGCCCCCCCACCGATCTGGCCCGACCAGACGCGTTCGCCCACGAGGCGCGCCCGGTGTGATGGCGTCATGGCAAACCCGTCGTGACGTCGTGCACTCGGTGACTCAATCCAATAACAAGACGAGGTTGTACCCCTATGCCAGTTGGCAACCACCTGCCCCATGGCGAGACCGCTCAGGGCGGTCCGCTCAAACGTGAATTGGGCGAACGGCATATCCGCCTGATGGCCCTCGGCGCCTGCATCGGTGTCGGGTTGTTTTTAGGCTCGGCCAAGGCCATTGAAATGGCCGGCCCGGCAATCATGCTTTCCTACATCATTGGTGGCCTGGCGATCCTAGTGATCATGCGCGCCCTCGGTGAAATGGCGGTGCACAACCCTGTCGCGGGTTCTTTCAGCCGTTATGCCCAGGATTATCTCGGCCCGTTGGCAGGCTTCCTTACCGGCTGGAACTACTGGTTCCTGTGGCTGGTGACCTGTGTCGCCGAGATCACCGCGGTGGCGGTGTACATGGGCGTGTGGTTTCCCGACACCCCACGCTGGATCTGGGCCCTGGCGGCCTTGATCAGCATGGGCGCCATCAACCTGATCGCGGTCAAGGCGTTCGGCGAGTTCGAGTTCTGGTTCGCCCTGATCAAGATCGTCACCATCATTGCGATGGTGATCGGCGGTGTCGGCATCATTGCGTTCGGCTTCGGCAATGACGGCGTGGCGCTGGGCATTTCCAACCTGTGGGCCCATGGCGGCTTCATGCCCAACGGTGTGCAGGGGGTGTTGATGTCCCTGCAAATGGTGATGTTCGCCTACCTGGGGGTGGAAATGATCGGCCTCACCGCCGGCGAAGCGAAGAACCCGCAGAAGACTATTCCGAATGCCATCGGTTCGGTGTTCTGGCGCATCCTGTTGTTCTACGTCGGCGCATTGTTCGTGATCCTGTCGATCTACCCCTGGAATGAAATCGGCACCCAGGGCAGCCCGTTCGTGATGACCTTCGAGCGCCTGGGCATCAAGACCGCCGCCGGCATCATCAACTTCGTGGTGATCACCGCGGCGCTGTCGTCCTGCAACGGTGGCATCTTCAGCACCGGGCGCATGCTCTACAGCCTGGCGCAGAATGGCCAGGCCCCGGCGACCTTCGCCAGCACCTCCAGCAACGGCGTACCGCGTCGCGCATTGCTGCTGTCGATCGGCGCACTGCTGCTGGGTGTGTTGCTCAATTACCTGGTGCCGGAAAAAGTCTTCGTCTGGGTGACCTCCATCGCCACGTTCGGCGCGATCTGGACGTGGGTGATGATCCTGTTGGCGCAGCTTACGTTCCGTAAACGCCTGAGCCCGTCGGAACAGGCCGGTCTGAAATACCGCATGTGGCTGTACCCGGTCAGTTCGTACCTGGCGTTGGCGTTCCTGGTGCTGGTGGTGGGCCTGATGGCGTACTTCCCCCAGACCCGTATCGCGCTGTACGTGGGGCCGGTGTTCCTGCTCGTGCTGACGGTGTTGTTCTACGTGTTCAAGTTGCAGCCGACGCAGACGGCCCAGAGTGAGGTCCGCCCGGTTTAACCGCGTGATCCGGGCGGGGTCATTGTCCAGGGGCAGCCACGGCGGCCCCTGGCGTGGTCACGGACGTCGCATGGCGTGAACCGCCGCTTCGGTCAACTGCCTGATCAGGCGCTGGCGTTCGGCGGTTTCCAGGTCGATCAGCGCTTGCAACCGGTCCAGGTATTCATCCGAATGCTTGTCGGGCACTTCCCGGTTCAACTGCTCTTTTTGGTACCGGGTCACGTTTTTGATCGTCATGAACGGTTCGGGGAACCGGCGTTCCAGGTACCTGAGCCAGAAGTCCCGAGTCTTGTACGACTCCAGCAGCAACGAGGGCGTGTCCAACGCGCGCAGCGTCTGTCGGGCGGCGGTGATATCGGCTTCGCGCACACCGTAGGTCTCCACGGTGTACAGCATCTGCTCGGTGGCAATGGGCAGGTTGAATTCCTCGCGTAGCCTGACCCGATAGAACAGTATGATTTCTGCCGGGTCCGGCGGGGTGTAGCGGGGTGTGTCGGCGTACGCTTGATTCAATCGACCGATGTGATTTTCGGCGAGTCGATCCAGGTGCTCGAGGAAATACACCTGCCTGGCCAGGCCCAGCAATTCCCGATCGATCCGATCCTTGTCGTGGCGAGCGAGGGTCTGGTGAGTACGGTACATCAGTTCCATGTTGCTGAAGGTCAGGATGGCGCCGTCGCCACAGGTACCCGCCGCATAGGTGTTGAGAAACACCGTTTCCCGCAGTTCGGTGGAGTCTCCCAGTGCATTGAGCAACCGCCAGACCCGCAGGCTCAGGTTCTTTTTGATCTGCCCGCCTTGCCTGTAATCCAGCGATTGGGTCAAGTCTGCCAGGACGCTGAATACATCATCGGATCGAGCACCTTCATGGCTGGCCAGTGCTTGCCAGAGTTCTGTCGCCGTTCCCCACTGAACCCGGTCCAGGGCATCGAGCCACGGCGTGACATCAGGCGCCACGGCCACGAGGTCCGCCGCAGCGCCCTGCATGCTGTTGCCCATCTGGGCGTTGTACCGCGCGATACGTTGCCGGGTTTGATCCGACAGCGGGTTGCCGCGCAGCTCGATATTGCGGTTTCGCAGGAACGCCCCTGGATGGGTAAAGACCGCTTCGGGGATATCGGTGATCAGATTGTCCCGCAGGTTCAGGCTGGACAACTCGTCATGTGTGGCGGCGCCCACCGGCCATTGGCTGATACCGGTTTCCCTTAGATCGAGGGTATGCAGTTGGGGCATCCGAGTGATATCGGGAGCAATGCCCAGGGGGTTGCCGCTGAGCTGGAGGGCCTTCAGGTTGACCATGCCTGCCAGGCGGGTGGCGGAGTCTGGGGTCAATACAATCGCGTTATCGCTCAGGTTCAGAATGGTGAGGCTGGTCATGTCGGTGACCGAGGTGGGCAGCTCGGTTAACAAGCAGTCGAGGTGCAGGTAGCGAAGCCCGGAAAACTTGGCGAGGAACGCATTGCCGTTGGCGGGGAAGCGGTTGCCTGAGAGCCTCAAGTGTTCGATATGACTGAAACCGGTGGTTCCCGTGAGAAAGGACGCTGGGGGCAGATCGTTCTCGTCGAGCTGCAGTTGCAGCGACGAGGTATACATCAGGTGTTCCACGTATTGCTGCGGTTCTTCGCATCGCCAGGCCCGGCGCAATTGGTTGGCGATGTAGCGACGTTGGCCGAGGTTCAAGCCCAAGGGGTCTACCTGCGGGTCATCGATGGCTTGCGGCGTGTCGCTCCAGCGGGACAGCTCGATGTCCATGGTGCGGAATTCGGCCTGCCGCCGGTCCAGCTCGATCAACAGATCGGGTTCACTCAGGCCCAGGCCGCGGATCAGGGCATTGGCGGTAGTGTTGTCGAACCGGGGATACAATTCCTGCACCCGGCTCACCAGGTCTGGCGCTCGTTGGCCACCGAATGGCCAGAGCCAGCTGAAAACGGGATACGCCAGGAATGAGCGGTCCAGGCCCATGGCCGGTTGCAGCCAGGGTTGCAGATGGGGCAGGCCCAGCAGGCTTTTCATTTCTACGCGCTGGGAGAATGCCAGGTTGGCGATCTGCGCCTGGAGCTCGGAAAGGTCGAGTTCGTCGGTGATCCCCAGTGATGTCCGTTCGCTAGCGCCCAGGGTCTGGACGATGGCCGGGAGCAGGTTGCTGCCGCTGCCGAGCGGAGCGGTAAGGGCCGTGCCTTGAGGGCTGTAGGGGTGGTAGACCGCGCCTTTCTTGACCAGCACTTTGCGGTTCGTGCCGGCCGCGTGTCCCGCACCTTCGATGCTGGGGCCGTTGAAATGCCTGTCGCGTACCTCAATGCGCAGGTCCGCGGGCCAACCGGTTACAGCCTTGAGCAGGTGCAGGGTGATCTTGTCGCTGTCCGGGTTGACCAGGCTGTCCATGTACAAGCCTTCGAAGGCGCGATTCAAGCGCACTTCGTGGGCGGTCAGCCGGGCTTGTTCGGTCAGGCGCAGGCTGGTCTTGCCGTGTTCATGCAGTTGCTTGAGTTCGCGAGGGGTTGCATGGCCCAGGATGCCCTCGATAGCGCTGTTGGGGAGTTCGGCATGTTGGGTCTTGAATTGCTCTCGCAGTGCATGGGGACGGTACTGTTCACTTTCCTTGTAGAGCGAATCGAAGAGTTGGTTCGTGTGATCCTGTGCGAACGTGACGACTTTTTGCACCAGTTTGAACAGCCGCTCGTCAGCCAGGCTGGGCAACTCCCCGAGCAAGGCGTTGATCAGCGCGTCGTGGCGGGTGAGTTCGTTCAGTAACCGGCCTTCTTTGTAGTGTTGCTCGGTCACGTTGATCGTTTCAACGTTGGTCGCCTGCGTCGCGGGGTATTGGTAGCGCACCTGGTTCCGAGGGCCGAGGATCTGCAACCTGTGGCTGTCTGGCCACCCCGGCAACCCGGAGATAATCAACAGTTGCAGCTCCGGGTTGGCGTCCTTGCTGTTGGGGTCCACCCGCAACGCGTCGATGAAGTGTTGGATCTGTTGTTCGATCTTGAAGCGTTTGCTGGTGTCGGCGAGCAAGGGCGGTGCCGGGTGACCGGCGTGGTGGACCTCGCGCAGGACATGCGCCGGGGTGTCGGTCAGGGCCAGGATGCGGTTGGCCTGTTGCTGGGTGACCGCGTAGTGCGGGTGGCCCAGGCGATGGAACAACTGATGAGTGTCCCATACCATCGGCTGCTCGCTGGCCAGCCGCCAGGCGCCCTGGCCGTTGTGCTCCAGAAGCGGGGTGTCGACCCCGAGTTTGCTGGGGTGTTTAAGCCGCCACTTGAACAGGGTTTTATCGAACGTGACCTGGTAAAGGCGGCCCGAAAGTGGCAGGTAGTCCTTGCCCTCAAGGGTGAAAAGCCCGTTGGCGCTGGGCGGGAGGTGCGATGGCAGCATCAGGTCGTGTTCGTACTGCATTAACGATCCATTGAGCAGGCTGACGAAACCTTCGGGGTTGCGCCGGGCGCTCATGGTATCGCCCAGGGTTTTGCGCAGGCCCTTGGCATCGGTGGCGCTGTTCATGCCCAGTAGTTCGCGCTCGTGAGGCTGGAGCACCGAGGCAATGGCCAGGTAAAAACTGTCGTGGGCGGGCGAGACCGGGATCTCTCCACCATTGGCAATGTCGTAGGCCTGGTAGAGACCGTTGGGGTAAAAGCGCAGGTTCACCGTGCGATCGTCCGGGCCGCTGGGCACGTAGGGTTTTCCCAGGGCGACCTCGGTGATCACGAAGGGACGCTTGAGTGTGCCGCGTATCAGGGAGCCGGCGATCTCCCTGGCCCATAGGTCAGTGTCTGCATTGAATTCGCGTGGGTGGTACAGGGCGTCGATGATCGCGTCGATGCGCAATGCGGTGCGGTGATGATCGATGACGTCAACAAACGCAGTGGGCAGTGTGCCGCCCGCGAGAAAAGCCTCCTGCTGGCGCGCCGTCAACGGGTGTTGGCCCAGTATCAGATCCAGGTTGGCGGCGGTCAGGGGCGGGTTGAGGTCGCGCAGTTTTTTCAGCAAGGGCGTGAGGGGGGCCAGGGAACGTGACACCTTGATCGGCAGAAACCGTCGGGCGCCGGGGGCGACGCTCAGTTCGGCTTTTTCGTAGCCCCAGTAATTGAACAGGGCCGAGAACAGGGTGAGCCTCTCGGTGCGTGCCAATGCCGCGACCTGTTGGCGCACGGTGCTGATGCGCTGGGCTTCGGAGGCGCCGGGCTGGCCTTCCTTGCCCAGGCTCGAACCCCCTGGCTGCTGGCGAATGATCAGTTCAAGCAGGTGTTCGTTGCCTTCGGGGCCAATGCTCTGTGGGCTCAGGCCCGTGTAACTGCCATCGTCACGGCGCTTGAGGTTGATGGTGTGCGGGCGCGATGGTGGTTGTCCGGTCTTGCCATAAGTCTCGATCAGCGTGCCTTGTGGGTCGTGGATGTTGAGCAGCGTGTCGGCCGGCCAGCCGCTCAATTGCGTCAGCAGGCAAAAGACCGCGCTGTCGGCATGCGCGGGCCATTGGCCGGGCAAGGGGAACTGCTCGATGACGTGCTGGATGACACGGTCGACTTGCAGGCGCCTGACCCCTTCGATCAGGTTCAGTGGTGCCGCCTCGGCGCGCCAGACGTTATCCAGGGTGGCGCGCGTGGTGGCGGTGCTGCGCAGCATATGTTCAAGGTCTTGCGGAGTGGGGGGCGACGCGCCGTTGGGCAGCATGCGTTGCACCAACTCAAGGTTGGAGAGGGTATGGGCGTTCTGCAAATCGAAGGTCCACGCCTGGGTCGCCGGGTCGAAGACAATCGCCGGGGTATATCCGTCGGTGGCTTTGATGAGTACGTAGCGTTTGCTCAACGGGTCGAACCGGACCTCGACCAGCACGTCCATTTCGCCCTGGCACAGTTTGGCGTAGTGGCGTGCATTGAACGTATAGATGCCCAAGGCGTTGGGGGTGGTCCCGTCGACCAGGCGTTGATTGTCATGGGCATAAGGCTGGGCGTCGGGTTTCCATAGCCCATGGGTGCCGTCGGGACGTGTGATTTTTTGTGGGTGACCGAGTTTTTCCAGGTATTGGAGCATGCGCTGGCGATGGACGCGGCCCGCCGTTGAGATCAATTTGCCGCTGATCGCCAGGTCGGCGACATCGGCCAGCGCCGAGGCAAATCCACTGGCTTCGCCTTTGGCCAACTCATTCACGCCCTGGGCGACGCTGTAGGTCAGGCTGCCCATCACCGCGAGTTGCATGACCCGGTTCATGCCCGTGACGCCGCCGGGCAGGGGTGTCAGCAGCAATTGCAGCACTTCTGCGGCGATGGCTGCCACCGCGTCCTTGAGCGCTTGCCAGTCCTTCTCGGCGCGTGTTTCGGCCAGGGTATCCAGGTCTGCCTGAAAGCGCTGGACCTGCCGGTAGGTATAGGCCTGCACCAGGGAGACTTCACGACTGGGCTTGATATCAGTGCTGAAGCGGATGTTGTCGAGGGTTTTTTTCGGGAACGCGCGGTGAAATGCGTTATAGAGGCTCCCCCCCAGCCAGTTGAACCGTGTGAGCGGCTCCTGTTTGTCGATCAATGCTTTGAACACCGACATGCCGACCAGGGGCAATTGCCGGGCGAACCAGCTCAGGTCTTTGTGCTCGTGACTCTGGTGCAATTGCTCCCGAAACGCGCGTTCGGCAGCCTGGGCGTCTTCGTGGTAGCGCAGCGCGCCGCCGGGGCGGAAGGGGAAATAGGACAGCACGCCCAGGCTGGCCACCCGGATCAAGAACAAGGGCGTGGGTATGCTGGTTTCCCAGGGCACGAAGGGCACCGCGATGATGGGGGTGACGCCGGAACTCAGGCTCAGGGTGTCGAACGGCAACGGTGGGCCGTCGCCGCTGATGGCGGCGTCCAGTCGGTTGAAGTGCTCCAGGGTGACGCCGGTGGTGGCGCGGTTGCGGTAGGCTTCGATGGCCTCGAAGCGCAGGCTGGCTTTGGCGCAAGCGGCGAATAAGGGGCGCAGCGGGCCATCGGCGGCCATGGCGATTTTGGTTTTGTCACGCAATTGGCCGCCCAGATCCAGTTCACGAGCGACCTTGATAAAGGTTGCCGCGTTCAGGCTTCTGTCATTGTCCGGCCCGACCACATAGCTGGCTTCGACCACGCTGAAACCCGAGTCGCCGGGGATGGCGTGGGTGAAGCCAAAGTTCAGACACGCGGCCTCCCACAGCGACAGCTGCTTGAGATGATCGATGTAATGAAAGTCGTATTGGGCCCGACGCCGTCGGGTGGTTCTTCGGGTTAACTCTTCCCTGAGGCTTATCGCCTCATCGGGTGGGTCCCAGGGGAAGGGTTGCTCGCGTTTCTCCTTGTAGCGGGTGAACAGGGTGTATTGCTCGGGGTCGCGCCCACCGAGCTTTTCCCGCAATTGCGCCAGGCCCTCGGCCTTGAAGTCCTGGGTATGGGCTTGCTGGGCGTCTTCCAGGGCCTTGTGGGCGTCCAATGCCTCGCGCTGCAAGGTGAGGTATCGCGTTCGTTCCTGCGCATTCAAGCTGCTCAGGGCTTGAATCACGTTGTGCTGGATCTGCTCGAGGGCCTGTTGTCGGGACCAGGACGCGCTGGATTGCAAGTTTCCTGATAGCCCATTGAGCAGTTGATAAGTGGACATGTGCCATAACCTTTCACGAAAGTGGAAAGGTTCATGGAAGCATCGCCCGCGGCCTCGCTGGCGTTAACTATTTGTTAGGTGGGCCGCGCGGGTGCGCAATGTTTCATCCAGGCACTTGTTGTAGTCCAGCCAGGCCGCCAGCAACGCCATGATCAACACGCCCGATAGCGCACTGAACAACTGCATGGCCAGCGCGTCGCCGGCCAGGGCATTGAGCATGTCAGCCAGCGGTGCCAACAGCACCCCCAGGCAGAACACCTCCAGGGAATAACGGCCCATGCGGCAGCACTGCTGCGCCAGCCAATGGTGGGCCCAGCGGTCATGGGGCAAGAGTTTGGCCGTGACATAAGCCAGGGCCAAAAAGTGCAAGAGACGCACGGGCGACAGGTCGGTTTTGCTGATGGGGTACAGCAGGTCGCCGAGTGCCGCTGGCATCAGGGCGTCATGGAACTCGGGCCAGCGCCAGGAGAGGGTCAGGAGCCCGGCCAGCAGCAAGTAGAGGGCGGCTGCGACAAACAAGGGCTGACGAAGCCGACCCGGGGTTTGCGCCGGATGTGGCTGGCTGGAATGAATCGCCGCAGCGCCGCCGAGCACAAACAGCAACTGCCAGGTGACGGGGTTGAAGTACCACACACCGTCGGCAATCGCCCGCAGATTCCAGCCCAAATGCGGGGCCAGCAGGTAGACCGCCAGCGACACACTGACTACCGCCCACGTGTTGCGCAGCAACAGCGGGAGCACCAGCGGCAACCCCGCCAGCAGCACGATATACAACGGTAGCGGGTCCATCAGGTTGGGCTTGAAGCGCAGCAACAGTTCATCGGTGAGGGCTTGCTGCGGGTGGGTGACGAAGTGCGTCAGGCCCATTTCTTCGACCAGGTCGCGGGTCTCCACATGGCTGTTGGCGAAGAAGACGATGCCCATCAGCATCGCCAACAGGAAGATATGCACCACGTACAACACCCAGGCGCGGCGCAGGATTTTCAACGAAGCCAGCCAGTAGCCGTCGCGTCGCAGGATCTTGCCGTAGGCCAGCACGGCGGCGTAACCGGCGAGGAACACAAACACTTCTGCCGCGTCGCTGAATCCGAAATTGCGCAGGGTGATTTGGCCGAGAGGGTTGTGGGGGACGTGATCCCAGAAAATGAAGATCAACGCCAGGCCCCGAAAAAAATCGATGCGTGGGTCGCGTCCGTTCAGCATGGCAGCGGGCTCTTGAACAATAGGTTTAGTAATGACCGGTGCAGGTGGGAGTTGTCATACGCCGCACGTCGGGCGGGCGCAGGTTGGCGGTATTTGTAAGCAATTGCAAAGGCTGGGTATTTCTGAATGTCTCAAGTCTACGGGTGGGCTACCTGTTAAGTCTGACAGTAGACGTATCGCGTTTGCCGTGGCCTGCTGGAACGGGACGCGACAGGGCAACGGTATGACCAGACTGTGGAAGGGATTCTCCCGCTATACGGCAATTGGTATCGCCAATACGGTGATCCATTGGCAGCTGTTTTTTGTCTTCAGGGTGGCGTTTGAACTCAATCAGGCTGCGAGCAACTTTTTCGCGTTTTGCGCCGCTGCGTCCTTCTCCTTCTATTTGAATGCGATTTACACCTTTGCCATGCCGGTGTCGCTGCCGCGTTATGCACTGTTCATGCTGTGCATGGGAGGGGTGAGCCTGGCCGTGGGTTGGCTTGCCGATCGCTGGCGCCTGCCGGGGCTGGTCACGGTGGTGGCGTTCTCGCTGGTGAGCCTGGTGTGCGGTTTCCTGCTGTCGAAGTGGGTGGTGTTTCGTGAGCGTGGGCAATGAAACTCTCTCTGGTGGTGCCGCTGTTTAATGAAGAGCAGGCGGTGAAAGTGTTTTACCAGGCTGTTCGACAAGAGCCCGCATTGCGCGATTACACGGTCGAGATCGTATTTATCAACGACGGCAGCACCGATCGCACCGCCGAAAACACCCGGGCGATCGCCTTGGTCGACCACGACGTGGTGTTGATCAATTTATCGCGTAACTTCGGCAAGGAAGCAGCACTGTTCGCCGGGCTTGAACATGCCAGGGGGGACGCCGTCATCCCCATGGATGTCGACCTGCAAGACCCGGTCGAAGTGATCCCGCAACTGCTGGCCGAATGGCAGAAAGGCGCGGATGTGGTGCTGGCCAAGCGCCGGGACCGCTCCACTGACGGCTACCTCAAGCGTCACAGTGCGTCGCTGTTCTATCACCTGCTCAACCATATCGCTTATCCCCACATCGAGGAAAACGTCGGCGACTTCCGGTTGATGGACCGCAAGGTCGTGGACGTGATCAAGGCCCTGCCCGAACAGCAGTTGTTCATGAAAGGCGTGTTGTCCTGGGCCGGTTTTGACGTGGCCATCGTCGAATACAACCGCGCCCCGCGTGTAATTGGCCAGAGCAAGTTCAACGCCTGGAAACTGTGGAACCTCGCGCTGGATGGCATCACCTCGTTCAGCACCTTGCCCCTGCGGTTATGGAGCTATATCGGTGGCTGTATTTCGCTGCTGGCATTGGTGTATGCCGGGTACCTGGTGCTCGACAAAGTGCTGTTCGGCAATGCGGTGCCGGGGTATCCGTCGTTGATGACGGCGATCTTGTTCTTGGGCGGCGTGCAGCTGATTGGGATTGGGATATTGGGCGAGTATGTGGGGCGGATTTATATGGAGGCCAAGCATCGGCCGAGGTATGTGGTGAAGGACGTGATACGGAGCAGAGCGACCGAGGAGGGCATGCGTCATGTGGAATGAACCGGTATTGACTAAAAAACAGGTGGTGGTGTTCTTCAGTGTGGTTTCACTGATTTATGTGTACCCCGTCATTCGCGCGGACTATGCCTATATCGATGACAGTTGGCGCTCTTTATTACTGGCGGGAGACGGTTGGAAAAATCAGGGACGAATCTTGCTTGAAGTGCTGCATAAGTTTTTAACCTTCACCGGCGGCACCACCAATATATTTCCTTTGCCATTATTGATTTCTGTATTTGCCATGGTTTTGGCTATGACACGCCTGACGTGCTGGTATTTTCCGACGCCAAGTTGGGTTGCCTGTCTGGTGGTATTGCCTGTTCTATGTAATCCGTTCTTTCTGGGTAATATCGCCTATCAATACGATGGTCCTGGAATGATACTGGCGGTGGCGGCGGTTATTTATGCGATCACCTGTACAGTCGAAAACGTGTTTCTGCGCGGGCTGGTGGCGGCAGTGTCGATGGCTGTAACGCTGGCGTTATATCAGTTGACGATTACCCTGTTCATCGGCCTTTGCTGTATTGAGTGCTTGTGGGGGGTGAGAAACAGGATCGAGGTCAATAGCATCCTGTATACATTGCTCCAGCGCGGGTTGCAGTTGCTCTGCGCAGGCTTGATCTACTATCTGACGGCTTATCAGTTCATCACCAGTCATCGCGGTGACAGTATCCTGTTCGACGCGAACTGGCTCAGTGTCGTACAAAGAAAGTTCCTATTTTCCATGGGTAGTATTTATTCACTGGCGAATGCCTGGAACGCTGCTTTGTTTGTGGGTTTGCTGGTTGTCGCTAGCGTGGGGTTATTATCCTGGCTTGCAAGTATCGCTACGCTGCAAGGCCGTCCGCTGGGGAAAATAGTGGTCTTGATTGCGTGCCTGGGCGTTCTACCGGTTTTGTTGTTATGTGTGCCAGGGGCTATCTTGTTTTTGGCCGAACCTAACTTGGATGCCAGAAACTATATTGGTTTTTCTGCCGTGTTGGTTTTGTTGCTGTTACTGAGTTACGACGTATTAGGCCGGGTCTGGAAACCATTGCGCGTGCTGTTAGTGATGCCGGTGCTGTTCATGTTTTCATTCTGCTACGCCTTTGGGCAGGTATTAATAGCCAAAAAAGAGCTGGAGACGGCCGTGGCCCAATACATTGCCTATGACATTGTTGCTCACGAGTCACTGAGCGCCGCACCGATTTTTTATTATGTCGGTCCCCTAACGGCGGGTAACTGGTTGCCACGAGGTCACGCGGCAATGACGTACATGCCATCCCTGAGGTATCTATTGAGTGATGCTAATACCTTGCTGCATCCTCAATTCATGACCCGGTTAGGCATCAATAATGTGGTGGAGGGTGACCGGGAGAATTTTGAGGCTGCCATCGCTGCTGGCAATCGCTATAGCCGAGTGGTGGACAGAAAGTTCTATTCGATTTACCTGACGGAGCAGGGCGGTTTTATTGTGTTCAAGGAAATTCTCGACCCTGAAGACTACACCCTGCAACTCAATGAAAAATGAGCGCAGGCATGGGCGCCGAAAGCCGGCGTCCATGCCTCTTTAAGCGGCCGCCACCTCATGGGCCTCAAAACTATCCGCCCGCGCCATCTGCCACATGCGCGAATAAAACTCGCCGTTCACTTCCCCAGTCAGCAACTCCCCCGGCTTGAGGAACACATGCAACTGCGAGAACAGCTTGATCTCGGTGGCCGACATGCGTCGCACCAAGTGCTTGGCTGACAGCTGCGACGGATGGTCCAAACCCGCGGCAGCGAGCATTTCGGCGAGGGCCTTGAGGGTGTTGCGGTGGAAGTTGAATACGCGCTGGGCCTTGTCCGGTACCACCAGGGCGCGTTGGCGCAGTGGGTCCTGGGTGGCGACGCCGGTCGGGCATTTGTTGGTGTGGCAGCTTTGCGACTGAATGCAGCCGATGGCGAACATGAAGCCCCGCGCCGAGTTGGCCCAGTCAGCCCCGATGGCCAGCACGCTGGCGATATCGAATGCGCTGACGATCTTGCCGCTGGCGCCCAGCTTGATCTTGTCGCGCAGGTTCAGGCCCACCAGGGTGTTGTGTACGAACAGCAAGCCATCACGCAGCGGTACGCCGATATGGTCGGTGAACTCCACGGGCGCGGCGCCGGTGCCGCCTTCCTTGCCGTCGACCACGATAAAGTCCGGGAGGATGCCGGTCTCCAGCATGGCCTTGGCGATGCCCATGAATTCCCACGGGTGGCCCAGGCAGAACTTGAAGCCCACCGGTTTGCCGCCGGACAGTTCGCGTAACTGGGCGATGAACTGCATCAACTCGATCGGTGTGGAGAACGCGCTGTGGCGCGAGGGCGAGACGCAGTCTTCGCCCATCAGGATGCCGCGTGTCTCGGCGATCTCCTGGGTCACTTTGTGCTTGGGCAGGATACCGCCATGGCCGGGCTTGGCACCCTGGCTCATCTTGATTTCGATCATGCGCACTTGCGGGTTCTGCGCCTGTGCGGCGAAGCGTTCTGGGTCGAAGCGGCCGTCACTGGTGCGGCAGCCGAAGTAGCCGCTGCCCAGCTCCCAGGTCAGGTCACCGCCGTTTTCACGGTGATAGGGGCTGATGCTGCCTTCGCCGGTGTCATGGGCGAAATTGCCCAGCTTGGCGCCCTGGTTGAGCGCGCGGATCGCGTTGGCGCTCAGGGAGCCGAAGCTCATCGCCGAGATGTTGAACACCGACGCGGAATAGGGCTGCGTGCATTGCGGGCCGCCGACCATCACGCGAAAGGTGCTGGGGTCGCTCAGTGGCGCCGGACGCATGGAGTGGCCGATAAACTCAAAGCCCGACTGGTACACATCGATCAGGGTGCCGAAGGGTTTGTCGGCGGTTTCATTCTTGGCCCGTGAGTAGACCAGCGAGCGCTGGGCGCGTGAGAAGGGCAGGGCGTCGCTGTCGGATTCCAGCAGGTACTGGCGGATTTCCGGGCGAATCGCCTCCACCAGGTATCGGATATTGCCCAGGATCGGGTAGTTGCGGCGCACCGCGTGGGGGCTTTGCAGCAGGTCGAACAGGCCGATCAGACTGAGGATGCCGGTGACTATCGTGATGGGCCACAGCCATTCATATTCGATAAAAGGCAGGCTGGCGAGGGTGAAAATGACGCATACGGCAAAGAAGGCGTAACGGCTTAGCAAGGACAGGCTCATACGGTTACCTTGGGTTCGGACTCTTCAGGTCGGTGCCGCATTCTGCTCCCGGAGGGAAAGCCTGGACAACCGCCAAGCGCATTCAGCGTCTGAGCTGCCTCGGGATGGCGGGGCCAAGCGCATGCAGGCGGCGGCTGTCGGTGACCTCAAAGGTGGCTTGATTGTCGGTCGTGGAACTGCCGCCGACGAATAGAGTAAAGGTGCCGGCTTCGACCACGGGCAACAAGTCATCGTCGAGCAGGGCAAAGTCTTCCGGGCCAAGGGTGAACTCGACGATCCGGGCTTCGCCAGGGGCCAGGTGTACTTTGCGAAAGCCTCGCAGTCGGCGGACCGGGCGCGCCACGCTGGCGACATCATCGCGTAGATAGAGTTGGACGATTTCGTCTCCCGCCCGCTGGCCCGTATTGGTCACCGTGACGCGGACGTTCAGGGACTGGGTCGAGGCGAGGCGTTCGGTGCTCAGTTGGGGGGCCGAGTAGGCGAAGGTGGTGTAGCTCAAACCAAAACCAAAGGCATACGCGGGCGTCGAGGGCAAATCCAGGTAGGTGGATTCGTACGGGTTTTGGCCTGTGGCCGGGCGCCCGCTGTTCCTGTAGCCATAGTAGATGGGGACTTGCCCCACACTGCGGGCAAAGGTGATGGGCAGCTTGCCGCTGGGGTTTACATCGCCAAACAGCACGTCGGCCACACCCTGCCCCATTTCACTGCCAAGGAACCAGGACTCCAGAATGGCCGTTGCCTGTTGGGCGCTGTTCGAGAGCGACAGCGGGCGACCGTTCATCAGGATGATCACCACGGGCTTGCCGGTTTCCAGCAGCGTTTGCACGAGCGCGTCCTGGGCGCCGGGCAGGCCAAGGTCGGCGCGACTGGCGGCTTCTCCACTCATGTCGGCGGTTTCGCCGAGTACGGCCACCACCACATCGGCCTTCTGGGCGGCCTGTTGTGCCGCTGCTATGCCTTGGGTGTCCAGGCTGGTAGGCGATGCTCCGGGGATGTAGGTCACTTGGGTAGCAGGGGAGACAGTGCGCTGTATGCCTTCCAGTATCGTCACGCTGTCATTGGCATTTCCAGCCAAGGCCCAAGCGCCCAGCGTGGCTTGGGCATCCGTGGCCAGGCTGCCCACCACCAGCAACGTGTGCAGGTCCTTGGGCAAGGGGAGCAGCGCGCCTGAATTTTTCAGCAGGACGATGGATTTCTGTGCCGCCTCGCGAGCCAGGGCACGGGTTTGCGGGGTCAGGGTCTGGGCGCGTTCTCGAGCAGGGTCGCTGTAGCGATAGGGATTTTCGAACAGGCCCAGCCGCTGCTTGGCCCTGAGGATATGGCGTACGGCCTCATCCACGGTGGTCAGCGACACTTGGCCGTTGCGCACCAGGTCGGGCAGGTTTCGGCTATAGGACTGGCTGACCATGTCAATCTCGACACCGGCGTTCAATGCCTTGCGCGTGGCATCCGCTGGACTGGCCGCCACGCCATGGGGGATGAGTTCATGCACGCCCATCCAGTCGCTGACGATGATTCCGGTAAACCTCCATTGGCCGCGTAACAGACCTTTGAGGAGGGGCGCGTTGCTGTGCATGGGAACCCCCGCGAGTTCCTCGAACCCTGGCATCACGGCATCCGCGCCGGCCTCTACGGCCGCCTGGAACGGCGGCAGGTAGACCTCTTGCAAGGTGCGTTGTGACAGGTCGGCGCTGTTGTAGTCACGTCCGCCTTCGGCGGCGCCGTAAGCGACAAAATGTTTGGCGGTGGACAGCATGAAGGACGTGTTGGGGGGCCCATCGCCGTGAGTCCCTCGGACTCTTGCCACCGCCAGTGCCGAACCCAGGAACGGGTCTTCCCCGGCCCCCTCGACCACCCGCCCCCAGCGTGGGTCGCGGGTGATATCGAGCATGGGGGCAAAGGTCCAATGCAGGCCGCTGGCCGAAGCCTCCATGGCGGCTGCATGGGCAGTGCGTTGCGACAAGTCGGGGTCCCAGGCCGCCGCCTCGGCCAAGGGCACCGGGAATAGGGTGCGAAAACCGTGGATCACATCAAATGCAAACAACAGCGGGATATGCAGGCGCGAACCTTCTACGACGCTCTGCTGCAATTGTCGGGTCCGTTCGGCACCGTAGATGCCGAGCACCGAGCCCACAGTCTGCATCGGCGGGTGGGTCAGGCTGCCCTGGTCAATCACCGGGCCGGTGACGGTGTCCACTGTCCCCAACTGGGTGAGCTGGCCAGCTTTTTCCTCTAGCGTCATTTGCGCCAGCAGCAATTCAACCGGGTCAGTCTGTGCCGAGGCCGATAGCGCAAGGCAGACGAGTAGCAATGCCACGAGACGAATAGCCATGACAGCCTTCCCTGGCGGACAGTGTTTTTTGAGTGTCCAACGGGTGGGCGAAGCCGTCTACTGTCAGAAATGACAGTGCGGGACGGTTTTTTGAGTGGCGTCTGCCGGCGTGGTGTGAGTGGGCGGGGCCGGCTCCTGCTGTTGCCGGTCATTGGTCTTGTGGCGGCTTGTGGTTGAGGGGCCGCCTCGATCGCGTGGCGATTTACCTAGGCTTGGTTTGCGCTTTGGCGTTATTGCAATCGATCTAAAAAAGCCGAGCTGTACGGGGCGACTAGGCCGTCTGCCGAATGGGCAGCACCACCCGGAAGGTGGTGCCTTTGCCCACTTCGCTGCTGACCGTAATAGTCCCGTGATGTTTCTTCACAATCCCATACGACAGCGAGAGCCCCAGCCCCGTCCCTTCACCCACCGGCTTGGTGGTGAAGAACGGGTCGAAAATCTTTTGCAGGGCCTGCGGGGCAATCCCGCAGCCGTTGTCCGCGATTTCCAGCCAGATGGTGTCGCCTTCCACGCCGGTGCTCAGGGTGATGGTGCCGCGCTCCGGCCCCATGGATTGGGCCGCATTGATCACCAGGTTCATCACCACCTGGTTGAGCTGCGAGGCCAGGCACTCGATGTCCGGCAAGGGCTGGTAGTGCTTGACCACGTCGGCCTTGTACTTGAGTTCACTGGCGACGATGTTCAGCGTCGAGTCGATGCCTTGTTGCAGGTTGGCCCACTGCCAGGTCTGGTCGTTGTCCACCCGTGAAAAGTTTTTCAGGTCCCTGACGATCTGCACCACGCGGTTGATGCCTTCCTTGGATTCATGGATCAGGACCGGAATATCCTCCTTGAGAAAATCCAGCTCCAGGCTTTCGCGCAAAGCCTTGAGCTGATCACGCTGCTCGCCCGATTCGATCATCTCCTCAGCCTGCCGGTAAGCGCCCAGCATCTGTTGCAGTTGGCTGAAGTAGCTGTCGAGGGTATTGAGGTTGGACGAGATAAACCCCACCGGGTTATTGATCTCATGCGCGACCCCCGCCGCCAGTTGCCCAAGCGACGCCAGCTTTTCCGACTGCACCAGTTGGCTTTCCAGGTGTTTGCGTTCGTCGATTTCGATTTGCAGCGCCTCGCTGGCGTGGGTCAGCGCCTGGGTGCGCTGCACCACCAATTGTTCCAGGTGGCTGTTTTGCAGCGAGGCACGGCGGGCCATGTCCCATTTGTTGGTCAGGGTGTTGGCCATCTGCTGGACTTCGATGTTGTCGAAGGGTTTTTTCAGGATCAGCAGGCGGTCATGGGCTTGCAGCCGGGCGAGCAAATCTTCCCAGGAATAATCCGAATACGCCGTGCACACCACCACTTGCAGGTCGGGGGCGACTTTCCATAGCTCCTCGATCGTCTTGGCACCGTCCCAGCCCTGGGGCATGCGCATATCGACAAAGGCCAATGCATAGGGACGTTGCTTGGCCATGGCGGTGACGAGCAATGCCAGTCCCTCTTCGCCGCCATAGGCCGAGTCCAGCTCGAATGCCGGGGCGGCCGGTTGGGTACTGTCGCCGAACAGGGCTGACTCCATTTCATCGAGCACCTGGTTGGTCTCGATCGGTGGCGTCAGGATCTTGCGAAAATCGTCGTGGATCGACGGCGTGTCATCGATCAGCAAAATGCGCCGGTTAGGTGGTTGGTTCATGACTGACTTCCGGCCGGGTAAGAGGAATCTTCAAGGTGAATATAGCGCCTTGGCCCGGCCCATCGCTGTGGGCGCTGAGCTGGCCGTTCATTTCCAGGGCGGCCAGGGCACAGCTGTGCAAGCCGAAGCCGTGGCCTTCCTTGCGGGTGGTAAAGCCGTGGGTGAAGATCCGTGTCATGTTCTCTGCGGGTATACCTTCGCCGTCGTCCTTGACGCTGATCTGCAAGGTGTCGCCATCCACGGGCGTGACGGACAGGGTGATGCGGCGTGGCCGGTCGCTCAGGTTGGCCATGGCGTACTTGGCGTTGCTGATCAGGTTGACCATGATCAGCAACAGGCGATGTTTGTCCCCCAGGATCTGCGGCACGGCTGCGTATTCCTTGATCACCGTGACGTTATGACGGCTCAGGGCGCCTGCGTTCATGCGCAAGGCATCTTCCATCAAGGCACTGATATCCAGCGGTTCCAGCAGGCTGGATGCGCCCGCATAGGATTGCTGGGTGGAGACGATGTCCTTGATGTGGTCGACGCTCTTGCTCAGTTGTGCCAGCTCGTCCGTAAGCCCTTGCTGTTCAACGGCAATGGCGTTTACCAGTTGGTTCAGGTAGCCGGGCAACAGCTTGCCCTTTTCATCTTCGGTGAGGAAGGTGCCGAGGTCACCCTGGTGCTCGTTGATCAATTGCATGGCCTTGCCCAGGCCCTGTGCCTTGCTGCTGCGCAGTTTACGGGCAACCAGGTCGGCGGAGATGTTCACGCTGTTGAGCACGTTGCCGACGTTGTGCAGCACATTGGTCGCGATCTCGGCCATGCCGGCCTGGCGGGCATTGTCCATCAGCTCGCTCTGGGCATCCTTGAGCTGTTGAGTGCGCCGCTCGACGCGTTGTTCCAGGGTTTCGTTGGCGGCCTGCAAGGCGCGATTGACGCGGTTTATCTCGGCGACGCTGCGCAGCAGTCGAATCGCCAGGTACAGCAACAAGGCGACCAGCAGGGTCGAGAACACCAGCAGGTAGCGATGGTATTTCTGGTCGATGCGGTCGGCGGCCTGTTGATCCTGATTGAGGTGGGTGGTCAGTTCATCCAGGCGTTCGGCCACCGGGATGGCGGCGATCTGTTCGAGCAAGGTGTTGACCACCGGCTGCTCGCGCAAAATCAGTTCGATGTGATTGCTCAAAATGTCCACGGGGGCCTGGAACGCGCTGGGCAACAGTTCTTTGTTGACGTTCAGCTTGCCCAGGCCGACGAGGATGTCGGCGGCACGCTCGTCACTGGTGATCTGGGCGAACTCCATGCTGCTGAGCAGCAAGTCGTAGGTGTCGGTGGCCACGCTTTGCAGTTGCAGTTTGGCGGGCCCGTTCACCTGGTTGAACTGCGCCTGGATATCGTCTTCGGCCGTCGGCAGGAAGGCCAGGGAGTTACGCAACACCGCATTGTGGGATTTGAACTGGTCGACCCGCCGGGCTTTTTCCTGGATCGCCTCCCGGTAGGCTTGTTGGCTGGCTTGCCAGGCGCGCAGGTCTTCAGGGTTGTGGTATGAGTCATGTGCTTCCAGCTCGGCCCACAGCTGGGTCATTTTTGTGAGGGGCGTCACCAGCGGGTCGTAATTGTGGGTGATGGCGATCCTGGCCTTGAGCACCTCGCTGTCCCACTGCGCGTTGAGTTGCTGTAACTGGCGGATCAGGTCGCGTGACTGGGTGTAGGAGGCGGCCTGGTCGTTGGAGGACTTGATGTACAGAAAGACCAGTATCGAGGCCAGCAACATCGTCATGCACCCCAGGAACAATTGGCTGGCGCGGCGGCGGGAGAGGGTCATGATGGTCGGCTCATAGCGGTTTACCTGCCCATTCGCCGGTCAGTGTCTTGAGAAACTGGATGATCAGGTCTTTATCCTCCGCGGACGGGATACGGCCCAACTGGTACTTGAACATCACGTCGACGGCTTCCTCCAGGGTCTTGGCCGAGGCGTCGTGGAAATAGGGGGCCGTGACCGCGACATTGCGCAGGCTCGGCACCTTGAACACGTGACGGTCCTCTTCATCCTGGGTCAACAGGTAGCGCCCCAGGTCCGACTCGACAGGGTTGCCGCGCGCCTTGAAGTAGTCGCCCATCACACCGAACTTCTGGAACATATTGCCGCCGATGTTGATCCCCTGGTGGCAGGCAATGCAGCCGTAGTCCTTGAAGCGCTGGTAGCCGTACTTTTCCTGGATCGTCAGGATCTCGGTGTTGCCCAGCAGGTATTGGTCAAAGCGCGAATTCGGGGTGAGCAGGGTTCGCTCATAGGTGGCCAGGGCGTTTTGCACGTTGGCCGCAGTCACGCCATCGGGGTACGCGCCTTTGAACGCCGCCTGATAGGCGGGCAGGGCGGAGAGGTTCTGCACCACGGTTTTCCAGTCGTTGCCCATTTCCACCGGGCTGATGACCACTTGTTCGATCTGCGCCTCCAGTGTGTCCACCCGGCCATTCCAGAACTGCTTGAAGTTCAGGCTGGCGTTGAACACCGTTGGGGTGTTGATCGCCACGGGCTTACCGTCGAAGCCCAGGGAGAACGGCTTGTTGTCGGCACCACCGGATTCCAGGCGATGACAGCTGGCACATGACAGGGTGTTATTGACCGACAGGCGCGGCTCGTTGAACAACTGGCGGCCCAGTTCGACCTTGGCCGGGTCGAGTTCCGGAACCGGCGGTAACGGTTTGAGCGCTTCGTCCAGCGGCGCCGCCACCAGCGGGGCTCCTGCGCCCATCCATAACGTGAGCAGGAGGCCAAGACGGTAAATTGGAACTTCGCTCAAGCGAGCACTCCTTGCAGGCACGGGGCTATTGACGGGGCATCAGCGAGTCGCAACCCACCCGCAGCAACTGGGCAAAGTCCTTCGCGGGCAGGGCCTGGCTGAACAGATACCCCTGGCCCTCTTCACATTGGAGCGCCTTGAGGACATTCAACTGTTCGATGGTTTCCACCCCTTCGGCGATGATGTTCAACTCCAGGCTCTTGCCCAGGGCGATGATAGCGCTGATCAGCTGTTTGTCCCGGCTGTTTACAGTCAAGCCGTGCACGAATGATTGATCGATCTTCAGCACATCGATGGGGAAACGGCGCAGGTAGCTGAGGCTGCAGTAACCGGTGCCGAAATCATCCAGCGCCAGGCGCACCCCCATGGCCTTGATTTTCTGCAGGGTTTCGACGGTGTCGTCGACATTCTGCATCAGCACGCTTTCGGTGATCTCCAGCTCCAGCTGGGCGGGCGGCAGGCCGGTCTGTTCGAGGATGGCGGCCAGGTTAGCGACAAAATCCCGCTGGCGGAAGTCGAGGGCCGAGATGTTCACAGAGATGCACAGGGGAAACTGGCCCATCGAGCGCCAGGCCTGTGCTTGCGTGCAGGCTTGGCGCAACACCCATTGGGTGAGGGGGATGATCAGGCCACTGTCTTCGGCAACGGGTATGAAATCGGCTGGGCCGATCCAACCCGATTGCGGTTGAAACCAGCGTAAGAGTGCCTCGGCCCCGACGATGCGGCCGGATGTCAAATCCAGCTTGGGTTGGTAGTGCAGCACAAACTCGTCGCGTTCCAACGCCTGGTGCATCGCGCTTTCCAGGTCTTGCTGGTGCCGGGCGCGCAGGTTCATGTCCTCGGTATAAAACCTGAAGTCGTCCGGGCCATGTTCCTTGCTGGCGTGCATGGCGGTTTCCGCGTGCTTGATCAGCTCGACCGCCGTACCGCTGTCATTGGGATAAATACTGATGCCCAGGCTCGCGGTGACGCTCAGGTCATGGCTCGCGATATGCCGGGTGATGTTGATCGCCTTGAGCAATTTTTGTGCGACGTGCTGGGTTTGCCGAGGGTGCTGAATATCGTTGAGCACGATGACGAACTCGTCGGAGCCATACCGGAACACCGAATCCGACTCACGCACCGCTGCCACCAGGCTTTGGCTGACATGCTTGAGCACCTCGTCACCCACGGGATAACCCAGGGCGTTGTTGATGCGCTTGAACCGGTCCAGGCCAATGAAGATGACGGCCAGTTGAGTGTCGTGACGCCTGCCGAGGGCAATGGCCTGGGTCAATCGGTCGCCCAGCAGTGTGCTGTTGGGCAACTCGGTCAGCGCGTCGTATTGCAGCAGGTGCGACACCTTCAGCAGTTCCTGCACCCGTTCTTCAATGGTGCGCTCCAGGCCAATGACCTTGAGTGCGACGTCCTGGGCGAGCTGCCATTTCCAGGTGAGAGCGCTGGCCATCTGGCGTATTTCCAGGTGGTCGAACGGCTTTTTCAGGATCAACAGTTGGTCGTTGTACTTCAACCGCGCTTCGATCGCTTCAAAGGAATAGTCGGAATAAGCCGTACACAGGGCAATTTGCAGGTGGGGGTCGACGTTCCACAGTTGTTCAATGGTTTGCAGGCCATCCCAGCCAGGCGGCATGCGCATGTCGATGAACACCATGGCATACGGGGCGTCGGCCGCCAGGGCTTGATTGACCAGGGCAAGCGCCTCCTGGCCCTGGTAGGCGGAGTCCAGCTCGAAGGCCTGGCGCAGCACTGGCGCGGTGCCGAACAGGGTTTCCTCGAGGCTGTCCATGGACGGCTCGCCGTTTGGATCGGCACACAGGATCTTGCGGAAGTCCTCATGGATCGAGGCCGAGTCATCGACGATCAGAATGCGACGGTTGGCCCGTCCTGAATCCGGGCTCATGGCGCACTCCCCAACTGCAAACGACTCGACGACATAACGACCCCTTCCCTGAGACTACGTTTAAGCACAGTGTTGGCCTTCGGTGACAGCATAGTCGAGCGCGCTTGAATTTGATGGCCAGTTGGCGTCAAATCACCCCGGTTCCTGCTGCACGATAGGCAACGCCAGTCGACCAGGCACCCGGTGACGGGTCAAGGTGTGACATAAGGGTTCAAGTTCGCTCAATTTTGTTTTATTCGAAGGCAGAGTCGCCATGGACGCACAACTCGCTACGACATCGCCCTATAAACCCACCATTCTGCTGGTTGACGACGAAGAATCGATCCTCAACAGCCTGCGTCGCCTCCTGCGCGGTCAACCCTACGAGGTCATGCTGGCCAGCAGCGGTGCCCAGGCCCTGGACATCATGGCGGCCCATCCCATCGACCTGGTGATGAGCGATGCACGCATGCCGGGCATGAATGGGGCCGAGCTGCTGGCCAGGGTCCATCAGTTGTACCCATCGACCGGTCGCATCCTGCTGACGGGCTACGCTGACCTTCCGACCATCGTCAAGGCGATTAACGATGGGCAGATCGATCGCTATATCAGCAAGCCCTGGAATGACGATGAGTTGCAGTTGACCCTGCGCCAGTGCGTTGAGCACCAGCGCCTGGAGCGCCTGACCCGCGACCAGAACGAGCAATTGAAAGTGCTCAATGCCACCCTGGAAAAACGCGTGGCGGCGCGCACCGCCGAGTTGCAACAGACCGCCGACATGCTCGACCTGGCCTACGACGAGCTCAAGCGCAGCTATGTGACCGGCACCGAGGTGTTTTCGCTGTTGGCCAACCTGCGCTTACCCAAGCAGAAGCAGACCAATCGCCAGTTGATCGAATTGATCCGGGTGTATTGCAGGGCCCAGGCGATCGACGAAGCCAGTGCCCGCGACCTGGCCATGGCCGCCGCGCTCTACAACATTGGCAAGTTGAGCTGGAGCGACAGCATGATGGTCGCGCCATCGGACATGCTGCACAGTACCGATCGCGAGCGTTATCGGGCCTATCCGACCCAGAGCGAGTCGTTGCTGATGACCCTGGAGCCGATGAAGGACGCGGCACGCTTGATCCGCCATCACCAGGAGCGTTGGGACGGCACCGGTTTCCCCGACCACCTCAAGGGCGAGCAGATCCCCTCGGGGTCGCGGTTGTTGAAACTGGCCGTCGACTTTATCGAGTTACAAAAGGGCTTGATCCTCGAGCGGCAGATGAACAGCGATGAAGCGCTGCTCTTCATTCGCAAATATGCCGGCAAGCTCTACGACCCAGATATGCTGGAGGACTTTATCCACGCGTGCGCTGCCTTCCTCAGCGACGTGACGTTGGGCGACCCGAGCGTGAAGGCGCTGACCACCCGCGAACTGACCGAAGGCATGGTGCTGGCGCGCAATCTCAATGCCGATAACGGCATGTTGCTGCTCAACGCCGGCAAGGTGTTGAACCTGCCGCTGGTGGACAAGCTGATTGCGTTTGAAGCGATGGAAGGGGCCAAGTACACCGTGTTTATCAAAGACCCTGAAGAAGGTGCGCTGCTTTCCGATTGAGGCGCTTTCTGTGATCCTTGCGGCCCTTTCATTCGAGGCAGCCTGTACATGACCACTACGATTCGAATCGCCGCGGCCCTGCTGATCGGCGGCGACGGCCAAACCCTGCTGGTGCGCAAGCGTGGCACCCAGGCTTTCATGCAACCCGGCGGCAAGATCGACGCCGGTGAGCAACCTGTTCAAGCCCTGGCCCGTGAGCTGTACGAAGAACTGAACCTGCAGATTGACCCCGGCGCGGCCGTGTACCTCGGCCGCTTCTCGGCCCCGGCTGCCAACGAGCCGGGTTTCACCGTGCAAGCCGAGTTGTTCCAGGTACACATTGATGTACCGGTGAGCCCCGCCGCTGAAATCGAAGAGGTGCGCTGGATTGACCCGGCCGGTGATGGCGGCCTGGCGCTGGCGCCGTTGACCCGTGACCTGATCCTGCCGTTTTATCGCGAATCCCTGGCCAGCACTGTCTGAAGGGGAGAGGGGTTCAGCGCACCGCGCTGACCCCGTCCAGCGTGGAAAACGAAGTGTCCTTGGCCGTCAGCAGGAAGTCGCGCATGTACGGCGCATCCAGCATGTCCGCACGAATCCCCGCATACAACGTGGCAAACAGCCCTTTCTCGCCCAGGCGCTTGGCCTTCACGTAACCGCGCGAGCTGTATTCATGCAGCGCCCAATGGGGCATGCCGCACACGCCACGACCGCTGGCCACCAGTTGCATCATCATCACCGTCAGTTCCGAGGTCCGCACCTGGGCCGGTTCCACGTCGGCCGGCTCCAGGAAGCGGGTGAAGATGTCCAGGCGGTCACGTTCCACCGGGTAGGTGATCAGGGTTTCAGTGAGCAGGTCTTGCGGCACGATGTAGGCTTTGTTCGCCAGCGCATGCTGGTTGGCCACGGCGAGCATCGCTTCGTAAGTGAACAGCGGCACATAGGTAATGCCCGGCAGTTCCAGTGGGTCAGAGGTCACCACCAGGTCCAGGTCGCCGCGAGCCAGGGCCGGCAGGGGGGCGAAGGCAAACCCCGAGGCCAGGTCCAGTTCGACTTCGGGCCAGGCGTCACGGAACTGGTCGATGGTCGGCATCAACCATTGGAAGCAGCTGTGGCACTCGATCGCCATGTGCAGGCGCCCGGCGGTGCCGCCGACCAACCGCGCGATATCGCGCTCGGCACCCCGCAGCAAGGGCAGGGTGGCATCGGCCAGTTGCAGCAGACGCAGGCCGGCGCTGGTGAAACGCACGGGTTTGGTCTTGCGCACGAACAACGGCATGCCCAGGCGCTCTTCCAGCTCCTTGAACTGGTGGGACAGCGCCGATTGCGTCAGGTGCAGGCGCTCGGCGGCTTCCACCAGGCTGTCGGCTTCGCGCAGGGCGTGCAGGGTCTTGAGGTGACGGATCTCGAGCACGGGCTCTCCATGAGGATAGTTTGTGACAAGTTGCGATAGCGTGAGTTTGTCTCATGTTCGCGGGCCTGTCGACCACGACCACCGGGCACTCTTCATCAAACTGTCATGGAAGTGTGGCAGCGCGCTTGAACAAACTTCATCAGACTCGCGCTCTACTGGGGTTCTGCGTTTCGGTGTTTTTCATGCGCGTGTTGTTTTTACTGGCCGCTCTACTATTCGGCCTGCCGTCTTTTGCGGCTTCTCGATGTGATGTCAATGTCCCGACCCAAACGGTCGACCTGGCTCAGGTGAGCATCGCTTACCAGAGCATCGGCCGTGCGTCCGATCCTGCATTGCTGCTGGTGATGGGCCTGGGCGGGCAGTTGATCCACTGGCCGGATGAAGTGGTCGTCGCCCTGTGCCAGCAAGGTTTCCGGGTGATTCGCTACGACAACCGTGACGTTGGCCTGTCCACCTGGCGCCAGGCACCGGCCAGCGCCAACCTGACCTTCGAAGTGCTGCGCTACAAGCTCGGCCTGCCGGTGGCCGCGCCCTACACCCTGACCGACATGGCCGACGATGCCCTGGGCTTGATGGACGCGTTGCAGATCCGCCAATTCCATGTGCTGGGCGCGAGCATGGGCGGCATGATCGCCCAGCACCTGGCCGCCATGGCGCCGCAGCGCGTGGAAAGCCTGACGCTGATCATGACCAGCTCTGGCGCTGAAGGCTTGCCGGCCCCGAATGCAGCGCTGGTGCAGTTGTTGTCGCGACGCAGCGCGCCGAATCGTGAAGTGGCGCTGGAGCAGCAGGCGGATTTGCTCGCGGCGTTGGGCAGCCCGAACGTGAAGGATGATCGCCAGGCGTTGTTGCACCAGGCGGCGCTGTCCTACGACCGCGCCTTCAACCCGGAAGGCGTGAAGCGCCAGATCATGGCGATCCTCGCCGAACCGAGCCGCGTGCCGCTGCTCAACCAATTACGCGTGCCGACCCTGGTGGTCCACGGCACCGCCGACCCGTTGCTGCCGGTGATGCACGGCGTGCACCTGGCGGCGCATATCCAGGGCAGCCAATTGAAGTTGATTCCCGGCATGGCCCACCGTTTCCAGGAAGCGTTCAAGGCGCCGCTGCTGACGGCGGTTCTACCGTACCTGCAAGCCCATCGCGAAGATGCTGCACATTGGGCGCAGATTGACCTGGGCGAGCCTTCGAAGGTGTTGTGACATTGGTGTATCGTGCAACTTTTGTGGCACATGAATGCCAGCGAGGTTGCCTACCATGAGTACTCCCCTGAAAATCGATTTCGTCAGCGACGTGTCCTGCCCCTGGTGCATCATCGGCCTGCGTGGCCTGACCGAAGCCCTCGACCAACTGGGCAGCGAGGTGCAGGCCGAGATCCATTTCCAGCCGTTCGAACTGAACCCGAACATGCCCGCCGAGGGGCAGAACATCGTCGAGCACATCACCGAGAAATACGGTTCCACCGCCGAACAGTCCCAGGCCAATCGTGAGCGCATCCGTGACATGGGGGCCGCGCTGGGCTTTGCCTTTCGTACCGACGGCCAGAGCCGTATCTACAACACCTTCGACGCCCATCGCCTGCTGCATTGGGCCGGGTTGGAAGGCTTGCAGTACAACCTCAAGGAAGCGTTGTTCAAGGCCTATTTCACCGATGGCCAAGACCCGTCCGACCACGCCACCCTGGCGATCATCGCCGAGAGCGTCGGCCTGGACCTCAAGCGCGCGGCCGAGATTCTCGCCAGCGACGAATACGCCGCAGAAGTCCGCGAGCAGGAGCAGTTGTGGATCTCCCGTGGCGTGACGTCGGTGCCGACCATCGTGTTCAACGATCAATACGCTGTCAGCGGTGGCCAGCCGGCCGAAGCCTTTGTGGGGGCGATTCGCCAGATCATCAACGAAGCCAAAAACTGAAGTCGAACCCTGATCCAAATGTGGGAGGGGGCTTGCCCCCGATGGCTTAGTGTCAGCCGACAAAGATGTTGAATGTGCCACTGCTATCGGGGCATGGGTATCTACACAATTTCCAGTGGTCTGTGGCGAGGGAGCTTGGTCCCGTGGCGGCCTTCGGGCCGACCGCTTTTTTGGAGTTTTAGCGAGTACATATCCGTTGCTGCGGTAACGGCGGCTGGCGGTTCCGCCCTTACGGCGGGTCACTTTGGAAAAGAGCCCCAAAGTAACCAAAGGGCTCTTGCCCACCACTCGGCACCTCGCCTAGGCTCGGTGTGCCCTTACTCCGGCTTGAATCCGTGGGCCGCCGTCATGGGCCATCCCTGGCCCAGGACGGCTAACCCGGCGTCCTGCCGGGTTACCCACGGATTCAAGCCTGCGTTCGGCCAGCGTGGTTTAACGGGGCGCCTAAGATCAAAAGCCAGAGCAAAAGCAGAGCAAAAGCAGAATGAGGTCTACCTGACTTATGGAGATATCTGACCTGTGGAGACCCAAATGTGGGAGGGGGCTTGCCCCGATAGCGCCGGGTCAGTTAACAAATAAGTGGCTGACACTCCCTCATCGGGGGCAAGCCCCTCCCACATTTTTACCGAGTACACCAGCTACAAATCCGGTCGGCTCTAAGGCCGCCGCGCTTTGGCTTTTGATCTTCGGCGCCCCGTCAAACACGCTGGCCGAACGCAGGCTTTGGAGCGTGGGTAACCCGGCAGGACGCCGGGTTAGCCGCGCTGGGCCAGGGATGGCCCATCGCGGCGGCCCACGCTCCAGAGCCTGCGTTCGGGCACACCGAGCCTAAGCGAGGTGCCGAGTGTTGGGGCGAAGCGTTTTTGGTTACTTTTGGCGCTCTTCCAAAAGTGACCCGCTGTAAGAGCGGAACCGCCAGCCGCCGTTACCGCAGCAACGGATATGTACTCGGTCAAATCCAACCACATGGTCGGCCCGAAGGCCGCCACGGGACCAAGCTCCCTCGCCACAGACCGCTGAAAAAAGTTGTGTAGATACTTATGCCCCGATGAGGCCGCCATCGGGGCAAGCCCCCTCCCACATCAGTTCTGCGCAGGCTTCAAGCCTTCGCTCGTTCACCCGCTGGCCCGCCCCTTGCATTGACCCCCTAAAGCCCAGCCGGTATCCGGTTGGGCGCTGCCATTAGGGGTGAAACACTACCTTGAATATTCTTGACCTCGACCACAGCCTCACCGGTCAGGCGCCGATTGCCCAACGTTTGGCCAGTGGCCGCGCCAACCGTATCGACTTGCTGGACCTGGGCCCTAAATTACGCCTGTGGTCCACCGAAAAAACCTGGAAGCGCTTCGCCGAACGCCTGGCCCACCGGCCGCGGCCCACCAATGCGCGGCCGGAAATTCTATTTGTCGGCTCCGGCGATTATCACCACCTCACGCCGGCATTCCTCGCGGATTTGAAAGAACCTGTCAGCCTGATCCACTTCGACAACCACCCCGACTGGGTGCGCCTGGCCCCCAAGCGGCACTGTGGTTCGTGGGTCAACCGTGCGCTGAAAATGCCGGCGATCCAACGTATCGTGACCCTCGGCCCGTGCAGCGACGACCTGCATAACCCGCAACTGCGCGGTGGCAACCTTGGCGCCCTCAAGCGCGGGAAATTGCAGCTGTTTCCGTGGCAGCACCCGCCATCGAAGGTCTGGGGCCGGGTGGGCGATGGTGCTGGCCACCAGCAGCAGGAAAACTACCTGCACTGGCGCAACCTGGCGGAGCTCGACTGGGCGGCCTTTCTGGACCAGATGATCACCAGTCTGCCCACCGAGGCGATCTGGATCACCATCGACAAAGATGTGCTGGCCAGTGAAGACGCAGCCACCAATTGGGACCAGGGCGGCATGCGCCTGACCCACCTGCTCCAGGCGCTGCGGGCCCTGGCGGCGCGCAAGCGGATCATCGGCATCGACGTGTGCGGCGAGTTCGCCACGCCGGTGTTCAGTAACGCGTTCAAGCGTTGGGAGGCCAAGTCCGACCAGCCGCCGCCGGAGCGTTGGAGCACGGAGGATTTGCAGCGCAACGCCGCCACCAATGAAGCCCTGATCAACCTGTTTGAGGAGCTGTTCCCGTGACCCTGACCGTGGTGTTGCTGGTGGCCTTTTCCATCGTGCTCGATGTGATCGGCCAACTGTGTTTCAAGATCGGCCTGGACCGCCTGCCAGCGCTGGAGGGTGAGTTTCGCCTGAATGCCTTCTGGGGCCAGGTGTTCAATGCGCCGTTGCTGTGGGCCGGGATCGGCGCCTATGCCATCGAGTTCTTCGTCTGGCTGGAAGCCTTGTCCCGTGCGCCGTTGAGCCTGTTGTTCCCGGCGGCGGCGCTGGCTTATTGCGGGGTGGTGCTGGCAGGCAAGCTGGTGCTCAAGGAAACCGTCAGCCGGCGCCGTTGGCTGGGAACCCTGGTGATTACCCTGGGGGTGATGTTGGTGGCGATTGGGAGTCAGGCATGAATACGCAGGATGTTGTGGTAGTGCGCCCAAGTGGCTGGTTGCACGGGCGCCTCGGCACCGTGGTGCTGTGGGCCTTGCTGATTTGTACCGAAAGCGCCGGGCAGTTGTTTACCAAGGTGGCTGGCAACCAACTGGGCCAGATGGATTTCAACTGGCAGTGGTTGTCCGAGGTGGCGCGCAACCCAGGGATTCTGGCAGCGATCGCCAGTTACATCGGGGCGTTTTTCGTGTGGATGCTGATTCTGCGGCGCAGCAGCCTGTCCCTGGCGTTCCCCCTGAGTTCGTTGGTGTTTGTGGTGGTGCTGCTCGGTTCGTGGCTGGGGCTGGGGGAACACATCAGCCTGCTGCATTGGGTGGGGGTTGCGGTGATTATCGGCGGGATCGCCCTGCTGGCCGAGGGCGAAGAAAACTGAAATCGCCCTTCCCGTAGCAGCTGGGTCACACAGCTGCTACGGGAGGGAGGTCAGGGTTTGCGGTGTGCAACCAAAAAGCCCAGGCCGTGTGACACTGGAATCGACTTGACCCCCGCCGCACGTTGTTGCTCGGCAATCTCCCGATGAAACGCCTTCATCTTGGTCCAGTGCATCTTGGGCCGGTAGTGGTGTTCGGCGTGGTAGCCGTTGTTCATCCAGATCAGGTTGTACAACCGGCTATAGGAACTCACGCCCCAAGCGATCGGCAGGTCCGGGTTGCCGCCGAAGTGCTCATAGTAGCCATTGAGCGATGACAGGCACTGGCCCAGGTACCAGAACGGCAATAACCACAACACCGCCTGCCAGTTGTAGAACGCCAGGGCGATGTAGAACGCCACCGTCACGCCGATCTCGACCTTGACCCAACGCGCATCCGCCGGGCGCTTGCGCTTCATTTCGTCGTAGAACGGCTTGGGGTCGTCACGGAAGAAACTGAGGAAGGTATAGGCCCAGGGATTCTCCGGCTGCCCATCCTTGCCGCGCTGGTAGATCGACAGGGGGTCGATGGTGTGCCCATCCGGCCCCGGCAGATCGGCGTTACCGCGATGATGGCGGTTGTGGATATCGCGGTAGAGCGTCTGGGAAAAGCCGATGGTCACCGACAGCAACAGGTCGAAGGCGCGGTTCATCGCGCGATGGCTGAAGTAGGCGTTGTGGATCTGGTTGTGCGAGATGCTGTTGATGCTCCACGACAGGCTCACCGCGTAGAGCAGCGCCAGGGGCAACAGGGCCCACCCGCTCAGGCTATGAAAGGCGGTCACCAGCCAGATGACAAAAACGAAATGGGCCAGGCCCATCGTGATGGGGACCAGGTCCCAGAGCGAGTGGTGCAGCAGGCGGTAAGCGGGGCGAGCCATGAATAGCGTCCTGAAGAAATGAATTCCGGGGCGTCATTGCAAGGCTCAGACCAGTTTGTAAGAAGGTGTGTGCTTATTAGTCGAACTTGTAGCTGATGGCTGTCTGTACCTGGCCCTGGTTCACGTCCCCGGTCGCCTTGACGATAGTGCTATTGGCCGCCGAGCCCACCAGGTGCACCCAACTGGCGCTGGTCAGCAGCGACCAGTGGGACGCCAGGGGGAATTCAAAACTCTGGGTCAGCGTCATGTTCTGGAAGCCCGCGCTGGCGTTGTAGGCGCGAATGCCGGAGGCCGCGGATTCGTTGGCGTCCACGCCGAAATAGGTCTGGGTCTGGCGGGCGTCGGCAAAGTGCGCCATCAGGCCGGTGCTGCCAATAATCCCGCTGCCCAGTGGGTAACCCAACTCACCGCCGAGCTTACCCAGTACGCCACTTTGATCATGCCCGCCGCCAACGGCCTGGCCCACCTGGGCATACACACGCCAGAAATCGACCGGGGCGTATTGAACAAAGCCACCGATTTCGGCCATGTCCGAGACATTGCGCAGGCCGCGCAGTGAGCCGTTGGCCGTACGCCCCTGCAGGTAATTGATATAGGGGCCGGCGGTAAAACCGTTGGTATTGAGGGCGCTCCAGGTCAGGCCGTCATCGGTGCCCAGGCTGACGCTGCCCCAGTCGAGG
Source organism: Pseudomonas gorinensis (assembly GCF_042015035.1). Taxonomy (NCBI): domain Bacteria; kingdom Pseudomonadati; phylum Pseudomonadota; class Gammaproteobacteria; order Pseudomonadales; family Pseudomonadaceae; genus Pseudomonas; species Pseudomonas gorinensis. The sequence goes on from NZ_CP167125.1 coordinate 1,651,587, forward strand.
TCCACGTAGGGGATTGGCCGCGTTTCGTAGCGACTGCCGGTCGGGTCATGGGGTTGATAAGCGATACCTGCGCCGACTTCGCCAGTGATGCCTTCTGCCAGGGCTGCGCTGGAAAAGCCCCAGAGTCCCAATAAACCGGCGAATACAGCAGAAGTAACCTTGAACATGGAGCGTTTCCTTATCTGGCCATGCGCGCATGAACGCGCGAAGGGGGGCCCTGGCGCAAGCACTCATCTTGTTTGTAGCAAGCTACAAAAATTGTAGCTCCTGCGACACATATCGCCCGAATTACCCGCCAAACCCCCAGCCCTGCTGGGCCCAGGCCAGTTGGCACAGTCCCTGCTCTACCCCTTCTGCAAGCGCACACAGCGCGCTCTTCTTCAAGCCCTCCAACTCAAGGACAGGCAGATGATCCACTGGCATATCGTGTGTGACTTCGACGGGACCATTACCCCCACCGATGTCATCGACAACGTCCTCCAACGCTTCGCGGGTCCCGAATGGGAAACCATCGAGCAGGAATGGTTGGATGGGCATATCGGTTCACGCGAATGCCTGAGCCGCCAACTGGCGCTGATCAAGGCCACCCCCAGCGAACTGCTGGCGTATTTCGACAGCGTCGAGATCGACCCGGACTTCCCGGATTTCGTTGATCACGTCATCGGCCTCGGGGCCTCCGTCGAAGTGGTCAGCGACGGCATCGAGCAGGGTATCGCGCGGATTCTGTCGCGCAACTACGTGACCCTGCTGCCGATCCTCGCCAACCGCCTGCGCCAGGTCGACCAGGACAGCTGGCGCATAGACTTCCCGTATTCCAGCGATGCGTGCCGCGCCGCGTCGGGCAACTGCAAGTGCAAGTCCACGCCGCGCAACAAGCGCGTGCTGGTGATCGGCGATGGCAAGTCCGACATGTGCGTCGCGTCCACCGCCGATTTCGTCTTCGCCAAAGGCAGCCTCGCCCAGTACTGCGAAGCCAACAACATTCCCCACGCGCGCTTCGACACCTTCGCCGAAGTGACCGCATTGCTGGCCAGGCTGCCCCAGGGCATTGCCGCCAACGCCACCACCTTTGCTGCGACTGACCTCTCTATTGAAAATCAGGAACTCTTCCACCATGTCTGATATCCGTATCGCTACCGCCGAAGACCAGGTGCTTCTGGATAAAGAAGCCAAGTACTGCTCGTACGGCGACACTGTCCACTACATCGAGCCGCCGCGCATTTTCAGCCGCTGCGAAGGCTCCTACGTGTGGGACACCGAAGACCAGGCCTACCTCGACCTGCAAATGTGGTACTCGGCCGTCAACTTCGGCTATGCCAACCCGCGTCTGAACAATGCGCTGAAACAGCAGATCGACACACTGCCGCAAATCGCCAGCCAGTACCTGCACAAAGGCAAGATCGAGCTGTCGGAAATGATCGCGGTCGATGCCAAGAAGAAATTCGGCCTCGACGGTCGCGTCCACTTCAACGTCGGCGGTTCGCAGTCGATCGAAGACTCCCTGAAGGTCGTACGTAACGCCACCAACGGCAAGAGCCTGATGTTCGCCTTCGAAGGCGGCTACCACGGGCGCACCCTCGGCGCTTCGTCGATCACTTCCAGCTACCGCTACCGTCGTCGCTACGGCCACTTCGGCGAGCGTGCGCAGTTCATCCCGTTCCCGTACCACTTCCGCGGCCCTAAAGGCATGACCAAGGAAGAATACGGCAGCCACTGCGTGCAGCAATTCGCCCGCCTGTTTGAGACCGAATACAACGGCGTGTGGGACCCGAAAGTCGGCCAGAGTGAATACGCCGCGTTCTACGTCGAGCCGATCCAGGGCACCGGCGGTTATGTGATCCCGCCGATGAACTTCTACAGCGAGCTGAAGAAGGTTCTCGACCAGCACGGCATCCTGATGGTGTCCGATGAAATCCAGATGGGCTTCTATCGCACCGGCAAGCTGTGGTCGATCGAGCACTTCGACGTCAAGCCAGACATCATCGTGTTCGGCAAGGCGCTGACCAACGGCCTCAACCCGCTGGGCGGTATCTGGGCCCGTGAAGAGTTGATCAACCCGAAGGTCTTCCCGCCAGGTTCGACCCACTCCACCTTCGCCTCCAACCCATTGGGCACGGCGGTGGGCCTGGAAATGTTCAAGATGACCAACGAAGTCGACTACGGCGCGATGGTCATGGCCAAGGGCAAATACTTCCTGGAAGGCCTGCAGGACTTGCAGAAACGTTTCCCTATCATCGGCGACGTCGACGGCCTGGGCCTGGCCCTGCGCTGCGAAATCTGCGGCCCGGATGGCTTCACGCCAGACAAGGCGACCCTGGACTACATGGTCGAGGAAGGCATGAAAGGCGACATGGTGGTAGACGGCCGCAAGCTGGGCCTGATCCTCGATGTGGGCGGCTACTACAAGAACGTGATCACCCTGGCACCGTCCCTGGAAATCAGCTACCCGGAAATCGAGCTGGGCCTGAAGCTGCTCGAGCAATTGCTGGTGCGGGCGACCAAACGGTGAAACCGGCAGAGATCGACCTCGGTGAAGGTGATGCCGGCTTCGTTCTCGGTGAAGGTCCGGTCGGGATCCTGTTGATCCACGGCCTGACCGGCACTCCGACGGAACTGCGCCAGGTCGCCAAGGGCCTGGCCAAGGTGGGCAATTGCACGGTGTACGTGCCCACCCTGGCCGGGCACTGCGGTGACAACAGCGACCTGCAGGCTACCGGCTGGCTGGACTGGTACGAAGGTGTGCGCAAGACCTTCGCCCAGGTCAAGCAGCGCCATGCACAGGTGTTTGTCGGTGGCTTGTCCATGGGGGCGGTGATGTCGATGTACGTCGCCGCCGAACACCCTGGGCAAGTCGCCGGGCTGCTGATGTATTCCACGACGTTGAAGTACGACGGCTGGAGCATCAACAAGCTGGCGTTCCTCACGCCGTTGCTGATGAAGATTCCGTTCGGCGTGCATATCTGCCGCTTCGAAGAGAAGCCGCCGTATGGCATCAAGAACGAGCGCCTGCGGGCGATTGTCGAGCGGCAGATGAAGGAAGGGGAGAGCAGCGAAGCCGGTTTGTTGACCATGGAAGGCATCACGGTGCGCGAGTTGCACCGTATGAACGCCGTGGTCAAGAAGCGCATGCCCGAGGTCAAGGTGCCGGCGCTGGTGTTGCATTCCATCGAGGACGACATCACCAGCCGTTGGAACGCTGACTACGTGGAACGCCACCTCGGCGGGCCGGTGACCAAGATCCTGCTGGACAACTGCTACCACATGATCACCGTCGACCTGCAATACCGCCGCGTGATCGAGTTGAGTACGGAGTTTGTCGAGCGACACTCCGCACTCTCCAGCGAGCTGGCGGGTTGTGGTGAGCTGGCTGCTTGTGGCTAACGGGGTTGTTTGCCCTCATGCCGTTCAGTTAAGCGGACATCGCCTTCTGTAGGAGCGAGGGGGACGCCTAGTTCTTGCTCGCGAAAAACGTCAACGATAACGCGTGTTTCCTGAATGAACGCGGCGTCTGTGAGTTCTTCGCGAGCAAGCTCGCTCCTACAAAAAACCTTAACTGAACGGCATTAGGGCAAGCCCGCTCGCCACAACAAGCCTGATCACCATAGCCACAACGCGTCCGCTTGGCACAGGCCATAACAAGGGAAATGATGTGATCACCACCCAAGCTTTCCCGACCGTCCGGGCCATCCCGCGCAGTGCCTGGAACGACTGCTTTCCCGGTGCGCTGGAGGACTGGGACTATTACGTCGCGGTGGAACACGCGGCCATCGCCGATTTTCAATGGCGTTACCTGGCGGTTTTTGAAAACGGCACGCTGGTGGCTGTGGCCGCCGCGTTCATCACCCATTATCGGCTCGACACCACGGTGTCGGGCGCCGGCAAGCGCTTGACCGAGCGTCTGGAGCGACTGTGGCCGGGTGTTTTGCAATTGGGCCTGTATGCCATTGGCTCGCCGGTGGCCGAGCGTTGCGACGCCGGGTTTGCCAGTGACGTGCCGCAGGGGCGACGCCCGCTGTTGCTCCAGCATTTGCTCCAGGCCGCCCGCCAGGATGCCGATGCGTTCGGTATCGGCCTGGTGGCGGTCAAGGATGCGCCGGCCAATGATCCGCACTGGGCCGACAGCTGCCGGGCGGCTGGTTTCCAGAGCATGCCGAGCCTGCCCACCGGGGTATTGCCGCTGCCCTATGGCTCGGTGGACGCCTACCTGGGGTCGCTGGGCAAGTCCACGCGCAAGGATCTGCGCCGCAAACTGCGCGCACCGGGCCCACGTGTCGAGTGGCGACGCAATATCGACGACGTGCTGCCCGAGGTCATGCGCCTGTACGAGGCCACGCTCACCCGCGCCGACCTGCAGTTCGAGCGCCTGCCCGCCGGCTACTTCACCGGCGTGCTCGAACGCCTTGGAGAGCGTGCGGTCTGTGTACTTTACTGGGTGGACGCGCAGTTGGTGGCGTTCAACCTGATCCTGGTAGACCAGCATCGGTTGGTCGATAAGTTCTTCGGGCACGACGTCGAGTACACCCGTGACTACAACCTGTACTTCCGCAGTTGGCTGACCAATGTCGATTACTGTATCCAGCACAATATTGCAGTGTATGAGTGCGGCCAGGCCGGGTATGCCAGTAAGCTGCGCCTGGGGTGCGAGTTCGAAGGCAACAGCCTGTTCTTCCGCCACCGCAATCGGCTGGTGAACACCCTGCTCAAAGTAGTGAAGATTTTTATCCGACCGGATCGTTCCGACCCTGCCATGGCTGCTGCGATAAGCGAAACCTGATGATCACCAAGACCCGCCAGAAAGCCCGTCCCTTTGCCATTTCGCGCTGGAGTGTCCAGCGCAAGCTGGTGCTGGCGTTCTGGTTGGTCAGCGTCATCCCGACCATGATCGCGGCTGAGCTGGCCGCCACCACGTTGTCGCAGATTTTCGACAGCAACGTGCGCATCTGGCTGCAGGAGTCGACCAAGATCGTCAAGGACGAGATCGGTGACATCCTGCATGACAACGCGCGCATGGCTAAATTGTTCCTGCGCTACACCAGCCCGCCCTCCAGCCGGCAGGCAGCCAAGCACGACCGGCTGACCGCCGATATCGCCCAGGCGACGGATATCGACGTGGTGGCGCTGATTCGCACCAGCGACCACAAGCTGGTGTTCAGCACCGCCGCCGACGACATCGTCAAGCAGATCAGCCTGACCAGCAACGCGGTGTTGCAGACCGTGCAAGTGGCGGGGGTGAGTACCGGTATCGTGGTCTCGACCTTCGAGACCACCCGCGACGATGTCGACTATGTGTTGCTGGTGGCGACCTACCTGGACAGCAGCTTCCTGACCAGCGTGGCCGACGTGCATTCCCTCGACCTGCGTTTGTACCTGGCTAATCCGGGCGGCTTTACGGAAATCTTCTCGACCCAGCGCTTTCAGGATCACCCCTCGCGCATTCCGAAGAGTGTCGAGGCCGCATTGCGCAGCACCCGCCAGCCCAGCGAGCAGTTCACCAATAACTACAGCGGGTTGTACTGGCCGATATTCAATGACAATGGCGAGCTGCAAGGGGTGATCTTCAGTGGCCTGCTGCGGCATACCAGCCTGGTGGGGCTGGTGAACCAGAGCAATCTGTTTGTGCTGATTTTCCTGCTCAGTTCGGCGTTGTCCCTGGCGGCGGGGGTGCTGGTGTCGCGGCGCCTGACCCAGCCGTTGCGTGACCTGTCCCAGGGCGTAAGCGCAGTGATTTCGGGCAACTACACACACCGGGTGGTGGTCAGCGGTGGCGATGAGCTGGCGCAATTGAGCAGCACCTTCAACCATATGACCGAGCGCCTGGGCGAGCTGCATCACCTCGAGGCCCAGCTGCGTCGGCGTGACCGCCTGCATGCCCTGGGCGAGGTCGCCATGGGCCTGGCCCATGAAATCCGCAACCCGCTGGGCATCATCAAGACCGCCACCCAGTTGCTGCATCGTCGCTCCGACCTGCCGGAAAGCGACAGGCGCCATTTGGAATACGTGATCAGCGAGGTCAGCCGGATCAACGACCTGATCACCGAATTCCTCGACTTCGCCAAACCCAATCCGCCCTTGCGCGTGTTGCAGGCGGCGCGCCCATTGGTCGAAGAAATCCTCGGCTTCTGCGGCCCGGAGCTGGCGACCCACAACATCCAGGCGCAGATCGACGACCAGGCCCCCGGCGCGACGATCTATGCCGACGCCAAGCAGCTCAAGCAGGCGTGCCTGAACCTGATCCTCAACGCCATCGATGCAATGCCCGAAGGCGGGCGCCTGACCCTGGGCATTCGCACGGTCAACGACAACACCGTCATCAGCATCGCCGACACCGGGCAGGGCATTGCGGCGGATATGATCGAGCGCATCTTCACGCCATTCGTCACCACCAAGGCATCCGGCACCGGCCTGGGCCTGGCTAAAGTCTATTCGATCATGGAAAGTCATGACGGCAGCATCGAATGTGTCAGTGAGAACGATGCGGGCGCCACCTTCAGCCTGTACATTCCGGCTCATGGTGAAGACGACGCTGATGATGAGGAAAGTCATGACGCATAACGTATTGGTGGTCGACGACGAGCCCAAGCTCTGTGACTTGCTGTCCTCCGCCCTGGGCCAGAACGGCATCCAGGTGTTCACCGCGGGCAACGGCCTGCATGCGCTCAAAGTGCTGGAGCAGGAAGACATCGACCTGGTGATCAGTGACTGGCGCATGCCGGGCATGGACGGGCCGGCGCTGCTGGCCGAAATCAAGGTGCGATTTCCCCAGGTACCGGTGATCGTGATGACCGCCTACAGCACGGTAAAAAATGCCGTGCAGTCGATGCGCAACGGCGCCTACGACTACATCGCCAAGCCGTTCGATATCGACGAGCTGGACATCACCGTGGCCAAGGCCCTGCAATTTCGCGACATCATGCGCGACAACGCGCGCATGCGTGCCGAGCTGGATGAACACGCGCAGTTTGACAGCCTGGTGGGCGATAGCCCGGCGTTTCGCAAGGTACTGCACGCCGTGGATTCGGTGCGTGACAGTACCGCAACCATCCTGCTGACCGGCGAAAGCGGCACCGGCAAGGAGATGGTCGCCCGCGCCATCCACAAGCACGGCAGCCGTGCCGACAAGCCTTTCGTGGCGGTCAATTGCGCGGCGATCCCCGAAGGGCTGCTGGAAAGCGAAATGTTCGGTCATCGCAAGGGCGCGTTTACCGGCGCCGTGTCTGATCGGGTAGGGCGCTTTATGCAGGCCGACAAGGGCACGCTGTTTCTCGACGAAGTGGGCGATATGCCCCTGGCGTTGCAAGCCAAGATCCTGCGTGCCTTGCAGGAGCGGGTGATCGAACCCGTGGGTGACCCCCGCGAGCGCAAGGTGGACGTGCGTGTGATCGCGGCCACCAATAAGAACCTGCTGGAGGCGGTGGCCAACAAAGAGTTTCGCGAAGACCTGTACTACCGTCTCAATGTGTTTCCGATCCCGCTGCCGGCCCTGCGTGAACGTGTGGAAGATATCGCACCCCTGGCCCGGCATTTCGCCCAGACCCTCAGCGCCACCGCCGGCAAACGCATCACCGGCTTCAGCGCCGAAGCGTTGCAGGCCATGGCGGCGTATCACTGGCCGGGCAATATCCGTGAGCTGCAGAACTGCGTTGAGCGGGCGACTATCGTGGCCGCAAAGCCGGTGATCGAGGATATCGACCTGCCGGGTTACCTGTTTGCGTCCAAGCCAAGCGAGGGCGGTGTGACGGCGATCCTCAGCGACGGGCCGGGCATTCCCCAGGACCTGGATGCGGCGCTGGCCGAGGTCGAGAAAGCCTACATTCTTGCGGCGTTGCACGAGTGCCATGGCGTGCAGGCTGCGGCGGCGGCGAAGATCGGGATTTCCGAGCGCAGCTTCTGGTATCGGTTGAAGAAACTCGGGATCCAGATCGACAAGATAGTCCGCTGACACAACCGGGATAAAACGGTGGGAGGGGGCTTGCTCCCACAGTTGGATTGAGTGGTGTCAGGCGTGGACGCGTACCCACACGCTGACTAACACCGTCGCGGCCATCAGCCACGCTACCGCTGCTACGGCTAAAGAGGCCTCCAGCCGCATCCGATCCACCATCACGTACAACGTCGCCAGGTACACAAAATACGGAATGATCGACCACATCCCAAACAGGATCGTGGTCTTCAAATCGTCCACCGAGCGGCCCTTGCCGACGATGTAATGGGCGATCAGCGCGAAGGTCGGAAACAGCGGCACCAGCCCGGCGATGTAGTAGTTTCTGGTCTTGGCCAGCGCCGCCAGGATCAGCACCACTGCCGCGCCCAGTGCGGCCTTCAATACAAGATCCATCAGTGGCTCAACCCGTATTTCTTGACTTTGTCGAACAGCGTGGTCTTGGCCATCCCCAGTTCCTGGCTGGCCTGGGTCAGGTTGCCGCCGCTGCGTTGCAGGGCGTCGTTGAGCAGGTTGCGCTCGAAGGCTTCCACGGCCTCGGTAAAGGCCAGGCCCTGGCCGCCGCTGCTGGCGCCGCTTTTCTTGAAGGCGGGCAGGCCCAGGGCGAAGCGTTCGGCGACGTTGCGCAGTTCGCGCACGTTACCGGGCCAGTCGTGGCTCATCAGGCTGGACAGGGTCTGGTTGTCGAGGTCCGGCACGCTGCGGTCAAAGCGCAGTGATGACTGCTGCAGGAAGTGCTCGAACAGTTGCAGGATGTCTTCGCGGCGTTCGCGCAGGGGCGGCAGTTCCAGGGTGACCACGTTGAGGCGGTAGTACAGGTCGCTGCGGAACTGGTTGGCGCGGCTCAGTTCATCGAGGTTGGACTTGGTGGCGGCGATCACCCGGCAATCCACGGCCACGCTCTGGTTCGAACCCAGGCGTTCCAGGGTGCGCTCCTGCAACACGCGCAGCAACTTGATCTGCAGGTTGATCGGCATGCTTTCCACTTCATCGAGAAACAGCGTGCCTTGGTGGGCGTGTTCGATCTTGCCGATGCGACGTTTGCCGGCGCCGGTAAAGGCGTTGGCTTCGTGGCCGAAGATTTCGCTTTCGAACAGGTTTTCCGGCAGGCCGCCACAGTTCAGCGCAACGAACGGGTGATCGTGGCGCCGGCTGAAATCATGCAGGCAGCGCGCGACCAGTTCCTTGCCGGTGCCGGTCTCGCCTTCGATCAGCACGTTGGCCGAGGTGTCGGCGACGTTGGCGATCAATTCGCGCAGGTTCTGCATGGCCGGCGAACGGCCGATGATGCGGCCTTCAAGGGAATCGCGCTCGGCCAACTGGCGGCGCAGCGACCAGACTTCCCGCGCCAGCCCGCGTTGTTCCAGGGCGCGGCGGGCCACATCGACCAGGCGCTCGGGGGAGAAGGGCTTTTCCATGAAGTCGTAGGCGCCGTTGCGCATGGCGCCGACAGCCATGGAGATATCGCCATGCCCGGTGATCAGCACCACCGGCAGGCTTTTATCCAGGGCCTTGAGGCGGGTCAGCAGTTCCAGGCCGTCGATGCCCGGCAGGCGAATATCGCTGATGACGATGCCGGCAAAGTTTTCGTCGACGTGCTTCAACGCCTCTTCGGCACTGGCCACACCGACGCTGGGGATGTCCTCCAGCGCGAAGGCTTGCTGGCAGCCGAGCAGCACATGGGGGTCGTCTTCGACGATCAGGACGGTCAGGTCAGTGTTTTTTTCTACGTTCATGTCGACTCAGTTTTTTGAGCGCCCGCCAAAGGCAGGCAGAGGACAAAGGCCGTACCACCACTGGCTGGGTGTTCCACGGCGAGGTTGCCACCCGTGGCCGCCGCGAGGCTGGCGGACAGGGTCAGGCCCAGGCCGAGGCCTTGCTCGCCGGGTTTGGTGGTGAAGAACGGTTCGAACAGATGCTTGCGTGCCTCGGGGTCGATGCCGTGGCCGTTGTCGCGCACAAGCAGGCGATATTTACCGTCGGCGCTGCTGCCTTCGAGCCACAGTTCGGGGGCAGGTTGTGCCTGCATCGCATCGAGGGCATTGCCGATCAGGTTGACCAGGATCTGTTCCAGGCGCGTCTGGTCGATCTGCAAAAGGGCAGGGGAGAAGTCGCGGTGCAGGGTCAGCGGCAGGCTGTCCAGGCGTGCGCCGAGCACCTGGAACGCGGCGTCCACGGCCTTGCCCAGGTTGGCTTCGCCCTGGTCATCGCCCCGCCGGGCAAAGGAGCGCAGGCTGGCGGTGATGCGGCCCATGCGGTCGATCAGTTCGTTGATGGTCTTGAGGTTGGCGCTGGCGGTATCCAGCGCCCCGCGTTCGAGGAAGCGCACCGTGTTGCCGGACAACGTGCGCAGCGCGGCCAGGGGTTGGTTCAGTTCGTGGGCGATGCTGGTGGACATCTGGCCGATGGCGGCGAGCTTGCCGGCCTGCACCAGTTCATCCTGGGCGCGGCGCAGGGTCTCTTCGGCCTGGCGCCGTTCGCGAATCTGGCCCTTGAGCCGTTCGTTGCTGGCGCGCAGGTCGGCGGTACGTTCGGCAATCCGACGTTCCAGCTGGCTGTTGGCTTCCTGCAATGCCTCCCGAGCGGCGAGGCGGGTGGCGATGACTTTGCGCCGCTCGTTCCAGGCAATCAACAGGAATGCCACCAGGCCAAAGGCGACGGCCACCAGGATGCCCTGGTTGATTGCGGCGCGGCGCAGGTCGTTGAGCGGGGTGAGCAGGGTGAAATTCCAGGGTGTGTCGCTCAGCGGTCGAGTCTGGGCGAGGTAGCTGACCTCCCGCTCGTCCGCCACCACTTCGCTGTTGGCCGGGAAGGTCAGTTTTTCGGTGCCTTCGTTGAGGCGCTCGCGGGCCAGGGGTTCCAGTTCGTTGAGCGTGGCCCAGTAATATTGCAGGCTGTGGGCCAGGCGTTCCTTGGTCTCGTCACTCAGCGGTCGCACGGCCTTGAGGCGGCGGGCCGGGTCGCTGGAGAGGATGATGATGCCGTTCTCATCGCTGACAAATGCTTCGAGGCGTGCGCGCTGCCAGCGTTCTTCCAAGGCTTCGAGGCGCACCTTGACCACGGCGACGCCGATGATCTTGCCGTGCTCTTCCAGGCCGTGGGCCAGGTAGTAGCCGGGTTCGCCGTTGGTGCTGCCGATGCCGTAGAAACGCCCTGGCTGGCCGCGTACCGCGTTCTGGAAATAGGCCCGGAAGGACAGGTCTTCACCCTGGTAGCTGTCGGCGTCGCGCCAGTTGCTGGTGGCCAGCACCCTGCCGGTGGTGTCCATCACGTAGATGGCCCGGCTGCGGCTGCGTCGGTTCAGGCCTTCGAGGTAGTCGTTGACGGTTTTGCGGGTTTCCTGGTTTGGGTCGGCCAGCAGCTTGGAGACACTGGATTCCAGTTCCAGGAGGCTGGGCAGGTAGGTGTATTTGCTCAGTTCACTTTCGACCGTGCGGGCGTGCAACTCCAGTTGGCGCTCGCCGGTATCGCTGAGGGTGCGGATACCGTAGTACTCACTGATCCAGAAGCCGATGTAACCCAGGCCGACCATCAGGGCGATGATCAACGGCGGCAGGAACAGTTGGCGAATCAGGCGGGGCTTCACGGCAAGTGATGGCGGCGCGGCGCGATAGAGGTTGGGGTCGCATTTCATCACAGATGCCTTGGGTCAACCAGTTATGGTGACGATGTTTGTCCTGCTGCGAGCGGACTGATTGTGGCGAGCGGGCTTGCCCCGCGTTGGGCCGCGAAGCGGCCCCAGTACTGAGGAATGCGGTGTGTCAGGCAATCCTCAGTAGCTGGTTTGGGGCCGCTCCGCGGCCCAACGCGGGGCAAGCCCGCTCGCCACAACAAGCCCGCTCGCCACCACAAGACCGCCCGCCCTCGCAGAAGGGAGCGCTGCTGTTTTTAGTGCTGCAGGATTTTCTCAAGGAAGTGCTGCGCACGCTCGGAGCGGGCGCTGATGTCGCCGAAGAATTCTTCTTTCGGGCAGTCTTCGATGATCTTGCCGGCGTCCATGAAGATCACGCGGTCGGCCACTTTGCGGGCGAAGCCCATTTCGTGGGTCACACACATCATGGTCATGCCTTCCTGGGCCAGTTGCACCATCACGTCCAGCACTTCGTTGACCATTTCCGGGTCGAGGGCGGAGGTCGGTTCGTCGAACAGCATGACGATCGGGTCCATGGCCAGGGCGCGGGCAATCGCCACACGTTGCTGCTGGCCACCGGAAAGCTGGCCAGGGTGCTTGTGGGCGTGGGCCGACAGGCCAACACGATCAAGCAGTTGCAGGCCTTTCTTGGTGGCTTCTTCCTTGCTGCGGCCGAGCACCTTGATCTGCGCAATGGTCAGGTTTTCGGTGATGGTCAGGTGCGGGAACAGCTCGAAGTGCTGGAACACCATGCCCACGCGCGAACGCAACTTCGGCAGGTCGGTCTTCGGATCGGCGATGGACGTGCCGTCGACGATCACATCGCCCTTCTGGAACGGTTCCAGCGCGTTGACGCATTTGATCAGGGTGGATTTGCCCGAACCGGACGGCCCGCACACCACGATCACTTCGCCTTTCTTGACCTCGGTGCTGCAATCGGTCAGCACCTGGAAGTCGCCATACCACTTGTTGACATTCTTGATAGAGATCATACGGCAAACCTTTTTTGCAGACGCTTGACCAGCAGCGAGGCGGAAAAGCTGATGATGAAGTAGACGACACCGGCGAAGATCAGGAACTCATTGGAGCGGCCAATGATGTCGCCGTTGGAGCGGGCGGAGTTGAGGAAGTCCACCAGGCCCACGGTGTAGACCAGCGAGGTGTCCTGGAACAGGATGATGCTCTGTTGCAGCAGCAACGGGGTCATCTTGCGGAACGCCTGGGGCAGGATGATCAGGCGCATGGTCTGGCCGTAGGTCATGCCCATCGCTTGTGCGGCGGCCATCTGGCCCTTGGGGATCGACTGCACGCCGGCCCGTACGATCTCGCAGAAGTACGCCGCCTCGAACATCATGAACGCCACGACGCAGGAGGTGAATGCCCCGATTGGCGTGTCCTGGCCGGTGATCCAGCGCAGTACGAACGGTACCGCCAGGTAGAACCAGGTGATCACCAGCAGCAGCGGGATCGAACGGAAGTAGTTCACATAGGCGCCGGCCACGCGGGACAACAGCTTGTTGGACGACAGGCGCATCAGGGCCAGGACGGTGCCGATGATGATGCCGCCGACCACGCCCATGACCATCAGCTTCAAGGTCATGACCATGCCGTTCCACAGGCCCGGGATGGCGGGGATGATGCCGCTGAAATCGAATTCCATTATTTACCCCCCACGGAGATCAGGCCGGGCACTGCGACTTTCTTCTCGACCACGCGCATCAGCAGCATCAGGCTCATGTTCAGGGTGAAGTAGATCAGCGTGGCCAGGGTGAAGGCCTCGAACAGGTTGGCCGAGAACTCGGCGGTCTGCTTGGTTTGCGCCAGCAGTTCCATCAGGCCGATCAAGGACGCCACGGAGGAGTTCTTGAACACGTTGAGGAATTCCGAGGTAAGCGGCGGAATGATGATCCGGTAGGCCTGGGGCAGCAGCACGTTCCAGTAGATCTGCGGCAGCTTGAAGCCCATGGCGCGTGCGGCCGCTTCTTGGCCACGTGGCAGCGCCTGGATGCCGGTGCGCACCTGTTCACACACACGGGCGGCGGTGAACAGGCCCAGGCACACGACAACGCTCAGGTAGGCCGAGGTGGTCGGGTTGAGGTCCTGCTTGTACCAGTCCTGCAGGTTCTGCGGCAGCAGGTCGGGTATCAGGAAGTACCAAATGAACAGCTGCACCAGCAGCGGTACGTTACGAAACAGTTCCACGTAGCAGGTCGCGATGCCCGATACGAGACGGTTTGGCACGGTGCGCATGACGCCCAGAATGGACCCCAGCAGCAAGGCGATAATCCATGCCACGACAGCGATGGCGATGGTCCAGCCCAGGCCGGCGATGTACCAGTCGAGATAAGTCTCGCTGCCCACGCCGGTGGACTTGAAGAACACGCCCCAGTCCCAGTTGTAATTCATTAGGGTCTCCCCTCGAGATCGATCGATGTACAAGCACCCGCTTGGGGAAGATCCTTTCCCGCCTGACGACGAACGTCAGGCACACGCGATCGGCTCGAAAACCGCCAGGTCGAGTGTTCCAAAATACAGCCAGCAGGTAGTAACAGACGCCTGAGGGAGCGTTGGCTCCCTCAGGAGATAAGGTTAGTCAGTATTTAGATCTTTACTTCCGGCGCCGGCTTGTCGGTCGGGTTCTTGATCAGTTCCTTGACCTTTTCGCTCATCGGGAAGTTAAGGTTCAGACCTTTTGGTGGGATCGGGCTTTCGAACCACTTGGCGTAGATCTTGTTGATTTCGCCGGACTTGTACAGGCCGACAATGGCGTCATCCACGGCTTTCTTGAAGGCTGGGTCGTCTTTGCGAACCATGCAGGCATAGGCTTCAAAGGACTGCGGTGTACCGGTAATGACCCAGTCATCCGGCTTCTTGGCCTTGGCCTCTTCACCGGCCAGCAGGGCGTCGTCCATCATGAACGCTACGGCACGGCCGCTTTCCAGCATCTGGAAGGACTCGCCGTGGTCTTTGGCGGAGATGACGTTCATGCCCATCTGCTTGTCGGCGTTCATCGCCTTGATGATGCGCTCGGACGTGGTGCCGGCGGTGGTCACGACGTTCTTGCCTTTCAGGTCGGCAAAGTCGGCGTAGCTAGGCTTGCCTTCCTTGTCTTTCTTGACCAGCAGGCGAGTGCCGATTTCGAAGATGTTGGTGGTGAAGGCGACTTGCTGGGCGCGTTCGGCGTTGTTGGTGGTGGAACCGCACTCGATGTCCACGGTGCCGTTCTGCACCAGCGGGATACGGGTCTGCGAGGTGACCAGGTTGTACTTGGTCTGCAGGTCGGGTTTGTTCAGGTCTTTTTTCAGGGCTTCGACGATGGCCAGCTGGATGTCGTGGGAGTAGCCCACTGGCTTGCCTGAAGCATCCGCAATGTAGGAAAACGGAATGGAGCTGTCGCGGTGCCCGAGGGTGATGGTGCCGGAGTCGTTGATTTTCTTCAGTGTGCCGGTGAGTTCGGCGGCGAAAACTGGAGTGCTGATCAGAGCAGCAGCGATAGCTGCGCCCAAAATATGGGGAACGATGCGCATCAATACTTCCTCGACATTTGTTTTTTTTATGAAGCCGGCTAGACGGCTCTCTTGTACGGCGAATGCCCGTGACGGCTCCTGAGGCGTCCAAGGCAATCGTGAGAGAGTGTAGAGCATGAGTCGTGCCAGACCGGGAGGAAAAGGTTAACCGGTTGATTTATATCGAGATTAACTTTGCGTGACGGCAAATTTGCAACGGTTCGATCCGGTAAACCGAATCGGATGATGGATTGCGTTCGGAAAACCGAATGTGGAGGCCGGCATGAAAAAGCCCCTGGGCCACAGGGCGCAGGGGCTTTTGTACGACGGGTCCGTCAGGCTGCCTGGATGCGGCTACGGTTCTGTTCAACCTTGGACAGGTAACGTTGCACGTTGTCCTGTTCTTCCGGGGTGGTGAACAGGCCGAGCTTGGTGCGGCGCCACAGGATGTCCTGGGGTTGGGTCGCCCACTCTTCGGCACACAGGTAGTCGACTTCGCGGGTGTACAGGCCGCCGCCCAGGTGGTCACCCAGGTCGGCCAGGATGTGCACGCCTTCCAGCAGGCGCCAGGTACGGCTGCCGTAGGTGGTGGACCAACGGCGCGCGATCTCGCTGGGTACCCAGTCGAATTTGGCGCGAATGGCCTCGGCCAGCGCTTCTGGCGTGGTCATGTCCTCGCCACCGGGCAGGCTGGCCGTGGCAGTCCAGCTTGGGCGCATCTGGGTGAAGTACGGTGCCAATTGCGCCATCGCCGATTCGGCGAGCTTGCGATAGGTGGTCAGCTTGCCGCCGAATACCGACAGGATCGGTGCTTCGCCCGTGCCGCCGGAGAGGGACAGGGTGTAGTCGCGGGTGATGGCCGAGGGGTTGTCCGACTCGTCATTGCACAGCGGACGCACCCCGGAATAGGTGTGGACGATGTCGTCGCGGCTCAGCTGTTTCTTGAAGTGGGCGTTGACGACTTTGAGCATGTAGTCGGTTTCGCCTTCGGTAATCGCCACTTTTGCCGGGTCGCCGGTGTACTCGCGGTCGGTGGTGCCGATGATGGTCAGGTGGTTCAGGTAGGGAATGGTGAAGACGATACGCTGGTCTTCGTTCTGCAGGATGTGCGCGTGGGCGCCTTCATACAGTTTCGGCACGATCAGGTGGCTGCCCTGGATCAGGCGGATACCGTAGGGCGAATCGAGCTTCAGGTCTTCCTTGATGAACTTGGCGACCCATGGGCCGGCTGCATTCACCAGCGCCTTGGCGCGGATCGAGAACAGGCTGCCATCGGCGCGTTCCATGTTCATTTCCCACAGGCCCTTGCTGCGGTGGGCGCTGACGCAACGGGTCTGGGTGTGGATATGCGCGCCTTTTTCACGGGCGGCCATGGCATTGAGTACGACCAGGCGGGCGTCATCGACCCAGCAGTCGGAGTATTCGAAGCCTTTGGTGATTTCGCTTTTCAGCGGGCTGTCAGGGCCGAACTTGAGGCTTTTCGAACCGGCGAGCTTTTCCCGCTTGCCCAAGTGGTCATACAGGAACAGGCCGGCACGGATCATCCACGCCGGACGCAGGTGCGGGCGGTGTGGCAGCACAAAGCGCATCTGTTTGACGATGTGCGGTGCCTTGCCCAGCAGCACTTCACGTTCGGCCAGGGCTTCGCGCACCAGGCGGAATTCGTAATGTTCGAGGTAGCGCAGGCCGCCATGGATGAGCTTGCTGCTGGCGGAAGAGGTGTGGCTGGCCAGGTCGTCCTTTTCGCAAAGGAACACCGACAGACCGCGCCCGGCTGCGTCTGCTGCAATGCCGACGCCATTGATCCCGCCACCGATAACGGCAACGTCATAGACTTCGGCAAGCGGTGGAGCAGGCAAGGTAGAAGGGTTCATCGGCTGGCCTCGCGATCTTTTTCGTATTGGAATTCGAACATTAATGTTCATTTGCGAAAATGGTAGCTGATAAACGCGCCCACAGCCACCCGACTTCGATTGAAAAAACTCATCGAAGGGGCGAGAAAAGAAAATTTGTGAACATGAAACCGAGGCAGGCTTAGGTAATGGCCTGTCAGATAGATCGCCATCGGGGGCAAGTCGAATCGTCGCACCGCCCCTCCCACATTTGAGCGGGTTCACACATCAAAGGTGGGAGGAGCTCGCCCCCGATGGCGTCAATGCAGGCGCTAGACCACTTCCAGGCGAACCTTATGCTGGTTCAACAACTGCACCAGCGCCGGCACGGGCTGCTGGTCGGTCACCAGGCAGTCCACCAGGCTGATCGGCCCCAGGCGAATCATGGCATTGCGCCCGAACTTGCTCGAGTCCGCCGCCAGGATCACCTGGCGTGCATTGGCGATGATCGCCTGTGACACCCGCACTTCCTGGTAATCGAAGTCGAGCAGGCTACCGTCCTCGTCAATGCCGCTGATACCCACCAGGGCGAAGTCGACTTTGAACTGGTTGATAAAGTCCACGCTGGCCTGGCCCACCACGCCGCCATCACGGCGCACATTACCGCCGGTCAGCAACACATCGAAGTCGTCCTTGGCACTGAGCATGGTGGCGACGTTGAGGTTGTTGGTGATGATTTTCAGGTGATTGTGGTTTAACAGCGCACGTGCGATGGATTCGGTGGTGGTGCCGATGTTGATGAACAGCGACGCGTGATCGGGGATTTGCGCGGCGATGGCTTCGCCGATGCGGTGTTTCTCGTCGCGCATCTGGTCGGCACGCATGGCGTAGGCGGTGTTTTCGACACTGGAGTCATAGGCCGCGCCGCCGTGGTAGCGGCGCAGCAGATTGGCGTCCGCCAGCTGGTTGATATCGCGGCGGATGGTTTGCGGGGTGACAACGAATAGCTGCGCCATTTCCTCGATACTGACGTAGCCGCGTTCGCGGACCAGTTCGAGGATTTGTTGCTGGCGGGGAGGCAGATTCATGGGGCGTCCTTTGGGCTGCCATACAAAAGTGGCCCATGATGACGCAGGAATCTGCTCCCTGCCAGTTACAACCCTATATGGGTCCTGCGCTTGGCTTATTCAGCGCCTTCGTGGGGTTCCCAATCGCGGGTGCGGCTCACTGCTTTTTGCCAGCCGGCGTAGAGTTTCTCTTTGGCGGCTTCTTCAAGCTGAGGTTCGAATTCGCGCTCGATCACCGCCTTGCCACGCAGTTCGTCCAGGCTACCCCAGAACCCGCAAGCCAGGCCCGCCAGGTAGGCCGCGCCCAGTGCAGTGGTTTCGCGCATTTGCGGGCGCTCGACCTGGGTGCCGAGGATGTCGGCTTGGAATTGCATCAGGAAGTTGTTGGCCACTGCGCCGCCATCCACCCGCAGGGATTTGAGGCGTTCGCCGGAATCCTGCTGCATCGCGTCCAGTACGTCGCGTGTCTGGTAGGCAATCGACTCAAGGGCTGCACGAATAATGTGATCCACGCGTACGCCACGGGTCAGGCCGAACAACGCGCCACGGGCGTAGGGGTCCCAGTAGGGGGCGCCCAGGCCGGTAAACGCGGGTACCAGGTAGACGCCATTGCTGTCCTTGACCTTGCCGGCGAAGTATTCGGTGTCGTGGGCGTCGTTGATGATTTTCAGCTCGTCACGCAGCCACTGCACGGTGGAACCACCGTTGAATACCGCGCCTTCAAGGGCGTAGGCCACTTCGCCACGCGGGCCGCAGGCGATGGTGGTGAGCATGCCGTGCTTGGATTTCACGGCCTTGTCGCCGGTATTCATCAGCAGGAAGCAGCCGGTGCCGTAGGTGTTCTTGGCCTGGCCCGGTTCAACGCACATCTGGCCGAACAGCGCGGCCTGCTGGTCACCGGCGATGCCGCCGATGGCAATGCCGCTCTTGGTGCGACCATAGATTTCCGACGACGACTTGACTTCCGGCAGCATCTCGCGCGGCACATCAAGGATTTCCAGCATCTTCGCGTCCCACTCCAGGGTGTGGATGTTGAAGAGCATGGTGCGCGAGGCGTTGGTGTAGTCGGTGACGTGGGTCTTGCCGCCGGTAAATTTCCAGATCAACCAGCTGTCGACGGTGCCGAACAGCAGTTCGCCGTTGCGCGCACGTTCGCGGCTGCCTTCGACATTGTCGAGGATCCACTTGAGTTTGGTGCCGGAAAAGTACGGGTCGGTGACCAGGCCGGTGGTGTCGCTGATGTATTGCTCGTGGCCGTCACGCTTGAGCTGCTGGCAGATTTCGGTGCTGCGGCGGCACTGCCAGACGATGGCGTTGTAGATCGGGCGACCGGTGACCTTGTCCCAGACCACGGTGGTTTCACGCTGGTTGGTGATACCGATAGCGGCAACCTGGTCATGGTGCAGGCCAGCCTGGGCCAGCGCCTCGACCATTACCGCGCTCTGGGTGGCGAAGATTTCCATCGGGTCATGTTCGACCCAGCCCGCCTGCGGGTAGTGCTGGACGAATTCACGCTGGGCGGTGCAGACCACGTTGGCGTCACGATCAAAGATGATCGCCCGCGAACTGGTGGTGCCCTGATCAAGGGCAATGATGTAGTTCTTATTCTGAATGTCGGTCATGTCGATTGCCTTGGACGAGAAATAAGGGAGTGGGAAACGGCCTGGATCACTAAAAGGGCAGTAGGGCCCAGGCGGTTGCTATCAGGAAATACGCGTTTCGCCGTTGACGGCGGCTTCTTTGGCCTCCGCTGCGGCAGGTGCGGCGCTTGGCAGATGGCGGGCAATCAGCCCGCGATAAGCTGCGGCACCGAGGCAAGCACCGACAATCGGCGCGAAAATCGGAACCAGGAAGTAGGGAATGTCGCGTCCGCCAGTAAAGGCCATTTCACCCCAGCCGGCGAAAAAGGTCATCAGCTTGGGCCCGAAATCCCGCGCAGGGTTCATCGCAAAACCGGTCAATGGGCCCATGGCGCTGCCGATGACTGCGATCAGCAAGCCAATCAGCAGCGGAGCGAGGGGGCCGCGTGGCAAGCCGTTGTTATCGTCGGTCAGGGCCATGATCACGCCCATCAGGATGGCGGTGATGACCATTTCCACCAGGAACGCCTGAGCGGTGCTCAACAGCGCATGGGGGTAGGTCGAAAACACCGAGGCTAGTTCCAGGCTGGCCTGGGTCCCACGCACCAAATGGTGGGTTTGTTCGTAATCGAAAAACAGATTGCTATAGAGCGTGTACACCAGCGCCGCGGAGCAGAAGGCACCGGCGACCTGGGCGAGGATATAGAAGGGCAGTTTACGCTTGTCGAAATCGGCGAAAAGACACAGGGCAATACTCACCGCCGGATTGAGGTGAGCCCCGGAGATACCGGCGCTCAGGTAGATCGCCATGCTGACGCCGATCCCCCAGATGATACTGATTTCCCACAAACCAAAGCTGGCACCCGCGACTTTGAGGGCAGCGACACATCCTGTACCGAAGAAGATCAGAAGCGCAGTCCCCAGGAATTCGGCCATGCATTGGCTCGAAAGTGAAGGCTGTTGAAGTGCAGTTGTCATGGAAAACCTCAATTTGTTGTTCTTGTCAGGCGTCGGGCCTCAACGGGCCTTGCGCGATTTTCACCGTGTCGAGGATCCCCATCCTCGGCGCGGCTTACTGCTCGAATACTGCGGCTGTATTCCTACAGTATTCGGAAACGAAAAAATATAGACAAGAATGACGCCTGTCAAAGGTCGAAAGTGAACTATTAGTCATTTTCCAACTATAGGTTTGATGAATGATCACGCTCGTCACCGCAAGTGTTGACGGGAGTCAGGGGCGTACTAGAGCGTTTTGTGTGGGCTTGGCCTAGAATCTGTCCTCTGTTTGCCACGCCTGGAGCATGCATGACCCCTGCACTGGATTTGTTGAAAAAAGTTCGCGCCGAACATCGCATTCACAGTTATGAACACGATCCCAAAGCGTCGTCGTATGGTCTGGAGGCCGCGGAAAAGTTGGGTCTTGACCCGGCTCAGGTGTTCAAGACCCTGTTGGCGAGCAGCGAAAAAGGCGAGTTATTGGTGGCGGTGGTGCCGGTCGTCGGAAGTCTGGATTTAAAAGCCTTGGCCCATGCGGCCGGGGTGAAAAAAGTCGAGATGGCTGACCCGGCGGCGGCGCAACGGTCGACGGGCTACCTGTTGGGCGGTATCAGCCCGCTGGGGCAGAAAAAGCGCTTGCGCACGTTTATCGATACGACGGCGCAGCCGTTCGCGACGATTTTTGTCAGTGCGGGGAGACGGGGGCTGGAAGTGGAATTGTCCGCCGCAGTGCTGGCGGAACATACCCAGGCCAAATTCGCGCCGATTGGCAGGGCTTGATCAGTTACTTCCTGATCCTGCGTATTGCCTGTAAACCATGCCCCTGGGTTGTACCGGGGCAAGCCCTAATGCCGTTCAGTTAAGCGTACATCGCATTCTGTAGGAGCGAGGGGGACGCCTAGTTCTTGCTCGCGAAAAACGTCAACGATGACGCGTGTTTCCTGAATCAACGCGGCGCCTGTGAGTTTTTCGCGAGCAAGCTCGCTCCTACAAAAAAGCCTTGACTGAACGGCATCAGGGCAAGGGGAGCAGTTTGCTGTGCGACGGTGCTAAGTCGGGGGCCTCCCACATTTCGACCCGGTTTCTTCAAATACTGCTGGCCGGGCTGTAGCGCCGTACGCCTGACTCGGACCGTGGTACCTGCGCCGCGACGCTGCCGCAGGCCTGGAACAGCACCAGGTGTTCAGCCGCGACGCGAATCCCGACATCCGCACCGACCTGATGGTCGGCATGGCTGGGAAAGATCGATTCCAGTTGTGCGCCGGTCGGCAGTTGCAAGCGGTACAAGGTCGATGCGCCGAGGAAGGTCTTGCCGACAATTCGCGCTTTCAAAGCGCTGTCCGGCGCGTAGACGATGTCGTCCGGGCGCAGCAACACGTCCACGGCGCCGCCGGTCGGCCAGGAGTAGGCACGGTTGCCGCGCAGTTCGCCCAGCTCGGTATTGACGGATTCCGGGGTGCTTAGCTGGCCACGAATGAAATAACCCTGGCCAATGAAGCTGGCGACATAGGGCGTCAGAGGTTCGTGATAGAGGTTGTAGGGCGTATCCCACTGCTCCAGGCGGCCTTCTTTGAATACGCCGACATGGTCGCTCACGGCGAAAGCTTCTTCCTGGTCATGGGTTACCAGGATCGCACTGGTGCCGCGGGCTTTGAGGATGTCGCGCACCTCGTGGCTGAGCTTGCGCCGCAGTTCGCCATCAAGGTTGGAGAACGGCTCATCCAGCAGCAGCAGTTGGGGCTCCGGCGCCAAGGCACGGGCGAGGGCTACACGTTGCTGCTGCCCCCCGGAAAGCTCGTGGGGGAAGCGCTTGCCCAGGTTCTTCAGATTGACCAGCTCCAGCAGCTCGGCGACCACGCGGTCTTTCTGCGGGTGCTTGCGAATGCCGAAGGCGATGTTGTCGGCCACGCTGAGGTGAGGGAACAGCGCGTAGTCCTGGAAGACCATGCCAATGCGACGTTTCTCTGGGGCAAGGGTGAAGCCGGCGCTGGAGATGACTTCGCCTGCCAGGCTGATTTCACCGTCGTGCACCGGTTCGAACCCGGCAATCGCGCGCAGGGTGGTGGTCTTGCCGCACCCCGAGGAACCCAGCAGGCAGCCGATGTCGCCGGCATTCAGGTGCAGGTTGAGATTCTGCACCACCCGTTGGTCTTGATAGCCGCATGCCAGATTGCGCAGGTTCAGCAGTAAGGACTGGCTCATGCGTGGTGGTACGCCGGCTCGACCAGGAACTCAAGCAGGGCCTTTTGCGCGTGCAGGCGGTTTTCAGCCTGGTCCCAGGCGACCGAACGTTGATCGTCAAGCAGGTCGAGGCTGATTTCTTCGCCACGGTGGGCGGGCAGGCAGTGCATGAACAGCACATCCGGCGCGGCCAGGTCGAGCAGGGCGCGGGTTACCTGGAATGGCGCAAACAGCGCCAGGCGCTTGGCGGTTTCGTCTTCCTGGCCCATGGAGGTCCAGACGTCGGTGCTGACCAGATGCGCACCGATCACCGCCTCGCGCGGGTCGCGCACAACGGTGACGCGGTCACCCGCCTGTGCCAGGAAGCGGGCGTCAGGCTCGTAGCCTTCCGGGCAGGCGATACGCAGTTGGAAATCGAACTGGATCGCCGCTTCTATATAGCTGTTGCACATATTGTTGCCGTCGCCGATCCAGGCCACGGTCTTGCCCTGGATCGAGCCACGGTGTTCGAGAAAGGTCTGCATGTCCGCCAGTAACTGGCAAGGGTGCAGGTCATCGGACAGGCCGTTGATCACCGGGACGCGTGAGTTGGCGGCAAATTCAGTCAGGGTGCTGTGGGCAAAGGTACGGATCATCACCGCATCGAGCATGCGCGACATGACGATCGCGCAATCGCTGATCGGCTCGCCACGGCCCAGTTGGGTGTCGCGCGGCGACAGGAAGATGGCCTGGCCACCCAGCTGGATCATGCCGGCTTCGAAGGACAAGCGGGTGCGAGTCGACGACTTCTCGAAAATCATCCCGAGCACGCGGTTTTTCAAAGGCTCGAACAGTACGCCGCGGTTACGCAGGTCTTTAAGCTCAATGCCTCGACGGATCACGCTGACCAGCTCTTCGGGCGTGCAATCCATCAGGGAGAGAAAGTGCCTTGCGCTCATCATTAACTACCTTTTTGCAACAGACCGCAGATACTCAAAGCCTTGTTTATTGTGACAACGGGCGAGACCTGCGGCGAAAGCCGCACGGGGCGACGAAATAGGGGAAGGCGCGATCTTATAATTAAATGTCGCGTCTTACCAATAGGGCTACGGTTTTTAGGGGTGTTCAAGAAGGGCGCGAGAGCGCTTTTGAAGACGATTTCCTGACAGCAGCGGGTCATTTGTACACTGGCGTTACGACCTTTTGCAATCTGCGAGGCCGGGCACAGGCCAGGCTGCGTCGCTTTCAGGGGCTGCGCAGGCGTTTTCTGAAACATTTGCTCACGCTTAGCCATGGCTTAGCCTGATGCTCGTCGATTCACAGGACGAACGTTGCTGGCGCCTCTGGCGGTCGCGGCCCATAGTTGGGCCAAAGCCCAATAAAGAGACTGGCCATGACCAAGACTCTCCATCACCGTGCCTGCCATCTGTGCGAAGCCATTTGTGGCTTGACCCTGGAAACCACCCGCGCCGACGACGGTAGCCTGGCAATTACCTCGATCAAGGGGGACCCGCAGGACACGTTCAGTCGCGGCCATATCTGCCCCAAGGCCGTGGCATTGCAGGATATCCAGAATGACCCGGACCGCCTGCACCAGCCTATGTTGCGAGTGGGCAGCGAATGGCAGCCGATCCCCTGGGAAGACGCCTTTGCCCTGGTCGCCGAGCGACTGGCGGGGATCCAGGCGCGGCATGGGCAGAATGCCGTGGCGGTGTATCAGGGCAACCCCAGCGTGCACAACTATGGGCTGATGACCCACAGTAACTACTTTCTCGGCCTGTTGAAGACGCGCAATCGGTTTTCCGCAACCTCGGTGGACCAATTACCCCATCACCTCACCAGTCACCTGATGTACGGCCATGGCCTGTTGCTGCCGATCCCGGACATCGACCACACCGACTTCATGCTGATCCTCGGCGGCAACCCCCTGGCGTCCAACGGCAGCATCATGACCGTGCCTGATGTGGAGAAGCGTCTCAAGGCCATCCAGGCCCGGGGGGGCAAAGTGGTGGTGGTCGATCCGCGGCGCAGCGAGACGGCGGCGATGGCCGACCAGCACATTTTCGTGCGGCCTGGCGGGGATGCGGCGCTATTGTTTGGCTTGCTCAACACGCTGTTTGCCGAGGACCTGACCCGCGACAGCCATTTGCCGGTTGAGGGCCTGGAAGAGGTACGCCGCGCTATCGCCGGATTTACCCCAGAGGCCATGAGCCGTCAGTGTGCGGTGCCTGCCGGGCAGATTCGCCAGTTGGCGCGGGACTTCGCCGCGGCGGACAAGGCCGTGTGTTACGGACGGATGGGGGTTTCGACCCAGGCGTTCGGCACGCTGTGCCATTGGCTGGTGCAATTGATCAACCTGGTGACTGGCAACCTCGACCGCGAGGGTGGTGCGCTCTGCACCAGCCCTGCAGTGGATCTGGTGGCCTCCACCGGCGGTGGGCATTTCAACCGCTGGCAGAGCCGGGTTTCCGGGCGCCCGGAGTACGGCGGCGAGTTGCCCGTGTCGGCACTGGCTGAGGAAATGCTCACCGAAGGCGAAGGACAGATCCGCGCCCTGGTGACAGTGGCCGGTAACCCGGTGCTCTCGACACCCAATGGGCGTCAGTTGGAACAGGCTCTGGACGGGCTCGAGTTCATGGTCAGTGTCGACCTCTATATCAACGAAACCACGCGATACGCCGACCTGATCCTGCCGTCCACCTCGGCGCTGGAAAACGACCATTACGACACCACGTTCAATATGTTCGCCGTACGCAATGTCACCCGTTTCAATCGCGCGATCCTGCCCAAGCCTGAGGGCGCGCTGCATGACTGGGAAATCTTTGTCGGGTTGGCCAAGGCTTTTGCGGCGCGGACCGGTGTGGCACTCAAGCCGACCCTGCCGCCGGCGCAGATGATCGATTTCGGGCTGCGCGCGGGTGCCTACGGTGATGCGTCCGCTCACAAATTGTCGGTGGCAATGCTGGCGGACCATCCCCATGGCGTGGACCTGGGGCCGCTCAAGCCCAATCTTGCCGCGCGACTGAAAACGACCAACGGCCGGGTGCAGGCGGCCCCTGCGGTGATCCTGGCAGACCTGGCGCGTTTTGCGGCGCAGCCGGTACCCGTGGACGACGAACTGCTGCTGATCGGCCGCCGCCATGTGCGCAGCAACAATTCCTGGATGCATAACTATCATCGGCTGGTGAAGGGCAAGCCGCGCCATCAGTTGCTGATGCATCCTGATGACCTGGCCAGCCGTCGGTTGAGTGATGGGCAGCGGGTGAGGGTCAGTTCGCGTATCGGCATGATTGAGGTGGAGGTCGTGGCCAGTTTGGACATGATGCCTGGCGTCGTCAGCTTGCCCCATGGTTGGGGGCATGGGCGTCCGGGGGTACAGATGGCTATCGCCAGCACTCAGCCTGGGGCCAGTGCCAACGACCTGACCGACGAGCGGCAGTTGGATGAGCTGTCGGGGAACGCGGCGCTCAATGGCGTGCCTGTACAGGTCGCGGCCGCATAAGGTGCCCGAGCACCGCGCTGGAATTTTGCGTTACAATGCGCCACCGTGCCGACCTGTGAGTCGCAAAGTTCCAGCCGAGGTGTTCCATGGATATCATCGAAACGATCAAAGAGCAGATTGCCAACAACACCATTCTGCTTTACATGAAGGGCGCCCCAAACGCTCCGCAGTGCGGTTTCTCCGCGAAGGCGTCCCAGGCCGTCATGCAGTGTGGCGAGAAGTTCGCCTACGTGGATATCCTGCAAAACCCGGAAATTCGCGCCAACCTGCCTAAGTACGCCAACTGGCCGACATTCCCACAGCTGTGGGTTGACGGTGAACTGGTCGGCGGCAGCGATATCATCACTGAAATGGCCGCTGACGGTTCGTTGCAGACGCTGATCAAAGACGCAGCGGCAAAAGCGGCAGCCAAGACTGAAGCTTGATGCTGGTGTAAAAGCGCGTAATAAAAAGCCCCGCTTCTCCTGAGAGAGCGGGGCTTTTTTGTACCTGTCGCTAAGGGTTATTCACCCATCTGCGATTGCAGGTAGTTCTCCAGGCTGACCTTGTCGATCAGACCCAGTTGGGTTTCCAGCCAGTCGATATGTTCTTCTTGGTCTTCCAGGATATCTTCCAGCAGTTCACGGCTGCCGAAGTCGCCTTTGGTTTCACAGTGGGCAATGGCGGCCTTGAGGTCGCTGTGGCTCTTGCGCTCGAAGCCCAGGTCGCTGTTGATCATTTCCTGGGTGTGTTCGCCGATGTTCAGCTTGCCCAGGTCCTGCACGTTGGGCAGGCCTTCCAGGAACAGGATGCGCTTGATCAGCGCGTCGGCGTCCTTCATGGCCTTGATCGATTCTTTGTATTCGCGTTTGCCCAGCTTTTCGAGGCCCCAATCGTCATACATGCGTGCATGCAGGAAGTACTGATTGATCGCGACCAGTTCATTGCCAAGGATTTTATTGAGTTGCTGGATGACTGAGATGTCGCCTTTCATGACTGGGGTCCTGCCCTGTAATAGCTGTATATAGGGCGGAGTTTGAGTGTCGAAACCCCTACTGTCAAACCTAAGTTATTGAATAATAAATGAAAATTAATAGGAATAAGAATGTTTGTGTTCCGCGTCTTGACGCTAACTAATTGAAATACGGGCATAAAAAAACCGGACACTCTGTCCGGTTCTTTAAAACACGCTTATTTAAGCGTGTGTAAATTCTGCTGAGTAGGGGAGCGCGGCCTGGGCTGTTTGCAGCTGCGTCAGGGTTTCCCGTACCACTTGCTTGGCGAGGCAGGCGCATTTGCCGCATTGGCTGGCAACGCCGGTGGTTTCACGCACTTCTTTGTAGCTGCAGCAACCTTCATAGATTGCTTCGCGGATTTGTCCGTCGGTGACGCCAGTGCAGAGGCAGACATACATAAGGGAGAACCGTCGCGGGTTGAGGCTTAAGTGCGATGGATCTTAATGTTAACGAGAATGATTGTCAAAGTAGAATCGTAGGTCTTTAGGCTAAACGCCCGCGCGCTGACGAACGGTTTTTTCAGTGTATGATGTTCGGTCTTCACGAAGCGTGACTGCGTCACAGGTCTGTCGCTTAGGTGCGACAGACTCGAGCCCGGTCCTTTTACTTCAATCGTCACCCCTACATCAGGAGATAACCCATGAGCGTACTCGTCGGTAAACAAGCCCCGGATTTCGACGTCCCAGCCGTCCTCGGCAATGGCGAAATCGTTGACAGCTTCAAATTGTCTGAAGCCATCAAAGGCAAATACGGCCTGGTGTTTTTCTACCCGCTGGACTTCACCTTTGTCTGCCCTTCGGAACTGATCGCCCTGGATCACCGCATGGCCGATTTCAAGGCGCGCAATGTTGAAGTGGTCGCCGTTTCCATCGACTCCCATTTCACCCACAACGCCTGGCGTAATACTGCCATCAATGATGGCGGCATCGGCAAAGTCCAATACACCATGGCTGCCGACATGAAGCACGACATCGCCAAGGCCTACGACGTTGAGTCCGAAGGCGGCGTGGCTTTCCGTGGCGCGTTCCTGATCGATGACAAGGGCGTTGTGCGCTCGCAGATCATCAACGACCTGCCGCTGGGCCGTAACATGGAAGAGCTGATCCGTCTGGTCGACGCCCTGCAATTCCACGAAGAACACGGCGAAGTCTGCCCTGCCAACTGGAAAAAAGGCGATAAAGGCATGAACGCTTCGCCTGAAGGTGTTGCGGCTTACCTGACCGAGAACGCTGGCAAGCTGTAAGCCAGATTCCGGGTAAAAAAAACCGGCCTGAGAGGGCCGGTTTTTTTATGCGCGGGCGATGAACTCAGTCGCTGAAGTCTTCCCAGCCACCCATCTGTTTCCAACGGTTGACGATACCGCAGAACAGTTCGGCGGTCTTTTCAGTGTCGTAGCGGGCCGAATGGGCTTCGCGTCCGTCAAAGTCGATACCGGCCGCCTGGCAGGCTTTGGCCAAGACGGTCTGGCCATAGGCCAGGCCGGCCAGGGTCGCCGTGTCAAAGCTGGAGAACGGGTGGAACGGGTTGCGCTTCATGTCCAGGCGTGCCACTGCGGCGTTGAGGAAGCCCAGGTCGAAGCTGCTGTTGTGACCCACCAGGATCGCGCGTTTGCAGCCATTGGCCTTCAATGCCTTGCGCACGCCACGAAAGATATCGGTCAGCGCCGCTTCTTCACTGACTGCCATGCGCAACGGGTGATCAAGCTTGATCCCGGTGAACTCCAGGGCCGCGGCTTCGATATTGGCGCCTTCGAACGGTTCAACCCGGAAGAAGTGCGTGTGTTCCGGGAACACGAAGCCCTGTTCATCCATGCCAATGGTGGTGGCCGCGATTTCCAGCAGGGCATCGGTGGCGCAGTTGAAGCCCCCGGTTTCTACGTCGATGACAACCGGCAGATAGCCGCGAAACCGCTCGGCCATCGGGTGACGGGAACCGCCACCGCTATGTTCGTGTTCGTCGTCGTAATGGTCTTCACTCACTTGCTTTCCTCCAGCAGGCGCCAGCGCAGTGTTTCACCGGCGCGCAGCGGGATAACAGTCAGCTCGCCAAACGGCAGGCTGGCAGGGGCGGTCCAGTCTTCACGGACCAGGGTAATGCGATCGGTATTCGCCGGCAGGCCATAGAAACGTGGACCGTTGAGGCTGGCGAAGCCTTCGAGCTTGTCCAGGGCATTGCGCTGTTCGAATGCTTCGGCATACAGCTCGATGGCGGCATACGCGGTGTAGCACCCGGCACAACCGCATGCGGCTTCCTTGGCGTGCTGGGCATGGGGAGCCGAGTCGGTACCGAGGAAGAACTTCGGGTTGCCGCTGGTGGCGGCGTCCAGCAAGGCCACCTGGTGGGTATTGCGCTTGAGAATCGGCAGGCAATAGAAGTGCGGCCGAATCCCGCCCACCAGCATGTGGTTGCGGTTGTAGAGCAGGTGATGCGCAGTGATGGTCGCGCCCACGTTGGCCGAGGCCTCGGTGACGAACTGCACGGCATCCGCCGTGGTGATGTGTTCGAACACCACCTTGAGCGTGGGGAACAGCTCGACCACGCGGCGCATGTGCTCGTCGATGAAGATCTTCTCGCGATCGAACACGTCGACGTCGCCACGGGTGACTTCACCGTGGATCAACAGCGGCATTCCAACTTCAGCCATGGCCTCGATGGCGGGCAGGATCTTATCGATGCTGGTCACGCCTGAGTCGGAGTTGGTGGTTGCGCCCGCCGGGTACAGCTTGGCGGCGTGCACGAAACCGCAGGCCTTGGCCTCACGAATTTCTTCGGGCTGGGTGCGGTCGGTCAGGTAGAGCACCATCAGCGGTTCGAAGCGGCTGCCGGCCGGCCGCGCAGCGAGGATACGCTGGCGATAGGCGTCGGCTTGCTCGGCATTGCGCACCGGAGGTACCAGGTTAGGCATGATGATGGCGCGGCCAAACGTACGCGCTACATCGGCCACGGTTTGGGGCAACGCAGCACCATCGCGAAGATGAATATGCCAGTCGTCGGGACGCAGCAGGGTCAGGCGGTCGGACATTGGGGATTCCAGGCGGGTCAATCTGGTGGGAATGCTACCGGAAAAGACTCTTGCAGGCACTCGCTATCAAGTTTTGCAGGATGCGACCGATATCCCTGGGTATGCCTTAACGATGTATGACGCTTTGAAGTGTTGTAGAAACCAGTGGAGCCTCCCGTGCGCCAGCATTATCTAGCCCTGCTCAGTGTGTTCGCCAGCCTGCCTGCGATGGCCCTCACGTTCCAGACACGTCTGGAAAATATTGAGTGGAAGGTGGAAGGCGACCAATTCGAGTGCCGCCTGACCCAGCCGATCACCGATTTCGGCTCGGGTGAGTTCGTGCGCCGGGCCGGCGAGCAGGCCACGTTCCGTTTGAAAGCCTACAGCGGCGCGTTGGGCGCGGGCTCGGCCACGTTGCTGGCGGCCGCTGCGCCCTGGCAACCGGGCCGGGGCGATATCAACCTCGGCGCCGTGCACGCGGGCAGTGGCGATGTTCTGTTCAACAGTTCCCAGGCCCAGGCCGGGCGCCTGTTCACCGGTTTGCTCGAGGGGCGCAGCCCGACCGTGCGGCATTACGCCCGCGAGGGCGGCTATTCGGAAATTCGCCTGTTACCGGTGAAATTCAACAAGGCCTATAACGACTATCAACTGTGCACCGCCAAGCTGTTACCGATGAATTACGATCAGGTCAAACAGACCGAAATCGGCTTCCCTGGTGGAGGCATCGAACTGGATGCTGCGGCCAAGCGCAAGCTGGCGGTGATTCTCGCGTTCATGAAAGCCGACCCGACGGTGAACCATATCGAGTTGAACGGCCACTCCGACAACAGCGGCAATCGCCTGACCAACCGCGATGTGTCGCGCCGGCGTGCCCTGGCGGTGATGGACTACTTCAAGGCCAATGGTATCCAGGAGTCGCAGATCACGATGCGCTTCCATGGCGAAAGCTACCCCCTGGCGCCTAATACCAACGCCGCCAACCGCGCCCGTAACCGCCGCGTGAACATTCAGCTCGAGCGCGTTGCCGTTCCGGACAAAACGGCGCCCCAGGCCAAGGCCCCCAGCAACCCTGCTGCCACGTCATAAGGTGCGACCATCGGTCGCTCGGTCGACATAATCTGTCGCTTTATCTTCATTTGCTGTCGCGCCCCTGTAAATTCACGGTTTTGGTCGGTAGAATCGACGCCTTTCCGTAAAACCCCGTGGAGTGATGGCATGGCCGACGTAAACAAGGTCGTTCTCGCGTATTCCGGCGGCCTGGACACTTCGGTGATCCTCAAGTGGCTGCAGGATACTTATAACTGTGAAGTGGTGACCTTCACCGCTGACCTGGGTCAGGGCGAAGAGGTCGAACCTGCACGTGCCAAGGCGCAAGCCATGGGCGTGAAAGAGATCTACATTGACGACCTGCGCGAAGAGTTCGTCCGCGATTTCGTTTTCCCGATGTTTCGCGCCAACACCGTCTACGAAGGTGAGTACCTGCTGGGTACTTCCATCGCACGCCCGCTGATCGCCAAGCGCTTGATCGAAATCGCCAACGAAACCGGCGCTGACGCCATTTCCCATGGTGCCACCGGCAAGGGCAACGACCAGGTACGCTTCGAATTGGGCGCCTACGCGCTGAAGCCTGGTGTGAAAGTGATTGCTCCTTGGCGTGAGTGGGACCTGCTGTCCCGTGAAAAGCTGATGGATTACGCTGAAAAGCACGCGATCCCGATCGAGCGTCATGGCAAGAAGAAATCCCCGTACTCGATGGATGCCAACCTGCTGCACATCTCCTATGAAGGCGGCGTGCTGGAAGACACCTGGACCGAGCACGAAGAAGACATGTGGAAATGGACCGTCTCCCCGGAGAACGCTCCCGACAAGCCGCAATACCTGGAACTGACCTACCGCAACGGCGATATCGTCGCGCTGGACGGTGTCGAAATGACCCCGGCCACCGTGCTGGCGACCTTGAACCGTATCGGTGGCGCGCACGGTATCGGCCGTCTCGACATCGTCGAGAACCGCTACGTGGGCATGAAGTCCCGTGGCTGCTATGAAACCCCGGGTGGCACCATCATGCTGCGCGCTCACCGCGCCATCGAATCCATCACCCTGGATCGCGAAGTGGCTCACCTCAAAGACGAGCTGATGCCCAAGTACGCCAGCCTGATCTACACAGGCTACTGGTGGAGCCCTGAGCGCCTGATGCTGCAACAGATGATCGATGCTTCCCAGGTCCACGTGAACGGCGTTGTACGTCTGAAGCTGTACAAGGGCAATGTGATCGTTACTGGTCGTAAGTCGGATGAATCGCTGTTCGACGCCAATATCGCCACCTTCGAAGAAGATGGCGGCGCCTACAACCAGGCGGACGCGGCAGGCTTCATCAAGTTGAACGCACTGCGCATGCGCATTGCGGCCAACAAGGGTCGCAAGTTGTTCTGAGTCTTTAAGATGGTGTGAAAGATGGCCCCTTTTTCAAGGGGCCATTTTTTTTGCCTTGAAAAAGGTGGGAACCCCATATGTTTAAGCAGTGTTTAATGCGGAATTTTAAGCGCTTAAAAAGTTGAGTTTGCGGGCGTA
Source organism: Pseudomonas gorinensis (assembly GCF_042015035.1). Classification (NCBI taxonomy): domain Bacteria; kingdom Pseudomonadati; phylum Pseudomonadota; class Gammaproteobacteria; order Pseudomonadales; family Pseudomonadaceae; genus Pseudomonas; species Pseudomonas gorinensis. Next base: position 1,684,367 of record NZ_CP167125.1, read on the forward strand.
GCTGTTTTTAAAGGTATGAATGAATTATTTACACCTGATCAGGAACTATGTCTTACAGAAAGTTCACTCACAAAAGTGCGGGGCAGTTGTAAGACGCAGAAAGTTCTGTAGGAAAATTAGGGTGTAAGTAGATATGTTAAATGGAACTGAAAGAGTCAGGCTTTTTTTGCCAGCTCGTACGCGTGAAGGCGACAAACAAGGGGCGTTTCCTGAAACTCCTGTGCGCCACGTTTACCTTCACCCCCTTATGTATTGGATATTTCACTCAAAATATGTGTGCCCCCGGAAAGGTCTGAAAGGCTCCATAAAACTCGATACATCCGCGTTGGTGATTTTTTGTAGGTTAATTCCTATCTGGTTGTGGGTTGGGTCTCTGCTTGCTGTTGCTCAGGGGGGAATGCTATGCCAACTAGGAAACGACTAGGCTATTGTGCTTGCTCTGAATAATTCGAACAGCGAAATTGGACTTTCTCATGAATAAAGTGCTGATCGTGGATGATCATCCCGTCATTCGTCTTGCTGTGCGTATGCTAATGGAACGCCATGGTTATGAGGTCGTTGCCGAGACCGATAACGGTGTCGATGCGTTGCAACTTGCGCGGGAGCATATGCCGGACATTGTCATACTGGATATTGGAATTCCCAAACTGGATGGTCTGGAAGTTATCTGTCGACTGTCCTCCACCAAACAGGCCACGCCGTTCAAGGTGCTGGTGCTGACATCGCAGGCACCCGGGCATTTCTCCATGCGTTGCATGCAGGCAGGGGCGGCCGGCTACGTGTGCAAGCAGCAGGACCTGACCGAGTTGCTGAGTGCTATCAAGGCGGTGCTCTCCGGCTACAGTTACTTCCCGAATCAGGCGCTGAACTCGGTACGTTCCACCATGGGCAACGCCAGTGAGGCGGACATGGTCGAGCGTCTCTCCGGCCGGGAGATGATGGTATTGCAGCAATTGGCGCGTGGTAAAACCAACAAGGAGATTGCCGATGGCATGTTCCTCAGCAACAAGACCGTGAGTACTTACAAAACGCGCTTGCTGCTCAAGCTCAATGCACGCTCCCTGGTCGACTTGATCGAGTTGGCCCAGCGCAACGGGCTGGTATAGGGGAGGGCGTCATCAAGGTAGATCGGCAGAAAAAAGCCTCCGCAAGGGAGGCTTCCGGCCGTCATCGGCTCTATCAGAGGTCGAAATCGTAGTCGGCCAGCTGTTTTTGCAAGCGTCGCTCTTCCAGGAGATTGTCGATAGTGCGGCGTTTGCTTAGATTGGTCTTGGCCACCTCTACTACAGGTGTTTCTGCCCCGTCGTCATCCGACTCAACGAGGTCGTCATCCACTTCCAGTTGTTCTTTGCCAGTGCTCATAAGGTTAACTCCGGGCTAAGACTGCCGTTGGCGCTCCTTATAACGATAATCCATGGATGGGTAAAAAAGATTTTTTCAATCGACTGATCGTAAAAATCAATGATTCCTCAATCGTCGGAGGTTTTTTCCTTGTACTCGCATAGGTCCTCGATGCGACAGCTGCCGCAGCGTGGCTTGCGCGCCTGGCAGACATAACGCCCGTGCAGGATCAGCCAATGATGCGAATCGAGCAGATAGGGCTTGGGAACAAACTTCATCAGCTGCTTTTCCACTTCCACCACGTTCTTCCCGCGTGCAATGCCGGTGCGGTTGCTGACACGAAAAATATGTGTGTCCACGGCCATTGTCAGCTGGCGAAACGCCGTATTGAGCACCACATTGGCCGTCTTGCGGCCCACGCCGGGCAGCGCTTCCAAGGCTTCGCGTGTTTGCGGTACTTCACCGCCATGCCGCTCCACCAGCAGGCGGCAGGTCTCGATGACATTCTTGGCCTTGCTGTTATACAGGCCGATGGTCTTGATGTACTCGGACAAACCCTCAACGCCCAGGGCATAAATCGCCGCGGGTGTGTTCGCCACAGGAAATAGCTTGGCCGTGGCCTTGTTGACGCCCACATCGGTCGATTGGGCCGAGAGAATCACGGCAATCAGCAACTCGAATGGCGATGAGTAGGCCAGTTCGGTCTTGGGTTCCGGATTGTCTTCGTGAAGCCTGCGAAAAATTTCCAATCGTTTTGCGGCGTTCATGGGGCGAGCGGCTCCTTGCTGGCGGTCAGCGTGATTTCGAGTAGTGGGCCCAGGCTTGGCACCCTGCGAGCAGTAACCCGAGCAGGATAAACCCGGCAGGCATGAATGTGGTGGCGGTACCGGCGCGTAGCAACCCCAGCAGTATCAGCAGGGCGGCGAAAAGGCCAAACAGCCGCAGGCGTGCCTTGTGCTGGCCGGCCGCGAAGAAGCCGCCGTGTTCCAGTACTACGCATTGCACGCTGATCATGGCGAGATAGAGGCCCAGTTGCTGATAGGTCGTGAGTGCAAATGCCTGCAACAGTAACTGCACGACACTGACCAGGGTCGCGGCCAGCATCAGGCTGGCAATCAACCGTAAGGGGGCGCTGAGACGGGATCGCACACCTGCCATGACCAGGCCATACAGCGTCACGACTAGCACGGACAGCCCCAGGAAACTCAGGGCCTTGGGCAGCGTGTCACTCACTCCGATCAACGGTGTCAGCATCAGCGTATTGGCCAGGCCAAAGGCTTTAGTCATGGGCCGCGTGCTCCAGCAATGCAGATCGATGTTCGTCGAAAAAACGCAGCGCATCGTGGGCGGCATTGGACACCGCGCGGGAAGTCAGGGTCGCGCCTGCCATCTGATCGAATGTCGGGTCTTTCAGGTCGCTGCGGGTGCGGCCTTTGAAGGCGGCCAGCCAAGGGTTGCCGGGCTCACTGATATGGCCACCAAGGCTTGGGGTTTCCGAGTGCGCCAGCGGTTTGATTGCCAGCAGCTTACCGTCGCGGTCGATGGCCACCAGCAGTTCAATCGGCCCGCCGTAGCCGTTGGCTTGTAACCGCAGGATCACGGCGCTTGCCTGGCCGGCCAGGGTTGCCAGGTAGCCACCTTGAAGCTGGCTGTTTGACAGGGGTTGGGGAGCGATCGCCAGCGCCTGGTCCAAGGGCTGGTTGTCGTAGCGGTCCGCGGGTAGCAGGTCGAGCAGGGCCTGACGCTGTTGCGTCTGGGCTTGGAGCGCGGCATGGCCGGCGGTCAGGTGCTGCAGCCCCAAGGTCAAGGCGATGCCGCCCATGCTAATCAGCAGCGCCAACAGCAGGCCTCGGGTGACTCTCATGCATTCACCTGCGGCTGTTTCGGTGCTACCAGGCGCTCCAGCGCGGGCACGGCCAGGTTCATCAGCAGTACTGCGAAGGCTACCCCGTCCGGGTAACCGCCCCACGTGCGAATCAGATAGGTCAGCGCGCCTACGCCCGCGCCAAAGAGCAGGCGTGCCCGCGGGCTCCTGGGGCCCGACACCGGCTCGGTGATGATGAAAAAGGCGCCGAGAAGGGTGGCGCCGGTCAGCAGATGAAACAGCGGCGAGCCATGGGAATCCGAACCCGACCCGTTCCAGCACAGCAGGCTTATCACAAATAGGCTGCCCAGCATGCCAACGGGTGCATGCCAGCTGAACACGCGCTGCCATAACAGCCAGAGGCCACCCATGAGATAGGCCAGGCCGACCCACTCGCTGGCCCTACCGCCGAAATGCCCAAATGCCGGGCTGCGCGCGAACAGCTCGTCGATGGTCAGGCTCTTGTTGATTCGCAGGGCATCCAAGGCGGTGGCCTGGGCCCAGGCATCCGGCGCCGCGCCGTGCAGGCCCAGAACCTGATTGACGCCGGCCAGCAGGTCCAGGCCATGGGGCGCGGGCCAGTGGCTCATGGGTTGGGGAAAGGCCACCAGCATCAGGGCGTACCCGACCATGGCCGGATTGAATGGGTTTCGATTGCCACCATACAAGTGCTTGCCCAGCAGCAACCCTCCGGTGACAGCGGCTACACACAGCCACCAGGGACAATAGGGTGGCAGGGCCAGGGCCAGCAGTGTGGCGCTGACCAGGCTGCTCAGGTCACGAACGCGCCGTCCTCGCAGGCGGTCGACACCCGCGTCCACGAGCAGCGCGCATCCCCCAGCCAAGATCAAATTGATCAACACCCCCCATCCGTACCACCAGCACAGCGCCACGACGCCCGGCAGCGTTGCGAGCAACACGCGCTGCAAGGCCAGCTGCGGATCAGGCGTTGTCATGGGCGTCCACCAGGCGCTGTGCCTCATCCAGCTTGCCTTGCGCCTCGGCCAATTGCTGCGGGTCGGCCTTCTGATCCTGGGCTCTCTTCAGCTCTGCGCGGCGCATGGCCAGTTGGATCTTGGCGCGCTTGAGTTCGGCGGTATTGCTGGGGGCTGCAGCCTTGGGGGTGCTGTTCAACTCCAGCGCGGCAAGTGCCTGCTCTGCGGCCTCGAAGTGCTGTTGCAGGACGATCAATTGCGACTGCTGCTCAAACGTCGGTGGATGCCCGAACGCCTTCAAGGATTTGTGCAGTTGGGCGCGACTCATGGCCACGCTGATTTTCGCTTGCTTGACCGCTGCCTCCCTCGCCGCCTGGGCTTTATCGACCTGCACTGGCTCCGGCGCAGCGGTGTGTCTGGTCCGGGCCAGGCGTTCGGCGATCTTGAGCGCTTCTTCCCGTCGCAGACGTGCATTGCGTTGCTCAAAGCGCCGTCGTGCACGATCACGCTTGAGGCCGCGCTGACGGCGTTGGTCTTCGTTGGTGGCGAGGCCTCCGACGATGGGTAGCGCCGTGAGCAACGGGTGCATTTCGATGCAATCGACCGGGCAGGGCGCGACGCACAGGTCACAACCCGTGCATTCGTCGATGATCACCGTGTGCATCAGCTTGGCGGCGCCGACGATGGCGTCCACCGGGCATGCCTGGATGCACTTGGTGCAACCGATGCACTCGGCTTCGCGGATATACGCAACCTGCGCGGGTGCCTCGCCCCGCGTGGCGTCCAGTTCCAGCACCGGCACTTTCAGCAACTGTGCCAGCCCGGCGATGGTTTCCTGCCCACCCGGTGGGCACTTGTTAATCGCCTCACCTTGAGCAATACCTTCGGCGTAAGGCTTGCAGCCTGGGTGGCCGCACTTGCCGCATTGAGTCTGCGGCAGCAGCGCGTCGATACGTTGAATCAGGTTCATGCTTTGAACATTGCGTTGAAGCCGAAGAAAGCCACTGCCATCAGCCCGACGCTGATCAGTTCGACCGGCAGGCCGCGAAAAGGCAGGGGGATGTCGTTGTCGGCGATGCGTTGGCGCAAGTCGCTGAACAGGCTCAGCACCAGCCAGAAACCGAGCCCGGCGCCCAGGCTCAATGCGGCCATGTGCACCACGCCTTTATCATTTTGTGTGCCCATCACGACCACGGCCAGTACGCCGGCGTTACCCAGCAGCAGTGGCCACAGACCGTTGGTTACCAGGGCGGGGCGCACGCGCGTCAGCAGGCTGAGCACCGGGTGGATCAACAGCGCGGTCAGCGGCAAAAACACAAATAGCCGCAGTGTCGTCAATGCGAACGGCTGCAACAGATAGTGGTCCAGCAGATAACCCAGCACACCGCTGAGCACCATCAATAGGGTGGTGGCGATCCCGAGGGCATGCAGCCGCTGGCGTGAGGCCAGGGCCAGCACCGGGTCGACCGCCAGCGGCATCTGCAACACGAAGTTGCTGATCAGGGCCGCGCTGACAAGGGTGAGGAACATATCGGTCATGGTCATGCCGGTTAAGCAAACAGGGCCTGATTATCCGGCAAGCGAGAAGGGGGTACTAGCTGAAAAGCCCCGTCGCCGTAACGACAGGGCTGTTTCGCCGGGCTTACTTGATGCGTTGACCCGGCTTGGCGCCGCTGTCAGGGCTCAGCAGGTAGATTTCTTCGCCGCCAGGGCCAGCCGCCATCACCATGCCTTCGGAAACACCGAACTTCATTTTCCGCGGCTTGAGGTTGGCGATCATCATGGTCAGGCGACCATTGAGCTTGGAAGGGTCCGGATAGGCGCTCTTGATCCCGGAGAACACGTTGCGTTGCTCGTCACCGATATCCAAGGTCAGGCGTAGCAGCTTGTCGGCACCTTCAACGGCTTCGGCCTTGACGATCAGCGCAACGCGCAGGTCCACGGCGGCAAAGGCGTCGAACTCGATCTCCGGGGAGAGGGGGTCCTTGGCCAGTTCACCGTTGCCCGCTGGCGTCGATTCGCCGGTATCGGTCTGGCTGGCGACCAGGTCTTCTTTCGAAGCGTCGGTCATGGCCTGGACTTTTACCGGGTCGATGCGGGTCATCAGCGGCTTGAACTCGTTCAGCGGGTGGTTGCCGAGCAGGGTGGCGTGGTCATTCCAGGTCAGCGGCGCGACGTTGAGGAACGCCTCGGCGTCGGCGGCCAGCAATGGCAGCACGGGCTTGAGGAAGATCACCAACTGGCGGAACAGGTTGACGCCGGTGGCGCAGATCGCCTGGACTTCAGCCTGCTTGCCTTCCTGCTTGTTCAGCGACCACGGTGCCTTGTCGGCGATCCAGGCGTTGGCGCGGTCGGCCAGGCCCATGATCTCGCGCATCGCGCGGGCAAAGTCGCGGGCCTCATAGGCATCGGCAATGCTTGGCGCGGCGGCCAGGAAGGCCTCGGTCAGTTCCGGCGCGGCATTTTCCGCCACCATCACACCGGCGTTGCCCTTGTGGATGAACCCGGCGCAACGGCTGGCGATGTTGACGACTTTGCCCACCAGGTCGGAGTTGACCTTCTGTACGAAGTCTTCCAGGTTCAGGTCGAGGTCGTCGACGCCACGGCCCAGCTTGGAGGCGTAGTAGTAGCGCAGGTATTCCGGTGACAGGTGGTCCAGGTAGGTGCGCGCCTTGATAAAGGTGCCACGGGACTTGGACATCTTCTGGCCATTGACCGTCAGGTAACCGTGTACGGCGATGCCGGTTGGCTTGCGGTAGCCCGAACCTTCGAGCATGGCTGGCCAGAACAGGGCGTGGAAGTTGACGATGTCCTTGCCGATGAAGTGGTACAGCTCGGCGGTGGAGTCCTTGCCCCAGAAAGCGTCGAAGTCCAGCTCCGGCGTGCGGGCGCAGAGGTTCTTGAAGCTGGCCATGTAGCCGATCGGCGCGTCCAGCCACACGTAGAAGTACTTGCCTGGCTCGTCGGGGATTTCGAAGCCGAAGTACGGCGCATCGCGGGAGATGTCCCACTGTTGCAGGCCGGCGTCCAGCCATTCGGCGATCTTGTTCGCCACGGCGTCCTGCAGGGTGCCGCTGCGGGTCCAGGTTTGCAGCATCTGCTGGAAATCCGGGAGCTTGAAGAAGAAGTGCTGGGAATCCTTGAGCACCGGGATGGCGCCGGAGATAGCCGAACGCGGGTTCTTCAGGTCAGTCGGTGCGTAGGTGGCACCGCATTTTTCGCAGTTGTCGCCGTACTGGTCTTCGGTGCCGCATTTTGGGCAGGTGCCCTTGATGAAACGGTCGGCCAGGAACATTTTCTTTTCCGGGTCGAAATACTGCGTGATCGAACGCGTGGCAATGTGCCCGGCGTCGCGCAAGCGCTTATAGATCTGGCTCGACAGCTCGCGGTTTTCGTCGGAGTGGGTCGAATGGAAGTTGTCGAAGTCCACCAGGAAGTCGGCAAAGTCGGCGCTGTGTTCAGCCTGCACATTGGCGATCAGTTGTTCCGGGGTGATCCCTTCCTTTTCGGCGCGCAACATGATGGCCGAGCCGTGGGCGTCGTCCGCGCAGACATAGATGCATTGATTGCCGCGATGCTTCTGGAAGCGCACCCACATATCGGTCTGGATGTACTCAAGCATATGGCCAAGATGGATGGAACCATTGGCATAGGGCAGGGCGCTGGTGACGAGGATCTTGCGTGGCTCGGACATGGGGCTCGGCTACTTGATGAAACGGAGGTCGGCCACTATAAAGCGCCGGGAAATTTATTTCACCCCGTGGCGTTGTTTCAGCATCTTCCCTGTCTTCGAAAGCATGCCGTTAAGCCGCTGGAACGGTTAGGATAGCCGCCTGTTTCAGTCAGTCTTTTTTCGGGAGTAGCCCATGAGCGCCGTCAATCGCGCAGCGGTGGAAGCCGTTCTTCGCCAATACACCGACCCCTATTTGAACCAGGACCCGGTCAGTGCTGGCTGTGTACGCGCCATCGAGGTCCAGGGCGATCAGGTGTCGGTCCAGATGGAACTGGGTTATGCCGCCGGCCTGTTCAAGAGCGGCTGGGCGCAGATGCTGCAAATGGCCATCGAAGGCCTGGACGGCGTGGGGGCGGCCAAGGTCGACATTCGGTGCGTGATCGCGCCGCACAAGGCCCAGGCGCAGATCCCAGGCCTGGCCAACGTCAAGAACGTGGTCGCAGTGGCGTCCGGCAAGGGCGGTGTGGGTAAGTCCACCACGGCGGCCAACCTGGCCCTGGCCCTGGCGCGTGAAGGTGCGCGGGTGGGCATTCTTGACGCCGATATCTACGGCCCGAGCCAAGGCGTGATGTTCGGCATTGCCGAGGGCACGCGGCCGAAGGTCAAGGACCAGAAATGGTTCGTGCCGATTGAGTCCATGGGCGTGGAAGTGATGTCCATGGCCTTCCTCACCGATGACAATACGCCGATGGTATGGCGTGGGCCGATGGTGTCCGGCGCACTGCTGCAACTGGTCACGCAGACTGCCTGGGGCGACCTGGACTACCTGGTGATCGATATGCCGCCGGGCACGGGCGATATCCAACTGACCCTGGCGCAAAAAGTCCCGGTGGCTGGCTCGGTGATCGTGACCACGCCCCAGGACCTGGCGCTGCTCGACGCGAAGAAAGGCGTCGAGATGTTCCGCAAGGTCAATATCCCGGTGCTGGGCGTGGTGGAGAACATGGCGGTGCACATCTGCTCCAACTGCGGCCATGCCGAGCACTTGTTCGGTGAAGGGGGAGGCGAGAAGCTGGCGACCCAGTATGGCGTCGAACTGCTGGCCTCATTGCCGTTGTCGATGGGTATTCGCGAGCAGGCCGACGGCGGCAAGCCTACCGTGGCGGCCGAGCCCGATGGCCAGATCGCGATGATCTATCAGGAGCTGGCCCGCCATGTCGGCGCACGAATCGTGCTGCAAGAGGCTGCGACGCAGGCCATGCCGACTATCACTGTCAGTGAAGATTGAGGGGGGCAGGATCGAGTCGGGACTGCCAAAGCGGCGAATTGCGCTTTTACGCAATGGCGCGTGTAAGCATTCGCTTACTTTTACGTAAGTGTTTGGTTTTTTTGCCCGCCCGTTGCGCCTCTAAATACCGGAGTGTTTTTCTATCTGATTGAAATATAACAACTATTTATTGTGTCTCGAGCAATGATAGCTGTCAGTCCAGCGGTTGGATCGCGTTGAACTTCGCCGGGAACTCTCTAAGATCAGCCCTGTGTCCACGGATTGGCACGGCCATCAAGGAACGATGGCTTGAAGGAACGTCGCAGGATGCGATTCATCAGGATGATGAAAAGGAATAAAGGGACTAGGGAAAAAATGTGGGCGGGTCATACCGCCCCTTTTTTTTGCCTGAAGAAAAGTGAGCGTCTACCCCTGAACGCAAAAAAGGCCCGGAAGGGCCTTTTTTTTGGACTGCGACGCTGTCAGCGCTCGAGTTCTTTGATCTTGCCTTTTTTGCCATCCCACTCTTCCGCGTCCGGCAGCGGTTCTTTCTTCTCGGTGATGTTCGGCCAGATTTCAGCCAGCTCGACGTTCAACTGGATAAATTCCTGCATGTCTTCCGGGACTTCGTCCTCGGAGAAAATAGCGACGGCCGGGCATTCAGGCTCACACAGGGCGCAGTCAATGCACTCGTCCGGGTGGATGACCAGGAAATTCGGGCCTTCGTAGAAGCAGTCCACCGGACACACTTCTACGCAGTCGGTGTACTTGCACTTGATGCAGTTGTCGGTGACGACGAAGGTCATTTCTAATTTTCTCCTCAGGCGGCGGCAGCGAAACCCCTTATGGTGGGGCTCGCGAGGTTCGAGAGCGATAGTCTGCGGACCAGGCTAAAAGCCCGCAGCATCCCAAACCGCGCGAGATAATATCAGCTTGCAAGCGTCTGCGTTAGACCCGTGTCTTCAGTGTATAGAGCATTTCCAGCGCTTTTCGCGGCGTCAAGTCGTCCAGGTCAAGCTTTGCCAACTCCTCCAGTACCGGATGGGGCAGGGTGGCGAACATATCACTCTGGTGTGGCGCGCTGGTTTTGCTGTTGGTTTTTTTCGGGCTCGCGACCACGGTTTCGTGGGGCAGGGCCGTGGCCTCCAGGCGGCTGAGGTGCTCGCGGGCGCGGGCGATTACGTCGTTGGGCACGCCCGCCAGTTGCGCCACGGCCAGGCCGTAACTCTGGCTGGCCGGCCCTGGCAGCACATGGTGCAGGAACACGATGCGCTCGTTGTGCTCGGTGGCATTGAGATGCACGTTGGCCACCAACGGCTCGCTTTCCGGCAACACGGTCAGTTCGAAATAGTGGGTGGCGAACAGCGTATAGGCGCGCAGGTGCGCCAGGCGTTCGGCCGCCGCCCAAGCCAGGGACAGGCCGTCGAAGGTGCTGGTGCCGCGACCGACTTCGTCCATCAGCACCAGGCTGCGGTCGGTGGCGTTGTGCAGGATATTCGCGGTTTCGCTCATTTCCACCATAAAGGTCGAACGGCCACCGGCCAGGTCATCGCTGGAGCCGATCCGCGTGAAGATGCGGTCCACCAGGGACAGTTCGCAACTGGCTGCCGGTACGAAGCTGCCAATATGCGCCAGCAGCACGATCAGGGCGGTTTGGCGCATGTAGGTGGATTTACCGCCCATGTTCGGACCGGTGATGACCAGCATGCGCGTATCGTCATCCAGCGACAGGTCGTTGGCGACGAACGGCGTGGTGAGTACCTGCTCCACCACCGGGTGGCGACCTTGCACGATGCGCATGCAAGGCTCGCTGACAAACCGCGGGCAGTTCAAGTCGAGGTTCAGCGCGCGTTCGGCAAGGTTGCTCAGTACATCCAGCTCTGCCAGGGCAGCGGCGGTGTCCTGAAGCGGCGCCAGTTGGCTGATCAGGTCTTCAAGCAGGTTTTCATAGAGCATCTTTTCCCGGGCCAGGGCGCGACTCTTGGCCGACAGCGCCTTGTCTTCGAATTCTTTCAGCTCTGGCGTGATAAAGCGCTCTGCGCCTTTGAGGGTCTGGCGACGCTGGTAATCGATGGGCGCCGACTCGGCCTGCTTGCTCGGCAACTCGATAAAGTAGCCATGCACGCGGTTGTAGCCGACCTTGAGGTTGGCCAGGCCGGTGCGCGCTTTTTCGCGGGCTTCCAGGTCGATCAGGAACTGCCCGGCGTTTTCGCTCAGGGACTGCAATTCATCCAGTTCGCTGTCGTAACCGGTCTTGAGTACGCCGCCATCGCGGATAATTGCCGGCGGGTTGTCGATAATGGCCTTTTCCAGCAACGCCGCGAGTGCCGGGTAGGTGCCGGCTGTGACGGCGAGTTGTTGCAGGTGGGGCGTGTCCAGCTCGGTCATTGCCACTTGCAACTGCGGCAGCGCGCTGAGCGCGTCGCGCAGGCGCGCCAGGTCACGGGGCCGCGCATTACGCAGGCCGATCCGCGCCAGGATGCGCTCGATATCGCCGATTTCCTTGAGCTGCGGTTGCAGCTTTTCAAAGCGATAGCCGTCCAGCAGGCAAGTAATCGACGTCTGGCGCGCTTGCAGGACGGTCAGGTCGCGTAGCGGGCGGTTCAGCCAGCGGGTCAGCAGGCGGCTGCCCATGGCGGTCTGGCAGCGGTCCACTACCGATTGCAACGTGTTGTCGCGGCCACCGGCCAGGTTGGTGTCCAGCTCCAGGTTGCGACGGCTCGCGCCATCGAGCACCACGGTGTCGTCCAGTCGCTCATGACGCAGGCTGCGCAAGTGCGGCAGGGCGGTGCGCTGGGTTTCCTTGGCGTAGCTGAGCAGGCAACCGGCGGCGCCGATGGCCAGGGTCAGGGTTTCACAACCAAAGCCCTTGAGGTCTTGCACCGAGAATTGCTGGCACAGGCTTTTCAACGCCGAATCACGTTCGAAATCCCACGGCGCGCGACGCTTGGTCCCACGACGCTTTTCTGCCGGCAAGTCTTTTGGCCAGTCATCCGGGATCAACAACTCCACCGGGTTGATGCGCTCCAGCTCCGCCAGCAGGTTCTCCCAACCTTTGATCTCCTGCACGCTGAAGTTGCCGCTGGTGATATCCAGTACGGAAAGGCCGAACAAACGCTCATCGCCCAGGACGGCGGCGATCAGGTTGTCACGTCGCTCATCCAGCAGCGCCTCATCACTCACCGTCCCCGGCGTAATAATGCGCACCACCTGACGTTCAACCGGCCCCTTGCTGGTGGCCGGGTCACCGATCTGCTCGCAGATCACCACCGACTCGCCCAGCTTCACCAGTTTGACGAGGTAGCCTTCCAGCGAGTGGTAAGGAATCCCACACATCGGAATCGACTGCCCTGCCGACTGCCCGCGCGCGGTCAGGGTGATGTCCAGCAATTTGGCCGCCTTCTTCGCGTCTTCATAGAAGATCTCGTAGAAGTCGCCCATGCGATAGAACATCAACTGATCAGGGTGCTGGTTTTTCAGGCGCCAGTACTGCTGCATCATCGGGGTGTGGGAGGACAGATCGGACGTGTTTTTACTCATTGGATAGTAGGCAAATTCGTTGAAAGTGGTGGGGCAAAGGGGGCGCTCGGCCCAGCATTTTTTGCGATGGGCGCAAGGTTAACACGCGAGGTCCGGGGTTCGCAGGTCGCAAGCGGGTAGGCGCGGCGGCATGGCATGTGCATAAAATATGCAAATTAGCATTTGCAAACCCAAAAAACTCCCGTCACTATCCGCGTTATGCAAAAACGCAACGTTTCTATCGTCTTAAGAGAGCTGCTGGACCGCGACCGGATCTCCCCCACGGAGCTTCACCGGCGTACCGGCGTGCCTCAATCCACACTGTCCCGGATCCTCAGCGGCAAGATCGTTGATCCGTCGGACAAGCATATTTCCCGCATCGCCGAGTATTTTCGCGTCAGCACCGACCAACTGCGCGGGCGCGCAGCGGTGGGCGCTTTGCGTGATGATGGACGCGACCCGATGCATTCGGAACTCAAGGATATAAGCCTGTGGGATGACGACACCCCTGTGAATGACGACGAGGTGTCGATCCCCTTTCTGCGCGAGGTTGAATTGGCTGCTGGATCAGGAAGATTCGTCATCGAAGAAAGTGAAAAGGCCAGCCTGCGTTTTGGAAAGCGCAGCCTGCGGCATAACGGTGTGCAGTTCGACCAGGCCAAATGCGTGACGGTACGCGGCAACAGTATGTTGCCGGTGTTGCGCGATGGCGCGACGGTGGGGGTGAATGCGGGCAAGAGCGCCATTGGAGACATCGTTGATGGCGACTTGTACGCCATCAATCACAACGGCCAACTGCGGGTGAAACAGCTCTACCGCCTGCCTTCCGGGATTCGCCTGCGCAGTTTCAACCGCGATGAGCACCCGGACGAGGACTACAGCTTCCAGGACATCCAGGATGAGCAAATCAGCATCCTGGGTCATGTGTTCTGGTGGGGCATGTACGCCCGTTAACCACCTTGTGTAAGACAAAGCCCGCTATCGAGCGGGCTTTTTTTCGCCTGCACAAAATCGTCAAACCCTTTGCCCATAAGGCTGAAAATGCATCTATGCATTTCTTTGCTGAAAATAAATGCATTTGTGCATTGACTGTATATGCATACATGCATATTCTTTGTTCCAAGCCAGCCAACAAGGCCTGGTGGAGGCGGCAAGGATGCTGCCAAGGAAGACAAGGAAGGCACGCAACATCGGCAAGGACGCCATCAGAGCGATGGCAAGGATGCCAGGCAACACCGGCAAGGATGCCGACGCTCTTTAGTGACACCGCTTCAACGAACAGGCAGCGATGAATCGGCCTCAACGGTTCAGAGGGTTGGCAACTGACCCGGGTGTGCAGCGTAAAGCACCAGAAGCAGTTATCCGGCAGACAGGGATCGTGGTCGGAAAAACATCGAGGAAAGGTCCGTACCGCGCCAGTAGCGCCGAAAGACCGAGGACCGCATTACTGAAAAGCCCGGGTAACCGGGCTTTTTGGAATGCCTACCTACACATGGAATTACCCAAGCGCCGGCACTCTGCCGGCATTGTTCAGCCAGGAGGCGTGACATGACAAACGAGCAGCAAGCGTTAGCGGAAATGCCTATCTGGCTGGTGATCGTACTGGCCCTGGTCGGCGGGGTCTCCGGCGAAATGTGGCGCGCCGACAAGGAGGGCGCGCGGGGCTGGTCGCTGGTGCGGCGCCTGGCCCTGCGGTCGGGAGCATGCATGGTCTGCGGGGTGTCGGCATTGATGCTGTGCTACGCCGCGGGGATGTCGATCTGGACTGCCGGCGCCATTGGTTGCCTGACCGCCATGGCGGGGGCCGACGTTGCCATCGGCCTCTATGAACGCTGGGCGGCCAAGCGCATCGGGGTCAACGAGACCCCGCCTTCCCGCCCGGATCAGCCGTAACCGTTGCAAGGACGCGACTACATGACACTTATCGAAAAACCTTCCCAGCTCCCCGTGGCGATTGGGGAAGCGCTCAAGCGCGCCTTTCCACTATTGCGCGTCGGCAATCATCAAGACTTCCAGGGCGCCAGCGACAGAACCGGTGTGCTGATTACCGTGGAGCGCAACGGCCCCGACGTTCGCTCCTTTGAAGGGCGCAAGGCCCACGCCTTGGCGGTTTCACTCCGCGTCACGGTTGCCAGCGGGGCTACTGCTTTTGACGCCTGTGACCTGGCCAGCCAATTGATGGACCTGGCGTTGGATAACCGCTGGGGCCTGCCGCCTGATCAGTGCGACCTGCCCACGGCCATCGTCGCGGCACCGACGGTACTCACCGGTAACGAAACGGATTACGACAGCTGGACCGTGTCCTTCACCCAAAACCTCTATTTCGGCCCGTCGCTGCTCGAAGATCCCACAGGTACGCCGTTGTTTGCCTGCACCTGGGAAGTCTCGGACATCGACGATCCGGATCAATATCGCCCGTTGCAGGAGTAGGCCATGTTCGACGCATTGTTACGCATGCAACTGGGGCCGATTATCGAGCGCCTGGCGGAAATGGAAGCCCAGCTCGAAGACCTGTATCGACGCGCGGATAGTTTCTGCCGCATTGGCGTGTGCCAGGAGGTCGACGCCGCCGGCAATACCTGCAAGGTCAGCCACGGTGAGTTGCTCAGCCCGGCGATCCGCTTCTTCAACCCCAGTGCCGGGGCGCAGAGCGAAACCCGCATTCCTTCCGTGGGGGAGCAATGTCTGTTGCTCAACTATGGCGGTGGAGAGGGCGGTGCGCAGTCTGTAGCCCTCTTCGGCCTCAACAGTAGCTTGTTTCCGCCGGTCTCCAGCGTTGCGTCATTGACCCGACGCCGTTATCAGGACGGTACCCAGAGCGATTACGACGACGCCAGCCACACCTTCAACTGGGCCAACGGCCCCACGACCCTCAGCGGTTCCCGCGAACAGGTCGAGGTGAAAGTCGGCCCCGCCACCCTGCAAATGACGGCCGATCACATCGCTGTGCAACTCGGTGCCGTCGGCCTGCTGCTGGACGCTGGCGGTGTGCACTTGAGCGGCCCACTGGTGGATCACCAGGGCCGTGTGATCAGCAGCGCATAAGGATTTGCCATGATCGGAATCGATAGGAACACCGGGGCAGCGGTCGATGACTGGCTGCAATTTGTACAGCGTGCCACCCGAGCGCTGACCACCCCCGTGGGCACTCGCCAGAAGCGCCCGTTGTACGGCTCGCTGATCCCGCAATTGCTCGGCCAGAACCTCGGTGACGATCTGCTGATCCTCGCCCAAAGCCACGCCGCGCAAGCGTTCTACACCACCCAGAACGGCATCGCCGATTTCCAACCTCAGGTCATTGTCGCCACGCGCCAGGGCGCAGGTTTATTGCTGCGTTTTGCCGGTACCTGGAAAAACCGCCAACAATCCTTCGAGGTCGTGACATGAGCATGCTGATCCCTGGCCAGAACCAACTGGCGGAGCCGGCGATTATCGCGGTCGATGAATTCGAACCGCTGCTGGCGGAGTTCAAGGCGTTCGTCGTCGACTACGTCGCCACCCGCGCGCCGCAAACCGCAGCCAAGCTCAAGGTCAGCCTCGATAACGAAAGCGAGCTGCTGACCCTGGCCCTGGAAGCGTTTTGCGTTCGGCTGCAAACTCATGAGCGCAAATACAACGCCCGTATCAAGCAGATGCTGGCGTGGTGGGCCACCGGCAGCAACCTGGATGCGCGCCTGGCCGACATGGGCCTGGAGCGCCAGGTGCTCGACCCCGGCGACCCGGCCGCCTTCCCGCCGGTGCCACCCACCCTGGAAAGCGACGACGATGCGCGCCTGCGCTATTATCTGGCACCCCATGCGCCGGCAGCGGGTTCGCGCATGCAGTACCGCCGCGAAGTGTTCACCCTCGGCGAGCGGCCGTCGGTCAAGGTGCAGAGCGCCACGCCGGGCGTGGTGACCGTCACCTACACCTTCGACCCGGACGGCTACGCAGCCCAGGTCAAGGATGGCAACGGGCGACGTACGGCACCTGGCGAAGTAACGGTCACCGTATTGTCCAGGGACGGGGATGGCACACCTTCCGCCGATTTACTCGACGGCGTGCGGCGACATTTCGCACGGCCGGATGTACGACCGGAAACCGATCTGGTCACCGTGCAGGCTGCGCAGATTCAACGTTACAAAATTCGTGTGGTGGCCAAGATCAATGCCGGACCGGATTCGGGCCTGACTCAAGTGGCTGCGCAGCAACTGCTGCAAACCTACGCCGACTCCTGTCATCGCCTGGAAGGCCGGGTCGACCCAAGCTGGATCGACTACGCCATCCACAGCGCCGGCGCGGCGCAACTGCACATCCTCGAACCGCTGGAGCCGATCATCAGCACGGCGTTCCAGGCCCCGTATTGCACGGGTGTCGAGGTGGAGGTGCGCACGCTATGAGGGATCCCAAAGCAAGCCTGTTGCCGGTCAACAGTTCGCCGCTGGAAAAGGCGTTGGACCTGGGGTTTGGCTATTTGCTGGAGCGCGTTACCCCACCGTTTCCCGAGCTGATGGACCCGGCCCGTACACCCGCGGCGTTCTTGCCTTACCTGGCGGCAGACCGCGCCGTCAACGAATGGAGCAGCACGGCCCCGGAGGCTGAGAAACGCTTGACCGTCAAACTCGCCTGGCCCACCGCGCGCCAGGCGGGCACCCGCCAAGCCCTGGAAAACGCCGCCAGGGGCCTGCAACTCACGCCCGAGGTGCGCGCCTGGTACGAGCAGGAACCGCTGGGCGTGCCCTACAGCTTTGCCGTACGGGCCTGGACCGAATTGCCCTACGGCGAGGTTATCGATGCCCGACTCGACCGCCGCCTGGCCGATGCCAAAAGCGAGCGCGACATCCTGTCGATCTCCGTGGGCCTGAGCGCCTTTGGCCGTCACAGCATAGGTGCCGCCACGCTGTGCGGTGAACTGACCACGATTTATCCCAACGTGCTGGCAGGGGTCGAGGCCTCGGGGCGCGCCTTTATGGCGGCCGGTCTCTACACCGTCGAAACCACCACCCTTTATCCACAGGAGCACTAAATGGCTGACTATTACACCCTGCTCACCAACGCGGGGATCGCCTACGAAACCGCCTGCAAGGCCGCCGGCGTACCGATCAAGCTGGCGCAGATTTCCGTCGGTGACGGCAACGGCGCCGTCTATAACCCCGACGCCAGCGCCAAGGCCCTTAAACGCGAAGTCTGGCGCGGGCCGCTGAACGCGCTATTCCAAGATGAGAAAAATGCCAACTGGCTGATGGCCGAAGTCACCATCCCGTCGGATGTTGGCGGCTGGTATGTACGCGAGGCCGGGCTGTGGACGGATACCGGGATCTTGTATGCGATCGTCAAATACCCGGAGTCGTATAAGCCGGTACTGGCGACGTCGGGATCGGGGAAAGAGTTTTATATTCGCTCGATTTTTGAGACGAGTAATGCGTCGATCGTGACGTTGTTGATTGATGACACCGTGGTGAAGGCGACGCGGGCTTGGGTGATGGATTACCTGGGCGAGCAACTGGCGAAGGGGACTTATACCAAGGCTGAGATTGAGGCGATGATTGCCAAGGCTTCGGCGTTGCCGGTGGGGGTTATGGTGCCGTTTCCACTGGGGACGGTGCCGCCGGGGTATTTGGAGGTGGATAACAGTCTGTTCAAGGATGACCTTTATCCGGATCTTGCGGCGTATTTGGCGAAGAGGTTTAACGTTACTGGTGATGCGGTGGGTTACACACGGTTACCGGAGTCGCGAGGGGAGTTTTTTCGGGGATGGGATCATGGACGCGGTATGGACCCTGGTCGAGCGGTCGGCAGTTACCAGGCTGATGCGTTCAAGAGTCATACCCATACGCCTCCAAATCAAACAGGAATCAGCTCTGCATCAGTCCCGACTGGCGCCAAGTCTCTCGGAGGCAATAATTACGACACGCTCTACAACGTAGGTTTTACAGGCGATACGGAGACCCGACCGCGTAACCTGGCAGTGATGTGGTGTATTAAGGCTTGGAACGCGCCAATCAATCAGGGATATATTGATATTGCAGCTTTGGAAAGTCAGATACGAGAACTCAGCCGCACACTAACAAATCAATTCAAGACAATATCTGATGTTAAGGCATCTAGGGCGATTAACGTCACCTATACCAATGCCACAGAAAGACCCCTCTACGTCAATATTGCCTTTGTTGCTACTGCCGTAAACCAAACTGCTTCAATTGTGGTTGATAGCACTTTGTTTATAGGGTCTTCATTTCCGAGCGCCGGTTTAAGTATGGCGATTTCCGCAATTGTTCCAGCAGGCTCCACTTATAAAGTCCCGTTGGGTAGCTACACTATTAACACATGGACGGAAATGCGCTGATGAACTATTTCATTAATGAAATTGGAGAGATATTTGCTTTTGATCAGGGAGTAAGTGCGCCTGATGGCTTTCGCAATATCTCGGAAGCCGAGGCTATGGCGCTGGCTGCCGGCCCCTCTCCTGCTTTTGATCTTGTAGTTGTTGAGCGAGCATGGCGTGATGATGAGTTGTTGGCGGTGACATGGCTGCGTGACCGTCATCGTGATCAGTTAGAAATGGAGGCGTCTACAACGCTTTCTGATGAGTACTTCATGCAGTTGTTGGTCTATATCCAGGCTCTTCGCGACTGGCCTCAATCGCCCAATTTCCCTAAAGCCGAACTTCGTCCAGTTGCTCCAATCTGGCTCGCTGAGCAAACCGAATAAACCCCATTCATCTGCCCCCCCCAAACCGCCCTTCGCGGTTTTTTTTCGCCTGGAGATTCTCTCTTATGCCCACTCGCCAAACCTACACCGTCCTCATCCCATTCCCCACCCACGCCGGCCACTGGTCCGTCGTCGGCGAGGAATTGGACCTGCTGGACATCGAAGCATCCGCCCTGCGCACCGCTGGCCGCCTGGAACTGACCAGCGTGCTCGCCGCGAAGGACACCACCCCGGCCAAAAAGGCCACCACCAAGAAGGCTGACTAATCATGGCTGAGGTTTTGAACTTCGAGCACAACGGCATCACCGTGAATGCCACTGAATCCCCCGAGGCCATGGGTGGCCTGGGTGACAACGTAATCGGCCTGGTCGGCACCGCGCCGAATGCCCATGCGTCGATCCCGAAAAACGCGCCGTTTCGCATCAACAGCTTCACCACCCAGGCGTTGCTGGACCCGACCGGTGCCGAGACCGGCACGCTGTTCCATGCCGTGTACCAGATCCTCAAAGTGGTGAAGGTGCCGGTCTATGTAGTGATCGTGGAGGAGGGCGCGACCCCGGCCGATACCGTCAACAATGTGATCGGCGGCAACGAGCCGGTCACCGGTCGCAAGTTGGGCCTGGCGGCACTGGCCAGCGTGCCGGAAGACTTGACCATCATCGGCGCCCCAGGCTTCACCGGCACCAAGGCGGTGGCCGGTGAGTTCGCCGCGTTCGGCAAGCGCATCAAGGCCCGCGTGGTGCTGGATGGCAAGGACGCCTCGGTGGCCGACCAGGTGACCTACAGCGGCGAACTGGGCGGTGCCGACCTCGGTTTCGACCGTTGCCTGCTGGTGCACAACATGCCGTCGGTGTACTCCAAGGCGGCGAAGAAGAATGTGTTCCTGTCGCCGTCGTCCCTGGCCATTGCGGCGTTGGCGAAGGTTAAGCAATGGGAAAGCCCAGGCAACCAGGTGACGTTCGCAGAGGACGTTTCCCGCGTGGTCGAGTACAACATCCTCGACACCTCCACCGAAGGCGACCTGCTCAACCGCTACGGCGTGAGCTACTACGCCCGCACCATCCTGGGCGGTTTTTCGCTGCTGGGTAACCGCTCCATCACCGGCAAGTTCATCAGCTACGTCGGCCTGGAAGACGCGATCAGCCGCAAGCTGGTCAAGGCCGGCCAGAAAGCCATGGCCAAGAACCTCACCAAGTCCTTCATGGACCAGGAGGTCAAGCGCATCAACGACTGGCTGCAAACCCTGGTCGCCGACGAAACCATCCCTGGTGGCAGCGTGTACCTGCATCCGGAATTGAACAGTGTCGAGAAGTACAAGAACGGCACCTGGTTCATCGTCATCGACTACGGCCGCTACGCGCCGAATGAACACATGATTTATCAACTCAATGCCCGCGATGAAATCATCGAGCAGTTCCTGGAGGACGTTCTCTAATGTTTACCAACCGAGTCAGACAGGCCATCGCGGCCACCCTTCAAGGCCTGCCGTTGTCCGCGACGGTGGAGGAGTTCACTCCGCCGAAGATCGAGTTCGACATGGAGCCCATGTCCGGCGGGCGCTTTATCGCCGAGGAAATGGCCAAGAGCGGCAAAGTGCTCGGCGCCACGCTGGTGCTGCAAGGCGCCGGCCCGGAAGTCATGCTGGCCCTGGGCGTGCGCCTGGGCGACGACATCCTGCTGAACGTGCGCGAAGCCGGCCAGGACCAGGATGGCAAGACCTACTTCACCTATCACACCGTCGGCGGCAAGCTCAAATCCCTGGCCGAGGCGAAGCTGAAGATGGGCGACAAGCCCACCACCACCCTGGAGCTGTCCTGCCGCACCTACAACCGCTTGGAAAACGGCATTCCGGTGATCGACATCGACGTGCGCACCCAGAAGTTCGTGCTCAACGGCGTCGACATTCTCGGTGATGCGCGCCGTGCTGTGCTGATGCCTTAACCCTTGGGGGCGGGAGTGCTCGCCCCCTATTTCACCAAGGAATAGCCCCATGGCCTGGATGCCACCGCTGCACCTGCTGCTGTCCCCGATCACCGCCGATACCGGCGCGGTGATCGACAAGATTCAACTCAAGCCGCTGTTCTACGCTGCGCAAAAAGAAGCGCTGGCCCGGGCCGGTGACGACGAGGACGACCAGTTTTTCGAACTGGCGAAACTCGCCACCGGCCTGTCGGAAAAAGAGCTCGACCAACTCAAGCGCCCGGACTACGTCAGCATTGCTCAGTACGTACACGAAATGTCGACGCGCCCTGCGTCGTTCTTTCTGGATGAGCGCCAGGAAGTGACCCACGACCAGCCTGTCCATTTGCTGCTGCCTCTCGAGGCCGCCGGTCGCACCCTGACCGAGTTGCCTCTGGAAATGCCTGCGCTGCGCGCCACCAAGGTGATGAAAAAACTCGCCACCAACAAAGAGCGCGCCGAGTTCATCACCGCTCACTGCACCGGCCTGATGATCCCTGACCTTGCCGGCCTGACCGTGCCCGATTGGACCGAATTGCAGGAGCGCATCGACGATTTTTTAAATCAACCGGCGGCCTTCTTTCGCAACGCGACATCGACGTGATCCTCGATGTGGTGCCGCTGGTGTACTCGGTCAATGAAGCGGAGATCCTGGAGTGGGACGCCGCCAAAGCATTGCGCCGCTACGACATTGCGATCACTCGCCTTGGCGTTAAACAGGAGTAGAGCGGGATGCAAGAGACTAAATATGGGATCAAGCTCGCCCAGGAAGACTACCGCTGGATGATCGGCGACGCCGATCTAGGCAATGTGCTTGCACCGTTTTCCACAAGCGCTGTGGCACCCGTGAGCCTGGATGCCGCAGCGCAGCCGCCGTTGGAGCTGCGCTCTGCGTTGGTCACACTTAGTGTGGATATCAACGCATTGACCCAGGAGCAGGTGCGGCTGCGTGAGGCGTTGGAGGCGCTCAACAGCACATTGTTCATCAATGGAAATTCCCTGGCGCCCAAGCAGGCCGACGTCACCGCGAGCGCGCCGGAAGAGAAGGCGAAGGAGCCCGCCGATGGCCCTGTGATGAGCGCGATCAAGGAGTCTGGAGGCGAATTGTGGGACGCGTTCAAAAGCAAGCTCGCCGAAAAAGCCATTGATTTTGTCGCAGGTTCCCTTGGCAAGGTGTTCAAAGGGCGCAAAAACATCAGCGGGCGTAATACAGGATTACGTCGCCTGTTCGAGCAACCCGGCCAGGCTTTGGGCGGCTCGCCAATGGGTTTTCATTCGGGCGCGCCCTCACAAAACTATCCAGCTTTTGCCATGGCTAACCCGCCAGCGTCCGCGGCCAACCTGCCCTCGGGGGCCTTGACCGATGCCCTTGGCAAATTCGAATCCCTCGGCATCCGGCGGCTTGGGCCATTTAGGGTCGCCGAAGCCTCCCTGGACGTGATCCAAGGTGTACGCAACGGCGATGCACATGCCATCGGCTCAGGCCTGAGCACCGCCGGTGGCGCCTGGGCCGGCGCCTCCGCAGGTGCGGCCATTGGCACGATGGTTTTCCCCGGCGTTGGCACCGCTGTCGGCGGCGCAATCGGCGGCCTGCTGGGCAGCGAGGCAGGCGCTTGGATCGGAGACAAATTGTTCGGGTCAAGTGATCGCCTGCCAACACCCGGTGCGGTGAGTAAGGAACTCAGCAGTGCGCGCACGGACAACGTGCAAGTGACCCTCGCCCCGAGTATCCAGATCACCGGCGTCAACCCCGCCGATGCCCAGCAGGTCGTCAACCAGGTGATCCAGGCGCTGCAGTTTCAGTGTCTGCCGATGTTCAGCGACGCCCTCGGCATCCGACGCAATGCAGCACTGGCCGATTCTCCTGGAGGTGATTGATGCGACAACAAATGGTGCTCGGCGACTTTATTTTCGGTTTGTCTCGAGGATTTGCCTATTCCTCGTTGGTCCGTAACAGCGACGGCGGCTGGAGTGACCTGGCTATTATTGCCAGCAAGTCGCAGTCGCGGCAGAGCGGTCAGAAACTGGAAAAACTCACATTCAGCGGCACGGCCATGTACGGCGTAGGCATGCAGCGCCTGGACGAATTGCGCGCGCTGCAAAATGCGCGGGCTCCGTTGCCCCTGGTTGATGGCATCGGCCGTAACTGGGGCTTGTGGCGGATCAATTCGATCGTGGAAACGCAGAGCAATGTGATCGATGACGGCACCGCCATGGTCATGGCCTGGACGCTGGAATTGGAGGAATTCGTCAATGCGTAGAGTGCGAAGTATCGCCGGTGATTCGGTCAACCTGTTGCTTTATCGGGAATTGGGCCGTTGCGATGACGCGGCGGAAGAAACCCTTTGGCGCTTGAACCCCGAGCTTGCCGAATATGGCCCGGTGTTACCGGCCGGCGTGTGGGTGATCGTGCCTGAAATGCACGCGCGGCCGGTGGCGGTTCGCCCCGTTTTGGCCTGGGATTAAGGAGGCTGCATGGCACAGGGATTTACGCCTATCGTGGAGTTTTATGGCGCCAATGCGGCGCTGCTCAATCAGCGCTTGATGCGCTGGATCCACACCGACGCGGCGGGCATTGAGACTGACCGGCTGGAGCTGACCCTCAATATCGAGGGCTTGGACGGCCTGCCCACTCTGAACGGCAAGATCGGCTTGCGTGTCGGTTACCTGGAATCGGGGTTGGTGGAGAAGGGCGAGTTTGTCGTCACCCAACGCACCCCGGTGCTGTTTCCAATGCGCTTGATGATCGTGGCCACGGCAGCGCCCTTCAGCGTGGTCGATGCAACGGGTTACCGTCAGCGTCGATCCGCCAGTTACGGCCCGACAACCCTTGGCGCGCTGTTTCGCCAACTGGTCAGTCGTCACGGCTATTCACCGCGAGTTGCGCCCGCGCTGGAGGGGATTGCGATCGCGCACATCGACCAGTCCAACGAAAGTGACATGGCGTTCATTTCGCGCCTTGCCCGCCTCTATAGTGCGGTCACCAAACCGTTTAACGAGCTCTATGTGTTGGCCGAAGCCGGCCGAGCCAAGTCGCTCTCCGGCCAGTTACTACCGGAAGTGAAGCTGTCGGTGACTGAGGATAACCACCCCGGTGAGCAGAGCTTCATCACCGCCAAGCTCGACGAAAAATCCCGCTCGAAATACGAAGGTTGCCGCGTCAGTTGGTGGGATGCCGCCGCCGGCAGGCAGCGTGTGGTTCAGGTGGGGAATGCTCCGTTCAAAACCCTGCGCCAACGCTACCAGAACGAAGCCGAAGCCCGCGCCGTTGCTGAAGGCGAACTACGCCGTGTGGGGCGTGAAAATTTGAAGTTGGTGATCGATTGCCCGGGCAATCCATTGTTGGCCGCGGAAGGGCTGTTGGTGCTGGATGAGAGCTGGCCGTCTTATATGCAGGGACGATGGTCGATAAAGCAGGTGGTGCATGTCGGCGATCCGGCGACGGGATACCGCAGTTCGATCACGGCGGGTGGGTTGTCGATATAGAGACTTTTCGAGAGTAAAACCAATGGTGATAACACTCCCCCAGCTGCTTGGCGTTATGCCGGATGCCCGCCTGAGAGCGGGCGTTTTTTTAACGCCCTTGAATGCGGCTTTCGTTCGCTTCGAGATTGACCGTGCGAAGCGCATCGCCGCCTTCCTCGCTCAGATCGGCCACGAATCCGGCGAGCTGCGTTACGTCCGTGAACTGGGCAGCGATCAATACCTGAGCAAATACGATACCGGCGGCCTGGCCGTACGCCTGGGCAATAGCCCCGAAGCGGATGGCGATGGTCAGCTGTACCGGGGCAGGGGGCTGATCCAAATTACCGGCCGGCGCAATTACCTGGCCTGTAGCCAGGCCTTGTTTGGCGATGATCGTTTGTTGCGTCAACCGCAACTGCTGGAGCAACCGCAATGGGCTGCCGAGTCGGCCGCCTGGTTCTGGCAGAGCAACGGCCTGAATGAGCTGGCCGACAAGGACCAGTTCACCACTATCACCCGGCGCATAAACGGTGGGCTCAATGGTCTGGAAAACCGCTTGCAGCTATGGGCGCGGGCGAAGGCGGTCTTATGCGTTACCTGACGGTTTGCCGGCTGATCGGCGCTTGCCTGTTGATCGCGCTGACTTGGCAGGTGCAGGCCTGGCGCTATGGTGCGCAGATTGAGCGCGAGGCGTCTGCCCAGGCGCGGGCGTTGAGCCAGCAGCATCTAGTGGCTTTGCGTCAACAACAGGCGGAGAACGACAAACGGCAGGCGTTGGAACAACAGCTCAGCGCCAGCGATCAACAACACGCTCGGGAGTTAAGCGATGCCCAACGTACTCAAGCAGCTCTGCGCGACCGCCTGGCCACTGCTGATGTGCGGTTGTCAGTCCTTCTCGACGCCAGCGACCCCGCCAGAGGCAGTACAATGCCCGCCACCCCCGCCTCCGGCGGCGTGGTTCATGCAGCCCCGCGAGCCCGACTTGACCCGGCGCATGCTCAGCGAATTATCGCCATCACCGACGACGGTGATAACGCCGTGATCGCCTTGCGTGCCTGCCAGGCCTATGTGCGTGCCGTTGCGCGTTAGTCTCTGGATACATGCTGCAACTTGCATGGTCGATAGGCTCCTGTAGGGTAGGCAAACGCCCGCCCACTCCAGGAGACGACCGTGAAAGAAATCACCCAACTTGCCGCTGAACTGGGTCGCCGTTTACAGGTGCTCAATGCCCACGTCACCACGGCTGAATCCTGTACCGGTGGCGGTATTGCCGAGGCTATTACGCGGATTCCAGGGAGTTCGGCGTGGTTCGAGGCTGGCTATGTCACCTATTCCAACCGGCAAAAGACCCGCCAGTTGAACGTGCCTGAGGCGCTGTTCGCCAAAGTCGGCGCGGTCAGCCAGGAAGTGGTGGAGGCGATGGTCCGCGGCGCCCAGGAAAAAAGCCTGGCGCGTTTTGCCGTGGCGGTCAGTGGCGTGGCGGGGCCCGATGGCGGTTCGCCGGAAAAACCGGTGGGCACGGTGTGGCTGGCCTTCGGCGTCGGGGACGAGGTCACCGCTGAGCTTGCGCACTTCCCGGGTAACCGCGACGAGGTCCGCCGACAAACGGTAAAGGCCGCGCTGGAGGGCTTGTTGCGACGAGCTGCAGCAGAAATAGAAAATCAGGGGTAGGCGATCTCTGATCTTTGTGGAACAATACTGTCTACTTATACAGGTGTTGGCCGCCAGGCCTTATTGATTACGTGAGGACTTTAATGGACGACAACAAGAAGAAAGCCTTGGCTGCGGCCCTGGGTCAGATCGAACGTCAATTCGGCAAGGGTGCCGTAATGCGTATGGGCGATCATGACCGTCAGGCGATCCCGGCTATCTCCACTGGCTCTCTGGGTCTGGACATCGCGCTCGGCATTGGCGGCCTGCCAAAAGGCCGTATCGTCGAAATCTACGGTCCTGAATCTTCCGGTAAAACCACCCTGACCCTGTCGGTGATTGCCCAGGCGCAAAAAATGGGCGCCACTTGCGCGTTCGTCGACGCCGAGCACGCCCTTGACCCTGAATATGCCGGCAAGCTGGGCGTCAACGTTGACGACCTGCTGGTTTCCCAACCGGACACCGGTGAGCAAGCCCTCGAAATCACCGACATGCTGGTGCGCTCCAACGCCATCGACGTGATCGTGGTCGACTCCGTGGCTGCCCTGGTACCGAAGGCTGAAATCGAAGGCGAAATGGGTGATATGCACGTGGGCCTGCAAGCCCGCCTCATGTCCCAGGCGCTGCGTAAAATCACCGGTAACATCAAGAATGCCAACTGCCTGGTGATCTTCATCAACCAGATCCGGATGAAGATCGGCGTCATGTTCGGCAGCCCGGAAACCACCACCGGTGGTAACGCGCTGAAGTTCTACGCTTCGGTTCGTCTGGACATCCGTCGTACGGGCGCGGTGAAGGAAGGTGACGAGGTTGTCGGTAGCGAAACCCGCGTCAAGGTCGTGAAGAATAAAGTGGCCCCGCCATTCCGTCAGGCCGAGTTCCAGATTCTCTACGGCAAGGGTATCTACCTGAACGGCGAGATGATCGACCTGGGCGTGCTGCACGGTTTTGTCGAGAAGTCCGGTGCCTGGTATGCCTACAACGGCAGTAAAATCGGCCAGGGCAAGGCCAACTCGGCCAAGTTCCTGCAAGACAACCCGGATATCGCGGCGACCCTTGAGAAGCAGATTCGCGACAAGCTGCTGACCCCTACGCCAGACGTGAAAGCGGCCGCCAATCGCGAGCCGGTTGAAGAAGTAGAAGAAGTCGACACTGACATCTGAAGCAAACGATGACTGTTGTACTGGATACACTTGTCGCCGTTCGGCGCACCGCAATGGACCTGCTTGCTCGCCGCGAGCATGGTCGAGTCGAGCTGACGCGTAAACTGCGTCAGCGCGGCGCGGAGCCTGAGATGATCGAGACCGCCCTTGACCGTTTGACGGAAGAAGGGCTGCTGTCGGAGTCCCGCTACCTCGAAAGCTTTGTCTCCTACCGAGCCCGTTCCGGCTACGGCCCCGCGCGGATTCGCGAAGAGCTGAGCCAACGCGGTTTGCAGCGCGCCGATATAGACATTGCCCTACGTGAGTGCGGTATCAGTTGGCAGTCGCAACTGGAGGACACCTGGCGCCGCAAGTTTGCCGGTCACCTTCCAATTGATGCCAGGGAACGCGCGAAGCAGGGGCGCTTCTTGAGTTATCGCGGTTTTTCGATGGAAATGATCAGCCGCTTACTCAGTGGCCGAGACATGGACGACTGAGCACCTTGCTGTGTGTTGAACAGGCTTGTTGTATGGCGAGCGGGCTTGCCCCGCGTTGGGCTGCGAAGCAGCCCCAATAACCTCACCCTCAATCTAAACCTGAACCACCAAAAACTGCCCCAAAAAAAGGCCCGCTATGAAAATAGCCGGGCCTTTTTGCGTTTCTGGATTCTGCGTCGCGTTTCTGGATTTCACGCCGGCTGCGGCGCTACTCGCTGTTGCGTCTTCCCCTGGGACTGCGCCCAGTTCTCTGGCAAGTTGATGTAGTCCACCAACTCCCGCAGCCGGCCCTGATCGCGTCCGTTGAAGTTGAACACCAGTCGCGTCAAATGGCTGAACCTCGGTTCATCATGCTCCTCGCCGGTATAGGCAAGCTGCTGGAACTCTCCACTCAACCGTAGGCTGGCGAACTCGTTCTGCAAATGAGCCAGCGCACGCTCGCTGAGCGGGTGATTCATGCGCACCACGAATTCACGCTTCAACCAGCGTGTGGAATGGAAGTTGGCATAGAACTGATTGATCTCTTCGACGGCCTCTTCAGCGCTGTACACCAGGCGTATCAGCTTGAGGTCAGTGGGGAGGATATAGCGATTGGCTTCCAGTTGATTGCGGATAAAGTCCAGGGCGCCCTGCCAGAAACCGCCTCCAGGTGCGTCCAGCAGTACCACGGGTACCAGTGGGCTTTTGCCGGTCTGGATCAACGTCAGCACTTCCAGCGCTTCATCCAGCGTGCCGAAACCGCCCGGGCACAGCACCAACGCGTCGGCTTCCTTGACGAAGAACAGCTTACGGGTGAAGAAAAAGTGGAAGGACAGCAGGTTCTCGGTACCATCGATGGTCGGGTTGGCGTGCTGTTCAAATGGCAGGGTGATGTTGAACCCAAGGCTATGTTCCAGGCCTGCGCCTTCGTGAGCCGCCGCCATGATGCCGCCGCCGCCACCGGTGATCACCATCAAGTCTGATCGGGCCAGCGCTGCACCGACTTCACGGGCCAGGGCATACAGCGGGCTCTCTACAGGCGTGCGTGCCGAGCCGAACACCGTGACCTTGCGCCGGCCCTTGAACTGCTCCAGTACACGGAAAGCGTGGTCCAGCTCGCGGATCGCCTGCAAGGTGATCTTGGCGTTCCAGCGGCTACTGTCGTCCTGGGCCATGCGCAGAACGGTCAGGATCATGTCGCGATAAAGGGGGATGTTAGGGCTGTCAGGCGCAATCAGCTGGAGTTGAGCGTCGACCTGCTGTGTGAGGTCAGCTCCGTTTGCTTCAAAATGCTGAAGCAGGCGGTCATTCGGTTCGTAAGGCATTCAACGTCTCCTTCTTCACAGAGGCCAGGTCAACGACGAGATATTCGTCCGTCGCCACGACACTGCATGTGTCGCTGCATGCCCAAGGCAATGAACAATGTTCGCCAAGCGGCAAAGCGGGCTCTGTATGTTCCTTGTGATGTAAAAACCTTTGCACTGCAAGTTGCAGGAGGGCAACCCTCTTTTGCCCTGAAAATGTTACAGGACGGCGTGAAGACCGCTGTAGAAGGGCTGCTGGGATGACTTGATCATGGGCCGAAAAACCCTTGGCTGGCAACCGCTTATTGGTCGCTCATCACGGTAGTTTGACTGCCGCTGGAAACGGAATCGGGGAAATCGGCGCGCCGCTGGACAGCCGCGCGCGAGGGCCAAGCCACATTACTTTTTCTTTTTCGCCGCAGCCGGTGCCGGGCAATCTGCTTCCACGAACTTCACTGATGCCACAGGACGGTTGGTCTTGTTCTCGGTGATTTCGTAGCGCATCACCGCGCCCTTGGCCATCAGCTCGCGGTAGCCCTTGTTCAGGCATACGCTCTGACCCAGCTGGAAATACACTGCCTTGGGGTTGGCGCGCATCTGTTCGGCGCGATCAGGCAGCACGCTGAGGTGGTCGATCAGTTGCATTCCCTCAACGGTGTAGGCCACTTCCAGGGTTTTTTCGTCAATTTCCCGGGGCAGCTCCTTGTTGCTTTCGGCCGCGACGCTTTGCAGCTTCTTGTTCATTTGCGCCTCCAGCAACGAGGCTGCCTGGGCGCCCACAGGCAGGACCAACGCGAGCGCGACGGATGGGGCAACAAGACGCAGCATGGAACGCAGCATGAAACTCTCCTGATTCGGTTACTGGTGCATAGACCAGCCACTGCGCTATGCGTTCAGTGGCGCGCAATTATAGTGGACCCCTTGCCATGACAGCCAGGCGTATCGATGGGAAGTACGACGGGCTCTGGTAAACTGCGGCCACTTAAGCCCTTCTCGAGTTCCCCCAGTGTCGATTTCCTCTTCCGTGTGGCGCATCCAATGAGCCATGCCGTCTCCCGCCTGCGCACCCAACGCCTGGCGCGGGCCGTCAGGCCTTTTGTCAACCGTGGCTCCCGCGCCGAGCGCTGCCCCGGCTGCCGGGTGATCCCGCAATACTGCCTATGTGCCTGGCGGCCTCAGGTCGAGGCCCGGTCTGCGATGTGCCTGTTGATGCACGACGTCGAACCGATGAAACCGAGCAACACCGGCTGGCTGATCGCTGATGTCATCGACGACACCCGTGCATTTGCCTGGTCGCGCACCGAGGTCGATCCTGAACTGCTCATCTTGCTCGCAGATCCGCAATGGCAGCCGTATATCGTATTCCCTGGCGAATTTGTCGCACCTGAGCGAGTGGTCAGCGAAGTCGTCGTAGGGGAGGGCAAGCGCCCGCTGTTTATCCTGCTGGACGGCACTTGGAGCGAAGCGCGCAAGATGTTTCGCAAAAGCCCCTATCTGGAGCATCTGCCTGTCCTGAGCCTGGCCCCGGAGCAACTGTCGCGCTATAAACTGCGGCGTTCCAAGCGGGATGATCACTTCTGCACCGCCGAAGTGGCCGCGCTGTGCCTGGAGCTGGCCGCCGACCAGGCCGCGAGCGAAGTGCTGGATGCTTATCTCGACGTGTTCAGCACCCATTACCTGGCCGCCAAGTTCCAGTTACCGCTGGACTTGGCAGACATCGTCCATACTCGTCTTGCACCCTATATCCCGGCGGTATAACCAGACGACGTTTGCATGATGGCACTGCAGCCCCACAACTCGCTAAAATGCCACGGGCGTAGTGCTTGACCCCCCAGGCTGCGCTGGGCATGCTGGGCGCCGATCAGGGCGCAACCGTGAGTTTTCAACGTCGTTCCAGGTGTTTTTGACGTTGAGCCTGCCCTGTGGCGATGGCTGCCTGGCCATCGCCTTGTGTACTGGCGAACCCTGAACCCATCAGGGCTGCCATAAAAAACAGGATCATTTAATCAATGGCCACATACGAAATCCTGATAGCCGATGACCACCCGCTGTTTCGCAGTGCATTGCATCAGGCGGTAACCCTGGGCCTGGGCCCCGATGTCCGCCTGGTCGAAGTGGCCAGCATTGCCGAGCTGGAAACCCGCCTCACCGAAAAATCCGACTGGGACCTGGTGCTGCTCGACCTGAACATGCCCGGCGCCTATGGTTTCTCTGGGTTGGTGCTGCTGCGCGGGCAATACCCGCAGATTCCGGTGGTGATGGTCTCGGCCCAGGAAGAGGCCGACGTGGTGGTGCGCTCCAAGGAGTTTGGCGCCAGTGGTTTCATTCCCAAGTCCAGTTCCATGGAAGCGATCCAGCGTGCCGTGCGCGCGGTGTTGGAGGGCGATGTGTCCTGGCCGCCGCAAGCGTTTGAAGAAATCAACGTGTCCGACGAGGCCAAGGCCGCCCGTGATGGCTTGGCCAGCCTGACACCCCAGCAGTTCCGGGTGTTGACCATGGTCTGCGAAGGCCTCTTGAACAAGCAGATCGCCTACGAGTTGAGCGTGTCGGAAGCGACCATCAAGGCCCACGTGACAGCCATCTTTCGCAAGCTGGGCGTGCGGACGCGTACCCAGGCAGCACTGCTCTTGCAACAACTTGAGTCAATTTCGCAGCATTAAGCGGTCATTGCTTCACGCTTTTTTGACTTTGCTTGATCTAGTTTCCCCACTCCTTTGGTTCAGTTGCCTACATCTATGTCGCCTTTCAAGGGTCAAACCGGTATCAAACGTATCTTCAATGCAGGGGGCTACTCCCTGGATGGCCTGCGCGCAGCTTTCACCGGCGAGGCGGCTTTCCGTCAGTTGGTGTTGTTGAACGTCATCCTGATCCCACTGAGCTTCTTCCTGCACGTCAGCCGCGTCGAGCGTGCGTTGCTGATTGCGGTATGCCTGCTGGCCTTGATCGTTGAATTGCTCAATTCGGCGGTAGAGGCGGCGATCGACCGCATTTCCCTGGACCGTCATCCCCTGTCGAAAAACGCCAAGGACATGGGCAGCGCCGCGCAATTCGTGGCCCTGACCATGATCACTCTGGTGTGGGCCGTGATCCTGATCTAAGGCTCAGGCAATGCTCGGCAGCACGATCTCGTCGCTGCGCTGTACCCCGGCGGTAAAGGCGCGGCACAGTTCGAGAAACTCGCGCATGGCCGAGGTCTGGTACTTCTGTTTATGCCAGATGAAGTAGAACTGCCGGGCCAGGTCCAGGTCCGGGGTTTCCACGGGCACCAGGCTGCCCCGGCGGAAGGCATCACGCAGCGCCAATCGGGAAATACAGCCAATCCCCAGCCCGGACTCCACTGCACGCTTGATCGCCTCGGTGTGTTCCAGCTCCAGGCGGATATTCAGCGCGCTGCGGTGATGGCGCATGGCCTGGTCGAAGGTCAGTCGTGTACCTGAGCCTTGCTCCCGCAGGATCCAGGCTTCATGGGTCAACGCTTCCATGGTCGCTATGCCGCGCTTGGCCAGGTGGTGCTGCGGCGCGCAAAACACCACCAGTTCATCCTCTACCCAGGTTTGCACCTCGATATCCGGGTGGCTGCAATCGCCTTCGATTAGACCCAGGTCAATTTCATAGTGGGCCACCTGGTGCACGATATTGGCTGTGTTCTGTACATGCAGCTTCACCTGGCTTTCGGGGTGCTGCTGCATAAAGCTGCCGATCAGCAGGGTGGCCAGGTAATTGCCGATGGTCAGGGTTGCGCCGACCGCCAGGGAGCCGAAACCGGACTTGCCGTTGAGCAGGTCCTCGATTTCCTTGGCCTGGTCCAACAGGGCCACCGCCTGGGGTAACAGCTGGTGCCCGAGGGCGTTGAGGCTCAGGCGTTTACCGGCGCGGTCGAACAATTGGCAGCTGGATTGACGCTCCAGCTCGGTAATCGAAGTGCTGGCGGCGGATTGAGATAAGGCCAGGAGACCAGCAGCGCGGGACACGCTTTCCTGCTGGGCGACGGCGACGAAAACTTGCAGTTGACGGAGAGTAAATCGCATATCGATATAACCGATAACCCTTATCTTAATAATCCAGTTAACAGATATTGTCGCCGCCATTAGAATGCTGTGCAATTGCGCACCTATCATTTGGCGCAGACCCATTTCCAGGAGTCCCCCGTACATGAGCAACATGAACCACGAGCGTGTCCTCAGTGTTCATCACTGGAACGACACTCTGTTCAGCTTCAAGTGCACCCGCGATCCGGGCTTGCGCTTCGAGAACGGTCAGTTCGTGATGATCGGCCTGCAACAGCCCAACGGCCGCCCGCTCATGCGCGCATATTCCATTGCCAGCCCGAACTGGGAAGAGCATCTGGAATTCTTCAGCATCAAGGTGCCGGATGGCCCGCTGACTTCCCAATTGCAGCATTTGAAGGAAGGCGACGAGATCATCATCAGCAAGAAACCGACAGGCACCCTGGTGCTTGACGATCTGAAGCCGGGCAAACACCTGTACCTGCTCAGCACCGGTACTGGCCTGGCGCCGTTTATGAGCGTGATCCAGGATCCGGAAACCTACGAGCGTTTCGAAAAAGTGATCCTGTGCCACGGCGTGCGTTACGTCAACGAAGTTGCCTACCGCGAATTCATCACCGAGCACCTGCCGCAGAACGAATTCTTCGGCGAAGCCCTGCGTGAAAAGTTGATCTACTACCCGACCGTGACCCGTGAGCCGTTCGAGAACGAAGGCCGCCTGACCGACCTGATGCGCAGTGGCAAGCTGTTCCGTGACATCGGCCTGCCACCGATCAACCCCGAGGACGACCGCGCCATGCTGTGCGGCAGCCCAAGCATGTTGGACGAGACCAGCGAAGTGCTGAACAGCTTCGGCCTGAAAGTTTCGCCGCGCATGCGTGAGCCGGGTGATTACCTGATCGAGCGCGCGTTCGTCGAGAAGTAAAGCAGTCAGGCCATGTGCTGACTGGGCAACACAGAAGATCTGAATGTGGGAGGGGGCTTGCCCCCGATGACGGTGATTCAGTCAACTTACATGTCGACAGACCCACTGCCATCGGGGGCAAGCCCCCTCCCACATTGGGTTTCCGGTTTATCCAGCCGGCACCACTTCCAGCACACAAATCATCCCAGCCTCGGGATAGTGCCAGCGCACATCCACATCCCAGAACTGCGCTCCATATTCGCGTTCAGGCCCAGGTGTCTGGTACGCCGGCCGTGGATCCTGCGCCAGGCACTGATCGATCAACTCCACCAACGGCTCCCCAAGGCGCTGGGCGTGGCCTTGTGCCTGTTGCAGCGCCGTCTTCAGCCATTGCACCGGAATCAGTTGCGGCGCACCACTGGCGATGCTGTTGGTGGCCGTGTCGATGATGTCGGCGTAGGGCACATACGGCTTGATATCCAGCACCGGTGTGCCATCGAGCAAATCAATCCCGGAAATCCATAGTCGCCCCGGCTCGACCTTGTCCAGCTTCACCACCGACTGGCCAATCCCATTGGGCCGATGGGTGGCGCGGGTGGCAAATACGCCCATGGACGTGTTGCCGCCCAGGCGCGGCGGGCGCACTTTCAAGCGTGGCTTGTCTTCCAGGGCCTGGTGGAACAGAAACAACAGCCAAACATGGCTGACCTGCTCCAGGCCCTGCACCGCCTCGCCCTGGTCGAACGGCGCGACCAGTTCCAGCACGCCCCGTGCGGCAGGCGCCAGTTGCGGCTGGCGCGGAATGGCGAACTTCTCCTTGAAACAGGAGCGCACGAAGCCGACGGGCGAGACGTGGTAACTCATGGTTTACGCGCGAACCCGCAGCGTCAGGCCCTTGAGGAAGTTACGCAGCAACTGGTCGCCGCACGGACGGTAGTTAGTGTGGCCGGCCTTGCGGAACAGCGCGCTCAGCTCCGGCTTGGACACCGGGAACTCGGCGGCCTTGAGGATGGCATGCATGTCGTCTTCCTTCAGTTCGAAGGCCACGCGCAGTTTCTTGAGGATGATGTTGTTGGTCACCGGGGTTTCGATCGGCTGTGGCGGACGGCTTTCGTCCTTGCCACGCTTGAAAATCACCAGGCCATCGAGGAAATGCGCCATGACCTCATCCGGGCAGAACACGAAGCCCTCTTCCTCGTCTTTCTTGAGGTAAGTCAGCAGGTCTTCCTTGGTCACGTCCATGCCGCCGAGCTTGATGATCTCGACCATCTTGTTGTCGCTGATGTCGAGCATGTAGCGCACGCTGCGCAGTACGTCATTGTGAATCATGGTGGGCAATCCTGGTTTTCAACAGTGGGCGCCGCCGGGTGGGGCGGCGCCTGGAAAGGGGGAGTGGCTTAGAACTTCTCTTTGCCGGACAGATAACGCCATTGACCTACCGGCACCTTGCCGATGGACACGCCGCCGATGCGGATGCGGCGGATGGCGATGACCTTCAAGCCAACCGCTTCGCAGAACAGGGCGATCACGCCCGGTTGCGGGTTTTTCATCGCAAAGCGCAGGCGGTTTTCGTTCTGCCAGCTGGCTTTCACCGCCGGCAGCTCTTTGCCTTTGTAGGTTAGGCCATGGTTGAGGCGGTTCAGGCCATGGGCAACCATGTCGCCCTCGACCTCGACCACGTATTCCTGCTCGATCTTGGCGGCATCGGCGGTCAACTTGCGCAGTATCTTCCAGTCCTGGGTGAACACCAGCAGGCCGCTGGCCTTGGCTTGCAAGTCGGCGCTGGCGGTCAGGCGCAGGAAATGCCCCTTGAGCGGGCGCTTGCTGAAGCGGTGCTCTTCGGACAGCGTTTCGGCGCTGATCGAGGCCATGGCCGTCTCGGCATCCACGCCAACCGGCGCGTGCAGCAGGATAGTCACCGGCTCCGGCGCGGTGGCCTTGGCGTCGGGGTCCAATTCGACCTTTTGAGTCGTGACCTTGAACTGCGGCTCGTCGATCACTTCACCGTCCACCGAGACCCAGCCGCCTTCGATAAACAGCTCAGCCTCCCGACGGGAGCAACCGACCAGTTCGATAAGGCGTTTGGAGAGGCGTATGGGGTCAGTCATGACAAGGGCCGTAGCAAAAGGGGGCGGCTATTGTACCTGCCTGGAGCCGGTTAATCCCGGCTCCATTTCATTTAACCCTGGCGCGCCTGCTGCGGCGCCTGGCGCAAACGCAAATGCAGCAACGGATAAGGCTGCCCCAGGCCATCATGCTCTGTGCGTCCGATCACCTCGAAGCCTTGTTTGAAGTAAAAGCCCAGGGCCTGGGGGTTCTGTTCGTTGACGTCCAGCTCATCGGCATTCATGCATTCGATCGCGTACCGCAGCAATTGCCGGCCCAGCCCCTGGCCACGGTATTGCGGGTCGATAAACAACATCTCGACCTTGCCTGCGGCCACCCCGGCAAACCCGGTAATGCGCTGGCGCGAGTCCTTGGTGCAGATCAGCATCACCGAGTCCAGGTAGCGGGTCAGCACCAGGTTTTTCAGCAGCTCGATATAACTGTCCGGCAGGAAATCATGGGTGGCCCGCACCGAGGCCTCCCAGATCCTTGCCAAATGCGCGTAGTCGCTGGTTCTGGGTGTATGGATAACCGAATGCTGACGCATGCCCGCTGCCCCTTGCCGAAATTGGCGTCGATGGGCAAAACGATAGACCTAAAAAAGCCCCGCATCTTGTCCAGAGGCAGGGCTTTTGCACTTTATTTACAGGCGGAAGCGATCAGTCGCGTTTTTCAGCCCACAGGTCGTATTCGTCGGCGTCGGTCACGGTGCACCAGACCTTGTCACCTGGCTTCAAGCCCGTGGCATCGTCGATAAACACGTTGCCGTCGATTTCCGGCGCATCGAAGAAGCAACGGCCAACCGCGCCTTGTTCATCGACTTCGTCGATCAGCACTTCGATTTCCTTGCCGATGCGCAGTTGCAGGCGCGCCGAGCTGATCGCTTGCTGATGCGCCATGAAGCGCTCCCAACGGTCCTGCTTGACGTCATCCGGCACCACGGCCAGGTCCAGCAGGTTGGCCGGGGCACCTTCCACCGGCGAGTACTGGAAGCAGCCGACGCGGTCCAGCTGGGCTTCGGTCAGCCAGTCGAGCAGGTATTGGAAGTCTTCTTCGGTTTCGCCGGGGAAGCCCACGATAAAGGTCGAACGGATGATCAGGTCCGGGCAGATTTCGCGCCAGTTCTTGATGCGCGCCAGGGTCTTGTCCTCGAAGGCCGGGCGTTTCATGGCCTTGAGCACTTTCGGGCTGGCGTGCTGGAACGGGATGTCCAGGTACGGCAGGATCTTGCCGGCGGCCATCAGCGGGATCAACTCGTCCACGTGCGGGTACGGGTAAACGTAGTGCAGGCGCACCCACACACCCAGGCTGCTCAAGGCTTCGCACAGTTCGGTCATGCGGGTTTTCACCGGCGCGCCGTTCCAGAAGCCGGTGCGGTACTTCACGTCGACGCCATAGGCGCTGGTGTCCTGGGAGATCACCAGCAGCTCTTTTACGCCGGATTTGACCAGGCGCTGGGCTTCGTCCAATACATCACCCACGGGGCGGCTGACCAGCTTGCCGCGCATCGACGGGATGATGCAGAAGCTGCAGCTGTGGTTGCAGCCTTCGGAAATCTTCAGGTACGCGTAGTGACGCGGGGTCAGCTTGATGCCTTGCGGCGGCACCAGGTCGATCAGCGGGTTGTGGTCCTGGCGCGGTGGCACGACGTCGTGCACGGCGTTGACCACCTGTTCGTACTGCTGCGGGCCGGTCACCGCCAACACGCTCGGGTGCACATTGCGGATATTGCCTTCTTCCACACCCATGCAGCCGGTCACGATGACCTTGCCGTTTTCCTTGATGGCTTCGCCGATCACTTCCAGCGACTCTGCCTTGGCCGAGTCGATGAAGCCGCAGGTATTGACCACCACCACGTCCGCGTCCTGGTAAGTGGACACCACGTCATAACCTTCCATGCGCAGTTGGGTCAGGATGCGTTCGGAGTCAACCAGGGCCTTCGGGCAACCCAGGGAAACAAAGCCAACCTTGGGGTTGGCCTTTGCGATGGTGGTGGACATGTCTAACCTCGGTATTGAATGACGCCGCCAGTCGGGCATGACAGGGCTGCGGACGGGCGCTTGCTGCGCCTCTGATCAAAAAGTGCGCAATTCTAGCGACGGGCAACGCACTTGACCAGCTTTATGCAGGGAAATGCGACGAGTGCTGCGCTATGCTTCGCGCCGTTGCTCGCGGGGAAAGCCCTGGGTCAATAAAACGTCTGTTACGAGAAGTAAAACAGCGCATGCTAGGGTCAGCTTAGGCGCGTTGTTTATAAAAGACCTCAGGTCAAAGGGCAGGAGTGGTTGATGGGTCAGGCAAGTAGTCAGGCAGCGGGTGCCGAGCATTCAAACGCCAAGCCGATAGGCATGCTGGTGGCGGCGGTCGGGGTGGTGTACGGCGATATTGGTACCAGCCCGCTCTATACCCTTAAAGAGGTGTTTGCCGGGGGGTATGGGGTTTCAGTCAATCATGACGGGGTCTTCGGCATTCTGGCGTTGATTTTCTGGTCGTTGGTCTGGGTGGTGTCGATCAAGTACGTGCTGTTTATCCTGCGCGCCGACAACCAGGGCGAGGGCGGCATCATGGCCCTGACGGCGCTGGCGCGGCGGGCGGCGTCGCCGTATCCCAAGTTGCGGTCGGTGCTGGTGATTCTCGGCCTGATCGGTGCCGCGCTGTTCTACGGCGATAGCATGATCACCCCGGCAATCTCGGTACTCTCGGCGGTAGAGGGCCTTGAACTGGCCTTTGATGGGCTTGAGCGCTGGGTCGTGCCGTTGTCGCTGGTGGTGCTGGTGGGCCTGTTCCTGATCCAGAAACACGGCACCGACCGTATCGGCAAGCTGTTCGGCCCGGTCATGGTGTTGTGGTTCCTGGTGCTGGCGGGCCTGGGGGTGCATGGCATCAGCCAGCATCCGGAAGTGCTCAACGCGCTGAACCCGGTCTGGGGTGTGCGCTTCTTTGTCGTCCACCCCGGCATGGGCGTGGCGATTCTTGGCGCTGTGGTGCTGGCCTTGACCGGTGCCGAGGCGCTGTACGCTGACATGGGCCACTTCGGGCGCAAGCCCATCGCCCGTGCCTGGTTCGCCCTCGTGCTGCCGGCGCTGGTGCTCAACTATTTCGGCCAGGGCGCGTTGTTGCTGGAAAACCCCGAAGCGGCGCGCAACCCGTTCTACCTGCTGGCGCCGAGCTGGGCGTTGATTCCGCTGGTGGTGCTGTCGACCCTGGCGACGGTGATTGCGTCCCAGGCCGTGATTTCCGGTGCGTTCTCCCTGACTCGCCAGGCGATCCAGCTGGGCTACATCCCCCGTATGCACATCCAGCACACCTCCAGCGCCGAGCAAGGCCAGATCTACATTGGTGCTGTGAACTGGTCGTTGATGGTGGGCGTGATCCTGCTGGTACTGGGCTTCGAGTCCTCCAATGCCCTGGCTTCCGCCTACGGTGTCGCGGTGACTGGCACCATGCTGATCACCAGTATCCTGGTGTCGGCGGTGATGCTGTTGCTGTGGAAGTGGCCACCGCTGCTGGCGATTCCGGTATTGATCGGTTTCCTGCTGGTGGACGGTCTGTTCTTCGCCGCCAACGTGCCGAAAATCGTCCAGGGCGGTGCGTTCCCGGTGTTGGCGGGGATCGTGTTGTTTATCCTGATGACCACGTGGAAACGCGGCAAGGAACTGCTGATGGATCGCCTCGACGAAGGCGGCCTGCCACTGCCGATCTTTATCGGCAGCATCCGTGTGCAACCGCCCCATCGTGTGCAGGGCACCGCGGTGTTCCTCACCGCACGGCCCGACGCCGTGCCCCACGCGCTGTTGCACAACCTGCTGCATAACCAGGTGCTGCACGAGCAGGTGGTGTTGCT
The DNA here is from genome assembly GCF_042015035.1 of Pseudomonas gorinensis. Classification (NCBI taxonomy): domain Bacteria; kingdom Pseudomonadati; phylum Pseudomonadota; class Gammaproteobacteria; order Pseudomonadales; family Pseudomonadaceae; genus Pseudomonas; species Pseudomonas gorinensis. The sequence continues at coordinate 1,724,513 of NZ_CP167125.1, forward strand.
GACGGTGGTCTATGAGGATATTCCGCGGGTGCCGGCCGCACGGCGCTTCGAGGTGGATGCCTATGGCGAAGGTTTCTTCCGCGTGATCCTGCACTTCGGCTTTACCGATGAGCCGGACGTGCCTGAAGCGTTGAAACTGTGCCATCTGGATGAACTGGATTTCAGCCCGATGCGCACCACGTACTTCCTCAGCCGCGAAACGGTCATCGCCTCGCGGATCAAAGGCATGGCGCGCTGGCGCGAGGGCTTGTTCGCGTTCATGTTGAAGAACGCCAACGGCAACCTGCGTTTCTTCAAGCTCCCGGTCAACCGGGTGATCGAGCTGGGCACCCAGGTCGAAATGTAAGAGGCCACACCACGGGAGCCGGCAATCGGCTCCCGTTTTCGTTTCTGAACCCTGTGCAATCCAGCGTTGTCGACTAGGCTCTAAGCACTGTTGTGTAGGAGCGGGCTTGCCCGCGAAAAACGTTAACGGTAACGCCTCGATCCTCGATAAACGCGGTGTCTATGAGGCTTTCGCGAGCCAGCTCGCTCCTACAGAAGTGCCCAAAAGCCAAGAAGAGGTGCGCCATGAGTCAGCTGCTCGAACCCTATACCCTGCGCCAATTGACCCTGCTCAATCGCATTGCCGTGTCGCCGATGTGCCAATACTCCTGTGTCGATGGCCTGGCTAATGACTGGCACCTCGTCCACCTTGGCAGTCGTGCCGTCGGCGGCGCCGGGCTGATTTTTACCGAAGCCACCGCGGTCACCGCCGATGGCCGTATCACCGCCCAAGACCTGGGCCTGTGGAACGATGAACAGATCGCACCCTTGCAACGCATCACCCGCTTTATCGCCGCCCAGGGCGCGGTGGCCGGCATTCAACTGGCCCACGCCGGGCGCAAGGCCAGCACCCATCGGCCGTGGATCGGCAAGCATGGCAGCGTCAAGCCGGAAGACGGCGGCTGGGTGCCGGTGGGGCCGTCGCCGATTGCCTTTGACCCGAACCACACGCAACCCCGGCAACTGGATGACGCTCAGATCCAGCAAGTGATCAGCGACTTTGTCGCCGCCGCCAAACGTGCGTTGACCGCGGGTTTCGAGGTGGTGGAAATCCACGCGGCGCATGGTTACCTGTTACATCAATTCCTGTCGCCCATCAGCAACCAGCGTCAGGACCAATACGGCGGGTCCTTTGAAAACCGTATCCGCCTGGTGCTGCAAGTGACCGAAGCGGTGCGCGAAGCCTGGCCCCAGGAGCTGCCGTTGTTTGTGCGGGTTTCGGCCACCGACTGGGTGGAAGACGGCTGGAACCCGGATGAAACCGTGGAACTGGCGCGTCGCCTCAAAGACCTGGGCGTGGACCTGATCGACGTGTCCTCCGGTGGCACCGCCGCCAATGCCGAGATCCCCACGGGGCCGGGCTACCAGACACGCTTCGCCGAGCGTGTGCGCAAAGAGTCGGGCATCGCCACCGGCACCGTCGGCATGATCACCGAACCGGCCCAGGCCGAGCACATCCTGCGCACCTGCCAGGCCGATATCATCTTCCTCGCCCGTGAACTGCTGCGTGACCCGTACTGGCCGCTGCATGCCGACGATGATCTCGGTGGGCGCAAGGCAATCTGGCCGGCCCAGTACCAACGGGCGACTCATCGGGACCAGCCGATTCATGAGTCTGATCTCAGGGATTGAGCCTTCATCCGCGCTCACAAAACCCACCCTGGCCCGGTGGGTTTTTTTTGCCCGCAACTGTGGGACAGGGCTGTAGGTATTTATTCCTGACCCAATTATTTAAGTGAATACTCTAAAAAAATCCCACACGTCACGAGATTGTTTCTACGCTTAGGGTAAGTCTGATTCCTGGCCCAGGGAGTCAGCCGGTTTGTCTGCCGAAGCATTGCGCTTCACGGGAGGCGGGTAATGGGCACACGGAGTTTTGATCGATATCAGGAGAAACAGTCCATGGCCAAGTCCTATGGTGTAGCCGGTGTGGTGGTGTCTTTTCTGACCCGCAGGGTGTACTCGCGCGCCCAAAGGTTGAGTTCCGATGAAGCTGAATTGCTGGCGCAGTATCGCGCCCTGACCGAAAGCGATCAGGTGGCGATGCGGTATCTGATTGGCGCGATGAAGAGCGTGTCGCGGTTCTGATTCGCCGCTGAACATGGGTGCGGGCTTGCTGCGGTGAGCAAGCCCACGCCCATGCTCAAGTCAACGCATCATGTGTACTTACGCTGGTCCGGTGCCGGCGGGAAGTACTGGTACAGCCAGGTTTCGCTCAAGGTGCGGTCCTGGGTGCGGATAAACAAGCGCAGTTCCACCGGCTCCACGCTGTCGCTGGTCGGGTACCAGTCGAACAGAATGCGGTAGCCCTTGATGTTGTCGAGCACCAGCACGCTGAAGTCTTTCACTTCACCATGGGAACAGGTGACCACGGGCTCGATACCGGTGCCGGGTGGCAGGCGATCCAGGCCGCCGCCCTTGAAGTCCACGGCGAAACGGCGTGCCCAAACTGGCGGGTAATGCTCGCCCGGTGCCCACCCTTCGGTGAAACCGCCCATGCCGGAACGAGTCGCATCGACTTGCGCCAGCGGCGTGCTCACCGGCGGCAGGGCGCTCCAGTACAGTTTGTAGCCATAATTGAGCGAATCGCCGGCCGCCACGGGTTTTTTCGGCGTCCAGAAGGCCACGATATTGTCGAGGGTTTCGCCGGTGGTCGGGATTTCCAGCAGGTCGATCGAGCCTTCGCCCCAGGCGGTGGTGGGTTCGACCCACAGGCTTGGGCGCTTGCTGTACCAGTCCACGGTGTCCTGGTAGCTGGCGAACTCATGGTCGGTCTGCACCAGGCCGAAACCTTTCGGGTCGGTGTCGGCGAAGGCGTTGAATTGCAGCTTGGCCGGGTTGTTCAATGGGCGGCAAATCCACTCGCCATTGCCACGCCACATCGCCAGGCGGTCCGAGTCGTGGATTTGCGGGTGGATGGTGTCGCACATGCGCCGTTCGTGGGTGCCGCAACTGAACATGCTGGTCATCGGCGCGATACCCAGTTGTTCGATGGCGGTGCGCGCATTGATATTGGCGTCGATGGCCATCACCACCTGGTTGGCCTGGCAGTCGATATCAAAGCGATAGGCGCCGGTGGCACTCGGTGAGTCGAGCAGGGCGTAGACCACGAAACGCGTGGCGTCCTTGTCCGGGGTTTCGAACCAGAACTGCGTAAAGTCGGGGAACTCCTCGCGCTTTTTCGCGTAGGTATCAATCGCCAGGCCTCGTGCGGAAAGGCCGTACTGGCCGGTGGAATCCACCGCGCGGAAGTAGCTGGCGCCGAGAAACGACAGCACGTCGTGGCGATCCAGTTCCGGTGCCTTGAACAGCTTGAAGCCAGAGAAGCCCAGGTCGCCGGTCAGTTGCTGAGTGTCGACCGTGGTTTTTTCATAGTTGAACAGCGAAGGGCGGAAATGCACTTCGCGGGCTTCCCGGGTCTTCGGGTCGACACTGTGCATGCGCACCGGCGTCTTGAAGCCCATGCCAACGTGGAAGAACTGCACGTCCAATTGGCCGTTCAACTCCTTCCACAGCGAATGCTTGCCGTCGTAGCCGATGGCATTGAAATTCTGCGGGGTCATGGTCGCCAGTGTCGGCGGCAGCACCTGTTTGGTGTCTTTATATGCGGTCCCGGCGAGCTGTTTGGCCTGGGCCTTCAGCGTTTCGAAATCGAACGCCACGGCCTTGCCGTCGGCGGCACGGTTCCCGGCCCAGGCCTGCGCGGCCAGCAGGCCACTGGCTGACAATCCGGTGTAAGCCGCAATGGCCATGGATGCTTTAAGCAAATTCCTGCGGTGCATAGACACAACCTGTCGTGAGCAAATCCAGCGCCGTTCCTGGCACGTAACGGATCAAAAATAACGGTTCGGACATGCCTTCGACCAAACGCAACGGACATTAAACAGACGCCGGATAGCTTAAGCGGTTCTATGACGTAGGAAAAATGATTGATATCGGGGTGATGGCGCCGCATATGAAACAAGACATTTCCGGGCTGTGAGTGAACACATTACCCAACCATTATGAAGATCCAAAGGTGGGAGGGAGCAACCGGTATAAACCGGGGACATCGTTTACATCTCTAACCGGGGGAGGGAGATGGCGACGTCGTTGAGGACGTCGCGGTGGGTGATGTCCATGGGGGAAACCTGGGTTTTATCGCTGTAGGTGTTTCAACTGTAGGAGCGAGCTTGCTCGCGAAGAACGTCAGCGATAACGCGGACATTCTGATTGACCGCGGTGCTCTTGCGTTCTTCGCGAGCAAGCTCGCTCCTACAATTAAAGCGTTAAAGCGTTGAAGCGTTAAAGCGTTAAAGCGTTTGGGCGTGGATCAGTGCTTGAACATCACATGGCGAACCGTGGTGTAGTCCTCCAACCCATACATGGACATGTCTTTGCCATACCCCGACAGCTTCTGGCCGCCGTGGGGCATTTCGCTGACGAGCATGAAGTGGGTGTTCACCCAGGTGCAGCCGTATTGCAAACGAGCGGCCAGGCGATGGGCGCGCCCCACATCGGCCGTCCATACGGATGACGCCAGACCGTAGTCCGAATCATTGGCCCAGCCCAGCACCTGCGCCTCATCGGTGAACTTGGTCACCGACACCACCGGCCCGAACACTTCGCGGCGCACGATCTCGTCATCCTGCTGCGCATCAGCCAACACCGTCGGCTCAAAGAAGAAACCGTTGCCTTCGACCGCCTTGCCGCCGGTGACCAGGCGAATATGCGGCTGCGCCATGGCGCGTTCGACAAACCCGGCGACACGGTCGCGGTGCTGTGCGGTGATCAGCGGGCCCAGCTCGGTGCTGGGGTCATCCTGCAAGCCATACTTGATGCTGGCGACGGCGGCGCCGAGCTTTTCGACAAAGGCGTCGTAGATATCGGCCTGCGCATAAATGCGGCAGGCGGCCGTGCAATCCTGGCCAGCGTTATAGAAACCGAAGGTGCGAATGCCCTCGACGGCGGCATCGATATCGGCGTCATTGAAGATGATCACCGGGGCCTTGCCCCCCAGTTCCATGTGCATGCGCTTCACGTTGTCAGCAGTGCTGGCGATGATATTCGCGCCGGTGGCGATGGAGCCGGTCAACGACACCATGCGCACTTTCGGGTGAGTCACCAGGGGGTTGCCCACGGTAGGCCCTCGACCGAAAACCAGGTTGAGTACGCCGGCCGGGAATATCTCCGAGGCGAGCTCGACCAGGCGCAGCGCGGTCAGCGGAGTTTGTTCCGATGGCTTGAGCACTACGGTATTACCCGCAGCGAGGGCCGGGGCGATCTTCCAGGCGACCATCATCAGCGGGTAGTTCCACGGCGCGATGGAGGCGATCACGCCCACCGGGTCGCGGCGGATCATCGAGGTGTGGCCGGGCAGGTATTCGCCGCCGGCCGAACCGCTCATGCAGCGGCTGGCGCCGGCGAAGAAACGAAACACGTCGGCAATCGCCGGGATCTCGTCGTTCAGCGCCGCGCTGTAAGGCTTGCCGCAGTTGTCCGATTCCAGCTTGGCCAGCTCTTCGCCATGGGCTTCGATCACGTCCGCCAGTTTGAGCAGCAACAGCGAACGATCCTTGGGCGCGGTCTGCGACCAGCTTTCAAAGGCCGCATCGGCGGCGCGCACGGCGGCGTCGACCTGGGCTTCGCTGGCTTCCTTGATTTCCACCAGCACGCGGCCGAGTGCCGGGTTGAAGATGGCTTGGATCGGGCCTTCGCCTTCGACCAGGTGGCCGTTGATCAAGAGTTTGGTTTGCATGGTTCAATCCTCCTCAACACTATTGTTATGTCACTGAAAGAACCGGGTTCACATGTGGGAGGGGGCTTGCCCCCGATAACAGTGTGTCAGTCAACACATGGGGGGCTGATGTACCGCCATCGGAGCAAGCCCCCTCCCACATTTGAGCGCGGTGCCTTCAATAAAAAAGTTATTTACCGCCACTACCGGCCACGCTTTCACCGCCGCGCGTCAGGTAATAGGCCCCCAGAATCGGGAACATCGTCACGATCATCACCAGCATCGCCACCACGTTGGTCACCGGTACATCCCGTGGGCGACTGAGCTGGTTGAGCAGCCACAGCGGCAAGGTGCGCTCGTGCCCGGCGGTGAAGGTGGTGACGATGATTTCGTCGAACGACAGCGCAAACGCCAGCATGCCGCCGGCCAGCAGCGCCGAACCGAGGTTGGGCATGATGATGTAGCGGAAGGTCTGCCAGCCGTCGGCGCCCAGGTCCATCGATGCTTCGATCAGGCTGTGGGAGGTGCGGCGCAGGCGAGCGATGACGTTGTTGTAGACGATCACCACGCAGAAGGTCGCATGGCCGACGATGATGGTGAACATCCCAGGCTCGATGCCCAGGGTCTTGAACGTTGCCAGCAGGGCGATACCGGTGATGATCCCCGGCAGTGCAATCGGCAGGATCAGCATCAACGACACGCCTTGCTTGCCAAAGAACTCACGGCGATACAGGGCGGCCGACGCGAGCGTGCCGAGCACCATGGCGATCAGGGTGGCGATGCCTGCAATTTGCAGCGACAGCTTGATCGCTTCCAGCACGTCGGGCCGGGCGAAGGCCACGCTGAACCACTTCAGGGTAAAGCCCTGGGGCGGGAAGCTGAACGCGGCTTCTTCGGTGTTGAAGGCGTAAAGGAAGATGATCAGGATCGGAAAGTGCAGGAACACCAGGCCGCCCCAGGCTGCAATCTTCAAGCCGAGTGATGATTTCTCAGAGTGCATCGAAGGCCCCCAGGCGTTTGACGATGGACAGGTACACCGCGATCAGCACGATCGGCACCAGGGTGAACGCCGCGGCCATGGGCATATTGCCGATGGCGCCTTGCTGGGCATACACCATGCCGCCGACGAAGTAACCCGGTGGGCCGACCAGTTGCGGCACGATGAAGTCGCCCAGGGTCAGCGAAAACGTGAAGATCGAACCGGCGGCAATCCCCGGCACCGACAGCGGCAAGATCACCTGCATGAACGTCTGGCGCGGCTTGGCGCCCAGATCGGCCGAGGCTTGCAGCAGCGACGGTGGCAAACGCTCCAGCGAGGCCTGGATCGGCAGGATCATGAACGGCAACCAGATATAGACGAACACCATGAACCGGCCCAGGTGTGAGGTGCTCAAGGTGCTGCCGCCCACGCCGGGAATGCCCAGCACGAACTGCAACACCGGCTCCAGGCCCAGGTGCTGCACGAACCACTGCGCCACACCGCCCTTGGCCAGCAGCAAGGTCCAGGCATAGGCCTTGACGATATAGCTGGCCCACATCGGCATCATCACCGCGATGTAGAAGAACGCCTTGGTCTTGCCCGTGGTGTAGCGCGCCATGTAGTAGGCAATCGGGGAGGCCACTATCGCGCTGGCGATCGACACCACGATCGCCATGCTCAGGGTGCGCAGGATGATGTCGAAGTTCGACGGCTGGAACAGCGCGGCGAAGTTGGCCAGGGTCAGGTCCGGGGTGACCGCCATGGTGAAGTCGTCAAAGGTATAGAAGCCTTGCCACAGCAGGGTCAGCAACGAACCCAGGTAGATCGCGCCGAACCAGATCAGCGGCGGCACCAGCAGCATCGCCAGGTAAAGGTTGGGCTTGCGGTACAGCAGGTTGGAAAACCTGCGCATCGGTGGTTGGGAAAGGGCCTGGCTCATGTCAGACCTCGCCTGCGATATCGGTCAGCGGAGTCATGGCTCCCCGCGCCCAACGGGCGGTGATGGGCTGGCCGACCTGATGGCCGCTGCTGATGTCCAGCCACTGGTTGTTGGCCTGGCTGATGTTCAGCGCCTGGCCGTTTTCCAGTTTCAATTCATAGCGGGTGGCGCTGCCCTGGTACTGAATGTCATGCAACAGGCCGCTGATCTCCACGTCGCCAGCCCCCAACGGGCCTTCGGCGAACCGCACGTGTTCCGGGCGGATCGAGAACGGCTGCGCACTGCCGCTGAGGCGCTGGGCCAGTTCACCGCGAATCACGTTGGAGGTGCCGACGAACTCGGCGACGAACACGGTGGCCGGCTTCATATAGAGATTGCGCGGCGTATCCACCTGCTCGATGCGACCCTTATTGAACACGGCCACGCGGTCAGACATCGACAGGGCTTCGGTCTGGTCGTGGGTGACGAAGATAAAGGTGATGCCCAGTTGGCGTTGCAGCTTTTTCAGCTCGCTTTGCATCTGCTCGCGCAGCTTGAGGTCGAGCGCACCCAGGGGTTCGTCCAGCAACAATACGCGCGGGCGATTGACCAGGGCGCGGGCAAGGGCCACGCGCTGGCGTTGCCCGCCGGAGAGTTGCACCGGCTTGCGCTCGCCATAGCCACCGAGGGCGACCATGGCCAGGGCTTCTTCGGCGCGCTCGAGGCGTTCGGGCTTGCCCACGCCTTTGACTTTCAGGCCATAGGCCACGTTGTCGAGCACGTTCATATGGGGGAACAGCGCGTAATCCTGGAACACGGTATTGACGTCGCGCTGATACGGCGGCAAGCCCGCGGCTTCCTCGCCGTGAATACGGATCGAGCCTGCGCTCGGCTGCTCGAACCCGGCAATCAGGCGCAGGCAAGTGGTCTTGCCGGAGCCGGAAGGGCCGAGCATGGAAAAGAACTCGCCGTCCTGGATATCGATGGAAACCCGGTCAACGGCTTTCACTTCGCCGAACTGCCGGGAGACGTGGGTGAATTGGACTGCAAGCGTCATGGTGCGGTGCTCCCAAAAGGCGCGGGTCGTCGCAGCGGCCCGGCCTGGACTTCTGAAAAATCAAAACATCTATGAATGCGGTCAATGTGGGAGGGGGCTTGCCCCCGATAGCGGTGGTTCAGTGACAGATAGGTTGGCTGACACATCGCAATCGGGGGCAAGCCCCCTCCCACAGGAGACCTATGTTGTCTGGGAAGCCTCAGCGGCCGCCCATGATCGCGATGTAGTCCTGGGTCCAGCGGCTGTACGGCACGAACTTGCCGCCTTCAGCCTGCGGGGTTTTCCAGAAGGCGATCTTGTCGAACTGGTCGAAGCCGTTGGTCTTGCAACCCTCGGCACCCAGCAGTTCGCTGCCGGTGCAGGCCGCCGGCACCGCCGGCAGCGAGCCGAACCAGGCCGCGACATCGCCCTGGACCTTCGGCTGCAGCGACCAGTCCATCCACTTGTAGGCGCAGTTCGGGTGCTTGGCCTCGCTGTGCAACATGGTGGTGTCGGCCCAGCCGGTGGCGCCTTCCTTGGGAATAGTCGAGGCGATCGGCTGCTTCTCGTTGACCAGGCCGTTGACCTGATAAGGCCAGGCGCTGGAGGCCACCACGCCTTCGTTCTTGAAGTCACTCATCTGCACGGTGGTGTCGTGCCAGTAGCGGTGGATCAGCGGTTGCTGGGCGCGTAACAGCTCAAGCACGGCCTTGTACTGGGTTTCGGTCAGCTCATACGGGCTCTGGATGCCCAGTTCCGGCTTGGTCGACTTGAGGTACAGCGCCGCATCGGCGATGTAGATCGGGCCGTCATACGCCTGCACGCGACCTTTGTTCGGCTTGCCGTCCGGCAGGTTCTGCGCCTCGAAGAGCACGCTCCAACTGGTGGGTGCGGTCTTGAACACGTTGGTGTTGTACATCAACACGTTCGGGCCCCATTGGTACGGCGTGCCGTAGGTTTGCTGCCCGACCACGTACCACGGCGCATCTTTCAGGCGCGGGTCGATGCTCTTCCAGTTGGGGATCAATGCGGTGTTGATTGGCTGCACACGCTTGCCGACGATCAACCGCAGCGACGCATCGCCCGACGCGGTGACCAGGTCGTAACCGCCCTTGGCCATCAAACTGACCATTTCGTCAGAGGTGGCGGCGGTTTTCACATTGACCTTGCAGCCGGTTTCTTTCTCGAAACCTGTGACCCAATCGTAGGCTTTGTCGCTCTCGCCACGTTCGATATAGCCGGGCCAGGCGACGATATCCAACTGGCCTTCACCAGCACCCACCGCCTTGAGCGGCTCGGCGGCGTGGAGACTGACGCTCGTCAGCAGCGCGGTGGTCAGGGCACTGAGCAGTGCGGTCTTGTGCGCGGACATGGGGGTTCCCTCTTCTTTAATTATGGTCGGGGCAGTTTTGTGCAACCGGTGACGCATGAGCTTAGTTGTTGTTTTAGAGGTGCTGGCCGTGGCGCGCCATGATGTGGCGCACCACGCTGTAGTCCTGTAGCGAATCACTGGACAGATCTTTCCCATACCCCGAGCGCTTCAAGCCGCCGTGGGGCATTTCGCTGACCAGCATGAAATGGCTGTTGATCCAGGTGCAGCCGTATTGCAGGCGCGCCGCCACTTGCATGGCCTTGTCCAGGTTCTGGGTCCACACGGAGGAGGCCAGGCCGTATTCCGAATCATTGGCCCAATCCACCGCCTGTTCCAGCTCCTCGAAGCGCGTCACCGTGACCACGGGGCCGAACACTTCGCGCTGGACGATTTCATCGTGCTGCTTACAGCCGGCGAGCAAGGTCGGCTGGTAATAAAAGCCTGCGCCGGAATGCACGGCGGCGCCGGTGATCCGCTCGATATGCGGTTGGCCGAGGGCGCGTTCGACAAAACTGGCGACGCGGTCGCGCTGGCGCGTACTGATCAGCGGGCCGAGTTCGTTGTCGGCATCGCGCTTGCCCGCAAAGCGCAGGCTGCTGACGGCGGCGCCGAGGTCGGCGACCAGTTTGTCGTGAATGCCCGCCTGGGCGTAGATGCGGCATGCCGCAGTGCAATCCTGGCCAGCGTTGTAGTAACCGTAGGCGCGCACGCCCTCGACCACGGCTTGCAAGTCGGCGTCGTTGCACACGATCACCGGCGCCTTGCCGCCCAATTCCAGGTGTGTGCGTTTCAGGGTTTTGGACGCGGCTTGGAGGATTTTCTGCCCGGTGACGATGTCGCCGGTCAGTGACACCATGCGCACCTTCGGGTGGCTGACCAGATGGCTGCCCACCCCTTCGCCGCCGCCACACAGAATATTGATCACTCCGCGTGGCAGCAGCGCTTTAAGGACCGGGGCAAGGGCGAGGATCGACAGCGGCGTGTGTTCCGAGGGCTTGAATACCAATGTATTACCCGCGGCGAGCGCAGGGGCGATCTTCCACGCGGCCATCATCAGCGGGTAATTCCATGGCGCGATGGAGGCAACGACGCCAATCGGATCACGCCGCACCATGCTGGTGTAGCCCGGCAGGTATTCGCCGCTGAGCTGGCCGGTCTGGCACCGCACGGCCCCGGCGAAGAAGCGGAACACATCGACGGTGGCGCTCAAGTCATCCTGGCGCGCCAGGTGCAACGGCTTGCCGCAGTTCAGGGATTCGAGGCGGGCCAGGTAGTCGGCCTGTTTCTCGATGGCTTCGGCAATGCCCAGCAGGATGTTCGACCGCTGCTGCGGCGTGGTCCGCGACCAGCCGGCAAACGCCCGGTGGGCGGCGAGGATGGCGCTTTCGACCTGCTCGGCGCTGGCTTCGGCGATCTGGGTGAGTACTTCGCCGGTGGCCGGGTTGAGGATCGGCTCGGCAAAACCCTGGCCCTGGACCAGTTCGCCGTCGATCAGCAACGCAGTGAGCAGCGGGGTGGGCGCGCCGGACATTTTTCGCGATCTCTTTTCTTGTGTGGCCATGGGCGTTCTCTTACGAGGGCCTGACCTTTCTCTTAGGGGATGAACAGAGACTAGAGGTCAGACGCGAGGTCAACAAATACTAAATACTGAATGCCGCATTCGATTAAATAGATGGCTTGCGCGGGTGTGGCTGCTCACGCGCGACGGTCAGGAACGGATCGACCAGCGCCGGTCGCGCCGTGCCGCGGCGCCAGGCCAGGCCGACGTCAAGGGTCTGGCTGAGGTCGGCGATGGGTCGCGCTTCAATAATGTCGCCTTCCAGGGACCAGGGGCGGTACGTCATATCCGGCTGGATCGACACACCCAGGCCCGCCGCCACCAGGCTGCGCACCGCTTCGGTGGATGCCGTGCGCAGGGTCACGCGCGGATGCAGGCCGGCACCGGCCCATAGGCGTTGGGCGTTGTGGCCCATTTCATCGACGTTCAACTGAATCAACGGCTCGCGCGCGACATCGGCGAGGTTGATGCTGTCGTGCTCCAGCAGTGGATGTTGCGCCGGCAGCCACAGGCGGTGGGGCGAGTGGGTGAGCACTTCGGTCTGCAGGGCGTGGCGGTCTTCGAGGTTGGAGAGGATCAGCACCCCCACATCGATCTCGCCGCTGACCAGCAAATGCTCGATGTACGGGCGCTCGTCTTCCATTACGCGGATTTCCACATTGGGGTAGGCGCGTTGGAAACGGGTGAGCAGGTCGGCCAGGTAGTAGCCGGCCACCAGGCTGGTCACGCCGATGATCAATTGTCCGGCGACCTGGTCGGTGCTCTGTTGCAGGCTGCGCTTGGCGTTGTCGACGGTGGCCAGGATCAAGTGCGCCTGGCGCAGGAACTGATGACCCTGGTGGGTCAGGGTCATGCCCTTGGCGTGGCGGTTGAACAGGTTGACGCCGATTTCCTGCTCCAGTTGCTGGATCGCCAGGGTCAGTGTGGACTGGGAAATGAACGCGGTCTGCGCGGCGGCGGAGATCGAGCCGGTCTCGGCCACGGCGATGAAATGGCGGATTTGACGCAAGGTCATCATGCTGGAATTACCAGTGGGGTGTTTTTATCGATTTTCTCGAGTGTATATCGATTTAACCGAAGGATAGCCGCGTTACATCTGGAAGCACTCTAGATCGGGGGTTTTTGGCACTTAGTTTTACGCTGGGAGCCTATTGGTCCTATGAACCCTAGTGTCTGGAGGCTACGAATGAATACCCGTGGATTGCTCGATCAGTTGCTCAAGTCTGGCCAGGACATGTTGCAGAACAAGGCCAGCGGCCAGCGCAAGTCGGACGACAAAGGTGCCCTTGGCGGGTTGCTCGGCGGTGGCGGGCTCGGCAGCCTGCTCGGCGGCGCGGGCGGCGGCGCCCTGGCGGCCGGGGCCATGGGGTTGTTACTGGGTAACAAGAAAGCGCGCAAATTCGGCGGCAAGGCCCTGACCTATGGCGGGCTGGCGGCGCTGGGTGTGATTGCCTACAAAGCCTACGGCAACTGGCAAGCGCAGCAGGCCAGCGCGCCCCAAGGCGAGCCGCAGACCATCGACCGCCTGCCACCGGCCCAGGTCGAACAACACAGCCAGGGTATCCTCAAGGCATTGGTGGCGGCCGCCAAGGCCGACGGTCATGTAGATGAACGCGAGCGCGCGCTGATCGAAGGGGAATTCACCAAGCTGGACAACGACCGCGAATTGCAAAGCTGGCTGCATGCCGAGCTGAACAAACCCCTGGACCCGGCCGATGTGGCCCGTGCCGCCAGCACCCCGGAAATGGCCGCCGAGATGTACATCGCCAGTGTGATGCTGGTGGATGAGGAAAACTTTATGGAGAAGGCATATCTGGATGAGTTGGCGCGCCAATTGAAGCTTGAGCCTGGCTTGAAGGTTGAGTTGGAAAAACAGGTGAGACTCAACTCGTAGATACAAGGCGTACGTCGTTAAACCTGTAGAAGGGCCCACTCCCTCTTCTACTGGACTCCCTGTAGAGAGCAGGCCTGCTCGCCACAACCGCTCGCTCGCCACAAAAATACGGTCGTTTAAGCAAGATTTTAATTATTTAAAATCAATAACTTATTTTATGTTTGAGCAGGGGTGGCTGGCTCCCGATGGCGCTGCCCCCGTTTGTAGAGACTTCAACTGAACCACCGCTATCGGGAGCAAGCCCCCTCCCACAGGTTTTTTTTTTTACGTTCTGCGCGCGCCACATCAAAACCCATTGATAAATGAGGGCTTCTGCTCAGCTATACTCCCCTCCATTTGAATGGCCCTTCGAGGAAATACTGTGAAGAATTGGACCTTGCGCCAGCGAATTTTGGCGAGCTTTGCGGTCATTATCGCGATAATGCTGCTGATGGTCGTGGTGTCCTACTCACGGTTGCTGAAGATCGAAGCCAGCCAGGAATCGGTCCGCGACGATGCGGTCCCCGGGGTTTACCTCAGTTCGATGATTCGCAGCGCGTGGGTCGACAGCTATTTGCTGACTGTCGACATCATTGGCTTGCGCGACGAAAAGACCCTCACCAGTTCCGACAAGACCGACTACAAGTCCTTCGAAACGCGCATTGAACTGCTGATGGCCAGCTATGAAAAAACCGTTCATGGCCAGGCTGACCGCATGGAGTTCGATAACTTCAAGGCGTCGCACATCAACTACAACAAAGCGCTGGCCGAGGTGCTGGCTCGGATTGAGGCCAACGACCTGCCGGGGGCGAACGTGTTGCTTGAAGAGCAATTGACGCCGATCTGGACCGAAGGGCGCATGAAGCTCAACGACATCATCACTGAAAACAAGGACGTATCCGACCGGGCCACGGCGGCCATCGACGACGCGGTGCTGTCCGCCAAGATCAGCATGGCGGTGTCGCTGATCGTTGCCATCCTCGCCGCCGGCCTGTGTGGCCTGTTATTGATGCGCGCGATCATGGCGCCGATGCACCGCATCGTCGAGATCCTCGGCGTCATGCGTACCGGTGACCTCAGCAAACGCCTGAACCTGGCGCGCAAGGACGAGTTCGGTGAGGTGGAGACCGGCTTCAACGACATGATGACCGAGCTGACTGCCCTGGTTGCCCAGGCACAGCGTTCGTCGGTGCAGGTCACCACCTCGGTCACCGAGATTGCCGCTACCTCCAAGCAGCAGCAGGCCACAGCCACTGAAACCGCGGCAACCACCACCGAAATCGGCGCCACTTCGCGGGAGATCGCGGCCACCTCCAAGGACCTGGTCCGTACCATGACCGAAGTGTCCACGGCTGCCGACCAGGCTTCGGTCGCCGCCGGTTCCGGCCAGCAGGGCCTGGCGCGCATGGAAGAGACCATGCACTCGGTGATGGGCGCCGCCGACCTGGTCAACGCCAAGCTGGCGATCCTCAATGAGAAGGCCGGCAACATCAACCAGGTGGTCGTGACGATCGTCAAGGTCGCCGACCAGACCAACCTGTTGTCCCTCAACGCGGCCATCGAGGCCGAGAAAGCCGGTGAATACGGTCGGGGCTTTGCCGTGGTGGCCACCGAGGTACGGCGCCTGGCCGACCAGACCGCCGTGGCCACCTACGATATCGAACAGATGGTGCGCGAGATTCAGTCGGCGGTGTCCGCCGGGGTGATGGGCATGGACAAGTTCTCCGAAGAAGTGCGCCGGGGCATGTTCGAAGTGCAGCAAGTGGGCGAACAACTCTCGCAGATCATCCATCAGGTGCAGGCCCTGGCGCCGCGGGTGTTGATGGTCAACGAAGGCATGCAGGCCCAGGCCACGGGTGCCGAGCAGATCAACCACGCCCTGGTGCAACTGGGCGATGCCAGCAGCCAGACCGTCGAGTCCTTGCGCCAGGCCAGCTTTGCCATCGATGAGCTGAGCCAGGTGGCGGTCGGTCTGCGCAGCGGCGTGTCGCGTTTCAAAGTCTGATGAGCGACCTCGCGGCTAAACGCGGCGCCGTCCCGGCAGCGAAAAAGGCCTTGTTCCTGGTGTTCCACATCGGTGACGAGCGTTATGCCCTCAGGGCCACTGAGGTGGCCGAGGTGCTGCCGCGCCTGTTGCTCAAACCCATCGCCCATGCACCGCAGTGGGTCGCAGGCATCTTCGCCCATCGGGGCGCGATGGTGCCGGTTATCGACCTGAGCGCCCTGGCCTTCGGCAAACCGGCCCAGGTCCGCACCAGCACACGCTTGGTGCTGGTCAATTACCAGCCCGAACCCTGGCTCCAGGCGCGCTGGCTGGGGCTGATCCTGGAACAAGCCACGGACACCCTGCGTTGCGACCTGGGGGAGTTCAAGCCGTACGGCCTGGACAACCGCGCGGCGCCGTACCTGGGGCCGGTGCGTGAAGATGCCTTGGGCTTGATGCAGTGGATCGGCGTCAACGAATTGCTCACCGATGAAGTGCGCGCCTTGCTGTTTTCCGCCGAGCAGAGCCTATGAGCAACGACCCACGGTTTTTTGCGTTCCTGAAGCAACGCATCGGCCTGGACGTCGCTTCGGTCGGCGAGGCGATCATCGAGCGTGCCGTGCGCCAGCGTAGCCAGGTGAGCCAGGCGCAGACGGCGGATGAATATTGGCAGCACCTGCAACGTTCCCATGATGAACAGCAAGCGCTGATCGAAGCAGTGATCGTCCCCGAAACCTGGTTTTTCCGTTACCCCGAATCCTTCGCGACCCTGGCGCGGCTGGCGGTCGCCCGCCTGGCCGAGATCAAGCAAATGCGCGCATTGCGCATCCTCAGCCTGCCGTGTTCCACCGGCGAAGAGCCCTATTCGATCGCCATGGCCTTGCTCGACGCCGGCCTGGCACCGCACCAATTCAAGGTGCAAGGCATCGACGTCAGCCCGCTGTCGGTGGAGCGTGCCCGGCGCGGCGTATATGGCAAGAACTCCTTTCGGGGAGGGGACCTGGCCTTTCGTGAGCGCCACTTCGTGGAGCACGCCGACGGGTTCCATATCGCCGACCGCGTACGCGAACAGGTACGCCTGCAAGTCGGTAACCTGCTCGACCCCGGATTGCTGGCGAATGAGCCCAGCTACGACTTTGTGTTCTGTCGCAACCTGCTGATCTATTTCGACCAGCCGACGCAAAAGCAAGTGTTCGACGTGCTCAAGGCCCTGACCCACGTGGACGGCGTGCTGTTTATCGGCCCGGCCGAGGGCAGCCTGCTGGGCCGCCATGGCATGCGCTCGATTGGGGTGCCGCAGTCGTTCGCCTTCAGTCGGCAGGGCGCGCCGGACCAACCGGAGCCGGCCTTTGTGCCAAGGCCCATGCCGGCGCCGCCGCGCAGTGCTGCACCGATTCCGCTCAAGCCACGCCCCTTCAGCACGGTTCGCCCCCATGGCGTGCCGATCAAGGCGCCGCCATCCGAGGCCGGTGACTTGCTCAGCCAGATCGCCACCCTGGCCAACGAGGGCAAAAGCGCCGAGGCCCGTGCGGCCTGTGAACGTTATTTGAATGCCCACCCACCGGTCGCTCAGGTGTTCTACTGGTTGGGGCTGCTCAGTGATGTGGCCGGCAGCGCCCTGGAAGCCCAGGGGTATTATCGAAAAGCCTTGTATCTGGAACCGCAGCACGCGCAGGCCTTGATGCACCTGGCTGCGTTACTCGAATCCCAGGGCGACAGCGCGGGGGCACGCCGCTTGCAGGCGCGTGCTGCCCGTAGTGAGCGAGCTGACAGTGAGTCCAAACGATGAGTAGCCCTGACGCGCTCGACACCGCCGGCCTGGACCTGACCCTGGCCGACACCCAGGCCATCGATGATTGCTGGAACCGTATCGGCATCCATGGTGACAAGTCCTGCCCACTGCTGGCCGATCATATTCACTGCCGCAACTGCGCGGTGTACTCCGCCGCCGCCACGCGCTTGCTGGACCGCTACGCCCTGCAACAGGACGACCACCGCCGGGCAGCGGTCGAACTCGATCAGGATATCGTCACCCGTTCGTTGCTGATGTTCCGCCTCGGCGAAGAATGGCTGGGTATCGCCACCCGTTGCCTGGTGGAAGTGGCGCCGTTGCAACCGATTCACTCCCTGCCGCACCAGCGCTCCCGGGCGTTGCTCGGTGTGGCCAATGTGCGCGGCGCGCTGGTGGCGTGCCTGTCGCTGGTGGAACTGCTGGGCCTGGACGCCGCCGGCACCAGCGCCAGCAATGGGCGGAGTATGCCGCGCATGTTGATCATCGCCGCGCAGGATGGTCCGGTGGTGGTGCCAGTGGATGAAGTCGACGGCATCCACGCCATCGATGAGCGTACCTTGAAGGCAGCCTCGGCCTCCGGCACCCAGGCCAGCGCTCGCTTCACCCAAGGGGTGTTGCAGTGGAAAGGCCGCAGCCTGCGTTGGCTGGATGAGGCGCAATTGTTGTCTGCCGTGACCCGGAGCCTCACATGACCCCCGACCAGATGCGTGATGCCTCGCTGCTGGAACTGTTCAGCCTGGAAGCCGATGCGCAGACCCAGGTCTTGAACGCGGGCCTGCTGGCCCTGGAGCGCAACCCGACCCAAGCCGACCAGCTCGAGGCCTGCATGCGTGCCGCGCACTCGCTCAAGGGGGCCGCGCGGATTGTCGGTGTGGACGCTGGGGTCAGCGTGGCGCATGTCATGGAGGATTGCCTGGTCAGCGCCCAGGAAAGTCGCCTGTACCTGCAACCCGAACATATCGATGCGCTTCTTCAAGGCACCGACCTGCTGATGCGTATCGCCACCCCGGGCAACACCGTGGGGCCGGCAGATATCGAGGCCTATGTGGCGTTGATGGAGCGCTTGCTCGATCCGTCGCAGCCCGTGGCGAAAGTCGCCCCACCGCCGGAGCCGGTACCGGTTCCCGCCCCTGTGGTCGAGGCGCTGCCGCCTGAACCCGAGCCCGCGCCGCCTGTTATCGGCGAGCCACCGCGCCACAACAAACGCATGACCGAAGGGGGCGAGCGGGTCTTGCGGGTCACCGCCGAGCGCCTGAACAGCCTGTTGGACCTGTCCAGCAAATCCCTGGTGGAAACCCAGCGGCTCAAGCCTTACCTGGCCAGCCTGCAACGCCTCAAGCGGATCCAGAGCAACAGTGCGCGCGCCCTGGACCATCTCGATGGCCACCTCAAGCCCCTCGGCTTGCCCCTCGAAGCCCTGGAAGCCCTGGCTGACACCCGGCGCCTGTTGAGTGAAGCCCAGGCCCTGCTCGCAGAAAAAACCGCCGAGCTGGATGAGTTCGGCTGGCAGGCCGGGCAACGCGCCCAAGTGCTCTACGACACCGCGTTGGCCTGTCGCATGCGTCCGTTTGCCGATGTGCTGGCCGGGCAGGTGCGCATGGTGCGCGACCTCGGCCGCAGCCTGGGCAAGCAGGTGCGCCTGGAAATCGAGGGCGAAAAAACCCAGGTCGACCGCGACGTGCTGGAAAAGCTCGAAGCGCCGCTGACCCATCTGCTGCGCAATGCCGTCGACCATGGCATTGAACTGCCCGAACAGCGCCTGCTCGCGGGCAAGCCGGCAGAGGGCTTGATCCGCCTGCGCGCGTCCCATCAGGCTGGGCTGTTGGTGCTGGAGTTAAGCGACGACGGCAGTGGCGTCGACCTCGAGCGCCTGCGCGCCACCATCGTCGATCGGCACCTGGCCCCGCTGGACACCGCCCTGCGCCTGAGCGAAGAAGAACTGCTGACGTTCCTGTTCCTGCCGGGCTTCAGCCTGCGGGACAAGGTCACCGAGGTGTCCGGGCGCGGGGTCGGCCTGGACGCGGTGCAGCATATGGTGCGCCAATTGCGGGGGGCGGTGGTGCTGGAGCAGACGCCGGGGCAGGGCAGTCGTTTCCACCTCGAAGTGCCGTTGACCCTGTCGGTGGTGCGCAGCCTGGTGGTGGAAGTCGGCGAAGAAGCCTATGCCTTTCCGCTGGCCCACATCGAGCGCATGTGCGACCTGGCCCCCGACGACATTGTGCAACTGGAAGGGCGCCAGCACTTCTGGCACGAAGGCCGGCATGTCGGCCTGGTCGCGGCCAGCCAGTTGCTGCAGCGCCCGCCGGGGCAAAGCAATGACGAAACCCTGAAGGTGGTGGTGATTCGCGAGCGCGATGCGGTGTACGGCATTGCCGTGGAGCGTTTTGTCGGCGAGCGCACCCTGGTGGTGTTGCCGCTGGATGATCGCCTGGGCAAGGTCCAGGATATTTCTGCCGGCGCCTTGCTGGACGATGGCTCGGTCGTCTTGATCGTCGATGTCGAAGACATGCTGCGTTCGGTGGACAAACTGCTCAACACCGGCCGCCTGGAGCGTATCGCCCGGCGCAGCCGGCAGGCCACCGAAGCGCCACGCAAGCGGGTGCTGGTGGTCGACGACTCGCTCACCGTGCGCGAGTTGCAACGCAAATTGCTGCTCAATCGCGGTTATGAAGTGGCCGTGGCGGTCGATGGCATGGACGGCTGGAACGCCTTGCGCTCGGAAGACTTCGACCTGCTGATCACTGACATCGATATGCCTCGCATGGACGGTATTGAATTGGTCACACTCCTGCGGCGTGACACGCGCTTGCAATCGTTGCCGGTGATGGTGGTGTCGTACAAGGATCGCGAAGAGGACCGACGTCGGGGACTGGACGCTGGCGCCGACTATTATTTAGCCAAAGCCAGCTTTCACGACGACGCCCTGTTGGACGCCGTGGTGGAACTGATTGGAGGGGCCCGGGCATGAGGATTGCGATCGTCAATGACATGCCCATGGCCGTGGAAGCCCTGCGCCGTGCCTTGAGTTTCGAGCCCGCGCACCAGGTGGTGTGGGTTGCCAGCAATGGCCTCGAAGCGGTGCAGCGCTGCGCCGAACTGACGCCGGACCTGATCCTGATGGACCTGATCATGCCGGTGATGGACGGTGTGGAGGCCACCCGGCGGATCATGGCCGAGACCCCGTGCGCGATCGTGATCGTCACGGTCGACCGCCAGGCCAATGTCAGCCGTGTGTTCGAGGCCATGGGCCATGGTGCCCTGGATGTGGTGGATACACCGGCGCTCGGAGTGGGCAACCCCAAGGACGCGGCGGCGCCGTTGTTGCGCAAGATCCTCAATATTGGCTGGCTGATTGGCCAGCGTGGCAGCCGCGTACGCGCCGAAACCGCAGCCCCGCGCAGCACCGGCAAACGCCAGAGCCTGGTGGCGATCGGTTCCTCGGCCGGTGGGCCGGCTGCCCTGGAAATCCTCCTCAAGGGCTTGCCCGGGGACTTTCCCGCCGCCATTGTGCTGGTGCAGCATGTGGACCAGGTGTTCGCCGCCGGTATGGCCGAGTGGTTGAGCAGCGCCTCCGGCCTGCCGGTGCGTCTGGCACGCGAAGGCGAGCCGCCACAAAGCGGCGTGGTGCTGCTGGCCGGCACCAACCACCATATACGCCTGTTGAAAAATGGCACGCTGGCCTATACCGCAGAGCCGGTGAACGAAATTTACCGGCCGTCCATCGACGTGTTTTTCGAAAGCGTCGCCAGCCACTGGAATGGCGATGCCGTCGGCGTATTGCTGACCGGCATGGGCCGTGACGGAGCCCAGGGCCTCAAATTGATGCGTGAACAAGGATATTTGACCATCGCCCAGGACCAGCAGAGTTCGGCGGTGTATGGCATGCCCAAAGCGGCGGCGGCGATTGATGCTGCTGTTGAAATTCGCCCATTGGATAGAATTGCGCCCCGATTGCTGGAGGTGTTTGCAAAATGATCCGTACCTCCGGCTGCTGGTTTGCAGGCAGTAATTCAGGTGACTGCACATGAATGACTTACAGATCGACGACATCAAGACCGACGAAAACGCCGCCATGGTGTTGCTGGTCGACGACCAGGCGATGATCGGTGAAGCCGTACGACGCGGCCTGGCCCACGAAGAAAACATCGACTTCCACTTCTGTGCCGATCCGCACCAGGCGATTGCCCAGGCGATCCGCATCAAGCCCACGGTGATCCTGCAGGACCTGGTGATGCCCGGCCTGGATGGCCTGACCCTGGTGCGCGAATACCGCAACCACCCGGCCACGCAAAACATTCCGATCATTGTGCTTTCCACCAAGGAAGACCCCCTGATCAAGAGCGCGGCGTTCTCGGCCGGGGCCAATGATTACCTGGTCAAGCTGCCGGATAATATCGAACTGGTGGCGCGTATTCGCTACCACTCGCGCTCGTACATGACCTTGTTGCAGCGTGATGCGGCGTACCGCGCGCTGCGGGTCAGCCAGCAACAGTTGCTGGACACCAACCTGGTGCTGCAGCGCCTGATGAACTCCGACGGCCTCACCGGCCTGTCCAACCGCCGCCACTTCGACGAATACCTGGAACTGGAGTGGCGCCGCGCCTTGCGCGACCAGACCCAGTTGTCGCTGCTGATGATCGATGTGGATTTCTTCAAGACCTACAACGACAGCTTTGGCCACGTCGAAGGCGACGAAGCCTTGCGCAAGGTCGCCGCCAGCATCCGTGAAGCCAGCAGCCGCCCCTCGGACTTGCCGGCGCGCTATGGCGGCGAAGAATTCGCCCTGGTGCTGCCCAACACCTCGCCCGGTGGTGCGCGCTTGGTCGCGGAAAAGCTACGCATGGCCGTCGCGGCCCTGAAAATCCCCCATATCGCTCCGACCGAAGGCTCCAGCCTGACCATCAGCATCGGCCTGTCGACCATGACGCCCGTGCAAGGCACCGATTGCCGACAACTGATCATGGCGGCGGACAAGGGGTTGTATACGGCCAAGCATAACGGGCGTAACCAGGTGGGCATCGAGTGACCTGAGGCCGCAACCGATCAAAATGTGTGAGAGGGCGTACCCCCTCCCACATTTAACCCTGCGTAGTCTGCCTTTTCGCCAAGCGGACTGCCGTTTGCACCCGTTTGCCGTTATACTCGCCGGCTTTCAAAAGTTCGCCAACGAGTGCTGCCCGCCATGGAAATCAACCCGATCCTTAACACCATCAAGGACCTGTCCGAGCGCTCCGAAACTATTCGGGGGTATCTTTGACTACGATCAAAAGCATGAGCGTCTGACCGAAGTCAATCGCGAGCTTGAAGATCCGAGTGTCTGGAACAAACCTGAATACGCCCAGGAACTGGGCCGCGAGCGTTCTGCGCTGGCGCAGATCGTCGATACCCTCGACGAGTTGAACACCGGTCTGGCCGATTGCCGCGACCTGCTGGACATGGCCGTCGAAGAGAACGACGAAGGCGCAGTGGGCGATGTCGTCGCCGAGCTGGCCCGTCTCGAGGAAAACCTCGCCAAGCTTGAATTCCGCCGCATGTTCAGCCACGAGATGGACCCGAACAACGCCTACCTGGATATCCAGGCCGGTTCCGGCGGCACCGAAGCCCAGGACTGGGCCAACATCCTGTTGCGCATGTACCTGCGCTGGGCCGACAAGCGCGGTTTCGACGCCACCATCATGGAGCTGTCGGCCGGTGAAGTCGCGGGTATCAAGGGCGCGACCGTGCACATCAAGGGTGAATACGCCTTTGGTTGGCTGCGTACCGAGATCGGCGTACACCGCCTGGTGCGCAAGAGCCCGTTCGACTCCGGCAACCGTCGCCACACCTCGTTCTGCGCAGTGTTCGTCTCGCCCGAGATCGATGACAAGGTGGAAATCGAGATCAACCCGGCCGACCTACGGATCGACACCTACCGCTCCTCCGGTGCCGGTGGCCAGCACGTAAACACCACCGACTCGGCTGTCCGTATTACCCACGTCCCGACCAACACCGTGGTCAGTTGCCAGAACGAACGTTCCCAGCACGCGAACAAGGACACCGCCATGAAAATGCTGCGGGCCAAGTTGTACGAGCAGGAAATGCAGAAGCGCAACGCCGCTTCCCAGGCGCTGGAAGACACCAAGTCGGATATCGGCTGGGGCCACCAGATCCGTTCTTATGTGCTTGATGCGTCGCGGATCAAGGATTTGCGCACTAACATCGAACGCAGTGACTGCGACAAGGTGCTCGACGGCGATATCGACGAATACCTGGAAGCCAGCCTGAAATCGGGGCTGTAAACCGTCAGCCCGACCTCAAGTCCCCCGTCATTGGCGGGGGCAACGAACCTGTGATGGAAAATCTAAAGACATGAGCGACCAACAACTCGACCCGCAAGCCCTGCAACAGGAAGAAAACTCCCTGATCGCCCTGCGCAAGGAAAAGCTTGCTGCCGAGCGCGCCAAGGGCAACGCCTTCCCCAACGACTTCCGTCGCGATGCCTACTGCGAAGACTTGCAGAAGCAATACGCGGACAAGACCAAGGAAGAGCTGGCAGAGGCTGCGATCCCGGTCAAGGTGGCAGGTCGCATCATGCTCAACCGTGGCTCGTTCATGGTGATCCAGGACATGTCCGGGCGCATCCAGGTCTACGTCAACCGCAAGACCCTGCCGGAAGAAACCCTGGCCGCCGTGAAAACCTGGGACCTGGGCGACATCATCGCCGCCGAAGGCACCCTGGCCCGTTCCGGCAAGGGCGACCTGTACGTTGAAATGACCAGCGTGCGCCTGCTGACCAAATCCCTGCGTCCGCTGCCGGACAAGCACCACGGCCTGTCCGACACCGAGCAGCGCTACCGCCAGCGCTACGTTGACCTGATCGTCAACGAAGATGTGCGCCACACCTTCCGCGTGCGTTCGCAAGTGATTGCCCACACCCGCGCCTTCCTGATGAAGCGTGACTTCCTGGAAGTGGAAACCCCGATGCTGCAAACCATCCCCGGTGGTGCCGCAGCCAAGCCGTTCGAAACCCACCACAACGCGCTGGACATGGAAATGTTCCTGCGCATTGCGCCTGAGCTGTACCTCAAGCGGCTTGTTGTTGGCGGGTTCGAAAAGGTGTTCGAGATCAACCGCAACTTCCGTAACGAAGGCGTCTCGACGCGTCACAACCCTGAATTCACCATGTTGGAGTTCTACCAGGCCTACGCCGACTACGAAGACAACATGGACCTGACCGAAGAGCTGTTCCGCGAGCTGGCGCAACTGGTCCTGGGCAGCACCGACGTGCCATACGGCGACAAGGTGTTCCATTTCGGCGAGCCATTCGTGCGCCTGTCGGTATTCGATTCGATCCTCAAGTACAACCCTGAGCTGACCGCCGACGACCTGACCGACATTGACAAGGCCCGTGCCATCGCCAAGAAAGCCGGGGCCAAGGTGCTGGGCTTCGAAGGCCTGGGCAAGCTGCAGGTAATGATTTTCGAAGAACTGGTGGAGCACAAGCTGGAACAGCCGCACTTCATTACCCAGTACCCGTTCGAAGTGTCGCCGTTGGCCCGTCGCAACGATGACAACCCGAACGTCACGGACCGTTTCGAACTGTTCATCGGCGGTCGCGAAATCGCCAACGCCTATTCCGAGCTCAATGACGCGGAAGACCAGGCCGAGCGCTTCATGGCGCAGGTGGCCGACAAGGATGCCGGTGACGACGAAGCCATGCACTACGACGCAGACTTCGTGCGAGCCCTGGAATACGGCATGCCGCCAACGGCCGGTGAAGGCATTGGGATCGACCGCCTGGTGATGTTGTTGACCAACTCGCCGTCGATCCGCGATGTGATCCTGTTCCCGCATATGCGGCCACAAGCGTAACCGTAGCGAAATCCGAAGCCGCCTTTTATAAGGCGGCTTTTTTATGGGGCGTCTATAAGCGTCAAGCAAACAGCGCCAGGTTTTTGAACTGTTCAAGGATGTGTGTCGTGAACCGCGTAACCGCTCAAGAAGGCGCCGCCGGCATTGCCGCTGCCGTGGCTGAAAGCGTCCAGTACCAGGGCCGCAAGGCCAGCCGTCGGGGCAGCGAGCAACGCAGGCAAGACATTCTCGATGCGGCCATGCGCATCGTGGTGCGCGAGGGCGTGCGTGCCGTGCGTCACCGCGCGGTGGCGGCGGAGGCGGGCGTGCCGCTGTCGGCCACCACTTACTACTTCAAGGATATCGACGACCTGCTCACCGATACCTTCGCTCAATACGTTGAACGCAGTGCCGCCTTCATGGGCAAGCTGTGGGTACGTAACGAAGGTTTGTTGCGCGAGATGGTTGCCTACGGCGATGGCAGCCCGCAGTCACGCTCGCAACTGGCGGACGACATCGCGCGGTTGACTGCCGACTACGTGCAGCGCCAACTGACCAACCGTCGTGAGTACCTGATGGCCGAGCAGGCGTTTCGCCAGGAGGCCCTGCTCAACCCGCGCCTGGCTGAGCTGGTGCGTTCCCACCAGCAGATCCTGTTGCAGGGCACCGGGCAGTTTTTTCAGGTATTGGGCTCGCGTGAGCCGCAACAGGATGCCAAAGTGTTGACGGCGATAATCGGTCGGATGGAATATCAGGGCCTGCTTGGCGGGCCAGAGCCTCTGGCCGCCGAAGAGATGCTTGAGATTCTCAAGCGTTACATGCATTTGGTGTTGGCCTCGGTCTGACACCGGGGGATGTTTGATGAATGCCTGGCGTGTCGCGGTAATCGCCTTGTCCTTCCTGCTGCTCAGCGGTTGCCTGGTGACCTTCAAGGACCCGCTGCCGACCCGCGAGGCAGCACCGCAGGCCCTGTTGGGCCAGTGGGCCAGCAAGAATGCCTGGGGCGAACCTCTCAACCTGCGCATCACCCGTGCCGGCGAACACCGTTACAAGGCCGTGAGCTACCCTACAGCCAAGCCCGGCCAGCGTGATGAATACCTGTTCAGCGTGTCGCGCCATGGCAATCGTTGGTACCTGTCGGCGCCGTTACCCGCCAAGTTCGGTGGGCATTATTTCCTGGCAGGGTTCGAGTTCGACGAAAAGCACGAATTGGTGGTCTATAACCTCGACCTTGAGCAAATTCACCAAGCGATAGGCCAGCACGCCTTGCATGGCAGCACCGTGGACACCGTCGAGGGCCCCGGCGTGCAGGTGGACAGCCCCATGGACCAGGTATTTGCGTACCTGGATGACCCGGCCAATGCCGATGTGTTTGTGGAAGCCGTGCGCTACCGGCGCGTGGGCAAATAACGTTTAAAGGGGAAGCACCGGGTGGACGATTACCAGCAGACGATACGCACCTTGTCTGATCGCATTGTGCTGGCGCAAACACCGATCCGCGTCCTCGACGCCGTGAAATGGGACGAGAACATTCGCCAGGGGTTCCTCAAGGCCAAGGGCAAGGCCATGCCCGCCGTGGACCGCGACTACTACCTGAATCGCCCGCTGTCGTTCGATTCCAGCGCGGTCAAGCTGGAGTTCCAGAACATCGAGCGCGATATCACCCGCCGCCTCGGCCAGTTCAGCCCGGTGGGGCAGATCATGCGTCGCATGTGCCGCGAATACCGCATGGTGGTGCGTATGCTTGAGGCCCGTGGCACCGAGGATTTCGGCCTGATTTCCCAGGAACTGTACGGTGCCGCTTCCGATGCCTTCCATGCCGGTGACCCGACCCTGGCCGACCTGGGCCTGATGCTCTCCGACTACCTGAACAATATCGATGGCCGTGGCGACCTCAAGGACGAGGCCAAGACCCTTACCGCCAAGGATGCCGTGGCGTTGCTGCAGACGCGCTTGAACAAGGTGTTTGGCGAGGCCGAAGAAACCATCCGTGTCTTCGAGTCCGACGGGATCGTCGCCGACGCGGCGGCAGGCGCCGACTACATCAAGATCCGCGCCGATGCGATGTTCAATGAGCGTGATGTGCGTGCCCTCGAAGTGCATGAGGGCCTGGTGCACGTCGGCACCACCCTCAATGGCCAGAACCAGCCGATCTGCACCTTCCTGTCCAAGGGCCCGCCGTCTTCCACCGTGACCCAGGAAGGCCTGGCGATCCTGATGGAGATCATCACGTTTGCCTCCTACCCGAGCCGCCTGCGCAAACTGACCAACCGCACCCGCGCCATCCATATGGTGGAGGAGGGCGCCGATTTCCTGCAGGTGTTCGAGTTCTTCCGCGAGCAAGGCTTTGAAATGGCTGAGAGCTATGGCAACGCCAGCCGGGTGTTCCGTGGTTCGGTGCCTGATGGCCTGCCGTTTACCAAGGATTTGTCCTACCTCAAGGGCTTTATCATGGTCTACAACTACATCCAGCTGGCCGTGCGCAAAGGCAAGCTGGAACAAGTGCCGCTGCTGTTCTGCGGCAAGACCACCCTGGAAGACATGCGTACCTTGCGCCAACTGGTCGACGAAGGCCTGGTGGTGCCACCCAAGTACCTGCCCGAGCAGTTCCGCGACATGAACGCGCTGGCGGCGTGGATGTGCTTCTCCAACTTCCTCAACCACCTGAGCCTGGACCGGATCGAGGCGGATTACTCGAATATCCTGTAAAGGATGTACTGACGAAGCCGGCTCGAGAATCTGTGAGGGGCGGTGCGACGATTCGACTATCAGCGAGGCTTCAACGGATGAGAATCCTCGGCATTTTTTGCCTGCTACTCACATTGAGCGGTTGCAGCTCCTTGTTGTTCTATCCCGAGCCCGGCCTGCCGTTCACGCCGGAAAAAGCTCATCTGCCATATCGCGACGTCACCCTCACCACGGCCGACGGGGTCAAGCTGCACGCCTGGTGGCTGCCGGCCAAGCCCGGTGTGCCGCTCAAGGGCACCGTGCTACACCTGCACGGCAATGGCGGCAACCTGGCCTGGCACCTCGGTGGCAGTTGGTGGTTACCGGAGCAGGGCTATCAAGTGCTGCTGCTGGACTATCGCGGCTATGGGCTGTCCGAAGGCAAGCCCTCGTTGCCGGCGATCTATCAGGACCTGGATGCCGCCTTCGCTTGGATCGACAAGGCGCCCGAAACCCAGGCCCAACCCTTGATCGTCCTCGGCCAAAGCTTGGGCGGCGCACTGGCGGTGCATTACCTGGCTGTCCACCCGGAGCGTCAGGCCCGGCTCAAGGCCCTGGTACTGGATGGCGTACCGGCCAGTTATCGTGACGTAGGACAATTCGCCCTGAGCACCTCCTGGTTAACATGGCCGTTTCAGGTGCCGTTGTCCTGGCTGGTCCCAGACGGCGATAGCGCGATCCATGCGATGCCCAAGCTGACCGGTGTACCGAAATTGCTGTTCCACAGCCTGGATGACCCGATCGTGCCGCTGTCCAATGGCATCCGCCTGTATCAGGCCGCGCCGCCGCCGAGGGTGCTGCAACTGACCCGAGGTGGGCATGTGCAGACCTTTGCCGACAAGACCTGGCAAACCGTGATGCTGCGCTACCTGGATGACCCGCAACACTTCAATGGCCTGCGTCGCCTCGGCGAAATTCCGAACTACCCCATTCCTAAAGTTGACTCATCAGAGAGCCCGCAATGAGCGAAGAACGCAACATGATCCCGCTGATTCTCACTGGCATCGGCACTATCATCGGCACCGTTGGTTGCCTGTGGTACTACGGCTACCTGCACTTCGCCAAGCCGGAAGATGCGTTGCTGCTCAGTGACTTCACCATGCTCAAGACCGTGCCGGGCGAGGACTACAAGATCTCCCTGACCCCGGCCGCCCAGGTGGCGCAGTGCGTCGATGGCGTGTTGGTACTGTTTGATACCGAACAAAAAGGCCTGACGGGTGTATTGGTGAATAGCAAGAAACAGGCGGTGCGTTGCATGGGCCAGGAAACGCCACAGTTGCAGGAGTAGGGCCGAAATCTGCTGCCACCGTGTGAGAAACCGGCTTGGAGTGCTAGGAGCAAGAGCCCAAGTAAACCGCAGGTTTATAGTTCAAGGCATGTCAGAACCGAGAGTCGCCGGAACCATTTACAGTCGATTACCACAGATTTCGGACTGATCAGCGTCGCTGAATCGGTTCGTTCTAATTCATTAATCCGGAGTCGACTATATGAGCATAGGTGGTGTTGGCGGCAATTCTCCAATGGACGGTGTCGGTTCTCAGGGCAGTGGTTCGGGCCAAAATGAACTCGGCGCGCTCAAACAGCTGGCTGAGGCGCTGAAAAAGCAGATTGAAGCGATGCAAAGCCAGGGAGGTGGGGGCGCCGAAGGCGGTGGCGAACTTGATGAACTGAAGAAACTGCTCAAGGAGCTGATGGAAAAGATCGAGAAGCTGCAAGGCGGCCAAGGCGCCGATGGAAACAAGTCTGGTGCAGAAGGTGATTCAGGCAAAGTCCAGGCGACGGTCGAGCAGAGTAAAGTGTCGATCGCTTTCTGATGAATGTATCGTCACCAAGAACCCCGCCTATTGGCGGGGTTCTTTATGCTGCGTCAGACGATCAGTAGGCGACGGACGAGCGCGGCTTGACCGGCTGGTTATCGTTGGAGATGGTCACTTCAACGCGGCGGTTCATGGCGCGGCCCGACACGCTGCCGTTATCGGCAACCGGGTATTCCTTGCCGTAGCCGGTGGTCACGATGCGGCGTGGGTCAACGCCCATCTTGATCAGTGCAACCTGCACCGAAGCGGCACGGCGCTCCGACAGGCTCTGGTTGTAGGCATCACTGCCGGTGCTGTCTGTGTAACCTTCGACGATCACCTGGCGATCCGGGTTTTCCTGAAGGAACTGAGCCAGCTTGTTGATGTTGACCAGGCCGCTGGCCTTCAGGTCGGCCTTGTTGGTAGCGAACAGCACATCACCAAAGGTCACCAGGGTGCCGCGCTCGGTTTGCTTGGCGTTCAAGCTGTCCTGAAGTTGCTTGATCTGTGCATCACGGGCTTCGAGCAGTGCACGGGCACGTTCGTCTCCAGCGTTTTTCAGCTTGGCTTCGGATTCGCGCAGCGCGATGGTGTCTTTGGCCACTTCAACGCGCTGGTTGGTCAGGTAGGCCAGTTGGTCAACTTTCTTCTGGTCTTCCTTGTCGCGGTAAGCCTTGTCGGCTTTGTCCAGCCAATCCTGGGCGTCCTTGGTTTCCAGGGCCGCTACTTTGGTGGCATTCGGGTTGGCTTGCAGGGCCGAGAAATTGGTCCGTGCGTTTTCCAGGTTCGCGTTTGGCGGGGTGGAGCAGGCCGCCAGGGCAACGCTCATCGCCAGCAGGGCAGGGATCATCAATTGTTTACGCATAGTCGTGTCGTCCTTTCAATTCGATATCGGGTGCAATGCAATCAGGTGCGGCGCTTTATTTCTGCTGGATAGCAGCCGGGCGCATGCCTTCCTGACGCAGCTCCTGAACAGCTTTCTGGGAATCCTTCACAGCCTGTTCGGCCTTGGCGGCCTGGGCTTTACGCTCGGCGACGCGAGCGTCCCACTCAGCTTGTTCGGCCAGGCGACGGGCTTCGTCGTAGTTCTTGTCGTGCATGGCGATCTCGGCTTGCTTGAGCTTGTCCTGGGCCGATTTCATTTCAACTGCTGCGTACTCGGTGCCGCCGGCGCTGACTGCGCTGTTTACCGCGGACTGAGTCACCGCGTATTGCTCGGTTGGCGGGTTGCCGGCGCAACCAGCCAGAACGAAGCTGGTGCCGATCGCCAGCGCGGCCAATTTAAGCCCGCGCAGGTGGTTAAACGAGGATTTGGCTGTGCTGGTCTTCATCGTCTTCAACTCCATTGGATAACTCCTGAAAAACATCAAAATCCATGTCACTGGTCAGTGGTTGCGGCGGCTGGCGGTAAAGCAACCAGTGCCCTTTCAAACGACTGTTCCAAGTGATGGCTTACTGGTTGTGACCGGAGGCTTTTTTCAAAAGTTCAGACGAGATGGCTATTTGCCTAAAAATAAATCTGACCGATTGGTCAGCGAATAAAAGATGGAACTTTTGCCGCGCGCAGGGGTACGCCGAGCCTCTGAGAGGCCCGGAATACCGGGGTTAAACGGGGGAGGAAAGGAGGGGGCTCAGTGCTTCTGCTCGTCGGTACTGGCCGACAAATCGTGCAGATAGCGTCGCGATAGACTCAGGAAGCGCGGGGTCGGGCCGACGTCTTCGTACAGCGGATCGCCCTCTTCGTCGGTGGCAATCACATGCTGGCCCTTGATGTAGGGAAAGCTGGCTTCCAGCTCTTCGAGGGCGGCACCGATCAGCTCGCCGAGCAGTTCTTCGGTGTTGCGTTTGGGGTACATTTCGGCAATGGCCGCCAGCCTTGCGGCGGCCTCCACATCCAGATGGATCGCATATTCGGTCTTGGTCAAGCGACCCTTGGCGTTCTCTTCCCAATGCTGGGCCAGTTCTCGAATTTTCATGGCAACCTCAATAAAGCCTGCGGTAGCGGGCGGTGATGAGTGACCAGTCGCTCGCATGGATAACGCGACGACTCACAGTTGAGACTAGCTGCAAGTCACAAGGTTTAAAGTCTTGTCATAAAACCAGGCTGGCGGCACTCTGACAGATCTGCGCGTCCCGGATTTCTGGCTGGAGATTGGCTGATGAGTGATATCGATGCACGCTTGCGCGAGGATGTTCACCTGCTGGGTGAGCTGTTGGGCAATACCATTCGAGAGCAGTACGGCGATGATTTTCTCGCCAAGATCGAGCAGATCCGCAAAGGAGCCAAGGCTGACCGGCGCGGCGCCGTCTCGGATAAAACGGCTGGCGATGAACTGAGCAGCAGCTTGAACCAGTTGCAGGAAGACGAACTGCTGCCCGTCGCCCGGGCCTTCAACCAGTTCCTTAACCTGGCCAATATTGCCGAGCAGTACCAATTGATTCATCGGCGCGATGAGTCGCAACCGGCGCCCTTCGAAGCACGCGTATTGCCGGAGTTGCTGGCCCGCCTGCAACGCGAAGGCCACAGCAACGAGTCGCTGGCCCGCCAATTGGGGCGCCTGGAAATCGAGCTGGTGCTCACCGCCCACCCCACTGAAGTGGCGCGGCGCACCCTGATCCAGAAATACGATGCGATCGCCGCGCAACTGGCGCTGCAGGATCACCGCGACCTCACCACGGCCGAGCGCGAGCAGATCCGCGAGCGCCTGCAGCGGTTGATCGCCGAAGCCTGGCACACCGAAGAAATCCGCCGTACCCGGCCCACTCCGGTGGACGAGGCCAAATGGGGTTTTGCGGTGATCGAGCATTCGCTTTGGCATGCGATCCCCAATTACCTGCGCAAGGCCGACCATGCGCTGCATGCGGCTACCGGCCTGCACTTGCCACTGGAAGCCGCGCCGATCCGCTTTGCGTCCTGGATGGGCGGCGACCGTGACGGTAACCCGAATGTCACCGCGCCGGTCACCCGTGAAGTGCTATTGCTGGCCCGCTGGATGGCCGCCGACCTGTATCTGCGCGATATCGATCAATTGGCCTCGGAACTGTCGATGCAGCACGCCAGCCCGGCGTTGCAAGCCAAGGTCGGTGACAGCGTCGAACCCTATCGGGCGTTACTCAAGCAACTGCGTGACCGCTTGCGCGCGACCCGCAGTTGGGCCCAGGCCTCGCTGACTGTCGCCACCCCGGCGAGCGCAGACGTGTTGCAACACAACCGTGACCTGCTCGAGCCGCTGGAGCTTTGTTACCAGTCGCTGCATGAGTGCGGCATGGGCGTGATTGCCGATGGCCCATTGCTCGATTGCCTGCGTCGTGCGGTCACCTTCGGCCTGTTCCTGGTCCGCCTGGACGTGCGCCAGGACTCCAGTCGGCATACGGCGGCCATGACCGAGATCACCGATTACCTCGGCCTGGGTCGTTATGAAGACTGGAATGAGGAGATGCGCATCAGCTTCCTCATGAAAGAGCTGGCCAACCGTCGCCCCCTGTTGCCGGGCTATTTCAAGCCGTCGGCGGACACGGCCGAAGTGTTGAATACCTGCAAGGAAGTCGCCGCCGCACCGGCCGCTTCCCTGGGTTCGTACGTCATCTCCATGGCCGGGGCCGCCTCGGATGTGCTGGCGGTGCAACTGTTGCTTAAAGAGTCGGGCGTGCAACGGCCGATGCGGGTGGTGCCGCTGTTCGAAACCCTGGCCGACCTGGATAACGCGGGCCCGGTGATCGAGCAACTGTTGCTGTTGCCGGGTTACCGCGCACGGTTGCAGGGCCCGCAGGAAGTCATGATCGGTTACTCGGACTCAGCCAAGGATGCCGGCACCACTGCCGCTGCCTGGGCGCAGTACCGTGCCCAGGAACGCTTGGTGGATATCTGCCGTGAGCAACAGGTGGAACTGCTGTTGTTCCACGGTCGCGGTGGCACCGTGGGCCGTGGCGGCGGCCCGGCCCACGCGGCGATCCTGTCGCAGCCACCGGGGTCGGTGGCGGGGCGTTTCCGTACCACCGAACAAGGGGAAATGATCCGTTTCAAATTCGGCCTCCCAGACATTGCCGAGCAGAACCTCAATCTCTATCTGGCTGCCGTGTTGGAAGCGACGCTGCTGCCACCGCCGCCACCGGAGCCTGCGTGGCGGCATTTGATGGATGAATTGGCGGCAGACGGTGTCAGCGCCTATCGCGCCGTAGTGCGGGAAAATCCGCAGTTCGTCGAGTACTTCCGCCAGTCGACGCCGGAGCAGGAACTCGGTCGCTTGCCTCTGGGCAGCCGCCCGGCCAAGCGCCGTGCCGGTGGTATTGAAAGCCTGCGGGCGATTCCGTGGATCTTTGGCTGGACCCAGACCCGCCTGATGTTGCCCGCCTGGCTGGGCTGGGAAGCGGCCCTGAGCAAGGCGCTGGAGCGTGGCGAAGGCGAACTGCTGGGGCAAATGCGCGAGCAGTGGCCGTTCTTCCGCACCCGCATCGATATGTTGGAAATGGTGCTGGCCAAGGCCGATGCCGACATCGCGCGGCTGTATGACGAGCGCCTGGTGCAGCCGGACCTGCTGCCATTGGGTGCGCATTTACGCGACCTATTGTCGCAGGCGTGCCAGGTGGTACTTGGCCTGACTGGCCAGTCGCAACTGCTGGCGCATAGCCCCGACACCCTGGAGTTCATCCGCCTGCGCAATACCTACCTGGACCCTTTGCACCTGTTGCAGGCCGAACTGCTGGCACGCTCCCGTCAACAGGAAGCGGCGCAGGACAGCCCTCTGGAACAAGCGCTGCTGGTGTCCGTGGCCGGTATCGCCGCCGGGTTGCGTAACACCGGCTGAGGTTTTTTGCGCGTTCTCGACGCCTTGCCGGTAAACCGTGACGACCGCCCTGAACGGGCGGTCGTTGTTTGAGCGGCCGGGTTGCACCCAGGCACACCCTACCTATGACGTATGCGCGGCGCGGGTTCCTCCGACTTTTGGCGGCTTGTGTGGTTAGGGCCTGCTGTGTATCTTGATCAGCCTTTGGCCGTTTGGGCGGCTTGGGCCCATATTTTTATGAGCCATATTTTTACGAGATTGGCCCCACGCGGCGAATCCGAGCGTCATCTCTATAAAAAATTGAGGAGCACATCGATGCGCGTCATTCTGCTGGGAGCTCCCGGGGCCGGTAAAGGTACTCAGGCAAAGTTCATCACTGAAAAATTTGGCATTCCACAAATCTCCACCGGTGACATGCTGCGCGCTGCGGTAAAAGCAGGCACCGAGCTGGGCGTTAAAGCCAAAAGCATCATGGATGCCGGTGGCCTGGTGTCCGATGACCTGATCATCGCATTGGTCAAGGACCGTATCGCGCAACCTGACTGCGCCAAGGGTTTCCTGTTCGACGGCTTCCCACGCACCATTCCCCAGGCTGAAGCCCTGGTGACGGCTGGTGTCGAGTTGGACGCCGTGGTCGAAATCGCGGTTGAAGATGAAGAAATCGTCCAGCGTATTGCTGGTCGTCGCGTTCACGAAGCCTCGGGGCGCGTGTACCACACCGTCTACAACCCGCCGAAAGTGGCAGGCAAGGACGATGTCACCGGTGAAGACCTGGTGCAGCGCAAGGACGACACCGAAGAAACCGTGCGTCATCGCCTGTCCGTCTACCATTCCCAGACCAAGCCGCTGGTGGATTTTTACCAGAAGCTGTCGGCTGCCCAAGGCAAGCCGAAGTACAGCCATATCCCTGGCGTTGGCTCGGTTGAAGCCATCACCGCCAAGGTGCTGCAAGCACTGAGCTGATCAAGTGATCGGCTTCATCGACAACGGCCCGCTTGCGGGCCGTTGTTGTTTATACTGGCGCACTTTTTTTCGACTTGGACACCGACACCGATGAGCACCCTGCTGGCCCTGGACACCGCGACTGAAGCTTGCTCCGTTGCCTTGCTGCACGATGGCAAAGTTACAAGCCACTACGAGGTGATCCCGCGTCTGCATGCGCAGAAGCTGTTGCCGATGATCAAGCAATTGCTTGAAGAGGCGGGCATTACCCTGTCTGCCGTGGATGCCATTGCCTTCGGCCGTGGCCCGGGGGCCTTTACCGGTGTGCGTATCGCCATCGGCGTGGTCCAGGGCCTGGCCTTTGCGCTGGAGCGCCCGGTATTGCCGGTGTCCAACCTTGCGGTGCTGGCACAGCGCGCCTTGCGTGAACACGGCGCGCAGCAGGTCGCGGCGGCCATCGATGCCCGCATGGATGAAGTGTATTGGGGCTGCTACCGCCAAATCGCTGGCGAAATGCGCCTGGTGGGGGTGGAAGCTGTACAGCCACCGGAGGCAGCGGTTTTGCCGGAGGATGCCAGCGGTGATTGGTTCGGTGCTGGCACTGGTTGGGGGTATGGCGAGCGCATGGGTGTGCCGCTGGTGGCCCAGGATGCCACCATGTTGCCCCACGCCGAAGACCTGCTGACCCTGGCGCGCTTTGCATTCGAGCGTGGCGAGGCGATTCCGGCCGATCAAGCCGCGCCTGTGTACCTGCGCGACAAGGTGGCGCAAACCAAGGCTGAGCGCGGGATAATTTGACGCCAAAAATGATGGCAATTTGGGGCAAAAGTCGCCAATCGTCAGAATTTGCCCGCGTTTTTAAACCTTTTTCAAATTATGTGTTCTAGTTATCACCAGAGCATTTGCGCGCCACGGATCGCGCCACTAAAATGCCATCACCGATACCGAGTTCGCATGTATGCGCATAGACGGCTTTTCCTCACAGTCCTACCCCCTCAAGCGTAAGCCACGTAAGGCGAACGTCACGGTAGACGATTCCGTTGAGGACTCGCCGGACTTCATCGATGTCCAGTCTGAGGCATCGTCCAGCGCCCAAGGCTCCGCCAGCGCCCGTACCAGCGGTCTTCCCGCCCGTCAGCAAGATATGGTCTTCCCTCGCTCCATGAGCAAAAGCGTTGCCACCGCACTGGCCAGCTACCTGACCACCGCCGGTTTTGTTGAATGGGATATGGAAGTGCTGGGCCTCGATATTCATATCTGATGCGCCTGCCTTACTACATTGGCTGCCCGTCCTGGAGCGAAAACGCCTGGCGCGAGTACCTGTACCCTGTCGATGCGCGTTCCAGCGATTACCTTGCCCTGTATTCCCAGGTCTTCAACGCCGTTGAAGGCAATACCACGTTTTATGCTCGCCCCTCGGCCGCCACTGTGCAGCGCTGGGCCGAAATCATGCCTGGGGATTTTCGTTTCACCGCTAAATTCCCGGGTGATATCAGCCATGGCGGCGACTTGCGTGAGCAGTTGCCGGCGGCGGAAAGTTTTGTCGGCCTGATGAGCCCGCTGGGTGAGCGCGTCGCGCCACTGTGGCTGCAACTGTCGGCGAGTTTTTCACCGCAACGCCTGGGCGAACTGGCCGGGTTTATCGATGGCTTGGAGCGGCCCATGGCGGTGGAAGTGCGGCATCCGGAGTTCTTCGCCAAGGGCGATGCCGAGCGCATGCTCAACCGCCTGCTGCGTGACCGTGGTGTCGAGCGGATCTGCCTCGACCCGCGCGCCTTGTTCAGTTGCACATCCACCTCGGCTGCGGTGCTGCACGCACAATCGAAAAAACCCAAGGTGCCACCACGCCCGGCGGCACTGACGCTGTTTCCCCAGGTACGGTTTATCGGTCATCCGGAGCTTGAGGCCAACGACCCGTTCCTGCTCCCGTGGGTGGAAAAAATCGCCGGTTGGATTGAAGAAGGGCGCACGCCCTACATGTTCCTGCACACCTCCGATAACCGCCTCGCCGCGCAGTTGGCCCTGCGTTTTCACGACCAGCTGATGGCGCGCTTGCCGGGCCTGCCAGGCTTGCCGACCTTGTATCGGGAACCCGCAGCGGAGCAACTGGGGTTACTCTAGGGCTCCTTTCCCCGCCAGGAGTCAGTCATGGATGCCCAAACCCTTCGCGCCGAAACCTTCAAGGCCCTGCACGAGCGCGATCGCGCGTTCGTGATGCCCAACCCGTGGGACGCCGGCTCGGCGATCATGCTCGCCAGCCTCGGCTTTGAAGCCCTCGCCACCACCAGTGCGGGTTACGCGTTCAGCCTGGGCCGCCCGGATGCCGAGGGTGCATTGTCATTGGACGACACCCTGGTGAATGCCGGCATGATTGCCTGGGCCACAGCGTTGCCAGTGGCAGCCGACCTCGAAAACGGTTTCAGCGACACGCCCGAAGGCTGTGCCCAGACCATCCTGCGTGCGGCGGCGACCGGTATCGTCGGCGGCTCTATCGAAGATGCCACGGGCATTGCCGTCG
The DNA here is from genome assembly GCF_042015035.1 of Pseudomonas gorinensis. NCBI lineage: Bacteria > Pseudomonadati > Pseudomonadota > Gammaproteobacteria > Pseudomonadales > Pseudomonadaceae > Pseudomonas > Pseudomonas gorinensis. The sequence continues at coordinate 1,762,384 of NZ_CP167125.1, forward strand.
ACCCGATCTATCCTTTTGATTTGTCTGTCGAGCGTGTGGAAGCGGCTGTTGCCGCGGCCCGTAGCCTGCCGTTTCCCTTCATGCTGACGGCGCGCGCAGAAAACCTGCTGCATGGTCGCCTGGATCTGCCCGATACCCTGCGCCGCCTGCAAGCCTACGCCGAGGCCGGCGCCGACGTGTTGTACGCACCGGGCCTGCGCAGTGCCGAGGAGGTGCTGGCGGTGGTCAAGGCCGTTGCGCCCAAGCCGGTGAATGTGCTGATGTCCGGCGGCCTGAAACTCAGCGTGGCGCAACTGAGCGAGATGGGCGTCAAGCGCATCAGCGTTGGCTCCGCCATGGCGTTGGCGGCCTATGGTGAGTTCTACCGGGCGGCGCAGGAGGTGTTTGAGTCGGGCACTTTTACCTTCACCGAGCGTTCGATGTCGTATAGCCAGGCCAGCCAATTCTTCAAGAAATGATCGGGGCGTTGTTTCAAGTTCACGCGTGGGCTGCTGTTGCTGGCGGCTGCCTGCGCGTTGGGCTTACGCCGCCAGGCGCAGGTTCTGGGTGACCAGTGGGCGTGCCCAGTAGTAGTCGAAGTCCAGGGCCTTCTGCTGGGCCGCGAGTTCTTCGCTCGGGTACGGCGTGGCCGGTGGTGGCAGCAAGTCCAGTTCGAACTCGGCAATCGGCAGGTGCAGTGGACGCGGTTCCGGCGCTGGGCCTGGCTCGGGTAGCGGCTGGCCTGCGGTCAGGACAAGCGGGCGTACCCAGCTGCTTTCAAAGTCTTGCTGGCGCTGCTGGGCGACGATTTCTTCCGCTGGAAACGGGCTGGCCGGCGGGGGCAGCAAGTCGGTTTCGAATTCCGCGATCGGCAGGAACAATGGCTCAGGTGGGGCGATTTCGGTGTCTTTTACATCGCATTCACGCTGGGTGAGGATTTGCGACAACAGGTCCGCGCCTTCGCTGGGTTCAACCGCAGGATCCACCGGAGCCGGCGCCTTGGCGGCGAGCGCGTCCGGCGTATCGCCGAGCTGCTCGGCCAACGCTCGGGCGAAGAAGTCCTGCCATACATGACTCACCCCGGCCAGCGCTTGAGTATTGCGCAGGCCGTAGTGGTTATGGGTGGGCAGTACACCGATGGTTAGGGGAAGAATGTCTGACATTTTTCTCGGTCGACGCTCAGCTCTGGCAAAATACCTGACTGTTGTTTTTATCGGCCGTTGTTTGCCGATCCTTAATATTTTTGAGCGTAGCGATTGATGAGCGAACAACCAGCGGCCAGCCGCATTCGGGTCGAGGCCTTGGCCGAGGGTTTCCAGGCCCGCGCCGAGCAGTGGGCTGAGCAGCTTGGCTTGCCTCTGCAACTGACGGAGGCGGATTTCTCCCTGCAAGTGGGTGAGCATGGCCTGCAATTGCAACAGCTCGGGCCCGAGGCGCCGGGGCCGGTGCGTGTGGATTTTGTCGAAGGGGGAGCGGCCCATCGGCGCTTATACGGCGGGGGCAGCGGGCAAATGATCGCCAAGGCCGTGGGCGTTGCCCAAGGCGTGCGCCCACGGGTGCTGGATGCTACGGCGGGGCTGGGCAAGGACGCGTTCGTACTCGCCAGCCTGGGTTGTACCATGAGCCTGATCGAGCGCCAGCCGCTGATCGGCGCCTTGCTCGAAGATGGCCTGGCGCGCGGTGCGCAGGACTTTGAAGTGGCGCCGATCGTGGCACGCATGGCGTTGCTCAAGGGCAATTCCATCGATGTAATGCTCAATTGGCAGGGCGAGCCGCCTCAGGTGATCTATCTCGATCCGATGTTCCCACACCGTGAGAAAACTGCCCTGGTTAAGAAGGAAATGCGCTTGTTCCGGCCATTGGTGGGGGATGATCCGGATGCGCCGGCCTTGCTCGCGGCGGCGCTGGCGCTGGCCAGCCATCGGGTGGTGGTCAAGCGCCCGCGCAAGGCTCCATGTATCGAAGGACCGAAGCCGAGCCATGCGTTGGATGGCAAGTCCAGCCGGTATGACATTTATCCCAAGAAAGCGCTCAAGCCTTAAACGTATCCAGAGTGTCTTTGTGGCGAGCGGGCTTGCCCCGCGTTGGGCTGCGCAGCAGCCCCAGTAAGAACACCACGTTTACTCAGGTAGACCTAGGCGTAGGGTTTTGGGGCTGCTGCGCAACCCAACGCGGGGCAAGCCCGCTCGCCACAACAAGCCTGCTCAAGCCCACTCAAGCCCACTCAAACCCACTCAAACCCGTTCAAGCCTGCTCACGCCCGCTCAAACTCTATAGGCCCGCATAAACAACCCCACTACCTCCTGCACATGAGCTTCGGCCGCTTCTTCGCTCAGCCGGTCACCACAGCCATACAGCAAACAGAAATTCGCCGCGCCCTTGAGCAGGCAGAAGAAGTGCTCGGCCGCGACCAGCGGTTTATCGATGTTCAGGGCACCGCTCTGATCAATCCGGCTGAGCAGGCGCTCCATGCCCTGCAACATGCGCATGGGCCCGGCTTCAAAGAAAATCTGTGAGAGTTTCACGTCCTGGTTGCCGGTGGTCATCATCAGGCGATGCAGGTTCACCGACTCCTCGCTGTTGATCAGTCGATGGAACCCGCGCGCGATATTCAGCAGCACCGTCTGCACAGGCACGCCCTCCGGCAGCTCGAAATACATTACCGGCAACTGTTCTTCGCACTTGGCCACCACGGCCGCGGTGAACAAGGTCTCTTTGTCGGTGAAGTGGCTGTAGACGGTCAGTTTCGACACGCCGGCCTCAAGGGCCACGGCATCCATGCTGGTGTTGGCGTAGCCATTGCTCAAAAACAGGATTTTCGCTGCTTCGAGGATTGCCTGGCGTTTTGCCATGTCCTTGGGACGCCCAGGGCTATTGGTGGATACAGGATTGTCGGACATTTTTACCTTTAATACTGGACTGGCGAGTTTGGTATTAATAACATACCGGCAAGTATAATTATTCCTAGCTCCATTTGCGAAAGGTCCTTCAGCATGCGCAGCTCTTTCCTGCCTCTTGCGTTGCCAGCCAGCCTGGTCTTCCTATTGGCCGCCTGTGGCCATGAAGAAGCGACCCCAACGTCCATTCGCCCGGCCATGGTGGTGCAACCGCAGCCATCGGCGCAGGCGATGGACAGCTATCCCGGGGAGGTGCGCGCCCGTTATGAGCCTGACCTGGCCTTTCGCATCGGCGGCAAAGTCAGCAAGCGGCTGGTGGAGGAGGGCGAGCGCGTCAAGGCCAACCAGGCGCTGGCGGAACTCGATCCCCAGGATGTGCGCCTGCAATTGGAGGCCACCCGTGCCCAAGTCGCGGCCGCCGAGGCCAACCTGAGCCTGGTGCGTGCCGAGCGTGATCGCTACAAGACCCTGATGGACCGTCAGATGGTCAGTCGCTCCCAGTACGACAATTCGGAAAATCTCTACCGCTCAGGTGTTGCACGCCTCAAGCAGATCAAGGCCGAGTTCGACGTGGCCAATAACCAGGCCGGCTACGCCGTGTTGCGTGCGCCACAGGACGGTGTGGTCGCCAAGCGCGTGGTGGAAGTCGGCCAAGTGGTATCCGCCGGCCAGACCGTGTTTACCCTCGCCACCGACGGTGAGCGGGAAGTGCTGATCAGCCTGCCCGAACAAGGCTTTGGTCGGTTCAAGGTCGGCCAACCGGTAGCGGTCGAGTTGTGGAGCCAGCCAGACCAGCGGTTTGCCGGACGTATACGTGAACTGTCCCCCGCCGCCGATCCAAAATCACGCACCTTTGCCGCCCGAGTCGCGTTCACCAGCGGCAAAGTCCCGGCCGAACTGGGCCAGAGTGCTCGCGTATTCATACAGGCCGACGGCGTTGTTCCGCTGTCGGTCCCGCTGTCTGCCCTCAGCGCGGAAAACGGTGCTTCCTACGTCTGGCGCGTACTGGCGGACAACTCCCTTAAGCGCACCCCGGTTCGCATCGGCGCCTTCGGTGAAAAAAACGTGCCGGTTCTGGAAGGGCTGAGCCCCTCTGACTGGGTGATTGCCGCCGGCGTGCACGTGCTCCATGAGGGCCAGCAAGTGCGCCCGGTGGATCGCTCCAACCGTGTCGTGAACCTGGCGGCCAACAAGGAGTAGTCCCCGATGGGTTTCAATCTTTCCGAATGGGCGTTGCGTAATCGCCAGATCGTACTGTTCCTGATGATACTTCTGGCAGTGGTCGGCACCTTGTCCTACACCAAGCTGGGGCAAAGCGAAGACCCGCCGTTTACCTTCAAGGCCATGGTGATCAAAACCAATTGGCCGGGGGCCACCGCCCAGGAAGTCTCGCGCCAGGTTACCGAGCGCATCGAGAAAAAGCTGATGGAGACCGGCGAGTACGAACGCATCGTTTCGTTCTCGCGCCCCGGTGAGTCCCAGGTCACTTTTATCGCCCGTGACGCCATGCGCTCGGCGCAGATTCCCGAGCTGTGGTACCAGGTGCGCAAGAAGATCAGCGATATTCGCCAGACCTTGCCGCCGGATATCCAGGGGCCGTTTTTCAACGACGAGTTCGGTACCACGTTCGGCAATATCTACGCCCTGACTGGCGACGGCTTCGATTACGCCGTGCTCAAGGACTACGCCGACCGCATCCAGATTCAGCTGCAACGCGTACCCGATGTGGGCAAGGTGGAGCTGCTGGGCCTGCAGGACGAGAAGATCTGGATTGAACTGTCCAACCTCAAGCTTGCCACCCTCGGCTTGCCCCTGGCGGCGGTGCAACAGGCGTTGCAGGAACAGAATGCGGTCTCCACCGCCGGTTTCTTTGAAACGCCGAGTGAACGTGTGCAGCTGCGGGTCTCCGGCAACTTCAAGACGGTCGAAGAGATCCGTGATTTCCCGATTCGTGTGGGTGATCGGACCTTCCGTATCGGCGATGTCGCCGAGATCCACCGCGGCTTCAACGACCCACCGGCACCGCGCATGCGCTTTATGGGCGACGACGCCATCGGCCTGGCGGTGGCGATGCGCGACGGTGGCGACATCCTGGTGCTGGGCAAGGCGCTGGAAGGGGAATTCGCACGCTTGCAGAAGAATCTCCCGGCAGGCATGCAGTTGCGCAAGGTGTCGGACCAGCCGGCGGCGGTGAAAACCGGTGTCGGAGAATTCGTTCAGGTGCTGGCCGAAGCGTTGGCCATTGTATTGCTGGTGAGTTTCTTCTCCCTCGGCGTACGCACTGGCATGGTGGTCGCCCTGGCGATTCCGTTGGTGCTGGCGATGACCTTTGCCACCATGTATTACCTCGGCATCGGCTTGCACAAGATTTCCCTCGGCGCCTTGGTATTGGCCCTGGGCTTGCTGGTGGATGATGCAATTATCGCCGTGGAAATGATGGCGATCAAAATGGAGCAGGGCTACGACCGGCTCAAGGCCGCCAGTTTCGCCTGGACCAGCACCGCATTCCCGATGCTCACCGGTACGTTGATCACGGCGGCCGGCTTCCTGCCCATTGCTACGGCGCAATCGAGTACCGGCGAATACACCCGCTCGATCTTCCAAGTGGTGACCATTGCGCTGCTGGCGTCATGGGTGGCGGCGGTGGTGTTTGTGCCGTATCTGGGGGAAAAACTCCTACCGGACCTGGCGAAGATTCATGCGGCCAAACACGGCGTCGACGGCCCGGATCCCTACGGCACGCCGTTCTACCAGCGCGTCAGGCGTTTGGTGGAGTGGTGCGTGCAGCGGCGTAAAACCGTCATTGTGCTGACCCTGCTGCTGTTTATCGGCTCGGTGGCGCTGTTCCGTTTTGTACCGCAACAGTTCTTCCCGGCTTCTGGCCGCCTGGAACTGATGGTCGACCTGAAACTCGCCGAAGGCGCTTCCCTGAGCAGCACCGCCGACCAGGTCAAACGGCTCGAAGCCTTGCTGAAGGAACATGCCGGCATCGACAACTACGTGGCCTATGTGGGCACCGGTTCGCCGCGGTTCTACCTGCCTCTGGACCAGCAATTACCCGCCGCCAGCTTTGCCCAATTTGTGGTGCTGGCCAAAACCATCGAAGAACGCGAAAGCCTGCGCACCTGGCTGATCGAAACCCTCAACGAACAATTCCCCGCCCTGCGCTCGCGCGTTACCCGCCTGGAGAACGGCCCTCCCGTGGGCTACCCGGTGCAGTTTCGCGTGACCGGTGAACATATCGAAGAGGTCCGCGCCCTGGCACGCAAGGTGGCGGCCAAGGTGCGCGAAAATCCCCACGTGGCCAATGTGCACCTGGACTGGGAAGAGCCGAGTAAAATCGTCTACCTCAATATCGACCAGGACCGCGCCCGTGCCCTTGGCGTGAGCACCGCCAACTTGTCGAAGTTCCTGCAGAGTTCCTTGACCGGCTCCAGCGTCAGCCAATTCCGGGAGGACAACGAGTTGATCGAAATCCTCCTGCGCGGCACCGTGCATGAACGTACAGAACTGTCGTTGCTGCCGAGCCTCGCCGTGCCCACCGACAACGGCAGGAGCGTGGCCCTGTCGCAGATCGCGACCCTCGAATATGGCTTCGAAGAAGGCATCATCTGGCACCGCAACCGCCTGCCGACGGTGACCGTGCGCGCGGACATCTACGGTAAGGAACAACCGGCGACCCTGGTCCAGCAGATCCTGCCGACCCTGGAAGGCGTACGTGCCGAGTTGCCGGACGGCTATCTGTTGGACGTCGGCGGTACCGTCGAAGACTCCGCCCGTGGGCAGAACTCGGTCAAGGCCGGCGTGCCGCTGTTCATCGTGGTAGTGCTGACCCTGCTGATGCTGCAATTGCGCAGTTTCTCACGCACGGCGATGGTATTTCTGACGGCGCCGTTGGGCTTGATCGGCGTGACATTGTTCCTGTTGGTATTCCGCCAACCCTTCGGTTTTGTGGCCATGCTCGGCACTATCGCGTTGTCGGGGATGATCATGCGTAACTCGGTGATCCTGGTGGATCAGATCGAACAGGACATCAAGGCTGGCCTGGCGCCGTGGCAGGCGATTATCGAAGCCACCGTCCGACGCTTCCGGCCGATCGTTCTCACAGCGCTGGCGGCGGTGCTGGCAATGATCCCGCTGTCTCGCAGTGTGTTCTTCGGGCCGATGGCGGTGGCGATCATGGGCGGGTTGATTGTGGCGACGGCGTTGACGCTATTGTTCCTGCCGGCCCTGTATGCTGCGTGGTTCCGAGTGAGGAAGGACGACGCGTAATCATGTTGGCCACCGTTTCAGCCTTGATGTTGCTACTGCTTGCCCCTGGCCCCACCAACACCCTGCTGTTCCGTGCCGGGGTGTTGTTCGGGTTCAGGGCGTCATGGCGGTTGGCGTTTATCGAATGCCTGGCTTACCTGCTGCAGGTCACGGTATGGGGCGTTGCATTGCTCTATCTGGCCGCCTATTCACCGTGGGCGCTGAAGGCGACACAACTGGCCGCGGCTTGCTACCTGCTGTATGTGTCTTGCAAGCTCTGGCAACGTAAAAGCAGTGACGTGGGTGCGGGCAAGGACCGCTTCACCGGGCTGTATTTCTTTGCCATGACGGTCATGAACCCAAAGGGTTTGCTGATGGTGTCGTTTATTGCGCCAGCCGACGCCTTTACTACTGCGCCAGGCTATGTCGCCTTCATGGGGACTTTGGCGTTGGTGGTGGTCCCGGTGGGGGCTGCGTGGGTGCTACTGGGAAGCCGATTCGAAGGGATGCCGAAGAGCTGGCTGACGCCATTGAAGATCAACCGTGCGACATCGGTTGCGATCGGTTGCTTCGCCACCCTGATGATGGGGCGACTGGCTGATTCGGTCATGCATTAGGATCGTTCCCCGTTGCAGGGAACGATCCTCTCGCAGCTTACAACGCGCCAAACACCTTCTTCGCCAAACTGGTGGCCGCCGCCGCCGGGTTCTTGCGAATGGTTTCTTCCTGTTGCGCAATCATCTTGAACAAACCGTCCAGCGCCTGCTCGGTCACGTAGTTCTCGACATTGGCGCTCTTGGCGTCGACCGCACCGAAGGCCGCAGCCTTGCCAGCCAGGGCGTTGTACTGCTGGGCCACGCCGACCTTGTCGGTGGCGGCCTTGACGATCGGCAGGAACTTGGCGCGAATTTGTTCGCGGCTGCTTTTGTTCAAGTACTGGGTGGCCGAGTCCTGGCCGCCGGTGAGGATGCCCTTGGCGTCGGTCACGCTCATGTTTTTCACGGCGTTCACCAGGATCGGCTGGGCTTGGGTCACGGCCGTTTCAGCCGCTTTGTTCATGCTGTCTTCCAGTTGAGTGACCTGATCACCCAGCCCGAACATTTTCAGCTTGTCGGCGACTTTGCCCAGCTTGCCCGGCAAGCCGATCTTCACTTCGGGGTTGTTGCTGAAGCCACCGGGCACGCCCAGCTGTTTCACGGCAATCTGTGCGCCTTGGGTCAGTGCGTCCTTGAGGCCGCCGCTGGCGTCGCCCTGGGACAGGCTGCCAAGGTCCAAGGCCATGGCGTTGGCGCCGAGCAGCAGGCCGGCGCACAGGGCAGTGAGGCGAAGGGAGTTACGGAGCATGGGCGCTTCCTTATGTTCGATGAATTCAGTGAGCGACCGCGTCAACCCGCAGGCGCAGCGGTTGTGGGTCTTGGCCGTTGAGCTGCACGGCGTGCCGTTCGGTGGTGATAAACAGTAGCTTGCCATCCAGTTCGATGCGAGCGCTGAGCGAATAACTGTGGCCGGGCTTGACCTGGGCGGGGTCGTAGCTCAGGTGAAACGGCAACGGCACCTGGCCTTTGACCGGGCCTTTTTGCTCGGCCAGGGTCACGGCGGGCGCATCCGCCAGGGACGCGTCCTGCAGGCTGACACTCAAGGTCGCGGTCGGCGGCAGGGCGATGCGTTGCAGGTAGAAGACCTCGCCGTCGAGGCTGGCCTTGGGCGCAGGGTGCATGGATTGGCAGGCTCCGAGCAGGGCGGTGAGGCCCAGGAGAATGATTTTTTTCATGGTGCGGCTCCTTGTAAGCGGCACCGGAATCCTTCCGGCACCTTATTCAATCTAGCGGCTTTCTTCAGGCTTGAGCGGGGCAGGTTCGACTGGCGCCTCCCCAGCACCATCCACGCGATGCAAGGCCACCTGGCGGATCGACAAGCGAATTTCGGCCGGCAGCACGCGCTTGGCGGCGCCTTCAGCCAGTTCGCCGAGCAGGTCGTGATAGCTCAATTTGCCGGCTTCATCGCGGCGCAGCACATCCTGCTCCAGCAGCGTCTGGATAAAATGTCGGAAAAGGCTCTTGTCGAAGAACTCCGGAGCATTGAGGCCATGCAGGATCGACAAGCGCTGGGCCATGATCGTGCACAGGTCTTCCAGCTCTTCGGCGCTGATACTGTTCTGGCCACTGTTGAGCAACAGCGAGATCGCCATGTAGAAGCGTTGCAGGGTCTGGGCGATGCTCTTGGACAGCAGCGTCAGCAATACAAAGTGCCGTGAACTCGGTGCCGGGCGCAGGTATACGTCGTTTTCGAAGCGCAGCAGCCCTTGCTCGATGAACGCTTCCAGCCACTGGTCGATCACCGTATCCAACTCTTCCAGCGACCAGCGGATAAACAGCTCCGATTGCAGGTACGGATACAGCGCGTGGGTGTAGCGCAGGATCTGCTCGCGGCTCATGCGCGAACTGCTCTGGAAGAAGCTCGCCAGCAGCGCCGGCAGGGCGAAGATGTGCAGTACGTTGTTGCGGTAGTAGGTCATCAGGACAGCATTCTGCTCGTCCAGGTACAGGATTTTGCCCAGGGCATCGCTCTGTTCCGACAACAGGTCCATGTCCTTGACGTGCTTGATCAGCGCCATGCCGTCGCCTTCGGGCAGCGTGGTATGGGGCGAGTAGGGCACGCGGCGCAACAGCGCCAGGTACAGGTCCAACTGACGGGCCATGGCCTGTTCGTCCAGGGCCAGGCGCGTGGTGGACAGCAACGCCAGGGCCACCAGGTTCACCGGGTTGACTGCCGCGGCTTCGTTCAAATGCCGCGCTACCTGTTCGCCGAGGCGGTTGGTGGTTTCGTTGAGCCACGCCGGCTTGTAGTTCGGGCCGAGCTCCTGGGCGCGCCAGTCGGGTTGCTCGGCATCGAGGAATTCCGCCAGCTTGATCGGCTCGCCAAAGTTGACCGCGACTTGGCCAAAACGCTGCTTGAGCGCGCCGACCACTTTGAAAATATCGAAGATCGATTCTTTCTTTTTGCTCGCGCCACGCAGTTCGCCGAGGTAAGTGCGGCCTTCGAGTACGCGCTCATAGCCGATATACACCGGCACGAACACAATCGGCATGCGCGAGGAGCGCAGGAAGCTGCGCAGGGTGATTGCCAGCATGCCGGTTTTCGGTTGCAGCATGCGCCCGGTGCGCGAGCGCCCGCCTTCGACGAAGTACTCCACCGGGAAGCCCTTGGTGAACAGGGTGTGCAGGTATTCGTTGAACACCGAGGTGTACAGCGGGTTGCCCTTGAAGGTGCGGCGCATGAAAAACGCACCGCCACGGCGCAGCAGGCTGCCGATCACCGGCATGTTCAGGTTGATCCCGGCGGCGATGTGCGGCGGGGTCAGGCCGTTCTTGAACAGCAGGTAGGACAGCAGCAGGTAGTCGATATGGCTGCGGTGGCATGGGACATAGATAACTTCGTAGCCCTGGGCAACTTTTTGCACGCCTTCGATGTTATTGACCTTGATGCCGTCGTAGATCTTGTTCCAGAACCAACTCAGCACCACTTCCAGGAAGCGGATCGCGGTGTAGGTGTAGTCCGAGGCAATCTCGTTGCCATAGCGCAACGCCTGGGCCTTGGCCTTTTCGGGGCTGATCTTTTCGCGCTCGGCTTCGTCGGCGATGGCTTGGCGCACCAGCGGCATATTCACCAGGCCCTTCACCAGGTTGCGGCGGTGGGACAGGTCGGGGCCGATGACAGCGGTTTTCAGGTTACGAAAGTGCACACGCAGGATGCGCTGGGCCATTCGCACGGTGCGTTCGTGACCTTTATTGTGCTCGATCAATTCACGCAGGTTGATGGGCGCGGAGAATTGCACGCGGGTCTTGCGCCCGAGGATCAGGATGCTCAACAAACGACGCAGACGCCCGGTGACCGCCCAACTGTCGGCAAACAGCAGTTTCCACGGGCTGGACTCGCTCTCGGGTGACTGCCCCCAGAACACGCTGACCGGAATGATTTGTGCATTCTCTTCGGCGTGCGCGGTGAGGGTGTCGACCAGGCGGGTCAGGGTTGGCGGCGCGCCGCGCTTGTCCTGGCGGCCGAGCCAATCGGGCTCGGGCGTGAGGTAGAAGAATGCCGCGGGCTCCATCAGCGGGCCCACCGACACCGGCAACACCGGGCGCGGCAGGCCGGCCTTGGTGCACTCGGCGTCGACTACGGCCAGTTCGGTCAGGGAGGGCGATTGCAGGACATAGAACACCGGTCGGCTGCGGTCGAGGTTAAGGGTTAGGGACGACTGGTTGATCGTCTCCGAGCGAACCCAGAGGTACAGCAGTCGGCGCAAGGTGCCAAACACCAGACGGCGGAACGGGGAGCGGGTCATAGGCGAGCTGCTTCAAGTGGGAAAAACCGAGCAGGCGCTCGGGCGGGTAGTGTGCCGTATTCGCCGAAAATCGGCAAAAAAGCAGCGATGTAAACTTGAGTTGATCGTTTTTGAGCCTGTCTTATACTCGGCAGTTCAACGCGACCGACTCAACAATAACAATCAAGTGGGGGTGAACAGATGGCAACGCGTGAAACCGGTAATGTGAAGTGGTTCAACGACGCCAAGGGCTATGGCTTTATCCAGCGTGAAGATGGCAAGGATGTGTTTGTGCACTACCGCGCCATTCGTGGCGAGGGCCATCGTTCCCTGGCCGAGGGCCAGCAGGTGGAATACGCCGTGGTGAGCGGCGAGAAGGGCTTGCAGGCAGAGGATGTGGTCGGTTTGTAATGCGGATTTGTTACACCGCAGGACCCATGTGGGAGGGGGCAAGCCCCCTCCCACATGTTGATTGTGGTTTACCGCTCAGGCTCAGGCAGTTTTCCAGGTGATCTGCTCTTCACCGTCTGTGCTGATGCGAATCCAGGTGTCGGCGCTTTCCTCACCTTCCTCCTCGACCCAGCTCCCTGGCGCGCAGCGCACTTCCACATTCAGCGCAGCAAACGCAGCGCGGGCGCAGGCAATGTCGTCTTCCCACGGCGTCTGGTCACTTTCCAGATACAGGCTGTTCCACTTGCCTACGGCTTTCGGCAGCCAGGTCACGGGCACGTTGCCGGCCTTGCACTTGTAGGTCTGACCCTTCTGCACCCAGTCGCTGCACGGGCCGAGGGCGGCGCCCAGCCAGGCGGCAATGGCCTTGTGGTCGACGTCGGCGTCCTTCAGGTAAATCTCGATATCGGGTTGGCGCATGGATGTTCCTCGTTGCGGGATTCGAAAATCCATTCGCGGATGTTTAAAAGTCGGTTATTGAAGCACGAAATAATCGTAACGCATCGATACGGTGACCCGCAGCGGTTCGACGGCCTCAATCACCTCGCTACGGCGCTCGGCACTGGCGCGCCAGCCGTGGGGCGTCATGGCCAGCAGGTTAGCGCGGTCCTTGGGCTCAGCCAGGCTAAGGGTGAACTCCAGGGTCTCGCTGTGCGCCAGGCTCATGCCGTCCGGTACCAGGGCCAGGTGCTTGTCGTCGGTGTATTCGCGCACTTCGTCGTACAGACGCTCGCGCAGTTCCATCAGGTGGCCGCGGGTGGGGCCGACTTTCATCAAGCCGCCGCCGGGGCTGAGCAGGCGTTTGGCCTCTTGCCAGTCCAACGGGCTGAACACACTGGCGAGAAACTGGCAGCTGGCATCGGCCAAGGGTACGCGGGCCATGCTGGCGATCAACCAGGTCAGCGCCGGGTTGCGCTTGCACGCACGCTTGACCGCTTCCTTGGAGATATCCAGGGCGTAGCCGTCGGCGTGGGGCAGGGCGTCGGCGATCTGTGCGGTGTAGTAACCCTCGCCACAGCCGATATCCACCCAGCGTTGCGGCGCGCGTTCGGCGGCCAGTTCGGCCAGGCGCTTGGCCACCGGGGCGTAGTGCCCGGCGTTGAGGAAGTCGCGGCGCGCCTCGACCATCGCCAGGTTATCGCCCGGGTCGCGGCTGTTCTTGTGCTGCACCGGCAACAGGTTCAGATAACCCTGGCGCGCACGGTCAAAACGGTGCCCGGCGGGGCACGCCACGCCATTGTCCACCGCGTTGAGCGGTGCGCTGCAAATGGGGCAGGCCAGCATCAGGCGAGCAACTTGATCAGGGTCTGGTAGTAGATTTCGGTGAGCACGTCGAGGTCGCTGGCCAGGATGCGTTCGTTGACCTGGTGGATCGTCGCGTTCACCGGGCCCAGTTCGACCACCTGGGTACCCAGCGTGGCGATGAACCGTCCATCGGAGGTCCCGCCGCTGGTGGACGCCTGGGTCTCACGGCCGGTGATCGCCTTGATGCTCGCCGACACGGCGTCGAGCAGCGCGCCTGGCTCGGTGAGGAACGGCAGGCCCGACAGCGCCCATTCCACATGCCAGTCCAGGCCATGCTTGTCGAGAATCGCCGCGACCCGTTGTTGCAGGCCTTCGACGGTGGATTCGGTGGAGAAGCGGAAATTGAACACCGCCGTCAGGTCACCCGGGATCACGTTGGTGGCGCCAGTGCCGGAGTTGAGGTTGGAGATCTGGAAGCTGGTCGGCGGAAAGAAGGCGTTGCCGTTGTCCCAATGCTCGGCGGCCAGTTCAGCCAGGGCTGGCGCGGCCAGGTGAATCGGGTTCTTTGCCAGGTGCGGGTAGGCCACGTGGCCTTGTACGCCGCGCACGGTCAGGGTGGCGCCGAGGGAGCCGCGACGGCCGTTCTTGACCACGTCGCCCACCAGAGCAGTGCTCGACGGTTCGCCGACGATGCACCAGTCCAGGCGTTCCTTGCGTGCCGCCAGGCGCTCGATCACGGCCTTGGTTCCGTGGTGCGCCGGGCCTTCTTCATCGCTGGTGATCAGGAAGGCGACCGAGCCCTTGTGGTCCGGGTAGTCCTTCACAAAGCGCTCGGAGGCAACCAGCATCGCGGCCAGGCTGCCTTTCATATCCGCCGCGCCGCGCCCGCAGAGCATGCCGTTTTCGTCGATCAGTGCGTCGAACGGGTCGTTTTGCCACGCCTGTACCGGGCCGGTCGGCACCACGTCGGTGTGGCCGGCAAAGCACAATACCGGGCCGTCATGCTTGCCGTGGGTGGCCCAGAAGTTGTCCACGTCTTCGATGCGCATCGGCTCCAGCGCAAAACCGGCGTCGCCCAGGCGCTGCATCATCAGCTTCTGGCAATCGGCGTCGATCGGCGTCACCGAGGGGCGACGGATCAGGTCGATGGCAAGTTGAAGGGTCGGCGAAAGATCGGCATGGGCCGTCATGGTAAAACTCCGGAAAGCGTGTAATGGGCGCAGGACGTAGGGTGGCGCAGATTCAGTGTGGGAGGGGGCTTGCCCCCGATGGCTGAGTGTCAGTCACTGCATCTGTTGACTGGCCCACCGCCATCGGGGGCAAGCCCCCTCCCACACAAAGCATTGGCCGAGGCCAAGACTCATAAAACGGCCGTTATCTTATAGCAAAACGGCGGCCAGAGGCCGCCGTTTAGTGCATTGCGCAAGTTTTTACGCGACGGTGACAGGCTCCACCTTCGGCGCCGGTTTCGGCAGCGACGACAGGAACGCCATGATCAATGCCGCCACGTACGGCAGCGATTGCACCAGCAGCATCACCACCCAGAAACGCATGTCATTGCTCGGCAGGCCCTGCACCAGGTAGATCCCCAGCGCCGCGCCCCACAACAGCAGCATGATGAACATTTCTTCGCGCGCTTCGGAAATCGCGACCCAAAAGCCGTGGTTATCCGCGTTTTTCGGTGTGCGAAAGAACGGAATGCTGGTGGTGAAGAAGCCATACAACACCGCCTTGGCGATGGTGTGGGACAACGCCAGGCCAGCCAGTGCGGCGCAGAACGCATCCTTGAGGTTCACCCCTACCGCACGGCGATACAGGAAAATGATCTTGCCAACCTTGAACACAAACAACGCCAACGGCGGGATCGCGAAAATCAACAGCGGCGGGTCGACCCGCGTCGGCACGATGATCATCGCCGCCGACCACAACAGTGCGCCGACGGTGAAGAAGATATTCATGCCATCTGCCACCCACGGCAACCAGCCCGCGAGGAAGTGGTAGCGCTGGCCACGGGTCAGCTCAGTGTCCTTGCCGCGCAACAGGCTGGCGGTGTGACGCTTGATGATCTGGATCGCGCCATAGGCCCAGCGGAAGCGCTGTTTCTTGAAGTCGATAAAGGTATCCGGCATCAGGCCCTTGCCGTAGCTGTCGTGGTAGTACGCCGCCGACAGGCCTTTCTCGAATACCCGCAGGCCCAGTTCGGCGTCTTCGCAGATGCACCAGTCGGCCCAGCCCAGTTCTTCGAGCACCGAGCGTCGGGTCATGGTCATCGTGCCGTGCTGGATGATCGCGTCGCGGTCGTTACGGGTGACCATGCCGATATGGAAGAAGCCTTTGTACTCGGCGTAGCAGAGCTTCTTGAAGGTGCTTTCGTTCTGGTCGCGGTAATCCTGCGGCGACTGCACCACGGCGATTTTCGGGTCAGCGAAGTGCGGCACCATGTGCTTGAGCCAGTTCGGCGACACGCAGTAGTCCGAGTCGATCACGGCGATCACTTCGGCATCCTTGGCGGTGTGCGGGATCAGGTAGTTCAGCGCGCCGCCCTTGAAGCCGGCCAGTGGGGCCACGTGGAAGAACTTGAAGCGCGGGCCGAGGGTGGCGCAATAGTCGCGCACCGGTTCCCACACGGCCGGGTCCTTGGTGTTGTTGTCGATGATCAGGACTTCGTAGTCCGGGTAATCGAGGGCGGCCAGGGCGTCGAGGGTCTGTTTGACCATATCCGGCGGCTCGTTGTAGCACGGCACATGGATCGACACTTTCGGGCGGTAGTCCGAATCCCCCACTACCGGCAGGAATTCACGCCGACGCTTGTGGGTCCATACCGCTTCTGCCAACTCGTGGGCTTCGGTCAGCAACACGATGAACACGCCCAGCGCGCCCAGGGCCAACAAGATGCCGACGGTCACGCTGAACCAGGTGCTGTATTGCTGGCTGTAGTCGTAGCCGATCCACACCAATACCGAACCGCAGAGGAACGCGATAAAGGTCAGGAAGGTGCGGCCACGCTGGCGCAGGGCCGAGCCGTCGATCATCAATAGGGTCAGGGACAGCAGTGCAAGCACCACCGATCCGATCGCCAGGACGCGCCATTGCGGGATCGCAACTACCGGCCCTTCGAAGTTGAACTTCTGCTGGCGCGCGGCGTTGTACACGCCCCAGTAAGCGCCGGCCGAACCTTCGTCGCTGACTTTCCAAGGCTGGTCGAAAGCCTCGATCACGAAGTAGTTATAGCCCTGGCGGTTCAGCTTGTTCACCAGCGTACGCAGGTAAATCGCCTGGTCTGCCGGGGACGATTCATTACCTCCGCGCATACGGCCATTACTTGGCCAGCCAACTTCCGACAATAGCAGCGGCTTTTTCGGGAACAATTTCTTCAGATCCCTGGCGCGGTCGAGTACGTACTGGCCGGCCTTGTCCATCGGGATGTATTCCCAGAACGGCAGGATGTGCGCGGCAATCAGGTCGACGTGCTTGGCCAGTTGCGGGTTCTTTTCCCAGATATGCCATTGCTCGGAAGTGGTCACCGGTACTTTTACGGCGGCGCGCACCCGATCCAGCAGCACAATCAGCGCCTCGGGGGTGATCTCTTCACGGAACAACGCTTCGTTACCCACGACAACCCGCACGACGCTGCGCGAGCTGTTGGCGATCTCGATAGCCCGCTGGATTTCACGCTCGTTGCGTTCCAGGTCCGGGCTGATCCAGATCCCCAGCGTTACCCGCAGGCCGAACTCTTCCGCCAGCTTGGGGATGTCCCCCAGGGTGCCGTCGACCGAGTAGGTACGGATGTTGTCCGTCAGCTTGCTCATGATCTCCAGATCGCGACGCATCTGGTCGTCGGTCGGGTATTGGTCTTTCTGCGGGTACTGGCCTTGTTGAAACGGCGAGTAAGAAAAACCGGAGATCTGTTCAGGCCAGTTGGGGGTAGTGACCGGGCGGTTGATCAGCGCCCAGAAGCCGGTGAATAGCGCGGCAATTGCCAGCACCACCACCAGGTTGAGTCCAAATTTACGCGATGACATGGCGATTTCGGGTTCCAAAGGGTGTGGAACGAAAAGAGGTGTCGGCCTGCGCCGAACGGCGCGCATCCTACACCGGCGTCTCACTGAGCGTATAGCGGACAGCGAAAAGCCGGACGTTAGTCCGCGAATGTTCACCTAAGTTCTTTACTTGTAGCTTGAAGCTTAGAACTTGTCGCGGTGTGGCCCTATAATGCGCGCCGGTTTTTGGGGTAATGGTCATGAGCACAGAAGATCCGCGGTTTGCAGGCGTCGCCCGTTTGTATGGCATTGAAGGCCTGGACCGCTTGAAGGCGGCCCATGTGGCGATCGTCGGCGTCGGCGGTGTCGGCTCTTGGGCGGCGGAAGCCATCGCCCGTTGCGGCGTAGGAGAGATATCGCTGTTCGACCTGGACGATGTCTGCGTCAGCAACAGCAATCGCCAGTTGCACGCTCTCGACAGTACCGTGGGCAAGCCCAAGGTCGAGGTCATGGCCGAGCGCCTGCGCGGCATCAACCCGGACTGCACCGTGCATGCGGTAGCAGACTTCGTGACCCGTGACACCATGGCCGAGTACATCACGCCGAACATTGATTGCGTGATCGACTGCATCGACGCGGTCAACGCCAAGGCCGCACTGATTGCCTGGTGCAAGCGCCGCAAGATCCAAATCATCACTACCGGTGGCGCCGGCGGGCAGATCGACCCGACGCTGATCCAGGTGTGCGACTTGAACCGTACCTTCAACGATCCCCTGGCCTCGAAAGTGCGCTCGACCCTGCGCCGTGACTATGGTTTCTCGCGTACCGTGACTCGTCATTACAGCGTGCCGTGCGTGTTTTCCACCGAGCAACTGCGCTATCCGAAGCCGGACGGCAGCATTTGTTTGCAGAAGAGCTTTGTCGGTGATGGCGTGAAACTGGACTGCGCCGGCGGGTTTGGCGCGGTGATGATGGTGACCGCGACCTTCGGCATGGTCGCGGCGACCAAGGCGGTGGACAAGATCGTGGCCGGGGTGCGTAGGCCCTCGGAGCGGGTCAAACCCAGCTGAATCTCAGAACTTTACACCGTTCAAAATGTGGGAGGGGCCTTGCCCCCGATGAGCATGGGTATCTACGCAACTTTTCAGCCCCTGACAAATCTCCCTGTGGCGAGCGGGCTTGTCCCGCGTTGGGCTGCGAAGCAGCCCCAAAACCAGCCGCTACAGAGTGTCTGATACACCGCGTTTTTCTTGACTGGGGCTGCTTCACAGCCCAACGCGGGACAAGCCCGCTCGCCACAACAGCCCTATCTGCCGCGCGTTCAGCGTTGAGCCAAAGTTGTGTAGATACCCATGCTCATCGGGGGCAAGCCCCCTCCCACATTCAGTTGTGTGTATGGCTGAGTTCGCGCATGCGCTGCAAGACCGCGTTCAGCCCATTGCTGCGCGACGGCGACAGCTGGCGGGAAAGCCCCAACTGATTGAACCAGTCGGGCAAGTCGACCGCCTGCAATTCAGCCGCCGATAATCCGTTGACCCGCGCCAGCAGCAACGCCACCAAGCCACGGATCATCCGCGCATCGCTGCTCGCGGCGAATTGCCAATGACCCTGCTCCAGGCGCCCCACCAACCACACCAGGCTCTCACAGCCCTGCACCAGGTTGGCATCGACCTTATCCTCATTCGCCAATGCGGGCAGACGTTCACCCCACTGCATCAACATTCGCGCGCGTTGTTCCCAGCTGCCGACAGACTGGAAGGCTTCCAGCGCAGCCAGCGCATCCACTGGCAGGCTCACCGCAACATATCCAGCGCCTGGTCCAGGGCTTCAAAGAAGCGTTCCAGGTCATCGGAGTCGTTATACAGCGCCAGGGATACACGGATCGCTCCCGACAAATGCATCGCCTTGAGCAGCGGCATTGCGCAATGATGGCCGGCGCGCACTGCAATGCCTTGCTCAGTCAGCAGGTGGGCAAGGTCGGCGTTGTGCACGCCTTCGACTACAAAGCTGACCAACGCCACCTGTGGCGCTCCCAGTACGCGTACGCCGTTGCGAGCTTTCAGCCCGCGCAGCAGGTAGTCATGCAGGGCCGCTTCATGGGCGACCACCGCCGGCAGATCCAGGGAGTTCAGGTAGTCCAGGGTCGCGCCCAGGCCAATCACGCCGGCAATCGGCGGGGTACCGGCCTCGAAACCCAGCGGGGCAGGGCGAAAGCTGGCGCTGTGGTAGTCGGCCTGTTGCACCATTTCGCCGCCGAATTGCCAGTGGCGCAGGTGATGCAGGGCTTCGTTGCGGCCATACAGCACGCCGACGCCATCCGGGCCATACAGCTTGTGACTGGAAAATACATAGAAGTCGCAACCCAGGGCCTGCACATCATGCCGGCCATGGACGATGCCCTGTGCCCCGTCCACCACCGTCAGGGCGCCGTGGGCGCGGGCCAGCGGTAGCAGGGCTTCCAGCGGCTGCCAGGCACCGAGGACGTTGGATAACTGGCTCACCGCCAGCAGTCGCGTGCGCGGGCCGATCAATGCGGCGGCGGCTTCAAGGTCAATCACGCCATCATCGCCCAGCGGCAATACCAACAGTGTGAGCGCGCGGCGTTTGGCCAACTGCTGCCAGGGCAGCAGGTTGGCGTGGTGTTCCAGGGCGCTGATGACAATTTCATCGCCCGCGTTGAATAAGTGCTCAAGGCCATAGGCCAGGAGGTTCAGCGCCGAGGTTGCGCCGTGGGTAAAGATAATTTGCCCGCTGTCGCCTGCATTCAGCCATTGCGCGACCTTGCTGCGGCTGTCCTCGAACGCCTGTGTTGCATGGGCCCCCGGCAAATGCTGGGCACGGTGCACGTTGGCAGCGCCATTGACGTAGTAATGGCCGATGGCATCCAGCAGGGCTTGAGGTTTTTGCGTGGTGGCGGCGTTATCCAGATAGGTCTGGTCTTGCCGTTGCAGGGTGGCGATGGCCGGAAAGTCGGCGCGCCAGGGAGAGGGCACAAGCATGGGGTCAAGACTCGTATAAGCGAACCGCGCCTCGAAGGCGCGGCCCGCTAGTGGCATCGAGTGGCTGCTTAGTTGTGAGCGTGCAGCGCTTCGTTCAGTTCGATGGCCGATTTGTGGGTTTTGCATTCCACGGCACCGGTCTCGGAGTTACGGCGGAACAGCAGGTCCGGTTGGCCGGCCAGTTCGCGCGCCTTGACCACCTTGACCAGTTGGTTCTTCTCGTCGAGCAGCGCAACCTTGGTGCCGGCGGTCACGTACAGGCCAGATTCCACGGTATTACGGTCGCCCAACGGGATACCGATACCGGCGTTGGCGCCGATCAGGCAGCCTTCGCCGACCTTGATCACGATATTGCCGCCGCCCGACAGGGTGCCCATGGTGGAGCAACCGCCGCCCAGGTCCGAACCCTTGCCGACGAACACACCCGCCGACACACGGCCTTCGATCATGCCCGGGCCTTCGGTGCCGGCATTGAAGTTGACGAAACCTTCGTGCATCACGGTGGTGCCTTCGCCCACATAGGCGCCCAGGCGGATACGCGCGGCGTCAGCGATACGCACGCCGCTCGGCACTACGTAGTCGGTCATTTTCGGGAACTTGTCCACCGAGAACACTTCCAGCACTTCGCCGCGCAGGCGTGCTTCCAACTGGCGTTCGGCCAGTTCATTGATGTCGATTGCGCCCTGGCTGGTCCAGGCCACGTTCGGCAACTGTGGGAACACACCGGCCAGGCTCAGGCCGTGAGGCTTGACCAGGCGATGGGACAGCAGGTGCAGCTTGAGGTAGGCCTCAGGCGTGGAGGTCAACGCGGCGTCTTCGGCCAGCACGGTGGCGACCAGCGGGTTGTGGCTTTCCGCCAGGCGGCTCAGCAAGGCTGCCTGGGTGGCATCGACGCCTTTGAGCGCATCCGCCAGTTGCAGGGCCTGGGCGACGGTGAAGGTGATCGCCTGGTTGCCTTCGCTGTAGCCAAGGATCGGCGCGATGGCGGCAACGATTTCGGCCGATGGGTTGAGCAAGGGTTGTGCGTAAAACACTTCCAGCCAAGCACCTTGGCGGTTCTGAGTGCCGACGCCGAAGCCCAGGCTGAACAGGGAATTGGACATGCTGTTACCTCTACAAAAATGGAAGGGCTGGCCTACTTGAGGGCCGCCGAATAACTATCTGGCTTGAAGCCAATCAGGGTTCTGTCACCGAGATCAAGCACCGGGCGCTTGATCATCGAGGGTTGTGCGAGCATCAGTTCAATGGCTTTCGACTGATCGAGATCGGCTTTGCGTTCGTCTTCGAGTTTGCGAAAGGTGGTGCCCGCACGGTTCAAAACCACCTGCCAACCGTGCTCGTTGCACCATTGGGTCAAGTGTTCGCGGTCGATGCCGGCCGTTTTGTAGTCGTGGAACTCATAGCTGACACCGTGCTCATCGAGCCAGGTGCGCGCCTTTTTCATGGTGTCGCAGGCTTTGATGCCGAAAAGGTGCAACGTTTTGCTTGAAGCGGTCAAGGAATTGCCCCCTTTTGGACAAATGAAACTGAAAGGTCACGGATTATGCCACGACCAGCGGCTTTGGGTGCCGCTCGTCAGCACCGTGCGACTATTGTGCAAAAGCCAGCACGCAGCATAGGTGGGTAACATACCCAGGTAATATGGCACTTCAACGGCCAGTTGTTGCCTGATGTGTGTCGTTGCAAGTCGATCGTCCGGGAAACCCGCGTTATGCAAACCGCCTACACCGTTCTTATCCTGCTGATGCTGGTCAGCGTTTCGCGTCTGGTGGGGCGCATCATCCCGCTGCCGTTACCCCTGGTGCAGATTGCGGCGGGTGCCTTGCTGGCCTGGCCCACGCTGGGGCTGCATGTGGCGCTGGACCCGGAGTTGTTCCTGTTTCTGTTCCTGCCACCGTTGTTGTTCTCGGATGGCTGGCGCATGCCCAAGCGTGAGTTGTGGCGCCTGCGTGGCCCGATCCTGACGTTGGCGGTGGGGCTGGTGCTGTTCACCGTGGTCGGTGCTGGCTACTTCATTCACTGGCTGTTGCCTGCGATTCCGTTGCCGGTGGCCTTCGCCCTGGCGGCGGTGTTGTCGCCGACGGACGCCGTGGCGGTGTCGGCCATTTCCCAGAACCGTTTACCTACACCCCTGATGCATATGCTCCAGGGCGAGGCGCTGATGAATGATGCGTCGGGCCTGGTGACCTTCAAGTTCGCCCTGGCGGCAGCGTTGACCGGCGTGTTTTCACTGGCGGATGCCAGCCTCACCTTTGTCCTGGTGGCCATGGGTGGGCTGGCGGTCGGGGTGGCGTTGAGCTGGCTGGTTGGCCGATTGCGCGCCTGGATGATCGCCCGCGGTTGGGATGATCCGGCCACCCACGTGGTTTTCATGCTGCTGCTACCGTTTGCCGCGTATGTGCTGGCCGAACGCTTGGGGGCTTCGGGGATTTTGTCGGCGGTGGCGGCGGGCATGATGCAAAGCTGGCTTGATCTGCTGCCGCGCCAGACCAGCACGCGCTTGCTCAACCGCAGTGTGTGGTCGTTGCTGGAATTTGCCTTCAATGGCCTGATCTTCCTGCTGCTCGGCCTGCAACTGCCAGACATCATCAAGGCCGTGGTAAGCCATGAAGCCACGCTCTGGCCGACGTTGTTGTACCGCTGCCTGGACGTGATCGCGATTTTCCTGGTGCTGCTGGTGTTGCGATTTATCTGGGTACAGAGCATATGGCGGCTGTCGGGCCTGTTGCGGCGGCTACGGGGGAAAAGCGAGCTGACGTTGGTGCCTACTGCCCGTTCCTGTTGGCTGTTGACCATCGGCGGTGTGCGCGGGGCGGTGACCTTGGCCGGTGTGATGTCGGTGCCTTTGCTGTTGGCGCCGGGGCATGACTTCCCGGAGCGTGACCTGCTGATTTTCATCGCCGCCGGGGTGATCCTGCTCTCGCTGATCGCCGCCTGCATCGCCTTGCCGTTGTTGCTGCGCGGCATCGAAAAGAGCCCGGATGAAAAGCGCCACAACGAAGTGCGTGAGGCCTGGAAAAAAACCGCCGTCGCGGCCATCCATGCCCTGGAGGCAGATGAACCCTCTGAAACCGAAACCCAGGATGCCGCCCAGGCCGCGCTCGCCACTGAGCTCAAGGCGCGGTTGATGTCGGAATACCGTCATCAATTGGAGGTGTTCAACGATTCGGCCGAGGCCCAGGCGCTCGCTCAGCAGATGGATCTGCTTGAGCGCAAGCTTCGGCTCAAGGCGCTGCGTGCGCAGCGCTTGGAGTTGTACAGCTTGAGCCGTCATCACCAGATTGGTGATGACGTCTTGAGGGAGGTATTGGCGGATCTGGATATGAGTGAGGCAAACCTGGGTCAAGTGAAATGACCCGTGAGGGGCTTACCGGCGACGCTGAATGAAATCCCGAATCCGCTCGGCCGCTTCCACGCACTCGGCCAATGGCGCAACCAGCGCCAGGCGCACACGGCCGGCGCCGGGGTTGAAGCCATCCACTTCGCGTGACAGGTACGAGCCCGGCACCACGGTGACGTGTTCTTCCACGAACAGGTCGCGGCAGAATGCAGCATCGTCGCCTTCCACGTTCGGCCACAGGTAGAAACCACCGTCCGGGCTTTGCACGTCCAGTACCGGCTTGAGGATTGCCAGCACCGCGTCGAATTTCTCGCGGTACAGGTCACGGTTGGCCTTTACGTGGGCTTCGTCGTGCCAGGCGGCAATGCTGGCCAATTGGGTCTGCACCGGCATTGCACAGCCGTGGTAGGTGCGGTAAAGCAGGAATGCCTTGAGGATATCGGCGTCGCCGGCGACAAAGCCGGAGCGCAGGCCTGGCAGGTTGGAGCGTTTGGACAGGCTGTGGAACACCACGCAACGCTTGAAGTCCTCGCGGCCCAGTTCCACGCAGGCGCTGAGCAGGCCTGGCGGCGGGGTTTGTTCGTCGAAGTAGAGCTCGCTGTAGCATTCGTCGGCGGCAATGACGAAGTCATACTCGTCGGCCAGCGCGATCAGTTTTTTCAGGGTTTCAACCGGGATCAGCGCGCCGGTCGGGTTGCCGGGGGAGCACAGGAACAGGATCTGGCAGCGTTTCCAGATGTCCGGCGACACGGCGTCGAAATCCGGGTTGAAACCGTTCGCATCCAGGCATGGCAGGTAGTGCGGCTTGGCCCCGGCCAGGAAGGCGGCGCCTTCGTAGATCTGATAGAACGGGTTGGGGCTGACCACCAGGGCATCGTCGCCGCGGTTGACCACGGTCTGGGTGAAGGCGAACAGTGCTTCGCGGGTGCCGTTGACCGGCAGGATATTGCGCGCCGGGTCGAGCCAGCCCTTGGGTACATTGAAGCGACGTTCGCACCAGGCACCGATGGCCTCGCGCAATGCCGGGAGGCCCAGGGTGGTTGGGTAGACCGCCATCTGGTCGAGGTTATCTGCCAGCGCCTTGGCCACGAATTCCGGGGATTTATGCTTCGGTTCGCCGATGGACAGCGCGATCGGGCGTTTGCCTGGGTTGGGCGTGACGCTGCCGAGCAGGGCGCGCAGTTTCTCGAACGGGTAGGGCTGCAGCTGGTTCAGGGCGTTGTTCATCGGTGGATCTCGTGCAAGGCGTTAAAAACTGGGGGCGGCGCTTTAAATGGTCAGTCGTGTCAGTTCGACACCGGGTTCCTGGGTCACGCTCAGCTGCTGGACGATCGCGTCCTGCAGGCGACGGCACAGCTCCGGGTCGGACAGCGGCTGGTTATCGGCGTCGGTGATGAAGAACACGTCTTCCACGCGCTCGCCCAGGGTCGCAATCTTGGCATTCTGCAACGACAGGTCGAACTCCAAAAAGATGCCGCCGATCCGTGCCAACAGGCCCGGACGGTCCGGCGCGCTGAGCTCCAGCACGGTCACCGGGCGCTGTGCATCGTTGGAGATGGTCACCTGGGGGGCGAAGGCAAAATGCTTGAGCTGGCGAGGTACCCGGCGCTGGATGATGGTCGGGTAGTCATCCGGGTTGCGCAGCGCTTCGGTGAGCCCTTCGCGAATCTTTTTGACCCGCGCCGGGTTGTCGCCAATCGACTCGCCTTCGGTGTCGAGCACGATGTAGGTGTCGAGGGTGAACTGGCTGCTGGAGGTGATCACACGGGCGTCATGGATGTTCAGGTTGAGCTGGTCCATGGCGGCCACGGTCACGGCGAAGAAGTCGTGCTGGTCGGGCGCGTAGATGAAGATCTGCGTGCCGCCCTCGAATTCGCGCTGGGTGGTTTCTTTGATCAAGACCAGCGGGCCGCCATCGGCGGGTTGCTGGAGGATGGCGTCGCTGTGCCAGGCCACATCGCCGGCAGTGTGGCGCAGGAAATAATCATCACCCAGTTGCGACCAGAGCTGTTCGACGTCGTCCGGGTCGTTGCCGCCGCGCACCAGGATATCCAAGGCCGCGCTTTGGGTACGGCGGATCTGTTCTTCGCGGTCCACCGGGTTTTCCAGGCCGCGACGCAGGGCGCGCTTGGTCTCGGTGTAGAGTTGGCGCAACAGGCTGGCGCGCCAGGAGTTCCACAGCGTCGGGTTGGTGGCGTTGATATCGGAGACGGTCAGTACGTACAGGTAGTCGAGGCGGGTTTCATCGCCGACGATCTGTGCGAAATCGTGGATCACCTGCGGGTCGGATAAGTCCTTGCGCTGGGCGGTGGTCGACATTATCAGGTGGTTCTGCACCAGCCAGACAATCAGGCGGCTGTCCCACAACGGCAACTGATGGCGCTGGCAGAAGGCCTCGGCGTCAACCGCACCGATTTCCGAGTGATCGCCATGCCGGCCTTTGCCAATGTCGTGATACAGGCCGGCCAGGTAGATCAGCTCGGGCTTGGGCAGCTTGGCCATGAGCTTGCTGGCCAGCGGGAATTTTTCTGAGACCTGGGTGTACTGCAACTTACGCAGGTGCTTGATCAGGTTCAGGGTGTGGGCGTCCACCGTGTAGATGTGGAAGAGGTCGTGCTGCATCTGCCCGACGATAAAGCCGAACTCCGGCAGGTAACGCCCGAGGATCCCGTAGCGGTTCATCCGCCGCAGGTTGCGGTGGATGCCGATCTTGCATTTGAACAGTTCGATAAACAGGCTGGTGTTGCGGATGTCATTGCGAAAATCATCGTCGATCAGGTGACGGTTTTCCCGCAACAGGCGGATCGTATCGGCACGCACGCCTTTGATTTCCGGCTGCTGGGCCATCAGCACGAAGATTTCCAGCATGGCGAACGGGGTGCGGCGGAACACGTTGTCGCTACGCGCCTCGATATAGCCGTCGTGCAGCTGGAAACGCGCATTGATCGGCTGCGGCGGTGCTTCGTCTTCCGGGGCCAGGATCACTTCTTCGAAGTGCTGGATGATCAGGTCGCTGAGCTGGGCAATGCTCATGACCACCCGGTAGTACTGCTGCATGAAGCTTTCGATGCTGGTCTTCGCGTCTTCGCCTTCAAAACCGAGCAGGGTGGCGATGGACCGCTGGTGGTCGAACAGCAGGCGGTCTTCGGAGCGCCCGGCGAGCATGTGCAGGGCGTAGCGCACTTTCCACAGGAATTCCTGGGACGAGGCCAGCAGGGCGTTTTCGCTTTCCACCAGAAAACCCTCGCCGGCCAGGGCGCGCAGGTTCAGGGTGCCGTACTGGCGGCGGGCGACCCACAGGATGGTCTGGATGTCCCGCAGCCCGCCCGGCGAGCCTTTGACGTTGGGTTCCAGGTTGTATTCGGTGTCGTTGTACTTGTGGTGCCGGGCTTTCTGCTCGGCACGCTTGGCCAGGAAGAAATCCTTGCTGGGCCACATGTGTGCGGTGCTCGTGACTTCGAGCATGCGCTGGCGCAGGCGCTCGGGGCCGGCGATGGTGCGGCTTTCCATCAGGTTGGTGATGACGGTCAGGTCGGCACGGGCTTCTTCGGCGCATTCGTCGACCGAGCGCACGCTCTGGCCGACTTCAAGGCCGATATCCCACAACAGCGTCAGAAAACGCTCGATGGAATCGCGAAAGATCTCATGATCGGCACTGTCCAGCAGGATCAGCAAATCGATGTCGGAGTAGGGGTGCAGTTCACCACGGCCATAGCCGCCGACCGCGACCAGGGCGATATCGGCGTCTTCGCTCCAGGTGAACTGTTCCCAGGCCTTTTGCAGGATGTTATCGATGAACCAGGCGCGATCCTCGATCAGCCGGCGAATGTCCCGGCCGCTGCGAAAGCGCTCGTCGAGCACCTCGCGGGCCTGGCGGATAGCCTTCTTGAAGGCGGCGATAGGGCTCGCCTTCAGCGCCAGTTCGGCCTGGAACTGGCCACGGTCGAAGAGTTCGGGATCCACCTGGGGCATTGATCGGCTTTCCTTTCTATCTATCAGTCAGTCAGAACACAGTGGGGGAAAACCTGGGCAGCCGTTACGCCGAAGCCGCACCCGAAATGCGTGGGATCGTGTCGTCCGCACGCAGGGTGAAGATTTCGTAGCCGGTGTCGGTGACCAGCAGGGTGTGTTCCCACTGGGCCGAGAGCTTGCGGTCCTTGGTGATGGCGGTCCAGCCGTCGCCCAGAACCTTGGTGTCGGCCTTGCCCTGGTTGATCATCGGCTCGATGGTGAAGGTCATGCCTGCCTTGAGTTCCATGCCGGTGCCGGCGCGGCCGTAGTGCAGGATCTGCGGTTCTTCGTGGAACACCTTGCCGATACCGTGGCCGCAGAATTCGCGGACGACCGAGAAACCGTTCTTTTCCGCGTGCTTCTGGATCACTTCACCGATGTCGCCCAGGCGGCAGCCAGGCTTGACGATCTCGATGGCCTTGTACATGCATTCCTGGGTGACCTGGGACAGGCGCTCAGCCCAGACCGGTACGGTGCCGACGTGGAACATGCGGCTGGTGTCGCCGTGGTAGCCATCCTTGATCACGGTGACGTCGATGTTCAGGGTGTCCCCGTCTTTCAACGGCTTATCGCCGGGAATCCCGTGGCATACCACGTGGTTGATCGAGGTGCAGATCGACTTGGGGAAGCCCTTGTAGTTCAGCGGCGCAGGGATGGCCTTTTGCACGTTGACTATATAGTCGTGGCAGATACGGTCCAGCGCTTCAGTAGTGACGCCTGGCTTGACGTGTTCGGCGATCATTTCCAGCACGTCGGCAGCCAGTTTGCCGGCAACGCGCATGCCTGCGATGTCTTCGGCGGTTTTCAAAGTGACGGTCATACAGGCTCTCTCTAGCGCGACGCGCTGAAATCAATACGGTTTGCGGGCGTGCGACAAAAGGTTACAGAATTCGCACAAGCCCAAAAAACGCGATTCTACCAGACGCGGGTGGCAAATCATGAGCGTCTGGTGATCGGTTCTCTCTATAAGGTGGGGCTATATTGGCTCTATTCAAAGGCTTGCGCAAAAGACGTCGTTGGCAAATGTGATTGCGGGTTTCGTTTTCGCCCTTGCTGTGGTATAAAATGCGCCGCTTTCCGGGGATACCCCGCAAAGCTTAAATCCACACACGTGTCGACACGATGACCTGGGTGCCGGAGGCCTTGATGCCGCTGGTTGGTCATTGGGATACGTGGAGGCCAAACCCGACTTATTAAGGAACTATCATGTCCCAAGTCAACATGCGCGATATGCTGAAGGCCGGTGTGCACTTCGGTCACCAGACCCGTTACTGGAACCCGAAAATGGGTAAGTACATTTTCGGCGCGCGTAACAAGATCCACATCATCAACCTTGAAAAAACCCTGCCAATGTTCAACGAAGCGCTGACTTTCGTAGAGCGCCTGGCCCAGGGCAAAAACAAGATTCTGTTCGTTGGCACCAAGCGTTCCGCTGGCAAGATCGTTGCTGAAGAAGCAGCACGTTGCGGTTCGCCGTACGTCGATCACCGCTGGTTGGGCGGCATGCTGACCAACTTCAAAACCATCCGTGCTTCCATCAAGCGTCTGCGTGACCTTGAAGTGCAAGCCGAAGACGGTACTTTCGCCAAGCTGACCAAGAAAGAGGCGCTGATGCGCACTCGCGACCTGGAAAAGCTCGATCGTTCCCTGGGTGGTATCAAGGACATGGGCGGTCTGCCTGACGCACTGTTCGTTATCGACGTTGATCACGAGCGCATCGCGATCACCGAAGCCAACAAGCTGGGCATCCCTGTTATCGGCGTAGTCGATACCAACAGCAGCCCGGAAGGCGTTGACTACATCATCCCAGGCAACGATGACGCCATCCGCGCTATCCAGCTGTACATGGGTTCGATGGCTGACGCTGTTATCCGTGGTCGCAACCACGTTGCTGGTGGCACCGAGCAGTTCGTTGAAGAAGCTCCGGTAGCCGCAGCTGAGTAATTGACGCCCTGGCGTTGACTCAGTAAGCAAAAAGGGGGCTTGGCCCCCTTTTTGCCACCTCGAAAACCATTTGTCGGCAGCGCAGCTACATCATCTGTAACGTGCAGCGGCCTACAAGGGAGATTCGGGAAGAATTGATCGCCCGTTTGATCGGGTGGAATGGTTGAAAACCTATCCAAGAGGATTTTGAAATGGCAGAGATTACTGCAGCGTTGGTCAAAGAACTGCGTGAGCGTACCGGCGAAGGCATGATGGATTGCAAAAAGGCCTTGACCAAGGCCGGCGGCGACATCGAAAAAGCCATTGATGACATGCGTGCTTCCGGCGCCATCAAGGCTGCCAAGAAAGCAGGCAACGTTGCTGCTGAAGGCGCTATCGCCCTGAAGGAAGACGGTAAATCCGCAGTCCTGCTGGAAGTGAACTCGCAGACTGACTTCCTGGCCCTGCAGGACGACTTCAAGGCATTTGTTGCTGCCAGCGTTGAGAAAGCGTTCGCCGACAAACTGACTGACGCCGCTCCGCTGATCGAAGCTCAAGAAGCAGACCGTCTGGTACTGGTCGGCAAGGTTGGCGAAAACGTCAACATTCGTCGCCTGGTTCGCGTTGAAGGTGATGTTGTTGGTGGTTACCTGCACGGCAACAAGATCGGTGTAGCTGTTGTTCTGAAGGGCGGCACTGTTGAGCTGGCCAAAGACATCGCTATGCACGTAGCGGCCAGCAACCCTGAGTTCCTGCTGCCATCGGAAGTGTCTGCTGACGCAATCGAGCGCGAAAAAGCTGTGTTCCTGAGCCTCAACGCTGACAAAATCGCTGGCAAGCCAGAGAACATCGTTGAAAACATGATCAAAGGCCGTATCAGCAAGTTCCTGGCTGAAGCAAGCCTGGTTGAGCAGGCGTTCGTCAAGAACCCTGAAATCAAGGTTGGCGAACTGGCCAAGAAAGCCGGTGCTGAAATCGTTTCCTTCACTTACTTCAAAGTAGGCGAAGGCATCGAGAAGCCGGTCGACAACTTCGCTGAAGAAGTTGCTGCCCAGCTGGCTGCCGCCAAGCAATAAGACAGGTTCCAACTGTCGCCCGAAAGAGGCTGCCCGCTCACGCGCGCAGCCTCTTTTCAAATGGGAAGGCTAATTTTATTTGGCTTCCCCTCGGAACTGGCTTACAAAGCCGTGATCCGATGGCGCTGTGATAGCGTCCAGCTAGAGTGAACGCAAGCCGTAAACGGCTCGCCAAGAATTTTTAAAAATACGCCGCAGGAGAGATTCGCAATGGCTCAGCAGGGCAGTGGTTATCAGGCTCGCTATAAACGCATTCTACTCAAGCTTAGCGGCGAGGCCCTGATGGGCTCGGAAGAGTTCGGGATCGATCCCAAGGTGCTCGATCGCATGGCGCTGGAAGTCGGCCAACTGGTCGGCATCGGTGTCCAGGTCGGCCTGGTGATCGGGGGTGGTAACCTGTTCCGCGGCGCGGCACTGAGTGCGGCCGGTATGGATCGGGTCACGGGTGACCACATGGGCATGCTGGCCACTGTGATGAACGCCCTGGCCATGCGCGACGCCCTGGAGCGTGCCAATATCTCGGCAATCGTGATGTCGGCTATTTCCATGGTTGGTGTGACCGATCACTATGATCGCCGCAAAGCCATGCGTCACTTGAACTCCAAGGAAGTGGTGATCTTCGCCGCCGGTACTGGCAATCCATTCTTTACCACGGATTCGGCTGCTTGCTTGCGCGCCATCGAAATCGATGCTGACGTAGTGCTCAAGGCCACCAAGGTGGATGGCGTATACACCGCAGACCCATTCAAAGACCCGCATGCCGAGAAGTTCGATCATCTGACCTACGATGAAGTGCTGGATCGCAAGCTGGGCGTGATGGACCTGACGGCTATTTGCCTGTGCCGCGACCATAAGATGCCGCTGCGCGTATTTAACATGAACAAGCCCGGCGCCCTGCTGAATATCGTACACGGCGGCGCGGAAGGGACTCTGATCGAGGAAGGCCAACAATGATCAATGACATCAAGAAAGACGCCCAAGCGCGTATGCAGAAATCCCTGGAGTCTCTGAGCCACGCATTCGGCCAGATTCGTACCGGCAAGGCGCACCCGAGCATCCTGGGTAGCGTGATGGTGCCGTATTACGGCGCCGACACCCCCCTGAGCGGTGTGGCCAACGTAACCGTAAAAGATTCGCGCACCCTGCAAGTCGTGGCTTTCGAGCGCAACATGCTCGCTGCTGTCGACAAAGCCATCCAAAGTGCCGGCCTGAACCTCAACCCGACCAACCTGGGCGAGTTGTTGCTGATCTCCATGCCGGCACTGACCGAAGAAACCCGCAAGGGCTTCACCAAGCAGGCGCGCAGTGCTGCTGAAGACGCGCGTGTTGCCGTGCGCAACATCCGTCGTGATGCGTTGGGTGACCTGAAGAAGCTGGTCAAGGACAAGGAAATCAGCGAAGACGAAGAGCGTCGCGCTATTGCCGATATCGACAAGCTGACTAAAGAAGCCGAGGCCCAGATTACCAAGGCTACCGAAGAAAAAGAAAAGGACCTGATGGCCGTATAAGGGGTCAGGACGCCTTCATGGAAAAGACCAAGCAGACTGTGCCCTCTGTGGTGCCGCGCCATGTCGCGATCATCATGGATGGGAATAATCGCTGGGCGAAGAAACGCTTTCTGCCTGGTGTCGCCGGGCATAAAGCGGGTGTCGATGCGGTGCGGGCGGTGATTGAGGTGTGTGCCGAGGCCAAGGTCGAAGTGTTGACCCTGTTCGCCTTCTCCAGTGAAAACTGGCAGCGGCCTGCCGAGGAAGTCAGTGCCCTGATGGACCTGTTCTTCAAGGCCTTGCGTCGTGAGGCCAAGCGTCTCAACGACAATAAAATCAGCCTGCGCATCATCGGTGATCGTTCGCGATTCCATCCGGATTTGCAGGCCGCCATGCGCGAAGCCGAGGCGATCACAGCTGGCAGCGACCGCTTTGTACTGCAGATCGCCGCCAACTATGGCGGCCAGTGGGATATCGCCCAGGCTGCGCAGCGGCTGGCTCGCGAAGTGCAGGCCGGCCATCTGCGCCCGGACGACATCACGCCCGAACTGTTGCAAACCTGTCTGGTGACCGGCGACCTGCCGTTGCCGGACCTGTGTATCCGCACCGGTGGTGAGCACCGCATCAGTAACTTTCTATTGTGGCAATTGGCCTACACCGAGTTGTACTTCTCCGACCTGTTCTGGCCGGACTTCAAACACGATGCCATGCGTAAAGCGCTGGCCGATTTCGCTTCCCGTCAGCGTCGCTTCGGTAAAACGAGCGAGCAGATCGAAGCTGGAGCCCGGGTTTAAATGCTTAAACAACGAATCATCACAGCACTGATCCTGCTGCCGATTGCCTTGTGTGGATTTTTCCTGCTCGACGGTTCCGGCTTTGCGCTGTTTATTGGCCTGGTTGTAATCCTCGGGGCCTGGGAATGGGCGCGCCTGGCAGGGTTCAGTACGCAGTTGCCACGCCTGGTCTATGCGGCGGTGGTAGCGCTGTTGCTGTTCCTGATGTACATCCTGCCGGACATCGCGCCCTGGGTATTGGGGGCGGCGGTGTTGTGGTGGGCGCTGGCGACGTTCCTGGTGCTGACCTATCCGCGCACCAGTGCCCAGTGGTCCAGTGTCGCCTGCAAATTGGTGATTGGCTTGCTGATCCTGCTGCCGGCCTGGCAAGGGCTGGTGGAGATAAAGCGCTACCCGATTGGTAATGAGCTGATCCTCGCGGTAATGGTGCTGGTCTGGGGGGCTGATATTGGCGCCTACTTTTCCGGCCGGGCCTTTGGCAAGCGCAAGCTGGCACCCGCCGTCAGCCCGGGCAAAAGCTGGGAAGGCGTGTATGGCGGCCTGGCGTTGACACTGGTGATCACGCTTGTTGTTGGTGTCGTGCGCGAATGGTCGATGAAGGAAGTCTTCCTGGCCCTGCTGGGTACGGCCATTGTCGTATTCATCTCGGTGGTGGGTGACCTCACTGAAAGCATGTTCAAGCGCCAGGCCGGGATCAAGGACAGCAGCAACCTGCTGCCGGGTCATGGTGGCGTGCTGGATCGCATCGACAGCCTCACGGCCGCGATCCCGATCTTTGCCGTGCTGTTGTGGATGAGCGCCTCGTGAGCCGCCTGCAACAGGTCACCGTGCTGGGCGCGACCGGTTCGGTAGGGTTGAGCGCCCTGGACGTGATTGCTCGTCACCCGGAACGCTATCAAGTCTTCGCGCTGACCGGCTTCAGCCGCTTGAGTGAGTTGCTGGCCCTGTGCGTGCGCCATGCGCCGCGCTTTGCCGTCGTACCCGAGGCTACGGCTGCGCGGGGTTTGCAGGATGATCTGCGCGCCGCGGGTTTGGCTACCCAGGTGCTGGTGGGGGAGGAAGGTTTGTGCCAGGTCTCGGCCGATGCCGAGGTGGATACCGTTGTCGCTGCTATCGTCGGTGCTGCTGGCTTGCGCCCGACCCTGGCGGCTGTCGACGCCGGCAAGAAGATCCTGCTGGCTAATAAAGAAGCGCTGGTGATGTCCGGCGCATTGTTTATGCAAGCGGTGCGTAAGAGCGGGGCGGTGCTGCTGCCCCTCGACAGTGAGCACAACGCGATCTTCCAATGCATGCCGGGCGACTTTGCTCGCGGCTTGAGCCAGGTCGGCGTGCGTCGGATCTTGCTGACGGCCTCGGGTGGTCCTTTCCGGCAGACGCCGTTGACTGAGCTGGAGCATGTCTCTCCGGACCAGGCTTGCGCCCATCCGAACTGGTCCATGGGGCGCAAAATTTCCGTCGACTCGGCGAGCATGATGAACAAAGGCCTGGAGTTGATCGAGGCATGCTGGCTGTTCGACGCGCGGCCTGAGCAGGTCGAGGTGGTGATTCACCCGCAAAGTGTGATTCATTCCCTGGTCGACTACGTGGACGGTTCGGTATTGGCGCAGTTGGGCAACCCCGATATGCGTACGCCGATCGCCAACGCCCTGGCTTGGCCGGAGCGTATCGACTCGGGTGTCGCGCCTCTGGACCTGTTCGCTATTGCCCGCCTGGACTTCGAGGCGCCGGACGAGCAGCGCTTTCCCTGCCTGCGTTTGGCGCGGCTGGCGGCCGAGGCGGGTAACAGCGCACCGGCAATGCTCAATGCGGCCAATGAAGTTGCGGTGGCGGCGTTTCTCGAACGGCGCATCCGCTTTCCGCAGATCGCGAGTATCATCGAGGATGTTCTAAGTCTTGAACCCGTGGTGGCAGTGAATGATTTGGGGGCAGTGTTCGAGGCGGATACCAAGGCCCGGACCCTGGCCGAACAATGGTTGAACCGCAACGCGCGTTAGTCTTTGGGCGCGTTTTAGCCTTCAGGCACTGGATTGGAATGCGGAGAAATTAGATGAGTGCGCTTTACATGATTGTCGGCACCCTGGTTGCTCTGGGTGTGCTGGTTACCTTCCACGAATTCGGCCACTTCTGGGTGGCGCGTCGTTGCGGCGTCAAGGTACTGCGCTTTTCCGTTGGTTTCGGCATGCCGCTGCTGCGCTGGCACGACCGCCGTGGCACCGAATTCGTGATTGCGGCGATCCCCCTGGGTGGCTACGTCAAGATGCTCGATGAGCGCGAAGGCGAAGTGCCGGCGGATCAGCTCGATCAATCCTTCAATCGCAAGACGGTTCGTCAGCGTATTGCGATTGTCGCTGCTGGCCCGATCGCCAATTTCCTGCTGGCCATGGTGTTCTTCTGGGTCCTGGCCATGCTCGGTAGCGAGCAGATTCGCCCGGTCATCGGTGCGGTTGAGTCGGACAGCATCGCCGCCAAGGCTGGATTGGTCGCCGGGCAGGAAATAGTTTCCATTGATGGCGAGCCGACCACTGGTTGGGGTGCGGTCAATTTGCAGCTGGTGCGTCGCTTGGGTGAGAGCGGCACCGTCAAGGTGGTGGTACGCGAGCAGGATTCCACTGCCGAGTCCCCGCGTGAGCTGGCCCTGGACCATTGGCTCAAGGGGGCCGACGAGCCGGATCCGATCAAGTCCCTGGGGATTCGACCCTGGCGCCCGGCCTTGCCGCCGGTCCTGGCCGAGCTGGACCCGAAAGGTCCCGCCCAGGCCGCAGGTCTGAAAACCGGTGATCGCCTGTTGGCCCTTGATGGTCAGGCGCTGGGCGAATGGCAGCAAGTGGTCGACCTGGTGCGTGTACGCCCTGATACCAAAATTGTGCTGAAAATTGAGCGCGATGGTGCTCAAATCGACGTCCCTGTCACCCTGGCGGTGCGGGGCGAAGCCAAGGCGGCCGGGGGTTACCTCGGTGCCGGCGTGAAAAGTCCGGACTGGCCGCCATCGATGGTGCGCGAGGTCAGTTTCGGGCCAGTGGCCGCGATTGGCGAGGGTGCAAAACGTACTTGGACCATGAGTGTGCTGACCCTCGAGTCCCTCAAGAAAATGTTGTTCGGCGAGCTCTCGGTAAAAAACTTGAGTGGGCCGATAACCATTGCTAAAGTGGCGGGCGCTTCTGCCCAGTCGGGTGTCGCGGATTTCCTGAATTTCCTGGCTTATCTGAGTATTAGTCTTGGGGTTCTGAATTTGCTGCCCATTCCGGTATTGGATGGGGGGCATCTGTTGTTTTATCTGGTCGAGTGGGCGCGTGGTCGCCCCTTGTCGGATCGGGTGCAGGGTTGGGGGATACAGATTGGTATCAGTTTGGTGGTCGGGGTGATGTTGTTAGCCTTGGTCAACGATCTGGGACGTCTGTAACGCTTCGCTGAATTGCGAATCTGCCGCATTTTGCGGCAGTTTGTTTATTGCCAGTTGGAATAAGAAAGGACTTCATGAAACGTCTGCTGCTAACTGCGGTTCTCACCGTATTGATGATCGCCGAAGTTCACGCCGAGTCCTTCACCATCTCCGATATTCGCGTCAACGGCCTCCAGCGGGTTTCCGCGGGTAGCGTCTTTGGTGCCTTGCCGTTGAACGTCGGGGAACAGGCTGATGACCGTCGCCTGGTGGAATCCACTCGTGCGCTGTTCAAAACCGGGTTCTTTCAAGACATCCAACTGGGTCGCGAAGGCAACGTCCTGGTCATCACCGTCGTCGAGCGACCCTCCGTCGCCAGTATCGAGATCGAAGGCAACAAGGCGATCTCCACTGAAGACCTGATGAAGGGCCTCAAGCAATCCGGCCTGGCCGAGGGCGAGATCTTCCAGCGCGCGACGCTTGAAGGTGTGCGTAACGAGCTGCAACGCCAGTACGTTGCCCAGGGTCGCTACTCCGCAACCGTTGAAACCGAAGTGATCCCGCAGCCTCGTAACCGTGTGGGCCTGAAGGTCAACATCAACGAAGGCACCGTGGCGGCCATTCAGCACATCAACGTGGTGGGTAACACCAAGTTCGCTGATGAAGACCTGATCGACCTGTTCGAACTCAAGACCACCAACTGGTTGTCGTTCTTCAAGAACGACGACAAGTACGCTCGTGAAAAACTCTCCGGTGACCTGGAACGCCTGCGCTCCTACTACCTGGATCGCGGCTATATCAACATGGATATCGCTTCGACCCAGGTGTCCATCACCCCGGACAAGAAGCACGTCTACATCACAGTCAACGTCAACGAAGGCGAGAAGTACAAGGTTCGTGACGTCAAGCTCAGCGGCGACTTGAAAGTGCCTGAAGACCAGGTCAAGGCGCTGTTGCTGGTGCAGAAGGACCAGGTGTTCTCGCGCAAGCTGATGACCACCACCTCCGAGCTGATCACCCGTCGCCTGGGTAACGAAGGCTATACCTTCGCCAACGTCAACGGTGTACCGACCCCGCACGATGATGACCACACCGTGGATATCACCTTCGTGGTCGACCCGGGCAAGCGTGCCTATGTGAACCGCATCAACTTCCGTGGCAATACCAAGTCAGCGGACGAAGTGCTGCGTCGTGAAATGCGCCAGATGGAAGGTGGCTGGGCGTCGACTTACCTGATCGACCAGTCCAAGACCCGTCTTGAGCGCCTGGGCTTCTTCAAGGAAGTGAACGTTGAAACCCCGGCCGTACCGGGTGTCGACGACCAGGTTGACGTGAACTACGCCGTAGAGGAACAAGCATCGGGCTCGATTACCGCCAGTGTCGGTTTTGCTCAGAGTGCCGGTCTGATCCTGGGCGGTTCGATCACCCAGAACAACTTCCTCGGTACCGGTAACAAGGTTTCCATCGGCCTGACCCGAAGCGAATACCAGAGCCGCTATAACTTCGGTTATGTCGACCCCTACTGGACAGCTGACGGTGTGAGCCTGGGCTACAACGCCTTCTATCGCACCACCGACTACAAAGACCTCGACGTTAACGTAGCAAGCTATGCGATCGACAGCCTGGGTGCGGGTGTCAACATCGGCTACCCGATCAGCGAGACCTCGCGCCTGACCTTCGGCCTTACCGCGCAGCAGGATGAGATCAAGACCGGTGTGTACACCGTGGATGAGATCTTTGACTTTACCCGTCGTGAAGGCGATAAGTTCCTGAACTTCAAGGCCTCTGCCGGCTGGTCCGAGTCGACCCTGAACAAAGGTGTACTGGCAACCCGAGGTCACTCCCAGAGCCTGACCCTGGAAACCACCACGCCTGGCAGCGACCTCTCGTTCTTCAAGCTCGACTACCGTGGCCAGTTGTTCCAGCCGCTGAGCGATAACTACACCATGCGCCTGCACACTGAGCTGGGTTATGGCGACGGCTATGGTTCGACCAACGGCCTGCCGTTCTATGAGAACTACTATGCCGGTGGTTTCAACTCGGTGCGTGGCTTCAAGGACAGCACACTGGGCCCGCGTGGTACCCCGAGCCGTGGCGCTGCCGTGACCGGTAACACCGGAACCGTGGCGGACACCGATACTAGTGCGCTGCCATTCGGTGGTAACGTGTTGATCCAGGGTGGTGCGGAAATTCTCTTCCCTCTGCCGTTCGTCAAAGATCAGCGGTCCCTGCGTACTTCGGTTTTCTGGGATGTGGGTAACGTGTTCGATTCCAAGTGCGAGCAGGTCACCAACCCAACGGGCGTGAAGTCCAACACCCAATGTAACGATGTGAGCCTGAGTAACATGGCGAGCTCCGTGGGTGTCGGCGTGACATGGGTGACTGCGCTTGGTCCGTTGAGCTTTGCTCTGGCCATGCCGATCAAGAAACCGGATAACGCTGAAACCCAGATTTTCCAATTCTCCCTCGGCCAGACGTTCTAAGCGTCTGACCCAAGATAACGACAACGGATTCTGTAGGAGTACATCGTGCGTAAGTTGACTCAATTGGTTCTGCTGGCAACTGTGCTGGTAGCCACCCCGGCCTTCGCCGAAATGAAAATTGCCGTCCTGAACTATCAGATGGCCCTCCTGGAATCCGATGCGGCCAAGAAGTACGCAGTGGATGCAGAGAAAAAATTCGGTCCGCAACTGACCAAGCTGAAAACGCTGGAAAGCAGCGCCAAGGGCATCCAGGATCGTCTGGTAGCCGGCGGTGACAAAATGCAGCAAGGCGAGCGCGAGCGTCTGGAGCTTGAATTCAAGCAAAAGGCTCGTGACTACCAGTTCCAGTCCAAGGAGCTGAACGAAGCCAAGGCTGTTGCCGACCGCGAAATGCTCAAGCAGCTCAAGCCCAAGCTCGACAGCGCCGTGGAAGAAGTCATCAAGAAAGGTGCCTTTGACTTGGTGTTCGAGCGTGGCGCCGTGATTGACGTCAAGCCTCAATACGACATCACCCGCCAGGTGATCGAGCGCATGAATCAGCTGAAGTAAGCCATGACCGCGACTATCAAGCTCGGCGAGTTGGCCGAGTTCCTGGGAGCTACCTTGCGTGGCTCCCCGGAGAAAGAAATCACTGGGCTAGCCACCTTGCAGGAGGCTGGCCCAGCTCAGTTGAGCTTCCTCGCAAATCCCCAATACCGTAAATACCTGGTCGACTGCCAGGCCGCAGCCGTGTTGCTGAAGGCCGCTGACGCCGAGGGTTATGCCGGGGATGCGCTGGTAGTAGCCGACCCATACCTGTCGTACGCGAAAGCATCGCATCTGTTTGATCCGAAGCCCAAGGCCGCTGGCGGTATCCATCCGTCGGCGGTGATCGCCGATGATGCCCAAGTCGACCCTGCCGCCAGTATTGGCGCGTTTGCAGTGATCGAGAGTGGTGCACGCATCGCTGCCGGTGTGACGGTCGGCGCACACTGCTTTATCGGTGCACGCTGCGAAATCGGCGCCGATGGCTGGTTGGCTCCGCGCGTTACCCTGTACCACGATGTGCGTATCGGGCAGCGCGTAGTGATCCAGTCGGGCGCCGTGATCGGTGGCGAAGGTTTTGGTTTTGCCAACGCCAAAGGTGTCTGGCACAAGATTGCCCAGGTTGGCGGTGTATTGATTGGCGATGACGTGGAAATCGGCGTCAACACGGCTGTCGATCGCGGGGCCCTGGCCGATACCGTGATCGGTAACGGCGTGAAGCTCGACAACCAGATCCAGATTGCCCACAACGTGCAGATTGGCGATCACACCGCCATGGCAGCCTGCGTGGGGATTTCCGGCAGCACCAAGATCGGCAAGCATTGCATGCTCGCTGGCGGTGTAGGGCTGGTAGGGCATATCGATATTTGCGACAACGTCTTCATCACCGGCATGACCATGGTCACCCACTCGATTACCGAGCCCGGTGCCTATTCTTCCGGTACTGCCATGCAGCCTGCGGCTGAATGGCGCAAGAGTGCAGCACGTTTGAGGCAGCTCGACGACATGGCTCGACGCCTCAAGCAGCTGGAAAAGCGTGTTGGGGACGTGACCCCTGGCGGTAATGCTTCATCAGAAGGCTGATACCATTTCCATATCAAGTGTGCACAGCCGCTAGACTGCCTCCTTGATTTGCTAGCGGGGCGTGCGTTTAGTTCGCTCGCCCCCAATCTTTATTACAGGCTTCCCCCCGAAATGATGGACATCAACGAGATTCGCGAATACCTGCCTCACCGTTACCCGTTCCTGCTGGTGGACCGTGTAGTGGACCTGAACATTGAGGAAAAGCGCATTCGTGCCTACAAGAATGTCAGCATCAACGAACCATTCTTCAATGGTCACTTTCCCGCGCATCCGATCATGCCCGGCGTGTTGATCATCGAAGCAATGGCCCAGGCTGCCGGTATCCTTGGTTTTAAAATGCTCGACCTCAAGCCTGCCGACGGCACGCTTTACTATTTCGTGGGCTCCGACAAGTTGCGTTTCCGCAACCCCGTCACCCCGGGTGACCAGCTGATCCTGGAAGCCAAGTTCATCAGCTGCAAGCGCCAGATCTGGAAGTTCGAATGCCAGGCCTCGGTGGATGGCAAGCCGGTGTGCTCCGCAGAGATCATCTGTGCGGAACGCAAACTATGAGTTTGATTGACCCTCGCGCAATCATCGATCCGTCGGCCGTTCTGGCCGCCGACGTTGAGGTCGGCCCCTGGTCGATCATCGGCGCAGGTGTGGAAATCGGCGAGGGGACTGTCATCGGGCCGCACGTGATCCTCAAAGGTCCGACCCGCATTGGCAAACACAATCGCATCTACCAGTTCTCCTCGGTAGGCGAAGACACCCCGGACATGAAGTACAAAGGTGAAGAGACGCGCCTGGTAATCGGTGATCACAACATCATCCGTGAAGGCGTGACCATTCAC
The DNA here is from genome assembly GCF_042015035.1 of Pseudomonas gorinensis. Taxonomy (NCBI): domain Bacteria; kingdom Pseudomonadati; phylum Pseudomonadota; class Gammaproteobacteria; order Pseudomonadales; family Pseudomonadaceae; genus Pseudomonas; species Pseudomonas gorinensis. The sequence continues at coordinate 1,803,440 of NZ_CP167125.1, forward strand.
CGTGGCACCGTGCAGGATCGTGCCGAAACCACGCTGGGTGATCACAACCTGGTCATGGCCTATGCCCACATCGGCCATGACAGCGTTATCGGCAACCACTGCATCCTGGTCAACAACACTGCGTTGGCGGGCCATGTGCATGTTGATGACTGGGCGATCCTGTCCGGCTTCACCCTGGTGCATCAGTACTGCCATATCGGCGCCCACAGCTTTTCCGGCATGGGCACTGCCATCGGCAAGGACGTCCCGGCATTCGTCACGGTCTTCGGCAACCCGGCCGAAGCCCGCAGCATGAACTTCGAAGGCATGCGCCGTCGTGGTTTCAGCGAGGAGGCGATCCACGCCCTGCGTCGCGCCTACAAGGTGGTTTACCGCCAGGGGTTGACGGTCGAACAGGCCTTGAATGAACTGACCGAGCCGGCTGCGTTATTCCCGGAAGTCGCGGTGTTCCGTGACTCGATCCAGGCGTCGACTCGCGGCATTACCCGCTGATCATGGCCAATCTGCGTATTGCGTTGGTCGCCGGAGAAGCTTCCGGCGACATCCTGGGTGCGGGCCTTATGCGGGCGTTGAAGGCCCAGCATCCGGCGGTGGAGTTCATCGGTGTGGGAGGCCCGCTGATGCAGGCCGAAGGGCTCACGTCATACTTCCCCATGGAGCGCCTGTCGGTCATGGGGCTGGTGGAAGTGCTGGGCCGTCTGCGCGAGCTGCTGGCTCGACGCAAGCTGTTGATTCAGACGCTGATCGAAGAAAAGCCCGACGTCTTTATCGGTATCGATGCACCGGACTTCACCCTCAATATCGAACTCAAGCTGCGTCAGGCCGGGATCAAGACCGTGCATTACGTCAGTCCGTCGGTGTGGGCGTGGCGGCAGAAACGTGTACTGAAGATCCGTGAAGGCTGCGACCTGATGTTGACCTTGCTACCGTTCGAAGCCAGGTTCTACGAAGAGAAGGGCGTGCCGGTACGGTTTGTTGGCCACACGTTGGCCGATACCATCCCCCTGCAGGCAGATCGCGCCGCAGCGCGTGCCGAACTGGGCTTGGCCGACGGTCCGCTCGTTGCATTGATGCCCGGCAGTCGCGGTGGCGAAGTCGGTCGCCTGGCCAGTGTGTTTTTCGATGCGGCCGAGCGCCTTCAGGCGCTGAAGCCTGGCATACGCTTCGTATTGCCGTGTGCCAGCCCGCAACGTCGTGCGCAGATCGAAACACTGCTGGAGGGGCGCAACCTGCCGCTGACGCTGCTTGACGGCCAGTCGCACCTGGCCCTTGCGGCGTGTGACGCGGTGCTGATTGCCTCGGGCACCGCGACCCTGGAAGCCTTGCTCTACAAGCGTCCGATGGTCGTGGCCTATCGCCTGGCGCCGCTGACCTATTGGATTCTCAAGCGCATGGTCAAGAGCCCCTATATCTCCTTGCCCAACCTCCTGGCCCAGCGCCTGTTGGTGCCGGAGTTGTTGCAGGACGATGCAACGCCCGAGGCGTTGGCACAAACGCTACTACCCTTGATCGACGGCGGCGAAGAGCAGACCCGTGGTTTCGATGACATCCACCGCACCCTGCGCCGTGATGCTTCGAACCAGGCGGCTGATGCCGTGCTGACCTTGATTGGCCAACAACAGGAAGCCTTATGAGCACGCAAATGGGCCTGGATTTCAGTCTGGTTGCCGAAGCCCATGCGCTGGTGGCTGGCGTTGATGAAGTCGGGCGTGGCCCGCTGTGTGGCGCGGTGGTCACCGCGGCGGTGATCCTAGATCCGAGTCGCCCGATCCTGGGTCTCAACGATTCGAAAAAGCTCACCGAAGCGCGCCGTGAAAAACTCTACGACGAGATCTGTGAAAAAGCCTTGAGCTGGCATATTGCCCGGGCCGAAGTCGAAGAGATCGACGAACTGAATATCCTCCACGCCACCATGCTGGCCATGCAGCGCGCTGTCGAGGGCCTGCATATCACGCCCAAACTGGCGATGATCGACGGCAACCGCTGCCCGAAACTGGCGATGCCGGCCGAAGCGGTGGTCAAGGGGGATAGCAAGGTGCCGGCGATTGCCGCAGCTTCGATCCTGGCCAAGGTCAGCCGCGACCGTGAAATGGCCGCGTTCGAATTGATCTACCCCGGTTATGGCATCGGTGGTCATAAAGGCTACCCGACCCCCGTTCATCTGGAAGCCCTGGCTCGCCTCGGTCCCACCCCGATCCACCGGCGCTCGTTCGCCCCGGTGCGCCAGGCCTACGAGCTGCGCGAGAGCCCCAGCGAGGTTTAGTCGCGAGGCTGATGTTTTTGCCCAGGCCCGGTACAATCCCGGGCCTTGTTGTTTCTAAGTTTCTGGACAGGATCACTATGCCGGCTTCATTCGTTCACCTGCGCCTGCACACTGAATACTCCCTGGTCGACGGCCTGGTACGGATCAAACCCCTGGTCAAAACCCTGGTGGGCATGAATATGCCCGCGGTGGCGGTTACCGATCAGAACAACATGTGCTCCCTGGTCAAGTTCTACAAGAACGCCATGGGCGCTGGTATCAAGCCGATCTGCGGCGCCGACCTGTGGCTGTCCAACAAAGACCCGGATAACCCCCTGAGCCGCATCAGCCTGTTGGCGATGAATGGCGTGGGTTATCGCAACCTCACCGAATTGATCTCCCGCGGCTTTATCGACGGTCAGCGCAACGGCTCGATCATCATCGAGCGTGAGTGGGTAGCCGAAGCCAGCGAGGGCTTGATCATGCTCTCGGCTGCCAAAGAGGGCGAAATCGGTATCGCGCTGCTTGGCGGCAACCCGCAGGAAGCTGAAGTGCTGGCCCGCGAGTGGATGGCTGTCTTCCCCGACCGTTTCTACCTGGAAGTCCAGCGTACCAACCGTCCCAACGATGAAGAGCATCTGCACGCCGCCGTGGCGCTGGCCGACAAGCTGGGTGCACCGTTGGTGGCGACCAACGATGTGCGCTTTATCAAGAAGGAAGATTTCGAAGCCCACGAAACCCGTGTGTGCATCGGTGAAGGCCGGGCCCTGGATGACCCGCGTCGCTCGAAGAACTACAGCGAAGAGCAGTACCTCAAGAGCGCCGAGGAAATGGCCGAGCTGTTCAGCGACCTGCCCGAGGCCCTGGAAAACTCCGTCGAGATTGCCAAGCGCTGCAATATCGAGGTGAAGCTGGGCAAGCACTTCCTGCCCAACTTCCCGATTCCCGATGGCATGACCATCGACGAATACTTCCGCAAAGTCTCGTTCGATGGGCTTGAGGAGCGGCTCTCGGTCCTGTTGCCCAAGGACACCACCGAAGATTACGAAGCCAAGCGCCAGGTCTACGTCGACCGCCTGAATTTCGAGCTGGATATCATCATCCAGATGGGGTTCCCCGGTTACTTCCTGATCGTGATGGACTTTATCCAGTGGGCCAAGAACAACGGCGTGCCGGTAGGTCCGGGCCGGGGGTCAGGTGCCGGCTCGCTGGTGGCCTATGTGCAGAAGATCACCGACCTCGATCCGTTGGAGTATGACCTGCTGTTCGAGCGGTTCCTCAACCCGGAACGGGTCTCCATGCCCGACTTCGACGTCGACTTCTGCATGGACGGTCGCGACCGTGTGATCGAGTACGTGGCCGAAAAATACGGCCGCAACGCGGTCAGCCAGATCATCACCTTCGGTTCGATGGCCGCCAAGGCGGTAATCCGCGACGTTGCGCGGGTACAAGGCAAGTCCTACGGCCTGGCGGATCGCCTGTCCAAGATGATCCCGTTCGAAGTCGGCATGACCCTGGAAAAAGCCTACGAACAGGAAGAAATCCTGCGCGACTTCATCAAGGTCGATGAAGAGGCTGCCGAAATCTGGGAAATGGCGCGCAAGCTCGAAGGCGTCGTCCGTAACGTCGGTAAGCACGCCGGTGGTGTGGTGATCGCACCGACCAAGCTGACCGACTTTTCGCCGATCTATTGCGATGAAGAAGGCGGCGGCCTGGTCACCCAGTTCGACAAGGACGACGTCGAGGCTGCCGGCCTGGTGAAGTTCGACTTCCTCGGCCTGCGAACCCTGACGATCATCGACTGGGCGCTCAAGACCATCAACCGTGACCGTGCCAAGGTCGGTGAAGAACCGCTGGATATCGCGTTTATCCCGCTGGACGACAAACCGACCTATTCACTGCTGCAAAAAGCCGAAACCACGGCGGTATTCCAGCTGGAATCCCGTGGCATGAAGGAGCTGATCAAAAAGCTCAAGCCCGACTGCCTGGAAGACTTGATCGCACTGGTCGCCCTGTTCCGTCCGGGCCCGCTGCAATCGGGCATGGTGGATGACTTCATCAACCGTAAGCACGGTCGCGCCGAACTGGCCTACCCGCACTCCGACTACCAGTACGAAGGCCTCAAGCCGGTATTGGCGCCGACGTACGGCATCATCCTGTATCAGGAACAGGTGATGCAGATCGCCCAGGTGATGGCCGGCTACACCCTGGGTGGTGCGGACATGCTGCGTCGCGCCATGGGTAAGAAAAAACCCGAGGAAATGGCCAAGCAGCGCGGTGGTTTCATTGAAGGTTGCGCCACCAACAATATCGACGCGGACCTGGCCGGTAACATTTTCGACCTGGTGGAAAAATTCGCCGGTTACGGTTTTAACAAATCCCACTCCGCCGCCTACGGCCTGGTCTCATACCAGACCGCCTGGCTGAAAGCCCACTACCCGGCGCCCTTCATGGCGGCGGTACTCTCGGCGGATATGCACAACACCGACAAGGTCGTGACCTTGATCGAGGAAGTGCGCACGATGAAGCTGCGTCTCGACGCGCCGGACGTGAACGCCTCGGAGTTCAAGTTCACGGTCAACGACGAGGGCCGTATCATCTATGGCCTAGGCGCGATCAAGGGCGTCGGCGAAGGCCCGGTGGAAGCCATTACCGAAGCGCGCCAAGACGGCCCGTTCAAGGACCTGTTCGACTTCTGTGCCCGGGTCGACCTCAAGCGCATCAATAAACGTACCCTTGATGGCTTGATCCGCAGCGGCGCACTCGACCGTCTTGGCCCGTACTTCCATGATGAGCCGAAGGCCTACCAGGCCAATATCGACCGTAACCGCGCGGTGCTGTTGACCGCCATGGAAGAAGCGATCAAGGCCGCCGAGCAGACCGCCCGTACCCACGACAGCGGCCACGCCGACCTGTTTGGCGGGCTGTTCGTCGAAGACGACGCGGATGTCTATGCCAACCATCGCAAGGCCAAGGAGCTGACCCTCAAGGAGCGCCTCAAGGGTGAAAAAGACACCCTGGGCCTGTACTTGACCGGTCACCCGATTGACGAATACGAAGGTGAAATCCGTCGTTTCGCCCGTCAGCGCATCATCGACCTGAAACCGGCGCGCGACACCCAGACCGTCGCCGGCATGATCATCGCGCTGCGCGTGATGAAAAATAAAAAGGGCGACAAGATGGGCTTTATCACCCTCGACGACCGCTCGGGCCGGATCGAAGCATCGCTGTTTGCCGATGCCTTCCACTCCGCCCAGTCGCTGTTGCAGACCGACGCCATGGTGGTGGTGGAAGGGGAGGTCAGCAACGATGACTTCTCCGGTGGCCTGCGCCTGCGGATCAAGCGGGTGATGAGCATGGAGGATGCGCGCACCAACCTGGCCGAAAGCCTGCGCCTGAAGGTGAAAACCGAAGCGCTCAAGGGCGATCAGCTACGCTGGTTGGGTGACCTGCTAAAACGTCACCGTGGCGCGTGCCCGGTGACCATGGAGTACACCGGTAACGACGCGAAGGCGATGTTGCAGTTCGGCGAGACCTGGCGAATTGATCCCGCTGATGGCTTGATTCAAGCTTTGCGTGACCAGTTTGGGCGAGACAACGTCTTCCTCCAATACCGTTGATGGCTCGGTAGATAGCCAGTTGCTGGCAATGAGCCTGATTGACGAAACATTTAATCTCGACCTAGACGCGCCTCTCCCTTAAGGTAGGGCGCGAATAGATAACCGGCTGGCCAGGCACCCCTTGGCCGTCGACCCAAGACGGACGCTTATGAACCCGAATTTTCTTGATTTCGAACAGCCGATCGCTGACCTGCAAGCCAAGATCGAAGAACTGCGCCTGGTCGGCAATGACAATTCGCTGAATATCGGCGATGAGATCGCTCGCCTGCAAGACAAGAGCAGCACGCTCACCGAAGACATCTTCGGCAAGCTGACCAGCTGGCAGATCGCGCGCCTGGCCCGCCACCCGCGCCGTCCCTACACCCTGGACTACATTCAGCACATCTTTACCGAATTCGACGAGCTGCATGGCGACCGCCACTTCTCCGACGACGCGGCCATCGTGGGCGGTATCGCCCGCCTGGACGGCCAGCCGGTGATGGTGATCGGTCACCAGAAAGGCCGTGAAGTGCGCGAGAAAGTGCGTCGCAACTTCGGTATGCCGCGTCCGGAGGGCTACCGCAAGGCCTGCCGCCTGATGGAAATGGCTGAACGCTTCAAGATGCCGATCCTGACCTTCATCGACACCCCGGGTGCCTACCCGGGTATTGACGCTGAAGAGCGCAACCAGAGTGAAGCGATCGCCTGGAACCTGCGGGTCATGGCCCGCCTGAAAACCCCGATCATTGCCACTGTGATTGGTGAAGGCGGTTCCGGCGGTGCGCTGGCCATTGGTGTCTGCGATCAGCTGAACATGCTGCAATATTCGACCTACGCGGTGATCTCGCCAGAAGGTTGCGCGTCGATCCTGTGGAAAACCGCCGAGAAAGCGCCGGACGCCGCTGAAGCGATGGGCATTACCGCTGATCGCCTCAAGGGCCTGGGGATTGTCGACAAAGTGATCGCCGAGCCATTGGGCGGTGCTCACCGTGACCCAGTTGCCGCTGCCGCGACCATCCGCGCCGAGCTGGGCTCGCAACTGGCGATGCTCAAGAAGCTGGATAACGAAGCGCTGCTGGCCCGTCGTTACGAGCGGTTGATGAGCTACGGTCTCTAAGACCGCCGCAATACCAACATGTGGGAGGGGGCTTGCCCCCGATTGCAGAGTGTCAGTCAATGTAGCCAGTGACTGACTCACCGCTATCGGGGGGCAAGCCCTCTCCCACATTTGCTTTGTGTATGCTTGGCGAACGTATTCCAGATCAGAGGCGGTAACCTGTTATGAAACCGGCTCTGCCCGCCAGACTCTTGCAAACCCTGGCGCCCTGGCGCAACGCTCCGGCCTGGCATATCGCATTCTCCGGTGGCCTTGATTCCACTGTCCTGCTGCACCTTTTGGCCACCCTGGCAAAATCCGAAACATTGCCGCCCCTCAACGCTATCCATGTCCACCATGGCCTGCAGGCTGTCGCCGACGCCTGGCCAATTCATTGCCAGTCGGTGTGCGACAGCCTGGGCGTACCCTTGCGGGTCATGCGCGTGCAGGTGCAGTCCGGCGCCAGCCTTGAGCGTGCCGCCCGTGAGGCGCGTTACCAGGCGTTTACCGAGGTGACTGGGGTGGGGGAGGTGGTACTCACCGGCCAACATCGCGATGATCAAGCCGAAACGCTGCTGTTTCGCCTACTGCGCGGCGCGGGGGTGCGAGGGCTTGCCGCAATGCCTGCGCATCGCCCGTTGGCAGGTGGTTATCTGGCGCGGCCATTGCTGGATGTCTCGCGCGCCGAGTTGGAAGCCTATGCCAGTGATCATCAGCTCAAGTGGATTGACGATCCTTCCAACGCCGACCCACGCTTCTCCCGTAATTACCTGCGTCACCGCGTGATCCCAACGCTGACCGAACGTTGGCCTCAAGCCGTCTCCAATCTGGCCCGCACGGCCGAACACCTCAGTGAAGCCCAGGCGTTGCTGGGCGAGTTGGCCTGCATGGACCTGCACGCCGCCGATCAGCCTTCAGCGTTTCCTTGGCTGGTTTTGCCGTCATTGGACCTCGGCCCACTGCGCGAACTTTCCGATGCCCGCCAGCGCAATGCCCTGCGCCACTGGCTGACACCGCTGACGCGCTTGCCAGACAGCGACCACTGGGCAAGTTGGTTCTCTCTGCGAGATGCCAAGGCCGACGCTCAGCCCCTTTGGCGCCTGGCCGACGGTGAATTACATCGTTGCGGCGAGCGCATTTGGTGGCTGCCCTCCACTTGGTCGGATTTTTCCGACGCATCGGTGAGCTGGTCGCTGCCGCAAAACCCGCTGGTGTTACCCGGCAATGGGCGGCTGGAATTTATCGGCAAGGCGCCCGACGGTCCTCTGGAGGTCCGTTATCGCCGCGGCGGTGAAATGCTTGAGGTGCCGGGGCGTGGCCGGCGTGACTTGAAGCGTCTGCTTAACGAAAGCGGGCTGCCAGGCTTTGTCCGTGGCAGATTGCCGCTGCTGTACCAGGGCGAGCAATTGCTGGGTGTGCCCAGCCTCGCGGGGCTCTGGCCAGTAGCGAGTGATAGCTGGCAATTGCACTGGATGCCACAGACCTGCGATCAAGGTTTGAGCTGATAGAGCCTTTCCGGTAGACTACGCTCCCTTCTTGATACAACTTCTGTGGATTCGCCTGAATCGCAGCAGTTGCCGATTACCAAGCAGTCTTTGCTGGGCGATTCCAAAAAATGTGTAGCGATCAACGTACCGGTGTTTCATTGCTGGTCTGTCACCACGCGGCGGTTTTTTTGAAAGGTGCACTGTGATTAATGCAGGTGATCGGGGGCTTCGGCCTTCCTTCGCTTTCCCCGGCGGCTCGGACCGCTTTAACGCAGACTTCTAGGGTTTTTCATGACGCGCTACATATTCGTCACGGGCGGTGTTGTTTCTTCATTGGGGAAAGGCATTGCCTCCGCTTCATTGGCGGCCATCCTGGAGGCGCGGGGACTTAAGGTCACCATGCTCAAGCTGGACCCGTACATCAACGTTGACCCGGGCACCATGAGCCCGTTCCAGCACGGTGAAGTGTTCGTCACCCACGACGGCGCCGAGACCGACCTGGACCTGGGCCACTACGAGCGGTTCATCCGCACGACCATGACCCAGAACAACAACTTCACCACCGGCCGTGTCTACGAACACGTGCTGCGCAAGGAGCGTCGTGGTGACTACCTGGGTGCAACCATCCAGGTGATCCCGCACATCACCGACGAAATCAAGCGCCGTATCATCAAGGGTGCGGGCGATGCCGACGTGGCGATGGTCGAGATCGGTGGCACCGTGGGTGACATCGAATCCCAACCGTTCCTCGAAGCCATCCGCCAGTTGCGTTTCGAAGTCGGCGCCAAGCGCGCGATGCTGATGCACCTGACCCTGGTGCCGTACATCGCCACCGCGGGCGAGACCAAAACCAAGCCAACCCAGCACTCGGTCAAGGAACTGCGTTCCATCGGCTTGCAGCCGGACGTGCTGGTGTGCCGCTCCGATCACCCGATCGATATCTCCTCGCGTCGCAAGATCGCGCAGTTCACCAACGTTGAAGAACGTGCGGTGATTGCCCTGGAAGACGCCGACACCATCTACAAGATCCCAGGCATCCTGCATTCCCAGGGCCTGGACGATTTTGTGGTCGAACGTTTCGGCCTGCAATGCAGCGGTGCTGACCTGTCCGAGTGGGAAGCCGTGGTTGACGCCAAGCTCAACCCTGAGCACGAAGTCACCATCGCCATGGTCGGCAAGTACATGGAGCTGCTGGACGCTTACAAGTCGCTGATCGAAGCGATGAGCCACGCCGGCATCAGCAACCGTACCAAGGTCAACCTGCGCTATATCGATTCCGAAGACATCGAGAACCAAGGCACCGCGCTGCTCGAAGGCGTTGATGCGATCCTCGTTCCCGGTGGTTTCGGCCTGCGTGGCGTGGAAGGCAAGATCACTGCCGTGCAGTACGCCCGTGAGAACAAGGTGCCGTACCTGGGGATCTGCCTGGGCATGCAGGTGGCCGTTATCGAGTTCGCCCGTAACGTGCTGGGCTGGAAGGACGCCAACTCCACTGAGTTCGATCACTCCAGCGGCCACCCGGTCGTGGGTCTGATCACCGAGTGGGAAGACGCCACCGGCGCCGTTGAAACCCGTACCGAAACCTCCGACCTGGGCGGCACCATGCGCCTTGGCGCACAGGACTGCCTGCTGGAAGCGGGTTCGTTGGTTCACGACTGCTACGGCAAGGATGTGATCGTCGAGCGTCACCGTCATCGCTACGAAGTGAACAACAACCTGCTGCCGCAGATCAAAGCCGCCGGCCTGAAAATCTCCGGTCGCTCGGGTGATGGCAAGCTGGTTGAAGTGGTCGAGGCGCCGGATCATCCGTGGTTCGTGGCCTGCCAGTTCCACCCTGAGTTCACCTCGACACCGCGCGACGGTCACCCATTGTTCAGCGGTTTCGTCAAAGCAGCACTGACGCAACATCAGAAGAAGGCGTAAACCTGATGGCCCAGAAGATCATTCGCGTTGGCGATATCGAGATTGCCAACGACAAGCCCATGGTGCTGTTCGGCGGCATGAACGTGCTGGAAAGCCGCGACATGGCGATGCAGGTCTGTGAAGAGTACGTAAAGGTGACCCAGAAACTGGGTATCCCTTACGTGTTCAAGGCCAGCTTCGACAAGGCCAACCGCTCGTCCGTGACCTCCTACCGGGGCCCGGGCCTTGAGGAAGGCATGCGGATCTTCCAGGACATCAAGCAAGCCTTCGGCGTGCCGATCATCACCGACGTCCACGAGCCTGAACAGGCTGCCGTGGTCGCCGAGGTGTGTGACATCATCCAGTTGCCGGCCTTCCTGTCGCGCCAGACCGACCTCGTGGTCGCCATGGCCAGGACCGGCGCGGTGATCAATATCAAGAAAGCCCAGTTCCTCGCGCCTCAGGAGATGAAACACATCCTGAACAAGTGCGTGGAAGCGGGTAACGACCAGTTGATCCTCTGTGAGCGCGGTTCGAGCTTCGGCTACAACAACCTCGTGGTGGACATGCTCGGTTTCGGCATCATGAAACAGTTCGAATACCCGGTGTTCTTCGACGTGACCCACGCGCTGCAAATGCCAGGTGGCCGCGCCGATTCCGCGGGTGGGCGTCGTGCCCAGGTATTGGACCTGGCCAAGGCGGGCATCAGCCAGTCCCTGGCCGGGCTGTTCCTGGAAGCCCACCCGGACCCGGACAACGCCAAGTGCGACGGCCCCTGCGCCCTGCGCCTGGACAAGCTGGAGCCATTCCTGGCCCAACTCAAGCAGTTGGACGAACTGGTCAAGAGTTTTCCGACGGTAGAGACCGCGTAAGCGCCATTTCTCCGTGTAGGAGTCGAGCTTGCTCGCGATGAGGCCCGATAGGGCACTATTACTGGCAAGTTTGTTCCAAGTATTGCAATGTGCGCGACAAGTTAAATCGAGCGGTATAGAGCGTTTTCGTCAACTTTGGAGTGTTTACAACAATGGCAAAAATCGTCGACATCAAAGGTCGTGAAGTTCTCGACTCCCGTGGCAACCCCACCGTCGAAGCCGACGTGCTTCTCGATAACGGCATCATCGGCAGCGCCTGCGCGCCGTCCGGTGCTTCCACCGGTTCGCGCGAAGCGCTGGAACTGCGTGATGGCGACAAGAGCCGTTACCTGGGCAAAGGTGTACTGAAAGCGGTAGCCAACATCAACGGCCCGATCCGTGACCTGTTGCTGGGCAAGGACCCGCTGGACCAGAAAGCCCTGGACCACGCGATGATCAAGCTCGACGGCACTGAAAACAAAGGCAGCCTGGGCGCCAACGCCATCCTCGCCGTGTCCCTGGCCGCTGCCAAGGCCGCCGCCCAGGACCAGGATCTGCCGTTGTACGCCCACATCGCCAACCTCAACGGTACTCCAGGCGTGTACTCCATGCCGGTGCCGATGATGAACATCATCAACGGCGGCGAGCACGCGGATAACAACGTTGATATCCAGGAATTCATGGTGCAGCCGGTTGGCGCCAAGACCTTCTCCGAAGGCCTGCGCATGGGCACCGAGATTTTCCATCACCTCAAGGCTGTACTGAAGGCCCGTGGCCTCAGCACGGCGGTGGGTGACGAAGGTGGTTTCGCACCGAACCTGGCGTCCAACGAAGATGCACTCAAAGTGATCTCCGAAGCCGTGGCCAACGCAGGCTACAAGCTGGGCACCGACGTGACCCTGGCCCTGGACTGCGCGGCCAGCGAGTTCTATGAAGACGGCAAGTACAACCTGTCCGGCGAAGGCCAGGTGTTCAACTCCGAAGGTTTCGCTGAATACCTGAAGGGCCTGACCCAGCGCTACCCGATCATCTCGATCGAAGACGGCCTGGACGAGTCCGACTGGGATGGCTGGAAAATCCTCACCGACAAGATCGGCGAGAAAATCCAGCTGGTGGGCGACGACCTGTTCGTGACCAACACCAAGATCCTGAAAGAAGGCATCGACAAGAAGATCGCCAACTCGATCCTGATCAAGTTCAACCAGATCGGCACCCTGACCGAAACCCTGGAAGCCATCCAGATGGCCAAGGCTGCGGGCTACACTGCCGTGATCTCCCACCGCTCCGGCGAAACCGAAGACTCGACCATTGCCGACCTGGCCGTGGGCACCTCGGCGGGCCAGATCAAGACCGGTTCCCTGTGCCGTTCCGACCGCGTGTCCAAGTACAACCAATTGCTGCGTATCGAAGAGCAACTGGCAGGTAAAGCCAAGTACAACGGTCGCGGTGAGTTTCGCGGCTGATCAGTAAATGGTAAAAAGTCGTCGGGTTGCGTCGGAAAGATCACGACAGTGTGAATTTCAACGCTAATCTGGTGGCTATCAAGCACAAGCCTGGTTCTTCCAGGCTTCGTGCTATCAGTTGCTGTAAAAGTTTTGCATGGCGGTCTTTTTTCACTGGATACCCGATATTCGATGCGCAGTCCCAATTGGTTGTTCCTCGTCTTGCTCTTGTTGCTGGCTGGCCTGCAGTACCGCCTATGGGTGGGTAATGGCAGCTTTGCGCAGGTAAAAGACCTGACCCAGCAAATTGCCGACCAGCACGCCGAAAATGAACGCCTGCTGGAGCGTAATCGCGTGCTCGATGCCGAAGTGCTTGAGCTGAAAAAAGGCACGGAGACCGTTGAAGAGCGGGCTCGTCATGAATTGGGCATGGTCAAGGAGGGCGAAACCCTCTACCAGTTGGCCCAATGAACAACCGCTTGCCGGCCTTCTGGGCCGTGATTCCTGCCGCGGGCGTCGGTGCCCGTATGGCCGCGGACCGTCCCAAGCAATATCTGCAATTGGGCGGGCGCACTATTCTCGAACACAGCCTTGGCTGTTTCCTCGACCACCCATCGCTCAAGGGCCTGGTGGTCAGTCTTGCTGTTGATGACCCTTATTGGCCCAACCTGGCGTGTGCCGCCGACCCGCGTATTCATCGCGCGGACGGTGGCTCTGAGCGCTCGGGTTCGGTACTCAATGCACTGCTGCACCTCAATGCCCTGGGTGCCAGCGATGACGATTGGGTACTGGTGCACGATGCCGCGCGGCCCAACCTGAGCCGTGATGATCTCGACAAACTGCTGGGCGAGCTCGCGGACGATCCGGTGGGTGGCTTACTCGCCGTGCCAGCCCGCGACACCCTCAAGCGCGTGGATAAGCATGGCCGTGTGGTGGAAACCGTCGACCGCAGCCTGATCTGGCAAGCCTATACGCCACAGATGTTCCGCCTGGGGGCCTTGCACCGTGCGTTGGCTGACAGCCTGGTCGCCGATGCGCTGATCACCGACGAAGCCTCGGCCATGGAATGGTCCGGCCAGGCGCCGCGCCTGATCGAAGGGCGCTCGGACAATATCAAGGTGACCCGGCCGGAAGACCTGGAGTGGCTGCGGTTGCGGTGGGTGAATCGTTCACTGTAGGAGCGAGCTTGCTCGCGAAAAACGTCAACGATAACGCAGGATTCCTGGATTAACGCGGCGCTCTCAGGATTTTCGCGAGCAAGCTCGCTCCTACAGGGTTTTGCTAAGCCTCTACGCTGTACTCCGGCCGCTCGGCCAGCCCCTCCTTCAAGAAATCCACCAGCTTCCTGACCTTCGGCGACAAATGCCGCTGCTGTGGATACAGCGCCCACACCGCCGTATTCGGCGGTTGATGCGCCTCCAGCAACGACACCAGCGCGCCGCTGTGCAGATGCTCCAGCACGTAATAATCCGGCAGTTGGCACAGCCCCGCCCCTTGCAGCGCCGCATCCAGCACTGCCTGGCCACTGTTGCAGCGCCAGTTGCCCTGCACGCGTTGGGAAAATTCCCGCCCATCCTGGGCCAGTTGCCAGATATCCGAGCTGCCAATCAGGCAGTTATGCCGACTCAATTCCGACAGGCTATGTGGCCGACCATACCGCGCCAGGTAAGACGGCGACGCGCACAGGTACATACGCCTCGGGGCCAGCCGGCTGGCGACCATGCGTGAGTCTTGCAGGCGTCCCAGGCGGATCGCCAGGTCAAGGCCTTCGTGCACCAGGTCCAGTTGCCGATTGCTCAATTCGATATCCACCCGCAGTTGCGGATAGAGCGCCATGAACCGTGTCACCTGCGGCACGATAAAGCGTTCGCCATAGGCCACGGCGCACGTCATGCGCAGCATGCCCTTGGGTTCGCTACCCAGGTCGCCGACCGCGCGCAGGGCTTCTTCGCGACCGTCCTGCAAGCGCTGGCAATGTTGCAGGAAGGTCTGGCCGGCTTCGGTCAGGGTGACCTTGCGCGTGCTGCGGTACAGCAACCGCGTTTGCAGGCGTTCTTCCAGGCGCGCCACTTGCCGGCTGATATGGGACGAGGACACCCCCAGTCGCTCGGCTGCCGCAGTGAATTGGCTGCATTCAGCGACGGCGACGAACTCATCGATGCCTTCCCAGCGGTTCTCCAGCATGGTGATTGTCCCTGTACAGCAATAAAGTTTTGCTTTCGCTTGGATTATTAATCAGCGGAGCATGTTTTACACTCACCGTCTAAGTTTTTAACTCCCAGGAGAAACCCGGATGATCAAGTCCCGTGCCGCCGTGGCCTTCGAAGCCAAGAAACCCCTTGAGATCGTTGAAGTGGATGTCGCCATGCCCAAGGCCGGCGAAGTGCTGTTGCGCGTGGTCGCGTCCGGCGTTTGCCATACCGATGCCTACACCCTGTCGGGGGCTGACCCTGAAGGCATTTTCCCGTCGATCCTGGGGCACGAAGGTGGCGCGGTGGTTGAAGCCATCGGCGAGGGCGTGACCTCGGTCGCGGTCGGCGATCACGTGATCCCGCTGTACACCCCGGAATGCGGCAAATGCAAATTCTGCCTCTCGGGCAAGACCAACCTGTGCCAGGCCATCCGTTCGACCCAGGGCAAGGGCCTGATGCCCGATGGCACCACGCGTTTTTCCTACAAGGGTCAGCCGATTTTCCACTACATGGGCACCTCGACCTTCTCGGAGTACACCGTGCTGCCGGAAATTTCCGTGGCCAAGATTCCTAAAGAAGCACCACTGGAAAAAGTTTGCCTGCTCGGTTGCGGCGTCACCACCGGCATTGGCGCGGTGATCAACACCGCCAAGGTCAAGCCGGGCGACACCGTGGCCATTTTCGGCCTGGGCGGTATTGGCCTGTCAGCGGTGATTGGTGCGGTAAAGGCCAAGGCCGGTCGCATCATTGCCATCGACATCAACCCCGCCAAATTCGAAATCGCCAAGCAATTGGGCGCCACCGACTGCATCAACCCGAAAGACTACGACCGCCCGATCCAGGACGTGATTGTCGATTTGACGGACGGTGGCGTGGACTTTTCCTTTGAGTGCATCGGCAACGTACAGCTGATGCGTGCCGCCCTTGAGTGCTGCCACAAAGGCTGGGGCGAGTCGGTGATCATCGGCGTGGCCGGCGCCGGCCAGGAAATTTCCACGCGTCCATTCCAACTGGTGACCGGGCGCGTCTGGCGCGGTTCGGCCTTCGGTGGCGTGCGCGGCCGGACGGAATTGCCAAGCTACGTGGAAATGGCGCAGACCGGCGAGATCCCGCTGGACACGTTCATCACCCATACCATGGGCCTGGAAGACATCAACAAAGCGTTTGACCTGATGCATGAAGGCAAGAGTATTCGTACCGTCATCCACTTCTGAGGTCGGCCATGAGTCTGGAAAACCTGTCGTGCCAGAAAAGCTTCGGTGGCTGGCATAAACGCTATAAGCATCACTCCGACGTGCTCGGTTGCGACATGACCTTCGCCGTCTACCTGCCGCCACAGGCGGAGCAGGGCGGCAAGCTGCCGGTGCTGTATTGGCTGTCCGGATTGACCTGCACCGATGAGAACTTCATGCAGAAAGCCGGCGCCCAGCGCATGGCGGCCGAGCTGGGGCTGATCATCGTTGCGCCCGACACCAGCCCTCGTGGCCCTGGGGTGCCGGGTGATCCGGACAACGCCTGGGATTTCGGCCTGGGCGCCGGCTTCTATCTGAATGCCACCCAGGAACCCTGGGCCAAGCACTATCGGATGCATGACTACGTGGTGCAGGAATTGCCCGCATTGGTTGAAGCGCATTTCCCGGCTTCGGGCAAGCGCGGGATCAGCGGTCACTCCATGGGTGGCCACGGTGCGCTGGTGTGCGCCTTGCGCAACCCTGGGCGGTACCTCTCGGTGTCGGCGTTTTCGCCGATCAACAACCCAATGGATTGCCCGTGGGGTCAGAAAGCCTTTTCCCGCTACCTGGGCGAAGAGCGCTCCAAGTGGCGCGAATGGGATGCCTGCGCACTGATCAGCGAAGCCTCGGAAAAGCTGCCTCTGCTGGTTGACCAGGGCGACCGCGACGACTTCCTCGAGGTGCAGCTCAAGCCTGAGGCCTTGCGGCAGGCGGCGAAAGCGGCCAGCCACCCGCTCGAACTACGCCTGCAGCCCGGCTATGACCACAGCTACTTCTTTATCGCCAGCTTCATCGAAGATCATTTGCGACATCATGGTCGTGCTTTGCTCGGTTAATGTGAGGCAAAAGTAGGTAGAATCACGCCCTGAATTAAATCGGGGCGTTTTTTTATGCGTATTGGCCACGGCTATGATGTGCACCGTTTCGCTGAAGGCGATTTCATCACCCTGGGCGGCGTGCGCATCGCACACCACCATGGGTTGCTGGCTCATTCCGACGGCGATGTCGTGCTGCATGCCTTGAGCGATGCTTTGCTCGGCGCGGCTGCACTGGGTGATATCGGCAAGCATTTTCCGGACACCGACCCGACGTTCAAGGGCGCGGACAGCCGTGTCTTGTTGCGCCATGTGGTCGGACTGATCCATGCCAAGGGCTGGAAGGTCGGCAACGTCGATAACACCATCGTCGCCCAGGCGCCAAAAATGGCCCCCCATATTGAAGCGATGCGCGCACTGATTGCTGCGGATCTGCACATTGAACTGGATCAAGTGAACGTGAAAGCCACCACCACCGAGAAGCTCGGGTTTACCGGTCGTGAAGAGGGCATTGCGGTGCACTCCGTCGCCTTGTTGCTGCGCGCATGAATGACCTGCAACTGCTGGGCCCACGGGCCTACGGCGAGGCCTTGGGCAGCGCGGTACTGAAGGCGACGGCCGAAGATTTCCAGGTCGACGAAGTGCTGGATATCCCATTGACCGGCGAGGGCGAACACCTGTGGTTGTGGGTGGAGAAACGCGGCCTCAATACTGAAGAAGCTGCACGGCGTATCGCCAAGGCCGCTGGCGTCCCGTTGCGTACCGTCAGCTACGCCGGGCTCAAGGATCGCCAGGCGCTCACCCGCCAATGGTTCAGCGTGCAGTTGCCGGGCAAGGCTGATCCGGATATGAGCGCGGCGGAAAACGACACCCTCAAGATCCTGAAAACCGCTCGCCATAAACGCAAGCTGCAACGCGGTGCGCATTCGGCCAACGGCTTTACCCTGCGCCTGACGCAGTTGGCAGGTGATCACGCGGCTATCGACGCACGCTTGCAACTGATCGCCCAGCACGGCATTCCCAACTATTTCGGTGCGCAACGGTTTGGCCACAATGGGGGCAATGTGGTGGACGCGCGTGAGTGGGCGGTCCGCAAGGCCTTGCCGGAGCAGCGCAATGTGCGTTCGCGCCTGCTGTCCACTGCGCGCAGTTTCCTGTTCAACAAAGTGTTGGCTGCCCGTGTCGCGGATGGCTCCTGGCAACGCGCCCAGGTGGGTGATTTGCTGGCCTTTACCGACAGCCGCAGTTTTTTCCCGGCGGGGGAGGCTGAATGCAGCGACCCGCGCCTGGCGATCCTCGACCTGCACCCGACAGGGCCACAGTGGGGCGAGGGCGACTCACCGACGACCGGCGCAACCCATGAACTGGAACAGGCCGTCGCCGCCAGTGAACCCGAGCTGCGCGATTGGCTGGTGAATGCCGGCATGAGCCAGGAACGTCGCATTCTGCGACTGCCCATTGGCGGGTTGACGTGGCATTATCCCGGGCCTGACATTCTGCAATTGGAATTCGTCCTGCCGGCCGGATGCTTCGCCACTGTCTTGGTGCGCGAGCTTGTTGATCTGGTGCCGGTGGGGCAGACGGACAGCCCATGCGTATTCTGATATCAAACGATGACGGTGCCACCGCACCCGGTCTTGCCGCGCTTCATGCTGCGCTGGTGGATTATGCCGAGTGCGTGGTGGTCGCCCCGGACCAGGACAAGAGTGGCGCCAGCAGTTCGCTGACGCTCGATCGTCCGCTGCACCCGCAGATCCTGGCCAATGGCTTTATCAGCGTGAACGGTACCCCCACCGACTGCGTGCACCTGGCCATCAACAGCCTGTTGGAACAAGAGCCTGACCTGGTTGTGTCGGGCATCAACCTCGGTGCGAACCTGGGCGACGACGTGCTGTATTCCGGTACCGTGGCGGCGGCCCTTGAAGGCCGCTTCCTCGGGCGTACCTCGTTCGCGTTCTCGTTGGCCTCGCGCCAACTGAGCAATTTGCCGACCGCGGCCTATTTCGCGCGCAAACTGGTGGAAGCCCACGGCTCCCTGGACTTGCCACCGCGTACGGTGCTCAACGTCAATATTCCCAACCTGCCCCTCGAGCATATTCGCGGCATCCAGCTGACGCGCCTGGGTCACCGCGCCCGCGCGGCGGCGCCGTTGAAAGTGGTCGACCCGCGTGGCAAGGAGGGTTACTGGATCGCCGCCGCAGGCGACGCCGAAGATGGCGGCCCCGGCACGGACTTTCATGCGGTGATGCAAGGCTATGTCTCGATTACCCCGTTGCAACTCGATCGCACCTTCAGTGATGCCTTCAGTAGTCTCGATGGCTGGCTGGAGGGCCTGCGCTGATGGCTCGTGAACAAGACGACCTGCTGCGTCGTGGCATCGGGATGACTTCCCAGCGTACTCGTGAGCGTTTGATCCAGCGTCTGTACGAAGAGGGCTTGTCCAACGCCCAGGTACTCGAAGTGATCCGGCGCACGCCTCGGCACCTGTTTGTCGACGAAGCCCTGGCCCATCGTGCTTATGAAGACACGGCGCTGCCGATCGGCCATAACCAGACGATCTCCCAGCCGTACATGGTCGCGCGCATGAGCGAACTGTTGCTGGCGGCGGGCCCGCTGGACAAGGTGCTGGAGATCGGCACCGGCTCCGGCTACCAGACGGCCGTGCTGTCACAGTTGGTGGAGCGCGTCTTCTCGGTGGAGCGGATCAAGGTGTTGCAGGATCGCGCCAAGGAGCGCCTGGTGGAACTCAACCTGCGCAATGTGGTGTTCCGCTGGGGCGATGGCTGGGAAGGTTGGCCGGCGCTGGCGCCTTACAACGGCATTATCGTCACGGCGGTGGCCACGGATGTGCCGCAGGCGTTGCTCGACCAGCTGGCTCCTGGCGGCCGCTTGGTGATCCCGGTGGGTTCCGGCGAAGTGCAACAATTGATGCTCATTATCCGTGAGGACGAAGGCTTCTCCCGGCATGTGCTCGGGGCGGTACGGTTTGTGCCGCTGCTCAATGGCCCGCTGGCCTGATCATTTGTGCGCGAGCAGTGAATTCTGTTGGCGGGGATGTGTCTTACGGCGGGGTCTATTGAGTCAACATCATCGGCAGCGGCCTTAAACATGATGCGTTTTTCGTTTCGGTCGTGTGCCGGTAAAAAGCCAATGCCCAGTTATACTTGCGTCATATTTCCAGCCTGATACAGGCGTTCATGTTCAGCCACCATAAAGGGAGCGGCGGGTGAGTCTCACAGGTCTTGCGCAGCGTATGAGTAAAACAAGCTTTCAGCGACTGGTGCTTGGCCTTGTCTTTAGTTCCTTATTGGCAGCCTGCTCGAGCGCGCCATCCGGTGGCGCGCGCGTGGTAGACCGTAATAACGCGGTGCCGCAAAAACCGACGGTTACCACTGGTCAGTATGTAGTACGAAAGGGGGACACGATGTTCTCGATCGCCTTTCGCTACGGCTGGGATTACAAGGCGCTTGCCGCCCGCAACAACATCCCTGTGCCCTACACGATACATCCGGGTCAGACCATTCGTTTCGATGGACGCACCGGTTCAACGCCTACGACAGTTGTGACAAGCTCCGGATCCTCGCCGTCGTCTTCGAGCAAAACCACGATCATCACTCGGCCTGCAGGCAGCGCCACGCCTACGGTTGCGAGCAAGCCGGCGCCCGCGCCGTTGCCGCCTGCGGGGCCTGCGCCGACCGGTTGGGGATGGCCCTCAAACGGAGTGTTAATTGGAAAATTCTCTTCAAACGGTAGTTTGAATAAAGGCATTGATATCGCCGGGGATTTGGGACAGCCTGTTTTAGCTGCGTCTGATGGGACAGTGGTGTACGCCGGGAGTGGTTTACGGGGCTACGGCGAGCTGGTCATCATCAAGCACAGCGATACCTACGTCAGTGCCTACGGTCACAACCGCAGGCTGTTGGTTCGGGAGGGGCAGCAGGTCAAAGTCGGACAGACAATTGCCGAAATGGGATCAACTGGTACGGACCGGGTGAAACTGCACTTTGAGATTCGCCGTCAAGGGAAGCCTGTAGATCCGCTGCAATTCCTACCCCGTCGTTGATATGTTGCACAGCCTGTTCCCTCACGTAGAAGGAACAGGCTCCAGCGTTGCCAAGGATAAAGGCGCCGCTTGAGCTTGAGGTCGAACTCACCAAAGGACTATAACAATGGCTCTCAGTAAAGAAGCGCCGGAGTTTGACATCGACGATGAGGTTCTCCTTATGGAGACCGGCATCGCTACGGAATCGATGTCGAATGAGGGACCTGCTGTACCTTCAGTTCGCACCAAATCCAAGAACTCCGCTGCGTTAAAGCAACACAAGTACATTGACTACACGCGGGCGCTAGACGCCACCCAGCTGTATCTCAATGAAATCGGCTTTTCCCCTTTGCTGACTCCCGAAGAAGAAGTCCATTTTGCGCGCTTGTCGCAAAAGGGTGATCCGGCTGGGCGCAAGCGCATGATTGAAAGCAACCTGCGTCTGGTGGTGAAAATCGCCCGACGCTACGTCAATCGTGGACTGTCCCTGTTGGACCTGATCGAGGAGGGCAACCTGGGCTTGATCCGGGCCGTGGAGAAGTTCGACCCTGAGCGGGGCTTCCGCTTTTCGACCTACGCCACCTGGTGGATTCGTCAGACCATCGAACGGGCGATCATGAATCAGACCCGAACGATCCGGTTGCCGATCCACGTGGTCAAGGAGCTCAACGTCTACCTTCGGGCGGCGCGTGAGCTCACACAAAAACTCGATCATGAACCTTCACCCGAAGAAATCGCCAACCTGCTGGAGAAGCCGGTAGGGGAGGTCAAGCGTATGCTCGGACTTAACGAGCGCGTGTCTTCGGTCGATGTCTCGCTGGGTCCGGATTCGGATAAAACCCTGCTGGATACCCTGACGGATGATCGTCCGACAGATCCTTGCGAACTGTTGCAGGACGATGATCTTTCCCAAAGCATTGACCAGTGGCTCTCTGAGCTCACGGACAAGCAGCGTGAAGTGGTGATACGTCGCTTCGGCCTGCGTGGTCATGAGAGCAGTACCCTGGAGGACGTAGGCCTGGAGATCGGCCTGACCCGTGAGCGGGTGCGGCAGATCCAGGTGGAAGGGCTCAAGCGCCTGCGTGAGATCCTGGAGAAGAATGGCTTGTCGAGTGAGTCGTTGTTTCAGTAACGACGCAGCTTGAATGCTTGAATGTGGGAGGGGGCTTGCCCCCGATGGCGATGGTTCGGTCAACTCTGGATTGACTGGCACACTGCAATCGGGGCAAGCCCCCTCCTACATTTTTTTGTGCCAGGCATCAGGTTGGCACCAGTACCAAATCCCAGGCATAAAAAAACCCCGCTTTTAAGGGCGGGGTTCTTTCGACTAAGTCAGTACAAGTTAGATAACTTGAACTTCTTCAGCTTGCATGCCTTTCTGACCGCGGGTAGCGATGAAAGAAACCTGTTGGCCTTCTTTCAGGCTTTTGAAGCCGTCGGATTGGATAGCTTTGAAGTGAACGAACAGGTCGTCACCGGATTGTGGAGTGATGAAGCCGAAGCCTTTTTCATCGTTGAACCACTTAACGGTACCAGTTTGGCGATTAGACATGGTGTATCTCCTTGGACAAAGTTAACTGCGACTCAGGAAAAGCCCTGGCCGAGACTGAGTGCAAAGAGCAGGAAAAATTCTTGGAGATGGTTGGATCGAAATTCAACATATCGTGTAGAGATTCTCAGTGACACAAGCAGCACAGTGGCGCCACCTTAACCCTTTTTCCGGAACGTGCCAATGGTATTTCCGAAGGTTTCTCTATTTTCGTGACTGGCGGTGGTATTTACAGTCGCCTGATGCGGTACGCCGGGCGCCGGCCCCGCGGGTTGCGGCTTATTGCAGGGCGCACATTCATCAACAAAAAACCTGCGCCCTTTGAACCCCAACGCCGGCCCCGGTAAGATGCCCCACAGAATTTTTCCACCTCGCTATTCAGGACACCGCCATGAGCATCAAATCGGACAAGTGGATTCGCCGCATGGCGCAAGAGCACGGCATGATCGAACCGTTCGTTGAGCGCCAGATTCGCGGTGAAGGCGATGAGCGCGTGATTTCGTACGGTGTGTCCAGCTACGGCTACGATGTGCGCTGCGCCGATGAGTTCAAGGTGTTCACCAATATCAATTCGGCGATCGTCGATCCGAAGAACTTCGACGAAAAGAGCTTTGTCGACGTCAAGAGCGACGTATGCATCATCCCGCCAAACTCCTTCGCCCTGGCGCGCACCGTGGAGTTCTTCCGTATTCCCCGCGACGTGCTGACCATTTGCCTGGGTAAAAGTACCTACGCTCGCTGCGGCATTATCGTAAACGTGACGCCACTTGAGCCAGAGTGGGAAGGCCACGTGACCCTGGAGTTCTCCAACACCACCACCCTGCCTGCGAAGATCTACGCCAACGAAGGCGTGGCGCAGATGCTGTTCCTGCAGTCTGACGAGGCCTGTGAAGTGTCCTACAAAGACCGCGCCGGCAAGTACCAGGGCCAGCGCGGCGTCACCTTGCCACGCGCTTGATCGAAAGGTCTTACACGTCTAGGGAATTAGTCTGAGGGAAGTGACTCTATTGGGTGTACTGCCTCGGTACGTGCAAAACGTACCGAGCCACGCTTGAGGAGTACCTTATGAAGATCAATCCGCGAATCAGCGCCGAACTTGCCCGGCTTGAACCCAACCAGATTGGCGTTCTGGCCTGGTCCCTGATGGCCGATCCTGCTTATGCGGGCGGCATCCCCGGTCAACCCGATCCGGATTACCCGCAGCCCAGCGAACCCGGTGAACCGACACTGCCGGACGAGCCACCACCCGCGCCAGTTGCCTGAGATCTAACCGACTGGCCAGACCTCATGATCGCCGATAACAAATGTTCGGCGGTCATTCGCCCGTTCCACTGCAAAGCCACCGGTGAACGCGCCAAATGCCGGCAGCAGGCTGACGCGTGCGCCAAGCTGGAAGCACGGCAGGCGCAGACTCTGGCGGCCCTTGCCGCGCAAGCGATACACCGGATGCACATGCCCAGCCAACACGTGGTGGCTGGGGTGGGCGTGCGGTTCGTGTTGCAGGGCGAACGGACCCATCAGCAACGGCTCGGGGACCACCTCCATTCCCAGGTCGGCTGGCGGGTCGCCGGCGCGTTTGTCGTGATTGCCACGAATCAACGTCAGGCTCATACCCGCATGGCGCACGCGCCATGCCCTCAGCGCCTCCAGCGTGCCACTGGCGTGGGATCCGGGGCCGTGCAGGAAATCGCCAAGAAAGATTACTTGCACGCACGGTAGTGTTGATAGCAGTCGATCCAGGCGCCGCAGGTTCTCGGTGGTGGTTCCCTGCGGTACCGGCTGCCCCAGGCTGCGATAGGCTGAGGCTTTGCCGAAATGCGCATCGGCAATTAACAGGCACCGGTGTGCAGGCCAAAAGACAGCCCTGTCCGCCAGCAACCACAGTTCTTCTCCCTCAAGTGTCACCGAGCAAACCATCAGCGCTTCCCGTTATCCGCGACTTTTTCCAGGTCCTTGACCATCCGCGCAATGCGCTCCGAGAGTTTTTCCGAACTCAGGCTCTCGCGCATCCGTTCCACCAGCAGGGGAAAGGCCAGCGGCGTAGGCCGTTCGATCAGGTGCAGGTCCAGTTTCAGCGCCGACAGATGAAGCAACGTTTCTTCGAGTCGGCGAATATCCAACTCATCACGCAGGACTTCTTCCCCTGCCTGGGCCAGCAGCAGATTTTGTGGGTCATATTGCTTGAACACTTCAAAAAACAAACCACTGGAAGCCTGGACCTGGCGCGTGCTTTTCGGCGCGCCGGGGTAACCTGCGAATACCAGCCCGGCGATGCGCGCGATTTCGCGAAAGCGGCGCAGAGCCAGTTCCCCGGCGTTCAGGCTGGCGATAACGTCCGTCAGTAAGTCCGCGGGGCTCAGTAATGCTTCGTTCAGCCTCAATGGCCAATCCACTTCAGTGGCGCTCAATAGCTCCAGCCCGTAATCATTGACGGCAATCGAAAACGTCACCGCCTGCTCTTGGCTGACCCGCCACGCCAGCAAGCTTGCCAATCCCAGGTGCACCTGACGTCCGGCAAACGGGTAAAGAAACAGGTGCCACCCCTCCCGCGACTTGAGGGCTTCGGCCAGCAGATGATCACGGGTCGGCAGCCCGGACCAGCGCAACTGCGTCTGCAGCAGGGGGCGCACCGCCTGCATCTCCGGGCCTTGGAAGTGGCCCTGTGCGGCCGCATCAAAACGCTCGACGACGGCCTGCGCCAGCTCATTGGAGAGCGGCATGCGCCCGCCATTCCAGCGTGGCACAGCGGCTTTTTTCGCGGTGCCGCGGCGCACATAGGCGGTCATGTTTTCCACGCGCACCAGCTCCAGCAAGCGCCCGGCAAACAGGAAGCCATCACCCGGCTTGAGCCGCGCGATAAAACCTTCCTCGACACTGCCCAAGTGCTTGCCGCCGCCGCCCTTGCTCCAGAACTTCAGCTGGATACTGGCGTCGCTGACGATGGTACCTACGCTCATGCGGTGCCGACGCGCCAGCCGGGCATCCGGGACGCGCCAGATGCCGTGCTCGTCCGGCTCGACACGGCGGTAATCCGGGTAGGCGGTCAGCGATAGGCCGCCATGGCGAACAAACCCCAGTGCCCACGCCCAATCGGCGTCCGTGAGGTCGCGATAGGCCCAGGCCCCGCGGACTTCCGCCAGCAGCGCGTCGGGCGTAAAACCACCGCCCAGGGCCATGCTCACCAGGTGCTGTACGAGGACATCCAATGGTTTGTACGGCGATTCGCGCGCTTCGATGCGTCGCTGGGCAATCGCATCCTGGGCCGCTGCCGCTTCTACCAATTCCAGGGTATGGGTCGGCACCAGTGTCACCCGTGATGGTCGCCCTGGCGCATGCCCCGAGCGTCCGGCGCGCTGCATCAGGCGCGCGACGCCTTTGGCGGAGCCAATCTGCAACACGCGCTCCACCGGCAGGAAATCCACGCCCAGGTCCAGGCTCGACGTGCACACCACGGCCTTGAGTTGCCCATCTTTCAGCGCACGCTCCACCCAGTCTCGGGTTTCCCGTGCTAGCGAGCCGTGGTGCAGGGCAATCAAACCGGCCCAATTCGGACGCGCATCCAGAATGGCCTGATACCAGATTTCTGACTGCGCCCGCGTATTGGTAAACACCAGGCAACTGCTGCAGGCATCTACCTCGGCCACCACCTGCGGCAGCATCTTCAAGCCAATATGCCCGGCCCAGGGGAAGCGCTCAGCGACGGGCGGCAGCAAGGTGTCGACCTGCAAGGGCTTGCTGGTTTGCCCCTGGACGTTGATGCCACCGCCTTGTGGGACCAAGACCTCCAAGGCGTGGGCCTGGTTGCCCAGGGTCGCTGAAATCCCCCATACCATCAGCTCAGGGTGCCAGCACCGCAACCGTGCCAACGCGAGTTGCAACTGCACGCCGCGCTTGTTGCCGATCAATTCATGCCATTCGTCCACCACCACCAGGCGCAACTGCGCCAGGCTCGCCTCGCTGTCGGCGCGCGCCAGCATGAGGGTCAGGCTTTCCGGGGTGGTGACCAGGGCGGTGGGCTGACGCCGCGTTTGGCGCGCGCGCTCGTTGCTGCTGGTGTCGCCGGTGCGCAGGCCAACGCTCCAGGGAATCTGCAACGCCTCCAGCGGTGCTTCCAGGGCACGCGCCGTGTCGGCGGCCAGGGCGCGCATGGGCGTGATCCACAACACCGTCAACGGTTCAGCCGGGGCTTTGCGCTTGCCGTTGGTTGGCGGGCGGGTGATGGCGAAGCGATTGAGCGCGGCAAACCACAGGGCGTAGGTTTTACCGGCACCGGTGCTGGCATGCAGCAGCCCCGACTGCCCATGCTTGACCGCCGCCCACACGTGTTTTTGAAAGTCGAACGGCTTCCAGCCTTTGGCGGCAAACCATTTCTTGGCGAAGTCGATGGGTTTTGCCATGCGGCGGCTGATATTCCGGAGGGTCTATTTCCACAGACCCTCCAGGCATCGCAAAGGTTTACTTCAAATTGCCACTCAAGAACTGCTGCAGGCGCTCACTCTTTGGATTGCCCAGCACATCCTCCGGGGCGCCTTCCTCCTCCACCAGGCCCTTGTGCAGGAACAGCACCTGGCTCGACACCTTGCGCGCAAAGCTCATCTCGTGGGTGACCATGATCATGGTGCGGCCTTCCTCGGCCAGGCCCTGGATCACCTTCAGCACTTCGCCCACCAACTCGGGGTCGAGGGCCGAGGTGGGTTCGTCGAACAGCATCACCTCCGGCTCCATCGCCAGCGCACGGGCGATCGCTACCCGCTGTTGCTGGCCGCCGGAGAGGAACGCCGGGTATTGATCGGCCACGCGCGCCGGCAGGCCGACTTTGTCCAGGTAGCGGCGGGCGCGGTCTTCGGCGTCCTTCTTGCTGCAACCCAGCACCCGGCGCGGGGCCATGGTGATGTTCTCCAGCACGCTCATATGGCTCCACAGGTTGAAGTGCTGGAACACCATTGCCAGCCGCGTGCGCAGGCGTTGCAGCTCAGCATCGTCGGCCACGCGCATGCCGTGGCGGTCGCTGACCATGCGGATTTGCTTGCCATCGAGGGTCATGGCGCCGTCGTTGGGGGTTTCCAGAAAGTTGATGCAGCGCAGGAAGGTGCTCTTGCCCGAGCCGCTGGCGCCGATCAGGCTGATCACGTCACCGGTCTTGGCCTTGAGCGAGACACCTTTGAGCACTTCATTGTCGCCATAGCTTTTATGCAGGCCTTCAACGGTCAGTTTGTACATGGGGCATGCATCCTCAAGGCGAAAGTAGGTAGCCGCTGCGGTAGGCCTCTGAGCCTGCGACATGGCCGATGACCATCCCCGCAGTGGCCATGCGTCGCAGCGAACGGGCGTAAAGCAGGCCGGCCTGCTGGCAGTGCACCGGCGTTACGCGGTCAGTGATGGGGTCGATGATTTCGGCAATCAGTTGCCCGGCCTCCAGGTATTCGCCCGGCAAGGCACTGAACACCAGCAAGCCGCCCACCGGCGTCGCCACAGGCTCGACGCCCGCCAGCGGCGTGGCCGGGTAGGGCAGGTCGGGCAGCGGGGCGACGTCGCCGTCGATCGCACCGAAGTGAATCAGGTAGTCGATGATCGCCTGGCAATCGAGGCGGGCCAGGCCGTGGTTGACGTCACCTTGGCCGCGCAACTCGACCGTCACCGAAAAGCTGCCCATGGGAATCGGGAAGCGTTCGCCAAAGCGTTGCTGCAACTGCCACCACACCAGGGTGAAACACTCATCGAAGGACTGTCCGCCGGAGTCAGTGGCCAGCAAATTGGCTTCTGAGCCGATATAGCGCGCCAGCGGCTCCACCCGTGGCCAGGCTTCTGGCGTGGTGTACAGGTGCGCCACGGCTTCGAAGTCGCAATGCAGGTCCAGCACCATGTCCGCATCGCAGGCCAGGCGTTGCAGTGCGAGGCGCTGGGATTGCAATTGGGTCTCGGCGTTTTGCGCGGCCAACGCGGTGGACAGCGCGGTGCGGATCAGTTCGACGTTGTGCCGCGGGTCATCGCCCAGCAAGGCCTCGACCTGGTTGCCCACGTCTTCGCTGAGATCGACGAACAGGCGATTGAAGTTCTGCCCGCTTTCCAGTTCATAACGGCCCAACGGGATATCCATCAGCACTTGTTCCAGGCCCACCGGGTTGGCGATGGGCACCAGTACGACTTCGCTGCGCAAGCGGCCGGCCGCCGCCAGCTGCCCCAGGCGCACCTTGAGGTGCCAGGCCACCAGCATGCCTGGCAGCTCGTCGGCATGCAGCGACGACTGAATGTAGATCTTGCCTTCGGCCTGCTCCGGGCCGAAATGAAAGCTGTGAATCTGCCGCGCCGTGCCGGGCACTGGCGCGATCAGCTCATGAATCTGATGACGCATGAAGGCTCCTTAGTGACTCGGCCCGAGAAACGCCAGCCAGCGGCGCTCCGCCAGACGAAACAGACCGACCAGGGCAAAGGTCACGGTCAGGTAGATCAGCGCAGCGATGCCGAAAGATTGAAAGGTCATGAAGGTGGCCGAGTTGGCGTCCCGCGCGACTTTCAGGATGTCCGGGATCGTCGCGGTAAAGGCCACTGTGGTCGAGTGCAACATCAGGATCACTTCGTTGCTGTAGTAGGGCAGCGAGCGACGCAACGCCGACGGCATGATCACATAGGCGTACAGCTTCCAGCCGCTGAGGCCGTAAGCCTTGGCCGCTTCGACTTCGCCGTGGGCCATGCTGCGGATCGCCCCGGCGAAGATCTCCGTGGTGTAGGCGCAGGTGTTGAGGGCAAAGGCCAGGACGGTGCAGTTCATTGCATCGCGAAAGAACGCATCAAGGACCGGTTGCGCGCGCACGGCGGCAATGCTGTAGATGCCGGTGTAGCAAATCAGCAGTTGGATATACAGCGGCGTGCCCCGAAACAGGTAGGTATAGAACTGCACCGGCCAGCGCACCAGCGGGTTGCGCGATACCCGGGCGATGGACAGCGGGATCGACACCAGGAAGCCGATGACCAGCGAGGCGCTGAGCAGCCACATGGTCATGGCCAGGCCGGTAATGTGCTGGCCGTCGCTGTAAAGGAAGGGGCGCCAGTATTGCTGCAAGAGTTCGATCATCGCACAGCCTCCCGTGAGCCTGCGGAGTAGCGACGTTCAAGACGACGCAGGACAAAGTTCGATGCGCTGGTGATCAGCAAGTAGATCAGCGCAGCGAGCACCAGGAAGTAAAACAGTTGATAGGTGCTCTTGCCGGCATCCTGGGCAGCCTTGACCAGGTCGGCCAGGCCGATGATCGACACCAGCGCGGTGGCCTTGAGCATCACCATCCAGTTATTACCGATACCCGGCAGGGCAAAGCGCATCATCTGCGGGAAGGTCACATAGCGGAAACGTTGCCCGCGCTTGAGGCCATAAGCCGTGGCGGCTTCCAATTGGCCGCGGGGGACGGCGAGGATCGCACCGCGAAACGTCTCGGTGAAGTAGGCACCGTAGATAAAGCCCAGGGTGATCACCCCGGCGCTGAAAGGGTCGATCTCGATGTATTCCCATTCCATGAAGTCGGTAAGACCGGTCAGCCAGGTTTGCAGGCTGTAGAAAATCAGCAGCATCAGTACCAGGTCGGGTACACCGCGAATCAGGGTGGTGTAGAGCTGGGCGGGGATGCGCAGGAAGGGCAGGCTGGAGAGTTTGGCACTGGCACCGAGCAAGCCCAGCAACACGCTGACGGCCAACGACAGCACCGATAGCTTCAGGGTCATCCAGGTGCCTTGCAGCAACAGCGGGCCGAAACCCTTCAAGCTGAATGCGCTCAGCCCGAGGGTTTGCAACAGATCTTCGAACATAAATCAGGACCTATGGCGATAAAAAAGCGCCCCTTCAACGAAGGGGCGCCCCAGGCATTATTTGCCGCTGTACAGGTTCAGATCGCCAAAGTGTTTCTTCTGGATGGTGGCGTAGGTGCCATCATCGTGTAACGCTTTGATACCTTTATCCAAAAGGGCCTTCAGTTCAGTGTTACCTTTTTTGATACCGACCGCGGTTTTCGACGGCAGCAACGGGTCATCGATGGCTGCGCTGACTTCGTAGCCCGCCCCGGCTGGTGACTTCAGGAAGCCCAGTTCGGCTTGCAGCATGTCCTGCACGGACGCGTCGAGGCGACCGGAGGTCAGGTCGGCGTAAACCTGGTCCTGATTGGCGTAGGCCTTGGTGGTTACACCGGCTTTATCCAGCACGGCCTTGGCGTAGGCTTCCTGGATGGTGCCTTGCTCGTAGCCCACGGATTTGCCTTTGAGCGACTCTGGTGTCGAGTAGCCGGCGCCTTTCTTGAAGACCAGCGAAGTCGGGCCGGAGAACAGCTCGTTGGAGAAGTCGATGGCCTTCATACGGGCCTCGGTGACAGTCATCGAGGAAATCACACCGTCGAACTTGTTGGCTTTGAGGCCCGGAATCATGCCGTCGAAATCACTTTCGACCCACTTGCACTTCACTTTCAGTTCGGCGCAGATCGCGTTGCCCAGGTCGATATCGAAGCCCACCAGGCTGCCGTCGGCAGCTTTGGACTCGAACGGCGCGTAGGAAGGATCGACACCAAAACGCAGTTCCTTGTATTCCTTGGCCAGCGCGGTACCGGCGGCCATGCACAGAGCCAGTGCAGAAAGGGTCAGCAATGCTTTTTTCATTATGTAATCCCTGGAAACCAAGATAAGCGCTTGTGGCGCGTTTAGGACTGTTACTGAACGGTGTCAGACGGATCACAAGTAGCAATTTCTGCACCATAGTTCCGAATGATCGTTTTAAAAGGTGGGAAGAGGGAGTTATAAGTATAGGAGATGCCCGAAAATGGGCATTGAAAACTGAGCGCACCATTTCGGAACATTTGCAGATCCCATTGTGGGTGGGCGCTAGCTCCCACAGGTGTTCTGCGTCAGGCCAGTAAGTCCTGCAGGGTGGCAAGGTTATCCGCCTCATCCACCGCCTTGTCCTGGCGCCAGCGCAACATCCGCGGGAACCGCACCGCTATCCCGCTCTTATGCCGCTTGGACAGGGCAATGCCTTCGAACCCCAACTCGAACACCATGCTTGGCGTTACGCTGCTGACCGGGCCGAACTTCTCCACAGTGGTCTTGCGCACGATGGCGTCGACCTTGCGCATTTCTTCATCGGTCAATCCTGAATACGCCTTGGCGAACGGTACCAAGGTACGTTCGCTGCCGGCCGGGCCGTCCCATACTGCAAAGGTGTAGTCGCTGTACAGGCTGGCGCGTCGACCATGGCCGCGCTGGGCATAGATCAACACCGCATCGACGCTGAACGGGTCGACTTTCCACTTCCACCACACGCCCATGTCCTTGGTGCGGCCTACTCCGTACAGGCCTTCGCGCGCCTTGAGCATCATGCCTTCCACCCCAAGCTGGCGGGAGGCTTCGCGTTGCTGGGCGAGGTCCTGCCAGGTGGTACCCGTCAGCAAGGGCGATGCCAGCAGCACGGGTTGGTTGCACTGGGTAATCAGCCGTTCAAGTTGGGTGCGGCGTGCCGCCTGGGGTTGGTTGCGCCAGTCGTCGCCCTGATGCTCCAGCAGGTCGTAGGCCAGGACCGCGACCGGAGCATCGTCGAGCACTTTTTTGCTCAAGGTCTTGCGGCCAATGCGCTGTTGCAGCAGCGCGAACGGTTGCACCGCGTCCTTCCACACCACGATCTCACCATCGATCACCGTGCCATCGGGCAGGCCGCTGGCCAGGCTGTGCAGTTCGGGAAAACGCTCGGTCACCAGTTCTTCACCCCGGGACCAGATCCACAGGCGGCCCTCACGCTTGACCAGTTGCGCGCGAATGCCGTCCCACTTCCATTCCACCTGCCAGTCGGCGGGCGAACCGAGCAGGGTGTCGAATTGCTCGACCGGCTGAGACAGTCCGTGGGCGAGAAAAAACGGATAGGGCTGTCCGCCCCGTTGGGCATGTTCGTCGGACGATTCGGCGGCGATCAGCTTGAGGTAGCCTTCGGCCGTCGGC
The DNA here is from genome assembly GCF_042015035.1 of Pseudomonas gorinensis. Classification (NCBI taxonomy): domain Bacteria; kingdom Pseudomonadati; phylum Pseudomonadota; class Gammaproteobacteria; order Pseudomonadales; family Pseudomonadaceae; genus Pseudomonas; species Pseudomonas gorinensis. Next base: position 1,835,852 of record NZ_CP167125.1, read on the forward strand.
CGGTTGGACAGGTCGGTGTAGCCCACCAGGCGCTGGGCCACGCGCTTGCTGTCCAGATCAGCCAGGGCGGCGAGGGCGCGGGTGACCAGCAACTTGGACACCCCCACGCGAAAGCTGCCGGTGATCAACTTGACGCACACCATCAGGCTCGGTTGATCCAGTTGCGCCCACAACGCGGGTAAGCGTTCGGCCAGGTCCTGGGGCGACAGGCCACGCAGCGGCAGGAGCTTTTCTTCGATCCACACCGCCAGGCCGTCATGGGAGGTGTAGGCCGATTCTGGCAATAACAGCGAAATCGTCTCGGCCAGGTCACCCACCGATTGGTAGCTTTCCTCAAACAGCCACGGGGCGATCCCTGAGGCTTCGGTGGCCATGTCTCGCAGCAGGCGGGTGGGTACCAATTGCCGAGGACGCCCGCCGGACAGGAAATACACCGCCCACGCGGCGTCTTCGGGCGGGGCCTGCAGGAAGTAGGCTTGTAATGCGGCAAGCTTGGCGTTGCTGGAGGTGGTGGCGTCGAGGTTGGCGTACAGCTCGGCAAAGGCTTTCATGGCGTGGTCTCTTCTTCGTCATCTCCGTATTCGGTGCTGAAGCTCTGGGCGTCCAGGCCTTTTTCCCGCAGGTGGCGCACCAGAACGCCGACGGAGCCATGGGTGACCATTACCCGTTCGGCGCCGGTTTGTTCAATGGCCCACAACAGTCCGGGCCAGTCGGCGTGGTCCGACAGCACAAAACCCCGGTCCACCCCGCGCCGCCGCCGTGTACCACGCAGGCGCATCCAACCGCTGGCGAAGGCATCGCTGTATTCGCCAAAACGGCGTATCCAGCTACTGCCGCCGGCGGAGGGCGGCGCGATGATCAGGGCTTGGCGCAGCAACGGGTCGGTCTTTTTGAAGTCGCCGGCGTAAAGGGTTTCGGGAATGTAGATACCGGCTTCGCGGTACACCCGGTTCAGCGGTTCGACTGCGCCGTGGCTGAGGATCGGACCGATGCTGGCGTCGATGCCGTGCAGGATGCGTTGGGCCTTGCCGAAGGAATAACAGAACAACACGCTGGCCTTGCCGGCCGCGATATTGGCCTGCCACCAATCATTGATGCCGGCAAAGATCTGCGCCTGGGGCTGCCAGCGGTAGATCGGCAGGCCAAAAGTGGATTCGGTGATGAAGGTGTGGCAGCGCACTGGCTCGAATGGCGCGCAGGTGCCATCGGGTTCGACTTTATAGTCGCCGGACGCCACCCAGACTTCGCCCTGGTATTCCAGGCGTACCTGGGCGGACCCAAGCACATGCCCGGCCGGGTGGAAGCTCAAGGTGACGCCGTGATGCACCAGTGGCTCGCCGTAGGCCAGGGTTTGCAGGTTGATGTCCTGGCCCAGGCGCGAGCGCAGGATGCCTTCGCCGGGACCTGCGGCGAGGTAGTGCTGGTTACCGGTTCGGGCGTGGTCGCCGTGGGCGTGGGTAATGACCGAGCGTTCCACCGGGCGCCACGGGTCGATGTAGAAATCACCGGCGGGGCAGTAGAGGCCTTCGGGCCGGGCGATGACAAGGTCCATGGGGCGTGCCGGGGGCAATGGGCTTATCAGTAGGAGGCAGGGGGCAGCGCAGAAGTTCTATCTGAATGCATGGGGGGCAAATGTGGGAGGGGGCAAGTCGCATCGTCGCACCGGCCCTCCCACATTTTGAAGCGTTTACTTGCCTGGGGTCAGGGTCAACCTGGCCTTCCCGTACACCTTATCGAAGTTCTGCGGCTGCATCGGGAAGCTCAGGTATTGCGCCTTGAGCGCGGCGTCGATGCCGTTGGCGTAGTGGGGGCTGGCGGGGTTGCCGGACTGGCCAATGCCACCCTGGCCCATCATCGGTTCCGCCTGGCCGAAATCGACGATCATGCGCAATGCCGGCACCTGGGTGGTGTTGAAATCCTGGCCCCAGCTGTACGGTGCCGGGTTCAAGGTGGTGTGGTCGCCACCGGACGCCAGTGGTCCGCGAATCACTTGGCCGCTGGTGTTTTTCCAGGTGGTGCTGTGCAGCTTGCCCCATTGCCAGGCCTTGTGATCACTACCCAACTGGCTGTTGCCGGCCGTGATCGCGGCGGCCAGGCTGCGGGCGAGGATCGCCGGTTTGTCTTCTTTTTGCGCGGTGCGCACGTCATCCCAGAACGGGCTGTCTTCGCGGCCCAGCAGGTGGTCGGCCTGGGCGGCGTAGGACAAGCTGGCGTTACTGACAAAGGCTTTCCAGCTTGCGCTGTTTTCCGGGCCGAGTTCGTCGAGGAAGATCTGTTTGCTGCTTTCCTGCAGGAACAGCTCGTAGATCGCCGCGTCGGCGGAGGTGGGGGCCAGGCGACCGTCAAAGGCCATCAGGCGATTCAGCGCTTCCCGCGCCTTGGCCTGTTCAGCGGCTGGCAATGCATCGATCGCCTGTTTCAGGGGCTGGGCCATGCCCGGTGCCTGGAACATGTTCTTGAGCTTGGCGGCGAACGTGGTGGTCTGGTCGTATTGCATGGCAATCATGCTGCGGCTGTCATGCTTGCCGGCATTGGCCAGTTGCGCCAGGCGCTCGCTGCGCTCCGGCGCATCCCACGAGTTCGACAATTGCATGCCATAGCCACGCGGCGCGGTGCGCTGGTTGGCGGTGCCGATCCAGCCCTGGGCCGGATCCTGGTCGTACGGGTGCAGCATGGCGTCGGCGTAACCGTCCCAGTCGAAGCGCGCATCCCAGCCCGGCGAGGGCAACAGGCCTTCGCCTTCGCGACGGTTGGGGAAGCGGCCAGTGACCTGCCAGCCAATGTTGCTGGCGTCGGCGAACACCATGTTCAAGGCGATGGCGCGAATCTCGCGGGTCGCGTCCGAGGCTTTGCCGGCATTTTGTGCACGGGACAGGTCGAAGAACGCGTCCAGGCTTTTGTCGTCCTTGAAGTCGGCGGTTTGCAAGGCCAGGCCAAAACCACTGGCCAGTGCCTGGCTGCTGTTAAGCAGGGCGCCGTGGCGGGTTTCGTACACCACTTCGCGAATCGAACGTTGGCCCTTGATGAAGAAGGTTTCGTTACGCACCCCAGCCGGTAGCCATTTGCCGTTGTTCTCGTAGTACAGCGCGCTGCCTTGGCGTTTGACCTTCTCCAGGAACAGGTCCTGGGTGTCGCCCTTGACGGCGCTCATGCTCCACGCGACTTTGCCGTTGAACCCCGACAACAGAGTTGGCAGACCGGCGATCGAGGCGCCGACCGCCTGGTATTTCGGGGCGCGGATCTGCACGTAGTTCCACGGCGAAGGCGCTTGCGGCTGGGCCGCGAGGTCGTTGGCCAGCAGGCTTTTACCGCTGCGGCTGCGTTGCGGGCCGATGGCCCAGTTGCTTGAAGTCGTCACCGCCAGGGAATTGAGTGTGCTCAATTGCTGGCTGACCGTGTCCAGCCCGGCCAGGCCGGTGATCTGGCTGAGGTTCACGCCCTTGAGCTTCTCCGCTTCGGCCAGGGGGATCGGTTCATCCGGTGCGCTTGGGGTGAGCCAGGCGAGTTTGTCGGCGCCGACTCTCTGGGCGAGTACCAGGGACGCCAGTTCTTCCTGCAGGTTGGTTGCCTCGCTGAAATTCAGCAGGCAGAACAACAGCGCCGAATCTTCCGGTTTCCAGTACTCGGGCTTGTAGCCGGTCTGGGCCAGGTCCGGCGGCAGCTTGTCGCGGTAGCGGAACAGGTAGGCGTTGACGCCACGGGCATACACTTCAAAGAAACGCTTGAGGCGCGGCGACGAGGCGTTATACAGCTCGCCCGCACTTTTCCTGAGGTTGACCGCGCGCATGAAGCGGTCGACATCCAGCACGTCTGCACCGGACATTTCCGCCAGGCGGCCTTGGGCCAGCAGGCGCAGCGTGACCATCTGGGTGATCCGGTCGCTGGCGTGTACATAGCCGAGGCTGAACAGTGCGTCGTGGAAGGTGTTGCTTTCAATCAGCGGCATGCCCTGGGCATTGCGGCGTATCGAAACGTTCTGCGCGAGGCCCTTGAGCGGCTGCACGCCGGCAACGGGGGGCAGGGTGTCCTGGGTGCTCTGGAGCTGGCAACCGGCCAGGCCCAAGGCACTGGCCACTGCCGCGGCAACGCCGAACCGGGGAAGAAAATGTGAGAGGGCTGGCGAGGCCATGGCAAAGCTCCTGCGGGGGGGTAGCGTCAGTAAAGGCGCTACGTTAGTGAGCGCGGCGATACGACGCAAGCGGGAGTTTGGGGAAAGCGTCAGATCTTGAGTCTGTTCAAATCAAATGTGGGAGGGGCGGTGTGACGATTCGACTTGCACCCGATGGCGGCCTCTGGGCCGACCAGGATGTTGGGGGAATGGGGACATATCCATTGCTGCGGTAACGGCGACTTAGGGTTCCGCTCTTACAGCGGGTCACTTTTGGAAAAGAGCCCGGGATGCCGGCCCAGCCAAAAGTAACCAAAAGGGCTCTTGCCCCACCACTCGGCACCTCGCCTAGGCTCGGTGTGCCCGAACACAGGCTTGAATCCGTGGGCCGCCGTCATGGGCCATCCCTGGCCCAGGACGGCTAACCCGGCGTCCTGCCGGGTTACCCACGGATTCAAGCCTGCGTTCGGCCAGCGTGGTTTAACGGGGCGCCTAAGATCAAGATCAAAAGCCAAAGCCAAAGCCAAAGCCAAAGCCAAAGCCAAAGCCAGAGCAATTGAGCATTTCGGCACTGTTATCGAGCGTTTCGGCACAGTAACCACGCTTTGCTCAACCTAGACTCGAGCTTCACTTTAGGACTCAGATGGAGTTGCGATGAAAATCAGATTAATCCTGCCTGCACTTTCCATGGCAGTGACATTCAGTGGATACGCTGCCGATTTCGTACTGACCAGCCGGGATATTGCTGACAATCGTCCGCTGACCAGTCGCGAAGTGTTCCAGGGCTTCGGGTGCGAAGGTGGCAACACGTCTCCTGAGCTTTCCTGGAAAGACGCCCCTGCGGGGACTAAAAGCTACGCGATCACTGTTTACGATCCCGATGCACCCACCGGTAGCGGTTGGTGGCATTGGACGGTGGTTAACCTGCCAGCTTCCACCCATAGCTTGCCAAGAGGTGTAGGGGTGAACTTGCCCGCAGGTGCCGTACAAGGGCGAACCGATTATGGCCAGCCGGGGTTCGGTGGCGCTTGCCCACCTGTCGGAGATAAACCCCATCGCTATCAATTCACCGTGTGGGCATTGAAAGCCGATAAGCTACCGCTCGACAACCAGGCCAGCGGAGCCTTGGTAGGTTACATGCTCAACGCCAACGTCCTGGCCAAAGCGACCATTACTTCAACGTACGGACGTTAAGAACGATGCGCCCTTGTGACGGCATACAGCACCGGGAAAACATTATCGATGCATGTGTCATACGGGCGCGACAACCCCTCACCTTGCCAAGGGTGCCGGTGTTCGTGACCACCTTGTGTCGAGTGCGACAGGGGGAAAAACTGTTGCAATGGGATGACCGGGAGATGCGCGCGGGGCCTCAGCATCTGATTCTGATGCCGGCCGGGCGCGAGCTTGGTATCTCCAACTTCCCTGGCCCTCACGGTCACTACATCGCCGATGCGGTGACCTTTCCCGTCTCGACATTACGTAACTTCAGCACCCGATATAGCCAGCAGATTATGAGCGGGCGCGGTGCACTGAAGACCGATCTATGCGTTCCTCTGGACAGGCACACAACCCAGGCATGGGAGCAGTTGTTGGCCGCCATCAATGGGAACGCCCCACAGGCGTTATGCACACATTATGGGGAAGCGGTTCTTCTGAGCCTATGCCTTGGCGGCCAGGTCGGGCCTCTGCTGATGGGGCGCAACGATCCACTGTGTGAACGTGTGCAGCAACTGGTAATGGCCAGGCCGGAGAGAGATTGGACGGTCGCGAGCATCGCACAACACATGAACCTGGGTATGTCGACATTGCGCCGCCAACTGGCGAAAGAGGGTAATAGTTTCAGGAATATTTTGGAGGGTGTTCGACTGTCGACAGCATTACAACGGTTGCAAACAACTTCTCGCCCGATCGGTGAAATTGCCGGCGCCTGCGGTTATGCCTCGGCCTCACGTTTTGCTGTGCGCTTTCGCTCACACTATGGCCTGTCACCGCGTGAATTGCGGGCGGCGATTTGAGCATTTTCCTTCCCCTGCTTCGTACAGCCCGCCAATCGAGTGAAGCGCCTGCTCAGCTTGCCGTTCCAACTGCACCGATTCGTTGCCAGGGCAATCCAAGTACCCGTGCCTGAAGTGGCAAAACTTTGTAGCAGCTTACCGTCGGCTGCTACAAAGCTTTCGTGGATACCCATGGTTATCCGGGGCAGGCCCCCACATGTGACCGGGTGGGTTTCAAGAATAATGCTCAGGACTTGGGCGGGTTGACCTTTTGCACCAGTTCGTAAGCGCGCAGGGTTGCCGGGCGTTCCTTGATACTGTTGAACCAGCGATGAACGTGTGGGAAATCTTCCAACCGCTGGCTCTGCCACTTGTGGGAAACGATCCAGGGGTAAATGGCCATGTCGGCAATGCTGTAGGCCTCACCCGCCACGAACGGACGATCCGCCAGGCGTCGATCCAGTACCCCATACAAACGCGCGGTTTCATCCACATAACGCTTGATCGCGTAGGGGAGCTTCTCCGGTGCAAATTGGCTGAAGTGATGGTTCTGGCCCGCCATCGGCCCCAACCCGCCCATTTGCCAGAACAGCCATTGCAGTACTTCCTGGCGACCGCGCAGGTCCTGGGGAATGAACTGGCCGGTTTTTTCTGCGAGGTACAGCAGTATTGCACCGGATTCAAACAGTGAAATCGGCGCGCCGCCGTCGTTCGGGTTCTGGTCGACGATGGCCGGGATGCGGTTGTTGGGAGCGATCTTCAGGAAGTCAGGCTTGAACTGGTCGCCCTGGCCGATGTTGATCGGGTGCACCTTGTAGGGCAGCCCGGCTTCTTCCAGGAACAGCGATACTTTGTGACCGTTAGGGGTGGTCCAGTAATACAGGTCGATCATGAAGCTCTCCAAATGAGCGAATGCCTGCATGTATAGGTGATGATCGACGGGTCATAATTCAATGAAACATTTACGTCTAAGGTTAGAAGCCTTTCAGGCTGCGCTGTCTGCCCACACCCGCAGTGGCGGTTGCGCGCAGCACACCATAGCCTTCGGCTGAAAGCGTGGGGGCGCCTCCATTGCCTGGGCACATGGGGGGGAGCTTGATTCGTCGGGAGACGGGGGGAGGGGGTTGCAGTGCCAGCGCAAGTCCTGGACTTGGAGCGCCGTCAAGCATGTGGGAGTTTTGCTGCCCCTCGCAGGGAGTGACTCAATAAAGCCACCAGGACAGTTGCTCCCACATTTTGGGCTACCGCGCGGCTTACGCCCCGTGGCACTTCTTGAATTTTTTCTCACTGCCGCATGGGCACGGATCGTTGCGACCAACGTCCTTCAACGCATTGCGCACTGGCTCCTGGTGAGCGTGGCCGCAGTTCGGGCCGTGGACATGGCCGTGGTCGTGATCATGATGATCGTGATCGTGGTTGCAGTCAGGACCATGGACATGGGGTTGCTGAGTCATCGATGTCGCTCCGGAATAAAATCGCCGGGTATTATCTCGCCATTGTGGGCCACCTGCACGTCATACTCGATGAATAATCCGGTTTTCAGCTCGCCGTCCAGGCGATAAGGCACGGGCTGGTCGGGTTTTTTCAGCATCTGCACCACATCGCGTATCTGCGGCCATAGGTTGGTGCGCACCGACACCTTGAAGAACGCGTGGCCGCGCGGCGGTACGGTGAGCCACTCATTGGACTCGCCCTCGGTCAGCACAAAGTCGCCCAGGGTGACCTTGTAGATCAGGCCGCGCACGGTCAGGTCTGCGTCGTCGCGGTTGTCCACGCGGAAATACAGCTTGAATTTCTGCTCAAGCAACTTGGCCCGTACCACCTCCACTTTCACCAGGGAGACGTGGGGCGGCGGCGAGTCGTCTTCAAACCAGGAGGCGCAGCCCGTCAGAGTGAGGGTCAACGCCAGCATTAAGCTGTACATCCGGTGCATGGCGCTGTCCTGTCATGGGGTTAGAGGTAGCTGGCGCAGCACTTCTTGAACTTCTGCCCGCTGCCGCACGGGCAGGCATCATTGCGCCCGGCCTTCACGTCCACGGTCGGGTCGATGAAGTACCAGCGCCCCTCATTCTGTACGAAAGAAGACTGCTCGCGGTGGCTATGTTCGCCGGTGCTGTCATGCCAGCGCGCGGTAAACGTCACAAAGGCGTGTTCCGGCTGGCCGCCGAATACCTCGGAGCTTTCGACCTCAAGGCCCAGCCAGGTGCTCTGCAAGCTCCAGGCACTGATGGCGTCGCGGTCCAGGCCGGCCTGTTGCGCAGGCAATGTGGTGCTCACCAGGTAGTCGACCAGGCCCAGCACGTAGGCGCTGTAGCGCGAGCGCATCAGGGCGCTCGCGCAGGGCGCCGGGTGGCCAGCGTGATAATGGCCGCAGCAGGCATCCAGCAGGTTACCGCTGCCGCAGGGACATATGGATGTACTCATCGGGTTACCACCAATACTTTCCGAAGTTTTCCGGGTTGGCCCAGAAGCGTGCGTTGAGCCAGTCCGGCACCTGTTTATAGTCAAGCAGATCATAGGTGAACAACGTCAGGACCTGATCAAGGCGCTGGAAGCGCTCGCCGGCCTGCAGGGCTAGGGAGAAGAAGTCGGTGTCCTTCCAGTCGCAGGCGGCCAGGTCTACCAGTACCGCAATGCGGCTGGCGTTGAGGTTGCGAATGCCGCCAAGCAAGGTCAGTCCTTGAGGTTTTGACAGGTGCTCCAGGCAGTCGACCACCAGTGCCAGGTCAAAACGCTGCGCTGCCAGTTCCGCGGGCAATGCCCCAGGCTGTGCGATGAACACCTGGGTGTCTGGGTGCGCCGCCTCAAAGGCCTCCAGTGCCGGGAATTGGCTGGAGCCCAACAGCAGCAGGCGTTTGGGCTGGTGCAGATCGAGCAAAGCGGCCAGCGCTTGCTGGGGCGTACGGGAAGAAATACCAGCGGTCATCAGAGATCCTCACATCATGACCCTAGAGACTAGCGCGGCTGAGCGTGCGGGCCTAGAGCGGGCGGTAGCAAAAAGTCCTACAAGTACGGCGATCCTCAATGAATACGGGGGCGTGGCGTAGTGGCGCAGTTGAAAAGAGCCGTCTTTACTCCACCCATCGGCCCCCGCCGATCCCTCAGGAGAAATCAGATGAGCATCATGCGGACAGTTCTACCTTTGGTTCTGCTAACCGGAGTATTGACAGGTTGCGCAGGCTTGCAAAAAACCGATTGGCCCACCTGTGCCGCTGTCGGCGGCGTGACCGGCGCGGCGATTGGCGCGACGGAAAGCTCGGCCTACGCCGGTTATGGCGCATTGCTGGTCGGCGGCATGGCCGGCGCGTATTGCTGGGTTCATGGCGACGCGGATGAAGACGGCGATGGCGTGCCGGACAGCCGTGACAAGTGCCCGGGTACTCCGAAGGGCGTGCAGGTCGACGCCAATGGCTGCCCACCTGCGCCGCCAGCGGCGGTGGTAGAGGAAGTGGTGGTGGCCAAGGAAGAAACCATCGTGATTCGCGATGTGCACTTCCAGTTCGACTCGGCCAAATTGACGGCTGCGGACAAGACCAAGCTCGACACCATCGCCACTCGCCTGAAAAAGGAGGCCCCAAGTGCCCAACTGCGGGTCAGCGGCCATACCGACAGCGTCGGCAAAGACGCCTACAACCAGAAACTCTCGGAAAAACGCGCGCGCTCGGTCACCGACTACCTGATCAGTGCCGGCGTGCCTCGCAGCAACTTTGTGTCCGTGACCGGCGCGGGTGAAAGCCACCCGGTGGCCGACAACAAAACCGCTGAAGGCCGCGCATTGAACCGCCGCGTGGAAATCCAGATCAACCGCTGACAGCCCTTGCCCCTGTGGGATTCCACAGGGGCATTGTTGGCGATCTTCGTTGAAATCGCTCCTTTCTCAAGTTTTTTGATCCTTCACTGGCAAATCGCCTGTAGAAGTCGTTACTGTGCGCCCAAAGAAAAATTTGAAAACACTCAGGAGCCCCATGATGCGTAAGGTTTTTCTGTTGGCCCTGTTGGTCAGCCCCGTTGCCCTGGCCCAGAGCGTCAGTGTTGAAACCAATTCGTTGATGCGCCTGCCTTCCAGCACCAGCGTGTTGCAACTGGAGCGCCTGGACGTGGCGGATTACGGCACCTTGCTGATCCCGGCCACGATCAGCCAGGTCACGGTGGATCAACTGCACCTGGGCCGTGAGGCGCGCATTACCATCGCGCCGGGCAACACAGGGTTGCAGTTGCAAGTGCGCCAGGCGCAGTTGGAACACGGCAGCCAGATCACCTCGCGCGGTGCCCCTGGCACCCATGAAAAACCGGCCAAGGCCGGGCGCGACCTGACCTTGCGTATCAATGCACTGGCCGCTGAAACATTGTCGGTGGATGCCCGTGGCGGCGCGGGTGCACAAGGGTATGCCGGCCTGGATGGCGCCAACGGTGAAGACCCGGGTTGTACCTGGGGTTCGGCCGGGCGGGGGGCCAATGGAGATAATGGCGGCGACGGCCTTCCCGGCGCAGCGGGAGCGCAAGTACGCCTCGAGCTGCCGCAGGACTTTCCGAGCGAGCGGATCAAGGTCTGGGTCGATGGTGGCCCGGGCGGCTTGGCCGGTACGGCGGGTAAACCTGGCAAGGGCGGGCAATCCAAAGGCTGCCTGGTGTACCGCGCTGATGGCGGCGAAAAAGGCCGCCCAGGTTTGGAAGGCCAGCCGGGGCCAGCTGGGCCTGCGGGCTCTGTGACCATCCAACGACTTTGAGTCGTCGGGTCTGACGCCCTCGGGAGCACGTCGCACCGACCTGCTCCCGAGCCAGGTTGAAGGTCGCCTCAGAACATCGGCCGCGCCGAAGCAATCGCCACCAGCAACAACCCCACGATCAAATTGATCCCCACCAACTTGCGAATCTGCCCCAGCGCCGCCGCGCCCGCCGGCCAGTCTTCAGCCGCTACCGCCGTGCGCAGTTCCGGGAACTTCAACGCCTGGATGCGGATAAACAGCGCGGTCATCACCACATACAAGCCCATCATCACCTGCACATAGCGCGGTGCGGTCTCGAACCCGCTGAAGCGCAGGTGCAGCAGGCCAACGCCGCTGATCGGCAAAACCAGCACCGCCACCCAGACCCACACGAAAAAACGTTGAAACACATTTGCCCACAACTTGAGTCGGGCAGGGCCCTCAAGGGCCGCCACAGCGGCGGGGCGCAGGATCATCCAGGCGAAAAACATGCCGCCGACCCAGATCAGGGCGGCCAATACATGCAGGGTGTAGACGAGGCTGAAGACGGTCATTGTGGTACTCCGTTCTGCGCGGGATTAATTAGCGGGGTATGATAGCGGCCGATTCGAACCACTGAAAATTTATCCAGCGTTTTTTGCGCCCGACTATCCATGATCAGCACTGAACTCAAAACCACGATCCAGGGCGCCTATACGCGTTTTCTCGAAGCCAAGAGCTTGAAACCGCGCTATGGCCAACGCCTGATGATCGCCGAAGTGGCCAAGGTCCTCGGGGATATCGACACCGACGACGAAGGTCGCCGCGAAGGTGAGCCTGCGGTCGTGGCCGTCGAAGCCGGCACCGGTACCGGCAAGACCGTGGCCTACAGCCTGGCCGCGATCCCGACCGCCAAGGCCGCCGGCAAGCGCCTGGTGATCGCCACCGCCACCGTCGCCCTGCAGGAGCAGATTGTCTACAAAGACCTGCCCGACCTGATGCGCAACAGCGGCCTGAACTTCACCTTCGCCCTGGCCAAGGGGCGTGGCCGCTATATGTGCCTGTCCAAGCTCGACGTGCTGTTGCAGGAAGGCCATGCGCAAACCGCCACGGCGTCGCTGTTTGAAGAAGAAGGCTTCAAGATCGAGGTTGATGAAGTCAGCCAGAAGCTGTTTACCAGCATGATCGAGAAATTGGCTGGCAATAAATGGGACGGCGACCGCGACAGCTGGCCCACCGCCCTGGAAGATGCCGATTGGGCGCGCCTGACCACCGACCATAGCCAATGCACCAACCGCCATTGCCCGAACTTCGGCCAGTGCGCCTTCTATAAGGCACGGGAAGGTATGGGCAAGGTCGATGTGATCGTCACCAACCACGACATGGTCCTGGCCGACCTGGCCCTGGGCGGCGGCGCTGTACTGCCGGACCCACGCGACACGCTCTACGTCTTCGACGAAGGCCACCACCTGCCCGATAAGGCCATCGGCCACTTCGCTCACTACACGCGCCTGCGCTCCACCGCCGACTGGCTGGAGACCACCGCCAAGAACCTCACCAAGTTGCTCGCCCAGCACCCCTTGCCCGGCGACCTGGGCAAGCTGATCGAACAGGTGCCGGAGCTGGCGCGCGAGATCAAGACCCAGCAGCAGTTCATGTTCAGCGCCTGTGAACAGGTGGCCGACTTTAAACCTGGCGAAGACGTGGAGGGCCGAGAGCGCCCGCGCCATCGTTTTGTGGGTGGGCTGATCCCCGAGCACATGCGCGAAATGGGCGTTGAGCTCAAGAAAGGCTTTTCGCGCCTGACCGACCTGTTCACCCGCCTGACCGACCTGCTCAAGGAGGGCATGGACGGCGAGGTGAATATCGGCATCGCCAGCAACCAGGCCGAGGAATGGTACCCGCTGTTCGGCAGCCTGCTGTCCCGTTCCCAGGGCAACTGGGAGTTGTGGACCGCGTTTACCGCCGAAGACCCGGAAGACAACCCGCCCATGGCGCGTTGGCTGACCCTGTCGGAAAGCGGCGCGCTGTTCGATATCGAGGTCAATGCCAGCCCGATCCTGGCTGCCGAAATGCTGCGCCGCAACTTGTGGAATGTCGCGTATGGCTGCCTGGTAACCTCGGCCACGCTGACCGCCCTGGGCACCTTCGACCGCTTCCGCATGCGCGCCGGCCTGCCGAAAAAGGCGGTGACTGCTGTGGTGCCGAGCCCGTTTCATCATGCCGACGCCGGCGTGCTGCGCGTGCCCGACCTCAAGGCCGACCCTCGGGATGCTCCGGCTCACACGGCCGCCATCATCCGTGACCTGCCGTCCCTGGTGGAAGGTTCACGCGGCACCCTGGTATTGTTTTCCTCACGCAAACAGATGCAGGACGTGTTCGATGGCCTCGACCGCGACTGGCGCAAGCAAGTGTTTATCCAGGGCAACCTGTCCAAGCAGGAAACCCTGAACAAGCACAAGGCGCGGGTCGATGGCGGGGATTCCAGCGTGCTGTTCGGCCTGGCCAGTTTTGCCGAAGGCGTGGACTTGCCCGGTGCCTACTGTGAGCACGTGGTCATCGCCAAGATTCCGTTCTCGGTGCCGGATGACCCGGTCGAGGCTGCCTTGGCCGAGTGGATCGAGGCGCGGGGCGGCAACCCGTTCATGGAAATCTCGGTACCGGATGCTTCACTGAAGCTGGTGCAGGCCTGCGGGCGCTTGCTGCGTACCGAAGAAGACCGCGGCACCATCACGTTGCTCGATCGGCGCCTGGTTACCCAGCGCTATGGCAAAGCCATCCTGAATGCGTTGCCGCCATTCAGGCGCGAAATTTCTTAAGCCACCGTGGGCGAATTCGCCCACTTCGTGGTCTATCTCACTGCTATCGCTTTATGTCATCAGGCCATTCACCGGCCGTTTGGGAGAACCTTGCTCGTATGATTCGCACGCTGCCCGCCCTTTTTGCCCTGCTGTTCGCCGCGCCCTTGATGGCCGCGCCCAGCGGGCAACAAACATTGTTCAACTTCGTCCGGCCTGCCGATGTGGTCAAGGTGGCGACCCAGGACGCCAGCCTGCCGCAATACAACGCCGAACAAACCCCGGAAGGCGAGGTGCTGCGCCGCATCACGTTCAACCCGGCCGCCGAACCGAGCCTGGTGCTGAGCCCGCAAAGCGGCGTGTGGGACTGGTCGCAGTCCGGCGCCATGAGCCTGCGTATCCAGAGTGCCATGGACTGGGCGTTGACCCTGTACGTCAAGGTGCAGAGCAACGACGGCAAGACCCTGGTCAGTCGCATCGACCTGCCTGCGGGCCCGGCCCAGACCCTGCTGGTTCCGTTGCAAGCCAACTCGCCGCTGAGCCAGGGCATGAAGGCGGGCCCGCCGATGCCGATCACCGTCGACGGCCAGCGCGTGTTGCTGGCCAGCAGCGCCGGGGAGATCGACCGCAGCCAGGTGGTCTCGGTGACCCTGTCGATGATCAAGCCCAATGTTGCGCAAAGCATCCTGCTGGAGCGCTTCGGCGTGCAGGACAGCGAGCCAGCGTTCAAGGCTGCCTACAGCAACCTGGTGGACGCCTATGGTCAATCCACGCGTGCGCGCTGGCCGGAAAAGGTCAGCAGCGACGAACAACTCAAGGCCGCCGCTGCCAAGGAGCAGCAACAGCTCAAGACGTGGCTGGCCGAGCGGGATAAGTCCGCACTGGATCAATACGGCGGTTGGAACAAAGGGCCGGCGTTCGATGCCAGCGGCTTTTTCCGCACCGAGAAACGTGACGGTCGCTGGTACCTGGTGACGCCGGAAGGCCACCCGTTCTACTCCCTGGGCGTGAACACCGTGGCGTCGGATAACAACCAGACCTACGTGGCGGGTCGTGAATGGATGTTCGGGGCGTTGCCCCAGGCTGGTGAACCCTTCGACAAGTACTATGGCAGCAGCGATCATCGCACCGGCAATGGCGCAGGCGAAGGCCGCAGCTTTGCGGCGGGGCGCTGGTACGATTTCTACCGCGCCAACCTGCAGCGTACCTACGACACTGATGGTTACGACCAGAAGCGCTGGATCAGCCACACCCTCGACCGCCTGCAGGCCTGGGGCTTCAACACCATCGGCAACTGGAGCGCCGCGGACCTGGCCACCGCCGACCGCGTACCGTACACCTTGCCGCTATCGATCGTCGGCGATTACGCCAGCATCAGCACCGGTACCGATTGGTGGGGCGGCATGCCCGACCCGTTCGACCCTCGCTTCGCCATGGCCACTGAGCGCGCCGTAGCCATCGCTGCCCGCGATCACCGCGATGACCCGTGGCTGATTGGCTTCTTTGCCGACAACGAATTGGCCTGGGCCGGCCCCGGTGATGATCCCAAGTCACGCTATGCCCTGGCCTACGGCACGTTGCGCATGACCACCGACGTCCCGGCCAAACGTGCGTTCCTCAAGCAATTGCGCGACAAGTACCGCAATGAAGAAGGCCTCTCCAGGGCCTGGGGTATCCACCTGGCGGGCTGGGAGTTGATGGAAGACCCAGGCTTCGAACCGCCGATGCCGAGTCCTGAGCACCCGGAAATCGAAGCCGACTTCAAATATTTCCAGAAAACCTTCGCCGACACCTATTTCAAGACCATTTCCGATTCGTTGAAGTGGCATGCCCCCAACCAGTTGCTGCTGGGTGGCCGTTACGCCGTGAGTACGCCGGAAGCCGTGGCCTCCTGTGCGCAGTATTGCGACGTGTTGAGCTTCAACATGTACACGCTCAAGCCTCAGGACGGTTATGACTTCGCTGCGTTGCGCGCATTGGACAAGCCCGTATTGATCACCGAATTCAACTTCGGCTCTGCAGACCGTGGCCCGTTCTGGGGCGGTGTGACGCAGTTGGCCAGGGAAGAAGACCGGGGGGCGGCGTATGCGACCTTCCTCAAGCAGGCCATGGCCGAGCCGTCGATCGTCGGCGTGCATTGGTTCCAGTACCTGGACCAACCGGTTACCGGTCGCCTGCTGGACGGTGAAAACGGCCACTTCGGCTTGGTTGGCATTACCGATATCCCATTCCAGGGGTTTGTCGACAGCGTGCGCAAGAGCAACCTGGCGGCGGTCGACCAACTGGGCAAGGAAGCCGAAAAGGCCAAGGCGGCCAGTGCGGTGCATGAGCACGAAGGCGGCAACGCGCATGATGGCAAAGGTGCGGGGCAGGGCGCTGGGCACGCCGGCGGGCACTCTGGAAATGGTCATTGATTCAGTGGTGACGGGTTCACAAATCCTACAAGGGCTGGAACAATGTCAGCCACTTTTTATGGCGTTTTCCGAGGGGGCTTAGGTGCAGGTTCAGGGTCATTACGAACTTCAGTTCGAAGCGGTACGTGAAGCGTTCGCCGCCTTGTTCGATGACCCGCAGGAGCGTGGTGCCGGGCTTTGCATCCAGATCGGCGGGGAAACGGTAGTCGACCTGTGGGCCGGTACCGCCGACAAGGATGGTGCCGAGGCCTGGCACAGCGACACCCTCGTCAACCTGTTCTCGTGCACCAAGACGTTTACTGCGGTCACGGCCCTGCAATTGGTCGCCGAAGGCAAGCTGAAGCTGGATGCGCCAGTGGCCGATTATTGGCCGGCGTTTGCGGCGGCGGGGAAGGAAACCATCACCCTGCGCCAGTTGCTCTGCCACCAGGCCGGATTGCCGGCGATCCGCGAAATGCTGCCCGCCGAAGCGCTATACGACTGGCAACGCATGGTCGACACCCTGGCGGCCGAAGCGCCGTGGTGGACACCGGGCCAAGGCCATGGCTACGAGGCAATCACCTATGGTTGGCTGGTCGGCGAATTGCTGCGCCGTGCCGACGGGCGCGGCCCGGGTGAATCCATCGTGGCGCGGGTTGCGCGGCCGTTGGGACTGGACTTCCATGTAGGGCTGGCGGATGAAGAGTTTTATCGCGTGGCTCATATAGCGCGCAGTAAAGGCAATATGGGCGATGAAGCCGCACAACGTTTACTGCAAGTAATGATGCGTGAACCGAACGCCATGACGACGCGGGCATTTGCCAACCCACCTTCTATTCTGACCAGCACCAATAAACCCGAATGGCGACGCATGCAGCAGCCGGCGGCAAATGGTCACGGTAATGCGCGCAGCCTGGCGGGTTTTTATAGCGGTTTGTTGGACGGTAGTTTGCTGGAAAGCGACATGCTCGAACAATTGACTCGTGAACACAGTATTGGGCCGGATAAAACCTTATTGACTCAGACCCGTTTTGGCCTGGGCTGCATGTTGGATCAACCGCAGTTGCCCAATGCAACCTTCGGCCTTGGCCCGCGTGCGTTTGGGCACCCTGGCGCGGGTGGTTCGGTGGGGTTTGCCGACCCTGAACATGATGTTGCGTTCGGTTTTGTGACTAATACGTTGGGGCCGTATGTACTTATGGACCCTCGTGCGCAGAAGTTGGTCGGAATATTGGCCGGTTGTCTGTAAACCCCTTGCTGTTTCACGTTTTTTTGTTACAAATGCAAGTATAAGAAGACGCTGAGCGAAATGTTGTAACTTTAATGTTCTGGAAGCGTCTGTTTAACGGGTCATCCAGACCCCCGGTTTTTTTCTCATTTTGTGGATATCTCATGTTATCGAACAAGTCTTTGGCACTGGCGCTGTGCCTCACTATTACTGGTTGCGCACAAACTCCACAAAATGATGCCGAAGGGGGGCATTGGTGGTCATTTGGATCTGATAAGGCTGCCACCAAGGACGCAGTGAGCCAAACCGACGCCAAGCCGGACGCTAAACCTGCCGCTGGCGCCAAGCCTGCTGCCCCGGTCGCTGCTGCTGCTGCCCCGGCCGCAGCCCCAGCGCCGGTTGCCAAGGCTGACACCGGCTCCAGCTGGTGGCCGTTCTCCTCCAAGAGCGCTGACGAAAAGGCCGCCGATGCCAAGGCTGACCTGACGGCCGACCTCAAGGCCGCGACGCCGGCACCCGCCGCCGCGCCAGCTGTCGCCAAGAATGACACCGAAACCCACTGGTGGTGGCCGTTCGAAAGCAAGCCCAAGCCACTGGCCAAGGTCGACGTGACCAACGTACCGATGCCCGACCCGAAAATCACCCAGGCCTGGCTGGACGACTATGAACCGCGCCTGCGCGCCGCTATCAAGGACAGCAACCTGCAACTGGAGCGCCGCGATAACGTATTGGTGGTGATTGCCCCGGTAGACGGCTCCTACAACCCGAAACGCCCGGCGATGTTGTTGCCGGTTACCCTGGGCCCGTTCACCCGCGTTGCCAAGGCTGTTGAAGCCGATCCGAAAACCGCCGTACTGGTGCTGGGCCACGTGGATGCCACCGGTTCCGCTCCGGCCAGCCAGGCGTTGACCAAGGAGCGCGCGCAGTCCATCGCTTCGATTTTCAGCCTCAGCGGCCTGAAGCAAGACCGCTTGATGCTGCGTGGCATGGGCGACCTTATGCCGCGTGCCGCCAACGACAGCAATCAGGGGCGTGCGCTGAATCGTCGCATGGAAATCATGTTCACTCAGCGTACAACGATGTTGGCCTTGCTGAGTAAGTACAACTCCGGCAAGACGCCACCTGTCGCTGAAATGGTTGCCGTGCAGGATGTTCCAGCGCCGGCACCGGCTGCCAAGACTGCGGCGAAAAAGGCGCCTGTCGCCAAGAAAGCCGCCGCCAAGCCAGCTGCCAAAAAGGCCCCAGCCAAGCCGGCTGCGAAGAAACCGGCTCCGGCCAAAGCCAAGGCTGCTACGCCGGCGGCGAACGACCAGGCGAAAAACTGATCCGTTGAACCAGAAGGATAAAGCCGCATGACCCAGGCACTGGCCGATATGCGCCGTGACTACACACGGGACGGTTTGAGCGAGGCCCAGGCCCCGGATGAGCCGTTTGCCTTGTTTCACCAGTGGTTTGCCGATGCGGTGAAAACCGAGCAGCCACCGGTGGAGGCCAATGCCATGACCCTGGCGACGGTTGACCAGGACGGTCGTCCGCACTGTCGCATCCTGTTGCTCAAGGGCCTGGATGCACAGGGCTTTACCTTCTTTACCAACTATCAGAGCGCCAAGGGCGAACAGCTTGCGGCGCGGCCGTTCGCGGCCATGACCTTTTTCTGGCCGACCCTGGAGCGCCAGGTGCGCATTGAAGGGCGGGTCGTCAAGGTGACGCCCGAAGAGTCGGACGCCTATTACCAGGTCCGCCCCCTGGGCAGTCGCCTGGGCGCGTGGGCTTCCCCGCAGAGCCAGGTCATTCGTGATCGCGAGGCGCTGCAGGAACTGCTCAAGGCTACCGAACAGCGTTTCAGCGACACCCAGCCCGACTGCCCCGAGCACTGGGGTGGCTACCGTTTGCTGCCCGAGCGTATCGAGTTCTGGCAAGGCCGCGCCAGCCGCCTGCATGACCGCCTGAACTATCGCCTGCAAGGCGCGGACTGGACCCGCGAGCGCCTGGCGCCCTGAGCGGCACCTTTCGTCATCTCTCCTGAATCAAGCCGATCACACCGAAGTCTCTGTTCAAGAGTCTTCGGGCGTGTAGTGCTGTGCGGCGTTCTTTAGCCAGAGCGGCAGGTCGTTCCGCTTGATCTTCAAGGCCCGGGCCTTCTCTAGCTGTTGCAGCATAAAGGCGCGCTTGTGCAGGTCGTTGCCCGCCAGGGACAGCGCCAGGTCGCGGTCTATCCAACGCCTGATGCGCACGTACAACCAACCATGGAAGTACAGACCAGCGGCGGTAATGACTACAATGATGAAATAATCCATGAAGTTCCTGGTTATGTTGAGCGTGCTACCGTTCGTCGGTATTTTGGGTACTGGCAGTCTGTACTCAGGCTGAATGAAAGCAATTTTCTGCCGGGCTTGCCGTGACAGGCGTCAAGCTGCAGCGTCTAATGAATACCTGTCCTTTGGAGTTGATGCTATGCGTAAGTCCGTTTTACTGGTTGCCTGCTTTACCACCCTGTCGCTGCTGCTGGGTGGCTGCGCTTCGAGTCTGACCGGCGACTCGTACTCCCGTGACGAAGCGCGTCGTGTGCAGACCGTTCGCATGGGGACCATTGAATCCCTGCGTCCGGTGAAAATCGAAGGCACCAAGACCCCAATCGGCGGCGCAGCGGGTGCAGTCATCGGCGGTGTCGGCGGCAGCGCCATCGGCGGCGGCCGTGGCAGTATCGTTACCGCAGTCATCGGCGCCGTTGCTGGCGGCCTGCTGGGTTCGGCCACTGAAGAAGGCCTGACCCGTACCCAGGGCGTGGAAATCACCGTTCGTGAAGACGACGGCAGCATGCGCGCCTACGTACAGGCCGTGCAGGAAAATGAAATCTTCCGCATCGGCGACCGCGTGCGCATCATGACCGTTGATGGCACCAGCCGCGTGACTCGCTAAACGTCAGTCGTAGAAACACAAAACCCCAACCGGGTGACTGGTTGGGGTTTTTTTATGGGGGCGGCCAGTGCGCGGCTGGCGTTGTGTCTGTCCAGGTACGCACGACCTGTGACGAGGGAGCAAGCTCCCTCGCTACAATGATGCGCGTCGCCGAACCTCTCAGGCCTTCTTGCGACTTGCCATCGCCGTCACGCCATACCCAATACATGCCGCCAATATCGACCCGGTCAGGATCCCCATTCGATCTTCCCCGGCAAACTCGCTGGCGCCCGGCACAAAGGCCAGTGAGCCGACAAACAGGCTCATGGTGAAGCCGATACCGCACAGGATCGCCACGCCAAATACCTGGCCCCAGTTGGCACCGCTGGGCAGGGCAGCGAGGCCGGTCTTGATGGCCAGCCAGGTGAGGCCGAACACGCCGATGGTCTTGCCGATCAGCAGGCCCAGGGCGATGCCCATGGGCACATGGTGGGTAAAGCTTTCCAGGCTGACGCCGTTGA
This sequence comes from Pseudomonas gorinensis, assembly GCF_042015035.1. NCBI lineage: Bacteria > Pseudomonadati > Pseudomonadota > Gammaproteobacteria > Pseudomonadales > Pseudomonadaceae > Pseudomonas > Pseudomonas gorinensis. Next base: position 1,856,480 of record NZ_CP167125.1, read on the forward strand.
GGGACACGCCGGCGTTGGCGAAGGCGAACAGCGGCAGGATGCCGTAGGCCACCCATGGGTGAAGCGCGTGTTCCAGGGTCAGCAGCGGCGAAGGTTCGGCATTCTTGGTACGCATCGGGATGCAGAACGCCAATGTCACGCCGGCCAAGGTGGCATGCACGCCACTTTTCAGCACGCACACCCATAGGATCAACCCGATGATCAGGTAAGGCGCGAGCTTGATCACACCTAGGCGGTTCATGGCAATCAAGGCGATCAAGCACATCCCCGCGCCGGCCAGGGCGGCACCGGAGAGGTCCGCGGAATAGAACACGGCAATCACGATGATCGCGCCAAGGTCGTCAATAATTGCCAGGGTCATCAGGAACAGCTTCAGCGACACCGGCACACGCTTGCCCAGCAGGGCCAGCACGCCCAATGCGAAAGCGATGTCGGTGGCCATGGGGATGGCCCAGCCGGAGAGCGCCGCCGGGTAATCCTTGTTGATCGCCCAGTAGATCAGCGCCGGTACCACCATACCGCCGATGGCCGCAGCGCCCGGCAGGACCACTTGCGATGGCTTGGACAAGTGGCCGTCCAGCAGCTCGCGCTTGACCTCCAGGCCGATCAGCAGGAAAAACAAGGCCATCAGGCCGTCGTTGATCCACAACAGCGCGGGCTTGGCGATGTTCAACGCGCCAATCTGGGCCACCACCGGTACCTCGAGAAAGGCCCCGTAGAGGTGGGACAGCGGTGAGTTGTTGATGATCAGCGCCAAGGCGGCCGCCGCGATCAATAACAGACCGCTGGCGGCTTCCAGCTGGAAGAAACGGGTAAAAGTGCTACGCAGAGCCAAGGGGTGCTCTCCAATCCAGATTCAATAGGTGGGTACCCTAACCCGTACTGTTAGTTGTTAAAACAAAAGTTATATTCTTATTTGTTATAAGGGATGGGGTACCCTGGCATTGCGCCAAAGCCTAGCAATTGTGTGTCCAATTGAGTCGTCACTGTATCTGTGTGCAGTGTAGGAAACATCCTAAGATTGGGGCTGAAATTCTTAGAGATCTTCCCTTATGAGTGACCATCGTCCCTGGGCCCGCGAAGCCATTCGCATCATTGAAGCGGACTTCCAGCGCAGCGCTGACACGCACTTGATACCTCTGCCGCTGCCGGGCTTTCCGGGTATCGAGTTGTACTTCAAGGACGAGTCCAGCCATCCCACCGGGAGCCTGAAGCATCGCCTGGCGCGCTCGCTGTTTCTGTATGCGCTGTGCAATGGCTGGCTGAAGCCGGGAGCACCGGTGATCGAAGCATCCAGCGGTTCGACGGCGATTTCGGAAGCCTACTTTGCGCGCCTGCTCGGCCTGCCGTTTATTGCGGTGATGCCTGCCACCACCTCCCAGGAAAAGATCGCCCAGATCGCTTTCTATGGTGGCAAGAGCCATCTGGTACAGGATCCGACGCAGATCTATGCCGAGTCCGAACGCCTGGCGAAGGAAAGTGGTGGTCACTTCATGGACCAGTTCACCTACGCCGAGCGCGCGACCGATTGGCGGGCAAACAACAACATCGCCGAGTCGATCTTCCAGCAGCTGCGCTTTGAGCGACATCCGGAACCGAGCTGGCTGATTTCCAGCCCCGGCACTGGCGGTACCACTGCGACCCTAGGGCGCTACGTGCGCTATCGCCAGCATTGCACCCGCGTATTGTGTGCCGATGCCGAGCGCTCGGTGTTTTTTGACTACTACCTCAGCGGTGACGCCAGCCTGCGCCTGGACTGCGGCTCGCGGATCGAAGGGATTGGTCGCCCACGGGTCGAGGCGTCGTTCCTGCCCAAGGTGATTGATGCGATGGTCAAGGTGCCGGACGCACTGTCGTTGGCGGCCATGCATTACCTGGCCGAGCGTTTGGGGCGGCGGGTCGGGGGTTCCAGCGGGACCAACCTGATTGGCGCATTGGTGGCGGCGCAGCAGATGAAGGCGGCAGGGGAGTCAGGTTCGATCGTGGCGATCTTGTGTGATGGGGGCGAGCGCTATGCCACCACCTATTACGACCAGGCGTGGCTGCTGGGGCAGGGATATGAATTGGATGGCTTGCTTACAGCCGTTGCGGCCAGTGTGGAGCGGGGCGAGCCGTTGCCGGCCAACATCCTGCGCGCAAATATCTGATCCGACGCAAAGCCTGATGTGGGAGGGGTAGGTTCCTCCGGCGTGAAATAACTTATTGATTATTAAGGATTAAATATTTCCTTTGATGATCGGTTTTTTGTGGTGATCGGGATTGTTGTGGGGCGCGGGTTCGTTGTGGGGGCTGGCTTGTTATGGGGGGGGCTGGCTTGCTGTGGGGGGCTGGCTTGTTGTGGCGAGCGGGCTTGCCCCGCGTTGGGCTGCGAAGCGGCCCCAATAAGGCCGCCGCGTTTATCCAGGCATATTAAATCGCCTGGTTTCGGGGCCGCTTCGCGCCCCAACGCGGGGCAAGCCCGCTCGCCACAACAAGCCAGCCCGCCACAACAAGCCCCCTTGCCACAGGGGGCCAGTTTGCTAGAGGTCGTGGGTGCGGTGTTCTCAGGCTTCGATGCCGAGCATATCCCGCGCCAACGCCTCGGCAATCCGAATCCCATCAACCCCTGCCGACAGAATCCCGCCCGCATAGCCAGCGCCTTCACCGGCCGGGAACAGGCCTTTGACGTTCAAGCTCTGCATCGATTCGTTACGGGTAATCCGCAACGGCGATGAGGTGCGGGTCTCGATGCCGGTCAGGACTGCGTCGTGCAGCGAATAGCCCTTGATCTGCTTTTCAAAGGCCGGCAACGCTTCGCGGATCGCTTCGATGGCGAAGTCCGGCAAGGCCAGGGCCAGGTCGCCCAGGCGCACGCCTGGCTTGTAGGAGGGTTCCACACTGCCAAGCGTGGTGGACGGCTTGCCAGCGATGAAATCACCCACCAGTTGTGCCGGTGCCTCGTAGTTGCTGCCGCCCAGGATGTAGGCGTGGGACTCCAGGCGCTCCTGCAACTCGATACCGGCCAGCGGGCCACCGGGGTAGTCCACTTCCGGCGTGATACCGACGACGATGCCGGAGTTGGCATTGCGCTCGTTACGCGAGTACTGGCTCATGCCATTGGTGACCACGCGATTCGGCTCGGAGGTGGCGGCCACCACCGTACCCCCCGGGCACATGCAGAAGCTGTAGACCGAGCGGCCGTTCCTGGCGTGGTGCACCAGCTTGTAGTCGGCGGCGCCGAGTTTCGGATGCCCGGCGTATTTGCCCAGGCGTGCGGCGTCGATCAACGATTGCGGGTGTTCGATACGGAAGCCGACCGAGAACGGCTTGGCCTCCATATACACGCCCCGGTCATGCAGCATGCGGAAGGTGTCACGGGCGCTGTGGCCAAGGGCGAGAATCACATGCTTGGACAGGATCTGTTCGCCGCCATCGATGACCACCCCGTTCAGCTGGCCGTCTTCGATCAGCACGTCGGTGACCCGCTGTTCGAAGCGCACCTCACCGCCAAGGGCAATGATCTGCTCACGCATGTTTTCCACGACGCCGGTCAGGCGGAAGGTGCCGATATGCGGCTTGCTGACATAGAGGATTTCTTCCGGGGCACCGGCCTTGACGAACTCGTGCAGTACCTTGCGACCGTGGAATTTCGGGTCCTTGATCTGGCTGTAGAGCTTGCCATCGGAAAAGGTCCCGGCGCCGCCTTCGCCGAACTGCACGTTGGACTCAGGGTTGAGCACGCTTTTACGCCACAGACCCCAGGTGTCCTTGGTGCGTTGGCGCACTTCCTTGCCGCGTTCGAGGATGATCGGCTTGAAGCCCATCTGCGCCAGCAACAGCCCGGCGAAGATACCGCACGGGCCGAAGCCGACGACGATAGGACGCTCGCTCAAGCCTTCCGGCGCACGGCCCACCACCTTGTAGCTGACGTCCGGCGCCGGGTTGACGTTGCGGTCATCGGCGAACTTGAGCAGCAGGGCTGCTTCGCCCTTTACGTTCAGGTCGATGGTGTAGATGAAGCACAGCTCCGACGATTTCTTGCGGGCGTCGTAGCTGCGCTTGAACAGGGTGAAATCGAGCAGGTCATCACTGGCGATGCCCAGGCGCTGCACGATGGCGGGCCGCAGGTCTTCTTCGGGATGGTCGATGGGCAGCTTGAGTTCGGTGATTCGTAACATGACAGGATCCGGTGTGCGGCGTTTGGTGGGGCCGGCGGTTTTGCAAACCGGCGATTATAAGCCCCAACCGAGGTTTCCCGTCATGTTAAAACAGCGCAGGCGCCAATCAATCGTCGCGCGAACCGCCGAAAGCCGCGCAGCCGCGCTGCACTTGACCGTTGATCCGCAATTCGGCGGTCATGTGTTGCAGGCTGCCGCTGACGCTGTCGATACAGCGTTGCGGGGCGACCCACAGTTCGATGTGTTGGTTATTGGCTTCGGTCATCAGGTTGAAACGGCCGTCCCCCAATTGCTCTTCGACATAAGGCACCGCGAGAGGCGGCTGGCCTTCGCGCTCCAGCACCATGCCCTTGGCCGTGACGTTCATTGCCCAGGCCGGCTTATGGCCGTTTGCCCGCAGGATCATGCGCTTGAAGTCCGGGTCGTTGCAGGCCGATGTCGAGCGCTCGACGCGATACAACTGTTGCAGGTCCACCGAGCCCTGGGTGCCGCTGGCGACGCCGGAGAACTTGCCGCGCAAATCGGCAAACAGTGCGCCTTGCTGGCCGGCCAGGGAAGCGGCTTCCTGCAGGACACTGGTGCCGCCGGTGTCGTTGACGACGTAATCGCGTTGGTCGTTGCAAGGCTTGAACAGCAGTTTGCCGCCGACGGCGGTCAATTCGCCCTGCATACGGGTCAGCCCGGCGGTAGAGGGCTTGGCGGGCTCGCTTTCGAACATCTGGCAGGCGGCAAACAGGGGGAGCAAGGCAAATAAAGCAAAGGTACGGGCGGCACGCATTATCGGGTCTCCTGACAAGTGCCGCCACGTTACGCAGGCTGGCGATGCATCACAAGCCCGCGGCCCAGGTTCAGGCAATTCTTACAACGTGCCGATTCAGCCCACGATAAAGGTTTGGCCGGTCTGTAACCCTTCAACGCTTTTCGCGTAGGCCAACGCCACATCCGCGCCTGGCGCCGGTTTATAGCCACGGAAATACGGCGCGTAGCTGCCCATGGCTTCCAGCAGTACGGTCGGGCTGACGGAATTGATGCGCAGGCCCCGCGGCAACTCGATGGCTGCCGCTTTGACAAAGGCGTCGATGGCACCGTTGACCAGCGCCGCCGAGGCGCCCGTGCGGATCGGATCGCGGTTGAGAATGCCGCTGGTAAAGGTGAAAGAGGCGCCATCGTTGGCGTACTCGCGGCCGATCAGCAGCAGGTTGACCTGCCCCATCAGCTTGTCGCGCAGGCCCAGTTCAAAATCGGTTTCGCTCATCTCGCCCAGCGCTGCAAAGGTGACGCTGCCTGCGGCACATACCAGGGCGTCGAACTTGCCGGTCTGTTCGAACAGCGCGCGGATCGAGGTGCTGTCGCTGATGTCTACCCGGAAGTCACCGCTGTTGCGACCGATGCTGATCACCTCGTGTCGCTGCGCCAGCTCTGCCTTGATTGCTGAGCCGACCGTGCCGCTGGCACCAATCAATAGGATTTTCATCGTGCGGTTCCTCCAGGGGGTAAGTGAAGGTTCAGTCTAGGCTGGCTTTTGAGGTGGATAAACGTGCTAATAGGCAACCTTTGGTTTTCAAATGGAAACAATCCATGAGCGAGATGGATGACCTGGCCGCCTTTGCGGTGTTGATCGAGGCCGGCAGTTTCACCCTGGCGGCGGAGCAGTTGGGTTGCAGCAAGGGGCAACTGTCCAAGCGCATCAGCCAGTTGGAAGCGCAGTTTGCGGTGATATTGCTGCACCGCACCACGCGCAAGCTGAGCCTCACTGCCGCCGGCGCAGCGTTGTTGCCCCAGGCCCAGGCATTGGTGGTACAGGTGGATCGCGCCCGCCAGGCGCTGGCCCGGCTCAAGGACGATCTGTCGGGGCCTGTGCGTATGACGGTGCCGGTGTCGTTGGGCGAAACGTTCTTCGATGGCCTGTTATTGGAGTTTTCCAAGCAGTACCCACAGGTGCAGATTGAGCTGGAACTCAACAATAGCTACCGGGATTTGGCGCGGGACGGTTTTGACCTGGGCGTGCGCTCGGGGGCGATCGAACATGAGCGCCTGGTGGCCAAGCCGCTGCTGGCCTGGCATGAGATGACCTGCGCGAGCCCGGCCTACCTGGAGCAGCACGGCGAACCCCTGACCCCGGCGGACCTGGCCGCGCACAGCTGTTTGCTCAACAGTCACTACAGTGGCCGTGAAGAGTGGTTGTACCACCAGCAGCACGAATTGCTGCGGGTCCGCGTGAGCGGCACCTTTGCCTCCAATCATTACAACCTGCTGAAAAAGGCCGCACTGGTGGGGGCCGGTATCGCCCGCCTGCCGTCCTATGTATTACCCGCGGAACTGGCTGACGGCCGATTGCGCTGGCTCCTGCGCGATTATCAGACACGCAGCCTGCCGATGTACCTGGTCCACCCCTACCAAGGTGGCCTGCCACGCCGAACCCAGGTCTTGGCCGACTACCTGGTGGACTGGTTCAAGCGCAGTGGCGAGGCCCTGGACCGCCTCTAGCGATAGCGACGGGCGACCAGGTGATCGATGGACAGTCTGCCTGGCCCTTTGGCGACCAACAGTAGCAGCAGCGCGAGCCAGGTGCCGTGGGTGGGGTAGGCGTCGGGGTAGACGAACAGTTGGATGGTCAGGGTCATGCCGATCAGGGCCAGGGCCGAGAAGCGTGTGGCGAACCCGACCAGGATCAACACCGGGAAGAAGTGCTCGGCAAATGCCGCCAGATGCGCCGCCACTTCCGGCGACAACAGGGGCAGTGCGTATTCAGTGCGAAACAGCGGCAATGTCGAGGCTGCCAGTTTCGGTGCGCCGAATTGAAAAGTGCCGCTGACCAGGTCAATGGCAAAGCCTTCGACCTTGGTTTGCCCCGACTTCCAGAACACCGCCGCTATGGAGAAGCGCGCGATAAAGGCGATCAGGCTGTAGGGGATTTGTTCGAACAGATGGACGGCCTGTTTGATCAGGCGAGCTGCGCTGGTGCTCATGGCGATACCTCGCGTCATATGTGCAGGTGAGTGATGGCCTGGTGGCTGATCAGCAGCGACAGGCATTGGTGCAGGTCGAATTCGGCCGAGGCTTCAAGGGCCTCTTCCACGGCCCTTTGCAGCCCTGTGCCGTGCTTCAGGCGGTTGATAAAGGCTACCGAGCCGCTGTCGATGGCGAAGACCTTGACCTCCAGCCCTTGGCGCAGGACCAGGGCGCTTTGGGCATGCCAGGGGTTCAAGGAGGCGATGGCGCCTTCGGTCTGGTGCGCCGCCCATACCGCCACGACGGCGTAGGGGGAGGTCAGCGTGGAGACGGACGGGTGCAGTTGCAGGCGTAAGTGTCCCAGGCCTGTTCGTCCCTGCAGTTGCCCAACCACCGCCTGCGCGTCCAACGGATCGGTGTCTGCCGCGTGATAGGCGCGAACCCGCAGGCGTTCCAGTCGTGCGACATCCGCCAGGTAAGGCACGCTCGCCGCAGGTTCGAAACCCTCGATAAAGCTGGCCAGTGTGCCGCCATATTCGCTGATCAGCGGGCTGTCGGGAGGGCATGCCTGGACGTAGAGGCCCGCCATGGCACGGAAAAAAGCATCGCCCACCAGTTGCGCCGTCACCGGATACGCGGTGGCCAATGCCTGGATCAATGAGCTGTGGACGTTGTTGCGATACACCGCAAAACGGCTGCCCGGGTCGGCGCCGTTGCTGCTGAACAGGCCGTCAGGGCAGGCAGGCTCAGGTGCCAGCAGGGCGGTGGTGAATGCATCGTGGAGGCTCATGGGGTCACCTGCGACAGATGCCATTGGGCCTGTTGCGCTTCAGCCATCAGCCTGTTGAAGGCCGGTACCTGGTGGTCCCGCTCGATCAACGTGGCGACCGGGCCAGTGCGTGCCAGTACCTGTTCGTACAGCTGCCAAACGGCGTTATCGATGGGAGCGCCGTGATCATCGATCAGCAGTCGGTCACCCAGGCTGTCGGTGTCTTCGGCAAAACCGGCCAGGTGAATCTCGCCGACCGCCTGCAAGGGCAGGGCGTCGATATAGGCTTGCGGGTCACGTTGATGGTTGATGCACGACACGTAGGCGTTGTTGACGTCGAGCAGCAGGCCGCAACCGGTGCGGCGGATGATTTCGCTGATGAAGTCCGTCTCGTCCAGGGTTGAGCGCTGGAACTGCAGGTAGGTCGACGGGTTCTCCAGCAACATCGGGCGCTTGAGCGCACTTTGCACGTGATCCACGTGTTCGCACACCCTGTTCAAGGTCGCGACGTCGTAGGCCAGGGGCAGCAGGTCATTGAGAAACACCGGGCCGTGGCTGGACCAGGCCAGGTGTTCGGAGAACGAGTGGGGTTGATAGCGTTCGATCAGTTTGGCCAACCGCGCCAGGTGTTCACGGTTGAGTGGGCTTTCGCCGCCAATGGACAGACCCACGCCATGCAGCGACAACGGGTAACGCTCGCGGATCAGGCCCAGGTAGTGATGAAAAGGACCGCCGGCCACCATGTAGTTTTCGGCGTGTACTTCAAAGAAACCGATATCGGGAGAGGTCTCGAGCACTTCGATGAAATGCTCGTTTTTCAGCCCCAGCCCGACCCGCGGCGGAAGGCCGGGCACCTGAGCCAGTGAGACCGTTTGCAAGGATGAAAGCGTCATCATCAGTACTCAGGCTGGGCGGGGATCAGGACTTGGCGGTGAAGGCGGCTTCCTGGCCGAAACCGGTCGGCGAGGTGGAGCTGGGGGTTTGGGTGCAGGTACCGGCGGGGACCAGTTTCCAGGCGTTGGCCTGGTCCTTGGTTTTTGAAGTGCCGGCGCAGGAAGTACCGGCGCCGGCGGCGCAATCGTTCTTGCCGGCTTCGGCGACGCCGAAGCATTTCTGCATGTCGTCGGCAGCGTGGGCGGTGGTGGTCAGGGCAGACAGGCTCAAGGCCGAGCCCAGGGCGAGGACGAGGGTAGCGGCGGACAGTTTGGTCGTCATGGTGGATCTCCAGCAGTAGGTTGAGGAGCGGGCTTGAATGCCTGCTTGCACCACTAGAGACGGGAGGGCGATGTTCGTTACAGGGCCAGACGAAATAATTTCAAACACTGCAAAAAAATGTGGGAGGGGCGGTGCGACGATTCGACTTGCTCCCGATGGCGGCACATCAGTCACATTCTCTGTGCCTGACACACTGCTATCGGGAGCAAGCCCCTCCCACATTGCAACCGGGTGTTAACCGCCCAGGTACGCCTCGCGAACCTTTGGATCGGTCAGCAACTGTTCACCCGTGCCTTGCATCACCACCCGACCGTTTTCCAGCACATAGGCGCGGTCAGCGATTTTCAGCGCCTGGTTGGCGTTCTGTTCTACCAGGAACACCGTCACTCCGTCCTTGCGCAGCTGTTCGATGATGTCGAAGATCTGCTGGATGATGATCGGGGCCAGGCCGAGGGAGGGCTCGTCGAGCAGCAACAGCTTGGGTTTGCTCATCAGCGCCCGGCCGATGGCAAGCATTTGCTGCTCGCCGCCGGACATGGTGCCGCCACGCTGGCTGAAACGCTCCTTGAGCCGGGGGAACAGGTGCAGCACCTTGTCCATCTGCTCCTGGTAGTCGCCCTTGTCGGTAAAGAACCCGCCCATGGCCAGGTTTTCCTCCACGGTCAGGCGCGAAAACACCCGTCGGCCTTCCGGCACCACGGCAATGCTCTTGCGCATGATGTGTGACGACTGCTGGCCCACCAGTTCCTCACCCATGTAGCGGATGCTGCCGCTATGGGCCTGGGGCGAACCGCACAGGGTCATCAGCAAGGTCGACTTGCCAGCACCGTTGGCGCCGATCAGCGTCACGATCTCACCCTGTCGCACTTCCACGTTGACGCTGTGCAGGGCCTGGATCTTGCCGTAGAAAGTGGAAACGTTTTCGAATTGCAGCATTTTACGCTTCCCCCAGATAGGCTTTGATCACTTCAGGATTGTCGCGGATCTGCTCCGGCGTCCCGTCGGCCAGGGGCGTGCCCTGGTTGATCACCACGATATGGTCGGAAATGCTCATGACCAGTTTCATGTCGTGTTCGATCAACAGCACCGTGGCGTTGTTTTCCTCACGCAACACGCTGATCAGCGCCTTGAGGTCTTCGGTTTCCTTGGGGTTCAGGCCAGCGGCCGGTTCGTCGAGCATGAGGATCCGCGGGCGGGTCATCATGCAGCGGGCGATTTCCAGGCGACGTTGCTGACCATAGGCCAGGGTGCCGGCAGGCCGGTTGGCGAACTCGGTGAGGTTGACCTTGTCCAGCCAGTACTCGGCGTACTCCATGGCCTCGCGCTCGCTCTTGCGGAACGCCGGGGTCTTGAACAGGCCTGCGAAGAAGTTGGTGTTCAGGTGACGGTGCTGGGCGATCAACAGGTTCTCGACCGCCGTCATGTCCTTGAACAACCGCACGTTCTGGAACGTGCGCACCACACCCTTGCGGGCAATTTCGTGACCGGCCAGGCCCTGGATCGGCTGGCCGTCCAGCAGGATGCTGCCACCACTGGGCTTGTAGAAGCCGGTGAGGCAGTTGAACACCGTGGTCTTGCCGGCACCGTTGGGGCCGATCAACGCCACGACCTGTTTCTCTTTCACGGTCAGGGCGACGCCATTGACCGCCAGCAAGCCGCCGAAGCGCATGCTCAAGTTTTCGACTTTCAGGATCTCGCGGCTCATTTGCGCAGCTCCATGTGTGGACGTTGCATGGGCAGCAGACCCTGAGGGCGCCAGATCATCATCAGCACCATCAAGGCGCCGAACATCAACATGCGGTATTCGCTGAACTCACGCATCATTTCCGGCAGCAGGATCATCACGATCGCGGCCAGGATCACGCCCAACTGCGAGCCCATGCCACCCAATACCACGATGGCGAGGATGATCGCCGACTCGATAAAGGTGAATGACTCCGGGGTCACCAGGCCTTGGCGAGCGGCGAAGAAACTGCCGGCGAAACCGGCGAATGCAGCGCCCAGGGTGAACGCGGAGAGCTTGATGATGGTTGGGTTCAGGCCCAGGGCGCGGCAGGCGATTTCATCTTCGCGCAGGGCTTCCCAGGCGCGGCCGATCGGCATGCGCAGCAGGCGGTTGATCACGAACAGCGCAGCCAGGGCCAGCAACAGGGCAACCAGGTACAGGAATACCACCTTGCTCACCGGGTTGTAGTCGATCCCGAAGTACTCATGGAAGGTCTGCATGCCTTCGGCGGCGGTACGGTCGAACGACAACCCGAAGAACGTTGGCTTGGGGATGCTGCTGATACCGTTGGGGCCACCGGTGATGTCGGTGAGGTTACGCAGGAACAGACGGATGATTTCCCCGAAACCCAGGGTCACGATCGCCAGGTAGTCACCGCGCAGGCGCAACACCGGGAAACCCAGCAGGAAGCCGAACGTCGCGGCCGCCATGCCGGCCAGGGGCAGGCAGATCCAGAAGCTCCAGCCCAGGTAGTGCGACAGCAGCGCGTAGGTGTAGGCACCCACGGCATAGAAGCCCACATAACCCAGGTCGAGCAGGCCGGCGAGCCCCACCACGATATTCAGGCCCAGGCCCAGCAACACGTAGATCAGGATCAGCGTGGCGATGTCGACCGCACCGCGTGAACCGAAGAACGGCCAGATCAACGCGGCCACGATCAGGCCGATGATGATGTAGCGCTGGGTGCGCGGCAGGGTGAGGAACTGGCTGACCTTGGGCGAAACCAACGGGCCACGGTTGCCTTTGAACAGGGCACCGACCTGCTGGGTAAACAGCACGCGCAGGAACATCAGCACCGAGCACAGGGCGATGATGGTCAGGGTCACGGGGCCAGTGCCATGCACTTCCAGGTTGATGCCGACAATGCTCAGCTTGAGGCCGAGTACCGGAAAGGCAACCGCCCATACCAACAAGGCGCTGAAAAACGCCGATTTAAGATATCTGCTCATACTTTCTCAACCTCCGGACGGCCCAGGATGCCGGTCGGACGGAACAACAGCACCAGAACCAACAGGCCGAACGCCACGACGTCCTTGTACTGGTCGCCGAAGATATCGGCGCCAAACGCTTCGGCCACACCCAGCACCAGGCCACCGAGCATCGCGCCCGGGATACTGCCGATGCCGCCCAGGACCGCCGCGGTGAAGGCCTTGAGGCCCACCAGGAAACCGGCGTTGGGGTTGATCACGCCGTACTGCATGCTCAGCAACACGGCCGCGACAGCTGCCAGCGCGGCACCGATCACGAAGGTCAGGGCAATGATGTTGTTGGTGTTGATGCCCAGCAGGTTGGCCATCTTGATGTCTTCGGCACAGGCCCGGCAGGCGCGCCCCAGACGGGAGCGAGAGATGAACAGGGTCAGGCCCAGCATGGCCACCAGGGTGACCACGAAGACCAGGATCTGCATGTAGGAAATCAGGACTTCTTCCGCGCCGCCCGGGCCGAAGGAGAAGCTCCCCGGGATCAGGTTGGGGATGGATTTATCCTTGGAGTCCTGGGACAGCAATACGGTGTTTTGCAGGAAAATCGACATGCCGATGGCGGAAATCAACGGGATCAAACGGTTGCTGCCCCGCAAGGGACGGTAGGCGACCCGCTCGATACTGTAGCCATAGGCACTGGTTACGACGATCGACGCAAGGAATGCAGCGGTCATCAACAGCGGCAGTGAGTGGATACCCATCATGGCCAGCCCGGCAAGGGCGATGAAGGCCACGTAGGAGCCAATCATGTATACCTCGCCATGGGCGAAGTTGATCATTCCAATGATGCCGTAAACCATTGTGTAGCCAATGGCTATCAAGGCATAGGTGCTGCCAATGGTCAGGCCATTAACCAGCTGTTGGAAAAAATGATAGATCTCAGGCATTACAACGCTCCTAAAAACCCGATACGCATTTCACTGGTGGAGTCATGTTCCGGCCCTGTGCTGTGTTCTGTGAGCACATTTGCACAAAGCGTTTGCCAGCGAACCGCTGGTGACGGTTTTAAGATTTTCAGGTGAGCCAGCGCCCGGATCGCGGGTGACAGGCCCATAAACCTCGTAAAACAAAGCCCACTGCTCTCACAGTGGGCTTGTTGACCAGTAACGCCTGGCTTACTGAGGGGAAACTTCGGTTTTTGGTTTACCGAAGTGCCATTCGTAGACCACGAACTTGAAGTCCTTCAGGTCGCCCTTGGCGTCGAAGCTCAGGTCGCCGGTAGGGGTCTTGAAGGTGCCCGCGTGGATGGCGGCTGCCACTTTGGCGGTGTCTTCGCTCTTCGCGGCAGCGATACCGCCAGCGATGACTTCAACAGCGGAGTAGGCCGGGAACACGAATGGGCCACTCGGGTCCTGCTTCTTCTCGGTGAACTTCTCGACGATGGCTTTGTTGGCCGGGTCGGCGTCGAAGGATTTCGGCAGGGTGACCAGCAGGCCTTCGGAGGCGCCTTGGGCGATTTGCGAGATGGAGTCGTTGCCGACGCCTTCTGGGCCCATGAACTTGGCGTTCAGGCCTTTTTCCTTGGACTGGCGCAGGATCAGGCCCAGCTCTGGGTGGTAGCCGCCGTAGTAGACGAAGTCGACGTTGGCTTGCTTGAGCTTCTGGATGATCGAGGAGAAGTCTTTGTCGCCGGCGTTCAGGCCTTCGAAGACGGCAACTTTTACGCCTTTCTTCTCGAGGGTCTGTTTGACGGCGGTGGCGATGCCTTCACCGTATTGCTGCTTGTCGTGCAGCACGGCAACGATTTTCGGCTTCACGTGGTCGGCGATGTAGTTGCCAGCCGCTGGGCCTTGGGCGCTGTCCAGGCCGATGGTGCGGAAGATCAGCTTGTAGCCACGGGCGGTGATTTCCGGGCTGGTGGCAGCCGGGGTAATCATGATCACGCCTTCATCTTCATAGATGTCGGACGCTGGTTGAGTGGAGCTGGAGCAAAGGTGGCCGACCACGAACTTGACGCCGTCGTTGACCACTTTGTTGGCTACGGCAACGGCTTGTTTAGGGTCGCAGGCGTCGTCGTATTCCTTGGCTTCCAGCAATTTGCCGTCTACACCGCCTTTGGCGTTGATGTCTTCGATGGCTTGTTTGGCGCCCATGAACTGCATGTCGCCGTACTGGGTCACAGGGCCGGTTTTAGGGCCGGCAATACCGATCTTGATGGTGTCAGCTGCGAACGAATGGCCGGCAACCCCAGCCAGGACCATAGCGGCAAACAGTTTGGAAATCTGCTTAGTAGCCTTATTCATAGTGCTCCACTCTTACTGTTGTATTTTTTATAGTTCTAGCGGCCTTGTGAGCTGCTGAACCGGATCAGATATCTCGGATATCCCCCCGGCAGTGCCCTGGCAACTGTACCGGTACAGTGTAGAGCGCCGGTTGATCGCTTGAAAAGCTGGCTGCTGGGGGCAAAACCCGGACGTGTCGCTTAAATGAAAGAAAAAGACAGAATTGCGGCGGGGTGATGCCAGAGTCTCGGGCAATCCTTGGCTTTCCTGACAGTTTCAATCGTTGACTCATTTGCAACTGGGTTTTTCTACAAGAGCCGCGACGTTATGATTGCGCCGATTTTTACTCAGGTGAACTCCCATGACGCAAGAACCTAGCACCCTCTATGCCAAGCTGCTCGGTGAAACCGCCGAAATTTCCTGGAAGGAGCTTGAACCGTTCTTTGCCAAGGGTGCCCTATTGTGGGTCGACGCCAGCGTGGATTTGATCGAGGCGGCCGAAGGCATGGCCGAGGATAATCGTGACAAAGTCGCTGCCTGGCTGGCCTCGGGGAGCCTGGGCGAGGTGTCTGCGACGCGGGCACTGGACCTGGTGGAGCGTGATCCGAGCCTGTGGGCCGTGGTGGTATCGCCGTGGATTCTGATCCAGGAAAGGGCGGCGTAAGAAAAGGTTGCACCGAAAAGGTGCGTCTTTTGTGCCCGCCTAAGTGTGTAGCGGAGTAACCGCCGGGCCGGTGATGGCATCTTGCCGTAGAGAAAGGTCACAGGTGAGGGTGACGTGCGCGTCATGGGAACAGTTTTGCGGGGGCTGAAACGCCGTAGGAATTGTTTCCGGGTGTGAGTCGATCAGGGTGGCGAGGGAGCAGGCTCCCTCGCCACACCAGCCTAGCCGGTCTTGCCGGTATGGTTATTCAGCGAGATCACCTTGGTCTTGCCGATCCGGTGACGGTAGATCTCACGCAAATACTTGATCGCCTTCTTCACGCAATCCCGTGACAGGCGAATGTCATTGATCGAGACAAACTTGTCTTTGTCATTGATCAGCTCCCGGTACTTCTTCTCGTACATCGGCTTGATCGCGTACCAGTTGGTATCGAGGATCTTCGCCGGGTTTTCAAACTCGTTGAGCAGTTGATCGATCCGGTCTTCGTCGAAATCCTCGTGGATGATGAAGTCCAGGATCGAGTTGTCCAGCGTGTCATCGAAACGGTACGGGTTACGCGCAAAGCAGCGTTTGATAAACGCCACGATCAGCGTCAGGAAGTCATCCGACAGGCACGGGCTCTTGGCGATCAGGGTGGTCAGCGACAGGTTCGCCGAGGCGCCGATTACCAGTGCGTAGCGTTTCAGGGTGGTGTTGGGGAACAGGCTGTTGAGGTGGGTCTTGAGCCGGTTCAGGTCCATGTAGGACAGCTTGTAGTCCTTGGGCAGCGAGACGATGGACACCACCGACGAGCAGTTCTTGAAGAAGTGCAGGTCATGCAGCGCCGCCGCGTCGTAGCCGGAGTTCTTGTACTGCTCCAAGGAGGCCTTGTAGCGCTTGGACTCGATCGGCAGCAGGCTGATGCCTTCGATGGCCTGGGTGACCTTGTTGAAGTGCGGCAGGTCGATCGAGCGGAAGAACAGGTCGTCGATGTTCAGGCGCTGCGGCTCTTTTTCGAAGACCTTGAACTTGTCATTCGACGGCGCCGGCGTTTCCGGGACCACCGATTCGGCGTAGGCAATCGCCACCGGCCCGGCCAGGCTCATGAACAGGTCGTTGGCGTCGAGGCGGATAGTCTCGCCAATGTCGATGCCGGCACGACGGAAGTAGTTCTGGTCGTAGTCGGTGGTCACCGCCTGGGCGGTCAGGATGTTGAAGATCTGCTGGGAGATGTACTGGTTGGCGTGTTTTTCCATGGCATTGACATCAATGTTCTGGATATTGCCGTCGTCGCTCTCTTCGGCGTAACGCATGATGTCGTTGGAGATCAGCATCATCGCGTTCCAAGGGCGAATACGCCCCTTCACACTGGCTTCGCTGCTGTCTTCATTGTCGAAGTTGTATGAGAAGTCCCATTCTTCCGACAGGTACTTGCACAGCAGTCGCCCAGCGTTGATATGCAGCGCCTCGGACATTTCGCTGCGGTGGTCGGAAATATTCGGCAGCACACAGATGCCGCTGGTGAAGATCGGCTCGAAGACAAAGGCGTGGCCGCTCTTGCTGTCGTGTTCGTCGGCAGGCTTGGTGTCGAACGTCTTGTTCATGTACGAGTGTTGCTGGGCCAGGCCGAATTCGGACGCCATGCCCGAGCCGGTACCACCGCCGGCACTGAAGATCGAGAAGTACAGGCGCGATTGGTTGGCCTTGATGCCACAGGAGTCGATGAGGTACGAGTGGATCATCTTCCAATCGGGGCTGGAAAAGCGCTGGGTGTCTTTATTAAGGATGATCTTGGCCAGGTATTGGCCAAGGATCGGCGCGTTACCGGCGCCACCGGCATGGACTTCCGAGAGGTCCATGATTTTCATCTTGCTGTAGTCGCGCAGAAAGCCGCTTTTCTCGCCCTTGCGTGAGAAACGGATGCGCCCGGCGATGTCCTTGTCCAAGTCACCCAGCATCACCAGCGGCTCCACCAGGAACACGGGTTTGCTGGCCTTGCCGCCGCCCAGGCGCAGGTTGTTGCGGATCCATTGGGCCGGGCTGTAGCCCTTGTCGAGGGTTTTATCTTCGGTACTGAATTCGTTCAGGTAGAACTTGCGCGCGTTGTACACCAGTTCCGCCACGTCCAATGCGATGTTCGAACCGCAGCGGCCCAGGCCGATCAGGCACACCGACGGGAATTCCTGGTCGCTGTGTGGCTCGCCGTCGCCTTCCAGGTGGGCTGGCCGCGGGAACACCATGTCGCGCAGGCCATCGAGGTTATCGAGGATGCGGTCGGTATTGGTTTCGGTGAAGTACAAGTATTGCTGGGCGGCCAGCGGGCGGGCGCTGCTCAATGACTTTGAGCCTGGGGTTTTTTCCGCAGGGGCTGTCGGCAACACGTCGGAGACCACGGTGGCAGGGTTATTTTTAGAAGTCATTGGGCGCCATGTACCTGGACGGACGGCTGAAAAATATCAAATAGCCATCAATGAATGAGAGTTCGCGACTTTGCAGTGCGTCCTTATCCGGTGTAGTCGGGTTTAACCCTAGTTTTTTAAGGGAAATCCTGGCCGGACTCTGATTAATCGGCCGTTTGTCGGCGTTCTTTAGGTAAGTGATGGCGAAATGCCAAAGAATCGGCGTCATCGGATTGGCCTGATGACCGAGGTGGAGCCGGTACGAGCGGTGGCGGGATCCTTCGGCGATGGCGTGTCCTTGGCGCCGGCAACACTGAAGGGGGAGAGCGGAGTGCGCCTGTGGATACCTTGGATGACCCCGATGATATCGCGGGCAGGCACCGCCGGACTCAGCAGGTAGCCTTGGATGAAGTCACAGCCATGCTTGAGCAGCAGTTCGAATTGCGCCTGGGTTTCCACCCCTTCGGTCACGACCTGCAGGTGCAGGGTGTGGGCCATGCCGATAATGGCCTGGACGATTTCGATATCGGCGTTGGACTTGGGGATGTCCTGGATGAACGAGCGGTCAATCTTCAAGGTGTTGAGCGGCAGGCGCTTGAGATAGGCGAGGGAAGAATAGCCGGTGCCGAAGTCATCGATGGCCAGGGACACACCCAGGGCGCGGATCTGTCGCAACAGTGCCAGGGTGCTGCTGATATTGCCCATCAATGCATTTTCGGTGACTTCCAGTTCCAGGCGGTTGGCGGCGATCCCGCTGAACCGCAGGGCATCTTCGATTTCATCGGCCAGCTCATCACGTGTCAGGTTCAAGGCTGAGCAGTTCACGGCCATGGTCAGCTCGGCGTAACCCTTGTCCGACAACAGGCTCAAGTCGTGGCAGGCCTGGCGCAGTACCCAGTGGTCCAGTTCGGCAATCAGCCCGTTGCTTTCGGCAATGCCGATAAAGCGCTCGGGTGTCAGCAAACCGTGTTGTGGGTGCTGCCAGCGTACCAAGGCTTCCAGGCGGGTGACCTTGCCCCGTTTCATGTCGAAAATCGGTTGGTAGAACAGCACCAGTTCGTTGCGGGCACGCAGGGCAGCGCGCAACTGTTCTTCCAGTTGCAGTTCGAGGAAGGCGCGGGTCTTCAGGTTGGAGCTGAAGAAGTTCAGGCTGTTACGGCCTGAATCCTTGGATTGGTACAGCGCCAGGTCGGCGGTTTTCAGCAGTTCTTCGCAGGTCAGTCCGTCGTCGGGAAACAGGCTGATACCGATGCTGGTGGTCATCACCATGCGCCTGCCGGCGAGTTCGACGGGCTCTTTCATTTTTTGCATGATGCGCTGGGCCAAATGCTGCGCTTCGTCGCGGTGGTGGATGTTGATGAGGATGCAGAACTCATCGCCGCCAAACCGCGCGACCACATCGGCGTGGCTGCGCACCGAGCTCTTGATATGGCCGGCCAGTACGCTGAGCAACTGGTCGCCCGCGTCATGCCCGAGGCTGTCATTGATGCGCTTGAAATGGTCGATATCGAGGAAAATTACCGCCAACATGCCGTCGTGAGCGGTTTTTTCCGCGAGTTTCTCCGCGAAAATCTGATTGAAGCCGCGGCGATTGAGCAGGCTGGTCAGCGCATCGTAATGGGCCACCTGTTGCAGCGAGGCGCGGGCCTGGTCCAGTTCGTCGAGCAGGGCGTTGACCCGGCGCAGGTCACGTTCCTTGTGTTGCAACTTCTTGTCCGCCAGGGCCGCGCTGATGCTGCTACCAATCACCAGCAGCGTGATCACCGCCACTGACAAGCCCAATTGGATGGGGTTATTGTCCAGCGGCAACGAAAGGTCGGCCCCGGCGGGTACCAGCATTTGCATGGCAGCCATGCCGGTGAAATGCATGCTCAGGATACCGGTGCCCAGCATCAGGCTGGCGGCGTATTTGAGCAGTTGATGGAAGGTGCCCATGCCATTGCGCAGGCAGATCGACAGCAGCAACGCCGCGAGGCTCGCGGCAATGGCGATCCCTACCGAAGCCATGAACAGTCCCGGTTTGAAGTACAACTTGGCCTCGGAATCCATGGCCGACATGCCCACGTAGTGCATCAGCGCGATGCCCAGGCCCATCCAGACCGATGCCAGCAGGTACTGGTGAAGGCGCAGTTGCGCGTGACTGAGGGTTTGCATGGCGAACAGCGAGGCGATCAGGGCGATCACCAACGAGGCGAACGTCATGATCAGTTCGTAATGAATGGCAATGGGCGCCTGGAACGCCAGCATGCTGATGTAATGGGTAGACCAGATACCGCCCGCCAGGCAACCCGCGCCCAGCCAGCGCCAGTGGCGGCGGGCGGTGGGGTCTTCGACATGGCTGACACGTTCTGCCATGTCCAAGGTGCCGAAACCGGCCGCACAGGCGACCAGGTAGGCCAACAGCACCAGAAAGGGGTTATGGCTGCAATTGAGTAGTAGGTGCCCGTTCCCTGGAAGATCGATAAAAAAGTGCAGACCCAGCCATTCCATAGCGTGTCCTGTCATAGCGTCTCGTCACTGCCTACGGCGATGACCTATGAGGTCGAGTATAGAAGCCTCGCGGAATTTGCCATCAATAATGGCACTTTGCTTTGAATGATTTTGGCATGCCGTCCATAGCGTTTGATGCTAAGCGCTGATGGGCAACTCCAGCTCGAAGGGCGGTGCCTCCAGCGGTGCCAGACCAAACGCGGCGCGGGCGGCGTCGCAATCGAGGTTTTGCACGCCTTGGTTCCACGACGAATCGAACTCACGGCACACGCTGGAGCGCTGCTCGTAGATCGTGCAACGGGTGGCCTGGCCCACTTCGCCCTCAAGGCTGCAGCAGCGTGCGGGTTTCTGGTCGGTACCGATCATCGCCACGCGCGTGGGGTTGATCTGGACCACCAGGTCATCGGGCACGGTGCCTCCTGACGAGGCGCACTCCCCCCAGAAGAAAGACACACGAAAGTGTGAACAACAGGCACCGCAATTCAGACACGGACTGGCTTCGGACATGGGCGTCATCGATTAGAAAGGGAAGTGGGGTTGTGACAGGAAGGCTCGCCATTCTAATCGTGCCGTGGCCATTGGGAAGAGGGGAGCGCGCTTATATTTTCCGTAGGGAAAGTCCCGTAGTTCCGGGTGAAATCATGCCCTATCAGCTTTACGAATCATTACAGACAACCGTGACGTGTCTGACTATGTTGCAGGGACCTGAGCAGGATGCATCGGGCATCGCAGCTCTCATAACAATAAAAGAGACGGACCCATGCAGAACTCGACCCAAGCGGAGAATGCCTGGCGCATTCTGTTCCTGCTGTTCCTCGCCAACCTGTTCAATTTCTTCGACCGCACCATTCCTGCGATCATCATCGAGCCGATCCGCATGGAATGGCACCTGAGCGACTTTCAGCTCGGCATCATCGGCACCGCCTTCACCATCGTCTACGCCATTGCCGGCCTGCCGCTCGGGCGCCTGGCCGACACCGGTTCACGCAGCAAACTCATGGGCTGGGGCCTGTTCGCCTGGAGCGGGCTGACGGCGATCAATGGCATGGTCGGCAGTTTTTGGACCTTCCTGCTGGTGCGCATGGGCATCGGTATCGGCGAAGCCAGTTATGCGCCGGCGGCCAACTCGCTGATTGGTGACCTGTTCCCGGCCCACCGCCGCGCACGGGCCATGGGGATCTTCATGCTGGGCCTGCCCTTGGGCCTGCTGCTGGCGTTCTTTACCATTGGCGCGATGGTCAAGGCGTTCGACAGTTGGCGTGCGCCGTTCTTTATCGCGGCGGTGCCGGGGCTGATCCTGGCGGTGTTCATGTTCTATATCAAGGAACCCAAGCGCGGCGCGGCAGAAACCGTGCAGGTCTCCCAGGAGCGCGTCGACCGCCCGATCCGCCGCGTGTTGGCGGTGCCGACCTTCCTCTGGCTGGTGCTGGCCGGGCTGTGCTTCAACTTCGCCACCTATGCCTGTAACTCATTCCTGGTGCCGATGCTGCAGCGCTATTTCCTCATGCCATTGCAGGAAGCGGCCGTTGCCACAGGGATGATTGTCGGCGTCACCGGCTTGGTGGGCCTGACCTTGGGCGGCTGGATTGCCGACAAGATCCATCAGCGCATTGCCAATGGTCGCCTGCTGTTTGCCGCGTTCAGTTTGATCATCTCCACCGTCACCACCGCCTGGGCCTTGCATGCCGGGCGTATTGAAATCGGTGTGTTCGTCGCACTGTTCAGCGTGGGCTGGCTGTTTGCCTACAACTTCTATACCTGCGTGTACACGGCGATCCAGGACGTGGTCGAACCGCGACTGCGGGCCACGGCGATGGCGCTGTTTTTCGCTGGGTTGTACCTGCTGGGCGGCGGCATGGGGCCGATTGTGGTGGGGGGCTTGTCCGATCACTTTGCGCATTCGGCGATGTATGCGGCGGGGGCCGAGCAGATGACTGAGGCTTACAAAGCGGTGGGGTTGCATGACGCCATGTATCTGATCCCGGTGGCGCTGTTCCTGACCATGCTGTTTCTGTTCCAGGCCTCGCGCAGTTTTGTGCGCGATGCCAAGCGGATGAAGGAGGGGTTGGCGGCGGTGGAGGTGCCGGCTGCTGCTGCGACGGCGTGAAACCGTGGTGACTCTATCGGGGGCAAGCCCCCTCCCACATTGATCAGTCAACTCGGTCAACTGTGGGAGGGGGCTTGCCCCCGATGAGGCCCGCAAAGCCAAAGCTGTTCTCAAGTGAATAAAAAAGGCCCGCATTGCGCGGGCCTTCTATTTAGCAGGGCAGGGCAGCAATCAACCTGCCACCAACACCCGAATCGCTTCCAGTCGCAGCGCCGCCTTGTCGAGCATGGCCAGGCCTTGTTCGCGTTGCTGGCGCAGGGCAACCAGTTCGCTGTCACGCACGGTCGGGTTGACCGCTTGCAACGCGGTCAGGCGCGCCAGTTCTTCGTCGGTGTCCGCTGCCAGGCGGCGCTTGGCCTCGGCCACACGCTCGGCGTGGCGCGGGGTGATTTTCTCTTCACCGGCATTGATGCGTGGTGTGAGTTGGTCGCGCTGGGCCTGGACGAACTTGTTGGCGCTGGCTCGTGGCACGCTTTCGAGCTGGTCGTTCAGGGTTTCGAACGAGACGCGACCGGACAGGTCATTGCCGTTGGCGTCCAGCAGGCAGCGCAGCGCGGCCGGTGGCAGGTAGCGGCCCAGTTGCAGCGAGCGCGGGGCAACCACTTCGCTGACGTAGAGCAGCTCCAGCAGTACGGTGCCCGGCTTGAGCGCCTTGTTCTTGATCAGCGCCACGGCGGTGTTGCCCATGGAGCCGGACAGCACCAGGTCCATGCCGCCCTGCACCATCGGATGTTCCCAGGTGATGAATTGCATGTCTTCGCGTGACAGCGCCTGGTTGCGATCGTAGGTGATGGTCACGCCTTCGTCGTCGCCCAGGGGGAAGCTGGCGTCGAGCATTTTTTCGCTGGGCTTGAGGATCAGCGCGTTTTCCGAATGGTCTTCGCTGTCGATGCCGAACGCGTCGAACAGGGTTTCCATGTAGATCGGCAGGGCGAACTGGTCGTCTTGCTCAAGAATGGCCTCCACCAACGCATCGCCTTCACCCGCACCGCCGGAGTTGAGCTCCAGCAAGCGGTCGCGGCCGGTATGCAGTTCCTGCTCCAGGCGCTCGCGTTCGGCACGGGCCTCGTCGACCAGGGATTGCCATTCGCCATCGTCGGCGTTTTCCAGCAGCGGCAGCAGGCGCGGGCCGAACTGATGCTGCAAGGCGTTGCCGGTCGGGCAGGTGTTGAGGAAGGCGTTCAGTGCTTCGTGGTACCACTGGAACAGGCGCTCTTGCGGGCTGGTTTCCAGGTAGGGCACGTGCAACTCGATCACATGCTTCTGGCCGATCCGGTCCAGGCGGCCGATGCGCTGTTCGAGCAGGTCGGGGTGGGACGGCAGGTCGAACAGCACCAGGTGGTGGGAGAACTGGAAGTTGCGGCCTTCACTGCCGATCTCCGAGCAGATCAGCACCTGGGCGCCAAACTCTTCATCGGCGAAGTAGGCGGCGGCGCGGTCACGCTCGAGGATGTTCATGCCCTCGTGGAACACCGTGGCCGGGATGCCGGAGCGCACACGCAGGGCGTCTTCCAGGTCCATGGCGGTTTCGGCGTGGGCGCAGATCACCAGGACCTTGGTGCGCTTGAGCATTTTCAGTTGGTCGATCAGCCACTCGACCCGTGGGTCGAAACGCCACCAGCGGTTTTCTTCCTCGACGTCCGGCTGCGACTGGAAGCTGACTTCCGGGTACAGCTCGGCGTGTTCGCCCAGTGGCAATTCGAGGTATTCGTCCGGGTTCGGCAGCGGGTAGGCGTGCAGCTTGCGCTCCGGGAAACCTTGTACGGCGGCACGGGTGTTGCGGAACAACACGCGACCGGTGCCGTGGCGGTCGAGCAACTCGCGCACCAGGCGCGCGCTGGCTTCGGTGTCGCCATCGTTGACGGCGGTCAGCAGCGCTTCGCCTTCATTGCCGAGGAAACCCTGGATAGTCGTGTGCGCGGCCGGGGAGAGGCGGCCCTTGTCGAGCAGCTCCTGCACGGCTTCGGCCACCGGGCGATAGTTCTCGCTCTCGGCGCGGAAGGCCTGCAGGTCGTGGAAACGGTTCGGGTCGAGCAGGCGCAGGCGCGCGAAGTGGCTGTCCTGGCCCAGTTGTTCCGGGGTGGCGGTGAGCAGCAGCACACCGGGAATCACTTCGGCCAGTTGCTCGACCAGGCTGTATTCCGGGCTGGCCTTGTCTTCATGCCACACCAGGTGGTGGGCTTCGTCGACTACCAGCAGGTCCCAGCCGGCGGCGAACAGCGCGTCCTGGGCTTTCTCGTCGTCCACCAGCCACTCAAGGGCGACCAGGGCCAGTTGGGTGTCTTCGAACGGGTTGGCGGCATCGCTTTCGATAAAGCGTTCTTCGTCGAACAGCGCAACCTGCAGGTTGAAGCGGCGGCGCATTTCCACCAGCCACTGGTGCTGCAGGTTTTCCGGGACCAGGATCAGCACACGGTTGGCGCGGCCGGACAGCAGTTGGCGATGGATCACCAGGCCGGCTTCGATGGTCTTGCCCAGGCCCACTTCGTCGGCCAGCAGTACCCGCGGCGCGATACGGTCGGCGACTTCGCGGGCGATGTGCAATTGGTGGGCAATCGGCTGTGCACGTACGCCACCCAAGCCCCACAGGGAGGATTGCAGCTGGCGGCTGGTGTGTTCCAGGGTGTGGTAGCGCAGCGAGAACCAGGCCAGTGGGTCGATCTGCCCGGCGAACAGGCGATCGCTGGCCAGACGGAACTGGATGAAGTTCGACAGCTGGGTCTCCGGCAGGGTGACCTGTTCGTTGTGCCCATTGAGGCCGTGGTAGACCAGCAGGCCGTCGACGTCGTCGACTTCTTGCACGGTCATTTTCCAGCCTTCGAAATGGGTGATGCTGTCGCCCGGCGAGAACCTCACGCGGGTGAGGGGCGCATTCCGTAGCGCATACTGGCGCGTATCGCCAGTGGCCGGATAGAGCACGGTCAACAAGCGGCCGTCCTGTGCCAGAACGGTGCCTAACCCCAGCTCTGCTTCGCTGTCACTAATCCAGCGTTGCCCCGGTTGATACTGCTGCGCCATGCTGCCTGACTCCCGCCGTGAAAAAGCCGACTATCTTAACGGAACAAGGCCCTCATCCAAAGGACTCTGACAAAAACTACTGCGTTTGCACGGTGGTCCGCTGCTGAATCGACGGGTGGCGGGCACTTGCGAGTGTCGACTGGGTCACAGGTTGGCGTGCTTGAGCTCAAGTCGCCCTGCAACCCGCCGACAGCCTGTTGATCAGGAGAATAATCACTATGCTGCCACCCATGCTGCCCGTCAGTGTTGTGCCGGTCACGTCACAACTCGACCCGGTGCGCCAGAAGCCGGACATCCCGCCCGTGGTGCCCGTGCAGGCGGGCTCGAACGAAAGCACCATCGACCTGAAAAAGGGCGATGCCGAGCAGTCGACCTTTTTGCTGCGCGAAGAACAGCGCCGCCAGCAAGAGCAGCAAAAGCGCCGGCGTGAAGCCGACGCGGACGCGGAGCAGCACCTGGCCATTCCTGGTGACGTGCTCAACGCCGACAACACCGTACCGGTGGTGCCGCTGATTGAAGACGCGCCGCGCCAGGGGCTGTGGGTGGACGTCGAGGTTTAATCGCGCAACTCGCGCAAGGCTGTCAGCAGCACCTCGATATCGTGGTCGTTGTTGAAGGGGCTGACGGAGATGCGCGCGATGCTGCTCAGGCCGCGGGCCTGCATATCCAGCGGGGTGTAGGCCACACCGTTGGCGCCGATGTTGATTCGCTTCAATCCCAGCCGCCGCTTGAGTTCGAAGGCGTCCCAGCCGGCGAGGTTGAAGGCGATCAAGCCTGAGTGCGTAGCGCCCAAGTCATGCAAGGAAATGCCCGGTATCTGGCGCAGTGCTTCACGGATCCGCGCGCTGGTCTGCCTGACGCGTTCCCAGGCCCGCTCGATCCCCAGTCGATTGATCTCCTGCAGCGCGTTACCCAGCCCCGCCAACAAGGCGGCGGACACTTCGCTGGTTTCAAAGCGCCGGGCGTCGTTACGCAAGTCGTAGCCGTTGGCGTTCCAGGGGGCCGAGAACACATCGCGCTGGGCGGGGTTCAGGTGCTGGAGAAACGCTGGCCGCACATACAGCAGCGCCGTGCCGCGCGGCCCGCGCAGGTGCTTGCGGCCGGCCGATTTGAGCACATCGCAGTGCAGCGCCTGCACATCCACCGGTACCTGGCCGACAGCTTGACCCGCGTCGACAAAGTAGGGAATGCCATGGCGCCTGGCGACGGCGCCAATGGCTTGGGCGGGATTGATCAGGCCGCCATTGGCCGGGAGCCAGGTCAGGTCGATCAGCTTCACGTTTGTATCGATCATCGCTTCCAGGGCCACCGGGCAGACCGCGCCGGTTTCATCGCAGGGGATGACCTCGACCCGTGCGCCGGCGTGCACCGCCAGTTCCATGCTCGCCAGGTTACCGCCCCATTCGTGGCGGCCCACCAAAATGCGCTCGCCCGGCTGCCAAGGGCCGAGTGCCTGGAACGCCATGCTCCAGGCCGTTGAGCCGCTGCTGGCAAAGGCAATCGACGAGGCGGGCGCATTGAGCAATTGCCCGGCGGCGCGGCGGGCTTGCTCTATCAGGGCCGCACCGTGTTCGCCGGCTTCCATGGGGCCGTCGCGAGCTTCACGCTGTAATTGTTCGATGATGGCATCGAGGGTTGCCTGGCTGGGTAAGGACGCGCCGGCGTGATTGAAATGCACGATGCCGGATAGGCAGCCAGGGGTGTTGTCCCGCAGTTGCTGGACTTCAAGCGGGCTCACGGTTGCAACTCGAAAATGGCGTCCACTTCCACCGCCACGCCGGCGGGCAGGCTGGAAACGCCGACGGCGGTGCGTACATGCCGGCCTTTTTCGCCAAGGGCATTGACCAGCAGGTTGGATGCGCCGTTGGCGACGCCACTCTGCTGCTTGAAGTCGGCGTTGCTGGCGATAAACACACCCAGGCGCACTGTGCGCACCAGGCGCGACAGGTCGTCTTCCAGCGCCGCGCTCAATTGCCCCAGCAGGCCCAGCGCCGCCAGTTCTGCCGCCTGGGCGCCTTCCTCATCGCTGAGGGATTCGCCCAGCCGGCCCACATAGGCAGGTTTGCCCTCCACCATGGGAATCTGTCCGGAGATGAACAGCTGGTTGTGGCTGATGACATGATTGATGTAGTTGGCCGCCGGTTGGCTGGGGGAAGGCAGCGTCAAGCCAAGGGCGTGCACACATTGGCGGATGGAAGTGCTCATGTTGAATCCTCTTGGGTCGGGAGGATTCAGCATGGTGGCCGTGGTGTTCGGCGACAAACGGATAGATCTCATGGGACGTATCGAAATAACTCACGCGTCGGTGCAGGCTTGCTGCAACCACTCGCTGAAACAGCGGGCGGCCTCATTGGCAGGGCCCTGGGGGGTAATCAGCCAGTAACCGATCGCGCTGTGATAGGGCGGCCAGTCGAACGCCTCCACCAGGCTGCCGTCCTGGAGCCTGCGCTCGATCAAACGGTGACGCCCCATGGCGATGCCCTGGCCGGACACGGCGGCTTCGACCACGATGTTGTAGTCGTGCAGCATCACGCGGGGGTGTTGATCGAGGTCGACTCGATAATGCGCGGACCAATCCGTCCATTCGAATGGCCGGTGCGAGGTGGCCATCAGCAAGGGACCGTGATGCAGTTGGCTGGCTTTGAATGCCGGGCTGCATACCGGTGAGAGTATTTCGGGCATCAGCCGTATGGCCTGCACGTCGGGCCAATCGCCCTTGCCGTAACGGATGGCCAGGTCGATCGTTGTTCCGTCGACGTTCGCCAATTGAATCGCCGGCAACAGTTCCACCTGGATATGCGGGTAACGGTTGAGAAACCCGGCCAGGCGCGGTGCCAGCCATAAGGTGGCAAAGGATGCGAGCAGGCCAATGCGCAACACTGTGGCGCCAGGGGCGACCCGTTGGGTGCGGGTGGCGGCGGCGATGGCATCGAGGGCGGGGCGGATTTCGTCGTAATAACGCTGGCCGTCGGCTGTCAGGTCGATCGCGCGGGTACGCCGGATAAACAGCGGCTTGCCCAGGTGCTGTTCGAGTTTTTGCACCTGGTGGCTCAAGGCGCTCTGGGTGACCGACAACTCATTGGCCGCCTTGATAAAACTCAAGTGCCGTGCCACTGCTTCAAAGGCGCGCAGGGCGAGCAATGGGGGAAGGTCCTTGAACAGTGCCACCTGGGGGGCCTCCGGGTGCGGGCTTAAAGTGCCGATTTTGGGCGATGCCTCGCCTTTTGTCGCTCGCTGATTTGCCGCCGGACGGGGGAGGCCGCATTATTGAGGCACTCCCGCCATAACGTAGCCAAGCCATGAGTGATGACGACAAGCTGATCGACCTGAATGCCGAACGTGCCAAACGTGTGCATGACCTCAATGACAAACGCCTGAATGAAGTGCGCCAGGCATTTGAACAGGCGATGCCCTTGGGGAAAGTTAAGAAAAAGCCGAAGAACAAACCGAAAAAGCGTTGAAAGGGCCTGCATTTATTGATGCAGGTCAGTTATTACCCTTCTTTACGCCCCGTTGAGGGCGACATTGATCCTCGTCAATTTTCCAGAGTGCCTTCTCCATTAACTTAGCCCTATCGCAACAGGGCAAGTGCAGGAGGCCGGTCATGTTTTTCGATAATGTGGTGTTCGCCGGGGTGCTGACTGTAAGCCTCATGGTGATGTTTTTTGTAGGGTTTGGATTTTTTATCTGGAAAGACGCACATAAGCGTAAAAAACCATAAGTTTTTCCGGATTACATGAGCACGCAAGGCATTTTGGGCGACTTCGGTCGCCCTTTTTTTTGCCTGCGATTTAATCAACACCCCATTTGAACTGAGTCCGGTGGCGCAGCAGTTTAAGGACGGGACACACGCATAAAAAAAGGTGCGACCCTCGCAGGTCGCACCTTTATTTTTTGCGGGTTGGCTATCAGCTACCCAGTGCCTTGGACGCCAACCAGAACAACCCGGCCGACAGGCCTACGGTGGCTGGCAGGGTCAACACCCAGGCCATCAGGATGGTCTTTACGGTACCGCCTTGCAGGCCGCTCTTGTTGGCAACCATGGTGCCGGCGACACCGGAAGACAGTACGTGCGTGGTCGAAACCGGCAGGCTGAAGATGTTGGCCAGGCCGATCATGCTGGCGGTGGTGATCTGCGCCGACATGCCCTGGGCGTAGGTCATGCCCTGCTTGCCGATCTTCTCACCGATGGTCAGTACCACACGCTTCCAACCCACCATGGTGCCGAGGCCCAATGCCAGGGCGACCGCGAGGATTACCCAGAACGGCGCGTACTCGGTCGTGGCGGTCAGGTCTTTGCGCAGCTTGTCGAGGTCGGACTTCTCACGCGCATCCAGGCCCGGCAGCTTGCCGACTTTCTTCGCGGTGTCATCCAGGCATAGCAGGTAGCGACGTACCTCAATGCGCTGGTCGGCATTCAGCGAGTGGTAATCGGAAACGCCTTTCAAGGTGTCCACGAGCGCGTTGATGGTCGGCTCGGTCTGCTGCGGGTTGCAGCGGAACTTGCCCGGCAAGTCATCCTTCACGCTTTTCCCCAAGGCCAGGAACTCGCCCAGGGTTTCGTGGTTGCGCTGGTAGAACTGATTCAAGTGCACGGTGGCGTCGCGGGTGCGCTCGATCTGGTAGGTGGTGCTGCCCAGGTCGAGGACGAACTGTGCCGGTACGATGCCGATCAGCACCAGCATGATCAAGCCGATACCTTTCTGCCCATCGTTGGAGCCGTGCACGAAACTCACGGCCATGGCGGAAATCACCAGGACCAGGCGGTTCCAGAACGGCGGGTGTTTCTTGTCGTCGAGCTTGCGGCGCTGGTCCGGGGTCTTGTGCATCTTCGACAGCGGGCGCCACCACTTCAGGCCGAGCAGCACCAGGGCGGCAACCAGGAAGCCGGCCATCGGCGAGAACACCAGGGACGCGCCGATATCGATCGCTTTCTGCCAGTTCACCCCGTCAGCCAGGGGAATGTCATTGATCAGGGCGTTGGCCAGGCCGACACCAAGGATCGAACCGATCAGGGTGTGGGAGCTGGAGGCGGGGATACCGAAGTACCAGGTGCCCAGGTTCCAGGTGATCGCCGCCGCCAATAAAGAGAAGACCATCGCCAAACCATGGCCGGTGTTCACATTGATCAGCAACTCCACCGGCAGCAAGTGCACGATGGCGTAGGCGACACCGACACCACCGAGCAACACGCCGAGGAAGTTGAACACCCCGGAGAAGAACACGGCCAGGTGCGGCGGCATGGCTTTGGTATAGATGACTGTGGCCACCGCATTAGCGGTGTCATGAAAGCCATTGATGAACTCGAAGGCGAGGACAAAGGCCAGGGCGAGCAACAGGCTCACGAGAACCCAAGCATCCAGTCCGCTGAATAAATCGATCATGAAGGTTTTCTGACCCGGTCGTAAGGGGGCGCGATTATGCCAGAAAACCTCGGTAATCGATGCACTAGCTGCTCATTGGTAACAATCTTCATTGAAAAAACACGGGCAAAAGGTGCTCATCCCAGGCTTTTCGGGGCTTTGGCAAGTCTTTGATTTATAAAGCGCACAGCTGAAAAGGTGCGGTTTTGTCACCTTATCGTCATGTCTGAAACATTTGTACGAAATTTCCCTGGGGCGGCAGGGTGCTGAGCCGTGGAGGCTCATGCAAGGTGCCCTCCGCCGGCAATAAGCCGGCAGAGACAGCAAGACCCTGAGGACTCGAACCGAAGTGCTTATGGCTCTTCGGCCTTGAGTTCCTGTTCAATCTTTTGGATTTCCTGGGCAAAGGCCTGATCGAGCAGACTGGCTCGTTTGCGCCATGGCTTGCGTTCTGGCTCAGGCTGGGCGGCGTAGGTGGTGACTTCCCCGCCGTAAACGTCCTTGTAACGTTGCTCCTGGCGCTCAAGTTCCGCGCGCAGTTCATCTTTCGTCACAGTGCTACCTAATTGAGTTGAGTTTAATTACCGTGCAGCGGTGGAGCTGAAAATTGCCCTCGGCGTATTTCAATGTTGAACAGTCAAACTGTTCAAGTTTGAATAATTGACCAAAGGTGACTTCGTTAAACCGGTAGTGATAACCGGCGACGCGTTCCGCATGCACCGCCTGCGAGCTCCGATCCCGATAGTGATACCGGGCTGACCTCTGCACAGGTTGCATTATAGCGGCGCATTTGAATAACTCTATCACCATAAAGTTAAAAAACGTCAACTTGCTGTGAGAGTTTTGTTACATGTACGCGTCAGTATTTCGCTGGAAAACCGGCGCCATCATTTTTGCGCTCTTGTAAAAGTTGTCGCGGCCTGTCCGATATTTCTCTACGTCCAGGTTGATTGCGATAATCGAATGATCGTCCGATAATCGCCCAATGTTGTTGGCCCAAGCTTGTGCCTCGCGTCTGGCACGGCTTTCAATAGTGATCAACCCTTCCAGCGGTTGAAAATAAGAGAAAGGATCCGGAAATGAACGATCAATTGCGCAACTCCTTCGCGTCAGCGGCGCCGCCGATCGTGGCTTCGCCCGCCAAGCGCATCCAGGCGTTTACCGGTGATCCAGACTTCATGACCTCCCTGGCCCGTGGCCTGGCCGTGGTGCAAGCGTTTCAGGAGCGCAAGCGGCACCTCACCATCGCCCAGATCAGTCACCGCACCGAAATCCCCCGCGCCGCCGTGCGACGTTGCCTGCATACCCTGATCAAGCTCGGCTACGCCACCACCGATGGGCGTACTTATTCGCTGCTGCCCAAAGTCCTGACCCTGGGTCATGCCTATTTGTCCTCCACGCCCCTGGCGGTCTCCGCGCAACCTTACCTGGACCGTATGAGCGAGCAGCTTCACGAAGCCTGCAACATGGCGACCCTTGAGGGCGACGACATCCTCTATATAGCCCGTTCCGCCACGACCCAGCGCCTGATTTCCGTGGACCTGTCGGTGGGCGGGCGCTTGCCGGCATATTGCACGTCCATGGGCCGCATCCTGCTTGCCGCGTTGGATGACGCCTCGCTGCAGGACTACCTCGACCACGCCGACCTGCAAACCAAGACCAGCCGCACCCTGACCACCCCCGAAGCCTTGCTCGAATGCCTGCAACAAGTACGGCAGCAGGGCTGGTGCATCGTCGACCAGGAGCTGGAGCAGGGCCTGCGCTCCATCGCCGTACCGGTGTACGACGCCTCGGGCCAGGTATTGGCCGCGTTGAACGTCAGTACCCACGCCGGGCGGGTCAGCCGCAGCGAGTTGGAGCAGCGCTTCCTGCCGAGCATGCTCAGCGCCAGCCGCGAGTTGAGTGCGCAATTGTTTGCTTAAGCTGTTCGGTGACCGCACAGATCCCGGTTTGATGAATTGACGGTGTTTCCCCTGGCTTATTACTGTGCGGCAGCGCTCTAGCGCCACAATAATAACGACGACCCCAGGTCGTCAGCCCGCCATCGGTGTGGAATAAAAACAATGAATCAACCTTCTGTCGGCACCACACTGGACGTCCAGGCCTTTATCAATGCCCAACCCTTGTCACGTTATCAGTGGCGCGTGGTGATCCTGTGTTTCCTGATTGTCTTCCTCGATGGCCTCGACACGGCTGCCATGGGGTTTATCGCGCCTGCATTGTCCCAGGACTGGGGTATCGACCGCGCCAGTCTCGGTCCGGTGATGAGTGCCGCATTGATCGGCATGGTGTTCGGCGCCCTGGGCTCCGGGCCACTGGCTGACCGCTTCGGGCGCAAAGTGGTGCTGGTGGGGGCCGTGCTGGTGTTTGGTGCCTTCAGCCTGGCCTCGGCCTACAGCACCGATGTCGATCAATTGCTGGTGCTGCGCTTCCTGACCGGGCTGGGCCTTGGCGCCGGCATGCCGAACGCCACGACCCTGCTCTCGGAATACACCCCGGAGCGCCATAAATCGCTGCTGGTCACCAGCATGTTCTGCGGCTTCAACCTGGGCATGGCCGGCGGCGGGTTTATCTCCGCCAAGCTGATTCCGGCATTCGGCTGGCATAGCCTGTTGATGATCGGCGGTATCTTGCCGTTGATCCTGGCGCTGGTACTGCTGGTGTGGCTGCCGGAATCGGCGCGTTACCTGGTGGTGCGCAATCGCGGCACCGACAAGGTGCGCAAGACCCTGTCACCCATTGAACCCAGCCTTGTCGCCCAGGCCATGGCCTTCAGTGTCCCCGAGCAAAAAACCGTCAAGGCGCGCAACGTGTTTGCGGTGATCTTCTCCGGCACCTACAGCGCTGGCACCTTGTTGCTGTGGCTCACCTATTTCATGGGCCTGGTGATCGTGTACCTGCTGACCAGTTGGCTGCCGACCCTGATGCGCGACAGCGGCGCCAGCATGGAACAGGCAGCGTTTATCGGTGCGTTGTTCCAGTTTGGTGGTGTATTGAGCGCGGTGGGCGTGGGCTGGGCGATGGACCGCTTCAATCCCCACAAGGTCATTGGCACTTTCTACTTGCTGGCCGGAGTGTTTGCCTACGCGGTAGGGCAGAGCCTGGGCAATATCACGTTGCTCGCGACCCTGGTGCTGATCGCCGGGATGTGCGTCAACGGCGCGCAGTCGGCAATGCCGTCCCTGGCTGCGCGCTTCTACCCGACCCAGGGCCGCGCCACCGGTGTGTCCTGGATGCTCGGCATCGGCCGCTTCGGTGCGATCCTCGGTGCCTTGATGGGCGCCACCTTGCTGGGCCTGGGCTGGAATTTCGAGCAGGTACTCACGGCGCTGGTGATCCCGGCGGCATTGGCCACGGCTGCGGTGGTGATCAAGGGCATGGTCAGCCACGCCGACGCAACCTGAGGCCTGGCACGCTCAAATGTGGGAGTGGGCTTGCCCCGACAGCAGTGGGGCGGCCAATACATCGGGTGGCGGATACACCGCTCTCTGGGGCAAGCCTCCTCCCACATTGACCGCGTTTGGCTGAATGATTAGCGAGGTAACAATCTGTTCGATAATCGAACGCTGAGTCGATTATCGGATTGTTTGGCCCATTTCCCCGGCTTAATCTTCAAGCACTTCGGCGCCACCTCAGCGCCTTTACGATCAACACCGGGAGCCCAACCCCATGGCTGAAATTCTCACCTTGCGTGATGCGGTCAAGCGCTTCGTGAATGACGGCGATACCGTCGCCCTCGAAGGCTTTACCCATCTGATCCCTACGGCGGCAGGTCATGAAATCATTCGTCAGGGCAAGAAAGACCTGACGCTGGTACGCATGACGCCTGACCTGATCTATGACCAGTTGATCGGTGCCGGCTGCGCACGCAAGTTGATTTTCTCCTGGGGTGGCAACCCCGGCGTGGGGTCCTTGCACCGCCTGCGTGACGCGGTCGAGAAGCAATGGCCGCAGCCGCTGGAAATCGAAGAACACAGCCACGCCGACCTGGCCAATGCCTACGTCGCCGGTGCCTCTGGCCTGCCGTTCGCGGTACTGCGCGCCTACGCCGGTTCCGACCTGCCCAAGGTCAACCCGCTGATCAAGACCGTCACCTGCCCCTTTACTGGCGAAGTGCTGGCGGCGGTGCCATCGGTGCGTCCGGACATCACCGTGATCCACGCGCAAAAGGCTGACCGCAAGGGCAACGTATTGCTCTGGGGCATTCTCGGCGTGCAGAAGGAAGCGGCCCTGGCCGCCAAGCGCTGCATCGTCACCGTGGAAGAGATCGTCGACGACTTGAACGCGCCGATGAACAGCTGCGTGTTGCCGACCTGGGCCCTGACTGCGGTGTGCCATGTGCCCGGTGGTGCGCATCCGTCCTACGCCCACGGCTACAACGAGCGTGACAATCGTTTCTACCAAGCGTGGGATCCAATCGCCCGCGATCGTGGGACCTTTACCGCCTGGATCGATGAATACATCCATGGCACTGCCGACTTCAGTGAATTCCAGACCAAGCTGGCTACCGCGCAGGAGGCCAAGTAATGGCTTACTCGACCAACGAAATGATGACCGTCGCCGCCGCCCGCCGCCTCAAGAACGGCTCGGTATGCTTTGTGGGCATCGGCCTGCCATCCAAGGCGGCCAACCTGGCGCGCCTGACCTCGTCGCCGGACGTGGTGCTGATCTACGAGTCCGGTCCGATTGGCGCCAAGCCCAGCGTACTGCCCCTGTCTATCGGTGATGGCGAGCTGGCGGAAACCGCTGACACGGTCGTGCCGACCGGTGAGATTTTCCGCTACTGGCTGCAAGGTGGGCGCATTGACGTGGGCTTTCTCGGTGCAGCCCAGGTCGACCGCTTCGGCAATATCAACACCACCGTGGTCGGTGACTACCACCAGCCCAAGGTACGCCTGCCGGGTGCCGGTGGCGCGCCGGAAATCGCCGGCTCGGCCAAGAGCGTGCTGATCATCCTCAAGCAGTCGTCGCGTTCGTTTGTCGACAAGTTGGACTTCATCACCTCCGTCGGCCACGGCGAAGGCGGCGATTCGCGCAAACGCCTGGGCCTGCCGGGTGCCGGCCCCGTCGGAATTATCACCGACCTGTGCATCATGGAGCCGGAAGAGGGCACCCATGAGTTCGTGGTCACGGCGCTGCACCCTGGCGTTACCCGCGAGCAAGTGGTGGCGGCCACCGGTTGGCCCATCCGCTTTGCCGACCGGGTGGATACCACTGAGGAACCCACCGAGGTCGAACTGACCGCGCTACGTGATCTGGAAACTCGCACCGCCGCCGCCCACGGCCAAGCACCGGGAGAAGCCTGATGCGTGACGTCTTTATCTGTGATGCGATTCGTACCCCTATCGGCCGGTTTGGCGGGGTCTTGGCCACGGTGCGTGCCGATGACCTGGCGGCGCTGCCGATCAAGGCACTGATCGAACGCAACCCTTCGGTGGACTGGAGCGCGGTCGACGAAGTATTCCTCGGCTGCGCCAACCAGGCGGGTGAGGATAATCGCAACGTCGCACGTATGGCGCTATTGCTGGCGGGCCTGCCTTCAAGCAT
Source organism: Pseudomonas gorinensis (assembly GCF_042015035.1). Taxonomy (NCBI): domain Bacteria; kingdom Pseudomonadati; phylum Pseudomonadota; class Gammaproteobacteria; order Pseudomonadales; family Pseudomonadaceae; genus Pseudomonas; species Pseudomonas gorinensis. Next base: position 1,892,350 of record NZ_CP167125.1, read on the forward strand.
TCCCGGTGTGACCCTCAACCGGCTGTGCGCCTCGGGCATGGATGCGATCGGCACCGCGTTTCGTGCGATTGCCAGCGGTGAAATGGAGTTGGCGATTGCCGGCGGCGTCGAGTCGATGTCCCGTGCGCCCTTCGTGATGGGCAAGGCCGATGCAGCGTTCTCGCGCAGCATGAAGCTGGAAGACACCACCATTGGCTGGCGCTTTATCAACCCATTGATGAAGGCCCAGTACGGTGTCGACGCGATGCCGCAGACCGCCGATAACGTCGCCGATGATTACCACGTGTCCCGCGCCGACCAGGACGCCTTTGCCCTGCGCAGCCAGCAACGTACCGCTGCCGCCCAGGCGGCCGGGTACTTCGCTGAAGAAATCGTGCCGGTGCGGGTCGCCCATAAAAAAGGCGAAACCGTGGTCGATCAGGATGAGCACCCACGCGCAGACACCACCCTGGAAACCCTGGCGCGGCTCAAACCGGTGAACGGCCCGGACAAGACCGTCACCGCCGGTAATGCTTCTGGCGTCAACGACGGTGCCGCCGCGCTGATCCTGGCATCCGCCGACGCGGTGAAAAAACATGGCCTCACTGCCCGCGCTCGTGTATTGGGCATGGCCAGTGCCGGTGTCGCACCCCGGGTCATGGGCATCGGTCCGGTGCCGGCGGTGCGCAAGCTGGTGGAACGCCTGGGCCTGGCGGTTACCGACTTTGACGTGATCGAACTCAACGAAGCCTTCGCCAGCCAAGGCCTGGCGGTGCTGCGTGAATTGGGCATCGCTGACGACGCGCCCCAGGTCAACCCGAACGGCGGCGCTATCGCCCTCGGCCATCCCCTGGGCATGAGCGGTGCACGGTTGGTGTTGACGGCTTTGCACCAGTTGGAAAAAACCGGTGGCCACAAAGGCCTGGCGACCATGTGTGTGGGCGTCGGCCAAGGCTTGGCCCTGGCGATTGAACGCATCTAATAAGAGAGGACAGCTCCATGACTGATAAGCCCGGTTACCGGCGCCCGCAAGCGGGCACCCAACCTGAGTACCTGCACCCGCCCTACCAGTCGACGAACCTGCGTTCGCCGTCCAAGCCGTTGGTGTTCCTGCCCCATTCGCTGTCGGAAATAACCGGCCCGACCATCGGCGCCGAGCGAGTCAGCGAGAAGGATAACGACCTCACCGCCCAACACGACGGCGAGCCCCTGGGTGAACGCATCATCATTCACGGTCGCGTGGTGGATGAAAACGGCCTGCCGGTGCCGGGCATCCTCGTGGAGATCTGGCAAGCCAACGCTGCCGGTCGCTACAACCACAAGCGCGACCTGCACGACGCGCCGCTGGACCCGAACTTCACCGGCACCGGGCGCACGGTTACCGACGCCGACGGCTGGTACCAGTTCCAGACCATCAAGCCCGGCGCCTACCCGTGGGGTAACCACCACAATGCGTGGCGCCCTGCGCATATCCACTTTTCGCTGTTCGGGTCGAGCGTGCTGACGCGCCTGGTCACGCAGATGTATTTCCCCGGCGACCCGCTGCTGGAATACGACCCGATCTACAACTGCGTGCCGGACACCAGCGCCAAAGAGCGCCTGATCGCGCGTTTCGATCTGGAAAAAACCATTCCTTCCTATGCCCTCGGCTACCGCTGGGACATCGTCCTGCGTGGCCGTGATGCCACGCCGATGGAGAAATGAGATGACACTCAATGCGACCACGTCCCACACCGTCGGGCCGTATTACCACATTGGCCTGACCTGGCTGAATCGCGAAGCCCTGGCCAACGCCGACACCCTCGGCGAACGCGTGGCGATCAGCGGGCAGGTGGTGGACGGCAACGGTGATGTCGTCAACGACGCCATGCTCGAAGTCTGGCAGGCCAATGCCGCCGGCAAGTACGACCACCCGGAAGATGAGCAGGACAAGGCTGTCGATCCCAACTTCGAAGGTTTTGGCCGCGTACCGGTGGACGCCGAAGGGCGGTTCCGCTTTACCACCATCAAGCCGGGCAGTGTGCCGGGGCTGAAAGGCACCACCCAGGCGCCGCACCTGGTGGTGCTGGTGTTTGCCCGTGGCCTGGTGAAGCATTTGCTGACGCGGATCTATTTTGACGGCGAGGCGTTGAACGGGGATGACCCGTTGCTGGCGTGTGTGCCTGCCGAGCGGCGGGGTACCTTGATTGCCAAGACCGATGCGGACGGTGTGTATCAGTGGAATGTGATTTTGCAAGGGACAGATAAGGAAACGGTGTTTTTCGATTATTGAGTCGCTTGTCAGGGCCCTATCGGGGGCAAGCCCCCTCCCACATTTGATAGGCGGCGCGGTCAAAATGTGGGAGGGGGCTTGCCCCCGATAGGGCCGGTTCAGGCACTGAGTACTCAAATGTCTGCTTGCGGAACATGGTTGTTGCAAAGTATGTCTAGGCTATAACCGTTCCCACTGAGTGAAAAAACATGACAGCAACGACAAGTCACTACACCGGAGAAGAACGCAGCAAACGGATCTTTGCCATCGTCGGCGCTTCCTCCGGCAACCTCGTCGAATGGTTCGACTTCTACGTCTACGCCTTCTGTGCCATTTACTTTGCCCCTGCGTTTTTCCCCTCGGACGACCCTACGGTCCAACTGCTCAACACCGCTGGCGTATTCGCCGCCGGGTTCCTGATGCGACCCATCGGCGGCTGGCTGTTTGGCCGGGTTGCCGATAAGCACGGGCGCAAGAATTCGATGATGATCTCGGTGCTGATGATGTGCGCCGGCTCCCTGGTCATCGCCTTCCTGCCCACCTACAAGGATATCGGCGCCTGGGCGCCGGCCTTGCTGCTGGTGGCGCGGCTGTTCCAAGGCTTGTCGGTGGGGGGGGAATACGGCACCACCGCAACCTACATGAGTGAAGTCGCGCTCAAGGGCCAGCGTGGGTTCTTCGCCTCCTTCCAGTACGTGACCCTGATCGGCGGGCAACTGCTGGCGGTGTCGGTGGTGGTGATCCTGCAACAGATCCTCAGCGAAGAGGAACTGCGCGCCTGGGGCTGGCGCATTCCGTTCGTGATTGGCGCCATCGCGGCGGTGATCTCCCTGCTGCTGCGTCGCAGCCTGAAGGAAACCACCAGCAAAGAAATGCGTGAAGACAAGGACGCCGGCAGCATCGCCGCGCTGTTCCGTGACCACAAGGCCGCGTTTATCACCGTGCTCGGCTACACCGCCGGCGGTTCGCTGATTTTCTACACCTTTACCACCTACATGCAGAAGTACCTGGTGAACACTGCCGGGATGCACGCCAAGACCGCCAGCTACATCATGACTGGCGCGCTGTTCCTGTACATGTGCATGCAGCCGCTGTTCGGCATGCTGGCTGACAAGATCGGCCGGCGTAACTCGATGCTGTGGTTCGGCGCCCTGGGGACCCTGTGCACGGTGCCGATCCTGCTCAGCCTGAAAACCATCAGCAGCCCGTTCCTGGCGTTTGTATTGATCACCCTGGCCTTGGCCATCGTCAGTTTCTACACCTCCATCAGCGGCCTGGTGAAAGCTGAAATGTTCCCGCCACAAGTGCGCGCCCTCGGCGTGGGCCTGGCCTATGCGGTGGCCAACGCGATCTTCGGCGGCTCGGCGGAATACGTAGCCTTGGGCCTCAAATCCATGGGCATGGAAAACACCTTCTATTGGTACGTCACCGGCATGATGGCGGTGGCGTTCCTGTTCAGCCTGCGCTTGCCAAAACAGGCGGCGTACCTGCACCACGATCTGTAAGGGACGAGTTATGACACTGCGCACGAGCAACCAATTGTTCGACGCTTACTTCACCGCCGACAGCATGGCCGAGGTGTTCTGCGACCAGGGACGCTTGCAGGGCATGCTGGATTTCGAAGCCGGGTTGGCGCGGGCCGAGGCCCGGGTTGGGTTGATCCCGCAGGCCGCCGTGGCGCCGATTGCCCAGGCGTGCCTGGCATCGCTGTATGACGTGGATGCCCTTGGGGTGGCGATTGCCACCGCGGGTAATTCGGCGATTCCCTTGGTGAAGGCACTGGGCAAGTTGATTGCCGCTGAAGACCCGAGTGCCGAGCGTTATGTGCACCTGGGGGCGACCAGCCAGGACGTGATGGACACCGGCCTGGTTTTGCAGTTGCGGCGCGCGGTGGCACTGATCGAAGCGGACTTGGTGCGCTTGGGCGACGTTCTCGCCGCCCAGGCGCAGCGTTATGCCGCCACACCGCTGGCCGGGCGTACCTGGCTGCAGCACGCGACGCCGGTCACCCTGGGCATGAAGATCGCCGGTTGGCTGGGAGCGGTGACGCGCAGTCGCCAGCGCCTCACGCAACTCAAGCCACGCCTGCTGGTGCTGCAGTTCGGCGGCGCCTCGGGCACATTGGCCGCGCTCGGCGTCCAGGCCATGCCGGTAGCCGAGGCCCTGGCCGCCGAATTGCAACTGAGCTTGCCGGAGCAACCCTGGCACACCCAGCGTGATCGCCTGGTGGAACTGGCCAGCGTGCTCGGTTTGATCGCCGGCAGCCTCGGCAAGTTGGGACGGGATCTCAGCCTGCTGATGCAGACCGAAGCGGCGGAAGTGTTCGAGCCATCGGCACCGGGCAAAGGTGGCTCGTCAACCATGCCCCACAAACGCAACCCGGTGGGCGCCGCTGTGCTGATCAGCGCCGCTACCCGCGTGCCCGGCCTGGTGGCGACGATGTTCAGTGCCATGCCCCAGGAGCACGAACGCAGCCTGGGCTTGTGGCACGCCGAATGGGAAACCCTGCCGGAAATATGCCGACTGGTCTCCGGCGCCTTGCAACAGGCGTTACTGGTGAGCGAAGGCTTGGAAGTCGACCCCGAGCGCATGACGCACAACCTCGACCTGACCCAGGGCCTGGTGCTGGCCGAAGCCGTCAGCATCGTATTGGCCCAACGCCTGGGCCGCGATACCGCGCACCATCTGTTGGAGCAATGCTGCAAGCGCGCCGTTGCAGAAGGTCGCCACCTGCGTGCGGTACTGGCGGACGAAGCGCAGGTCACTGCCGAACTCTCGGCGGCTGAACTGGACCGCTTGCTCGACCCGGCGCATTACCTGGGCCAGGCCCATACCTGGGTCAGCCGCGCTGTCACCGAACACTTTGCATTGACTGCCTGAGGAGGCCACTGTGGCATTTGTACAACTCGCCGAAGGCGAACTGCATTACCAACTGGACGGGCCTATCGACGCACCGGTACTGGTGCTGTCCAACTCACTGGGCACCGACCTGCACATGTGGGACATCCAGATCCCGGCCTTTACCCAGCATTTTCGCGTACTGCGTTTTGACACCCGCGGGCATGGCAAATCGCTGGTCACCGAGGGGCCCTACAGCATCGAGCAGCTTGGCCACGATGTGATCGCGCTGCTGGATGCGCTGGATATTCAGCGCGCTCATTTTTGCGGGCTATCCATGGGGGGCCTGATCGGCCAATGGCTGGGGATTAACGCAGGCGAGCGTTTGCAGCGCCTGGTGGTGTGCAACACCGCTGCCAGCATCGGCACGCCGGAGATCTGGAACCCACGGATCGAGATGGTCCTGCGCGACGGCGCGGCAGCCATGGTGGCCTTGCGCGATGCATCGATTGCACGCTGGTTCACCGCCGATTTTGCGACGGCCAACCCGCACCAGGCCAAGCAGATCACCGATATGCTTGCCGCGACTTCGCCCCAAGGTTACGCGGCCAACTGTGCCGCCGTGCGTGATGCGGATTTCCGTGAGCAGTTGTCGAAGATCAAGGCGCCCACCCTGGTGATTGCCGGTACCGAAGATGCCGTCACCCCACCGGCCGGTGGTCACTTTATCCAGCACCATGTGCAGGGCGCCGAGTACGCCGAGTTCTACGCCGCGCACCTGTCCAATGTGCAGGCCGGCGCTGCATTCAGTGACCGGGTGATCAAATTCCTGCTGGCCCGCTGAGGCCGCTGTTGTGGCGAGCGGCTTGTTGTGGGGGCTTGCTGTGGCGAGCGGGCTTGCCCCGCGTTGGGCTGCGAAGCAGCCCCAATACGGACGCCGAATTATTTCAGACAGACCGTGGCACCTGATGTGGGGCCGCTTCGCGCCCCAACGCGGGGCAAGCCCGCTCGCCACAGGTGATCGAGTTGAAATCTAATTGAACCAGGAGTTTTTTGTGGACGAGAAACAACGTTATGCCGACGGCCTGCAAGTGCGCCGCGAAGTGTTGGGCGATGCGCATGTCGACCGCAGCCTCAACGCCCTGACTGAGTTCAACAGCGAGTTCCAGGAAATGATCACCCGCCACGCCTGGGGTGATATCTGGACCCGCCCGGGCCTGCCACGGCATACCCGCAGCCTGATCACCATTGCCATGCTGATCGGCATGAACCGCAGTGAAGAACTCAAGCTGCACCTGCGCGCCGCCGCCAGCAACGGGGTAACCCGTGCCGAGATCAAGGAAGTGCTGATGCAGAGCGCGATCTACTGCGGGATTCCGGCAGCGAATGCCACGTTTCACCTGGCGGAGTCTGTATGGGATGAGCTGGGTGTCGAGTCGCGGGAGTGATCAGTGGGCGTCGGCATCCCATACCCAATTCCATACGCCCGGCAGATGCACCGGTTCGTTCACATCCTTGACCGTACGCGCTAGCGCCGCGCGTTCCAGCACGGCATGGTCGGTGTAGAACGGTTCGGCGGCGGTCTTGATACCGTTGATCCGCGCGCTGTCCATCAGGATCTGCAGGTACTCCTGCAGATGCCGCGCGGTGTAGCGGTTGATGTCGTGGAAGGTCACGACCACCGGTATCACGCCGTCCACCGTTGGCAGTTCGCCCAGGGCAATACGTTCGCGCACCACTGACAGTTGCCGGTACAGGTTGGCGCGGCGCCGTGGGCTGGCGTTGAAGCCCCAGATCTTGCCGTCGTTGGCGCTCAAGTCGGTCAACAGCACCTGCATGCCATGGCGCTGGTAGGCGGCATAGGTGCGTCGGTCGTAGTTCCAGAATGGTGGGCGGACCAGGGTCGGCGGCGTGCCGGTGATCGCGGCGATGTCGGCTGCGCCCTGGCTGAGGGTGCGTTCCAGCTCTGCATCGCTCAGCCAGCGATGGTTGGTGTGAAAAGCCGTGGCCGTGTGGAACGCCAGGACATGGCCACCCGCGTATTCACGCTCCATGGTCTTGCGGCCCCGCGCACTGCCACCGGAGCGGGCCGCTTCGGTCTGCAGGAAGAACACCGCCTTGATGCCCGGTAACACCGGGTTGTTTGCCAGGTCAGCCAACACTGAACGGCTTGGGTTGTTGTAGCCCGAGGCGCTGGGCCCGTCATCGAAGGTCAGCAGGAAGCGGATCGGCGCCTGGGCTTGCAGGCGCTGTTCGGTCTGCGGTGTCAGGGCGATGGGCGCACTGATGCAGCCGCCGAGGCTCAAGGCCAGGCTCAGTAGGAGGGAAGCGAGGACGAAGGATTTCATGGTGTGGGCTGGCTCGTCTGGAGGCCGCCATTGAGTGAACTCAGTGGCGGCAGGCGCGCACCATACCGTAAGTACGGCGCCGGTTTACAGCAGACTTATCGGGTAGCTGACGATCAACCGGTTTTCATCGAATTCGTTGTTGCTGTAGTCGCGGCGCATGCTGGAATTGCGCAAGCGCATATTGAGGTTTTTCAACGCGCCGCTCTGCACGGTATAGCCCAGTTCGGTCTCGCGGCCCCATTCCTTGCCGTCGGTGATCGTGCCGGTGTGTACGTTGCTGCCGCTGATATAGCGGTTCATCAGGGTCAGGCCGGGCACGCCGAGGGCGGCGAAGTTGTAGTCGTGACGTACTTGCCAGGACTTCTCTTGGGCGTTGTCGTAGCTGGAGTTGTAGCTGTCGTTGGCCAGGGTGCCGCCGCTGGTGCCGTTGACGCGCATCCACGCGCTGTTGCCGGTGAGTTTTTGCAGGCCGACGTAGAAGGTGTTGCCGCCGTACTTGGCGGAGAACAGACCGGACCAGGTTTTGTTGTCCAGGTCGCCTGCGCGAGCGCTGCCGTCGTCCTTGCCATAGAAGAACCCGAGGTTGGCGCCGAGGGTCCAGTCGCCAATGGGCTGGCTGTGGATCAGGTTGACGAACTGCTGGCTGTAGATGTCCTTGAGCTGGGCGTTCCACAGGCCGATCTGGGTGCGTTTGTCATTGAACAGGTATTCGCCGCCCTGGAAGTTGAAGCGGTCCGAGGTGAACGCGGCTTTGCCGAACATCGACATGTCGCTCATGCTGCTGTCGTCACGCGGGCTGTTGGCGCGGAACTGGCCGCCGTAGAGGGTCAGGCCGTCGATCTCTTTGGAGGTGATCTGCCCGCCACGCAGGGTTTGCGGCAGCGAGCGGCCGTCGTCGGCGCGCAGGATCGGCAGCACCGGCATCCACTCGCCGACCTTCAGTTCGGTCTTGGACATACGCGCCTTGAACGCCACGCCCAGACGCCCGAATTCATCCGCAGGGCGGCCATCGTGGTCCAGCGGCAACAGCTGGGTGCCACCCGTACCGCGTCCGCCATCGAGCTTGAGCGAGTACAAGCCCAGCACATCCACGCCAAACCCTACGGTGCCCTGGGTGAACCCGGATTTGGCGTCGAGAATGAAACTCTGCGTCCACTCCTGTGCACCGCCCTGGGCCTTTGTAGGGTTGGTGTAATTGCGGTTGAAGAAGAAGTTGCGCAGGTTGAGGTTGGCATTGGCGTCTTCCAGGAAACCGTGTTCTTCGGCGGCGACGGGAAGGGCAAGGCTGGCGACAGCGGTAGCCAGCAACAGCTGGCGAGGGTGGAAAGTGCTCATGGCGTTGGACCTGTTGTTATTGGGGGTTATGCAGGTGGCGGCCATGGTGCGGGGCGTTGTGGGGGCGATGAAAGTGGGGCTGGGCGGGTTTTGGGCGATGATCGAACGCAAGTTGCCGGGCGCTGGGGCCCGGCATTTGCGGGTTATCGTTTGGGCAGGTCGAAGTGGGTCCAGGGCACCGCCGGCAGGTAGTGTTGCGCCGCGACGATCAGCGCCACCATCACCACCAGGAACACCACTTGCAGGGGGCTCCAGAAGGCCCAGTGCAAACCGTTCAGCCACGGGTAGCCTTCGCTGAATTTCTGGCTCATCTGACCGATACGCGTCTTGTGCAACAGGTTGATCAGGACCATGCCCGCGTAGGTGAACATGCCCAGCACGCCGAGCATCAAGCCGCAGGCCACCAGCATGATCGCCTGCGGTACCCCGTGGCGAATGATCAGCCAGTAGCCATTGGGGTTGATTCGCTTGGGGATCAGGTACTGGCTCAGCCACACATCCAGAACCCGATAGGTTGAACTCATCCCGGCCCACATTTGGGTGACGCGAAAGCCAACGGCCGCCGGCACGAACGCCATCAGCATGAAAATGACCAGCGACATCCCGTCCATTCTGTCTGGCTTAGCGTGGGCGATGCTCAGGCCAAGCCCCAGGGCGAAGATGGCCCACAGCCGGATAAACACCTGGGTGTAGATCGGCCGGGGCACGAATTTGCGCCAGAAGAACAGATCGCTGTGGGGCAGTCGTTCAGCCAACTGCGGGTAACGCCAGGTCAATACCTGCGCCAGGTGCTGGCAGGCGTTCCATTCGTTTTCGCCAAAGCCGTCGATCATGCGTTTGTGTTGCGTGGCCGACATGGGCGTCAGCAGTAGACGCGCCGCCAACGCATCCGGGGATGTGCGCCGCAGATCCTGAGCCTTGTCCTGCAGGTTGGCAAAGAAACTTTCCTGCTCGCAACGCGACACCAATTCGCGCCACATCCACGCCGGTTCCGGGTACACGCCTTTCTCGTCGTCCCAACCGAATGCCTGGCACACGCGCTCGAACAGCGGCACGCTCCATTGGGTGTCATGCAGCAGGTGCAGGACGATGCGCTGCCACTGCTGTTGCAGGTCGAACACCCGCAGCCAGGGCTGGTTGGTGTATTGAGTGAGCTGGGTGATGAACTCGCGCTCGGCCTTTTGCTCCAGCAGTTCCTGCAGGGTGCGGCGGTAGTCTTGCAGCAGCTCGCCGGTCAGCGCTTCGTATTGCCACGGGGTCATGGCCACCTGCTGCCAGGGGGTCAGCCATTCCAGGTGTTGCACGGCCCAACCGACGATGGCACTGCGTTCGCCCGGTGCTTCGAAACAATGGCGCAACAGCCCGGCCTGGAATGCATCGGTGCAGCCCTGTTGCCGAGCCTGCGCCCAGCGTTCATCGAGGTTGTGCGCGTTAAGGCCGCCAAGTAATGCCTGCGCCGCGTCCGGTGTGGGGGCTTCGAGGGGCGCGGGGGTGACGGGGCTGACGTCCATCAGTTCGGCCAGGTCGTTCAGGTTTCCGTAGACCGCTTCGGCCACGGGCGCCTGGACGCGTTCTTCCCCTTCGTTATCAGCCCGCCAGCGTGCTTCACTCAACGCGTGTTCATAGGCTTCGCGCAGGCGCTGGAAGCCTTGGGCATCGTCGTCCGGGCGGCAGCTTTTGAGCAGCCGCGCATAGCTGCGCTTGATGCTGCGCTCGTCGGCGTCATCCGGCAGTTGCAGTACGTTCCAGCAATCCATCGGTATTCCCTCAGCGCCAGAACCCGTTGTCGAGTTGCTCAAGTTGACGGGTCAGTTCGCTGCGGGCATCGCGGATGCGGCGTTCGTCCTGGGTGTCGAGTACCTGCTGGAACTGCGCCGCCCAATGCCCGAGCTGTTCGCGCAGTTCGCCGAGGTTTTCCTGGTAGAGCCGTTCGAGGCGGGCGACGAGCACGGTGTTGACCTGCTGGTCGCGTGGGTGAACCTTCAATTGCGCCAGGGCTTGCAGGCGTTGCTGGATCTCCTGCGGGCTGAGCACGCCGGGGTTGTTCTCGATCACCAGTGAATGCTGCTCGCCGGTCAGCGGGATATTCACCTGGGCTTCCAGCAGGCCGTTGTTGTCGTAGGTGAAGCGCACGTCCAGGGAGACCTCGCCGGCCTTGCGCTTGGGCACAGGAATATCCAGTTGGCCCAGCTCGATGTTGTCTTTGACCAGGCGGCTTTCGCCCTGGTAGATCTTCAGCAGCACGTGGGTCTGGTCATCGCGCAGGGTGACCACGTTTTTGACCCGGCTGACCGGCACGCTGCTGTTGCGTTCGATCAATGGCAGGTAATGGCCGCTTTCGATATAGCCGCCGTACTGGTTCGAGATTTCGATGCCCAGGGTGTAGGGGCACACGTCGGTCAGCACCACTTCTTCGAGGGCGGCGGAGCGCGCCTTGAGTGCGGCCTGGATCGCCGCGCCGTGGGCCACCACCTGATCGGGATCGAGGCTGATGGAAGGGAAGCGCCCGAACAGGCCAGCGGCGAGCTTACGTACCAGGGGCATGCGCGTGGTACCGCCCACCAGCAGGATTTCATCCAGGTCGCCGACCCGGATCCGCGCGTCGCGCAGGGCGCGTTCGATCGGTGCGCGCAGGCGTTCCAGCAGTGGCGTGTAGAGCTTGGCCAGTTCCTGCTGGGTGATGGTCTTCACCCATTGCTGGCCGTCGACGCGCAGGGCGAATTCGGCGCTGTCATCCTGGCCCAGGGCTTTGCGCACGCGCTCGGCTTCGCGGCGCAGGGCTTGCAGCACAGTGCTGGTGGGCGGGAAACCCGTGGCGTTACGTTGGCTGTCGACAAAGTGTTCGAGCAACAGGGTGTCGAAGTCTTCGCCACCGAGGAAGTTGTCGCCGGCGCTGGCGCGTACTTCCATCACCCCGTCGAACAGCTCGATGATCGACACGTCGAAAGTGCCGCCGCCCAGGTCGAAGACCAGGAACGAGGTTTCTTTATCACGTTGATGCAGGCCGTAGGCCAAGGCCGCGGCGGTCGGTTCGTTGATCAGTTTTTCAACGTTGAGCCCCGCCAGTTCACCGGCGATGCGCGTGGCCTTGCGTTGGCCGTCGCTGAAGTAGGCGGGCACGCTGATCACCGCGTCTGTGACGGTTTGGCCGTAGGTGCGCTCGATGTCTTCCTTGAGGCTTTTGAGCACCAGCGCCGAGAGTTCTTCGGGGCGGAACGAGCGGTCGCCCAGGCGCACTTCGGTGGCGCTGCCCATGTAGCGCTTGAACAACGAGGTCGTCAGGTGCGGGTGGGTGTGCAGGCGCTCTTTGGCGGCCTGGCCTACCAGGACACGGCCTTGGTCGTCCAGCCCGACCACGCTTGGGGTCAGCAACTGGCCCAGGGCATTGGGCACCATTTCGGCGGCATCACCGCGCCAGACTGCAGCGAGACTGTTAGTGGTCCCCAGGTCGATTCCTACGATCATTACGACAAGCTCCCTCTGTGGTCTGTAAGAATCTGTGACAGATTTTACCCTGAAAGGTTGAGCGGAAAGCAAGGCGGGAGAGCGTGGGGACGAGTGCGATTATGGTGCTGAGCCCGCTCGCCACAAAACATTCCGGTTAGAGCAGGCACCGATGACCAGGCATAAAAAAACCGCTTCCTGCGAGGGAAGCGGTTTTGTTTTACAGCGCTGCTATCAGAACAACTTCAGCTTCGGCGCTTCTTCTTTCAACGGCTCGTTCTTCGCCGTCTGCTCGTTCCAACCACCGCCGAGGGCCTTGTACAGGTTGACCTCGCTGGTCAGTTGCGCAAGGCGATCGGTGATCAGCGATTGTTCGGCGCTGAACAGTTGGCGCTGAGCGTCGAGGAACGTCAGGTTGCTGTCGACACCGATGCGGTAGCGACGCTCGGCCAGGCGGTAGTAATCCTGGTTGGCCGCGACGAAGCCGCGTTGGGCATCCAGTTGCTGCTTGTAGGTCTCACGTGCGGCGAGGCCGTCGGAGACTTCCTGGAAGCCGGTCTGGATCGCCTTCTCGTAGTTGGCCACGTTGATCTCTTTCTGGATCTTCGAGTAGTCCAGGCTTGCGCGCAGGCTACCGGCGTTGAAGATCGGGATGTTGATCTGCGGAGCAAACGACCAGGTACCCGAACCGCCCTTGAACAGGCCGCCCAGGGTCGGGCTTGCGGTACCGGCGCTGGCGGTCAGGCTGATGCTTGGGAAGAACGCTGCACGGGCCGCGCCGATATTGGCGTTAGCCGCCTTGAGGTTGTACTCGGCCTGCACAATGTCGGGACGACGTTGCAACAGGTCCGAAGGCAAACCAGCCGGCACTTCGCTGAGCAGGTCATCCGACAGCGGCTTGCTGGCGAGATTCGCTGGCAGCCCGGTGCCCAGCAGCAGGGTCAGGCTGTTTTCGTCCTGGGCCACCTGGCGGGTGTAGCGTGCCAGTGCCACGCGGGCGTTTTCCACCGAGGTCCGCGCCTGGCTCAGGTCGAGAGCCGAGGCCACGCCAACTTCGTTGCTGCGCGAGGTGAGCTTGAAGCTCTGCTCGTATGCGCCCAGGGTGTCCTGGGTGAGCTTGAGCAGTTCCTTGTCGGCCTGCCAGGTCAGGTAGGCGTTGGCCACGCTGGCCACCAGGCTGATCTGGGTACTGCGCCGTGCCTCTTCGGTGGCGAAGTACTTTTGCAGGGCTTCTTCGCTCAGGCTGCGTACGCGACCGAACAGGTCCAGCTCATAGGAACTGATCCCGAGGCCGGCCGAGTACTGGCTGGCGATAGTCGCTTCGCCGCTCTGCGACAGCTTGGCCGGGGTGCGCGAACGGCTGCCGCTGCCTGTAGCCGACACAGCGGGGAACAGATCAGCACGCTGGATCTGGTACTGCGCGGCATAGGCGTCGATGTTCAGGGCCGCGACACGCAGGTCACGGTTGTTCACCAGTGCGGTCTGGATCAGCTGTTGCAGGGCAGGGTCATGGAAAAACTGCTTCCAGCCCTGCTCGGCAGCGGCCTGGCCCGGCGCCTGGGCCGACGAATACGCCGGCCCTTGTGGGAACTGAGCTGCCACCGGCGCTTCGGGGCGCTGGTAGTCAGGGATCAGCGAGCAGCCACTGAGCACGAATGCCGTGACCGCCAGGGAAAGTAGCGACTTGCTCATTGGCCAGCCTCTTTAGGGGTTTCAGTAGTAACAGTCTTTTTACGCTCGCCAGCAGCGGACACGGTTGCGAAGAACAGTGGCACCCAGAAGATCGCGAGCACAGTTGCGGTGATCATACCGCCAATTACGCCGGTACCGATTGCATGCTGGCTGCCCGAACCCGCGCCCGTGGACACGGCCAGCGGCAGTACGCCGAGCATGAACGCCATGGACGTCATGATAATCGGGCGCAGACGCATGCGGGACGCTTCGATGGCAGCCTCGACGATACCTTTGCCCTGCTCATGAAGTTCCTTGGCGAACTCCACGATCAGGATGGCGTTTTTCGCCGCCAGGCCCACCGTTACCAGCAAGCCCACCTGGAAGAACACGTCGTTGGACAGGCCGCGCAGGCTGGTGGCGATCAGAGCACCGATGACACCCAGCGGTACCACCAGAATCACCGCGATCGGGATCGACCAGCTTTCGTACAGTGCCGCGAGGCACAGGAACACTACCAGCAGCGACAGGGCGTACAACGCAGGTGCCTGGGAGCCGGACAAACGTTCTTCATACGACAACCCGGTCCACGAATAACCAACACCCGCTGGCAGGTCCTTGGCGATACGCTCGACTTCCGCCATCGCGTCACCGGTGCTGTAGCCCGGTGCCGGAGTACCGAGGATTTCCATCGCCGCTACACCGTTGTATCGCGAGAGCTTCGGCGAACCGAAGATCCACTTGCCCGACGAGATGGACGACAGCGGCACCATCTTCCCGGAGGTGCTGCGCACGTACCATTTGTCCAGGTCTTCCGGGGACATACGGCTGGCGGCATCGCCCTGTACATACACCTTCTTCACACGACCACGGTCGATGAAGTCGTTGATGTAGCTGCCCCCCAAGGCAATTGCCAAGGTCTGCTGGATGTCTGCCAGGCTGATGCCCTGGGCACTGGCTTTCTCGTCATCGACGCTCAGCTCGTACTGCGGCTCATCGTTCACGCCGTTGGGACGCACGCCTGCGAGGATCTTGCTTTGGGCGGCCGCACCGAGGAACTGGTTACGCGCTGCCATCAGCTTGTCGTGGCCGACGCCACCCTGGTCTTGCAGGAACACGTCGAAACCGGTGGCGTTACCCAATTCCAGAACCGAAGGCGGCACGATGGCAAATACCATGGCGTCCTTGAAGGCACCGAAGAAGTAGCCCTGGGCACGCTTGGCCACTTCAAACACCGACTGGGTCGCGTCACGCTCGTCCCACGGCTTGAGCATCACGAAGGCGAGGCCCGAACTCTGGCCACGGCCGGCGAAGTTGAAGCCGTTTACGGTAAATACCGACTTCACGGCCTTGCCTTCGCCTGGCTCGCCTTCCTTGTCGTTCAGCAGGAAGGCACGCATATCGTCGATGACTTTTTGTGTGCGTTCAGCCGAAGAGCCGACGGGGGTCTGCACCTGGGCAAAGATCACACCCTGGTCTTCATCGGGCAGGAACGCACTTGGGATACGGGTGAACATCCAGATCATGCCCAGCAGGATCAGCGCATACACCAGGAACGCTGGAACCTTGTGCTTGATCATGGAACCGACGCCGCGCTCGTACTTCTGTACGCCGCTATCGAAGGTGCGGTTGAACCAGCCAAAAAAGCCGCGCTTGGGTTGGCCGTGCTTTTCCGGATCGATCGGCTTGAGCATGGTGGCGCACAAGGCCGGGGTGAAGATCAGGGCAACCAGTACCGACAACGCCATGGCCGAAACGATGGTGATGGAGAACTGTTTGTAGATCACACCGGTGGAGCCGCCGAAGAACGCCATCGGCAACAGGACCGCCGACAGTACCAGGGCAATACCCACCAGGGCGCCCTGGATCTGGCCCATGGATTTGACCGTCGCCTCCTTCGGCGACAGGTGCTCCTCGGCCATGACCCGCTCGACGTTTTCGACCACCACGATGGCATCGTCCACCAGCAGGCCGATGGCCAGGATCATGCCGAACATGGTCAGGGTGTTGATGGTGAAGCCGAATGCCGCGAGGATCCCGAAGGTACCCAGCAATACCACCGGTACGGTCATGGTGGTGATGATGGTGGCGCGGAAGTTCTGCAGGAACAGGAACATCACCAGGAACACCAGCACGATCGCTTCGACCAAGGTGTCAACCACACCGGAGATCGACTCGGTCACGACCGGCGTGGTGTCATAAGGCACCACGGCCTTCATGCCAGGCGGGAAGAACGGTTCCAGCGATGCCACGGTGGCGCGGATGGCCTTGCCAGTGTCCAGGGCGTTAGCACCCGCCGCCAGCTTGATTGCCATCCCGGATGCCGGCTTGCCGTTGAACTGCGCACTGATGCTGTAGTTCTGGCCGCCCAGTTCGATACGGGCAACGTCGCCCAGGCGAACCTGCGAGCCGTCGGCGTTCACCTTCATCAGGATCTTGGCGAACTCATCTGCACTTTGCAGGCGTGTCTTGCCAATGATGGTGGCGTTCAGCTGAGTGCCGGGCAGGGCGGGCAGGCCACCCAATTGGCCAGTGGCAACCTGGACGTTCTGGGCCTGGATGGCGTTGCTGACATCCACCGGCGTGAGCTGGTAGTTGTTCAGCTTGGCCGGGTCGAGCCAGATACGCATGGCGTACTGCGAACCGAAGACCTGGAAGTCACCTACACCCGCAGTCCGGGAAATCGGGTCCTGGATGTTGGACACGATGTAGTTGGACAGGTCGTCCTTGGTCATGCTGCCGTCTTCCGACACCAGGCCGATCACCATCAGGAAGTTCTTCACTGACTTGGTTACGCGGATACCCTGCTGCTGCACTTCTTGCGGCAGCAGTGGGGTCGCCAGGTTCAGCTTGTTCTGCACCTGGACCTGGGCGATGTCCGGGTTGGTACCCTGGTTGAACGTCGCAGTGATGGTCATGCTGCCGTCGGAGTTACTGTCCGAGGCGACATAACGCAGGTTGTCGATACCGTTGAGCTGTTGTTCGATGACCTGCACCACGGTGTCCTGCACGGTTTGTGCAGACGCGCCTGGGTAGGTCACCTGGATGTCGATGGCGGTTGGCGCAATGGCCGGGTACTGGTTGATGGGCAGCTTCAGGATCGAAAGTGCCCCGACCAGCATGATCACCAGGGCAATTACCCAGGCGAAAATGGGACGGTCGATAAAAAATTTCGACATGGATTACTCCCCTTTGCCAGCAGCGGCAGCAGGAGCAGCGGTGCCAGCGGGCTGGGCGTTGCCGGCGTCCTTGACCTTGACTTCGATGCCCGGCTTGATGAATTGCAGGCCTTCGGTGATCACACGGTCACCGGCGTTCAAGCCTTTTTCCACCAGCCAGTAGGCACCCGTCGTACGGTTGGCCACCAGTTCACGTTGCTCGACCTTGTTGTCGGCATTGACGATCAGCGCTGTCGGGGTGCCCTTGAGGTCGCGGGTCACGCCTTGCTGCGGCGCCAGGATGGCCTTGCTGTTCACGCCGGCTTGCAACTGGGCATGTACGAACATGCCCGGCAGCAGGGTGTGGTCAGGGTTGGGGAACACCGCGCGCAGGGTCACCGAGCCGGTGGTCTGGTCGACCGACACTTCGGAGAACTCCAATTTACCGTCCAGGCCGTAGCTGCTGCCGTCTTCCAGGGTCAGTTTGACCTTGGCGGCGTTGGCGCCGGCTTTCTCCAACTGGCCGCTTTCCAGGTCGCGGCGCAGTTTCAGCATTTCAGCCGAGGACTGTGTGACGTCGACATAGATCGGGTCCAGTTGCTGGATCACGGCCATGGCATCGGCCTGGCCATTGCTGACCAGCGCGCCCTCGGTCACCGAGGAACGGCCAATACGCCCGGAAATCGGCGCGAACACCTTGGTGTAGCGCACGTTGATCTGGGCGGTTTGAACGTTTGCTTCGGCGGTCATGCGGTTGGCGACAGCGGTGTCGTATTCCTGACGGCTGACGGCTTGTTCGTCGACCAATTGCTTGTAGCGATCCGAGATCGACTTGGTCTGCGTCAGGCTGGCTTGTGCGCTTTTAAGGGTGGCCTCATAGACCGAGGGATCGATCTGATAAAGCTGCTGGCCTTCTTTCACATCCCCGCCTTCCTTGAACAGGCGCTTGAGGATGATGCCACTGACCTGAGGGCGAACTTCCGCGATGCGGTAGGCGGTGGTGCGGCCTGGCAGCTCGGACGTCAGGGTGAAGGCTTGCGGTTGAAGGGTGACCACGCCGACCTGAGGAATTTGAGCGGGCGGAGCCGCCTCTTCCTTTTTACATCCGCTGAGCAGCGATGCCAGGGCGACGGCAGTGACCAGAGCGGTAACAGCTGGCTTAAGTTGCATGAAGATCCTCGGGTCAGGCGCGCAGGGTGCGCACAAGAAGTGTGGAAGGGTAAAAAACAGGTTGTGAGTAGATAAGTAGCTTGCTACGCAATATACTTACGTTCATGGTTGTTTGTAAACTCTTGACAGGTTTCGCGCAATGTTGACAAAGCAACGCCCAAAGCCTCGATTCTAGTACGTTCGGCGCCCATGACGGTGTCGTCCCACAATTTATTCAGATGATCGTTACCGCCTATTAAAGCCGCGTTACCGATAGTCTCAAGTATCCCGATTGAGGTTTTACTGCCATGGTTCGTCGCACCAAAGAGGAAGCTCAGGAAACGCGCAACCAGATTCTCCAAGCCGCCGAGCATGCCTTTTACGAGCGCGGTGTTGCGCGGACCACGCTGGCGGATATCGCGGCGTTGGCCGGGGTGACGCGGGGCGCCATCTATTGGCATTTCAGCAATAAGGCCGATTTGTTGCAGGCGATGCTGGAAACCCTGCACGAGCCCCTGGATGAATTGGCGCGCGCCAGTGAAAGCGAGGATGAGGTTGACCCGTTGGGGTGCATGCGCAAGTTGCTGATTCATCTGTTTCATCAAGTGGTTCTGGACCCGAAAACCCGACGCATCAATGAGATTTTGTTTCATAAGTGTGAATTCACCGATGAAATGTGTGACATGCGCCGCCAACGCCAGACCCACACCCTCGAATGCAACCTGCGCATCGGCCTGACACTGCGTAACGCGGTGAACCGCGGGCAACTTCCGGAAAACCTCGACACTGTCCGAGGGGCAGTGTGCCTGCATGCCTACATCGACGGGCTGCTCTGGCAATGGCTGCTGGTGCCTGACAGCTACGCGTTGCATCAGGAGGCAGAGCGTTGGGCCGACATAGGGTTGGATATGCTGCGCCTGAGCCCTAACCTGCGCAATTAAGACAAAATGTGTAATTGCGTCAGATTGTGTCAACAGTAAAGCGTAAGGACAGTCAATCGTCCTTCTGCCTGATTGATGGAGTGACTTTATATGCGGGCTGGCGGGCGGTTGATAGGTAGCCGCCTAAGTATTTTGTAGCGATTTTGTTTCGGTTCTGTGAAGCAATGTAGCCAGAACCTGCACGCAGCCAACAATGAGGGAGGGGGCTTGCCCCCGATGGCAGTGGTTCAGTCAACACATACTGTGACTGACGCACCGCCATCGGGGGCAAGCCCCCTCCCTCATTTGGTCTTAGGTTTCGGCCGATTACAGCGGCAGGGTCGGGTAGTCGATGTAACCAACTGGCCCTTTGCCGTAGAAGGTTTCCGGGTGCGCTTCGTTCAACGGCGCATCGGCCTTCAGGCGAGCCGGCAGGTCCGGGTTGGCAATGAACGGTATGCCGAAGGCCACCGCATCCGCCTTGCCCGAGGCCAGCCAGGCATTAGCGCTGTCCTTGGTGAAACGTTCGTTGGCGATATAGGGGCCGCCGAAGGCTTTTTTCAGTTGCGGGCCGAGGCTGTCGGCACCTTCCTTTTCACGCGAACAGATAAAGGCGATGCCTCGCTTGCCCAGTTCGCTGGCGACGTAGGTAAAGGTTTCCGCCAAGTTGTCGTCACCCATGTCATGGGCGTCGGCGCGGGGGGCCAGGTGCACGCCCACACGGCCGGGGCCCCAGACTTCGATGGCGGCATCGGTCACTTCCAGCAACAGCCGTGCGCGGTTTTCCAGGGAGCCGCCGTATTGATCGGTGCGCTTGTTGGTGCTGCTTTGCAGGAACTGGTCGAGCAGGTAGCCGTTGGCGCCATGGATTTCCACGCCGTCGAAGCCGGCGGCCTTGGCGTTCTCGGCACCGGTGCGATAGGCGTCGACGATGTCGGCGATTTCAGCGGTTTCCAGCGCGCGTGGTGTCGGGTAGTCGGCCAGTGGGCGCACCAGGCTGACGTGGCCTTTAGGCTGGATGGCGCTCGGGGCAACCGGGGTCTCACCGTTCAGGTAGGACTCATGGGAGATGCGGCCAACGTGCCACAGTTGCAGGAAGATCTTGCCGCCCGCGCCATGCACCGCCTTGGTCACATTGGCCCAGCCGCGCACCTGGTCGTTGGACCAGATGCCCGGGGTGTCCGGGTAGCCCACGCCCAGCGGCGTCACGGAGGTGGCTTCGCTGAGGATCAGCCCGGCGGAAGCCCGTTGCACGTAGTACTCAGCCATCAGCGCGTTGGGTACGCGGCCGGCATCGGCACGGCAGCGGGTCAGTGGCGCCATGATGATGCGGTTCGACAGTTCCAGGTCGCCCAGTTTGATCGGATCGAAAATAGTCGTCATGGGATAACACCCTTCTGTTTGAAGTTGATCAGTTGGTCGCAGGGGCCAGGTCGGCATCGCCGCTCTGACGGAAAGTAAT
This sequence comes from Pseudomonas gorinensis, assembly GCF_042015035.1. Classification (NCBI taxonomy): domain Bacteria; kingdom Pseudomonadati; phylum Pseudomonadota; class Gammaproteobacteria; order Pseudomonadales; family Pseudomonadaceae; genus Pseudomonas; species Pseudomonas gorinensis. The sequence goes on from NZ_CP167125.1 coordinate 1,912,905, forward strand.
CAGGGTTACCAGCAGGGCCAGGATCGCCAGGGCCGCAGCCGCCAAGGGCACGCTGGTCAGGCCGAAACCGTGGGCAATCACGCTGCCGCCGACCCAGGCGCCGAGGGCGTTGCCGATGTTGAAGGCGCCGATGTTCAGGGTGGACACCAGGTTCGGTGCGGCCTTGCCGAAGGTCACCACGTTGATCTGCAGCGCAGGTACGGCGGCAAATGAAGCGGTGGCCCACAGGAACAGGGTGATCTCGGTCGGGATCACGGCGACGCTGGTCCAGGTCAGTGCGGTGGAGACCACCGCCATGCTGATGAATACGCCAATCAGGGTGGCCGCCAGGCGTTTGTCCGCCAGCTTGCCGCCGATGATGTTGCCCACGGTGAGGCCCAGGCCGATCAGCAGCAGGGTCCAGGTCACGCCCTTGGGCGATACGCCGGTGACATCACCAAGCAGTGGTGCCACGTAAGTGAAAAGGGTGAACATCGACGCGGCGAACAGTGCCGTCATGCTCAGCGACAGCCAGATGCCAGCCCCTTTGAGGGCGGCCAGTTCGGCACGCATGTCGAGTTTTTCTTCGTCCCGCTTGGCCGGCAGGAAGCGGATCAGGCCGATCAAGGCGATCACGCCAATGACGGTCACCGCCCAGAAGGTCGAGCGCCAGCCGGCTTGCTGGCCCAGGGCGGTACCCAATGGCACACCGAGTACGTTGGCCAGGGTCAGGCCGGTGAACATCAAGGCGACGGCCGAAGCGCGTTTGTTGGCCGGCACCAGGTTGGCCGCCACCACCGAACCGATACCAAAGAACGCACCGTGGCACAGCGCGGTGACCACACGGGCAAACATCAGCACGTTGTAGTCACTGGCCAGGGCGCAAAGCAGGTTGCCGATAATGAAGATGCCCATCAACGCTACCAGGGCAGCCTTGCGTGGCAGCTTGGCGGTCGCCAGTGCCATGAACGGTGCGCCGATCGCCACGCCCAGGGCGTAGCCGGTGACCAGCCAGCCGGCACCGGGAATCGACACACCCAGGTCCGCCGCCACATCGGGCAACAGGCCCATGATGACGAACTCGGTGGTGCCGATGGCGAAGGCGCTCAGGGCCAGGATGAGGAGCGAGAGGGGCATTTGGGTTTCCTTGTTAAAGCGGTGCGCGCATTTCAGAACTGACTTCAGGGCTGAGTTCAGTAACGAGTGCCGCGAGAAAAGCCTGGATGGTTTCCTCGTTGCGTTTGAAAAAGTGCCACTGCCCGGCCTTCTGGCTGCTGATCAATCCCGCCCGTTGCAAGGTGGCCAGGTGGGCCGACACGGTGGACTGGGACAAGCCGCAACGCTGGTCGATCTGGCCGGCGCAGATACCGTATTCGTGGTTGTGCAGTTGCTCGGGGAACTGCACTTTCGGGTCTTTGAGCCAGGTGAGAATGTCTCGTCGTACTGGGTGTGCCAGAGCTTTTATTATTTCGTCGAGGTCAATGGACATGGCAGTTGCTCGGTTTCGTAAAGCGTTATATCGCGATGAAGCGAACTTTAAATCGATACATCCCGATATACCAATATGATTTCGGTCTTAGCCAAGACTGAATCGGTATATCGGGTTATAACGATACGTGGGTCGCAGTGATAGACTGCGCACCATGAATTATCTCGCACATCTGCACCTGGGCGGCCAACTTCCTGCTCAACTGCTGGGCAGTCTGTATGGCGACTTTGTCAAAGGCCGCCTGCAAGGCCAGTTCAGCCCGCCCATCGAAGCGGCGATCCAGTTGCATCGCTCGATCGACCGCTTTACCGACAGCCACCCGTTGGTCGGCGAGGCGTTGTCGCGCTTCAGCCTGACCCGCCGGCGCTACGCCGGGATCGTCCTCGATGTGTTTTTCGATCATTGCCTGGCGCGGGATTGGGCGCTGTATGCCGAGCAGCCCCTGGAGCGCTTCACCTCGCAGGTGTACCGCGTGCTCGCGGCCGAACCGCAATTGCCGGGACGGTTGGCGCAGATTGCACCCTTTATGGCGGCGGATGATTGGCTCGGTTCGTACCGGGAGTTCGCGATGATGGAGCCGGTGTTGCGCGGGATTTCGCGGCGGCTCACGCAGCCTGATGAGCTGGGGCATGCGATGCAGGAATTGCGGATTCTGTATGAGCCGCTGAGCAAAGACTTCAGTGCGTTCTACCCGGAGCTACAGGCGTTCGCACAACGCCAACTGAATACCGGGATCTAAATGTGGGAGGGGGCTTGCCCCCGATAGCGGTGTGAAGTGCGCCCCAAAAGCTGGACAGCTGTTGGTTAGGCTACAGCGGACCGGGTCCTGTACGCTACAGGGCTCAGTCCGCCAAGCTTCACTTTGATTCGCTTATGGTTGTAGTAATGGATGTACTCATCCAGCCCCGCTTGCAACTGCTCCACGCTTTCAAAGCTTTCCCGATAGTAGAACTCTGACTTCAGCGTGCCGAAGAAACTCTCCATTGTGGCGTTGTCATGGCAGTTTCCTTTGCGTGACATGCTTTGCTCCAGCCCTGCTTTTTCTAGCCTCTCCCGGTACTTTGGATATCGATAGTGCCAGCCTTGATCTGAATGCAGCATTGGCTTGCCGCCCTCAGGTAAGCCTTCAATAGCTTTTTCCAGCATCTCGCCCACCAAGGCATATTGGGGACGTATTGCCGTCTGATAGGCCACGATTTCTCCGTTGTACAAGTCCAAAACTGGGGACAAGTACAGCTTTTTGCCGGCCACTTTGAACTCGGTGACATCCGTCACCCATTTCTGATTCGGTTGCTCAGCCTCGAACTGACGAGCCAAGGTGTTGGGCGACACTTCGCCCATCGGCCCTTTATACGACCTGTATTTCTTAGGCCGCACCGTGCATTTCAGACCCAGCTCCCCCATCAGTCGTCGTACCGTTTTACCGTTGATCAGCGATCTTTCTTTACGTAGTTCTAGCGTCATCCGACGGTAACCAAAGCGGCCCTTATGCTCGTTTTGGATGGTCTGGATAGAAGCTTTGATCGAGGAAAATCGGTCCGCAACGCCCATTGCCTTGAGTTGGTAGTAGTACGTACTTCGCGCAAGGCTCACTAGCTTGAGCAAGTCACGCAAGGGAAAGTGTTGCTTAAGCTCACTGACTAATCGGGCTTTTTCTTCTGTTCTTTCTCCCGCCTCATCACCGCCTCGCCTAACTCCCCAAGCTTTTTTAGATAAGCGTTCTCCATCCGTAGGTATTGGAGCTCATCAAGTAACGTCTTGTGCTCAGGCTCAGGGCTGGTGAGTGGGGCAGCGGTTTTGCGTGGTTTAGCAGGTGGTTTAGGCATAGCGGTGCTCAGTCCTCTTTTCCCTGACTCCAGGGCTTCAATACCGCCACTGTAATACTGCTGTTGCCATCTGCCCACCTGAGTGGAATCCCCCAAGTTGAAAAGCGCCGCTGCGCGGCGCAAGGAAAGGGAGTCATCCCACATGCGCCGTAGAACAGAGAACTTGAACAAGGCACTGTAACGCTGGCCGGTACTGCTCAAGCTGGCCTCACCGTGTAATCGATAAGCCTCGACCCAACGACGAAGCAAGGTGGGGTCCATTTGAAATTGAGCGGCGACCCGGCGAAACCCTCGGCCTCGCTCAAGGAAAGCGGTGATGGCAGATAGCTTGAACTGCGTGGTGTACTTGCTCATGAAAACGCCCCAGAAATTGGATGGGTGTCCAACTTCTGGGGCGCACTTCAGTGGTTCAGCCAATGAATCTGTTGACTGACACACTGCCATCGGGGGCAAGCCCCCTCCCACATTGTTGCCCGTGCCCGCTTCAGGCCGCGAAGGCCGGCCGAACCGCAATCTGTTCTGTTTCCGGCAGGGCCCCAAACAACGCCTTCTGCACCGCCTGCTGCGCCTGGAACGCCAGCGCCGCGCGTTCCTGCCCGGCGCAGGCAATCGGCTTGAGCACATGGATTTCCACGTCGCCCTGGTCATTGCCGAACAGGCGCATCAGGTGCGAGAGCAAATCATCATCGCCAATAAACGGTGCCAGCGGGTCCACTTGCCCGTCGCGCAGATAACGGATCGCCACCGGTTGCAGCGATACATCGGCATCGATCGCACTGGCCAGCAAGCGCCCGTGAAAGGTACGCAGGCTGCGCCCGTCGGTGGTGGTGCCTTCGGGGAACATAAGCAGCGGGTGCTGTTGCTCCAGGTGGCGGGTCATTTGCTTGCGGATCAACTGGCTGTCGCCCGAACCGCGACGGATAAATAAGCTACCGGCCTTCGCCGCCAACCAGCCGGCCACCGGCCAGGTGCGCACTTCGGCCTTGGACAAAAACGACATCGGCGTGACCATGCCCAGCAGCGGGATATCGGTCCACGACACGTGATTGCTCACCCACAGCATCGGTGTCTGCGGCAACTCGCCGTGCACCGTCACCCGGAAGGGCAGGGCATTGGTCAATCGCGCCATAAAGAACCGCGACCAACGTTGGCGCCGCACCATCGAGTTAGCCACGCCCAGGCGCTCGAACACACCAAACACACTGGCCATGCTCAAGCCCAGCGCCACCACCAGCAGCACGCGGGCGATGCGCCCGTACACGCGCAGGCGGCGCATCACATGGCCGCCTTGAAGTGGCGTGCGTAACGCGGGCACAGTTCATCGCGCTTGAGCAGGATAAACACGTCGGCCACTTGGAAATCCTCATCCCAGCACGGCTCGCCGCAGATCTTCGCACCCAGGCGCATATAGGCCTTGAGCAGCGGCGGCATTTCCGCGATCACGTTGGACGGCAGATCCAGCGCCGGCAGAGGTTTTTTCGGCTCGGCGCGCAGATGTTCGTTGCACAGGTAGCGTTCACGCAGGCGTTGCATGATGGCGTGGGCCTGGATGCCGCCGTCGTGCATCGGGATGCTCGCACACCCCATCAGGTAGCTGTAGCCACCCTGGTTAAGCACCTCGGCCAACTCGCCCCATAACACGGCGATGGTGCCGCCGTTGCGGTAGGCGGGGTCGACACAGGTGCGACCGATTTCCAGGATCGGGCCCTGTAAATGCAGGAGGCCATGCAGGCTGAATTCTTCTTCGCTGTAGAACCGGCCCAGGCTGCTGGCGGCCTGGTGGTCGAGTAAACGGGTGGTGGCGACCAGTCGACCGCTGTTCAAATCCCGCACGCCGATGTGGCTGCAGTGAACATCATAGTCATCCATATCCAGCCCCAATTCCGCGCCTTTCAGCTTGGCGTTGAATTCGCCGCTGAACACGTTGAACCGCAGGGCCTGGGCTTCCTGCAAAGCCTTTGCGCCAACCAGGCGTTCGGCTTGCAGACGGCGTTCATTGCCGGTGTCGCTGATGCGGGCGATCTGAGTCATGGCGAATCTCCGAGTGCCAGCCACCTTTCGGCCGGTCGACTTGTTTGTCCAAACTCAGGCTATGTAGGCTCGGTGTCATCTCCATGAAGTTCCGGTGACGCTTAGATGACAGCCCTCCGTGTCGCCAATCTGTCATCGGCCTCGGCTAGGCTCGCGGGCTTGAACGCCCCCTTGAGTTTGTGTCCATGGTCCGAGGCCTGTTGTGCGTTGCCCTGCTGTCAGTCACCGTTACTGCCCACGCTGAAACCTGGCCTGACAAGGAGTGGGCCAAGGCCCCGCCGCTCTCCGGTCCTGCTGTCGATGCCTTGAATGCCTATGCATTCCCCGCGCGTGACGACACCCATCGCCAAGGTATTCGAACCGACGCGCTGCTGGTGATTCGCGATGGCGCAGTCGTCTATGAGCGCTACGCCGAACCCACCACCGCGAGCACGCCGCACTTGACCTGGTCGGTCAGCAAAAGCCTGATGGCGACGGTGCTCGGCGTGGCCTATGGCGAAAAACGCTTCAAGTTGACTGACCCGGTGGCGCGCTTCTATCCGCCAATGAAACAGCACCCGACGGTCAGCATGGCCGACCTGCTGCACTGGGCCTCGGGCCTGGATTGGCAGGAAGACTACGAGTTCGCCCCGCTGAAATCCTCGGTCGTCGCGATGCTCTATACCCGTGGCCGCGCCGACATGGCGGAATTCACCGCCGGCATGGACGCCGCCAGTGCACCGGGCCGGGTCTTCCGTTACTCCAGCGGCGACAGCAACCTATTGTCCGCGGCCCTCAAAGGGATGCTCGGCCACAAGGCCTACATGAGTTACCCCTGGGATGCGTTGTTCAAGCCGTTGGGTATTCACAACGCCACCTGGGAAACCGATGCCGACGAAACCTTTGTCGCCTCGTCCTACGCCTACCTCACCGCGCGCGACCTGGCGCGCGTCGGCCTGCTGATGGCGCGCGACGGACGCTGGGGCGATCAACAATTGCTGCCCGAAGACTGGGTTGCTTTCAACCGTAAACCTTTCGACCCATACAAGGCCGGCCAGGACGAAGCCGTCCCCGGCGGCCATTGGTGGCTCAATCGCGAAGTGCAGGGCGCTGCCCGACCCTGGCCCGATGCCCCCGCCGATACCTTCGCCGCCCTCGGGCACTGGGGGCAGGCGCTGTATGTGATGCCGGATGAGCACCTGGTGATCGTGCGCTATGGCGATGATCGCGACGGCAGCTACCGCCATAACGAACTGCTCAAGCGCGTGCTTGCGGCGGTGCAACCATGATTCGTCGTCGGCCGTTCACCAGCCTTTTTCTCGTGCTGTTGCTTGCCCTGGTGGGCTGGGTCTGGCGCGAGCGCGTCAACCTGCAAGCCTTCCCCGACATCATCGCGGCGTATACGGCCAAGGAGTACTGCTCGTGCCGGTATGTGGCGGACAATCCAGCCGAGTATTGCCGGGGGTATGTGAAGCAGTACGTGCCGATCAGTGCGTTCACCGATGACCCGAAGCGCAGTGAAGTCACCGCCAGTGGATTGGGGCGTACCCATACCGCCAGATGGTTGGGCGAACACCAGGGGTGCCGCCTCATCCCCTGAAACGTCATACCCGATGTGGGGGCGGCTGCGTCAGTTACATTGCGCCCGGCAGGCGGCACAGTTAAGGTTCGTTCAGGTTTTTCGCCCCACGAGTCCTTAATGTTCAACGCGTCTGTCATCAAACCCCTGGCCTTCGCCGTGCTGGCCGCTGCCGCAGTGCCTGCCCATGCCGACTGGTACCTGGATAACGAATCCTCACGCCTGTCGTTCGTCACCACCAAAAACACCGAGATCGCCGAGGTGCAGCGCTTCCTGGTGCTGCACGGCAAGGTCGACAGCAAGGGCGCTGCACAATTGGAGGTGGAGCTGGAGTCGGTCAACAGTGGCATCCCGCTGCGTGATGAGCGCATGCGCAATCAACTGTTCGAGATCAAGACCTTCCCTGAAGCGCTGATCAGTGCGCAGATCAACCTGCAACCCATCAATGACCTGGCCCCTGGCGCGCAATTGGAACTGCGTTTGCCAATGAGCGTCACGTTGCATGGCAAGACCCAGACCTACAACGCCGAGCTGCTGGCCACGCGCCTGGATGACCGGCGTTTCCAGGTGGTCACCCTGGAACCGTTGGTGTTGCACGCCGAGGATTTCGACCTGGCACCCGGTGTGGCGGCATTGCGCAAGGTGGCTGGGCTCAAGTCGATCAGTTTGTCGGTGCCGGTGGGTGCGGTGCTGATCTTTACGGCGCGCTGACGTGAGCGGCGCAGTGTTCCCGTGGCGCAGCGCCAACCGGTTCGAGTTGTTGATCGACGGCCCGCAGTTTTTTCCGCAGATGCTGGTGGGCATTGCCCGGGCAGAGCGTCAGGTGGAGCTGGAGCTGTACCTGGTGGAAGCCGGGGCCTGCGCCGAAGCCATGGTGCAGGCGCTGGTGTTGGCGGCTGGGCGTGGCGTGCGGGTGCGTTGCTTGTTTGATGATTACGGCAGCCTGGCGTTTACCCTCGGGTTGCGCAAACGCTTGACGGATGCCGGGGTGGAACTGCGCTTTTACAATCGCTTGAGCTGGCGGCGCTGGATGCGCAACCTGTATCGCGACCACCGCAAGCTGTTGCTGATCGACCAGCAAATCGCCGTAGTCGGCGGCACGGGCGTGACCGATGAATTCTGGACCCCAGGGCAAGACACCGCTGACTGGCATGAAGTGATGGTGCAGATCAGCGGGCCGCTGGTGCTGGATTGGCAGGCGTTGTTCGACCGGCAATGGCACGCGAACAGCGCGCGCCGGGAGTGGAAGCCCGCCACTCATTTCGGTTTGCCGCGCCTGCCCAAGGTGCCCGCGACGGGGCCAGGCCTGGGGCGCGTGGCGTATGCCGATGCGCGCCAGCACCGCGACATCCTGCAATCGTTGATTCGCGCCTTGAACAGCGGCAAGCACCGCATCTGGTTGGCCACCCCATACTTCCTGCCCACCTGGGGGGTACGCCGTGCCTTGCGCCGAGCGGCGGGACGCGGGGTCGATGTGCGTCTGCTGCTCACCGGGCCACGCACCGATCACCCCTCCGTACGCTATGCCGGGCACCGTTATTACCCGCGCCTGCTGCGCTCGGGTGTGCAGATATTCGAGTACCAGCCGTGCTTCCTGCACCTGAAGATGGTGTTGGTGGATGACTGGGTCAGCATCGGCTCATGCAATTTCGACCACTGGAACCTGCGCTTCAACCTGGAAGCCAACCTGGAAGCGTTGGACCCTGAGTTGACGCGGGACGTGGTGGACAGCTTCGAGCGGGATTTTACCCAGAGCCAGGCGGTGAGCCTGGAAGCGTGGAAATCGCGGCCGTTGTGGCGGCGGGTGAAGCAGCGGGTGTGGGGCTGGATTGATCGCTTGGTGGTGAACGTGCTGGATCGGCGCGGCTAGCAAGAACACTGAGATCAAATGGGGGAGGGGGCTTGCCCCGATAGCGGTGATTCAGCGACAGATCTGCTGTCTGATACACCGAAATCGGGGGCAAGCCCCCTCCCACATTTTTTGACTGCGTCAGGCTTTAGAGCAGTTCGAAGGTCTGCTGCTGCACATCCTGGGAATCCAGCCCGATCTGGACATTGAACTCGCCCGGCTCCGCTGCGAACTTGAGCTGGGTGTTGTAGAACTTCAGGTCTTCCTCGGTGATGGTGAAGTGCAGCGTGCGCTCTTCACCGGCCTTGAGCATGATTTTCTGGAAGTTCTTCAGCTCCTTGATCGGGCGGATCATTGAGCCGGCCACGTCCTGGATATACAACTGCACCACGGTTTCGCCGTCCACCTTGCCGGTGTTGGTCACGGTGACACTGGCGTCGAGCTTGCCGGTCTTGTTCAGGGTGGTGGAAGACAGCGCCATGTCCGAGAGGCTGAACGTGGTGTAGCTCAGGCCATAACCGAACGGGAACAGGGGCCCAGTGGTGTCATCGAAGTACTGCGAGGTGTAGTTGCCCGGCTTGCCTGGGGTGAAGGGCCGGCCAATGGTCAGGTGGTTGTAGTAGGTTGGAATCTGCCCCACCGAACGTGGGAAGGTGATCGGCAGCTTGCCCGACGGGTTGTAGTCACCGAACAGCACGTCGGCGATGGCATTGCCGCCCTCGGTGCCGGCGAACCAGGTTTCCAGGATCGCGTCGGCTTGCTGGTTCTCTTCGAGAATCGACAGCGGGCGGCCGTTCATCAGTACCAGCACCAATGGCTTGCCGGTGGCCTTGAGCGCCTTGATCAGGTCGCGCTGGCTTTGCGGGATATTCAGGTCGGTGCGGCTCGACGATTCGTGGGACATGCCACGGGATTCACCCACGGCGGCGACCACCACATCGGCATCCTTGGCGGCCTTGACCGCTTCATCGATCATCACCTGGGCAGGGCGCGTGTCATCCACCACTTCCGGGGCATCGAAATTGAGGAAGTTGAGGTAGTCGACCACGGCCTTGTCATTGGTGATGTTGGCGCCACGGGCATAGATGATCTTGCCTTTTTCGCCGATCACCGCGTTGAGGCCGTCGAGCAGGGTCACCGATTGTGCCGGCTTACCGGCGGCGGCCCAGCTGCCCATCATGTCGATGGGCGCCTTGGCCAATGGACCCACCAGGGCAATGGTCGCGGATTTCTTCAGCGGCAGGGTACCGTTCTGGTTCTTCAGCAAGACCATGCTGCGGCGCGCCACGTCACGCGCTTCGGCGCGGTGCAGGCGGCTTTCGGCATAGGTGTCGGCCGGGTCGTCCTCGGCCTTGCCGATACGCAGGTACGGGTCTTTGAACAGGCCCATGTCGTACTTGGCGCCAAGCACCTCGCGCACGGCGTTGTCGATGTCGCTTTGCTCGATCTCACCGGACTTGAGCAGCCCTGGCAATTCCTTGCCGTACAGCGAGTCGTTCATGCTCATGTCGATGCCGGCCTTGATCGCCAGCTTGGCGGCTTCACGCCCGTCCTTGGCCACGCCGTGCTTGATCAGCTCGAAGATCGCACCGTGGTCGCTGACGGCCAGGCCCTTGAAGCCCCAGTCCTTGCGCAACAGGTCGTTCATCAGCCAGGTGTTGGCGGTGGCGGGTACGCCGTTGATCGAGTTGAGCGCCACCATCACGCCGCCGGAACCGGCCTTGATCGCCGCGTGGTACGGGGGCAGGTAGTCCTGGTACATCTTGACCGGGCTCATGTCGACCACGTTGTAGTCGCGCCCGCCTTCCACGGCGCCATACAGGGCGAAGTGCTTGACGCTGGCCATGATGCTGTCGGCATTCGCGGGGCTGGTGCCCTGGAATGCCTTGACCATCACTTCGGCGATGCGCGAGACCAGGTAGGTGTCTTCGCCGAAGCCTTCGGAGGTACGGCCCCAGCGCGGGTCGCGGGAGATGTCGACCATCGGCGCGAAGGTGATGTCGAGGCTGTCGGCGGCGGCTTCCTGGGCGGCAATGCGCCCGGACCGGCCGATGGCGTCCATGTCCCAGCTGGAGGCCAGGGCCAGGCTGATCGGGAAGATCGTGCGGTGGCCGTGGATCACGTCATAGGCGAAAAACATCGGGATCTTCAACCGGCTGCGCATGGCCGCGTCCTGCATCGGACGGTTTTCCGGGCGCGTGATGGAGTTGAACGTGCCACCGATGCGGCCGGCGGCAATTTCCTTGCGGATCAGCTCACGGGGCATTTCGGGGCCGATGCTGATCAGGCGCAATTGGCCGATTTTTTCATCGAGGGTCATCTGCTTGAGCAGGTCGCTGACGAAGGCGTCCTTGTCTTTAAGCGCAGCAGGCTTTGTTTCTGCCCAGACGGGGTGGGTGGCCAGAGTGGCAACAAGGCCGAGCAAACACAGCTTCTTCATGAATATCCTTTTTCGGCTCACTGCACAGCGCTAGCGCTGATCGGCCAAAATGTGGGGAGCGTCTATTGTTGTTCGGGTGTTGTTCAGATAAATGCAGCACACTCTGAACTCTTTTTCGCGCTGGGCATCTTTGTAGCTGATTGGCTCGATGCATTCCAGTGGTGGCGGATTATGCCCCAAGCGCGCGGTTTATAGGGTTAGTCGTCAAATTCCATCAAGATTGGCCAGGAGAAACACCATGCAAGCAGCACAAGGTTACCGCTGGGGCTTGAAAGCCGCGGCGTTGTTATTGATCAGCAGCGTGCTGAGCGGTTGCGGTATCAATACCATTCCGACCCTGGATGAGCAGGCCAAGGCGGCCTGGGGCCAGGTGCAGAACCAGTATCAACGGCGTGCCGACTTGATCCCCAACCTGGTGGAAGTGGTCAAGGGCTATGCCACCCATGAGCAGGACACCCTCACTGCGGTGATTGAGGCGCGGGCCAAGGCCACCTCGATCCAGGTGGATGCCAGTACCCTGGATAACCCGGAAAAACTCAAGCAATTCCAGCAAGCCCAGGACGGTTTGAGCAGTGCACTCAGCCGCTTGATGGTGGTGTCCGAGCGCTACCCGGACCTGAAGGCCAACCAGAACTTCCTGGCCCTGCAATCCCAGTTGGAAGGCACGGAAAACCGTATCGCCGTGGCGCGTCGCGACTTTATCCAGGCGGTGCAGGCCTACAACACCGAGATCCGCACCTTCCCTGGCCGCCTGTGGCACAGCGTGATGTACAGCGACCTGCCGATCCGCGCCACGTTTGAAGCCACCAGTGCCGATGCCGATAAAGCGCCGCAAGTGAAGTTCAAATAAGGCTGCATTGAGGTGTCGATGCGTTTATTACGGATAGGCCTGGCGCTGTGGTTGCTGGCATGCGTCGCTTCGGCCCAGGCGGCGTTGACCTTCCCGGCACTGACCGGGCGGGTGGTGGATAACGCCCAGATGCTCGACCCGGCGACGCGCCAGCAATTGACCGAGCAGTTGCAGGCGCTGGAGCAAACCACCGGCGACCAGATCGTGGTGGTCACGGTGCCCGACCTGCAAGGCGTGCCTATTGAGGACTACGGTTACCAATTGGGCCGCCAGTGGGGTATTGGCCAGAAGGGCAAGGACAACGGCGCGTTGTTGATCGTTGCCCGCGATGAGCGCAAGTTACGCATCGAAGTCGGTTACGGCCTGGAAGGTACGCTGACCGATGCGCAGTCCTGGGTGATCATCAACCAGGTGATTGCACCCAAGTTCAAGGCCGGCAATTTCAGCCAGGGTATCAGCGACGGTGTAGCCGCCATGATCCAGGTGGTGGGCGGTCAGCCGCTGGCAGTGCCGGCCCATGTGGCGGATGCCAACTTTGCCAAGGATAATCCCGGGTTTTCCATCGGCTTGTTTGTCCTGCTGATCGGCGTGTTGTGGTTGTGCAATCGCCTGGGCCTGCCGGTGGGGGCGATCCTGCTCGCGATCCTCAGCAGCAGTGGACGCGGCGGTGGGGGCGGTGGCGGCGGCGGCGGCGGTTTCCGAGGCGGCGGTGGTGGCTTCGGCGGCGGCGGCGCGTCGGGCGGCTGGTAATGACAATAACTAGAAAAGAGCATCTACAACCATGGCATTACTGACTGAACACGAGCAGCGCCAGGTCGCCGAAGCGATCGCCCGGGTCGAAAAAACCACCGACGCCGAACTGGTGACCGTGCTGGCTGCCCGTGCCGACGATTACGCCTATATCCCATTGCTGTGGGCCAGCCTGATCGCGTTGGTGGTGCCGGGCGTGGTGCATTACCTGTCGGGCTACCTGACCATGTACACCTTGCTGCTGGCGCAATGGGCGACGTTCATCGTGCTGTGCCTGGTGTTTCGCCTGCCCAAGGTCACCACGCGCCTGATCCCGCGTTCGGTGCGCCATTGGCGCGCGTCGAACCTGGCGCGCCGGCAGTTCCTGGAGCAGAACCTGCACCACACGCTGGGCAGCACCGGGGTGCTGATTTTTGTCAGCGAGGCCGAGCGTTATGTGGAAATCCTGGTGGACGATGGCATCTCCAGCCGCCTGGATGACAGCCATTGGGAGGGGATCGTCAAGGCGTTTACCCAGCAGGTCAAACAGGGGCAGACGCTGGCTGGGTTTATTGCTTGTATCGAGGCGTGTGGCGAGTTGCTCAAGGTGCATGTGCCGGTGACTCAGACACGTAATGAACTGCCCAACCGCCTGGTCGTGCTCGAATAGAACATCCAACACTGGAGATCAAATGTGGGGGAGGGCTTGCCCCTCCCACATTGGGTCCCAAGTGGTCAGGCGCAGTACCGTTGATCAAATAACCCCGTGCCCTAAACCCCCATCCCCCCTAAAATGCCCGGCATTCCCTGCCCGAGGCGTTTTTGTTCATGTCCGTTACCGCTCAACCTGCCCGCCCTGCGCCGGATCATCATGCCCAGTTCATCGAACTGCTGAGCGCAAGCCTTCAGCACGACGCTTTTATCAAGCTGGTGCTGGCCAAGTACGTGGGTGAGGACGCCGAGCTGCAACGGCTGATCATCAAGCCGGTGACGGTCAAGGAACAGCCGTGCCTGTCCTTCGTATACCGCTACAAGACCCGCGACATTACCAAGAACCTCCCGGTGGCCGACGGCGTGGCGGCGATTGCCGAGCTGTTGCCGGCTTCGTTCAAGAACGCTCACTTGCTGGCACTGACCGACGAAGCCCAGCTCGAATACAGCAAAAAGAACAAAAGCTCGCTGTTCAAAAGCAAACCCCAGCAATTGCGCGAAGCGCCGTCGGCCGAGCATAACCGCGAGAAGCATCGTTTCCTCGAGTTGAGCCGACCGTTCCTCTTCGACCTGGGCGTGACCGACGCCAAGCACGCGCTGATCCCGTCGATGTCGCGCAAGTGGAAGCAGATCAACAAGTTCATCGAAGTGTTCAGCCATGCGCTGACCTCGTCACCGCTGCGGCTGGACGGGCCGGTGCGCGTCGCTGATTTCGGTTCGGGCAAGGGCTACCTGACGTTCGCCATCCATGACTACTTGCGCAACACGCTCAATGTCGAGGCTGAGGTCACTGGCGTTGAATTGCGCGAAGACATGGTGACCTTGTGCAACACCGCTGCTGCGCGCCTGGACCACCCAGGGCTGGTGTTCAAGTGCGGTGACGTGCGCAGCGTGGCACCGAGCGAGCTGGACGTCATGATCGCCCTGCACGCCTGCGACATCGCCACGGATTACGCCATCCACACCGGTATTCGTTCCGGTGCGTCGATCATCATGTGCTCGCCGTGCTGCCACAAACAGATTCGCCTGCAGATCCAGAGCCCGGTGCTGTTGAAGCCTATGCTGCAATACGGGTTGCACCTGGGCCAGCAGGCGGAAATGGTCACCGACAGCCTGCGCGCCTTGTTCCTTGAAGCCTGTGGTTATGAGACCAAGGTGTTCGAGTTCATCTCCCTGGAACACACCAACAAGAACAAGATGATCCTGGCGGTCAAGCGCGCCGAACCGCTGGACAATGCGCAGTTACTGGAAAAAATCCAAGAGCTAAAGGCGTTCTACCACATCACTGAGCATTGCCTGGAAACCCTGCTGCGTGCGGATGGCTACCTGTCCTGAACGCGGTCCAAATGTGGGAGGGGGCTTGCCCCCGATGAGGGCGTGTCAGCTGATGCATCTGCCACTGACCCACCGCCATCGGGGGCAAGCCCCCTCCCACATTTAGACCGTGCTCGGTTTAGAAGCTGGCGCAGCCTGCACCGCCGTCTTGCGCCCCAGCATCACCGTCACGATCACCCCACAGGCGAACAGCCAGGTAATCGGTTCGATATGTTCCCCAAAGAACAACGCCGAAAATGCAATGGTGAAGAAGATCTGCAGCAGCTGAATCTGGCTGACCCGCGCAATGCCGCCCATGGCCAACCCGGCGTACCAGGCAAAGAATCCCAGGAACTGCGAGAACAGCGACACATAGCCGAACGCCCACCAGGTGCGCATCGAAATCGCGCCCTGGTGCTGCGCCGCCAGGTACCACACCGGGCCGATCAGCACCGGGGTCGACAGTACCAGCGCCCAGCAGATGACCTGCCACCCGCCCATCTCCTTGGCCAGCCGACCGCCTTCGGCATAACCCAGGCCGCCCACCGCAATGGCGCCGAGCATCAACAGATCGCCGGCTTGAATGCTGCCGGCACCGGTAATCAGCGCATAGCTCAATACCAACGCGCTGCCCAGTGCGGCGCAGGCCCAGAAGGCTTTCGACGGCCGCTCATGGGACAGCCACGCGGCATACAAGGCCACGCACAGTGGTTGCAGGCCGTTGACCAGCGCGCCATGGGAGGCCGGTAACGTTTGCATGGCCCAGGCTGACAGCACCGGGAAACCGAGGATCACGCCTGCGATCACCAGGCACAAACCGCGCACCTGGCGCCAGGTTGGCCAACGCTCGCGGCGCCACAGCAACAGCGCCGCCGCCGGAATCGCCGCGAACAACGCACGGCCCAGGCCGTTGAGCAACGGGTGGATTTCCTGCACCACGATGCGGGTGAAGGGCAGGGTCAGGCTGAAGATGATGACGCCCAGCAGGCCGAGGGCCATGCCGGTGTTTTCGCGCGAGCTCATGGGGAGAACCGAAATCTAGAGGGCTTCAAGGGAAGCCCATCTAGCCACAACCCCCGGCGATTGCGGGCCTACAGCTGGGTGCGGATTTATCCGTACAGTTGCTGTTGGGTGGGCGCACCGCAGACTCACTGATAAACCGCGTCGCCTGTATCGCGGGCAAGCCCTAATGCCAGTCAGTTAAGAGATAGAGCGGGCAAACAGGTCGCCTGTGGCGAGCGGGCTTGCCCCGCGTTGGGCTGCGAAGCGGCCCCAAAACCAGGCACCGCGGTGTGTCAGTTAAAAACACATCGCCTGTAATGGGGCTGCTTCGCAGCCCAACGCGGGGCAAGCCCGCTCGCCACAACAAGCCCGCTCTTCACAACAAGCCCGCTCTCCACAGTTGCAGTGCCAGTCTTCAGAAGAAACGTGTGACGCTGATCTTGGCATCGCGCCCTTTGGTGTAGGCACGATCACCGCTCAGCGCCGGACGGAAGTTGTTGTTGAACAGGTTGTCCACGGTGAAGTTCACCTCGGTGCCTTTCAGGTAAGCCTGTTGCGGTGCCCATTTCGCGAACAGGCCCTGGGTGTTGTAGCGCTTATTGCCATACTGGTCGTAGAACAAGTCGCCGACACTGCTGCCGGGGCCGCCGGAGTATTTGTCGCTGGGCAGGCGAGTGGTTGCGCCGATGAACTGCCCCGTCCACCCCACCTGGGCATCCCAGGCCGGGATGTGGGTCCCCACCACCAGCACCCACTTGGTCGGCGGAATATCGCGGGCCGCCACATCCGGGCCCCAAGGGTTGGTATAGGCACCCTCGTGTTGGCCGGTGGCATAGGCGAACGATGCCGAGCCGAACAGGTAGGTGGAGTTATAGAGCGTTTCGAACTCGAAGCCCTTGATGGTCAGCGCGCCGATATTGCGGTAGTTGGACATCGCCCCCGGTGGGCAAGCGTTGGCAATTGTGCCCCCGTTGATGGCCTGGTTCTGGCAGCCCACGCCCGTGGCCTTGAAGATTTCGTCTTCGACTTTGTTGTGGAACAGAGTGGTGCGCAGTTGCAGGTTGTCGTCCTGGGCGATCAGGTTGTCGAAGCGGGTGATGTTACCCAGGGTGATCGAGGTGATGCGCTCCGGGTCGAGGTCGACGCTGGTGGCTGTGCGGTTGCCCAGGCCCTGCACTTCGTATTGCTCGTCGATCACTGGCGCCCGCCAGGTCTGGCTCCAGTTGGCGAACAGGCCGACGTTCGGGGTCACCGTCCAGAACAACGCCAGGCGCGGCGACCAGCCGGTGTAGGTGCGGTCGCTGTAGTCATGGCCGACGGCGGGGTCGGGGTTGCTGTAGTACGGTGCATCGTTGGCCTCGCCGCGATTGCGTACATGGTCGTAGCGCAGCGACGGGGTGATCGTCACATCGCCCAGGGTCACGGCGTCCTGGATGAAGAAACTGTTGGTATCCACCTTGCCGTGGGGCATGAAGCCCGGTTGAAAGTGCCCATAGTTGTAGCGTGGCGTGTTGTAGGTGGTGCCTGGCATCCACATCTCGGTTTCGCGGATGTGCTTGCGCAACTGCCCACCGATAGTCACCGCATGCTGCAACGGCCCGGTGTCAAACAGGCTGACGTTACGGATGTCGAGGTTCTTGTCGGTGTAGGACGTGTCCATCTTGCGCCCACCCGTGGCCAACTGGAAAAACGCCGTGGCGTCGCGCTCGTCAGTCTGCTCGGTGTTGGACTGAGAGTACTTGACGGTCAAGTCCACCAGCGGGTTGTCCAAGGGTTGGTATTCATACTTGCCCGACCAGGTGGTGTCGACGGTGTCGCGGTGTGCCAGAAAGCGCTTCAACGCGCCTTCGTAGCCGTAGCGGTTGATGTTGGCCTGGGTCGGCGGTGTCGGGTAGCTCGCGGCGGAAAAGGGTGTCCAGCGATTGCTGTGGGAACGCGAGTACGACAGGCCGAGACTGTGTTCATCGGTGAAGTGGGCATTGACCTTGAACAGCTTGCCGTCCACGTCCTGGGCGGTGTTAGGCAGGCGTTGGGGGTTGATCGGGTACTGGTTGTTCTCATTGGGCAGCTTGGCGGCCACCTTCATGTCACCACCGTCGCGTTGGGTCAGGTAAGCCAGCGCATCGAACCGGCCATCGTCGGTGCGGCCATACACGGCGCTGCTATAGACCTGTTCATGGTCGTTGCTGGAGTAACCGTACTTGAGCATCGCACCGCTGTTGCGACCGTCCTTGAGCAAGTCCGGGGCGTCCTTGGTGGTCATGTTGACCGTGCCGCCAAAACCGCCGTTGCCGGTAAACGGCGAATTGGGGCCTTTCTCGACCTCGATGCTTTTGATCAGCTCGGGTTCGATAAATACCGTGCCTTGCTGGTAGCGCTCGAAGCCGCTCTTGGTGGCACCGTCGACGGTCATCGGTACATCCTCGGCATCGCCGAAACCACGGATGTTGATGGTCTGGCCACCGGGTTTCAGCGAGCCACCCTGGCTGACCCCTGGCAGGGTCTGCAACAGGCTGGGGATGTTGTTGGCTTGGTAGCGGTCGATGTCGGCCTGGCTCAGGGTGGAGCGGTTCACGGTGCTGGAGTCGACTTCATTGCCCGTGCCGATCACGCTCAAGGTGTCCAGCTGGATCGCGCCGCTCTGGGTAGTCTTGCCCGTATCGGGGCGTACGACGTAGGTAGTGCCGACCTTGATCAGGGTGAATTCACCAGGGGCCAGCAGGGTGCGGATCGCCACTTCCGGGGTGAAGTCACCATTGAGGGCCTGTGCCTGCACGTTCTTGAGCAGTGTTTCATCGAACAGCAGCTGGATCTTCGTCTGCTGCGCCACCTCGCTCAGTGACGTGGCCAGCGACTGGGCCGGCAGGTGCAGCGTGAACGACTCGGCCTGGGCCGTGAGGCTGAACGCCAGGCAGGTGGCAAGCAGGGTCGGTTGAAGCAACAGGTGCGAAGCGTGGCAAGGCGCGCGAAACATGAAATCCCCCGGGTGGCCAGATAGCCAAAAAGGTGTGCGTATCAAACACAGTCGGGAGGAAGACGGGGCAGGCTAAAAAAACCACACGTGCAAATGCAAAATATTCTCAAGTACGGTTTTTGTATTATTTGCTCGGCTCAATGCTTATCACGCCATCGGCTGAAGCCATGACTTTTACCGGCAGCAGGGCGGGCAGGGCATTGAGTAAGGCGTCTGGATCATTCACATCGAGATTGCCCGAGACCTTCAGGTGTGCCACTGCATTGCTCACCTGCAACGGTGCCTGCGGGCGGTAAAGGCTCAGTTCATCGATCAGGCTGGCCAGCTCGCGGTTGCGGAACGACAGGTGTCCACTGCGCCAGTCGGCCACGTCTTCGGACGTGAGGGGTTGTTGCTGCACGGTGCCCTTGGCGTAGTGGTAGATGGCGCGTTGCTGGGCGCCGAGCAAGGTGACGGCGTTTTTGGCGTCCGGCTCGAAGGCGACCTGGCCATGGGCGACGCTGACCACCAGTTGCTGCGGGCTGCGGCGCACATCAAAAGCCGTGCCCACCACCCGCACATTCGCTTCGCCGGCTTGTACGAACAACGGCCGTTCCTTGTCAGCAGCGACCTCGATATACAACTGGCCCTTGTCCAAATGGATGATGCGTTGGTAGGCGGTGAAGTCGACGCGCAAGCGGGTGTTGGCATTCACATACAAGGTGCTGCCATCGGGCAGGTCCAGGGTACGCACGCCCTTGGCGTGGGCCGCGACCTGGCTGTGATACAACTCGCGCGGTGCACCCAGGTGCGTGGCCAGTACGGCACAGAGCACGGCGGCGGCGGCGGCGAGGGCCGGGCGCCACAAGGCTGGTTTGCGCGGGGGCAGCGCCACGGGTTTGCTCCGTTGCTGCAACTGGGCGAGGTCCGCCCACAGCTGCTCGAATTCGGCATAGGCGCGGGCGTGGGCCGGCACGGCTTGCCAGGCGGCAAAAGCCTTGCGGTCGGCGCGCCCCGCATCGCTACGGTTGCGTGCAAACCAACTGGCGGCTTGGGCATCAATGGCGTCGCTCGCTTCGATGTCCAGGGCGTCGATGTCGCTCAGGCGGTTCATTCGGGCTGCTCCGTGCCGAGGTCGGGTTGAAGGCGTCGCTTGCAATGCAGCAGGGCAAAGGCGATGTGCTTTTCCACCATGCTGGTCGAAATGCCCATGCGCTCGGCGATCTGTACCTGGCTCAGGCCTTCGAAGCGGTGCAGCATAAGGGCTTCTCGCCTGCGCGGCGAGAGCTCGGCGAGGACTTCTTTCAACTGTTCCAGGCGTTGCAGGCGTTGTGCGGCGACCATGGGGTCGTTCTGCTCGTCAATGACCGGCTCGGCATCCTTTTCGGCCTGATCGGCGTGGACGGTTTGTCGTACCTTCTGTTTGCGCCAATGATCGCGCAGCAGGTTGCGCGCCATCTGGAACAGAAACGCCCGTGGCTGCTCGACCTTGGCCCGGTCGCGGTAGTCCAGCCACTGAGTAAAGACATCCTGGGTCATGTCGGCCGCGTCGCTGGCGTTGTCCGTGCGTTTGCGCAGGAAATACAGAATGTCTGCATAAAACCCGCGAAAGGCATCGGCCGACAACGGGTCGGGCTTGGGACGAGACATGGATATCCTTCTTGACGAAGCACGACGTGGAAAAGTCGTGAATTCTATCGAGAATCATTATCATTTGTCTCTATTTAAAATGTGGGAGGGGGCTTGTCAGTCAGTTAAGGAGGAACACTCTAACTGTGACGAGCGAGCTTGTTGTGGTGAGCGCGCTTGTCGTGGCGAGCGGGCTTGTTGTGGCGAGCGGGCTTGCCCCGCGTTGGGCTGCGAAGCAGCCCCAATAAGGCCACCGCGTTTATCCACGCATATTGAATCGCCAGGTTTTGGGGCCGCTTCGCAGCCCAACGCGGGGCAAGCCCGCTCGCCACAGGTTACGGTTTGCTCGTTCTATCTCTTAATTGACTGGCACTGGGTCAAGCCCCTCCCTCATTGGATCGCGGCGTCAGCGCAGCAATGTTTTCAGCTGTTCGATTCCGGCTTCGCCCAGCGGGAATACCGGCAAGCGGGGATCACCCACCTCCAACCCGGTCAAGCGCAACCCGGCCTTGATCGTCGCCGGCAACCCGCCCTTGAGGATGAACTCCAGCAACGGCAACTGCCGATAAAACAGTTCGCGCGCCTTGCTCAGGTCATTGGCCAACACTGCCGCATACAAATCCAGGTTCAGTTGCGGGATCAGGTTTGGCGCCGCCGTGCACCAACCCTTGGCCCCGGCCGTGAAGGCTTCCAGTGCCAACGGGTTGCAGCCGTTGTAGAACGGCACGTCGCTGCGCTGGTGCAACTGGTGCATGCGCTGAATATCCCCGGTGCTCTCCTTGACCATGGTGACGTTGGCGACCTGTTTGATAATGCGCAGGATCAAGTCCACCGACATGTCCGTGCCGCTGGTAGCCGGGTTGTTGTAGAGCATGATCGGCAAACCGATGCTGTCGCCAATCGTGGCGTAGTGGGCGAGGATTTCCGCCTCGCTGAGTTTCCAGTACGAGGCCGGCAGCACCATCACCACATCGGCGCCATGGGCCTCGGCGTAACGCGCGCGGCGTACGGCCTTGGCGGTGGTCAGGTCGGACACGCTGACAATCGTGGGCACGCGCCTGTCGACTTTTTGCAGGCTGTAGGCGCTGACTTCGTCCCACTCGGCCTCGCTCAGATAAGCGCCTTCACCGGTGCTGCCCAAAGGCGCGATGGCATGCACGCCGCTGGCGATCAAGCGGTCGATGGAGCGGCCCAGGGCGTCGAGGTCAATGCGTTGGCCGTCGGTGCTGAATGGGGTGATGGTGTAGCCGATGATGCCGTGAATGGTTGGGCTGGACATGGGAGGTCTCCGGTCGAAAAAGGGCAATCAATTCAGGCAGTCGGCGTGCTTGCGCAGGTTCTGCCGGGCGTAGTAATTGAACGCAGCGCCATGACGCTTGGGCTTTGAGATCCAGTCATGGGCCTCGCGTCCCAATGCCGGCAGGATCGGCTTGAGGGTGCCGGCGGCCATCGCCAGCAATTGCAACTTGGCCGCACGCTCGATCAACTGCGCGATCACGCAGGCTTCCTCGATATTTGCCCCGGTCGACAACTGGCCGTGGTGCGAAAGCAAAATCGCGCGCTTGTCAGCCAGTGCCGTGGTGATGATTTCCCCTTCTTCATTGCCCACCGGCACCCCTGGCCAGGCTTCCAGGAACGCGCAGTCCTCGTACAGCGGGCACAGGTCCATATGGGATACCTGCAGCGGCACTTCCAGCATCGACAGGGCGGCGATGTGCGTCGGGTGGGTGTGAATGATGCAGTTCACATCCGGCCTTCCACGGTAGACCCAGGTGTGAAAACGGTTGGCCGGGTTGGGGATGCCGTGGCCTTCCAGCACCTCGAGGTCTTCGTTGACCAGCAGCAGGTTGCTCGCGGTGATTTCGTCAAAGCCCAGGCCCAGTTGCTGGGTGTAATAGGTGCCAGGCGTGGGCCCGCGCGCGGTGATCTGCCCGGCCAGGCCGGAGTCGTGGCCGTATTCGAAGAGGATGCGACATGTGAGCGCCAGCTTTTGCCGGTCGGTCCACGTATTATCCGCCAGGGTGTTTTGCATCTGGATCAGCGCTTGCTTGACCAGTTGGTCTTTGGGGAGTGCTAATGTCTTGGCCATATCGGTGTCCTTTGGGTGGTTCAATGGACGTCGGATTTGCTGGTCCCCCGCTGCTCGCAAGGTCGTTGGGTGAGGCAAATGACACTAAAGATGCTATATGACACTTTGTGTCATTAGCAAGCACAGCTCTTCGCTTTCTGCATGGATTAACCGCAGCGCATGTCTATCCGTTTGAAATTATTGAGAAAAAAACTCGGCGTGACGTTGGAAAACCTGGCCGAAAAATCCGGGATGACCAAGAGTTATCTGTCGAAAGTCGAGCGCGGGCTCAACACACCGTCGATTGCCGCTGCGTTGAAACTGGCCAAGGCGTTGAACGTGAAAGTGGAAGAACTGTTCAGCGAAGACAGCGTCAGTCTCGACAGCTACAGCCTGGTGCGCTGCCATGAGCGGCCCGACACCGCGCCGGGTTATGCGGTGCTGGCCCATCAGGTCAGTGAACGCAGCCTGTTGCCTTTCATCATTTACCCGCCGGCGGAGTTCACCGACAAGACCTTCAAGGAACACGTGGGGGAGGAATTCCTGTTCGTGCATGAAGGCCAGGTGGAAGTGGACTTCATGAATGAACGGGTGATCCTGGAGCGGGGCGATGCCCTGCATTTCAATGCACAGAAGCCCCATCGGCTTCGCTCGGTGGGGGATGTGCAGGCACAGTTGTTGGTGGTGGTGCACAGCGCTGAAGAGTGACCGCGCTGACGGCTTGAAAGGCGATCAATGTGGGCGGGGGGCCAGCTCCGTCCCATAGGTTGCTCAGCGTTCCACCGGTACCGACAGTGCTGGATGACCCAACGGATGCGTGCGCGCCGCAAAAAACTTCAGCTCCACGCCGCTGCCGTCAAACAACTGCGAATACCGCCGCTTCTGCTGGCGAATGAACCCGTCGCTGCGTCCCGACACCGAGATCGCCAGGGTGGTCGGGCTGGCCTGGCGAATCGCATCCACCAGGTGTTTATCCTGCGGCCCCAGGTCGTGGCCGAAGATGCACAGCGCGCCGGCATGGGTGAGCAACTGCTCATAGCAGAACGACAGGTAATCCGAACTGCGGATGGTCTTGAGCTTCTCCTGCACCTTGCCTTCGCTGACGAACAACGGCACATCGTCCAGGGTCTTGATCGTGTTGTTGATTGCGAAACTGCTGAGCAGGGTGCTGTCGGTGCTCGGCAATTTGCGCGCGGTGCCGTCGAGGTTGCGCACCAGGTGCAGGCCGCCGTGCAGGTAGAGAATGCGCGGTGCATCGGTGCGGGTATTGCGCAGGTCGAAGCTGGCGTCTGCGCTGCGGAACAGGTCGTCGATGCCCGGCGTGTGCAGGATCGCCCAGTAGTTGAGCAGGTCGTAGTTGCTGGTGAAGACCGTGGGGTAGCTGGCCAGCTCGGCGTTGATCGTCGCCAGCGTCGACGGCTGCACCAGGCGCCATGGGATGTGCACGGCGTGGATGGTGTTGATCAGCGCTTCCTTGATTGCGTAATAGCGATTGCGCGGCGCCGCCGAGCTGACGGCCAGGGCCTTGTTGACCCGGCTGGTGGTTTTCAAGGCGCCCAGGGCCTGTTCGAAGCTGCGGGTTTGCAGGGCGTCGAACACACTCAGCTCGGATTGGCTCAGGGGTTTTTCTTCGACGGTGCGGGCGTTTTCGAACAGCGAGTCGTAGGCAAAGTCCTCCCAAATCGCCCGGCTGGCGCCGTTGCCGATCAGAATCCCACTGAAGTCGATGGTGCTGCGCAGCGCGCTCCAGTCTTCAAGGTGGGCATCAATATCCTGGAAATCCTTCATCGCGGTGGGTCTACTCGAAATCGGCTGGACGCAGACTTTATCATGAGCGAGGGTTGATCCTGGTCAAGGTGCACCATGCGCTCTCAGTGGATTCTGTCGGCATAACGCCTCTGAGGATTCGCCATGAGCAGTACCTTCTTCATTCCCGCCGTCAACATCATGGGCACTGATTGCCTCGACGAAGCGATGGTTGCCATCCGCAACTACGGTTTTCGCAAGGCCCTGATCGTCACCGACGCCGGCTTGGCCAAGGCCGGCGTGGCCAGCATGATCGCCGAGAAACTGGCGATGCAGGACATCGACTCGGTCATCTACGATGGCGCCAAGCCCAACCCCAATGTGGAAAACGTCGAGAAAGGCCTGGCGCTGTTGCAGCAAAGTGCCTGCGATTTTGTCGTGTCCCTGGGCGGTGGTTCGCCCCATGACTGCGCCAAGGGTATCGCCCTGTGCGCCACCAACGGCGGGCATATCGGCGACTATGAAGGGGTCGACCAATCCAGCAAGCCGCAACTGCCACTGGTGGCCATCAACACCACCGCCGGCACCGCCAGCGAGATGACCCGGTTCTGCATCATCACCGACGAAACCCGCCACGTGAAAATGGCCATCGTCGACCGCAACGTCACGCCGCTGCTGTCGGTCAACGACCCCTCGCTGATGGTCGGCATGCCCAAGGGGCTTACCGCCGCCACCGGCATGGATGCGTTGACCCACGCCATCGAAGCCTACGTATCCACGGCCGCTACGCCGATCACCGACGCCTGCGCGATCAAGGCCATCGAGCTGATCAGCGCCAACCTGCGCCTGGCCGTACGCGACGGTACTGACAAAGCCGCGCGGGAAAACATGGCGTATGCCCAGTTCCTCGCCGGCATGGCCTTCAACAATGCTTCCCTGGGGTTCGTGCATGCCATGGCTCACCAACTGGGCGGCCTGTACGACCTGCCCCACGGCGTGTGCAACGCGGTGTTGCTGCCCCATGTGCAAAGCTTCAATGCCAGCGTCAGCGCCAAGCGCCTGAGCGATGTCGGCCGTGCACTGGGCGCGGACATCAAGGGGGGCTGTGCGGAAGAGGGCGCCCAGGCTGCCATTGCCGCGATTCGTACATTGGCCCTGGACGTCGAAATCCCAGCGGGCCTGCGTGAGCTGGGGGCCAAGTTGCAGGATATCCCGCTGCTGGCGGCCAATGCGTTGAAGGATGCCTGTGGGCTGACCAACCCACGACGGGCTGATCAGCGTCAGATCGAGGAGATCTTCCGCAGCGCATTCTGATCCTTGCTGTGGTGGGCGGGCTTGCCCTAATGCCGTTCAGTTAAGCGTACATCGCCTTCTGTAGGAGCGAGGGGGGACGCCTAGTTCTTGCTCGCGAAAAACGTCAACGATAACGCGTGTGTCCTGGATGAACGCGGCGCCTGTGAGTTCTTCGCGAGCAAGCTCGCTCCTACACAAAAGCCTTAACTGAATGGCATTAGGGCAAGCCCGCTCGCCACGCCCCCACTCATCATCGTCAGCCACCCTGTGGGCGCGACGAAGTGATTGAGCATCAACGTCTCTACCCGATACGCCTCTCCCCAACCCGCCATATCGTGCTGCAATCCACTCGAAACGCCCTGCAAAATCAACGGTGCGCGGGTGTTGAACACAATGATCGCCCCATCGCCTGAACCTTGCGCCAATGCCGCGTGCAAATTGCGGCTGATGCCGACTGGGGCAAGGAGGGCCGCGCTGCAAGCAAGGGCGGGGTGGTGGTGCGTTTCAAGAACGGACGATTCCTATTTGGGCGCTAAGCTACTGGCAGCACGCTACAAGCTGTTAGTGTATTTGTCTTTAGCGTGCCGTTGATGGCAGGCCATTGAAGGTAAAACCTTATGAGAGTCTTATTATTCGGTGCCACCGGCATGGTCGGCCAGGGCGTCCTCCGTGAGTGCCTGCTGGCCGCGGATGTGCAGGAAGTCGTGGCCGTCGGCCGCACGCCGCTGGCCCAGGAGCACGGCAAGCTGCATCAGGTGTTGCACAGCGACATGCTGGATTTCCAACCCCTGGAAAACCTGTTGCAAGGTTTTGATGCTTGCTTCTTCTGCCTCGGCGTTTCGTCGGCTGGCATGAATGAAACCAAGTACACCCACCTCACCTATGACCTCACCCTTGTCGCCGCCAGTACCCTGGCTCGGCTTAATCCGCAGATGACCTTTATCTACGTGTCCGGCGCGGGTACCGACAGTTCCGAGGCGGGCAAGTCGATGTGGGCGCGGGTCAAGGGCAAGACCGAGAACGCCTTGCTGCGCCTGCCGTTCAAGGCGGTGTACCTGTTCCGGCCGGGGGTGATCCAACCGTTGCATGGCGTGCGCTCGAAGACGCCGTTGTACCAGTTGTTCTACACGGTGCTCGGGCCGTTGCTGTCGGTGGTGCGTGGGATCAAGCCGGGCTGGGTGGTCAGCACCGAGACCGTGGGGCGGGCGATGCTGGCGGCGGTGCGTAACGGCGCGCCGCAAGCGGTGGTGGAACAGGCCGAGATCAATCGACTGGCTCGCGATACACCCTGAGCCCTGTGCACCCGTGCGGATCAGCCTGCCGTCGCCAGTGTGCGGGCGGGTGTGGCACTGAACTGGATCAACGCCACGCCGCCTATCAACAAGAGCGCTCCCAGCACCCGGGGCGTGGTCAGTTGCCGTTCTACCAGGCCAAACAGGCCGAAGTGATCCAGCAGCAGCGACGCTAGAATCTGCCCGGCCATGGCCAGGGCGATAAACCCCGATGCACCCAGCTTGGGCAGCAGTATCAGTGCCAGCGAGATAAAGCACACACCCAATGCGCCACCGGCCCACATCCACAGCGGTGCCTTGCTGATAAACGCCAGGTTCGGCAACGGCAGGCGCAGTGCGACGATCACCGGCAGCAGCACGATAATGCTCACCAGCAACGACGCCAGCGTCGCCCACAGTGGGTGGCCGAGACCGCGACCGAGGTTGGCATTGATCGCACTTTGAAACGGCACCACCGCCCCGGCGATCACCGCCAATAGCAACAAACCAGCCCAATGCAACGTCGTCATGTCGAATCTCCCAGAGGTTTTGCTGGACTCTAGGCTATTCGTCACGCAAATTTAAATTCCAATTCCTTATGCCAGGCATGCAGCTGATGAATGATCTACGGCGCATCGACCTCAACCTGTTGGTGATCCTCGACGCCTTGCTTGCCGAGCAGCACGTCACCCGTGCGGCGGCGCGCCTGCACCTGAGCCAGCCGGCGGTCAGCCATGCGTTGGCGCGCTTGCGTGATGTGCTCGGTGATCCCTTGCTGGTGCGCCAGGGAGGCACGTTGGTGCCGACTGCCCGCGCGCTGGAATTGGCGACTCCGTTGGCCGAGGCCCTGGCCCAGGTGCAGGCACTGCTGGCACCGAATCAGTTTGACCCGGCCTCGGCCAAGCGTCGGTTTCGCGTGGCGATGTCGGACTACAGCGCGGCGATTTTCCTACCGGGGCTGGTGCGAACCTTGCGTCACGAAGCGCCGGGTATCGACCTGCAGATTGTCCAGGCCAGCCGCGAAGGCATGGTGGAGGGCGTGCTCAATGGCGACCTCGACCTGGCCGCTGGTGTGTTCCCCGATATGCCCGCCGAACTGCGCAGCTCGCCGTTGTTCGAAGAGCATTACACCTGCCTGGTGGACCGCGACAGCCTGCCGGAGGGCGGCATCCTCGACTTGCCTACCTACCTGTCGCGGCCCCATGTGTTGCTGGAAATGCGCGGCAGCGGCACGCCGGAAATCGAGCGCGCGTTGACGGCGATTCGTGAGCGGCGGCATGTGGCGATCAGCCTGCCGCACTGGGGCGTGGCACCGCAGTTGATTCGCGGCACGGACCTGATCCTGACGGTGTCATCGCGGGGGTTGCTCAACATCGACCATCAGCACCTGCTGACCGTGCCGCCGCCGTTTCCTATTCCCTCGTTTGCCTTTGAGCTGGTGTGGCATGGGCGGCGGGGCGGGGATTCGGGGTTGCAGTGGTTGAAAGACCAAATGCAGGGTGTATTGTCCGAAAACCACCGCTAACACGGAAAAAACAACATGCTCACCGGCCTCAACCACCTGACCCTGGCCGTCACCGATCTGCCTCGCAGCGTCAGCTTCTACCATGGGCTGTTGCAACTGAAGCTCGAGGCCACCTGGGACAGCGGCGCCTATTTGTCATTGCCGGGCCTATGGCTCTGTTTGTCCCTCGATCCTTTACGCGACTCGAATCCGACGGCCGACTACACCCACGCTGCGTTTACCGTCGCAGCGTCAAATTTCACCGCATTGGTCGAGCGCCTGTGCGCCGCCAACGTACAGGCGTGGCGCGACAACCGCAGCGAAGGCGCCTCGTTCTATTTTCTCGACCCCGACGGCCACAAGCTTGAAGCCCATGTGGGCGACCTGGCCTCGCGCCTGCAAGCCTGCCGCGACAAACCCTATGTCGGCATGAAGTTTTACCCTTAGTACTGGAACGTGCAGAATCCAGCCACCTCCACATCCTCTGTCAGAGTCGCGCCCATGACCCTTTCCTTGCTGTTCGCTGTGCTCGCTTCGGGTTTTATCTACGGGATTACGCCGGGGCCGGGGGTACTGGCCGTATTCGGCATCGGCGCCGCCCGTGGTCGTCGGGCCGGGGCGGGGTTCCTCTGCGGGCACCTGCTGGGCGATGTGCTGTGGTGCAGCACCGCGCTGGTGGCGATTGTCGGCGCGCGGGAAGTCGGCAGCAGCGCGTTCGATGTGCTGGGCGTGCTCAGCGGCCTGTACCTGTTCTGGCTCGGCTGGCGCGCGATTCGGACCCAGCGTCGCAACGGCGATGCCCCCCAGGGCGCGGCGCGCCATCCGTTCTGGCACGGTATTGTGTTCGGCCTGACCAACCCCAAGGCTTACCCGGTGGCCGTGGCGACGTTCACTGCGCTGCTCTCCAGCCGTGCCGAGTTGCTGACGTGGTCGATGTTGCCGTCGTTGATCTTCCTGAGCTTCGTCGGTGGCCTGCTGGCCTATGCCATTCTGATCGGTGTGGTGGGTGCCCAACGGGTGCGCACGGTGTATCAACGCCATGAAATCCTGATCACCCGACTGTGCGGCGTGATGTTCATCGGCTTTGCTATAAACGCCCTGGCCCATGCGTTACCGGGGCTGTTTGGCAGCAAACCGGCTTGAGGTGGCGACGACCGTTCGTCGCAACGGCAAGTTTTTTCTAAACCTTTGCCGCCCAGAAAATTCGAATCCAGGGTGGGGTGTATTCCCCCCGCACCTATTTTTGCCCTGGAGGAACCCATCATGAGCCGCATGGCTATCCGGTTACGCACCGCCAGTTTCGCGATGCTGCTGGGCCTCGGCGCCAGCAATGCTTTCGCCCAGTCGCCTGCTGAGTTCATCGAGCAGGCTTCGGCCAAAGGTATGGCCGATATCGAGACCAGTCGCATGGCCCACGCCAAAACCTCGTCCCAGGAAATCAAGGACTACACCATCGAGGTGATCAACGAGCGCACCCTGGCCAACCAACATTTGGCGGCGATTGCCAAGAAGCTCGACTTGCCGGTGGCCCCACGGGAGAAGATCGTCGACAAAGCTGAAACCCTGATGCCCGAACTCAAGGAGGGTGACTCCTTCGACGCCGCCTACACCGCACAACAGGTCAAGGAAAACGAAGAGGCCATCGCCCTGTTCAAGCGCGAAGGCGCCGCGTCCGATGTCCCGGAAATAAAAGCGCTGGTGGATGAAACGCTGCCCAAGCTGGAAGAGCGCCTGCAAAAGGCTCGTGCCCTGGCATCCACCTACGGCAAAGGTCATCAAGGCGATGGTTGAGGCCTTTACTGCTTAGGAAAAACGGCGGTTGGAGCTGATCCAACCGCCGTTTTTCATGCCTGGTTCAAATCGGTCTTGGTGGGGGCCGCATCGTCGGCAGCGTGACCGCAGCTGCTGTTCAGGCTGACGCTGCCGGTTTTGCCAATGCTGCGGTATTCCTGGCGTAGCTTTTCCAGTTCTTTGCGGTCCAGGCCGTCCAGGCTCAACACGGCATTTTGCGCGTCCTTGGACACGCGCAGCAGTTCATCGATCTTGATGTGCAGGATGTCGTTATCGCGGTTTTGCGTGTTTTGGATCAGGAACACCATCAGGAAGGTGATGATGGTGGTCGAGGTATTGATGATCAGTTGCCAGGTGTCGTTGTAGTGGAAATACGGCCCGCTCAGGCTCCACAGGAAAATCAGCGCGACGGCCGCGTAGAACGTCCGGGCACTGCCAGCCCAGCGGGACAGGGATTGTGAGACTGCGGAGAATTTCATGACCGGTTTCCTTAAGGGGAGGTGATGAAGTGATGGACCGCAGCGCAGTGCTGAAATTTCTTTTTACAACTGGTCTCATGAACAAAGGGGACGTTTTTGCCGCGGCGCGTTTCAGAACACCAGTTCGGCCTGGCCGCCGCCTTCCAGCGCGAGCAAGTATTGCTTGGCCTCCAGCCCGCCAGCGAATCCGGTCAGCCCGCCTGACGCGCCGATCACCCGATGGCACGGAGCAATGATCGAGATCGGGTTGCGACCATTGGCGGCTCCCACGGCACGCACGGCTTTCGGGTTGCCAATCTGCTGGGCGATCTGGCTGTAGCTGCGGGTTTCGCCAAAAGGGATCGTCAGCAATGCCTGCCACACCGATTTCTGAAAATCGGTGCCGGTGAAGTCCAGTTCCAGCTCGAACCGGTGACGGCTGCCGGCGAAGTATTCGTGCAATTGGCGCTTGGTTTCCAGCAACACCGGGTTGTGATTGGCCTCATGCAATTCACCCAGGCGTACGCGGTTGGCGCGCTCGCATTCCCACAGGATGGCGCTGAGCTTGCCATTGCGCGCCACCAGGGTGAGCTCGCCGACGGGGGAGGGTATGAGTGTGTATTCGTAGCGCATGAGTGGGCTCCTCGACAGGCGGCGTTAAAAGGTTCAGCGCTACTGTAGCGCCATCGGCTTGCCTGGAAACTGCGCTTCTTGCGGTCAAATTCGCCTTGAGACTAAAAATTCCAGTAAAGCCAGTTGGCGAAATACGGCCACCAGTAGAGTCGCGCGAGCATGTAGAGCGCCATGAGTACTGAGGCGGTGCTCAGCATGACCCATGAAACGGCATTGAGCAGAGTGACTATCAGCGCGAACATCGTCACGCGTCGACTGGCGTGGTGCCAGGCAAACCTTACGCCATAGGCCGACGCTGCAATCACTCCCAGCGCCAGGAACAGGCCAAAGGGAAATGGCAGCCTCACCCATGAGACCAGGAAGGGCAGAACCAGCACCCAACCGACCACCTGGCGCAGTACAGGTTTGGGGGTGGATTGTTCAGGCTCAAGCATTGCGGGTATCTCACTCTCACGGCTAACGGGTTGACAGTATTACGGTGCTCATTTGTGGGTGCATTCAGACTTTGCTGGCGTTGCAGCTACCTCATCGATCACCGCCATAAAGGCCTGGACCGACAGGTTCGACTCCTCCTTGCGCGTCAGCACCAATAACTTTGCACAGGCATCCACCTCCACCAGTGGCCGATACGTCACCCCCTTGTTCATCAAGCTTTGCGTACAGGCCGGCACCAGCGCCACTCCTTGCCCGGCTGCCACCAGCGCAATGATCGAGGTGATCTGCCGCCCGGTCGGCCCCGCGTACAGGGGCACGCCGTGGTGGCGGTACAACTGCTCGATGGACTGGTTCAGCCCCGAGCCGTAATCGGCCGGGAACAGAATCAACGGAAATGCGCTGAGCCGCGCCAGGCTGATTTCGGCCTGGCTGGCCAGCGGGCTGTCACTCGACACCGCTGCCACCAAGCGTTCCTCGCCCAACGACAGCGCTTGCACCGCGTCGTTTTGCGGCAACAGCCGGCTCAAGCCAATATCCAGCCGCCCGTCGGCCACTTGCGCACCAAGGCTGCCGGAGGCGCATTCCACCAGGGTCAGTTGCACATCGGGAAAGCGCTGGGCAAAGGCCTGGATCGCTTGGCTGAACAGGTCCGACAGGGCGATTGAACTCACATAGCCCAACGCCAGTTGCCCGGCCGTGCCCGCAGCCAATTTAGTGGCGATCACTTGTGCCAACTCAACCTGTTCCAACACGCCACGGGCGTAGGGCAGGAACGAGCGGCCCTGGGCGGTGAGCGTCACCGTGCGGCTGGTGCGATCGAACAGCTTGAAGCCCAACTCTGCCTCCAGCGCTGAAATCTGCCGGGTCAACGGCGGCTGGGCGAGGTGCAGGCGCAGGGCGGCGCGGCCGAAGTGCAATTCTTCGGCGACCGTCAGAAAGTAACGCAGCTTGCGTAGGTCGAGCATCCTGGTCCTTGGGTATTGATCGGTCGGAAAACGGTATTGGTCACGATCATGCCGCTCATTCTATAAAAGCGTCACAAAATAAAACGAGAGCTTTCATGAAACCGCGCCTGCATTGTGCCCGCCTTGCCCTGTTCCTGTGTGGCTGCGCGGCGTTTCTCAACCTCTATGCGACCCAGAGCATTCTCCAGACGTTTGCCGAGTACTTTCATATCAGCGCCAAGGTCGCGGGCTGGAGCATTACCGTCACCACCCTGGCGGTGGCCGTCACGGCGCCGTTTGTCAGCCGTCTGACCGGGCGCTTCGAACAGCGCACGGTGATCGCCGTGGCTGCGCTGCTGTTGGCGGTGCCGGCGTTGATGACGGCCTATGCAGACAGCTTCGCCGAAGTGCTGGTGTGGCGCTTGATCGAAGGCATGTTGATTCCGGTGGTGTTCGCCACCAGCGTGGCCTACATCGGCGATCGCTGGCAGGGCGGCACGGTGACTGAAGTCACCAGCTTGTATGTTGCAGGCACCGTATTGGGTGGGTTCGCCGGGCGCTTCGTCACCGGCGTGATGACCGAATATGTAGGCTGGCGCGAAGCCTTTGAGTTGCTCGCGGTGCTGAGCTTGATGGTCGGCGGTTTTATCCAGTTTTTGTTGCCGGCCAACAACCGGCCACGCACCGAGCAGGCTAAAGGCTCTTCGTCAGGTGGGTTTCGCCGGCCGTTGCTGGCCGCTTATGCCGTAGGTTTCTGCGTGTTGTTTTCGCAAGTCGCGGCGTTTACCTACGCAGGTTTGTACTTGGGCCTGCCGCCATTCAACCTTGGGCCGGCGGCGTTGGGGACGCTTTACATGGTCTTTCTGCTGGCCCTGTTCGTGATCCCCATCGCCGGGCGCCTCAGCAAAGCTCGCCCTCACGCCGAACTGCTCAGTGTCGCTGCCATGCTGGGTGTCAGTGGCTCGGCCCTGACCCTGCTGCCGTCCCTGTGGTGCATCGTAGTGGGCCTGGCGCTCAGTTCCACCGGCGTGTTCTTGGCCCAGGCTGCCGCCAATGCGTTTATCACCGCCACCGCGCGCTATAACAAGACGGGCGCTGTCGGGGTGTATCTCACCTGTTATTACCTGGGCGGCAGTTGCGGCGCCATCGTCCCGGCGCTGATCTGGGATCGCTGGGGCTGGGGCGGCTGCGTGGTGCTGATCATCGCTTTCCAATTGCTGACCTTGTTGATCGCCTTGACCGGCTGGAAGCCCCTTAAACCTGAGCTGATTCCTACACCATGAACGACACTGTCGCTTTGCCTGCTTGCGAAACGTCCCGCCGCCGCCGTGCGTTGATCGCCGGTTGCAGCGCCCACGCCGTGCATGATGGCCTGACCGATGTCATCTACGTCCTGTTGCCGATCTGGCAGGCGCAATTTGCCTTGTCCTATGCTCAGGTCGGCCTGTTACGCGGTGCCTACTCCGGGGCGATGGCCGTGTGTCAACTCATGGCCAGCCGCGCCGCCAAACGTTGGGGGCGGTTACCGATGCTGATCGGCGGTACCGCGCTCGCGGGCGTCGCTTATTTGCTGGTGGGCCAAGCCACCGGGTTGACGCTCTTGTTGCTCGCGCTGCTCCTCGGTGGGCTCGGCGCCAGTACTCAACATCCATTGGCTTCCTCGATGATCACCGATGCCTATGAAGAGGGCGGCGGGGTCAAGCAGGCCCTGTCGCAGTACAACTTCTCTGGCGATATCGGCAAAACCCTGATCCCCGGCCTGGTCGGCTTACTGCTCACCGTGGTCAGTTGGCAGGCCAGCGCCACCGCTCTGGGGCTGCTCGGCCTGGCGGCCGCGGGACTGCTGTGGTGGCTTATCCCCACCCAGGTATCCGCGTCCACGGTCACGAAAAAAGCCAAGCCCCTCAGCGGCAACGGCTCTGCCACCGGCCTGCGCGCGCTGATCCTCATGGGCACCCTCGACAGCGCTGTGCGCATGGGTTTCCTCACCTTCCTGCCGTTTCTGCTGCAAGCCAAAGGCGCCGGTACCGCCGGCATCGGCCTGGCCCTGACCCTGCTGTTCATCGGCGGCGCCTTTGGCAAGCTGCTCTGCGGCTACCTCGGTGTACGCATCGGCATGATGACGACCGTGTGGATCACCGAAGCCAGCACCGCGCTGCTGATTGTCGCGGCGGTGTATCTGCCGCTGAGCGGGTTGATGGTGATGTTGCCGCTGCTGGGGTTGGTACTGAATGGCACCTCCTCGGTGCTGTACGGCGCCGTGCCCGACCTTGCCGGCGCGGGCCAGCGCGAACAGGCGTTTGCGCTGTTCTACACCGGTACGATTGGGGGTGGCGCGCTGGCGCCGGTGGCGTTTGGCGCAGTGGGGGATGCGCTGGGCGTGCCGGTGGCGGTGATGGTGTTGGCGGGGATGTTGTGTGTGACGTTGCCGTTGGCGTGGGTGGTGCAGAGGGGCGGTGTTGAGGTTTAAAAGGCTCACTCTCCAGTACTTGGCATTTTTTGCTTAAATGCCACGGAGTCGAACGGCTGAGGTTCTCGACTGGACTCACCCATCGCCAGTTCTGCCCGAATTTTCTCACGGGCTTTGGCCGCAAAACCGGCAGCCCTTAGGCGCTCTGATTTATCACCCTCTGCAATAACCTGAGAAAGGTATTCGTGGATGGCTTCCTCGCTGTCGAGCAGGTCAACAAGATCGAAAGCGGTCAATGGCTGAGTCATGATTAAACCTGCGTATGCATTTTTGGTGGGGTGGGGCTATCGAGAATGATGTGGGTGGTAGATTGAATTCAAACGGTCTTCAACGGCTATTTGTTGCCAAAAGCTTCAATTTCTTCACGCTTTGAGCATGGGTTTTAACCTTGCGGCATTGCCTACATAACGATCAGACTCGTCCGAGTTGTGCGCCTTGGGCGACCTCTTTAAGGTTCGTCAGCCGCTGCCCATCAGCGGTCGGGTTTAGTAGCCCGATACGATCAACGGCGTACAGCTGCTCTTATGGTGGCTGCACGCAGGGCGTCTTCGGGCGCGCCGGTTTCGTTGATTCGCCGGTCTACTAACCTGCGTACAGCCGCCACCCATTGTTTAGTAGCTCTGGTATGCGGTCCCTAACGAGGATCAACAGATGTGTACTGATTCATGCAACCCTGCCGTAAAACTGTTCAGCGTCCGTCCCGAAATCGACACTCAAGCGCTGCTCGCCAACGCCTACGAAACCATCGCCGGTGCAGGTGCCATGACCCACGAGTTCGTCGAAAGCCTGCCCTCTCAACAGCGCTACCTGGCCCTGGCCATTGAGCAAATGATTGAACTGGGCCTGCTGCTGGTCGAGGCTGTTCAGGACCGCGTGGACCGAGCCGCGTAGGTCACCCGTACGGTGTAAACGGCTTGCCTTCCCAGGCCGCCCATACCACGGGGGAGGGGAGCCAGCATTTAGAGTGTCGCCGCCAGCGAAAACGGAACGCGCAACGCACCAATAGGCCCTTCACGCGTGCCGCACATTTCATCGTGAACGCAGTGTTGCACCAGTACGCAAGGAAACGGCGGAACCCGCTGCAACAGGTCGCGTAAATGCGTGGTGGACCCAATGCGCATCGGCTTGCCGTGATCGTCCAGTAACGTCGCCTCGACGTGCTCCAGCCTGATGCGAGCGATATAGAAACCGCCCTCCAGGGACAGCAACTCCAGCTCACGTATTTCGCCTTTCTCGGCCAGCTCGGTGAGCATTTGCATATTCATGATTTACCCTCGCTCGGGGTTCATTGGCGACGAAAGAACAACGTGACCTGGCCCCACTCGACACCGAACTTGGACATGCTCGAGCGGTTGATCAAGGTGTCCTCGTCCATCAGGTACATCCAATCGTCAAAGCTGACTTCATACACCGAGCCATCCACCGGCAGATTGAGCCGGTAGCGCCAACGCAACGTATTACCCGCTACTTCGCCGATGGCCTCGCCCACCACATCCCCAGCTCGTCCGCGCCAGCGCCCTGGGCCGTCCGGCGTCAGCGTCCACACCCGTTGCTGGCGTGTGCCATCGCTGTACAGGAAGCGCTCATCCAGAATCAACGCGTTGCCCTCGTGCCGGCTGGCAATATTCACCTCAAAGCGCTTGGCCACTTCCCCGGAACGCTTCTGGAAGATGCCCCAGGCTTTCACGGGTTTACTGAAGAAACGCTCCAGATCCAGTTTCGGTTGCTGGTCGGCGTAGTGGTCGACCTCAACGTTGCTGCAACTGCTCACACTCAATGCCAGCAACAGTGAAACCCATAGACGCGTCATGACCAGGCTCCTTGAACGTGCGAGGCGCGATGCCAACGCCCAGGTCTGATACTTGTACATATTTTATTGTTTGTACATGTTTTTGAGTGCGAGAGGGATATTGAAGTTTCGGGCATTGCCTACGCAATCATCGGAAGCGTCGGTGTTGTGCGTGTTGGACGAGGTACTTATGGTTTGCCAGCGACTACCTGCGCTTGACCGCGGCTGTATGCAGGGCATCTGGAACGTGCTGGTATCCGGAAAAAAGCCACCCCGCTTGCCCACCTGCGTGCAGTTGCTAACCCCATGGATCAAATGAGAATGGGTGGAGCAGGCCTTACAAAGCACCAGAGGGGAGAGGAGTGGTGGAAAAAGTCTTATGTGATCGTTTGGTGCAAAGTCTGTGGCAGATGGGCGAAGTCGTTCGAAGTGAACATGGGTGCGTATCGCGTTCTACCTCACTCAATAGGGGCAAGTCCGGGAGACGAGGCCTGAGGATAGGCGTCAAGTCGGATGTGCTAGGATTCACTGATACAGAGGGATGCATCGTGAACAAACCGGTTCAACCAAAAAGCGCGCAGCTGACCGCCGACAAGGTGTCGGCTGCTTTGTCAGACGCCGACGCGGTGGTTGAGCGACATGCCTCGAAAAGCCTGGCAAGTAGTGCGCTCAGTCGCACGAGTGGGCTTAGGACTCGTTCAATGCGTGCTATGCATCTTTCGAATGTGGAACGCGAGTTGGCAGAACTCAAGAAAGTTGTAGCAGCACTGGCTGTGCGCTCTGTCGTCCATGAAGAAATGGCTTTTGATTTGGACCATTACGGCGTCACTGTGCTTGATGTGGGTACCGCACACCAACTGTTGGATACACCACCGGAGCCGACAGAGGCTCTTCAAAAATTGCTCGCCTTGCGCTAAGGCCGCTCAATGGATTTTATTACCGTTGATTTCAACAAGTCGATTGACCGTTCTGCTTTCGATTGTGAAATTCACCCAGCGCTAAACACTTATATCGCCCAACATGCAGGGCAAGACGAAAAACGCAACGTTTCTCGAACCTTCATGTATATCGAAAAGGGTATTTTGCTGGGCTACTACGCTTTGGCCAATGCATCTGTTGCAGTTGACGAATTGAATGAAGACCAAAAAAGAAGAATGCCCGGATACCCCATGCCGGCGGTGCTTTTGAGTCGCTTGGCGATTGATAAAAGCAGGCAGGGCGTGGGGCTGGGCCAGCGGCTCATGTCTGACTTCTTCAGGCGGGTTTACACGGTGTCCAAACAGTCGGGCGTAGCATTTGTCGTCGTCGATGCGAAAGATCAGAGGGCTGCGAGTTATTACCAGGCTAAGTTGGGTTTCGTGGCGTCAACGAATAACCCCAGGCGTCTGATATTGTCCACGGCAACTCTGATAAAAGGATTCCGAGCTCTGGCTTGAGCTGCTGGTGAGCAGGAAGAATAAGCAGGGGCGTTCCCCAATAAAAAGCTGATTCTGGAAAACCCATAAAAAAACCGGTCACCAAGGACCGGTTTTTTATGCATCCCCCGCCAAAACCCTGCTGGCGTGGAATCTATGTCTGAGTGGAGCGGGTGAAGGGAATCGAACCCTCGTTATCAGCTTGGGAAGCTGGAGTAATGCCATTATACGACACCCGCTCAGAGCGGCTGACTTTGTACCAGATGTGCGCCTGGATTTGAAGTTTTTCTTCGAAAAATGTGCAAGTTGCAGGCACTTGCCCTGGCGACGAACGGAGCCGATGTAGGAGCGAGCTTGCTCGCGAAGAACTCAAGAGCGCCGCGTTCAACCAGGGAGCGCACGTCATCGTTGGCGATCTTCGCGAGCAAGAACTAGGCGTCCCCCTCGCTCCTGCACGGTATTTCAGAGAGCAAAGGCATGCTGCGTCTGGCCTTGGTGATAACGCAATCGGCCGACCTTGCGCTCAGGTTTCAGGAAGCCCACCACCGCCTTCCGAGTGTCCCGGCACGCCGCCTTGTGCTCCATGTCCAGGAAGTGCCCGGTGGCCTGGATGGTGCTGAAGCTGCTCTTGGCCACGTATTGGCCGAACTGCGTGGCATCCTCGGCGCTGGTGTATTCGTCCCATTCGCCGTTCAGGAACAACACCGGTACGTCGATTTGCCGCGCGGCCTTGAGGTAGCAAAGGCGATCGCTGTGCAGCACCTGGCTGATGTGAAAGTGCATCTGCCCATATTCGTGCTCGGCCAGGCTGCTGACATGCTTGTAGTTGAAACGCTTGAACAGCGACGGCAGGTGTTTACCGATGGTGCTGTTGACCAGGTGACCCACGCGGTCGCGGTCGAGGCTGCCGAGGTAGTCGACGCCACGCTCGAGGTAGTCGCGCATCGGTGCGTTGATCACCGGCGAGAACGAGCTGATCACGGCCTTTTCCACGTGGCGCGGGCGGGCGGCGAGGGCGACCAGGGTGGCGGCTCCGCCCCAGGAAAACGACAGCACATGTTCGGCGGCGAAGTGGTCGATGAGTTCCAGGAGGATCTGGCCTTCAACTTCCTTCGTCAGCATCTGCTCATGACGGTTATGGATTTTGGAACGGCCGGCGTAGGGCTGGTCGTACAAAACCACATTGAACTGCGGGTACAGGCTTTTCACGGTTTGGGCGAAGGATGCCGTGGTGGCCATCGAGCCGTTGACCAGGATGATGGTCTTTTCAGCAGCATCCGCGCGATAGAACTCCGTGTAAACCCGATACTGACCCTGTATATCCAACACAGCGATTTCTGGCCTCATGTCGTAAGACTCCTGGCAAGCGGGTAGGGCGCACAGATCACTCTGCACGAGCTTTGTGACAGGTAGGCATACGCCTGGAAGATGAGGGCCCATGTCGATCCGATGACGGCTGGCCGACGGGTGTTGTTATGGCGGGCTGTTTGCCTGGGAGGCCCGTAGATCAAGCGCGGGCGGGGCAAGGTGTTTCTTGGAGGTTATAGGCGACTCGTCAGTCATAATTTGGCTGACGATTTGATTCAAGCAGTAGACCTGGGATGCCGCAAGTCACACAAATGGGTTTTTGCCATCACCGGCCGAACGGTCGTCAGACCTGTCGGATTTCTTCCTCGGACAGCGTCCGATACTCGCCCGGCGCCAGGGCTGCATCCAGTACCAATGGGCCCATTCGCTCACGGTGCAGGCCGACCACTTTGTTGTTGAAGTGCCCGAACATGCGCTTCACCTGGTGGTAGCGGCCTTCGATGATGCTCAATCGTGCCAGGCGTGGCCCCAACAGCTCCAGCTCGGCCGGTTGAGTCGTCAGGTCTTCAAACGCGAAATACACGCCTGCCGCAAAGGTTGCCGCGTATTCGGGGCCGATGGCCTGCTCCGTCTCTACCCGATAGACCTTGGGCAGCTTGGTCTGCGGTTGCGTCAGGCGCCGCGACCACTGGCCGTCGTTGGTGATCAGCATCAGGCCGGTGGTGTTGAAATCCAGACGACCGGCGATATGCAGCTCGCTTTTGTCCGGTTCATCCAGCCAGTCGAGGACCGTCGGGTGTTGCGGGTCCGAGGTGGCGCTGACGCAGCCCTGGGGTTTGTGCAGCATGAAATAGCGCGCCGGTTTGCCTGTCTGTAGCACCTCATCGTCAACACACACACGGCTGAATTCGCGTACTTCATGGTGAGGGTCACTGACTGCCACGCCATCTACCGTCACCCGCCGCTCGACCAGTAACACGCGCACTTGCTGGCGATTGAAACGCGGCAGGTTGCTGAGGAAACGGTCAACGCGCATGGCGAAGCTGCTCATCCACCTGAGCGCAGCGCGGGCACAGGCAGGCCTGGTTGCGCACGTCATCGGGCAGCGCTTCAAGCACCGCCGGGTCGATGGTGACGCTGTAGCACCAGCAAGGCTGGTCGGCGGTGCGTGGGTCGGCCAGGGTGCAATCGTTGCGGGCACCACAGGCGGGGCAAAGGGTTGGCGTGGTCATGGTCGGTGGGGGCAGGGCCTCGAAAGTCCCTGCACGATACAGCGCCGGTCAGTCCCGTTCCAGCACCACGACCCGTTGCCCGGCGCCAATGCCGCTGCCCGGTTGCACCGGGATTTCCCGCACCGCTCCGGCAAAGGGCGCCAGCACGGGGATCTCCATTTTCATCGACTCCAGAATCACCAACACATCACCGGCCGCCACCCGCGCGCCCACGCTCACCTGCACCTGCCAGAGATTGCCGGCGATAGGGCTGTCGATGCTGTGTTCATTGGTCTTGAGCGGCGTGTCTTGCGCCGCTGGCGCCGCGAGCTCCTCGCTGTCGAAATGCGCCTGGCCGCTGGCAATCCAGCGTTCGCGTTCGGCATTGAAGGCGTGCTGCTGGTGCTCACGAAACGCGTCGATGCTGGCGGCTTCCCGTGCGAGAAACGCTTGGTAATCCGCCAGGTTCAGCGTGCTTTGTTCGATGCTCAGCTCGAAGCGTCCCAGGGGGAAATCCCGGCGAATCCGCACCAGCTCATCCGCGCTCACGGGATAGAACCGAATTTGATCGAAGAAGCGCAGCAGCCAGGGTTTGCCGTCAAACGCCGCCACTTCGCGATAACGGTTCCACATCTGCAACGTGCGCCCGACAAACTGATAACCGCCGGGGCCTTCCATGCCGTACACGCACAAATACGCGCCGCCGATGCCCACCGAATTTTCGGCGGTCCAGGTGCGGGCCGGGTTGTACTTGGTGGTCACCAGCCGGTGGCGCGGGTCCAGCGGCGTGGCCACCGGCGCGCCGAGGTAGACGTCGCCCAGGCCCATCACCAGGTAGCTGGCATCGAACACGGTGTGGCGCACCTCGTCGAGGTTGGCCAGGTCGTTGATGCGGCGGATGAACTCCAGGTTGCTCGGGCACCAGGGCGCGTCCTTGCGCACAGTGGTCATGTATTTGTCGATGGCCAGCTGGCACGCCGGGTCGTCCCAGGACAGCGGCAGGTGGACGATGCGCGACGGCACTTGCAGGTTTTGCCGGGTGCACACCGCGGTCCATTCGTGGCCGATCAGTGTCAGCAGGTCGGCCAGGGGCAGTTGTTCCGGCTGGTAGTGGATCTGCAACGAGCGGATGCCCGGGGTCAGGTCGATCACACCCGCCAGTGCGCGGGCTTCCAAGGCTTGCATCAGGGCATGACCGCGAAAGCGCAGCACCAGGTCCAGCTCGGGCGCGCCGATTTCCAGGAGCAGGTGGGTGTCGCCGGCGAGGCGGGCGACCAGGCGGGTGTCGGCTTGGCCGATGTCCAATACCACCGGTGATTCAATCGCACAGTGAGACTGAGTCGCCTGCGTCGCGGGCAAGCCCGGCTCCCACGTTTGATCCCATTTCAGGGCAAGGTCGCGGGCGGTCTTGAGGTCCACCGGTTCAAAACGAATCTTGTCCCCAGCCTTGAGCTGGCCGAGCTGCCAGAGGTCCGCCTCGATCACCGTTACCGGGCACACAAAACCGCCCAGGCTCGGCCCATCCGGCCCCAGGATCACCGGCATGTCTCCGGTGAAGTCTACCGCGCCGATGGCATAGGGGTTGTCATGGATGTTTGAGGGATGCAGCCCCGCTTCGCCGCCATCCGTACGTGCCCAAAGAGGCTTTGGCCCGATCAGCCGAACACCGGTGCGGCTGGAGTTGAAATGCACTTCCCACTGCGTGGCGAAGAAGGTGTCGATGTACGCTGGCAGGAAGTATTCCGGCGCGCCG
This sequence comes from Pseudomonas gorinensis, assembly GCF_042015035.1. NCBI lineage: Bacteria > Pseudomonadati > Pseudomonadota > Gammaproteobacteria > Pseudomonadales > Pseudomonadaceae > Pseudomonas > Pseudomonas gorinensis. The sequence continues at coordinate 1,955,354 of NZ_CP167125.1, forward strand.
TGGGGGCCATAGATCACCCGCAGCGTGCGGACCTCGGGCAGCGCTTGCGCGACCTGTTGTTGCCCGGCGTTCAGGTCTTCCAACGGCAACAGATGCAACACATCGCCCGCCCGTAAAGCGCGCCCACCATGCCCGCCGAACTGGCCGAGGGTAAAGGTGCTTTTGCTGCCCAGGTAGTCTGGCACTTGCAGCCCACCACGCAGGCACAGGTAACTGCGCGCACCGGCGCCGGCGAGGGTGCCCAGGCTCAGGACCGATCCGGCCTCAATCAACAGCGCGGTGTTCATTGGCACTGCTCGATCATTCAACAGCAGCGGGATTTGCGCTCCCGTCACCGCAACAACCGCCACGCAATTGAAGCGCAATATCGGCCCGCTCATGGTGATTTCCAGCGCCGCGGCCCCCTCGGCGTTGCCCAGCAGGCGATTGCCCAGGCGCAGCGCGCGGCTGTCCATCGGCCCCGACGGCGGCACGCCCACGGCCCAGTAGCCGAGGCGGCCGGGATAGTCCTGCACACTGGTTTGCGTGCCTGCACTGATGACTTCAACCGTGTTGGCCACGTAGACCAGATCCTCCAGGCAACGGGTCCACGGCTGGCCATTGGCGAAGGGCGCGGCGAGCAGGATCTGGCGCAGGTAATCGCGGTTGGTTTCCACGCCGTAGAGCTGGCTATCGCTCAGTGCCTGATGCAGATCCAGGCGCGCCTGTTCGCGGGTGGGCGCCCAAGTGATGAGCTTGGCGATCATCGGGTCGAAGTAGGGCGGGATCTCACAACCGGCCTCCACCCAGGTGTCGATCCGCAAGCCCTCGGCCACCGGGAAATCCACACAGGTCAGCAAGCCGGGGCTCGGCTGGAAATCCCGCCCTGGGTCTTCGGCATACAGGCGCGCCTGGATCGCATGGCCTTGGGGTTGCAAGACCAGCGTCTGCAACGGCGGCATTTCACCCGCCGCCAGTTGCACCATCCAGCGCACCAGGTCCACGCCCCACACCTGTTCGGTGACGCCGTGTTCCACCTGCAAGCGCGTGTTCACTTCGAGGAAGTAGAAGCGCCCGTCAGCACTGTCATAGATAAATTCCACGGTGCCGGCGCTGCGGTAATTCACGGCCTTGGCCAGGGTGATGGCGGCTGTGCACAGGGCCTCTGCCATGCCGTCGGGCAGGTTTGGCGCCGGGGTTTCTTCGAGGACCTTCTGGTTGCGCCGTTGCACCGAGCAGTCGCGTACGCCGAGGGCGATCACTTCACCCGCGCCGTCGCCGAACACCTGCACTTCCAGGTGGCGCGCATGCTCGATGTACTTCTCGATAAACACGCCCGCGTCGCTGAAATTGTTCTGCCCCAAGCGCTTGACCGCCTCGAACGACTCGCCCAACTCCAGCGCACTGCGGCATACGCGCATGCCGATGCCGCCACCGCCGGCCGTGCTTTTGAGCATCACCGGGTAGCCCACGGTGTCAGCGGCCAGCAAGGCGGCTTCAAGGCTGTCGAGCAACTCGGTGCCTTCCAGCAAAGGGATCTGATGTTGCCTGGCCAGGGCACGAGCGGTGTGTTTGAGACCGAACACCCGCAGCTGTTCAGGCGTGGGCCCGACAAAGGCGATGCCTGCCTGTTCACAGGCCTCGGCGAAGGCTGCGTTTTCGGAAAGAAAGCCGTAGCCGGGATGAATCGCCGTGGCGCCGCAGGCCTTCGCTGTGGCGAGGATTTTTTCCACCGCCAGGTAAGTTGCGGCTGCTGCGCCTTCACCGAGGCTGTAGGCCTCGTCGGCTTGCTGGATATGCAGGCTCGCCGCATCGGCTTCGGCGTACACGGCGATGCCTTTGACTTGCAACTCGCGCAAGGTGCGCAGGATGCGGCAGGTGATGGCGCCACGGTTGGCGATCAACAGTTTTTCGAACATGGCAAAACCCTGCGGGCCGTCCCGCAAAGTGAGGGAGCACTGCGGTCGTCCGCAGTGTGTGGTTAGTGTGGGAGGGGGCCACCGCTATCGGGGGCAAGCCCAATGCCTGTAGGAGCGAGGGGGACGCCTAGTTCTTGCTCGCGAAAAACGTCAACGGTAACGCGTGCATTCTGGATAAATGCAGTGCCTGTGAGTTCTTCGCGAGCAAGCTCGCTCCTACAGTGCATTAGGGTTCCCTCCCACATTGGATCTCTAGCGTTTTTGCAGGCATTGCCCGGCTCGGGATTGGCACAGGGCAAACAACCATTTACGCAGGCGCTTGAGTTTCAGTTCCATACCAACAGCTCCGCCGGGGTCGGGTTGTAGGCGTTGCACGGGTTGTTCAACTGCGGGCAGTTGGAAATCAGCACGATCACATCCATCTGCGCACGCAGGTCGACGTACTTGCCGGGCGCGGAAATCCCGTCTTCAAAGGTCAGCCCGCCGTCTGCCGTCACCGGCACATTCATAAAGAAATTGATGTTCGGCCCGATGTCGCGTTTGCCCAAGCGACCATCGTGGGCGCAGGCGCGCAGGTAGTTGTCGCGGCAACTGTGCATGTAGCGTTTTTCCAGGGCGTAGCGCACGGTGTTGCTCTCTTGGGCGCAGGCGCCGCCGAGGGTGTCGTGGCGCCCGCAGGTGTCCTCGACGATGGTCAGCATCGGTTGGCCGAGGTTGGAATACAGCACGCTGCCGGTGCCCAGGTACACGCTGTTCTGCCGACGCAAGGTGCGCTGTACATCGTAGCGTTCACGCGGGTTTTTCACGCTGTAGAACAAGGTGTCGACCGCCTGGTTGCCCTCAAGATCGAGGATGCGCAGGGTCTGCCCGGCCTTGACCTCCATCAGCCACGGCTCGCCGGCGGGAATGGTTGCGCGGTACACCGCCGCATCAGGTTGTTTCATTGCGATAGACATGACAGTTCCTCAGGCGAACAGGCGGTCGGTGTTGATAAAGCCACGCTCGTTTTCCGGGCGCGAAGTGCGGCAGTGTTCGGCGACACTTTTGTCGGCGTTCATCCAGCTGAGTTTCAGCGGTTGTGGGGCGTATTGCGGGTTGGGGTCCATCGGGTGTTGCAGCGCGGTGAGCACCACCAGGGTGTCCATCGGCGCGTAGAGTTCGATGTAGTCGCCGGCCTTGGAATTACCCGGCACAAAGTGCAGGCCACCGTCGCTGTCCACGGTGACTTTGCTGAACAGGTTGAGGGTCATCAGCAGGTCGGACAGGCCCAGCCCCCATTTACCCAATTCCACCAACAGGTTGTCGGTGCCGTTGCGGAAGAAGCCGTTGCGCAGTTCCTGATAACGGCCCTGGCCGTACTTCTCGGCGACTTCGGCGGCGCACAGCACGCCGCCGATGCTGTCGCTCCAGCCGCAGGTGTCGGCGGTGATCGCGGCCAGCACGCGGCCCATGTCCGAGTACAGGCAGTGGCCGGTGGTGAGCTTGGCGGTGTGTTGGCATTTGAGGCTGTCGGGCAGGTTCAGGCGCTCGGTTTTTTCGTTGGCGTTGAGCAGGGTCAGGCTGACGTTGGCGCCGCCGCGAAGATCGGTAAGGCGCAGCAGTTGGCCGCGCTTGAGCACGAACGAACGGTGGCCGCCGCCAGGCAGCATTTCTTCGGCGAAGGGTGGGAACAGTAGGGTGGAATCGGTCATTTGGAAGTGGCTCCAAGTTCGGCGGCGAGCGCCTTGCGGCGTTCGCTGTTCAAAGGGATGTCGTAGGTGATGCGCGCGCCATAGGCGCCGGGGGCGTGGGGGTCGACGCGCACCTTGTCGAACACCAGCAGGCGCGTGCCGAGGCTGAAGCCTTCGCTCAGGTCATGGGTGACCATGAACACCGTCAGCCGGGTTTCGCGCCACAGTTCCAGCAGCAGCTGGTGCATGTCTTTGCGAATTCCCGGGTCGAGGGCGCCGAAGGGTTCGTCCAGCAGCAATACGCGGGGCTTCATGATCAGGGCCTGGGCGATGGCCAGGCGTTGTTGCATGCCGCCGGAGAGCTGCGCCGGGTATTTGTCCAGGGCGTGGCCGAGGCCGACCTTCTGCAACAGCGCGGCAGCCTGTTCGCGGGCGTCCTTCTTGGCTTTACCGAATAACCGGCCCAGCAAGGGAGAACGCGGCAGCTCCAGGCCGAGGGCGACGTTATCCAGCACGGTCAAGTGCGGGAACACCGAGTAGCGCTGGAACACCACGCCACGGCTGGCATCCGGCTCGGCGGCGAGCGGTTGGCCATCCAGCAGGATCTGGCCCTTGCTCGCGGTTTCCTGGCCCAGCAGCAGGCGCAGGAACGTCGACTTGCCGCAGCCCGAAGTGCCGACCAGCGTGCAGAACTCGCCCTCGGCGACCTGCAGGTTCAAGCCTTCCAGCACCACTTGATCACCGTAGCGCTGCCACACATTGTTGACGCTGATAAAGCTCATGCGCGCGCTCCTTCGTACCAAGGGAACGCATGCCGGGTCAGGGCCTTGAGGCCCCAATCCATCAACCAGGCGAGCAGGGTGATCCACACCACGTAAGGCAGGATCACGTCCATCGCCAGGTAGCGACGTACCAGGAAGATCCGGTAGCCCAAGCCGTCCGTGGAGGCGATGGCTTCAGCGGCGATCAAAAACAGCCACGCCGAGCCGAGCATCAGTCGCAGTGAGATCAGCAGGCGTGGCAGCAATTGCGGCAACACCACGCGCAGCATCAGGGTCCAGGTGGAGGCGCCGAGGGTTTGTGCCTTGACCAGCAGTTCCACCGGTATTTCCCGCGCGCGCTGTTCCAGGTCACGGGCCAGGCAGGGGGTGACGCCGATGACGATCAGCATCACTTTGGACAATTCCCCCAGCCCGAACACGATGAACAGAATCGGCAGGATCGCCAGCGGCGGTACCATCGACAGCACGGTCAGCAACGGTGACAACGGCGCGCCAAACAGCGGCAACGTGCCGGCGGCAATCCCCAGGCACAGGCCGGCGAGGGCGCTGATGCCCAGGCCGATCGCCAGGCGGCGCAGGCTCGATGCGCTGTCCTGCCAGAGCACGTACTCACCGGTACGGGCGTCGGCGTTGAACGCCAGGCGCTTGACTGCGTCAATCATTTGCCCGGCACCGGGCAGCAGCTTGTCGTTGGGGTTTTCCGCCAGGCGCTCGGCCGAGCCCACGAAGTAGGCGAACAGCAGCAGGGTGAACGGCAGCACGACCAACAGCAAGCGGCTGGAGCGCTCCGGAACACGGTTGATCAGGCGCATGGCCAGGTCCTCTTACAGCTTGCCGTCGGCGGCCATCTGCACGTAGCTGGGGTCGAATTGCAGCTTGAGGTTGGCTTTGTCACCGCTGGTCACGCCGTTGGCGAAGCGCATACCCACCGCGCTGGCGTCCTTGGCGCCTTCACCCAGCAAGCCGTGTTTGAACGAGAACTCGGCGACTTTGCCCATGGTGGCGGGCAACTGTGGGCTGGTGGCGAAGGCCAGGGCTTCCTTGGGCGTGGCGAACAACTTGGTGGTGTCCAGTTGCGACTGGAAGCCCGCAAGGTCGGTGCCGGAAGCCTTGGCCATATGTTCCAGGGCTTCGGTGCTGGCGGCGCCCTTGGCATTCATCAGGGCGACCACTTCAAACCAGGCGCCGGTCAGTGCTTTGCCCAGCTTGGGGTTGTCCTTGAGGACCTGGGTGTTGACCACCATCATGTCCATGATTTCGCCGGGCACTTTGCTGGAGTCGAACACTTGGCTCACGCCAGGCTTGGCCTTGATCTCCGAGAGCATCGGGTTCCAGGTGGTGACGGCCTGGACCTGGTCGGTGTTGAAAGCGGCGGCAATATCGGCGTCGGAGGTGTTGACCACTTTCAGGTCTTTTTCGCTGAGGTCCGCCGACTCCAGTGCGCGGGCCAGCAGGTAGTGAGATACCGAAAGTTCCACCAGGTTGACGTTCATGCCCTTGAGGTCGGCCACGGTCTTGCCGGTGCCCTTGATCACCACGCCGTCGTTACCATTGGAAAAGTCGCTGATCACCAGCGCGGTGCTGTCTACGCCACCGGCGGCGGGGATGGTCAGGGCGTCCATGTTGGTCATGGTGCAGCCGTCGAACTGGCCGGCGGTGTACTGGTTGATCGATTCGACATAGTCATTGAGTTGCACCATGTCGATGGTGATGCCGTACTTCTTGGCCCACTTGTCGAGGATGCCTTGGCTGCCGGCATACTCCCATGGCATCCAGCCGGCATAGATCGTCCAGCACACGCTGAAGTGGTCTTTGGCAGCGGCTTGGGTCTGGAAGCTCAGCACGGCGGCGAAGGCGGCGGCGAGCAGGGCGGGTAAACGGATCGAGGGCATTGGGGCTTCTCCAGTTGATCAAGGGCGAGCAGGAGCAACGCGGCACCGTGAACGGTGGCTTGTCTCCCGGGCTTTTATCCCGCCGTGTAACCTCAACTGGAGGTCGCCAACTCTCGGACCAGCCACTCGCTTTTCGCGAGCCGGAACCCTAGTCGGCCATTGCAAATTGTGGTGCCGCGAACCTGTATCAATCCTGCACGCAAGAGATAAAGCGAGAGTCGTGCCAAGTGGCTTCGATGCCCGGCTGTTCAGCCGGGCGGGCGGGAGAGGAAGGCGTAGAAGCGGGGGGTGTGCGCCACGCGGGTGCGCCGGCGCACTGCTATGAGGCGCTTACAGCTGGAATTTGCTGACCAGCATATTGAACGAGGTGGCCAGCCGCGACAGGTCCTGGCTGGAGGCGTTGGTCTGGTTGGCACCGGCGGCGGTCTGGGTCGACAGGTCCTGAATGTTGAGCAGGTTGCGATCCACTTCACGGGCCACCTGGGCCTGTTCCTCGGACGCTGAGGCGATCACCAGGTTGCGCTCGTTGATACTGGCCACGCTGGCAGTGATGCGCTCCAGCGCCTGGCCGGCATTTTGCGCCAGGGTCTGGGTGTTGTTGGCCCAGCTCAGGCTCTTGTTCATGGCGGCCACGGCGCCATCGGCGCCTGCCTGGACTTCACCGATCATTTTCTCGATGTCCACCGTGGAGGTCTGGGTGCGATGGGCCAGCGCCCGCACTTCATCGGCCACCACCGCAAAACCGCGACCTTGCTCACCGGCACGGGCGGCTTCGATGGCGGCATTGAGGGCCAGCAGGTTGGTCTGGTCGGCAATACTGCGGATCACATCAATCACCTTGCCGATTTCGCGCACCTGGCCGGCGAGGTCGGCGACCGATTGGGTCGAATCGTTGATCTCCACCACCATCGCGCTCATGCCGGACACGGCCTGCTCGACTTGCTGGCGGCCGTCCTCGGCTTCGGTGGTAGCCTGGCGCGACGCTTCCGAGGTCGATACGGCGTTGCTCGCCACTTCGTCGACCGCTGCGGTCATCTGGTTGACAGCGGTGGCAGCTTGTTGGATTTCGTCATTCTGGCGGGTCAGGCCACGGGTGCTTTCATCGGTGACCGCGCTCAGCTCTTCGGCTGCCGAAGCGAGCTGGTCGGAGGCGTTGGCGATTTCCGTCAGCGTACTTTTCAGGCCGCCTTGCATATCGGATAAAGCCATCAGCAATTGCCCCGCTTCGTCGGTGCGGTCGGTCGTGATGGCTTGGGTCAGGTCACCCTTGGCGATGCGCTGTGCGTTCTCAACCGCTTGTGCGATAGGACGGGTGATCAGGCGCGTGATCAGCACACCGGTGATGATCGCAATGATGAAGGCCAGGACAATGCCGCTGATCATCCAGGTCAACGCGCTGTCACGCAGCTCGTCGGCGGCGGCAGCGCCTTCCTTGATCTGGCGGTTATTGGAATCGACCATCACGCGGATCAAATCGCGCGCCTGGCGGAACAATTCATTGTTGGTGCTGTTCAGCTGTGCGCGGGCCTGCTCGATCTGGCCACTGTCGAGCATCGACATAATGTGTTCGGAGTTGCTGGTGTAGGTTGGCCAGATCTGGTCGAGCTTGTCGCCGGCCGCCCGTTCGTCGTCTTCCAGGGGCGTGGCGCGGTAGGTGGCGTAGGCGCTCTGGCTGCGTTTGAGTTCGTTGGTGATGTCCTGGCGCACACGGTCGCGGTCTTGTTGGGAGACGTCGCCTTGGCTCGCATCCATCAAGCGGTACAAACCGCGGTTGTGGGCCACCAGGCCATTGAGGGTAGCGGAGGTGCTGCTGACGGACACCAGGTTATTGGAGAACGTCAGTTCCAATGCATTGGCGAGGCGGACCACGCTTTTGATACCCAGCAGCCCGACCCCGAGGGTGACCAGTGCACACAATAAAAATGAAAGCAGCAGTTTGGTTGAGATTTTCATGGCTCGGATCCGGCAAAAGTGGCGAAGGGCGCACGTTAGAGCCTCCCTGGCTTGCGCGATGTCATAGTGACATCATCGCAATCGAGAAAGTTTCGGGCCAGAAAAATTTACTGAATCGATAAATCTGGTGGGTGGATAAGCGCTATGTCGCAGCGCGTCTGAAGGGGTGTGGCCGCACTTGGCATTGATGTATCAACTTGTAACCAAAACGCACCAGATTCGGTTTTTGATGTCAGATGTTTCGTCATTCAGTGAAAGCTGAATGCCGCCCCCCAGCGTCGCTGGAGGTGCTCTTTCGCGGTCCAGGAGGCCGCCATGTATCGACGACTGCTGATCAGCGCTTTACTCGGTCTGACCCTTTCCGCTTGTGTGCCTTACTACGATGGAGGCCAAAGCTACTACCGTTCCGAGGTCTACACCTCGCCGGCGCCGGTTTATTACTACGGCGGCGGACCTGTGTACCGGCGCGACTATTATCCGTCGCCTCGCTACTACGCGCCGGCACCGCGTTATTACTCAGCGCCACGTTATTACCAGCCAGCACCTCGCTATTACCCGTCAGGACCAAGGGCGGGTTACCGGCCTTACCCGAACCAGGGCTGGGGTGATCGTTGGAACAATGGCGGGCATGGACGCGGTGGCGATCATGACCGTGGAGGTGGCCGCGGCGGTCACCGTTGACAGGCCCATACCATAACTGTGGCGAGCGGGCTTGCCCCGCGTTGGGCTGCGAAGCGGCCCCAAAACCTGGCGATTTAATAGGCCTGGATAAACGCGGTGGCCTTATTGGGGCTGCTGCGCAGCCCAACGCGGGGCAAGCCCGCTCGCCACAGCAAGCCCGCTCGCCGCAACGAGCCCGCTCGCCACAGCAAGCCCGCTCGCCGCAACGAGCCCATTCACCACAACAAGCCCGTTCGCCACAGGCTTATTGTTTGCTCGTTCTATCTTGGCATTCGTGCTTGAAACGCCGTTTTTTATGGGCGCAAAGCGTCAGTAATCGGATAAGTCCGCCAGTGGATGCCGGCCTTCCCACGCCTTGGTGAAATGCGCCTGCACCACGGCGTCCGGGATGGTATTGATATCCGGCCAATGCCAATGGGGTGTCTGGTCCTTGTCGATCAATCGCGCACGTACCCCTTCACTGAATTCCGGGTGGCGGCAGCAGTTCAGGCTCAAGGTGTATTCCATCTGGAACACCTCGGCCAAGGACAGGTGACGGGCACGCTGGATCTGTTCCCACACCAGGTGTGCAGTCAGCGGGCAGCCTTCGCTCAATGTCTTGCCGGCGCGGTTGAACAGCGGGTCGGCGTGGTCGCGCAGCGGGCTCAAGGCGCGCCAGGCACTGCGTACATCACCGACGTCCAGCCACGCGTCGATCTGCGCCCGGCGTGGCAGCCATTGGGCTTCTGGTTGCTGGCCGACGGCTTCCTGGGCCAGGGCCTTGAGCAGGCTGTTGAGTTGCATCGCGGTCTGTTCCTGCCAATTCAGTTGCAGCAGGCCTTCGATCAACTCGTCCTGTTGGTCATCGCGCAGAAAGCGGTCGGCCAGGCCCAAGTCCAGCGCGTCACGGCCATTGATGTGCGCGCCGGTAAGGCCAAGGAACAACCCCAGCTTGCCCGGCAGGCGCGACAGGAACCAACTGGCGCCCACATCCGGGTACAGGCCGATGCTGATCTCGGGCATGGCCAGGCGGCTGCTCGGCGTGACAATCCGTATGGCCGCGCTTTGCAGCAGGCCCATGCCACCGCCCAGCACGTAACCGTGGCCCCAGCAGATCAGCGGTTTAGGGTAAGTGTGCAAGCGGTAGTCGAGGCGATATTCCGCGGCAAAAAACTGTGCGGCCAGGGCGGGCACTTCCCCCGGCTGCTCGCGGCAGGCCTGGGCCAGGCTGCGCACTTCGCCGCCGGCGCAAAACGCCTTGGGCCCGTTGCCACGCAGCAGCACGCAGACGATGTTCGGGTCTTTGGCCCAGGCCTCCAGGCGATCAGTCAGGGCCAGGATCATCGGCAGGGAGAGCGCGTTGAGGGACTTTTCAGCGTCAAGGCTGGCGATGCCGACGCGGGCGCCGTTGCTGCCGGTCAGTTCTTCGAAGTGCAGGTTCATCGTGACCTCAATCGAGAAGGTGAAGGATCAGTATGATCGCTTCGTGGGAAAGTGCCGGTGGTGTGTCAGATCAATTGACAAGCAGGGCCGGCTTTCCTAGGGTTCGCCTCATTCTTTTTTACAAGACAATTCGAACATGACTGAAGGCGACCGTATCAAACTCGAACCCAGCTGGAAACACGCCCTGCGTGATGAGTTCGATAAGCCCTACATGGGCCAGTTGCGCGAGTTCCTGCGCCAGGAACATGCCGCCGGCAAAGAGATCTACCCGCCCGGCCCGCTGATCTTCAACGCGCTCAACTCCACACCGCTGGACAAGGTCAAAGTGGTAATCCTCGGCCAGGACCCGTACCACGGCCCCGGCCAGGCCCACGGCCTGTGCTTCTCGGTGCAACCGGGGGTGCCGGCGCCGCCGTCGCTGGTCAATATCTATAAAGAGCTCAAGCGCGACCTGAACATCGACATCCCCAACCACGGCTACCTGCAAAGTTGGGCCGACCAGGGCGTGCTGATGCTCAACACCACCATGACCGTGGAGCGGGCCAACGCCAACGCCCATGCGGGCAAGGGCTGGCAGTTCTTTACCGATCGGATTATCGAGGTGGTCAGCGAGCACCAGCCGCACCTGGTGTTCCTGCTATGGGGCGCCCATGCACAAAGCAAGCAGAAGCTGATCGATGCGACCAAACACCTGGTGCTGACCTCGGTGCACCCGTCGCCGTTGTCGGCGTATCGCGGGTTTCTGGGTTGCGGGCATTTCAGCAGGACCAACAAGTTCCTGGAGCAGAATGGCGAGGCCCCGATCGAGTGGCGTCTACCGCCGCTCTAGGGCCAAGCACATCCAGAATGTTGGAGGGGCAAGCCCCCCCCTCCCACATTTGAAGGTTTAGGTCTTTTGCGGCTGACGGTTCCAATGCCTGAACAACGGTTCCGCCAAAAACAGCACAAACAACAACCGCATCACCTGCATGGCCGTCACCAACGGCACCGACAGTTGCAGGGTCTCGGCCGTAAGGCTCATTTCGGCAATCCCGCCGGGCATCATGCCCAGGGTCAGCGAGCGCAGGTCCAGCTGGGTGAGGGCGCTCAAACCCAGCGCCGCCAATGTCGCCAGCGCCATGGTCAGGGCCGTGCCGATCAAGGTGCGGCCCATGAATGAGGGGGCGCTGCGAAAGAACTGCCGATTGAAGTGGCAGCCCAACCCGCTGCCAATCAGCCATTGGCCGATCTGGCTGCCGCCGTCGGGCAAGCCGATATGCAGGTCCCACACCACACTGGCCGTCGCACTCACCAGCAACGGGCCGAACAGCCATGGGTTGGGCTGGTGTAGACGTTGCCAGCCCCACGCCACCAGTGCGCCGATGGGGAACAACAACGCCAGCCATGCCCAGCTCACGGGCGCCGGATGAAACTGCGGTGCGCCGCCGTCGAGCAGATACTTGAAGATCGCCGGCACACACAGCACCACCACCAGCACGCGCAAACTCTGCCCCGCCGCGACCCGGCTGAGCACCGCGCCATTGCGCGCGCCGAGGTTGACCATTTCACCGGAACCGCCCGGCATGCTGGAGAAAAACGCGGTGGCGCGGTCTTCACCGCTGCGGCGCATCAACCACACGCTGACCACGCTCGACAGGCTGGTGACCAACGCGCCGAAGAAGATCAGGCCGAAGTGGCTCATCACCTGTTCGATCACCAGTGGGGTGAAGTGCAGGCCGATGCCGATACCCACCACCCATTGGCCGCATTTGCGCCCGCCGGGAATCTCCGCCAACTGCCACGGCGTCAGGCAACGCACCAGGATAATCGCCAGCAGCGAGCCGACCATATACGGCAAAGGCCAGCCCACCAGGCTGGCCAGGTAACCGCCGGCCAAGCCGACCAGCGGTGTTCCCCACCATTGCTTGAAGGTGACCTCAGACATCGGCCACGGTACGACGCTGTTGCGCCCGTTTGCGCCAGATACGCAGCAGCGGCATGAACAGCATGATGGCGGTCAGTATCCACACGCCAAAGGTGATCGGGCTCGACCAGAGGATCTCCAGCGCGCCGTTGGAGATCGACAGCGCACGGCGCAGGTTCTGCTCCATCAGGCCGCCAAGGATAAAACCGAGCAGTACCGGCGACAGCGGGAAGTCCAGCTTGCGCAGGATGTAGCCGAAGATGCCGATACCGACCATCAGGAACAGGTCGAAGGTGGTGGCGTGCACCGCGTACACCCCGATCGCGGTGATGATGGCAATCACTGGCACCAGCGCCCAGTTCGGCACGGCGAGGATACGTGTGAAGATGCGGATCATCGGGATGTTGAGGATCACCAGCATGATGTTGGCGATGAACAGCGAAGCGATCAGGCCCCAGACGATGTCTGGTTGCTGTTGGAACAACAGTGGGCCTGGGGTGATGTTGTACAGCGACAGCGCGCCGATCATCACCGCCGTGGTGCCCGAGCCGGGAACGCCGAGGGTCAGCATCGGCACCAGGGCACCGCAGGCGGACGCACCGATGGCGGTTTCCGGCGCTGCCAGGCCGCGCATGTCACCCTGGCCGAACTTGCCACTGGCACCGGCCAGGCGTTTTTCGGTCATGTAGGCCACGGCCGAGGCCAAGGTGGCACCGGCACCCGGCAGTACACCCATGATGAAGCCCAGCAGGCCGCAACGAATGTTCACTACGAACACCGAACCCGCTTCCTTCAGGTTGAACATCATCCGTCCGGTGGCTTTGACTGCTTCCTGGCCACGGTGGGTTTTTTCCAGCAGCAACAGGATCTCGCTGATGGAGAACAAGCCGAGTACCAACACCACGAACTGGATGCCGTCGGTGAGGTGGATGTTATCCCCGGTAAATCGGTACACGCCGCTGTTGGCGTCGATGCCCACCGCTGACAGGAACAGGCCGATCAGTGCCGCGACAAACGTCTTCAGCGGCTTGTCGCCGGCCATGCCGCCGAGGCAGACAATCGCGAACACCATCAGCACGAAATATTCCGCCGGGCCGAAGGCAATCGCCCACTTGGCCAGCAGCGGCGCAAACAGCACCATGCCGCAGGTGGCGATGAACGCGCCGATGAACGAACTCCACGCCGACAACGACAGGGCGACGCCGGCCAGGCCTTTGCGGGCCATCGGGTAGCCGTCGAGGGTGGTCATCACGGTGGAGGCTTCGCCTGGGATGTTGAGCAGGATCGAGCTGATACGGCCGCCGTATTCACAGCCCAGGTACACGGCTGCCAGCAGGATCAACGCCGATTCCGGCGGCAGGCCCAGGGCAAATGCGATGGGGATCAACAGCGCCACGCCGTTGATCGGGCCCAGGCCCGGCAGCAGGCCGACCACGGTGCCGATCAAGGTGCCACACAACGCGGTCACCAGGTTGTAGGGGGACAGCGCAACGCCGAAGCCCTGGCCCAAATAGCCAAAAGTATCCATATCAGTTCTCCAGAACGTCGAGCAGGCCGAGGGGCAGCGGAACATCCATGGCTTTATCGAACAGCAGATAAAGACCGATGGCCATCAGGCTGACGATCACCATGCTGGGCACCCAGCGGCCGCCATACAGGCGCGCCATCGGAATGCCGATCAGCATGCTGCTGAGGATGAAACCCAGCGATTCGAAGGTGGTGGCAAACACGATCAACAGTGTCACGCACACACCGATCTTGATCAGGGTTGCGCGGTCCAGCGCCGGTTCTTCCTCGGTGTGCTTGGTTGGCTGCGGGCGGAACAGCATGTAGATCAGCGCCAGGCTCATCAGCCCGAGCATCAGCAGCGGGTAGGCCCGAGGTCCCACGGGCTCGTAGGAAAAAGACGCCTGATACGGCCAGGCCATCAAGGCCAGCGCGGCGCATGCCACGAGCAGCATGGCGGCGAAAATGCGTTGTAAGAGCATTGGAAACTCCTTGGAGACTCTTGTCGGCGCGAGCTTGCTCACGAAGAACGCAAGGACGCCGCGTGTATCCAGGTAGCACGCGTCATCGTTGAAGTTTTTCGCGAGCAAGCCCGCTCCCACAGAGGGGCGATTACTGGATCAGGCCGAACTCTTTGGCCAGCACTTTGTAGTCAGCCACCTGTTTCTTCACGTAGGTGTCCAGTTCCGGGCCGGTCATGGCGAACGGGAACAGTTCGCGCTGGTCACGCAGCTTGGCAAAGTCGTCGGAGGCCAGCAGTTTGTCGAACGCGTCTTTCCACCAGGCATAGTCCGCATCGCTGACCTTTGGCCCGAGGTAGAAGCCACGCACCACTGGCCAGACGATGTCGTAGCCTTGCTCTTTGGCGGTCGGAATATTCTTCATTTCCGGCTCGTCCAGGCGCTCTTCGGAGAATACCGCCAGCAGGCGCATGTCACCGCTGAGGATATGCGGCATGGAGTCGGAGATGTCGGTGCTGCCCACCTGGATATGCCCACCGAGCAGGGCCGTGGCGATTTCGCCGCCGCCTTCGAGCGCCACGTAGCGCAGCTCGCGCGGGTTGATCCCGGCCGCCTTGGCGATCAGCGCGGTTTGCATCCAGTCCTGGCTGCCGACGGTGCCGCCGGAGCCGATGACCACGCTGCCTGGATCTTTCTTCAGGGCCTTTACCAGATCATCGAGGGTCTTGTAGGGCGAATCGGCTTTTACCGCGATGGCGCCGTAGCTGGTGCCGACTGCCGCCAGCCAACGTACGGCGCTCTCGTCGAAACGCCCGAACTTGCCCTGCGCCAGGTTCAACAGCGAACCGCTGGACCAGGCCACCAAGGTGCCGCCATCCGCCGGGCGCTGGGCGACCACCGCGTTGTAGGCCACCGCGCCCACGCCTCCGGGCATGTAGGTCACGCGCATCGGCTTGCTCAGCAGCTTTTCGTTGACCAGCGCGCTTTGCGCCAGTTTGCAGGTCAGGTCAAAACCGCCGCCGGGGGAAGCCGGGGCGATGCATTCCGGGCGCTTGGGTTCGTCAGCGGCCAGCAGTTGGCCAGCGAACAGCATGCAGCCGGCGGCGAGGGCAAATTTACGCAGTGAAGGGGTCATGGTTATCTCCGTCGTTGTTGTTATGAGTGGCTTACCAGGCACTACTTACCAAAGCGCGACGCTGTAGCTGACCAGCAGGCGCATTTCATCCGCATCACGGGCTGAATAGTTGGAGCGATAAGTCGCGTTGCGCAGGCGCACGGCCACATCCTTGAACGTGCCGCTTTGCACCACGTACTTGATCTCGCTGTTGCGTTCCCACTCCTTGCCGGTATCGCCGTTCTTGAGCTTGATGTTGTCACCCGAGAGGTAACGGCTCATGAAACTCAGGCCGGGAATGCCCAGCTTGGCGAAGTCATAGTCGTAGCGTGCCTGCCAGGAGCGCTCTTCAGCGCCGGCAAAGTCGTTGATCTGCACGAAGTTGACCAGGTACGGGTCGCTGCCATCCACATAGGGAAACGCGCTGTCGCCGGACATGTGCTGGTAGCCGGCGCTGAGCTTATGGCCATTGAGGGCATAGCTGAACAGGCCGTTGAGGGAGGTGTTGTCGATCTTGCCGCCACGCGCGCTGCCGGTGTCATCGCTGACGGCCAGGCGCAGGTCGGCGCCGAAGGTGCCGGGGCCCATCGGGCGCGCGGCAACCAGGCCGAGGAAGTGCTGGCGGTACACATCGTCGAGCTGGGCAAAGTGGTAGCTGCCGGTGATCTTGTCAGCGAACTTGTAGTCCACGCCGCCGAAGTTGAAGTGCTTGCCGGTGGCGCCGCTGAGGAAGCGGCTGTTCTTGTTGTTGAGGGCGATGTCCTCGTAGTTGGTATCGTCGCGGTCCTTGGCTTTGTCCAGGCGGCCGCCGGTGAAGACCAGGTTCTTGAATTCCTTGGAAGTGACCAGGCCACCGTTGAAGGTCTGCGGCAGGATGCGGCCGTCGTTGGGCTTGAGGATCGGCAGCTCGGGCATCAGTGCACCGATCTTCAGCTCGGTGGCGGAGATCTTCATTTTCCCGGTCAGGCCCAGCTTGGCGTACTCGTTGGCGGCGCGGCCGTCGTCGTGGGTGGGCAACAGGCCGGTGCCGGTGCGGTCGGGGCTGGAGTCGAGCTTGACCCCGAGCATGCCCAGCGCATCTACGCCAAAGCCCACGGTGCCGTCGGTGTAGCCCGATTGCAGGTTGAGCATGAAGCCCTGGGCCCATTCGTCGCGCTTGGATTGCTGGGCGCTGGTGCCGTCGCGAAAGTCACGGTTGAAGTACATGTTACGGGTTTCCAGGGTCGCGCTGCTGTCTTCGAAGAAGGCAGCCTGGCTAAGCGGCGAAAAGCCGGCAAAGGCAGCGGCACTGGCAAGGGCGGTGTGGGTCAGGCGGGAAAAACGTACAGGCGGGAAAGCCTGGGGCTGTGTCGACAGCATCGTTGTGCACTCCGTTATTGTTCTTATTTTGGCGAAAACGCTTCGAGGCGTTTTTCGGTCGCTACGGATCAGGTAGCGCGGCAGGCATGACCTACCGTGGCTGGATGCTAAAGGGCGAAGCTTTCACTAACCTTTCAGTTGGCTTTCAATGTTTTCGGGCTTCACAGGCCAGGCCGCGCCTGTAAACTGCCCCGCAAAGCGTGGCGCCGACCACCCCCGAACGAGGTAGAAATCCATGCGTGTCCTCCTGGTTGAAGACCATCTGCAACTGGCCGAAAGTGTCGCCCAAGCGCTCAAGAGCACGGGGTTGACTGTCGATGTGCTGCACGATGGGGTGGCTGCGGACCTGGCCTTGAGCAGTGAGGAATACGCAGTGGCCATCCTTGATGTCGGCCTTCCGCGCATGGACGGTTTTGAGGTGCTGGCGCGCTTGCGGGCGCGTGGGAAAAATCTGCCGGTGTTGATGCTGACTGCGCGCAGTGACGTGAAGGACCGCGTGCATGGCCTGAACCTGGGGGCCGATGATTATCTGGCCAAGCCATTTGAGCTGACGGAGCTGGAAGCGCGGGTCAAGGCGTTGTTGCGGCGCAGCGTCCTGGGCGGCGAGCGTCAGCAAACCTGCGGTGTGCTGGTCTATGACCTCGACACCCGCCGCTTCACGGTAGGCGGCGAGCTGATGACGTTGACCTCCCGCGAGCAAGCGGTGCTTGAAGCGCTGATCGCGCGGCCCGGCCGAGTCATGAGCAAGGAACAACTGGCCTCCCAGGTTTTTGGCCTCGACGAAGAGGCCAGCCCCGATGCCATCGAAATCTACGTACACCGCCTGCGCAAGAAACTCGATGGCCAACCCATCGCCATCGTGACCTTCCGTGGCTTGGGCTACCTGCTGGAAGCCCGCGATGCATAAGCCCAGCAGCCTGCGCTGGCGGTTGCTGTGGAACCTGGCACTGCTCATGGTGCTGTTGATGCTCGCCAGCGGCATGAGTGCCTACTGGAACGGTCGCGAAGCCGCCGACACCGCCTATGACCGCACGCTGCTGGCCTCGGCACGCACCATTGCCGCCGGCTTGACCCAGGTGGATGGCACCCTCAGCGCCAATGTGCCGTATGTGGCCCTGGACACCTTTGCCTACGACAGCGCCGGTCGCATCTATTACCAGGTCAATGACATCGACCAGAAGCTGATCTCCGGTTATGAAAACCTCCCCGGCCCGCCACCCGGCACGCCGCGTACCGACGATTACCCGGCGTTGGCGCGCTTCTATAACGCCACGTACCAGGGCCAGCCCGTGCGTGTGGTCAGCCTGCTCAAGGCTGTCTCCGAGCCGAACATGAACGGCATGGCGGAAATTCGCGTGGCCGAGACCGATGAAGCCCGGGTCAGCATGGCCCGCAGCCTGATGGCCGACACCTTGCTGCGCCTGGGCATGCTCGGCATTGGCGCGTTGCTACTGGTGTGGTTTGCCGTGAGTGCGGCGCTGCGCCCGTTGGAGCGCCTGCGTACGGCCGTGGAAGAGCGCCAGCCCGATGATTTGCGGCCGTTACCGTTGGTGGAAGTGCAGCTTGAGTTTGGCCCGCTGGTGCGCTCGCTCAACCATTTCACCGAACGCTTGCGCGGGCAGTTCGAGCGCCAGGCGCAGTTTATTGCCGACGCCGCCCATGAACTGCGGACCCCTTTGGCGGCGCTCAAGGCCCGCCTTGAACTGGGCCTGCGCAGCGACGCCCCTGCGACCTGGCGTAGCACTCTGGAAAGCGCGGCCCAAGGCACCGACCGCCTGACCCATCTGGCCAATCAATTGCTGTCGTTGGCCCGTATTGAAAACGGCGCGCGGGCGATTGCCGAAGGCGGCGCGCAGTTGCTGGACCTCAGCCAATTGGCCCGTGAACTGGGTATGGCGATGGCGCCGTTGGCCCATGCGCGTGGGGTTGCATTGGCCTTGGAGGCGGATGAGCCGGTGTGGCTGCGCGGTGAACCGACGTTGCTCAATGAGCTGCTCAGCAACCTGGTGGATAACGCCCTGGCCCATACGCCTCCCGGCGGTAATGTGATCCTGCGGGTCACGGCGCCGGCGGTACTGGAAGTGGAAGACGATGGCCCTGGCATCCCGCTGGATGAACGGGATCGGGTGTTCGAACGCTTCTATCGACGTAGCCAACAGGGCATGGGGTCCGGCCTGGGGCTGGCGATTGTCGGCGAGATCTGTCGGGCGCACCTGGCGCAGATCAGCTTGCACGACGGGGAGCAGGCAGGGTTGAAGGTGCGGGTGAGTTTTATCGCCGGTTGATCAATCAAACATCGAGCGCGCTTCATCGAGCTCGGCGCGCAAGGCATCGCTGTAAGGATCGACTTGCAGCTTTTTCATCGCCGGTACGCTGGAGATGGGAACGTCGGCCAGGGGATGATCGGTACCGCGATAGCAGTACAGCACCGCGACTTGGACGATGTCGACGTAATCGAGGTGGGCAGAGTCGCGCTCCAGGTCCAGGTATTGGCCGGGCAGTTTTGCCAGCATCTCCGGGAAGTCCCACCGACCGAGGAGTTTGTCCCCCAGTTGCGGGTGGATGCTGTCAATCACGTGGTTAAGGCTGACCGGGTCTGAGAGCAGCTCGTAGTGGTCTTCGGCGTAGGTCAGGATCGGCAGCACGCCGATCTGGTGGACCAGGCCACCCAAGGCCGCCTGGTCTGGCTTGAGCTGGCTGTGGTTGCGGCACAAGGCATAGCTGACACCGGCCACTTCCAGGCTGCGGCGCCATACGTCGCGCATTTTCTGTTCAACCACATCGGAGCGGGCGTGGAAGATCTGTTCCATCACCAGGCCGATAGCCAGGTTGCTGCTGTAGTTGGTGCCCAGCAGAGTGATGGCTGTGTGAAGGTCGGTCACTTCCTGGGTCGCGCGCAGCAGCGGGCTGTTGACCACTTTGATCAGGCGTGCCGACAGCGCGGTGTCGCGACCGATCACCTTGCTCAAATGGCTGATGCTGATTTCCGGGTCTTCAGCGGCCTGACGAATGTTCAGGGCCACTTCCGGTAATGTCGGCAGAACCAGGTCATCGTTGTCGATGGCCTTCACCAAAGCCTGTTGGACTTTTTCCTCCAGCTTGTTCATTCATGCTCTCTAGGGTGTTGCAAAAGGGTACGGCGATCAGCGCTGGATCTCTCGATCCCGGTCGAGTAGGTAAGGCAGATCAAGCAGTTGCAAACCGGGGCCTTCCAGTGTGCCTACATGAACATCGCCACTCTCGGCTGCTTCGGCTTGCAACACGGCCAGAAGTTCAATCCCCTGGTGTGCTTTTGCCGCGATTACCACTTCGCCGATCGCACTGGTGTGGCTGGGGGCAAACAGTGGAGTGCCTGGCTCGGGCAGTTCAGCGGCATCCAGGCTCAGGCGGTACAGGCGGCGCTTGAGCTTGCCCAGGTACTGCATGCGCGCGACGATTTCCTGGCCGGTGTAGCAGCCTTTCTTGAAGCTGACGCCGCCAACGGCTTGCAGATTGAGCATCTGTGGAATGAACAGTTCGCGGGTTTGCGCCATCACCTGGCCGATACCGGCGCGGACCTGGCCCAGCAGCCATTCATTCAAGGCTGATTCTTTCAATTGAGCGCTCAATTGGCTGCGCACGGCTTCTGCCTGCTCGGCAGGTACCCAGAGCTCAGCGCGGCCGGGGGAGACGCGAATGGCGATCAGCGCTTCGGTACGCGCCACGCTATCGGTCTCGGTGGGCAGCACCAGGCCCAGGCTGGCGAGGGCCGCGTCTGCATCCGACAGGCCGAACCGTACCCAGGCGGCACTTTCGTCGGTGAGCTTGGATTTTGAGAACACCGCGTACTTTTTCAAGTCCGCCAGTTGCGGCTCCAACAGCTCGGTCGCCATGGCCAGCAACACCCCGTCACCTTGCAACAGGATGCGGAAGCTCGACTGCATGCGCCCTTTTTGGGTGCAGCGCGCGCCGAGGCTGGCCTGGGTATCGCTCAGGTAATTGAGGTTGCAGGTCAGTTGTCCCTGCAAGAACTTGGCAGCGTCGGAGCCGCGGACGGCGAGAACGCCTTCGTGGGACTGGGGGCAGAAAAAAGCAGAGTCAGCCATGGGTCATCGCAGGTCAAAAAGTCATGGGTGCATCATAGAGGGGCGCCCGGCAAATGGATAGTTTCTGTAAGGGCGACCAAAGCCGACTGTTCCGGTGCCGTCGGGCCTGTATACTTGCGCTCTATTTGAGGAGCGCTCCATGGTCGAAGATGTAGAACTCAATCGCCTCTACTGGCACAGCCGCCGCGGCATGCTTGAACTGGACGTGTTGCTGGTGCCATTCGTCAAAGAGGTTTACGCCACTCTCAACGAGGCGGATCGCGCCTGTTACGTGCGGCTGCTGGAATGCGAAGACCAGGACATGTTCGGCTGGTTCATGGAGCGCGCAGAGTCCGAAGACCCGGAACTGCAACGCATGGTTCGGATGATCCTGGACCGTGTCCAGCCCAAGTAATCGCTTTGAATGCCGCTGGCAGGCCTCACGGCTGATGCTGGCGGTGTATCTCCTGGCCCAGCTGTTCGCGTTGGGTGCCTTGCTCGTTATCGACCTACCGTTCTCCAGCCTGGCTGGCTTGCTGTGCCTGGCGCATGGGGCTTGGGTTGTGCCGCGCCATATCCTGCTGACACACCGCTCGTCGATTCGTGGCCTGCGCCGCGACGAAGACGGCTGGCAGTTGTGGAGCGCGGCGCGAGGCTGGCACAGCGTGCAGTTGCGCCCGGACAGCCTGGCCTTACCGCTGATCGTGGTGTTGCGCTATCGCGTGCAGGGGGAGTGGCGAGTCCGTTCGACCTGCGTGCCGAGGGATTCGCAGGGCGCCGATGTGCACCGGCGCCTGCGCGTTCGCTTGAAATTCAGCCGCCGTAGGTGGTTGGCACCAGGATAGTGTCGCGGGCCTCGGGCAGCATCTGTGGGTAGTCGAGGGTGTAGTGCAGACCCCGGCTTTCCTTGCGTTCCATGGCCGAGCGGATCATCAGTTCCGCAACCTGGGCCAGGTTGCGCAATTCGATCAGGTCACGGCTGACCTTATAGTTGCTGTAGAACTCATCGATCTCATCCAGCAGCAGGCGCACCCGGTGTTGAGCCCTTTGCAGGCGCTTGTTGGTGCGCACGATCCCCACGTAGTCCCACATGAAGCGCCGCAGCTCGTCCCAGTTGTGGGCGATGATCACGTCTTCATCCGAATCGGTAACCTGGCTGGCGTCCCAGCGGGGCAGGGCGGCAGGCACAGGAATGCGCGGCAGTTGGTCCAGGATGTCCGCCGCGGCCGAGCGTGCGTAGACGAAGCATTCGAGCAGCGAGTTGCTGGCCATGCGGTTGGCGC
The DNA here is from genome assembly GCF_042015035.1 of Pseudomonas gorinensis. NCBI lineage: Bacteria > Pseudomonadati > Pseudomonadota > Gammaproteobacteria > Pseudomonadales > Pseudomonadaceae > Pseudomonas > Pseudomonas gorinensis. The sequence goes on from NZ_CP167125.1 coordinate 1,977,342, forward strand.
CGTGCAGGCCGGTGAAGCTGGTTTCGCCGATCGCGTACAAGCCAGGTACGTCGGTGCGGCCATGTTGGTCGACCACCACGCCGCCGCAGGTGTAGTGCGCGGCCGGCACTACCGGGATCGGGCCCTTGGTGATGTCGATGTTGAAGGCCAGGCAGCGCTCGTAGACCGTTGGGAAGTGGGTCTTGATGAAGGCTTCGGGCTTGTGGCTGATATCGAGATAGACGCAGTCGATGCCCAGGCGCTTCATTTCATGGTCGATGGCGCGGGCGACGATATCCCGCGGCGCCAGCTCGGCGCGCGGGTCAAAGCGTTGCATGAAGCGCTCGCCATTCGGCAGTTTCAGGTGGGCGCCTTCGCCGCGCAGAGCCTCGGTGATCAGGAAACTCTTGGCCTGCGGGTGATACAGGCAGGTGGGGTGGAACTGGTTGAATTCCAGGTTGGCCACCCGGCAGCCTGAGCGCCAGGCCATGGCAATGCCATCGCCGCAGGCCCCGTCGGGGTTGCTGGTATAGAGGTATACCTTGGCCGCGCCACCCGAGGCGAGGATGGTGAAACGCGCGCCGTAGGTATCGACTTCGCCGCTGGTGCGGTTGAGTACGTAGGCGCCGAGGCAGCGTTCGCCTTCCAGGCCCAGGCGTTTTTCGGTGATCAGGTCGACGGCGACGCGTTGCTCGAGCAATTCGATGTTGGGGCGTTGGCGGGCCTGGTCGAGCAGGGTCTTGAAGATTGCAGCGCCGGTGGCATCGGCCGCATGAATGATGCGTCGATGGCTGTGGCCGCCTTCGCGGGTCAGGTGGAATTCGAAACCACCGTCGTCGCTCCCCGCGTGTTCATCGCGGGTGAATGGCACGCCCTGGTCGATCAGCCATTGGATCGCTTCGCGGCTGTGCTCGACGGTGAACCGCACCGCGTCTTCGTTGCACAAGCCGGCGCCCGCGTTGAGGGTGTCTTCGACGTGGGATTGCACTGTGTCGGTGTCGTCCAATACCGCGGCGACACCGCCCTGGGCCCAGAATGTCGAGCCGTTGGCCAGGTCGCCTTTGCTCAGTACGGCAATGCGCAGGTGGCTGGGGAGGGTCAGTGCAAGGCTCAGGCCGGCCGCGCCGCTACCGATCACCAGGACATCGTGTTGAAACTGTTGGCTCATTGGAAGGATTCCGCAAAAAGCGATCCGAAGGATTGGCGCAAACAGGACGCCTGGATCGGCGAATCAAAGGGGCACACGGGCCACTAGTATATAGAGGGGGGGAGCGGCACAATAGTCGGGCATTCGTGGCAATGTGAGATTACGGTGCACGGCCAGGGTAAAATCGGCCAGTTATTGAAACGGGAACTTTTTGCATAAGCCCCGACTCAATAGCAGGTTGCCCGGAAGCTGGGAAAACGTTGAGTTTATTGGCCCGTCGGGAGCATTGGACGCGTCAGAAAACCGACGACAAGATTATTCGCGCAGTCGGCGTTGCCCGTACTGCGTTTTTCGTGTGTGCCAAATCAGTGCATGCCGGAAACTTGCTTGGAGGGGGAGAACTTTTGCGAAAAGTCCTAGTCTATGTTTGCAAGCCTGATCGTTTAGTTATGCAAGCCTCCTTCAAGTACAACGAGGAGTGTTCATGCTAACCCAGGAAGAGGATCAGCAGCTGGTCGAGCGCGTTCAACGCGGCGACAAGCGAGCTTTTGATCTGCTAGTGCTGAAATACCAGCACAAAATTCTCGGGTTGATCGTGCGGTTTGTGCACGACACCCATGAAGCGCAGGACGTTGCACAGGAAGCCTTTATCAAGGCATACCGTGCACTGGGCAATTTTCGCGGTGATAGTGCGTTTTACACGTGGCTATATCGCATCGCCATCAACACGGCGAAGAACTATCTGGTGTCTCGCGGACGCCGCCCACCGGATAGTGATGTAAGTTCAGAAGATGCAGAATTTTACGATGGTGATCACGGCCTCAAAGATCTCGAGTCGCCGGAGCGTGCATTGCTGCGCGACGAGATCGAAGGAACCGTTCATCGCACAATTCAGCAACTGCCAGAAGATTTGCGTACGGCGTTAACTTTACGTGAATTCGATGGTCTGAGTTACGAAGACATTGCGAGCGTCATGCAGTGTCCGGTGGGGACTGTAAGGTCACGGATTTTCCGGGCCCGGGAAGCCATCGATAAAGCCTTGCAACCGTTGTTGCAGGAAAACTAAAGACAGCGGCGACAGCCAAGAGAGGAACCGCCATGAGTCGTGATGCCCTGCAGGAATCGCTGTCCGCAGTGATGGATAACGAAGCGGATGAACTGGAACTTCGTCGAGTGCTCAACGCATTTGATGATGCCGAAACCCGTGACACCTGGTCTCGTTACCAAGTTGCTCGGGCGGTGATGCACAAGGATCTCCTAATCCCTCGTCTGGATATTGCTGCGGCCGTTTCTGCTGCACTGGCTGATGAAGCCGTTCCGGCAAAAGCTGCACGTGGACCGTGGCGTAGCCTGGGTCGTCTGGCAGTGGCTGCTTCGGTGACTGTTGCCGTATTGGCCGGTGTTCGCCTGTACAACCAGGACGAGATCGCCGGTGCCGAACTGGCCCAGCAGACCCAGCAGCCGGTCATGGCCGGTCCGCAAGTCAAGGGCCCGGCTGTACTGGCCGGCTACAAGGAAAGCTCCGAAACCACTGGCCCAATGGCCAATGGCGTTCTTCAAGGGCAATCCGGCTGGCAGGACCAGCGTCTTCCAGGCTACCTGCGCCAACACGCCCAGGAATCGGCCTTGAAAGGCACTGAAAGCGCTTTGCCATACGCTCGCGCAGCAAGCCTGGAAAACCGCTGAACCGTTAAGGAGCCCTATGCGCGCCATACCGCTCCTTACGCTTTTGCTTAGTGGCTGGTTTGCACTCCCCGCCCACGCCGATGAAGCCCAAGACTGGCTGACTCGACTTGGGCGTGCAGAGCAGCAGCAAAGCTTTCAAGGGACGTTCGTCTACGAGCGTAACGGCAGTTTCTCTACCCATGACATCTGGCATCGTGTCCAGGATGGCCAAGTCCGTGAGCGGCTTTTGCAGCTTGACGGTTCGGCTCAGGAAGTCGTGCGCGTAGATGGCCGGACACAGTGCGTCAGTGGCACATTGGTCGCAGGTCTTGGTAATTCGCGTGACGCGCCTTCGCGTACGCTTGATCCGCAAAAACTCACTCAATTCTACGAACTGGCCGTTATCGGCAAATCTCGCGTGGCCGGTCGTAATGCAGTGATTGTGTCGATCACCCCGCGCGACCAATACCGTTATGGGTTCGAGTTGCATCTGGACCGTGAGACTGCCTTGCCGCTCAAGTCCCTGCTGCTCAATGACCAGGGCCAATTACTCGAGCGCTTCCAGTTCACGCGACTGAACACTGCGGTCCTGCCAGATGACCGTGACTTGCAGCCCAGCAGCGAATGCACGCCTATTGCAGTCGTCAACAGCAAGGCGCCTGAAGTCGAGGCCACGGAGGCCTGGCACCTTGAATGGCTGCCTCCCGGATTTCAGTTGACCAGTCGCAGTACCCGTAAAGACACCCAGACCAAAGCAACCGTCGATAGCCTGATGTACGAAGATGGGCTGGCGCGTTTTTCGGTGTTTCTTGAGCCGATCAGCGACGTAAGCGTGTCGGAAACTCGTACACAGCTAGGCCCTACGGTTGCTGTGTCTCGCCGCCTGAACACGGTGGAGGGAGAAATGATGGTGACGGTCGTCGGCGAAATCCCGATTGGCACTGCCGAGCGCATCGCGCTGTCGGTACGCGGTGATAAAAAGCCAGTGACCAAGCCGTGAGTCGTTAATCTTATGTTCATCCTGACCTTTCACTCTAAGTCCCTGCCAGGTTGGTTGCCGAGAGACATGAAATGTCCGGATCAGCATTTTCACTTGCAAAAATCCCTCATGTTTTTTATAGGTCAGGGCATGTCGGCTCTGGCCTTGTTTTGTTCGCGGAACAAAGATGTCGGTCGCAGTTTCCGGCGTTTTTTGAACCCTGTCGCTCAACCCTGCTCGTCGTAACGGGAGCTGTATGTCGATACCACGTTTGAAGTCTTACCTATCCATAGTCGCCACGGTATTGGTGCTGGGTCAGGCCGTGTCCGCGCAAGCGGTCGAGCTGCCTGACTTCACTCAACTGGTTGAGCAAGCCTCGCCTGCCGTGGTGAATATCAGTACCACGCAGAAATTGCCGGATCGCAAAGTCTCGAACCAGCAGATGCCCGACCTGGAGGGGTTGCCGCCGATGCTGCGCGAGTTCTTCGAGCGTGGCATGCCACCGCAACAGCGATCCCCCCGTGGCGGCGGTCAGCGTGAAGCGCAATCCCTGGGCTCTGGCTTCATCATTTCGCCGGATGGCTACATCCTCACCAACAACCATGTGATTGCCGACGCTGACGAGATTCTGGTGCGCCTGGCCGACCGCAGTGAGTTGAAAGCCAAGCTGGTCGGCACCGATCCTCGTTCCGACGTGGCCTTGCTGAAAATCGATGGCAAGGACCTGCCGGTGCTGAAACTGGGCAAGTCCCAGGACCTGAAGGCAGGGCAATGGGTAGTGGCAATCGGTTCGCCGTTTGGCTTTGACCATACGGTGACCCAAGGTATTGTCAGCGCCATCGGTCGCAGCCTGCCGAACGAAAACTATGTACCGTTCATCCAGACCGACGTGCCGATCAACCCGGGCAACTCCGGTGGTCCACTGTTCAACCTGAACGGTGAAGTGGTGGGGATCAACTCGCAGATCTACACCCGTTCCGGTGGGTTCATGGGCGTGTCGTTCGCCATCCCGATCGACGTGGCCATGGATGTTTCCAACCAGCTGAAAAGCGGTGGCAAGGTCAGCCGTGGCTGGTTGGGCGTAGTGATTCAGGAAGTGAACAAAGACCTGGCTGAATCCTTCGGCCTCGACAAACCGGCGGGTGCCCTGGTCGCGCAGATCCAGGACGACGGCCCTGCTGCCAAAGGCGGCCTGCAAGTGGGCGACGTGATCCTGAGCATGAATGGCCAGCCGATCATCATGTCGGCAGACCTGCCGCACCTGGTGGGCGCACTCAAGGCAGGTAGCAAGGCCAAGCTGGAAGTGATCCGTGAAGGCAAGCGCCAGAACGTTGAACTGACCGTTGGCGCGATCCCTGAAGAAGGCGCGACCCTCGACGCCCTGGGTAACACCAAGCCGGGCGCCGAACGCAGCAGCAATCGCCTGGGTATTGCCGTGGCCGAGCTGACCGATGAGCAGAAAAAGACCTTCGACCTGAAAAGCGGCGTGGTGATCAAGGAAGTCCAGGACGGCCCTGCGGCGTTGATTGGCCTGCAGCCAGGTGACGTGATTACTCACCTGAACAATCAGGCGATCGACAACACCAAGCAGTTCACCGACATCGCCAAGGCGCTGCCGAAGAACCGTACGGTATCGATGCGGGTATTGCGTCAGGGCCGTGCCAGCTTCATTACCTTCAAGCTGGCTGAGTAACACAGCCCAATAAAAAAGCCCCGCCTTCGTTCAGCGAAGACGGGGCTTTTTTGTGGGCGATGGGTTTAACTCATCATCCCTTTGACCAGGCGTTCCTGCTCGATCAGCTCGCGCTGGCGTGCATCGATGCGGGATGACAGGGGGAAGTTGTTGCCGGCGCGGCGCTTGGCAAAGTCCAGCTGCTGGATCGCCTGCTGGAAATCGCCCACCAGTGCAAAGTACTCGGCGCGAGCCTGATGCAGGCCGATGATGTTGCCGGACAAGCCGCGCGTCTCCGCGACCTGATACCACACGTCCGGATCGTCCGGGCGGGACTTGAGCAAGCCGTCCAGGGCTTTTTCTGCATCGGCGGTGCGGTTCTGCTTGAGCAGCAAGTCAACCCGCACCTGGTTCAGCGGATAGTTGCCGGGGTACTGGGTAAGCATCCGGTCGGTCCGTTGCTGGGCATCCGGCAAGTGATTGCTGGTGATGTCCAGCTCGATTTGCGCAAGGTTGTAGGTGATATCGTTGGGGGCCTTGGCCAGCAAAGGGGCCAGGTTTTCCCGGGCTTGCTTGAGCTGGGTGCCCTTGATCTGGGCAATGGCCAGGCCATAGCGCGCCACATCGTTCTTCGGGTTCTCGTCCAACTGTGCCTGAAAGCGCTTGGCGGCCAGCCCAGGCGTGTCTTCGTATTGCAACTGCACCCGTGCGCGAATCAACTGATAGCGCAGACTGTCTTCCTTGCCACCGGGCTTGGCTTGCTCCGCGCGGTTGCGGGTGTCGGCGATCCGCGATTCGGTTACCGGGTGAGTCAGCAGGAATTCAGGGGGCTTGGCGTCGAAGCGGTATTGGCGCATCAGGCGCTCGAACATGGTCGGCATGGAGCGCGGGTCATAACCGGCTTTTTCCAGGTTGAGGATGCCGATACGGTCGGCCTCTTGCTCATTCTGGCGAGAGAACCTTCGTTGTTCCTGGATCGCGGCGGCCTGGGTGCCGGCGATCGCGGCAATACCGGCATCGCCGGCACCTGCGGCGGCAGCAATGATGCCGCCAAGCAGGGCGGCCATCATCGGGATCTGCATGCGTTGCTGTGCTTCCACGCCTCGGGCGAAATGGCGTTGCGACAAGTGAGCCAATTCGTGAGCCAGCACTGAAGCGTACTCACCTTCGGTCTGCGCATTCAGGAACAGGCCGCCGTTGACCCCCACAATGCCGCCAGGTGCGGCAAAGGCGTTGAGCTGCGGGCTGTCGATCAGGATGAACTCCAGGCGCCGGTCATTGACCTGGCTGGTCTCCACCAGCTTGTACACGCTGGTTTCGACGTAATCCTTGAGCTGCGGATCGTTAAGCTGTGAGACCTGGCCGCGCAGGTAAGCCAGCCAGGCACGACCCAGTTGGTATTCCTGTTGTGGCGAGACAATGGCAGAGCTGGCGTCGCCAAGTGACGGCAGGTCGTCAGCGAAGCCTGGAGAGGCCAGCAGGCAAGCCAGCGTCAGCAGGGTGGGGCGCAAGAAAGTCATGCACAGAGCCTTTGGACAAAGAGCTTACTGTAGCCGGACACTGAGCTTCGGACCAGATATTCTAAGCACCCCGAACGCTGCCCGGAGTAAAACCATGACCGACGCTGTAGCCTTTGATGCCGAACTCGATGCCAGCGGCCTCAATTGCCCGTTGCCCTTGCTCAAGGCCAAGTTGGAACTCAATCGTTTGGCCAGTGGCGCAATACTCAAGGTGATCGCCACGGACGCAGGCTCCCAGCGTGACTTTCGCACCTTTGCCAAACTGGCAGGCCACACGTTGTTGCATGAAGAAGATGCAGCCGGCGTCTACTGTTACTGGTTGCGCAAGGCCTGAGCCGTTTGCCCCCCATTGTCTGAGGTTGATTGATGTTCAAGGTGTTACGAGACTGGATTCAGCGTTACTTTTCCGATGAAGAAGCCGTGGTGCTGGCGGTCCTGCTCTTCCTCGCGTTCACCGCCGTACTCACCTTGGGCGGCATGCTCGCGCCGGTGCTGGCGGGGATGGTGCTGGCCTACCTGATGCAAGGCCTGGTTACCACCCTGGAGCGTCTGCGCTTGCCGGGCGCGGCGGCGGTGGGCTTGGTGTTTGCCTTGTTCATGGGGTTGCTGCTGGTCTTTATCGTGATCGTGGTACCGCTGTTGTGGCACCAATTGATCACCCTGTTCAACGAGCTGCCGGGCATGCTCGCCAAATGGCAGTCACTGTTGCTGCTGTTGCCGGAGCGCTATCCGCACCTGGTATCGGACGAGCAGGTGCTACAGGCCATCGAAGTGGCCCGTGGCGAGATCGGAAAATTCGGCCAATGGGCGCTTACTTTTTCCCTGTCCAGCCTGCCGCTGCTGGTCAATATCATGATCTACCTGGTGCTGGTGCCGATCCTGGTGTTCTTCTTCCTTAAAGACCGCGCAATGATCGGTCGCTGGGTCAGTGGCTACCTGCCGCGCGAGCGGGCGCTGATTACCCGGGTGGCTGAGGAGATGAACCGGCAGATTGCCAACTACATTCGGGGCAAGGTCATTGAGATCATTATCTGTGGGGGCGTGACCTACATCGCCTTTATCGCCCTGGACTTGAACTACGCAGCGCTGTTGGCCTTGCTGGTCGGCATTTCCGTGGTGGTACCGTATGTCGGCGCCGTGGTGGTGACGGTACCGGTCACATTGATCGCCCTGTTCCAGTGGGGGTGGAGCGACCAGTTCATCTACCTGATGGCGGTGTACGGGATTATCCAGACCCTGGACGGCAACGTGCTGGTGCCGCTGCTGTTCTCCGAAGCCGTCAACCTGCACCCGGTGGCAATCATCTGCGCGGTATTGTTGTTCGGCGGGTTGTGGGGATTCTGGGGGGTGTTCTTTGCGATTCCCCTGGCAACGCTGTTCAAGGCGGTGTTGGACGCGTGGCCGCGGCAGGAGCCGGTGGTGGCGCCTTTGTTATAGCGGCAGGGCGAATTGTGACGAGGGCGCTTGCTGCCTTTTTATCGGAGCTGCTTCGCAGCCCAGCGGGAGCAAGCGCCCTCGTTACAGTGGCTCGCACTGCTGATCAGGCCTTGTTCAAAGCCTGCGCCGCCGCCAACACGGCGTCCACATGCCCCGGCACTTTCACGCCACGCCATTCCTGACGCAGCACTCCTTCGCTATCGATCAGGAACGTGCTGCGATCCACACCCAGGTATTCCTTGCCGTATAGCTTCTTCAGCTTGATGACATCGAACAGTTGGCAAACCGCCTCGTCCTTGTCGCTGATCAGCTCAAAGGGGAATGCCTGCTTGCCCTTGAAGTTCTCGTGGGACTTCACGCTGTCGCGCGACACGCCAAACACCTCGGTGTTGGCGGCCTTGAACGCTGCGTACTGGTCACGGAAACCCTGGCCTTCAGTGGTGCAGCCCGGGGTGCTGTCCTTCGGGTAGAAGTAGATCACCACTTGCTTGCCCTTGAGGGCTTTGATGCTGAAGGTCTGGCCGCTGGTGGCCGGGGCTTCGAAATCGGCTACGGGTTTGTCGATGACTACCGCCATGGAGGGTTCCTTACATTGGGTTCTGTGGGCGCCAAGGCTCGATCAGCGCGTCAAGGTTCAAGGCATCGGCGAAGTCCAGGAACTGGTCGCGCAACCAGCTGATCTGCACGCCGGCCGGCAAGGTCACGGTGAAGGTGGCATTGAGCATGGTGCCGCCGGTTTGCGGGGCCTGGTACGTGTCGCAGGTCAGGTTCTCCAGTTCGACGTTATGGTCGATAAAGAACTGGCACAGCTCATTGACGATGTCCGAGCGATAGGCCGAGCTGACATACGCGACATAAGGCAGGGCCTGGGGACGGTTCTCCAGGGCGGCGCTGCGCACCACGTTGACGGTGAAGTCGTGCTTCTTGGCCAGGCCCGGCAGGCCAGTCTCAAGGCGCGCCAGGGCGTCCCAGGTGCCGGAGATCTGCAACACCAGCGCACTGCACTCGCCATGGCGGGTCAGGCGCGAGGTCACGACGGCGCAGCGGTTTTCATGGCTGGCGCGGCACAGGACGTTGGTCAGCTCCATGGGGTTGGCGCCGAGGGCACTGATAACAAGGAATTGTTCGCGAACTGTGGGGGTGGACATGCAGCCTTCCTAAAACGATGAGCGGTCGATACGGTGAGGGCTGTATCGATCAAAGCATGAAGGGTAGCGAAAAGCGTCGCCAAGGGATAGGAGGTGGCGTTTTCATTGCGTGATCGGCGGGTTTTTACCCCACCGCGACCCCCACTTTCGCGCAATGATGGCATTGCCCGTCGTTTAGTTGATCCAGAACGCATCCTCAGGCGGTACTTCGCTTGTACAAGCATCTTGGCGCCAGTACCATTACGGCTCTCTTTTTCCGGCAGGAGCGGTTGCATGATTGCGGGCAGTATGGTGGCACTGGTCACACCCATGGATGCACAAGGTCATCTCGACTGGGACAGCCTTGGCAAACTGGTGGACTTCCACCTGCAAGAAGGCACCAACGCCATCGTGGCGGTCGGCACCACGGGTGAATCGGCCACCCTCGATGTGGAAGAACACATCCAGGTGATCGAATTCGTGGTCAAGCGTGTCGCGGGCCGTATCGCCGTGATCGCCGGTACGGGCGCCAATTCGACGCGTGAAGCCATCGAGCTGACCAGGAACGCCAAGAAAGCCGGCGCAGATGCCTGCCTGCTGGTGACCCCGTACTACAACAGGCCGACCCAGGAAGGCCTGTACCAGCACTTCCGTACCATTGCCGAAGCCGTCGATATTCCGCAGATCCTCTACAACGTACCGGGCCGCACCGCGTGCGACATGAAGGCTGAGACCGTGATCCGCCTGTCCACCGTGCCGAACATCATCGGCATCAAGGAAGCCACCGGCGACCTGCAACGTGCCAAGGACATCCTGGCCGGCGTGCGCAGCGACTTCCTGGTGTATTCCGGTGACGACGCCACGGCAGTCGAGCTGATCCTGCTGGGCGGCAAGGGCAACATTTCCGTGACCGCCAACGTGGCCCCCCGCGCCATGAGCGACATGTGCGCAGCCGCCCTTGCTGGCGATGCCGTGACTGCCCGTGCGATCCACGAGAAGCTGATGCCACTCAACAAGACACTGTTTATCGAATCCAACCCTATTCCCGTGAAATGGGCGCTGTTCGAGATGGGCATGATGCCGGACGGTATCCGTCTGCCGCTCACCCGTCTCAGCGAAGCCTTTCACGAACCGCTGCGACAGGCCCTGCGCCAGTCCGGCGTCCTGGTTTAATTGAGGAAGCACTACGCATGAAGCGATTGGCCGGACTTTCCGCACTTGCCTTGATTATCTCCAGCACCAGTGGCTGCGGTTGGATCTGGGGCCCGGAAGGCTACTTCCGTGACCGCGGCAGCGATTACCTGGAAGCACAAGCAACCAAACCGATGCAATTGCCACCGGACGTCAATGTTGCCAAGCGCCTTGACCCGTTGCTGCCGATCCCGCGTAACGTGGCCGACGACACCACCAAGGGTGAGTACGTAGTGCCACGTCCACAGCCGATCTCGGCCGTGGCGGATGCCAGCGACTACAGCTTGCAGAAGAGCGGTGACTCGCGTTGGATCGTGGCGCAGCGCCCACCTGCCGAAGTCTGGCCGGTGGCCGTGCAGTTCTTCCAGGACAACGGTTTCCGCATCGACGAGCAGCGCCCGCAGACCGGTGAGTTCACCACCGCATGGCAGCAAGGCAGCGAGCTGTCCGCCAACATGGCCAAGCGCCTGCAGGCCGGTGGCGTCGCGGCTGACAGCGAAGCCCGTGTGCGTGTGCGCATCGAGCCTGGCGTACAGCGCAATACCAGTGAAGTCTATGTGGTCAGCGCCGAGCGTCCTGCCGGCAGCACGTCCAACGTCGAGTTCACCAACCGCTCGGTCAACACCGGCGTCGATGCCGCCTTGGTCGACGAGATGCTGGCCAGCATGAGCCGTATTTCCGAGAAGGGCGGTTCCGTTTCCCTGCTCGCGGCACGTGATTACGACACCCCTAGCCGCGTCAGTCTCACCGAGGACGGTAGCGGCAACGTGGTGCTGAACCTGGGTGAAGACCTGGACCGTGCCTGGGCCAGTGTGGGTCGTGCTTTGGAACAAGGCCCTTGGCGCGTTGAAGACATCAACCGCAGCCTCGGCCTGTACTACATCAACGTGGCTGAAAAAGCCGAGAAGAAAGACGACGAGCCTGGTTTCTTCGGCAAGTTGTTCGGCAGCAAGCCGACCAAGGAAGAGATCGAAACCCGCGCCGAGCGTTATCAGGTTCGCCTGAGCAAGGTTGGCGAAACCGTACAAGTCACCGTCGAGAAAAACATCAACACTGTTGCGCCCGCTGAAACAGCGCGCAAAGTGTTGGGCGTGATTCAAGACAACCTGGGCTGATCCGGTGCGTTTTGCCGTTCTCGGCAGCGGTAGCCAAGGGAACGGTACGCTGGTCGCCCACGACGACACGTACGTGCTGGTTGATTGTGGTTTCTCCTTGCGGGAAACCGAGCGGCGCCTGCTGCGCCTGGGGGTTCACCCCTCGCAGCTGAGCGCGATCCTGGTGACCCACGAACATGCCGACCACGTGCATGGCGTGGGTTTGCTGTCTCGGCGCTACAATCTTCCGGTGTACCTCAGTCGCGGTACGTTGCGCGGGATGCGCAAACCCGTTGAACCCGCAGGTTTCCTGGCGGGTGGCGAGCAACTGCAGATTGGCGCGTTGAGCATCAATGTGATTGCCGTGGCGCACGACGCCCAGGAACCTACGCAGTATGTATTCAGTGATGGGGAGCGGCGCTTCGGCGTGCTCACCGACCTGGGCTCCTACTGTGCCAAGGTGCTGGACGGTTACCGGAACCTCGATGCCTTGATGATCGAGTCCAACCACTGCCGAGACCTGCTGGCTCGCGGTCACTACCCGTACTTTCTCAAGCAGCGGGTGGGGGGCGAACTGGGACATTTGAACAACCACCAGGCGGCGTACCTGGTGTACGAGTTGGGCTGGCAAGACCTGCAACACCTGGTCCTGGCCCACTTGAGCAGCAAGAACAACCTGCCGACGCTTGCCCGGCAATGTTTTGTCGACACCCTTGGGTGCGACCCGGACTGGCTGCAACTGGCCGATCAAGATTCAGGGCTCGACTGGCGACACATCGCCTAGCCCACCTCACTCAAAGCGGAGCCCATCATGGAAAAACGTGAAGAACTCTACCGCGGCAAAGCCAAGTCGGTGTACAAGACCGACGACGCCAACCGCCTGATCCTGCTGTTTCGCAACGACACCTCGGCGTTCGACGGCAAGCGCATCGAGCAACTGGATCGCAAGGGCATGGTGAACAACAAGTTCAACGCCTTCATCATGCAGAAACTCGAAGCGGCCGGCATCCCGACCCAATTCGACAAACTGCTGAGCGACAACGAGTGCCTGGTCAAGAAGCTGGACATGATCCCGGTGGAATGCGTCGTGCGTAACTACGCCGCCGGCAGCCTGGTCAAGCGCCTGGGCGTGGAAGAGGGCCTCAAGCTCAACCCTTACACGTTCGAGCTGTTCCTGAAGGACGACGCCAAGGGCGACCCGTTCATCAACGAATCCCACGTCGTGGCGTTCGGTTGGGGCACCGCTGAGCAACTGGCGCGCATGAAGGAGTTGTCCCTCAAGGTCAACGACGTGCTGAGCAAGCTGTTCGACGACGCGGGCCTGTTGCTGGTGGACTTCAAGCTGGAATTTGGTGTGTTCCACGACGGCTCTATCGTCCTGGGCGACGAATTCAGCCCGGACGGCTGCCGCCTGTGGGACAAGGACACCAAGAAGAAGATGGACAAAGACCGCTTCCGCCAGGGCCTCGGTGATGTGATCGAAGCCTACGAAGAAGTCGCCCATCGTCTCGGCGTACCGCTGTAATCGACGCAAGCATCTGATAGCACGGAAAAAAATCTCTATTCGAGCTTTGCTTCCACGAAACAGGCTGTTATGATGCGCGCCGTTGGAGAGATGCCAGAGTGGCCGAATGGGACGGATTCGAAATCCGTTGTACCTTCACCGGTACCTAGGGTTCGAATCCCTATCTCTCCGCCATTACATAGAAAAAGCCCCGTAGCTGAATAAGCTACGGGGCTTTTTCGTTTCCGGGTATTCGCTTGGCAACGGCTGAAGCACATCTATTTTTTTTGCGCCTCACCGAATAACTTTCCCCGCTGCGGTGTTCACTACTCACACCATCAGGGAATGCCCATGAACATACCGACCGACCGCTACGACCGTTGGACCCGCATCTTCCACTGGCTCACCGCTGCCGTGGTGATCTTCATGTTTGCCAGTGCCCATCTCTGGGAAAACCTGGAGAAGGGCACGCCGCTGCGCAAAGGCCTGCAATCGCTGCATATCTCGCTCGGCATTGCGATGGCACTGTTGATTGTCGTGCGGATCGCCTGGCGATTGATTGCGGGTCATCATCCAAAGTCCGACAGTCCCCGGGCGCTTAACCTGCTGGCGAAAATGGCGCATGGTTGCCTGTACCTGTTGCTGTTGGCGCAGATCGTCCTGGGCTTTATATTTCGCTGGGCTCAAGGCGAGCCGTTCAATTTCTTCGGGCTGTTCCCCATTCCTGCTCCCGTTGTGATTGATCACGAATGGAGGGGCGCCCTGGGTGGTCTGCATGACAATGTGGCATGGGCGATCATCCTGCTGGCGGGCCTGCATGCCGCGGCTGCGCTCTGGCATCACGTTGTCGTCGGCGACAACACGCTGCGCCGTATGTTGCCCGGTTCAGGTAATGCGCTTCAAAAGTGATGTTCGCTGTTGCACCTCCCCATCGTTACGGAGCATGACAACCATGAAAAACCGCCACGAACACCCCGTCACTTACCGCACCGCGCTGTTCTTCAGTGCTTGCCTGGCCGCCGCTTTACTCGCAGGCCCAGCTCACGCCTCCGGTGACGAATCGGCCCCGCCCAAGCCTAACTGCCCGAAAGGCCAGGTCTGGGATACCAAGAGCGGAAAATGCGTGCTGCAAACCAGCAAAGCCACTTCGGACGCCGACCGTACCGATTACGCCTACCGCCTGGCCAAAGATGGGCGCTACGACGAAGCCCTGGCATTGCTCGATACCCTGCAAAACCCGAACACCGCCAAGGCTCTCAACTATCGCGGCTATGCCACGCGCAAACTGGGGCGCACCGATGAAGGCATCGGTTATTACCTGAAGTCCGTCGCGCTCGACCCCAACTACGCGCAGGTTCGCGAGTACCTGGGCGAGGCCTATGTGATCAAAGGGCGCGTCGACCTGGCGCAAGAGCAACTGGTGAAAATCAAAGCCTTGTGCAGCACCACCTGCGAAGAGTACCAAGACCTCGCCGAAGCTATCGCCGCCGCGCCACAGGCTTGAAACCGATGAGTGAACCGACAGGGGGCAGCCATCACCAGAGAGGCTGAGTTTCGTCGCGAGCTGGGCCTGTTGTTGCCGCGTTTATGGCGATATGGGTTGGTGTTGTCGCGGCAAAAGCATCTGGCCGAAGACTTGGTGCAGGCGACCTGTGTGCGAGCATTGGAGCGTGCCGGGCAGTTCGCGGCCGGCACGCGCCTGGACCGCTGGCTGCTGTCGATCATGCATTCCATCTGGCTCAACGAGGTGCGTTCGCAACGGGTACGCCAGGGGCAGGGGTTTGTCGAGGGGGAACAGGCGTTGTCCTTCGATGGCGAGAGCCAGGCTCAGGATCAGGTATTGGCCGCGCAAGTGATCAAGCTCGTTAACGGGTTGCCTGAAGCACAGCGGGAAACAGTGTTTCTGGCGTACGTCGAAGGGCTTTCCTACAAGGAAATTGCCGAGGTGCTGCATATTCCCGTCGGGACTGTGATGAGCCGGTTGGCCGCCGCCCGCTTGAAACTGGTGCAGACCACACCCTCTACGGCCCAGCAGGATAAATCCAGCGGAGAACGGCGATGACTCAGACTAACGTACCGTCCGATGAGTGGTTGGTGGCTTATCTGGATGGCGAGCTGGAGGTGGAGCAGCGGGCGTTCATCGCCGATCAGGTCCGCACGGACCCGGTGCTGGCCGCACGCCTGGAGGCTTTGCAGTGCGCTGACTTACCCTTCAAGGCCGCCTTCGACTCGGTGCTGGGTCAAGCACCTACCGCGCGGATGCAGGCAATGCTCAACGCCTTGCCAGCGGCACAAGCCCCAGCGCTGAGTCGACGTCGCTTCCTGGCCGTAGCCGCCGGTTTTGCCGTGGCAGGCGCAGTTGCCGACCGCCTGTTCATCAGTTGGCCTCGCGCGCAATCCGCTCAAGGCTGGCGTGCCTCGGTTGCCGAATACATGGCCCTGTACACACCGCAGACCCTGGAAAACCTCAGCGCTGATCGCGCCTCTCACATCGCCCAACTCAATGGCGTGGGGGCACAATTGGGGCTGCCGTTATCTCCAGAGGCGGTAACTCTGCCCGGCGCCGAGTTCCGGCGTGCGCAGATCCTCGACTATGAAGGCGTAGTGATCGGCCAATTGACCTACCTGGATCCGCGCCATGGTCCATTGGCACTGTGTATCACCGCCAGCCAAAAGGGCGCGCAGCCCGTCGCTACCGAGCAGCGCCGAGGCATGAATGTGGTGTATTGGGCCAGCCTGTCCCATGGCTTCATGCTGATCGGGAGAAACACATTCGAGGATTTGCAGATCATGGCCAGCCGCGTCGAACGGACGTTAATAGCTTGAACCCGGTGAGCCGGCATCGTCTGCTGCACTCGCCAACCGCCCCAACAGCGACTCAATGAACACCGTTTCCGCTCGACTCATCTTCTGCTCCCGATGCCACAGCAAGTGGATATCCACATCGGCAATCCCCTCATCCGGCGGCAGCCGCCACAGCAGCCCGTTCTTCACATCTTCCGCCACCACGTGAACCGGCAGGCAGCCCAAACCAAACCCGGCGATCACCAGGCGGCGTACCTCTTCCAGGCTGGACGACGACGCCACGATCCGCCCGCTGAAGCCCTGCTGATCACGAAAGATCGTCAGCGGCGATAGCATCCCGCCGATTTGATCACTGGTGAAACTCACGAAGTTCTCCGACTGCAAATCCCCCTCCGCCAATCCGCTGCGTCCGAACAGGGCATGGTGCTGTCCGCAAAAGAACGCGTAGCGCTGGCGCAGGAACAGATGCTGCTCCAGCCGTGGCTGTGGTCGACGGTTGAGGCTCAGGCCCAGGGTGGCGGTTTTTTCCAGCAGGGCGGCGACGATGTCGGAGCTGCGCATCACCTCGACTTCCAGGTCGACCCGTGGATGTTCACGATGAAAGTCCGCGAGAAACTCATCGAAAAGGTCCGAGTTGATCCGACTGATCATCAGCAAACGCACCTTGCCGATCACTTCATCGCCAGGTTTCTGCAGGGCGTTGCTCATCTGCGAGACCTGGCCGTACATCTCGCCGGCAATGGCGAAGATCTGTTCACCGGCCTCGGTCAGTACGAAGCGCGGGCCACGGCGGGCGATGAGTTGGCAGTCGAGTTGTTCTTCCAGGCGCTTGAGGGCCTGGCTGATCGCCGGTTGGGTCAAATGCAGGCGGGCGGCGGCGCGGCTGATGCTCAGTTCCTGGCCGATCACGCGGAAGGTGCGCAGCAGGTTCCAGTCCAGGCGGTCGTTGAGCAGGGGGTGAATATCGCGACGGGGTTCGGACATGGCGCGGCTCAATAATAAGCAGAATTTATAATTGGAATAATAAATAGAAAATTGACTAATCATAGCCCCGCGACGATAAATCACCCCTGACAAGCGCCATCAGAGCGCATGCGTTCGACCTTTCTCCTGCCAAAAAAATAACCAAAGGAGCCCGCCCCATGAAGCCTTCCGCTTCGCCCCAGCCTCGCCGTGCTGCGGCCGCCGCTTTTATCGGCACCATGATCGAGTGGTACGACTTCTACATCTATGCCACCGCCGCGGCGTTGGTGTTCGGTCAGCTGTTTTTCCCTTCCGAAGACAAATTGTTCAGCACCATGGCTGCGTTCGGCACTTTTGCCGTGGGCTTTTTCGCGCGGCCGTTGGGCGGCATCGTGTTCGGGCATATCGGCGACCGCATTGGCCGCAAGAAATCCCTGGTGATCACCCTGGTCATGATGGGCGTGGTCACCGTGTGTATCGGGCTGCTGCCAACTTACGCGCAGATCGGCGTCGCGGCGCCGGTCATGCTGGTCCTGCTGCGCATCGTGCAAGGTATTGCCGTCGGTGGCGAGTGGGGCGGTGCGGTGCTGATGGCCGGTGAGCATGCGCCCAAAGGGCGGCGGAACTTCTTCGCGTCCTTTGCCCAACTGGGCAGCCCGGCAGGGTTGATCCTGTCGCTGCTGGCGTTCAGCGCGGTGACGCGTTTGCCGGAAGAAGACCTGCTCAGTTGGGGCTGGCGCCTGCCGTTCCTGGCCAGTGCCTTGCTGCTGATCGTGGGCCTGGCGATTCGCCTGGGCGTAAACGAATCCCCTGAGTTCCTCGAAGACCAGGCGCTGGCGCAAAAGGCCCGGGCGATCAAGCCCGACCAGGCCCCGGTGATCGAAGTGCTGAAAACTGCGTGGCGCCCGTTGTTGCTGTGCATTGGCGCCAACACCCTGGGCATCGCCGGCGTGTATTTCACCAACACGTTCATGATTGCCTACAGCACTCAGCAACTGGGCTTACCGCGCTCGTTGATTCTGGAGTGTTTGTTCTTCGTTGCCATCATCCAGTTCTGTGTCCAGCCGCTGGCGGCCTGGGTGGCGGAGAAGGTCGGCGCCACGCGGTTTCTCTGCGCGATGACGGTACTGGCGATGGCTTCGCCGTACCCGATGTTCGTGCTGGTGAGCAGCGGCCAGGCGCCGTTGATCATCCTCGGCATCGCCCTGGCCGTGGTGTGCATGGCCTCGTTTTATGCGGTCATCGCCGGCTTTGTCAGCGGCCTGTTTGAAACCCGTGTGCGCTATACCGCGATTTCCCTGGCCTATCAGGTGTGCGGTGCGCTGGCCGGAGGTCTGACGCCATTGATCGGCACCTGGCTGGCCCACGCCTACCAGGGCCAATGGTGGCCGATGGCGGTGTTTTACAGCCTGATCGCGGCGGTCTCGCTGGTGTGCGTATTGGCGTTATCGCGCCGCCACGCCACCGCCCACCGTCTCGAAATGGCCCCAAGTGTCTGAGGGGAGATGGGTAATGTTGAAGATTAATGGCCCGCGCCTGTGGGCCAGCCTGATGGCCATGGCTGAAGTGGGCGCGACCGCACGCGGTGGCAGTTGCCGCCTGGCCTTGAGCGCAGAGGACCAGGCCGGTCGCGAGCTGTTCAGCCACTGGTGCACTGCGGCGGGGCTGACCTTGAGCGTGGATGCCATCGGCAACCTGTTCGCCCGCCGCGCCGGGACGGAGGAGGACGCCGCCCCGGTGATGATGGGCAGCCACCTCGACACTCAGCCGGAGGGCGGGCGTTTCGATGGTGTCTACGGTGTGCTGGCTGGCCTGGAAGTGATCCGCAGCCTTGACGACCACGGCATTCAAACGCGTAAACCGTTGGAAATCGCCGTATGGACCAACGAGGAGGGCGCCCGGTTTACCCCGGCGATGCTTGGCTCGGCGGTCTTCACTGGCGCCCTGGCGTTGGACAAGGCCCTGGCCAGTGTCGACGTGGACGGCATCAGTGTGGCCGAGGCCTTGCGCGCCATCGGCTACCACGGTGAGCGCGCGTCAGGTGGTGCGGTGGATGCGTATTTCGAAGCGCATATCGAGCAAGGCCCAATCCTGGAAGACAACGCCAAGAGCATCGGCGTGGTCACCGGTGGCCAGGCGATTCGCTGGCTCGACGTGCGCGTCACCGGCATGGCGGCGCACGCCGGCACGACGCCGATGCCGTTGCGCAAGGACGCGCTGTATGGCGCTGCGCAAATGATCCAGGCGCTGGAAAGCCTGGCCAAGGATTTCGCTCCCGAGGGCCTGACGACCGTTGGTGAATTGAGCATCGCCAAATCCTCCCGTAACACCATCCCCGGGCTGCTGCATTTTAGCGTCGATCTGCGCCATCACCGCGACACCGACCTTGATGCCATGGAACAGCAGGTGCACAAACAGTTGCAGGCCATCGCCGCGCAACGTGGGCTGGACGTCACCATCAGCCCCCACTGGATCAGCCCGGCGACACCGTTCGATGCGCAATGCGTGGCCTGCGTGCAAGCCGCGGTGGACGCCTTGGGCTACAGCCAGCAGCGGATCGTCAGCGGCGCCGGTCACGACGCGATTCACCTGGCACGCTATTGCCCCACCGCAATGGTCTTCATCCCCTGCGTCGGCGGCCTCAGCCACAACGAAGCCGAAGATGTATTGCCCGAAGACGTGCGCCAGGGCACCGATGTATTGCTTAACGCCGTGTTGGCTCGCGCCGGCCAGGCCACATGACCACTCATACCTGAAGACTGGCGCCGTCCCGCTCAAACAGGGGCGCAGTGTTCATCCAGGAGCCTCTTATGCGTACGTTTTTCCACCCCGAACAGCTGCTGCACCATCCGCGCAGCTACTATTCCCGCGGCCAGATGCGCACGCCGCAGGAAGTCCCCGAGCGTGCCCGCAACCTGCTGCTGGCCGCGCAAACCCTTGGCTTCGACATTCAACAACCGCAGGATTATGGACTTGAGCCCCTGCTGGCCGTCCACGGCGCGTCTTACCTGACTTTCCTCCAGCAAGCCCACGCGCTCTGGAAAGAAATCCCCGAGGACTGGGGCGACGAAGTCATGTCCAATATCTTCGTGCGCGAGCCCAACGCCCTGCGCGGCGTCCTGGCCCAGGCTGCGCGCTACCTGGCCGACGGCAGTTGCCCGGTGGGTGAACTCACCTGGCGCTCGGCGTATTGGTCAGCCCAAAGCGCCGTCGCCGCCGCCAGGGCCATCCTCGACGGGGCGCCCGCAGCCTATGCACTGTGTCGCCCGCCAGGTCATCACGCGCGCTTCGATGCGGCAGGCGGCTTCTGCTACATCAATAACGCGGCCGTCGCGGCACAGGCGTTGCGCGAAGGCTTCCAGCGCGTCGCCATCCTCGACACCGACATGCACCACGGCCAGGGCATCCAGGAGATTTTCTACGACCGCGACGATGTGCTCTACGTGTCGATCCACGGCGACCCCACCAACTTCTACCCCGGCGTCGCCGGCTTCGCCGAAGAGCGTGGCAACGCCGCCGGTGAAGGCTTCAACCTCAACCTGCCGATGGCGCACGGTGCCAGCGAGGCGGTGTTTTTTGCACAACTGGAGCGGGCACTCAAGGCAGTCAAAGACTTCTCGGCGCAGGTGCTGGTGTTGTCCCTGGGCTTCGATATCTACGAACTCGACCCGCAAAGCAAAGTCGCGGTGACGCGCCAGGGGTTTGCGCAGTTGGGAGCCTGCATCCGTGGGCTGGGGTTGCCCTGTGTGATCGTGCAGGAAGGGGGGTATCACCTGGAGACGCTGGACAGTAATGCCCAGGCGTTTTTCGACGGCCCACAGGCTTGGAGCATGTAATCAGGCAACTTTTCAGGAGCTGAAACTGAAACGCCTGCTGGGCTCCATGCCCCGCCGGCGTTAAGGGGTTGCCAACCAACGTGGAACTCGTTGGCAACACTTTTTTTCGTGGGGCTAAAGTACTGCCCCGGCAGGCCGAAACGCTCTCATACGATGTCATATCCCTAAAAAGAGAGCCGCCAAACATGTCCCTTCGCAGCCTGTCCATCGCCCGTCGCGCGGGCTTGGGTTTTGCCCTGATTGCCTTGCTCGTCGCCCTGCTGGGTTTTTTCGCGCTCTCGAACATGGCCAGCATTCGTGCCAGTGCGGTGCAGGTGGAAAGCGGGCTGGTGCCCAAGATGCGCATGGTGGCGGACATTCGCGAAATCATGCTGCGCATTCGTACGATTTCTTTGCGCATGGCGCTGGACCCGAACCCCGCGAGCATCCCGCAATACCGCAGCCAGATGGACACTCGTAGCCAGGACCTGGCCAAGCGGCTGGCCGACCTCAACGCGGTGATCGACACCCCCGAGGTGCGCGCGTTGTATGAGCAGTTCCAGGTCTCGCTGCGCCAATACCAGCAGGGGCTGGCCCAGTCGTTTGTCCTGGCCGACCAGCAGCAGGGCGCCGAGCTCAACAAGTTGCTGCTGGTGGACATGAAAACCGTGGTGGATGGCTCCGGAGCCCAACTCAACGCCCTGGCCGACTACTACAACGCGCAGATCAACCAGCAGGGCCAGGCGGCTGAGGCGCAGTACGGCCGGTCGCGCACGATGGTCTTCGGTTTTGTGCTGCTGGCCGCGTTGAGCACCGTGGCGCTGGCGTGGTTGCTGACGCGCAGCATCATCGGCCCCCTGAGCCATGCAGTGCGGACCGCAGAAAACGTTGCCCGAGGCGACCTGACCCAAACGGTGGCGGTGACCGGCGACGATGAAGTGACCCGCCTGCTCGTGGCACTCCAGAGCATGCAAGCCAGCCTGCGCGGGACCTTGCAACTGATTCGCCAGTCGGCCGGTCAGTTGGCGTCTTCCGCCACCGACCTCAATGGCATCACCGACCAAAGCAGCCGCAGCCTGCAAAAACAAACCGCTGAAATCGAGCAGGCCGCCACGGCGGTCAACGAGATGACCTCGGCCGCAGATGAGGTGGCGCGCAATGCGGTGTCCACCTCCGAATCCACACGCCTGTCCAATGAAACGGCGCGCGAGGGCCAGCACCGAGTGGGCGAAACCGTCAGCGCCATTGAAGCCCTGAGCACCAACATCGGCGAAACCTCGACCCTGGTACAGAACCTCGCCGAGCAATCGCGGGATATCGGCAAGGTGCTCGACGTGATTCGCTCCATCGCCGAGCAGACCAACCTGCTGGCCCTCAATGCCGCTATCGAAGCGGCGCGGGCCGGTGAGTCCGGGCGTGGTTTTGCGGTGGTGGCGGACGAAGTGCGTGCACTGGCCCACCGTACCCAGCAATCGACCCTGGAAATCGACCAGATGGTCACCGCGATGCGCACGGGTTCCGACCAGGCACTGACATCGATGCAGTCGAGTACCCAGCGCGCCACTGACACGTTGGCCCTGGCTGAAGGAGCCGGTGGTGCATTGAGCCAGATCACCGACTCCATCGACCAGATTCACCAGCGCAACCTGGTGATCGCCAGCGCCGCCGAGGAGCAGGCCCAGGTGGCCAAGGAGGTCGATCGCAACATCGTTAATATTCGCGACCTGTCTGCCCAGTCGTCTTCCGGCGCCGGGCAGATCAATGGGTCGAGCCGTGAATTGGCGCAGTTGGCGGTCGCCCTCAACGAGGCGGTGGCACGCTTTCAGCTGTAGTGACGTGCGCCGTGAGTGGCGGCGGGCAGGAAGGCGCTAATTCAGCGTCGGTTCTTCCTCGATCTTTATATTGACCGCTTGCCACTCACCCCCCGGCCCCCGTTCCAATTCGTAGCTGACGATTTGCCCCTCGCGCAGCACTCGACCGCCCTGGGCGGTGCTGCTACGAAAGAACACGTCTTGCGTATCGTGGACGGCAGTTTCGCTGCTGATGAAAATTGCAGTCTGTGGAGTTGTTCTGGACATGGCCGTTCTCCTTTTTCAGTGCAATACATGGCCCGTGGTGGGCGGGGTGAAGCGGTCATCCAACGGTTTATCAACCGACCACTTGGACTTTGTCGGCCTGCATGCCTTTTTGCCCTTGCACCGCTTCGAAGCTGACTTTCTGTCCTTCTTTCAATGACTTGAATCCAGTGCCTTCAATCGCCCTGAAGTGTACGAACAGGTCGGGCCCATCATCCGGAGTGATAAACCCATAGCCTTTTTCATCATTGAACCACTTCACCGTGCCGTTCTGTCTGTTGCTCATTGTTCGTACCCTCTAAACCCTTGTGTCCTGATGCGCGCCGATGCAACGCGACATACTTAATAAAAGCCCCGCGCCCGCCAGTCGTCAACACGGCGCGAGACCAACGGTACTGTCATTTCTGACAGGTTTTCAGGCCTTCAAAGCGCGCCATACTGCGCAGTTTCATGCTGAAGACCCGCAGTGTTCGGGCGGCCGTCCGCGCGCGCATGGCGCCCTGTCGTCGCCCATACGATAATGCCGGCATTCCGATTCCCACTGGCCATCCTCCGTGATCATCAATTTCGACCTCAACGACCTCCAAGCCTTCCGCGCCGTGGTAGACAAGGGCAGTTTTCGCGCCGCCGCCGAGGCCATCCGGATTTCGCAGCCGGCCCTCAGCCGCCGTATCGAAAAGCTTGAATCCGCCCTCGATGTGAAGCTGTTCGAACGCACCACGCGCCGGGTCAGCCTGACCATGGTCGGGCGTGCATTCCTGCCTCAGGTCGAGCGCATGCTCGACGACCTCGACATTGCCCTGATGGGCATCAGTAACGTGGCGTCCACGCGCATGGGCGACGTCACCATCGCCTGCGTGCCGTCTACGGCGTATTACTTCATGCCCCACGTGATTTCCGAGTTCCACAAGCTGTACCCGAAGATTCGCCTGCGGGTGCTGGACGCCAGTGCCGGTGAGGTGTGCAGCGCAGTGGGGAGTGGCGAGGCGGATTTTGGCGTGAGTTTCAGCGGCAGCCTGGCCGATGAAGTGGAATTCGAGTTGCTGATGCAGGAGCGCTATGTACTGGCGTGTCGTCGGGACCACCCGTTGGCCGGACGCGACAGCGTGACCTGGGCCGAGGCCTACGAGCACGACTACATCACGGTGGACAAGACGTCGGGCAACCGCGCCCTGCTGGACCAGGCCTTGCACGGCGTGCGGGTGAAAAAACCGAGCGTCTGCGAGACACACCACGTGACCACGATGATCGGCTTGGTGGAGGCGGGGCTGGGGGTGGCGATGGTGCCGTCGATCGCCATGCCGGCGGGCGAACACCCGATTCTGGTGAGTGTGCCGCTGGTCGAGCCGCCGGTGATGCGCAACGTGGGCTTGATCAAGCGTCGCGGGCGGACATTGCCGCCCGCGGCGCTGGAGTTGGAGCGGTTGGTGCGGGAGATGCCGTTTCGGTCAGCGTGACACCGAGTCCAGGCCGGTGGATTGCACCAGCGGTTGTGCCTCGGGCGAGGCCAGGTACTGCAACAGTGCCTTGGCCTGGGCCGGGTGTTCGGCGTTAACCGGAATGCCCGCCGCAAAGCGTGTCACCGACTGCACGTCTTCCGGGATCTTGCCCACGTAAGTCACCCCCGGCACCGGCAACAGTTCCGCGACCTGTTGCAAGCCCACCTCGTATTCACCCTTGGCAACCTTCTCGGCCACCGGGATGCGTTCGATCATGCTGCCCTTGGCGGGCATGCCGAGTTTCTTGAACAGCTCCTTCTCGACATACACACCGCTGGCGCTGTCCGAATACGCTATGGACTTGGCCTTGAGCAGCACGGCCTTGAGCTCGGCGTCGGTGCCAATCGCCGGTTTCGCCGCGCCTTCTTTCACCACCAGGCCGATGCGCGAATCCGCCAATTCCACGCGGGACGCCGGGTCGACTTTGCCTTGCTTGATCAACTCATCCAGGGCGTAGCCGACCATAATCACCACGTCGGCGTGTTCGCCACGGGCCAGGCGGTTGGGAATCGCTTCCGGCGCCTTGCCCATCGAGGGGCCGAGGATCGTGTCGAGGGTATCGCCGCTCTGTTTGGCATATTGCGGGCCCAGCAATTTATACGCCGCAGTGAAGCCACCCGAGGTCATGACCTTGAGTTCTTCGGCCTGGGCCGTCAGTGCCAGGGTGCCGAGGGTCAGGGTCGTCAGGGTCTTGAATAGCGTCTTCATCACACGGCCTCCTGCATCACTTGCCCACGGGTGTTGGCCCGGCGATACAGCGCCAGGGTCGAGCACAAGGCGCACAGCGCGGCAAACATCATCCAGTAGGCCGGGGAGGCCTTGTCTTCGGTGAGGTGGATGAACCAGGTGGAAATCGCCGGAGTGAAACCGCCAAAGAGTGCGGTCGCCAGGCTATAGGCCAGGGAGAAACCCGCCACGCGCACTTCCACCGGCATGATTTCGGTCAGCGCCGGGATCATTGCGCCGTTGTACATGCCATAGAGGAAGGAGAACCACAGCAGGACTTCCAACATATGCGCAAAGCTCGGCGCGTTGACCACGTAGGACAACGCCGGGTAAGCAGTGAGAACCGTCAGCACGGTCATGGCGACCAGTACCGGCTTGCGGCCAAAGCGGTCGCTCAAGGTGCCGCCGATGGGCAGCCAGACAAAGTTCGACACGGCCACCAGCAAGGTCACCAGCAGTGCATCGGAGGTGCTCAGTTGCAGCACGGTCTTGCCGAAGGTCGGCGCGTACACGGTGATCAGGTAGAACGCCGTGGTGGTCATGGCGACCATCAGCATGCCGCCGATGACCACAGTCCAGTTCTTCGCCAGGGTCGCCAACACTTCGCGCATGGTGGGGCGATGTTTGCGGTTGGCGAACTCTTCGGTTTCCTCCAGGTTGCGGCGTAGCACGAAGATGAACGGGATGATCACGCAACCGAAGGCGAACGGGATACGCCAGCCCCAATCGGCCACCACGGCCGGTTCCATCCACACATTCAGGCCATAACCCAATGCGGCGGCCACCACGATGGAGATCTGTTGGCTGCCCGATTGCCAGCTGGTGTAGAAGCCCTTGCGGCCGGGCGTGGCCATTTCGGACAGGTACACCGACACACCGCCCAGTTCTGCGCCGGCCGAGAAACCTTGCAGCAGGCGGCCGACCAGTACCAGCAACGGGGCCCACAGGCCAATGCTGTGATAACCGGGCACCAACACGATCAGCAGCGTGCCGCTGGCCATGATCGAAAGGGTCACGATCAACCCTTTGCGGCGACCGACGTCGTCAATGTAGGCGCCCAGAATGATCGCGCCCAATGGCCGCATCAGGAAGCCTGCGCCGAACACGGCGAAGGTCATCATTAATGACGCAAACTCATTAGCGGCGGGAAAGAACGCGGCAGCAATGTAGGTGGCATAGAAGCCGAACAGAAAGAAGTCGAACTGTTCGAGGAAGTTGCCCGAAGTCACGCGGAAAACCGCACCAATTTTCGAGCGAGCGGCGTCAGGCCGAGAAGGGCTATTCATGGTTTTGTGTCTCCAGCGTTCTTTTAAAGTGCTTGTTTCG
Source organism: Pseudomonas gorinensis (assembly GCF_042015035.1). Classification (NCBI taxonomy): domain Bacteria; kingdom Pseudomonadati; phylum Pseudomonadota; class Gammaproteobacteria; order Pseudomonadales; family Pseudomonadaceae; genus Pseudomonas; species Pseudomonas gorinensis. Next base: position 2,003,866 of record NZ_CP167125.1, read on the forward strand.
CTTAAGACCGCGGATAGTGGCTGACACATTTAGAAATGATAAGTGAGTTATTTGGATGTATTGATGCGTGCAGATTATCAATCCGCGAGCCCGCCCCAAATGACTGCCGTGTTCTATGCTTGCAGGTGTGTCCAATTCTTACGGATGGGAGGTGGCTATGGGTAATGAACAGAAGCGTCAAGAGCAGCCGAAGCGTGAGCAACCCCGGCGACACGAAGAGGAAAAACCCCAGACCTGGAAGCATCCGGACGACGGAACAGAGCTGTCCGAGCGGGATCAGGAACGTCCGCTCAAGCCCTGATCAATCTTCGACCGAGGGCAAAAAGCAACCTTGATGGGCCATGAACTGCCTCCACGAATAGCGCTCCGTGGGGGCAGGTGTTACCTGGGTCGGGGTCTCGAATTTAACCAGCGAAGCACCGGTATCGGCATTAATCACCTCAACGCGACACCAGCCGCTGTCGCTGTCCGCAATCCCGCCTTTGAGCAGGTAACGCCCCTGGGCGGCGAACTCAGTGTTGAACTCGATCACACAGCGCCGCCCGGCGCTCGCCAGGCCCGACACGATCAGGTGCAGCGCTTGGTTGGCGGCGATGTCCACGTAACCGTCGGGGCGCGAAGTGGTGCCGTGCACGGCAAATAATGCGGTTTCCTGACTCGGCGTTCCCACCCTGCCTTCCAGGCACTCATGATCCGTCGAAACGCTGACAGACAGCCCTTCGTTGTAGCTGTCGTGGGTGCTCAATTCACTTTTGACCTGTGCTCGGGGGCCGTCGAGCGGTGCCTTATAGGGCGCCATGGCCGTGCATCCGGCCAACAGCAGCGGGAGCACAACGCAGTGGATTTTCATCAGGGGGTCAGCGTCCATTCCAGAGGGTATTCATGATCAACAGGGGCCAACTCTGTGACAAGTGTGCTGTCGTGGGTTTGGGAAATTATTTGACATATTTGATTTGTGATCACATATTGTCGCCATAAGAACGACAACACAGGTTTGCCTCATGACAGATGGTCCGCTTCTCCTGCCCACCCTGCGCCAGGTGTCCCGCGATACCTTGCAAGACCAGGTCTATCGCCAGATCCGCGAAGCCTTGATGAGTGGCCGTTTCCAGCCTGGCCAGAAACTCACCATCCGTGGCCTGGCCGAAGCGCTTGGCTCCAGCCCCATGCCAGTGCGCGAAGCGCTGCAACGCCTCAGTGCCGAAAACGCCTTTGAAGTCACGGAAACCTCCCGTCTGCGCGTACGCATGATGACGGTCGAACGCCTGCGCGAAATTCGCGATGCGCGGGTCGCCCTCGAAGGGCTGCTGGCGGAAAAGGCCGTGTTGCTCCTGCAAAAGGTTGACCTCGACGAAATCACCGACCTGTGCGAGCAGATGCAGCACGCCGCCGATGAAGTCGACGTGTCGCGCTACCTGTGGACCAACTTCGCGTTCCACCGGCGCATCTACGCTGTGGCCCAGGCCGAATTGACCATGGCCGCCGTGGAAAACTTCTGGCTGCACATGGGCCCCTGCTTTGCCCTGGTCGCCCCCGATAAAGCTCACCTGCAACGCTCGATGGAGGCGCATACGCGCATCGTTGAGGCCCTGGCTGCCCGCGATGGCGCCGGTGCCCGCGCGGCGGTGACCGATGACATCATGCAGGCCGCCGACTCCCTGGCGCGCCTGCTCGTCAAGAACGACCGTTCGCGGTCGTCTGCTTCAGGAGGTAAACGGGCATGAGTGTCCTACAACGGTTGCAGCCCTATCCTGGGTTACGTGTGTTGATTTCCGGCGGGGCTGCCGGCATCGGTGAAGTCGTGGCGGCGGCGTACCTCGAAGCCGGCGCCCAGGTGCATGTGTGTGATGTCAGCGAACCGGCCCTGGCGGCCTTTCGCGATAAATACCCAGGCACCGTCGCCACGCGTGCCGACGTCAGCGAGGCCGCGCAGATCGAAGCCGTGTTCACGGTGCAGCGCGAGCAATTCGGCGGCCTGGATGTGCTGATCAACAATGCCGGGATCGCCGGGCCCACCGGCGGGATCGATGCGATCAGCGACGCCGAATGGCAAGCCACCATCAACATCAACCTGACTGCGCAATATCGGTTTGCCCACCACGCGGTGCCGATGCTCAAGGAATCCTCCCACGGCCACCTGTTGCATATCGCCTCGGTGGCGGGGCGCCTGGGCTACGCGTGGCGCACGCCGTATGCGGCGACCAAATGGGCGATTGTCGGCCTGATGAAATCCCTGGCCTCGGAGTTGGGCGAGAGTGATATCCGCGTCAACGCCTTGCTGCCTGGCATCGTCGAAGGCCCGCGCATGGACAGTGTGATTCGCGCCCGTGCCGAACAGGTCGGCGTGCCGGAAGCCGAGATGCGCCAGGAGTACCTCAACAAGATTTCCCTCAAGCGCATGGTCACCGCCGAAGACGTCGCGGCCATGGCCTTGTTTCTCTGTTCGCCCGCCGCCCGCAACGTGACCGGCCAGGCGATCAGCGTCGACGGTAACGTCGAGTACCTGTAAGCCGCACGCGCTTCGCCAAGGAAGAACCCACCGCTGCACCGGGATTTTTTTTCATAAGAATAAAAGTCGGAGAATCGTCATGCCCAAAAATCGCCCTGTGATCATTACCTGCGCCGTCACCGGCGCCATTCATACGCCGTCGATGTCGCCGCATTTGCCGATCACAGCCCAGGAAATCGCCGCCGCCGCCATCGGTGCCGCCCAAGCGGGTGCGGCCATTGTCCACCTGCATGCCCGCGACCCGCTTGACGGTCGCCCCAGCCAGGACCCGGCGCTGTTCGCTGAATTCCTGCCGCACATCAAGGCCGCCAGCGACGTGGTGATCAACATCACCACGGGTGGCGCGCCCACCATGGGCGTGGAAGAACGCCTGCAACCGGTGATGCAGTTCAAGCCGGAACTGGCCTCGCTGAACATGGGCTCGATGAACTTCGGCCTGTACGAAATGCTCAACCGCTTTACCGAGTTCAAGCACGACTGGGAACGCCCGTACCTCGAAGAAAGTGACGACCGGATCTTTCGCAATACCTTCCGCGACATCGCCCATATCCTCAATTCGTGCGCCGAGAACCGCACCCGTTTCGAGATCGAGTGCTACGACATCGGCCACCTCTACACCGCCGCGCACTTCCTGGAGCGGGGCCTGCTCAAGCCGCCGTTGTTTATCCAGTCGGTGTTCGGCCTGCGGGGCGGCATCGGTGGTCACCCCGAAGACCTGGCGCACATGCGGCGCACCGCCGACCGCCTGTTTGGCGATGACTACGTGTGGTCGATCCTCGGTGCCGGGCGTGGGCAAATTCCGCTGGCGACCATGGGCCTGTCCATGGGCAGTAACGCCCGTGTCGGCCTGGAGGATTCGTTGTGGGACGGCCCAGGCAAGTTGGCGGCGTCGAATGCCGACCAGGTGCGGCGCATTCGCACGGTGATCGAAGCCCTCGGCCATCGCGTCGCCACGCCGGATGAAGCGCGGGAAATCCTCGGGCTCAAGGGGCGTGACCAGGTCAACTTCTAACCCACAACTGAGGTCGCGCCCCGGTGATATTCACCGATCCACTGTAGTAGCGAGCTTGCTCGCGAAAAACGCCAAGACACCGCGTTACACCAGGCAGCACGCGTTATCGTTGACGTTTTTCGCGAGCAAGCTCGCTCCTACAAGGGGTTACCCATCTGGGCGTGGCCTGCATCCCGCACAATAACAATAAGGGGATCACACCATGCGTATCGAAGTGCTTGTGGACGTCAAGACCACCCTGGGCGAAGGCCCGGTGTGGGACGTCGAACAACAACGGCTGTACTGGATCGACAGCGCCGACGGCCGCATCCTGCGCTGCACCGAAGACGGCCGCGAACTGCGGGCCTGGGACGTGGGCCAGAAGATCGGCTCCATGGCCCTGCGCCATACCGGCGAGGCGGCCATCGTTGCCCTGCAAAACGGCGTGCACAGCCTGGACCTGGCCAGTGGCGAACTGGCCCTGATCCAGGACCCGGAATCGCACCTGCCGAACAACCGCCTCAACGACGGCAAGGTCGACCGCCAGGGCCGCTTTGTCTTCGGCTCCATGGACACCCTGGAAGACAGCCCCAGCGCCAAGCTCTATCGCCTCGACCCCGACCTGAGCCTGCACACCCTGGACGAAGGCATCATCGTGTCCAATGGTCCGTGCTGGAGCCCGTCCGGCGAAACCTTCTATTTCTGCGACACCTGGTCCGGCGAGATCTGGGCGTATGACTACGACCTCGCCAGCGGCGCCGTGAGCAACCGACGCACCTTCGCCAAGGTCGATACCGCCGCTGGCGGCGCGGCCGACGGCTGCACCGTGGATGCCGAAGGCTGCCTGTGGCAGGCGCTGGTCTATGCCGGGCAACTGGTGCGCTACACCCCTGATGGGCAGGTCGATCGGGTGATCCCGATGCCGGTGAAAAAGGTCACCAGCCTGACCTTCGGCGGGCCAAACCTGGACACCCTGTTCGTGACCTCCATGGCCAGGCCGCCGCTGCCGCGTTTTCCGGCCGACGGTCAGCAGCGCGGTGCGTTGTTCGCGATCAGCGGGCTGGGCGTGCAAGGAATAGCCGAGCGAAGGTTCGCCAGCTAGCGCGTTTTTTCAACCAGGCACCTTCCTTCCGCAACCTTGTGTCAGTGCGCGCCCTCGCGCGCCAGGAGAGGCCCATGGCAACTTTAAAAAAAGCGTCGCTGCGCAGCATTCACCGGCATTCCTGGGTGTCGCTGCTGGTCTGCTGGATGATCTGGATCCTCAACGCCTACGACCGTGAGATCGTGTTGCGGCTGGGGCCGACCATCTCCAAGCATTTCGATTTGTCGGCTGATCAGTGGGGCACCGTGGCCACGGTGGTCATGCTCGCGCTGGCCTTGCTGGATATCCCCGGTTCGATGTGGAGCGACCGCTACGGCGGGGGGTGGAAACGTGCGCGGTTCCAGGTGCCGTTGGTGCTCGGCTACACGGCGATTTCGTTTCTGTCGGGCTTCAAAGCCTTGAGCGGCAACCTCGCGACGTTTATCGCCCTGCGTGTCGGCGTCAACCTTGGCGCCGGCTGGGGCGAGCCGGTCGGCGTGAGCAACACCGCCGAATGGTGGCCGGTGGAGCGGCGCGGGTTTGCCCTGGGCGCGCACCACACCGGTTACCCGATCGGCGCGATGCTCAGTGGCATCGTCGCCAGCTTTGTCATCACGGTGTTTGGCGAGGACAACTGGCGCTACGTGTTCTTCTTCGCTTTCGTGGTCGCGCTGCCGCTGATGATCTTTTGGGCGCGATATTCCACTGCCGAGCGCATCACCGCGCTGTACGTCGACATCGCCGCCAAAGGCATGACCCCACCGGACAACACCCCGGCCAGCCAGATCAAGGGTGATGCCTGGCGCACCTTTGTCGCCACCTTGCGCAATCGCAACATCGCCCTGACGGCGGGTAACACGATGCTCACGCAGGTGGTGTACATGGGCGTCAACATCGTGCTGCCGGCCTACCTCTACAACATCGCCGGGCTGTCGCTGGCGGAGTCGGCGGGGATGAGCGTGGTGTTCACGCTCACCGGCATTCTCGGGCAACTGGTGTGGCCGTCGCTGTCGGACATCATCGGCCGCCGTACCACCCTGATCATCTGCGGGCTGTGGATGGCGGCGAGTGTCGGCGCGTTTTACTTCGCCAACACCCTGACCCTGATCATCGTCGTGCAACTGCTGTTCGGCCTGGTGGCCAACGCGGTGTGGCCGATCTACTACGCAGTGGCCTGTGACTCGGCCGAGTCGTCGGCAACCTCCACCGCCAACGGCATCATCACCACGGCGATGTTTATCGGCGGTGGCCTGGCGCCGGTGCTGATGGGCAGCCTGATCGCCATGGGCGGCGGCTGGACCACCTTGCATGGCTACACCGTGTGTTTCTTCGTGATGGCCGGCTGCGCCCTGGGCGGTGCTGTGCTGCAACTGTTTTCCCATCGCCCGCGGGCCATGGCCGTGCAACTTCAACCCTAGAACAACATTGATGCGCCCCCCAGCCAGGCTGGCGGGGCGCCAGGAGGAACTGCCCGATGACTACCGCCACCCCGGCCCGCGAACCGCAGGCGCTGAACAAGCTGATGTTCGCCAAGCTGATGCCCTTGCTGATCATCGCCTACATCCTGAGTTTCCTCGACCGCACCAACATCGCCCTGGCCAAGCACCACCTGGACGTCGACCTGGGCATTTCCGCCGCGGCCTACGGGCTGGGGGCGGGGCTGTTTTTCCTCACGTATGCCCTGTCGGAAATCCCCAGCAACCTGATCATGCACAAGGTCGGCGCGCGGTTCTGGATCGCCCGCATCATGGTGACCTGGGGCCTGATCTCGGCGGCCATGGCGTTTGTGCAGGGCGAGACCTCGTTCTACGTGTTGCGCCTGCTGCTGGGCATCGCCGAAGCCGGTTTGTTTCCCGGCGTCATGCTCTATCTGACGTACTGGTTCAACCGTGAACAGCGGGCGCGGGCCACTGGCTATTTCCTGCTCGGCGTGTGCTTTGCCAACATCATCGGCGGCCCGGTGGGCGCGGCGTTGATGCGCATGGACGGCCTGCTCGGCTGGCACGGCTGGCAGTGGATGTTCCTGCTCGAAGGCTTACCGGCGGTGGCATTTGCCTGGGTGGTATGGCGCAAGTTGCCGGACCGTCCGAGCAAGGCCCCGTGGTTGACGGCGGACGAGGCGCGCGGGATCGAACAGCGTATTGCCCAAGAAACGGAAGAGGGCGCCGGCGAAGGCGGGCACTCGTTGAAAAACTGGCTGACCCCACAAATCCTGCTGGCGATCTTTGTGTATTTTTGCCATCAGATCACCGTCTACACCGTGATCTTTTTCCTGCCGAGCATCATCAGTAAATACGGTGAACTGAGCACCATGAGCGTCGGCCTGCTGACCTCGTTGCCGTGGATCGCGGCGGCACTCGGCGCGGTACTGATCCCGCGGTTTGCCACCACGCCGGGGCGTTGTCGTCGACTGTTGGTCACGGGGTTGCTGACCATGGCGCTGGGCCTGGGCATTGCGTCGGTGTCGGGGCCGGTCTTCAGCCTGTTGGGCTTCTGCCTGTCGGCGGTGATGTTTTTCGTGGTGCAGTCGATCGTGTTTCTCTACCCGGCGTCGCGGCTCAAGGGCGTGGCGCTGGCTGGTGGCCTCGGGTTCGTCAACGCCTGTGGCCTGTTGGGCGGGTTTGTCGGGCCTTCGGTGATGGGGGCGATCGAGATGAGTACCGGCAACGCGATGAACGGTTTGAAGGTGATCGCCGTGGTGCTGGTGGTCGCCGCGCTGGCTGCGCTGCGTTTGCGTCAGGGCCAGGAGGTGTATCAGACGAGCAATGAGGTCGGAAACCCCGAAGCGAGTACCAGGTAAGCCACCACGGCTGCCAGGCATAAACCGACGAACACGCGCAGCAATGTCCTGGCAGTGGGGTGGGCGATGAACTTGATGGCCCACAGCAAAACCCCGCTGACCAGGACGCTTAAGGCGAAAATGAACAGCACGACAGTATTCCTGTGACCCTGGACTGCTGATTTATAGTCCCAAAGCCCCAGGATGAACAGTGCGCGCATAGACGCAGCTCCTCGAGCTTTCTAAACTGCGGCTTGTCGTGGGGAAAGGGCAGGCGCCGATGAATCGCAATGAATTACGCAAGGCCGACATCAACCTGATGGTGGTCTTCGAAGCACTGATGCTCGAGCGCAATGTGACGAGGGTGGCGGAGAAGCTGTTTCTCGGCCAGCCGACCATCAGTTCGGCGCTTAACCGTCTGCGGACCTTGTTCAACGACCCCCTGTTCATTCGTGTCGGCCACCGCATGGAGCCCACGGCCCGCGCCGAGGAGATCATCCAGCATCTGTCACCGGCCCTGGATTCACTGTCTTCGGCCCTGAGCCTGACCCATGATTTCGACCCGTCCATCAGCACCATGACCTTTCGCATCGGCCTGTCCGATGATGTGGAGTTCGGCCTGTTGCCGCCGTTGCTGCGTGCCTTGCGCCAGGAAGCGCCGATGGTGGTGTTCGTGGTGCAGCACGTGGACTACTGGCGTATCCCCGACCTGCTGGCCTCCGGCGATATCACCGTCGGCATCACCCAGACCCGTGGCCTGCCGGCCAACGCCAAGCGCAAGCTGCTGCGCCATATCCGCCCACGCCTGCTGCGTGCCGACGCTTCTGACAGGCCGCTGACCCTCGATGAATATTGCGCGCGGCCCCATGTGCTGGTGTCCCACACCGCCAACGTGTCGGGGTTCGCCGATGAGTGGCTGGCGGAAATCGGCCGCAAGCGCCATGTGGTGCTGTCGGTGCCGCAATACAGCGCGCTGCCTGCACTGCTGGCCGGTACTGACCTGATCGCCAGCCTGCCGGACTACACCGCCGAAGCCATGGCCGTGTCCGGCAACCTGTTCTGTGAGCCGTTCCCGTTCGAGACGCCGACCCTGGACTTGTCCATGGTCTGGCTCAGCCATGTGGACACCGACCCGGCCGAGCGTTGGGTGCGTTCGCGGCTGGAGGCGTTCATGAGTGATCGCGGCCTGGGGAAGAAGGCCTGAGGCTTTTATCCGTGGTATATCTACGAACCTTCCTACGAATGACTCGGAGTCATCCATGCCACACCTGAACCTGGAATACACCGCCAACCTGACCAACCTGGCCGTCGAGAAGACCCTGTTGCGGCTCAACAATGTGCTGATGGCGTCCGGGCAGTTCGGTTCCGAGTTCGATATCAAAAGCCGCGCCGTGAAGGTCGAGAGTTTTCAGGTGGGTACCTCCCTCAGCCCACGCGGTTTCGTCGCGGTGAAGCTGTCGCTGCTCAGCGGGCGGTCGCCGCAGGTCAAGCAGCAATTGTCGCAAAGCCTGCTGACCGCATTGCAGGATCTGGGCGACTGGCCGGCGGATATACAGGTTCAGCTCAGCGTGCAGCTGGTCGACATGGATCGCGATTCCTACAGCAAAGTCGCTATCGGCTAACCCCCCCACAGGGGGTTAGAGTAATCCCTGGTCCGCGCACACCTTCACCACCTGTTCCCTGAACCAGGTATTGGCGCTGTCCTGCCCACTGCTTTCATTCCATTGCATATCCAGGGTGAACCCCGGCAACCCGTTGGGCGCCTCGCAATGGCCGAACACCTCCGGCTGTGCCAGCAGCTTCTGCACGCGGCGCGGCAGGGTGACGATAAAGTCGGTGCCGGTGATCATCTTCAAGGCGGCGCTGTAGCTGTTGGCCCGGGCGATCACCTGGCGCTTGTGGGCCTGGCGCGCCAGCCAGCCGTCGATCATGTTGGTGTCGGAGGTCCACGGCGTGGGGAACACATGGCGTCGTTCGACGAAGGATTGCAGGCTGAACGTGGACTCCCGGGGCGCCGCGCATTTGTCGAAAACGCACACCAGGTCGTCCTCCAGCAGCATCTGGGTCTTGAAGTCCTTGTGGGCGCGATGAAAGTGCGGGCCGAAGCAGATCACCAGGTCGAGGCGGCCTTCGCGCAGGTCATCGGCGGGGATATCGGCTTCCAGCTTCTGCACATTGACGATCACCGGCAGGTCGGCCTGGTCGAAGTTTTTCAACAGGCGCGGCAGGATCAGTTGTTCGAAATATTCCGGGGCACAGACATTGAAGGTCACCGCCTTCTGCGTCGGGTCGAAGGCCTGGCCACCGGCGTGGCACAGGTTGATGCTCTCGAGGATCTTCTGCACATGGCCGTACATGGTGGTGGCCTTGTACGTCGGACGCATGCCCGCCCGCGTGTTGATAAACAGCTCGTCTTCGAAGCTGGTGCGCAGCTTTTTCAAGCTGTAGCTCACGGTGGACTGGCTGACGAACAGCGTTTCTGACACCTCGGTAACGCTGCTCTGGTCGTAGACGGCGATAAACACCATCAAGTCCTGCATATCAAGCTTTCTGAGCAAGTTACTGTTTAGCATCCATTCCATCCGGTAAGCCTTGGCACTGTGGCAGCGCGCGACGAGGGCAAAAGCTTAACGGAACGGACGTACCAATAGAAAGCTCTGTAGGTCGTTTCTATGTTTCGTGTGGGACAAATACTGTTTGCAACACGACCTCAGCGAATATGTTGTGCGTACTGCTTGGGGTTGAAGCGCGTGACGATCAGCAGCATCACCACGATCACTGCCGTCAGCGACCACCAGGCCCATTCGAAGCTGCCCAGTTGATCGCGGATCATCCCGGCGATCAGGGGGGACAGGCCGGCGATCAGGTAGCCAATGCCTTGCACAAACGCGGTGAGGCCGCCGGCGCGGCGGGGGTTGTCGAGGTGGTCCAACGACAGGATCAGGCTCATCGGGAACAGCCCGCCAATGCCTAGGCCCAGCAGGCACGGCCACAGCAGGCTGAGGTGTTGCGGGCTGATGATCAAGCCGCAGAAACCGAGGATGATCAGCACCAGCAACACGGCCACCACCCCGCGTTTGTCCTGGCGGCGGTTGGCGATGGCCGGGGTGACCAGGCCGGACACCACCTCCATGGCGGTCAGGAACCCCAGCAGCAACCCGGCGTGCTGTTCGCTCCAGCCTTGCTCCACGTAGTACGGCGCCAACCACGCCAGCACGCAGGTGTAGGACGCGGTGCCCAGGCCAAAAAAGACCGCCAGCAACCAGGCGCGACCATTGCCGAAAAATGATTCCTGCGGGCCGCCGCTGGCCTGGGGCAACGGCGCCAGGCCCGAGCGCTGCCCACACCAGAACACCACGGCCACCAGCGCGAGCAGCGCCCAGATGGCCAGGCCGATACGCCAGCTGCCGGTGTGTACCTGCACGAACGGCGAGAACGACGCCGCCAGCGCCGCGCCGCCCATGATGGCGGTGACGTACAGGCCCATGAACAGCGAAACGTTGTCACTGAACCGCGACTTGATCAGCGCCGGCATCAACGCCTGGATCATCGCGATACCCACGCCGGCAGCGATGGCGCTGACGATCAGTTCGAGCGCCGAATCCAGGAACAGCCGCGACACCGTCGCCAACCCAATCACCAGCAGCGACAGCACAATGCTGCGATGCTCGCCAAAACGCTTGGCCAGGCCCATGCCGAAAAACATCGCCAGGCCCATGGCCATGACCGGCAACATGGTCAGCAACGCCGCACTGCTGAAGCTCAACGGCACCTCGCCGCGAATCGACGACAACAACGGCCCCACGGCGGCCATCGATGGGCGCAGGTTAAGGGCGACGAGTACCACGCTGATCATCAGCCAAACGGCGGTGGTGGGTTTTGCCTGAACGTTTTCCATGGGCCTGCCTTGTGGGAACAAGGGCGAATCAGGCCACGCATGGGGGAGGGGGGCAAATGAGAAAGTCGCTGGGGCTATCTAAAAATTGCAGTTAACGGACACACCGCCAATCAAAATGTGAGAGGCCCACCACCTGTTTGACATAGCGCTGCAACCCCTGTGGCGAGCGGGCTTGCCCCGCGTTGGGCTGCGCAGCAGCCCCAATACAGCAGAATGCGGTGTATCAGACGTTGCAGGGGCGGCTGGTTTTGGGGCTGCTGCGCAGCCCAACGCGGGGCAAGCCCGCTCGCCACAATAAGCTCGCTTGCCACAGGGGCTGCCGTTTGCTCTGCGCCGTCAGTGAGACCGAATCACATGCTTGATCTCCTGAAACGTCGCCAGCCCCCACGGGCCCAGCTCACGGCCGATACTGCTCTGCTTGTAACCACCCCACGCGGTTTGCGGGAAGATCACCTGCGGGGCGTTGATCCACACCATCCCGGCCTGCAAGGCATTCGCCACGCGCTCGGTGGTCTCGACGCTACGGCTGACCACGCTGGCCACCAGGCCGAACTCGCTGTCGTTGGCCAGGGCAACGGCCTCTTGCTCAGTGGCAAAAGGTCGTACACACAGCACCGGGCCGAAGATTTCTTCGTTCCACAACGCACTGTTCAATGGCACGTCGGTAAACACCGTCGGGCGAATGAAGTAGCCCTTCGCCAGATTCGCCGGGCGTTCACCGCCACACAACAAGCGCGCGCCAGCCTCAACGCCGCGCTGGATATGCCCCAGCACCCGCTGATACTGCGCACGGTTGATCAGCGCGCCCATTTCCACGTCCTCGGCAAACGGGTCGGCCACGCGAATGCTGTCAGCCCGAGCCTGCAAACGTTGCAGGAATTCATCCGCCAGGCTGTCCGCCACCAGCACGCGACTGGTGGCCGAACACATCTGCCCTGCGTTGAAAAAACCACCGCCACAGGCCAGTTCCACCGCCAGGTCGAGGTCGGCATCCGCCAGCACCAGCAATGAGGATTTACCGCCCAACTCCAGGCTCACACCCTTGATGGTTTCGGCGGCGCGTTGCATCACCTGCACGCCCACGGCGTTGCTGCCGGTGAAGGAAATCTTGGCCACGCGACGGTCTGCTGCCAGCGGCGCGCCCACGGCCAAACCGGTGCCGCAGACCAGGTTGAACACACCCGCAGGGAAGCCGGCGGCGGCAATGATGCGCGCCAGTTGCAACTCCGCCAAGGGGGTGACTTCCGACGGCTTGAGCACCACGCAGCAGCCGGCGGCGAGGGCTGGGGCGAGTTTCCAGGCGGTGGTGACCATCGGGAAATTCCACGGCACGATCAGCCCCACCACGCCGCACGGTTCGCGGCGCAGGCGGGCGCTGAAGGCATCGCTGGGCAACGCCACCGGACAGTCCTGCGCGGCATCCATCCCTTCGGCGACAGTGGCGTAGTACTCGAAGGTGGCGATCACGTCGTCCACATCGATCCCCGCTTCAAACAGGGGCTTGCCGTTGTTGCTCGACTGCAACTGCATCAGGGGTTCACGTTGCTCGCTGACACCCTGGGCGACTTTGCGCAACAGCGCGCCGCGCTCGCGCCCGGTGGTTTTTGCCCAGTCGATAAATGCCGCGCTGGCGGCGTCGACCGCCTGGGTCACGGCGCGCGCGTCACCCACGCTGACCTGCGCCAGGCAGGCCTCGGTGGCCGGGTTGATCACCTCCAGCACCTCATGGCCCGCGCGCCACGCGCCATCGATATACACACCGTTCAATACTGCACTCATACCGCCACCTCGTTCATCCACAGCCCTTGGTCGATTTCAATCAGTGTCGGCCCCTCGCGATCAGCCGCGGCGCGCAAGGCCATGCGCAGCGAAGCGGAGCCTTGGATGCGTTCGGCGGCACAGCCCAGCCCCTTGGCCACGGCGACGAAGTCCGGGGTGTAGATGTCTACGCCGACCGGTTCGATGGCACGGTTGAGCATGTATTTCTTGATTTCTTCATAGCCCTGGTTATTCCACAGCAGCACGATAATCGGCGTGCGCGCTTCCACCGCGCTGGCCAGTTCCGGCAGGCTGAATTGCAGCCCGCCGTCGCCGATCAGGCACACCACCGGCTGCCCATCGCCACGCCCGAGCCAGGCGCCGATGGCGGCGGGGAGGGCGTAGCCCAAGGTGCCGTAGCCGGTGGACGAATTGAACCAGCGGCGTGGGTGGTCGGGGTTCAGGGTCAGGTTGCCGCTGTACACCGGTTGGGTGGAGTCACCCACGATCACCGCGCCGGGCAGCGCTTGCAGGACCGTGTTGAGAAACACGCTTTGCGCGCGGGTGGCGGCGTCCCAGGTCGGCGTCAGGTCGGCCCACAGCCGCGTCACGCGTTGAGCGCCCCAGTCGTTGCGGCGAGGCGGCAGGGGTTGGCGGTTGAGTTCGGCCAGCAAGGCGTCGGCGGCGATGTGTGCGTCGGCCACCAGGGCCACCTGGGGCGGGTAGTTGCGCACGGTCTGGTCGGGGTCGATATCGATGCGCAGCAATGCGCCAGGGATCTCGAAGCCGCCGGCGAAGGTGACGTCATAGTCGGTCTCCGCCAGCTCCGTGCCGATGGCCAGCACCACATCGGCTTCGGCAACCAGGGCGCGGGTGGCCACCAGGCTTTGCGTGGAACCGATCAACAACGGGTGCGCGCCGGGCAGCATGCCCTTGGCGTTGATCGTCAGGGCGACCGGTGCGCCGAGGGTTTCGGCCAGGCGGGTCAATGCCGGGGCGGCATCGATGGCGCCACCACCGGCCAGGATCAACGGGCGTTGGGCGGCGGCGAGCAACTGGCTCATCTGCCGGATCGCCGCCGGCGCCGCACCGGCACGCGCGATGCTGATTGGCGCGGTGCCCAGCAGCGCATCGGCGTTTTCCACCAACACATCCAACGGAATTTCGATATGCACCGGGCGCGGCCGAGCGGCCTGGAACAGTGCAAACGCGCGCGCCAGTACCGCGGGCAATTCTGCCGCCGACATCAGGGTATGGGAGAACGCCGCCACGCCGGCCATCATCGCGCCCTGGTTCGGCAGTTCATGCAGTTTGCCGCGCCCGCCGCCCAATTGGCTGCGCGATTGCACGCTGGAAATCACCAGCATCGGGATCGAGTCGGCATAGGCCTGGCCCATGGCCGTGGTGATATTGGTCATGCCGGGGCCGGTGATGATGAAACACACCCCCGGCTTGCCGCGGGTGCGCGCATAACCGTCGGCCATAAAGCCGGCACCTTGCTCATGACGCGGGGTCACGTGGCGGATGCTGGAGCGGGCCAGGCCGCGGTACAGCTCCACGGTATGTACGCCGGGGATACCAAACACCTGTTCCACGCCGTAGCGTTCCAGGAGGTGGACCAATACTTCGCCGCAGGTCGCCATTGATGTCGCTCTTGTCGGGGATTCGAGGCGGTATTGGAACGGTTGGCCCGTAGCGGTAACAATCGATAAAAAGTCATACTAGCCATGTCCCCACGTCATGGCTCAGCCCTTATGAAACGCCTCCCGCCGCTGCCCGCGTTGCATACCTTCTGGGTCACTGCACAGTGCTGCAATTTCACCCGTGCTGCCGAGCAACTGCACATTACCCAGGGCGCGGTGAGCCGACAGGTCGCCGGGCTGGAAAGCCACCTGGGTTATGCGCTGTTCCTGCGCCAGGCACGCGGCCTGAGCCTGACCGACGAAGGTCGCGAATGGTCGCTGCGTGCGCAACAGGTGTTTGGCCTGCTGGGGGATGCGGTGGAGCAGATCGGCAGCCGCCGCGCGACCCTGCAACTCAAGGCGTCCACCTGCGTGATGCGCTGGCTGTTGCCGCGCTTGATGCAATGGCAACGGGAGCGCCCGGATGTGCCGGTGGAACTCACCACCACCGTGGCTTACACCGTGGATTTTCGCCGGGAGCGATTCGATGCGGCGGTGATCTACGCGCCCATCGCCGAGCAATCGGCCGAAGCGCGGCATTTGTTCGATGAGCAACTCACCCCGGTCTGCGCACCGGCGCTGCTCGCCGGTTTGCACACCCCGGCGGATTTACAGCAACAGGTGTTGCTGCACCCCACGAGGGATGAGCGCGATTGGGCGAGGTGGCTCAAGGCGGCGGACACGCGGTTGAGCAATTTGAGCCAGGGGCATCATTTCGAGACGTTGGATTTGGCGATGAATGTTGCCTCGCAGGGCTCCGGGGTTGCGATGGGCGACAGTGCGTTGATGGGCGAGGATCTCAAGGCGGGGCGGTTGGTGATGCCGTTTGAACTGCGGGTGCCGACGGGGAAGGGGTATTACCTGGTGTATCCACCGGGAACGGTGCCGTCGGCCGGGCTCGAAGCGCTGATGGATTGGTTGGTGAGCCAGGCACAATTTCCAGAACACTGAAGGGCAATGTGGGAGGGGGCTTGCCCCCTCCCACATTCCTTGACCGAGTTGTCTCAGTAACCGACGGTAAAGCGCTGGCGCGAGTGCTTCGGTGTTTCCACTTCGTCAATCATCGCGATGGCGTAGTCGGCAAAGCTGATTGAGCTTGTACCCTCACTGCTCACCAGCAAGTCGTCCTGGCCCAGGCGGAATTTACCGGTGCGTTCGGTGCCATCGAACAAGGCCGACGGCGACAGGAACGTCCAATCCAGCTCTTTTTCCTGGCGCAGCACGTCGAGGAACGCCGCACCGGCACTGGCTTCGGCTTTGTATTCGGCAGGGAAGCCCTCGCTGTCGATCACTCGACCGCCACCCGGCAACAGCAGCGAACCCGCACCGCCCACCACCAGCAAGCGTTTTACCCCGGCTTTCTTCACCGGCCCGATCACGGCGCTGGCGGGCAGGGTGGCGAAGTGAGCCGCGCTGATGACCACGTCGCTGCCCGTGATGGCCTGTTGCAAGGCTTCGGCATCCAGTGCATCGACTTGTTTGACCGTGACGCCTGGGCGCACGGCCAGCTTGTCGATGTTGCGCGCCAGGGCGATGACGCTGTGCCCACGACGCAGTGCTTCTTCCAGCAGTTGGCTACCGGCGCGGCCGGTGGCTCCAATGATTGCGATCTTGCTCATGACGTTCTCCAGTACGGTTAAGGTTTGAAACGCTTCACCACTTCATTTCGCCCTTGGCGACCTTGGCGCTCAGGTCCAGCGAGCTTTCGTCGGCGAGGGTCGGGTAACGCTTTTTCATCGCCGCGATCAGCGCGGCGGAATCCTTGGCCTTGGCAGTCTCGGCGTCGAAGGCCTTGATGTAGTCGGCGGTGAAGGCCACCGACTTCAGCGACGGGTTACCCAGGAAGTGCCCCGGAATCACCGTGCGCGGTTTCAGGTCTTCGATGCGTTGCAGGGTGGCCAGCCAATCCTGGTGGGATTGTGCGCTTTGGGTGTCCGCCATCCACAGGTGGATGTTGTCGGCGACGACCACACCGCCGACCACGGCCTTGATCGACGGAATCCAGACAAAGCTGCGATCCGGCTGCGGGCCGTCCAGGCCGATGACCTGCAGTGACTGCCCTTCAAGGCTCAGGCTATGGCCTTTCAACACCTGCGGCACGACGGTTTTGCCTGGCTTGTCGGCGCCCATTTTCGGGCCCCAGAATGCCAGCTTGCCGGCCACGGTGGCGTTGATATGGTCGACCACCGGTTGTGGCGCGACCACCTGGGCGTCGGGGAACGCAGCGGTCAGGGTGTCAAGGCCGAAGTAGTAGTCCGGGTCGCCATGGCTGATATAGATGGTGGTCAGGTGTTTGCCGCTGGCGCGGATTTTCTGCACCAGTTGTTCGGCCTGGCCCTTGCCGAATTGCGCGTCGACGAGAATCGCGTCTTTCGCACCGCTGACCAGCACCGAGCTGACGGGGAAGATCGCCGCCTCGCCGGGGTTGTACACGTCGAGGCTCAGGTCGGCCGCCGCAGCATGGGCGGCGAAGGCCAGGGCGGCGGTGGTCAGGGTCAAGCGCTTGAGGGTCGAGAGCATCGGGCAGTCCAGTCATCGGTAAAGGATGCACAGAGCTTAGTTGCACCAAACCCAACAAAAAATGCGATGCTGGGACATAGTTTGTTTCTAAAATCGGGCAAATCATGGATCGTCTTCAAGCAATGCGCGTGTTTGTCACGGTGGTGGATTTGGGCAGCCAGTCTGCCGCGGCCGACCATCTGGACCTGTCGCGCCCGGTGGTGTCGCGCTACCTGGCCGAACTCGAAGACTGGATCGGCGCGCGCTTGCTGCACCGCACCACACGCAAGCTCAGCCTGACGGCGGCCGGGAGTGAAACCCTGCCGCGCTGCCGACAGCTGTTGGAACTGTGCAGCGACATGCAGGCCGCCGTCAGCGAGCCGGATGACGCGCCCCGGGGCCTGCTGCGCCTGAGTGTGAGCACCTCGTTCGGCCAGGCGCAACTGGCCGAAGCGATCGCCGAGTACGTCCAGCGCTACCCGTTGGTGACCGTCGACCTGCAGATGCTCGACCGCACGGTGAACCTGGTGGACGAGCGCATCGACCTGGCCATTCGCACCAGCAATGACCTGGACCCCAACCTGATCGCTCGGCGCCTGACCATCTGCCGTTCTGTGGTGTGCGCCACGCCGGCGTATCTGCGCGAACATCCGGCCCCGCAGAAAGTCGAGGACCTGGCCCGGCACAACTGCCTGACCCACTCGTACTTCGGCAAAAGCCTGTGGCATTTCGAAGAACACGGCGAACATGTATCGGTGCCGGTGCACGGCACTATCACCGCCAACGAAGCCAGCACGTTGTTACGCGTGACGCTGGCCGGGGCGGGGGTGGCGATGTTGCCCAGCTACCTGGCTGGCGATCATATCCGCCGTGGCGAGCTGGTACGCCTGTTGCCCGAGGCCGAACCGCGACACCTGAACATCTACGCGGTATATGCCTCGCGCAAACACATGCCCTCGGCGTTGCGCAGCCTCCTGGATTTCCTGGTGCAGAGGTTTCCGGAAGAGCCTTCGTGGGACAAGGGGCTCTGACGCAACATCAGCCGGTTGAATGGCGTCCAATAATGGCAACTTGCCCTGGCTGGCCTATGCTTTAAACAGCACCTTCCAATGTTGTTCAGAGGTGAGGGCCATGACCATAAAAACCAGAAAATACCTGATGATTTTTACCCTCAGCGCATTGGCCACGGCGCTGTACGGGACTGCCGCCTACCGCGTCGAGCAAACCCGTATGCAGCCGAGCTTTGCGATCAGTTGCCATCAGGATCAATGCGTTCCGCACACCGGTAGCTTCAGCGCCTTGCGTTGAAAAGCGCAGTCGGTGTGGCTGGCTGTTATTGGGGACGCTTCGCGCCCCCAGCGTAAGCGAGCCAGCTGCCAGCGTCAGGTGTGTGCCGTTTCGGACTTGAGCTGCTCGCGAAACGCCTTGGGCGAAAACCCGACACGCCGGCGAAACAGCCGGGAGAAGTTGGTCGGGTCGGAAAACCCCAATACCTCCGACATCTCATTGATCGTCATGCTGGTGTAGGTCAACAGGCGCTTGGCCTCCAGCAATTGGCGGTCATGCATGATCTGCAACGCGGGCTGCCCGCCCAATTCCCGACAGGTGCCGTTCAAGTGTGAGACCGATATCCCCAGCTTGTGAGCCAGGTCTTCGATCTTCGGGTGCTCGCGGTAGTGCTGCTCCACCAACTGGGTAAAGCGCCGAAAGTATTCACGCCCCCGTGGTGCCCGTGGGTGGCGGCGCTGGATGGCCTGGCGACTGATCCATACCAGCAGCACGCTGACCAGGGCGTGCATCATCATGTCCCGGGCCGGTTGTTCATCGGCATATTCGTCCTGCAGGCGGGCGAACAGGTTGTTGAGGTAGTCGCTGTCCTCGCTGGCCGGGTAATTGCCCAGGATCTGCAAGCCGTCCACCGCCGCGCCCAGTTGCGCTTGCAGGTGGCTGACCAGCGGCGCCGCCAAAGTCACCACGTAACCTTTCACGTCTTCGGCAAAGCGAAACCCATGCACACACAGCGGTGGCAGCACCTGCAAGGTCGCTTCGTTGAGCGTGGTGCGCTGGCCTTCGATTTCCAGTTGCGCCTGGCCTTGGTGCACGTACAGCAACTGGCACAGATCCGCATGCCGGTGGGGCTGGATTTCCCACTGGTATTCCCGACTGCGCCGAGAAATGGTTTCGCAGTGCAACAAATCAGGCGTCGGCCATTGCTGGCTTTCCCCGTAAAGCTTGAAGACCGGAATCGCGGAACTGGCAGGTTTGGTCATGGTTTCAATCCGATACTCAGGATAGTGGTTCGGTAATCGCACCGATTGGCAAAAAGCGCAGACTTTGACGCAGTTTTCACCTTCTTATAGCGGGCACTCAAGTGAAAAATGTTCGCAGCAAGACCAATGACAACTCTTTCACCTGATCCGTTCGGGTGAAGCTGGCGGGCCATAAAAATAATGAAAACGTTGAAAACCCAAGTCGCCATTATTGGCGCCGGTCCCTCCGGACTGCTACTCGGTCAACTGCTGCATAACGCCGGTATCCAAACCCTCATCCTTGAGCGCCAGAGCGCCGATTATGTGCAGGGCCGCATCCGTGCGGGGGTGCTGGAACAAGGTATGGTCGACCTGCTGCGCGAGGCGGGTGTGAGCCAGCGCATGGACGCCGAAGGGTTGGTCCATGACGGCTTCGAACTGGCGCTTGATGGCCAGCTTACCCACATCGACCTCAAGGCGCTCACCGGCGGCCAGTCGGTGATGATCTACGGCCAGACCGAAGTCACCCGCGACCTGATGGAAGCGCGTGCCGCTGGCGGTGCCATCACCCTCTACGAAGCCCGTGACGTCCAGCCCCATGACCTCAAAAGTGATCGACCCTGGCTGACTTTCGAGCATCAGGGGGAGACGTTCCGCCTGGAGTGCGATTACATCGCCGGGTGCGATGGCTACCATGGCATCGCTCGCCAATCGATCCCGGCCGAATCGTTGAAGGTGTTCGAGCGGGTTTATCCCTTTGGCTGGCTGGGTATCCTGGCCGATACGCCGCCGGTACATGCCGAACTGGTGTACGCCAAGCATCCACGCGGCTTTGCCCTGTGCAGCATGCGCTCACCGACGCGTAGCCGGTATTACCTGCAAGTGCCCGCCGACGAGCCCCTGGGTGAATGGTCGGACGAGCGTTTCTGGGATGAACTCAAGACCCGCCTGCCCAGTCACCTGGCCGAGCAGTTGGTGACCGGGCCATCGATCGAGAAAAGTATCGCGCCGCTGCGCAGTTTCGTGGTGGAACCGATGCAATACGGACGCCTGTTCTTGCTCGGGGACGCGGCCCATATCGTGCCGCCCACCGGGGCCAAGGGCCTGAACCTGGCGGCGAGCGATGTGAGCACGCTGTATCGCATTTTGCTCAAGGTGTATGGCGAGGGGCGGGTGGAGTTGCTGGAAAACTACTCGGCAATCTGCCTGCGGCGGGTGTGGAAGGCCGAGCGGTTTTCCTGGTGGATGACCTCCATGCTGCATCAGTTTCCCGAGGCGGACGGGTTCAGCCAGCGCATTGCCGAGAGCGAGCTGGCCTACTTCAGCAGTTCACAAGCCGGTCGCAGAACCATCGCCGAAAATTACGTCGGACTTCCTTACGAAGCTATCGAATAGCCTGCTATCGTATCCAGCATTCCCGCGGGCCGCCTTTTCCCGCGGGGCTTGCTCGAAGGTTCTGCCGTGACCCAGCTCAATCAGCCCGCTCCCTCCGTTCCCGCCGTGCGCAGTGTTCTCGTCTCGTTGATGATGGCGATCTTCCTTGGTGCCCTGGACCAGACCATTGTCGCCGTGTCCATGCCGGCCATCTCTGCGCGGTTCCACGACGTTGACCTGCTGGCCTGGGTGATTTCCGGCTACATGGTGGCAATGACCGTGGCGGTGCCGATCTACGGCAAGCTCGGCGACCTGTACGGGCGCCGGCCGATGATGCTGATCGGCATGGGGTTGTTCACGCTGGCGTCGCTGTTCTGCGGCATGGCGCAAAGCATGGAGCAACTGGTGTTGGCGCGGATTCTCCAGGGCATTGGCGCCGGCGGGATGATTTCGGTGAGCCAGGCGATCATCGGCGACATCATCCCGCCACGCGAGCGCGGGCGCTACCAGGGCTATTTCAGCAGCATGTACGCGGTGGCCAGCGTGGCCGGGCCGGTGTTGGGCGGCTACATGACGGAGTACCTGTCGTGGCGTTGGGTGTTCCTGATCAACCTGCCCTTGGGCGCCGGCGCCTGGTACGTGGCCCATCGCACCCTGGTGGGGCTGCCGTCGCCGCAACGCAAGCCGATCATCGATTACCTTGGCACCGTGCTGATGATCATCGGCTTGACCGCGTTGTTGCTGGGCATCACCGAAATCGGCCAAGGCCATCCGTGGCGCGACGATGATGTGCTGGGGTTGCTGGCGTGTGCACTGCTGGCGTTGAGCGTGTTTGTCTGGCATGAGCGCCGCGCGCCAGAGCCATTGCTGCCGATGCACCTGTTTGCCAACCGCAGCGCGGTGCTGTGCTGGTGCACGATTTTCTTCACCAGCTTCCAGGCCATTTCCCTGACGGTGCTGATGCCGCTGCGGTTCCAGACGGTGACCGGTTCCGGTGCTGACAGCGCGGCCCTGCACTTGCTGCCGCTGGCGATCGGCTTACCGATAGGCGCCTACTGTGCCGGGCGCATGACCTCGGTGACCGGCCGCTATAAACCGATGATCGTCAGCGGCGCGTTGCTGAGCCCCTTGGCGATTCTCGGCATGGCTTTCAGCGCGCCCCAGGCGGTGGGGGTGACAGCGCTGTTCATGCTGTTGTGCGGGATCGCCGGCGGCATGCAGTTCCCCACCTCGTTGGTGGGTGCGCAGAACTCGGTGGAACAGCATGATATCGGTGTTGCCACCAGCACCACCAACCTGTTCCGTTCCCTGGGAGGCGCGGTGGGGGTGGCCTGCATGTCGGCGCTGTTGCTGGCGCTGCTGCAGGACTCGAGCTTCGCTCACCTGGCCAGTGGCGCGCTGATGGTCGAGGGCAGCTCCGGCAACGTGCTGCTCGATGGCCTGAACGCCGCTCCAGGCCCGGCGCAGGATGCCCTGCGCGGCGAGTTGGCCGTGACGTTTCGGCATTTGCTGATGGTCAGTGCGGCGGTGTCGCTGCTGGGGTTGGCGGCGGCGATTGCGATGCCGAACCGGGTGTTGCGTGGTCGTGAAGACAAGGCTAAATGACTGACGGGGCGTGGTTAAAAGGGTGGGAGCTGATAAGTCAGTTCTTATTAAGACTTAAAAGTTTTCCCTGAACGGCCGGATTTTTGTGGTGAGTGGGTTGTTGTGGCCAGCGGGCTTGTTGTGGCAAGCCCGCTCGCCACAACAAGCCCGCTCGCCACAACCACAGGGGGGCAAGCGGGACTTCCCATTCAAGTCCCCTCAGGGGCTGTAGTAACCCACCGCCACCATGAAATGCCCGGTCTTGCGCACATACGCATGCTTGTGTTCGACCTTATTGGTCACCGGATTCTTCCAGCGGTATTTGTATTCACCCTGGCCCTGCTCCGCCATCATCTTCAGGATCGGCTCGCCCACCGGCTTGCCATCCGGGTCCTTGATCTTGCTGAAGTCGGTATTGATCAGTCGCAGGTTGGTGCCATGGGCGACATAACGCTGGGTGTTCAGGTCCACGACGAACACGTAGAGATCATCTTGCAGGAAGCCACCCTGCAACGAGTTGATCGCCTTGAGCGTGCCGGCTTCATCCTTGACCAGCGCCGTCACTGCCTTGTCCCGCAGGGCCCGGGCCTGTTCCGGCGTGGCCCGCGGCAGGTAGTAACCCACCGCCACGATGCGTTCGCCCACGCGTTGGTAAAACACATGCTTGTGCTCGACCTTGCCGTCGTTCCAGTTCTGCCAACGGTAGTCGGCCTGCTGGATACCCTGGCCTTCCGGCACCTTGAGCGCGTCCTTGAACGACTGGCGCAAATCCGGCCCCAGCACCTCGGACACATCGCGACCGATCAAGGCCGAGGAGGGCCCGCCGCTGGCCAGCAATACGCCTTGGGTGTCGACCACGAACACGTAGCGGTCATGGTCGACAAACTCACCCTGGCGGCTGAAGGCTGCGAAGGCCTTGTCGCCATTACTCTGGTAGTAAGCCAAGGCTTTTTCCAGCAGGGCCTTGGCGGCATGCGCGTCTTCATCCTGAGTGGTGGTGGCGTGCACCTGGCTCATACCCAACAGCAGCAGCCAGGTGATGCGCAGCAGTCCCTTCATGACCCATCCCTCATTCTTATTGATGTGACCACAGCTTAGACGGCTGTGGCTCAGGGCGCCGCCAGCCATTGATTGACGATGCCATCGTAGACCCCGGTGGCCACGCTCAGGTGCAACCACTGGTCGACGTAACTCTTCCACGCCACATCATCGCGGGGCAGCAGGAAGGCTTTCTCGCTGTACTGCATCTGCCGCTCGGGGTTGACCGCGCACAGTCCGGGCTTGAGCTTCTGTTGGTAACGCGCTTCGCTGGCGTCGGTGATCATCACGTCAGCCTTGCCCGCTAGCAGTTCGTCGAAGATCGTCACGTTGTCATGCAGGCGTATCTGCGCCTGGCCCAGGTGGGCGCGGGCGAACACTTCGTTGGTGCCGCCTGCCGGTTCGATCACCCTGACCTGGGGTTGGTTGATCTGCTCGACGGTCTGGTAGCGCTGCACGTCCGCGCAGCGCACCAGCGGAATCTTGCCGTCTACGCCGAGCGCCTGGCTGAAGAAGGCCTTTTTCTGGCGTTCCAGCGACACCGAAATGCCACCCACGGCGATGTCGCAACGTTGGGCGAGGAAGTCCGGCATCAAGGTTTTCCAGGTGGTAGGCACCCACTTGATCTGCGCATTGAGGCTCTTGGCCAGGGATTCGGCCATGGCGATATCAATGCCTTCATACCCGCCATCGGCACGCAATGAGGTGTAGGGCTTGTAGTCGCCGGTGGTGCAGACGGTCAGCGTGCCGCGCTGGAGCACGTCGTCGAGGCGCGAGGAGGGGGTGTCGGCCAGGGCGCTGGTCGTCACGCTTGCCAGTACACACAGGGCTAGAGAAGCTTTCATGCGATCTTGTCCTCGGGGGCGTTTTTTTGTAGGCGCGAGCTGGCTCGCGAAGAACTCAAGGGCGCTGAGTTTAGCCTGGCTACTGGCGTGATCGTTAACGACCTTCGCGGGCAAGCTCGCTCTTCCAGGGCGACGCGCAGCAGGGGGGCGAATGTTTAGCCAACGCGCAACCAAACTCCGTCAAGCCTGAATTTAACCGCCTGTGCAGGCATGTGACGCTGCCGGGCATCTCCCTCACTGTGATTCACCCATGGACGGTTCCCCCGACACTTACCTCGAGACCTTGCCTGGCGCGTGTGCGCCGGGCGGTCCGACCGATGTCGAGGCGTTACCCTCCGAACTGGCTTTCTGGGCCCTGTTCCACTGCCGACATGCGCGCCCACCAGATACCCCTCTCCTACGCTGACCCTCCCCATGGATGACGCACACGTGTGCGCATCTGCCCGGCGGCGCCCGTGCGCCTGCCTGACGCAACCGTATGAGAAACCCCATGAGTGTGTTTGCCTGCCTGCACGAAGCCCAGTCTTTCCTTGAACAGCACCCGCACATCGAGATGTTCGAGCTGTTTATCCTCGACAACAACGGTGTGCCGCGCGGCAAGTTATTGCATCGCGACGAACTGCTGGCGGTGTATGAAAGCGGTCGCCCGTTGCCCAGCACGATCCTGGGCCTGACCATCAACGGCGATGACGTGGAAAATTCCGGCCTGGTGTGGGACGTCGGCGATATCGACTGTCGCGCCTACCCGATCAGCGGCAGTCTGCAACCCATGCCCTGGCGTCTGATTCCCACGGCGGCGGTGCAAGTCAGCATGCACCCCACCGAAGGTTTGCCCGCGACCGTGGCCGACCCCCGGCATTTGCTGGCCAGAGTGATCGACGGACTCAAGGCCGACGGCTACTACCCGGTGATGGCCGCAGAGCTGGAGTTCTACCTGCTCGACCAGAAACCCGACAGCCACGGCCGCCCGCAGCCTGCACGGGATGTGGATGGCGGTCGGCCGCGCTCGACCCAGGTCTACGGCCTGCGCGAGCTGGAGCAGATCGAACCGTTTCTAGCCGACCTCTACAGCGCTTGCAAGCTGCAAGGCATTCCGGCACGCACGGCGATTTCCGAATACGCCCCGGGCCAGGTGGAGATCACCCTGGAGCATCGCTACGACGCCCTGCAAGCGATGGACGAGGCGGTGCGCTACAAACGCCTGGTCAAGGGCGTGGCCCATCAGCACGGCATGACGGCCTGCTTCATGGCCAAGCCATTCGACGACCTGGCGGGCACCGGCATGCACATGCACGTCAGCCTGGCCGACGCCGACGGCAACAACCTGTTCGCCAGCGATGCCGCCGACGGTACGCCGCTGCTGCGCCACGCCGTGGGCGGCATGCTCAGCACCTTGCTCGATTCGCTGCTGATGTTTTGCCCCAACGCCAACTCCTATCGCCGCTTCCAGACCAACAGCTATGCCCCCCTGGCCGCCACCTGGGGCGTGGATAACCGCACCGTCAGCCTGCGCGTCCCCGGCGGCCCGGCTCACTCCCGGCATATCGAACACCGCATTTGCGGCGCCGACGCCAACCCCTACCTGGCCGCTGCCGCGATCCTGGCTGGCATTCACCGTGGCCTCCGCGAACAACGCGACCCCGGCGCCCCGGTGGAAGGCAACGGCTACGCCCAGGCCCAGGAATTGCTACCCACCGACTGGCTCACCACCCTGCGCGCACTCGAAGGCTCAAGCTGGGCCCAGGAGGCGTTTGGCCGTGAGTTTCTGGGGGTGTACCTGGCGGTGAAGCGCGCCGAGTACCGGCAGTTCATGGGGGAGGTGGGAGAGCAGGATTGGCGCTGGTATCTGCATCAGGCCTGACCGGATTGACGGTAGTGGCGCCTTCGACCTTTTTTTCACGTTGCGATGGGTAAGCTGCGAATCAAGGTCGTTCACTACTGTTTCACTCATATGAGCCTGTGATGTCGTCACAACCCCTTTCTTCGATCGAGATTGAATACGCCGAACGCTGCGACCGTGAGCATGCCAGGGTCTGCGGCGACACGCGCCCGCCCGGGCTGCGTCGGCGCCTGGCATCGTGGCGCGACCAGTGGTTGGTGCGCCAGGCGCTGAAAGTCGCTGGCGAGCCCGGCCTGATCCTTGACCTGGCCTGTGGCTCGGGGCGGTTCTGGCCGGTGTTGGCCGAGCACGTCAACCGGGTGATCCTGGCTTCGGACAACTCCCAGGGCATGCTCGACCATGCCTGCACCCATCACCCGGCGTCGTTGCTCAAACGGGTCAAGACCTTCCAGGGTTCGGCGTTTTCCATCGGGTTGTCGGCAAATGCGGTGGATTGCATTTTCTGCCTGGAATTGTTTCGCCATGTACCCAACAGCGAAGCGCGCCTGGCATTGCTGAGCGAGTTTCATCGGGTCAGTCGCGACACAGTGATCGTGTCGGTGGCCTCCCGTGACCGTGTGGAAGGCGAGTTCCGCGAAGCCGGCTTTAAAGTCCTGAGCTACCAGGAGTTCCTGCCGGGCTCAAGCCTGTGGCGGGTCTACGTACTGCGCAAGAAAGGATAATTCGATTCTGTCGGACTATTCTTCACGTCCTGTCGGAGTTTTCATGGTTGCGTGTGCACTGCGGGTGCTCGCAAGTCCCCTTCGCGATATATACTGCGCGCCATTCTTCAAGGGAGAGCCGTGTGGCCATCGATATTCACTGGATCTGCGACAACGATAGCCTCGGCCAGCATTGCGCCGAATGGCAGCAGTTGCCATTCGTCGCCCTCGACACCGAATTCATGCGGGTCGATACCTTTTATCCCATTGCCGGGCTGATCCAGATTGGCGATGGCCAGCGTGCTTACCTGATCGACCCCCTGACCATCGACAATTGGCAACCCCTGGCGGCCTTGCTGGAAAACCCGGCGGTGATCAAGGTGGTCCACGCGTGCAGCGAAGACCTGGAAGTGTTGCTGCGCCTGACCGGCAGCCTGCCGGTGCCGTTGTTCGACACCCAATTGGCCGCGGCGTACCTGAACCTCGGGTTCTCCATGGGCTATTCGCGCCTGGTGCAAGCCGTGCTCGACATCGACCTGCCCAAGGGCGAGACCCGCTCGGACTGGCTGCAACGCCCCTTGTCCGAGACCCAGGTGAGCTACGCCGCCGAAGACGCGGTGCACCTGGCCGAGGTCTACATCCGCCTGCGCCCGCAACTGTCGGATGACAAATACGCCTGGGTCCTGGAAGACGGCGCCGAGCTGGTGGCCAACCTGCGCCGCGAAGTCGACCCGTACGAGGTGTACCGCGAGGCCAAGCTGGCGTGGAAATTGTCCCGTGCCCAACTCGCCGTATTGCGCGAGCTGTGTGCCTGGCGCGAGCAGCAAGCGCGTGCCCGCGACCTGCCACGCAACCGCATCATCCGCGAACACTCGTTGTGGCCCCTGGCCAAATCCCAGCCGGATAACCTCGCCGCGCTGGGCAAAATCGAAGACATGCACCCGCGCACCGTGCGTCAGGACGGCCAGTTCCTGCTGGACCTGATCAAGCGTGCCGGCAGCGTGCCCATGGACCAATGGCCGCCCGCCGTGGCTGAACCGCTGCCGGTGGACGCCGCCACGCTGATCAAGCAACTGCGCGCCCTCGGCCAGGCGTTCGCCGAGCGCCTGGACATGGCGCCGGAACTGATGCTGCGCAAGAAAACCCTCGAAGCCCTGGTCAAAAGTGGCTACCCCGATGGGCCTTATAAACTGCCAGACTCGCTGCGTGGCTGGCGCCGCGAGTTGATGGGCCAGGTGCTGCTCGACAGCCTGGCCACTGCCGGAGAACAGCCTTGAAACGTATCTGCTCCATCTATCGCAGCTTGAAAAAAGACGGCATGTACCTCTACGTGCTGAAAAGCGACGCTCTGGAGCGCGTGCCGGAGCCGTTGATGGTTGCGTTCGGCAAGCCGCACCACGCCTTCGACATGGTGCTGACGCCGGAGCGCAAGCTGTCGCGCGAAGACATCATTGTCGTGCTGGAAAACCTCGACAAGCAGGGCTACCACCTGCAAATGCCGCCGGCCGAGGACGAGTACATCGAGCACTTGCCCGAAGAGCTGTTGCGACGCAACGATCCGATGTGATCGGTCAGTGCCCTGTCCAGGGCACCGTATTCAACGCAATCGTATGAGTGGGCGGTGGCCGTAGGGAAGCGGGCGGCCGTCTGCACTGTTTTTGAAAGGTTTGAACCATGCGTGTTCTGATTGCTGAACAGGATCACCCGCTCTACGCCCAGTTGCTGAGCGAAGCGGCCCCTGACCTTGAGGTGTTGACCAGCGGCGATTCGGCCGAACTGTCGCGCCTGGCCGCCGACTGCCCGGTGTGGCTGGGCCAGCCGGACCTGCTGGCGACCCTACTGCGCCAAGGCCATCACCCGCAGTGGCTGCAGTCGACCTGGGCCGGCATTACGCCGCTGCTGGCCGACGGCTTGCCGCGCGACTATCGCCTGACCCGCGCCGTGGGCATTTTTGGCCAGGTCATGGCGGAGTTCGTCCTCACCTACATGCTTGGCCATGAACGCGAAGTGCTGGCGCGCCTGGTCAGCCAGGTCGAGCGCAAGTGGGACAACCGCATGGGCCAGAGCCTGGCGGGGCGCACGGCGCTGATCGTCGGCACCGGTGATATCGGCCAGCGCGTGGCCGAGTTCCTGGTGCCGTTTGGCGTCAAGCTGTACGGCGTCGCCAGCACCGCTCGGGAGCAGGCGCCGTTTATCGAAGTGGCCGGGCCTGATCAGTTGGGCCGCCTGGTGGGGGAGGCGGATTATGTGATCAACCTGCTGCCCAACACGCCCAATACCCATGACCTCTACGACGCGGCACTGTTCAAGCAATTCAAGCCGACCGCTTTGTTTATCAACGTCGGGCGCGGTGTGGCCGTGGTCGATGCCGACCTGGTCGAGGCCTTGAAGGAAGGGCACCTGGCCGGCGCGGTCATCGACGTCTGCCGCCAGGAACCGCTGCCGCAACGCCACCCGTTCTGGACCGCCTGGGGCCTGCTGTTGACCGGGCACAGCTCGGCGCCAACCTCGCCACGGATGATGGTGGATCTGTTCGTGCAGAACGTGCGCGCGTATCAGGCCAAGCAGGCCTTGCGCGGCGAAGTGGATTTCGAGCGCGGTTACTGACCTGACGCGGGAAAGAATGTGGGAGGGGGCAAGCCCCCTCCCACAGTTTCAGAGGCTGAAGTCACCTTCCGATACCAGCTCGCTCAACGGCTTGCGCGGGCTCGGCACTTCACGGCCTTGCAGGTACTCAGGCAGGGTCGACTTGTCGCCCAGCTTGCCCACGGCTACCGCCGCATGCAGTGCGTAACCCTCAGGAATCTTCAGCTCTTTGCGGGTCAGCTCCTGATCGAAGCCGGCCATGCCGTGGGTGTACCAGCCGCTGAGGCTGGCTTGCAGCGCCAGGTGGCCCCAGGCCGAGCCGGTGTCGAAGGTGTGCCACAGCGCCGGGGTTTCTTCCGTGGCGCCGGGGGCGATGAAGTCGGTCTTCGAGGCGATGATCACCAGGGCCGACGCATGTTGTGCCCAGCCACGGTTGAATTCGTTCAGCAGGCCGAGGAAACGCTCCCAGTCCGGCGTGTCACGGCGCGCATAGAGAAAGCGCCATGGCTGCGAGTTGTAGGCCGACGGCGCCCAGCGGGCGGCTTCGAAGAAACTCAGCAAGGTTTCCTGCGGAATGCTTTCACCGGTAAAGGCGCGCGGCGACCAGCGTTCGGTGAACTGGGTGTGGATCGGGTAATCGGCAACGCGTGGGTTTGTGCTCATGAACAGTTCCTGACGACGATGATGGGTACGGTTGGACAGGCAGGCGCAGATTCAAAAAAACGGCGCACCGATGCGCTCGGCGAAGGTTTTTTCAAGGCTCCATAGGGCATCGGGGCAATGCGGTCACGCATTTATGGCTCACGACACGGGGCCTTTGCGGCCCACAAAGCTACTGCGATGAATAGTCGCTGACAAGTCTTGCAACACCGCCAGTCGTAAGCGCTTGGCCGCGGGGGCCATGGGCACTAGACTGGCGGCCTTTTCACATTCCGATACTGATGTAGAGCCATGGCCGCCAAAGTCGAACCCTTCTGGATACGCAAAACCCTTGAGCAGCTCGACCAAGAGGAGTGGGAGTCGTTGTGCGACGGCTGTGGCCTGTGCTGCCTGCAAAAGCTTGAGGACGAAGACGACAACAGCGTCTATTACACGCGCATCGCCTGCAAACTGCTGGACCTGAAAACCTGCCAGTGCACCGACTATCCCAACCGCCGCGACTCGGTGCCTGACTGCATCCAGCTCACCCCGGGCCAGGCCGACCAGTTCAAATGGTTGCCACCCACCTGCGGCTATCGCCTGGTCAGCGAGCGCAAGGACCTGCCGCTGTGGCACCACCTGGTCTGCGGCGACCGCGACGCCGTGCACCACGAACGCATTTCCCAGTCGGGGCGCATGCTCAGCGAAGGCAGCGTGCCCGAAGATGACTGGGAGGATTACCTGATCTTCCGCGCCGGCTGAAAAAGGAGTGTGTATGACCGTGGGAACCAAGCTGGCGACAAGCCTGGTGT
The DNA here is from genome assembly GCF_042015035.1 of Pseudomonas gorinensis. NCBI lineage: Bacteria > Pseudomonadati > Pseudomonadota > Gammaproteobacteria > Pseudomonadales > Pseudomonadaceae > Pseudomonas > Pseudomonas gorinensis. The sequence goes on from NZ_CP167125.1 coordinate 2,034,731, forward strand.
TGCTGACGCTGAGCATGCCGGCGTGGTGCGCGAAGAAAGTCGACCTGGATTATCACGTCAAGCTGCTGCCCCTGAGCGATCAGGCCGAGGTCCGCGTGAGCCTGTCCCAGGGTTCGGCGGTGCGCAGCCTGAACTTCGACCTGGGCCATGACGGCGACTACAGCGACTTCAAGGCCGATGGGCAATGGAAAGTCAGTGGCCACCGTGGCGTGTGGCAGCCCAGCGCCGACAAGGCCAGCCTGACCTACCGCGTACGCCTCACCCACGCACGCAAGCCGGGCCTGTATGACACACGGATGACGCCGAGCTGGGCGCTGTTTCGCGGTGAAGACCTGGTGCCCACTGCACGGCTTGACCAGCAGGATGGTGTCGAGCTGGTGTCGCGCCTGGCGTTCGAGCTGCCGGCCGGCTGGAAGAGCGTCGAAACCGCCTGGCCGCGCATTGGCAAGAACAAGTTCCGCATTGACAACGTTTCACGCCTGTTCGACCGCCCCACTGGCTGGATGCTCGCCGGCAACCTGGGCAGCCGCCGTGTGCGCCTGGGCGAAACCGAAGTCACAGTGGCCTCGCCCAAGGGCCAGGCCATGCGCCGCATGGATGTGCTGACGCTGCTGACCTTCGTCTGGCCGCAAGTGGAAACCGCCTTTCCACGCCATCCCGCCAAGCTCCTGGTGGTCGGCGCCAGCGACCCGATGCGCCGGGGTGTGTTCTCTTCGCGTGACTCGATCTACCTCAACAGCCGCACGCCGTTGGTCAGCGAGAATGGCAGCAGCCCGTTGATTCGCGAAGTGGTGCAGGCAATTGGCCGTTTCAACGACCATGACACCAGTGACTGGATCAGCGAAGGCCTGGGAGAGTACTACGCCATTGAACTGGTGCGCCGTGCCGGAGGTATCACCGATGAACGGTATGCGGCGATACAGGCCAGGCTGGCCAAGGAAGGCAAGGACGTCACCAGCCTGCGCGGCGAGCACGTCAGCGGAGCGATTGTGGCGCGGGCCGTGGTGGTGATGCAGGAGCTGGACCGCGAGATCCGCGTGAAAACCCACAACAAGCGTTCCCTCGATGACCTGGCCCAGGCGGTGATGCGTGCGAACAGCATCACTACCGCGGAGTTTGTGCAGTTGGCCGAGAGCATCATCGGCGAATCGTCGGTGGTGCTCGACAGCAAGTTGTTACGCTGAAATCCGAGCCATGCACCAAGCAACATGTGGGAGGGGGCAAGTCCCTTCCCACATTTGGATCCCCACCTCACCGAAGGCTTGGATCACCCCGCCGTTTTTGTAGCCTTCTCAGCCGCCACTTCGGCCTTGGTCTTGAGGTTTTTCAGCTCTGCACCGGCGCGTTCGATCTTGGTGCGTACGCTGTTCATTTCCTGGCGACCTTGTTCCAGCTTGTCCTTGAGCGTGCTGTGTCCGGTAAAACCACGGGTCAGTGCCACACCCCCAATGGCCACCTGAATCAGCCCGAAAATCCCGCCACGACGCAGGCCTTTGCCAACCATTATCACGCCACCCGCCACCGAGCCGATGCGTTCCCAGCCATGCACGTTCTGTGTGGGGCGGGTTTCAAAAGGGGTGTGTTCGATGATGGGTCGCAGGGATTTGCTGTCGCTCATGATCTGTCTCCAACAAGGGCTAGTGATATGCAGCTGACTGTTTGCAGGCGGCGGATGTTCCCGAAAAATCAGTACTTGGGCCCCGAGCGGGTATTATTGCCCTTGGCCAGGCGGTCGTAGAGCACCACGTTGACAGTGGCGGCAAGGTTCATGCAGCCGGTGGTCGGGATGTAGATCACGTCTTCGCACCAGTCGCGAATCTCTTTATCCAGCGAGCCGTCTTCCGGGCCGAAGATATACAGCGCGCGGTCTGGGTGGGTGTATTCGGGCAGCGGGCGGGCGCCCTCCACCAGCTCGACGGCGACGGGGATGCAACCGAGCGGCAGGATCTTCTTCAGGTCATCGATACCGATCAACGGAATGTCGTGGTGGACCTTCTTGGTGTCGGTGATGAAATCCCGGGCGCGCTCGTAACGCTTGCCGGTGTAGAACACCGAGGCCACGCCGTAGCAGCCGGCGGCACGCATCACCGAGCCGACGTTTTCGGGGGATTTTGGGTTATACAGACCGATGCAGCTGTAGCGTTTATTGCCCACGGGGAAGGGTGCCTTGGATAAAAGCGGCGATTATACGGGCAATGGCGACGACTTTGGGCCGAGCAGGCTTTCTGTGGTGAGCAGGCCTACTGTGGCGAGCAGGTTTGTTGTGGCGAGCGGGCTTGCCCTAATGCCGTTCAGTTAAGGCTTTTTTTGTAGGAGCGAGCTTGCTCGCGAAGAACTTACAGGCGCCGCGTTCATTCAGGAAACACGCGTTATCGTTGACGTTTTTCGCGAGCAAGAACTAGGCGTCCCCCTCGCTCCTACAGAAGGCGATGTACGCTTAACTGAATGGCATTAGGGCTTGCCCCGCGTTGGGCTGCGCAGCAGCCCCAATAAAGCAAAATGCGGTGTATCAGATATTGCAGGAGCGGCTGGTTTTGGGGCTGCTGCGCAGCCCAACGCGGGGCAAGCCCGCTCGCCACAAATAGATAGCGCTGTGCCCGCCACAACAAGCCTGCTCACCACAAGGATTTCAGTCGTCTTTCTTCATCAACCCCGCCAACGCCGCAAACGGGTTGTGCGTGGCCTTGGCAATCGTCGGGCTGCTGGTGGAGCCTTCGCCGAAGTACTGCTGGTCGGTGTAGCGCGAGTGTTCGTTGTCGTGGCAATACAAGCAGAGCAGTTCCCAGTTGGAGCCGTCCTGGGGATTGTCATCATGATTGTGGTTACGGTGGTGTACGGTCAGTTCACTCAAGCGTTTGCCGGCGAACTCACGGGCGCAACGGCCGCACACGTGGGGGTACATTTTCAGGGCTTTGTCGCGGTAGCCCATTTCCCGGTCGCGTTGGGCATCGGCAAGGATGCGGTCCAGCTTGGCGGTGTGGGAGGGCGGGTTGGTCGAGCTCATCATGGCTCCTGGCTGTTTGGTGGGTCACGGATAGCGTTGATTCTAGCCGCTTGCGGGGCAAATGACCGCTGGCTTTTTCAGCAACCGTACAGCCTGGCGCCGGCGATCGTTTGTAGTATCGGTTCACTCAATTCATAAGGATCTGAAACCTATGCGTTTACCTACATGGACAGTTGCACTTCTACTCTGCGCCCTCACGGCGCAAGCCCAGGCGTTCTCCACGCCCAAGCCCGGCCAGGTGATCGAGGTGGCCCTCGACCAGTTGCACCCCACCCAGGCCGTGGTGGGGTTCGACCAGATCTACTACAGCCTGGGGCTGTTTGCCGACAAGCCCGCCAAGGTCTTCGATGAGTACTGCGAAACCAATGGCCAGGGCGAGGCCGACAAGGTGCCCGGCAAGGCTGACCTGCACCAGCCCGACAGCTTCACCTGCAAGGACCCGGTGGGCACCCATCCCGAGGACATGAAAACCGTGGTGGTCGGCCCAGCCGGGCAGCTGTACCTGACCGACGGTCACCACAGTTTCACCACCTTGTGGGAAGTGCCCGGCGGCGGCCCGCGCTTGAAGATGTGGGTCAAGGTCACCGACGACTTCAGCAACAGCCCGAACATGGCGAGCTTCTGGCAGCGCATGGAAGCGGCCCGCAAGGTCTGGCTCAAGGACAACCGAGGCCAGACCCTGCCACCGGAGCAACTGCCGGCGCACCTGGGGTTCAAGAACCTGCAGGACGACACCTTCCGCAGCCTGGTGTATTTCACCCGCAAGGCCGCCTATGGCAAGCCGGATGCTGGGGAGATCGCGCCGGAGTTCCTGGAGTTCTATTGGGGTAACTGGCTGCGCACGCAGGTGGACCTGGGCCAGTACAACCTGAACAAGAAAGGCGGCTACAAGGATGCCATCGAAGCGGTGGCCAAGCGCATGGTCAGCCTGGCGCCGGGTTCACAGGTGGGGGATAGCGGCTTTACCGCCCATCAACTGGGCGGCATGCCCCAGTTGGACCGCGATGAGCTGGAGAAGACCTTCGACAAAAAAGTGCCGTATGTGATCGATTACCGCAAATCCCACCACTGATCGGGGATCAAAAATGTGGGAGGGGGCTTGCCCCCGATAGCGATGGATCAGTCACTGCACCTGGCACTGATAGACCGCCATCGGGGGCAAGCCCCCTCCCATATTGGATTTTCAGCGTTTGGTTAATGGTGCTCAGCCCTTGAGCTTTTCCGCAATCCAGATGGTGTGCCGGGTGCCCTTGTTGCCATGGGCGAACACCTGCACTTCCTCGGCCTTGAAACCGGCCTTGCGCAGTTTGTCGCTGAACAGCTTGTCGGCACTGGCCGACCATACGGCCAACACGCCCTTGGGCCGCAGGGCCTTGGCGCAGGCCGCCAAGCCACCGGCGGAGTAAAGCCAGCTGTTGGCTTTTTGCGTGAGGCCTTCGGGGCCGTTGTCCACATCGAGCATGATCGCGTCAAAGCCCTGGGGCTCGGCCTGCAGCACCTTGGCCACGTCTTCCAGGCGAATCAGCGTGCGCGGGTCGAGCAGCGGGCGCCCGGCTTTTTCCCCCAAGGGCCCGCGGTTCCACTCCACGACGCCCGGCACCAGTTCAGCCACCACCACCTCGGCGGTCTTGCCCAAATGCTTGAGCGCCGACGCCAGGGTGAAGCCCATGCCCAGGCCGCCAATCAATACCCGCGAACCGGGGCGGCCGGCGACTTTTCGGCAAGGAATTTCCGCCAGGGCGTCTTCGGAACCGTGCATGCGCGTGTTCATCAACTGGCCGCCGTCACCGCCCTGGATCTTGATGACAAAATCTTCACCGTACTCGAACAGGCACAAGGCACCGCCGTTATCGGGGATCGGGGTGGTGTCGAGCAGAACGAAACGTTTCATGGAAATCTCATTGGGAAGGGCATTCTTGCGCGGTTGGGAGTAGCCTTACGACATTCCGGTCAGGCCATGGAGCCATCGATGAAGTGCAGCATTCTAACGGTCATTGTGTTGAGCGCGCTCGCATTGGGTGCGGCGCAGGCTCAGGAGTTACAAACCGTACCGGTCGCGCCAGCGCCAACCCCAGGCGCACCGGGCACCCCGACGCCGACGTTGTACCCGCAAGTCACCCCGCCGGCCGTGCCCAAGACCAACGGCTCCCCCGCCTTGGCGCCGATCGTATTGCCGACGCCGCCGAAGGACCAGACGGTGCCCGGCTTGCAGCAGAACGACAGCAAGCCGAAGTCGCCCGGCGGTTAAAACTGTTGGGACAGTAATTGCCCATCGGCCATGCGCAGGCGCTTGGACAATGCGATGGCGATTGCGCGGATGATCTTAGCCGCCACACGGGGCGTTTCATTGAGCATCTTTTCCAGGGCGTCCTTGCCCAGGCTCAACAAGACGCAGTCGCTGGCGGCCACGCAGCTGGCGGAACGTCGCTCGCCGTCGAGCACTGCCATTTCACCGAAGGCCCGGCCACTGCGCAGGGTGGCGATGGTCAGGCGTTGGCCATTGTGGTTGGTTTTCTGTACCGCCACCTGGCCACTGTGGAGGATGCACATGAAGGTGCCAGCATCGCCCTCGAGGAAAATCACCTCGCCCTCGGCAATGCTGCTGATATTGAAGTAGCCGGCGGCGACGTGAAAGTCTTCCGGCAACAACGGGTCGAACAGGCCGCAGTCCATGAGCATGTCGCGGATTTCGGTGTTCATTAGCGTCGGTAGTGCCATGGCTGCAATCTTGGTCCATCAAAGGTGGCGGTCCTGTGTTCAGACAGGACCGCTCCGCGAAGTTCCTTACACCAGCCCCAGCACCTTGAATACAAATGCATATTCGAGTGCTACGTCACGAATTCCCTGGTAGCGACCGCTCATCCCGCCGTGGCCGGCGCCCAGTTCGGTCTTGAGCAGCAGCAGGTTGTCGGAGGTGGCGGTCGCCCGCAGCTTCGCCACCCACTTGGCCGCTTCCCAGTACTGCACGCGGCTGTCGTTGTAGCCAGCGATCACCAGCGTGGCCGGGTAGGCCTGGGCGCTGACGTTTTCGTACGGCGCGTAGGCCTTGATGCGTGCGTACACCTCGGGCTCCTCGGGGTTGCCCCACTCGTCGTACTCGGTGATGGTCAACGGCAGTTCCGGGTCGAGCATGGTATTGAGCACGTCGACGAACGGCACTTCGGCAATCGCCGCCTGGAACAGCTCGGGGCGTTGGTTGAGCACCGCGCCGATCAACAGGCCACCGGCACTGCCGCCGCTGATCACCAGTTGCTGGGCGGTGGTCAGGCCCTCGGCGATCAGGTGTTCGGCACAGGCAATAAAGTCGCTGAAGGTGTTCTGCTTATGTTCCTGCTTGCCGTTGCGATACCAGGCTTCACCCAGCTCGCCGCCGCCGCGCACATGGGCAATGGCGAACGCCACGCCACGGTCCAGCAGGCTCAGGCGGGCGTGGGAGAACCACGGGTCGAGGCTCTGGCCGTAGGCGCCGTAACCGTAGAGGTACAGCGGCGTCGGCTTGCCGAGTTGGTCGCGCTTGACCACCAGGCTGATCGGCACCTGGGTGCCATCGGCGGAGGTGGCCCACAGGCGCCGGCTGACGTAGTCATCGGCGTTGAACACGCCGAGTACCGGGGTTTCCTTGAGCACTTGCTGCGCGCCGCTGGCCAGTTCCAACTGGCGGACCTGGGCCGGGCGGTTCAGGGCTTCATAGCGCAGGCGGATCTTGTCGCTGACGAATTCCAGGCTGTTCTGGACGTAGAGGCTGTAGGCGGCGTCGGGTAATTCCACGCGATAGGCCGGCACGCCTTGGGGGTGCACTTCGATCACCGGCAGGCCGCCGATGCGCAGGCTCAGGGTCATGGCGTAGGCGTTCAGGCTGACGCCGTCGAGCATCACCTCGTCGCTGTGGGGGATCAGGTTCTGCCACTCATCCTCGGTTGGCACGTCGCCAATGTCGGTCGCCACAAACAGGGCGTAGTTGATGCCGTCACGGTTGCTGCGGATAAACCAGGTCCACGCGCCATTCAGTTGGCCGTGGTCGACATCGTATTCATGGTCCTCGACCCGCGGTGCCAGGCAGGTGAAGTCCAGGTGCGGCTGGTTGGCGTCCAGGGCCCAGATTTCGCTGGTGGTCTTGCTGCCCAGGGCCAGCAGCAACTGGCGCTCTGAGCTGGAGCGGTAGCAGTGCAGGAAGAAACGCCCGTCGGGCTCATGGAACACTTCCTGCGCGGCCGTACCATCCAGGCGGTAGCGATACAGCTTGTGTGGGCGGTGGGTGTCATCCAGCTCGCCGAAGAACAGGGTCAGGCTGTCATTGGCCCAGGTCATGCTGCCGTCGCAGTTGTCGAACGCCAGTTCGCTGACTTTGTCGGTGGCCAATTCCTTCACGTACAGGGTGTAGATCTCTTCGCCATTGGTGTCGAGGCTGTAGGCCAGGCGCTGGTGGTCGGGGCTGATGCTGAACGCGCCGAGGGAGAAGAAGCCACCATTGGCCAGGGCGTTGGGGTCCAGCAGCAGCTCTTCGCTGCTGGCGTCCACCTGGTTGCTGTCGTCGGCCGGGCGGCGGCAGCGGTAGTGGCGGGCATACTCGTCACCGGCGGTGGTGCGTGTGTAGTACAGGTACGGGCCCCAAGGGGAGGGCAGCGACAGGTCGGTTTCGAGGATGCGCCCCTTGATCTCCTCGAACAGGGTTTCGCGCAGGGCCTGCTGGTCGGCGAGTTGGGCTTCCAGCCAGGCGTTTTCGGCCTTGAGGTAATCGAGCACTTCAGCGCTGTCACGCTCTTGCAGCCAGGCGTACGGGTCCTGGCCTGGGGCTTTGCGGGCAATCGGGGCGGCAGTGATGTGGGTCGATGAAGGCATGGATCACTCTCTGTCTGGCGGATGGTGGCAGCCATTGCAGCCGCGACACGCAAAAGCCGTTATCATAGCCGCCTGTTTGCCTACGTTGCCATGGACACCATGACCGAGAACGACTATCTGACCGCTTGGGGCCTTTACGCCTTCGCCGCTTTGGGCTGCCTGTTGGTGTGGTGGCGCATGACCCGCTGGATCTGGCGTTGGTTGCGCGAGCCGCTGCAATTGCTGATGGCGGTGCTGCTGTTCAGCCCGACCATCGTCGATCCGGTCAAGACCCAGTTCGCCCCGGCCGTGGCCATCACCGCGATGGACCTGGTGCTCAAGGTCGGCAATAACGCCTGGCGGGCCGTCTCCGATCTGTTCATGTACACGATGATCGCCTTTGGCGTGTATATCGTCATCGTGTTGATCCGTTGGCCCATCGAGCGTGCCGCCAAGGCCCGCCGTGAGCGCAAGGCCGCGGTCGATGCCGCCTTGGCTGCCGAGCCGGAAGACGAAGACGATGAACCGTTCCGTCGCCCGGCGCCGGTGAGCGGTATGCGGGTCGAACCGCGCCTTTAACGTAGTCCGCCCTGCAGCGAGAGCCCTGGCATGTGTGAATTATTGGGCATGAGTGCCAACGTCCCCACCGATATCGTATTCAGCTTTACCGGGCTGATGCAGCGCGGCGGGCGTACCGGGCCCCATCGCGACGGTTGGGGCATTGCCTTCTACGAAGGCCGTGGCCTGCGCCTGTTCCAGGACCCGGCCGCCAGCAGCGAATCGGAAGTCGCCCTTCTGGTGCAGCGTTATCCCATCAAGAGTGAAGTGGTGATCGGCCATATCCGCCAGGCCAACGTCGGCAAGGTGAGCCTGGCCAACACCCACCCGTTCGTGCGCGAACTGTGGGGGCGCAACTGGTGTTTCGCCCATAATGGCCAGTTGGCGGACTTCAACCCGCGCGCCACGTTCTACCGCCCGGTGGGTGATACCGATAGCGAGGCGGCGTTCTGCGACCTGCTTAACCGCGTACGCGAGGCATTCCCGGAGCCAGTCGATATTGAGCAGATGCTGCCGGACCTGATCGCCGCCTGCGCCGAATACCGCAGCAAAGGCGTGTTCAACTGCCTGCTCAGCGATGGCGACTGGTTGTTCTGCTACTGCTCGACCAAACTGGCGCAGATCACCCGGCGCGCCCCGTTTGGCCCGGCACGCCTGAAAGATGTCGACGTGATTGTCGATTTTCAGGCCGAAACCACCCCCAATGATGTGGTCACGGTGATTGCCACCGAGCCGCTGACCGACAACGAAAACTGGACCCGCTACGAACCGGGCCAATGGAGCCTGTGGCGACGCGGTGAATGCGTCAGCCAGGGCATTACCGAGTAGGGACATCGATTATGTTGCTCAGCTATTTGCGACTGGTGCTGTTTGCCATTGGCTTGTTGGTCGGTGTGCAAGTGCCGGGGTTTATCAACGACTACGCCAAGCGCGTCGAAGCCCACCTGATCGAGGCCCAGACCGGCCTGCGCGGGTTTGAGTCCACTGCGCAGCAGTTCTTCAATGGCGACTTGCAGGCCCTGGTGGCCCACTACCGCGCCAGCGACGACCCGGTGTTCCAGAGCGATGCCAAGAGCCTGGGGGCGATGCTCGATCGCCAGGTGGCGTTGGACAAGCAATTCCAGGCCATGCAAGGCCCGTGGTACATCCGCGCCCTGCAAGTGGCGGTGGCCGCCGACCCGGATATCCGCCTGGAAACCTGGAACGGCTACAGCTACCAGATCCTGCTGACCCCCGAGGCCATGGGCTGGGGCCTGGGTGGGGCGATGTTGCTGTCGTTTGGCCTGGAGTGCCTGTTCCGCTTGATCGACTGGGTGGTGTTGGGCGGCAAGCGCCTGCGTCAGAGCCGGCCGATTGAAGAGCGGGACCTGAAAGGTCTCTAACCAACACCTGGGGCAACTGTGGGAGGGGGCTTGCCCCCGATGGCAGTGGTTCAGTCACTGATGTATTGACTGACACGCTGCTATCGGGGGCAAGCCCCCTCCCACATTGGATTGGGTTCCTTCAGTTGCTGAGCACCATCCGCTCTTCGCCAACCTCTTCGGCATACCTGGCCACCACCTTCTGGCACAACCCCACAATTTCCTCCACCAACTCCACCCCCACGCGCCACGACACCACCACCTGCAAGTTCGGCAGTTTCTGCGCCATGGGCAACATCACCAATTCACCGCGTGCCAGTTCTTCGATGACCAGCACGGGGGGCAGTGCGCCAATCCCGAAGCCATCGCGCAGCAGGCGGGTAATCGCCGACACCGAATTCACACAGTTCATCCGTGGCGCGGCAACGCCATTGGCCTGCATCAGGCTGAGCACGTCCTGATGGGGGTGGGAGTTTTTTGAGTAGGTGATGATGCGTTCCTGGGCCAGTTCGGCGAGGGAAGCGTAGTCGCGGTTGTAGATCGATTGGCTGGCGACGATCCAGGCCATGGGGTGGCTGGCCAGTTCCAGGCTGCGCACGGTCTCCAGGCGGAGCAGGTCAGTTTGCAGGATCAGGTCGAGGAAGCCTTTTTGCAGCTGATCGCTGAGGTTGAGTGCGGTATCGGCGATCAATTCGATTTCCACCCGGGGGAACTGGTCCATCAATTCGGCGACCAATGGGCTCAGCCAGGTGTGGATCACCGTGTCCATCGCGCCGATACGGATGCGCCCGACCTTGCTGCTGGTGGTCTCCAGGGACTGCTTCAGGCCCTGCATGGTCACCATCATCTGCTCGGCATAATCGAGCACCTTCAAGCCTTCCGGGGTCAGGCTCACGCCCCGCGAATCACGCAGAAACAGCTTCACCCCCAGTTCGCTCTCCAGCACCGCAATGCGGCTGGAAATCGAGGCCTGGGTGGTGAACAGCTTCTCGGCGGTCAGGCGAAAACTCTTGAGCTTGGCCACCCAGACGAAGGTTTCGAGGAACTTCAAATTCATGGGATCAACTTTTTCTTATGCATGGATCGGTTTTTATTAGTTGGACGCCGCACCGCGCAAACGCCAAAAATCGAGCCATTCCACGATAAGCGTCGTTGGGGTATGAGGACAAGTTGCGAGTTCTGTGTAAAAAATCCCACACTACAAAAAAACAAAGCCTACAGGAGCAACCACCGTGAGCCGCCTGCTATTGAACTGCGACATCGGCGAAAGCTTTGGCAACTGGACCCTGGGTCTGGATGCCGAGGTCATGCCGTTCATCGATTGCGCCAACGTGGCTTGCGGTTTTCATGCCGGCGACCCGAGCATCATGCGCAAGACCGTCAGCCTGGCCCTCAAACACGGCGTACAGGTCGGCGCGCACCCGGCGTACCAGGACCTGCAAGGTTTCGGCCGCCGCTCCATGGCCTACACCCCCCAGGAAATCCAGGACCTGTTGCACTACCAGATCGGCGCGCTGGAGGGCATCTGCCGTGCCCAGGGCGGGCGTGTCAGTTACGTCAAACCCCATGGCGCGATGTACAACGACATGATGGCCAACCCGGCGCAGTTGCGTGCAGTGATCCAGGCCGTGGCCGCCTACGGCGACCTGCCGCTGATGCTGCTGGCCACCCGCGACAACAGCGCGGCCCAGGCACTGGGTGACGAATATGGGGTGATCCTGTGGTTCGAGGCCTTCGCTGACCGTGCCTACGACCCCAACGGCCATCTGGTTTCGCGTCAATTGCCGGGTGCGGTGCACCACGATCCGGAGGTCATCGTCCAGCAATCCTTGACCCTCTCCCGTGGCGAACCCCTGACCGCCAGCGACGGCAGCCCCTTGGTCTTGCAGGCCAATACCCTATGTGTGCACGGTGACAACGCCAGTTCGATCGCCGCCGTGCAGCGCATCCGCGAGGCATTGAAGTCAGCATGAAGCCACGGATTGAAGTGGTGGCGATCGACTGCCTGATGGTGCGTCTGTTCGAGGTGATTGCCGAAGCCAACATGCCGTGGATGCTCGCCGCCACCCAGCGCTTGCGCAGCGGTTTTGGCACGGCGCTGGTGGATCTGGTGCCGTCCTACACCACCTTGATGGTGCATTACGACCTCACTGCGTTGAGCCCGGCGCAAGCACGGGGATTGATCGACCAGGCGCTGACCGACCTGCAACCCCAGGCCCAGGGCAGTGGCCAGTGCCATGTGCTGCCGGTGTGGTATGACCTGAGCGTCGGGCCTGAGCTGAGCTTGCTCAGCCGGCGCAGCGGCCTTTCGGTGGAGGATGTCATCCGCCGCCACAGTGCCCACGAATACCAGGTATTTGCCCTCGGCTTCGCTCCCGGTTTTGCCTTTATGGGCTTGGTGGACGAAGCCCTCGCCACTGCGCGTCTCAACACCCCGCGCAAACGCGTGGCGGCCGGCAGCGTGGGCATTGCCGAACGGCAAACCGCCGCCTATCCGGTGGTCTCCCCTGGTGGTTGGAACCTGATTGGCCGCACCCCGGCCAAGTTGTTTGACCGCGAGCGCGACGGCTACAGCCTGATGCAACCGGGCGACACGGTGCGTTTTGCCGCCGTCAGCCACGCCGAGTTTATCAACCTGGGTGGCGATGACACGCCGTTGGAGGCGCAGGCATGAGCCGCTTGATCATCGAGGCCAGCACCCCGCTGTGCCTGTTGCAGGACGCCGGACGTTTTGGCGTGCGCCACCTGGGCGTGACCCAGGGCGGTGCGCTGGATTGGGTGTCGATGTCCTGGGCCAATTGGCTGCTGGACAATGTGCTGGATGCGCCGGTGGTGGAAATTACCCTCGGCGGCTTTACCGTACAGGCCGAGGAATATTGCTTGCTGGCCTTGGCCGGCGCGGACCTGGGCGCCTACATCGATGAGCGTGCGATCAGCCCTGGGCGCAGTTTTATCCTGCAAAAGGGTCAGCGTTTGCGCTTTACCCAACCGTTCAGCGGCGCGCGGGCTTACCTGGCTGCACCGGGTGGGTTTGATGCGCCGGATGTGCTGGGCAGTTGCGCCACCGTGGTACGGGAGGAACTGGGTGGCTTGAACGGCTTTGGCGAGGCGTTGGCCGAAGGCGCGCGGTTGGCCTATTCCGGTACCGGCGGAGCGATGAAAGTGCTGAGCACGCCGGCGTTGCCAGCCAAGGCGCCGCTGGATGTGATCGTCGGCGCCCAAATCGGTCAGTTCAGCGGCCAGAGCCTGTTTGATGCCTTCAATACCGACTGGACTCTGGACAGTCGCGCCGACCGCATGGGCATGCGCTTGCTGGGCACGCCGTTGCAGTACCAGGGGCCGTCACTGATTTCCGAAGGGATTCCGTTGGGCGCGATCCAGGTGCCGCCGGATGGGCAGCCGATTGTGTTGCTCAATGATCGGCAGACGATCGGCGGCTATCCGCGCCTGGGCGCGTTGACGCCACTGGCGTTGGCGCGCCTGGCGCAGTGCCTGCCGGGGGAGAAGGTGAGGCTGGCGCCGGTGGTGCAGGAAACGGCGCATCGGCAGCAGGTGGATTTTTTACGCCGGTTCATTTGAGCGCTGTTATGGCGCCCGAATGACGGTCAGGATTAGTCTCACATGCCTGATGGGCATTGCCGTCTTGGTTCGAGTGGGTGCATGTGGAAGTCTTAGTGCTTCATTCACTAGGGTTCCAACATGCGCTACTTGAAAATCTATGCACAGGATGTCCTCGATAATGATGTGCCCGATGTGGTCAGTCTGGAGTTTCATGACGATACCCACACCCCGACTCTCGTCCGGCAGGCCACGGCCTTCGATATTACCGATGACGGGCAGCTGGATTGGGTGATTGCCGATGATGTGAACCAGGATGGCGTCATCGATGCCGTCGACCGGGCACTGGCAATTGAACTGGCCCAATTGTTTGTTGAGTTCAATTGGTTCAGCCTCGACGCACCTTTCGACAAATACTTAAAGGTGTTTGCCCGCGACTTTGGCGGCAACGGCATACCCGACACCGTGCGTCTGCACTTTCACCAGGGCGAGGGCGCACCTACGGATGAAAGCATTGTCTACACCGCGGCGATTTACGGGGACGACAATGGCCTAGGCAGTGTTTCGATCAATCAGGATGTCAATAATGACGGCAAGGTCACCCACAAGGATGCTGAATTGCTCAAACAGTTTTCCGCGCTGTTTCTGAAGTTCTGTTGGATCGACGCCGAGCGCTGCTGAAAGCAAACCTGTAGCTTCGAGGGCTACAGGTTGCGGCTACTTCGACAAAAACCGCATCCCTTCTTCCAGCCCGCGCAAGGTGAGCGGATACATCTGATCCTCGACCAGCTCCCGCACAATCCCCGTCGATGCCGTATAACCCCACGTATCCTTGGGATACGGGTTAATCCAGATCAGCTTCTTGTACTTGGCCATGAAGCGCTGCATCCACACATACCCCGGCTCTTCATTCCAGTGTTCGACGCTGCCGCCGGCCTGGGTAATTTCATACGGTGCCATCGACGCATCGCCGATAAAGATCACTTTGTAGTCGGCGCCATACTTGTGCAGCAGATCCTGGGTGGAGGTGCGTTCCGACGTGCGGCGCTGGTTGTTCTTCCACACCGACTCGTACACGAAGTTGTGGAAGTAGAAATACTCCAGGTGCTTGAACTCGGTCTTGCACGCCGAGAACAGTTCTTCGCAGATTTTTACGTGGGCATCCATCGAGCCGCCGATATCGAACAGCAACAATAGCTTGATGGTGTTACGCCGTTCCGGGCGCATCTGGATATTCAGCAGCCCGGCATCGCGGGCGGTGTGGTCGATGGTACCGTCGATATCCAGCTCTTCGGCAGCGCCCTGGCGCGCGAACTTGCGCAGGCGGCGCAGGGCGATCTTGATATTGCGCGTACCCAACTCGACCTGATCGTCGAGGTTCTTGTACTCGCGCTGATCCCAGACTTTTACCGCCTTGCCCTGGCGCTTGCCAGCGTCGCCGACGCGAATGCCTTCAGGGTTGTAGCCGCCGGAGCCGAACGGGCTGGTACCGCCGGTGCCGATCCACTTGTTACCGCCTGCGTGACGTTCCTTCTGTTCTTCCAGGCGTTTCTTGAACGCTTCGATCAGCTTGTCCAGGCCGCCCAGGGACTGGATCTGCGCGCGCTCTTCATCGCTCAGCGAGCGCTCGAATTCCTTGCGCAGCCAGTCTTCGGGGATCAGCGCCTGCAGGTGGTCGTCGAGCTTTTCCAGGCCGTTGAAATAGGCACTGAAGGCGCGGTCGAACTTGTCGAAGTGCCGCTCGTCCTTCACCAGGATCGCCCGGGCCAAGTAGTAAAACTCGTCCATGTCGGCGAAGGTCACGCGCTGCTTGAGCGCGTTGATCAGGTCGAGCAGCTCGCGCACCGACACCGGCACCTTGGCGGCACGCATCTCGTTGAACAGGTTGAGCAACATTAGCGATTACCGCGACGGCTCATGAACGCCAGACGTTCCAGCAATTGCACGTCTTGCTCGTTCTTCACCAGAGCGCCAGCCAGGGGCGGGATGGCCTTGGTCGGGTCGCGTTCGCGCAGCACGGCTTCGCCGATATTGTCGGCCATCAACAACTTGAGCCAGTCCACCAGTTCGGAGGTGGAGGGCTTTTTCTTCAGGCCCGGTACTTTGCGGACGTCGAAGAACACGTCCAGCGCTTCGCTGACCAGGTCTTTCTTGATGTCGGGGTAGTGCACGTCGACGATCTTTTGCAGGGTGGTGCGGTCGGGGAAGGCGATGTAGTGGAAGAAGCAGCGGCGCAGGAACGCGTCCGGCAGCTCTTTTTCGTTGTTGGAGGTAATGATGATGATCGGGCGTTTCTTGGCCTTGATGGTCTCGTCGATTTCGTAGACGTAGAACTCCATCTTGTCGAGTTCTTGCAGCAGGTCGTTGGGGAATTCGATGTCGGCCTTGTCGATTTCATCGATCAGCAGGATCACCCGCTCTTCGGACTCGAAGGCTTCCCAGAGCTTGCCCTTCTTCAGGTAGTTGCGCACGTCGTGCACCTTGTCCACACCCAATTGCGAGTCGCGCAGCCGGCTGACCGCGTCGTACTCATACAGGCCCTGGTGGGCCTTGGTGGTGGACTTGATGTGCCAGGTGATCAGCTTGGCACCGAAGGATTCGGCCAGTTGCTCGGCGAGCATGGTCTTGCCGGTGCCCGGCTCACCCTTGACCAGCAACGGGCGCTCCAGGGTGATGGCAGCGTTGACGGCCAGTTTCAGGTCATCGGTGGCAACGTAGGCCTGGGTGCCTTCGAACTTCATCGGTCATTCCTCGAATTCATCAATGCCCGGACTATACCGCGCGGCCCCGGCGACTGTGAACGCAGACGGGTTATTCAGTCTCTGAATGGCGGGTCACACATCCATTAGGCGCGTGGTTCAGTCAGCACTGGGCTTGGGCTGTTCATAGCGCGCATTGAATGCTTGGATAAAACCGTTACGCAAAATCGCCAAAAATGCAGAGAACGCGCTGACATTTTGCTGATGCACGCTGCCACTGAGTTCCACGCGGGTGGCGAACTGGTTCTTCGCCTGGTTCTTCAGCACGGTCTCGCTGGTGCCCACCACGGCCTCCCAGATCGAACGAAAGATGTTCTTGTCCTTGTTCTCCACATCCTGCTGCCAGTCGAAGACCTCTACATCACGCAGCAGCGGCTTGATGTACCCGGTCAATTGGCCTTTTTCCGCCTGGGCCTCGATCACCACATCCCCGGTACCGGCCTTGAAGTCGAACTTGCCATAGGCCGAGGCGAAGTCATTCATGCGCTTGAGCTGCAAGTCCCTGGCGCGAAAGCGAAACTCGAAATTCTCGAAATTGCTCAGCGGGTCGAAGGTGGCGGTGGCTTCCAGCGGGGCCTGGCCTTGCAGCAGGGCCTTGCCGTCGAACCGCGCGTCGCGCCGGCCTTTGACGTTCACCACATTGGTCAGGTTGTAGAAGCTGGCGTTGACGTCGGTCGCGTCGATCTTCACCACGGGTTTGGAACTGAAGTTGTGGAAGGCGATCTTGCCGTCCTCAATACGCACCTCATCGAGGGTGATGGGGGCCAACTTACTCAGCTGCTCGCGCCAGTCGGTGCCTTTACCGGTCTGGGAGGCTTGCTTGTTGGCGCCGCCGTCGACGAAGTTCACTTCGGGCTGGATAAACAGCACTTTGGCCACCACCGCGTGGTCGTACCAAAGAGAGTGCCAGCTTACTGCCAGGTCGATCAGCGGCGCCTTGACGAACGGGACGGGCACCTTGCCGTCGACCTTGATGATCTCAAGGCCGTTGATCCTGTACGCGCCACGCCACAGCGCGAGGTCCACGTCGGTAACCTGGCCGCGGTAATCGCCCATGTCGGCGAGCTTGTCATTCAGGTAGTTACGCACCAGATAGGGCAGCGCGATGCTCACGGCGACCAGGACCACCAGTAATCCGGCAATGGTCCAGAGTGGCCAGCTGTAGCGACGTTTCATGGGGCAGTTCTCCTTGCGGGTAGGAGATGGACTGTTGGGACACGCGCAACGTTCCTCTGACTGGACGCTTGGCGGCACGAGGCATACCCTTGGAACCTTTCTTGAAATCGCCCAATAGGACCCGCCATGAGCCGCATTTTTGCAGACAACGCGCACTCCATCGGTAACACGCCCCTGGTTCAGATCAACCGTATCGCACCGCGTGGCGTGACCATCCTGGCCAAGATCGAAGGGCGTAACCCAGGTTATTCGGTGAAGTGCCGCATTGGCGCAAACATGATCTGGGACGCCGAAAGTACCGGCAAACTCAAGCCGGGCATGACCATTGTCGAACCGACTTCCGGCAATACCGGTATTGGCCTGGCCTTCGTCGCCGCGGCCCGTGGCTACAAGTTGGTGTTGACCATGCCAGCGTCCATGAGCATCGAGCGGCGCAAAGTGCTCAAGGCCCTGGGTGCCGAACTGGTGTTGACCGAACCGGCTAAGGGCATGAAGGGCGCGATTGAGAAAGCCGGCGAAATCCTCGCCAGCGACCCGGCCAGCTACTTTATGCCGGCCCAGTTCGACAACCCGGCCAACCCGGCGATCCACGAGAAAACCACCGGCCCGGAAATCTGGAACGACACCGATGGCGCCGTGGATGTATTGGTGGCGGGGGTGGGGACGGGCGGCACCATTACCGGTGTGTCGCGTTACATCAAGAACATCGCGGGCAAGCCGATCCTGTCGGTGGCCGTCGAACCCATGGTGTCGCCGGTGATCACGCAGGCGCTGGCCGGTGAAGAGATCAAGCCCAGCCCGCACAAGATCCAGGGCATCGGTGCCGGGTTCGTGCCGAAAAACCTCGACCTGTCGATGGTTGACCGTGTGGAACTGGTGACCGATGAGGAATCCAAGGCCATGGCCCTGCGCCTGATGCAGGAAGAGGGCATCCTGTGCGGTATTTCCTGCGGCGCGGCCATGGCCGTGGCCGTGCGCCTGGCGGAAAAACCGGAAATGCAGGGCAAGACCATCGTGGTGATCCTGCCAGACTCCGGTGAGCGCTACCTGTCGAGCATGCTGTTCAGCGATTTGTTTACCGACCAGGAAAACCAGGCTTGATGTGATCGCCTGTGGCAAGTAGATGGGTTTATTGTGGGATGAGCAGGCTTGTTGCGGCGAGCGGGCCTGTTGTGGCGAGCGGGCTTGCCCCGCGTTGGGCTGCGTAGCAGCCCCAAAACCACGCACGCGGTGTGTCAGTTAAAAACACATCGCCTGTAATGGGGCCGCTTCGCGCCCCAACGCGGGGCAAGCCCGCTCGCCACAAGAGGTGGGCTTACCATAACAAGCCCGCTCGCCACAGCAGCGTCGCTTGCAATGTTTGATTTGTGTCAGCCGGCCCGCCCGGGCCTTCTGCATAATGGCCCAAGTGTTTATCATGGCCGGCTGCTACGTCTGGTTTCCCGTTGACGGGAGGTTGCTGGCCAGGCGCTTATTTCCAGGAGTTGCTGCATGACCTTTTCTTTGGCCGCCAAACTGTCGGTGTTGCTGGTGTTTATCGGCAGCACGCTGTATGTGCATCTGCGCGGCAAGGCCCGTTTGCCGATGTTGCGTCAGTTCGTCAACCATTCGGCGCTGTTCGCCCCGTATAACGCCTTGATGTACCTGTTCTCGGCGGTGCCGTCCAAGCCGTACCTGGACCGTAGCAAGTTCCCGGAACTGGACGTGCTCAAGGACAACTGGGAAGTGATCCGCGAAGAGGCCATGCACCTGTTCGACGAGGGTTACATTCGCGCCGCTGAAAAGAACAATGACGCCGGTTTCGGTTCGTTCTTCAAGAAGGGCTGGAAGCGTTTCTACCTCAAGTGGTACGACAAACCGCTGCCATCGGCCGAGGCGCTGTGCCCGAAGACCGTGGCATTGGTCAGCAGCATTCCCAACGTCAAGGGCGCAATGTTTGCGCTGTTGCCCGGTGGCAGCCACTTGAACCCGCACCGCGATCCGTTTGCCGGGTCCCTGCGTTATCACTTGGGGCTGTCCACGCCGAACTCCGACGACTGCCGCATCTTTGTCGACGGCCAGGTCTATGCCTGGCGCGACGGTGAGGACGTGATGTTCGACGAAACCTACGTGCACTGGGTCAAGAACGAGACCGAGAAGACTCGCGTGATCCTGTTCTGCGATATCGAGCGGCCGTTGAGCAACCGCCTGATGACCCGCATCAACCGCTGGGTCAGCCAGCAACTGGGGCGCGCCACGGCACCGCAGAACCTGGATGATGAACGCGTCGGCGGCATCAACCAGGCCTACGCCTGGAGCAAGTCCTTCAGCGACAAGTTCAGCGGTGTGGTCAAGCAGTGGAAGCGCAAGCACCCGAAGGCTTACCGCATTGCGCGGCCGGTGCTGGCGGTGGTCGTCCTGGTACTGCTGTGGAAATGGCTGTTCGGCTGATCTGATGTGGGAGGGGGCTTGCCCCCGATGGCGGTGTGTCAGGCTAAATATTTTTGCCTGATCCACCGCTATCGGGGGCAAGCCCCCTCCCACATTTGATCTCCTGTGTTCTTAGTTCTTAGGACGCGATTAACTGGCGCAGCACATAGTGCAAGATGCCCCCGGCCTTGAAGTATTCCACTTCATTGAGGGTATCGATCCGGCACAACACCTCGACCTTCTCGCTGCTGCCATCCTCCCGGGTAATCACCAGCGTCAGGTTCATCCGCGGCACGATCTCCACGTTTGTGAGCCCCAGAATGTCGATCTTCTCCTTGCCGGTCAGCTTCAGCGCCTTGCGGTTCTGATCCAGCTTGAACTGCAGCGGCAGCACGCCCATGCCCACCAGGTTGGAACGGTGAATCCGTTCGAAACTCTCGGCGATCACCGCCTTGACGCCCAGCAGGTTGGTGCCCTTGGCGGCCCAGTCGCGGCTTGACCCGGTGCCGTATTCCTGGCCGGCGATCACCACCAGTGGCGTGCCGCTGGCCTGGTACTGCATGGCGGCGTCGTAGATCGACATTTTCTCGCCCGTGGGGATATATAGCGTGTTGCCGCCTTCTTCGCCACCGAGCATTTCATTGCGGATACGGATATTGGCGAACGTGCCGCGCATCATCACTTCGTGGTTGCCCCGGCGTGAGCCGTAGGAGTTGAAGTCGCGCGGTTCCACACCCTGTTCACGCAGGTAGCGGCCGGCAGGGCTGTCGGCCTTGATATTGCCGGCCGGGGAGATGTGGTCTGTGGTCACCGAGTCGCCCAGCAGCGCCAGCACGTTGGCGCCCTTGATGTCTTTGATCACCGGCAGTGGCCCGCCAATGTCATCGAAGAACGGTGGGTGCTGGATGTAGGTGGAGTCCTTCTGCCACACGTAGGTCGCGGCTTGCGGCACTTCGATCGCTTGCCACTGCTCGTCACCGGCAAACACTTCGGCGTATTCCTTGTGGAACATGACGGTGCTGACCTGGGCCACGGCGTCGGCGATTTCCTGGCTGCTCGGCCAGATGTCCTTGAGGTACACCGGATTGCCATCCTGGTCGTTACCCAAAGGCTCGCTGCTGATATCGATGCGTACCGTGCCGGCCAGGGCATAGGCCACCACCAGGGGCGGGGAGGCCAGCCAGTTGGTTTTCACCAGCGGGTGCACGCGGCCTTCGAAGTTACGGTTGCCGGACAGCACCGAAGCGACGGCGAGGTCGGCTTTCTGGATGGCTTTTTCAATCGGCTCGGGCAACGGCCCGGAGTTGCCGATACAGGTGGTGCAACCGTAGCCCACCAGGTCGAAGCCGAGCTTGTCGAGGTATTGGGTAAGGCCGGCGGCCTTGTAGTAGTCGGTGACCACCTTGGAACCCGGCGCCAGCGAGGTTTTTACCCAGGGTTTGCGGGTGAGACCTTTCTCCACGGCCTTTTTTGCCACCAGCCCGGCAGCCATCATCACGCTGGGGTTGGAGGTGTTGGTGCAAGAGGTGATGGCGGCGATCACCACGGCGCCGTTTTTCAGGCGATAGGTGTGGCCGTCGTCCTCATAGTCGGTTTCGCCGACCAGATCGGCATTGCCCACGGCGACACCACCGCCGCCTTCACTTTCCAGGCGGCCTTCTTCCTTGTTGGTGGGTTTGAATTGCAGGTCGAGGAAGTCACTGAAGGCTTGGCCGACATTGGGCAGCGATACCCGGTCCTGCGGGCGTTTTGGCCCCGCCAGGCTGGCCTCGACGCTGCCCATGTCCAAGGCCAGGCTGTCGGTGAACACTGGCTCCTGGCCGGCGTTGCGCCACAGCCCCTGGGCCTTGGTGTAAGCCTCGACCAATTTGACGGTTTCAGCCGGGCGACCGGATAGACGCAGGTAGTCCAACGTCACGTCGTCCACCGGGAAAAAACCGCAGGTGGCGCCGTATTCCGGGGCCATATTGGCGATGGTGGCGCGGTCCGCCAGGGGCAGGTCGGCCAGGCCGTCGCCGTAGAATTCGACGAATTTGCCCACCACGCCTTTTTTACGCAGCATCTGGGTAACGGTCAGCACCAGGTCGGTGGCGGTGATGCCTTCTTTCAGCTTGCCAGTGAGCTTGAAGCCGATCACTTCCGGGATCAGCATCGATACCGGCTGCCCGAGCATCGCGGCTTCCGCTTCGATACCGCCCACGCCCCAGCCCAATACGCCAAGGCCGTTGATCATGGTGGTGTGGGAGTCAGTCCCGACCAGGGTGTCGGGGAACGCATAGGTACGGCCGTCTTCGTCCTTGGTCCACACAGTGCGGCCAAGGTATTCGAGGTTGACCTGATGGCAGATGCCGGTGCCCGGCGGCACCACGCTGAAGTTGTCGAAGGCGCTCTGGCCCCAGCGCAGGAAGGCATAGCGTTCGCCGTTGCGCTGCATTTCGATGTCGACGTTCTGTTCGAAGGCACGGGTAGTGCCAAACTTGTCGACCATCACCGAGTGGTCGATGACCAGGTCCACGGGGGAGAGCGGGTTGATACGTTGCGGGTCGCCACCGGCCTTGGCCACGGCAGCGCGCATGGCGGCGAGGTCGACCACGGCGGGAACGCCGGTAAAGTCTTGCATCAATACCCGGGCCGGGCGGTACTGGATCTCTCGGTCGGACTGGCGCTCTTTGAGCCAGGCAGCGATGGCCTTGAGGTCGGTGCCGGTGACGGTCTTGTCGTCTTCCCAGCGCAGCAGGTTTTCCAGCAGCACTTTGAGGGACATCGGCAGCTTATCCAGGTCGCCCAGGCTCTTGGCGGCTTCGGGCAGGCTGAAATAGTGATAAGTCTTATCGTCGATTTGCAGGGTTTTAAGGGTTCTCAGGCTATCAAGGGATGACATTACATGACTCCTTATGGTCCGCACGGCTACGGACCTGACGGGACTAACAGAGCTATCAAACTAGCCCTGTTTTCAGTAGCTGGCTAATTACTGGACTCTATGGACAGAACCAAGGTTCCGAACTCGGCTATCATGCGCGCGTTTTCATGACAGGCATTGCGATAGCGCAAGTCAGTTGATTCACCAGGAGAGTCGATGAACACCCTTTTTATGCACTGCCGTCCGGGGTTTGAGGGCGAAGTCTGTTCCGAGATCGCGGAGCACGCCGCACGCCTGAATGTTTCGGGCTACGCCAAGGCCAAGACCGGCAGCGCCTGCGCCGAATTTGTCTGCACCGAAGAAGACGGCGCCCAGCGCCTGATGCACGGCCAGCGTTTTGCCGAGCTGATCTTCCCCAGGCAGTGGGCGCGCGGGGTATTTATCGATTTGCCGGAAACCGATCGCATCAGCGTGATCCTCACGCACCTGCGCGATTTCCCGGTGTGCGGCAGTGTGTGGCTGGAGATGGTCGATACCAACGATGGCAAGGAACTCTCGAACTTCTGCAAGAAATTCGAAGTGCACCTGCGCAAAGCCCTGTTGGGGGCCGGCAAGCTGGTGGACGACCCGAGCAAGCCGCGCCTGTTGCTGACCTTCAAGAGCGGCCGCGAAGTGTTCATGGGCCTGGCCGAGTCGAACAACTCGGCAATGTGGCCGATGGGCATCCCGCGCCTGAAATTCCCGCGTGACGCGCCCAGCCGCTCGACCCTGAAGCTGGAAGAGGCCTGGCACCACTTTATCCCCCGCGACCAGTGGGATGAGCGCCTGCATGGCGACATGACCGGTGTCGACCTCGGTGCCGCCCCCGGTGGCTGGACCTGGCAACTGGTGAACCGTGGCATGCTGGTGACCGCCATCGACAATGGCCCCATGGCCGAAAGCCTGATGGACACCGGCCTGGTGCAACACTTGATGGCTGATGGCTTCACTTTTGTGCCCAAGCAGCCCGTGGATTGGATGGTGTGCGACATCGTCGAGAAGCCGGCGCGTAACGCCGCGCTGCTGGAAACCTGGATCGGCGAAGGCTATTGCCGCGAGGCCGTGGTGAACCTGAAGTTGCCGATGAAGCAGCGTTACGCCGAAGTGAAGCGCCTGCTCGAACGCATCGAAGAGGGCTTCAAGGCGCGTGGTATTCGGGTGGAGATCGGCTGCAAGCAGCTGTACCACGATCGTGAAGAAGTGACCTGCCACCTGCGTCGGTTGGTGGATGTGAAGAAAACCAAGGCCCGCTAAACTGAGCGCCGGTTTCAGGAGTAGACAATGAGCGATATTTTCGACACCGCCGTTGATGGCACCCTCGACGCAACGGGCCTCAACTGCCCGGAGCCGGTGATGATGCTGCACCAGCACATCCGCGACCTGCCGCCTGGCGGCTTGCTCAAGGTGATCGCCACCGACCCGTCGACCCGCCGCGATATTCCCAAGTTCTGCGTATTTCTCGACCATGAACTGGTGGAGCAGCAGGAACGGGCCGGGACCTACCTGTACTGGATTCGCAAAAAGGTTGATTAAGCCCGTGCCTTGTCCAGGCGAATGCGCCGCCGCGCGCTGCGGGCCAGGCGCACCACCAGCATCCCCGCCGCGCAGCTGAGGCCGACGATCAGCCCCTGCCACAAGCCGCTGGGGCCGTTGGGCGCGCCCAGCCATTCGGTCAGCCCGAGGGCATAGCCGACCGGCAGGCCCACGCCCCAATAGGCAAACAACGTCAGCACCATGGTCACCCGCGTGTCCTGATACCCACGCAGGGCACCGGCGGCGGTGACCTGGATCGCATCGGAAAACTGGAACAGCGCGGCAAACACGATCAGCATCGATGCCACCTGTACCACCCGTGGGTCCGCTGTATAGATCGTGGCGATCTGCTCACGAAACAGCAGCATCAGGCTGCACGACAGGCAGGCATAGGCCAGCGCAGTGCCCATGCCGACCCCGGCCGCGAAGCGTGCCTCTCGCGGTTCCCCGCGCCCCAGGGCCTGGCCGACGCGCACGGTGACCGCCATGCTCAGGGAGTAGGGGATCATGAACACCAGCGAACTGAAGTTCAGCGCGATCTGGTGCCCGGCCACCACGGTGGCGCCGAGGCTACCGATCAACAGGGCGATCACCGCGAAGATGCTCGATTCGGCAAAGATCGCAATACCGATCGGCAGGCCGATGGCCAGTACGCGCTTGATCACCGCCCACTGCGGCCAGTCGAAACGCTTGAACAACTCGCTGCTCTGATAGGCCGGCGCCCAACGGGTCCAGGCCGCCATGCCGAGCATCATTACCCACATCACGATTGCCGTGGCCCAGCCACAGCCGACGCCACCCATGGCCGGCACGCCGAAATGGCCGTAGATGAACACGTAGTTCAGCGGAATATTCAGCGCCAGCCCGCACAGGCCCATGACCATGCTGGGGCGCGTTCGGCCCAGGCCATCGCTGAAGCAGCGTAGCACGTAGTACAGCGCGACCGCTGGCATGCCCGAGGCGATGCCATGCAGGTACCCCATGCACGGCTTGATCAGCGCGGGGTCGACGTTCATCGCGTGCAGGATCGGTTCGGCGCTGATCAGCATCAGCAACGCGGTCAAGCCGACTATCAGCCCCAGCCACAATGATTGGCGCACCAGCGGGCCGATTTCCCGGAACGTGCCCGCGCCGAAGCGCTGGGCGACTTTGGGCGTGGTGGCCAGCAGGGTGCCGGTCATCAGCAGGAACACCGGAATCCAGATCGAGTTACCCAGGGCCACGGCCGCCAGGTCCATCGGGCTGACACGCCCGGCCATTACCGCATCGACAAAGCCCATGGCAGTGGTTGCCAGTTGGCCGATCATGATCGGCAGGGCCAGAGTCAGCAGGCTGCGCACCTCGCGGTTGATGCGGGCGGGGCGTGTGAGGGGGGCGGTGATGGCAGCGTTCACGTACGGGGTGTCCAGGAAAGAGCACAGGACGGCGGATTCTACGCCTTGACGCGATAGTCAGGAAAAAACCTGTGTTAGGGATTTGTAAACGATCCTCCAGGCACTCTTCACTCCTGGGATCCACGGTGTGACACCGAGCGCATCCCTGTACACTGCTGATCCGCGAAAGGAGCCTGCCATGCTGATTGTTGCCGACGAAAATATCCCGCTGCTCGATGCCTTCTTCGAAGGGTTTGGCGAAATTCGCCGGGTACCCGGGCGCTCCATTGACCGTGCCACGGTCGAGCAGGCCGATGTGCTGCTGGTACGTTCGGTCACCAACGTCAACCGCGCCTTGCTCGAAGGTTCGGCGGTGCGTTTTGTCGGCACCTGCACCATCGGCACCGACCACCTGGACCTCGATTACTTCAAGCAGGCCGCGATCCAGTGGTCCAGCGCCCCCGGCTGCAATGCTCGCGGCGTGGTGGACTACGTCCTTGGCAGCCTGCAAACCCTGGCCGAGATCGAAGGCGCCGACCTCAATCAACGCACCTACGGTGTGGTGGGTGCCGGTGAAGTCGGCGGTCGCCTGGTCAAGGTGCTCAAGGGCCTGGGCTGGAACGTGCTGGTGTGCGATCCGCCGCGGCAGATCGCCGAGGACGGTGACTACGTCAGCCTGGAACAGATCATCGAACAGTGCGACGTGATCAGCCTGCACACGCCACTGACCAAGTCCGGCAACGGTTCCACCTGGCACCTGCTGGACCGCCAGCGGCTCAACCGCCTCAAGCCTGGCACCTGGCTGATCAATGCCAGCCGTGGCCCGGTGGTCGACAACGCAGCCCTGCGCGACGTGCTGCTTGAACGCGAGGACCTGCAAGCGGTGCTGGATGTATGGGAGGGCGAGCCGGAAGTGGACGTCGACCTGGCTGACCTCTGCGTGCTGGCTACGCCGCATATCGCCGGCTACAGCCTGGATGGCAAGCAGCGTGGCACGGCGCAGATCTACCAGGCGTTCTGTGCGCATCTGGGCCAGGAAGCGAGCATTCAACTCAGCGATTTGCTGCCGCCGCCCTGGCTGGCCGAGGTGCACTTGAATGCATCGACCGATCCCGCCTGGGCTTTGGCGACGTTATGCCGCAGCGTGTATGACCCGCGTCGGGACGACGCAGATTTCCGGCGTAGCCTCGTAGGAACCGTCGAGGAGCAGCGCAAGGCATTCGACCTGTTGCGCAAGCACTACCCTGAGCGTCGCGAGATTGACGGCTTGAAGGTGCGCATCAACGGGGAGTCGGCGGTGTTGGCGAATATCGTCCAGGCATTGGGCGCAAGCGCCCTGTAGGAACGCTATTACTGTGGCGAGGGCGCTTGCTCCCGTTGAACTGCGCAGCCGTCCCATTGTTTGGGGCCACTTCGCGGCTCAATGGGAGCCAGCAGCCTGGCCACAAAAAAAACCGGCCACCAGGACCGGTTTTGAAAGAGTTCAGGCGCTTCAGCCTTGCTGCGCAGGCTTGACCAGGCGTTGTTCCAACTCGCGGCACGCTTGCTGGATCATCTCTTCGGTAATCTGCACTTCGTGGCCCTTGGCGTCGATGTACGAGCAAGGCAACTGCTGCGGTTGGCGGATCACTTCAATCTTGGCATCGCTGCTATTTTGCAAGGTCATAGCCTGTCTCCTCATCAGGTTGTGTACCTACTGTAAAACCCCCGCGTGACCGCGCTATTACAACTCCTTGCACAATCACCGGTTCGAGCCCCCAGTCCAGCAGAAACCTCCGCGGATTTCCAGCGGGACGTTAGACCGATAGCCTCTAGGCATCAGTATCGGTGGGCATAATTAATCTGACTCATTGCTGTTACGAAAGTTGTTATTTGCCCAAGTTCCCCCCATGTGGTGTACACGTTCCTCAACGGTGATGCCCTCCATGTTCTCAGTCCGACAGCGCCGCGCGATTCGCCTGGCCAGCCGCTTTATCGCGCCCTACCGCTGGCAGGCCCTCGGTGCCCTGTTGGCGCTGATCGTTACCGCCGGCATCACTTTGTCCATGGGGCAGGGCATTCGCCTGCTGGTGGATCAGGGCTTCATGACCCAGTCGCCACACCTGCTCAACCAGTCCATCGGGCTGTTCATGATTCTGGTGCTGGGCCTGGCGGTGGGTACGTTTGCACGCTTCTACCTGGTGTCGTGGATCGGCGAGCGGGTGGTGGCCGATATTCGTCGCCAGGTGTTCAATCACTTGATCTACCTGCACCCCGGCTTCTATGAAAACAACCGCAGTTCGGAAATACAGTCGCGACTCACCACCGACACCACCTTACTGCAATCGGTGATCGGCTCGTCGCTGTCACTGTTCCTGCGCAATGGGTTGATGGTCATCGGCGGCATCGTGTTGTTGTTCATCACCAACCCCAAGCTCACCAGCATCGTTGTGGTCGCACTGCCGTTGGTGCTGGCGCCGATCCTGATCTTTGGCCGCCGCGTACGCAGCCTCTCGCGCCTGAGCCAGGACCGCATCGCCGATGTAGGCAGTTATGTGTCCGAGACCCTCGGCCAGATCAAGACCGTACAGGCCTATAACCACCAGGTGCAGGACGAACGACGCTTTGCCGTGACCGTCGAGGAAGCGTTCAACACCGCACGCAAACGCATCGCCCAACGCGCCTGGTTGATCACCCTGGTGATCATGCTGGTGCTGGGGGCCGTGGGCGTGATGTTGTGGGTCGGCGGCATGGACGTGATCAGTGGGCGCATTTCCGGCGGCGAGCTGGCGGCGTTCGTGTTCTACAGCCTGATTGTGGGCAGCGCCGTCGGCACCCTCAGCGAAGTGCTCGGCGAACTGCAGCGCGCTGCCGGTGCTGCGGAGCGAATCGGCGAGTTGTTGCAGTCGAGCAACGATATCCGGGCTCCCGCCACCGGCACGGTGCAGTTGCCGGCGCGGGTCAGCGGCCGCATGGAACTGCAAGACCTGCGCTTTTCCTACCCCTCGCGGCCGGACAGCTACGCCATCGACGGGTTGAGCCTGACCATCAACCCCGGTGAAACCCTGGCGCTGGTGGGGCCGTCCGGTGCCGGCAAGTCGACGATTTTCGATCTGTTGCTGCGCTTTTACGACCCCCAACAAGGCCGCATCCTGCTCGAAGGCCACCCCTTGACCGAGCTGGACCCGCTGGA
The DNA here is from genome assembly GCF_042015035.1 of Pseudomonas gorinensis. NCBI lineage: Bacteria > Pseudomonadati > Pseudomonadota > Gammaproteobacteria > Pseudomonadales > Pseudomonadaceae > Pseudomonas > Pseudomonas gorinensis. The sequence goes on from NZ_CP167125.1 coordinate 2,063,351, forward strand.
CCTGCGCCGCCACTTCGCCCTGGTGTCGCAAAGCCCGGCGCTGTTCTTCGGCAGCGTCGAGGAGAACATCCGCTACGGCAACCTGGCGGCGACCCGTGAGCAGGTCGAAGCCGCGGCCCGTATTGCCCACGCCCATGATTTCATCCTGCAAATGCCCGACGGCTACCAGACCCACCTCGGCGACGGCGGCATGGGCCTTTCCGGCGGCCAACGACAACGCCTGGCCATCGCCCGCGCATTGCTGGTGGACGCGCCGATCCTGCTGCTGGACGAAGCCACCAGCGCCCTCGATGCGCAGAGTGAACACCTGATCCAGCAGGCGTTGCCGCAATTGATGCAGGGCCGTACCACGCTGGTGATCGCACATCGCCTGGCCACGGTGAAGAACGCCGATCGGATTGCGGTGATGGACCAGGGCAAGCTGGTGGCGGTGGGTACGCATCAGCAGTTGATTGCGAACAATCCGCTGTATGCGCGGTTGGCGGCGTTGCAGTTCAGTGACGCCGTAGAGGTCGCAAAAAACCAGGCCTAGCGTGATCTACGCAGGGGAGGCTGTTGTGGCGAGCGTGCCTGTTGTGGCGAGCGGGCTTGCCCGCGTTGGGCTGCGAAGCAGCCCCAATAAGGCCACCGCGTTTATCCAGGTATTTTAAATCGCCAGGTTTGGGGCTGCTTCGCAGCCCAACGCGGGCAAGCCCGCTCGCCACAACAAGCCTGCTTGCCACAACCCGCCGTGCTAGCCACTACAAAGCCCGCTCGCCACAGGCTTTTCGTCAGCCATTGTCACTGATCATCAAAATACCGCTCATGCCAATCCACCAGCGGCTGTGGTGAGTTGAGCTTCTGTCCGTAGATCACCGAATAAGACAGCACGTTTTGTACATATTGACGGGTTTCATCGAACGGAATGCTTTCCACCCACACGTCGAAACTCAGGTGGTCGGCGCCGCGCAGCCATTGACGCACGCGGCCGGGGCCGGCGTTGTAGGCGGCGGAGGCGAGCACGCGGTTGCCGTTGAACTGGCTGTGTACCTGGCTGAGGTAGGCGGCGCCGAGCTGGATGTTTTTATCCGGGTCCAGTACCTGGGCGGGTGAGGCCAGGGGGATACTGAACTTGCGCGCGGTGTCCTTGGCGGTGCCGGGCATCAGTTGCATCAGGCCGCTGGCACCGACGCCGGAGCGGGCGTCGTCCATGAAGGCGCTTTCCTGGCGGGTGATAGCGAACACCCAGCTCGAATGCAGGCCGCGTACCTTGGCTTCGCGCACCAGGGTGTCGCGGTGGGCCATCGGGAAGCGGATGTCCAGGTCGTCCCAGTACTGAGCCTGGCTGATGGTGCGAATCGCCGGGAAGTACCACTTCATGTCATAGGCCAGCTTGGCCTGGGCGACCATTTCGTCACGGTCAAAGTGACGGCTGACGTGGTACCACTCGCGGCGACCGTCCACCACCTGGCCACGGGCATAGAACTCGAGGGCACGGCGCACGCCGGGGGTGTTGCGCACTTTGTTGATCAGCGCCTGGCTCATCAACAGCGGCTTGTTGATCAACTGGTACGGCGCCTTGGAGCGGTCAGCGGCGAGGAAACCGTAGAAATCCCGCTCCCTCGCCAGGTTCTTGTACAGCACCAGGGCTTGCGGGTTTTTCGGCTCGGCCAGTTCCAGGCTGCGGGCCTGCCAGTAGCGCCAGCGATTGGTGGTGGCCAAGTCTTGTGGGAGTTTTCGCGTCAACTGATAGGCATCTTCCCAGCGGGCCAGGCGCAGCAGCAGGCGCAGGCGCCATTCGGACACGGTGTTGTCGCGCAGTTCGGGGTCGTACTTGGTCATCACCTCAAGGGCGCGTGGATCGAAGCGCTTGGCCAGGGTCAGGCCGATTTCACGAGCGATCGCCACTTTTTCGTCACGGGAGAAGTGCATGCTGCTGGCATAGCCGTCGAGCAGGGCCATGGCCTTGTCCGGGTCCTGGCGAGCCAGGCGGCGCAGGCCCAGGCCCACGGCGTCAGACATGGCTTCGGTGGCCGGCAGGAAGCGCGAAGGATCACTGAGCATGTCGGGCTTTTGCGCCACGTCGACCATCAGGCGGCCTTGGGCGCCGAGGGTCGGCAGGGTTTTCACCAGGCTGTTGGCCAGCGCGTAGTTGCGCGCTTCGGCAGCGAGCTTGGCGCGGTCCCAGATTTTTTGCTCGGTGAGCTGGCCGTCGGCGGCCCATTGACTAAAGGTGGCATCGCACGCGGCGGGCTGGGATTTGCCGGTCATCCACAGTTTTTCGGTGGTCTTGTAGCCTTCGGCTTTCAAATTGTGGGTGAGCTGGAACTGGCCATGCAGGCAGTCCAATTCAACGAAATTGAGCTGGGCATCGTAGTACTTTTCAAAGGTCTGCCAATCACCACGATCGGCCAGCCAGCGCAACCAGCGCAGTTTCATCCAGTTGGCCTGGGGCAGGTCGCCGTTTTTCGCAAGGAACTGTTCGATTTCCTCGTTGCTGGCGGTCTTCAGGCGGGCGGTCAGCTCGTCGTACGCCAGGTAGGGCGTCAGCGGGTAGTCGGCCAGGGCCTGGCTGTATTGCATGTAGGGGCCGGTATCGCCCTTGGCTAGTGCACGCTTGGCTTCATCGTAATATTGACGTTGAGTGGTGAGGTCCACGGCCTGCGCGGATTGAACGGCCGTGGCGGAAAGAAGCAGACAAGATAAAAAGTTGAAAAGGCGACTGCGCATGAGACGTCCGTGCAGAGAAATCACGACTAGCGCCGGCACCGCCGACACTGATTGCCCCTAGCTTAGCCTTTTGCCAGCGGCCGGTGAAAGCTTTGCCGGCCGGTTGGTTGAAGATCGCCGGAAATGTCCTACAGAACGTATCAGCAGAGAAAATGGCGACCGCATCCAGCCCTCAAGTCAGGTAGAATGCGCGCCCAGTTTTTGGAGAAGCGTATGACCCTGCTCAAATTCAGCGATGTGTCCCTTGCTTTCGGCGCTATGCCGTTGTTGGACAAGGTGTCCTGGCAGATCGCCCGTGGTGAGCGGGTGTGTATCATCGGCCGCAACGGCACCGGCAAGTCCAGCATGATGAAGCTGGTAAAAGGCGATCAGAAGCCCGACGACGGCTCTGTGTGGCGTGCCCCGGGCCTCAAGATCGGCGAATTGCCGCAAGAATTGCCGGTGGCCGACGGACGGACCGTGTTCGACGTGGTTGCCGAAGGCCTGGACGGCGTTGGTGAGTTGCTTGCGCAGTACCACCACCTGGCGCAGAACTGCGTCACCGAAGAAGACCTGGACAAGCTGATGCACGTCCAGCAAGACCTCGAAGCCCGCGACGGCTGGCGCCTGCAGCAACTGGTGGACAGTACCCTGAGCCGCCTGCAACTGCCGGCCGACAAGACCCTCGCCGAATTGTCCGGCGGCTGGCGTCGCCGGGTGTTGCTGGCCCAGGCGCTGGTGTCCGAGCCGGACCTGCTGCTGCTCGACGAACCGACCAACCACCTGGACATCGGCGCCATCGCCTGGCTGGAAGAAGCCCTCAAGGATTTCCAGGGGGCCGTGCTGTTCATCACGCACGACCGTTCCTTCCTGCAAAACCTCGCCACGCGCATCCTCGAACTGGACCGTGGTGGCCTGATCGACTGGAACGGCGACTACGCCAGCTTCCTGGTGCACAAGGAAGCCGCACTGTCCGCCGAAGAAACCGCCAACGCCCTGTTCGACAAGAAACTGGCCCAGGAAGAAGTCTGGATCCGCCAGGGCATCAAGGCGCGCCGTACCCGTAACGAAGGCCGCGTACGTGCCCTGAAAGCCCTGCGCGTCGAGCGCAGCGAACGCCGCGAGCGCACCGGCAAGGCCAATATCCAGCTGGATACCGCCGACAAGTCGGGCAAGCAAGTGATGGTGCTGGAAAACGTCAGCTTCCATCACCCGGACGGTCCGTTCCTGATCAAGGACTTCTCCATGGTCCTGCAACGCGGCGACCGTATCGGCCTGCTGGGCGCCAACGGTACCGGCAAGACCACCTTGCTCAAGCTGATGCTCAACGGCCTGCAACCGACCAGCGGCACCGTGGAAGAGGGCACCCGCATCGACGTGGCCTACTTCGATCAGTTGCGTCACCAGCTGGACCTGGAAAAGACCGTGATCGACAACGTTGCCGAAGGTCGCGACTTTATCGACATCGACGGCCAGAGTCGCCACGTTCTGAGCTACCTGGGCGACTTCCTGTTCAGCCCGCAGCGTGCCCGCACACCCGTCAAGGCCTTGTCCGGTGGTGAGCGCGCGCGCCTGCTGCTGGCCAAGCTGTTCAGCAAGCCGGCCAACCTGCTGGTACTCGACGAACCGACCAACGACCTCGATGTGGAAACCCTCGAACTGCTGGAAGAGGTCTTGCTGACCTTCAACGGCACTGTGCTGATGGTCAGCCACGACCGGGCATTCCTCGACAACGTGGTCACCAGTACCCTGGTCTTCGAAGGGGAAGGCAAGGTGCGTGAGTACGTCGGTGGTTACCAGGACTGGCTGCGTCAGGGCGGTTCACCGCGCCTGCTGGGCGTGACCGAGAGCAAGTCCGGCAAGGCCGACCTGACCTCCGCCGTTGTCGCCCCGGTGGCCGCTGCCCCGGCCCAGGAAGCTGCCCCGGCGGCCAAGAAGAAGCTCAGCTACAAGCTTCAGCGTGAGCTGGAAGCCTTGCCGGGTGATATCGAGGCCAAGGAGCAACAGATCGCGGCTGTGGAAGCGCAAATGGCCGACGCGGGTTTCTACCTGCGCCCGGCGGCGGAAACCGCCAAGGTCATCGCTTCCCTGGAGACGTTGAACCAGGAGCTGGAAGCGCTGGTTGAGCGTTGGGCTGAGTTGGATGCCTGACTGATCCAGATGCATTAAAAAACCCGGTGTTCATTTGGATGAACACCGGGTTTTTCATATGAAATGCGATTCAAAATGTGGGAGGGGGCTTACGAGCTTTTGACCAGCCTTACCGCCAGGACATCGCACGGCGCGCCATGCAGCACGTCATTGGCCGTGGAGCCCAGCAACAGCGCCAAACCATGACGGCCATGGCTACCGACCACGATCAGGTCACAACCCTTTTCTTTGGCCAGGTGGTGGATTTCCTGGCGAGGTTGGCCGTAGGTCAGGTGGCAGTCTTCCTTTTTCAGGTGCGGGTACTTGAGAATCAAACGGTCCAGACGCTCCTTGGCCTGGTCGAATTGTTGTTGCTGCAATTGGGAAAGGTCCATCGGCACGTCACCGCCAAAGGCCATGGCCATGGGCTCGACGATATGCACCAGCGACAGTACGGCACCATTGGCCAATGCGGATTCCTGCGCGCGCTTGATCACTGGATCGCACTCTTCGGTCAGATCGACAGCGACCAGAATATGTTGGTAGGGCATGAGGCGTTCCTCTAGGGGGACTGCAATAGATTCAGTATGGCTGCTTTCAAGCGGATAGGGTTGCGTGAGATCAAATCCGCTCATCTAGAAATTCGGGAGTACACATATGACGGTCTGGATAGTGGTGTCAATCCTTGTGGTGGTTCTGAGCCCCCTGGCATGGCTGCGCCCGTCGCGCCACCAGAGCGGGCGCATGGCCCTGCGCATGGAGGCGCGACGCATCGGCCTGGCCATGCAACTGGCACCTCAGGAGTGGCCGCACTGGCTCAAGCAGGAGCCGCCGAGCCCTTGTGCGCAGTACCACCGGCCGCGACGTGGCCGTACGCCAGACACCTGGAGTTACTGGCAGCTGGAGCCGGGTGTGTGGGTCAATCAGTGGCAGGAGGTGTGCGTCGATGAGAAGCTGTTGCCGCATTTCGCAACGCTGCCGGCCAACGTCTATAAAGTCGAGGCGGATCGTCAGATGGTCACTTTGTACTGGGGTGAGAAGGGCGAGGCGAGTGACTTGCAGGCCATTGATAAAGTGCTCAAGGCCCTGGCATGAGGCCTTCGGGTAAAACATAGGCAATAAAAAGCCCGACATCATCATCGGGCTGGAGTTGGCCAGGCAGGCCGGTAAATCTGTGTTTCATGCGTCGGATGTTCATCCAGGCGCGTTACGGTTGTCGCTAGCCTAGCGGCATATCCCGATCTGTACAGCGTTTTCCCGCACTTTTTTGATTATTGATTTCGTGAATATTGAAATATTGACGAGGCGCAGGCCTGGGGCGGGGGTTCTGAAATGACTGGAAAGTCGCGTTTTTCCTAGCCTTTCGAGCGATTGACAATTGCCTGGAATTGGATGAAGGTGACGTACCCAAATCAAACGGGCGTATGAATTGAGCGTTTGTCTGTCAGACGTCTCATACAGAATCCCGACTATCGCATTGGCGGGTGTGCCTGGCGCATTGGGGTGAGCATTGACGAAATGATCAATGTCTAACCAGAGGCCAGCGTCCGGTGTGTACTGTTCAGCTTCCATATCGTGGAGATCAGTTGATGATTTACGAAGGTAAAGCCATCACGGTTAAGGCTCTTGAAAGTGGCATCGTCGAATTGAAATTCGACCTCAAGGGTGAGTCCGTCAACAAGTTCAACCGTCTAACCCTGAACGAACTGCGTCAGGCCGTAGACACCATCAAAGCAGATGCTTCGGTCAAGGGCGTGATCGTCTCCAGCGGCAAGGACGTGTTTATCGTCGGCGCTGACATCACCGAATTCGTCGACAACTTCAAGCTGCCCGATGCCGAGCTGGTGGCTGGCAACCTCGAAGCCAACAAGATTTTCAGCGATTTCGAAGACCTCAACGTGCCGACCGTTGCCGCCATCAATGGCATCGCCTTGGGCGGCGGCTTGGAAATGTGCCTGGCCGCAGACTTCCGCGTCATGTCGGCCACTGCCAAGATCGGCCTGCCTGAAGTCAAGCTGGGCATCTACCCAGGCTTCGGCGGTACCGTGCGTCTGCCGCGCCTGATCGGTGCCGACAACGCCATCGAGTGGATCGCCGCCGGTAAGGAAAATAAAGCTGAAGACGCGCTGAAAGTCGGTGCCGTCGACGCTGTGGTTGCCCCGGACAAACTGGCCGAAGCTGCACTGAACCTGATCAAAGGCGCCATCAGCGGCGAATTTGACTACAAGGCCAAGCGTCAGCCGAAGCTGGAAAAACTCAAACTCAACGCCATCGAACAAATGATGTCGTTCGAAACCGCCAAGGGTTTCGTGGCCGGCCAGGCCGGTCCGAACTACCCGGCGCCGGTTGAAGCGATCAAGACCATCCAGAAGGCCGCGAACTTCGGTCGCGACAAAGCCCTGGAAGTGGAAGCGGCGGGTTTCGTCAAACTGGCCAAGACCTCTGCTGCCCAGAGCCTGATCGGCCTGTTCCTGAACGATCAGGAACTGAAGAAAAAGGCCAAGGCCTACGACGAAATCGCCAAGGACGTGAAACAGGCAGCCGTACTCGGTGCCGGCATCATGGGTGGCGGTATCGCCTATCAGTCGGCGTCCAAAGGCACGCCGATCCTGATGAAAGACATCAACGAACACGGTATCGAGCAGGGCCTGGCGGAAGCCGCCAAGCTGCTGGTGGGCCGCGTTGATAAAGGTCGCATGACCGCTGCGAAAATGGCTGAAGTGCTTAACGGCATTCGTCCTACGCTGTCCTACGGCGATTTCGGCCATGTCGACCTGGTGGTCGAAGCGGTTGTCGAGAACCCGAAGGTCAAGCAAGCCGTACTGGCTGAAGTGGAAGCGCAGGTCAAAGACGACACCATCCTGGCGTCCAACACCTCGACGATCTCCATCTCGCTGCTGGCCAAGGCGCTCAAGCGTCCGGAAAACTTCGTCGGCATGCACTTCTTTAACCCGGTGCACATGATGCCGCTGGTGGAAGTGATCCGTGGCGAGAAGTCCAGCGAGTTGGCCATCGCCACCACCGTTGCCTACGCCAAGAAAATGGGCAAGAACCCGATCGTGGTCAATGATTGCCCGGGCTTCCTGGTCAACCGCGTGTTGTTCCCGTACTTCGGCGGTTTCGCCAAGCTGGTCAGCGCCGGTGTGGACTTCGTGCGCATCGACAAGGTCATGGAAAAATTCGGCTGGCCCATGGGCCCGGCGTACCTGATGGACGTCGTCGGCATCGACACCGGCCACCACGGCCGCGACGTGATGGCTGAAGGCTTCCCGGACCGTATGAAAGACGACCGGCGCTCGGCGATCGACGCGCTCTACGAGGCCAAGCGCCTGGGTCAGAAAAACGGCAAGGGCTTCTACGCCTACGAGACCGACAAGAAGGGCAAGCAGAAGAAGGTCGCTGACCCGTCGGTCCACGAGGTGCTTGCGCCGGTCATCTATGAACAGCGTGAGGTGTCCGACGAGGACATCGTCAACTGGATGATGATCGCCCTGTGCCTGGAGACCGTGCGTTGCCTGGAAGACGGCATCGTCGAGACCGCTGCCGAAGCCGATATGGGCCTGGTATACGGTATTGGTTTCCCTCCATTCCGTGGTGGTGCGCTGCGTTACATCGACTCGATCGGTGTAGCCGAATTCGTTGCCCTGGCTGATCAATACGCTGATTTGGGCCCGCTGTACCACCCGACCGCGAAGCTGCGTGAGATGGCCAGGAATGGCCAGAGCTTCTTCGGTTAAGTGCCCAGACGACTAGAGCGAGAATATTTATGAGCTTGAATCCAAGAGACGTCGTGATTGTCGACTTCGGTCGCACACCGATGGGCCGCTCCAAGGGCGGCATGCACCGCAACACCCGCGCTGAAGATATGTCGGCGCACCTGATCAGCAAATTGCTGGAGCGCAACGTCAAGGTCGACCCGAACGAAGTCGAAGACGTGATCTGGGGCTGCGTCAACCAGACCCTGGAGCAGGGCTGGAACATCGCGCGCATGGCGTCGCTGATGACCCAGATCCCGCACACGGCCGCCGGCCAGACCGTCAGCCGTTTGTGTGGCTCCTCGATGAGCGCCCTGCACACGGCCGCCCAGGCGATCATGACGGGTAACGGGGATGTGTTCGTGGTCGGTGGCGTGGAGCACATGGGCCACGTCAGCATGATGCACGGCGTCGATCCCAACCCACACATGTCGCTGTACGCGGCAAAAGCCTCGGGCATGATGGGCCTGACCGCGGAAATGCTCGGCAAGATGCACGGCATTACCCGTGAAGCCCAGGACGCGTTCGGCCTGCGCTCCCACCAGTTGGCCCACAAGGCAACGGTGGAAGGCAAGTTCAAGGATGAAATCATCCCGATGAACGGCTACGACGAGAACGGTTTCCTGAAACTGTTCGACTACGACGAAACCATTCGTCCGGACACCACCCTGGAAAGCCTGGCGGCCCTCAAGCCTGCCTTCAATCCGAAGGGCGGCACCGTGACGGCGGGTACTTCGTCGCAAATCACCGATGGTGCCTCGTGCATGATCGTGATGTCGGCGCAGCGTGCCCAGGACCTGGGTATCCAGCCGCTGGCGGTGATTCGTTCGATGGCCGTGGCGGGTGTGGACCCCGCAATCATGGGCTATGGTCCAGTACCGGCGACACAAAAAGCCTTGAAGCGTGCGGGCTTGACCATCTCCGATATCGACTTCTTCGAACTCAACGAAGCTTTCGCTGCACAGGCCCTGCCGGTGCTGAAAGATTTGAAAGTGCTCGACAAGATGAACGAGAAGGTTAACCTGCACGGCGGTGCGATTGCCCTGGGCCACCCATTCGGTTGCTCCGGTGCGCGTATTTCCGGCACTTTGCTTAACGTGATGAAGCAAAATGGCGGTAACCTCGGGGTTGCAACCATGTGCATTGGTCTTGGCCAAGGCATTTCCACCGTCTTCGAACGCGTCTAAGCGTTGAGTTGACGGAAGCCGGGGCCCAGTGCCCCGGTTTTTGTTTTTTGGAATTTTTAATATTTTTTTTCAACAAATTTTGTAAGGGGGCCAGAGCATGAAAGTCGAACCAGGGCTCTACCAACATTATAAAGGTCCGCAGTACCGCGTTTTCAGCGTGGCACGGCATTCCGAGACCGAAGAAGAAGTGGTGTTCTACCAAGCACTGTATGGCGATTACGGCTTTTGGGTGCGCCCCTTGAGCATGTTCCTCGAGACCGTCGAAGTTGACGGCGAGCAGGTCCCGCGCTTTGCTTTGGTCCAGGCCGAACCCAGTCTTTTTTCAGGGCAATAACGGCAGGCCGCGCAGAATGCTGCGCTTGACCTCACCTTGTTGCCACTATATATAGCGTTGCCGCGTCAGGCGCCAACTGCCTTTCACTTCTCGAATTCAGGAATTTTCCGATCCATGGGCAAATCGCTGGTCATTGTGGAATCCCCGGCTAAGGCCAAGACCATCAACAAGTACTTGGGCAACGAGTACGTGGTGAAGTCGAGTATCGGCCATATCCGAGACCTGCCCACCAGCGGTTCGGCTAGCGCCAGCAAGGAGCCTGCCGCCAAGCGCGGCAAGGCGGCCGCGGGCGAAGGTCCGGTGCTCAGCCCTAAAGAGAAAGCGCGCAAGCAGCTGGTCTCGCGCATGGGGGTGGATCCGGAACATGGCTGGAAGGCCAAGTACGAAATCCTTCCGGGCAAGGAAAAGGTCATCGAAGAGCTGCGTCGGCTCGCCAAGGATGCTGACACCATCTATCTCGCAACGGACTTGGACCGCGAAGGGGAAGCCATTGCCTGGCACCTGCGGGAAGCCATCGGCGGTGATGACAGCCGCTACAAGCGTGTGGTGTTCAACGAAATCACCAAGAAAGCCATCCAGGAAGCCTTCTCCAAGCCGGGCGAGCTGGACATTGACCGCGTCAACGCCCAGCAGGCCCGTCGTTTCCTCGACCGCGTCGTGGGCTACATGGTCTCGCCACTGCTGTGGGCCAAGATCGCCCGCGGCCTGTCCGCCGGCCGTGTGCAATCGGTAGCGGTCAAGCTGGTGGTGGAGCGTGAGCGTGAGATCCGTGCGTTCAACCCCGAAGAATACTGGGAAGTCCACGCCGACCTGGGCACTGCCAAGGGCGCCAACGTGCGCTTCGAAGTGGCCCGTGAGAAAGGCGAGGCGTTCAAGCCGCTGAACGAAGCCCAGGCCATGGCCGCGCTGGAGAAGCTCAAGGCTTCCAGCTACAGCATCGTCAAGCGTGAAGACAAACCGACCAGCAGCAAGCCGTCGGCACCGTTCATTACCTCTACCTTGCAACAGGCCGCGAGCAACCGCCTGGGCTTCGGGGTGAAGAAGACCATGATGATGGCCCAGCGTCTGTACGAAGCTGGCTACATCACCTATATGCGTACCGACTCCACCAACCTGTCGCAAGACGCGGTGGCCATGGCGCGCACTTATATTGAAAGTGAGTTCGGCAAGAAGTACCTGCCGGAGAAGCCGAACGTCTACAGCAGCAAAGAGGGCGCCCAGGAGGCTCACGAAGCGATTCGTCCTTCCGACGCCAACACCGAGCCAAGCAAGCTGAGCGGCATGGAACGCGACGCTGAGCGCCTCTACGAGCTGATCTGGCGCCAGTTCCTGGCCTGCCAGATGCTGCCGGCGCAATACCTGTCCACCACCGTCAGTGTGGGCGCTGGCGACTTCGAGCTGCGCGCCAAGGGCCGTATCCTCAAGTTCGACGGCTATACCCGCGTGATGCCGCAGATCGCCAAGCCGGGCGACGACGATGTACTGCCGGACATGGCCCAGGGCGATACGCTCAAGCTGATCAAGCTCGACCCGTCCCAGCACTTCACCAAGCCGCCGGCGCGTTATTCGGAAGCCAGCCTGGTGAAAGAGATGGAAAAACGCGGTATCGGTCGTCCTTCGACCTACGCCGCGATCATCTCGACGATCCAGGACCGTGGCTACGTTGCCCTGCACAACCGTCGTTTCTATTCGGAAAAGATGGGCGATATCGTCACCGAGCGTCTGTCCGAGAGTTTCTCCAACCTGATGGACTACGGCTTCACCGCCGGCATGGAAGAGAACCTCGATGACGTGGCCCAAGGCGAGCGCGACTGGAAAAACGTGCTGGACGAGTTCTACGGCGACTTCAAGAAGAAACTCGAAGTGGCCGAAAGCCCCGAGAGCGGCATGCGCGCGAACCAGCCGGTGATGACCGACATCCCGTGCCTGACCTGCGGCCGTCCGATGCAGATCCGTACCGCTTCCACCGGCGTTTTCCTCGGTTGCTCGGGTTACAGCCTGCCACCGAAAGAGCGCTGCAAGGCCACCGTCAACCTGGTGCCGGGAGATGAAATCGCCGCCGACGACGAGGGGGAATCCGAATCGCTGGTACTGCGTGGCAAGCACCGCTGCCCGATCTGCAACACGGCGATGGATGCCTATCTGCTCGATGAGAAGCACAAGCTGCATATCTGCGGTAACAACCCGGATTGTGACGGCTATGAGATCGAAGAGGGCAGCTACCGCATCAAGGGCTACGAAGGCCCGAGCCTGGAATGCGACAAGTGCGGCAGTGAGATGCAGCTCAAGACCGGCCGCTTCGGCAAGTTCTTCGGTTGCACCAACCCGACGTGCAAGAACACCCGCAAACTGCTGAAAAGCGGTGATGCGGCGCCGCCGAAGATGGACCCGGTGAAGATGCCCGAACTCAAGTGCGAGAAGGTCAACGACACCTACATCCTGCGTGATGGTGCTTCGGGCCTGTTCCTGGCCGCCAGCCAGTTCCCGAAAAACCGCGAGACCCGTGCACCATTGGTGCTGGAAATCGTGCCGCACAAGGACGAGATCGATCCTAAGTACCACTTCCTGTGTGAGGCGCCGAAGAAGGACCCGGATGGTCGCCCAGCCGTGATCCGCTACAGCCGCAAGACCAAGGAGCAGTACGTGCAGTCCGAAGTGGACGGTAAGCCGACCGGTTGGAAGGCGTTCTACGACGGCGGTAAGTGGAAGGTTGAGGACAAGCGCCAGGGCGCTTGATCCTATACTCTGCTAACGCTAAAAGCCGTCTGTATAGACGGCTTTTGCTTGCTGCGGGATCGAGGAGGGTGCTTGGTCCTTACTCGCGAAGGTTGTTGATGATTACGCGAAAAACCTGATGCCGAACGGCGCTCTGAAGTTTTTCGCGAGCAAGCTCGCTCCTACATAGCCAGCATCACGCTTATTCGTTGTGGAGATTGCCGTTATGGCCAACGAACTCTATACCCGTACCAACCAGAAAATTTACTTTGCGGGTTTGTCCCTGGAAGCCCTTGGCCGTGCCGAGCAAGGCAAGGAGATGAACGCGATTGCGCTGGTTCAGGCTGGGCGTGAAGCCGCGTTGTTCCACTTGTATGGTGCGTTACTGGGCTTGTGTCATGAGATCGCGGGGTTCTACCGCTTGCCCCAGGCCGGTTCGCCCCGTGCGGAAATGATCATGAATCGTGAAGTGCTGGAAAGCATGGCGATCCCTGAACTGGCCGAGTTGGTGGAAATGGCCCAGAGCCCCGACAGCTGGGTCGCGCGTCTGCTCAAGGCCCATGCGGATATGTTTCAGCCGCCCCGTGTTCCCCATGTGCCCAAGGGCGATGTGACCCAGCCCTTGATCGTGGCGGTTGCGTTGGAGGAGGAAGAGCCCAAGCCTCTGAGTCGTGAAGAGTTGGAAGGCTGGCGTCAGGAGCTGAAAAAGATGGCGTTGCGCTTTCGTGAAGGTTTGAACGAGTGCTGAACGTTGGTCGGATTCGTATGACACCGTTCATCAAGCCGTAAAGAAACCTCTTCAGAACCTCAACGAAGCCGGGCGGATGACTGATATAATCCCGGCCTTTCGTGGAGAACAGACTTTTATGCCAACGTCCTTTCTGGAAATTGTTGAATTGCCTGACGGCCGAATCGAGCTGCGCCGGGCGGAGGACGAGGGTTCTCTGGTTATTCTGGATTTTTCCGAGGATGCCAAGGTGTTCCTGCAAGGCCAGCACGTGGAAGTGGCAAAAGCCATGTTGAGCGTCGGTGTTCAGATGGCAGGCCGCTTGGCAGAAGGCGAACCTGAGAAGGAAGACGGCCCACGGGTTCTTCACTGAGTCCTGTGAGGGTCGGGCTTGCTAGGGCAGGTGGGTTTGTCGTGGTGAGCGGACTTGCTGTGGCAGGTGGGTTTGCTGTGGCGAGCGGGCTTGCCCCGCGTTGGGCTGCGAAGCAGTCCTAAATAGATCAATGCGGTATATCAGGTATTCCACGGTGTCTGGTTTTGGGGCCGCTTCGCAGCCCAACGCGGGGCAAGCCCGCTCGCCACAGCAAGCCCGCTCGCCACAGCAAACCCACCTGCCACAGCAAGCCCGCCTGCCACAACGAGTCCGCCTGCCACAACGAGCCCCTCCGCAGGCTCATCGCATTATCCCAATCGAATATTCAAGCTCTGAGCATCACCTGTGCGCGCAGCACTGATCAGCTGCTGCTTGGCGCTGGCATTCAATGGGTTCAGCCAGCTCACCACTGTATGGCTACGACCCAGGCGCAAGGCTTCGCAGGTCAACTGCTGGGCGCTTTGCGCGCCGCGCGGTTGCAGCAGCAGGATGCGCTCGCGGTTCAGGCCGGCGTCCCGCAGCCAGGCCTGGGTCAGGCTGGCAGGCGGGGCGATCAGTGTCAGCCAGCGCGCGTCCTGTTCCTCGCTCAGTTCGCGCAGGATTGGCGCCAGCAGGCTCAGGCAGCTCCCGGCAGCACCGCGCAACGACAATTCACTGAACGCCTCAGGCTCGGCGCTCCAGGGCGCCTCGACCGTTTCCTTGAGGAGGGGCGCAAGGGGTTGGGCCATGAAGGCCTCGAACAGCGACAGTTGTGTGTGTTGTGGGGTGTGCACGAGCTGCATGATGCCTCCTTTAGCGGCGAATGACGCCGACGCTCAGGCCTTCGATCACCAGGTCCTGGTCTTTCAGGTTCACTTCAATCGGGGCGAACTCAGGGTTCTCGGCTAACAGCCAGACCTTGCTGCCTTCGCGCTTGAAGCGTTTGACGGTGACTTCATCGCCGATGCGGGCCACCACGATCTGGCCGTTACGCGCTTCGCGGGTGGTATGGACGGCCAGCAGGTCACCGTCGAAAATGCCCACGTCCTTCATGCTCATGCCATGGACCCGCAACAGGTAGTCGGCGCGAGGATGGAAGAAGGTCGGGTTGATGTTGCAGGATTCCTCGACGTGCTGCTGCGCCAGGATCGGCGCACCGGCGGCGACGCGACCGATGATCGGCAGTGTCGATTCGTCGGCCTTGGCTTCGAAGCCAGGGATGCGAATGCCGCGCGAAGCGCCTGGGGTCATCTCGATCGCGCCCTTGCGAGCAAGGGCCTTGAGATGCTCTTCGGCGGCGTTGGGGGATTTGAATCCCAGTTCCAGCGCAATCTCCGCTCGCGTCGGCGGGTAGCCGTTGTCATCGAGGCAGCGCTTGATAAAAGCCAGAATCTCAGCTTGGCGTGGCGTCAGTTTTAGCATGTTGATCGCTCTGTCTTTTTATACAGTGACTGGGATTATATACAGTGAACTGCGCTTGGCAATCATCCTTTTCTGCCATGGCGCCGGACGGTCATTCGTCAGCCGTCCTACAAGGCATAGGTAGCGCTGCCTACAGACCTGGAAGGATGTGATTAAATAGCGCCGAAACAGATGACTGCCCGGCCGGAAAGCGAACCTGCAGGCTTGACAAGACACAACTTGAAACGTATGTTTCAAACAAGTGTTTGTCAGGCGGAGTAGCCATGGCCCAGTCGGAAACCGTTGAACGCATTCTCGATGCTGCCGAGCAGTTGTTCGCGGAAAAAGGATTTGCTGAAACTTCATTGCGGCTGATCACCAGCAAGGCCGGGGTCAACCTCGCCGCAGTGAACTACCATTTCGGCTCGAAAAAGGCCCTGATCCAGGCGGTGTTCTCGCGTTTCCTCGGGCCGTTCTGCGCCAGCCTGGACCGTGAGCTCGAACGACGCCAGGCCAAGGCCGATCCTAAGCCAAGCCTGGAAGACCTGCTGGAAATCCTCGTCGAACAAGCCTTGGTGGTTCAACCACGCAGTGGCAACGACTTGTCGATCTTCATGCGCCTGTTGGGCCTGGCGTTCAGTCAGAGCCAGGGCCACCTGCGCCGCTACCTTGAAGACATGTACGGCAAGGTGTTTCGTCGCTATATGTTGCTGGTCAACGAGGCCGCACCGCGCATCCCGCCGATCGAGCTGTTCTGGCGCGTACATTTCATGCTCGGTGCGGCGGCGTTCAGCATGTCCGGGATCAAGGCATTGCGTGCGATTGCCGAGACCGACTTTGGCGTGAACACCTCGATCGAGCAGGTGATGCGCCTGATGGTGCCTTTTCTCGCCGCGGGCATGCGCGCCGAAAGCGGTGTCACCGATCCTGCCATGGTCGCCGCTCAATTGCGCCCGCGCAGCAAATCCATTCCCATCCCCGCCAAGGTTTGACCGCCCTGGGTGTGCGTGGCCGCTAGCATCCGCTAAGCTAGCCGCCCATGCCGAATTCAGCTATTTACACACAACCCGTTACTCCCGCCGCGTTGATCGCGCCGCGTGAGGGTAGCGGGTTGTGTGCGTTATTTAAGGAAGGTTTATGACTGCTGCCCTGCAAGGTTCTTTGATGGTCGACGTAGCCGGCACCTGGCTGACGGCCGAGGATCGCCACCTGCTGCGCCAGCCGGAGGTGGGCGGGTTGATCATTTTCGCGCGCAATATCGAGCATCCACGCCAGGTGCGAGAGCTGAGCGCGGCGATCCGTGCCGTGCGCCCGGACCTGCTGCTGGCGGTCGACCAGGAAGGGGGGCGCGTGCAGCGCCTGCGCCAAGGCTTCGTGCGCCTGCCGGCCATGCGTGCCCTGGCGGATAACCCCAACGCCGAGTACCTGGCCGAACAATGTGGCTGGATCATGGCCACTGAAGTGCTGGCTGTCGGTCTTGATCTCAGCTTCGCCCCTGTGCTGGACCTGGACTACCAGCGCAGTGCCGTGGTCGGCACGCGCGCCTTCGAGGGTGACCCAGCGCGTGCCGCGGTGCTTGCCGGTGCCTTTATCCGCGGTATGAACAGCGCCGGCATGGCCGCCACCGGCAAGCACTTCCCCGGTCACGGCTGGGCTGAAGCCGATTCCCATGTCGCCATTCCTACTGACGAGCGCAGCCTGGAGCAGATTCGCAGCCGTGATCTGGTGCCCTTCGCGCGCCTGAGCCAGCAATTGGCGGCCGTGATGCCCGCCCATGTTATCTACCCGCAGGTTGACGCGCAGCCCGCCGGCTTCTCGCGTCGCTGGTTGCAGGACATCCTGCGCGGTGAGTTGCAGTTTGACGGGGTGATTTTCAGCGATGACTTGTCTATGGCCGGCGCCCATGTGGTGGGAGACGCTGCCAGCCGTATCGAGGCCGCGCTGACGGCGGGCTGCGATATGGGCCTGGTGTGTAACGATCGTGCGGCGGCTGAACTGGCGCTGAGTGCGGCCCAGCGGATGAAAGTCACGCCATCGCCGCGGATTGCACGGATGCGCGGGCAGGCGATGGCTTCGACGGAGTATAAGCAGGACCCGCGTTGGCTGGTGGCGCTCGGTGCGCTGCGGGATGCGCAGTTGATCGATTAAGTGTCGCGTCCATCGCGGGCGTGCTCGCGATGGCGCTCTTGCCGTCAGCGCTTCTCTTGCTTATTAGGCAGCGGTGCAAAGAGCGCCTCGATGTCGTCATTGCCCAACTGCCAATCCCCGGTCGTCCGACCGTCCAGCACGCCCGCCGCCAGGTCGGACTTTTCCTTCTGCAGATGCTGAATTTTCTCTTCCACCGTGCCGCGGGCAATCATCTTGTACACAAACACCGGCTTTTCCTGACCGATGCGATACGCCCGGTCGGTGGCCTGGTTTTCCGTGGCGGGGTTCCACCACGGGTCGTAGTGAATCACCGTGTCCGCTTCTGTCAGGTTCAGGCCCACACCACCGGCTTTCAGGCTGATCAGGAAAATCTGCAGCTTGCCGCTCTGGAAGTCCTTCACCGGAGTGCGCCGATCACGGGTCTGGCCGGTGAGCAGTGCATAGGCGACACCGCGCTTTTTCAGTTCGGCTTCGATCAGGCCCAGCATCGAGGTGAACTGGGAAAACAGCAGGATCCGGCGCCCCTCGGCAAACAACTCTTCGAGCATCTCCATCAAGCTATCGAGCTTGCCCGAACTGCTGCCACGGGCGGGCAGGCTGGCGTCGTTGATCAGTCGCAGGTCGCAGCACACTTGGCGTAACTTGAGCAGGGCTTCGAGAATGATGATCTGGCTGCGTGCCACACCCTTGCGGGTAATTTCGTCGCGGACCTTTTTATCCATGGCCAGGCGCATGGTTTCGTACACGTCGCGCTGGGCTTCGTTGAGGTCGACCCAGTGGATGATCTCGGTCTTGGGCGGCAACTCCGTCGCCACCTGCTCCTTGGTGCGGCGCAACAGGAAGGGTTTGATCCGGCCGTTGAGGTGTTGCAGTCGCACATCGCTGCCGCGCTTTTCGATGGGCGCGCGGTAATCGCGGTTGAAGCTTTTAACGTCACCCAGCCAGCCCGGCAGCAGGAAGTGGAACAGCGACCACAACTCACCCAGGTGGTTTTCCAACGGCGTGCCGCTCAGGCACAGGCGCTGCCGTGCATTGAGCTGACGTGCTGCCTGGGCCGCCTTGCTCGAAGGGTTCTTGATGTACTGGGCTTCATCGAGGATCAGCACATGCAGGGGCTGGGTGGCGAGGTGTTCGATGTCCTTGGGCAACAGCGCATAGGTGGTCAGCAGCAGGTCATAGTCCTGCAATGTGGCGAAGTGCTTTTTGCGCGCGGCACCGTACAGCGCCAGCACCTTGAGTTGCGGGGTGAAGTGTGCGGCTTCATCGAGCCAATTGGGTATCAGGCTGGTGGGCATCACCACCATGCAAGGCCGGTCCAGGCGCCCGGCGATTTTCTCGCTGAGAATATGCGCCAGGGTTTGCAGGGTTTTGCCCAGGCCCATGTCATCGGCAAGAATCCCGCCGACGTCCAGTTGGCGCAGTGACTGCATCCAGCTCAAGCCTTCCAGCTGATAGGGGCGCAACGTCGCGTTCAAGCCTTCGGGCGCGACACAGGTGAAGTCCTTGATATCCCGCAGACGCTGGGCGAAGTTGCGGATTTTTTCGCCGCCTTCCCATTGCAGGGGCAGGTCTTCCAGCGGGTTCAGGCGAATCGCATCGGCCTTGGCCAGGCGCAGGGTGGTGGTGCCGGGGTCCTGCAGGTAGAACTCGCCCAAGGTGGCCAGCACGGGTTTCAAGCGGCCATAGGGCAATGCCACTTGCAGCGGGCCATGGCCGCCATTGGGCAGGCCGGGGATATTCACCAGGATCAACTCTTCGTCGCGGCGCCGTGCGAGTTTCTCCGGGTTGAGAAGCTCGGTGTGCGAGCGCATCAGGTTGAGCAGGATCGGCAGCAGGCTCAGCCGCTCGCCATTGACGATGATCCCCAGTTCCAGGTCGAACCAGTCACGTTCCGGCGCTTCATCGACGGTGGCGTACCAGTCGTCCACCGGGCTGAGGTCGAAGCCGAAGTCCTCGTCGATCTGCAACTCCCAGCCTTCGGCGCGCAGCGTCGGCGACGAGTTGAGCGTGAAGTTCAGCCAAGCGCTGTCATTGACCATCTCGAACAGTTCGCCGGCGCTTTCCGGCAGGGCCTTGCTCTGGCGCGTGGCGATCTTGAAACCGAGCAGGCGCAGTTGTTCGCGATAGGGCTGTTCCAGCTCGGGATGACGCTTGATACGCAGGCTTTGGGTTTCCTGGCGCACGATGATGTCGGCGTTCTTTTGCCCGCTGACATAGTTGCCCAGATAGTTGAACGACAGTGCCGCACGGTGCTGGATATAGCGCTGCATCTTGCCGTTGCGCGGCTCGAACGCGCTGAATTCGACGCTGGCCAGCCACAGCCGTGGCACTGGCAGCACGTCCTCCATCACCACCTGCGGCAGTACCACGCGGTTATCCAGCACCGCCTGGAGTTTTCCCAGCAGTTCGGCATCCTGGGCGGCGGCGGGGTAGGCCAGGGTTTCCTGGACCTTGAGCAACACCGCCGCGATATGTTTGCAGTTGGTATGGACCGGGCAGGTGCAGCGGCTGTCCACCAGGATCAGCATGCCCTTGGCGGACTCGCGCAGTGAAATGGTCTGCCGATAGACGTTGCTGCCCGAGCCTTCGCAACTGGCGATGATCGTGCTGTCACCGGATTCGACTATACGTACGCGGTTCTCCAGGGCGTAGCGCCGCCCACGCTCCAGGCTTTGCTCTTTGAAGCGATTGGCCCACGAAGGGGCCAGGGGTTTGGTCAGCGACGACGTCAGGGGCATGGCGCTGGATCAGTCCTGAATATCGGGCGGTGGTGCGCTGGGTTGTTTGACGGTCAACGAGGTGATCTTGATCAGCAGCGCCAGGCGGCCGCCGTCCAGGTAGTTGAGCTGGTTGTTCTTGGTGCGCACGTCCTTCTGGCTCAGGTGTTCGCTGGCGATCACGCTGCCGTTGCTGTCGAACTGGTTGACCCAGAAGTCGGCATCGATATCGGTAAAGCGCCCCAGTTGCAGGCTCAATACCCCTTCGATGGGGAATTGGCCAAACTGTTCCGCCCCCTCGGCGATCGCGATTTTTACCGGCTGCTCACCCAGGTTCTGTTCCCAGGCTTTATGGGCGAGCACGGTGTAGTTGGCGTCGGCGCGCAGTTTGTCGGCGATGTTGGCCAGGCGCGGCGGGCTCATTCTGTCGCCCAGGCGCACCGCGCCGGCATCCCAATCTTCCGGTGCGGCGCGGTTGCTCATCTCTGGCTCCGCGTTCTGGCGTATCAGGATCATTTCAACTTGGTACAGGCTGTCGGCAAATGCCGAGGGTGCAAGTACCACTAACAACAGGCTCAGAATGCGGAACACGCGCATTGGGGCGTCCTTCAAACAGATTTCGGGATGAGGCGCTCGAACAGCGCCTCCAGGGTATTGAAGCGTTCTTCGGCGCGCTCCATCGGCACCATGAACTTGAACAGCGTAGCCCCTTCGAACTTGTAGCGGTTGGGCTGGCCCTGGATCAACTTGATCAGTACCAACGGGTCCACCGGCGTCTGCGCTTCGAACTCGATGCGCCCGCCTTGCGGCCCCGCGTCGACCTTCTTGATCCCCAGTTGCTCGGCCTGCAATTTGAGCAAGGTCAGGCGCACCAGGTTCTTGGTCGGCTCGGGCAACAGGCCGAAGCGGTCGATCATTTCCACCTGCAGGTCCTTGAGGCCTTCTTCGTCGGTGGCCGAGGCGATGCGCTTGTACAGGATCAACCGCGCATGCACGTCCGGCAGGTAGTCCTCGGGAATCAACGCCGGCAGGCGCAGGTTGATCTCCGGGCCACCGCCCAGGGGTTGGTCGAGGTTCGGTTGCTCGCCCTTGCGGATGGCTTTCACCGCGCGTTCGAGCATCTCCATATAGAGGGTGAAACCCACGGCCTGGATCTGCCCGCTCTGGCCATCGCCGAGCAGTTCGCCGGCGCCGCGGATTTCCAGGTCGTTGGTGGCCAGCACAAAACCGGCACCGAGGTCCTGGGTGTTGGCGATGGCTTCCAGGCGCTTTTCGGCGTCGCCGGTAATTTGTTGGCGCGGTGGTGTCAGCAGGTAGGCATACGCCTGGTGGTGACTGCGCCCGACCCGGCCGCGCAACTGATGAAGTTGTGCCAGGCCGAACTTGTCCGCGCGTTCGATGATGATGGTGTTGGCGCTCGGCACGTCGATGCCGGTCTCGATGATGGTCGAGGCGATCAGCACGTTGAAGCGCTTGTGATAAAAGTCGCTCATCACCTGTTCGAGATCGCGTTCGCGCATCTGCCCATGGCCGATGGCAATGCGTGCTTCCGGCACCAGTTCGGCGAGTTCGGCCGCGCATTTCTCGATGGTCTTCACGTCGTTGTGCAGGTAGTACACCTGGCCGCCGCGCAGCAATTCGCGCAGGAGGGCTTCCTTGACCGTGCTTTTGTTCTGCTCCATCACGAAGGTGCGCACCGACAGTCGGCGTGCCGGCGGCGTGGCGATGATCGACAGGTCGCGCATGCCCGACACCGCCATGTTCAGCGTGCGCGGAATCGGTGTGGCGGTGAGGGTGAGAATGTCCACCTCGCTGCGCAGGGCCTTGAGCTGTTCTTTCTGGCGCACCCCGAAGCGGTGTTCTTCGTCGATGATCACCAGGCCCAGGTTCTTGATCTTCACATCGTCCGACAACAGCTTGTGCGTACCGATCACGATGTCGATCTTGCCTTCCGCCAGGTCGGCGACGGCGGCATTCACTTCCTTGGCCGACTTGAAGCGGCTCATCACTTCCACGGTCACCGGCCAGTCGGCAAAGCGGTCGCGGAAGCTGTTGTAGTGCTGCTGGGCGAGCAGGGTGGTGGGTACCAGGATCGCCACTTGTTTGCCGCCGTGCACCGCGATGAAGGCTGCGCGCATGGCCACTTCGGTCTTGCCAAAGCCCACGTCGCCGCACACCAGGCGGTCCATCGGCTTGGGCGCGAGCATGTCGGCGCGCACAGCTTCGATGGTGGTTTGCTGGTCTGGGGTTTCTTCAAAAGCGAAGCCGGCGCTGAAGGTGGCGTAGTCGGCTTTCGGGTCGGCGAACGCGTAGCCTTCGCGCGCCGCACGCCGCGCATAGATGTCGAGCAACTCGGCGGCGACGTCGCGCACCTGTTCGGCGGCCTTGCGCTTGGCTTTCTGCCAGGTTTCGGAGCCCAGGCGGTGCAATGGCGCCAGAGCGTCGTCGCTGCCGGTGTAGCGCGCGATCAGGTGCAGGTTGGCCACCGGTACATAGAGCTTGGCGCCTTCGGCGTACTCCATGGTGAGGAATTCGGCGGCCTGGTTGTCGATTTCCAGGGTCTGCAGGCCCAGGTAGCGACCGACACCGTGGTCGATATGCACCACCGGCGCGCCTTCGCGCAGCTCGGTGAGGTTCTTGATTACCGCGTCGTTGTTGGCGTCGGCGCGTTTTTCGCGACGGCGACGTTGCATCACGCGCTGGCCGAACAGGGGGCTTTCCGCGATCAGCGCCAGGGCCGGATCGTCCAGCAGCAAACCTTCATCCAGTGGCGCGATAGTGATCGCCAGGCGGTCCTTGCTGGCGACGAAGTCCGGCCAGCTGTCGACGGTTTTCGGACGCAGCTTCAGGCGTTCGAGCAGTTCAAGCAGGACTTCGCGACGGCCGGCGGATTCGGCGGTAAACAGCACGCGGCCAGAGAAGTCGCCAAGGAAGTTGGACAGTGCTTCCAGGGGCTGGTTGGCCTTGGCCTGGATCGCCAGGTCCGGCAGCACGTGCGCGGGGAAGCGCTCACGGCCGACGCCGGGCTCCACGTCCTGTTGGCTGGCGACCACGCGCGGCCAGTTTTTCAGGCGGGCGAAGCAGTCTTCCACCGGCAGGAACAGCTCGGCGGGCGGTAATAAAGGACGGGATGGATCGACGCGGCGTTCTTCATAGCGGTTGCGCACATCGTTCCAGAAGTTTTCCGCCGCTTGCTCGATGCCAGGCAGCGAGAACACCTGAGTGTCCTGAGGCAGGTAATCGAAGAGGGTGGAGGTTTCGTCGAAGAACAGCGGCAGGTAGTACTCGATACCGGCCGGGGTAATCCCGCTGCTCAGGTCCTGGAAGATCGGGCAGCGACGGAAGTCGACGTCGAAGCGCTCACGAAAGCGCGCCTTGAAGCGGGTCACCGCGTCCTTTTGCAGCGGGAATTCCCGTGCCGGCAGCAGCTTGATCGACTCGACTTTATCAATGGAGCGCTGGTTCTCCGGGTCGAA
Source organism: Pseudomonas gorinensis (assembly GCF_042015035.1). NCBI lineage: Bacteria > Pseudomonadati > Pseudomonadota > Gammaproteobacteria > Pseudomonadales > Pseudomonadaceae > Pseudomonas > Pseudomonas gorinensis. The sequence continues at coordinate 2,086,981 of NZ_CP167125.1, forward strand.
GGTGCGCAGGGTCTCGATTTCGTCATCGAACAGGTCGATGCGGTACGGCAACTTGCTGCCCATCGGGAACAGGTCGATCAGCGCACCGCGTACCGCGAACTCACCGTGTTCGTACACCGTGTCGACGCAACGGTAGCCGCTGGCTTCCAGGCGCGTGCGCATCTGTTCCACATCGAGCTTCTGGCCGATATCCAGCACCAGGCTGCTGCCCAGCAGGAACTTGGTCGGCGCCAGGCGGTGCAGGGCGGTGGTGATCGGCACCACCAGCACGCCGTGGGCCAGTTCCGGCAGGCGGTACAGGCTGGCGATGCGCTGGGAGATGATGTCCTGGTGCGGCGAGAACAGATCGTAGGGCAGGGTTTCCCAGTCAGGAAAATGCAGCACCGGCAAATCGGGGGCGAAGAAGCTCAGCTCCTGCTCCAACCGTTCGGCGCTTTGGCTGTCGGCGGTGAGCAGCAGGGTAAAGCGCTTGGCTGCGCTGGCAGCCTCGGCAATGGCCAGGCTCAGGGCGGCACCGGGCAGGTTGCCCCAGTGCTGTTTACCTGCCGCGGCAGGGAGTAGCGGTAGACGCAGAACGGGCACGGAAGGTTGAGCTCCAAGCGTTGCGACAAAGTCGGTAATTGTAACGGCCCAAGGTGCCGCCTGTCAGTTGCTGACTGTGCCTATTACGGTTTGTAGGAAATGTGGTGGCTAAGACAAACAATGCCGGGTTTTGACTCAATATGTAGTGCCAAAATGTACGTGGTTTTCGGAGGGTTACGGACAAGTCGCCTGACTCGCTCCACTAGTGGCCTTCTGAAACCCGCGTATTTACTGGGCTGCAGCGGGGTGGCTTTTTCAGGGTGGGGCTTTTTGTTGTAGGAGGCGCATTGCTCCGGGGGCGGTCGGGCGGCATAATGTAGCCCCTTTTTTCAGCCCCTACATGTGGAAGGTTCCCGTGACTCAGAAGCCCGACCAGTGTCTTGGTGAATGGATCGACCGTGAAGCACTCGCAGAAGCGATGATCCCGCTTATCGGTCAGCTGTACCGCAATAACAATGTGGTGAGCTCGATCTATGGCCGCAGCCTGATCAACCAGTCAGTCATCGCGATTCTCAAGGCGCATCGCTTTGCTCGCCATCGTTCTGCCGACGACAGCGAACTCTCCGTCCACGAAACATTCCCCCTGCTCAAGGCCATGAGCGAGCTCAAGCTCGGCGCGGCTTCGGTGGACCTGGGCAAGCTGGCCTATAAATTCCGCAACGAAGGCAATGGCCGTACCGCCGAGCAGTTCGTCCGCGAAGAATTGGCCGACGTGGTTGGCCAGCAAAACGCCTCGGCCCGCAAAGGCACCGACGTGGTGCTGTACGGCTTCGGTCGTATCGGCCGCCTGCTGGCGCGCATCCTGATCGAAAAAACCGGTGGCGGCGACGGTCTGCGCCTGCGGGCCATCGTGGTGCGCAAAGGCGCCGAGAACGACCTGACCAAGCGCGCCAGCCTGCTGCGTCGCGATTCGGTACACGGCCCGTTCAACGGCACCATCGTCATCGACGAAGAAAACAACACCATCACCGCCAACGGCAACCTGATCCAGGTGATCTACGCGAAGAACCCGACTGAGGTGGACTACACCCAGTACGGCATCAAGGACGCCCTGCTGGTGGACAACACCGGTGTTTGGCGTGATGCCGAGGGCCTGGGCCAGCACCTGACCTGCCCGGGTATCGCCCGTGTCGTGTTGACCGCGCCTGGCAAAGGCAAGCTCAAGAACATCGTTCACGGCATCAACCACACTGAAATCACCGCTGACGACAAGATCGTGTCCGCCGCTTCCTGCACCACCAACGCCATCGTGCCGGTGCTGAAAGCAGTGAATGACAAGTTCGGCATCGTTAACGGCCACGTCGAAACCGTTCACTCGTACACCAACGACCAGAACCTGATCGACAACTTCCACAAGGGCGATCGCCGTGGCCGTAGCGCCGCGTTGAACATGGTGATCACCGAGACCGGTGCTGCCACCGCCGCTGCCAAGGCCCTGCCTGAGCTGGCTGGCAAGCTGACCGGTAACGCGATCCGTGTGCCGACGCCGAACGTGTCGATGGCCATTCTCAACCTGAACCTTGAGAAGGCCGCTACCCGTGAAGAAATGAACGAGTACCTGCGCTACATGGCGCTGCACTCCGATCTGCATAAGCAAATCGACTTTGTTAATTCGCAGGAAGTGGTATCGACCGACTTCGTTGGCTCGCGTCACGCGGGTGTAGTCGACGCCGAAGCGACCATCAGCCAGGACAACCGCGTTGTGCTGTACGTGTGGTACGACAACGAGTTCGGCTACAGCTGCCAGGTGGTTCGCGTGATGGAAGACATGGCTGGGGTCAACCCGCCGGCATTCCCGCGCTAAGCATCAGCAGAATATGAAAAAGCCCCGACTGGTTCGGGGCTTTTTCATGTCTGCAGGTTCTGTGGTAGCCGGTCGGGCCTCTTGATCAGGCGCCGCCAGCCACCGAAGCCTGCGCCGTGCGCAGTTCATGCCGATTGCCCTTGAACAGCACCAGGGTCGCAATCAACCCCAGCACTGCCGCGCCACTCAGCCAGATCCCCGGCGCCGCCTTGTTATCCAGCACGTGGATCAAGTAAGTGCAGGCTGCCGGCGTAAACCCACCAAAGGTGGCCGTTGCCAGGCTGTAGGCCAGGGAGAATCCGGTGGTGCGCACCTCGATCGGCATGATCTCGGTCAGCGCCACCACCATGGCGCCGTTGTACGAGCCATACAGGAACGACAACCACAGCAGCACAATCAGCAGATGGCTGAAGCTCGGGTTGGCCACCAGCCACGACAGCGCTGGATAAGCCGTGAGGATGGCCAGGATGGTCGCCGCCAGCAGCAGCGGTTTGCGCCCGATCTTGTCGGACACCGCGCCCATCACCGGCAGCCAGATAAAGTTGGAGATGCCCACGCACACCGTCACCAGCAATGCATCGAAGTCTGACAGGTGCAGTTCGGCCTTGCCGAAGGTCGGGGTGTAGGCGGTGATCAGGTAAAACGACACGGTGGTCATTACCACCAGCGCCATGCCTGCGATGACGATGCCGAAGTTCTGACCAATCGAGCGCACAATTTCCTGCAGGGTGGGGCGGTGTTTACGCGCCTGGAATTCAGGGGTTTCTTCCAGCGAGCGGCGGATCACAAAGATCACCGGCACAATCAGGCAGCCGATCAGGAACGGTACGCGCCAGCCCCAGTCACCCATTTGTTCCGGGCTGAGCCAGTGGTTCAGGCCGACGCCCAACAGGCCGGCGAAGACCACCGCCGCTTGTTGGCTCGCGGACTGCCAGCTGACGAAAAAGCCCTTGCGGCCGGGCGTGGCGATTTCCGCCAGGTACACCGACACGCCGCCGAGCTCGACACCCGCCGAGAAACCTTGCAGCAGTCGGCCCAGCAACACCACCAAGGGTGCGGCGACGCCCAGGGTGGCATACCCGGGGACGCAGGCAATCAGGATGGTACCGGCGGCCATCAGCGCCAGGGTGATCACCAGGCCTTTCTTGCGGCCGTGGCGGTCGATGTAGGCGCCGAGGAAGATGGCGCCCAACGGGCGCATCAGGAAGCCGGCGCCGAAGGTGGCCAGGGACAGCATCAGCGAGGCGAAGGCGCTGTCGGTGGGGAAGAAGGTCTTGGCGATGGCCGTGGCGTAGAAGCCGTAGACCATGAAGTCGAACATTTCAAGGAAGTTACCGCTGACAACGCGAAAGATCGCTTTGCCTTTGCCCGTGGTCGTGGCCATGGTCATTCACTCATCTGGCTTTCTTATGGGTAGTCCTGGGTCGCTACTCGTCCTGGCTGTAATATTGAGCAGTTTTGTAACAATATGTGTATCGGCCCCTACAGGCAACAGAAACCGTTGGCAAGCGGGCTAATTGCCGCAGGCGTCGCGCTGGAAAGAGATCAGTGTGGGTTCAATTGAGAAGGGTGTTGCGCACACTGTCGGACAGGCCGTTTGGTGCGAGCCATATGCCCAGGTAAGCCTTGGCCAACTCGTCATTGCGACTGCTGAACACCACCTGGCCGTTGATCTCCAGGCTCAAGCCACGCCCTCGATGCAGCTCCAGCGCGTAACGGTCACCGTTGCGGATATCGCGGAAGGTGCCGTGCAGCTTGTCCACCTCAGGCTTCAGGCGGGCGAGGGCGTCTGGGGGCTGCTGGCGCGTCAGGGTGGTCGTGGCGGCCTTGATTACATCGTTGCGGTCGATATCGCGGAAGTAGTACAGCGCCAGGCGCAGGTCCTGTTGCTGGTCCCAGGCCTGCTTGGCGCTTGCATTGGCCGGGGCATACAGCGCGGCCGCGTAGACATCCGCCCAGAGATACGTCAGCACCGTCTGGTTTTTCAGCACCAGCGTCGGGGAGTGCGCGGGGAAGTTTGCCAGGGTGAGACGATCTGCCTCATTGGCCTGGGCCGGGACTGTGAGCATCAACAATAAACAGATCAATACATGCCGCATAATGGCCCGTCCTGAAGGGGTGACTGCCTGCAGGTTAATTCAATTTTGGACGACGAAGCGCTTTATGGACAACCTGAGGCAACTGGCGATTTTTTGGGGATGTGTGCTGCTGGCAGGGTGTGGCGGCGACACGCTGGAGCACTTTGGCGGCCCGACCATGGGCAGTACGTATTCAATCCAGTACGTCAGGACATCCGCTACCCCGGGGCCGGAGGCGGTCCAGCGTGAGGTGGAAAGCATCCTGCAAACCGTCGACCGGCAGATGTCGACCTACCGCAGTGACTCCGATATCGAGCGTTTCAATCAATTGCCGGCCCACAGTTGCCAGCCCATGCCCGCATCGATCCTGCAGCTGGTGCGCACGGGCGAGCAATTGTCCCAGGCCAGTGACGGTGCCTTTGACCTGACCGTCGAGCCGCTGATCAACCTGTGGGGCTTCGGCCCCCAGGCTCGCCAGGTCAAAGTCCCCGACGCCGCGACCCTGGCCCAGGCCCGCGAGCAGGTCGGCTACCAACACCTGCGTATCGATGGCCAGCAGTTGTGCAAGGACGCCGCCGTCGAAATTGACTTCAACAGTATCGCCGCCGGCTACGCGGTGGACCGCATTGCCGAGCGCCTGGCTGCCCTGGGCATCCGCAGCTACCTGGCCGAGGCCACCGGCGAACTCAAGGCGGCCGGGCGAAAACCTGATGGTTCGGCGTGGCGCATTGCGCTTGAAGAGCCGCGGGATGACCTGCAGGTCGCGGAAAAAATCATCAACGTTGACGGCTTCGGTGTGTCCACATCGGGTGACTATCGTAATTATTTCCAGCAGGATGGTCGGCGTTATTCCCACACCCTCGATGCGCGCACCGGCGCACCGATCACTCATCAACTGGCGTCGGTGACCGTGTTGCACCCATCGGCGCTGATGGCCGACGGGCTGTCCACGCTGCTGCTGATCCTCGGGCCGCAGCAAGGCTGGGAATACGCCGAGCAGCACCAGGTGGCGGCATTTTTTGTGATGCGCGAGGGGGATGGTTTCGTCACACGCAGTAACAACGCATTCGAGCAGTTGACGGCGGTGAAACCGTAACGAGTGCTGTGTAGTAAAGGCAAAACTGGCCTACGACGCGACCAAGGGTTAATGTGCGCGGCGTTGAGCCTTATATAGACTGTGCCCCGGTTCACACACTTGAGCCAAATTGTCCTTCATGACCGCTGGCCGCGGCATGATTTAGCCAGGCGTCCAACCGTACGCCTGGCCTGTTCTGAGGAGTACGCATGGCTGTCTACAACTACGACGTGGTGGTACTGGGTTCCGGCCCGGCTGGAGAAGGTGCGGCGATGAACGCTGCGAAGGCAGGGCGCAAGGTGGCGATGGTCGATAGCCGTCGCCAGGTCGGCGGTAACTGCACCCACCTGGGTACCATCCCGTCCAAGGCATTGCGTCACTCCGTTCGCCAGATCATGCAGTTCAACACCAACCCGATGTTCCGGGCCATTGGCGAGCCGCGCTGGTTCTCGTTCCCGGATGTGTTGAAAAGCGCTGAAAAAGTCATCTCCAAGCAAGTCGCCTCGCGTACCGGCTACTACGCCCGTAACCGCGTCGACCTGTTCTTCGGTACCGGCAGCTTCGCCGACGAGCAAACCGTCGAAGTGGTCTGCGCCAATGGCGTGGTCGAGAAACTGGTGGCCAAGCACATCATCATTGCCACCGGCTCGCGCCCGTATCGCCCGGCGGATATCGATTTCCACCACCCACGTATCTACGATAGCGACACCATCCTCAGCCTGGGCCACACCCCACGCAAACTGATCATCTATGGCGCCGGCGTCATTGGCTGTGAATACGCCTCGATCTTCAGCGGCCTGGGTGTGCTGGTCGAGCTGGTCGACAACCGCGACCAGTTGCTGAGCTTCCTCGACTCGGAAATCTCCCAGGCGTTGAGCTACCACTTCAGCAACAACAACATCACTGTGCGCCACAACGAAGAGTACGATCGGGTCGAAGGCCTGGACAACGGGGTGATCCTGCACCTCAAGTCCGGCAAGAAGATCAAGGCCGACGCCTTGCTGTGGTGCAACGGCCGTACCGGCAACACCGACAAGCTGGGCATGGAAAACATCGGGGTCAAGGTCAACAGCCGTGGCCAGATCGAGGTGGACGAAAACTACCGCACCTGTGTGACCAACATCTATGGCGCCGGTGACGTGATCGGCTGGCCGAGCCTGGCCAGTGCCGCCCATGACCAGGGCCGTTCGGCCGCTGGCAGCATCGTCGACAACGGCAGCTGGCGCTATGTGAACGACGTACCGACCGGGATCTACACGATTCCGGAGATCAGCTCGATCGGCAAGAACGAACACGAACTGACCAAAGCCAAGGTGCCTTACGAAGTGGGCAAGGCGTTCTTCAAGAGCATGGCGCGTGCGCAGATCGCCGGTGAGCCGCAAGGCATGCTGAAGATCCTGTTTCACCGCGAGACCCTGGAAGTCCTCGGCGTGCATTGCTTCGGCTACCAGGCTTCGGAGATCGTGCACATCGGCCAGGCCATCATGAACCAGCCGGGCGAGCAAAATACCCTCAAGTATTTCGTCAACACCACCTTCAACTACCCGACCATGGCCGAAGCCTATCGGGTAGCGGCCTACGATGGCCTCAACCGGCTTTTTTGAGCGGCTCCGGCCGGTGGCCTGAGCCGGCCGGGGAGACCGATTTCAGTAATTCTCGAGGGTGGCAGTGGCCAAACCGGGAAAGTCTGTAATCAGGCTATCTACGCCGAAGTCGGCGAGCCTGCGCATCAGCGCAGGTTCGTTGACTGTCCACACGGACACGTGCAAACCCTGGCGCTGGGCTTTTTCCAGGCGTTCGGGGGTGCACAACGTCCAGTTCAATGCCAGAAACTCACAGCCGTAGTTTTGCGCGACCTTCAAAGGATCGAGCCAGGCGTACTCCGCCACCAGCCCGCGTGACAGGTCTGGGGTGAGTTCAACCGCCGCTTTTAATACTTCCCGCGAGCTTGAGGTCACGGTGACCTTGTCCATGATGCCGAAACGCACGGCCATTTCTCGAATCGCCAGCACGGTGGTCGCGGCGCGGGTGCGCGAGGCACTTTTGACTTCCAGTTGCCAGTGATCGAAGTCGCACTTTTCAAATAGCTCCTCCAGGCGCGGGATCGGGCACGGGTTGACCCAGCCGGGGCCGCCTTTGCGCGCGTCCATCTTCGTAAGGTCTGCCGCCGAATACTCGACGACTTTGCCACGCCGATCGGTGGTGCGCTTGAGGGTTGGGTCGTGGATGACCATCAGCTCACCGTCCATGGACAGGTGCAAATCCAGTTCGCAGCGGCGTACACCGTGCTTGAGGCACTGCTGGAAGCTGGTCAGGGTATTTTCCGGTGCTTCGCCTTTGGCTCCGCGGTGGCCGTAGATCAGGGTCACAGTTGCTCCTTTACGCCAGGTTTTCTGGCAGGGTCATACGAATTCAGGTGTCTTTGGCGTCGCTTTGTTCCCGCGCCAGGCGGCGTTCCTGTGCCTGTTTCTGCAGGATATAGCGCGCCAGCAATTGGCGTTGGGCATCGGTCATGGATTCGAATTCCGTGCCCACGTCAAAACCGTCGCCCTTGGGGTCGCAATGGGTAACGCGCGCGCGCAGCAGCAGGCCGAGTGCCTGGGGCATCAGCACCAGCTTGACTGCCAGGTGAGCGCCGATGGCGAGGGGCGTGGGGTGCTGGAAGTCGATCCCGCCTTCGGAAATGATCACCGGCTGTGGGGCACCGACTTCATCGCGCAAGCTTTGCGCCATGATTTGGCTAAGCAGGTCCAGGCGTTTGTTCTGGACTTTGAGGAAGGCCGCGAGGGTACGATCTTTATCACTGAGCTGACGTAACAGGTGCTGGGCTTCGAATTCGCTCAGGTGCAGTTCACTGAGCAGATTGAATAGTGGGGAAGCATCCAGCAACACTTCCTTGCTCGCCGCTTCCGGGGCAGACAGGCTTTTGATTTGAAGTGCGATCATGTCGTCGATACGGTAGTATTCGCGGCGCTCTTCTTCATCTAATGTCGACATGGCGAACCCCAGGTAACGGTAATGGTCTGAGTGTAAAGCTGCTTACCAGACCCCGCCACCGGGACGTCTTCTTTTCCTCCGAACAAGCCCCGACATGTTCAGACCTCTCTTCGTATTTATCGGCACGCGTTATACCCGTGCAAAGCGTCGCAATCATTTTGTGTCGTTTATTTCCTTGACCTCGATGATCGGTCTCGCCCTCGGCGTGGTCGTGATGATCGTGGTGCTGTCGGTGATGAACGGCTTCGATCATGAGATGCGCACCCGCGTGCTGGGCATGGTGCCCCACGCCACCATCGAGTCGGGTGAACCGATCAGCGACTGGCAAAGCCTGGCCGACAAGGTCAAGCAGAACCCCGAGGTGCTGGCGGTTGCGCCGTTCACCCAGATGCAGGGGCTGCTGACCAACGACGGCAAGGTGCAGAAGATCCTGCTCAATGGCATCGATCCGGTCCAGGAACGCAAGGTCTCGATCATCGACAAGTTCATGTTGCAGGGCAAACTGGACGACTTGTCGCCCGGCAGCTTTGGCATCGTGATCGGTGACAAGGCCGCGGCCAAGCTGGGCGTGGGCATTGGCGACAAGCTGACCTTCGTCGCCCCGGAAGTCACCGTGACTCCCGCCGGCATGTTCCCGCGCATGAAGCGCTTTACCGTGGTGGGTACCTTCCACGTCGGCGCCGGCGAGATTGACGGTTATCTCGGCCTGACCAACCTCACCGACCTGGCTCGCCTGCAACGTTGGCAGCCAGACCAGGTGCAGGGCCTGCGCCTGAAGTTCAACGACCTGTTCGACGCACCGCGCGGCGCCTGGGAAATCGCCCAGCACCTGGGCGAAAGCCAGTACTACGCCCGCGACTGGACCCGTACCCACGGCAACCTGTACCAGGCCATCCGCATGGAAAAAGCCATGATCGGCCTGCTGCTGCTGCTGATCGTCGCCGTTGCGGCCTTCAACATCATCTCCACCCTGGTGATGGTGGTGAACGACAAGAAGGGCGATATCGCTATCTTGCGGACGCTGGGCGCCACGCCGGGGCAGATCATGGCGATCTTCATGGTGCAGGGCACGGTGATCGGCGTGGTCGGCACCTTGATCGGTACCGTCGTCGGGATCTTGGCCGCGCTGAATGTCAGCGCCGCCATCGCCGGCCTGGAAACCCTGATCGGCCACAAGTTTCTCAACGCTGACGTCTACTTCATCGACTACTTGCCGTCCCAGGTTCAGGCCCCGGACGTGCTGATGGTCGGCGGCGCCGCGTTGGTCCTGAGTTTCCTTGCCACCCTATATCCAGCCTGGCGCGCGGCACGTACCCAGCCAGCACAGGCCTTACGTTATGAGTGAATCGGGCATGAGTGAAAAAGCAATCCTGAGCTGCCGCAACCTGGGCAAATCCTACGAGGAAGGCCCGGAATCGGTTGTGGTGCTGTCCAACCTGCAACTTGAACTGCACCCCGGCGAGCGCGTGGCAATCGTCGGCAGTTCCGGTTCCGGCAAAAGTACCTTGCTTAACCTGTTGGGCGGCCTCGATACGCCGTCCCAGGGCAGCGTATGGCTGGCTGGCGAAGAGTTGTCTGCCTTGAATGAAAAGGCCCGTGGCCAACTGCGCAACCGCTCCCTGGGCTTTGTGTACCAGTTCCACCACCTGCTGCCGGAGTTCACCGCCCTGGAAAACGTGTGCATGCCGTTGTTGATCGGCAAGACCGCGATCCCGGAAGCACGCCAGCGGGCCAAGGCCCTGTTGGAGCGTGTCGGCCTCGGCCACCGCCTGGAGCACAAACCGGCCGAATTGTCCGGTGGCGAGCGTCAGCGTGTGGCGATTGCCCGTGCCCTGGTGAACAACCCAGGCCTGGTGATGCTCGACGAGCCCACCGGCAACCTCGACTCCCACACCGCCCAGGGCATCAAGGACTTGATGCTGGAGCTGAGCACCCAGATGCGCACCGCGTTCCTGGTGGTGACCCATGACATGAGCATGGCCCGGCAGATGGACCGCGTATTGCACCTGCAGGAAGGTCATCTGGTCGCCATCTGACCTGTTTCAAGCCTGGCGCCGGGCGCCGGGCTTTTTCATTTTTTCAGGCGGTGCAAGCGAATGTTCAGACCGTTATCGATTTTCATCGGCACGCGCTATACCCGCGCCAAGCGCCGCAACCGTTTTGTTTCGTTTATCTCGATGACCTCGATGATCGGCCTCGCCTTGGGCGTGCTGGCGATGATCGTGGTGTTGTCGGTGATGAATGGCTTCCAGCGTGAAATGAGCTCGCGCATCCTCGGCATGGTGCCCCACGCGACTATCGTCGGCGTGAACCCGATCGACGATTGGCAGCCGGTGGCCGCCGCCGCGATGAAGAATCCCGAAGTGACTGCCGCCGTACCGTTCACACAGATGGATGGTATGTTTTCCTACAAGGGGGCGATGCAGCCGATCGAGATCAGTGGCGTCGACCCGGCCCAGGAAGGCAAGGTGTCGATCGTGGCCCAGCATATCGTCAAGGGCAAACTGGAAGACCTGAAGCCCGGCGAGTTTGGCGTGGTGGTGGGGGAGATCACCGCGCGGCGTTTTCGCCTGAACGTGGGTGACAAGCTGACCCTGATCGTTCCGGAAATCAGCAGCGCGCCGGGTGGCATCACGCCGCGCATGCAGCGTTTGAATGTGGTCGGCATCTTCAAGGTCGGCGCCGAGCTGGATGGCTCCATGGCCTTGATCCATATGGCCGACGCCGCGGAAATCCAGCATTGGCAGCCGAACCAGGTGCAGAGCGTGCGCCTGGCGGTGAAGGACTTGTACGCAGCGCCCAAGGTGTCGGCGGACATTGCCAGCAGCCTGGGCGCGGCCTACAAGGCTGACGACTGGACCCACACCCAGGGCAGCCTGTTCAGTGCGATGAAAATGGAAAAGACCATGATCGGCCTGCTGTTGCTGATGATCGTCGCCGTGGCCGCGTTCAATATCATCGCCACGCTGATCATGGTGGTGAACGATAAGGGCGCGGACATCGCGATCCTGCGCACCATCGGCGCCACGCCAGGGCAGATCATGGCGATCTTCATGGTGCAGGGTACCGTGATCGGGATCGTGGGTACCTTGATCGGTGGCGTGCTGGGGGTGATTGCGGCACTGAACGTCAGTGAGCTGGTGGGCTGGCTGGAGCGGGTAACCGGGCAGCATATCTTCAGTTCAGACGTGTATTTCGTCAGTAACCTGCCTTCGGAACTGCAAGGTGGGGATGTGTTGTTGATTTGCTCGGCAGGGTTTGTGTTGAGCTTTTTGGCGACGATTTACCCGGCGTATCGGGCGGCTAAGATTGAGCCGGCGCATGCCCTGAGGTATTCGTAATATTCAAGACCGTTATCGGGGGCAAGCCCCCTCCCACAGGTTGAATGTATTCACAAATCAAAATGTGGGAGGGGGCTTGCCCCCGATAGCGCCGGTACAGCGTGCATCAATCTCCGGCGGGCAACTCAATCACAAACCTTGTCCACCCCGCCTCAGACTCACAATAAATCCTCCCCCCATGCGCCCGCACAATCGACTGGGTAAGCGCCAGCCCCAGCCCCGCATGTTCGCTGCTGCCTTCATGCCGCGCCGGGTCCGCTCGGTAGAACCGGTCGAACAACCGCGGTAATACGTCCGCCGGTATGCCTTCGCCGCTGTTCTCCACTGTCAGCGTCACGCCTTGTGCGCCTTCCTCCAGATGCACCCGCACCTCGCCGCCCGCCGGCGTAAAGCGCAGCGCGTTATCCAACAGATTCGACAATGCCCGGCGCAGCATGCCGCGATCGCCGGTGGTGTGGGCCGTTCCCTCGCGTACCAGGCTGACCTGCGCGTCTTCCGCCAGCAAGACGAAGAACTCCAGCAGCGCATCCACTTCGTCCGCCAACCTCAACGGCTCGCGCTTGGGCGTCAGCAACCCATGATCAGCCTTGGCCAGGTACAGCATGTCATTCACCAGCTGCGCCATCCATTGCAGCTCTTCCAGATTACTGTGCAGCGCTTCGCGGTAGTCCTCCAGCGGGCGCGGCTGGGTCAGGATGACTTGGGTCTGGGTCAACAGGTTCGACAGGGGCGTGCGCAGTTCATGGGCAATGTCGGCGGAGAAGGCCGAGAGGCGTTGGAATGCATCGTCCAGGCGGCCGAGCATGGCGTTGAAGGCTTGGGCCAGTTCCGCCAGTTCCACCGGCATCTGCTGCTGGGGCAGGCGTTGGGTCAGGGAGTGGGCCGACACGCCGGCGGCCACTTCACTCATGCGCCGCAAGGGGCGCAAGCCACTGCGCGCGGCCCAGGCGCCGAGCAGTGCGGTGGCCAGGGCCGAGAGGCTGACGGTGAGCCAGATCAAATGTTGCATGCGTTGCAGGAAGTGCTGGTGGTGGGTGATGTCGAGCATCAGGCTCAGTTGCGGTGAGTCGGGTTGGCCTGGGCTCAGTGGCGCGTTGTACACACGGTAGTCGGTTCCGGCGTTTTGCAGGCTGTACAGGCCAGGCTTCTCGGGCAGGGGAATGTTCGGCGCGCCGTCAAACCAGCGCTGGCCGGCGGCACTGATGCGCAAGGCGAGGTCGGGTTGGCGGTTGAGTTCGGCGCGCAGTTGCGCTTCGCGTTGTACGAATGACTGCACGGAGTCGACGCCCTGCAAGGTGCTGCGCAGCGCGACCAACTTGCTGTCGAGCAGTTGCTGGTCCAGCTCGACGAAGTGCGCTTCGCTGGCCTGGTTGAACAGCACCCCGGCAATCAACGACACCACGGCGGTGCAGGCGGCAAACAGCAGGGCCAGCCGACTGGCCAGGGACAGGCGCTTGATCAACTGCATCGTTCTTCCAGTACATAACCCATGCCGCGCACGGTGTGGATCAGCTTGGTGGGGAAGTTGTCGTCGATTTTCAGGCGCAAGCGGCGGATCGCGACTTCGATGATGTTGGTGTCGCTGTCGAAGTTCATGTCCCACACCTGGGAAGCGATCAGCGACTTGGGCAGCACTTCGCCCTGACGGCGCAGCAGCAGCTCGAGCAGGGCGAATTCCTTGGCGGTGAGGTCGATGCGCTGGCCGCTTCGCTCAACCCGGCGGCGGATCAGGTCCAGGCGCAGGTCGGCCAGTTGCAGCGCGGTGTCCTGGGGGGCGCTGCTGCCACGGCGTAACAGGCTGCGCACCCGCGCCAGCAGTTCGGAGAAGGCGAACGGCTTGACCAGGTAGTCGTCAGCGCCCAGTTCCAGGCCGTGTACCCGGTCTTCCACCGTGTCGCGGGCGGTGAGGAACAGCACCGGGATATCCAGGCCGGCGCTGCGTACCGCCTGCAGGATCTGCCAGCCATCGCGACCGGGCAGCATCACATCGAGGATCAACAGGTCGTAGTCGCCCGTCAGTGCCAGGTGCTGGCCGCTGGTGCCGTCGGCCACCAACTCGGTGGTAAAACCGGCCTCGGCCAGGCCTTGGCGCAGGTATTGGCCGGTCTTGGGTTGGTCTTCGACGATCAGCAGTTTCATGGGCAGCTCTTGGCAGCGGGTCACGACGGGCTTTATACCGCGCTCGGCAGGGCAGGGGCGCAACCTGACAAAGTTGTAATCTAGCAGTCAGCTGGCTGGCAGCGAGGTCATCTTAGAGTGCTATCCAGGCTGATCCCACACCTTTGGAGAATTGAGATGGTATTGCGTAACCCCCTGTTGTTAGCGGGCTGCCTGTTGGCCTTGAGTTTCGGGGCGGCGGCTGAAACGGCTCACACCTATGCATTTGGCCAGCCAGCGGCTGCCGACAAGGCCACGCGCACCGTGGAAGTTACATTGCAGGATATTTCCTTTTCGCCCAAGTCGTTGGACGTAAAGGCCGGTGAGACCGTGCGCTTTGTGCTGGTCAACAAGGGCCAGTTGCTCCACGAATTCAACCTGGGTGATGCCGCGATGCATGCCGAGCACCAGAAGGAAATGCTACAGATGCAGGCCAGCGGCATGCTGAATGCCACCGGTATGGGCAAGATGGATCACAGCGCCATGGGGCACGGTGATATGGGCGGCATGGGTGGTATGGGGGGCATGAAGCACGATGACCCTAACAGCGTGCTGGTCGAGCCCGGCAAAACCGCCGAGCTGACCTGGACGTTCACCAAGGCCACTGGCCTGGAGTTCGCCTGCAACATACCCGGGCATTACCAGGCGGGCATGGTCGGCAAGCTCAACGTCGAATGAGCGCTTGTTAAGGGCGGGGGCAAAGGCTGGTAGACTGGCGCGGTTTATTTAGCCAGGTTTCCGCCATGCATCCCGCTGCCGAACATTCGCCGCTGGGCAAGTCCAGTGAATACATCTCCACCTACACCCCTTCGTTGCTGTTCCCGATTCCGCGCGCCGCCAAGTGGGCCGAACTGGGCCTGAGCGCCGAGACCCTGCCGTACAAAGGCGTGGACTTCTGGAACTGCTTCGAATTGTCCTGGCTGCTGCCCTCGGGCAAACCGGTGGTGGCCATCGGTGAATTCAGTATTCCGGCTGACTCGCCGAATATCATCGAGTCCAAGTCCTTCAAGCTGTACCTCAACTCGCTGAACCAGACCGCGTTTGCCGACACGCAGAGCCTGGAAGCCACGTTGCGCACCGATCTCAGCGCCGCAGCCGGCAAACCGGTGGGCGTGCGCATCCGCAGCCTGGGCGAGGTGGAAGCCGAAGGCGTGGTGGCCCTGCCGGGCACTTGCATCGATGATCTGGATATCAGCGTCAGCAACTACGAGCACCCGCGCCCGGAACTGCTGCGTTGCGACGATTCGCGTGTGGTGGAGGAAAGTGTGCACAGCCACTTGCTCAAATCCAACTGCCCGGTCACCAGCCAGCCCGATTGGGGCAGCGTGGCGGTGGAATATCGGGGGGCGGCGCTGGATCACGCCAGCCTGTTGGAATACCTGGTGAGCTTTCGCCAACACTCAGATTTCCATGAGCAGTGCGTGGAGCGGATCTTTCTCGACCTGCAGCGTTTGCTCAAGCCAGAGAAGCTGACGGTGTATGCGCGCTATGTGCGGCGGGGTGGGTTGGATATCAATCCGTACCGCAGTACTGAGGATGTGGCGTTCCAGAACGTGCGCCTGGCCCGTCAGTAAACACGTGTGGGAGGGGGCTTGCCCTAATGCCAGTCAGTTAAGCGTACATCGCCTTCTGTAGGAGCGAGGGGGACGCCTAGTTCTTGCTCGCGAAAAACGTCAACGATAACGCGTGTTTCCTGAATGAACGCGGCGCCTGTAAGTTCTTCGCGAGCAAGCTCGCTCCTACACAAAAGCCTTAACTGAACGGCATTAGGGCTTGCCCCTCCCACATTTTGGTTCTGTGTCTGGCTTGGGGTCGGGTCAGATGCCCATATTGCCCAAGGTGATCATAATATTTCGCAATGTCCCGGAAATCACCGGGTGCTCAGCGTCGAACTCTATGGCAGCTTGACTCACATCGTCGGAAATACTAGGTGGCTGGGTGGCCGGTTCCAGCTCCAGTTGTACTTCGAACTTGGCGAGCAAGGCTTCCAGCGCTTCACGTTTTTCGGCTGGCAGCGGCGGTTCCTGTTCCAGTTGCTCGCGCAGGATATTGACCTGTTCTTGCAATTTTTCGCGGGCAGGCATGGCGTTCTTCCTTTTATCGATAGGCACTGGCATAGACCACGGCACGCCGAGAAAGGTCTACGGACTGACCGGTAGATTAATCCACCGGGGCCGAATGTGCATGATCTCGATCAGGGCTTCTCGCCTTTGAGCTGGCGCAGGCTGATGTCCGCCAGGCAGGTGCCGAGCTCGCCGAGATGATCGATCACCGAATGCACCCCCAACCCATACAGTGCCACGGTAGCCTTGCCGCGCTTGTATTCGCGCTGCTGCTCGGTCAGCGCCTGCCATTGCTCGGGCGCCAGGCCGCACAGTGAACCGCAGGACGCCAGGCCGATGGTCCACAACCCGGCATTCAGGCCCGATTGCAGCAAGCGCGGCTCGCCGCTGACCAGCACGCAGCCTTCCAGGCGTGGGATATTCAATTCCATCAGCGCTTGCCAGCACGCATGGGGCGCCGGCCAGCGGATGGAGGAGGGGGATGCGGCCTTGACCCAATCGGGCAGGGCCGCAGCCAGCGGGGTGGTCACCGAGGGTGGCAATTCATCCAGCCAGGCGCAGGGCACGCCTTGCTCTTTCAGGCTGCGCAGAATCTTCAGCGCGCCGGGCGTAGCTTCGGAGTGCGGGGAGAACGAATCGGTGCGCGCCTGGGAACCGAAATCCACCAGGCAGCCACTCAGGCCAAATAACACGGCAGTCAAGGCGGGAGCGGTGGCGACGGCAATTTCGGCGTGAGGCATTTCTACATCCCTGAAATAGCTCCAACGCTATCGGGGGGGGATGACAAGTCGATGACACTGGCGTTAATTGTAGGAAAATTGTCCATTTCAGAGCCTGTCGTTTCTTGGCAGCTGCCTAAATCCACACTTCCGTCATATACTGACGGCCTTATTCAGGGCATAGCGCCCATGACAGACCATTCAAGGAGCAAAAGCTATGCGCTGGAGCCACTACTTCGCTCAGTTGTCGGTGTGTGCCACTGTCCTGCTGGTGCCATTCGCCGCACAGGCAGCGTCGGAAGATGACCCATGGGAAAGCGTCAACCGCCCGATCTTCACTTTCAACGACACCGTTGATACCTACGCCCTCAAGCCATTGGCCCAGGGCTATCAGTTTGTGACCCCGCAATTCATGCAAGACGGCGTGCACAATTTCTTCCGCAACATCGGCGATGTCGGCAACCTGGCCAACAACGTGTTGCAGCTCAAGCCGCACGCCGCTGGCGTGGACACCGCTCGCTTGCTGATGAACACCACCTTCGGCGTGCTGGGCTTTATCGATGTCGGCACCAAAATGGGGCTCAAGCGCAGCGATGAAGACTTCGGCCAGACCCTGGGTTACTGGGGCGTGGGCAGTGGCCCATACGTGATGCTGCCGTTGCTGGGTCCAAGCACCCTGCGCGATGCGCCGTCCAAGTATGTGGACACCTACACCCAGCCATATCGCTATATGAACGATATCGGCTGGCGCAACAGCACCATGGGCCTGAATATCGTTGATACCCGCGCCAGCCTGCTCGAGAGCGAGAAGCTGATCACCGGCGACAAGTACACCTTTATTCGTAACGCCTACCTGCAGAACCGCGAGTTCAAGGTCAAGGACGGCAAGGTCGTCGACGACTTTTAAGCTGTGATATTTTGAAATGAAAAAAAAGGCGACCCTGGCGGTCGCCTTTTTTATGTGCGGTTTCAGCGCATTTTCAAGATCTTAAGCCCCAGTTGTTGCTCTTCGCCTGCCGTTTTGGTCCATACCACTTCGGTGTCAGCCTCCAGGCCTTTGAGAGCCGCGTGCTCTGAATCAATGCGCACGGTGAGCAGGTCTCCCACGTTGAACTGACGCGGTGCCTGCACCTGCATCCCGGAGCTGGAAAGGTCCACGCAAACCCCGGCAATCTCTTGGCCCGCGTGGATCAACGCCACGTCGGCATCCACTCGCATGCGGATGAAGTCGCGTTTTTCAGCGTAGTCGCGCTCGTATTCGCTCACAGCTTCCATCCTTACATTGTGTTGTGGTTTTAAGGGTTCTTATAACTCCCGGTGATTTGCGATGTAAAGACGCCCGGCGACCATCGGCATGAGCTTGAAACACCAGGCGGATGGGAGTACCGTCTGCGCCTTAGAAGGGCACCTCTGCTTTACAGTTGTGCGTGGGCAAAAAGCCTATGCTTTGTAGGACAGAGAGGCTAGAAAGCGAATCCAGTAGAGTGAGCCCGGCCTTTGCCGAGTCGCCTACGCCAACCTAATTCTGGCGCCGTTTGCCCACATGCAAAAAACCAGTGCCACGCTGCTGATAATCGATGACGACGAAGTAGTGCGCGCAAGCCTTGCGGCCTATTTGGAAGACAGTGGCTTCAGCGTCCTGCAGGCCAGCAATGGCCAACAGGGTCTCCAGGTATTCGAGAGCGACCAGCCCGACCTCGTGATCTGCGACCTGCGCATGCCCCAGATGGGCGGCCTCGAGCTGATCCGCCAGGTGACCGAGCGCGCCCCGCAGACGCCGGTGATTGTCGTGTCCGGCGCCGGGGTCATGAACGACGCTGTCGAGGCCTTGCGCCTGGGCGCCGCCGATTACCTGATCAAGCCCCTGGAAGACCTGGCGGTGTTGGAGCACTCAGTGCGCCGTGCCCTGGATCGTGCACGCCTGCTGCTGGAAAACCAGCGTTACCGCGAAAAGCTCGAAACCGCCAACCGTGAACTCGAAGCCAGCCTGAACCTGCTCCAGGAGGACCAGAACGCCGGTCGCCAGGTGCAGATGAACATGCTGCCGGTCAGCCCCTGGACCATCGACGAGTTCAAGTTTGCGCACCAGATCATTCCGTCGTTGTACCTGTCGGGTGATTTTGTCGACTATTTCCGTGTCGACGAGCGCCGCGTGGCGTTCTACCTGGCCGATGTCTCCGGCCACGGTGCTTCCTCCGCTTTTGTGACTGTGTTGTTGAAATTCATGACCACACGGCTGTTGTTTGAATCCAAGCGCAATGGCACCTTGCCGGAGTTCACTCCCTCCGAGGTGCTGGGCCACATCAACCGAGGCTTGATCAGCTGCAAGCTGGGCAAGCACGTGACGATGGTGGGCGGCGTGATCGATGAAGAAACCGGTCTTTTGACCTACAGCATTGGTGGTCACCTGCCGATGCCGGTTTTGTACACACCTGACAGTGTGCGCTACCTGGAAGGACGGGGTCTGCCCGTTGGCTTGTTCAATGAAGCCACCTATGAAGACCACATCCTGGAGCTGCCACCGACCTTCAGCCTGACGCTGATGTCCGATGGCATCCTGGACCTTCTTCCAGAGCCTACACTCAAAGAGAAAGAAGCCGCCTTGCCCCAACGGGTCAAGTCGGCGGGCGGCAGCCTGGATGGCCTGCGGCAGGTTTTTGGATTGGCCACGCTAGGGGAGATGCCGGATGATATCGCCCTATTGGTGTTGAGCAGGAATCTTTGATGAGTACCGGAAGAATCCAATTCGCCGAGCAAGACGGGACCTTTGTCTTGAAGTTTGTCGGTGAAGTGCGCCTGACCTTGTGTTCGGCGCTGGATGCGACGATTGAGCGGATTTTCACAGCGCTGAACTTCTCGGCGATCGTGATCGATCTGACCGAAACCCGCAGCATCGATAGCACCACCCTTGGGCTGTTGGCCAAGTTGTCCATTCTGTCTCGGCAGAAGGTCGGCCTGTTGCCCACCGTCGTCACCACCCACGAAGACATCACCCGGCTACTGCAGTCCATGGGCTTCGACCAGGTGTTCAACATCGTTGACCGCCCGATCCCTTGCCCGGAATGCCTCACCGACCTGCCGGTCCAGGACCAGTCCGAGGAGGTTGTGCGGGTCAAGGTACTGGAAGCGCACAAAATCCTGATGGGCCTCAACGAGTCCAACCGCGAAGCCTTCCACGACCTCGTCAACGCCCTCGAGCGTCACTGATCCCTCTGTAGAACACATTCCAAATGTGGGAGGGGGCTTGCCCCCGATAGCGCAATGTCCGGCCATGTATTCCTCGCTGACCCACCGCCATCGGGAGCCCCCCCTCCCACAGTTGAACTGAGATCGGCTTGCGATCGATACAAAAAAGGGCGGTACCCTCACAGGTACCGCCCTTTTTGCCGTCTCTGTCCGTTTACAGCTTGGCGGACAACAGCGCCTCAAGCTTCTCCTGGTCCCGAGCAAACTGACGAATACCCTCTGCCAGCTTCTCAGTCGCCATTGCATCCTCGTTGGACTCCCAACGGAACTGCGCTTCAGTCAAATGTACCCGCGCCTCTCCGGCATGGCCAGGCGACAACTTGCGCTCCAGCTTGCCTTCATCCGCCGCCAGCTTCTCCAACAGGTCCGGGCTGATCGTCAGGCGATCACACCCAGCCAACTCTTCGATCTGACTCAGGTTACGGAAGCTCGCCCCCATCACCACGGTCTTGTAGCCGTTGGCCTTGTAGTAGTTGTAGATGCGCGTCACCGACTGCACGCCAGGATCATCCGAGCCGGTGTAGTCGTTGCCATTGGCTTTCTTGTACCAATCGTAGATCCGGCCTACGAATGGCGAAATCAGGAACACACCCGCTTCCGCGCAAGCCACAGCCTGGGCAAACGAGAACAGCAGGGTCAGGTTGGTCTGGATGCCTTCTTTTTCCAGCTTCTCCGCCGCGCGGATGCCTTCCCAGGTGGAGGCGATCTTGATCAATACGCGGTCGCGGCCGACGCCGGCCTTGTCATACAGGTCGATCAGACGGTGCGCGCGCTTGAGTACGGCGTCAGTGTCGAACGACAGGCGGGCATCCACTTCGGTGGAAATACGGCCTGGTACAACTTTGAGAATCTCTTGACCCACCGCTACCGCAAACCGGTCGCTGGCCAGGCCGACATCACCGTTGCAGTCCTGCACACACTCATCCAGCAGCTTGGCATAGCCCGGAATCGACGCGGCCTTGAGCAGCAGGGAAGGGTTGGTGGTGGCGTCTTGTGGCTTGAGCTTGGCGAGGGTGGAAAAATCGCCGGTATCGGCTACGACGGTGGTGAACTGCTTGAGTTGTTCCAGCTTGGAAGTCATGGGCGTGCTCTGTCCTATGGGTCTGATGACATTACCCGAGCGCCG
This sequence comes from Pseudomonas gorinensis, assembly GCF_042015035.1. Classification (NCBI taxonomy): domain Bacteria; kingdom Pseudomonadati; phylum Pseudomonadota; class Gammaproteobacteria; order Pseudomonadales; family Pseudomonadaceae; genus Pseudomonas; species Pseudomonas gorinensis. The sequence continues at coordinate 2,108,169 of NZ_CP167125.1, forward strand.
ACAGGCGCTCAAGGGCGCAAATGCGTTCGATCGTTTGCGAGGGCAACAACCTGAAAACAGCCGTTTGAATGACGGGCCTTGCTGCTGAATAGGAGGCCAGAACGGCCCACAGGTTCAACCCAATTGCCCGATGACACTTGGATAACGCCTTCATGCCAACTGACGCCTTCCCTGGACACACTGCACCCAATGTGAGAGGGGGCTTGCCCCCGATGGCAGTGTGTCAGTTCATCAATAACCAACCGACGCCCTGCAAGCTATCCAATCAACGCCCTTCCAACAACGCCCCTGCCTGATCCAACAATGCCAACGGATCCGCAGCCTTATGAATATCCACCGACAACAACTGCCTGAATCTGCGCGCCCCAGGGAAACCGGTGCCCAATCCCAACACATGCCGCGTAATGTGATGCATCGCCCCACCCGCCGCCAAATGCTCAGCGATATAAGGCCGCAACTGCGCCAACGCCTCCGCCCGGCTGATCACTGGCGCTTCACTGCCAAACAACTGCTGATCCACCTCCGCCAGCAGATACGGATTGTGATAAGCCTCCCGGCCCAGCATCACCCCATCAAACGTCTGCAAATGTTCATGGCACTGCTCCAGCGTCTTGATGCCGCCGTTGAGAATAATCTCCAGCGCAGCGAAGTCCTGCTTCAACTGCGCCGCCACGTCATAGCGCAAGGGTGGAATGTCGCGGTTCTCCTTTGGCGACAACCCTTCCAGAATCGCAATCCGAGCATGCACCGTAAAACTGCTGCAGCCCGCGTCCTTCACCGTCCCGACAAAGTCACACAACTCGGCATAACTGTCCCGCCCATTGATCCCGATACGGTGCTTGACCGTCACCGGAATCGACACCGCATCGCGCATCGCCTTCACACAATCGGCCACCAAGGTCGGGTGAGCCATCAGGATCGCGCCGATCATATTGTTCTGCACCCGGTCGCTCGGGCAGCCGACATTCAGGTTCACTTCGTCGTAGCCAGCGGCCTCGGCCATACGCGCACAGGCGGCCAGGTCAGCGGGGACACTGCCGCCAAGCTGGAGCGCCAGAGGGTGCTCGGCTTCGTTATGGCGCAGGAAGCGGTCATGGTCGCCATGCAGGATTGCGCCGGTGGTGACCATCTCGGTGTAGAGCAGGGCGTGTTTGGAGAGCAGGCGCAGGAAGAACCGGCAGTGACGGTCGGTCCAGTCCATCATGGGTGCAACGCTAAAGCGCCGAGACAGTGCGGGGCTTGATTCTGCTGGGCTAAAGCTCTGTTTTTGAACCATTTTACTCAACGTGTTTTTCGGCAGGGTTTAGGGCGTTTTCAGGCCGTTTTAGGGCTCGTTGGTAAGATGTACCACCCAAAACTGACGCGTACCACTTTCGATGGCGACTATCAGGGCAAGAAAACTGGCGGATGGGACTGTGAGCTACACGGCTCAGGTCCGCATCCAGCGCGACGGAGTGCAAGTCTACCAAGAGAGCCAGACTTTCGCCTGAAAACAGGCCACCTAGGCCTGGACGCTTAATCGCGAGTCGGAGCTGGATGAGCCTGGTGTGATCGAGCGAGCGAATCGCAAGGGCACCGTGCTCAAAGACATGATCAATCGCCACCTGGTAGCGGTTGAGAAAGCCCGGCGACTGGGGAAGACCAAGTGCGACACTCAATGCTATCGGTGAGGCGTACCTAGGCGAGCTGACCGAGCACTACAAGCCGTTTGCCATGCGGTTGTTCAGCGAGTGTTCTGGCCTGATGGTGATCGCTCTGCCGCTGGTGCCAGGTGGCAAGTTCCGGGTGCTGGAGCGTCACCAATTCCGCGGCATGGACTTCGCGGCGCAGGCCAGCGTGATCAAAGCCGTCTGTGACCGCTACTGGGTGACGTATATCGGGATCGACGTAACCGGGCTGGGCAGCGGCGTGGCGCAGCTGGTACGCCAATTCTTCCCCAACGTCACCACCTTCAGCTACTCCCCCGAGGTGAAGACGCGCCTGGTGCTGAAGGCCTACGACGTGATCCACCGCGGCCGGCTGGAGTTCGATGCCGGCTGGACCGACATGGCGCAGTCATTGATGGCTATCCGCAAGACCATCACCGCAGGCGGTCGCCAGTTCACCTACACCGCCGGCCGCAACGACAACACCGGCCACGCCGACCTGGCGTGGGCGCTCTTTCACGCATTGCACAACGAACCGCTGGAGGGGCAGACCACTGCCAATACCGGTCGGATGGAGATTTTTTGATGTCGAACCGCCACAGAAATACCAAGCAAGTGGCCCAGGCTTCCACGGTTGCAGCGCAGGAGTTCATTCCGCGCAGTGATAGCAAGATGGAGGCGTTCAGCTTCGGCGATCCATCACCGGTGCTGAGTGGCCGGGAGGTTTTTGATTATCTGGAGTGCTGGTTTAACGGGCGGTGGTACGAGCCGCCGCTGTCTCTGGATGGCCTGGCACGTTCGGTGGGTTCCAGCGTGCATCTGCATTCGGGGCTGATGTTCAAGCGCAACCTGTTGAGCAAGACGTTTATCCCGCACCGGCTGCTGTCGCGCGCGGCGTTCGAGCAGTTCGCCCTGGACTTTCTGTGCCTGGGCAACGGCTATCTGGAAGGGCGACGCTCGATGCTCGGCCCGGTGCGCGAGTTGGTACCGCCGCTGGCGAAGTACATGCGCTCGGGCAAAGACGGGCGGCAGTTCATGGTCCAGGGCTGGAAGGAAGAGCACGAATTTGAACCGGGCACCGTTTTCCATCTGCGGGAAGCGGATCTGCACCAGGAGGTGTACGGCCTGCCTGAGTGGATCAGCGCCTTGCAGTCGGCGTTGCTGAATGAGTCGGCCACGCTGTTCCGCCGCAAGTATTACGAGAACGGCAGCCATGCCGGCTTCATCCTCTACATGACCGACGCCGCGCAGAACGAAGCGGATGTCGACTCCCTGCGCAAGGCGCTCAAAGATTCCAAGGGGCCGGGTAACTTCCGCAACCTGTTCGTGTACTCGCCGAACGGCAAAAAGGACGGGTTGCAGATCATTCCGGTCAGTGAAGTGACGGCCAAGGACGAATTCAACTCGATCAAAAACCAGACCCGCGACGACGTGCTGGCCAGCTTACGCATTCCGCCGCAGCTGATGGGCATTGTGCCGCAGAACGCGGGGGGGTTTGGGTCAATCAGGGAGGCGGCGCAGATCTATGCGGCCAATGAGCTGGAGCCGATTCAGGCGCGTATGGCGCAGGTGAATGACTGGCTAGGGGAGGAGGTCGTGCGGTTCAAACCCTATGAAATTCCCGTGGGGGCGTAAAAGTAAGAATGGGAAGTGGGCCGAACTCAATACTTTTTACCTTTTGGAGCATGTGGACGGGGTGTTTGCTACAGTTGGGTAGGCCAGTCCCATAATACTTTTGTGAGAATAATATGGATTTTTTTACTCCAGTTGTAGAAGAGGCAAAGCAGAATAAAAACTTCAAATCTGTACTGGCTGGATTTAGAGCTGCTGAGCGGGAACTTTTTACAGAATGGGCGAAAGGGTTTGAGGACAGGGATGGGAAGATCGTTAAGGAGTTTCAAACAACATTTAACTCTTCTTTTTGGGAGGTGTATTTGCATGCGTGCTTTCGAGAATATGGATTTTCTCAGGATTGGAAAAACGCAACTCCTGATTTTTGCCTATCCTCGAACGGATATGAATTTATAGTCGAAGCCACAACTGGGAATGCGGCCCAAGGAAAACCTAATGAGTGGGATAAGACTTATAGTCCTGAGGAATTAAAGTCTGTCCGTCGATTTAGAGACTTGAATAAAGAAGCAGTCATACGGCTGTCAAACGCGATTGTTGGAAAGGCGAGGAGGTACGATGAGTTTTATAAGACACTGAGCTATGTTCAAGGTAAGCCATTTGTTATAGCGGTGGCACCGTATGAGCAGCCTCATTTTAACTTGCAATATGACAGACCTATTAGGGCGTTGCTTTATGACTACTACGTTGACGAAGATGCATATCTAGATAATCCAGCGCTCTATCCCAACGGCCCTCCTGCTATAAACCTCGGTTATGTTGAAAAGGAAAATGGGTCTGAGGTTCCGCTGGGGATATTTGATAGTTCAGAAATGATAGATGTTAGTGCTGTAGTATTTAGTTGTGTCGCGACATGGGGCAAGCTTAGTGCAATGTCTACTAATAACGAAACTGTTACGCAGGTTATGTCCTTGTGGGCCACTCCTCCTCTTGGAGTCCCTGAGGAACGAGTAGGGCCACCTTCAGAATGTGGTGAGACAATATTGGATGGTCTTCAAGTTTTTCATAATCCAAACGCGAAATTTCCGTTGTCACCTGAGGGAAACTCTGAAAAAGACTTTCTGATTTGGCAAAATACCGCGACCCCACCCACCGAGTTTCCCGATGAAGCAGATGACCTTCGCCGACGCCGAGTACGCTGGCAAGCGCAAGCAAACCCGCAAGGAGTTGTTCCTGATCGAGATGGATCGGGTGGTGCCGTGGAAGGGCTTGATTGCTTTGATCGAGCCACATTATCCGAAAGGTGAAGGTGGCCGTCCGGCCTACCCGTTGATGGCGATGCTGCGTGTGCATCTGCTGCAGAACTGGTTCGGCTACAGCGATCCAGCGATGGAGGAAGCGCTGTACGAAACCACGATCCTGCGCCAGTTTGCCGGGCTGAACCTGGAGCGCATCCCCGACGAAACCACCATTCTCAACTTCCGCCGCTTGCTGGAGAAACACGAGCTGGCGGCCGGCATCCTCGCTGTCATCAATGGCTATCTGGGCGACCGCGGCCTGTCGCTGCGCCAGGGCACCATCGTCGATGCAACGCTGATCAATGCGCCCAGTTCGACCAAGAACAAGGACGGCAAGCGCGACCCGGAAATGCACCAGACCAAGAAGGGAAACCAGTATTATTTTGGCATGAAGGCCCACATCGGCGCCGATGACGAATCGGGTCTGGTGCACAGCGTAGTGGGCACGGCGGCCAATGTGGCGGATGTCACCCAGGTGGACAAATTGCTGCATGGCGACGAAAACGTGGTCTGCGCCGATGCAGGCTACACCGGTGTCGAAAAGCGGCCCGAGCATGAAGGACGTGAAGTTATCTGGCAGGTGGCGGCACGCCGCAGCACCTACAAAAAACTCGATAAGCGCAGCGTGCTGTACAAAGCCAAGCGCAAGATTGAAAAGGCCAAGGCTCAGGTGCGCGCCAAGGTCGAGCATCCGTTCCGGGTAATCAAGCGCCAGTTCGGTTACACCAAGGTGCGCTTTCGCGGCTTGGCCAAAAACACGGCGCAACTGGTGACACTGTTCGCTCTGTCGAACCTGTGGATGGCGCGCCGACATTTACTGACGAATGCAGGAGAGGTGCGCCTGTAATGCGGGAAATGGCCACCGGAGTGGGGTCCGGGTGGCGAAAACGTAAGAAATACTCGTCGAATTGATTGTTTTTTGATCATTTGGCGAGTTTAAAAGTTGCGCTAGGTGGTATGCCGGGGAAATACATGGCTACTTCAGACCATCCCTGAGGTTTTTAGAAACGATAGAGTGGTGCAGCATTATTTTGACGAAAATTCTGGCGAATGGATCTATGAAGGTAGGCTGAATTCACTCCATTATCGTCAAGTATATGCAAGGGGTAAACGCCCTCCGAAGAATTCATAGTTGAGTTATACCTCTTGTTATATATGTAGTGGCTCTATTAGAAGTTTCATTTAATTTTTGCTATTGCCTACCGAGTTAGCGACTTTGAACCATTCAAAGGCCTCGGCCGGCTCGCCCTGGTGCAACACCATCTGCTCGGCACGCTCTTTAGGCGTTGCCGGGTCCAGCCATTCGCGGGCAAGATCCGGCGTCAGTACCACGGGCCTTCGGTCGTGAATGTCCACCATGCCGCCGGCACTGTCGGCGGTGATGATCACAAAGCCGTCATGTTCGCCTGGGCCTTCATCTGCGTCTGGTAATTGGCCGATGGCCGCGCACAAGATCGGCGCGCCGTCCCGCCTGCGGATCAGGTAGGGCTGTTTCTTCGGCCCACCTTCATCCACCCACTCAAACCAATTGTCGATAGGCGTGATCGCCCGGTGCGGCCATATCGCCCGGAAGAATGGGCCGTGGGCGACCTTTTCGACGCGTGCATTGATCGGTGCGGCGCGGTCTTTTGCCCAATGCGGTCGCCACCCCCAGCGAACTGGATCAGCGTGCAGCAGTTCACCTTGCAGGTGCAGCAATGCCACCTGGGTCGTCGGAGCAACGTTGTACCGCTCGATCGGTTGGTCACCCACCGAGTTTGCCAGGGCGTTGGGCATGCTCAGCGCCGCAACGAAGTCGTGGATACCCCTGTACTGCGACAGCCTTCCGCACATAGCCAAGCCCTCCTTCCGTTTGATCTTAGACAATCGTGGTCGGTCGAGGTCTCATCTCGTTGACGATTCGCTTCAGGCCTTCGGCTTCACGCTGACTTACGATCAGTGACGTCGTCAGGGTGTCGATCTGCTTTCGCATCTCAGCCGCTTCGCCGCCTCTCTGACGGAGGTATCCAGCGAACTCGGCGTTCTTCGCCTGGGTAGCCAGCAGCATCTGGCTGATTCCAAAGACATCCTCCCGTGCTTTGCGCAGTTGCACGTTCAGGTCCTGGATCTCGTTCTCCAGGAGGCGGCAGTGCTGCCGGTACATTTGCAATGGGGTAGGGAGGCCAAGCCAGCCGAGGGTGTCTTCATCGTTATTCATGGGGGCGAATCCAATACTGTATGTGCATACAGTAATCGAGGTTTGCTCATGACGCGATTTGAGGCGACGAACTGTAGGAGGGAGGGGGGCTTTGGGTCAGAAAAAGTCAGCTGGAATAGATGAAAGTTTGCCCTTCAGCAGCATGAAAAAACCCAATTCAACATAGCATTTGCAGGGTGTCACGGCAAGCCAAAGCGGCCGCGCGGACCAATAAACACGGGGCTTCGGGGGCTGCGTGGTTGGCACCCAGGAAGCTGCCGATAGTTCGGGGAGTTGGCGTGCCACAAATAGGGCTACAGGCGTGCCACAACGGGGCAGTGACGTGCTTCACCACCCGGCGCGCGCCGTCGTCCCCCCACCTCGCCTGCGGGCTAAATGGGGCGTTTTTTCTGCGACCCTGCGGACCACTCTCGGCGGCTCAGGCTGGGCGCATGCTTGGCGTTTTAGTGGGGACAGAAACCTGCGGAACCCTGCGAAGGTGGATGTTTTTCGCAACGGTTTCAAGCACGCAAAGACAGCTGAATTCAGTAAGTGCCTCGGGAAAAAGGTTAGTTTTTTTTGAGGGGGGGTGTTGTGACTTGGAACGCCCGTGTTTGTTGGGCTTGAGACCTAACTTTGATGGGTTAGGTTGGGTTAGGTTAAAGGTTATAAATTCATAACTGGCTGTTTTTAAAGGAATTAATATACTGAATATTTAATACTAATAAAGGTTAGGAAATAACCAGACCTAACCAAGAAGCTAACCTTGCCAACCCTTCGAAAAGCCATGCCAAACAAGGCTTTCAGGGCACCCAGCAAAAAACTAACCCTTCTAACCTCTTTCCCGTGGGTCAACATGAAAACGCGAGATGTGCCTAGGTCGGCGCGCTTTTGACGCTGCGTGCTGCATTGCGCAGCACTCACGACGTTTCCGTTGACGCGCCCGCACTCACACTCACACAGCGTCAGATGGTGAGGTTTACAGGCGATGTTGGGATTGGAGAGAGCATTTTCCTAGCCGCTTGAGATGCTTCAATACAGTCAGGCGAGAATTGGTGCACAGGTCCTGCAGGAGGTGGTCTCCATGCCTATAAAAAGGGGCCTGCGTACCGAGGCGTACATTCTGCCTACCAATCACTTACGACCACAATCGGCCGTAAGCTGCGCTCACCCTCAAGCACTGGAAGATAGGAGTTAAAATTTAATCGGCGAGGCCAAGCTTTCTGCTAAACCAGTGATAATGTGTGTAGTCAAATTTATCTCCATACAATTCATCTATTCTCGCCTTGATAATCGTATAATCATGACGAGCACGGCCTCTATCGTGGCACTGAGGGTTGTTTTCAATTTGTTCGGCTAGATACTTAATTGAGTTTTCGTTAAACAATTTTATGTACTGAGGGATCGCCACTTGAAAGCGGGAGTCGGCCTGATCATAATTGGTACTGACTCCGTAGTATGTTGATGCGATCATACAGAACTTCTCTTGCCACTCCTCAGAGTCAGAAAGCTGAAGTATGTAATCAAATTGATCTGAGCTAAATACTGGCCTATCTTTTACAATCCACTCCTTCAGGTCGTCTCCGTGCTTGAAAATGTTCTCCTTTACAAACCAACCAGCAGTTTTGCATACAGGGTCTTTCTCTATGTAGTGTTCAATCTTCAAGCGAGCAGCGTCACTTAATAATGGGAATAATTCGTGATTTTGAGAAAGAAAGAAAATGAAATATTGTAGAGGGCTGCCAGTACTAGCCAAATTACTAAAGAAGTCGACATCTCCTCGTATTGTTGCAGGCAGTGAAGCTTTGTTTCTGCTAGCTATCACCTCAAGAACATGAAGGTTGATTAGTCTGTTATTTTCGCATTGTTCGTTTTCAATCCTAAATACTATTTTCCATAGGGATCGGAATATATTTAGCTCAACTTGCTCAGTGGTTCTATCAAAGTACCGGTTTACAACGTATTTTTTTACTTTTGATCTGGTATTCAGTATTTCGCGAGACTCTGAGATGTCATCAAGCAATTCTTGAAGAATATGCTGGGTATAAAAAGGTGGTTTGGTTAAAACATCGGTCAATGTGTTTCGGATCAATGCTCTAACGGTTTCGTGGTTCGGTGAGTGCAGTTCGCGCTCCCTGTTTAGTACAGGATGCGCTGACAAATGTCTTTGCTTTTGCAAATATCTCAAATTTTCATATTCGGAACTATCTAGCAAATTTGTTTTGTCATTTACTTCGTCTATTAATTTTAGCTCCCAAGCGGCTGATTTCTGGTCTACATCTTGAATTCTACTCACTTCATCTAATATTGCTTTGGCTGATGCATCATCATAGAGGTCGATTAGGTTTTGTAGCTTGTAAACAATGTCGCATATCGCTACCGACCAAAGCATTACCACTGCGGATCTATAGTTTCCGTTGTGGTATGAAGATAAAACTTCTCTGAAGTATTCTTTTGTCTTGCCGTAGTGAATGCTATCTGACATTTTTTCTAACGAGAACTCGTCCATAAAATTTCCGCTTGTTAGTTTGGTAGCTAGGTGCTTTAACTTACAGATCTAAAGCGCGTCAATGAAAAAGAGGTTTTTTCACTCTGCTAACATTTGCTCGACGCTGATGCTTAAGCTTTTTTCTCATTCCATGTCTCTAACACAAAGGCTGCAATGGTGTGTGCCGCATGAATTGCAAGTTTTGCATGCCGCGGCTTCAATTTATAAGGTTTCTTTCCTGCTCCATGTGCAGCGCTTGCATGAGTTCGTAACGCGCCAATCCCATTCACCGTGGCCATAATACCGCTCACTATTTCTTGTAAATCCCTTTCTTCCAGTTTAGAAGCGTCCAGCCCTAGATCTGTTTTGACTACCTTCCAAACAGACTGTAGATCCTGTTTTGCTGGCATTTGAAGGTGGTTATGTTCTTCTATATAAACCTTAAATAGTGATTCGAGTATGTTGCAAGCTGCGGAAACTGCCTCTCTAGGGCTTAGTTGTACATTTTTTATCGCGCGTTCAAATTCTTGATCAATTGCTTGGATATTCTTTTTCTTTATAAGTTCGGATAGTGTTTTTGTAGCCAACCCCTCGCCTTTAGATATTATTCCTCCGGTCGAGTAGGAGAGTCCCGCGCGCTCAAGCGCTTTTCTTATCTTTTCTATATTGGCTTTTTCTTTCTCTATCATTTCTTCAGAACGCCAAAATGTCGGTGCGGTCTCGACATCTGTCTCCATATACTTTTCGATAATTCTCCCAATGATAGTCAGTGTTTCGGAGCCACTTACTTTATTAATTCTTCTGAGCCACTCTAAAGCTTTAACTGCTTTTGAACCTTCAGGTGGTTCGCCAGGTGCTTCGGCATACATAAATAAACTATCTAGGCTCGCATGGGTTTCGTTTTCTGAAACAGTTTCTGCGATGGTCGAAATTACATATGAGGGAACCGTATAGTTTTCCAACTTAAATCCTTTTCGCTGCCTGAATTCATAGAATAAGCGCAACGCTTGAAACGAGAGGCAGAGAGCCAGCCACCGGTAGAATCCAGGCTCTCACACCGAAGGATTCAAGCGCAGATGACTACGCATTACCGGCAGCTGACTCAGGGACAACGTTACCAGATTGAGGCTGGCTTGAGCGCCGCAGAGAGCCAGGCGAGCATTGCAAAGCGGGTCGGCGTGCATCCCTCGACGATCAGTCGCGAGGTTCGCCGCAACAGCACCCAGAATATCTACAAGGCTGTTTCTGCGGCCCATGAAAGTGATGCTCGTCGAGCGGGTGCGCGCAAGTTTTGCAAGCCGGCGACATGGCTCAGCCATCATCTCCCGGTGTGGCTCAAGCATGGCATGAGTCCGGAGCAGATCGCCCAGCGGTTGAAGCAGGAGCAGCCAAGCCGGGCGGTCAGCCATGAGTGGATTTATCGGTTCATTGCCGCCGAACAGCGCGCCGGTGGTGAGCTTTATACCTATCTGCGACATCGCCGAAAGCGCTACCGGAAACGCTATGGAAGCCACGATCGGCGCGGGCAGCTGCGTAATCGCGTGTCAATCAGTGAACGCCCAGCCGAGGTCGAAAGCCGCGAGCGCCTGGGGGACTGGGAGGGCGATACGGTACATGGACTGGGCGGTAACCTGGTGACCCTGGTTGATCGCAAAAGCGGCTATCTGAGCGCCTATCCGGTCAAGCGCAGAACGCGCCGGCAGGTAACGCGGGCGATCAATCTGATGCTTCAGGGCCATGCCGCTCACACGCTGACGCTGGATAACGGAAGGGAGTTTGCCGGGCATGAACGCATCGCGCTACGGAGCCAGTGCCAGGTCTTTTTTGCAGACCCCTATTCATCCTGGCAACGTGGCACCAATGAAAACACCAACGGTCTGCTCCGCCAGTATTTCCCCAAGGGCAGCGACTTCAGCAAGCTGACCGTCGAAGCCGTCAATCGGACAGTAGCGAGGATCAATCTACGCCCGCGCAAGCGCTTGGGCTGGAAGACGCCGTACGAAGTGCATACAGGGGTGAGCGTTGCACTTATGTGTTGAATTCAGGCTGGGAGGTCAGAGTGCAGCATACCTGTTAGCTGCCTATGGTAGGTAGTTTTGGAAGAGGGGAAGTGACGTGCTACATGAGAGCTGTCGGATTTTTTGAACCCCTGGGCACGCACTCTCCCGCACACAGCTTCAGTTTTGGCGTTTGCAATTGGTATCAGGACTGGAGTCGGAGGGAGAGCGTACCTATAGCTACCATTTGACAGAAATCGAAAGGCTGTCTTGGTAGGTGTTCTGTGCATATGCTTAGGGATATTCAAATGGAGCAAAACGGTCATGATCGACGATGATTACGGATACAACCGAGATGACGAGCCTACCTATCTCACCCCGGACCAGATCCCTCAGTACGCACTACGTGAGGCTCTTAAATCACTCAGTCTTTTTGCCACTGATATGAATCTTGTGAGTCAGGCTATGAACCTGACCATCGTCGATGAATTCATAACGGGGCTGGAGTACGATTATCGTCTCGCCAAATTTAACGAGTCTTCAAGTCCCTACGATTCGATCTTCCTGGCTGCCCAGTCGCAGATGTGGATTTTCAGTGCTTATGAAGTCATGCGGACGTGGGTTGAGAAAGCTAAGAGCTATGTCAAAACCGCTGAGAACTCAGGACTTCATCTAAAACTCAAGGAGCTGAAACGTGACCGTGGATATATCAATTACACGGCTCTACAGAAGGCTAGAGAGATTCAGGCTCTGATTGAAGATCCGAAATTGCTGGGGAATCTCCAGGACGACTTAGCGCGTATCCAGTTCTTGTTCATCAGGGTTGAGATGATCCGCGTTGCCCTTGCTAAGCATGAGGTCAGGAAGCGAGAGGGAGCAATGCTAGCTAACGGTTTGGTTGGGTTTATGAACCGAGAATGCGGCTCACTTTCCTACCAAATGAATACGGGAATGGTCATCCAGGGAGAGATCAATCGTAGGGATATTGCAGATGGAATTCGATCGATCCCTGATTACGCAGTGCCTACACCAGAAGACGTGAAAAGCTATGACAAGTTCATGCGTGGACTTTCGGATAACGAAGCAATAGAGCTTTTCAAAGATGTCACACAGCATCCACCAAGTGAGTGAAGGGGATTGCTATTTCCAGCGAGGGCGGTGGTTGGAATCCAGGGCGTCGTATTGGTGTTGGTACGAAAGTGGTACGGGATTTTTAGAAAGGTTCTGGAAGGCACGTATTGAGTGGCATAGAGGATTAGTAGCTCCAATCCATCATCGGGGCGACGGAGAAGCGGCGGGAGAGTGGGGCGGTTTGTAGGGGCATGGGGGATCTGAGTTAGCGAGGCGAATGTGGCGCAGTTTATCAGGGATGCATCGTGGGTGTCGGGGAGGCGTGTTTCGCGCCATTCACTACGGGACTGTCAGATATTTTGTGTGCGGGCCGGTAACGGCCTGCCGTCAGGCAGGCCATGCTTTACCAGGTTGGCCTGATAAATCGATCTCCGTACAGAATCGCAAATTGATTCATCGCACTTTTCCAGTCATGGGCCGCGGAGCCCCAGTTTGCGGTGATATTGCGCAGTCCAAGCCAGATCAGTTTTGTCGCCGCATCGTCGGTCGGGAAGTGACCTCGGGTCTTGATGATCTTGCGCAACTGAGCGTTGATGCTCTCAATGGCGTTGGTCGTGTAGATCACTTTTCGAATCGCCGGCGGGAACACGAAAAATGGGATCACACGATCCCAAGCGCGGCGCCAGGCAGCCACTACCGTCGGATACTGCTTGCCCCATGGCCCGCTTTCAAACGCATCCAGCGCCTGCTCGGCTGCTTCGGCGGTCACCGCCTGATAGATCGGTTTGAGCGCCTTGGCCAGTTCGCGACGCTTGTCCCAGGCCACGTAATCAAGACTGTTGCGGATCAGATGAACAATGCATGTTTGCAGTGTCGTGTCTGGAAATACGGCGTTGAGAGCCTCTGGCATGCCTTTCAGTCCATCGGTCACAGCAATCAACACGTCTTCGACGCCGCGTGTCTTGAGGTCGTTGAAAACTTTCATCCAGAACTTGGCGCCCTCGGTATTTTCTATCCAGATGCCGAGAATATCGCGTGTTCCGTCAGGCAAAACGCCCAGGGCCAAGTAAATCGCCTTGTTGCGAACCAGCCCCTCTTCGCGAATTTTGACCCGTAGAGCATCGAAGAAAATAACCGGATACATCGGCTCCAAAGGCCGCTGTTGCCATGCACCGATCTCTGCCATGACCTCGTCGGTTACAGAGCTGATGAAGTCGGGAGAAACGTCAGTACCGTACTGCTCGGAAAGAAACGCTCGGATCTCTCTGACCGTCATTCCACGGGCATACATGGCGATGATCTTGTCGTCGAAACCGGTGTAGCGGCGTTCGTGCTTGGGGATCAAAATGGGCGAAAAACTGCCGTCCCGGTCGCGGGGAATATCCAGTCGGAGCGGACCGTCGCCGGTTAGAACCGTCTTGCCGCTTTTGCCATTGCGCTGGTTGGTTTCATCCTCTGGGCGCTGCGCGCCCGGCGGATAGCCCAAGTGGTGACCTAGCTCTGCACTCAGCGCTCGCTCGATCAAAGCCTTCTTGAACGCCGCAGACGCGTCCTCGATAGCTTCAGCGGTCATCGGTCCATCGGTGAATTGCTCGAGCAGCTCTTTCGGGATTTTCGGCAGCTCTCGCAACGCGGGTTTCTTTTTGGTTGGCATACATGCACCTCTTACTCATGTTATGCCCGAACACAAAATTTCTGACACCCCCTTCACTACTCAACAGCTAATAGACCTGAGCGCTCTACTCGTCAGCCGAGCCCAGGAGCACGTCGCGCCTACCGCCACCACGGCCACAGCCTGACACCCAACCCCGCCGCCTTACCCCAAGGCGGCAACCTGAACCCTCCCTGTCACCCGGTAAAGTTTCATAATTCCCTTCGCCTTTGAGGTCTACGATCGTCCCCAAGAGAGGCCCCCCGCGCCTCCAGTCCACAGGGAACTGAAAACATGATCTCGAGCCTTGTCAAAGTCGTGATGATTGCTGGCACGTTGCTGTTGGGCGCTTGCTCTTCGGGTTCGTCTGGCGTGAGCAGTGACCCTTGCTTTTCGGGCGGGTGCCAGGCGTTTGGTGACCACAGCCCCAGCAAGGCCGCGAAGATGAATTTTGGCGGCAGTGGGCTGGGGAGTAGTTATGGGGAGTATGGGTCGGGGTTGTTGCATGATGATTGATGGGGTGGTGGGTCAGGCGTTGGTGTGTTGACTGACCCACTGCTATCGGGGGCAAGCCCCCTCCCACATTCGATCTGTGGTGGGGGCAGAATTGTGGGTTTTAGTGCCCGCCCTGCATGCGCCGCGCGACCAGGTAGATACCCAGGCCGACCAGTGCCGTAGCCGCGCCGATGTAGCCAGTGCTGGTCCAGCCAAACCCAGCTGTAATCGCCATGCCGCCAAACCACGGCCCCAGTGCATTCGCCAGGTTGAACGCCGCGTGGTTCGACGCAGCTGCCAGGCTCGGTGCCTCATGGGCAATATCCATCAAGCGGATCTGCAACGGTGCGGCCAGCGACACCATGGTGCCCACCAGGCCCATGCTCAGCAGCACGCCCCATAGCGATGAGGCCGCGAAGGGGAAGAACAACAACACCGCCATCGACCACACCAGAATCCAGCCCACCGCGCGAAACTGCATGCGATCAAACAGCTTGCCGCCGGCGATGTTGCCGATAATTCCACCGACGCCAAACGCCGCCAGGCCAAATGGAATCCATTGTGGCGAGACTTTGGTCACTTCCAGCATGGTCGGCGCCAGGTAGCTGAATACGCAGAACATCCCGGCAAAACCGATGGCGCCAATCGACAGCGCCATCCACACCTGGGGTTTGGTGAAGGCGCGCAGTTCCTTGCGCGGGTCGCTGCGTTGTTCGTCGTGGCGGTGGGGGACGAATTGCCAGACCAGGGCGATGGTGAGGAGGGCTATCACGCTGACCAAGGCAAATGCAGAACGCCAGCCCAGGTATTGGCCGAGGAAGGTGGCGATGGGGTTGCCGAGCAGCATGGCCAGGGTCAGGCCCATCATGACCCGCGCCACGGCGCCGGCGCGTTTGTGGTTGGGCACCATGCTGGAGGCGACCACGGCGGCGATGCCGAAGTAGGCGCCGTGGGGCAGGCCGCTGATGAAGCGGAAGGCGACCAGCGAGCCGAAGGTCGGGGTGAAGGCGGTGGCGAGGTTGCCCAGGGCGTACAGGCCCATCAGCAACAACAGCATATGTTTACGCAGCAGCTTGGCGCCGAGGATGGCCAGCAGCGGTGCGCCGACCATCACGCCCAGGGCGTAGGCGCTGATGGCGTGACCGACCTGGGGTTCACTCAGGTTCAAGTTGCGGGCGATGTCGGGCATCAGGCCCATGATGGCGAATTCGCCAGTACCGATCGCGAAGGCGCCCACGGCCATGGCAGCTTCCATTTTGGCGGCACTGCGCGCGGGCAGCACGTGCCCGGGTGTTTGCTGGATAGTCATGGGTAACTCTATTGGGATGAACGGCACGAAGGACAGCCGCCGATGCTACGCAAGCAGCGACGAAGGTGTCTAGAACAGCCTTTTTTGACAGAGTTCAGTTTGATTAAACACCCTGTGACCCCACGTCGCGCTTGCCACGCTTGACAGCGGCGCGGCAAAACCCGCGATTTAGAGCTGTCAATTGGCCAAACGACGCATAAACGCCGTTTAGCGTGATATTCTGCGCGCCATCTTGGTCTGGTCTTTCCCCGGTACGTACACCCGTATACGTCCCGGCGGTCGGCTGTCGCCCAGGTAGCTGAAGCCAATAATGATAAGAAGTCAGCGCAGAAGGGACATAAAAGTGAGGTCGATACGTCGGCCTTGTGTGCCCACCCTGCGGTCTCGAAGTGAATGCGCAAACCCCACGTTGCGTTGCCTGGCGCAGCGTGAACGAGGGTTGCCCATCATCAGGGGCAGTGGGGCGGATGGCGTTTTATCATAGGTGCTACCGATGTTTAAGAAAGTAAACACGGCCCTGCTGGGGCTGGCTTTGTCGATGGGGATCACGTCCGTTCACGCGGAAGAGGCAAAGAAAGTCGATGTGCTGCTGATCGGCGGCGGCATCATGAGTGCGACCCTGGGTGTATGGCTCAATGAGCTGGAACCAGGCTGGTCGATGGAAATGGTCGAGCGCCTCGACGGCGTCGCCGAAGAAAGCTCCAACGGCTGGAACAATGCCGGTACCGGTCACTCGGCCCTGGCCGAGCTGAACTACACCCCGGAAGACAAGAACGGCAACGTTGAGATCCCGAAAGCGGTCGAGATCAACGAAGCGTTCCAGATTTCCCGTCAGTTCTGGTCCTGGCAGGTCCAGCAGGGCGTGCTGAAGAACCCGCGTTCGTTCATCAACTCCACACCGCACATGAGCTTTGTGTGGGGCGATGACAACATCAAGTTCCTCAAGAAGCGCTACGAAGCCCTGCAGGCGAGCCCGCTGTTCGCCGGCATGCAGTACTCCGAAGACCCGGCGCAGATCGCCAAATGGGTTCCGTTGATGATGGAAGGGCGTGACCCGAACCAGAAAATCGCGGCCACCTGGACCCCGATCGGCACCGACGTGAACTTCGGCGAGATCACCCGCCAGTTCGTCGCTCACCTGCAAACCACGCCGAAGTTCGACCTGAAGCTGTCGAGCGAAGTGCAGGACATCACCAAGAACGCCGACGGCTCGTGGCGTGTCAGCTACAAAAACCTGAAAGACGGCACCAAGACTGAAACCGATGCCAAGTTCGTGTTCATCGGCGCTGGCGGCGGTGCCCTGCACCTGCTGCAGAAGTCGGGCATTCCGGAAGCCAAGGAATACGCGGGCTTCCCGGTTGGCGGCTCGTTCCTGGTCACCGATAACCCGGCCATTGCCGAGCAGCACCTGGCCAAGGCCTACGGTAAAGCTTCGGTTGGCGCGCCACCGATGTCGGTTCCGCACCTGGACACCCGCGTGCTGGATGGCAAGCGCGTGATCCTGTTTGGCCCATTCGCGACCTTCTCGACCAAGTTCTTGAAAGAAGGCTCGTACCTGGACCTGCTGACCAGCACCACCACCCACAACATCTGACCAATGACCAAAGTCGGTATTCGTGAATACCCGCTGGTCGAGTACCTTGCCGGCCAACTGATGCTGTCGGATGACGACCGCTACAACGCCCTGAAAGAGTACTTCCCGAACGCCAAGAAAGAAGACTGGCGCCTGTGGCAAGCCGGTCAGCGCGTGCAGATCATCAAGCGTGACGAAGAGCAGGGCGGCGTCCTGAAACTCGGTACCGAAGTGGTCAGCTCCGCCGACAACACCATTGCCGGCCTGTTGGGTGCATCGCCAGGCGCATCGACTGCGGCGCCGATCATGCTGACCGTGCTGCAGAAAGTGTTCAAGGACAAGGTTGCGACCCCTGAGTGGCAGACAAAACTGCACCAGATCGTGCCAAGCTACGGCACCAAGCTGAACGACAGTCCTGAGGCTGTTGCCAAGGAATGGGCCTACACCGCCGGTATCCTGCAACTGACCCCACCGCCTGCGATTCCGCAACTGACTGCTCCAAAAGCCACCGAGGCTGCCAAGCCTGCGGCCGCGCCGAGCAAGCCAGCGTCTGACCTGGCGCTGTAAGCAACGCCTGATATCAGGTAACGCTTAAAAAATCTATGGTCCCCCCATTTTTGCAATACTGATTAACGGGCGATGTGGTTGGCTTGCTTAAATCTATCCGGCGTCTGTTTGGGGCTTGCCCCAGCGCCACGATGAGAGTCGCGCCTGACGATCCTTAAAAGCCCGTCGGCTTCTGAAGCCGATTTTTATGTCAGGATCTTCGCCAGGCCGGTAGGCCGTTCACGTCATCCGTTGTTCAGCTATCGCAAAACCTGAAGGGTGAATTGTGGTACTGCAACAACCGCAGGGTCAGGCGTTCAAGGCGTCTGGCCCTGCTTCATATTGCGCATGGTGAGCCGCTATCGCCCAAGCGATACGCGCCAGTTTGTTGGCCAGGGCACAGGCCACCACATTCGAGTGTCGTCGGCGCAGCAGCGCTCGCACCCAGTCGGCCAAAGCCCCCTTCTGATGATCCAGCCTCTGCATGTAAACCCTGGAGCATTGCACCAGCAGTTGCCGCAGGTGCTTGTCACCCCGCTTGCTGATCCCCAACAAATTGGCTTTGCCGCCCGTGCTGTACTGTCGCGGCACCAAGCCCACTGAAGCCGCAAAATCGCGACTGCATCGGTATTGCTTGCCATCGCCCATTTCTACAGCCAGAAGGCTGGCGGTGATCGGACCGACACACGGCATGCTAAGCAAACGGCTCCCCAGATCATCGTCGGCCAGCTGGCAAGCCAGTTGTTTGTCCAGTTCCTTGATCTGTTCATCCAGGTAAACGAAGTGATCGTGCAGGCGTTGCAACAGCACTGTCAGCCGCACAGGCAGCTCATGCTCGGCCAAAACAGCTGCCAAACGCTTCATGATGGCTGAGCCTTTGGGCAGGCTGATGCCAAATTCCAGCAGGAAACCGTGCATCTGATTGGCTGTCTTGGTGCGGTCATGCACCAACGACTCGCGCATGCGATGCAGGACAGACAGGGTTTGCTGAGACTCGGTTTTAGGCGTAACGAAGCGCATGGACGGACGGGAAGCCGCCTCGCAAATGGCCTCTGCGTCGATAAAGTCATTTTTGTTGCCCTTGACGAAAGGGCGGACAAACTGCGGTGAAATCAACTTGGTCGTATGCCCCATCGCCGCAAGCTGACGGGCGATGAAGTGAGAGCCGGCACAGGCTTCCGTTACCACGACGCAGCTCGGCAAGTTGCCGAAGAACCGCATCATCTGCGCTCGCGAGAGCTTTTTGCGAAACACCTCGCGGCCCGATTTGTCTTGGCCCAGAAGGTGGAAATTATGTTTGCCGAGATCGATCCCGATCAGTGCTGACTCGCTCATGATGATGGCCTCCAAAAACAAAACACCCTGCGAAAGCGTAGCCCTCGCAGGGTGTGGGGGTGACCATCTCATTAGCCCGCTGAACCGGTAACGGTCAGCGGGCTTTTTGTGCGCGGCTGTTTAACTGTGGGTGTGCTCCCGGCTGACCGGAGGCAGTTCAACCGTGCGCTCGGCCGCGGCCAGGGCCGCCCTCAACCCGGCCTGGTCCAGCGGCACGCAATACGCCGGTTTGGCGCGCTCGAACCGCCAGCTGTCATCCAGGTTGCCGGCGTCCACGGCATCGAAGCCCAGCTCGTCGAGTAAGCCGATCACCTGTGCTTTCGCGCCAGCATCATCGGCGGCCACCGGCAATGCGCGGCGGTCAGGGGCACCGTGGGGGCGGGCATGCTCGGTCAGGTCGGTCGCGAAGATCGCATTGAACACCTTGACCACCTTCGAATGGGAAAAATGCTCGGCGAGCAGCCGGCTGGTGGTGGTTTCAAAACGGTCGAGCGCGGGGAAATGCCCGTCACGCTCGGGGTAGTAGTTGTTGGGATCCAGTATTGTCTTGCCCTCCAGCCACTGCGCGGGAATGCTGCGGTAATGTTCAAACGGAATCGCCACCAGCACCACGTCACCGAACTGCGCGGCATCTTGCGCACTGCCCACTTTGACGCCGCGAATACCGCTGAGCACGCTGCTCATGGTCTGCGGGCCACGGGAGTTGCTCAGCATCACCTCATGGCCGGCAGCTAAAGCCAGCTGGGCCACGGCACGCCCGATAAAGCCCGCGCCAATCACGCCAATCTTCATGGTCTTGCTCCTTTTGAACAGGGGGAGCCGTTATGATGATTGGCAACTGTTTGGCGATAAATAATTGTTATGGCGTGGGTGTTGTTACTGGGAGTGGGGAATGATCGACCGTCTATCCAGCATGAATGCCTTTGTGGTCGCCGCCGAGTTGGGCTCATACGCCCGCGCTGCCGAGCGCTTGAACATGTCGGCGCAGATGGTGGCCAAACACGTTGCCGCGTTGGAGCAGCGCCTGGGCGCGCGCTTGCTCAATCGCACCACGCGTCGACAAAGCCTCACCGAGTTGGGCAGCGCGTATTACGAGCGGTGCAAACATATCCTGACAGAGGCCGAGGCGGCTGATTCCCTGGCGCAGATCATGAATGACACGCCGCGTGGCAAGCTGAAAATCACCGCGCCGGTCACTTTCGGCTCCTACAGCCTGATGCCGCTGATTACCGCTTTTTTGCGCGATAACCCGCAGGTGCAAATCGACCTGCACCTCACGGATCGTTTCGTCGATTTGGTGGAGGAGGGCTATGAAGCGGCGTTTCGCATCGGCCCGCTGGCCACCACCGGTTTGACCGCCCGGCCACTGGCGCCTTACCGCCTGGTGGCCTGCGCGGCGCCGGCGTACTTGGCGGCCCGCGGCATGCCGCTGGCGCCGGCCGACCTGGAGCACCACGAATGCCTGGGCTACGCCTTCTGGTCACGCCCCGCGGATCGCGAATGGGTGTTTTACCAAGGCTCGACACCGCACACAGTGAAGGTCGCCAGCCGGTTGCAGATCAATGAAAGCCGGGCGTTGATGACAGCCGCGCTGGACGGTTTTGGCATCGTCCTGGGCCCGGAAGACTTTCTGCGCGCGGCATTGGCCAGGGGCGAGTTGGTGCAGGTGCTGCCGGACTTCGAGGCTCCCAGCCGGCCAATGCATCTGGTCTACACCGCCCACCGCCAGCGTACCGCCAAGTTGCGAGGGTTTGTCGAGGCGGTGCTGGAGCGTTTCGGCCCGGCATGAGGGCGAAGAGGTGCAAACGCCGCGGTGTTGCGGGTACGCCTGAAGCGACCGGCCGTCGCGTGCGCTTTTTGAGGCGAGTGGGTTCAGCAACCTGACAGACACCACCTGTTAAAAAAGAACCCAGGCCATGCAGGAGCGCGGCTGGAACCAGGGGGCATTTTTTACTGATACAGGTGTTGGGTGTTAGCGCCCGAGGGGTTTGTATGTTGTTACGTTATGCAGCATTGGCGGCCATGGTTGTCGCCGCATCCGGGTGTGTGCAAGAGCGTGTCGTGCATGAGCGGCGCCCGGTGCAACGTGAGTATGTCGAGGTGGTCGCGCCACAGCCGCCGCCGGTTCAAGTGATTGAAGTCGAGCCTGCGCCACGCTACGGCTATATATGGTCGCGCGGTTACTGGCGTTGGGACGGTGGGCGCTACGTCGCGGTGCATGGCCATTGGGAGCCTGTGCGCGAAGGCTATCGCTACGTGCATCCGCACTGGGTGCAACGCAATGACGGTTTCCACTGGCAGGTGGGTGGCTGGGTTCGCTGAAGCCCTGCCTAGGTCGGCTTCTTCGTACCCAGGAGCCGAACCTCCCGCAACAGTGCCGCCCCCAGTTGGTCGGTGCCCAGTTCCCGATAGCCCACGGCCTTGACCTCACCGTTTTCCTCGGCCTGGATGAGGATCACCGGGGTTTCCTTGCCGGTCGTTTCATCCACATGCATGGCGTACTGGGGAATATCCACTTTGATCGGGGTGCCCGCCGCCTGGCCTTTGACATTGATCAGGAAGGCGGCACACCCGCTGTCGACATCCGCACTCGTGGCGGAGCGGCCGCTGACAAAGCAGGTGGGCGGCAAGTCGGGCCAGGCGATGGTGTCAGCCAGGACGAGGGTCGGCGTCATGACCAGGGCTGCGAGAAGAAGCGTGCGCACGTGAGGCGTTCTCTGGATCAAGGGAAGATGCGGTTTTACCAAAGCCTGCTCGCTGCCGCAACGCGGCGATCGCGGGTGGGCCGCAGGGTCTCCAGTACCCGCCCCCACTCCACGATTGCCTGGGCCGCTTTCTGGATGTGGGTGAGTCCGAACAGGTCAAACCCTGGACCGAACTTCACTCACACCCTTCCATCGGGTTCCCAGCGATACAAACCATGGCCGAGCGCAGTGCCGGTTTATTGCACCACGCGGTAGCACGGCACATAGGCCGCGCCGCCTGGCAGCTTCATGCGGTGCTGGGCGACGAAGGCCTGTAGCAGCTCGTCCAGCGGTTGCATGATGGCCGGGTCGCCGTGGATCTCGTACGGGCCGTTCTGTTCGATCAGGCGAATGCCCTTGTCCTTGACGTTACCCGCCACGATCCCCGAAAACGCACGACGCAGGTTGGCCGCCAGCTCATGGGGCGGCAGCGCGTGGCTCAGTTGCAGGCTGGCCATGTTTTCGTGGGTCGGGTCGAACGGGCGCTGGAAGCCTTCGTCGATCTTCAACAGCCAATTGAAGTGAAACGCGTCGTTGCGCTCGCGCCGGAACTGCTTCACCGCCTTGAGCCCGGCGGTCATCTGGCGAGCCACTTCGGCCGGGTCATCGATGATGATCTGGTAGTGCGCCTGCGCTGCTTCGCCCAGGGTTGCGCCGACGAAGGCGTGCAGTTGCTGCAGGTACGGCGCGGCGTGTTTCGGCCCGGTGAGGATGACCGGAAATGGCAGGCCACGGTTGTCCGGGTGCATCAAAATACCCAGCAGGTACAGGAACTCTTCGGCCGTGCCGGCACCGCCTGGGAAGATGATGATGCCGTGGCCGACGCGCACGAAGGCTTCCAGGCGCTTCTCGATATCCGGCAGGATCACCAGCTCGTTGACGATCGGGTTCGGCGCTTCGGCGGCGATGATGCCGGGCTCGGTCAGGCCTAGGTAGCGCCCGCCGGTGATGCGTTGCTTGGCGTGGGAAATGGTCGCGCCCTTCATCGGCCCTTTCATTACGCCGGGACCGCAGCCGGTGCACACATCGAGGCTGCGCAGGCCCAGTTCGTGGCCGACCTTCTTGGTGTATTTGTATTCTTCGGTGTTGATCGAGTGCCCGCCCCAGCACACCACGATCTTCGGCTCGACACCCGGGCGCAGCGTGCGCGCATTGCGCAGCAGGTGGAACACGTAGTCGGTGATGCCCTGTGAGTTGCTCAGGTCGATGCGCTGGCTGTCCAGCTCGTTCTCGGTGTAGACGATGTCACGCAAGGCGCTGAACAGCATCTCGCGGGTGCTGGCGATCATTTCGCCATCGACGAACGCATCGGCCGGCGCGTTCAACAGTTCCAGGCGTACGCCACGATCCTGCTGATGAATGCGCACTTCAAAGTCTTTATAGGCGTCGAGGATGGTCTTGGCGTTGTCGATATGCGCGCCCGTATTGAGGATGGCCAGGGCGCATTGACGGAACAGGGTATAGATGCTGCCGGAGCCGGCTTCGCTCAGTTGCTGGACTTCACGTTGGGAGAGTGTTTCGAGGCTGCCCTTGGGGCTGACGGAGGCGTTGATGACTTGACGTTGGGGCATTCTGGTTCCTTGAAAGCGCAGCCACCGCGCCCTTCAGCGGGGCGATGGCTTGAGAATGGTGGGCGCCGAATTCGGTCGCACGAGACGGTTATTCTGGCCGCCTCGCGGGCAGGGCGCAAACACCGTCCAGCGCCATCATGCCGCAGAACTTACTGAATCAGCTTCCAGTTTTTGTAGAAAACCCGACGCAGGGTGAATACCAGGCCGGCAAAACCCGCGATCACGGCGTTGAGGACCGAGGGCAGCAAGGTCGGCCGCACGATATCAATGAACAGGCAGTAACGTTTTGCGTCGTTCTTGTTGAAGGACGCATGCATCAACGTGTCATCGAAAATAAACAGCGGGTCGTCGTGCCAGTAATGCTTGTGCTTGCCGACCTGGATATACACGCCGTCATGGTGAGGCGCCGGCGCCATGTTGTAGAGCACCCGGAACATCATGCGCAGGGGCCCGAAGTGAAAGGACGTCGAGCGGTTTTCGTTGAACACCGAAACCCCGATGGTCTTCACGAACGGCAGCTTTTTACGCAGTTCCGGGATGTCCAGGGTGGTTTCGATCGGGCGGCCATACCACTGGAAAAACAGCATGCCGCGTTTCTTCTCGGCCATGCGCTCGTCCAGGTAGCCGATGATTTCATCCTTGTGGGCCATGGCATCGTTGATCACCTGTTGCAGGTCTTCACGCCAGGCGGGTGGCAGGTCGCGCATCGTGTAGACATGGCGATTGCGGCTGCTCAGCAGGTCGAACAGGGTGTTGAACGGCGCCAGCAGCCAGGTATTGCGGCCGCTGCCGATGAAGTATTTCTTGAAGGTATCGCGGTCATACAAGCCGTTACGCAGGAAGTCATAGACACCGCAGACCAGTACCAGGCCGAGAAAGACCGCCGTGGTCAGGGGGAACAGGAAAATAAACAGCAGCACGCCGAGCACCCAGGCGATCGACACTGCTTTCTTGCGTAACGCGGACTTGCTCATGAAACTCAGCTCCAGCTGGACGCCATTCGACAGGTACGGTTCCGTGGCTGCGAGTGGTGGGGTTTTGAAACATATTGAAACAACCCCGCCATGATAAGGCGTTATCAGTCGGTTGGGCGTTTTAAATATTGCAAAATTGTGAAGGGATTGAACAAATTTTCACGAATAGCGTTTGCTGCGAAAACGGCGCAGGACGCGTGGCGATACCCCGGACGTTAGCAGGGATGCGCAGAAAAGCGCGGCGCCGATTGGATTTTGTAAACAGAAGATTTGCGACTATCGTGACGCTTCGGTTTTTTGGACGTCATAGACCGGTACGATTGAAGTTGAATGGCCACCATTGGCCTTCGGCACCTTGGAAGAGGCAGAAATTTTATGATCATCAAACCGCGGGTTCGTGGCTTCATCTGTGTGACCGCTCACCCTGTTGGCTGTGAAGCGAACGTCAAGGAACAGATCGACTACGTGACTCAACACGGCGTCATCGAAGGCGGCCCGAAAAAGGTGCTGGTCCTCGGTGCTTCCACCGGTTATGGCCTGGCTGCGCGCATCAGTGCCGCGTTTGGCTGCGGTGCCGACACCCTGGGCGTGTTTTTTGAGAAAGAAGGCGAAGAGGGCAAGTTGAGTTCCGCCGGCTGGTACAACAGCGCCGCGTTCGAGAAGTTTGCCGTCGAAAAAGGCCTGTACGCCAAGAGCATCAACGGTGATGCGTTCTCCGACGAGATCAAGCGCCTGACCATCGACACCATCAAGAAAGACCTGGGCAAGATCGACCTGGTGGTCTACAGCCTGGCCGCGCCACGCCGTACCGACCCGCAGGGCGTGGTGCACAACTCCACCCTCAAGCCGATCGGCAAAGCCGTGACCCTGCGTGGGATCAACACCGACAAGGGCGTCGTGGTCGACACCACCCTGGAACCGGCGACCCAGGAAGAAATCGACGGCACCGTGAAAGTCATGGGTGGCGAAGACTGGCAGCTGTGGATCGACGCCCTGCGTGACGCCGATGTACTGGCCGAAGGCGCCAAGACCACTGCGTTCACCTACCTGGGTGAGAAGCTGACCCAGGACATCTACTGGAACGGTTCCATCGGCGAAGCCAAGAAGGACCTGGACAAGAAAGTCCTGACCCTGCGCGACAACCTGGCTGCGCTGAAGGGCGACGCTCGTGTGTCGGTACTCAAGGCGGTGGTGACCCAGGCCAGCTCGGCGATCCCGATCATGCCACTGTACCTGTCGTTGCTGTTCAAGGTGATGAAAGAGCAGGGCACCCACGAAGGTTGCATCGAGCAGGTCTACGGCCTGTTCAAGGACAGCTTGTACGGCAGCCAGCCGAAGCTCGACGCCGACGGCCGCCTGCGCGCCGACCTGGCCGAACTGGAGCCGAAGGTCCAGGACGCCGTGGCAGCACTGTGGAACCAGGTGACCGACGACAACGTCAACGAGATCAGCGATTTTGCCGGCTACAAGGCTGAGTTCCTGCGCTTGTTCGGCTTTGAGATCGATGGCGTGGACTACGAGGCTGACGTGAATCCGACCGTTAAGATCAACGGCCTGGTCCAAGCCTAAACACGCTCGAAAAAAATGTGGGAGCGGGCTTGCCCGCGATCGCGGTTTGTCAGTGCTGGATGTTTCGGCTGACACCCTGCAATCGTGGGCAAGCCCGCTCCCACATTCGTTGTGTGTTAAGCCTTTGCCGCTGCCGCCATCGATCTGCCAGACTCCATCGGCTATCAACTCACGCTAACGGAGGATCTGATGACGATTCGTGCAGTCGTTTTTGATTTTGGCGGTGTCCTGTTCGATTGGAACCCGCACCACCTGTACCGCAAGCTGATTGCCGACGATCACGAACGGCAGTGGTTCCTCGACACCATCTGTACCCAGGCCTGGAACACCGAGCAGGACGCGGGTCGTACCCTGGCCGAGGCTACGCGCAGCCTGGTCGCGCAATACCCCCAGCACGAAACCTTGATCACGGCCTATTACGACCGCTGGCATGAAATGCTGCGCGGCCCGTTACCGGAGGGCGTGGCCATTCTCGAGGCGTTGCATCACGCCGACATGCCGCTGTTCGGGCTCACCAACTGGTCGGCCGAGACGTTCCCCTATGCGCGGGCCAACTACCCGTTCCTGCAGTGTTTTCGCGACATCGTGGTCTCCGGCGAGTTGAAGCTGATCAAGCCGGATGCCGCGATCTATCACGCCAGCCTCGCCCAGGTGCGTGCTCATCTGCCGGATATCCAGCCGAGCGAAGTGGTGTTCATCGACGACGTCGCCGGCAATATCGAGGCGGCTGTCGCCTTGGGTTGGCAGGGCATTCATCATGTGTCCGCCGAACGCACGGCCGCGCGCTTGCGGGAATTGGGCGTGGGCTTCTAGCGCGCCCACTGTTCCATGACGAAATCCACAAAGGCGCGCAACTTGGGCAGGCGATAGCGGTCCTGTGGGTACAGCAGGTGCATGGGGCGGCTGGGCAGTTGGTAGGTGGTCAATAGGGCCACCAGCTTGCCGGTTTGCAGGTCGGGCTGCACCAGGGCATCCGGCAGCATAACGATGCCCATGCCTTGCACTGCGGCCTGGCGCAGGGCTTGCGAGCTGTTGATGGTCAACGAGCCCGATACTGGAATCTCCACCTCGCCCTCATCCCCGGTCATGCGCCACAGTTTGTCGGCGTTGCGCCAATCGTCGGTCGACGGGTAGGCGAATGCCAGGCAGTCATGCTGTTGCAGATGCTCGGGCACCTGTGGCATGCCGTGTCGCGCCAGGTAATCCGGCGAGGCGCACAGGGTCATGGTGTAATCCTGCATGGGCCGTGCGATCAAGCTTGAGGGTTCCAGTTCACCCAGGCGGATCGCCACGTCGAAACCGCTGTCGACCAGGTCCATGCGCTGGTTGCTGAGCACCACGTACAGCTTGATCTGCGGGTAGCGCCGGGAGAACTCGCTCAAGGCCGGTGCCAGGCGTTCGGTGCCGAAGGCGGGGGGCGCCGTGATGCGCAGAGTGCCGCGGGGGACGTCGCTGTGGGCCTGTTCGGCCAATTGCTCGGAGTCGGCCACCAACCCCAGCACTTCCAGGCAACGCTGGTAATACTGCCCACCGAACTCCGTCAGGCTTTGCTTGCGCGTGGTGCGCTTGAGCAGGCTGACTCCCAGCCGTTGCTCGAGCGCGCGCAGGTGGTTGCCGACCATGGTGGTCGATATTCCGCAGGCGTGGGCGGCGGCGGTCATGCTGCCGCTCTCGACCACTTTCACATACACCGACATCGCCTGGAATAAATCCATTATCAAGCCCTGGTTCAAAGTCATTGCAGGAAAGTGCAGTTTATCCAGCTCAGGTGGCTAACGATACTGGGATCGTCCCCAAGATGCCCTGGAGCTTGCCACCATGACCGCCGCCTGCCTGATGACCACCTACCAACCCCTGGCTCTGAGCTTTACCCGTGGCTTGGGCACGCGCCTGTGGGACCAGCAGGGGCGTGAATACCTGGACGCGGTGGCGGGCGTGGCGGTGACCAACGTTGGGCACTCCCACCCAAAACTGGTAGCAGCCATCAGCGAACAGGCCGGCTTGCTGTTGCACACCTCCAACCTCTACAGCATCGACTGGCAACAACGACTGGCCCTGCGCCTGACCCGGCTGTCCGGCCTGGACCGCGCCTTCTTCAACAATTCCGGTGCCGAAGCCAATGAGACGGCACTGAAGCTGGCGCGCCTGCATGGCTGGAAAAAGGGCATCGAGCAGCCGTTGGTGGTGGTGATGGAAAACGCCTTCCACGGCCGCACCCTCGGCACCATGGCTGCCAGTGACGGACCGTCGGTACGCCTGGGCTTCCAGCGTTTGCCGGGGGATTTTCTCAAGGTGGGTTTTGGCGACCTGGCAGCCCTGGAGGCGCTGACTCAGCAGTTCGGCCCGCGGATTGCCGCGGTCCTGTTGGAGCCTATCCAGGGCGAAAGCGGCGTGATGGTCGCGCCGCCGGGTTACCTGAAAGCCTTGCGCGATCACTGCTCGCGCCATGGCTGGCTGATGATGCTCGATGAAATCCAGACCGGCATCGGACGTACTGGCGCTTGGTTTGCCTTCCAGCATGAAGGCATTGTTCCGGACGTGATGACCTTGGCCAAAGGCCTCGGCAACGGCGTGCCCATCGGCGCGTGCCTGGCTCGGGCTCACGTGGCCGAGCTGTTCACACCGGGCAGTCACGGCAGTACTTTTGGCGGCAATCCGCTGGCGTGTCGCGTCGGCTGCACCGTGCTCGACATTATCGAAGAGCAGGGGCTGTTGCAGAACGCCGCGCAACAGGGGGAGCGCCTGCTGGCGCGGTTACGGGTGGAATTGAATGAGCACCCGCAAGTGCTGGCGATTCGCGGGCAAGGCCTGATGATCGGGATCGAGTTGGCCAGCCCTTATCGCGACCTGGCCCAGCGTGCCGCCCAGGAGCATGGTCTGCTGATCAATGTGACGCGGGGCAAGGTCATTCGGCTGCTGCCGCCGCTGACTCTGGAGGCCAAGGAGGTCGAGATGATCGTGCGCGCCATCACGCGTTTACTGGATTGAAATGGGATCTGATGCCCGTCAGTTAAGCGTACATCGCCAGCGGGCTTGCTCGCGAAAAACGTCAACGATAGCGCGTGCTTCCTGAATGGACGCGGCGCCTGTGAGTTTTTCGCGAGCAAGCTCGCTCCTACAAAAAACCTTGACGGACTGGCCCCCCCCACACAACGGATCCCGGTGATCTTCAACGGTCACTCCCATTCAACCACTCCTGGTTCATCGTCTCGGTGTCGCCCAAGTACTCCAGCAACCAACGCATGGCGGGGGACACCTTGTTCTGCGCCCACGCCACGCACGACGGGCTGGCGGGGAAGGGGCGGCTCAATTGCAGGGCCACCAGTTCACCGCGTTCGATCCAGGGCAGCACTTGATGCGCTGGCGCCATGCCAACGCACAGGCCATCGCGCAGGCAGTCGATCGCCGAGGCCCAGTTAGGCACCACCAGGCGGCGCTGGTTGTCCAGGGTCCAGGTGTCGCGCTTGGGCAGGTTGCGTGACGTATCGGTCATGCACAGCGAGGCGAAGGGGCGCAGTTGGTCGTCATTGAGCAAGCCTTCGATGCCGGCGAGCGGATGCTGGCTGCTGACCACGCACAGCCAGTTCAACAGCCCCATGTCGCGAAAGGTGAAGTGACTGGCCACCGGCACCGCGCTGGTGGCGCCGATCACAATGTCGGTACGTTCATCGGCCAGGGCGTCCCACACGCCGTTGTACACCTCGTATTCCAGCAGCAATTCCACCTCGGGAAACTGTCGATAGAAATCCAGCACCAATTGCCGGCAACGCTGGGGTTTGACGATGGAATCCACCGCGACCTTCAACTGGCCGCTCCAGCCGTTGGCCACCTGCTGGCACAAGCGCCTTGTGCCGAGCATTTTTTTCATCACGCCCCGCGCTTCATCTATAAATAGACGGCCAGCGGGGGTGAGTTCGACATCGCGATGGCGCCGCACAAACAACGGCACGGCCAGCCACTCTTCCAGTTGGCGCACCGTATAGCTGATGGCCGATGGCACGCGGTGCAGTTCCTGGGCCGCAGCGCTGAAGCTGCCGTGGCGCGCGACCGCATCAACCACATCCAGGGAGTATTCGGACCACATACACACTGCCTTCAAAAATATTGATAGATGTGTCCAATTATTATCGCTTCACAGGGATGTTACCAGCTTCATAATGGGCAGTAGTCAGCAAATAGTTTGATGGCAGGATCTATAAGGCTTCAATGAAAAACTCTTTTGGTTTCACCTGGTATCTGGCGGGGCTGAGCATGCTCGGTTACCTCGCCATGGACATGTACTTGCCGGCGTTTGGCGCCATGGGCGAGCAATTGCAGATCGGCGCCGGCGCGGTGGGCGCCAGCCTGAGTATTTTCCTCGCCGGCTTTGCGGTGGGGCAGTTGCTGTGGGGGCCGTTGTCTGACCGACTCGGGCGCAAACCGATCCTGGTCACCGGCCTGAGCCTGTTCGTGCTGGGCTGCGCGGGGATGTTCTGGGTCGAGACGGCGCCGCAGCTGCTGGCCTTGCGTTTTATCCAGGCGATTGGCGTGTGTTCCGCCGCGGTCAGTTGGCAGGCCTTGGTGATTGACCGTTATCCGGCTGACAAAGCCCACCGTGTATTCGCCAGTATCATGCCGCTGATGTCATTGTCGCCGGCCCTGGCCCCGCTGTTGGGCGCGATGGTGTTGAATCACTTTGGCTGGCAGGCGATTTTCGCGGTGTTATTGGGTGTCTCGCTGCTGTTGCTGCTGCCTACGTTATTCCTACGTGCCTTGCCCAAACGCCCTGCCGCAGAGGGCGAGCCTGCGCGCCTGGGCTACGGGCAGTTGCTCGGCTCTCGGGTATTCACCGGCAACGTCATGATCTTTGCGGCGTGCTCCGCCAGTTTTTTCGCCTGGCTGACCGCGTCGCCCTTCATCCTCGGTGACATGGGCTACAGCCCCAATGACATCGGCTTGAGCTATGTGCTGCCGACCCTCGCCTTCCTGGTCGGTGGCTACAGTTGCCGCAGCGCCTTGCAGCGTTTCCAGGGCAAGACACTGCTGCCGTGGTTGTTGGTGGCCTATTGCATCAGCATGGTGGCGTTGTACCTGGTCGCCACCTTGACCGTGCCGACCCTGACCACCTTGCTGATCCCGTTCTGCCTGATGGCCCTGGTCAATGGCGCCAGCTATCCGATCGTGGTGGCGAATGCGCTGATGCCCTTTGCAGAAAATTCCGGCAAGGCCGCAGCGCTGCAAAACACCCTGCAATTGGGGCTGTGCTTTCTCAGCAGCCTGGTGGTGTCGTCGATGCTTGAGCAGCCGCTGTTGATCACGGCACTGGTGATGCTGGCGACTGCGCCGTTGGCGGTGCTGGGTTACTGGCTGGCGCGGCCGAAAGCAGGCCGCTCGGAACTGGCAACGGATCTGAACCTGGAGTGACACTGCGTTTCAGTCTGTGGGAGGGAGCGAGCCCCCTCCTGCATTTGACTCCCCCTAGAAGGTCACTTCCATATTCACCGTCGGCGTCGATGTGCGGCTGCCCCGGCCGCCATCCACACCGAATTTGTTATGCCAGTACTCGTAGCCCACCCCCAGATACAGGTTCGGCTTAACACTTTTACCCGGCCGCACCGCCACCATCAGCGCGGTGCGCAGCAGGGTTTCGGCTGCGGTATCGCGGCCGTGGAAGTCCTCGCCCTTGTCTCCGACGTGGTTGATGAACCCCTGGAACCTGGCCCCGTGGTTGCCGATCTCGAACGGGCGCATCCAGGTCAGGTTGAGCAGGTAAGTGTCGTCAAACGTGTGGTTCGACTCTTTCGCGCCGGGAATGCCGGTGTGGTTCCGTTCCTTGTAGTACATCAGGCTCAGGTCCAGCACGCCGACGGTGTTGAACTTCAAGGTCGGGCCGAGCACCAGTGCGCGTTTCCTGGCTGAGGCGAAGTTGTTGTTGCGGTTGGCATCGAAGCCCAGGGTGAAGGCGTAATCCTTGATCAACCCGGTACCCAGCGGCGTATCGAAGACGCGAGAGGCATACAACTGGTGCCGATACACCGCGTACACCTCACTGCCGCCGTGGTCGGTGCCCTTGCGCGGGTCGCGGCTGTCGGACAGGAACACATCCAGGTTCAGGAAGTGACTGCCGTACTGGTAGCCGCTGGCGTGGGTAAAGCTGTAGATGCGTTTACTGAATGCATTGGGGTTGTTCGGATTGGTGAACTGCTGGCCGTAGCGAAATCCTACGCTGTTGTTCATCCATTCCATCGCGACGGCCTCCCCACCGCCGAGGAGCGTCAATGCCACGGTTGCGCCCTGTAGTGCCTTTTTCATGGTTTTAGTGTCCTTTGGCGTTCTGGCTCATGTCGGCCGGATTGTTTTTGTAACGCCGATGGAGGGTATCTTGTTCGATTGATTGTATACAACTCTATGGACATCCAGTCCTTACATTGCATACAGTGGCCGCACAACAAAAACAGAGAACCCCTCACCATGACTATCCCGAAGGCGTCACCGCAGCGGCCGGAAGATGAGAATCTTGGCGTCGCCGCCAACCTGGCTTACGGCCTGCAGCATGTGCTCACCATGTACGGCGGCATCGTTGCCGTACCGTTGATCGTCGGCCAGGCGGCTGGGTTGTCGCCGGCGGATATCGGCCTGTTGATCGCCGCGTCGTTGTTTGCCGGTGGCCTGGCCACCTTGCTGCAAACCCTTGGCCTGCCGTTTTTTGGCTGCCAGTTGCCGCTGGTACAGGGCGTGTCGTTTGCCGGTGTGGCAACCATGGTGGCGATTGTCGGCAGTGATGGCGCTGGCGGGGTGCCGGCGATTCTGGGGGCGGTGATGGCGGCGTCCTTGATCGGGCTATTGATTACCCCGGTGTTCTCGCGGATCACCCAGTTTTTCCCACCGCTGGTGACCGGTATCGTGATCACCACCATCGGCCTGACCCTGATGCCCGTCGCGGCGCGGTGGGCCATGGGCGGCAACAGCCGCGCAGCCGACTTCGGCAGCATGCCGAACATCGGCCTGGCCGCGCTGACCCTGGTGCTGGTGTTGCTGCTGAGCAAGATCGGCAGTGCGACTATCTCGCGGTTGTCGATCCTGCTGGCGATGGTGATCGGCACGCTCATTGCGGTATTGCTGGGCATGGCCGACTTCTCCGGTGTCACCCAGGGGCCGATGTTCGGTTTCCCCGCGCCATTCCATTTCGGCATGCCGACCTTTCATGTGGCGGCGATCATTTCCATGTGTATCGTGGTGATGGTGACCCTGGTGGAAACCTCGGCAGATATCCTGGCGGTGGGTGAGATCATCGACACCAAGGTCGACTCCAAACGTCTCGGTAATGGCCTGCGTGCCGATATGCTGTCGAGCATGTTCGCGCCGATCTTCGGTTCGTTCACCCAAAGTGCATTCGCCCAGAACGTCGGCCTGGTGGCGGTGACGGGGGTGAAGAGTCGGTTTGTGGTGGCGACCGGTGGGCTGTTCCTGGTGATTCTCGGCCTGCTGCCCTTCATGGGGCGTGTCATTGCGGCCGTACCGACCTCGGTACTGGGCGGTGCCGGGATCGTGCTGTTCGGCACCGTGGCGGCCAGTGGTATTCGCACGCTGTCCAAGGTGGATTACCGCAACAACATGAACCTGATCATCGTCGCCACGTCCATCGGTTTCGGCATGATCCCCATCGCTGCGCCGAGTTTCTACGATCATTTTCCCAGCTGGTTCGCGACCATTTTCCACTCGGGCATCAGCTCGTCGGCGATCATGGCGATCCTGCTGAACCTGGCGTTCAACCACATCACCGCCGGTAACTCAGACCAGCAATCAGTGTTCGTGGCAGGGACGGAGCGCAGTTTGTGCTTCCAGGATGTGGCGGCCTTGCGCGAGGGGGATTACTTCAGCGGCGGCAAGTTGTTTGATGCACAGGGTCAGGAGATTCCACTGGTGGCGCAGGTGTCGAACAAAGCCGCGAGGCCGGAGACCAGCGACGTCTAGACGGTGGGCGGGGGCGAGCTGCAGTGGCCAGTGGGCTTGTTCAGGCAAGTTGGCTGATTGTGGCGAGCGGGCATGTTGTGGCCAGCGGACTTGCTGTGGCGAGCGGGCTTGCCCCGCGTTGGGCTGCGAAGCGGCCCTAAAACCTGGCGATTTTATATGCCTGGATAAACGCAGTTGGCCTTATTGGGGCTGCTTCGCAGCCCAACGCGGGGCAAGCCCGCTCGCCACAGCAAGCCCGCTCGCCACAGGGATATTCCAATTTACTGAGCGACAGCGCTAAGTGGCCCTGCACATTTTTACCTCAGCCAGCCTTGAGGGCTGTGTGCGGCGTCGAGCACGCCTCATCCAGGAACTTCACCACCGTGCCCATGCACGCCTGGCGCTCTTCCACATGGGGCATGTGGCTGGAGTCTTCAAACAATGCCCAGCGCACATCCGCGATTTCGTCCAGGAACGGCTTGACCACCAGCGGCGTCGCCTCGTCATGCCGGCCGGAAATCACCAGGGTCGGCACCTTGATCGCCGACAGGCGGCCGATCACGTTCCAGTCCTTCAGGCTGCCAATCACGTGGAACTCGGTAGGGCCGCTCATGGCGTGGTACACCGTCGGGTCGGCATCGACCGCGGCGAAGGTGCGGGCTACCTCTTCAGGCCAGGGGTTGACCCGGCACACGTGCTGGTCATAGAAAATCCGCGAGGCGGCGAGGTATTCCGGGTCTTGGTAGGTGCCGGCGGCTTCATGCTTGAGCAGGGTTTCATGCACGCCTTCGGGCAGCAGTTTGCGCAGGCGGTTGGCTTCGCTGACCCAGGTGCGCATGCAGGTGGGCGAGTTGGCCGGGATGAAGGCGCGCAGGCCCTTGGGTTGCAGGATCGCATGCTCACTGCCGAGCATACCGCCCCAGGATTGCCCGAGGATCGCGTAGTCATCGCTGATTTGCAGGTGGTCCAGCAGGTTGTTCAACTCATCGAGGAACAGGCTGACGGTCCAGAAGGAGGGGTCTTTGTCGGGCAAATGGGTGGAGCGCCCATTGCCCAGTTGATCGTAGTGGATCACGGCATGACCGCTGGCGGCGACGTCCTTGAAGGCGTCGACGTAGTCATGGGTGCAGCCGGGGCCCCCATGGATGATCACCAACGGTGTGCGGCCGGTGGTCAGGTCGCCAGTGATGCGGTACCAGGTCTGGTAAGCGCCAAAGGCCGCATACCCTTCGCGGATTTTTTCGATGAATTCCATTTCGTACCCTGCTCTGAAAAAAAGGATCAGGGACACGATAATCGGCACGCGATGTTTAGGTAACTAGCAAAACAGCTAGGTTTTGCCGAAGGTTCAGTCTTCCAGCAAGCGATAGTGGGTTGCGCGAACCACTGCCTGGACCCGGTTCTTTGCGCCTAATTTGTGCATCGCCGACGCCAGGTGCAGGGTGACCACTGCCAGGGAACGGCTCAATTGGGTGGCGATTTCGGCGGCGGTCAGGCCATCGGCGGCCCATTTCAGGCACTCGCGCTCACGTTTGGTCAGGCGAATATGCGGGTAGGCACGTAGCTCCTTGCTGAATAATGGGTAGGCCGCTTCCTGCAAGGCATGGGTAATCAGGGCGAAATCCGACAGAGTCTGCTGCGCATCCCGCAGCACCACGCTCGCCTTGCCGGTGCGCAGACCGGTCAGCGAGGCAAAGCCGCCGCGGGGCAGGTGGATCGGCACGCTGACGCCGCAGGTCAGCTGGCGGTCATGCAGGTAAGAAGACACGGGTGCGTGGCAGGGGTCGATGATCTGCTGCAGGGCGGTCTGGGCTTTGGCGTCATAGGACCAGACAAACGGCGAAACCGTGCTCAAGGCCAAGTGCTGCACGGGGTCGATCTGGTAGAACCCTTCGCTGCACCACAAGGCATGCCAGTCGGGCGGGGTGTTGCGCAATTCCAGCACCGAGGGGGTGATGAGCTCGCCATTGAGGTCGATGGGCACCGGGGTGTAGTCATACACCAGCGCATCGAAGCCCAACTGCTGGGCGAGGTCGAACGTATTGTCCATCTGTTCATCCAGGCTCCTGCCCGGCATCAGACGGTTATTGAACGCAGTTAGCTTGGCCAGCATCCGTTCTGCTCCCGAATTCATTTGAATCTCGACTTGCGGCAAGTAGAATGCCACGCCCCGGCGAAGGACTGCCAGGCCAAACCTATAAGAAATACTAGGTTATGGACACACGGCATCCTCGGTAGTGTTGGCCTGATTAACGGCCGCTACCCGCCAGGCCGATACAACACAAGGAATGTATGCATGTGGCGTGAAATTGCCCCCGACCAGCAGTACAACGTGCAAGTCGACGGCCATAACCTCGTGGCCTACAGCTTTGGTGACGGCGATGAGGTGCTGCTGTGCCTCAACGGCGGTCCTGGCCTGCCGTGTGACTACTTGCGTGACGCCCATGGCTGGCTCAAAGACCATAACCTGCGAGTGGTTGCATTCGATCAGCTTGGCACTGGCGCTTCAGCCAGACCGACCGATGTTTCCCTGTGGGAAATCCGCCGTTATGTCGAAGAAGTCGAAACCGTGCGCCAGGCCCTGGGCCTGGGCCGTGTGCATTTGCTCGGCCATTCCTGGGGCGGCTGGCTGGCGATCGAATACGCTATCCATTACCCCGCTGCCCTGAAAAGCCTGATCCTGGAAAACACCGTCGGCGACATCCCGCACCTGTCCCAGGAACTGGAACGCCTGCGCGGCGCCCTGGGCAGCGAAACCGTGGCGATGATGCAACGCCATGAAGCCATGGGCACCCTGGACCACCCGCAGTACCAGGCGGCGATCACCTTGCTCAACTACCGCCACGTGTGTCGTCTGGACGAGTGGCCGGCACCGGTCAAGCGCTCCCTGGATGACTGGAACATGGGGCCCTACGAAACCATGCAGGGGCCGAATGAATTTCTCTATATTGGCAACCTCAAGGACTGGAACCGCATCCCCGAGATGGCCGATTTCAAGATGCCGATGCTGATCACCACCGGTCAGCATGATGAACTGACCCCGGCCTGCGCCATGCGCATGAAGCTGGCGGCTCGCCACGCCGAGCTGCATGTGTTCCCCAACAGCAGCCATATGCCCTTTTATGAAGAGCCTCACGCGTACTTCCCGGTGCTGCTGGACTTTCTTGCTCGCCATCGAGGCTGACGAATGAACCTGGCGCGCTACCGTTTTGTACTGTCCCGGCCCCTGCAATTGTTGCCGGTGCTGTTTGGCATCAGCCTGATCACCTTTGTGCTGGTACGCTCGATTCCCGGCGACCCCGCCCGCGCGCTGCTGGGCTCGCGCAGCACCCCGGACGCCTTGCTGAAAATCCGCGCGCAGTTCGGCCTCGACCAGCCGTTGTGGCTGCAATATTTCTACTTTCTCAAAAACCTGCTCAAGGGCGACCTCGGCCAATCGCTGCTGTACAAGGTCGATGCCCTGAAGCTGATCGTCACCCGCATCGAGCCGACGTTGGTGCTGGTCCTTGGCAGCGTGGTGCTGGCGCTGTTGATCGCGATACCGCTGGCGACCTTGGCGGCGCGGCATAAAGGTGGCTGGGCCGACAACCTGATCCGCGTATTCACCACGGTCGGCCTGGGCATGCCGGCATTCTGGCTGGGCTTGATGCTGATCCTGTTGCTCAGCGTGCAATGGGGCTTGTTCCCGGTGTCGGGCTACGGCCGCACCTGGCTGGACAAGGCGCACCATATGGTCCTGCCATGCCTGACCATCGCCCTGGCGTTGTCCGCGGTGCTGGTGCGCAACCTGCGGGCGAGCATGTTGATGGAGTTGCAGGCCGACCATGTCACCGCCGCCCGCGCCCGTGGGTTGTCGGAGGCTGCGGTGTTTCGCCGGCATGTGTTGCCCAATTCCCTGGTGCCGGCGGTCAACCTGCTGGCGGTGAACATCGGTTGGTTGATCAGCGGCACGGTGGTGATCGAAAGCCTGTTCGCCATTCCCGGCATCGGCCAGTTGCTGGTCCGTGGCATCTTTACCCGCGACTACATGGTGGTGCAGGGGGTGGCCATGGTGCTGGCCTGTGCGACGGTGGTGGTCAACTTTGTGGCGGATGTCGTGACCGTCGCCCTCGACCCACGGGTGAAAATGCAATGAACAGCCGCTCGTTGATTGTGCCCTGGCGCTTGCGCTTGCGGTTTGGCTTTCGCAATGGCCGGCTGACCGCCGCGTGGGGCCTGGCGATTCTGTTGGCGTGGTTTGCCTTGGCGCTGTTCGCGCCGTGGATCGCGCCCTATGACCCGATTGCGCAGAACACGGATCTGAGCCTGCTGGGGCCAAGCCTTGCCCATCCGTTTGGCACGGACAATTATGGTCGTGACATCCTTTCGCGGGTGATCTGGGGCGCGCGCATTGACCTGCAATTGGCCATTGTCGGGGTGATTTTCCCGTTCATGATCGGCACCTTTGTCGGTGCGGTTTCCGGCTACATCGGCGGGCGTTTCGACAATTTCTGCATGCGCGTGATCGACGTGGTCCTGGCGTTCCCGTTCCTGGTATTGATGTTGGCGATCATGGCCATCCTCGGCCCGGGCTTGAAGAGTTTTTATATCGCCATGGCGCTGGTGGGCTGGGTGTCGTATGCGCGGCTGATCCGCTCGCAGATCCTAGTGCTCAAGGAAAGCGACTTTGCCCTGGCGGCCAAGAGCCTGGGCTTTGGCCACGGGCGCATCCTGTTTCGGCATTTGCTGCCCAACGCCCTGTTTGGCTCGATTGTGTTTTCCATGTCTGACGCCGTGCTGGTGCTGCTCAATGGGGCGGCGGTGAGCTACCTCGGCCTGGGTGTACAACCGCCGACCGCCGAATGGGGCACCATGGTGGCCGAAGGGCAGGCCTTTATCACCACGGCCTGGTGGCTCTGCACCTTCCCGGGCCTGGCCATCGTGACCCTGGCCATGGGCTTCAGCCTGTTGGCCGACGGTGTGGCGCAAGTGCTGGGGGATCGAACATGAGTCTGCTTCAGGTACAGGACTTGAGTGTGATCGCCCATAACGCCGGGCGTGATGTCACCCTGGTCGATCGTGTGTCCTTTGACCTGGCCGAAGGTGAAATCCTCGGCCTGGTGGGTGAAAGCGGCTCGGGCAAGACGATGGCCTGTCGCGGGCTGATGCGCTTGTTGCCGTCGCCCAACCTGCGGGTGCAAGGCGGGGCCGTGCGCCTGGCCGGTCGCGATTTGTTGCAGCTGGATGACGCCGGCATGCGCGCAGTGCGTGGCGGGCAACTGGGCATGATCTTCCAGAACCCCAGCAGCCACCTCGACCCGCTGATGCGCATTGGCGAGCAGATCGCCGAGGGGATTCGCCTGCATCAAGGTGCGTCGAAGAAAGGCGCGCGCCTGCAAGCCATCGACGTGCTGCGCCAGGTGGGGATCCCTGATCCCCAGGCGCGGGTCGACAACTATCCCCATGAGTTTTCCGGCGGCATGCGCCAGCGCGCGATGATCGCCGTGGCCCTGGGCTGCAACCCGCAGGTGTTGATCGCCGATGAGCCGACCACGGCCCTCGATGTGACCGTGCAGGCGCAAATCCTGCGCCTGTTGCTGGACCTGCGCGACCAGCGTGGCCTGTCGATCATCATGATCACCCACGACCTCGGCGTGGTGGCGCAGACCTGCGACTCCATCGCCGTGATGTACGCCGGTCGCCTGTGCGAGCACGGCAGCAAATACGACCTGCTGGCCCACCCCCGGCATCCTTACACCGCTGGGCTGATCGACTGCCAGCCTGCCCACAGCAGCGGGCATGCGTTGCTGCGCACCATTCCAGGCCAGCCGCCGCTGCTGGATGCGTTGCCCGCCGGGTGTCGCTTCAACCCACGCTGCCCGCAGGTCGGCGACCTATGCACCCAGCAGCTGCCTGAAGGCTCGCGTGTGGCCTGTCACTATCCTTTGGGAGATCGGCCATGAGCCTGTTGCAGATCAAAGACCTGGAGGTGCGCTTTGCCGCGTCTGGCACTGGCGTGTTGGGTTTGAACAAGCAGTGGGTGAGGGCGGTGAACGGGGTATCGCTGAACCTGGCGGCGGGCGAGACCCTCGGCCTGGTGGGCGAATCCGGCAGCGGCAAGAGCACTCTGGGCCGTGCGATTCTGCACCTCAACCCGATCAGCGCCGGCCAGGTGTTGTTCGACGGTATTGATATGGTCCACGGCAGTGCCATCGATATCGCCCGGCTGCGCCATGAAACCGCGATGATTTTCCAGGACCCGTATGCCGCGCTGAACCCGCGCCACACCATTGGCGAAACCATTGCCGAGGTGCTGCGGGTGCAACGCAAGGTCCCCGCGCAACAGATTCCGGCTCGCGTCAACGAACTGCTCGACCTGGTCGGCCTGCGTCCCGAACTCGCCGAGCGCAAACCCGGCGCGCTCAGCGGCGGCCAGTGCCAGCGCGTGGGCATCGCCCGGGCGCTGGCGGTGGAGCCGCGCTTGATCATCGCTGATGAGTGTGTGGCGGCGCTGGATGTGTCGATCCAGGGCCAGATCATCAACCTGTTGCTGGAGCTGCAACAGCGCATGAACCTGGCGATCCTGTTCATCGCCCATGACCTGGCCATCGTGCGCCGCCTGTGCGACCGGGT
The DNA here is from genome assembly GCF_042015035.1 of Pseudomonas gorinensis. NCBI lineage: Bacteria > Pseudomonadati > Pseudomonadota > Gammaproteobacteria > Pseudomonadales > Pseudomonadaceae > Pseudomonas > Pseudomonas gorinensis. Next base: position 2,148,725 of record NZ_CP167125.1, read on the forward strand.
GGCGGTGATGTACCTGGGCAAGATCGTCGAGGAGGGCCCGGTGGAGGCGGTGTTCACCTCGCCGCGCCATCCGTATACGGCGGCGCTGATCCAGGCGATCCCGGAGATCGATCCGCATCGGCCATTGCCTACGGAACCCTTGCCGGGTGAGCCACCCAGCCCATTGAATGTGCCCGCCGGCTGTGCGTTTCACCCGCGTTGCCGGTATGCCAAGGCCCTGTGTTCCATGGTGTTGCCGCCGACCCATTTCCTGCACGAGCATCGGTACAGTTGCGTGCTTGAAGAACCGTTGACCCTTTCTGCCGTCCATAAACAAGGAGTTATGACATGCAATCCCGCCACTTGAAGTTGCTCGCTGCTGCGACGTTAACCGCCTGGTCCCTCACTGCCGGGCTGGCCCAGGCCGCCGGCGTACTGACCATCGGTTGCCGTGAAGACAGCACCACGTTTGACCCGATCAAAAGTGCGCAGAACCGCGACACCTGGGTATTCGCCAACGTCTACGACACCCTGGTGCGTGTCGATAACCTGGGGACCAAGATGGAACCGGGGCTGGCCGAAAGCTGGGATATCTCCAAGGACGGCCTGACCTACACCTTCAAACTGCGCGAGGCGAAGTTCTCCGACGGCTCGCCGATCACCGCTGAGGATGCGGCGTTCAGCCTGTTGCGTATCCGCGACAACAAGGCTTCGCTGTGGAGCGACCCGTTCAGCCTGATCAATACGGCCAAGGCCACCGACCCCAAAACCCTGGTCGTGACGCTGAAAACCCCTGCGGTCGCCTTCCTCTCGCAACTCGCGTCGCCGACGGTATCGATCCTGTCGGAAAAAGCCATGACCAAGATGGGCGAAGACGCCTACGCGGAAAACCCGGTGACTTCCGGTGCGTTTACCGTGGACGAATGGCGCAAGGGCGATCGGGTGATCCTGAAAAAGAACCCGAACTTCTGGCAGGCCAAGAACGTGAGCCTGGATGGCGTGGAGTGGGTGTCGGTCACTGACGACAACACGCGCATGCGCATGGTGCAGAACAACGAGCTGGACACGGCGATCTTTGTACCGTTCTCCCGGGTGGAAGAGCTGAAAAAAGACAAGAACGTGGTGATCCACTCCGACCCGTCGACCCGTGAAGACCACCTGCTGATCAACCACGAGCACGGCCTGTTGGCCAAGCCGGAAGTGCGTCAGGCGCTGGACATGGCCATCGATAAACAATCGCTGGTGAAGACCGCCACTTACGGTCAAGGCACCGTGGCCTATTCCTACATTCCAAAAGGCTCGCTGTACCACTACGCCAACAACCTGCAGCGCCCGTATGACCCCGCCGCCGCCAAGAAGCTGCTGGCCGATGCCGGCGCCAAGGACTTGAAGCTCAACTATGTGGTCAACGCCGGTAACGAGGCCGACGAGCAGATTGCGGTGATCATCAAGGATCAACTGGCCAAGGTCGGCGTCACCGCCAACCTGCAGAAAGTCGACCCGACTCAAAGCTGGCAGATGCTGGTGGACGGTACTTACGATATTTCAGTGATGTACTGGACCAACGACATCCTCGACCCGGACCAGAAGACCACCTTCGTACTGGGCCACGACACCAACCAGAACTACATGACCCGCTACAAGAACGACCAGGTCAAGGCGCTGGTGGCCGCGGCCCGCATCGAGGCCGACCCGGCCAAGCGTGAGCAGATGTATATCGACCTGCAGAAACTGGCGAAACAGGATGTGAACTGGATCGACCTGTACTACAGCCCGTACATCAACATCTCGCGCAAGAATGTGAGCAACTTCCTGCAAAACCCACTGGGACGCTTCACCCTTGAGGAAGTGGTGAAAAACTAAGGTCCAGAGAACACCGCAATAGAAATGTGGGAGGGGGCTTGCCCCCGATGGCAGGGTGTCAGTCACTGTATCTGTGGCTGACCCACCGCCATCGGGAGCAAGCCCCCTCCCACATTTGGTTTTACTGCGCGTCGAACGCCTGCCCATTGATCCCGGTACTGTCCGGCCCCATCAGGTACAGGTACACCGGCATGATTGCTTCCGGTGCCGGGTTATCCGCCGGGTTTTCCCCTGGGTACGCCTGGGCCCGCATGCTGGTGCGCGTGGCGCCTGGGTTGATGCTGTTTGCCCGTACGGGCGCAACTGTGTCGAGCTCGTCGGCCAGGGTTTGCATCAGGCCTTCAGTGGCGAATTTCGACACGCCGTAAGCCCCCCAATACGCACGGCCCTTACGCCCGACGCTGCTGGAGGTGAACACCACCGACGCGTCCTGGGACAGCTTGAGCAGGGGCAGCAGCGTACTGGTCAACATGAACATGGCATTCACGTTGATGTGCATCACCCGCATGAAGTTCTCGCCGGACAACTGCTCGATCGGCGTGCGTGGGCCGATGATCGAGGCGTTGTGCAGCAGGCCATCGAGGTGGCCGAATTCTTTTTCGATCATCGCGGCCAGCTCATCGTATTGATGGGGCAGGGCGGTCTCCAGGTTGAACGGGATGACCACCGGTTGTGGGTGGCCGGCGGCTTCGATCTCGTCATACACCTGGGCCAGGTTGGCTTCGGTCTTGCCTAGCAACAGCACGGTGGCGCCATGGGCCGCGTAGGTTTTCGCTGCCGCCGCGCCAATCCCGCGACCCGCACCGGTCACCAGGATGACCCGGCCTTTGAGCAGTTCTGGACGTGCAGAGTAATCAAACATAAAAAGCCTCGACAGAATTCAGTAGGTTGCAAACACCCACATTGGATCTTCCTTAGTCAGTAGAGCGAGTGAGCCATCAGCAACTGCACAGCGCGTTATCCAGCACCTTGCGCAGTTCCAGCGGGTGATCCACTACCACGTCCGCGCCCCAGTGACTTGGGTTGTCGTCCGGGTGGATATAGCCATAGGTCACCGCTGCAGTGCGGGTGCCGGCATCGCGGCCGGATTCGATGTCGCGCAGGTCATCGCCCACGAACAGCACGCTGGCCGGGTCCAGGTCGAGCATCTTGCACGCCAGGATCAGCGGCTCGGGGTGCGGCTTGCTGTTCGTCACGTGGTCCGGGCAGATCAGCAACGCCGACCGCTCGGCCAGGCCCAGTTGCTGCATGATCGGTTCGGCAAAGCGCACCGGCTTGTTGGTGACCACGCCCCAGATCAGCTTGGACTTCTCGATATCTTCCAGCAGCTCGGCCATGCCGTCGAACAACGCGCTGTGAATCGCGCAGCCCTTGAGGTAGCGCTCCAGGAATTCCTGGCGCAGCTCTTCAAAGCCTGGGGATTCCGGGTCCATGGAGAAGGTCACGGCGACCATCGCCCGTGCACCGCCGGAAATTTCATCGCGGATGTGCTGGTCGTTGACCGGCGCGAGGCCGCGGTCAGCGCGCATGGCCTGGCAGATGGCGATAAAGTCTGGCGCGGTGTCCAGCAAGGTACCGTCCATATCGAAGAGAACCGCTCGCAACTTCACAGGCTCACTCCTCGCGCAGGGTCTGGATCATGTAGTTGACGTCGACGTCGCTGGCCAGCTTGTAGTGCTTGGTCAGCGGGTTGTAGGTCAGGCCGATGATGTCCTTGACGGTCAGCCCGGCCTGGCGGCTCCACGCGCCCAGTTCGGATGGGCGGATAAATTTCTTGAAGTCATGGGTGCCGCGCGGCAGCAGCTTCATGATGTATTCAGCGCCAATGATCGCGAACAGGTAAGCCTTGGGATTGCGGTTGATGGTGGAGAAGAACACCTGGCCGCCCGGCTTGACCATGCGGAAGCAGGCGCGGATCACCGAGGACGGGTCCGGCACGTGTTCCAGCATCTCAAGGCAAGTGACCACGTCGAACTGCTCGGGCAACTCGTCGGCCAGGGCTTCGGCAGTGATCTGGCGGTATTCCACGCTCACCCCGGACTCCAGCTGGTGCAACTGGGCCACGGCCAGCGGCGCTTCGCCCATGTCGATACCCATCACGGTCGCGCCGCGCTGGGCCATGGCTTCACTGAGGATGCCGCCACCGCAACCGACATCCAGCACCTTCTTGCCGGCCAGGTTGACGCGCTCGTCAATCCAGTTGACCCGCAGGGGGTTGATGTCGTGCAGGGGCTTGAACTCGCTTTCGCGGTCCCACCAGCGGTGCGCCAAGGCTTCGAATTTGGCGATTTCGGCGTGGTCAACGTTGCTCATGGTGCATCCTCTAAAACTGATAAATCGGTTTGTCGGTGCTGAACGCACGGGTTCAGTACCGGCGTTATGCTTAGTGCCCGCTGATGCGTTTACCCCAGGCAATGGCCGTGGCGGTCAACTGTTGTTCATCCATGCGGGTCAATTGCCGGTCGTCGAGCAACTGCTTGCCGGCGACCCAAAGGTGTTTCACGCAATCGCGTCCGGTGGCATATATAAGTTGTGAGACCGGATCGTAGATCGGTTGTTGCGCCAACCCTGAAAGATCGAAGGCCACGATATCCGCTGCCTTGCCGACTTCCAGCGAACCTATCTCGCTCTCCAGGCCCAGGGCCCGGGCGCCGTTGAGGGTCGCCATGCGCAGGGCGCGATGGGCGTCCAGCGCGGTGGCCGAGCCGGCAACGGCCTTGGCCAGCATTGCAGCCGTGCGGGTTTCGCCCAACAGGTCCAGGTCATTGTTGCTGGCGGCGCCATCGGTGCCGATGGCCACGTTGACGCCAGCCTGCCACAGACGCTCCACCGGGCAGAAGCCGCTGGCCAGTTTCAGGTTCGATTCCGGGCAATGGATCACGCTGGTGTTGCTTTCTACCAGCAAAGCCAGGTCATCCTCGCTGATTTGGGTCATGTGAACGGCCTGGAAGCGCGGGCCCAGCAGGCCGAGGCGGCCCAGGCGTGCCAGCGGGCGTTCGCCGGTCTGCTCCACCGCCTGTTGCACCTCATGCGCGGTTTCGTGCACATGCATATGGATTGCGGCGTCCAGCTCCTCGGCGATCACCCGGATCTTTTCCAGGTTGGCATCGCTCACGGTGTAGGGGGCGTGGGGGCCGAAGGTGATCCTGATGCGTGGGTGATGCTTGAGGTCGCCGAACAGCTCGATGCCCTGGCGCAGAGCTTCATCGGCGGTGCTGGCGCCGGGAATCGGGAAGTCGAGGATCGGAACCGCGATCTGTGCGCGCATGCCGCTGTTGTGCACGCACTCGCTGGCGACCTTGGGGTAGAAGTACATGTCCGAGAAACACGTAATGCCGCCCTTGAGCTGTTCGGCGATGGCCAGGTCGGTGCCGTCGCGCACGAAGGCTTCGTCGACCCACTTGGCTTCGGCGGGCCAGATGTGTTTTTCCAGCCAGGTCATCAGTGGCAAGTCGTCGGCCAGGCCGCGAAACAGGCTCATCGCCGCATGCCCGTGGGCGTTGACCAGGCCCGGGCTGAGCAGCATGCCCGGCAGCTCGCGGACTTCACGGGCCGAAAGCTTCAAGGCCGTCGCCCGTGGCCCGATAAAGGCAATGCGCCCATCGCGGATGCCCAGGGCATGCTCCTTGAGCACCACGCCGGCAGGTTCGACAGGTACCAGCCAGGTCGGCAGTAGCAATAAGTCGAGCGGGGCGGCAGTGGGGGTCATCGAAGGCTTCTTCCTGGGCAGCTATAAAAGAAGCGCGAAGTATACCCGAGCGTCCTGGCTGGCGGATCGCTATAATCGGCGGCTTTTGTTCATGAGAGCGGGGTGAGGGATGCGCGATCGACTGTTGGCCGCGGAGAAAGTGAAGGCCATCGATTGGCGTGATGGCGCACTGCACCTGCTCGATCAGCGTGTGTTGCCCTCGCGGGAAAGCTGGGTGAGCTGCTCCACGGTGGAGGAGGTGGCTGCGGCCATTCGCGCCATGGTGGTGCGCGGCGCCTCGGCCATCGGCATCAGCGCCGCCTATGGCCTGGTGCTCGCCGCCCGCGAACGCATCGCAGAAGGCGGCGACTGGCAGGCCGCGTGGGAAGAAGACTACGCACTACTGGCCGCGACTCGCTCGACCGCCTCGAACCTGTTCTGGGCCCTCAAGCGCATGCGCGACCGCCTGGACCGCGTCAAAAAGCACGCCGACCCGCTGGCGATGCTGGAAGCCGAGGCTATTGCAATCCATGAAAGCGATCGTGAAGCCAACCTTGTCATGGCCCAACTGGGCGTCGAACGGATTCGCAAGCACCAAGGCAATGCCCAGGCGATCCTGACCCATGGCAACGCCGGCGCGTTGGCCACGGGAGGCTTCGGCACGGCCCTCGGCGTGATTCGCGCGGCCTTCCTGGAGGGGTTGGTCGAACAGGTCTACGCCAACGAAACCCGGCCCTGGTTGCAAGGCTCGCGCCTGACCGCCTGGGAATTGGCGGGCGATGGTGTTCCGGTGATGGTCAATGCGGATTCGGCGGGCGCGCATATTCTCAAGACCAAGGGCGTCACCTGGGTCGTTGTCGGCGCCGACTGTATCGCGGCCAATGGCGATGTGATCGGCAAGATCGGTACCTATCAACTGGCGGTGTGCGCCATGCACCACGGCGTACGGTTTATGGTGGTGGCGCCGAGCTCGACCCTCGACCTGATGATGGCGACCGGCGATGACGTGGCGCTGGAAGAGCGTGATGCCGATGAATTGCTGGAAGTCGCGGGCCAGCGCTTCGCCGCCGATGTGAGTGCCTATAACCCGGTGTTTGACGTGACCCCGGCCGACCTGATCGATGTGATCGTGACCGAAAAAGGCATCGTCGAGCGTCCTGACACGGTCAAGCTGGCCAAGTTGATGTGTCGTAAACGCCTGCATTGATGGCTGCGGTGTTTGTGAAAATGGCTATCGGGGGCAAGCCCCTCCCACACTTGAATGGTGAACACAGTCAAAATGTGGGAGGGGGGCTTGCCCCCGATTGGCCCTGAAAGTCAATAAAACCCTCCGATCCGCCCTCAAAAAAAAGCACCACCCCATCTCTGAGCCCCTCTCGTCCTCTTCAAGCCTGTCATCCGTCAAATTACTAGTCTCCATGCGCATCAGGGGGATAGGTGCGTGGCGGCGATTGTGATAACATCCGGCGGTTTCCAGGGTCGCCCCGAGGGGGGATCCTTAACGCGCAGATCCGTGTCATAACTCGTTGATTTGTCGTAAGTCGTTGTCAGGCACCATGCCGGCAGCGACGAGCTTCGTTCGTCCCATATGGATGTGACGAGGTTTCACCCGAAAAAGGAATCAGGCTTCTCATGGGCGAACTGGCCAAAGAAATCCTCCCGGTCAATATCGAAGACGAGCTGAAACAGTCCTACCTCGACTACGCGATGAGCGTAATTGTCGGTCGGGCACTGCCTGATGCGCGCGATGGCTTGAAGCCCGTGCACCGGCGTGTGCTGTTCGCGATGAGCGAGCTGGGTAACGACTGGAACAAGCCGTACAAGAAATCTGCCCGTGTTGTCGGTGACGTGATCGGTAAGTATCACCCTCACGGCGACACCGCGGTGTACGACACCATCGTTCGGATGGCCCAGCCGTTTTCCCTGCGCTACCTGCTGGTAGACGGCCAGGGCAACTTCGGTTCGGTCGACGGCGACAACGCCGCGGCCATGCGATACACCGAAGTGCGCATGACCAAGCTGGCGCACGAGCTGCTGGCCGACCTGCATAAAGAAACCGTGGACTGGGTGCCGAACTACGACGGCACCGAAATGATCCCGGCGGTCATGCCGACCCGTATTCCCAACCTGCTGGTCAACGGCTCCAGCGGTATCGCCGTGGGCATGGCCACCAACATCCCGCCGCACAACCTCGGTGAAGTCATCGACGGTTGCCTGGCCCTCATCGACAACCCTGAGCTGACCGTCGATGAGCTGATGCAATACATTCCCGGTCCGGACTTCCCGACCGCCGCGATCATCAACGGTCGCGCCGGCATCATCGAAGCCTACCGCACCGGTCGCGGCCGCATTTACATGCGTGCCCGCTCGATCATCGAAGACATCGACAAGGTTGGTGGCCGCCAGCAGATCGTTATCACTGAGCTGCCTTACCAACTGAACAAGGCGCGCCTGATCGAGAAGATCGCCGAGCTGGTCAAAGAGAAAAAACTCGAAGGCATCACCGAACTGCGCGACGAGTCCGACAAAGACGGTATGCGCGTGGTGATCGAGCTGCGTCGCGGCGAAGTGCCCGAGGTGATCCTCAACAACCTCTATGCCCAGACCCAGCTGCAAAGCGTGTTTGGTATCAACGTGGTTGCACTGATCGACGGCCGCCCACGCATCCTGAACCTCAAGGACCTGCTGGAAGCCTTCGTGCGTCACCGCCGCGAAGTGGTCACCCGCCGTACCGTGTTCGAACTGCGCAAGGCTCGCGAACGCGGCCACATCCTGGAAGGCCAGGCGGTTGCGCTGTCGAACATCGACCCGGTGATCGCCCTGATCAAGGCCTCGCCGACGCCGTCGGAAGCTAAAGAAGCGTTGATCAAGATGCCGTGGGAATCCAGCGCCGTAGTGGCCATGGTTGAACGCGCGGGTGCCGACTCTTGCCGTCCAGAGACCCTGGACCCGCAATACGGCCTGCGTGACGGCAAGTACTTCCTGTCGCCGGAACAGGCCCAGGCCATCCTTGAGCTGCGCTTGCACCGCCTGACTGGCCTGGAGCACGAGAAGCTGCTGGCCGAGTACCAGGAGATCCTCAACCAGATCGGCGAGCTGATCCGCATCCTCAACAGCGCCGTGCGCCTGATGGAAGTGATCCGCGAAGAACTGGAAGTGATCCGTGCCGAATACGGCGATGTGCGCCGCACCGAAATCCTCGATGCGCGCCTCGACCTGACCCTGGGTGACATGATCCCGGAAGAAGAGCGCGTCGTGACCATCTCCCACGGCGGCTATGCCAAGACCCAGCCATTGGCTGCGTACCAGGCCCAGCGTCGTGGCGGTAAAGGTAAGTCGGCTACCGGCGTGAAGGATGAGGACTACATCGCTCACCTGCTGGTCGCCAACAGCCACACCACGCTGCTGCTGTTCTCCAGCAAGGGCAAGGTGTACTGGCTGAAAACCTACGAAATCCCGGAAGCCTCCCGTGCCGCCCGTGGTCGTCCGTTGGTCAACCTGCTGCCGCTGGACAGTGATGAATACATCACCACCATGTTGCCGGTCGAGGAATACACCGAAGGTCATTTCATCTTCATGGCCACCGCCAAAGGCACCGTGAAGAAGACCCCGCTTGAATCCTTCAGCCGTCAACGCAGCGTGGGCCTGATCGCCCTGGAGCTGGACGAAGGCGACGTATTGATCAGCGCGGCCATCACCGATGGCGAGCGTGAAGTCATGCTGTTCTCCGACGGTGGCAAGGTGACGCGCTTCAAGGAATCCGACGTTCGCGCCATGGGCCGTACCGCCCGCGGTGTGCGTGGTATGCGCCTGCCGGAAGGGCAGAAGCTGATTTCGATGTTGATCCCGGAAGAAGGCAGCCAGATCCTCACCGCTTCCGAGCGTGGTTATGGCAAGCGTACGGCCATCAGCGAGTTCCCGGAGTACAAGCGTGGCGGCCAGGGCGTGATCGCCATGGTCAGCAACGATCGCAACGGCCGTCTGGTCGGCGCGGTCCAGGTGCTCGATGGCGAGGAAATCATGCTGATTTCCGACCAGGGCACCCTGGTGCGTACCCGCGTAGCTGAAGTCTCGAGCCTGGGCCGTAACACCCAGGGCGTGACGCTGATCAAGCTGGCCAAGGACGAAAAACTGGTCGGCCTGGAGCGTGTCCAGGAGCCGTCGGAAGTCGAAGGTGAAGAGCTGGAAGGTGAAGAGTTCGAAGGCGAGGTGATCGCAAGCGGCGATGACAACGTCGACGAGCCAACCCTCGACGCTGCCGCAGACGAAGAAGAACCGCAGGAATAAGCGGACACACAGGGGGCGGATGAAGATTCGCCCCCTTGTTGTTTGTCCCCTTTGAAATAACAACGCCGCCCCCTGTAGGAGCGAGCCTGCTCGCGAAAATCGTCAACGATAACGCGGGCTGACTGATACGCCCTTGCGCTCTCGGGTTTTTCGCGAGCAAGCTCACGCCTACAGTGTTTGATTTCAGTCCCACCAGATCAGAGAGATTGGATGTGAGCAAGAGAGCCTATAACTTCTGTGCCGGTCCCGCGGCGCTTCCTGAAGCAGTCCTGCAGCGTGCGCAGGGTGAACTCCTCGACTGGCATGGAAAAGGCCTCTCCGTGATGGAAATGAGCCATCGCAGTGATGAGTTCGTGTCCATTGCCACCAAGGCCGAGCAGGACCTGCGCGACTTGCTGGACATCCCTTCCGACTACAAAGTGCTGTTCCTGCAAGGCGGCGCGAGCCAGCAGTTCGCCCAGTTGCCGCTGAACCTGCTGCCGGAAGACGGCACTGCCGACTATATCGACACCGGTATCTGGTCGCAGAAAGCCATTGAAGAGGCTTCGCGCTACGGCCATGTCAACGTTGCCGGCACCGCCAAACCCTACGACTACTTCGCGATTCCAGGTCAGAACGAATGGAAGTTGTCGAAGGACGCGGCCTACGTGCACTACGTGCAAAACGAAACCATTGGTGGCCTGGAGTTTGACTGGGTGCCTGAAGTGGGGGATGTCCCGCTGGTGTGCGACATGTCTTCGGACATTCTTTCGCGCCCTATCGATGTGTCCAAGTACGGCATGATCTACGCCGGCGCGCAGAAGAACATCGGCCCGAGCGGCATCCTGGTCAACATCATCCGTGAAGACCTGCTGGGTCGTGCCCGTTCGGTGTGCCCGACCATGCTCAACTACAAGGTCGCAGCTGATAACGGCTCGATGTACAACACCCCGCCGGCGTTCGCCTGGTACCTGTCGGGCCTGGTGTTCGAGTGGCTGAAAGAGCAGGGCGGCGTGGCTGCCATGGGCAAGCTCAACGAAGAGAAGAAGCGCGTCCTGTACAACTTCATCGACGCCAGCGGCCTGTACAGCAACCCGATCAACCTGACCGACCGCTCGTGGATGAACGTGCCGTTCCGCCTGGCCGATGACCGCCTGGACAAGCCGTTCCTGGCCGGTGCCGACGCGCGTGGCCTGCTGAACCTCAAGGGCCATCGCTCAGTGGGCGGTATGCGCGCCTCCATCTACAACGCTGTCGACATCAACGCGATCAACGCGCTGGTGGCCTACATGGCAGAGTTCGAAAAGGAACACGGCTAATGTCTGAGCAAGAACTCAAGGCCCTGCGCGTGCGCATTGACAGCCTGGACGAGAAAGTCCTGGAGCTGATCAGTGAGCGCGCGCGGTGCGCCCAGGAAGTGGCACGGGTGAAGATGGCGTCCCTGGCTGAAGGCGAAGTGCCGGTGTTCTACCGCCCTGAGCGCGAGGCCCAGGTACTCAAGCGCGTGATGGAGCGTAACAAGGGGCCGCTGGGCAACGAAGAGATGGCGCGGCTGTTCCGCGAAATCATGTCGTCGTGCCTGGCCCTGGAGCAGCCGCTGAAGGTGGCGTACCTCGGTCCCGAGGGCACGTTCACCCAGGCCGCCGCCATGAAGCACTTCGGTCACGCGGTGATCAGCAAGCCGATGGCCGCCATCGACGAAGTGTTCCGCGAAGTGGCCGCCGGCGCGGTGAACTTTGGCGTGGTGCCGGTGGAAAACTCCACCGAAGGCGCGGTCAACCACACGCTGGACAGCTTCCTCGAGCACGACATGGTGATCTGCGGCGAAGTCGAGCTGCGCATCCACCACCACCTGCTGGTGGGCGAAAACACCAAGACCGACAGCATCAGCCGTATCTATTCCCACGCCCAGTCCCTGGCCCAATGCCGCAAGTGGTTGGACGCCCATTACCCGAATGTCGAGCGCGTGGCGGTGTCCAGCAACGCCGAAGCGGCCAAGCGGGTCAAGGGCGAGTGGAATTCGGCGGCGATTGCCGGTGATATGGCCGCTGGCCTGTACGGCTTGACGCGCCTGGCCGAGAAAATCGAAGACCGTCCGGACAACTCCACGCGCTTCTTGATGATCGGCAGCCAGGAAGTACCGCCGACCGGCGACGACAAGACGTCGATCATCGTCTCCATGAGCAACAAGCCTGGCGCGCTGCATGAGCTGCTGGTGCCGTTCCACGACAACGGGATTGACCTGACGCGCATCGAGACCCGTCCTTCGCGCAGCGGTAAATGGACGTATGTGTTCTTTATCGACTTCATCGGCCACCACCGTGATCCGCTGGTCAAAGGCGTGCTGGAGAAGATCAGTCAGGAAGCCGTGGCACTCAAGGTGCTGGGCTCTTACCCGAAAGCGGTTTTGTGAGGCTTTAACATGAGTGGCAACTTCCTCGCCCTGGCGCAGCCGGGCGTGCAACAACTGTCGCCTTACGTTCCGGGCAAGCCTGTGGACGAGTTGGCGCGTGAGTTGAACCTGGACCCGGCGAAGATCGTCAAGCTGGCGAGTAACGAGAACCCACTGGGTCCGAGCCCCAAGGTATTGGCGGCGATTCGTGAAGAACTGGCCGAACTGACCCGTTATCCGGATGGCAACGGGTTTGCCCTCAAGTCCTTGCTGGCGCAAAAGTGCCGGGTCGAGCTGAACCAGGTCACCCTGGGCAATGGTTCCAACGACATCCTTGAGCTGGTGGGGCGTGCCTATCTGGCACCTGGCTTGAACGCGGTGTTCAGCGAACACGCATTTGCGGTCTACCCGATCGTCACTCAGGCCGTCGGTGCCGAGGCGCGCGTGATTCCTGCCAAGGATTGGGGGCACGACCTGCCGGCGATGCTGGCGGCTATCGACGCCCAGACTCGCGTGGTTTTTATCGCCAACCCGAACAACCCGACCGGTACCTGGTTCGACGCGCAGGCGTTGAATGACTTCCTGCAAGACGTGCCTGAGCACGTGCTGGTTGTTCTGGACGAAGCCTATATCGAGTACGCCGAGGGCAGTGACCTGCCGGACGGCCTGGATTTCCTGGCGGCCTACCCGAACCTGCTGGTGTCGCGCACCTTCTCCAAGGCTTACGGCCTGGCGTCTCTTCGGGTCGGCTACGGCCTGTCGACGGCGGTCGTCGCTGATGTGCTGAACCGCGTGCGCCAACCTTTCAACGTCAACAGCCTCGCCCTGGCGGCGGCCTGTGCGGCGGTACAGGATACCGAGTACCTGGAAGAAGGGCGCCGCACCAATGAAAGCGGCATGCTGCAATTGCAGGAAGGCTTCCGTGAGTTGGGCCTGGGCTGGATTCCGTCCAAGGGCAACTTCATCTGCGTCGACCTCGGCCAGGTGGCCGCGCCAATCTTCCAGGGCCTGCTGCGCGAAGGCGTGATCGTTCGCCCGGTGGCCAACTACGGCATGCCGAATCACCTGCGTATCACCATTGGCTTGCCGGCTGAAAACAGTCGCTTCCTGGAGGCGCTGGCCAAGGTTCTGGCTCGTGGTTGATGTCACTGCATTGCAACCTGTTGTGCCTATGATCGGTCGCCTGGTGGTGGTCGGCCTGGGTTTGATCGGTGGTTCCTTCGCCAAGGGCCTGCGTGAAAGTGGATTGTGTGGCGAAGTGGTGGGTGTGGACCTCGACCCGCAATCGCGCAAGCTGGCGGTAGAACTGGGCGTCGTGGATCGCTGCGAGGCGGACCTGGCGCTCGCGTGCCAGGGCGCGGACGTGATCCAGCTCGCCGTGCCGATCCTGGCCATGGAAAAACTGCTGGCGCTGTTGGCCGGTATGGACCTGGGCCAGGCGATCCTGACGGACGTCGGCAGTGCCAAGGGCAATGTGGTGCGTGCAGCGCAACAGGCCTTTGGCGGCATGCCGTCGCGTTTTGTACCGGGCCATCCGATTGCCGGTTCCGAGCAGAGCGGGGTGGAAGCCTCCAATGCGCAGCTGTTCCGCCGCCATAAAGTGATCTTGACGCCGCTGGAGCAAACCGACCCGGCCGCGCTGGCCGTGGTGGATCGTCTCTGGCGTGAGTTGGGGGCGGATGTGGAGCATATGCAGGTCGAGCGCCACGACGAAGTGCTGGCGGCGACCAGTCACCTGCCTCATTTGCTGGCGTTTGGCTTGGTGGATTCGCTGGCCAAGCGCAACGAGAACCTGGAAATTTTCCGCTACGCCGCGGGTGGCTTCCGCGATTTTACGCGGATTGCCGGCAGCGACCCGGTGATGTGGCACGACATCTTTCTCGCCAATCGCGAAGCGGTGTTGCGCACCTTGGACACCTTTCGCAGTGACCTCGACGCCTTGCGCGACGCGGTGGATGCCGGGGATGGCCATCAATTATTGGGCGTGTTCACCCGTGCGCGGGTGGCACGTGAACATTTCAGCAAGATCCTGGCGCGCCGGGCCTATATGGAAACCGCAGTGAATGCCGATGACCTGACTTTCATCGCCAACCCGGGTGGCCGCTTGAGCGGGCGCATCCGGGTGCCGGGTGACAAGTCGATCTCCCATCGTTCGATCATGCTCGGTTCGTTGGCCGAGGGCGTGACGGAAGTCGAAGGGTTCCTTGAGGGCGAGGATGCCTTGGCGACTTTGCAGGCGTTTCGCGACATGGGCGTGGTGATTGAAGGGCCGCACCATGGGCGCGTGACTATCCATGGTGTGGGGCTGCATGGCTTGAAGCCGGCGCCAGGGCCGATCTATCTCGGCAATTCCGGCACTTCGATGCGACTGCTGTCCGGCTTGCTGGCGGCGCAGCGCTTCGACAGCGTCCTGACCGGCGATGCTTCGCTGTCCAAGCGCCCGATGAACCGCGTGGCCAAGCCGTTGCGGGACATGGGCGCGGTGATCGAGACCGGACCGGAAGGGCGTCCGCCGTTGACCATTCGCGGCGGGCAGACGCTGAAAGGCCTGGCCTATGCGATGCCGATGGCGAGTGCGCAGGTCAAATCCTGCCTGTTGCTTGCCGGGCTGTATGCCGAAGGTAAGACGTCGGTGACCGAGCCAGCGCCGACCCGTGACCATACCGAACGGATGCTGCGCGGCTTTGGTTATCCGGTGGTGGTGGAGGGCGCGACGGCGTCGGTGGAATCAGGCCATGGGCTGACCGCTGCCCACATCGAGGTGCCGGGGGATATTTCGTCTTCGGCGTTTTTCCTGGTGGCGGCGTCGATTGCCGAGGGGTCCGAGTTGTTGCTGGAGCATGTGGGCATCAATCCGACGCGTACCGGTGTGATCGATATCCTGCGGCTGATGGGCGCAGATATCAGCCTCGAAAATCAGCGGGAAGTGGGCGGTGAGCCGGTGGCTGACCTGCGGGTTCGTGCTGCTGTACTCAAGGGTATCGAGATTCCCGAGGCGCTGGTGCCCTTGGCGATCGACGAGTTTCCCGTGCTGTTTGTCGCCGCGGCTTGCGCCACTGGGCGAACCGTCTTGCGCGGTGCCGAGGAGCTGCGGGTCAAGGAGTCTGACCGCATCCAGGTCATGGCCGATGGTCTGCTGGCGCTGGGCGTGAAGTGTGAACCCACCCCTGATGGGATTATCATTGAGGGTGGTCCGATGGGGGGGGGTGAAGTCCATGCCCACGGCGATCATCGGATTGCCATGGCGTTCAGCGTGGCGTCCCTGCGGGCGACGGCGCCGATTCGTATCCGTGACTGCGCCAATGTAGCTACATCTTTTCCGAACTTTCTTACACTGTGTGCCCAAGTCGGCATCCGTGTTGCCCAAGAGGCTCAATTGTGAATATCAAAGCACCGGTGATTACCATCGACGGGCCAAGCGGCTCGGGCAAAGGCACGATCGCCGGCATCCTGGCCAAGCGCCTCGGCTGGTGCCTGCTGGACTCCGGCGCGCTGTACCGCCTGCTGGCATTTGCCGCACGCAACCATGGCGTCGACCTGACCAACGAAGAATCCCTGAAACTGCTGGCGGCGCATCTCGATGTGCAGTTCGTCGGCGCGACGGAAGGTCATCCGCAGCGCATCATCCTGGAAGGCGATGATGTGACCGACGACCTGCGTAATGAACAAGTCGGTTCCTGGGCTTCCCAGGTCGCCGCGCTGCCGGCCGTACGCGATGCACTGCTGCAGCGCCAGCGGGCATTCCAGGAGCCACCGGGCCTGGTGGCAGACGGTCGCGACATGGGGACCGTGGTGTTTCCTGAGGCACCGCTGAAGATTTTCCTGACCGCCAGTGCCGAGGAACGTGCTCGCCGCCGCTACTTGCAGTTGAAGGGCAAAGTCGATGGTGTTAGTCTGTCGAGTCTGCTAGATGAGATCCGTGCACGCGATGAGCGTGATACCCAGCGCGCAGTAGCCCCGCTCAAACCGGCGGCTGATGCCATACAGCTGGATTCCACGGAGTTGTCCATCGAGCAGGTGCTGGAACGCATCTTGAGTGAAATCGCCATTCGCGATATCGCCGGGTGATCAAGAAGGCCGCAGGGGACCAGTCATAGTCCTGCGGTGGCTTCTTTTAACTGAAACTGACCCACACCGTCTGGGGTGTGGAGATGGGCGTATTCTTCGCCCTTATCAACAGGAATTAAAATGAGCGAAAGCTTTGCGGAACTCTTTGAAGAAAGCCTAAAAACCCTGAACCTTCAGGCAGGCTCCATCATCACCGGTGTTATCGTTGATATCGATTACCAAGCTCGCTGGGTAACCGTTCACGCTGGTCTGAAGTCTGAAGCTCTGATCCCGCTGGAACAGTTCTACAACGATGCTGGTGATCTGACAATTAATGTCGGTGACGAAGTTCACGTTGCTCTGGACTCGGTTGAAGACGGTTTCGGTGAAACCAAGCTGTCCCGTGAAAAAGCCAAGCGCGCTGAATGCTGGATTGTTCTCGAAGCAGCCTTCGCAGCTGAAGAAGTGGTCAAGGGCGTTATCAACGGTAAGGTTAAAGGCGGCTTCACAGTCGACGTTAACGGCATCCGTGCGTTCCTGCCAGGTTCTTTGGTCGACGTTCGTCCAGTGCGCGACACCACGCACCTGGAAGGCAAAGAACTCGAATTCAAAGTCATCAAGCTCGACCAGAAGCGCAACAACGTTGTCGTTTCCCGTCGCAGCGTGCTGGAAGCAGAGAACTCCGCCGAGCGTGAAGCTCTGCTGGAATCCCTGCAGGAAGGCCAACAAGTCAAAGGTATCGTCAAAAACCTCACCGACTACGGCGCATTCGTCGACCTCGGCGGCGTGGATGGCCTGCTGCACATTACCGACATGGCTTGGAAGCGTATCAAGCATCCTTCCGAAATCGTCAACGTTGGCGACGAGATCGATGTCAAGGTTCTGAAATACGATCGCGAGCGCAACCGTGTTTCCCTGGGCCTGAAGCAACTGGGTGAAGATCCATGGGTTGCTATCAAAGCCCGTTACCCAGAAAGCACTCGCGTCACCGCGCGTGTAACCAACCTGACCGACTACGGCTGCTTCGCAGAGCTGGAAGAAGGCGTGGAAGGCCTGGTACACGTTTCCGAAATGGACTGGACCAACAAGAACATCCACCCTTCGAAAGTCGTACAAGTCGGCGACGAAGTGGAAGTTATGGTTCTGGACATCGACGAAGAGCGTCGTCGTATCTCCCTGGGCATCAAGCAGTGCAAATCTAACCCATGGGAAGATTTCTCTGGCCAGTTCAACAAGGGCGATAAAATCTCCGGCACCATCAAGTCGATCACCGATTTCGGTATCTTCATTGGTCTGGACGGCGGCATCGACGGCCTGGTTCACCTGTCCGACATCTCCTGGAACGAAGTGGGCGAAGAAGCTGTTCGTCGCTTCAAGAAGGGCGACGAGCTGGACACCGTTATCCTGTCGGTTGACCCAGAGCGCGAGCGCATCTCCCTGGGTATCAAGCAGCTGGAAAGCGATCCGTTCTCCGAGTACGTTCAAGAGAACGACAAAGGCGCAATCGTTAAAGGCATCGTGAAAGAAGTTGACGCTAAAGGCGCCATCATCACTCTCGCCAACGATATCGAAGCAACTCTGAAAGCCTCCGAAATCAGCCGTGACCGCGTTGAAGACGCGCGCAACGTTCTGAAAGAAGGCCAGGAAGTAGAAGCCAAGATCATCAGCGTTGATCGTAAGAGCCGCGTGATTCAGCTCTCCATCAAGTCGAAAGACGAAGTGGAAGAGAAAGAAGCTATCCAGAGCCTGAAAGCTGCTCCGGAAGCTGAAAAAGGCGAGACCACCATGGCCTCCCTGCTGCGCGAAGCAATGGCTAAGCAGAACTAAGTTCTGTAACGCTATAAAAAGGGGCGACTTCGGTCGCCCCTTTTTTTGCCTGAAATTTGTTGAATCAACCATCTAGAACCAAGACGTGTTGGCGGCGGTCTGAAGTGGCTATAGTCTTCGGAAGCGATCCCCGTGTTGCTGACTCAATAAGGATTTGGATGAACAGGCTTATCGTCATATGTGCAGTGGTAATGCTTGCAGGCTGCTCCGCCACCAGCGCCAAGACCCACGCCAAGCGCGGTGCCAGCGGTATCGAGGTCGACTGCTCGGGCCTTGGCAACAACTGGGATAAGTGCGAGAAGCGCGCCGCCCGTGAGTGCAAGATGCAGGGCTACAAGGTGATCACCCGGTCCAGTGACGCCAAGGATGAGGGGGGTGACTATCTGTTCGGCTGGAACCCGGCAGGGGCGGTGACTCGGACGATGTTGGTGATCTGCAATTGAGGGCGCAATGGGTGTCTTGCGGCTGTTTATCCATCCTGGAGATAAGTTGATACATGGGCTGTTCAAATTCATCAAGTCATGCTAAAACCTTCGAAGCGCTTTTCCTAGCTGCTTGAAAAAGAAGGGAAAAATATGACGAAGTCGGAGTTGATCGAACGAATTGTCACCCATCAAGGGCTGCTCTCATCCAAGGATGTAGAGCTGGCTATCAAGACTATGCTTGAACAGATGTCGCAGTGCCTAGCTACCGGCGATCGGATTGAGATCCGTGGGTTTGGGAGCTTTTCGCTGCATTATCGTGCGCCTCGTGTAGGTCGTAATCCTAAAACAGGTCAGTCCGTAAGTCTCGACGGTAAATTCGTACCTCACTTCAAGCCGGGCAAGGAATTGCGCGACCGGGTGAACGAAGATGAGGAAGAAGGCGTTTGAATGTTTTAGGGTGGGAAAGTTATGCGTAGGGTTAAGCGCGTCATTGTAGTGCTGATGGTGCTGGTTGTTGCGCTGCTGGTGTTAGCATTTGTGCTGGAAAATCAGCAGAATGTGTGTCTTTCGTTGCTGGGCTTCAGTATTGGGCAGATGCCAGTGTCGGTGTTTGTGGTTGTAGCGTTGGTTGTTGGAATGCTTTTAGGGCCATTGTTAGGTATTTTGGTGAACAACCGGCGTCCTAGGTCTTCTCTGTTGGGCGAAGTTAAAGAATAGTGTTTAATGAAAATTGGCAAACGGCTTCATGAGCGCTTATCAGAAAATTTTGCTTTCCCTGCAAAGTTGTTTTGTGTTGGTGTTGTAATTCGTTTGGCTCCATGGCGTTCTTCAGACAAAAAAACCGACAAGTGCCGGGTTTGGTTGCAGGATATTTCTCAGCTGTTAGAGGGATGCAGTAACTGCTTAAGCTTCGGTGCAAGAATTGTTCGTCCTACGTACAACGACGCCGAAGGAGTCAGGTGACCGTAGTCCACCGCCATTAGCGACTTCCCCTCATCGACCTTGGCCAAACACGCCAAGCCTTTACATACACCGCCGATAACAGAAATGTAGTCGATCACACTCGGATCGAGTTTTTCCTTGAGCAATGCGTCAGTTTTGAGGATCCGTTGATCCAGCCCCTGATCGACGATCTGACTGTCAGCGGAATTCCAGTGACGCTTAGTGATCACCAGTGGCAAGGACGGTTGCCATTGCGGTACTGGCCCGACCAGCACGACCTCTTTAACTCCGAGTGTTTTGAGATGCCGAGCAATTTCATTCCAATCCGTAAGCTCGTGAGAATTCTGTTGAGCCATCACGACCATCTCAGGTTGAATCCGAGCAATTTCCTTTAATGCCAAGGCATTGGATGCATTGCAGGTAGCTTGGAACGCCACAGGAGACTTGTTCTGACCTAGGGTTGCTCCACAAGCAGATGAGGTGACTTGATAGAAAGGAACACCGGCAGGCAAATTGCTCCGAATTCCGAATGAAAGCGCTTCAGCGTGCGAGTCGCCCCAAAGAAAAACGCCCCCCATCCCTTTCTTTTCAGTGCAAGAAGCGTCAATATTTTTAGCACCGGTAGCGGCAAACACCTCATAAGAATTACATTTAAGCCAGTATGCCTCACCAAGATTCTTATGCAGTGCTGCATAACTATCCACGAATTTTGTTTTCTCAGTGATGCTCTCACCTCTTATATCCGAGTTGAGGCCATCGGATTTAAAAACTAAAACACTGAGTAACACGAGACTTACGAAACCGCCACACCAAGCCAAAGAACGAGCGCCGCTCTTAGATTTGCCCCTCTTACGTTCAATCAATGCATAGGAGGCATAACCGAACGCCAGTGAAATAACAATACCTATCAAGGCGCTGGAAAAACCATCGAGCTGCCCCGAATAAGTCATGTAGACCATGACAGGCCAGTGCCAAATGTAAATCGAGTACGAGCACAAGCCCACGCGCTGAAACACCCAATTTCCGGTCAACCGAGAATTCTGTCTATTGGCGAGGATTACCATCAGTGTTCCGATGACCGGCATGAGTGCGTAATAGCCGGGCCAGACCACAGTTTTCGATATCACGATATAGCCACACAGGATCAGCACTAACCCTGCCCATTCGAGGATACGGCTTTTGGCCCTGTCCAATGCGAGAGGGAATAGGAACGCAAGCCCACCGGCGCAAAGCTCCCAGGCGCGGGTTTTCAACAGATAAAACGCTTGTTCTGGATACCGTGGAGAAAGTATGAGCGAGTAAATAAATCCAATCAAAACCGCCGCCAGCACAAACCAACGGATAGCCCTAAGTCCAAATACTTTTCTCAGGACCAGTAGCACAATTGGATAGACAATATAGAACTGCCACTCAACAGAAAGCGACCAGGTGTGAAGCCGCCAATTTCTCGTTAGTGCTTGCGGCAAAATACCCTACTTCCTTCAGATAAACAGTATTCGAATAAAACCCAAGACTACTATAAACGTGCTGCGCCATTTGCTTGTATTCGGTCGCTAAAAAGTTGAACCAACCAAACACCATTAACGCAAAACACATAACAGCTAGGACGGGAATGATCCGCTTAGCCCGCGCAATATAGAAACGAACCAAACTGAAATCATCGCCACTCAACCCACGGCAAATAATCGCCGTCATCAAATAGCCGGAGATAACAAAGAACACATCTACCCCAGCAAACCCGCCCGGCAGCCATAACGCATTGAAGTGGTAAATGACAACAGCCAGTACAGCTAGCGCTCTTAAACCATTTATATCTTTTCTAAAATCCATTATTTGCTATCTGATGACTGTCTTTTCACGAGGCATATGACTTGATATTTTGGGGGTGACGGCTGACTCCCAAACTCGTCGCGGGCGAGATATTACAGGATTCTCCGTACTTGAGCATCATACTTATCAATACACCAACACATTGACTTCTTTTGGTTTTTTCTTTTTCTTGCTTGCGGCGCTAGCTTTGTCTTTCTTTTCGGGATCGCAACTCATCGTGTTGCTCCAACCAGCTTGGGTAAACATCTGCGCTACCGGTTCAATTAGCTGCTCCCCATACAGCCTCTTCTTGAGCGCTTGCGCATTGATCGGTCGTTCAGCAGGCAGGGCGGAACATGTCCCAACGTCTCCGGCCGAACGCTTGATAGTCGCGAGACGTACGCAGCAGATCTGTTCGGATGATGTGCCGGTCGGTTAGGGGCGGAGGCAAATCAAGCGGCGCGATGTTGTGTGGGGGTAAGTTGACTCGCCCACCTATTTTTCAGCGCTTTGCTGTCATAACCTAGACAGATTTAAATCGAAGCTCCTTTTTAAGGAGTACTAGGACGCGTAGGTGCGAAGGCGGTCGTTGACCGGCGCCGAAATGTCTAATCTATCAATAAATATTTAAAATCCTCGAAAAAGGTAGGTGCTTATATATGAACTCGAAATAACTGAAAACTACTAGTAAGTAGAAGGCTATCAAAAGCAACAGTGCTTTTCGGAGGGGGTAACGAAAGGGCATGTTTCGTTGCACTCAGCTAAAACCGGTTTGAGTTTTATGCGCGTAGAAAATCAGTAATTATCCGCGATCATCGAAGGCAGGAGCTCGCGATGGCCAAACAATAAGAACTTCCCTATGCGACCTGGAATTGCTTGTGGGTATTTTTCAATGAGCAGAGCACCCAAAGGACTCCTGCTAACAGATGAGCGTCTGATACTCGGCGGCGTCTTTCGGTTGCTCTGCTCCTGCGCCGTCTGGTGTGATATGCCTGGGCGCTTTCGCCGTCAGAGGTTCTGCATATCGTGCCATAATGTGTGAACTCCAGACTAAAGGTTGTTTGCTTGAGCCAGACTTCTCCAGCCACCATAGCGCTCTGCCTGTCCTCCAGGCTGCGCACGCGCCAGTTGCCTGAGCCCACCTTTGAGCGCGGGCGAAACGAACCTATCTGCCGGAGAGAGTTGGCCAATTCACCATCGCGCCAGGATGCTCCCCGCGCCTTTCAGGCAAGGTCATTGCGGAACAAGTATCTGCGGAGCGCGGTGGAAAGGGGGGCTAAAGCGTCGGTTTTTGGTATCCAGGGTCTTTCGTGGTCTAATAATGAATATTTTTCTGCGATCTGACGTCGTACTGGCAAATTGGCATGAATCGTGATTTTGAGAGGGATCTAAATGAGTTTGGTGGATTTGGTCGACCTGCAAGTACTAGGCGATGAGCGTGGACAGCTGGTTGTTCTAGAAGCACAAAAAAATGTCCCATTTGACATTAAGCGGGTTTATTTTCTCATGGGTACGCGACCTGGCGTATCGCGTGGTTTTCATGCTCATCGAGAGCTGCTGCAGGCGGCTATCTGTGTCTCGGGTCAGTGTCGCATGCTGATGAATGATGGCTTAAAAATTGAAGAGGTTATTCTAAATAGCTCGAGTAAGGCTATATTTATAGATAAAATGATATGGCATGAGATGCACGACTTCTCATCAGATTGCGTTCTTTTAGTGTTAGCCAGCGATTTTTATAACGAGCAGGACTATATTCGGGATTATTCAGAATTTATAGGGCTTTTGAATCGTGCCTAAAATACATGAGCTTGCAGATGTAAAAAGCCAGGATATAGGCGAGGGAACACGGATTTGGCAATTTTGTGTCGTACTTGAAGGCGCGAAAGTTGGTAAAGGCTGCAATCTGTGTGCACATACACTGGTGGAAGGTGATGTCGTCATTGGTGACAATGTCACCCTGAAGTCGGGTGTGTATTTGTGGGATGGAACTCGTATAGAAGATAATGTTTTTATTGGGCCTAATGCAACATTTACTAATGATTCAATGCCTCGCTCGAAAGTATATCCAGGGAAGTTTGAAGGGATTATTGTCAGGTTTGGCGCCAGCATCGGAGCGAATGCGACTATCCTCCCAGGTGTTACCATTGGTCGCTCTGCTATGGTGGGTGCGGGAGCTGTTGTGACTAAAGATGTGCCCGATTTTTCAGTAGTGGTCGGCAATCCAGCTAAAGTAATTCGGTATCTAACAGTATGATTAAGTTTCTAGACCTGAAAGCTATTAATCACGATCTGCGAAATGAGTTGTTGGTAGCGTGCGCTCGTGTTATTGACTCTGGTTGGTATATTGGCGGGGCTGAGCTGCATCGCTTTGAACAAGAGTTTGCAGAGTATTGTGGAGTTAAGCACTGTGTGGGCGTCGCTAATGGTTTGGATGCTTTAAGTTTGACATTACGTGCCTGGAAAGAACTGGGCCGCCTTCAAGATGGTGATGAAGTAATTGTTCCGGCTAACACTTATATTGCAAGTGTTCTTGCGATTACCGAAAATGGTCTGGTTCCGGTTTTGGTCGAACCAGATCCGGCGACATATAACTTGAATGTAAACAATATTGAGCAAGCGATTACCCCGAGAACGAAGGTCCTGCTACCTGTACACCTTTATGGGTTGCTTGCTGATATGCCTGCATTGCTATCAATTGCAAAAAAACATGGGCTTTTGGTGCTGGAAGATTCTGCGCAATCGCATGGTGCAAGCCATAAGGGGCGAAAGGCAGGGGCTTGGGGAGATGCTTCAGGTTTTAGCTTTTATCCTGGCAAAAATTTGGGGGCGCTCGGCGATGCAGGAGCCATCACGACTAACGATGAGGAGCTAGCTCAAGTGCTACGCGCTCTTCGAAATTACGGATCGCACGAGAAGTATCAGAATCTGTATCGAGGTGTAAACAGCCGCCTGGATGAGCTGCAGGCCGCTGTGTTATCTGTAAAGCTGAAGTACTTGGATGCTCAGGTAACACAGCGTCGTGAAATCGTACAAACTTATTTGCAAGGTATCAAAAATACCCAAATAGTTTTGCCATTGTCTGCGGGTACTCGGGTGATGGCGTTCGAAGAACATGTCTGGCATTTGTTCGTCATTCGAACAGCCCATCGTGAGGCGCTTCAAAAGCACCTTCAAGGCTTGGGTGTTCAAACGCTGATCCATTATCCAATACCTATCCATAAACAAAAAGCGTATGCCGAAATTTCAGAATTGTCTTTGCCTATTACTGAAGCCATCCATGAAGAAGTGTTAAGCCTCCCCTTAGGTCCTACGTTGACTCTGGAAGAGGCGCAAAAGGTCGTATCAGCATGTAATAGCTTTAGTATCGGCAGCTGCTAATGACACTGATAAAGACGGGGTTGTTGAATAGCATTGCTGTCACAATAAAAATTTTGACGCTCTTGGGGATCAATAAGGTTCTTGCTATCTACGTTGGGCCTAATGGATATGCCGCGCTTGGGCAGTTTCAGAACGCTATACAAATGATTACGACCTTTGCAAGTGGCGCTATTAATACTGGAGTCACTAAGTATACCGCTGAGTACATCGATGACGAGATAGCACAGCGCAAGGTGTGGGGGACCGCCGGTACATTAGCTATTGCCGGATCCTTATTG
Source organism: Pseudomonas gorinensis (assembly GCF_042015035.1). Classification (NCBI taxonomy): domain Bacteria; kingdom Pseudomonadati; phylum Pseudomonadota; class Gammaproteobacteria; order Pseudomonadales; family Pseudomonadaceae; genus Pseudomonas; species Pseudomonas gorinensis. Next base: position 2,173,619 of record NZ_CP167125.1, read on the forward strand.
GGCGCACTTATAATTGTAACGTGCAATGAAACGTTGGCGAGATGGTTTTTGAACAGCCAAGAGTATGGAGGTGTATTCATATGTTTTGCTGCCTCGCTGGTATTTTTCTCATTTAATACACTTCTGCTGGCTGTTTTGAACGGAAAAAAAGAAATAGCTCGATATGTGCTTGCTAATATAGCGGGAAGTGTTTTTTCCCTCGTTATCACCTCGTTTATGGCTATTAACTCTGGGCTGTATGGTGCCTTAGTCGCTCTTGCGGTTTATCAGTCATTCGCATTTATAGTAACGCTTGTGCTGTGTTGTCGGTCAACTTGGTTTAAGTTTGCATATTTCTTTTCGGGTTTTGATGTATCTATTGCTTTAAATTTGAGTAAGTATGCGTTGATGGCATTAGCTTCGGCTGCTTGCGTTCCAGTAAGTCATATGGTCGTACGCGAATACCTCGGCAATACGTTCGGTTTGCAGGCGGCCGGTTATTGGGAGGCGATGTGGCGTTTGAGTGCGGCCTATTTGATGCTCGTGACAACAACGTTGAGTGTATATTACCTCCCCAGACTATCCGAGCTTAAGCGCGTGGACGAAATCAAAGTCGAAATAATGCAAGGCTATCGTATTATTTTGCCGATCGCTGCTGTTAGCGCGTTGATTATTTACCTGCTGAAAGATTTTATAATTATTACTTTGTTTACCAGGGATTTTCTACCCATGCGCGAGTTGTTCGCCTGGCAAATGCTCGGTGATACTTTAAAGATAGGTGGGTGGATATTGGCTTATCTTATGCTAGGTAAGGCTATGGTGAAACTCTTTATCATTTCAGAGGTGATTTTTGCAGCTGGTTTTGTGGTCTTCACTTGGGCGTTTACCAAAATATTCGGTTTTCAGGGGGTCGCAATAGCACATGCTGTGAATTATTTGCTTTACTGGTTGGTCATGGCTTTTTTTGTTTGGCGTAATCTGCTGGATCAGCAAGCTTTTATGGACAATAAGATTAGCTGTTAGTCTAGTTGAAAGTTTTGTGAGTGAAGTCGGAGTAATACATGGCGGCAAAAAGGACAGTATTGATTTTAACTCAAGGACGTTTCGGCGGGACGGATTTCCTTCTCGCACGTCTCAGTAACTGGTTGAAATTGAATCATTACGATGTTGACGTTGTCACGCCTGCTGAGACAGCGAGATTGAGGGAATACGATATTGTCTTTCTTCCAACCTCCGAGATCAGTCGGCTTTGGTTTTTTTCAGTAACGTCTGTAAAATTTAAACATGTCTGCATCTGGTGTATGGGCTATGCAGCATTTCGCGGATCGTACATATCCATTTCTGATGAAGAATACTCCCAGAATATTGGCTCGAAAGGCCTCAAAGTCAGAGTGATCGAGGCTTTGAAAAGAAGGGCCCAGCGTGCGCTGGCTACATTCCTTAAGTGTAAATCAGTAGTATTTACCGATGAGGTTGGGGCATTTGCTGATCTTGGCGACTTGGCTATTCAAAGAAATATACAAGATATCATTTGCCCGATCGTCATAGATAAGAGCCCCGTCATGCATTTTGAATACAGTGCTCCAATGAGCGTGCTTCGACTTGGCTGGGTTGGTCGTGTCGACATGGACTTTAAATTTCATGCCTTAGAGCGAGTTATACTTGATATTCGCTCTCTTCGAGAAAAATCGCTAAAACGGTATAGTAAGATTGTTTTCTATGTGGTCGGCAGTGGTGATGCTATTGATGCTCTGAAGGCACTTACGTTTTCTGATTTAAGTATGGAATACCAGCTTATTCCCTCGGTTGATAAAGACGAGCTTAGCGGGTTTATCCGTGAGAACATCGACCTGATGTTCGCTATGGGAACCTCATCGTTGGAGGCGGCCAAAAATAAAATTCCTACCATAGTCGTTCCTCCCAGAGCGCGCAGAAATGACAGTCAGGTTCCTCCATATAGATGGGTGTCTGAGTCTAAAGGTTATTCATTAGGTGAGTTAAGCTATGCCGGTGTAAAGCCAGTACAGCAATCAAGTTCTATGGAAGTTCTGGTCGAACAATTTGTCGACGATGCCTATGGTATTTCATGCGCGGCGTACGAATACTCTAAACTCTTTGATGCTGAACTGGTTTTTAAGAAAATTTTTGATTTGGCGGAGAAAAGTTCCCCCTCACGCATAATGTATGTGAGGTCTTTTGAGCTGTTTTTGCTGAATAAGTTAAAAGCAGTCGCTAAGGCACTTCAGAGGCGGTCTTTATGATAATTGTTAATCGACGTGAGCTTTTATTTGGCTTGTTTTTGTTGCTTAACTTTATCTTGGCTGTCTTCGTGTTTCTAGCTTCAGATGACGTGAATAGTTATATTGGTGATTTAATATTTAATGTATTTTTGGTGTCTGTGACAGCGCTTTTAGTTTTGTTTTGCTTTCAGGGTAACTATAAGGGCGCGTTGAGTATCGCCTCGCTTGTGTCAATTTCGATATTTTTTTTCATGTGGGCTCGTCCATTTTTGACATTGTTTTTTGACAAGGATGTGGTTGAGGCTGGAATAGTGTTGGGCGAAAGCTCAGTCCGTAAATCTATCGTTATTCTGGCGTTGGGATTTATATTTATAGCTTCTGGATACCTTTTTAGTCGGAGATTAAGTTTTAGGCTGGCAAAAGGTCTGATAAGAATTCCAGTTTATAAGTTGCCTCGCCTAGCCAATGGTGCTTTCATATTTCTTGCGCTATGCAGCGGGATATTCTTTTTAGCCAAATCATTTGCCGTTGCTCAAAAGTATATGGTGGGTGATTATTTTGCTGCATTGGAAAATCCTGAGTTTCATGCTCATATTATTACATTTTTTATTGCGAAAAATATTTTGTTGTTATGGGGGGTTTTTGGGCGACATCCTAATCGGTTATTGATTATTTCATTTGTGTGGGTTTTTTTTGCTCTCGGATTTTTAATGATCGGTCTTCGAGGCTACTTTTTTGCATATTTGTTTTTGTTCGTATTTGTTTATGGTCTGGAACGACGAATAAATTATTTTTTTCTATTGGTATTAGGCGTAGGATCACTATTTTTTGCAAATATATTGCTTGAATATCGATTGGGCTTTCAAGTCGCAAATGGTGTGATGGCTAAGATATCTCAAACATTGCATGGACAAGGCGCATCGTTCGAGGTTTTGTACGGGGCTGTAAATTTCGATGGTGCGGTGAATGACTGTTTGAACTCTACAAATCAGTCGTTTGGTGTATGTGTTGATCAGGCTCGTCGTATAAATTTCGTTAGTGGCGGTTTTTCTACAAGCTTTTTTGCTGAAGCTTATTATCGAGGATGGTTGTTCTATCTGTTTTGGTGTCTCCTCTTTGGGTGCTTGGTTCGCACGTTGGACGGAGTGGTCGCAATGTATAAAGAAAGCAATATGGCATCAGAGAAACACGGGGGGGGGATTCTTGTAGTTCTGTCAGTTTTGCCGAATCTTGTATATTTCTCTCGCTCAAATATGTATGAGTTTTTACTAAAATTCCTACAGGTTGCAATAGTGCTGGTGGTCATGGCAATCGTCTTGGCGTACGTTAAAAGATATCGCGGAGTACCTAGGTGAATATGCATATGACCGTTTTGCTTCAGGGTGGTTTGGGTAATCAGCTGTTCCAGTTGGCGTGGGCTAAGTATATCGAATCTGTTTCAGCTGACACGGTATCGTGTAACAGCGAGATGCTTCTCGGCAAAGGTATTCATGGTGGTATACGGCTATCAGATTTGATTGACTTTGATCATAGTCAGTCGTCGGAGAGCTGCATTTTTTTTGAAAACGGTATCGTTGCAAAAATTGTCCGGTTGATTTTCAGAAAGGCGCATATACGTCAGTTGGGTGGTCACCTGCTTTATGATTACGATGCGGATACAAGTTTTGATCAGGCATGCAATGCGATAAATTCTAAGTTTCATTTTGGATATTTTCAGTATGTTCAAAGTGCTTTGTATTTTCGAGAAGAGCTTCGCTCGCTGATACTTAAGAAGCATGTTACGTTGCTCGCTGAGGGGAAAGAGCTCTATTCCACCAGTGTTGGCGTTCATGTTCGTCGAGGCGATTTTCTGTTATCAACAGATCCGCATCATAAGGTGATGGATGAAGACTATTATTTCAAGGCGATTGAAAGGTTCAAAGGCCGTCACTTCGTTATATTTACGGATGATAAAGATTGGTGCGAGGCAGTCTTCAAGGGACAGGACTTTGAGGTTTGTGGCTTGCTTGGGACTGATGTCAAGCCTGCGATTGCCGATTTTTTGAGCTTGATTTGTTGCAAGGATTATATAATAGGCACCAGCACTTTCGCCTGGTGGGCTGCGTTTCTAAGTTTCAACAGTAATCCGATGGTTTATATGCCTCGCGTAAAACTTCCATTTCAGTCGGAAGAAAGTAATCAGCTAATTGGGTGGAATTATATTTTGAGTGAGTAGTACCCAGTAATTTTGACACCTAGTTGATAGAGAGGATGGACGGTGTTTTCTTGTGGTCAAGACTGCCCAGCTGTTTATTTGTGGGGGGGCCTTTGCGACGTTGAGTGCCATTCGGGCGATTGAGTCGAACTTCTTCGCTAGAGTGAACTCATTTTCTTTGACTGCCGAGTTAAGCGCTGATGCTCTGGGGGCAGAATTGACGCGTTTTCGATGATTGAGGTGGCGTGCTCAGGTTACACGTGGATCATTGTCTGCTCGTCAACACGAAGGGTCGTAACTCTTGCTTGAAAACCACCACCATACTCGCATAATGGGTCAGTTACGTCGTGTCTGCATCCATTCACAGGTTTCATAAATTTTTGCTGATCAGCGACATTTGGCATGCTCACTGTAGATCCCATCTCACCACGCTGCTCGGTTTCGTATGCGACGTCATAAGCCCCCTCGAAGGTAATCAAAGGACGATATCAATGTTTGTTCCAATTATTATGGCGGGTGGTTCGGGCACTCGCTTGTGGCCTTTGTCTCGTCAGCTTCACCCAAAACAGTTTCTTCCACTGGTAGATAGCCAATTTTCGATGCTGCAAGCCACGATCAAGCGCTTGGCTGGCCTGACCCACGCATCGCCGCAATTGATTTGCAACGAAGAGCATCGTTTTTTGGCGGCAGAGCAATTACGTCTGCTTGGGCTCCAGGATGTTAATATCCTGCTTGAGCCAATGGGCCGTAATACGGCTCCAGCGATTGCTCTGGCGGCGCTTCAGGTGACGGCCGAAGGCGCTGACCCCCTGATGTTGGTATTGGCTGCTGATCACCTCATCCAAAATATTGAAGCCTTCCATGATGGGATACGGACTGCGATGGTATTGGCTGAGGCGGGTAAACTGGTTTCCTTCGGTATCACGCCCACAAGGCCTGAAACCGGCTATGGCTATTTGCGGCAGGGACCTTCAGTTGGAAATGGAGGGTTTGAAGTTACTCGTTTTGTTGAGAAGCCCAACACCGAAACTGCGCAGGTCTACCTTTCTGACGGCGGTTATTATTGGAACAGCGGCATGTTTATGTTCAGGGCAAGCCGTTATTTGGAGGAGTTGCAGGCCTTCGAGCCCGACATTCTTTTCTGGTGTCGTGAGGCACTGGCGAAGGGGCAGCGTGACATGCATTTTACTCGGATCGACCGCGAAGCGTTCTCGCAATGCCCTGATAATTCGATTGATTATGCAGTGATGGAGAAAACTCAGCAAGCTGTCATGGTTCCACTGGATGCAAACTGGAGCGATATCGGCTCGTGGGCGGCCCTGTGGGAGGCTGGTACTCATTCCGAAGATGGCAATTTACTGACAGGCGATGTGATCTCGGTAGGCACTTCTAACAGTTATGTTTATTCGGAAAGCCGCTTGGTTTCAACGGTTGGTATTAATGATCTTATCGTTGTCGAAACCAAAGATGCGGTACTTGTAGCTCATAAAGATCATGTTCAGGATGTAAAAGAAATAGTTGAAAAATTGAAGGCGGACGGAAGGAAAGAGCATATGTCTCATCGCGAGGTCTACAGACCTTGGGAAACTCTGAAAAAGACTTTCTGATTTGGCAAAATACCGCGACCCCACCCACCGAGTTTCCCGATGAAGCAGATGACCTTCGCCGACGCCGAGTACGCTGGCAAGCGCAAGCAAACCCGCAAGGAGTTGTTCCTGATCGAGATGGATCGGGTGGTGCCGTGGAAGGGCTTGATTGCTTTGATCGAGCCACATTATCCGAAAGGTGAAGGTGGCCGTCCGGCCTACCCGTTGATGGCGATGCTGCGTGTGCATCTGCTGCAGAACTGGTTCGGCTACAGCGATCCAGCGATGGAGGAAGCGCTGTACGAAACCACGATCCTGCGCCAGTTTGCCGGGCTGAACCTGGAGCGCATCCCCGACGAAACCACCATTCTCAACTTCCGCCGCTTGCTGGAGAAACACGAGCTGGCGGCCGGCATCCTCGCTGTCATCAATGGCTATCTGGGCGACCGCGGCCTGTCGCTGCGCCAGGGCACCATCGTCGATGCAACGCTGATCAATGCGCCCAGTTCGACCAAGAACAAGGACGGCAAGCGCGACCCGGAAATGCACCAGACCAAGAAGGGAAACCAGTATTATTTTGGCATGAAGGCCCACATCGGCGCCGATGACGAATCGGGTCTGGTGCACAGCGTAGTGGGCACGGCGGCCAATGTGGCGGATGTCACCCAGGTGGACAAATTGCTGCATGGCGACGAAAACGTGGTCTGCGCCGATGCAGGCTACACCGGTGTCGAAAAGCGGCCCGAGCATGAAGGACGTGAAGTTATCTGGCAGGTGGCGGCACGCCGCAGCACCTACAAAAAACTCGATAAGCGCAGCGTGCTGTACAAAGCCAAGCGCAAGATTGAAAAGGCCAAGGCTCAGGTGCGCGCCAAGGTCGAGCATCCGTTCCGGGTAATCAAGCGCCAGTTCGGTTACACCAAGGTGCGCTTTCGCGGCTTGGCCAAAAACACGGCGCAACTGGTGACACTGTTCGCTCTGTCGAACCTGTGGATGGCGCGCCGACATTTACTGACGAATGCAGGAGAGGTGCGCCTGTAATGCGGGAAATGGCCACCGGAGTGGGGTCCGGGTGGCGAAAACGTAAGAAATACTCGTCGAATTGATTGTTTTTTGATCATTTGGCGAGTTTAAAAGTTGCGCTAGGTGGTATGCCGGGGAAATACATGGCTACTTCAGACCATCCCTTGGGGAGTCTATGATGCTATCGATAGTGGTCTGCGGTACCAGGTAAAAAGAATAACGGTTAAGCCAGGGCACAAGTTATCAGTACAAATGCACCACCACCGTGCTGAACATTGGATCGTCGTCAGTGGTACTGCAAAAGTTACAAATGGAGAAAAGACTTACCTCGTGACTGAAAATCAATCTACCTATATCCCGATAGGTGGAGTCCACGCGCTGGAAAATCCGGGGGTCATACCACTTGAACTTATTGAAGTGCAGTCGGGGTCCTACCTCGGAGAGGATGATATTGTCAGGTTTTCAGATAGTTACGGGCGGTGTTGAAATGGCGGAGTTTGACGATGCTCAGCAGCCTTTTTTCAGTGTTGTAATGTGTTGTAATCGCGATGATGGGTATATTCATCAGGCGATTGAAAGTGTTTTGGCGCAAAGTTTCAGTTCTTTTGAGTTTATTATCGTCTTGAATCGGTGTTCGGATGAATTATATGATTCTGTTGTCGAGATAAAAGATTCGAGAATTTTATTGCTTCGTACAGAAATAGGTCAGTTATCCTTTAATTTGAACTTTGGTGTCAATAGTGCGAAGGGTAAGTATATAGTTAGATTTGATAGTGACGATATCTGCCATGTGGATAGGCTTGAGGAGTCTTATAAGCTTATTCTAAAGGATCCTGCTACAGATATTGTTGCTGGATCTTGCCGAATAATTGATGCTGCTGGTAGAGTCATCGGCGCTCGCGTGTTGGAAGAGCACAATTGGCGTTCTAAAGTTTCTTACTCTAACCCTTTTGTCCATCCGGCGATGGTAATCAGGAGGGACCTGATTTTATCTGTCGGAGGGTACTTGGGTGGTTTTCAGAGTGAGGATTATGATCTTTGGATACGCTTGGCGAAGCGTATTGATGTAAAGTGTGTATTTACGTCATTTCCAATGATTGATTATAGGGTTTCCGATTTTCAATCAAAAGGCAGCCGTCAGGCCTACGCAGAAGTTGCTTCATATTTTTTGAGAGAGTTTTTGATCGAGCCTAGTCTCAGTAGGCTGCTCAATGTGTTTTTGTCGGTGTTTAAAGTTTTTTTAAAGTCAAAAAAATAGTTCGGGTGTGAGGTGGTGTCTTGAAAACGGTTTTAGTTACTGGAGGGGCCGGTTATATTGGTTCTCATACACTTGTAGAGTGTCTTCAAGTGGGCTACCAAGTGGTTGTCCTTGATGATCTAAGTAATAGTTCTAGTGAAGTGCTGGTTAGAATCAAAGATATTACCGGTGTTAGCCCTATCTTCTTTGAGGGGAGTGTCTGCGATGCCGAGTTACTCACTAAACTATTTAGCAACTACTCGATTGATTTTGTGATTCATTTTGCAGGCGCTAAAGCGGTAGGCGAAAGTGTTGAACAGCCTCTGAAGTATTATACTAATAACGTGCTTGGTTCGATTGTGCTCTGTCAGATCATGGCCAGTATGAATGTTTATAAGTTGGTATTCAGCTCTTCTGCGACCGTATATGGCGATTCTCGTGAAATGCCGCTTCGGGAAGACTCTCGCAGCGCTTTGCCCATCAACCCTTATGGGCGCTCTAAGTTGATGGTCGAGCAGATGTTGTTCGATTTGGCTCATTCCGACGCACAATGGTCTATCGCCATTCTGCGTTATTTTAATCCTGTAGGTGCTCACGCAAGCGGATTGATAGGAGAGCATCCCAAGGGTACACCTAACAACTTGTTTCCTTACATTAGCCAGGTTGCTGTTGGTCTACGTCCCTCCGTGTTTATTTTTGGCAATGATTATCCGACGCCCGATGGCACCGGTATTAGAGACTATATCCATGTCGTGGATCTGGCCAAGGGACATTTGGCTGCCTTGAGTTATCTTGATACGCATAGCGGCTGCTTCTTGTGGAATTTGGGTACGGGGAGTGGCTATTCGGTTCTGGAGGTAATCAACGCTTTCTCTACAGTTAGCCAAGTAGATATACCCTTTCAATACCTTACGCGTCGTCCTGGTGATTTAGCCGAGTGCTGGTCCGATCCGTCCAAAGCAAAAAGAGACCTGGGTTGGGTCGCATCGTTGGATTTGAATGCAATGGTTGCAGATTCCTGGCGTTGGCAAACTCTGAATCCCTATGGTTATGGTGGGGAGGAAGAAAATTGAGAGTTTTGTATGTTATTACCCGTTCCGATGTCATTGGTGGGGCGAGTGTCCACCTTCTTGATCTCGCCGCCGGCGCCCAAGCTGCAGGACATGACGTAGTCATCGTTGTCGGCGGCTTCGGGGTTTTTGTCGATCGGGCCAGAGAGCGAGGGCTTGCATGCATTAGCGCGACACATCTGGTTCGACCTTTGAATGTAATCAGCGATTTTCGCTTTTATTTGGAGCTAAGGCGTATTGTGTTGGAATGGAAGCCAAACCTTATTCACGCGCATTCTTCAAAGGCCGGAATAATAGGGCGTTTGGTTGCAAAAGCACTGTCCATTCCATGTGTTTTTACAGCCCATGGTTGGGCTTTTACCGAAGGTGTATCAAGGTCCCGGCGCATTTTGTATCGTTGTATTGAGCGTGCGGTTGCGAACCTCGCCAGTAAAATTATTACCGTCTCTGACTATGATCGTTCTTTGGCGCTAAGGTCAGGCGTGGGCGATGCAGATCTAATTGTCACGATTCATAATGGAATGCCTTCGTTAAAGGAAAAATCTTCCGTCGTGAGAGAGTGCGATGTAACGCGGCTCATAATGGTCGCTAGATTTGATATACCCAAAGACCATGTATTTTTAGTCCGTGCCTTGGCGTCATTGGCTCGCAGTGATTGGACTATGGATTTCGTGGGGGACGGCCCGACTATGCCGCAGGTTAAACGCCTCGTAACTGAACTGGGTTTGGAGGATAAAATTTTCTTCCCAGGAGCTTGTTCTGATGTCTCTGAACGGTTGTCTAAATCTGATGTTTTTTGCCTTATTTCAAATTGGGAAGGGCTGCCATTAACTGTATTAGAAGCGATGCGTTCTGGTTTGCCGGTAATCGCGTCGCGCGTAGGTGGCGTTCCTGAGGCTGTTACGCAGCATGAAACCGGAATATTGGTGGACAAGCATGATCATGATGGCCTGGTATCCGCATTGAGCACTTTAATCGGTTCGCGAGATTTGCGTGCGAGGATGGGCATCGTGGCTAAATCGAGATTTTTTAATGATTTCACTTTTGAGTTGATGCTTCAGCGAACAATCAACGTTTATTCAGACGTGACCAAGGTGTGATATGCGTGTTCTGGTAACGGGAGCCACTGGATTCGTTGGGCGCGGTTTAATTCGTGCGTGCGCAGATTCTGACGGGATTGATATAGTGGCCGCGCTGCGTAACTCTCAGAGCTACAGCGAGCCGCACGTTGATGTTGTTGTCATGGGAGACATCAGCGAAGGGGTTGATTGGACACGTGCGCTTGAGGGGGTGGATGTAGTTGTCCATTTGGCCGGTCGGGCGCATGTCATAGGTGAGGCGGCTGCGGACGCACTTGCAAAGTTTAGGGCCGTAAATCTTGAAGGAACCACGGCGCTTGCCAGACAAGCGCGTGATGCCGGGGTGAAGCGCTTTATCCTCATTAGCTCGATTGGGGTCAATGGTGCTCGCACCATCGATAAACCATTTGAGGAGGAATCTATCCCCACACCTCATGCAGACTATGCCGTTTCCAAGTTGGAGGCCGAGCAGGCACTACGTCAAACAGCTCAAGGCTCTACGATGGAGTGGGTGATTGTTCGGCCTCCACTCGTCTATGGTGCCCAGGCTCCTGGGAACTTCGGGCGACTGCTTAAATTGGTATCATACGGTTTGCCTTTGCCTTTTGCTTCGGTGAAAAACTCAAGAAGTATGATCTCCCTAGAGAATCTGGCGCACTTTTTGCGCCAATGCATCACTCACCCGGGTGCTGCGAATCAGCTATTTCTCATTTCTGACGGCATTGCACTGTCAACGGCAGAGATAATTTCGCACCTAGCTATTGGAATGGGCGTGAAAACTCGTTTGCTTCCTTGTCCGCCGGTGTTGATGCGATGGGGGGCAAATATGCTTGGCAGGCCGGGTATGTATACACAGTTATGTGAGTCTCTGGTTATTGACTCATGCAAAGCCAACTCTCTGCTCGACTGGGTCCCGCCGCTGCTCCCCGGGTTTGCTCTGCAAGAATGTGGTCGCGCATTTCGGGCGCTAAGGCCATGAAATTAACTTTCTGTAGCTTTAAGGGCGTGACTTTTATATGAGTGTATGGCTTTTATTTCCTCTTGCTGTCGTTTCGTCCGCGTTGTTGACTGGTGGCCTTCGCCGTTACGCCCTTAGTCGAAGCCTCATCGACGTTCCTAACTCACGCAGTTCGCACTCGGTTCCTACACCTAGAGGCGGTGGAGTCTCGATAGTGCTGGTTTTTTTGCTGTTCGTGCCTATCTTCGGTGTAATAGGGGATTTGGAATGGCCCGCGATCTGGTCCGTGCTCGGAACAGGTTTAGGCGTCGCAGCCCTAGGATTTCTTGATGATCATGGTCATATTGCGGCCCGCTGGCGGCTGCTTGGTCACTTTCTGTGTGCCGTATGGGCATTGTACTGGCTGGGAGGCCTTCCCCCAATTGAGTTTTGGGGGGGCGTGATTGATCTGCAATGGTTCGGCGTAATTGTGTCTGCCTTCTACCTTGTATGGTTGTTGAATCTATATAACTTTATGGATGGTATAGATGGACTCGCAAGCGTAGAGGCTATATGTACTTGTGTTGGGGTTTGTATTATTTACTGGTTAACCGGCTTTGCAGGTTTAATTGGGCCGCCTTTGCTCTTGGCAATGGCCGTCAGTGGATTTCTTGTCTGGAATTTCCCGCCAGCACGTATTTTTATGGGCGATGCAGGCAGCGGATTTTTGGGGGCGGTGATGGGAGTTTTCTCGCTTTACGCTGCTTGGAAAAGCCCGGTTTTTCTGTGGGTATGGTTGGTTCTTTTAGGTGTATTTGTAGTTGATGCAACGTTCACTTTATTTTCTCGCTTGTTACAAGGGCATAGGGTGTATGAGGCTCATCGGAGTCATGCTTACCAGCATGCGGCACGTAAAGCCGGTAATCACTTGTCGGTGACCGGGATTGTTGCCGCTATCAATATATTATGGCTGTTCCCAATAGCTATTTGTATAGCTGTCTTTGGACTAAATGGTCTATTGGGAGTCGTTATTGCTTATCTGCCGTTGGTAGTCTTAGCTTATAAGTATGGTGCTGGTAAAATAGATGGTTAGACGTCTTGAGCGAGATTTATCATTTCTCGAGTGACCGTCGAGATGCTGGTTCAAAGGAATCAATGGCTTGTTGCATTAGATTCAGGGGGCTCATAAGGTATTGAAAATTATGGAAAAAGTCAGAGAGTTATTGCTGAGCCTACCACGTAGGCAAAAGCGCATCCTCCAAGTTGTAGCTGATATTTTGCTGGTCTGGGTCGCGCTATGGATGGCTTTTTTGGTGCGATTGGGTCTGGATGAGTTGATCAATCCCTTTACTACGCACTTTTGGTTGTTTTTGAGCGCACCTATCGTAGCGATCCCGCTTTTTATACGCTTTGGAATGTACCGCGCTGTTATGCGCTATTTTGGTAACGACGCACTTATTGCCATTATCAAGGCTGTCAGTTTATCGTCGTTAATTCTGGGTGTTGTTGTCTATTGGTATAGTAACCACCAGAATGTGATTCCTAGATCTATCGTTTTTAACTACTGGTGGCTCAGCTTGATCCTGGTCGGCGGGCTGCGAATGGCAATGCGCCAGTATTTTCTTGGGGATTGGTTTGCTGCAGCGCAGCATATGCCCTTCACCAGCCGTGAGGATGGTCTGCCCAGGGTTGCTGTTTACGGTGCGGGCGCCGCTGGTAACCAATTGGTTGCGGCATTGCGCATGGGGCGTGTCATGCGTCCTGTCGCTTTCATTGATGACGACACCAGTATTTCCGACCGAGTAATTTCTGGATTGCAGGTTTATAAGCCCAAACATATTCAGCGCATGATTGATGCAACAGGCGCTCAGGAAATTTTACTCGCCATTCCTTCCTCCAATCGCGGTCGCCGACGGGAAATTCTGGGTTTTCTCGAAGGTTTCCCTTTACATGTTCGAAGTGTTCCAGGATTTATGGATCTCGCCAGTGGGCGTGTAAAAGTAGATGACATCCAGGAAGTTGATATAGCGGATCTACTTGGACGGGACGCAGTGCCGGCTCAAAGCGACTTGCTGGAGCGCTGTATCAAGGGGCATTGTGTATTGGTTACAGGGGCAGGAGGCTCAATTGGCTCTGAACTCTGTCGACAGATACTGAATTTACACCCAACAACATTGTTATTATTCGAGCACAGTGAGTTTAACTTATATAGCATTTTGTCCGAATTGGAGTTGCGAATTACCAGGGAGTCTTTGCCTGTCAAATTGCTTCCAATTTTGGGCTCTGTGCGTAATGAGAAAAAACTAGTGGACGTTATGAGGACCTGGCGCGTTGACACAGTCTATCATGCTGCTGCCTATAAGCACGTGCCTATGGTTGAGCACAATATCGCAGAGGGCGTATTAAATAATGTAATTGGGACACTCAACACTGCCCAGGCAGCATTGCAGGTGGGCGTCGCGAATTTTGTACTGATCTCTACTGACAAAGCCGTCCGCCCTACCAACGTCATGGGTAGCACAAAACGCCTAGCTGAGTTGACGCTGCAAGCTCTTAGTCAGGAGTTGGCTCCTGTGTTGTTCGGGGAAATGTCCAACATTTCACGGGTCAATAAGACGCGTTTTACTATGGTTCGCTTTGGAAACGTTCTTGGTTCTTCTGGTTCAGTTATCCCGTTATTTTACAAACAAATCAAATCGGGTGGCCCGCTCACTGTCACCCACCCGAAAATCACTCGTTATTTTATGACGATTCCCGAAGCCGCCCAATTGGTGATCCAGGCAGGCTCCTTGGGGCAAGGCGGGGATGTTTTTGTTTTGGATATGGGAGAGCCAGTAAAGATTATCGAACTAGCCGAGAAGATGATTCATCTTTCTGGTTTGAGCGTTCGCTCAGAGAAAAAACCTCATGGAGATATTTCAATTGAATTCTCTGGTTTGCGACCTGGAGAAAAACTCTACGAAGAGTTGCTCATTGGTGACAACGTCGTCGCAACGCAGCACCCGATGATTATGAGAGCCAATGAAGATTATTTATCTTGGGAGGCCCTTAAGGTTAAACTCGCTGATTTGCTTGTGGCGGTGGATAAAGATGACTATGCCCGTGTTCGGCAGCTACTACGTGAAACAGTCAGCGGTTATGCACCAGATGGGGAAATCGTTGATTGGATTTATCAGCAGCGTCGATTCGAACCTTGAAATTTAGCTGCCTGTGTGGCTATGAGATTGAGTTTTGGTTGGGGCATCGCTTGAGCATGAAAAGTAAAATGTATGAGAACTTTGCAGGTCTCGGAAATTTTAAGTTACCCAAGGCGGATCTTTATTTTCTTGATTCTATAAAGCATCTTCGATGTTAGGTGAAATTCCGAAATTGCGGGCGATGAAGCGTTTGATTTTCGAGCGGTTTTCAGCGACCGGTGCGGGAAAGTTTACAGACGACAATTATGATTGTCGTGGCTGTAAAATCCTGCACCTTTCCTGGCGTGTTATGGTGCTTTAAAATTGAGTCAGGCTCGGATGCTGTTAAGCAGTGAGAATGCCTCCGAGATCGAATAGTGGTGATTGCCAACAAACAGGCCAAATTTATCGATATGTTCGGCGTTCTTCAGTTCACCATGAACCTCAGAATCAAAATACTTTACCACCTCGTTTTTAGCGAAGTTTCCGGCCACGATAGGGCGGCATTCAAATCCAAGTTCGTTCAGCTTTTCTACAAGAGTCTTGCGCGTCAACTTGCTTCCTGGACGTATTACTAAGCTGAAACCAAACCAACTGGATTCGCCAATCTCTTCTTGAATAATGATTTCCGGGTGAGCTGCCATGGCTGCTTGTAGTAGAGCGCCGTTTTTGCGCCGCTCCTGAATGAGTGTTGGAAGACGCTTGACCTGCTCTACGCCTAGCGCGCCCTCGAGCTCCAGTGGTCGGACATTGTAGCCAGGCAAAACGAAACGAAATGACTCCTCGAATGGATCATCACTTTTTTCGCTACATATAAGGTTTTGCTTGGGCAGATTTCGAGTCCAGCCATGGGCCCGTAGGGAGAGTAAAATTTGATACAGCTCTTCGTCGTCGGTGACTATCAAGCCTCCTTCCATCGTCGAAATGTGATGGCTGAAAAAGGAGCTGAAACTACCCATGACGCCGAAGGTGCCAGCTTGTTTGCCGTTGTAAGTTGCTCCCATAGACTCACAGTTGTCTTCAATCAGAACAATCTTGCGGTCACCGATGATCTCCTGAATGCGTTCGAAGTCGTTTGGGTTGCCGAGAAGGTTTACGGCCATAATGGCTCGAGTCTTATCAGTTACCGCAAGGGCCAGCTGTTCAAGATCATAATTTAAGGTGTGAAGATCAATATCAACGAACTTGATTTTCAAGCCGTATTGATAAAGCGGGTAATAGGTAGTGCTCCATGATACGGCAGGCACGATGATTTCATCACCGCGTTGCAGTTTCAAATCAGCGTTTTTAGTATAAAAAAGGGCGGCGACGATCAGCAGGTTTGCGGAGGATCCGGAGTTGACCATTACACAATGCTTACTGCCTACGAACTGCGCAAAATCTTTTTCAAATGCTTTTACGTTTTCGCCCATTGTGAACATACCGGTGGCAATGACACGTTGCATTGCGTCGAGTTCTTCTTTTTCCCAGGAAGAAGCAGCTAGAGGAAATTTAATGCTCATTGTTGATGCTCCAGATAATAGCTGTAGGTCTTTTCAATGCCCTCTTGCAGGGTATGGCGCGGCTTCCAGCCCCACAGCGACTGGCGTTCAATACTCACTAGTTTGCGAGCCATTCCAACGGGTTTAGTAGTGTCATGCATGAATTGGCCTTTGTAGTCCATCACTGCGGCAGCGGCGTGATAATACTCGTTAATTGAGTGGTCGTGTCCTAGGCCTATGTTCATATTTAAGGGGAGCGAGTCAAATTTGCTTGTTGCCTGCATGATAGCGTCAGCCAGATCTCCACCATACATAAACTCACGCCTAGCGGTGCCGTCGCCCCATATTTCCACGGTTGGATCATTATTCATCTTTGCTATGTGAATCTTATGGATGATCGCAGGCAGTAGATGTGAGTGTGAAGGCTCGAATTTGTCAAAGCGGCCGAAAATATTACATGGGATTAAGGTCTTGTATTGAAAGTTAGCATTCTCGCGCGCGATATATTCACATAGGCGAGCTGTAGTTACTTTAGCTAGCGCGTATCCCTCATTGGTTGGCTCCAGCTCGCCTTTCAACACCATATCTTCGCTAAGAGGCTCAGAATGGTTGCGTGGGTACATGCAGGAACTACCCAGGTTGATTAGGCGTTTTACGCCAGCCGTGCGAGCTGCCCATACGATATTACGACCCATATCAAGGTTGTCCAGAAGAAACCTTACAGGCTCTCTGATATTGGCTTGAATACCACCAACTTTACCCGCTGCATGGATTATCAAGTTTGGCTCATATCGCTCGAGATATTCCTGAACTGCATTGAAATCAAGTAGGTTTAACTCGCTACTTGCCGGAGCGAGCACTTCAAAATTGTCAATGCAGGAGTGCTCGAGGAGATTTCGTCCCACCATGCCGCTGCCACCGGTCAACAATATTCGTATCTTATTCATCTAATAGATTGCCAAATACAGTTATTCATTATAGCTGAATGTAGGGTATCCGTGCTGTTTGATCAGCTCATCTCGTTGGGCACTTTTCAGGTCTTCATGTACCATTTCATTGACGAGTTCAGCAAACGTGATCTTTGGGCTCCAGCCAAGCTTCTCCTTCGCTTTAGACGCATCACCCAACAGCGTTTCAACTTCGGTAGGACGGAAGTACCGTGGATCAACTGCAACGATGCATTTGCCAGCATCGTCATAGCCTTTTTCATCCTCGCCTTCACCTTTCCAAGTGATGGCTATACCCAGCTCTTTAGCGGCAGCGTTTACAAAATCACGTACGCTGTATTGGACGCCCGTTGCGATGACGAAGTCTTCGGGTTTTTCCTGTTGAAGCATCAACCACTGCATTTCGATGTAGTCTTTGGCGTGGCCCCAGTCTCTAAGCGAATCCATATTGCCTAGATAGAGACATTCTTGCAGGCCAAGTTTGATGCGGGAGAGAGCACGGGTAATTTTACGTGTTACAAAAGTCTCACCGCGAATCGGGCTTTCATGATTGAACAAAATACCATTGCAAGCGTAAATGCCATAAGCTTCGCGATAATTGACGGTGATCCAATAGGCATACAGCTTCGCGACTGCATAAGGGCTACGTGGGTAAAAAGGCGTAGTTTCTTTCTGTGGTGTTTCTTGAACCAAGCCATAAAGCTCTGAGGTTGACGCTTGGTAGAACCGGGTTTTTTTCTCGAGGCCAAGAATCCGAATTGCTTCTAGGATACGCAGGGAGCCGAGTGCGTCTGAGTTTGCGGTATATTCAGGTTCTTCAAACGAGACCGCCACATGACTTTGCGCTGCAAGGTTGTAGATCTCATCCGGTTGAACTTTCTGAATTATGTGGGTCAGGCTTGATGAGTCGGTCATGTCTCCGTGATGGAGGAAAAAAGGTAACCCTTTGTCGTGAACATCATGAAAAAGATGGTCGATTCGAGCGGTGTTGAATAGTGAGCTACGGCGTTTAATACCGTGAACTTCGTAACCTTTATTCAGTAAGAATTCTGCAAGATAAGCGCCATCTTGTCCTGTAACACCGGTAATGAGTGCTTTCTTAATCATTTGTTCTTCCATAATTGTTTTCGAAACTTTGAGTATTGACTTTGCCAATGGATGTTCGCCTGAATAATGATGTCTATCTCAAGTATTTCAGGTTGTTAATAGCGACGGGCACCACAGCATCGTGATAGCGTCTTTTGCATACTGGCTGTGTTTTTCTAGTCCCATCGTGAAAACGGTCTCCGTTTGGGGCTCGAGTTGTTGCGGCTGTTATCCAGAGTGGTTGAGCCAAACTTGAAATCATAAAATTGTGTTTCACTCAGCCTAGCCGCATGCCCAACGCCATAGCTTACCCCACATCAGGGACCTGACAAATTTTAACTCATACCATGACTCGAGACCATTTTTCACTGAAAGGTCTTTACTGTGCCGTTCGCATCGTTCAACGCTCGATGCATTCATGCCGCTGAGCATGCCAGTGAACGAGCGTCTACTTCGCGGTTCTACATGTCTTGTAACCGAGTCTTTTTTGACGGCCTGCCAACATCACCTAATTTAGAAAAGCAGCTTCGGAAAGCTGCTTTTCTCTTACCAATGTCATGGAGCGTCACCAATGCAAAACACCTACCTCTCCTCCCTAATCTTCGCCTTCCTCACCACGCTCTCCGTCACCACCACCGCTGCCCCGTCGATCAAACCCGAACCCCCAACCCCCATGGCGGCGCAGATGGTGCAGGTCGAGCAAGCCGCCAAGGTCAACCTGAATGCCGCCGACGCCGAAACCCTGCGTCGTGATCTCTTCGGCATCGGTGCCGCCAAGGCCAAGGCGATCATTGCCTACCGCGAAAGCAACGGGCCGTTCGCGGCGGTGGATGAGTTACTGGAGGTAAAGGGCATCGGCAAGGCGCTGTTGGAGAAGAACCGCGAGAGGCTCTCGATCAACTAAGGGGAGGAGGCCGGTCACTGACCGGCCTTTTCGTTTTCTGGAATCTGCGCCTTCAGGCTCTCACGTGCCACTTCCATGATGCGCGCGGACAGTTCCGTATTCTCGACACTCCTGGCCAGTACCAATGCACCCACCAGGGTCGACATCATCACCAGGCTTTGCGCATCGCCACGTCCATCACCTAACGCCGTTTCAATCTGCTTGAGCCTTGCGCCAAGCACGTCGTCGGTGGTTGTACTCGGTTGGCCCCTCAGGCCCAGTTCCGAAGACATGGTGGGCAGCGGGCATCCCTGATCCGGTGAGGTCAGGTGCCATTCCGACAGGTAGCTATCAATAAATGCCTGCAGCGGCCGTTCCTGGCTGAACAGCATTTCGCAATGGGCATCCAACTCCGCCGCGGCTGCCTGCAGAGCTTTCTCCACCAGTTCATCCTTGGATTTGAAGTGCGCATAGAACCCACCGTGGGTCAGGTTCAGCGCTTTCATCAGCGGCTGCAGGCCGGTGGCGCTTATACCGTCGCGGCGAAAGCGTGCGGAGGCTTCCTTGATGATGCGTTGGTGGGTCTGGGCTTTACGGTCGGGTGAGTAACGCATGAGGTTGCCTCGTGAGACGTGGCGGCACTTTAACGAAAGTTGTTTCTTTTTACACATCTACTCGGCGCTATAGGCTTTGGCATGAAACGTGATTACGTCTTCCGCATGGATTGTTCAACAATCGTGAGGTGATGATGACGCTCAGTTTGTCTTTAGCTGACCAGATTGCCCTGGAGCTGCGGGCCGACATTATCGGTGGCCGGCTTTTGCCAGGGATGGCGTTGGTCGAGGCGGATCTGGTCAGGGCCTACAACGCGTCGCGCAATACGATTCGCGAGGCGTTGCATCGTTTGGGGCAGGAGGGCTTGACCCGCTATGTGCGTAACAAAGGGGTGATGGTCCGCCGGTTGGAGCGCGAGGAAGTGCGTGATCTGTTTGTCGTCCGCCGCACCTTGGAGTTGCAGGCTATTGTCCAGAGCGGCGTGCTGACGGGGGATCAATCCGAGCGCATGCAGAACGCGATCGAGGCCACGACCCTGGCTCGCGAGCGCGAGGATTGGCGGGCGGTGGCGACCCACAGCCTGTTGTTCCATCAACAGATTGTCGGGCTGATGCGCAGCCCTTTGTTCGATGAGTTTTTCGCCCAGGTGATCGCTCAGTTGCGCCTGGTGTTTTGCGCGGCGCCCGATGAGCAGCGCTTCCAGTCGCCCTGGCTGGAGCGCGATCGTGAGATCTACGCGTTACTGGTCCAAGGCGATAAACCCGCGGCAGGTGATGCGATGCGCGTGTACCTGGAGGATTCGGAACGCCTGTCGTTGGCCCTGTTTACCCACCCCTGATCGAGGATCTGAATCATGTACAAAGACTATCCGGCCGCTTATCAGGTCAGCAAAGGTTCGGCGTTGCAGGTCGACGTGGCATTTTACGAGCGCATTCGTGAACGAAAAGACCAGCGTACGTTGATCGAGCAGTTCGAGGTGCCGATTCGCACGGGGAGGGCGTGGAAGGTGCCGGCCGGGCATGTGTTTCGTGTCACCACGCCGGTGGGGCCGCAGGTGGGTGACTTCAACGTGTGGAACGCCAACGACCCACGCGAACGTCTGTGGGCGGCGCGCACGCGTCAATTGCAGGGCGCGCATGTCACCACCCATGACCGGCTATGGTCGAACCTGCCATTCCTGCGACCCCTGGTGACCATCACCGATGACAGCCTGGCGAGTTATGGCATCGACGAGCATGGCGGTCGCCTGCACGATTTGCTCGGCACGCGCTGTGATCCCTATGTGAACCGCATGCTCACGGGGGAGGATTTCCATCATCACTGTCACTCAAACCTGACTCGCGCGGTGCTGCCCCACGGCCTGACGGAATTCGACGTGCATGACGTACTGAATATTTTCCAGTGCACAGGCCTCAATCACGACGATATGTACTTCATGAAAGCCTGCCCAGCGCAGAAGGGCGATTACCTGGAGTTTTTTGCCGAGATTGATTTGCTGTGTGCGCTATCGACCTGCCCGGGTGGCGATCTGTCGTTGCCGATGTGGGGGCCGGATGCACAGGACCCGCTGACGGTGTGCCGGCCGCTGGGGGTTGAGATCTATCGGTTGGAGGATGAGTTGTTGAACGGCTGGAGCCAGCCGGAGCGTGCTGCCTATAAGGGGCAGCACGGGTTGCATATTGCCAAGGCGGCTTGGGAGTAACCCAAGGTTCAGCGATCCTGCGCATCCTTGGCATCGGCCTGGGCGTTGCGTTCGGCCACGCGTTTGCGTTGTTCGTCGGTAAGTTCCACCTTGTTGGCGCTGTCACGCAGCATCATCAACCCACCGACGATCGACCCGATCGCAACCACCAAAATCAACCATGCGTACCACGGCATAACGCTCTCCTTGAGGCAGATTGCCGTGGGAGAGTTTTCCCACGGTAATAACTGCTTTGAGTAACAGGCTTTCTGAGTAGTTCAGTGTAGGCCTGTTCCGCCTCATTAACCTTAGAGCCCGGTCAACATTGCGTCCGCTGGCGCATCCGCACGATCCTGCGCGGTCAACTGGAAGTAGATGAAACCCGCCACCATGAAACCCAGGAAGATCAAGCCGATCAGCGCGTTGAACCAGGCCATGGCCACCAGGCATACCACCGCCAGCATCAGCGCAATGCCCGGCACGATCGGGTAACCCGGTGCGCGGAAGGTGCGCTCCAGCAGCGGCTCGGTTTTGCGCAGTTTGAACAGGCTGAGCATGCTCATGATGTACATCACGATGGCGCCGAACACCGCCATGGTGATCATCGCCGCAGTCAGTGTCATGCCGCCGAGGTTGATCAGGCCGTCGCTGTAGATCGCCGCGATGCCGACCACGCCGCCAGCGATGATTGCCCGGTGCGGTGTCTGAAAGCGTGACAGTTTGGCAAGGAAAGACGGCAGGTAACCGGCACGGGCCAGGGCGAAGAACTGGCGCGAGTAGCCCAGGATGATGCCGTGGAAACTGGCCACCAGCCCGAACAGGCCGATCCATACCAGCATGTGCAGCCAGCCGGAGCTTTCACCCACCACGGTTTTCATCGCCTGTGGCAGCGGGTCGTTGATATTCGACAGGGTGCGCCAGTCACCCACGCCGCCGGCGAAGAACATCACGCCCATGGCCAGGATCACCAGGGTCAGGATGCCGCTGATGTAGGCCTTTGGAATGGTGCGCTTGGGATCTTTTGCCTCTTCAGCCGCCATGGCCGCACCTTCAATGGCGAGGAAAAACCAGATGGCGAAGGGGATCGCGGCAAACATCCCGGCAATCGCCGGGGCGCCGAAGGTGTCGGAACCGGCCCAGCCGTTCAGTGCGAAATTGCTGAAGCTGAAGGCCGGGGCGACCACGCCCATGAACACCAGAAGCTCGGCGACAGCGAGCACGCACACCACCAATTCGAAGGTGGCGGCGAGTTTCACGCCGAGGATGTTCAGGCCCATGAAGACGATATAGGCGCCGACGGCCGCGTGTTTCGGGTCCAGTGCTGGAAATTGCACATTCAGGTAGGCGCCAATGGCCAATGCGATGGCGGGCGGGGCGAAGACAAATTCGATCAGGGTCGCCAGCCCGGCGATCAAGCCACCTTTCTCACCAAAGGCGCGACGGCTGTAGGCAAACGGCCCACCCGCATGAGGAATCGCCGTCGTCAGCTCGGTGAAACTGAAGATAAAGCAGGTGTACATCGCCGCGACCATCAATGAGGTCACCAGGAAGCCCAGGGTCCCGGCAACGCCCCAGCCATAACTCCAGCCGAAGTATTCACCGGATATCACCAGCCCGACGGCGATGCCCCATAAGTGCAGGGTGCCTAGGGTGGGTTTGAGTTGTGTGTTCATCGTGATGCGCTCCGTGAACGGTTTGGAATGTGATTCAAGGTGTTGCAGCGGACATGCCATGCCTCCCAACCGTGTCGTAAAGCGGCGCAACTGTCGTCTGGGGGATGGTTTGGCGTTTGAAATTTTCCGGTATTGCACCAGATAAGTGCGGGGGTGGCTGGGAGGGCCTCATCGGGGGCAAGCCCCCTCCCACATTTTGACCGGTGTACGCAGGCCAAGTGTGGGAGTGGGCTTGCCCCCGATGAGGCCCTGCAATCCAGCACAACCCCCCCTGTAAACCCCGCATAAACCCACTCTTTACGCCGTCTTTACGCCCCGACCACCCCGTCGCTCTCGTTCCTTTACACCACTCCTGCCGACAATTGCCCCACACGCGGCACTCGCCGCTAAACGGAGAGACTTCCATGAGCGTTCTGGACGGGGTGTCACTGCTATTGGCCGTGGCGCTGTTCATTTATCTGCTGGTTGCGCTGTTACGCGCGGATCGGAACTAGGAGCGGGCTATGCACAGTTATGACTATTGGCTGATCATCGCCTTCTTCGCCGTGGTGCTGGTGCCGGCGCCGTTTCTGGGTCGGTTCTACTACAAGGTGATGGAAGGCCAGCGCACTTGGCTCACCCCCGTGTTCGGCCCGGTCGAGCGTGCGTGTTATCGCATTGCCGGGGTAGATGAGCAGCAGGAACAAAGCTGGCAGAAATACATGCTGGCCTTGCTCGCGTTCAACCTCGCGGGCTTTTTGCTGTTGTTCGCGATCCTGCTGTTCCAGGACTATCTCCCACTGAACCCGCAGAAATTGCCGGGTCAGGAATGGACCCTGGCCTTCAACACCGCGGTCAGTTTCATGACCAACACCAACTGGCAGTCCTACAGCGGTGAAGCCTCTCTGAGCTACCTCAGCCAGATGGCCGGGTTGACCGTGCAGAACTTTGTCAGTGCCGCCACCGGCCTCGCCGTCTTGGTCGCGCTGTGCCGTGGGATCGGTCGCAAATCCACCCAGACCCTGGGTAACTTCTGGGTCGATATGACCCGCGCCACTCTCTATGGTCTGTTGCCGTTGTGCCTGGTGCTGGCGCTGTTCCTGGTGTGGCAGGGCGTGCCGCAAACCTTCGCCCATTACGTGGATGCCGTGACCCTGCAAGGCGTGGATCAAGTGATCCCCCTGGGCCCGGCGGCGAGCCAGATTGCGATCAAGCAATTGGGCACCAACGGTGGCGGTTTCTTCGGCGTCAACTCGGCACACCCGTTTGAAGACCCGACCGCCTGGGCCAACCTGTTCGAGCTGGCCTCGATCATCCTGATCCCGGTGGCGCTGGTGTTCACCTTCGGCCACTACGTCAAAGACCTGCGTCAGAGCCGTGCGATCCTCGGCTGCATGCTGGCGCTGTTCCTGATCGGCGGCGCGACGTCGCTGTGGGCCGAGTACCAGCCCAACCCGGCGCTGAACAACCCGGCCGTGGAACAGACCGCACCGCTGGAAGGCAAGGAAGCGCGCTTCGGCACCACCGGTACCGTGCTGTGGTCGGTGACCACCACCGCGGCGTCCAACGGTTCGGTCAACGGCATGCAGGACAGCCTCAACCCGCTGAGCGGGATGGTGGCACTGGTCAACATGATGGTCGGCGAAGTGATCTTCGGCGGCGTCGGCGCCGGCATGTACGGGATGCTGCTCAACGTGTTGATTGCCGTATTCCTCGCCGGCCTGATGATCGGTCGTACCCCGGAATACCTGGGTAAGAAGTTGCAAGCCAAGGAAGTGCAGTTGCTGGTCGTGACCTTGATGGTGATGCCGATTGGTGTGCTGGTGCTGGGTGCTATTGCCTCCAGTTTGCCTGGCCCGGCCGGTGCCATCAGCAACCCTGGCCCTCACGGCTTCAGCCAGTTGCTTTACGCCTACACCTCAGCCAGTGCCAACAACGGTTCGGCGTTTGGCGGTTTCAGTGCCAACACCCCGTTCCATAACTTGATGTTGGGCCTGGGCATGTTGATCGGTCGTTTCGGCTACATCCTCCCGGTACTGGCCCTGGCCGGCAGCCTGGCGATGAAGAAAACCGCACCGATTGGCCAGAACAGCTTCCCCACCCACGGCCCGCTGTTCGTGACCCTGTTGACCGTGACCATTTTGCTGGTGGGCGGCCTGACCTTCCTGCCAACGCTGGCGCTGGGCCCCATTGCTGAACACTTGAGCATGGGTTTCTGAGGGATATGAAAATGAATATGCCTGCAAAAAACGCGACCCCGGTCAAACACCAGGAACCCGCCAAAACCGCTATTTCCGCCCTGTGGCGCCCGGCGCTGGTCCAGGCGTTCGTCAAGCTCGACCCACGCCAGTTGCAACGCTCGCCGGTGATGCTGGTGGTCGAGCTGACCGCGATCCTCACCACCGTGCTGTGCTTTGTGCCGGACACGGCGGTGCCGACCTTCGTCGCCGTGCAGATCGCCGTGTGGCTGTGGTTCACCGTGCTGTTCGCCAACTTCGCCGAAGCCTTGGCCGAAGGGCGTGGCAAGGCCCGCGCCGACAGCCTCAAGGCTGGCAGCGAGGGCTTGAGCGCGCGCCGCAAGGAAGCCGATGGCAGTTTCAAGGTCGTGCCCGCCACCAGCCTGCGCAAAGGTGATGTGGTGCGCGTCGCCGCCGGGGAAATGATCCCCGGCGACGGCGAGGTCATCGAAGGTATCGCGGCGGTCAACGAAGCGGCGATCACCGGTGAATCCGCCCCCGTGATCCGCGAGTCCGGCGGCGACCGTTCCGCCGTCACCGGCAACACACGCCTGGTCTCGGACTGGCTGCTGATCCGCATCACCGCCAACCCTGGCGAGTCGACCCTGGACCGCATGATTGCCCTGGTGGAAGGGGCCAAGCGCCAGAAAACCCCCAATGAAGTCGCGCTGGATATCCTGCTGATCGGCCTGACCCTGATCTTCCTGCTGGTGGTAGTGACGCTGCAACCGTTCGCTCACTTCGCCAATGGCAGCCTGCCCTTGGTGTTCCTGGTCGCCCTGCTGGTAACGTTGATTCCGACCACCATCGGGGGCTTGTTGTCGGCCATCGGTATCGCTGGCATGGACCGCCTGGTGCGCCTCAATGTCATCGCCAAGTCCGGCCGCGCCGTGGAAGCGGCGGGGGACGTGCATGTGTTGCTGTTGGACAAGACCGGCACCATCACCTTTGGTAACCGTCGCTGCTCGGCCGTGGTCGCGGCACCGGGTGTGAGCGGACGGGAGTTGGCCGAAGGCGCACTGCTGGCCTCGCTGGCGGATGACACGGCGGAAGGCAAATCCATCGTCGAATACCTGCGGGCCTTGCACCCTCAGGCCGAGCCGTCCCTGGATGAATTGACCGCCGTCCCGTTCACCGCTGAAACCCGCTTGTCGGGCGTCGACTACCAGGGGCGCGTGTTCCGTAAAGGCGCCGTGGATTCGCTGCTGGCGTTTATCGGTCAACCACGCAGCGACCTGCAACCCGCGCTATCGCGGGAGATCGACAAGATCGCCCAGAGCGGTGGCACACCGTTGCTGGTGTGCGCCGATGGCAAGTTGCTGGGGGCGATCCATCTCAAAGACGTGGTCAAGCCTGGCATTCGGGAACGTTTCGCCGAACTGCGCAAGCTGGGGATTCGCACCGTGATGGTGACCGGCGACAACCCGCTGACCGCTGCTGCGATTGCGGCCGAAGCCGGCGTGGATGACGTACTCGCCGAAGCCACTCCAGAGAAAAAACTCGCACGCATTCGCCATGAGCAAAATGACGGTCGCTTGGTTGCCATGTGCGGCGACGGTGCTAACGACGCCCCGGCGCTGGCCCAGGCGGACGTCGGCATGGCCATGAACGACGGCACCCAGGCCGCTCGCGAGGCCGCCAACATGGTCGACCTCGACAGCGACCCGACCAAGCTGCTGGACGTGGTGCAGATCGGCAAGGAATTGCTGGTGACCCGTGGCGCGCTGACAACCTTTTCCATCGCCAACGACGTGGCCAAGTACTTTGCGATCCTGCCGGCGCTGTTCGCCTCGATCTACCCGCAATTGGGTGTGCTCAACGTGATGCACTTGCAGAGTCCGCAAAGCGCGATCCTCTCGGCCATCGTGTTCAACGCGTTGATCATCGTGGTGTTGATCCCCCTGGCCCTGCGCGGTGTACGGGTGCAAGCGGCGAGTGCGGCGGCATTGCTGCGGCGCAATCTGTTGATCTACGGGTTGGGCGGGATCCTGGTGCCATTCGTGGGCATCAAGGCGATCGACATGCTGCTGACTGCGCTGCACCTGGTTTGACCCGATACCCGTGGGCACCATCCCCGTGCCCACAGGTTGCAAAGACCGAATTGAGGAGTTTGAAATGTCCAACATAATCCGCCCGGCCCTGAGCCTGCTGGTGCTCATGACCCTGATCACCGGCGTCGCCTACCCACTGGTGGTAACCGGTGTCGCCCAAGTTGCCTTCCCGGACCAGGCCAACGGCAGCCTGGTGCGCGACGCCAGCGGCAAGGTGCGTGGCTCCAGCCTGATCGCCCAGGATTTTACCGGTGACAGCTGGTTCCACCCACGCCCTTCGGCGGGCGCGTTTGCTACCGTGTCCAGCAGCGCCAGCAACCTTGGCCCAAGCAATCCGGCGCTGGCCACCCGCGTGTTCGACGACGCGAACAAGCAACTGGTGCCGAGCCAGGGCCCAGTGCCTCTGGTGTCGCTGACTACCTCTGGCAGCGGTCTTGATCCACACTTGCCACCCGAGGCGATTGCCTATCAACTGGCGCGGGTAGCGGCCGCGCGGAATGTGCCGGTGTCCACGCTGCAACGCTTGCTGGATGCGCATATCGAAAGCCCGCTGGTGGGGCCGCCAGTGGTGAATGTGCTGGCGCTGAACATGGCGTTGGAAAAACTATGATCCTCTGTAGGCACGTGCTTGCTCGCGAAGGTCGTTAACGATGACGCGGGCGTCCAGCATGAACGCGGCGCTCTTGAGTTTTTCGCGAGCAAGCTCGCTCCTACCCTAAATTGTTGAAGGACCCCTGCATGAGCGACTCCGGCCGCGCCGATGCTTTCCTAGCCGATCTGCCCCGGGACGGGCGTGGTCGGCTCAAAGTCTTCCTCGGCGCCGCGCCGGGGGTAGGCAAGACCTACGCCATGCTCCAGGCGGCGCACACCCAGTTGCGCCAGGGCGTCAAGGTGATCGCCGGCGTGGTCGAAACCCACGGCCGCGCCGAGACCGAGGCCTTGCTCAGTGGCCTGCCGCAACAACCGTTGCTGCGCAGTGAATACCGTGGCGTGATGCTCGAAGAGATGGACCTCGACGGCCTGCTCGCCGCCAAGCCCCAACTGGTGCTGGTGGACGAGCTGGCCCACAGCAACGCCCCTGGCAGCCGCCATGAAAAGCGCTGGCAAGACATCCAGGAGCTGCTCGCGGCTGGCATCAACGTGTTCACCACGGTCAACGTCCAGCATCTGGAAAGCCTCAACGACCAAGTGCGCGGCATCACCGGCGTACAGGTGCGCGAAACCCTGCCGGACTGGGTGCTGCAAGAGGCCGACGAACTGCTGCTGATCGACCTGCCGTCCCGCGAGTTGCTGGAGCGCCTGCGTGACGGCAAGGTGTATGTGCCCGAGCAGGCCCGCGCGGCCATCGATGCATTTTTCACCCAGACCAACCTGATGGCCTTGCGCGAGCTGGCGATGCAAACCGCCGCCGCCCACGTCGATGATGACCTGGCCCAGGGGTATCGCCAGCTCGGCCAGGCCGCGCCAGCGGTGCGTGGTCGTTTACTGGTGGGGATTGATGGCGATGCACAAGCCGAGCGCCTGGTGCGACATGCCAGCCGCGTGGCCCAGCGTCGGCATTTGCCGTGGAGCCTGGTGCATATCGACAACGGCCGCGCACGGGACGAACAATCGCGCCTGCGCCTGCAAAATGCCCAGCAACTGGCCGAACGCCTGGGCGGTGAAGTGGTACTGCTGCGCGCGGGCGAGGTGGCCAAGACGTTGATCCAGCATGCCGCCGAACGTCGCGCCAGCCTGTTGCTGGTGGGGCAGTCACGGCCACGCTGGCGGCGCCGGCTGTTCGGTGGGGGGCTGGCCGCGCGGTTGTTGCGGAATGCGCACGGCCTGGAAATCAGCGTGCTCTACAGCGACGACATGCCGCCGCCGCCTCGCCTGCCCGAGGTGCATGGGCTGGTGTGGTTCGATTACGCTTTGGCGGTTGTCGCGACGGTCGTCGCGGCGGCCGTGGCCTGGGGCGTGTCCAGTGTGTTGCCGCTGCCGAATATCTCGCTGGTGTTTCTCGCTGCGGTGTTGCTGGTGGCGGTGCGTAGCAGCCTGGGGCCGTCACTGGTGTGTGCGGCGTTGTCGTTCCTGACGTACGACTTCCTGTTTATCCCACCCCGTTTTTCCTTCGCCATCCAGCGTGAAGAGGACGTGCTGACGTTGCTGTTCTTCCTGCTGATGGCGGCGCTCACCGGCAATCTTGCTGCGCGACAACGCCGGCAGCTGCAGGCTTTGCGCGATACCCAGGAAGAAACCAGCGAACTGCTGGACCTGTCGCGCAAGCTTACGGCGGCCACGGATCGCCAGGCGGTGATCAGCGCGGCGGCCCATCATCTGGAAGGCTGGAGCGACCTGGACTTGTGCCTGGTCAATCGCGACGGCCAAGGCGATTGGAAAGTGGAGACCGGTGGCCCACTGGTCTTCACCGAAGCCGAGCGCGCTGCCGCTGATTGGGCCTGGCAGCACGATCAACCCGCCGGCAAAGGCACTGGCACCTTGCCACTTGGGCGCTGGTGGTGGTGGCCGCTGTCAGGTGAAGAGGGCCCGCTGGGCCTGCTCGGTGTCAGTGCAAAACCGGGCCTGGAATTGAGCGGCCAACGCCGTCGCCTGCTGACGGCCTTGAGTCAACCGCTGGCGCAGGCGTTGGCGCGGGCGCAACTGGCGCAGGAACTGGAGTCGGCGCGCCTGCACGGCGAAACCGAGCAACTGCGCAGCGCCTTGCTCGCCTCGGTGTCCCATGATTTGCGTACGCCGTTGACCTCCATGCGTGGCAGCATCGACAGCCTCCTGGCGCTGGGTGAAGCTATCCCGCTGGAGGATCGCCGCGAGTTGCTCGAAGGTACCCGTGACGAAGCCGAGCGCCTCGACCGCTACATCCAGAACCTGCTGGACATGACGCGCCTGGGCCACGGCGCGCTGAAGCTGGCGCGGGATTGGGTGTCGCCCGGCGATATCGTCGGCAGTGCCCTTGGCCGTCTGCGTGCGGTGCTGGCGCCTTTGCAGGTGAGCACTGATGTGCCGCCGGAACTGCCGTTGCTCTATGTGCATGCGGCCTTGATCGAGCAAGCCCTGGTCAACGTGCTGGAAAATGCCGCGCGGTTCTCGCCGCCCCAGGGACGTTTGCAACTGAGCGCCGGAGTGTCTGGCAACCAGCTGTTTTTCGCCGTGGCCGATGAGGGGCCGGGGATTCCCGAGGACGAGCGCGCGAAGATTTTCGATATGTTCTACACCGCTGCCCGGGGCGATCGGGGCGGGCAGGGCACCGGGTTGGGCCTGGCGATCTGCCAGGGCATGGTCGGCGCCCATGGCGGGCATATCAGCGTCGCCGATGGCATTGACGGGCGGGGCACCTGCATCACCTTGTTCCTGCCGTTGCCGGCACAGCCTGGCCTGGAGCGCGAGGCGTGAGCTACTCTCTTTTTTTTATGGATTTTGATTGGACACCATGAGCCAGACCGCGACGATTTTGGTCATCGATGACGAACCGCAGATCCGCAAATTCCTGCGCATCAGCCTGGCCTCCCAGGGGTACAAAGTGATCGAGGCCGGCAGCGGCAACGAAGGCCTGGCGCAGGCGGCATTGAGCAAGCCGGACTTGCTGGTGCTCGACCTTGGCCTGCCGGATATGGACGGCCAGCAAGTGCTGCGCGAGTTTCGCGAATGGTCGACGGTGCCGGTCCTGGTGTTGTCGGTACGGGCCAGTGAGATACAGAAGGTCGAGGCCCTGGATGGAGGCGCGAACGATTACGTCACCAAACCCTTTGGCATCCAGGAGTTTCTCGCCCGGGTGCGTGCATTGCTGCGTCAGGCGCCCGCGGGAGAAGCCCAGGAAGCGGCCTTGAGTTTCGGCCCGCTGACGGTGGACCTGGCTTATCGTCGCGTGTTGCTGGATGGCGAGGAAGTGGCACTGACCCGCAAGGAGTACGCGGTTCTGGCACAACTGGCACGCCACCCCGGGCGGGTGATTACCCAACAGCAATTGCTCAAGGACATCTGGGGCCCCACCCACATCGAAGACAGCCATTACCTGCGAATCGTGGTGGGCCATCTGCGCCAGAAACTGGCGGACGATCCGACGCAGCCACGGTTTATCGTAACCGAGGCGGGGGTAGGGTATCGGTTGTTGGGGGCTTAGCCCTCAGCCCCAGCACACCGTTCAGCGCTGTTCACTTTCATAGCGATCCAGCGTATCGCTGGCAATCTCCCTGCCCAGGGCGATCAACTCCGGCGCCTTGTAGAACTCGAAAAACCGACACACCCGTTTCGGCACGTTGATCAGGATATCCGGCGGATAGCCGGCGATCTTGTACTGCGCCAACGACGTCTGCATCACCTCGAAGCTCTGGTTGATCAAGTCCAGCAGCGACGCCGGCCCGACGTTATCGATGATGAACGAGCCCGTGGCCGATTTCGGCGCCCCGGCCTTTTCGGGCGCGGCGGCAGGTTGCTGGGATTCGGGTTCAGCCGATTCCAGCCATGGGTTGATCTCGGCCGCCTGGGCCTGCAAGGCTTCCTGTTCCAGCTTCATCAGTTGCTCGGCCTGCTTGCGGCGAAACGGCAGGTGCGAACCCAGTGACTTCGCCAGGCTGTTGAACCGGCTCTTGAATGCCGGCGGGCGTGGGATCACGGGTAAATGGTAGTGCTTCTGGTTGGTGGCGTTGAGGTTCACCGCGATGATCAGGTCGCAATGGCTCGACACCACGGGCACGATCGGCAGCGGGTTGAGCAGGCCGCCGTCCACCAGCATGCGGTTGCCCTGCATCACGGGCGTAAACAGGCTGGGGATCGCCGCCGAGGCACGCATGGCCTGGTGCAGGCAGCCTTCCTGGAACCAGATTTCCTGCTGGTTGGTCAGGTCGGTGGCCACGGCCGTGTAGGGGATGCGCAGTTCTTCGATATTGATTTCGCCAACGATCTTGCGGATTTGCCCGAAGACTTTCTCGCCACGGATCGCACCGAGACGAAAACTGACGTCCACCAAGCGCAAGACATCCAGGTAGTCGAGGCTTTCGATCCAGTTTCGATACTCATCGAGCTTGCCGGCGGCGTAGATCCCGCCCACCACCGCGCCCATGGAACAGCCTGCGATACAGGCGATGTCGTAGCCGCGCCGTTCGATTTCCTCGATTACCCCGATATGGGCATAGCCCCGGGCCCCGCCGGAGCCCAGCACCAAGGCAACACGCTTTTTCATGGTCGATGTCCTTCATTAAGCAGGCGCTCACAATGCACCCATTGAGGGGGCTGCTTCAATCTTCATGAACCGTGCAATAATTTTCCAAAATAGCGCCTCGGCTCGGGTATGCTCTGGCAATAGGCGCTTCTGATTTCAGGCTATGGATAAGGCACTTTTCCTTGTAGGCAACGTCTACACCGTACGACTGTTTTTCTTATTTTGAGGTGTCATCGATGAAAGCCTGGATGTGTGTGCCTGTGATCATGTTGGCCCTGGCCGGTTGCGCCGGGAAAACCGCATACCGCGACAGCTGCGGCACCCAATTGGATGCAGCGTGGAAAGAGTTGGACCTGGCCAAGGCCGAAGGCTTTGCCGGCACCGTGAGCTATTCCAAGGCCTTGTCCCTGTTGACAGGCGCGAAGACCCAGCAACAGTTTGAAGCGTTCGAAGGCTGCTCCAACAAAGCTGAAAAGGCGCGGTTCTATATTCGTGAGTCGCGCGCTGGGCGTTGATCCCAGGGAGCGAATAGGGTTTTTCATCGAGAAGTGAGGGCAGGATGTCAGCTTTGGTCGATCAGTTAGTCGCTCAGGTCATTGGCCTGGAAGTAGGGTTACTGAGCTGCCAGGCTCGCCTTGCCGCCGTTACCGATGATGAAGCCCTGCATGATTTGCGCACTACCGTGCGACGCCTGCGCAGCTTGTTGCGCCCTTTGCGTGGGCTGCCGGGCGTCGAACACCTTGAATTGGCCGCCAGCACGGTCGGCCAATTGACCACTCCGCTGCGTGACCGTGAAGTACTGGCCGCCTACCTGCACCAGCATGGTCACCACGACGCCGCCGACCGCCGCCTGCGGCTGCAGCCCGATGCCTACCGCCAGGTGGCTCAAGGTCCTGAGTTGGCTCACCTGCTGCAAATTCTCGATGCATTCCCACGGTTTATCCGAGCGTCCCAACACCAGAAATTGCTCAAGGGCTTGCGCCTGCGCATCGAGAAACGCCTGGCCAAGCAATGGCAGAAACTCGACGAAGCACTGAAGGATCCCAGCCATGATCGCCACCGTTTGCGGTTGCTGATCAAGCGCGTGCGCTATGCCGCCGAAGCCTATCCCGAACTGGACAAGCTCCCGGCCAAAGCCCTGTCGCGCCTGAAGGATGCCCAAGGCGCGCTTGGCGATTGGCATGATTGCTGGCAATGGTTGGCCCAGGCCGAACATCAAGCCGATCTGCAGCCGTGTGTCGCAGTATGGCAACGCACCATGGTCAAGGCTGAAGGGCAGGCGGACCGAGTGCTGGATAAGCTCAGCGTCGATTGTTTTTAAACCGGTCCGGCTTTTGGCCGGAATAGGCGCTGTACCTGGCCGTCACGATGGTTAAGATCCAGCATCGGTTTTCTTGATGTGAGGTCGCCATGCGCTTTAGTGATTTGCTCGACGCTGCCCGTAGCCACCCGTTGGATATCACCATCCCCGCAGAA
The DNA here is from genome assembly GCF_042015035.1 of Pseudomonas gorinensis. NCBI lineage: Bacteria > Pseudomonadati > Pseudomonadota > Gammaproteobacteria > Pseudomonadales > Pseudomonadaceae > Pseudomonas > Pseudomonas gorinensis. The sequence continues at coordinate 2,207,344 of NZ_CP167125.1, forward strand.
TGGGCCCAGGGCCGTGCGACCTTCGGCGGCCTGGTCGTCGCTTTACAATACGAAGCTTTGCGCGCCCACGTGCCTGCCGATCGGCCATTACGCTCGCTGGCGGTTACCTTCGTCGGTCCGGTTGCGCCCGATGTACCCGCAAGCTATCAAGTCGAAGTGCTGCGCGAAGGCAAGGCGGTCAGCCAGTTGCTCGGTCGTGTGGTGCAAAACGGCGAGGTTGCGACGCTGGTGCAGGCCAGTTTCGGCGCGTCCCGCGAGTCGCAGATCTTGGTAGATAGCGAACCGCCACCGACGTTCAAACATTGGGATGAGTGCCAGGAACTGCCGTATATCAAGGGCGTCACCCCCGAATTCATGCGGCACCTGGCGATGCGTTGGAGTGTCGGCGGCCTGCCATTTACCGGCAATAAATCCCGTGACATGGGCGGCTGGGTTCGATTACGTGGGGATGTGAAAGAAGAACCACTGACCGAAGCGCACATCCTCGCACTTGTCGACGCGTGGCCACCGGCCTTGCTCCCGCACCTGAAGAAACCGGCGCCGGGCAGCACCCTGACCTGGACCATCGAATTCATCCAGCCGCTGCAAAACCTCACCACCCTCGACTGGTGCCAGTATCTCGTCAACATCGAACACGCCCGCGACGGCTACGGCCACGCCGCCGCTGCGCTATGGAGCCCGACCGGCGAACTGATCGCAATCAGCCGCCAGACCGTGGTGGTCTTCGCCTAAGCCGGCTATCAGTGGTGGTGGCGCTGACGCCAGGCGCGCCACCAGCCGCCGCTCAACACAAAGCGTGGGAAGGTCACGAACTGCTCGACGACCAGGCGCTGTACGGCGTCTTTACGGTCACTGAACGGCTCGCTGGCTTGAACTTCCAGGCGATGACCCTGCCGCTGCAAGCCCAGGCCGGCGAGGATACCGACAACACCCACCGCAAAACTGGCCAAGCTCAGGCTGAACACACCGGAAACGATCAACAGGAAGCCGATGATAAACAGCGGCACGGCGATCAGGTGCAGCGCCAGGTTGGTCGGGTGCTGATGGTTTTGCGGGTAGTTGCGCCATTGCCAGGCGGGGAGATTGGGATGACGTTTGCCCATGATGGTGAATCCTCTGTCCGTTGAAATAACATGGGGAGAGTTTAGGTGGGGGTGGGCGGGGGAGCGAATTGGCGTTTGCTATGACACTCATAGTTAGCGTTCAGTGCATCGATGCTTTGTTTTTACTAAATTTCGTCCGACCAGTCGTAATCTTCTGGTCCAGGACAGTTCATATAAACCGAGGGACCGGATAGGGAAAGCCATCTGGTCTTGAATTCAATAGAGGCATTTTTAGATTTTGCAGCTAAGAAAAAGTACTCGTTTTCTTGCTTTATTGTTATGAGAAAAACTTCCCTAATGGGTAGGTTTATTATTTTCAAGTCGCTAATTTCTGAGCAGGTCAGTCCAATTCGGCATGCGTTGTATCCTTTATCTTTCCATTTTTCAGGCAGGCATTCAGGAAATTCTGGTATGTCAAAACCTATGCCCAAGTCATTGTTATCATTTTCTATTCGCAGTGAATGTATATAAGTTTTTCCGATTTCAACTGGTTGCTTGAAAAGCTTGTTGAAAAAAATAGTTCCATCAAGATCATTCCAATGCTTCATTTTTTTCCTTGAAAGTGTGGGCGGCGGGGCCTGGGGCAACGCGGACGGATTTATTTAATGGAGCAGTGAATAGAATGTTCAGACTGTAAAAAAGTTCTGATCCCTTCCTAGTCCTGTTTTTCTGTTGTGCTCGTTTTTATGTGTTTTTTGTGCGGTTTATGTAGAAGTGAATATCTTCAATATTTATTTTGTTAAAGAGGTTTCTTATTTTTTCGAGAATGATTTCATTCTCGTGGCTGGTTTTATAGAAGAACTGAGCTGCGGCATGTGTTTCTGAATCGTAAAATCTGCATAACAATATATTGGCATGCGACTCCAAAAAGACCCTGATTTTCTCAGGGGTGATGAGATTTTCAAATACTGTCATTTTGAACCAAAGTTCCTCTATTTCTGTTTCGGATTTTTGAATAACTAGAACGGCGTTGTGTGATCCCTCTAAAGCTAGGTTTTGTATTTTTCTAGGGTTGCTTGGGCGGTTTTTAATTATGGAGTAGATGTTGCTGTTTTCATTTTTTTTACAGAGGTCTCCAGTGGTAAGTGTATTGGATATATATTTTTTAAATAGGTATTCTTCGGCTTTAGAATTAAACCCTACAGCTGTTGTTGATGTCCACTCTCTTTTTATAGGCCATTCTTCTGAAAGGTGGTCCATTACGCTGCACCACGATTCCCACACACTATTGAAGTCGTAATCTACTAGTGTGGTAGTTGTGAATCTTGCATCATTTATTGGGTGTATGCTTTCCCATGGTCTTACTCCAGATTCGTTTATATATACAGTCTTCATTTTTTATCTCTTGAAATACGTGTGTGAATCATCGCCAAGCTTCAGGGGGACCTTAATTTCATGTACTGTGTTTTTAGTGTTGAAATGTGGGCCATGATTACCCTCTGTGTGGCCTAGCGAATGCTCAAAGATTTAGGCGGATAGGGACAGGTTTATTTGATCGAAAATAGTGAGTCGGATATTTAGCCTGTAAATAGTTCTGTCCCCTTCCTGCTTCCTTTCTGCTTCGTCGATGCGGGGCATGCGCGTAATGTCTCCGCTGGACTCGCCGCCGATGACAACGATATTTTTATCCATCGTATTTTTTAGTGCTGTATTAATTGAGATTGTGCATGGAGAAGTAGCTTGCCTAGCGTATCAATTGATTGCGTGGTGAGAGTTAGAGTCGGTGAGTCCCAGTCATAGTCTTTGACGACCTTTATTTGGAAGTGGCCTTTTGCATCGAATGAAGGAAACCAACCTACGTCAAGTAAGAAACCGTCCGGATACTCCACCTGAAGCATATCCTCCTTCAAGTTGTGTACTTGATCCTCAATCGCAGAATCCTCCAGCAAAGAAAGCTCATCATAGGTGATGTTGCCTTGTATGAAGCCTAACGAGATCATTTGGTTAATCTCCTGAATTCTTGCTCCGAAATAGGATGGCCGTGAATTGTTTTTGCGCTTAATTCTATGCGTATCCAGCGGCTCGGGGCCCCCTCGCTCGCGCCGATGCTTTCAGCGTACTCCATCACCTTCCAAGGTTTTCCATTAGTAGTCATCCTTCCGTTTTTATAGGCTTCTCTCTCCAGGTTTTCAATATCTATCCCTGGCCTGTACTTGGCTGGACCAGATTTTGTCGTTGTCAAAATATCTTTCCAAGACATTTTCTTTGAGGGACTGTGCTTATAGCCATGAGCCGTCCATTCAATATCTTCAGGGGAAGGAAGCGGTGGTTGGCCTTCATTGACGTTCGCGTTGCTCGGAGAGCTTTCAGGACTTTTAGCGGGATCACAGTTGCCCGGGCACCTGCTCAGCCCCAGTGGATCCACCCAACCCGTAGGGTTAGGCACGTATTGGTACGCGTTGATCCCACCCGCCAACTTCACCGGATCCGGCGTCAGGTAACGACCAATATCCGGATTGTAGTAGCGATGGCGGTTGTAGTGCAGCCCACTTTCCTGATCAAAGTACTGACCCTGAAAACGCAGTGGGTTGTCGACTGTTCCGATGTCGAACCGGGTGATTTCGCCGTAGGCGCGGTAGTGGGCGGACCAGACGATTTCACCGTCGGGGGCGGTGAGCTCCTGGGGTGTGCCGAGGTGGTCGAGTTGGTAGTGATAAGGCTTCGTTTCTTTTGGACCGAAGCCTTCCAGTAGCGCCAGTGGGCGGAAGCTGTCCGGTTCGTAGAGATAGCTGCGATGCTTTTCGGCGTGGTGCTCGGCGATGAGTTTGTCGCCTTGCCAGAAAAACTCCGTGGTGATGTTGTCGACCGTCTTGCTGATGCGCCGCCCAAACGGGTCATAGCGATAGCTCGCGGTTTGGCCGTCGGGCTGGGTAATGCCGATCAGCCGATGCTGGCAGTCGTAGCGATACTCGGTGACGAGTTGATGGTCTTTGCCGCGGCGTTCGCGGATCAGGTTGCCGAAGGCGTCGTAGTCGTAGTGGCGGTCGCCCTGGATCATCAGGCGGTTGCCGGCGACGATGTCGGGGCCGGGGCGGTCTTGCATCAGCAGGTTGCCGGCCGGGTCGTGGGCGAAGCGTTCGTGCGGGGCTTGCGAGTGGTCGGCGCGGGTGAGGCGGGCGAGGGGGTCGTAGTGGTAGTGGTAGTGGTGTTCGCCTTTGCGGCTGTCGACTAAACGGGTGAGGTTGCCGCTTTTGTCGTAGTCGTAGTGGCGTTGGTAGAGGGGGATGTCCTGTTGCGCGACGGTGTGGGCGTGCAGGCGGTGTTGTTCGTCGTAGTGGTAGTGGCTGAGGAGCTGGCCTTGTTGGCGTTGGTGTTCTTGGCCGGCCTTGAATAGATGAGAGGTCAGCAGTGCGCCATTCAGTTCGACGGTGGCGAGGTGGCCGCCTTTGCTGTGGTTGAACACCGCGCGGTTGTTGTCGGGCAGGCGCAGGTTTTGAAGCTGACCGCAGGCGTCGTAGCCATAGCGCAAGGTGCCCCAGCCTTGGTGTTCGGCGGTGAGACGGTTTTGGCTATCGTATTCGTAGGCTAACGCCCAGTGACCGTCGTCGACGCTGAGGAGGTTGCCTTGGCGGTCGTAGGTATATTCAACAAGGTTGCCGTCGGGCAGGGTTTTTCGTACGAGGCGTCCGGCGTGGTCTCGCTCATAACGAGTAACGAGCTGACTGCCATCGTCGCCGTGTTCGGTCTTTTCCTGCAGGTTGCCATTGAGGTCATAGGCATAAGCCGTACGCTGCCCATCAAACCCGACTTCCTGTTGAATCAGGCCGTTGGGGTGATAGGCAAGCCGATAGGTCTCGCCGACCTCGTTTTCGATCTCGGTCAGCAGTAACCGGGGGTTGTCGTAGCGGTAGTGGACCTGGGTGCCATCGGCATTGATACGGCGGCTGATCAGGTGTAACCCATCGGCATATTCGTAGCGGGTGACGCGCCCGAGTTCATCGCGTTCGGCGGTGATTTTTCCGTAGGGGTTGTAGCTGTATTCGCGCGTAGCGCCGTCCGGTTGAGTTAGCTTGACCAGGCGCCCGGCGGCATCCCATTGGTACTGGGTCAGCGCGCCATGCTCATCCTCGCGGGCAATCTGTCGACCCAAGTCGTCATAGCGATAGCGCCGCACACCGCCATTGGGCAGCGTCTGCTCCAGCAGTTGCCCGCGCTCATTCCACACCAGTCGCTGACAACTGTGATCCGGGTACCAAACCCCCACCAGTTGTCCGTATTGGTCGTAGCTGTAGTCGGTGACATGGCCGTCGGGATCGGTCTTACGCGTAATGTCGCCTTGGTCATTACGCTCGTACTTCCAGACCGCCTGACCCCGGCGCACCACGCGTACGAAGCTATTGTCATGCTCGTAGGACGTCGGCTCGTCATCCCCCGGAAACAGCGCGACCAAGCGCCCGGCTTCATCGTACTGATACGCCGTCACCGCCCCCAACGGGTCCTGCTCGACCGTCAGCCGACCTTTGTCATCGTAGGATTTGAAGTGCTGCGCACCGTCCGGATCAATCCGCTGCACCAGCCGCGCCCGGTGGTCATGGACATACACTTCCTGACTGCCATCGGCGTTGTGCACCGTGACGCGCCCGTCGTCACTCCACACATAGCGCGTGTCCATCTGCGAAAAGCTGGCCCAATGCCGGACACATCGCGCCGCCTTGCCAGACCGTTCCCACGCCCAGAAGAAACTCGCCCCACCGGCCAAGCCACGCTCAAGAATCACGTGCTGCTCGTCGTACCGATACGCCTCGCTTTCGCCGACGGCATTGGTCGCCGAGACCAGCCGTCCAGCGTCGTCATAGGCGTAGGCAACAACGTGCTGCTCCGTCACCCAGACGTAGGGTTCATGCCCCTTGGCGCGCTGAACCTGGTAGTCCACCGCCACAATGCGGCCCCGTTCATAGCGCAAAAACAGCGACCGGCCCGCGCCGTTATCCAACCGCTCAATGCGCCCCAATACGTCGCGGAAAATTCGCAGGCGGTTGTCATACGCGTCACTGATCGAGACCAATACACCGTCGCGAAAGTGATAAAACCGCGCCGCCTGGGCCAGCACCAGTTCATCCGGCGAAGCGCCCAGATAGATCGCCGCTTCAGCCAGGCTGTTGGTGATCGCGGGGCGAGCCGCGGTGGGCAGCGGGAACTCAGTCGTGCGGTTTTCATGGTCAATCCAGACGACCGAATCGCCCACCACAGAAAGCCTGTGCGCCAGCGAATGACTCCAGCCAAACCCCAACCCGCAATCCACTTCCACCGCACTGGTGCGGTACAACCGGGTCCACTCGAACGGCAAAATCCCGTCCAGCGTGCCATCGGTCAGGGTGAGCAGCTCCTCGCCGGTAACCATCGACACCGGGCAGCCGTTGGTGACGGTCTTGTCCGAAGACGCGGCAGCATCCCCCGCAGGGTTTTTCCCCGAAACAGGCACATCATCGACAGGCTCCTGCCTGACCAACACCGTCTTCTGTGTCTTGTTACGAACCGCCGGCACTGGGTTCGAAACCACGTGCTTCCCAGCCTTCAACGGCGCCACCGGTACAGTCTTGATCGCCGTCGCCGGTCCACCGAGCAGCAAAGGCTTCAACGCCTCGGCATGCGCGTCCAACTTCGGCCCCAGCAACTGATCGGCCAGCATCTCCAGCCACTGGCGCGCTCGTCCGGATTTGATATGCCCCAGCACCTGAGCGCCCAGGCGAATCTGCACGCCCATGCCACGGGTCGCCCAGATCAGCAATAGATTGATCAACACTTCGCCGGTGATCTCGCCCAGCACTTCATACATCTCGGGCGGCGGTAGCAGGCGTATCCAACTGACCATGGCCGACACGTAGATAAACAGCAGCGGCTCATCGCTGAGCACCAACAGCCCCTTTGCGAGGGTGTCGTTGCCCAGTCTCAGCAATTCATCAAGTTCGGCCTGGGTGATGTACTGCAGCAATTTCTCGCCGTTGGCTTTGAGGTTCGCCAACAAGTCATACAGCTGCGTAATGTTGTCCCACAGGTTGTAGAGCGCCTTGGCTATCCCGGTGGAAAAGGCCAAGCGCTGCATCGCGCTGCGCTCGAACCGCGTAGCGTTGGCGAAGTCGTCCCACTGGGGCTGGAAGGTCTTGGTCCATTCGTCACGCAGGTGACCTTCCAAGCCCGCGATCACCGACTGATAAGACGCATACAGCGCCTTGACGTGATCCTTGGAAACGTTGGGATAGAAGGTGATTTGGTACTGCTGGTTGCGATCACACTCGGTGATTTCGAGGATGCCGCTGGGACCGATGGTTCTATGGAGTGGTGCGCCGAGCGGGCCGCCGTCCTGGGTAATGGCTTGCAGCATCACCGGCGTATTGCCGATCGGCACAAACCGAGTGCTTTCGAACATATGCACCAGAGTCAACGATCCCTGGGTATTGCACATGGCGACCGTTTTACTTGGGGCGTTGGAAGAAGCCGGCGCCACCAACGCCACCTCTTCCCCAACTTTGAACACCTGCTCCACTGCCAGTGCCGAAACGCTCCAGAAGCTCTCGGCCCACTCATCAAAGGTGTTCAGGCAACCGCGCAAGTCACGAAAGACGCGCTCAACGTCCGGCGCCTCGGCATCCATGGGGGCCAGGACAAAACTGGCAATGACGGGAATCAAGAGGCAGCCCCGACAACCGGGGCATTAACGGGTGGGTACATCGGCGGTCCCTCGCACTGAATGATCAGGCGAGAGACTTTGGAGAGGTTCGTCAGGTAAAGAAGTCGGCGCTATTCGCCAGGACGGCTAGGAGGGTTCGCCAAAACTTCGGGTAAACGGGGAGTCGATCGTAGGAGTCGGATTACAGGTGGAGAAGCCTTACAGCTTCAGTTGCCCAATCGCCTTGCTCAACTCCCCAGCCAAGGTCGCCAGCTCATTGCTGGTGGTCGCCGAATCCACCGTCTGTTGCACGGTGTTTTCGGTCACATCACGAATGCTCACTACCGCTCGGTTCATTTCTTCGGCCACATGGCTTTGCTGCTCGGCGGCAACGGCGATCTGGGTGTTGCTTTCACGCATCTGCGCCACGGCGCCGGTGATTTCGGCCAGTGCTGCGCCGGCTTCCTGGGCCTGCTGTACGCAGTCGTCGGCCTTGAACGAGCTTTCCTGCATAAAGTCTACGGCGTCGCGGGTGCCGGCCTGGAGGGCCGAGACCATGCGGGTGATTTCGTCGGTGGAACTCTGCACGCGCTTGGCCAGGTTACGCACTTCGTCGGCGACCACGGCGAAACCCCGGCCCATTTCACCGGCGCGGGCGGCTTCGATGGCGGCGTTGAGGGCGAGCAGGTTGGTTTGTTCGGCAATGCTGTGGATCACGCCGACCACGCTGTTGATCTTCTGGCTGTCTTCGGCGAGTTTCTGGATCATCTCGGCGGTCTGCTGCACGCCGCTGGACAGCCCGGCAATCGAGTGTTGCACCCGGGTCACGACTTCCTGGCCGCTGCCGGCGAGGGTGTCGGCGGTCTGGGACAGGTCACGGGTCGCGCCGGCATGTTGGGCGATGTGGTAGACGGTGGCGGTCATCTCGTTGATCGCGGTGGCGGCCTGGTCGGTTTCGCTTTGCTGGCCGAGCATGCCGTGCTGCACCTCGTTCATGCTGCTGGCCAACCGTGCGGCGCCGTCGTCCAGGAGCTTGGCGGTGCGCGCCACGGTGTTGACCACCCGCTGGTAGCCGGCTTGCATGGCGTTGAAGGCGCTGGCCATCTGGCCGACTTCATCTTTGCAGGCCAGAGGCACGCGGGCTGAGAGGTCGCCGGTCTTTTCGACGTGCAGCATCACATCCTTGAGGGTGTTGAGCTGGCTGAGCAGGAAGCGAATCAGCAACTGCGAGGCGCAGAGCATCGCCAGCATCAGGATCAGCACGGCGATGGCGTAGTTGGCGAAGCGTTCACTGAACACCTGGCTCAGGCTCGGTGCGTAGGCGAGCACGGCGACCTGTTGCCCATCGGCGCGCGTGATGACTTCGGCGCCCATCAGTGGGTTTTCGCCGAACAATGGCAGGTGATTGAGTTCGACCCAGCCGCTGGCGCTGTTCAGGGCTGACAGGTCTTGATCGGCCATTTGTGGGGCTTGGCCACGGGCAAATGTCAGCCAAGACTCACCCTTGGGCAGCGCCTTGTCGGCTGGCCACGCACCGAGCAGGCGCGCCTCGGTTTGTGCCGCGGCTTGGGATGCATGGCTGCGCGACTGCTGTTCCAGATGCACTGCATACAGCACCAGGAGCAGGGTGGTGATAAAGGCGACCGCGTTGACGGCCCAGAATTTGTACTTCAGCGAGATATTGCTAAGCCAGGCACCCATGGAAGGTTTTCTCTGATAGCGGAAACAGCATTGGCAAGGTGCCATTATAGTGCCGCTATTGAGGAAAATCATTTTGACGTGGGTCAATGCGCCGCATCAATCCACGACAGGCAGCCCGAAAAAGGCGCGGGCGCAGGCGGTGCTGTGTCGGGCCAGGTCTTCCATGCTTTCGTTGCGGTGCAGGGCAACTTCGCGCAGCACTTCTGGCAGGTAGGCCGGTTCATTGCGACCGTTTTTTGGCTTGGGGCGCAGCGTGCGCGGCAGCAGGTAGGGCGCATCGCTCTCCAGCATCAGGCGGTTTCGGGGTATTTCCCTGACCAGTGGGTGCAGGTGTGTGCCACGGCGCTCGTCGCAGATCCAGCCGGTGATGCCAATGTGCAAATCGAGGTCGAGGTAGCTGAACAGCGCTGACTGTTCGCCGGTAAAGCAATGCACCACGGCGGCAGTCAGGTGGTCGCGGTAGTCCTTGAGGATGTCCAGCAGGCGCTGGTTGGCGTCACGTTCGTGCAGGAACACTGGCAACTTCAGTTCGACGGCCAGGGCCAGGTGTGCCTCCAGGACTTTCTCCTGCTGCGGGCGCGGGGAAAAATCACGATTGAAATCCAACCCGCATTCGCCTACGGCGCGAACGCGCGTTTCGTTGAGTAAGCCGCGCAGGCGCTGGTCGCTATCACCGTTCCAATCGCTGGCGGCGTGGGGATGGATGCCGGCGGTGCTGAACAGGCGTTGCCCGCTTTCATCGAGCTTTATGCACAACTCCAGCGCTTGTTCGCTACCCTCGATGCTGGTGCCGGTGAGCACCAATTGTTGCACGCCAGCGGCATAGGCTCGGTCAAGAACGGCCTGGTGCTTCTCGTCGAAACTGGGGTTGGTCAGGTTGACGCCGATATCAATGAGTTGCATGGTGCTATCTCCGCCTGCGGCCGGAAAGCATATCAGAGCTGTAGATTTATAAGAAAAACGAAGAACTACAACGAGTTATAGCTGTCTTTGAACGTCGCAAGCGACATTGTGGTTGGCGAGTCGCCCTGCCTGATGCCGCCGTTGCGTGCCTTGCCAGCGCATAAAGCGCTCTGTTTCTGACCTCCAGTCCTGCGTTTTTCGCGAAGGTGCTGGCCAGTATTCTTTCCGGAGAGCGGATGATCCGACCCTCGGCGTTGCTTATATTGTGCCTGACGTTACTGCTGCCCATGGCGGCGGTCGCGCGTCTGGACGGGCCGCTGGAAGTGACCAAGCCCAGCAAGGTCCGCGACCTGGCGGAGATTCGCTCCAGTCGCACCCTGCGCGTGCTGGTCAACCAAAGCCGCAACAGTTCCGGTGAGATTCAGGGCCAAGCCATTGGTGTCGAATACCATCGCCTGCGCGCCTTCGAGCAATACCTCAATGGCCATGCCCGTGACGGCCAGGAAATCAACCTCAAGATCATCCCCAAGGCCAAGGATCAACTGCTCGGTGCGCTGGCGCGTGGCGAAGGCGACCTGGTGGCGCCAGGTGAGTTGCTGGATATGAAGGCGGCCCACAGGATCAGTACGAGTGACCCGATCGCCAGCGGTGTGCCGTTGTGGCTGGTCGGGGTGAAGGGCGAGCGACGGTTTACCAAGCTGGAGCAACTGTCCGGGCGCACCCTGGCGCTGACCACCGGCAGTGCAGCGGCGGATGCCATCAGCCAGGTCAATCAGAAACTGGCCCTGCACAAGCAGCCGCCGATCAAGGTGGAATGGGTCGACCCGACGCTGGCCGTGGAGGATGTGCTGGAGATGGTCCAGGCCGGGATATTCCACCTGACCATTGTCGAGAAGCCGATTGCCGAGCGCTGGTCAAAGATCCTGCCCAAATTGCGCTTCGACAAACAGGTGGTTATCAACGAGCCGGGTGATGAGTACTGGTTCGTGCGCCAGGATGCTTCGATGCTGCGGGCGAGTATCGATCGTTTCCTCAAGAGCTACCGAACCCCTTCCGATCAGGATGTGGCGTTCCAACGGATCTACCGTCGCCTTTATCAAGTACGTAACCCATTGGCCCGGATCGACCGCCAGCGCCTGGAGAAACTGCGCCCCATCCTGCAAAAACACGCGCGCGAGCAGGGCATGGATTGGCTGAACCTCGCCGCGCTCGCCTTCAAGGAGTCGGCACTCGACCCGGGCGCGCGTAACAGCGGCGGGCCCACGGGGTTGATGCAGATCACGCCTTCGGCGGCGCAGCGGGTGGGGGTCAATAATATCGAAAGCCTCGACAGCAACGTGCAGGCGGGGGCGCGCTACCTGGCGATGATCCGCCGCAAGTTTTTCGCCAGCCCCAAGCTTAACGAGCGCGAACGCATGGCTTTTGTCCTGGCGGCCTACAACATGGGGCCGGAGCGGGTGCAGGGCATGCGCACCGAGGCGAAACGCCGGGGGCTTAACCCCAACCAGTGGTTCTTCCAGGTTGAACGCATTGCCATGGAGCAGGTGGGGATGAGCGGCGTCAGCTATGTTAATAGCGTCAATAAGTACTATCTGGCGTTTGATCGGGAACGGGAGTCCCTGGAGCCGTCGGGGCCAAAAATCGCCTCACGAAAATAATCGAATATATCGATATTTATAAGGCATTTTTTCGGCTTTTATCATTGCCTAAACTGATTAATATAGCGGCCAACCAACCCCTACTTTAAAAAGGATTCGCACCATGAGCCCACTGATCAAAAACCTCCTGTCCACCCGTGCCGGTTATGGCCTGACCATTCTACGCATCGTCGTCGGCATCATCTTTGCCGCCCACGGATCGCAAAAGCTCTTTGGCTGGTTCGGTGGCTACGGCTTGGCGGGCACTGCCCAATGGATGGAAAGTATTGGCCTGGCGCCAGGCACCTTGATGGCGCTGTTGTCGGGAGGGACCGAGTTCTTCGCTGGCTTGGCGTTGATCATTGGCCTGTTGGCACGCCCAGCGGCATTGGGCCTGACCATCCTGTCGCTGGTGGCGATCTTCTCGGTGCATATCCACAACGGTCTGTTCATGGCCAACAACGGTTATGAGTTCGCACTGGCCCTGTTGGGCGGCTCGCTGGCGGTGCTGCTGGAAGGCGCTGGCAAACTGTCTGCCGACCGCGCCATCGCCCACTGATCCTTGCGCAAAACCCTGGAAAGGCCCGCCTGTGCGGGCCTTTTCGTTGCCTGGGATTCTTGACACCGCCCCACCGGCTTCTCTAGGATGCTGCCCATGCGCCGATTTAAACAGCTAATTGCGGGGCGCCACAGGGACTCGATGCAGCCCGACAGAAGTCAGCTCTCATTCAAGGAGCGTGCTTCGAAATACCGCTAAAGCGCTGGTTCGGTGTTGCCTCTCACCTGCCCGCAGACTTTTGAGGCAGAGACTCGACACGATGAATGCACTACGCCCCCTCATACGCCTGGCCCCGATCACCGCGGACCTCACCCAACGCAATCCAAAAATACTCCTGGGCGGTAAGCACCAGCCGACGCTATTGCGTTACCTGGACGGCTGGCCACGTCGCACCGGCCGGCCTTCGGCATTCCTGATCCAGTTTGTCGAAGATGGCGATTCCCTCGCACGCTTCGCCAGCAACAGTTTTGACCTTGCGGTGATCCAGGCCCCCACTGCTGGCGACGCTGCCGAGGTGATTCGCCAGTTGACGCGCATTGCACGACAAGGCCTGATTGCGCGCCGTTGAGCCTTCAGTACAGCGCGGTGGCAGGTATCGGCCGATGGCGACGCTGCCATCGAAACAGCCCCGCGGCGAGCAAGCAGAGCAATGCAGGCATGGGTGCTATCACCAACCATTTCACCTTGCGCTCCAGGCGATGCAGCGGCGCGTAGGCCTCCATCCTCAGCGCATGCAGTTCCATCGGTAAGCGCAAGCGCTCTTTGTTGAGTGCTTGCAACTGGGTATTGGTGTCGACCACCTCGGTGCCGAGGGCTGTCGCCTCGGGGTTCAGGCGCTGCCATTCCTTTTCGGTTTGCGCCAGTCGTCGCTCAAGATCGTTCGCCCGAGTTTGATAGGCGTGTGCGGTGGTTTCGCGCAGGTTGGCCAGTGTTTGCAACGAACGCGTCATCACGCGTGGTCGAATGTCCGCAAGTACAGAAGGGGCTGCCAGGTTATCCAGGGTGTTCAGTACAAACAGGCTGTTGCCGTGTGGTGCCGAACTGCTGATTTCCTCGCTGAGTACATCCGTGTCGGCAACCACCACGACATGGATCTGGGCGGCTTTTTGCAGGCCGGGTGGCCGCCCGTCAATGCCGTCAGGAAACGCCGAATAAGCCGCCCCCTCAATGCGAGCCGCGATGACGTGATGTTCGCCTTGTGGGACGATTTCGCTGTCCGGTGCGCCCGGTTCCAGCAAGGCTGATTGCTTGGAGCTTTGCAACAGCGGGGTGAAGGTGGTCCGGCTGTTGTCCAGGGGAAGAAGGGCACCGCTGTTTGACACCGTCACCGATTCCAGTTTCCAGGTGCTGACGTCGCTCTCGTTCATCGCTTCTCGCGGCAGCGTCAGCAGGCCGGGTTCATGCTCCGATGAGGCGTAGGTACGATCGAGCAGTATCTTGTCGCTTTGCATATGGATACCCCACGCAACAAGCAGCCCGTCAAGCCTGGAGGCAGTGGGGGGTGTCTCGGGATCCATATCGCTCAGTGGATCGATAAACATCAATAACTTGCCGCCCCCCAGTACAAACTGATCTACCGCGTAAAGGGTTTGTTCGGACAGCATGCGCGGGTGCACAAGCATCAGGGTTTTGATACGCGCAGGGATAGGGTGGGCACTCGCCTCCAACTCGATAAGGTCAAAGTGGCCACGCAGTTCTTGCACGAGCGGCTCGATCAGCTCTCCTGCAGGCAGCCCTGATAGCAGTCCGATAACAGGAGGGGTGGGGTGGAGCAACTGGCTGATCAGGTGGCTGATTTCATACTCCAGTAAGTGTTCCCTGTCCGGTCTGAATGATTCGATGCGCTGTGCGGCGTGACCGTCGCGGGTGCCGATCAGGCCCAGGAAACCCTGCTGATCGTCGAGGCCATAAAGCCCCGCTTTGTAGGCGTCCTCTGAAAAAGGTGCGGGATCAATAATATGCAGGTTGATCCTGCCTCTGGCCGCTTGTTCGAAGGCCTTCAGTTTTGCTTCGACGCGTTTGCCGTACTGTTTCAACGTATTGCTCTTCAAGGCGGGCTTGCTGGCGTTGAAATAGTAAAAGTCCAGTGGGCTGTCCAATGTGGCAAGTAATTGCATTACGGCAGGCGACAACGAATTGTTTTTTTGTTGTGAAAAGTCCCAGCGTAGATCAGGAAGTTTAACAACCCACACCAGATTGAATGCCAGGAAAAGTAACAATATGACACTCAGCGTCATACCGGTGCGCAGAGCGGATCGCATCGAGAACGCTCCTTCTCAGCTGTTTTTATAGTTGAGGGTAATAGTTGTCGCGCAGAGAAAGGCAAACATCATACTGATGAAGTAAAGGCTTTCATGGAGGGTCAGCAAGCCGTGATCAATGATGCTGAAGCGCAACGATGGACTAAGGGACATCAAACTGTCGAGAGCCCATATTGGCGCTTGATGTTCAAGAGCATCAAGTACGGAGGCCAAACCACTGGCCGCCGACAGCAGGCTCAGCGTCAATAGGAAAATGACCAGGCGCCGGCTGGTTAATACGCAAATAAAACAACCTACAGACAGGTAACTGCCGGCCAACAACCAACTGGCCAGGAATTGCGAGGCAATCAGCATGTTATCCGCCGGTCCCAGTACATTGACTGCC
This sequence comes from Pseudomonas gorinensis, assembly GCF_042015035.1. Classification (NCBI taxonomy): domain Bacteria; kingdom Pseudomonadati; phylum Pseudomonadota; class Gammaproteobacteria; order Pseudomonadales; family Pseudomonadaceae; genus Pseudomonas; species Pseudomonas gorinensis. The sequence continues at coordinate 2,222,500 of NZ_CP167125.1, forward strand.
ATCACCATCGGAAACATCAGCACTAATGCCACGCCAGTAACAACCCAGGCTGCGAGAAATTTCCCCATCACCAGTGGGGTGGGTTTGATAGGCATTGTTTTTATCAGGTCGCCAAAGCCGCTCCCGTGCTCGTCCGCCCAGAGTTGCGTCGACAGGGCTGGGATCAGTAACAGGTACAGCCAGGGGTGCCATTCAAAGACGGCCTGCAAATCACTGCTGTTTCGCTCCAGCAGTTCGCTGGTGTGCAACCCCAGTGATGCCGAAAGCACCAGGAAGATGGCGATGCTCAGGTAGGTGGCCGGTGAAGAAAAATAGCTTGCAAGCTGGCGCTTGAAAACGGGGAGCAGCAGTTTCAAAGGGAAGCCTCTTGGCTCAAGTGATGAACAACATCATTCAGGCGGCCTGGCTCCAGTTTCAGTGAGTGTATTGGCCAGTACCGGTCGGTAATCAGTGCGCTGACAGAGGGGTAAATGGTGTGGCCTGGCATTGCGAGAACGGTCACCGTGCCAGGGCTGTGGCGATCCTCTTCGATACCTGCAACGCCTGGTAGTACCGCGAGGGCCAGTAAATCAGGCGCGGACTCCGAGGCCAGGGTCACGGCGCGGAAGTGCCGGGAGCTACGCTGCAACTCGGGCATCGGCGCATCCGCCAGCAGGCGTCCACCGCCGATGACCAGGGCGCGGGTGCAGATGCCGGCCAGTGCTTCGCAATCGCGTGAAGCGACGATGACGGTCATTTCTTCGGTCAGGGACTGGATAAGTGTCCTGAGCTTGCCTTGCTGATGCGGCGCCAGGCCGTCAAAGGGTTCGTCCAGCAACAGGACCCCTGGGTCATGCAGGATGGCCTGGGCAATCGCGACTTTGCGCTTGAGACTCGGGGGCAGTGTGTGGATCGGATAGCTGAGTACCGATGACAATTCGAGCCGGGTGACGGCGCGTTCCACCCGACTGCGCTTTTCGGCACCCTGGAATCCGCGGAGGGAGGCGATGTAGTCGAGCAGGTCCCTGATGGACATCCTGAGGTGGTTGATGCCGGACTCGGGCTGATAACCGACGGCCATGCGGGCTTGGTGTGCATGGGTTTGGGGATCGAACCCCAGAATGTTCACCTGCCCTGAAGACGGGCGGAGTGAACCCGCTATCATCTTCAGAAGTGTGGTTTTACCTGCGCCCTCCATTCCAAATAATCCAAGGCATTCTTGGCGCTGGGCAGAAAATGAAACATTACTGATGACAGTCTTTTTGCCCTGGTATTTGGTCAGGCTGCTTATCTCGATCATTATGTTTTTCTGCTGATTGTTCGGGGTGTATATGAAGAGGAAAGCGCCTTGGTTGAGAGGGGCAGGGGCTCGGATTTAAAAATGGTACTTTTAATGTCTGAGATTGAAAATGCTGAATTACGTTAATAAGACAAGTCCTACGTTCAGGATTAGAGTGCGCTGAAACAATCGTTCGGTGACTAATGCGTATTAATGGTCAGATGTTTATCTGATGTTTAAATAAGACTTGCTTATCGTCATGAGGCCCGACAACCATGATGCTTTTACGTACCCTTGTTCTTGAACGCTCCGGTGAGGATGCTCCGGTCAACGGTGCACTGCTCTGTGGTTTCGCTGTTCCTCAAATTGCCTCGAACTTTCTTGTCTACAGTCTCGATGAAGAAACGGAGCCTGGGAACTCGCGGGTATACGTCGCCGCATTGCGTAAGAAACTTGAGCGGTATTTTCTGGGCGGCGTCGACGCTCAGGAAGACCTGCAAGTTGCAATGCGGGTATTTAAACAAATATTGACCCTGGCAGCGTCAGGTGCCAGATCCGGCAACGCTACTGAAACCCAGATTCCCTATCACTTTGTCGATTTGAAAGGCTGCAAGTTGCCCCCTGCCAGGCCAGAGGATCATCATTCCGTAATTATCAAGAAAGCGTTGGTGATGAAGGTGATCACCCTGGGCACTTCTGCTCCTGCATCACCGGCCATCGAAAGTGCCACTTTGATTGTGCCGTCCATTCGTTTTTCTTCGCAGATGGTCTCGCCGCCCAAGGTGGCGAGCCAGCCTGACTCGGCCCAGCCGCCCCTGCTTGAACAACTGGCGGAGCCTCAGCCGGAACCCCAGCCGGAGCCTCCCATAGTCCCTGCATCAACTGAGCTGGCGCCTGTTCCTCCGGTGCTTGGTGCGCGACCGACGTTGGGCGCCCAGCCGGAACACAATTCGTTGTTTGAGGTGGACAGCACCCTGACGAACCTTGCACGCGTTGCCCAGGATTTGACGCAACAGAAACAGGTTGTTCTCAAGCAAGAGGAGGCACTTGAGCAATGGCGCGTCCGGTTGCAACAGGACCAGGCGGATCTGGAGCAGAAACGTCAGGAACTGGTTAACCGAACATTGGAAAAAGAAGCCACCCTGCAGTTGCAGGCCCAGGCGCTGGACAGCCGTGAAGCCCAGTTGGCGAATGATTCGAGCGCGCAGCAGCATGAGCAGCGCCAACTTGATGAGCGTGCTCATGCCCTTGAAAAGCGTGTCTCCGAGATCAAAAGCCAGGAGTCGTTGGTTCACCTGCGGGCAGAGAAGGTGTCGGTTACGATTGCGCAACTGTCTGGCCTGCGACAAAACCTGCACGCAATGCTGACCGAACTGGATCAGACCCTGGACTGTCTCGCCAAGACTGAGCTGGCTCAACCCAGCGACGATTTTTGGGCGATCTCGGTTTGACCTGATAGTGACCGTCGGCCTGGCAACTTTGTCGCGTTCATTTATCATCACTCTCTGTTCGCTGACGCCTGGCCTTGATGCTGCGGCGTATTGGAATCAATGGACATTGCCTGGGGATGCACGCGTTTGAGTACCAAGCTGATTACCAAAGAAGGTCATGAGGCGCTGAAGAAAGAGCTGGATTACCTGTGGCGAGAAAAGCGGCCGGACACCACACGCAAAGTGACCTGGGCCGCTTCCTTGGGAGACCGCAGCGAAAACGCGGACTACCAGTACAACAAGAAGCTGCTGCGTGAGATCGATCGGCGGGTGCGCTACTTGCGCAAGCGCCTGGAAGACATGCGCGTGGTCGAGTACATGCCCGAGCAGGAAGGGCGAGTCTTTTTTGGTGCCTGGGTCGATATTGAAAACGAGCAGGGTGAGACCAAGCGTTTTCGTATTGTCGGCTATGACGAGATTTATGAGCGGATGGATTACATTTCCATCGATTCGCCCATGGCTCGCGCGTTGTTGCGCAAGCAAGTCGATGATGAGGCCATCGTACAGACCCCGAGTGGCGAAGTGTGCTGGTGGATTACCGGTATCGAGTATGTGAAGTAGGCAAGGATGGCCCGTGCTCTGTGAAGAGCACGGGCCATCGGCGTTTCAGCCTTCGCGTAATACCGTCAGTGGACTGGCATTCAGCGCGCGGCGCGTTCCGAAGACCCCGGCGCCACCGATCAACACGGCACCGATCAATGGCAGGAGCAACAACCAGGGGTGCGGGTGCCAGACCAGGTCGAAGGCATAACGGTACAACACCCAGGTCACCAACTCGGTGCCCAGTGCCGCAAGCAAGCCACTGACTGCACCCAGCAAGCCGAATTCGATGCGCCGTGCCTTGACCAGCAACTTGCGTTCCGCGCCTAGCGCACGCAATAACGCGCCCTGACGGATTCGCTCATCCAAGGTCGCCTGCAAGCCGGAGAACAGCACCGCCATCCCCGCGGCCAGGACAAACAGCAGCACATATTCCACCGCCAGGGTCACTTGGGCGAGGATGCTGCGCAGTTGTTCCAGCAGGGCTTCGACCTGCAGGATCGTCACGGCCGGAAAGGCGCGTGACAGGTCGACGATCTGCTGGTCGTGGCCGGGGGCCAGGTAGAAGCTGGTCAGGTAGGTGGCTGGCAAGTCCTTCAAGGTGCCCGGCTGGAAAATCATGAAGAAATTGGGCTGGAAGTTATCCCAATTGATGGTGCGCAGGCTGGTGACCCGCGCTTCACGATTTTCACCGCCGACACTGAACACCAGATGGTCATCAAGCTTGAGCTTCAAGCTTTGTGCGACCTTGGCTTCTACCGAGACCCCGGGGATATCATCGGGCGCTTGTTGCGCCCACCAGGCGCCGGCGGTGAGGGTGTTGCCCGGTGGCAGGTCGGCAGCCCACGTCAGGCTCAGGTCACGTTGCACGGCACGATCGCCGCTGGAGTCCTTGCTGACAATTTCCTGTACCGGTTCGCCATTGATGCTGATCAGTCGGCCTGGCACCACCGGATACAGCGGCGCCGATTGCGCCTGCAGGTCCAGCAGGCGTGCACCAAAGGCTTCCTTGTCGGCGGGCAGGATGTTCAGCGCGAAGTAGTTGGGGGCGTCCTTGGGCAACTGGTTTTGCCAGGTGTCGAGCAACTCGCCGCGCAGCAGGGCGATCAAGCCCATGGACAAGAGGATCAGGCCAAACGCCAGGGACTGGCCGGCCGCCGCCAATGGGTGTCGCAGCAACTGGCCCAGGCCCAGGCGCCAGGGCAGGGATGCGCGGGCCAACAGGCGGCGCAGGCTTTGCAACAGCAGCAGGAGCAGGCCGCCGAGGATCAGCGCGGCGACCACGCCTCCGCCCAGCAAGGCGAAGGTCAGCACCAGGTCAAGGCTCAGGCGCCACATGATCAGGCCCAGGGCGAACAGCGCCGCGCCATAGACCATCCAGGTGCTGGAAGGAATAGGCAGCAGGTCGCGCCGCAGCACGCGCAGCGGCGGTACACGGCCCAGCGCCGCCAGTGGTGGCAGGGCGAAGCCGGCGAGGGCAACCAGCCCGGTGCCGATCCCGGCAACCGCCGGTAACAGCCCGCCCGGTGGTACGTCTGCGGGGAGCAGGTCGTGGAGGAAATAGAACAGGCCGAACTGCGCCAGCCAGCCGAGCACGGCGCCGGTCAGGCTGGCCAGCAGTCCCAGTACGCTCAGTTGCAGGCTGAACAGCAGCATGGTTTCGCGGCGTGACAAACCGAGACAACGCAACAACGCGCTGGCATCGAAACGTCGGCTGGCAAAACGGTTGGCCGATAGCGCTACGGCGACCCCCGCCAGCAGCACGGCCACCAGGCTGGCCATGTTCAGGTAGCGTTCGGCCTTGCCCAGGGCGCCGCCGATCTGCTGGTTGCCGTCCCGCGAATCCTGCAGGCGCTGGTTGGCGGCGAGCCCCGGCTTGACCAGGTCACGATAGGTTTGCAACGCCGTGCTGCCTTGCGGCCCACGCCACAGTTCGCGGTAGCTGACACGGCTGCCGGGTTGCACCACGCCAGTAGCGTCCAGGTCCGCCAGGTTGATCATCACCCTCGGTGTGAGGCTGTAGAAATTGCCGGCGCGATCCGGTTCGTAGGTCAGTATGCGGGCCAGGCGTAGGGTCTTCATGCCGACATCGATGCTGTCGCCAACCTTGAGGCCCAGTGCCGTCAGCAACCGCGCTTCCACCCAGGCTTCACCAGGTTTCGGGCCGCCGCCTGGGGTTTCATCCCCAAAGGGAGCGGCTGCGCTCTTCAGCTCGCCGCGCAGCGGGTACTGCTCGTTGACCGCCTTGATGCTGGAGAGTTGGATGCCGCTGTCGGCGGCGATGACGCTGGAGAACTCCACGACGCGCGCGTGATCGAGGCCCAGTTCGGTGCCGGAGCGGATCTGCTCCGGGCGTGCGGGCGAGCTGCCTTCAAGTACCAGGTCGGCGCCAAGAAACTCGGTGGCCCGCAACATCATGGCGCCGTTGAGGCGCGCACCGAAGTAACCGATGGCGGTACTGGCCGCCACGGCCACCAGCAAGGCGAAGAACAATACGCGCAATTCGCCGGCGCGGGCATCGCGCAGTAATTGGCGCATGGCAAGACTGAACAGGCGCAACAGCGGCAAACGTGCCATCAAGGCTCCAGGGGCGCGACCATCAGGCCGGCTTCAAGGCGGATCAGGCGTCGGCAACGATGGGCCAGACGCTCATCATGGGTGACGAGCACCAGGGTCGTGCCGTTCTCTTTATTGAGCTCGAACAGCAGGTCGCTGATTCGCTCGCCGGTATGGCTGTCGAGGTTGCCGGTGGGTTCATCGGCAAACAACACGTCCGGTTCGGCGGCGAACGCGCGGGCGATGGCCACACGTTGTTGCTCGCCCCCGGACAGCTGGCGCGGCGAGTGGGTCAGGCGTTGGCCCAGGCCGACGCGTTCGAGCAAGTGCTTGGCGCGCTCGCGAGCGTCTTTGCGGCCATCGAGTTCCAAAGGCAGCATGACGTTTTCCAGGGCGTTGAGGCTGTCGAGCAACTGGAAGGATTGGAAGACGAAACCCACGTGCTCGGCGCGGATGCGCGCGCGCTGGTCTTCGTCGAGGCTGCTCAGGGCTTGGCCGGCAAGGGTGACTTCGCCGCTGCTGGGCAGGTCGAGCCCGGCCAATAGGCCGAGGAGGGTGGATTTGCCGGAACCCGAGGCGCCGACGATAGCCAGGCTATCGCCCTGGTTCAGTTCCAGGCTCAGTTCGTGCAGGATAGTCAGTTCACCTTCCGCGCTGGGAACCACTTTGCTAAGGTTTCGCGCGGTGAGAATGCTTGCGCCCATGGAGAATCCGATGCGAATGTGGTTTTTGAGTGCTGGCCTGGCCTTGATGTGCATGGCCCAGAACGCAGCGGCGGGTACAGTCCTGATCGTTGGCGATAGTATCAGTGCCGGTTTCGGACTGGATACCAGCAAAGGGTGGGTAGCCTTGCTGGAACAACGGCTCAAGCACGAAGGTTTCGACGACAAAGTGGTCAACGCCTCCATCAGTGGCGATACCAGTGCCGGAGGCCTGGCGCGGCTGCCGGCGGCGCTTGCAGCGCATCAGCCGGACGTTGTGATCATCGAACTGGGAGGCAATGACGGCTTGCGTGGGCAGCCTCCCGCACAATTGAAACAAAATCTTGCATCGATGATCGACCAGTCCAAGTCCAAGGGCGCCAAGGTGCTGCTGTTGGGCATGCAGTTGCCACCCAACTACGGCCCGAGATACACCCAGGCGTTCGCCGAAGTCTACGGTGCGCTGGCCAAGGAGAAGAGCGTCCCGTTGGTGCCGTTTTTTCTCGACGGGGTCGGTGGCCATCCCGAGTTGATGCAGGCCGATCAACTGCACCCGGCGGTCGGCGCCCAGGGTAAGTTGCTGGAAAATGTATGGCCGACGCTAAAACCGCTGCTATGACGCTTTTCTACCGGCAGGCTTTCGGCTAAGGTGGCGCCCCCCCGATTTGGAGCCCTCGATGTCGCGTCCTGCCTGGTCCTTGTTTAACTACCAACTGATCGAGCCGGACGAGCAGCTGGATCTGTTCGCCTGCCAGGAAGTCCGGGTGCATCTGGTCGCGCGTCAACTGGAGCTGGGGGGCTCGATCGACCGCACGCTCTGCGGCACGTTATTGCCTGCGCAGCCACGCTGGTCGTCGGTGGATCGCTCGATCTTCCAGGACCAGCGGCTGTGCCCTCTGTGCCGGGCGATCCTCGAATCCCAGAAGCGCGGCACGCCGCCAATCTGGCCGGAGCTGCGTTTCGAGCTGTAGGGGCCGCGACAAGCTTGCAGCTAGCCGCCCGCTTCACGTATACAATCGATTTTTACCTACCCGTCGTTCTGCGAAGGATTTACCGGATGTTGTCGCGCCTTTCCGTCGTCACCTGCTGCCTGTCTCTTGCTGCCCTGTGTGCGTCTGGCTCTGCCGCCGCCTTGCAGTTGCCCTTGCCACCACCCGGTGAAGACATCGTCGGCCAGGTCCAAGTGATCAAGGCCAAATACGAAGACACCTTTGCCGACCTGGGTACCACCTACGACCTCGGGTACTCGGAGATGGTCGCCGCCAACCCGGGCGTCGATGCCTGGTTGCCCGGCGCGGGCACCGAGATCGTGCTGCCGACGCAATTCATCCTGCCGCCAGGCCCTCGCGAAGGTATTGTGATCAACCTCGCCGAATACCGTCTCTACTACTATCCGAAGGGCCAGAACGTCGTCTACACCTTCCCGCTGGGGATTGGTCGTGAAGGCTGGGGCTCGCCGGTCGCCCATACCAGCATTATCGCCAAGACGCCGAACCCGACCTGGACCCCGCCCGCCTCGATCAAGGCTGAGCATGCCGCCGAGGGCGACCCGCTGCCGAATGTTGTGCCCGCCGGCCCGGACAACCCCCTGGGGCCGTTCAAGTTCACGTTGGGCACGCCGGGTTACCTGATCCACGGTTCCAACAAGAAGTTCGGTATCGGTACGCGTACCAGCCATGGCTGCTTCCGCATGTTCAACAACAACGTGCTGGAGATGGCCAGCATGGTGCCGGTGGGCACGTCGGTGCGCATCATCAACGATGCCTACAAGTTCGGCAGCCGCGGTGGCAAGGTGTACCTGGAAGCGCATACGCCCCTGAACGACGACGGCACCCCTTCGGTGGTCGACAAGCATACGGCGGTGATCAACGCCCTGCTCAAGCGTGAAGACCTGGCCAATCACCTGCGGGTGAACTGGGATCAGGTGCGTGATGTGGTGGCTGCCGAAGATGGCCTGCCGACTGAGATCGGTGTGCCGAGCGCAGCGCCGATGGTGTCGAGCACGCCGATCGACCTGCAGCAGTAAGCCTGCTTGACCCAAATCCCGCTTCGGCCTTGCGCCGGGGCGGGATTTTTATTGCCTGTTCCCGCCGGGAGCGTGAAATTCAGGCAATAAAAAAGCCGATCCAAAAATGGATCGGCTTGATAACAACCCCGAAGGATTATTACTTCTTGCTTGCTTTTTCAAGCATGCGCAGAGCGCGCTCGTTAGCTTCGTCAGCAGTCTGTTGTGCTTTTTGAGCAGCAGCCAGAGCTTCATCAGCTTTACGGTAGGCTTCGTCTGCACGAGCCTGGGAGCGAGCTGCTGCGTCTTCAGTTGCAGTCAGACGAGCTTCGGTTTCTTTGGAGACGCTGCTGCAACCGGTAGCCAGAACTGCGGCCAGAGCCAGAGCAGAGAATTTCAGAACGTTGTTCATCGTGTTCCCCTTCAAGGACTTTCTATTAAATGGCTACTTTCTCAGGGTGAGCTAATAGCCGGCGTACATACTACCCATTACTTGTAGTAAGTAAACTGACGTAGCGCAAGAAGCAAAAAAAATTCTTGTGCCGAATCTATTTTGGCTAATCTTTTGGCAGTTTGTATAAAAAGTGTTCAATTTTTTGCAGTCGCAGGAGGATTGAGGCCGGGCTGAAATCGCCGCCCCGCATGCGTTAGGCCTTGTAAATAGATGAAGATTTATATAAAGAAGCTGACACTTTCGTTCCGGTCGCCGTTACCGCCCCAGGCATCTTTTGCGCATGTAGAGGTGACTTTAAGAGCGGCAGTTCGTCTCAAGGTTCAACTGCCGGCAATGTTCAGGCTATCGGTCACCGGTTGATCGAGGCTCTTTCTATATCCACCAGTGGCAGGGATGACGAGCGCGCCTTGAGCAATTGCGGGATTGGTGCCTACTATTCTCTACGTGCTGGTTGTGAGCGCTCAGGGTTTTCTCGTTGTCGAAACCGGCACGGGGTGGCGTAGATGTTCCTTCGCCGGAAAAACATCGGTAAGGTAGGGGTCAAAATTCAAGACCCGCGAGGAGTAGTGATGAGCGAGGCGTTGTCCATCCACCATGACCAGGCTGGTCATCAGTTCGAGACCAATGTGGACGGTCATCGTGCCTACCTGACCTACATGGACCTCGGGAAGCAGACCCTGGATATCTATCGGACCTTCGTGCCCAACGCACTGCGAGGCCGTGGCATTGCGGCCGCGTTGACCGAGGAGGCGCTGAAGTTCGCCGAAGAAGCCGGTTATACGGTGATCCCGTCGTGCTCCTATGTCGAACGCTACATGGAGCGGCATCAGCGCCATGCCGCTAAACTGTAAGGCAGTGACAGCACCATGAAAAACGCCGGGCCATGGCCCGGCGTTTTTGTGTGCGCCCAATTCAGATACAGGTGCGGTCTCAGTTGCGTTTGCGCTTGGGCAATACGTCCTTGAGCTTGGCATGCATGCTGCGCAGGGTGTTCTCGGTGGCAGTCCAGTCGATGCAGGCATCGGTGATCGACACGCCGTACTGCAGGTCGGCGAGGTCCTTTGGAATCGCCTGGCAACCCCAATTCAGGTGGCTCTCGACCATCAGGCCAATGATCGACTGGTTGCCCTCGAGAATCTGGTTGGCAACGTTTTCCATCACCAACGGTTGCAGGGCCGGGTCCTTGTTGGAGTTGGCGTGGCTGCAATCGACCATGATGTTCGGCTTGATCTTGGCCTTGGCCAGCGCCTGTTCGCACAGCGCAACGCTGACCGAATCATAGTTGGGCTTGCCGTTGCCACCGCGCAGTACCACGTGACCGTAGGCGTTGCCCTTGGTGGTGACGATGGAGACGCCGCCTTCCTGGTTGATCCCCAGGAACCGGTGAGGGCTGGAAACCGATTGCAGCGCGTTGATCGCTACGGTCAGGCCGCCGTCGGTGCCGTTCTTGAAGCCCACGGCTGAGGACAGGCCGGACGCCATTTCGCGGTGGGTCTGGGATTCAGTAGTGCGCGCGCCGATCGCCGACCAACTGATCAGGTCCTGCAGGTACTGCGGGGAGATCGGGTCGAGGGCTTCGGTGGCAGTGGGCAGGCCCATTTCGGCCAGGTCCAGCAGCAACTTACGACCGATATGCAGACCGTCCTGGATCTTGAACGAGTCGTCCAGGTACGGGTCGTTGATCAAGCCTTTCCAGCCGACGGTGGTACGCGGCTTCTCGAAATACACGCGCATCACCAGGTACAAGGTGTCGGACACTTCCGCCGCCAGCACCTTGAGGCGCTCGGCGTATTCGTGGGCAGCCTTGAGGTCGTGGATCGAGCAAGGCCCGATGACGACGAAGAGGCGGTGGTCAGTGCCGTCGAGAATGTCACGGATGACTTCGCGACCCTTGGTGACGGTCTGCAGGGCAGCGTCGCTCAAGGGGATTTCGCGCTTGAGCTGATCAGGTGTGATCAGCGTCTCGTTGGATTCGACGTTAAGGTCATTGATCGGTAAATCAGCCATCGTGTTACTCGTCAGGGTCACGGGTGCCGGCCGCCAGCCATCCCCGTGCGGCGGAGCACAGCATGATTTGAATGCAGGGGGGAGGAACCTTAGCGCGTAACACGGGCCCGCGACAATGGGCAAAGCCGGCTTTAATCCAGTGCTGGCTGCACAAGCGCCTCATGGGAGAACTCGCCGGCATGGCGCGAAACCCATTCGCGGGCCAGTGCCTCGACCTGCTGGGGCGTCGGCTCGGTATCTACGTGCAGGCGGCAGTAGCGTTCGATCTGGCACACTTGCTCGCCCATTCTTGCGCCGAACAAGGCATGTTCATCGGTAAAGGCAACCCCCACGCGATAGCCACTGCCAGCCTTGCGACACCACGCCACATAGCCCGGATAACGGGCGCTGGCGCCCAGTGAGGGAATGCGAAACTCGATCGCGGTACCCTGGCGCCAGGCGCACGGGCAATTGCAGGCGATGCCACTCAGGCCGATAGTGTGCAGGCGTTGGCGGGGAAGGGGGGGAGCGGGACGTTGGATCAACAGGGCAGCGACATCATCAGGGTGAGGTAAAAAACGACCCATGTACACGGACTCCGAGCACCGTTCAGTTGACGGCGGTGGCAGCAGTATAGTGAAGGAACAGGTATTGACCGACCTGGATATTGACCAGCAATTGCTGGCTTTGCCAGGCATTTCGCTCGTCGTGTTCGTCAGCGAGGGGTGTTCCAGTTGCCGCTGGGCACGCCAGCAGGTGCCGGGCTGGCGTTTGCCCGTGGACCGGGTGTGCTGGGTCGATGCCGGGCACAACGGCGGTGCGGTGGAACGCTACGAGATCTTTCATTTGCCGGCGCTGTTCGTGGTGTGCGAGGGTCAATTCCTTGGGCAAATACACACACCGATCGTGGCTGCCGAGCTTGCCGACGCCATTAATCAAGCACTTACCCGTACTCCAGAGGATTTGCCATGACCGTACAGTCGCCCCGCATCGGTATTATCGGCACCGGTGCCATCGGTGGTTTCTATGGCCTGATGCTGGCGCGCGCCGGGTTCGACGTGCACTTCCTGCTGCGCAGCGAATATGCGGCGGTCAGCGAACGTGGCCTGCACCTCAACAGTACGGTGCATGGCCGCTTGCACCTGCACCCGGTGCAGGCCTATGCCCGCGCCGCTGACATGCCGCCGTGCGACTGGCTGCTGGTGGGCACCAAATCCACCGGTAACCCGGAGTTGGCCCCCACCCTTGCTCAGATCGCGGCGCCGGACGCCAAGGTCGTGTTGCTGCAAAACGGCCTCGACGTCGAAGACAGCCTGCGCGAGCACTTGCCGTCGTCGCTGCATCTGCTCGGCGGCCTGTGCTATATCGGCGTGCATCGCTCCGGGCCCGGCGTCGTCGAGCATCAGGCCCTGGGCCGGGTCAACCTGGGGTACCACAGCGGTACTGCGGCCAACGATGAAGCTCGTCAGAAAGCGATTGTCGAAGAGGGCGCCGCGTTGTTTCATCAGGCGGGCATTGAGTCTCAGGCCATGGCCAACGTGCACCTGGCGCGCTGGCATAAACTGGTGTGGAACGTGCCCTACAACGGTCTCTCCGTGCTGTTGGGCGCGGGAACCACGGCCATGATGGCGGACGAATCCAGCCGGGAACTGATCCAGGCGCTGATGGCCGAAGTGGTGCAGGGCGCCCATGCCTGCGGCCATCAAATTCCGGCCAGCTATGCCGAGCAGATGTTCACCATGACCGAGACCATGGACGACTACCTGCCGAGCATGTACCACGACCACGTGCACAAACGCCCGTTGGAGCTGGCCGCTATCTACGCCCGGCCACTGGCCGCCGCCAAGGCCGCCGGTTGCGAATTGCCGCGGATGCAGGCGCTGTACCAGGCCTTGAGTTTTATTGATCGGCATAACCGCTGATTCGGAGGAAAGCACATGGCGAATGGACTGGGCGACAAACTGGTGCTGGCGATTTCATCGCGGGCGCTGTTCGACCTGAGCGAGAGCCATAAGGTCTACCTGGCCGAAGGGGTCGAGACCTACCGCAAATACCAGATCGAACATGAGGAAGAAATCCTGGAGCCCGGTGACGCCTTCCCGCTGGTCAAGAAGCTGCTGAGCCTCAATGCCAGCCTGGGCCGCGCCCGGGTCGAGGTGGTGCTGGTGTCGCGCAACAGTGCCGACACTGGGTTGCGCGTGTTCAATTCGATCCAGTATTACGATCTGGATATTTCCCGCGCAGCCTTCGTAGGAGGGCGTAGTCCTTATCCTTATTTGGCGGCATTTGGTTGCCATCTGTTTCTTTCCACCCATGCTGAAGATGTGCGCAGTGCCCTTGACGCCGGGTTTGCCGCTGCGACGATTCTGTCGGGCGGTGCACGCCGGGCGTCGAGCGAGGAATTGCGGATCGCGTTTGACGGGGATGCGGTGCTGTTTTCCGATGAGTCCGAACGTGTCTACCAAAGCGGTGGCTTGGCGGCATTCCAGGCCAGCGAGCGCGAGTCGGCGCGCCAACCGTTGCACGGTGGTCCGTTCAAAGGCTTCCTCGCCGCACTCAACCTGTTACAGCGTGAGTTTCCCGACGAGGCGTGCCCGATTCGCACGGCCTTGGTCACAGCCCGTTCAGCACCGTCTCACGAGCGCGTGATTCGTACCTTGCGCGAATGGGATATTCGCCTGGACGAATCGTTGTTTCTTGGCGGGTTGGAAAAATCCGCGTTTCTGGAGGCCTTCGCCGCCGATGTGTTTTTCGATGACCAGGCCGGTCATTGTGAGAAAGCCAGAGAGGTGGTGGCCACCGGGCATGTGCCCCATGGCATCAGTAATGAGGTGAAGATTCAGGCCGAGAGCTAAGTCAGTCGAACTCGCCGAGGCGCTGCTAAGCTCATTCAATCCCCGCCATCCTGGCAGTCCAGGAGGTTCTATGATTCGTTCGATGCTGTACGCCACGGACCTTGGTCTGTATGCGCCTTATGTGATGCAACATGCACTGGCGCTGGCGCGAACGTTCAAGGCCGACCTGTATGTGATCCATGTGGTCGAGCCCATCGGCTTGTTCGCCGAATCGGTGTTGCAGAGCTACCTTGATGAGAAAGCCCTGAACGAATGGCAGAGCCAGGGGCTGACCACGGTGATGGCGACGATCGAGCAGCGTGTGCTGGAGAGCTTTCGCGAAGAGTTGGGGGAAGGTGCGCTGGACCTGAAGTTGATCCGTTCGGTACGAGTGATCCAGGGTGACCCTTGCGAAGTGATCCTTGGTCAGTCACAGAAACTCTCCGTGGATTTGCTGATCGTAGGTAGTCATACCCAAACCGTCGGGGTGGCAACACCCTTGGGGCGAACCGCTGCGCGAGTGCTCCAGTTGTCCCAGGTACCGGTCTATCTGGTACCGCTGTTGCAGCGTCGGCGCAGTGATGACATGTGATCGGTCAATGAAGGATAAAAAGTTCTAGATTTATCTGTCGAACCTTTAATATAGTTATATACCGTCGCTGATACCCGTGGCGTCTATCTGCTTTGAGGGACACATATGAAGCTTCAACAACTGCGCTACATCTGGGAAGTGGCGCACCACGACCTCAACGTTTCCGCTACCGCTCAAAGCCTTTACACCTCGCAACCCGGTATCAGCAAGCAGATCCGCCTGCTCGAAGACGAGTTGGGCGTCGAAGTGTTCGCACGCAGCGGCAAGCACCTGACCCGTGTCACTCCAGCCGGTGAGCGCATCATTACCACCGCTGGCGAGATCCTGCGCAAAGTCGAGAGCATCAAGCAGATCGCCCAGGAGTTCTCCAACGAGAAGAAGGGGACCCTGTCGATCGCCACCACCCATACCCAGGCGCGTTATGCATTGCCGCCGGTGATCCGCGATTTCATCAAGCAGTACCCGGACGTGGCCCTGCACATGCACCAGGGTTCGCCGATGCAGATCGCCGAAATGGCGGCTGACGGCACCGTCGACTTTGCCATTGCCACCGAGGCCCTGGAGTTGTTTGGCGACTTGGTGATGATGCCGTGCTACCGCTGGAACCGCTGCGTTGTCGTGCCCCAAGGTCACCCGTTGGCCAAGCTGCCGAAGCTGACCCTGGAAGCCCTGGCGGAATACCCGATCGTGACTTACGTGTTCGGTTTTACCGGCCGTTCCAAGCTCGACGAAGCCTTCAGCCATCGCGGTCTCACGCCGAAAGTGGTGTTCACCGCAGCCGATGCCGACGTGATCAAAACCTATGTTCGCCTGGGCCTGGGCGTGGGGATTGTCGCCAAGATGGCGGTCGACACGCAACTCGATAAAGACCTGGTCGTGCTCGACGCCAGCGAGTTGTTCGAGTCCAGCGTGACCAAGATCGGTTTCCGTCGCGGTACTTTCCTGCGTGGCTTCATGTGCGACTTCATCGAGAAGTTCGCTCCGCACCTGACCCGCGAAGTCATGGCCAAGGCGATCCAGTGCCACAACAAGCAGGAACTGGAAGAGCTGTTCGACGGCGTAGAATTGCCCGTCCATTAAGTGGTTTATCTGGCCTCGGTAACCGTAAAGTGTTGCCGGGCGCCTGCCACCAGAATCTCCACCTCGTCACCTTCGAACTTGCCCAGCAGGCTTTTGCCCAGCGGGGAGCGCGGGGTGATGACGGTCACCGGTTGCCCCACCACATCCACCTTCAAGCCCGCCGCATCCGGTGCCAGGAACAGCCACTGCTGGCGGCCGTTCTCGTCCTCCAGGCCCAGTAGCGTGCCGACTTCTATGCCACGTTGATCATCGTACGCACGCAGTGGCAGGTTCTGGCACAGCGCCAGCGACTGCTTGATTTCCTCGACGCGTTTGGCCTGCCCGGCCGCCAGGTAAGATGCCTCCAGTCCGAGGGTGTCGTATTTGTTTTCGGCGATATTTTCTTCGTGGGTCGCGGTTTCGTAGGCGGTCTGCGCGGCGCGCTGTGCAATATCGAGGTCGACGGTGAGCTTTTCCAGAATCAACTGGAGGACGGCGTGTTTATTCATGGCTGTGCTTGATCATTCGCAAAATTGCAGGACATTGGCCTTGCTCTTTTCATTCGGCGAGTTCTGGTCCTGTTGCAACCAGAACTGGCATTTTGGGTTGGACAGGTTGCGCGCATTGTTGCGCGCCTGGTCCAGGGTCTGCTGTTGTTCCTGCTTGCGAAGGTTGTCTTGATACTGCTCGAACATACGGTTGGGTGGTTCCGGTGCAGCAGGGGCCGGTTTGCCGAGTTGCTGAACGGCCTGGGCCACGGGGGCCAGGCTTTGCGGGAACAGGTAGCGCGACGCCAGCCAAGTGGTCAACGCAATGGCGATGAACCCCAGCCACACGCCGAGGGCGATGGCGACACACAGCTTGAGCAACGACAATGGGCGATCAGACATGGCGGCCTCCTGGCAGGCATTTGTGGCGTGGCGGCGATTGTCGCACAGCCACTGTGCAGAATAATCGCGATCAAGCCTTCTGCATCAGGGCATTTATGCGGACAATCGAGCCTTTGAGCGTTGGAGCCCGGAATGAAAGCCCGCTGGGATATTTTTTGCAGCGTCGTCGACAACTATGGCGACATCGGCGTGACCTGGCGCCTGGCCCGGCAACTGGTGGTAGAGCACGGTTGTGATGTGCGTTTGTGGGTCGATGACTTGCGGGCGTTCGAGCGCCTGTGCCCTGAGATTGACGTGCAGTCGGGGCAGCAATGGCAAGAGGGCGTTGACGTGCATCATTGGCCGGCGGATTGGGCTGCCACGCCGTCCGCCGATGTGGTGATCGCCGCTTTTGCCTGCCAATTGCCCCCTGACTACATGGAAGCCATGGCCGCGCGCGCGCGTCCGCCGTTATGGATGAACCTCGACTACCTCAGTGCCGAGGACTGGGTGGTGGGTTGCCATCGCCTGCCTTCGGTGAAGTTCAAAGGGGTACAGAAGTACTTCTTTTTCCCCGGTTTTCGGCCGGGTACCGGTGGTCTGTTGCGCGAGGCCGGTTTGCTGCAACAGCGCCAGGCGTTTCAACAGGATGCCGCTGCGCAGCAACAATTCCTGCGCTCCTTGGGCGTACTTCCTGCAACCGGTACGCGGCTGATGTCACTGTTCGCCTACGAAAATGCCGGCCTCGCCAGCTGGCTTGACGTTCTTTCGACGGATGGGCGTGCCACTCATCTGTTGGTTCCGGAAGGCCGCATCCTCGGTGATGTGCAGCGTTGGCTCGGGGTCGATGGGTTGGAGGCGGGGGACGTCCACCAGCGCCAAGCCCTGACCGTGCAGGTGCTGCCCTTCGTGCGCCAGGAGCAATATGACCGCCTGCTGTGGTGCTGCGAGTTCAATGCCGTACGTGGCGAAGACTCCTTCGTGCGCGCCCAGTGGGCCGGGCGTCCTTTGCTGTGGCACATCTATCGCCAGGACGAAGACATCCATCTGGACAAGCTCGACGCCTTCCTGCAGTTGTACACCGCTGCATTATCGCCGGCCGCCAGGGCGGCGTTGGTTGCGCTTTGGCAGGCCTGGAATACGGACGGCGATATGGCGCAGCCGTGGAAAAGACTGCTGGAACACTGGCCGGAAGTGAGCGCACACGCCGAAACGTGGTGTCTGGAACAAGGCTTGCAGGCCGATCTTGCGACGGCGCTGGTACAGTTTTATGAAAGTTGGATATGATACGCGACCTTGATTTTTGTAAACCCCATCCAAATTTCGGATATCTGCAATGAAAACTGGTAAAGAACTGAAACCCGGTATGGTGATCCGTATCGACAACGATCCTTGGTTGGTTCAGAAAGCTGAGTTCACCAAGTCGGGCCGTAACAGCGCGATCATGAAGACCAAGCTGAAGAACCTGCTGACCGGTTACAAGACCGAAACCGTTTACAGCGCCGATGACAAGCTGGACGACGTGATCCTCGACCGTAAAGAAGCGACCCTGTCGTTCATCAGCGGCGACGCCTACACGTTCATGGACACCACTGACTACACCATGTACGAGCTGAACGCTGAAGACATCGAAGCCGTTCTGCCGTTCATTGAAGAAGGCATGACCGACGTCTGCGAAGCTATTTTCTTCGAAGAGCGCCTGGTTTCCGTAGAGCTGCCGACCACCATCGTGCGTAAGGTTGCCTACACCGAAGGTTCCGCTCGCGGCGACACTTCGGGCAAGGTGATGAAGCCTGCCAAGCTGGCTAACGGTACCGAGCTGCAAGTTGCCGATTTCATCGAAATCGACGACCTGATCGAAATCGACACCCGCGAAGGTGGTTCGTACAAAGGCCGCGCCAAGAAGTAATTCTGGCCCCGCTGATACGAAAAAAAGCCCGACCTTGAGTCGGGCTTTTTCGTGGGCGCTGCTTTTTACTTCAGGTGTTGCTTCAGCTCCTGCGATGCCTGCAGCAAGGCCGAACGCACCGCTGGCACTTGGCTGACCACATTGAGCAAGCCGTAGTCGTGGATCATGCCGTTATAGCGCACGGCGGTCACCGGGACGCCGGCCTGGTCCAGCTTGCGCGCATAGGCTTCGCCCTCGTCCCGCAGCACGTCGGCACCGGCCGTCTGAATCAGCGCGGGCGGCAAGCCCTTGAGCTGATCGGTGGTCGCCCGCAACGGCGAGGCGTAGATCTCGGCCCGCTGCTTGGCGTCGGTGGTGTAGTTATCCCAGAACCACTTCATCATGTTCCTGGTGAGGAAGTGCCCTTCGGCGTACTGGTTGTAGGACGCTGTCTCGAAGTTGGCATCGGTCACCGGCCACAGCAGCAACTGGAACTTGATCGCGGGTGTGCCCTTGTCCTTGGCCATCAGGCTGACGGCGGCTGCCATATTGCCGCCGACGCTATTGCCCGCGATCGCCAGGCGTTTGCCGTCGACGTTGATGTCCTTGCCGTGCTCGGCGACCCATTTGGTTGCGCCATAGGCCTGGTTGATCGCCACCGGGTAGTGCGCTTCCGGTGAAGGCGTGTAGTTGACGAAGACCGCCACGGCTCCCGAACCCACCACCAGATCGCGCACCAGGCGCTCGTGAGTCGGGTAATCGCCCAATACCCAGCCGCCGCCGTGGAAGAACATGAACACCGGCAATGTGCCCTTGACCCCGGCTGGCCGCACGATGGTCAGGCCCAGCGGCTGGCCATCGACCTGGATGGTCTTCTGGCTGACGTCCGCCTTGGGCAAGGTCAACTTCACACCCGCCTGGGCTCCCGTCAGCACGGCACGGGCGTCCTTGGGCGTCAGTTGCTCCATCGGCTTGCCGGTGCCGGCGTTCAAGACATCGAGGAATGCCTGGGTGTTGTGCTCGACATCATCCGTCGCCGCGAACGCGTGGGTGATGGACAGGGCGAGCAGGGTGCCAGTAAGCGCTTTGCCAAATCTGTTCATGTTCTTCTCCAGGTGTCGCAGCAGGGTTAGACGGTTACGTGCAGGCGCACATCGACGTTGCCACGGGTGGCGTTGGAGTAAGGGCAAACCTGGTGAGCCGCGTCGACCAGGCTTTGCGCATCGTCCTGAGCCAGGCCGGGCAGGCTGATGTGCAGGTCGATGTCCAGGCCGAAACCGCCGGGGATCTGGCCGATACCGACATGAGCCGTGATCGAGGCGTCATCCGGGATCTTGCGTTTGGTCTGGCTGGCGACGAATTTCAGGGCGCCGATAAAGCAGGCCGAGTAGCCGGCGGCGAACAGTTGCTCAGGGTTGGTGGCCTGGCCACCGGCACCGCCCAGTTCTTTAGGTGTGGAGAGTTTGACGTCGAGGATGTTGTCGCTGGAAACAGCACGACCGTCACGGCCGCCAGTGGAAGTGGCTACTGCGGTGTAGAGAGTTTGCATGGTGTGGTCCTCTTGGTTTGTAACGCTAAATGTTTGCGCGCTAAGTAGTTGGTGAGGTGAATGTATAGCGCTAATGTTTTGTGCGCAAGATAAATTTACAAATATTTTTGTGGGGCGCTACAAAGCAATATGGGAGGGCGCTTGCTCCCGATGGTGGGGGGTCAGTCAATAGATTGGTTGACTGACCCACCACCATCGGGAGCAAGCGCCCTCCCACATGTTGAGTGTTTTGCTGTTGTGTTTAGATCGCGTTCTGCAGGTTGCCTCGCAACGCAATCAAATCCGCCTGCAACTTGCGCAGTTGCTCCAGCTCCAAGCCGCTGGCACCGAGGATGCACTGTGGGACCCCCATGGCCTTTTCCTGCAAGGTACGCCCGGCCTCGGTCAGTTCCACGACGACCACGCGTTCATCTTCGCGGCTACGAGTGCGGCTGAGCAGGCCCTCGGCCTCCAGGCGCTTGAGCAGGGGCGTCAGCGATCCTGGATCAGTCAGCAGGCGGCTGCTGATTTCGCCGACGGTCAAGCCATCTTCTTCCCACAACACCATCATTGCCAGGTACTGCGGGTAGGTCAGGCCAAGCGCTTGCAGCAGTGGCTTGTAGACCTTGGTCATCAGCAATGACGTGGAGTGCAGGGCGAAACACAGCTGGTTGTCCAGCAGCAGGGATTCGCAAGGGGCGGGATTTTTGCTCATGGCGGGGCCTCGAAAAAGCGTCAATGGCCTGGAATCTAGCGGGCAAATCTTTAATGCGCCAGATAATTCTGGCCGAGCGGTCAGGCCAGTCCGCTTTGCAATGCCAGATCCCAGGGCGGCACGGGGCTGAAACGGGATTTCAGGTATTCCAGCAACAACCGGCTGCGTGCATTCGGCTGTTGCTCCAGGCGCAGCGCATAGATCCCGGTGGTTTCCGGGCTGGGCAGGCCGTTTTCACAAAACAGTGGCAACAATTCGCCACGCACCAGGTATTCACTGGCCAGCCAGGTCGGCAGGTGGGCGATACCCAACCCGGCGAGGGCCCCTGACAGCAGGGCTTCAGCGTTGTTGGCGCTCATGCGGATACGTTGCGGGCGATAGGTGGCGCGACGCCCGTCCAGTTCGAAGCGCCAGGCAAACATCGGCGCCAGGCCATCCCAGTCCAGGCCGTCGTGTTCGCTCAGTTCCCGCGGATGAGTCGGCGTGCCGCGGCTTTTCAGGTAGGCCGGGCTGGCACAGGCGATGCGCACGATACTGGCGAGCGGCGTGGCAATCAGCCGGGTATCGACGATATGCCCGGCGCGCAATATCAGGTCGACCTTGCCCAAATGCGCGCCCTGCATATCGACAAAACTGTCGATCAAATGCAGGTGCACATCCAGTCCCGGATACACATTCAGGAAGTCTGCAATCACCGGTGCCAGATGCCGTCGCCCGAAAGCCGCCGGGGCGTCCACGCGAATCAATCCTTCCGGCGCGTGGCTCAGGGAGACCGCTTCGGCTCGCGCCAGTTGCAACTCGCTGACAATCCGCCGCGCCCGCTCGGCAAAGGCCAGGCCGGCCGGTGTCGGCACCACCGCATGGGTGCTGCGCTGGAACAAGCGGCTGCCCACCGAATTTTCCAGGCTGTCGATGCGCCTGGCCACCGCCGAGGGCGTCAGTGGATGGCGGCGTGCGGCCGCGGAGAAGCTACCCGACTCCAATACATCGAGGAACAGGCTCAGTTGGTCGGTGAGGGTATTGGGGTTCATGGGCAAATGCTTGTGCGAGATTGGCACAGCCATTGTGCGTCGCTATGCGTATCCGCGCCAGGGCCGACTGCGTAGCATGCAAGGCCTGGGATTTGTGGAGTGGCAAGTGGTGTTGGATTTAGCGATGTACTTGGTATTGGGCGCGGCCCTGGGCACGATGGGCGGTTTGTTTGGCATCGGGGGCGGGCTGATTGCCATCCCGGTGCTCGGCGTATGGTTCGGCCTGGATCAGCAGATTGCCCAAGGCACTGCCCTGGTGATGGTGGTGCCCAACGTGATGCTCGCCCTGTGGCGCTATCACCAGCGTAACCGTATCGAGCTGCGCCACGCATTGCCGCTGGGTGTGATGGGTTTCAGCTTTGCCTGGCTGGGCTCGATCTGGGCGGTGGGCCTGGATGCCGGCGCGATGCGTATCGGTTTTATTGTCTTTCTGGTGGCATTGTCGGCCTACAACCTGGTGCGCATGTTCACGCGTAATGCACCGCCGACTGCGCAGATGCGTTATTCCTGGCCATGGCTCGGGGTGTTGGGTGCCGTCTCCGGGTCCATGGGCGGCTTGTTTGGCGTGGGCGGCGCAGTGGTTGCCACGCCGGTGCTGACCAGTGTGTTTGGCACCACTCAGGTGGTCGCCCAAGGGTTGTCCCTGGCCCTGGCGCTGCCGAGCACGAGCGTCACCCTGGCCACCTATGCCTGGCACCATGAGGTCGACTGGATGATCGGCATCCCGCTGGCGGTCGGTGGCCTGCTCAGCATCAGTTGGGGCGTGAAAGTCGCCCATGCGCTGCCGGAGCGGTTATTGCGCGGGTTGTTCTGCGGCTTCCTGGTGGTGTGCGCGGTGATGCTGACCTTTAAAGTTTGAAACCTTCGACGATGTAATCGGCCAGGCAATCGGTGATGGGCGAGGCCATCAGCGGGTTACGCAACAAGCGCAGGTTCATCGACGGCAAGGGGGGGAAGCCGTCGTCGCTGCCGAGCACACGCAGGTCGTCGGTGACCAGGCTTTCCATGCTGACCATGGCCGCGAGGCCGGCGCTGACCACGGCCTGGATCGCCGCCCCGTTGGAGCTGTGATAGGCCAGGCGATAATCCCGTCCGGTCGTCTCCAATGCTGCGCAGGCCCACTGGGTGTAAAGGCAGTCGTCGCCAGAAACGGCCAGTGGCAAGGCGTCGTGTTCGTCCGTGCAGAAGCACGGCGCTGCCGCCCACACCATGCGCTCGGTGCGCAACAACTCACCGAGATCGTTGCCCGGCTCGCGACTGATCACCGTCAACGCCAAGTCCTGTCGCTGCATCAGCACCGTTGAGGACTCACAGTGCATCTCGATCTGGATCAGTGGGTAAGCCTTGGAAAACTGTTTGAGAATGCCAGGTAGAAAACGCATCACGTAGTCATCTGGTGTGCCGATCCGTACCAGCCCGACCATATGGGGCTCGCGCAACGTGTTGAACACTTCGCTGTGCAGTTTCAGGATGCGCCGCGCATACCCCAGCAGCACCTGGCCTTCGGGCGTCAGCCGTACCTGGCGACCGTCGCGCTCGAATAACTTGCGCTGCAACACATCCTCTTCCAGGCGCTTCATCTGCATGCTCACCGCCGACTGGGTGCGGTTGACTCGTTCACCTGCACGGGTAAAACCGCCCAGGTCGGCGATGGCGACGAAGGTGCGTAGCACTTCGGTGTCGATGCTGGGGTAGCCGGACAATTGATCAATCTCCGAGATGTATTGCATAAGAAACATTCGTTGGATTGATCATAAGGCCAGGTACACACTCGCGTCATCCCCACGGGAGGGCGAGAAGATGAAAGGTCAAAGAGGTTTTGTGTGGCTGGCGAAGCGGCCGCTCTTCGGGCTGTTGCAGACGCTCGTGCGTTGGCAGACGCTGCGTCATGAGCGTCAGCTGTTGGCGACGTTGAGCGACGCGGCGCTCAAGGATATCGGGCTTAGTCGTGCCGACGTGGTGCGGGAAAGCCACTGGCATTTCTGGGAAGACCCGCTGCGAAAATGACCTGGGATGCAGTAGGGTAGGTCGCGAGCACCCAAGGAGATGTCCATGCCCGCTGAACTGTCCTTTTCCCTCAAGCAAGCTCGACGCATGGCGCTGGCCGCCCAGGGATTTTCCGGGCGCCCGGCGCCTGCGCTGATCAGGGCCGCGCACCTCAATCGTGTGATTGAGCGCCTCGGTGTGTTGCAGATCGATTCGGTGAACGCCGTGGTGCGCTCCCACTACCTGCCGCTGTTTTCCCGCTTGGGCACTTACTCCCCTTTGCTGCTTGAACAGGCCGCCTGGAGCCAGGAGCGACGGCGCTCGCTGTTCGAGTATTGGGGGCATGAAGCTTCGCTGCTGCCGATGGCGTTGTACCCGTTGATGCGTTGGCGCATGCAACGGGCGCAGCAGGGGCAGGGGATCTATCAGCAGATGGCGCGGTTCGGGCGTGAGCAGCAGGCCACGATCCAGCGCGTTCTGAAGATCGTCGAGCAACAGGGCGCCCTGGGTGCTGGCAGCCTGTCTACCCGCGAAGAGCGTGCCGGCCCCTGGTGGGATTGGAGTGATGAAAAGCACGCGCTCGAATGGCTGTTTGCCGCAGGCCTGGTCACCGTTGCCGGC
The DNA here is from genome assembly GCF_042015035.1 of Pseudomonas gorinensis. Lineage (NCBI taxonomy): Bacteria > Pseudomonadati > Pseudomonadota > Gammaproteobacteria > Pseudomonadales > Pseudomonadaceae > Pseudomonas > Pseudomonas gorinensis. Next base: position 2,246,613 of record NZ_CP167125.1, read on the forward strand.
CGGCGCGGGTTTGAGCGGCTCTATGATTTGCCGGAGCGGGTGATTCCGGATGAGGTGCTTCAAGCCTCGGTGAGTGAAGCCGACGCCCAGCGTGGTTTGTTATTGCACAGCACGACCGCGTTAGGCATCGGGACTGAAAAAGACCTGCGCGATTACTTCCGTCTGGAGCCTGCCGACAGTCGCAGTCGCCTGGCTGAACTGGTGGAGGACGGGCAATTACTGAGCTGTCGGGTGCAAGGTTGGAAGCAGCCGGCGTATTGCCTGCCCGAGCCGAAGGTGCCACGCAAGGTGTCGGCCAGCGCATTGCTGTCGCCGTTCGATTCGCTGATCTGGGAGCGTAGTCGCACCGAGCGGCTGTTCGATTTCCGTTATCGGTTGGAGATCTACACCCCGCAGGACAAGCGGGTGTACGGCTACTACGTGCTGCCGTTCTTGCACAACGAGCGCATTGCCGCGCGAGTCGACCTGCGTGCCGAACGCGCCAATGGGCGCCTGGCCGTGCACGCGGTGCACGAGGAAGAGCCGGGGCTGGATGAGGAGGGGATGCAGGCGTTGGCGCTGAACCTGCGGCAAATGGCCGACTGGCTGGGGCTGGAACACCTCCAGCTCAATTGCCAGCGGCCCAGTGCCGCCCGGTTGCGGATAGCCATGCTGCACTTGTAGGCGCACGGCACTTGTGTGGTGAGCAGGCTTTTTTAGTGAGCAAGCGTGTTGCGGCAAGCGGGTTTGATTGTGGCGAGCGGGCTTGCCCCGCGTTGGGCTGCGAGGCCGCCCCAATAAGGCCACCGCATTTCTTCTGGTAGAACCGGGAGACTGGTTTTAGGGCCGCTACGCGCCCCAACGCGGGGCAAGCCCGCTCGCCACAGTTACAGCGTGTCTGCTTAACTGACTAGCGTTTGACCTGTTTCAGTGTTTCGGCAATCAGGAACGCCAGCTCCAGCGACTGATCGGCATTCATCCGTGGGTCGCAGTGGGTGTGGTAGCGATCCGACAAGCCATCCTCGGTAATCGGCCGCGCGCCGCCGATGCATTCGGTGACATTCTGTCCGGTCATCTCGATATGAATCCCGCCGGCATAGGTGCCTTCGGCTTCATGCACTTGGAAGAACTCCTTCACCTCACCCAGGATCTGCGCGAAATCGCGGGTCTTGTAACCGCTGCTGGCCTTGATGGTGTTGCCGTGCATCGGGTCGGAGCTCCACAGCACCTGCTTGCCTTCGCGCTGCACCGCACGCAGCAGCGCAGGCAGGTGGTCACCGACCTTGTTGGCACCCATGCGCGCGATCAGGTTCAGGCGGCCGGGGTCGTTGTCTGGGTTGAGGATGTCGATCAAGCGGATCAGGTCATCCGGGTTCATGCTCGGGCCGACCTTGACCCCGATCGGGTTGTTGACCCCGCGCAGGAACTCGACATGGGCGCCATCCAACTGGCGGGTGCGATCGCCGATCCACAGCATATGGGCCGAGCAGTCGTAGTAATCGTTGGTCAGGCTGTCACGGCGCACAAAGGCTTGTTCGTAATTGAGCAGCAGGGCTTCGTGGGCGGTGAAGAAGCTGGTTTCGCGTAATTGCGGCGAACTGTCCATGCCGCAGGCGCGCATAAACGCGAGCGTTTCATCGATGCGGTCCGCCAGCTGACTGTACTTCTCGGCCAGGGCCGAGTTGGCGATAAAGTCCAGGTTCCACTTGTGCACCTGGTGCAGGTCGGCAAACCCACCCTGGGCAAATGCACGCAGCAGGTTGAGGGTGGCGGTGGACTGGTGGTAGGACTGCAGCAGGCGGTCCGGGTCCGGCACACGGCTTTTTTCGTCGAAGCCGATGCCGTTGACGATATCGCCACGGTAGGCGGGCAGGGTGATGCCGTCGATGGTTTCATCGTTGGATGAGCGCGGCTTGGCGAACTGGCCGGCCATGCGCCCGACTTTCACCACCGGGCAACCGGCGGCGAAGGTCATCACGATCGCCATCTGCAACAGCACCTTGAAGGTGTCGCGGATTTTCGCGGCGGAGAACTCGGCGAAGCTCTCGGCGCAGTCGCCGCCTTGCAGCAGGAATGCACGACCCTGGGTCACTTCGGCAAACTGACGGCGCAACTCGCGGGCTTCCCCGGCGAACACCAGCGGCGGGTAGCTGGCCAGGTTCTGCTCCACTTGCAGCAAGTGTGCAGCGTCCGGGTACTGGGGTTGTTGCTGGATCGGCAGGGCGCGCCAGCTGTCGGGGCTCCAGGGTTGGCTCATCATGAACTCGATTGGCTGATTGACGGTCGGACGCCAATGTTATCAGCAATTAGTGCGTGACCTGTTGCCGCCGGTTGGCTGACAATCGCGCCTTTGCCATGCGGTAAACCCTTTTAGGAGTAGTGATGACCGAGGAGCGTGTCGAGCGCCTGCTGGCCGAAGTCCATGATGATTTCGGCATGATCCGTGTGCTCGAAGTGGCCGATTACCGTTTTCTCGAGTTCGGCGATGCCATCGAGCAAAGCTGTGTGTTCACTGCCGACCCGAGCTGGCTGGAGTACGACTACACCCGCGCGATGCTGATTGGCGCGTTGTGCCATGAACAGCCGGAGAGCGCGTTGTTCCTCGGTTTGGGCGCCGGTACGTTGACCCAGGCCTGCCTCAGGTTCCTGCCGCTGGAGGATGTCGAAGCCATCGAGCTGCGCCCCGATGTGCCGCGCCTGGCCATCGAGTTCCTGGGGCTGGACGATGACCCGCGCTTGTACATCCGTATCGGCGATGCCCTGGAGTTGCTGGATACTGCCGAAACGGCAGACCTGATTTTCGTCGACCTGTACACCGATGTCGGTCCAGGTGTCGGGCACCTGGCCTGGACATTCCTGGAAAACTGCCAGAAGAAACTCAACCCCGGCGGCTGGCTGGTCATCAACCAGTGGGCCACCGACGATGGCAAGCCGCTGGGTGCGGCCTTGCTGCGTGGGTTGTATCACCGGCATTACTGGGAACTGCCGGTGAAGGAGGGCAATGTGATCCTGCTGGTGCCGTCGGAGCTGGATCAGGTATTGGACATCGACGCACTGACGGCCCGCGCCGAAGCCTTGGCGCCGCGCTTGGGGTATTCGTTGCAGCCATTGATCAAGGCGATTCGGCCCGCGACGTAGTTGTCTGTAGCGACGCCATCGGGGGCAAGCCGAATCGTCACACCACCCTCCCATATTTGAAATGAGTTCCAAATGTGGGAGGGGGCTTGCCCCCGATGGCGTCGCTACTACCAACTCAAATGCCTTTGAACACCCCCGGCCGCTTCTCGACCATCGCCCGCACGCCTTCTTTGGCATCCTCGCTGTTCAGCAATTTATCCACCATCGGCGGTAACGCAGCCGCCGCCACGGTTTCGCCTTCCATCCGCGCCAGGCGTGCCGACATCAAGGTGGCCTGCACGCCTAGCGGTGCCTGGCGCGCAATACGGCTGGCCAGTTCAATGGCGCGGGGCAGCAGGTCTTCGCTGGCCATGACCTCTTGCACCAACCCCAGGCGCAGGGCTTCGTGGGCGTCGAACTCATCGCCGGTGAGCAGCCAGCGCATGGCGTTACCCCAGCCGGCGATCTGATGAAAGCGCAACGTCGCACCGCCAAAGGGAAAGATCCCCCGCTGGACTTCCATCTGCGCGAAGCGGGTGTTGCTGGCGCAGAGATTGATATCCGCTGCCAGCATCAACTCGATACCGATGGTCAGGCAGTAGCCCTGTGCGGCGACGATCACCGGTTTGCTGACCCTGGGGCCGGCGAATACCCCCCACGGATCACAGCCCCCCAGCGGGGGCTGCCAACCCCCCGCCATCACGCCGCTGACATTGGCCAGGTCCAGCCCGGCGGTGAAGTGGTCGCCATGGGCAAAGACCACCGCCACCCGAGCCTCATCGTTTCGATCAAATTCGCCATAGGCCAGGCTCAGCTCATTGAGCAGATCCAGGTCAAAGGCGTTGCGCTTGGCTACCCTGTCCAGGCCTAACAGCAGGACATGGCCCCGGAGTTCACGGCTGACGCGGCTGCTGCTGGCTTGATTCATCGGGTGTGCCCTCGGGCGCAGGGAAAGGTTTCAGACCAAAGGTCTCACGGGGGAGGTGAACCGTTTAAGTGTTCTGGCCAACAGGGCCGGGCCTTTGAAAAATAGACCCTGCCGCACTTAACTGCAAAGGCTGTGACGCGGTGCGGTTTATCGGCGCTTGGCGATAAAAAAAGCTCCCTTTTTCAGCTATTTCCGGTATAGTGCGCGCCGGCCTTTAACCGGGCCGCGTTTAGGTAGCGCAATTCCCCGAAGTCAGCTTCGGCTGCACGTCCGCACAGCGGACTCTTCCTTGACGAATCTTTTTCATTCATTCGTTTTCGCAAATCCCCGCCGACAAAGCAGCCAGGGCGACTCTTGAGTCTCAACACGGCATGCGCAGCTTTGGAGCATGGGTCTTTGCGGATGCACTTAGAGGCAGACCCATGACCCAGGAAACCGGCGGCTTCGCCGCTTTTAATCTTAACCCGAACATTCTTGCTGCCGTCATTGCGACCGGCTACGAAGAACCTTCGGCGATTCAGCAGCAATCGATCCCGATCATCATGGCCGGCCAGGACATGATTGGCCAGGCGCAAACCGGTACCGGCAAAACCGCCGCGTTCGCCCTGCCTATCCTGCACTGCATCGATCCTGCCAAGCGCGAACCGCAAGCCCTGATCCTGGCGCCAACTCGTGAGTTGGCGCTGCAAGTAGCAACCGCTTTTGAAACCTACGCCAAGCAAATGCCGGGCGTTACCGTTGTGGCCGTCTATGGCGGTGCGCCAATGGGCCCACAACTGAAAGCAATCCGTAATGGCGCACAGATCGTTGTCGCCACCCCGGGTCGCCTGTGTGACCACCTGCGTCGTGACGAGAAAGTCCTGTCGACCGTGAACCACCTGGTTCTGGACGAAGCTGACGAAATGTTGAAGCTGGGCTTCATGGATGACCTGGAAGTCATCTTCAAGGCGCTGCCACCGACCCGTCAGACCGTACTGTTCTCGGCCACCCTGCCACAGTCGATCCGTGCCATTGCCGAACGCCATCTGCGCGATCCGCAACACGTGAAGATCCAGACCAAGACCCAGACCGTTACCGCGATCGAACAGGCTCACCTGTTGGTTCACGCTGACCAGAAGACCTCGGCTGTATTGAGCTTGCTGGAAGTCGAAGACTTCGACGCCCTGATCATGTTCGTGCGCACCAAGCAAGCGACCCTGGACCTGGCCAGTGCCCTCGAAGCCAAAGGCTACAAAGCCGCTGCGCTGAACGGTGACATCGCCCAGAACCAACGTGAGCGCGTGATCGACTCCCTCAAGGATGGCCGTCTGGACATCGTTGTGGCGACCGACGTTGCTGCCCGTGGCCTCGACGTTCCACGTATCACCCACGTGTTCAACGTTGACATGCCTTACGATCCAGAGTCCTACGTTCACCGTATTGGCCGTACTGGCCGTGCCGGTCGCGAAGGTCGTGCACTGCTGCTGGTGACTCCGCGTGAGCGCCGCATGCTGCAAGTGATCGAGCGTGTCACCGGCCAGAAGGTTGCCGAGGTCCGCCTGCCGGATGCCCAGGCCGTTCTCGATGCCCGCATCAAGAAACTGACCAACAGCCTGGCGCCGCTGGTGGCTGACGCTGAGTCGACCCACGGCGACCTGCTGGACCGCCTGACCGCCGATATCGGTTGCACCCCGCGTGCCCTGGCCGCAGCCCTGCTGCGCAAGGCCACCAACGGTCAGGCCCTGACCCTGGCAGCCATCGAGAAAGAACGTCCACTGGTTCCGAACAGCGCGCCACGCGGTGATCGTCCAGAGCGTTCGGGCGACCGTCCAGACCGTGGTGATCGTGAGCGTCGTGCTCCGGTCCCATTGGCTGAAGGTCGTGCTCGTTGCCGTACCGCGCTGGGCGCGCGTGACGGTATCGCGGCCAAGAACCTGCTGGGCGCTATCCTCAACGAGGGTGGCCTGGCACGTGAAGCCATCGGTCGTATCCAGGTCCGTGACAGCTTCTCCTTGGTGGAACTGCCGGAAGACGGTCTGGAAAAACTGCTGACCAAGCTGAAAGACACTCGCGTTGCCGGTAAGCAGCTCAAACTGCGTCGCTACCGCGAAGATTGATCCGCCCTTGGGCTGATTGATCGCACATAAAAAATCCCCGACTGGTTCGGGGATTTTTTATGTCATGTGGAAAAGGGGTGGGCCCCCACATTTAGATCTCCATCAGCCAAAACGATAGATGTCCATGCCCAGGGCCCCCAGGGTGAAGCCTTGGTGCGCCACGCTGAAGGGCCCCCCGGCACCCCGCGCGAAGTACAGGGGCAACAAATGCTCATCGCTGGGATGGCTGCGCACTGCATGGGGCGCCTGGCGGCGATAATCGTGCAGCGCGGCTTCGTCATTGGCAGCGAGCTTGTCCACCACCCAATCGCGGAACTCCCGCGCCCACGGTTCGATGCTCTCGGGGCCGGCGTGCCAGTTCAGTTCACCCAGGTTGTGGGTGATGCTGCCGGAGCCGATCAGCAGCACACCTTGTTCGCGCAGGCTGGCCAGAGCATGCCCGACTCGTGTCTGCAGGGCAGGGCCCATGCGACTGGGGAGGGAGACCTGTACCACTGGAATATCCGCCGCCGGGTACATCAGCGACAACGGTACCCATGTGCCATGGTCGAACGGGCGATGCTCGTCGATGCGGGCATTCAGGCCATCGGCATGCAACAGTTCGACAATTTCGGCGGCCAGTTGCGGATCGCCCGGCGCTGGGTATTGGACCGCGAACAATTCGCGCGGGAAGCCGCCGAAGTCATGCCAGGTTTCGGGGGCGGCGCCGCCGCTGACCAGTAGTTCCTGGCTCTCCCAATGCGCCGACACCACCACGATCGCCTTGGGCCGTGGCAGTTCAGCGGCCAGGCGCTGCAGGGCCGGGCCGCTGGCACCCGGTTGCAGGGCGAGCATGGGCGAACCGTGAGAGATAAATAGGCTGGGGAACATAGGAGGGATCCTGAGCGTTAATATGGCGCTATCTTCAATCAGATCATTGATCTAAATCTAATATAAGTTTTAGCGCCTTTTGATCGAATTTTCAGGGTGATTTATGGAGCCTACATTTTGGCGGGAGCGCTGGGCGCGCAATCAGATCGGATTTCACTTGCCGCAGGTCAATCCACATCTGCAACGGCATTGGCCGCAACTGGGCTTGGCGGATGGAGCAAAAGTGTTGGTGCCGCTGTGTGGCAAAAGCCTGGACCTGGTGTGGCTGGCCAGCCATGGGCACCCCGTGCTGGGGGTGGAGTTGTCGGAGCAGGCGGTGCAAGCCTTCTTCAGCGAGCAGGGGCTGACGCCACGTATCAGCCAGCATGGCGTGTTCAGCGTGTATCAGGCTGATGTGATCGAGGTGTGGTGCGGCGACTTCTTCGCCCTCGATGCTGAGGCCGTGGCCGATTGCTGCGCGCTCTATGATCGCGCGGCGTTGATTGCACTGCCGCCGCTGATGCGGGCGCAATACACCGAGCATCTCAATCGCCTGCTGGGTTCGGGCTGCAAGGGGCTGCTGATCACCCTCGATTACGATCAGACGCAAAAGGCCGGCCCGCCCTTTGCGGTCACCGATGAAGAGGTGAAAGTATTGTTGGGCGCACATTGGACCTTGGACATCCTCGAGGAGCAGGACATCCTGGGCGATAGCTGGAAGTTCGTTCAGGACGGCGTCACGCGCCTTGAAGAGCGTGTCTACCGCCTGACCAAGGGGTAAATCGCACGCACAAAAAAAGGGGCGATCAGATCGCCCCTTTTTGCGTGACTGCGGGTTATCAGCCGCGACGACGCAGTGCGTCGATCCGCTCTTCCAGCGGCGGGTGGCTCATGAACATGCGTGCCAGGCCCTGCTTGATACCGCCGTTGATGCCGAATGCGGTCAGGCTGTCCGGCATATGCACCGGCAGGCCCTGTTCGGAGCGCAGGTGTTGCAGGGCTGCGATCATCGCCCCGGTACCGGCCAGGCGGGCCCCCGCTTCGTCTGCGCGGAATTCGCGTTTGCGCGAGAACCACATCACGATCGCGCTGGCCAGGAAGCCCAGCACCACTTCGGCGAAGATGGTCGCCACGAAATAGGCAATGCCACGGCCTTCTTCGTTCTTGAAGATCACCTTGTCGACAAAGTTGCCGATGATCCGCGCGAAGAACATCACGAAGGTGTTCACCACGCCCTGGACCAGCGCCAGGGTGACCATGTCACCGTTGGCCACGTGGCCGATCTCGTGGGCCAGTACCGCCTTCACTTCATCGTACGAGAAGCGTTCCAGCATGCCCTGGCTCACTGCAACGAGCGCGTCGTTCTTGTTCCAGCCGGTGGCAAAGGCGTTGGCTTCATAGGCCGGGAAGATCCCGACCTCGGGCATCTTGATGCCTGCCTCGCGGGACAACTGCTCAACGGTTTGCAGCAGCCATTGCTCGTGGCGGGTACGTGGCTGGGTGATGACCTGGGTGCTGGTGCTCATCTTCGCCATCCACTTGGAAATGAACAGCGAGAACAGCGAGCCGGCAAAACCAAAGACCGCACAGAAAATCAGCAGCTGATTGAGGTTCAGATCAACCCCGTTGGCCGCCATGAACCCGTTGAAGCCGAAAAGGCTCAGGGTGATGCTGGCAATCAGCACGACCGCCAGGTTAGTGGCCAAGAACAGCAGGATGCGCATCATGGTTGTAGAGTTCTCCTCATGCTTAATATGTCGCGTACTGCGGGGTATATAAGGTGCGGCCTGGGGTGATTCAACCGAGCGACTATTTCAAACTGTGTCCTACAGCCTGAATGTAAAGCCTTGAAAGGATTTTCCGACAAGAAATCTCGCATGTTATCGGTCTCCCATCCCCTTGCCGCCCTGTAATTACAGGGGGTAGATGCTTTGCAGGGGGCAACGAACCTGCCGGGGAGAATGAAGGCAAAGAAGTGTTGCCAGATAATCGCTGTACGACCGAATGCCGGTCGTACAGCGCCATGGCCCTTACTGGCGATAGGACTTGAGGAAGTTGCCGATACGACCAATGGCCATTTCCAGGTCATCCACACGCGGCAAGGTCACCACGCGGAAGTGATCCGGCCACGGCCAGTTGAACGCTGTGCCTTGCACCACCAGCAGCTTTTCCGACAGCAGCAGGTCGAGTACGAACTTCTCGTCGTTGAGAATCGGGCAGACCTTCGGGTCGATCCGCGGGAAGGCATACAGCGCGCCCATTGGCTTCACGCAACTGACTCCTGGGATATCGTTGAGCAGTTCCCAGGTGCGGTTGCGCTGTTCAAGCAGGCGGCCCTGGGGCAATACCAGGTCGTTGATGCTCTGGTAGCCACCCAGCGCCGTCTGGATCGCATGCTGGCTCGGTACGTTGGCGCACAGGCGCATATTGGCCAGCATATCGATGCCTTCGATGTAGCTCTGGGCATTGTGCTTGGGACCGGAGATGGCGATCCAGCCGGAGCGGAAGCCCGCCACGCGATAGGACTTGGACAGGCCATTGAAGGTCAGGCACAGCAGGTCCGGCGCCAGGGACGCGGTGCAGATATGCACGGCGTCGTCGTAGAGGATCTTGTCGTAGATCTCGTCGGAGAACACTACCAGGTTGTGTTGGCGTGCGAGTTCGAGCATGCCCTGCAACACTTCCCTGGAGTACACCGCGCCAGTGGGGTTGTTCGGGTTGATGATCACCAGGGCCTTGGTGTTCGGGGTGATCTTGGCCTTGATGTCGGCCAGGTCCGGGAACCAGTCGGCGCCCTCGTCGCACAGGTAATGCACCGGATGGCCACCGGCCAGGGTCACCGCAGCGGTCCACAGCGGGTAGTCGGGCGCTGGCACCAGCACTTCGTCGCCGTTGTTGAGCAAGGCCTGCATCGACATCACGATCAGCTCGGACACGCCATTGCCCAGGTAGATGTCTTCAATGCCAACACCTTCGACCTGCTTCTGCTGGTAGTACTGCATGACCGCCTTGCGCGCACTGAACAGTCCCTTGGAGTCGCTGTAGCCTTGGGCGGTGGGCAGGTTGCGGATCACATCCTGGAGAATTTCGTCCGGTGCTTCGAAACCAAAGGGCGCCGGGTTGCCAATGTTCAGCTTGAGGATGCGATGGCCTTCCTCTTCCAGGCGCTTGGCGTGCTTGAGCACTGGGCCGCGAATGTCGTAGCAGACGTTGGCGAGCTTGTTCGATTTGCTGACCTGCATGGCGATGTGATCCTGAAAATGAACGATCCAGACGGTGCGGAGCCTACCGTGCCGGGAATCCTGCGTTGGTGCACCCATAAATACGTTTGAATGCCGCTAACGCGGGTGCCAGACTGGCGTGTTGAAGAGGCGCAATCATACGTGCCGCCTGGTTCATGGAAAAGACACAGATCAGGCTTTTTAAGTTGCCGAGGTGTATCGATGGAAAAGTTGCAAAAAACGGTTGAAGAGTGGAAGGCAATGCTCGATCCAGAGCAGTACAACGTGTGCCGGCTCAAAGGCACCGAGCGGCCTTTCAGCGGTAAGTACAACGACACCAAGACGGACGGCGTGTACCACTGCATATGCTGCAATGAGCCACTGTTCGACTCCAAGGCCAAATTCGACTCCGGGTGCGGCTGGCCGAGCTTTTATGAGCCGATCGCCGACAGCGCGATGATCGAGATCCGCGATGTCAGCCACGGCATGATCCGCACCGAAGTCACCTGCGCCAAGTGCGATGCGCACCTTGGGCATGTGTTTCCCGACGGTCCGCCGCCGACGGGCCTGCGTTATTGCATCAACTCGGTGTGCCTGGACCTGGTGCCACGTTGAGCGTGAGGCGTCCCTGTGATGTCGGCAGGGACGATCTATGGCGAGGTATCAGTCCGATCAATTAAATTGCACGCAATTGAATTGAGCGCTATGTTTTCGCTTCTCTCCCGATTCGAGGCACTGCCATGAGCGACAACCTGCTGAGTATCCCTTGCACCACCATCAAGGGTGAGCAAAAGACCTTGGCCGATTACGCCGGCAAGGCCATCCTGGTGGTCAATACCGCCAGCAAGTGCGGTTTTACCCCGCAGTACAAGGGGCTGGAGCAGCTTTGGCAGACCTATAAGGACAAGGGCCTGGTGGTGCTGGGGTTCCCCTGCAACCAGTTCGGCAAGCAGGAACCGGGCAACGAAGGCGCGATTTCCGAGTTCTGCGAGCTGAACTTCGGCGTCAGCTTTCCACTGTTCAAGAAGATCGATGTCAACGGCAGCGCGGCCCATCCCCTGTTTGTGCAGTTGAAAAAACAGGCGCCGGGCCTGCTGGGCTCCAAGGGCATCAAGTGGAACTTCACCAAATTCCTGATCGGCCGCGACGGTCAGGTCGTCAAGCGCTTTGCCCCGACGACCAAGCCGCAGGACTTGACCCAAGAGATCGAAGCCCTGCTCAAATGACTGGCGTACCTTCCGTGTCCCTGGCCCTGGACGACCAGCTGTGTTTCAAGCTCTACGCGGCGTCGCGGGCGGTGACACGCGCCTACAAGCCGATGCTGGACCAGTTGGGCCTGACGTACCCGCAATACGTTGTGATGCTGGTGCTGTGGGAATGGCATGACGCAGCGGCGACCCAAGCCACGGTCAAGGCCCTGGGTGAGCGCCTGATGCTCGATTCGGGCACCTTGACGCCGTTGCTCAAGCGCCTGGAGCAGCTTGGCGCCGTGAAGCGCCAACGCAGCCTGCGCGATGAGCGTGAAGTGCATTTGAGCCTGAGCGAAGCCGGGGTGCAATTGCGCGGCCAGGCCCATCAATTGAAAACCCGATTGCTGTGCGACAGCGGCGTCGACCTCAACCAGGCCGACGCCCTGCGCGACGGCCTGGACCAATTGCTGGCTCAGATCAGAGCGTTGTCGCCTTAGGCACCCACAGGTCCAGCAGGGCGTTGAGTTCTTCCCGGCGGAACGGCTTGGCCAGGTAATCATTCATTCCCGCGGCACGGCAACGCTCGCGCTCCTCCGACAGCGCGTTGGCCGTCAAAGCGACAATGGGCAGGTCTGGCCAGCGTCCGCTGCGGCGAATCTGCCGGCTGGCTTCGTAACCGTCCATCACCGGCATGTTGCAGTCCATCAGCACCATGTCGAAGGGGCGCTCTTCGAGGCACTTGAGCGCCTCGCCACCATGGGCGGCGACGATCACTTCGCAACCCAGCTTGCTCAGCATGCCCTTGGCCACCAGTTGATTGACCGGGTTGTCCTCCACCAGCAGGATCCGCGCGCGGTTTGCAGGCGGCGTGGCGTCGAGCGGGATGGACTCAAGGATCAGTTGTGGATCACTGCGCAGGTTGCGTTGCAGGATCTGGTACAGCGCGGTACGGCTCAACGGGCGAGCCTGTTGCTGTAATGGCGCCAGCGCCGCGACTTCTTCGCTGGGCATGAAATTGCCATAAGCGGTCACCAGCAGGATCGGCGCCGTGATCGCCGGCCGCAGGCGAAACAGGCACTCCGGGCAGTCGGTGATCAGCAGGTCCGGGGCTTGCCCGCTCAAATCATCATCCAGGGCACGACAATGGGCGGTCAGCCCCCAGTGGGGCAGCAGGGTAGTGAGCAGTTCCGTCAGGCCGCTGCCGGCGTTGGTAATGACCAGCACTTCACCTTTGAGCGGCGGTTGCCGGGTGGCGGGCAAATGGGCTGGCAGGGGCAGGTCGGCGCAGAACTGGCTGCCAAAGCCGACCTCCGAACTGATGCTCAACCGCCCCTTCATTGCCTCGCACAGGTTATGGGTCAGTGCCAGGCCCAGGCCGGTGCCGCCAAACTGCCGGGTAATCCCCGCGCCGGCCTGGGTGAACGGTTGGAAGATCTTGACCTGTGCGTCCTGGGCAATGCCGATACCGGTATCGCATACATCAATTTTGACCCGGCCATCGTGGGCGCTGAGGCGAACATCCACACGGCCAAATCGCGTGAACTTGAGGGCGTTGGACAGCAGGTTACTGACGATCTGCCGCACGCGCGTCGGATCGCCGAGCACCTGGGCCGGAAACTGCGGGTCGATCAGGCACGTCAGTTCGACACTGGGCGCGGCGTTCTGCGACAGCAGGTTGGCGGTGTCTTCCACCAGCGAGCCCAGGTCGAAGGGGATGCGTTCCAGCTCCAACTGGCCGGCGTCGAACTTGGACAGGTCGAGAATATCGTTGAGCAATTCCACCAGTACTTTGCCGGAGTCGTGGGCGATCGACAGTTGTTGGCGCTGTTCGGCGGTCAGCGGGCTGTCCAGGGACAGTGCGATCATGCCCAGCAAGCCATTGAGCGGTGTGCGGATTTCGTGGCTCATATTCGCCAGGAACGCCGCCCGCGCCTGGGCCATGTTCAGGGCGGTCAGCTTTGCCGCCTGCAGTTCCTCGTTGGACTGGCTCAGGCGCTGGTTGCTGGCCTTGAGCTCAAGGGTGCGGGCGGACACGATGTCCTCGAGTTGCCCCAGATACTCGGTGAGACGGTCCTCGGCGTGGCGACGCTGCTGTATCTCGGTTTCCATGTTTTCGAATTGCTGGTTGGCGACGTTGACCAGCACACCGATTTCATCGTGTTCATGCCCTGGCGGGCAGTCCAGGCGTGCCTGTTTACGGGTGCTCAGCTCACGAATGATGCGCACCAGGGGCTGGGTCAGCATGGTGTAGAACAGGCCCAGCAAGATCCCCGTCAGCAGCAGGCTGCGCGCGAAGCCGTTGAGCAAGGTGATTTCGGCGCGACGCAGGAAGCGACTGCCAAAAGCGTAGGTGTCAACGTCCAGGCGCAACACGCCCAGGGCTTCGTTGGGCATATGGCTGAGGAAAAGGCGGTCTTCAAACTGGCGGTTGGCGCCGAACAGGAAGTCGCTGAAGGGCCGATACGGGCTTTCCTTGCGCGGTCGGTCGACGTCGGCCAGCACCACGCCGTTGTTGTCGATCAACTGTGCGTGGATGATAGCGGGGGAATGCAACAAACCCAGGGTCAACTCCTGGGCCAGTTCGGCGTCAATGTTGTAGGCAATGCGAGACGCGGGGTTATGGCTGATTTCGATCAGGGAACGAATTTCACGGTTGATGGATGCGTCTTCGCTGGCATAATCAATGCCGATTTGGATAAGGCTGAGCAAGGTTCCCAAGACGAAACCGACCAGCACCGTCAATCTGGCTTGTTTATAAGACAAGCGGTGGGCGAACTTGATATCCATCGAGTGTTGAACCACTTCACGTGTCCCTTCGCCCGGCAAGCATAGCTGAACATCCACAGGCTCTGGCTTGCCCGGCACGAATCGTTAGGTTTTATGGGGGCAGCCCCCAGCAGTCAGCCGTAGGGTTGCCAATACGCCATCTTTTGCAAGAACTTGCCAGAGGAATAGTCGTGGATTCTCGATTGAATGCCTTTCTTGAGCGTGCCGACGCTGTGCTCGCTCGCCTGGAACCCTTGTTACCCGCTCCGCGCCAAACCATCGACTGGAACCAGTGCCTCGCCGCCCGGTGGCAGCGTGACGGTCGCAGCGGCTTTTTGCTGCCCCTGGACGTGAGCCTGGACATGCGCTTGTCTGACTTGATCGGCGTCGACAAGCAGCGTGAACAACTGGCGCGCAACACCCAGCAGTTTCTCGACGGCTTGCCGGCCAACCATGCGTTGCTGTGGGGGTCGCGCGGCACCGGTAAATCGTCCATGGTGCGTGCCTTGCTCGCCCAGCACGCCAAGGCCGGCTTGCGCCTGATCGAGATCGAACGTGATCACCTGGCTGACCTGCCGCGCGTGGTCGAGCAATTGCTCAAGTTGCCGCAGCGTTTCATCCTGTTCTGCGATGATTTGTCGTTCGAGGCTGGCGAAGGTGACTACCGCGTACTCAAGAGCGTGCTCGACGGCTCCCTGGAGCAGGCCCCGGAGAACGTGTTGCTGTACGCCACGTCCAACCGTCGTCACCTGGTGCCGGAAAACCAGAGCGACAACGACAATTGGAAGCGCGTGGATGGCGAGCTGCACCCCAGTGAAGCGGTGGAAGACAAGATCGCCTTGTCCGACCGTTTTGGCCTGTGGTTGTCGTTCTACCCGTTTTCCCAGGAACACTTCCTTAACGTGGTCGAGCACTGGATCGGTGAACTGGCGAACAAGGCCGGCTTGCCGTGGCAGCGCGATGAAGCCCTCGACATCCTCGCCGTACGCTGGGCCACCGGGCGTGGCAATCGCAACGGCCGGTGCGCGTATCAGTTCGCCCGTTACTGGGTGGGCCTTAAATTGCTGGAGCGTCAACCATGATCGATTTGCAACAGGCCGGTACCGGTCTGGATGGCTATGCCCTGTTGTGCGCGCAGCTGGAGTCGCTGTTGGCCGATGAGCGGGATTTCATCGCCAATAGCGCGCAGTTTTCTGCGTTCTTGTTCAACCAGCTGGACGACCTGAACTGGGCCGGCTTTTACTTCAACCGCAATGACGAATTGGTGCTCGGCCCGTTCCAGGGCCAGATCGCCTGCGTGCGTATCCCCTTCGGTCGTGGCGTATGTGGGGCGGCCGCGGCAACGCGGCAAACCCAGCGAGTGGAAGACGTGCACGCGTTCCCCGGGCATATCGCCTGTGACAGTGCCTCGAACAGTGAGCTGGTGGTGCCGCTGGTCAAGAACGGCCAACTGATTGGCGTCCTCGACCTCGATAGCCCTTCGCTGGCCCGCTTTACCGTGCAGGACCAGGCCGGTATCGAACAGTTGGCGGCGATTTTCCTGCGGTTGACCGACTGCTGATAGGTGGCGGCAGGCGCGAGCGGTCAAGCTCGCGTCTGCCTATCCCGATGAATTCAGGCTGTTGAGCTGCATGTGCAGCATTCTCTCCATTTCCAGCATGCATTTCTCCAGGGCCTTGATACCGGTTTCGATCACGCGGTGGTCATCGCCTCGGGCGCATGCCTGTTCCAGCGCTTCGCACTGACCGGCCAGCCCGACGGCTTGCACGATGCGGGCGGCGCCCTTGATCTTGTGGGCTTGCTCGATGATGTCCTGGGGCGAGGCCTGTCGAACCAACATCGCGACGAGTTCCTGGCGGTCATGGGCGCTGCTGCTCAATAACTCCTCAAGTAGGCGTCGACTCAACTGTGGGTCGCCTCCCGTCAGGGCATCGAGGCTGGTGAGGTCCAGCTGCATGGCCGGCCGTTGTGGCTCGATCTGCGCCAGTTGCCGCTCCAATGCCGTGAGGCTGATGGGCTTGAACAGGCAATCATTCATGCCCGCTTCGGCGCAGCGCAGTTTCTCTTCGGGCTGGGCATTGGCGGTAAAGCCCAGCACGACACAAGCGGGCAGTTGCTCTCGCTGCTCATATTCGCGGATCGAGCGGCAGAGCTCATAGCCGTTCATGATCGGCATGTTGCAGTCGGCGATGACCAGGTCGAAGTGTTCCTGGCGCCAGGCCTGGAACCCGGCCGCGCCGTGCTGGGCGGCGGTGAACTGATGGCCGAGGTAACCGAGTTGCTGGCACATCAGCAGGCGGTTTGCGGGGTGATCGTCCACCACCAGCACATTGAGCACCGGCGCCGGTGCCGCTGCTATGGGCTTGGATTCGTCCGCGGCCTCGACCGGCAGCAGGCGGTTCATCTTCAGGCTGACATGCACTTGGGTGCCCACCATCGGCACGCTGCTCAGGCTCAGTTGCCCGCCCATCATTGAACACAGGCTACGGCAGATGACTAGCCCAAGACCCGCGCCACTCCTGGCCAAGTGGCCGGAATTGTCGGCCTGGGCGAAGGGCTCGAACAGGCGTAGCTGGTCGTCCCGGCTGATGCCGATGCCGGTGTCCTCGACCACCAGCTTGAGCTCGACCTGCTGGGGCATTTCGGTGGCTTGAACGTCCACCTTGATCTTTACCTGGCCACGTTCGGTGAATTTGATTGCATTGCTCACCAGGTTGGACAGCACCTGCTTGAAGCGCAGTGGGTCGATCAGCACATCGGTGTCTTCGAGTTCAGGCTTGAACTCCAGCAACAGACTCAAGGTTTTCTGACGCGCCAGGCCGTCGAACACGCGGACCACCGATTCGATCACTTCCTTCAGGTTGACCCGCTCGGGGGCCAGGCTCAAGCGGCCGGATTCGATGCGCGCGATGTCGAGGATGTCGCCGATCAGCTCCAGCAAGTCCTTGGCCGAGTTGTAGGCGACCTCGATGGCCGGTCGATCGAGGTGACCCTGGTCGGCGCGCTTGAGGGTCAGCTCCAGCATGCCGATCACCGCGTTCATCGGCGTGCGGATTTCGTGGCTCATGGTCGCCAGAAACGTGCTTTTGGCCCGGTTGGCCTCGTCGGCCTGCTCCTTGGCGGCGCGTAGTTCATCGAACAGTTGGCGCCGTTCGCTGATGTCGATCCAGCCACCGATAATGCCTTGCACCTCACCGGTTGAGTCGCGGTAGGGCAGGATCCAGTGGTAGATCGTCAGTTTTTTTCCACGGATGTGCAGCGGGCGATCCAGGATCATTGGGTCGCCCTGTGCCACGACGCGCAAATAGTCCGCATGGTATTGCGCGGCCTCCGTTTCCAGCGCCGTACCGATCTGCACCACACTTTTGCCGATCACGTCCTCGCGCTTGGCGTCGAACACCTGCAGGTAGCTGTCGTTGCAGGTCTGCAGCAGGCCGTTGCGGTCGCGTACATAAATCGGGTGGGGCGTTTCGTTGACCAGCGCGCGCATGAACTCGAACTGATCGTTAAGGGCGCGCTCAGCCATTTGGCGGTGCTTGATCTGGCGACGCATGTAGGCGTTCCAGGTCAGGGAAATCAATAGCAACAAGCCGGTGCCGATGATGATCTGGGCGATCAAGTGGTGGTAATTGCGCCAGTAGCTGTCGGAGGCGGCGGTGTAGCCCCGCCAGCGACTGTTGATCACGCCCAGTTCATCCGGGGCGATGCTCAGCAGGGCCTTGTCGAGGATTGAACTCAGTTCGGTGGCATGGCGTGAGGTCGCCAGGGAAAAGGTGGCCGGAAGAGTGCCGATGCTGGTGCTGATTTGCAGTTTGTCCTGGAACATCGGCGATGACAGGAAATAGTTGGCGATCACCAACGAATTCACCGCACCCTCCACCTGGCCCTGGGCGAGCAGCTCCGAGGCTTTGAAGGTGTCACTGGTCTCCACCAGGCGGATCAGTGGAAAGTCCCTGCGCAGGACTGCATGCAGCGGGTTGCCCTGGGTAATCGCCAGGCGCTTGCCTGCCATCTGCTCCAGGTTCGAGGGCGCGCCGGGCTCTTTGCGTGTCAGCAGCACGTAGGAGTTTTCCAGGTAGGGCCGGCTGAAATCCAGTTGCGCTTCCCGTTCGACACTGGGCGTCATGGCCCCGATGATGTCGGCGTCGTGGTTGCTGACCTGTTCGATCATCGCGTGC
Source organism: Pseudomonas gorinensis (assembly GCF_042015035.1). Classification (NCBI taxonomy): domain Bacteria; kingdom Pseudomonadati; phylum Pseudomonadota; class Gammaproteobacteria; order Pseudomonadales; family Pseudomonadaceae; genus Pseudomonas; species Pseudomonas gorinensis. The sequence goes on from NZ_CP167125.1 coordinate 2,264,937, forward strand.
ACATCCCGCCCGCGCTGGATCTCGAAGCGCAGGCCGGTGCGCAGGCGGATCAGCTCCAGGAGGTCGGCGGTAATGCCGCGAAAATTGCCGTCCGCGTCGAAAAAGGTCAGGGGCGCGAAGGTTTCGTTCACCAGCACTTTCACCACGGGATGCTCTTTGAGCCAGCGCTCCTCGCGCGGGGTCAATTGCAGTTTCTTGTCGGTCAGCAAAATATCGCTGCCGGCGCTCCAGCGCTTGGCGATGCTCTCGCGTTCGTTGGTGGGCACGGCCGCCAGCACTGCGTTCACAATGCCCAGCAACACGTGCTGGTCCCGGCGCAGGGCAAAACTGAAGCCATAGGCTTCATGTTTGCCGAAGTTGGCCATGTGAATGTTCTTCAGGTAGCCCTTGTTGATCATGTAGTGGGTCGAGATGGTATCGCCGAGAAACACGTCTGCCTGGTCGAACGCCACCGCATTCAGGGCATTTTGATAAGAGGGATAGGTGCTGATGATTGCATCGGGGTACAGCTTCTCCACTTCGCTCAGGGGCAGGTAATGGTAGACCAGGCTCAGGCGCAGCCCAGCCAGGGCCTCGCTGAGGCTGCGTGTCTCACCCTCCCGAGTGACCAGCACCGGTTGATCCACGGCATAGGGGGCTGACAGGACCAGGTTCGGATTCGCGGCCTCGAAGCCGTTGGAGGAGCCCAACAAGTCAATCTCGCCTGCTTCGAGGGCCTGGATGGACTTTTCCCGTGACGGGTAGCGCATCACCTTGATCGGCAAGTCCAGCGCTTTGGCCAGCAACCCGGCGTAGTCGGCAGTCAGCCCTTCGTAGTCGCGACCACTGGAGGTGAGGTCGAAGGGCGGGTAGTCAGGTGCCGCAGTGCCTAACACCAGTTCGCGTTTGTTCTGTAGCCACTGCCGCTGGGCAGTGTCCAGTTGGGAGTCCAGTTGAACGCCGACTGCGCGACTCAACAAGGTGAAGTGTTCCGGTTCTGTTTGAACGGCGAGCACGGCGGTGCTCAAGCACATGCCTGCGCTCAATATGATCAAATAGTCCTTTATACGCCTGGGCATCCGCTTTCTCACACTAGCGCGTTTCGTTTTGCCAACTCGATAAGTTCTACCAAGGACTTGGCTTTGAGTTTTTGCATAAGCCTCTTTTTATAGGTGCTGACGGTCTTGTTACTTAGAAACATGCCTTTGGCGATTTCTTTATTGGTGCGGCCTTGTGCAAAAAGTTGCAAAACCATTAATTCCCGGTCATTAACGGCCTTGAACAGTTCCAGCTCTTCGGAATTACCTTCCGAGCCGCAAGCGTTCAATGCCTGGCTCGGGAAATAGTTATAACCCGATAATACCGCGCGAATCGCACTCAGCAATTCACTCAGGTCGCCCTCCTTGCACACATAGCCGTCGGCGCCAGAGCGCATACAGCGGGTGGCAAACAGGGTTGGGCATTGTGCCGTCAGGATGAGGGTTTTCATCGGGGTGTTCATGGCGTTGAAGCGGCAGAGTACTTCGAGGCCATCAAGTTTCGGAATACTGATATCCAGAATGATCAAATCCGGAAGGCATTCGCGAACCATTTGTATCGCATCACAACCATTATCCGTTTCGCCGACGACCTTATAACCTTCATGTTCCAACAACATTCGAATCGCCAGCCTGATAACAGGGTGGTCATCGATGATGAAAACTGTGTTCATAATCACATTCCATGCAAGTGCAAATAAAGCGGGCACATTAGCTCAGAAGCTGAGGAAGGAGCATGAAGCTCAAGGGGAATAGGTACAAAACAGGAAAAATCCTACATTAAAAAAGGTATCGTCTTACGAGTTGCTGAGGCTTTGTGGGTGTTTGTGTCTGAGCATGGGGAGCGACGGGGCTCCTGTCGCTGCCAATGTTTTAGTAGCCGGGTTGTTGTAAGTTTTTCTTATATGAACATGTTTAAATTCCTACATTTAGAGTGGCGGGTATCAAGTCAATCAGTTCGTCGCGGTTTAACGGCTTTGCCAAGTAACCCAGCAATGGCAAGTTACGTTGCAGGGCTTGGGTATTCAGGTTTTCCAGTTCGAGTGCGGGCAAGCCGCTGAGCAAGATGGCTCCCACGATAAAACCTCCGCGACTGGCGATTTCGACCAACTCCAGCCCTGGCAGGTCGGGCAGGCATTGGTCGCACAGCATCAGGTCGAAGGGCTGTTCGCACTGCGTCATCAGCCGGATCGCCTGTTCGGCGTTTTCAGCCAGGGTCAACCGGTCGAAACCGAAGCTGTTGAGCAGGCACTGGGTCGCCAGCAGCTGAAAAGGGTGATCCTCCACCAACAGGAGGCGAAGGCGATATCTAGGCATAAGAAGGGCACACGGTGAGTCAAGCGGCGATTGGGCGGGGCGTAGGAACGTCTCGCCATGCCCCCTAAGAGGGTGCGTGATTATTCATCGGCGGTTTGTACGAATTCGATCAGGCCGCTCTGTTCCCATCGTAGGGAGATTCTTTTCAGGGAACAGACGCGTGATCGAAAACATTATTGAGGGCTTGAGCGTCCGGTCATTTCCCGCGCCATCTCAGTGGCGTAGCTGTCGGTCATGCCGGCGATGAAGTCAATCATTCGCAGGAACGAGGCGTGCAGCGACCAAGCCGGATCCGGTGCGCTATTGCCGAGCAGATCGAGGATGCGTCGGTTCTTGAACGACGGCGTGCGCCCGCCATGTTGCTCAAGGGCTGCCCCACAGAAGGCGTTGAGGAGAATTTCCAGCGTGGTGTAGGCGCCGATTTCATGCAGGGTCTTGCGTTTGTCCTGGAAGATCTTCTTGCGCGCCATGTCTTTGGCATCCAACACGCAACGCTTGGCGGGGCCGTGCATATGCTCGACCAGGTCACCGGGCAGCATGCCTGCCAGCAAGGCGTCCTGCTGTTCGACAAAGGCCCGCGCCGCCGCATTGGTCAGGTGTTCGATGGCCTTGCCGCGCAGGATCGCCAGTTTGCGTCGGCGCGAATCCTGGGCGCCGAGTTGCCGATAGGTCTGCGGCAGGTCGTCGCCCACCAGGTCGAGGAGCAGCGACTCGACCTCGGCGTATTGCAGCAAGTCCATTTCCAGGCCGTCTTCCAGGTCGATCAAGGCGTAGCAGATGTCGTCCGCCGCTTCCATGAGGTACACCAGCGGGTGGCGGGCCCAACGTTGTTCTTCGAGTTGCGGCAGGCCGAGCTTGTGGGCGATCTGTTCGAGGATCGGCAGTTCGCTTTGATAGCAGCCGAACTTGTGCTTCTTGTAGCCCAACGAGTCCGCGTGGCGAGCGGTCCAGGGGTATTTCAGGTAGGTGCCCAACGTGGCGTAGGTCAGCCGGGTACCGCCGTCGAACTGGTGGTATTCCAGCTGCGTGAGTACCCGAAAGCCCTGGGCGTTGCCTTCGAAATTGAGGAAGTCGTTGCGCTCGGCCGTGCTCATGTCGTCCAGCCAGCCGCGCCCGGCCGCCTGCTGGAACCAATGGCGAATCGCATCTTCGCCGGAATGCCCGAACGGCGGGTTGCCGATGTCATGGGCCAGGCAGGCTGATTGCACCACCATGCCCAGGTCGCTCGGGTCGCACCAGTCGGGCAGGGCGCTGCGTAGCGTTTCGCCCACGCGCATGCCCAGTGACCGTCCGACGCAGCTGACTTCCAGTGAATGGGTCAGGCGCGTGTGGATATGGTCGTTGCTCGACACAGGGTGCACTTGGGTCTTGCGGCCCAGGCGGCGAAACGCGCCGGAGAAAATGATGCGGTCGTGGTCTTTGTGAAACGGGCTGCGGCCCAGTTCTTCCGGGCTGTGCAGCGGTTTACCAAGACGTTCGCGGGTCAGCAGGGTGGGCCAATCCAAGGCGGGTACTCTCCGTGCGGTGAATGACCCGCCCAGCTTCCCGGTTCCGCCTTGGCGGGGCAAGCAAAAATCTACAGGCCGGCCGCGTCGATATCGATCAACAGCAAGCGCTGGCCATTATCGAAGAATTGTCCGGCGGTCAGGCAATACTGGTTGGTGGTGGCATCGCGGTAGGTCGAGGACAGCGTCAGGCGCCGCTCCTCCCAGCCTTCAGCCAGCAGATGATAGAAGTATGGGCGCCACGACCAGTTGTGGCCCAGATAGCGGCTGTCGGCTTGCCAGGCGTCCTGGCGCCATTCGAAGTTGGGCGTCAGTTGGGTGCCATGGCGGTCGCATTGGTAAAAGCGCAACAACCATGGATAGTCCGGCAGTTGCGGCAGCTGGCTCAGTGGCGCCTGGCCCTGGGCCCAGGCTTGCAGGATGCTCATCAGCTCGGCCAATTGCCGGCGCAGTTGCATGACGCGCCCGCGCTCCGCCAGTTTCTGCTGGACGTACGCGGCACGCAGTTGGGCAAAGCGCGGCACGAAGGCATCGGTGGCAAACCAGTCCAACTGGGCCTGGGCGAACAGATAACCTTGCACATAACGCGAGCCACACTCCAGGGCGAAGCTCAACTGCGCCTCGGTTTCTACCCCCTCGGCGATGATCCAGCAGCCGGTTTTTTCCGCCATTTGCGCCAGGGCGCGCACCACTTCGCTGCTAGGGCCTCCGCGGGCGGCTTCCTGGAACAGGCGCATGTCCAGCTTGAGAATGTCCGGCTGCAAGGCCAGTACCCGGTCGAGCTGGGAATAACCAGCGCCGAAGTCATCGATGGCAATGCGCGCGCCGGCCTCGCGATAGCGCGCCACCACATCGGCCAGGCGCTGGATATCGCCGCCCAGTTCAGTGATCTCGAACACGATACGGGCCGGGTCGACGTCATGGGCTTTGAGCTGTTGCAGGCTGGGCAAGGCCTGGCCGACGCGCAAGCGGTTGATCCAGCGCGGCGAGATGTTCAGGCTGAGGAACCAGTCCTGCGGCACCTCATGCAGGCGGCTCAAGGCGTTGTCACGAATCTGCCGGTCCAGGCGACGCAATGCTCCGCCTGGGGTGCGCGGGTCGGCAAAGAGCGGGCCGACGGAGAGCAGGCGGCCATCAGCCTGGCGCAGGCGGCCGAGGGCCTCAACGCCGGCAATGCGTCCGGTGGCGGTGTCGATAAACGGCTGGAAGCAGGCGAGCGGTTGCCCGTCAATCACGGGGCCTCCTTAAAAGCGTTGGCGAAAAAAGACCCGGCCCTCGCAGGAGGGCCGGGTCGTTTCTGTTTGCAAGAATGCAGCCAGCAGGGCTCAACCTTTGCGTGAAGCGCCTTGCATGGCCAGTTTGATCAGTGGAATCAAGCCAGCGCCCAGTCGCACCAGGCGGGTCAGGCTACTGATGCTGCCGCCCTTGGCACCCTTGCCGGTAAAGAAGCCGATCAGCGTCACCGCCGCCACGCCCCACAGCGGCGCGTGCTTGATGCCGAGGCTGTCCTGCCAGTTATGACTCATGTTGCGCACCTTGGTCAGGGGCAGCATCAGTTGCTGGGACTCGTGGCGGATTTCCTGGCGGTGCATTTCCATGCGCAGGCGGATCAACGCCTTGCGCATTTCCCGACGGGTCGTGGAGGGCGGGATTTCATTCAGGCTCATGGCAACAGGCGCTCCCGATCATTGGCCAGCTCTTCGAGCGTGGCGTGGAACGGCGTGGACTCATCGAACACCGCTGCTTTCAGGCGCACGCCGCAAAAGGCTGCCGCCAGGGTATAGAACACGCAGAGGCAGACGATCCCGGTCAGGCGGTAGCCGGTGTCCCACACCAGGATCATCACCAGGGTCGACAACCCCACCAGCAACAACAGGGCAAACACCAGCGCCAGGCCGGCAAACAGCAGCAGGCTGACCGTGCGCGCCTTCTGTTCCTGCAATTCGATACCAAACAGTTCGACATGGCTGTGCAGCAAGCCCAGCACAGCCGCACCCAGGCGCCGTGAGGTAGAACTTGGGCCCGTTGACGAGCCGGATTCGCCGATAGACATGATTTAGCGCCTTGTAGCCAACAGGCCGATCAGAAAGCCCACGCCGGCGGCAATGCCCACCGACTGCCAGGGGTTGGCCTGCACGTAATCTTCCGTTGCCGTGACGGCGGCCTTGCTGCGCTCGCGCAGGGAATCTTCGGTCAGTTGCAGGGTTTCGCGGGCCTTGAGCAGGCTGTCGTGGATCTTGGCGCGCAGCTCGTCGGCCTGGTCGCCGGCCAGGATGGCGGTGTCGTCGAGCAACTTTTCGGTATCGCTGACCAGGGTTTGAAAATCCGCCATCAGTATTTCTTGAGCCGTCTTCGTCGTTTTGCTGGCCATGGTTATCTCCGTGAGTGGCTGATCTATGCGTGTGGTTTCGAGTCACCGGTGTCGGTGAAGGTTCATTGCAATTGTGTGGTACAGCTTTTGCTTTGCCTTGGTGCGCCTGCCCCTGGGCCTGCGCTGAATCTGGGCGGTCGGGGCTCAAGCCTACAAAAACCTTACCCAAAATAACTGAAACTCGCGGAAAAACCCTGTCGGGGATGGCCCGTTGTGCTGATCGCTGCGCTAAAGCGGTTCACACCCTCGCAAGAGGGGTGGGGCCGCTGGTGCCAATTTAGTGCGCGATTCGCTGGCTTGAACCGCTTTGGTGCTTTTTGCCTTTAATGCAGGCCTGCCAACCTCCATGGAAAATTTGCAAAGCGCGGTGGACACTCTTGTCCATAGCTCCAACACTCTGTTCATCCTGATTGGTGCGGTCATGGTCCTGGCCATGCATGCCGGTTTCGCCTTCCTCGAAGTCGGCACCGTGCGCCAGAAGAACCAGGTCAACGCCCTGTCGAAGATCCTCAGCGACTTCGCCATCTCGACCCTGGCCTATTTCTTTATAGGCTATTGGATCTCCTATGGCGTGAGTTTCATGCATCCGGCCGCGGTGATCAGTGTCGATCATGGCTATGGCCTGGTGAAGTTCTTCTTCCTGCTGACCTTTGCCGCCGCGATCCCGGCGATCATTTCCGGGGGCATTGCCGAGCGTGCAAAGTTCGCTCCGCAGTTGTGCGCGACGGCGTTGATCGTAGCCTTCATCTACCCGTTTTTCGAAGGCATGGTGTGGAACGGCAATTTCGGCCTGCAAGCCTGGTTGCTCGCGACCTTTGGTGCCCGCTTCCATGATTTTGCCGGGTCGGTGGTGGTGCATGCCATGGGCGGCTGGCTGGCGCTGGCGGCGGTGCTGTTGCTGGGGCCGCGCAATGGACGTTATCGCGAAGGGCGCCTGGTGGCGTTTGCGCCGTCGAGTATTCCGTTCCTGGCGCTGGGCTCGTGGATTCTGATCGTCGGCTGGTTCGGCTTTAACGTGATGAGCGCCCAGACCCTGGACGGGGTCAGCGGCCTGGTGGCGGTCAATTCGTTGATGGCCATGGTCGGTGGCACCGTGGCGGCCCTGGTGATCGGTCGCAACGACCCCGGCTTCCTGCACAACGGCCCGCTGGCCGGGCTGGTGGCGATCTGCGCCGGTTCCGACCTGATGCACCCGGTGGGCGCTCTGGTCACGGGGGTAGTGGCCGGTGGCCTGTTTGTGTGGTGCTTTATCGCCGCCCAGGATCGTTGGAAAATCGACGATGTACTGGGCGTGTGGCCGCTGCATGGCCTGTGCGGCGTGTGGGGCGGCATTGCCTGCGGCATCTTCGGCCAGGCGGCCCTGGGCGGTTTGGGCGGCGTGAGCCTGCTCAGCCAGTTGATCGGTACGGCCCTCGGCGTGGTCGTGGCGCTGGGCGGCGGCCTGCTGGTGTATGGCGTGATCAAGCACGTACATGGGCTGCGCCTGAGCCAGGAAGAGGAGTATTACGGCGCGGACCTGTCGATCCACAAGATCGGCGCAGTCAGTCAGGATTGATCGGCGCCTCTTCGTCAGTGCCCGGGTGCGAATAAAAGCCGTGCAGCAGGCGGTAGCGGTTATGTCGCACTTCATCCACCCGCGCCTGCACCTGATGGTCCGGCAGGCCCAGCAGGATCAAGGCGTGGGAGGCGAGCATCAGGCTCGACTCCAATAGCTCCGGCACCACTTCGCTGGCGCCGGCGGCTTTCAGCTCGGCCAGTTGGCTGTCGTCGCGGGTGCGCACCAGGATCGGTACCTGCGGGTTGATCCGGCGCGCCTCCTTCAGCACCGCCAGGGCCACATCGGTATTGTCCACCGCGATCACCACCAACCGCGCCCGCTCCAGGCCGACCGCGCTGAGCAAGGCGCCACGGCGGCAGTCGCCGTAGTGCACGCTGCTGTCTTCGGTGGCGGCTTCCTGCACCCGTTCCGGGTCATCATCCAGGGCGATGTAAGCCTGTTGTTCCCGACGCAGGAAACGCCCGATGGATTGGCCGACCCGCCCGTAGCCACAGATCACCGCATGCCCGTGCAATTGGGCGTTGAGCGCGGTGATGGCTTCCAGTTGTACTTGCTGGTTGGGTTTACGGTGCAGACGCAGGGCGATGGCCGGTGCGGCGCGCAACAGCAGTGGGGTCAGCAGCATCGAGCAGAAGGTCGCGGCGAGCAGCAGGCCGTTGAATTCATCGGGTATCAGCCGGCCCTGTTGCATCTGCGCCATCAATGCAAAACAAAATTCGCCGCCCTGGGCCAGGGCCAGGCCACTGCGCCAGGCGGTTTCGCTGTCGCTGCCACGCAGCTTGACCAGTGCGGCCACCACACACCCTTTGACCAGCATCAGCGTGAGGGTCAGGCCGAGGATCAGCAGGCTGTGGCTAAGGAACAGTTGCAGGTCGATCAGCATGCCGATGCTGACGAAAAACAGCCCCAGCAGGATGTCGCGAAACGGCCGGATATCCGCTTCGATCTGGTGCCGGTAGTGGCTTTCTCCCAGCAGCATGCCGGCCAGAAAGGCGCCGAGGGCAGGGGAGAGCCCAAGCAAATGGGTGAGCCAGGCCGTCAGCAGGACGATCACCAAGGCCAGCAGCACGAACAGCTCAGCCGAGTGGGAGGCGGCGACTTCATGGAACAGGCGTGGCAACAACCAACGGCTGGCGAGCAACAGGCCAATGAACAGCACCCCGGTCTTGCCCAGGGTCAGTGGCAGCGCCCAGTACCAGGCCTGTTCACTGCTGCCGGTAAACACCGGCACCAGCGTCAACAGCAGCACCGCGACCACATCCTGGAACAGCAACACGCCAATCGCATTCTGGCCATGGCTGCTGAAGATTTCTCCGAGGCTGGTCAGCTCCTTGCTGACGATGGCCGTGGAGGACAAGGCCAGCCCGGCGCCGAGCAACAGTGCGACGCCGGGCGCGAGCCCAAACCCCATCAACAGGCCTCCCAGCAGCATCCCGCAGCCCACTACCTGCAAGCTGCCCAAGCCAAACACCACGTGGCGCAGGGCGAGCATCTTGGTCAGGGAAAACTCCAGGCCCAGGGAAAACAGCAGGAACACCACGCCGAGTTCGGCCAGGTCGGGCAATGCTTCACTGTCATTCACCCAGTCGAGGGCGGTCGGTCCTACGGCCAGGCCCACGCACAGGTAGCCCAGCACCGGGGGCAATTGCAGCCGGCGAAACAGCGCAATCACCACTAGGGATGAGGCCAGAATGATCAGCAGGTTGGCGAACACAAGCATCTCCGTTGCGGGGCGAGCGGACAAAAGGCCGTGAGAGTGGCTGAGTCAGTTATAGGCCATGGTGATCTGGGTCAGGGTTTTATTGTGGTCGGCGGGCTTATTGTGGTCGATGAGCTGCCGTGGCAAGCGGGCCTATTGTGATGTTTGTGGCGAACGGGCTTGTTGTGGCGAGCGGGCTTGCCCCGCGTTGGGCTGCGTAGCGGCCCCAATAGAACCCCCACGTTCCCTCAGGCAGAAATACGGTGTTTGGTTTTGGGGCTGCTGCGCAGCCCAACGCGGGGCAAGCCCGCTCGCCACAGGCAGTTTGCTCAACGCAGTAAGCCTGCCACAACGGGCTGCCTCGCCACAGGTTTTCGTCAGGCTTAGAATGCTCGTCTACTTACTGATCAGGTCCATTCGTCATGCTTCCTGAATGCCAGCTGTTCGGCACCCTGGGTTGCCATCTTTGTGAAATTGCCGAGGCCGAAATCATTCCGCTCGTCGAACACGGGTTGCTGGTCGAGTTGGTTGATATCACCGACCCCGAAGACCTGACCGACGCCTACGGCCTAAGGATTCCGGTGCTTCGACGGGTAGATACCGGAGCTGAACTGGATTGGCCTTTCGACACTGAGCAGGTTGTCGCCTTCCTGCGCTGACGTTTATGCGATGGCGAGTTTCCGAATATTACGTTACTGTATGTTTGTACAGCGATTGAATAGAGGGAACGCCCGTGGTGAATGTTGAACAACTGAAAAGCAGCGTCAATCGCATGTCCGCCGATGTCGTGCGCGACGCGGTGAACGAGCTGCGCCTCGACGGCCTGGTCACGGAAGGCAAGACGCCGTTTAACAAAGTGCATTTCAATACCTGCTTTGCGGAGATCGAGGCGTTGTTCCAGCGCGCCGGTTACCACAAGCAGCTGGATGTGGTGGGTTACCAGGGCTTGCTCTACGCGTTGTACGACCCCGGCCGCTGGGAGGCGGTGGACGTGCTGCGCTGGCTCAAGGAGTTCACCGAGGCGGCCAGTGCCTCGCCGATCCTGCGCGCGGAATTGGCCAAGGCCTGAGATCCGCCCTAGGCTTGATCCCGCTCCATGCGGGATAATGCCGGCCTGTTTTTCCAGGTTTCGAGCATCGGCATGTCCACTTCCGGTTTTTCCGCGTCCCAGCACCAAGCCAGCACTTTGTATTTGCCTCCCGGCTCTTGGGCGACGGTCCTGGAGTGCCTGTGCGGGCATTTCCCGGCGATCAGTCGTGAACATTGGCTGGACCGCATTGCGCGTGGTCGGGTGCTGGATATCAACGGCCGCCCGATTCCGCTGGACCTGGCCTACAAGGAAGGCCTGTGCATCTATTACTTCCGTGAAGTGCCCAACGAAAAAGTGATCCCGGTGCAGGAAACCATCCTGTATGCCGACGAGCACTTGGTGGTGGCCGACAAGCCGCATTTCCTGCCCGTGACCCCGGCCGGTGAATATGTCGAGCAAACCCTGTTGCGTCGCCTGATTCGCCGTCTGGATAACCCGTCGTTGGTGCCCCTGCATCGCATCGACCGGCATACGGCGGGGCTGGTGCTGTTCTCGGCCAATCCCCACAGCCGTTCGGCCTACCAGCAACTGTTCCCCACGCGCCGGATCGATAAATTCTACGAAGCCATCGCCCCGGCCTTGCCGAACCTGGCCTTCCCCCTCGTGCATAAAAGCCGCCTGGTCGATGGCGAACCGTTCTTCCGCATGCAGGAAGGCGAGGGTGCCAGCAACACCGAAACGGCGGTTGAAGTGCGTGAAAAACACGGCGACTTATGGCGCTACGGCCTGTTCCCTGTGACCGGTAAGAAGCATCAGCTGCGCGTGCACATGACAGCGCTGGGGGCGAGTATCTGCAACGACCCGTTCTACCCAGAGGTGATCAAGGATGCCGTGGACGACTACGCCAACCCCTTGAAACTGCTGGCCCAGGGGGTGCGTTTTATCGACCCGGTCAGCGGTGAGGCGCGCAGTTTCCGCAGCCAGATCACCCTCCACTGGTAACCCCCGGAAACGACAAGGCCCGCACGCGGCGGGCCTTGGGTGCAAGCGCTGGGCTTACAGGTCTTTAACGGTGCGAACCTGGTCTTTGTTGATGCGGGTGCGCTTGCCGTCAAGCTGTTCGAATTCGTAGAAACCCGTATCTTCATTGTATTTCGGGGTGTCGACGGCCTGGATTTCGCGACCGTCATTCAGGGTGATCACTGTTGGCGAGGCGCAACCGGCAAGGGTAGCGAGGCCCAGTGCAAGCATGAGAGCGGCGATGGTCCGTTGAGTCATGAGTGTGTCTCCGAGAGAATTCTTTTTGAGTGCTGACTCTGTGACGTGTAAGGCGTCGACAAAGTTCCTTGTGCGAGGTTCATTCTGACACGCCAGGCTGCGTGTGTAACAGCGCGGGTGTGTTCAGGTTGGCCAGGCGCGGGTCATCGGGCGGGCAGTCCAACCCCACGCCACCCAGTTGCAGGAAGAGCTTGCGCGGACTGCGCTCACCGGCTTGCCAACCCCGTTCTACCTCGGTTTGCAGGCTGGTCGGGATGATGCAGATCAAGGGTTCCCAGAACTCACCGTGACGCACCATCACCGGCAGCTGTGGATGCTGTTGTGCAATCCTACGCAGGTCGGCGAGCAGTTGGGCATCGAGGTGCGGGACATCGCACGGCAAAACCAGCAAATGTTCATGGCGTGCGGCGGCTAATCCCGCGCGGACACCCGCCAGCGGCCCGGGAAAGTCCGGGCTGTCGTCATTCACCAGTTGGTCGGCGTAGGGCGCATACCGGTCCTGGTTGCGATTGCACGAGATGATCAGGTCGTCGGTCAGCGGCCGGACCAGGCGCTGCAAGTGCGCGATCAACGGCGCGCCGTGCCATTGGAGCAGACCTTTGTCCTGGCCGCCCATGCGTTGGCCGCGGCCACCGGCCAGCAGCAGAATCGAACAGGGCAGGGGCGAAGAATCATCGGGCATGTGGGTTCCGCAGCGGCAGGTAAATGGGGGCCTGTGATATAACATCGGGCTGTTCCTTCGACAACCGGACCGTGCCATGAAAGCCAAGGCAGATGCGCCCTTCGTACCCCTGAATATCGCTGTACTGACCGTCAGCGACACCCGCACCCTGGACACCGACACGTCGGGCCAGGTGTTCGTCGACCGCCTGATCGCCGCCGGCCACCACCTTGCCGAACGCGTGCTGCTCAAGGACGACCTCTACAAGATCCGCGCCCAGGTCGCCCACTGGATCGCCGAAGACGTGGTGCAAGTGGTGTTGATCACCGGTGGCACTGGCTTCACCGGTCGCGACAGCACCCCGGAAGCCGTGAGCTGCCTGCTGGACAAACAGGTCGACGGCTTCGGTGAACTGTTCCGGCAGATCTCCGTGGCCGATATCGGCACCTCCACCGTGCAATCCCGCGCCCTGGCCGGCCTGGCCAATGGCACCCTGGTGTGCTGCCTGCCCGGCTCTACCAACGCCGTGCGCACCGGGTGGGACGGTATCCTCGCCGAGCAGTTGGACAACCGTCACCGCCCCTGCAACTTCGTGCCGCACCTCAAGCAGGCCGAACCCTGTGAATCCCGTGGATAAGCCGGGCAAGACCGGTGCCCTGATGCCGGTGGAAGACGCGCTGCGGCAATTGCTGGACATGGCTGAAGCGGCACCGATCCGCGAGCAGGAAGTATTGCCCCTGGCCGAGTGCGACGGTCGGGTATTGGCGCAAGACATGGTCTCGACCCTCGACCTGCCGCCCTGGCCCAACAGCGCCATGGACGGTTACGCCGTGCGCCTGGCGGACTGGACGGGAGAGCCGCTGGTGGTGAGCCAGCGCATTTTCGCAGGGGCCGCGCCGCAGCCCTTGGCCCTGGGGACCTGTGCGCGCATCTTCACGGGAGCGCCAGTGCCCGAAGGCGCGGACTGCGTTGAGATGCAGGAAAACGCCGAGGTCCATGCCGATGAGCGCGTCAGCTTTACCCAGCCGCTGCACGTCGGCCAGAACATTCGCCCCCAGGGCCAGGAAACCACGGTGGGCGAACGGGTACTGTCCGCTGGCACACGCCTGGGCCCGATCGAACTGGGCCTGGCGGCGTCGCTGGGCCACGACTGCTTGAGCATCGTGCGCCGTGTGCGCGTCGGGGTGCTGTCCACCGGCGACGAATTGATCGAGCCGGGTTTGCCGTTGGGCCCAGGCCAGATCTACAACAGCAACCGCCGCGTGCTATGCAGCTGGCTCGAACGCCTGGGCTGCGATGTGATCGATGCCGGTATTCTTCCCGATGACCTGGAGCAGACGCGTACCCGCCTGGCGGGCCTGGGCCATGTCGACCTGATTCTGTCGACCGGCGGAGTGTCGGTGGGCGAGGCGGACTTCCTTGGCATCGCCTTGCGTGAAGAGGGTGAACTGGCCTTGTGGAAGCTGGCGATCAAGCCGGGCAAGCCGCTGACCTTTGGTCACTTCCGCGGCGTACCGGTGATCGGCCTGCCGGGCAACCCGGCATCGACCCTGGTGACCTTTGCCCTGTTGGCACGGCCTTACCTGTTGCGCTGCCAAGGTGTGGCAGAAGTTGAGCCGCTGCGTTTCGAAGTGCCTGCGGGCTTCACCTGGCCCAAGCCGGGCAACCGCCGCGAATACCTGCGCGGGCGCATCGAGCAGGGCCGGGCGATCATCTATCGCAACCAGAGCTCCGGCGTGCTGCGCAGCGCGGCGTGGGCGCAAGGGTTGGTGGAGGTGTTGGAGGGTACGACGCTGGAGATGGGGGACCGCGTCAATTTCATCCCCCTGAGCGAAGTCCTGAATTGACCTCAAGCTGAATGTCGACTTAGCGCTGTCGCGCAGTAACCATGGACCCCCTGTGGTGAACGGGTTTGCTGTGGTGAACGGGCTTGTTGTGGCGAGCGGGCTTGCCCCGCGTTGGGCTGCGCAGCAGCCCTAAAACCAGGCACCGCGGTGTGTCAGTTAAAAACACATCGCCTGCAATGGGGCTGCTTCGCAGCCCAACGCGGGGCAAGCCCGCTCGCCACAACAAACCCGCTCGCCACAACAAGTCCACTGGCCACAATAAGTCCGCTGGCCACAAAGATGCGTACATTCAGTAATCGTCGCCACGCTCGGTCACATCCCGCTCCACGGGCCCGGCATCCGGGTCGTACCCCACCGGAAACTTGCCCTTCAACGTCCAGGCAAACGCAATGATCTCGGCGATCGTGCGGTACAACTCCTCCGGGATACTGTCCCCCAGTTCCATGCGCGCGAGCAGCTTTACCAGCTCGGCGTTTTCATAGATCGGCACTTCATTTTCCCGGGCCAACTTGAGTATCGCTTCGGCCAGGGCGTCGTCGCCCTTGGCGGTCAGGGTCGGCGCTTGCTGGCCGTCGTATTTGAGCGCAATTGCCTGGCGCGGCGGGTTGGAGTTTTTCATGCGGTTTCATCCACCCAGCGTTGTTCCAACCCGGTTTTTGGCCCACGGGGTGGCGTGCCCAGGTGGCAATCCAGATCGCCGACGTTGAGCCCCGATGACACCAGGCGCTCGCGCAGGCTGCCTAGGTGGCTCTCGATCAGGCTGGCGGTGAAGGGGCGCGAGGCCCACAACTGGCTGGACAGCTTGCCTTGGGTCAGTTGCGCCTGGACCTGCAACGGCCCCAGCGGCTCCATATCGAAGGCCAATTCGACGCGCCAAAGCATCTGCTTGGGGTCCTTCTTTTCTTTACGTTCAGGCTGTTCCTTGTCCGGCGTCGGCTCTTCACGCTGGAACTTGACCTGCAACGGCACGATGTCTTGCAACGTGCGCATGGGGATTTCCAGTTGCCAGGTGGTTTGCAGCCGGCCATCGGCAGTGGTACCGGTTTGCTCCAGGCTCGACAGCTGGTGGCTCTGCAGGCGCGAGATCGCCCCGGCGGCCAGGCGCAGCAGGTTTTCCAAGTCGCCTTCACCCTCCAGCTTTGCCATGAGCCGTTCGGGCAGCGGGAAACTGGCGGGTATTTGTCGGGCGCTGACCTGGCCCAGGGTGTTCAGCGGGCTACGCACAAAGTTCGGTAAGACCTGGGCCAGGGTGTTGGCAGCGAGGATGGCACTCAAGTTGGTGTTGGCCGGCAGGGCCGGTACCAGGTCGGCGACCAGGCGCAGCAGCGCGCCCTTCATATCCAACGGCGGTACCTGCGGGTTTTGCCCCGCGAGTAATTTGGCTTCGAGAAAGGCCCCGCTGTTCTGGATCACCTGCGCCAGCACCTTGGGGTTGCTGACCTGCGCCAGGTCGGGCAACGCGGCCAGCAAACGCTCGGCCGCCGCGCGCAGGTCGGCCGAGGTGCTGTCACTTTTCGGCAGGTTTTGCAGCGCAGTGAACACCACATCCAGCGAGCCCTGGCGACTTTGCTGGGTGGCGAGTTGCTGGGTGACCGCCAATTGATCCTTGAGCCCACTCAACGGCACGAAGTTCAGGGTTTGCGCGTTCTGCACCACGGCGCTGAGCAAACTGCCCACGCGCAAGGGTTGCGGGCTTTCCACGGTCAGCGTTGCGCCAGCCAAGGCGTTATTGAGCACGGTCACCAGCGATCGATAGATCGCCGGCTGCGTGGTGCCCTGGGGCAGGGCCTGGGTGGTCAGCACCTTGGCCTGCAGCAGGGTGCCTTCCGGCAGCTTGGACGTATCGATACGGGTCAGTGCGGCGACATTGGCGCTCAAGGCTTGTTGCAGGCTGATGGCCAGGTTGCCGGCCGGGGTCTGGCTGACCGATACGTTAGTGCCCAGCGGCAAGGGCTGCGGGCTGCTGGCCTGCACCAGGGTCTGGCGGCCACCGTCCAGGGTCAATTTGAGCAACAGCTGAAACGCCTCGCCCCCTTGTTTCAGGGCGAGAACCTCGGCGTTCACGGTTTTACCCGGGTCGATCAGCCCGATTTGCGGCTCCAGCAGTTTGAGCAAGGCGCCTGGGGCAGGCGCGGGGCTTTGCCCGGCCACCGGGGCGGGAGGAAGCGTAGGAAGGTTGATCTCACCGGTCATCGCGCGCGTCGTCTCTGGGAAATTGCCCTCTTTAGCGTAGGGCATCGCATGTATAATGCCGCCCGTCTGCAAAGAGAGCGGTAAAAACCTCACAACTATTTGATCCAGCTCTCTAAAATCGGTCGCCAAAGCCGTTATTGTGCTTCTTTCTATAACGGCCGCTGCACCGCCGACTTGAACCGTAAAGGCCCGCGATCTCTTGACCAGCCCTCTTCTTGAAGCCGTAGCGCTTGCCTGTGAACGCGACCTGCGCCTGCTGTTCGAACACCTCGAATTGCGTCTGGCGGGCGGTGACATGGTGCAGATCAGCGGCCCCAATGGCAGCGGCAAGACCAGCCTGTTACGCCTGCTGGCCGGGCTGATGCAGCCGACGGCCGGTGAAGTCCGGCTCAATGGCAAGCCGTTGAATGAACAGCGCACCGAGCTGGCCCGCAACCTGGTCTGGATCGGCCACGCCGCCGGTATCAAGGACGTGCTCAGCGCCGAAGAAAACCTCAGCTGGCTCAGCGCCCTGCATCACCCTGCCTCCCGCGATGCCATCTGGCAGGCCCTGGCCGCAGTCGGCCTCAAGGGCTTTGAAGACGTTCCCTGTCACACCCTGTCCGCTGGCCAACAGCGTCGCGTGGCCCTGGCGCGCCTGTACCTGCCGGGCCCGCCGTTGTGGATTCTCGACGAACCGTTCACCGCCCTCGATAAACAAGGCGTCGCCCAGCTCGAAGAGCACCTGGCCCGTCACTGCGAGCAGGGCGGCATGGTGGTGCTGACCACCCACCACACGCTGGTGCGTATGCCCGCCGGCTACCGTGACCTTGACCTGGGCCGGTGGTCGCTATGAGTGTGTTCGCCCTGCTGGTCGCACGCGAAGCGCGGTTGTTGTGCCGTCGCCCGGCGGAACTGGCCAACCCGCTGGTGTTCTTCGCGATTGTGATCGCATTGTTCCCGTTGGCCGTTGGCCCCGAGACTAAACTGTTGCAAACCTTGTCGCCGGGGCTGGTGTGGGTGGCGGCGCTTTTATCCGTCCTGCTCTCGCTGGATGGCCTGTTTCGCAGTGATTTCGAAGACGGTTCCCTCGAACAGTGGGTCCTTTCGTCGCACCCCCTGCCACTTCTGGTACTGGCCAAGGTACTGGCACACTGGGCTTTTTCCGGCCTGGCGCTGGTGCTGCTCTCGCCGTTGCTGGCGATGATGCTAGGGTTGCCCACTGAGTGCCTGCCGGTGTTGCTGCTTTCCTTGTTGCTCGGCACGCCGACCCTCAGCCTGTTGGGGGCGGTAGGCGCGGCGCTGACGGTAGGTTTGAAGCGCGGAGGCCTGTTGCTGGCGCTGTTGATTCTGCCGTTGTATATCCCGGTGTTGATCCTGGGCAGCGGCGCTTTGCAAGCCGCGCTCATGGGCATGCCGGCGACCGGTTACCTGCTGTGGCTGGGTAGCCTGACCGCCCTGGCGGTAACCCTGACACCCTTTGCTATAGCGGCCGGCCTGAAGATCAGCGTCGGCGAATAATGAGGTCTGGCCAAGCGTTCTAAACCTTAGCCAGTAAAGACCCTGAGCTTCCCGTGACGACGGGCAGCAACCGTGATGGAAACAGCAATGAACTGGACCTGGTTTCACAAGCTCGGCTCGCCTAAGTGGTTTTACGGCATCAGCGGCAAGCTGCTGCCGTGGTTGAGCGTCGCCGCCATTTTGCTGATCGGCATCGGCCTGGTCTGGGGCCTGGCCTTCGCGCCGCCGGACTACCAGCAAGGCAACAGCTTTCGCATCATCTATATCCATGTGCCCACCGCGATGCTGGCCCAATCCTGCTACGTGATGCTGGCGGTGTGCGGCATCGTCGGCCTGGTGTGGAAGATGAAGCTGGCGGACGTCGCCCTGCAATGCGCCGCACCCATCGGCGCGTGGATGACCGCCGTGGCGCTGGTCACGGGCGCGATCTGGGGCAAACCCACCTGGGGGTCGTGGTGGGTGTGGGATGCACGACTAACGTCCATGTTGATCCTGCTGTTCCTGTACTTCGGTCTGATTGCCCTGGGCAACGCGATCAGCAATCGTGACAGCGCCGCCAAGGCCTGCGCGGTGCTGGCGATTGTCGGCGTGATCAATATCCCGATCATCAAATACTCGGTGGAGTGGTGGAACACCCTGCACCAGGGCGCCACCTTCACCCTCACCGAAAAACCGGCCATGCCCGTGGAAATGTGGGCACCGCTGCTGCTGATGGTGCTGGGGTTCTACTGCTTCTTCGGCGCCGTGCTGCTGATGCGCATGCGCCTCGAAGTGCTCAAGCGTGAAGCCCGCACCACGTGGGTCAAGGCCGAAGTGCAAGCCAGCCTGGGAGCGCGTGGATGAGTTTTGCTTCTTTCAGTGATTTTCTCGCCATGGGCCACCATGGCCTGTATGTCTGGACGGCCTATGGCATCTGCCTGGCGGTGCTGGCCCTCAACGTCGCCGCGCCGATCCTGGCTCGCAAGCGTTACCTGCAACAAGAGGCGCGTCGTCTGCGCCGGGAGACCGAAAAGTGAATCCGCTGCGTAGAAAGCGTCTGTTGATCATCCTTGCCATCCTGGTGGGCGTCGGCATTGCCGTCGGCCTGGCCTTGAGTGCCCTGCAACAGAACATCAACCTGTTCTACACCCCGACCCAGATCGCCAATGGCGAAGCCCCGCAGGACACGCGCATCCGCGCCGGCGGCATGGTGGAGAAGGGCTCGCTCAAACGCTCCGGTGATTCCCTTGACGTCACCTTCGTGGTCACCGACTTCAACAAGGCCGTGACCATCACCTATCGCGGCATCCTCCCGGACCTGTTCCGCGAAGGCCAGGGCATTGTCGCCCTGGGCAAGCTCAACGCCGACGGCGTGGTGGTGGCCGATGAAGTGCTGGCCAAGCACGACGAGAAGTACATGCCGCCCGAGGTCACCAAGGCGTTGAAAGACAGCGGCCAACCCGCTCCAGCACCCGTCAAGGAGGGCTAAGTGATGACGTCCGCACTGTTTATTCCAGAGTTGGGCCAGTTGGCGATGATTCTCGCCCTGTGCTTTGCCATCGTGCAGGCCGTGGTGCCGTTGCTCGGCGCCTGGCGCGGCGATCGCCTGTGGATGAGCCTGGCGCAGCCGGCCGCCTGGGGCCAATGTGCATTCCTGGTCTTCGCGTTCGGCTGCCTGACCTACGCCTTTATGACCGACGACTTTTCTGTCGCCTACGTGGCCAATAACTCCAACAGCGCCTTGCCCTGGTACTACAAGTTCAGCGCCGTGTGGGGCGCCCACGAAGGGTCGTTGCTGCTGTGGGCCTTGATTCTCGGCGGCTGGACGTTCGCCGTGTCGATCTTCTCGCGGCAATTGCCACAGGTGATGCTGGCGCGGGTGCTGGCGGTGATGGGCATGATCAGCATCGGCTTCCTGCTGTTCCTGATCATGACCTCCAACCCGTTTACCCGCATCCTGCCGCAGATCCCGGCGGACGGGCATGACCTCAACCCGTTGTTGCAGGACATCGGCCTGATCGTGCATCCCCCGATGCTCTACATGGGGTACGTGGGTTTCTCGGTGGCTTTTGCCTTCGCCATTGCCGCCTTGCTCGGCGGGCGCCTGGATGCGGCCTGGGCGCGCTGGTCGCGGCCCTGGACCATCGTGGCCTGGGCCTTCCTCGGCATTGGCATCACCCTCGGCTCCTGGTGGGCCTACTACGAGCTCGGCTGGGGCGGCTGGTGGTTCTGGGACCCGGTGGAAAACGCCTCGTTCATGCCGTGGCTGGTGGGCACCGCGCTGATTCACTCCCTGGCCGTCACCGAAAAACGCGGCGTGTTCAAGAGCTGGACCGTGTTGCTGGCCATCGCGGCATTTTCCCTCAGCCTGCTCGGCACCTTCCTTGTGCGTTCGGGCGTACTGACTTCGGTGCATGCGTTCGCGTCTGATCCTGCGCGCGGCGTGTTTATCCTGATCTTCCTGCTGTGTGTGGTGGGGGGCTCACTGACCCTGTTCGCCCTGCGCGCGCCCGTGGTCAAGAGCCAGGTGGGCTTTAACCTGTGGTCGCGGGAAACCCTGTTGCTGGGCAATAACCTGGTGCTGGTGGTGGCCGCCTCGATGATCCTGCTCGGCACCCTGTACCCGCTGGTGCTGGATGCGCTGAGCGGCGCCAAGCTGTCCGTCGGCCCGCCGTACTTCAACGCGTTGTTTATCCCGTTGATGGGCCTGTTGATGGTGGTGATGGCGGTCGGCGTGCTGGTGCGCTGGAAAGACACCCCGGTCAAATGGCTGGCGGGCATGCTGATGCCAGTGCTGCTGGGCAGCGTCGCCTTGGCGGTGATCGCCGGAATCGCCTATGGCGATTTCAACTGGGCGGTACTGGCCACCTTCCTGCTCGCCGCCTGGGTGTTGCTGGCCGGTGTGCGCGATATTGTCGACAAGACCCGGCACAAGGGCCTGATCAATGGCCTGCCGACCCTGACCCGAAGCTACTGGGGCATGCAGATCGCCCACATCGGCATCGCCGTGTGCGCCCTGGGCGTCGTGCTCTCCAGCCAGAACAGCGCCGAGCGCGACCTGCGCCTGGCACCGGGCGAGTCCATGGACCTGGCCGGTTATCACTTCATCTTCGAAGGCGCCAAGCACTTCGAAGGGCCGAACTTCACCTCCGACAAAGGCACCATCCGCGTGGTGCGCAACGGTAAGGAAGTGGCCGTGCTGCACCCGGAAAAACGCTTGTATACCGTGCAGAGCTCGATGATGACCGAAGCCGGGATCGACGCCGGTTTCACCCGTGACCTCTACGTCGCCCTGGGTGAGCCACTGGGTGATGGCGCCTGGGCGGTGCGCGTGCATGTCAAACCGTTCGTGCGCTGGATCTGGTTCGGTGGGTTGATCACGGCGGTCGGTGGTTTGCTCGCGGCGCTGGACCGGCGCTATCGGGTCAAGGTCAAGAGCCGGGTGCGTGAAGCCCTCGGTCTGCAAGGAGCGGCGGTATGAAACGTTGGTTGATGGTCGTGCCGCTGGCGGTGTTCCTGCTGATGGCGGTGTTCCTGTATCGCGGGTTGTACCTGAACCCGGCCGAGTTGCCCTCGGCCATGATCGGCAAGCCGTTCCCTACCTTCAACCTGCCGACGGTACAGGGCGATAAAACCCTGACCCAGGCCGGCCTGCTGGGCAAACCGGCGCTGGTCAACGTGTGGGGCACCTGGTGCATCTCCTGCCGCGTCGAACACCCGGTGCTGAACAAGCTCGCCGAGAAGGGGGTGGTGATCTACGGCATCAACTACAAGGACGACAACGCGGCGGCCTTGAAATGGCTGGCCGAGTTCCACAACCCATACCAGTTGGATATCCGCGATGAAGACGGCAACCTCGGTTTGAACCTCGGCGTCTACGGTGCCCCGGAAACCTTCTTTATCGACGCCAAGGGTGTGATTCGCGACAAATACGTCGGCGTGATCGACGAGGTGGTGTGGCGTGAGCAACTGGCCGCCAAGTACCAGGCACTGGTCGACGAGGCCAAGCCATGAAGCGTCTGTTAGCCGCTGCCGTACTGGCGCTGGGCTTGGCCGGTGTGGCCCATGCCGCCATCGACACGTACGAATTTGCCAAGGACGCTGACCGCGAACGTTTCCGCGAATTGACCAAGGAACTGCGCTGCCCCAAGTGCCAGAACCAGGACATTGCCGATTCCAACGCGCCGATCGCCGCCGACCTGCGCAAAGAGATCTTCCGCATGCTGGGGGAGGGCAAGGACAACCAGCAGATCATCGACTTCATGGTCGACCGCTACGGTGATTTCGTGCGCTACAAACCGGCCCTCACCGGCAAGACCGCGCTGCTCTGGTTCGGCCCCGCCGGGCTGCTGCTGACCGGGGTGGTCGTCATGGCCGTGATTGTCCGCCGTCGCCGCGCCGCGCCTACCGATGGCTCCGACGCGCTATCCCCCGAAGAGCGTAAACGCCTCGACCAATTGCTGGACACCAAGACTGATGATTGATTTCTGGCTCGCAGCCGGGTTGCTGCTTCTGATTGCCCTGAGTTTCCTATTGATCCCTGTGTTGCGCGGCCGCCGTGCCCAGCGTGAAGAGGACCGCACCGCGCTGAACGTGGCGCTCTACCAAGAACGCGTGGCCGAGCTGCAAGTGCAGCAGGACGAAGGCGTACTCAACGCCGCGCAACTCGACACCGGCCGCGCCGAAGCTGCCCGCGAGCTGCTGGCCGACACCGAAGGCGTGGAAAAACCCCGCGAGTCGCGCCTGGGCAAACCCTTGCCATTGTTGGCGGCGTTCCTGGTGCCGGTGCTGGGCGTTGTGCTTTACCTGCATTATGGCGCCAGCGACAAGGTCGAACTGACCCGCGAATTCTCCCAGCCGCCGGTGTCCATGCAAGACATGACCCGCCGCCTGGAACGCGCTGCCGCCGCGCAACCGGACTCTGCCGAAGGCCTGTACTTCCTCGGGCGTGCCTACATGGCACAAGACCGTTCGGCCGATGCCGCCAAAGTCTTCGAGCGCACCGTGGCCCTGGCCGGGCGCCAGCCTGAGCTGTTGGGGCAATGGGCCCAGGCCCAGTACTTCGCCGACAACAAACAGTGGTCGCCCAAAATCCAGGCCCTGACCGACGAAGCCCTGAAGCTGGACCCCAAGGAAGTCACCAGCCTCGGCCTGCTCGGTATTGCCGCGTTTGAAGGCCAGCGCTATCAGGAAGCGATCGACTACTGGAGCCGCCTGCTGGCCCAACTGCCCCCGGAAGATAATTCCCGTGTCGCCCTGCAAGGCGGGATTGACCGCGCGGCAGAGAAGCTGAAAGAGAGCGGTGGCACCGTCGCCCAAGCGCCTAAGGCGACGCTGAAAGTTCGCGTGGATCTGTCCGCCGACGTGAAGGCCAAATCCCTGCCGGGCGACAGCGTTTTCATCTTCGCCCGCGCGGTCTCTGGCCCGCCGGCGCCTTTGGCGGCCAAGCGCGTGACCGTCGCCGACTTGCCCGTCACCGTCGAACTGGGCGATGCCGACGCGATGATGCCGCAGTTGAAACTGTCCAACTTCCCCGAAGTCCAACTGGTTGCGCGCATATCCCGGGCCGGTCAACCGACCACAGGCGAATGGATCGGCCGCAGCCAACCCCTGGCCAGCAGCACCACTGCGCTGCAGCAGCTGACCATCGACAGTCCGGACCAGTAATTCGAGGAAACGCCTATGACCGCATTTGCACGTATCACCTTGCTCAGCCTGGTACTGGGGCTGAGCGCTTGTGCGGTCCACCGACCTCCCGCGCCCACCGGCCCGACCATCCCCCCGGGCCCATCGACCCAGCCGAGCACCAGGCCCTCCGGCCCGGTGACCCCGGCACCGAAACCTGTGCCAACCTCGTCACCCACCTTCGCCCCGCCCCCCGGCGCCGCCAGCCACTGGGACGGCAAGATGCAGGTATACGTACTGGACGACCAGCCTGACACCTTCTACCGCCAGCGCACCTACTACCGCTGGAGCAACGGCTGGAGCCGTTCCATCAGCCCGAACGGGCCTTGGGAAGACACCGACGTGCACGGCGTGCCGCCGGGGTTGAGCAGGCAGTACGCCCAATGACAAAAGGCGACCTTCGGGTAATGCCAGTCATTACCCTGTAACTGTGCCGAGCGTGCTTGTTGTGGCGAGCGGGCTTGCCCTAATGCCGTTCAGTTAAGGCTTTTTTGTAGGAGCGAGCTTGCTCGCGAAGAACTCACAGGCGCCGCGTTCACTCAGGAAACACGCGTTATCGTTGACGTTTTTCGCGAGCAAGCTCGCTCCTACAGAAGGCGATGTACGCTTAACTGAACGGCATTAGGGCTTGCCCGCGTTGGGCTGCGAAGCAGCAGCCAAAACCTGGCGATTTAATATGCCTGGAGAAACGCGGTGGCCTTATTGGGGCCGCTTCGCAGCCCACGCGGGGCAAGCCCGCTCGCCACAACAAGCCCGCTCGCCACAGGTTACTCTTTGTTCGTTCTATCTCTTGACTGACTGGCATCAGGGTTTAGATCTGCGCGCTATCAAGCCACGGCGCGGTGAGGTGATCGAACGCCACCCGAAATCTGTGTAGGGCCGGTCCTAACGATGAGGCGGCATAAGAAAGAACGAGCCGTACGCAGATTGGGCGCCGGGGGATGGAAACCCGGCAGGGGCATGCCCTCCTGCGTACAGCTCGCTCGACATCATGCGTGCCCGATCCAGGGTGAGCCGTAGGAAAAGTCTTGTTTTGCCCCGGCTCAGGCTATATCGGCGGATCTGCCGGCATTCCCTCGCTGCTGGGTCGGTATGGAATCGACCGCTTTCGCCCAATGATGGCCGCGTCGAACGTGATGCGCGGTGGGGCGTACTCGGGTAGTGTGGCCACCTCCGGCCTGGCGACCCAACGGTTGCTGGATAGACTTTCCAGTGATGACGACGCGAGCAGCCGACGGCAAGCCCAGAGCTGTAAAGGCGTCCTGTAGTGCAATACATATGGCGACAAGCAAAGAGGGTGTTTTCATGGCAGGCAGGTTGATCTATCTCATCGGGCCATCGGGTTCGGGCAAGGACAGCCTGCTGGATGCGGCACGACCCCGCTTGGCCGAGCGCGGCTGCCGCTTGGTGCGCCGCGTGATTACCCGTTCGGCGGAAGCCGTGGGCGAGGCCGCGCAAGGGGTAAGCCCCGAACAGTTTGCCGCGATGGAGGCCGAGGGCGCGTTTGCCCTGAGCTGGCAGGCCAATGGGCTGTCCTACGGGATTCCCAGGCAAATTGACGAGTGGCTGGCGGCGGGGGAGGACGTGTTGGTCAATGGCTCCCGTGCGCACCTGGCGCAAACCCGTGAGCGCTACCCGACGTTGCTGGTGTTGTTGCTGACGGTTGACCAGGTCGTGTTGCGCCAGCGCCTGATTGCGCGTGGGCGTGAGTCTTTGCCAGATATTGAAGAACGCCTGGCGCGCAATGCGCGGTTCACCGCGCAACTGATCGCCGGCAATGAGGCAGGACTGTTTGTGCTGGATAACTCCGGCCCATTGGAGCACACCGTCGAGCGTCTGCTGTGCTGCCTCGACCAAGGGCACTCGGCGTGTGCTTGACCCTGCTGGGCCGGTAACGCGCGGCAAATCCCGGTCGAGTGCGCCGGCGCGTACCGGGGGTTTTCAGGGTGTGCCCCATGCCGACCCTTACGACTATTACGCACGTTTGCGCCGCGTCGACGAGCTGCTATTCGACAAGTTTTAAGGAGAGCATTCATGCAATACCCAATCTGTATCGAATGAGGCGATGACTTCACCGCTACCGGTATCCAGATCCCCGATATTCCAGGCGCCGTCACTGCCGGGGACAGTTTTGAAGAGGCGTACAACGCTGCTGTGGAGGTCGCGCACATCCGGCTGCAGGAGATCGCCGCAGAGGGTGGGGTGATTCCGATGCCCACGTCGGTGGCCGATCATTACGCCCACGCAGACTATGCGGGGATGGGCTGGGGGATGCTGGAGTTGGACATCTCGCCCTATCTGGGCAAGACCGAGAAGGTCAATGTGACCTTGCCCGGCTATGTCATCCAGCGCATCGACCGGTATGTGCGCGAGCACAAGGTCAAAAGCCGCTCGTCATTTCTGGCGGACGCGGCTTTGGAGAAGTTGGTGCGCTCTTAGGCGGTGGCGACCGCCGCCTGCCGCGATGCACTGAGGAAGCGCAGTAACGCCAGCAACGGAAACGCGCTGCCTACCAGCATCACGCCCAGCCAGCCGCCGTGTTCGTACACGCTGCTGGCAATCGCCGAACCGAAGGCGCCGCCGATGAAAATGCTGGTCATGTACAGCGCGTTCAGGCGGCTGCGGCTGTTGGCGTCAAGGGCGTAGATGGCGCGTTGGCCGAGGACCATGTTCATCTGTACGCAGAAGTCCAGGACCACGCCGGTCACCGCCAGGCCGATCACGCTGTACAGCGGGTGGACGAAGGCCGGCAGGAAGCTCAACACCGCAAAGATCATGGCCAGCAGCGAAGCACGGTGGGTGTGGCCGGCATCGGCCAGGCGCCCGGCGATGGGGGCGGCGATGGCACCGATGGCGCCGACCAGGGCGAAGATCGCAATCTGGGTCTGGCTCAGGCCGTGGTTGCGCACCAACTCCAGCGGGGCGGCGGTCCAGAACAGGCTGAAGGTGGCGAACATGCAGCCTTGATAAAAGGCGCGTTGGCGCAGCAGCGGTTGATCACGCAGCAAGGTGCCGAGGGAGCGCAGCAGTTGGCCGTAACTGGCGGAGTGATCCGGTTGACGCTTGGGGATGGTCAGCATCAGCACCACGCTGATAAACGCCATCAACGCTGCCGCCGCCATGAACATCGCCCTCCAGCCAAAATGATCCGCCACCACGCTGGACACCGGCCGTGCCAGCAGGATGCCCAGCAGCAGGCCGCCCATGATGCTGCCCACCACCCGTCCCCGCGACTCGGCCGGCGCCAGGTGCGCGGCCAATGGGATCAGGATCTGCACCGACACCGAACTGAAGCCGATCAGCAGCGACACCAGCAGGAACAAGTTCGGCTGCTCGGTGAACGCCGCGCCCAACAGGCTGGCAATGGCTACCACGGTGGTGGCGATCATCAGCTTGCGGTTCTCCAGCAAGTCACCCAGGGGGACCAGGAAAAACAGGCCCAGGGCGTAGCCGATTTGCGTCAGCGATACGATCAGGCTGGCCATCGCCGGCGTCAGGCCGATGTCCGGTGCGATGAGTTCGATGATCGGTTGTGCATAGTAGATATTGGCGACGATGGCGCCGCAGCAAAACGCAAACAGCATCACCATCCCGCGGGTCATGGTGCTTGCAGCGTGTGAGGTAGCGTTCATGGTGTTCTCATAAAAGCGAAGGAAGATGGCGAGCGAGAATAAAGACAAGGCCCGGCGGGCAGTAGGCCGTTTGTGGTGATAACACTCATGCCGGGCATTAATGACTGAAACGTTAATTTTCGGGTCGAAGGGCAATGATACATTCAGTCATAACTGCCGAAACAGGAAATCCAGTGCCATGAAGATCACGCTGAACAAGATGCTCCTGGCGTCAAGCCTGGCCGCCGCGATGGCCGTCGGCCTCGCCCACGCCGCGGAGGCGCCGCGGGTTGGCGTGCGCGGCGCCATCACCGCGATGGACGGCGACGCCATGCACGTCAAGGTCAACAGTGGTGAAGAGGTGACTGTGCACCTGACCCAGGCCACCCAGGTCCGCGCCGTGACCCTGGCCAAGATCGATGAGATCAAACCGGGCAGCTACATCGGCTCGGCCGCCATGCCCAACGCCGACGGCACCCTGACCGCCCTGGAAGTCCACGTGTTCCCACCGGCGATGGCCGGCACGGGTGACGGGCATCGGGCGTTCGACCTGAAGGAAGGCAGCAGCATGACCAACGGCACCGTCGGCGACCTGGTCGTCAGTAACGGGCGCACGTTGACGGTGAAGTACAAGGGCGGCGAGCAGAAGATTGTGGTGCCGGAGGATGTGCCGATCGTCAACCTGGAGCCAGGAGACCGTAGCTTGCTCAAACCGGGGGTCAAGGTGGTGTTGTTCGCGGCACAGGGCAAGGATGGAACGATCACGGCCCAGGCGATTTCCGCCGGCAAGGATGGCGTGACACCACCGATGTAACACCAACCACAAAACTAAATGTGGGAGGGGGCTTGCCCCCGATGGCGGAGTGTCAGTCGACAGATGTCTCACTGATGCACTGCCATCGGGGGCAAGCCCCCTCCCACATGTTTACCGCGTTTCTTCAGTTATTGACCGGAATAGATCTGGTCGAACACCCCACCATCATTGAAGTGGGTCTTCTGCACGGTACGCCAGTCACCAAAGGTCTTCTCCACCGACAGGAAGTCGACTTTCGGGAAGCGGTCGGTGTACTTGGCCAGCACCTTCGGGTCACGTGGGCGCAGGTAGTTGTTGGCCGCGATTTCCTGGCCTTCTGGCGACCACAGGTACTTCAGGTAATCTTCAGCGGCCACGCGGGTGCCTTTTTTCTCGACCACTTTGTCGACCACGGACACCGGCGGCTCGGCCTCGGCGGAGACGCTTGGGTAGATCACTTCGAATTGATCACGGCCGAATTCACGGGCGATCATTTCCGCTTCGTTTTCAAAGGTCACCAGCACGTCGCCGATCTGGTTGGTCATGAACGTGGTGGTGGCTGCACGGCCGCCGGTATCCAGCACTGGCGCTTGCTTGAACAGCTTGCCGACAAACGCCTTGGCCTTCTCTTCATCACCGCCGTTCTTGAGCACATAACCCCAGGCCGACAGGTAGGTGTAGCGGCCGTTACCCGAGGTTTTCGGGTTGGGCACGATCACTTGCACGCCATCCTTGAGCAGGTCAGGCCAGTCTTTCAGGGCTTTGGGGTTGCCCTTGCGCACGATAAACACGGTGGCGGAGGTGAACGGCGCGCTGTTGTTCGGCAGGCGCGTTACCCAGTTGTCCGGTACCAGCTTGCCGTTGTCGACCAGGGCGTTGATGTCAGTGGCCATATTCATGGTGATCACGTCAGCCGGCAGGCCGTCGATCACCGAGCGCGCTTGTTTGCTGGAACCGCCGAAGGACATCTGCAACGTCAGCTTGTCGTTCGGGTGTTCGGCTTCCCAGTGCTTCTGGAAGGCGGCGTTGTAGTCCTTGTAGAAGTCGCGCATCACGTCATAGGAGACGTTGAGCAGGGTGACCGGTGCAGCCTGGACGGCGCCCGCCAGGGCAAGGCCGGCGGCCAGGAGAGAGGCGCTAACGAATTTTTTCACTGCTCATTCCTTGTTGTTCGAGAAGAGGGGGAGGCACATTGCCAGCGACTATAGCTGGGGCGGCATAGTCGTTTAAAGATTAAAAAGAACTTTGCTTATTCCACTTTCTTAAAAAGATTGCTGCCGCAGCGCGAGCAAAATGCTGCGTTGGGCTCGTGGCTGTCCTTCTTGCACACCGGGCAGTCGGTGTGCAGTTGCTCGCCACGCATGGCACTGGCCAGCTCCGCGGTAAAAATACCCGTGGGCACGGCAATGATCGAGTAACCGGTGATCATCACCAGCGAGGAAATCACCTGGCCCAGCGGTGTCTTTGGCACGATATCGCCGAAGCCCACGGTGGTCAGGGTCACGATCGCCCAATAGATGCCTTTGGGGATACTGGTAAAGCCGTGTTCCGGGCCTTCGATCACGTACATCAAGGTGCCGAACACCGTCACCAGGGTGCACACGCTCACCAGGAACACCACAATCTTCTGCTTGCTGCCGCGCAGCGCCGCCATCAGGTAGTTGGCCTGCTTGAGGTAGGGGCTGAGCTTGAGCACGCGGAAAATCCGCAGCATGCGGATGATGCGGATGATCAGCAGGTACTGCGCGTCGCTGTAATACAGCGCAAGGATGCCGGGCACGATGGCGAGCAAATCCACCAGCCCGTAAAAGCTGAAGGCGTAGCGCAACGGCTTGGGCGAGCAGTACAGGCGCAACCCGTACTCGATCAGGAAGATCAGCGTAAAGCCCCATTCAATGTAGGCCAGCACATCGGCGTAGTTCTGGTGGATCTGGTCGATGCTGTCGAGCATCACGATCACCAGGCTGGCGAGGATGATCAACAGCAGGATGCCGTCGAAGCGCCGTCCGGCGACGGTGTCGCTCTGAAAAACCATGACGTAGAGTCGCTGGCGCCAGTCGTTGTTGCTGTCCATAAAGCCCGCCTGAATCGAATATCGAGCAAGCCTAGGGGGATTCAAAGGGGCTGTCCATGCGCGGTTTCCGAAGCGCGCGAAGGCTGGCGCGCACCAGCCAGCAGGCGAGGATGAACGGCGCGGTCAGCGCTGGCAGGTGCAGGGCGGCAAAGCCGGGCGCGAGGATGATGGCCAGCAGGATGCCAAGCAGCGGCAGCCACGCTTGGCAACGCACCTGGCTGAGCGCCAACGCCGCCAGCGCGGGGTTGTAGCTGTGCAGGCCGAGCAGGGCGCTGGTGGGCTCCTTCAGCCACAGCGCAAGCAGCACGCCGGCACTGGTGCCGGTCAAGGCCCATATCGCGGAGCGTCGATTCGCCAGCCACAGGCCGAGGGCAATCAGGGCGCCGGCCTGGGGCTGATCCAACAGCATGATTTGCGCGAGCCCGGTCAACGGCGCGGCGCTGAGGGAAACGATGTCGGGTTGGGCCGTGGTAAGCGTGCTCGCGGGGACTGTTCCCAGCAGCAACCAACCCAGGCCGACAAAAGGCGCGGTATAGGCCGGCAAGTCATCGGGCTGGCTGGCGCGTTTCAACCATTGCCGCATCAGGATCGCACTCAAGCCGCTGCACGCCAGGATCAACGGTGGCAGCACGGCCGTCCAGGCGAACTGCTGACTGATCAACACGCCCACTAACACGCCGTTGTAGCTATAAAGCCCGGCCTGGCGCTCAGCCTTGGGATAACCGCGACGCTGGGCCGTGAGCAAGCCCGCCACGCCACCCAGCAGCGCGCCACCGAGCAAAGCCGGGGCGCCGATCAGGATCGCCAGCAGGCACAGCAGGCCGCACAGCGGATGGCGTTGCAGGACAATCTGGCTGAAGCCGTTGAGCAGGGCTTCGGCCCAATCGGGGCAGGTTGGGTTGGGCATGGTGGGTATTCAGTGGGACCGAGTTGCCCCCGATGGGGCCCTGACAGGCGCTAGATCAGCGTCTCGATGCGCAGCGAGTTGGTCGACCCCGGCTGCCCAAATGGCACCCCGGCGGTAATCACCAAGGTATCCCCGCGTTGCGCCATGCCCTGGGCCTGGGCGATCTCCAGCGCCGTCGAGCACACTTCATCCACCTGGCGCAGCCGGTCATTGACCACCGAGTGCACGCCCCACGCCACGCTCAAACGTCGCGCGGTCGAGAGGTTCGGCGTGAGGTTGAGGATCGGCGCCACCGGCCGTTCCCGCGCCGCGCGCAAGCTGGAGCTGCCCGACTCGCTGTAGTTCACCAGCACCGCCACCGGCAGGATGCTGCTGATGCGCCGGATCGCGCAGCTGATGGCATCCGACACCGTGGCATCCGCCTTGGGCCGGCTGACGTCGAGTTGGGCCTGGTAGTCCGGGCCGTTTTCCACCTGGCGGATGATCTTGCTCATCATCTGCACGGCTTCCAGTGGGTACTCGCCCGACGCCGTCTCCGCCGACAGCATCACCGCATCTGCGCCTTCGGCTACCGCATTGGCAACATCGGTGACTTCGGCGCGGGTCGGCGCCGGGGAGAAGCGCATGGATTCAAGCATCTGCGTGGCCACCACCACCGGTTTGCCCAACTGGCGGCAGGTGCTGATGATGTCCTTCTGGATTTGCGGCACGCTTTCGGCCGGTACCTCCACGCCCAGGTCGCCTCTGGCCACCATGATCGCATCGCTCAGTTCGGCAATTTCGTGCAGGCGCTGCACGGCCGAAGGCTTCTCGATCTTGGCCATCAGGAAGGCTTTGTCGCCAATCAGCTCGCGGGCTTCGCGGATGTCTTCCGGGCGCTGTACGAATGACAGTGCCACCCAGTCCACGCCCAGCTCCAGGCCGAAACTCAGGTCACGACGATCCTTGGCGGTCAGCGGGCTGAGTTCCAGCAGCGCCTGTGGGACGTTCACGCCTTTGCGGTCAGACAGTTCGCCGCCATTGAGTACGGTGGTGTCGATGGCATCGGTGTGCCTGGTGATCACCCGCAGGCGCAGTTTGCCGTCGTCCAGCAGCAGGTCCATGCCCGGTTCCAGGGCCTTGATGATTTCCGGGTGGGGCAGGTTGACCCGGCACTGGTCGCCCGGCGTCGG
Source organism: Pseudomonas gorinensis (assembly GCF_042015035.1). NCBI lineage: Bacteria > Pseudomonadati > Pseudomonadota > Gammaproteobacteria > Pseudomonadales > Pseudomonadaceae > Pseudomonas > Pseudomonas gorinensis. The sequence continues at coordinate 2,297,133 of NZ_CP167125.1, forward strand.
GTCCAGGTCCAGGCGCAACGCCTGGCCACGCACCAGTTGCACTTTGCCCTCGGCAAAACGCCCGACCCGCAGCTTCGGCCCTTGCAGGTCCATGAGGATGCCCAACGGGTAATTGAGCTGGCGCTCCACCTGGCGAATCCATTGGTAGCGCTGGGCGTGATCGGCATGCTCGCCGTGGCTGAAGTTGAGGCGGAAGATATTCACCCCGGCTTCCACCAGTTCGCGGATGTGATCGATACCGTCGGTGGCCGGGCCCAGGGTGGCGAGGATTTTGACTTTCTTGTCAGGCGTCATGTTGGGCAGTCTCAAGAATCAGAATGGCGCGAAAATCGTTGACGTTGGTGCGGGTCGGTTCGGTGATGATCAAGCCGTCGAGGGCGGCGAAGTAGCCGTAGCCGTTGTTGTTATCCAACTCATCGCTGGCTGAAAGGCCCAGCGCTTCGGCACGCGCGTAACTGCACGGGGTCATGATGGCGCCGGCGTTGTCTTCCGAGCCGTCGATGCCGTCAGTGTCGCCGGCCAGGGCGTACACGCCGGGCAAGCCCTTGAGGCTATCGGTGAGGCTCAGCAGGAATTCCGCATTGCGCCCGCCACGGCCATCGCCACGTACGGTGACGGTGGTTTCGCCCCCCGAGAGGATCACGCACGGCGCCGCCAGCGGTTGGCCGTGCTGCACGATCTGCCGCGCGATACCGGCGTGCACCTTGGCCACCTCCCGCGCTTCGCCTTCGAGGTCGCCGAGGATCAGCGGGCTGAAACCGGCCTGGCGCACTTTAACCGCGACGGCTTCCAGGGATTGCTGGGGGCGGGCGATCAGTTGGAAGTGGCTGCGGGTCAGTATCGGGTCGCCGGGCTTGATGGTTTCTGACGCCGGGTTTTGCAACCAGCTGCGCACGGATGCCGGGGTGTCGATGCCGTAGCGGTTGAGGATCGCCAGGGCCTGTTGTGACGTACTTGGGTCGCCAACGGTCGGGCCGGAAGCGATGACCGTGGCCTGGTCACCCGGCACATCGGAAATTGCATAGGTATAGACCGTCGCCGGCCAGGCGGCCTTGGCCAGCCGCCCGCCCTTGATCGCCGAGAGATGCTTGCGTACGCAGTTCATCTCGCCGATGGTCGCGCCGGACTTGAGCAGGGCCTTGTTGACGGCCTGTTTGTCGGCCAGGCTGATGCCTTCGGCGGGCAGGGCCAGCAGGGCAGAGCCGCCGCCAGAGAGCAGGAAGATCACGCGGTCGTCTTCGCCAAGGTGGCTGATCAGTTCGAGCACTCGCTTGGCCACGGCCAGTCCGGCCGCATCCGGGACCGGATGTGCGGCTTCGACCACTTCGATTTTCTGGCACGGCGCGCCGTGGCCATAGCGGGTGACCACCAGGCCGCTGACTTCACCTTGCCAGCAATTTTCCACCACCAGCGCCATGGCGGCCGCGGCTTTGCCGGCGCCGATCACGATCACCCGACCGCTGCGGTCGGCGGGCAGGTAGGGTTCAAGGACTTGCCGGGGGTGGGCAGCGTCGATGGCTGTGGCAAACAGCTCGCGAAGCAGGTGTTGCGGATCGACCGACATAAGCGGGCTCCGGGGAATTTTTATTATTGGAAAGGTGGTGCAACCTGTAGGAGCGAGCTTGCTCGCGAAGGTCGTTAACGATAACGCGGGTAACCTGATACCCAGTGGCGCTCTCGGGTTTTTCGCGAGCGCGCTCGCTCCTACAGGGGGCTGTGTAGAGGGGTTATTTATCGCGAATCGAGAAATTCGCCATATGCTCCAACCCCTTGATCAACGCCGAGTGATCCCAGTTACCGCCGCCAATCGCCGTGCAGGTGCTGAATACCTGTTGGGTGCCGGCGGTGTTCGGCAGGTTGATCCCCAGTTCCTTGGCCCCGGCCAGCGCCAGGTTCAGGTCCTTCTGATGCAGGTTGATGCGAAAGCCCGGATCGAAGGTGCCCTTGATCATGCGTTCGCCGTGCACTTCGAGGATCTTCGACGAGGCAAAGCCACCCATCAGCGCTTCACGTACCTTGGCCGGGTCGGCGCCGTTTTTGGCCGCGAACAGCAGCGCTTCGGCCACCGCCTGGATATTCAGCGCGACGATGATCTGGTTGGCCACCTTGGCGGTCTGGCCATCGCCATTGCCACCGACCAGGGTGATGTTCTTGCCCATGGCCTGGAACAGCGGCAGGGCACGCTCAAAGGTCTGCGGTTCGCCGCCGACCATGATGCTCAAGGTGCCGGCCTTGGCGCCGACTTCACCGCCGGACACCGGGGCATCCAGGTACTGTGCGCCGGTCTCGTTGATCTTGGCGGCGAACGCTTTGGTCGCAGTGGGCGAGATCGAGCTCATGTCGATCACCACCTTGTTCGGCGACAACCCGGCAGCCACGCCGTCGGCGCGGAACAGCACGTCATCGACCTGCGGAGTGTCGGGCACCATGACGATGATGAACTCGGCTTCCTGGGCAACTTGCTGCGGGTTGGCCAGGGCCACGGCACCGGCTGCGATCAGTGCTTCTGGCGCCTTGCCGTGATGCTCGGACAGGAACAGTTGGTGACCGGCTTTTTGCAGGTTGGCAGCCATGGGTTGGCCCATGATGCCGGTGCCGATAAATCCGATTTTAGCCATGATGAAATCCTCTTTTTATTAGTGCGGTCCGCCAGACACCGCAGATTCAAGGTGGGAGGGGGCTTGCTCCCGATAGCGGTGTGTTAGACGAAATGGTGTTGACTGACTCGCCGCCATCGGGGGCAAGCCCCCTCCCACATTTTGGTTTTGGGTGGTGCCTGTCAGATGGCGTTATGGGTTTTGAGCCAACCCAAACCCGCTTCGGTGGTGGTCAACGGCTTGTACTCACAGCCCACCCAACCCTGGTACCCAATCCGATCCAGATGTTCGAACAGGAAGCGATAGTTGATCTCCCCAGTCCCCGGCTCATTACGCCCCGGGTTATCCGCCAGCTGGATATGGTTGATCTCACCCAGGTGCGCGGCCATGGTGCGGGCCAGATCACCTTCCATGATTTGCATGTGATAGATGTCGTATTGCAGGAACAGGTTGGCACTGCCCACCTGCTCGCGGATCGATAGGGCCTGGGCGGTGTTATTCAGATAGAACCCTGGAATATCACGGGTATTGATCGCCTCCATCACCAGCTTGATGCCCACTGCTTGCAGTTTGTCGGCGGCGTACTTGAGGTTGGCGACAAAGGTTTTTTCCAGGGTTGCATCATCAACGCCCTGGGGCCGGATACCCGCCAGGCAGTTGACCTGCGTATTACCCAGCACCTGGGCATAGGCGATGGCCAAGCTGACCCCCGCGCGGAATTCCTCGACCCGATCCGGGTGGCAGGCCAGGCCGCGTTCGCCCTTGGCCCAGTCACCGGCCGGCAGGTTGAACAGCACTTGGGTCAGGCCATGGGCATCCAGCTGCGCCTTGATGTCGGCTGAGCTGAACTCGTAGGGGAACAGGTATTCCACCCCACTGAAGCCTGCCTCGGCAGCGGCTTTGAAGCGAGCAAGAAAGTCCTGTTCGGTAAACAGCATGGACAGGTTGGCGGCGAAGCGCGGCATAGGGTTCTCCTTAATCGAGCAGGGAAATGGCGGTCGGCGCATCATTGCCGACCAAGGCCAGGTCTTCGAATTCATTGACGGCGTTGATCTCGGTGCCCATGGAAATATTGGTCACGCGCTCCAGAATAATCTCAACGATCACCGGGACCTTGAATTCTTCGATCATCGCCTCGGCCTTGCGCAACGCCGGCGCAATCTGGCTCGGCTCGAACACGCGCAGGGCCTTGCACCCCAGGCCTTCGGCAACCGCGACGTGGTCCACGCCATAGCCGTTGAGTTCCGGGGCGTTGAGGTTGTCGAAGGACAGCTGCACGCAGTAGTCCATTTCAAAGCCACGCTGGGCCTGGCGGATCAGCCCCAGGTAGGAGTTGTTCACCACCACGTGGATGTACGGCAGCTTGAACTGCGCGCCCACGGCCAGCTCTTCGATCATGAACTGGAAGTCATAGTCGCCGGACAGCGCCACCACTTTGCGGCTCGGGTCGGCCTTGACCACGCCCAGCGCTGCCGGGATGGTCCAGCCCAATGGGCCAGCCTGGCCGCAGTTGATCCAATGGCGTGGCTGGTAGACGTGCAGGAATTGCGCGCCGGCAATCTGCGACAGGCCGATGGTGCTGACGTAGCAGGTGTCTTTGCCGAACACCTGGTTCATCTCTTCGTACACCCGTTGCGGCTTGACCGGCACGTTGTCGAAGTGGGTCTTGCGGTGCAGGGTGGCTTTGCGCTGCTGGCAATCATGCAGCCAGGCGCTGCGGTCCTTGAGTAAGCCTGCGGCTTTCCACTCGCGGGCCACTTCGATAAACATCGTCAGGGCGGCGCCCGCGTCGGAAACAATACCCAGGTCGGGGGTGAAGACGCGGCCGATCTGCGTCGGCTCGATGTCGACGTGAATGAATTTACGCCCCTGGGTGTACACCTCCACCGAGCCCGTGTGGCGGTTGGCCCAGCGGTTGCCGATGCCCAGCACCACATCTGACTTGAGCAGCGTGGCATTGCCGTAACGGTGGGAGGTTTGCAGGCCGACCATGCCCACCATCAGCGGGTGATCGTCCGGGATGGTGCCCCAGCCCATCAGGGTCGGGATCACTGGAATGCCGGTCAACTCGGCGAACTCCACCAGCAGCTCGCTGGCGTCGGCGTTGATCACGCCGCCACCGCTTACCAGCAGCGGGCGTTCGGCCTGGTCCAGCAGTGCCAGGGCTTTCTCCACCTGGATGCGTGTGGCCAGGGGTTTGGCCAGGGGCAGTGGCTGGTAGGCGTCGATATCGAATTCGATCTCGGCCATCTGCACGTCGAACGGCAGGTCGATCAGCACCGGACCGGGGCGGCCGGAGCGCATTTCGTAGAAGGCTTTCTGGAACGCGTAGGGCACCTGGCCGGGTTCCAGGACGGTGGTTGCCCATTTGGTCACCGGCTTGACGATGCTGGTGATGTCCACGGCCTGGAAGTCTTCCTTGTGCATGCGTGCCCGCGGCGCCTGGCCGGTGATGCACAGGATCGGGATCGAGTCGGCCGAGGCGCTGTAGAGGCCGGTGACCATATCGGTGCCCGCCGGGCCCGAAGTGCCGATGCACACGCCGATATTGCCGGCCTTGGTGCGGGTGTAGCCCTCGGCCATGTGCGAGGCGCCTTCAACGTGGCGAGCAAGGACGTGATCGATGCCACCCACTTTCTGCAAGGCCGAATACAGTGGGTTGATCGCGGCGCCTGGGATACCGAAGGCGGTGTCCACGCCTTCACGGCGCATCACTAAAACGGCGGCTTCGATTGCTCTCATTTTGCTCATTGTTTTTGTGCCTCTTGCGTTTTGTAATTGTATACAAGTGGTGTTTGTCCAAAGTGTATTCACGGCGAGCGACATAGGTCAATGCATTTTATGTGCGGTCCTTTGCGTTCGTCGGAAGGCAGTTTTTCGACGGATGGAGGGTTTGTTAAGAAATATTGTATACAATAAATAAAATAATTGTGTTCTATTTGTTTGATCGAGCATCTGATCAAACAGACCTCCACGGCGTTACCCATAACAAGATAAGGACGGCACCATGAGCGCTTTAACCTTGAAAATTGCCACCCAACTGGCCAGCCAGGCCCTTACCGCTGGCCGTACGATTTCAGCCGCGCCGCTGACCATCGCGGTACTGGACAGCGGCGGTCACTTGATCACCTTGCAACGGGAAGACGGTGCCAGCCTGCTGCGCCCGCAAATCGCCATCGGCAAGGCCTGGGGGGCGATCGCCTTGGGCAAAGGCTCACGCCTGCTGGCGCTGGATGCGCAGCAGCGCCCGGCGTTTATCGCGGCGTTGAACAGCCTGGGGCAGGGCAGCGTGGTGCCGGCACCGGGCGGGGTGTTGATTCGCGATCAGGCGGGGTTGGTGTTGGGGGCGATCGGGATCAGTGGGGATACGTCGGATATTGACGAGCAGTGTGCGATCACGGCGATCGAGGGGGTGGGGTTGATGGCGGATGCGGGGGTGTCAGCTTGAGGATTGGGTGACTGTCAGGGCCTCATCGGGGGCAAGCCCCTCCCACATTTTGAACTGCGAACATGGTCAAAATTGTGGGAGGGGGCTTGCCCCCGATTGGCCCAGGCCCCCCGGTGTATCAGTCCGGCTCACACCCCTTGAGCACCAACCGAATAATCGTCTGCGCCGCGGCTTCATAATCGGCCTCATCCAGCTTGGCTTTGCCGGTCACCGCCGAGATCTGCCAGTCAAAATCCGCATATGTCTGCGTCGCCGCCCAGATGCTGAACATCAGGTGATTTGGATCGATCGGTGCAATCAACCCGCGATCCACCCAGCTCTGGATGCAGTCGATATTGTGCTTGGCCTGGGCGTTGAGCTGTTCAACCTGCTCGGTGCTCAGGTGCGGGGCGCCATGCATGATTTCGCTGGCGAACACCTTGGAGGCGAACGGCAGGTCGCGGGAGATACGGATTTTCGAGCGGATGTAGTTGCTGAGCACCACCGAAGGCTCACCCTCGGGGTTGAACGGCGTGGAAGCCGCCAGGATCGGCTCGATAATGCTCTCGAGCACCTCGCGGTAGAGGTTGTCCTTGGACTTGAAGTAGTAATAGACGTTGGGCTTGGGCAACCCGGCCTTGGCGGCGATGTCGCTGGTCTTGGTCGCGGCGAAGCCCTTGTCGGCAAACTCCTCGCTGGCCGCCCGCAGGATCTTTTCTTTGTTGCGCTCGCGAATGGTGCTCATAAAGTGCTCAGTCTCACAGATACTGTTTTTTTTTGACGGCGTCTGTTGCCGCCATTCTGCGTCGCCGCTCCTCCCCCTAGCGAGCTATGAGTCGTCGCGGCTCCTTGCCTGACGACAACAGCCACTCGCCAAAAGAGAAACGTATCTATGAAACTGAGCACGGGATGTTTCCTTGCCAGGACAGGCGGTCGGGCATGGTAGCACCGGCTTCGCGCGAGCCTCAAGAATGCGCCATTGCCGCGCTTTCCCTGGGCTGCGTTTGCCATTACCGTATCGGCTCTTTTGCAGTGGGCGATTGCCGATGGACACCTCTGAAAAAAACGTGATTACGTCCCTGGATGTGGCCCGGCATGCCGGTGTTTCGCGCTCGGCGGTGTCGCGAACGTTCACCCCGGGTGCCAGCGTGGCCCCCGCCACCCGCGAAAAGGTGCTGGCCTCGGCCAAGGCCCTGGGTTATCAGGTCAATATGATTGCCCGCACCATGAACAAGGGCAGCAGCAACTTTGTCGGTGTGGTCACTGCCGGTTTCGACAGTGCGTTTCGCGCCAGCCTCTTGAGCCCCATCGCCCATAGCCTGAGCCGTCGTGGCTTGATGCCCTTGTTGATGAATGCCGATGACCCGGCGCAGCTTGAGCAGTCGTTGCATGCGTTGCTCAGCTACCAGATTGCCGGGGTGATCCTGACCTCGGCCTCGCCGCCGTTGTCGGTGGTCCAGCATTACCTGGATCGGCAGATTCCGGTGGCGATGATCAACCGTGGCCATGAACTGGCCGGGGCTGAAGTGGTGGGCAGTGATAACCGCGCCGGTGGGCGTATGGCTGCCGATGCCTTGCTCAAGGGCGGCGCGCGGCGCCTGGCGTTTGTGGGCCAGGGCGCGCATAACTTCAGCAGCCGCGAGCGCTGGCTGGGGTTTTCCCAGCGCCTGGCCGAGGTGGGGGTCGAGGCGCAGACGGTGTTTAATGAAACCCCGGGTTATCAGGGCGGCATGCAGGCGTTGCTGGCGTTGTTCAGCCAGGGGGAGGGACCGGACGCGATCTTCTGTGCAACCGATATGCTGGCACTCGGGGTGATGGACGCATTGCGCTTTACGTTGCACCTCCAGGTGCCGCAACAGGTGCAGGTGATCGGCTTTGACGATATCGCTCAGGCTGCGCAATTGGCCTACGACCTGACCACCGTGCGCCAGGACAGTGTGCAACTGGCGCAACGCGCCGTCGGTGCTATCGTCGCGCGGGGGGAGAACTTCATGCGGGTCGCTGAATTCGAGCCGGTGCCTGTGACCTTGATCGAACGCGGCACGACGAAAATTCAGAAATAAAATTTCAATAATAGCTTGAAGAGAAAATTTATTTCGTGTTGTATGGGCAGTAATCGGTGAATGGCCGGCCTCCCCAAAAAGGCGTGCCTTCACTTTTTTTTCCCGAACGATTGCACACGTGTGCAATCGACGCTGAAGGTAAGGCTTATGACACAAGCAGAGACATTACCGCGCCTCGATCATCTGGCCGCGCGTTACGCGCTGGTGCGTCAGGTCGCGATGGAAGCCGCGCGGCGTGGCATGACGTATTACCAGCAGCGCGAGCAATTGCATGTTGAACATAAAGGGGCTGTCCCCCAGGACGTGGTCAGCATCGCCGACCGCGAGTTGGAGGTGTTTATCAAGGCGCGCCTGGCCGAGCAGTTTCCCGAGGATGGCTTCGTGGGCGAGGAGGGCGGCGCGGCCGGCTTGCAAGCGCGTTGTGTGTGGGTGGTCGACCCCATTGACGGTACCAGTTGCTTCGTCAATGGCCTGCACACCTGGTGCGTGTCCATCGGCCTGCTGGTGGACGGTCAACCCTGGCTCGGTGCCGTGGCCGACGCCAACCACAACGAGCTGTTCCACGCCTGCCGCGGCCTGGGCGCCTATGTGAATGACACGCCGATCCGGGTCAGCCCGGCCGCCGATATTCGATACGGTGTGACCGGCGTCGGCACCTCCCACCGGCGTGGCAAGGAGCACTTCATCCCGTTTCTCACTGGCTTGCTGGAGGGCGGCGGCATGTTTATTCGCAATGGTTCCGGCGCGCTGATGATCGCCTACGTCGCGGCTGGGCGCCTGGTGGGCTACTACGAAACCCATATCAACAGTTGGGATTGTGCGGCGGGGTTGGTGCTGGTCAGTGAAGCCGGTGGCCGTTGCAGCGATTTCCTGCGCGGTGATGGTCTGCTCGGCGGCAACCCGTTGCTGGTGGCCAGCGCCCAGGTGTACCCGCAACTGGCCGAGTTGATCGGCCCGTCACTGGAGGCTTGAGCCCTTTTTACGATCTGCGTTTGAACGTACAGCGAATAATAACAATAGGAGACTGTCCGCCATGAATTCCCTGCTGTCCTTGTTCCATGCCGCGCCTGCGCGACCTCTGGTGGCCGACCCCGATGGGCGACGTTTTCGCCGGGTGCGTTGGCTGACCTTTTTATCCATGTCCCTGAGCTATGCGCTGTTCTACGTGTGCCGGCTGTCCTTCAATGTGGCCAAGCCGGCGCTGGTGGGGCAGAACCTGCTCAGCCCAACGCAACTGGGCATGATCGGTTCCGCGCTGTTCTTCACCTATGCCGTGGGTAAGCTGGTCAACGGCTTCCTGGCCGACCATGCCAATGTGCGGCGCTTCATGATGCTCGGGTTGTTGATCAGCGCGGTGGTCAACGCCTGCATGGGCCTGACCACCAACGCGATCATTCTCACCCTGGCCTGGGGTCTGAACGGTTGGGCCCAGTCCATGGGCGTGGGGCCGTGCGTGGTGTCGTTGTCGCGCTGGTACGCCGACAAGGAGCGCGGCACGTTCTATGGCTTCTGGTCGATTGCCCACAGCCTGGGCGAGGCGTTGACCTACATCGCAGTCGCCGCCGTGATCGTCACCTGGGGCTGGCAGTACGGCTATTTCCTGGCGACTGCCATGGGCGTGCTCGGTATGTTGCTGATCTACCTGTTCATGGCCGACTCGCCGCAGAGCGCAGGCTTTGCAGAAGTGGACGGTGGCCGCGAAGAAGTGCTGTTGAAGACCGTCGGCAAGTGGGGCGCGCAATTGGCACTCCTGAAAAATCCGGCGCTGTGGCTGCTGGCCCTGGCCTCCTGCCTGATGTATATCGGCCGCTATGCGGTGATTTCCTGGGGCGTGTTCTTCCTTGAAAACGCCAAGGGCTACAACACATTGTCGGCTTCGGCGCTGATCTCCATCACCGGTGTATTCGGCATTGTCGGCACGGGCCTCAGTGGGCTGGTGTCCGATCGCTTCTTCGATGGCCGGCGTCATGGCCTGGCGATCCTGTTCGGCTTGATGAACAGTGCGTCGCTGGGGATGTTTCTGTTCCTGCCTGGGGGCCACTACTGGCTGGATGCGCTGGCCATGATGTTGTTCGGCCTTTCCATGGGCGCGTTGCTGTGTTTTCTCGGCGGCTTGATGGCCGTGGACATTGCCGCCAAAAGCGCAGCCGGTGCAGCGCTGGGCATGATCGGCATTGCCAGCTACGCCGGGGCAGCGGCGGGCGAGATTCTCACCGGGGTGTTGATCGAACACGGCACCACCCTGGCCCAGGACGGCAGCAAGCTGTACGACTTCCATACCCTGTCGCTGTTCTGGCTGGGCGCTTCGCTGATTTCGGTATTGATGACCGCGCTGTTTTCCGGGCAAGTTCACCGCCGTAAACGAAAACAACAGCTTTTGATCGATACCCCGTTAACTAACTGACTACCTCTTGGTTTCACCCGTTCCGAGTCATCGGAAGCCGTACCGCTGTGCGCGTAAAACAGCAAAGTTGTCGTGTCATCCACAATAAAAATAACAGGTAAAAACATGAAGAAATTGAGCGCTGGACATCATAAGAAAGCATTAAGGCGATATTCGTTTATTGGTCTGGTCATTGCCTCTAGCACCACCCAGGCGCTGGAACTGGACTACCAGCACCAGTATTCGGAAGTGGAGCGTGAGCATAAGGACAAGGTGATGCTGACCCAGGCCCTGGACAATGGCCTGGCGTTCTCCTTCGAAGCGGTGATGGCCACCGCGCCTGACAGCGACGGCCAGCCGGGCAAGGCGTTTTCGCGGCTGACCAAGGACGAACTCAAGGCCAAGGTCAAGTACAGCCACAAGTTGGGGGCCAAGTGGAAGGTCAAGCCCAAGTTCACCTATGCCGACGGCAAGGATAAGAAATCCTATAAGCCGTCGTTGAAAGTATCCTATGCCATCACTGATAAGTTCTCCATTACCCCGGGGTATTACCACAAACTCACGCGGTATGACGAAGAGGGCAAGGCGGATAAACACGACGATGCGCTGGAGTTGGGCGCCAAGTACAAGTTTGGCCTGTTGTCGGTCGGTGTCGGGCGCAAGCAGATATACAGCAATCAGATTGTCTTCGACGGTACACGCCAGAATTACAGCAATAAGCTGCTGTTCGAATACAAACTCACCAACTACTTGACCCCATACCTGGAAGTGGCCGACGTGTATGTCGATAAGAACACTGACCAGCGCCAGGCCCGCTACCGCGTGGGCTTCTCCTACGAATTCTGATGAAAGGAACCTGAGCATGACCCTATTCAATCGTATGGGCCTGGCTGCGGCTGCGCTGACGCTATGCACCGGCCTCCAGGCTGCCGAAGCCAGCCATTACGTGCTGGAAAAAGCCGTGCAGGTCAGCCGCCATGGCGTGCGCTCACCCACCGATACCGACAAGCTGGTCAAAGCCACCGGCCGTGCCTGGACCCCATGGCTGGTGCAGGATGGCGAACTGACCGGCCATGGCTACCTGGCCGCCAGTTACATGGGCGCCTGGCAAGCGGCGTATTACCGCGATGCCGGCCTGTTGGCCAGTGGCTGTCCGCAAGCTGGGAGCCTGGTCGCCGTGGCCAGTCCCAAGCAGCGCACGCGTTCCACCGCCGCCGCGCTGCTCGATGGCATGTTCCCCGGCTGCGGTGAAAAAGCCCTTGCACGCAACAAGCCAGACCCGTTGTTCCAGACAGATGAAATGCCTTTCGCCAAGATCGACCCGGCCATCGCCAAGGCCCAGATCCTGCAAGCCCTGGGCGGTAACCTGCAAGCCGCCGAGGAGCGCCTGCGCCCGGACCTGGAGCGCCTGAAAAACGCGGTGTGCGAAGTGGGCAAGGCGTGCCCGTTCTTCGACACGCCATGGGCCTTGAAAGAAGGGGATGGCGGGCGGTTCAAGATCAAGGGGCTGGATAAGGCGTCGTCGATGGCCGAGACCATTCGCCTGCAGTACAGCGAGGGCATGCCCCTGACCGATGTCGCCTTCGGCCATGCTCGCGATGCTGCGCAAGTCTCGGCCCTGGGGCGTCTGCACCGGGCCAAATACGACTTCATCAACGACACGCCGCACATTGCCAGCCGTGGCGGCTCGCAGTTGATGAACCAGATTGTGCTGGCCCTGGAACAGGGCACTCCCTTGGAGAAAAATGATCCGCTGGGCAACCCGCCGCCGGCGCGCCTGTTGATGCTGGTGGCCCACGACACCAATATCTCGCACCTGCGCACGATGCTCGGGTTTACCTGGCAACTTGGCGAGTATCAGCCGGGCAATATCCCGCCCACCGGCACCTTGGCGTTCGAGCGCTACCGCGACACCCAGACCGGTGAGCGCTTTATCCGCACGCGGTTTATCACCCAGGGCATGGATCAGATACGCGCCCTGCAACGTCTGGGGCCTGAGCATCCACCGTTGCAAGCCGACTTCGATCAGCCAGGCTGCCAGCACACCGCTGTTGGTACCCTGTGCCCGATGGCGCAGTTTGTCGAGCGCACGGGTCGCGCCATTGACCGCACGGCGCTGACCGCTTACCGCTATCCCTGATCCGGCATGGCCATTCCCGTTCGTCCAGCGTGGGAATGGCCCTCCGTAGACCCGACACAGGACACCGTTATGTTCGCTTGCTTCGTACGATTGACCCCCTTGTTACTGGCCGGTCTGGTTTCACTCCAGACCCAGGCCGCGCCCGCCGACGGTTTTGTGCTGGACAAGGTGGTGCAGGTCAGCCGCCACGGCGTACGCCCGCCCACCGACAGTGCGAAACTGGCCAAGGTCACCGGTCGCGGGTTGCCCAATTGGTCGGTGCCGGATGGGCATTTGACCGGCCACGGTTACGCAGCGGCCGTGGAGATGGGCCGCTATCGTGGCCAGGTCTTGCGCGCCGCCGGCCTGCTGCCCAATGGCTGCCCGGCGCCCGGTGAAGTGTTTGTGCGCGCCAGCCCCCTGCAACGCACCCAGGCCACGGCGTCGGCGTTGCTCGATGGCCTGTTTCCTGGCTGCGGGTTGCAACCGAGCGTGGTGCAGGGCGATAAGGATGCGCTGTTCCAGGCCGACAAAATGCCTTTCGCTCGCCTGGACCCGCAGCGCGCTGAAGACAGCGTGCTGGCCCGCATGGGCGGTAGCGTGGCCGGTGCTCAAGCCCGTTACCACGAGGCTGAACAGCAATTGCGCAAGGTGATCTGCGGTACGTCCGGCGCGTGTGCCTACGCGGCTGAGCCTTGGCAATTGACCCAGGATGAAGACGGTCGCCTGGCGATCAAGGGGTTGAACACCCAAGCCAACCTCGGCGAGACCTTTCGCCTGGAGTACAGCGAAGGCTTGCCGCTGGATCAAGTCGCCTTTGGCCATGGGCGCAGTGCGCAGCAGGTGTCTCAACTGACTGCGCTGACCAAGGCCAAGTACGACTTCATCAACGACAGCCTGTACATCGCCAGCCGCGGTGGTTCGCAACTGATGAACCAGATTTCCCTGGCGCTCAAACAAGGCACGCCACAGGCCGCGCCAGACCCCCTGGGCATGCCGCCCGACGCGCGTTTCACCCTGCTGGTGGCCCATGACACCAATATTTCCTACCTGCGCACGCTGCTGGGGTTTCGCTGGACCCTGGGGGACTACTTGGAGGGCAATATCCCGCCGGTGGGCAGCCTGCAATTCGAGCGCTACAAGCAGGTCGCGAGCGGGCGCTATTTCCTGCGGGTGGCGTTCGAGGCGCAGTCCCTGGAGCAGATTCGTCAGTTGACGCCGTTGTCGATGTCTCAGCCGCCGTTACACGCCGATATGGCCGGTGCTGAGGGCTGTGTCGACACAAACGCGGGCGTACTGTGTCCATTAGCCAGTGCCTTGCAACGGCTGGATCGAAACATCGATCGCACCGCGCTGACGCCTTACCACTATCCATAACCCCCCGAGCCTCCTATCCTCGGCAAAACTTTTCCGAGGAGCGGAACATGGCAGGAAGCAGCTTACTGGTACTGATCGACGACATCGCCGCCGTCCTCGACGATGTCGCCCTGATGACCAAGATGGCCGCCAAGAAGACCGCCGGCGTGCTCGGCGATGACTTGGCGCTCAACGCCCAGCAAGTTTCCGGTGTGCGCGCCGAACGGGAAATTCCGGTGGTGTGGGCGGTGGCCAAGGGCTCGTTTATCAACAAGTTGATCCTGGTGCCCACTGCGCTGTTGATCAGTGCCTTCGCGCCCTGGGCGGTGACGCCGTTGTTGATGCTCGGCGGCGCCTACCTGTGTTTCGAAGGCTTTGAGAAACTCGCGCATAAATTCCTGCACAGCAAAGCTGAAGACCAGGCCGAACACACGCAATTGGTCGAAGCCGTGGCCGACCCGGCAACCGATCTGGTGGCCTTTGAAAAGGACAAGATCAAAGGGGCGATCCGCACCGACTTTATCCTCTCGGCGGAAATCATCGCTATTACCCTCGGCACCGTGGCCGATGCGCCCTTGATGCAACAGGTGATCGTGCTGTCGGGCATTGCCATTGTCATGACCATCGGCGTCTACGGACTGGTGGCCGGTATCGTCAAGCTGGATGACTTGGGCCTGTGGCTCACCCAGAAGCCCGGCCAGATGGCGCGCAGTATCGGCGGCGGGATCCTGCGGGCGGCGCCGTACATGATGAAGAGCTTGTCGGTGATAGGGACGGCGGCGATGTTCCTGGTCGGCGGCGGCATCCTGACCCATGGCGTGCCGGTGGTGCATCACTGGATCGAGGGCGTGAGCCAGAGCACCGGTGGATTGGCGTGGTTGATGCCGACGTTACTGAATGCGGTGGCGGGGGTTATCGCTGGGGCGCTCGTATTGGCGCTGGTCAGCGTGGTGGGCAAGATCTGGAAAGCGCTCAAGGCATAAATCGCCGACACAAAAAAAGGCCATTCAATCGAATGGCCTTTTTTGTCGGCGTTATTTACTCGGCAATCTGCAACTTGCGTGATTCGGTATAGATGTAGCGCACCTTCTCGTACTCGAACGGCGAGTTCATCTGACCGTAGCGGAAGCTGGTCTGGTAGCGCTTGTCCACGGCACGCAGGGCCCAGATTTCCGGGTGGTTGGAGCTGACTTCGGAGACGTTCAGGAAGTTGATCTCGGTTTCGGCACCGTAGTCGACGATCAGGCCGGTGGTGTCGCGCAGGTTCGACGGGCCGAAGATCGGCAGCACCAGGTAGGCGCCGCCGGGTACGCCGTAGAAGCCCAGGGTCTGGCCGAAGTCTTCGCTCTGGCGCGGCAGGCCCATGGCGGTAGCCGGGTCCCACAGGCCGGCGATGCCGATGGTGGTGTTGAGCAACAGGCGCCCGGTGGTTTCCAGGGAGCGATGGCCCTTGAGCTGCAACAGGCTGTTCAACAGATTGGGGACGTCGCCCAGGTTGTTGAAGAAGTTGCTCACGCCGGTCCGCAGGAAGCTTGGGGTGACGTAGCGGTAACCGTCGACCACCGGCAGGAACACCCATTGGTCGAAGCGGTAGTTGAAGTGGTAAACGCGGCGGTTCCACGACTCCAGCGGGTCATACACGTTGAGTGCAGTGAGCGACGAACGCTCGAACTCGCGCTGGTCCAGGCCCGGGTTGAACTTGAGTTTGGTCAGCGGTTCCTTGAAACCGTCGGAATCTACTACGGTCGGTGTGTGGGCCTTGCTGTTGTCGGCATTGGCCACGCCTGCGCACATTAAAGCGGCGAGCAGAAGAAGATATTTAGCCACGGAAGAACTCCAGCATGGCGTCGGCGTTGACGCGGTAATTGAGGTTGCCGCAGTGGCCGCCCAGTGGGTAGACGGTCAAGCGATCGCCGAAGGTTTTACGCAGGAAACCGAGGTCGCCGGGGCCCAGGATCACGTCGTCGGCATTGTGCATGACGGCAATTTTCGGGCTGTCGTGCAGGTAGTCCTTGAGGGCGTACAGGCTGACCTGGTCAACCAGTTGCAACAGACTGCCGCCATCGGAGCGGGCGCGCCACATCGGGATTACCTGCTCAGTGAGGTAGCAGTCGAAGTCGCATTGCAGCGCACGCTTGAGGAATGGCGTGAGGCTGGTGCCTTCGGTGATCGGGTACTTCGGCGGGATGATCAGGCCGCGGCGGTTGATCAGGTCCGAGGTGAAGGCGATGTCGGCCGCCGAGAAGCGAAACGAGGTGCCGATCAGCATGGCCATCTGTTCGTTGGTCAGGTGCTGCTTGGAGTTCTGGAAGTCGTAGAGCAGGGCATCGTTGAGGTCGATGTAGCCCTTTTGCTGGAAGTAGCGGGTCAGTTTATTCAGCACCAGCTCATAGAAAGTGGTGGTGTTGTTGATGCCCTTGACCTCGGTCTGTACCAGCTTGTCGAGGTTGGTGACCGAGGTATACAGGTTGACCGGTGGGTTAAGCAGCAGCACTTTCTTGAAGTTGAAGCTGCGACGGGTCTCGTCGAGCTTGCTGACAAACGCCGCGTCCAGGGCGCCAAGGCTGTAGCCGGTAAGGTAGAAGTCGGTCACCGGCAGCGAGGCGTTCTGTGCGCGCACGGCCTGCATCACGCGGTACATATCTTCGGCATCTTCCTGGCTGATGCCGGGGGTGGCGAAGCGCGAAGCCGAGGCGATGAAGTCGAAGCTGGTCGGCGAAGACAACTGCACCACATGGTAGCCGGCCTGGTAATACAGCTTTTTCAGGTACTCGTTGATGCTGCTGTCAAAGCGCGCGCCGGTGCCGGCGATCAGAAAGATCAGCGGCGCGGCGCGATCCTGCTTGGCGATGCGGTAGGTCAGTTTCTTCACCGCCCAGAAATTGTCGGGCAGGCTGAATTCGCGCTCGGGGCGCATGTTCAGGGTGTAGTCGGACTGGTTGATCTCGTCGTCGGTCGGCAGTTTGGGCCGAAGGTCAGGCGGGGTGGTGGCGATGGTCGCTTCGAACGGGTTCGTCAAAGGGAAGCCATAGCTGGCTTGGTCAATGTCGACGGCCAGTGCTGACGCACTCAAAAATAGGCTGCCCAGCAAGGCAGCACAGCGCAAGGAACGGAGCATGACTTAATCCCTAAGAGGAAACGTGCTGAATGAAGTTCGCAGGCTATGACCACCGCGTTGCCACCGAAGTGCCAGCCTTCGGCACGAAAAGTCGGAAAAAAACGTCGGAATCGGGGCCTGAATTCAACACATAAGTGCAACGCTCACCCCTGTATGCACTTCGTACGGCGTCTTCCAGCCCAAGCGCTTGCGCGGGCGTAGATTGATCCTCGCTACTGTCCGATTGACGGCTTCGACGGTCAGCTTGCTGAAGTCGCTGCCCTTGGGGAAATACTGGCGGAGCAGACCGTTGGTGTTTTCATTGGTGCCACGTTGCCAGGATGAATAGGGGTCTGCAAAAAAGACCTGGCACTGGCTCCGTAGCGCGATGCGTTCATGCCCGGCAAACTCCCTTCCGTTATCCAGCGTCAGCGTGTGAGCGGCATGGCCCTGAAGCATCAGATTGATCGCCCGCGTTACCTGCCGGCGCGTTCTGCGCTTGACCGGATAGGCGCTCAGATAGCCGCTTTTGCGATCAACCAGGGTCACCAGGTTACCGCCCAGTCCATGTACCGTATCGCCCTCCCAGTCCCCCAGGCGCTCGCGGCTTTCGACCTCGGCTGGGCGTTCACTGATTGACACGCGATTACGCAGCTGCCCGCGCCGATCGTGGCTTCCATAGCGTTTCCGGTAGCGCTTTCGGCGATGTCGCAGATAGGTATAAAGCTCACCACCGGCGCGCTGTTCGGCGGCAATGAACCGATAAATCCACTCATGGCTGACCGCCCGGCTTGGCTGCTCCTGCTTCAACCGCTGGGCGATCTGCTCCGGACTCATGCCATGCTTGAGCCACACCGGGAGATGATGGCTGAGCCATGTCGCCGGCTTGCAAAACTTGCGCGCACCCGCTCGACGAGCATCACTTTCATGGGCCGCAGAAACAGCCTTGTAGATATTCTGGGTGCTGTTGCGGCGAACCTCGCGACTGATCGTCGAGGGATGCACGCCGACCCGCTTTGCAATGCTCGCCTGGCTCTCTGCGGCGCTCAAGCCAGCCTCAATCTGGTAACGTTGTCCCTGAGTCAGCTGCCGGTAATGCGTAGTCATCTGCGCTTGAATCCTTCGGTGTGAGAGCCTGGATTCTACCGGTGGCTGGCTCTCTGCCTCTCGTTTCAAGCGTTGCGCTTATTCTATGAATTCAGGGGGTAATAGTCGGCAGACGATACACTTTGCCACGTATTGGTGAACACTAATTGTGTGTATGTATCTTGCTAACGGCCGCTGGCGCATTAAGCTGAGCGCCGTTTTTGCCTTTCGGAGTGCCCCATGTCCCGCCGCTTGCCGTTGATCCTGCTGCTTATCGCCCTGCCGTTATGGCTGGCTGCCAGTTATGCCGCACGTTACGGCTTCATGGAGGATGGCCAGTGGGTTGGCATCTGTGCCGATGAGGCCAGCCGTTGGGAATGCCAGGTGCGGTCGAACCTGGGCTTGATGATTCACTTCAAAGTGATGGGCTGGGCTGCGTTGGTGACCTCGGTGCTGGCGTTTTTCGTGCCGGGTCGTGCGGGGTGGGGCTTGGCCGTGTTGGGCCTGGTGTTCGGGTTCCCGGCCCTGGCGTTGTACAACACCACGTTTGCGGTGTTTGCGGTAGTGATTGCGGGGTTGCGGTTGGTCAGGCAGCCGCGGGGCGCCTGATAGGGCTGATCCGAAGCGTAGCCCCCTCCCACATTTGTAAGGAGAGGGCGACAGCCGATGGCGGTCTTAAGCCTTGCGCATCCGCAAGCACCGCCACAAGGCCACTACCATCAACACGCTGACCAGCGCCCAGCCCCATGCCTGCTGGTTGAACAGCCCTTCGCGGTACAGCTGCGGCGCAATGCCGGCACCGATGATAAAGGTCAGCAGGGCAATTTCCCGGCGCGGCCCGGTCACTGGGCGAACCAGATAGACCAAGGCGGGCAGTACCAGCGCGGCACTTGGGAAGCTGCGATAACGTGGGTCGAACACCAGTGCCAGCATCATCACCGCGCCCGCGAACCCGGCCGTCGCCACCAGCCAACCGGCGCGGTGCTCCAGCCAGTCGAAGGCACGCGCGCGCCAACCATGGCGAGTGCTCAGGGCCAGGGCGGCATGGGCCAGCACCAGCAGGTTCAGCGCCACCAGCAAGCCGGCCCATACCCACTCATCATTAAAGCGTGCGGTCACGCGGGTGAGTTCGGCCCAGGTGCCGATAGAGCAGGCCGCGACGCCCCCCAGCAGCGGCAACAACCAGGCAGCGCGGGTGCTGCGGACGCGGCCACCGAGCACCAGGGTACCCAGCAGGATAAGCCCGCCCATGCCCAGCCATAGTGGCCAGTACGGCACATTGGTCACCGGGCCAGCAAGGATGCCCTTGTCCTGGCGATCCGCATCGAACAGGCCCCAGTAACCGCCTACGGCGCCTTCGCTGGCGCGCTTCCACGGTTGGTCGAAGGCTTCGATCAGGTTGTAGCGCCAGCCGTTGGCCTCAGCCATGGCGACAAAACCACGCATGAACTTGGCTTCATTGACTCGGCTCGGCACGGCGGTTTCGCGCTGGCGGCCTTCGCTCGGCCAGCCGGTCTCGCCGATCATCACGTCCTTGGGGGCGAACTTATTGCCGAAGGTCTGGCGCACATCCCCTACATGCTTGAGCGCCTGGTCGATGCCCGACGGGTCATCTTCCCAGTACGGCAGCAGGTGAATGGTCAGGAAATCCACCGCCGGGGCAATTTCCGGGTGTTGCAGCCAGAACTCCCAGACATCGGCGTAGGTGACCGGCTGCTTGATCTGGCTTTTGACTTTATGGATCAGCTTCACCAACTGCGCGGCGGTGACTTCCTTGCGCAGCAGGGTTTCGTTGCCGACGATCACCGAGGTCACCACGTCGGCGTTGGCATTGGCCGAGGCGATCAGGGCGTCGACTTCTTTCTCGGTGTCGACGGGGTTGCTGTTGACCCAGGCGCCGATCATCAACTTCAACCCATGCTTGCGCGCCAGGTCCGGCAAGGCTTCCAGGCCGGTCATGGAATAGGTGCGGATGCATTCGAAGCGGGTGGCGAGCAGGGCCAGGTCGGCGTCCATGCGCTCGGGGCGCAGCGTGAACGGCTGGTCGAACGGCGATTGGTCCTTGTCGAATGGCGTGTAGGACGCACATTGCAGCTTGTGGCTGGCGCTGGCGACGTCCGGCAGGACCACCGGCCGGCCGAGGCCATACCAGTAGCCGACAAGGGCAAGCACGGCAAGGATCAGGGCGAAGCAATAGGGCAGGGCAGGGAAGCGGGCATTGGCGGGCATGGTCGGCTTATCTGGGGGAGCAAAGGCGCGCATCTTACCCGGATTTAGCCCGTCCCAGTGCAGCAGCATAATTTTGACATGCAAAGTTCGGGCGGGATTGTGGCGCTATGTCCTACAAAATGACTTGCTGGCGATGTGATGTCGTTTCTTGCTTACCTGAGGTCGCGGACAGAGCAGGTCGAAGATTGGCGCAGGTTGATGATCGAAGTGTCAGCACTCCACTGATGTCGCAACAGCCGAATCGATGCGCGTGAAGGGGGCGCGGTGCACCACATAACAACAGGTTGACGTCGCTCGGCATCCGTCGGGCGCAGCACTTTCGGGGAAGTACTATGAAGATGCGACGACTCTTGGGCGCAGCTGCCACTCTGGTAGTTGCGATGGGCTCCACACTGGCCAGCGCCGACAGCAAGACCCTGAGCATCGGCTACGTGGACGGCTGGTCCGACAGCGTTGCCACCACCCATGTGGCGGCAGAGGTGATCAAGGAAAAGCTCGGTTATGACGTGAAACTGCAAGCGGTCGCCACCGGGATCATGTGGCAGGGTGTGGCCACCGGCAAGCTCGACGCCATGCTCTCCGCCTGGCTGCCCGTGACGCACGGTGAGTACTGGGCCAAGAACAAGGACAAGGTGGTCGACTACGGCCCCAACTTCAAGGATGCGAAGATCGGCCTGATCGTGCCGGAGTACGTCAAGGCCAAGTCCATCGAAGACCTCAAGACCGATACCACCTTCAAGAACAAGATCGTTGGGATTGACGCCGGTTCAGGCGTGATGCTCAAGACCGACGAAGCCATCAAGGCTTATGGTCTGGACTACAAGCTGCAAGCCAGCTCCGGCGCCGCAATGATCGCCGAACTGACCCGTGCCGAAGACAAGCAGGAATCCATCGCGGTCACCGGTTGGGTGCCACACTGGATGTTCGCCAAGTGGAAACTGCGTTTCCTGGACGATCCAAAAGGGATTTATGGTGCTGCTGAAACCGTCAACAGCATCGGCAGCAAGGGCCTGGAGAAGAAAGCGCCGGAAGTCGCGGCCTTCCTGAAGAAATTCCAATGGGCCTCCAAGGACGAAATCGGCGAAGTCATGCTGGCCATTCAAGAGGGCGCCAAGCCTGATGCAGCGGCCAAGGATTGGGTTGCAAAGCACCCTGAGCGTGTAGCCGAGTGGATCGGTAAGTAACAGACCCTGATATACCCTTGTGGGAGGGGGCTTGCCCCCGATGGCAATCTGTCAGCTATCGATGTGCTGGCTGACACACTGTCATCGGGGGCAAGCCCCCTCCCACATTAATTTCATCCCCTGCAAATCCTCCTGCATTCTCCCGATCCCTCGCTACACTCGATCTAAGACTAAGGTCGTCTGGAACCTCTACGGCAGCCGCATACAGTGGATACGTTCCAATAATAAAAAAGCTGTGCTGCGAGGATAAAAACAATGAACGACAGCATTTACCTCTCGATTCAAAACAGCCCGCGCTTCAAGGAGCTGGTGAGAAAAAGGGAAAGGTTCGCCTGGATTCTCTCGGCGATCATGCTAGGGCTTTACTCCGGATTCATCCTGTTGATCGCCTACGGGCCGCAAATACTGGGCGCCAAACTCAGCCCCGGTTCATCCATCACCTGGGGAATTCCCATCGGTGTCGGGCTGATTGTCTCGGCCTTTGTCCTCACCGGCATCTACGTACGACGCGCCAACGGCGAATTCGACGACCTGAACAATGCGATTCTCAAGGAGGCTGCGCAATGATCCGTCGTCTATTGGCTGTATTCGGCGCTTCGGTCTTCGCGCCCGCTGTCTGGGCGGCGGATGCATTGACCGGTGAAGTGCACAAACAACCGCTGAATATTCCAGCGATCCTGATGTTCGTGGCCTTTGTCGGCGCGACATTGTGCATTACCTATTGGGCATCCAAGCGCAACAAGTCGGCGGCCGACTACTACGCGGCCGGCGGCAAGATCACCGGTTTCCAGAACGGCCTGGCGATTGCCGGCGACTATATGTCGGCCGCGTCCTTCCTGGGGATTTCCGCACTGGTCTACACCTCTGGCTACGATGGCCTGATCTACTCGATCGGCTTCCTGGTGGGCTGGCCGATCATTTTGTTCCTGATCGCCGAGCGCCTGCGTAACCTGGGCAAATACACGTTTGCCGACGTGGCGTCCTACCGCCTCGGGCAAACCCAGATCCGCAGCCTGTCGGCATGTGGCTCGCTGGTGGTGGTTGCGTTCTACCTGATTGCGCAGATGGTTGGCGCGGGCAAGCTGATCCAACTGCTATTCGGCCTGGATTACCATGTGGCGGTGATCCTGGTGGGTATCCTGATGTGCATGTACGTGCTGTTCGGCGGCATGCTGGCAACCACCTGGGTGCAGATCATCAAGGCCGTGCTGCTGTTGTCCGGTGCCTCGTTCATGGCGCTGATGGTGATGAAGCACGTCAACTTCGACTTCAACATGCTGTTTTCCGAGGCGATCAAGGTTCACCCTAAAGGTGAGGCGATCATGAGCCCCGGCGGTTTGGTGAAAGACCCTATCTCGGCATTGTCCCTAGGCCTGGCGCTGATGTTCGGTACCGCCGGCCTGCCGCACATCCTGATGCGCTTCTTCACGGTGAGCGATGCCAAGGAAGCGCGTAAGAGCGTGCTGTATGCCACTGGCTTTATCGGCTACTTCTACATCCTGACCTTCATCATCGGCTTCGGCGCGATCCTACTGGTCAGTACCAACCCGGCGTTCAAGGATGCGGCAGGTGCCTTGCTGGGCGGTAACAACATGGCGGCGGTGCACCTGGCCAATGCGGTGGGCGGCAGTATCTTCCTGGGCTTCATCTCGGCCGTGGCGTTTGCCACCATCCTGGCAGTGGTAGCCGGCTTGACCCTCGCGGGTGCCTCGGCGGTGTCCCATGACCTGTACGCCAGCGTGATCAGGAAAGGCAGGGTCAACGAGAAGGACGAGATCCGCGTCTCGAAGATCACCACCATCGCCCTGGCGGTGCTGGCTATCGGCCTGGGTATCCTGTTCGAAAGCCAGAACATTGCGTTCATGGTCGGCCTGGCGTTCTCCATCGCCGCCAGCTGTAACTTCCCGGTGTTGCTGCTTTCCATGTACTGGAAGAATCTCACCACCCGTGGCGCGATGATCGGCGGCTGGTTGGGTCTGGTCAGCGCGGTGGGCCTGATGATCCTGGGGCCAACCATTTGGGTCTCGATCCTGCACCATGAGAAAGCGATCTTCCCGTACGAATATCCGGCGTTGTTCTCGATGATCATTGCGTTCATCGGTATCTGGTTCTTCTCCATCACCGACAAGTCGGCGGCGGCAGTCAAGGAACGTGCGCTGTACTTCCCGCAGTTTGTGCGTTCGCAGACTGGCCTGGGGGCGAGTGGGGCGGTTTCTCACTAAGGTAGTAGCTGGATAAGGAAATGCCCCGGTCGAAAGGCCGGGGCATTTTTTTGTCTGGGGTTCCGGGTTGTCTGTACCAATGTCATCGGGGGCAAGCCCCCTCTCACCGTTAACCGAGTACAACATTTGGAATGCAGTTCAATGTGGGAGGGGGCTTGCCCCCGATGGCGGTAGACCAGGCGGCACAAACAAAAACGGCCTCCACTGAGGGAGGCCGTTTTCGGTGCAACTAAGCGATGCTTACTTGCGATCTTCCAGCTTGGTGATGTCACGCGACTCGTAGCCGGTGTACAGCTGGCGCGGGCGGCCAATCTTGTACGGGCTGGAGAGCATTTCTTTCCAGTGGGAGATCCAGCCCACGGTCCGCGCCAGGGCGAAGATCACGGTGAACATGCTGGTTGGAATGCCGATCGCCTTGAGGATGATCCCCGAGTAGAAGTCGACGTTAGGGTACAGCGAGCGTTCGATGAAGTACGGGTCGGTCAGGGCGATCTCTTCCAGGCGCATGGCCAGTTCGAGTTGCGGATCGTTGTTGATGCCCAGTTCCTTCAACACTTCGTCGCAGGTCTGCTTCATGACGGTGGCGCGTGGGTCGCGGTTCTTGTAGACCCGGTGACCGAAGCCCATCAACTTGAACGGATCGTTCTTGTCCTTGGCCTTGGCGATGAACTTGTCGATGTTCGAGACATCGCCGATTTCATCGAGCATGGTCAGTACGGCTTCGTTTGCACCGCCGTGGGCAGGGCCCCACAGTGCGGCGATACCGGCGGCAATACAGGCGAACGGGTTGGCACCCGAAGAGCCTGCCAGGCGCACGGTAGAGGTGGAGGCGTTCTGCTCGTGGTCGGCGTGGAGGATGAAGATCCGGTCCATTGCCTTGGCGAGTACCGGGCTGATCGGTTTGATCTCGCACGGGGTGTTGAACATCATGTGCAGGAAGTTTTCCGCGTACGTCAGGTCGTTGCGCGGGTACATCATGGGTTGCCCCATGGAGTACTTGTAAACCATTGCGGCCAGGGTCGGCATCTTGGCAACCAGGCGGATCGCGGAAATTTCGCGATGCTGCGGGTTATTGATGTCGAGGGAGTCGTGATAGAAGGCAGACAGGGCGCCAACCACACCGCACATGACGGCCATCGGGTGGGCGTCGCGGCGGAAGCCGTTGAAGAAGGTCTTCAACTGCTCGTGAACCATGGTGTGGTTCTTGACGGTGCTGACGAACTGGGCTTTTTGCTCGGCTGTTGGCAGTTCGCCATTTAGCAGCAGGTAGCAGGTTTCCAGGTAGTCCGATTTTTCAGCCAGTTGCTCGATCGGGTAGCCCCGGTGCAGCAAAATGCCATTATCGCCATCGATATAGGTGATCTTCGACTCGCAAGAGGCGGTCGACATGAAGCCTGGGTCGAAAGTGAAACGGCCCGTGGCCGTCAGGCCCCGTACGTCGATAACATCGGGACCAACGGTGCCGGTTAAAATGGGCAGCTCGACGGGGGCTGCGCCCTCGATGATCAACTGCGCTTTTTTGTCAGCCATGTGGCCTCCTATTTATGCTTCAAATCATCAGACAGACCCCCCACGCAGGGCCCGCACCACTATAGTGAGATAAATTCAGATGTCAATTTGCCTAAAGTCTTGCTCCAGAAGGCTTTAACCGTACTTTTTCCTCGAAATTGACTGCCATTTACGCCTTTTATCCCGCCAGCGCAATCCGCTATTAGGGTGAGGTGCGCGCGTTGTCATTAGTAACCTAACTGTCTATACTCGGCCACCGACCGCCAAGGGCTTTTGGGCTTGCTTTCATTGGGGGTCGCACTCCCTGGGTGGTGCTTACCTGACCAGTGCACTCCCCTACAACTTTGCCCTGATTGTTAGGGGCTCTTCAGTGTGAAAAAAAAGCCGTGAAGAATAGCCAACGACCTGTAAACCTTGACCTAAGGACCATCAAACTCCCCATCACCGGCGTTACGTCGTTCCTGCACCGTGTTTCCGGCATCATCCTGTTCCTGGGCCTGGGCATCATGCTTTATGCATTGAGCAAATCCCTGGGTTCCGAGGAAGGTTATGCCGAGGTGAAGGCATGCTTGACCAGCCCGCTGGCCAAGTTCGTAGCATGGGGCCTCCTGTCCGCTCTGCTTTATCACCTGGTAGCCGGCGTGCGCCACTTGATTATGGATATGGGCATCGGTGAGACGCTGGAAGGCGGCCGCCGCGGCTCGAAAATCGTCATCGCCATTTCCGTGGTGCTGATCGTTCTGGCAGGAGTTTGGATATGGTAACCAGCGTAACGAATCTGTCGCGTTCGGGCCTCTATGACTGGATGGCACAGCGTGTGTCTGCGGTCGTTCTCGCGGCTTATTTCATTTTCCTGATCGGATACCTCGTCGCAAACCCGGGCATTGGCTATGAGCAATGGCACGGGTTGTTTTCCCACAATGCGATGCGAATCTTCAGTCTGCTGGCCCTTGTAGCCCTGGGCGCTCACGCCTGGGTCGGCATGTGGACCATCGCGACCGACTACCTGACGCCGATGGCGCTGGGCAAGCCCGCGACCGCAGTACGGTTTCTCTTCCAGGCAGTATGCGGCGTCGCGATGTTCGCTTACTTCGTCTGGGGTGTGCAGATTCTTTGGGGTATCTGATCCATGGCTAACATTCCAACTATTTCCTTCGACGCCATCATTATTGGTGGTGGCGGTGCTGGCATGCGCGCAGCGCTGCAGCTGGCTCAGGGCGGTCACAAGACTGCCGTGATCACCAAGGTGTTCCCGACGCGTTCCCATACCGTATCGGCCCAGGGTGGCATCACCTGCGCCATCGCGTCTGCCGACCCGAACGATGACTGGCGCTGGCACATGTACGATACCGTCAAGGGTTCCGACTACATCGGTGACCAGGACGCTATCGAATACATGTGTCAGGAAGGCCCGGCCGCGGTGTTCGAGCTGGACCACATGGGCCTGCCGTTCTCCCGTACCGAGCAGGGCCGTATCTACCAGCGTCCATTCGGCGGCCAGTCGAAGGATTACGGTAAAGGCGGCCAGGCTGCCCGTACATGCGCCGCCTCCGACCGTACCGGTCACGCGTTGCTGCACACCCTTTATCAGGGCAACCTGAAAGCCGGCACCACGTTCCTGAACGAGTACTACGCGGTTGACCTGGTGAAAAACCAGGACGGCGCATTCGTCGGCGTGATCGCCATCTGCATCGAAACCGGTGAAACCACCTATATCCGCGCCAAGGCGACTGTTCTGGCGACCGGTGGTGCAGGTCGTATCTACGCTTCGACTACCAATGCCCTGATCAACACCGGTGACGGCGTCGGCATGGCACTGCGTGCTGGCGTGCCGGTACAGGACATCGAAATGTGGCAGTTCCACCCGACCGGTATTGCCGGCGCTGGTGTACTGGTTACCGAAGGTTGCCGTGGTGAAGGTGGCTACCTGATCAACAAGAACGGCGAGCGTTTCATGGAGCGCTATGCTCCGAACGCGAAAGACCTTGCCGGTCGTGACGTTGTAGCCCGTTCGATGGTCAAGGAAATCATTGCCGGTAACGGCTGTGGCCCGAATGGCGATCACGTGCTGCTCAAGCTCGATCACCTTGGCGAAGAAGTGCTGCACAGCCGCCTGCCAGGTATTTGCGAGCTGTCCAAGACCTTCGCGCACGTTGATCCGGTCGTTGCCCCGGTTCCGGTTGTTCCGACTTGCCACTATATGATGGGCGGTGTTCCGACCAACATTCATGGCCAGGCGATCACCCAGAACGCAGACGGTGTGGACGAGATCATCCATGGTCTGTTCGCCGTGGGCGAAGTGGCTTGCGTATCGGTTCACGGCGCCAACCGCCTGGGCGGCAACTCGCTGCTCGACCTGGTGGTATTCGGTCGTGCTGCTGGCCTGCACCTGGAAAAGGCGCTGACCGACGGCATCGAATACGATGACGCTACCGACGCCAACATCGAAGCGGCCCTGGCACGTCTGACCGCTCTGAACGAGCGTACTGATGGCGAGGACGTGGCTACCCTGCGTCGCGAGCTGCAAAGCTGCATGCAGAACTACTTCGGTGTATTCCGTACTGGCGAATACATGCAGAAGGGTATTGCCCAGCTGGCTGACCTGCGCAAGCGTATCGCCAACGTCAAGATCAACGATAAGAGCCAGGCGTTCAACACCGCTCGTATCGAAGCCCTTGAGCTGCAAAACCTGCTGGAAGTGGCCGAAGCGACTGCGATTGCCGCTGAGGTTCGTAAGGAATCCCGTGGTGCTCACGCTCGTGAGGACTATGAAGATCGCGACGACGAGAACTGGCTGTGCCACACCCTGTACTTCCCGGGTGAAAAGCGCGTTGCCAAGCGTGCCGTGAACTTCTCGCCGAAGACGGTTCCGACGTTTGAACCGAAGATTCGGACTTACTAAGGGTGGCTGCCATGTTGAAAGTCAGTGTTTATCGCTACAACCCTGATCAGGACGCTGCGCCGTTCATGCAGGAGTTCCAGGTCGATACCGGTGGTAAAGACCTGATGGTGCTGGATGTATTGGCCCTGATCAAAGAGCAGGACGAAGGTTTCTCCTATCGTCGCTCTTGCCGTGAAGGTGTGTGCGGGTCCGACGGCATGAACATCAACGGCAAGAACGGCCTGGCGTGCATCACGCCGCTGTCCGCCGTTGTTAAAGGCAACAAGCTGATCGTTCGTCCACTGCCAGGTTTGCCGGTTATCCGTGACCTGGTCGTCGATATGAGCATCTTCTACAAGCAATACGAGAAAGTTAAGCCATTCCTGCAGAACGACACGCCGGCTCCGGCCATCGAACGTCTGCAGTCCCCGGAAGAGCGTGAAAAGCTCGATGGCCTGTACGAGTGCATCCTGTGCGCTTGCTGCTCGACGTCGTGCCCATCCTTCTGGTGGAACCCGGACAAGTTCCTGGGCCCAGCCGCTCTGCTGCAAGCGTACCGCTTCCTGGCAGACAGCCGTGACACCAAGACTGCCGAGCGTCTGGCTTCACTGGATGACCCGTTCAGCGTATTCCGCTGCCGCGGGATCATGAACTGCGTCAACGTATGTCCCAAAGGCTTGAACCCGACTAAAGCCATTGGTCACATCCGTAACATGTTGCTGCAAAGCGGCGTGTAACTGACGTTGTAGCAAAGCAGGACCGTTGTGCCCGTAAATGCTGCGGCGCAGGCTTCAACCGGCGCCGTAGTTTTAACTTGAGCAGCGACTTACAAAGCCGCGGCTCTTATTTTGAAGAAATGAGACAAGCAGGGGCATTCGGGTTGGTACCCGAACTATCAGCGTGATCCTAAGTGGCTTGTTTTGGTCGCTGCACTTGGCCTTTTGCAAGCAAACTCGGTGTTTTCGCCGGTGGTGTCCCCAAATCGAGGGTGACCAAGCATGCAAGAAAGCGTGATGCAGCGCATGTGGAACAGCGGCTATCTTTCAGGTGGTAACGCTGCCTATGTGGAAGAGCTTTATGAGCTCTACCTGCACGACCCTAACGCTGTGCCAGAAGAATGGCGCACCAAATTTCAGACGTTGTCTTCAGACGGCAACGCTGCCACCGATGTATCGCACGCAACAATTCGCGATCAGTTCGTGCTGCTGGCAAAGAACCAGCGCCGCGCCCAGCCGGTTTCCGCCGCAAGCGTGAGCAGTGAGCACGAGAAGAAGCAAGTTGAAGTACTGCGACTGATCCAGGCCTACCGTATGCGTGGCCACCAGGCGGCCCAGCTCGACCCGCTGGGGCTCTGGAAGCGTCCTGCACCTGCAGACCTGTCGATCAATCATTACGGCTTGACCAATGCCGATCTTGATACGACCTTCCGTGCCGGCGACCTGTTCATCGGCAAAGAGGAAGCGAGCCTACGCGAAATTCACGAAGCGTTGCAGCAGACATATTGCCGCACCATCGGCGCTGAGTTTACGCACATCACCGATTCCGAACAGCGCCACTGGTTCCAGCACCGTCTCGAAGGCGTGCGTGGCCGTCCGGTGTTGTCCGCCGATGTGCGCAGCCACCTGCTTGAGCGTGTGACCGCAGCCGAAGGTCTCGAGAAATACCTGGGCACCAAATACCCGGGCACCAAGCGTTTCGGCCTGGAAGGCGGCGAGAGCCTGATTCCGATGCTCGATGAGCTGATCCAGCGTTCCGGTTCCTACGGCACCAAGGAAATCGTGATCGGCATGGCCCACCGTGGCCGCTTGAACGTGCTGGTCAACACCTTTGGCAAGAACCCGCGCGAGCTGTTCGACGAGTTCGAAGGCAAGAAGAAGGTCGAGCTGGGTTCCGGTGACGTTAAATACCACCAGGGCTTCTCGTCCAACGTGATGACCACCGGTGGTGAAGTTCACCTGGCCATGGCCTTCAACCCATCCCACCTGGAAATCGTTTCTCCAGTGGTCGAGGGTTCGGTCCGTGCTCGCCAGGATCGTCGTAACGATTCCACCGGTGAAAAGGTCCTGCCGATTTCCATCCACGGTGACGCGGCATTCGCCGGTCAAGGCGTGGTCCTGGAAACCTTCCAGATGTCGCAGACTCGCGGCTTCAAGACCGGCGGCACCGTTCACATCGTCATCAACAACCAGGTGGGCTTCACCATCAGCAACCCGTTGGACGCGCGTTCCACCGAGTACGCCACCGACGTTGCCAAGATGATCCAGGCGCCGATCCTCCATGTGAATGGTGATGATCCGGAAGCCGTGCTGTTCGTGACCCAACTGGCTGTCGACTACCGCATGCAGTTCAAGCGTGACGTGGTGATCGACCTGGTTTGCTACCGCCGTCGCGGTCACAACGAAGCCGATGAACCAAGCGGCACCCAGCCGTTGATGTACCAGCAGATCACCAAGCAGCGCACCACCCGTGAGCTGTATGCCGAAAGCCTGATCAAGGCCGGTATCGTTGATGATGCGCGTGTTCAGGCGAAGATCGATGAATACCGCAACGCGCTGGACAATGGTCTGCATGTAGTAAAAAGCCTGGTCAAAGAGCCGAACAAAGAGTTGTTCGTTGATTGGCGTCCGTACCTGGGTCACACCTGGACGGCGCGTCACGACACCTCGTTCGATCTGAAGACCCTGCAGGAACTGTCCGCCAAGCTGCTGGAAATCCCGGATGGCTTCGTGGTACAGCGCCAGGTTGCGAAGATCTACGAAGACCGTCAGAAGATGCAAGCCGGCGGCCTGCCGATCAACTGGGGTTATGCCGAAACCATGGCGTACGCGACCCTGGCGTTCGAAGGTCACCCGATCCGCATGACCGGCCAGGACATCGGCCGTGGTACGTTCTCGCACCGTCACGCGGTATTGCACAACCAGAAAGACGCGGGCACCTACATCCCGTTGCAGAACCTGTACGAAGGCCAGCCACGTTTCGACCTGTACGATTCGTTCCTGTCCGAAGAAGCCGTACTGGCGTTCGAATACGGTTACTCGACCACTACGCCTAACGCGCTGGTGATCTGGGAAGCCCAGTTCGGCGACTTCGCCAACGGCGCACAGGTGGTGATCGACCAGTTCATCACCAGCGGTGAGCACAAGTGGGGCCGTCTGTGCGGTCTGACCATGCTGCTGCCACACGGTTATGAAGGTCAGGGCCCGGAGCACTCCTCGGCCCGTCTGGAGCGTTACCTGCAGCTGTGCGCCGAGCACAACATCCAGGTGTGCGTGCCGACCACCCCGGCGCAGATCTACCACTTGCTGCGTCGCCAGGTGATCCGCCCGCTGCGCAAGCCGCTGGTAGTGCTGACCCCGAAATCGCTGCTGCGTCACAAATTGGCCATCTCGACCCTGGAAGATCTGGCGGATGGTTCGTTCCAGACCGTGATTCCAGAAATCGATACGCTGGACGCCGCCAAGGTCACTCGCCTGATCCTGTGCAGTGGCAAGGTCTACTACGATCTGCTGGAAAAACGCCGTGCCGAAGGCCGCGAAGACATCGCCATCGTGCGTATCGAGCAGCTTTACCCGTTCCCGGAAGATGACCTGATGGAGATCATCGCGCCTTACACCAACCTCACGAATGTCGTGTGGTGTCAGGAAGAACCGATGAACCAGGGCGCGTGGTACAGCAGCCAGCATCACCTGCGTCGCAGCATCGGTAACCACAACAAGGCCCTGGGCCTGGAGTATGCCGGTCGTGATGCTTCTGCTGCACCTGCTTGTGGTTATGCGTCGATGCACGCCGAGCAGCAGGAAAAACTGCTGCAAGATGCTTTCACTGTTTAACGCCTTCGCGCTGACTGAAACCGAATTTTAAGGACCCACAGATAATGGCTATCGAAATCAAAGCCCCGTCATTCCCGGAATCGGTTGCCGATGGCACCGTTGCCACCTGGCACAAGAAACCGGGCGAGGCCGTCAAGCGTGACGACCTGATCGTCGACATCGAGACTGACAAAGTCGTACTGGAAGTGTTGGCCGAAGCCGACGGCGTCCTGGGCGCAATCGTTGCCAACGAGGGCGACACCGTCCTGTCCAACCAGGTCCTGGGCTCGATCGAAGAGGGCAGTGCCGCCGCCGCTCCAGCCGCCGCTGCACCGGCTGTCGCTGCTTCGGCTCCAGCTGCCGCACCGGCTGCTGGTGGTGAAGACCCAATCGCTGCCCCGGCTGCGCGTCAGCTGGCGGAAGAAAACGGCATCAACCTGGCTTCCATCAAAGGCACTGGCAAAGACGGCCGTGTGACCAAGGAAGACGTGGTTGCTGCAGTTGAAGCCAAGAAAAACGCTCCGGCTGCCGCGCCTGCCAAGGCTGCTGCCCCAGCCGCCGCTGCGCCTGTGTTCGCTGCTGGCGACCGCACCGAGAAGCGCGTACCGATGACCCGCGTGCGTGCCACCGTGGCCAAGCGCCTGGTTGAAGCCCAGTCGAACATGGCGATGCTGACCACGTTCAACGAAGTCGACATGACCGAAGTCATGGCCCTGCGTTCGAAGTACAAGGACCTGTTCGAGAAGTCCCACAACGGCGTGCGCCTGGGCTTCATGTCGTTCTTCGTGAAAGCGGCCACCGAAGCGCTGAAGCGCTTCCCGGCAGTCAACGCTTCCATCGACGGCAGCGACATCGTCTACCACGGCTATGCAGACATCGGCGTTGCCGTGTCCAGCGACCGTGGCCTGGTGGTTCCGGTTCTGCGTAACGCCGAGCTGATGAGCCTGGCTGAAATCGAAGGCGGCATCGCCGGCTTCGGCAAGAAGGCCCGTGACGGCAAGCTGACCATCGACGAGATGACCGGTGGTACCTTCACCATCACCAACGGTGGTACCTTCGGTTCGATGATGTCGACACCGATCGTCAACCCGCCACAAGCCGCAATCCTGGGCATGCACAACATCATCCAGCGTCCGATGGCCATCAACGGCCAAGTCGTGATCCGCCCAATGATGTACCTGGCGCTGTCGTACGATCACCGCCTGATCGATGGTAAAGAAGCCGTGACTTTCCTGGTGACCATCAAGAACCTGCTGGAAGACCCGGCTCGTCTGCTGCTGGATATCTGATAGAAGCAGCTGCAGGCCTCGAGTGACAGGCTGCCGGAGAAGGCAGCCGGGCTTGGGGCTTGCGGCTTGAAAGCTTGCTGCTAAATAGAGGAACTATTTTCATGTCGCAGAAATTTGACGTTGTAGTGATTGGTGCAGGCCCTGGCGGCTATGTTGCCGCCATCAAGGCCGCACAATTGGGCCTCTCGACTGCTTGCATCGAAAAATACACCGACAAGGAAGGCAAACTGGCATTGGGCGGTACCTGCCTGAACGTTGGTTGCATTCCTTCCAAGGCGCTGCTGGACAGCTCCTGGAAATTCCACGAAGCGCAAAGCGGTTTTGCCATCCACGGCATCAACCACGCTGGCGTGACCATGGACGTACCCGCGATGGTCGGCCGTAAAGCCAACATCGTCAAAGGCCTGACCTCTGGCGTTGCGACCCTGTTCAAGGCCAACGGCGTCACTTCCCTGCAAGGCCACGGCAAACTGCTGGCCGGCAAGAAAGTTGAAATCACCAAGCCAGATGGTTCGGTAGAAATCATCGAAGCCGAGAACGTGATCCTGGCGCCAGGTTCGCGTCCAATCGACATTCCACCGGCACCTGTTGACCAGAAAGTCATCGTTGATTCGACTGGCGCCCTGGAATTCCAAGCCGTGCCTAAGCGCCTGGGCGTGATCGGCGCTGGCGTGATCGGCCTGGAGCTGGGTTCCGTCTGGTCCCGCCTGGGTTCCCAGGTCACCGTGCTCGAAGCCCTGGACACGTTCCTGCTGGCCGCCGACACCGCGGTGTCCAAGGAAGCGCTGAAAACCCTGACCAAGCAAGGTCTGGACATCAAGCTGGGCGCTCGCGTGACCGGCTCGAAGGTTAACGGCGAAGAAGTCGTTGTGACCTACACCGACAAGGATGGCGAACAGACCATCACGTTCGACAAGCTGATCGTCGCCGTGGGTCGCCGTCCAGTGACCACCGACCTGCTGGCTTCCGACAGCGGCGTGAACATCGACGAGCGTGGCTTCATCCACGTTGACGATCACTGCGCTACCACCGTTCCTGGCGTCTACGCCATTGGCGACGTGGTTCGCGGCATGATGCTCGCGCACAAGGCTTCCGAAGAAGGCATCATGGTTGTCGAGCGCATCAAGGGCCATAAAACCCAGATGAACTACGACCTGATCCCATCGGTTATCTACACCCACCCGGAAATTGCATGGGTCGGCAAGAACGAACAGCAGTTGAAAGCTGAAGGCGTTGAAGTTAACGTCGGCACCTTCCCGTTTGCCGCTTCTGGCCGTGCCATGGCAGCCAACGACACCGGTGGTTTTGTCAAAGTCATCGCTGATGCCAAGACTGACCGCGTATTGGGCGTCCACGTGATTGGCCCAGGCGCAGCAGAGCTGGTTCAGCAGGGCGCAATCGGTATGGAATTCGGCACCAGTGCCGAGGACATCGGCATGATGGTCTTCTCCCATCCGACCCTGTCCGAAGCGTTGCACGAAGCCGCGCTGGCAGTGAATGGCCATGCCATCCACATCGCCAACAAGAAGAAGCGCTGAACGAGATAATAAGAAACCACGGCGGTTGCCCGTCGTGAGCCTTGCGCGCAAGACTCACCGCGGAATATCCGCTGGACGCAGTCTTGCGCAGCTTGACCGGGCCCAAGTCCGGCAAGTTGCGTAAGCAGCAGTCACAGGTGGCGCGGCACTCATAATGAGCGCAGCGCCGAATGCGCAGTACCTAACGAAGACGGTAAAAAGCATGAATCTTCACGAGTATCAGGGTAAGCAGCTGTTCGCTGAATACGGCCTGCCAGTTTCCAAGGGCTACGCAGTAGACACCCCGGAAGCAGCAGCAGAAGCTTGCGACAAAATCGGCGGCACTGAATGGGTTGTCAAAGCCCAGGTCCACGCTGGTGGTCGCGGTAAAGCGGGCGGCGTTAAGCTGGTTCGCAGCAAAGAAGACGCCAAGGCCTTCGCACAGCAGTGGCTGGGCAAGCGTCTGGTGACTTACCAGACTGATGCCAATGGCCAGCCAGTCACCAAGATCCTGGTTGAATCGTGCACTGATATCGCTAAAGAGCTGTACCTGGGCGCTGTCGTTGACCGTTCGAGCCGTCGCATCGTGTTCATGGCTTCCACCGAAGGTGGCGTGGACATCGAGAAGATCGCTCACGAAACCCCAGAAAAAATTCTGAAAGCCACGATCGATCCACTGGTTGGCGCTCAGCCATTCCAGGGTCGCGAGCTGGCTTTCCAGCTGGGCCTGGAAGGCAAGCAAGTTGCCCAGTTCGCCAAGATCTTCGTAGGTCTGGCCAAACTGTTCCAGGATCACGATCTGGCCCTGCTGGAAGTGAACCCGCTGGTGATCAAGGCTGACGGCGATCTGCACTGCCTCGACGCCAAGATCAACATCGACGCCAACGCCATGTACCGTCAGCCTAAGCTGAAGACTTTCCACGATCCGTCGCAGGACGATCCGCGCGAAGCGCACGCTGCCAAGTTCGAACTGAACTACGTAGCCCTGGAAGGTAACATCGGTTGCATGGTCAACGGTGCCGGCCTGGCCATGGGTACCATGGACATCGTCAACCTGCATGGCGGCAAACCAGCCAACTTCCTCGACGTAGGCGGTGGTGCTACCAAAGAACGCGTAACCGAAGCCTTCAAGATCATCCTGTCCGACTCCAACGTCGCTGCAGTACTGGTCAACATCTTCGGCGGCATCGTTCGTTGCGACATGATTGCCGAAGGCATCATCGGTGCAGTGAAAGAAGTCGGCGTTAAAATCCCGGTTGTTGTTCGCCTTGAAGGCAACAACGCTGAACTGGGCGCTAAAGTACTGGCAGAAAGCGGTTTGAACATCATCGCGGCTACCAGCCTGACCGACGCTGCTCAACAAGTTGTCAAAGCTGCGGAGGGCAAATAATGAGCGTCCTGATCAATAAAGACACCAAAGTTATCTGCCAGGGTATTACCGGTTCGCAAGGTAGTTTCCACACCCAGCAAGCCATCGAATACGGCACCAAGATGGTTGGCGGCGTAACGCCGGGCAAAGGCGGCACCGAGCACCTGGGCCTGCCCGTGTTCAACACCGTGAAAGACGCTGTAGCTGCCACTGGCGCCACCGCCAGCGTGATCTACGTTCCAGCTCCTTTCTGCAAGGACTCGATCCTGGAAGCGGCATTCGGCGGCATCAAGCTGATCGTGTGCATCACCGAAGGCATTCCTACCCTGGACATGCTGGACGCTAAAGTTAAGTGCGACGAGCTGGGCGTAGTCCTGATCGGCCCTAACTGCCCAGGCGTGATCACTCCAGGCGAATGCAAGATCGGCATCATGCCAGGTCACATTCACTTGCCAGGTAAAGTCGGTATCGTTTCCCGTTCCGGCACCCTGACCTACGAAGCTGTGAAGCAGACCACTGACGCCGGTTTCGGTCAGTCGACTTGCGTCGGCATCGGCGGTGACCCGATTCCAGGTTCGAACTTCATCGACATCCTGAAATTGTTCCAGGAAGACCCGAAGACCGAAGCGATCGTGATGATCGGTGAGATCGGCGGTTCGGCTGAAGAAGAAGCGGCTGCCTACATCAAGGCACACGTGACCAAGCCGGTTGTTTCCTACATCGCTGGTGTGACTGCCCCTGCTGGCAAGCGCATGGGCCATGCTGGCGCAATCATCTCTGGCGGCAAAGGCACTGCAGACGAGAAATTCGCTGCACTGCAAGACGCAGGCGTTAAAACCGTGCGTTCGCTGGCAGACATCGGCAAGGCCCTGGCCGAGCTGACCGGTTGGGCTGTCAAGTAAGCCTCGCGCTTAACTGACGCTTTACCAGGCAAAGGCCACCTTCGGGTGGCCTTTGTGCGTTCTGAGTTTGTTCATTTGCCTGTATTGCCAAATTAGGTATGAAAACGCGACATGAAAGTGTCGCTTATCGGACAGTCCGCCCCGCAACAGTGCGTTCGTCAGGCTAATTCTGTACCCTAGCCGCCTCTTTATGCGCCGACATCCCAAAAGGAAGCCGCGCGCTAGACCCGTCGGTCCCCATAAGGGCCGGCCGTATTTCCCTCATCCATAGGGAATCCCTCTCTAAATTCCGATTCAGTAGTGTGGTATTTCCTCAAATGAAAGTGTTGAAAAGCCAGGATATCCTGGCGTTGGGCTTCATGACTTTTGCCCTGTTCGTGGGCGCTGGCAACATCATTTTCCCGCCTATCGTTGGTTTGCAGTCCGGGCCTCATGTCTGGATGGCGGCGTTGGGCTTCCTGATCACTGCGGTCGGCTTGCCGGTGGTCACCGTGATTGCCCTGGCCAAGGTCGGTGGCGGCATGGACGCATTGAGCAGCCCGATCGGCAAGATCGCCGGTGGCCTGCTCGCGGCAGCGGCGTACCTGGCGGTAGGGCCGCTGTTCGCCACTCCGCGTACCGCGACCGTGTCCTTTGAAGTGGGCCTGGCGCCGCTGACCGGCGAGAGCCCGCTGGCGTTGTTCCTCTACAGCTCGGTGTATTTCCTGGTGGTGTTCTTTGTCTCCCTGTACCCAGGCCGGCTCCTGGACACCGTGGGTCGCTTCCTGGCGCCGCTGAAGATCATCGCGCTGGCCATCCTCGGCATTGCCGCGTTTGCCCTGCCGGCCGGTGAGGTGGGTGTCGCCACCCCGGAATACGTTGCTGCACCGTTCTCTCAAGGCTTTATCAATGGTTACCTGACCATGGATACCCTGGGGGCGCTGGTGTTTGGCATTGTGATCGTCAATGCGATCCGTTCCCGTGGTGTTGAATCGCCCAAGTTGATCACCCGCTACGCGATCATTGCCGGGTTGATTGCGGGCGTAGGTTTGGCGCTGGTGTACATCAGTTTGTTCCGCCTCGGGGCGGGCAGCCATGAAGTCGCTGCTGGCGCAGCCAATGGTGCGGCTGTATTGCACGCCTATGTGCAACACACCTTCGGCTCCCTGGGCAGTGGTTTCCTGGCGGTGTTGATTTCGCTCGCGTGCCTGGTCACCGCCGTCGGCCTGACGTGCGCTTGCGCCGAATACTTCAGCAAAATCCTGCCACTGTCCTACAAGACCCTGGTGGTGATCCTGGCGCTGTTCTCGCTGTTCGTGTCGAACCTGGGGTTGACCAAGCTGATTGCGTTCTCGATCCCGGTACTCACCGCGATCTACCCGCCGTGCATCGTGCTGGTGGCCTTGAGCTTCTGCAAAGACTTCTGGCAGGAGCAGGGCCGTATCGTCGGGCCGGTGATGCTGGTGTCGTTTATCTTTGGCTGCATCGACGCGCTCAAGGGCGCCGGCCTGGCGGGCTGGATGCCTTCGCAGCTGGCGAACCTGCCGCTGAGCGAGCAAGGCCTGGCCTGGCTGGTGCCGTCGGTGATGACGCTGGGTGTGGCGGTCGTCATTGATCGCATGCTGGGTAAGCGCAGCGAAGCCATCGCGTAACACGCGGGTTTCATGCGGTATAGAAATGCCCCGTATCAATCGATACGGGGCATTTTTTATGCTTTATGAAACTACACCTTCTAAAGTTGGAACTGGATCAGTGTGGGAGGGGGCAAGCCCATCCCACCTTTGAACCGCATTCCGCCATCATTCACCCTGTAATAGGACCCGCATGTCGTTCGTCGAAGCCAATCAGATCCACCTGCTTGCTGCCCTCTGGTTCATCCTGTGTTGGGGCGGCTACACCCGTTATGCCACCTGGAAAGCCCGAGACACCGCGTGCCTGGCCAGCGTGCTGCATTTGTATCGCGAGGACTGGATGCGCCGCATGCTGTTGCGTGACAACCGGATCGCCGACGCCAGCGTGATCGGCAATCTGGAGCGTAATGCCTCATTTTTCGCCTCCAGCACCTTGATCATCCTCGCCGGCATTCTCACGGTGCTGGGTGCTTCCGAGCGGGCGGTGTCATTGCTGGCGGACATCCCCATGGTGCAGCAGGCCTCCCAGGGCATGTCGGAGATCAAGCTGCTCTGCCTGGCGCTGGTCTTCGTCTATGCCTTCTTCACCTTCAGTTGGTGCATGCGTCAGTACAACTTTGCAGCGGTGCTGGTAGGTTCGGCACCGATGATCGGCGAGCGGCATGTGTCCGAGCAGGAGCGAAAGGCATTTGCCTTGCGAGCGGCACGGGTTATCTCGATGGCAGCCAATCAGTTCAACTTCGGCCTGCGTTCTTATTACTTCGGCATGACCATGCTGGCGTGGTTTGTCAGCCCGTGGTTATTCATGTTGATGAGCGGCGGGGTGGTGCTGGTGCTGTATCGCCGAGAGTTTCATTCCGACGTACTGCAAGTGATGGTGTATACCCAGACGGATACGCCACCTCCGGAAGCGCTCAAAGAAGTGGCTTAGGCTGGATCAGCGTATTAATACGGAGAGTAAAGAACAGCAGACAAAGTAAAGCCCGCTATTTAAGCGGGCTTTCTTTTTGCAGCGAAGCTAATTCAAGCCGCGGTCTCAAGAACCGGTGGCAGGGGTAGCGGGTGCAGCTTCTTTCGCAGCGGCGGCGTTCGATTCAGCCTGAGCTTTGGCAGCATCGGCGTTTTCTTTCGCAGCGTCGTTCACTTTATCCTGAGCTTTGGCCATATCTTTCTGAGCTTGCTCAGAATGCGCGGCGGCATCTTGGGCTTTGTCTTCGGATTTTTTATCGCAGGCAGCGAGACCGAGGGCAGCGGCCAACATCATGGAAATAGCTAAAGTCTTGCGCATGGGGTGTTTCTCCTTATTGAAGATATCTACTGGCCTTTCGAACGTGGGGGGCCAGCATTAGTTCCTTTTATTGCGTAGATATATAAACCTCGCGCGCCAAGGAACTTTCGCCCGTGGCGCCCACTCCGCGGATCAACACTAATAAGAGTCTGGAACGAATGACCGAAAATCCACTGTTAGCGCGTGCCACACGCTTTGTATCGGCGTTGCGCCATTGTCAGGTCCTGGGTATTACCGTTCATCACGCAGATGGAGAGGGTATGACGCTGGTCCTGCCCTACGGGCCGCACATAGTCGGAGACCCCCTGAGCGGGGTGATCCATGGCGGCGCCTTGACCTCGTTGATGGACACTGCCTGCGGCATGGCCACCCTGTGTGTCTTGCCGGAATTCGAGGTGTGTCCGACCCTGGATTTGCGTGTGGACTACATGCATCCGGCCGAACCGCACAAGCCGGTGTACGGCTTCGCCCAGTGCTACCGGGTGACCAGCGACGTGATCTTTACTCGGGGCTTCGCCTATCAGGACGACCCCCAGCAGCCCATTGCCCATGTGGTGGGCACGTTCATGCGCATGGGTAAACGCCTCAAGGGCACGCAGGGATTGGGCAGCACTGTCCAGGGAGAGAAAGCATGACGCACCGGTTCAAAACCCGACTCGAACAAGCCCATCAGCGCGGTAACTACGCGGTGCTGCTCGACCTGATCCCCTACGCCAGGCTGATCGGCATCGAGTGCACCCGCCTGGGCGATGAATTGTTGTTCCGCATGCCGGCCAACCAGGACAACATTGGTAACCCCATATTGCCGGCACTGCACGGTGGCGTGATTGCCGGCTTTATGGAACTGTCGGCGGCGTTGCACCTGCTGGTGTTTACCGGTGCGCCGGGGCTGCCGAAGATTATCGATTTCTCCCTGGATTACCTGCGCGCCGGGCAGTTTCGCGACACCTATGCCAAATGCCAGGTATGGCGCCAGGGCCGTCGCGTGGCCAATGTGGCGATCACCGCCTGGCAAAGCACCCCAGCGGAACCGATTGCCACTGCGCGTGCGCATTTCAAGATTGAGGAAGTGGCCCGCCCTTGAAATCCTGGTCTTAGCCCCCAACTTTGATGACAACCCGCCGCCAACCCTCTAGGGCGCGGCCACTGCCATCCAATTGGAGTTTGATGACCATGAGTGTGGAAACTCAAAAGGAAACCCTGGGCTTCCAGACCGAGGTGAAGCAACTGCTGCACCTCATGATCCATTCGCTGTATTCCAACAAGGAAATCTTCCTTCGCGAATTGATCTCGAACGCCTCTGACGCTGTCGACAAATTACGTTTCGAAGCCCTGTCCAAGCCTGAGTTGCTGGAAGGCGGCGCGGAACTGAAAATCCGTGTGAGCTTCGACAAGGACGCCAAGACCGTCACCCTCGAAGACAACGGTATCGGCATGAGCCGCGAAGAAGCGATTACCCACCTGGGGACCATCGCCAAATCCGGCACCGCTGACTTCATGAAAAACCTCTCGGGCGACCAGAAGAAAGATTCGCACCTGATCGGCCAGTTCGGCGTGGGCTTCTACTCCGCCTTCATCGTCGCCGACAAGGTCGAAGTGTTCAGCCGTCGCGCCGGCCTTGACGCCAGCGAAGGCGTGCATTGGGCTTCGAAAGGCGAGGGCGAGTTTGAAATCGCCACGATCGACAAGGCTGACCGCGGTACCCGCATCGTGCTGCACCTCAAGCCCGGTGAAGACGAGTTCGCCGATGGCTGGCGCCTGCGCAACATTATCAAGAAGTACTCCGACCACATCGCTCTGCCGATCGAATTGCCGAAAGAGCAGGCTGCTGCCGAAGGCGAAGAAGCGCCAGCGGTTGAGTGGGAAACCGTCAACCGCGCCAGCGCGCTGTGGACCCGTCCGCGTACCGAGATCAAGGACGAGGAATACCAGGAGTTCTACAAGCACATCGGTCACGACTACGAAAACCCGCTGAGCTGGAGCCACAACAAGGTTGAAGGCAAGCTGGAATACAGCTCGCTGCTGTACGTGCCGGCCCGTGCGCCGTTCGACCTGTACCAGCGTGAAGCGCCGAAGGGCCTGAAGCTCTACGTGCAGCGGGTGTTCGTGATGGACCAGGCAGAGTCGTTCCTGCCGCTGTACCTGCGCTTTATCAAGGGCGTGGTCGACTCCAATGACCTGTCGTTGAACGTGTCGCGGGAAATCCTGCAGAAAGATCCGATTATCGACTCCATGAAGTCGGCGCTGACCAAGCGCGTGCTCGACATGCTGGAAAAACTGGCGAAGAACGAGCCTGAGCAATACAAGGGCTTCTGGAAAAACTTCGGCCAGGTCATGAAAGAAGGTCCGGCAGAAGACTTCGCTAACAAGGAAAAAATCGCCGGCCTGCTGCGCTTCGCATCCACCCAGGGTGACGACGGCGAGCAAGTGGTGTCCCTGGCCGAGTACCTGGCGCGCGCCAAGGAAGGCCAGGACAAGATCTACTACCTGACTGGCGAAACCTACGCTCAGGTCAAGAACAGCCCGCACCTGGAAGTCTTCCGCAAGAAAGGCATCGAAGTGCTGCTGCTGACCGACCGCATCGATGAGTGGCTGATGAGCTACCTCAACGAATTCGACGGCAAATCTTTCGTCGATGTGGCGCGTGGCGACCTGGACCTGGGTAACCTGGACTCTGAAGAAGAGAAGAAAGAAGCCGAAGAAGTCGCCAAGGCCAAAGAAGGCCTGGTTGAGCGGATCAAGGCGTCCTTGGGGGATGCGGTCAGTGAAGTGCGGGTCTCCCACCGTCTGACCGACTCCCCGGCGATCCTGGCTATTGGTGAGCAGGACCTGGGCATGCAGATGCGCCAGATCCTCGAGGCCAGCGGCCAGAAGGTGCCGGATTCCAAGCCGATCTTCGAATTCAACCCGGCTCACCCGCTGATCGAGAAACTCGACGGCGAGCAGAGCGAGGAGCGGTTTGGCGACCTGTCGCACATCCTCTTCGACCAGGCGGCCCTGGCCGCTGGCGACAGCCTGAAAGACCCGGCCGCCTATGTGCGCCGACTGAACAAGCTGTTGGTTGAACTGTCGGTTTAACACCGTTGTAGAAAAACCCGCTTCGGCGGGTTTTTTCGTTTGGAGGCGCGAGCAAGCTCGTTCCTACAGCCCATTTCCGTTCTAGTGATCTTCAACTGGAGAAAATGATGAGCCAAGTCACCGTGCGTTCCGTGGTCTATCAGATTGATGGCCAGTCTTATGAAAGCCGCCTGGCGTTTGATGCCAGCCACAAAGGTCCGTTGCCAGGCCTGCTGATGGCGCCGAACTGGATGGGTGTGAGTGCGGGTGCCGAGGAGATCGCCAAGCGCGTTGCCGCCAAGGGCTACGTGGTGCTGATCGCCGACCTGTATGGGCAAAAGGTTCGCCCATCGAATGGTGATGAAGCCGGCGCGGCGATGATGCCATTGAAAAACGACCGCCCGTTGCTGAATAAGCGTATGCAGGCAGCCTTGGAGCAGTTGCAGGGCCAGGCCGAAG
The DNA here is from genome assembly GCF_042015035.1 of Pseudomonas gorinensis. Taxonomy (NCBI): domain Bacteria; kingdom Pseudomonadati; phylum Pseudomonadota; class Gammaproteobacteria; order Pseudomonadales; family Pseudomonadaceae; genus Pseudomonas; species Pseudomonas gorinensis. The sequence goes on from NZ_CP167125.1 coordinate 2,340,586, forward strand.
CCGCCGTGGATACCTCGAAGCTGGCGACCTTCGGTTTCTGCTTTGGTGGTTGCTGCTCGTTGGAACTGGCGCGTACCGGTGCGCCGTTGAAGGCTGCCGTGTCGTTCCACGGCACCCTCGATACGCCGAACCCGGCGGATGCCAAGAACATCAAGGGCTCGGTGCTGGTGTTGCATGGCGCTAGCGACCCGTTGGTGCCCAAGGAGCAGTTGCCGGCCTTCGAAGATGAAATGAACGCGGCCGGTGTGGATTGGCAACTGCTGAGCTACGGCGGCGCGGTGCATTCTTTCACCGATCCGCACGCCAATGTGCCGGGCATGATGATGTACGACGCGAAGACCGCTGCGCGGGCTTTCCAGTCGATGCACAACTTGCTGGATGAAGTGTTCAAGGGCTAAATCTTCAGCGTCTGTTCCGGCCTGATCGGGGGCACGCGCCTTCCCACACTTGATTGGATTCACACGGTCAAAATGTGGGAGGGGCGGTGCGACGATTCGACTTGCCCCCGATAGCTATCTCACAGGCAACTCAATTCTTTCTGACTCCCCCGGCACCGTCGGCCAATCCCCTGCGGCCCAGCGCTGCCTGGCCTGCTCAATCCTGGCCGGGTCACTCGCGACAAAATTCCAGTTGATCCTTCGCGGCCCATCCAGCGGCGCACCGCCAAACACCACCAAGTGGCAGTCGCTTTCGACAGACAGCGTCATTTCCTGGCCGGCTGGCAATACCACCAGGCTGTGCACCTCAAGTGGCTCACCGTCCAACTGAGCTTCACCCTCCAGTACGTACACCGCGCGTTCCTCGTGTTCATCCGGGATCAGCAAGGTAGTGGCCGGCTGCATCTGCACCTCGGCATACAACGTGGGCGATAGCACCGGTACCGGCGATGTGAGGCAGAAGCCACTGCCGGCGATCAAGCGGATCTGTACGCCCAGATTGTCACTCACTGGCAGGCTTGCCGCGGGGTGATGGCTGTAATGGCCAGGTCCGCTCTCATGATCCTTGGGCGAGGCCAGCCACACTTGCAGGCCGTGCAGGTTGGATCCCTTGGTCTTGAGCGGCTCCGGCGTGCGTTCGATGTGGGCAATCGCGCTGCCGGCGGTCATCCAGCTGACATCGCCAGCTTGCACCACCTGGTCCGACCCTAGGCTGTCCTTATGCTGCAATGCGCCGTCGAACAGGTAGGTGAGGGTGGACAGCCCGATATGCGGGTGCTGGCGGACATTCATGCCGCTGCCCGGTGCATAGTGGGTGGGCAGCATATGGTCGAAGAACACAAAGGGCCCGACACTGCGGCATTCGCGCGACGGCAGCGGGCGCAGGATGGGTTGGCCTTCGACATCTTCGGCGCGAGGGCGGATCACGGTGAGGGTGGTCATGGTGCGTCCCAGTCTGAGCGGGTTAGATGATGCAGAGCATAACCCGCTCGACGGGAGGTTGCTGCTATTGGCTGAAGGCGCCTTCGGACAATTGAGTCTCAATGGTGACTTCGGCGGTAGTCATCAGCTTGTGTACCGGGCAACGGTCGGCAACACGGTGCAATTCGTTGCGCTGCTCGTCGGTGAGCACGCCCTTGAGGGTCAGCTTGACGTTGAGCTTGTACTTGCCCTTTTGCTCCTCGGTCGCATCGTGGGTGACTTCCACGGTGACGCCCGTCAGCGGGATGTCCTTTTTCTGTGCATAGAGCTTGACGGTCAAGGCCTTGCAGGACGCCAGTGCGGCATCGAAATAATCGTGGGGAGAGGGCGCTGAATCGTCGCCCCCAAGGCTTTTGGGCAGGTCGGTGAACAGCTCATGGTTATTGATATTGACGCTGTGACGAAAGTTATCGTGGTTCAGCGTGTTGACGGTAACAGGCATGGCAAACCTCACTAAGGGGGCAGGATGAAGGTCTTGCAGTTATAGAGCATGCTGGCACTTAGGTGTTCCGTGTTTTTCGTGATGAACCCGGATGTATCACCCACGGTCTACCCGTATCAGCCCCTATCGAGGTGTTACCGTGCCCTGGACCCGCCTGAGTCTAGCCCTGTTGCTCGCTGCCAGCAGCCTTGCCGTACAGGCTCGCGATTATGCCTACAGCGATGCGCACCTGCATTACGTGGACTTCTTCCAGGAAACGGCGGGCATGGACAAGCTGCTCAAGGCGATGGCGGATAATCGCATTGAGCATGTGATGATTTCCGGCATCCCTGTGGCGAAGAAATGGCACGAAGACGAACCCAAGCGCCCGCGCTACTACGCCGGCGATGACGCGGATGCCTACTGGTACAGCGCCACCGATGTCATCGTCGCGGCAGCGATCAATGCACTGACGCCGGAGCAACGCTCGCGCTTTCATCCGTTTCTTTCCGGCTTCAACCCCAACGACAAGAATTCCGCCGCCCATATCCAACGCATGCTCGACCTCAACCCGGGGCTGTGGCAGGGCATTGGCGAAGTGTTTACCCGGCATGATGACCTGACCGCGCTGACTTCCGGTGATACACCGCGGGCCAATAACGAAGCCATGACGCGCATCTATCACCTGGCCGCCGAAAATGACCTGCCGGTGATGTTGCATTCCAACATCACCTCCAAGCGCGAGCGCAACCCGCTGTACCTCGCTGAAGTCGAACAACCGCTGCGTAATCATCCGCACACTCGGTTTATCTGGGCCCATGCCGGCACCAGCAAGGAAATCCATCGCCATCAGGTGCAGATGGATTTTTTGCTGCCTACGCTGAGCCGCCTGCTGGAGGCATACCCCAATCTGTATATCGATCTGTCCTGGAGCATGCTCACACCGTATTTGCTCGATGAGGCGGGTAAGCCCCGGCCGGAATGGGTTGCGCTGGTAGAGCGCTTCCCGGAGCGCTTTATGCTGGGGTCGGATGTGGTAGGGCGTTTCAACAAGCTGGGTAAGGAAATGCGGGGCTTTGATCCCTTCCTGAATGCGTTGCCTGAAGAGGTTGCGCACAAGGTGGCGCGGGATAACTTTCTGGCCATCCTGCCCAAGCCCCGTCGCGGCGGTTAGATTGAGGCGGGCTTGCTCGCGATGCAGTCGACACCGTCTGAGATTTCATCAGCCAAAAAAAAGCCCCGAACCAGTCGGGGCTTTTTCATGTGATCAACCTGCGGGGCTTACTTGCCCTGCCAGCGTTTCAGCACCAGGGTGGCGTTAGTGCCACCGAAGCCGAAGCTGTTGCTCATCACGGTGTCGACTTTTACGTTTTCCACGGTCTTGGTCAGGATCGGCATATCGGCCACGACCGGGTCGATCTCTTCGATATTGGCCGAACCGGCCATGAAGTTGCCTTCCATCATCAGCAGGCAGTAGATCGCTTCGTGAACGCCGGCGGCACCCAGGGAGTGACCGGACAGGCTCTTGGTCGAGCTGATGGCCGGGGCCTTGTCACCGAATACCGCACGTACGCCTTCCATTTCCTTGGCATCGCCGACCGGAGTCGAGGTGCCGTGGGTGTTCAGGTAGTCGATCGGGGTATCCACGGTTGCCATTGCCATCTGCATGCAGCGGATGGCGCCTTCGCCGCTTGGCGCAACCATGTCGTAACCATCGGAAGTGGCGCCGTAGCCGACGATTTCCGCGTAGATCTTCGCACCACGGGCCAGGGCGTGTTCCAGCTCCTCGACTACGACCATGCCGCCGCCGCCGGCGATGACGAAACCGTCACGCTTGGCGTCGTAGGCGCGGGAGGCTTTTTCCGGGGTGTCGTTGTACTGGGTGGACAGGGCGCCCATGGCGTCGAACAGGAACGACTGGCTCCAATGTTCTTCTTCACCGCCACCGGCGAACACGATGTCCTGCTTGCCCAGTTGGATCTGCTCAACGGCAGTACCGATGCAGTGAGCACTGGTCGCGCATGCGGAGGAGATCGAGTAGTTCACGCCCTTGATCTGGAACGGCGTGGCCAGGCAGGCGGAAACGGTGCTGCCCATGGTCCGCGTAACGCGGTACGGGCCAACGCGCTTCACGCCTTTTTCGCGCAGGATGTCCAGCGCTTCCATCTGGTTCAGGGTGGACGCGCCGCCGGAGCCGGCGATCAGGCCGGTGCGCACGTTCGAGACCTGGTCAGCGCTCAGGCCGGAGTCGGCGATCGCATCTTTCATGGCCAGGTAGGCGTAGGCGGCAGCGTGGCCGACGAAGCGGTAGATCTTGCGATCAATCAATTCTTCGAGGGGCAGGTCGATGGAGCCGGAAACCTGGCTACGCAGACCCATTTCGGCATATTCCGGGTTGAATCGGATGCCAGGGCGACTTGCACGCAGGTTAGCGGTGACGGTCTCTTTGTCATTGCCCAGGCAAGAAACGATGCCCAGACCAGTGATAACGACGCGGCGCATGCGGATAACCCTTAAAAGTTGTCAGTGGAAGTGAATACGCCGACCCGAAGGCCTTCGGCAGTATAGATCTCGCGACCGTCGACGCTCACCGAACCATCGGCGATGGCCAGGTTCAGCTTGCCCCGGAGGACGCGCTTGATCTGAATGTTGTAGGTGACTTTCTTGGCGGTCGGCAGGACCTGGCCAAAGAACTTCACTTCGCCCGAACCCAGGGCGCGACCGCGGCCCGGCAGACCTTGCCAGCCGAGGAAGAAACCGACCAGCTGCCACATGGCGTCAAGGCCCAGGCAGCCCGGCATGACAGGATCGCCTTCGAAATGGCAGGCGAAGAACCACAGGTCCGGGGTGATATCCAGCTCGGCGACCAATTCACCTTTGCCGTACTTGCCACCCTCTTCGCTGATATGGGTGATGCGATCCACCATCAGCATGTTCGGGGCGGGCAGTTGCGCGTTACCTGGGCCGAACAGCTCACCGCGACTGCAGCGCAGCAGGTCTTCCCGAGTAAAGGCGTTTTGTTTGGTCATGCGAGCTCCTCAATAATCCCATGCGGCAGGGTAGGGCAAATCTTCCCGAACCGACTGAAGCGTTCATGCCTCATCTCGGCAGCCTACACATAGACTATTGCGTTGTAGTGAAAGTCACAGCGTCAAGGCACTGAATGTACACTTGTTCACTGAAATTTTAAACCGGACCCGTTTATAGGCCCGTTCGGGTGCCTAAGACTGCCGCACTTTCGTGTTTCACGCCAGTCGGACTTGGCTGATGGCGCTGCGCTATTGCACCCAGCGCTGCAGGATTTGCTGCAAATCCGTGCGTTTGAACGGCTTGGCCAGGTAATCGTTCATTCCGGCAGCGAGGCAGGCTTCACGGTCGCCCTGCAAGGCATTGGCGGTGAGGGCGATTATCGGCAGGTCGGCGCAGCCCGGCAGTTGGCGAATCTGCCGGGTGGCCTCGTAGCCGTCGATCAGCGGCAGTCGGCAATCCATCAGGATCGCGGTGAATATGAGGCTCTCGGCGCTGCGGATCGCTTCGGCGCCGTCGGTGGCCAGGCTCACCTCGAATCCGAGGCTGCGCAGCATGGCTTCGACCACCGTGCGGTTGACCGGGTTGTCCTCCACCAGCAGCACGTGCCGGCCTTCGCCGGCGCCGGCTTTGCCTTCGGCATCCTGGGCAATGGCCGGCAGGCTGTGCTGGTCGATGGCCAGGGGGATTTCCAGGGTAAACACCGAGCCACGGCCTTCTTCGCTCTGGGCCCGCAGGGTGCCCCCCATGCGTTCGGCCAGGGTCCGGGCGATTGGCAGGCCCAGGCCGGTGCCGCCGTAACGTCTTGAAATGGAACTGTCAGCCTGCTGGAACGCGTCGAACATCAACTCCAGGCGCTCGGCAGAAATGCCGATGCCGCTGTCGCGCACGGTGCAGGTAAACCATAGCAGTTCATGGTCGAGGGTTTGCCATTGGGGTTCGACGCTGACCGTGCCGTGCTCGGTGAACTTCAGGGCATTGCCGATCAGGTTCACCAGGATCTGGCGGATACGCGTGGGGTCGCCCAGCACCCGCAACGCCCCCATGCCTGGCGGAATCGGCAGGGTCAGGGCCAGCCCGCGCTGTTGGGCGCTGTGCTGGAAGGCCTGGGCACAGCTATTGATCAGGTCCGCCAGGTTGAATGGAATATGTTCCAGCTCCAGGGCGGCGCGTTCGATGCGCGAGAAGTCGAGGATGTCATTGATGACCTTGAGCAAATGCTCGGTGGACTCGGACGCCAGCGCCGCGTATTCGGTCTGCTCCTCGGTCATTTCGGTGGTTTCCAGCAGTTGCAGCATGCCCAGCACCCCGTTCATGGGCGTGCGCAGCTCATGGCTCATCATTGCCAGGAATTCCGACTTGGCGTTGTTTGCCCGTTCAGCTTCCTCCCGGGTCTGGATCAACTGGGCCATGGCCTGCTGCTGTTCGCGACTGGCCTGGTTGAGGCCTGCGGCCAGGTTGTTGATATGCCGCGACAGGTCGCCCAGCTCCGAATCATCCACAATCGGCAGCGGCGTCTTGTAGTCGCCTTGTTGGATGGCTTTTACCGCGTTGCCCATCGCGCTGATCGGTTGCGACAGGCTCGCCGCCAGGCGCCTGGCGAGCAGGAAGGTAAACAGCAGGGCGAAGAGGGCCAGGATGCCGGCCTTGAACAGGATCTCCTGCTGGCGCTGGCTGAAGGCGTCGTTGGACATGCCGACGATCACCCGACCCAGGTAGTCGGCGCGGGGAGCCTTGGGTTCGTTGAGGTTGTCCTGGAAAAAGTCATTGCCCAGCTGGATATGTTGCAGGCGAATCGGTGCCTGGAACACTTTTACCGACAGCGAGCGGTCGTGTTTTTCCGAGGGTTGTTCGACGTACACCAGGATGTTCTCAGCGCTGTCCTGGATCTCCAGGAAGCGCACATGGGGGGTGGCCAGCGTCGCGCGCAGCAGGCTGTCGAGCACGTCGTTGTTGCCGGAGATCACCCCGTATTCGGTGGCGGGGGCCAGTTGGTTGGCGATCAATTGGCCGGTGTGGTCCAGTTCCTGGCGCAGGTCCTGGATACGCACGAAGGTGAAAAAACTGATCAGCAGCAATGTCAGCAACAGCGCCGGGCCCAGGGTGATGAGCTGTGTGCGGGTGTTGATGTCCCAACGACGACGCAGAGTCATGGGCGTTTTTCTCCTTCGGCCAGGCGGGCGGCGACGTTGGCTTCGTCGACCTGTTCGATGCCCAGTGAGCGTGCGACTTGCGGGTTGCCCACCACTTTGAAGTGTTCCGGGTACAGCGCGCGTGGCCAATTGGCCGGCGAATGGTCAAGCAGGCGGTCGAGCACGGCGAGCCAGTCGGCCTGGTCACTGTAGGTGCTGGCCAGGCTGCCAGCCTTGACGAACCCGGCGTTGGGGCCCACCAGCGGCAATTGCCGGGCGTAGCTGCTCAGCAGCAGGTTCTTCGCGGTTTTCGGGTTATACAGCTGCGGGTCGTCGAGGCCGAGCAGCACGTCACTGTTCTTGAACAGGTTCAACAACGGCCGGCTGTCATTAATGTTGTCCCACCGCTGCGGCACGATCTCCAGGCCCAGGGGCGCTGCGTACTGGGTCAGCTCAGGGAGCAGGAATTCGCTGTCGGTGCCGTAGAGCACGCCGATGCGCCGCGCCTGAGGCAGGATGCCGGTGATCAGGCGTAACTGACGATCCAGGGGCGGGTCGCTCCAGAGCAGGCTGATCCTGGCGGGCAGGTTGCTGCCCAGGCGTTGCCGGGCTTGCAGGCGGCTGATACGCAAGACCAGGGTCGGCGGGCCCTGGGTGTCCTGCAGGCGCCAGTCGAGGCCGGGCAGGTCCAGCAGGATCAGGCGGGTGCCGGCGGGCAAACGGTTTGGCGCCGGCAGGTCCTTGAGGGGAGTAAAGGTCACGTGGTCTTCGGGACGCTGGCGGGCCAGTGCCTGGGCGAAGGCCTGGACGCCCGTGCCGTCTTCGGCGGCGGTCAGCAGGATGTCGGCACCCCAGGCCGACCCGGTCAGCAGCAGGCATGCCAGCAGCACACAGCGCTGGCAAAACCTTGAGATAAAAAAGAGGGTCATCCTTGACTGATCGCCCATGTCAGAACTCTAACTCCGCGCTGAAGTAGAGTACGTGGCGATGGTCATAATTGTTATCGGCCCAGGTGGTGGGCTGGTTGTCGAGGCGTGTTTGCAACATGCCGGCCAGCTCCACGTTGGCTTTGCCCAGGGCAAGGCGCTTGGCCACCCGCAGGTCGACCCGTTCGAAGCGATATTGGTTGAGTGCGTCGTCGCCATAGTAGAACAGCGCGCTGGACCAGCCTTGCCCCCATTCGCGCAGCCAGCCCGCCGAGCCGCTGTTGCGCGCGGTCTGTGCCTTGTCCCGCGGGTTGCTGGTGGTGGCGTCGACGTAAGCGTAGGTGAGCCGCAGGCGGTCGGCGTTGCTCATGCGCCAGTCGAACTGTGATTCGGCGCCGGTAAACCGCGAACTGTTGGCGTTGCTGGCAATGTATTGGTTATTGCGCAACGGCGAGCTGATCATGTCGGTGATTTCGTCGTAGAACAGTTTCACGTCCATGTTCAGTCCGAGGTCGGCAAAAAAGCCGTTATAGCCCAGTTCCCGTGATTTCATCAGCTCTTTATCGAGGTTTCCGGGGCCGCGTGTCACTACAAAGTATTGCCCGGAATTCTGCCCGTAGGTCGGGGAGCTGAGGTTGGTGACGCGGTAGCTCCAGTTGACGTTGTTCTCGAACATGTCCGGGGAACGGATGGCTTCGGAGTACACCGCGCGCAGGCCGTGGCGCGGGTTGATCAGGTAGTTGACCGCCACCCGCGGCGTCAGCGAGTTGCCGCTCAGGTGGGTGTCTTCATACATGGCACCGCCTTGCAGCAACCAGTGTTCGCTGGCGCGCCATTCCAGTTGGCCGAACAGGCGCCAGGTGGTGTCGTCCAGGGTGCCATTGAAATAGGTGTCGGAGTCGGCGCGGTCGTAGCGATAGTTCATGCCGCTGACCAGGCGCAGGCTGTCGGAGAGGCTCAGGGTGTCCTGGACCTCCAGGTCGTAGCGGCTTTCGCGAGTGCTCTGGTCGATATTGCCGCATACGCTCTGGTTGGCGCCGTTGCGCCACTGGTCCAGCACTTCGTTGGCCAAGGCTTGCTCGGCGGCGCCACCGGGCGGGGCGGTGCCCTGGCTGTAGGTGTCCATGTGCCGGGCCAACTGTTCGGCGTAGTTGGGGTTCAGTTGCCACAGGCGGGTCAGCTCCGGGCTGAACGACACCTTGGCGTCACAGGCTTTCCAGACCTGCCGGCGGTCCCATTGTTGCGCTGAGCCCTGGATGTACAGGCTGTGCTCGGGGTTGAAATCGAAGTTCCAGCGCAGCGAGCCGGCATAGTCCTTGGCAGTGACGTCGGAGTTGTCACCGCCTTCGGTAATCCCGGCAAATACAGGTGTGTAGGTATAGGGACGCTGGTTGGTCCCTTCCTTGGCGTTCAGTTGCCAGTCGATACTCTGTTGCGCGTTCAACGTCTGGCTGACTGCCAGGCTGAAGCGGTTAAGACGCCGACCGTCACGGCGGTCGGCGCCCACGGCATCGCTGTCGAAGCCATCGTCCTGCTGCCCGGACATGGACAGGCGCAAGTCACCGGTTTCCCAGCCCACGCCCTGACTGGCATAGAAATCGTTGATCCCCCGTTCGCCACGAACCACTTTCACCCGCGTGCCATGGCTATTGGCCGGCGCGCGCGTGAGGATATTGACCACGGCCATCAACGCGTTGGCGCCGTAACTGACCGTATTGGGCCCACGGAACACTTCGATGCGCTCGATATCCTCCATGGCCACCGGGATATCGCTCCAGTCCACGGTTGCCAGGCCCGCGCGGTACACCGAGCGTCCGTCGATCAGCACTTGCATGCGTCGCGCATCGCTGGCGCTGGTGCCGTGGTAGTTCACTGCCGCCTGGTTACCGGTGGTGTAGCCCACCATCATCCCCGGCACCAGCCGCAGCAGCTCGGCGATGTCTCGCGCACCACTGGCCTTGATCAGCTCGCTGTCGATCACGGTCATGCTGCCGGGCACGGCGGCGGCCGATTGCTTGAGGCGCGTGGCGGTGAGGACCTGGGGCAGCGGCTGGCTGTCGAGGAACAGGTCGTCGGCACACACAGCGCCGCTGAACAGCAGCAACCACCACAGGGATGAACGGGGAGGAGGGCCCAAATACACGGCACGGCCTTGATAATTACGGATAGCCGCCCATGTTAACTGAGGCGGGGCCATTTGCCAGTCGCCACCCTTGCAATTACTTCACACAGGCATGGCATTTTCCGACAGGCGTGCGAATTGACACGGGGGCTGGCCGCAAGCGGGTCGGCCCGTATAATGCCGCCATCGCCACTGGTATGGATTAACGGATTGCATATGACTGAACAGCGCCCTATTGCGGTCCTGGGAGGCGGAAGTTTTGGTACCGCCGTGGCTAACCTGCTGGCTGAGAACGGTCACCCGGTGCGTCAGTGGATGCGTGATCCCGAGCAGGCCGAGGCCATTCGCGTGCATCGGGAAAACCCCCGTTACCTCAAAGGCATCAAGATTCATCCGGCGGTCGAGCCGGTGACCGACTTGCAGGCCACGCTGGAGGCGTGCGAGCTGTGCTTCGTCGCGCTGCCTTCCAGCGCCTTGCGTTCGGTGCTGGCGCCGCATGCCGAGCGCCTGGCGGGCAAGCTGCTGGTCAGCCTGACCAAGGGCATCGAAGCGCACACCTTCAAGCTGATGAGCGAAATTCTCGAGGAGATCGCTCCGCAGGCGCGCATTGGCGTGTTGTCCGGGCCGAACCTGGCGCGGGAAGTGGCGGAGCACGCGCTGACCGCCACGGTGATCGCCAGTGAAGACGAAGCGCTCTGCGAGCGTGTCCAGGCGGTACTGCATGGCCGGACCTTCCGGGTCTATGCCAGTGGCGACCGCTTCGGTGTCGAACTGGGCGGTGCGCTGAAAAACGTCTACGCCATCATCGCCGGCATGGCGGTGGCCCTGGGCATGGGGGAAAACACCAAGAGCATGCTGATCACTCGCGCCCTGGCGGAAATGACCCGTTTTGCAGTGAACCAGGGGGCCAATCCGATGACCTTCCTGGGCCTGGCGGGCGTGGGCGACTTGATCGTCACCTGTTCGTCGCCCAAGAGCCGTAACTACCAGGTTGGCTTTGCGCTCGGCCAGGGTTTGAGCCTGGAAGACGCCGTCACACGCCTGGGTGAAGTGGCCGAAGGGGTCAATACCCTCAAGGTGCTGAAGGCCAAGGCCCAGGAAGTCGGGGTGTATATGCCGCTGGTGGCCGGCTTGCATGCGATCCTGTTTGAGGGGCGCACCTTGAACCAGGTCATCGAGTTGCTGATGCGCGCCGAGCCGAAAACCGATGTCGACTTTATTTCCACCAGTGGTTTCAACTGAGGAACGCGTCATGAACGATCCGAAAGCAGCTCCCAAGTACGAATCCATTGCCTTGCGCATCCTGTGGATGCTGGTGTTTGCCCTGGTGTGGCAAGTGGCGCAGTTCCTGCTCGGCGCGCTGGTGGTGGTGCAGTTGGTTTACCGCCTGGTCTACGGCGCACCGAACCTGGGCCTGATGAACTTTGGCGATAGCCTCAGCCAGTTTCTCGCGCAGATCGGCCGCTTTGGTAGTTTCCACACCGAACAAAAGCCATGGCCGTTCGCCGATTGGCCAACCCCGCGCGCGCCGGAAGGTGAAGCCGCCCACAGCGTGCCGCCGGCACCGCACCCGGTGCGCGACGAGGAGCCGAAGCTATGAAGTTGTGGGTGTTGCGTCACGGTGAGGCCGAGGGCCATGCCCGTACCGATGCCGAGCGCGAACTCACCGAGCATGGCCGTGCCGAGGTGTTGCGCAGTGCGGCGCACCTGATCGGCCAGCCTGTGGACGCGATCATTGCCAGCCCGTACGTGCGGGCGCAGCAAACTGCACAGTTGGTGCGGCAGGCGTTGGGTTTTGAAGCGGACATCCGCACGGTGCCTTGGCTCACGCCGGAGGGCAATCCGCTGGAGGTTCTGAACAAGCTCGACAGCGATGACAATGTGCTGCTGGTCAGCCATCAGCCCCTGGTCGGCAGCTTGATCAGCTTTCTGCAGCATGGTCATCAGCGTCAGCCGCAGCCCATGCACACCGCCAGCCTGGCGGAGCTAGAGGGCGACTTCCCGTTGGCGGGGCTGATGAGCCTGGTCAGTGTGAAGAATCCGTAGGCTTTCTCGCGGCTTTGTGTGTGCTATATAGTCAACCAAGCAAGTGCTTGGTTGGCTATCGCCGGATCACAAAGGAGCGCGTCCCATGCCTGTCGCTTTTCGTTTGCCGTTGCAAGTCTTCTACGAACGTGAAGCGCGGCACCCGCGCCAACCTTTTCTTGTCCAGCCCATCGGGGGGGGCGCGGTACAGACCCTCACCTGGGGCGATGTCGGCCACCAGGCACGCTGCGCCGCGCATTGGCTGCGCGCCAGGGAGCTGCCCCAGGGCTCGCACATCGCTCTGATCTCGAAAAACTGCGCGCACTGGATCATCGCTGACCTCGCGATATGGATGGCCGGGCATGTCTCGGTGCCGCTCTATCCCAACCTCACCGCCGATTCCGTTACCCATGTGCTGCAGCATTCCGAGGCCGTGCTGGTATTCATCGGCAAGCTCGATGACTGGCCGACCATGGCCCCCGGCGTGCCTGCCGGCGTGCCCACCATCAGCCTGCCGCTTTGCCCGGCCGGCGACTTTGATTACCGCTGGGCCGACCTGCAAGGCTGTTCACCGATCCAGGATGACCCGCTACCGCCGGCCTCGGCCCTCGCCACCATCATTTATACCTCCGGCACCACCGGCCTGCCCAAAGGCGTGATGCACAGCTTCGGCGCCCTGGGCTTTGCCGCTACGCACGGCACTGAGTTGTTTGGCCTGGGGGAGGGCGACCGGCTGTTGTCCTACCTGCCGCTGTGCCATGTGGCGGAGCGGATGTTTGTGGAAATGGCTTCTATCTATACCGGGCAAACCGTTTATTTCGCTGAAAGCCTCGATACTTTTCTGACGGATCTGCGTCGGGCGCGGCCCACGGCGTTGTTTGGCGTACCGCGTATCTGGACCAAATTCCAGATGGGCGTCTATGCCAGGATCCCGGGAAAGCGCCTGGACAGGTTGTTGCGCCTGCCATTTATCGGTAAGCGCGTGGGCCATAAAGTCCTCGCCGGCCTGGGGCTCGACGCGCTGCGCATTGCACTCTCCGGCGCGGCGCCGGTGCCTGAGGCCCTGCTGCGCTGGTATCAGCGCCTGGGCCTGGATGTGCTGGAGGTGTATGGCATGACCGAGAACTGTGGCTACTCCCATGTGTGCCGCCCTGGCCAGCAGAAGATCGGCTGGATCGGCCTGCCGTGCCCCGGCGTTGAAGTGCGCATTGACCAGGCCGGTGAAGTGCAGGTGCGTAGTGGCGCGACCATGCTGGGCTACTTCAAGGACGCGCAAAGAACGGCTGAAGTGCTGACCGAAGATGGCTTCCTGCGCACTGGCGACAAGGGGGAGCAGGATGCCGACGGCCGCCTGCGCCTGACCGGACGGCTCAAGGAAATCTTCAAGACCAGCAAAGGCAAATACGTGGCCCCGGCACCGATTGAAAACCGCCTGGCCGAACATGCGCGCATCGAACAGGTATGTGTGGTCGGTGACGGCCTTACCGCGCCCATGGGCCTGTGCGTGCTGTCAACGGTGGGCCAGCCCGAGGCGCGCCATGCCTTGCAGGACAGCCTCGAGCGTTGGCTGGAGCAGGTCAACGCGGCCTTGGACAAACATGAGCGTTTGCGGCAACTGGTGGTGGTAAAAGACACCTGGGCGGTAGAAAACGGCTTTCTGACGCCGACCCTGAAGATCAAGCGCAACGTGATTGAATCGACTTACGGTCCACAGTTTCAGGTGTGGAGCGAGCGCACCGAAGTGATTCTGTGGCAGGATTAGGGCCATCATAAAACCAACAAGGACAACGGTATGAGCCTGTGGCGCACCCAACCCAATATCGAGCAACTCAACGCGAGCCAGAAAAACACCATTGGTGAGTTGCTGGATATTCGTTTCGAAAGTTTCGACGACGAGTCCCTGACCGCCAGCATGGTGGTTGACCATCGCACCCACCAGCCTTACGGCCTGCTGCACGGCGGGGCGTCGGTGGTGCTGGCCGAAAGTGTCGGCTCCATGGCCGCCTACCTGTGCATCGATGCCAGCAAGTTCTATTGCGTGGGCCTGGAGGTCAACGCCAACCACCTGCGCGGGGTGCGCAGCGGGCGGGTGACGGCGGTGGCCAAGGCGATTCATATCGGCCGCACCACGCAGGTGTGGGACATCCGCCTGACCAACGATGAAGGCAAGACCAGTTGTGTCTCGCGCCTGACCATGGCCGTGGTGCCCCTGGGCGAGACCCCGCCGGCGCGATAGGCGTGGCGTGAGTGTCATCATTCCTGGCGGTTACGGTCATTGCTGTCCGAGCCAGGCGTGGGACAATCAGTGTCTGTTTTTTGTCGATGGAACCGGTATGTCGCAGCCTGTGTTTTTTGCCCACGCCAATGGCTTTCCTTCCGCTACCTACGGCAAGCTGTTTGCCGCCCTGGCGCCGGAATATGCCGTGGCCCATCTGCCGCAGCACGGCCACGACCCCAGGTTCCCAGTGGACGATAACTGGCAGAACCTGGTGGACGAACTGATCCACCATCTGGAGCAACAGCCAGAACCGGTGTGGGGGGTAGGCCATTCCCTGGGCGGTGTACTGCATTTGCATGCGGCCATGCGCTGCCCGCAGCTGTATCGCGGCGTGGTGATGCTCGATTCGCCAGTGCTGACCCGCGCGGACCGTTGGGTGATCCGTGCCGCCAAGCGCTTTGGCTTTATCGATCGCCTCACGCCGGCCGGGCGCACCCTGGGGCGTCGCGAAGAGTTCACAGACCTGGAGGCCGCGCGCAGTTATTTCGCGGGCAAGACCCTGTTTCGCGGCTTCGACCCGGAATGCTTCGACGCCTATCTGCAACACGGCCTGCACCAGGTGGGTGATCGCCTGCGCCTGCGCTTTGACCCCGCTACCGAAATCAGCATCTACCGAGGCGTGCCCCACACCAGCCCAGGTCAGGTGCGCCAGTTGAAAGTGCCCTTGGCAGTGGTGCGCGGTCGCCAGAGCCGGGTGGTGATGCGTCACCATGCCAGCGGCGTCGACCGCTTGCCCATGGGCGAAATGCTCACCATGCCGGGCGGCCACATGTTTCCCCTTGAACGCCCCCAGGACACTGCAACCTTGATCAAGAACCTGTTCACTCGTTGGCAGACCCGCGAGCGCAGTTGCGCATGAGTACGCCGGTCGAAGAGGTTCGCCTGAGCTTGCCGCATATCGAATTGGCGGCGCACCTGTTCGGCCCCGAGGATGGCGTGCCGGTGATCGCCCTGCATGGCTGGCTGGATAATGCCAACAGCTTTGCGCGGTTGGCGCCGAAGCTGCAGGGCTTGCGCATCGTCGCACTGGACATGGCCGGGCACGGGCATTCGGCGCATCGCCCTGTCGGAGCCGGTTATGCCTTGTGGGATTATGTCTTTGATGTGCTGCAAGTCGCCGAGCAACTGGGCTGGAAACGTTTTGCATTACTTGGCCACTCCCTAGGCGCCATCGTCTCGTTGGCACTGGCCGGCGCCTTGCCGGAGCGCGTGACGCACCTGGGGTTGATCGACGGCGTGATCCCGCCGACCGCCAGTGGCGAGAATGCCGCTGAGCGCCTGGGCATGGCGTTGCAGGCGCAACTGAACCTGCGGGACAAGCGCAAACCGGTCTACAGCACCCTGGAGCGTGCGGTCGAGGCGCGCATGAAAGGGGTGGTGGCTGTCAGCCGCGAAGCCGCGGAACTGCTGGCCCAGC
Organism: Pseudomonas gorinensis; assembly: GCF_042015035.1. NCBI lineage: Bacteria > Pseudomonadati > Pseudomonadota > Gammaproteobacteria > Pseudomonadales > Pseudomonadaceae > Pseudomonas > Pseudomonas gorinensis. The sequence goes on from NZ_CP167125.1 coordinate 2,356,352, forward strand.
GCGGTTTGATGCCGGTGCCGGGCGGTTACACGTGGCGTACCGACAGCCGCCTGACCCTGGCGTCGCCGATGCGTCTGACTGATGAGCAGGCGATGGCGTTCGTGCGCAGAGTGAGTTGCCCTACGCAATTGGTGGTCGCGGCTGACGGCATGCTGGCGAAACATTCCGAATTGCTTTCTCAACTACCCTTTACGGTCACAACGCTGCCGGGAGGCCATCATTTACACCTGAATGATGAGCCGGGCGCGGTCCTTGTTGCAGACTGTTTCAATCGGTTCTTCCACGCGCCTTGACTTGGCGCGGGCAACTGCCGAGGCTGGGCGGATTGAAAGGGAGTCAACCATGTACGATCTCAACACCGATCTTGAAACTGCTGTGACCTCCGATGGCCAGGGCTTGCCGATCCGATGAGCCTGCGTAAAGGATGTATCCGTGCCCTCGGCCTGTGCTGTTTCAGCCCCTTGGTGTTCGCCGCCGATGTGCCGGGAAGCCAGGATTTACCTGCCGTGTCCCGCCAGGTTGATGCGCAAATCGTCGATTACCGCCCCGCTGAAGAAAAGGAACGCATCTACCCCATGGGCGCGATCCGCAAGATCAGCGGCCAACTGCGCTACGAAGGCCAGGCCACTGCCCGCGGGCGAACCACGGCGATCACCTATGAACTGCCCGCCGAACACACCTCCAGCGCCGCTTTCACTGCCACGCGCGAAGCCTTGCAGGCCAAGGGCGCGCAACTGCTGTTCTGGTGTCAGGCCCGCGATTGCGGCGAAAGCAGCCTGTGGGCCAATGAAGTGTTCGGCAATGCCAAGCTGGTCGGCGCCGACGGCCAGCAGGAGTACCTGCTCTTGCGCCTGGCCGCCCCGCAGGAAAACTCCCTCGTGGCGCTGTACGGCATCACCCGGGGCAATCGCCGGGCTTATCTGCATGTCGAGCAAATAGACGCCGGCGCACCGCTCGGCGAGCTGCTGCCAACCTCCGCCACGCTGTTGCGAGAGCTGAAAAGCACCGGCGAACTGGACTTCCCGACCTTGGGCACAGACCCTGACGCCACCTGGTTGACCTTGATATCCCGCGGGTTGAACCTCGACACTACCTTGCGTGTCAGTTTGACCGGCCCTACTGCCGAAGCGTGGCGCCAGGCCCTGGTTGACAGCGGTGTGCGGGCTACGCGGCTGGAGACCGGCACGGATCAAGCCAAGGGTCTGCACCTGCATCTGATACGCTGACCGTAACAGGGCGAACGGACCCGTGCCGTTCGCCTAAGCTCTCCTCCTACAGCCTTTTGCTAGAGATACCCCATGCTCAATAACGATCGCCTGCTGGTGCAAATCCTGCTGCTGGTGCTGTTCGGTGCCAGCTTCTGGGTGATGGCGCCGTTCTGGTCGGCGCTGTTCTGGGGCGCGGTGCTGGCGTTTGCCAGTTGGCCGCTGATGCGTCTGCTCACCCGTTGGCTCGGCGGTCGTGAATCCCTGGCCGCCGGCATCCTGACCCTGGGCTGGATGCTGCTGGTGGCGGTGCCATTGGTGTGGCTCGGGTTCAACCTGGCGGACCATGTACGTGATGCGGTGGCGCTGATCAAGGATATTCAGGTCGACGGTTTGCCCGCGGCGCCAACCTGGCTGGGTTCGATCCCGTTTGTCGGCGAGCGGTTGGTGGCGATGTGGGACAGCATTGACCAGCAGGGCGCGGCGCTGATGGTCAGCCTCAAGCCGTACCTGGGGCAGGTCGGGAATTGGCTGCTGGCGCGCAGTGCGCAGATCGGCGGCGGCATTCTGGAGCTGACCCTGAGCCTGGTGTTCGTGTTCTTTTTCTATCGTGATGGGCCGCGCCTGGCGATGTTCGTGCACCGCTTGCTGGAGCGCCTGATTGGTGACCGTGCCGGTTATTACATCGAGTTGGTGGCTGGCACCGTGCAGCGCGTGGTCAACGGCGTAATCGGTACCGCCGCCGCCCAGGCGTTGCTGGCGCTGATCGGCTTCCTGATCGCCGGTGTGCCGGGCGCACTGGTATTGGGTATTGTCACCTTCCTGCTCAGCCTGATCCCCATGGGGCCACCGCTGGTGTGGATTCCGGCCACGGCCTGGCTGGCGTGGAAGGGCGATTACACGTATGCGGTGTTCCTCGGCGTGTGGGGCACGTTCATCATCAGCGGCGTGGACAACGTGCTCAAACCGTACCTGATTAGCCGTGGAGGCAACCTGCCGCTGGTTATCGTGCTGCTTGGGGTGTTCGGCGGGTTGATCGCCTTTGGCTTTATCGGCCTGTTTATCGGCCCGACCCTGTTGGCGGTGGCGTACAGCCTCTTGATGGATTGGAGCGCGACCCAGGCCCAGGGGCGGCGTGATGACAAAACGCTGTAGAGGCTTGCAGTCGCTACGGCTTCAACTCCCCCTAGCGGCGGGGGAGCCACATGACGGCGGTGAGGCCGCCGCCCGGAGTGTCTTCCAGGTTCAGGCGGCCGCCGAGGCGCTCCACCGCGTCCTTGGCGATTGTCATCCCCAGGCCGACGCCGCCGGAGTTGCGGTTGCGTGAGCCTTCCAGCCGATAGAACGGTTCGAACACCGCTTCGCGTTTATCCGCCGCAATCCCCGGCCCGTGGTCGATCACACGGATAATCAGGGCCTCGCGGCTATCCTGCAGTTCCACACGCGCCGTGCCAGCGTAGCGCAGGGCGTTGTCGATCAGGTTGTTCAGGCAGGAGCGCAGCGCCATGGGCTGCACCTGCAAAGGCGCGCAGGTGCCGGCAAACTGCACATCGGAACCTTGGTCCTGGGCGTTCTCGCTGAGGGACTCCACCAGTGCCTGGACGTCGAGCCAATGTCGGGTTTCGCTGGTGCGCTGTTCATGCAGGTAGCTCAGGGTAGCGTCGAGCATGCCGATCATGTCGTCCAGGTCCTGGCGCATCTGGCCTTGCAGCTTGGTGTCTTCGATCTGCTCCAGGCGCAGCTTGAGGCGTGACAGCGGGGTGCGCAAGTCATGGGAGACCGCGCCGAGCATGCGTGCACGCTGGCTGACCTGCTCGCGAATGCGCTTTTGCATCAGGTTGAAGGTCGATGCCGCCTGTCGGGCTTCCCTGGGGCCGGATTCGTCGAGGGGCGGGCTGTCGAGGTCGAGGCTCAAGCGTTCGGCCGCCGCACTCAGGCGCTGGATCGGTCGGCTCAACAGTTTGGCGCCGTACCAGGCCGCGATGATCAACGAGATGAACTGAAACGTCAGCGGTACCACCGGGCCACCAAACCACGGGCGACGATGCTTGTGCAGGGGCTTCATCGTGCCATCGGGCTGCTGCACGAAGGTTTCTGCAGGCGGTGGCGGCGGCGGGCCGTAGTGGTGAAACCAAAAGAACGCCAGGCCATGGGCCAGCACAATCGCAATCAGCAACACGCCGAACAGCCTGCCGAACAGCGTGTTGAAGGTGTTGCGCATCAGCCGATATCCCGCGCGTCGAACAGGTAGCCTTCACCACGCACGGTCTTGATCAATTGCGGTGCCTTCGGGTCATCGCCCAGCTTCTGGCGCAGGCGTGAAACCAGCAAGTCGATGCTGCGATCAAACGCCTCGATAGAGCGCCCACGGGCGGCATCCAGCAATTGTTCGCGGCTGAGCACCCGACGCGGCCGCTCGATAAATACCCACAGCAGGCGGAATTCGGCGTTGGACAGCGGTACCACCAGGCCATCGTCGGCCACCAGTTGGCGCAGCACACTGTTCAGGCGCCAACTGTCGAAGCGGATGTTGGCGCGCTGCTCAGTGCGGTCATCGCGTACCCGGCGCAGGATGGTCTGGATACGCGCGACCAGCTCACGGGGTTCGAAGGGCTTGGACATATAGTCGTCGGCGCCCAGCTCCAGGCCGATGATGCGGTCAGTGGGTTCGCAGCGGGCGGTAAGCATCAGGATCGGGATATCCGATTCGGCGCGCAGCCAGCGGCACAGCGACAGGCCGTCTTCGCCCGGCAGCATCAGGTCGAGCACCACCACGTCGAACGTTTCCGCTTGCATGGCCACGCGCATCGCGGCGCCGTCGGTCACGCCGCTGGCGAGAATATTGAAACGCGCCAGGTAGTCGATCAGCAGTTCTCGGATCGGCACATCGTCGTCTACGATCAGCGCTCGGGTATTCCAGCGCTTTTCATCGGCGATCACCGCGCTTTTTTGCTCGTCATTCACAGAAGCCGAAGGGGTATGCATAGTGCGATCATCTGCCTGGTTGTAGCGGTCAGCATAGGCGCCCAGCCCCATGGCTGGAAGTGCTGCACGGTGGGTCGTGCGGGCGAGCCTAGCCTTGGGGCGTGTTGAGGGCATGTCGTGAATGTATCGGCTTTGAAATAATTCGCCGAAAAGGCCTGTCCGACGGCGCCTGGTCAGTATTTACCGATCATCGGATCCCGCAACGGCGCCGCTTGCGCTACAATCCGCGCCGATTTCGACTTGCCTGAGAGCCTATTCCAATGTCCGTCTGCCAGACTCCTATCATCGTCGCCCTGGATTACCCCACCCGTGACGCCGCACTGAAGCTGGCTGATCAGTTGGACCCGAAGCTTTGCCGGGTCAAAGTCGGCAAGGAACTCTTCACCAGTTGCGCCGCGGAAATTGTCGGCACCCTGCGTGACAAAGGCTTCGAAGTGTTCCTTGACCTGAAATTCCACGACATCCCCAACACCACTGCGATGGCGGTCAAGGCTGCGGCTGAAATGGGCGTGTGGATGGTCAACGTGCACTGCTCCGGCGGCCTGCGCATGATGACAGCCTGCCGCGAAGTGCTGGAACAGCGCAGCGGCCCCAAACCCTTGCTGATCGGTGTCACCGTGCTGACCAGCATGGAGCGTGAAGACCTGGCCGGCATCGGCCTGGACATCGAGCCTCAGGAACAAGTGCTGCGCCTGGCCGCCCTGGCCGACAAAGCCGGCCTGGATGGCCTGGTTTGCTCGGCGCTGGAAGCCCGGGCCCTGAAGACCGCTCACCCGTCGCTGCAACTGGTGACCCCGGGCATTCGCCCGGCGGGCAGTGCCCAGGATGACCAGCGTCGTATCCTGACGCCGCGTCAGGCACTGGATGCAGGCTCTGATTACCTGGTGATCGGCCGTCCGATCAGCCAGGCAGCCGATCCGGCCAAAGCGTTGGCGGCGGTAGTGGCCGAGATCGCCTGATCAGTCACCGATCAAAAATATGGGAGGGGGCAAGCCCTTCCCATATTTACAGCGGTTGTCGATCAGTCGACCTTGAGCACCAACTTGCCAAAGTTTTCCCCGTTGAACAGCTTCATCAGCGTCTCCGGGAATGTCTCCAGCCCCTCCACGATATCTTCCTTGCTCTTGAGCTTGCCCTGGGCCATCCAGCTGGCCATTTCCTGCCCGGCCGCCGCAAAGTTCGCCGCATGGTCCATCACCACGAAGCCTTCCATACGCGCGCGATTGACCAGCAATGACAGATAATTGGCCGGACCTTTCACGGCCTCCTTATTGTTGTACTGGCTGATGGCGCCGCAAATCACCACACGGGCTTTGAGTGCCAGGCGGCTGAGCACGGCGTCGAGAATATCGCCGCCGACGTTATCGAAATACACATCCACGCCTTTGGGGCACTCGCGCTTGAGAGCGGCGGGCACGTCTTCGTTTTTGTAGTCGATGGCGGCGTCGAAGCCCAGCTCATCCACCAGGAACTTGCACTTGTCGGCACCGCCGGCAATGCCTACCACGCGACAGCCTTTGATCTTGGCGATCTGCCCGGCAATGCTGCCGACCGCGCCGGCCGCGCCGGAGATCACCACCGTTTCGCCAGCCTTGGGCGCGCCGGTGTCCAGCAGGGCAAAGTAGGCGGTCATGCCGGTCATGCCCAGTGCCGAGAGGTAGCGGGGCAGGGGCGCGAGTTGCGGGTCGACCTTATAGAAACCACGCGGCTCGCCCAGAAAGTAATCCTGCACGCCCAGGGCACCGTTTACGTAGTCCCCCACTGCAAAGTTCGGGTTGTTCGAGGCAATCACCTTGCCCACGCCCAGCGCACGCATGACTTCGCCGATACCGACGGGGGGAATGTAGGATTTGCCCTCATTCATCCAGCCGCGCATGGCCGGGTCGAGGGACAGGTATTCGTTGTGCACCAGCACCTGCCCTTCCTGGGGCGTGCCCACGGGCACTTCCTGGTAGGTGAAGGTTTCCCGCGTGGCTGCGCCGACCGGGCGTTTGGCAAGCAGGAACTGGCGGTTGGTCTGGGCGGTCATGGCAAGGACTCTTTAGAAATGAACCTGAGTGATAGACCCAAGATGGCCTGGAAGCAAGGTTGTCCGAGGCGGGCGAATGCCCGCCGATAGGCCGTGATGATAGTGCACCACGACGCCTTATCACTGCGACGCATACAGCCTCAACCGGCCTTCTGATAGTGCTGACGCGCCTGTCTGGCTGTTGGCTAGACTCGTCCCACGGTAACTTTTCCTAAAGGACATCCTCCATGAGCATGACGTTTTCCGGCCAGGTCGCCCTGGTCACTGGCGCCGCCGCCGGTATCGGCCGCGCGACCGCCCTGGCATTCGCAGGTGAAGGCTTGAAGGTCGTGGTAGCCGACTTGGATGTGGCAGGGGGCGAGGGCACCGTCGAGCTGATCCGGCAGGCCGGTGGTGAAGCGCTGTTTGTGCGTTGCAACGTCACGCTTGAAGCGGATGTGCAGCAACTGATGGCGCAGACCGTCGCCGTGTATGGCCGCCTGGACTATGCCTTCAACAATGCGGGCATCGAGATCGAGAAGGGCAAGCTGGCCGACGGCAGCCTGGATGAGTTCGACGCCATCATGGGCGTCAACGTGAAAGGGGTTTGGCTGTGCATGAAGTACCAACTGCCGTTGCTGCTGGCCCAGGGCGGCGGTGCGATCGTCAATACCGCATCGGTGGCGGGGTTGGGCGCGGCGCCGAAGATGAGCATCTACGCTGCCTCCAAGCATGCGGTGATCGGCCTGACGAAGTCGGCGGCCATCGAATATGCGAAAAAGAAAATTCGTGTCAACGCGGTATGCCCGGCGGTGATTGATACCGATATGTTCCGCCGTGCCTATGAAGCCGACCCGCGCAAAGCCGAATTTGCAGCGGCCATGCATCCGGTAGGGCGCATCGGCAAGGTCGAGGAAATCGCCAGCGCCGTGTTGTACCTGTGCAGTGATGGGGCCGCCTTCACAACTGGCCATGCGCTCGCGGTGGACGGTGGCGCGACGGCAATCTAGGACTCCGTGCAGCGCGCCATTCGAAAAGGCATGAGGCGCTGTGGGGCGTTTCCAGAGCTGGCAAAGCGCCGCGGGTGAATGTGTATCACCAGGTAAATAAGCTAATAAAATCAATACTTTAATAAAGGTTGTCGGCCAGTTTGGCTGGGCTTCTGTGCTTAACTGTTTGAGGTTGAATAACAGACAGTTGAAGTGAGTGGCTCATGGATTTAGGGATCGATCGACAAGCCCTTGTACCGGTGGTGCAGCAAATCGTCAGTGCGGTGGCGGAATGGATTCGCAAGAGCGGGGTCAGCCCCGGTACCCGCTTGCCGTCCATCCGCCAGTTGGCTCTCGACAACTTGCTCAGCCAGTCCAGTGTCATCGAGGCATTCGAACGCATGGTGGCCCAAGGGGTGCTGGCCTCGAAACAGGGGGCGGGGTTCGTGGTCGCGCGTCCTCCTACCGTCCAGGAATACCACTGGTATGAAGGCGCGGAACGGGAATGGGGGGACTTTACCGATAGCTGTATGGACCGGACACATGGTTGACGGGTGTGCGGGGACATGGTGGACACTTTTCGGCGAGCCAATTTCGCCGGAAAGCCATCATGCCCTGGGACACGAGAGATGCCATGAGCCTGAAAGAAGAGTTTGTTGCCTTAGCAGGGCAACCCGGCAGCAACAAACGAGAACTATGCCGACGGTTCGGTATCAGTCCGCAGACGGCTTACAAGTGGCTTAACCGCTACGCGACGCTCGGCCATTCAGGGCTGCAAGATAAATCCCGAAAACCGGCTACCAGCCCCAAGCTGACCACGCCGGCCCTGGAAGCGCAGGTCATAGCGCTCAGACAAGACCATCCAGCATGGGGTGGGCGCACGATCAGCAGCCTCTTGAAAAAGCAGATTGCTCCCAGCACCGTTACCAATGTCCTGCACCGGCACGGGCTGATTCAGCCGACTACGAAGGAGCAAGAGGCAAAGCTGAGGTTTGAACACGAGGCGCCCAACAATCTTTGGCAGATGGATTTCAAAGGGCATTTCCCGACGCAAGAAGGCAGATGCCATCCCCTGACTTTACTGGACGACCATTCACGTTTCAGTTTGGCTATTCAAGCTTGTGATAACGAGCGTGGAGCCACGGTGAAAGAAAGGTTGACCGAGGTATTCCAGCGCTTCGGATTACCGGCTCGCATCAACGTTGATAACGGACCGCCTTGGGGCTCTCCACGTAACCCTGGTGAAATCACAGAGCTGAGTATCTGGTTGATTCGTCTGGGTATTCGGATCAGTTTCAGCCGCCCTTACCACCCACAAACCAATGGAAAGATTGAGCGTTTCCATCGCTCACTCAAGGCCGAAGTACTTGAAGGGCGTCAGTTTTCCACGCTCAAGGAAGCTCAAGCAGCATTTGATCGGTGGCGTGATGTTTATAACCTGCAACGGCCCCATCAGGCGCTGGACTACAAGGTGCCTATGGACCGGTATAGAGCCAGCCCATGGGCTTATCCGCAACAGTTACCAACCTTTGAGTACGGACCGGACGACGTATTAGCCAAGGCTTATCACAGCCGTTTTCGTTTTCAGAAACGCTACTTCAGCATCGCCAAAGGTTTGGCTGGGCATCACATCGCAATACGGCCCAACACTGAAGGTGATGGACTGTTTGACGTGTTTTTCTGCCATCACTTCCTACGAACGATCGACGTGAGCAAACCTGACTATGGTCCATAATGTGTCAACCATGTCCCCGCACATGTGTCCACCATGTGTCCGGTCCATACACGATAGCCCATTGGGTGAACTGAAACTGGGGTGTGGCTGGTTGCCGGACGCCTGGCGCGAAAGTGATGACATCAGCTATGCGATTCGCGAAATCTGTCGCACCGATACCGGCGGTTTGTTCAACTACAGTACGCCGCTGGGGTTGCCGGCGTTGCGCGAGCAGTTGCTCAAGCGCCTGACCCAGATCCGCGTGGCCACCAGCCTCGATCGCATTCTCACCACCCAGGGCGCCAGCCATGCCCAGGACCTGTTGATACGCACCTTGCTCAAGGCGGGCGACACCGTCGTGGTCGAGACCCCAGGCTATGGCAACCTCTATCGCCAATTGGCGCATCATGGCGTCACGTTGCTGGAAGTGCCTCGGACCCGTGGCGGCCCGGACATCCCGGCGCTGGAGGCGCTGCTGCAACGGCATCACCCCACGTGCCTGTTCATCAACAGCCTCTATCACAACCCCACCGGCACCAGCCTGTGCCGCGCGGTCGCCGAGCGTTTGATCGAGCTGGCACGCCGTGAGGATTTCCTGATCATCGAAGAGGATGTCTACGGCGACCTGCAACACGCCAGCTGCACGCGACTGTCGGCGCTGCCCCATGATGACCGGGTCATCTATGTCTCGAGTTTTTCCAAGACCCTCAGTAGCGCCTTGCGGGTGGGCTACCTCAGCGCCAGCACTGCGCTCATTGCCCGCTTGGCTCACCTCAAGACCCTGACCGGCATCGGTACTTCGCGCTTTGCCGAGGCGGTGGTGGCCACGTTGCTGGCCAATGGTACCTACCGCAAGTGGGTGCAGCGCCTGCGCAAACGCCTGGGCACGCAGATGACCGCCACCTTGCAGGTACTGGAGGATGAGGAATGGCAGGTCTTTGCCGTGCCTGCCGGCGGGATGTTCCTGTGGGCGCGGCCTGCCGTGGCGGATCGTTCGCGGCTGCAGGCATATGCGCGCAAGTTCGGCGTCTTGTTGTCACCGGGGGCGCTGTTCAACCCGACGGGTGAATCCAGTGAGTGGCTGCGCATCAATGTGGCCTATGCTGATGATCAACGGGCACTTGCGTTATTCCGCGCCTTGGGCCCTACCAGATCGACCTCGACCATTCTGAAAACGACGAGCGTGTAGCTTTTTGCCATTATTCCGGCGCCAACAGCTTGTGCTCAATGCCTTGGGGTTGCGAATCTCGCTTCTTGTAAACCGGGCTTATGGCATCTGCCATTGCAAGAGGATTCAAGTGCAATGATTTCGGCCGTGCAACGACGTTTCGCCAACCTCGGTATGGCGAAAAAACTGGGCTTGGGCTTCCTTCTTGTCCTGCTGCTGACAGCTTTGGTGGCGGCCATCGGTGTGTGGTCCCTGCAAACCGTTGGCCAGCGTTTCGAAGGCCTCAAGGCAATGTCTTCGCTCAACAGCGGCCTGTTCAAGGTGCGCTTGATCGAGCAGGACTACGCGCTGCACGCCGACCCCAAGGCTGTCGATGCCCTGCATGAGAGCGTCGACGCGTTGGCGGCGCTGGCGGCCAGGCTCAAGGCAGAGTCCGCCGCCAATGTGCCAGTGATGACCGATGTGGAGCAGGCCCTGGCGGCTTATCGCAAGGCATTCGATGAGTTTGTCGAGCTGACCCAAACCAAGGACCTGGCCCTGGAAATGGCCACCTGGTCGGTGTCCAGCGTGGCCAATAACCTCGACGTGTTGCAGGCCGGCCTGGCGGACGATGGCGCGTATGGTCTCAAGGAGAGCCAGGGCAAGGAAGGTGCCGAGTTTATCGAGCAGGCGGGGCAGGTCAGCCAGGTCTCGCGCTTGATGTTGCAAGCCATGAACGAAGCCCATGTGCGCCTCGACCAGAGCCGCAAGGCCGACGCCGATGACTCTCAGCAGGGCAAGATCGAGCAGGCCGACCAGGCCCTGGCCCAGGTCGAACAACTGAAAACTTCGGTCAAGGACCCGGGTTACCAGACGGTGCTTAACGAAGTGTCCGGGCATATTGCCTCGTTCAGTGAAAAGCTCGGTGAATACACCGGCCTGCTGGCCCAGGAAAAGGTGGTCTACAAGCAGTTGCATGACCGCGCCGATCAAGTGGTCAGCCGAGTCAACCAGGCCTACGCCACCGAAGACCAATCGATGCAGGCGCAACTGAAGGAAAGCGCGATGTTGATCGTTGGCTCGTCAGCCTTGGCATTGTTGGTGGGGCTGATCGCTGCCTGGGTGATCACCCGGTTGATCGTGGCGCCGCTGCGCAGTGTGATTGCGGTGGCCCAGCAGATTGCCGCCGGAGACCTGAGTGGGCGCATGGAGGTTGATCGCCGCGATGAGATCGGCCAACTGATGCAGGCCATGCAGCAGATGGGCAATGGCCTTAGCCACATGGTCAGCGGGTTGCAGGCGGGTATTGAGCAACTGGCCAGTTCGGCGCATACGTTATCCAGCGTGACTGAGCAGACCAACGTCGAGGTCAGCAGCCAGAAGGAAGAAACCGAGCAAGTGGCGACCGCGATGAACCAGATGACCGCCACGGTGCACGATGTGGCGCGCAACGCCGAGGAGGCTGCACAAGCGGCGCAGACGGCGGATGACAAGGTCGACAGTGGCCAGCAGGTGGTACGCCAGAGTTTGCAGCGCATAGAGTTGCTGGCCACTTCCAGCGCCCATGCCAGTGCCAGCATCGACAGCCTGAGTACGGAAATCCAGAACATCGGCACGGTGTTGAGCGTGATCAAAAGCGTGGCCGAACAGACCAACTTGCTCGCCTTGAATGCGGCAATCGAAGCGGCCCGGGCCGGCGAGCAAGGCCGTGGTTTTGCGGTGGTGGCCGATGAAGTGCGCGCGCTGGCCAAGCGCACCCAGCAGTCGACCGAGGAAATCGAGCGTCTGGTCAGCACCCTGCGCGCTGCGGCGCAGTCGTCGGTGCAGCAGATCCAGCAGAGTGGCGAGCTGGTGAAACTGGCGGTGAGCGATGCGCTGGAAACCGAAAGCGCCTTGGGCAGCATTGCCGTCGCGGTGTCATTGATCCAGCAGATGAACCAACAGATCGCCGCCGCCGCCGAGCAGCAGAGCTCGGTGGCCGAAGAGATCAATCGTAGCGTCACCAGCATCCGCGCGAGTGCCGATCAATCGGCATTGAGTATGCAAGGCAACGCCGCGTCGAGCATCCAGCTGGCGCAGTTGGGGGCGGAGCTGAAGGGGATGGTGGGGCACTTCCGCCTTTGATCGCCGCGTGCTGGCGGCGATCAAAAGGCAGGGCGATCAGGCGTGGTTGGCGAGGAAGGTCAGCAGGGCTTCATTGACGAAGTCCGGATTCTCCCGGCTGGAGATATGCCCGGCGTCTGGGATCAGGGTCAGGCTGCAGCCAATCAACTTGGCCATGGCGTCGGACTCGGCGGGTGGGCGCGGTTTGTCCTGCTCGCCGCACATCACCAGGGTGGTGTCGGCATCCAGGCGTGGCAATTGCTCCAGCACATCCGAGCGGCTGAAGATCAGCCGGCCCAGGGGCACGATGCTGTGCAGCAGGCGTTCCCGGGAGAATGACTGCAGGGCCCTGCGATAGTCCTGGTACAGCGCGGATTCGCGGTCGATGCCGGGGCGGAAGAAGATCGGTGCGATGACATCCAGCAAGGGCTCGGGGATCGCGCCGGTGTCTTCGATCATCTTGAACAGCGAGAAATAGTACTGGCGCGTGGCTTCGGGCTCGGCGCCGAGGTAGGTGTCCATCAGCACCAGGCTGTTGACGCGCCCAGGTGCCTGCAACGCCAGGCGTGCGCCCCACATGCCGCCGACCGACAGGCCGACCAGGTTGACCTGGGCAATTTCCAACTGATCGAGCAGGGCCAGGGCCTGGCGCGCCAGGTCGTCGAGGGAGCGGGTTGACGCGGGCAGCGGGCCCGACTCGCCGTGCCCCCACAGTTCGGGGACGAGCACGCGGTACTGTTGCGACAGGGCTTCAATCTGCGGCGCCCACATATCGCGATCCCACAGGTAGCTTGAACCCAGGAGCACCGCTGGGCCGTTACCCAGGTCGAGATAGTGCAGCGGTTGTCCATCAATCACGGCGACAGGCATAGCAGGCCTCTAACTTCACGGAGTGAGGGGCACTTTTTTACGCTAGTCGAGAGCGGGGGGATAGGTACAAAGTGATGGCATGTGGCGACGGCGGTCGCCACATGGCGGTGGGGATCAGTCGTAGATGACTTTCTTCTTCCACTCGGCGTCGGCGTCGACGACTTTCAGGCCTTCCGTCAGTTCGTTGACTTCGTCTTCGGCAGGCTTGCTGTTGGTCAGCACCGTGGAGTTGGCGCGAGCCAGCTGCGACTCCAGCAATTGCAGCTGCGCACTGTACAGCACCGGTTCGGGCTGTTTGCGCAGGTACTGTACGCCACGTTCGAAGGCCAGGCGTGCCTGGCCCGGCTGGCCTTGCTGCAAGGCATGCTGGCCGAGGTTATTGAAGAACTCGATATGCAGCAGCACCAGGATATGCCGAATTTCCTTTATCCAGTGCTTGGCCTCGTTGGTCGGCAGGAAACCATCCTGGGCGGCGCGGGTGACCTGGCCGTGCAGGGCTTCCAGCAGGAAACGCACGTCCTTGGCTTTGGTTTCGGTCTGGATCGGGGCGGGCGGGTTGTTGACCGGAATCGACTCACCCTGGGCCACCAGGGCATTGAGCTCGGCGATCCGTGCCTTGACCGCGGCGTTGGTCCTATTGAGGTGCAACAGGCGTTGGTTGACGTTGAGTTCCAGGCGGGTCAGCAACAACTTGAGCGCCGGGGTCATCAACTGGCCAGGGAAAGTCTCGGTGATTTCACCGCAGCGACGCAGCCGATCATTGAGTTCGATCTCGGTGCGCTTCTTTTCCAGTTTGTTGTTTTCCACCACGTGGTTCATGTAGCCAATGGCGATCAGTATTACGATCCCGGCTATTACCAGCAGGGTGATCATGAGTGGTGTCACCGGTGTGACCTCTTTATAGGGTTTGCTGTTGAGTGTAGTGACTGGAACAACCGACGGATAGGACTCTTCGACCAGTTGCCCAGGTAGTTTCTTCTATATAGGTCAGCGCTCCCTGCATGGATGCACATTGCCATCATTTGCTGGAGCGAACTATAGCGTCTTGTAGGGCGTCAGAATATAGGCGTCAAGGGGCGGACGGGCAGAATGCCTGAGCAGGCCGGTAAACGGGGGCGAAGTCATTGATTTAAATAAATTTATCCTTGGGGGTTGACGACCTTTCAATCCATCCATAGAATGCGCGCCACTTACAGCGTAAAGCACACAGCGAAACGCGGTAGGGAGTGAATGTTGTACGTGTGTCCCCTTCGTCTAGTGGCCTAGGACACCGCCCTTTCACGGCGGTAACAGGGGTTCGAGTCCCCTAGGGGACGCCAATGCGGGAATAGCTCAGTTGGTAGAGCACGACCTTGCCAAGGTCGGGGTCGCGAGTTCGAGTCTCGTTTCCCGCTCCAATTTTTAAGCAGTGTTGCCCTCGGGCGGCACTGAGTGAAACCAGGACCACATCTTCGGGTGAGGCCTCTGGGCACTGGAATACACACCATGTGTTTCAGTAGCGTGTCCCCTTCGTCTAGTGGCCTAGGACACCGCCCTTTCACGGCGGTAACAGGGGTTCGAGTCCCCTAGGGGACGCCAATGCGGGAATAGCTCAGTTGGTAGAGCACGACCTTGCCAAGGTCGGGGTCGCGAGTTCGAGTCTCGTTTCCCGCTCCAAATTTTGATCCACAGACTTCTACTGGGGTCTGTAGGTCATTGAAAAAAGGAGCTTCGGCTCCTTTTTTCATTCCAGCGAGTGCCACGGAAATCCACCCACAGCTACCGTTTTTGAGTGACCAAATAAGGCACAAGAATACGGGTGGGTCGGCTACCGGATAGTTGCTGGGGCTGAGCGGGGACCATGACGAGCATAGGGCCTAAGTCATTACTTAGGAGTCTCGAAATGGCGCTCTCTGATCTGACCGTCCGGCAGGCGAAGACCACCGGAAAACGCTACACCCTCTCCGACAACGACTGCCTGGGCCTGATGGTCTCAGCCGCAGGCGGCAAGTCATGGCAATTCCGCTACTACTGGCTGGGCAAGCAAAAGCGCCTGTGCCTGGGCGGCTATCCTGCTCTCAGCCTGCGCGAGGCCCGGATCGAGCGAGACAAGGCCCAGGCCCTGCTCGCCAGGGGGATCGATCCTCAGGTCGAGCGCGACCAGAAACGGCACGCGGCCAAGCTGGCGGGCGAATACACCTTCAAGACCGTCTTCGATGCCTGGGTCGAGCATCGCCGCAAGGAACTCAAGGAAGGCCGTCAAAGCACGCTGTCGCAGATCCTGCGCATCTTCAACAAGGACGTGTTGCCCACCCTGGGAAGAATGTCGATCTACGACATTCGCCGCCCCCAACTCCTGGGCGTCTTGGCGGCGATCGAGAAACGCAAGGCGTTCACCACCGCCGAGAAGGTCCGCACCTGGTTCAACCAGTTGTTCCGCTATGCCCTGGTCATTGCCGAGGGGTTGGAAGTCAACCCGGCCGCCGACCTGGACGTGGTGGCAGAGCCCAAGCCCCCCGTAGCCCACAATCCCTACCTGCACCTGCCCGAGATGCCCGAGTTCCTCCAGAAGCTCCGGCTCTACAACCCCCGTGGCTGGCAGACCCAGCTTGGCGTCCGGCTGCTGTTCCTGACCGGGGTGCGCACCGGCGAACTGCGATTGGCCGAACCCGAACAGTTCGACCTCGACAGGGGCTTGTGGATCATCCCACCGCAGATCGTCAAGCAGCTCCAGGATGAAATGCGCAAGGCAGGGAAGCGGCCGCAGGATGTGCCCCCCTATATCGTGCCGCTATCCCTGCAGGCCATCGAGATCGTGCGCTATCTCCTGGGGGTGATGCGGCCGGCGCAGAAGTACTTGCTGTCACACCGCAGCGAACTCAAGAAGCGCATCAGCGAGAACACCCTCAACAAGGCCGTGCAGCTCATGGGCTATGAGGGGCGCCTGACCGGCCACGGCATCCGCGGCACTATCTCGACGGCGCTCAACGAGATTGGCTACCCGAAGATTTGGGTGGACGCGCAGCTTTCCCATTCCGACCCCAACAAGGTGAGTTCGTCCTACAACCACGCCAAGTACGTTGAGCCGCGCCGTCGGATGATGCAGGACTGGGCCGATCGGCTCGACCTGCTCGAACAGGGCGAAGTGGAAGCCGCGAGCGCGCATCTGACCATCCGTATCGACGGGGTGCCGGCGATGGCAGAAGTGGAGGAAGCGGTGGATGCGACCCTCGCGATGGCCGAGCCCACTCCTCCCGGCGTCCCGCCCGTCGTGGCCACGCCTATTGTCGTAACCCCGAGCAACGGCGGCATCACGTTCCAGCGGCTGTCTCAGGTACCGCCGCCTCCGACGCATGCCCCAGAGCCGGAAGTGTCCGCGATCCAGCGCGAGCGCGAGGAAATGCTGACCATCTACGAGTCTCCAAGCAGCTTGCCGGTCCCGCTGTTCGGCAAGCTGGCCGGAAAGTCCAAGGACCAGATCAACCGCGAACTGAAAGCGGGCAAGTTGCTGTCCATCAGTTTGGGCAATCGGGGGCAGCGTGTTCCCGATTGGCAACTGGTGCCGCTCAAGCACAAGCTGGCCCAGGTGCTCATGAACCAGTGCCCGCACGCGGATTCGTGGGATCTGTACCGCATGCTGACCCAGCCGCACCCTGACCTGGGGGACCGCGCGGCCATTGATGCGGTCACGCCGACCAACGTGCCGGCGATCATCCAGGTCATCATGGGCGACTACCAGCACTATGCGGATATGCCCGAGGCCATTGCCCCGTACCCCATCCCCGAGGATGTGCGGCAAAGCGTTCGTCGGCTGGTGGATAGCGCAGTAGTTCTAGACGGAGCATAGGGCTCTCAAACCTTGCAGGGGCCTTGCGGCCCCTGCATTACGCTTGCACCGCCTCCACGAGTTCGCTCAGCGTGCGCGGTGCGGGAGCGAAGAACACGGCGCCGGTGTGCGCCGTCGAGAAATCGAGCAGGCGGTCGTGCATGCCTGGCGGATCGCCGAGGAACATGCGCTCCAGCATCTTCTGCGTCACCCACAGATGCCTGGAGTAGCCGATGAAGTAGGTGCCATATTCGCCCTGGCCGGGGCGGCCGAAGGGCATGTTGTCGCGCAGGATGTCGTGCTCGGTGCCGTCGTCGTCCACGATCGTGGCGAGGGTCTTGTGCGATTTCTGGCCGCTCGTCGCGTCGGGCAATTCGACATTGCTGACGATCTCCCGGCCGATGATCCGCTCTTGCTCGTCCTTGGCGAGCCGAGCCCACGGCTGCATTTGGTGCAGATACTTCTGCACCACCAAGTAGCTGCCGCCGGCGAACGCCTGATCTTCACTGCCGACCAGCGTCGAGGCGCCGATGTCGTGCCCGGTCGGGTTGGCCGTGCCATCGACAAAGCCAAGCAGGTCGCGGGAGTCGAAGTAGCGAAAACCGACCACCTCGTCGGCCACCGTCACGCTGCTGCCCAGTTGGTCCAGCAGCAGGCGCTCGAATTCAAAACAGAGGTCCTCGCGTTCGGCACGGATGTGAAAGAACAGGTCGCCGGGCGTGGCAGGCGCGGTGTGCTTGGCACCCTCGATGGGCACGAAGGGCCGTAGTTCCTTCGGGCGCTTCCCGGTCTGGAAACGGTCCCATAGCGCCGATCCCAGTGCAGTGATGCACGACAGCCGGCCGTTGAGATCGCGGAAGCCCACCGTTTTGATCAGGTCGTCCAGCCCGTCCAAGACGCCGGCGACCGCCTGAAGGGCCTCGTGGCCCTCGGCGACTGTCAACGTGAGAAACACCGCCGCGCGCGACAGCGGCGCATCGATGCTTTGCGAGTCAATTGGTACTCGATCCCAACCACTTCCAACCATTCGTGCCTCCAAAGACCATGTTAATTCATCATATTGCCAGAGATGGAAGCGCTATCACTGGCGCGCTAACAGGCGCGTGCCGCTGCAATTACCCGCACGCAGCCTCGGCGAGAGCGGGCTATGGGGTATTCGAGCAAGCCGCCCTGTCCCTGGCAACCAACATTGCCCTGTGCTCGAACCGCTCAGAAACAACATTGGCTCGTCCGTGGGGCCGCTGCAGATATGTCACGATCTCGTAGGGGCCGTCTGAAAGCGGTCGCATAGTGATCCCCCACGCATGGGCACGCTCAATGCGCGATTGCGCGGAGAGCCCCACTCCGTAGCCAGCGGTCACCCAAAGCGCCATCATCTCGAACGAAGTCACGTGCTGAATGCTCTGCTGGCTCAACGGAAGAAAGGACAGTCGCTGATCCAGCAGTAGGCAAGCCTCCGCCGGCCAGCGAAACACCGGATAGTCCAGAAGCTCGGCAAGCGTGATCTTCGCCTGGGCAACTAAGGGGGACCCCAGCGGCACTGCAACAGCCACGTTCTCCACCCAGAGCGGTTGGCTTTTCACGGCCGGAGCACCAGCGTTCCGAAGCGTCATTCCAGCGTCGTAGCGGCCTTCCTCAAGGCCCGTCAACAGATCATCGGCTGAGGTCTCAAAGAACGTGATGGTGACTTCTGGTTCCTCCGCGCGCTGTAGGGCAAGAAGCGTTGTGAGGCAAGAGGATGGCACTCCGGGCGCGATAGCAAGCCTGAAATGGGAAAACTGGCTGGTGGCGTCATGCATGAGGGCCCCCAATAAGCGATCTGTCCAGAAAGGCAAACCAGCGTTGCAGGAAAGAGTGAAGTTTAACGTCGTTATCTTTAACGTGGTTAATTGTGGCAGATTGTTTGACGCTTCTGCTAATGCAGAAATCAACAATTCAGCCAGGCCGTCCTTCTGGCACATCGACGTATGAATCCGAGTCGGCGTTAGCCTTCGGACAGGCCGTGCGCGCTGCGCGCGTCGCTCAAGGAGTCGCGCAAGACGAGTTCGCATCTCGGGCAAGCATTTCGCGTTCTCACATGGGTAAGATCGAGCGTGGTGAGCACGTGCCCACGCTTCCGCTCATACTGAAAATTTCTACGGCACTTGGAATAAGCGCGGCTGACCTGATGACGGCGACCGAACGCAATCTGCGTGCCGACACTGATCCCTGAGTGTCTAGCCTGCCAGGCTCCGTCAACCGTCCGAAGAGTCGCGAAGGCGAACGATAAATCGCTCCACCGAAGCCGATAAATTGCCGCCGTCGGGCCGAAGCAGGTAGGTGGTGATCACGGCAGAATCCATCGCCAAGGGGCGGATCACCACATCCGGCCGTTGGGAGATGGGAATCTTGGTCGCCGTCATGAAGCCGATGCCGTAGCCGGCGCCGACCAACGTGAGCATCATGTCCAGCGAGGACACTTCCTCGACAACATTCAGCTTGTGCTCCAACGTGTTGAGCAGCCGCTTGAGTTCGCGGCAATAGCCCTCGCATACCTGCGGGTCGCACAGGACAAGTGGATGGCCTTGAAGTTCTTGAAGTGGCACCTCCTTGTAGGTGAGCAATGAGTGACGAGCTGGCACCGCAATCACCAGCGGGTCGTGCCAGATTGGTTCGGCAGCGATACCGTCGCCGACATCGCCCGTGTGCGCGAACCCGATCATGAAGTCGCCCGAACGCAAGCCACGCACTTGCTCTGCCAGAGGCACTTCTGACAAGCGTATTTCGATCTCCGGCTCCTCGGCGCGGCAACGAGCCAGAAATGCCGACAGCCGTGGATCGATAGCCCCATCTGATACAGCGATGCGCAGGCTACCGCGCAAGCCCGATGCCACAGCCTTGGCATTTTCACGAGCCTGTTCCAGCACTGTGAATAGACGGCGAACATCTTGCAAGAAGACCGCGCCCGCCGCCGTTAGAACTGTTCCTCGTCGGTTTCGGTCGAAGAGCACTACGCCCAACTCGTCCTCAAGTTCCTTGATGGCTCGTGATAGCGGTGGTTGTTCGATATGCAGGCGCTCAGCCGCCCGCGTGAAATGTAGCTCCTCAGCAAGAACTACGAAGCAGCGAAGATGGCGCAGCTCCATAGGCCACCCTCCCGTTCCGACTTATCCAACACTGTGCTATCTCCCTATAGAAGTGACTGCCATTCTGGCGGCGGCGAGTTCGGCCACATCATTGGAAACTTCTGGCTGAATGAGCCAGGGCTGGGTTGACCGTGCGATGGCCCGAGGCAGGCACAACACCAGGCGAGCCTGTCAAGTCCGTGGGGTGATAAGGATCAGACGAAGGCTATCTCCAGCCACGCACGTCAATGGATGCCGTGCATCGTCCCCGTCTGACCCTTGGCCGATTGCGAACCAAGCGCTTGAACACGCTTGCGGTTGATCATCACCTGCGGATTGCTGAGGCTCTGCTCCTGGTCCGAGCCAAGGCAAGTACCCTGGGGCAGACGGCAAATGCCGGCGAAAATATTCGCCGGCTCCAGTTGCTGCCCGGAGACTGGCGGGACCAGAATGCCTCTCACCAGAAAGTGTGAGACATCCTGATGCTTAGCCCGCGCCGGATGCTTAATGCCGCACTGAACCATGCGGGTCGATGACGTACTTGTATGCAGAACCCGCGTCGAACTCTTTGTACGCGGCGGGCGCGTCTTCGAGCTTGATGAACTTAGTGTTCATCATCGGCGAAAGGTAAGGCATGCGATCGTTCAGTATCGCCCGCATTAACGCGTGGTTGTAGTTGGCCGTCGGAGATTGACCAGCCGACATTCGCGGCGACTTGATCCAGGCGTTGGACCATTCCAGATCCATATGGCCTTTCTTGGCTTTCGGGTCTTTCGAGATCGGGTTTGCGCAGTACACACCGACCGTACTGGTCATTCCGCCGAAGCGGACATATTTGAGCATTGCGTTGGTAACAGCGCTCTCCACGATCTTGTCAGCCTCCGCGCCAAACCCGCGGCAGTCCACACCAACATAGTCGATGACGCGATCCACCTCCCTGTGCCCGGTAATGCGTTCGAGATGCTCCTCGATCGGCACGCCGTCGGAAAGGTTGATGGTTTCCACGCCGTGTGGCTTGAGAAGGTCCAGCCGCTCTTGAATGTAATCGGCAACGATGATGGCGCCTGCACCCAGAAGTCTGGCGCAGGCGGCACCCGCTCTGCCGACCGGCCCGGCACCGAAGATCAGGATGTTTTCGCCGACGACGTAGGCCGGCGCGGCTGGCCAGTCTGGGCCAGCGAACCCATGGAAAGCTGTGGGTAATACGTCAGAGAGAAGGGTCAGGTCGCGGATTTTTTCCATGGCGGCATCCTTGTCAGGGAAGCGAAGGAGATTGAAATCCGCATACGGTACGAAGAGATAATCACCTTGCCCCCCCGTCCAGCCACCGAGGTTGAACCCGTAGGCTCCGCAGTCGATTTCGGGGTTGGTGTTCTCGCATACATCGGAGCGCATATGCTTGCAGTTGTAGCAACGCCCACACCCCACATTGAAGGGAACGGAAACGATGTCGCCCTTCTTCACGACTTCGACGTCTGATCCCACTTCGATCACTTCGCCGGTCATTTCATGGCCCATGGTCATTCCCTTGGGAACAGCAAACGAACCGCGATAAATGTGAAGGTCGCTGCCACAGATATTTGTGGTAACTATTTTGAGGATAGCGCCATGGGGTGCGCTTTTCCCTTGAGGGGTTATCAGCTCTGGAAATTTGAAGGTGTTGACCTTCATTTCCAAGGGCTTCTCGAAAGTCACGATTCGGTTACCGGTCGGAGTCATTTCGTCACCTCTGTGCGTTAATGTTTCCATCTTCTAAATCGAAGTGGGAAACGAAATTTACCGCTGTCAAGAAGAACGATCGTGGTATTGCCTAGCCGTTGGTCGCGTCTCCTTCTGCGGTCTTGACAGCATCGGATCAAGCTCAGAAGTGGTCAAACTGGAATAATCTATGTGCAGATAGGCACGATCTATCTACGCGGGATCGTCGAGCCGTGCTCGTCTCCTAGCCGGGAGAGGGCAACGATCATCGCTACATCGCGCCTCCTAGCTTGATCTAGGAACAGTCAGCTCGACCCAGCGAGACATGAGGAGGCCGCATGCAGCAGGTACTCCTGCCCCCCGAGTTGCCCCTGGACCTAGTGGCCTTCGATGGGTTGCTCAGCACGTGGCGCCTGTTAGCGGCGCACACGGCATGCCTGCAATCTTCGCCTGGTTGAAGCAATACAGAGTTGCTCTTCAAGACTCGCTATTTCAGGGGGCTTTGAGATGAGTCTGCTTTGGGCTGGAACCGACGATGGATCGATATAACGGATTGAAGAGTGGCGGCGAGTTCGGGGGTGTGCACCATTTCGAGCAATGCACGCGATGACGGTGCCTCGAACGCATTTTTCCCAGCAACGAATCCGACATTTGAGTGCGACATTGGTCCATTGATTGCGATTGCGTGGAGATTTGGAATGTGCGCGAGTTGGCCGGCGAGAGATTGCGGAAGAACTGCCGAATATTTTCCTGTCGCCACGTGTGCCGATAGCACGTCAATTGAATCAGTGCGAATAGTCTGCGCGGTACATTGCATCAGCCTATCTTGAATGGGTTCAGGTACTGCCGAGTTCAGCACGCAGAGTTGTCTATTGAGAACATGGTCCCACGTTGTGCTTCGGGGTTGCTGTGTTCTCGCGGCGTGAAAAAGGAAAATGCGTTCACGGTACAGAAGGTGAGTATCGAAGTCTTCCCCTGGGATATCCTCCAAATGCATGAGTGCGATATCCAAATTGTTTTCTCGAATCGCCTGTAGCAGGGAAGAAGCGCCGGAAACCAGAACTGATTGTTGAAGTAAGGGTGTTTTTTCAGCAAGGGCGATGCTTAATGTGGGCGCTACACCGGCAGTTCCTGGGAGTATCCCTAGCCGGAATTGCCCCTCTATACCTCGCCGTAGTGCGGAGAGTTCTCGCTCCAGCCCTTTGCAGTCGTCATACATCTGCTGAGCCCAAGACAGTACGCGCATCCCTTCAGAAGTGAGGCCGTCATAGCGTCGGCCATGACGCACGATCTCGACACCCATGTCTTCCTCCAATTGCTTAATGCCCGCGGAGAGTGTCGGCTGAGAAACATTGCAGCTTTTGGCCGCGTTGCCAAAATGGCCTTCACGGTGCAAAGCAAGCAAGTATTCAAAGTTTCTTACGATCATATATTTTCTTCTGATAAAGTTGATTGGATTTTATACTTTCACGAAAAACCCTGCGCACGCTTCGATCCGCGTCCAACCTTGGGCACGTAGCTGGCACGCATGAAAGGCTGCCGCGCGCAGTGTCCATACAGTAGGTTCGACTCGTCATCGACGGTCAGCACCACAACGCACGGGACAGCCAATAGCGCGAACACAGGTGCTTTGCGCTGTGGGCGAGTCGTCCTCATGTAGCTTAGCAGTTGGCGCGTTCTGGAAGGGAGTAAGCGTGAGTGGTGAGGCACGCAACCGCAAAAGGCGGTGCTAAGCTCTTGAGCTGTTCGGGTCGTGGCCGTTGAAGCGGCGAGAGAATGGAGCCTGCCATGGCCGTTGTGGCGCAGCTAGTACACCATGCCCCCAGCGTTTCCTTAGCTGCGATTGACGGGCATGCCTGGCGGTAGCTCAATAACAGCCATTTATGGATGAAGGAACGAGGGGAATAAGGCAGATGAAGATATTCACGATTGGATTCACTAAGACCTCCGCGCGGTCCTTCTTCACCAAGTTAAGTGCTTCTGGTGCCAAGCGCCTTGTCGATGTTCGCCTGAATAATGTTTCGCAATTGGCCGGATTCGCTAAACGCGAGGATCTTCGATATTTTTCCGAGGCGTTGTGTGGGATGGAATATGAACATCTACCAGCACTTGCTCCAACCAAAGACATGTTCGAGGAATATAAAATAAAAGGGGGAGATTGGGATATCTACGCCAGTAAATTTCTGGATTTAATGTCGTCCCGAAAGATTGAGTCAATCGATAAAGAAAAGATTGATAACAGTTGCCTGCTTTGCAGCGAAGACAAGCCCCATCACTGCCATCGGAGGCTAGTGGCCGAGTACCTTGCAGGCAAATGGCCGAATGTTGAGATCGTGCATCTTTAGAGGGGCGACGTAGCTCCCAATGTCATCAACTTAAGCCCCCAGCCCTGGCCGGGGCAAGAAATCCCGGGGCTTGGACGCGCGGTTGCAGCAGTGCCTTCACTGGTTTTGCTCCCCAGTTCAGCGCATGTGCGACCCAGACGCCAGCTTAATGGATGCCGGTTCGCCTCGGCGGGCGGGATTTCTCGTTTTCCGGGCGAGCGCGTGCCGGCCGCTGTCTGGCCAGCTTTTTTGCGGTGCAGTTCGGGTGCTGCTTGTTCTTAGCGCGTCGGTTTGTAGCCCTCGCAGCCGCGACTGGCCAGGCGCATACGCTGGCGCGGGAAGCTGCGGCCCGGGCGCACAGCGCTGAGGCTGTTGGCCATCAACTCCATCACGTTGGCCAGCCCCTGCACACCGGGGCGTACCAGCAGGTCGACCAGGGTGTTCTTGAGGCGTGACACCCCTTGGGTGAAGTTGACCTTCCAGCGCAGCTTGCGGCCTTTGTGGCGCTGCTCGATGACCGGTTGCAGCAGATGTTGCATCAGCAGCGCTAGGTTTTTCAGCAGTTGCCCGGCATGAAAGTCCTGCTTCACGGCCGTCACGCTACGGCCGCTAAAGTTGTCGAGGCAGAGGGTCTGCTTGAGGCGGCGGTAGTCCGTTTCGATGCCCCAGCGGCGGTGGTAAAGATCCGCGAACACCTCGGCCGGGAAGGCCTGTCGATCCAGCAGGGAGGTCAGCAGCACTTCGCTTTCACCGCTGGCTAGCTCGACCCGGATCAGGCGCAATTCGACCCGGCCCGCGGGATCGACGCCGGCCTCGGTACAGAACAGGCGCGCCTCGGGATGACTGGCAGAGAAGAACTGCGTGTCTTCTGTCTGCCCCGAGCGGAGAAACTGTTTGACCTGCGCGTTGTAGCCACACGGCAGGCGCATCAGGAAATGTCGCCGGTGCTGCTCGAACAGCGCAAACAGCCAGTGTCCGGGGTAGCCGCGATCAAACAACGTCAGGCTGTCAGCGGGCAGATGCTCGAGGTGCAGATGGGCGCAATCGCGCTCGCCGACTGCGGATGGCACGATCAGGCTGTGTAGCGTCTGGCCGTCGGCGACGTCGTAGAGCATGGACAGACGGGCAACGGGAAACTCGCTATGGCAGCCGAAAAAGCGCGTCATGACCGACTCCAGCGGTAAATGGACGGTCGAGCCGTCCACGGCGAGTACCCGTAACCCGCGCCACGTCTGGCGCAGCCCGAGGCTGTCGAGCTGTTGCTGAAGGGTTTGGTTGAGGCTCTCGAAGACCTCGGGCTTGAGCTTGCCGCGCGCCTTGCTGAAGGCCTGCGCGGTGACCACCTGGGTCTCGGCCGAGGCCTGGTTGAGCACGCGATAGAACTGATCGAGCTCGGTTTGCAGGGCGGTGCGTGGCTGATTGAGCAAAAACAGGACGAGGTTCTTGAAGGTCAGTTGGCGTCGGCGGGTAAAGTCGTGAGGGCGCTGGCGGTGGGTATCGATGAAGTCGGGACAATCGAGCTGACTGGTTATTTTTTGTACAATTTTCAAGCCAGGGTTTGCTGGGCGGTGTCAAACGGTGTGGAATGAGGGGCCAAAAGGGTTTCTCCTATGCGCTGAATTTAGCGCTAATTATATGATATTTATAGGAAAAATTCCTTAAGTTGATGACATTGACGTAGCTCCACGTTTCCAACGCCTCGTCTGGAGGGCTGAGAGAGACAAAGGCGCGTATCGGCGGGAGCCGGCGCCACACATTGGGCGTACAGAGCAACCTCGCCCGCCACGGCTCGATGTCAGCGCTCAACGAGGCGAGTGGCTCCAGGTGCATTGGCAGACGGGCCGCTGGCTGACGTCGTGGCGATCGGCGGATATGCACTGGGAAGCCCGCCCATGTGCTGGGCTATCATGTTGGCGACGCCTACGCCCAGGTGGGGCGCGGCAGGATCGCCGTCATTTACACCCCAGTTTGGTACTGCTATAGGTCTTCTGGAATAGCCGATACATCAGGACAAATTGAAGTAGCTCAATTAGGAGATATCTAATGTCAACCGGTATGTTTATTCTGCACTCCAACTATACGCCGGCGGGGGACCAGCCAGAGGCGATAGCGCGCCTGCTGTCGGACATAGAAGAAGGTGCGACGCACCAGACGCTGAAAGGTATCACCGGCTCAGGTAAGACCTTCACCATGGCCAATGTGATTCATCGTCTGAAGCGGCCTACGTTGATCTTGGCTCCTAACAAGACGTTGACCGCGCAGCTTTATGGTGAAATGAAGCACTTCTTTCCTGAGAACGCGGTCGAGTACTTCGTTTCCTACTACGATTATTTTCAGCCCGAAATCTATATGCCGGGCACCGATCGTTTCATTCCAAAGGACTCGGCCATCAATGACCACCTTGAGCGCCTGCGCCTGTCCACGACCAAATCCTTGATTGAGCGTCGTGACGTGATCGTCGTCGCTTCGGTGTCTTCAATCTACGGCCTGGGTGATCCAGATGCATACCGAGCGCTACAGATCGCTCTGTCCCCTGGGGTCAAACTAAACCAGAGAGAGCTAATTCGTCGCTTGGCTTTGCTGCAATATGATCGCACGGAGCGCACTCTCAAGCGTGCAACGTTCCGCGTCCAAGGTGATGTGATTGACATTTTCCCCGCTGATTCCGAGTACAGGGCGGTTCGGGTGGAACTGTTGGATGACACTGTTGCGTCTGTCCAATGGATGGACCCTGTTACCGGCAAGACGTTGGGAGAGATAGACCATTATTTGGTTTCGCCAAAAACGCTTTTCGCGCCGCCCACGAACAAAATAGATTCTGCATCCAAAAAGATACTCGCTGATATGGAAGAGCGGGTTGCCGAGCTGAACAGGAATAATCGCTTGGTCGAGGCAATCAGGCTGTACGAGCGGATCACGCATGACGTGGAAATGATGCGCGAGGTCGGCTATTGCTCGGGGATGGAGAATTATTCCTGCTACTTCAGCGACCGAGACGCAGCTTCTCCTCCGATCACGTTGCTGGATTATTTGCCGAAAGACGGGCTGCTGTTCGTCGATGAATCTCATGTCATGGTGCCACAGATATCCGCAATGTACCGGGGGGATCAGGCGCGCAAGGACACGCTGATCGATTACGGGTTCCGTTTGCCTTCATCGAAGAACAACCGGCCATTGAACTTTGACGAGTTCGAGAAGGTCAAGCCTCAGACCATCTTTGTTTCCGCTACTCCGGGCGACTACGAGCTGAGGGTGTCGAAAGGCAGGGTTGTCGAACAGGTTATCAGGCCAACGGGACTGCTTGACCCCAAGGTTGAAGTGCGGAAAGCGGATGGATACATAGATGACCTGCTTGCCGAAATATCGAAGTGCGTGAAGAGAAAGAATCGAGTGCTTGTGACTACGCTGACGAAGGTCAGTGCAGAAGAGCTAACGGATTTCTTGACGGACAACGGGATTCGAGCGCGCTACATGCATTCGGACATAAAAGCGGAGGATCGTGTTGAGATCATCAATGGCCTGCGCGCAGGAGAGTTCGATGTTTTGATTGGGATTAGTCTTTTGCGCGAAGGGCTGGATATTCCAGAGGCATCATTGGTTGCCATTCTCGATGCAGACCGTGCAGGGTTCTTGCGTTCGGCCCATGCGCTCATTCAGATGATCGGTCGAGTCGCTCGGAATGAAAACGGCAAGGCGATCTTGTACGCCGACGCGGTGACGCCGGCGATGAAGCAGGCGATCGATGAGACCAATAGGCGCAGGCAGCTTCAAATTGCCTTTAACGAGGAAAATGGGATTTCTCCAGCCTCGTCTGTGCGAAAACTAGCAGGGGAAGAGACGAATACGGAGGAGCCCACCGTTCATTCCGAGGCTTTCTGCGAGAACTTGTCCGACCTTTGCGATCAGATCACTGCCAAGGAACAGCAGCTACTCGAATTTACCGATACCGGTGACGAGCAGCGCGTCGAAGACATTCGTCGTCAGTTGGATGGGTTGTACCGGCAATTCATTTACATCTAATCGTTCGCCGGCATTGGGTTGCATGGCCGACCGATCTGCATCTGGGGCAAGCGGGCAGACGGTCGGTTCATCATTCAACCGGAGGGGTGAGCCGCCGAGGCTCAGTGCCCCGCTTTCCAAGATGTGTGCCCTACAGCGTCTTGCGACGTGTCAGCGCAAAGCTGGCAACGATCCAACGGCGACCAGCATTTCATCAAATACCGCTCGAACCCTTCCCGGAATGGGGCCACGCTGAGGCCGATAGACGTACAACCCCCATGCCGGAGGTTCTTCGTTCTCCAGCACTCGCACGAGCTTCCCGCTGGCAATGTAGGGGGCGGCCATGTAGTCCGCCAGTTGCGCGAACGCGATCCCGGCCAGCGCCGCTCCCATTTCCATGTCGGCATTGTCGGCGACGAGAGTGGGTGCGGTAGGTGTCCACTGGCGTCCCGCCTTGAAGTGCCAAGGCCAGGGACGGCCGGTATTGATATCCAAGGCCACGGTAACTGGCAGGCTGCTTAGCGCATCGATGTTTGCAGGTACGCCCACTTTCTTGATCAGGCGCGGAGCGGCAACGATGGGGAGTCTCATGTCGGCGGCCTTGCGTGCGACGAAGCGGCTATCGCGCATGAATCCGACCCTGATCCCGACGTCAATCCCTTCGTCAACCGTATTGCTGATGCGATCGGACAGGCGCACATCCAGCGTGATGCCGGGATGACGCGCGGCCACGCGCTCCAGTGCCGGTAGCACCGCTCTGGTGCCCAAGCTGTGCGGTGCGGTGATGCGAACCGTACCGGACAGAGAGGCCTGCTGGTCGGAGCTAGGCGTTCGCCACAGATCCTCGAACCGCTCCAATGCGGGGCGCACTTGGTCTAGCAGCCCTTCGCCGAAGGCGGTGATGCGCACCTGGCGCGTGCTTCGATGAAACAACACCTCGCCGTAGTGTTGCTCCAGTTGCTGGATGGCACGGGTTACACCTTGCGGAGAAGTCCCCAGCCGGACGGCCGCATCGCGAAAACTGCTGCTTTCGGCCGCCACCCGAAAGATGCGCAGTAGTTCCATTTCTTTGTTCATGACGCACGCCTCATGGCCGGTTTCGCTGCTCGTTAATTGTTCCAGATTGTGGAATTATAAAATCGCAACAATTCCATATACAAGGAGAGCGCGGTTGCCCAGACTGACAACACCCCGGAATGCTCCGCTCCGAACAACCCAACAAGGAACGCGAATGAACGCTGCGACTCTCATCACTGCCTACTACGACGCCTTCAACCGCGGCGACCGCGAGGCCATGCTGTCAATGTTGACCGATGACGTCGCGCACGACTTGAACCAGGGCGCTCGTGAGGTCGGTCGCGAAGCCTTCCGCGCCTTCCTGCAGCGCATGGACCGCTGCTATGGCGAGCAACTGCGCGGGATCGTGGTGATGGTCAGCGCCGACGGCCTGCGTGCAGGCGCGGAGTACGTGGTGCATGGCGAATACAAGGTGACGGACGACGGGCTGCCGGAAGCCCAGGGCCAGCGCTACGTGCTGCCGGGCGGCGCGTTCTTCGAGATCCGCGATGGCAAGATCGCTCGTGTCACCAACTACTACAACCTCGGCGACTGGATCGCACAGGTTGGAGGGGACGCCTGAAATGACCAGCGACGTGCAGGTGCTGGTTCGTCGTGGCCCGGACATTGCCGAATGGTTCGATGCCGTGGCAGGCCTGCGGGCGAGCGTCTTCCGCAGCTTTCCTTACCTGTACGAGGGCGACACCGAATACGAGAAGCACTACCTCGCCATGTACGCCCGTTCGGCAGACAGCCTGCTGGTACTCGCGCTCGCTGATGATGTGGTCGTGGGTGCGTCCACGGGGTTGCCGCTCGGCGATGCGGAGCCGGCCTTCCATGTGCCGTTCGCCGATCGAGGAATCCCGGTGGAGGCAGTGTTTTACTGTGGCGAATCAGTCCTGCTCCCGGCCTTCCGGGGCCTTGGCCTGGGCCATCGCTTCTTTGACGAGCGCGAAGCGCATGCCCGTTCGTTGGGCGGCATGCAGTGGGCATCGTTCGCGTCGGTGGATCGTGCAGACGACGATCTCCGGCGTCCTTCCAACTACCGCAGTAATGACCCCTTCTGGACCC
This sequence comes from Pseudomonas gorinensis, assembly GCF_042015035.1. Taxonomy (NCBI): domain Bacteria; kingdom Pseudomonadati; phylum Pseudomonadota; class Gammaproteobacteria; order Pseudomonadales; family Pseudomonadaceae; genus Pseudomonas; species Pseudomonas gorinensis. Next base: position 2,386,430 of record NZ_CP167125.1, read on the forward strand.
GTCGCGGCTACGTGCGGCAGTCGGACATGAAGGTTACGCTGCCCTGGAAGCAGGTGGGTGAGCCGAGCGAAACCGAGCAGACGCTCACGATGTGGCTGCACTCCCTGGAGAACGCGAAATGAAAGTAGCAGTTGCGAAATACTCAGTGGGTCAGCCCGCGGGCTTCGAGGCATTTGCTGCGCGGCAGCGGCTGGTTCTGGAGGAGGCGCGCCGTGGCGGGGCGGAACTGGCCGTGTTGCCCGAGTATCTATCCCTCGAACTGGCTGCAACGTTCGAGCCTGGCATCCGCCATGATTTCAACGCCTCTCTGGCCGCGCTGCAGGCCTTGCAGCCTGCGTGGCTGGCACTGTATGCCGACCTGTCGCGCGAGTTGTGCATGACCATTCAGGCCGGTACGTTTTTGACCCAGGTTGGATTGGACCGCTACCGCAACCGGGCTTGGTGGTTTGCGCCTGACGGCACACGCGACTACCAAGACAAATTGCAGTTGACGGGGTTCGAGAAAGACGCCGGCGTCATCGAGGGTGGCGACGAACTGAAGGTGTTCGATTTGAAAGGCGTGCGTGCCGGCATCGCTGTTTGCTATGACAGTGAGTTTCCATTGCCCGTGCGAGCCCAGCGAGAGGCGGGAGTGCGCCTGCTGCTGGTCCCGAGCTGTACCGACACCCAAGCAGGTGCAACCCGGGTCCGTGTGGGCTGCATGGCGCGGGCACTGGAGAACCGAATGTTCATCGCGCAGGCCGTGACGACCGGAGCTGCTGACTGGAGCCCGGCGCTGGACACGAATACTGGCGAGGCCACGATCTATGCACCCATGGATCGCGGATTCCCGGAGGATGGCATTCTCGCGACGACTTGCGGCACGCAGACATGGGCGATTGCTGATCTGGACGTTGAAGCCCTCGAACGAAACCAGGAACAGGCCCAGGTTGCGGTCGATCGTGACTGGGACGGCCAGATGTTGCCTGCACTGAGGAAGGCTCGGTACTCGGGTCGTCAGGTCGCCTAGCCGGTCTCATCTTGATAGCTTCAGCTCGATGAGTTGGCTTAGATAGGCCATATCTATCTGCGCATAGATTTTTCCAGTTTGACCGGTTTTGAACTTGCCCCGATGCTGTCGATACATGCAAGAAATATTCATTGATTTGAATGTTTTGCGCTTCTTGGGAACAAATCTGTACTAGCCTGTAATAGTGCTCGAAGAGCACAGAATTTGTGGCGAAGTTCGGCCGCATATACTATGGTGGAGTATTGTATAATGCGGCGGTGTACCCAAGTAGAGAGGTGTTCGATGCCACACAGCCCGGAAGAAAAGAAGCAAGCCCTGACGCGCATCCGGCGCATCAAAGGTCAGGTAGCGACTCTTGAGCAAGCGCTCGATGCAGGTGCGGAATGCCCTGCAATTCTTCAGCAGCTTGCGGCCGTTCGTGGGGCAGTCAACGGATTGATGGCAACCGTTCTGGAGAGCTATCTGCGGGAAGAGTTTCCCAGTAGCGAAATCAGGAGCGATTCGCAGAACAAGTCCATTGACGAGACCATCTCTATCGTCCGCTCCTATCTGCGGTAGAGGCACCAGGGTGCCCTCGGTGAGGGCAAATTTAGTTAGCTAGTAAAGGAAGCGACATCATGAAATCACGTGCAGCAGTTGCCTTCGGGCCAGGAAAGCCGCTGGAAATCGTCGAGATCGACGTCGAGCCGCCGCGCAAGGGCGAGGTGCTCATCAAGATCACGAACACCGGCGTTTGCCATACCGACGCCTTCACCCTGTCGGGCGACGACCCCGAAGGTCTCTTCCCGGTCGTGCTGGGTCATGAAGGTGCGGGTATCGTCGTGGAGGTGGGTGAAGGTGTGACCAGCGTGAAGCCTGGCGATCACGTCATTCCCCTCTATACCGCCGAGTGCGGCGAGTGCCTGTTCTGCAAGTCCGGCAAGACCAACCTGTGTGTCGCGGTGCGCGCCACCCAGGGCAAGGGCGTGATGCCCGATGGCACCACCCGCTTCAGCTACAACGGCCAGCCGATCTACCACTACATGGGCTGCTCGACCTTCAGCGAATACACGGTGGTGGCCGAAGTCTCGCTGGCCAAGATCAACCCGGACGCCAATCCCGAGCATGTCTGCCTGCTGGGTTGCGGTGTGACCACCGGCATCGGCGCTGTTCACAACACGGCCAAGGTTCAGCCGGGTGACTCTGTGGCCATCTTCGGCCTCGGCGGCATCGGGCTCGCTGCGATTCAGGGGGCACGCCAGGCCAAGGCAGGTCGCATCATCGCCATCGACACCAATCCAGCGAAGTTCGAGCTGGCTCGTACCTTCGGCGCGACCGAATGCCTCAACCCGAAGGACTTCGACAAGCCGATTCACGAGGTTCTCATCGAGATGACCGGTTGGGGTGTCGATCACACCTTCGAGTGCATCGGCAACGTCAACGTGATGCGCTCGGCACTAGAAGCAGCACATCGTGGCTGGGGCCAGTCGATCGTCATCGGCGTGGCTGGTGCAGGCAAGGAAATTTCGACGCGCCCGTTCCAGTTGATCACCGGTCGCACCTGGAAGGGCTCGGCTTTCGGCGGGGTCAAGGGCCGCACTCAACTTCCCGGCATGGTGGAGGACGCAATGAAAGGCGAGATCGATCTCGCCCCGTTCGTCACCCACACCATGGGCCTCGACGACATCAACAAGGCCTTCGACCTGATGCATGAAGGCAAGTCGATTCGCACGGTGATCCACTACTGACCGCCCACTACCCATTCAACACCAACCACCAAGGAAATTAATCATGTCCACTCCTGTCATTTCTGGCGATGGCATCTTTTCGCACATTTTTATCGGCGCTGCCGACCTTCAGAAGTCGGTCGCGTTCTACGACGCCGCTCTGGGTGCTCTTGGCATCAAGAACCTCGGTCCTTTCAACAACGGATGGGTACTTTTCGGTCGCGAAAAGCCGGCTTTCATCATCGCCCGTCCGGGCAATGGTGAAGCGCCCTCCAGCAACGGCGTGACGATCGGCTTTGCGGCCGCCACTCCCGCCGAAGTGGATGCCTTCCATGCTGCCGGCCTTGCCGCAGGCGGCACCGACGAGGGCCAGCCTGGCGCACGTGGTCACCTGCCGGGTGCCTATGCGGCCTACCTGCGTGATCCGGCGGGCAACAAGGTCTGCTCGTACACCTTCGTCTGAAAGCAAGGAAGCTGAGGGCGTTCTGAAAGGGCCAGCACAAGCCTCTATACGGCGAGCCTATTAGACGGACCGTGTAGAGCGGTGCCTGCTCATGAAGATCGGCCCGCAGCCATGTGCGAAACGCATGGCTGCGGGCATTTGCTTTGAAGCGTGTTTTTCAACCAATGAGAAATGAGGTCGTTATGCAAGAGCCGGCCAACATCAATGCGACGACCGTACAACCCGCCCCGACCGCCACCGTGTACGGCATGCCGGCCTATGCCGATCGTGCTGCGGCCGTGGGTGAAGTGCATGCGCGCCCGCATCTGTTGATTCAGGCCCCCCGCGGCATATTGCAGCTCGCTTTCATGACCGAAGGCGATCAGGCCAGGGATCAGATGGCGATGAGTGAGTTGTCTCATCGCTTCGGCGTTGCCGAGCCCGACCACGCTACGCCGCTTCACGGCATGACATGGGATGAGGGAGACCTGCACTGTGAAAAGCACACCGAGTTCTCAACGTATCTCTGGTGCGCTTCGCTGGATTCCGAGACGGGAGAGCCGTGCGGCGAAAATCCGTTCAAGCATGGATTTGTTCCTCCCGGCCCGGTCGTATCCGGCATCCGTTTGAGACTTCTTCCATGGACGCCGGAAACGGAGAAGGAGGCCGATCGCTTCGATCCTGCCAGCCTGTGCTACTCGCTGGTGGAGAACGGCTCTGCCGCCATCCTCACCGACTTCCGACAGGATGAGGATGGCCTGACGCAGATCCTCGTCCTTGCCCGCGATTTGACCCCGGCGCGGGCGGGTGCGCTGGCTCAACGTCTGCTGGAGATCGAGACCTACCGTACCTTGGCGTTGCTGTCCTTGCCGTTGACGCGGTCGATGACGTCGGAGCTGCGGCGCATGGAGTCGCGCCTTGCGGCGATCACCGACGAGATGTGTACGAGCTTGGTGGAACGGCGCGACAGCGACGTGCTGCTGTCCGAATTGACCGGCCTGGCTGCCGAACTGGAAGCTGGCGTTGCGGCGAATCTCTATCGCTTCGGCGCCAGTCGTGCCTACTACGAGATCGTCGAGGAAAGGCTGGCAGCGCTTTCGGAAGAGGCCGTATCCGGGTACTGCACCTGGGCGGATTTCCTGCAGCGTCGCATCGCTCCCGCCATGCGGACATGCCAATCCGTAAAGGAGCGCCAGACCAAGCTCTCCGACAAGCTGACCCGGGCCATCGCGTTGCTGCGTTCCTGGATCGACGTCGAGCTTGAACGCCAGAACCGCGATCTGCTTGCGTCGATGAACAACCGGGCCAAGATGCAATTGCGCCTTCAGCAAACCGTCGAAGGCCTGTCGGTCGCGGCAATTTCTTATTACGTCGTGAGTCTTCTCGGCTATTTGCTCAAGGGCATTCCGATGGTTCACGACAGCGTGGCGCCGGTGATGGCGGTTCTGGTGCCTGCGGTGATGCTGACGATCTGGTGGATCGTGCGCAGGATCAGACACGCCCACGGCGACACGGCAGCGGAAGAGAAATCTTCCTGACGAGCTGCCGTCCTGGCGCGCGAGAGCTGCGCCGTTCCTTTGAACATAGGAGAACTACATGGAACGCATCGAACATCACGCCAGCTTTGATGGTTGGCAGGACGTTTATCAGCATGAATCCACGACGCTCGGTTGCACGATGAAGGTCGGCGTCTATCTGCCTCCGCAGGCACAGCACGGCAAGGTGCCGGTGCTGTACTGGCTTTCAGGCCTCACCTGCACCGAGCAGAACTTCATCACCAAGGCCGCCGTCCAGCGCTACGCGGCCGAACATGGCATTGCCGTCGTCGCGCCCGATAGCAGTGCTCGCGGCGAAGGCGTTGCCGACGATCCTGCCTATGACCTCGGACAGGGGGCGGGTTTCTACGTCAACGCCACACAGGAACCCTGGGCTGCGAATCATCGGATGTACGACTACGTCGTGCAGGAATTGCCGGCGCTGATCGAGGCCCACTTTCCCGTGACAGCGGAGCGGAGCATCAGCGGCCATTCCATGGGAGGACACGGCGCTCTGGTCATCGCCCTGCGCAACCCGGGCCGTTATCGAAGCGTCTCGGCCTTCTCGCCCATCGTCGCCCCCACCCAGGTTCCCTGGGGGCACAAGGCCTTCGAGGCGTACCTGGGCAGCGATCGGGAAGTGTGGAAGCAGTACGACACCGTGGAGCTGATTCGCACCGTGCAGGAGCGTTTGCCGTTGCTGGTTGATCAGGGCTTGGGCGACGAGTTCCTGGAGAGCCAGCTTCAGCCCGACCTGCTGCGCAAAGCCTGCGACGAGACGGGGCACCCGCTCACGTTGAATCTGCGCCCAGGCTACGACCACAGCTACTACTTCATTGCCAGCTTCATTGGCGAGCATATGGCACACCACGCATCGGCGCTGAAACGCTGAGAGAGGAGATCAGGTCATGACAAAGACCTCCAAAAACCGACATCACGTCGTCATTATCGGAGCGGGCTTCGGCGGGATCGAGGTTGCCAACCAGCTTGCTGGTGTCGAGGTCGATGTGACGATCATCGATCGGCGCAATCATCACCTGTTCCAACCCTTGCTTTACCAGGTCGCAGGTGCGTCACTTTCGACATCCGAGATCGCCTGGCCTATTCGCTATCTCTTCCGAAATCGCCCGGAAGTGAACACCTTGATGGCGGAAGTGGAAGGTATCGACCAGGACGCGCGTCAGGTCATTCTCAACAATGGAATGCGGCAAACCTACGACACGCTCGTGCTCGCGACAGGTGCTACCCATGCCTACTTCGGACACGACGAATGGGGGGCTTTCGCGCCGGGGTTGAAGACGCTGGAAGATGCCACGACCATTCGGGGCCGAATCCTCGCGGCTTTCGAGGAAGCTGAGCGCACGAGCGATCCTCAGCAGCGTGCCGCGCTGCAGACGTTCGTCATCATCGGTGGTGGTCCCACCGGGGTTGAATTGGCCGGAACCATCGCCGAGCTGGCACGAGACACGCTGGCGCGTGACTTCCGCTCGATCGACCCGAGCACATCGCGGGTTGTACTGATCGAGGCTGGCCCGCGTCTGTTGTCGGTCTTTCCAGAGGATCTTTCGGCCTATACGCGCCAGGCACTCGAAAAACTCGGGGTCGAGGTCGTGCTGGGTACTCCGGTCACCGAATGCTCGGCCGACGGCGTGGTGTATGGCGGCAAGCCCCTTTCGGCCAAGACCATCGTCTGGGCCGCCGGAGTCCAGGCGTCTCCCGCGGCTCGCTGGTTGGGCGCTGCGTCTGATCGTGCTGGTCGAGTGGTCGTTGGCCCTGACCTGACGGTGGCCGGTCGCCCGGAGGTCTTCGCCATCGGCGATACAGCCTCGTGCACCATGGCCGATGGGAAGCCCGTGCCGGGCATCGCCCCGGCCGCCAAACAGCAAGGGAAGTACGTCGCTAACCTGATTGGACGGCGTTTGAAGGGCAAGCCCGCTGACGGGCCTTTCAAATACCGGCATCAGGGGAACCTGGCCACCATCGGCCGCAGCCTGGCGGTGATTGACATGGGGCGGGTGAAGCTGCGTGGTGCCTTTGCGTGGTGGATCTGGAAGCTGGCGCACATCTACTTTCTGATCGGCACGCGAAATCGTCTCAGTGTCGCTTTGAGCTGGGTATGGAACCACAGCATCGGCTACCGCGGCTCTCGCATCATCATGCATGCGATTGCCGACAAAGAGCCCACGGCGTTGGATAAATCCGGCTCTCTGGATTGAGGTGCCCACCTTATCGGAACGTCAACTATCAGAAATGCCAGGGAGAGGAACTTGACCGATCTATTCACGACAAAGCCCAAGCCTCCCTTGGCCGAACTCCTGCGGCCCAAGACGCTGGACGAATTCGTCGGGCAACGGCACTTGCTCGGCCCCGGCAAGCCGCTGCGTCTCGCGTTCGAGGCGGGCAAGTTGCACTCGTTCATCCTCTGGGGGCCGCCAGGCGTGGGCAAGACCACCCTAGGGCGCCTGGCCGCCAGTGCGACCGACAGCCGATTCATCGCCATCTCGGCCGTGCTGGCCGGGGTGAAGGACATCCGGCAAGCCATCGACGAGGCCCAGGCCGAACTGGACAACCATGGTCGATCGACGGTGCTTTTCGTCGATGAGATCCATCGCTTCAACAAGGCGCAGCAGGATGCCCTGCTGCCCCATGTCGAGTCGGGGCTCCTGACCCTGGTGGGGGGGACGACCGAGCATCCGGGGTTGGCGGTCAATTCCGCACTGCTCTCGCGCGCGCAGGTCTATACCCTCGAACCGCTGTCCAGCGACGAACTGAACCAACTCTACGAACGCGCACTGCCGCATCTCCAGGGCGTCACGTTGGACGCGGACGCGCTGGATCTGCTCAAGGGCTTTGCCGATGGCGATGGCAGGCGCTTCCTCAATCTGCTTGAGCAGGTGACGAATGCGGCGTCGGGCGCTGGCAAGACCGTGGTCGATGGCCAGTCCGCCAAGCTGTCCACCAGTCCATCGCTGCGCAGGTTCGACAAGGGCGGTGACGAGTTCTACTGGCAGCTCTCAGCCTTCCACAAGTCGCTACGGGGCTCCGACCCTGATGCGGCCCTGTATTGGCTGGCCCGCATCCTTGACGGTAGCGGCGACGTCAGCCAGGTGACCCGCCGCATGGTGGTAGTGGCCAGCGAAGACATCGGCAATGCCGACCCGCAGGCGCTGCAACTGGCGCTCAATGCCGCGCTGGCTTATGAGAGGCTGGGTTCCCCCGAAGGCGAAATACCGATTGCCCACGCGGCGACCTACCTTGCTGCCGCCCCCAAGTCGAACGCTGCCTATGCCGCCTGGAACAAGGCGAAGACCTTCGTCAAGAACAGCGGCTCCCTGCCTGTGCCTCTCCATCTTCGCAATGCGCCGACGAAGCTGATGCAGCAGATGGGGTATCACGAAGGCTACCGCTACGCTCCTGACGAGCCCAACGGCTACGCCGCTGGGCAAAGCTACTTTCCCGAGGGCGTGGCGCGGCCGGGCTGGTATCAGCCAACGGACAGAGGTGTTGAGCGCAGGCTGGGAGAATGGCTTACTTGGCTGCGCTCGCTGGATGATGGGACGCTGCCAGAGGCGGACGCCTGACCGGTCGCCTCCGAAACCTGCCCATCGTGATCTCACAAACTACAGGATAAGCACATGCCAGCCTCTTCTTTTGGTGAGTCCTCGGCGCATATCAGACGGAGACGCGTTGCCCACTATCTACGCACGGAGTCTGGCGCTGCGGTGCTGCTGGTGATCGTCACGGTTGTGGCGCTCGTGTGGGCGAACTCGCCGCTATCTAACGCCTATTTCGAGTTGTGGCACCTAGACGTCGGGTTCAACTTCGGGCCACTGCGCCTACACATGGATCTGCATCACTGGGTCAACGACGGCCTGATGGTCGTCTTCTTCTTCCTGATCGGACTGGAGGTGCGTCAGGAGTTCGCCCACGGATCGCTCCGTGACCGCAGCCGTGCCCGCCTCGCCCTGATCGCGGGGGTCACGGGAGTCGTGCTTCCCGCGCTGGTGTATGTCCTGATCGTGAAACTAGCCGGAAGTGAGGGCCTGCACGGGTGGGGTGCGGTGGTCGGCACCGATACGGCGTTCATGCTGGGCACCTTGGCGATCGTCGGCCCGCGGCTATCGGGTCAGTTGCGCGTGTTCCTGCTCACCCTGACCGTGGTCGATGACTTCCTCGCAGTGTCCATCATCGGCATCGTCTATAGCGAGGAGATCCGGATCGTCCCGTTGCTTATCGCCCTCGCCAGCCTCGTTGGATTGTGGTTGTTGGGGCGCACCCGCCAGTGGCGGGCGACGCCGTATGTGTTGATCGTGATCGTGCTGTGGTTCGCAACCGTGTATTCCGGCATCCATGCCTCCCTCGCCGGGATGGCCGCGGGGCTGCTGATCCCCGCCTATGCGACGCAACGTCACGGGGTCGTTGCGGCAAGACAGTTGTTCCGTGACTTCTGGCAGTCGCCGAGTGCCGCATCGGCCCGCGCGGTGGACTGCGGGCTGTCCCGGGGTATCTCGGTGAACGAGCGATTGCACGAGTTCCTGCGGCTGCCGACGGCGCTGCTGATCGTGCCGATCTTCGCCTTGGCGAACGCCGGGGTGGACGTGCGTGGCGGGCTGCTCGCCGAGGCCTTTGGCTCGCCAGTCACGTGGGGCGTCATCGCAGGGCTCGTGCTCGGCAAGCTCTTGGGCATCGGGCTCACCACGCTCGTCGCCGTCCGTCTCGGCCTGGGCCGGCTGCCCGAGGGCGTCGGGGTGGGGAGCGTGTTCGGTGGGGCGGCGCTGTCCGGGATCGGCTTCACCGTGTCGCTGCTGATCATCGGGCTCGCGTTCGGCACGACCTCCGACCTGGGCCGCCAGGCGACGGTCGGCGTGCTCGTGTCGATGGTGTTCGCCACGTTGCTCGGGTGGCTGATCTTCAAGGTCGCCGCCCAGCGGTGGGGTGAGAAGACCGCTGACCTGCCGATGGTGCTTGAGCCGCCGGTCGATCCGGAGATCGATCACATCCGCGGGCCGGAGGACGCCCAGCTCACACTCGTCGAGTACGTGGACTTCGAGTGCGCGTACTGTGCGCACGCCACCGGTTCGTGGGACGATCTTCGCGCCCACTTCGGTGACGACCTGCGGTATGTGGTGCGCCATCTGCCGCACCACCCGCACGGGCCGATTGCCGCGCGGGCGTCCGAGGCAGCGGCGAACCAGGGGATGTTCTGGCCGTGGCTGGACTTCGTGTTCACCCGTCAGCATGCGCTGGAGCGCGAGCATCTGATCGGCTACGCCGCCGAGCTTGGGCTCGACGTCGAACGGTTCATCGCGGATCTCGACAGCCCTGCGGTGATCGAGCGTGTCGAGCGCGACCTCGCCAGTGCGGTCGCCAGCGGTGCGCACGCCACGCCGACGTTCTTCGTCGAGGGTCGTCGTCTGCGCGGCAGCTACGACGCCCGCACTGTCACCGCAGTGCTCGAAGCCAGCCGCCGCGGCACCCGAACTCAGGAAGTCCCGTCCTGAGCGGGACGAACTACAGGATAAAAACTTGCCAAACAATTCTTTCGGTGAATCCTCTTGTACCGCTGCGGCCAGCGGCATGGTGGAAGTGCGCGGTGCGCGCGAGAACAACCTCAAGGAGGTGGACGTCTCCATCCCGCGTAACGCGCTGGTGGTGTTCTCGGGTGTCTCCGGCTCCGGCAAGTCCTCGCTGGCCTTCGGCACCATCTATGCCGAGGCCCAGCGACGCTACTTCGAGTCGGTGGCCCCCTATGCGCGGCGACTGATCGAGCAGGCCGGCGTGCCGGACGTCGATGCGATCGACGGCCTGCCGCCGGCGGTGGCGCTGCAGCAGCAGCGGGGCTCCAGCAACGCGCGTTCCTCCGTGGGCAGTGTGACCACCTTGTCCAGCCTGGTGCGGATGATGTATTCGCGCGCCGGCGCCTATCCGGCCAACCAGCCGATGCTGTACGCCGAGGATTTTTCGCCCAACACGCCGCAGGGAGCGTGCCCGACCTGCTACGGCCTGGGCCATGTGTACGAGGTGACCGAGGCCATCATGGTGCCCGATCCCTCCCTGAGCATCCGCGAGCGGGCGATCGCCTCCTGGCCCCCCGCCTGGCAAGGCCAGAACCTGCGCGACATCCTGGTCAGCATGGGCTACGACGTTGACCGACCGTGGAAGGACCTGCCGAAGAAGGATCGCGACTGGATTCTGTTCACCGAGGAAACACCGACGGTGCCGGTGTACGCCGGCTTCACGCCCGCCGAAACCCGCGCCGCGCTCAAGCGCAAGATGGAGCCGAGCTACATGGGCACCTTCACCGGCGCCAGGCGCTACGTGCTGCACACCTTTGCCAACACCCAGAGCGCGTTGATGAGAAAGCGCGTGTCCCGGTTCATGGAGGGCAAACCGTGCCCCACCTGCCACGGCAAGCGGCTCAAGCCCGAGGCGCTGTCGGTCACCTTCGCCGGCGTGGACATCGGCGCGTTCATGCAGATGCCGCTGGACCAGTTGGCGGCCTTGCTCGAACCCATCGCCCAGGGCGATTTCCGCGCCCATGCAGCGGGGGCGGCTACGGACAAGGAAGCGACCCGACGCGACCGTGCCGAACGCGCGGCCTCCGGCCGCGCCGTCCATGCGGTATCGCCCGACGTGCGCCGCACCTCGGCGCTATCGGAAGAAAAGCGCCTCGCCGCGCAGCGCCTGGCCGGTGGCGTGATGGCACGCCTGCGCCAACTGCGTGGGCTGGGCCTGGGCTACCTGACGCTGGACCGGGCCACGCCGACGCTTTCGGCCGGCGAGTTGCAGCGCCTGCGGCTGGCCACGCAATTGAGTTCCCTGCTGTTCGGTGTCGTGTACGTGCTCGACGAGCCCTCCGCGGGCCTGCACCCCTCCGATAGCCAGGCCCTGTACGACGCGCTCGACCGGCTGCGCGACGCCGGCAACTCGGTGTTCGTGGTGGAGCACGACTTGGACCTGATGCGCCGCGCGCAATGGCTGGTGGATGTCGGGCCGGATGCTGGGGAGCGTGGCGGCCGCGTGCTCTACAGCGGCGAGCCGGATGGCCTGCGCAAGATTGCCGAATCGCGTACTGCACGCTACCTGTTCGATGAGATCCCCGCGCCGGGAAGCCGGGCACGCGAAGCGACCGGCTGGCTGGAGCTGCAGGACATTCACCGCCACAACCTGCATGGCGTGAATGCGCGCATTCCGCTGGGCGTGCTGACGGCCGTCACCGGCATCTCCGGCTCGGGCAAGTCCAGCCTCGTCGCGCAGGCCCTGCCGGAGCTGGTGCTGCTGCACCTGGGCCACGAGCCGGAAGACGATGTAGCCGAAAGCGCCACCAGCGAAGGGCCGGCAGTGATCGAAGCGACCGGCGGCCATCTGGCGGGCGACGTGGACGCCGTACAGCGTCTGGTGCAGGTGGACCAGAAACCGATCGGGCGCACGCCGCGGTCGAACCTGGCCACCTACACGGGCCTGTTCGACCATGTGCGCAAGCTGTTCGCTGCCACGCCCGATGCTCGACGCCGCCGCTATGATGCCGGACGGTTCTCGTTCAACGTCGCCAAGGGGCGCTGCGAGACTTGCGAGGGCGAGGGTTTCGTTAGCGTGGAACTGCTGTTCATGCCCAGCGTGTACGCGCCGTGCCCGACCTGCCATGGCGCGCGCTACAACGAGGCCACGCTGAAGGTGCAGTGGAACGGGCGCAACATCGCCGAGGTGCTGCAGATGACCGTGGACGAGGCCAGCGAATTCTTCGCGGGTGAAGACGCGGTGGCAAGGCCCCTGCAACTGCTGCGCGACATCGGACTGGGCTATCTGCGCCTGGGACAACCAGCCACTGAGCTTTCCGGTGGCGAGGCGCAGCGCATCAAGCTGGCGACCGAGCTTCAGCGCAGCCAGCGCGGCCGAAGCCTGTACGTGCTCGACGAGCCGACTACCGGGCTGCATGCGTCGGACGCCGACCGGCTGCTGGTGCAGTTGCAGCGCCTGGTCGATGCCGGCAATACCGTAGTGATGATCGAACACGATATGCGCGCGGTGGCCCAGGCCGATTGGGTGATCGACGTGGGGCCTGGTGCAGGCGCTGCCGGCGGCAGCATCGTGGTGGCGGGCTCCCCTCAGCAGGTGGCCCGAACGTCTGGCAGCAGAACCGCTCCGTTCCTTGCACAGGAGTTGGCGCGGGCCGAGTAGCTCAGTTCGCCAAATGTTGCCAATTTTCGCGGGGCATTGATCGTCGCCACACGACGGTGGCGATCAATGCCCGAATCGCGTCATCCTTCCTGAGTCAGAGCAAGATAGGGATTGTTGGGCGGTATTTCGGCGAGTGCCAAGGACCCATCTTCGAGGAGGTAGCCATGCAGTCGGCGGGACTTCCTCGGGCCCGTGACTTCACAGGTCCAAATGTTCAGGCCATTGGGCTGCTTTCGATGTAGCTGCAGCTTCTCGAAGCGCTTCTGCACCCACTGCCAATCCTGTTGATTCTCCTGCTTGGCGAGTGCGGCCACTTCGGGATGCTCCTGCGCATAGCGTTGGAACACACCCGGGCTGACCAGGTAGGCCGTCTCATTCACCGTATGCACGAGTGCCTTCGCGTCGTTGATGATGAGCCGTCGTGAGGCGATTCCCTGCTTCAGCCAAACCATGAACTGTTCCCCGGATGGCTTCGTTGCCGATGACCCAGGCGTAGGCGCGGGTGCAGGTGCAGGCGATGGAATGGACGTCGCGGCTGTTGCTGGCGCGGGGGTGTGGAGGAACTCCTCGGCATCCTGGCCAACGCCGGCCGACTCACCCAAGCCCACCATCGCGAGCAAATCCTCCATGACGTCGGGCACGGGCTGGGCTGCGGGCGGTGAAACGATGGTGGTGCTGTCGCCCTCCCAAATCGGAGGCTCTTGACCTCCCTGCGCTGGGTTCACCGAGACGGTAGGCGCGGGAGCCGACATGCAGGCGTCGTTTTCCGCGGGCGTCGCGTCGATCTCTACCGTGCCCGCGAAAGGTGCTGGTCGCTCGCCAGACTCCCAGATCAGCGCGGGAGCGAGACGCAACAGGGTGAACGAATGGGACCAGCCGGTCGTGCTGGTCACGGTCGCGCGCCAGACCGCTTTGCCGTCCGAGGTGGGCTGGAGCATGCCGTGGTCTTGCAGCACGTTGAACACGGCGGTGTTGTTCGCAGGAATGCCATCGATCCCCTGAGACAGGAGGTGTGCGCGCAGTTTGTCCGAAACCGTCTTGCTCACCAGCCACAAACCATCCTCGGTGAGCCAGCCATCGGAGGCTTCCGGCTGGTTCAGCTTCAACTCTTCCTTGAGCAGATAACGCAGCCCGTCGAGCAGCTTGCGTTGCAGTGCGTGCTTGGGTGCTGCCATGACGCGGGCCGGATCACCACCCAGCTCCTGAGCCACAGAAGCGCGATCAGCCTGCACGACAAGCTCGCCCAGGACCCCGGCATGCTCGTACTGTCCGGCCAAGACGTAGAGCAGCGGGGCCCATAGCGCCGGGTAGCCACTGAGCCAGTCCAAGACGTGCCGATCGAGCAGTTGGCGGTAGAGCAGACCTGTTGCAGCACTATGCAAGCGGTATTCACGATCCTCACGATAGCGGAAGCGGTACGGCTGGAGCAGCGGCCCGTGCCAGGGATGCCAGGTGTTGCCGTCGGCGAGTTCGACGTGCAGATCGACAGCGATCTTGCCGATGTCGTGCAGTAGTGCCGCGTAGGCGACGGCGGCGGTCCAGGCCTCGGACTGCGCCGCCTGGTCCTCGGGGCTGGCACCGATGGGCAGCAGATGGGACTGGCGCAGCTTCAGGCTGTAGGCGACGATTTCCAGGCCGTGGTCGAGCATGCCGCCCGGGTAAGCGTGATGGTGGCTTTCGGAAGCGGGAAATTGCTGGACCAGCTCGGCATATCGTTCCAGCGGCGTGCGGTACAGGGTGACGAACTGCTTGCGCGAGAGGGAGGTGCGCTGCCAGATGTATTCCAGCAGCTTCTGCCGGCGCGGCGTGGCCAGCAGCGATGCGGCCGACTCGGGCCGCAGCAGCCCTTTCGGGAGATCGAGGGCGGGCGCTGGCGACGGAGCGGCAGCGACCGGAGGTCGTTTCCGCTGGAACAGAAAGAGCATGCGGGTGTCCTGGTGGTGGGCCGAGCGGGGGGCCTTTTCGCCTTTTCGAGGTAGGGCCTTTCCCCTTGCACCCCATTCCCTTGCCCTTTCGGCCCTTTAGCCTTTAACCATTTGGGTATAGGGCGTGGGGCATTGACCGTCCACGGCCAATGCGAGGTTCGGCGGGCCGGATTGATGCGTGAAGGCTTGGTGTTCCCGCCCTACGATGGGCCGATTCTTGGACTCGGGAGGACGCCATGAGACCCCATATTGACATGGTAAGGAATATTCCTTACCATCAGGGCATCGCTATTAGGAGAACGGCCATGCCTGCCATTCATGAAGTTGCCACGCTGACCTCCAAAGGCCAGATCACGCTGCCCAAGCCCATCCGGCAGGCGCTCGGTGTCGATGCCGGCGGCAAGGTTGCGTTCGACCTGCGTGACGGAGAAGTCGTCGTGACCCGTGCCGACGCCGAGCACGAGGACCCCGCCATCGGTGCGTTCCTGAGTCTGCTGGCCCGCGACATCGAGGCGGGCCGGAACGTCCATGGTCTGCCCGAGGATCTAACTCGCGCCATGCTGGAGCAAGCGGGTCACGGCGTGAAGCTGGACGAGGAAATCGACGGCGAAGTGGAACTCTGATGCAACGGCATGGCTGGGCATTGCTGTTCCACGACTGTGTGATCGAGCAGTTGCAGAAGCTGCACGCAGCCGCACGGCGCGCGCAGGAGAACGACCCGGAGGGCTTCGAGTCCAACGCCAACGTCAAGCTCTTCCGGGCCTTGAACCAGTTGATATTAGATGTGGTGCCCGGTGATCCGGCACGCGACGAGTACCGCCAGGGCAACACCCTGGGGCTGGCCCACCGGCACTGGCGAAGGGCCAAGATCGGAAGGCGGTTCCGGTTGTTCTTCCGGTACGACTCGAAGGCCAAGGTCATCGTGTACGCCTGGGTCAATGATGAGCAGACCTTGCGGTCTTCGGGGAGCAAGTCAGATCCCTATGCCGTGTTCGAGAAAATGCTCGGACGTGGAAATCCACCAGACGATTGGAACGTATTGGTGCAGGCAAGCAAGCAGGATTGGAGCAAACTGGAATAGGCATTCCTCATGTAGCAGGAGACGACCATGAACACGACAACCCGCATCAGCACCGCAGAACGCCTCGGCCGCAGCGTTGGCCGTGGATGGCGCGCCTATGCGCGCGGCGAGCGAAGGTTGTCGTGTTGGCTCGCCTCCAAGGGGATGCCGCTTGCCGGGGCCACCGTGCTCGTATGGGTAGTGAAGCTGGTCGCGCTGGGATTGCTGTTCTACGCCGCGTTCTGGCTGGCGTTGGTGCTTCTGGTTGGGGTTGCCGCAGCATGGACGGCCAGCAATTCGACGGTCAATGATGATCGCTGGACGCAACCGGACGAACTGCGAAACGGCGAGGCAGGCTTTGGCCTGTATTCGTCCAGCGGTCAGCGGATCGACCCGCACGACCCGAACGATCCGTTCAACGACTGAAATGGGCGACCGATCAAAGCACCTTGCCGGTAACCTTGTTTACGCCTGATCCCGCGCTGTCGCGTGCTTCCTTGGAACCGACAGCCAGGTTCTGAGCGATTACCCCGGCTTTTACTCCGACCCACCCAAGCGCTGCCACCCAGAAAGTCGGCAGGACCAAGAACATCGTGCCGGTGACGAACATCAAAAGCATGTCGCCGAAGGCATTGTTCAGCCCCACCAGCGGGTCGAAGTTGGTATGCGGCCGGTTCCAGCCAAAGCCCCACCCGTAGAGCGCATCGAGGATGGTGCTGTCGATCCAGCGTGCGAGCTGAAACCAGAAGTCCGTGAAGAACAGCGCGAACTGGACGGTGCTGACGGTGACGACCATCTTCAGGTCATAGGTGCCCACGACCAGCACTAGCGGAATGCAGATCACGAGCGCCATCTTGAGCAGCGCGAGCACCATGGGCAGTGCTTGGCGCACTACGTCCATTGCCGGGAAGGCGGCGAGAGCCCCAACCGCCAAGCCAACATCGCTGGTGGCACGGTTGACGACATTGGGCAATGTCTTGTCGATCTGACCGCCGTAGTCCGTATAGACGCTGCCTTGGTTCAATTTCTGCTGCCGCGGTGACGCGATGGCGCGGATCACGGAGTCGTCCACCTCGGCCCGGCTCAGGAATCCAGCCCAGCCCGCCAGGCGATTCAGCAGGCTTGGGTCCACTTGCCCCAGCAGCCGCGCGCGCAGTCCGTTACTGCCGTCGGACCACCACTGCCTGCAGGTCGGGTAGCCGCCACCATTGGCAACCTGCGCAAGCCCAGCGTCGCGGGTGTCGTCATAGGGCCATGCCTCGCGCGCCGTGCTAGAGCGGTAGCTGTCGTAGTAACCGCCCGTGTCCGTGAAAAACCTCGAACCGATCCAGGTCACATCGTTCATCTGCGTTTCGTCCAGCTCCGGCCGCGCCATGAACAATTTGGCGCGAGCCGGTCCATAGCAATCGTGCGTGAAATCCGCCACTTCTTGGGCCAGCACCGGGTCGTCGATGCGTGTGGCATCGATCTCCATCCGCATCTGCCGCAGATCCGTGCCGCACGGGATCGCAGCCACCGAGGCGCTCGTGACGGCGCGCGAAAGCGCGTGCATGAAAGCCCACCAGACCGGAACCTTCGCCGACTGGTTGTTGATGGTGCTGAAGGACTGCGACCAGCCAGTTTGCGCGGGCTGCGGCACGCTGACCTGGCACTGCGCCGAGCGCGAGCTGTCGTACTGGATAGTGCTGAGGTCGACGTCGATGAACGGAATGCCGGCGAACATCACGACCACGATGGCCACAAATACTCGGTTCTCGATGCGCGCCGCCGAGAGCACGCCCTTGTTGCCTTCGTCGGCGCCCTCCGCTCTGGCCTTGAGCCATTCCTGGATGACGATCGCCACAAAGGGCAGCGCAAACACCCCGCTGGACACCAGCACGGCCCAGATGCCGTTGTTGACGATCCAGGACACGAGGGTGAGGTAGTACTCCAGGTAGTCGGTCGTGAAAAGCGTCATTGCCTCGATCTCCCCTCAAGCGGCCTGCATCAACAGGCTGGCTTCGAGCGCCACAATGGCAAGGACGCCGGCGACCTCTGCGCGGATCAGCCGACGTCGCGCCTGCGTGCTGTCTTCGCGGGCCAGCAGCCGACGGCGCATCCAGACCCATCCATAGGCCGTACCGCCGTACAGGCACAGTCGCCAGATGAAGAAATACCCTGCGGACGCCGCCAGCCACCGCTCCCAGGCCGCGACACTGCCGACCAGGTAGATGCCCGCGACGTTGGCCCCTACGGCGGCGGCCACGACCAGCACAAGCCATAGCAGGGTTTTCGCCGCGTGCCGGCTGAACAGCCAGCGTAGTGGACGCCAAGTCATGCGAGCCTCGCTCATGGCCGACCTCCCGGATTGCCCTTCTGGAGTTGGTCGAGACGGTCGGGCACCGGATCGCCCTCGTAGATGCCGCGCGAACCCGAAGCGCGCGTGCTATGGCGCTGAATGATGGCCATCGGCGAGTTGTTGGCCAGCTCGCGGCGCAGTTCCAGTTCCGTTTTGAGGTTCTGGATCTCGCGGTCGAGCGTATCGCTCTCCTTGTTCACGGCCTCCACCGCAAGCTCGTTGGCCGCGACGTTGGGCTCTTTCTTGCCCGTGAGCAGCGTGCGCTGTAGCAACAGCGCCTTCTCCAGCACGGAGGACAGCGCGACCTCGGACGCCAGGCGCTGCGACAGCAGGTGCTGGTCCGGCTCGTCACGCAGCGCCTCGATCACGCCGCGGGTGATGGGCAGCGATGCACTGCCAGCCTCGCGCAGGTTCTCGGGCGTCGTGTTCTTCGCCTTGGACACCAGATCCTGGAGCGCCTGCAGCTTGGCGTCGTATTCTTCTTGGATCAACGGCGTCAGCCCTACGCCGGGCGTCGTCTCGGTCTTGGTGCAGGCATCGCAAGTGCGCTGTTCCTTCTCGCCGAGTACGCGCGTGGCCCACTCGACGGCGGCCTGCGGCGAGGTCCAGGTCTGGCACGAGAGACTGCTGCAACTGGTCGGTGCGATGGACGATGTATCGGTCACGCCGCGGCCGTTGACCAGGTTGTAGCCGGCGCGGGTGACATCGCCGACGACCTTGATCGCGGGCTGGCCGGAGCCTCCCGCGTTGCTGCCCCCGACCCACGGCACACCGTCATTGCCGCGGCGCGTCTCGGCCTGCTCGACGGCCGAGACCGCATCCGTGCTCGACACCGCATCGCGCAGCGCCAAGCCTTCTGCCATCTGGCTCCAGCCGAGCTGCCCGCCCGCCGTCTCGGCCATCCTCTCCGCCATGGCACGGCACGTCAGCTTGGAGCGGTCGAAATCGAGCCGTGCCTGCAACACGCCATTGGTGAGCAGGTTGTAGAGGCCGGGATCGGCCCGCTGAATGATCAGTGCCGGCAACGACGCCACCGCGCTGGTGGCGCTTTGGATCACCGATGACATGATTTGCTGGAAGCCGTTGGTGACGCCGTTGAGCTGATTCTTCAACGTGGTCTGGATGCTCATGTCACCGCAGATCAAGTTGCTGTTCCAGCCCACGCCGACCCCGAGAGAGCGCATGCCAGCCGCACGTCCCATCGACACGGCGTTTCCGCCGCCGATCGAGTACATGACGTCATCGCCGATGACACTGCCGCCGGTCTGGTAGCCCAGTTGGCTCCAGGCCACACCGCTCGTCAGCGCGAGCGCACCGGCCACCGCCATGACGATCCTCGTGCGACGTACCCGGCGGGAGAACGGATTGAATGCAGGACGGAACTTCATGGCACCACCTCAGAGGAAATCGACGCTGCCGAGAAACACCTGGCCCCGGCGTTCGCAGCACGCATAGGGCCGCCACAGCGCCCAGGCGTAATCGCCTTGCCGGGCCTGTGTCAGGGCGCCGCTGCGCGGGAAGACCGAGCAGGACGAGGACAGGACTGGCGTGAGTTCCTGCCACTTGCCCGTCGAGGCATCGCTCTCCATGAGCGCGCCAGCCGGCCAGTAGCCATCGCGGGAGTTGGCGAGCAGCGGCTGATAAACGTGGATCTGTCCCCGGCGCGTGACGACATCGCCTGCGCGCTGGGCCACCACTGCACTGGCCTTGTGGTCGTCGGTCTGGTGCAGGAAACCCCCGCGGGGATACACGTTGCCCCAGAGGTTCATCGTGGTGCGTGCACCGACCTCACGCATGCCGGGAATTAGCGCCTCCGGGTAGGCCATCTCGGGCACGTTGTAGCGCCAGGCCAGCGTGTCCAGGGTGCCGAGCAAGTACGGCATGAACGCCGTGCCCGCACCCTCGCAGAAGTAGCCCGAGGACGACACGAACTGGTTGAACACCTCGACGCCCGGGTGCCCGATGACGTCCGCGTTCTTGAACTTGGCGAGGTTGTTTTCGTGGTCCTCGTTCGTCGTTCCGTCCCCGCCGGTTTGGGCGGATGGGTTGGGCGTGCTCATCGGCCGGACTTCGATCCAGGGGTTTTCGCCGGTGTTGCTGTAGCTGGAGACGATCGCATCGGGGATGTAGTGGCGGACCTTGATGGACGTGCGTACCGTACAGCCCGTCCAGGTGCAGTAGAGCCAGTAGCAGATCCCGACGACGCGGTATTCGAGGCAGTCTGGCGATGCCACCGAGCCGACGATGGTTGCGGTGTTGAGCGCGTAGCTGCCCGTGGCGCTGAGCAGCAGAACGGACGCCACGCCAGCACGCAGGCGGCGCATCAGGTCGAATGGGCGGGTCACGGCTGGGCCCTCCAGTGCTGCTCGATGCGAGCGACTGCGCGGGCCACATCCGGTTCGCCATAGACGACGTAGCGTTGATCCACCACGACGGCCGGGATGCTGGTGATGCCCAGGCTCCACGCGTCGGTGACGCCCTGGTAGGCGGAAGCGATGCGGCGTTGGAGATCGGTGCCGCCGCTGTTCAGTCGGCGCTTGACGATGGCGGTCGCCTGCTCGGGTTCGGCGGGCAGTTCCGCAGAAAGCTCCGCTTCGATCCGGTGCGCTTCGTCCAGCTCGATCAGCCGCTCGCCGCCCATGGTCTTGACCGGATGGCGGCTGTCGGTGATGACCAGCACATCGGCAGCGAATGTGGCCGGACTAAAGACACCCAAGGACACCGGCAGTGCAACGGCCAGGCCAAGGGCTCGCCAGCTTGGCGCGAACCTGGGAAAAGATGCTGGCATGACACGTGCCCCGGAAGTTGATCAGGGCCATAGTCAAACGCCGAATCCGGTGCAGCCCCCACAAACAATGCGCATCGCGGACACCCCGCATACCTGCTTGCTTCGGGGCAAGGAAGAAACGGAGGCCGAAGCCCCCGTTGTGATCAATGAACGATGCGCTACAGCAAGCTGTGCTCCGCGAAGGAGTACGGAATCCCCTGGCCAACGATGATGTGATCCAGTACCCGAACATCGATCAGCGCCAGCGCTGCCTGCAGTTGCTGGGTCAGCGCACGATCGGCGCTCGACGGCTCAGTGACACCCGAGGGGTGCTGGTGCGCGAAGACCACTGCGGCGGCTTTCAGCTCCAATACACGCTGCACGACGACACGGGGATAGACCGCAGTCGAATTGATCGTGCCCCTGAACATCGGCTCGTAGGCCAACACTTGGTGCATGCTGTCCAGGAAAACGATTGCGAATACCTCGTTGGGCTCAGCGACCAGTTTTAGACGCAGGTAGTCCCGCACGGCGGCCGGTCGGCTGAGGCACGGTCCGACTTTGAAGATCCGTCTCTCCAGCAGCGCGATAGCCTGCTGGATGATCCAGTCCTCACGCTGGGCTGCGACAGCGGAAAGCGACTCCACGCAGGAGTCATTGACGACGAGAGACATGGCGAACCTCCGGATGATGAGATCAGAGGGCGCACGCCCTGGGAGGGCAAGCCCTCCTGGGGATGAGAACAACGGAACAAGGTGCATCCACCACCACGCAGAGGTGATTGTTCGCGGCCAGGATGCGGAGCGAACGGGGAGCGGTCAGCGCAGAAGACTGCGCCGTAGCCTCAAGGACCGCGGGCTACCTGGGCATGTCGCCGACAACGTCGGCAGGCATTTCGGTGGCGGGTGTGGCGGGTGGTTCATCAGCGGACAGCATGTCCATGGCCGACAGCAAGGCATCGCCTTCGATCGGTCCCTGCAGCAGGATGGACTGACCCGTCTGGCGATCGAGCAGGCGCAGCGACGGCGTGGCCGTCACGCCGCTTTTCGTGGCTTCCGCGGCCTGGGCGCGGATGGCCGCGTCGACCCGCTCGCTTGCCATGCACTGCTCGACGGCCGGCGTCGATTCGGGGTAGCGCAGGCCATCGGGCAGTCCCAGGCCGTCGCTGCGCGTGTGGGCATAGACCCACTCGACGGCTCGCCAGAAGGCAGCATGCCCGCCGGCTTCGGCGACGCACTCGACCAGACGCGCCTCGGCCAACGCGGCCGGCTCGTGCGCAGCCAGCGGCTGGTGATGCCATTGCAGGGTCACGTCGGCGTTGCTGCCGACCCAGCGCTTGAGCTGCGGGAAGTACTCCCGGCAGAACGGACATTCCAGATCGGCATAGAGCGTCAGTGTGAAACGGCCCTCGGGGTTGCCCATTTTCCAGGGCGGCCCGGCCATCTGCGCCGTGCTAGCCGGCGTGGGCGACTGCGATGAGGATTCGCCGGGCGACCGGGACACGAGCCAGATCAGCAGCAGCGCGACCAGCGCAGCAGTCAAGGCCCAAGGCCAGCGGGGCCGCCTGTGGCGACGGCGGAACGCCTGGACTTGTATCGGAATGGAAGGACGCTTCTGCTCCATGGTGTTCTCCGGCTTACGACAGTTCCAAGGCCGGCGACTCGATGCCGCGTGCCTGGTCGATCTTCTCGGCGACCTTGAAAGCTGCTTCCAGCTCGGTGCAGCCGTATTGCTGCATGAGCTGGTAGCGCTCTGCCTTCTCTTCGGGTTCGGTTTGCGCGAGCGCGAGGTACAGGCTCGGCGGCACGGCGCGGAACAGCACTTCCATGCTCTTGGAGAGGATGACGCCCTCGGTGAATTTCCCCGCCTCTTTGCGCGCCGAAAGCATCAGCGCTTTCTGCGCCGGCGAGAGTTCGCGGAACCTGGCGATCTTCTCCACTTCGTCCGGCGGCATCGACAGGCACACCCACCACTCGATCATGTTGAGCATGGGCTCTGCGGCGCGCGGCAGATCGTCGATGTTTTGCGTCGCCAGCCAGAACCAGGCGCCCAACTTGCGCCACATTTTTGTAATTTTCACGACATAGGGCGCGAGCAGCGGGTTCTTGGTGATGATGTGCCCTTCATCGGTCACGTTGATGATCGGGCGGCCCAGGTACTGGTCGCGCTCGGCGATGTTGTTCACCGTGCTGATCAGGCTGATGTAGGCGATGGAAAGCTGCGCGTTGTAGCCTTCGCGGGCATAGGTCGCCAGATCGACCAGGGTGATGTCGGCCTCGGGCCACGGCGTGCCGTCGCGGTCGAACATTTCGCCATCGGTGCCTTGACAGAACATGTCCATGGCATCTGCCATCTCCAGCAGCCGCACGCGCCGCATCTCTGGC
The DNA here is from genome assembly GCF_042015035.1 of Pseudomonas gorinensis. NCBI lineage: Bacteria > Pseudomonadati > Pseudomonadota > Gammaproteobacteria > Pseudomonadales > Pseudomonadaceae > Pseudomonas > Pseudomonas gorinensis. Next base: position 2,409,774 of record NZ_CP167125.1, read on the forward strand.
AGCGTTGGGTCCTGGCCGCGCTCGCGCAGCGCGTTGCGCACGTCGCGCGTGAGCACCGTGCGCTTCTCGGCCACGCAATGCTCGGCGGCGTCGAGGATGCACTGGCGGATGAGCGAGCGATCGGCCCGCGTCATCCGGGCCTCTTCTTTATCCTCGCCGCCGGTGATCATCAGCCGTGCGGTGATTTCCAACTCGCCGAGTACGTCGCGCTGCTCGTCCGCTTCCATGGCCGATGCATCGGGTGGCATGTCCTCGTCCAGCACATCGGCATCCAGCGTCTGCACGTCGCTCGGCGTTTCGATCAGCCGACGCGCGTCGGCGAACGGCGCCAGGCTGATGCCCGAGCCAGGGGCCAGCTTGACCCGGTTCACAGTCAGGCCCAGGCGCTTGGCGAAATCGCTGAACAAGCCGAAGCTGTTGCCGGCTTCCACGATGAAGAGGCGCGGCCGGTAGATGGCCGTGACCTGGTTCAAGAGGTTGTTGAGCGTTGCGCTTTTGCCGGAGCCGGTGGGGCCGAACAGGAACAGGTGCGCGTTCATCTGCCGATCCAGGCGGTTGAGCGGGTCAAAGGTGATCGGCCCGCCGCCTCGATTGAAGAACGTATTACCCGGATGGCCCGTGCCCTGGCTGCGGCCCCAGGCCGGTGAGAGGTTCGCCACGTGCTGGGCGAACATCAGTTGGGTGAACCAGTTCCGTCGATCCTGGCTCGGGTTGTAGCAGCACGGCAGCCAGCGCAGATAACTGTTCAAAGGCGCGACTTCATCGTCCTCGCGCACGGGCTGCAAACCGGCGTTAAGCATCACGTTCGCCAGATCAAGGCCGCGCCGGTCCAGTTCGGCTTCATCCCGGCCGCGCAAATAGAACGCCAGTGTTCCCCGGTACAGCTTGTGCGCGCTGCCGATCAGCGAGCGGGCCTCCTGCACATCCTTGAGCGTCTGTTCCGATGCCAGTGTTTCGCCGACTGCCTTCTTCGCCAGGTGGTTCAGGTGCGATTCGAGGATGTCCTGGGGGGTCGCCACCATGGTCAGACACATCGTCGTGTCCTCGGGCATCTGATCGAACAGCGTATTGATCGCATCGCCTTTGCGAGTTTCGCCAGTCAAATGCCCCGTGCCGGGCGGCATGCGCAGCCGGTCAGTGACCAGCACACGATGCGGCATGCCGTCGAAGTGCCAGGTGCCGTGCTCCGCGTCCGAACGTGGCTGGCTGAAGAAAAGCCGCTGGCTGAAATCCCGTCCGCTCGCCAGCTCGATCTCACCGTCTTCTGTCTCGTCGGGGTAGCGTGCCAGCGCATAGAAGCGTTCGCGGTCCTCGACCCCAGGGCCGAGCAGCGTGGGACGCGGGTTAAACCACCGCAGTAGCCAGTCATGGACGTCGGCCGCGACCATGCGCCGGGCCTGGATGCCGGCGTTCGCCAGCCCGCCACACAGGCGATCACAGACGATGTTCAGCATCTGCTCGGGCGTCTGGCCGCGGCGGCTCGCCTGCCCGGTGGCCCGGCGATAGACGACCATGCGCACGCGCCGCGTCTGGCCGCGCCAACGCAGCCGCGTGACCACCGTGTCCTCGAACAGCCCGCCCGGCTTCGCTACCGCGCGCAGGTGGTGTCCGAAGAAGCGAAGGTAGAACTCGGTGAAAGCCGTATTGCGGGCGCGCGGCTGCACGTAGTCGCGCAGGGTCTGCATGTACTGGTCGAAGCTGGGTTCGTCCTGGGCGTAGAGCTGGAGTACCCAGGGGTTCTCGTCCAGTTCATCGAACGAGTCCTGGAGCGCGTTCTCCAAGGCGTCGCGGGCATGCGCGAGCCAGCCGGATTCCCGGCCCTCGGTGCCCAGCGGCACCAGCTCGTAGAATGCCGCGACCGATTGCCCGTCTTCCAGCAGCATGGACTTCGAATCGGGCAGGAACTCCACCCAGGGCAGGAATTCCGCGAACGACGGCGCGACGTCGTACAGCGCCTGCTCGTCGGCCACGGTCGCCGGCCTGCGGCCATGGACCGCCGTGCCGGGTTCTGGGATGCCGGCCTGGCGCAAGGCCTCGACGTGGCGTTGCCAGCCCTCCGGCCGCTCGTCATCGCCTGCGCCGGATGCGGCCAGCTTCGGCGCGGCCGACTTGTGCCAGGGGAGTTTCCAGCGCATCAGTAGTCCTCCACGCGCTCGCCCGGCATGGCGTACTGCACGCGCTGGTACAAGGGAAAAACCGTCGTATAGCCCGGCACGGGCACCGGGTCCGTGCCTGCCAGGTGCGGGTACACGTACATCACCAGGTCGGGATTCGGCAGGCGCTGGAACTGGCGATAGACCTCGTTGCGCGCTGTGCGCGTGTAGCGCATCTGCTCGGCGGGCGCGGCCTGTACATCCATCTCGGTCAGCGGCCGGCGCAGGCTCTGGCGCGCGTCGAGCAATTGCCTGCGTGCCACCTGGCCGGCGCCACCGCCGCCGTCACCGGCGTTCTGCTGCCAGATGTCCATCATCGTGCTGTCGCCGTGGGGCAGCAGCTTTTCCTTGCTGGTGGCGCAGCCGCCGAGCACCGCGACGGCAAGGGCCAGCGCCAGGCCCTTATTCAAGTTCGAGAGCATGGCTTTCTCCTGCACGGTGATCGACCTTGCGACCTTCGGGATCGAAATCGATGGCGAGCGGCTTTTCGAGGTGGACGGCGACCTTTGCGCCGGGTTGGACATAGACGGCGGCGAAGGCCTGGCCGTACAACTTGTTCACCCAATCGGCCATGTCGCGCACGCCACCGGCCAGGATGCGACCTACGGCCTCGTTGCTGGAAATGCCGACGCTGCCGATGGAACCGTCTGCGCCCACGTAGGACATCTGACCGCTGTCGCTGTCGATGAGCGAGGCCACGCCAGCACCCGCCGCGGTGATCAGCGCCTGCGAACCGAGGTACTGCTGGGCGTTGCTGCGCCGCTCTCCGCTGACGCAGGGAATGCCATAGGGATCGCTGATCCAGCCCAGGCCCCCACTTTGAGAGTTCTGCTGCTGGTTGTTCTGCTGGTTGCCGTCGCGGTCTTCGGGAATCGTCCGAATGGTCCCGTCATGGAACACAAAGGTGATGCTGCGCACCTGGCCGCGCACGCAAGAGAGCGTCCAGTCGCCCGAGGCCGTGCCGGAAAACACGGCGCCCGCCACGTCGGGAATGTCGATACCGTTTGCCGTGAGATTGTCGGGACCGACCAGGACTTTGAACGGATACGGATCGTTGACCGTACCGTCGATCGGCACGCGGCCGATCAGCGCCGTCATTGCCACCGATCCCATCAGCGTCGAGTTGGTCGGCACCGTATAGACCGGCTTGGCGCTCTTGACGCCTGCGGCGCGGGCGCCCGCGTTCGCCACGGTTTGTGCCGTGGTTTCCAGCGTGCTCTGCGCGGGGCCGAAGCTCGTCGGAAAGCTCATGCCGCCACCCGTGCCGCGACTGCCGTTACGCCCATCAGCGGGCTTCGCGTCGTCCGGCTCGACCCAGCGCACGCCGCCTTCCATGCCTGCCTCGTCGCCGTTACGCAGCCCCAGGCCCACGGGTAGATCGGCGTGGCCGCCGCCGCGCCCGCCGATGCCTTCCAGGCGCCGCTGCAGGTCGGCGAGCAGTCCCTCGGTCTGCTGGCGTTCGCTGGCTGCCTGCTGCTGGTCGCGGCGCAGGTTGGAGCGCTCGGTCTCCAGCGCCGAATTGATGCGCTGGTCGATCGAGTTCTCGCGTTGGCGCAGGCGCTGGTTCTCTTCGCGCTGGGACTTGTTGTCGGACAGCGCCGTCTGCAGTTCGGTGCGCAACTGCTTCACTTGCGCCACGAGCGTCGCCACGGTATCGCGGGGGGTATCGCCCTCGATGCCCAGCGCCTTCATCTCCTCCGGCGTGAGCTTGGCGCCGGCATCCGCAGCGGGCGGCGCCGACGAGCCTCCACCCGAAAACAGCCGGATGGCGACGAACAGCACCAGCAGGGCCACGGGGATCATTAACCACTTCAGGAGTCCGTTACTGCGCATGGCGGGCCTCCTTGTCGTCGGTGGCCTCGGCTTCGGGCTGCGGCAGATGCACGGCTGGGTCGAAGCGGTTGATCGCCGGCAGCAGCGATTGCGCGAGGCCGTGCCCCCGCGTCACCAAGTACAGGACGGTCGTGTCCTCTGGCGTCCCGCGCGGGCCGAGTGCTTCGTGCTGGAAGGTGGCGGTGAGGAAATCGCCCTGCAACACGCGCGGGTCCAGGGTGATCCAGCCGCCGCTGCTATTGGTGAGGCGCACGGCTGTGACCCACTGGTCTTCCAGACGCCACGAGGCGAGCGCAACTGCGCGCACCGGCAGCGTCGGCACCAGCGTGCCGAGGTCGAGATCGCGGCGCAGGTTCACCCGCATGACGCCCGGCAGCGGCTCCACGGTGCGCAGCGGTGCGTAGAGGTTCTGCGCGGCGAAGCGCGTCAGCACGACCGGAACCGGGGTTTCACGCCGCGCTGCCCGCGCGCCTGCCTGGTCCTGGGCGCGCGCCGGGGCGTCGTCTGCTCCGTCGGCTTGATCGCCATAGCGCGTCGGGGCGCTGTCGCCCTCGACGATGCGCACCGGCTCCAACTCGGCTTCGCCGTCCTTGGCCGGCTCGGCCGCGATATCGAGCAGAATCAGCGCGCCCGTGTCGGCATCCTGCAATTGCAGCCGTGTGGGCTCGATCGGCTCGCTCGCGCGCAGGTACACCGCGCCGCCCGCACTCTGCACCCGCAAGCGCTCGCCGACGCCCGCGGGCACGCCCACGCGGACGTTCCGGTTGATAAACACGACGCGCTCCTGCCCGACACGCAGGGGCACGGCCAGGGGCATGCGTTCCCAGCGAAGGATCTCCACGGCCTGGGCAAAAGGAGCCGAGGCGACGGCCAGCAGCCCCAGCAGTGCGAGTACAAGGTGCTTCATGGGGTTTCTCCTTGAGGCGCTTGCGGAGACAGGCCGCCAGGTGCCGGGCGCGACGGCTCCGGTGTGCTGATGCGCTGGGGCGCACCCTCGTAGCAGTCGAGCGCCAGGCCAAACGGATTGCGAGCGGGATCGATGTCCACCCGCGTGACTTTCACGGGGTAGCGCACCAAAGCCCGCTTGACTTGTTCCGCCCCGTAGTACTCGTCTGCGGTGATGTCCAGCGTCACCACCCAGTCGCGGTCGGACACCACGCGCACGCGCGCCGTGGGGTCGTCACCGTAGCCGCGACCGGGGATTTCGTAGATGCCGCGCACGCGCTGACGCAGCTCGCCCGTGGAGCGGCGATAGTCGTAGTCCGCCCGCAGGAAGGCCTGGCAGGATGGGGTGAGGTACGGCGAGAGCGTGTGGAGATTACGCGCATAGTCCTCTTCGCCATTCGTCGGCCAGCGGTTGAGGGTCTGAAACACGTAGAACGTGAACGCATAGACCGATTCGGGCGGCACTTCCCACCACTTGCGGGTACTGCCGGAGCGCAGATCAGGCGGGACGTGGATGGTCAGGTCGCGCGGAGCGCTCCACCAGCCGCCGCCCATGACCAGGGCGACGATGACCAGCGCGCCAGCACCCAGGCGAAGCGTCTTGATGTGCGCCTGCAGATGGGTGATCTCGTTCTTGAAGCGGCTCATCGTGCCCCCCTTGCAGCAGACCTTCGGGTGGTCCAGAAGCCGGAGCGTGAGATCAGCACATGGCCGCCCACCCAGCCCGCCACCAGCGGATAGCGCGTGGCGATGCGCCACTGGAGTTGCCGATACAGCCAGGTGTCGGGACGCCCACGCTTGAGGCGACGCAGGATGCCGCCCCCGATGAACACGCCGAAGGCCACGCCCAGCACGACGAACGTGGGCGCGAGCGCGATCGTGCGGAACACCCAGGACAGCGGCGCACCGACCAGCAGGCCGGCGGCGCCGGACAGGCCGCAGCAGATCCACAGCTCGTCGGCGGTGAGGCCGCGCACGACAACGGGATGGCGGTTGAGCCGGTGCGGAAGGAACGTGACCGTCCCGTCAGCACGGACGTGCTGCTGCTCGGACATACCGGCCTCGCCTTACAGGATGCCGGTGGCTTCGGTGAGCAGCCAGATGCCGATCACGAGCAGCACCGCGCCGATGGCGACCGTGAGGCCGAATTGGCCCCAGGTTTTGCGACCAGTGTGGATTTCCGCGTAGGTGCCGTAGGCGTGGTAGCACACGCCAATGAACATCGACGCCACAACCAGCAGGGCCACGAGCATGATGATGTCGTAGCCGTAGTTCCTGATCGTTTCCATGATGCCGTTGCCCGTGCCGCGGGTCGGGTTCTCCAGTTGCGGCAACCCCTGCGCGAACGACAGCGCGGGCAGCGCGGCGGCGCCCAGAGCCACGGTGGCGCGCTGGACAAAACGGGAAGTGAGGATGCGGTTTTGCATGGTCAGGCCTTTCAGGTCAGGAGAGGAGGAAGAAACTCAGGACGAGGTACATCGCGACGAAGCGGATGCAGACGCCGAGGAACTGGCGCTGGTTGAGGTGGCTCTCGGACCACCCCACGTAGGCCGTTCGGATGGCCCAGACGCCCCAGACGAGCAGGACCGCGAACACGACGCCGACCAAGACGGTCGCCATCGCGGAAGGCGCGATGCCGCTGTTGGCTTGAAATGCCGAGACCTGGGCGCCGTTCATGGCTTGACCTCCGCGGTCGTCGGCGATGGCTCGACGGCCCGCTCAGTGCGGTAGTCGCCGGCCAGTTCGGAGGGGTCGCGCGGCTGGGCACGCGAAGGTGAGAGGTGGGCCTGGATACCGGCGCGCACGCGCGCTAGGTCAGCCAGCAGCCGCGGGTAATCGAAGTGGTAGCGCTCTCCCGGCTGGATGGGGGCATGCGCGGCGCTGTCGGCGACGGTGCGCTCCAGCGCGTCGAGCTGGCGCAGCGCCGCGACCAGTTCCTGGCGCTGCGTGGGGGGCTCGGCCAACGCCATCGGGGACTGGCCCAGCAGGAGGGCCGTCACGAGAAAAGTGGGCACGCCGCGATGCGCGGCGCGCAGCCAGATCGGAGCCAACATCGCGCCATTCCTGTGAAATCAGCAATGGCTTGATCGTGGAGATCAGGGCTGCTTTAGGCCACAAACAATAGGAACTGGGGCCGACCGGATTAGGTGCGCAGCGATCCGCAAATACAGGAGCGAACGACGCTTTGTTCTACAGTGCGTCCCAAGAAGATGGCTGTCCAGCACCCGGCCACAAACCCAGGGCGACGAGCCGTTGTTCCTTATCAGGCCACTCTTGTTTGCTGCGGCATGCGACTGTCCATCGCGCCGCGGCAACGCTGGGCTGCTGAAGGAGCGCCTGGAAGTAGATCGCATCCACGGGGGACAGAGAGTGGCCAAGCACGACGACCTTCTGGATGGCTCCCAACGCCTGAAAAAACGTCCTATGCTGGGCGATCAGTTCCTCGGAACGCTTGAAGGTGGCTGAGAAGTAGTCGTCGATGATGTCGTTGGCTTCAGCCACCCGGGTATCGATCTCCTCGATATCCGGACGGTCGTTGAGCGAGGGGCGGGATTGGGGATTCCAGGCGTGGCCCAAGACCAACTCATCGTCTGCCGCATCGGATCGGCCGTGGATGTGCAGAACACGTGCCAGATCGATGCCATAGAGAGTGTCCAACGTGCTCGTGTAGTTGAAGGTCAGGAACAGCGCCTGTGGATCCAGCGTCGCAAGCCGTCGCGGGGCGGTGTCGTGTGTCGGGATGGGCAAGTCTCGGATCCATTCGGCAAAGCGCGTCCGAAGCCCCTTGGACAGTCGCTCGACGACGTTCCCCACCTCGTACTGAAAGTCGTGGTGCCCTGAATCACTCCAGTCCTCGGCACCATAGGCCCCCATGAAGTGCCCCAAGTTGTCGACCAGCATATCGGCATCCAGTTCAGCCAGGGCTAATTCCAAGTCGCACCAGTCGTCTCCGGCTGGAAGGTAGTCCTCGACCTCGCGATGAATGTCCCGGTCTGTGGCCAGGACATACTCCTTGAACTGTCCGAGGCCCGATGGAATGCCGTGCCACAGGTCGAATCCATTGCCGACTACATAAAGCGTGGTGGGGTGCACGGTGTGCTCCTTAGGTCCCAAGAATCCGAAGTGTCTGGGCATTGAAGGTTATGGTCGATATAGTAATATCAAATAGCGTAAATAACCCATTTGAGGAGTCAGTCATGAGCGTCGTTGCAGACCGTCTCGGCGTGTCGACCCTTGTGGGTACGCCCAAAGAGATTCAGGCTCAACTCGCTCGGTCGCAGGCTGACCACGTGCTGGTGGTGGCGTTCGACCACATCAAGCCCAGTGTTTTCGCGGCATTGGCGGAAAACTTCACCAACGTCGCTTCATCCATGTTCGAGGTGCTGCTTGAACGTCAGGACCGCGAATCGCTCGAACGGCTGGCAGAAATGCTCGTGCCGCGCAATCCGCTGTCGCCCCGGCTGCTCAAGGAAGCGAGCCTGCTGGTGCAGGCGCGTAAGGCGGTGTTGGAAAGTGGAGACTGGTTGACCGCCGCGAACATCGCACAACTCGCGGAACTGAGCACCCGGAACCCGAGCGCTCAGCCCAATAAGTGGAAGAAGCAACGCCAAATCTTCGCTATCAACCACGGTGGCATCGATTACTTTCCGGACTACGGGCTGGATCGTGACGCTGGTTTCCGTCCACTGAAATCGCTGGCCAAAGTGATTGAAACCTTCGAAGGACACAAAGACGGCTGGGGCATGGCTTATTGGTTCCGCTCCGAAAACAGCTTCCTGGGTGGAAATCGTCCCCAGGATCTACTCGCTTCGGCACCGGACCGTGTCATTGCGGCCGCTGTGGATGAAATTCTTGAAATGACCCATGACTAAGCGATGCGCCAATCTGCCCGCCGATGGCGAGCCACCTAGTGAACCATCCTCGGCCGCGTCTGAGCCTTCGCACAACGACGTCGGTGCCTACGATGCCGTGCTCGAATTGGCCGACAGGATCGGAGTGTCCATTGTCCAGGGGAAGAGTTGAATGGAATGCTTCCGGATCGATGAAAGTGGTTATACCGGCTTTGACCTGATGAACCCTGAGCAGCGGTTCCAAGGAGCGACGGCCATCGCCATTGAGGATGACGAGGCCGGGCGCCTGATCCGGGAGCACTTTCCCAAGCTTCAGGCGGACGAACTCAAGTACCGGGCGTTGGCTCGGCGCCCAGCCAATCACCCCCGTCTGATGGCGCTGCAGCGCGACTTGCTAACCGACCACAAGTGCGTGACCTACGTCTGCGACAAGCGCTACCTGTTGCTGCTGATGTTCCTGGACTACGCGGTCGAGCCGTTCTACTACGAGCGCGGCATGGACTTCTACGAAGACGGGCAGAACTACTCGCTTGCGTCGCTGCTGTATACGGTTGGACCGACGCTCCTCGGCAAAGGCGCGCTCGACCGGCTGTTGGTCAGCTTCCAGCGCGCGGTGAAGGAAAAGAGCTCGGAGGCGCTTGGGAACCTGATCGATGCGGCGTGCGCATCGCGCTGGTGGGAACTGCCGGAAGCGCTTGGCCCGCTTGCGCAGTTCGCTGCCCCTGAATGCCTGAAGGCGATCGTCACGCCGGGCGTCAACACCGATGCTGCTTTCGTGGTGCTGCAGTCCCTGGTCAGTCGGATGGAAATCATGGCTGACGGCCCGTATCGGGTCGAGCACGATCAGTCCAAGAACCTGCTCACTTATCACGACCTGCTGCAGCGGTACATCCGCCATGAGAAACCGATCACGTTTCGTCAATCGGAGATCGCCAGCATCACCTTTCCGCTCAAGCTTCAGTCCGTGACTCAGATCGATTCAAAGCACAGTCCTGCAGTGCAAGTGGCGGACGTGATGATCGGCGCGGCCATCGAAGCGGCGAATACGCTTACCGGACAACGCGCCGGGGTACTGGATGCCGAGAAGGTCATGGCGCTGTACGCCGATCATCAACTGATCCATATGCTGCCCTCGATCGACTTCGAGGAGCAAAAGCGTTTCCGTCAGGGATCCCAAGCGGGGCAGGTCATCGACTATTTTGCTGAGAACTTCCACAAACCGTAATAGCGAATGGAAGCATGACCCGCCTGTGCCTACTGCGCTGGCGACCGATCAACATCATCAAGGACGCCATCGAAGCGTCTTCCTGTGTAGAGGGGGCTGCATGGCAAGCATTCATTCGGAGTACCACCGCTTCTTGGCGCACTTGGCGCAACGCCAGGTGCATGACGACGTGTGCCGGCTCGCGCATCTGGTGCTTGATCACCTGCAACCTCTGGCTGAAGTTGGTGCAGCGCGCCGTGGACGCTCCACCCGCATGGCGCCACTGGCCGTCGCCCATTTGGCGCAGATGCCGGTCGCGTACCAGGGAGATGGCCACGGACCCGAAGTCGGGCCGGCGCTGGGGCGCCTGCGCCAGCTTGAGGTGGGACCGTTTCGCGGATTCATGCGGCAAGAGACATTCGACCTCAGCCACGACATCACTTTGGTCTATGGCGCCAACGGTACCGGCAAGAGCAGCTTCTGCGAGGCGCTGGAAGTGGCGATGCTCGGCTCCATCAGCGAGGCCCAAGTCAAGCGGGTCGACCAACGGACATACTGCAACAATGCCCGGTTGCGTCGCCATGTCGCGCCCGTCCTGTCTTCCGGAGCACCAGACCAGGCCCAGGCTGTGCAGCCCAACGAAGCGGAGTACCGCTTCTGCTTCATCGAAAAGAACCGCCTCGATGACTTCGCCCGCATCGCGGCGCGTACTCCGGGCGATCAGCGGCAGCTCATCGCTACCTTGTTTGGCGTGGATCAGTTCAGCGACTTCGTGCGCGGCTTCAATCCCGCGCTCGACCAAGACCTGATGCTCGTCGGCGCCCAGGCTACTCAACTCGCGCAGCGGCGCTTGCAGTTGGCGAACTCTGAACAGACGATCGCTGCTTATCCGCAAAAGATCGCGGCGGTGGAGAACTCCGAGCAAGCGCTGGCGCAACGAATGTCGCCCGGCGCGACGTACCAGGCTTGCGTTGACTGGCTGCTCGGCACACCGGAGCAGCAAGGGCGGCTGCCGTACGTCCAGGCGCAACTGGTTGCCGTCCCACCTGCCGTTCATGAGGTGAGCCAAGCGCGGCTGCAGACGCTGCTGGATGAGGCTTATCACCTTCAAGGCCTGTGGCAGGCGGCCACCGGACAGCTTTCGGCGCGTGCTGGGGAAGTGTCGTACGCTAAGCTCTACGAGGCTGTGCTGGCCTTGACTGACGGGGCGACCACCTGTCCCGCATGCGGAACCGGATTGGCTGCTGTCGCACAGGATCCTTTCGCCAAGGCCCGCACGGGCCTGGAGCAGCTCGCGCAGTTGGCCACCCTCCAGCAGCAGGAAGCCGGCCTACGGACGCAGTTGAGCGAGGCGGTGCGGGCGCTGTGGGACGAGATGCGTCGGGTAGTCGCGGTTGGCGCAAACGCTTGTCCTGCACAGTTGCAGGCAGCAGGCCTGCCTCCATTGCCGCCTACCTCGACAGGCGCCTGGCTTGGCGCATGGGTCGATGGCGACCGGCGTGCCTGGAACGCTCTGCTGCAGGTCACGGAAATCATCGAGCGCGCCGACGCGCAAGCCCGCGAAGCGCATGCCCTGCGCGGGGCGCTGGCCCGGGAGCGGGACGCACTGGACCAGCACCGGCTGGAGATCGAACGGCTGCGGACCATACGCATGACAGCCGACCAAGAAATGGCCGCTGCCCGCCAGACCGTGGCCCAATTTGACGAGGCGAACCGTGAGTTGATCGAGTCGGTCGCAACCGAAGTGCCGGTAGTCGCGCACCACCTGCGGGTCAAGGCCGCCTACGACGGCTTCTTGCCCGAAATCCAAGCCTACTTGGCCGCATTGCCGGGCGTGCTGCTCCAGGGCCTCGGAGAACAGGCACGCAATCTGTACAACGCATTCAATCGTGCTGATCCGCCTGGCGACCTCTTGCACGCGTTGTGGCTGCCTGTCGCCGAAAACGGCAAGATCGAAGTAGAGTTCACCGGTGAGCCTGGCGTGCGCTATGACGCGCTGGTGGTCTTCAGCGAAGGGCATATCAAGTGCCTGGGTCTGGCGATTCTGCTGGCGAAGAACATCGCGCAGGGGTGCCCCGTGGTCATTTTCGATGACGTCGTCAACGCGATCGACGATGACCATCGTGACGGAATCTGGCGTACCTTCTTCGAGGATGGCTTGCTCGTCGGCAAGCAGGTCATCCTCACCTCACACGCCGAGGAGTTTCTGCACCGGATCCAGCAGGAATTGGGCGCCCGGCGGGCCGGGTCCATCAAGCGCTACAAGTTCCTCCCGCACCAGGGCGAGCATGAGCTGCGCGTTGACAGCGATCCACCGACGAAGAACTACGTCCTGTTGGCCCAGCAGGCGTTGGCAGCCGATGAGAAGCGTGAGGCGCTGCGCCAGGCGCGGCCCGCGCTGGAGAGTCTGACTGACCGTCTCTGGACTTGGCTGGGCCGGCGAGCAGATGGGCGCATCGAACTCAAGCTAGGCGGGCCACGCTCCCCCTGGGAATTGAACAACAAATGCGCAAAGTTGAGATCAGCCGTCGATCGCATCTCCGCGCAGCATGCTGGCGCGCCAGACGTCGTTGTCGCTTTGACCCGGCTGCTTGGTGTTGGTGCAGGAAGCATTGAATGGGGGTGTCTCAACAGCGGTGTCCACGATTCCCAGCGAGACCACGAGTTCGACCGCTCCTTAGTGAGAGTCATTGTCGAATCGATTACGGCGTTGGACGCTGCGTTAGATGTTCTGCAGAACCGATGAGCACTACAGCCACGCGGGACAGCATTCGCCTAAAGGTATTTCTTGAAGCTGCCCGCGGTCAGGCTCACGGCCAGCCCCAGCAAGGCGGCGCTCGGCAGCAGAATCAGCAGTGGATGCACCGAGATCGGCAAGGCCAGGTACGTGACCCAGGGCAGAACGGCCAGCGGCATCAGGCTTGCTTTCGCGCGGTGGTAGATGAAGCCCGATTCGCGGCCCGCGCCGAACCGGCGCACGTCCCTCCGCACTAGGCCGTCGATCAGGCCGACGAATGCCGCGGTGAGGATCAGCGGCAACGTGAGCACCAGGACCAGCAGGCGCACAAGGAAGGTCAGCGTCGTGAAGGCTGCGGCGATCAGGTAGCTCTCGGTCCAGACATAGGCCTGGCTGATGTAGTAGCGAAAGTTGCGTGTCTGCCCGTGGCTGGGTGCACGGGCGCGCTCGGCGGTCTGGCTCATGCGCTCCAGCAAGCCCGAGCGCACGAACACCCATTCGTATCCGGTATCCACCAGCTCGTGCGCCGTGCGCCCCGGTTCCTGCACGACCACGCTGCGCGTGAAGTGGTTGGACAGGTGCCCCAACTCGTACTGCAACATCTGCTGGGAGTGTCGCCAGCCCTCGTCCTTCCAGAACAGGTGCATTCCGACGCACTCCACGACAATGGAGAACAGCAGCGAGCCGATCAGCACCCCCAGCAGCCGGAACGGCAAGGTGATGGTGCCGACGATCAGGCCTTGGCGCTGGTTCTGCTCCCGCTGCGCGGTCGAGGCGGCATCCTTCATGGCGAGGCCTCATTGCCGGCGCTGTCGTCGGTGGCCACCGGGCCAGGTTCGGCCGCAGCGGCATCATCCAACAGGTCGTCGGGCAAGGCCCCGTCCTGCAACGCCGGGGAACTGGTGAACTCCCACCACTGCGTGGCCTCGCTGTAGCTCTGGCGCATGTAGCCCGCCAGTTGTTGCAGATCCTGCGGCATGACCTCATCGGGGTCCGGTGCCGGCAGCGGCATGCGAACCTTCCAAAGCTGGCCGCCCTGCAACAATGCGAAACATTGGCCCTTGGGTAAGGCGACGACGTGCGACGGCTCGATCATCGGCACGCTGGACATGCTGATGCGGTCCTGCGTGTTGCTGGTGAAGTCCGTCGCGCCGCGGATGTCCGAGCTGTCGGTCGCGCCGGAGACGATGGTGGTCGTATAGACCTCGACCTTCGGCAATTGCCGGGTCAGCAGTTCGGCGGTGGCCGTCTCCCTGACCCTCAGCATGAACAGATTGTTGAAATTGCCAATCACTTGACCCGCTTTGGCGCGGTTCCCGATACGGGCCTCGATGTCCGAAAGCGTCTGCGTGTACGCGGTGACCTGCAGACCGGCGCCGCCGCCTTTGTTGATCAGCGGCACGAACTCGTCACCCATCAGTTCATTGAATTCATCCGCGTGGACGTTGATCGGCACGCGCGTGCCAGCCGATGCGCCCGGCAGGCCGTCATCGATCCCGTGCTTGTAGATATGGCCTGCCACCGAAACGAGATCGCTGAACATCGAGTTGCCGACCGCTGCGGCGACCTCGGCATCGGATAGCGCGTCCAGGCCCACATAGACGACTGCGCGCTTTCGGATGACCTGCATCCAATCGAAGATCGGGCGGGGGTCGGCCAGGTCGGAATAGTTCGGCGCCAGAAGCTGGGAAATCTTCCCGCTGGTGAGCTTCTCCAGCAGCGGCAGCAAAGACGCGACGATCTTGTCGAAATACGTCTTGTCGTAGCGAACCGCCGAGCGCAGGCCGTCGAGCACCGGGTCGTAGTTACGGGCCTGGGATAGGTACTGCTCCAGCGCCACCACGCGCTTCTCGCGCCCAATCATGTTGCGCGGGATGTTCTTCTCGTTGAGCTTGGCCTCGATCTGGACGATCACCTCCCAGGCTTTGGGCTCGGTCTTGGCGAAGTAGTGCTGGGCGTACTCGATGAACAGCGCGTCGATGTTGATGACGTGCCGCTGGATCAGCATGTAGTCCGGGCGCTGCCCCAGTTCCACCAAGGCGCGGGCAATGATGTTGACGAAGCGCCACGCGAATTCCCTGAAGGCTGCGCTGTTGCCTTCGCCGGAGAGCTGCCCCGCGATGCGGGTGGCGACTTCCGAGATGCGACCGAATCGGCCTACGGCGTTGTAGCGTGCCGAAATGTCCGGCCACCCCAAATGGAAGACATAGAACTCGCCTTCGCGGCCCGCGCGCTTGGCCTCGACATACATCCGCTTCAGGAGATCGGCATCTCCTTTGGGGTCGATGACGATCACGACCTCGTGTTCGCCCGCGGCGTTCCTCCGGCGGATGTCTTGAGTGACGAAGAGTTCGGCCAAACGTGTTTTGCCCACCCTTGTCGTTCCCAAAACCAAGGAGTGGCCCACGCGCTCACCCAGCGGCAGGCTGACGTCCACCTCGTCGGGTTCGATGCCGTGCAGGCGCGGCAGGCCGCCCACTGGCGGCAGCGGCCGCACCGGATTGAAAGGCACGTCCCAGCCGGTGAGTTTCGATAGCCGGGACAGCGGGAACGGCGCGAACTCCAGCCGTTCCTCCAGGCGCCGGGCCAGCCGATAGGCCGGCGTCGGCTCGACGTAGCGCCGAAACTCTGGCCGGTACGTCTGCATGAGCCTATGGGTGTGTTTCTGCTCCCAGAGGAACCCGCGCCCCACGAACAGCCGCTGCTGGCTGACCGGCACGTCCCTGCTCGTCATCACGTAGCGCGGCAGGCGCCGGATGTTGCGCCGGTAGCACAGGATGACGCGCGCATCGCGGTAGCGGATCGCGCCGTAGGCGCCGAACGCCAGCGCGCTGCCGACGCCCATGGCCGGACTCAGCGCGAGCGACCATGGGGCCACCAGGCACAGAAACGCGGCGCCTGCACACGCCGCGATGGTGTATAGCTCCACCGCTGGGCGTAGCAGAACCTCGACCGGCTGTTTGCCTGACATGGCTTCATTGCTCGATGCCGGAGGCCGTGATCAGCGCCGGGTAGTGCCGCAGGCCCAGGCGATCGGCCAGGTCGTCGCCGGCCACGGGCGCGAGCGGCACGCCCGGCACGAGGGCGCGCATCCGTGCCAGGCCCTGCGCGGTCTCGACGTTGACCACCAGGCCGACCGCGCCGCGTTCGCGCAGAGCCGCGGCGCGGCGCTGCAACCAGGCCCGGGAAGCCTCGTCGTCGCCGATGACCACGAACGGCCGCAGGCCGGGCGCTTCGATCACCCGTCGCGCGACGGTGCCGGGCGTGAGCTTGGCGCTGCGCACCGGCAGCATCGCGGCTTCGTCCGCTGGCGTAGCAGGAACCTGGGGCGTCGGGATGGGCGGCCGCGCCGGTGCGTTGGCGCGCGGCTGGAGGTTGAGGGCCTCGTAGTACGGCAGCACCGACGTGCCGCCACGGTCCTCGACCACGATCAGCGGCTCGCCGGCGCGCGAGGCCAGCGGCAGGCCTGACAGCAGCACGAGCAGGCTCGTGAGCGCGAGATGCGCCGGATGGGGTTTCGTCATGGGGAAGTCTCCTGGCGCGCGGCGAGGACCGCGGCGGTTGGGCGCGTGCCCTGCACGCGGGCAAGGTGGCGCGACACGCTGCGCCGATAGCGGGCGGCGGGCTCGCCGCCCGCGGGGCGGTGGTAGCGGCCGATCGCCAGCAGCCAGTCCTCGCCGGGGGTGTGCTGCTCCTTCAGGATCTCGGCGGCGATGGCGAGGTTGCGGTACGGGTCCAACAGATCGCACGGGCTCGTGAAGCGGTGCTTGTGGTAGCCGAGGTTGATCTGGCCCAGGCCTGCGTCGATGCGCGTGTGCGGCGTGGCGCGCATCGCCTGCTGCAATCCGGCGCAGGCGTCGGCGCGCGTGGCGAAGCGGCGCGATTGGCCTGCGACGTTGAGGGACCACGGCCACGGGACGATGCGTCCGTTGCGCCGGATGCCGCTCTCCTGCAAGGCCACGGCGTAGAGCACGGTCGAGGGGATGCCTGCGCGCTGGGCAGCGAGTTGGTAAGCCGGTGGCGGAACCTCCTGGGCCAGGGCGGCACCGGCATACAGGCTGGCAGCGAGCACCAGTGCGCGCAGGGGCATGGCTACGGCTGGCGCTGCCATTGGCCGTTCACTTCGCGCACGGCGGCGGGCAGATCGCCAGGCAGGCCCAGCGACAGCCAGCGGCCGCCGTCGTGGTTGAGCGTGATGCTGCCGGCGCGCACGCGCGCCGGGTCGATCTGCGCGCGCTTGGCCCAGTCGCGGATGCGCGCGTCATCCTGGCGGCTGCCCACCATGTACAGGTCGAACTCCGCGCCCGAGGATTGCAGGCGCTGCACGAGCTGCCCGCAGGCCGTGCAGCCGTCCTTGACGAACACCGCCATGCGGCCGCTGCCGCGCAAGGGACTGCTGGATGTGCCGGCGCCCGGCTTGTCGTCGGGCAGGTTCACGCGCTGCATGCCGGGGTTCAGGCGCTGCCAGGCCTCGTCGTAGGCGCGCTGGTAGGCGAGCAGCTTCTCGACGCGGCGCGCTTCCACCTGCACCTGCAGCTCCGCATAGCGCCGCCGCTCTTCGTCGGTGCGTGCCTCGATGCCCAGGGCGGACAGCGGGTCCAGTTTGGGCGAATAGATGCCCAGCGGCCCGTCCATCAGCTCGCGGTAGCGTGTCCATTCCTGCGGTTGCAGGCCCCATTCGCTGGCCGTGCGGTCGTCCAGCACGCGGGCGGCCAGCGGGCGCTCCTGGCTTTGCGCATTGCGCGCCGGGGCCGTGGCGGGCTGCTGCTGCGCCCAGGCGGGCCATTGCGCCGACGCCAACAGGACCGCGAAAAGGAGGATCGACGGCTTCATGGGGTGCTCCGGTCAGGGAATCGCCACACGGCGGGTCTGGTTGCCGGCCTGGAACACTGCGGTGTTGCCCTCGATCGCCTGCAGACGCCACGGGCCGACCGCATCCCCGGGCAGCAGCACCTGAAGTTGGGCGGGCGTGAAGTCCCCGGTGCTCGGCGCGACGGACACGCTGCGCTGGCCGGCGCGCAGTTCGGCGCCGACGACGCGGAACGGCAGCGGCGGCGGCTCGGTCTTGGAGGCGGCGGGCGTGCGCGATGCGCGCGGCTGGGCGGGTGCGGTGGCACGTGCGGCGGCCTGGTGCGCCTTGATCTGCTCGACCTCCGTGCGCAGCGCCTGGAGGTCGTCGGCCGCTGCGTAGCCACTCAGAGATTTCTCGACCTGGGCCGCGCGTGCTTCCAGTATCTGGCGGGTGTCCTTGAGGTCAGCGGCCGTTGCGACGGCTGGGCGCTGCTGGATGGCCTCGATCGTCTCGGCCAGGCCAGTCGCCTGCGCTTCGAGGCGTTGCAGGCGGGAATCTAGGCGCTCCTGGTCGGTTTGATCGCGCATCGCCAGGTAGCCCAGTGCCACGATGACGCTGAGGCCGATCAGCCAAAGCCAGAAGAGGCTCTGTACGACAACCGCGGCGGTTGAGCGTTGGGCCGGATGCGGGGCATTCATGGCTGGCCTCCCGAAGCCGCGGGCGCCAGCGGGAACGTCTGCACCGCCTCGGTGGCGGGCGGCTCGGATGTGTGCTCGGCGATCGCGCGGTCGCCGGGCCGCTCGAAGCAGATTTGCCGTGCGCGGTCATCCGCGTGCAGTTCCCAGGCCGGTCCAGCCAGCGTGAGCAGCGCATCGCGCAAGGTCATGGGGCCGAGGTGCAGGTGCGCCGCCGGCAACGGCAGCGCGTACAGTTCGATCACAGCATGCGCGGTCTGGCACAGGCCGTAGCCGCTGCGCTTGAGTACATGCCGCAGCCCGTCGCCGACTGTGGCTCGGGCGTCCTCGGGCATGGCCACGTCGATGACCTGCATCAGCAGATCGCGCTGCGCTGCAGTGGGTGTCATCTCCACGAGGGTGTAGCGGCCGTAGCGCACGACGGGAATGAACTCGGGTGCGCTGGCTTCCGGCGTGGCCGACACGTCCTCGATGGGATCGGGTGCGGCTGGCGTCGTGGTCGTTGCGCAGCCGCCCGCCAGCGCCGACCACAGCAGGCCGAGAAATCCCGCCAGAAGGCGGCGTTCGGGATGGTGAAACCACGGTGGAGAGGGGCACATAGCTCGGCGTCCTGAAACATCGAGCCCTCACCATCGCCGGTCAGCTTGCATGCGGCAGCAAACAATGCGAACCGCACGGCATCCGATTTGCCGGGAGCGAAAAAAAACGGCCCCGAAGGGCCGTAAGTGGAACGTGTCATGCGGCGACGAGCTGTCGGGCCAGTGCGACCTCGACGGAATCGCCGTCCTGGTTCAGGACATCGAGCCCAGATTCGGGCACGTCGCCCGAGGTGGACTGCGAGACCATGATCTTCTTGGCCATCAGCTCCAGGCAGGTCATCTGCGAGGAGCCGGCGTAGCCGAGGTAGATCACGCGCACGGGCTGCTTCTGCCCGATGCGCCAGGAGCGGCGTGCCGCCTGCTGGAGCGAGTACACGTTGTAGCCCGACTGCATGAACACGATCGTCGGGAACTCCAACAGGTCCAGCCCCGTCTTGACCAGCTCGGGGTTGGTGATGAGCACGTCGATGCCACGGTCCAGTTGCTCGGCGATCCAGTCTTCGCGGCGGCTGGCGTCCACGCTCGCGCGCAGCACCGCCACCTTGAAGCCTTCCTGCTCCAGCAACACCTTCAGGCGCGACGTGGTGTCGCGCGTGCCGGTATAGACCGTATAGGCCAGGACCTTGCGCCCCTGGGCCTTCTCCTCTTTGCAGGTGTCGATCAGCTCACGCTCCTTGGGGCTGATCTCGAACTCGTTGAACTGAGCCGGGACAAACGCCAGGGTGTTGCGCGTGCGCGGATGCACCACGGTCTCCGACCGGAAGCAGCAATCCGGCCAGGCCAGCAGCACGTTGAGGACCACGCCCAGCAAGGTCGTATCGCGTCGCGCCAGAGCCTGTTTCAGCTCCGCGGTCAGCCGACCCGCCATGTCGCGGTAGGCCGCGGCTTGCGCCGTGTCCATCGCGACTTCGCGGAACTCCTCGTCATACGGCGGCAGGACGTTGCCGCCGATGTCCTTGAGTTTGAGGAAGATGGTGAACGGCAGGATGCAGCGCAACACGCCCTTGGGGCCGAAGCCTGGGGCCTTGACCGTTCTGACACTGACTTTCGTGCCCTTCGCGGTCTTGTGCGCCGTGCCGGTGCTCTCGGAATAAATATCCTTGAGGACCCCGTGGTCCCTCATGAACGCCATGGCGGCCGACGTCATGCTGCCGCTCGTGGTCGGGCGGTAGCCGTCTTCGATCATCCGCCCAGGCAAGGCGCGGAACAGCAGATAAAAGAGGTCATCCCCGTAGCCGCCCATCAGCGTGCCGGTCAGCAGCAAGGTCTTGCGAGCCTTCGCCGCCAGCACGCCCATGGCCTGACCTTGGGCACTGCCACCGTTCTTGTACTCATGCGCTTCATCAGCGATGAGCAGATCGAACGTGCCTTGCGGCAAGTACCGCTTGATGAACTCGGACGGCTGATAGCCGCCCTCGCCAAAGCCGAACTCCATGTTGGCCATCGCACGTTCCATGCGCGTGGCCTGACGGTCAGAAAACACCAGATCGCCGTTGCCGTCCATCAAGTTGATGAAATCGTGGATGTTGTCGCCGAGCATCGAGGCCAGGAAGCCGTCACCGAACTTCTGCATCAGCTTCTGCGCGGTGACTTCCCCGATGGTCGGGATGCGCTTCAAGGCTTTGAGCACGGCCGAGGACTGGTCGCTGCCGGACAGGCTGCGCGGGCGGATCAGTGTCCACAGGGGCGCGGCGCAGTGGCCGCACTTCCTGCGGGACTCCTCGGCTTGGAGCGCGACCGGGTTGACCGGCTCGCCGTCGAGGTCGGTAATGACCGTGCCGCAGTCCGGGCAAGCCGCCACGTCGCCGTGGCGGGTGCGTCGCTGGGTGAAGACCGGCTTCCAGTTAAAGCCCATCCGCATCCGCACGCGCCCCAGGACGAAGAACTCCTGGCCCGTGGGCTGCACGCCCAACTGCTCGCGCAGCTTGATGAGCTTGACGAGCGTATCCGGCCCGTTGAGTACCCACACCTTGGCACCGGCCACCGTCTCCTGGATCTCGCGCCGCCACTTGTAAACCAGGTGCGGTGGCGACAGGACCAGGGTGCGGCGGTAGCCTTCGGCGTTGAGCACGGCAGCCGCGGCGATGCCGACGGTCGTCTTGCCGCAGCCCATCTCGCCATTGACGATCGCGGCGCGTTCACCACGGTCGATCAGCAGCTCGGCGGCGGCGTGGACGACTTCGGCCTGGGCTGGGAACAGCTTGCGCTTGAGGCTGGCGACGATGAGCTGCCGGTGCGCCTGCGGTTGGCCGGTATAGACCGGTGGGTTGGCGCTGTTGAGGGCGTCGAGCAGTTCGTCGCCGAACTCGCCGACGAAATCCTGAAGGCTCAGGGTCAGAGGGGAAGATTCCGCGTCGAGCAGTTCGCCTTGGACGGGCACGGCGTCTGCGGCAGTGGTTTCGAGATCGAGGGACATGGTGATGCTCCAAAGAAAATGGGGCATGCACCACCCCCAGCGGGGCAATGGCATGCCCCGTGGTGGGAAGAGAATCGACGCGTGGCCGAAGGTGGTTGAAGATGCTGGCCTGGGTGGCCCGCGGGTGAACCGTGCTCAGTCCTCGGACGGCAGCACGATGGCGGTGATGCTGCGCCCCGCATCGGTGATGATGCGAATGGCGAGTCTCGGGTGGATCAAGTAGTGAGATTCCAGCGGCGCGCCCGATTGAAGCGCGCTGCTGTTCGTCTGCCATTGCTGGATGTTGACGTCGCTCCAGTCGCCACGGGTGTGGCGCCTGAAGTACGGGATCGGGTCAAGGCGACCCGCGCGGACCAGGCGGTCAACACCTCTGCTGAAGATGAGCGCCCCGATCGGGAACGCCAGCCGCTGGCAGTAGGTTTCGATGCGATGCGATGCCATGGGCTCCTCCTTGATGGGTTATTGAGCCACGACACCCCTGCCGGAGTGAAGTGGCTCCGTCAGGTGGATAAGGATGACGATGTGGTGCCGTCAGATCAGGTCTTGCTCTTCGGGAAGCTGGACCACCGTGGTCTGGTGGTCCTCGCTGGTCTTGACGATCAGCGCCAGGTCCGGCGTGATCCTGAACTGCGAGATCATCAGGTTGTCCTGTTGGATCGCGACGTCGTTGGCTTGGCGGGTGGCCTCATCGATCTCACCCCAGTCCCCACACACATGGCGCTGGACATAGGCCAAGGGGTCGATCAGGCCTCTTCGAGCGAGCCAATGCACTTTCTCGCTCAACTTCAGCGTACTCGGTGCGAACAACGGTTGCTTGTGCGGCGCAGGCCGCTTGAACGGATTGGGGAACATGGTGTTTCTCCTTCGATGTGGTACAGCAGGACGGCAGCGCGTCCGGTGGATCAGCGAATGGTCAGCACCTCGCCCCTTGTCGGGGAGCCAGGCGTCATGTCCCACGCGCGGATAACGGGCACAAACTTGTCGGTGAGGATGCGCGTCTCGGCGATGGAGCCGTCTTCGCGTTCGGTGAATTCCCGCTGGAGCGTCTTGTCCTTGTGGGTGTCACCTTTGACGACGAGTAGGCGCCCGGTCTTGGAGCGCACAACCCCCGAAATCGCGCCCGCGGCCAGAGCCAGGGCGAGATGCCAATGGGACAAGGCCCGCGCCGGTGGACGCAGCGATTGCTGCGCGGCCCCCAGGTGCGTATCCAGCGACGGCCAGAGGCCTTGCAGCCTGCCAACCTCGCCGGCGAACTGCTCCGGCTCCATCGTCACGCGGAAGAAATGCTCCGGCTCGGCCGGACTGGCGGGGACGATGTACGGCAGGAACGGCCATTCGCTCGGCAGCTCCTCGGCTTCGATCTCGCCTTGCCCAACTTGCAGCAGCAGAATGCGCATGGCCTTGACGCCATCGGGGGCCTGCTCGCGCTGGCGTACCCGGCGTCCGAAGATCACCACCTGCTTGAACTGCGTCTCCACCGCTCGGTAGATCCGCAGATCGGTGTAGTGGCGCGTCAGCCAGCCGACCAGCTCCGCGTCGAGCACGTAGCCGGGGACAATGAAGACCAGCACGCCGCCGTATTGCAATAGCGACAGGCTGCGCTGATAGAACAGCTTTTCCAGGCGAGCACGGCCCTGGCCCTGATAGCCGATGTTGCCGTTGATGTCCTTGGACAGGTCGCCATACGGCGGGTTGAGCCAGAGCAGCCCGAAGGACTGCTTGGAGATCATGGTGTCCATCAAGTCTGCGTGCAGGCAGTGATCGACCAGGCCGCGAGCATGGCGCGCCCGCTCTGCGTCGAACTCGACAGCGAATGCCTTGGCCTGCTCGCGCCCGAGGGCATGGGCGGCTTCGGCGATCGCCACGCCTTCGCCGGCGCACGGATCGAGGATGCACATAGTCCCGTCGCTGGGCATCAGTGCGTTGAGGGCTCTTTCAAGCGTGGGTTCGTCCGTGGGGAAGTACCCGTTCTTCACGAAATTGCGGGCAAGCCGCGGGAACATGAGGGCCATGGAAGTCTCCTGGTTGGCGAGATGAAGAGCGGAAGCACGCCAAGGCGTGCCTCCGCGGGTGGGTCAAGCCGCTACCGCTTCCGGCGTCCAAATCTTGGCCGGATAGGGATAGGCGGTGAGCACGTCACTGCGGATCAGGGAGCCCAGCGCCAGGGTCAGCGCCGGGACGTCGATGGCGAGCCGATGGCCTTCCAGCGGCCCGAGGGCGAACGGAAGGCGGGCCAGCATCTCGTGGTTTTGCAGCAGTTCCAGCACGGTCTCGCGCCAGTGGTCGAGTAGCGGTAACGGGCAGGTATCCCGCACCAACGTCCACAAGCGGTCGAGCCGGTGGGCGCTGTCGCGTGGCAGCAGTGCCAATGCGCTGGCGTTGGCCCTATCGGGCTTGACGCAGCGCCGGTCGAACAGCCACACGTTGGACAGCGAACCGAACAGCGTGCGTCGGTAAGCGCGCGTGATGCGCTTCTCCAGACGATCGACGTTGCCGATGAACACCGGGACGCTGCCGCCCTCGTCGGTGATGATGTGGAACTGGTCCAGTCCCTGCTCGTCGCGCCCGAGGGTCAGGCGGGCAAGGAACTGCTGGACGGCGGTGTCGCGCGCCCAGATGGACAGGAAGATCAGGTTGCCCTGGTCATCGCCGACGCAAGCGTCGGCCATCACGTCCGGGCATTCGTCGATGTGGAACAGCGTGGTGGATGAAGTGTGTGCGTGCATGGTGGTGTCCTCGATGAAATGAGGGGCAGCACCGCCCGCAGGGGCAGCGAATGCCCCGTTAGGGATGAAGGAATGCGGATAAGGTGTTCGATCCGCTTGGGCGTTCAGAACGTCTGTTCGGTGAACGAGCCGTCGGCCTGATGCTTGACTACACGGTTGCCAACGTTGCCCTCGCAGTCCTGTTGGACTTCGGTGAACATGCTTTCGGGCACGTCGATGTGGAAATGGCGCAGGACCACTCGGTAGTAGTCCAGGTAGTGGTTGAACGGGTCGCTCTCGTGCAGGTTGCTGTACAAGAAGTCGTCGCTCTCGACCTTCGCGGTATCGTCGATCAGCTCGGCCGGCTTTTCGATGAATAGGAAGAAGTAATTTGCCGGCCGGTCCCAGCCCAGTACGACGGTGATGGGAAAGCCCTTGTGAACGGTGTCGAAGTAGTGCCGACTCATGGTGATGTCCTCGGTGAATCGGAAACAGCACCGCCCCTGAGGCAGGTGCTGCCCCAAGGGGTGGAGAAAAGCCGCGCAAGCGGCGATGACGTGTGCCGGACCTCAATAGTCCGAATCGCAACCGGACGGGCAATAACCCAGTTCGATTCCGTGCGAGCAGTAGCCGTTTTCGGCGTTCCAGTCCTGGGTTTCCTGCCTTTCGGCCGGTGTGGCGTAGCCCCATTCCTGTGCGATCTGCAGCGCCTGTGCGCGTTGCTCTTCCGGCAATCGACTGGCTTGCGCGTCGATCTCCGAACTGAAAAGCGTGACCCAGTGGTCCCAGGACAGGCCACAACCACGCTGGGCGTGCTCGGCGGCTGTCTTGCAAACAGCTCGCCACGCGGGTTCACCCAGCGAAGAACGGGGTGTATCGCAATCGATGGTGGACATGATGGAGACCTCCAGAAGAAAGCCGGGGGCCTCCCCGCATAGGGAAAGAGCCCCGGCGGGTGGATGAAGAACACCGCGCATGCGGTGTCTGCGATCACGCAGGTTGCAGTTCGGCCTGGCGGCTCCACTCCTGCGTTTTGAAGTCCAGCGCGTAGCCCAGATCGCCCAGGCGGGCGATCTGCGCGCGCAGGGCGCGGCGGTCGATGGTCGAATCCAATTTCACGGAATCGCCCAGCGGCCAGAGCAAGCCGAACAAAGCAACGTCGCCCTCTTCGGTGCTGCCAGGGGCAGCCGCCGCAGCGGGCGTCGGTGCATCCACACCGAAGGGCGTGGTATCGACCAGCGGGTCCGCCGAGGCCTGCACGGGTGCGGGCTTGGCGGGTCTGGAGGCCTTGGCGGGCTTGGCCGGCGTTTCCGCAGGCTGCGTCCCCAGCTCTTCATCGAGTGGGTCGACTTCCTGGGTGGCGAAGCTGCGGGCCTCATCACGACTCAGTTTGTCGATGCCGTTGAGCGTCATGCCGTCGAGGTTTGCGCGCACTTCAAACCGCGCGCCGCCCGCGACCGGATAGGACTTCGCGAAGATGTAGCGAATGACGAAATCCCCGTCGTACTTTCCTTCGGGGTACTGCTCCAACTCCGCGTCTTTAACCGCGAACTCGCCGATGGGGGTAGAAAGGCGCCCAACCGTGAACGGGCCGTTCTTGCCCCGGATGGTCCGCAACGTGAGCTGGCCCGGGACGACGATGGGTAGGGCTGATCTCGTAGGTGCCGATGTGGCTGCCATGATGGTTCTCCTTGGACGAATAGGAAAAAGGCAAGGCCCCGTGAGGGGCCGTGCCGGATCAGAACGAAGCAGCCAATGCCGGCTCCTGCTCCTCGACTGCACATTCGGGCTCGCGCTCGGCGGGCTCGGCAGATTGGTAGGAAACGGCGTCGGCGGCAGTGTCGATGGCGTTGGCGGCTTCGGACGCGGGTGCGTCCTCCGCTGGCGCTGCCTCGGCATGCGCCTGGCTCGTCGGATAGACCTGGGTGCCGTCGATCTTGATCAGACCGATGTGGACCAGCGTCGATTCCAGGCTTGCGGCCGGTTCCCCAGCGTGCTCGCCCTTGGTGCGGATGTACGGATCGATCTTCATGTCGTTCAGACGAAAGGCGATCAGCACCTTGCGATCCCCTTCGATGGCCTGCACGCATCGGCGAACCAGATGCTCGGCTTCAGGGGTGGCGACGATCGTGTCGAAGTACCGATATTCCGGTTCATCGACAGGTCCGGCCAGCGCGGCGATGGAGCACGACAGGAACGGGTCACCATCCTTGGGGGTGACGTCCTTCGGACGGTTGAGGTAGCCGATGCCACGGGTGATCAACTCGTGCTGCTCGATCGAAGCCAGTTCGGCCCGCTCGATCAGCTCGGCCTTGAGCAGTCGCGCCTTGAGGGATGCGGCGGCCTGGCCTTTCTGTTCGCCCTTGTCGCGGATGTAGGCATCGCCCCAGAGGTCGCCGAGGCGAAAGCGCACCAGCGGTCGCTGCTTGGAATCGTCAACGCCGATGTAGCGCTGAACGAGCTTCTTGGCCTCGGCACCCGAGACCTTGACGTCGAAGTAGCGGTAGCTCGGGTCCCTGGCGGGGCCGACCAGCGCGGCGATGGTGCAGGCCAGGAAGGGCTGCGCACGGCGGCCGCCCCTGACGGGCACCTCACGGACACGCTGGAGGTAGCCGATGCCCGAGGTGTGGAGGTCGAAATACGATTTCTCGTTGGAAGTGGTGTTCATGGTGAATCTCCATAGGGAAAAGCGGAGACACACCGAGCCCACGCATGCGGGGAAAGGTGCGTAACCCCGCGGTGGGTTGATAAGGCGAAAGCATCCGCCACCAGGGACTGGTGGCCGCTCGCGGATGGATGCGGTGCGAGCTGGCTCGGTCACGCAGTGGAAACTGCGCCGCAACCTCGAAGACCGATGGTTGCCTGGCATGTCGCTGACAGCGTCAGCAGGCATGGGGTCAGCATGGCCGGGCCTCGCGCGCGCGACAGCAATCAATTGGCATCCGCGCGTTTCCCTTTGTCCACGCAGCCCGGCTCAGCGCAAAAGAAAGCCCCCGGTGTGGGGGGCTGCGAGAGTCGAGTGGCGGTTGCCGCGCTATGCGGGAGGCACCACCTCCAGCGACAGATGTGTGGCGGTGGCCGACAGCATCAGGTCGTCTTCGGTGTGCAGGATGCGCGTGAATACGCCGTCCTTCGGGTCGAAGTACTCCCCGAAGTCGTCGCCGCCCAGTTCGGCGCGCGCCAGTTCCCACCAGTCGTCGAACGGGTCGGTATCCGGGTTGCAGCCGACGGCATAGGCCAGCAGCTTCACACGCCCATCCGGGCGGCGCTCTCCCTGCTCGGCGAGGAAGTACACGCCCTGGTCCTTGACCAGGATGACGCGGCATTGGCTGGCGATGGCCTCGGTCAGCACGGGGCGCAGGTCGGAGCCTTTGAATCGCAGTGACATGGTTGAAATCTCCTATGTGGAATAGAGAAAAGGCCCTCCATCCGCATGGATGGAGGGCCTGTGGGCACATGGCCCATGGGCGAAACTTCGTGGCGGGACCCACGGGTCAGCCGTAGAACCGGCAGGATTCAGTTTCCGGCGTCATGCCGGCACCGCCTGGCGCTGCCGGGTAGCCTTGGCGTCGATCACGCTCACATCGATCAGGCGCCAACGTCCGTCGTCGATGAGTCGCTCCAGCACTTCGCCGAGCATGTCGAAATACACCTCGTCATGCCGATCGACCAATTCGCCGTCGCGATGCAGCTCCACCACGTAGGTGTCGCCGCCTCGGTCGTACAGCACCGTCACCCGGCCCTCGAACTTCGCGGTCGAGACCGTGAAGCTGATCGCCGGAGGCGTCTCGATGATCTTGGACGGCGTCGGATCGACCCAGGTGAAATCCCGGGCACCCGCATCGACCAGCATGTGGGTGATGCGCCGGAAGCCATCGGGCGCCGGCATTTCCTCCAACTGCTGGATGAGCTGACCCAGCTCCATGCACTGCGGCTCGGGAATGGGCAGCTTGGCCGGCGCGGAGCCGAGGATGTGCGTCTTGACGGTGTAGGGAATGCCGTCGGACGTCATCTCGGTGCGCTCTTCCGGCGTGTCCGCCCGCAGCCCATCGAAACGGCGCCGTGCGTAGGGTTGGACATGCACCTTGGCGCCTTCGTCGGGGACGGTGGTCACCAGCTTGGAATCGAGCACAGCGAACTCGCTCGGCTTGAGCTTGACGACGATGGCATCGTCGGTGATGGCGACTACCTTCCCGTCGAAGGGCTGGGGGTCGACGGCGAAGCCCAATGTCGAAGATTGCGGCTGATCGTCGAACACGCGGTACTTGAACGACCGCACGTTGCGGGGCACGTGGCCTGCGACTAGCGAAGGCATCATGGATTTGATGAGGGAACGGTCCATGGGAATCTCCTTGAGGAAGAAACAAGGGATTCCCCGCCCGCAAGGGAGAGGTCCCTTGTGGGTGGTGTGGATGGACGCGGTACGTCCGTGGAAAACATCGACCAGCACGGCTTCCCGTGCTTGCAGCCTTGAAGGTCTTGGCTGCCTGGGCATGTGTCGGCAACGCCGACGAACATGGGGCAAGAATGGCCCGGGAGTAAGCGGCCCGCTTGCAGGAAACGGCACCCCATCGCACCCGCTTTCCAGCGCTGCGGGCGAGAAAAAGCCCCTCGAAAGGGGCTTGGGGGTCAGGCTTCGTACACGAAGTAGTGTTCTCGCTGACGCGGGAAGAACACGTGCTTCCACGTGTCGCCGCTTGTGTTGCCACCGTCGAATACGACCATTTCGTAGTCGTCAATGTCGGTGTCCACCAGATCGGCGCTGTCGATATGGCGCATGTGCAGCGTACCGCTCATGCGCTCGAACACCAGGATCTGGCCGATGGCGTCGTCCTGGCTCATGGCGTTGACGCAGGCTCCAAGCTGATTCTCGAAGTCGGGCGTGGGCAAGATGAGATCGGGGAACATGAGATTGCTCCTATGGAATTGAACCAGCCCGGCTCCTGGTGGGAGGCGGGCTGGCATATGGGGGATAAAGGGGAAGGCTTGCGCGTCGCGTGTCTGCTAGGTCTCGGCCAGTGGCAAGCCCAGTAGCGCGGGTGCGTCGGCATCGAGGATGAGGATGCGCACATCTGCCTGGCCGGCCAGTTCAAGGATGTTCGCCAGGTCGTCAGGCATGCCCTTGTCGCGGTGCTCCTGTCGAAGCTGCTCAGCACTGATGCCCTCGGCATATTCCAGGTTCTTGTCTGTCCAGGGCGTGGAGATCAGCTTGACGCCAATCGCCGGGCTGTACGGAACCCGAAAGGCGATGAACAGAAAAGCCTCCGGCGTGGCGAGGTCTGCCAGGTTGGCGAGGTACTGGCCGGTTTCCTGGCAGATGTGCGCGCTGCTGACTTCCCAGCACCGGCTGTAATAGCCGGTCTCGAAACTCAACCGCTGCACCACGTCTCGCGCGGCTTCGGCCGAATAGGTATCACCGACATGGACCGGGCGGCCGTCGAGGTCGTCGCCATGGATGGCATAGACCACGGCGCCCACCACGCCTTCGCCGTTGATGCCTTCAACAGCATCACATTCAGCAATCAGCTCGTCGCTGATGGCGTCAGTGCCGCTTTTGATCAACGCGAAGTCGCTGGTGACGATGCAAGGCGATGAGATCAGGTCGTTGTCGGAAAGATGCGCTTGGCTCGTGTGGATGGATCGCCAGACATGCGGGCTTCCGTCCCCGTAGCAGATGCACAGCGTTCGGACGACTCTCAGATTCCAGTAGCCGCGTACAAAGGGATTGGGATTCTGGGTCATGGAATTTCTCCAGATTGAATAATGGAGCCAATTCCCGCCACCGGGAATTGAACCCCGGTGGGTTGAAAGTGGAAAAAGCGTCAGGCGGCACTGATCGAGGGCTTTGGGCCAATCGGCGCAGGCTGACGGAAGAAAAATCGAGGGACATGGCCGCGTGGACGCATGTCCCTCATGGGCAGTGAACAAAAAGACGGTGGTATGCCGCAGACCGGCTCACCAACCGCTGTAGTTCACCAACAGATCGGCGATGACCTTGCGGCGTTGCAGATCGAGACCATCGAAGTCCGACAGTCCTTGGAAGTGGCAGCGCTTGAGCATGGCACCGCCCTCGCGCGCGTTGTAGAAGCTGAACATGGCGGACAGGAACATGCGTTCCCCGCTGCTCAGGACGCCGAGTGCGTCGTTGGCACGCAGCATGTCGGGACGCAGATCCCACTTGCTCTTTGCCTGGTTCAGGCCTTCGCGCGTGCCGTCGCCAAACCATTGCGGGCCTGCGATCTCGACGCCGCGCTTCCAGACCTCGAAGAAGGCTTGGGGCGCGGCGGCGAAATGCTGCTCTTCCCGCATGATCTGATCGACGACTTCCTGGGGCAAAAGCTGGTTCATGACGTGGTTCCTCCAGTTGGATCAGGGTGTGGCGAGCTGGGACCAGCCGCCTCTTTCGAGGGCACGTTGAGCCGCGGCATAGCTGCGGAAGTACTGGCAGGATTCCCGCGAAACGGGACCTTCTGTATCGCGCGTGCCGATGTAGTGGCCGGCGGCGCTATGCAGGATTTCGAGCGGCAGGAACTTGCCGCAATGGATCAAGGCCAACTGGCCGAAAGAGGCTTGCTGGGACATGGACGGGCTCCTTGGAAAAAGCGGGGCCTCGTCCCTCACGGGATGGCAGCTCCCGCACGCGGTTGAGAAAAAAGCATCGGCGTCACGGGTGACGCGCGTCCGCAGACTCGATGCGATGGCGGACTGGCGGGTAGCGCGGAAAGAATCCGCGGCAGCCTGGAAACTCTGGCTGCTGGCATGGTGCTGACGAATCAGCGACACATGCGGGCAGCTTCATGCGCGAGGCGAGCCGCGTCAGCCGGAAATCGGCATTTGCAACAGCCCCGATTGGCGAACGCGGAAAAAAGAAAGCCCCGCAATAAGTGCGGGGCTGTCAGGAGGATGAGGCGAAACTGGGTCAGCGAGGCCTGTCGCCCAGTACATGCTGCTTCCACAGGGCGAATGCCTCGTCCGGTCCCAGCTCTGCGAGGATGACGATGGGCTGGCCCCGACGGGCACGCAGCGATGCGAAATACGCTGGCCGGTCGGCGATGGCGTTGAGCTTGATGCCCTTTAGGAACAGCAACTGGCGGGGGCGAACTTTGGTGGTAACGCAGGCATGATTGCGCTTGTTTGGGGCAAAAGGGCCAGCGAAGCGGGCGGACACGGCCAGAAAACCGCGACGAACTACTTGTACTTGCCAGGCGAGGCGAACGGGTGACATCAGCATATCGCTATGCGGTAAAGAAGACCGTCCTAAAGCTTGCAGGATCCCGGCATAGCTTCATCATCACCTCTCCGTGACGGCTCATTGGAACGAAAAAGGCCAGCATCGCCGTGATGGACTTTCATAATTGCCAGGTCAACTGGCTTGCGTGCTGTTTATTCACAGCAAGGCATTGCGACGTCGTTGCAGCAATCGCCGCCATCGCAACAGGGCGTTGCAGCAAAAGCGGCGGTGGGCGCTAGCATGAGGGCCAAGCCGCGGCCGCTCATGCTGGGGGCCGTTCTCTTCAGATTGGTGTCCTGCACCGTGTGCATTGCGAATTTCCGGATCGTCCCAATGTCACTGGGACTCCTTTGTGGCGGCCGGGTTCTCCACGCTCATGAACGACTGGGCCACCAGCGCGATCGCCCCGCCCACGATGGCCATGTCAGCGATGTTGAAGGCGGGCCAGTGCCAGCCGTGCAGGTGAAAGTCGATGTAGTCGATAACGTGCCCGCGCGTGGCGCGGTCGAACGCGTTGCCCAATGCGCCGCCCAGAATGAGGCTGTACGAAAGGCCTTCCGTTTTGCGCAGCGGCCGGGAGAGCAGCCATGCGAGCCATGCCGATATTGCGAACGCGATCGCCAGAAAAAACCACCGCTGCCAGCCGCCCGCGCCAGCAAGGAAGCTGAACGCCGCGCCGGGATTGAGAGCGTGAACTAGGTTGAAGAATGACGCCACCTCGTGCGACCAACCCAAGGGAGTTGTCGCGTCAATGTAGCTCTTAGCTGCCTGA
This sequence comes from Pseudomonas gorinensis, assembly GCF_042015035.1. Taxonomy (NCBI): domain Bacteria; kingdom Pseudomonadati; phylum Pseudomonadota; class Gammaproteobacteria; order Pseudomonadales; family Pseudomonadaceae; genus Pseudomonas; species Pseudomonas gorinensis. The sequence continues at coordinate 2,441,707 of NZ_CP167125.1, forward strand.
TCGCCGGCGAATATAACGATCGCGAGTGAGTACCACTGCGTCTTGCGAAGAGATGGTTCATCCATTGTTCATGCCGCCTTGAACTTCAGGAGGCGCAGCCCATTGACGACAACCAAAAGACTTGCCCCCATGTCAGCGAACACAGCCATCCACATGGTGGCATGCCCTGTGAACGTCAACGCAAGGAACACCGCCTTGATGCCAAGGGCCAGAACGATGTTCTGCGTGAGGATCGCCGCAGTGCTACGCGACAGCCGGATGAAGGCGGGGATCTTGCGCAGGTCGTCGTCCATCAGGGCGACGTCGGCTGTTTCGATCGCGGTGTCGGTGCCGGCCGCGCCCATGGCGAAGCCGATGTCGGCACGGGCGAGCGCGGGCGAATCGTTGATGCCGTCGCCCACCATGCCCACCTGGCCCTCGCCGCCGACCAGGCTTTCGATGGTCTTGAGCTTGTCTTCGGGCAGTTGGTCACCACGGGCTTCAGAGATTCCGACCTGGGCAGCGATGGCCGCGGCCGTGTGCTGGTTGTCCCCCGTCAGCATCAGCGTGCGCACACCCAGCGCCTGCAGGTCGGCCACCGCCTCACGGCTGGTTTCCTTCACGGTGTCGGCCACTGCAAAAATGCCGAGCACGGTCGCATCGTCCATCAGCAGGATCGCTGTCTTGCCTTGGCGCTCCAGGGTCTCCAGCCGAGCCTGGAGCGTCGCTTCGCTCAGGCCCAGCTCCTGGGCGAGCCTGTGGTTGCCCATGTGCAACATGCGCCCGGCGACGCGGCCGCGCACGCCGCGGCCAGGCAGCGCCGCGAAGTCGTCGACCTCGTGCAGCGCGATGCCGTCACGGTTCGCCTTGCGGGCGATGGCCTGAGACACAGGATGGTCCGAGCGTGCCGCGAGGCTTGCGGCCCAGGCGGCAACTTCCTGCGCCTCGCCGATCAGCGGCACGAAGTCGGTCTGCTCGGGCTTGCCATGTGTGAGTGTGCCGGTCTTGTCCAGGGCCAACGCCTTGAGCTTGCGCCCGCCCTCCAGGTAGACGCCACCCTTGATCAGGATGCCGCGTCGGGCGGCAGCGGCCAAGCCGCTGACGATGGTGACCGGCGTGGAGATGACCAGAGCGCAGGGGCAGGCGATCACCAGCAGTACCAGGGCCTTGTAGACCCAGTCAAACCATGCGCCGCCGAAGGCGAGCGGCGGCACGACGGCAACCAGCACGGACACCGCGAACACCGCCGGCGTGTAGACGCGGGCGAACTGGTCGACGAAGCGCTGCGTGGGCGCACGGCTGCCCTGCGCGGACTCCACGGCATGGATGATGCGCGCGAGCGTCGAGTCGCTGGCGCCTGCGGTCACCTTGTATTCGAAAGAGCCGGTCTCATTGATGGTTCCGGCGAAGACCTGGTCACCTTCGGCCTTCTCGACGGGCAGGCTCTCGCCGGTGATGGGCGCCTGGTTGATGGCCGATCGACCCGAGGTGATCAGGCCGTCCAGTGCGATGCGCTCGCCAGGACGCACGCGGACCACCGCGCCCTTTGCGACCTCCTTGGCCGGCAGCTCTGTCCATGAGCCATCGGCCTGCCGCACGGTCGCGGTCTCGGGCGCCAAGTCCATCAGCCCCCGAATGGCGTTGCGGGCGCGGTCCAGCGACTTCGCCTCGATCACTTCCGCCAACGCGAACAGGAACATGACCATGGCGGCCTCCGGCCAGTGGCCGATCGCCATGCCGCCGGTGACCGCGATGGCCATCAGGGCGTTCATGTTCAGGTTGAGGTTCTTCAGCGCGATCCAGCCCTTCTTGTAGGTGCTGAGGCCGCCGGTGAAGATCGAAACCAGTGCCAGCACGATCACGGCCCAATGATTGCCGTCGTTGACCCAGTACACGCCTTCGGCGGCCACCGCCGCAACGCCCGAAACCGCCATCGGCCACCAATTGGTCTTGTGCGCGGCCACCGGGGCATCGCGCGGCTCATCAGTCCTCTGGACCTCGGCTTCCATGCCCAGCGATTCGATGGCTTCGACTGCCGGCTTGATCGCGTCGGGTGTGTGCCGAACCGTGAGCGTGCGCTGCATCAGGTTGAAATCCATTCCCTGCACGCCCGGCATGCCTTGCAGCTTGCCGCGGATCAGACTTTCCTCGGTCGGACAGTCCATCTTCGCGATGCGAAGTACCGTGGTGGCTGTCTGCATGTCCTGCCGCGCAGCCTGCATTCCAATGGAAGCAAGCGCCTTCTCGATCGGCGCTGAGGTCGCCAGCGTGTGCTGGACTCCCAGCACACGCTGCATCAGATTGAAGTCGAGCGCGGTCACACCCGGCAGCTTGCCCAGCCGGTCGCGGATCAGCGCTTCTTCCGTCGGGCAATCCATGTTCTCGATCCGGTACGTCACCCGCTCGCCGATCGGCGGCGCGGAAACGGCAGCGGTTGGTTGCTGCTGCAGGGCCGAGGATGGGATCACAGCCGCGGCTTCGATCGGCCCCGTGTGGCCGAAGGTCTGCTCCTTGGCGCGCATGCCGATCGAGGCCAGGACCTGCTCCATCTGCGCGCGTGCCTGAGCGAGGTGTTTCACCGACAGGGTGCGCTCAGCGAGGTCGAAGTCGAGGTCCTGAATTCCCTCGACTGCCCCGAGGTGCGAGCGGATGAGTTTCTCCTCGCTCGGGCAGTCCATGTTCTCGATGCGGTAGGTGGTCGACACGGCGGCGTCTCGGACAGCCTGAGCCTTCATGCCCACCGAATTCAGCGCTTGCTCCAAGGCATCGGCCGAGACTTCGCGGTGCGAAATGGTCAACAAACGCTGCGGAAGATCGAACAGGAGCCGCTCGACACCGGGCATGCCCTCCAGCGTTCGCCGCACCAGTGCTTCCTCATTGCGGCAATCCATGTTGCTCACGTGGAAAACGGTGGTTTCAGTGCTGGCCTGCTCACTGGCGCACGCCGTCTGTTGGCCATTGCCGCCGGAGCAGGCGCATGGGCTGGAAGGTTCTTTGTTCATAGATCGCTCTTCATTGACAAGGTTTTCCCCGGATGCCATCATTAGAAAACCTCTAGTAGATATAGAGTCAAGTTTTTTATAGGAAGCAACCATGATGCGGATCGGTGAACTGGGCAAGAAGGCAGATTGCTTGGTGCAGACCGTGCGCTTTTACGAGTCAGAAGGCTTGCTGCCCGAGCCTGCACGTAGCGAGGGCAACTTCAGGCTCTATGACGAAGTCCATTTGCAGCGCTTGCTGTTCATCCGCCGCTGCCGGGCGAAGGACATGACGCTGGATGAGATCCGTCAACTGCTGAACTTACGGGATCGGCCAGAGTTGGGCTGCGGCGAGGTGAACGCGCTGGTCGACGCTCATATCGCGCAAGTGCGGACCAAGATGAAGGAATTGCGCGCCTTGGAGCGCGAGTTAATGGATCTGCGACGCTCCTGCGATAGCGCCCGAACCTCGCGCGAGTGCGGCATTCTCAACAGCTTGGCCGAGCCCGCCTGAAGCTCGAGCGTGTCATCGGTGCTGGAAGTGATCGGGTCCAGTTCTGAGAGCCACGTGCCGCGCTCCATCATGCGAAAGCGCGCGGTTCTGACGTTTTGAGACGGCGTGCGACCGAGGGCGTGGCCCACAGGAGCCAGCGCGAGCCGGACGACCTGCGCGCCGCAATCTCCGCCACCTTACGGGTTCTCCAGGCCAGACCGAGCATCGCGGCGTGGCTGCGCAGGTGCAGGTGCAGGCCAAGGTAGCAGTGCGCCACGACGCGGCCCGACTCATGGGCACGCCACGCAACTCGCGATCGCTTCGCAAGAAGCCGCAAGGCCCGACTCGCGCAAGAATGCGACGTGGGCAAGATCGTATAGCCAGCAGCGCAAGCGTTTGCCGCTGCTGGCCGGCTCCGGAAGGGATAGACAAGCTGCGGGCCGTAGTCCATTGGAAAGTCCATCTTTCTTGAGTGTCACTCTTTGGCGCCCAGCGTGTGCTTTTGCGACCGGAAAGCGCTGAACAAGTGGCCCCCGGGCATCCAGAAATCGCCGTAGTTGACTTGGGCGTCTTCGTGCTCACGCTTGTGATGCCAGCGATGGGCTTCAGCCACCCCGATCAACAATCCCAACGGCCCGACCCGGTATCCCAGATTGGAGTGCTGGAAGGCCAGATGCACGACCAAGAAGCCGAGCCATGCGCCGACGGCCAACCACAGCTTGGAACGCCGCTACTGGCTCAACGGGGAGTGGAAAGGCCGCCCGCCCTCTAGCAAGGCGGCACAAGCGAGCGCGACGATCACTGTGAGTAGCTCCGTCGGAAAAGACGGCCGGCCGGTCGCGAGCTCGCCGAAGAGCACAACCGCAGTGGCGCCACGGATCAGTGGATAGCAGCCATACCGGATGACAGTCGCAATGAAGGGGGCGCATTGGTGCTCATCTGTTCTGTCCTAAAGCTCTGACTGGATTGGAAAACCTTCTAGCTACGGTAGAGTCAAGGGCGTCCGGGAAGACCCTGTGGCAAGTTCGTTGCATCTGCGCCTTGACTCTCCAGCCGCTACAGGCTTCAGCATCCATCGATTTGGAAGGAACAATGCATGGCTGAAAACCACAGAAATCACGAAAACGACGAGTTGGGCCGCCTAGATGCGAGCGATGCGAAGGACCGAAAGATTCTTCTGACTGTGTTGCTGATCAACCTGACGCAGTCCGCCGCCGGCATTGCCCTTGGCATCTGGGCTGGCTCTACGGCGCTGATGGGCGCCGGGTTGGACAACCTCGCCGATGCGTCGGTCTATGCGGTTAGCCTGTATGCCGTCGGTCGTGCGGCAACGGTCAAGGTGGGCGCGGCCCGCTTGTCGGGTTTCTTGCTAATCGGCCTGGCCGCGCTGCTGCTGTTGGAAGTCCTACGCCGCTTCGCTGGAGGGGAAGAGCCTGTCGGCCCAGCCATGATGGCCATGGCCGCGCTGAACGCGGCTTTGAACCTAGTGTGCCTCAGACTACTGCGCCGCCATCGCGGGGAAGATGTGAACTTCAAGGCGTCAGCGATCTTTACCAGCAACGACTCCATCGTCAATGGTGCGATTGTGCTGTCCGGGGTGCTGGTGATGGGGTTCGGGTCGAACATCCCGGATCTGGTGCTGGGCGTCATCGTGGCCGCAATCGCAGCGAATGGGGGGCGGGAAATCCTGCGCGAAGCATCGGAAACAGCTCGCCGTAAGGCGGGCACATAAGGCATGTTTTCGCCCAGTTCATCCCGAGGTTTACCTCTGCAAAAGAGGTAGTCCAGCCTTTGGGCTACGGCCTCGGCTGCAGCCGAGCGTACCATTGGCGATGGCCGCGCGATAGGCGGGCATGCCGTTCTCGACCTCCGTCTGCCGTACAGCAGCGGTGCGCAAGGTTGAGGGTGCATGTCGTCTCTCCTGTTCGTGTGGCCCAGGCCAATGGCCGGGCCGGGACGTTGATGGGCAGGAGAATGGCGCCGAAGGCCCAACGGCCTTCGGCTCGGGAGAAAAGAGGAACCACCCGTGGGCTGATTGGCAGGCCCGGTCGTCGCTAGAACCGTCTGCTCATCAAGCAATCACACCCGGCCCATGTCGTGGCTGGGGCCGGCATCGTCTGGCGCACATCCGCGCACAAAGGGAGCCCGTTTTTGCACCGGCGGGCACCGGCACCGATTACCGCTGACCACGAAGGGTCTCCCGGTGGCTCGTGCAGCCTGGCAAGCCACCGGGAGACCCTTCGCAGAGGGCGGAAGAAACGCAGATCAACAGAACGCGCGTGGTGCGGCTCGCAGAGAAGCTACCTTCAGGTCCCGCGGCCGGGGACGGCTGGGCGGGACGCGCACACGGATCAAGAAGGCGTTGCGCGCTGGGCGTCCCGCAGGGCATGCGGCGGAGTGCGGGACAGGGGCCACGCCGCCGAAGGCGGGCACGGCTCACGGGGAACGGGGGCGGTCAGGAGCCTTTGCGGCCGCTACGGCGCGGGCGCGAGGCGCCGCGCTTGGAGCTGCCGGATTCGACTGGCAGCGTGCCTTTGCAGTCCGGGTAGCGGCTGCACGACCAGAACGGGCCGCTCTTGCCGCTGCGCTGGCGCGTGGGTGCGCCGCACTGCGGGCATGCCGGCCCTTGGGGAACCTTGATGGACAGGGAGGCGCTGCCGTACTGCGCAATCAACTGCGAAATCCACGCGGCCTGCTTGCCGATGAACACGTCCAGGGTGAGCTGTCCGGCCTCGATCATGTCGAGCGCCTGTTCCCAGACGGCGGTGGTGCCAGGGTCGGCAATCGCCGCAGGCACGGCATCGATCAAAGTGAAAGCCGCATCCGAGGCGCGGATGGCGCGCCCCTTCTTCACGAGGTAGCCGCGAGCGATCAGGCCGCCGATGATGTTGGCCCGCGTCGCTTCGGTGCCGATGCCAACCGTATCCTTGAGCTTCTGCTTCAGGCGGGGATCGGACACCAGCTTGGCGACGCCTTTCATGGACTTGACCAACTCGCCTTGCGTGTACGGTTTGGGCGGCAGCGTCTTGAGTGCCTTGAGATCGACGTCGGCCACCTGGCATGCCAGGCCCTCATACAGTTTCGGCAGCGCGGGCAGCACCTGGGCGCGGACCGCAGTATCGCCCTCGCCATCACCGTCTTCGGCCTGCGGCTCGGCGAGCACCTGGCGCCAACCCGGGATGACAACCTGCTTGCCCGTGGCCGCCAGGTTCTGCCCCCCGCACGAAAACTTGGCCACAGTGCGGTCGAACTCGTGGTGAGGGAGGAACTGCGCCAGGTAATGCGACCGGATGAGCCTGTACACGGCCAGTTCCTTCTCGCTCATGGCGGAGAGCTTCGCCGGTTCGAGCGTCGGGATGATGCCGTGGTGCGCCGTGACCTTGCCATCGTTCCAGGCGCGCGAGCGCTGCGAGCGGTCGAGCTGGCCCATGATCGAGCGCAGCGAGGGATCGGTCTTGAGCAGGCTGTCGAGAACGGTGGGCACTTCGGCAAACATGCTCTCGGGCAGGTAGCCGGAGTCCGAGCGGGGGTACGTCGTGGCCTTGTGCGTCTCGTACAGGGCTTGGGCAATCTCCAAGGTTTCCTGCACGTCCAGCCCAAGCTGCTTGGAACACACTTCCTGCAAGGTGCCCAGGTCGAACGGCAGCGGCGGGCCTTCGCGGACACGCTCAGTCTCCACCGACACGACGTGGGCACTGCCCGCAGCGCGGATCTGCTGCATGGTCTGCTGTGCGACCGGCTGCCGCAGGCAGCGGCCTGCGTCGTCGGTGCACGCATCGGGTGGAACCCATTGCGCGGCGAAAGTCGAACCGCCTGCGAACAGGGACACGGCGATGGCCCAGTATGGTACGGACACGAAGCGCGCGATCTCGCGGTCGCGGTCCACAACGAGCTTGAGCGTCGGGGTCTGTACGCGGCCGACCGACAGCACGCCGTCGTAACCCGCCTGTCGCCCCAGCACCGTGAACAGCCGGCTCAGGTTCATGCCCACGAGCCAATCCGCACGGGAGCGCGCCAGCGCCGAGTGGTACATCGAAAGCGTCTCGGCCGAAGGCCGCAGCTTGCCCAGTGCCGCCCGAATGGACGCATCGTTGAGCGCCGACAGCCACAGGCGTTCGATGGGGCCGCGGTAGCCGCAAAGCTCCACGATCTCGCGGGCGATCAATTCGCCCTCGCGGTCGGCATCGGTGGCGATAACCAGGTGAGTCGCCTTCGCCAAGAGCGCCTTGACGACCTTGAATTGCGTGGCGGTCTTCGGTTTGACCTCGACCCGCCAGTGCTGGGGAATGATGGGCAACTGCTCAACGGACCATCGTTTGAGCTGCTCGTCGTAGGCCTCGGGCGGCGCCGCCTCCACGAGATGGCCGATGCACCAGGTGACCGTGACGCCGGAACCGTTGAGGCAGCCTTCACCGCGCTGCGTGGCGCCGAGAATCCGGCCAATGTCTTTGCCCTGGGAGGGCTTCTCGCACAAGAACAGCCGCATATCCGTCCATCCCGATTCCTGTTGTTCATGGAGTTGCTGGGATCGAGGATGCCGAGCGCAGCCCCTGGCAGCAGCAAACAAGCCGCATGCGGCAGCGACCGCTTTCACGCCGATGAAATGGCGAGTGCGGGGAAGGTGCGTGGCCGGAAGTGTGCGGGCCGAGAGCCGCGATTTCCGGGAGCGCGCGTGGAACTCGGTGGACGTTGGTGGAGCTATCCCCTGGGGATAATTCGCAGCGCATGGAGGGCGGCGAAGCACTGCGGCAGCCGCCCTCCATGCCCGATCACTTCCTGCGCTTGGTCTCTTTCGGCGCCGTCGATTCCTGGGTGGCCTGGGGCTTCGGCTCTGCCTCCTGTGGCTTCGGGCTGAGGGCCACAGACTCGATGCGGTACGGCAGGATGCCGACACTGCGCGCGTTGACCTGCCAAGTCTCACGCGGCTGATCTTCGTTGTCCGTCCAGGGGTCGCGCTCCATGCGGCCGACGACCAGCACCCGCATGCCCTTCTGGTAGAGCTGCTGCCAGCGGTCGGCGTCGTGGTGCCAGAGTTCCACCGGCGCCCAGAAGCCGCCGCGGTCCTCGAACTCGCCGCCCTTGGTGGGGACGGGGTTGTCGAAGTACACGTTCAGCCGGAGCAACCGGCGAGGATCGTCGTTGCCATTGGGGAATTCGCGGTACTCGGGAGGCGATCCGATGTTGCCCTCGCCGATGAATTGTGTGCTCATGTTGGAATCTCCGTGGTGGTTGAAATACCCGTGCCTCGTTGGGCTCGGGCGCGTGCTCGGATGGCAGGCGCAATCACCGATCGCGCACTGCGGCAGGAACGGACGCGAGCCGGCGCAGGTAGGTGTTGTCCGCCTGCGCGGCCTTGCTGGCGCATTCCTGTGCTTGCCTGCCCAGGGTGTGCAGCAGGCTGATCTGCATGTTCAGCATGACGCGCTGCAGTTCGATCTCGTGCAGGTCGTGCAGCAGGTTGACCGGCGTGCTGGGGCTCGCCATCAGCTCCTGCCACAACGCCACGCCCATGGCCGATCGATCGTGCTTGCGCCAGCGAAGAAAGGTCGTGCCTGCGCCAGTGGTCTGCTGGGCCAGCTCGACGGGAAGCAGGTGGAAGGGATGCCCGCACGCCTGTGGCAGCACCTGTCGCTGCGCCAGGGCAATCAACTCGTCGCGCATGGCGAAGCACTGGCTGGCCCAGGCCTCGAAGTCCCCTTTACCTTTAAAAGGCTTTAAAAGGCCTTTTAGAGAGGCCGCGTGTTCCAGCCGCATGAAGGCTGGCTGTTCCAGACGACGGAAGTAGCGCGGTTCGCGGTTCGGGTCGCTCATGCCGGTTCGTCCTCGCCGGCGGCTGTGGACTTGGCCTCGGCCGAATCGGCGGCAGCGCCTTCGTCGGTGGGAGATGCGGCTGCGGCAGCGCTATCACCACGCTGTTGCAGACCACGGCGCACGACGGGCGGCGCAAACTTCGAGCGGCGCATGCCTTCGAGCACGTCCTGCGGCAGTTCGCCGAACTTCTCCAATGCTGCCCGAGCTGCGGCGTTCTTGGCCGCGAAGTCGTCGCGGGTGCAGCCCGAGTAGCGGTATTGCTGGGCCAGGCTGAACAGGCTGCGCAGCGCGTGGGCACCTTCGTTGAGCCAGCGCTCCAACGTCGAGCGATCGATCAGCGCGGTGTGGTGGGCGAGGATCAGCTTGCGCGCGATGTCGTCGTAGTCGGCCAGGAGATAGACGGCGGCAAAGCCCAACTGCGCATTGACGAACAGCGGAAGCTTGACGGGCTGCACGTTGAGGTTCTCGCCCAGGGTCAACGCGGCGGGCACGCCGGCCAGGGCCTGGTCCACCTGGTCGCGCAGCGTCTGCAGCGTGGTCCTGGTCTGGTCGAGCTTGTCTTCGATGCGAAGCATCCACCAGTCGCTGTATGGGTCGTCCTGCTCCGAGCCGCGCTTCATCTTGTTCATGACGGCGATGTAGCCGTTCAGGCCGACGATGCCCGGTCGCCCCTCGGCGGCGGCGCGGCCATGCCAGATGCGCGAGGCGTGGTGGGTGTGCAGCGTCAGCGACATCGCGCTGCGCAGGGAGCCGAGGTTGAGTTGCAATGGTTCGTTGCTGGTTGCCATGGTGATCGCTCGCTGGTGGACAGGGAGCCGCCAGCATCCGCATGCAGCGGAAGGCAGTCAGTCAACAAACCGAAATGAGCCGACCCCCGGTTCTGTGCGCGCTGGCGGCGCAGCGCGCAACGGTCCCCTGGGGACCGCTCCGCAGATGGGCACTCACATCGGCGTTCCCGTCCTCGGTTGTTGACGGTATGCGTGCTGCACCGCACGTCGCGCTGCCGTTCGACACGATCCTTCGCCGCGCAGCCGTCCCCAGGGGACCGTTCCGTTGAGCGCCATGGAGGTCTGCTTCATGGTCTTGCATGCGCTCTACTCAGGTTTTGCGCAGCATGTCGCGCCGTCGCCCGGCGCTTCACCGCACAGCCGTCCCCAGGGGACCGTTTCTGCCGACCGCCATGGAGATCTACTTCACGGCTTTGACAAGCCCTGTGCTCAGGATTTGCGCAGCAGATCGCGCAGGCGCTCGATGTGCTGCCGGGCCACCTCGGGCGGCACGACGTTGCGCGGCGGCTCGGTTGGTGGCGCTCGCGCCGCCGATGGTGTTGGCGGTGCCGGGCCGGTCTGCTTGGCCCAGGCATTGAACTCGCCGCGCATGGCGCGCTGGATGATGCCGAACAGATAACCGGCGGGGTTGCGGATGCCATGCTTGCCGCACCGTGCGGCCCATTCGTCCAGCACGGCCTGCCGCAGGGCAGCGTCCACCTGCTGCAACGCCATCTTGGCTCCGGCCTGCTGTTCCGCCTTCAGTTCCGCGAAGCGCTTGGGCCATTGCAGGTCGCCCAGCGCACGCGCCTGCGCGGTAGTACGTACTTCATCAATACGACTACTACGTACTGTACGGTCCTGCTTCGGATTCCGAAGAGCGCCGTCTGGCGCGGGTTTCGGCCCTGCTTCGGATTCCGAAGATGGGCGATCGCCATTCCGAAGAAGGCTCGCGGGCCCTTCTTCGGAATCGTGGACCGCATCCTCCTGTGGATAACTTTCGGAGGCGGTGATGCCCTGGTCGGCCAGGCGCTCGGCGAGCACTTGCAGCCGCGACGGCAAGGTGCGTCCGGACAGCATCGGGTCGTCCGCGATCTCCTGGAGGGTGTTGAGTCCCACCACCTGGACGGCCTTGGCCGAATGCCCCAGCGACTGGCTGACCAGGGCCAGGTAGTCGGCGTCGAGTTGCATCGCCTCGAACGGCGTCAGCGGTTCGTCGTGCAGGACGTAGAGGTTGCCGAGGATGCGACCGGTCTTGGGGTCGCGCCGTCGTCGCACGAGGCTCAGCCAGCGCGTCAGGCGCAGCAGCGTCAGCGCCCGCGCCACGGTCTCATGGGAGGCCTGGCCTGCGCAGGGCATCGACGCCAGCCAGGGGCGCAACTGCTCATAGGTGGGAAATGCCGTGACGCCATCGTCGTTGAGCATCAATCGGAACACCTGCCAGGCGTTGCGCTCCAGCGGTGTCAGGCGGCGGTCGAGGAACAGCCGCCGCGGCACGCTCTCGTGCCGATTGCCACTGAACAGGAAGGCGTCGCCGGACGTAGGAGGCGTGGGCGTTGGAGCAGGCAGGGACGCGGGAGCGCCAGAGCTGGACTTGGGCGCGAGGTCCTTCAGCGCAGCGTCGAACAGGTCGGCGAGTGCGATGGGGCCAGGGCGCTGGGCTCGTGGGGCGGTGTCGTCCACGGCCATGGCCTAGCCCAATCCCTGATCGACCCAGTTCCTGATCGCGGCCCAGACCACCGAGAGCGGCAGCGACATGCCCTCGGCCAGGTCCATGGCCGCATCGAGAATCGAGGTCTCGTCCTCCAGATCGACGTTCCTGCTGCTGGTCACGGCTTTCCATTGCCGCCACAGTTCGGTGTCCTGGGTCTCGTCCAGGACGGGGTGGCGCCCCTTGCGCTTGGGCAGGCCGAGGATCTCCCGCCGCAGGGCGACTTCCTGATGGGTCAGGCCATAGAAGCGGCTGACCATCTCCGTGCTGGCCCCCAGCCGCAGCATGCGATCGACCGTGGCGATTTCCTTCTCCACGTCCTGTGCCTGGTTGAGCAGGCGCTGCAGCACTTCGCGGTTGACCGTGACCGAGCACCACGAGACGCTGGCGTTGGCCAGCACGCTGATCAGCGCGGGGTGCTTGAGCGCATCCAGCTCGGCCTCGCCGAAGCCCATGGCCTTGCAGCGGCGCAGTTGGCCGTTGCGAAGGTCATACAGCGCCTGGGCAATCACGGCCTGGTTGAGCGGATGCGATGTGGACATGCGGCCTCCCTCGCTCACGTCCCGGGCGCCGTGGTGCCGGCTTCCAGGTCCAGCAGACGCCGGGCGAGGCGCAGCAGCCGAAAGAGCTTGACCAACGCCGTGTCGCTCAAGCGCCTTGCGCCGCTGCCATGGCCTTGGCTCTGGCCGTGCAACAGGGTCGGCAGGTCGGCGGCGAGCTGCGCGCCGTCCAGGCCCGCTTCGGCGACGGGCTGACCCGTCAGGGAAGTGAGCAGCGTCAGCACCGCGCGGCCGAGCGGCGACGGGGCTTGGCCGCGGGCGCGGCACACAAACCCGATGCCATCGGCGCGATCCTCGATGCACTCGTCCAGGCCTGCCTCCCCGGCGATCTCGCGCGCGAACTGCGCGATGTGGATGCGCAGCCGATCGGGCGTGTCCAGGCCGGCGTCGATGTACCAGACGTCGGAGATCGGATAGAGTCCGCCGGCTTGCACCGGGATGGACTGCAGCACGCTCGCCGAGAAGTCGGGCGGCAGCGCATCGCCCAACTGGTCGGCGACCATGCGCTGGATCGATTGGAGCCGTTCTGTCGTCGGTGCTGGCGAGACGATGTGCTCGCGAAGCAGATCGCCCGGTGCGGCCGGCTGGCTTCCCGTGGCCGCTTCGCCAACCGCCGTGTCGTCGTGGCGCAAGGTGGGCTCGGACGCCGGAGGGCTGGCGGGTGGAGGACCGGCCGCCGCTGCAGGCGTGGCGATGGACGATGCTGCGCCCGGCGGAGTCGGCGTGCCGGCGGTGGGCGAAGGCAACGCCGGCTGCGCCGCAGGTGGCGTCGGGTCACTGACCAGCGCCCGGTGGCGGCTTTCCGATTCGGTCAGGTCCAGCGCCAGCACGTCGTAGCCGATGCCCAGCAGCTCGGACATCTGGCCGATCAGCTCGTCTTGCACGCGCTGCGGCGCGAACTCGTCGCCCTGCGTGTCGAACTGCGCCAGCACCTCCTGAAAGAAACTGTCGAAGTCCAGCGGCAGCGAACGGTCCTTGGCGTAGTGCTCCCAGGTGCGTTTGCAGGCCGTGCGCATGACCGACAGCCGCTCGACCTGGTGGCGCCCCAGGCCGCCATAGAGCACAGTGGGAATGGCGGGCAGCAGGTAGCGCACCGCGTCGGCCATGCGGGTGATGTGCGACCGCTGGACGGGGAAGCCATCGGCCGCCAGGCGGCGGGCCAGTTCCGACTGGCTCAGGGCGGCGCCGCTCTCCTGCTCGTAGAACTCCCGTGCTTTCTCGACGCCGAGCGCGCGCTCGATGAACGTGAGGCCGCCGCGCAGTTCGTTCTCGGCAAGATGCCCGGTCAGCGCGACGATTTCACCGCGCTCCGGCCATGGTCGGAACAGGCACGATATGCGGAAGAAGCGTTCTTCCTTGGTCTCCGACCAGAGTTCGCGCAGGATCGCCAGTCGCGTGTTGCCGCCGTTGCGGATGATGTAGTGGTCCTCGCCGGGCCTGCGCGTGATGGCCGGCGCCGCGTCCAGGCCGCGCTCGCGGATGGATGCCTTGATTTCCTCGTAAGCCGGGTTGCGCTTCATGCGCGGGTCATGGTCGTAGGGCCGCAACTGGTCCAGCGTCACGACCATGGGCGTGTCCGCGATCGGGTCGCTCAAGGCCGTAGCCGCTGGGCCGCTGCGCTCGAAGCCGGCCGCGAGCAGCTTGCCTGCCATGTCCTGCGAGGTCATGTCAGCCATGGCCGCACCCCTCGCAGTCCCCACGACCGCCGGCCGGCGCCATGCGGGCCTCTCGCTCGGCGCGGCGGATCTGCGCACGGGCGTTCAATTCGGCCCGGTGGTCACTCGCTGTCGAACTCGTGTAGATCGCCGCGCAGCCGGCCTTGGTGAACTTGAGGTGCCCGCCCGGCGTGCGCTTGACGTGCCAGCCCTCACCGACCGCGAACTCGATCAGGGCGCGCAGCCGCTTGTGGCCGCGGGCCAGTTCATGTGCGTTCGCCATGGGGCCTCCCAGGATCAAGAGGTCGCTGCGGGCGGCCGGATACTTGAGCCAGTCGGTCCTGCCATTGCGGGAACAACTCGCTGGCGAGCGCGCGCATCGTGTCGAGCGCGGCAGGGGCGACTCTGCCGGGCGGCTGGCGGTGCTCGACCCGATGCACCGGCAGGCCGCGCGTTGCGGCACGTGGATACGCTTCTATGGCCGGCACGTCGGTGGCGAGCACGCGGATGCCGGCGCTGTCCTGGAACAGGTCGCGCAAGGCCTGCTGGATCAGCCGTGCGTTGGCGGACACCGGGTGGACGCGGTTGATGAGCAAGTGCAGCGGCGGCGGTTCGATGCCCAGGTGCCGGTACGGCGCAATGTCTTCGAGCAACTGCATGGTGCCGCGCCGCAGCTCGCGTGCCGCGAGGATCTCCGGCGTGACGGGCGACAGCGCGAGATCGGAGGCGAGCACCGCCATCTCCAGCAGCACGGAACGCGCGCCCTGGGTGTCGATCAGCACCAGGTCGTAGAGGGGAGCAAGTGCTGGCAGCAGATGCCGCAACCGCAGGCGGCCATCCGGCGCATGCAGCAACAACGTGTTCAGCTCGCCCCGGTGGTCGTCGGACAGCACCAGGTCCAGGCCCGCGATGATCGTGCGGGACACGAGCTGGCCAAGGTCGCGCTCGTTGAAGGCCAACAGCTCATAGATGCCGCCCGGCGCGCGCTGGGTCAGTTCGTAGTAGGAGGACAAGGTGGGCTGCACGTCGAGATCGAGCAGCAGCACGCGCAGGCCCGCGTCCGCGGCGAGCCCGCCCAGGTTGGCGGCCGTCGTGGTCTTGCCGACGCCGCCCTTCGTTGAAATGATGGACACGACCTGCATGGCGCTCTCCGGCTGGGAATGGGAAGTCCGCGGGAGAGCGGGTCAGGTCCGGTGGTTGAGGCGCTCGGCGATCCACTGGTCGATTTCGATCGAATCCCAGCCGACAGCGCGCACGCCCAGGCGCAGCGCCTGAGGGAACTGGCGCTTCTTCATCAGGTTGTAGATGTGGGCGCGTTTGAAGCCGGACTTCGCTTCGACTTCATCGAGCCGCAGGATGCGGCGCTCGTTCGGCGGGAGTACGGGGGTCTGCGACATGGCGGTCACTCCTGAACGCTCGGTGGCGTTTGTTGGCGTGACCTCTATTCAATAGACCTGGCTGCGGAAAGACATTGCAAATGCAATCTCCGCGATTGCACATACAAGCTGGATAACCTCATGCGCTTGCGCTACGAACGTACCTCTTAGCGTTGGCGAACTTTCCGTTTAAGGTGCGCTCAGTGATGCCCATGGTGCCGCCGTAGTGGGCGACCAATGCAGAGACAAGGGCCTCCTGCGTTTTGAAGCTGGAATAGGGCACGCCTGAAGGCGACTGGCTCAGCATCAGCGTCAACATCCCTCCAATGATGTTGAGATAGGTCGTTTCCGCCCGTTCGCTGATCTCGCATTGCTTGGATGCCAACAGCACCGAGGATTGCTTGAGTAGCGTGTCGTGCTGCTCCTGCAGTTCTCGCATCTCACGTCGGGCTTGTTCAAGCGCGGCCTGAAGGGCCAGCCGCTCCACGAGGATCGCCTGTCCTGTTTCCATGGTGATGAAAGGATGCGCCATGCGTTCGCCACGGCTGAACAGAAATCCTGGCCGGTGCTCGCGATAGTGGGTGCGCATCCAGCGTTTTAGATCGACATGGCGAACAGTCAGATCCAGAGAATTGAGCAGGTTCGGATCATTGAGCGTGATCCCGTTCTTGCCGTAGGGCAGCTCTCCGTTGAGGATGCCGTCATAGATACGTTCCGAGTGCAGCCGGCACTCATTCCATCGAGGGCAGTTCAGCGACCGAGGCAGGACACGCGGTGACGCGATCGTGGCCAGGATCATCGGGAGATACCGCAGCAACCCAGCCCATCGGATGGCCGCCTCGATGGGACGATAGAACACCTTTGATGTTGAAATGTCCTTGTGCATGTCTTCGTCTCCTTTCGGGTGCGCTACATCACCGGCTCCTTTCTTGCCCAAGGGCTGTTGTGTCGTTATGGCCTGCGACGGACGCTTGAGGCGATGCCCTAAGCGAAGGCGGAGGAGGCCATTGGCGTCCGCCGCAGGTGGCCTTGTCTTGCTTGATATGCAAGAATCGATCAGTTGCCGGCCCATCGAGCGATGAGGACGCAAGCTCGATATTGGCGCTCACGGTACCAGCGTCATAGGTGGCGCAAAGCCCATCAAGACCGATTTGGTATGGTCTGATATCCAGACGGTTCAAGACCAGCGAGTTGAAGCGTTCGACGCCCCTACGTCCAGTTGGGGACTGGAAATCAGCGGTTAGTGATGCATCGCTCCACATGCTGATATATCGACAAAGTATCTGCCGCAGTACCAGTGACCCTGCCAGGTTGCCCCAGCACATAGGAGACGGAGATGGCTGAACATTCCCATGAACATCAACATCACACATCCGGTCAGATGGGTAAGCACGGCCGACCATACGCCAAGTTCTGGGTGAACATGGTGTTGGGCCTCGTCGTCATGTACTTCGTAATGTTCAGCATGATCGACGGCGCCAGGGACTTCAGAAACAATCTCAACATGCTCTACATGGCGGTCACTATGTGGGCGCCAATGGGCATCTTCATGCTAGCGACAATGCCCGGCATGTTTCCAAACCGGCGGCTCAATCTCGTGCTGTACGGCTTGTTTGCCGTTCTCACACTCGGTTCTTTTGCCGCTACCCGTGCTCAAACCGGAATCGGCGATCGACAGTTCATCGCGTCTATGGTCCCGCACCATTCGGGAGCGATCCTCATGTGCCGCGAGGCGCAGCTCTCAGATCCGGAACTCGTCAACCTATGCCAAGCGATTTCCGATGGCCAGCGCGCGGAGATCGAGCAGATGAACCGGATTGCTGCACGCCTTCGTTGAGGCTGGCTGCCACTACACTGGCGCCGCGTTGCGCTCCGGCGAAGTTAGCCGCAGCGATGTAAAGATGAGTACTTGCGGTGTTCCGATGCCGGCGGTTGTGTCCTACAGCCGTCCAGGTGCCAGGTAGTCCACGCGACACCACCCCGCGCTGCCTGCGGAGCGAGCGCAAGTCATGATCGTCGCAAGTTGGAGTTCGATAGCGAACCCGCTCAGCAGCTGGACGCATCAGGCGTAACGACGGGTGGATGGATCATCCTTGGACGCTGGTGGAAGTGGTTGGATGAACTTTGTTGCCGAGGGCGAAAAACAAGGCTATAATTGAGTTCTTCGCTGATCACCACAGTGGAGAAAGTGATTGGGAAACAGAGACTTAGCGCTCTAGTGCATGACTCGTTTCCCGCTCCATATTCAATGAAAACGCCGATCAGTGATGATCGGCGTTTTTGTGTGCGCGCGATTTATAGCGCAGCTGAAACCGGCGTCGCCTCAATGCTCCACAAGCGTTTCCTGCCTGGGCAGGAAGAAGCGAGTAAACAGCTCGGATTGAGATTTGATGTTCAGTTTGTTGTAGAGGTTGCGACGGTGAACTTTTATGGTCTCCGTCGACAGGTTCAGCTTGCCGGCGATTTCCTTATTGGAAAAACCACTCAACAGCAATTTGAGGACATCCTTTTCGCGTGCCGTTATTTGATTGCCCAGCTGGGTGATCGCCTCTGACCAGGGGGGCACTTCGACAAGGTTTTTTTCCAGGTCAGTCTCAAAGCACATGCGTTGATGCATCAATGCCAACACCCAGGGCTTGATGATATCCAGTGTCGTGATCTGCTCCGGGCCATACCGGGTGTTACTGCCAAATGAAATGCACAATGTTCTATCCGCGTCGAGTTGGACGTTGTACTGCACCTCATCCGCGTAGATGTACTGGGCGAAATACTGATGGTAATACTCAGTGGTCAGGAAGTGCTCAGGCGCAATGTCTGACAAATGAAAAAAGCCACTCTGCGGGTTTTCACGGTTGGCAATGTAAAACGGATCCAGCAGATAAAGCCCTTTTACATAGCGTTCAGTCAGTGCATCCACTTCGTCCGCATCCGCCACTTCGGTCATGCTGATGACTTGTACGTGTTGATCGCTGAAGACCAATACGACCCAGTTGTCGATCGGCACATATTCCTTTAATACGCGAACCAGTGAGCTCCAGAAGGCGGGACGATTGAGCTGCATGATCAGCGCCCCGGCCGACCGATGCCAGGCGAGGTTATGAAGGTCGAGTGACATTTTCTACCCCTTTAGGGTTAGGTATCCGCAGGGCATGGCTAAGTATTCGTAGGTATTTACTATTCAACGGTGCCCGGTATATTCACCCCCACAGCGGGGCATGGCCATGAGGGCCTGTCGTTTTGACAAGGATAGTTATATGAGTCAATTGCATTTGCGAGGCTTTTTTTTAACCGCGCTTGTTTGCCTGGGTGCAAGCGCCCCGGCCGCGGCGGAACAATCACGGGTGAATCTGTACAACTGGTTCGGTTTGATCGCACCCGAGACCCCCAAGGAATTCGAGCAAAAAACCGGTACCCGGATGCATATGGATGCATTTGACAGTGCGGAGATCATGCAAAGCAAAGTGATGGCGGGGCGCACCGGGTATGACGTCGTCGTCGCCACCTCGAATGTCTTGCCAAGCCTGATCCAGGCGGGCGTGCTGGCACCGCTGGACCGCACTCAGCTGAGTAACTTTTCCCATATCGACCCCGAGATGCTGGCCTTGCTGGCGACCAATGACCCCGGCAACCGCTACGCCGTGCCCTATCTATGGGGCACCACCGGCATCGGTTATGACGTTGACAAGGTCAAGGCCGCGTTGGGTGATAACGCCCCGGTGGACAGCTGGGACTTGATCTTCAAAGAAGAAAACATCAGCAAGCTCAAGTCTTGTGGCGTAGCGATGCTCGACTCCCCGAGTGAAATCATCTCCATCGCTTTGCATTACCTCGGGCTGCCGAGTAACAGCCAGAACCCCGAGGATTACCAGAAGGCCCAGGCGCTACTGTTGAAAATTCGCCCTTACGTCCTCTACTTCGATTCCTCCAGAACCGACGCTGACTTCGCCGATGGCAATATTTGTGTGGTCGTGGGGTGGGCGAGTGGGGCGCTGATGGCGCAGGCAATCAACGAGAAAAACAACACCGGACGCAAGATTGCCTACAGCCTGCCTCGCGAAGGCGGGCTGGTCTGGTCGGAAAATTTCGTACTGCTCAAAGACGCTCCTCACGCAAAGCAGGGCTTGGCGTTCATCAACTACATGCTTGAGCCGCAAGTCATTGCCAAGAGCTCAAACCACACGCTTTATCCGAATGCCAACAAAGATGCCACCGCGCTTGTCGAGCAGAAGCTGCGCAGCAATCCTTGGATTTACCCTTCCAAGGAGACCATTGCCACGCTGGTACCTCTCGAGCCGCTGCCCTTGAAGCTGGAGCGTATCCGTACACGTGTGTGGACCAAGGTCAAGAGTGGTACGTGACCGGGTGAATGAGCGGGGCAGCCCAAGGGGCTGTCGCGCAGGCTCCAGGGGGGGAGGTAAATCATGTGCCAGTGCGACTTTCAGCGCGACGCGCAGTCGGACGATGACCAGGCTTACAAGGACATTGAAGAGCAGATTGGCCGCTCCACGCCCGAGCAGGCCTGGGCCATGTATTACGTCTCGACCGGCATGGTGCGTGAGCACATTACACGGGCGGTGATGGAGCATATCGGCAGGGGCAACCGCGCGCTGTTGCTCGAATTCCCCGAGCTTGCCCGGATTGAAGAGACGTCTCGATTCCTGCTGCCGCTGTGACGACAACGGCGGTCAGTGAGGATCGACGATTTGATCGCACGCGTGTTCATCGCGTGTTCGCCGCGTGGGCCAGGCGTAACGTGGCCTGGCGGATCTCTTCCTGGTTGAGTGACGCAAAGCCCAGGCGCAGTGCATTTTCCGCTTGGCCGGTGGGCGAGAACTGCCGGCCGCTGCGCACCACCAGCCCGTGCGTCAGCGCTGCTGCGACCATCTGGTCAACGTCTATTTGATCTTCGAAGCGCACCCACAGCGCCAGGCCACCTTCCGGCTCCCGCACATTGATGCGATCACCGAACGCCTCATGCAGGCACGCCTGTAAGGTTTCGCGGCGGGCCCGATATTCTTTCGACACCCGGCGTAGATGCTTCTTCAACTCACCGTCATTGATCAGGTCCGCCAGCATCTTTTGCGCAACCGCATCGGCGTCCCCCAGCATCAGGGCAGCGTTGCGATGCAGGGCTTGAATCAGGTCAGTGGGGGCCACCACATAACTGCAGCGAAACGTCGAGCCGAGTGCCTTGGATAACGACGCGATATAGATCACGTGGCGCTGCGCGCGGTCGCTGGCCAGCGGGAGATAGGGGCGCCCGTTAAAGTGATATTCGTGGTCGTAGTCTTCTTCGATGATGCAGAAGTCATGCAGTGCCGCCAATGCGAGCAGGTGTTGCCGTCGCGCGGCGTGCAGGCTGACGGTGGTCGGAAACTGGTGGTGCGGGGTGACATAAATCATCCGCACTTTATGTTCGCGACACAGACGGTCGACCTGGTCCGTGCGACAGCCTTCTTCATCCATCTCCACCGTGACCAGTTGCGCCCCCAGCTTTCGGAAAATTTCCCACGCTGGTGGGTAGCTCAAGCGTTCCACCAACACCACGTCGCCAGGTTTGATCAGCAGGCTGGCCGTCAGGTGCAGTGACACTTGAGTGCCTTGGGTCAGGCAAATATTGTCGGCGTTGACCGCCAGCCCGCGGTTGTTGCGCAGCATCTCGGCGAGGGCGCAGCGCAACTGATAGCCGGTGCCCTCGCTGCCAAAGCGCACCGTGTTGGACGCAAAGCTGTTACGCAGGGCATTGCGATAGTAGCGATGTAACACGGCTTGCGGCAGCAAGCGGTGGTCGCTGGTGCCATTGTCGAAAAACAGCGCGTCATGCCGATGATGCAGTGCCGTCACCTGGGCGTTCTGGTCGAAATACGGGGCGTTCGCCTGTGCCAGGATGTGGGGGGCGAAGGACTGCTGCGCATGGCTGGGCAGGTGCCTGGACGCCAATTGCGCATTGACGAAGGTGCCCCGACGCGGCTCGCTGACCAGCCAGCCTTTGGTCTGTGCCTCTTCGTAGGCCAGGATTACGGTCTTGCGATTGACGTCGAGCAACTGCGCCATCTCCCGCGTGCCGGGCAGCAACGTACCGGGCGGTAAGCGTCCTTCGACGATCGCGGTCACCAGGCCCTCGGCGATCTTGCGGTAGGACGCTTGGCTGGCGCTCGCGTCAAGCTTGAGCAGCGGGCGCCATTTACGCATCTGGACCATATGAAGTATCCAAAACTGGAGGTTTTAATGGGCCTAGTCTAACGCAACAATCAAGCCTCACTGACCCCGAGGTTGTTATGAATACACGTCATGTCATCGAACTGTCCCCCTCCGGCCAAACCTTTGAGGCCGGTGACGAACTGTTGCTGGATGCCATGCTTGCCCAAGGCTTGTCGGTGCCGTTTTCTTGCCGGCGCGGTGCCTGTGGATCGTGCAAGGTGGTGGTCGCAGAGGGTCACTACCGGGCCAAACCCCTGGCGCCTGGCGCACCCGCGCCGAGTTACCCGCTGGCGGCGGATGAGATGCTGCTGTGTCAGAGTCATGCCTGTGGCGACATGCGCCTGGAAATCCCGGGTTGGTCGCTGGACGCGCCCACCCTGGCGGTCGAGGCGCAGGTCGTGAGCATTCGCGCCCTGAGCCCTGATGTCATCGAGTTGGTGCTGCTGCCCAATACGCCCCTGGAGGTGCGGGCCGGGCAGTACGTCAAGTTCTGCCTGGACGACGGCGACTCGCGTTGCTTCTCGATAGCCAACCTGCCGGCCCAGGATGACGGACGCCTGGTCTTTCATATTCGTCGGGTGGTCGGCGGGCATTTTTCCGACATCCTCCTGGCTGCACTCGACGTCGGCGACAGGTTGACGCTGGAAGGGCCTTTTGGTGCTTGTACCTGGCAAGACGTGGACGCCAGCGCCGCCGTGCTGTTTGCCACGGGCACCGGTTATGCCGGCATCAAGCCCATCCTGCTGACGGCGCTGGCGCGCAAGGCAGAGGTCACGTTGTATTGGGGCGGCTCGCGGCCGGAGGACTTTTACGACAGCGCATTTCTCGCCTGGGCGAGTAGCGAGTTCCCGGGGTTTCACTGGCACCCGGTGCTGGCGTCCCAGGGGCGGGTGCAAGAGGTGGCGCTGAGCCATGGGCATGCCTGGGCAAACACCCAGGTCTGGGCGTGCGGCAACAGCGCCATGATCGGCCACGTCCGCCAACACTGCCTTGAGGCGGGCCTGCCGGCTCACCGCTTTGTCGCCGAAGCCTTTGTGCCCAGCGGACGTTCGAGTGCAGAAACCCCAGCACTCGCGTTTGACCCGATCTGGGAAAAAGTCGGCCCACGCTATTCACTGGATGGCATGCTGGCGGCACGCGAACACTCCATGCGTGCCCTGGGGGCGATCGCCAGCCAACTGATGGTCGGTATGACCACGGCCGAGGCCCTCGAAATGGCGGCCCGGCAACTGCAAGCCATGGGCGCTTCGCATACCTGGCACCCGACCTACATTCGCTTTGGCGATGACACCGTTCGCCCGCCCAGGGAGGGGATCGACCCGCTGCGCAGGCTGCGCGCCAGCGATATCGCGGTGGTGGATCTTGGCCCCGTGTGGGACGGCTACGAAGGCGACTACGGCGACACGTTCGTGTTCGGTGAGGCGCCGCTGCACCTGGCGTGCAAAAAGGCCCTGCATGAAGTCTTCGATGAAACGCGCGAAGCGTGGAAGCGTGGCCTGACCGGTTGCGAGCTCTATGACTTCGCTGAATCCCGTGCCGTTTCAAAAGGCTGGAGGTTGGCGCGCAACCTGGCCGGGCATCGCATCGCCGATTTCCCCCACGCGTTGTTCGAGTGCAAGGAGTTGGCTGCCTTGGAGATCCCCCCGAGTGAAATGGCCTGGGTCCTGGAAATCCAGCTATGCCATCCCACCGAACCCGTCGGTGGGTTCTTCGAGGATATCCTCATGCTCGACGTCTGAGAGCCCGCCGTTGCGGCGGGCTCCGTCCGGTCAGAGCTTCGGCAGTTGCCCGATGCGGCCCATCATTTCGGTAACGATCTGCAGGTCCAGCAAGAACTGGTCGACGGTCTTGAACTCATTGTCGGTGTGGCCGGTGTATTTCACTTCCGGGCGCGCCAAGCCGAACTGCACGCCGTTCGGCAGCTCATGCACCGACGTCGCGCCGGCCGAGGTCCCGAACTTGTGTTCCATGCCCAGGTTTTCGGTGGCCACCGCCAGCAGGGCCTTGACCCATTCGCCTTCGGGGTTGCGGTACATCGGTTCGGCGATTGAGTAGGTGAAGTCCACTTTGACTTTGGTTTTCTTGTTCCAGGCGCTCAGCTTGTCGGCAATCTCGGCTTTGAGTTTTTCCGGCGACTTGCCCTTCGGCACACGCAGGTTCACCGCCAGCTTGAAGGCTTTGTCATCCAGGCCGACAAACGTCAGCGAGGTGGTCAGCGGGCCCATGAAGTCATCGGCGAAACCTACGCCCAACTTGCCCCCCAGGTAATCCAGGCCCCAGTTATCCGAGGCATACCGCGCGGCGTCGGTGATGTGGTTGTGCTTGAGGGCGATCGTGCCGTCGACGCTGTGGATCAATTCCAGCATGCGCGCCACCGGGTTGACGCCGGACTCCGGTTCGGACGAGTGCGCGGACACGCCGGTGACGGTCAACTTGACGTCTTTGCCGTCGACCTTGGCGGTGACCTCGAAATCGCCGCCGTTGCGCTTGGCGTATTCAGCCCCGGCCTTTTGCAGGCTGGCGGCCAATTCGGCCGGCTTGTCGCTGACCAGGGTGGCGACTGAAGCCGACGGAATCTGGTTGGTGGCCATGCCGCCGGTCATCGAGATGATTTCCGCGCCTTTGCCTTCACCCTTGCGACGCGGGAAGGTGGCCATGACCGTGCCATAGCCTTTCTCGGCAATCACCACCGGGTAACCGCCATCCAGTGCCAGGTTGTACTGCGGCGTCGGGTTGCGCTCGAAGTAATACGGGATCGCATCCCCCGACGTTTCCTCGGTGGTGTCCACCAGCAGCTTGAAATTGCGCGCCAGTGGCAGTTTCTCCTCCTTGATCACCTTCATCGCATACATCGCCACCACAATACCGTTCTTGTCATCCTCGGTGCCGCGGCCATACATGCGGTCGCCAATCAGCGTGACCTTGAACGGATCGAGCTTTGTGCCGTCCTTGAGTACCCAGTTTTCTGGCGTGACTGGCACGACGTCGGCGTGGGCATGAATGCCGACCACTTCATCGCCGCTGCCCTCCAGAGAGATTTCGTACACGCGGTTGTCGACATTGCGGAAGCTCAGGTTGAAGGCTTTCGCCAGGCCCTGGAGCTTGTCGGCGATCTTGAGGAATTGCGGGTTTTTGTACTGCGGCAGGCCATCCACGTTGAAAGTCGGGATTTCCACCAGCTCGCGCAGGGTTTCGAGGGCGGCCTTGCCGTACTTCACGCGGGTGTAGATACCCAGCAAGCGATGGATTTCATTTTGCTGCTCGGCGGTGAGGGGCTTGTTGTCGAGAAACGCACTGATGGCCGGGCCCACGTCGCTGGTTTTGCCCAGCTCGCCCTTGGCCAGGGTGCCGAGGAAACCACGAAAATCGGTGACGGAGGTTTCGCTGAAACTCTTGATAATCGCCGTGCTCTGTTGCGCGGTGATGTTGGCGAAGGCGGGCGAAGTAAAGGCCGAAAGACTGGCCGCGAACAGGGTCGCAACGGCCAATTGCTTAAGTGGAAAGTGCATGGAGGGAAGCATTCCTTTGCAGGTAGTGAGTAGGACGTTTCTGATCGATCTGTCAGAAACATTTCCACACACTACCATTACTCAGGTGTCCCTGGTCAATGCTGGCCAGGATGGGGCGCCGGGTACTCATCGGTGACGTTCAAGGCTCTTGCGTAGGGCCCGTCCCACAGCTGCTCATGCAGATCCCCTATACGCCTGGCCATCGTTTCACTGCGCATCACCACTTCCAGATTGCGCGAGTTATCCAGGTAGCCACCCAGCCAATTGCTGGTACCCACCCACGCCACTTTCCCGTCGATCTCCAGGGTCTTGCTGTGGATGACCCGCGCGTAGGGAATAAACCCTTGCTTGGCCTCGGGCAGGGTGACGATCTTGATCTGCACGTTGGGCAGTACCGCCAGGCTTTTCAGGTACGGCAGCTCCAGTGCGTCGGTGTTCCAGTTCGACACCATCAGCTTGATCGACACCCCCCGCGCGGCGGCCGCTCGCACGGCGTTGTCGATCACGGCGTAATACGGGCGGGTTTTATCCGGGCCGTAGGACAGCGGCGCGTAGTCGAGCAACTGCACGCGGACTTCGTGTTGTGCTTCGCTGAGCAGGCGTGGCAGTTCGAGTTGTGAATCACCCACGCCCGGCGGGTTGTAGCGTTGCGGGCTGGCCACCAGGTAGTTGCCGGTGCGCGCGGGTGCTGTACCGGCGGCCGGCAGGGGCACGGGTTGGTGCCCGGTGAGGGCGGCCTGCGCTCGCCAGTCCTGGTCAAAGATCGCCTGTACCTGGCTTACCACCGGGGCGTCGGTGATCCGCAGTCCGGTTTCATGGATATGTTCCAAAGAACGCCAGTCGAAATTCTGGCTGCCGATAAACGCCTGTTTGCCATCGACCACCATGTATTTGGCGTGGAGGATCCCGCCGCTCAGTTGTCCGTACGACAACACGCGTAAGCTCAGGTTGGGAATCGCGCGTAAGCGTTCCAAGGTGGAGGCTTCTGACAAGCGAATGCCTTTTTCCTCCAGCAGGAAGCGAATCTTCACGCCGCGTTTGCCAGCGGCTTCCAAGCGTTCGATGACGCTGTCCATCACCGAGCCGGGGTGATCCACCGCGTAGAACTGGCCGATATCGATCGTACTTTTGGCGCCGTCGAACAGCTCGATCCACACCGGGCCCGGCTGGCGCAGATCGGCGGTGCCCAACGCGGTATCCACCGGCACGGTGTGCACCAGTTCAAACCCCGGAATCGAAAAATCCGCCTGGACCAGCGGACTCATGAGCAAGCCGGCGAGGCCTGCGATGCGCACTTTCAAGGAGAGGGACATAGCGGTCTCGAGTCAGAAAAAGAAGACGGGCGCATCACGCGCCCGTCCCAACACTTACGCAGTACGGCTGTGCAACGCCGCAGGCACCAGATGCGGCACTTCACCCTGCACACGGGCACCGGTGGCGGCGCGAATCAGCAGGATCTTCAACTGATCGTTGATGCGCTCCAGGCTGTCCTGGAAGAAGTTGTGGAAGACCACGCAGAACAGCGCAATGGCGATCCCCAAACCGGTGGCGTACAACGCGGTACCGATGCCACCGGAAATCTGCCCTGGGTCGGACACACCCGCCGAGGCCAGCGCCTTGAACGTGTCGATGATGCCGAGGATGGTGCCCAGCAAGCCCAGCAGCGGCGCGGCGGTGGTGATGGTCTCGATGATCCACAGGCTGCGGGCGAGTGGCGCGCGGGTGGTCAGGTATTGGGTTTCGATCACGTCATCCAGGTCCTTGCGCGAACCGTGGGAGGCCTTCTGTGCCAGCACCGGCACCACCATGCTTAATGGCAGGCTGTCGCGACGCGTCAAGCTATCCGGCAAGTCGCGCTCGCTGTGCACCTGGGCGCCCAGTGCCGCGGTCAAGGCGCGTGCCTGGCGGCGGACGTAGGCGAAGTAGATGCCTCGTTCGATGGTGATGAAGATGGCGATGGCCATCGCGGCATACATCACATAGAAGGTGATGTCGTGGAGCAGGTTCATGTCCATGTTCACTTACCTCGCAGTTAGAAATTGGCTTCCAGGGACACCGTCACGGTGCGTTCCAGGCCGACGATGTAGGCCGGGTCGCCGTCGCGGAAACCACCGTAGGTGGCGGCGTTGGTCTTGGTGGTGTACACCCCGTCCAGGTACTTCTTGTCGAACAGGTTGTCGACGTTCAGGCGCAGGGTCGCGTCCTTGACCACCTTCTTGTCCACCGGCAGGTAGATACCGGCGCCGGCGTTGAACACGGTGCGCCCGGAGATGGCTTCATCGTTGGTCAGGTCGCCGTAGAGCTTGCTGGTGTATTTGCCGCCGAAGGTGCCGTAGAAGCGCCCGTCGTCATACCCGATGTTGGCTGCCAGCATGTTTTTCGGCACGTTGGCGAACTGCTTGCCGCTGGTGGGCAACAGGATCGCTTTGCCGGCGTTGTAGACGGTCAGGTCATCCTGCTGCTCGGCCTTGGTGTAGGTGTAGGAGGTGTAATAGTTGAAGTGGTTGGGCAGCAGGCCGCTCCACTCCAGCTCCAGCCCGCTGTTGTTGACGGAGCCGGCGTTGATGTCGGCGAAGTCGCCGTTGATGTCCTTGGACGACACCTGGCGATCCTTGAACTGCATGTAGAACAAGGTGGCGGCCACGGTCATGTCGTCGCCGGTGAAGCGCCAGCCCAACTCATGGTTCCAGCTGGTTTCCGGCTTGGAGTTGATCGAGTCCACACCCTTGTCGTACAGCACGTAGTTCTGCGGGATACGCATGTTGCGCGACAGGCTGTAGAACAGTTGGTCGCGTTCATCGAGCTGGTATTTGAGGCCAGCGTTGGGCAGCAGTTTGTTGTAGCTCTGGTTACGTTTTTCGGCTTGTTCGGTGAGGCTGCCGTGGTTGGTACCGTCACGCTTGACGTTCATGTACGCCAGGCCGGCCACCAGGGTCCAGTCGGGGGCGAAATACCAGGTGTCCTGTGCCCAGACTTTCTGTGCTGGCGTGACGGTGAAGCGGTCGCGACCCTGCACGGTATTGCCGTTGGCATCGACCACGGCGTCGCCGTCCGGCCAGGTGTCGGTGGGTTTGCCGTTGTTCTTGAGCGCAATGAACGGTTGGGTCTGGCTCTGCCGCGCGCGTTCGTACCAGTAGCCGAATTGCAGGCTGTGTTCTTCCAGGTCCCAGTTCAGCTTGGTGGTAATCCCTGGTCGCCACGTCTGCGTGCGCGAAGGGCGGTAGTACACGCCGGTGGTGGAGGAACCGTCGGCGTTGTACTGCGCTGCGGTAGGCAGGTTGCTCAGGTCGAATACGCCGCCAGCGTTCGAGCCACGGTTGAGTGCGTAGCTCGACGAGTTGACGCCGCTGCCGTTACCCCAGAAGTAATACGGGATCACCGACAGGGCCAGGTTATCGGCCAGTTTGAACTGGGTGTTGAGCACGCCGGTAAAGGTCTGGAACGGGTTCTGCGCCAGGGCGTAGTAGCTATTGAGCTTACCGTTGCTACCCACGGTCGGCGTGGCGGGGTAGGGGTCGTACTTAGGGCCGTTCTGTTGGAATTGGGCCTTGGTCAACTGGCTATAACTGTTGTTGTCCTGTTCGTGGTACTTGAGGATCAGGTTGGCGGTGTTGCCGTTGCCCGCATCGAAGAAACTGTTCCACTCGACCTTGTCCGCCCGCACGGCACCTGAACCACGCCACATCTCGCCTTCGGTGTGGGACACCGATAGCCAGTTGCTCAGGCCATTGACCTCGCCGGTATTGAGACGGGCGAAGGTCTTGCGCGTGGCGTTGCTGCCCATGATCTGTTTGACGAACGCGCCGGTTTCCTTGGTCGGGCGAATGGTCACGATGCCGATATTGCCGCCGCTGGAACCGATGTGCGGGCCGTCGGATTCGGCCGAGCCCTGGGTGACGAAGATCTGGTCGATGTTTTCCGGGTCGCCCAGCAGGTTGGAATACAACGCGTAGTTGCCGGAATCGTTGATCGGCATACCGTCCACGGACATCCCCACCTGATCGGAGTTAAGCCCGCGCATGGTGAAGCGAAAGCCCGAGAGGCCGGTGTTGTCTTCACTGGAGATATTCAAGCCCGGGGTGTACTTGAGCTTGTCGATCGCATTGCCGGTGGCGGTCTGTTTATCCAGGGCCTCCTTGGTCACGGTGGAGCGAGCCTTGATGCTTTCTTCCTGCACCATATAACCGCCACCGGCAGTGGCTTTGCCCTGAACCCCAATGGTCCCGACATCGCTGTCGCTGGTGTCGGCCATGGCCATGCCGTGGCCCATGCTTGCGGCAACGAGTGCCAGATGAATCCGTGTGAACCTCATCACTGTCGTCCTGGTGTCGGGTGCTTATTGCACGCTGTAGTTGAAGGTGGCGGTGAAGCGCTGCTCATTGCGCCCCCCGAAGGCTTGCTCGGGGAACGGCTTGACTTGCTTGATACGACGCAAGCTGTTGGTGGCGGCCCGGTTGAGCAACATGCTCGAGGCCTGGGTTTGCAAGCCGGAGTCGAGTACCCGACCCTGGCGGTCTACCAGCAGCCAGATCACGACCTCGCCGGTGGGGCGTTCGAGGGAGGCCTGGCGTCCGGTGGGGTATTGCTTGTAGGTGTCCAGCTCATTGCGCAAACCCTTGAGGTAACCGCCTTCCAGGGCCTGGCTGTCGACTTTCGGTGGCGCAGGCGGTGCGGGTGTCGGCGCCGCCGGGGCAATCACGGGGGGTGCCGGTTTGGCGGCGGCTACCGGTGGCGCGGTGGGCGCGGTTTTGGTGATCACCGGTTTGGGTTGCGGTTTTGGCTTGGGCTTGGGTTCCGGCTTGGGCGGTGGCGGCGGTGGGGCCTCTTCGTCCTCGATCACGGGGGGTGGCGGCTCTTGTTCCACCACCGGTTCCGGCACCACTTCGGGCTCCGGTTCGACCAATGCCAACTCGACCGCCGACTCGTCGTACACCGGCTCGACTTTCAACGTCTGGGACTGGATACCCAGTGCAATCAGCACCAGGGCGATCAGGGCCGGCACACTGCCGAGCAGCTGACGCGCACGAAACAGGACGTACATGATCAGGACTTACGCGTGGCAATGGACACGGAGGTAAAGCCACCCATACGCAGGGTGTCCATCACCTCGACCAGGCGCGACACTTCCACGCCCTTGTCGCTGTTGACGATGATCGTCGACTTGGTATCGGGCTTTTCTGCCGCCTTCAGCGCCGGTACCAGAGCGTCGACCGTAAGGTCTTTGCCGTCGAGTTGCAGTTGGCCTTCCAGGCCCAAGGTCAGGATGAATTTGTTCTGTGGCTTGAGCTGTTGTGAGCTGCTGGCGCTGGGCAACTGGGTCTTCATACCGAGCGCCGGAATCACGTTCAGGCTCACGAGTACGAAAAACACCAGGAGGAACATCATCACGTCGATCATCGGGATCAGTTCGATGTGTGCCTTGCGCTTCTTGGGTTCATCCCAGGTTCTCATTCCGCTACCCCGTTATTGAATTAGGGGCGACACGCTAGCAATGAAAAATGACCGAACGGTTAACTTTAGTTGACGTTTTGAGGGCTCTAGGACGCGTCTTACAGACGACTTACCGGTCATTTACGGGGTGTAACCAAACTGACACTCACCGGGGGCATTCTCAAAAAATTTACATCGAGGCGCCCCTGGAATGAGTAGCCAATTGCCACATCTCTCCACCTCGCGACTGCTGTTGCGAGCGCTGGAAAAAGCCCAGGCCGAGACGTTGTGCGCCCTTGCCAACGGGCCGAACGTTGCCGACAACACGGCCAGCATTCCGTCGCCGTACACGCTGGAAGACGCCCATGGTTTTATCGACGGCATGCAGGAAAAATTTCGTTCCCTGGGCTTGATTAGCCTGGGCATGCATCGGCGTGACATAGACGCGTTGGTGGGCATCGTTAGCCTGCGCATCAACGCTACTCATCACTACGGGCACTTGGGTGGCTGGGAGTCTCGGTCATGAGCGGCGAGATTGATCTTGGCCGCCGCCGGGTACTTGCCGGGCTGGCGGTGGCTACCACGTTTTCGATTCTCAGCCCGTTCGCCCGCAGTGCGGGAGTCGACTATCCGTTCACCTTGGGCGTGGCGTCTGGCGATCCGCTGCCAGATGGCTTTGTGATCTGGACACGCCTGGCGCCGTTGTTCAATGCGGTCGATGGCCAGGGTGGCTTGAGGCGTGCGGTGCCGGTGCGTTGGCGAGTGGCCAGCGATGCGGCGATGACACGCATTGTGCGCCAGGGCGAGGTGATGGCCACCGAGCGGTTTGCCCATTCGGTGCATGTGGAGGTCGCGGGGTTGGTGGCGGGCAGGCCGTATTGGTACCAGTTCGAGGGGCTGGGGGCGCAGAGCCCGGTGGGGCAGTCGCGTACGGCGCCGCCACGGGATGCGATGGCATCGGCACACGTGGGGTTTGTTTCGTGCTCGCACTGGGAGCGTGGTTATTTCAGCGCCTATCGCCACTTGGCGGCGGAGCAACCCGACCTGGTGTTCTTCCTCGGCGACTACATCTATGACAATTCCTATGCGGCCGATTCGGGCAAGATCATTCGTCCCCATGGCAGTGGCAATGCGGTGAGCCTGACGGATTACCGCAACCGCTACGCCCTGTACAAAACCGATCCGGACCTGCAGGCGCTGCACGCCGCGGCCCCCAGCGTGGCCACCTGGGACGATCATGAGGTGCAGAACGACTACGCCAACCGCTGGTCCCAGGACCCCAGGATTCCAGTGGCACAATTTCTCCAGCAACGCGCAGCGGCCTACCAGGCGTTCTACGAACATATGCCGCTGCGCGCCAGCAGCCTGCCCCACGGCTCGGACATGCGTATCTACCGACGCCTGGACTATGGACGATTGGCGCGTTTCCACGTACTCGACGGCCGCCAGTATCGCTCCGAACAACCGTGCATCCTCGCCAATGGCAGCCACCAGGGGCATGTAGCGGCCAATACGTGCGCCGACTTGCGTGACCCAGGGCGCACGATGCTGGGGTGGCAGCAGGAGGCCTGGCTGGACCAGGGCTTCGCCCAGTCCAAGGCGCAGTGGAATGTGATCGCCCAGGACCTGCTGGTGGCACCGCTGACCCAACGCGACCTGACCAGCCACATGCCTGGGCGCTGGACCGATGGGTGGGATGGCTATATGGCTAATCGTTCGCGGATGCTGGCGTCCATCGAGCGTCATCGGGTCAAGAACCCGGTGTTCTGGGGCGGCGATATCCATTCGTTCTGGGTCACGGACCTGCATGCCGATGGCGATCGCCCGGATTCACCGGTCGTCGCCACCGAGTTTGTCGGCACGTCGGTGACGTCCGACGGGCCGCCCTATGACGCCTTCACCCAGATCCTGCCGCTGAACCCCCATGTGAAGTTTTTCGACAGTCGCCAGCGGGGCTATGTGTCGGTGGCATTGGAGGCGCGAAAGATGCTGACGAACTTTCGGGTGATTACCGATCCTCGCGACCCGGCAGCCACCGTTTCGACGCTCAAGTCGTTTGTAGTGGAGCCGGGGCGGGCAGGGGCGATCATGGTCTAGGGCGTGCTTTTATCACTGAGTTTGCCGCTGATGGGTTGTGTCAGTTGATTTCGTAGCGAACGGACAACGCGCCCTTTTTCTCCGACAGCGCCAGGATCGTCACCTGGCCCAGCTCGCTCAACGCTTGCACATGGGTACCGCCGCAGGCATAGGCGGGCAGTTCGCCAAAGCCGACTTCCCGGGTGCCATCTTCCAGCGTCATATGGCGCGGGAAGTCGGCGGCGATCCATTGGTTGACCTGCTGCTGAATGGCTTCGGCGTCCATGGTCTGGGCCTGTTCGCCACGAATAAACGTGATCTTGCCTTCGCCTGGCCAATGGTGCGCCTTGATCGGCATCCAGCCGAGTGTTTCGCCGACATTGCCGATCAAGTGGCCGGCGGAATGCAGGCGGGTATGCAGGGTGCGACGTTGCTCATCGACCCGCGCCGTGATCGGGCCCGGTTCCACCGGCTGGTCGACATAGTGCACCACGCGATCGGCCTCTTGGGTGACCCGCACTACCTGACTGCCGCCAAGCCAGCCCGTGTCGAACGGTTGGCCACCGCCCTGGGGGTGGAAAATCGTCGATAGCAGGATGACGGCAAATTGCCCTGCGTGCGGCGTGCAGCTCAGCACTTCAAGCTCGGCGGTGAGGTGGTCGTGGGTGAAAAACAGGCGCTCGGTCATTCTCTACATCCGCATCAAGGTTCTGCGGGCAGTATAAATAGTGCGTGAATGAGTGATAATCCGCTGAATTATCAATGGACCTGTGCGTCATGAGCATCAATCTTCCCTTGCCGCTGCTGGGTGAAATGGCGATCTTCGTCAAAGTGGTGGAAGCCGGCAGTTTCTCCGCAGCGGCGCGGCAATTGAGTGTTTCGCCGTCGGCGGTGAGCCGGAGTATTTCGCGACTCGAACAGGCGCTGGCGACTCGCCTGTTGCAGCGCACCACGCGCAAGTTGCGTTTGAGCGAGGGCGGCGAAGAAGTGTTCAAGCGTTGCCAGGAGATGGTCAACGCGGCGCGCTCGGTGATGGAAATCAGCGGCCAGTTCACCCACGAGCCCGAGGGCCTGGTGCGGGTCAGCGTGCCCAAGGCGGTGGGGCGTTTTGTGGTGCATCCGCATATGCCGGAGTTTCTGCGGCGTTATCCCAAGGTGGATGTGCAACTGATCCTGGAGGATCGGCATGTGGACCTGATCGACGACAACGTCGACCTGAGCATCCGCATCACCGACAGCCCGCCGCCTGGGCTGGTGGGGCGGCAACTGCTGCCCATCGAGCACCTGCTGTGCGCGACACCCCAGTATCTGGCCGAGCACGGCACGCCTGGCCATCCCCAGGATTTGTTAGGACACAGTTGTATCTACCTGGGGGAAACCCCAGGGGATTCACGCTGGAAATTTCGCCAGGGCGGCAGGGCGGTGACGGTCGGCGTGCGTGGGCGTTATGCGGCAAACCACACGGGCGTGCGGCTCGATGCCGTGTTGCAGCATGTGGGGATTGGCAGCTTGCCGTATTTCACCGCTCGGCATGCCTTGGAGGAAGGGCGCTTGGTGCAGGTGTTGCCCGCGTGGGATTTTATTGCGTCCTACCATGGCCAGGCGTGGTTGCTGCATTCGCCAACGCGGTATCTGCCGCCGAAGTTGCGGGTGTTTATCGATTATCTGGTGGCGTGCATGGCGAAGGAGCCGACGTTGAGCCCCCGCTGAATCTCTGACGTAGCGCTGTCGCACAGCAAACTGGAAACCCTGTGGCGAGCGGGCCCGTTGTGGCAAGCAGGCCTGTTGTGGCGAGCGGGCTTGCCCCGCGTTGGGGCGCGTAGCGGCCCTAATACCAGTCTCCCAGTTCTACCAGAAGAAATGCGGTGGCCTTATTGGGGCTGCTTCGCAGCCCAACGCGGGGCAAGCCCGCTCGCCACAACAGGCCTGCTTGCCACAACAAGCCCGCTCGCCACAACAAGCCCGCACGCCGTAAAAAAGCCGTCATTTAAGAAGATATTTTAATTCTTAATCATCAGTGACTTATTTGAGGGTTGAGGGGCTTGCTCCCACATTCAGTTCAGCAGTGCCTTGAAGGATCAGTGCTTGCTCTGGTCCTGTGGCATGGCCAGCAGTTGCTTTTCCTGGTTCCAGTCGAACGGTTCGTCGTTCTGTTCGGCTTCGAAGCGACGTTCTTCCAGGGCCTGGTACAGGTCCAATTCTTCGTCGGGCATGAAGTGCAGGCAGTCGCCGCCAAAGAACCACAGCAGGTCGCGCGGCACCAGGTGGGCGATCTGCGGGTAGCGCAGGATGACCTGGCTCATCAGGTCCTGGCCCAGGTACTGGCTTTCGATCGGGTCGATCGGCAGCAGGGCGCGCAGTTCGTCAAAGCGTTCGAGGAACAGGGTGTGGCTTTCCTCGGGCACCTGTTCGGCTTCGCCGACGGCAACCAGGATACTGCGCAGGTGGTCGAGCAAGACGAGATGATCGGCAACGACGTTGGACACGAGATAAGTCCTCTAAAGCAAAAACGGGCGCAGGAGTATATAGCCCCAGCGCCCGTTTTTATATGACCGCTGGACTCAGCGGACCTTGCCCTCTGCCTGGGCCAGTTCTTCCTTGCTGAAATCATCCACGTCGATCACCTTGCGCCGTGCCGCCTCGGCGTCGCGCAGGGTCTGCGCTTCGGCCGGTTGCAGCACCCCGGCGTGCAGCGCCGCGTCGATGGCAGGCTCGCCGGCCGTCGGCTTGACCTGGCCGCTCTTGAGCGCAGCATGCAGTTTCTTTTGCAACGGATGACTGGTGCCGAGCAGGTCGTAGGCGTGTTGCAGGGCGCCTACGGGATCGTCCACCGATTGCGGGCGATAGCAGCCGGCCAGCAACTCCTCGAGCGTCGGGTCGCCCTTGGCGCGGCCGATGACCGCGGCCACCTCGGCATCCAGCGCATCGGATGGCCCCGTATGGCGACGGCCGAACGGGAATACAATCACCCGCAGCAGGCAGCCAAGCACCTTGCTCGGGAAGTTGCTCAGCAGTTCATCCAGTGCGCGCTCCGACTCGCCGAGGCTTTCTTCCATGGCCCAGGTGAACAGCGGTTCGAGGTGGTCCGGCGAATCCAGGTCGTGGTAACGCTTGAGCGCCGCCGAGGCCAGGTACATATGGCTCAGCACATCACCCAGGCGCGCCGACAGGCGTTCGCGGCGTTTCAATTCGCCGCCCAGCAGCATCATGCTCAGGTCGGCGAGCAGCGCGAACGCGGCGGCCTGGCGGTTCAGCGCACGGAAGTAGCGCTGGCTCAAACGGTTGCCCGGGGCTTTTTCGAAATGCCCGACACCGAGGTTGAGTACCAGGGTGCTGGCCGCGTTGCTCACGGCAAACCCGATGTGCTGCATCAGCAGGCCGTCGAACTCCTTCAGGGCCTGGTCGTGGTCTTCGCGACCGGCCAGGGCCATTTCCTTGAGCACGAAGGGATGGCAGCGAATCGCGCCCTGGCCGAAGATCATCAGGTTGCGCGAGAGGATATTCGCGCCCTCCACGGTGATGAAGATCGGTGCGCCCTGCCAGCTGCGACCCAGGTAGTTGTTCGGGCCCATGATGATGCCCTTGCCACCGTGTACGTCCATGGCGTGGCTGATGCACTCGCGGCCGCGCTCGGTCAGGTGGTACTTGAGGATCGCCGACAGCACCGAGGGTTTTTCCCCGAGGTCGACGGCATTGGCGGTGAGCATCCGCGCACTGTCCATCAGCCACGCATTGCCGCCGATACGTGCCAGGGCTTCCTGGATACCTTCGAAGGCCGACAGCGGTACGTTGAACTGTTCGCGCACCTGGGCGTATTGGCCGGTGACCAGGCTGGTGAACTTGGCGGCGCCGGTGCCGACGGCGGGCAGGGAGATCGAGCGGCCTACCGACAGGCAGTTCATCAACATCATCCAGCCCTTGCCGAGCATTTCCTGGCCGCCGATCAGGAATTCCAGGGGGATGAACACATCCTTGCCCGAGTTGGGGCCATTCATGAATGCCGCGCCCAGGGGGAGGTGGCGGCGGCCGATGTTGACCCCGGGCGTATCGGTCGGGATCAGCGCCAGGCTGATGCCGAGGTCTTCTTCTTCACCCAGCAGGTGGTCCGGGTCATGGGCCTTGAAGGCCAGGCCGAGCAGGGTCGCGACAGGGCCGAGGGTGATGTAGCGTTTTTCCCAGTTCAGGCGCAGGCCCAGGGTTTCCTTGCCTTCCCATTCACCCTTGCAGATCACCCCGGTGTCGGGCATGGCGCCGGCGTCGGAGCCCGCCAGCGGGCCGGTGAGGGCGAAGCACGGAATATCGTCGCCACGGGCCAGGCGTGGCAGGTAGTGGTTGCGTTGTTCGTCGGTGCCGTAGTGCAGCAGCAGTTCGGCCGGGCCGAGGGAGTTGGGCACCATCACCGTGGAGGCCAGGTCGCCGCTGCGGGTGGCGAGCTTCATGGCCACCTGGGAGTGGGCGTAGGCGGAGAAACCCTTGCCGCCATATTCCTTGGGGATGATCAGGGCGAAGAAACCGTGGGTCTTGATGTGCTCCCAAGCCGCGGGTGGCAGGTCCATGGCCTGGCCGATTTCCCAGTCGCTGACCATGGCGCAGAGTGCTTCGGTGGGGCCGTCGATGAAGGCCTGCTCTTCTTCGGTCAGTTGCGCCTTGGGGTAGGCCAGCAGTTTGTCCCAGTCGGGGCGACCACTGAACAGTTCGCCGTCCCACCACACGGTGCCCGCATCGATCGCGTCGCGCTCGGTCTCGGACATCGGCGGCAGGACTTTCTGGAACCAGCTGAACAGCGGCTTGGTGAAGTATTGGCGGCGCAGGTCTGGCAGCAGCAGCGGCGCGGCGACAAGGGCGATCAGCACCCAGAAGATCAGCAGCAGCCAACCCGGTGCGTGGCTCCAGGCGCCCATCGCCAGCAGGTAAACGGCGACCACGCCCAGGGCGGGCAGGGGCGCGGTGCGGCGGTGTGCCAGGTAGGCAATGCCGACCACCAGAACCAGTATCCACAACAACAGCATATTCAATCCTCCATGAAACCAGGGGCAAAACCACCATTGAGCTTAGTCGGCATCCGAGAAAGCGCGGTGATCAGGCGTTACGAGTGGTACTGGGAACACCGTGGGATCACCGATCACCAGGCGCCGACATTTGGCCGATTCGTCGTTATCTCCATGGCACACCTGTCGTTAAACTCCAGGCTTCCCTCGGAGATCAAGCTCATGGATACGTACCTGAGTCCCAGCCGCTTCATCGATAGTGACCACCCTGCCGTGGTGGAGTTCGCCGAAAAACACCGCGGTACCCGCACGGTTTTAAGTGACCAGGCAGTCGCCCTGTATTACGCCGTACGGGAGGCGGTGCGCTACAACCCCTACACCTTCAGCCGCGACCCAGGCACCTTGAACGCCAGCTTCGCCCTGGCGGCTGGCGAAAGCTATTGCGTGCCCAAGGCCACCTTGCTCGCCGCCTGTGCGCGGCACTGCGGCATTCCGGCGCGCATCGGCCTGGCGGACGTGCGCAATCACCTGTCGACGCCGCGCCTGATCGCGCTGCTCAAAAGTGATGTGTTCGCCATGCACGGCTACACCGAGCTTTATTTGAACGGCCGCTGGGTCAAGGCGACGCCCGCGTTCAACCAGCAATTGTGTGAGCTGTTCGATGTGCCGCCGCTGGAGTTCGACGGGGTCAATGACAGTGTTTTCCATGCGTTCAACCGCCAGGGGCAACGCTCGATGGAGTACGTGGTGGATCATGGGCAATTTCCCGATGTGCCCGAGGCTTTCTTCTTCGCCCATCTCCAGCAGTGTTACCCGCACCTGTTTACCGACGACATGCCGAGCCTGCTGGGCGATCTGCGCAGTGATTTAAGCCGCGCGTGAAGCGGCGTATGCTGCTGCGTTCATCCAGCCATGTTCATTCACAATAAGGCACGGTCATGCTGAAAATCTGGGGTCGTAAAAATTCATCAAACGTCAGGAAAGCACTGTGGTGCGCCGAGGAACTCGGCCTGGACTATGAGGCAATTGATGCGGGCGGGGCTTTTGGCGTGGTCGACACGCCGCAATACCGGGCGTTGAACCCCAATGGCCGGGTGCCGGTGATCGAAGACGGCGATTTTGTCCTGTGGGAGTCCAACACCATCGTGCGTTACCTCTGCGCCAAGCAGGCATCCAGCTGGTACCCGAGCGACCTGAAGGCGCGGGCCAACGCGGAAAAATGGATGGATTGGACCACGTCGACCCTCGCCGAACCGTTCAAGAGCGTGTTCTGGGGCATTGTGCGCACGCCCGCTGACAAACAGAACTGGGACGCCATCCACGCCGGGCGCCAGGCCTGCATCGATGCGCTCAAAACCGTCGACCAGGCCCTTGCCACCCAACCCTACCTGTCAGGTAATGAGATCGGCATGGGTGATATCCCTCTGGGCTGCTTTATCTACGCCTGGTTTGAAATGCCCATCGAACGCCCTTCGATGCCCCATCTAGAGGCCTGGTACCAGCGCCTGCAACAACGGCCGGCCTACCGCAAAGCGGTCATGACCGCGTTGACTTAATACTGACTATTAATACAGGTGACTGTACTTGTGCGGCGCGGGCAAGCACCATGCTTGTCATGCGCCGCCGTTGAACTACGTGGGCTGCGCCCTCATCTATTGTTCCTATTCCCTTCTTTGGTGCGTATTCCGATATGAGTTCCGCTCTGTCCATCCGGCAGCTAACCAAAACCTACGGCAACGGTTTCCAGGCCCTGAGTGGTATCGATCTGGACGTTGCCGAAGGTGATTTCTTCGCCTTGCTTGGCCCCAACGGTGCCGGCAAATCCACCACCATCGGTATCCTTTCGACCCTGGTCAACAAGACCAGCGGCACGGTGAATATTTTTGGCCATGACCTGGACCAATCCCCGGCGGCGCTCAAGCGTTGCATCGGTGTGGTGCCCCAGGAATTCAACTTCAACCAGTTTGAAAAGACCTTCGACATTGTCGTGACCCAGGCCGGTTACTACGGCATTCCGGCGAAAATCGCCAAGGAACGCGCCGAACAGTACCTGACCCAACTGGGCCTGTGGGACAAACGCGACGTGCCTTCGCGTTCGCTCTCCGGCGGTATGAAGCGGCGCCTGATGATCGCCCGCGCGCTGGTGCACGAACCGCGCCTGTTGATCCTCGATGAGCCCACCGCCGGGGTGGACATCGAACTGCGTCGCTCGATGTGGACCTTCCTCACCGAGCTGAACGAGAAAGGCATCACCATCATCCTCACCACCCACTACCTGGAAGAGGCCGAGCAGCTGTGCCGCAACATTGGCATCATCGACCACGGCACCATCGTCGA
This sequence comes from Pseudomonas gorinensis, assembly GCF_042015035.1. Lineage (NCBI taxonomy): Bacteria > Pseudomonadati > Pseudomonadota > Gammaproteobacteria > Pseudomonadales > Pseudomonadaceae > Pseudomonas > Pseudomonas gorinensis. The sequence continues at coordinate 2,481,578 of NZ_CP167125.1, forward strand.
GAACACCAGCATGCGTAACCTGCTGAGCCAGTTGCATGTGGAGACGTTCGTGCTCGACCTGAAAAACAACCTGTCGGTACCGCCGCAACTGGTTGGCTACCCGACTCGCCTGGTCGACGGCCACACCCTGGAAGTCCAGGTGGACAAAGCCATGGGCATCACTGCGTTGTTCAGCCAATTGGCGACCCAGAACATCGAAGTGTTGAGCCTGCGTAACAAAACCAATCGCCTTGAGGAGTTGTTCGTGTCCCTGGTGGAAAAAAACCTGGCGAAGGTGGCGGTATGAGTTCTGAACTGCAACCCAACCTCGTCGCACTGCAGACCATTGTCTATCGCGAAGTGAAGCGCTTCACCCGGATCTGGCCGCAGACCCTGCTGCCACCGGCGATCACCATGGTCCTGTACTTCGTGATCTTCGGTAACCTGATCGGCCGGCAGATCGGCGACATGGGTGGCTTCACCTATATGGAGTACATCGTGCCCGGCCTGATCATGATGTCGGTGATCACCAACTCCTACGGCAACGTGGTCTCCAGTTTCTTCGGCAGCAAATTCCAGCGTTCCATCGAAGAACTGATGGTCTCGCCGGTGTCGCCACACACCATCCTGATCGGCTACACACTGGGTGGCGTGCTGCGAGGCTTGATGGTCGGTGTGATCGTGACCTTGCTGTCGCTGTTCTTCACCCACCTGCAAGTGCACCACCTGGGAGTCACCCTGTTGGTGGTGGTGCTGACGGCGACGATCTTCTCGTTGCTGGGGTTTATCAACGCAGTATTTGCACGCAACTTCGACGATATCTCGATCATCCCGACGTTCGTGCTGACCCCACTGACCTACCTGGGCGGAGTGTTCTACTCCATCACCTTGCTGCCGCCGTTCTGGCAGACCGTGTCCCTGGCCAACCCGGTGCTGCACATGGTCAACGCGTTCCGCTACGGCATCCTTGGCGTGTCGGACATCAAGATCAGCGTGGCGATCACCTTCATGATCGTGGCCACGGTGGTGTTGTATATCGGTTGCGCGAAGTTGCTGGTGAGTGGGCGCGGCATGCGTACCTGAGCACCGACCTGAACGTGGGGAAAAATGGGGGAGGGGGCTTGCTCCCGATAGCGGTGGATCAGTCAGTGCAAGGCTGACTGTCAGGCCGCTATCGGGAGCAAGCCCCCTCCCACATTTAGATGTGTGTCAGGCCTGCAATGCCAGCTCGATCAGCTCGTGCAGTTCTTCAACCGTCAGCGGTGTGCTCGAGAACAGAATACGAAACACCGTCGGTGCCGCCAGCAGGTTGATCAGGTGATCCACGCTGGGCGGTGGCGGCGTGTCGTGCGGGTAGCGATCGACAATCGCCTGGAACTGCCCGCTGAGGATGCTCACGCAGTACCCAGGCGTCGCCCGGCACTGCACATCGCGCATCATGTTGCGCCCCGGCTCCGAACTCATTTCATCCAGGTATTGCTCGGCCCAGGCTTGCAGGTCGCCACGCAGGCTGCCGGTGTTGGCCGGCTCGCTGTCGGGGCGCATGCGGGCCAGGGCCACGTCCGCGAGCAACACGGAGAGGTCGCCCCAGCGTCGGTAGATGGTTGAGGGGGTGACGCCCGCGCGCGCGGCAATCATCGGCACGGTGACACTGGAACGCTCATGGGTTTCCAGCAGTTCACGCACCGCCGAATGGACGGACTCTTGTACCCGGGCACTGCGGCCCCCCGGGCGGAGGCCTTCTTTTATCGCCATGGGTGTGACCTTAACACAAAGAATTTGCTTTAAGCCCTGATCGGTCGCACACTGCGCAAAAGCAAAATATTAGCTTTAGCGGAGCGTGCCCATGTCCAACCTGACTTCACACCGTTCCAGCCTGGTGTTCCTGGCGATCACTTTGCTGACGTTCCTGGCGGCTTCCAGCGCGCCGACGCCGTTGTATCACCTGTATCAGGAGGGCCTGCATTTTTCAGCGGGCATGCTGACCCTGATCTTCGGGGTATACGCTTTGAGCCTGCTGGTGGCGTTGCTGACCGTAGGTTCGCTGTCGGACCACCTGGGGCGCAAGCCGGTGATCTTCACCGCACTGCTCCTCGAGATGCTGGCGATGCTGCTGTTTATCCATGAAGACAGCGTGGCCTGGCTGATCGCCGCGCGGACCCTGCAAGGTTTCGCCACCGGCATGGCCACGGCGGTACTGGGTGCCGCGCTGCTCGATACCGACCGCCAGCACGGGCCGCTGATCAACAGCGTCGCGCCCTTGCTGGGGATGGCGTGTGGCGCCATGGGGTGCAGCCTGCTGGTGGAATTCGCGCCGTTTCCCACCACCTTGATCTACTGGACACTCTTGAGCCTGATGGTGTTGCAGGCCGTGTATGTGTGGCGCCTGCCGGAAACCGTCAGTCGGATCCCTGGCGCGTTGGCCTCGTTGTGGCCCACCTTGCATGTGCCGCTCCAGGCGCGCCGCGCGCTGTGGATTGCGCTGCCGGTGGATATCGCCGTATGGGCCATGGGCGGGTTCTATCTGTCCCTGGCGCCTTCGCTGGTGCGGGCGGCCACGGGGTCGACGTCCAATCTGATCGGCGGCGGGCTGGTAGCGGTGTTGACCTTGAGCGGTGCGCTGATGATTTTCAGCCTGCGCAATCGCCCGGCGGACAAGACCTTGCGCCTGGGCGCCGTGTTGCTGGCGGTGGGCGTCGCGCTGATCCTCAGTGCCGTGCACGCTGCCAGCCTGCCGTTGTTTTTCCTTGCGACGCTGATCGCCGGCAGTGGTTTTGGGGCCGGGTTCCTCGGCGCCTTGCGCAGCGTTGTACCGTTGGCCTTGCCCCATGAGCGCGCCGGCTTGATGTCGGCGTTCTACGTCCTGAGTTACCTGGCGTTCTGTGTGCCATCGCTGTTGGCGGGCAACCTGACGCGCACCTTCGGGTTGATCGCTACCACCGATGCGTATGGCGTGTCGCTGATCGTGCTGGCACTCAGTGCCTTGGCGGCGCTGCTGCTGCAGGATTACACCCGCACCAAGGCGACATCGAGCTCGTGATGCGCTCATAATCGGCGATCTCCGACCGCCTTGAGATTCAAGCATGAAGATCATCCGCAGCAAGGACTTCACCGGTAGCCGCGCCTGGGAGGCGCTGGATATCGCCAACATGAACGGCATCACCACCCGTTTGCACTGGACCGACCAGCCGTACCGCTGGCACGTCAACGATGGTGAGGAAGTGTTCGTGGTGCTCGATGGCCGGGTGCATATGCACTACCGCGACGGCGGCATGGAGCAGGTGGCCGAGTTGGCCGTGGGCGACATTTTCTACGCCGGCGTCGGCACCGAACATGTGGCGCATCCCCAGGGCCCTGCGCGCATCCTGGTGATCGAAAGCGAAGGCAGCGTTTGAGCGCATATCGGTAAAATAGATAACAGTTAGAGATATTACCCGTTATATAGATATTCGATCAGGTTCTACCATGGCCTCAACCTCATGCGAGGAAGAGGATTGCCATCATGACCTGCTCGAATACCATCAGCTACAAGCCCTTCAGTCACCTGGCCCGTCCCCGGGAAGTGATTCGCCAGTTCACCCCCAACTGGTTTGCCGCGACCATGGGCACCGGCGTGCTTGCGCTGGCCCTGGCTCAATTACCGTTCGACCTGCCGGGTTTGCGCGCCATTGCCGAAGGGCTGTGGCTGTTCACCATTGGCTTGTTCCTGCTGTTCAGTGCCCTGTATGCGGCGCGTTGGGTGATGTTTTTCCACGAGGCCCGGCGGATTTTCGGGCACTCCACCGTCTCGATGTTCTTCGGCACTATCCCCATGGGCCTGGCGACCATCCTTAACGGATTGTTGTTGTTCGGCCTGCCACGCTGGGGGAGTGATGTGCTGCCCCTGGCCGAGCTGCTCTGGTGGCTGGATGTGGCCATGTCCCTGGCCTGCGGCGTGCTGATCCCGTTCATGATGTTCACCCGCCAGGAACACAGCATCGATCAGATGACCGCCGTATGGCTGTTGCCGGTGGTCGCGGCCGAAGTGGCGGCGGCCAGCGGTGGCCTGCTGGCGCCGCACCTGGTCGACGCCCATTCGCAACTGGTGATGCTGGTGACCAGTTACGTGCTGTGGGCGTTCTCCCTGCCGGTGGCGTTCAGTATCCTGACCATCCTGATGCTGCGCATGGCCTTGCATAAATTGCCTCACGCCAATATGGCCGCATCGAGCTGGCTGGCCCTCGGCCCCATCGGTACCGGTGCCCTGGGTATGTTGGTGCTGGGCGGCGATGCGCCGGCTATCTTTGCCGCCAATGGTTTGCCCGGCGTCGGTGAAATGGCCAACGGCCTGGGCCTGGTGGCGGGTATGACCCTGTGGGGCTTCGGCTTGTGGTGGATGCTGATCGCGGTGCTGATCACCCTGCGTTACCTGCGCGCCGGTATCCCGTTCAACCTGGGGTGGTGGGGTTTTACCTTCCCGCTGGGGGTATATGCCCTGGCCACGTTGAAGCTGTCGAGCCTGTTGCACCTGGGCTTCTTCAGCGCATTTGGCAGTGTGCTGGTGGGCGCGTTGACGCTGATGTGGCTGGTCGTTGCCAAGCGCACTGTGCAGGGCGCCTATAAAGGTGAGCTTTTTGTTTCGCCGTGTATTGCAGGACTAGGGAATAAGTAAGCGCGATTAGGTAAAGTCGTGGCCTGATCAATAACAGGCCACGCAGGAACACGGACGATGAGCCACCCCTCACAATTCACCTTGCTGCGCACACGGCGTTTCCTGCCGTTTTTCATCACCCAGTTGCTGGGCGCTTTCAACGACAACATCTTCAAGCAATCGCTGATCCTGGCGATTCTCTACAAGCTCACCATCGACGGTGACCGCTCGATCTGGGTCAACCTGTGCGCGCTGTTGTTCATCTTGCCCTTCTTCCTGTTCTCGGCGCTGGCCGGCCAGTTTGGCGAGAAATTCAACAAGGATGCGTTGATCCGCGCGATCAAGATTGGCGAGATTGTGATCATGGCCGTCGGCGCGACGGGCTTTCTGTTCAATCACCTGGAACTGATGCTGCTGGCGCTGTTCGCCATGGGCACGCACTCGGCGCTGTTCGGCCCGGTGAAGTATTCGATCATGCCCCAGGCCCTGCACGACGATGAATTGGTGGGCGGCAACGGTCTGGTGGAGATGGGCACGTTCCTGGCGATCCTGGCCGGCACCATTGGCGCAGGGATCATGATGTCTTCCAGCCACTATGCGCCGGTGGTGTCGGCGGCGATCGTCGGCGTGGCGGTGCTGGGTTACCTGGCCAGCCGCAGCATTCCTCGCGCGGCGGCGTCCACCCCGCAACTGCGCCTGGACTGGAACATCTTCAGCCAATCCTGGGCGACTTTGCGCCTGGGCTTGGGCCAGACCCCGGCGGTGTCGCGCTCCATCGTCGGTAACTCATGGTTCTGGTTTGTCGGCGCGATCTACCTGACGCAAATCCCAGCCTATGCCAAGGAGTGGTTGTACGGCGACGAAACCGTGGTGACGCTGATCCTTACGGTGTTCTCGGTGGGCATCGCCCTGGGCTCGATGCTGTGCGAAAAACTCTCCGGGCGGAAGGTGGAGATCGGCCTGGTGCCGTTTGGCTCCTTTGGCCTGACCGTGTTCGGCCTGCTGCTGTGGTGGCATTCGGGCGGCTTCCCGCAGAACGTCCAGGCCAATGACTGGCTGGCGGTGCTCAGCTACGGCCAGGCGTGGTGGGTGTTGTTGGATATCCTCGGCCTGGGGGTGTTTGGCGGATTCTATATCGTGCCGCTGTATGCACTGATCCAGTCGCGCACCGCCGAGCACGAACGAGCGCGGGTGATCGCCGCCAACAACATTCTCAACGCGCTGTTCATGGTGGTCTCGGCGATTGTCTCGATCCTGCTGCTGAGCGTGGCCAAGTTGTCGATTCCTGAGCTGTTCCTGGTGGTGTCGTTGCTCAACATCGCGGTCAACGCCTACATCTTCAAGATCGTCCCCGAGTTCACCATGCGCTTCATGATCTGGCTGCTCAGCCACTCCATGTATCGCGTGGAGCATCGCAACCTTGAGCTGATCCCGGATGAAGGCGCGGCGTTGCTGGTGTGTAACCACGTGTCGTTTGTCGATGCGCTGTTGATTGGCGGCGCGGTGCGTCGGCCGATTCGCTTCGTCATGTACTACAAGATCTACCGCTTGCCGGTGCTGAATTTTATCTTCCGCACCGCGGGGGCGATCCCGATTGCCGGGCGCAATGAGGATATCCAGATCTACGAAAAAGCCTTCACGCGGATTGCCCAATACCTGAAGGACGGAGAGTTGGTGTGTATCTTCCCGGAAGGCAAGTTGACGGCTGACGGCGAGATGAACGAGTTCCGTGGTGGCGTGACGCGCATTCTTGAGGAGACCCCTGTGCCGGTGATCCCGATGGCGTTGCAGGGGTTGTGGGGGAGTTTCTTCAGTCGCGATCCGAACAAAGGCTTCTTCCATCGCATCTGGTCGCGCGTCGTGCTGGTGGCGGGTGAGCCGGTGGAGGGTCCGACGCCTGCGAGATTGCAGGAGGTCGTTGGCGCTTTGCGGGGGAGTGTCAGGTAGTTCTGTGCTGGATGTACCGGCCTCATCGGGGCATGCCCCCTCCCACATTTGATCACGTTGTTCTGACGATCGCGGTCTAGTGTGGGAGGCGGTGCGACGATTCGACTTGCCCCCGATGGTGGTAGTGGCCTAAGCGCTGATCTTGAGCCCGACAAGCCCGCAAATGATCAACGCCACACTGGCCAGCCGGAACAACGCCATGGATTCCCCGAACAGGATAATCCCGGCAATCACCGTGCCCACCGCTCCCACGCCAGTCCAGATGGCATAGGCGGTGCCCAGCGGCAGCTCCTTCATGGCCAGGCCAAGCAGGCCGAGGCTGATGGCCATGGCGGCAATCGTCAGCGCCGTGGGCAGCGGCTTGCTGAAACCGTCGGTGTACTTCAGGCCGACGGCCCAGCCGACTTCAAACAAGCCGGCAAACAATAGAATGATCCAGGACATGATGACCTCCCTTGCAAAAGCGGGGTCGTCCCCTGATGTGCGCTCGAGAGCGTCGCGAGGTCGTCCCCGCGAAGCTCGGTAGAGTGCCGAAAATGGATCATGCGATCAAGTTTGCGGGGTGTTTTCCAGCATGCGACGGTCTTCCTTCTCGCTCATGCGGCGGAAGTAGGTCGATAGCAACGCCCCGGAAATATTGTGCCAGACACTGAACAGCGCGCTCGGCACCGCCGCCAACGGAGAAAAGTGCGCGCTGGCCAATGCGGCGCCCAGCCCGGAGTTCTGCATGCCCACCTCCAGCGCCAGCGACTTGCGTTGGGCCAACGGCAGCTTGAACACGCGGCCGGTGAAGTAGCCCAGCAGGTAACCGAAGCTGTTATGCAGCATCACCACGGCCATGATCAGCAGGCCCGATTCGGCGATCTTCGCCTGGCTCGCCGCCACTACTGCGGCGACGATGATCACGATGCTGACCACTGACACCAACGGCAGCACCTCCACCGCATGGTGCACCCGCTCGCCGAGCACGCGTTGCGCGACAACGCCGAGCACGATCGGCAGCAGCACCACTTGCAGGATCGACCAGAACAACTCCATGAACGACACCGGCAGCCAGGCCGAGGCCAGCAGCCAGATCAGCGCCGGGGTGAGCAGCGGGGCGAGGAGGGTGGTGACGGCGGCGATGGCCACCGACAGCGCCAGGTCGCCACGGGCCAGCCAGGTCATCACGTTGGATGAGGTGCCGCTTGGGCAGCAGCCGACCAGGATCACCCCAACGGCAATTTCCGGCGGCAGGTGGAAGGCCTGGCACAGCAGCCAGGCCACGCCCGGCATGATCACGAAGTGTGCGACTACGCCCAGGGCCACGCGCCACGGGTGGCGAGCGACTTCGGCGAAGTCTTCAAGTTTGAGGGTCAGCCCCATGCCGAACATCACCAGGCCCAGCAGCGGGACGATGGCGCTTTTCAGGCCGATGAACCAGTTTGGCTCGAGGAACGCGACAACGGCAAATATCAACACCCAGTAGGCGAAGGTATTGCCGACGAAGCGGCTCAAGGCGGCGAGTGCGCGCATGGGGGTGTCCTTTTTTATTCGATTTTTGAAATGCAAATGCGAGCAAATGTGGGAGGGGCGGGGCGACGATTCGACTTGCCCCTCCCACAATTTGATCTTCACACGGCTTAGATGCCCTGCGGGGTTTCTTCGCCGCCGAGGGCGTCGATCAACGCCGGCAGGAAGTCACCGAAGGTCAGCATCATCAGGGTGAAGCTGGCATCCAGTTGGCCCAGGGCTTCTTCACCACCGTCCTGTTCCGCCTGGTCTTGCAGCAGGTCTTCGAACTTCAGGCGCTTGACGGTCATCTTGTCGTCGAGCATGAAGGACAGCTTGTCCTGCCAGGCTAGGGACAGTTGGGTCACGACTTTGCCGGTGCTCAGGTGCAGCTGGATTTCTTCGCTGGTCAGGTCCTGGCGCTTGCAACGCACGATGCCGCCGTCTTCGTGGGTGTCGCGCAGTTCGCATTCGTCGAGGACGAAGAAGTCATCGGCCGGTTTCTGGGTGGTGACCCAGTCGGTCATGATGGCGGTTGGCGCGGTTTTCACGGTGAGTGGGCGCACCGGCAGGGTGCCGATCACTTCACGCAGGGTGGAGAGCAGGTCTTCGGCGCGTTTCGGGCTGGCCGAGTTCACCAGGATCAGGCCCTGTTTCGGCGCGATGGCGGCGAAGGTCGACGAGCGGCGAATAAAGGCACGCGGCAGGAACGCCTGGATGATTTCATCCTTGATCTGGTCCCGTTCCTTTTTATAGACCTTGCGCATTTGCTCGGCTTCGATTTCCTCGACTTTCTCTTTGAGGGCATCACGCACTACGCTGCCCGGCAGGATGCGTTCTTCCTTGCGCGCGGCGATCAGCAGGAAGTCACCGCTGACGTGGACCAGGGGAGCATCCTCACCTTTGCCGAAGGGGGCGATGAAACCGTAAGTGCTCAACTCCTGGCTTGCACATGGGCGCGCCAGTTTGGTGGCCATGGCCGCTTCCAACGCCTCGGCATCAACAGGCAGATCTTGGGTCAGGCGATAGATAAGCAGGTTCTTGAACCACATGGGGTGAGTCTCTCCTTTATACAAAGGGGGGCATTATTCTCTTGATAGCGGCTGAGGCCAACCCTGCCTAAGCCATTGGAAGCTATCAAAAAAAAGATTTAAGAAAGTGCTTGCCAGACCTGGGGTCGCTCCGTAGAATGCGCGCCACACCGAAACGAAGGGTGATTAGCTCAGCTGGGAGAGCATCTGCCTTACAAGCAGAGGGTCGGCGGTTCGATCCCGTCATCACCCACCATTCGCTTCAAGTGTTACGCGCAGCGGTAGTTCAGTCGGTTAGAATACCGGCCTGTCACGCCGGGGGTCGCGGGTTCGAGTCCCGTCCGCTGCGCCATATTCGGTCATCTGGAACGCTGAACGCCAGGTACCACAGGAAGCCCGCTCATCGAGCGGGCTTTTTTTGTGCCCGGGATTCAGCGCCCTGGTGGCGTCAGGGCGACGACGGTCCATTCTGATCAGCCTGATCCACGAGATCGACAACCTGCGTTCGCTGTGTGGTGAGGTCGATCGGCGGTACACTTTCGCGCACAATCTTCCGAATTAGCTTACTTCTCGCGCTTTTTCACGCGCGGTAGGGGACACCTCGAAGGCGGCAACATACGGTGAACATCGATACCCGCATCAAATTCCGCCACCTGGTGTGCTTTCTCGAAGTGGCGCGCCAGGGCAGTCTGGCGCGCGCCTCGGAAAAATTAGCGATCAGCCAGCCGGCGCTTTCCAAGACCCTCAAAGAACTCGAAACCCTGCTGACGGCCACTTTATTTATGCGCAGCAAAAGTGGCGCGGCGTTGACGGAAGCCGGAGTGGCTTTTTTGCGTTATGCCGGGCCGAGCGTACAAGCGCTGCGTGAAGGGGTGAACAGCCTGCGTTCCGGCGAGCACGAGCCCTTCACCGCCAGGCTCGGCGTGCTGTCCACTGTGGAAAGTTTGTTGGTGCCCGAGGTCGTCTGTCGTTTGCATGCCCGACATCCCGCGCTGATCGTGAGCGTGGTGACCGGGCCGAGCGCGTACCTGTTGTCGCAATTGCGGGTGGGGGAGCTGGACCTGGTGGTCGGACGCATGACGGACAGCCCGCAGATCCTTGGGCTGATTTTCGAGCATCTATACAGCGAATCCATGACCCTCGTGGTGCGTAACGGCCATCCGCTGTTGAGCGATCCACAGGCGCAGGAACATATCGAAGATTATCCGCTGGTGTTGCCGCAGGCAGGGACGACGATTCGCAAATTCGCCGACAGCTTGTTCGTGCAGCACAGTATCAATCCGCCGCGCCAGCGCCTGGAAACCCTATCGTTGATCTTGAGCCGGCGTTATGTGCAGTGCAGTCAGGCGATCTGGGTCGCGCCTTTCGATGCGGTCAGGCAGGACTTGAATCGAGGTGATCTGTTTGAGCTGGAGTTGGGAATTCGCGAACCGGGTGGTTCCGTGGGACTGTGCAGCAATCCTGCGTTGACGATGTCCTTGGCGGCTCAATGGTGCGTGGAGGTGCTGCGCGAGGTGGGCCAGGAATATCGCGAGGGTTTCTATCCATAACCATTTGGATATGGATAGGGTTGGTTTTTTCAATTTTGGATAGCGCCTCATCAAGGGACACTGGGTTGTTTATTGTTGTTTATACAATATTCATCCCTGATTTTATCCATAATAAAAAGGAAACCGACATGTCTGATGCGGACAACAGCCGTTTCGTCATTCGTGACCGCAATTGGCACCCCAAAGCCCTGACGCCTGACTACAAAACCTCAATCCTGCGGTCCCCGCGCCAGGCCTTGGTGAGCATCCCGCAGTCCCAGTCGGAAGCCAGCGGCCCGGATTTTTCCCACTTGGAGATGGGGCATCACGATAACGATCTGTTGCTGAACTTCAACCACGGCGGCTTGCCCATCGGCGAGCGCATCATCGTCGCCGGTCGGGTGTGTGACCAGTATGGCAAGCCGATTCCCCATACCCTGGTGGAGATGTGGCAGGCCAACGCGGGGGGGCGCTATCGGCACAAGAAGGACAGCTATCTGGCGCCCATCGACCCTAACTTCGGTGGCGTCGGTCGTGCCTTGACCGACCGCGACGGCAACTACAGTTTCCGCACGGTCAAGCCTGGCCCGTATCCATGGCGCAATGGTCCCAACGACTGGCGTCCGGCGCATATTCACTTCTCCATCAGCGGCCCATCGATTGCCACACGATTGATCACCCAGTTGTATTTCGAAGGTGACCCACTCATCCCGATGTGCCCGATCGTCAAGTCGATCGCCAATCCGGATGCAGTGCAGAGCCTGATCGCAAGGCTTGATATGAGCATGGCCAATCCCATGGATTGCCTGGCTTATCGCTTTGATATCGTTCTGCGCGGTCAGCGCAAGACTCACTTCGAAAACCGCTGAGGAGGCCCGATCATGCCCGTTGAACTTCTACCTGAAACCCCGTCGCAAACCGCCGGTCCTTACGTGCATATCGGCCTGGCGCTGGAGGCGGCGGGCAACCCGCCCCGCGCGCAGGAAATCTGGAACGAAATGGCCAAGCCCGGTGCGCCGGGGGAGCACATCCTGTTGCTGGGCCATGTCTATGACGGCAACGGTCATCTGATCCGCGATGCGTTCCTGGAGTGTTGGCAGGCTGACCACGAAGGCGTTTACGACAGTGACTACAACCTGGAAAAGCCCTTCAACAGTTTTGGCCGTACGGCGACCACGGATACCGGCGAGTGGCAGATCCATACCGTCAAGCCGGGCACCGTGAAGAATGCTGCGGGTGTGCCGATGGCGCCGCACGTCAATGTTTCGCTGTTCGCGCGGGGCATCAATATCCACTTGCAGACCCGTGTGTACTTCGACGATGAAGCCCAGGCCAATGCCGTCGATCCCGTGCTGAATCTGATCGAACAGCCTCAACGCCGGGAGACGCTGGTCGCCAAGCGTTGCACGGTCGATGGCAAGTTGGCTTATCGTTTCGATATCCGCATACAGGGCGAAGAAGAAACGGTGTTCTTCGACTTCTGACGGGGCACACCCGTAAGCCCGCTCATTGAGCGGGCTTTTTGCTGTCTGGGGGTTAGAAGTCCCAGCGTGTGGTGACCATGAAGTTACGTGGCTCACCGTAGGCTGCGGAGTTATAGAAACCGATGTTGGTGTAGTAGGACTTGTCGAAGAGGTTGTTCACGTTCAGCGTCGTCGACAGGTTCTTGGTCACCTGGTAGCGCGTCATCAGGTCGACCAGCCAATAGGCGTCCTGGGAGAACTCTTCATACTGTGTGTGAGGGGTGTTGTAGATGTCCTGCCAGCCCATGCTCTGCCAGCGCACGCCGCCGCCGACGGTCAACTTGTCGAGGTTGCCCTTGAGTTTATAGGTGGTGTACAGCTTGATCTGGTCTTCAGGCTCGAAGGTGGAAATCTTCACATCCTTGTCATCGCGCACCACCTTGTGGGTGTAGCCAGCCTGGAGTTGCCAGCCGGGCGCAATCTCGCCGGACATCTCCACTTCATAACCCTTGGTGACGGCCTTGCTGCTCTTGTACGCATAGTTATTCGGGATCGGCGTCTGGTTGTTGTACTCATCATCCGAGAGCGCGCGATTGGATTCGTGGATTTCAAAGTAAGCCGCGCTGGCGTTTACGCGGCCGTCGAGGAAGTCCGCCTTCACGCCCAACTCCCAGTTCTGGCCTTCATCCGGTTCAAGCAGCTTGTTGTCGCGGTCGCGGTTGTAGTTTTCCTGCGGCATGAAGATATCGGTGTAGCTGGCGTAGACCGCATAGGTGTCGTTGAGGTCGTACACCGCGCCGATGTACGGCACGAAACGTCCGGACTCGCGGTAGTTGGGGTTATAGCCTGTGACCTGATAGTTGACCACGCGCCCGCCCAGCAGCAGCTTGAGGTCATCGGCCAGATTCAGGCGCGTGGTCATGTAGGCGCCGGTCTGTCGCACGGTGTCGTCGGTCAGCGATTGGGCGGTGCCCCAGTCCGGTTCGCGGGCGTTGCCGTGCCAGTTATTGAAGTCGACGATATTGGGGGAGAGGTTCCAGTAGCCCTTGCCTTTCCATTCCGAGGCACTGATCGAACCGCCCAGCACCAGCTCATGCTCGCGCCCGCCCAGGCTGAACGGGCCGCTCACATACAGGTCGGCGGAATCGCTGACCGTTTCCCCGGTGTACTTGCCCGAGGTGAGTTGCGCGGTGCCGTCGGGCTGTGGCTGGTCGCCCTGGATCGAGCCCATCAGCGCGTGGTAGCCATTGATCTTGTGGTCCAGTTGCAGTTTGCCGACCCAGCCGTTGCCCAGGTCATGTTCAAGCATGGCGAACACGGTGCGGGTGTATTGCTCCCAACTGCTCCAATCGGCGGCATTGTTGAACGAGCGCTTGACGCTGTTGCGCTCGCCGTTGGCGTTGATCAGTGGGAAGCTGCCGGACCACGACGAGGCGGTCGGCAGGCTGTCCTGGTAGTCGCCGCCGACGGTCAGCAGGGTGTCGGGTGACAGGTCGAATTCCATGATGCCGTAGTAGGTCGGGCTCTTGCGTGAGTAGCGGTCCATGAACGAGCGCTTGTCTTGATAGGCGGCGACTGCCCGGCCACGCACATTGCCGCTTTCGGTCATCGGGCCGCTGACGTCCAGCTCGCTGCGATAATTGTCCCAGGAGCCGGCGCCCAGGGTGGCATGCCCCTGGAAATCCGCGGTGGGTTTCTTGCGCACCAGGTTGATCGTTGCGCCCAGTGAGCCGGCGCCGGTGAGCAGGCCGGTGGCACCCTTGAGCACTTCGACGCGGTCATAGATCGCCATGTCGCTCAGGGTGTTGCCTGCCGAATAGGCGACGTTGCGCGCGGTCGAGGGGATGCCATCGTACTGGAAGTTGTTGATGGAAAAACCACGTGCGTAATAGTTGCTGCGCTCGGTGTCGAAGGCCGACACCGTGATGCCGGGGGTGTGGCGCATCACGTCGTCGACGTTGTTCAGGCCGAAATCGTCCATGTGCTTACGCGTGATGACGCTGACGGACTGCGGGGTTTCCTTGGGGGTCAACACCAGGCGAGTCGCGGTCGCAATGCTGCCGGGTGTGTAGGAGCTGCTGTCTTCGGTGACGTTGCCTAGTTGGTTGGCGGTGACCTGCGTCGGGCCCAATTCCATGACGCCATTGCTGCTAGTCGGCATGGGCTGCAGCGCATACACCTGGTCGCCCTTGACCGCGCGGTAGCCGCTGCCTTGCAGCAAGCGGTCAAAACCCTCCTGTGTGGCGTACTGCCCTTTCAGGCCGGGACCGTTGAGGCCTTCCAGTTCGTGAGACTGGAACACAATCGCCACGCCGGCCTGCTGGGCAAAGCGATTGAGTGAACTGCCCAGCGGTCCGGCGGGAATGTCATAGGTCTGTGCCGCGACGTTAACCGTGTCCGCCTGGGCCAGGTTGGCGGTCATCGCGCTCGCGGCCAGCATGGCCAGGGAAAACGGGGCGCTTTTCAGCAGGCCAAAGCGCCCGCGTGGGGAGGAGGGGGTGTGCATGGTGGCGGCAATCCTTTACGTGTCGAATTACCTTGCTTGACGGGCAGCCTCGAAAAAACCGGAAGCAAATGCGAATAATTATTTATTGGGCGTTTTGTCTAGGGCCACCCGGATCAGCCACGGCGTGTAGGTGTACACCTTGATCGGCAGGGTTTGTGCCAGTAATTGCAGGGCATGGTCGCTGTCATCCAGGGGGATCACGGCCGACACACGCAGGTTTTGCAGCGCGGCCCGATCAAATTGCAGGTGGCCGGCGCGATGCCGTGCGATCTCATCGAGGACCTCGGGTAATGGTCGGTTTTCCACCACCAGTTGATGGCGGCGCCAGGCGTCGTTGATGCTGGCCGGGTCAATGCGGCCGGCCAGGCGTACGCTGTTGGCGCTGACCAGCGCCTGGGAGCCGGCGTCGACTTCCAGGGTCTGCTGGGCATTGGCACTCTGTGCGGCCACCCGCGATTCCAGCATGCTGAGCACGGTGACATCGTCCTCACGCTTGACCACAAACCGTGTGCCCAGCGCCCGCAAGGTGCCTTGGGCCGTCTGCACGATAAACGGCCGCGCCGGGTCATGGGCCACCTCCACCAGGATTTCGCCTTGCAGCAGATCGATGCGTCGCTGGGTGGCATCGAAATGCAGGTTCGCCGCGCTGATACCGTTCAACGTCAGTGCCGAGCCGTCCGCCAAGTGCAAGGTTTGCCACTGGCCGGGACCGTTGCGCACGTCGGCCATCCACCGTTGTGGATAGGGACTGATCAGCAGCGCCGCTGCGGGAAGGGCCAAGCTGCAAGCGAGCAGCAGGGTGCGCATCGCGTGTTTATTGCGGCGCGATGGTTTATCGGCAAACGCCGCATCCAGGGCTGCCCGCGCCGGTGATTTTGTCTCGCGCAGGGCCTGCACCCTGACAATCACAGCCTCCATGCGCGCAGCGGCGGCGGCGTACCGCGGGCCTTGCTGTTTCCAGCTCTCGAACGCCAGGCGTTGGGCCTCGCTCAAGGGGCCTTCATGCAACTGCAGCTGCCATTCGGCGGCTTGTTCTTCGATGTGCTGTCGGGTATCGGGCATGGGCCGTCAGGTGTCCATGCTGTGGCCGCAATGCACCAGCGCCTGGATCAGGTACTTGCGCACGGTCCGTTCCGATAGCTTGAGTTGCGTTGCGATTTGCTGCTGGGTCAGTTCTTCGAGGTAGTACAGCACGAAGGCCTGGCGCGAATAGGCGTGCATGCCTTCGAGGATAAAGGCGATGTGCTCCAGGGCTTCGAGGGTGGTGTGGATCTGCTCCGGCGACTGGAACCCCTCCAGCGCATCCAGGGTCAGCGCCAGCTCTCGCAGGTAGGCCTGTTCGATTTGCCGGCGTCGGGCCTGGTCGATAATTAGGCGCCGGGCGGTGGTGCTCAGGTACGCCCTGGGTTCGCGAATGGTCGCCACGCATTCGCGGGTGTGCAGGATGCGTGCAAAGGTGTCCTGTGCCAGGTCAGCCGCGTTCTGCCGACAGCCCAGCTTGCGCCGTAGCCAGGTGAGCAGCCAGCCATGATGCTCGCTGTAGAGCTGGGTTATTTCCCGTTGGTATGGCGGTTCACCCACAGACATAGGCGTGGCTCAAGGGTTATTGAGAATGGTTTTTAATTGTGCGGCCTGGGGTGGGGCAAATGCAATAGACTCGCGTTTGGCACGCAAGGCGCGTGTTTTCAGGGCTGGCGTGTCGGTCGAAAATTTATTTCAAATAAATTGCATTTAAATCAACACATTGCAGATTTTTCGTATATGATGCGCCCCACACCGAAAGTGAAGGGTGATTAGCTCAGCTGGGAGAGCATCTGCCTTACAAGCAGAGGGTCGGCGGTTCGATCCCGTCATCACCCACCATTCGCTTCAAGTGTTACGCGCAGCGGTAGTTCAGTCGGTTAGAATACCGGCCTGTCACGCCGGGGGTCGCGGGTTCGAGTCCCGTCCGCTGCGCCATATTCGGTCATCTGGAACGCTGAACGCCAGGTACCACAGGAAGCCCGCTCATCGAGCGGGCTTTTTGCTGTCTGGGGTTTGGCAAAGCGGCTGGAAGAGTTCGTCCGGCAAGCAGTAGAACGCGATGCGCTGTTCATCGGGCTTGACCCCGAAAATCCGCGTGTTCCTGGACGTCGCCGCCGAACGCCTGTTCACAACCCCATCAGCCGATAGCCCACCTGCAACTCGGTAATGAAGTACTGCGGTTGAGCGGGGTCCTCCTCCAGTTTCTGGCGCAGGTGCGCCATGTGCACCCGCAAGTAGTGGGCGCGATCCACGTAATCCAGGCCCCACACCTCCAGCAGTAGCTGGCGATGGGTGAGCACCCGGCTTTGGCCGCGCACCATCGCGCAGAGCAGGCGGTATTCGATGGGCGTGAGGTGTACCGGTTGGCCCTTGCGCCAGACCTCATGGGTGGCGAGGTCGACTTCAATCTCGCCAAACGCCACTTTGCTGGTGGCCGCCACGCTGCCGGTCTGCCCGTGCCGGCGCAGTTGGGCGCGGATGCGGGCGAGCAACTCGGGCACGCCGAAGGGCTTGGTCAGGTAGTCATCGGCACCGGCGTCCAGGGCGGCGACTTTTTCTTCTTCGCGATCACGTGCCGATAGCACCAGGATCGGCACCGCCAGCCAGCCGCGCAGCTCGCTGATCAGTTGCTTGCCATCGCCATCCGGCAGGCCGAGGTCGACGATCACCAGGTCCGGCTGACGGCTGGCGGCGTGGATCAAGGCGCGCTTGACGCTATCGGCTTCGAACACCTGGAACCCTTCGTCTTGCAGGGCGATGCCGACAAAGCGCCGGATATTGGCTTCGTCTTCAACAATCAGAATACGTGCAGTGTTCATAGGGATTCCATGGACGGCGGAGTGCCCGCCGGTAGCGTGATGATGAAATGCATGCCGCAGGTACGCCCCGGGTTGGCCTCGATACGCCCGCCGTGTGCCTCGACAATGCGTTTGGCCAGCGCCAGGCCCAGGCCGATGCCCGTCACGGAAGACTCCTGTTGGCCGCGCGCAAACGGTTCGAACAGATTGGCCGGGGCCCGACCCGGGCCGGTGTCGCTGACCATCAGCACGATGCTGTCCGACGTGGCGTGGGCCGCGACGCTGATGGTGGTGCCCGGTGGGGTGTACTTGGCCGCGTTGTCCAGCAGGTTGACCAGCACGCGTTCGATCAACAGCGCGTCGACGTCCACCAGCGGCAACCGCGTGTCGAGCGAGGTGTGCACCTGATGCCGCGCCAACGGCTCGCGCAACTGGCGCAGGGCGCTGCCGACGATTTCTTCGAGGGAGTGCCATTGCCGGTTCAGGCGCACGCCGCGTTCCTGCATGCGCGCCATGTCCAGCAGGTTTTCGATCAGGCGCTGCATCGACGTGGCTTGTTCGTGGATGCCGTGCAACAACTCGCGCAACGGCCCCGGTGGGGCGTGGGGCAGGGCGGTGTCGGCGGCACCGATCAAGGTGGTCAATGGTGTGCGCAGGTCGTGGGAAATCGCCGCAAGCAGGGTATTGCGCATTTTTTCACCCTCCATCTGCACCAGGGTGTTTTGCGCCACCTCGACAAAATGCACGCGCTCCAGGGCAATCGCCAGTTGGCTCATGCAGGCTTCCAGCAGGCGGCGTTCCTGTGGGTCATTCAGGCGTTCGCTCTGGGCCAGTTCCAGCACCAGCACACCGCGTACACGCATCGGCGCCTTGAGCGGCAGGTAGCAGCCCTTGGCCGCCGATAGGGTGTCGGTGCCATGGCCGGCGGCATGGCCGTGGTCGTAGGTCCATTGTGCGATGCTGTCATCCATCGGCAGCCCGCCTGCGCCCACGCTGTGTACGCCATCGGCGGCGTCCGGCAGGGCCAGGCCGACGCGGGCTTCGAACACGCCGCTGAACGTGCGCAGCGCGACTTCGCTGATTTGTTCCACGGTCAACGCTGCCGACAAGTCACGCGCCAGCCGCGCCAGGGAGGTGGCACGGCGTTCGCGCGCGGCGGCGGTGCGCGCTTCGTGGCGCAGGCGTGCGGTGAGTTGCCCGGTGATCAAGGCGATGCCGAGCATCAGCGCAAAGGTGAAAAAATACTGGGTGTCAGTGACCGTGAAGGAATAGCGCGGCTGCACGAAAAAGAAGTCGAAACACAGCACCGCGAGCATCGCTGCCCACACGCCGGGGCCGCGTCCATACCGCAAGGCCACCAGCACCACCGTGAGTAAAAACAGCATGACCACGTTGGCCAGGTCGAACACTTGCAACAGCAACGCGGCGACGGCGCTGGCGGCGAAACAGGCAAGGCTGGCCCACCCATAGGCCAAGGCCCTGCCCGGCACGGGCGCAGGTTTTTCGACGATCAGGGGCCTGTCGGGCACAACCCCGTGGGCCATCACGATCTGGTCGATTTGCGGATGATGGTGGCTGATCCGGTCGCTGACCGATTGATGCCAGAACCGCCAGGCCTGGCGCGGGTGATGGCCCAGCACCAGACGATTGGCGTTGTGCTCACGGGCACAGGCGACCAAGGCTTGCGCCACGTCCATGCCCGGCAACGTGGCCGTATCGGCGCCGAATTCGCTGGCCAGGGCCAAGGTTTTAATCGCGCTCAGGTAGCGCCTGGCACCGCGCCCCTGGGCGGAGGCGACATGCACGACAATCCAGTCCGCCTCCAGCTTTTGCGCCAGGCGCGCCGCTTCACGCACCAGGCGTTCATCGCCGGCATCACCGGCCACACCCACCAATAGCCGTTCGCGGGCGGGCCACAGGGTCTTGATCGACTGTTCGCGACGGTACACGCGCATCTGCGTGTCGACCCGATCCGCCGTGCGCCGCAATGCCAATTCGCGCAGGGCCAACAGGTTCCCCTTGCGGAAAAAATGCTGCGATGCGCGTGCCGCCGCAGGGCCCAGGTACACCTTGCCGTCCTTGAGGCGTTGCAGCAGATCGTCGGGCGGCAGGTCGACCACCACCACTTCGTGAGCGTTATCGAACACATGGTCCGGCACGGTCTCGCGCACGCGAATGCCGATGATGCCGCTGACCAGGTCATTCAGGCTTTCCAGGTGTTGCACGTTGAGGGTGGTCCATACATCAATGCCGGCGCTGAGCAGTTCTTCCACGTCTTGCCAGCGTTTGGGATGGCGCGAACCGGGGATGTTGCTGTGAGCCAGTTCATCCACCAGTACCACGGCGGGATGGCGCAGCAGGGCGGCGTCGAGGTCGAATTCGGTGAGGGCGAACTCACCGTGCAGGCGGTGGGCGCGGGGCAGTTGCTCCAGGCCGTGGAGCCGTTCGGCGGTCTCCGTACGGCCATGGGTTTCCACCACGCCAGCCAGTACGTCACGGCCCTGGGCGACCTCGCGCTGCGCTGCTTCGAGCATGGCGCAGGTCTTGCCCACGCCGGCGTTGGAACCGAAATAGATACGCAATTTGCCGCGCAAGGCGGCCTGTTCTTCCTGTTGCACCCGCGCCAGCAGGGCGTCGGGGTCGGGGCGTGCATCGTTTAAGGCGGGCATATTCTTCCTCTAGTTGTCTGTAGGCGCGGGCTTGCTCGCGAAAAACCTGAGGGTGCCGTTGGGTGTCAGGTTTCCCGCGTTATCGTTAACGCCCTTCACGAGCAAGCTCGCGCCTACAGTGGATGGGGCGCTATACGAGGCCCAATCCCGTCAGCAGCAGGTCGATCAGCTTGATCCCGGCAAACGGCACCAGCACCCCGCCCAGGCCATAGATCAGCAGGTTGCGGTTGAGCAAGGCCGCCGCGCCGATCGAGCGGTAAGTCACGCCGCGCAGGGCCAGGGGAATCAACGCGACAATGATCAGCGCGTTAAAAATCACCGCGCTGAGAATCGCCGAGTTGGGGCTGCTCAGCTGCATCACGTTCAACGCACCGAGCTGGGGATAGGTCGCGACAAACGCCGCCGGGATGATCGCGAAGTACTTGGCCACGTCATTCGCCACACTGAAGGTGGTGAGGGCGCCGCGGGTCATCAGCATCTGTTTGCCGACCTCGACCACTTCGATCAGCTTGGTCGGGTTGCTGTCCAGGTCGACCATGTTGCCGGCCTCTTTGGCGGCCTGGGTGCCGCTGTTCATCGCCACCGCCACATCGGCCTGCGCCAGTGCCGGCGCATCGTTGGTGCCGTCGCCGGTCATGGCCACCAGCTTGCCCTGGGCCTGGTAGTCGCGGATCAGTTGCAGCTTGTCTTCCGGGCGGGCCTCGGCGAGGAAGTCATCCACGCCGGCCTCCACGGCAATCGCGGCGGCGGTCAGGCGGTTGTCACCGGTGATCATCACGGTCTTGATGCCCATGCGCCGCAACTCGGCGAAGCGCTCCTTGATACCGCCCTTGACCACATCCTTGAGCTCGACCACGCCCAGTGCCTTGGCGCCATCCGATACCACCAACGGCGTGCTGCCGCGGCGTGCCACTTCATCCACCTTGGCCTGCAAGGCCGCCGGAAAGCTGCCCCCCAAGGCTTCGATATGACTGCGGATCGCGTCGGCTGCGCCTTTACGAATCGCCCGGCCTTCGGGCAGGTCGACGCCGCTCATGCGCGTCTGTGCAGTGAAATGTACGAAGCTGGCGCCCAGGGCGTTGATGTCCCGCCCACGGATGTCGAACTTTTGCTTGGCCAGGACCACAATGCTGCGGCCTTCCGGGGTTTCATCGGCCAGCGAGGCCAGTTGCGCGGCGTCCGCCAGCTCGGCTTCTTTCACCCCTGGCGCCGGCAAAAAGCTGCTGGCCTGACGATTGCCCAAGGTGATGGTGCCGGTCTTGTCCAGCAGCAGGACGTCGACGTCGCCCGCCGCCTCGACCGCCCGCCCGGAGGTGGCGATGACATTGGCCGACATCATGCGGCTCATGCCCGCCACGCCGATGGCCGAGAGCAGGCCGCCGATGGTGGTCGGGATCAGGCACACCAGCAAGGCCACCAGCACCGTGGCGCTGACCACGCTGCCCGTACCGCTCATGGCCACGGCGAAGATCGAGTAGGGGCTCAGCGTGGCAATTACCAGCAGGAACAACAAGGTTAGGCCCACCAGCAGGATGGTCAGGGCGACTTCGTTCGGGGTTTTCTGACGCTTGGCCGATTCGACCATCGAGATCATGCGGTCCAGGAACGATTCGCCAGGGTTGACGCTGATGCGTACGACCAGCCAGTCCGACAGTACCCGCGTGCCGCCCGTGACCGAGGAAAAGTCACCACCGGCCTCGCGAATCACCGGCGCCGATTCGCCGGTGATTGCGCTTTCGTCCACCGAGGCGACGCCTTCGATCACGATACCGTCCAGCGGCACCAGGTCGCCGGCTTCGATCAGCACCACCTGATCTTTGCGCAGCAGCGTCGCTTCCGTCGGCAGCCACGCCGCGCCGTGCTTGGGCTGTTGCAACAACTTGGCCAGTGTCTGGCGTTTCATCCCGCGCAGGCTCGCGGCCTGGGCCCGGCTGCGGCCCTCGGCCAGGGCTTCGGCAAAGTTGGCGAACAGCACGGTGAACCACAGCCACAAGGTGATGCTGAGGATAAAGCCGCTGGGCGCTTCACCCTGGCCACCGAGGGACTGGAACCACAGCAGCGTGGTAAGGATGCTGCCCAGGTACACCACGAACATCACCGGGTTTTTCCACTGGGCCTGGGGCAGCAGTTTCTTGAACGCGTCCGCACAGGCGGTCAGCACGATACTGCGATCAAACAGAGGTAAACGAGCATTCTTCATGGGGGAAATCTCTTACTCACTGGCCGCAATGGGGGGCTGACGCGATGGCAGGCGAGCGTCCAGCGCAAGGTTGAGTTGCAGCACATTGACCCGTGGTTCGCCGAGCAAACCGAGGGTGCGCGCGGTGGTGTGGGCGTTGACCAGTTGCAGCAGCTCGGCTTCGGGGATTTGCCGCAGGCGGGCGACCCTTGGCAGTTGCAGCCGCGCGTTGGCCACCGAGATATGCGGGTCGAGGCCGGAGGCGGAGGCGGTGACGGCGTCCACCGGCACTTGCGCGTCGGTGGCCAGGCCGTTGTCCTGGCGATAGGCCTGGACGCGTGCGGCGACCTGGTCCACCAGCTTCTGGCTGGTGGGGCCCAGGTTGCTCGCGCCGCTGGAGCCTGCGTTGTACGGCTGCGAGACGCTTTTGCTCGGGTCTTGCGGGTCGGCGCCGAGGGTCATGCTCGGGCGGCCGTGGAAGTATTCCGGGCGGGTGAAGTGCTGGCCGATCAGCGCCGAGCCCATCACCAGGCCGTCGCGTTCAAGCAGCGAACCCCGGGCCTGGAACGGAAACAACAGCTGTGCGGCAACGGTGGTGAACGCCGGGTATGCGAGCCCCGTCAGCAGCATGAAAAAAACCGCCGAAACCAGCACTGGGCGCAACAGCCCTTTGAATATCGATTGAGTCGTCATTCAGGTGTCCTCAGTTGTACGTCTGGCCGGACAGCAACTGCAGTTGCTCCACCAGCGGGCCGAGCGCGAGCGCCGGCAAAAAGGTCAGGCCGCCCACCACCAGCACCACGAACACCACCAGCAGCATGAACAGCGGGGTTGCGGTGGGGATGGTGCCGGCGCCGGCAGGTACGGTTTTTTTCATCGCCAGGGAGCCGGCCACGGCCAGCATCGGCAGCAGGGTGAAGAAGCGCCCGATCAACATCGCCAGGCCGATGGTGGTGTTGAAAAACGGCGTGTTGGCGTTCAATCCGGCAAAGGCCGAACCGTTGTTGGCGGTGCCCGAGGTGTAGGCGTACAGCACCTCACTGAAGCCATGCGGGCCAAGGTTATTGAGGCTGGCCATGGTGTCGGGCCAGAGGGCGGCGAGGGCGGTGAAACCAAGGATGCTGATGGGGTGCGCGAGTACCGAGAGCATCACCAGTTTCATCTCCCGGGCTTCGATTTTCTTGCCGAGGAATTCCGGGCTGCGGCCAATCATCATGCCCACCAGGAACACGGTCAGCAGGGCGTATTGGATCAGGTTGATAAAGCCCACGCCGTCGCCGCCGAACACACAGTTGAGCATCATCTGTGCCAGGGGCACGAAGCCGCCCATGGGGGTCAGCGAGTCATGCATGGTGTTGACCGAGCCGGTGGTGGCCGCGGTGGTGGTGGCGATAAACAGGCTGCTGTCGGCGATACCGAAACGCAGTTCCTTGCCTTCCATGTTGCCGCCGCTTTGTTCCAGCGACAGGGTCTGGTTGGCACCTGCCTGGGTCAGCAGCGGGTTGCCGTTTTGCTCGGCGCCGTAGACCAGTGCGAGGAAGCCGATGAACAACACCAGGAAGGTGCCGAAAAACACCCAGCCCTGACGGCGCTGCAACAGCATGCTGCCAAAGGTGTAGGTCAGCGCGGAGGGGATCAGCAACATGCTGAGGATGTGCAGGGCGTTGGTCAGCGGTGTCGGGTTTTCGAAGGGGTGGGCGGCGTTCATGCTGAAGAAGCCGCCACCGTTGGTGCCGATATGCTTGATCGATTCAAAGCTGGCCACCGCACCGACAATCAGTTGCTGCTGCGCACCTTCCAGCGTTGTCGCCAGTGCCTGGGAGGCGAAGGTTTGCGGCATGCCCTGCCACACATAGACCAGCGCCATGCCCACGCACAGCGGCAGCATCACGCGGTAGAGCGTGCGGGTGAAGTCGACCCAGAAATTACCGATATCGCCCGAACTGGAACGGCTCAAACCGCGAATGAAGCCGGCTGCCGCGACCACGCCAGAGGTGGCGCCGACGCACATCAAAAAGGTGATGACCGCCATCTGGCTGAAGTTCGACAGGCTGGTTTCACCCGAATACGCCTGCCAGTTGGTATTGGTAATAAAGGACACGGCGGTGTTGAACGCCAGGTCCGGGGTTTGTGCGGCCAGCCCCAAGGGGTTGATCGGCATCACCGCCTGCAGGCGCAGGATGAAATAACCGAGCAGCATCATCGCCGCGTTCGATAACAGCAGCGCCGAACCGTAGCGAGCCCAGTTCATGCTCTCCCGTGGGTCAATGCCCAACAGGCGATAGGTACAGCGTTCCGGCAAGGCATGCTGCGTCCCGGTAAACACCCGGGTCAGCCATTTGCCCATCAATACGGCGAGCCCCGTCATCAACCCCAGGACCAGCGCAAATTCCAGCACAGTGCTTAACATGTCGTGGCTCCGTTCAAATCTTGCCCATGGCGACAATGGCCATGGCAGTCGCAACAAAAAACACCAGGGAGATGCCAATAAACATCAGGTCGTACATGGCGAACTCCCTAGAATTTTTCTGCGCGAATAAGGGCATAGCCCAAGTAAGCGAACAGCCCCACGGCACAGAAGCCGCTGGCGATATAGATGAACGTGAGTGTGAGCACGGTGTAACTCCCCTGAATGAATAAGCCGCAATGGCGGACGCGGGGGAGGTTAAGCGCTGGGGTATCAAGCTCGGGCACTGATTAGTGGCCCCGGTATTAAGACGGTATATAGACGAGGTTTTGCCGGACGAACGAAAACAAGGGATAGCCCGCCGCCCGGGTATCCCTTGAAAAACTGGGGTTCTGCTGATTTTGATGGCCTGCTTATTTGGCCTTCTTTTTCTTCTCGCTACGGGTGGCGAGGTGTTCGAAACAAAACGCGGCAGTGCCAAAGAGCGCAATCATTGACAGGACAACCATGCCTAAAGTTGAACTTTCCACGATGACTTCCTACGGGGGTTGGGGGGGTAGGAAGTGACGGTAGAGTGTCCGGGGTTAGTTGCTCAATAGAGGCGACATAATCGTTATGGCGAATGGGCAAACTATACGAACTCTTTACGAAAAGCAGAACAGCACAGCCTCTGCCTGATCTAATGCAATCTAAATGCGGGAGGCTCCCCTACCCCTGTGGCGAGCGGGCTTGCCCTAATGCCGTTCAGTTAAGGCTTTTTTTGTAGGAGCGAGCTTGCTCGCGAAGAACTTACAGGCGCCGCGTTCATTCAGGAAACACGCGTTATCGTTGACGTTTTTCGCGAGCAAGCTCGCTCCTACAGAAGGCGATGTACGCTTAACTGAACGGCATTAGGGCAAGCCCGCTCGCCACAACAACCCGGTCGTTTAATGGGGAGGTTTCAATTCTTAATAATCAATAAGTTATTTTTGAGGGGCGTGCTCCCACCACTTGACGGAGTCCAGCCCCCCAACCTTACAAGTTGCGGCTGTGCCGATAATCACTCACCGCCTCATACACTGCTTTACGCAAGCGATTGATCCCCCCGATGGGCCGGTGCGCCTCTACCCCAAACCACGGGTTGAACGACTGGTTGTCGCACGCCAGGTTAAGCGCGGGTGTATCGAAATCCTGTGGCGGGATCTTCACCTTCGCCACGGTTTCATAGGGCGCATCGCTTTCCTTCCATTCGATGCTGGTGTCTTCGATCGGCATGTACTTCTGCGGGTTCTGCCGCTGGATCTGCAGCACGAAACACGCCGGTACGCGATCGGTGGACAACTGCTGGTTCAAGGCACTGCGCAGGAAATTCGGCAGGTCCTGGTTCTGTTTCGGCAGCACGTATTCCGGGCAGCTCTGCGGGTCGGGCGCGACACGGAACTTGGCGTTGGCCGCACCGAACTTATAGGGCGAAACCGAAAAGTAGGTGGTCTGCGTTGGGCTGGCCGGCGCGGGGGCCAGGGTCGCCAGGGCGATAAACAGGTGGCGCACTTGCCAACTGCGTGGGTCGGCCTTGGGGAAGAACGCCAGGACCTTCTTGCCGTCGGCCTGGGCGCCGATGTTCTGCGCGTATTCAGCCACATCGCTGACAAAGAAGTTCGGGTGGCTGAACATCACGAAGTCCTGTTCGGCCCGCGCCTGCTGGTCCGCCAGCAGCTGCTTACCTGGCACATCGAGCAGTTTGAGCGCCATGCCGCGCGCATCGCGGATGCTGTCGAACTGCGGGTAGGCGTTGCCGTTGGACAGGCGCATCATCGCCTGCCAGGTCTTGCCCGGCTCAGCGAAGACGCCCTGGCGCAATGCCGGATCGAGGTCGGCGGGCACGCTGACTTCGGCCTTCACGCAACCATGGGCCTTGGCATGGGCATCGCGCAGGTAACGCGTGCCTTCGCGGTGCTGGTCAACGATGCGCACAGCGGTCTGGATAATGCCTTGGGTCATCGCCGCTTCACCGGGCGGGATCTGCTCATCCGGCGACACCGGGCCGCTGTGCTGCCAGGCAAACCACGCCGTGCTCGCCAGCCAGCCGAGCAGGCCCAGGCCCACCAGCCACAGCAGGGTCTTGCCGAGAAACGCGCCGATGCGCAGCCACAGGCGGGCAAGCAGGGAAGGTTGGTCGTATCGAGATCGGATCATCATGGCAGTTGTTGCTCCAGCGGGCCGCCCAGCACTTTCAGGTATTCCAGCAGCGCCCAGCGTTCCTGCGGCAACAAGCCACGGCCGATGACGCCATTGCCACGTTGGCCGGCACGGAATTCGTGGCCGCTGTTGTGGTTGCCGGTGATTTTGGTATCGAACAGGAAGGCATTCTTGAAGGCTGCGGTCTCAAAGCCCAGGTGACGC
This sequence comes from Pseudomonas gorinensis, assembly GCF_042015035.1. NCBI lineage: Bacteria > Pseudomonadati > Pseudomonadota > Gammaproteobacteria > Pseudomonadales > Pseudomonadaceae > Pseudomonas > Pseudomonas gorinensis. The sequence continues at coordinate 2,508,613 of NZ_CP167125.1, forward strand.
GGGTCGTAGTTGAAGGTGCCTTTATAGAAGGTGGTACTGCGTTCGTCCTGAGGCGAGAGCAATTGGTAGATCGTCGGCACGGAGCCGTTATGCAGGAACGGTGGGGTGGCCCATACGCCGGCCAATGGCCGCGCCTTGTAGGCGCGCAACTCGCGCACGCCGATAGGCAGGCCGTAACCGTCCAGGCGCGGCCGCTCGGCCGGGGTCACACCGGCAGCGCGGTAGGCGTGGTCCTCAACGAAGGCGGTGACGTAGGCCAGGCCCTTGGCCACCGAGATTTTTTTCAGATCCAGTTGTTCGGTGGGCGTGGGGTGCAGTTCGACATTGAGCTTGGCCAGTTCCGCAGGGTCCCATTGTAGGGCGCTGAGGTCATAGCGCTGGTCGGCAATGTTGCTGGCGGTGCCCGGGTCGGTCCCGATGTAGTCCACCGGGAGCATCTTCAGGTGCTGCACCGGGCGGCCCTGTTCCTGGGTGACGGCCGGCACATGGCAGCCGGCGCAGTTCTCGGTGAACAGCGCGCGGCCTTGGGCCGCGAGGGGCTTGTCGATGGCGCCGAACAGATCTTCCGGCCAGGTGGGGGGCTTGAGGCGTTGCAGGGTTTCTTCGATCAGGTTCAGGTCGCGCACGCGCACGCTGGACGGGTAGCGCGCATCGCCCTGGAGCGGCTGGCCGGCACCGTCGAAGAACGTCAGGGTCGCGCCCACGCCGAGGGCTTCGCCGATATTGCGGGCCATGGGTTGCTGGGCTGAACCGTTCCATTGCACCCAGTCGAAGGTCCAGATATCCCACAGTTGCGGGTAGTCCACAGGTGCGTTGGCGACGCGGTAATTATCCGGAGAAATGGCGTCGCCGAAGCTGGCGTTGGCGATGCGGCCAAAGGCGTCGGTGCGTCCCGGGCCTTCTTCGGTGGGGTAGAGGCCGCGATGGGTGTCATTCCAGGCGACTTTGAGGAACCGGTTCAGCGACTGTTTGAAGTCCTGGCGCAGTTGCTCCTTGTTGTGATCGTCGTAATCGTGACCCAGCACGTGGCGGGCGAAACGCTCGAATTTCCACGGGTTGTAATACGTTGCCGCGAGGCTGGCCACCAGGGCCTGGCCGAAACTGCCGCCGCGCAAGGTGGGCACGCTGGAGGGCAGCACGTGCTGCGCGGAACCCCCGTCGATACGCAGGGCCTGGCCGTTGAAGTGAAGCTCGCCGGTGTGGCAGGCGGCACAGGTGATATCCAGGTATTCGCTGGGGTCGTCGGCGTTCTTGTGTCGGGCGAAACCCACGGGCAGGTTGCCGGGGTTCTGCGCGGTGGGCACTTGCTTGGGATCCACCAGGAAACCGAAGCGCGCCAGGTACTCGGGCGTGGCAAAGCGCTGATCGGAAAACGGCAACTCCAGCGCAGTGAACCAGTCGTAGTGCAGGCCCTTGACCTGGGTGCCCTGGGGCGTGAAGTAATAGGTCTGGCGGTCGGCGGCACTCCATTGATCCTGGTAGTGCACCTGCTTCACGGGGACGTAGTCCGGCAACTTGGGATTGACGGTGTAATAGATCACCACGGCCAGCAATAGGGCAAAAATGGCGAATATCAGCAGTAAAACACGGGAAAAAATGCGCAAGATGGCTATCCTTGTCTCGGCCTTGTCGAGGGGTTGCGTTGTTATGCCACTACGCCACAAGTGCGGCAAGTGGCCATGAGGCTGGTAGTAGGCGGACCCACGATCCATCGCGGGGGCCCATCATGAATGAAAATGCTTTTAAACACGTGAACTTATCAGAAGTTTCCTGCTCACATGCCGGTAGCCATTGGTCGTGGCCGCCTGATAAGCTCGCGACTTTATTCAAATGCCCTTTTGGCGCATGAACAAGGAAATAGCATGAAACAGCATCGGTTGGCGGCGGCGGTGGCCCTGGTTAGCCTGGTACTTGCGGGTTGTGATTCGCAGACCAGCGTAGAGCTGAAAACCCCGGCGCAGAAAGCTTCCTACGGCATCGGCCTGAACATGGGCAAGAGCCTTGCCCAAGAAGGCATGGATGACCTGGACTCCAAAGCGGTAGCCCAAGGCATCGAAGATGCCGTTGGCAAGAAAGAACAGAAGCTGAAAGACGACGAACTGGTTGAAGCGTTTGCCGCACTGCAGAAGCGTGCTGAAGAACGCATGGCCAAGATGAGCGAAGAGTCGGCAGCCGCCGGCAAGAAATTCCTCGAAGACAATGCCAAGAAAGACGGCGTCGTCACTACCGCTTCCGGTCTGCAGTACAAGATCGTGAAGAAGGCCGATGGCCCTCAGCCTAAGCCTACCGACGTGGTGACCGTTCACTACACCGGCAAACTCACCAACGGCACGACCTTTGACAGCTCCGTGGATCGCGGTAGCCCGATTGACCTGCCGGTCAGCGGCGTGATCCCTGGTTGGGTCGAAGGCCTGCAACTGATGCACGTTGGCGAGAAGGTTGAGTTGTACATCCCGTCCGACCTGGCTTACGGCGCCCAGAGCCCGAGCCCTGCGATTCCAGCCAACTCCGTGCTGGTATTCGACCTGGAGCTGCTGGGCATCAAGGACCCGGCCAAGGCTGAAGCCCCTGACGCACCAGCCGCCAAGAAGTAATCGGCGCCTGAACACCCAACGCCCCGTCTCGACGGGGCGTTGTCGTTTCTGCGGTTCCCCCATTCACGGCTCCGTCAATCCAAACGAACGTCCGCAACGTGAAACAGTCTGATATAAGGTTCGAGTACGGCTATCCGCACGCAAGCGCCAAGTCAATGAATTCTTGGGTTTTTTTCATGTGCGCAAAAAACGCCCGATCTGACTGCAAGCCTTGTAAACCGTGGCTTTCAGCCAGGAAAACGGGCTCTGTTCACAAGGTTATCCACAATTTGTGTGGATAACCTTTTCTGTTGCCTGGAACTGGAGTGACGAATGAAACCACCCTTCAATTTCACCCGCTTCCTGCCCATGGCCGCTCGCCTGCTCGGCCGTGGACGGTTGCCGACCCTGCTGTTCGCCGTTGCCGCCAAGGGCTCAAGCCAGGGGAACCGCTTGGGCAAACTCAAGGATGACCTCAAGCTGCTCCAGTCCCTGTGCCTGGCCTACTGGCGCGGCGAGTACCGTGCGATCAGTCCCAAGGCGCTGGTTTCGGTGGTGGCGGGGCTGATGTACTTCCTCAGCCCGGTTGATGCGATCCCGGACTTTATCCCCATGTTCGGCATGCTCGACGACATTGCGGTGCTGGCATGGGTCATGAAGACCCTGGAAGGCGAACTCAGCGCCTTTCGTGCCTGGCGTGAGGCGCAGCGCCCGGAAAAGCTCGCCGTGGTCGAGCGGCTGCCTGCGACACCGGCCTTGCTGGCCAATGAAAACCCGCAAAAAAACTGACGACAGTGCTATCCCCCTGCGACCTTTGTGGCTGTTAGGATTACACTCTTAAGAAGGTGCTTAAGGAAAGTGCTTACTTAGTAAGTGTTGTTATCCTACGGGGCGGTCATGGATATTCAGATAATTTCACGGAATGGCGAACCCGAATATGCGGTGTTGCCATGGGATCAGTACCAGGCGCTGCTAAAAGCTGCCGGTCAGCAACAGCCTACGTCACCTTCGCCTTCTACTGCCCAAGCCGCTGTCGCCCAGGACCTGCGCCCGCTCGCTGACCTGCGCGGCTTGCGCGAAGCCAAGGGCCTGGCCATCGAGACCCTGGCGCGTACCGTGGGTATCAGCCCCTCGTATCTTGGATTGATCGAAAGTGGTGAACGCCAGCCGGATGCCGCGATCCGCCGCAGCCTGGCCTGGGAACTGGGCGTTGCAGGTTGGAGGGACGAGTCTTGAGCTTACGTATCAGCCGTCAACACTGGGATGGGTTATTGAATGAACTGGACCAGGCGCGCCGCCAGCGCCATCTGCTGACCTACCGCGCACTGCTGGAGCGCCTGCAATTTCCCACGCCGGCCATGCAAACCCTGGCCGCCGCGCTGGAACACCTGGCTGCGCTGGACGCCAAGGCAGAGCAGCCGTTACGCAGCTCCCTGGTGATCAGCCAGGGCGCCAGCCGCCTGCCGCGCACCGGCTTCTTTGAGTGCGTGGAGCGCCTGGGGCGTTTCAGCGGGCCATCCGATGGGGTGGCCGCCGCCTCCTGGCACGCCTCGGAAGTGGTGCGCGTATTCGAATACGAGTACCCGGAGTCCGCCGAGGCCTAAAGCGCCTGTGGCAGTAAATCCAGGCTGTCGATCACATGGATGCTGTAGCCGGCCACATCCTTGGCGTGGTGTTTGGCCTGGGATGCCAGTTCGGCCAACTGGCTGGCATCGAGTTGTCCACAGGCCTGTGGATATAAATGCACCACACCGATGGACAGCGACAGCAACGCAAACTCCTGGCGTATACCTTGGCGGTTCAGGGCCACGAAGCAGCCTGCATCCAGGTGCTCGGCGCGGTAGAAACGTCGGCATTGGGTGTGAAAGTCGTCCAGCAGTTGGTTGAGCCGCTTGCGCCAATCCTGCGGCCCCAGCACCAGCAAAAAGTCATCGCCACCGATATGTCCGACGAAGTCGCGGCTGGGGTCGACCCGGTCGTTCAGGCATTGCGCCAGGCACAACAACACCTCATCCCCACGCCCGTAGCCGTAGATATCGTTGAACGGCTTGAAGCTGTCGATATCCACATAGCAAATCACCGACTCCCGTTGCTGTTGCAACAGCCGCGTCAGGCACTGCTGGATCGGCACATTGCCCGGCAACAGGGTCAGCGGGTTGGCGTAGCGCGCTTGCTGGATTTTCAGTTCGGTGATCAGCTTGAGCACGTCGATCACCCGGCCCAGGCCCAGGTAGTCGCCGTTGAGCGTGATGATGAAATCCTCTTCGATGCGTTGCCGGGCGCGGCTGGTGAGCAGCCGGCTGACTTGCTGCAAGGATTGGCTCAGTTCCACCGCCAGAAAATCAGTGCTCATCAGGCGGCTGATCGGCTTGCGCGCGAAAAGGTCGGTGGCAAACGGCTTGAGCAGCGCATCGGACAACGAATGCCGATGCACGATACCGACCGGATGGCCACGCCCATCCAGCACCGCCAGCGAATTGAGGTTGGCCTGGCGCCGGAAAGATTCCAGCACTTGGGCAGTGGCGGTGTCCTGATCCACCGCCGGTTGTTCGTTGAGCAGCGCGCTGAGGTCGCTGGCTTCCTCGCTGAGGGCAATATTGGCGTTGTCGGGCTTGGGCAGCATCAGGCGTGCTTCCTGCGGCGGGTGTTCCTGCGGGCGGCAAAGCAGGTACCCCTGGACCAGGTCGACCCCCATCTCTGTCAGCACCGCCAGTTCCTCGGGCAGTTCGATGCCCTCGGCGATCACCTGGGCGCGAGAGGCCCGGGCGATTTGCAGGATGGAGCCGACAAACTCACGTTTGAGCGCGTCCTGATGAATACCGTCGATGAAGTGCCGGTCGATTTTCACGTAATCCGGGCGTAACTCCGACCACAGCCGCAGGCTGGAATACCCGGCGCCCAGGTCATCAAGGGCGATGGCGAAGCCCATGTCACGGTAATGATGCAGGGCGGTTTGCAGCACGTCGAAATCGTCGGTGGGTGTCTGCTCGGTGAGTTCGATCACCACCTGGCTCGGTGGAATGCCGAAGTCGCGCAGCAGTTGCAGGGTGCGTCCTGGTTGGTGCGCCGTTTCCATCAGGGATTCCGGCGAGATATTGAGAAACAGCTTGCCCGGCAGCTTCTGGTCGCTGAAGCGGCGGCAGGCGCTCTCGCGGCAGGCCATTTCCAGTTCACTGAGGCGCCCTGCGTGGCTGGCCACGGCGAACAAGGCGACAGGGGAGTGCAGCGGGCTGTTGGACGGGCCACGACTGAGGGCTTCGTAGCCGAGGATGCGCCGTTCTGACAGGCAGATGATCGGTTGGAACAGGCTGTGCAAACTGCCTTGAGCCAGGATAGAGCCCAATGCATTCAGCTGTTCGGTCATGGTCATGGCGATCTCGATCGAAAAAAAAGGACCGCAGGCATTAAGCCTACGGTCCTTCATTTCACGACAGAATGATGTCTATATGATGACACTCTGCTGAGCGATCACATTAAATCGCCATCATTTACTGCTTGGCCACCTGCTTGCTGACTTTCAGGTAGTCCAGCAGGATCCGGCCTGTCTCGGCCAGGTAGGCGTCGTCTTCCGGCTTGGTTTTATCCGCCTCGGTCGGCAGCGCATCTTCATCTTCTTTCTTCAGCTCCTTGAGTGGCTCTTCGCCCTTGGCCTTGCGGCGGACGTTTTCCAGTACCAGTTGCTGATTCTCGATGTCGCTGTGCTGCTTGCGGCGATCCACTTCGTTGAGGCTGACGGTTTTCTCTTCCATCAACTTCTTGGCCAAAGCCAGTTTGTCGCGGATAAACACGAACTCGGCATCCTTGGCGGAGCGGATGTCATGGTCGGCCTTCAACTGCGCCAGGAACGGTTTGAACGGGTCTGACGCGGGCTTGATCGCGGGACGGATGGTGTCCCACGGCATGGCCTCAGGCAGTGCGCTCTCGCCGATTTCCTTGGTGTCGATGATCGATGGGAAGTCGATGTCCGGCAGTACGCCCTGATGCTGGGTGCTCTGCCCGGAAACCCGGTAGAACTTGGCCAGGGTCAGTTTCAGCTCGCCATGGTTGAGCGGCTGGATGGTCTGCACGGTGCCTTTACCGAAGGTCTGGCCGCCGATGATCAACGCGCGGTGATAGTCCTGCATGGCGCCAGCGAAAATCTCCGAAGCCGAGGCCGAGAGGCGGTTGACCAGCAACGCCATCGGGCCTTTGTAGAAGGCGCCCGGGTTCTCGTCTTCGAGCACGTCGACACGGCCGTCAGCATTGCGTACCAACACGGTCGGGCCCTTGTCGATAAACAGGCTGGTCAGCTCGGTGGCTTCCTGCAGGGAACCGCCGCCGTTGTTGCGCAGGTCGATGACCACGCCGTCGACTTTTTCCTTCTGCAGCTCGGTAAGGATTTTCTTCACGTCGCGGGTGGTGGACTTGTAGTCCGGGTCGCCGGCACGGAAGGCCTTAAAGTCCAGGTAGAAGGCCGGGATTTCAATCACGCCCAGCTTGTAGTCCTTGCCATCCTGCTTGAGGTTGAGGACTTTCTTCTGCACGGCCTGGTCTTCGAGCTTCACCGCTTCGCGGGTGATGGACACGATCTTGCTGGTCTGGTCGTTCGGCGCATTGGTGTGTGGAATCACTTCCAGGCGCACCACGCTGCCTTTCGGCCCACGGATCAGCTTGACCACTTCGTCCAGGCGCCAGCCGACCACATCGACCATCTCTTTGTCGGCCTGGGCCACACCGATGATCTTGTCGGCCGGAGCCACTTGCTTGGTCTTGTCTGCCGGACCCGCCGGCACCAGGCGCACGATCTTGACCTGGTCATTGTCGCTTTGCAGGACGGCACCGATGCCTTCCAGCGACAGACTCATATTGATATCGAAGTTTTCCGCGTTATCTGGCGACAGATAATTGGTGTGCGGGTCGTAGGACATCGCAAAGGTATTGATGTAGGCCTGGAAGATATCTTCGGCACGGGTCTGGTCCAGGCGCGCCAACTGGTTCTTGTAGCGCTTGGTCAACAGTTCCTGGATGGCCTTGGGGTCTTTGCCGGCGATCTTCAGGCGCAGCACTTCGTCCTTGACGCGTTTGCGCCACAGGTCGTCGAGCGCGGCAGTACTGGTCAGCCAAGGGGCGTCCTTGCGATCCACCAGAAGGGATTCCTTCTCGGTGAAGTCGAGCTTGTCGACGCCTTTGTTCAGCTCCGCCAAGGCGAAGTCCAGACGCGCTTTGACGCGGTCCAGGTAGCGCTTGTAGATGGTGAAGCCGGGTTGCAGGTCGCCGCTCTTGAGGAAGTCGTCGAACTGGGTCTTCCACTTGTCGAACTCAGCGATATCGCTGGCCAGGAAGTAGCTGCGCGACGGATCCAGCAGCTTGAGGTAGCTGTCATAGATGATCACCGAGCGCGCGTCGTCCAGCGGCGGCTTGCTGTAGTGATGGCGCTTGAGCAACTCGACGACGTTAAGGCTGGCAATCACCTCATCGCGATCAGGCTGAAGATTGTCCCAGCTATTGGCTGCGAACGTATTGGTCGACATCGACGAGAGGCCGAGACCAATGAAAAGAGCGAGGGCGGTGCTGGGGAACAAATGCTTCATGCTGATTCGACGCGGGGGCAATTGATAACGCATATTAGGCCGTCTTTGAAGTCGCCGGTTCCATATGGGCCGGTCGCATAATGCAAAAAGCCCGACGCTACAGCTACGGGCTCAGTCCAGACTCACTATGGAGGCACTGTGAAAGCATTGCAAGGCGTTGAAGGTCATGTGGAGTGGGTTGAGGCGCCAAGTCCTACGTGCGATGTAGGCCAAGTTCGCATTCGCGTGGCGGCTGCGGGGCTCAATCGCGCCGATTTATTGCAGCGGGCGGGGCTCTATCCGCCGCCGCCGGGCGTCAGCCATGTGCTGGGCCTGGAGTGTTCCGGGGTGATCAGCGAAGTCGGGGCCGGCTCGTCCTGGCAAGTGGGCGACCGGGTCTGCGCGCTGCTGGCCGGTGGCGGCATGGCGGAAGAAGTGGTGGTGGATGCTCGCCATGTACTGCCCGTGCCGGAAGGCCTGTCGCTGGCCGAAGCGGCGGCGTTGCCTGAGGTGTACAGCACGGCGTGGCTCAATCTGTTCCAGCTGGCAGGGCTCAAGCCCGGTGAAAAAGTGTTGCTGCACGCGGGCGCCAGCGGCGTGGGTTCGGCGGCGATCCAGCTGTGCAAGGCGTTTGGCAGCCCGTGCTGGGTCAGCGTCGGTTCGGCGCAGCGCCTGGCCTACTGTGAAGACCTCGGGGCCCAGGGCGGTGTGGTGCGCACCGATGGTATCGAAGGGTTGCGCGATTTCGGGCCGTTCGATGTGATCCTCGACCCGATCGGCGGCAGCTACGCGGCGTTGGACCTCAAGCTGCTGGCCCTGGACGGGCGCTGGGTGTTGATCGGCCTGATGGGGGGCCGCGAGGCGCAGCTGGACCTGGCACAGGTGCTGGGCAAGCGTATTCAGTTGTTGGGCTCGACCCTGCGCAGCCGTGATGATCAGTTCAAGGCTGACCTGTTCAGTGATTTGAGCCAGCAGGTGTGGCCGCTGTTCGCCGAAGGGCGCTTGAGCCCGCAGTTGGCCAAGACGTTTCCGATCAAGGATGCCGAGGCGGCGTTTGCCGAGTTGGCGACCAACCAGATTGCCGGGAAGTTGGTGTTGGTGATTGACGAAAGCCTGACCTGATCCGGGATTGAAATAGGGTCAAGGTGGGTGGAGGCTCGCTCCCGATGGCGGTGGGTCAGTGAAGAATTCTTCATCTGGCACACCGCCATCGGGAGCAAGTCGAATCGTCGCACCGCCCCTCCCACATTTGGATCTCGGTCGAATCAGACCCAGTGGTGGATCGGCCAGCCGGCCTTCTCGGCGTGCTCGCGCAGCACCCGATCCGGGTTCACCACCTGCGGGTGATCGACTTTCAGCAGCAACGGCAGATCATTGCGCGAATCCGAATAAAAGTACGCCCCTTCCAGGGTTTCTCCTTCCCGTTCCAACCAATCCAGCAAACGCGTGATCTTGCCTTCGCGGTAGGTCAGCACACCGACGGTACGGCCGCTGTACGCGCCATGGCCGACGTCCAGATCGATCCCGAGCACCTCATCGATACCGATACGCGCCGCAATGGGCGTGACCAGGTGGGTGCCCGATGCGGAGATCACCAGGACTCGGTCGCCGTTCGCCCGGTGGCGGGCGATGGTTTTGGTGGCGTCGCTGTAGATCAGCGGCTCGATCACATCTTCGACCCACGGTTCGACCAGATGCTCGATTTCCTCCGGCGTGCGGCCAATCATCGGCTCCAGGCTGAAGTCCATGAAGTCTTCCATGGCCAGCTCGCCCCGGCTGTAGGCGTCCATCAGTTCGTTGTTCTTGCGCATGAACGACTCCGGGTCGACCCAGCCGAGGCGGCCCATCTGCTCGCTCCACAAGGTGGCGCAGTCACCGTGGATCAGCGTGTCGTCCAAATCAAAAATTACCAATGCCATCCGTCATGCTCTCTCAGTCAATCATTGTTGCTCAGGCTACTTCACACAGCGCACTGGGGTCGATGGAAAGTGCCAGGCGCTGGCCGTCCGGGTGCAGGTCGTCCGCCGAGCGGTTGAGCACGTCCACCACCAGTTCCACGCCACGGGCTTCGATGCGGTAACGGATCACGTTACCCAGCAGGCTATGGCTGCGCACCAAGGCGTCGAGTTCGCCGCTGCGGCTCAGTTCGATGGCTTCGGGGCGAATCGCGATACGCCCACTGATCGGGCGTTGCAGCAGTTGGCTGGCCTTGTCGGCATCGAGCAGGTTGTAGTTGCCGATAAACCCGGCGGCAAATACGTCCACGGGTGCGGTGTAGAGGGTTTCGGCGTCGCCGCTTTGCACGATCTTGCCCTGGTTCATCAGGAAGATGCGGTCGGACATGGTCAGCGCTTCCTCCTGGTCATGGGTCACGAAAATCGTGGTCAGCCCCAGTTCGCGCTGGATCTGACGGATCTGTTCGCGCAGGTGCTTGCGAATGCGTGCATCCAGTGCCGACAGCGGCTCATCGAGCAGCAACAGGCGCGGGCGCGTGACCAGCGAGCGGGCCAGGGCCACGCGCTGGCACTGGCCGCCGGACATCTGGTGCGGATAACGTCCGGCCAGGTCCTTGAGTTCCACCAGTTGCAGTACTTCCTGCACGCGCTTGTGGCTGTCGTCGGCATTGACTTTCTGCATGCGCAGGCCGAAGGCGACGTTCTGTTCCACGGTCATGTTGGGGAACAGCGCATAGCTCTGGAACACCATGCCGATCTGCCGCTTCTGCGGGCTCAGCGGTACGATGTCCTGGCCGTCGAGGAGAATCTGGCCGCTGTCCACCGAGGTCAGGCCGGCGATGCAACGCAGCAGGGTGGATTTGCCGCAGCCGGACGGGCCAAGCAGGGTGACGAACTCGCCCTTGGCGATCTCGCAGTTGATGTCGCTGAACACCGGAGTGCCGGCGTAGCCTTTTTGCAGGTGTTGGACGCTCACGAAGCTCATTGGCTTTTGTCCTTGTTCAAGATATTGGCGGCCCAGGTCAGCACCAGCACAAAGAAGAAATAGGAAATCACGACGGCACTGGTGAAGTGGCCGCTGCTGTTGCGCATGTTGTTGAGGTACACCTGCAGGGTCTCGTAGCGTGTCCCCACGAGGATATTGGCGAACACGAACTCACCGAACAGGAACGAGAACGACAGCAGCAGGGCGACCATCAAGCCTTTGCGCAGGTTCGGCAGCACCACCAGGATCGCCGCCTGCCAGGTGCTGGCGCCGAGCAGTTGCGAGGCGTCCATCAGGTCGCGCAGGTTGATGGCTTGCAGGTTGTTGGTGATCGCGCGGTACATGAACGGCAAGGCCACGGTGAAGTAGCAGCCGATCAGAATCCACGGCGTGCCCACCATCGCGAATGGGCCGGAACCATACAGTTGCAGCAGGCCCACCGACGACACCACCGGCGGCACCGCGAAGGGCAGCAGGATCAGGATATTCATCAGCGCATCGAGCCGGGGGAAGTGGTAGTGCACCACAAACAGCAACGGCAAAATCAACACCACCGACAGGATCAGCGCACCCACGCATACCAGCAAGGATTGCCCGAAGGCCATCAGGAAGCGCGGGTCACTCCACAGCTGCACATACCATTTCACCGTGAAGCCGGCGGGCAGGATGGTGGCCGACCAACTGCTGGCGATGGAATAGACGAAGGTGCCGATCAGCGGCAATACCAGGATCGCGAACAACAGGTACACCACTACGCGATGGTAGAGGGCGGCAGGGCCGGCTTCAGCGCGAGACATGGTAGCTCCTCTTGAGCAGCAGTTGATGGACTACCGTGACCACGGTCATCAGTGCCACCAGCACGACGGCCAGGGCACTGGCCAGGTTCGGGTCGAGTGACACGTCGCCGGACACCAGGCCCGCGATGCGGATCGGCAGCACGTTGAAGTTACCGGTGGTCAAGGCATAGACGGTGGCATAGGCACCCAGGGCGTTGGCCAGCAGGATCACGAACGTGCCGAGCAGCGCTGGCGCCAATACCGGCAAGCCGATATGCCGCCAGAACTGCCAGCCATTTGCGCCCAGCAACGCCGCCGACTCACGCCAGTCTTCGCGCAGCGCATCAAACGCCGGGTAGAGCAGCAGCACGCCGAGGGGGATCTGGAAGTAGGTGTAGAGGATGATCAACCCGGTCTTGGAATACAGGTTGAAGTCCTGGATAAGCCCGGCCTGCTTGAGCATCAAGGTGATGCTGCCGTTGAACCCCAGCAGGATGATGAAGGCAAACGCCAAGGGCACGCCGGCGAAGTTGCTGGTCATGTTGGCGAAGGCGGTGACGAAGTTACGCAGCGGCGAATCGACGCGGCGCAGGGAGTAACTGCCCAGGGTGGCGATGATGATCCCGAAGATGCTGGAGTAGAAGCTGATCTCCAGGCTGAACTGGATCGCTTGCCGGTAGAACTTCGAACTGAAGATGCGCGTGAAGTTGTCCACGCCCCAGCCGGACTCTTCCGTTTGCAGGCTGTTGATCAGCACCCACACCAGTGGGGCAATCTCGAACACGATGAAAAACAGTGCGAATGGCACCAGGCATAGCAACGCCAGCCATTTGCCGCGGGTCATAGCGTTCATTTAAGCAGCTCCCGGCATACCGGTTTGTCGTGGGGGACGCCCAGCAGTTCGCAGACGGTGCCGCACAGCTCGGTCTGTTTCGGTGCGGCGCCGGCGTCCAGGCTGAAGGCATCGCCGATGACGAACAGCGGCACTTCGCGTTCTTCCGGCAGCAGGCCATTGTGGGAACGGTCGTTGTTCATGCCGTGGTCGGCGGTCACCAGCACCTGGTAACCGGCATCGAGCCAGGCTTGCAGGTAGTCGGCCAGGATGATGTCGGCCGCGCGTGCGCTGTTGCGGTACTGCGGTGTGTCGAGGCCGTGCTTGTGGCCGGCGTCGTCGATGTTCATCGGGTGCACCACCAGGAGGTGCGGCGCGTGCTTGAGCCGCAGGCTCTCGGCGTCGGCAAACAGGTGTGAATCCGGGTAATGGTCATTCCAGTAGAAATGCCCGTGCTGGATCGCCAGCGCCTTGTCGTCGGTATGACGGTCACGGGCGGCGATAAAGGGCGTGCGGTTATACAACTCGCTGACCCAGTGATAGGCCGCTGCCGCCGTGGTGAGACCGGCGTCGGTGGCGTAGTGAAAGATGCTGCGCTGGTTGGACAGGCGTGAAACGTTGTTGTGCACGATGCCGCTCTGGATCGGTGGCACGCCGGTGAGGATGCATTCATACAGCGGACGGGACAGGGCAGGCAGTTCACATTCCAGCTTGTAGAGGGCTGCGCGTCCTGCGCCGACATAGGCCTGCAAGTGCCCCATGGCGTGCCTCGCAACCTCAAAGTTGAGGCCGTCGAGCACGACAAGGATGACAGTGTGCTTCATGGGGGAGAACGCTCCGCGGCAATAGACTTGACTCAATTTCCCTGGAGGAACGAGGTCAAAAGTGTGGGAGGGGGCTTGCCCCCGATAGCGGTGTGCCATTCAACGGATTGGTTAGCTGATCCACCGTCATCGGGGGCAAGCCCCCTCCCACATTGGATCTCCACTGGAGCTCCAATGTGGGATAAACCCTTACTTCATTTCTACGATGACCTGCTCATTCCACAACTGCGGCAATTTCTTGGAAGTCGCTTCCCAGGCATCGGCATCCTTGATCGGCTGCGGGTTGGCCTTGGTGTACTGCTCGCCCGGGATCAGGTTCTTGGCGATGTCGGCCGGTAGTTTCAGGTCGGTTTCGGCACGGATCGGACGTGCGTTGCCACGCGCCAGGTTGAGTTGGCCGGCATCGCTGAAGATGTATTCGCGGGTCAGCTTGGCGGCGTTCGGGTGCTTGGCGTATTTGTTGATGATGGTGGTGTAGCCGGATTTCACTGAGCCGTCCGATGGGATCAGCACCACGTAGTCAGCCGGGTTGGCCATCTTGGCCTTGTAGCTCAGGCCGTTGAAGTCCCAGACCACACCCACTTCGACTTCGCCTTTTTCCATGGTGGCGATGGTCGGGTTGGACAGTGACAGGCGGCCTTGCTGGGCGATCTTGGTGAAGAATTGCAGGCCAGGGGCGATGTTCTTCTCGTCGCCTTTATTGGCGATGGCGGCGGCCAGCACGCCGTTGGCGGCTTGTGCCGCGGTGCTTACGTCACCGATGGAGACCTTGTATTTGCCGGTCTGCAGGTCGGCCCAGCTGGTGGGGATTTCAGACCCGTGCAGCAACTTCTTGTTCACGATAAAGGCGATGGTGCCGGTGTAGGCCAGGGCCCAGTGACCGTCTTTGTCTTTCGCCCAATCCGGCACCTGGGCCCAGGTGGACGGTTTGTACGGCTGGGTGACTTCCTGTTTCACCGCGATCGGGCCGAAGGCCGCGCCCACGTCGCCGATATCGGCGCTGGCGTTGTCTTTTTCGGCCTTGAACTTGGCGATTTCCTGGGCCGAGCTCATATCCGTGTCGATGTGCTTGAGGCCGTAGGTCTTGGCCAGGTCTTCCCAGGTGCCTTTCCAGTTGGCCCAGTCATCGGGCATGCCGACGCTGTTGACGGCGCCTTCCGCTTTCGCGGCGGCTTCAAGGGTTTTTAAATCGGTATCAGCGGCCATGGCAGCGGTGCACATGGCAATGGTCGAGCCTAACAGTGATGCCAGGAAAAGCTGTTTCATCCGAAGCTCCTTTGGGCGTTTTCAACGCGGCGTTTTATACGAACGTTAGCGGTGGTGTTGGTCTAGGTCAGCAATACCTGAGCCAATCTAGGCTCGATGGATGACAGTTTCATGTCGATGTCGTTTTTAAAGCGCTGATGTCGCACAGTGCAGACTTAGCGTAGACCATGCTCAAGTGCCCGCAGACTCTGGACTTGGCCGATGTATTGCAGGGTGGCGCAGGAGGCACGATGCGGACTGTCATCTGTCGGTCATCTGTAATGCCTAGGCTGGCACGTAACAACAGAAGCCCAAATAACGCGCGGTTTATGCACCTGAACGGTGCTGGTCTAGTCCAGATAGGTAACGTTGATGCGTGATGAGGCAATCAAGGCGGTGACATCCATCGGCCTGGCGCTGCAAGAGCAGATCGACCACGGTTTGTTGCCGCCTGCAAGCAAACTGCCCGCCGAGCGCAAACTCAGCGAGTTGTTTGGTACCACTCGAATTACCGTGCGGGAAGCCTTGTTACAACTGGAGGCCCAGGGGCAGATCTATCGCGAGGAGCGTCGTGGCTGGTTTGTCTCGCCCCCCCGGCTGGCCTACAACCTGATGCAGCGCAGCCACTTTCACGCCATGGTCAATGACCAGGGACGCGTGGCGTCGACCGAGGTCATCAGCGCGCGGCTGCAACCGGCGTCGGCGGCAGTGTGTGCGTGGTTGCAGCTGCCGGCCTTGTCCAGCGTGATCCAGATTTGCCGGAGCCGACGGATCGATGGGCGGCTGGTGTTGTATGTGGAGCACTACCTGAACCCGCACTATTTCCCGGGGATTCTGGAGTGCGACCTGAATCAGTCGATGACCGAGTTGTATGCGCGCAAGTACGACCTGCACTACGGGCGGGTGCGTTTCGAGATTGTGCCAACCTCATTGCCGGTGGAAGCCGCCGCGGCGTTGCGCGTGTCGGTGGGCAGCCCGGGCCTGCGGATTGCCCGGGTCAACTATGACCAGCACCAGCGCTTGATCGACTGCGACCTGGAGTTCTGGCGGCATGATGCGATTCATGTCGGCGTGGATGTGGTGTGATCGGGAGTTTCCTGTAGGAGCGAGCTCGCTCGCGAAAAACCTGAGGGCGCCGAGGTGGATCAGGCTGTCCGCGTTAGCGTTGACGTCTTTCGCGAGCAATCTCGCTCCTACAGTGAGTGCTTTGTGAGTGCCTTGATCACTTGATCCACATTGGTTTCCAACTCCGATACCGGGTCCGCGCCGTCGACGTTCAACACCAGCAACTTCGAGCCGCCTGCCGTGACGGCGGCGTTCACGGCGTCACTCGGCTGACGATGATGCAGCACCACGGCCACGTCGTTTTCCTTCAGCTCGGCACTGAGTTTTTGTAATGCCTCAGGCGCCCAATCCGCATCGGGCCGGGCATCGGTGCTGAGCAGTTCCAGATTCAAACTGCTGATCAGATACCCAAAGTGATCGCTCAAGCTCACCACGCTCAGGTTGTCCGCCTGGGCCAGTCGCGCTTCGCTGTCGGCAGTGAGCTTGAGCAGGCGTTGCTTGAGGGCGGCGAGGTTGGCGTCGATCTTTGGCTTGGCGGCGGGGGCCAGGCGGCTGAGGTCGGCGGCCATTACGTCGGCCATGCGCCCCATGTTATTGCTCGATTGCCAGGGTTGGCTGTTCAAGCCGTCGGTGACGCCCGGTTGCACGGCGATCCCCGGCAAGCCGCCGTCCACCGGGCGTGCGGCGTCCACTTCGACAATACGGATATTGCTGCGCCGGGCCACGGGGTAGAGCGGATCATCGGCCCACAGCGAGCGCAGGCCGATGGCGGCGTCGGCGTCCTGGGCCAGCGTATTGAGCGCCGGTGCGCCACGGCCGGTGAAGTAGGACACCTGGCGCGAGCCTGGCAGGTTGGCCGGGGCGGCACGTTCCAACTGCACGTCGGTGCCCTTGAGCAGCACCGCTGCCAAGCCATAGGTGATGGGCAGCGAGGCCAGGACCTTGATGGGTTTGGCCGCGTGCATGGCCGGCCTGGCGACGTCGGCGGCCATCAGCGGCGGGGTGATCAAGCAGGCGATGGCCAGGGCCAGGGGGGTGAAGAACGCGCGCATTATCCAAGGTTCCCTTTGAGACTGGGCACGGTGCCGCGCGCAATGGCGGCACAGGCGAAGGCGATACCGGCCACGAGGATGATCGCGGCGCCGGAGGGGATCGGCAGGTCGAAGATGATGGGCAGCAGGATCCCGCAGAGGGTGCTGAGGGTGGCGATCACCACTGAGATCCAGAAGAATCCCTTGAGCGATTGGCTCAACAGGCGGGCCGCCGCGGCCGGGATCACCAGCAGCGCACCGACCAGAATCGCGCCGATGACCTTGACTGCCGCCACGGTGATCAGGGTCACCAGGATCACGAACAGGTAGTCCAGAGTCTTCACCGCCACACCGCGTACCGCGGCCAATTGCGGGTTGAAGCTGGCGAGCATGATGCGGTTGTACAGCGGCAGCGCCAGGGCCATTACCAGCGAACCTACGACTGCCAGTACCAGCAGGTCATTGCCGTTGACCGTCAGTACCGAGCCAAACAGCACGTTCTCCAGGATATGCACGTTGATCTTGCCTGCCAGGATCAGCAGCAGGCTCGCGCCCAACGCCAGGGACACCGACAGGAACACCCCGATCAACGTATCCGGCGCCAGGCCGGTGCGGTTGCGCAGGTAGTTGAGCAGGATGCCGAACAACAGGCAGTAGCCAAACAGGCTGCCGTACGGTCCGGTATAGGGTTCTCCGAGCAGGATGCCCACCGCAACGCCGGTCAGCGCCGCATGGCCGACCGCTTCGGAGAAAAACGCAAAGCGCTTGACCACCACCAGCGTGCCCAGGCCGCCCAGCACCGGGCCGATCAGCAGGCCAGCGAGCAACGCGTTGACCACAAAACCATAGGCCAGGGCTTCCGGCAGGTAACCGGAAGAGGCCCAGCCCTGGACCATCAAGCGAAACGCTTCATAACTCATTGCGCCGGGCTCCGAGGGTGGGTAGAGAACAGGGTCAGCAGGCGATCCGGGGTCAGTGCCTCCTTTGGCGTGGCGTCGAACAGCACACGGCGGTTCAACCCGGTGACGCGGTCGGCCAGGCGACCCACGGCCTCCAGGTCGTGCTCGATCCACAGCACGGTGATCCCGGCCAGGCGCCAGTCGCTCAGCAGCCGTTCGAACACTTGGATACCGGCTTCATCGAGGGCCGACATCGGTTCGTCCAGCACCAGCAAGTGCGGGGCCGGAATCAGCCCCTGGGCCAGCAGCACGCGCTGACGCTCACCGCCGGACAGCGCACCCATGCGGCGCTTGCGCTTGTCTTGCATGCCGACCCGTTCCAGCGCCTCGCCGATGGGGCCGGCGTAATGCTTCGACAACCCAAGGAACGCCGGGCGCCGCTGGCACATGGCAGCCATGAAATCATCCACGGTCATCGGCAAGCCCCGGTCGAATTCCAGGGCCTGGGGCACATAACCGATGGTGCCGGGCACCGTTGGCCATTGCAGGCTCAAGTGGCCCTGATGCGGCGTCTGCCCCAGCAGGGTCTTGATCAGCGAGCTTTTACCGCCGCCGTTGGGGCCTACCAGTGCGTGGATGCTGCCCGGCTGCACCTGGAAACTCACGCGATCGAGAATCGCCGTGCGGCCGAGGGTCAGCGTCACCTGGTCGAAGTCGATCGTTGGCCCGACGCTGGCCACTTTCAGGTGTTCCGCCACCGTCATGCCCCCGACTCCTGGATCGCCCGTACCACGGTGTTGAGGTTGCCGGTCATTTCCACTTCGTACTTCTCAGCGCTGTATTCACCGTAGGAAATATGCGAAAGCGGGTAGAGCTTGACCCCGGATTCGCGTTGGATGGTGTCGACATAGGTGGACGGGAAATCCATTTCCGAGAAGATCACCTTCACGTCCAGCGCCCGCAGTTCATCGATGGTTTTCTTCAACTGGCTGGGGCTGGGTTCGATCCCGTGGGCCGGTTCGACCACCGCGGTGATTTCCAGGCCGAACTCGCGCAGCAGGTAGTCGTAGGCCGCGTGCACGGTGGCGACACGCAGGTCCGGGTTGGGCGCGCGGGTCAGCTTGGCCAGGGCGTCGGCGCGCATCTGGCGTAGGCGTTTGCCGTAGGCACGGGCGTTCTGGGTGTAGGTCTTGGCGTTGTCCGGGTCGAGCTTGCCCAGCTCGCGGGCGATGTTGTTGACCTGGGCAATCGAGGCACTGATCGACAGGAAGGTGTGCGGGTTGACCACCTTGCCGGCACCGCGCGCCGCATTGCCGGTGGCGGCCAGCAACGGCACGTTGGCGTTGGCCTCGATCACCGGGATAGCCGGGCGCTCGCTGGTGGCAATCATGCGGTCGGCGAAATCGTCATGGCCGACGCCATTGAGCACGATCACATCCAGGGTGCCGATGCGCTTGATGTCTTCGGCGCGCGGCTCGTAGGCATGGGGGTTGAAACCGGCCGGAATCAGCGGCACCACCTCGGCCTTGTCGCCGACGATATTCGCCACGTAGCTGTAGTAAGGGTGCAGGGTGATGCCGATCCGCAGGCGTTTGGCGGCCTCGGCGTTAGCGAGGGGCGCGAGCATCAGGCTGAACAGGCCAACCAGCAACAGGCGTAACAGGGGAGATGAAATAGACATGGGCAATCGATCTTCTCGTTCAGTGACGGTGCTGGCGGGTGACGCCGGCATCGAATTGCGCGACCACCTGCTGCCAGCCGGCTGCGATCAGCGCCTGGTCAGTGAGGTCGGAAGGGGCGGCGAGGTCTGCGCGGCGGTTGAGCCAGATGTCCGGCTCGGCGCCGTGCACGCGCATCAGCAGCGAGCCACTGGTGGTCGGCGCCTGGCTCAGTCCCAGGTAGGCCGTATTCGCCAGCAACTGCCAGCGATGGTCGCCACGACTGACCGAACTGGCGTCGCGGGCAAACGGCGCAAAGCCTTCTTCGGCCAGTTGTTCGGGGCCAGGCAGGGCGCTTTGCTCTTGTTGCAGCACGTGGATTTCATCCAGCGTTACCCGCAGGTCGGCGTAGATGCCTTGTTCGGCGGCGCTCAGGTCACGGCGGGCATCCAGTTGATGGCTGGACACGGCGGCCACCACCTGGGTTTCACCGTGCAGGGCCACCACCGTGCCGGCCACCGCGAGGATGATCAGGCACAGCAGCAGGACGTAGAGGGTTTCATGGCCGGCACCGGCGGGGCGTACAACCTGTGTGGTACTCATTGAGGCTGGATATCCGCTTGGTCGATTTCCACCACGTGGCCGGGGCCCGCATCAAACAGCACATAGAACTCGGCCGCGGGCTTCTTGAAGGTCAGGGTCGAGTCCTGGCCGAGCTTGCCGGGCAGCAGGATGGTCTCGTCGTAGCCGATCACGTCCAGGGTCACGCCGGGGGCGCCACTGCCGTCGGAAAAACCGCCGGTACACTGGATCTGCTCACCGGGGATTTCCTTGCATTCGCACATCGGGTTGTGGGCCAGTGCAACCGTGCTGAAGCCGGCGCTCAGCAACAGAACGCCACAGGCGCGGGTCAGGCGCATCAAAGTCATGGTTTAACTCCTTGCTTGTTCAGCCAGGCAATGGTTGCAGGCGAGGCCTGGCTCAAAGGAACGGAACCCTGGTGCATCGTGCCGTCCCAGCCTTCCATGGTGACCCACAGTTCGGCGTCGACCGGCGTGCGCTCAGGGATGGGCAAGGCGGCGCCCATGCGGTAGGGCGTGCCGAAGAAGATCACCCCGGCGGCCCGCAGGCTGCGCGGCTTGCCGATACGCAGGTAGGTGGCCTTGACCTGCTCGGCGCAGGTCGCGCACAGGGCGGCATTGAAGGACTTCATCGGGCCGGCCGGGTCCGGGCGCGGGCCTTCGTTGCGGAATTCGGCGAGCTTCAGGCTCCATGGCCCGACCTGCACGTCACCGACCACCCGTTCGCCAAGGCCGGTGTCGCCACGAAACAGCGCGGCATCGGCAAAGTACTTGGGCATAAAGCCCAGGGGCACCAGTAACAGCAGGACGTTGATGTGGAAACGCCATTTCAGCCAAAAGGCCCGCAGCGGTGAAGGCGGGGTCGCGGCAGCGGGCTTGCTCATGGGTTGGCCTCCGAGGTTTCGGCTGGCATGGCCGGGATAGACGCCGGCGCACGTTGGGTCTTGGCTTCGCGCTTGAGGGCATTGAGGGTGGCCAGGGCGGTGCGCTTGGTCCAGATCAGCAGGCCGCTCAGCACCATCATGCTCATGATCAGGCCGAAGAACGCCCAGATCAGCTTGATCCACAGCCCGCCAAAGTCGCCGGTGTGCAGCGGGCGCATGGATTCGGTGACGAACTCCAGCTTCGAGCGGTCGGACAACAAGTGCGCGGCGGCGATTTCCCCGTCATAGGGGTTGATCTGCGCGGTCTGGTACATCAGCGGGTACCAGCCGCGCCCGCCGATCTGCAGGTGGCTGTAGGCATTGAGAGGCAGGCTGACGAAACTCGCCTCCAGGCCGGGAATACGCTGGGTGGCGATCTTGATCGCCTCGTCCACCGGAATCATGGGGGCCGGTACACCGGGTGCAGACAGCGGCACCTTCTCGCGGGCAATCACCGGGATCACCGGTTCAGTGGAAATCGAAATCTGGTTGTCCCCCAGGATCGCCCGGATCAAGAACCAGATACCGGTGATGGAGATCACCGCAATGAACCAGATCGACCAGATACCGCTCAAGCGATGGAAATCACCCCAGAAGATCCGCGCACCGTGGCGGATACGCAGGGTCGGGCGCAGGAAGCCCTTCCAGAACCGCTTGTACACCACCAGCCCGGTGACCAGCGACGCCAGCAGCGGAATACCGAGCGCCGACACCAGGTACCAGCCCCAGCTGTAGCCATTGGTGAACGGCACCAACCACCAGCCGTGCAGGGCGCGGGTAAATTGCTGGAAGTTGAAGGCCGGGCTGATCCCTTGGATGACCCCGGTGTACGGGTTGACGTAGACCTCGACGGAACGCCCGTCGGGGTAGCTGAGGTTGACACTCAGGGCAAAGTGCGACTCATCCGGGCGGCTGATCGACTGCACGATCACCTCGGGCGCGTCACGCTGGATGGCGGCGATCACCTGGTCGTAACTCAGCAGTTCGGCGTCGTCCGACGGCTGGCTGGCGCGGATATCCGGGTTGGCCAGCCAGACGATCTCCTGGCTGACCACCGCCAGGGTGCCGGTGACGCAGACGATCAGTACAAAGAACCAGATGGGCAATGCGAGCCAGCTGTGTACAAGAAACCAGAGTTTTGAGCGTGACTTCTTCGACATGTGAATGAGGGTCTTGATCGGAGGGGGCATTGAAGGCCCGGAAAAGGCCGGTCGTAGCTTTTGCTGACGCGACAGGCTGTATCTAAGTTAAGACGGATGAGAATGAGAAATCCCTAAGCGGGATATGAAAGAAAATGTTTCAGGTTCACATTCAGGGCGCTTTATCGCCTCCATCGAACACGAAACATGTTCCAAGCCATCACCCAGGCGCCATTGCTGCTGGGCCTGGAAGCAGTTGGCAGCACCTTGCAGTGCAGCGAAGCGATCAAGGCATTCGAACGCGGCCACCTGCAAGCCAACCCGTGGCTTAACTGACCCACGGCCAAACAAATGTGGGAGGTCCCGCTCAATATCCGACTTAGCGCTGTCGCGCAGCAAACTGGAACCCCTGTGGCGAGCGGGCTTGTTGTGGCGAGCGGGCTTGCCCCGCGTTGGGCTGCGAAGCGGCCCCAATGAAGGACGAATGCGGCATACCAGATATTCCGCAGAGGTTGGTTTTGGGGCCGCTGCGCTGCCCAACGCGGGGCAAGCCCTAATGCCGTTCAGTTAAGGCTTTTTTGTAGGAGCGAGCTTGCTCGCGAAGAACTTACAGGCGCCGCGTTCATTCAGGAAACACGCGTTATCGTTGACGTTTTTCGCGAGCAAGCTCGCTCCTACAGAAGGCGATGTACGCTTAACTGAATGGCATTAGGGCAAGCCCGCTCGCCACAACAAGCCCGCTTGCCACAAAAATTCGGTCGTTTAAGGGAGGATTTTAATTCTTAATAATCAATAAGTTATTTTGTTTTATAAGAGGAGGTTTGCTCCCGATGGCCGTACATCAGTCAATTAAATGTCAACTGATCCACCGTTATCAGGAGCAAGTTGTATCGCCTCATAGACTTCAGCCTTGCTTGAACATGTCCATGGCACGTTCGCGGATCTGTGCTTCGGTCAAATCCTCCTTGCGCGTGGCCAGGAACCACAGGTGACCGAACGGATCCTTCACGCTCGCCGACCGGTCGCCATAAAACTGGTCCTTCGGTTCGGACACTACGGTGGCGCCTGCCGCCACGGCTTGCTTGAATTGCGCGTCCACATCGTTCACATACAGGTGCAAACCGACACTGGTGTGCTCGCCCGGATTACGCAGGGCCATTTCCTCGCAGGGTGAGCCCAGCATGATCGCCGAGTCGCCAATGCGCAGCTCGGCATGGCCGACTTTGCCATCGGGCATATCCAGGCGCATGACCTGTGTGGCGCCAAAGGCTTTTTTGTAGAAATCGATGGCATCACTCGCTTTGTCGATGCCCATATAAGGCGTGACGCTGTGGTAGCCCTCGGGAATAGGCTTAACGCTCATATCGTTCTCCTTGATTGTGGTTGTGGAGGGACGGCCTTTTCACTATAGGCCACGCCGATCGTGGCTTGCAGGCAGCCGACGAGGTGTCGGCCGGACAGCATCGGCGACCTGTGCATGCCGTGGCGGCAAGGCGTTCAATCGCGGTGAACTGCGCCAGTTCATCCTGACGCGTGACGAAAGTGATATCGCACCGGGTTTCTAAAACCCATGGCGATCAAAGGGGGGGCGCATTCCCAACTCAGGATTGCGGCGTGGGTTCCAACAGCTGGGCCCCAGGCCCATGTTCACCGAGCTGGTCAGCCTGATTACGCAGCGGGCACGCTTGCAGCGACAAACACCCGCAGCCAATACAACCACTGAGCTTGTCGCGCAGCAGTATCAACTTGTTGATGCGCTCATCCAGATCCTCTCGCCACAGCGCCGACAAACGCTCCCAATCCTCAGTGGTCGGCGTACGACCATCCGGCAGCGTCTGTAATGCCTGGCCAATCGTCGCCAGGGGAATGCCCAAGCGCTGGGCGATCTTGATCACCACCACGCGCCGCAATACATCCCGTGGGTAACGGCGCTGGTTGCCAGCGTTACGGTTGCTCTTGATCAACCCTTTGGATTCATAGAAGTGCAGCGCCGTGACCGCAACGCCACTGCGCGCGGCCAATTGGCCGACGGTGAGTTCCTTGTTGAGCATGAAAAACTCCAGAGAAGCGCTTGACCTTGACTTAACTAGAGGTTTTACCCTGCGTGGCATCGAATCGCAAGATTCTGCCTACAGAGAAAGGGGAGTGTTCATGCAGGTATCAGAGAAAAATCGCAGCTTCACTCAATTGATCGAGTTTCAGATCGAACCCCGGCAACAATCTGCCCTGGTGGCAGCCCTGACTATTCAGAGCGAACGTCTGGCCCAGGGCCATGGCGGCTTTATCAATGCGAGTGTGCAAGTCAGCGATGACGGACGACGGGTGCTCAATTACCTGCAATGGCGCTCGCGTGAAGACGGCGAGGCGGCCTTCAAGTGTTTCGAGCATGGAGAGGAAGATTTCTGGACATTGATTCGCGCCCACCAGGCCACGGCCGTGACCTTCGGTTCGTTCCAGGTGCTGCGCAGTTTCGAGCGCAGCCATGACAACGCGTTGCACTGTCGCCTAAATGGATAGGTGCAGCATGCGCTCGCCTTGCACGTTTTCGCCGGGGCGGCGCTTGTTTACCGCCAACTCGCCGATCTTGATCAGGCGCGTGCGTGTGACGTTGCGGCTCAGACCCAGCAGGTTGGCGGTATGGACCTGGTTGTAATGGCTGAACCGGTAGGCGGCGCGTAGTAACGCGTCTTCGACCTTTTCATGCAGGGCGCCGGCCTGTTCTTCGAACAGTTTTTGAAAGGCCCGTTCGAGCAAGGCTTCGGCACTGTTGTCGGTGTTGTGCTGGCTGTCGTCCTGACGCTCGATACGCATGTTCGACAGGCGCAGGTCGTCGCGTTCGATCACGCCATTGCGGCAGATCAGCAGAGTGTGGTGGATCACGTTTTCCAGTTCGCGGATGTTGCCCGGCCAGCTGTAGCTTTTGAGTTTGTGCTCGGCTTCGCGGCTGATGGTGATCGGGCCATAGCCCAGGCGCTGGCTATAGGCTTCGATAAAATGACGGGTCAGCGGCAGGATATCGCCGGGCCGCTCGCGCAGCGGGCTGAGTTCCAGGCTGACCACATCGAGCCGGTAGTAGAGGTCTTCGCGGAAATGCCCGGCATTGATGGCTTTTTCCAGTTGCACGTTGGTCGCGGCGAGCACACGCACATCAATGGGAATGCTTTTGCGCGAACCGAGGCGCACCACTTCCCGTTCCTGCAATACCCGCAACAATTTGACCTGGATCGCCATCGGCAAATCGCCGATTTCATCGAGGAACAAGGTGCCGCCGTCAGCCTCTTCGAACCAGCCGGCCTTGGCGCTGAGGGCACCGGTAAAGGCGCCTTTTTCATGGCCGAACAATTCGGCCTCCACCAGGGATTCAGAGAAAGCCCCGCAGTTCACCGCCACGAACGGCCGGTTGCGTCGTGCGCTGAGGTTATGAATATGGCGCGCCACCAGCTCTTTACCGGTGCCGGTCTCGCCGATGATCAGCACGCTGGCTTCGCTGGGCGCCACTTGCTGGATATGGTCGAGCAGCGCCTGGGATTTCGGGTCTTCGAAGACCTGGGCTGTGGCGCGGATCGAGGTCGCGAGGGCGGGCGAGGGCGGTAGGGTTAAAAGCTGCATGGGCACCTCTCTTAGGAATAGAACGTGGGAGTCGGCAGGGATTGGTTCAATGCCCAGTCCCCGAGTTCGTGGAGTTTGTAGTCCACGGGGTCGTGCAGGGTTTGCGTGCGCAGGTTGCGCCAGTGGCGGTCCAGGCGCAGCGAAGCATGGGTGGACCGCGCGCCGGTGACTTCAAACAGGCGGCTGCACAGCTCCAGGCCTTGGCGGCTGGCGGCAACCTTGGCGGTGGCGATCGCGATGGCCAGTTGGCCGCGTTCGTTTTCGCTGAGGCCGGGGCCTTTGGCCCAGGCGCGGTCGAGCAATTCGGCGGCGCGTTCCACCAGCAGGCGCACACCTTCCAGGGCCACCCAGAACTCACCGTAGTGGTGCAGCACGTAAGGGTCCTGGCGCACGTCCTCGGCGCTGGATTTGTGCCACGAACGGGTTTCGGTCAGGGTGTAATGGCGTGCTTCTTCGAAGGCCCCTTCGGCAATCCCGAGGAACATATGGGTAAAGGTCAGCTGGGCGATCAGTGGGCGCAGACAGGCGAAGGGTGTGCTCAGCGGGCCGGGGTCGAGCAGCAGTTCCGATTCCTCCACGCGTACCCGTTCGAAGCTGGCGCTGCCGCTGTCGGTCTGGCGCTGGCCGATATTGTTCCAGTCGTTGTGCAGGGTGATGCCGCTGCGCCCGCTGGGGATGGCGGCGATCAGCAACTTGCCGCCAGCGCTTTCATCCACGGCCGAGGCGATGAGCATTTCTGAATCGCTGGCGCCGGAGCAGAAGCTCTTCTTGCCGGAAAATTCGCGCCAGCCGCCGAAATCCTTGACTACCGTGCGTGTGTCCAGCGGGTTGAGGGCGTTGCCCCAGAACCAGTTCTGGCGCGCGGTCTGTTCGAACCAGGGTTGCCATTGGTCCTGGCGCGAAAACAGGCGCACGGTGGCGAGCATCAGGTGGTGGAAGCCGAAGACATGGGCGATTGAGCTGTCGACCTTGGCGAACTCGCGCACGATGCCCAGGGTGTCACTCCAACGTGCGCCGAGGCCACCGTATTGGGTGGGAATACTCAGGGCCAGCAGGCCGCTTTGGCGCAGGGCATCCCGTTCGGTTTTCGGCGTGCCACCGCGTTCGTCGCGTTCGACGGCGGTGAGGGCGAAATCGGCGGCCAGCAACTTGGCGGTCTGCAAAGGGGAGGGCAGGACGCTGTGGGGTTTGGCTGTCACGCGGTGTTCCTCAATGTCTATTTGGCAATGAAGGCCAAAGGTGGGAGCGGGCTTGCCCCGATAGCGGTGTGTCAGTTGCCAGTTACGGGGCTGACCCGCCGCAATCGGGGGCAAGCCGCCTCCCACCTAAGGCAGGCTTCATTGATCTCAGGGCTTGGCGGGCAGTACATCGTTGGCGATCATTTCGCCGAACGGCCCCGTCAGGTTGGTGATGCCGCGCCCGGCCAGGCTGGCATAAGGTTCCGGCAATAACGGGAACACCAACTCGGCAAAGCGATACGCCTCTTCCAGGTGCGGGTAGCCGGAGAAGATAAAGCTCTCGATGCCCAGGTCTGCGTATTCCTTGATGCGCTCGGCCACTTGCTGCGGGTTGCCCACCAGCGCGGTGCCGGCACCACCGCGTACCAGGCCGACACCGGCCCACAGGTTGGGGGCGATTTCCAGGTTGTCGCGGCGCCCGTCGTGCAGGGCGGCCATGCGGCGCTGACCTTCGGAGTCAAAGCGCGAAAACGATTTTTGTGCCGCGGCGATGGTGTCGTCGCTGATGTGCTCGATCAGTTTGTCGGCGGCTTTCCAGGCGTCTTCTTCGGTCTCGCGCACGATCACATGCAGGCGGATGCCGAACTTCACGGTGCGGCCATGACGCGCGGCCCGTTCACGCACATCCGCGAGTTTTTCCGCGACGGCGGCTGGGGGTTCACCCCAGGTCAGGTACACGTCCACCTGTTCGGCGGCGAGGTCATGGGCGGCGTCCGAAGAACCGCCGAAATACAGCGGTGGGTACGGCTTCTGCACGGGCGGGTAAAGCGCCTTGGCATTCTGTACGCGCAGGTGCTTACCCTCAAAGTCCACCGATTCGCCCTGCAACACACGGCGCCAGATCTTGAGGAATTCGTCGCTGACTTCATAGCGCTCGCTGTGATCGAGGAAGCTGCCGTCGCCACGGTTTTCGTCGGGGTCACCGCCAGTCACCACGTTGATCAGCAAGCGGCCATTGGACAGGCGATCGAGGGTCGCCGCCATGCGCGCCGACACCGTGGGCGAGATGATGCCCGGGCGAATCGCCACCAGGTAGCGCAGGCGTTCTGTCAGGGGGACCAACGCCGAGGCGATGACCCAGGAGTCTTCGCACGAGCGGCCGGTTGGAATCAGTACGCCGTAGTAGCCAAGGCTGTCAGCCGCTTGGGCGACCTGTTTCAGATAGTTGAGGGTGACTGGCCGCGCACCTTGGGTTGTGCCCAGGTAATGACCGTCGCCATGTGTTGGCAGGAACCAGAAAACATCCATGACAGATCCTTAAGCGATTTTCAGCAGAGAAGTGGAGTGCGCGGCAAACAAGGGCGCCGCGCGTTCTGCAGCAAGACGAATACGGCCCTTCAAGGGCTCGCTGGTTATTTGGTAGTCGGTGAAGTCGGCTTCGGTGGCATACACGCCAATCGGCAAGGTCAAGGCCTGGAAGAAGCTGAATAACGGCCGCAGTTGGTGATCGAGGACCAGTGCATGGCGATCGCTGCCGCCGGTGGCTGCGAGCAATACCGGCGTGTTGATCAGCGAGTTGAGGCCGACCAGGTCGAACAGGTGCTTGAGCAGGCCGGGATAAGAGCCGCGATAGACCGGTGCGGCGACGATCAGCAGGTCGGCTTGCTCGATGGTCACCAGTTGCGCTTCGATCTCTGCTGGCAGCTCATCGCGCGACAGCGCGCCGCCCAGTGGCCGGGCAATGTCGCCCAGTTCGATCAGGGTGGTCTGGATCGGCAGCAGGCTGGCCAGTTCGGCGAGTACCGCTTGGGTCAGCACCAGGGTACGGGACGGGCGCCAGGTTCCGCCGGAGAGGGCAACGACATTCAGGGGACGGGTCATGAACAGTTCCTTTTCAACAGTGGTTCATTGCGAGTGAAGTACGTGGGCTGAGCAAGAGCTGTACCAATGGGCGCAGGCCTTGCCGGCTGCGGGTTACAGGCTCACTGCTGAAAAGTGTTGCTGTTGTCTGCCTGGTGAATTGTTGAATGACTGTTGCCTGCGCAACAGTTGCCTGGCGAACACTGGGGCCCGGCGTGCAG
Source organism: Pseudomonas gorinensis (assembly GCF_042015035.1). NCBI lineage: Bacteria > Pseudomonadati > Pseudomonadota > Gammaproteobacteria > Pseudomonadales > Pseudomonadaceae > Pseudomonas > Pseudomonas gorinensis. The sequence continues at coordinate 2,537,516 of NZ_CP167125.1, forward strand.
CTAGTTATAGTGGGTTGTTTTTATTCCGTAAATGAACGTATTTCCATATTAATAGATCGTAAAAGAATATGTTGGCCTGGTTATCGAGGGTGTCGCGGCGGGTGATAGCGACTATCACGGACGATGATTTTTCACTGTGCGGGGGCGGGAGTAGCCTGTGTTCATTGACTTACACCTCCTTCGCAGAGCCTTCGCCATGAACCAGTCACTCGCTGTTTGCGTATTACTTGTCGCTTCCTTCCTCACCGGCTGTGCGACACATCCCTCACCGGAATCACGTCCTTACACCGCTGAAGAAACCAAGCAATTGGCTCTGGAAGCGCTGAGCCGTCGCGGCTTGTCGTTTGATGAATACCAACAGCAGCGCGCCGCACTGACCGGCCAGCCACAGAAGCCCTTCGGTTTTGATCGCCAGGGTGAAATGAATGCCGAGCGCAGCGTGACCTTGCATGGGCGCCCCAGTTGAGTGGCTGCGCCGTGCTGAAGAACCCGAGGTTTCCCTTAAGGAATCTCGGGTTTTTTGTTTGCCATGGAGCGACTTCAGCCTGTTAAGCTGAATTTCAGGAGCGTTCCTACGCACATTTACATAAAGTCATCCTTTTCTAATGGCATTTGACCAGGTAAACCTGACCACCTCTGTTCCGGTCGATGCCCCTGAGACGCTGCTCTCGGGAACCTGCTCTGCGAGTCTTTAACGTCATGAATAAACGTCCGCTGTATTTCGACTACGCCGCCACCACGCCGGTGGATGAGCGGGTCATCCAGGTGATGGTCGAGTGCCTGGGCTTCAATGCCAACTTTGGCAACCCTGCGTCCAGTTCCCATGCGTTCGGCCAAGCGGCCCGGCAAACGGTTGAACAGGCACGTCGCCAGGTGGCCGAGCTGGTGGGCGCCGAGCCAGGACAGATCGTCTGGACCTCCGGAGCCACTGAATCCAACAACCTTGCGATCAAGGGCGTGGCCCAGGCGCGTGGCGTGGCGGGCGGGCATATCATCACCAGCCAGATCGAGCACAAGGCAACCCTGGATACCGCGCGGCAGTTGCAGGACGCCGGGGTGGCCGTGACCTACCTGGTGCCGGATGCCGATGGCTTGATCAGTGTCGAGGCGGTCAGCGAAGCCTTGCGTGAGGACACCTTCCTGGTGTCGCTGATGCTGGTGAACAACGAACTGGGTACCCTCAATGACATTCCGGCGATTGGCGCGCGAGTGCGGGCGCAGGGTGCGTTGCTGCATGTGGACGCGGCGCAAGGGGCGGGCAAGGTGGCTATCGACCTGACGCAATGGCCGGTGGACCTGATGTCATTTTCCGCCCACAAGCTGTACGGTCCCAAGGGCATCGGCGCGTTGTATGTCGGGCCTCGGGCCCAGCAGAAGGTATCTGCGCAGATTCATGGCGGTGGCCATGAGGGCGGTTTGCGTTCCGGCACCCTGGCGACGCATCAAATCGCGGGCATGGGGGCGGCGTTTGCCTTGGCGGCGGAGTCTTTTGCGGAGGAGAAGGCCCGGATCGTGGCTTTGCGCCAGCGCCTGCTGGATCAGTTGGCACCGGTGGCAGGCGTACGCCTCAATGGCAGCCCGGCGCAGCGTATTCCGCACACCCTCAGCCTGACGTTCGGCGAAGGCGAATTCAATTCTGCCGCCCTGAGTGCCGGTATCGCCTTTTCGGCGACGTCGGCCTGCAACTCGGCCAGCAATGCACCGTCCCACGTCCTTCTGGCCCTGGGCCATGATGCACGCTCCGCCGCTCGAACCATTCGCCTGAGCCTGGGCCGGTTTACCACCGAACAGGATATCGACCAGGCTGTGCAATTGATCAAGGCCGCCCTTGCCAGTGCACCGGCGTTCTGGGCGGTCTGATTATCCATTTGCAGCACATAACAATTATTCGTGGTTAGCAGGAGACACAATGAGTACGCAGCCTTTGACCCATGGAACGGTGCCCCAGCGCCTTGCGCATACCCGTGAACTGATGAGCCGCGAGGGCATTCACGCCCTGCTGGTGCCGTCGGCCGACCCACACTTGTCCGAATACCTGCCCGGCTACTGGCAGGGTCGCCAGTGGTTGTCGGGGTTTCATGGTTCGGTCGGGACACTGATTGTCACCGCGGACTTCGCCGGTGTCTGGGCTGACAGCCGTTACTGGGAACAGGCGAGCAAGGAGCTCAAGGGCAGCGGTATCGAGTTGGTAAAACTGCAACCCGGCCAACCCGGTCCGTTGGAATGGCTGGCCGAACAAACCCCGGAAGGCGGTGTGGTGGCGGTCGACGGTGCGGTCATGGCCGTGGCCTCGGCGCGAACCCTGGGCAGCAAGCTGGCGGAGCGTGGCGCGCGCTTGCGTACCGATATCGACCTGTTGAATGAGGTCTGGCAAGACCGGCCGCCGTTGCCGAATCAACCGATCTACCCGCATCTGCCGCCCCAGGCCACCGTTAGCCGTGGCGAGAAACTTGCCGCACTGCGCAGCAGCTTGAAAGAGCGGGGCGCCGACTGGCACTTCATTGCGACGCTGGACGACATTGCGTGGCTGTTCAATCTGCGCGGCGGCGATGTGTCGTTCAACCCGGTGTTTGTGTCCTTTGCCCTGGTCAATCAGCAGCAGGCCACCTTGTTCGTGGCACTGGGCAAGGTCGATGCCGAGTTGCGTGCCACGTTGGCGCGGGATGGGGTGACGCTACGCGATTACAGCGAAGTGGCTGATGCATTGCGTGCTGTGCCGCCGGGCGCCAGTTTGCAGGTTGATCCAGCACGTGTGACTGCCGGTTTGCTTGAGCATCTCGATGCGGGGGTCAAGTTGGTCGAAGGATTGAACCCGACCACGCTGGCCAAGTCTCGCAAGAGCTTGGCCGATGCTGAACATATCCGCCAGGCCATGGAACAGGATGGCGCGGCGTTGTGCGAATTCTTCGCCTGGCTCGACAGCGCCCTGGGGCGTGAACGCATTACCGAGCTGACCATCGACGAACATTTAACGGCTGCACGCGCCCGTCGCCCGGGTTATGTTTCACTGAGTTTCAACACTATTGCGGCCTTCAACGCCAATGGCGCCATGCCGCATTACCATGCCACTGAAGAAGAGCACGCGCTGATCGAAGGTGATGGCCTGCTGTTGATCGACTCGGGCGGCCAGTACCTGGGCGGCACGACGGATATCACGCGGATGGTGCCCATCGGTACGCCGAGCGAGGAGCAGAAGCGCGACTGTACCCGGGTACTCAAAGGTGTGATCGCCCTGTCCCGTGCGCATTTCCCCAAGGGTATCCTCTCGCCGCTGTTGGATTCGATCGCGCGGGCGCCGATCTGGGCTGAGGGCGTGGACTACGGCCACGGTACCGGTCACGGCGTAGGCTATTTCCTCAATGTGCATGAGGGCCCACAGGTGATCGCCTATCAGGCCGCGACCGCACCGCAAACCGCGATGCAGCCTGGCATGATCACCTCGATTGAGCCCGGTACATATCGCCCAGGCCGTTGGGGCGTGCGCATCGAGAACCTGGTATTGAACCGTGAAGCGGGCAAGACCGAGTTTGGTGAGTTCCTCTCGTTCGAAACCCTGACCTTGTGCCCCATCGATACACGTTGCCTGGAGCCATCGTTGTTGACGGCTGATGAGCGCCAGTGGTTCAACGCCTACCACGCCGAGGTGCGGGAGCGTTTGAGCCCATTGCTAAGCGGTGCCGCGCTGGAGTGGTTGCAGGTCCGCACTGCCGCTATTTGATCGGTTGCGGTTCAGGGGGGCGACAGCGCAATGCCGAGCCCCCATTCAATCGTTGCCGCCTAAGACGGGTTCGCAAGGGGACGTTCAAGGGCGGTCGACGATCGAAATGTTGCCAAGGGCTTCCCGTACAAACTCCAGACGGTCTTGGCCGAAAAACAACTGATCTCCTACAAACAGGCTGGGCGCACCAAACACCCCGCGTTGAACGGCTCGTTCGGTGTTGTCCTTGAGGGCGGCTTTTACGACTTCATCGTTGGACAGGGCCAATATTTGTTCCGGATCGAAACCCTGCTCAGTGAGGACTGTGGCCACGACGGCGGGGTCTCCCAAATGACGGCCTTCTACCCAGAGGGCGTGGAACAGGCAGTCGATGAAGGCCTGGAAGCGTTCAGGTTGGTGCATTTGCATGCCGGTAACTGCCCTCATCAATACCAGCGTATTGATAGGGAAGTGCGGGCTGAACTTGAGCACAACCTTGTAGCGTCGGGCATATCGCGCCAGGTCATCCAACAGGTAGCGACCTTTGGCGGGGACGGTGATCGGGGAAGCGTTGCCGGTCGCCTTGAATACGCCCCCTAATAGTATTGGCCGATACACCAGCAGTGCGCCGGTTTCGGCGCACAGGGCAGGGAGTTGGGTATACGCCAGGTAAGTGGCGGGACTGCCGAGGTCGAAGAAGAACTCCAGGGGCTTATTCATGGTTGCTGCTCGCTGCTTATTGTTATGGGAGGCGTGACTACCAGGGCTCGTTCCAGGGGCGCAGGTCCAGTTCGAAAGTCCAGGCGTCCCGTGGCTGGCTATGTAGGAACCAATAGTTATCGGCGATATGGTCGGGGTTGAGAATGCCGTCCTGATCCTTGAGGGCATATTTCTGCGGAAAATTGTCGCGAATGAACGCGGTATCGATAGCGCCGTCCACCACCACGTGGGCGACGTGGATACCTCGGGGGCCTAATTCCCTCGCCATACTTTGGGCGAGGGCGCGAATTCCGTGCTTGGCGCCGGCGAACGCGGCAAACCCTGCAGCTCCACGCAGACCTGCCGTGGCGCCGGTGAACAGGATGGTGCCGCGGTTGCGCGTAACCATGCGTTTGGCGACTTCGCGGGCATTCAGGAAACCGGAGAAACACGCCATCTCCCAGATCTTGAAGTATTTGCGCGCCGTTTCTTCCAGGATGCTGCAGGGGACGTTGGCGCCGATATTGAAGACGAGGACTTCGATAGGGCCCAGTTCGCTTTCGATCTGTTCGATCAGTGCGATAACGCCTTCTTCTTTGCGCGCATCGCAAGCAAAACCATGGGCTTGGCCGCCCGCCAGCTGGATGCTGTCCACCAGCGGCTGCAGTTTGTCGGCGCTGCGACGGGTGACGCAGGCCACATACCCCTCGCGGGCAAAGCGTTTGGCAATGGCGCTGCCGGTTGCATCGCCCGCACCCACTACCAAAACGATTTTCTTGTTGTGCGTCATGGGAACTCCTTTGGCTCGGTGATCAAGCAGGAGTGTAGCCACAGCATCGCAAAGGGCAGGTTTGTGTCAGGAATTTGATCGGAGTAGTCGGGGACTGCTCGGGTGACTACTTACAGATGACGATCATGCTGCGGCTGGTGTAGCCAGCAGGGTTGAGGCCGAAGGGGTAGTCCCCAGGCTCCTCGGAATTGTCACCGGATTTGGCGATAACCCGGTAGCCCTTGGCTCCGCAAGAATTGGTGGCACTGGTGTAGCACTGGTCCCAGGAGGACGACAGGCCCGAACAGTTGATATGCAGCCCTTTTTTGCCCCGCTTCACTTCTGTCTTGGTGGTCGCGGCACAGCCAGCAATGGCCACGACCATGAACAGTATCAAAATTCGCTTCATTCCTATCCTTAATAGCCGCTCCGCAAAAAAGCCTGGAGCTGGCCTTACTCGCTCTCGATTGTAGCGTTCGGGCTGTCCTTGTCGAAATTCTCCATGAATGACATTGGTTTACCGACTAAACATGGCCTAAATGAGCGGCAAATACCAGAGCTACCTCGAAAGATGATTAGTCGGCGGGCACCAGTGGTTTGGATTCATTGCGCATGGTCAATGTGGCGCCTACGGAGGCCAGGATGATGCAGGTGATGGCCAGCCATTGGGCGAGGGATAAGTGCTCATGCAGGAAAAACAGGCCGGAAAGCGCGCCGAACGCGGGCTCGATGCTCATCAACGTACCGAAGGTGCGGGCGGGTAGTCGGGTCAGTGCGACCATTTCAAGGGTATAGGGCAAGGCGGTGGACAGAATGGCGACGCCAATGGCGATAGGGATCAGGGCGGGTGTCAGCAATGCAGTACCGGCATGGACGATACCAATCGGTGCGACGAAGAGGGCGGCAATCATGACGCCCAGCGCGGCGGTTTGTACGCCGTTGTCGTTGCCGGCTTTTTGGCCAAACAGGATATACAGCGCCCAGCAGACGCCCGCACCCAATGCGTAGCCCGCGCCGATCAAGTCAATGCCACTGCTGGCTTCCCCCATCGGGATCAGCAGGAGCAGGCCAATGATCGCGAGGGCAATCCACAGGAAGTCCATCGCTCGCCGTGATGCATAGATAGCCACGGCGAGGGGGCCCGTAAATTCGAGTGCTACTGCAATGCCCAGGGGGACGGTGCGCAAGGACATATAGAAGAGGAAGTTCATGCCGCCCAGCGCCATTCCGTAGACGATTACGGTGCGCAGGGACTTGGCCGTCAGCTTTGCGCGCCAGGGGCGCAATAGAAGCAGCATGATCACGCTGGCGAAAATCAGGCGCAGGGTCGTGGTGCCTTGTGCGCCGATGATAGGGAACATGCTCTTGGCCAGCGAAGCGCCGGACTGTATGGAGGCCATGGCGATTAACAGCAGGCCTACTGGAAACAATGCCGAGGCCAGGCTGCGGGGTGGGGTGGTCATTGAGGTGTGTCGTCCAAGGTCATAGTAGAGAAGCAGAGGTCGCTATGATGCTGAACTGTTGAGTAATGAGCAATATATTGCCCAACTATCGCTGCCACACGTCCTATATAGAAGGAATGTCAGGTGTTTTCGGTGGTTTGATAGAAATTCCAAATAAAGAGTTGACGGCAGATTCTGGAAGTCTATAATTCGCCCCACTTCCGGCGCAGTCGAAACGGAAAACTCCTTGGTAAACAAAGAGTTACGCAAGATTCGACAGCGACCTGCTTCAGTTCATCGAAGCCCAGAAGGAGTTGGTAGAGCAGTGTCGTTTGGCTCTATTAACGTTTCGATCCTCTCGGTCGAAAGCGGAGAAAAAGAGGTGTTGACAGCAGCGTGTAACGCTGTAGAATTCGCCTCCCGCTAACGAGAGATCGGAAGCGCAAGTGGTTGAAGTTACAAAGGAAACTTTGAAAACTTCTGAAAATAATCACTTGACAGCAAATGAGGCTGCTGTAGAATGCGCGCCTCGGTTGAGACGAAAGATCTTAACCAACCGCTCTTTAACAACTGAATCAAGCAATTCGTGTGGGTGCTTGTGGAGTCAGACTGATAGTCAACAAGATTATCAGCATCACAAGTTACTCCGCGAGAAATCAAAGATGTAACCAACGATTGCTGAGCCAAGTTTAGGGTTTCTTAAAAACCCAAAGATGTTTGAACTGAAGAGTTTGATCATGGCTCAGATTGAACGCTGGCGGCAGGCCTAACACATGCAAGTCGAGCGGTAGAGAGAAGCTTGCTTCTCTTGAGAGCGGCGGACGGGTGAGTAATGCCTAGGAATCTGCCTGGTAGTGGGGGATAACGTTCGGAAACGGACGCTAATACCGCATACGTCCTACGGGAGAAAGCAGGGGACCTTCGGGCCTTGCGCTATCAGATGAGCCTAGGTCGGATTAGCTAGTTGGTGAGGTAATGGCTCACCAAGGCGACGATCCGTAACTGGTCTGAGAGGATGATCAGTCACACTGGAACTGAGACACGGTCCAGACTCCTACGGGAGGCAGCAGTGGGGAATATTGGACAATGGGCGAAAGCCTGATCCAGCCATGCCGCGTGTGTGAAGAAGGTCTTCGGATTGTAAAGCACTTTAAGTTGGGAGGAAGGGCAGTTACCTAATACGTGATTGTTTTGACGTTACCGACAGAATAAGCACCGGCTAACTCTGTGCCAGCAGCCGCGGTAATACAGAGGGTGCAAGCGTTAATCGGAATTACTGGGCGTAAAGCGCGCGTAGGTGGTTAGTTAAGTTGGATGTGAAATCCCCGGGCTCAACCTGGGAACTGCATTCAAAACTGACTGACTAGAGTATGGTAGAGGGTGGTGGAATTTCCTGTGTAGCGGTGAAATGCGTAGATATAGGAAGGAACACCAGTGGCGAAGGCGACCACCTGGACTGATACTGACACTGAGGTGCGAAAGCGTGGGGAGCAAACAGGATTAGATACCCTGGTAGTCCACGCCGTAAACGATGTCAACTAGCCGTTGGGAGCCTTGAGCTCTTAGTGGCGCAGCTAACGCATTAAGTTGACCGCCTGGGGAGTACGGCCGCAAGGTTAAAACTCAAATGAATTGACGGGGGCCCGCACAAGCGGTGGAGCATGTGGTTTAATTCGAAGCAACGCGAAGAACCTTACCAGGCCTTGACATCCAATGAACTTTCTAGAGATAGATTGGTGCCTTCGGGAACATTGAGACAGGTGCTGCATGGCTGTCGTCAGCTCGTGTCGTGAGATGTTGGGTTAAGTCCCGTAACGAGCGCAACCCTTGTCCTTAGTTACCAGCACGTTATGGTGGGCACTCTAAGGAGACTGCCGGTGACAAACCGGAGGAAGGTGGGGATGACGTCAAGTCATCATGGCCCTTACGGCCTGGGCTACACACGTGCTACAATGGTCGGTACAGAGGGTTGCCAAGCCGCGAGGTGGAGCTAATCCCACAAAACCGATCGTAGTCCGGATCGCAGTCTGCAACTCGACTGCGTGAAGTCGGAATCGCTAGTAATCGCGAATCAGAATGTCGCGGTGAATACGTTCCCGGGCCTTGTACACACCGCCCGTCACACCATGGGAGTGGGTTGCACCAGAAGTAGCTAGTCTAACCTTCGGGGGGACGGTTACCACGGTGTGATTCATGACTGGGGTGAAGTCGTAACAAGGTAGCCGTAGGGGAACCTGCGGCTGGATCACCTCCTTAATCGACGACATCAGCTGCTCCATAAGTTCCCACACGAATTGCTTGATTCATTGAAGAAGACGATAAAGAAGCAGCCCGAAATTGGGTCTGTAGCTCAGTTGGTTAGAGCGCACCCCTGATAAGGGTGAGGTCGGCAGTTCGAATCTGCCCAGACCCACCAATTTTGTGTGGGAAACGCCTGTAGAAATACGGGGCCATAGCTCAGCTGGGAGAGCGCCTGCCTTGCACGCAGGAGGTCAACGGTTCGATCCCGTTTGGCTCCACCACTACTGCTTCTAGACGTTGAAAGCTTAGAAATGAGCATTCCATCACTGCGATGGTGAATGTTGATTTCTAGTCTTTGATTAGATCGTTCTTTAAAAATTTGGGTATGTGATAGAAAGATAGACTGAACGTTACTTTCACTGGTAACGGATCAGGCTAAGGTAAAATTTGTGAGTTCTCTTAATTGAGAAATTCGAATTTTCGGCGAATGTCGTCTTCACAGTATAACCAGATTGCTTGGGGTTATATGGTCAAGTGAAGAAGCGCATACGGTGGATGCCTTGGCAGTCAGAGGCGATGAAAGACGTGGTAGCCTGCGAAAAGCTTCGGGGAGTCGGCAAACAGACTTTGATCCGGAGATGTCTGAATGGGGGAACCCAGCCATCATAAGATGGTTACCTTACACTGAATACATAGGTGTAAGGGGCGAACCAGGGGAACTGAAACATCTAAGTACCCTGAGGAAAAGAAATCAACCGAGATTCCCTTAGTAGTGGCGAGCGAACGGGGACTAGCCCTTAAGTGGCTTTGAGATTAGCGGAACGCTCTGGAAAGTGCGGCCATAGTGGGTGATAGCCCTGTACGCGAAAATCTCTTAGTCATGAAATCGAGTAGGACGGAGCACGAGAAACTTTGTCTGAATATGGGGGGACCATCCTCCAAGGCTAAATACTACTGACTGACCGATAGTGAACTAGTACCGTGAGGGAAAGGCGAAAAGAACCCCGGAGAGGGGAGTGAAATAGATCCTGAAACCGTATGCGTACAAGCAGTGGGAGCCCACTTTGTTGGGTGACTGCGTACCTTTTGTATAATGGGTCAGCGACTTATTTTCAGTGGCGAGCTTAACCGAATAGGGGAGGCGTAGCGAAAGCGAGTCTTAATAGGGCGTCTAGTCGCTGGGAATAGACCCGAAACCGGGCGATCTATCCATGGGCAGGTTGAAGGTTGGGTAACACTAACTGGAGGACCGAACCGACTACCGTTGAAAAGTTAGCGGATGACCTGTGGATCGGAGTGAAAGGCTAATCAAGCTCGGAGATAGCTGGTTCTCCTCGAAAGCTATTTAGGTAGCGCCTCATGTATCACTGTAGGGGGTAGAGCACTGTTTCGGCTAGGGGGTCATCCCGACTTACCAAACCGATGCAAACTCCGAATACCTACAAGTGCCGAGCATGGGAGACACACGGCGGGTGCTAACGTCCGTCGTGAAAAGGGAAACAACCCAGACCGTCAGCTAAGGTCCCAAAGTTATGGTTAAGTGGGAAACGATGTGGGAAGGCTTAGACAGCTAGGAGGTTGGCTTAGAAGCAGCCACCCTTTAAAGAAAGCGTAATAGCTCACTAGTCGAGTCGGCCTGCGCGGAAGATGTAACGGGGCTCAAACCATACACCGAAGCTACGGGTATCACGTAAGTGATGCGGTAGAGGAGCGTTCTGTAAGCCTGTGAAGGTGAGTTGAGAAGCTTGCTGGAGGTATCAGAAGTGCGAATGCTGACATGAGTAACGACAATGGGTGTGAAAAACACCCACGCCGAAAGACCAAGGTTTCCTGCGCAACGTTAATCGACGCAGGGTTAGTCGGTCCCTAAGGCGAGGCTGAAAAGCGTAGTCGATGGAAAACAGGTTAATATTCCTGTACTTCTGGTTATTGCGATGGAGGGACGGAGAAGGCTAGGCCAGCTTGGCGTTGGTTGTCCAAGTTTAAGGTGGTAGGCTGAGATCTTAGGTAAATCCGGGATCTTAAGGCCGAGAGCTGATGACGAGTTATCTTTTAGATGACGAAGTGGTTGATGCCATGCTTCCAAGAAAAGCTTCTAAGCTTCAGGTAACCAGGAACCGTACCCCAAACCGACACAGGTGGTTGGGTAGAGAATACCAAGGCGCTTGAGAGAACTCGGGTGAAGGAACTAGGCAAAATGGCACCGTAACTTCGGGAGAAGGTGCGCCGGTGAGGGTGAAGGACTTGCTCCGTAAGCCCATGCCGGTCGAAGATACCAGGCCGCTGCGACTGTTTATTAAAAACACAGCACTCTGCAAACACGAAAGTGGACGTATAGGGTGTGACGCCTGCCCGGTGCCGGAAGGTTAATTGATGGGGTTAGCTAACGCGAAGCTCTTGATCGAAGCCCCGGTAAACGGCGGCCGTAACTATAACGGTCCTAAGGTAGCGAAATTCCTTGTCGGGTAAGTTCCGACCTGCACGAATGGCGTAACGATGGCGGCGCTGTCTCCACCCGAGACTCAGTGAAATTGAAATCGCTGTGAAGATGCAGTGTATCCGCGGCTAGACGGAAAGACCCCGTGAACCTTTACTATAGCTTTGCACTGGACTTTGAATTTGCTTGTGTAGGATAGGTGGGAGGCTTTGAAGCGTGGACGCCAGTTCGCGTGGAGCCAACCTTGAAATACCACCCTGGCAACTTTGAGGTTCTAACTCAGGTCCGTTATCCGGATCGAGGACAGTGTATGGTGGGTAGTTTGACTGGGGCGGTCTCCTCCTAAAGAGTAACGGAGGAGTACGAAGGTGCGCTCAGACCGGTCGGAAATCGGTCGTAGAGTATAAAGGCAAAAGCGCGCTTGACTGCGAGACAGACACGTCGAGCAGGTACGAAAGTAGGTCTTAGTGATCCGGTGGTTCTGTATGGAAGGGCCATCGCTCAACGGATAAAAGGTACTCCGGGGATAACAGGCTGATACCGCCCAAGAGTTCATATCGACGGCGGTGTTTGGCACCTCGATGTCGGCTCATCACATCCTGGGGCTGAAGCCGGTCCCAAGGGTATGGCTGTTCGCCATTTAAAGTGGTACGCGAGCTGGGTTTAGAACGTCGTGAGACAGTTCGGTCCCTATCTGCCGTGGACGTTTGAGATTTGAGAGGGGCTGCTCCTAGTACGAGAGGACCGGAGTGGACGAACCTCTGGTGTTCCGGTTGTCACGCCAGTGGCATTGCCGGGTAGCTATGTTCGGAATAGATAACCGCTGAAAGCATCTAAGCGGGAAACTAGCCTCAAGATGAGATCTCACTGGGACCTTGAGTCCCCTGAAGGGCCGTCGAAGACTACGACGTTGATAGGTTGGGTGTGTAAGCGCTGTGAGGCGTTGAGCTAACCAATACTAATTGCCCGTGAGGCTTGACCATATAACACCCAAGCAATTTGCTGACCTGAAAAGGCACCAGATTGCGGTGTGTGAAGACGAAACGAACCGAAAGTTCGAAACGCACAAAACACCGAAAGCTATCACATACCCAATTTGCTGAAGCGAGGCCAACTGGCCACGACTCAGTACCCGAATTTCTTGACGACCATAGAGCATTGGAACCACCTGATCCCATCCCGAACTCAGTAGTGAAACGATGCATCGCCGATGGTAGTGTGGGGTTTCCCCATGTGAGAGTAGGTCATCGTCAAGATTAAATTCCGAAACCCCATTTGCGAAAGCAGATGGGGTTTTGTTTTGGGCGGTCGAAAAGCGCAGGCGCAAGCGTGCTCATGCAGGACGACAACGCTGACGCACACCCTCGGGTTGGCATCCCACCATCCTGATGGCATGTTGGCCCGAGTGACGCCTGGCTGTTGGAGCATAGATACCCATCTGAATTTTGACTCAACTACACAAAACAACTCTTCCAGAGTGCCGTTGGGGAAATCGATGCAAAGTGTTTCTTCATTTTTGGTATGGTGCAGCACATTTTCACAAGGATTGATTTTTCATCCGCAGGACGCGGCGTCGACCTTCTTCAACGAGATGCTGTAGAAATGCCTGAACCCATACCGATTAAAGATCACGAAAAAGAAAACCGTTTGGTCAACAAACGTCTGCTCGCCTGCGCGCTGTTGGTGATTGGCATCACCTGTGCCTTGGTGGGGCGCATGTATTTCCTGCAGGTAGTGCAGTTCGACTATCACTCGACGATTTCTGAAAACAACCGGGTCCATGTCCTGCCCATCACGCCCACCCGCGGCCTTATTTATGACCGCAACGGGGTTGTGCTGGCTGACAACCGTCCCAGCTACAACCTGACCATTACCCGCGAGCGCACCACGGATCTCAAAGGTGAACTCGACGCCATCGTCAACCTGCTGCACCTGCCCGCCGAAGACCGTGCCGTGTTCGATAAGGCACTCAAGCAAGCACGCCACCCCTTCGTCCCTGTCACACTGTTTTACGAGTTGACGGAAGAGCAGATAGCCGTATTGGCGGTGAATGAATTCCGGCTTCCCGGGGTCGATGTGGAGCCACAGTTCGTTCGCCACTACCCGCTGGGTGCGCACTTCGCTCACTCCATCGGCTATGTCGGCCGTATCAACGAAAAAGAATCCAAGGCCCTGGATTCGGTGGAGTACCGCGGTACGCAATCCATTGGTAAAACCGGCATCGAGCGCTTCTACGAGTCTGAACTGCATGGTCATGTCGGCTATGAAGAAGTCGAGACCAATGCTCAGGGCCGGGTATTGCGCGTGCTGAAGCATACGGACCCGATCCCCGGCAAAAACATCGTCCTGAGCCTGGACGTCAAACTCCAGGAAGCGGCTGAAGAAGCCCTGGGCGATCGTCGTGGTTCGGTGGTCGCCCTTGACCCGCAAACCGGCGAAGTACTGGCCATGGTCAGCAAACCGAGCTTCGACCCGAATCTGTTCGTTACCGGTATCAGCTTCAAGGAATACGCCGCGCTGCACGACTCGATCGACCGGCCACTGTTCAACCGCGTATTGCGCGGGCTCTATGCCCCAGGCTCAACCATCAAGCCGGAAGTGGCGATTGCCGGTCTCGACAGTGGCGTCGTCACAGCCCAAACCCGCGTCTTCGACCCCGGTTACTACCAACTGCCGGACTTTGACCATAAATACCGCAACTGGAACCACAGTGGCGACGGCTGGGTGGACATGGACGCGGCCATCATGCGTTCCAACGATACCTACTTCTACGACCTTGCCCACAAGCTGGGGATCGACCGCTTGCACGACTATCTGGCCGAATTCGGCCTTGGCCAGAAGGTCTCACTGGACATGTTCGAAGAGTCCGCTGGCTTGATGCCATCCCAGGCCTGGAAGCGTGCAACAAGGCGCCAACCCTGGTTCCCGGGTGAAACCGTGATCCTCGGAATCGGTCAGGGCTATATGCAGGTCACGCCGCTGCAACTGGCTCAAGCCACCGCGTTGATCGCCAACAAAGGTGTGTGGAACCGACCGCACTTGGCCAAGACCATCAATGGCGTGCCGCCGGTGGATGAGAACCCCATGCCCAACGTGGTCCTCAAGGACCCGCGCGATTGGGAGCAGGTCAACCACGGTATGCAATTGGTAATGCACGACCCGCGCGGTATCGCCCGGGCTGCTGCGCTTGGCGCCCAATATCGTATTGCTGGCAAGAGCGGTACCGCGCAGGTAGTGGCAATCAAGCAGGGGGAGCGCTACAACCGCAACAAGACCCTGGAGCGCCATCGCGACAACGCCTTGTTCGTCGGCTTCGCACCAGCGGAACACCCGAAAATCGTGATCTCGGTGATGATCGAAAACGGCGAGGCGGGCGGACGTGTGGCAGGCCCTGTAGTGCGCCAGATCATGGACGCCTGGCTACTCGACCAGGAAGGCCACTTGAAGCCGCAATATGCGACCCCGAGCAAGGCACCGGGCGACCCGCACGTCTGACGAATCAGGTCTTCCACTCATCCCACTGTTCCACGCCCTCATAAGTCAGCCACGGCACATCATGGGCCGTCCAGATGTGCGAGGTGGGCCTGACGCCCGGATCATCATCCAGCGTCGCCACCCGCACAATCACATGCGGCTGAAACTCACGTTCAGCGATCAGATGTGAGCCGCAGCGCGAGCAGAAATGCCGGTGCTTGCCCGGCGAAGACTCAAACGACGACAGCAGGTCCTCACCTTGCGTCCAGCGAAAATGCTTGCGCATCACGCCGGCTGTGGCCACGAACGCAGCCGCGTGCACTTTGCGGCAGCTGTCGCAGTGGCAGTGGCTGATGGGCATGTCCAGGCTGTCCACTTGATAGCGCACGCCTTTACAGAAGCAACTTCCATTCAACGGGTCAGTCATAACCTATGGCCGGGTCAAGGATGGGGTCATCATCATCGCGCACAACCGAAGTTTGCGCATTGGTCGATGTCGCCTACTGTCAATGGAGGAGGTGACTTATGCATGTATTAGATCGCATAGAACGAAAAGTCCTGCTGAACGCTTCACGTAAACAAGTGTGGGCGGCACTGACCGATGCCGAACAATTCGGTCGCTGGTTTGGCATTGCCCTCAAGGGCAAGACCTTTGTTGCCGGGGAGACCATCGAAGCACCGATTACCTATCCTGGTTACGAACATGTGGTGTGGAAAGCCAAGATCGAGCGCATCCTGCCGCAAACGTTGTTCTCTTTCTGGTGGCATCCGTTCGCGGTCGATAAGACTGTCGACTACGACCAGGAGACACCCACCCTGGTGGAGTTCACGATTGAAGACCGCGCGCCTGGCATTCTGCTGCGGGTCGTTGAGTCGGGCTTCGACGCCATTCCCGAGGCTCGCCGTCAGAAAGCCTTCAAGATGAACTCCCGTGGATGGGATGAGCAGATGGGCAATATCGAAAACTATCTCAGCCAAGCCCGGCAGGCTTGACCCAAACGGGCATCATGGGCGATGCCCGTTTCCAGCTTCTTGTAGACGTCAATGGCTGCCGACACCGTGGCTACCCTCTGATCACCGGTTGTTCGCCGCAAACGTTCGGCGTTTAGACGTATGACAGGTAGAATCACGCCCTGAAAGCGATTCCTGAGGTGCGGTACGGTGGATTTACAGCAGGGTTTTGTCCTGACCCGGCATTGGCGCGACACCCCTGGGGGCACGGAGGTCAGCTTCTGGCTGGCCACGGACCTTGGGCCACGGTTTATCCGCCTCCCCGTGCAAACCTCGGTGATGTTCATTCCCGAGGCCCACCGCAAGCCGCTGGATTGGTTGCTCAAGGATGAGCGCGATATCGAGTTGCGGCCGTTGCAACTGTGCGACTTCCATCACCGCCCGGTCCTGGGCCTGTACACCCGTCAGCATCGTCAGGCGATGGATCTGGAAAAACGCTTGCGCACCGCCGGGGTGGATGTCTACGAAGGCGATGTACGGCCCCCCGAGCGCTACATGATGGAACGCTTCATCACCGCCCCGGTGTGGTTCGGCGGCACGCCGGATGCCAGCGGCACGCTGCTCGACGCGCAGATGAAACCCGCGCCGGACTACCGCCCCTCGCTCAAGCTGGTATCCCTCGACATCGAGACCACGGCCCAGGGCGATCTCTACTCCATCGCCCTCGAAGGTTGCGGCGAACGCCAGGTGTACATGCTCGGTCCACCGAACAACACCGACGCAGTCGACTTCAAGCTCGACTACTGCGAGACCCGCGCCCAATTGCTCGAACGCCTCAATCAATGGCTCGCCACCCATGATCCCGATGCCATCATCGGCTGGAACCTGGTGCAGTTCGACCTGCGCGTGCTCCACGAACATGCCAAGCGCCTCAATGTGCCGCTGCTGCTTGGCCGTGGCGCCGAGCCCATGGCCTGGCGCGAACATGGCAGCCGCAATCACTATTTTGCCGCGGCGGCGGGGCGCTTGATCATCGATGGTATCGAAGCCCTGCGCTCCGCTACCTGGAGCTTTGAATCCTTCAGCCTGGAAAACGTCGCGCAAACCCTGCTTGGCGAGGGCAAGGACATCTCCACGCCGTACCAGCGCATGGACGAAATCAACCGCATGTTCGCCGAAGACAAGCCCGCCCTGGCGCGCTACAACCTCAAGGACTGCGAGCTGGTCACGCGGATTTTCGAGAAGACCGAGCTGCTCAAGTTCCTGCTCGAACGCGCCAGCGTCACCGGGTTGCCGGCCGATCGCAACGGTGGCTCGGTGGCCGCCTTCACGCACTTGTACCTGCCGCTGATGCACCGCCAGGGTTTCGTCGCGCCGAACCTGGGCGACAAGCCGCCCCAGGCCAGCCCCGGCGGTTTTGTCATGGACTCGCGCCCCGGCCTCTACGAATCGGTACTGGTGCTCGATTACAAAAGCCTCTATCCGTCGATTATCCGCAGCTTCCTGATCGATCCGGTGGGCCTGATCGAGGGCCTCAAGCACCCGGACGACAGCGAGTCCGTGGAAGGCTTTCGCGGTGCGCGCTTTTCCCGCACCCGGCATTGCCTGCCGTCCATCGTTGCTCGTGTTTCCGAAGGTCGCGAAGAGGCCAAGCGTGAACACAATGCGCCGCTGTCCCAGGCGCTGAAAATCATTATGAACGCCTTCTATGGCGTACTCGGCTCCAGCAGTTGTCGCTTTTTCGATACACGGCTGGCCTCGTCGATCACGATGCGCGGCCACCAGATCATGCGCCAGACCCGCGCGCTGGTCGAAGCCCAGGGCTATGAAGTGATCTACGGCGACACCGACTCCACCTTTGTCTGGCTCGGCAGCGCTCATTCCCAGGCCGATGCCAGCCGCATCGGCCGGGCACTGGTGCAGCACGTCAACGCATGGTGGCGCACGCATTTGCACGATGCGTTCGGCCTGCAAAGCGCCCTGGAACTGCAGTACGAAACCCACTTCACCCGCTTCCTGATGCCCACCATCCGTGGCGCGGAGGAGGGCAGCAAGAAGCGCTACGCCGGCTTGGTGGTGCGCGCCGATGGTAGCGAGGAGATGGTCTACAAGGGCCTCGAAACCGTGCGCAGCGACTGGTCGCCCCTGGCCCGGCAATTCCAGCAGGAACTCTACCAGCGCATCTTCCATCGCCAGCCCCACCAGGACTATGTGCGCGACTACGTGCGGCGCACATTGAACGGCGAGCTCGACGAATTGCTCATCTACCGCAAGCGCCTGCGCCGCCAGCTTGATGACTACGAACGCAACGTTCCGCCTCACGTGCGTGCTGCGCGCCTGGCCGACGACTACAACGACCGCCTGAACCGCCCACGCCAATACCAGCGCGGCGGCTGGATCAGCTACGTGATCAGCGTCAATGGCCCCGAACCACTGGAAGTGCGCCAGGCGCCGATCGACTACGACCACTACGTTACCCGCCAGTTACAGCCGGTGGCCGATGCTATTTTGCCGTTCGTGAATGATGATTTCAGCACCCTGGTCGGTGGGCAAATGGGCCTGTTCTAAAACACTTGCCTCGTCCGGGTGAGAGCCTGCACTCTTGTTCTCTGACGACCATCCGACGGCGCCGCCCCATGACCCACATCACCCTGACCGGCCACACGGTCGAGCTCTTGCCCCTGCAGCGTGAACACGCGGCCGCCTTGCTCGACGCAGCCGCCGACGGCGAGCTGTGGAACCTCAAGGTCACCCATGTACCGGGCCCGCACACGGTCGATCAATACATCGACACGGCCTTGGCCGGACGTGATGCCGGCACGGTTATCCCATTTGCCGTCGTGCGCCGGGACACCGGCCGGATCGTCGGCAGCACGCGGTTCTGGAAGGTTGACCGGGCCAATCGCAAGCTGGAAATCGGCCATACCTGGCTGGCGCAGTCCACCCAAAAAACCGCGATCAACACCGAAGCCAAGCTCTTGCTGCTGACTTACGCTTTCGAAGTCCTCGATTGCGTGCGCGTGCAATTCACCACCGACGAACTCAACGAAAAATCCCGAGCCGCGATTCTGCGCCTGGGCGCCGTCCAGGAAGGCATCGTGCGCCACGAACGCATCATGCCCGACGGTCGCAAGCGCAACTCGGTACGCTTCAGCATCATTGATTCGGAATGGTCGCAGGTGAAGGCCAACTTGCAGGCAAAGCTGCTGCGATAAGGAGGAAGCACCTATGTACACGCTCTATGGCACAGACGAGTCGGGCTCCTGCATGATCGAAATCGCCCTGCAACGTTGCGCGGTGCCCTGGCAACGGGTGGACGCCAGTTCCTGGCAGGACGGTGCGGGCAGCGAAGCCCTGGCGCGCATCAACCCGCTCAAGCAGATCCCCACCCTGGTCACGCCCGATGGCCAGGTGTTGACCGAAAGTGCGGCGATCCTGATCCACCTGGGCCTGGAGTATCCCGACTCGCACCTGCTCAGCGGCGACCGTGCCCAGATCATCAGGGGCCTGGTATACATCGCTGCCAATTGCTACTCGGCCATCGGCATCCTCGACTACCCACAGCGTTGGCTGGGGGATGCGGACCCGGCAGCACAAGCACAATTGACCAGCGGCACGCGTCGCTACCTGCACCATGCCTGGGTGGTGTTTGCCAATCAGTTCGCGGGCCAGTTGTTTGCCCCGAACCAGGCGCCGAATGCCCTGGGCATCATGGCGGCGGCGGTGTCGCGCTGGGACGAGGCGCGGGAGGCCCTGAACTCCCTGGCTCCAGGCTTTGCCCAGACCCTCGTGCGGGTGGATGCCGACCCCATTGTCGCGCCTGTCTTTGCGCGACATTGGCCCGAGTGGAAGGTCTCGTAATGTTTCCGCAATCAAAGGAAACAATGAGCATTGAACAGGCCAAAACCCTTGCGTAGCGGGCGCCCTGACCTACGCTTTCTTAAAGTGACGTAGGAATCATCCTTGAATTTGACTGTCGCAGACATGAAACTCAAGAACCCTGCATGGAATTCAAAGGAGGTGCGCATGCTCATCCGGTCGCTGACCCTGGCTACCTTGATGGCTTTTACGGGGCCGCTGTTGGCTGCTGATGATATCAACCCGCTCAAGCAGGACTTGGGCAAAGCCCGGCCACTGGTGGTGGTGGAGCTTGATTCCGGTAATGCCACCTTGGCAGACCTGAAGAGACAACTGGACGAGCCTGCCACCAAGCAGTCGTTTGAAGAGCGCAACATGGTGTTCTACACCATCAAGTTCGGCAGCATCGGTGCCGAAGGGGAGAAGTTCGCCAAGGATCCCAAGGACAACAAGAAGCTCACTCCACCTGAAACCAATGCGCTGATCCGTGCCCTCAAACTGGGTGCCGGCAGCGGCACCAAAGTGATCCTGATCGGCAAGGACGGCGAGAAGAAAGTCGAGAAGACCGTGCCACCGGATACCCTCGACCTGAAGGCGTTTTTCAGCGCCATCGACCAGATGCCCCAGGCTGAAAAAGAAGCCGCTGCCGTCGCAGAGCCCGAACCTGTGGCGCCCGCTCCGGCCAAGGGCACCAAGCCAGCCAAGCCAGCCAAGCCCGGCAGCAAGCCTGCTCCGCAACAACTGGATGACTGATCCAAAAAACCTGTGGGCGCTCGCGCCTACGGGTTTTTTTACGCCTTGCGCAGGGCAAACGGAAAGTAGAAAAACCGCAAGAACGCCACTCGCTTGATCACTTCCCCAATCAGCAACGGCGCCCCCACCGCCACCACAAACCCCACGCACGCCGCAAAAAATGCAGGCAGGCCCAGGCGCTCCATCAGGTCGAAGGTCTTGTGCTGGATTTCCCCATGGAAGATCAACAGGATCAGGGTCGACTGGCCGATGTAGGTCATCGCCCGGGTGATCAACGGCGACACCATCAGCGCCCGCGCCAATGCCCAGCACAGGTAGACGCCAATCACCGCCAGCAAGCTGGTCCATAGCCAGTGGTCGTAGCGCCGTTGCGCCAGGTCCATGGTGTCGTGGCTATAGATGAACACCGCTGCGAACAGCACCACCGAAATCAGCAGCGTCAGCAGCGAGCCCTGATGCCTGCGTAACCTGTCGCGCAGCAGGTAACCGTAAATGAAACACGTGCTGCTGATCAGGGTGATATCGAGGCTGAACGGTAAGCCGGGCAGCACCCAGGTTTGCCCTCCGACGGTGACTGGCAGTTGCCAGAAGAAGGGCAACATCCAGATGCCGATCAGCAAGGGCACCAGCATCAGCACGCAGCTCACCGCCAGCGACAGGCGTTCGATCAGCCGCAGCACGACCCAACTGAACAGGATCGCCACCCAGAAATGCGGCAGGAACCACAACGCTTGCCAGGGGATAGTCTCCACCGAGGCATACAGCACACCGCCGATATCCGGCAGCAGTGGTTGGCCACGCAGCAGGTCGCGCACGATCACGTAGGTCAGCAGGGTGAAGAAAAACGGCTTGAGCAGGCCGTCCGCCTTGCGGACCGCCATCTGCGTGAAGGCTTGCTCCGGCTTGAAAAATACCCCGGACAAAAAGAAGAACAGCGGCAGCACGAACGACGCCAGGATCGGGTACAGCAGGTCCGGGGACGAGGCGACGAACCAGCCATGGGCGTAGACGATTATCAGGATGCCAATGCCCTTGGCGATATCCATTTGAATCCAACGATGTTTCACCTGACCACCCCCTATTCATAAACCCCACATTCCTGGGAGCGCTTCGCACCCTCGAGCAAGCGTGCTCGCCACAATTGGCGTCATGCCTTGCGCCACGGCTTGAGCCACAGGCCCATGGCCAACAACACTGTGGCACCGGCCAGGGTGCCCAGCGCCAATTGCAGCCACACGCCGTCAATCCGAAACAGCCACAGCGCCGCCAGCCCCATCACCAGCGTACTGAGCAACCCGTGTCGCACCCACGGCAAGGCGCCGAGCAACCCCTGGCGCTGCATCAGCAACAACGCGGTGCCGATCACCCCGGCCAGTGCCGCCAACGGAATACCCGCCAGTCCGAACACAAAGGGCAGGGCACCCAGCAACAGCACATTGACCAGGCTGCCAAGCACCTCGCAACGCAGCGGCTGGCGCGTATCGCCAGCGGCATAGGCATACCGCGCAAGCAAGGCGTTCCATGCCCCGAACACCAGCGGCGCGGCGAACCATGCCAGCAACCAGGGCAGCGGCGAGTCGGCCGATTGCCTGGGCAACAGCAACGCCACCAGACTCGGCGCCGCGGCCACCAGGCCGACGCCAGCGGGCAGGGTCAACATGCTGGCGGTTTCCAGGCCGCGCTTGAGCAGGGCCAGGCGCTCATCGCCCTGGCGCCGGCTCATCATGCCCAGCAGCACCTGGTTGAGGCTCATCAGCGCAATCAACGGCAGGTTCATCAGCTTGCGTGCCAGGTTGACCCACGTCACCGCGCCTTCGCCCAGCAGCGACGCCACCAGCCGCTCGATCAGCGCCAGGCCCTGGCTGGCACCATTGCTCAGCAATAATGGCCCGATGCGCTGGCCCAACTCCCGCAGCGGTGCAACCGACAACTGCCAGCGCCACGGTCGCCAGCCCTGGCGCCACACCGAGGGCAACAGCGCCAACGGCATCAACAGGCTGCCCGCCAGGCACGCCAGGGCCAGCGTGTGCGGCTGCGTCGAGGTGCCTGCCAGGGCTAGATAAATCACCGGCGGCAGGTTGAACAGCAGCGAGCCCAGCCCCGCCAGCACAAAGCGCTCGCTGGCCTGCAACGGAATACTGAACAACCCATGCAACATCAGCCCAGGCACGCACCAGGCGACAATCTGCAGGTTACTGCCAGCCAGCGTCGTGGCGCTCGCCGCCAACCCCGGGCCCAGTACCTGCACCAGCCAGGGCGCCAGCAGCGTCAGCAGCAGGCTGGTGCACAGGGCAATCAGCAGCAGCGCTGGGAACAATGCCGCCAGCCAAGCCAGCCGCTCAGCGGCCTTGCGCGCCAGGTACAGCGGCAGTGCGGCGGCACTTAACACGCCCCCGGCCAACGACATGCGCAACGCCTCGGGCAAGAACAGCGCGATCAGGAACGCATCGCTGCGCTCCCCTGCGCCCCAGGCCGCCACCAACAACCATTCGCGGGCGAACCCCAGGCACAGGCCGAGCAAGGTCGCCAGGGTCAGCCACGCCGCAGAGCCGAGCATCAGGGACGCACGCCATCGAGCAGCGGCTTGCGATAAGCCACGCCCTTGAGCGGCGGCAGGCGCGCCGGAAACAACCGGCGCGCCTCCAGCACATTGATCCCCACCATCAGCCAGAACAACGCCACCATCACCACCGCAAAGCTGAAGTAGTGGTCAAACAAGCCGCTGACCAGCGCTGAGAGAATCCCGGCGGTGGTGCCTAACCACAGCGCATTGTCCTTGGTCAGGCGGATCGGGCCTTTTTCCGGGCGAGCTTCGCGCCACCAGCGCACGGTCACGGCGACAAACAGCAACATGCCCACCAGGCCGATCTTGTAGATGTAGTTCAGCCACAGGTTGGAGATCCCCAGCAGGTGCGTGCCCGGCACCGGTGGGTCGACCTTGAAGCCGATACCCAGCGGGTACGCGGCAACCGCCTGGGGGAACAGGCGGTATTCATCGAAACGCACTTCGGTACTGGCGTTGTCCGATGAGAAAATCGTCGCCAGGCGCTCCTGCAACGGCGGATACGCCATCACCAGCGCCACCGTCAGCGCCGCGCCGATCATCAACAGGCGGCCGGTATACGGCACGCGACGCGTGGCCATCCACATCAGCACCAACGCCAGGCTGACCATCGCCCCCCGACTGCTGGCCAACAGCAACGCGGCCGCGCCGAGGCACGCCACAGCCAGGCCCAGTGCGCGTTTCCAGCCTTGTTCAGTCATGCCATAGCAGAACGCCAACGGCAGCAGCAACGCCATGATCCCGCCGATGGCATTCGGGTGAGTCCACGGCGAGCCCATGCGCGATGACATGGCCTCCAGGCCGAACTTCAACATGTCGTAGTTGGCGTAGTTGAACAGCCCCAGGAGCGGCGCAATCCCCGCCCCCGAACGTGTGCGCACGAACACCGCAATCGACAGCACCAGCATCGCCAGGGTGCCCAGCAGCAAGGCGATCACCAGGGATTCACGCTGCTTCTGGTCCACCAGCAATTTGGCGGCAAGGAACACCCCGGACAGGTTCAACAGCCAACGCAGCCAGTTGGCCAGGCCGCTGGCATCGGCGTGGGTGATGACCTGGCCGACGATAAACGGGAACACGCTGAACAGCATCAGCCCCAGCAGCATCTGGTCGGTGGGCCGCCGCGCCAAACCGGGGGGGGCGGGCAGGCGCGACAGAAACCCGTGCCACATCACCGCGCCCCAGGTCAGGGCCAGGATCGCCTCGCTGACGGTGGTGCGAATGCCCAGGTTGACCGTCGAGTACGGCATGAAGGTTGCCATCGCGGCGAACAGCAGCAGGCCCCAGAGCGGAAAACGCAAGATGGTCACCGCCGCCGCCAGGCCGATCACTGCGAGAAAGGCCTTGGCCGGTGACAACAGCAGGGCCAGGGCGCCGAACAGCACGCCAAAGAGGACGGCGACGAGACCGGTCAGGTTCAGCCTCACGTCAATTCCTCGATCAATTCGGCGAGGCGCTGGCGATAGGCATGCTGATTGAAGCGCGCAGCCCATTGACGCCGCTGCTCGGGTGGCTCTTCATCGGGCCGCTCGGCCAGCGTCACCATCAACTGCACCAGCGCCGGTGCATCGGTGGGCGAAAAACGCGGCGCCGACGGCGGGGTGATTTCATCCAGTGAGGTACCGCTGGCCACGGCCACCGGCGTGCCGACGCTCAGGGCTTCGATCACCGGCAAGCCAAAGCCTTCGGCATAGGACGGCTGCCACAGGCGCGACGCCTGGCGGTACAGCGCCTGCAACTCGGCATCCGACACGCCGCTCAAGGCGCGAACCCCCGGCAAGCTGCGCTGGGCCTCGGGCAAATGATCGAGGCTGCCCACCAGTACCAGCTCAGGCACGCCAGGGGATTGGCGGCGCGCCTGCAGCCAGGCGTCCACCAGGAACGGTACGTTCTTACGCAGTTCCCGGGTGCCCACCAGCAGCCAGTAGCGTTCGGGCAGTTGGCGGGCGGCCAGGTCCGCCGCCCGTTCGGTAAAGCCATCGACCTGGTTGGGCAGCACACGAACCTTGCCCGCCGCGTTGGGAAATAACCGCACGGTTTCATCGGTGCTGTACTGCGACGGTGTCCACACCCGGTCAGCGCTGTGGACTGCGTAGGCAATCGACAGGCGATCGCTGGTCTTGTAGATCAGCGCCTTCAAGCGGTTGGCGTGGTAGTTGTCCAAGGTGATCTGGAACAGGTCATGCAGCAGCACCACCGTGCGCAACCCCCTGGGCTTGGGCGGCAGTGGCAGGCCCATATTGAAGGTGCTGATGTACACATCGATGTGCTGTTCACGTAATGCCCGGGGCAAAAAGCCGGCTTCGAAACGCAGGCGATTGTGCGGCTGGTGCATCGCGGTCTTGGCGCAGCCCCAGTCGGGGCAGTGGGCCTGCAAGCGGGTTTGATCGCCCAGCGGCGCCACGGTAAAGCGTTCCAGCTCGATACCCGGCAGCGTGCGCAGGGCGCTTTCCAGCGCATACACCTGGCGACTGATGCCCGATTGCGGCGAGGTGCCGACGGTGCGGTAATCCAGGCCTACGCGCATGCGGGCTCCTTTTGATTCAGCGGCGACAGCGTGGCGTACACCTTTTCCAATTGGCTGGCGGCGACGCTCCAGTCATGGGCGCGGCGCACGTAGGTGCGGCCGGCTTCCCCCATGGGCGCGGCAGCGCCGGGAAATTGCAGCAGGCGCACCACGGCATCCGCCAGGCTGGTCGCGCTTTGCCCGCCGAGGTAATCCAACCCCTCTACCAGATCGAGGCCCGACACGCCCTGATCGGTGCTCGCCAACGGCAACCCGGCCGCGAGCGCCTCCAACACCTTGAGCTTGGAGCCGCCGCCATGACGCAACGGCGCGAGAAACACCGAACAGCTCGATTGCAGGGCCAGCAGGTTCGGCACAAAGCCTTGCCATTCGATACGCGGGTCCTGCCAGCGTTCGCGCCAGCGTGTGGGCATGCCGAAACCACACACGCTCATGCGCGCGTCCGGGCAGTGCTCCCAGACCTTGGGCAGGATCTCATCCAGCGCCCACTCAATCGCATCCACATTGGGGGCGTATTCATAGTTGCCGAGGAACAGCACGCGACGCGCCGACGGGTCGGGCCGGGCGCTGGCGAAGTATTGGCAGTCCACGCCATTGACCACCACGGGCACCGGCTTGCCAGCGATTTTTTCCAGGACCTGGGCATCGCTGTCGGTCACCGCCACTACCTGCGTTGCCTGGCGCATCACCCGGCGTTCCCAGCGGGTGTAGCGCCATTGGTCGTAGCGAATAAACGGCAGCGCCCATCGCGGCAAGCGGTCGTAGGTCGCCGCACCCAGGGCCGATTCGACATTGTGTTCGGTCAGTACAAAGGGTTGGGACTTTCGCGCCAGCGCCTCTTCATAGGGCTGGAAGCTGTAGCTGTGCTCGATCTGCACCACGTCCCAATGTTCATTGAGCAATTGGCTGAAGGTGTCCTGCAAGGCTCCCGACAGGCCATTCACGCTCGCCAGCAACGGGTAGGGCGCCAACAATCCGGCCACCAGGGTCTTCACGCTGCGCAATGGGCGGCGCGGCAGGATGATCAGTTGTTCGAGGAAGGCTTCCAGCACCTGGCGATCGGCCAGCGACACCGGGTGCTTGTCATGCAGCAGCAAGGTGATCCGATGCCCGCGCGCCGCCAGGCTGAGCAACAGGTGGAACTGGCGCGTCTTGCCGCCGCTGGTGGCGGGCCAGGGCGAGTAGGGCAGGATCCATAAAATGCGCATGGCTGGCCTCAATCCCATAACAGAATTTGCAGGTTTGGCTTGACCGGGAGGGTCAGCCCATTGGTGCCGCTCACCGGGGTTTGCGTGCCGCGCAGCGGGTCGTAGAGGGTTGCACTGGCAAGGTTTGGCAGGTGTGCGTTACCCCCCTGGGCCGACCAGAAGAACCACAGCTTGCGCCCGTCGGCGCGGGTCCAGCCGATGCTGAACAGACCGTCGGGCCATGCGTCGGTGGTGGGCGGGTCGCCGGGGGTGAGCGTTGGCCCGCTGACCTCGAGGAACTGTTTCAAGGCGGTGTAGACCGGCTTGGGGTTGGCGTCGATGTCGAGCAAACCATAAGACTGATCGCGCACGCTGGCGCGCGGGTCGAGGTCGCTCAAGGTAAACAGGAAGGTTCGGTCGTAATCCAGCGCGCTCATCAGCGCCAGGCGGCGCACCACGTAATCCGCTTGGCCTTGGAGGGTAACGAGGTCCTGGGCGTCTTTGGGCCCGGTGTAGGTTGACCAGCCCCATTCGGTGCTCCACAGGGTTTGCACGCCGCTGTTTCGCAGGGCCTGGTTGAGCGCGCGGGTCTTGGCGATAAAGTCCAGGTTGGCGGGGTCGTTGCCCTCGGGCAATTGGGTGTAGGGGTGATAGGCGATCACCGTGTTCAAACTTGCGACGCCCAGGGCACCGAGGGCGCTGAACAGGTTCTGGCCGTTGGGCATTTCACCGAAGAACGCCATGCCGGCGGCCACCACCGGTTTATTCGGGTCGACCGCCCTTAGCGCGGCGGCGGTGGCGGTAAGCAGTGTGGCGTAGCCGGCCGGGTCTGCCGCAGGGCGCCAGAAACCCAGCAGGTTCGGCTCGTTCCACACCTGCCAGGCGTCGACGCTGGGGTAACGCTGGGCCAGCAGCGCCATGCGTTTGGCGAATACGTTCGGGTCTTTGGGCGGGTACTGGTCCTGGTAAGGCGCACCGGCGGGCGCGGTGGTGGCGAAGGGTGCCGAACCGACCAGGTAGAACACCGACTTGAGTTGGTTGTCTTGCAGCTTGCCGACCAGTTGATCCAGCGTCGCGACCTGGTACTGGTTCTCGGCCGGCTCCAGTTGGTCCCAATGCAGGTCAAGGCGCACCCACTCCAGCCCGAGCGCCTTGAGGCGGTCGATCTGCTTCTGGTAACGCTCAGGGGCAAACCACAGGAACTGCGCGTTCACTCCCAGGAAGTCCTTCCACACCACCACCTTGCTGCCCTTGAGCACATGGCTCTCGGCGTCGGCCTGGCGGTCCCACAAAAACGCGCTCAGGCCCAGGGCGGCGACCACGGCCAGGGTGGCAAGGCAGGTACGTTTACGCGCCATGGTCGGCTCCTGCAACGGCCTCATCGAACAGCTGTACAAACTTTTGCGCGGTCAACGGCCACAGGCGCTCGCGGCCGATTTCCCCGGCGCGTTCGGCCCAGTCCCGAGCCAGCGACGGCGTGTGTGCCAGGCGCAACAATTGCGCGCTCAGCGCGGCCACATCGCCCTGGGGATAGATCGCCCCGTTGCCGCTGGCGACTTCTTCGGCAAACGCCCGCGCATCCGACGTGATCGCGCCGCGCCCACAGGCGGCCGCCCAGGACAACGCGCCACTGGTGCCACGCTGGCGCCCCAGCAGCCCGAGTTTTTTCGATTCGCGATAGGGCAGCACCATCACATGGTGCGCCTGGATCGTCTGGGCAATCTCGCTGGCCGGCAGGTTCAGTCGCCAGTCGATGGTTCCCGCCAGGCCGAGGTCGGCGATCTGGCGGGTCAGTTGCTCCAGGTAATTGCCGCCTGCGCCAAATGCCATTTCGGCGGCGGTGCCACCGGCCAGGGTCAGGCGAATACGCTCACGCCTTTGGGGGGCTTGCTGGAACACGGCGGCCAAGGCCTGCAACAAGTCCTCAATACCTTTGCCTCGGTAGATAAAACCGAAATACAGCAGGCGCAGTGTCTCCAGCGGCGGCAAAGGGGCCGCGGCAATGGACAGGTTGGCATGGTTGATCACCGCCACTTTACCCGCCGGCAGTTGCATGCGTTGGCTCAGGCACTCGGCGCCCAGTCGGGTCAGGGTCACCAGGCGGGTCAGGCCCTGGGCAACCTGGCGTTCTTCGCGCAAGGTCAACGGGTCTGCCAGCACCACGGCCGCCTGCGGCAAGGGGCTGGGCAAACGTGCCAGCAGGTTGAGCGGGAAGGGCAGGTGCTCACGCCGCCAGACCAGGCGTTCCGGGTCGTGCACGGTGGCGGTCAGTGCCAGGTGGGGGTAGGCCCGGCGCAGTGCGCGCAGGGCCAGGAACTCGCCCAGTCGTCCACCGCCCAATTCGGCGTGGACCAGGTCCACCCGGCGCCAGTCGAACGCGGCGACGGCCTGCCGGATCGCTTCGCCAGTGCCGGCCACGCCGCTCAACGGGGTCAACACCTCCACACCCAACTGCTCCAGTGCCGTCTTGAAATGGTTCGCGTAGTCGGCGATCCCGTTTTTTTCCGGCGGCAAAGGTGCGAGCAGGGCGATGCGCATCAGAGTGCCCCCTGGTACTTGGCGATGGTTTGAAGCACCTTGGCCGGTACTTCGAATTTACGCCGGTTGATGATGATGCCGTCGACTTTGCCGAATGCGGTATTGAGGATCGACAGCGCATGCTCCACCACCGGCACCGTGCTTTTCTGCGCTTCCACCACCAACGCGATCAGGTCCGCGCGCCGCAGCGTGATGAACGCGTCGCGGTTGTCCAGCAGCGCCGAGGCATCCAGCAGCACCACCTCACCAGGCGCCGCCGGCTCCACGCCGCCGACGCGTACGCTGATGCCGTTTTCCTGCAGCAATCGGCGCAATTGCTCCACCACGAACGTCACCCCCTCGCCGTGGCGCGCCGAGGTCAGCCCCAGGGTCATGCCGTGTTCGGCGATGCGCTCCAGTTGCAGCAAACCGTACAGCCGGTAGATGCTCGCATTGAACGCGTTGGTGCTTTGCGCGGTGCTGGTGTCCAGCTCCGGCAGGGTGGTCCATAGCGGCAGGCCGAACTTGCGTTCTACCAGGCCGCCGTCGTGGATGCGCTGGTCGAGCAGGTAGCACAGGTAGATCACCAGCAGGCCGACGACGATGGCGAACGGGATCGCCAACACCAACATCATCAGGGTTTTCGGGAAGATGCGGCCGGGGTTCAAGGTGGCTTCTTCGATCACCGCGATGTTGCTGATCTGGCTGTTGTCCAACTCACGGTCGATGCGCGATTTTTCCAGGTTATCCACGTACAGCGCATAGTTGCGTTCGGTGGCACTCAGCTCGCGGGCCAGGCGGGCCAGTTCCGGTTCGATCTCCAGGGCTTGCTTGCGCTGGCCTTCAAGGTTTGCCAGGTGTTTCTGTTGCTGCACCAGCTGGGTACGCAACGCCAGGTTGTTGCTCGACTCATCCAGCAGCACCCGCTGCAGGTGGATTTCCAGGGTGTTGGGCGCACGGTTTTCCGAGCTTTGCACCGTGTTGCTTTCGCCTGCGACCTGGGCCTGCATCGCGCGTATCGAGGCATCCAGGGCTTTGACCGGCGGCGCGTTATCCGTGTAGGTGCGCATCATGTCGGCCCGTTCCAGCAGCTTCTGGTTCAGCAGGCGACGCAAATCCTGCTGCTGCGGGTTCAGTGCGATCTGGCGCACCGTGGTCACTTCCTTGGGCTGGGTCTTGAGCTGAGCGCGGGTGCTGGCGATGGCGCTGTCGGAGGAAGCGATCAGGCGCGTGGTATTGAACACTTCGCCGCGCAGCACGTTGATGCGTTCGGACAAGTCTTCCAGGCGGTCGGTGATGCTCGCCGCGCCGATCTGGTTCAAATGCGTAAGGATCTGTTGCTTGTAGCGCTTGATCTCGGCGGCGCTGGTGGACACCTGGCCCTCATAGAAGGTGTACAGGCTCTTGCGCCCCAGGGCCTGGGTACGCTCGTTGATGTAGGTCTCGACCCAAGCCTTGACCACCGCCTGGGCGATGTGCGGGTCGCCCCAGGTAAAGGTGATGTCCATTACCGTGGAGCCGGCGGCGTGGCTCACCTCAAAGCTCTTTTCCAGGCCGGCGGCCAGGCGTTCCACCGCGGTGGTTTTTTCAATCACACCCACGGTTTCCAGTACCACGCGCAGGCCATCGAACACCGCGCCCACGCCCTCCTTGATGTAATGCTTGGTGCGCTTCCAGAAACCCTCCGGCGGTGGCGCGTTGTTGATCACTTCCAGGTAGTGCTCGGCCACCGCGCGCACGATCGGGCGCCCGGTCAGCAGGCGTTCCTCGTCGACAATCGGGTCGCGCTGGGTGCTGGGCATCACCAACGCCTGGCGGTTGCTGATCTCGATCGGCAGGGTCGAGTCACGTCCTGGCTTGACCAGCAGGCGCGCGGTGGATTCGTACTTGGCTGGCAGTAAAAAAGCGCCCAGCAGGATGATCACCAGCGCGGCAATCGCGGCCAGTTTGAACTCACGCCGGAAGATGAAGAACAGGCGCAGCAGGTCACGAAAAGAACGGATCTCGATCATGGGATGTCGCTCCTTCAGTTACTGCCGCTGCTGGTTCGGGTGTAGTTGTAGCCAACCCCAATGGACTTGGTGAACGGGATCAGTTGGTTCATGTAGGTATCCACTCCCTGGATGCGTTCGCCGACGTTGGATTTGGGCACGAACACCACGTCGCCGCGTTGCAGGGCTACGGGTTTGCGCCCGCTGGTGCCGGTCTTGAGGAACTGGCTGAAGTCCAGGAAGTAGGCGTGGTAGGCGCCTTGGGCGTCTTCGCGCAGCAGCGCGACCATGCTCGCGTTGCCGGCCTGGCTGACACCGCCCGCACCGACAATCGCCTGTTCCAGGGTATTGGCCGTGGCGATCTGTACCGCCGTGGGGTTGTTCACCGCGCCGCCGACGATTACCGAGTTGCCCGGCGCCTGGTTGATATTCACTGTCACGCGTGGCTCGCGGTACACCGGCGCCAGGCGTTCAGTCAGTTCCTCTGCCACCTCGGCGGGCGTACGCCGCGCCACCTGGATCGGCCCCAGGAACGGGTAGTTGATCTTGCCGTCGTTCTGCACCGTGTACAGCGTCAGCTCGTAGATCGTGCTGACGTTGAACGCCGACAGGGTCGGCATCTCACCGGCATCACGCACGATGCGCAACTGGTCGCCGACGCGAATGCGTTCCACCGCCGGCGGCAATTGGGCGAGCTGCTCGAGGGCGCGCTTGCCGTCTTCGACGGTCTGGTCGTCCGGTGGCACGATACGCGCGGGAGTGTTGCAGGCGGCCAGGGCCATCAAGGCCAGGACGAGCATGGTGCGTTTCATCAAGGGGAACCTCCTGTAGGTCATGATGCTCACCTCCAATAGCCGGGGAACATGCTGATGCGCCGCTTGAGGGCGACAGGGAGGCGGCGCTCCAGTTGGCCCAGCCGATAACCGAGCAACTTGAACGCACTGCGCACCAGGACTTCGGGGACGCGGTGCAAGGCATCGGCCTTGCGCAAGGCCGCCAGCTCGGCCAGTACATAGCGTTTACCTTCACCGCCGGCATCGCCGAAGGCCTCGCGGATCCACGGCTCGCGACCGTAGAACACGCCGATGTCGAAGTAGCGGTGAAACTCATCCATCAGCCGGTAGTCGTGGGAGTGGTACACCCGCGCCGTGGCGGCGTAGTGCACTTTGTAACCGTCGAGCAGCAGGCGTGCCGCCACAAACGCGTCTTCGCTGCCGATCACATCCACAGGGAAGCCGCCGACCGCCTCCAGGGCGCTGCGCCGGTACACGGAAAACGAGTCGGAGCTGAAGCAGGTCTTGATCCCCAGTTCCGGCGCGTCGGCCAGGCTCTTGCTGCGGCTCTGGGGCGGGTAGTTGAAGTGCCGCGACTGCGCGCCCAGCACACCGGCGTCGGGGTGTGGTAATTGGCGGCCGTAGGCCACGCCGTTGAGCGGGTCTTCCTGCAACTCGTGCAGCAGATTAGCGAAGGTCTGCGGGTCGGCGGGAATTGCGTCCTGGGTCATCACGATCAATGCGTCGCCGTCCACCTGTTCACTGGCCCAGCGTCGCGTGCCGCCATGGTTGAACGTGCTGGCGTCGATCACCTCGACCCGCGCGCCAAACGCCTGAAAGCGCGCCGCGGTGTCATCGCTGGAGGCACTGTCCACCACCAGCATCTCGTCCGGTTGCAGGGTTTGCATCGTCAGGGCGGGCAACAGGCGCGCCAAATGACTGGAGGCGTTGCGGGTCGGGATGATCAATGCGGTGCGCATATCATTTGTTCACGTCGAGGGGCGCGCGCCCGTAGATGTCATCGAAGCGCACGATATCGTCCTCCCCCAGGTACTCGCCGCTCTGCACCTCGATCATCACCAGGTCGATGATGCCCGGGTTGCTCAAACGGTGTTTGTGCCCGGCCGGGATGTAGGTCGACTCGTTGGCGTTGATCAAGAACTCGCGCTCGCCATTGGTGATCTGTGCCGCGCCGCTGACCACCACCCAGTGCTCGCTGCGGTGGTGGTGCATCTGCAACGACAACGATGCCAGGGGCTTGACCACGATGCGCTTGATCTTGAAGCGGGGGCTTTCCTCCAGAACGGTATAGGTGCCCCACGGCCGCGTCACGGTACGGTGCAAGCTGTACGCCGGGTGGTTCTGGCGCTTGAGTTCGGCGACGATGTAGCGCACATCCTGGCTGCGATGGGCGTCTGCGATCAGCAGCGCGTCGGGGGTGTCGACGATGATCAGGTCGCGCACGCCCACCGCGCCCAATACACGCTTGGGCGAGTCGATGTAGCAGTTGTGCACGTCGTGCAGGATCGCTTCGCCATTGACCTGGTTGCCCTGGGCGTCATTGGGGGTGAGTTGGCGCAGGGCTTCCCAGGAGCCGATGTCGCTCCAGCCGATGTCGCAAGGCACCACGGCCACGTGCTGGGATTTCTCCATCAGTGCCACGTCGATGGAAATGTCCGGTGCGCTGCCGAAGGCATCGGCGTCCAGCTCTCGCTGGCGCGAGGTTTTATTCTGCAGGCTTTGGCTATGCGCCAGCGCAGCGCTGGCCGCTTCCAGGACGTCGGGAGCATAGGTCGTCAGTTCGTTGATCAGGGTGCTGGCCTTGAAGCAGAACATCCCGGCGTTCCACAGGTGCTTGCCACCGTCGAGGTAGGCCTGGGCCGTGGCCAGGTCGGGTTTCTCGACAAAGCGTTTGACGCGATACCCGGCACTCAAGGCCTCGCCTTGCTCGATGTAGCCAAAGCCCGTCTCGGGGCGATCGGGCTGGATACCGAAGGTCACCAGGTAGCCGGCTTCAGCCAGCTCGCGGGCCTGGCTCACGGCGGCGGCGAACGCGGTTTCATTGAGGATCAAGTGGTCGGCGGGCATGACCAGCAACGGCGCGTCGTCGCCGAAATGCTCCTGTACATGCAGTGCCGCCACGGCAATCGCGGCGGCCGTGTTGCGACCGAACGGCTCCAGCAACAGGTCCAGGGGCAGGTGCGCCTTGTTCACCAGCCGGTAGTCATCGAGGGTGCGAAACAGCAGATCGCGGTTGGTGACCGTGAGTACGCTCTGCACGCCGGGCAGGCGGCTGGCGCGCTGGAAGGTTTTCTGCAACAGGCTCTGGCCATCGCGCATGCGCATGAAGGGTTTGGGCATGTTCTGCCGCGACACCGGCCACAGCCGCGTGCCCGAACCACCGGAAATGATGCAGGGAATTAATCCGTCGAGGGGATTCATCAATAGACTTCCTTGGTGGAAAGGACGGCCGGGACCGTCATGAAGACGATGTACAAGTCAAACCACACCGACCACTTGGAGATGTACTCCAGGTCGTACTCGACACGTTTCTGGATCTTGAACAGCGTGTCGGTCTCACCGCGGTAGCCGTTGATCTGCGCCCAGCCGGTGATTCCAGGCTTGACCCGGTGCCGCGAGCTGTATTCGCTCACCGCCACTTCGAAGGGAATACCGGCGGCCTTGGTGGCCGTGGCGTGGGGGCGCGGGCCAACGATCGACATGTTGCCCAGCAGTACGTTGAACAACTGCGGCAGCTCGTCGATGCTGGTCTTGCGGATAATGCGTCCGACCCGGGTGATACGTGGGTCGTGACGGGTGGTCTGGCGTTCGGCGGTGAAGTCGCTCTGGTCGGTGTACATCGAGCGGAACTTGAATACGCGGATTTCGTTGTCGTTGTAGCCAAATCGATTCTGGCGAAACAGCACCGGGCCCCTGGAGTCGAGCTTGATCGCAATCGCGGTTGCCAGCATCAACGGTGACAGCACCACCAGCGCCAGGCTTGCCAACAGGCAGTCTTCCAGGCGCTTGATCACCGGCGACCAACCGCGCAGTGGCAACTGCGAGGTGTTGAACATCAGGATGCCACCCACTTCGCTGATGCGGCTGTGGCCATAGCGCAAGGCGGCCATGTCGGGCACTAGCATCACGTTCACCGACATCTGGCGCAGGCGATTGACCAGCCCATGGATACGCTGTTCGGCCGCCCAGGGCAGGCAAATCATGACCTGGTTGACCTGCTCGGCGCGGATCAGCTTTTCCAGCTCGCGGGTGTTGCCCAGCAAGGGCAGGTTGCTCAACGATTTGGGAATGCGCTCGGTACGGTCATCGATAAAGCCGATCAGGCCCGAGCGGATATCGCCGTTGCGTTGCAGGTGATCGGCGACGTGCACGGCGGTATCGGTGAAACCCAGGATCACCGTGCGTTGCAGGTACATGCCGTGGCGCATCAGCTGGCGGTACAGGCGCAGCATGAGCAGGCGCTCAAGGCAGAACAGCCCCAGGCTGGTGATGTACCAATACACCAGGTTGCGCGGGGTCAGTTGCGGGAAAAACTGCAGGATCTGGTACATGAACAGCAGGATGCAAAACGCTGCCGACCAGGCCTTTATCTTGGTGCGCAAGCGCAGTCGATTGCTGAACAGTTCCTCGGAATAAATACCGAGAGCCTGGAACAGAATAATGGTCAGGATCGCGAAAAACAGCAGCAGGCCGAGAAAGTGGGAGCGCAGTTC
Source organism: Pseudomonas gorinensis (assembly GCF_042015035.1). Lineage (NCBI taxonomy): Bacteria > Pseudomonadati > Pseudomonadota > Gammaproteobacteria > Pseudomonadales > Pseudomonadaceae > Pseudomonas > Pseudomonas gorinensis. The sequence goes on from NZ_CP167125.1 coordinate 2,573,129, forward strand.
AGGGGCCATCGGGTCGATGAAAAATACCAGCACCAACGGCGGCAGGATAGCCGTCAGGCCATGGATCGATTTGACGAAAACAACAAAAAATTCAACAAAACCCGCACGTGTTAAAAACAAGCTGTCGACGGACGACGTCTCTGGCATAAAACATCCCTCATTGCACTCCAGACTTCTCTGTTCGGTTCTTTATTCAATAAGGCGGCGGGCCACTTTATTGAGGGAACGTCGAACGACGGCAACTCTGGATAAAACGCAACCGCCCATTCATATGAGTGGAATGTGCGGGGTGGTGACTAAAGGAGTGGTCCCTTTGTGTGCTATGTCAACGAATTGACGATGTTGCGGAAGTGTTGTGATAGACGCTTTAGGCGATATTCTTTTGGCATTTTATTGACGATCCTTGTCCAGGCACTCGGTCATGGCGTGTGTTTTTGAGTGTAGGAACAAATGTGAGATTTTTCCTGTTTAACGCGAGAACCTTTTCCAAAGAGAGGTAGGAAAAGGGGACAAGTTTGGGTTGATCAGGAGCACAAAGTGCCCAACCGCCGGGCTTTCGTTGGTTCGGAAGTTGTCTGCGGAACTTACGCTTAAATGATGCGGTTCATCCAGGAAGTTGTCCTGGGAAGCGGTGCCCACTGTTTGATAATAGTGTTTGGCGAACAGGTGAGTGCCCGGCAGTGTGAGCGTCCGAACGTTATTCATGCTGTAGTCGATGACCCGTACGTGCGGGATTGTATCCAGCACAATTTTTTGTTTGCGTCAGGTTCGCTGCTTAATCTACGGGCTTTCCCGGTGGATGGGCCGAGCATGATAGATCTCGCAACCTTGGCGGTTTTTTCCGGTGCTGTTGTGCTGTTGCTGTTATCGCCGGGGCCGAACATGGCGTTCGTCATCAGCCACGGCATGACCCATGGCTGGCGCGGTGGCGCGGCCTCGGCCCTGGGCATCGGCGTAGCGGACCTGCTGCTGACGGCATTGACGGCCATGGGCGTGACGGCCTTGGTCGCGAGTTGGCCACCGTCATTCGACTTGATTCGCTATGCCGGCGTGATTTACCTGCTGTGGCTGGTATCCAAGACCTTGCAGGCAAAGCCCCGTGGGGCAGCTACCCAGGTCGAACGCGTGCGGTTGGGCCGTGTATGCGTACAGGCCATGCTCAACAGTTTGCTCAACCCCAAGGCGCTGTTGTTTTTCGTGGTGTTCCTGCCGCAGTTCGTGCGCCCCGAAGCAGGCCCGATCGCGACGCAACTGTGGGTGCTGGGCGGCGTGCTGACCTTCATCGCCGCCGTGTTTCACCTGGTGCTGGGGGTGTTTGGCGGTGCGGCCAGCCGGTTTTTCAGCGGCCGCCCCGGCACCGCCACCCTGCAGAAGTGGGGCCTGGCCACGGTGCTGACGGTGTTGGCCGTGCGCCTGGCGCTGATGGCCCGACCGACGTGATGGCTTTTTGAAAAAAGCACGCTCCCCCTGCTCATCGCTGCTGGCGATCAACCGAGGCCCCTACACAACCCCCATTGGTCGCGAGCCGCGTTGTCAACCCAATCGCGCTGCCGCCCGCGCCACAATCTCAGCGCGGGTCTTGCGCGATTCGGCCGTACGCTTGTTGGCTTCTTCCAGCACAGCGGTGGGCGCCGTGTCTGGGCGGCCGGCATTGAACGGTGGCGCCGGGGCGTATTCGATCTGCAACTGCACCAATTGTGCCGCCGCTTCGCTGTACAACTCCGCTGCCAGGGTCAGGGCGAAGTCGATGCCGGCGGTGATGCCGCCGCCGGTGAACAGGTTGCCATCGCGCACCACGCGCTCCTGTACCGGGATCGCGCCAAGAGGGGCGAGCAGGTCGTGGTAGGCCCAGTGCGTCGTCGCCTTGCGCCCGCGCAACAGGCCCGCCGCGCCGAGCACCAGCGAACCGGTGCACACCGACGTCACGTAGCGCGCGGTCCGGGCCTGGGCCTTGAGGAAGTCCAGGGTTTGCGGATCTTCCATCAACGGGCCCACACCGGAACCGCCGGGCACGCAGAGCACATCCAGGTTCGGGCAGTCGGCGTAGGTCATGGTCGGGGTAAAGACCAGCCCGGTGCTGGACGTGACCGGAGCCAGGTCTTTCCAGACCAGGTGCAACTGCACATCCGGCAACGAGCCCAATACGTCGTACGGGCCGGTAAGGTCCAGTTGCTGGATGCCGGGGAACAACACAAAGCCGATCTGCAAAGTCATGAATGACGCTCCGATAAAGGGGTGGACGGCTTCACTCTAGAGGCCTAGGCTTTGGCGCATACGCCATTGAGCCCACGAATCACGCCAATCATGCCCAGACTTGTTCACGTACTCGCCTTCGACAATGCACAAGTGCTCGATGTCACCGGGCCGCTGCAAGTGTTCGCCTCGGCCAATGACCTGGCGCGCCAGCGCGGTTTGCCGCTGCCCTATGCCGTCACGGTGATCGCCGATCAGGCACAACCGGTGATGACCTCCGCTGGCCTGGCGCTGGTGGCCGAGCCGTTGCCTGCGGTTGACCAGCCTTGCGACACCCTGCTGATCGCCGGCGGCTGGGGCGTGTACGGCGCCGCCGAAGACCCGGCGCTGGTGGATTGGGTGCGGGAAAAATCCCGGCATACCCGGCGCATGGCTTCGGTGTGTACCGGTGCGTTTCTGCTGGCCGCCAGCGGTTTGCTCGACGGCTGCCGCGTGGCCACCCACTGGACGCGTTGTGACGAGCTGGCGCGCAAGTTCCCCGCGCTTCAGGTAGAGGCCAACCCGATCTTTATCCAGCAAGGCACGCTGTGGACCTCGGCCGGCGTGACGGCCGGTATCGACCTGTGCCTGGCGCTGGTGGAAGAAGACCTGGGCCGCGCCGTCGCCCTGGAAGTGGCGCGGCATTTGGTGGTGTTTCTCAAGCGCCCCGGCGGCCAATCGCAATTCAGCGTGACTTTGTCGTTGCAAAAGGGCGACAGCCGCTTTGCCGAATTGCACGCCTGGATCGCCGAGAACCTGACTCTCGACCTGACCCTCGCGACCCTGGCCGCCCAAGCCGGCATGAGTGAGCGCAGTTTCGTGCGCCACTACCGTGCCGAAACCGGGCAAACCCCGGCGCGTGCCGTCGAGTTGATCCGTGTTGAGACTGCCCGCCGGCAACTGGCGGACAGTACGGCATCGATCAAGCGCATCGCCGTGCAGTGCGGCTTTGGCTGTGAAGAGACGCTGCGCCGCAGCTTCCTTCGGGCCTTGGCGGTGACGCCACAGGCCTATCGCGAACGTTTTTCGCCAGTGGCCTAGGCAAGCAATTCCAACAGCGCTTCAAGGGTCGCGTGTGGCGCTTCCTGGGGGATATTGTGGCCCACACCGGCCAGCACCTGCCGGCGATAGACACCGCTGAAGTGCGCCACGTCGTCGTCCTTCAGGGGGATCGCCAGCCCATCCATGAGTTCCAGCAGCTCCTGCCGGTATCTACACAACTTTTCAGCCCCTGACACATCTTCCTGTGGCGAGCGGGCTCGTCCCGCGTTGGGCTGCGTAGCAGCCCCAAAACCAGGCACCGCGGTGTGTCAGTTAAAAACACATCGCCTGTAATGGGGCCGCTTCGCGCCCCAACGCGGGACGAGCCCGCTCGCCACAACAGCCTCATCTGCCGGGCATTCAGCGTTGAGCCAGCGTTGTTTAGAACCCTATGGAGTGATAGGGGAAGCCGTGCAGCAGGGGGACCGGCTCACTGTCAGTGGGGCCGTGGGCGACAAGCGCCACTCCTGCGCCAACACCCCCAGCACACACAGGCGACCTCAGGGCTGCCACACCGTCTTCTCTCCACTCAACTTGCGATCCAGGAATGTCGCCGCGCTGATCAACGCCAAGTGGCTCAACGCCTGGGGGGTGTTGCCCAAATGCCGTGCCTGGCTGTCGAACTCTTCGGCGTACAACCCCAGCGGGTTGGCATAACGCAGCAACTGTTCGAATTCCAGGTGGGCCTTTTCCACCTGGCCGGCGCGGGCCAGGCATTCGACGTACCAGAACGAGCAGGCGGCAAATGCGCCTTCGGTGCCTTGCAGGCCGTCGATCTGGCTGTCGTCGTTGCGATAGCGGTACACCATGCCGTCGCGTACCAGGCTGTCCTGGATCGCTTCCAGCGTCGACAGCCAACGCGGATCGGTGGCGGCAACAAAGCGCACCAGCGGCATCAGCAGCATCGAACCGTCCAGCGCGGTGCTGCCGATATGCTGCACAAAATGCCCGCGCTCTTCGTTCCAGAAGTTGCTCCAGATGTCGGCGTAGATCGCCTGGCGTGTCTCGTCCCAGCGCGCGAACGGGGCCGGCAGGGAACGCTTGGAGGCCAGGCGGATCGCGCGGTCCAGGGCTACCCAGCACATCAGCCGCGAATGCAGGAAGTGATGCTGCTCGCCGCGCATTTCCCAAATGCCCACGTCTTTCTGGTTCCAGACTTCACAGACCTGATCGGCCACTTCCACCGTGTGTTTCCAGCCTTCGTGGGAGATGGCTTCGCCGTATTTGTTGACCAGGTACACCGCGTCCATCAACTCGCCGTAGATGTCCAACTGCACCTGGTCGAAGGCTTCATTGCCGATGCGCACCGGGGTCGCGCCGCCATGGCCGCTGAAGTGATCAAGGGTGGCCTCGGGCAGCTCCTGGCGGCCGTCGATGCCGTAGAGGATATTGATTTTGGTCGGTTGGCCACAGCAGTCGCTGACCCGGCCTTTGAGCCAGCGCATGTAGGCGTTCGCTTCATCGATGAAACCCAGGCGCATAAAGGCGTAGACCGTGAACGAGGCGTCGCGGATCCACGTGTAGCGGTAGTCCCAGTTACGCTCGCCGCCGCGGGTTTCCGGCAGGCCGAAGGTGGTGGCGGCGATGATTGCGCCGTGTTTGCGCGAGGTCAGGAGCTTGAGTGCCAGCGCCGAGCGGTTGACCATTTCGCGCCAGCGTCCGCGGTAATTCGATTGGGCGATCCAGCCGCGCCAGAAGCTCAGGGTACGTTGCAGGTACAGGTCGGTGCAGGCGTTGGTGACCCGGGGGTCGTCCTCGCCACCGAGGATGAATTCGGCGCTTTCTTCCTGGCCGAGGGTAAACGTCGCCACGGCGGCCTGGTTATCCAGTTGCAGCGCATGGCTGCCCGCCAGGCGCAGCCCAGGCTGGCCATCAGCGGTGAACAGCACGGCGTTTTCATCGGCGCTGGCGTGAGTTAGCGCCCGCGCATAGTCATGGCGCACAGCGCAGCGCAGATGAATCGTTGCCGTTCCGCTGACCACTCGCACCCGGCGAATCAACAGGGGCAGGTCGTCGACGGCTTCACTGACACACAGCAGGTCGGTCACTTCCACTACCGCCTCGTCGCTGAGCCAGCGGGTTTGCAGCACGTTGGTATCGGGCAGGTAGATCTGCTCGCGGCGGGCCTCGGGCAGGTTCGGGGTGAGTTGAAAAATGCCGGCCTCGGGGGTGTCGAGCAGCGAGCAGAAAATCGATGGGCTGTCGAATTCAGGCCAACAGAAAAAGTCGATGCTGCCCTTGTCGTTCACCAGGGCGGCGCTGCGCATGTCGCCGATAATGCCGTGGGCATCGATGGCGCTTTGGGGCTCTTTGTTCAAATCAACCATTGCCACGAAACTCCGGATAAAGGCTCATCCCGCCATCAATGAAAAGGGTACTGCCCACCACATAGTCCGAGGCGTCGCTGGCCAGCCAGACCACCGCATTGGCCACGTCTTCCACGTCGCCCACACGCCCATACGGAATCAACTTGAGCAGCTCTTTTTCCGCCGCGCCCTCAGTGGCCGCCTGGTTGATCGCCGTGCGAATCGCTCCTGGGGCAATGCCGTTGATGCGGATGCGTTGCTCGCTGACTTCCTGGGCGAGGGTGCGCATCAGCATCTCCACGCCGCCCTTGGACGCGGCGTAGTTCACATGCCCGGCCCAGGGGATCAACTGGTGCACCGAACTCATGTGGATGATCTTGCCCGCCGCTCGCGACACACCATCACGCACGCCCTGGCGCTGGAAAATTCGCACGGCGGCGCGGGCGCAGAGGAACTGGCCGGTGAGGTTGACGCCGATCACCGTGTTCCAGTCGTCGAGGCTCATGTCGACCAGGTTCGCGTCTTTTTGCAGGCCGGAATTGGCCACCAGAATGTCCAGGTGGCCAAAGGCTTCGAGGCTCTTCGCGAACAGGCGTTCCACGTCGGCCTCCTTGGACACATCGCCACCGATGGCAATCGCCCGGCCGCCGTCGGCATTGATCTGTGCGGCGAGGGCCTCGGCGGGTGCCGCCTGGGCGTTGTAGTTGAGCACCACGGCCGCACCGGCAGCGGCCAGGGCCTTGGCTGCACCGGCACCGATGCCGGAGCTGGCGCCGGTGACCAGGGCCACTTGTTGCTGCAATGAAATCTGCATCGACCATCCACCGTATTGTCAGAGTCCTTTCAGCTGACTGGCGGCGCGGCGCGGAAGTTCACCGGATGTCTTGAGCGCGACGACAGCTGTCTCTTTCAATCGTTTTCGCCAGCGTGCTTTTCGCTAGACTCAGGGCCTGTTGACGCGAGACCCGCCCATGACTGCCCAATCGTCTCCCAGGCCGTGGCTTGAAGCCTATGCCGACAATTACCACAACGATGAGGTGGTGCACGCCCATTGCCATGCCGAAGCCCAACTGATTCATGGCGTCTCCGGGGTCATGCTGGTCAGCACCGCGCAAGGCAGCTGGCTGGTGCCTTCCGGGCACGCGCTGTGGGTGCCGGCGGGGACGGCCCATGAGATTCGCATGGCCGGTGACGTGCATATGCGCACACTGTTCCTGGCGCCGGATGCCGAGCCCGAATTGGGCCGAGTGTGCCAGGTGATTGAAGTGTCGGCGCTGCTGCGCGAACTGATCGTCGCCGCCACCTTGATCGCCGGGCAGAACAGCCCGCGCATGCAGGCGATGATCGAGCTGATCCGCATGGAGCTGCTCACGGCGCCCGTGGTCGCGATGCATGTGCCGGTGCCCGCCGAAGCGCGGTTGGCGCGGTTGTGCACGCACTTTATCCGCAACCCTTCCGATGACAGCAGCCTGCAAGCCTGGGCCGACATCCTGAACATGAGTACACGGACCTTGAGCCGGATTTTCCAGCGCGAACTGGGCATGAGCTTTGGCGAATGGCGCAAGCGCGCGCGGCTGGCCCTGAGCCTGAAATTGCTGGCCCAGGGCGTCTCCATTCTGGAGGTGGCGCTGGAGCATGGCTATCAAAGCCCGAGCGCCTTCAGTGCGATGTTTCGGCGAGCGATGGGCTACCCGCCGAGTCATTTCCGCCCGGGGGCCTGATTCGCTCATCCCGGTGTCTGTCCGGCGACGACACATGGCCTGGGCGCGCGCGAAACCCGTGGGGCGACTGCCTATGCTGCAAGGCCCTTTCTTGAACGAGCCTTGTGATGCCCAGCTCTGTGATTGTCGCCTTACACCGCACACCGCTCGCGGTTGTGTTGAGTGCGTTGGTCGCGTGCGGCCACGTGCCGTCGACCCAGGTCACCGCGCAGCCCGCGCCACGCTTGTCGGTGGAAACCAGTGACGCGCTGCCCGACCATTGGTGGCAGTTGTACCGCGACCCGCAATTGGATGCCCTGGTGGAAAAGGCACTGCGTGAGAACAAAGACCTGGAGGCAGCCGGTGCCCATGTCGATGCATTGCTCGCGCAGTTGCAGCAATTTGAAGGTGAACGCCGTGCCTCGACGACGTTGTCCTATGGCCTGGACTATGGGCGCAGTCGTGATGACCAGACCCTGGCCAAGGCCTCTGGCCAGTCAGCGGATGGACAGTGGAGCCATACCCCGCAATTTTCCCTGAGCTACACCCTGGACCTGTGGGGCGCGGTGCGCTATCGCATTGCCGCCGCCCGCGCCGATGCCCAGGTGGCACGGGCGATGGAAGATGAGTGGCGCGTGACCGTGGCGGCGCAGACCGCCAGGGCCTATGCCCAGGCGTGTGTCTACACGCAACAGGCGCAGGTGCAACGCCATTCGGTGCAATTGCTGGAGCAGAGCGTCGACATCACCCAGCGCTTGCGCCACGCCGGTGCCGCCACCGAACTGGACGTCGCGCGCCTCCAGGGCTTGCTGGAGGAAACCCGCGCGCCCTTGCCCATGTTCACTGCCCGGCGCCAGAGCGCGTTGTATGAACTGGCCGCGCTCAGCGGCCAAACCCCGGAAAAGGTGATCGCCTTGCGCTGTGCCCAGGCGCCGCAATTGCAGGCACCGTTGCCAGTGGGCGAGGGCTGGGCGCTGGTGCAACGGCGCGCCGATATCCGTCGCGCCGAAGCGCGGTTGCGTTCAGCCACAGCGTCCACGGGCGTTGCCCGCGCGCAGCTTTATCCGCGTATCACCTTTGGCGCCATGTTGGGCTCTTCGGCTGCCAGCCTGGGTAAGCTGGGCAATGCTGATGCTGTGGTGTACGGCATTGGGCCCTTGCTGTCCTGGCAGTTTCCCGACCGGCAGATCGCCCATGCGCGTATCAGCCAACGCCAGGCCGAGACCCACCAGGCCCTCGCGCAATTCGATGCCACGGTGCTGGGCGCGCTCAAGCAAGTCGAGCAAGCCTTGGCCCTGTACCAGGGCGAACAGCAGCGTCGCCAGGCCGTTGCCGACGCTCTCGATAACAGCCGTCGCGCCTTCGACCTGGCCCGGCGTGGCTTCCAGGCCGGTGGGCTGGATGCCCTGCAACTGCTCGACAGCGAACGCAACCGGGTCAGCCTCGAGGCGCGCCTGGCCCAGGTCGACCTGCAATTGATCAACCGTCAGATCGATGTGTTCCAGGCCCTGGGTGGCGGCTGGCAGCGTGACGATCCAGCGTCTTCCCTCACTGTTAATACCCTTGGAGCTCGCCCATGAACCAGGCAATTGAAGTCCTTCCTCCTACGTTGATGCAGCGTCATCGCCGGGCACTGGTCAGCGCTGTTTCAGTCGCTGCTTTGCTGGGCGTCGTAGGGGCTGGCGCCTGGTGGTGGAACCTGGGCCGGTACTTGGAGGAAACCGATGATGCCTATGTGCGCGCCGACTGGGTGGCAGTCAGCCCGCGGGTGGCCGGTTATGTCAGCGAGGTGCTGGTCGACGACAACCAGGCGGTCAAGGCCGGAGATGTGCTGGTGCGTATCGATGCACGGGATTACACCGAGCGCCTGCACAGTGCCGAGGCGCAGTTGCAGCAAGCACATGCGGCGGTCACCGCGCAGCAGGCACGCCTGGACACCTTGGACGCACAATTGAGCGAACAACAGCAACGCATCGTTCAAGCACGTGCAGCCCTCGACAGCGGTGAGGCTGAAGCGCGACGGGCGCATTTGGACTACCAGCGCTATCGCAACTTGGTGGCACAACAGGTGGCCAGCGCGCAGCACCTGGAAACCGTGAGCGCCAGCCAGGCCCAAGCCCTGGCGGCGCTGGCCCAGGCGCGTGCCCAGGTCGCGCGCCAGCAGGCGCAGGCGCAGGTTATCCAGGCGCGTCGACAGCAAGCCCAGGCCCAGTTGCTCGAGCGCCAGGCGCATATTGGCGAAGCCCAGGCCCGCCTGGCCCTGGCCCGCAATGCCTTGGCCGATACCGCCATCCGTGCGCCCTTTGATGGCGTGGTCGGGCAACGCAAGGTGCGGCGCCAGCAATACGCAACGCCGGGTCTGCCGCTGTTGGCCGTGGTACCGGTGACCCAGGCTTATGTGATCGCCAATTTCAAGGAGACCCAGTTGCAGCACATGGCACCGGGGCAGGCGGTGGAGATTGCGGTGGACAGCTTCAGTGGCCAGCACTGGCAGGGTGAAGTCCACAGCATCGCCCCCGGTTCCGGCGCCGTGTTTGCGCTGTTGCCGCCAGACAACGCCACGGGCAATTTCACCAAGATCGTCCAGCGTTTTCCGGTGAGGATCCGCCTGGTGCAGCGGGGCGGCGCGAGCCCGCCGATCCTGCCGGGCATGTCGGTGATCGCCACGGTCGATACCCGTGGGGAGCGTGCCCATGGAGGCTGAGGCGCATTCGTCCCAGGTCTCGCTGCGTGCCTGGGTGGCCGTGATCGGCGGGCTGTTTGGTTGTTTCATGGCCGGCATGAACGTGCATGTCACCAGCGCCGCGCTGCCGGAAATCGAAGGCGCCCTGGGGGCGACGTTCGAGGAAGGCTCGTGGATTTCCACCGCGTACCTGGTGGCGGAAATCATCATGATCCCCCTCACGGCCTGGCTGGTGCAGGTGTTCTCGCTGCGCCGCGTGATGCTGGTGGGCTCGGGCCTGTTCCTGGTGGCGTCGGTCGCCTGTTCGCTGGCGCCAAACCTGCAAACCATGATCGTGATCCGCGTGGTGCAGGGCGCGGCCGGGGCGGTGCTGATTCCGTTGTCGTTCCAACTGATCATCACCGAGTTGCCGGCCAGCAAGGTGCCGCTGGGCATGGCGCTGTTCAGCTTGGCCAATAGCGTGGCCCAGGCGGCCGGTCCTTCCATGGGCGGGTGGCTGACGGACATGTATTCCTGGCGCTGGATTTTCTACCTTCAACTCTTCCCCGGTATCGCGTTGCTGGCGGCGGTGGCCTGGTCCATCGATCGTCAGCCCATGCAACTGAAGCTGTTGCGCCAGGGCGATTGGTGGGGAATCGCCTGCATGGTGCTGGGCCTCGGTGCGCTGCAAATCGTGCTGGAGGAGGGGGGGCGCAAAGATTGGTTCGGCTCGCCGTTCATCGTGTGGATGACGTTGTTGGCGGTGGTGGGGTTGATCGGCTTTGTTGCCCGTCAGTTAGGAGGGCGGCACGGGTTTATCAACTTGCGGTTGCTGGGGCATTACAACTTCGGGGTGGCCAGTGTGGCGATGTTCATTTTCGGCGCCAGCACCTTCGGCCTGGTGTTCCTGGTGCCCAATTACCTGTCGCAACTGCAGGGCTACAACGCGCGGGAAATCGGGGTAAGCCTGATTCTCTACGGGCTGGTGCAACTGGTGATGGCGCCGTTCTTGCCACGGCTGATGAAGTGGCTGAGCGCCAAGCTGCTGGTCGCTTCGGGCTTCGCCATCATGGCGTTGGGCTGCTGGATGGGCGCCCATCTATCGACCGACAGTGCCAGCAATGTGATCGTGCCGTCGATCGTCGTGCGCGGCATCGGCCAGCCGCTGATCATGGTGGCCTTGTCAGTACTCGCCGTGCAGGGGTTGGCGAAGGCGGAGGCGGGCTCGGCGTCGGCGGTGTTTTCGATGCTGCGCAACCTGGGTGGTGCCGTCGGCACGGCGCTGCTGGCGCAACTGGTGGTGGTGCGTGAGCGGGTGCATGCGGCACGCATCAATGAGTCAGTCACGGTGTTCGACCCGGCCTTGCAGCAACGCTTGCCCGGTGAGGGTGTGTTGCAGGCGCAATTACCGGACCAGCAATGGGCCTTGCAGATATTGGATCAGGGCATTCATCACCAGGCGTTCCTGATGGCCTACAGCGATGCGTTCTACCTGGCATGTGTGGCCTTGACGCTGTGTGCCGTGGCGGCGTTAATGTTGCGGCGCGGTTGAATCTCGACCCCAGTGAAGGCCCTCAAGAAAGTGATGCTTTTCGATCTTAAAAATCAATAGGTTGCGCGTTATTTAATGCATGCACTGCTTAAGGGAGTGGCACTGCGATTCGAGCCTGTTAGCCGAAACGCTTGAAAGGAAAAAAGTAGTGACGATGCACAAAGTAATCTGGATGAAGCGTTACCGCGCAAGGTTGATTTTTGTCATCTGTCTCATCGTGGCTATCGCTTTGGTGGTTCTCGCGCGGCTTGACACTTATGGTCTGGATCGCAGGGCCAGCGAACCTTTTGCATTCGACGCAAATGGACTGCGCCTGGCCGGCACGCTCTGGCTTCCTGACCACGCAGCGACAGCGGCAGTCGTTCTGGTTCACGGAGATGGCCCCCAGGATCGCACGTCGCAGCAAGGTTACGATCCCCTCATCAATGCGCTTCTCGATGCAGGTATCGCGGTTGCTTCGTGGGATAAACCAGGCATTGGGGCGTCGCAGGGGAATTGGCTCAGCCAGTCCATGGCTGATCGCTACGTGAACGCGCGCAGCGCGTTGTCCGCCTTGCGCAGTAAGCTGCAAGGAATCCCTGTCGGTGCGCTTGGGTTTTCTCAAGCCGGCTGGGTACTGCCCCGATTTGCGTCGGGTGAGGCGGACTTTCTTGTGCTTGTCGGAGGTGCGGTATCCTGGCAACGGCAAGGTGATTATTACACTCGGACGCGGTTGCAACGCACAGGGATGTCCGAGCGTGACATTGACACAACGATGGCTGAGATGGCCGCCGCCGATGACCGCTTGTTTGCCTCTTCGCAGGTGCCGTCGGCTGCTCTTCTGGACGGTATAAGCCCAGAGCGCTGGGCTTTTGTACGGCGAAATGTGCACGAAGATGCGACCAGCGCCTTGAAAAAACTCGATATACCGCTCCTTGCGTTGTGGGGGGCGGACGATCTGAATGTCGATCCCGAAGCCAACCCAGCCCTCTATCGAAAGACAGTTGGGGGCAACCATCCAGCCAACCGGATTGAAGTCATACCGGATGCAACTCATGGGCTACTGAGGGCGGCGTCTTACAACACCCAACTCACCAGCGAATGGTCCTGGTTCACCACGATGAGGTTCCTGATGGAAAGTCGTCATGCCTACGCACCAGGCGCCCTTGAAACGATAAACGAGTGGGTTCATGCAAGATCCGGCCAGTAGATGCGCTGGCTGCTAGCAGTTCGACTGCATGCGGCCAACCACTCGGCAAGCGATGCAGGAGCATCAAGGGTTTTGATTGTCGAGGTGCCGTTTAAACGCGTCGAGCGCAGTAACAATCAGAGGGCCTATCACCGGGTCGGTGGTGATGCCCTCGGCGCTCAACTCGCTGGACAGGAGGTTAACCGACATCGACGCCTCCTCGATGACGCGGGCGGACATCGTATCCAGGACCAGCCGCAATGCGGCTTGCGCATGACTGGCTCTGGGTGAAGCGTTGAAAAGCGCGACAGGCTTGCCTGGGAACTCTTCACTGCTCACGAGCCAATCGAGCATGTTTTTGAATGCGCCGGGAATACCTCGAGCGTACTCGGGGCATGAAAACAACAGCCCATCCGCTTGCCCGATAATTGAGCGTAACTCGATGATTGTCTCGGGGGGATCCTCGAGCAGATCCGGGTTGAAGTGAGGCAATTTACCGATACCGTCGTACTGTGCGACCGATACCCCTTCGGGGCATAGACGCTCCGCTGCTTGTAGCAAAATTGAGTTGGAGGAGGCCTGACGCAGACTTCCCGAGACAGCAAGCAAACGCACCATTTCAGCACCGTTCGTGGTTCATCAATCGGTGAAGTTTCGCACGAGCCGAACCACATGCACCATTGCGGCATAGCCATGCGGCAATGGACATCTTCTTCCCGCTTGCGGCTACGAACGAATGTGTTTACAGGATGAAAATCTATTCGTTGGATTCAGGGAGAGGGTTGGTCGGATGTATAGGTGCACCCGTCATCGCACCGAGCGCATAAGCAGGGACAGCAAAGCCCGCTTGGCTGACGCTGGCGTGCAAGTCTGCGGGCTACTGGCGCAGTTGTTTTGGGGAGGCGTTCAACAGGCGGCGCATAAGTCGCCGTAGGGCCGTGGCATCCTGGTATCCCACCTGTTCGGCGATAGATTCAACGGAATATCTGCTGGTTTCCAGCAGCACACGGGCCCGGTTGAGTTGCACACGCTGGATCAAATATTGGGTTGAAAGGCCGGTAGCTTTTCGAAGGTGTCGGGACAGCGTTCGCTCAGACATGCCGGCGTACGCTGCAAGGCTCGGGACACTGGGCGGATGGGGCAGGCATGTTTCGATGTAGGCGGTGAGGTTAGCGACCAGTGTATTGCCCTGGGCCATGATTGCTGGGTTGATGAAGGGGGTCTGTAGCTGTCGGCCGGCGAGCAGAAGCGCTTTGCCCACATAGTCGGCGAGCTCCGGCGACAAGCGTCTACGCAGCAGGTGCAGCATCAGGTCAGTTTGCGCGAAGGCCGCGCCTGCGGTCGTCAAGGGTGGGTCGCAGAGCACCATGACGTTGGGGTCGACAATGCAGTCAGACGCGATGCTCGACAGCCAAGGGGCGAGCCACCAGGAGGTCGTTACCTGTCGACCATCGAGTAATCCTGCGGCATGCAGGAGAAAGACCGCCGAGCACGACGCTGCAATCTCCCTGCCTTTATCCGCATGAGCCTTCAGCGCCGGCAGTATCTGACGCACCCAGTCTTCCTCAAGACGCTGCAGCAGCGTGTCGAAGTCGCTGATGCCAAGGCCTGGAATGACCCAGCAGGAGTTGTCCTCGACGTCTGTTGTCAGTTCGTCAACCAACAGGTGCATGCCGTGCCCTAGCGCAACCAGCCCCGACTGCGGCCCACAAACTCGCCAGCGTGGCACGGCAAGGCCGTGCCGTTGCGCAAGTGTTGCGGCGGTGCCGAGGATGTCCAGGGTCGCTGCGACGCTTGAAGCGAACGCCCCAGGAAAGATGAGAATAGTGAAATCGTACATTGTCCGATTGTGCCCGAAAACAGACGAATCGGTCACTTATGCGCTGAAGAGATAACTGGCCCAATGGCGTTTCCAGTTAACAATGAGGTTTCGCCATGCCAAACATTCTGATCAAAGTGCCTACCGGAGCTTTCAATCAACCACAGCGCCAACAGCTGCTTCGAAGCGTGAGCGATGTGGCAATGGTTAACGAGCATATGGGCGATGCCCCTCAACAGCGTGCGTTGTGCTGGGTGCTCATCGAGGAAGTTCAGGCTGATGAATGGCTGTGTGGGGGCGTTGCTCCTCATGCCCGGTTTGTCCCATGCATGGTCGTCGTCAAGGTACCTGCCGGCGTTCTGGATGCGCCGATGCGCCAGCGCTACGTGCGTGAACTGCATGGCGCACTACAATCGAGCCAGGCAGTGGGGGATCAGCGCCAGTTGCTGAGCTCAATACAGATCCAGGAGGTTGTTGACGGAACCTGGGGGGCGAATGGTGATATTTGGCATTTGGCCGACTTCACCCGTGCAGCCGGATACGGGCATCTATAGGCCCTCCAGACAGCTTACATCTGAACCTCCATGTCTTCTTCCGTGCCCCTGTCTTCAGTTGAAATGTCGTCACCGTCACCGGCGGCGTCAGCCCCGAGGCATCCGAAAGTGCCTCACTTCGAGGCTGGAAAACATCTACGGAGGCGGGGGCGATTCACTGGGCGAGCCACGTACTTTCTTCGTACGGGCCAGTGTCGGGTTCTGACTCTGGGAGGAAGGAGAAAAGTCGCAGCACCACGCTGTGTTTTTTTTCGCGTATCGATCCGATCTCCTACCGATCAGTCGGCGATTTGATGCCGACTGGAGGAACTGAATCAGACATGTCCGCCACACAGAGGTTGCCTGCATTCCCTTATTGGAAGCCGGTGAACCCTGTAATACAGCCGGACTGGAGATTCAAAAAAATGGCGGTATCAGCCCTCGATAAATCCGTGTCTCATTCGCCCCCTAATTCGTCGTCCTCCAAAGCCGAGACCAAGGTCAAGGACACTGTCACCTCCCAGGGTGATGGGCAAAAAGGCGCACGTATCGCATTCAACCCGGGCGGCGACAAACCTGGCAAATTGTTTGCCAACAAAGAGCTTGCCCAGCACCGAGAAAGTGGGAGCGGGGCGCAGGGTGAAAGTCGACAGACACCGGCGTCTGGGACCCTCAGCCAAATCACGCAAAAAATGAAGGGCTGGTGCGGTGGGCAGCGACCGCCCAAGCCGGTCCCGTGCAAGCCCGACCCTTGCTACAGCAAACCACCGAAGCCGCCCAAGCCGGTCCCCTGCAAGCCCGACCCTTGCTACAGCAAGCCGCCGGAGCGACCTACGCCGTGCAAGCCTGACCCTTGCTACGGCAAACCACCGAAGCCGCCCAAGCCGGTCCCCTGCAAGCCCGATCCTTGCTACAGCAAGCCACCAGAGCGACCTACGCCCTGCAAGCCTGACCCTTGCTACAGCAAGCCACCAGAGCGGCCTACGCCGTGCAAGCCCGACCCTTGCTACAGCAAGCCGCCGGTGCGCCCCACGCCCTGCAAGCCTGATCCTTGCTACGGCCACAAGCCCGACCCTGTGTACTCACAGAAGAGCAACGACGATCTGGCACGCCAGCTGTTGAACAACTTCGATGCCTTCAAGGATCCGAAAACGCCGTGGTTCGTCACCACGCAGGGTCTTTCGGACATGGCCAACAAGCCGTTGACCGGTAACCCCGCCCAGGATCAGAACATCCGCCTGGCGCGTGAGCTGTTAAGGCGCCCGGAAGTGGTGAACGCATTGGATCGACACAGCTCCACCGGCGCGCTGGATGGCCTGATCGACCGGCAAAAAATTCAGATGACCCTCAGCAGCCAAAGTCCTTTGAAATACCAGGATGACTCGCGGTTGGCGCAAGAGATGCTCGAGCATTTCGAGGGATTGAAGGACCCGGCCAACCCGGGCTTCATCAGCATCGACAAGTTGCACGGGCTCGCCTCGTGGCCGACGAGCGATCCGGTTCATGGACGCCTGGCCTGGATTGCGCAGGAAGTCCTCAAGCGCTCCGAGGTGAAGGAAAACATGGACGGTGGGGATTACTGGGGCAAGGACGGCTGGATTCACTGGGACACATTGCGCCAGATGTCCCGCGGATAAACGTGCACCGCAGAGTAATTCATTGAGCGGGAGAATCGCCACGAACCCCTCGTGGCGCATTCCCTTGGGGGGCCCTATGACTTCGACTTCGTTCAACGCTGGTCAGTCTGGATACCGACAGTCTGCCAGCGATCAAACCCATGCGGAGGCTCAAGAGCCCACTTGCGACAAAGCCCCCGCGCAAATACTCCATGCTTATGAGACCCAGCGCATGAAGGACTTTGCCGGTCAGCGCAGGTTCCAGGCGCCAGTGGCTGACGATTTTGCCCGAGGCATGCTTGCGCCCGGCCAGGAACTTGGAAGGGACGCTCAACCCCTGGCGTCGCTTCGTGGTGTCATGGTCTCGGTGATGATTGGGCTGAGGTCCATGTGCAGTGGGCAAAAGGCCGAAAACAACCGCGCGGCGCCTCCTCACGACCGCGACTGATCGGCCATCGTGGTGCGTGCGTTTACATGCTGTCATCGCTATTCGCTCGTCCCCCGGAACTATTGCGATCGCCCAGCCACACATCGGTGGCTTGACTGGTATCCATCCGCGGATCTCGGCCACCTTGGCAGTGGGCGCCAGACAAGCTCGGATCTGGAAAAAGTTGGAGATAATGCATGAAAATTGATGGTGCAATACCTCTCGGGCGGCCAGCGGCCATGGGAGGGGCAGAGGTGCAACCGGTTTTGCCGGCGCCCGTTGTTCACACGCCGTGCGAGGAACCCAGTCTCGCACCGGATGCGCGGCCACGGCGTCCGGTGCTGTTGCGTGGGGCCTTGTCGGCGTTGCGCTACCAGGCATTACAAAATCCACCGGCTGCGCGCGCGAATACGGTCCCACCCGGTCCTCACTCCACCGATAGCCAGTTGGCGGGCGAGCTGGAGAAAAACTTTGGTGAATTGCACTCGTTTTTCAAGGAAGGGCGCCTGACGCAGTCGTCCTTGCATCGCATCGCTGCTGAAGCGTTGAGGGGAGAGTAATGTGCGGGACCGCATGATCCTGATGGTCAGGGAAATTCTCAAGCGTCCGCCTCTTAACGACGCAATCATCGATTGCGAGGGGTACATCACTCGCGACAGCTTGAGGGTGGCTGCTGCAACGCTGCTGGGCAACAGTACGCCAGGGGCCTTCAGCCAGGATCCTTTCCAGGGGCAGGGCAATGCCCTGGTTGTCGAGGCCCTGCAAGGTCATTTCACACAATTGAAAGACCCGACCAAGGATCGCAAGTTTTTTTTTGAAGCGCTTGAGTACGTGGAAATTGCGCTGCTCAAAACCGTGATGAATGACCCCGATGCCATTGATTCACTGGGCCTGCCCATACTGGAGCCTTGCACTGGCCTGCCCAGGAAGAAGTACAGCGAACATTGCGTGTACATGGCGAAAAATATTATCGAGCGCCCGGGGTTACTGCGTTCGCTGGAGCGTGCCAACCACACGCGCCTGTTTGGTTGGCCCCGGTATGAGGGTTGGCTCAGCAATAAGAGTCTTGAACGCTGGCTTGAACAGTACAAGGCGCATAAGGCCAGGTAGCCCTCGATCCGGGCTTATTGCCTCGAGTGGCCTTATACCTTGAGGATCTTGCCACTGATGGCCACACCCGCCAGCAGCAGCGCGATCAACACAAAGGCGGTGCTCAGGCTACTGCCGTGGGCGATAAAGCCGATCATCGCCGGGCCTGCGAGTATGCCGGCATAGCCGAGGGTGGTGATGGCTGGCACGGCGATATGTTCAGGCATGACGGTCTGCTTGCCGACCGCGGTATACAGCACCGGCACGATATTCGAGCAGCCGGCGCCCACCAGGGCGTACCCCAGCAGGGCGGTTTCCCACGCAGGGAGCAGGGTGGCCAGTAACATGCCCGTGGTGGCCAGCGCACCACCGATCATGATGACGCGGGTGGCGCCCAGACGCCGCACGATCGCATCACCGGTCAGGCGTCCGGCCGTCATGGTCAAGGCAAAGGCCGCATAACCCAGGCCGGCATAGGCTTCGTCCAGGCCGCGTTCGGCGCTGAGGAACACCGCGCTCCAGTCGAGCACGGCCCCTTCGGCCAGAAACACGATAAAGCACAGGCAGCCGATAAACAGCACGACGCCGTGCGGCACCGCAAAGGCCGGCCCCGAGCTTTCACTGCCATAGGGCAAGAAGTGTGGCCCGGCCTTGAGCAGTGCTGCCGCCATGATGACGATCACTACCAGGGTCGCCTGCAAGGGCGACAAGCCCAGCCCCAGCATCCCTGCAACGCCCGCAGCGCCGACGATGCCTCCCAGGCTGAACAAACCATGGAAGCCCGACATCATGGTTTTGCCGCTGGCGCGCTCAACGATCACCGCTTGCAGGTTGACCGTGGAATCCACCGTGCCCAGGCCTGCGCCAAACAGGAACAGCCCGGCGATCAACAAGGGGATCGAACTGACGGTGGCCAGCATCGGCAGGGCCAGGCAGATCAGGATCGTCCCGGCGGTCAGTACGCGTCGGCAACCGTAGCGCGAGGCCAGCGCGCCCGCCACGGGCATGGCAATGATCGAACCCACCCCCAGGCACAGCAGCAACAGGCCAAGCGTGCCTTCATTCAACTGCGCGCGCGCCTTGGCATACGGTACCAACGGCGCCCAGGCGGCGATGCCGAAGCCAGCGATAAAAAAAGCGATACGGGTCGACATTTGTTCCAGCCGACCGGGAACCACGGGCGCTGGGGTGGGGATGGCAGTCATGAAAAATCCTTGGTCTTGCGTTCAATGAACGATGTCCGGCGCGACATCCTTGCATATCAAGCCGTATCGAGCGAGTCAGGGTTCCCCTGGTTTCAGGTTTGCTGCCCAGGCGGTGAATTCTTTTTTTACAAACACGGAACGCTGTGGACCTGATTTGCCACACAGAGCCTGTCGAGTTTGTAGGAGGTGGCCTGGAAGATGTGTAATTCCTGTGAGAATGGATGAACCCCAGCTTTCTTGTGGTGGATGACCACCTTCCAGCCCACCTCCCACAGCTCGACCATTCTGTAATACGCTGCTGCCCCGGTGAGTAGGCAACTGGATGGACGAGCTGATGAAAGTTCTCAGGCAGGCGGCAGCATGACCCTGTTCTACGATGCACGCGGCAATATCTATGGGGTAGTCAACCCCGCCTTTTTGCGCAGCCGGGGTGTGGGTGTGCCCGATAGCGCCGCCCTCGCGGCGAGTAACCGGGAGGCATGGACGGCATCGGCCATCGCTTCCGAATGCGGTTGGGGTTCATTGCCGCGTCCGGCCGACGCCAAGGCCCATCGCTGTGATGGGCTGCTGGTCGGGCCGTTTCAGGCTGAGCCGCCGTTCGATCTGTTGATCGTCAATACCGATGGCTCCCTCGCCGAGCGCAGTGGCAACGGCTTGACCATCTTTGCGCAGGCGTTGACCGACCAGGGGTTGATGACCCAGGGCTGTGAACTGCGGGTGCATCACGACAAATCGGATGCCGCGTCGCCGGTGGCTACGTCGGTCGAGCCCGCACGGTATGGGCAGGTCGATGGGTTCTGGCTGGCCTTGGGGCAGCCTGAGTTCGGGCCCTTGGCCGTGGGGGCGGTGGGCGTCGAGCCCGTGCGGGTGGAGGCGCATGGGTTCAGCCGGGTGGACACGTTGGTGGCAATCAATCCGCACTGGGCCTGCAGTCAGTTTGTGCGGGTCGGCAACCCTCATTGCGTCACACTGGTCGACCAGGTTTCGGCATTGCCGGACAACCCTTCGATGCACCAGCCCGCATTGTTCCTCGCCCTGCAAGCCGTTGCCTTCGCACCACCTGTCGGTAGCGGCCAACCCTGTGCCGCCGGCATTAACCTGCAATGGGCGGCGCGTGATCACGGCAACCGGGTGTTGGCGCGAGTCTTCGAACGGGGCGAGGGACCTACGGCGTCGTCGGGCACCAGCGCCAGCGCTGTGGCATGCGCGGCGTGGCGGGCCGGTTGGGTTGAGGGCGGTGAAGTGGCCGTGGTCATGCCGGGCGGCACGGCGCCAGTGCGTTTGCAAACGCAGGCCGAACGCTTGCTCGGCGTCAGCCTGTTTGGGACGGCGCGACCACTCCCCGCAGCGTAGGCGAACCGTTGTCGGCTTTAATTGATGTGGGCTAGTTCTTTAGCGGTTAGTTATTTAGATGTAAGCCTGTGTCGTACTTTTCTTATTGTTGATCACTGGTTGAGTGGCTGTATTTAATATTTAGCAAAAGACACTTCCATCCTCATCGTACGAATATTCTGTTTTATTTCTGACCGGCCGAATTTCCGACGGAGACGCTAAGCTTTCGGGCGTTCAGGCGCTTTTTCTCTGCAACTCGATCGATGTTGCGAGAGAGAGTATTTCAGTCAGAAAGTGGATGGCGGGTAACAACGGATGGTTAATGCGTTTGTTTCGTCACGTTTCAAATTAATAGTTCCAGGCATAAATACAGACTTTCAAGTACTGGCTTTCAACGGCAGCGAGGCCGTCGATCAGCCGTACTTCATTGAGGTGCAACTCGTCAGCGAAAACCCTTCCCTTGACCTGGAGCGTTTGCTTCACCAACTTGCCTATCTGGACTTCGGCGAGGCCGATCAAGGCCTGCATGGGCAGGTCTACGCCATTGGCCGGGCTGATCCGGGTGTTCGGCTCACCCGCTACCACCTCACCCTGGCACCGCGCCTGGCCAGCCTGGCCTACCGGCGCGACCAACGCATCTTCCAGCAGCGCAGTGTGCCGCAGATCATCATGGCCGTCCTCGAGCACCATGGCATCCTGGCCGACGCCTATGCCTTTGAGCTCGGCCCGGTGGTCTATCCGCCGCGCACATTCTGCGTGCAATACGCGGAAACCGACCTGCACTTCATCCAGCGCCTATGTGAAGAAGAGGGGATTCACTACC
The DNA here is from genome assembly GCF_042015035.1 of Pseudomonas gorinensis. NCBI lineage: Bacteria > Pseudomonadati > Pseudomonadota > Gammaproteobacteria > Pseudomonadales > Pseudomonadaceae > Pseudomonas > Pseudomonas gorinensis. Next base: position 2,594,634 of record NZ_CP167125.1, read on the forward strand.
ATTTCCGCCACAGCGTGAACAACCACCTGCTGGTATTCGGGGATGACCAGACGGTGTTTCGACGCTTACCACAGCAGCGTTACTGCGCCTCGCCTGATCCGACGACCGAGGCGCGGGGCGTCCAGCGTTTCGACAGACGCCTGGAAACCCGCAGCCGGCAAACGGTGCGCCGCGATCATGACTTCGAACACCCAGCGTTGCGCCTGCAGGACCAGGCCGGCACGGTGTCTGCGCAACCTCTGGAAGACTATGACTACCCCGCTGGTTTCACTGGCCATGCGCGGGGTGTGCAATTGGCGCGTCGAGGCCTGGAGCGCCATCAGAGCGACCGTCATCGGGCATCGGGCCAGAGCGATCAACCCGTATTGCGCAGCGGTCATTTCCTCGACCTGCGTGACCATCCGGACCCGGTCTGCAATGACTTGTGGTTGCTCACCTCGGTGCGTCACGAAGGTTATCAACCGCAAGTACTTGAAGAGGCGGTATTTGCGCCAGGGGCCTTCCAGGGCTATCGCAACCGCTTCACCGCGACGCCCTGGCGCGCGGTGTATCGTCCGCCCCTCAAACATGCCAAGCCAACCATCAAGGGCAGCCAGACCGCTACGGTGACCGGGCCTGCGGGGGAGGAGGTGCATTGCGATGCCTATGGCCGGGTCAAGGTGCGCTTTCATTGGGATCGCCTGGACCCGACGGATGATAAAAGCAGCGCCTGGGTGCGCGTGGCCACCGGTTGGGCCGGTGCCGGGTTTGGCGCCATGATGATTCCCCGGGTCGGCATGGAGGTGCTGGTGACCTTTCTTGAAGGCGACCCCGACCAGCCGCTGATCAACGGCTGCCTGCCCAATGCGCTACGCCTGCCGGCCTATTCGTTACCGCAGCACAAGACCCGTAGTGTGCTGCGTACCTGCAGTTCCCCGGGAGGCGCAGGCGGCAACGAGCTGCATCTGGAAGACCGGTGCGGCGAGGAGCTTATTTACCTGCGCGCCCAACGTGACCTGGAACAACAGGTCGGCCATGACAGCCGGCTGGAGGTGGCCGGGGAGCGACGCGAGATCATCCACGGGTTAAGTACGGTCCGCCTGGATAACGAGGAGCATCGTCACATCACCGGTGATCGCAAGGTGGTGTTGCAGGCGAACGACCACCTTGACGTACAGGGCGAGAGCCGGACCTATGTGAAGCAGACCCTGGTGGTCGAAGCCGGACAACAGGTGCATATCAAGGCCGGTGCCAACCTGGTGATCGATGCGGGCGCACAACTGAGCCTCAAGGCTGGCGGAGAGCACCTGGTGCTGCAGGCAGGAGGGATTTTCAGCAGTCGGCCCATCAGCCTTGGCGGCTCACCGTCCGAAACCCGTGCTGCGAATGCCTCGCCTGTTACCGGCAGCCTGAAAGTCGCCGCCGTGCAAGGCGTCATCATGGACCTGGCGCGGCAACTGGGCGCGGACTTCTGCCCCCTGTGCGAACGCTGCCGTGAAGGCCAATGCGACATGACCGGGAGGGCGGCTTGATGCCGATGCTTCCCAACCGCTGGATGGCCCGACAACAACAGGCAGGACGCCGGATATGCCTGATGCTCGATGGTTACAGCGCGGCCCGCCAGCCCATGTTGGCGGCCCGCGACCTGTCGCACTATCGCTGTCTCTACAGCGAGACCGTCGCGGCAGAACTGGCGAACACGGGGCCCGTACTCCTGCTGCTGGGGCCGATGAGCGAGCCCGCATTGGTCGACCTGTTGCAACACCCCGAAGCCAACTGGGGGTGGCTGGGCAGCCTGCCTGACGACGATTTGACCGGTGTGACAGCGCATTGGCGCGAGCGGCTGATGGTCGGGCCCAAAGGGGAGCAGGCGCTCTACCGTCTTCACGATAATCGCACCCTGGCCCGTGCCCTGGCCTACCTGCCCACAGCGCTGTGGCCGGAATTCCTCGGGCCACTGATCAGCGTGTGCTACTGGCACGAAGGAGGTTGGCGCCATGGCGAAAACCCTGCCCCCGGCCACTATCCGGTGCCTGTGCCGGCGCCATGGCTGAACACCCCGAACCCTCAGGCCGACGCCATCCTGCACGCCAATATCCTGCGATACCTGCTGGCCGAACACAGTGAAGACCTTGCCGCACTGGTCGAGTTTCAAGACCCCAGGGCGTGGCTGAGCCAAGTGCTGGAGCAGGCTCGCGCCTGGCAATGGCACGCGCCGGAGCAGCTGGAATTCCTGGTGGTTCGACGGCTGAAGGAGGCGACTCGCAACCGTGTGATCTGTTGGCAGCCGCGAGCGGGTGAGGCGCCAGGGGAGCATTTTGAACGGCTGGTGGAGCAATGGCGTGGGGAGGAGCGCAACCATGAGTAGATGGATAGGCGGTGCGTTGTTAGTTGTTGCCCTGGTGTGGCTCCCTGGGTGTACGGGGAAGAGAGGTGAGCATTTTACGCTGGAGGTGGATATGCCGGCGGAGTTCAAAGTCAAAACGGCGGCCAACTACCATCCCGCCCCTGGTGAGACTTGCACGTTGCCGCAGCGCCGGGGCAGGCGTCCTGAGCGCAAGGTGTTTTTTACTGAATACAAACCCGTGGCCAGTCGGGTGAGTTATGAGCTGCCGCTGACTGAAACAGTAGACGGCTGCCCGCTGGTCGTGAGTAGTGTGGTGTTTGATTTTTATGCGAAGTGGGGCAAGCGGGATACGGATGTTGGGGGGGATATTGCAGGTATCTCCATTCGAGATCGCCGGGAAGTTGACGTGCCTATGAAGCTTGACGCGGATGTTCTGGAGTTGTCGAGGCAATGCCAGTGGCACTTCCGGACTGTGGGGCCTCACCATGCGATCAGGAAAATTCTGTTATGCAATGCTCTGGATGCGGTGGGCCGGCCACAAAAAAAATCAGCTGCTGCTGTTGCGCAACGAGATCAGTTATCAGGCAAGACACTTAGGCTCGTATTGACTGTTACTGACGAAGAGTTACCTGCTTTTGATGATAGATGGATAAGTGTTCCTGGAGGGTGGAGGCGTTGCAAAGGTAAGAGTGTCGAAGATTTGTCTGCCTATTGCAGCGGCAATACAACGGACTTTAAACCTATAAAAATGCCGGATGGGCGCATCTGTGACGTCTATCCAACGTGCATGTAACAAGGAGAGTATTGATGAAGCTGGACGCATGGAAGCAACCTTTTTTCAATGACAAGATGCTGGCTTGCTCAATGCGAGGACATTGGGTGAGTTTTTGTCTGGTAGATGAAGCGGGTAGTGGGAAGGCATACGGCGGCCTTTCATTCACGGCCTACGACAGTACAGGGTGCCAATACGAAGGCAGATTGGACGGTGAGGGATTCGCAAAACTGCAGGACTTCTACTGTGGTCCGGTGATTCTCCTGTTAGATGAACGATATTCTGGAACAGAAGAACCCTACGCTCGGCTGAGCAAGCGCCTGACCTATAAGCTGCCTATCACTGAACTTCAAACTCGGGCCGAGCAATCACACTTTTCCAACGCTGATGGTCGGCGCATTGATGGCAATCCAGCGCGGCAACAAGCGGATAGGTTTTATCAGGTTGAAGTGAGTGACTTGGTTCGTCATATCGCTCATTTACCGGCGGTGGTGCCTACGGCCTGCCGCCCACAGCCCCACGCGCTGAAAATGATGGCTGATCTGGGATTTGGTCCGCCTCAGCCGACGCTGTCGGGTATCGTACTGTTCCCCAATCAACATAGTGTATTGGAGGTTCGGCCATTGCGGGCCTTGCGTCCGCTGCTTTCCATCGATGACCGGTTTTGTGCCTTGAACCTTTACCAGTTGGCGCTGATGTCTGCGCTGAGTTATTGCGATTTTGGTCAACACCCTGCTGAACGGCCAGTTGATCAAGTCAAGTTCCCGTTCGATCCCTCTGTTGGAAATCTATTTGCCGACAAGTTGTCTGGGTACCGAGAAGCCTGGCGAATTGATCCCGAACAGGCACAGCGTTTTTATCCTGTTTATGAGGATGTGCCTTACTCCAAGCGCTTCGAGATCTTGCCCTTTGATCCTGAGTTGTATCCACAAAACCGTCCGGAACTGAAGGACGATCAGGAACACCCGGCACGCATGCACTTTTTTGATGATGAGGCGTTTGGTACTGACACCCAGGCTTTTATCACGCATCACGATGAGGTGATCTTGATCGCTGTGCGAGGTACCTACAGTCATACCGATGTATTACGTGACGCCAACGCCCATCAGGTTGTTTTCGCCGACGGTGTAGGCAAGGTGCACGAGGGGTTTTATCTGGCTTACCGGGCAATGCGTGATTTTGTATTGCGCTATCTCGACCAGTTTTACGAAGGACAACGAATCGTTATATGTGGTCACAGCCTGGGCGGCGCTATCGCGTTGCTGCTTTCGGAAGGACTACGCCGTGTGCCGGAGGTCAACTACGATGTCCTCCTCTACACCTACGGCGCCCCCCGCGCCGCCGATTCCAAATTCACCGACGGTGCCTCAGCCCTGGTCCACCACCGGATCGTCAACCATAACGATCCCGTCCCCAGTGTTCCCGCGCCCTGGATGAACACTACCGCCAAACTCTGGATCCCCGGCGCCGTGACGTTATTCAGTGCCCCTACGCCCGGGGGCCTGTTGTTCGCCGCTGGCCTGGTGCGGGTTGGTGGCAATCCCTACCAACATCATGGCGAACAGCAGCACTTCATGCCGATCACATTGGAGGATGGCACGCAGGCGTCGGTGTTGTGGAAACCCGGTTGTGAGTCCATCCAGGAGGCCGCCTGCAATCGTGCGTTGCAACTGCACGGCGATATGCCCGACCGCGACAACTTGCTCAAACAGCTGTTCCAGGCCGACCAGCATTTCATGACCGCCAGCTACATCCCCGCCGCCTGGGCCACGTTGCGCCGCTGGCAGCACACCCTGGAGAGCCAGGGGCCTTTGGTCACACCGAGGGAATACGCGTTGCTCGACCATGCGCTGGAGACCATGCGCCAACAATTGCGCGACAAGAACCGCGAGCTTGAGCAGCGGCGTCCGCCGAACCAGCGTGGCCAGGCCCATGAGCACAATCAGGCTCTCAATGCCGAAATCGACCGCTTGAACACCAGCCGCGAGCGGCTGCACAGCCTGCGCTGGCGCCGTCTCGAGGTCCGTGACGTGTATGGCAGTCATAGTCACTCCGCCAGCCTGCAACCGAGTCTCAAGCGTTGGTTCAGCCACCGGGAAAACCGTGAGCGTTCGCCGGTAGCGAGTGTCCCGTCCCCCGTTCATGGTGACCGGGGGAGGGTGCACTCGCTGGATATCGACTCGATCGTTTAGCCCACTCTTTACAGGAACTCGACCTGCGCCGGCCGCCGCTTCATCAACACCTTGCCATGGCGGATCGAATACAGCGGCAGGCCCTGGCTGCGAATCACCTCATAATCGCTGTCGGCTGATAGGATCAACAGGTTGGCCGGCCGCCCAGGCTCCAGGCCGTAGCGCTCGCCCAGGGCCATGGCTTTGGCGCTGTTGTCGGTGACCAGGTCCAGGGCGCTTTGCAGGTTACGGTAGCCGAGCATATGGCAAATGTGCAGGCCGGCTTCCAGCACGCGCAGGATGTTGCCGTTGCCCAACGGGTACCAGGGATCGACGATGGAGTCCTGGCCGAAGCACACGTTCATGCCGGCTTCGAGCAGTTCGTTGACGCGGGTGACGCCGCGGCGTTTCGGAAAACTGTCGAAGCGGCCTTGCAGGTGAATGCTTTCGGTGGGGCAGGAGACGAAGCTGATCCCGGAATGCCCCAGCAGGCGAAACAGTTTGGCGCAGTAGGCGTTGTCATAGGAACCCATGGCCGTGGTGTGGCTGGCAGTGACGCGGGCACCCATGTCACGGCTGCGGGCTTCCTCGGCGAGGACTTCAAGGAAGCGCGAGTGTGGGTCGTCGGTTTCGTCGCAGTGCACGTCCACCAGGCAGCCGGTACGTTCGGCCAGGTCCATGAGGAACTTCACCGAACTCACCCCTTGGTCACGGGTGTATTCGAAGTGCGGGATGCCACCGATCACGTCGGCGCCCAGGCGAATGGCTTCTTCCATCAGTTCGCGACCATTGCGGTAGGACTCGATGCCCTCCTGGGGAAAGGCGACGATTTGCAGGTCGATCAGGTGCGTGCTTTCTTCGCGCACTTGCAGCATGGCCTTGAGCGCCGTGAGGTCCGGGTCGGTGACGTCGACATGGGTGCGAACATGCTGGATGCCATGGGCGGCGAGGGCCTGGATGGTTTTCTTGGCGCGCGTGCGGGTGTCTTCCTCGGTGATGGTGGCCTTGCGCTCGCCCCAGCACTCGATGCCTTCGAACAGGGTGCCGCTCATGTTCCAGCGCGGCTCTCCGGCAGTCAGGGTGGCGTCGAGGTGAATATGCGGTTCGACGAACGGTGGCGTCACCAGGTTACCGGCAGCGTCCAGGTCGTCGGGCCCTGCAGTTGGCGACCCCGTTTGCGCAGTGATACTGGCGATCCGGCCATGTTCCAGGTGCAGATCATGCAGGCCTTCACGGTGGCGCAGGCGGGCGTTGATGATGTGCATGGGCAAGTTCCTCTTGGCTAAAACAATCAGGCAGACAGCCGCCAGATCATCAGGGCGATACCGATGTCCAGGCGGTCGTATGAATTATCCAGCGTCAGCCCGCACAGGGCTTCGATGCGCTGGACACGGTGCGTCAGGGTATTACGGTGAACGGCCAGGCGCTGGGCGGCGGCCACAAGGTTACCATTCTCATGAAACCAGGCTTCCAGGGTCGGCATCAGGCTTGGGCCATGATGCCGGTCATGGCGCAGTAACGGGCCCAGGCGCTCATTGAGAAACTGATCGAGCAGCGCGCGATCACGAACACCGCTGAGCAGTTTCAGCACGCCCAGTTCGTCGTACACGCACAGCCCGGCGCGCTCGCTGAAGCGTCGCGCGGCGGTCAACGCCTGGCGTGCTTCCTCCTGTGCCAGGGCCAGGCGCGCAGGCGGGTGGGCGGCGGCGCTCAGGCCGATAAACACTTTCAGGGGCGCCAGGCGCAGGTTCAATGGCTTCAACCAACTGGCCAACTGCTCGCGGTTGGCCAAGGCGGCAACGGCATCCGCGGCCGGCAGCAACAACGTCCATTGCCCGGCCCTCCCGAGGACGGGTATCGACGCCGAATACTGACGCAAGCGCCGAGTAATGCTTTCGTGTTGCCGAGCCAACTGCGCTTCCATGTGCCCGGCATCGCCCTGGGTAAACAACGCGTCGCTGCCCTCCAGCTGTAATTGCACCACTTGCCAATGCCCTGCCAGCGACAGGCCCAGTTGGGCGGCGCGGTGCAGCAGGAGGTCCAGGGATTGAAAGTCGCCGGCCAGCAAGCGTTCCAGCACATCGTGCCGCGAACGCCCCAGTTGTTCGGACTGGATCAGCGCCGAGCCGATCGCCTGGGTCACCAACACCATTTTCAACGAGTAGGGCTGCTCGATCAGGGGCAGGCCAGCGGCTTCGGCGGCGTCCAGCAAGCGCTGGGGGATCACCTGAATATAGGCGGGGCCGGTCAGGATCACCAACCCGGCCACTTGGCGCTGACAGGCTTCGTCCAGCAGTTGCAGGAGGTTGGCCTCATCCCGGGGGTGGTTGATACCGGTGACGAACACCAGTTCACCGCCGAGCACCCATTCGGCGATCCCAGTGTTTTCGGCCACATACGGCCAGCGCACCACGTTATCCAGGCCGGCCGAGCCGGCGCGCAGGCGCATGGACTCCAGGCCCGGCAGGGCCAGCACATCGGCAAGGGTCAGGCTCATGCCTGGGCGTCAGCCAATGGCGTGCGCACACGCAGGACGGCGGTGAGCACCACGTAGGTCAGCGACGCCGCCACAATCCCCACCAGCGGCGCGACCCAGGGTGAGTTGAATGCCAGCAACGTACCCACGGCGTACGCCACCAGGCCCGGCCAGTTGAACGCGGGCAGGCGCGCCTCTGCCAGGCGCGGGTACTGGCCGCGATAGCGATAGAAGAAGTCCGCCATGATCACGCCGCCGATGGGCGGGATCACCGTGCCCAGCAGGATCAGGTAAGGCACCAGCAGGTCGTACATGCCCAGCAGGGCGAGCAGGGTGCCGATCACCGCCCCGGCGAGGGTCACGGTCTTGCGACGTCGGGTGCGCAGCAGGTTGCAACCGGCGACGGCGAAGTTATAGATGGTGTTGTCCTGGGTGCTCCAGATGTTGAGCAACAGCATGGCCATCGCCGCCATGGCAAAACCTTGCAGCAGCAAGACTTCCACCACATCCGGTTGCTGATAGACGATGGCCCCATAGGCGCCGATCAATACCATCAGGCCATTGCCGACAAAGAAGCCGATCAGGCTGGCCAGTACCGCGACCTTGGCCGAGCGGGAAAACCGTGTCCAGTTGGTGGCCTGGGTCGCGCCGCTGACAAAGGTGCCGAACACCAGGGTGATCGCCGTGGACAAGTCCAGCGTACCGCTCGGCACCACCGCCAGCAGGCCGTCCAGCCCGCCGACCTTGACGGTCGCCACCCACATCGACAGAAACAGCAGAATGCCCATGGCCGGCACCGCGATGTACGACAGAATCTCCAACCCTCGATAGCCCACATAGGCCGTGGCGCAGAACACCAGGCCAAACAGCACCATCAGCGCCAGCACACTGCCCTGGCTCAGCTCGAAGTATTTGCCCAGCACCACGGCGGCCGTGGCGGTGCCCCAGGCATACCAGCCGATCTGGGTGAAACCGAGGATCAAGTCACTGAGCTTGCTGCCCACTTCGCCAAAACAGAAGCGTCCCATCAGCACTGAATTCAGCCCACTCTTGAAGGCGATGTAACCCAGGCCGGCGGCGTAGATGCCCAACAGCAGGTTACCCAAGGCCACGACGCCGAGCATGTCGATGAAACTGAAGGCCACCCCCAGCTTGCCGCCGGCAAACATGGTTGCGGTAAAAAACGTGAAACCCAGCAGCACCATGGCGGTCGACGCCAGCCCCTTGCGCGCATGCATGGGGACTTCGCTGAGGGGGTAATCGTTGCCTGGATCTTGCTGCGTCATGTGCCTTGCTCCCTGAATGAGTGACGCAGGCCTATTGCACCGCGCGTGCCACATTCGCCGCAGTGAAGGACGCACGGCGGGCGTTGTGCAGTGTGCACAGTATTTATAGCCAATCAGGGGGGCGCGCGCGGGCAGGAGTGTTCTGTGTGCCCAATCGGGCACGAAAGCGGTGCAGCGGTGATACAAATTGGATCAGTCGAACAGGGTCTGGGTGGTCTCGCCGCGATGAAAGGCAAACGCCGCTTCCAGATCACTTTCAATGGTGCGGCCACGGGACAGTGGCGGCAGGTTGTCCAGGGCGAAAAAACCCACCTCGGTGGTTTCAAAACCCGCCGCGGGTGCCAGTTGGTCGACCCGCTCACACAGGAAATACAGCTTGTAGAAGTCCCGCACATCCGGCCGGTACAACCCCTTGGCCTTGTGCGTCACGCTGTACAGCGCGCGTGCGGTCACGGTCAGCCCGGCTTCCTCGCGAATTTCCTTGATGATGTTTTCTGCCGCCGACAAGCCGATATCGGCGTAGCCCCCTGGCAGGGCCCAGCAACCGTCGGTCAACTCGCGCACCAGCAGGATCTTGTCACCCTCGATCACCGCGCCGCGCACATCGATCATCGGCGTGGAATAGCGCTGGGCAAAATCGCTCACCAACCCGGTGATGCGCTCCAGCGGCACATTGCCCAGTTGCGCGAGCATGCTATGGGCAATTTCGGCAATTTCTTCCAGACGCTCGCGCTCGAAATCGTCGGTGCAAAAATGCAGCCCGGTGGAAGCCAGTGCCTGTAAGCGTTTGGCCTGGGCCAGCCAGATGTTTTCCATACGAACCTCGTGGGTGACTGAACAGGGGCAGGTCCAAGCCTGTAATACCGGGCATAAAAAAACACCGCAAGGGTGATGCGGGTCAATCAAGGGATAGAGCGGGTCACCGCTAACCTGTGGCGAAGGCGCAAACGCCCTCGCCACAGTGACCGTGTTCTTCCTTGGCTGACTGGCATTACCGCCAGGGTGTTTTGTACCGCATGGGTTTATTCACCGCGATAGATGCAGCCGCTGGTGCAGGTCTCATGGAGGCGAATGGCGCTGAGCTCCGGCAGCAGGGGTTTGAGTTCGGCCCAGATCCACTTGGCCAGTACTTCGCTGGTCGGGTTTTCGAGGCCCGGGATGTCGTTCAGGTAGTTGTGGTCGAGGCGTTCGTAGAGCGGCTTGAAAATCGCCTTGATCTCCGAGAAGTCGCGAATCCAGCCTGTATGAGGGTCCAGGTCGCCGCTCAGGTGGATCGCCACCTTGAACGAATGCCCATGCAGGCGCCCGCACTTATGGCCTTCCGGTACATGGGGCAGGCGGTGGGCGGACTCGAATGTAAATTCCTTGAAGATTTCCACAGTATTTTTCGGCTCGGTCAGGTTTCTGGCAGGCGGCGAGTTTAACAGCTACATCACACGTCGCGCATACCGTCCCTCTGCAGGCGCGAACAGGCTCGCTCCTCCAGGAGAAAGGCGTTGGGTCAAAGGGCTTGCAAGCGCTCGCCTAATCCACCGTTATCGGCCAATGCCAGAAACTCATCGCCCAATCGCTGGCTCTCGCTCATCGCGGTCTGCCAGTACCGGTTACGACTCGGGTCATCCCCCATGAAGCGCTTGAAATCGCTGCGATCCGGCAGTTTGCCGTGGGGCAGGCGGGCCAGGTAGTCCTTGGACGGCGCCAGCAGCAACACATCCTGCAAGCCTTGTGGGTTGCTGCGCCGCCACGGCAGGCCCTTGTCGAACCAGCCGGGGATGACCCGGTCGGTGAAGTGCGGGTACAGCACGATGTCGTCGCCGTGGTAGGGCAGGTCCAGGTGATAGTCCAGCAGGCCGCCGTCGCGGTAGGTGCCGGCACCCGCTCCGGGCAGGTCGCGCACGCCTTGCATCACCATGGGGATCGAGCCGGAGGCCAGCAGCGCCTGGCGCAGGTTGCCCAGGTCCAGGGTGAGGAAGCGCGACGGAAAATCCTTCAACGGATGCACTGGCGGCGCCTGGCGGGGGTCGTGGACGATCAGTCGTTCGAAATGCCGCGACAGCCGCGCGCGGCCACGCAGGTTGTCGGCAATCACCGACGACAGGCCGAGGCCAAGACGCCCGCGATGGTCATCGGCGAGCAGGCCGTGGCTCTTGACGACCATGATGTTCAATCGATAGTTGGGGGTGTCCAGCACCTGGGCATCACGTCCGGCCAGCAGGTCATCGAGCATGCGCTGGCAGCTCTGGCTGACGTCGGCCATGGTGACGCCCTTGGCAAAGCGTTGTTCGTTGTACAGTCGGCCGAGGTCGAGCAAGCCTTGCACCGGGTCGGGCAGGCAGGCACTGGCAAAGCGCCAGGAGCCGATCGACGCGCCGATCAGCGCGCGTTCCCGGGGCGCGCGGGGCAGCCAGTCGCCGAACAGGGCCAGGTCCAGGCCCTGGATGCCCAAGGCTTTAGGGCCGCCGGCCGCGCCGGGGAGGGTGCCGACGTCGGCCGGCTGCAGGCCCTGTTCGCGAATGCGGGTGAACGCACGTTTACCGGCCTTGAGCGTCAGGGCGGGAAACTTGATATGGATGGCTGTCATACCGGTCTCTGTTGAGGCAAGTTCAGGGGCGAGGTTGCTCGCGAAAACGTCAACGATAACGCGTGAATCCTGGATACACACGATGCTGGCGAAATCTTTGTGACCGCGTTTGCGCATACTCGTAATTGCCATGGTGGCAATTCAGTTTCAGTTAAGTTGCAGCCGTTACCGTGACCGGCGTAGGAAAACATCGTGTAACGGAGACTTATCATGAAGCGCCTCACAGCTCTGGTCGCCGCCGCTATCATCACGTCCACGGCGACCCAGGCTGGAGCCGTGGACCCTGACAAGCCACTGACCGTGCCCGCCACTGTTACAATTGTCGCCTTTGATCAACTGGACGCCACCGCCCTGGCCCTGCATCCCGGCTCAACGCTGTTGGACACCGATCTGGATGAGGCCTATGGCAAGTACATCTATGAAGTCGAACTGGAAGATGCCCACGGTATCGAATGGGACGTTGAATTGGACGCGCTCACCGGGCAAGTTCTCAAGAATCATCAGGATACGTAATGAAGGTATATCGACGTGCCACGGGTTTGGCGGTGCTGGTGCTCCTGGCATTCTGCTCAAGCCTGTCGGCCCGTGACCTCAACCAGGATGAAGCCTTGGCGCTACGCCAGCAGGGCGTGATCCTGCCGCTGGAGCAACTGTTGCAGCAGGCCATGGCGCGGCACCCCGGCTCGCGGTTGCTGGAGGCGGAACTTGAGAAAAAACATGGCCAGTACGCGTATGAAGTGGAACTGGTGACCACCGAAGGCGTGGTGCGCGAGATTAAGCTCGACGCCACGACCGGTGCGCTGATCAAAGACGAGGAAGACTGATGCGCCTGCTGCTGGTGGAAGACAACGTACCCCTGGCCGATGAACTGCTGGCTGGGCTGCAATGCCAGGGCTATGCGGTCGATTGGCTGGCGGATGGGCGCGACGCGGTGTATCAGGGTCGCAGCGAGCCCTATGACCTGATCATCCTCGACCTTGGCCTGCCTGGCTTGCCGGGGCTGGAAGTGCTGGCGCAATGGCGCGCAGCCGCGCTGGCCACCCCGGTGCTGGTGCTCACCGCCCGGGATTCCTGGGCCGAGCGCATCGAGGGGCTCAAGGCCGGCGCCGACGATTACCTGAGCAAACCCTTTCACCCTGAAGAACTGCACCTGCGCATCCAGGCGTTGTTGCGCCGTTCCCATGGCCAGGCCAACCAGCCCACCCTGCAAGCTGCCGGCCTGCATCTGGACGAGGGCCGCCAGTGTGTGTTGCGCGACGGCGAGGAAATCCAGCTGACCGCCGCCGAATTCCGCCTGTTGCGTTATTTCATGCTGCACCCGGAACAGATCCTGTCGAAAAGCCATCTGGCCGAGCATCTTTATGACGGCGAGACCGAGCGCGACTCCAATGTGCTGGAAGTGCACGTCAACCATCTGCGCCGCAAGCTGGGCCGCAGCGTGATCGAAACCCGGCGCGGCCAGGGCTACCGGTTTGGCGCCAGCCCTGCATGAAGTCGATCCAGCGACGCCTGAGCCTGGGGCTGATCAGCGTGATGGTGATCGTCGGCGTGGTACTCGCGCAAACCAGCCTGTGGTTGTTCGAGGCCGGTTTGCAGCGTTACCTGGAAGCTGGCTTGCGTAACGACAGCGAGAACCTGCTGGTGGCGCTGGTGCGTGGGCCCAACGGCGTGCAGTTGGATGAGCACCGCCTGTCGCCGGCGTATCAGAGGCCGTTCTCCGGGCATTATTTTCGTATCGATTTTGCCGACATTCACTGGCGCTCCCGCTCACTGTGGGACCAGGAACTGCCCCGGCTCCCCGAGACCGGGCTCAAGGGCAACCTGCAACTGGGGCCGGAGGGCCAGCAGCTGCTGGTACTACGCTCGGACTACAAGCGCTTTGGCCAAGCGATTTCGATCAGCGTGGCCCAGGACTACACACCGGTGCGCGAAAGCTTCCGACTGATGCGCCAAATCGGCCTGGTGCTGGGGCTGGCGGCGCTGCTGCTGGTGCTGATCCTGCAACGAGTCACCGTGCGCCGGGCGTTGCGCCCCCTGGAAACCGCGCGCAACCAGATCGCCCAATTGCAACAGGGCCAGCGTTCCCAGCTCGACACCCAGGTGCCGCTGGAACTGGAGCCGCTGGTGGCGCAGATCAACCACCTGCTGGCTCACACTGAAGACAGCCTCAAGCGCTCGCGCAACGCCCTGGGCAACCTGGGGCATGCACTGAAAACCCCGCTGGCGGTGCTGCTGAGTGCGGCCTCCAGCGAGGCGCTCAAGGACCACCCCGAGTTGCGCAAATTGCTTCGTGACCAGTTGGAGCAGGTGCAGCAACGCCTCAATCGTGAACTCAACCGTGCGCGCCTGGCCGGCGAAACCCTGCCGGGCGCCTTGTTTGATTGTGAAAAAGAACTGCCCGGCCTGCTGGCCACGTTGAACATGATCCACGGCGACCACCTGGACCTGAGCCACCACGTCGCCCCGGGCCTGCAACTGCCGTGGGATCGCGAAGACCTGCTGGAGCTGCTCGGCAACCTGCTGGACAACGCCTGCAAATGGGCAGATGCCGAAGTGCGCGTCAGCGTCAGCGAGACGCCACACAGCTACCTGCTGACGGTGGAGGATGACGGCCCTGGCATTCCCGAGACCCAGCGCGACGAAGTGTTCAGCCGTGGTACACGTCTCGATGAGCAGACGGACGGCCATGGCCTGGGCCTCGGGATCGTGCGGGATATCGTCGAGGTGTGGGGCGGGGTGTTGCAGTTGCAGGAGAGCGAGTTGGGCGGCTTGAAGGCGTTGATCGAATTACCCAAGCGCCATGGCTGACACACCGTAGATAAAAATGTGGGAGCGGGCTTGTTGTGGCGAGCAGGCTTGTTGTGGTGAGCAGGCTTGTTGTGGCGAGCGGGCTTGTTGTGGCGAGCGGGCTTGTTGTGGCGAGCGGGCTTGTCCCGCGTTGGGCTGCGAAGCGGCCCCAAAACCTGGCGATTTAATATGCCTGGATAAACGCGGTGGCTTTATTGGGGCTGCCTTCGCAGCCCAACGCGGGACAAGCCCGCTCGCCACAAGGCCACTCATCACAACAAGCCCACTTACCAGCCCACTCACCCTAGAGGTCACAGTCGGCTGTGCGACAGCGCCACGTCGACGAGGGTGTGGGGCCTCTCACATTGGACTGCCTTCGACCCTCAGACGCGGAACTGGTCCATCAACCCCTGCTGCTGGTTGGCCAGGCTGTTCAACGCCTGGCTGACCCGCGCCGATTCATTGGCTTGCTCCGACAGCGACTCGGTGACATCGCGGATCGTTGCCACATTGCTATTGATCTCTTCGGCCACCGCACTTTGCTCTTCGGCGGCGCTGGCGATTTGCAGGTTCATGTCGCTGATCACCGTCACCGCGTCGCCGATCTGGCGCAGTGCGGTGACCGCTTCGCCCACTTGTTCGACGCTGCCCTGGGCCTGGCGATAGCTGTTGCCCATGGCGCCGACCACGTCGGTGGTGCCGCTTTGCAGCTGTTCGATCACCAGGCGGGTTTCTTCCACTGACTCCTGGGTCCGTCGCGCCAGGTTGCGCACTTCGTCAGCCACTACGGCAAAGCCACGGCCTGCCTCACCGGCGCGGGCAGCTTCGATGGCAGCGTTAAGGGCCAGCAGGTTGGTTTGCTCGGCAATGCCGCGAATCACTTCCAGCACCGAACCAATCTGCTCGCTGTTGGCCGCCAGGCCTTCGACCTGGGTCATGGCCGTGCTCATGTCCGCAGCGAGGAGCCCGATGTTGGTGGTGGTGCGGTCGATTACCGTCAGACCGTCGCGGGTTGCCTGGTCGGCATCCCGCGCCGCTTGGGCCGCCTGGGCCGCGCTGCGGGCGACGTCCTGGGCGGTGGCGCTCATTTCATGGGAGGCGGTGGCCACCTGGTCGACCTGGCGGTATTGCTGTTCCATGCCGGCGCTGGTTTGGCTGGCAATCGCGGCGGATTGGTCGGCGGTGCCACGGGCGTCCTGCACCGAGCGTTTGACCTCGGCAATGATCGGTTGCAGCTTGTCGAGGAAGCGGTTGAACCAGCCGGCCAGTTGGCCCAGTTCGTCTGGCTTGTCATAAGCCAGGCGACGGGTCAGGTCGCCTTCGCCGCTGGCGATGTCTTCGAGCATGTGCGCCACACCGAGGATCGGTCGGGTCACGCTGCGCGCCATCAGCCACACCAGGATCAGGCCGATCACGGCGGCCAGCAGGCCCAGGCCCAGTTCCAGCAGGGTGCCGCGGGTGTTATCGGCATCCATCTGCGCCTTCAGTGCTTCTGCCGGCCCCACCAGGACTTTTTCCGGCACATCCAGCAACACTCCCCACGACTTGCCACCGGGAATCGGCGCGAACGGCGCCAGGACCTTCAGTCGATGGTCGGTGCGCAGGCTGCTGATTTGCGTACTGCCGGCCAGGGCGCTGGTCAGTTGTGCGCCGTTGGCGCTGTCGACCTGCTCAAGGCGCTGGCTGAGCTTGCTGGCGTCCGGGCTATAGCCGGCAAGCAGGCCGGTGGGGCTGAGGATGCTGACCTGGGTCTGCCCGTCATACAGCTTCTCGCTGGCCCGTTGGCTGATGCTCTGCAGGCTGTTGAGGTTGATGTCCACCGACAACGAGGCGATGACTTTGCCGTTGACCATCAGCGGGAAGACGATGCTGGTCATCAGCACGTTCTGCCCGTCGATCCGATAAAAATAGGGTTCGATCACGCACGGCTTGAGGGTGGTGCGTGGGCAGGTGAACCAGGCGTTGGCTTTTTCACCGCTTGGGCCGACGGATGTGTCGGTCATGTCGCTTTCGGGCAGCGGCATCGACGTCAGTTTGCCCGGCGTCGGTTGCGACCAGTACAGGGCGAACCGGCCCTTGTCGTTGCTGCCCAGCTCTGCCTGGTTGGCGAACAGTTCGTCCTTGCCGTCCAGCGCATTGGCTTCGAACACCAGGGACAGGCCCAACAGGTCCGGGTTGGCCTGCAGTGCAGCCTTGACCTGGCGGGTCAGGTCTTCGCGGGTGTCGAAAGCGTCGAGGAAGCGTTTCTCGGCCTGTTCGCGCAGGAACAGCACCTGGCGGGAAAAACCGTGGCCGTACTGGTAGGCGTCCATGAACTGCTGGCGAATGCCCAGCGCCTGCACATCGCCTTGCGCCTCGATACGCGCCTGGGCGGCTTCATCGAGCATCTGCATGCTCGAAACCTTGACCTGTTCGGAGCTGTGCTCCATGCGATACAGCGACAGACCTACCAGCAGGGTCACGATCCCCAACAGGCAAAGGCCGGCGAGCAGGGTGATTTTCCATTGAATGGAGAGCTGTCTGAGGGACATCGCGGAGCATCCTTAACCTGAAAACACAAAGAACCCCTGTATCGACCGCTGCAAGTTTTTCTTTATTCAAACGTTCAATTTAAATCTAGCAGCGGCGTCGTTTTTTGACATGCGGCCCCGCCTGCTGCAAAGTGCGCGCCCTCTAATAAGACCTCCTTGAAGCCTGCATGCTGGCCGCCATTACCGTGGCCGCACGCGTGGGCATGCCTGTTTTTATGTTTCTGTCTTGAGGTAACCATGATTAACGCAGTCATCGCCGCGGTCGGCACCATGCTGGTGCTCAGCCTGTCCCGCGTGCATGTGGTCATTGCCATCATTGTCGGCGCCCTGGTGGGTGGCCTGACTGGCGGCCTGGGCATCGAGGCCACTCTCCAGGCCTTCAATGGTGGGCTGGGCGGTGGCGCGACCGTGGCGTTGTCCTACGCATTGCTCGGCGCTTTTGCGGTGGCCATTGCCAAGTCCGGCCTGGCCCATGCCCTGGCGGACAAGGCGTTGATGTTGGTGGACCGCCAGGAAGCCACGGGCGGCAGTCATGTCAAATGGGTGTTGATCGGCCTGTTGTGGGGGGTAGCAATTGCTTCGCAGAACATCTTGCCCATCCATATCGCTTTTATCCCACTGCTGGTGCCACCGCTGCTCTACGTGTTGACCAAGCTGCAACTGGATCGCCGCCTGATCGCCTGTGTGATGACCTTCGGCCTGATCACGCCGTACATGTTCCTGCCGGTAGGGTTCGGCAATATCTTCCTCAACCAGATCCTGCTGGCCAACGTGGCCAAGAGCGGCGTGGACATCAGCCAGGTCAATGTCACCCATGCCATGGGGCTGCCGGCGTTAGGCATGGTGGTTGGCCTGCTGGTGGCGGTGTTTATCAGCTATCGCAAGAAACGCGTGTATGACCTGGAGAAAATCGAGCGGGTCGAGCAAGTGGCGGTGCAGTACAACCCGCTGACCCTGCTGGTGGCGGGTGTGGCGATTGCCTCGGCGTTCATTATTCAGCTGTGGCTGGATTCGATGATCATCGGCGCCCTGGCGGGGTTCCTGATTTTCTCGGTGTCGGGCATCGTGCGCTGGCGCGAGACCGACGATTTGTTCACCGAAGGCATGAAGATGATGGCCATGATCGGCTTCATCATGATTGCCTCGTCGGGTTTTGCCGAAGTGCTCAAGGCCACCGGCGACGTGCGCTCCCTGGTGGAAGCCTCGGCGGCGTTTATCGGGCATAGCCGTGGGGTTGGGGCGTTGTTGATGTTGCTGGTGGGCCTTCTGGTGACCATGGGGATCGGTTCGTCGTTCTCCACCGTGCCGATCCTGGCGGCGATTTTCGTGCCGCTGTGCGTGCAATTGGGCTTCAGCCCGCTGGCCATAGTATGCATCGTCGGCACGGCCGGCGCCCTCGGCGATGCCGGCTCGCCTGCTTCGGACTCCACCCTGGGCCCGACTTCCGGCCTGAATATCGACGGCCAGCACCACCATATCTGGGACACCGTGGTGCCGACATTTCTGCATTACAACATCCCGCTGCTGGCGTTTGGCTGGCTGGCCGCCATGATCCTCTGACCGGCATGTTGCACCGCCCTGGCTCGCGAAGAACGTCAACGATAACGCGGCAAACCTGACACCCTGCGGTGCTCAGGTTTTTCGTGAGCACGCTCGCTCCTACAGATATTTCTCAATTGGCCGCTAACCTCTTTAAGTCGCCACTAATAAGAGAGAAAAGCCATGCGTCTGAGTTTGAAGGCCAAAGTCCTGTCCCTCGCCGTCGTGCCGGTGCTCTTGTTTGCCCTGGTGATCAGCCTTACCACCGTGTCGATCCTCCAGGGGCAAGCGCGTAACGAGGTGGATGAAACCCGCCAGCGCCTGCTCAACGACGCCAAGGCCACCCTGAAAAGTTATGTAGAAGTGGCCATGACCACCATCAAGCCGCTCTACGACGCGGCGGCCCCCGGCGATACGGCGGCGCGCGCCGAGGTGGTCAAGCTGCTGTCCAGCACCAGCTACGGCAAGGACGGTTACTTCTTTGGCTACGACTCCGAGACCATCCGCCTGTTCAAGGGCAACAGCCCGGACGGCGTGGGCAAGAGCTTCAAGGACAACCGTGACCCCAACGGCGTCTACGTCAACCGTGACCTGGTCAAGGTCGGCAAGGATGGCACCCACTACCTGCAATACAGTTCGACCCAACCGGGCCAGACCGAACTGGTACCCAAGATGGGCTACACCGAATACCTGCCCAAATGGGACATGGTGATCGGCACGTCGGTCAACCTGGACGGCATTGAAGCCCAGGTGGCGGTGGTCGAGGCCAAGGTGGAAAAACGCATGGAAGGCGTATTGCTGAGCATCCTCGGCGTGGCCGTGGTGGTTTTGCTGGTGATCGCCGCCGTGGGCGTGGTGCTGGCCAATACCATCCTGCGTCCACTGCACCTGATGAAAGCCAACCTCGACGACATCGCCGCCGGCGAAGGCGACCTGACCCGCCGCCTGGCCATCACCAGCCAGGATGAACTGGGCGACCTGGCTGGGGCGTTCAATCGGTTTGTCGACAAGATCCACGGCCTGGTGCGCCAGATCACCGAAATGACCGCGCAACTCACCGGCCTGGTCAGCCAGGTGTCCGAGCAGGCCCAGCGTTCAGAACAGGCCATGGAGCGCCAGCGCCACGAGACCGACCAGGTGGCCACGGCGATCAACCAGATGTCTTCCGCTGCGCAAGAAGTGGCGCGCAGTGCCCAAGGTGCCTCCGTGGCCGCGCAACAGACCGACGCCGAAGGCCAGGCCGCCAAGCGCGTGGTGGACGGCAGCATCGCGCAAATCCATGCGCTGGTGAACGATATCCGCAGCAGCGGCGTGTCCCTCGACAGCTTGAAGCAGGATGTATCGTCGATTGTCAGCGTACTGAGCGTCATCCGCTCGATTGCCGAGCAGACCAACCTGTTGGCCCTCAATGCCGCCATTGAAGCCGCCCGGGCCGGGGAGGCCGGGCGGGGTTTCGCCGTAGTCGCCGACGAGGTGCGCGCGCTGGCCAGCCGTACCCAGACCAGCACTCAGGAAATCCAGGGCATGATCGACCGCCTGCAAAAAGGCACCGAGGCCGCTGTCGATGCCATGCGCCGCTCCAGCGATGCCGGTGACGGCACTTCGGCCCAGGCCAACGAAGCCGGGGCGTCACTCGACACCATGGCGCAGTTGATCGGCACCATCAATTCGATGAACGCGCAGATCGCCAGCGCCGCTGAAGAGCAAACGGCAGTGGCCGAAGAGATCAATCGCAGCGTGCATCAGATTGCCGTGGCTGTGGACAGCGTGGCCGATGAAACCCAATTGGGCGCCCAGACGTCGCGTAGCCTGGCTGATCTGGGCCAGCGCCTGGGGCAATTGGTCGGTCAGTTCAGGATCTGAGCGGCTACACGATGTCGCGCATCAACAGGCCGTAGCGCAAATCCATCTCGGCTGGCAGGGGGACATACACTGTGTGTCCATCCCCCGGCGCCACCTCGATAGCCTCGCCCTTGGCGTTATGCAACGTGGCCAGGTCGAAGTGAAAGTTGCCGGCAGGGGTCATCAGTTCCAAGTGATTGCCCACCGCAAAGCGGTTTTTCACCTTGACCTCGGCCAACTCGCCACGGCGCTCGCCGGTCAACTCCCCGACAAACTGCTGGCGTTCGGAAACCGAGCTGCCGTTCTGGTAGTTCTGGTATTCGTCGTGGACATGACGGCGCAGGAAACCTTCGGTGTAGCCGCGCTGGGCGAGGGACTCCAGGTTGGTCATCAGGCTACGGTCGAATTCACGCCCGGCCACCGCATCGTCGATGGCCTGGCGGTACACCTGGGTGGTGCGCGCGCAGTAGAAGTGGGACTTGGTGCGGCCTTCGATCTTCAGTGAGTGCACGCCCATATGGGTCAGTCGCTCCACGTGCTGTACGGCGCGCAGGTCC
Organism: Pseudomonas gorinensis; assembly: GCF_042015035.1. Lineage (NCBI taxonomy): Bacteria > Pseudomonadati > Pseudomonadota > Gammaproteobacteria > Pseudomonadales > Pseudomonadaceae > Pseudomonas > Pseudomonas gorinensis. Next base: position 2,615,502 of record NZ_CP167125.1, read on the forward strand.
TTGGCGTTCATGATGTAGGTGCCGTGTTCGTCCTCGAAGGCGGGCATGTGTTCGTCGGGGCGATTGGCTTCTTGCAACAGGAATACCTGGTCGGTCGGTGCGCCGATACCCAGGGTTGGCTCGGGCTGATATTCCTGGACGATATCGCCGGTGGCATTTTCCACTGCGGGCGTGGCCTGGTATTTCCAGCGGCACGCGTTGGTGCAGGTGCCCTGGTTGGCGTCGCGCTTGTTCATATAACCCGAGAGCAGGCAACGCCCGGAATAGGCCATGCACAACGCACCGTGCACAAACACCTCCAGCTCCATGGCCGGCACTTGCTGGCGGATCTCGCCGATTTCTTCCAGGGACAACTCCCGCGACAGGATCACGCGGCAGATGCCCTGCTGTTGCCAGAACTCCACGCTGGCCCAGTTCACGGTGTTGGCCTGCACCGACAGGTGGATCGGCATCATCGGGAAATGCCGGCGCACCAGCATGATCAGCCCCGGGTCGGACATGATCAGCGCATCCGGGCCCATGGCGATCACCGGGGCGAGGTCCTTGAGGAAAGTCTTGAGCTTGGCGTTGTGCGGCGCGATGTTCACCACCACGTAGAAACGCTTGCCCAGCACGTGGGCTTCCTGGATGCCCAGGGCCAGGTTGGCGTGGTCGAATTCATTGTTGCGCACTCGCAGGCTGTAGCGCGGCTGGCCGGCATAGACCGCATCGGCGCCGTAGGCGAAGGCGTAGCGCATGTTTTTCAGGGTGCCAGCGGGGGCGAGCAGTTCGGGAGCGAGGATAGGCGGCATGGTCGGCACTTGGGGCAAAAGTGCGGCAGGGTAGTGCAAGCCGGCGAAGGCTTTATTGATCTGGGTCTACGCTTGCAACAAAGATGGCACTCGCAGGGGGCGCAGTGGACTAAGCATCAGGGCGCACACACGCGCCCTGCTTTTTTGACATGGATCGGACATGAACGCGACCAACCTGCAATTCAAAACCCTGTTGCTCTTACTGGTCCTGGTGACCATGGCCTTTATCTGGATTCTGTTGCCGTTCTACGGCGCGGTGTTCTGGGCGGTCATCCTCGGTATCATCTTTGCGCCCTTGCAGCGCCGGCTGCAGTTCAAATTTGGCTGGAATCGCAACCTCACGTCCCTGACGACTCTCACGGCCTGCCTGATCATCGCGATCCTGCCGGTGATCATCACCAGCGCGTTGTTGGTGCAGGAAGGGGCCACGCTGTACAAGAACATCGAGAGCGGCAAGTTGGACGTGGCCGGTTACATAGAACAGTTCAAGAACGTCCTGCCACCGTACTTCCAGCACCTGCTGGATCGCTTCGGCATGGGCAACCTGGAGGGCTTGCGCGAGAAAATCGTCAAGAGCGCGATGCAGGGCAGCCAATTCTTTGCCACCCAGGCGTTCAGCTTTGGCCAGGGCACGTTTGATTTCCTGGTGAGCTTTTTCATCATGCTGTACCTGCTGTTCTTCCTGCTGCGCGACGGCCCGGAGTTGGTGCGCAAGGTGCGTACCGCAGTGCCCTTGGCCGAACCGCAAAAGCGTCGCCTGCAACTCAAGTTCAACCGCGTGGTGCGTGCCACGGTCAAGGGCAACGTCCTGGTGGCCGTGACCCAAGGAGCGCTGGGCGGTTTGATTTTCTGGTTCCTGGATATCCCCAGTGCGTTGCTCTGGGCGGTATTGATGGCATTTCTATCGCTGCTGCCGGCCGTGGGCGCGGGGATCGTATGGGCACCGGTTGCCGTGTATTTCCTGCTCAGCGGGGCGATCTGGCAGGGTGTGGTGCTGGGCTTGTTCGGCGTCTTTGTGATCGGCCTGGTGGATAACGTGCTGCGCCCGATCCTGGTGGGCAAGGACACCAAGATGCCCGATTACCTGATTCTGATCTCGACCCTGGGCGGCTTGTCAGTATTTGGCCTCAACGGGTTTGTGATCGGGCCGCTGGTAGCGGCATTGTTCATGTCCAGTTGGGCGCTATTTGTCGAAAGCAAGCCACGGGTCAAGCTGCCACTGCCCTGATTCTCAGGCGTGGAGCCGGACATGGGTCGCGTGTTGCAGTTGTTTTTCTGCGGCCGACAACGAGGTGAGCGGGCCGCTGATGGGCTCGCCATCACGGACCACATACCAGCAGGCAAGCAAGCCGGCCTTGCGAAGGGGCGCGGGGACGGCGCTACCGATAACGGACATGATCTGAACAGTGGGCATAAATACCTCCAATCGCTATGGAGGTCACCTTACGGGGTGCAGGCGTGCAGGAAAAATCACCTGGCTCGATAGTCGACATCAACGCCAGGCGTCAATCCACCACTTGATCGAGCATGCTCACGACTTCCTGCTCGCTGAGCAGGCCCTTGCGTACCAGGTTTTCCGTAAGCAATGCCAGGAACTTCGCGCTGCGGTGGCCTTCGAGGTGCTTGAGTTCAGTCAGGGCGCTATAGACCCTGCTGGACGTACAGAGGCCGGCGGTGCGGTGCGGGTTTTGTGTGGGCATGGTCAGTCGTCCTTGTTGTTTTGGGGTGGACTGGTTTAAGAGTGAGGGGGTGTCGTGACGTAAACATGACAGCGCGAGCCCCGGTCGGGCAAGTAGACTTTCGATCTGAATGATGTGGGATTGCTGCTTGGCCGTTGTCTTCAAAGCGACATTGGCCTCCCGAATCCAGCCTTTTTCGCCCGAAAAAAAGCCCCGCGTGTGGGCGAGGCCTGTTCAGGTGTGTCAATTCAAGCTTACCAGCCGCGGCCATAGTAGCCATGGGGCGGGCCGTAGTAACCGCGGGGAGGGCCGTAGTAGCCGCGTGGCGGGCCGTAATAGACGGGCGCCGGACGGTAGTAAACCTGTTGCTGCACATACACCGGTGGCGGCGGGGCGTAGTAGACCGGCGGCGGAGCGGCATACACCGGCTGCGGCTGGACGTACACCGGCTGCTGCACATAGACCTCACGCGGCTGGCTGGCAACGACGGAGCCGACGACGGCGGCACCGACAAGAGCACCCAAAACGGCCGGGCCACCCCAACCACCACCGTGGGCTGAGGCTTGGCCTGCCATAGCGAGTGCGCCGATAAGCAGGGCGATCTTGGGGAGTTTACGCATCATGGTCATTCCTCGGTTAGCCCCTGCGCTTGTGGTCTGCAATCAATAGACTCAAGGATTGTCGCGGGGATACTTTTAAGACAACGTATTTCTGAAAAACAGCACAGCCACTAGGTAAAGGTTGTGTAAGGTCTGTACCCATTTGCTTACTTAAAGGAGCTTGCGATGCAGATGCACCCCAACAAGGACACCCAATTGTGCATGTCACTGTCGGCGCGCCCTGGGAATTTTGGCCTGCGTTTTCATAACCATCTGTACGAGCAGTTGGGTTTGAACTTCTACTATAAAGCCTTCAGCAGCCAGGATTTGCCCGGTGCGATCGGCGGTATTCGCGCCTTGGGCATTCGCGGTTGCGGGGTGTCCATGCCGTTCAAGGAAGCCGCCATTGCCTTAGTGGACGAACTGGATGATTCGGTTCAAGCCATTGACTCCCTGAACACTATCGTCAACACCGACGGCCACCTCAAGGCCTACAACACCGACTACATCGCTATCGAACAACTGCTGAAAAAACACGTGGTGCCACAGGATTCGACCTTTGCCCTGCGTGGCAGCGGCGGCATGGCCAAGGCCGTGGCCAGTGCCTTGCGTGACGGTGGCTATGCCCATGGCGTGATCGTGGCGCGCAATGAGGCGGCGGGGCGGGCATTGGCGCAGAATCTTGGGTACGAATGGCGGGCTGAACTGGGTGATTTGCGCCCACGGATGCTGATTAACGTAACGCCGATCGGCATGACCGGCGGGGCCGAGGCGGACGCGTTGGCGTTTGAGGCGGATGCCGTTGATAAAGCCGAGACAGTGTTCGATGTGGTGGCGATCCCCGCCGAAACGCCGTTGATTGTGCGAGGGCGGGCCAAGGGCAAGCGGGTGATTACTGGCCTGGAAGTGATTGCGATCCAGGCGCTGGAGCAGTTCGTCCTGTACACCGGCATTCGACCGACTCAGGAACAGTTCGAAAAGGCCGTGGTGTTTGCCCGAAGCTGAAGAACGCTGGTGATCAAATGTGGGAGGGGGTTTGCCCCCGATGACGGTGTATCAGGCAATGAATGTATTGACCGAACCACCGCTATCGGGGGCAAACCCCCTCCCACATTTTTGACCGTGTCAGGCCTGTTCCAGCTGTGCCAGGCGCTCTTCCAGCGCCGCAATCCGTGCTTCAAGCTCTTCAATACGATCCAGCGAGACCGCGCCGGCAGAGCGCTCCACCGGGCTCCCCCGCGCCGCGATAATCGCCTCGATATCCGCCGGGTCCCCCAGCGCATGGGTATAGCGATCTTCCCGCTGTCCGGCCTGACGTGGCACCAGCAGCGCCAATCCGCGTGCGATCAGGCGCTCCAACTGGTGCACCACTTGCTCGGCATCTTCGAAATCATGCATGCGCCCGCTGCGGGTCAGCAGTTCATTGACCGTCTGCGGTCCGCGTAAAAACAGCAGCCCGGTCAGGATCACCTGGGCCGGCACCAGCTCCAGCGCCTTGTCTACCCGATGCTCCCAGCGGTCGGCGCGACTGCCCATCACCAATCGGGTAAAGCCCTGGCCTTCGAGTGCGCGCAGGCTCTGGCCGACCTGGCCTGGGCTGAGGTTCATGGCGGGTTCGCGGCTGGTCTTCTGGTTGCAGGCCAGGACCAGGGCGTTGAGGGTCAGGGGATAGGTTTCGGGGTTGGTCGCCTGTTTTTCGATCAGGCAGCCCAGGATGCGGATTTCCGTGCTGTTCAGGCGCGGCTCAGGAGTGTCGGTGTCGTGCTCGGCGGTCATCGCGCTTTCCCTATGCAGTGAATGGGGGCGTTCTCAATGGGTTTCCCTACCCCGTTGTCGCCTTAAAGCAGACCAGGCCCGGCGCGGCGGGGAATCTAATTGAGAACGCCCCCGCCTAGCCTAAGCCGGAAAAAATAAAAGACAAGCGCTCGGCATGGCTATAATCGCCGCTGGTTCCAACCCTGCCATTACCGATGAGACTGTCATGACTATTTCCCTGTACGCCGCCTCCGTCCCAGTCTTCAAGCAAATGCTCAACGCCCTGAGCGATGTGCTGAACAAAGCCGAAGCCCACGCCACCGCCAAGAACATCGAGCCCAACGCCCTGCTGCAAGCGCGCCTGTTCCCGGACATGTTCCCACTGGTGCGCCAGGTGCAGATCGCGGTCGACTTCGCCAAAGGTGTTTCCGCACGCCTGGCCGAGATTGAAGTGCCGAAGTACGAAGACAGCGAAGTGACCTTCGCCGACCTGCAAGCGCTGATCGCCAAGGTCCTGGCGTTTGTCGACACCATCAAGCCTGAGCAGATCGACGGCAAGGAAGGCATCGAAATCATCACCCGCCCAGGCACCCCGAAAGAGAAACGCTTCACGGGCCAGTCCTACCTGCTGACCTACGGCCTGCCGCAGTTCTTCTTCCACGTCACTACTGCTTACGCATTGTTGCGTCACAACGGTGTGGAAGTGGGCAAGCGCGACTACATGGGCGCTTTCTAAGCCTATAAAAAAGCCCGGGGGCGTTCTTCAATGAACGGCCCCGGGCTAATGAGATGGTCACCCCCACACCCTGCGAGGGCTACGCTTTCGCAGGGTGTTTTGTTTTTGGAGGCCATCATCATGAGCGAGTCAGCACTGATCGGGATCGATCTCGGCAAACATAATTTCCACCTTCTGGGCCAAGACAAATCGGGCCGCGAGGTGTTTCGCAAAAAGCTCTCGCGAGCGCAGATGATGCGGTTCTTCGGCAACTTGCCGAGCTGCGTCGTGGTAACGGAAGCCTGTGCCGGCTCTCACTTCATCGCCCGTCAGCTTGCGGCGATGGGGCATACGACCAAGTTGATTTCACCGCAGTTTGTCCGCCCTTTCGTCAAGGGCAACAAAAATGACTTTATCGACGCAGAGGCCATTTGCGAGGCGGCTTCCCGTCCGTCCATGCGCTTCGTTACGCCTAAAACCGAGTCTCAGCAAACCCTGTCTGTCCTGCATCGCATGCGCGAGTCGTTGGTGCATGACCGCACCAAGACAGCCAATCAGATGCACGGTTTCCTGCTGGAATTTGGCATCAGCCTGCCCAAAGGCTCAGCCATCATGAAGCGTTTGGCAGCTGTTTTGGCCGAGCATGAGCTGCCTGTGCGGCTGACAGTGCTGTTGCAACGCCTGCACGATCACTTCGTTTACCTGGATGAACAGATCAAGGAACTGGACAAACAACTGGCTTGCCAGCTGGCCGACGATGATCTGGGGAGCCGTTTGCTTAGCATGCCGTGTGTCGGTCCGATCACCGCCAGCCTTCTGGCTGTAGAAATGGGCGATGGCAAGCAATACCGATGCAGTCGCGATTTTGCGGCTTCAGTGGGCTTGGTGCCGCGACAGTACAGCACGGGCGGCAAAGCCAATTTGTTGGGGATCAGCAAGCGGGGTGACAAGCACCTGCGGCAACTGCTGGTGCAATGCTCCAGGGTTTACATGCAGAGGCTGGATCATCAGAAGGGGGCTTTGGCCGACTGGGTGCGAGCGCTGCTGCGCCGACGACACTCGAATGTGGTGGCCTGTGCCCTGGCCAACAAACTGGCGCGTATCGCTTGGGCGATAGCGGCTCACCATGCGCAATATGAAGCAGGGCCAGACGCCTTGAACGCCTGACCCTGCGGTTGTTGCAGTACCACAATTCACCCTTCAGGTTTTGCGATAGCTGAACAACGGATGACGTGAACGGCCTACCGGCCTGGCGAAGATCCTGACATAAAAATCGGCTTCAGAAGCCGACGGGCTTTTAAGGATCGTCAGGCGCGACTCTCATCGTGGCGCTGGGGCAAGCCCCAAACAGACGCCGGATAGATTTAAGCAAGCCAACCACATCGCCCGTTAATCAGTATTGCAAAAATGGGGGGGACCATAGATTTTTTACGCCTGGAGTTCAAACAGGCAGTTCTTCCTTGCCCAGGCACGCGGCCGCGGTAAACAACACATCCGTGGACGAGTTAAGTGCAGTCTCCGCCGAATCCTGCAACACACCGATGATGAAACCGACCGCCACCACCTGCATGGCAATTTCGCTGGGAATGCCGAACAGGCTGCACGCCAGGGGAATCAGCAGCAGTGAACCACCGGCCACCCCCGAGGCTCCGCAGGCACAGACTGCCGCGACGACGCTGAGCAGTACGGCGGTGGGCAGGTCGACGGCAATCCCGAGGGTGTGCACGGCAGCCAGGGTCAATACGGTGATGGTGATCGCGGCGCCGGCCATATTGATGGTGGCGCCCAGGGGGATCGACACCGAGTAGGTGTCTTCATGCAGGCCCAGGCGTTTGCTCAACGCCAGGTTCACCGGAATATTCGCCGCCGAGCTGCGGGTGAAGAAGGCGGTGATGCCACTTTCGCGCAGGCACATCAGCACCAGTGGGTACGGGTTGCGGCGCAGCTTCCAGAACACGATGGCCGGGTTGATCACCAAGGCCACGAACAGCATGCAGCCGATCAACACCACCAACAGGTGCGCATAGCCGAGCAGGGCGCTGAAACCGGAAGTGGCCAAGGTCGAGGCCACCAGGCCGAAGATACCCAGCGGCGCAAAGCGGATCACCACGCGCACAATCAAGGTGACGCCGTTGGACAGGTCGTCGAGTACGGTGCGGGTGGTTTCGCCGGCATGGCGAATCGCGATCCCCATGCCGATGGCCCAGGCCAGGATGCCGATGAAGTTGGCATTCATCAGGGCACTGATCGGGTTATCCACCACGCTGAGCAGCAGGCTTTGCAGCACCTCGCCGATGCCGCCGGGGGCGCTCACCATGGCGTCATGGGTGGCCAGTACGAGGAACGAGGGAAACAGGGTGCTGGCGATCACCGCAACGACTGCCGCGGCAAAGGTGCCCAGCAGGTACAGGAACAGGATCGGCTTGATGTGGGTTTCCTGGCCGTGTTTATGGTTGGCGATCGACGCCATGACCAGCACAAACACCAGGATCGGCGCGACGGCCTTGAGCGCAGTGACAAACACTTTGCCGATAAACCCGGTGGCCTTGGCGGCGTCGGGCAACAGCAGGGCCAGCAGGATACCGGCGATCAAGCCGATGACGATTTGCGTGACCAGGCTGACACGCGCAAGTCGTTGAAAGAGGGAAGGGGCAGCAGTCATAAAGTTGTCTCTGTTTTTTTAATGGGTGCAGCAGGGCGGGCGGAAAGGGCTGTAGGAAACAGGTCGCGAAGTCTAGCATGCTGCACGAACTGTCCCGGCCAATGCGGCAATGCGTCACCGGCCGGGCGCCGGTCTTAGCCAAGTCCGGACATGTTCTGTTAAGATTCTTGCCTCTCATCTTTCCTCTCCGTCAGCGAGCCCCCAGGGCAGTCGTTGATGTCGTCGTTTCTGGAGTTTTCATGCTGTTTCCGATCCTGCTGCTGTCGGCCGCCGGCTTTACCGTGCTGACCACGGAATTCATCATCGTCGGCCTGCTGCCGTCGATTGCCCGCGACCTGAATGTCAGCGTGTCCCAGGCTGGGTTACTGGTGACCCTGTTCGCGTTCACCGTGGCGGCGTTCGGCCCGTTTCTCACGGCCTACTTCGCCCGATTCCAGCGCAAACGCCTGTTCATCACGATCCTGGTCATGTTCGCCGTGGCCAATAGCGTGGCCGCGCTGGCGCCGAATATCTGGGTCATGTCCCTGGCCCGCTTGATCCCGGCCTTGGGGTTGCCGGTGTTCTGGGCCCTGGCCAGTGAAACCGCGGTGGATATCGTCGGCCCCGAATTCGCCGGGCGCGCCATTGAGAAGATCGGCTTCGGGATTGTCTGCGCCACGGTGTTTGGCATCCCGGTCGGCACGCTGATTTCCGATATGTTCGGCTGGCGTACGGCGTTTGCCCTGCTTGCGGCCATCGCGCTGGCCAAGGCCTTGCTGCTGTACATCTACCTGCCCGTCACGAACGCCAAGAACGAGCAGGTCACCTTGCGCTCACAGTTCAAGATCCTGCGCAGCCCGCTGATGCAGGGGCATATCCTGCTGTCGATCCTGGTGTTCAGCGGCATGTTCACCGCCTACACCTACTTGGCGGACATCCTCGAGCGCCTGGCCGGGTTCGACGGTACGCTGGTGGGCTGGTGCCTGATGGGGTTCGGCGCGGTCGGCCTGATCGGCAACTCCCTCGGCGGGCGCGCGGTGGATCGTCACCCGTTGATCGCCTCCATGGTGTTTTGCGGGTTTATGATCGCTGGCATGGTGGCCGTGGTGCCCGCCATTCATTCGACAATCGGGCTGGCGGCGGCGATGGCGGTGTGGGGCGTGACCCAGGCGGCGATGTTCCTGGTCAGCCATGTCCGCCTGATGAAGGCCGCGCCCCATGCGCCGGCGTTTGCCGCGTCGCTGAATATCGCCGGGGCCAACCTGGGTATCGGCCTGGGGGCCATGGTCGGTGGGCATGTCATCGACACCTTGGGCCTGGGCAGCCTGGGCTTTGCCGCCTCCGGGTTTATCCTGGTGTCGATCCTGCTGGCGCTGTGGCTGATGACGGCCAAGCAACCCGCTGCCTCCAACGCCTGAGCTGTCAGGGCAGGGCGGTGAACAATTCTCGCCGCGCACCCTCGGTAATCGCCACGATGCCGGGGTGCTTGACCTTGCGCTCCACCGAGATCGCGTAGAACGACTCGCTCACCGCATCAGTCTGGCCGATCAGCGCCACGCCGTACTGGCGCACGACCTCATCGGCGATCACGCTGGGGGCGATAAAGATGCCGCTGCCGGATTGGCCGAATGCCTGCATCAACGCGCTGTCGTCGAACTCGCCGATGATCTTTGGCTGGATCTTCTGCTCGGCAAACCAGCGCTGCAAGCGGCTGCGCACTACCGTCTCCGCCCCCGGAATCAAGAGCGGCGCGCCATGCAAGCATTGTGGGAAATCGCCGCCATGCCGGTCAGCCAGTGCCTGGGTGGCGAAGAAACTGATGCCACATTCCCCCAGTTTCTGGCTGTAACCCTTGATGTCCAAGTGCGTTGGCATAGGGCTATCGGAAATGACCAGGTCCAGGCGCTGGATCGCCAGGTCGGCCAATAAACGTTCGAGTTTATCTTCACGGCAGGTGATGCGGATCGGTTCGCTTAGCTCCATGGTCGGTGCGATCAGCCGGTAGACGATGGACTTGGGCACCACATCCGCTACCCCGACCCGGAACACAATCTGCTGTTCATTGGGTTGCGCGCGCAGCATCGCTTCCAGTTCATTGCCCGTCTGGAACATCTGCTCGGCATAGGGCAGGGCCTGGCGACCCGCTTCGGTCAGCTCCAACTGGCGGCCTACCCGTTGAAACAATGCGACACCAAAGGTTTGTTCCAGCAGGCTGATCTGCCCGCTGATGGTCTGCGGCGTGAGGTTCAGTTGCTCGCAGGCGCGCACGATGCTGCCGGTCTTGGCTACCACCCAAAAGTAATGCAGTTGTCGGTAATTGAGCATGGCACCCTACACTTCGTAAAAATCGAAGTATACGCGAGAAAAATACGAATTTTCCTGAACTGTTCGCCTGCATAGAATGCCTCGCTATCGCGGGGCCACTATTTGGACCCAATGGTTCTAACGAGGAAGACATCATGAAACTCAACTCCCTGGGCGCTGCATCGCTGCTTGCGCTTTCATTGGTGGTGGTCAGCGGCTGTGATCAAGTCGAAAAAAGCGCGCAGCAAGTGATGGGCAAGGCCACCGAGCAGGCCAAACAAGTCATCGATGAAACCCACAAGGCCGCCGAACAGGCCTTGAGCGAGGCGACCCAGGGCCTGATCAGCCCGGAAAAAAAGGATGACCAGCCAGAAAACGCGCCGCAATCGGACAGTAAAGAAGCTTAACTCCCCCCGAACAACGTCAGGACTGACCTATGGATTACCTTTTACAACTGGCCGCCAGCCCCACCGCCTGGGTCGCCCTGGCCACCTTGATCGTCATGGAAATCGTGCTGGGCATCGATAACCTGATCTTTATCTCGATCCTCACCAACAAATTGCCGGAGAAGCACCGGGCCAAGGCTCGTCGCATCGGCATCAGCATGGCGCTGGTGCTGCGCCTGGGCCTGCTGAGTACCATCGCGTTCATCGTGCAGTTGACCGCCCCGGTGTTCGAGATATTCGGCCAGGCGTTTTCGTGGAAAGACATGATCCTGATCGCCGGCGGCCTGTTCCTGGTATGGAAGGCGACGACCGAAATCCATCACAGCATGGACCCGGAGCCGGAAGAGAAGGCCAGCACCGGCAATGTCGTGGCCATCGGTTTTGCCGCCGCCATCGGGCAGATCCTGTTGCTTGACCTGGTATTTTCCATCGACAGCATCATCACTGCCGTGGGCATGACCGAGCACTTGCCGATCATGATCATTGCCGTGGTGACATCGGTCATCGTGATGCTGGTGGCGGCTGAACCGCTGGCCAAGTTCATCAACGACAACCCGACTGTGGTGATGCTGGCCCTGGGCTTCCTGATCATGATCGGCATGACGCTGATCGCCGAAGGTTTCGGTGCCCATGTGCCAAAAGGCTATGTATATGCGGCGATGGCGTTCTCGGCGGCAATCGAATGCTTGAACATCGCGCGGCGTAACCGGCACAAGCGTTTGCTCGCTGCCCGTCAGTAACGGCTGGAACAAACAGGCCGGCTGCGCTCATCCGAGCCCAGCCGGCCTTTTGCTGTCTGCTAGAATCGGCCCACTTGATAGCTTGAGGTCCACCATGAACGAGCCGATTCGACTTACCCAGTACAGCCACGGTGCGGGTTGCGGCTGCAAGATTTCCCCCCAGGTGCTGGAAGTGATCCTGGCCGGCAGCGGAGCACAGAACCTTGACCCCAAGCTGTGGGTGGGCAACGCCTCGCGCGATGATGCGGCGGTGTATGCCATCGATGATGAGCGTGGAGTCGTCTCCACCACGGATTTTTTCATGCCGATTGTCGATGATCCCTTCGATTTCGGTCGCATTGCCGCCACGAATGCCATCAGCGATATCTACGCCATGGGCGGCGACCCGCTGATGGCCATCGCCATTCTCGGCTGGCCGGTCAACGTGCTGGCCCCGGAGATCGCCCGCGAAGTCATCCGAGGCGGGCGCTCGGTGTGTGACGAAGCCGGCATTCCGTTGGCGGGTGGGCACTCCATCGATGCGCCGGAGCCGATCTTCGGCCTGGCCGTGACCGGCATCGTGCAAAAGCGCCATATGAAGCGCAACGACACGGCCACTGCTGGGTGCCAGCTGTACCTGACCAAGCCTCTGGGCATCGGTATCCTCACCACTGCCGAAAAGAAGGGCAAATTGCGTGAGGCGGATATCGGCCTGGCCCGTGACTGGATGTGCACCCTCAACAAGCCTGGCAGTCGCTTCGGCAAGTTGGCCGGCGTGACCGCGATGACCGATGTCACCGGTTTCGGCCTGCTGGGGCATCTGGTGGAAATGGCTGACGGCAGTGGCCTGACTGCGCGCATCGAGTACGAAAAGGTCCCACGCCTGCCTGGCGTGGAGTACTACCTTGACCAAGGCTGCGTCCCTGGCGGCACCTTGCGCAACTTCGACAGCTACGCCAGCAAGCTCGGGCGCCTGCAGGAACTGCACAAGCGCGTGCTGTGCGACCCCCAAACCAGCGGTGGCCTGCTGATCGCTGTCAGCCCCGACGGTGATGCCGAGTTTCACGCGGTCGCGGCTGAACTGGGCCTGGCTCTTGAGCCGATTGGCCAGTTGGTGGAGCGACAGACCAACGCGGTAGAGGTGTCTTGATGGCCACTGACATCACCGATTACCGCGATATCTTCCTCAACGACCGACCCATGATGGATACCCGCGCGCCGATCGAATTCAGCAAAGGCGCGTTTCCCGGGGTGATCAACCTGCCGTTGATGACCGACGACGAGCGCCAGCGCGTCGGCACCTGCTACAAGCAACAGGGCCAGCAGGCGGCAATCGTGCTGGGCCATGAACTGGTGTCGGGGGCGATCAAGGCCGAACGCATCGAACAGTGGGCACGATTTGCCCAGGCCCATCCCGACGGTTACCTGTACTGCTTTCGTGGCGGGCTGCGCTCGCAGATTGTGCAGCAATGGTTGAAAACCGAGGCCGGTATTGAGTACCCCCGTGTCGGCGGCGGCTACAAAGCGATGCGCTCCTTTCTGCTCGACACCGTCGAGCGCGCCACCGCCGAGTGTGATTTCGTGCTGCTGGGGGGCATGACCGGCGCGGGCAAAACCGAGGTCCTGGGCCAGTTGCGCAATGCCTTGGACCTGGAAGGCCACGCCAACCACCGGGGTTCCAGCTTCGGCAAGCGGGCCACGGCGCAGCCGTCCAATATCGACTTTGAAAACCGTCTGGCGGTAGACCTGCTGAAAAAGCGCGCGGCGGGCATCGAGCAGTTCGTCGTCGAGGATGAAAGCCGCATGATCGGCAGTTGCGCACTGCCGTTGCCCTTGCACAAAGGCATGCAGTCCTTTCCGATGGTGTGGTTGGAGGACAGTATCGAAGGGCGCGTCGAGCGAATCCTCAACGATTACGTCGTCGATCTGAGCGCGGAATTTATCGAGGTGTTTGGCGAGCAGGGCCAGGCGCTGTTTGCCGAGCGCTTGACCCAGGGCCTGGCCAATATCTACAAGCGCCTGGGGGGCGAGCGCTTCCAGCGATTGCAGGTGATTCTGCAGGAGGCCCTGGCGGAACAGGCACGCACCGGCGTCGTGGATTTGCATCGGCTGTGGATCGAAGGTTTGCTGTGCGAGTACTACGATCCGATGTACGCCTTCCAGCGTGAAAAGAAAGGCGCACGGATCGAGTTCTCCGGCGAGCAGGGCGCGGTGCTGGCGTACTTGCGCGAGCGTAGCGCCCGGCGCGGTTGACAGGTGGGTTCAGGTGCCTCATCGCGGGCTTGCTCGCGATAGGGCCGTCAGCCTCAACGAAGCGTTAGAGGATCACGGCACCGATCAATCCGCACACCACGCCCACCAGCATGGTCAAGCCGGCCACCGTCACCAGCACCCGCGCATCGAAATCCTTGCGCAGCATCAACAGCGACGGCAGGCTCACGCTCGGCAAGGTCATCAGCAAGGCCACGGCGGGGCCGGTGCCCATGCCCAGGGTCATCATGGTTTGTACGATGGGGATCTCTGCCGCTGTAGGAATCACAAACAGCGTGCCGACAATCGCCAGCGGTACCAGCCACACCAGGCTGTTGGCCATGGCGCCGTCCACATGGGGAAACAGCCAGACCCGCGCTGCACCGAGCACCAGCACCGCCAGGATATAGATCGGTATCGTGCTCCAGAAGAGCTGCCACAGGGTACGCAGCCAGCGGCTCAGGAACGGTTGCGACTCCGTGCTGCTGGCTTCGGCTACAGCCTCCAATGCCGCTTCCGGCACCTGTTCCGGCCGGGCGATGCGCTGTGCCACCATCGACACCCCCACCACCAGCACAATCCCCGCCACCAGCCGCAACGCCGTAAACCCCCAGCCCAGCACAAACCCCATGAACACCAGCGTGGCTGGGTTCAGCACCGGGTTGGCGATCCAGAATGCCAGCGCGGCGCCCACCGATACCCGCTGGCGGCGCATGCCTGCCGCGACCGGTGCCGCGCAGCAACTGCACATCATCCCCGGCAAGGCGAACAGCCCGCCGCGCAAGGTCGAACCCAGCCCGGCGCGGCCGAACAGGCGCAACAGCCAATCGCGAGGGATCAGGACTTGCAGCAAGGAACCAAGGATCACCGCCAACACAGCGGCTTTCCAGATCGCCAGGAAATACACCTGGGCATAGGCCAGCGCCGCGGCCAGCGGCGAGCTTTGCTGGTCATTGAGAATCGAGGCGCCGATGCTGTGGTTATCGGCGGCCACAAATGCCTTGAGGTAATAAGGCGACCACTTCACGTAGTAGAGGCCCACGCAGGCCACCAGCAGGAATAACGTTGGTTTCCACCAGAATGACCAGCCTCGGTTGGGCTGGGTGGAGGTGAGGTTGGGCATGGAAAGGTTCCGCAGGCGAGTCAAGAACGCAGCATCATACGCCCTTGCCTTCGATCATACCCACGCTCCTGCGTGCGCAAGGCTCAAGCCGAAACGCTGCGCTTCAGAGATCGGCACTGGCCTGGGTCGCCTGTGGGCAAGTTTCGTCGCCGTTATTCAGCCCTTGCTTGTAGTTACGGCTCAGCAACGAGGCCTTGCCGTTGTGCCAGGTCAGCGTCAACACATACAGCGTGTCGTAGTCGCTGCCGGACCAGTCATTGGTGATGGTGTGCTTTTCGCCCACCGCTTCACTGGCCACCTTGTTGATCAACTCCGGCAGGTAACCGTGGGACCAGGCGGTGTAGATGATGGCGTTGTGGTACTTGTCTTCCACCAGTTCGTCGGCGAGGGCGCTGGTGTCATTGGCCGAAAACTTGATGTTCACCGGCAGGCCGAGCTTGATCGCGCTGGGGCTGATGGTCATCAGGGGGCGAATGTAGCTGTACGAGTTATCTTTCTCGCCTTCTTCGATATTGCGCGTGGGGTTGGCGGCAAACACGAAGTTGGCCTTGCCGAATTTTTCCGGCAATACGGTGGCCAGGTTCATCGCACGGTTCAGGCCCTGGCAATTGAGCTGGCCCAGGCCGCCGGCGGGTTTTTCGCCGTGGCGCAGGAAAACCAGGGTTTGCACGCCATCCACCGGTTGGGCGCGGCTTTCGCGAGCGTCGAGGGCGGCGACCATGGCGGCGCTGACCAGCAGCAGCGGCAGCGTAATGTAGGAATAGCGTTTCAGTCGTTGTACATGGCGCAGAGGCTTGATCTTCATTGTAGGTTCGAGTCTTCATGCGTCAGGTTAAGGCGGACAAGCCTGGCCCCAGTCACGCCGATAGCGTCCTGCGGTGTGTTCCCTGTCGATACAGCGAGGTGCCTCCATTTACCGTTCGGGCGCATGTAAGAGTGCGCTTGGGCACTTTGGTTCGCCCGTGCGGGACATTAGCCCGCCAATGTTGCGCAATGATGACTTATGCACGACGGCAGGCGGGTGGCTATCATGGTGACTTTCTGCCTTGGGGTTTCCCGATGAATTCGCTCGCTGCCTTCCCGATCAACAGCAAATGGCCCGCCCAGCACCCTGAGCGCCTGCAGCTGTACTCGCTGCCCACGCCTAATGGAGTCAAGGTCTCGATCATGCTCGAAGAGCTGGGCCTGCCCTATGAAGCGCACAAGGTCAGTTTCGACACCCAGGACCAGCTGTCGCCCGAGTTCATGTCCCTGAACCCCAACAACAAGATTCCCGCGATCATCGACCCCAATGGCCCCAGCGGCCAGCCGTTGGCGCTGTTCGAGTCCGGCGCGATCTTGATTTACCTGGCGGAAAAGACCAGCCAACTGCTCTCGGAAGATCCGGCCACCCGCTACGAAACCCTTCAGTGGCTGATGTTTCAGATGGCCGGCATCGGTCCGATGTTCGGCCAGGTGGGGTTCTTCAACAAATTCGCCGGTAAGGCCTACGAAGACAAACGCCCGCGCGACCGCTACGTCGCCGAATCCCGACGCTTGTTGGCGGTGCTGGAGAAACGCTTGCTGGGGCGTACCTGGATCATGGGCGACGACTACAGCATCGCCGACATCGCCACTTTCCCGTGGATTCGCAACCTGATCGGCTTCTACGAAGCGGGCGATCTGGTCGGCATTGCCGACTTCCCCAATGTACTGCGCGCGCTGGACGGTTTTGTTGCCCGGCCAGCCGTGATCCGTGGCTTGAACATTCCGAGCTGAGCATGCCGACTTTCGATTTCAAACAACTGGATGTATTTAGCCGCGAGTCGCTCAAAGGTAATCCGCTGGCCGTGGTGCTGGGCGCCGATAGCCTCAGCGACCAGCAAATGGCCGACTTTGCCCGATGGACCAATCTCAGTGAGACCACATTTTTGCTGACACCCCGTGATCCACGGGCCGACTACCGCGTACGAATTTTCACTACCTTGAAGGAGCTGCCATTCGCCGGGCACCCCACATTGGGCAGTTGCCATGCATGGCTCCAAGCCGGAGGTATCCCCAAGGGCGAGGAGATCATCCAGGAATGTGAAATCGGCCTGGTGCGTGTCCGCCGTCAAGGGGATGAACTGGCGTTTATTGCGCCGCCGTTATTGCGCGACGGCCCGGTGGAAGCGCCATTGGTCGAGCGCGTGCGCCTGGCCTTGGGCCTGGAGCCGCAAGCGATTGTGCGCAGCCAATGGGTTGATAACGGGGCCGATTGGCTGGCGATAATGTTGGCCGATCGCAATCAAGTCCTGGGCTTGCAGCCAGACTATTCGCAACTGCTCGGTTTGGCCGTGGGTGTCATAGCCCCTTGCAACCCAGCCCACGATGACGTGGAGGCGCACTTTGAAGTGCGTGCCTTTGTCGCAGGCGATGGCGCCCAGGAAGACCCGGCCACCGGCAGCTTGAATGCCGGCATTGCGCAGTGGCTACTGAGCGAGGGGCTGGCGCCGGAGCGTTATGTGGTCAGCCAGGGCACGGCCATAGGGCGTGCGGGGCGCATTCACATCGAGCGCCAGGGCGATGAAATCTGGGTCGGTGGGGCAGTGGCGGTATGCATCGAAGGGCGTCTACAGCTCTAGATCAATGAATTATTACGAGCCTGGCAATACACTGTTGGCCCCTGGGCATTTGTGCTGCCGGGGCCAAGGGGCATAAGCTTTCGCCCCAAAGTTTTCAGTCTTCAGTCAGGAAAGCCATGACCAGCCAGTTCCCCCAAGCCCGCCCACGCCGCCTGCGCCGCTCCCCGGAGCTGCGCAGTTTGTTCCAGGAAACCGAGTTCACCCTCAACGACCTGGTATTGCCGATCTTCGTCGAAGAAGAAATCGACGACTTCGTGCCGATCACCAGCATGCCGGGGGTGTTGCGTATTCCCGAGAAGAAGCTGGCCCATGAGGTCGAGCGCTATGCCCGTGCGGGGATCAAGTCGGTGATGACCTTTGGCGTGTCCCACCACCTGGACGCCAGTGGCAGTGACACCTGGAAGGAACGCGGGCTGGTCTCGCGCATGTCCTCGATCATCAAGGACGCTGTGCCGGAAATGATCGTGATGTCCGACACCTGCTTCTGTGAATACACCGACCACGGCCACTGCGGCGTAATGCACGGTGCCCACGTCGACAACGACGCGACTCTGGTCAACCTGGGCAAGCAAGCCGTTGCCGCCGCCCGCGCCGGAGCCGATGTGATTGCACCGTCGGCGGCGATGGACGGCCAGGTCCAGGCGATTCGCCGCGCCCTGGATGACGCCGGGTTCACCCATATCCCGATCATGGCCTACTCCACCAAATTCGCCTCGGCCCTCTACGGCCCGTTCCGCGAAGCCGGTGGCAGCGCGCTCAAGGGCGACCGCAAGAGCTACCAGATGAACCCGATGAACCGCCGCGAAGCTGTGCGCGAATCGCTGCTCGACGAACAGGAAGGCGCGGACGCGCTGATGGTCAAACCGGCCGGTGCCTACCTCGACATCATCCGCGACATCCGCGAAGCCTCGCGCCTGCCGGTGGCGGCGTATCAGGTCAGCGGCGAATACGCGATGATCAAGTTCGGTGCCCAGGCGGGGGCGATTGATGAGGATCGGGTGGTGCGTGAAACCCTCGGCTCGATCAAACGCGCGGGTGCGGATTTGATCTTCACCTACTTCGCGATGGACTTGGCGTTGGCCGGTATCTGAGAACAGTGCAAACCCTGTGGCGAGCGAGCTTGCTCGCGTTGGGCTGCGTAGCAGCCCTAAACCCCTGATTTACCTTAAATACTTCATCTCCCTGACTAACTGCATTCTGTGGCATTTGAATTTTGTGATTGGGTGAATGAGATTTTCTTCAATCGTTGGTCTGAATTTTATTTGTTTATTTCGGCTGTATAATTAGTTTTTATTTGTTGTTCATAGCTTCTGCATTGTATTTGTCAAGGCAGTCAAGCAAGACTTTCATGAATTGCCTTTTGTCAGTTATTTCGTCGTTGAAATAAGTATCAAAAAGATAAAATACGGACTCGAAGTTTTCGTCTGTATTTAAGAAGTGTCGGATGGTGTTGATGTGCCACTCCCTTTCATCTTTCTTAGATTTGATGAATTCAGGTTTGGTAAGTGTGTCAAATAGTTCGGTGAGTTCTTTGTCATTGTTTATATTTTTTGATGCAATGAAGATCTCTCTTTCGGAGTCGTCAAGGTTTTCGATGTTGTAGGTGAATAAAAGGCTGCGGAGGATTGAAAGTTTAGGGGGACGTTTCATATCAGTAGTCCGTATAAGCGGTGATTGGGTTTCCGTCTGAGTCTAGTATTACTGTTGCTTTTCGTTGTTTTCCATATTCAAATCTGTCTTTTTTATAGCCCTCTCCGATTTTTTTCCCATGTTCGTGGGGTCGCGAGATGTTTCGAAGTTGGTACGTCTATATGTTGTATCGGCACAAAAAAATTTGCCTATAAATAGTACTGCCCCCTTTCTGATAACTATCTGGTCGTAAGCTTATCAAGCTTTACCTGTCGCTCCGCACGTGTCAGTTTCGGTGAGGCGGGTTCTCAATTTTATTCCCCGAGTAAGTGATTTTCGAGTTTTCGGAGTACGTGATCCAGCCATAGTGGTCCTGAAGCCCATTGATTTGGATAATAATAGTAACAATACTGCTCATGTAACAGATTTTCCTGGAGTTCTGACTCGTTTGTGTAAGAAGTAATTAGGTCTAAAATTTGATTTCTTACAGTCAATACTACATCGGTAGGCGACTCGAGTAGAAAGCTATCAATGACCTCGTCAGCAGAGGCATGATTTTCTGTCCAGTCCTGATTAAAGTAGGCGCCAAAAAAATGTTGAAGTTCTGTTAAGGTTTTGTTCATTTTTATATTGCGAGACAAAGGGGAGGCAGAGGGATGGATTTATTTGATTGAGAACAGTGAATTTGAATTTAAGCCTATTAATAGTTTTGTCCCCATTTTTCTGTTCCCTTTCTGGTCTTGCATGACTGGGGTCGCTTCGCCGTCCAGTGCGAGCAAAGCCTGCTCGCCACAGGTCGCAGGCATGATCTGAAAAATTGTTCTTTCGACTTATTTAAAAAGGTTTAATTGAGTTTTTCATAGTCTTTCGCGCCTATTGAGGCTAGCCAAGTCTTGAAAAAATCAATTTGTACTTGCGGATCGTTTGTTAGGTTGTTGTCTTCATAGTCAAATAAATGAACTATATTGTCTTGATCTGCGTGTTTGCCTAGTGTCATCTCGTATGCGACGAGTCCCGCGCTCATTTGAGAAGCCATTCTTGAAGGCATGACGTTTATCTTTGCGCCCTTGCACAAAAATGTCATGTGTGGGAATTCCGCTCTGACTTTTGCCAAGCACACGTATATGTCTTTTCCTTGATAAAGTTTTCTGAAGTTATTGGATTCTGAAAACCACATCAGCCTATTTACGGGGTCATATTTTACGGTTGTTTCGATTTTTATATTATTACGTATGACTTGAATTTTTTGGTATTCCATTTTTTATTTCTGCTGAGCCTTCTCGGGTGAGTGATTTATGGTTTGTCTAAATTGATTTAGCCCATTTGTTACGATAAAGAATTTGCTCGTTAACATCGTTAGTCAGTTCGTTTTCTTCATAATCGAATATGCGGACCAGCTTGGCCTCTGGATCGCCCATTTCAACTTCGTATGCCACGATTCCACTTGACATTTGGGATGCCATTGCGGACGGGTAGACATTTATTTTAGAACCTTTGCACAGGAAAGTTATGTCGCTGAACTCTTTTCTTAATAAACCAAAACAGATGAAAATATCTGTATCGGTATATGTTCTTTTGGCACCATTGCTAAATGTTATGGAGAGGGAGGGTATGCTTCTGTCATATTCAATGGTGGCCATTTCTCTAAGAGAATTATTAATTATGGCTATTTCTATGCTTTTCATTTTTTATTGTCTATTTGGATTGATTGGCGAATAGCCTTTATGTGTGCCGTTATCGTAAAGTGGGGGGGCATATAAGGTATCTTTAGTGTTTATCCGTTCGAGACAAAGGGCGGTGGATTTGTTTAATTGCTGCTTTTTGCGATTACTGAGTGTTACGGTATTGCCTCAATCGACCGAGCAGCGTTCTCATGAACATTTGCTGATTAATTACAGGTTCACTGAAATAAGTTGCCATTGTTTTGAATATTGAGTCGAAGTTGTCTCCGATGGATAAGTAGTGTTCGATCGAGTCAATGAACCACTCTTGCTCCTGTTTAGTGTATGACAGGAATTCCGGTTTGGTCAGTTCGTCAATTAGTTCAATAAGCTCTTTTTCAGTGTTTATATTTTTTGACGAAATAAGATTTTCTCTTTTTAAATCATCCGTATTTTCAATATCATAAGTGAACAGTAGTCCGCGAATTATTGACATGTTTGGTTTGTTTTTCATTTTTATTACTCGGTGTAAGCCGTTTTTGGATTTCCGTTTTGTCCAATATTGCTCGAGCTTTGCGTTGTTGACTATATTTAGTTTCGTCGCTGGAATACCCTTCGCCAATAATTTTTCCCATGTCTCCGTTTCTTCTGAAGATCAGCTGTGCTCGATATATCGAGTTCAATTGATCCCTGTGACTAGGGACAAAGGGACGGATTTATTTGACTGAAAGCAGTGAGTTTTAACTTAAGCCTATTAATAGTTCTGTTCCCATTTTCCCGCATTTTTTCAAGGCCAGGCGAAACTCCGTGGTGACCCATCTCTTGAGGCAAGCGAGTTCCTGTGGCGAGCGAGCTTGCCTCGCGTTGGGCTGCGTAGCAGCCCCATAACCGACACCGCTGAACTACTTGAAACCCCGCATTGCCCTGACTGGTGCCGCTTCGCGGCCCAACGCGAGCAAGCTCGCTCGCCACAGCGTTTTGGGTTGTCAGGGAAAGTGGTGGTGTTACCACGTTGACTGGTCTTCGAGGCTGGCTTTTTGCAGGTCGTCTTTCCATACCTCATTGGCTAGCCGGTAGATATCGGCGAAGAAGCCTCTAGGGTCGGCGATTTCCGTTTCGTCCCAAGCCATAGTTATGTGTTCGTCGTAATCACTTTCGAATTCTCTCGCAAAGTCAAAGTCGGGTTTGTCTAGCACACTCCTGAGTGCAGACATCAACACGAAGCGATGCCTGTAGGAGAGATACATAAGATCCTTAAGAATATAAGAAATTATAATTATTTCTCTGTCTTTTTCATTGTTAGGGTTGTACTGTCGTAATTCTTTTTCGACCGTGTTCTCAAGGTCGTATATCGATAAAGCTCCTAATATATGAGAGATGTTAGGGGCGTAGGGAGTATTCATGAATGGGCACTTCAGCATCGTCTGCTCACTTAGGGAATGCGGTAAATGGTCGAGTTGGATTGTTTCTATCAAATCTGACCTCTGCTCTGTCCATGTTTTCAATGTACTTAGGATCGTTTACGTCTCGGCGGTTAGGTTTGTAGCCGCGTCCGGCTCCGGGTAGCTCGACTATAACCACGGGGTTACCTCCTCCATCAAGACCTGTAGGAAATGGTGAATTGCCTTGCATCCTGCCCATGGCTTTATTTATAGCGTGAAGCTGCATTCCCCAGGTTTTAAATTGGGAGCTGGAATTGATAGTTTCTCTTTTTCCAGTGGTTGGACTTGTTCCATCAATAGATCGTTGCTTTAAAGCGTTGTCTGGTATCTCCGGGCCATGCTTTTCAACCGAGTGCATATCGTATTTCTGTTCCCAACCCAGTACTTTTTGTTTTGCATTTGCCTCTTTCAGTTCATCTATTCTCGCCTGTCGTTGAGTGCGCGTCAGTTGAGGTAGAGCTGGCGCGCCTTCATTAACGCTAGACTTCGGAAGGATAGGAGGAGCGCCAGGCTTGCATTCGTCACCAGGGCAGGTGCTTAAACCTAGTGGATCCACCCACCCCGTAGGATTGGGCACATACTGGTACCCATTGATCCCACCCGCCAACTTCACCGGATCCGGTGTCAGGTAACGACCAACATCCGGATTGTAGTAGCGATGGCGGTTGTAGTGCAGCCCGCTTTCCTGATCGAAGTACTGGCCCTGGAAACGCAGTGGGTTGTCGACTGTTCCGATGTCGAGCCGGGTGATTTCGCCGTAGGCGCGGTAGTGCGCGGACCAGACGATTTCGCCCTCGGGATTGGTGAGTTCCTGCGGTGTGCCGAGGTGGTCGAGTTGGTAGTGGTAGGGCTTCGTTTCTTTTGGGCCGAAGCCTTCCAATAGCGCCAGTGGGCGAAAGCTGTCCGGTTCGTAGAGGTAGCTGCGATGCTTTTCGGCGTGGTGTTCGGCGATGAGCTTGTCGCCTTGCCAGAAAAACTCGGTGGTGATGTTGTCGACGGTTTTGCTGATTCGTCGCCCAAACGGATCGTAGCGATAGCTCGCGGTTTGGCCGTCGGGCTGGGTAATGCCGATCAGCCGATGCTGGCAGTCGTAGCGATACTCGGTGACGAGTTGATGGTCTTTGCCGCGGCGTTCGCGGATCAGGTTGCCGAAGGCGTCGTAGTCGTAGTGGCGGTCGCCCTGGATCATCAGGCGGTTGCCGGCGACGATGTCGGGGCCGGGGCGGTCTTGCATGAGCAGGTTGCCGGCCGGGTCGTGGGCGAAGCGTTCGTGCGGGTCTTGCGTGTGGTCGGCGCGGGTGAGGCGGGCGAGGGGGTCGTAGTGGTAGTGGTAGTGGTGTTCGCCTTTGCGGCTGTCGACTAAACGGGTGAGGTTGCCGCTTTTGTCGTAGTCGTAGTGGCGTTGGTAGAGGGGGGTGTCCTGCTGCGCGACGGTGTGGGCGTGCAGGCGGTGTTGTTCGTCGTAGTGGTAGTGGCTGAGGAGCTGGCCCTGTTGGCGTTGGCTTTCGCGGCCGGCGTTGAACAGATGGGAAGTGAGCATTTCTCCATTCAATTCAACCGTGGCGAGGTGGCCACCTTTGTCGTGGTTGAAGGTGAGGCGGTTGTTATCGGGTAAACGCAGGTGTTTCAGCTGACCGCACGCGTCGTAGCCATAGCGCAAGGTGCCCCAGCCTTGGTGTTCGGCGGTGAGACGGTTTTGGCTATCGTATTCGTAGGCTAACGCCCAGTGACCGTCGTCGACGCTGAGGAGGTTGCCTTGGCGGTCGTAGGTATATTCAACAAGGTTACCGTCGGGGAGGGTTTTTCGTACAAGGCGTCCGGCGTGGTCTCGCTCATAACGAGTAACGAGCTGACTGCCATCGTCGCCGTGTTCGGTCTTTTCCTGCAGGTTGCCGTTGAGGTCGTAGGCGTAAGCGGTACGCTGCCCATCAAACCCGACTTCCTGCTGGATCAGGCCGTTGGGGTGGTAGTCGAGCCGGTAGGTCTCGCCAACCTCGTTTTCGATCTCGGTCAGCAGTAACCGGGCGTTGTCGTAGCGGTAGTGGACCTGGGTGCCATCGGCATTGATACGGCGGCTGATCAGGTGCAGGCCGTCGGCGTATTCGTAGCGGGTGACTCGTCCGAGTTCATCGCGTTCGGCGGTGATTTTTCCGTAGGGGTTGTAGCTGTATTCGCGCGTGGCGCCGTCCGCTTGGGTTAGCCTGACTAAGCGCCCGGCGGCATCCCATTGATACTGGATCAGCGCGCCATGCTCATCCTCGCGGGCAATCTGTCGACCCAAGTCGTCATAGCGATAGCGCCGCACACCGCCATTGGGCCGCGTCTGCTCCAGCAGTTGCCCGCGCTCATTCCACACCAGCCGCTGGCAGCTGTGATCCGGGTACCAAACCCCAACCAGTTGTCCGTATTGGTCGTAGCTGTAGTCGGTGACATGGCCGTCGGGATCGGTCTTACGCGTAATGTCGCCTTGGTCATTACGCTCGTACTTCCAGACCGCCAGACCCCGCCTTACAACCCGTACGAAGCCATTGTCATGCTCGTAGGACGTCGGCTCGTCATCCCCCGGAAACAGCGCGACCAAGCGCCCGGCTTCATCGTACTGATACGCCGTCACCGCCCCCAACGGGTCCTGCTCGACCGTCAGCCGACCTTTGTCATCGTAGGATTTGAAGTGCTGCGCACCGTCCGGATCAATCCGCTGCACCAGCCGCGCCCGGTGGTCATGGACATACACTTCCTGACTGCCATCGGCGTTGTGCACCGTGACGCGCCCGTCGTCACTCCACACATAGCGCGTGTCCATCTGCGAAAAGCTGGCCCAATGCCGGACACATCGCGCCGCCTTGCCAGACCGTTCCCACGCCCAGAAGAAACTCGCCCCACCGGCCAAGCCACGCTCAAGAATCACGTGCTGCTCGTCGTACCGATACGCCTCGCTTTCGCCGACGGCATTGGTCGCCGAGACCAGCCGTCCAGCGTCGTCATAGGCGTAGGCAACAACGTGCTGCTCCGTCACCCAGACGTAGGGTTCATGCCCCTTGGCGCGCTGAACCTGGTAGTCCACCGCCACAATGCGGCCCCGTTCATAGCGCAAAAACAGCGACCGGCCCGCGCCGTTATCCAACCGCTCAATGCGCCCCAATACGTCGCGGAAAATTCGCAGGCGGTTGTCATACGCGTCACTGATCGAGACCAATACACCGTCGCGAAAGTGATAAAACCGCGCCGCCTGGGCCAGCACCAGTTCATCCGGCGAAGCGCCCAGATAGATCGCCGCTTCAGCCAGGCTGTTGGTGATCGCGGGGCGAGCCGCGGTGGGCAGCGGGAGCTCAGTCGTGCGGTTTTCATGGTCAATCCAGACGACCGAATCGCCCACCACGGAAAGCCTGTGCGCCAGCGCGTGACTCCAGCCAAACCCCAACCCGCAATCCACTTCCACCGCACTGGTGCGGTACAACCGGGTCCACTCGAACGGCAAGATCCCGTCCAGCGTGCCATCGGTGAGGGTGAGCAGCTCCTCGCCGGTAACCATCGACACCGGGCAGCCGTTGGTTACGGTTTTATCCGAAGACGCGGCAGCATCCCCCGCAGGGTTTTTCCCCGAAACAGGCGCATCATCCACGTGCTCTTGCCGGACCAATACCGTTTGCTGGCTCTTGTTTCGAACTGCCGGCACCGAGTTTGAAACCAGGTTCTCACCCGCCTTCAGCGGTGCAACAGGTACAGACTTCGAGATCATCGAGCCGCCGAGCAACAACGGTTTCGCCGCTGCCACATGGGGCTCCAACGTCGGTCCTGCAACCTGCTTGGCGAGCAACTGCAGCAGCTCCCGCGCCCGTCCGGACTTGACCTGGCTCAGCACCTGGGAGCCCAGGCGCACCGCAACCCCCATCCCGGCCGTCACCCGAATCAGCAGCAGGTTGATCAGCACCTCACCGGTGATCTCGCCCCACAGTTCATGCATTTGCGGGGGCGGCAGCAGGCGCATCCAACTGACCATCGCCGACACATAGATGAACAGCAGCGGCTCATCGCTGAGCATCAGCAGGCCATGGGCGATCTTGTCGTTGCCCAGCTTCAACAGCTCATCGAGCTCGGCCTGGGAGAGGTATTGCAGCAGCTTTTCGCTGTTGGGCTTGATGTCTTTCAGCAGCTCATACAGCTGCGTAATGTTGTCCCACAGGCTGTAGAGCGCTTTGCCGATACCACTTAGGAACGCAGTCTCCAGCAGCCTGCGCCGGTCCAGTGGGCTGGCGTCCGTATAGCCTTGCCACTGAGCTTGGAAAGCGCCGGCCCACTCTTCACGCAGGCGCGCTTCCAGCTCGGCGATCACCGACTGATAAGACGCATACAGCGCCTTGACGTGATCCTTGGAAACGTTGGGATAGAAGGTGATTTGGTACTGCTGGTTGCGATCGCACTCGGTGATTTCGAGGATGCCGCTCGCGCCGATGGTTTTGTGGATCGGTTCACCCAGCGGGCCGCCGTTTGGATCAACGCGTTGCAGCACCACCGGTGTATTGCCGATGGGGACGAAGCGCGTGCTCTGGAACATATGCACCAGCGTCAGCGTGCCATCGGCCCGGCATGTGGCGACGGTGCTGCTCGGATAGAGGGAACGGGTCGTCGGTGCGACCAGCGCCACCTCATCCCCTACCTTGAATACCTGCTCGACATCGAGTGCCGAAAAGCTCCAGAAGCTCGCCGCCCAGGTGTCAAAGGTGTTGAGGCATTCACGAAAGTCGCGGAAGACGCCTTCAACGTCGACCGTCTTCACGTCCATTGGGGTCAGGACTAACCTGCCAATGGCCGGGTTCAAGCGGCAGCCCCCGCCATCGGGGCCTCAATAAAAAACGCCATCTGCAATCCCTCGCACTGTGTATTCAGGCGAGGGACTTTGCAGATGTTCTCAGGGAAGGGGAGTAGAGGTTATCCGGCGATTGGGTGGGACGTTTCGTCTTCTTTCGGCCCAGCTCGAAAGGGCTTGGCGGCCCGGCGAATGTAAGCTTTCAACGCTGCGCAAATGCCAGGTTCAGCCCCAACCCCGCAAACGCCGCCGCAAAACTGCGCCGCAACCAGTTCTGCACCCGTGGCGACTCGACCACCGTACGGCGGAACCCGTTGGCCAGCAGGCCATAGACCACAAACACCGCAAAGGTCATCGCCATGAACACGCCGCTCAGCACCAGCATTTGCAGGGCGGGCGCGGTGCTGCCTGGGGTGACGAACTGGGGCAGGAAGGCCAGGAAGAAAATGGTCAGCTTGGGGTTGAGAATATTCAGCAGGAAACCGCGGACCATCAAACTGTGTGCAGTCGCGACCGTTGGCGCGTCGTTCATGGCGAAGGCCGAGCGATCCCGCCAGGTGGCATACGCCAGGTACAACAGGTAGGCGACGCCGGCGTACTTCAACGCTTCGAAGGCCAGCGCACTGGTGTGCAGCAGCGCGGACAGGCCAAGCACCGACGCCAGCAAGTGGGGAAGGATGCCCGCCGTGCAGCCCAGGGCGGCGAAGACGCTGGCGCGCTTGCCGGCCGTGAGGCCTGTGGACACGGTGAAGATCACGCCGGTGCCGGGAATCAGCACGACAATCAGGCAGGTGACGAAAAAGTTCAGGCTAAGCATGGCATTCAAACTCCGTGTAGGAATGGTCGTTGATAGATCCTGTCACGTTCGGCCTGGGAGGGCGAGAGGGGCGATTGGCGAACCCGCGTTAGACTTACCGGTCGAACCCCGCAATGCCTGACCATTGTCTTTCAAGGAAGCCCCATGTCCGTACGCTGCCTGATCCTGTGCCTCACCCCCTTGCTGGTGCTGGCCGGCTGCTCTACATTGCGGGCCCCGCAACAGCCGGAGCGCAGCGAGGCTGAGGTGAAAGCGCAGATCGTGCGACTGCTGCCCTCAACGGTGGCGGACCGGAATGGGTGGGCCCAAGACATTTACACGGCCTTCGACACCCAGAATATCTACCCCAGTACTGAAAATATCTGCGCTGTGTTGGCGGTGACCGAGCAAGAGTCCACCTACCAGGTCGACCCGGCAGTACCCGGCATGGGCAAGATCGCCCAGGATGAAATCCTGCGCCGTGCCGGTAAGGTCCATGTGCCGGCATTTGTCGTACGCAGTGCGCTGCAATTGCGTTCACCCACCGGCAAGTCCTACGCCGATCGCTTGAACGCCGCGCGCACGGAGAAAGACCTCAGCGGTATTTTCGACGATTTCATCAGCATGGTGCCTTTGGGCAACACGCTGTTTGGCGGTTTCAACCCAGTGCACACTGCTGGGCCCATGCAGGTCAGCATCGATTTTGCGCAAAAACACGCGCGGGGTTATCCCTACACGGTGGAGGGGACGATTCGCCGCGAGGTCTTTACCCGGCGTGGCGGCCTGTATTTCGGTATCGCCCATTTACTGGGGTATCCGGTGAGCTACGAGCAGCCGCTGTACCGCTTCGCCGACTTCAATGCGGGTTGGTACGCCAGCCGTAATGCGGCGTTCCAGGCTGCTGTCAGCCGTGTCTCGGGTAAAGAACTGGCGCTGGATGGCGACCTGATCAACTACGGTTCCTTGTTGCCCGGCACCACCGAACTGGCGGTGCGCTCATTGGGCGCGAAGCTGGACATGCGCAACCCCAGCATCCGTAGCCAACTGGAGCAGGGTGAGCAGCTGGATTTTGAAGAAACAACCCTCTACACACGGGTGTTTGCCCTGGCCGACAAAGCTGCTGGCAAGCCGCTGCCCCGGGCGATCCTGCCGGGCATTGTGCTCAAGAGCCCGAAGATCACCCGTAACCTGACCACGGCGTGGTTTGCCAAGCGCGTGGATGAGCGGTATCAGCGTTGTATGAAGCGCTGACACCGAATCACTGTGGCGAGCGGGCTTGCTCTGGCCAGTAGGCTTGCTCTGGTCAGTAGGCTTGTCGTGGCGAGCGGGCTTGCCCCGCGTCGGGCTGCGAAGCAGCCCCAATAAAGCAGAATGCGGTGTATCAGGTATCTTTTGGCTCCTGATTCCGGGGCTGCTTCGCGGCCCGACGCGGGGCAAGCCCGCTCGCCACAGCAAGCCTGTGCGACACAACGAATCTGCGCCATAGCCACACCCACAACCACACCACCGGAAACGCCAGGATCACGAACGGCAGCACGTAGCTGGCGCGCTCCAGGGCGTCTGCGGTGCCGTCCACCAGGTTCGTGCCCAGGTTGCTGAACATCCGGCTGAAGCGTGACGCTTGATTCGCGCCGTCGGAGGAGCGGAAGTTCAGCGTTACGCGGTTGGTATCGAGGCGATGTTGCTGGCCGGCAGCGACCTGGGCCAATGCCTGCAACTCGTTTTCGATGCCCGCTTGCTCCTTGCTCAAGGCGATCAGGTCGCTGACGGTGATGTCTTTGCGCTTGGCCAGTTCGTCGAGGCGTTGCTGCTGGGCTTGCAGCCGATCCTGGCGACGGCGCACATCGGCGACCGCATCGGCCAGGTCTTCGGCGCGAGTGATGCGCTGCCCGAGTTTGCCGCCTTCGGCAGCCAGGGTGACCATCGGTTCCACGCCGCCAGGCGCGATGCGCAGGATGATCTCGCCGCCATTACCGTCTTCGGTGATGCCGAGGATATTGCAGGCGCCAAACCGCGCGGACTCGCAGGCTTCGCGAGTGGCCTGCATGCGTGGTGCGAGCAAGGCGCCAGGCAGGGCCAGGGTCAACTCATGTTCATAGGCCAGTTGCGCGCCGGCCCGGCCTTGTTCGCCGCTGATCACCGTGGCGCGGGAGTGGTCCTTGGGCGAACAGCCGGCCAGGGCGAGGCCGGCGAACAAGATCATCAGAGGCATGCGGAGCGGGTGGGAGTTGCCGTCCAGGTGGCGCATTGCGATTCCTTGAGGTGTGCAGGAGACATTGGCGGCGATTAAAGCGGGTCTGGCCAATTAACGCAAAGCATCCCAGGGGATTTGCAGCGCTGATGGTGATGGCCGTCGTTTCGGACCCGGCGTACACCTCAAGCCTTATTCCAGGGACGTACTCGCCATGATCGCTCACGCTGTGCCCGAAGGTTTTGTCTCGCTGCCCCGAAGCAGTCCGCTTCTTGACTTGTTGGGCCCGGCGTATTGCCGGGGAGAGGGCCTGCAACTGGAGATCGGCTTGCGTGCCGACAACCGTCACGCCAATGGACGCGGCACGGTGCATGGCGGGGTGTTGGCGACGCTGGCGGATATCGGCATGGGGTATGCCATGGCGTTTTCCAGTGAGCCGCCGTTGCCGTTGATTACGGCAAGCATGACGGTTGATTACCTGGGAGCGGTGCAGGTGGGGGAGTGGATTACCGTGCGCTTGGAGCATCACAAGCGGGGGCGGCAGATGGCGTTTGCCACCGTGGGTTTGCGGGTGGGGGAGAAGGTAGTCGCACGGGCTAATGCGGTGTTTGCCGTGCCTCAATCTGACAGGCAATGAAGAGCTGATGTGGGAGGGGGCTTGCCCCCGATGAGGGTGGGTCAGTTAATACATCTGTAGCTGACCCGCTTCTATCGGGAGCAAGCCCCCTTCCACAGTAGGACTGTGTTTTTTCAGGGAAGCCGCGTAAAGAAAAGGCCTGGCTTTTCGTGGAGCCGGGCCTTTTCAGTGTTGCTCTTTTATCAGCTGCGTTCGAGTGCCAGGGCCACGCCTTGGCCGCCACCGATGCACAGCGTCGCCAGGCCTTTCTTGGCGTCGCGCTTGATCATTTCATGCAGCAGGGTCACCAGTACGCGGCAGCCTGAAGCACCGATCGGGTGGCCGATGGCGATGGCGCCGCCGTTGACGTTGACCTTGTCGGCGTCCCATTCCAGCTCTTTGCCCACCGCCAGGGATTGTGCGGCGAAGGCCTCGTTGGCTTCGATCAGGTCCAGGTCGCCCAGTTTCCAGCCGGCCTTGTCCAGGCAACGACGGGTCGCCGAGACCGGGCCGATGCCCATGATTGCCGGGTCGACGCCAGCATTGGCGTAGCTGGCGATACGGGCCAGCACCGGCAGGCCCAGGGCCTTGGCTTTGTCCGCGCTCATCAGCAGCACCGCAGCAGCGCCGTCGTTGAGGCTGGAGGCGTTGCCGGCGGTGACACTGCCGTCTTTCTTGAACGCCGGCTTGAGCTTGGCCAGGGATTCGGCGGTGGTGCCGGCGCGCGGCTGTTCATCCACTGCAAAGGCAATCGGGTCGCCCTTGCGCTGGGGAATCAGGATCGGCGTGATCTCATCGGCAAAGCGCCCGGCTTCAATGGCGGCCGCGGCTTTTTGCTGGGACGCGGCGGCGAAGGCGTCCTGGGCTTCACGGCTGATACCGTATTTGTCCACCAGGTTTTCGGCGGTGATGCCCATGTGGTAGTCATTGAACGCATCCCACAAGCCATCGGTGATCATGCTGTCGATCATCTTGGCGTGGCCCATGCGCAAGCCGGTGCGCGCAGCAGGCAACACGTAGGGAGCAAGGCTCATGTTCTCCATGCCGCCAGCGATGATCACCTCGGCGTCCCCGCAGCGGATGGCCTGGGCGCCCAGGTGCAGGGCCTTGAGGCCCGAACCGCAGACCTTGTTCAGGGTCAGGGCGGGTACGGCATGGGGCAGGCCGGCCAGGATCGAGGCCTGGCGCGCCGGGTTCTGGCCTGAGCCGGCGGTGAGCACCTGGCCGAGGATCACTTCATCGACTTCGGCCGGGTCCAGGCCGGTCTGCTCCAGCAGGCGACGGATCACGGCAGCGCCCAGTTCCGGTGCCGGGATGCTGGCCAGCGAACCTTGAAAGCTGCCCACGGCGGTGCGGGTGGCAGCGACAATCACGACGTCTTGCATGGAATCAGTCCTCACTGGAAGTGCATTTCTGGAACGTTGTCCGGGACGATCAGTTTACCGGCGGTCTTGCTCACAATCTCTTCAACGCTGACGCCAGGTGCGCGTTCCTTGAGGACAAAAGCGCCATTTTCGATTTCCAGGTAGGCCAGGTCCGTCAGTACACGCTTGATGCAGTTCGCACCGGTCAGCGGCAGGCTGCATTGGCTGAGCAGCTTGGACTCACCGTCCTTGGACGCGTGGGTCATGATCACGATGATGTTTTCTGCGCCGGCCACCAGGTCCATGGCGCCGCCCATGCCTTTGACCAGCTTGCCGGGGATCATCCACGAGGCGATGTTGCCGTGGACGTCGACTTCAAACGCACCCAGCACGGTCAGGTCGACGTG
Source organism: Pseudomonas gorinensis (assembly GCF_042015035.1). Taxonomy (NCBI): domain Bacteria; kingdom Pseudomonadati; phylum Pseudomonadota; class Gammaproteobacteria; order Pseudomonadales; family Pseudomonadaceae; genus Pseudomonas; species Pseudomonas gorinensis. Next base: position 2,648,040 of record NZ_CP167125.1, read on the forward strand.
GCCGCCGCGAATCATTGCAAAGGACTCGGCGGAGGAGAAGATCGAGGCGCCGATACGCGCGGTCACGGTTTGCTTGCCGGCGTTGATCATGTCGGCATCAATGGTTTCTTCGGTGGGAAACGGGCCCATGCCAAGCAGGCCGTTTTCCGATTGCAGCATCACTTCCATGCCTTCGGGGATGTAGTTGGCCACCAGGGTCGGAATGCCGATGCCGAGGTTGACGTAAAAACCATCCTGCATTTCGCGGGCGACGCGTTGAGCCATTTGTTCGCGGGTGAGAGCCATGGTGACTTCCTCTTATTGTTCTGGACGTGGATTATTTGCGGACGGTGCGCTGTTCGATGCGCTTCTCGAAGGTGCCGCAGATGATCCGGTCGACGTAGATGCCAGGGGTGTGGATCTGCGACGGTTCCAGCTCGCCCGGTTCAACGATTTCCTCGACTTCGACCACCGTGATCTTGCCGGCGGTGGCGGCCAGCGGGTTGAAGTTCTGGGCCGTGTGGCGGTAGATGACGTTGCCGAAGTGGTCGGCTTTCCATCCCTTGACGATGGCAAAATCACCGGTGATGGACTCTTCCATCAGGTAGGGGCGGCCATTGAATTCACGGGTTTCCTTGCCTTCGGCGACGGGCGTGCCGACACCGGTGGCAGTGAAGAACGCTGGGATGCCAGCACCGCCTGCGCGCATTTTTTCCGCCAGGGTGCCTTGGGGAGTCAGCACCACTTCGATTTCGCCGCTGAGCAATTGCTTCTCGAACAGCGCGTTTTCACCGACGTAGGAGGCGATCACTTTGCGGATCTGCTTTTCTTCCAGCAGCACGCCCAGGCCGAAACCGTCGACACCGCAGTTATTGGAAACCACGGTCAGGTCGCGGGTGCCTTTGCGCTTGATTTCGGCGATGAGGTTTTCCGGAATGCCGCACAGGCCAAAACCACCCGCGAGCACGGTCATGCCGTCTTCCAGGCCTGCCAGCGCTTCTTCATAGGACGCCACGCGTTTATCGAAACCTGCCATATGCACCTCTTTTATTGTTTGTGGTCCAGCCATTGAACGAAGTGTTGCGCCGACGGATTGATTTGTTAAGTTGTTTTTTAAGGTTGATTGATTTAAAAAACAGCATAGTCGAGCCGTCTACGGAGTAGCCTCATGACAGTTAAACAGATGCGTGCCTTTCTTGCCGTGGCCCAGAGCCTGAGTTTTGCCGCTGCCTGCGAACGCCTGCACCTCTCCCAATCGGCCTTGAGCCTGACCATCAAGGGCCTGGAAGAAGGGCTGGGCGGGCGCTTGTTCAGCCGTAATACACGCAATGTCGCGCTGACACCCGAGGGCGAATCCCTGCTGCCCCTGGCACGCCGGCTGATGGCTGACTGGGACAATGCCGAGGACGAACTGCGCCAGTTGTTCACCCTGCAGCGGGGGCGGGTAACGGTGGCCGCGATGCCGTCGTTCGCCGGTAACCTGTTGCCGCCGATCCTGAAGATATTCCGCGCACGTTACCCCCAGGTGAATGTGACGGTACACGACCTGATCAACGAACAGGTGCTGGAAATGGTGCGCGACCGCCAGGTGGAGCTGGGCGTGGCGTTTGAGCCGGCGGAAGGCTCGTCACTGCTCTTTACCCCGCTGTACCTGGACCGCTTCATTGCCGTGGTGCCTGGCGATTCACCGCTGGCGCAGTACGCCGAGATCGATTGGCAAACCCTGCTGGAGCAACCGTTTATTACCTTGCAGCGGCCCTCTACGGTACGGGTGATGCTCGAAGAACACCTGGGCGCTTTAAAACGCAAGCTACCGGTGGCATTGGAGAGCCACCAATTGGCAACCGTGGGCAAGATGGTTGCCAGCGGCTTGGGCGTCAGCGCGGTACCGGCGTTATGTGCGCAGCAGATGCGGGAGGCGGGAGCCCATTGCATTACCTTGACCGACCCGGTGATAGAGCGGCCGATTGGGGTGTTGACCAAGCCGGGGTATGAACTGTCAGCCGCCGCGCAGGCGTTGTTTGACATCTTTCGCGATGAGGCGGGGAAGGGCCGGTTCCCGCTGTGACGCTTGCGTCAGCGCCGGTTTATATGAATAAAAAATAATCGTGCGCATAAAAAAGTCCGCTCGGCTAACCGGGCGGACTTAATGTTGTAATGATTTTTTATCAGCAGTATTTATCAATCACTTTAACTTGCGATTGGCCCTTGATGTTCTGCCATTCGGTATTAAGTGTATGGAACACTTGCTCGATAAAGTTACGATCGGCAGCCGCTTTTTTACCGACATAACCCTGGCCGCGGCGGTACATCCGCAGGCGCGCCGCCAGTTCACGGTTATTGCGGTCGAACTCCGCTTCTTCGGTGTGGGGCGCCAGGCAGTCAATTTTGACTTCGCCCGATTTGCCAATCCACAGGATATGGTCGTCGAGTTTGTCTTTCTGCGCTGCGAACATCTCAGCCAATTCATCGATAGTTGGTTGGTTGTTCAGATTCATGTGTAAGCCCCTTGACCAGTTGGCGATCTATCAATTGATTCGTTGATACATATTTAAGTTGTCTCCGGTTCCGAAAACCGGGCGTCAGCGACTGTCTGCCGAATACGGGCAGGGTCTTGAACCTGATGCATGTAGTCTTGCTGATGAACTGCTACGCAATGGTTTCATAACGAAGACAAGCAGCGTTTGAGCTCCTTGTACCGATCCTTTCGGGCCGGTCAGCTTCATCAATCTGCCTTGTGGGCAGTGCACATCCGGAAAAAACAGCTCGGCGGTCAGACGAGCTTGTTCAAAACGCTTGTTGCCAACGCTCCCGATCCGGGAGACGTCTAGATCATGCAAGGACAAAAAGGTTACGTCAACGCTTATGTAGTGATTATTTTTGATCACTACATAAATCGCCGTGGGGACGGGAGGATGCAGGAGAAGGTGACTTGGGCGTCATTTTTTGTGCTGATTAGTCGCCGGCGCCAAGTGGCCATTCAGCGCTTGACCCTGGTGGGAGGGGGTAACTCGAATCGTCGCACCGCCCCCTTCGACGGGTTGATCTGTGGTGTCTTTAGGCTCCCAGCCGCTCGGCCAGCAAAGGCAACAACCGCTCACAAGAGGCTTCGATTTTCACCTGCAAGAGCTCATCGCCTCGGGTCTTGCCCAGGTTAATGGCGATCACCGGCTTGCCCTGTTCGACCATCGCCTTGCACAGGCGAAATGCCGAATAGGCCATCAGCGAAGAGCCTACCACCAGCAAGCCCTCGGCCTGCGCCACTGCGGCCATCGCCCTGGCCGCCGTGGCCGGCGCGACGTTCTCGCCAAAAAACACCACATCCGGCTTCAGTCGTTCGCCATCGCAATGGGGGCAGCGGGGTACCTGGAACTGCTCTTCGAAGGTCGGGTCAAGCAAGGTGTCGCCATCAGGCGCCTGGACGGCATGCACCTGCGCCAGGTAGGGATTGGCGATTTCCATTTGCCGCTGAACGCCATCGCGGGGGCTGCGTAGCTGGCAATCCAGGCACAGTACTCGATGCAGGCTGCCATGCAGTTCGATGACATCGTGGCTACCGGCCTGATCATGCAGGGTGTCGACGTTTTGCGTGATCAGGCCACTGATGCGCTGGCGTTGCTGCAGGGTCGCCAGCGCGCGGTGGGCGTTGTTCGGTTGGGCGATACGTACTCGCGGCCAACCCAGCATTGCCCGCGCCCAGTAACGGCGTCGCGCTTGCGGTGTGGCCAGGAACTCCTGGTACATCATCGGCGCCTTGCCCCGGCGTACGCCTTCGCTGTCACGGTAATCGGGTATCCCCGACGACGTACTGATCCCTGCACCGGTCAACACCAGAAAGCGCCGTTCGGCCAGGGCCCGGTGCAGGGTGTCGAGGTGATCCTCTTGATGTTCCAGCGTGTCGAGCATGGGGTCCCCTATTCGCCGCGGATGTATTGCTCCAGCTGTTTGATCAGGTCGGCCTGGTCGGCAATGGCTTCTTTTACCAAGTCACCGATGGAGAGCAGGCCCAGCAGTTTGCCGTCTTCGACCACCGGCAGGTGGCGCAGGTGACTGTCGGTCATGATGTTCATGCACTCATCGACCTTTTTATGGGTGTCGACGGTGATCACCGGAGAGCTCATCACCTCATGGACCTTTGTAGTGACCGACGACAGACCCTTGAGCATGATTTTGCGCGCGTAATCACGTTCGCTGATGATGCCTACCACCACGCCATCCTTAACGACCGGCAAGGCCCCGACGTTTTTCTCCGACATCCGGACCAGTGCTTCAAACACGGTGTGGTCGTGTTTGATGACATGGACTTCCTGGTTTTTCTGGTCCTTGGCTTTGAGCACTTGTGCAACGGTTTTCATGGCGACCACTCCGGTTTTTTTTAGTTAGTCTGGCTCCCCCTACAGAATCCTAGACGGCCCGCGCGGCGGCAAGGTCCAAAGCGGCGTTAAACCCGTCGAAAAACGTCATTCGCCGGTTTTTTTTACCTTTCATCCCGCATTCGCCGGCTTTTTGCCGCGCTTGGGGCTGCCGGCGGTCTTGCGGGGTGCGGCCTTGCGCTTCTTTTTCCACGGTGCGGCGCCTCGGCCCGCCGGGCTGGCCGGCCCCATGATGGTCATGCGCATGCCGTTGCAGCGCGCCACCTGCTTGCTCATCCAGGCCGCCTGTTTGGCGACGAATTCTTCCAGGCTCATCTCGCCGCTTTGCACCATGTCCAACGCCTGCTCCCAGATCGCGGTGGTGCCGGGGTCGGCGATGGCGCGGGGTACCGCGTCGATCAGGCTGAAGGCTGCCGGGGTTGCCGACAAGGCCTTGCCGTTCTTCACCAGGTAACCCCGGTCGAGCAACCCTTGGATAATGCCGGCGCGGGTGGCCTCGGTGCCGATGCCGGTGGTGTCCTTGAGTTTTTGCTTGAGCAGTGGGTCTTCCACCAGTTTCGCGACGTTTTTCATCGCCTTGATCAGGTCGCCTTCGGTGAAGGGTTTGGGCGGTTGGGTCCACAGGTCCTTCAGGTTGACCTTGGCCACTGCGTATTCCTGGCCTTGCACCAGTGTTGGCAAGGCCTGGGGGGCCGGGGCTTCGCGCCCCTTGGCCGGTGCGAGGGCTTCGGGCAAGGCCCGTTTCCACCCCGCTTCGATCACGACTTTGCCCACCGCGCGTAACGCCTGGCCCGCGCAGTCGAAATCCGCCTGGGTGCGATCGTATTCGTGGTTGGGCAGAAACTGCGCCAGGAAGCGCGCGCGAATAAGGGTGTAGACCGCGCGGTGCTTGCCGGTGAGTTGGCCAACGTCCTTGCCGGCCCCGGTGGGAATGATGCCGTGGTGGGCGCTGACCTTGGCATCATTCCAGGCTCGTGAGCGGCGCTGGGGGTCGATATGCGGCATCAACTCGTTCACTGCCGCATCCGCGCGGCCCAGCGCGGCGAGAATCTTCGGCGCTTCGCTGTGCTGGCTCAATGGCAGGTAGCCGCAGTCACTGCGCGGGTAGGTGATGACCTTGTAGGTTTCGTAGAGGGATTGGGCGATATCCAGGGTTTCCTGGGCGCCGAGCCCGAGCTTCTTCGAGCAGATTTCCTGCAGGGTGCCCAGGTCGAAGGGCAGGGGGGCCACTTCGCGCATGCGTTCGGTGCGCAACTTCACCAACTGTGCGCGGGCGGCCTGGGTCATGGCGTCGGCGGCGTCCCGGGCGAGTTGCGGGTTGAGGCAGCGGCCCTGGTCGTCACAGGCGTCCTCGGCGGCGCGCCATTGGGCGGTGAACGTCATGTGCTCATGACGCAGGTCGACATCGATCGCCCAGTACGCCACCGGCACGAAGTCGGCGATGCTGCGGTCGCGGTCCACCACCAGGCGCAACGTCGGGGTTTGCACGCGCCCCACTGGCAGCACGCCTTGGTAGCCGGATTGACGGCCGAGCAAGGTAAACAGGCGGCTCATGTTCATGCCGATCAGCCAGTCGGCGCGGGAGCGGCCCAACGCCGAGTGATACAGGCTGAAGGTCTCGGCACCGGGCTTGAGTGCGGCCAGGGCCTTGCGAATGGAGGCGTCGTCCAGCGCCGACAACCATAGCCGCTGGATCGGCCCGCGATAACGGCAATGTTCCACCAGCTCCCGGGCGATCATTTCGCCTTCACGGTCGGCGTCGGTGGCGATCACCAGTTCCTGGGCTTCCCCCAGCAGGCGCTTGACCGCCTTGAATTGGCTGGCGGTCTTGGGCTTGACCCGCATTTTCCATGTTTGCGGGACGATCGGCAGATCGGCGAGCACCCAGCGTTTGTACTTGGCGTCGTAGGCGTCGGGCGGGGCGGTTTCCAGCAGGTGGCCGATGCACCAGGTGACGGTGACTCCGCTGCCCAGCCAGCAACCGTCGCCACGGCGACTGGCGCCGAGCACGGCCGCGATATCCTTGGCCTGGGAGGGTTTTTCACAGAGGAACAGCCGCATGGTCAGCCCATTCGATACAGAGTTGAATGGGGAGCAGGATGGGCAAAAGACGGGAAATGATCAACCTTTATCTGGATGGATATACAGCTATTTGTGTGGCGCTGGAAAAAATGTGGGAGGGGCAGCCTCCCACAGGGGATCTCCTGTGTTCAGAAGATCGGTTTAGTTGTTATCGATATCCACATGCCGCGTTTCCTTGAGGCAGAACATCCCCACGATCAGGCTAACGCCAGTCACCGCTACCGGGTACCACAGGCCATAGAAGATATCGCCGGTGTACACCACCAGGGCAAACGACACGGTTGGCAGGAACCCACCAAACCAGCCGTTACCGATGTGGTAAGGCAGGGACATCGAGGTGTAGCGGATGCGCGTCGGGAACAGTTCCACCATCAGTGCCGCCAGCGGGCCGTAGCACATGGCTGCGATCAGGATCAGCGCGACGATCAGCACCACCACCATCACCTTGTTGACCTGGGCCACATCCGCCGAAGTCGGATAACCCGCCAGCGCCACCGCGCCACGCAGGGCGGCTTCGTCAAAACCATCGATACGCACTTCACCCACGCTCACTTGCACCGGGCTGCCGGCCGGGGCGGCGGCGCTGCTGTAGGGCAGGCCTTGCTTGACCAGGAAGGTCTTGACCTTGTCGCAGGGGCTGTCGAAACGCGCCTTGCCTACCGGGTCGAACTGGAAGGTGCAGGTGGCCGGGTCGGCCAGTACGGTGATTGGCGCCTGGTGGCTGGCCTGGTCCATCGCCGGGTTGGTGTAGTGCGCCAGGCTCTTGAAGATCGGGAAGTACAACGCGGTGGCCAGCAGCAGGCCGAGCATCAGCACCGGCTTGCGTCCAACCTTGTCCGAGAGCCAGCCAAAGAAGATAAAGAACGGCGCCCCGATCACGACGCTGATGATCAACAGCATGTTGGCCAGGGCCGGGTCCATCTTCAGGAACTGCGTGAGGAAGAACAGCACATAAAACTGCGCCGCGTAGAAGGTCACCGCTTGCCCGCCGTTGATGCTGAACAGCGCAATCAGCACCACCTTGAGGTTTTCCCATTTGCCGAAGGACTCACGGATCGGCGCCTTGCTCGCCTTGCCTTCCTCTTTCATCTTCAGGAAGGCGGGTGACTCATGCAGGCTCATGCGGATCCAGGTGGAAATGCCCAGCAGTACGATGGAAAACAGGAACGGAATGCGCCAGCCCCAGACTTCGAACTGGTCACCGGTGAAGTAACGGCATGCCAGCACCACCAGCAGCGAGAGCAGCAGGCCGAGGGTGGCAGTGGATTGAATCCAGCTGGTGTGGAGACCGCGTTTGCCGACCGGCGCATGTTCGGCGACATAGGTGGCCGCACCGCCATATTCACCACCCAGCGCCAGGCCTTGCAGCATGCGCAGCACGATCAGGATGATCGGCGCCGCGATGCCGATGCTGGCGTAAGTGGGCAACAGCCCGACGCAAAAGGTCGCGACGCCCATCAGGATGATGGTGACGAGAAAGGTGTATTTGCGTCCGATCATGTCGCCCAGGCGACCGAATACCAGGGCGCCGAACGGTCGTACGACAAAGCCGGCAGCAAAGGCCATCAGGGCAAAGATAAACGCCGTGGTGTCGTTGACCCCGGCAAAGAACTGTTTGCTGATCACCGCCGCCAGGGCGCCGTAGAGGAAGAAGTCATACCACTCGAACACCGTCCCCAGGGACGAGGCGAAAATGACTTTCCTTGATTCGCTGGCGGTACTCGGGCTGACCGCCGAGCCCAGGACTTGAGCATGTTCTGACATCGGGTATCCCTCACAGTGATTATTTATTGTTGTTCCACTGTCGGCGCCAACCTCGGCGCCGGTCTGTTTTCCGTTCCTCAGCAGGAGCGGACTTGCTCGCGAAAATCGTCAACGATTACGCGGGAAACCTGGCTGAACGTGGCGCCTTTGCATTTTTCTCGAGTTGGCTGCTGGCTCCTGCAGTATTCGGTGAAAGGATCAACTGCGCGGCTTTCTCGGCGATCATCAGCGTCGGTGAACAGGTATTGCCGGATGTAATGCGCGGCATGATCGAGGCATCGGCGATGCGCAGGCCGGGCACGCCATGCACGCGCAGTTGCGCGTCGACCACCGCGTCCTTGTCATCGCCCATGCGGCAGGTGCCCACGGGATGGAAGATAGTCGTTCCGATGCGCGCGGCGGCTTCGTGCAGTTGCTCTTCGGTTTGCAACGCATCGCCGGGCAGGTACTCCACGGGTTTGAACTGGCTGAGAGCCGGCGCCGCCACAATGCGCCGGGTCAGGCGAATGGCATCGGCAGCGACGCGCAAGTCTTCCGGATGGCTGAGGTAATTGGGCTGGATCAGCGGTGCATCCGCCGGGTTGGCTGAGCGAATATCGATGCGGCCACGGCTGTGCGGGCGCAGGTCGCAGACCGACGCGGTAAAGGCGGGGAAGGCATGCAGCGGCTCGCCAAAACGCTCCAGGGACAGCGGCTGTACATGGTATTCAAGGTTGGCCGAAGTCTGTTCCGGGCCGGAGCGGGCAAACGCACCGAGCTGGCTGGGCGCCATCGACAGCGGGCCGCTGCGGTCATACAGGTAGCGCAGGCCCATGCCCATCTTGCCCCACACGGTGCCGGCGATCTGGTTCAAGGTGCGGGCGTTTTCCAGCTTGTAGATCAGCCGCAGTTGCAAGTGGTCTTGCAGGTTGCCGCCGACACCCGGCAGTTCATGCACCACGTCAATGCCCAGCGGCTTGAGCACATGGGCGGGGCCGATTCCCGAGCGTTGCAGGATACCCGGCGAACCGACGGAGCCGGCGCATAGCACGATCTCCTTGCGGGCTTCCCAACTGACCTGCTGGCCGTGCTGGCGCCCGAGTACCTTGGAGGCGCGGCCGTTCTCCAGCAGCACACGGTCGACCTCCACCTCGGTCAGCACGGTCAGGTTAGGCCGTTGGCGGATCGGCTTGAGAAATGCCTTGGCCGCATTCCAGCGTACCCCGGCCTTCTGATTGACCTGAAAGTAGCCGCAGCCTTTGTTATCGCCTTGGTTGAAGTCGCTGATGTTGGCAATGCCGCTCTGCGCCGCGGCGTCGCGAAACGCATCCAGGATCGGCCACGACAATCGTTGTTGTTCTACCCGCCATTCGCCGCCATCGCTGTGGAATTCCGAGCCGCCGGCAAAATGGTTTTCGCTCTGCTTGAACAGCGGCAGCACGTCTTTCCAGGCCCAGCCGGCGTTGCCTGCCGCCGCCCAGCCGTCATAGTCCTGGGCCTGGCCGCGCATGTAGATCATGCCGTTGATGGAGGAACAGCCCCCCAGCACCTTGCCGCGTGGATAACTCAGGGCGCGGCCTTGCAGGCCCTCCTGGGCTTCGGTCTTGAAGCACCAGTCGGTGCGCGGGTTACCGATACAGAACAGGTAGCCGACGGGGATATGGATCCAGGGGTAATTGTCGCGACCACCGGCTTCGAGCAGCAGCACGCGGTGGGCGGGGTTGGCGGACAGTCGATTGGCCAGCAGGCAACCCGCGGGGCCGGCGCCTACTACCACGTAATCGTATTGCGCAGCTGCAATGGGCATCTGAGGTCTCGCTTGTTTTTCTTATTGGCTCCATCCTAGTTGTTAGTTTTCGTCTTAAAAATGTTAGTTTTTACCCAGCTGCTGTGCGTTTTTAAACAGCGCTGCCGGTAGGCGCCAGCCCCTTTGGCGAACGAGCTTGTTGTGGCGAGGCTTAAGTCATTATTTATGCCCAAGGGAGAAAGGCGACATGTTCGACTGGAATGACCTGCGGTATTTCCTGGAGTTGCAGCGCAGCGGCCGCCTGCTGACTGCCGCACAGCGCCTGAAAACTACCCACGCCACGGTGGCGCGGCATATCGAGGCCATCGAGAAAAGCCTGGGTACGGCGTTGTTTGTGCAGCACGCCCAGGGCTACGAGCTGACGCCTGCTGGCGAAGCCTTGCTCAAGCACGCCGAAGCCATGGAAAACGTCGCGCTGCTGGCCGAAGACGAACTCACCCACAGCGCCGCCCCGCTAGGCAAGATCCGCCTGGGCGTGGCCGAGGGCCTGGGCGTGATGTTCCTCGCCAGCCGCATGGGCGGGCTGTTCGAGCGCTACCCAGGGTTGGAAGTCGAGCTGGTGGCGGTGCCGCGCTTTGTCAGCATTCTCAACCGCGAAGCGGAAATCAGTATTCACCTCGAACGCCCCAGCGTCGACCAACTGGTAACGCGCAAGCTCACCGACTACCGCCTGGCCCTCTACGCCAGCCGCGCCTACCTGGCGCGCACGCCACCGATTGAAAAACGCGAAGACCTCGCGGCCCATTCATGGATCGATTACGTCGACGACCTGCTGTTCAGCCAGGAATTGAAGTTCCTTAGCAGTTTCTGCCGTAACCCCAAGGTGGTGTTCCACAGCACCAGCGTGATCGCCCAGCACCAGGCGGCACGCTCGGGGTTGGGGATTGCCGTGTTGCCGTGCTTCATGGCCGCCGGCGACCCCGACCTGGTGTCGTTGCTGCCGGGGGAGGGGATTCAGCGCAGCTACTGGATCAGCTCGCGCAGGGAGTTGCACAAGTCGGTGCGGCTGCGGGTGTTGTGGGATTACGTGGTGGAGTTGTGCGCGCGGGAGCAGCCGCTGCTGCTCGGCGAATCCAACTGAAGAAACCGGATCAACAATGTGGGAGGCTCCGCTAAATCTCCAACTTGGCGCTGTCGCGCAGCAAACTGGAACTCCTGTGGCGAGCGGGCTTGTTGTGGCTAGTAGGCTTGTTGTGGCGAGCGGGCTTGCCCTAATGCCGTCAGTTAAGCGTACATCGCCTTCTGTAGGAGCGAGCTTGCTCGCGAAAAACGTCAACGATAACGCGTGTTTCCTGAGTGAACGCGGCGCCTGTGAGTTCTTCGCGAGCAAGCTCGCTCCTACAAAAAAGCCTTAACTGAACGGCATTAGGGCTTGCCCCGCGTTGGGCTGCGAAGCAGCCCCAAGAGCAGCCGCCCCGGCAATATCTGATACACCGCATTCTGCTTTATTGGGGCTGCTTCGCAGCCCAACGCGGGGCAAGCCCGCTCGCCACAACAAGCCCGTTCGCCACAAAAATTCGGTCATGGGCAAGCCCCCCTCCCACTTTGATGGGTGGCGTTGGTTGAATCGAGTCAATCGCGCAATACGAATTCCGCACTGCCCAATCGCTCCCCATTCACCAGCACATGCACCTTATGCCTGCCAGGGTAGTGCTTGCGCGTGGTCAGTTCGCGGATGTGCTGCTCGCGGCTGATGCGTTGATGTTCACCCGCCGCCAGCGTGAAGGCCTTGAGCTTGAACACCTTGGCCGCGCTGTGGCCGGCGCTTTTGACATAGTCGATGGCGTAGTCCACCACCAGCTTTTGCGCGGTGGCGGCGGTGGACTCCAGGCTGAACGACAGGTTGATGCGCTCGCCCAGTTTGATGACCGCCGGGGAGACGTTCAAATGATGAATCTTCACCTCGGCCTTGGCCCCTGCGCCCATGATCGTCAGTGCCCGGGTGTTGCCTTGCTTGATCAGGCTGCGCAGTGCATGGCGGGCAATCCAGGCGGTGTGGGGGTTGTCGAGGTTCCAGCCTTCAATCAGGCTGAGCACCCAGTCCGGGTGGTCCTTGGTGATGTCGTTGAGATGGTTGGCCACGGACTTGCGCACGTAGAGGCTGCTGTCGGCCTTGAGGTTGTCTAGGATCGACGCGCACAGCTCGGGGTTGGCCTGCACTTCGGCCAGGCGAAACGACCAGGGCAGGCGTGGCCGCGAGCCCTCGCTGGCGAGGCGACGTACGTGTTCGTTGGTATCCCGCGACCACTGTTGCATCACCGCCAGGGTGCGGTGGAAATCGTGCAACAGGAAGTGCCGGATGGCGAATTCGGCCGAACCGAACGTGGTGAAGTATTTGAGCGCGGCCATGGAGCGCTTGAAGTCATCCCGGCCGTAACTCGCCACGTAGTGCGGCAGGAACAGGCTGACAAACCCGCTGTTCAGGCGCGGCGCCAAGGCGTAGAGCAATTTCAGGGTCTGCGGGTAATCCAGCGCGATTACCGCGTGCAGGCTCTCGCTGACCCGCGCCATGCGCTGCATCACCGACAACTCGGCCAACCCGGCCTTCGCATGCTTGAGGAAACCCTTGGCGTCGAACGCCGGATACACCGCGCTCATTTCGGTGGCGATGTGTTGCAGGCGTTCGACGTTGAAGATTTCCTTGAGGGCCGGGGCGCTTTGGTCGGTCATCGGTGATTCCTGTGGGGGTTAGAGAAACCAGCGGTACTCCCGCGCGTTGATCTCTTGCTGAAACGCCAAGTGATCCTGACGCTTGTTTTCGCAGTACACGTCGACAAATTCCGCCCCCAGCTTATCGCGTACCACGGGGTGATGTTGCATGGCGCGCACGGCGTCGAGCATTTCCAGGGGGAAGTCGGCGCCGCTGGTGCGGTCCTCGTTCAGCGGTGTGATGGGTTCGCGCTTGGCCTCCAGCCCATGTTCCAGCCCGGCCAGGATCGCCGCCAGCACCAGGTACGGGTTGGCATCGGCGCTGGCCAGGCGGTGTTCGATGCGCAGGTTGCGTGGGTCGGACTCGGGAATGCGCACGCACGCATCGCGGTCTTCAAAGCCCCAGCTCGCACGGGTTGCCGCGTTGACCGTACCGCCCAGGCGGCGAAAGGCGTTGTGGTTCGGTGAGAATATCGGCATGCAGTGCGGCAGTAACTCCAGGCAGCCGGCAACGGCATGGCGCAGGGGTTGCTGCTGGTGCGCCGCGAGCAAGTTATTGCCGGCGCCGTCATAGAGGCTGACATGCACATGCATGCCGCTGCCGGGAAATTGCAGGTAGGGCTTGGCCATGAAGCTGGCGCGGTAGCCATGCTTGAGCGCGACGCCACGGGTGCTGCGGCAGAACAGGGCGGCCCAGTCGGCGGCACGCAGGCCATCGTCCAAGTGGCCGAAGTTGATCTCGAACTGGCCAGGGCCGAGTTCGGCGGTGATCACCGTGATGTCGATGCCCTGGTCCTTGGCGGTTTGCGCCATATCGTCGAGCACTTGCGAGAAACGGGACAGCCGTTCGATATGCAGGTTGGGCTGGTCATCGGCGTCGTCGCTCAACGGGTCACGGGCATATTGCGGCAGGCCATTGTCGAGCTTGCGGTCGAACAGGTAGAACTCCAGCTCAAACGCGACCACCGGGTGAATGCCTTTGTGGTGCAGACGCTCCAGCACCTTGGCCAACACTTCCCGAGGCTCGAATTCGATGGGCGCCTCGGTGCCGTCCGAGGTGATCAGCATCTGCCCCAGGGGCTGGCTCTCCCAGCTCACTGGCTTGAGCGTGCCTGGCACCAGGCGGCGGTTGGCGTCGGGGTCGCCGTCGTTGAAGCAGTAGTCGCCGATCTTGAACAGCCCGCCCTGAGTTCCCAGCAGCACGGCATTTTGCGGCAGTTTCAATGGGCCGCCGGCGGCGACTTTTTCCAGCATCTCCACCGGGTAGCGCTTGCCGTAGAAATGCCCGGGGATGTCCAGGGCGATCAGGTCGACGTAACGCACGTCGGGATGGTTCTGGCGAAAGGTCCGTACTTCGGCCAGTAACGTGGAGGCATGGCTTTTCACGGGTGTTGCTCCTAGTTGTAGACCCACAGCACGCGGGCGGGCAGATCGGTCAGGTTGGCATAGCGACAATGGGCGTAACTGGCCAGGTGGAAGCTGTCGCCGGGGCCCAGGGTCACCGATTCGGCTTCGCCTTCCACCCACAGCGTCAACTCGCCTTCCAGTACAAAACCGGCCTGCTCGGCGCGGTCGCTCATGCTCTGTTCGCCGCTGTTGGCGCCGGGGGCCAGCAGGCTGTCGAGCATCGAGAACGCGCCGTTCATGCTGGGCGAGACGAGGATGTCGGTGATGCCGTTGGCGTAATACACCGTGCGCCGCTCATTCGGGCGGGTCACCCAGTCCACGGCCTTGGGTTTGGGCCGGCTGTAGAAGTAAGTGGTTGGCACATCGAGGGCGTGGCTGATGGCGGTCAGATCCGCCACGGTCGGGCGCGACAGGCCACGCTCAACCTGGGACAGGAAGCCCACCGAACGCTCGATTTTTCGCGCCAATTGGGCGAGGGTGAGCTTCTTGTGCTTACGCAGGTCGTGGATCAGCGCAGCCAGGGTGGCGAGTTCTTCTTGTTGGCTCATGAAATTTATGTCGAATAATTTCATGAAAAATTACAGGATTAATTTCACGCAGGCAATGCCCATGCAGTCGGAGCCGTGTTTGTTCGCCCTCGACGGCGCCAGGAGTTCGTGCTGCTCACTTCTGGCTGAATGATTCCCCGTGCCTGCGGTCGGAACCTGGGTACGCGTCATTCATTGAAGGAGCACCCATGAAGTCCAGAACACTCGCTGCTTGCCTGCTGGTCGCCGCCAGCCTGTCCACCGCCAGCTTTGTCGTGCAGGCTGGAGATACCCCGCAGGAAACTGTGCAGCCGTCCAACATCAACACCCGCGACTTGAAAGAGGGCGACCGCGCTCCGGATATCCTGATGCGCAAGGAGTCGGCCGTCAGCGACTGGAAAAAGCGCGGCCTCAAGCAACCCGAAGAAGACAGCCAGTGGGCACGGGTGGGTGACAAGTTCGTGCTGCTCAAAACCACCAACGGCACCATTCTCGAGATCACCCCAGTCAAGAAATAAGCCGGTGGCAGCACCTGCTTTTTTCGAGATTCCTGGGTTAAGGTAACCGGCTGAAATGGTCGCGTTACCTTTAAGGAAAAGAGCAGGATGCTTGCCACAATAAGAAACTACCCCCGCACCGTGAACCTGCTGCTGTCGGCTACCTTGATGCTGACGCTGGCCAAAGCCATCACCTTCCCCTACCTCGTGATCTACCTGACCAGCCACTTTGCACTGGACATCAGCCAGGTCGGCCTGGTCATCGGCAGTTCGCTGATTGTCGGTTCGCTGCTCAGCGTCTATGGCGGGTTTCTGGTCGATCGCATCAACAGCTATCGGCTGTTGCTCGGGTTGAGCGTGCTATTTGCGCTGGGCTTTGTCGGCACGGTACTCGCGCAGAATATCTGGACGTTCTACAGCTGCCTGATCCTGATCAACCTTGCTTATGCGGTGATCGACATTGCCGTCAAGGCCGGTTTCGCCAGCCTGTTGCCGGAAGAGGCGCGCAGTGAAGTGTTTTCCATCAAGTACACCCTGACCAATATCGGCTATGCGGTGGGGCCGTGGTTTGGCGCGATGGTGGCCAAGCTGGATATCAGCCTGCCGTTCATTCTGTCGGCCCTGTTGGGGGTGGGGTTTTTCCTGCTGTACTGGCGCTGGGGTGATCGCTCACTGGCTACCGCCGATGCGATGCAAAAACCGGTGTCATTCCTGGCCGTTGGCGGCGTGCTGCTGCGCGACCATCGCCTGGTGTGTTTCACCCTGGGCGGCCTGCTCAGTGCGGTGGTGTTCGGCCAGTTCACCGCGTACCTGTCGCAGTACCTGGTGACCACCACCACGGCGGAATATACCTACACCGTGATCAGCGCCGTACTCACCACCAATGCCGTGCTGGTGATTGCCTTGCAATATGTGATCGGCCGACGTATTTCCCACCGTCACCTGAGCCGCTGGCTGATCTTCGGCCTGAGCATGTTCATGCTGGGCTTGATCGGTTTCGCGCTGTCCACCAGCGTGTGGTGGTGGGTGCTGGCGATGGCGGTGTTCACCATTGGGGAAATCATCGTGTTCCCGGCCGAGTATATGTTTATCGATCGGATTGCCCCGGACCACCTGCGGGGCATGTACTACGGTGCGCAGAACCTGTCGAACCTCGGTGCCGCCCTGGGGCCGGTATTGTGTGGGCTGGTGCTGGCCAGCCTGCCGGCACACTACATGTTCTACATGCTCGGTGCGTTTATCGTCGCGGGCGGGGTGTTCTATTTCATTGGTTCGTCGTTGAAGGCAAGTCATCGATCATGAGCTTGCCCATGTTGTTGCTTTGCAGTTCGTAGCGCAGCTCTTCGACCATCTTTTCCACTTCTTGTGGGGTCTGCAGCCGATTGGTGTTGATGCCGGTCACGACCAGGTCGACCCGACCGGTTTGAGCGTCGTAGACCTTGAGGGTCAGCGATGCGTCCCGGCACAGTGTGAATTCGCAGGTCAGCGGCGCCAGGCCTTCTTCGATGCAATTTCGCAGTTGAGAGAGGGTGAACATGTGGGTTCCTTCAAGGGGGTCGTTTTGCGACTGCACAGGTTCAAAGACCTGTGCTCACCCTGGAAGGTTAAGGACTGCAACGACACGCGATAAGGCGAATTCGCACTAGCCTCACTAGTGCATTTGCACTTTTAGCGCTTGTTCTTGACCCGCATTTCTCCGGCAAACAACCCGCGTTCACGGGCCCAGACGATGGCTGCACTACGGCTGTGCACCCCCAGCTTGGAGTACACCGTCGCCACATGGTTACGCACGGTATTCGGCGCCAGTTTAAGGCGTGAGGCGATCTCCTTGTCGGCCAGGCCTTCGCAGATCAATCCGAGCACATCGCGCTCGCGGGCAGTGAGGTCGGTGAAGGTAACGTTTGGCAGGTTGGGGCTGTTGACGCTCTTGGCATTGGCCAGTTTTTCGATCAGGGTCTGGCTGAACCAGGAAGCGTCCTGCATCACTTCTTCGATGGCCGCCACCAGTTCCAGCTCCGAGCGTTTACGTTCGGTGATGTTCATCAACACCATCAGGTAGCAGGGCACGTCCTGGATGATCACGGTGTCGGCGGAGACTACGCAGTCGATCACCTCATCGCCTTTCTTGCGCACCTTCAGGTCCAGCCCATCGAGGTTGCCGGCTTTTTCCAAGGTAGTGAACAGCTGCGCGCAGGCCTGGGCGCTGTCGATAAAGTCGATGTCTTCGATGGCCTTGCCGATCAACTCTTCACTGATGTAGCCCGTGATGTTCATGAACGCCTCGTTGATATCCACCACCTGGCGGTTGGCGGCGCTGCATACCAGGGTGGGCACCGGGGTCAGTCGAAACGACTTGGCGAAGCGTTCTTCACTCTGGCGCAGGGCGATTTCCGCCTTGCGTCGTGGCTCCAGGTCGGTGAAGGAAAACAGCATGCAGTCTTCCTCATTCATGTCCAACGGCTGGCCAGCGACGATCACCAACTTGCTGCCGCCTTCGGGCAGGCGCAGTTCGGCTTGCATCTGCGGGATGGTCGCCCCTTCGCTCAGGCGTTGGATGGCCAGGTCCTTGCGCTCGGCCTGTTCCAGCACATCCAGTTCATACACCGAGCGGCCGATCACCTGGTCGCGGTTGTAGCCGGTCATCTCCAGGAACCCCTGATTGACCTTGATATAGCGCAGGTCGCTCAGGCGGCAGATTACGGCGGGCGCCGGGTTGGCGTTGAAGGTTTTCTCGAAGCGTTGTTCGGCGCTGGCCCATTCGGTGGCATCGCTGAGGATCAGCACCAGCAACTCCGGCTCCCCGCGCGCGTCGGTCAGCACCAGGCTGCGCAGGCGGTGCACCCAACTGCGGTGGTCGTCGTCGAGGGGCGTGACTTCCACCACCACATCACTGAACTCTTCACCGGCTGCCACACGGCTCAGCGGGTAGCTGTCCAGCGGCAGCGGGTGGTTGTTGCGATAACGCAGGGCGAAGCGCTTGGCGTACTGCTCGGTGTTGGCGCCCAGCGCCAGGACGTCGCTGACACCGTGCATGGTCAGCGCGGCTTCATTGGCCCAGAGGATGGTCTGGTCGACCTCGGCCAGTATCACACCGTCGGACAGACCGGAAATGATCTGCTGCAGTTGGCGGCGGTTGGTTTCTTTGGCTAAGACGTCCTGGCTCATGGTTTCTCCGTGGTTGGCGATCCGTGTCCCGGGCGGGGGAGGGGCGCATGGGAAGTACGACACTCGGGCTTAAAGATAGTGCAGATCAATTGCCCGTCACGGAGTGCGAATGCACTAGAGGGGGTGGTGCATTTTTGCGAGGACGACGTGCACGCTGTTCGCCAGGCTCAAATGATCAATTGCGCGGAAAGGATCGAGCAGGACCTTCGGCAATGTGGTCGGTAAAGGTCTGTCGGTTGCTGACAGGGGGGATCTACGCCATTTCAGGGGAGGGGGGTGTAGAACCCCCTCACCACTCAAGCTTATGTGATTAATTTACCGATCAGAGGCACAACCAATAGCGTACTGATCGCCATTGAAATTACATTGCCGATATAGGGGTGAAAGTGTCCAGGTAACCGCTGGGTGATAGCACACGCCAACGGCGGTGCGATTAACGCACCCAGTGTTGCACTTAAGGCAATCACGGCGCCGCTACCGCCGTGGGTCAATACTGCTGCAGGCACCACCGAGACCAGTGGAACGTAAGTCGGATACCAGCCTTGCTTGATCCATTGATGCCTCCATATCACTACACCCAGCGCTGACGTCAGAGCCTGCGCGGCGACCATGTGCAACACCAGTCCCGATCCGTACGCCGGGCTCATGGGGTTCAGGGCATAGGCCAGCAACACTCCCGCCAACAGACCAAGACTGGCAAGTTCATTCCCAAAGAATGGTGCTTCGGAGAAGTCTGCTAGTACTCGGCGCAGACTCCATACGACACCATAAGTGGGTGGACTGGTCGGCAATGGTTTGGTTGGGGCGACGTAATCCGAGCGCACTATTGAGGGGGCTCGGCGAAGCAGCATGAACGCGATGACGCTGCCCACCGCCATGCCCAGCACATTACCGATGACCACCGGCAAGCCGAGTGGCACGCATACAAAGTTGACGATCAACAAGCACATCGGCGTAACCAGCAATGCCCCAAGCACCGCGGCGTTGAGTGTGACCTTCCAGCCACCGCCAAACATCAGCACCATCGCTGCCGGCAACGAAACGAATGCTGCAAACGTCGGTTGCCATGTTTCTGCCGTGATGCTCCAACCCCATAGCAGATTGCTCAACAGCAGCCCTAACAGGGAGCTGGTCACAAGCCAAGGCCACAATCCAGTGCCATAGGAAATGGGAAAACCCTGCCAGGCTTTATTGCGCTTGCTCGCCCACCAAGCCAGGTAAGCACCGCCTAATAGACCAAGTGAAGCAAGTTCATGCTTGTAGAAGGCAACCTCGCTGATATCTCCCAGCACCCAGCGCAGCCAGGCTGCTGGATGCGGCAAGCTGACGACCATCTCATCGTATCCAGGCCATGACCCCCGATAACTGAATACAACCCATATCACCAACAGAATGCTGGTCAACGCGAGGCTAAGGACTGTTATATCCGTCCACGAACGGGGGCGAGCTGTCTTGGTAAATGAAGTTTCCATGACGTCCCCTCTGATCAGCGCGGCAGGGCTGGGTGTCGGGAATACCCGAGCATCTGATCGTATAAGTCATTGCGCCGGTCCCGTTGCAGGTCATTGAGGCTGTTCCATATAGGGGCGCTACGGGCACTCGTGAGGTCAATGTCGGCAAACAGAATTTCCTGCCGATTGGCCGAAGCTACGGCGCCAATCGGCCAACCGTTGGTTCCAGCAATCAACGAGCATCCGAGGTAACGAGCATCCCGTTCTTCACCGATGCGGCTGGCTGCGGCGATAAACACGTTGTTTACATGGGCTGCAGTCATGGTCAGGTACGACGCCATGCATTTGCCTGCCTCGTCAAAAAGCGGTGGTGGCGTCCACACCCAGTTGTTCAGGCTGCAAATGATATCGGCGCCCTGTTGGCTGAGAATTCGCGGCACCTCCGGGAACCAGATATCCCAACAAATCAGCAGACCGATTCGGCCGATCGGGGTTTCAAATACCGGAAAGCCTGTATCGCCAGGAGTGAACCAAAGCTTTTCCAGGTTCCACAAATGTGCTTTCCGATATTTGCCTATGAATCCGTCGGGTCCCAACAGCACGGCAGTGTTGAACAACTGCACCCCTTCAATCTCACTCAGGCCTGCCACCAGATAAACCTGATGCCTGCATGCAAAATCAATCCACGCCCGCACGCTTGGCCCGTCCGGTATCGCTTCAGCGTGATCGAATGCGTCTTTGCGACTGCAGAAAAAATACCCGCAGTTGGAGAGTTCGGGCAGAACGATCAGGTTGGCGCCACCGTTCACTGCTTCGTTTGCTAGTTCGAGGCTCTGACGCAGGTTTTCGGCTCTATTGAAAACGCCGACTTGCGGAGCAAATTGAATAACAGCAACGCGGGTAGGGCTTGTCGGTTCTTGCATGGGGGTGACCTCTTATTATGCAACCGGGATGGTTGAATGTTTATAAGAAGTGATGAAGTGTTTAAATGGAAGTCAGATGATTCCTGTCGTGATGTAGTCTGATTCTGTTGAGTCTTTAATTTTTATTTATATACTCGGGGTAATCTTGCATAGTGAAATCGCCGTTGAAGTTTGCGTGGGTTTTGTTGCAAATATTTATCACTGTGTCTATAGCGCCTCTGAAGCATGGCTCTGTCCAGCCCGCGTCAACGGAAAATGACTCGCCGCAAAGATACAGTCCCGACGTGTATGAAAAGTCCCTGTTGTATTTCATAAGGCTGACAGCGTCATAATACGTGCCCGCACGATAGAGTTTTGCGCAACCCAAGGAGTGCTTGTCTTTCATCCAGCGTTGAACAAGTGCTTGTTTGTGCCCTATGTAGGGAGATATTCGTTCTTTTATGTTTGTTGATTTCAGGAGGATTCTGTCAAGTTCTTTTATGCATTTTTCGACGAGTTCGTTGTCGCTGAATGAAGACAATTTTGTGGCGTCATCTTCCCATGTGTAGCTGAGAAGTATGCAATCATAGGTGCTGTTTTCGTTGTAGCGGTAAGTGTATACGTCATGTATGAAACTGTCGGTAACTATCGCTTGTGGGATGTTTTTGTTATTTGATAGGAACGTTTTTTTGAGGGGGGCGTAGACCTTGCAACTGGTCTCCCAGTGCGCGGTTTTGTACGCTGCAATAATTTCAAATGGAAGCATGTCCTGATTGAAGTTTTCAAGAAGAATCTGCGTCTCTATTATCCATGAAGGTAGCGTCATTACCACTGAGTCGAAGTCGATAAAATATGAGTTTGTGATTTTTGATTGAATGGGATGCCAGGTGTAGTGAACTCGGATTTGCCCGTTTTTTAGTTTTTCCAGTTTCGTTACTGAACTGCTGGTGAGTAATCCGGATTCTCGTTTTATCAAGTGTTCGTATAGAGACTCCTGGGTTTCGGTCGGTTTTATAAATAGTAAAGACTCTGCCAAAGATGCAAGGCCTATATAATGTGGCTTATTGAATTTTAGTCCTTTTGAGTCGACAACTTCAGGAGCATTCAAATAGGGGGACGGTATAGGCGTGCCATCGGGATTTACACGCCCATGAATTAATTGGAGATGACTGCTGAATCCGAATATGGCTGTGCGTATCGGATAAAGAGAACATATGTCATAGAATGCTCCCCAGCTACCGTCACCGATTCCGATAGAGTAAAAAATTGCTGATTCTTCTGCCGTCATTCCCATACCTCCAAAATTACCAGGATCGTTAGCGTTCCAAGCGTTAATCGTTGGTGTTTTGACAAGGTCGCGAAATGTAATGCCTTCGTATCTCTTTACGATAGCTGCCCAATAGTCTTCCCACTTGTCAGTGCCGTAGTAGTGGGCGATTGTTGATGTCATGTGCTCGGCGAATGCCGTCCATTTTGCGAAGACAACCCCTAAGGTCTTGCCTGGGGGTGGTGTTCTTCCATCCGTGTTTTTCCAGATCAGCATTATGGGTTGATCGTTGTCATCTATGCATCCTTCTTGGAGGTAGATTCCAGTTGATCGGACCCATGGACTACCAGGGTTCGGGAAATTTGAGTGGGCCAGTTCGAACTCATTTGCGTAATACGCCATAAGCGAGCGCCCATCTTTTGGTTGTTCATTTGATTTGTTGAAGAAAGGCATTCTCATTGCACCCATTTCAAATGGGGGTCTGCCAAGGGTGTTGGTGTTGTTGCTTCCAAGTGCCGTAAGGTGTCTTCCGCCAATACGCGTTGATTTTTCAATCAGGGTGATATGGGTGAACCCGCACCTGTGTAATTCTCGTGCGGTTGTTAGGCCTGTAATTCCTGCGCCTATCACACAGATTTTATGACGGGGCTCTGTTGCTTGTGCCACTCCGTTTTTTTGTTCTAATAGAGTGCGGTAGTCAAAACACAGATCTGGCGGGTTTGGAAAGGTTGCCGTCCACTTACTTTTGGAAGAGCGTTTTTTTCTATGGAGTTTTGTGGCGATGTCTGCAGGGTAATTGAAGTCTGATCCGATAGTCATTTTGGTATTGTCCATTAATAATTGATTGGCTTTTTACAGCGTGAACGTGATTTTGCGGGGCGGGAATAGGCAGGTTGTAATTTTTGGCTAAGGAAGGTCGCGTTGTTTTGTAGGTGAAAACTACTTGATCTGAAAGTCTCGGTCGGGAAGCAAAGCCATGAGTGGGATTTACACCTTGTTATGAGGGGCTGGACCAACATGCCATTCAATTAAGGGTAGTTGGCGTGACATGCTCCTGATAGTAAGCCTCCTTGCCACAACGGAATGTGTTCGACACGTTATTATCAATTAACGTAGTCGCTCACGACGCTACGTATCTGAAAACCAACTGGTATGGACCTGTGAACTCTGACAGTAGGCAAGCCCTTACACCCACCGTAGGCTGGTGCATGTGTCCACCGCATAGATGAGTAAGGAGCCTGGCCATGACAAAAAATGAGTTTAGCGTTCATCTTGAGGAAAAAATGGCTGCTGCCCGTAAGCGAATCTCGCCCAAGATGACCAAGTCAGACCGCATGGATTCGGGCAGGGTGGCGTTTTTGACCGCGTTGAAACATGTGGTCGATGGGGCCGGCAGTCCAGAGGACCTGGGGACCCTCGATGCCGTCAATGATGTACTGCAGGACCTGGGGGTGCTGGCAAAGTCGAAGACCTTTTTGGCCATGCTCGAGCCTTGAGGAGGGGAGTGCCTGGTGTCGTGAAGGGCGCATTGCCACGCTATCTGTCTAACACCGAATAACCTCTGTCGCTCTCCATGTTGATGCCTCTTTCATCAACATGGAGCCAGTGCCATGAGCACGTTCAACCCATCGACCCGCGTCTTCGTTCAGTGAAGTCGAGGGTTACCTGAGCGCGATCGGCCCACAGTTGTTCGAGCAGGCTGCATCGCTGTTGCCGAAGCAGCCCGCCCGCGTGGGGCCGCTGCATTTACAGCGCGTGAATGTATCCACGGGAGACCTTGCTGGTGCATCGTTCGCGCAGTGGCCGGCTGGCGATCAGCCTTGCCAAACGCGTTTGATTCTGGGAAAACCCCAGCCTTTGCGCATTCAACGAGAGCCTCCATGAGCGACGACACCCTCCAAGTCACCGATATCCGCCCAGGCACCGGCAAGGCCGTGGTCAAGGGCGCGCTGATCACCACCCAATACACTGGCACCCTGGTCGATGGCACGGTGTTCGATTCGTCCTTGGCGCGCGGCAAGCCGTTCCAGTGCGTGATTGGCACCGGGCGGGTGATCAAGGGCTGGGACCAGGGCCTGATGGGCATGCAGGTGGGGGGCGTGCGCCAGTTGTTCGTGCCGGCGCACCTGGCCTACGGCGAGCGCTCGATGGGCGCGCATATCAAACCCCATAGCGATTTGCGCTTTGAGATTGAATTGCTGGAAGTACTGACGCGCGATGATTGAAAGGCCATGAACTGGGACGTTGATCCACAGGCGTTACCGGGTTGCTCCATCGAGGGCATTCGGGTGGTTGAATTGCGGGGCCGCGATGAGGCTGAACTGCAACGGTTTTTTGCGCAGGCGCCGGATTACTTCCTGGCGGTCAACGGTGAACCGGCCACGCCCAACGAGGCCCGCGAGGAACTGCAGGGCCAGTTGCCGCCAGGCTGGCGCTGCCGCCGGATGTACTGGCTGGGCTACCGTGATGGGCAAGGCCAACTCGTCGCCGTGGTCAATATCGCCGCGGACCTGCTCGCGTTGGGCGTGTGGCATATCGGCTTGCTGCTGGTGGACTCGCGCCTGCACGGCACAGGGCTGGCGCAGCGGCTGCATGTGGATCTTGAGGCATGGGCGGTGACACAGGGCGCCGAGTGGCTACGGCTGACCGTGGTACTTGGCAATGCCAAGGCTGAGCGCTTCTGGCCCAAGCTGGGGTACGTGACGGTGCGGACTCGGGAGGGGATCAGGATGGGGCGCCAGGTGAACCGCGTGGCGATCCAGGTGAAGGCGCTGGCCGGTGGGCAGGTCGATGATTACTTGAGGCGCGTGGCGCGGGACCGGGCCGATGCGCAGTAGCCATGGTTGTCCACTCTTCCATTGTGGGAGCGGGCTTTGGGGAGGGTTGAAAATCGCTTCCTGAACCCGTCCTGAAGAATATTCTTATTCCCCATGCGGAAAATTTCCTACGGTTTACTCTCCTGTAATCGGCGCGTAAGCTTCGCGCGTTTTCATCAATAGCGGAGACCCTCAGTGGGTACTTGTTCGAGTGACAGTTGTCAGCCGGTCTCGGTAACCGGCCCATACTTGGCAAGGTAACGCGCATTTTCCAGATGCCGTTGTCTCGCCACCTAGCGAGAAGCGGCATCCCGGCAGTAGCCAGTCCTGGCGCCTGCCTGATCCCTCTCATCGACGCTGACCTGCACCTGAGTTGACTCGGGGTGCTACGGACGCGCCTGCCTGTTACGGCAGGCGGGCCCCGCCGGCTATGCCTGTCTGACAGGCGTGGCGCGGATGGGCAGTACCTGCATGACGGTTTTTTCCTCAAGCAGGAGTCACACCATGAACCTCACTCTGTTGAAAGCGTTTTTCGCCGGCTTCCTGCGAGACCCGGCATATCGCCCGGCACTTCCGTCGCCTGGCATTACAGGCGCTGCCGTCGCTGTACGTTGTGTTCCTGCCGCTGATTCTGCTGGCGTATAGGGGCCTGGCCCCGGCAGTAAAGGGGGGCCGCATCCGTAAGTTTGGCTGGCAGTAACACGCTGTATCGACCACCCCTGGCCCTTGTGGGGGACGGCTGACGGGCCTTCACCGGGAGCAGCGGTGGTTTCAATTTGCTCAGGCATTCATGGAGTTTTTTATGCAGGCAATCAACAACATCAACCTCAATTCCCTGATCGATACCCTGGTCAGCCTCACCGCCGCGTTTATCCTCGGTGGGCTGATCGGCTTCGAGCGCCAATATCGCCAGCGTACGGCGGGTTTACGCACCAATGTGCTGGTGGCGGTGGGCGCAGCGATATTTGTCGACATGGCCAACCGCCTGGGCGGCGCGGAGGGCGCGGTGCGAGTGGTCGCGTACGTGGTATCGGGTATCGGCTTTCTGGGTGCCGGCGTGATCATGCGCGAAGAAGGCAATGTGCGCGGGCTCAACACCGCCGCCACGCTTTGGGCCTCGGCGGCGGTGGGGGCATGTGCCGGCGCCGACCTGATCCTCGAAGCGCTGCTGGGGACGCTGTTTGTACTGGCGGCCAACACGTTGCTGCGCCCGATCGTGAACAACATCAACCGCCAGCCGTTGGACGTGGTGTCGGCGGAGGTGACCAATATCCTCTATGTCATTGCGCGGCGTAGCCAGCAGCAGGCAGTCATGGTTTTGCTGGAGGCCGAATTGGCGCGCTGCAACTACCCGGCCAGCGACGTCGACGTCCGGCCGTTCGGCAGCGACGAAGTGGAAATCGAGGCCACGCTGGTGGCCACCTCGGTAGACGGCGACGAGCTGGATGCCCTGGTTGCGCGCATTTCCACCTCGACGCTGGTGGTACAGGCCTTCTGGAGCCCGAGTACCACTGACTGACCCCCCGCCAGGCATAGCCAGGCCCACGGGGCTATGCTTTTTTGTGAGGAAAAGTCCTACATTCAGTCAGGAGTATCCCTTCAAATAATACGCCACCTCATTGCTAAGGTTGCGCGCTTGCGGCTGGCCGGCGGCAAAGGTACGGCTTTATAGGGTCAAGGTGTTTTTCAATTGAAGGGACCAGGCACTGCCTGGCTGGCGTCCTGAGGGGAAAGGCAGTACCGCTTGTCGGAACTGTCATTTCTCACAGGTACCCGAGTCCCGTGTGATGTGTCAGCGTACTTTGTCCTCCCAGGGGAGTTATATGAGTAAAGCGTTAATTGTCGATGATCATCCATTTATCCGGGCCACGGTCCGGTATCTGTTGAAGCAGGAAGGCTTTACTGAGATCGATGAGGCGGGCAACGGTGCAGATGCTGTGCAGAAGGCCAGGGAAGGGCGCCCGGATCTGGTGATCCTCGACCTGGCAATGCCGAAGCTGGGCGGGCTGGAGGTGATCGCTCGGATCAAGGCGCTTGGCCTGCCGTGCAAGATCCTTGTGCTGACCTCCTACCTGGCGGTGTTTTTTTCCACCCGCTGCATGCGCGCCGGGGCCATGGGGTTTGTCGCCAAGACCGGCGAGCTGGACGAACTGCAGAAGGCTATCAAGGCGGTGATGTCCAACTACAGCTGCTTCCCCAGCTTGCCCACCAGTTCGGTACGGCGCGATGATTTGCAATCTACCGAGCAAGCCATGGTGGAGGCGCTCTCGGATCGTGAGTTGACGGTGTTGCAGAAACTGGCCCTGGGCCTGGGCAACAAGGAAATCGCCGAAGACATGCTGCTGAGCCACAAGACCATAAGCACCTACAAGACGCGTCTCAAGGAGAAACTGCGTATGTCATCGGTGGTGCATCTGTCCAAATTTGCCCAGCGCAATCATCTGATTTGAAATGATCGCCTCCGCGTTTGCCCGACTCGCGGCCATTCTGTTGGCGGCCCTTTTGCCCCTGTTCGCGGTGGCCCTGGATGAAGCGCACCCGTTGCGGCTGCTGGGCCACTCCCACCTTGAAAACCCCGGCGTTGAGCTGGACGAAGCCGATTGGCGCTGGCTGCGCGAGCGGCGCAGCGTGTTGATGGGCGTCTCCGCGCCGGACTACGCGCCGTTCGACCTGAGCAACAATAATGACGAGCTTGAGGGGATTACCGCCGATTATGCGGCGCTGGTGGCCCAGGCGCTGAATATCACCGTCGAGGTACGGCGCTATGACACGCGCGATGAGGTGATCGAAGCCCTTAAGCAAGGCCAGGTGGATTTCCTCGGTTCGGCCAATGGTTACGAGGCCGCAGACCCGCAACTGGTGCTGTCGCGCTCCTATGCCAATGATCAGCCGACCCTGGTCACGCGTACCGGGGACAGCCAGGCCCTGAGTGCCGACCTGGCCGGCAAGCGCGTGGCCATGCTCTATCACTACATGCAGCCCGCCGCCGTGCAGGCGTTTTACCCTCGGGCCCACCTGCAGCTGTTTGCCTCGACCTTCGAAGCCATTGGCGCCGTAGCCTTCGAGCAAGCGGATGTGTACCTGGGCGATGCCATCAGCACCCGGTATCTGATCAGCAAGAACCACCTCAACAATGTGCGCATGGCGGATTTTTCCGCCCTGGAGGTCAACCCGTTCGCGTTTGCCGTGGCCAGGGGCGATGATCGATTGCTGCGCATCCTCAATGCGGCACTGGCGACCATCCCCGTCAACACGCAACTGGAGATCCTGCGCCGCTGGAGTGCGGGCAGCAGTGGTTTCCTGGAGGCCGACCGGCTGCGCCTGAGCCGGGGTGAGCAACGCTGGCTGGAGAAACATCCCCGAGTGAAAGTCGCGGTGCTCGACAAGTTCCTGCCCCTGTCGTTTTTCAA
Organism: Pseudomonas gorinensis; assembly: GCF_042015035.1. Lineage (NCBI taxonomy): Bacteria > Pseudomonadati > Pseudomonadota > Gammaproteobacteria > Pseudomonadales > Pseudomonadaceae > Pseudomonas > Pseudomonas gorinensis. Next base: position 2,676,115 of record NZ_CP167125.1, read on the forward strand.
TGCCAAGGGCGAATTCGAGGGGTTGAGCGCCGAAGTGCTGTCGCGGATCAGCCTGCGCACCGGCTTGAAATTCGATGTGGTGAAAGGCAGTTCGCTGCCTCGCCAGATCGACGCGGCCAGCATGGGCGACGTGGATATGATCGCGGTGATCACCCCCAGCAATGAGCGCGCCGAAAAGGTCCGTTTTACCCGACCTTACCTGACCAATCCCTATGTGCTGGTCAGCCGTCTTGATGGAAAAAGCCCGCTCACCCTGGAGGACATGGCTGGAAAACGCCTGGCCTTTATCGGAGGCAATACGCTGGGCGAGCGTATTGCCCGCGACTTCCCGCGCGTCGAGTTCGTCGACACCGAGAACCCTGAACAAGCCATGGCGATGGTGGCCAGCGGCGCCGCCGACGCGACCGTGCTGTCATTGATCAGCGCGCGCTACATGATCGCGCGCTATTACCGCGACCGCCTGCGGGTGACCAGCACGGTCGGCGCCGAACCGGCACGCATCACCTTTGGCGTGAACCGTAGCCAGTTGGAGCTGTACTCGATCCTCGACAAGGCGTTGTTGAGCATCACGCCCGAGGAAATGGACGAACTGACCAACCATTGGCGCAGTGAAGTGATCATCGAAGACAGCTATTGGCTGCGCCATCGCAATGCAATCATCCAGGGGTTCGGGCTGGCCGCATTGTTGTTGCTGGTCACCCTGGGCTGGGCCATGTACCTGCGCAATCTGATTCGCAAGCGGGTCCAGGCCGAACGGGCGTTGAGCGACCAGATGCGCTTTATGAGTGTATTGATCGACGGTACGCCCCATCCGATTTATGTGCGCGATCGCCAGGGGCGGTTGATGGCCTGCAATAACGCCTACCTCGAGGTATTCGGCTTCAAGCTGGAAGACGTGATCGGCAAGACCGTGGTGGAAACCGATACGGGTAACCGGCCGCAAGCCCAGTCCTATCATGACGATTACCTGCGGCTGATGGCGCGGGGCGAGCCGCAGATTCATGACCGCATACTCCGGGTGCCCAGTGGTGAGGTCCTGACCATTTATCAATGGATGTTGCCGTATCGTGATGGCGACGACCATGTGGTGGGCATGATCGCCGGCTGGGTGGACGTGAGCGAACGCCAGCGCCTGCTCGGCCAGTTGCAGGAAGCCAAGGACGAAGCCGACGCCGCCAACCGCGCCAAGACCACCTTCCTGGCAACGATGAGCCATGAGATCCGCACGCCGATGAACGCAGTGATCGGCATGATCGAGCTGGCTCTGAAAAACGCTGAGCAGGGCCGGGCCGACCGTGATGCGCTGGAGGTGGCGTCGGTGGCGTCGCGCGGCATGTTGGAGTTGATTGGCGACATTCTCGATATTGCCCGCATCGAGTCCGGCCATCTGTCCCTGGACCAGGCACCGGCCAACCTGCATGAGTTGCTGGCGTCGGTGGCGCGGGTGTTCGAAGGGCTGGCGCGAGCCAAGGGCCTGGCGTTGAAAGTGGAGCTCGATCCGGCGCTCGATCGCCCGGTGCTGATCGACCCGCTGCGCTTCAAGCAGGTGGTGTCGAACCTGTTGAGCAATGCCATCAAGTTCACCGCCCAAGGCCAGGTGCAGCTCGGCGCTCAAGGGCTGTTAGCGGGCGAGCAACTGACCCTCAAACTCTGGGTGCAGGACACCGGTATCGGTATCAGTGCCGAAGACCAGCAGCGCTTGTTCAACCCGTTTATCCAAGGTAGCAACACTGAGCAATCGGCGCGCAGCGGGTCTGGCCTGGGGTTGGTGATCAGCCGTAACTTGTGCGAAATGATGGGGGGGCAATTGCACTTGACCAGCGTGCTGGGGCAGGGCACACGGGTGGATGTGAGCCTGCCACTGGTCACCACCGACGCCATGCCGGCCCCGGGGTTGGCACCCGCCGCGCACCTGCCGCCGGCGTGTGCCTTGAGCATCCTGGTGGTGGATGACTACCCGGCCAATCGCGTGCTGCTGACTCGGCAATTGAGTTTCCTCGGGCATCGCATTACCACGGCGGAAGACGGCGTACAGGGGCTTGCGCTGTGGCAGACCGGTCACTTCGACGGAGTGATCACCGATTGCAATATGCCCCTGAAGGACGGTTACACTTTGGCGCGGGATATTCGTGCGCAAGAGCGTGAGCGTGGGTTGGTGCCGTGCCTGCTGCTGGGGTTTACCGCCAATGCCCAGCCTGAGGAGGTCGAGCGTTGTCGCCAGGCGGGCATGGACGGATGCCTGTTCAAGCCCACCGGCCTGGAAGATCTGCGCGCGGCGTTGGCCGTGCGCAGCGCCAGCTTTTCCCCGCCGGAGGCTGAACCCCTGTTTGATCTGAGCGCGCTGATCGCCTTGACGGGCGATGATCACGCCGCCCTGAAAGAGCTATTGATACCGTTAATCGAGAGTTTGGAAACCGATCGTGCACGGTTGTCGTCCCTGCAGCACCAGGCTGACTTTTCCGGGCTGCACGACCTTGCGCACCGCGCCAAGGGTGGCGCGCGGATGGTCAAGGCACAGGCGCTGATCGAGGTCTGCGAGACGCTGGAGAGGGTGTGTGAGCAGCGCGATCACACTGCACTGGAGGCGGCGACGCAAGCGGTCGGGGAAGCGATCGGTGATTTGCATCAGCATCTGAGCCGTTATTGCAATCAGCCTTGACTGGGGTTGAGTGCCACTCGGTGGGTTTGGGAGAAATCCTACGTGAAGAGGGAATATGCCTGATTTTGTCTTCGGGATATGTCTGGAAAATGGGCGGCGCTCACTGACGAGCACTGACTGCCTCCCAGGGGTTCGCCATGCCGAATAAAGCACTGACTATCCTGATTGCCGATGAACAGCACCTGCAACGCCTATACATCGAAAAAATGCTCAATCAGCTGGGGTACCACCGGATCGTTCCGGTGCAGACCTTCGAAGAAGTCAAGATTCTCACCGCCATTCCGGCCGAGCCCTTTGATGTGCTGATCATCAATGCGGGGCTGGCGGCCCATGCCAGCGAGCCGCAACCCCAGGTACGCCATGTGCTGGTCTACGACCACCAGGACCTGGGCCAACCGACCGGCGCCACACCGGCGGTGCTGGTTCGCCTGCCCGGCGTGCCGGACCCCATCAACCTTGAACATTTCATGGACATCATTGATCCACCCGAGGCCACTACGGGCCTTCGGGTATTGCCGTGGCTGCGGGAGTTGTCCCGCGTGCCGGTGGCTGGGGTCTAGTCCCACTTCGGTGCGATGCCCTTGGGGCTGGTCAGGCGATGGCCGCGCTCCAGCCCAGCAATCTGTGCCATGTCGGCATCGCTCAAGGTCAGCTCCAGGGCCTTGAGGTTGCTCTCCAGATTGGCGCGCTTGGTCGACGATGGGATCACTGCATAGCCGCTCTGCATGGCCCACGCCAGGGTTACTTGCGCCGGGGTCGCATGGTGGCGTTCGGCGATCTGCTGGATCACCGGGTCTTTCAGCACCTCGCCGTAGGCCAGGGTCATGTAGGAGGTGAGCGGGATACCCTGGGCTGTCGCGAACGCCACCACCTTGCGGTTTTGCAGGTAGGGGTGCAGTTCAATTTGATTGGTGGCGATGTTGTCGGCGCCGACCGCCGCGATGGCCTGCTTCATCAAGTCGATGGTGAAGTTGGAAATCCCGATCTGGCGTGTCAGGCCCAGGCGCTTGGCTTCCAGCAACTGGCCCATGAATTCGGCGACGGGTACCTGGTCTTCCGGCGATGGCCAGTGGATCAATGTCAGGTCCAGATAATCGGTCTTGAGCTTGCGCAGGCTCTCCTGGAGGCTCGGGATCAACTGGCCTTCGGCGAAATTGGCGATCCAGATCTTGCTGGTGAGGAACAGCTCTTCACGGGGGATGCCGCTGTTGGCGATCGCCTGGCCGACGTCGGCTTCGTTTTCGTAGATTTGCGCGGTGTCGATGGCGCGATAGCCCAGTTCAAGGCCGGTGCTGACCGAGTCGATCACCACCTGGCCTTGCAGGCGGAAGGTGCCGAGGCCGAAGGCGGGTACGGTGTGCGTGGGGATAGACATCAGTGACTCCTGAAGGGGGTAAACAATGGCGCCGAGTATCCGCCCGTCGTTCCTTCGGAAAAACCGTTGAATCCGAAAAGGAGTCTTGACTGCAAGTCACGAATGCAGCATTTCCGGTTGATGGGTGGGCAAGGGCGTGAGCCGTGGCCCTGGGCGACAAGCGTGGGCGGCGTTGCTGCGCACGCTGGATCGGCTGTCGCCGGGCTACCGCGACTGATGTAGAGTCGTGCGGCCGACTCAACCGAAGGATACCCCCATGACCCAGGAAACCCGTTTCTCCCGGATGGACCCGGAGTTGCGCAAGGCCCATCTGGTCCAGGCCACGCTCACCTGTCTCAAGCGCGATGGTTTCCAGGGCGCTTCGATCCGCAAGATCAGCGCCGAGGCCGGGGTATCGGTGGGGCTGATCAGCCATCACTACTCCGGCAAGGATGAGTTGGTGGCCGAGGCCTACCGCACCGTCACCGGCCAGGTCATGGACCTGCTGCGCGAGACCATGGCCAAGGCCCCGTCCAGCCCCCGTGAGCGGTTGTCGGCGTTGTTCCGTGGCTCGTTTTCCGCCGAGCTGCTCGACCCGCAATTGCTCGACGCCTGGCTGGTGTTCTGGGGCGCGGTCAAGACTGCGCCGGCCATCAACCTGGCCCACGAACATTCCTATGCCGAGTACCGCACCATCATGCGTTCAGCCCTGGCCGACATGGCCCGGGAGGAGGGGTGGGAGCCGTTCGACGCCGACCTTGCGGCCATCGGCCTGAGTGCCTTGCTTGACGGGCTGTGGCTGGAGTCGGGGCTCAACCCCGGCACCTTCACGCCGGAGCAGGGCATCCAGATCTGTGAAGCCTGGGTCGACGGCCTGCAAGGCGCCGGTCGCCAGCGCTACCTGCTCAAACCCTGAGTTTTCGCGCCGCCTGGATGCAATGTCCGGGTCGGTATTGGCCTTTGGAAAATTTTACAGCCTGCCAATTGCAACCTTGCTGAACACTCGTTTAGTATCGCCCCATGTCGCACCCCTCAAGCCAATTAAAATAATTCGAGGAAGCCATGACTGCCGACGCGCCCGTGCTCACCCAAGTACAAGCCGGCATTGCCTGGATCACCCTTAATCGGGGTCCCCAGCGCAATGCATTGGATATCCCCACGCTCAAATACCTGCAGGCCTTGCTCGACGGCTTCAACCGCGACCCGGCTGTGCGCGCGGTGGTATTGACCGGCAGCGGTCGCAGCTTCTGCGCCGGCGCCGACCTCGCCGAATGGGCCGAGGCAGATGCTCGTGGCGCCCTGGAAACCTACGGTTGGACCGAAACCGCTCACGCCCTGATGACCCGCCTGTACACCCTCGACAAACCTACGATTGCCGCGATCAACGGCACCGCCGTCGGCGCCGGCATGGACCTGACCCTGTGTTGCGACCTGCGCATCGCCGGCCAAGCGGCGCGCTTCAAGGCCGGTTACACCAGCATGGCCTACTCCCCGGACGCCGGTGCCAGCTGGCACTTGCCGCGCCTGATTGGCAACGAACAAGCCAAGCGGCTGCTGTTCCTCGACGAGCTGTGGAGCGCCGATCGCGCCCTGGGGGCAGGGCTGGTGGGCGAAGTGGTCGCTGACGATCAACTGCACGCCCGCACCCTCGATCTGGCGACGCGTCTGGCCAACGGCCCGACCCTCGCCTTCGCCCTGACCAAGACGTTGATCCGTGAGGGCGCCCACCGCAGCCTGCCCGAGCAACTCCAGGCAGAACGCGCGGCAGGCCTGTTGTGTGGGCGCAGTGTCGATGGTGCCGAAGCCTTGCGCGCCTCCCTGGAAAAACGCCCGGCGAACTTCTGCGGCCAATAACAAGACCCCGAACAGGTAGCGCCATGAATTTCCAACTCAGCCAAGAACAAGACATGTTGGTGGACGCGGTACGCAGTTTTGTTGCCAGGGAGTTATTGCCTCACGAGGAGGCGGTAGACCGTGCCGACGCGGTTCCCCCGGAACTCGCCGCGCAGATTCGCGACACCGCCATCGCCGCGGGTTTCTACGCGTTCAACATGCCGGAAGAGGTGGGGGGCGGTGGCCTGGATTACCTGTCCCAGGCGTTGATCGAGCGGGAGTTGTCCAAGGTCTCGTGGGCGCTGCATGTGTTTGTCGCGCGCCCGTCCAAGATCCTGATGGCTTGCACCGGCGCGCAGATTGGCGACTACCTGTTGCCATGCGTGCAAGGCAAGAAAATCGACTGCTTTGCCCTGACCGAACCGGGTGCCGGCTCGGATGCCAACGCCATCAGGACCCGCGCCGTGCGCAGTGGCGATGACTTCGTGATCAATGGCAGCAAGCACTTCATCAGCCATGCCGGCCATGCCGACTTCGCCATTGTGTTTGCCGTCACCGACACCTATGAACACAACGGTCGCCAGCGCAATGCGGTGACTTCGTTCCTGGTGGACCGGGGTACCCCAGGCATGACCATCCGCCGGGGCCCCAAGTGCGTGAGCAACCGTGGTTACCACACCTATGAAATGTTCTTCGACGACTGCCGGGTCCCGGCCTCCAAGGTGCTTGGCGACGTGGGCAAAGGCTGGGACGTGGCCAACGCCTGGCTCACCGCCGGCCGCGTAATGGTCGCCGCCAATTGCGTCGGCCAGGCCCAGCGCGCGCTGGATGTATCCCTGCAATGGGCGGCGGACCGCAAACAGTTTGGCCAGCCCATCGGCACCTATCAGGGGGTGAGTTTCAAGTTGGCCGACATGGCCACGCAGATTCGCGCTGCCGAATTGCTGACCCTGCACACCGCCTGGAAGATGGATCAGGGCAGCATGACCGACGGCGAGGCCGGCATGGCCAAGCTGTTTGCCAGCGAAACCCTGGGTAAGGTCGCTGACGAAGCTGTGCAGATTTTCGGTGGCATGGGCTTGATGGATGAAGGCCCGGTGGAGCGTATCTGGCGCAACGCGCGGATCGAACGGATCTGGGAAGGCACTTCGGAAATCCAGCGCCATATCATCGCCCGCGAACTGTTGCGGCCCCTGTTGCGTTGATCGGCGCGGAGAACGCTCATGTCCCAGGCTATTCGCGACAATCTCAAGCGCCTGCTGGCGCCCCGGCACCTGGCGTTCGTCGGCGGGCGCAGCATGGCCCGTGCCCTCAAGCGTTGTGCCGAGGGTGGCTTTACCGGGCCGATGTGGCTGGTCAATCCGCAGCATGACCACCTCGAGGGTATTCCCTGTGTGCGCCGCGTCGCCGACCTGCCGTGCGGCCCGGACGCGGTATTTATCGCCACCCACCGTGAGCTGACGTTGACCTGCGTCGCCGAGCTGGCGGCTATCGGCACGGGCGGCGCCATCTGCTATGCCTCTGGCTTTGCCGAAACCGGTGCCAGTGGCGCGGCGTTACAGCAGCAGTTGCTGGCGGCGGCGGGGCAGATGGCCTTGCTGGGGCCCAACTGCTACGGCCTGCTCGACTACCTGCACCGCTCGGCGCTGTGGCCGGTGGCCCATGGCGGCAAGGCCGTCGAGAAGGGCGTGGCGGTGCTGACCCAGAGCGGCAACTTCGCCTATAACCTGTCGATGAGCGATCGCTCGTTACCGGTGGCCTATATGGCTTCGGTGGGTAACCAGGCGCAGCTGGGCGTTGCCGAACTGATGGATGTGTTGCTCGATGAACCACGCGTTACTGCCATCGGCCTGCACCTGGAAGGTTTGAAGAATGTGCCGGGGTTTGCCCGCGCCGCGCATAAGGCGCTGGAGAAGGGTATTCCGATTATCGCGTTGAAAACCGGCGTGTCGCAGATCGGTGCCGAGCTGGCGTTGAGTCATACCAGTTCGTTGTCCGGCTCCGATGTGTTGTACGACAGCCTGTTTGCGCGGCTGGGCGTGATCCGGGTCAGTGGCCCGGTGAGTTTTGTCGAGACGTTGAAGGCGGCAGCGTGCGGCAATCTACCGGGCGGCCATCGCCTGATTGCGCTGGCCTGTTCCGGGGGCGATGCCGGGCTGATCGCAGACTATGCCGAGCGCAACCGCCTGGCCTTGCCCAAACTGGATGAAAACCAGCGCGGTGAACTGGCGCAGGTGTTGCCCAGCTACGCCAACCTGGTCAACCCATTGGACTTCACCACTGCCATCTGGGGCGATAGCACGGCACTCAACAGCATGCTCGACACGGTCCTGCGTACCGACGCCGATGCTGCGATGCTGGTACTGGACTACCCGGCTGAATTCACCGGTGAGCGCCAGGAATGCGACCTGTTGCTCGAGCTGTTCTGCAATGCGCTCAGTCGGCACGGCAAGACCGGTTTCGTCACTTCGGCTTTTCCCGAATTGCTGCCGCTCCATGCCCGTGAGCGTTTGCATGCCCAAGGCATTGCTGCGTTGCAAGGTGTGGAGGACGCACTCGCAGCCTGGGGACGGATCGCTGGGTATCAACATCAGCGGCGCATCTTGCTGGCGCGGGGCGAATCCCGCCTCGCTCCGCTGTGCCCCCTCCCTTTGCAAGGCCAGGGCCTGGCGCTGGATGAGTGGGCGTCCAAGCAAGCCTTGCGGGTTTTCGGCTTGAACACCCCGGCCGCGGTTTTGAGTACACCGGGGCGGGCACTGGCCGATGCGAGCCTGTTGGGCTACCCGCTGGTGCTCAAAGCGGTCAGCGCTCAGTTACCGCATAAAACCGAAGCCGGGGCCGTGGCGCTGAACCTGCAAAACGGCGAGGCCCTGGCGACTGCGCTTGAGCAGATGCGCACGCACATTGCCGCGTACGCACCGGGTGTGGTCTTCGATCAATTGTTGCTGGAATCCATGGCGCCGCCGCCGTTGGCCGAGTTGATCGTCGGCATCAAGCGCGAGAATGACTTCGGCCTGGCCCTGGTGATTGGCGCCGGGGGCGTCCTGGTGGAATTGCTCAAAGACAGCCGCAGCCTGCTGCTGCCCACCACGGATGATGCGATCCGCCATGCTGTGCTCAGCTTGCGCAGCGCTGTCTTGCTGCAAGGCTTTCGCGGGCGCGAGGTGGCGGATATGGACGCGTTGGTCGCCGCCATCCGTGCAGTGGCCGACTACGCATGCGCCAACGCCGGGCAATTGCTGGAACTGGATGTAAACCCATTACTGGTCAATGCCCAGGGCGCCACGGCGGTCGATGCGTTGATTCGTTTAGGAGATGAGCATGCACGATAAAACGATGACCGGCGGCCAAGCCCTGGTGCGATTGCTGGCCCACTATGCGGTCGACACGGTGTTCGGCATTCCCGGCGTGCACACCCTGGAGCTGTATCGCGGGTTGCCTGGCAGCGGCATTCGCCACGTGTTGGCTCGCCACGAACAGGGCGCAGGCTTTATGGCCGACGGTTATGCGCGGGTCAGCGGCAAGCCGGGGGTGTGCTTTGTGATCACCGGGCCCGGCGTGACCAATGCGGCAACGGCCATCGGCCAGGCTTACGCGGACTCGATCCCGATGCTGGTGATTTCCAGCGTCAACCACACCGCCAGCCTGGGCAAGGGCTGGGGCAGCTTGCATGAGACCCAGGACCAGCGGGCGATCACTGCGCCGATCACTGCGTTTTCAGCGGTGGCCTTGAATGCCGAGGACTTGCCCGAATTGATCGCCCGTGCCTATGCCGTGTTCGACAGTGAGCGGCCACGGCCGGTGCATATCTCGGTACCACTGGATGTGTTGGCGGCGCCCATTCAAAGGGACTGGAGCCATGAGGTGGTGCGGCGTCCCGGGCGCGGCCTGCCTGCGGCGCACTGCCTGGATCAGGCGGCGGCGAAACTCTCTGCGGCCAGGCGCCCGATGATCATTGCCGGCGGTGGCGCGCTGGCGGCCGGTGCGGTGTTGCGGCGCTTGAGCACAGTGCTGGCGGCACCGTTTTTCACCAGTGTCGCGGGTAAAGGCCTGTTGCCGATCGATGACCCGTTGAATGCCGGTGCGACCCTTTGCGTGGCGCCGGGCTGGCAACTGATCAGCGAGGCGGATGTGGTGCTGGCAGTCGGCACCGAGATGGCCGACACCGATTATTGGTGCGAGCGTTTGCCGCTCAAGGGCGAGCTGCTGCGGGTGGATATCGACCCGCGCAAATTCAATGATGTCTACCCCTGTGCGGTGGCGCTTAACGGCGACGCCGAGCAGACCTTACGGGCCTTGCTGGAACGCCTGCCGTCTGCACCGCGCGACGCTGACGCGGCGGCATCACACGTCGCGACGTTGCAGCAGGCAATAGCGCGGGGGCACGGTCCATTGCAGTCGATCCACCAGGCCATTTTCGAGCGTATCCACGCCGAGTTGCCCGTCAACGCCTTCATCAGCAGCGACATGACCCAACTGGCCTATACCGGCAACTATGCCTTCCAAAGCCGCGCGCCGCGCAGCTGGCTGCACCCCACTGGCTACGGCACGCTGGGCTATGGCCTGCCGGCGGGCATCGGTGCCAAGTTCGCCGCGCCGCAACGCCCGGGGTTGGTGCTGGTGGGCGACGGCGGTTTTCTCTACACCGCCCAGGAACTGGCGACCGCCGTCGAGGAACTGGACAGCCCGCTGGTGGTACTGCTGTGGAACAACGACGCCCTTGGCCAGATCCGCGATGACATGCTGAGCCTGGAGATCGAACCTATCGGCGTGCTGCCGCGCAATCCGAATTTCGCGCTGCTCGGCCAGGCATTCGGCTGCACGGTGAACCAGCCACAGAACCTGGATGAACTGCAAACGGACTTGCGCAACGGCTTCAAGCGCAATGGCGTGACCTTGATCGAGCTGAAACATGCCTGTGCCTGTTGACCTTCAGAGGAGCAAGACCATGGGCGAACACCACATGACTCAAGCCATGCACCTACGGGACATCCTCAGACCCAGCGTCGTGGCCGAGCGGTTTGACTGGCCCAACGGGCGGCGCACACTGCTTGAGGAACTGACATGAAAGTTTTGATTGTGCATGCCCATCCGGAGCCGCAGTCGTTTACCGCCGCGTTGCGCGACCAGGCCATCGCCACGCTGCAAGGACTGGGGCATGCGGTGCAGGTCAGCGATTTGTACGCCATGAACTGGAACCCGGTGGCATCGGCGTCGGATTTTTCCACCCGAGAGAATCCCGACTACCTGGTGTACGCCCTGGAGCAGCGCCTGGGGGTGAAAAAGCAGTCGATAGCGGCGGATATCCAGGGCGAGCTGGATAAGTTGCTGTGGGCCGATCTGTTGATCCTTAATTTTCCGATCTTCTGGTTCTCGGCACCGGCGATGATCAAGGGGTGGATCGACCGGGTGCTGGTGTCGGGGGTGTGTTACGGCGGTAAGCGCTTTTACGATCAGGGTGGGCTGGCGGGCAAGCGGGCACTGGTCACGGTAACCTTGGGTGGGCGCGAGCATATGTTCGGCGAGGGGGCGATTCATGGTCCGTTGGAGGAGATGTTGCGCCCGATTCTGCGCGGGACGCTGGCGTATGTGGGGTTTGAGGTGCTGGCGCCGTTTGTGGCATGGCATGTGCCGTATATCAGCACGCAAGCGCGGCAGGATTTTCTGATGGGGTACGAGCAGCGGCTGCAAGGGCTGGCGGATGAGCAGCCCCTGGTGTTCCCGAAACTTGAGCAGTTCGACGAAGCGCTGCACCCCCTGTCCTGAACCGAACATCCCTCCGATGGGGGAGGGGGCCTGTCCCCTCCCAGATGCCCGTCAGTGGGCTGCGCGGTGTTCCCGCAAACGCTCTGCCGCATTGCGCAGCAACTGCTCGGTGCTATCCCACCCCAGGCAACCATCGGTCACCGACACGCCATAGTTCATCGATGTGCTCAACGGCTGGCAGCCTTCGAACAGATGACTTTCCAGCATCATGCCGATCAGAGCGGTATCCCCTTGCAGGCGTTGCTCCAGCACATCATTGAACACCGCCGGCTGACGCAGCGGGTCTTTGCCGCTGTTGGCATGGCTGCAATCGACCATGATCCGCGCGGCCACCTTGGCCTTGGCCAGGTCGAGTTTCACCTGGGCCACACTCTGCGCGTCGTAATTCGGCCCACGGTGACCGCCGCGCAGCACCAGATGGGTGTCGGGGTTGCCCGAGGTCTGGATGATCGCCGGGTGGCCCTGGCTGTCGACGCCGAAGTGTCGATGCGGGTGGGAGGCCGAGCGCATCGCGTCACAGGCAATCGCGACGCCGCCGTCGGTACCGTTCTTGAAGCCCACGGGCAGGCCCAGGCCGCTGGCCATTTCGCGGTGGATCTGCGATTCGGTGGTGCGCGCGCCAATGGCGACCCAACTGAGCAGGTCGTCGAAGTAGCCGGCGGCCATGGGTTGCAGCAGCTCGGTGGCAACCGGCAGGCCCAGGCGCAGCATTTCGCGCATCAGCTCGCGGGACAGGGTCAGGCCAGCGGCCATGTCGTCGCTGCCATCCAGGTGGGGATCGTAGGCCAGGCCTTTCCAGCCGATAGTGGTGCGCGGTTTTTCGACGTAGGCGCGGATCACCAGCAGCATCTGGTCGCTGACATCCAGGGCCAGCCTCTTCAGGTTGCGCGCGTATTCCATGGCCGATTTCGGGTCGTGGATCGAGCAGGGGCCGACAATCACCAGCAAGCGAGAGTCGTCGCCATTGAGGATGGCACGCACGGCTTGGCGATGGGCGTGGATCTGCTGGTCGAGGAACGGGCTGAGGGGCAACTGGTGCTTGAGCTCAAGCGCGCTGGGCAAGCGCTGGGTCAGGGCTTCATTGGCGCTGGTCAAGGCGCTGTTCAGGGCAGAGAGGGGCAGAGCGGCGACGGAGGAGTTCATATTCAAGGCTTCCTGGGCAAGCGGCGGGCTGTTCCCGCACGCTTGGCCCTACTGGGGTGTTCGACAATTGGCCGTATTGGCTACGTGAGTTGGCTTGCCACCAATAGGTGACCGATCGGAGGCGGCAGGCTGTCCCGAGCGGAGCTTGCTAAATCGCCATGCAGTGGAAGTGTCGTAGCGGTAATAAGTGGCGTAGTTCATGACGTGATTCCTTTAAGTGTTCTTGATCAATCAAAAAAAGTGGCGGCCTGAAAAAACAAAACCCCCGGTCGGGGAGCCGACCGGGGGTTAGATTTCTCTGGTAGGCGACCCCTTGAGTAGTGGGCGCCGATTTCAGGTATCAGGCGCGCCAGTGGCTAAACCAATACCCAAAATAAAAGCTGACCAGTGCGCTCAAACCGTTAACGCGGGTAGCCACGACCGAGCGCGGGGCGCTGGAAGCAGGGCAAACCTGGGTTTGGGTGAGTTGCAACATGGTATGTCTCCAAATGATGGGGGGAGCTTACTAGAGGCTTGCGGTTGGATTCAATCAGTAATTTCTATTACGTGGAGGTACTTACGACTATGGGGGGAGTGCCGATATGCTGGTCGCACTTCGATAATGATTGCGGGGACGCGACCATGACTGCCTTGACCCTTGCAGCAGCCCAAACAACTTCCATCGCGGGCGATGTGCCGGCCAATCTTCAGCGGCACCTGGCGTTCATGCGGGCGGCAGCCGGCCATGGCGTGCAATTGCTGGTGTTCCCAGAGCTGTCATTGACCGGGTATGAACCGTCCCTGGCGGATGAATTGGCCATAGCGCCTGAAGACGCACGGCTGGCGCCCCTGCGGGAAATGGCGCGAGAGCTGCGGTTGACGGCGGTGGTGGGCATGCCGATCCGATTGGCTCCAGGCACAGGCGTGTTGATCGGTGCCCTGGTGCTGGGGGCGGATGGCTCCTTGGGGGTCTACACCAAGCAGCATCTGCATCCCGGCGAAGAGGTGGCATTCATTGCGGGACAGGGCGGTGCAGCGTTGGCGTGGGGAGACGATCGGATTGCGCTGGCGGTGTGCGCAGATTTCTCCCACTCAAGTCATCCGCGCAATGCCGCGCAATCGGGAGCAAACGTGTATGCCGCCGGCGTGTTGATCAGCGAGGCTGGCTATGCTGCCGATACCACTCTGTTGCAGGGGTACGCGGCTGAGCACCGTATGCTGGTAGTGATGGCCAACCATGGGGCCCCAACGGGCGGCTGGACCTCTGCCGGGCAAAGTGCCATCTGGGCTGCCGATGGCCTGGTTGCTGCGGCGTCCGGCACTGGCGAAGCACTGGTCATTGCGCGTCGCGAGGCTGGGCGCTGGACCGGACGGCAGGTGGCGATCTGAAAAGGGAGGGCGTGACGGTATGACATTCCACTTGCGCGAGGCGACGGATCAGGACCGGCTGTTTGCACGTACGCTCACCCGTGAAGCGATGAATCGTTACTACGAGCAATTCGGTTTCATCTGGTCCAATGAAGGCTTCGATACAGCCTGGGCGGGACGAGAAAGCTGGTTGATCTGTCGCGACGATGCCGTGATAGGTTTTATCAGCCTGAGCCGGGACGATGAGGCGCTGTTCATCCGCGAGTTACACCTGGTCGAGGCGTTTCGCGGGCAAGGCGCGGGCAGTTGGGTGTTGGAGCAGATGGTCCTCAAGACTCGCGCGTTGGGTTTGAGGCTGCTGCGTCTGACGGTGTTCAAGACCAATCCTGCCAGGTTGCTTTATCTCCGGCACGGATTGAATGTCGTCCGGGATGAAGAGTGCTTCTGGCAAATGGAGCGTCTTTGTCAGACTCTCGACTAAAACAGGCACTGCACTTGAATTAGCGCATACTGGCTTCAGGAAACTACTTCTCTATCGCTGTGCTGGACTTCAGGTTCATCCAGGATAATCCCTTCTTTCATGCCCAACAGCACTGCCACCTTGTGGGCCTCTCCACGCCGTCCCTTTTTGCGCCCAGCGAGCACTTGATACGTGGTTGCCGGGTCCACGCCGTGTTCCCGGGCGAATGCTTGAACTGATTTACCTTGGTGTTCAAGCCAAGCCTTGGCTTGTGCAGCGGTGCGGATTCCGGGCATAGTTCAAAACCGTTCAAATTTGTTTAACCAAGGGATGAACGTATCACCTCTTGGGGTGTGCCAATTTAGGATCATACATCCAAATGAGTGGAATCGGTTCGCGTTTAAGGCAAGAAAGAGAGCGGCTTGGCCTGTCGCAAAAAGTTTTTGGTGAGATAGGAGGCGTAGAGGCCAACGCCCAAGGCAAGTATGAAAACGGAGGGCGCGCACCGAAAGCGGATTACTTGTCGCGCGTGGCAGCGAGAGGTGTGGACATCCTGTACGTGTTGACGGGCACTCCTACTCCGACGCAACTGGATAACCTGAGTCATCTCGAAGAAAAAGTCCTGGGCAACTACCGGGCAATGTTCAAGGAGGACCAGGATGCGATCCGGCGCTTGACCTCAACCTTGGCCGAGCTTTCATCGATAGTGAACGATAAACTCAAGCCGCTGCCCTAGGGTTCCTGACCTTTTGCCCAGGAAACAACGCTGTTCCTCACCCGAGGAACAGGCGCAGCGCGTTTAAACTCTATATATATGACACTTGCAACTAGGTCTGTGCCTTGGTTTTTGCTAAGGTGCTCGGCAACCTATAAGACCATATCGCGAGGTGTCTGCTTGATTAGGGTGCTAGTAGTCGATGACCATGATCTCGTTCGTACAGGCATTACACGAATGCTGGCTGACATCGATGGCCTGCAAGTAGTCGGCCAGGCTGAATCGGGGGAGGAGTCCCTGATCAAGGCTCGGGAATTGAAGCCGGATGTGGTGTTGATGGACGTGAAGATGCCTGGGATTGGCGGTCTTGGCGCCACCACCAAGTTGTTGCGCAGTCACCCGGACATCAAGGTTGTAGTGGTGACCGTATGTGAGGAAGACCCGTTTCCGACCCGCCTCTTGCAGGCAGGGGCGGCGGGTTACCTGACCAAGGGTGCGGGCCTGGCAGAGATGGTGCAAGCCATTCGCCTGGTGTTTGCAGGCCAGCGTTATATCAGCCCACAGATTGCCCAGCAGTTGGCCATCAAATCTTTCCAGCCCACCAGCGACTCGCCATTCGATGCGCTGTCGGAGCGGGAAATCCAGATCGCCTTGATGATTGTCGGTTGCCAGAAAGTACAGACAATCTCCGACAAGCTGTGCTTGTCGCCAAAGACCGTCAATACCTACCGCTATCGGATTTTCGAGAAGCTCGCCATCAGCAGTGATGTTGAATTGACCCTGCTCGCGGTCCGCCACGGCATGGTGGACGCCAGCGCCTGACATGACCACACCGTTTGATCCAAGTGCCTTCCTCTCAACCTGCAGTGGTCGCCCCGGCGTGTACCGCATGTTCGACAGCGAGGCACGCCTGCTCTATGTCGGCAAAGCCAAGAACCTGAAAAACCGCCTGGCGAGCTACTTTCGCAAGAGCGGCCTGGCGCCCAAGACGGCCGCCCTGGTGGCGCGCATCGCCCAGGTCGAGACGACCATCACGGCCAATGAAACCGAAGCGCTGCTGCTGGAACAGACGCTGATCAAGGAGTGGCGGCCGCCTTACAACATCCTGCTGCGCGACG
Organism: Pseudomonas gorinensis; assembly: GCF_042015035.1. Classification (NCBI taxonomy): domain Bacteria; kingdom Pseudomonadati; phylum Pseudomonadota; class Gammaproteobacteria; order Pseudomonadales; family Pseudomonadaceae; genus Pseudomonas; species Pseudomonas gorinensis. The sequence continues at coordinate 2,692,510 of NZ_CP167125.1, forward strand.
ATAAATCCTACCCCTACGTGTTTTTATCCGACGGTAACTTCCCACGCTTGAGCATTCATCGTGGCGCGAAGAAGCAGAAGGGCAAGTACTTCGGCCCTTACCCCAGCGCCGGCGCCATCCGCGAAAGCCTGAGCCTGCTGCAGAAGACCTTTTTCGTGCGCCAGTGCGAAGACAGCTTCTACAAGAACCGTACGCGGCCGTGCCTGCAATACCAGATCAAACGCTGCAAGGCGCCCTGTGTGGGCCTGGTGGAGCCGGCGGAGTACGCCGAAGATGTACGTCACTCGGTGATGTTCCTCGAAGGTCGCAGCAATGCCCTGACCGATGAACTGTCCGGTGCCATGGAGCAGGCAGCCAGCACCCTGGATTTCGAGCGCGCTGCCGAGCTGCGTGACCAGATCTCCCTGTTGCGCCGTGTGCAGGACCAGCAAAGCATGGAGGGCGGCACCGGCGACGTCGACGTGGTCGCGGCTTTCGTCAACCCGGGCGGCGCCTGTGTGCACCTGATCAGCGTGCGTGGCGGGCGGGTGCTGGGCAGCAAGAACTTCTTCCCGCAGACCGGTATCGACGAGGAAGTGGCCGAAGTCATGGCCGCCTTCCTTGGCCAGTACTACGTCAGCAGCCCCGAGCGCGACTTGCCGTCCGAATTGATCGTCAACGTGGTGCATGAAGATTTCCCCACATTGATCGAGGCGATCCACGAACTGCGTGGTCGCGAGCTGGACATCAGCCACCGCGTGCGCGGCACCCGTGCCCGCTGGCAGCAACTGGCCGTGACCAATGCCGAGCAGGCCCTGGGGGCACGTCTGGCCAATCGACAGCACGTGGCCGCACGCTTCGAGGCCCTGGCCGAAGTCCTCAACCTGGACGAGCCACCCCAGCGCCTGGAGTGCTATGACATCAGCCACTCCAGCGGCGAGGCGACGGTGGCCTCGTGCGTGGTATTCGGGCCGGAGGGGCCGATCAAGTCCGATTATCGGCGCTATAACATCGAAGGCGTCACCGCTGGCGACGACTACGCCGCGATGCACCAGGCCCTCACGCGCCGCTTCAGCAAGTTGAAGGACGGGGAGGGCAAACTGCCCGATATCCTGCTGGTCGATGGCGGCAAGGGCCAGTTGTCCATGGCCCGTGACGTGCTTAACGAACTGGCGGTGCCTGACCTGATCCTGCTCGGCGTGGCCAAGGGGACCACGCGCAAGGCTGGTTTCGAGACGTTGTACTTGAATGATGCCGCCCATGAGTTCACCTTGAAGGGCGACTCCCCCGCGCTGCACCTGATCCAACAGATCCGCGACGAGGCGCATCGTTTCGCCATTACCGGCCATCGTGCCCGTCGCGGTAAAACCCGGCGAACTTCAACGCTGGAAGGGGTTGCCGGGGTTGGCCCGACACGCCGACGCGATCTGCTTAAACATTTTGGTGGCTTGCAGGAGCTATCCCGTGCCAGCATTGACGAAATTGCCAAAGCTCCCGGTATCAGTAAAAAGCTCGCTGAGTTGATTTATGCCAATCTGCACAGCGAATAGAATGCCTTCTCACCTCGTAGCCAGTTGTGCCGATGAATATCCCTAATCTGATCACCGTTCTACGCGTTCTCCTTATTCCGATTTTCATTCTGTTGTTCTATTTGCCGTACGAGTGGAGCTATATGGCCTCCAGTTCGGTATTTGCTTTTGCTGCCGCAACCGACTGGCTTGATGGCTACCTGGCTCGCCGCCTGGAACAGAGCACGCCGTTCGGCGCATTCCTCGACCCGGTGGCCGACAAATTGATGGTCGCCGTGGCCTTGGTCCTCCTGGTGCAAGAGCACGGTAACCTGTGGTTGACCTTGCCGGCCGCCGTAATCATCGGGCGCGAGATCGTTGTCTCGGCCCTGCGCGAATGGATGGCCGAAATTGGTGCCCGTGCCCATGTGGCAGTCTCGAACATGGGCAAATGGAAAACCGCCGCGCAGATGCTTGCACTGGTGATCCTGCTGGCCAACCCGTCGGATTTCACCTTCTGGGTGCTGCTGGGCTATGCCTTGCTCCTGATCGCCGCTGGCCTGACGTTGTGGTCCATGCTCCAGTATTTACGCGCTGCCTGGCCGCATCTGCGTACCACCGTTGAAAAGAAATAAAACTTTTTTGAATCAAGGGGTTGACGGGTGGTGAGGATTCTATAGAATGCGCATCACCAAGACGCGGGAATAGCTCAGTTGGTAGAGCACGACCTTGCCAAGGTCGGGGTCGCGAGTTCGAGTCTCGTTTCCCGCTCCAAAATTTAAAAAAGCCACTCATCTGAGTGGCTTTTTTTTTGTGCCTTTGCCCCACTTGGAACATTTGAATACAGGACTCGGGCCCGTTGTGCATAACATCGCCGAGTCGTGCAGTTGTAGTTTCAGGCAAGGCCGACACTTGCCGAGGGCCTGGTACGTTTGACCCCCATCATGCGGTATGACCACCGAGCACTTCAGCCACCCAGTCGGCAATGTACTGACCGGCATTGATGCTGTTATCAAAACTTGAATGCTGCACACCCCCTTCGCGTTCGGTGAAAATTTTCAGCTCGCGTTTTGGACTGTTTACCAGTTGCTCATAGGTTCGGTGTGCCCACTTAAGCGGAATCTGCGAGTCCTTTTCACCGTGGGTGACCAGGAAGGGCACCTTGATGCGATCCAGGATGCCGTCCAGATGGACGTTCTCTGCGATGGTCATGAATTCGTCCGTATCCTTGGCGCCCCATACCCACGACACATGCGACCAGTAATGCGGCACCGGGAAACTGCCTTCCTTTTCCATGCGACGCTTCTGCACATCACGCCAGTCATGGTTGGCCCCCCACACTACGCCGCAAGCGAAGCGCGGTTCGAAGGCGACCGCGCGCGGGCAGTAATAGCCGCCGAGCGACACGCCTTCCAGGCCAATACGTTTGGCGTCGATGTCGTCGCGGGTTTCCAGCCAGTCCACCACGCGGCTGGCCCAATGCTCGCTGTCGAAACGCGCCGTCAGGTGATGCAGGCGCAGTGCTTCGCCCGTGCCGGGTTGGTCGATGATCAATGACGACACGCCACGTTTGGCCAGCCAGGCGGGCAGGCCGACGCGGTATTTCATTTCTTTGGTGGAATCCAGTCCATTGACCTGCACCAGAATCGGCGCCGGGCCGCTGACGCCTTCGGCACGAACCAGCAGACCGGAAAGGTGTTTGCCTTCGTAAGGGATCTCAACGCGCTCGCAGTTTTCTCGCGCCAGCTCGATACCGCGTTGGAAGGTGTGCAGAAAGCGTTGGTACAGCTGCGTGCGGCCAGGAGCACCATGGGCCTGCAGGCGTTCGCAGCTCAGGTAATAGGTGGCGGCGCGGTTGTATTTTTCGCCGGCTGACAGCATTCGGCCTTTGGCTTCGTCTTCTTCAGCCAGGCCGCACAGCTTGTCGGCCATGTTCGCCCAGGTTTCACGGAAGGCCTTGCTGCCGGCGGCGTCCGGCTGCTTGGCGGCTTCTTGCAGTGGCGCACACATCTCTTCGATTTCGCCGATGCGGGCGCCCATTTCAATGGCCAGATCGACGGAGAGATTCCATACGTAGTTGGTCGGGAAGTAGCGAAACATGAGGGTAATTGTCCTTGTGCAAGCAAAGGCAGACGGCCAGGTCTTGAGCGGTGATCGCCGGACCTGGCGGTTCGAAGCAGGCTAAGGGGAGGCCCATTGTTTGGCTAATCGCGAGTCAGGATGGGAGGTATTGCGAACGCAGATAGAACGTATGCGCGCCGTCGACCCGAGGGTTTCTACTCGCCCTTCAAGCAGCCACTACTGCTCCAACTCGTTGATGATTTGACTGATCTTCGCCCGCAGCCAACGGTGCATCGGATCCCCCTCCATGGTCCGGTGCCATAGCATGAACTCACGCATCACCGGGATCTTCACCGGGGGTTGCACGATGCGCAGCGGCAGGTAGTCGGCATAGAGCCTGGCCATGCGCTGGAGCATGGTGGCCACGCGTTGGGTGCCGACGATCAACTGCGGCAAGGTGTTGAAGTCGTGGGTCACCACTTCCATGCGCCGCGTGAAACCGTACTGGCTCATCAGCCATTCTTCGACGCTCAACTGCCGGTTTCGGCCGAAAATCACCGAGACATGGCCCATCTCGATGTACTGATCGAGGGTGATGCTGTCGCCCACTTGGGTGTTGCCGTCCCACACCACGCAAACATGCTCTTCTTCGAACAGCAGTTGCGATGGGTGGCCTTCGATCAGGTAGCGCTCGGGCACGATCATCATGTCGGCCTCGCCGCGCATCAGCAGCTCGGTGGAGGCATCGCCAGGGCCCAGCAGTTCGAAGGTAATGTGCGGGGCTTCCAGGGAGATCTTCTGGATCACCCGGGCAAACAGAACGCTGATCAGATAGTCCGACGTGATCAGGCGAAAATGGCGCTTGCTGGTGGCAGGGTCGAACACCGGTTTGGCGGTGATCGAGGACTGGATCGTCAGCAGTACCTGGCGCACGGGCGCCGCCAGTTCGCGGGCGTAGGGCGTGGGTTGCATCTTGCGCCCGACCTGCGCCAGCAGTTCGTCTTCGAAGTAGAGGCGCAGCCTGCCCAGTACGCCGCTGGTGGCGGATTGGGTCATGTGCAGGCGTTCGGCGGCGCGTGTGATGTTCTGCTCTTCCAGTAACACATCCAGCGCCACCAGGAGGTTGAGATCCAAGTGGTTAAAACGCATGGCGGTCTCGATTCTTGTATTTATTTTGTAAATACCTTCCGGCCTTCCTATCGCGCCGTCAAGCCCCCTGACGAGGGGCGTCGGCCTGTGTCTTTGGATTTTTCCCCGTCATTGGGTGCTGCGCGACCAGGTATTGCGTTTGCCGATAGGTCGCATCCCGACAAGCGATTAGTCAGTACGTTTTTGCCACTTCAGTATCGGCCCACAGTCGGTTGGCCGTGACGCTCTATCGACTCCACAACCAGCATCAGCAGCGCACTGCCAGGCATTGCTGTCCGGCCCGTGTGCTGAATAATTCAAATGGAGTGGTAACAATGAACATCATTGGCCTTGATGCCTTGATTTTTGGCGTCGACGACATTCAAGCCTGTACCCATTGCCTGCGTGACTATGGCCTGCAACCTGTCGATGTCGACAGCGAGGGCGGCCGTTTTGAAGCCCTCGACGGCACGGCCGTGATTATCCGTCGTGCTGACGATGCCCGTCTGCCGGCGGCCATCGGGCCAGCGCCCTCGATTCGTGAAACCATTTATGGCGTGGCCAGCGTCGCTGATCTTGAGGCAATCGCCGATGAGTTGGGGCGCGATCGCCTGGTGACCCGTGGCGCGGATGGTTCGGTGCACAGTGTGGACGATATGGGGTTTGCCCTGGGTTTCCAGATCAGTGTACGGCGCCCCTACAGCGCGCCAGCCGACCTGACCAATGCGCCGGGCCATGCCCCCCAGCGTCCGGTCAACCAACCGGGCATCACCCCCGACATGCAGGCCCTGCCACGTACCCTTTCCCATGTGGTGTATTTCGTGCCGGATGCGGCCAAGGCCGAGGCCTTTTACAAACGCCTGGGCTTCACGACCACCGACACCTTCGTGGGCGCCGGCCCGTTCATGCGTCCAGCCGGTTCCGATGACCACCATTGCCTGTTCATGATCCAGACGCCACCGCACATGAAGGGTTGCGAGCACTTCACCTTTCACATGGGCAGCGGCACGGAAGTGCTGCTGGCCGGGCGCCGTTTCGAACAGCAAGGCTGGACCAGCTTCTGGGGGCCGGGCCGTCACCTCTTCGGCTCCAACTGGTTCTGGTACTTCAACAGCCCGCTGGGCTGCCACATCGAATACGACGCCGACATGGACAAGCACGATGACGCCTGGCAAGCGCGCCAGGCGCCGTTGTCGGCGGATAACTCGCAGTTGTTCCTGTTCACGTCCCGGGAAAAATGGTTCCCCAGCGGCCCGCCGCCCAAGCAGGCCTGAGTGCGGATTTCGTCCATGAGTCACGACGTGATTGCGCTATGTCGCCTGGATGAACTGCTCGAAGGGCAGGCCCGCGGGTTCGATCCCCTGGGCACGGGAAAGGACAGCGTGTTTGCGCTGCGCCATGGCGGCGAGGTGCGGGTTTATCGCAACAGCTGCCCGCACCTGGAGGTGCGCCTGGAGTACCGCAAGGACCGTTTTCTCAGCGTCGATGGCAGCCAGATTGTCTGTTACGCCCATGGTGCCCGCTTCCTTCCGGACAGTGGCCTGTGCGTCTACGGGCCGTGTCTGGGCGAGCACCTGACGGCTTTGAAATGGCAGGTGCAGGCCGATTGGCTGGTGCTTGAAGCGGGTCAATTGGAGGCGTGTGCACCTGAGTCAACGTATCGCGGTTGCTGATACATCGTATCCCTACATGCGATTAGTCAAACGCCTGCTTTGCCGAGAAAGTGAGCACAACGCGCTAGCGAATGCGTGCAGAAACAGCCGGTAGTGAGGCTTCGGATCGCTCCGGCAGAACGCTTGCGTGAATAACAAGAATAAGAGTGAGACAAGCATGAACGCAGTGAAAAAGGTGCTTATCGTCGGTGGTGGTATCGGTGGATTGTGCGCCGCAATCGCGTTGCGTCGCCAGGCTATCGAAGTCGACCTGGTCGAGCTCAAGACGCAGTGGACAGTCTACGGTGTCGGCATCATCCAGCAGAGCAACGTTGTGCGTGAGATGGCCAAGTTGGGTGTGTTGGACGGTTACCTGGACGCTGCCTACGCGTTTGAGGATGTGACCATCAATACCACGGCCGGTGAACAGCTGGCGCGAATTCCCGGCCAACGCCTGGCGGGCCCCGAGTATCCGGCCAACGTCGGCATCTCGCGCCTGGCCCTGCATCAAGTCCTCAGCGAAACCACGATTGCCCTGGGTGCTTCGATTCGCCTGGGCCTGAGCGTGCAAAGCCTGGAGCAGGTGGACGAGGGCGTTGATGTGCTGCTCACCGATGGCAGTCGCGATTGTTACGACCTGGTGGTAGGCGCCGATGGTCTGTACTCGCGAATACGCGGTTTGCTGTTCGGTGAGCAGTACCGGCCGCGTTTCACCGGCCAGTCGGTGTGGCGCTACAACTTCCCACGCGCGGCTGGAATCGATCACCTGGCGACCTTCCAAGGCCCCGCCGGCAATGCCGGGCTGGTGCCGCTGGGACGCGACCAGATGTACCTGTTCGTCACCTCTCATGAACCCGCCAACCCGAGGATGGATGCCGCCACGCTGGCGACCCAGATGCGCCAGCGCCTGAACGGTTTCACCGGGCTGATCGGTGAACTGCGCGAGCAGATCCTCGACAGCGACCAGGTGGTCTACAAGCCGCTGGAGGTGGTGTTCGTCAGCGAGCCCTGGTACCGCGGCCGTGTCGTGCTGATTGGCGACGCGGTGCACGCCACGACGCCGCACCTGGGCCAGGGCGCTGGCATGGCCATTGAAGATGCGGTGGTGCTCGGCGAAGAGCTGGTCGCCGACGGCAGCGTCGAACAGCAGCTCGAACGCTTCATGGCGCGCCGATACGAGCGCTGCAAATTCATCAGCGAAAGCTCGGTGCTGGCCGGTGACAAGGAAATGACCCACGACAGCGGCTTCGACCGGATCGGCCTGGTCAGGCGGATGCTCGAAGTCACGGCAGAGCCCATCTAAGGCCCGGCAAGACCGAATTCGCGCTCCCACGGATGCTTTATGCCTGTGCAGGCTTGGCCCGGTTCGTCCGTGGGCGCTGTTTCACCTGAAGAACTGACATACAAAAACAATAAAGAGGGTTACTTCGATGGCTACTCGTAAGATCGCTGCGTCGCGGCGCGTCCCCTTCACCCTGACCCTTGCGGCCAGCCTGGGACTCGGCGCCACGGCCGCCCAGGCATTTCAGATCGATACCGGCAATCCCGATCTCAGCTTGCGTTGGGACAATACGCTCAAGTACAGCGCGGCCTGGCGCCTGAAGGACCCCAGCAGCAAGCTCAGCGAGGGGCAGACGGCGCTGAACCAGAACGACGGCGATCACAACTTCAAAAAGGGGCTGATTTCCGATCGCCTGGATATCCTTTCCGAACTGGACATCGGTTATCGCGACTTCGGCGCGCGGGTGAGCGGTGCAGCCTGGTACGACACCGTTTACCAGGAACGCAACGACAACCACGACGCGGCCAGTGCCAACCAGCGTTCGGTGGGCTTCGACGAGTTCACCAGTGACACGCGTCATCTGCATGGTGGCGATGGCGAACTGCTGGATGCCTTTGTCTACTGGAACGGTACCCTGGCCGACCGTGCCTTATCGGTTCGCGCGGGGCGCCACGGCCTTATCTGGGGCGAGAGCCTGTTCTTCGGTAGTAACGGCATCGCCGGTGCCATGGCGCCGGTGGACGTGGTCAAGGCGCAATCGGTGCCCAACACTCAGTTCAAGGAAATCACCCGGCCGGTCAACCAGCTCTCGACCGCCTACCAACTGACCGACAGTGTGTCATTGGGCGCCTTCTACCAACTGGAGTGGGAGGCCACCCGCTTGCCGGGCGCCGGCAGCTATTTCTCCACCAGCGATACCATCGGCGAGGGCAATGAACGGCTGATCACGGGCGGGCCGTTCCCGGATGTCCTTGGCGGTAATGCCAATAGCCCGGCGGCTTTTTTCCATGGCAAGGATAAGAAAGCCAGGGACTCCGGCCAGGGCGGTCTGCAGCTCAAGTTCAACACCGGGACGACGGATTACGGCCTGTACGCGCTGCAGTATCACGAGAAAACGCCCACATTGTATTTGAAACCGAATGCCACCGGGCCGAACTTCAGTACCGGGCAAATCGGCGAGTATTCCTGGGTCTACCCGGAAGATATCCGTGTCCTGGGCGCCAGTTTCGCGACCTCCATGGACGAGTACAGCTTTGCCGGCGAGGCTTCGATGCGCTGGAACATGCCGCTGGTGTCCAACGCCCAGACCGTCCTGCCGGGCGTTGAGGCGGACAACAACGATAACGCCTTGTACGCGGTTGGCCGGACGGCCCATGTCAACCTCAACGTCCTGGCATCGCTGGGCCCTTCCTTCGTTTCCAATGAAGCCAACCTGACAGGGGAAGTGGCCTGGAACCGCCTGCTGGCCGTGACCCGGAACCGCGCAGCCCTCGACCCCAACGCCACCGATGACGGCCTGGGCTTGAAGCTGGTGTACACGCCCACCTATCGCCAGTTCTTCCCCGGCATCGATATCAGCGTGCCGCTGGGCATCAGCTATTTCCCCATGGGCAAGTCGGCGGTGATCAGCGGGTTTGGTCCCGATAGAGGAGGGGACATGAACATCGGCGTCTCCGCCACCTACCTGGACCAAGTGACCGTGGGGCTGACCTACACGCACTACTACGGTCCCGAGGACACCAGCCTCAACGCCGCCAGCCAGTTCACTTACAAGCAGTCGTTGAAGGACCGGGATTACCTGGCCTTCTCCGTCAAGACCACGTTCTAAGAGGATTCGCGCATGACCATTCAGTTCACTCTAAAGGCCTTGTGCTTGACCCTGCTGGCTGTTGCCGCGCCGATGACGCTGGCCGCCAGCGCCGAACAAGCCGCCGCACTGGGCAAGACCCTGACGCCCTTTGGTGCCGAGAAAGCAGGCAATGCCGATGGCAGCATTCCCGCCTGGGACGGCGGCTACACCAAGGTCGATCCGGCCTACGTTCCGGGGGGCAAGCGCAGCGATCCGTTTGCCGCGGACAAACCCTTGTACAGCATCACCGCGCAAAACGTGGCCAAGTACGCCGACAAGCTCAGCGACGGCACCAAGGAGCTGTTCAAGCGCTTCCCGGACACCTATCGCATCGATGTCTATCCGACCCGGCGCACGGCGGCCGCGCCGCAGTGGGTGTATGACAACACCTTCAAGAATGCGACCCGCGCCAAACTGGTCAACAGCAGCGCCGGCCTGATCCCCGACGGTGCCTATGGCGGGATCCCGTTTCCGATTCCACAGAACGGTACCGAAGCCATCTGGAACCACTTGCTGAACTGGCGCGGCACCTCGGTGGCGGGGCATTTCCGCCACTATCTGATGACGGCCGACGGCAACCAGGTGATGACCAGCGACGGCTTGTTGACCCAGGAGATGCCTTACTACTTCCAGGAAGGTGGCCCTGAAAACTACTCGGGCGACTACTGGCTGGTGCGCTTCGTCAATCTCGGCCCGGCGATTCGTGCCGGCGAACAGATCTTGGGGCGTGAGAACATCAACGGCGACAAATCCCAGGCCCATGTCTATCTGAGCGGCCAGCGCCGGGTGCGCACGTTGCCCAACGCCTGCTGCGATACACCGACGCCGTCCACCGCTGGCGTCATGTCGTTCGACGAGCTGAGCGTGTGGGGCGGGCGCACGGACCGGTTCGACTGGAAACTGGTGGGCAAGCAGGAAATGTATGTTCCCTACAACACCAACAAGGTGCAGGCCGCCGCCCAGCCGCAAGACCTGTTCGCCAAGCACCATCTGAATCCTGACTACGTGCGTTGGGAGTTGCACCGCGTCTGGGTCGTCGAGTCGACGTTGGCCGCCGGCAAGCGTCACCAACTGCCCAAAGGCCGTTACTACCTCGACGAAGACACCTGGCAAGCCCTGCTCGGTGACCGTTGGGATGCCAGCGGTCAACTGGCCAAGACCCTCTGGTCCCTGCCGTCCGTACTGCCCGACCTGCCTGGCCTGGTGCAACTGTCTTCGGGTTTTTATGACCTGACTTCGGGGGCGTGGTTTATCCAGAACGTCTACGCCGGATTGCCGGATCAATATCGCGCGGTTGATCGCTACAAGGCCTCGGAGTTCTCGCCTGCGGCGATGGCCGGACGCGGCGTGCGTTAAACCTGAACCGAGCGTGAAGGGCATGCCCGTCGGCATGTCCTTGGGGTACGAGTGTTTGTCCGAGGTAGGTTATGAACAGAATCAGTCAGGCGGGTGCTTTGCTCCTGGCCCTGTATTTGCCCTTCGTCACGAGCCAGTGCCTGGCGGGGCAGGCTGCGGTGGGCGTGCCGCTCAATACCCCGGCCATGCGGGTACCGGCTGCGCAGAACAGCGTATTGATCGACCTGGCGCGTGCCGGTACACGCCTGGTGGCCGTAGGCGAGCGTGGCCTGGTACTGCTCTCCGACGACAATGGACAAACCTGGCGCCAGGCGTCGGTGCCGGTCTCGGTCAGCCTGACGGCGGTACGCTTCGTTGATGCACAAAAGGGCTGGGCGGTCGGCCACGCGGGCGTGGTGCTGGCGACGCTGGATGGTGGCGAGCACTGGACGTTGCAGCTCGACGGCGTGCGCGTGGCGCAGCTGGAACTGGACGCCGCCAAGGCGGACCAGGCCACGGCTAGCGACCCGGATGCCGCGCTGGTACGGATACAAAATGCCGAGCGTCTTGTCGCCGATGGTCCAGACAAACCTTTCCTGGCCCTGGAATTCGTCGATGCCCGCCGCGGGTTGATCGTCGGTGCCTACGGTTTGGCGCTGCTGACCACCGATGGTGGCGCCACCTGGCAGTCGCTCATGGGGCGTATCGCCAACCCGAACGGCTTGCACTTGTACGCCATCAGTCGGCAGGGCACACATTGGTTCCTGGCTGGCGAGCAGGGTTACCTGGCGCGCTCGGACGACGACGGGCTGTCGTTCAGTCAGTTGGACAGCCCCTACGAAGGCAGTTTCTTCACCCTGCAGAGCCGCGCCGATGGCGCACTGGTGGTCGCCGGCCTGAAGGGCAATGCCTTTGTCTCCCACGATGCCGGCGCAAGTTTCCAGCGCTTGTCAGTTCCCATACCCATCTCCTTCAACGACTCCATCCGCCTGGCCGACGGCCAGCTGCTGCTGGTCAACCAGGGCGGCACGCTGTTTCGCAACAGCGAGCAGACCGGGGCGGCGCTGCTGCCACTGGGCAACCCCTTGGGCAAGCCTGTTTCAAGTGTGATCGAGGCCGCCGATGGCAGCCTGATCGTTGCTGGTTTCACCGGGCTGCAGCGTCTTGCGCAGCCAGCCACTGCCGCTTCGGAGTGAGGTTATGACGTCTCCTGGTAATTTCCCCCAGTCCCCAGCCAATGCGTTCGAAGACTTCGATCCGCGTTCTGGCTCGGTGCTCGAACGAGCCCTGTTCAACCATCGCCTGTGGGTGTTGTTGCTGTGTCTGGCGACCACGTTGGTGCTGGGTTGGCAGTCCAGTCGTGTCGAGCTCAATGCCAGTTTTGAAAAAATGATCCCCACCCATCAGCCTTATATCGCCAACTACCTTGAGCACCAGAAGGAGCTGAGCGGGCTGGGTAATGCGGTGCGCATCGCCGTGGTCAACAAGCGGGGCGATATCTACGACAGCGCCTACCTCAAGACCCTGCAGGCGTTGAGCGACAAGATCTACCTGCTGCCCGGTGTCGACCGTGCGTACATGAAGTCGCTGTGGACACCGGCCACACGTTGGGTGGCGGTGACCGAAGCGGGCCTGGAGGGTGGGCCGGTCATTCCGGATAAATACGATGGCGGCGCCGCGAGCCTTGCGGCGTTGCGGCGCAATGTGCAGCTGTCCAATGAACTCGGCCAGTTGGTGGCGTTCGACCAGGCATCGAGCATCATTCAAGTGCCGCTGTTACAGCGAACCCCGGATGGCCGTGCGTTGGACTACACCCAGCTGTCGCAACAGCTGGAGGCGTTGCGTAGCCAATACCAGAGCGACAGCATCGACATTCGCATCACCGGGTTTGCCAAGAAAGTCGGTGACTTGATTGCCGGCCTGCGGCAGATCCTGATCTTCTTCGCCGTGGCGATCCTGATCACCACGGTCGTGCTTTATTGGTACACCCGCTGCATTCGCAGCACCTTGCTGGTGGTGTTCTGCTCGCTGGTGGCGGTGGTCTGGCAGCTTGGCTTGCTGCCGTTACTGAATTATCAACTGGACCCCTATTCGGTGCTGGTGCCGTTCCTGGTGTTTGCCATTGGCATGAGCCATGGGGCGCAAAAGATGAACGGCATCATGCAGGACATCGGGCGCGGCATGCACCGGGTGGTCGCCGCACGCTTCACGTTCCGCCGCCTGTTTCTTGCCGGGCTCACCGCGCTGCTTTGTGATGCGGTCGGTTTCGCGGTGCTGATGATCATCAAGATCCAGGTGATCCAGGACCTGGCGATGATCGCCAGCATCGGCGTGGCGGTGTTGATCTTCACCAATTTGATCTTGCTACCCATATTGCTCTCCTACGTTGGGGTCAGCCGCCGTGCGGCGCGATTGAGCCTGAAAAGCGAGCACGCTGAACAGGCCGGTCAGCATCGCCACGGGTTCTGGCGTTTCCTCGACCTGTTCACCCAGCGGCGCTGGGCGGCGTTGTGCATCGCCCTGAGCCTGGCGCTGGCGACGCTCGGCTTCATCGTCAGCCTGCAATTGAAGGTCGGTGATCTGGATGCCGGCGCGCCCGAGCTGCGGGCCGATTCGCGCTACAACCAGGATGATGCGTTTCTGACCCGGCATTACGGCGCCAGTAGCGATCTGTTCGCGGTCATGATCAAGACCCCCGCCAGCGCCTGTTCGCGCTATGACATCCTGAACAAGGTCGATGCCCTCGACTGGCAGTTGCGCACGTTGCCGGGTGTCGATTCGACCAATTCCCTGGCGATGCTCAACCGCCGCATGCTGGTCGGCCTCAGCGAAGGCAGCCCGAAGTGGTATGAGCTGCAGAACAACCAGGCGATGCTCAACATGGTCACCGCCGGGGCACCACGCGGGCTCTACAACGAAGACTGCAGCCTGCTGACGCTGTACGTCTACCTCTCCGACCACAAGGCGCAAACCCTCAGCCGCCTGGTGGATCACGTCGAGCAATTCGCCGCGGCGAACAATACCGACGAGGTCCAGTTCCTCCTGGCTGCCGGCAATGCCGGGATCGAGGCGGCGACCAACATTGTCGTCAAACAGGCCAACCGCGAAATGCTGTTCTGGGTCTACGGTGCGGTGATCCTGTTGTGCCTGGTCACCTTCCGCTCCTGGCGCGCCACGATTTGCGCGGTCATTCCGCTGATGCTCACCTCGGTACTCTGTGAGGCGCTGATGGTCTGGCTGAACATCGGCGTCAAGGTCGCGACCCTGCCGGTGATCGCCCTCGGCGTGGGCATCGGCGTTGACTACGCGCTGTACGTGATGAGCATCCTGCTTGGGCATATGCGCCAGGGCACAAGCCTGTCGCAGGCGTATTACCGGGCACTGCTGTCCACCGGCAAGGTGGTGATGCTGACCGGGGTGACCCTGGCGATCGGCGTGGCCACCTGGATGTTTTCGCCGATCAAGTTCCAGGCTGACATGGGGGTGCTGCTGGCCTTCATGTTCGTCTGGAACATGGTCGGTGCCCTGGTTCTGCTGCCGGCCCTGGCTCACTTCCTGTTGCCGAGCAAGCGTGTGAGCAAGGAACCGGTTGGGCACACAGTCGCGGATGAGCCCCACTGCCTGGTCACTGCGGCGCTGACGCCTGTCACCGCCGAGCAGAGGACCAGGGAACAGCACTCATCGTGCAAGAAGACAGTCTCTGTGGCGGCTAATCCGGTCGCGCCATAACAACAAGAAAGGACGTTGCGATGCCTCGTATGTATCTGTTCCGACAGCCTCTATGGCTTGACCTTATCGCCGGCCTGAGCGCCTTCGGCATGGCGTTCTGCGCGACCCAATCAGCGGAGGTGCGTGATGAACGTTGAACGCCAGGCGCGGCTGCCGCAGTCCTTGTTGCTCTTGCTCGGCAGTTGCCTGCCGGTGCTCGGTGCGGTGCTGCTGGCTCCCATCCTGCCGCGTATGCAGGAACACTTTGCCGACACGCCAGGTGTCGCGGTGCTGGTGCCCATCGCCCTGACGCTGCCGGCGTTGATGATTGCGCTGTTGGCCCCCGTCGCCGGGATCATCGCCGACCGATTGGGGCGCAAGCCGTTGCTGATCGGTGCGATGGTGCTCTACACGGTTTGTGGTGTGCTGCCGCTATGGCTGGAGTCGCTGCAGGTCATCGTGATCAGCCGCGCCGGCATCGGTGTGGCCGAGGCGGCGATCATGACCTGTTGCACCACGATGATGGGGGACTACTACAGCGGCGCGCGGCGTGAACGCATATTCGCGCTGCAAATGGTTGCGACCTCGCTGTCGGCGGCGATCTTCATTGCCGTCGGCGGTGTGCTCGGCGAGCACGGTTGGCGCACGCCGTTTGCCCTGTATGGGCTGGGGCTGGTGTTCCTGCCGCTGATGGCCTGGTTGCTGTGGGAGCCGCGCGCGCAGGCCGTTACCGCGGCAACCACGGCGGACAGGGCATTCCCCTGGCGCGCCCTGGCCCCCTTGTATGCCCTGGCATTCCTGGCTGGCTTGAGCCTGTTCATCGTGCCGGTACAAGTCAGTTATCTGCTCAACCTGCTGCATGTCGAAGGGTCGCAGCAGATCGGCCTGACCATGGGCGCCAGTCAGTTCGGCGTACTGGTCGGCGCCTTGAGTTTCCGTCTGTTGCGTGGTGTCCCGGCGCCTCGGCAGATGCTCCTGGCTTTCTTCGCGGCCGCTATCGGCGGCGGGTTGCTGGCGGTGGCCGACCGTCATGGGCTGGTGGTGGTCGCCGTGCTGATCAACGGCTTGGGCATCGGCCTGATGATGCCGACCCTGCTCACCTGGATCATGAGCCAGGTCGACTTCCAGCAGCGCGGCCGCGCGGCCGGCGGCTTCACGGCGCTGTTCTTTGCCGGTGAGTTCGCCAGCCCACTGGTGGTGCTGGCGATCACCGGCGGGGTGATCGGCGCCTTGCCTGCCGCACTGGGAATCATCGCAGGGCTTCAACTTGTGGTGGCCCTGGCCTGCCTTCGGTTGCGAGGCAGCGGGGCCGCTTTTGCCGGCGCGGTCGTCGCAGAGCCTGATCGCTGATCTGTCTATTCGACATTTCATGAAAACAAGAACAATGAGGAGATCATCATGAGTTATTTGCTCAACACCTGGTACATCGCTGGATGGGCAGACGAGCTGACGCAAGGTGGGATGCTTGGCAGGACCATCGTCGAGCAACCCATCGTGTTCTTTCGCAATAGCCAGGGTGTGATCCAGGCGCTCGCCGATCGTTGCCCACACCGTTTTGCCCCGCTGCACATGGGCAAGGTTGTCGGCGATAGCGTCCAGTGTCCGTACCACGGCTTGCGTTTCGATGGCAGTGGCCAATGTACGTACAACCCCCATGGCGATGGGACCGTCCCCAAGGCCGCCTGCGTTCGCGCGTTCGCGGTCGTCGAGCGGCATGGGGCGATCTGGGTCTGGCCTGGCGATTCGAGCCTGGCCAACGAGGCGCAGATCCCTGATTTTTCCTTCCTCGAACAGGCCCCACCCCATGCCAAGGGGCATGGGTATTTGCCAACCCGCGCGCACTACGAGTTGCTGTCCGACAACATCATGGACCTGAGCCACGTTGATTTCCTGCACCCCGATACGCTGGGTGGCGGGGCGTTGTCACGCACGCGCGCGACCATCGAGGAGTTGCCCAACGACCGCGTGCGCATCAGTTGGTGGGCGCCAGACGATGTCCCCCCACCGGCTTTCGGCGCTCATCTGGAAGACCCGAGCCGGGCAGACGTCTGGGCCGAAGTCATCTGGCACGCCCCCGGCCTGATGCTGCTGGGCAGTGGCGCCACGCCGCCCGGGCGCCCCAGGGAAGAGGGGCCCGTGACCTGGAACCTGCATCTGATGACGCCGCAGGACGCGACGAACACCCATTACTTCTTCGCCAACACACGCAGTTTCGAGCAGGACAATGCGCAGTTGAACACCTTCATCCAGGACATGTTGATCGGGATTTTCGCCGGTGAAGACAAGCCCATGGTCGAGGCTCAACAGCGCCAGATCGGCGAGGTTGAACTGCTGGGTCTTAACCCTGTGTTGCTGCCAGTCGATGCCGGGGCCGTGCGTTGCCGACGTGTTCTGCGTCGCTTGATTGCCGCTGAGCAGCCAGTGAGTGCCCCGAGATGATCGATGTCGTGGTGACCCGCAAGCGTCGCGAAGCCGAAGGCATCTACAGCTTTGAACTGGCCCCGGCCGAGGATTCCCTGCTGCCGGCTTTCAGTGCCGGCTCGCATATCGATGTGCACCTGCCCAATGGCCTGGTGCGCCAGTACTCGCTGTGCAATCACCCGGAAGACCGCCACCGCTACCTGCTGGGCGTGTTGCTCGACCCTGCGTCTCGTGGCGGTTCCCAGGCCATGCACGAGCAAGTGCACGAAGGCAGCCGGCTGCGGATCAGCGAGCCACGCAACCTGTTCCCGCTGGAGCATGGGGCGGGGTACAGCGTGCTGTTCGCGGGCGGCATCGGCATTACACCGATCCTCTGCATGGCCGAGCGCTTGGCGCGGATCGGCGCGCCTTTCGAGCTGCACTACTGCGGCCGCTCGGTCGGGCGCATGGCCTTTATCGAGTACCTGCGCCATTCGGCGTTCGCCGATGGCGTGCACGTTCATGTGGACGATGGCGAGGCTAGCCAGCGCCTGGACAGCGCTGGGGTTTTGTCCGCGCCGACCCGTGACCGTCATCTGTACGTCTGTGGCCCCAATGGCTTCATGGAGCACGTGCTCGGCACCGCGCGCGCGCAGGGATGGGCCGAAACGCAACTGCACCGTGAGTACTTTACCGCTACTGCTGACCCGGCGAGTGAGGCGGGCGGGTTCGAAGTGCAACTGGCCAGCACCGGACAGTGTTTCCAAGTGCCGGCCACGCTCAGCGTTGCCCAGGTGCTGCTGGAGGCCGGCATCGACATCCCTTTGTCTTGCGAGCAGGGCATCTGTGGCACCTGCATCACGCGCGTGCTGGAAGGCGAACCGGAGCATCGCGACATGTTCTTGACCGATGCCGAGCGGGCCCGCAACGACCAGTTCACACCGTGTTGCTCGCGTGCCAGGAGTGCCCGGCTGGTGCTCGATCTTTAAGGTTTTCCATTCATCCATCTCTACCCGCTGCGGTGTTTTGCCAACTGATTGAGGAGTCGAACATGCAACAACTTCCAGGTTTCAAACGCGTGGTCACCGGGCACGATGCCCACGGCCAGGCGGTGGTCGCGCTCAGCGGACCGACACCCAACAGCTTCCCGCTCAAGGCCGTGCCCGGTACGGTGTTCCATGAGATCTGGAACAGTGGCGCCAGCCCGGCTGTACTCGACAATGGCGAGGACCCCACCCGCAAGCCGCTTCAGTTGAGTCCGGCGCCGTTGGGCAGCGTTATCCGTGTGGTGGATATCCCGCCCGACAGCGTACAGAACCAAGTCAGCGCCGAGGATGCCGCGGCGGCCTTCGCCGAAATTGGCCAGGCCCATGCCGGCACGGGGCAGGCAGATTCCAAACACAAGCTGATGCACCGCACCGAAACCCTCGATTACGGCGTGGTCACGGAGGGGGAGGTCTGGTTGGTGCTCGATGGCGAGGAGGTGCATCTCAAGCGCGGTGACATCGTCGTGCAGCGAGGTACCAACCACGCCTGGAGCAATCGTACCGAGCAGATGGCACGCATGTTGTTTGTGCTGCTGGATGGCCGCTTCGCGCCCGAACTGCAAGGAGGCCAGGCATGAAGCTCAGTACCTTCAAGAATGATAGCCGCGACGGTCGCCTGCTGGTGGTGTCGCGCGACCTCGCCTGGGCGGCCGATGCCAGCGATATTGCGGCGACGTTGCTGGTTGCCATTGAACAATGGTCGAGCGTCGAAACCGCGTTACGCGCGCGCTACGACGCCTTGAATGAAGGCACCCTGGCCGGCGCCTTCGCCTTCGATCCGCAGCACGCTGCCGCACCCTTGCCACGTGCCTGGCAATGGCTGGATGCCTCGTCCTTCCTCAGTCATGGCGAGCGCATGCAGAAAGCGTTCGCGCTGGATCCGATCGAAGGTGTTGAACACACACCCTTGATGTATCAGGGCTGTGGCGATGATTTCCTGGGGGCCCACGACGACATCCTGCTGCCCAGTGAAAGCCACGGTATCGACTTTGAAGGTGAATTCGCGGTGGTGGTCGATGAGGTGCCCATGGGCTGCTCGGCGCAAGACGCCGCCGACCATATTCGGCTGATTGTGCAAGTCAACGATGTCAGCTTGCGTGCGCTCGCCCCCCGTGAAATGAAGACCGGCTTCGGGTTTATCCAGGCCAAATCCTCGTCAAGTTTTGCCCCGGTGGCGATCACCCCCGACGAGTTGGGCGAGGCCTGGCGGGACGGGCGTGTGCATTTGCCACTGAGGGTCGAATGGAATGGCCAGTGGTTCGGGCATGCCCACGGTGGCGCCATGCATTTCGGCTTTCATCAGTTGATCGCCCACGCGGCGCTGACCCGGCGCCTCAGGGCCGGCTGCGTGATCGGTTCTGGCACGGTTTCCAATGCCGACCCCACGGTTGGCGCGGCCTGCATCGCCGAACGTCGTGCCGTCGAGATGATCGAGCAAGGGGCGCCGCAGACGTCCTTCATGCGCTTCGGTGATCGCGTGCGCATGGAAGTTCTCGACCTGCGCGGGCAGTCGGTCTTCGGGGCGATAGACCAACGTGTCGTGCACGGAGGCCTCCCATGCGCGTGATGATTACCGGGGCCAATGGTTTTGTCGGCCGGGCGCTGGTCAACCGATTGCTCCAGGCGAATGAATGGCAAGGCCGTTCGATCAGCGCGTTGATCCTGCTGGATAAAGAGTTGGTGGGGTTTGCTGACGATAAACGCCTGCGTCGGCATTGCGGCAGTGTGACCGATGCCGCGTTATTGCGTCGCGCCCTGGCCGATGGCATTGATGTGGTTTTTCACCTGGTCAGCATCCCTGGGGGAGCGGCCGAGCAGCATTATTCACTGGGCTATCAGGTCAACCTGCTGGCAAGCCTGGAGTTGCTTGACCAGTTGCGCGCGCAGCCTGGCGCGCCGGTGCTGGTGTATGCGAGCAGCGTGGCGGTGTACGGCGGCGACCTGCCGGCGCGCCTCGATGAGCGCGCCGTGCCACACCCGCAGTTGAGTTACGGTGCGCACAAGGCGATGGTGGAAATGGCACTCAACGACCTGGCCCGACGAGGCGAGGTGGACGGCCGTGCCGTACGCCTGCCCGGCATCGTTGCCCGTCCACGTGAACCCAACGGGCTGCGCTCGGCGTTCATGAGCGACCTGCTGCATGCCTTCGCCGAAGGCCAGCCGTATTGCTGCCCGGTTTCACCGCAGGCGCAGGCCTGGTGGATGTCGGTGCGGTGTTGCGTGGATAACCTGTTACGGGCCGCCGAACTGCCGGCCGCCGAGCTTGGCGAGTCACGCGTCTGGCAACTCCCGTTGTTGCGCCTGTCCATTGCCCAGGTCATCGATGCCCTGGCCGCTGCCTATGGCCAGGAACGCCGTGCGCTGATCAGCTTCGCACCGGATGCCGGGCTGCAAGCGTTGTTTGGCAACTTCCCGGCCATGAAAACCCCTCTGGCCCGTGCTCTTGGCTTTCGCCATGACGGCTCGGCTGCCGCCTTGATACGAAACAGTTTGAATGCTGCTGCCCCGGCGCGTCGTGCGCGTGGGCGGGTGGCGCTTGGAGTGAGCGAACATGCAATCAACTAAACGCCGCCTGGTAGACCTGTCCGTTACCCTGGACAACAACCCCTACACCGATCCACCGCCGTTGCTGCCGAAAATCGACTACATGGACCATCAGCAAGGCTGGCCGGAGATGGCCGCGATGTTTCCCGGCCTGTCCAAGGCGCAACTGCCTGGCGACGAGTCCTGGGCGGCTGAGCGCCTGCAGATCACCACGCACAGCGGTACGCATATGGACGCCCCCTGGCACTATGCCTCGACCACGGATGGTGGCAAGCCGGCTTTCGGCATCGACGAGTTGCCGTTGGACTGGTGCCTGCAACCCGGCGTGAAGCTGGATTTCCGTCATTTGCCCGATGGCCATGTGGTCAGCGCCGCCGAAGTGCAGGCGGAGCTGGCGCGCATCGACCACGTGCTGCAGCCGTTGGACATTGTCCTGGTCAACACCCGCGCCGGCGCGCTGTTCGGTCAGCCAGGGTATCTGGATGCCGGGGTCGGTATGGGCCGCGAGGCTACGTTGTATTTGCTTGAGCGCGGCGTGCGTGTGGTCGGCACCGATGCCTGGAGCTGGGATGCGCCGTTCAAGTACACACGCGAACGCTTCGCGGCCACGGGCGATGCCTCGATCATCTGGGAAGGGCACAAGGCCGGGCGTGACATCGGCTACGGCCAGATGGAGAAACTGGCCAACCTGGAGTGCCTGCCGGCCCATGGTTTCCAGGTGTCCTGCTTCCCCTACAAGATCCGGCACGCGTCGGCCGGTTTCGTCCGCGCCGTAGCGATTTTCGAGGCGTGAACGTGCCGGCGGCCGCAGGAAAAAAACGCAGCAGCCTGTCCCAGGGGCTGGAGGCGCTGCTGTCCGGGCACATTCTGGAGGGGCGACTGCGTGGCGGTGAACAGTTGCCCACCGAGTCGGCCCTCATGCTTGAGCATGGGGTCAGCAGGACCGTGGTGCGCGAGGCCATGTCGCGTCTACAGGCTGCTGGAATGGTTGAGACACGCCACGGGATCGGCACGTTTGTGCGCGGCAGCGCCCTGTCGCTGGGGGCATTCATCGACCCGGCTACTCTTGGCATCCTCGATGATTCGCTGGCGATCATGGAGTTTCGAATCGGTCTTGAGGTTGAAGCTGCCGGGCTGTGCGCCCAGCGACGTCGTCCGGATCAGTTGGCCGGGTTGCGGGGGCTTCTCGATCAACTCGGACAGCCAGCCGTCAGTGTCAATGACAGGGCGGCGTTGGATTTTCAGTTCCATCTGAGCATTGCCCAGGCGACAGGTAATCACTACATCGCCAACACACTGGCCAACCTGGGCGTGATCATCATTCCGCGCAGTCGATTGGATTCTGCGCGTTTGTTTCATGATGAGCCGTTGCACTATGAACAGCGCATGCAAAGCGAGCATGAACAGATCTATCAGGCGATCCTCAACCAGGACGCTGAATACGCGCGCGCGGCCATGCGCCTGCACCTTCAGGACAGTCGCGAGTACCTGCAGCAGGCTCGCCAAGCGTTGAGACCATGAAGGACCTTCAGAGTGCCGATGTACCGGGCAATGGCTCGCACTATCCGGCAACAGCGCTGACCATCATCGATCCTCGCTGGACCTTGTTCGTGCGTGTCGTGGCGGCTGGAAGTCTCAGCAAAGCCGCGGTACTGCTGGATATGCCGCAGTCCATGGTGAGTCGCAATATTGCCTTGCTCGAGTCGCAATGTGGCGAGCGCCTGTTTCATCGCACGGGGCGCGGGGTGGTCCTGACCGAATTTGGGGAGCAACTGCTGCCGTGCATATCGGATCTTCTTGCGGACGCTGAAGGCCTTGCCGATGACATTCGCAACCTGCGGGGAAAGCCGGTGGGGGAGGTGGTCGTGGGCATGTTGCCGTCTGCGGTGCGTCGGTTTGCCGGGACGCTTTTTTCTGCGGTACGCGCCCAGATGCCCGGTGTGAGGTTGCACCTGATCGAGGGCGCGAGCGCTCAACTCGAAGAGCAGTTGCACGATGGTCGTCTGGATATGGCGCTGGTGCTGCGCGAGAGCGAGGCAAGCATCGGGCAGGCCCATCTTGTGGCCAGGCTGCCGTTGCACCTGGTAGGACCGGCCGCCGATCCGCTGTTCGTCAAGCGAGATATTGCATTAAAAAATCTATCGAGGTTGCCATTGGTCGTGCCTGGGCGACCGCATCTGTTGAGGGCCAGGCTCGACCATCTGGCCACCGAGCAAGGCGTGGAATTATGCGTTGCCGTCGAAGCCGACTCCGTGCAGCTCCAATATGAAGTCGTCGCCGCGGGTGGCGGCTATGCGATCGCCTCTGTGCTACCGGGCTCTCTGGACCCGCGACTGAGTTCGTCACGTATCGTCGAGCCGCTTCTCGAGCGCTTTGTGGTACTGGTCGAGTCACCACGTCGCCCCTTGACCCGTGCCTCCCGTGAAGTGCGACGCTTGATCGGCAGCCTGGCGATGCCATCGATTTGAGCGATAGCTGCTTTCGATCCCCAGCAGTATTCGGTGGGGGATGTGCCTCGTAGGGTGTCAGTCAATCACCGACTGATACCCGATTGCGAGGTTAGCGCTATGCATCACGCCCAACAGCACCACGTCGTGGCCCCGACGCTTTTTCTCAGCGATGCCGATGTGGCCTCGCTCGCCGACTGGAGCGCCGCCGTCGCGGCGCTCGCCCAGGCCTATGCCAGCCCCACCTCGGATGCCATGGTGCCGCCCCGTTCGATGGCGCGGGGCGATGGGATCTGGCTGCGCAGTTTGACCGCCGTACCACCGACTGGCGGCCATATGGGCTGCAAGCTGATTGCTGCATCCATGCGGGCACGTTGCGCCAGCTATTTGATCGCGTTGTTCAACCAGCAAACCATGGCGCTCAGTGCCCTGATCGACGGCAATCGGGTAACCGGATTGCGCACCGCGGCTACCGCTGCGCTGGCGGTGGATTTGCTGGCGCCCCAGCGTGCGCTGCGGGTAGGTGTGATTGGCGCGGGGTTCGAGGCGCGGGGCGCCTTGGATTGCCTCAAATCCGTGCGCGATGTCGCCCATGTTCGCGTGTTCAGTCCAACGCCTGCGAGCCGCGAACGGTTTGCCGATAGTTTCAGGCCGGGGCTGGATATTCACGCGGTGGGCAGCGCGCAAGAGGCCGTGCAGGACTGTGATGTGGTGATCTGTGCCGCCCGCAGCCGTGACGAGTCTCCAGTACTGCAAGGCGCGTGGCTTGGCCCGGGTACCACAATCGTATCGTTGGGTTCGACCTTGCCTGAACAACGGGAAGTTGACCCGGTCACGATGGAGCGAGCCGTGTGCATCGTCGCGGATATGCCGCAAGAGGTACTCCACGATACGGGGGATGCCATTGCGGCGATCACTGCCGGTGTCTATGTCGCCGACAAATTGGTCGCGCTGTCGGACCTGGTGGCAGGGCGTGTCATTCCGCGCCAGAACGACAGCGACATCGTTCTCTACAAATCGGTGGGCTCGGCCTTGCAAGACGTTGTCATTGCGCAAGTGCTGTACGAGCGCGCCCGGCAACAAGGCCTCGGCATCGAGTTGCCTGCCAGCATTGTCCCTGTCTCGAAATAACCCCTCCACTGTCCGAAGGAAAATCATCATGGCGACTTACAACAAAGCGGATGCCCGTGCCTGGGCGCGTGAAAACCTGGTGGGCTGCTCGGCTGTCACCCTCCCAAGCTTCAGTGCTGATCTGAAGCGCCTCAATGAGCGTGGCATACGCCACGACATCGAACATACGGTCGGGCTGGGCTACAGCGCCACGTTGCTGTGCAGCGAGCTGGCCATCTCTGCCCAGGAAAACGCGCAATTCACCGCTTGGGCGCGTGAGTCGGGGAAAAGCCTGATCCTGTTCTTCCACGCGGCTTTTGGCACGCTTGCCGAGAATATCGAGGCGGTGAAGCTCGCCGAGAATGCCGGTGCTGACATCGTCCTGCTGTCCTATCCGCCACAGTTCTGGCCGACCAGCGAGCAGGAAATCTACGACTACACCAAGGCATTCTGCGACGCGACGGACCTTGCCGTCATGCTCTTCCCGATTCCGCTCTGGGGCTTTGAGCGCGTGCATCCGGCGGGGATGTCATTGGAATTGGTCCGTCGCCTGCTGGCCGATTGCCCGAATATCGCCGCGATCAAGTCCGAGCAAGGGTTCCCATTGCCGGCGGGCATTTGCGAGATGTACCACCACTTCCGTGACCAAGTGGTGATCAGTTGCCCGATCGAAGGCGATGCGATCCCCTTGATGAGCCTGATGAAGCTGCAGTTTTCCGGCACCAGCAACACCGCCTGGATGAGCGACTACTACCCGAAAGCTTTCGAGCTGGCCCGCACGGGGCGTTTCGAAGAAGCGATGGAACTGTACTGGAAGGTCAATCCGGCACGCAGCGCCAATGGCGCCGCTGCGCAAAGCTATGCCGGCGGCACCGGTGTGCTCAACCGCACGATGTGGAAATACCAGGACTGGCTCGCCGGCTTCAACGGCGGCCCGCTCCGCGCCCCGGCGATGCGTGTGCCGGATCGCTTCATGAAGTCTCTGCGTCAAGGGTTGGTCGCGTCGGGGCTGCCAGTGACTTCGGACCCTGATGCCGCCTTCATGATCGGGCGTCACCCGTGCTGATCAGGAGGGTTGCACCGTGAAGCATTTACTTAAGGACCCGACACTGTGGCGTACCGGAGCCTACATCGCTGGAGACTGGTTGACCGAGACGCCACACGGTCGTTACACGCTGCGTAATCCGGTGGATCAAACGGTGCTGGCCGAGTTGCCGCGCTGTCGCGAAACTGAAGTCCGGCGCGCCATCGACGCGGCGCAGGAGGCCTTTGGGCCGTGGCGTCGCCTGACGGCCAAACGCCGTGGCGAGGTGTTGCGCCGTTGGTATGAGTTGATGGTTGAACATCGGGAGGATATTGCCACGCTGATTACCCTGGAGGAGGGCAAGCCCCTGGAGGAGGCGCGCGGCGAAGTCGATTACGCGGCGTCTTTTGTGCGCTGGTTTGGCGAGGAAGCCACGCGGGTTCGCGGCGAAATGATTCCCGGCGTAAAGGACACTCAGCGCATCGTTGTACTGCGCGAACCCATCGGGGTGTGCGCCGCGATCACGCCTTGGAACTTTCCCGCTGCCATGATTACGCGCAAGGCCGCCCCGGCCCTCGCGGCCGGCTGCACGATGGTCGTGAAACCGGCCAGCCAGACGCCCCTGACCGCACTGGCGCTGGCCGAACTCGCGCAACGCGCGGGTGTGCCGGCCGGTGTTTTCAGCGTGATCACGGGCAATGACACCCGCGACATTGCCGGTGAACTCACGGCCAACCCGTTAGTGCGCAAGCTCACCTTCACGGGCTCCACCGACGTGGGTCGGTTGTTGCTCGCGCAAGCGGCGCAGACGGTGAAGAAATGCTCCATGGAGTTGGGCGGCAACGCCCCGTTCATTGTCTTCGACGATGCTGATCTGGATGCCGCCGCTGACGGGGTGATGTTGGCCAAGTTTCGCAATGGCGGGCAATCGTGCATCGGTGCCAACCGGGTGCTGGTGCAGTCAGGGATTTATGATGCACTGGCCGAACGCATCGTCGAGCGCATGGCACGCCTGAAGGTGGGCAACGGCCTGGAACCGGGTGTACAGGTCGGGCCGTTGATCGATGACGCGGCGCTACGAAAGTCCCAGGCCCTGGTTGATGATGCGCTGGCGCAAGGGGCTCGACTGCTGTCCGGCGGCAAGCCCCACGTGCTGGGAGGAGGTTTCTTCCAGCCCACCCTGCTGGCCGATGTGACCCATGGGATGCGGATCGCTCGTGAAGAGATCTTCGGCCCGGTCATGCCGCTGTTGCGTTTCGACCGCGATGACGAAGCCATTGCGATGGCCAACGACAGCGAGTTTGGCTTGGCGGCCTATCTGTTCAGCCGTGATGCGGCACGCATCTGGCGCAACGCCGCTCGTATCGAATCGGGCATGGTGGGCATCAACTGTGGTTTGATTTCGAATGAGGTCGCACCCTTCGGTGGCGTCAAGCAGAGCGGTCTTGGGCGCGAGGGATCGCACCTTGGGATCGACGAATTTCTTGAAGTGAAATACCTCTGCTGGGACGGCTTGGAAAGCGTGTGAATCCGTGTCGTTGAAGGCCGATTGATTGCGGTTCGAATGAACTGCAATCAATCGGCTTTTTTATTTATCCGTAGGTACGCGGATAACACCGGGTTTTGTCGCAACGCCAAGACCCATCAGCTGAAGCGATACCTCGGATTGTGCAAAGCGATTTCAGCGCAGATAACCAATTCGATAGTCTCGTCGTTGATCTGACATTTTCCGTCGGAAACTCATGACTCTGCAGCATTGACTCGACGACGCCGCAACGCTCGTCGGTGTGCCATGCACTGTCAGCCCGAGTGAATAAGAATAATTAGGAGAGCGTGATGATTGCAGCAGTCAATAAGGTCCTGGTGATCGGAGGAGGGTTCTCCGGTATGACCGCGGCTATCCAGCTCGCCCGCCAGGGGGTGGAAGTTGACCTGGTCGAAATAGATCCTTTGTGGTGCCCTCTAGGGGCGGGAATTACCCTGAGTGGGCCCACGCTACGAGCGCTTGATACCGTTGGGATTCTTGAACAGGTGGCCGCGCAAGGGTATCTGTCGACCAATTTCGATGTGTTTTCACCGGCAGGCGACCTGATTGTGCAGTTGGCGCTTCGACCTCCGCTCAGTGATAAAGCGATTCCTTGTGGCGGCGGCATTCTGCGCCCGGTGCTGGCTCGTATTTTTGCCGACAAGACACGGGAAGTAGGCACCCATGTGCGCCTCGGCATCACGTTCGACGGCATCATCGAGCACGCGGATGACCTTGAAGTGTCTTTCACCGACGGCACCTCTGGGCGCTATGACCTGGTCATTGCCGCCGATGGTGTGCATTCGCAGATACGAAAGGCGTTTTTCCCCGAAGCGCCTGCGCCAAAACCCATTCACCAGAGTGTCTGGCGTGCTGTACTGAGGCGTCCGCCGGAAATCGTGCGGCCCAGTCACTGGCTCGGACGCACCAAGGTTGGCGTCAATCCGATTTCCGAAACGCACATGTACATGTTCCTCATGGAAAGCCGCGAGTTTTCCGAGTGGATCGATCCGGCCAGTTGGCCAGGTGAAATGGCGCGGCTGCTGGGTGAGTTCCCCGCCCCGATCCTGCAGGCGCTGGTGCCTCAATTGTATGAGCCGGGCGCCAATATCGACTATCGTCCGCTGGCCAATCTATTGGTGCCGTTGCCCTGGCATAAAGGCCGCATGGTGATGATTGGGGACACGGTGCATGCCACCACGCCACATCTGGCTTCCGGGGCTGGAATTGGTATTGAGAGCGCCATCGTGCTCGCCGAAGAGTTGCTCGCCAGCGCCGATCTACAGACTGCCCTGAACCGGTTCGAAGCGCGGCGTTGGGAGCGTTGCCAGCTCGTGGTCGAAAACTCCGCGCGGCTGTGCGAGATAGAAAAAAGTGGGGGTGACAAGGACGAGCATGCTCAGATCATGCGCGAGTCTACTGCGATGTTGGCCGAGCCCATCTGAATCAAATAAGTCGCTGTTCTGGTGCCTGGCACTTATGTCTATGGTGCGCGGCACAGGACGCGGACTCAGCGGCTTGAGTCCGCGTTGACGCGCGGTTGAGCACAGTTCCGTTGATTAAGTGTTTACCGGTTCAGGCCCATAATCACCACCTCTTTGACATATACGAAAAAAGACTCCGCTGACACCACAATCCCTTCGTCAGAAAGCTGTTGGAACAGTGCGCGCTGATACTGACGAAAACTGGAAAGAGCGCTTTCATTTTCAAACCACATGCTGCAAGCGCCTTCATATACCGTTATGTCGGGTCCGAAATAGGCGGTTACCCTGTCACCTTCGGGCAGGTATCTGGAACGAACATGTCGGCGGAGTGCACTTTGAAAGTCTGGGTGTCGGCTGATGATTGCCTCGTGCGCCGAATCCCATGCGCTGAAAAACGAATCCAAAGACACCGTTGGATTCTTTTTCAAAAAAATCATCACTTTGCTGTGGAGGGACCCTGCACTTGCAGGGACGGTTTCGACTTCATCCATCAACTGAGCGGCCTGGTTAGACAGGTCCGCGAAGTTTTTTGCATCAGGCCCTACGGTTTGTTGGGTATAGGGATCGCTGAACGTGTGAATCAAACCCGGCATATCATCAAAAAATAACTCCGTGATGGAGTCTCGGTGAAAATTTCTTGTATAGGTCACATCGGAGTCCATTCCGAACGCGCCGTCGATGATATGGTTTTGTACGTATCGTTTGACACTCAATGGTTTGGCTCGAGCGATTTTTCCGTGCTGATGCTCTATATATTCCAAAAACTCAGCATGGGTCATTCCAGGTTTTCGGCGTACGGCGGCTAGCATTTTAATCATGAGAGCTCTCGCGTTTATTGGACTGATTTTAAATGAATGTAGTGTCCTGAATATTTAATGCATATTTGTTATGCGCGATGTTCGGGCGTTACTTTATTCAGCAATAAAATATATAACCAGAACGGACTGGCGAACCAATCAGCGTTTCCGCTAGGAGGTATCGCGCAATAGCATGCTTGACGAGCCTTGGGTGGGTGGTGGCGCGCATTTCCATCGGCTCGGTGGCGAGCCAAATGGCATCGATGCGGATCACTGGAGCCGCTCGCGGACACCGTCGGCCTTAGTGCTGGAGTTCAGAAGGTGACTTGGCCGGACGTACTGTGCGGAGCCTCAGTAGCCATGATCGCGCTTGATCAAGCCTTGCATGGGCTTGCCGACCTGATGACGCCTGATATTGGCCAGCAATACCTCGAACGCGCTCTGCGGTGCCGTCATTGCGCCAACGTGCGGCGTCAGCCAGACATGTGGGTGCTGCCAGAACCGATGATCCGGCGATGGCGGTTCTTCGTTGAGCACGTCGAGAATGGCGTGGCTCAGTTGTCCGCTATCCAGCGCTTGAAGTAGATCGTCTTCCTTGAGATGACCGCCCCGGCCCAGGTTGATCAGGCTGGCACCCTTTGGCAGTGCGGCCAGCGTCCTCGCGTTTAGTATGTCGCGAGTGTCGTCGGTCAGTGGCAGTAGGCAGATCAGAATGTCGCACTGGCTGAGAAAGGACTCGAGCTGGTCGTCGCCGGCATGGCATTGCACACCGTCGATACTCTTCTGCGAGCGCGCCCAGCCATGCAACTGGAAGTTGAACGCACGCAGGCTCTGCAGCACCGCAACGCCCAGATTACCCAGGCCCATGACGCCGATCCGACGTTGCGCTGCCGGGGTCAGGAAGTGGTCTTGCCAGCGCCCGGCCTGTTGTTGATGCAGGTACAGAGGGATCTGTCGGTGCAGGCTCAACACGGCGAAGCAGGCGTACTCGACGATGCCTTGGGCAATGCCGGGGTCGAGCATGCGGACGACCTTGATAGGCTCTGGCAGCTCGCCGAGGTCGAATTGATCGACTCCCGCCGAGGTGGCGAAGATCACTTGCAGGTTCGGGAAGCGTTCATGCAGCTGTCGTGGCGGTTGCCAGGCGGCAAAGTAGCGTACTTGCGACGGGTCGCCAATGTCCGGCCAGAAGCGCACGTCGATGTCCGGCGCGTGTGTTTCGAACAGCGATTTCCAGGCGCGGCCACGGGCCTCGTCGACTTTGAATAGCAGGGTCATGGTGTCTCTCGCAAGCGCTGGCAAGGTGTTCAGACGATGCCAAAGTCACACGCAACAATCTCCCGTATCACGGGCCGTGAACGGAAGATTGCGCGTTATTTGCCGGTTCAGACCGCAGCGGCGATGGCCTTGCCCAAGGCTTCGGTGTTGCCCTTGCCGCCAATATCGGCCGTCAATGGTGCATTATCCGGCCCCATCGCCAGTACGGTTTCGATGGCAGCCAGCACCGCTGCGCCCGCCTGCGGGTGGCCCAGATGTTCGAGCATCATCGCGCCACACCAGATCTGTCCGATCGGGTTGGCGATGCCTTTGCCGGCGATGTCCGGCGCCGAGCCGTGCACCGGCTCGAACAGGCTCGGGAAGTTACGCTCCGGGTTGATGTTGGCTGACGGCGCAATACCGATGGTGCCTGTGCAGGCGGGGCCGAGATCGGAAAGGATGTCACCGAACAGATTGCTGGCGACCACCACATCGAACCAGTCCGGATGCAGGACGAAGTTCGCGGTGAGGATGTCGATGTGGTACTTGTCGACCTTTACCTCAGGAAATTTCTTGCCCATCTCGACGACGCGCTCATCCCAGTACGGCATGGTGATCGCGATGCCGTTGGACTTGGTGGCGGAGGTGAGGTGTTTCTTCGGGCGGCTCCGGGCCAGGTCGTAGGCGAACTTGAGAATGCGGTCGACGCCGACGCGGGTCATGACGGTCTCCTGTAAGACGATTTCCCGGTCGGTGCCGGGAAACATCTTGCCGCCGACGCTGGAGTATTCGCCTTCGGTGTTTTCCCGTACGACCCAGAAGTCGATGTCGCCGGGCGCGCGATTGGCCAGCGGCGCCTTTACCCCCGGCATCAGGCGGCACGGGCGCAGGTTGACGTATTGGTCGAACTCACGACGGAACTGCAGCAGCGAATCCCACAGGGAAATGTGATCAGGCACGACGTCTGGCCAGCCCACCGCACCGAAATAGATCGCGTCGTAGTCTTTGAGAATGTCGAACCAGTCGTCGGGCATCATTTTGCCGTGGGCCAGGTAGTAATCGGCGCTGGCGAAATCGAACCAGTCCCATTGCAGTTCCAGGTCGTGTTTGGTCGCCACGGCGTCGAGTACGCGCACGCCTTCGGGCATGACTTCCTTGCCGATGCCGTCGCCGGGGATCACCGCGATTTTGTACTGGGCTTTGCTCATGGGTTCGACTCCTGGGATTGATGTGGACTGATTGCCAGTGTATGCAGTGGCCCTGTATTAATAATTAGCCTTGAGCGAAAGCCATTCTTAGTTTTAAGGAAAGAATCATGGCGATGATCGATGACTTGAGTTTCTTCCAGCAGGTGGCGACACGCGGCAGTCTCACCGAAGTGGCGCGGCACCTCGGCCTGTCGTTGCCAGCGGTGAGCAAACGCCTGAGCCAGCTTGAAGCGCGTCTGGGCGTGCAGTTGCTGCAGCGCACCACCCGACGACTGTCGCTGACTCCGGAAGGGACCTTGTACCTGGAAGGAGGACGGCCGATCCTGCGGCAACTGGAAGAGCTGGAGAGTGCGCTCAATCGCCGACAGCCGACGTTGCAGGGACGCTTGCGGATCAACGGCACCCTGGGTTTCGGTCGACAACACCTGGCACCGGTGGTCTCCAGCTTCGCCCGATTGCACCCGGAGTTGGAGCTTTCCCTGGAGTTGTCCAGCCAGCCTTCGAGCTTGCTGGATGACCAGTTCGACATGAGCGTGTGCATGGGCGAGCCACCCGATTCGCGACTGATCGCTATGCGCCTGCTGGAAAACCCGCGCATTCTCTGCGCTTCTCCGCAATACCTTGAAGCTATGCCTGCTCTGTCAGGGGTGGAGGATCTGGTCCGGCATAACTGCATCGTGCTGCGTCAGTTCGGCAGTGATTACGCGATCTGGCGTTTCAGCAAGGATGGCCAGGATTACTCGCACAAGGTCAGCGGAACGCTGTCGAGCAACGATGGAGAAGTCGCGTTACGCCTGGCCCTGGACGGGCATGGACTGATCCTGCGTTCTCGCTGGAATGTTCAGGATCACCTTGAAAGCGGGCGCCTGCGGGCGGTTCTGAGCGATTACCAGGCGCCCAGGGCCGATATCTTCGTGGTCTATCAGCATCGCCGGCATACTCCGCAACGCATCTCGGTGTTCGCCCGTTACCTCGCGCAGGAGCTGGCCAGACGCTTGCCGTTCGCGGCGCTCACGTAGGCGAGTGGCCCGCGCGAACGAGGGCAGGTGCCTGTAGAAATAAGCATGATCTGAGGTTATGACATCTCTGACTATTCGTGCATTGCCCTCTGCTGTCATGCTCTTGTAACGTCGAAATGTCCCGCTCGGTCGAACAATAAAATCAAACCTGAGCAAAGCACGTGGGTGCAGGGTGTTCAGTCGAGGTTTTAACGCTGCCGAATTAATCTACGTCCAGGATGATTTGCCATGAAAACCTTGTCTGTTGCTCAAGCGTTCGGTTCCGTCATTTCCCTGTTGAGTCTTTCGGTGGCGTGCGCGATGCCCGCCGTGGCCGCGGAAATCACCTTTGTCTCCCAAGGCGGTGCTTACCAGGAGGCCCAGACCAAGGCCATTCTGGATCCGGCAGCCAAACTGCTGAACATTACCATCAAGCAGGACAGCGCCCCCGACGCCTGGCCGATGGTCAAGGCCCAGGGCGAAGCGAAAAAACCGGTCTGGGATGTGATCGATACACCACCCTCCAACTGCCTGCGCGGTGGCAAGGAAGGGCTTATCGAACCGCTGGACCTGAGCAAGCTGCCGAACGTACAGAACATGCCGGCGGCCTACCGCACTCCATATTCGGTGGCCTACGAGTTCTATTCGTCGGTCATTGGCTACAACAAGAAAAACCTGAAGAAAGTGCCGCAGACCTGGGCCGAATTCTGGGACGTGAAGAACTTCCCCGGCGTGCGTGCCTTGCGTAACGATCCGATGAGCACCCTGGAGGCGGCGCTGCTGTCTGACGGCGTGCCCCGTGACAAGCTTTACCCGCTGGATGTCGACCGCGCCTACAAGCGTCTCGAGCAGATCAAGCCGAACATTGCCGTGTGGTGGACCTCGGGTGGTCAGTCGGCGCAACTGCTCGCCGATGGCGAAGTCGACATGCTGATGATCTGGAACGGTCGAGCCAGCGCCGTGCAAAAGAGTAATCCGGACGTGGCCTTCACCTACAACGACGGCCTGCTGCAAAACACCCAGTTGTGCATCCTGAAAAATGCCCCCAACTATGCGGCGGCTGTGAAGTTCCTCAACGAAGCGGTATCGCCTGAATTGCAAGCCAACCTGCCGCTCTACATTGACTACGGTCCAGGTAACCCGGCGGCGTTCGCCACGGGGAAAATTACCCCCGAGCGGGCCAAGGAACTGCCAAGCTCGCCGGATAACGCGGCCAGGCAAGCGCTGATGTCGGAAGAGTGGTGGGCCTCCGCTGAAGGGATTGCCGCCAAGGATCGCTGGCTCAAATTCGTTCAGTAAGGTGTCGGCATGATCGATTATTTGATTCTGGGCGGTGGTTCGGCCGGCTGCGTGCTGGCCGCCCGGCTCTCGGAGGACCCCGACAAACAGGTGTGTCTGATCGAGGCGGGGCGCGATATTTCCCTGCACACGATGCCCGCCGAGATACGTAGCCGTTACCCGGGGCGCGCCTATCTGGATGCCAGCAATATCTGGCAGCGCCTGACCGCGTTGATGGGCCAGCGTGCCGGTGCCACCCGGCGCTATGAGCAGGCGCGGATCCTCGGTGGGGGCTCGGCGATCAACGCCCTGATGACCAACCGTGGTGCGCCCGCCGACTATGACGAATGGCAGGCGCTGGGGGCCGAAGGTTGGAGCTGGAACACCTGCCTGCCGTACTTTCGCAAGCTGGAAAACGACACCGACTTTTGCGGGCCACAGGACCAGGCGCTGCATGGCCGCGACGGCCCGGTCAGGATCCGGCGTACGCCATCGGAGCGCCTTTCGCCTTTCGTCAAAGGTGTGATGAAGGTCCTGGGCGGGCGTGGCCTCGAGCACAAGGCCGATCAGAATGGGCTCTGGGAGGAGGGCGTGTTCGTGGGTGCCATTGGCGTCAGCGAGCAGGGCGAGCGAATCCCGACATCGGTGTGTTATCTGACCGATGAGGTGCGCAAACGCCAGAACCTGACCCTGCGCACCCGCTGCGTGGTGGATCGGGTGTTGATTGAGGCCGGTCGGGCGACAGGCGCCAGGATTATCGACAGTCATGGCGTCGTCGAGTCCTTGCGGGCGCGTGAAGTCATCGTCTGTGCCGGTGCGATCCACAGCCCTGCGGTGTTGCTACGCAGTGGGATTGGTCCGGCGGACGACCTGACTTCTCTGGGCATTGCCCCGGTGGTGGACCGGCCAGGGGTGGGGGCCAACCTGATGGAGCATCCTTCGATTGCGGTGTCTGCGCTGCTCAATCGCGAAGGCCGCACGGCGTTTCCCGAAGAGCACCATGAGCAGGCCATCGTGCGTTTTTCATCCGGGCTGGATGACACGGTGCCGTGTGATATGCATGGCGCAATCCTTTCTCGATCAGGCTGGCATTCGATCGGTTATCGACTGGGCACGATGTTTTTCTGGGTCAACAAATCCTATTCCCGTGGTCATCTGCGCCTGACATCCAGCGATCCCCATGAGGAACCGCACGTACGCTTCGACATGCTCAGCGATGGCCGCGACCTCGAACGTCTGAAGCAGGCATTGCGCTTCGGCGCCCAGACCTTGTCGGCGCCCGCCTTGAACCGGGAATGCAGTGTGGTGTTTCCATCGAGTTACTCACCACGAGTGGCCAGGGTCGCAATGCCGGGCTGGTTCAATGCACTGCAACGCGGCGCCTTGAGCGTGTTGCTGGATATCGCCGGGCCGTTGCGGGGCTTGCTGATTCAGGGCCTGGTGACTCAGGGGGTCACCCTGAAAAAGCTGCTCGCCGATGACCAGGCCCTGACCGAGTTCGTGCAGCGCAATGTCGGTGGCACCTGGCACCCGTCAGGCACTTGCCGCATGGGGCGCGCCGATGATCCGCTGGCAGTCACCACCGGTGATGGCCGCGTGATCGGTGTCGCCGGGTTGCGGGTGTGTGACGCTTCGCTGATGCCTTCGATTCCCTGCGCCAATACCAACGTCCCGACCCTGATGATCACCGAGCGCATGGCCGATCTGATCAAGGCTGAGGCAAAAATGTCAGGCAGTGTGGCCACGGTGGCGGCTCGACTGTAGCCATCACCTGGCCGGCGAGCCTGTCAGGGCGGGGGCATCAAGCTCCCCAACCGACAATTCCCTTCACTTCCAGAAACGCCTCCAGCCCCCATTCGGCGTACTCACGGCCGTTGCCCGATTGCTTGTAGCCACCAAACGGCGCGCCGGAATCCCAACTCGGATAGTTGATGTACACACTGCCGGCACGCATTTGCAGGGCAACGTCGCGGGCCCGCGCCTGGTCCGTCGATTGAACGTAAGCCGCCAGCCCGAACACGCTGTCGTTAGCCATGCGGACTGCGTGCGCTTCATCCTCGTAGGCCTGGATGACCAGCACCGGTCCGAAAATTTCTTCGCGGGCGATGGTCATATCCTGGGTGACCTGGGCGAAGATCGTCGGCTGTACGTAGTAACCCTGGGGCAGGTGATCGGGGCGACCTGGACCGCCGCACACCAGTTGTGCACCTTCGTCGATGCCGATGGCAAGCATTCGCTGGATGCTGTCGTATTGGCGTTGACTGATCACCGGGCCCATGGTCGTGGCGTCCTTATCGGGCGCGCCAACGATATGTTTTTGCGCGGCGCGACGGGCGATGTCCACGGCCTGGTCGTGCAGCGCGACGGGCACCAGCATGCGCGTAGGCGCATTGCAGGATTGCCCGCTATTGCCAAAGCAACTGTCTACACCGTTGGTCACTGCCGCTTGCAGGTCGACATCGTCGAGCAAGATGTTGGCCGATTTTCCGCCCAATTCCTGATGCACACGCTTGACGGTCGGTGCGGCCAGGCGCGCGATTTCCGTCCCTGCGCGGGTCGAACCGGTAAACGAAACCATGTCCACGTGTGGGTGTGCAGACAGGGCAGCACCCACCGTCGGGCCGTCGCCGTTGATCAGGTTGAAAACGCCCGCCGGCACGCCGGCCTCATGCATGACCTCAGCGAACAGCAAGGCATTGATCGGTGCGATTTCACTCGGCTTGAGGACCATGGTGCAGCCGGCGGCGAGGGCCGGCGCGACCTTGCAGACGATCTGATTGATCGGCCAGTTCCAGGGTGTGATCAGCGCCACCACACCCACAGGCTCGTGGGTAATCAATGTGGTGCCACGGGATTTCTGGAACTCGAACGTGTCGAGGGTGCGCAGCAGTTGCTCCAGGTGACGTTTGCCGATCCCGGCTTGCCAGGCGTGGGACAAGGCTTTCGGGGCACCGACTTCCTGGACGATGGCGTCAGCGATTTCATCGTAGCGCGCCATGAAGACATCCAGAATCCGTTGCAGCAGTTGTTTGCGCTGCGCGGGTGACGTGCGCGAGAACCCTGGAAAAGCGCGCCGGGCGGCCATGACGGCAGACTCGACATCGTTCAGGTCTCCCATGGCGATTTCGCAGAATGCCTGCTCGGTGGCAGGGTTGATCACGGGCAGGCGATCGAAGCTGTGAGGCTCTACCCAGCGGCCATCGATGTAAAACTTCAAGGTGTTTTTCATAGCAGGGAAGGGTCTCGTGAGGGAGAGGAGTGCCGCGCCGAATATCCGTGGGTCGCCTTACGCAGCCGCTCACCAGAATAGGCGGGGTATTTTGTTCGGGACAATTTACTAATAGTTGTGCCAGGCATAAACTCAGGTCATGTCTAATCTACGTCGCAAGGTTCCCAGTTCCAGCTCATTGTTCGTCTTCGAGGCGGCCGCTCGATGTGGCAGCTTCACCCGGGCGGCGGATGAACTGTGCGTCAGCCAACCGGCCGTGAGTCGCATGTTGTCGCGCCTGGAAGAGCACCTTGGCGTGCAGCTTTTCGAGCGTGTTCATGGTGGGGCGAGGCTGACGGAAAGCGGCAGCATTTTGTACCGTCGCGTGCAGGAAGGCTTCAGTACCATCGAGTCGGCAATCAGTGAAATCGAGGCACGGGCGACGGGCATCGAGACCGTGACGCTGTCGGTGTCGACGGCGTTCACCACCCATTGGCTGATGCCGCGCATGAGTCGTTTCAGCCAGCGATTCCCCACTGTCGACATGCGCTATCAATTGATGTCCGGTAGGATCGGCGGCCCCTTGGTGGACGTCGATCTGGGCATGCGTTACCTCGAGGCGGGCAGCCTGAAGGCCACGGATACACTGGTTATTCCAGAAATTACCCTGCCTGTGTGCAACGCCCAGTACCTGGCGGATGTCGTTCAGGGCAAGGCTAAAAAACAGGTGCCGACGCTGATCAGCATGGACAACCAGGACCGCGGCTGGGCCGCCGCTTTTGAAACGCCGGGACGCGCCGACAACGCGCTGGTGTTCTCCGATTATGCCGTGGTGGTACAGGCCGCCTTGTTGGGCCAGGGCATGGCGCTGGGATGGTTGAACGTGGTGTCGAACTCCTTATGCAAAGGCGAGCTGGTGCCGGCGACGGACTCTTTTCGGGTCAACTCCCGGCGTTGCTGCCTGGTCGTTCCGGCCAATCGTCCAGTGCGCCCGATCGTGGAAAGCGTGCGTGACTGGATCATCGAGGAGATGCGTGAGGACATGCTCAGGATCGACGCGCTTTACCCTCATCTGGGGCTGCTTGCCGCCCTGGAATCGAGCCATTGAGCACAGGTGCGGCACGTCGAGTAAAAAAACAGTAGGTTATGCCTCAGGGGTAGGGCAAAACAAAATATTTCGCGAGAATGCGGGCAGATAATGGGCCTGTCCAGTCAGCTTCACCCTTACGACTTTTCTTGCGGAGCGCCCTATGTCTTTCAAGCAGTTCAAAGCCCTGACGTTCGACGTTGTCGGTACCCTGATCGATTTCGAAGCCGGAATCCTGGCCCATGTACGCGAAGTCGCGGGTGAAGCGGGCAAGGCCCGCAGCGACGACGACATCCTCAAAGCTTATCGCGAGGCCCGTGCCTCGACTGATTCGGGCTGGTGGCCGGATGACCTGGAGCGTTGCTACCACGTCATCGCGTCCAAGTTGGGGCTGCCGGACAACGACGACTATGCCAAGGGCCTGGCGCAGGCGGTGAAGAACTTCCCGGCCTTCCCTGATTCTGTCGAAGCGCTCAAGCGCCTGCGCAAGCACTTCAAGCTGGTGGCCACCACCAACTCGCAGATCTGGGCGCTGAACTACATGGCCGAAACCCTCGACCAGCCGTTCGACGTACGGGTCACCGTCGACGATGTGCGCTTCGAGAAACCCGATCCGCAGTTCTTTGCCTACACCCGTGGTGTGCTGGCGACCCAGGGCATTCTGTTCGAGAACATCCTGCACGTTGCCCAGAGTCAGTACCACGACATCGGCGTGGCCATGCGCCTGGGTTATCAGACCTGCTGGATCGAGCGTCGTTTTGCCCAGAAAGGCACCGGCGGCACCCTCGAATCGGAACGCACCGAGCCGCATTACCACTTCACTTCGCTGGCGCAATTGGCCGACGCGGTCGAGAAAGAGCTGGGTTGATCCCCTCGGCGCTTGGGCCTTGGCCGTGAGCGCCAATCCTTATTGAGTCGAGAGGCTGGCATGACTGTTCAGAGCTTATGGGCGGCCACCGCCCAACCGGCACCTGCGCTGCAATCCCTGGAAGGCGAGCGGCAGTGCGACGTGGTGATCATTGGTGCGGGTTACACCGGCCTCTCGGCAGCCCATCACATTGCCCGCAGTGGTCGCGAGCCCCTCATCGTCGAGGCCAATACCCTGGCCTGGGGCGCGAGCGGACGTAACGGCGGTGTGGTGTCACCGAAGTTCCGGGTGGGCTTTCCCACGCTCATGGCGCGCTTTGGTCGTGACACTGCGTTGCAGATGTACCACACCGGTTATGCCGCGGTGGACAGCCTGGTGGAGATGGTTGAAACCCTTGGCCTGACCGGGGCCGAGCTGCATCTGGGCGGGCACATCGCGGCGGCGCACAATGTCCACGCGCTGGGCGCGCTGGAGTCGACCGCGAACTGGATCAAGCGTGAAACCGGCGGTACGTCATCACGGATGATCTCGGCCGACCAGGTGCGGGAAATGACCGGCTCGACGATCTTCGCCGGCGGCCTGCTGACCCCCAATGCCGGCGGTATCCACCCTTTGAACTACGCGCGCGGCATGGCCCGCCACTTGGCCGGCCATAGCGTGAAAATGTTCATCAACAGCCCGGCCGAGCAGGTCCGTCGCGAAGGCGATCGGGTGATCGTGCAGACGCCGCAAGGGCGGGTCAGTGCCAAGCAAGTGATCTACGCTACCAATGGTTATTCCGACCAGACCCGCGCCACCGATACGCTGCACCGACGCTTGATTCCTTTCCGCAGCGCGATCATCGCCACTGAGTCACTGCCACCGCACATCCTTGCCACAATCATGCCGGGTGGGCAGGTGTGTGGTGACACCAAGCGCATGTTGCGCTGGTTCCGCGTTATCGGTGATCGCTTGATTTTTGGTGGGCGGGGAGCGTTCGGCAAAGGCGATTCACAAAGCGCCTTCGATGCTTTGCAGCGCAGCATGGGCGACGTTTTCCCGATCCTGCGCGACCAGCCTATTGCTTATCGCTGGTCGGGCCTGGTGGCCATGACCTTGGATTATCTTCCCCATGCCGGCCAGCTCGATGAACGCAGCTACTACGCCATTGGCTACAACGGTGGCGGGGTCGCGATGTCGACCTGGATGGGCAAGCAACTGGCCGCCATGACGGCGGGCGAGAAGGTCGAGCTCGGTTTGCTCGCGGGCGAGCATTTCAACCCCATTCCTCTGCATGCCTTCCGCGCGCCGGGCGTTCGCCTGGCGGCGGGCTGGCAGCAATTTCTAGACATCATCGGCCGATGAGCGAGCGTTAAGGTATGCCACCGATTCTGCATTACTCCCACCCCTACACTGATCGTCAATTGCCCTGCGCCGCATTCGCCCTGCAGGGCGATCCGCTGGCGGCCGGGCGAGTCATCAACTTCCACGACCCCGTGCAGGGCTATGCCGCAGGCAGTAGTGTCAGCACCGGTGCGAACCTGTTGATCGAGGCGTTTCCCTGGGTTGAACTGGGTGTGGTTGAAGCCGGAGAACTGCGTTTGCAGGGTGAGGGTTTTGACCTGCAACTGACGGCAGGGGATTGCTTCGTCGTGCCTCGTGGACTCCGTGTGCGTTGGCACCATCACGGGCAATTGCGCCGGCTGTTCATGGTGTTTCCGGGGCTTTCAGCCTCCACGCAAATGCCCCGCCTTCCGATCAGGATCGACCTGTCCCAGGCGCTTGCACCGGCGAGTCCGCCGGCAGCCAGTGTGCTGTTGACCGCGACGCCCAAGGCCTGGAGCGAAACCCTGTTCAGCGCCGGCAACCTGCGTGTCGGGCTGTGGCAATGCGAGGCGTACGCGCGCAAGCAGGTCGAGCCGGGTTACAGCGAGCTGATGTTTATCCTTGAAGGCTCGGTGACGTTGCGGGCTGAACAGGGCGACAGCCATCATGTGCGGGCGGGAGAAACGGTGATCGTGCCCCAGGGCGCCACCAATGCGTGGGTCAGCGAAGAGACCGTACGCAAGGTGTTCTGCATCTTGTCGTGAGTTCGGCAAAGGGCCGGCAGGATCCATCCGACCTGCAGCGGTGCGCTGGCCAACGATATGCATGGGTATCTACACAACTTTGGCATGGCCCTGAACCTGTGGCGAGGGAGCTTGCTCCCGTGACTGCTCGGGGGGCGACGGCTATCTAACGGATGCACCGCGACCTAAATGTGGGAGCGGGCGGTGCGACGATTCGACTTGCCCCCGATGGCGGGCTTTGGGCCGACCATTTTTTT
The DNA here is from genome assembly GCF_042015035.1 of Pseudomonas gorinensis. Taxonomy (NCBI): domain Bacteria; kingdom Pseudomonadati; phylum Pseudomonadota; class Gammaproteobacteria; order Pseudomonadales; family Pseudomonadaceae; genus Pseudomonas; species Pseudomonas gorinensis. The sequence goes on from NZ_CP167125.1 coordinate 2,733,598, forward strand.
GGATTGGATCAGGTACATATCCATTGCTGCGGTAACGGCAACTTAGGGTTCCGCTCTTACAGCGGGTCACTTTTGGAAAAGAGCCCGGGATGCCGGCCCAGCCAAAAGTAACCAAAAGGGCTCTTGCCCCACCACTCGGCACCTCGCCCAGGCTCGGTGTGCCCGCAATCCGACAGTGATTTGGGGGGCCGCCGCCACGCGCCATCCATGGCGCGGGGCGGCTAAACCGGCATCCCTGCCGGTTTACCCCCCAAATCACTGTCGAATTGCGGCCAGCGTGGTTTAACGGGGCGCCTGAGATCAAGATCAAGATCTAAAGCAAGATCAAGAGCGGCTCGCTTCGCATCGTGGTTAGCGTTGGTTGCTACACAGTTGTGTAGATACCCATGCAACGATATGGCCAGCCGCACCGCTGCAGGTTTTTTTTAGACCGCCCGAACCAGGCTGCGCAACGGCACGGTGCTCTTGACCACCGGCGATTTGATCACGATGTAGCTGAAGTACTTCTCGATGCCGATTTCCTTGTCGAGGATCGATTCCATCAGCTCCTGATAGTGCTGGATGCTGCTGCACAGGAAGCGCACCAGGTAGTCGTAGCCGCCGCTGATCAAGTGGCACTCGAGCACTTCGTCGATGTTGCGGATGCTCGATTCGAACTTCACGAAGTCGGCACGCTTGTGATCCGAGAGGGTCATTTCGGTGAACACGGTCACCGAGTTGGCGAACTTGGCCAGATTGACGTGGGCTTCATAGCCGCTGATGTACCCGGCGGCCTCCAGGCGTTTGACACGTTGCAGGCAAGGGCTGGGCGACAGTCCAACGGCTTCGGCGAGGCTGACGTTGGTCATGCGCCCGTCCTTCTGCAATTGGACCAGGATGTTGATGTCGATACGGTCGAGCTTGGTTGCAGCGTCCATTGATCAGTCCTCGCAATGTCAAATCAGGGCCGTCGTACTCAGGTGTGCAATGCCTTTTGATGGGCATGGGCCAAGTCAGCGAGGCTGGCGTATTCACAGCGCTTGCCGTCCATTGCCTGAGGCGAATGGTTCCACGGCTGGTCATGGCCGCGCCGTAGTGTGCAAACCGGAAAATCCACCCGCTCGTTCCACGGGTCATCGCTTTCCGTGCTGCGCACCGGTAATAGTTCCGATCGCTCCAGCCCCAGGCGATGCAACTCGCTCTCCAGGCTGTTGTGCCAATCCTCGTCGCTGGGTTCAATGATCGCATCGAATTCGACCGGCAAGCGACGGGCCAGGGCAAGTACATCGATACCCTGGGGTGGGGCAATCAGTATCAAACGGTAGAACTTGCCCAGGTACTGGAGGGCACCGGGGGCGTCTTCGAAAATCGGCCACCAGGATGAAGAGCTACTGAATGCCACACTTTCATCCCAGCCCGGAATGGTTTGCAAATGTTGCGCCACACGATGGTAGAGCTGGCCGTGGAAAGCCGCTGCGCTGATCTGCGGTGCACGGCTGGCAAGCTCTTGCGCCACCTGTCGGTAAGTACTGAGTAGCTGCGCATCACTGGCGCTGGATTCACTTTGCACTGCCAGCGGTCGCAGGCCTTCGAGGATGCCCCGTTCGCGGTCAACCAACGTGCTGAATGACAAGCCCAACGCCTTGTATTGGGTGACTCTCATGACTTGCTCCTGAGTAGGCCATGCCGGTTCCATCATGATTCAGCCCAGGGCCCGACACTGCCGGGACAGGTCGGGCCGGGTGTTACCGTTACTGCACTCAGCAGGCGGCCAACGCTTTGTCGAGCATCTGCAAGGCTTCTGCCACTTGCTCTGGAGTGGTCACCAGCGGCGCGAGGAAACGCACTACGTTGCGATGTACACCGCACTTGATCACCAGCAAACCGGCGTTTCGGGCTTCATCGATGACCTTTTGCGCCAGTGCTGCATCGGGGCTACGGGCGGCATCGTCGGCGATCATTTCGATCGCCTGCATGAAGCCCAGGCCGCGCACGTCACCGATTCTCGGGTAACGTTTCTGCAAGGCCAGCAACCCGTCATGCAGTTGGGCTGCCAGTGTCTCGCCCTGTGCCAGCAGATCCTGCTCTTCGAACAGGTCCAGCACGGCCAGTGCCGCAGCACAAGCTACTGCGTTGCCACCATAGGTGCCGCCCAGGCCGCCCGGCGTCGGTGCGTCCATTATCTCGGCGCGACCGACCACGCCAGACAGTGGCATGCCGCCGGCCAGGCTCTTGGCGACGGTCACCAGGTCGGGCTGGATGTCGGCATGCTGGAAGCCGAACATCGTGCCGGTACGGCCGAAGCCCGCCTGGATCTCATCGAGGATCAGCACGATGCCGTGCTGGGTGCAGCGGGCGCGCAGGGCTTGCAGGAATTCTTTGGGGGCCGCAAGGAAGCCGCCATCGCCCTGGACCGGTTCGATGATGATCGCGGCGACACGGTCCGGCGCCACGTCGGTGGCGAACAGCTCGTCCAGCTCGGCCAGCGCATCATCGCTGCTGACGCCGCGATAGGCGTTGGGGTAGGTGGCGTGATAGATCTCGGCGGGGAAGGGGCCGAAGTTCTGCTTGTAGGGCTGGCTCATGCCGGTCAGGGTCACGCCCAGCAGGGTACGGCCGTGGAAGCCACCGCGGAAGGAAATAACCGCGGTGCGATTGGTGTAGCCACGGGCGATCTTCACCGCGTTTTCGACGGCTTCGGCACCGGACGTGAACAGCACGCTTTTGTAGTGGGCGTCGCCGCCGATCAGTTTGTTCAGGCGCGCGGCGACCTGAATGTAGTTTTCGTAGGCCACCACCTGGAAGCTGGCATGGGAGATCTCGCCGACCTGCCGACGCACCGCCTCGACCACCTTCGGATGGTTATGGCCGACGTTGAGCACGCCGATGCCGCCGACGAAGTCCAGGTAACGCTTGCCATCGACATCCCACAGTTCGGCGCCCTGCGCGCGCGCCGCGACCACCGGGTGGGCGGTGGCGATACCACGCGGTACATGCTGTTCGCGCAGGGCCAGCAGGCGTTGGTTTTCAGTCAGTGCAGAATTCATCTCGATCTCCGTGAACGCCGAAGGTGGCGGGTGATGTCATCAGGATAAGGATTGCCCGGAACCACAAGCGCTGAACTTGGGGTGCCGCGCGCTGTGATCGACTGTTTTGCAGGGGTGTGACGAAATATTTCGCTGCGCAGGGCGCAGGGTATCGTTTGCGTCAGAAACGACATCGGCCCATGGCCGTGCGATTTGTCGGCGGGACCTTGAATGGTTGACGCCGGCAAACCGTGCTGCCATGGGCCGATAGGTTCTGGCTGAATCAAACCCCGGCGCGTGGCACGACGATGGTGTCTTCCGGATGCAGGCGCATCATCATGGGGGCGCCGATGGGCGGCAGGCTGAGGTTGCCTTCATGATGGCTGGGTTGGCGCAGGCTGACCGTTGGCCCACCTTCGAGGTCGACGAACACCTTCAGGCTTTCGCCCTGGAAAACGATGTCTGCCACGCGGCCACGCAGACGGTTCCACTCCGGCCCCGAGCTGTTGTTGTCCAGCAGCAGTTTTTCCGATTGCAGGGCCAGGAACACATCGCCCGATGCCGGCACCGGACGGGTGGTGCGCAGTGCTGTGCTGCCCAGGGTCAAGCCGTTGTCCGCACTGCGTTGCAGCGGCACCAGGGTGCTCTCGCCGATGAAGCTGGCGACGAAATCGTCGGCCGGGTGATCGTGCAGGCGGCGCGGTGTGTCGACCTGCACCAGCTGGCCGCCGCGCATGATTGCGATACGGTCGCTCATGGTCAGGGCTTCGCGCTGATCGTGGGTCACGTAGATCATGGTGGCGCCCAGGCGCTTGTGCAGGGCTCGCAGCTCGATCTGCATGATTTCGCGCAGTTGCTTGTCCAGGGCCGACAGGGGCTCATCCATCAGGATCAGCTTGGGTTCGAAGACGATGGCGCGGGCCAGGGCCACGCGCTGGCGCTGCCCGCCAGACAGCGCCGCGATGTTGCGGTCTTCGTAGCCCGTCAGTTCCACGGTCGCCAGGGCGCTCTTGACCCGGTCGCGGCTTTTGCTGGCGCTTTCGCCACGGGCACGCAGTGGAAAGGCCACGTTTTCGCCGACAGTCATGTGCGGGAACAGCGCGTAGTTCTGAAATACCACGCCGATTTCGCGTTTGTGCGGCGGCATCAGAGTGACGTCGCGTTCGCCGAATAAAATGCTGCCGGAACTGACCCTGATAAAACCACCCAGAATGCTCAACAAGGTGGTTTTGCCTGAACCGGACGGGCCCAGCAATGACATGAATTCCCCGGCTTCGACCTTGAGGTCCACGTTGTTCAAAGCCTTGAGGTTGCCGTAGTGCTTGCACACCTTGTTAACGCTGACCGATTCAAAACCTTCAGTGAAATTCATGAAGCGTCGTCCTCTGTAGAACCAGGGATTGCCCGATAAGCCTGCTGGTTATCTGAACACAGGCATGGGCCTGGTTCGTGCCGTTTTGGGGGGCCGGACCAACATGATCTGCTGTCCGGTGCGAGTGGGGGACCACAGGCTGCTTTATGCCCGCCTCAATCAGTCCAGGCCGCCGATGTGCCAGGCCTTTATCTCGAGAAACTCGTCCAGGCCATACTTGGAACCTTCGCGGCCGGTGCCCGATTGCTTCATGCCACCGAAGGGCGCCACCTCCATGGAAATGATCCCGGTGTTGAGCCCGACCATGCCGAACTCCAGGCGTTCGCCCATACGCCAGGCGCGGCGCATGTCCTGGGTGAAGTAGTACGCGCCGAGGCCGTAGGGCGTGGCATTGGCCAGGGTCAGTGCCTCGGCCTCATCCTTGAAACGGAAAAGTGGAGCGACCGGGCCGAAGGTTTCTTCCGTGGCCAGCAGCATGTCGGCGTTGGCGTCGCGCAGCACGGTCGGCTGCACATACAGCCCCTCGCCTTGAGGTACGCCGCCGATGGCGATGCTCGCGCCTTTCTCCAGGGCGTCGTTGATGTGCCGTGCCACCTTGTCCACGGCGGCGGCGTTGATCAGTGGCCCGATGGTGACACCGCTTTGCAGGCCGTTGCCGACTTTCAACTCGGCAACGGCAGCGCACAGGCGTTCGGCGAAACGATCGTAGATGCCGTCCTGCACCAGGATGCGGTTGGCGCACACGCAGGTCTGGCCGGCATTGCGGAATTTGCTTTGCATGACGCCGGCGATGGCCAGGTCAAGGTCGGCGTCGTCAAAGACAATGAACGGCGCGTTGCCGCCCAGTTCCAGGCTCAGGCGCTTGATGGTGGCGGCGCACTGGCTCATCAGCAACTGACCGATCCGGGTGGAACCGGTGAACGACAGTTTGCGCACATCGGGGTTGGCGGTCATCTCGCCGCCGACCCCGGCAGGCAGGCCGGTCAGGACGTTGAACACGCCGGCCGGGATGCCCGCGCGCTCAGCCAGTACCGCCAGTGCCAGGGCCGACAGCGGGGTCATCTCCGACGGCTTGACCAATACCGTGCAACCGGCCGCCAGGGCGGGGGCGCATTTGCGGGTGATCATCGCGTTCGGGAAGTTCCAGGGGGTGATGGCCGCGACGACGCCGATGGGTTGCTTGAGCACCAGAATGCGCCGGTCGGCGGCAGGCGAAGGGATCGTGTCGCCATAAACTCGCCGGGCTTCTTCAGCGAACCACTTGACGAAACTGGCGCCGTAGGCGATTTCGCCACGGGACTCGGTCAGCGGTTTACCTTGTTCGGTGGTCATGATCAGCGCCAGGTCTTCCTGGTTTTCCATGATCAGGCCAAACCACACCTCCAGATAGCGCGCGCGTTCGGCGGCAGGCACTTCGCGCCAGGCGACGAAGCGCGCTCGCGCGGCCTCGATCGCGCGGCGGGTTTCAGCGGCCTGCAACGCCGGCACCCGGGCAATCACGCTGCCATCGGTGGGGTTGGTCACGTCGATCGTCGCGCCGTCATCGGCCTCGATCCAGGCGCCGTTGACGTAGGCGCGTTCGACAAGCAGGGAAGGGTCACGCAGTTGGTTTTTCAACATGATCAGGGCCTTGAGGGTGCGAACGATGGGTCCATTGTAAAAAGCCCCGTCCAGTGGCCGATGCCGAGATACGCCTGCGCACGGGTGATAGATGCTGAAATGAGGCGCGTGACGGCAGGCTGTGCTGGGGCTGGAAATTGCCTGGGTCGTGTGATCGGCGGGTAAGGAACAAAGCCCCGGAAACGCCTTTGCCCGCGTGGGCGGTGCCGCGCGGACATTGATGATGTCCAGCACACCGCCCACGCGGGCAAAGGCGTTTTTGAGGAAGGATCAGTGCTTGTTGCGCCCGGCGATCAGCACCAGGATCAGGGAGGCCAGGATCAGGATCGAACTGATCGCGGCAATGGTCGGGTCGATCTCGTCGCGCAGCGCCGTGAACATGCGCTTGGTCAGCGTCTGGTTGTCGCCACCGGAGATGAACAAGGCCACCACGGTTTCATCCAGCGAGGTGATGAAGGCGAACAGCGTGGCCGACACCACGCTCGGCTTGATCTGCGGCAGGGTCACGGCCATGAACGCGCGGAAGCGGTTCATGCCCAGGCTGCGTGCCACCATTTCCTGCGACATGTCGAAATTACGCAGGCCGGCCAGCAGCGCGATGATCACATAGGGCAGGGCGAGCATAATGTGCGCCAGCACCAGCCCGGTCAGCGTGCTGATCAGGCCGACCCGGGCATACACGAAGAACACGCCGGCGGCGATCAGGATGATCGGCACCATCATCGGCAGCAGCAGAATGATCTGCAACGTACGCACCACCTTCAGGCTCGAGTTGTTGATGGCGTAGGCGGCCGCCATGCCGATCGGCAGGCTGATTGCCATGGTGAAGAATGCCGTGATCAGGCTGACCCGTGCCGCTGACATCCACTCCACACTGTTGAAGAACGCCTCGTACCAATGGAAAGACCATTGTTTGGGCGGGAACTGCAGGAAGCGTGCTTCGGAAAACGACATGGGCACCACGATCAACACCGGGATGATCAGGTACAGCAGGATCGCCGCGACCACCACGGTGAACAGTACGTGGGACAGGCGCAGGTGACGCAGGTTGGCAAGCAGGTTCATTTAGCGAGCTCCCAGAATGCGTTCGATGGGAATGAAGCGATTGATGCCCCAGAAAATCAGGAACACCACGAACAGCAGCACCAGGCCGACCGCACTGGCGGCGCCCCAGGCGTGGTACAGCTCGACGTTGCGTTGCACCAGCATCGACACCAGGATCGTGCGACCGCCACCGAGCAATTCAGGGGTGATGAAGAAGCCCAGGCAAATGACGAAGACCAGGATCGAACCGGCCATGATCCCGGGCGCCGCCATTGGCAGGAACACGCGGCGGAAGGTGTAGAAGGGTTTTGCGCCCAGGCTTTCCGACGCTTGCATGAGGTCCTGGGGAATCTTCTTCATCACCGAATACAGCGGCAGGACCATGAAGGGCAACATCACGTGCAGGGTGCCGATCACCGTGCCGGTGGTGTTGTGCATCAGTGTCAGGGGCTGGTCGATGATCCCCAGGTCCATCAGCGTCTGGTTGACCAGCCCGCGGCGTTGCAGCAGCACCAGCCAGGCATAGGCACGCACCAATACGCTGGTCCAGAACGGCAGGATCACGCAGATCAGGATGAGGTTGGCCCAGAGACCCTGCAGGCGCGAGGCGGCGTAGGCGATGGGGAAACCCATCACGACCGACAGGATGGTCACCATGAAGCTGATCTTGAAGGTCAGGGCGAAGGTGTCCCAGTAGATGGTTTCCTGGAAAATCCGGACGTAGTTGGCCAGGGAAAACCCTTCCTCGGTCTGGACCGACTGCAAGGCCAGCCAGCACAGGGGCATGATCAGCAGCACCACCACTATCACCAGCGCGGGGGTGAGTAGCAACAGCATCGAGGTGTGTTCCTTGCGCTCTTCGCGGGCCAGGGCCTGTTCGCTGCTCAACGGTGGTTGGGGCTGGTCGCTGGAGTCGGGCATGGATTTGGCGAGATAGGCGTTTGACATAAAGACCTCTCGTCACTGCAGGGGGCTGGAGGGAATCCAGCGCTGGCGGACAGTGCTGGCGGCAATCGTCCTCACGGACTGCAAGGTGCGGTGCTCGGATAGTGTCATGTAGGGAACTCCCAATGGTGGGCAGGTACGTAGGGCGAGCGCGAGTTGTCTGCATAGCTCACTCTGCGGGACCCTCAGGTCTAATGTACCGGGATGCCAACGAACGAAGCGGGTGGAATTGGCCGGTGCCGAAGTGCTTTATGTCGAAATCGGGGAGGCAGACGGCATGTCCTGCGCCGAGGCGTCTGGCCCGCGGCGCAGCATCAATCGGCGGTTATTTTTTCTGGACGAAGGCCAGCCAGCGCTCTTCAGCCTTGACCCCGTCCTGCGAGGCCCACCATTGCGCCGAGAGCAGGGCCTGGCGGGAGATGTTCTCGGGGGCGGACGGCAGCTTGGCTTCACGCTCGGCCGGGATCACGCCGGTCTTGAATGCCTCGGGATTCAACGGGCCGTAGTCGATGATCATCGGCAGTGCCGCCTGGAGCTGCGCATCGATGGCTTCGTTGACGAACTTCATCGCCGCCACCTTGTGCGGGGAACCCTTGAGTACGCACAGTGAGTTGGTTTCCAGCACGCCCTGGTTGTAATCGAAGGCCACCGGCGCCCCGGCGGCCTGCACGGCGGTGATGCGGCCATTCCAGGCCTGGATCATGTCCACTTCACCGTCGCTGATCAGCTGCGCCGACTGCCCGCCGGATGTCCACCAGGTGGCAATGTCGGGCTTGATCTGTTCGAGCTTCTTGAAGGCGCGATCAACGTCCAGTGGGTAGAGCTTGTCCACCGGCACGCCGTCTGCCAACAACGCGATTTCCAGGGTCGGGCGCGGCAAGTTGCGCAGGGAACGTTGGCCTGGAAACTTCTTGGTGTTCCAAAAATCGGCCCAGGTCTTGGGTACGTTGTCGCCCTTGAAGGCGTCCGTGCGATACGCCAGCACCGTGGAGTAACTGATGTAGCCGACGCTGTAGTCGTCCTTGAGGCTGTCGGGTATCTGCGCGGCGTTGGGAACCAGCGACAGGTCGAGCTTCTCGAACAGGCCTTCGGCCTCGCCTCGGATGCAATCACCAGTGGGCAGGTCGACCACATCCCAGGTGACTTTGCCGCTCTCGACCTGGGTCTTGATGATCGGATAAGCCTTCGGTGAACTGTCCTGCTTGAGCGTCAAGCCGAGTTTTTTCGCGGCCGGCTCGAGAATCGCCTTGCTCTGGGCGTCTTGGTAGGCACCGCCCTGGGAAACGAATGTGATGTCCTCGGCCATGGCCTGGGTAGCGCCACCGATGAACAGGGCCAGGCTCGCGAGTTTGAAAGCTGTAGTGCGCAATGTGCTCATGGAAAGACTCCGAATGGTTGGCAGATTTCTTGGGCGAGCTGTCGTTTTTGTTGTCGGTCGCTCTGCGGGACCATGGAGGTCTAATGTACTGGCTTGCCCACGAGTGAAGCGGCTATGAATGTGCGGATAAAAAGCTGTTTATTGCGAAATTCTCAACGGTCACGGTATTTCGTGCGTCGACTGCAGGGGAGGGCGTCGAGAGCGTCTCGTCCGTAGCGGTTTCGCTGGGGGATCTATCCGATGCGGTGTTTGGCGTGGCGTCGGCCTAGTTGGTGGGGCGCGGGCTCATGCAAGCATTGGTTGAAATTCTCTATGGCCGCGGGCGAAGCGGGCACTTTGATACTATGATGACTGTCAATCTCCATTCCGCCGGGTGGCTTCTCCAACCAGATCAACCAAATCAATCAGTCGATCCAGGCTGTCGGCAAGTGCAGGTGGATTGCTGTGGGTAAATCCTAAGAAGATGGAGAGCAGTATGAACACTCAACCCATCCACAAAATCTTATGGCACCTCGCCGGCTGCGTGACCGGGCTGGCAATGGTTGCCGCCAATCCAGCCCAGGCTGCCGACGGCGGCATCGCCGGTGGCCCTACCGCAAGCTATAGCATTGCCTTCAGCAACTCCTACGCGGGCAGCGATTTCCGCAAAGTGATGGTGAGCAATTGGCAGGCGATGGCGCTCCAGGCGCAGAAGGATGGCTTGATCCGGGAGGCTCCGGTGGTCAGCGCTAATAACTCGGCGTCGGAACAAGCGGCCCATATCCAGGACATGATCGTCAAGGGCGTCAATGCCATCGTCATCCTGGCCGCGTCTGACACGGCCCTCAATGGGGTGATCCGCGATGCCTGCAACGCCGGCATCGTGGTGGTGGTCATGGCCAGCCTGGTCACCGAGCAATGCGTCTATACCGTGGATTACAACTGGTCTGCCATGGGCCGTGTGGAAATGGATTACATCGCCGAGCGCCTGAAGGGCAACGGAACGTTGCTGGAGATCCGTGGCATTGCCGGCGATGCCACCGATAAAAACATCAGCGACGGCATTCGCAAGGCCGCCAGCGACTATCCGGGCCTGAGATTCGCCAAGACTGTATACGGGAACTGGACGGCTTCCGTGGCCCGCAAGGAGGTGGCGCTGGCGCTGCTATCGCTGCCCAACATTGATGCCGTGGCGACTCAGGGGGGCGACGGTTATGGGGCGGCCATGGCGTTCAAGGCGGCGGGCCGTCCGTTGCCGATCATCGTGATGGGCAACCGTCAGGACGAGCTCGCCCTGTGGAAACAGGAGCGCGATGCCAATGGCTACGAGACCGTCTCTGTCTCTGCCTCCCCGAGCGTCTCTCAGGTGGGTTTCTGGGTGGCCCAGCAGATCCTGGCGGGCAAGCAGGTGCCGAAGTTCGTCGAGGTGCCGCTGGTGCGTATCGATGCAAAAGACTTGGACGCCTGGCTCGCCACTATGCCGGTGGGCGGCGCCGCCAATCCTTTCTACAGCCAGGCTTCCGTTGCGGCGATGATCGACGCTGCCATCAACAACACGGTGTCGCCAGCGCCGCTGCCGGAGGTGACGAAACAGTAGCGGCGGGCGAGGAGGCGAAGCCCCGATGTTGACATTCAAATCGGCCACGGCCAGGCCCATTGCCGTCAGGATTGGCCTGGCAGTTGCCGCACTGGTGTTCTTGATGCTGGCGGTATCGCTGGTGAACCTCTACGGCCTGCGAGGCATGGTGCGTGCGGTGGATTCCGCCAGCCATTCCGCAGAAATTCTGGCCTCGGTCAACGGCGCCACCGGGCGGGTGGAAAACTTCATTGCCACCCGCGATCAGGAAAGCTTGTCCCAGGCCGAAGGCATGGTGGCGACGGCTATCACCGGCCTTGCCGCCATTCCGGTGGCAGAAGCGCAATCGCTCAAGGGCAGCCTGGAACGGCTCGCCGGGGCGATCGCCGCCTTGCGGGCGGCGACCCTGACCATGGATGGCGAAACGGAGAACATGACCGCCCACTACGAGCGAATGCGAGAGGCGACGATCGTCGTCGAACAGGGCATCGCCGATGGGCTGAAGACGCTTGGTGCCCGCGCCACTGACCACCAGGCGCGGGTGAGCAATATTGAGAGTGCCCACCGTATCCTGGATATCCTGCGCAACGGCGAACGGATCATCACCGCCAATGTGGCCAAGGTGCTGGTGACCGGTGATGGGGCGGCCGCCACTGCGGCGAGCAGCGCCTGCGCGGCATTGCCGCCCGTGGTCGAGCAATTGCGCGAGTTGATGGGAGCGCCGCAGGAGGTCGAGACCCTGGGGCAGTTGGCGACGGCGGTCGCTGACGCCTGCCTGGCGGTCGAGCAGCTTGGCGCGGCGCCCAAGCTTCGCGGTGGCGAGGCTTTGCGGCATCTCGGCACCGTTGGGGATGTGGCCGAACGCCTCGAAGTCATGCTGGGTGAAGTGGAGGAGCACGTTGCCCACGAAGCCAGCGACATTCAGGCCGCCACCGGTTTGCTGCAAAATGCGGCCGCATTGTCCAAGCGTTTCGCCGAGCGTGTGGCCACCCTGGAGGCGCAGACGTTGTCGTTTCGCCTGGCACCCTCGGCCGAGGTCGCCAGCGCTGTCGATGCCATCCTCGATGAACTCTCCCGTCTCGCGCGCGTTCTCCCTTCATCGGTAGGGCCGCAGACCGACGCTACGCCCCAGACGGTCAGCGATCAGATCGCCGGCTACCGGGCCGCATTCGCCAGGTTCCATCAGGCGAGCAACGCCTTGAGTGACGCGCGCGACCAAGTTCGCAACGAGGCCCGCAGCGCAGGCCTGTTGGTTGCACGCTTCGCTGGCCAAGCGCGTTCAGACGCCTTGGTCCACAAGGATCGCGGCATGCTCGCGACGATCATCGCGGGCGCCGTCGCCATCCTGCTGGCCGGTGCCATCGCCTGGAGCACCTCGCGGTTTGTTGCGCAGCCCATCGTTGCCCTGGCCTCGGTCATGCGCCGGCTCGCTGCCGGTGACCTGAGCGCCGAGATCGCCAGCGCCGGGCGCGGCGATGAGATTGGGATCATGACCCGTGCGGTGCGGGTGTTCCAGGAGAATGCTTTGCGCATCCGGGTGCTGGAGGCCGAGGCCGAAGCCGAACGACAGCAGGTCCAGGCCTCTTTGGAGAGAATGGTCGATGAACGGACCGACACGCTGCACCGGCAGACCGAGGTGTTGGAGGCGCAGGCCGTCGAACTCATTCAGGCGCGCAACCAGGCCGAGACGGCTAACCGGGCCAAGAGCGATTTCGTTGCCACGGTCAGTCACGAACTGCGCACCCCCCTGACCCTGATTCTCGCCCCCCTGGAGCAGCTCTCAGCGGTGACCACCCCGCCCGCGGACTGGCGTGTGCAAGTCGAGCGCGCCCAACGCAATGCGCTGCGCTTGATGAGCCGGGTGAATGAGATCCTCGACTTTTCCAAGGCCGAAGCCGGCAAGGTGGAGTTGTTTCCAACGTCCGTTGACTTGAACAAGGCGGTAGGTGTGCTGGCCGAGGATGCCGCGCTGGTGGCGCAGGGCAAAGGCTGCACCTTGACCTGCAGCATCGACGCCGCGCTCGGCACGGTGTTCCTGGACCCCCGACACTTCGAGAAGATCGTGCTCAACCTGGTGAGCAATGCTATCAAGTTCACGCCCGCTGGCGGCACCGTGCACGTGGCCGTGACGCCGATTGATGGCGAGCGATTTGAACTCGCGGTGCAAGACTCGGGGATTGGCATTGCGCCTGACAAACTGCCGTTGTTGTTCCAGCGTTTTTCCCAGATCGACAATTCCGCCACGCGCCATTACAGCGGCACAGGCATTGGTCTGGCCCTGGTCAAGTATCTGGCCGAACGGATGGGGGGCGAAGTTGGCGTCAACAGCGAGCCTGGACGCGGCTCATGCTTCTTTGTGCGACTTCCGCTGGGGGCCGAGCAAAGCATCGTGCCGATCGACGCCAGCAATAGGATGCACGAGCGGTCAGCACCGAGCACCACCGAGCAGCGCTACCTGCGTTTCGACGACGGCCGCCAAGGCAGTCGCGGCGACCCGGCGTCGACGCAAGTCGCAGACGACGAGCCCCACCCGGAACACGCCTTGCGATCCAAAGTACTGGTGGTCGACGACAACCCGGAAATGCTCAGCTACCTCAACGAACTTTTGCGCGACGACTACATTGTCGCCACCGCAGCCGATGGAGAACAGGCCTGGGCAATACTGCAGCGTCGCCCCATCGATGTCGTTCTCTCGGACGTGATGATGCCCAAGCTCGACGGCTTTGGCCTGACCGCCAGAATCAAAGCCAGCGCCGGCTTCGCTCATCTGCCCGTGATCCTGTTGACCGCCCGCGGCGGCAGCGAGGCCTGCGTCTCCGGGCTGGAGAGTGGCGCCGATGACTATATCGCCAAACCTTTCTCGCCGCTGGAGCTCAAGGCTCGCGTACGCGCGGCCCTGCGCATGAGCCAGGTGCAAGCCGAACTGAGCGCAAAATCCCGTCAGGCGGGCATGGCCGAAATTGCCACTACGGTGCTGCACAACGTCGGCAATGTCCTCAACAGCGTGAACGTATCGGCAGAGCTGGTCAGCGGTCAGATGCGCAACTCCAAAGCCCAGGGCCTGGGCAAGGTGGCTCAGCTGATGAACGAACACGTCCATGACCTGAGCGATTTCCTCACCCGAGACAACAAAGGGAAGATGCTGCCCGACTACCTGCTCAAGCTGGCGACAGTGGTGACGGCAGAACAACAGGGCATCATTGAAGAACTCGGGCAACTCACCAAGGGCATTGACCACATCAAAACCATTGTCGCAGCCCAGCAGTCCTATGCCGTTGCCGTCAGTGTCGTCGAGACAATCGCGATCTCGGAATTAATCGATGACGCCTTGCGCATGAGTGCCGGAGCACGGGGGCGTCAGGAGGTGACGGTGGTCAAGGACATTGCCGACTTGCCCCTGCTGTCGCTGGACCGGCACCGGGTGCTGCTGATCCTGATGAACCTGATCAGAAACGCCAAGCAGGCGTTGGACGGCGTGATCGATCGCAGCCCGGCCATCACGTTCAACGCCTCTGTTGCGCACGGGCCAGTATTGCGTATCACGGTGGCCGATAACGGCAACGGGATTACGCCAGAGCATCTGGTGCGCATCTTTTCCCATGGCTTCACGACGCGCCAGGACGGTCACGGTTTCGGCCTGCACAGCTGCGCGCTCGCTGCGCAGGAAATGGGTGGCAGCTTGACCGTGCGCAGCGACGGGGCTGGGCAAGGCGCAACCTTCATCCTCGATGTCCCCCTTGATGCCCAGCAGAGTAAGGGATGAACACTGAATCGGCGCATCTGGCTGGTCGATGATAGGTGCGTGGCTGAACCCGTGGCTTGCGTTGGGTACGCCTTCACGTAATACCGTCGATCAAAATATGTCGTTGTCCCCGACTGCACTGCTCGATCCGCGCTTCAACCTGGTACACCTCGCGTAGCATGCGTTCGGTGATCACCTCATGACTCGCGCCGCTGCCCTGGGCGGTGCCGTCGGCAATCACCAATACCTGATCGGCAAAGTGCAAAGCCTGGTTCAGGTCATGCAGGGCGATAAACACAATGACCTGCTGTTTACGGGCCAAGGCGCCCATGAATTTCAGCACTTGCACCTGGCGATGCATATCGAGGGCGCTGGTGGGTTCGTCCATCAACAGGATTTCCGGTTCGCGCACCAATGTCTGGGCGATGGACACCAGTTGCTGCTGGCCGCCGCTGAGTTCGCCCAGGTTGCGGAAGGACAAGTCGCTGATGCCAAGGGCGTCGAGCATCTCGTCCACCCGCTTCAGCTCGTCATCGTGGACGGTCCATTGCGGCGACAGTTGCTTGCGGGCCAGGAGCACCGATTCGTAGACCGTCAACCGCGCACTGGCATTCAAGCCCTGGGGCATGTAGCAGATGCCTTGCTGGCCCTTTTTCGAGTCCTGCAGGATCACCTGGCCAGGCCCGTCGATCAGCCCGGCCATGCGTTTGAACAGGGTGGACTTGCCCGCCGCATTGGGCCCCACCACCGCGACCACCTGGCCGCCGGTGAACGCGGCAGTGGTAACGCCACGGATAATCGTGCGCTGGCCATAGCGGGCACCCAGGTCTTGCAACTGAATCTTCACCATGCGTTTTTCTTCCCGCTGAGGATCAGAGATATGAAGAACGGCACGCCGATCAATGACGTGACGACCCCGATCGGGAAGATCGCGCCCGGGATCAGGGTTTTGCTCACCACCGAACTGGCGGACAGAATCAGTGCGCCGGTCAGCAGTGAGGCCGGCAGGAAGAAGCGCTGATCCTCGCCGATCAACATCCGCGCAATATGCGGGCCGACCAGCCCGATAAAGCCGATGGTGCCAACAAAGGCCACGGGGAACGAGGCGAGCAGGCT
The DNA here is from genome assembly GCF_042015035.1 of Pseudomonas gorinensis. Classification (NCBI taxonomy): domain Bacteria; kingdom Pseudomonadati; phylum Pseudomonadota; class Gammaproteobacteria; order Pseudomonadales; family Pseudomonadaceae; genus Pseudomonas; species Pseudomonas gorinensis. The sequence goes on from NZ_CP167125.1 coordinate 2,749,375, forward strand.
GACCATGATCAACGTTTGAAAGCGCAGGCTGCGTACATTGATCCCGAAACTGGCGGCCTTATCGTCGCCCAGTCGCAGCGCGGTCAGGGCCCAGGCGCGTTTGGCAAAGATCGGCAGGGTGATCACGATCACCAGGCAGATCACCCCAAGTTTCGGCCAGGTGGCTTTGGTCAAGCTGCCCATGGTCCAGAACACCACGGCTGCCACGGCTTGTTCGGTGGCGAAAAACTGCACCAGGGCCAATAACGCGTTAAACGTGAACACCAGGGCGATACCCAGCAGCACGATGGTTTCCGCGGTGACCCCGCGACGCATGCTCAGGAAGTGAATCAGCAACGCCGAGAGCATGGCCATGATGAACGCGTTCAGCGGCACCATGTACTGCGCGGCCAATGGAAACAGTGCCACACCAAACGCCAGCCCCATGGCCGCGCCAAAACTGGCGGCGGCAGAAATGCCCAGGGTGAAGGGGCTGGCCAGCGGGTTGTTGAGGATGGTCTGCATCTGGGCCCCGGCCAATGACAACGCCGCGCCCACCGCCACCGCCATCAGGGCGATCGGCAGGCGGATATCCCACATCACTACGCGAATCTGCGCGGGGGCACTGTCCGGCGCGATCAGCGCGCCCAGGACGTCGCTGAAGCTGTAGCTCGCCGGGCCCAGGGCCAGGTCGAGTAGCACGCTGCCCATCAACAGCAGGGCCAGGGCGCCGAGGATCAGGCGTTTGCGCAGGACCAGGCGCCTGTAGGTGTCGCGCTGGATCACCGCCGTCATGGCTTGAGGCTCACGAAGTAACCCGGCTCATAGGGCACTGGCAGGAATCGCTCGTGCAACTCGCGAAACGAAGCGTCAGGGTCCAGGTCGGTAAACAGTGTCGGATGAAACCATTTGGCCAATTGCTGGATGGCCACAAATTGATAAGGGCTGTTGTAGAACTGATGCCAGATGGCGTGGAATGCCTGGTCATCCTGCGCCTTGATCCCGGCATAGGCCGGACGCTGGGTATACCACGCCAGCTTGCGCCGGGCTTGTGCCATGTCGGCACCGGGGCCGACACCGACCCAACGGCCACCGGGAGCAAAGGCTTCCCAATTCGCGCTGGTGACCACCACGTGTTGCGGGTTGGCGACGATCACCTGCTCGGGGTTCAACTGGCCGAAGGTGCTGGGGATGATGTTCCTGGCAATGTTGTCACCGCCGGCCATGTCGACGAAAAGACCAAAGTTTTCATTGCCGAAACTCAGGCAACAATCTTCGGTGTAGCCGCCTATGCGCTCGATGAACACGCGCGGGCGCGAAGGGTGCTGCGCTTTGATGACGTCGGTGACGCGGCGGATCTGCTGGTTGCGAAAATCGATGAACGCTTCGGCGCGCGCTTCTTTGCCAAATAGCTGGCCGAACAGGCGCATGGTGGGCTCGGTGTTCTGCATGGGGTGGTTGCGAAAGTCGACGTACACCACGGGAATCCCCAAGGCGTCGAGTTTCTCGATGTAGCGGGCATCCTCGGTGGCGTGCTGGGCCTCGATGTTGAGGATGATCACATCGGGATGCAGGGAGATGGCCTGCTCGATGTCGAAGGTACCCTCTTCGAAACCGCCAAACGTGGGGATTTTGGCGATGGCGGGAAACTTACGCAGATAAGCGCCATAGGTGTCAGGGTCGGACTGGATCAAATCCTTGCGCCAGCCGACGATGCGTTCAATGGGGTTTTGCGTATCCAACGCGGCGACCAGGTACAACTGGCGGCCCTCACCGAGAATGACTCGCCTGACCGGCAGGTGCACCTTGACCTCGCGCCCGAGCAAATCGGTGACGGTGCTGCGCGCTGTATCCGGCTCGGCCGCTGTTGAAGCCAGTGACCAGCCTGCCAATCCAGCGAATAACAGCGCGGCAATGGCGTAGCTGCGTCGAACAATGGTACCCATGGTTAGAGCCTTTGCTGTGGCCGGGCCGGGGGGCGATTCAACTTGCCGAACGGCACCGAAGGTTTCAGAAATCGACCGAGGTCGACAGTAGAACGGTACGTGGTGAACCTTGAGAGAACGCGCCATAGGAGGCCACGCCCGACCAATACTCGCGGTCGAACACGTTCTGGACGGTGACGCGCAATATCGTCGGGCGCTGGGCGATGCGGGTGCTGTAGCGCGCACCGACGTCGAAGCGTGTCCACGGATCCAGCGCCTGCGTGTTGGCCTGGTCCACGTATTGGCTGGCGGTGTACAAGGCTCCGCTGGTCAGCGTCAGCCCCTCGACCTGCGGCACATCCCATTCGGCCCAGAGGTTGGCCTGGACATTGGGCACGCCAATCGGCTTGTTGCCTCTGTTGGCCGCCACGCCTGTTTCGGTCAGTTGTGCGTCCAGCAGGGTCACGCCGCCGAGCAGGCGCGTACCTGGGCCGGCCTCGCCGGAGACATTCAGTTCCAGTCCACGATTGCGCTGTTCGCCTTGGACCGAAAAGGCACCGCCTGACAGCTCGCCGCTAGGTTTCGTAATCTGGAACAACGCAAGGGTGGACATGACCGTGCCGTAGTCGAGTTTGACCCCGACTTCATGCTGGCGTGAGACGTAGGGGGCAAAGACCTGGCCTGCGTTCGAGGCCGTGGCCGGGGCGATATCGCCCTTGCTCAAGCCTTCGAGGTAGTTGTAATAGAACGACACCCGCTCCCAGGGCCGTACAACCAGCCCGAACAGCGGCGTAGTCTTGCCGTCGTCGTAAGCGGTGGTTACGGCGCCGGCGGTGTTGTAGTTGTTGGAGCGAATGCTCTGCTTGCGCAGGCCCGCAGTGACTTGGACGCGTTGGTCGAGTATCGACAAGGTGTCGGCAACAGCCACCCCGGACAATTCGGTTGCCGAGACTTTCGGCGTCGCTGGCGTTGCGATGTCAACCTTGGGGCGCTCGATCGGCTGGTAAATGTTCGACAGGATGGGCGTGCTGGAAATGATGCCGCGCGACAATTCATCGCGGTAGCGGGTGACTTGCAGCGTGCTGCTGTGGCTGATCGGCCCAGTGTCGAAACGCAGTCGGGCACCGACGTCGACCGTGTAGCGTCGTACCTTGAACTTGTAGTAGCCGGGCGTCGACGAGGTGTCGCCGGCGCTGTTGATGATGGTCGGGGTCTGGTCGGACAGGCGTGCCACATCAGACTTCCCACCGCCGGCATGGCCGAACAGGGTCAGTGCGTCGCTGAGGTCATATTCGCCGCCCAGCAGTGCCGATTCATCCAGGGTTTTCGACCAGCCCCACGCCTGGCTCACGTTGGTACGCCCGTTGGCGGCAGGGGGAATCGGCACACCGTCTGCAATCAGGAACGGGCGTGAGGCCGCGTCGAATTGTTCCTTTTGGGTGATCAGGTCCAAGGTGGTACGCAGGCGATCACCCTGGTAATCCAAGGCGATGGCACCGACCCCGACATCCCGCGATTGCTCATCGATCGCGGTATCACCTGCTTGTAGACGCCCATTGACGCGCACCCCGAATCGTCGATCTTCGCCAAACCGCCGGCTCACGTCGAGGTGAGTGCCGAGTTGAAAGTCCTGGGCGTAACTGGCGGTCACTCGCGTCAGGTCCTCGTCCAGGGAACGCTTGGGCACTACGTTGATGACGCCGCCGACAGCGCTGTTGGGCGACATGCCGTAGAGCAGGGCGCCGGGGCCCTTGACCACCTCGATGCGCTCGGCGTAGTCGGTAAATACGCGGTAATTGGAGGCCACGCCGTACACCCCATCGAACGCGAGTTCGCCGAGGTTGCCTTCGCCCACTGGAAAACCACGGATGAAGAAGGAGTCGACAATCCCGCCTGCCTGGCCGGTAGCGCGAACCGAGGAGTCGCGTTCGAGCACATCACCCACGGTTGTTGCTTGCTGGTCCTTTATCAGGGCTGCGGTATAGGTGCTGACGCTGAAGGGGGCGTCCATCACGTCCGTATTGCCGAGTAAGCCGAGGCGCCCGCCGGTGGCCACCTGGCCACCCGAGTACACGGGTGGCAGGCTGCTGCTGCCGGGTTTTTCCGGGGCCGTCACGGTGGTGGCCGACAACGTGACCGTGCGTTGGACCAGGGTGTAGCTGCCGTCGCTGCGCAACACCATCGCCAGGCCACTGCCGTCCAGCAGGCGGGTGACGGCTGCCTGTGTCGAATAGGTGCCGCTCAGCTCAGGGCTGGTCAGGCCTTGCGTGATCGACGGTTCGAATGACAGGGCAATGCCGGCGTCCACGGCAAAGTTCGAGAGCGTTGCACCGAGCGGGCCTGGGGCAATGTGGTAAGCACGCACCGCGACCGAATCCAATTGCACCGGCACCGCCGCTGAAGCCAGCGCGCACACGGACCAGGCCAGCAGCACGCTGAGTACTGCGCCGTGGACCATGGGTTTGAACGGACGGGCCGGACGCAGGGGCCGTGCTACGAGCATGAAAGGATGACCCAAAGGACAAGAGAAAAAGGCTGTTCCTACCTTTGCCAGCCGAGAGTGGAAAAAGTATCACCCGGCCACCGTTTATTTTGCGCACGGTCAGGCGGGAGACAAGGTCACCCAATAACCGCGCAAATGCCCGGTCACCAGCACGGGGTAAGTCTGCACCAGCATATTCAAGGTGCGATCGGTATCGCTGATCGGGAAAGCGCCGGAAACGCGCAGGTCGGCAATGGCCGGATCGCAGCGTATGAAGCCTCGGCGGTAGCGCGCCAGTTCAGCGACGAAGTCGGCCAGGCGCATCCTGTCGGCCATCAACATGCCTTGGGCCCATGAACCGGCGTAGCGGTCAGCCTGCGTCAGCGAACCAAACGTCTGCGCGGAAAAGTCGGTACGCTGCCCGGCATTGACGATCAGCGGGGCCGCCTGGCTGTTATCGGCCAGCGTCACTTTTACCGCGCCATCGAGTACCGCCAGGTGAGTGCGCGGGCTTGACTCACGTACAGTAAAGCGCGTGCCCAGGGCTTGCATGCGGCCTTGGCGGGTGCTGATCAGGAACGGCCGGGGCAGGGGGGGCGTGTCGACCGCGGTTTGCACCAGGATTTCGCCTTCGCGCAAGTGAATAAGCCGTTGGCGGTCGTCGAACACGACGTCGATGGCGGTATCGGTGTTCAGGGTGAGGTGCGAACCATCGGCCAGGGTAAGTTCGCGACGCTGGCCAACATCGGTGCGGTAGCCCGCTGACCATTGCTGCGATTGTGCCAGCTTCCAACCGCCCCAACTCACCGGCACCACCGCCAACAGGAGCGCCAGTTTGCCCAGCAGGGCGCGGCGTTCCGGGCTGTTCGGTCGATCGAGGGCCGACATCGCCAGGGAGGGTGGTAAACCGCCGAACTTGCTCTGCAGCAATGTTGCCCGTGACCACGCGCGGTTACGCTCGGGGGTGCTGATCTTCCAGCGTTCCCATTCGGCGCGTTCGTGGTCCGTCAGTTCGCGCTCGCTCAAGCGCATCAGCCACTCGGCGGCTTCTTCGAGTACCTGCGGGTCCAGCGGCGGCTCCTTGCGCAGACCGAGCATTCACTCCACCAGCATCAGGCATTGTACGAAAGCCTGTTTCATGTAGCGCTTGACGGTGATCAGCGATACACCCAGTTGCTCGGCGATGTCGTCGTACTTGAGGCCGTTGATCTGCGACAGCAGGAATGCGCGTTTGACCTGCGGCGCCAGGGTATCGAGCATGGCGTCGATTTCGTGCAGGGTTTCCAGCACCAGAAAGTGCGTCTCGGGCGACGGCGCTTCGTGGGCGGGCACGTTCGCCAGTGCCTCCAGGTAGGCGCGTTCCAGTGCCTTGCGCTGGTACCAGTTGATCAGGATACCCTTGGCCACGCAGCTCAAGTACGCCCGTGGCTGGTCAATCACCGTGACCTGTGATGCCAGGATCCGGGTGAAGGTGTCCTGCGCCAAATCCGCCGCATCCATGGCGTTACCCAGCTTTCTCTTCAGCGTGGCATACAGCCAGCCGTGGTGCCCGCTGTACAGGGCCTCGATTGCGCGCAGACGGTTGGGGTGGTTCGCGGAGAGGGTTTCGCTCATGGCGGCAGGTTTTATGTTATTGAGAAGTATTCCCAATGCTAGTTGACTAAGCGACTGGAACGCAAGCGCGATCATCTTCGGTCAATCCGGCGCATGGCAGGCGCGTCAAGGCGTCAATCAACCCATCGATTTCAGCTTCGGTGCTGTAGCGTGAAGCGTCACGCATCAGCGCCGCGCCGGTGTTGTTGAAATGGATCAGGTGTTCGACAGCGGGTGTGTCGGCACGCATGCAGTTCCTTGTTCAGTTGCTGTCTGCAACACGGCTGGAGCGCGTGGCCGCCGATCTGTACCGCAACGCCAGCATCGGCATCAGCGCTACCGCATAGGCCAGGCACACGAAAAGATAGGTGTATTGCAGGCCGTAGACCTGGTTGAGCAAGCCACCGATGGAGATGCCGGCAATCGAAGCGAATTGCGCGGTACTTTGGGCGATACCCAATACGTAGCCTTGGCGCGAGCTGTCGGCGGTTTTCGAGATCAACGCCATCAGCACGGGGGTGGTCGCGCCCAGCAGTACCCCCCAAACAAAGTAGGCGACGACAAATATGCCGGGATTGCGCGTAAATCCCGCCACGGCGGTTAACCCGATACAACCGACGACGATGTAGGTGATGCGCTGTAGCGTTTGTGCTTGAGACCGGTGCTCAAAGTAGCGCGACCAGGCGCTCGCCGAGAGGATGAAGCCCAGTGCCAGCAAGCCATAGCACAGGCCAACCACTGAGTGACTGACCTCGAATGTCGCGCTGACATACAGCGAGAACGAGGTCTGGGGCAGCATGCGCGCCAGCAGCAGAATCCCCATGACGCACAGCAGAGACAACTGCGGAAAGTCGCGCCATACCCTGCTGGTGCCCGAGGCAGGCGGGGCGGAAGTCGCCGCCGGTTTTTTGGGCACTGGGGGAACGTTCGGCAAGGTCACGGCGGCTATCAGGGTACACACGGCACAGAGTGCAGAGGCGACGATATTGATCCAGAAGAACGTCGCGTAATCGAGGATCAAGCCGCCAACGACCGCGCCCAGCAGTGAGCCGACATTCGTCGATATCTGCAAAATCGCAAACAGCCGGGCCCGCCGTGACGGCGCTTCGATACTGACCCCATACGCTTGCGCAGGGGCGATATAGCCGGCAAACGCACCTTGCAGGAAACGCAGGACCAAGATGACCCAGATATCAGTGGAAAACGCCAACCCGAGCTGGGTCAAGGACAACCCTGCGAGTGCGCGGATCATCATCAATTTATGCCCGTGTCGATCACCGATACGCCCCCAGAACGCACTGGTCACCATGATGCCCAGCATCGGCCCGACGTACACGGCGATGCTGGCGAAGCTGAACACCGACTCCGAAGAGGCCAGCCCACGCAGGTGCACGGGCCAGAACGGCCCGCTCATTTCCATCGCGCCCATGGAGACCAGTTGGATCGCGAACAGAAGATAAATGAGGATTCTCACACTCGAACCCTGGATAACACCGGTTTGGGACATGAGACGGCCTCGGTGGTTGAACAGCTGCGAACGGGTTAGTCAGGGGGGGTTGTCAACGGTAGTTGGCGTCCTGCATCCAATGCATGTGCAGCGGCGCGATAGCGTCGACATGTACCGCGAGGAGGATGCCAGGCCGCACAGGCGGTTGTCAGGTGTAACCGCGCTCTTGCAGTAGCGGAGCGCATGTTCGGCTATCGCCAACATTGCGGATCAGCAGGCTGCGTTCGCTGGGTTTTCAAAAAAAACAGGTCGGGATGATACTTTTTCCCATGTCGACTGGCATTAAGAGTAATTCCTATTTCCCTCGTTGAAAGGATCCTCTTGTCATGCCTGTTGTCAGTCGACCCAGCGGTGAACGCGTGTTAACCCTTGCCATTCGGACCGCCCTGTTGAATTTCGTCATGGTCGCCGCGGGCGCCAATGCCTGGGCTGAGACGCAAGCGCCTGTCGCCACGGAGGCCGATACGCCCCCCCTGACCCTCGACACCACCACGATCGACGGCCGCTACAACGGCCCGACAGCGTTGCCCGAGGTGCTCGCCGGCGGGCAGGTGGCGCGTGGTGCACGCCTGGGCATGATGGGTAACAAAGACGTGATGGACACGCCTTTCAACGTCACCAGCTACACCGCCAAAACCCTCGCTGACCTGCAAACCGTGACCGCTGCCGATGCCCTGGAGCGCGACCCCTCGGTGCGCTCGACGGGGCAGACAGGCGGGATCGTCGACTCGTTCTTCATTCGCGGCTTTGCCATCGGCGAAGGCAACTTGGGTGAACTGGCCTACGACGGCGTTTATGGCGTAGCGCCTAACTATCGGGCGTTTACCGAATACGCCGAGCGCATCGAAGTGCTCAAGGGGCCGGGCGCCTTGATGTATGGCATCTCTCCCAACAGTGGGGTTGGTGGTGTCATCAATATCGTGCCTAAGCGGCCGCTGGAGGAGGACCTGACTCGTTTTACCGGCAGTTACGCCTCGGACTCCCAAGTGGGCGGGCACTTGGATATCAGTCGCCGGTTTGGTGAAGAAAACCAGTTTGGCGTACGTTTCAACGGCAGCCTTCAAGGCGGGGATACGGCCGTTGACAACCAGAGTCGCGACGTAGGGATCGGTGCGATTGCCCTGGATTACCGCGGTGAGCGGTTGCGCCTGAATCTCGACTACATCAGCCAGAAAGAGAGCTTTGAAGGCGCCTCGCGCCCCTTCACCGTCGCACCCGGTGTGCAGGTGCCTTCGGCCCCAGACGGCCGTACAAGCCTGCCGCAAAAGTGGGGTTGGTCAGACACCCAGGAGCAGTCGGCTTTGCTGGGCGGTGAATATGACCTGAGCGATTCACTCACGGTGTTCGCCCATGCGGGTGGGGGGCGCTCGGATGTGAAACGCATGTCCGACCAAGTGCCACGTATCCTCAATGATGCCGGCGACACCAGTAATATACCTGGCTACTACAAATTCAATGTTGATCGTTCCACCGCGGATATGGGGATCCGCGGGCTGTTTGCCACGGGCCCGGTGACCCATATCACCACGTTGATGGCCACCCGTTACCAGGATGAACTCTCGCGGGGCATCACTAACGGCACGGACATTCGCTCGAATATTTACCATCCGGTGGACACACCCAAGCAGTACATCAGCACCCCGAAGGTGCTGCGCATCTCCGAGTCGGAGTTGTCCGGCGTGGCGCTGACCGACACCCTGGGCTTTCTGGATGATCGCTTCCAACTGACCTTGGGCGTGCGCCGACAATACATCGAGTCGCGCAACTACAATGCTGCCGGCGCCGTCAGCTCCCGCTATAAAGACAATGCCACTACGCCTTTGGTCGGCGTGGTGGTCAAGCCGTGGGACGATGTGTCTTTCTACTACAACTACGTGGAAGGCTTGAGCAAAGGCGACATTGCCCCAGGCACGGCGGACAACTCCGGGGAAACCTTCGCACCCTATAAGTCCAAGCAGCACGAGATTGGCGTGAAGTACGAGCACGCTACCTTCATGACCACCCTGGCACTGTTCCAGATAGAAAAGCCCAGCGGCGAGGTAGGCGCTAACAATCTGTTCTCGGTACAGGCAGAACAGCGTAACCGTGGCGTCGAGCTGAGCGTGTTCGGTGAGGTGGCGCCGGGCACGCGCTTGATGGGCGGTGTGACCTTCCTGGAGGGTGAGTTGACGGATTCGGCCACTGCCGCCAACCGCGGCAATAAACCGGTGGGAGTGCCGGATATCCAGGCCAACCTATGGGCAGAATATGACACCCCGTGGCTGGAAGGTTTTACCCTCACCGGCGGTGCGATCTATACCGACAGCCAGTACGTCAACCAGGCCAACACCCAAAAGCTGGATGCCTGGACCCGTATTGATGCAGGCGCGCGCTATGCCACCAAAATCGAAGGGCGGCCGACGACTTTCCGCGCCACGGTACAGAACGTATTCGACCGTGAGTATTGGTCTGGCGTGGCCTCCTATGGTGCATTTTCGCCAGGGTATCCGCGCACTTTGCAACTCTCGGCTACCGTCGATTTTTGACGGGGGCCGGTACGCGGGACGCGCGGGGCGAGTTGGCCGCGGTCCCGACACCACCCGGACTCACGACGCGCAGCAACGGCGCCGCTGCTGCGACTCGAGTGTTACTGCGCTTGCAGTTGTGCCCATTAACGGCGCACCCCTTGAGCTATTTGGTAGCACCGCGCCTTGACCCCATGCGCCAGGCTGACGCGGGTTTTCTGGCGATTGCTGCCGAATCAATCACTTGACGCGTAACCTGAGAATTGGCACGCATCCTGCTTTTTTTGTATTCGTGGATAATTGGATACAAAAATTCAAAAGGTGCTGTCCGATGCAATTTGCCTCCGCTTACGTTGACCGCCAGCCCCTCACCGCCGAGGAGGAGGCCTACAGTTTTCTGCTCAATGCCATTTGCAACGGCCGTTATCGCAAGGGTGATCGCCTGATTGCAGAGGACATTGCCACCGAGCTCGGGATGAGCCGCATGCCGGTACGCGAGGCTTTTCGCCGCCTGGACGCGCAGGGCCTGGTGACCCTGCGGCCCAACCGTGGCGCGGTCGTCAGCGGCGTGGATATCGATGAATTGCACGAAGTGTTTGAAATGCGCAGCGCCCTCGAAGGCTTGGCGGTGCGCGTTGCCACCAGCCGTATCGGCGAACGCCAACTGGCGGCGCTGGAGCGCCTGCTGGACGAGATGGACGATTACCGCGACGACAGCGCCGAGTGGGTCAGCCGCCACCGTGCCTTCCATGAATTGCTCTGCAGCCTCAGCGGGCGTCCGCGCTTGATGAAGCAGATCTCGGCGCTGTACTCGCTGGTCGAGGCGCCCATGCGGTTGTGGTTGCAGCACGGTGACAAACCGCTCAGCGCACGCCAGGAGCACGCGGTGATCCTCGATGCCATTCGTGCCGGGGATGCCGCCCGTGCCGAAGCGGTGGTGCGCGAACACATCGAAGGCACCGTGCCGGCGCTGATTCAATTCCTGCAATCGGAAAAATAGAAGCGGGCCCAAGCCCGACTGTGTTTTGACATTGAGTCCTGCCCCCGTTGTTCAACGAACTGGAGTGTCTGGTCATGCATAAACGCCGCGCCTTGCTGGTGGCTGTAACCCTGGGTCTCTGCACGCAAGGGGCGTTTGCCGCGCCCCAGGTGCCGGAGCGCCTGCAGAAAGTCGATAAGCTCACGTATTGCTCGGGGATGGATTCACCGCCCCTGGTGTCCTTCGACGAAAACCAGAAACCGCGCGGGCTCACCGTCGACCTGGGCCTGGAAATTGCCAAGCGCCTGGGTGACAAGCCGGTGCAGTGGCGGGTGATTCCGTTCTCCGGGCTGGTCCCGGCGCTGCTCGCCCAGCAGTGCGACATGATCGTCGACCAGCTGTTCGACAAGCCTGAGCGGCGGCAGGTCATCGACATCGTCAATTACATGTATTCCAGCCAGTCGGTGGTGGTCCCCAAGGGCAACCCCAAGGGCATCAAGGCGCTGGATGACTTGTCCGGGCACAAGGTGGCCGTGCTCAACGGCTCCACCATCAAGACCCTGCTCGATACCCAGAATGAAAGCCTGGCCAAGGCCGGCAAGCCACCGATGAAGCTGGTGGTCTACAACACCGACACCGATGCATTCCAGGCGCTGCGCATCAACCAGGTCGACGCCTACGGCACCACCGTGGAGACCGCCGGTTACTACGCGGCGATGGCGCCGGAGCTGTTCCAGGAAGGCGTGCCGGCTTTCAGTCGCATCCTCACCGGCCTGGGGATTCGCAAGGACGACCCGCAACTGACCGCCGCCGTTCAGCAGGTGATCAGTGATATGCGCAGTGACGGCAGCTATGGGCAATTGCTGAACAAATGGCATGTCAGCAGCGACACACTCGACTGAGGTTTGCCAGCGATGAATTTCAATTGGGATGTGTTCTGGCAGTACCTGTTGCAGCCGAGCGGGGTGTACCTCACCGGGCTCTGGCTGACCTGCCTGATCAGCGTGCTGGCGATGGCGCTCGGTTGTGTCCTGGGGCTGGCGGCCGCGCTGCTGCGCTTGTCGAAAAACCCGCTGTTGCACCTGCCGGTGCGTTTTTATGTGTGGTTGATGCGCGGTACGCCGTTGCTGGTGCAGATCGTCTTTCTCTACACGGCCTTGGCGGCGGGCGGCATCTTCCGCTTTGAGGACATTGCGCTGTTCGGCCTGGTCGTGCCCGGCAATATCCAGGCGGCGATCATTGCCCTGGGTCTCAATGAAGGGGCGTACATGGCCGAGATCATCCGCGCCGGCATCGGTGCGGTGGACAAGGGCCAGTATGAAGCCGGGCGCTCCCTGGGCATGCCGTTCGCCAAGCTGATGCGCCGCATCGTGTTGCCTCAGGCGTTCCGGGTGATCGTGCCGCCGCTGGGCAACGAGTTCAATGTGATGCTCAAGAACACCACCCTGGTCAGCGTGATTGGCGTGCAAGAGTTGCTGCTCAGCACCCAGATGATCACCTCGGCGACCTTTCGCGTATTCGAGCTGTACCTGGTGGTCGCGCTCTACTTCTTGACGCTGACGACCCTGTGGGGCTTTTTCCAGCGCTGGCTGGAGACGCGTTTCAGCCAGTCCGATCGGCCTGCCGCACCGCCGCCGGCATCCAGCCGCATGTTCGGCCGCAGCACCTTGAAATTGCTGAGGGGACGTTAACCATGGCGCACCAAAGTGAAGAACTGATCATCGAAGCCCTGGATATCCACAAATCGTTTGGCACGCTGCAGATTCTCAAGGGGATTTCGCTGCAGGTGCGACGCGGCGAGGTGGTGGTGCTGATTGGCGCCTCCGGTTCCGGCAAGACCACTTTTATCCGCTGCATCAACCTGCTGGAAGACATCCAGGCTGGACGCATCCGCGTCAACGGCCGCGCCATGGGTTATCGCGAGCGCAGCGACGGCAGCCTGGTGCGCGATTCGGAGCGCAACATTGCCCGGCAACGTCGCGACATCGGTATGGTGTTCCAGCGCTTCAACCTGTTCCCCCATATGACTGCCCTGGAAAACATCATCGAAGCCCCGATCCAGGTGCTCGGCGTACCGCGTGCCGAGGCGCTGGAACAGGCCCATGGCTTGCTGGCACGGGTCGGGCTGGCGGACAAGGCCAGCCATTACCCATCGATGCTTTCCGGTGGTCAGCAGCAACGGGTCGCGATTGCCCGTGCCCTGGCAATGAAACCCCAGGCCATGTTGTTCGACGAACCCACCAGCGCGCTCGACCCGGAAACCGTCGGCGAAGTCCTGCAGGTCATGAAGACGCTGGCCGAAGAGGGCATGACCATGGTGGTGGTCACCCATGAAATGGGCTTTGCCCGTGAAGTGGCCGACCGTGTGGTGGTGCTCGATCAGGGAGAACTCATCGAGCAAGGCCCGCCGGAGCAGATTTTCAGCCACCCCAGCCACCCGCGTACCCGGGCCTTTCTCAGCCGCGTGTTATGACCCTTGCAAGGAAAATCACCATGCGTTTATCGCGTTTGTTTGCTGCTCTGTGCTGTGCCGCCCTTGTCCCCGTGACCCAGGCTGCCGAGTCGGTGGTGAAGGTCTATAACTGGTCCGATTACATCGGGCCCGACACCGTGAAGAACTTCGAGAAAGACAGCGGCATCAAGGTGCAGTACGACATTTTCGACACCAACGAAATGCTCGAAGCCAAGTTGCTTTCCGGGCACTCGGGGTATGACGTGGTCGTGCCGTCCAGCCAGTTCCTGTCCAAGCAGATTCGCGCCGGCGCCTACCAGCCGCTGCAACGCGCGCTGCTGGATAACTGGAAGCACCTCGACCCGCGCCTGATGCAACGCCTGGAAGCCGCCGACCCCGGCAACCGCTACGCCGTGCCGTATATGTGGGGCACCGTGGGCATCGGCTACAACGCAGAAAAAGTGCGCGCCGTGCTGGGCAAGGACGTGGTGCTGGACTCGTGGTCGATGGTCTTCGAGCCTGGCAACCTGGCCAAGCTGAAAAGTTGCGGCGTGGCCTTCCTCGATGCGCCGGTGAAGATCATTCCCCAGGTCATGCTCTACCTGGGCCTGGACCCCAACAGCGTCAAGCCCGACGACTACAAGCAAGCCTCCAAACGCCTGATGGCGCTGCGGCCGTCGGTGACCTACTTCAACTCGTCGAAATACACCGCTGACCTGGCCAACGGCGATATCTGCGTGGCCGTCGGTTATTCCGGCGACGTGATGCAGGCTCAGAGCCGGGCCAAGGACGCCGGTAAAAACATCGACATCCGCTACCTGATGCCCAAGGAAGGCGTGAACCTGTGGTTCGACATGCTGGCGATTCCCAAGGACGCCGGTAACACAGCCAATGCCCACGCCCTGATCAACTACCTGCTGCGTCCCGACGTGATCGCGCCGATCAGCGACTACGTCGGCTACGCCAACCCGAACAAGGACGCCACGCCGCTGATGGACCCCAAGGTCAGCGGTAACCCGGGGATCTACCCCGGCGATGACGTCATCAGCCACACCTTTGTCTCCGCCGACCTGCCGGAAAACATCCAGCGCCTGATGACCCGGGAATGGAACCGGATCAAATCCGGCCAATAAATCGAAGAGCCTTTGCTATGTTGAAATTTTCTGCTCACGAGTACCCCTATCCATCGCAACGCCAGTGCGTGTTCGCGCGTCGCGGTATGGTCGCCGCATCCCAGCCCCTGGCCGCCCAGGCGGGTATCGAGATCATGCAAAAGGGCGGCAATGCCATCGACGCGGCGATTGCCACGGCGGCGGCGCTCACGGTGGTGGAGCCCACCGGCTGCGGCCTGGGCGGCGATGCCTTTGCCTTGGTGTGGTGCAAGGGCCAGTTGCACGGCCTGAACGGCAACGGCCACGCGCCGGCCGCCTTGAGTATCGACGCGGTCAAGGCCGCGGGGCACGATCGGATGCCGCTGTACGGCTGGACCCCGGTCACCGTGCCCGGCTGCCCGTCGGCCTGGGCGGAGCTGTCGCAACGCTTCGGCAAGCTGCCGTTTGCCGAGCTGCTGCAACCGGCCATCAGCCTGGCGCGTGATGGTTTCCCGCTGTCGCCGGTGGTTGCCCATCAATGGCAGATCGCGCTGGATGAATTCACCCCCCATCGCGACCCGGTGCTGGACGCCTGGTTCGATACCTTCCTGATCGACGGCCGCGCGCCTCGGGCAGGGGAGATCTTCCGCAACCCGGCCCAGGCGCGCACCCTGGAAGAACTCGCCACCAGCCGTTGCGAAAGCCTGTATCGCGGCGCCCTGGCCGCACGCCTGGATGCCCATTCGCGGGCCAGCGGTGGCTACTTGCGCGCCAGTGATCTCAAGGATTACCGCGCGCAGTGGGTGGACCCGATCCACATCAACTACCGTGGCGTGGACGTGTGGGAAATCCCACCGAGCGGCCAGGGCATGGTGGCGCTGATGGCGCTGAAAATCCTCGAAGGCTTCACCTTTGATCACCGCGACAGCCAACAGACCTGGCACCGCCAGCTCGAGGCGATGAAGCTCGCCTACAGCGACGGCCTGCACTACATCACCGACCCTCTGCATATGCGCGTGGCAGTCGCCGACCTGCTCAGCGACGACTACAGCGCGCGCCGCCGCGCGCAGATCGGCGAACAGGCACAGCCGCCCAAACCCGGTGACCCGCACGCCAGCGGCACGGTGTACCTGGCCACGGCGGACGCTGAAGGCAATATGGTCTCGTTCATCCAGAGCAACTACCACGGCTTCGGCTCCGGCGTGGTGCTGCCCGACAGTGGCATTGCGCTGCAGAACCGTGGGCAGGAATTCAGCCTCGACCCGGCCCATGCCAACTGCCTGGCCGCGGGCAAGAAAACCTTCCACACCATCATCCCCGGCTTCCTCACCAAGGACGGCCAAGCCCTTGGCCCGTTCGGCGTGATGGGCGGCTATATGCAGCCCCAGGGCCACGTGCAGATGGTGATGAACCTGGTGGACTTCGGCCTCAACCCCCAGGCCGCGCTGGATGCGCCACGCTGGCAATGGCTGGGCGACATGAAGGTCGGCATCGAGCAGGGCGCCTCCCGTGACCTGGCCAATGCCCTGGCCCGGCGTGGGCATCACGTGCAGATCGCCAGCGACCTGACCGACTACGGGCGTGGGCAAATCATCCTGCGCGACCCGGTCAGCGGGGTGCTCTGCGCAGGCACTGAACCGCGGGCGGACTCCCATATTGCCGTGTGGTAACCGCCTGGCGCAGCCCTCGTCTGAGCATGTCACGGCGACTCGTAGCGGGTCGTCGAGGCTTTCCTATGGCACGGGCTTTCGGCCCAGATTGCCCGGCAGCGGCATCCTCCGCAGCCGGCAATCCGCTGGGATTCAAAGGCGGTGGAATTAGCGTTTCTTGATAAAAAGTTTTATTGACTAAAATAAAATATCGGGTAATTATTTCCCTGCATCTGCTTTCATGCAGAGTCATCTTCAGGGTTATCCCGATGAGTCATACACCCCCGTCTTTTCTTGCGACTCTTTACATCGAGGCCACTGAGTCGCCCTCGGCCAATCGCATCACCCCCCAGCTGATGCAGGGCTTCCCCGCCGAACCCAAACACCGAGTCACGTGGCACAACTGGATGCGCGCACCCTTCAGCCAGTGGGGCTTCCGTCATCTGGCGCGGCTGCGTCCCACCATCGATGTGGCGGCGGGTCCAGGGCCTGCCGGTCAGCTCAAGGAAGCGCCCAACGCGCTGGATCAGCTGTGTTTCGACAGCGAATGCGGGTTGAGCATCAGTGTTATCGAACACCTTGTCGCCAGCCAGACCGACGCCTTTCTGGTGCTGCAGGGCGACACGGTGTTGTTCGAGCGCTACTTCAACGGCCAGCGTGCGGATGACCGGCACATCATGTTCTCGGTGACCAAGTCGCTGATCGGCACCCTTGGTGAACAGCTGGTTTCCAACGGCACGCTCAAGCCCGAGCTGTCCGTCGCGTACTACGTGCCTGAGCTGGTGGGCAGTGCGTTTGGCGATGCCACGGTGCGTCAGTTGTTCGATATGGCGGTGGGCATCGACTACAGCGAGGTGTATGACGACCCCAGCTCTGAGAGCTCGCAGTATGGTTATGCCTGCGGCTTTCAACCGGCACCGGCGCAGTACGCCCAGTTCGACTCGTTGTACCAGTACTTGCCGTCTCTCAAGAAGCGCGGCAGCCACGGTGGTTTTTTCCATTACGTGACCGCAACCACCGAAGCCTTGGCATGGGTCATGGAACGTGCCTCGGGCAAGGCCTGCAGTCAGATGCTGGAAGAGATCTGGGCTCGCCTGGGATGCGACCGCGACGGTTATTTCATGGCCGATCCCTGGGGCCGTAACGTGGCCGGGGCGGGCTTCAGTGCAACCTTGAGAGACATGGCACGTTTCGGCCGCCTGCTGGCCAACGACGGTCGCCAGGACGGCGTTGAGCTGCTGTCGCCCGAGACCGTGGCCCGTATCGCCGCCGGCGCTGATCCTGCGGTCTACGCGCAAAATGCCGAGTTCTCGAGCTGGACGCCGGGTGCGTCCTATCGCAGCCAGTGGTACGTGTTCAACGACCACAGCCAAGCCCTGATGGCTGGGGGCATCCACGGCCAATACCTGTTTATCGACAAGCCGTCCGGCGTGGTGATCGTCAAGCA
Organism: Pseudomonas gorinensis; assembly: GCF_042015035.1. Classification (NCBI taxonomy): domain Bacteria; kingdom Pseudomonadati; phylum Pseudomonadota; class Gammaproteobacteria; order Pseudomonadales; family Pseudomonadaceae; genus Pseudomonas; species Pseudomonas gorinensis. The sequence goes on from NZ_CP167125.1 coordinate 2,766,983, forward strand.
ATCGTCGCTCACCGATGCGGTCAGCCCGTTCGATAACGACAGCGTGCGCATGCTGCGCGCGATCGCCGCGCAACTGAGTCACTGACCCACGCCTAAAAAATAAGAGTTTTGCGTTCTATTCACCTGGCTTGCCCAGGTGTTGGCGGCGCTCTGCGTCGCCATTGACTGCCCTGTAACAACAATAATTCCACAGGAGCTTCTTATGGTTTTCACCAAGCGTTTTTCCCGAGCGCTGTTAGCGCTCGGCTTACCCCTGACCAGTCATGTCGCGTTGGCGGGCTACACCTTTGAGGACGGCGATCTCAAGGGTGAAGTCAATCTCACGGTGGGCGGGGCGACGCTGTTTACCCGTGGCGTCAACTTCGGCAGCGGCCAGGTCGATGCGCGCAACGGCAAAAACGGCGGCGCCAGGATCAACTGGCAAGAGGTCTACGTAAAACCCGGGGTCAAACTCGAGTATGCGCTGCAACCGGACTTCAGCCTGCTGGCGGGCGGTTCCCTGGTGGGCGCGAGCACGTTCGGCGATGGCGATGCGGGGGGCTTCAGCCGCAGCTCCGACGGCAAGGTCGCTGCCGAAGAACTCTACGGCGGTTTTCGCGCCGGCGAATGGAAGTTCACCGCCGGCCGCCAGAACTACATGATCGGTACCGGGTTCATCGTCATGGACGGTAACCTCGACCAATACAAGGATGGCGCCTACTGGCTCGGCCCGCGAACCGCGTTCAAGGATTCGGCGATCCTGGCCTGGGATCATGGCGCGCTGAAGTCCCAGGCCTTCACCTTGCGCACCGATGATGACTTGGGCGATTTCCGCATGACCGGCGTCAACCTCGATTACAACCTCGATGACCAGGTGACGCTCGGCGCCATGGCCATGAAGGTCAATGCCCTTGGCCCCAGGGGCAGCACGCTCCCGCGCCGTCGGGACGGCATGCAGGTGTACAACCTGCGGGCGCTCAACGCCAAGGTGCCCGGCGTACAGGCGCTGACGCTGAATGCCGAGTACGCGCTGGAGCGCGGCAGCGGCGAGGGGGTCGACTACGATGCCAACGCCTGGTACGCCCAGGCCGACTACGCCTTCAGCACCGTGCCGCTGACGCCGATCCTCGGCTACCGTTACGCGAGCTTTTCCGGCGACGACAACCTCACCGACAACCGGCAGAAAGCCTGGGATTCGCTGAGTAAAGGCTTCGTCGACTGGAGCACATGGCTGGTCGGGGACGTGGTCGGCAACTACCTGCTGTTCAACAGCAACGAAAACGTCCAGCAGTTCTCCCTCAAGACCCACCTCAACGAAACCCTGACCCTCGGCGCGATCCACTACCAGTTCTGGCTGGACGAGAAAAACTACATGGGCGCACCGGTCAGCGATCGGCGCTTTGCTGACGAAAGTGTGGTTTTCCTCGACTGGACGCCCACGCCGTCGTTCTATACGTCGCTGTCCTACAACTGGGTCAAGCCACTGGCCGCCGCCAAACAGGTATTCGGCGATGACCAGACGTTCAGTGCGCTGGAACTGTATTTCACCTATCGCTATTAAGTGCCGCGAGCCATCGTGGCCGCGCTGGAGTGTTTGGATCATGAACAGGTTTTTGCGTAATACCTTGCTGGGCACTGTCACTTCGTTGCTGATCAGTGGTTTTTGCCTGGCTGAAGAGCGGACGGTACGGATCTACAACTGGATCGAATACCTGCCACCCGAAGTGCTCAAGAGCTTCCAGGAAGAAACCGGCATTCGTCCGATTTACGATGTGTTCGACAGTTCCGAAACCATGGAGTCCAAGCTGCTGACGGGCAATTCCGGGTATGACGTGGTGTTCCCCGGCACCGCCAACCTGGGGCACTTGATCACCGCCGGAGCGGTGCAGCCACTGGACCGCAAGCAGTTGCCGAACTGGCAGCACCTGGACCCGCAGTTCATGCAATCCCTCGAAGCGGTGGGTGACACCGGCAACCGCTACGCCGCGCCTTACCTCTGGGGCACCACATTGATCGGCTACAACGTCGACAAGGTGCGCAAAGCCCTGGGCCCCGACGTGCAGATGAACAGTTGGGACATCATCTTCAACGAAGAAAACCTCGCCAAGCTCGCCAGCTGCGGGGTCGGCTTCCTCGACGCCGGCAACGAGATCCTGCCGATTGCCTTGCACTACAAGGGCCTCGACCCCAATAGCCAGAAGCGCGAGGACTATGTGCAGGCTCAGGCCGCGATGATGAAGATTCGCCCTTACATCACCTACTTCAACTCGTCGCGCTACGGCATGGACCTGGCCAACGGTGATATCTGTGTGGGCGTGGGCTGGTCCGGCGGTGTCGCGCTGGCCAAGCAATTGGCGGATGCCGCTGGCAAGGGCGTCAAGGTCGAGATGGCATTGCCCAGGGAAGGCGCGCCGATGTGGTCGGATGTGATGATGATCCCAGCCAATGCGCCCGACCTTGCAGAGGCTCATGTGTTCATCAATTACATCCTGCGCCCGGACGTGATTGCGCGCATCAGCAACAAAATCGGCTATCCCAACCCGAACAAGGACGCCACCGCGCTGGTGGACGCCAGCATCCGTAACAACCCCAACATGTATGTGCCGGAGCCCGCGCGCAAGACCCTGTTCGCCCTGGAGCCGATCCCGGCTGCGGTGGAACGCATCCGTACCCGCACCTGGACCGCCATCAAGAGCAACCGCTGATCAGTGTGGCCCGGTGCGTGCGCGCCGGGCTTGGAGCTTGCCATGACTGAACGGATGGACATTGCCCCCAACTTGCAGCGGGTGCTGACCCTTCGCGTCGCGATAGGGCCGGGTGTGATGCTGGGCGACAGCATTGAAGGCCTGCGCTGCAATTACCCGATTGTGGGCGGGGATTTCGACGGGGTCGGCATCAGCGGCCAGGTCCTGGCGGGCGGAGAAGATTGCTTTCTTTTGCGCCCGGATGGCGTCGGTCAACTGGATGCTCGCTACAGCTTGAGGACCGACGAAGGTGAGGTGATCAACATCCGTAACCTGGGGGTGCTGAGCATGACCGAGTACGGGCGCCAGTTGGAGCGCGACGGCCAATGGCCGATTCCTGAGACGGAGTACCGCTGCACCTGCACGCCGGTGTTCCAGGTGCCCAAGGGGCGGCTGGACTGGCTCACCCGTTCAAGTTTTATCGGCCTGGTGCATTACCCGGGCGCCGACCAGGTGGTGATTCGTTGCTATCGCTTTTACTGAGCCCCGACCCTGAAAGCTTTCAGGCCTGCATTCCGTAGAACAGCAACTCGGTGATACGCCTGACCTGGGTAGAGTGCGCGTCGATATCCGGGTGTTCCTGGTTCACCAGCCGGAACAGTTGCAGGTGGGAATAGTCGTTCAACAGGAACGCGGCCAACTCCACATCGAGTTGCGGGCGCAGTTTGCCGGCCCGTTGCAGTTCGCGCAGCAGCTCGCTGATTTCGGCCCTGAGCGCATCGTTCATGGCCCGATAACCTTCGGGCAGTTCATTGCTGCCACCGAACAGGATCAATGGCAGCAGTTCGCGCCACAGGCTGGGGTGCATGACTTCCAAGGCATAACCCGTCAGCAGCCGTTCCAAGTGGCACAGCGCCTCGACCGGGTCCTCTATTTCCCGGATCAGGCTGCGCGTGTCAGTGATGGCGCGTTGATCGGCGTGGTGCAGGATTTCCAGGATGATTTCCTGCTTGTTGCCGAAGTACTTGAACACCGTGGGCGGCGACACCCCGGCCTGGCTGGCGATCTGTTCGATGGTGGTGTTCTGGAAACCCTGGCGCTCGAACAGTTCGATCGCCGCCTTGCTGATGGCTTGCCGGCGTTCGGCTTTCTGACGTTCACGCAGTCCGCTCACGGGAGGTCCTTGTCACGAGTAAAAAGAGGGGCATCAGGCGCTTGTCGGCCCGGTATCCCTGCAAAATACTTAATTGGGTAAAGCTTTTAAAGCTCTAATTGCCATTCAAGGCGCCTGCCGCCGATGTTTCTTCAGGCGGTAGGCAAATTGCGCCCGGCTCAGTCCCACGAGCCTGGCCGCAGCGGCCAGGTTGCCTGCGTTCTGTTGCAGCGCCTCATTGATCAGGCGCGATTCCAGGCCCTCGATGGAAAACCCCTGTTCCAGTTGGCCAAGCGTATCCAACAGTGCAGGGCGGGGCACTTGCCCGGTGTTTGACAGGCTGCCGTGATCGTCCAGGCCATAGGGATCGGCCGGCATCGGCTCGTTGCGAAACAGGTGCACCAGGTCGATGGCCTGGCCTTCGTTACTGGCGATCAGGCCGCGCTCGATCAGGTTTTGCAGCTCGCGCACATTGCCCGCGAAGTCGTAGCGCAGCAACACCTTCAGGGCGCGCATGGTCAGGCCCACGGGGGTGCGCGCATATTCCTGGCAGAAGCGCGTCAGGAACGCGTTGATCAACAGCGGGATGTCGTCGCGGCGTTCCCGCAGGGGCGGCAGGGCGATGGGGTAGACATTCAGCCGGTAGAACAGGTCTTCGCGAAACGTGCCGTCAGCGACGGCTTTGCGCAGGTCCAGGTTGGTAGCGGCGACCACCCGCACATCCACCTTGATGCCGCGCACGCCGCCGACCCGTTCGATCTCGCGCTCCTGCAAGGCCCGCAGCAGTTTGCTTTGCCCGGTCAGGCTGAGGCTGGTGATTTCATCCAGAAACAGTGTCCCGCCCTGGGCTCGCTCGAAACGTCCGGGACGTGAGTGTGTCGCGCCGGTATACGCCCCACGCTCGACACCGAAGAGTTCGGCTTCGATCAGGTTATCCGGGATGGCCGCGCAATTGAGCGCCACGAACGGGCTGTCACGGCGACAGCTGAGCTGGTGCAACTGGCGTGCGAACATCTCCTTACCCACCCCTGACTCACCGCTGATCAGCACGGTGGCGGGCGTCAGCGCGACGCGCTGCAGGGCCTGCATCGCGGCATTGAACGCGGCACTGGCGCCCACCAACGGCGGTGGCTGGCTGCCGCTGGCACGGTTGCCCATTGCGCTATCGAGCGTAGGGGCGGCGGCGGGGCGGCTGACGGTCTGGGACACATTCAGGTAGCGCAGGTCCTGCTCGACGTCGCCCCATTGCTCGGCCGTCTTGCCGATCACCCGGCAACTTCGGTGGCCCATGCCGCGGCACTCCACTTCGCGGAAAATCACCATTTGCCCGAAAAGGCCACTGACGAAACCGATGGCATAGCCCGTCTCTGTCCAGCACACCGGATCCTGGCCGATGCCATAGGCACCTACATGTTCGTCGGCTTCGCATGAGTGGTGCCAGAGAAACTCGCCTTCGTAGAAGCCTGAGTCGGCGTCGAACTTGAAGTGCAGGGGCTCGACCTTGGTCATGCCTTCCAGGGTGTGCAGATGTGTGCCGGCGCGAAACACTGCTGCGGCATCCGCCTGTGGCCAGCGTTCGCGGATCAGCCGGGCATCCCGCGCACCGGACGCGTAGCCGGCACGGGTGAACAGGCCGCGCGCCTGTTCCAGCCCCAGGCGCTCGATGACCTCCCTGCGCAGGGCACCAAACGACGAGCTGTGCAGCAACAACATACGTTGATCGTTGAGCCAGATCCGCCCGTCTTCGGGAGAAAAGAACAGGCAGTCGGTCAGTTCCGCCGGCGTCGGTGAACTGCTGTCGCTGAGTTGGCGGCTATCGCCCCTCGGATGGTAAGACGCGGTGGCCACCCGGTCGTCGGGCAGCGCGCCGTGGGGATTAGTCATTGTTATGCCCCTGCAAAGCGAGTGAACGATATGAGCAACTGCGAAGATAGTTATTAAACATAACCTTATCAATTGAACAAGTGCCAGCGACCTGGTTTTTACCGCCGCGCTGCGGGGTGTCCATGGGCCGTGCGTGGCAACCCTTGGTCCAGAGCCTTCGGCGCGTTATGTCAGCGCCAGGGTGTGCAAGCGGCACAGCCTTTGCTCAAGGCTTGATGCGGCGTTTGCACCGTGTGCAGGCGATGACAATTACAAGAACCGGGAGTTGCCATGTCAGTGTCTGAAACCACCCATTTTCTACAGCGGGCCCTTGAGTCCGAATGCCTGTTCAACGGCGATTGGAGACCCGCTTCGGGAGCCCTGAGCGCGGTGATCGAACCGGCCACCGGCGAGCCGTTGATGCAGTGCGCCATGGCCAACCCAGCCGATATCGCCATCGCTTGCCGGAGTGCGGCCCTGGCGCAGCCGGCATGGGCCGCCCTCGGCCCACGGGAACGCGCCGAGGTGTTTCGCAAGGCGGCGGACCTGGCTCAGCAGGCCTTTGCCGAACTGGCGCTGTACGTCGCGCGGGAAACCGGCGGCGCGCTGTTCAAGGGCGAACACGAGGTGCGCGAGGCCATTGTGCTGCTGCATCAGGCGGCGGGGCTGTTGTCCCAACCCCATGGGCTGGTGCTGCCCAGTGCGGCCGGTCGCCTGTCTTACGCCCGGCGTCAGCCCCATGGCGTGGTCGGGGTGATTTCACCGTTCAATTTCCCCCTGGTGCTGTCGCTGCGCTCGGTGGCGCCGGCCCTGGCTGCGGGGAATGCGGTGGTGCTCAAGCCCGATCCACAGACGCCGGTCAGCGGTGGTTTTATCATCGCCCGGCTGTTTGAAGAGGCGGGTTTGCCCAAGGGGCTGTTGCACGTATTGCCCGGTGCCGCGCCGGCGGGTGAAGCGCTGTGCCGCGACCCGAATGTGCGGATGATCGCGTTCACCGGTTCCACGGCGGCCGGGCGCAAAGTCGCCGAGGTGGCCGGGCGGCATCTGAAAAAGGTCGCGCTGGAACTGGGCGGCAAAAACCCCCTGATCGTTCTTGAAGACGCTGATCTGGACCTGGCCGCGAGCAACGCAGCCTGGGGCGCCTGGCTGCACCAGGGGCAGATCTGCATGGCGACCGGCTTGATTCTCGCCCATGAATCCATCGCCGAACGCCTCACGCGCAAGTTGGTGGACAAGGCCCGGGCACTGACCGTGGGCAATGCCGCGCGAGGTGAAGCCGCACTCGGTCCGTTGATCAATCAACGGCAATTGCAGCGCGTGCACGAGATTGTCAGCGACAGCCTGCAGGCCGGCGCGCGGTTGGAGGCGGGCGGCGAATACGACCGGTTGTTCTACCAGCCCACCGTACTCAGTGGTGTGCGTCCAGGCATGCGCGCCTTCGAGGATGAAATTTTCGGCCCGGTGGCGACGGTCGTCAGTTTTACCACCGACGAGGAGGCCATCGAACTGGCCAACCGCACCGAGTACGGCCTCTCGGCGGCCATCATCTCGCCGTCGGTCGGGCGCGCCATGGCCATCGGCGAGCGGCTCGACTGCGGCCTGCTGCACATCAACGACCAGACCGTGGCCGACGAATGCATCAACCCTTTCGGTGGGCGCGGTGCCTCCGGTAATGGCGGCAGCGTGGGCGGGCCGGCCGACTGGGACGAATACAGCCAGTGGCAATGGGTCACGGTGAAAAATACGCCGCCGACCTATCCCTTCTGAGCCCCGGCCCATGGGGTTGAAACACGCATGCCTATACAAAAACAAGAGGGCTTGAACATGAACCTGCACAACAAAACCTTGATCGTCACCGGTGTCGCTTCCGGCATTGGCGCCGAGCTGGCACGGCTCGCGCGTTTCCAGGGGGCGACGGTGATCGGTGTCGATCGCCATGCACCGCAACTGACCCTGGATGGCTTCTTCCAGGCCGACCTGGGCGATCCGGCCAGCATCGATGCGCTGGTGACGCGCCTGCCGGCGCGCGTCGATGGGCTGTGCAACATCGCCGGCGTGCCCGGTACGGCGCCGGTGCAAACGGTGGCCGAGGTCAATTACCTGGGGTTGCGGCATCTCACCCAAGCGCTGCTGCCACGCATGCCGGCGGGCGGCAGCATCGTCAATGTCGCCTCGGTCCTCGGTGCGCAATGGCCGCAACGCCTGGAACTGCACAAGGCCCTGGCCGCGACGCACAGCTTCGAGGCCGGGCAGCAGTGGCTGGCGGTCAATCCGGTGGAGCAGGCCAGCTGTTACCAGTACTTCAAGGAAGCGCTGATCGTGTGGAGCTTCCAGCAATCCCAGGGCTGGTTTCGTGATCACTCGGTACGTATCAACTGCGTCGCGCCGGGGCCGGTGTTCACCCCGATTCTCGGCGATTTCGTCAGCATGCTCGGGCCGGAGCGGGTGGCCGCGGACAACCAGCGCATGACCCGCCCGGCCCTGGCCGATGAGGTGGCCGCGGTGATCGCCTTCCTCTGCTCGGACGCTGCGCGCTGGGTCAACGGGGTCAACCTGCCGGTGGATGGTGGGTTGGCGGCGACCTACGTGTAAAGGTTGTAACGGCGGTAAACCCCGGTGCGGATCCACCGTGCCGGGGGTCTTGAACAACAACAAAAATACAGGACATACAAGATGCTCAAGCCTATCTTGCGGGCGGTTGCGGCCATGACTTTTGTCGCACTGACATCGACTGCACACGCTTACGATTTGCCCGGACTCAACCTCGGCCTCACCAGTTTCTACGACGGCTCACCGGCCCCCGCGGGCCCTGGCTGGTACCTGGAGGAATACCTGACGTACTCCCGGGCCAGCCGCTTCAATGATGCCAACGGCCACAAGCTGGCACTGCCCAAGCAGGACCTGGAAGTGGTGGCGCCTACCACCCAGATCATCTACCTCGGCCAACCCCTGGCCAATGGTGCGATGCCGGGATTCACCCTGATCAACACCTCCCTGGCCCACGTGGATGTCGACGATGGGTTGAACAATGCGGCGCTGAGTTCGCGGGCTGGCTTTGGTGATGTGATTATGGGGCCCTTCCTGCAACTGCCGACCCTGAGCCGCGCCGACGGCAGCCCACTGCTGACCCAACGTGTCGAAGCCGATATCTCGGTGCCGGTGGGGGCGTATGACCGCAAGCGCTCGATCAACCCCGGCAGCAATTTCTGGTCATTCAACCCGTATTACGCGGCGACGTACTGGTTCAACCCGCAGTGGTCGGCGAGCGGGCGTTTCATGTACCTGTGGAATGGCAAGAATGATGACCCGCAGGCCGGCTTTGGGGATGTTTCCGATACCCAGGCCGGCCAGGCGTTGCATGCCAACCTGACGCTGCAATATGCCTTGAGCCAGCAACTGAGCGTGGGGGTGAACGGCTACTGGTTGAAGCAGATCACCGACACCAAGGTCGATGGGCACGCCGTGAGCGGGCGTCGGGAGAAGGTCTGGGCCGTGGGCCCAGGCCTGGTCTATGCCTTCAACAAGGAGAACGTGCTGTCGGTGAACGCTTACTTCGAGCAGCAGGCTGAGAACCGCACGCAGGGCAACAAGCTGGTGCTCAACTGGCTGCACAAGTTCTAGGCCTTGGTGTGCCCGGCCGCTCCCGGTGTGGACAGGTTCAGTGGCGCCGTACGCACCATCACACTGATGATGGTCAGTGCGGCGATCACTACGCCGGGGGAGGTCGCCAGCAGTACCCCGGCGGTGCCGGCGCCAGCGGCAAGCAGTTGCCCGGCCGCCAGCGGCCCGGCTACCGAACCCAGGCGGCCGACGGCCACCGCTGCACCGACACCGGTGGCGCGCACCGAGGTGGGGTAGGAGGGCGGTGCCGACGCGTACAGCACCAACTGCGCGGCCATGACGAACAGGCCGGCGGCAAACCCGGCAATGGCCATGGGCACGATGCCCACCGACAACCCGACCCCTGCCAACGCCGCCAGCAACCCGGCATACACGGACAGCACCACTTTGACGGCATTGCACCGGTCCAGCAGCACGCCACCGAGCAGCGAACCCAGGGCGCCGCCGATATTGAAGAGCATCTGCACCATGCCCGCCTGGGGTTTGCTGAAACCTTGCTCCAGCAACAGCGACGGCAGCCAGTTCAGCAGCATGTACATCACGGTCAGGGTGAAGAAGTAGCTGAGCCACAAGGCCAGTGTGGTGCGGGCGCGACCTTCGCCGAACAGCGCCTGGCCGGTGGAGGGGCGGGCGCCGGGGGTGTTGTCGCGCTGTTGGCGAAAGGCGGTGGATTCAGGCAGCAACAGGATCATCAACGGCACGGCGAGCAAGGGGGCCAGGCCGCCGATGATGAAGGTGGTCTGCCAGTGTTCACTGGAAAACATCGCCACCACGGCCGCCAATGCGCCACCCAACGGTACGCCGCAGTACATGACGCTGATGGCGGTACCACGGTTGCGTTCGCTGACCGCTTCGGCGCACAGCGCGATCAGGTTGGGCAGCGCGGCGCCCAGCCCCAGGCCGGTGAGAAAACGCACCAACAGCAGGTTCGGGTAGCTTTCCACAAACGCAGTGCTCAGGGAGAACAGGCCGAACAGCAGCACGGCGATCACCAGGATTTTCTTGCGCCCGATGCGGTCAGCGACCCAACCACCGAAGAACGCCCCCGGCAGCAGGCCAATGATCCCGATGCTGAATACCCAGCCGAGCATCTTCGGGTCCAGGGCAAAACTCTGGCGCAATCCTGCGGCAGCGGTTCCGGCGGCTTGCAGATCGAACCCCTCGATCAGCGCAACGATAAAGCACAACGCGATAGTCAGCGTCGAACGACGCGATGGACTGTCCATGGGCAAACCTCATTGTTGTTTTTGTTGTGGTGGCAAGCACGAATGGCTGCTGGTTATTAAGATAACAAAGATAACTAAAAAATGAATGGCGGATGAAAATTGCCAAAATCAATAAATAAGTACTTTAAATACAGGTAGTTGTGGTTCGTATCTGTGCTCGACTTAAAAATAGATATCTTTATTAATGTTCGATTATCGGTCATTCGCAGTTGACGAGCAGCGTCGGCTGTTTCCATTCTTTGTTCGCCAAGCCCAGTGGGCCGAGCCTGCGCCACCCCAAAAACAACAACAAAAAATGGACAACGAACATGCCAGAACTCCCTATGGAAGACGCCGTAGCCGTCGCCCGTGTGCCGAACAACCCTGCGTGCCTGCTCATGGCGTTGCTGGCCTTGAGCGTGCTGCCCACCCCGCTTTGGGCGGCAGGCTTTGTCGACGACAGCCACGGCACGTTGACCCTGCGCAATTACTACCTGGACCGCGACTACAAGGACGACGGTGCGAAGACCGCCGCGCGGGAATGGGCCCAGGCATTTATCGTCAACCTGGAGTCGGGATATACCCCAGGCCCGCTGGGTTTTGGCCTGGATGTCCGCGGTCTGATGGGGGTCAAGCTCGACTCGTCGCCGGACCGCAGCGGCACCGAGTTGTTGCCGGTGTCGGCCAGTGACAAGCGTGCCGCCGATGAATACTCGCGCCTGGCACCGACCGCCAAGTTGCGGTTTGCACAAACCACCGTAAAGACCGGCGACGTATCGATCTTCCTGCCGTTCGCCTTTGCCAGCCCCTCGCGCCTGTTGCCGCAAACCTTTCGCGGCACCACCTTGAGCTCCAAGGACATCGATGGCCTGACCCTCAATACCGGCTACATCGACCGCATCAACAAGCGCGATTCCACCGACTACCAGGCCATGACCATCGCCTCGCCCAACCGGCGTTTCAACCCCACCGCCACCACCTCGCACCTGGCGTACGTGGGCGGTGATTACCAGGTCAACAAAGACCTCAGCCTGCGCGTCTATCACTCGCAAATCGCGGACCTCTACCAGCAGGACACCCTGGCGCTGCTGCACAATCTGCCCGTGGGCGATGGCGTGCTCACCAGCGACCTGCGCAGTTTCTTCAGTCGCGAGGACGGCAGCGCCAAGGCGGGCAATGTGGATAACCGCAACCTCTCGGCGTTATTCGGCTACCGCCTGGGCGGTCACCGATTCAGCCTGGGCTACATGCATTCCAGTGGAGAGACGGCCACGCCCTATATCTCCGGCACCGAGCTGATGGGCATGAGTGAGCTGACCATGAGTTCGGACTTTCTCAATGCCAAGGAGCGCACGTGGCAAGCGATCTACGACTATGACTTCGCGGCATCCGGCCTGCCTGGGCTGAAGAGCCGGCTGCGGTATGTGCGTGGCGACAACATCGAACTGGCAGCGTTCAACGCCGAGGATCGCAAGGAGCGCGAGTTCCAGATGGAGCTGGGCTACGTGATCCAGAGCGGCCCGCTGAAGAACGTCGGGTTGATGGCGCGCAAGTCGATCTACCGCAATGACTTCCCAGGCGGCGCGGCCTTTCGCGATGAAAACCAGACCCGGTTCCTGGTGCTCTACACCGTGGCGCTCTGGTAAGCCGGTCAGTCCTGATAGACCTTCTTCAGCAAGCGCAGCAGCTCTTCACGTTCCTGGCCGTCGAGGGCGGCCGTGGCGTCGAGGTCGCTCTGGGCGGCAATGTCCTTGAGCTCCTTGAGCAGGGTTTCGCCGGTCTTGCTGAGGAAGATCCCGTAGGAACGCTTGTCCGGCTTGCAACGCACTCGCACCGCGAGCGCACGGCTTTCCAGCTTGTTCAGCAACGGCACCACCTGGGGCGGCTCGATGGCCAGGGCGCGAGCCAGGTCGGCCTGCATCAGGCCAGGGTTCTGCTCGATGATCGCCAGGGCCGAGAACTGGGCGGGGCGCAGGTCGTGGTCGGAAAGACGGCCAATCAGGTTCTGGAACAACTTGAGCTGGGCGCGACGCATGGCGTAACCGATCAGGTCGTCCAGGGCCGAATCCATTGGCACGCGTGCCTCGTTGGGATCAGGCAGGGCCTGGCTGGCGTCGGCGAGGTTGGAAGGCTTGGCCATTAACAGTGCAATCCTCAGAAGGTGGAGGTTAAGAAGGCTATCTAGTTTGCCGAGGTTGGAGCGCCATGGCTATGCCGGCTTTTCATAACGCCCGCACAGCGTAGGTTTTACAGCGAAAAAATATTGGTTATGCGGATTAATAGTTAATTGACATAACTATATTTGCGGTTTAATTTCGAATCATCTTCAAACCCAGAACAAGAGCGTACCGCCATGAGCAATTACGAAGGCCGTTGGACCACCGTCAAGGTTGAGATCGAAGAAGGCATTGCCTGGGTCATTCTCAATCGTCCGGAAAAGCGCAACGCCATGAGCCCGACCCTGAACCGGGAAATGATCGACGTGCTGGAAACCCTCGAGCAGGACCCTGCCGCCGGCGTGCTGGTGTTGACCGGTGCCGGCGAAGCCTGGACCGCTGGCATGGACCTCAAGGAGTACTTTCGCGAGGTGGACGCCGGCCCGGAAATCCTCCAGGAGAAAATCCGCCGCGAAGCCTCGCAATGGCAATGGAAGTTGCTGCGCATGTACGCCAAGCCCACCATCGCCATGGTCAATGGCTGGTGCTTCGGTGGCGGCTTCAGTCCACTGGTGGCCTGCGACCTGGCGATCTGCGCCGACGAAGCCACTTTCGGCCTCTCGGAAATCAACTGGGGTATCCCGCCGGGCAACCTGGTGAGCAAAGCCATGGCCGACACCGTGGGCCATCGCCAATCGCTGTACTACATCATGACCGGCAAGACGTTTGGCGGGCAGAAAGCCGCCGAAATGGGCCTGGTCAACGAAAGCGTGCCCCTGGCCCAACTGCGCGAAGTGACCATTGAGCTGGCGCGCAACCTGCTGGAGAAAAACCCGGTGGTGCTGCGTGCCGCCAAGCATGGCTTCAAGCGCTGCCGCGAACTGACCTGGGAGCAGAACGAGGATTACCTCTACGCCAAGCTCGATCAGTCGCGCCTGCTCGACACCGAAGGCGGCCGCGAGCAGGGCATGAAGCAGTTCCTTGACGACAAGAGCATCAAGCCTGGCCTGCAGGCGTATAAACGCTGAAGGGCGCGGCCACCTGGCCGCGCCGTTGTACCCTGCTTGAACGTATTCCCGATAAAGACAATAAAGAGGAATCACCATGCTGGACGTGCCCCTGTTGATCGGCGGCCAGGCGTGCCCCGCCCGTGACGGTCGAACCTTCGAACGCCGCAACCCGGTGACCGGTGAAGTGGTCTCGCGGGTTGCCGCCGCGACCCTGGAAGATGCCGATGCCGCCGTAGCGGCCGCTCACGCCGCGTTCCCCGCGTGGGCGGCGCTGGCGCCCAACGAACGCCGCACCCGCTTGCTCAAGGCTGCCGAGCAATTGCAGGCGCGCAGCGCCGAATTCATTGCCGCCGCCGGCGAGACCGGCGCCATGGCCAACTGGTATGGCTTCAACGTGCGCCTGGCGGCCAACATGCTGCGCGAAGCCGCGTCGATGACCACCCAGATCACCGGTGAGGTGATCCCCTCCGATGTGCCCGGCAGCTTCGCCATGGCCTTGCGTCAGCCGTGCGGCGTGGTGCTGGGCATTGCGCCGTGGAATGCCCCGGTGATCCTCGCCACCCGTGCCATCGCCATGCCGCTGGCCTGCGGCAATACCGTGGTGCTCAAGGCCTCGGAGCTGAGCCCGGCAGTGCACCGCCTGATCGGCCAGGTGTTGCAGGATGCCGGCCTGGGTGACGGCGTGGTCAACGTCATCAGCAATGCCCCGGCGGATGCCGCCGCGATTGTCGCGCGGCTGATCGCCAACCCGGCCGTGCGCCGGGTCAACTTTACCGGCTCGACCCATGTGGGGCGGATTGTCGGCGAGCTCTCGGCGCGTCACCTCAAGCCGGCCTTGCTGGAGTTGGGTGGCAAGGCGCCGTTGCTGGTGCTCGACGACGCCGACCTCGACGCTGCGGTCGCGGCGGCGGCCTTTGGGGCTTATTTCAACCAGGGCCAGATTTGCATGTCCACCGAACGCCTGATTGTCGACGCCAAGGTCGCCGATGCGTTCACCGCCAAGCTCGCGGCCAAGGTCGCGACCCTGCGCGCGGGTGACCCCGCTGCGCCGGATTCGGTACTGGGTTCGCTGGTGGACGCCAGCGCCGGCACACGCATCAAGGCGCTGATCGACGATGCCCTGGCCAAGGGCGCACGCCTGGTGACGGGCGGCCAGCTGGAGGGCAGCATCCTGCAGCCGACCCTGATCGATGGCGTTACCGAACACATGCGCTTGTACCGCGAAGAATCCTTCGGCCCGGTGGCGGTGCTGCTGCGCGGTGACGGTGATGAAGCCTTGCTGCGCCTGGCCAACGATTCCGAGTTCGGCCTTTCGGCGGCGATCTTCAGCCGTGACACCGGGCGTGCACTGGCCCTGGCGCAACGGGTCGAGTCGGGCATTTGCCATATCAACGGCCCGACCGTGCATGACGAGGCGCAGATGCCGTTCGGTGGCGTCAAATCCAGCGGCTACGGCAGCTTTGGCGGCAAGGCCTCGATCGAGCACTTCACGCAATTGCGCTGGGTGACCTTGCAGAACGGGCCGCGGCATTACCCGATCTGAGCAGGCGTCGCGACATAACAATAACGAGGCGGCTTTGATCCGCCTTGCTGGAGGACACCCTTGTGAGTTCCGAATTCAGACCGCAACCCCAGCCCGCACCGCGCTATCGCGAGGTCTCCATCGGCCACGCACCGGTGGCGGTCACTGAAGAACACGGCGTGCTGCATATGCGCTCCCTGGAGCCCCTGGCCGAGTTGCCAGCGCGCCTGCTCGATCGCCTGGTGCATTGGGCCCAAGTGCGCCCCGAGCAGACATTTATCGCGGCGCGCCAGGCCGGCGCTGATTGGCGCCGGGTCAGCTACCGGGAAATGCTCGACAGCGTGCGCGCGATTGCCCAGGGCCTGTTGAACTATGGGCTCTCGGCGGATAAACCGTTGGCACTGTTGTCGGGCAACGACATCGAGCATTTGCAGGTGGCGCTCGGCGCGATGTACGCCGGTATTCCCTACTGCCCGGTATCGCCGGCCTATTCGTTACTGTCCCAGGATTTCGCCAAGCTGCGCCATGTCTGTGGCTTGCTGCAGCCAGGGCTGGTGTTCGTCAGCGACGCGGCGGCTTACCAGCGCGCCATCGACGCCGTCTTGCCGGCCGAGACCCCGCTGATCAGCGTGCGCGGCCATGTGCCTGGACGCACTCAGGTCAGCTTCGCCAGCCTGCTGCAAACGCCGGGCGGCGCCGAAGCCGACGCGGCGTTCCAGGCCACCGGCCCCGACAGCATCGCCAAGTTCCTGTTCACCTCGGGCTCGACCAAATTGCCCAAGGCGGTGATTACCACCCAGCGCATGCTCTGTGCCAACCAGCAAATGCTGTTGCAGACCTTTCCAGTGTTCGGCGAAGAACCGCCGGTGCTGGTGGACTGGCTGCCGTGGAACCACACGTTCGGCGGCAGCCACAACGTCGGCATTGTGCTCTACAACGGCGGCACCTTTTACCTCGATGATGGCAAGCCCACGGCCCAGGGCTTTGCCGAGACCCTGCGCAACCTCAAGGAGGTTTCGCCCACCGCCTATTTGACGGTGCCCAAGGGTTGGGAAGAACTGGTCAACGCCCTGGAACAGGACGCCGAGTTGCGCGAGCGTTTTTTTGCGCGCATGAAACTGTTCTTCTTCGCCGCCGCCGGCCTTTCGCAAAGTGTCTGGGACCGCCTTGACCGCGTGGCCGAGCTGCACTGTGGTGAACGCATCCGCATGATGGCCGGGCTGGGCATGACCGAAGCCGCACCGTCCTGCACCTTCACCACCGGGCCACTGTCCATGGCCGGTTATATCGGTTTGCCCGCGCCGGGCTGCGAGGTACGCCTGGTGCCGGTGGACGGCAAGTTCGAAGGGCGCTTTCGCGGGCCGCACATCATGCCGGGGTACTGGCGCGCCCCCCAGCAAACCGCCGAGGTCTTCGACCAGCAGGGTTTTTATTGCTCGGGGGATGCAATCAAGCTGGCCGACCCGAATCAGCCGCAACTGGGGCTGATGTTCGACGGGCGAATTGCCGAGGATTTCAAGCTGTCCTCCGGGGTGTTTGTCAGCGTCGGTCCGTTGCGCAATCGCGCGGTACTCGAAGGCTCGCCCTTGGTGCAGGACCTGGTGGTTGCGGCGCCGGACCGCGAATGCCTGGGCGCCCTGGTATTCCCCCGGCTCTACGAGTGCCGTCGGCTGGCGGGGCTGGACGCGGCCGCCAGCGACGCCGAAGTGCTCGCCAGCGCGCCGGTGCGCCAGTGGTTCGGCGAGTGGCTGCAGCGCCTCAACCGCGAGGCCACCGGCAATGCCAGTCGCCTGGAATGGATTGCCCTGCTCGACGAGCCCGCGTCCATCGACCGTGGGGAAATCACCGACAAAGGCTCGATCAACCAGCGTGCGGTACTGCAATGGCGCGCGGCCAAGGTCGAGGCGTTGTATCGCGGTGAAGACGCGTCGATCCTGCGCGCCGAGCGCCAGCCTTGAACCGCGTCGGGCAGTACTCGGCGTTTGCCGACGTGGCGATTTTCGAGGCAGTGCGCACGCCATGGGTGGACCTGGGCGGAGCACTGTCCCAGGTGTCGCCCATCGACCTTGGGATCAAGGTCGGCCGTGAAGTGCTGGCCCGCGCCGGCATCGACCCCTTGGCAGTGGACAGCGTACTGGCCGGCTCCATGGCCCAGGCCAGCTTCGATGCCTACTTGCTGCCACGGCATATCGGCTTGTACAGCGGTGTGGCGCAAGCGGTCCCGGCACTGGGGGTGCAGCGCATCTGCGCCACCGGTTTCGAGCTGTTGCGCCAGGCCGCTGAACAACTGCGCGACGAGGTGCAACTGGCGTTGTGCGTGGCCAGTGAGTCCATGTCGCGCAACCCGATTGCGGCCTACACCCACCGGGATGGGTTTCGTCTCGGTGGCGAGGTGCAATTCAAGGATTTCCTCTGGGAGGCCCTGTACGACCCGGCCCCGGGCCTGGACATGATCGCCACCGCCGACAACCTGGCGCGCCGTTATGGCCTGAGCCGCGAGGCCGTGGACCGTCACGCCTGCGACAGCCATCAGCGTGCCTTGCAGGCGCAACGTGACGGCGCCTGGGCGGAAGAAATCGTCACGGTCGACAACCAGGTGTTCGAGCTTGAGGGGTACCAGCCCAGGGGCATCAGCCTCGCGCGCTGGGCCGGTGCCGTCAGCGTCGACAGCCACCCACGACCCACCGACCTTGCGGCCCTGGCGCGCTTGCGCACCGTGCATCCAGACGGCGTGCAAACCGCCGGCAACAGTTGCGCGGTGGTCGATGGCGCGGCGGCGGCGCTGGTGGGGCGCGCCTCGGCCTGTACGCATCCGCCCCTGGCCCGGCTGCTGGCCAGCGCGGTGGTCGGTGTGGCCCCCGAGTTCATGGGCATCGGCCCGGCACCGGCGATCCGCCTGTTGCTGCAACGCAGCGGGTTGAACCTGGGCGACATCGACCGCTTCGAGATCAACGAAGCCCAGGCCGCCCAAGTACTGGCGGTGGCCCATGAACTGGAGCTGGACAGCACCCGCCTCAACGTCCAGGGCGGCTCGCTTGCGCTGGGGCATCCACTGGCCGCCACCGGCCTGCGCCTGGTGATGACCCTGGCCCGGCAACTGCGCCAGCACAACCTGCGCTACGGGATTGCCTCGGCGTGTGTGGGCGGCGGGCAGGGCATGGCGTTGCTGATCGAGAACCCTACCTATCGCGCTTGAGTGCGCGATTCTTTTTTTGTCGATGAGGTGTCCCGATGTGGAGCTATGAGGCGCCCCTGCGCGATATGCAATTTGTCCTTGAACACTGGTTGCAGGCGCCCGATACCTGGCAGCGCAACCCGGCGTTCGCGGCCCTGGATCTGCCGCTGGCGGTACAAGTGCTGGAGGAGGCGGCACGCTTCAGCCAGGGCGTGCTGGCGCCGTTGAACGGCCACGGTGATCGCCAGGGCTGCCGCTGGCAGGCGGGCCAGGTCAGCACCCCGGACGGCTTCGTCGCGGCCTATCGCGCCTATGTCGAGGGCGGATGGCCGGCGCTGGCGTGTGCCGAGGAGCAGGGCGGGCAGGGCTTGCCGCAATTGCTCGACGCGGCGCTGCAAGAGATGCTCTACGCCAGCAATCATGCCTGGGCCATGTACACCGGGATCGCCCATGGCGCCTACCTGTGCCTCAAGGCCCACGCTGCTCCGTGGTTGCAGGCGCGCTACCTGCCCGACATTGTCAGTGGCCAGGCCTTGCCCACCATGTGCCTGACCGAGCCCCAGGCCGGCAGCGATGTCGGCTTGCTGCGCTGTCGTGCTGAACCCCAGGCAGATGGCAGTTATCGCCTCAACGGCAGCAAGCTGTTTATCTCCGGCGGCGAGCACGACCTCACGGCCAATATCCTGCACCTGGTGCTGGCGCGCCTGCCCGATGCGCCGCCGGGCAGTCGAGGGATTTCGCTGTTCCTGGTGCCCAAGCAACTGGACGATGGCCAGGCCAATGGTGTGCACTGCGATGGCATCGAACACAAGATGGGCATCAAGGGCAGCGCCACCTGCTCCCTGGTGTTCGACGCCGCCCAAGGCTGGCTGATCGGCGACGTCAATCGCGGCCTGGCGGCGATGTTCGTGATGATGAACTCGGCGCGCCTGCATGTGGGCCTGCAAGGCCTGGGGCATGTCGAGGCCGCTTGGCAGAACGCCCGGCAATACGCCGCCGAACGCGTGCAGATGCGCGCGCCGTCAAGGCCGGAAGAAGTGGCGGCCCAGGCGGCTGATCCGATCCGTTATCACCCGGCCATGCGCCGCGTGTTGCTGGAGTTGCGCGCCACCAGCGAGGGGATGCGCGCGATTGGCTATTGGGCTGCGCACCTGCTTGATCAGGCCGAGCATGACCCGCACTCGTCGGCCGCCCAGTTGGCGCCGTTGCTGACGCCGATCATCAAGGCGTTTTTCACCGAACAGGGCTTTCGCCAGGCCAGCCATGCGCTGCAGGTGTTCGGCGGTTACGGCTACGTCACCGAGTTCGCCATCGAGCAAACCCTGCGCGACAGCCGCATCGCGATGATCTATGAGGGCAGCAACGAGATCCAGGCCAATGACCTGCTGCTGCGCAAGGTGCTGGCGGATGAGGGCCGCGCCTTTGGCCTGCTGCTGGCCGAGTTGCGCACGGAAGCCGCGCAGGGCGGGGAGTGCGGCGAGTGTGCCGGTTTTGCCCAGGCACTGGGCAGCCTGTGTGACGCGTTGGCGAGTGTGGTCGAGGCCATCGGTGAACGAGCGCTGGATGACAGCGAGTACCCCTATCGAGCCGCGCCGGACTTTCTCCAGTTATGTGGCGTGGCGCTGCTGGCCTTTGCCTGGGCGCGGGCCGCACGGGTCTCCAGGGCACTGCCCGAAGACGATCCATTGCGAGCCGCCAAGCTGCAAAGCGCCGGGTTCTTTTTCGATTACCTGCCGTCGCGTTTGGCGCAGCACCTCGGGGCAATCGACGGCGCGCGCGCAGCGCTGGCGTTCGTCTGACGGCGCCGGGCGCTTGCGGTACTATGGCGACTCACGTTTTCTGGAAGTTGCCTGGATGAGTAAACCCGGTCAATTGGTGCTGGTTGCACTGCGCAAGATGATCGCCAGCGGGGAGTTGGCGGCGGGGGAGCGCCTGATGGAGATTCCCACGGCGCAGCGGTTCGGTGTGTCGCGCATGCCCGTGCGCATGGCGTTTCGTACCCTCGAACAGGAAGGGTTGCTGGTGCCGTTCGGCGGGCGTGGGTATCAGGTCCGTTCGGTCAGCCCGGACGACATTGCCGGCGCCGTCGAAGTGCGTGGCGTGCTTGAGGGCCTGGCGGCGCGTCAAACCGCCGAGCGCGGTTTATCTGCTGCGGCGCGCGCGACACTGGAGCGCTGCCTGGTGGAAGGCGACCAACTGTTCGACAAGGGCTACGTGACCGAAGACGACCTGGAGGTCTATCACGACCTGAACATGCGCTTTCACCACGTCATCGTCGAAGGCAGCCATAACCCGGCGATCGCCGACGCCCTGGCACGCAACGATCACCTGCCGTTCGCGTCGGTGACCGCACTGGCGGTGGATCGCGAGGACATGGCCCGCGAATACCGGCGCTTCAACTATGCCCACATGCAACACCACTCGGTCTTTGATGCCCTGGTCAATCGCCAGGGCGCGCGGGCCGAAGCCATCATGCGCGAGCACGCCAATGCGACCTTGCGCTATGCCGAGATCTTCAGCTCGGCCACCGCCGACGCGCGCATGAAGGTGATTTTGCCCGCGTCGTGACACCTGTCAGATATCGAGCACCAGCAGCGCGGTCTTCGCGCGTGAGCAGCAGGGCGTGAACTGATCATTCAACGCCTGTTCCTGCTCGGTGAGGAACAGATCGCGATGTTCCGGTATGCCTTCCAGCACGCGGGTCAGGCAGGTGCCGCAAATGCCTTGTTCGCACGACACGGCAATCTCGATACCGTGGCTTTCCAGGACCTGGACCACCGTCTTGTCGGCCGGGATTTCGAAGACTCGGCCGCTGCTGGCGACTTTCACCGAAAAGCCCCCGTCGAGGCTGCTGTCCACCGGCGCCGCGGTGAAGTATTCGCGGTGCAGGCATGCCTCCTGCCAGCCCTGGGCCCGAGCGCTGTCGAGCACATGCTGCATAAAACCGCCGGGGCCGCACACATACAGGTGGACGTTGGCTTCGGGCTTCGCCAGTACCTGGGCGGCATTCAAGGCCGTGTGGGGCTGCTCATCGAAATGCAGGAACACCCGCTCGGCAAATGGCGATGTTTTCAGACGCTGCACAAACGCCGCGCGGTCTTCGGCGCGGGCACAATAATGCAATTCGAAGTCGGCACCCGCGTGAGCCAGGCGCTCGGCCATGCACAGGATCGGGGTGATGCCGATGCCACCGGCAAACAGCAGGCTGCGCCGTGCGTCGTGGGCCAGGGGAAACAGGTTGCGTGGTTCGCTGATGGTCAGGTGTGTGCCCTCGTGCACCCGTTCGTGCAGGCTGCGCGAGCCGCCCCGGGAAGCCGGGTCCTTGAGCACACCGATCAGGTAGCGATGGCGTTCTTCAGGGTGATTGCACAGCGAATACTGGCGCACCTGTCCATCCGGCAGGTGCACGTCGATATGCGCGCCGGCACTGAAGGCCGGCAGCGGTTTGCCGTCGACGCTGGCCAGTTCGTAGCTGCAAATATCCTGGGCTTCGTTGTTGCGCGATACCACCACCACATCGATCATCTTCAGTCCTCGCAAGGGGTTGTGCCGTTCAGGCGGTGGTCGTGGCGATCAGTTGCGGTTCGAGGGCGCGTTCCTTGGCGATCAGTCGCTCCAGGATCTTGCGTGACTGCACGCCGCCGGCATCGATATTCAGTTTGAGCAGGTTGCGCGTCGGGTGGGCCAGCAGGTTCTGTTGCTGGCGTTCAAGCATCTCCAGGTCTTCGCTGAAAATCTTGCCCTGGCCTTCGCGAATACTGGCGGTCAGTGCTTCATCGTGGGGGTTGAAGTTGCGCGCCATGCCCCAGAAATACCAGATGGAGGTCTCGGTTTGCGGGGTGATGAAGTCGACCACGATGCTTGCCGCCTTGTGCTCGGGCGCGGCGTGGTAGCCGCCCTTGCCGGCGTGGGCCACGCCGACTTCGATGAGCACATGGCTGGGCGGGGTGAAGCGGCAGATCTGCCAGCGGTCCACCGGCACGTCATCGGCCAGGTTATTGCCGCGCAGGGCCATGCGCCAGAACGGCGGGGCCATGATGTTTTCCATATGCCGCGCGGTGACCACTTCGTCGCCTTCGACCGTGGTGACAGGTGGCGCTTCGTCGATTTCCTTCTGGCCGATGCTGGAGGCGTGGACGTAGGTTTCGTGGGTCAGGTCCATCAGGTTGTCGATCATCAGGCGGTAGTCGCACTGGATATCGAACAGCCCGCCGCCATAGGCCCATTCATCACTCACCGCCCATTCCAGATGATGGATCAGTGCCGGATCGGCCTGGGCCTGATCGCCGGGCCACACCCAGATGAAGCCGTAGCGTTCGACGGCGGCGAACGTCTTGTTGCAGGGAAAGCCGCGCACCCGCTGGCCTGGCATTTCCACGGTCTTGCCATCGCCGCCCATGACCAGGCCGTGGTAGCCGCAGACCAGGTTGCCGTTTTCCACATAGCCCAGCGAGAGCGGCGCACCGCGATGGGGGCAGAAGTCCTCGACCGCCACGACGGCGCCTTCCAGCCCACGATAAAACACCATTTTTTCACCGCAGATCTGTCGACCCAACGGCTTTTGCGCGATTTCATCGGGGGTGCAGGCAACATACCAAGTGTTCTTGGGGTACATGGCGACTCTCCAGGCGAGTGATTATTCTTATTTAATGGATCCATTAAATGAGTGCTCGAATGGAGAGTCAATCTTGAATCGCTTTTTATCGGGCGATTATCGATCATTTTTTAAGTTATTGGATCCACTGGTCGGCGTTCATCACTGCCTTGAGTTGTTCGGCAAACGCTGTTTCATTTCACTTCAGGCAACGTAGAGCCCCCATCCACCACCAGGGTTTGCCCGGTGATGTAAGCCGCCAGGTCAGACGCCAGGAACAGCATGGCCCCGGCAATATCCTGAGGGGCGCCGAGCCGCCCCAGGGGGACTCGGCCGGTGATGTCGGCGTTGACCTGCGCGTCGCCAAGGTTGTCCATGGCCGGCGTGGCGATCATCCCCGGCTCGACACCGTTGACGCGCACCTGGTAGGTGGCCAGTTCCAGTGCGGCGTTGCGAATGAAACCATTCACCCCGGCCTTTGAGGCTGCGTAATGGCTGAGCCCTGGGTAGGCGACCCTTGGCCCGGTGACCGATGAAGTGACCAGCACGCAGCCACCCCCTTGGCGCTGAAACATGGGCAGGGCTGCCTGAGTCAACCAGAACAGCGCCGAAAGATTGACTGCCAGTGTGCGTTCCAGCATGGACGGGGTGATCTGCGCGAACGCTGTCAACGGAAAGTAGCCGGCGTTGTGCACCAGGATATCCAGGCGCCCCCAGCGTCGTTCTATCTCCCCAACCAACTCGAACACCGCTGCCGCATCGGCCATATCAACGCCTGTGGCCTCGACCCGGCACGCGTGTGCCGTCAGCTCTGCGGCCAGCGCCTGGGCTTGCGTGACGCGCAGGTCGGCGATCATCACCCGCGCGCCACGCCAGGCGAACGCTTCGACGATGGCGCGGCCGATACCCTGCGCCCCACCGGTCACCAGTACCGTCTTTGCGCTGAAATCCAATGCTTCATGCATGTGTGTGCTCCAGGCGGGCATAGGCCAGCGTCGGTACATCGACAATGCTCGAACCGCCATCGGCGACGACGCTCGCACCGGTGATGATCGAGGCGTCGGGGCCGGCCAGGAAGCGGCATACCCTGGCGATTTCTTCTGCGCTGGCCGGGCGACGCAACGGCACATCGGCACATACGCGTGCGTAGGCTTGTTGCAGTGTTTCGCCATGGAAATTCATCAATGGCTGCATTTCTTCGTCAGCCATCGGTGTGGTGACCCAGCCTGGGCACACCGCGTTGACGCGCACCCCACGTGGCCCGTAGTCGCGGGCCAGGGAGCGATTGAGCCCGAGCAGTGCGTGCTTGGCGGTGGTGTAGCCGCACACGTCGGGGCCGGCGGCCAACGAGGCGAGGGAGCCGAGGAGAACGATGTTGCCGGCACTGGCGATCAGCAGCGGCAGGCAGGCCCGGGCGCTGTAGAACGCGCTGTCCAGGTTGCTGCGCAACGCGGCTTCCCAACTCGACGGGCGGGTCTCGGTGGCGCTGCCCAGGCCATGCCCGCCGGCGCAGGCCAGCAGCACATCGAGGCGACCGTAGTGGGCTTGAATCTGCGCGATAAAACCCTCCCAGGTGTCTGGGCAGGCGGCATCGCC
The DNA here is from genome assembly GCF_042015035.1 of Pseudomonas gorinensis. Classification (NCBI taxonomy): domain Bacteria; kingdom Pseudomonadati; phylum Pseudomonadota; class Gammaproteobacteria; order Pseudomonadales; family Pseudomonadaceae; genus Pseudomonas; species Pseudomonas gorinensis. Next base: position 2,791,541 of record NZ_CP167125.1, read on the forward strand.
CACCAGGATCAGGCCTCCGGTTGTCTGCGCAACCTGCTCCAGGAGCGCGCGCCGACGGCCGATCAACACCAGGTTGGCACCTTCGGCGGCGTACAGGCGGGCGCAGGCGGCACCGATGCCCGTGCCGGCACCGGTGATGACGACGGTACGTGGATCAGGCATCGGGATACTCCGTGCGGTTAAGGACCTGGCAGTAGGAACTGACCGGGAAATTGGACAGGGCGTCGAAGGACGCACCGGCATACCCGAAGATCTTGCCGTCGCTGCGATGCTGTTGCAGGTCGATCAACACCAGGCCGAGGGTCGGGATGATCTTTTCGCGCCAGACGAACAGGTACAGTTGATCGGCAATCTTGTAGGCGTGGCAGCGGTCGGTATCGCACAGGCCTTGCTCGACGCCCTTGAGGCACTGCCAGGCATAGAACTGATCGTTCAGATAGACGTGTTCGTACACTTCGCTGGGGCTATAGCGATACAGGTTGCGCAAGCCCGTCAGTTCCTGGGTGGGCCCGTGGGGGCACAGGCCTGCCTGCCAGGGCTGATCCAGGCTGCCGTGCAGGAACTCCACTTCAACCGAGGTCAGGGCCTTGCCGGCCAGGGCGCGACTGTACAAACCTTCTTCGGTTTGCGCGCGGTCCGGCAGGCGGCCGATCACGGCGGTGAACGACGACGTGGTGGTATCCAGCACCAGGCTGATCGACCAGGCCTGAGTGTCTTCGTGCTTGATGAAATCGACCAGATACAGGCCGGAGCGCACGGACGTGGCGCGGTACACGGCCGAGCCGCTGGAATGACCGTCGGCGGCGTTCCAGTGCAGGGCCTCGGTGTCAAAACGATGTTCGATCTGCCAGCCGTTGGCGAAGTTCAGCGTGAAGGTCCTGCCGCTGAGGTCGGCAAGGTTGGGCAGGATAAATGCGTCGGGGGCAAAACCGTCGGCGAGGGCGCCTACGGTGATCCAGTTGGAGGGTGTGGCCATTGCATGACTCCGGTTGATGGAATAGACAACCCGGATCATGGGGTGGCGCGCGAGGCTCGCCTATCAACCGAAGGGTTGAGGCGGCTTAGAGAAACAGCGCGGCGACCAGTTCGGTACGGCTGCTGACGCCCGTCTTGCGGAACAGGTGGATCAGGTGGGTCTTGATGGTGGGCAGGCCGACATCCAGCTCCAGGGCCAGTTGCTTGTTGCTCGCGCCCTGACGCAACAACCAGGCAATCTGGCGCTCCTTGGGCGTGAGCCCGGCCAGTGCATCGTCGCAGGGTTGCATATTGGCCACCGCCATTTGCAACAAGGCCTGCAAGGCGTTGAGCTGAGTCAGTTGGTCGGTGGTGAACACCCCTTGCTCCGCCGTGCGCAGCAAGGAGATAGCCGCCTGAGGCTGGTCGGCGCGATGGGCGACGATCTCCACCACATCGACCACGCCGTAGCGTTGCAGGAAGTCTTGATAGCGGCGGCTGTCACGTAGCGGCTGGCGGGCCATGGCGAAAACCAGCGGTACCACCGCCAGCCCGCTGGACAGGCAATTGCGCGGTTGCAACGGGTCGAATTGGCGGTAGTTGTCGAGGTAGTCGCGATGCATCTCACCGCTCATGCCTTGCAGCCTGAAATCATGCGCTTGCAGCTGGCGGTCGACGCAATAGAACGCTGCCTGGCTGGCGGGCACCAGTTGAGTGAACGCCTTCAGGCAATGGCTGGCGACTTCCTGAGCGGGGATGGCGTGCATGGTCGGTCACCTGGTTGGAAGAAACGCTGCCGGCCGAAGCCGGCAGAGGGGGGCGATCAGGCTACCGCGAAATAGTGCTTCACAAAACTCTCGCTCACCACCTCCCACAGCACCGGCGTGCCCTTGGTCACGAACCAGCTGTCGCCGGCCTTGTAGCGGGTGCTCTGGCCGGTGCTTTCGTCGGTCAAGACCACTTCGCCAGTGACCACCGTGGCTTGCTCGGCGAACGGGTAGGTCATCCGGAACTTGCCTTGGGTGGTGCCGAAATAGGCGCTGCTGACGGGGTCGGTGGGGGCACCGAAGGTCATTTTGCCAAAGGCCTTGACCTCACCTTCGAGGATCTCGGAGCCCAGGTCGGCAACCGTGCCCCAGGCATCCAGGTCCGACAGTTGGACATCTTTCTTGAGGGTGGTAACGGGCATGGCGGTTCTCCTGTGAATGAAAAAGGGGGCTTAACGGCTAATGCCAGTCAAGAGATAGAACGGGCAAACAGTCACCTGTGGCGAGCGAGCTTGTTGTGGCGAGCGGGCTTGCCCCGCGTTGGGCTGCGAAGCAGGCCCAATAAGGCCGCCGCATTTCTCCTGGTGGAACCGGGAGACTGGTTTTAGGGCCGCTACGCGCCCCAACGCGGGGCAAGCCCGCTCGCCACAACAAGCCCGTTCGCCACAGTAAGTCCGCTTGCCACAGTTACAGTGTTCCTCCTTGACTGACGGGCATCAGGCTCAACGGCGACCGTTGAAATAGCCTGATAGTTGATGAAGGCTTTTGCCGGCTGTCAGCAGCAACGGGCGTATGTGGTCCTTGCCCAGAATCTGCGCATGCTTGACCGAGCTGATCAGGTCGTAGCGCGAAGAGCCTTCGCTCATGCCTTCGGCCAATACCTTGCAGATGATGTGGCTCGGGGTGACCCCGAAGCCCGCGTAGCCCTGCACATAAAAGGCATTGGGGCGCCCGCTGAGCGTGCCGATCTGCGGGAACAAGTTGGCCCCGGTCGCCATCGGCCCGCCCCACGCCAGGTCGATTTTCACGTCCTTGAGGTACGGGAAAATCTTCAGCATCAGGTTGCGGTTCCAGGCTTTGAGGTCCAGCGGAATGTGCTCGACAAAAGGCGTGGCAGCACCAAACAGCAGGCGGTTTTCGTTGGTGACCCGGTAGTAGTCGATCACCGGTCGAATGTCGCTGTAGGCGCCGCGTATCGGGCTGATTCGGCGGATCATCTCGTCCGACAGCGGTTCGGTCATCAACTGGAAGGCGTAGGTGTTTAGGGTGGTCTTGTGCAGCTCGGGTTCCAGTTTGTTGAGGAAGCTGTCGCAGGCCCACAACAATTTGGAGGCTTTCACCGAGCCCCGGCCTGTGCGCACGGTGATGCGCTCGCCATAGCTGACTTCCAGGGCCGGGCTGTGTTCATAGATACGCACGCCGTGTCCGACCAGCGCCTTGGCTTCGCCCAGCAACAGATTCAGTGAGTGAACATGCCCGCCGCCCATGTGCAACAGCGCGCTGCTGTAAGCGTCGGAACCGATGATCTGCTTGACCTCGGACCCCGCCATAAAGCGGATTTCGTCCTGGGTATTGATCGACTTGAAGTCCTTCTCCCAGGCGCGCAGGGTTTTTTCCTGGCGGGCGTTGAAGCCCATGTAGCCATAGCCGTGGCAGAAGTCTGCGTCGATCGAGTACTTGGCGATGCGATCCTTGATGATGCCAGCACCCAGCTCGCTGATTTCAAAGATCTCGCGCAGCCCTTGCTCGCCCACCTGCTGCTTGATTTTCTCCAGGTCGTGGCCGATCCCCGCCATGATCTGGCCACCGTTGCGGCCCGTGCCGCCGAAGCCCAGGTAGCGGGCTTCCAGCACCACGATATTGGTGATGCCTTTTTCGGCGAGTTCGAGTGCGGTATTGATCCCCGAAAAGCCACCGCCAATCACCACGACATCCGCTTCCACGTCCTGCTCGAGTGTGGGGAAGCTGAGGTTGTATTTCTTGGTCGCCGAATAATAGGTAGGCGTTTCAATATTGATCATGGCGCAGCCTGGAAAAGTGAAAGAAAACTCGCTGCAGAGCCGACGAGAGGCTCTGTTCCGCTCAGGTGCTATTAAGTCCCTTCCGAGCGGCAGATGTCTTGACGCTGTGTGCCGCCAGTCTTGACCGTGGCTGCCACCATCAACCATGAATCCGGCCTGGCAGTAAAGCTGCACACAGCAATCGATTGTCGATCGCTGACTGATTGCGCCCACCCCTGTCCAAGTCGCGCAAACGTATCCACGATGCGAAGCGAGCCGCTCTCGCTCTCGCTCTCGCTCTCGCTCTCGCTCTCGCTCTTGATCTTGATCTTGATCTTGATCTTGATCTTGATCTTGATCTCAAGCGCCCCGTTAAACCACGCTGGCCGCAATCCGATATTGATTTGGGGGGTAAACCGGCAGGGATGCCGGTTTAGCCGCCCCGCGCCATGGATGGCGCGTGGCGGCGGCCCCCCAAATCAATGTCGGATTGCGGGCACACCGAGCCTGAGCGAGGTGCCGAGTGGTGGGGCAAAGCGTTTTTGGTTACTTTTGGCGCTCTTCTGTATGGACCGGACACATGGTTGACGGGTGTGCGGGGACATGGTGGACACTTTTCGGCGAGCCAATTTCGCCGGAAAGCCATCATGCCCTGGGACACGAGAGATGCCATGAGCCTGAAAGAAGAGTTTGTTGCCTTAGCAGGGCAACCCGGCAGCAACAAACGAGAACTATGCCGACGGTTCGGTATCAGTCCGCAGACGGCTTACAAGTGGCTTAACCGCTACGCGACGCTCGGCCATTCAGGGCTGCAAGATAAATCCCGAAAACCGGCTACCAGCCCCAAGCTGACCACGCCGGCCCTGGAAGCGCAGGTCATAGCGCTCAGACAAGACCATCCAGCATGGGGTGGGCGCACGATCAGCAGCCTCTTGAAAAAGCAGATTGCTCCCAGCACCGTTACCAATGTCCTGCACCGGCACGGGCTGATTCAGCCGACTACGAAGGAGCAAGAGGCAAAGCTGAGGTTTGAACACGAGGCGCCCAACAATCTTTGGCAGATGGATTTCAAAGGGCATTTCCCGACGCAAGAAGGCAGATGCCATCCCCTGACTTTACTGGACGACCATTCACGTTTCAGTTTGGCTATTCAAGCTTGTGATAACGAGCGTGGAGCCACGGTGAAAGAAAGGTTGACCGAGGTATTCCAGCGCTTCGGATTACCGGCTCGCATCAACGTTGATAACGGACCGCCTTGGGGCTCTCCACGTAACCCTGGTGAAATCACAGAGCTGAGTATCTGGTTGATTCGTCTGGGTATTCGGATCAGTTTCAGCCGCCCTTACCACCCACAAACCAATGGAAAGATTGAGCGTTTCCATCGCTCACTCAAGGCCGAAGTACTTGAAGGGCGTCAGTTTTCCACGCTCAAGGAAGCTCAAGCAGCATTTGATCGGTGGCGTGATGTTTATAACCTGCAACGGCCCCATCAGGCGCTGGACTACAAGGTGCCTATGGACCGGTATAGAGCCAGCCCATGGGCTTATCCGCAACAGTTACCAACCTTTGAGTACGGACCGGACGACGTATTAGCCAAGGCTTATCACAGCCGTTTTCGTTTTCAGAAACGCTACTTCAGCATCGCCAAAGGTTTGGCTGGGCATCACATCGCAATACGGCCCAACACTGAAGGTGATGGACTGTTTGACGTGTTTTTCTGCCATCACTTCCTACGAACGATCGACGTGAGCAAACCTGACTATGGTCCATAATGTGTCAACCATGTCCCCGCACATGTGTCCACCATGTGTCCGGTCCATACAGCGCTCTTCCAAAAGTGACCCGCTGTAAGAGCGGAACCCTAAGTAGCCGTTACCGCAGCAACGGATATGTACTCATTCCACTCCAACATCCTGGTCGGCCCCGAGGCCGCCATCGGGGGCAAGCCCCCTCCCACATTTAAGCCGAGGAGCATCAGTTAGATAGTCGTGGGCTCCCGAGCCGCCAAAGGTTCAGGGCCAGACTGTAAGAGCGGAACCCTAAGTAGCCGTTACCGCAGCAACGGATATGTACTCATTCCACTCCAACATCCTGGTCGGCTGTCAGGCCGCCATCGGGGGCAAGCCCCCTCCCACATATAAGCCGCGGAGCATCAGTTAGATAGTCATAGGCTCCCAAGCCACCACAGGTTCAGGGCCACACCAAAGCCGTGTAGATCCCCACCCCTGGCAACCCCCCCACTATCCATTTTCGGCACAAATGCGCAAACCCCCCACAGGGCGGAATGGAACTTGCGTAATAACCGACCCGTAAGCCTTGCAACTGAAAAAGGTTGGGTCAATGAACAACAACAATATGCTGGTGCCCACCGCCTCTGCGCTGGTTCGATCGACATTACCCTTCCAGCGTTGGCAGACGAACGACATCGATGAGCACGCTCGTAATATGGACGGTTGGCACGTTCGCTATGACCAACTATCACCGGGCCCCTTTACAGGGGAGCTGATCGAATTCCGCTCGGGCTGGATGCAACTGGCACGCGACCGCTCTAATCAGGCCATGATCAAAAGGGGAACGGCCTGGAAAGGCGCGATCACGTTCAGCTTGCCCCTGAGTGCCAGCGGCGCGCTGTATTGTTCGGGGCATCCGATCCATGAGCCTAGCCTGCTGGTCGCCCATGGCGAAAATCTTCCCGAACTGCTCACGCCACAACACTTGGATTTGCTCAGTGTGGCGATTGAAGAACAGGCGTTGGAGCATGTCCTGGAGCGTCAGGGCAGCCAGTTTCGAATTACCGATCTTCCCAAGTGTTACCGCCTGGGCAACTCATCGGTGCAACGTGAACTCATGGCGCTATTCGATGAACTGGCGGGCTGCGATCAGGGGCGTGATGCGGTGCTGGGGCATGACTCTATCCGTCGCGGCATACGCGATGCGGTGATGCTGCACTTGTTGGAATTGGTGGCGCCGGATCAAGCGCCGCCGCTCAATCCCACGGCTCGCAAAAGGATGGTCGACCGCGCCCGCGAATACGCGTTGAGTCACCTCGACGAGCCGCTGTCGATCCTCGACCTGTGCAATCACATCGGCGCCAGCCGACGCAAGCTCCAGTACTGTTTTCAGGAAACCCTGGGGATCAATCCGGTGGCTTATCTGCGTGCGCTGCGCCTCAATGCGGTGCGACGTGAACTGCGAATGAGCACCCAAGCCCATGGCGTACAGGAAGTGGCGGCGCGCTGGGGGTTCTGGCACCTGAGCCGGTTCTCCAGCGATTACCGCACGATGTTCGGCGAAAGCCCTTCACAGACCCTGCGTCGCACTCAACTCTGCTGAAAACGGATAACCGGCTCACGTCACGCGTTACTAGGATGGCCCACACCACTTGATGGGAGGGGCATTCGATGATTAACAAGAATAATGCAAGCACCGTGCGTGTGACGCTGTTTACGCTGGGACTGGTCGGTTGCTGCGCCAGTGTGCACGGCACCGAGAATGGTTCGCCGACCACGGCCGTTGGTGTCTACGATTTCGGCGCGGGGATGATGCCGCCCGCCACGCCTTTTGGGACAGTGGGGGTGCGAACAGCGTTTTACTCGACCAATGTGCAGAAAGATCGCCACGGACGTTCAGTTGACAACCATCTTTCTCTGGATGTCTTGTCCATCGCGGCCGCGTATATGCGCATGACGGATCACACCGTGCTGGGCGCTAACTATGGGTTCGGCATGGTGGTGCCATTTTTCAAGATGGACGCTTCCCTCCAGGTACCGACACCGGCCGGCCCGCTGAACCTGGAAGCCGATCCGTTTCGATTGGCCGACGTGCAATTTCTACCGGTGATCCTGCAATGGAATCTATCGCCGAATCTGTTTATCAACACCCAGTTGCAGATCCAGACGCCCACCGGTGACTACGACAAGAATCGTCTGGTCTCCCCAGGGCTCAATCACTGGACGTTCTCGCCGATCGTCAACGCTACTTACATCACCGACAGTGGCTTTGAGGTTTCTTCCAGCTTTGAAGTCGACGTCAACACCCGTAACCCTGCCACCGATTACAAAAGCGGTGTGGAGTATCGGCACGAGTTTGCCGTCGGTCAGCATGTGGGGCCGTGGATCCTGGGCCTGGGGGGGTACTACTACCGCCAGTTCACCGACGACGATGCGCCCGGGCTGCAATCGGGCAACCGCGCGCGGGTGCTGGCCGTCGGCCCGGCAGTGAGCTACTTCAAGCCCGGCCTGCCGGCTGTGTGGCTGCATGCCTACAAGGAAACCGACGCCGTCAACCGTGCCCAGGGTTACACCGTGGCGCTGCGTATTTCTCAAAGCTTCTAAGGGGCTGGCCATGAACTCATCACATTCCGATTTCCCCGCACCACGGCAAGCCACCGGGCGCCGTGAAGGGCTGGTGCTGATGCTGGGCAGCAGCCTGACCATCATGGGCGCGGCCATGGTGGCGCCGATCCTGCCCAAGCTCGGTGCCGAGTTCGGCCCGCTGGAACCGCGTGCCGACTTGTTGGTGCCGTTGGCGGTCACCGGGCCGGCACTGGCGATTGTGCTGTGCGCGCCCCTGGCCGGCTGGTTGGCCGACCGGGTCGGGCGCAAGGCGTTGCTGGTGATCGCCACCCTGTTATATGCCGTGCTCGGAGCCATCCCGGCCCTGCTGGATAACTTGCCCTCCATCGTCGGTGTACGCCTGCTGTTCGGCGCGGCGGAGGCGGTGGTGATGACCTGTTGCGCCACGCTGATTGCCGACTATTGGCACGGCGAGGAGCGGCTGCGCTACATCAATCGGCAAGTGGTCACCATCGGTCTGGTCGGCTCGCTGTTCTATGTGGTGGGCGGCGCATTGGGCGAACACTCCTGGCGCCTGCCATTCCTGTTGTACCTGCTGCCACTGTTGTTGGTGCCGATGATGATCAAGGTGCTGTGGGAACCCGCGGTCGCCCGCCGACCCGTCGAGGTGGCTGAACAGGGCAGGGTGGCCGTGCTGCCCCTGGTGCTCGGTTATCTGCTGATCCTCAGCGGGATGGTCCTGAGCTTTATCGTGCCGATCCAGGCGCCGGTTTTACTCGTCAGCCTCGGCGTTACCTCAAGCACGATGATCGGGCTGTCGGCGGGGGGCAGCCTGCTGGCGACCCTGGGCGGTTCGTTAGCCTGGCCGCTGCTGCGTCGGTGCATCGGTATCCCCGGCTGCAATGCGCTGTTGCTGAGCCTGTTGGGCTTGGGGTTGTGGCTGCTGGTGCGAGCGCCGAGCTACACCATGGTGTTGCTGGCAGTGCTGATCCACGGCCTGGGCGCCGGGCTCCTGGTGCCTAACGCGATGGCGCCGGTGATGAATGCCCTGAGTGCGAAAACCCGCGGGCGCGGTTTGGGCGGGTTCACGGCTTTTCTGTATTTCGGTCAATTTGTCAGCCCGCTGGTGGTGGCCTTGCTCAGCGTTTACTCGGGTGACGTACGTCGTTCAATCCTGTGGCTGGCCTGCGCCAGCTTCGCCTCGGCCCTGGCATGGGCCCTGGCAGGCCTGCAAGCGCGGCGCAAAGCGCTCACCCAGGCATTCAGATCAAGTCATTCATAATCAATAGGAGATGAACATGGACATCCACAACCTGCTGGACAGCGAGGACGCCACCGGTTTGGCCGAGTGGGTCAGGCGTGGTGAGGTGCAGCCCGGCGAGCTGCTGGAAGCGGTGATTGAGCGTATCGAACGGATCGAACCGCAGCTGAATGCGGTGGCCGAGCGGCTCTACGATTCGGCGCGGCAGGCGGCACGCGCGTCGCGACCCGCTCACGGTGTGTTTGCCGGGGTGCCGACCCTGGTCAAGGACCTGTTTTCGCCGGTCAAGGGGGCCGCGATGACCAATGGCTCACTGGCGTTGGGAGGCGCGCGCGCAGACGTTGAAGCCGAAATAGTCACCCGTTTGCGCGGCACCGGTTGTTTGATTCTCGGCACCAGCACCTCTCCGGAATTCGGCACGTCCTACTCCACCGAGTCCACTCGCTTTGGCGCGACGCGCAACCCCTGGAACCTCGAGCATAGCGCGGGCGGTTCCAGCGGCGGCGCGGCGGCCCTGGTTGCTGCCCGTGTCGTCCCCTTTGCCCATGGCAACGATGGTGGCGGCTCCTTGCGCGTCCCTGCGTCATGTTGCGGTGTCTTTGGTTTTAAGCCGAGCCGTGGCCTGCTGCCGTCGGGGCCGATGATTGGCGAGGGCTGGGCCGGCATGGGCACCCCCCATGGGATTACCCTGTCGGTCCGTGACAGCGCCGCGTTGCTGGATGCCACGGCCGGGATCGACCTGGGCGCCCCTTACGCGGCCCCCCTGTCGGCACAGCCCTATGTCTGCGCAGTGCAACGTGACCCTCGACCGCTGCGGATTGCGTTGGTCGAGCAACTGGGACCCTGGCCGACCTCCGATGAGTCTGTGGACGCCGTGCGCCAGGCTGCCAGTGTGTGCCAAGCCTTGGGCCATCGTGTTGAGCCGGCCACGTTGCCGGTGGTGCTGCCGGAGTTTCTCGATAAGGTCTTCACCATCATTGGTGCAGGTACCCGGCATTACGTCGAGGTGTTGGGCCAGATGCGCGGATGTGCGGTACGGCCTGAGGAACTGGAGGCGCGCACCCGGATCATTCTGCGCACCAAGGGCGACGTCAGCGGCGCGCAGTACGCCGGGGCGGTGGAGTGGATACATGCCTTGGGCCGCCAATTGGCGATGTTCATGCAGGACTACGACGTGATACTCACGCCAACGTTAGCGCGTGAACCGGTACGGATAGGTGAGCTGGACCTGCAAGACGATCGCTTGAGCCTGGAGGCGTTGGTTGAGCGTTTCCACAGTTATTCGCCGTTCACGGCGGTGTTCAACGCCAGCGGGCAACCGGCGATGTCGGTGCCGCTGTACTGGAGCGCTGCGGGCTTGCCGATGGGCGCGCACTTCGCCGGTCGTTTTGGCGAGGAAAGTACCCTGTTCGCACTCGCCGCGCAGTTGGAGCGCGCCCAACCCTGGCGCGGGCGAATCCCGCCGTTCAATGCCTGCCGGCGGCCCGCTTCAGCGCTGTAATCAGGGGCGAAACAGGGTGGCTGCCAATGGTTATCAACGCGTACCACGGGTAGCCCCCTGTCGTTATTTTTGATCTTGAGCTACCCTTCAGATAAGGATTACAAATTATTTCGGAAAAGCTCCAGGCGTCACCACACAAATGCTCCAGCCTGCGGTAGGCCGACTGGTCGGCGTAGGCCAGGCAAGTCGGTGGCGCGATAGTCCATCCAGTCATTGCTGAGTGTTTTACCGCAGGAAGCACAGGGAAGAATCATTCGCGAAGGACAGGCAAAGGAGCTGCAGTGGCTGACGATGAAATGCTGCAAACCCTCGAGAGCGTGCTCGCCTGCCTGTCAGGTGCTGTGGTCGCGCTGGATCGAGCTGCTCGGGTGGTCGCAGGCAATCCCGCGTTCTCACATCTGCAAATCCAAAACGGCGTTCGCCCCGCCACGGGCTGCGAATTTATCTCCCTCCTGCGGTCCGAAGACCATGGGTTGTTTTACGCTGCCCTGGAAAAGGCGGCGGGGAAAACGCGCGCTGTTTTCGCGGCGTTGAGCCGGGTGTCGTGCGGGTTGGACATCTCGCTCACGGTATGGCGCGACGATTATTTTATTGTCGAGGTCATTGCCCGCCAGGCGCCATCGCCCCCGCAATCGAATACCGAAAGTTTCTCGGACATTCCGCTCAGGTCCATTTTCGATTCCTCGGGTACCGGCCTGGCGCTGGTGGCGCTGGACGGTCGTTGGCTACGGGCCAATGGCGTCATCTGCACGCTGCTGGGCTATAGCGAGGCGCAACTGCAAGCCACCACGTTCATGGCGCTGACCCACCCCGAGGACCGCGAGGTCGGCAAGCAGTTGATCGACGAACTCAAGCGCGGTGCAAGGCCAGGCGCTACGTTGCATAAACGCTATATCCATCGCGACGGGCGCGTGGTGTGGGTCAGGTTGACCGTGGGCCTGGTACGGGATGATCAAGGCCAGCCGGTCTGCTTCGTGTCCCAACTGGAGGACATCACCGAGAATTGGCAGCTTCGCGAAACCTTGATGGGCAGCGAACTCAAATTTCTCACCCTCGCGGAAAACTCACCCAACATCATTGTTCGCTACGACCGCAATCTGTTACGCACTTACGTCAACCCGACCTTTCTGCTCTTGACTGGCCGGTCTTATGACGAGTCGATAGGCGTCAGCCCTGGCGAGGGCGCAGGTCACTATCTCAACCAGCTGCGTCATGTGGTTGCGACGGGGGAAACGGCGCAATTCCTCGACAGCTGGACCTTCGAGGGCAGTACCGAGTATGTCAGTTGTGCGGTCAGCCTGATGGCCGAGCGCAGTCATAGCGGTGAGGTGATCGGCGTGCTGGCGCTGGCCCACGACATTACCGAGCTGCGCAAGCAACAGGTCCTGGAAGACGCGCGCCTGGGGATTTTCGAAAAAATGGCGACCGGCGGGGCTCTGGAGGAGACGCTGGCGTTGCTGGTGGGCTATTTGCAAATGGCCTTGCCCCATCGGTCCTGCGGGGTACGGCTGGCAGAGCCGCTCGGCATCGGACTGGCGACGTACAAGGCCCCTGCTGGACTGGCGGCATCCAGTCCCGCTGCTGGCTGGTGCGAACCGATCGTCGACAAACAAGGGCGCGTCCTGGGCATTTTCGAGTTGTCCCTGTCTCCCGGCGACGAGCCGGATGAGAGCGATATCCTGCGCGTACGCCAGACGTGTCACATCGCGGCGATCGCTATCGAACGCTGGCAGTCGGAGTCGTTACTCCGGGAGCGCGAGCGTCGTTACCGGGACATTTTCGACCACACCCTGGACATGCTGTGCCTGCTGGAAATGACCTCGGTCGGTGACCTGCGTTGCGTCGAGGTCAACCCTGCGTTGTTGCGCGCGCTGGGCAAAGCGCATGGCGAGGTGATCGATGAGAGCCTGGCGTCGATCTTTGGTCGGTTGAGCGCGCAAAAAATCCAGGCGCTTTGTGAGCAATGCACGGTGGTCGGACGCGTGATCGAGTCGGATGAGGGCATGGTGCTGCGTGACGAAGTTCGTCAACTGCACTTGACCCTGGTGCCGGTAGCGGACTCGGCCCGGGTGGCTCCGCGGATCCTGGTGATCAGTCGCGACATTACCCTGTTGGCCAGGGCTCGGCAGAAAGAACTCGAACGCCAGCACGACATCAACGCCCTGGTTGAAAACAGCCCGGACGCTATCGTGCGCGTGAGTGCGCATGGCCAAGTGCTGTACGTCAATGCGCAGCTGAAAAAATGGGTGGGCGGGGCGTGGCCGGAACTGATCGGAATGCCCATGGATGCGGTGGCCCCCCTGAACAACCAGGCTCAGCTGTTTCGCGAATTGGTGGCTCAGGTGATCCAGCAGAATAAAGCGACGGAGCAGGAGTTTCTCCTCTCGGGGTTGAAGGCCGCGCCCAAAGTCGTGCTGATCCACTTTGTGCCGGAGGTCGACGGCCAGCGGGTAGTCAGCGTGCTGGCGGTGGGGCGCGACATTTCCAAGCTGCGTGCTGCCGAGCGGCGCCTGGCCAATTCGAATGCACAGTTGCGTGATCTGTCGACCCGCCGCGAAACGGCGCGCGAAGAGGAGCGCAAACTGATCGCCAGGGAAATCCATGACGAACTGGGCCAGCACCTGACCGCACTGCGCATGGGCATATCGCTGTTGAGGTTTCAGTTCGGTGCCAGCACGCCCGAACTTACCCCGCAGGTCGAACGGCTGATGGTACTGACCGATAAGACCATCCAGGTCGTACGGGATGTCTCCACCAGCCTGCGACCGTCTGCGCTGAACCTGGGGCTGGTCTCCGGCCTGGAATGGCTGACAACCGAGTTTGTCACCCTGACCCGGGTTCCTTGCACGTTGCACCTGCCTTCGATTCCCCTGACGCTCCCCGATACACACATCACCGCAGCGTTTCGCATCGTGCAGGAATCGTTGACCAATATCGCTCGCTACGCCGAAGCGACACAGGTCAGCGTCACCCTGAGCCCGCAGGAAACCCACTGGCTGCTGGAGGTCCAGGATAACGGCAAGGGGTTTGACCCGGATGCCGTTGGCCGCAAGACCTTAGGGTTGGCCGGGATGCGCGAGCGTGGCCTGATGCTGGGCGGCAAAGTGATTATTTTCAGCCATCCCGGACACGGCACTACGGTGCAAGCGTTCATTCCGATGCACAAGGATACGTACTGATGATTCGCATGCTGATTGCCGATGACCACACCATCATGCGCGAAGGGCTCAAGCAGTTGTTCATGCTGGTCGCCGACGTCCAGGTGGTGGCCGAAGCCGAGAGTGGTACCCAAGTGATCGAGCTGTTGCGCCAGGTCGAGATCGACCTGCTGCTGCTCGACATGAACATGCCGGGTATCAGTGGCGAGATCCTGATTGCCCGGCTGCATACCCAGTACCCGGATCTGCCGATCCTGGTGTTGAGCATGCATAACGAGATTCACATCGCGCAACGCGCACTGCGCGCCGGTGCGCTCGGCTACCTCACCAAGGACCGCGACCCCGAGACGCTGTTGGCTGCCATGCGTCGCGTGGCCAGTGGTCAACGCTATCTGGACCCCAACCTGGCCGAGCAGATTGCCCTGCAGAGCAGTGGCTTGAAGCAACACACCTACGTGGAAAGCCTGTCCGATCGCGAGTTCCAGATCCTGCGCTTGCTGGCGCATGGCATGAGCGTCAACCAGATTGCCGAGCAGTTGGTCATCAGCAACAAGACCGTCAGCACCCACAAGACGCGGCTCATGGAAAAGATGGGTTTCAGCTCCACCGCAGACATTGTGCGCTTCGCCATGACCTTGGGTATTTCGTGATCAACCCCCGCGGGTAGGGATTTTCCTACCCGGACTCCCGGTATCCCTACCCCAGAATAGGGATGGTCCGATGGCAGCAGTGCCATTATTGGGCCAGCATCTGTCTCAGGCAATCGAACAGCCGATCAACCGGCGACGAGATGCTTTGAATGGGAGACAGACCGTGAGCGAACAGACCACCCCGCCTTCGACCGCTTTGACGCTGTTTCCCGTGGCTTTGGCCGGTCTGCTCGGTGGCCTGGCAGTTGCCTACAGCAATGGCTTCAGTGCGTGGTCAGTGGGCGTGGCGAGTCTGTTGTTGGCGCTGTGCATCGGCCTGGGCTTTTGGGCGAACCGGGGCTACCAGGTCCAGTGGGCCCGCCTGCGCCAGCAGCTCGATCAGCCGGCAGTGGCCTCGGCGGCGTTGGCCGTCGATAACGGCCTGGCAGACGTGTGCCTGAGCGTGCTTCCGATCTGGTCGCGGCAGATAGAAGCGGCTCGAGCCATCAGCGAAACCTCCATCCTCAAGCTCAGCGAACGTTTCGGCACGCTGTCCTCGAACATCAGCCACAGCGTGGCCAGCAATGGCGGGCAAGACGCCTCCCAACAATTGGTCGACTTGCTGGAAGTCGGCCAGCAGGACCTCAACTCCATCGTGGTGGCCCTGCGCACCGCGCTGTCGAATAAAGAGAGCGAACTCAAGGAAGTCATGCAGCTCTCGGGTTTCACCGAGCAACTTCAGCAGATGGCCAAGTTCGTCGGTGACATCGCCAGTCAAACCAACCTGCTGGCCCTCAATGCGGCCATCGAAGCGGCGCGAGCCGGTGAGGCCGGGCGAGGTTTTGCGGTAGTCGCCGATGAGGTGCGCAAGTTGTCGAGCATGTCCGGCGAAACCGGGCGCAAGATCAGTGAAACCGTGATCACCGTCAACGCTGCTATTGCCCGTACGGTGCAGATGTCCCGCCACCACGCCGAGCAAGACACCGTGACCCTCGCCGATTCGGAGCGCGTGGTCTCTCAGGTCATCGAACATTTTCGCGCTACCGCCCAGACCCTCGTACGCAACAGCCATGACTTGCAGCAGCAGAGTACCTGCGTCGCCGACGAGATTGCCGAGGTGCTGGTCGCCTTGCAGTTCCAGGATCGCGTCAGCCAGATGTTGACCCTGATTACCGGCGACCTGGGCAAGCTGCAGCAGCAACTGGACGAGCGCCAAGCGTCGAGCCTGAGTGGGCATGCGCTCCCTCCGATGCGCAGTGACCGTTGGCTGCAAGAGCTTTCAACGGCTTACACGATGCCGGAGCAGCACGCCATTCATGACGGTCAGCCGCACGCCAAGGCCGAGGCCAACGAAATCACCTTTTTCTAGAGGAGTTTTTCCGATGAGCAAAACCATTCTGATCGTCGACGACTCGGCCTCCATCCGGCAGGTGGTGAGCATCACGCTCAAAGGCGCCGGTTATGACGTCATCGAAGGCTGTGATGGCAAAGACGCACTGAGCAAGCTGGACGGCCGCAAAATCCACCTGATTGTCAGTGATGTGAACATGCCCAACATGGACGGCTTGAGTTTCGTCAAGGCCGCCAAGCTGCTGCCGGCCTACAAGTTCACGCCGGTCATCATGCTGACCACCGAGGCCGGTGATGCGATGAAGCAGCAAGGCCAGGCTTCCGGTGCCAAGGCGTGGATGGTCAAGCCCTTTCAGCCCGCACAAATGCTTACCGCCGTCTCCAAGTTGATCCTGCCATAGCGATGACCAGCGACTGCTGGCCAGGAGGTCTCCATGAAAAGCCCCACCCCGATGCTCCGTCGTATCCAGGTCATGGAAGGCCCCCTGACGATCTACACGGCGACTGAACAAAAAGACGTGTTGTTGTCGTTGTTTCCCCTGGCCCATGAGGTCGAGTTGGACTTGTCCAATGTCGACGAACTGGACAGCGCCGGCTTGCAACTGTTGATCCTCATCAAGCGCGAGTCGCTCAAAGAGGGCACGCAGTTGTTGCTGAGCAACCCCAGCCCGACGGTGATCGAAGCGATACGGCTCAGCGGCCTTGACGACTACTTCACCAATGCCTCTTTCCCCCTGTCGGTCGGAGCATGATCGTATGGCCCAGCCCATGAACATGGATGACGTGCTGCAGACTTTCATTGCCGAGAGTCGCGAACTGCTGTTGCAGATGGAAGATGCGCTGCTACAGATCGAGAAGTCGCCGCAGGACCTGGACACCATCAACGGCCTGTTCCGCGTCGCCCACACCATCAAAGGCTCGGCCGGCTTGTTTGGCTTGATGCCCATCGTTGAGTTCACCCATGTCGCCGAAAGCGTCCTGGATCGGGTACGCAGCCTGGAAGTGCGGGTCGACGAGGCGTTGAGTGCGTTGTTCCTCGACGCCCGTGACCATATCGGCCAATTGATCGACCTGCTGGCCGAGGATGGCAACCTCGATCGATTGGACGAACCGTTGCAGGTCCAGGGCCAACGCCTGGGTGAGCGGCTTGCCCTGTACCTGGACGGCTCGGTCGCGACCGCTTCGCCCACCCCTAAAGGGGAGCCGTCGTCGACGGATGAGCAAGGGGCAAGTCCTGGCCACTGGCATTTGTCCCTGCGCTTTGGCCCGGATGTCCTGCGCAATGGCATGGACCCCTTGGCGTTCCTGCGCTACCTGAGCACGTTGGGGCGCTTGCTGCATACCGTCAGCCTGTTCGACGCGTTGCCGCCCCTGGCGTCCATGGACCCGGAAACCAACTACCTGGGGTTTGAACTCGCGCTGGCCAGCGACGCTTCCCGTGAGGTCATCGACGGCGCCTTTGATTTTGTGCGCGACGACGCGATCGTGCAGATCCTCGCACCCCACGCCACTGTCCAAGTCTGCCGCGCGCACATCGATGCATTGCCGGAAGACAAGGCTGCGTTGCTCGAGCTGCTGGTGCGTTGCGGCACATTGACTGAGCCCCAGGCCGTACTCGTCGCTCAGGAGGGCGAGCACGCAGCGGCCGAGACGCGCGACGAGCCTGATGCAACACAGGACTCGAACGCGCCGGTGATCAAGGCCGGCAAGAGTGCAGCGAGTCATGAAAGCAACCTGATTCGGGTCGATGCCGGCAAGCTGGATCAACTGATCAACCTGGTCGGCGAGCTGATCATCGCCGGCGCCGGAGCCAACCTGGTGGCGGTGCGTAGCGGGATTGGCGAGATGATCGAGGCCACCAGCCTGTTGTCGCGGTTGGTGGAGGAGGTCCGTGACTCGGCATTGACATTACGCATGGTGCAGATCGGCGCGACGTTCACGCGTTTCCAGCGTGTGGTGCGGGACGTATCCAAAGAGCTGGGCAAGGACATCGTGCTGCACATCGGCGGTGGCGAGACCGAGCTGGACAAGACGGTTGTCGAGCGTATCGGCGACCCGCTGACGCACCTGGTGCGCAATGCCATGGACCATGGCATCGAACCCGCGTCCACGCGCCTGCAACGTGGCAAGCCGGCCCAGGGCACGGTGCGCCTGAACGCCTATCACGAATCCGGCAGCATCGTGATCGAGGTGTCGGACGACGGCGGTGGCCTGGCCAAGGACAAAATCCTCGCCAAGGCCCGCGAGCGTGGCCTGGTGGGCGAAGGCCAGCAACCCGCGGACAAAGACATTCTGAATCTGATTTTCGAGCCGGGTTTTTCCACCGCCGACCAGGTCAGCAACCTGTCGGGGCGCGGCGTGGGCATGGACGTGGTGAAGCGCAATATCACGGCTTTGCGCGGCAGCGTGAGCCTCGAGAGCGAAGAGGGGCAGGGCACCACGGTGCGCATTCGCCTGCCGCTGACGCTGGCAATCATCGACGGTTTCCTGATCGGGGTGGGCAAGGCGTCCTATGTCATCCCGCTGAACATGGTCGAGGAGTGCATCGAGCTGGCGCCGGAGCAATCGGCAGGCACCGGCTACCTGGACCTCAGGGGCGATGTGCTGCCGATCTTGCGCCTGCGGGACATGTTTGATGTGCAAGAACCTGGAGGTAACCGAGAAAACGTGGTCGTCGTGCAATACGCAGGCCTGCGTGCCGGCCTGGTGGTCGATCGCTTGCAGGGGGAGTTTCAGACCGTGATCAAACCATTGGGCAAAGTGTTTGGTGAGGCCCATGGACTGGGCGGGTTCACGATCCTTGGCAGTGGAGCCGTCGCCCTGATTCTGGATATACCCAATCTGTTAGGACTCGTTGCCAAGGACGCCACCTACCGTTCGATCCCAAGTCCTTTATCGACTCAATGAAGCGTCACCAGGAGTTCCTCGCCATGACCGTTATCAGAAACATCATGTTGTTGGTTTTCACGGCCGTACTGGGTGTTGTCGTGTTGGGCGGCACCAGCTTTTACCTGACCGATAAAATCAATACGAGCGCCAGTTATGCCAATGCCAACACGGTCCCCAGCTTGCTGGACATCGACCGTGCCGCCGCGGCCTTCACCGACCTTCATGCCTTGCAATGGCAGCATTTGAACGATCCCGAGAAAAATGTCGTGCCGAGTTACGCCGAGAGCGTGGCCCAGCGTTTCAGTGTCATTGCCAAAGCCCTGGATCACTATCAGGCCGAGTTGATCTCCGACGACCATGACACCGCACTGTTGAAGCAACTGCGTGGTCGCCTGGAGGAGTTCGCCAGCTTGCAGGCGCGTTTCGACACGTTCGTCGCCAGCGGCGATCAAGCCTCGGCCCGTGCCTTGATCGAGGCGAGCCAGCCCTTGCAAAACGCGGCGCTGACGGCGATCAGTGATCTGCGCGAATACAACCTGGAACTGGGGCGCAAGGGCCAACTGCTCGCGACCGCCACCGAGAAGAATGCACGCTACATCATCCTGTTGGTGAGTGGCCTGACGCTGTTGGCAACCCTGCTGATCGGTGGGTTGCTGGGGCGTAGCCTGATGCGCCAGCTCGGTGCCGAGCCGTCGGTGGTTCGAGCCTTCGCTGCACGTTTGTCCGCCGGCGAGCTGACGGCAAAGGCAACGCTGCGCCAGGGTGACACCACTAGCCTGATGGCGAGCATGCAGCAGTTGGGCGCGAGCCTGCATGAATTGATCGAGCAGATGGACCGTATGTCCAGTGAGCACGACAAGGGTGACATTGACGTGCAGATCGATGCTGGCCGCTTTCATGGCAGTTATCGTTCCATGGCCCAGGGCATCAACGATATGGTCAACGGCCACATCGCGGTCAAGAAAAAAGCCATGGCCTGTATCCGTTCGTTCGGCGAAGGCGATCTGTCGGCACCCCTCGAGCGCTTCCCAGGCAAAAAAGCCTTTATCAACGAAAACATCGAGCTGTTGCGCACCACTATCCTGGCGCTGATCAATGAGATGCAACACATGTCCAGCGAGCACGAAAAAGGTGACATCGACGTCATGATCGATGTGGATCGCTTCTCGGGCTCGTACCGTGATATCGGCCAGGGTATCAATGACATGGTCAGCGGCCATATCAGCGTGAAGAAAAAGGCCATGGCCTGTATCCGTTCGTTCGGCGAAGGCGATCTGTCGGCGCCGCTTGAGCGGTTCCCAGGCAAAAAAGCCTTTATCAACGAGAACATCGAGCAACTGCGGGCTAACGTCCAGGCACTGATCGAAGACACCCGCCAGATCAGTGACAGCGCGCTGATCGGCAAGCTGGACACCCGCCCTGACGTGACACGGCATCAGGGTGACTTCCGCCGCATCATCCTCGGCATCAATGGTTCGCTGGATGCGATCATCGTGCCGATTACCGAAGCCATGGAGGTGTTGTCGGCGATTTCCGGCGGCGACCTGACCCGTAGCATCAACGGCGACTATCAAGGCAAGTTCCTGGAGCTCAAGCACTCCGTCAACGGCACCGTGGAAAAACTCTCGGAAATCATCGCCGAAGTGCGCGGCTCGGCGGACTCGCTGTCCAGTGCCTCGGAAGAGATCTCCGCGACGGCCCAGAGCATGGCTCAATCGGCGTCCGAACAGGCCGCATCGGTGGAACAGACCTCGGCATCGATGGAGCAAATGTCGGCGTCCATTGCCCAGAACACCGAGAATGCCAAGGTGACCGATGGCATGGCGGGCAAGGCCAACAAGGAAGCGTCCGAAGGCGGTCGAGCCGTCAAGGATACCGTGGCAGCGATGAAGACCATCGCCGAGAAAATCGGCATCGTCGATTCCATTGCCTACCAGACCAATCTGTTGGCGCTCAACGCCGCCATCGAAGCCGCGCGTGCTGGCGAGCATGGCAAGGGGTTCGCGGTGGTGGCGGCAGAAGTGCGCAAACTGGCCGAGCGCAGCCAGATTGCCGCGCAGGAAATCGGTGAAGTGGCCAAGAACAGCGTGGCCTTGGCTGAACGCGCGGGCAACCTGCTGGACGAGATCGTGCCGTCGATCGCCAAGACGTCGGACCTGGTGCAGGAAATTGCAGCCGCCTCGGAAGAGCAATCCATCGGCTCCGAGCAAATCAACAGCGCGATGTCGCAGATGAGCCAACTGACCCAGCAAAACGCGTCGGCTTCCGAGGAACTGGCTGCGACGGCCGAGGAGATGAGCGGCCAGGCCGAGCAGTTGCAGGAACTGATGGGCTTTTTCACCGTACAGACCAAGCGCGCCGGGCGGACGGTCTCGATGCCCGCCACCAGCCGTGCGACGTTCACCCATGATCAGGACAGCCATTCAGAGAGCGGTGGTTTCGTCCGCTTCGGGAGTTGACCCATGAGTGCCTCAGCCGTTATGTCGGGCACTTTCGAGCCACCACTGCAAGCCGAGGAACCCTTGCAGTACCTGACCTTCCTGGCGGCCCAGGAGATGTATGCGGTCAACACCCTGAGTGTTCGCGAAATCATCGAATACAACCAGGTGACCAGCGTGCCGATGATGCCGGCGTTCCTGCGCGGGGTCATCAACCTTCGCGGTTCGGTGGTGCCGGTGGTGGACCTCAAGGCCCGGTTTGGCCAGGGGACGACGGTCTTGGGCAGCCGCACGTGCATTGTCATCCTGGAGGCGGCGAAGGAGGGCGAGTCCCAGGTCCTGGGGGTGGTGGTGGACTCGGTCAGCGAAGTGATTGAGATACTCGATGCGGATATCAAGCCCGCCCCCGCCTTCGGTAATCACATTCGCACCGACTTCATCCGGGGGATGACCAAGGTGCGAGGCGACTTTGTCACGCTGCTGCAAATTGAGCATGTTTTGTGTGTCGATGAGATGGCCGGCTTGATGAAAGTGTGACGCGAACGGCCGCGCCCCCAGGCGCAGGCGGACAGTAACTGATCCGAGGTGAATCATGGCGCTATCCATCGAAAATCCAGGCAATGCCACGGCCTCGAGCCCAGGCCAGTACCTCACCTTTGAGCTGGGGGAGGAGATGTTCGCCGTGGGCACGCTCAACGTACGAGAGATCATCGAGTATGGGCCGATCACCAGTGTGCCCTTGTTGCCCCCCAGCATTCGCGGGGTGATCAACCTGCGAGGCGCCGCGGTGCCGATACTGGATCTGGGGGTGCGCTTTCGCGGCGAACGCACCGTACAGACCTCAAGGACCTGCTTTGTGATCCTGGAGGTGCAGGCCAATGCCGTGCGCAAGCCGGTGGGCATCATTGTGGATGCGGTCAGCGAAGTGCTCGAGATCGCCGGGCAGGACATCGAACCCTCGCTGAACTTCGGTACCGACGTCAGGGCTGATTTCCTGTTGGGCATCGGCAAGCTGGAGAGCGGTTTCGTGCTGTTGCTGGATGTCGGTCGGGTGCTGTCCCTGGAGCAGGTCGATGCACTGGCGAACCTTGAGTCCTCGCTGCCTGCGACCGTCTGATTCTTTCTTGGAAACGTCCTTATGAACGTGATTCTGTCCGACGCCGAGTTTCAGCAATTTCGCAATCTCATTCATCAGATCGCGGGCATCAGCCTGTCCGATGCGAAGAAACAGTTAGTGAGCGCTCGGCTGGCCAAGCGTTTGCAAGTGTTCAAGCTCACGAACTACGGCGCTTACTACAAGGTGCTGATGCAGGACAGTGCGGAACTGCAGGTGGCGATCGACATGCTGACCACCAACGAAACCTATTTCTTCCGCGAGCCCAAGCATTTTGATTTCCTGCGTGATGTGGCGCTGCCCGAACTGCGCGGCAGCGGGCCGTTGCGCGTATGGAGTGGCGCGTGCTCGACCGGGGAGGAGCCCTATACCCTGGCGATGGTCCTGGCGGACAACCTCGCCGGTCGGCCCTGGGAAATTGTTGCGTCGGACATCAGCAGCCGGGTATTGGACAAGGCCCGCCTAGGGCGCTACCCCCTGGACGGGACACGCGGGATTCCCGAAGCACTGCTGCATAAATATTGCCTCAAGGGTGTCGGTACCAACCACGGGTGTTTCATGGTCGAACCGGCGCTGGCGTCGCGGATCGACTTCCAGGCGATCAATTTGAATAACCCGTTGCCGAAACTGGGGATGTTTGACGTCATCTTCCTGCGCAACGTGATGATCTATTTTGACAACGACACCAAAGTGCAGGTCGTCAAGCGGCTGGTCAGCCACCTCAAGCCGGGTGGGTATTTCATTGTCAGTCACTCGGAGAGCCTCAATGGCATCACCGATGAGCTGCGGCTGGTCAAGCCTTCCATCTACCGGAGGCCACATGCCTGATTCCCGCGAGGTGTTCCTGAATCCCGGCGAGTGGTTTTTCGGCGCTGGCTCGATTCGGCTACGAACCGTGCTGGGGTCGTGTGTGGCCCTGGTGTTCTGGCATCCCCGGCACTTGCTGGGCGGCATGTGCCACTACCTGCTGCCGCAGCGCGCGGTGGCCAAGCCCGGTGTGCTGGACGGGCGCTACGGCAATGAGGCACTCGAATTGTTGCTCGCACGGATACACGCGAGCAAGGTCCGGCCTGCCGAGTTCAGGATCAATGTCTACGGTGGTGGGGACATGTTTCCCGGGCTTGCGCGTGCGGATAACCACTACGTCGGGCAACGCAATGTCGAGCAAGCCAGGCGACTGCTCGACCTGCACCAGTTGCCTTGCCACAACTTCCACGTGGAAGGCGTGGGGTATCGCACCGTGGTGCTCGATCTTGCCACTGGCAACATTGAACTCAACTACCTGGCCCTGCAACGACCCCCCGGCAGACCCCATGGAGAGCGTACGACATGAGCCTTATCAAAGTGCTGATCATTGACGACTCCGCCGTGGTTCGCCAGGTACTGACGGCGACCCTGGGACAAGACCCCGCTATTGAAGTGATTGGCGCAGCCGCGGACCCGGTGTTCGCCATGGAAAAAATGAACAAGCAATGGCCGGATGTCATTGTGCTGGACGTCGAGATGCCACGGATGGACGGCATTACGTTCCTCAAGAAATTGATGGCCGAACACCCCACGCCGGTGGTCATCTGCTCCACATTGACCGAGAAGGGCGCGGCCACCACCATGCAGGCGCTGGCTGCCGGCGCGGTGAGTATCGTGACCAAGCCACAACTCAATTTGCGCCAGTTTCTGACCGACAGCGCCGATGAACTGGCCGGTGCCGTCAAGGCCGCAGCCCGGGCCAACATGAAGCGGATGGTGCCGTCCGGGGAGCGGGTCCCCGTCAGGTTGAATGCCGACGCCATACTGCCTGGGAGCACTCAGGCGATGGCGCGCACCACCGAAAACATCGTTGCCATCGGAACGTCCACGGGAGGGACGCAAGCGTTGGAGCTGGTGTTGACCGCCTTGCCCAGGGTCTGCCCAGGCATTGTGATCGTGCAGCACATGCCTGAACACTTCACGGCGGCGTTTGCCGAGCGACTCAACCGACTGTGCGAGATCGAGGTCAGAGAAGCCAGGCATGGCGACCGGGTCATGCCCGGCTGTGCGCTGATTGCACCCGGTGGCCGGCACATGTTGCTCAAGCGCAGTGGTGCCCAATACCAGGTAGAAATTGTCGACGGGCCTCCCGTCAGTCGGCATCGCCCTTCGGTGGATGTGCTGTTTCGCTCGGTTGCCCGCAGTGCGGGAGGCAACGCCCTGGGCATCATCATGACGGGCATGGGGGACGATGGCGCCCGCGGCTTGAAGGAAATGCACGACAACGGTGCCCGCACCCTCGGCCAGGATGAACAGTCCTGTGTGGTGTACGGTATGCCCAAGGAGGCCTTCAAGCTGGGGGCCGTGGAGCGTGAGCTGCCCCTTGAGCATATTGCGGCGGCGATTTTGCAGTCGACGCATCAGCGTCGCTGAGGCTTCGGTCCGTGTGTGAGGGGCGGCAGGACACCCTGCGCCCCAGGCTCAAAGACTCGCGTTTCGAGAATGTGGTCTGGGGTTCGGGCTAGAGCTTTTTCGCCATGTCCCTTAACACGAACTTCTGGATCTTGCCGGTCGAGGTCTTCGGCAACTGCGTGAACACCACCGTGCGCGGGACCTTGAAGCCCGCCAGGTGTTCTCGGCAGAAACTGATGATCTCGGCTTCGCGGACGTGGGGGTGGTCGGCCTTGAGGGTGATGAAGGCACAGGGCGTTTCACCCCATTTCTCATCGGGGCGGGCGACGACGGCTGCTTCCATGACGGCCGGGTGGCGGTACAGCACACCTTCGAGTTCGATGGTGGAGATATTCTCGCCGCCGGAAATGATGATGTCCTTGAGCCGGTCGCGGATTTCCACATAGCCGTCGGGGTGGGTCACCGCCAGGTCGCCGGTGTGGAACCAGCCGCCTTCGAACGCTTCGGCGGTGGCGGTCGGGTTCTTCAGGTAGCCCTTCATCACGGTATTGCCGCGCATGAAAATCTCACCGATGGTCTGGCCATCATGGGGCGTGGGTTCAAGGGTTTTCGGGTCGGCGACCATCACGCCTTCCAGGGTCGGGTAGCGCACACCTTGGCGTGCCTTGATCTGCGCCCGTTCTTCCAGGGGCAGGGCATCCCATTCGGCGTGCCAGGCGCAGAGGGTCACCGGGCCATAGACTTCGGTCAGGCCATAGACGTGGATGACCTTGATGCCCATTTCTTCCACGGCACCGATCACCTTGGCCGGTGGAGCGGCGCCGGCGACCATGGCGTTCACCGGGTGGTCGATGGCGGCCTTGGCCGAGTCCGGCATATTCACCAGCGCGTTGAGCACAATCGGCGCACCGCACAAGTGGGTGACCTGGTGCTCGCGGATCAGATTGAGGATTTTCTGCGGATCGACTCGGCGCAGGAACACATGCACCCCGGCCAAGGCCGTGATGATCCACGGGTAGCACCAGCCATTGCAGTGGAACATCGGCAGGGTCCACAGGTACACGGGGTGGTTGCCGATCGCCCAGATCATCTGGTTGCCCAGGGAGTTGAGATAGGCGCCGCGGTGGTGATAGACCACGCCCTTGGGGTTGCCGGTGGTCCCCGAGGTGTAGTTCAGCGAAATGGCCTGCCATTCATCCTCCGGCCACTGCCAGGCGTAGTCCGGATCGCCTTCGGCCAGGAAGGCCTCGTAGTCCAGTTCGCTGACCGGCTGGCCTTCGCCGTATTCCGGGTCGTCGACGTCGATCACCAGCGGCGGATGGTCCAGCATGCCAATGGCGGCATGCACCACGTCATGGAACTCGCGGTCGGCGATCAGTACCTTGGCTTCGCCGTGGGCCAGCATGAACGCGATAGCCTCGGCATCCAGGCGCACATTGAGTGCATTGAGGACCGCGCCAATCATCGGCACGCCGAAATGCGCTTCGAGCATGGCCGGGATATTGGGCAGCATGACGGCCACCGTGTCGTTTTTGCCAATCCCGCGACCAGCCAGGGCAGACGCCAGGCGTCGGCAGCGACGATAGGTTTGCGCCCAGGTGGCGCGCACCGATCCGTGGATCACGGCAGGGTAGTCGGGATAGACGCTGGCGGTGCGTTCGATGAAGCTCAACGGCGAGAGGGCGATGTGATTGACGCTGGTCGGCGCGAGGCCTTGCTCGTAAATGGACATGGTGCAAATACCCGGTGGCTGATTATTAGCTCTATTGGTCGAGGTGCTGGTGCTGGCCGCTCGGCGGACAACGCTGGCCTTGAGGCTTTAGCGTAGGCAAGCCGGCCCCAGCAGGAAAAGCGCGGTGACTTCTCCGGCCGCTTTTATATACTGTTCGCACGGATATATGGAAGTACTACCTGAGTTGTATAGTATATCTACTATATGTCGCTCACCGGCTTTCCCTTTGCATAGGTTCGATGATGATAGGCAACTCTGTGCGCGTGCCGCGCTGCTCGCCGCTGCTCGATCATGACCCGCAGCCGAGCCTCCTGTTGGACGCCCAGGCCCGGCCGCTGGAACTCAATGCGGCGCTGCGGGTATTGCTCGAGCAGCTGTCCCTGGCCGAGTGCGAAAGCCTGTTGCCGGTCAATTACGTGTCGCTCGTCCAGGCGTGCCTGGGGCAGGCGCGGGCGATCGAAAATGTCGAGGCGCAGTGCGCCGACCGCATCCTGGTGTGGACCTTTATTCCCGACCCTGGGGACAAACGCGTACTGGCCCGTTGCCGGGACGCCAGTGCGCAGATTGCCGCCGAGCGCGAATCGGTCAAGGCCAGGCGCTTGTACCGGCTGATCATCGAAAACACCACCGACCTGATTTCCCGGCACACGCCCGACGGCTGTTTTCTCGATGCCTCGCCGGCGTCCTGGGCGTTGCTGGGGTATTGGCCGGGGGAGTTGCGTGGGCGCCCGGCGCAACGACTGTTTCACCGCCAGGGCTTGGCCAGGCTGGCGCGTCGCGCCCGTGAGGGCCTGGAGCAGGACGGTTACTACACGATGACCTATCGCGTCCGCCATCGTCAGGGGCATTACCTGTGGTTCGAGACGGCCTGCCGGGCGATCCGCGAGACCTACACGGGGGCGGTGGTGGAGGTGGTCAGCGTGTCCCGCGATATTACGGCCAGGGTCCAGGCCGAGGAGACCACCCGGCGCCTGGCCGAGGTGGTGGAGGCCCACACCGACCCCGTGTTGTTTATCCAGCCCGGCGGGGCCGTGACCTATCTCAACCCTGCCGCTCGCCGCATCCTGGGGTTGCTTGAATCGCCGCAGATGCCGAGCCTGGCGCAGTTTCTCGGCAGCGAGGTCCTGGCCTGCCTGCACCGCGAAGGCTGGAGCAATGCGGAACGCCATGGCCGCTGGAGCCTCGACACGCGCCTGCAACCGCTGGGTGGGGCGGTGACGGTGCCCGTGGTGCTGATGTTGCTGGCGCATCGCTCT
Organism: Pseudomonas gorinensis; assembly: GCF_042015035.1. Lineage (NCBI taxonomy): Bacteria > Pseudomonadati > Pseudomonadota > Gammaproteobacteria > Pseudomonadales > Pseudomonadaceae > Pseudomonas > Pseudomonas gorinensis. The sequence continues at coordinate 2,819,264 of NZ_CP167125.1, forward strand.
GCCAGCGGCGAGCGTTTTTATTCCCTGGTGGTTCGCGACCTCACTGAACGGGAGTTGCGCGAGGCTCAACAGCGTCATCACCAGGATGAACTGGCCCACACCGCGCGCCTGGTGACCCTGGGGGAACTGGCGTCGGGCATTGCCCATGAAATGAACCAGCCCCTGGCCGCCGTGGTGAACTACGCCAACGCCAGCCAGCGTTACCTGAGTGCCCTGGGCAGCGACTCCCCGGCGGCCGAACGGGTGGCGCAGGGCCTGGAGCGGATCTCCGTGCATGCCAACCATGCCGCGCAAGTGATCAAGCGCCTGCGCGCATTCTTGCGCAAGGGCCGACGGCGCATGGAGGCGTTGAACCCCCGGGAGGTGGCCCGCGAAGCGGTACGCCTGTGCGCCTGGGAGGCCGGCGATTGCCAGGTGACGATCGAGGATCGCCTGCCGGATAATCTGCCGCTGATCTACGCCGACCGCGTGCTGCTGGAGCAGGTGCTGTTGAACCTGCTGCGCAATGCCATCGAGGCGAATCGCGAAGCCCATCCCGGCCGGCCCTCGCGCCTGGTCATCGGCGCCGCGGCGCAGCGTGACGGCTGGGTGCAGATCGACGTCAGCGACCAGGGCCCCGGTGTATCACCGGCCCAACTGGAGCAGATATTTACCCCGTTCTACACCAGCAAGGCCAATGGCCTGGGCCTGGGCTTGTCCATGAGTCGCAGCATCATCGAAGGTTTCGGTGGCGAGTTGCAGGCTGTGCCGATGTCGGCAGGCCTGCAAATGTGCTGTCGCTTGCCGGCACATGCCCAGGGCGGTGCAACACAACAACAACAGGAATGAAGGCATGGTCAGCGTGACGGAACAGGTGGTGTATGTGGTGGATGATGACCAGGGGATGCTCGACTCGACCGTCTGGTTGCTGGAGTCGGTGGGCCTCAAGGCGCTGCCGTTTACCAGTGGCCGCGACTTTCTTGAGGCCTGCGACAGCCGCCTCAATGCCTGCGTGCTGCTGGATGTGCGCATGCCCGGCATGGGCGGCCTGAATGTCCAGGAGCACATGCGCAGCCGAGACTTGCACCTGCCGGTGATTTTCGTCAGTGGCCACGCCGATGTGCCGATCGTAGTCCGTGCCTTCAAGGCCGGTGCCCATGACTTTATCGAAAAGCCCTACAACGAACAGTTGCTGCTGGACAGCGTGCAGCAAGCCCTGAGCAAAGCCGATCAACGCCACAGCCTGGGCGAAGGGCCTGCGCGGGTCCAGGCGCTCCTGCAACAACTGACGCCACGGGAGCGCGATGTGTTGCTCCCGCTGGTGCAGGGCTACACCAACCGGGAAATCGCCGAGCAGTTGGGTGTCAGCGTCAAGACCATCGATCTGTATCGCGCACGGGTGATGAAACGCATGGCGGCCAGTCATTTACCGGAGCTGGTGGGCATGGCGATTGCCGCCGGCCTGGTCGACCCCCTGCACCTGCGCTGAGGCGGCTCAGGCCACGGCAACCTGCAGGCTCGGCCGCTCACTGGGCCTTGTCGCCAGCATGCGCTCGATGGCACCGGTGAGCAGGTTCTCCAGCAGTTCGGTGCGTTCCGCCTCATCCAGCGCCTGATCGGCCAGCCAGCTCGGCGCGTTGTTCAGCAGCGTGGCGATGGCGTGGCCAGCGGCTTGCAGGGCCTGGGCACTCAGGCGCCGCGGCCGGCCGAGCATCTGCAACAGTCGGCGTTCGTATTGTTCGCGCAACTGCCGCACCCGCAGTTGCTGGTCTTGCGTGAGACAACCGCTGTCACGCTCCACCAGGCGGAAATGCCAGGGCATCTCTTCATGCAGCCTCAGGTGCGCGTGGATCAGCCGTTGCAGATTGTCCTGGCGCGAGCGTGGTCGCTGCTCGACGCGCCCCAGGGTGGTCAGCAGTTCTTCGTAGAACTCTTCGATCAGGTCCAGCAGCAGATGCTGCTTGCTGGGATAGTGGTGATACAGCGAGCCCGGGGTGAGCCCCAGGCTACTCGCCAGCTCGCGCATGCCGACTTGACCGAAGCCTTTGCTGGCCAGCAGTTCCAGGGCCTTGTTGCGGTGTTCGCACAGGCGCGAGCGATATTCAGCCATAGCTATGGAAGCCGCGCCCGGTCTTGCGCCCCAGGTAACCGGCGGCGACCATCTCCCGCAGCAGCGGGGCGCTGCGGTATTTGCTGTCCTGGAAGCCGTCGTAGAAGGCCTCCAGGATCGCCAGCAGGGTATCCAGGCCGATCAGGTCGGCCAGTGCCAGCGGGCCGATCGGCTGGTTGCAGCCCAGGCACATGCCGGCGTCGATGTCTTCGGCGCTGGCCAGGCCCTCCTGGAGCACCAGGATCGCTTCGTTGATCATCGGCACCAGGATGCGGTTGACCACAAAGCCTGGGCGATTGCCGGCGGTGATCGCGGTTTTGCCCAGGTACTGGGCCAGCTCGATGGCCTGGGCGTGGGTCGCGTCACTGGTCTGCAGGCCCCGGATCACTTCGATCAGGCCCATCACCGGCACCGGGTTGAAAAAATGCAGGCCGATAAAGCGCTCGGGGGCGTTGACGCTCGCTGCCAGTTCGGTGATGGACAGCGACGAGGTATTGGAGGCAATCACGCACCGCTCATCGACGTGCGCGGCGATCTGTTGCAACACGCGTCGTTTCAGCTCGAGGTTTTCCGTGGCGGCCTCGATCACCCATTGCACAGGCGCCAGGCTGGTGTAGTCGGTGCTGGTGCGGATCTTGTCCAGGGCGGCGTGCTTCTGCGACTCGCTGAGCAGCCCCTTGCTGACCTGGCGATCAAGGTTCTTGCCCACCGTGGCCAGGGCTTTTTCCAGGGCACCGGCGCAGATGTCCAGCAAGGTCACGTTAATGCCGGCCACTGCGCAGACCTGGGCGATGCCGTTACCCATGGTGCCCGCGCCGATTATGCCGATAGTCTGCAAATTCATCGTCAGTCTCTCTTCTCAAGGTGCGCTGCCTTTGCAGGGCAGGCACGCCTTGCAATACGGAGCATTGGGCGAGAGTCTAGGGCCCGACAATGTGGCGGCCTATGCCGTAACCTGTCAGTTGTATTGGCGTTTCTTACCATGTTCACGCTACAGGACCCCAGAATGATGCCCACGCGGGAAAAGGATTCGGTTGCCGTCTACTTCGTGCAGGTCATGATCCATGCGCTGCGCGACCAGCCTGAGCGGCAGGCCGCGGTGCTGGCCGAAGCGGGCATTGCGCCGGCGCTGCTGAATCAGCCCGAGGCCCGGGTGCCGGCCAGTGCGTTTGCGGCGTTATGGCTGATCCAGATTCGCGAGTTGAACGACGAGTTCTTCCGGCTCGACTCCCATGGCATGCCGCCGGGCAGTTTCGCCCTGATCTGCCGGGGGCTGATCCAGGAACCGAACCTGGGCAAGGCACTCACCCAGTGCCTGGCCAGTTTCTCCCTGTTCCTGCGCGATTTTCGCGGCAGCCTCAGCGTGCAGGGCAAGCGCGCGGTGCTGCGCCTGGAGGCCGGCGGCGGCGATGACGACACCCGTCGTTATGGCGAAGAAACCTTTCTGGTGCTGATGATCAGCCTGCTGTGCTGGTTGGGTGGCCGACGCGTGCCCATCGATCGCGCCGATTTCCGCCATGCCCGTCCGCCCCAGAGCGACGACCTGTTGCTGTGGGGCTACAACCTGACGTTTGGCGCCGAGCGCACCGAAATCGAATTTGCCAGCAGCTACCTGCACCTGGCCGTGGTCCAGGACCTGGCTTCGCTCAAGGTGTTCCTGCGCAGCGCGCCGCAATGGCTGGTGATCCGCTTTCGCAACCCACATGGCGTCTCGACCCAGGTGTACCAGCGCCTGCGTGGCAGTCATTACAGCCAATGGCCGGCCCTGGAGGACTTGGCGGTGGACTTGCACATGAGCCCCAGTACCTTGCGCCGACGCCTGGAGCGCGAGGGCTGTTCGTTTCAGGAGATCAAGGATGAAGTCCGGCGCAGCATGGCGCTGGAGCTGCTGTGCCAGACACGGGCCAGCATTGGTGAAATCGCCGCGCACAGTGGTTTCCAGGAGCCCAGCGCGTTTCATCGGGCCTTCAAGAAGTGGACCGGTGAAAGCCCTGGCCGTTACCGCGACCGCGTCCAGGGCAAGCCCTAATGCCATTCAGTCAGGGCTTTTTTGTAGGAGCGAGCTTGCTCGCGAAGAACTCACAGGCGCCGCGTTCATTCAGGAAGCACGCGTTATCGTTGACGTTTTTCGCGAGCAAGCTCGCTCCTACAAACAAGCCTTAACTGAATGAGCCCGCTCCCCACCGTTACAGTGTTCCTCCTTCAGTGAGAGTGTCCGTTTACGTCAGTTTTTCGACGGATTTGGTAATTGCCAGGGCGCACTCGCTCAACGCTCAATAGCGCTATGTGCTGCGGGCTCCGCAGTACACCTGGGTTTTTGCCGATGGCCGTCTGGGTCAATCGCCAGCGGCGAAGGCGGTAGCAGCCTGTCTAACGAGTCAACGAGGAAAGCAGCAATGAGTGGTTATGCCCATCCGTACCGCGATACCGAATTCGTGCTGGAGGAATTGGTCGGGTTTGAGCGGTTATGCGCGAGCGCCGGGCTTCAGGATGTCAATAACGAGCTGGTCTCGGCCATTTTGAGCGAGGCCGGCCGCTTGGGTTCCGGCGTGCTGGCACCGCTCAACCGGGTCGGCGATACCCAGGGGGCGCGGTTGGGCGAGCAGGGTGTGCAGGAAACGCCGGGGTTTGCCGATGCCTATCGGCAGTTCCAGGAGGGCGGCTGGCCCTCGTTGACGGCGGCGGAGCAGCATGGCGGGCAGAACCTGCCCAACGTGATCGGCACGGCCGTCAATGAAATCTGGCACAGCGCCAATATGGCGTTCGCCCTGTGCCCGATGTTGACCCAAGGCGCCATCGAGGCCATCGCCCATCACGGCTCGGCCGAACTGCAGGCGCACTACCTGCCCAAACTGGTCAGTGGCGAATGGACCGGCACCATGAACCTCACCGAACCGGATGCTGGCTCCGACCTGGCCGCGATCAAGAGCCGGGCGGTCCCCCAGGGCGATCATTACCTGATCAGCGGCCAGAAGATCTTCATCACCTGGGGCGACCACCAGATGACCGACAACGTCGTGCACCTGGTGCTGGCGCGGTTGCCAGAGGCTCCGGTGGGCGTCAAGGGCCTTTCATTGTTCGTGGTGCCGAAGTTCTTGCTCGACGCCCAGGGCCGGCCAGGTGCGCGCAATCATGTGCAGTGCATTTCCCTGGAACACAAACTGGGCATTCATGGCAGCCCCACCTGTGTGATGAACTTTGGTGACCCCGAAGGGGCCGTCGGCTATTTGCTCGGTGAACCGCACACGGGCCTGGCCTGCATGTTCACCATGATGAACCACGCCCGCCAGAGTGTCGGGTTGCAGGGGCTGGCGATTGCCGAACGGGCCTACCAGCAGGCGCGTCAATACGCCAAGGACCGCCTGCAAGGCTCGCGTAAGGACGGCAGCCGTTTCTCGATCATCCACTTTCCGGATGTGCGCCGGATGTTGTTGCAGATGAAAGCGTCCATCGAAGCCATGCGCGCGTTGGCCCTGGTGGCCGCGGCGGAAGTCGACCGTGCCGCGTGCGCGGCCACCGCGGACCTTGCGCGCCAGCATCAGGGCCGGGTCGACCTGTGGACCCCGATCGTCAAGGGCTGGCTGACCGAGTTGGCCCAGGAGGTCACCTCCCTGGGCGTGCAAATCCACGGCGGCATGGGGTTTATCGAAGAGACCGGCGCGGCCCAGCATTATCGTGACGCCCGTATCCTCACCATTTATGAAGGCACCACCGGTATCCAGGCGCTTGACCTGGTAGGGCGCAAGACCCTGCTGAACCAGGGCGAGCTGTTGAACAACCTGCTGGATGAAATGCATGAAACCGTCGAGCAACTGCACCGCATCGACGCCCTCGCGTACCAGGCGGTGACGCTGGAGGCCGCACTCGGGGCCGGACGCCAGGCCTTGTCCCTGTTACTCGACCAGGCCAAACACGATGGGGATTGGGCGGGCAGCGTCAGCGTTAACTACCTGATGCTGTTCGGCTACCTGTCGGGCGGCTGGCTCATGGCGCGCTCGGCGGTGCAGGCGCATGGGCGCCTGGCCGCCGGCACGGGCGACGCCAGCTTCCTTGAGGCCAAGGGCATCAGCGCACGTTTCTATGCCGAGCAACTGCTGCCCCGCGTGCACGTCTTGCTGGCGGCGATCAGCGCCGGGAGCGCGAGCATCATGGCGTTGGAGGAAGAGCAGTTCTGATCGCCGCGTTGTAGCGTTTGCAGCCGGGGGTACCTCACGGCTGCAGACGCCATTGGCCAGGGCGGCGTCAGTTGCATGTGTTATGAGGTAATAACGTCGAAATTGGCCGCTGTGGCGATAAATGGGGACAAAAACGCTGCCTGCCATTCAACATTCATAAAAACGTAACAACACTGCTGCAAAGTTCGGGAGCCCTTAAACACAAGGAGTTCCCTTAATGAAAAGCTTGATGAAGTCTGTTGCACTCGCCGTTACGGTATCGCTGTGCGGCACCACGGTGTTCGCTGCCGAGAGCGTCCGCCTGACCGGCTCCGGCGCCAGTTTCCCTGCACCGATCTACCTCACCTGGTTCAAGGACTTCAGCAAGAAAAGCGAAGGTGTCACCGTGGATTACCAATCCAAGGGCAGCGGCGCGGGTGTACAGGACTTCCTGAATAAAACCGTCGACTTCGCCGCCAGTGACTCGGCGATGAAAGACGAAGACATCGCCAAGGTCGCCGAAGGCGCGCAGTTGCTGCCGATGACCGCGGGCGAAATCGTGCTGGCCTACAACCTGCCGGGCAACCCCAAGGGCCTGAAGCTGCCACGGGATGTGTACTCCAACATCTTCCTGGGCAAGATCACCAAGTGGAACGATCCGCAGATCGTCGCCGCCAACCCTGACCTGAAACTGACCGATACGCCGATCACCGTGGTTGTGCGTGCAGACTCCAGCGGTACCACGGCGGTCTTCACCAAGCACCTGGCAGCGATCAATCCGCAGTTCCAGAAAGAGCTGGGTGAGGGCAACACCGTCAACTGGCCAGCCAGCGACAAATTCATCAAATCGCCCAAGAACGATGGTGTGACCGCCACCGTACGCCAGACCCCGGGCGCTATTGGCTACATCGAATACGGCTTCGCCAAGCTGGCCAAGGTTGACTTTGCCCAACTGCAAAACAAGGCCGGTCATTACGTCGTGCCGAACGCCGAAAGCGGTGCCGAAGCCCTGGCCGCGGTGAAAATGCCGGAAAGCCTGGTGGCCTGGCTGCCGGACCCGGACGGTGCCAAGTCGTACCCGATCACCTCCTACACCTGGATGATCTTCCGCAAGCAGAACGGCAACCCGGCCAAGGCCAAGGCCATGCGTGAAATGGTCGAGTACAGCCTGACCGAGGGGCAGAAAATCGCCGACTCGATGGGTTATATCCCGCTGCCGAAATCGGTCGTGGACCAGGTTCGCAAAGCGTCCGCCAACATCCAGTAACGCGCTTAGGGCCTCTCTCGGTGTGTGCTGCCAGCCATGCCGGGAGCGTTTCCCCCCTGTTCCGGAACTCGCCAATGAACACACCTTTTGTCGTACCGGTTAACCCGGATTCTGCCTGCCAGCCACCGTCTACGAAGGATTTCCTGGTTGACCGGACCTTCCGTGCGCTTGCGCGAATAGGGGTGGTGCTGGTGCTGGCATTGGTCTTTGCCTTGGTCTTCGAGGTGGGACGCAAAGCCCTTCCCGGCATGGAAAAGCACGGTTTTGACGTATTGCTCGGCAGCGTCTGGGACGTCAACCAGGGCAAGTACGGCATTCTGCCGGCTATTTGGGGCACGCTGTACAGCGCCCTGATCGCCTTGTTGATCGCCGGATTTTTCGGCGTCAGCATGGCGATTTTCCTGACCCAGGACTTCCTGCCCGCCAAGCTGGCCGCCGTGTTTCGTACCATCGTCGAATTGCTCGCCGCGATCCCCAGCGTGGTGTACGGCCTGTGGGGCATCTACGTGGTGATCCCGGCCATTCGCCCGCTGACGGCCTGGTTGAACACTGAACTGGGCTGGATCCCGTTTTTCGGCACGTCCTTGAGCGGGCCGGGGCTGCTCCCGGCGGCGCTGGTACTGGCCATCATGATTCTGCCGACCATTGCCGCGGTGTCCCAGGACGCCCTGACCGCCGTGCCGATGAAAACCAAGCAAGCGGCCTATGGCATGGGCACCACCCATTGGGAAGCGATCCTCAAGGTGATGGTCCCGTCCGCCGCCACCGGTATTTTCGGCTCGCTGGTCCTGGGCCTGGGCCGCGCGCTGGGTGAAACCATGGCCCTGGCCATGCTGGTCGGTAACGCGAACAACATCTCCCTGTCGCTGTTTGCCCCGGCCAATACCCTGGCGGCCTTGCTGGCGCTGAACTTCCCCGAAGCCGGGCCGAACGAGATCGAGGTGTTGATGTACGCGGCACTGGTGCTGATGTTGATCACGCTGATCGTGAACGTCTTCGGCTCCATGATCATGATGTATGCCCAACGGGGTAATAAGTGATGACTGATCTCACTGCAGCAACCGACCTGACCGCGCCCGCAGGCGCGATGCCCAGCTTGCAGCGCAAGTTCGAAGGCCGCGCCCTGCGTAGCCTGGTATTGACCACTCTGGTCTGGGGCGGCGCGCTACTGGCCAGCGTGCCGCTGATCTCCGTGCTCTACATGCTGATCATGCGCGGCGGGGCGCGCCTGAGCCTGGAAGTGTTCACCGAGTTGCCTCCGACGGGGTTCGAGACGGGTGGTGGCTTCGGCAACGCCATGGCCGGCACCTTTGTGATGGTCGGTATCGCGGCGGCTATCGCCGTACCGGTCGGCATCATGGCGGCGATCTTCCTGGCCGAACTGGGGCCGGACAGCAAGCTGGCCAACGCCTCGCGCTTTGCCGCCAAGATGCTCACGGGGCTGCCTTCCATCCTGGCCGGGGTGTTTGCCTATGCCCTGGTGGTGATGACCACCGGGACCTACTCGGCCCCGGCGGGCGGCGTGGCACTGGCGGTCCTGATGCTGCCCATCGTGGTGCTGACGGCGGAAGAGTCGATGAGGATGGTGCCCAAGATCATGAAGGATGCGGCCTACGGCATGGGCTGCACACGCTCGCAGGTCATCTGGAAAATCGTCTTGCCCACCGGCCTGCCGGCGATCCTCACGGGCGTCATGCTGGCCGTGGCGCGAGCGGCGGGCGAAACCGCGCCGTTGTTGTTTACCGCGCTGTTCAGCAACTACTGGATCTACCACGACGGCAGCCTGGCCGTCATGAATCCGACGGCCTCGTTGGCCGTGCTGATTTACAACTTTTCAGGCATGCCCTTCGACAACCAGCTTGAGCTCGCCTGGGCGGCCTCGCTGGTGCTGGTCATGATCGTGCTGGTCGTAAATATCGTCAGCCGTATTTTCGGCAAGCCCAAGTATTGAGAACGGGAGCACCTGAATTTTGAACGTATCAACTGCGCAACGAGCCGCTCCGTTTGTCACCCAGGCGCCTGTGGTCATGGACTGCAAACTGGACAAGATTTTCTACGGCAACTTCATGGCCGTGCGTGACAGCCATGTGCCGATCGAAAAAAACAAGATCACCGGCTTCATCGGGCCTTCCGGCTGCGGCAAAAGTACCGTGCTGCGTAGCCTCAACCGCATGAACGATCTGGTGAAGGGCTTTCGCTTCGAGGGCCATGTGCATTTCCTCGGGCAGGACGTCTACGGCAAGGGCGTTGATCCAGTGGTCGTGCGCCGCTATATCGGCATGGTGTTTCAACAGCCGAACCCGTTTTCGATGAGCATCTTCGACAACGTCGCCTTCGGCCTGCGCCTCAACCGCTACAAGGGCGACCTGGGTGATCGCGTCAAGCACGCCCTGCAAGGCGCCGCGCTGTGGGATGAGGTCAAGGACAAGCTCAAGGTCAGCGGCCTGTCGCTGTCCGGTGGCCAGCAGCAACGGCTGTGTATCGCCCGCGCCATCGCCACCGAGCCGGAGGTGCTGTTGCTCGACGAGCCTTGTTCCGCGCTGGACCCGATCGCCACCCGCCGGGTCGAGGAACTGATGGTCGAGTTGAAGAAGGACTACACCATCGCGCTGGTCACCCACAATATGCAGCAGGCCATCCGCGTGGCGGACACCACGGCCTTCTTCTCGGTGGACATTTCCCAGGGCACGCGCACCGGCTACCTGGTGGAGATGGGCCCCACCGCGCAGATTTTCGACAACCCGCGCGAACAAATGACCGGGGACTACATCAGCGGCAAGTTCAGCTGACCCACTTATCCAACGTTTCTCAGGATTGCCAATGCCTGCAACACGTCGTCTTGATTTGCCCGCGATCGAACGCGCACTGCGTGAGGTACAGAGCCGCTTTGCCGAACTCAGCCGGCACTTTACCGAGCCGCGCGACCCCTTGACGGACGAAGTGCTGCACAACGTGCTTGAAGGCTACGCGCTGATTGACGATTATGTCGCTCGCGGCGTCGACCTGTTCGATCTGCAGCAACTGAACCTGATGCTGGAGATCAACGCCACCGTGCTCTGCGGCAAGGACCCGGTGCGTCGGCTGGAATACGCCCAGCACCTGGCGGCCACCGAGGAGCACTTTTTCAACAACGTTGAAGGTGGCATCAAGGACTTGTACAACTGGTATTGCGCGTATCGCAGTGAGTCCGTGTGGAAGCGTGCCGCGGGTGTGTATGTGCGCATCCTCAGCAAGCCGCAATTGTTCATCGAGGGTAACAACCGCAGTGGCTCGCTGATCGTCAGCTACTTGCTGATGCGCGCCGGGTTGCCGCCGTTCGTGCTGACGCTGGATAACGCCGAGGGCTATTTCAACCCGTCCTCGGTCATACGCAACTCCGCCAAGCATGGCGTCAAGGCGTTGTACGAATTGCCCAAGATCAAGAAAAAATACGCTGCGTTCCTGGAAGATAAGGCGCCTGATCCAATGAAGTTTTTCCTGAGCGACACCGCCGTGCCTGCCTATCAGGGAGGCCTTTGATGGGACGGTATTCAGTGACCGACACGCTCCAGCGCCTGTTCAAACGCCCGCGCATCCGTATCTCGTTTGATATCGATGACACGTTAGCCTGCCAGCTCCACCATAGCGCCGTCGAACGCAGCCGGCTGCCGGCCTGTGTCCACCGGTTGCTCGGCGAGCCGCTGCGCCTGGGGACACGCGCCCTGACCCGCGAACTGCGCCGCCAGGGTTGCAGCATCTGGGTCTATACCTCGTCCGGTCGCACACCGTCCTATATTCGGCGTTGGCTCATGCTGTATGGCATCCGTGTCGACGGTGTGGTCAACAGCGTGCTGCACAACCGTGCGCTGACGGTGCATGGCCTGTCGAATACCCCCTCCAAATTTCCGCCGGCCTTCGATATCGACTTGCATGTCGATGATTCCGAAGGTGTGCGCAGTGAAGGCCATGACCATGGTTTCCGCGTGGTCGTGGTGGACCCGCAGGACGAAAACTGGGCACAGCGAGTGCTGGATGCCGTCGCTCATGTCCAGGCGCAACTCGCCCGGCAGCAACCGCTCAGGCACCCACAGCCTGCGCGACCACGGGCGCAAGTGTTCTCCTCCTGAGCATGGGTATCTGCTTGGGCTCAACGCTGAACACCCGGTAGATAGGGGCTGTTGTGGCGAGCGGGCTTGTTGTGGCGAGCGGGCTTGTTGTGGCGAGCGGGCTTGCCCCGCGTTGGGCTGCGCAGCAGCCCCAAAACCAGCCTCTACAGAGTGTCTGATACACCGCGCTCTTCTTGACTGGGGCTGCTGCGCAGCCCAACGCGGGGCAAGCCCGCTCGCCACAACAAGCACTCTCACCACAGCAAGCCCTTTCACCACAATAGGCCCGCTCGCCACAACAGGTCTGTCTGCCGGGGCGATCGCCGGAATACGCCTTTCAGCGCATATGCAGAATAATCGGGCTGCTGCTGGCCGGGTCTGTATGCCCGCGCAGCTTGGCCACCGCCTTCGCGTCGACCGCGCCACCGCTGTTGCCCCAACTGCTGCGCACGAAACTCAGAACCTCGGCGATTTGCGCGTCGGTCAGTTGCTCGCGGAAGGCCGGCATGCGGTAAGCGTCCGGCACGCCGGCGGCGACGATGCGTTGCGAGCCGTTGAGGGTGATGTTGATCGCCGAGGCGTCTTCCTTGGCCAGTGCCGAGGTGGCGCCGGCCAGCGGTGGCATCCACTCGGGTTGGCCCTTGCCGTCAAGGCCGTGGCAGGAGGCGCAGCGGGTCGCGTAGGTGTGCGCGCCGGGGGAGTCCGGGCGCGCTTCGGCGGTCACGTAGTGCCAGGGTGTGCCGTCGCGCTGCGGGTCGCCGGGCAGTGACTTGAGGTAGCGCGCGATGGCCGCCAGGTCGTCGTCAGCCATGAACTGGGTGGAGTTGTTGAAGGCTTCGGTCATCGAACCGTAGACCACCGCGTGTTGATTACGCCCGCTCTTAAGGAACTGCACGATCTCCGGTTCGCTCCAGCGCCCCAGTCCGGTGTTGGGGTCCTGGCGCAGGCTGGGGGCGTACCAACCGTCGAGCAGGGCGCCGGCGAGGAACGGCGCGCCGGATTCGTCGAGGGCCTTCTCGTTGAAAGCCAGGCCGCGCGGCGTGTGGCAGCTGCCGCAGTGGCCCGGCCCCTGGACGATGTAGGCGCCGCGGTTCCACAGCGCGTCCTGGCTGGGCTTGGCCGCGTAGGTGGCGGTCGGCGCGAACAGGCCATTCCACAGCGCGATGGGCCAGCGCATATTCAGCGGCCAGGGAATATCGCTGGGGATATTCGGCTGCTTGGCCGGTTGCACGCCATGCATGAAAAACGCGTACAGCGCACGCACGTCATCGTCGCTGAGCTTGGCATAGGACGGGTAGGGCATGGCCGGGTAGAGGCGTCGACCACCTGGCGCTACGCCGTGGCGCACCGCGCGGTCGAAGTCGGCCAGGCTGTAGGCGCCGATGCCGGTGCCCTGGTCGGGGGTGATGTTGGTGGCGTGGATAGCTCCCAGCGGCGTGGCCATCTCCAGGCCGCCGGCAAACGGCGCCTTGCCCGGCAGGCTGTGGCAGGCCACGCAGTCGCTGAGGCGGGCGACGTACTCGCCACGGCTGATCAGGGCCGGCTCGTTACTGGCGGCCGCTTCCTGTGCGAAGGGTGAAGCGGGCTGACGGTTGACATACCAGGCCAGCAGCGCGGCGGCGACCAGGCCGGCCAGCGCGAGCCAGCCTACGGTTCTTGCGAATCGGCGGTTGTTCATGGGCGTTCCTTGTCGGTTAGCTGAAGGTGTATCGGCTCAATGGCAGGCTGCGGATGCGCTGGCCAGTCAGCTGCGCGACCGCATTGGCCACCGCCGGCGCCACGGCAGGCAGCGGTGGTTCGCCGATACCGCCCATCTTTTCGCCACTTTCGACGATCTTGACGTGCACCTGGGCCATGCGCGAAGGCGGCAGGATCGGGTACAGGTCGTAGTTGCGCGCACGTGGCTTGCCGTCCACGTACACCGCTTCCTCCAGCAAGGTTTGCGACAGGCCCAACGCCACGGCGCCATTGACCTGGGCCTCAATGATCGCCGGGTTGACGATGCTGCCCGGATCGATGGCTTCCCAGATCTGGTGCACCTTGACCTGGCCCTTGTCGATCGACACTTCAGCGATCACTGCGGCGTGGGAGCCGAACGGCGAAGCCATGGCCACGCCGCGCGCGCGTCGAGTGCCGTCTTCGGCGGTGTAGGGGCCACGCTTCCAGCCACCGGACAGCTCGCCCACCGCGTTGAGCAAGGTGGTCAGCCGTGGGTTGTCGCGCAGCAGGTGCAGGCGCAGCTCAAAGGGATCGCGGCCGCCTTTGTCCGCCAGTTCATCAAGGAACGCTTCGTAGAAGAAGTCGTTGAGCGAATTGCCCACCGAGCGCCAATAGCCGAGCATGGCCGGGCCCTTGACGTAGATCTGCGCGATGCGTTTGTTGGGGATGGCGTAGCTCTTGCCCGACAGCCCTTCAAGGGCCGTGGGGTCGAGCTTTTCGCCCTGTTTGCCGGCGATGGCTTCGGTGGGGCCTTCGGTGGCGCTGACTGCCTCGATTGCCACGGGCAAGCCTTCGGCGTCCAGCGCGGCGCGGAACTTGACCACCGCCACCGGGCGCAGCACATCGCGCAGAAACTCTTCCTCGCGGCTCCAGATCAACTTGATCGGACGGCCCACCGCCTTGGCCAGGGCGATGGCCTGCGGGTACGGGCTGGCCGAGTCATACAGGAAATGGCGGCCGAAAAAGCCGCCCAGCAGGGGCGAGTGCAGGTTGATTTTGGACGGGTCGAGACCGGCGCGCTTGGCGATGTCGGCGCGGAACAGGTCGGGCGCCTGGTTGGGCAGCCAGATGTCCAGCGTGCCGTCGGGGTTGAAGCGTGCCAAGGCCGACGGCGGCTCCAACTGAGCGTGGTTGACGTATTGATTGTGGTAGGTGGCTTCGACCTGAGTCTTGGCGCCTGCCAGGGCGGCGGCGACGTCGCCTTGGTTTTCGTCGTCGCGGGCTGGGCCTTGTTGGGCCGCAAGAAAATCACGGTACGTGTCGCTGGAAAAATTCGCCGGCATCACGCGCACGCTGGCATCGGCGGCAGCTTCCTGCCAGTCGACCTGGATCGCCTCGACGGCGCGCTTGGCGTGCCACCAGCGTTCGGCCACGACGGCGACCGCCCCAGGCAGTTGATGCACCGAGTGCACGCCTTTCATGGCTTCGACCTGGGCCTGGTTGCGCAGGCCGCCCACGCTCATGCCCAGGCGCGGCGCGTGCTGCACGGCGGCGTGGAGCATGCCGTCGACCTTCATGTCGATGCTGTATTGCGCCTTGCCGGTGGATTTGTCATAGGCATCCAGGCGCTTGACCGGCTTGCCGATCCAGCGGAACTGGCTCGGGTCGCGCAGGGTGATGCTGGCCGGGTCGGGCACCGGCATGTCCAGCGCGCGACTGGCCAGCTCGCCGTAGCCCAGTGAGCGGCCAGACGCGGCATGAACCACACGGCCCGGCTGGGTGGTCAGCTCGGCCAGCGGTACGCCCAACTGCTCGGCGCCGGCCTGCAACAGCATGGCGCGGGCCAGGGCGCCGAGGCGGCGCATGGTCGGGTAACTCATGCGCACCGACATGCTGCCGCCGGTAATGCGCATGCCGTTTTCCATCACCACATACGCTTCACCGGGCGGCGCGGCTTCGACGATGAACGTGGCGGGGTCGGCGTCCAGCTCTTCGCCGACAATCTGCGCCATCGCGGTATGGGTGCCTTGGCCACCTTCCATGAAGGGGCTGAGCAGGCGCACGCTGCCGTCCGGGCGGATCTCCAGGAACGCCGGCACCTGGGTGCCGCGTTCCGCCGTGGCGGCGGCCTGCACCCGGGCAGAGCCCAGCGGCAAGCCGAATCCGATGACCAGCGCGCCCACGGCCGTGCTGGCCAGAAAGCGCCGGCGCGACAGGTTGATGGGCTCGCTCAGCGACAGGTCGGGTAGCTCGTAGCGCGTGTTCATCAGGCGTTCTCCTGCTTGGCCAGGTCATGCACCGCGGTACGAATGGCGTTATAGGTGCCGCAGCGGCACAGGTTGACCATCGCTGCTTCGATCTGCGCATCACTCGGCGCGGGGGTGTGCTTGAGCAGCGCGGTGGCGGCCATCACCTGCCCGGACTGGCAGTAACCGCATTGCGCCACTTGATGCTCGACCCAGGCGGCGACCACCCGCTGGCCCACCGCATCGGCCTCGATGGCCTCGATGGTGGTGATCTCGCGACCGACCACACCCGCCACCGGCGTGACGCAGGAACGCACCACGTTGCCGTCCACCAGCACCGAGCAGGCGCCGCATTGCGCCAGGCCGCAGCCGTACTTGGTACCGGTCAGCCCAAGGTCATCACGGATGACCCACAGCAATGGCGTGTCGGCGTCGGCATCGACCTGATAGGACTTTTGGTTGATTCGTAGCTCCATGATGCATGGCTCCGTGGCTCATCGGCTGATCTTCGGTCGGTGGGGCTTTTTTCTTATGCGAGCGACAGGCGCTCATTGTCGAACTCTAGACCAGGGGGCAAGGGCTATCTATCAAAGCGCCGATAAGTCGGAGGATCAGGCAAGTATTCAAGAGGATTGGGCGATCGCGGCGCGGCAGGCCGCTCCCGGTGCGGACCTGTTCGGCTTTCGGGGGGCGTCTGGTTGGGGGCGGTGTATCAGTTGGCAAAGCAGCCGTAGGCGTGGCGGAACATCCCCACCGGCCTACGGCTCATATCAATCAACGAAACGCTGGCACGACCTGCTCGATAAACAGCGCCAGGGATTTCTTCTTCTCGGCGTGGGGCAAGCTGTTGTCGCACCAGAAGCTGAACTCATCCACGCCCAATTCCTGGTAGTACTTGATGCGCGGGATGATCTCTTCGGCGGTGCCGATCATCGCGGTCTTGTGCAGGCTGTCCAGTTCGAACTCGGGGCGGGCGGCGAATTTTTCCTCCGGGCTTGGCGCCAGGAAGCCGTTGACCGGCACCTCTTTGTTGCCGAACCAGGCATCGAAGGTGCGATAGAACTTGGAGATCGCCTTGGCCCCGACTTTCCAGCCCTCTGGATCGTCGGCGGCGTGTACGTGGGTGTGGCGCAGCACCATCAATTGCGGGCGCGGCACCGCCGGGTTGTTGTCCAGGGCGGCCTGGAATTTGTTCTTCAGGTCGAGCACCTCTTCATCGCCTTTCATCAGCGGCGTGACCATCACGTTGCAGCCGTTGGCCACTGCGAAGTTGTGTGAGTCCGGGTCGCGGGCGGCGATCCACATCGGCGGGTTGGGCTTTTGGATCGGTTTGGGCACGCTGGTGGAGGTGGGGAACTTCCAGAGGTCGCCATCATGGGCGTAGTCGCCCTGCCACAGTGCGCGCACCACCGGCACCATTTCGCGCAGGGCCTGGCCACCGCTGGAGGCGGGCATGCCGCCGGCCATGCGGTCGAATTCCACCTGGTAAGCGCCACGGGCCAGGCCGACTTCCATGCGGCCGTTGCTGATCACGTCGAGCAAGGCGCATTCACCCGCCACCCGCAGCGGGTGCCAGAACGGCGCGATGATGGTGCCGGCGCCCAGGTGAATGGTGGTGGTCTTGGCCGCGAGGTAAGCCAGCAACGGCATCGGGCTGGGCGAGATGGTGTATTCCATGGCGTGGTGCTCGCCAATCCATACGGTGCTGAAACCACTGGCTTCGGCCATCAGGGTCAGTTCGGTCAAGTCTTCGAACAGCTGGCGGTGGCTGATGCTTTCATCCCAGCGCTCCATGTGTACGAACAGGGAAAACTTCATGACGCTTACCTCGGATCTATTGTGATCGGCCTGTCGACTGCGGGCCCTTGAATGCTCACGCCCTTGTGAAGCCTGCCAGTGATGACGGCTGTTCGGCGGATTGATTGTTGGTATACCATAATACGGAATATCCGCAAAACTTTTCTCTCCAACGGTCGCACTCTCACCTCACAAGGAAGGCGAGCTAGATGAACATAAAACAAAAATTGATCCTGGCCTTTACGGTGATCGCCAGCCTGCCGGTGATTCTGGTGGCTGTGATGATCATCCTCAACGTGCGTCATGAAGCACGGGATGGCTTTATCGACGGCAGCGAGCGCGAGATCCGCCAGGTCGACAACGCCATGCAGCTGTTTTTCGAGGGCATCAGCCAGAACGTCGCCTACCTGGCAGCGCACCCGCAGTTGCAGGGCATTGATGGCGATGTGAAACGCTACCTGGCCGCCGATGCTGCGCGCGTCGCCCCCGGCGTGCGTGACGAGCAGGTGTTCAAACTGTTCGAAGGCTTGGCCAAGAGTCATTCGGCCTATACCTATCTGTCCTTGGGCACCGAAGACGGTGGTTATGTGTTCTGGCCCGGCGACCCCCAGCTCGCCAGCTACGACCCGCGCACGCGTCCCTGGTACAAAACCGCGATGGCGCAGCCGGGCAAGACCCTGCGCACCCAGGCCTACTACTGGGCCGCCGACGATGTGGTGCTGGTCAGCACCGTGCAAAGTTTCAACAGCCGCCAGTGCAAGCCGGGTGGGGTGGTGAATATCGACGTATCGCTCAAGCAACTGACCGACCTGGTCAAGCAGATCAAGTTGGGCGAGAGCGGCTACCTGATGCTGATGGAGGCCGACAATACCGTACTGGTCGACCCGAATGACCCGTCCCACAACTTCAAGGCGCTGGGCGAGTTGGGCGAGGGCTACCGGCAGTTGAGCGAGGCCGGCCCGGGTTTGGTCCAGGTCGAGCTGGCGGGGGAGCGCTACATGGCGCTTGTCTGGCCATCCAAGGCGTTGGGCTGGCGATTTGTCGGGGTGATGCGCGAAAGTGAAGTGATGGCCGGCGCGGCGCGCCTGACCTGGCTGATCGCAGCCATCGCGCTGGTGTGCGCGGTGCTGTTTGCCGGGGTCGGGGCCTGGTTTGCCGGGCTGATCGTCAAGCCGATTCGCGGCGTGGCCAGTGGCCTGGAAGGTATCGCTCAAGGCGAAGGTGACCTGACCGCGCGCCTGGCGATCAAGGGCCGCGACGAGACGGCGCAACTGGCCGGCTGGTTCAACCAGTTCCTCGAAGCGATCCGCACGCTGATTCAACGCATCGGCCAGGCCGCCGGGCAGATCCACAGCAGCTCTGGCAGTGCCACTGAAGTCTCGGTGGAAATGGCCGAAGTCGCCTCGCGCCAGCGCGAAGCGGTGGACATGGTCTCCACCGCGTTTCATGAAATGGTCGCCACTTCCAACGAAGTCGCGCGTTCCTGCAGCCAGGCCGCCGACTCGGCCGACAACGGCCAGCGCCAGGCCCATACCGGGCAGCAACAGATCGACGCGGCGGTGAACAGCGTGGGGCGCCTGAGCGAAGAAATCGGCCACTCCGCCCAGGCCATGGAGCAACTGGAAAAAGACAGCAACGACATCCAGTCGATCCTCGGCACCATCCGCTCCATCGCCGAACAGACCAACCTGTTGGCGCTGAACGCTGCCATCGAAGCCGCGCGGGCGGGTGAGCAGGGCCGTGGTTTTGCGGTGGTGGCGGACGAGGTGCGCGCGTTGGCCAAACGCACGTCGGACTCCACCGGCGAAATCGACGGGCTGCTGGGTAACCTGGCGCGGCGCACGCACCAGATGGGCAAGCAGATGCATGCCAGCCTAGAGGTGTCCCAGGAAACGGTGGTGTCGATCAACGACGCTCGCGAAAGCTTCGGGTTGATCCGTGAGTCGGTGGACGTGATCCGCGACATGAACACGCAAATCGCCACCGCCGCAGAAGAGCAGCACCAGGTGGCCGAAGACATCAATCGACATATCAGCCAGATTCACGGGGATGCGCAATTGGTGGCAAGCCTGGCCGACGCCACACGCCAGGATGCACAGCAATTGACGGCGTTGTCGCAGACGTTGAATCAACTGGTCAGCCGGTTTCGAACCTGACCTGTATCTGGCCGTCATCCCGCAATCAAACTGTGGGAGGGGGCTTGCCCCCGATGGCGGTGGGGCAGCGACAAATAAGCTGGCTGTTCCACCGCGATCGGGGGCAAGCCCCCTCCCACAGGATTGTGTGTGTTGCTTAGGCCAGTGTCCTGCCGGCGCTGATCAGCCGGTTTCGAACCTGCCCTGCATCTGGCTGACACTCTGCCAATCAAACTGTGGGAGGGGGCTTGCCCCCGATGGCGGTGGGTCAGCGACAAATAAGCGGGCTGTCCCACCGCGATCGGGGGCAAGCCCCCTCCCACATGTCTAACCGAGTACACCAGACACGACTCCGGTTGGCTCTAAGGCACACAGAAGCCAGAGCAAAACCAGACCGAGGGCTACCTGATGATTGTGTGGCTCAGGCCGGCAGCGGCAGGGCGCCCATCTTGCCGTGGCAGTACACCAGTGGCCCGGCGTTCTGCTGGGGCACGATCAGGTTCTTCACCGAGCCGACCATGATCGCGTGGTCGCCGCCTTCGTATTCGCGCCACAACTCGCACTCGATCACCGCCGTGGCATTGGCCAGGATCGGGTTGCCCAGTGCGCTCAAGGTCCATTCGATGCCTTGCGCCTTGTCCTTGCCCTTGCGCGCGAACGCGTAGGCTTCGCTTTGCTGGCCTGCGGAAAGGACGTGGATGGCAAAGCGCTTGTTCTTGATCAGCACCGGGTACGAGTCGGAACTGTAGTTGGGGCAAAACAACACCAGGGCCGGGTCCATGGATAACGAGCTGAAGGCGCTGGCCGTCAGCCCGACGATTTGCCCGTCGTCATCCAGCGTGGTGATCACGGTGACCCCGGACGGAAACGAACCCATCACTTGTTTGTAGATGGCGGCATCGATCATGGGACGGTCCTCTGCGGGTTGAGCGGCTTTTATAGGTTTGTAGGTATGATGGTATACCGTAATACAATCCGTGCAACCGCTTTTTCAATCGCCCGATGAACGTCGATCCTGGCTCTTACAGCCAATAAATACGGGGACTATGCCAGGAAATAACCGCGTGCCCTGTGGCACACTTGCGGATCAGATGCGCGCTGAGACTACGGATCAGTCTTGTGAAAATGTTGGAATACCATAATATGGTGTTCATCTGAGGGGCGGCCGCAGAGCTCCCCCGGTTTGGCGTCAAACAACTATAAGATCAGACAAACGCGAGTTCATTTCCATGCCCCAGATGTCCCGGCAAGACCCCCTGATCGAGCATCACACGGTCGATTACGTCCCCCTCGCAGAGCGCCATGGAAAGGCCCGCGACCTGTTCACCTTATGGTTCAGCACCAACATTGCACCGCTGCCCATCGTCACCGGCGCCATGGTGGCCCAGGTGTTCCATCTCAACCTGGTGTGGGGGCTGCTGGCGATTGCCCTTGGGCACCTGCTCGGCGGCATCGTGATTGCCCTCGCATCGGCGCAGGGCCCGCGCATGGGCATCCCGCAGATGGTGCAGAGCCGGGGCCAGTTCGGCCGTTACGGTGCGTTGCTGATCGTGTTCTTCGCCGCGCTGATCTACATCGGTTTCTTCATTTCCAATATCGTGCTGGCGGGCAAGTCCATCGTCGGCATCGTGCCGTCGGTCCCGGTGCCGGCAAGCATCCTGATCGGCGCGCTCGCCGCCACGGCTATTGGCGTGATCGGCTACCGCTTTATCCATAGCCTCAACCGTATCGGTACCTGGGTGATGGGCAGCGCGTTGCTGGCGGGGTTCGTCTACATCTTCGCCCATGACCTGCCGGCGGACTTCCTCACCCGTGGCGGCTTCAACGCGGCCGGCTGGCTGGCCACCGTATCGCTGGGGGTGATCTGGCAGATCAGCTTTTCGCCCTACACCAGCGACTACTCACGCTACCTGCCGGCGGATATCGGCATCACTCGGCCATTTATCGCGACTTACCTGGGCGCGACCCTTGGCACCATCCTGTCCTTCGCCTTTGGCCTGGTCGCGGCATTGGCCACCCCCGAAGGCACCGAAGCCATGCTCGCCGTCAAGCAAGCCACCGGCTGGCTGGGGCCGATCCTGATGGTGCTGTTCCTGCTCAACATCATCAGCCACAACGCTCTGAATCTGTATGGCGCGGTGCTGTCGATCATCACCTCGGTCCAGACCTTCGCCAGCCACTGGACCCCCAGCATCAAGGTGCGCGTGCTGCTCTCAGGCGTGATCCTCGCCGGTTGCTGTGTCGTCGCGTTGGGCGCGTCGGCGGACTTCATTTCGCAATTTATCGGCCTGATCCTCGCGCTGTTGCTGGTACTGGTGCCGTGGGCCTCGATCAACCTGATCGACTTCTACGTCATCAAGCGCGGGGTCTATGACATTGCCTCGATCTTCCAGGCGGATGGCGGGGTGTACGGGCGTTTCAACCTGCATGCGATCGTGGCGTATTTCCTTGGCATCCTTGTGCAACTGCCGTTTGCCAATACCTCGCTGTATGTGGGGCCGTGGGCCAACCTGGTGGAAGGCGCGGATTTGTCGTGGCTGGTGGGGTTGGTGGTGACGTGTCCGTTGTATTACTGCCTGGCGACACGGAATCAAGCAGCCAAGCAGGTAGCGGCGCGGTTGAAGTACGTAGAGTAAAACTGCGCGTTGGAGTTTCCTTGGTGGCGTAATGCTATTAACCTTGCTCTCTTTTGAAGGTCTTAGGGAAGAGAGCGATGCAGTTTTTTGAGCGCAGTGCCGAGCCGCCGCCGAAATTTTTCCGTGGAAGCGTAGCGAGTGGGGCCCGGCACCGGTTGCTGCAATTTTTTGAATTGGATCCGGTAGAACGTGCGCAGACGCGTTTTTCAGATCATGCGCTCGACCTCAAGGACGGTACCGTGTTCGATGGGCTCGGGCGTTTATTTCGGGGTAAGTGCGCATTTTGTGAAACTCGGGGTGAGACATTTCCCTATCGGTTTCGACCGTCAGCTTCTGCAACGCCGGAAGCTAAAAATAGTCATCTGTATTACAGCTGGCTTGCTAATGCCTGGGAGAATATTTACCCGATTTGCCATCGCTGTGTACCACGCCAATCAGAATTTTTCCCAGTAACAGGCAACCGTGTACGTCTGCCTGATATTGACGATATTCAGTGGTACGTTGATGAGGATTTGGGATCGTGGCGGGGCTACCCTATTGCCGAAAGACAGCTTTTAATCGACCCCTGTCGTAACGAGCGCTTTTACGATTATTTCTTTATATCAATTACAGGCATGTTGCAAAAGCAGGGGGCAAGGGGCGCCCTAACAATTGAGCACTTCAAGCTTAATCGTGAAGATTTGGTGGAAAAACGCCGTATCAGGTTGGGGGAGTATCGAAGGTTGCTTCTGACTCCCGACACCACTGAACGCCTGGTAGTTGTTGAGGGAAATTTTCCGATTTTCGACTTCTCCAATCTGGAGTTTGGTGGTTTGTGGTATTTACAGTGCCGAATGATAGTTCAGCATTTATCACGTGCACTTAAGAAAAAGGTAGATGTTTCGCGTACCAAAGTGGGTCATTCATTTCGTGCCCTGTCCCTGCATAAAGGTTTTGATGAATATCGGGAAATATTGCAGAGCTGGATTGAAACGGGTGATTTTGGCCGTTACCCGTCGATCGCAATAACTCAGCCGGAGCGTGTCGAACCAACGAGTATGTCGGACGAGCAACTGCCCGTTACTCCCTCGGTATACCCTTCTTTGCTTTCAATTGAGCTGACCCATTTTAAAGCCATCGATTATCTCAAGTTGCAACTGACTCTTCCAAGCGCGGATTCGGTATTAAGCAGTGAACCAATGCATTCGGCCATGTTGATCCTAGGAGAAAATGCCACTGGAAAAAGCTCGATTCTTGAGGCTACCGCTCTTGCATTGTCTGACCGGAAAACTCGAAAGGCTCTAGGGCTGAAAGCTAGCGACCTAGTGCTAGATTCGACTCAGCTAGGTGCGAAAAACCAGGATGGGATGCTTTCAGCTCAGATTCGCCTCGGCTTTGACGAGGGTCCCGATACTGTGTTGGAGATCAATAAAGCGGGTTGGAAACCGCAGACATCGTTTTTGCGTCCCCCAGTGTTTGCCTATGGCGCATTTCGCCAGTACCAAAAAAATAGCGATAAATTCAAGCTTGGACATTCGGTGTTCAACCTGTTCAATTCCAACCGCCTATTACCAGACCCCGAGCCTTGGCTGTTGGCGTTAAAAGATGATGACCTCAATGAGGTGACGCGTGCCTTACGCTTTATTATGACTGTCGAGGAAAATATCCAGGTCATTGAGAAATCTGAGGACGAACTACGTTGCTTTATTGTCACAGTGCAAGGCGGTGTGAAGGTCAAGACACCCCTCACGCAGGTGTCCTCGGGATACCGTTCCGTGCTAGCAATGGTCTGCGACATCATGCGCAGGCTGATGGACCGCAGCACTAACCCGCACTATCAAAGTCTGGAAAACGCCCGTGCCATTGTGCTGATCGACGAGGTGGAAGCCCATCTGCACCCACGTTGGAAAATCCAAATCATGGGGGCTTTGCGCATGGCGTTGCCAAAGGTCACCTTCATCGCGACAAGCCATGACCCACTGTGTGTGCGCGGCATGCGTAACGGAGAAGTTATAGTCGTTCATCGCACTACAACGACTTCAGACGGGGAGGGGGGCGACACGGAGCAAAGGGCGCTTGTAGAGCAATTGCAACATCTGCCCGACATTAGCCAATTAACTATTGAGCAACTGTTGACCTCAGATTTTTTCAATGTTGCCTCAACCGACCAGCCAGTGATGAATCTGAAAATGGCCAAGCTTGCCGACTTGTTGAGCGCAAGCTATCGGGGCGAACTTTCCGACCCTGAAGATCAGCAACTAGTTGCGCGTTTCAAGCAGGAGATCAACGACGTTTTGCCGGTGGGTACAACTCGTGGACAACAGGTGGTGCAAGAGGCGGTCGCTAGATTTCTTCAGGCCCGGACCACTGCTTCCAGCGAGCAATTAAAGGCATTAGATGAAGCGGCCAAACGTGAAATCCTAGACCTCCTGGAGGGCTTCTGAGCATGCGTTATGTGGACCGAAGTCAATACTCCACGCCAAAGGTGATGGTCGCCGTTCTTGGCCACCGTTCGGAGGCGGAGCTTGAGTTGGTGAAGGTGGAGGCATACATCAAGGAAAAAGCGCGAATCCGCGCGCTGAACGAGCAGAACAAAGCGCAGGCAAAACTGGCAGGACTAAAGCCTCCCGCGACCGTCGCTAAACCGCCATCGCCCTTTCAGTTATACGGGCACGATAGCGTCCGTGCGCGACTCAATGAGATGTTCCACCGCAAGTGTGCCTACTGCGAGAGTCTCTATTACGCAACGTCGGCGATGGAAGTTGAGCATTACCGACCCAAAGAAAGCGTGCAAGGCGAAGCGGATCACGAGGGTTATTGGTGGCTAGGTGCTGCTTGGGACAACTTGTTGCCCAGTTGCATCTACTGCAACCAACGTCGCAGCCAAAGCTTACCTAGGGCATCAGGCAAACCTGTGGTGCTGCTGGAACATAAAGGGCAGTTCGAGGATCCACGTTCCGCATTCACGGGCAAAGGTACGCATTTTCCGGTCTTGGGAGCACGTGTAACCGACCGGACGGGTGATAGCTCCAAGGAGCTCCCCTTGTTGCTGAACCCATGCCTGGATCAGCCGAAAGATCACCTGGATTACTACATAGATTTCAAGAATATCATCGGGCTGATGTTGGCTAGGCCGAATGTGGGCGCAATCCCTTCGAGCATCGGACTCGACCCGAAAACCCGGGAAGAGTTTCGTGATGAGTTGGCTTTGACCCTCAGGCACAACCTCGATCTGCGAGGTTCGGTCTCGATTCTGATCTACGGCCTTAACCGCCTGGGGTTGGTGCAGGATAGAACTCGCGTGCTACGTCAGCTGATGTTCATGGAAAGTCAGGTGGTGGAAATTACCACCTTTATCAAAAAATTGAAGTTGCGGGCGTCCAAGCCCGCATACGATTACGCCGACGAGGACAAGCTTATCGAGCAGGGATTGAAGCACCTGCGCGACCGTACCGTACAACAAATGAAATCCATGGCCAAACCCCAGGCACCTTACTCCATGATGGTTCGGGCCTATCTTGAATGCTTTACGGCACGCCTAAACTGACTGATCCACGCCGCCAAACTCCTCCAACGCATCCACTAACGCGCCCTCGAAGTATTCCTTCGAGGCGCGATCCCACAGGATATGAAACGCCGGCACCTCCACGCTCCCTGTGTGGATGACAATCGCATTGACCCGCGCCACCGACGTCTGCGCCACCGTTCCCGGTTTGAACGCCGGGTGGCTGAGGTCGACGCCGCACAGCTTGGCCATGACCTGGGCAATCACACCGCCGCTGAGCCGCACACAGGCATGGCTGTCCTGGCGCGGCAGCAGGTAGTTGGCGCGGTGGTCGAGTTCCCAGCGCGCTTCTTCATCGGCGATGCGCTGGCCCTCATCCTGGGGGCTGCCCAACAACAGGTATTCGTTCTGCGACAGGCGCGCCACCCAACCGCCGTCGGCCTGCGCGAGTGCGCGGTTGGGCGCATCGGGCAGGGTGAAGCCGCGTGCGTTGAGGTACTCGGCGCTTTGCGTACCGCGAAAGCCAACCCGGGGCAGGTCGGTCTGATCTTGCAACTGGCAGGCAGGCGTGAACAATTCGTGGGCTTTCAGACTGGTCATGGCTTAACCCTCCTGGCGTTGGTTGGTGGGGTCGAAGAACGGCAGTTGCACCACCTCGGCCTGGACGACGATGCCGCCCTCGACGCGAATCGGAATGCGCTGCCCCGGTGTGCTCTGGTCGATCCCGGCATAGGCCAGGCCGATGATACGGCCCAGGCTGCTGGAGTATTCGCAGGAGGTGACGTTGCCGCTGATGTCCGCGCCGTTGAGCACCAGGTGGCCTTCCAGCGGTTGTACGCTGCCCTTGGGCAGGCTGAAGCCCACCAGTTTGCGTTTCAGCGGCTGGGCTTCGAGGATGTCCACCGAGCGGCGGCCGACGAAAAACGGCTTGGTGCGGCTCACTGCCCAGCCCATGTCGATTTCCGCCGGGTGGGTCATGCCATCGGTGTCCTGGCTGATGATCACGTGGCCTTTTTCCAGGCGCAGCAGGCGCTGGGTCTCGACGCCGAAGGGGCGAATGTCAAAGGCCTTGCCGGCCGTCATCAACGCGTCCCACAACGCCAGGCCGTGGCGCGCCGGTACGTGGATTTCATAGCCCAGTTCGCCGACGAAACCCACCCGCAGCAGGCGGGCCTTGATCCCGGCCACCGTGCCCTGGCGCACGCCCAGGTAGGGGAAGCCTTCGGCACTGAGGTCGAGGTCGCTGCACACCTGTTCCAGCACCTTGCGCGAATCCGGCCCGGCCACGTTCACCGCACAGATCGCTGCCGTGACGTTGGTCACGTCCACGTCCAGGCGCCACTGCGCGTTCCACTTGAGCATCTGCTGGTAGATGCGGTCGACGCCGCTGGTGGTGGCGGTGACGTAGAAATGCTTGTCGGCCAGCCGCGCGCACACGCCGTCGTCGATCACCACGCCGTGTTCATTGGTCATCAGCGCATAACGCGAACGGCCCACCGGCTGCTTGAGGAACGCAAAGGTGTACATGCGGTTGAGCAGTTCGGCGGCGTCCGGGCCGCGTACATCCAGGCCGCCCAGGGTCGACACATCGATCAGGCCAACCTTGTTGCGCACGTGCAGCGCTTCGGCCTGCATGCAGGCTTCGCGGTCCTCGGGCTTGCCATAGTAGGCCGGGCGTTGCCAGATACCGGCAGGCATCATCTTCGCCCCGGCTTGCACATGGCGCGCGTGCATCGGCGTTTGGCGGTAGGGGTCGAAGGCACGCCCGGCGACATGCGCGAGTTTTTCCGCCACGAATGGCGGCCGTGCGGTGGTCACTCCGGTTTCACTGATATTGCGCTGGGTCGCCCAGGCCACCAGCCGCGCGGTCGGCAGCGCCGAGTGGCGCCCCTGGGACGGGCCCATGCCGACCGTGGAGTAACGCTTGACCAACTGCACATCGCGGTAGCCGATGCGGGTGGCGTTGACGATGTCCGCCACTTGCAGGTCTTCGTCAAAATCCACGAAGTCCTTGCCCTTGGGGTGCGGGAAGATTGGCCAGTGGAAGTTGACCTGGGCTTCGCTGCGCAGCGGCACGCGCGGGCTGGCAGTCTTCAAGCCGAGGGCGAGCACACTGTCGGCGGCGGCATTGGTGGCGTCTGCCAGCACGTTGTCCAACTGGTGCCGACCGTGCACGGAGCCGGCCACATTCAGGTTCTGCGGTAAACCGCTGAGGCTGAACTCCGCACGCGAGTCGTCATAGGCCAGCTTGCCACCGGCCTGGCACAGCAACTGATAGACCGGCATATAACCGGCGGACATGCACAGCAGGTCGCAGTCGATCACTTGCCCGCTGGCGCTGACCTGGCCCTGGCCGGTGATCTGACGCACGTCGACGCCCTTCACATGGCGCAGGCCTTTTTCATGCAGGGCCTCGAACACCGTGCTGTTGGTCAGGCACGGGATCTTACGCTGGGCCAGGGCCGCGGGCAGGGCGTTGTCTGCCGGAGCGTGACGCAGGTCGATCACGGCGGCCACGTCGACGCCCTGGTCATGCAGGTCGAGGGCGGCGAGGTAGCCGTCATCGTTGCCGGTGAGCACCACGGCGCGCTTGCCGGGCTTGACCGCATAGAGCTTCATCAGGCGTTGCGCGGCACTGGTGAGCATCACCCCCGGTAGATCGTTGTTGCGGAAAACCACCGGTTGGTCGAACGAACCGCTGCACACCAGGCACTGTTGCGCGCGCACCTTATACAGGCGCTTGCCCTGGATCACCGGCAGGTAGTTGTCGGTAAACCAGGCATTGCAGGTGGCATCGGTGAGCACTCGGATATTCGCGTGCTGCTGCACCGCGTCCAGCAACTCGCGGCGCAAGGTGTCGGCGCGGGTGCCGGCGATATCGAAGCGCGCATAGGTCAGCGACCCACCGAGGATCGGCTGCTGTTCGATCAGCAACACCTTGGCTCCGGCATTCGCGGCGGTCAGCGCGGCCTGCAAGCCGGCGGGGCCGGCACCGATCACCGCGAGGTCGGTAAACAGGTAGGCCTTGTCGTAGTACTCGGGTTGGAACCTCAGGTCGAGCACGCCCAGGCCGGCTTTTTTACGGATGATCGGCTCCCAGACTTTCCACATGCCCTTGGGCTTGTAGAACGAGCGATAGTAGAAACCCACCGGCATGAACCTGGAGAACTTGCCCAGGTAGGCGTCCTTGTCGTTGTCCAGCGAACCGTTGACGTTCTGCGCCGTCACGGCCAAGCCGGCGGACAGCGCGTGGGCATCGGCCAGCACGTTGGGTTCGCGGGGCAGTTGCACCAGGCTGTTGGCGTCCTGGCCGGCCATGGTCAAGGGGCCGCGTGGGCGGTGGTATTTGAACGAACGCGACATCAGGAAGCGCCCGTTGGCGAGCAGGGCACTGGCGATGCTGTCGCCCTGCAAACCTTGGTAGGGCAGGCCGTCGAAACTGAAATCGAGTGGCTGGTCACGCTGGATCAGCAGGCCCATAGGGGCGGGGAGGCGGTTCATCCGGCGATCTCCTTGGCGGTGGTGAAGTCGACGCGGGTGGTGAATAACTCGCGGGGATCGAAGGTGCGCAGGATTTCATCGGTGACCGTGTGGCGTTCGGCGAGGAACCAATAGCTGGAGGGCGTGTGCATCCACCATTCACGCACCACACCGGCGAGGTTGTCGGTGTTGAACACGTAGTCGGCCCATTCGGCATCGCTGCACGTCACTGGGTCGGGCATCGGTTTGAATTCACCGCCATAGGTGAACTCGCTGATATTGCGTGGCCCGTTGAGCGGGCACATCATGATTTTCATAGTCCGCTCTCCGTCAGTGACTGGCCGCCGTGGCGCCCATCTCGTTGACTTGCTGGAAGGTCGAGAAACGTTCGAGACCAAACGGCTTGATCAGCTCCGGCACCTTGCCGCCGCTGGCGACCAGCTCGGCCATGGTCTTGCCGCAGATCGGCGTGGCCTTGAAGCCCCAGGTGCCCCAGCCGGCGTCGAGGTAGTAATTTTTTACCGGCGACAGGCCCATGATCGGGCTGTAGTCGGGGGTCATGTCGGTGATCCCGGCCCACTGGCGCATCAACTTGGCATTGGCGAGGAAGGGGAACATCTCGATGGCATGGGCCAGCAGGCTTTCCTTGAGGTCCAGGGTCGAGCGCGTGTTGAACAGCGGGTAAGGGTCGGAGCCACCGCCGAACACCACTTCGCCGCGGCTGGTTTGCTGCACGTAACAGTGCAGCGCCGAGGAACTGACCAGCGGATCGAGGAACGGCTTGAACGGCTGGGTGACCATGGCTTGCAGTGGGAAGGTCTGGATCGGCGAGCGAATGCCGGCCTTGGCCATCAGCAGCGAGCTGTGCCCGGCAATCGCCTGCACCGCGCAGCCGCACCGGATGGTGCCGCGATTGGTCTTCACCGCCGTGATGGCGCCGTTCTCGATCACCAGGTCCTGCACTTCGGTGAGCTGATGGATTTCCACGCCGCGCTTGGCCGCCTGCTTGGCGTAGCCCCAGGCCACGGCGTCGTGGCGCGCGGTGGCGCCGTCGATATGCCAGAGCCCGGCGATCACCGGCAAGTGGCCGGGGTCGAGGTTGAGGCTGGGCACCAGCTCGCGGATCTGCTGGCGGTCGATCATCTCGGTACGCCCGCCGAAGTGCTTGTTGACCTCAGCGCGCTGGCGGAACGAACGCACGGTGGCGTCGGTGTGGGCCAGGGTCAATTGGCCGCGCTCGGAATACATGATGTTGAAGTCGAACTCGTTGGACAGCGACTGGAACATCTTCACCGACTCGGCATAGAAACGAACGCCCTCGCTGGTGAGGTAGTTGGAGCGGATCACCGCGGTGTTGCGCGCCGTATTGCCGCCGCCCAGGTAAGACTTTTCCAGCACTGCGATATTCGTGATGCCGTGGTACTTGGCCAGGTAGTAGGCGGTCGCGAGGCCATGGCCGCCGGCGCCGATGATCACGACGTCATAGCTGGCCTTGAGTTCCTTGGGCGGTGGCAGGTCCACCTCCACCGGGTACTCCGAACTCAGTCCGTATTTCAATAGATTGAATGGCATACGGCCTCCGATTGGCTGCGTAGGGCGTGGTATTGCGCGAGGGCGGCGGCCACGGTGTTTTTCATCAGGAAGGCAATGGTCATCGGCCCGACACCGCCGGGCACCGGGGTGATGGCGGCGACATGGGGCAGGGCGCTGTCGAAGTCGACATCGCCCACCAGGCGGCTGCGGCCGTCGTCGTCAATGCGGTTGATGCCGACATCGATCACCACCGCGCCAGGCTTGAGCCAGCTGGCGTCGATCAAGCGTGCACGGCCTACGGCGGCGATCACGATATCGGCCTGTTTGCACAGGGCCTGGGCATTTTGGCTGCGCGAATGCAGCACGGTCACCGAGCAGTCCGCCTTGAGCAGCAGCGCGGCCATGGGTTTGCCGACGATGTTCGAGCGGCCGATCACCACCGCGTGTTTGCCGCGCAGGTCGCCGCAGGTTTGCTCCAGCAGGTACAGGCAGCCGCTCGGCGTGCACGGCGTGAGTACCGCGCGCCCCTGGCTGAGGCCGCCGACGTTCTGGCTGTGAAAACCATCGACGTCCTTGTCCGGTGAGATGGCCTCCAAGGCACGCAGTTCGTCCATCTGCGCCGGCAACGGCAATTGCAGGAGGATGCCGTGGATCGCCGGGTCGGCATTCAGTTGGCCGATCAGGATCAACAGTTGTTCGGTGCTGGTGTCATCGGGCAGGCGATGCTCCACGGAGCGGATGCCCACCTCTTCGGCGCGCAGGATCTTGTTGCGCACATAGACCTGGCTGGCCGGGTCGTTGCCCACCAGGATCACCGCCAGGGCCGGTTGAATGTCTTGCGCATGCAGGTGCGCCACGTCCTCGCGCACTTGCAGCAGCACCTGCGCGGCGGCGGCTTTGCCGTCGATCAGTGTGGGCGCGCTCACCGGAACACCACCGTTCTGTCCTGGTTGAGGAAGACGCGGTGCTCCAGGTGGTACTTGACCGCCTTGGACAGGGCCACGGTTTCGGTGTCGCGGCCGATGGCGACGAGGTCGTCGGGCTTGTACACGTGGTCGACGCGCTGTACTTCCTGCTCGATGATCGGGCCCTCATCCAGGTCGCTGGTCACGTAGTGCGCGGTGGCGCCGATCAGCTTCACGCCGCGTTGATAAGCCTGGTGATAGGGCTTGGCGCCCTTGAAACCGGGCAGGAACGAATGGTGGATATTGATCGCCCGCCCCGACAGTTGCCGGCACAGGTCGTCGGAGAGGATCTGCATGTAGCGCGCCAACACCACCAGTTCGGTGCGGGTGTCGTCGACGATCTTCATCAGCTCGGCTTCCTGCGCGGCCTTGTTGTCCTTGGACACCGGCAGGTAGATAAAGCGAATACCCTCACGCTCGGCCATGGGCCGCAGGTCGAGGTGGTTGGAGACGATGGCGGTGATGGTCATGTCCATCTCGCCCTTGTGGTAGCGGTAGAGCAGGTCGGTGAGGCAGTGGTCGAACTTGCTCACCATCAGCATCACGCGCATCGGCTCGCGGGTGTCGTACAGTTCCCACTGCATATCGAAGGCCTGGGCGACCTCGGCGAAACCGTCCCTGATCTCTTGCAGGTTGCCCGCATGGCCATCGTTGAAACGGAACACCGCGCGCATGAAGAAGCGGCCGCTGAAGTCATCGTCGAACTGCGCCATCTCCCCGATGTAGCACGCCTTGTCTGCCAGGTAGGTGGTGACGGCAGCGACAATGCCGGACACCGCGGGACAAGTGACTTTGATGATGAAATGGTTTTTTTCGTGTTGCATGACACGTCCTCGGGATGATGGCGGCAGCTCATCGCATAGCGAAAAAATGTCTGAGGACAGCAGGCTCATTCCTTGAGCGCGTTTTCTTGTGGGGAATAAAATATTCCTGAAGTGGCTTTATAGGGGAATGGGGGCGGGGCGTCTAGGGGTTTTGGGAAAGATTTTTAACTGGGGGGAAATTTTTGGGTTGGGTTGGGTTGAGTACATATCCGTTATTTAGGTAACGGCGGCTGGCGGTTCCGCTCTTACAGCGGGTCACTTTTGGCAAACGCAAACGCCCCAAAAGTAACCAAAAGGTCTGTGCCCACCACTCGGCACCTCGCTTAGGCTCGGTGTGCCCTCACTCCGGCTTTGGAGCGTGGGCCGCCGTCATGGGCCATCCCTGGCCCAGGACGGCTAACCCGGCGTCCTGCCGGGTTACCCACGCTCCAAGCCTGCGTTCGGCCAGCGTGGTTTAACGGGGCGCCGAAGATCAAAAG
This sequence comes from Pseudomonas gorinensis, assembly GCF_042015035.1. Taxonomy (NCBI): domain Bacteria; kingdom Pseudomonadati; phylum Pseudomonadota; class Gammaproteobacteria; order Pseudomonadales; family Pseudomonadaceae; genus Pseudomonas; species Pseudomonas gorinensis. The sequence continues at coordinate 2,852,097 of NZ_CP167125.1, forward strand.
CCAAAGCGCGGCGGCCTTCGAGCCGACCGGTGTTGTGGCTGGTGTACTCGGTTAAGTGTGGGAGGGGGCTTGCCCCGATGAGGGCGTGTCAGTCACTTATTTGTTAGCTGACCCGGCGCTATCGGGGCAAGCCCCCTCCCACATTTGGATCTCCACAGGTCAGATATCTCCATAAGTCAGGTAGACCTCATTCTGCTTTTGCTCTGCTTTTGCTCTGCTTTTGCTCTGGCTTTTGATCTTGATCTTAGGCGCCCCGTTAAACCACGCTGGCCGAACGCAGGCTTGAATCCGTGGGTAACCCGGCAGGACGCCGGGTTAGCCGTCCTGGGCCAGGGATGGCCCAGGACGGCGGCCCACGGATTCAAGCCGGAGTGAGGGCATGCCGAGCCTAGGCGAGGCACCGAGTGGTGGGCAGGAGCCCTTTTGGTTACTTTTGGGGCTCTTTTCCAAAAGTGACCCGCCGTAAGGGCGGAACCGCCAGTGGCCGTTACCGCAGAAACGGATATGTACACGAAACCCCCACCCCCAAAATAACGGATATGCCCACGATCACTCCTTATCCCCCCCATAATTCATAATCGACAACAACCGAATCGGCACCCGCACCAACTCCTCCGGCCCATGAGGAATTTCCCCCTCAAACGTCAAGCTGTCCCCAGCCTCCATCCGATACAGCTGATTGCCATGCCGATAAATCAACTCCCCCTCCAGCAAATGCAAAAACTCCGTCCCCGGATGAGCAAAGGTCGGAAACTCCTCACTGGCGTCATCCATGCTCACCATGTACGCCTCGAAACTCTTCTTCGGCCCGCGCGTATGGTTGAGCAGGTGATAGGTATGCCCCTTCTCGGTCCCCCGGCGCACCACTTCCATGCCCTGGTCAGCCTTGACCAGCAAGGCGCTGCCATCCTGCTGGTCGTATTCGCTGAACAACTTCGATAACGGCAGCCCGAGCACATCGCACAGGCGGCTCAAGGTATCGAGGCTGGTGGACACCTGGGCGTTCTCAATCTTGCTCAACATGCCCTGGCTGATATCGGCAATCTTCGCCACGTCGGACAGCTTCAGGTCCTGGGCCTGGCGCTGGCGTTTGATCTGCAGCCCCAGGTATTGCTCGAGCTTGAGGCGCGGGGCGGTTTCGGTGGACATGATCATCGGCTCCTGCACGGTTTCCGTTCAGTAATATTATTTTCGCACTGGGAAAGTGCAAGGTCTGGCGCTTGAAGGCCACCCCGCTGTACGTATTCCTGCGGGGAAAAGAATTTTCCCATATATACAGCACAAAAGCGCTTTCACCGGCACATCAATCCGCCGCTCGCGAATCTGGCAAGGGTATTGCATTCCTGTTGGGAAACTAACTTTCTTTTTAGGAATAAAAAGACAGCCTAGGCCCACCCACACGGTTTTGCCTTTCGCGAGGAGTGACACGCAATGTTGCCAGCAGAAACCCAGCGCATCATCGACAAGCACGGGATCAAGTACGTGCTTGCGCAGTTTGTGGATATACACGGGGCGGCCAAGACCAAGTCGGTGCCGATCTGTGGGCTCAAGACCGTGGCCGAAGAGGGCGCGGGGTTCGCCGGGTTTGCCATCAGCGGCATGGGCATGGAGCCTCATGGCCCGGACTTTATGGCGCGCGGCGATCTCTCGACATTGACCCCGGTGCCCTGGCAGCCAGGTTATGGGCGCGTGGTGTGCGTCGGTCATGTCGACGGCCAGCCCCATCCCTACGACAGCCGCTACGTGTTGCAACAGCAGGTGCAGCGCCTGCAGGACAAGGGCTGGACGCTGAACACCGGCCTGGAACCCGAATTCAACCTGATGCGCCGCGACGAGCAGGGCAAGTTGCAACTGGTAGACCCCAGCGACAACCTCGACAAGCCTTGCTACGACTACAAGGGCCTGTCCCGTTCGCGGGTGTTCCTCGAGCGCCTGACCGAAGCCTTGCAGGCGGTGGATTTCGAGGTCTATCAAATCGACCACGAAGACGCCAACGGCCAGTTCGAGATCAACTACACCTACAGCGACGCCCTGACCTCGGCCGACCGTTTCACCTTCTTCCGCATGGCCGCCGGCGAGATCGCCAATGACCTGGGCATGATCTGTTCATTCATGCCCAAGCCCGACCCGAAACGCGCCGGCAACGGCATGCATTTTCACCTGTCGATCAGCAGCGCCGAGAACAAAAACCTGTTCCATGACGCCAGCGATCCGAGCGGCATGGGCCTGTCGAAGCTCGCCTATCACTTCGCCGCCGGTTTGCTCGCCCATGGCCCGGCGCTGTGTGCGTTCGCCGCGCCCACGGTCAACTCGTACAAGCGCCTGGTGGTCGGCAACTCGTTGTCCGGCGCCACCTGGGCCCCGGCCTTTATTGCGTTTGGCGCCAACAACCGCTCGGCCATGGTGCGCGTGCCGTATGGCCGCCTGGAGTTCCGCCTGCCGGATGCCGGTTGCAACCCGTACCTGGTCAGCGCCGCGATCATCGCCGCGGGCCTGGACGGTATCGATCGCCAGTTGGAAATCGACCACGTCTGCAACGAAAACCTCTACAGCCTGAGCCTTGAGCAGATCGCTGAACGCGGCATCAAGACCCTGCCGCAATCCCTCAAGGAAGCCTGTGACGCGCTGGAAGCCGACGCGCTGTTCGCCGAAGTACTTGGCCCGCAGATCGTGGGCGAGTTCATCAAGCTCAAGCGCATGGAGTGGGTGGAGTACAGCCGCCATGTGAGCGACTGGGAAATCCAGCGCTATACCGAATTTTTCTGACACCGTGTGACGGAGACTTGTTATGTGTGGAATCGTAGGCCTGTACCTGAAGAATCCGCGGCTGGAACCCCAGCTCGGCCAGCTGTTTGAACCCATGCTGCAAGCCATGACCGACCGTGGCCCGGACAGCGCCGGTTTTGCCATCTACGGCGATGAAGTCGCCGATGGCTGGGTCAAGCTGACCCTGCAAGCCACCACCGAAGCCTTCGATTGGAAAGGCTTGATGGGCGAGCTGGAAGGGCGCCTCGGCTGTTCCCTGGACTGGTTCCAGAACGCCAGCGCCGCCGTGTTGAAGATCCACGCCGACGAAGCCCTGGTGCGCCAGGCCCTGGCCGAACTGGCGCCGAGCGTACGCATCATGAGCGCCGGGCAGAGCATCGAGATCCTCAAGGGCATGGGCCTGCCCGAGGAGATTTCCCAGCGCTTCGGCCTGGCGAGCATGCAGGGCAGCCACATCATCGGCCACACGCGCATGGCCACCGAAAGTGCGGTGACCATGGAAGGCAGCCACCCGTTTTCCACCGGCGCCGACCTGTGCCTGGTGCACAACGGCTCGCTGTCCAACCACTTCCGCCTGCGCCAGGAACTCAAGCGCGAAGGCATCCACTTCGAAACCGACAACGACACCGAAGTCGCCGCCGGCTACCTGACCTGGCGCCTGCAACAGGGCGATTCGCTCAAAGAGGCGCTGGACCATTCCCTGGAAGACCTCGACGGCTTCTTCACCTTCGCCATCGGCACGCGCAACGGTTTTGCGGTGATCCGCGACCCGATTGCGTGCAAGCCGGCGATCCTCGCCGAGACCGACGACTACGTCGCCATGGCCTCCGAGTACCAGGCGCTGTCGAGCCTGCCGGGCATCGAGAACGCGCGGATCTGGGAGCCGGCACCGGCCACGTTGTACATCTGGGAACGCCAGTCGGCTTAAGGAGCGCACACATGAAAACCATCGATCTTTCCACCGCCACCGTGCGTGACCTCAACCAGGCGCTGCACGCCCAGGCCATCGACAACGAATGGCGCGTGATCCATTCCAACGGCAAGCACAACCTCGCGGTGGGCGTGAACCAAGCCGTGTCCATCGATATCGAGGGCCACGCCGGCTACTACTGCGCGGGTATGAACCAGCAGGCTTCGATCACCGTGCACGGCAATGTCGGCGTGGGCTGCGCCGAGAACATGATGTCCGGCTCGGTACGGGTCAAGGGCAGCGCCTCTCAGGCGGCCGGGGCCACGGCCCATGGCGGCTTGCTGGTGATCGAGGGCGATGCGGGCGCGCGTTGCGGGATTTCCATGAAGGGTATCGACATCGTCGTCGGCGGCAGCATCGGCCACATGAGCTGCTTCATGGGCCAGGCCGGGCGTTTGGTGGTGTGTGGCGATGCCGGCGATGCGCTGGGCGATTCGCTGTACGAAACCCACATCTACGTCAAAGGCACGGTGGAGTCCCTGGGCTCGGACTGCGTCGAAAAAGAGATGCGCAGCGAGCACCTCAAGGAGCTGCAAGAGCTGCTCGACCGTGCGGGTTTCGCCCACCAGGCGGCGGACTTCAAGCGCTACGGCTCGGCCCGTCAACTCTACAACTTCAAAGTCGATAACGCCTCCGCGTACTGATCAGGAGCTCCACCATGACTGAACAAACCCCTCCGGTCCTGCGCGAGTCGGCCACCTTCGACCGCCTGACCATCCAGGAAATCCAACGCGCCGCCGAAACCGGCATCTACGACATTCGCGGCGGCGGCACCAAGCGCAAGCTGCCGCACTTCGATGACTTGCTGCTGCTTGGCGCCAGCGTGTCGCGCTACCCGCTGGAAGGCTATCGCGAGAAGTGTGGCACCGACGTGATCCTCGGCAACCGCTTCGCCAAGAAGCCGATCCACCTGAAGATCCCAGTGACCATCGCGGGCATGAGTTTCGGCGCGCTGTCGGCCAATGCCAAGGAAGCCCTGGGCCGTGGCGCGACCATCGCGGGCACCAGCACCACCACCGGTGACGGTGGCATGACCCCGGAAGAGCGCGGCCAGTCCCAGCATTTGGTCTATCAATATTTGCCGTCGCGCTACGGCATGAACCCGGATGATTTGCGCAAGGCCGACGCCATCGAGATCGTCCTCGGCCAGGGCGCCAAGCCCGGCGGTGGCGGCATGTTGCTGGGCATGAAGGTCACCGAACGCGTGGCCGGCATGCGCACCTTGCCCATCGGTGTGGATCAGCGCAGCGCCTGCCGCCACCCGGACTGGACCGGGCCGGATGACCTGGCGATCAAGATTGCCGAGCTGCGCGAAATCACCGATTGGGAAAAACCGATCTACGTGAAGATCGGCGCGAGCCGGCCGTATTACGACGTGAAGCTGGCGGTCAAGGCCGGTGCCGATGTGATCGTGCTCGACGGCATGCAAGGCGGCACCGCCGCGACCCAGGAAGTGTTTATCGAGCATGTGGGCATTCCGATTTTGTCGGCCATCCCGCAAGCGGTACAGGCTTTGCAAGAGATGGGCATGCATCGCAAGGTCCAGTTGATCGTGTCGGGCGGGATTCGCAACGGTGCCGACGTGGCCAAGGCCATGGCGATGGGCGCGGATGCGGTCGCCATTGGTACGGCGGCGCTGATTGCCCTGGGCGATAACCACCCGAGGCTGGACGCGGAACTGAAAAAGATCGGCTCGGCCGCCGGCTTCTACGACGACTGGCAGAACGGCCGCGACCCGGCCGGTATCACCACCCAGGACCCGGAGCTGTCCAAGCGCCTCGACCCGGTGGAAGGTGGGCGGCGGTTGGCCAACTACCTGCGGGTGATGGTGCTGGAGGCGCAGACCATGGCGCGTGCGTGCGGCAAGTCGCACCTGCACAACCTCGACCCCGAGGACCTGGTGGCGCTGACCGTGGAATCGGCCGCCATGGCCCGCGTGCCGCTGGCCGGGACCAGCTGGGTGCCGGGTTCGAGTTACTGAATTACCCCCCCTGTGGGAGCGAGCTTGCTCGCGAAGATCGTCAACGATAACGCTGGCACCCTGGATGAACGCGTTGCCTGGACGTTTTTCGCGAGCAAGCTCGCTCCTACACACTTCTGTTGCAGGAGCTTTGAACATGGTCAATCGTCTTCTCGGCAAATCCCTCTTCGGTTTATTCGCGGCCGGTGCCTTTGCACCCTTGGCGTACGCTGCTGATGCACCCACCTTGAACACCGGCAGTACCGCCTGGATGGTCACCGCCGCCGTGCTGGTGCTGTTCATGTGCTTGCCGGGGCTCGCGTTGTTCTATGGCGGCCTGGTCCGCGCGAAAAACATGCTTTCGCTGTTCACCCAATGCTTTGGCATCGCCGGGTTGGTGGGCGTGCTGTGGGTGATCTACGGCTACAGCATGGTGGTCGACACCACCGGCATGGTCGAAGGGCAGGTGACCTTCAACAGTTTTGTCGGCGGCCTGAGCCGTGCCTTCCTGGCCGGCATGACCCCGGAGAGCCTGGTGGGGGATATTCCGGAAGGGGTCTTCGTGACCTTCCAGATGACCTTCGCCATCATCACCCCGGCCCTGATCGCGGGAGCCTTTGCCGAACGCATGAAATTCTCGGCGGCGCTGCTGTTCATGGCCATCTGGTTCACCCTGGTCTATGCCCCAGTGGCGCATATGGTCTGGGGCGGTTCGGGGGCCTTGATGCATAACTGGGGTGTGCTCGATTTTGCCGGCGGCACCGCCGTGCACATCAATGCCGGTGTGGCGGCACTCGCCGCGTGCCTGATCCTCGGCAAGCGCAAGGGCTACCAGAACACGCCGATGCCTGCGCATAACCTGAGCCTGACCATGGCCGGCGCGGCGATGCTCTGGGTCGGCTGGTTCGGCTTCAATATCGGCTCCGGCGGTGGCCTCAGCGGTACCTCGGGCATCGTCATGCTCAATACCCAACTGGGCGCGTGCGCCGGGATTCTCGGCTGGATGTTCACCGAGTGGTTCAAGGTCGGCAAACCCAGTGCCCTCGGCCTGGCCAGCGGCGCGTTGGCCGGCCTGGTGGGGATTACCCCGGCGTGCGCTTATGTGGGGGTGGGTGGTGCGTTGGCCATCGGTCTGCTGTGCGGGGTGTTCTGCTACTTGAGCGTGACCGTGTTGAAGCGCCGCTTCGGCTACGACGACAGCCTCGATGTGTTCGGCCTGCATGGCATCGGCGGCATGATCGGCGCGGTGTTGACTGGCGTGTTCTGTGTTCCGTCCATGGGTGGCCTGGTGGAAGGTGTGACCATGGGGGGGCAGGTGGTCGCCCAGCTCAAGGGGGTGTTGTTGACCACGGTGTATTGCTTTGTGGTCAGTTGGATCATTCTCAAAGTGGTCAATGCCCTGGTCGGCTTGCGGGCCCATGAGTCGGTGGAAGAGATGGGCCTGGACCTGGCCGAGCACAACGAGCGCGCCTACAACCACTGAGAACCCTGTAGGAGCGAGCTTGCTCGCGAAGATCGTTAACGATAACGCGGGCATCCTGGATGACCGCGTTGCCTGGACGTTTTTCGCGAGCAAGCTCGCTCCTACAGGTGCAGCGCCGGCGCTCGGGGCAGGGCTTTGCGCTGCAACTGGCTCGCCACCAGGGTGTTCTTCAGCCTGCGTGCCCATGAGTCGGTGGAAGAAATGGACCTGGCCGCCTAAAACCACTGAGAACCCTGTAGGAGCGAGCTTGCTCGCGAAGATCGTTAACGATAACGCGGGCACCCTGGATGACCGCGTTGCCTGGACGTTTTTCGCGAGCAAGCTCGCTCCTACAGGTACAGCGCCAGCGCTCGGGGCAGGGCTTTGCGCTGCAACTGGCTGGCCACCAGGGTGTTTTTCAGCAGGTAGGCAATCGTCATCGGTCCCACACCGCCCGGCACCGGCGTAATCGCGCTGGCCACGGTGCGGGCGCTGGCATAGTCCACATCCCCCACCAGCCTCGTGCCGGTCTCGGTGGTGATGCGGTTGATCCCGACATCAATGACCACTGCGCCAGGCTTGAGCCAGCTGGCATCGATCAATTGTGGCCGGCCGACGGCGGCGACGACGATGTCGGCCAAACGGCACAACGCTGGGGCATCGACGCTGCGTGAGTGCACCACGCTGACCGAGCAGTGGGCCTGCAATAGCAGGGTCGCCATGGGTTTGCCGACGATGTTCGAGCGGCCGATGACCACCGCGTGCAAGCCGCTCAAGTCGCCGCAGGTTTCGTGCAGCAGGCGCATGCAGCCGCTGGGTGTGCAGGGCGTGAGCACCTCGATGCCTTGCACCAGGCCGCCGACGTTTTCGCGGTGGAAGCCATCCACGTCCTTGATCGGGTCAATCGCGTGGATCACCGCTGCCTCGTCGATATGCGCCGGCAGTGGCAATTGCACCAGGATGCCGTTGACCGACGCATCGGTATTCAACTGGGCAAGCAGGTCCAGCACCTGCGCCTGGCTGGCATCTTCCGGCAGCCGGTATTCCAGGGAGCGAATCCCGGCTTCCTTGGCCCGCAGCAGTTTATTGCGCACGTAGACGTGGCTGGCCGGGTCATCGCCCACCAGCAATACCGCCAGGGCCGGGTAGATCTGCTGCGAGGCAAGCAGCAGGACCTCTTCGCGAACCTCGTCGAGCACCTGGGTGGCGATGGCCTTGCCGTCGATATCGCGGGCAAGCGTGGGGAGAGAGCTGGTCAAAAGCGTCACCATTGTCTGGGGAAATAAGGAGCTGAGGGATAACAATCCCTCAGCCATAGGCAGGCCAGAAGGCTCAGGCTACCAGTTGATGGCAGGCATACACCACCAGCACACCGGCCACCAGCGTGGCATAGGGCAGCCAGCCGGCGCGGCGTTGGCCGTCGTCGGCCTGGATATACAGGTCGGTGAGCATGGCGGCGGGGAAGTGGCCCTTGTCCTGCACATAGTGGCGGTAGCAGAACACCGGCAGGATCAGCAGCGCCAACAGCAAACCGGTGACCAGCGTGCCCGCGCCCCAGATATCCGCGCCCAGGCCCATGCAGGCCAGGTTGACGAAACTCAGCACGCCGCCGGCCGCCAGCAGCACGGTGGGAGCTTTGTACGGGCGTACCCAGTCGGGGCGGTCCAGGCGGTGGATCCAGCCGGCATTGAGGTTGAGGAAGTTGAAGATGATGTAGCTGACGTTGGATGCCGCCAGCACGAACACGTAGTCCGACATCAGCAACAGCAGCAGGTTGAATGACAGGTCGGTCCACATTGCCGCCGTCGGCGCGCCATGCTCGTTGGTGCGCCCCAGGTACTTGGGCAACCAGCCATCCACCGAGGCCTGATACAGGGTGCGCGACGAACCGGACATCGAGGTCATGATCGCCAGCAACGTCGCCAGCACCAGCATGATCAACACGATATTGGCGACCACCTTGCCGCCACCGATGCTGTCGGCCATCACCTGGCCAACCCCCATGCCGCTGTAGATCGCGGGCGAGAGCAGGCCGCTGTACACCGCCGGCGTCACGACTGCGCCACTGGCGTCGAGCACCGCCGGGGTCACCAACTGGCCCAGCCCCAGGCTGCCCTGGAACGCCAGCGGTACCAGGGTGAACACCAGGATGCACAGCAGGCCGGCGTAGAAGATCGCCTTGAACGTGTCGCGCTTGGGGTCCTTGAATTCGCGGGTGTAGCACACCGCCGTTTCAAAACCGTAGGTGGACCACGCCGCCATGAACAGCCCACCGGCCATCAGCGACCAGCCGGAAATATCCCAGGGCCCATCGATGACTTGCCCGGCCGCGTCATGGGCCAGGGGGTAGAGCGGCAGGAAGTTGGCCTGGGCCGCATCCCCGGTGAACAAGGGCACCACGCCCACCAGCAGCAGCGGAATCAACGAGGTGACGCCGAGCACCAGGGTCAGGCGCGCCGAACGCAGGATGCCGCCGTGCTGCACGGCAAACACCGTGAGCAAAATTAACAAACCAATGGCGAACGTCGCGTTGATGCGCAGCGACAGACCGCTCTTGACCCAGCCCAGGTCCAGCAGGGTCAGTTGCCAGGTGTTGATCAACGCATCGGCGGGAAACAGCGCCGTGAGGATATACCCCGCCGCCAGCCCCGAGCCGATGGACAGCACCGGTGACCAGGCCAGCCAGTTGCACCACACCGACACCGGCGCGATCAGCTTGCTGTAGCGCACCCAGGCCACCGCGCCGTACACCGAGGCGCCGCCGGATTTGTGCGGGAACAACCCGGCGATCTCGGCGTAGGTGAAGGCCTGGATAAACCCGAACAGGATCGACACGATCCACACGATCCACGCCGGCTTGCCCACCGTGGCGGCAATCGCACCGATGGAGAACAGCACCAGCGCGGGCACGCCACTGGCGACCCAGAAGGCCCCGCGCCAATCGATCTTGCGGTGCAGGCTGCCCACCGAGCCGGCAGCCTGCGGTACAGCCTCGAACGTCGTCGCTTCCATCTTCGTATTCCCATGTCTGAATAGCGGTTAGGTTGGGGCAGTCAAAATGGGGTGGCACACACGTTTCGGGACGATCAGCTACGTACCCGGCTTTTGTCCGGGTCGTAGAAAATCGCTGCGCTGACCGTGGCGCTGATGCGCTTCTGCAGGCCATCGACTTTGCCAATCTCCAGTTCAGTGCCGGGCTCGGCGCAGCTCACGTCGACCCGGCACAGCGCGATATTGCTGGCCAGCAGCGGTGAGCGGCAGGCACTGGTGATTACCCCGACCTGGGCCCGGCCCTGGTACACCGGGTCGCCATGCCGGGCCGTCTCGTTGCCGCTCAGGTGCAGGCCGACCAGCTTGTGGCTGGGGTGGGCGCTGCGCCGCAACAGGGCATCGCGGCCGATGAAGTCATCGGTCTTGCTCTTGAGCGGTACGCTGAAACCGATGCCCGCCTCGAACGGGTCGGTCTGGTCGCTGAACTCGTAGCCGGCAAAGATCAGCCCGGCTTCGATGCGCAGCAGGTCCAGGGCCTCCAGGCCCAGCGGGACCAGGCCCAAGGGTTGGCCGAGTTGCCAGATGCGGTCCCACACCCGTTCGGCGTCTTCGGGCTGGCACCACACCTCAAAGCCCAGCTCGCCGGTGTAGCCGGTGCGCGAAATCATCAACGGGCAGCCGTCGAAACCGTCCAGCCGGCCGACCAGGAAGCGGAACCAGCCGAGGGTTTCCAGGCTCGGCTGGGTGGGCGGGGTCCAGACCATCTGCTTGAGCAGCTCGCGACTCAGGGGCCCTTGCACCGCCAGGTTGTGGATCTGCTCGCTGGCGGACTTGACCCACACCTTCATGCCCAGTTTCTGTGCCTGCTCGCGCAACCACACGCCGGCATAGTCTTCGCCGCAGATCCAACGGAAGTTGTCCGGGCCCAGACGCAGCAGGGTGCCGTCGTCGAGCATGCCGCCGTGGGCGTGGCACATCGCCGAATACACCACCTGGCCCACCGCCAGGCGCCGCACATCGCGGGTCAGGCAGTACTGCAACAGGGCTTCGGCGTCGGGGCCGATGATTTCGAATTTGCGCAGGGCGGTCAGGTCCATCACCGCCACCCGTTCGCGGCACCCGAGGTATTCCTCGGTGGCGCCGTAACCGTCGTAGCGCAGCGGCAGCCACCAGTTGCGGTAGTCGGTGAAGCTGCCGGTGAGGGCGCTGGTGCGTGAGTGAAACGCGGACTCACGGGTGAGAATCGGGTCGGCATCCGCCGTGGTTCGAGTGCTCATGGCGATGGAAAAACGCTCCTTCTCGCTGTAGATGCGGACATGGATATCGGTCGGGTTCCAGCCATTGGCCGGGTCGATGTCATCCGGGCACGAGGTACTGCCACACAGCAGGTCGGTCATGGCCCGCAGCAGCACGTAGTCACCGGGCCGCGACCAGGGCTCGTCCAGGGTCATCTGCTGGTGCGCATCAATCCCCGTATTGAAGAAAAAGTTGATCGCCGGCCAACCGTTGCGGGCCTGCACGCCATAGGGCGCAAGGACCTGGCTGAGGTTGTCGCTGCAGTTGTCGTGCCCGAAATACCCATGGGTTTCGTAGTAGCGCGCCGCGCAGGCCAGGGCGAATGAATCGTGGCGCCCGACGGTGTCTTGCACCACCTCCAGCATCGGTTGCATGTGGCGGTCGAAAAACTTCGAGAACAGCCCCGGTGCCGGGTAGGCGCTGCCGTTCAGGGTGCGCGTGACGGTCTGGTCCAGCTCCAGCTCCACGCCGCGATCCAGGGCACGGCGGTCGAGGGCGACGAAGTCCGAACACTGGCGGCCGGCCACATCCAGCACCTGCACGTACTGGCCCTTGGCGACGGTGTAGCTGCGGGCCGTGCCCGCGCGCAGGGTGAATTCGTCCAGCACGTCGCCCAACGGCTCGGGCAGGGCCGGTACCAGCAGCGGCGACGGGTTGGCCCGCGTCACCCGCAGGCGCAGTTCGCTGGGCCGGTATTGCCGGTCGACGGCGGTGGCCTCGGCGGGCGCGGCGACGATCACCAGCAGCGCGTCCTGGGCGACAAACTGCCGGCTGTGGCCGGGCGGGCTGTCGGCGTCCCACAGCGAGGCGGCCAGCGGCAATGCCTGGGCGTCGATGCCGCGCCGCTGGAGCGCCAGGCCGATACGCCCTGGCACACTGCACGCCGTTGACCCGCGCAGGCCCCAGCTCGCCAGGGCGCTGCGACCGCCGGCGTCGAGGGCCAGCAGTGCGCAGGGTTGCCGGCCTTCGACGTCGATCACGTGCAGGCCGTCGCCGGGCTGCAAGTCCACCAGGGTCACGCCGCCGGCGGCCACGCGGTAGCGCTCCAGGTTCGGCGCGCGGGCAAACAGCCCGGGCTCTCGGGGATGGGAAATACGCGGTGCATTCATCATCAGCCGACCGACTTGATGGGCGTCGCGGGCGCGCCCAGGTACGCTGCCATCGAATCATCCAGGGCCTGCAACCACTGCGTGTGGTGGGGCGGCGACTGGGTGCCGGTCATCAGCGAGCGGTAGGACTTGTCGCGATAACCCATGATGTTTTCCGCCTTGTCGTGCTTCCAGTGCAGAAAGGTTTCGTTGACTCCGGCGATGTCGAAATCCGGGTAGTCGGTGGCGTCCACCAGGTGCTGGATATAGGCGCCCTGGTATTCGAACATCTGCTGGTTGGTTTCCAGGGTCTGTTCCCGCACGTGCCATTGCTGGCTGTCGGCGACCATCTCGGCCTGGCTGGGCAGTGGGATGCGCCCGAGGATCACATCGCGGGCATACCAGGCCTGGGCATCGAACATGTTGAAGGAGTACCACTGGTCCTGCATGCCGAGGTAGATCAGGCGGGGGTTGGGTTCCCAGAACACACCCTTGTAGAGGTTCATCGGCCACAGGCGGTTGTCGGTCTTGAGGCTCAGTTCATCGGGCAGGAATGGGAAGTGGTGCTTGTAGCCGGTGCACAGGATCACCGCGTCGATGTGCTTGCTGCTGCCGTCGGCAAAGTACGCGCGGTTGTTTTCCAGGCGCTGGAGCAGTGGTTTTTCTTCCCAGTTGTCCGGCCAGGCATAGCCCATGGGGGCGGTGCGGTAGCAACTGGTGATGCTGCGCGCGCCGTATTTGTAGCATTGCGAGCCGATATCCTCGGCCGAATAGCTGCTGCCGACAATCAGCAGGTCCTTGTCCTTGAACTCCAGGGCCTCGCGAAAATCATGGGCATGCAGGATGCGCCCGGCGAATTGCTCAAAGCCTTCGAAGTACGGCACCTTGGGCGTGGAGAAGTGGCCGCAGGCGTTGATCACGTAGTCGAATGCTTCGCAGGTCAAGGTGTCGGTGTTGTAGTCGTGGGCATACAGGCTGAAGCGCTGGGTCTGTTCGTCGAAGGTGACTTGGCGCACCACGTGGTTGAAGCGGATGTAGTCGCGTACCCCGGCTTTCTCCACCCGGCCCTTGATGTAGTCCCACAGCACCTCGCGCGGCGGGTAGGACGCGATGGGCCGGCCGAAATGTTCTTCAAAGGTGTAGTCGGCAAATTCCAGGCATTCCTTGGGGCCGTTGGACCACAGGTAGCGGTACATGCTGCCGTGCACCGGCTCGCCGTTCTCGTCGAGGCCGGTGCGCCAGGTGTAGTTCCACATGCCGCCCCAGTCCTGCTGTTTCTCGAAGCACACCAATTCGGGGATGGCGGCACCTTTGTCGCGGGCCGACTGGAACGCGCGAAGTTGCGCCAGGCCACACGGGCCGGCGCCGATGATTGCAACACGTAGGGTCATGAGCGTGCCTCCTGAAGGGTTCAGCGAAAGATCACTGTCTTGTCCTGGTTGATGAACACCCGGTGTTCCAGGTGGTATTTCAGGGCCTTGGAAAGGGCCACGGTTTCGGTGTCGCGGCCGATGGCGACCAGCGAGTCGGGCAAGTGGGTATGGTCGACGCGCTGGATTTCCTGCTCGATGATCGGGCCCTCATCCAGGTCGCTGGTGACGTAGTGGGCGGTGGCGCCGATCAGCTTGACGCCACGGTCATAGGCCTGGTGGTAGGGCTTGGCGCCCTTGAACCCTGGGAGGAACGAGTGATGGATATTGATCGCCCGCCCCGACAGGTGCTGGCACAGGCCGTCGGACAGGATCTGCATGTAGCGCGCGAGCACCACCAGGTCGGTCTGGGTGTCTTCGATGATGCGCATCAGCTCGGCTTCCTGGCTGGCCTTGGTGTCCTGGGTGATCGGCAGGTAGATGAAGCGGATGCCTTCGCGCTCGGCCATCGCCCGCAGGTCCAGGTGGTTGGAGACCACGGCGGTGATGTGCATGTCCATCTCGCCCTTGCGGTGGCGGTAGAGCAGGTCGGTGAGGCAGTGGTCGAATTTGCTGACCATCAGCAGTACGCGGGTCGGTTGGCGTGAGCTGAACAACTGCCAGTGCATATCGAACCCGCCGGCCAGGTCGCCCAGGCCTTCGCGCAGGGCGCCGATATCGCCGCTGACGCCGGTGTTGAAGCGGAACACCGCGCGCATGAAGAACTGCCCGGTGAACTCGTCGTCGAACTGCGCCAGCTCGCTGATGTAGCACTGCTGCCGGGCCAGGCAGGCGCTGATCGCGGCGACGATCCCGGACGCCGCCGGGCAGGTGATCTTGAGGATGTAATGTTCGCGGGAGGCGTCCATCGAAGGCTCCTGAATACAGTGAAGGAAGGCTCAGCCCTTGGCCGTGCGCTTGGTTTTTTGCGGGTCATCGAAGGGCAGGGCGTGGGTGCTGGCGCTGGCCTCAAGGCTGCCGCGCACCTGCACGGCAATACCGGGTTCGGAACAGGCGACGCTCATGCGCGCGATGGCCATCGAGCGTTTGCTCAGGCGCGAATACATGCCGCAGGTGATCACGCCGACTTGCCGGTTGCCCTGCCACAAGGTGTCGCCGGCCTCGGCGGCACGCACGCCCTCAAGCAGCACGCCGGTGATCTTGAAACGCTCCTGGCCGCGCAGGCGCAGGTGTTCTTCGGCGCCCCGGAACGCGCTTTTGCCCGGCGAAACGGTGAAGTCCAGGCCCATTTCCCAGAGGGTGTCGCCGGCCTTCTGGTCGGCGAAGGGGTACATCTGCGAGTTGTCGTAGGGGAAGAACATCAGCGAGCTTTCCACCCGCAGCCAGTCCAGGGCGGTGAAGGCGCAGGGGATGATCCCCAGGCCGGCGCCCTGTTCGAGGATGCTGTCCCACAGGAACGGCGCGTCGGCGGCCTTGCAGAAAATCTCGTAGCCGCGCTCACCGGTGTAGCCGGTGCGGGAGATCATCACCGGGCGCTCGAACAGGCGGGTTTGCAGGTGGTGGAAGTACGCCAGTTGGCGGATGCCGGGCACGTGTTCGGCGAGGAAGTCCACCGCCAGCGGGCCTTGCAGCGACAGGTCGTGCAGGTCGTCATCGAACAGCACCGCCACTTGCCGGCCCAGGGCCGAGCGCACCAGCATTTCATGCCCGCTGCCGGCGCCATGCACCACCATGAACGCATTGGGCCCGGTGCGGTAGACGATGCAGTCATCGACGAATTTGCCGTCCTCGTCGAGCATCGAGGCGTACACCGATTTGCCGGGGTAGAGCTTGGCGATGTCGCGGGTGGTCGCCCACTGCAACAGGCTCTCGGCGTGGGGCCCCACGTAATGGACTTTTTTCAGCCCCGACACGTCCATCAGGCCGGCGCGGGTGCGGATCGCTTCGTGGTGGTCGGCCAGTGCACTGCTGTAGGTCCAGGCGGTGCCCATGCCGTTCCAGTCTTCAAGGTTCGAGCCAAGGGCGCGGTGCCGTTCGGCCAATGCAGAGATACGCCAGGAGTGGGTCATGTGATGCTCCTTGTCGGGAAAATGAGGTCACGCGAGTGGATCAAACTGGCTCAGCCACTCGACCAGCGTGCGGCGGTAGCGGGTCATGCCCTTGTAGTCGGCGATGGGGTCGGGCAGGTCGCGCAGCACGCGGTGCAGGCGACAGCCCCAGCCGGGTTGCGTGACCAGCTCGTCCAGGCTGATCAGGTAGGTACGGATGCTGAACATCACCGCGTGGCTGCGCGGCAGGCGCGCCATCACTTGCAGCTCGACCCGCAGGTGCACCTGCTGCCCGACGTTCTGCGCGGTGATCTGGCCGCGATCGGCGCCCCATTGATGGAACGTCTCGGGGGATGAATCCAGGCGCGGGTTGATGGTCAGGGTCCAGTTCAAGCGTCGCACGGGCTGGCCGACCTGCAGGTTGAGCAGGTACTTCAGCGCGCGGTCGAACACGCCCATCTGATGGGCCATGGGCACCGGTGCGTGCCATTGCTTGAAACTCATGCCGGCATCGAACGCCAGCGACCAGTCGGCCGGGCTGGTGACCAGGCCGGCGTCCATGTACAGGTCGCCGTCGCGCTGGTCGAGCAGGGCGAAATCCCCCTGCACCTGGCGGCCGATGTACTCCAGCGGTGCGCAGGGCAGGCTGGTGGCGTCGCCGAAGATGAAGGGCTGGTCGATGTCCAGCAGGTGGTTGCGCCAATGCCAGTGCTCGCCGTCTTGCGTCAGGCTGAACCACTGCGGGTAGTCGGCGGCCAGGTGCTGCATGAGCATCTGCAACGCATCCCAGGCCGCCACTTGCATGTGCGGCATCACCAGGTAGCGGCGCGGGTCCTGGTCCAGCACCAGGGCGCGTTCGGCCATTTCCGAGCGGTAGTGCTCGTCGATGTCGAAGGCGTGCTCATAGATCGAGCCGGGGTCGCGGGAGGTGGCCGGTTCGATATTCACCGAGTACAGGTAGCTGTCCTCGATGAAGGGAAAGGGGAAGCGCCGGATCGCCGCCGGGCTGTTGCGAAAGCTGAAATCGTCGCGATAGCTCAACACGGGGCTCGATTGCAGGGGCATGTCACTCACTCCTAGAGGTCCAGCGAAACGCAGGGGCCGTGGCCGCGCGAGACGCAGGGCATCAGAAATTCGGCCTGCTCGGCCGGGCTGAGGAAACTGTCACGGTGTTCGATGGCGCCGCCGTTGTGCCGGGTAATGCACTGGCCGCAGACCCCGCCACGGCACAGGTTGGGCACCTGTAGTCCTGCGTGCTCCAGGGCTTCGAGCAGGCTTTGCTCTGCCTCGACCCGCAGGCGCCGGCCGCTGCGCAGCAGGTGCAGGTCGAACGGCTGGCCCGGCTGGGCACCCTTGAAGGCTTCGGAATGCACGCGCTTGGGCGACCAACCGAGGCGGGTGGCCTCAAGCTCGACCGCGTCGAGCAGAGACTGCGGGCCACAGCTGTAGACGTGGCTGCCCAGTGGCCGGTTGGCGAGGATCCGGTTCAGGTCCGGGCGCCGTTCGTAGCTGTGCAGGCGCGGGCCGAGGCGTTGTTGCAACTCGTCGAGATAGGCGTCGCTGAGGCCCGGGCGGAACAGGTAATGCAGTTCGAAGTCGGCCTGCTGCTGTTCCAGCGCGGCGATATAGGCCATGAACGGCGTGATACCGATCCCGGCAGCGATGAGGATATGCCGGCGCGCGGTGCCGTGGGGCGCGAACAGATTGGCCGGCGGCGAGAGCTGCAAGGTGTCGCCGACCCGCACCTGCCGATGCAGGTACTGCGAGCCGCCACGCGAAGCGTCTTGCAGGCGCACGGCGATGCGGTAGTGGTGCAGGTGCGCCGGGTCGCTGGTCAGCGAATAGGCGTTGCGCACCGTGCCGTCGGCCAGCGGCAGATGCACTTGCACATGGCTGCCGGGCGAGAAGCCGGGCAGGGTACCGTCGCAGGCGGTCAGGGTGAGTTCGCGCACCACCGGCGTGAGCATTCTTGCGGCGCTGACCTGAACCTTGAGGGCCGCGCTCATGGCTGGAACCCTGCATAGGGCTGGTCGGGGTTGTGGCACACGCCGAGGTAAGCCCCCAGGCGCCGAGAGAAATGCGTACGCACTTCAAGCCCGACGTGGCAGCCGATGCAGTTCAATGAGGGCGCTGGCCCGGCAGCCTGGGTCAGGCCACAGTGGGCGCAATACACCTGGCGTAGGCCGGGCGTGGCGCAGGTCATGCTGATCTCGTCGTCTTCCAGGCCAGCGGCGCGGGCTTGCGCATGGATACGCCAGACAAAGGCTTCATCTCCCAGCAGGTAAAGCCGGCACCCCACGGTGGCGCTGCTCAATGCCTGTTGCAAGCGGCGCGCGAAGTCGGGTTGTTCGCCGTTCAGCAGTACCGGCTGGTCCAGCGTGGCGACCACCTCCGTGCAGGCGGTCGCCGATTGCATCACCACGATGGGGCGGCTGAGGGTGTGCGTCATGCGGGCTCCTCCAAGGTGCGTTTTGTTTCCTGTTGGGAGAGATACTTTCCTATGGGGAAAATCTTCTCAATCTGGAAAAAGGGCTATGCCTTTGGAGATAAGCCTTGCCCCAAGGGCGTTCGGGGCATGGAAGTTGCTGGGCTTGAGGTCACGCCGAGCAACGGGACGGGGAGTTATCGAAGAGTGCGAATACGACCGCAATGGTGGCCGCTCTGGTTGGGGCCTGTGCGCCGCGAACAGGCGCGCAGCGTGCGCCGGCTGTTGGCCGGGTTGCCCCTGCACGCTGACGGTGCCTTGTCGGATTTCCTGGACCGTTTCGACGCACTGCTACCCCGCGCCAGGCTCAACCTGATCCTCGGCGGCGAAGACCTCAGCCCGACACGCCGCGCTTTGATCGAAGGCTGCCAGGACGCCGCGACCTGCCCCTGGCGCAATGCAGCTGTGGCGCAAACGCCCCAGGCCTGCGGCCCGTGCCGGCAACGCGGTGTGCATCGCCTGGTGTGCGCCTTGCCCGAGGGCCAGAAGGGCGTGTTGCTGCTCGACACGCCCAGGCGAGCCGGTGCCAGCTGGCGCCAGTTGTTGGAAGAGGCAGCGCAGGCCGTCGGCGTAACCGTGCGCCTGCGCGGCCACGCCCGTGAGCAGCAGCGCAAACAGGCGACCTCCCGCCACGGTGCCCTGGCCCGTGAGCTGCACGATTCGGTGGCGCAGCAGTTGGGTTACCTGTCGTTCCAGGCCCATGGGTTGCAGTCGCAGTTGGGCGCGCCAGCCCTGCACGACCTGTGTGCCGGCCTGAGCCAGTTGCAACGCCAGGTGCGCGAGCTGATCACCAGTGCGCGCCTGACCATGGACGGGCGCTCGCTGCGCCAGGCCCTGGCCGATTCGGTGGCGGAGTTCTCGCGGCGTTGCATCATCGTGTTCGAACTGGACAACCGCCTGCCGGACGATGCCCTGGGCCCGGAAACCGAATTGCAGGTCTTGCAGATCATTCGCGAGGCCCTGGCCAATGCCGTGCGCCATTCCCACGCGCGGCACGTGCGCATTGAGCTGCGCCAGACCCAGGACGGCGACGCTTCAGTGTCGGTGGAAGACGATGGCATCGGCCTGAGCCCGGCATCCGACGAACATAATCATTTCGGCCTGGCGATTATCCGCGAGCGCGCCGCCAGCCTCGGCGCGCGCCTGAGCATTGAAACGATCCGCCCGCACGGGGTGCGCGTGCACCTTGGCCTGCGCCGCCACCACGACCTGCCACAGGGGAGCCTCGATGGATTGCACGACCTTATTACTGATCGATGATCACCCATTGTTTCGCAAGGGCCTGGCGCAGTTGTTCGACGCCAGCGACGACTTTGAAGTGGTGGGGCAGGCAGCCAGTGGCCGTGAAGGCATTAACCTGGCCGTGAGCCTGACGCCGCAACAGGTCCTGCTCGACCTGCACATGCCCGGCCTCAGCGGTTTGCAGGTGCTGGATGAACTGCGCCAGTTGCGCCTGGAGTGTCAGGTGGTGGTGCTCACCGCCTCGATGGACCGCGCCGAGCTGCTCACCGCCTTGCGCCTGGGCGCCAGCGGCTATGTGCTCAAGGAAACCGAGCCCGAGGCGTTGCTGGCGTATATGCGCAACTGTCACAAGGGCGCGATCGTGCTGGACTCGACCCTGATTGCCTTGCTCGCCGACCAGGCCGAGCCTGCGCCGGCGTGTGAGGCCGCGGGCAGCGAAAACCTCACCGAACGCGAAGGCCAGACCCTGGCGCTGATCGCCGCCGGCATGAGCAATAAACAGATCGGCCGGGAATTGGGGATCAGCGACGGCACGGTGAAAATCTATGTGCGCAGCCTGTTGCAGAAGCTTGGCCTGCATTCACGGCTGGAGCTGGCGGCCTGGGTGCACAGCGGCGCCTTGATGAAACACGAGGAGCGCCATTAAATGAGGGATAGCCCTGAAGCGTTTGCGCCCCTGCCGATTGACCTGATGGATTGCTTTCCCGCCGCCTTATTGCAACTGCGCGACAACGGCCAGATCGCCCACTTCAACCTGGCCTGGGCCGAGCTGATGGGGCCGCCGGGTGCCGAGCGCAACCTGATGGACTATGTGCACCAGGAAGACCGCCCGCTGTGGCGCCAGGCCCTGAATGAACTGCGCCGCCGCCCCGAGACCTCGTTCAACCAGCGCCTGCGCTTCGTGCACCCCAGCGGCGAGCTGCGCTGGTTCGAGATCAGCCTCAAGCGCGGCCCCCAGGGGTTCTATCTGGTGGCCAGCGACATCACCGCGCATAAACGCCGTGAAATTGCCTTGCAGGCCAGCCAGCGCAGCAGCATGAGCCTGCTCGACAGCATGCCGGGGCTGATCTACCGCGGGCGCAACAACCGCGACTGGACCATGGAATTCGTCAGCGCCGGCTGCCTGGAGTTGACCGGCTACCCCGCCGAGCGCCTGGTGGACAACCATGAGTTCACCTACAACAGCCTGATCCTGGCGCAGGATGCCGACTACGTATGGCGCGAGGTGCAATATGCGCTGTCACGGCATGAGCCGTTCGAGCTCAATTACCAGATCCGCTGCGCCGACCGCTCGATCAAGCACGTGTGGGAGAAGGGCGTGGGGATTTATGCCGATACCCGCGAGGTGCTGGGGATCGAGGGGGCGATTTTCGAGCGCAAGCTTTAACGGGTAAACGCCGTTCAAATGTGGGAGGGGCGGTGCGACGATTCGACTTGCCCCCGATGGCGGAGTGTCAGTGAATGCATCTTTGGCTGACCCACAGCCATCGGGGGCAAGCCCCCTCCCACAAGGGTGACTCAGTGCGCGCCGGCGGCCTTGTTCAGGTCGCTTTCAGCCCATTCGGTATACACACACGCATCCGCCGTGGCCCAGCGCACGCGCACCGGGTCGCCGGCCTTGAGGGGCATGCCCGCGGCAGACAGCGCCTTGACCGTCATCGACGTGCCGCCGAGGGTTTTCACCGTGCAGGTCTGGCTTTCGCCGAGGAACAGCACTTCACCGACGATGGCCGACACTTCATTCCAACCGGCGGCCAAGGGCTGTGCGGTGGCCTGTTCGACGCTCAGCGCCAGGGCTTTTTCCGGGCGCACCATCAGCAGTACCTCCTGCTCGGTGTGCAACCCGCTGGTCAGGCGGATCGACAGGGATTGGCCTTCGAACGACGCCGCCGCATTGCCCTGGGCCTTGAGCTTGAGGAAGTTGGAGTTGCCCAGAAACGACGCGACGAAGGCGTTCGGCGGGTTCTGATAGAGGTCGAAGCCGCTGCCCAGGCCGACGATCTTGCCGTGGCTGAAAATCGCGATGCGCTGGGACAGGCGCATGGCTTCTTCCTGGTCGTGGGTCACGTAGACGATGGTGATGCCCAGGCGCCGGTGCAGTTGGCGCAGTTCGTCCTGCAGGTCTTCACGCAGCTTCTTGTCGAGGGCGCCGAGGGGTTCGTCCATCAGCAGGATGCGCGGCTCGTACACCAGCGCGCGGGCGATGGCGACCCGTTGCTGCTGGCCGCCGGACAGTTGCGAAGGGCGGCGATGCGCAAATTGCTCAAGCTGCACCAGCTTGAGCATGGCGTCGACGCGCTTCTCGCGTTCGGCGCTGGCCAGTTTGCGAATCGCCAGGGGGAAGGCGATGTTGTCGCGTACCGATAGGTGCGGGAACAGCGAGTAACGCTGGAACACCATGCCGATGTCGCGCTTGTGCGGCGGTACGTTGACCAGCGATTGGCCGCTCACCAGGATCTCGCCGCTGCTCGGTGTTTCAAAACCGGCGAGCATCGACAGCGTGGTGCTTTTGCCCGAGCCGCTGGAGCCGAGGAAGGTGAGGAATTCGCCGTCCTTGATATCCAGCGAAATGTTGTCGACGGCGGCAAATTCGCCGTAGTGCTTGTTCAGGTTGCGCAGGCTGACCAGGGGTTGGCCATGGCTTCGCGCGACATCGTTGATCACTGCACTCATGTTCTTCTCCTCGGCGCTCAGGCGCGGGTTTCGGTACGCCGGCGAACGGCGGCGGCAATCACCATGACCAGTACCGAGAGGCCGATCAGCAGCGTCGAAGCGACGGCGATCACAGGCGTCAGGTCCTGGCGCAGGGTGGTCCACATTTTCACGGGAAGGGTTTGAAGGGTCGGGCTGGCCATCATCACGCTGAGCACCACCTCGTCCCACGAGACCAGAAAGGCAAACAGCGCACCGGCCACCATTCCTGGGCGAATCGCCGGAAAGGTCACCTTGAACACCGCCTGCAAACGCGAGGCGCCGCAGATCACCGCCGCGTCTTCGATCGACTGGTCGAACAGCTTCAGCGAGTTGATGATCGAGATGATCGTGAACGGCAGCGCGACGATCACATGGCTGACCACAAAGGCGAACATCGTGCCGGTGTAGCCGAGCTTGAGGAACAGCGCGTACACCGCCACGGCGATGATCACCAGCGGCACGATCATCGGCAGCGTGAACAGGCCGTAGAGCAGCTCACGGCCGGGGAAACGCCCGCGCACCAGGGCAAACGCGGTGGGCAGGCCCAGGGCGACGGCGAACACGGTGGTCAGCACCGCCACCTTGAGGCTGGCCATCGCGGCATTCATCCAGTCGGCGTTGGAGAAGAACTGGCCATACCATTTCAGCGTCCAGCCCGGTGGCGGGAACACCAGCCATTGCGACGAGCCGAACGAGAGCAGCACGATGAACACGATCGGCAGCAGCAGGAACAGGCCGATCAAGCCGGTGGTGGTGTAGAGGCCCAAGCGCATTCTGCGGCTCATGGCATTGGGAGTCAGGAGCATGACGGCTTACCTCGCGTTGCTGGCGCCAACCGGGGATTCCGGCTGAAGCTTCAGGTAGAAGTAGAACAGCACCAGGGTGATGAAGATCAGCAACGCGGCGCCGGCACTGGCCAGGCCCCAATTGAGGAACGATTGCACCTGCTGGATGATGAACTCGGGCAGCATCATGTTCTGCGCACCGCCGAGCAGCGCCGGGGTGACGTAGTAACCGAGGGACATCACGAACACCATCAGGCCGCCGGAAAACAACCCCGGCCGGCACAGCGGCAGGAACACCCGGAAGAAGTTGGTCCACGGGCTCGCGCCGCAGATCGAGCCGGCCTGCAGGATCATCGGGTCGATGGCCTGCATGGTCGCCTGCAACGGCAGCACGATGAACGGGATCATGATGTAGCTCATGCCGATCACCACGCCGGTGAGGTTGTGCACCATCTCCAGCGGCTGATCGATGATGCCCATCGCCATCAGCGCCTTGTTGATCACCCCGGAGGCTTGCAGCAAGACCAGCCAGGAATAGGTGCGGGCGAGCAGGCTGGTCCACATCGATAGCAGCACGATGTTCAGGATCCAGCGCCCCCAGCCGCGCGGCACCAGGGTAATCGCCCAGGCCAGCGGGAAGCCCAGCAGCAGGCTGAACAGGGTCACCAGGCCCGCCACCGAAAAGGTGTTGAGCAGCACCCGTGCATAGGCCGAGTTGGCAAACAGTTGTTCATAGTTGCCCAGGCCCGGCACCGGCTCCAGCACGCCACGCAGCAGCAGGCCGATCAGCGGCGCCAGGAAGAACAGGCCGAGGAACAGCAGGGCCGGGATCAGGTTGCTCGACCCCCGCCAGCGC
This sequence comes from Pseudomonas gorinensis, assembly GCF_042015035.1. Classification (NCBI taxonomy): domain Bacteria; kingdom Pseudomonadati; phylum Pseudomonadota; class Gammaproteobacteria; order Pseudomonadales; family Pseudomonadaceae; genus Pseudomonas; species Pseudomonas gorinensis. The sequence goes on from NZ_CP167125.1 coordinate 2,876,110, forward strand.
TGCGCCAGGGACGGCGCACCGGCCTTGGAGGAAACCGCGCCGGCAGCGCCGAGGGCGCTCCCGGTCGGTGTGGTTGCCGTCATTTTCATTTGACTAGCCATTCATTCCACCGTGTCGCAATGGCCGGACCGTTCTTGGCCCAGTAGGCGAAATCGAGGGTGATCTGATCCTTGACGTAGGCGGTCGGCAGGTTCGGCGCCAGCACCGAGTCGAGGCGCTGCACACTGTCGATGTTCACTGGAGCATAGGCGGTCAGGTTGGAAAAGTCGGCCTGGCCTTTGGCGCTGCTGGCACTGGCCAGGAACTTCATCGCGGCGGCTTTGTTCTTCGTGCCTTTAGGCACGACGAGGATGTCGGCCATCACCAGGTTCTGCTTCCAGCTCACGCCCACTGGCGCGCCGTCTTCCTGCAGGGCGTGGATGCGACCGTTCCAGAACTGGCCCATGCTGACTTCGCCGGAGGCCAGCAGCTGCTGCGACTGTGCACCGCCGCCCCACCAGACGATGTCTTTCTTGATGGTGTCGAGTTTCTTGAAGGCGCGGTCCAGGTCCAGCGGGTAGAGCTTGTCGGCCGGTACGCCGTCGGCGAGCAGGGCCAGTTCGAGCACGCCAGGGCTCGGCCATTTGTAGAGGGCGCGTTTGCCGGGGTAGGTCTTGGTGTCGAACAGCGCGGTCCAGTCCTGGGGCTTGCTGGCGCCGAGCTTGCCTTCGTTGTAGCCGAGCACGAAAGAGAAGAAGAACGAGCCCACGCCATGGTCGGAGACGAAGCGCGGGTCGATCTTGTCGCGCTGGATCACCGAGAAATCCAGGGGTTCGAGCAGGCCTTCGGCGGCGGCGCGCAAGGCGAAGTCGGCCTCTACATCCACCACGTCCCACTGCACGTTGCCGCTTTCGACCATGGCCTTGAGTTTGCCGTAGTCGGTGGGCCCATCCTGGACCACGGTAATGCCGCTGGCCTTGCTGAACGGGTCGGCCCAGGCCTGCTTCTGCGCATCCTGGGTGCTACCGCCCCAGCTCACGAAATTGATGCTTTCGGCCGCCAGGGCCGCGTGGGTGGCCGTCGCCAGTAAACCGGCAAACAGCACCGCGGTTGTACGTTTGTTCAACACCATGTTCACGCCCTCATTTGTTTTGTTATTGAGCGGGCTGGTAATGCCCGCCTATCGGGAGCAGTAGGTCAATCAGGGCCTCAGTCGGGGCCCCAAAAGGCGACCGTGCCAAGGGCTGTTATTGGTGCTATCCCTGGCGGGCGCACTTGGCGAAAGCGTTCGGTCTATGGAATATCATATTATGGTATTCCAAACTTTGTGCAAGCATTTTGCCTTACCGGTTATCCGTCATTCGGTGAAGGGAATGCTCTCGACCACCTCCAGGTCGTAGCCGGTCAGCCCGGCGTATTTGAGGGGCGGGCCGAGGTGACGCAGCTTGCCGACGCCGAGGTCCTGCAAGATCTGCGCCCCGGTACCCACTTCCGAATAGATGCGCGACTGCGAACGGTTGAACTGGCGTGGCGCCTGGGTGAGTTGTGGCACACGCTCCAGCAGCGCCTGGGACGACTCATGGTTGGCCAGCACCACCACCACGCCGCAGCCTTCGGCGGCGACGCGTTGCAACGCGGCCCACAGGGTCCAGTTGGACGGGCCGCTGTAGTCGGCGCCGACCAGGTCGCGCAGCGGGTCGATCACATGCACGCGCACCAGCGCAGGGGTATCGCGGCGCAACTGGCCCATGACCATTGCCATGTGCACGCCGCCGTCGATGCGGTCTTCGAAGGTGATCAGGCGGAACGTGCCATGCACCGTGGGCAAATCCCGTTCGCCAATGCGCACCACGGTACGCTCGGTGCTGAGGCGGTAGTGGATCAGGTCGGCGATGGTGCCGATCTTGATCCCATGTTTGCGCGCGAAAATTTCCAGGTCGGCGCGGCGCGCCATGGTGCCGTCGTCGTTCATCACTTCAACGATCACCGAGGCCGGTGTGTGCCCGGCCAGGCGCGCCAGGTCGCAGCCGGCTTCGGTGTGGCCGGCGCGGGTCAATACGCCGCCGTCCTTGGCGCGCAACGGGAAGATATGCCCCGGTTGCACGATGTCGGCGGGCCCGGCATTGACGTCAACGGCCGCCGCCACGGTGCGCGCGCGGTCAGCGGCAGAGATGCCGGTGGTCACGCCGCTGGCGGCTTCGATGGACACGGTGAACGCCGTACTGAACACGCTGCCATTGCTCGGCACCATCTGCTCGAGGCCCAGGCGCTGACAGTGTTCGTCGGTCAGGGTCAGGCAAATCAAGCCACGGGCTTCGCGAGCCATGAAACTGATAGTCTCGGCGGTGCAGCAGGCAGCGGGCAGCAACAGGTCGCCTTCGTTTTCCCGGTCTTCGTCGTCCACCAGGAGCACCATCTTGCCCTGGCGATAGTCTTCGATGATGTCTGCGATGCTGTTGAAGGGCATGTCAGTGTGCTCGTTTTGTTGGTTGTATGTATTATGGTATACCACAAAAACTCAACAAGAGGATGTCACGATGAAGGCTTACTGGATTGCCCATGTGGATGTGTCCGACGCAGAGCAGTACACGCAGTACACCCAACGCGCACCGGCAGCGTTTGCCAAGTTTGGCGGGCGGTTCCTGGCCAGGGGCGGGCGCAGCGAGGCGATGGAAGGCGGGCCGGCACGGCAGCGCAATGTGGTGATCGAGTTCGATAGCTACGAGCAGGCGGTGGCGTGCTACGAGTCTGCTGAATATCAGGAGGCGAAGGGGTACCGTGAAGGGGCGGGGGTGGCGCAGATCGTCATCGTGGAAGGGCTGGCACCTTAGGTCATCAGGCCAAACATAGGACCAAATGTGGGAGGGGGCTTGCCCCCGATGGCGGTGTGTCAGCCAACCTCTCTGCCAACCGTGCCACCGCCTTCGAAGCCTCGCTAAAGCTCGACATCTCCCACAGGGGATTGGTGGTATCCATGCGATCTACCGCCGGGCTGCTTTCTACCTGCCAACAGCGGGCCAGTGTGGGAGGGGGCTTGCCCCCGATGGCGGTGGGTCAGTCACCTTATTCAGCGGCTGACACACTGCTATCGGGGGCAAGTCGAATCGTCGCACCGCCCCTCCCACATTTGGTCCGGTGTTTGGCTGTGAGATCAGCGGATAAAGTGGATCTTGCCGCTGTCGTCATTGCCGATGTAGATGCCATACACCCCGGCCTGGCGTTCCTCGATATACCGTTCGAGGATCTGCCGGATCGCCGGGTAGTAGATGCTGTCCCAGGGAATGTCCTCGGGCGCGAAGAACCGGTAGTCGAGGGTTTCCGGGCCGAACTGGCCGGTGATTTCCAGCGCGATGGCGCGGAAGATGATGTACACCTCGCTGATCGTCGGCACGCTGAAGATCGAGTAGGGCGAGACGATTTCCGCGCGCACGCCGCTTTCTTCCCAGACTTCGCGCAACGCGGCTTGTTCAGTGGTCTCGCCGCCTTCCATGAAGCCGGCCGGTAGGGTCCAGGTGCCGGGACGGGGCGGGATCGCCCGTTGGCACAGCAGGTATTTGCCGTCCTGCTCGATGATGCAGCCGGCGATGATCTTGGGGTTGATGTAGTGGATATAGCCGCAACCCCGGCACATCAGGCGCTCATGCGTATCGCCCGGTGGCAACTGGCGACCGAGGTCACTGCCGCCGCATTTCGGGCAATAGCTTGGGCTGAACATGGTCAGTGGCCTATGCGCGGTTCTTTGAGCGCGATGGGCAGGGTGATCTCTGGAATCTTGCCGGTCTCTTCCTGCTTGCGCTTGAGGTAATCCAGGGCCACGGCAGCGGCTGCGCGCACGTGATCGACACAGGCTTGGTGCGCCGCGAGCGGGTCGCCGCTCTTGATTGCCTGGACCATGCGTTCCATTTCCTGGTTACTGGCGCCGCGGCGGTTTTCCTGGGACACCGAGGTGGCGCGCAGGTAGCTGATACGCGCCTGCAACTGGCGCAGTTGCGTGGCCGCCACGTGGTTGCCGGAGCCTTCGAGCAAGACGTCGTAGAAGCCTTGCACCGAGTCGATCACCTGTTGCAGTTCGCCGTCCTTGAGGGCCTTGCGGTTCTCCTCCAGGGCTTTTTCCAGGGCCTTGATGTCCTTGGCCTTGGCGCGCAGGGTGAACAACTGCACGATCAAGCCTTCGAGCACGCAGCGCAGTTCATAGATGTCGACCGCGTCGGCCAGGGTGATGATCGCGACCTGCGGGCCTTTGGCATCGGCAAACTCCACCAGGCCCTCGGACTCCAGGTGACGCAGGGCTTCGCGCACCGACGTGCGGCTGACGCCCAGGCGATCACACAGGTCGCGTTCTACCAGGCGGTCGCCCGGCAGGAGCTGGAAGTTCATGATGGCGCTGCGCAGTTTCTCCAGCACGATTTCGCGCAGGGTGACCGGGTTGTGATTGACCTTGAAGCTGTCGTCGAGTGGCAGGCGTTTCATGGGGTCTGCTCTGAAGGTGGCTGTCCCTGCAAAACGAGCACCGGCAGCGGTGCTCGATCGATCAAAACAGCCAAGGGTTAACGGGTGGCCTCTGCATCGGCTTCGGCGAAAGCTTCCCGGGCCAGCCGGAAGCTGTCCACGGCGGCGGGAACCCCGCAATAAATGCCGACCTGAAGCAGAATTTCGCGTATTTGTTCACGACTCAGCCCGTTACGCAAGGCGCCACGTACATGCAGCTTGAGCTCGTGAGGTCGATTGAGGGCCGAAATCATTGCCAAGTTTATCATGCTGCGTTCTTTAAGCGACAAACCCTCACGGCCCCACACATGGCCCCAGCAGTACTCGGTGACCATCTCCTGCAAGGGCCGGGTGAAATCGTCGGCATTCTCGAGGGAGCGCTGCACATAGGCTTCGCCCAGCACCTGGGTGCGGATTTTCAGGCCCTGCTCATATTTGTCGTTGCTCATCGTACTGTGCTCCTCAGGCCAGGGTGGGCAGCGGGCCCAGCTTGCCTTTGTGGTAGATCATCGGCGTGACCGGTTGCGCGGGCAGGATCAGGTTCTTCACTGCGCCGACGATGATCGCATGATCACCGCCATCGTATTCGCGCCACAACTCACACTCGATGATCGCCGTGGCCTTGGCCAGCAACGGGTTGCCCAGGTCGCTGAGGTGCCACTCGATGCCCTTGGCCTTTTCCTTGCCCTTGCTGGCGAAGGCATAGGCTTCGGCGGTTTGGTCGGCCGACAGCAAGTGAATCGCAAAGCGCTTGCTGTCGCGCAGCACCGGGTAGGTGTCCGAGGCGTAGTTGGGGCAGAACAGCACCAGGGCCGGGTCGATCGACAGCGCACTGAACGCGCTGGCGGTAATGCCCACGATGCCGCCGTCCGGGTCCAGGGTGGTGACCACCGTGACGCCGGAGGGGAACGAGCTCATGACGTCTTTGTAAATGCCGGGTTCGATCATGGTCGGGGTCTCTTAACGCATCACAAAAGGATCAGGCATGGGTGCCTGGGAGAGGTTGATCCACACCGTCTTCAGCTCGGTGTAGGCCAGCACCGAATCGATGCCGCTTTCGCGTCCGTAGCCGCTGTTCTTGAAGCCGCCGATGGGCGCCATGGCCGAGACGGCGCGGTAGGTGTTGACCCAGATGATCCCCGAGCGCACGTCCCGGGCCAGGCGGTGGGCGCGGCCCAGGTCGCGGGTCCAGATGCCGGCGGCGAGGCCGAACTGCGAGTCGTTGGCGATCGCCAGGGCTTCGGCTTCGTCCTTGAAGCGGATCACCGAGGCCACCGGGCCGAAGACTTCTTCCTGCATGATCTTCATCGAGTTGCGGTCGCACTCGAACAGGGTCGGCTCATAGAACCAGCCGGCCCCCAGGTTCTGCGGGCGCTTGCCGCCGGTGCGCAGGCGCGCGCCTTCGGCGATGGCGTCGGCCACCAGGCCCTCGACCACGGCCAGTTGCTGCGCAGTGGCCATGGGGCCCATCTCGCTGGCATCTTCCTGGGGGTTGCCGATGCGAATGCGCTGGGCGCGCTCCACCAGGCGCTCGACGAATTCGTCGTAGATCTCGTCCTGTACCAGCAGGCGCGAACCGGAGACGCAGCTCTGCCCGGAGGCGGCGTAGATCCCGGCAATCGCGCCGTTGATGGCGCTGTCGAGGTCGGCGTCGGCAAAGATGATATTCGGTGATTTACCGCCCAGCTCCAGCGATAACTTGGCGAAGTTCTCGGCACTGCTGCGCACCACATGGCGCGCCGTGGCTGCACCGCCGGTAAAGGCGATCTTGCGCACCAGCGGATGGCGGGTGAGGGCGGCCCCGGTGCTTGGGCCGTAGCCGGTCACCACGTTGACCACGCCCGGCGGAATCCCGGCTTCAAGGGCCAGGCGCGCGAGTTCGAGGATGGTCGCCGAGGCATGTTCCGACGGCTTGATCACGATGGTGTTGCCCGCCGCCAGGGCCGGCGCCAGCTTGATCGCCGTGAGGTACAGCGGGCTGTTCCAGGGAATGATCGCGGCGACCACGCCCATGGGTTCATGCACGGTGTAGGCAAACAGGTCGGGCTTGTCCAGGGGCAGGGTGCCGCCTTCGAGTTTGTCGGCCAGGCCTGCGGTGTAATGGAAGAACTCCGGCAGGTAACTGACCTGGCCACGGGTCTCGCGGATCAGCTTGCCGTTGTCGCGGCTTTCCAGCTGCGCCAGGCGTTCCTTGTTGTCGGCGATCAGGTCACCCAGGCGGCGCAGCAGTTTGCCCCGCGCGGTGGCGGTGAGGCCGCGCCAGGCCGGGCTGTCGAAGGCCTGTTGCGCAGCCTGCACCGCGCGTTCCACGTCGGCTTCATCGGCATCGGGCAACTGTGCCCAAGGTTCGGCCAGAGCCGGGTTGAGGCTGTCAAAGGTCTTGCCGGACAAGGCATCGACCCATTCTGCGCCGATGCACATCTGGAAGCGTTCAAGCGTCATGCCACGATCCCCTTTATCGGGTGTTGTTGGGAGTGCGCCGTCTGGAGGAAGTCCAGCAGCAGCTGGTTGACCAGGCGCGGCGATTCAACCGGCATCATATGCCGTTGCTCGGGCAATACCGCCACGGTTGCGCCGGGAATACGCTCCGCCAATTGGCGGGCCATCTGCGGTGTCGAGCCGGGGTCCAGCTCGCCGGTGGCCACCAGGGTCGGCACCTGGATGCTGCCCAGGTCGTCGGCGCGGTACATGTCCTGGGTCGCGAACAGCTCGTAGGTGGTCAGGTAGCCCTGGGGGTCGTTACCGGCCAGGGTCTGGCGCAACGCGGCGATCTGCGCCGGGTTGGCCGCCTGGTATTCACGGCTGAACCAGCGCGAGAGGGCCGCTTCGGCATTGGCATCCGGCCCATGCTCGGCGGCCTGGGCGGTGCGCGCAATCACCCCGGCGCGCTGTTCGGGGCTGCGGTTGAACACGCTGTTGAGCACTACCAGGCTGTTGAGGCGTTCCGGGTAGTGCAGGGCAAAGGCGCGCGCCACCAGGCCGCCCATTGAGAAACCGATCACCGTCGCCAGGGGCAATTGCAGGTGATCGAGCAGCTCCAGCAGTTGGTCGGCATAACCGAGCAGCGGTGTGCCGCTGTCCGGGCGCGGGCTGGCGCCATGGCCGAGCATGTCATAGGTGATCACGCGGTAATGGGTGGCCAGGCCAACCACCTGGCCGCCCCACATCTCTTTATTCAGGCCCACGCCGTGGATCAAAACCACAGGCTGGCCTTGGCCGGTCGCCAGGTAACTGGTGCCAGCCGGGGTACGTTCAGCGGTGAGCCGAATCATGGAGCGCTCCTGCATGCCTTTTTTGTTGGAGTGACGGTCTTGGCTTACTGGGTTTTTTCCGCCGCCAGCTCTTCGAGGTCGATGTAACGGTTGCCGATGCGCGGGTGCAGGCGGCCACCGTCTGCGCAGCCCAGCACCACCACGATTTCATCGGCGCGCGGCGCGTCTTCGATCTGCATTTCCAGGGTGATGTAGTGCGAGCGCAGGCCTTCGTCGTCCTTGTGCATCATCGGGATCTGGATCGACGTGCCCGGGCCACCGCGTTTGTTGGTGAAGCTCAGGTAGCTCTTGGCCTTGACCGCTTCGCGATAGTGGTTGCCGAAGCGCAGGGTATGGATGATCGCCGACGCGTGTTCGATCTCGCCGTCAGCCCCGACCACGGCGGCCTTGCCGTAGGCTTCGATCTTCTGCGCGCCACCAATGATGCCCACCAGGCGCTCTACCATCAGTGCACCGAGGTCCGAGCAGTTGGCACGGATCTCCGGTTTCAGGTCTTCGACAAACCCGCGACCCAGCCAGGGGTTTTTCAACACGACCGCCAGGCCAACCATGGTGACGGGAGTGTCAGAGGCCTTGCCGCCTTCAATAAAGGTTTCTTCTACGTAGCTGACGATCTTGCGGATTTCGAAACTCATGAGCTGCTCCGTCGGGTGTGAGTGGGTCCGTGTATGATGGTATACCATAATACCTTAAGTGCAAGAGCCAGCGATGGGCCGTCGATAAATACCGCGACAAAAGGTCAGGTGGTACACCTTTTCAGGGGGGGGCGAGGCGTGTGCTCGGGACGCCTGGCTCAGCAGGGCGAGGGAGCGCCAATGAGCGCGGACCGTCCAGCGATGATCACTGGGCTTGCGGGTGGGCTGGAGGCGTGCGTCAGGGCTGCGCGCGCGAGGCCGGCATGGCCGTGGCGCGGATATAACGTGCCGGCGACGTGCCCAGGGTCTTGCGGAACATGCTGATGAATGAGCTGACCGACTCATAGCCAAGCGCTTCAGCGGTGTGCTGTACCGACTCGCCTTCGGCCAGGTTTTGCAGCGCTACGATAATTTGCCATTGCTTGCGCCACTGACCGAAGGTCAGCCCGGTTTCACGTTTGACCAGGCGGGCCAGGGAGCGCTCGCTCATGGCCACTTGGCGCGCCCACTGGGCCATGGTGCAGCGGTTGGACGGGTCCTGGGCCAACCCGCGCGCGATCACGCGCAACTGCGCCGTCGCGGGCAGCGGCAGGTACAACTGTTCCGTCGGGGCAAGTTCCAGCTGTTCGAGCAGCACACTGGCCAAGCGCGCGTTGGCACACGCTGGCGGGTAGTCCTGGGCCTGGGCGCTGAGGTGCAGGATCAGCTCCAGGATCAGCGGCGACAGCACCAACGTACAGCACTGTTGCGGTAGCGCCGCCGCGCCGGGCTCCACAAAAACAAAGCCGACTTTACCGTTGGCCGTGACCCGGTTGCTGTGGGCCACGCCACCCGGAATCCACACGCCGAACCCTGACGGCACCATCCACACCCCATCCTCCACCGTGCACACGATGCCGCCGTGATAAGCCACTACCAGCTGGCCTTTGCGGTGGGTGTGTACGGGAAACTCGGTGTCGTTGCGCTGGGCGCCCAGCATTAATGCCACGGCAGGTTGGTCGAGGCGATCGAGTTCGAACTGTTCAATCGTGGCGTGATTTGTCTCGTGCATGCCCCATCACCGCAACTTGGCTGAATTTGATTATATTCTGGCAGCATACTCAATATCGGCAAAGGTGCGTATTACCTAACATCGTCAGCAAGGCCATCGCGTTGATGGTCGACGGCGAGACCCACCGATGCTCAGCGAAATCACGATTGCCAACCTCTATATCCCGCCTTTGCTGGTTTACCTGGGGGTTTCAGCCCTGGTCTACGGGCTGCTGGAACGCACCATCCGCCGCTGGCTGGAGTGGGCCTGGCACCCGAGCCTGGCGCGTTTTTTTGTCTCGCTCATCATCCTTTCGACGTTAGTCCTGATGGTCTAAGCGAGGCGCCATGTCTATCAATAACCTCTTCAAGACGCTCGCCACGCTGGTACTGGGGCTGGTTGCGCTGCTGTTCTGTACGCAGTTGTGGCGAGCCTACGTATTGGCGCCCTGGACGCGCGACGGACGTGTCAGTGCACATGTCATCCGGATGGCCCCGGAGGTGTCCGGCCAGGTCGAACACGTACTCGTGGGGGATAACCAGTGGGTCGCCAAGGGCGCGTTGCTGTATCGGATCGATCAGCGCGCCTATCTGCTGGCCCAGCAACAGCGCGCCGCCGAGCTGGCAGAGGCACGTAGCGTGCTCGCGCAACGTACGGCACAGCTCCAGCGCCGCAGCCAACTCGGCGATGCGATTGCACGGGAAGAAACCGATAACGCGGCGCGGGACCTGGCAGTGGCCAAGGCCCGCCTGGAGGCGGCCCAGAGCCAGTTGGCCCAAGCCCGGCTGGACCTCGAGCGTACGACCATTCGTTCGCCGGTCGATGGTTACGTGACTCAACTGCGCCTGCAGCCAGGTGACTACGCCGTCGCCGGCACGACCAATGTGTTTGTGGTCGATGCGCACAGCTTCTGGGTCACTGCTTACTTTGAAGAAACCAAGCTTCCCGGTGTGCGACTGGGGGCCGCCACGTCGATCAAACTCATGGGGTTTGCGCCTTTGCTTGAAGGCCATGTCGCCAGTATCGGGCGGGGCATCGCCGATGGTAATGAGCTGCGCAGCGAGGGCGGTTTACCCCAGGTGGCCCCGACGTTCAGTTGGATACGACTCGCCCAGCGGGTGCCCGTACGGATTGAATTGGACAGCGTGCCCCCAGGCGTGGAGTTGGCGGCGGGGATGACGGCCAGTGTCGAAGTGAGTGAGGCCGGCGCCGAGCGACATTGGCGGCTGTCACGCTGGCTTCAGGCATTTATGTGATGAAGGGCCGCCTGTTGAGCGTGTTGAGTGGGCTGCCGCTGCCATGTACGCCGCAGACGCTGGGCTACGTGTCGCGCAGTGTCGCGGCGGCCACCCTGGCCCTGTGGCTGGGCTTGCAACTGCACCTGGATGCGCCGTTCTCGGCGGCGTCGACGGTGTTGCTGCTGATTCACCCGATCCAGGGCGCCGTGGTCGGCAAGGGTTTCCATCGTGTGCTGGGCACGCTGGTGGGGATCGTCGCGGCCTTCGTGCTGACCGCCCTGTTCGCCCAGAAAATGCTGCTGTTTATCCTTGGGGTCGGTGTGTGGCTCGGTCTCTGCGTCGGCGCCATGACGGTGCTGCGGCACTATCACGCTACCGCGGCCGTGGTCGCCGGTTACACCGTATGCCTTGCCCTGGGCCCGGCGATTGTCGCCCCCGAGCAAAGCTTCGAGCATATCGTGACACGCGGGACTGCGGTGGTACTCGGGGTCTTCAGCCTGAGCTTGGTGGCGACGCTGTTCAGCCGCAAGACCGTCGAGCAGAAGCTAAATTGGCTGCTCATCAGCGTGACGTCCCGCACGATACGCTGGCTGGCGATTCGGTTGAGTGGCGAGCAGGACGCGCACCCGAGCCTTGCCGCTGGGCCACTCTCGCTTGAGATCAGCCAGGTAGATGATCTGCTCGGCATCGGCCGGGGCGAGTCCGCGCTGATCCGCTCCCGGCTGCCGATGCTGCAGGCGGGGCTTGCGTACCTGCAGGGCGTGGTCCTGGCCGAGAGTACGTCCCATCGGTCTGCATTACCCGCCATTGCCCGCATTGGCAGGGAGCTGCAACCGCTGGGCGACGGGCTGGCCGACGCCACGCAGGATTTTTCCACGGCAGCCGAGCGCGTCAGGGCCATGCAACATTGGCTGGCGGGCGATCTTGAGCGGCACGCGAGCGATGCAGAGTACCTGGATGAATCCTTGGCAGACCTGTGCAGCGCCTTGTTGAGTTTTGCCAGCCTGCAACGCAATACCCAAGTGCCTGCCCGTGCAGTGGGCTTTCACCGACACTATGGGGACGCGCTGCGCAACGGCCTGCGAGCGTTGCTGGCGATTTTGGCGACGGCGGCCATCTGGTACCTGACCGGCTGGGACCAAGGGCCAACGCTGTTGGCGGTCGTGGGGCCATGTTGCACATTGCTGGCCACCAGCGCCGCACCCACCCAGGGCATGCGCGGTTTTATCAAGGGCACGCTCTACGGCATCCTGGCGGCTGCGGCCTGCAAGTTTCTACTGCTGCCTCACATCAGTGGGTTTGCGCTGCTCAGCGTAGTGCTCGCCGCGTTCTGGATATTCGGCATGCATGCCACGACCCGACCGCGCCATGCGCTGCAAGGCATTGCCTACCTGATCGCGTTCAATACCCTGGTCAGCACCGGGGAGACGGCGCACTACGACTTTGTCGAGTTCGCCAATCAAGCACTGGCCTGGATGGTGGCGCTTGCCGTTTGCCTGCTGGCTTTCCAACTGTTTCCGAAGAAATCCGCCAGCCCCATACGGGCACTCAGGCAGGCGCTGGAGAGGGACACACGACGCTTGCTGCGTCATGGCAGCCGATTGGATAGGCTCGGATGGCAGGCGAAGCAACAACATCGAGTGGTGTCGTTGCTGGCCTTATTGGGCGCAGATCAGCCACAGGCTGACCCAGCCGGCTATGTGTCGTTGCAATTGAGCCGGAGCCTGGGGCGGCTGCAACGCAAGACCGGCCAATTGGCGCCGGGGTCGGCGATTGCCGAATGCGCGCAAAGGGGCGCTCGGCGACTGTCCAGGCATGCCTTGAACACCGCAGTGAACGCGGCCCAGGCCCGGCGAACGGCGAAATCGATGCACAGGCTGGGTGCCGCGCATCTCGCTGCGTGCTACGAGGAACTGGCTGGGTTGTTGGAACAATACGGGCGGGGCCCTGACCATTCGATGAATGAGCGGGCACGCCCGAATGCCAGTCAGTTAAGAGATAGAACGAGCAAACAGTAAGTAACCTGTGGCGAGCGGGCTTACTGTGGAGCGGGCTTACTGTGGCGAGCGGGCTTGCCCCGCGTTGGGCTGCGAAGCGGCCCCAAAACCTAACGATTTAATATGCCTGGATAAACGCGGCGGCCTTATTGGGGCTGCTTCGCAGCCCAACGCGGGGCAAGCCCGCTCGCCACAGTAAGCCCGCTCAACACAGTTACAGTGTTCCTCCTTAACTGACAGGCACGCCCTGTACGCAAGATTATTTAAACCTTCTCACTGAGCGACAGGTCGATAGCTGGAGATACTTCGCCAGGTGAGGGAACGTCAATGATAGGGGTTGTGATACCTGCCCATAACGAAGAACGGCATATCAGCGAGTGCCTTGCTTCTGTGCGACTTGCCAGTGAGCATCCGGCGTTGCGGGGCCAGCGGGTTGAGATACTGGTGGTGCTGGACGCCTGCTCGGACGGCACGGTCGAGCAGGTGGCGGCGCGCGGGGCGAGCATGCTCGAGGTGTGCTTTCAGAACGTCGGCAAGGCCAGGGCCGTGGGCGCTGAACACTTGCTGGAGGCGGGTGTGCAATGGCTTGCCTTCACGGATGCGGACACACGGGTGCCCTGTGATTGGCTGGTGCGCCAGATCGAATGTGGCGCTGACGCGGTGTGTGGCACCGTCGAAGTGGACAGTTGGAGCGAGCATGATGAAAGCGTGCGCTCGCGCTACCTGGAGCTGTACCAATTCATCGAAAACCATCGCCACATCCACGGTGCAAACCTGGGCCTGAGTGCCGATGCCTACCGCAACGCCGGTGGCTTTCAACACCTGGTCACTCATGAAGACGTGCGGCTTGTGGCCGACCTTGAGCGGACCGGCGCGCGAATCGCCTGGACCGCCACCAACCCGGTGATCACCAGCGCGCGCCGCGACTACAAGTGCCGTGGCGGTTTTGGCGAATACCTGATGTCCATGCTTGCGCCCCACGGCCCGGAGTTGCCTGCCGGCGGCCCGCCGCTGGTTACTCTTTGACGTCCATGAATTCCTTGGCCCATGCCACATAGCTTTCCGGCAGGGTGTAGGTATGCGTCAGCTCCGTGGCGCTCAGGTTCGAGGTGCTGTGGGTCAGCTGACGCTGGGCGCGCAGGCTGTCGTAGGTCGCCTTGATCGACGCAAAGTAGGCGCCATGGCCGGCCACGATCACGCGCACACCCAAGCGGGCCAGGCGCTCGGCGTCATTGAGCTTGGGGTTGCCATAGGTCACCAGCATCAACGGTACCGTGAGGTTTTCCGCGATTTTCTCCAGGTGCTCGAAGTCGCTGATACCCACCATGCAGATGCCGTCGGCACCGGCTTTTTCGTAGGCCTTGGTACGTTCAATCACGGCTTCGGTGGGCAGCACGCCGGCGTTGGTTCGCGCGATGATCGACAGCTCGGGGTCGACCCGGGCTTCGAGGGCGGCCTTGACCTTGCCGATACCTTCCTCGACGGAAATCAGGTCGGTCGATTTGCGCCCGAATTGCGCCGGCAGCAGGGTGTCTTCAATGGTCAACGCCGCGACGCCGGCACGTTCCAATTCTTCGACGGTGCGCATCACGTTCAAGGCGTTGCCGTAGCCGTGGTCGGCGTCTGCGATGAACGGTAACTGGGCGACACGGCCGATGCGGGTGGCCTGTTCGACGAATTCGCTCAGGGTGATCAACGCAAAGTCGGGCGCTGCGAGTACCTGCAACGAGGCGACGGAGCCGCCGAGGATACCGACTTCGAAACCCAGGTCCGCCGCGATTCGCGCGGACATCGGATCGAAAACAGATGCTGTCTCCACGCATTTTTGTGCGCCAAGCAGTTCACGGAAATTACGACGAAGAGCGGAGTGGGACATTTTTGGCATGATCTATCCTGGTGCTGGTCATCGTCGAAGTACGATCAATGCCTATTCATAAACCAGCGAGACTACCACGCGCCAAAATACAGAGTCATGACGTTTGAGAATAGGGTATGCGCCACGCACATACTGATGCACCGTTATAAAGCACGCCTGTTTTCCTGATGCCTGTCAGGCCCCTGCACTGCGCCCCGAAAGAGCGCACCGCGCTTTTTTCACTGATGATTTTTTGCCTGCCCCTGCGATGCTTCGCGACCTTGTCATGGGCGCGAGGGCGGTCGTGTGATGCCTGGAAATGGATGGCGACGAAGTGTTCGCGTGTGGATTGACGCGAAATACACAAAAGTCCATTATGGAATTATAAGTACAAAAAATGCTCGCCGGCGTCACCTTTTCTTCACTCTTGCCAAACCAACAACAACTTGCGAGAACACGATCATGAAGAAGCGCTCCCTTATCACCGCCCTGGCCCTGAGCCTGCTCGCTTCCAGCCATGTGCTGGGCGCCGAGAAAACCCTGCGCATTGGCATCGAGGCGGCTTACCCGCCGTTTGCCTCGAAGACCGAGGACGGCAAGATCGTCGGGTTCGACTACGACATCGGCAATGCGCTGTGCGCGCAGATGAAAGCCAAATGCGTGTGGGTTGAAGGCGAGTTCGACGGGCTGATTCCGTCGCTGAAAGTGAAGAAGATCGACATGGCCTTGTCGTCCATGACCATCAACGAGGACCGTAAGAAGTCGGTGGATTTCAGCCACAAGTATTACTTCACCTCATCGCGCCTGGTGATGAAGCAGGGCGCGGTGGTGGATGACCAGTACGCCAGCCTCAAGGGCAAGACGGTCGGCGTGCAACGCGCCACCACCACCGATCGTTATGCCACCGAGGTGTTTGAACCGCAGGGCATCAACGTCAAGCGCTACAGCAATAATGAAGAAATCTACATGGACCTGGCGGCAGGGCGCCTGGACGCGATCTTTGCCGACACCATCCCCCTGAGCGACTTCCTGTCCATGCCGCGCGGCCAGGGCTACGCCTTTGTCGGCCCGGAGCTCAAGGACCCGAAATACGTGGGCGAGGGTGCCGGGATCGCAGTGCGCAAGGGCAATACTGCGTTGGTCAGCGAGTTGAATGCGGCCATCGATGGCATTCGTGCCAGTGGCGAGTACCAGAAGATTTCCCAGCACTATTTCAAGTCGGATATCTACGGCGATTGAGCGTCATAGGCGGGCAAAATGCGGGAGCAAGCTTGCTCCCGATAACCATAGGCATCTACACAACTTTTCAGCCCCTGACCAATCTCCCTGTGGCCAGCGAGCTTACTGTGGCGAGCGGGCTTGTCCCGCGTTGGGCTGCGAAGCAGCCCCAGACAAGAAAAACGCGGTATATCAGACACCCTGTAGAGGCTGATTTTAGGGCTGCTACGCAGCCCAACGCGGGACAAGCCCGCTCGCCACAAGCCCGCTCCACAGCAAGCCAGCCCGATCACCACAACAGCGCTATTTGCCGGGCCTTCAGCCCTTGAGTTCCTTCAAGTGCTTGTAGACCGTCGCCCGCCCCATCCCCAATACATTGGCCACATAGTTCGAGGCGCTCTTGCCCTTGAAGGCGCCTTCGGCATGCAGCGCCAGTACCAGCTCGCGCTTATGATCTCGGGTCAGCAGGTTCAGGCTCAATTGGCGTTCGCGCATCCACGCATGCAGGAAGGTGTTGATGCGTTCCTGCCAGTCATCGCGAAACAGCGAATCCGGTTGCGGGATCAGCTTGCTCGGTGACAGGAACAGGTCGAGCGCGGCCTTGGCATTTTCAAACAGCGAGATATTCAGGTTGATGCACAGCACCGCCAGCGGGCGACCTTTGTGGTCGTGCAGCACGGTGCTCAGGCTGCGAATTTTCTGGCCGTCCCAGTTGAGCTTTTCGTAGGGACCGATATTCACTTCGCGCACATCGTCGGACAGCATGTCTTCCAGCGCCGAGTCGTCGCCAATGGCGCGTTTCGACAGGTTGTTGGCGATGTAGTCGACCTTTTGCGTGCGCAAGTCGTGCAGCACGGCCTCGGCATGGGGAAAGAACAGCGTGGCGATCGCATCGGCGATCGCACGGAAGTTCTGCAGGACCTTGTCTTGTTCAGCGGTGTTCATCAATGGGGCTCCAGGCGCTCGGGGGAGAGCATACCAGCGTCCAGGCCGAACCGCGCCAGTGGCTCCGGCAACGCCGCGCCGCGCACCAGGGCCGCGCTGGCCTGGCCCATGGCGGGCGAGGTCTGGATGCCATAACCGCCTTGCGCCGCGACCCAGAACAGGCCGGGCACCCGAGGATCGAAGCCGGACAGCAAGTCACCGTCGTGCACAAAACTGCGCAGGCCGGCCCAGGTGCGGGTCGGGCGTCGGATGGTCAGGGTGGTGGCCTCTTCGATCTGGTAGATCCCCATGGCGATGTCCAGCTCTTCGGGCTGGATGTCCTGGGGTTCCACCGGGTCGGCGTTGGCCGGTGAGCCGAGGAACATGCCGGCGTCGGGTTTCATGTAGAAGGCTTCGTCGAGCGCAACCAGCATCGGCCAGGCGTGGCTGTCCACGCCCTCGGGGCCGGCGAAGATAAACGCTGAACGGCGCTTGGGTTGCAGGCCGATGGAAGCCGCACCGGCCAACCCGCCGATATGGTCGGCCCAGGCCCCGGCGGCGTTGATGATAATTGGCGCGGTGAAGGTTTCCTGTTGGGTTTGTACGTGCCACAGGCCGTCGGCGTCACGGCTCAGGCCCAGCACGTGGTGGTCGGTTCGCACCTCGCCCTGGTGGCGGCGGATACCGCGCAGGTAGCCCTGGTGCAGGGCGTCGGTGTCGATATCGCTGGCGGTCGGGTCATAGATCGCCCCGTGGACTTTCTCGCGACGCAGGATCGGCAGCCGCGCGCAGGCTTGGTCGGCACTCAGCTGTTCGACCTGCGGCACGGTGGCCTTGGCGCTGAGGTATTGGCGGTTCAACTCGGTCGGGTCGCCGATGAAGTCCACCGTCATCTCGCCCCGTGGCGTCAGCAGCGGGTGCTCGCAGAACCCGGCGGGCGGATTGTCGAAAAACTCACGGCTGGCCAGGGTCAGCGCCCGCACTTGCGGGGTGCCGTAGGCGGCGGTGTAGAGCGCCGCCGAACGCCCGGTGGAGTGATAGGCGGGGTGCGATTCACGTTCCAGCACCAGCACTTTGCCGTGGGGCGCCAGCCAGAAACCCGTGGAAGCGCCGGCGATGCCGCCACCGATGATGATGAAGTCTGCGTGGCTCATGCTCGTCTCCTGATAGGTGGGGTCAGCGCTGCAACTGATAGAGCGCATTGGCCAGGGCGATGTCTTCCAGGCCCAACCCGATAGAGCGGAAGAATACGTGGCGGTCATTGTTCGGGCGCTGCGCCATTTCCGTCAGCAGCTCGGGCAGGTCGCCCATGACGGCGCTGGCGTCCCAGCCGTGCTGTTCGCTGGCGATCAGCATGTCGCCCGCCGCGCCGGGTGTGGTCTGGCGGTAGTCGCAGAATACCTGCATGTCGTTAAGGGCGTGGGGCGGTACTTCATGGGCGCGAGGGGCGTTGGTGCTGATCGAGGTGATCAGTGCCGGTTTGCTCAAGCGCGCCGGGTCGAGCACCGGGCCGGCCGATGAGGTGCAGAGCAGGATCACGTCGGCATCCTCCACCGCGGCTGCGCAACTGCTGGCGATGACCAGGCGCGGATCGAGGCTGCCGAGCTGCGCGAGGGTCGTGGGGGAGGCGTTGGCCAGGCTTGGCGAAAACAGGCTGATGTGCTGCCAGTCGCGCAGGTTCTGCACGTAGCGCAGGTGCGCCTGGGCGACCTTGCCGCTGCCGATGATCGCCAGGCGCCGTACCGCCAATGGCGCCAGTGCCTCCACCGCCAGGGCCGTGGTGGCGGCGGTGCGAGCGGTGGTCAACTCACCGGCATCACACAGCAGCAACGGTTGGCCGGTGTGCATCGACATCAACAGCGTCCATGCGGTCACCAGCGGCCCTTGCTCGCGCACGATGTAGGGCGAGGTCTTGACCCCGTACACCCCGTCTTCGGCCAGCACGCCCAGGTAGTTGATAAAGTCGCCGGCGCCCTGGGGAAACTCCACCCGTTGCTGTGCGGGCTGCACCGCCTGCCCGGCGGCGAGGTCGTGAAACAACTTGCGCAGGATCTGCGGTACATCGACTTGAGCGAGTAACTCGCGGGCCTGGGCCTGGTTGATCACATAAGGCGTGCTGGACATGGGTTTGCTCCGCATTAAACTATTTTGTCCATTATGGACTTTTAGTTATGCGGAGCAATATCCCGGTGAAAAAAAGCTGTCAGGCCAGTTGCACCCGCCGCAGCCGGCCGCTCAGTGCCACCACGCTGTTATCCGGCGCCGGTATCGGCCGCCCCGTCAGCCCCATGCCTTCACTGATCACCACCGCATCCTGGACCTGGCACAGGTTGGACGGCGTATCCAGCCCGCGCGCCAGTACGGCGACCTGCCCGGTGTCCAGGTTGCAGCTCAACAGCCGCCCGCTGAAGCGGGTAAAGCCGCCGTGCAGGACGGCACCGTTCCAGTCCGGCGGCAAGGGTTGTTGCAGGTGGCTGCACAATTCCAGCACCAGCAAGTTGCCGTCCGGGCACCACGCCAACCCGGTGGGCAGTTGCAGCCCGTCAATCAGCACCTCGATCCGACCGCTGGCCGGGTGTACCCGAATCACCTGGCCGGCCTTGTCGGCGAAGTCGATGCCCTGGCGCGCCGGGTCGCCCCGCAATTCACCGGAGAACAGGCTGATCAGCACCGCGTCGGTCTGCGGTTCGTAGACCAGGGTCACCGGTACGGCCTCCTGGCCTTGTTCCAGTTCGGGCAGTTGCATCCGCACCTGCTCGTCCTGGCCGTCGCTGAACTCCACCAGTTGGTTGGTATCGGGCTTGACCGCCAGCCAACTGCGTCGGGTTGGGTGCCAGCACAGCGCATTCAGGTTGCCACGGCTGTGGAACACCGGTTCGGGCGGGCTGTATTGCAGGTCCAGCAACTTGGAGCCACTGATATAGTCGGTCTGGCTGACCATGCAGTGCCCGTCACCGCAGGCGATGTCTGACAGGCCCATGATTTCATCGCGCAGCATGCGTGCCTGCATGTTCATCGCGCGAAACCCTTGGGCAAGGCATTCACCGGGCAGGTAGGCGCCGGGTCGTTGCGGGTCCGGTTGCAGCAGGCTGATACGCCCGCTGAAGGGTTGGTCCGCCAGGCCCGAACCGGCCTCGGCCAGTAACAGGCTGCCATCGGCCCGCAGGCAGACGCCGCGCGGGTTGAGCAGCCCCTCGGCGATCAGTGTGCTGGGGCGCAGGGTTTCGTCGGGGTGGGCGGGGATATGCCAGGTCATGGGATCGCTCTCCTATTGGGGTGGCTGCCACGGTTCGCCGGTGAGATAGGCGCGCAACAGGGCGCGTTGGCAGGGCGACATCGAGCGCACCACCGGCATGAACAACGTGGTGCCTTTGTAGGTGTCGGCGGTGCGGGCGAGGATCGCGTTCTTGGCGCCCATCACCGCATCCGGTTGGTTCAATGCCACATAGCGCGACATGGCCGGGAAGGCCAGGTAGTGAAAGCGCAGGACATTTGGGTACATGAGTTCCCAGGTAATGGTTGTGCCCTTGGGAATGCCGAAGTCGGTCTGGGCGTACTTGCGGAAATTGGTGAAGTAGCCGCTGCTGTCAAGGCCATTGGCGGTGCAGGTCAAGGCGGCGAAACCCGCCTGGGCCGCGGTGCCGGGCTTGACGCTGACCGGTACGCTGACAGCCAGTTGCCCGGCCTTCACCGTCAGCGTGGTGGGGACATCGAGGAAGTCGTAGTTTTGCGGGTCGGTGTAGAGCGCCGGAGGCGTGACCGTCAGGCCGATATCGGTGGTGTCGGGCACCGGGCCGCCCAGATAGCGGACCTGCAAGGTGATCGACAGGCCATCGGGGTAGTCCTCCAGGTAGACATTGCGCTGATCACCGTACACCCGGTAGGTCGATTCGATCGCGTTCAGCGTGGTCCCGGCCACCGTGCCCGGTGCGGTGATGGACAAGGGCGAGACCTGGGTCGCCTGTTGTTGGCTGGGGCTCAGGGGCACGTCGACGATACCGCCATACACGTAGTAGTCGACCAACGGGCTGCTGGTGGGGTCGAGGGTGGTCAGCAGGGTGGTGCCGGCGCTGATACTGACGGTGCCGTAATTGGCGTTCGGCCCGATCGCGCTGGTGATGTCGTCCCTGACCGCCCGGAAGGTTTCCTTGGGGATGACGTTCACCATGTCCAGGCTCAGCAGGCCATTGCTGGCCAACTCGGCATAGGCTGCATTGGACGTGCACTGGTTGACCAACTGCCGCCCCGGCTGGCAGGTCAGCGGCTCGTCGGCGAATGCCGGGGCCAGGGTGCCGATGACCCGGCCAATACTGGGGTTGGGCGTGTATTGGCCCAAGGCGTAATCGGCGTTCAGTTGTTCGGTGGTCATCAAGGGGCACATCTCGAACATCACGAAACGCAGCACGATGCCCGTCGCGCCCGGTGCCTGGATGATCGATTGCAGGCCAGGGCTGCTGGTGTTCCAGCTGACGATACTGCTCAGCGGGAAGGTCAGCTGGAACGTGCCACTGGCGTGGAACGAGCCCGGTGCGTCCATGGTGCCCGGCAGCAGCACGCGGCCCTGCACGTCGAAACTGCTGCACACGGTATCGCAGTGGATCAGCAATTGGACGTTGTCGCTGGCGCCGATCTGCAGGCCACCGACGAAGATCTGGGTGGTGGTGGACGCCGTCGGGTCCAGGTCCACCATCATCGGCCCGGAGTGGGGGCCCTGGCCGGTCACCGGGTCTACCGAACCGAGCAGGTAGACCGCCTGGCCCACCAGGTCGCCGGTGGTGCTGATGCTGCCCGGGCTGCCTTGGGAACTGATCAAGGCGTCCTGGGTTTCCACCAGGTGCTGCCCGTGGTGGTTCCAGCCGCCGAGGGTGTAGCGTGTTCCGCCGGGGGTATTGAGCATGTCGTTCAACTGGTCGTCGCTGAAAGCCTCGGCTTGCGGCGCCAGGGTCGAGGTGGCCAGGTCAAACACCGGCCAGCTGTGTTCCGTGCCTTGGGGCAGGCATGGGGTGTTGTTCGACACGCTGACATCCGTGCTGATGCCGCCCCAGAAATTCAGGCGAGGTCCATTCAGAATACTCATGGTCTATTCCTTTTCCTTGGACGGGCGGGTACCCGGGGCGTTGGCGAATTTGAACAGGTAGGAGAAATCGGAGGTGAACAGGCTCTTGGCCGGTGTGGCCATGGAGTGGCATGTCATGCAACTGCTGTTGGGCTGGATGTAGCTTTCCATGGTCACGTTGGCCGACAGCGCGGGCGTTGGCGTGCCCAAGGGGTTGCTCGGGTCGTTCGGCCGCAGCGGGCGCTGGGTGGTGATCAGTTGGTAGTACTTGAGCACGCTGTTTTGCAGGCCCGGCTCGGCGCGGTAGCGTTTGTTGACGTCGTCGGTCAGCGCGGCAATCGGGGTGAACCGGCTCAGCGGGTCGGGCGTCTGGAACGTGGTGCCCGGCAGCGGCACGCAGACCAGTTGGGCGTCCTGGGGCTGCCAGGTGCAGGGCGACTGGTTGACGTGGGCGGCGCTGGGGTTGAAGTAGCTGTAGGGCGGGCTGGTGGTCGCATTGGACGGTACGTTGTCGATCTGCTCGAAGGTCGACCAGACCCACTGCGGGTAGCCGGCCGGCTTGGTGATGATGTGCAGGCCCACCAGCCCCAGGTACGCCTGCTGGGTACCGATGCGCTGGCCCTGCTCGTTGAACGTGGCAACCTGCGCCAGTTGGGTCAGGTAGCGGCTGGCATTGTCACTGGGCGTCAGGATGCGCCAGCTGGATTTGATCTCGATGACCCCGTTGGGGAACTGGATGTTGTTGGCCTTGGACACCACATCGGCGTTGTAGAAGCGGTTGGCGACGATGTAGTTGTAGGAGGTCTCGTTGGCCGCGATGTCGTAGTAGGTCGGGTTGCCGGCCTGGTCGATCAGCCAGCCGCCGACGGCCTGGTCAATGAAGGTCTCCTGTCGCGTGTTTTTCAACGCGGCAATGTTGATGATGCCCAGGGTTCTGGCCGCCAGCGGGGTGTTCCATGGGCCAGGGTCGGCCGCATTCGGCAAGAAAATTTCCTCGACGGTCTTGTAGGTCTGCCACACGGTATAGCCCGCATCGCCGGGCTGTTGACTGCAATTGGGCGTGCCGCGTTGGCCGTCCTGGGCCGGCCAGTTCAACGCGATGAACATCTGCCAGCTGTATTGATCGAACTGGTCCTGGCTGGCGGTGGCGACCGGTGCACTGCTGGGCGGCTGGCAGTTGAGTGGGGTGGCCAGCGTCGACGCCGCAGGCGTTTCCCTGGCCAGCGCCGGCGGGCTGGCCAGGCCGATGACTATCACGGCACAACAAACGAGGCTTTTCATGGCGATCCTTCCTTGGGGGTCAGGGTTTGCGCTGCATCAGCTGGTTCCACTGCGCCTTATGCCCGTTACTCTGCGCCGCTGTCTTGCCCGCCAAACGCCGCGGGGCTGAGCAGCAGCAGGAGCAGAAACAGTCGACTCAAGAGGCTGGTGTTCATATGACACTCCTTTGAAGTCCGGGTGACAGGTGCGTCACCCGGTGGTCCTGTCCGAGGCTTACGAGTAGTCGCTCATACTGAGCGGGACGGGTGGGTAATTGCGCTTCACCAGGGCCTGCGCCCACAGCTCCAGCACGGCGCGCCGGCTTTGCGGCATGTCGCGGGTGATGGGCATCGCCAGGGTGCTTTCCTCCTGGTACTCCTTGCTGATCAACACAATCAGCTGGTCGACGGCACCTTCGATGCGCGTCAGGGAATTGAGCGGCATGTACTTGCTCATGATCGGGTACAGGTAATAGAACGGTTGCAGGATGAAGGGGTAGATAAAGCTCTCCCAGATCAGTTGGCCGGCGTCTTCACGTTGGTAGACCTGGTTCCATGCGTCGACAAAGTCCTGCTGCATCTGCGGCTCCAGCGGCAACACGCGCAGTGGCGCGAGGAAGTCGGTGAAGGCCTGGTTGAGCGGGAAACTGAACGGGATCACCGGTGCCTGCTGGCCTTCCTGCACAAAGAAACGCAGGGTCGGAAAGCCAGGGGCCTGGGCGGTGACCGTCAGGTTGGCAATGCCGTTGGCGTCGGTCTGGATCTGGGTCACGCTGTACTGCACCGTGTTGCTGAGCGGGTCTTGCAACGTGCCTTGCCGGGGGATCGGGTTGGCGAACGACAGGCACGGGCTGAGGGCGACGGAGGCGGGTGTCGGCAGGAATTGCTGGTAGGTCACCGGCACCGTTTGATCGTCTGATTCGACGATCCGCGTGGCCATGAGCTGGCGACCGGTGCCCTCGGTGACTTCGGCGAGCAGTGTCGACGTGCCGTTGAATTGCGGGAGGTTGGCGCTGTTCTTGATCGGGTTTTGCGGGTCGTTGTTGAACAGCGTGAAGTCGGCCGCGTTGCTGAACGCCAGGTAGTAATCGGTGGTGCACAGCATGTAGGCATTGCTGTACTCCGCCACCCACAACACGGTCCCGGCCGGCGCTGGCAGGCCATCGTATTGCACCATGATCTGCAATGTCTTGGTGTCGCCCACGTCGATGAAGCTGGCGCTCTGCACCACTTCGGCTGTCCACATTTGCTGGGTGGCGGCGGGGGGCGTGGTGGCGCCTTGCAGTTGCAGTTCCAGCGTGCCGGTTTGCAGCTGCGCCTGGGCCTGGGCGGTGAGGGGCAGGTCGAGGATACCCGCACGTTGGTCGAACGCCGCCTGCTGGTAATCGTCATAGCCGAAGCTGGCCAACGGGCTGAATTGCTCGCCCTGCCGGATACCGATCTGGTAGTTGCCGGCCTGGAACTTGGCCGCCACCGGGATGGGCGCGGTCTTGTCGACCGGGTAGAACGGAAAGGCGTTGCCCAGGTCCAGCGACAACGTATCGCCATGGGCCTGCGCCGAGATCACGCCGAGTTTGGCCGAGGTGGTTTGCGTGGGCGAGGTGATCGGCACCGGGTTGGCCGGGATCAGGCGCCGACCGGCCGGGGCGGTGGGGAATTCACCGTCCAGCCACAGGCCCAGGGTGCCGACCGTGCGGCTGTAGGCCGGGTTGAAGAAAATATCGCCGACGTTATCCAGCCCTTGTTGATACATCGCCGTCACCTTGGCCAGGGCTTCGGGGCTGGAGGAGTGGGTGTCGATGGGCGGGTAGTTATTGAAAATACCGTTCCTGTCGTAGCACGTCAGGTAGGTGGAAAAGCGAAACATCAGCCCCTTGGCTTTTTGTTGTTCCATCTGCGCCTGCAGGTTTTGCAGCAAGGCCGAGTTGCCGATGACCCAGGCCAGGTTCTCTTTCGGGAAACAGGTCTGCCAGGTGGTGGTGACGTAGCTCAGCCCGCCAAGGTTGGCCCAGTTGAAGTTCAGGAAGCGGTCGAGCATGCGGTGCTCGCGCTTGAGCGTCAGGCCACATTGGTCGGTGCCCAGCACCAGTTTGTCGAAGTACAGCGCAGTGAACGTGTTCTGCCAGGGGCTCACGTCGACAAAGCGCGCCGGTGTGGGCGCGTTGCTGCCAAACGGGTTGCCGAGCAATTGGAAGCTCTGGTTGATCAGCGGGTCCTGGCTCACATACCCCCCGGTGGGCAACTCGCCGCCGGTGACCACGGACTGGATCTGGTTGTAGCTCACGGTGCCGCAGGCATTGTCCCCGAACAGGTTCCATTCGCCGGGGATCATCGGCGTGGTCAACTGCGAGGCGTTGCCCGGTACTTGCAGGACATAACCGGGGATCTGGCTGTGTGGCAGTGGCGCGATCGTCCACGGCAGCAAGGTGCTGGCGGCGTTCTGCGGGGTGACGTTGAAGCTGTCCAGGAACCGCCAGTTCATCTGCATCTTCACCGCATCGTAGAGCGGGTACATGTCGTTGTTGTTAGCGGTCGGCGGGTTCCAGAACAGATGGCCGCCCAGGTAGATACGCGGGAAATTCAATACGCTCATGTCAGGCTCCTTAGCGTTGCCACTGGGCGCGTTTGAGCGACCAGACAAAGTCCAGTTTGTGGTAACCGACAAAGTCGGTGGCCGGCAGTAGGGCGGTGGGGTACACGATGCCGCCCTGTTCCTTGAGGGCGAAATTGAAGTAGCCCTGTTTCGCCGAGTACGCGGCTGTAGCGTGGCAGGCGAAACACGACGATTGGCTCTGGAAGGCCGACTCCAGCTGGGAATTGGCGAGCAGGGTGGGCGTGGTGTTGGACTGCACGCCAATCAACTCGTACTGCGCCAGTTCGGCGTACTGGGCCTGGAAGAGCGTGTTGACCGGCTGTGCCGCCGGTGTCGGCCCGGTGCTGTTGGTCATCGGCGTGGGCGGCACCGCATTGGTCACGGTGTACTGGCTGTTGTGGCGGTTTTCGAAGGTGGTCCAGACCCAGTCGGGGTTCAGCTTGTTGATCACATGCAAGCCGCTCAAGGCGGCATAGCCCACCTGGTACTGTTCACCTTGCTGGTAGTAGGCCTGGGCGATGTAGTAGCCATCGTTGGCCAGTTGCTGCTGGTAGCTGGGGTCGTTGCCGATCCACAGCCACGCGGCTTTCAGTTCCCAGGCGGTGGCGGGGAAGTTGAGATCGCTGGTCAAGGCGGCCTGGCCGTTCACGTTGTAGACCTTCTGCTGCACGATGTAGTCGAACGTGTCCGCGCCCATCAACAACTGGAAGCGCACCGCCTGGCCTTGCTGGTCCTTGGGGACCTGGCCGCCCATTTCCAGGATCAGCCCGTCCACCTGCTGCGTGGCATTGAGGTTGTGAAAGGTGCGACTGAGGTTCATGCCCAGCGCCTTGGCCTGTTGCAGCACGGCGTCTGGCGGCGGCGTATTTTGGTTGTACGGCTGGGGCGGGGCGCCGTTGGCCAGGTACACCTGGTCCGAGGGTTTCAGGGTTTCCCAGACCCGGTCGGGGCTCTGCGCGCTGGCGGGCTGGTTCAGGCAGGCAAACCAGTTCCAGGCCAGGGTGTCCGGGCTTTGCACAAAGGCCGCCCGGGTCTTGTCGAGGTTGCCTCCAAATTGCAGGAAGTTGCTGCAATCGAAGGGGTTGGTGTCCTGTGCCTGGGCCAACCCGGCCAATGCACTGAGGACCGTTATAGAGAAGGCTCGCCGCATGAAAGCTCCTTGGCAATGGCCAGTTCGGTGTGTGGGCGCCCCAGGAAGTGTTCCAGGAGCAGTTGCTTCACTGCCGTCGCCGCAAGCTGCTGCGGTATCGGCAGATCACAATTGGTGATCAGCAGGGGGCCGGTCTGCACGCTGGTCGGCAGGCGCCCGTGGCTGCCGCGGACCAGGGAGGTGTCCAGCGGGATCAGGTCCATGTAGTAGCGAAATCCGAGCTTTTTTTGCAGCAGGCGGCGCGCCACTTTCAGCATGGGGAACCGAATCGCCGGGTCGATAAACAGCTCGACCGGGTCGTAGCCAGGCTTGCGATGGATGTCCACGGTGCGGGCAAAGTCGGGGGCCTTGCGGTCGTCGAACCAGTAGTAGTAATCAAACCAGCTGCCGGCGGCGGCCACGGCCACCAGCTCGCCGCTGCGCGGGTGATCCAGTTGCCAGGCGCGTTGCTCGGCTTTGTCCAGCACCTGCTCGATGCCGGGCTGGCGCTGCAACAGGGCTTTGACCCGAGGGATGTCCTGTGCCTGCTTGACGTAGACATGCGCAACCTGATGATCAGCCACCGCGAAGGCCGCGCTGGCGCCGGGGTCGAGCAGCTCCCAGCTCAGGGATTGGCGCACCTGCAACCAGCCTTCGGTGCGCAATACACGGTTGATCGACACCGATTGCTCGACGGCCTCGATGCCATATTCCGACAGCAGCATCACCGCGGCGCCCTGCACCTTGGCGAAGGCCAGCAGCCGGCCGACTTCACGGTCGATGGCCCGCACTTCGTCGACGATCGACGGGTGATCCGGGCCCAGGCGCTGCAAGCTGTAGTCGAGATGGGGCAGGTAGACCAATTGCAGGTGGGGACGGTTGATCTGGAACTCGGCAATGGCGCAATCGACGATCCAGCGGCTCGACGCGATGCCGGCCGCCGGGCCCCAGAACCCGGGAAACGGGAACTCGCCAATCTGCTGTTCGATCTGTTCATGCAGCCCGGGCGGTGACGAGTACAGGCCGAACTGTTTACGCCCGTCCGCCGGGTAATGCGGGCGCGGGGTGATGGCGGCGTCCACGTCGGCGTACATGTTGTACCACCAGAACAATTGGCTGCAGCGAAAAGCCGGGAACTCGCGCTTGAGCGTGTGCCAGACCTTTTCGCCCTGGACCAGCGCATTGGGTTGCAGCCAGAAGCGCACTTCGGCCTGGTCGCGAAAGTACCAGCCATTGCCGACGATACCGTGTTGCGACGGCGGTGCCCCGGTCAGGATCGACGCCTGTACCGTCGACGTCACCGCCGGGAACACCGGTTGCAGGTGGGCCAGCTTGGCAGTCCTGAGCAGGGCATTGATCTGCGGCGTGGCTTCGCCCAACAACGAGGGCGTCAAGCCCACCACATTGATCAACAACAGCGGTTGCTCAGAGGGCATGGGCGTAGGCCTCCTGGACCGCAGCGTGCAACAGGTTGCGCTGGCGCAGTTGGTCTTCGACCCAGCGCAGTTCAGCAGCGATGCCCTCCAGTTGCGCCGGCTCGGTGGCCGGGCGCAGTTGGGCGGGCAACACGCCCCAGCTGTAGGTCTCGACTTCCAGCACCGGCCGACAGTCCACATGGCCCGCCAGGTAGTCGAAGGTCTGCGCCAGGGCGACCTGGCTGCCCGTCAGCTCCGGCAACAGCAGGTGTTCACTGAACAGCGGGATGTGGAAATGAATGCGCAGCTCCGTGAACTGCGCGCAGTCACTGAGGGCCGCGGGCAAGTCGGCCCAGGCAACCAGGCGACCTTGCGCATCGAGTGCCTTGACCTGATGCAGGTAGGTCGCCTCGGCAAAATGCCCCAGGGTCTTGAGCACGTGGTCGCGGCGCTGATCGCCTTGAGGCGGCAAGCGGCAAATCATCGCGTTGGACAGCTGGATCTTGCCCACCGGCACCCGCGCCTGGTGCAGCCGCGTCAACGACTCATAACAGTCTTCGAACATCACGGCCTGGTGGCATACATCAAAACACAGCGCCAGGTACTCATGGTGTGGGTCGAAGGTTTGCCGTTGCTGGAAGAAGGCGATGGCCTGCGCGGTGTTTTCCAGCACGCAGTCCGGTTCCATTTCCAGGCAGAACAGGATTTTCTTGCCGGTTTGCCGATGCAGCGCGGCGAGTGCGCGGGTGAGTTGGCTGAGGTGCGCATCGGCGCGTGCCTGCCGTGCTGGGGTCCAAGTGGCGGCGTAGCCCAGGGGCACCGTGGAAATCACCCCCTGCGCGCAATCGGCTGGCAAGGCCTGGGCGAGGATTCGCGCCAGGTCCAGGCTGTACGCCAGGCGTTGTGGGTCGGCCCAGTCGGGCAGGTACACCTCGGCTTTCACCGCGCCCTGATGGAATTCGCCATAGGGGAAGCCGTTCAGCGAGGTCAGGCGCAGGCCGCTGTGTTGCAGCAATTGCAGGAACGATTCACGCGCCGACGCCTGTTGCAGTTCGGCCGCCGCGCGCGCGCAAATCCACAAGCCGCTGTCCTGTTCGTCGAGCCCGCGCAAGCGCCGCACGCCCTGGAAGTGCCGCGCGATCGAGGCCCGCAGCCCGGCGAGGTCACGGGTGGGGTGGACGTTGCTGCAGTAGCCGACCCGGGGGGCTGTCCAGCCGCTGACGGCGTTCATTTGATCACCGGGTCCTGGCCGCGCAGGGCCGAGTTTTCCTGCCATTGCTTGCGCTGGTCGATGGGCAGCGGGGTGCTGACGAGGGCCTTGTCCAGTTGCCCGCTTTGGGCAAAGAAGTCCACCGGGTTATGGAACAGCACCTGTTCGACCTGGGCCTGGGTGAACCCGGCCGCCAGCATCGCTTCGCCGGTCTTGGGCACTTTCAGCGGGTCGCTGATGCCCCAGTCGGCAGCGCTGTTGACCACCATTTTTTCGGTGCCGTATTCCTGGAGCAGGGCGACCATGCGCTGCTCGGACATCTTGGTGTTGGGGTAGATGGAGTGCCCGCGCCAACAGTCGCTGTCCAGTACCAGCGGCAAGGTCAGCTCGTTGAGGTGGTCAATGATGACCAGGTGCTCGGCAATCCCCACCTCACGGATCACCGCCAGGGTGCGTTTAGTGCCGCCGATTTTGTCGCGGTGCGGCGTATGCACCAGTACCGGCAGGTTGAATTGCTTGGCCAGTTCCAGTTGCGCGGCGAGAAAGCGATCCTCTTCGGGGGTGATGTCGTCATAGCCGATTTCGCCGACGGCCACTACGCCGTCCTTGACCAGGTAGCGCGGCAAAATCCCCAGCACTTCATTGGCGATCGATAGGTCATTGGCCTCCTTGGGGTTCAGGCCGATGGTGCAGAAATGGTGGATGCCGAACATGCTCGCGCGAAAGCGCTCCCAGCCCAGCAGGGTGTCGAAGTAGTCGACGAAACTGCCGACACTGGTGCGCGCCTGGCCCTGCCAGAAGGCCGGCTCGATCACCCCGGTGATCCCGGCGGCGGCCATGTTCTGGTAGTCGTCGGTGGTGCGGCTGACCATATGAATGTGCGGGTCGAAATACTTGAGCATGGTGGATCCTCGTCAAGGGAAAAGGGGCGGCACTGGGCGTCAATTCAGGTACGTGTGCCATTCCGGCGGCAGGCACAGGCCGCGCAGGCGTTGCAGTTGTGCCGGGCTGAGCAGGTTGAAGGCGATCACCCGGGGCAGGCCGGGGGACACGCTGCGCCCGGCGGCGAGCTGTTCGTCCAGCAGGTCGAGGGCCAGCTGGTTGAGGCTGACGCTGTGGCGCTGCGCCAGGCCGACCAGGCGCGTGATGTCCAGGCCCATGCCGAGTGCTTTGAGCACCAGTTGGTGAAAGGCGTGCTCCGGGTAGTGACGCGACGGGTAGGCGGAGTCGAGGGCGAGGGCGGCAAACACCTGGGGGTTGCTGGTGCGCCCGGCCTGCAGCGCCAGCGCCAGGCACTGCCCGTCGCTGTCGAGCCAGTCGAGAGCGTTGAGCAAGGCGATTTTTTCCAGGTCGTCGCCCCACAGGAACAGCTGGCGCAGCAGTGCCAATCGCTCGGCAGCGGCGCAGGTCTCCAGCACCTGGGCCAACAGCAAGGCCCGCGCCAGCGCGACCACGGGCGCTTTCAACTGGCGCTTGCACTGGCCGCTCAACAGTGCGGCCGTGTCGGCGTCCGGCTGTTGCACAAGCCGTTGCTGCGCCTGCTGCCACCATTGTTGCTCGGTGTTATCCAGCTGCTGGCTCAAGTTTTGGCGATGTTCGGTGAGGCAATCCTGGCGCATGTTCATGTCGGCTTGATCCAGCGTTGAAAGTGGGGCAGCAGGAAAAACACCAGCACACATAACAGGCTGCCAACCGGCTGGTCGGCCACGGCCAGTACCAGTGCATCGAACAACGGCAGGGCGGCCAGGCCGGCACCGATAAACGCGCGAACCTGGCGCTGTTGCGGGTTGGCCAGGTGTTGGTGGTAGTGCCAGCCCAACCAACCGAGCCACAACAGCAGCACCGGCCAGAACCACAGGTTGTTGGAGTAGATCGCCAGGGCCAGCGGGCTGAGCATCAGCAGCAACGGCAGGCGGCTGATCAGCTGGTTGCGGTGTTCCTGGCGTGCCAGGTAGGTGAGGCCGCTGATGTACACGCCGAGCAGGATCGCGCAGAGCCAGATCGGTTCCGGTGGCACCGCCAGGCTGGCGGCGGCGGTGAGGTACAGCGCCGAGCGACAGGCCCCCATCAGCCACACGCTGTGGGCGTACTTCTTGTGCAGCAGGTTGTAGCCGAAGATGCAGCCCACCAGCAGCAGTACGCCGCCGAGCAACCAATGCGGCTCATCGATCAAGCGGCTCAGGCCCAGCACCGCGGCAGCGGCCAGGCTCAGCAACAGCGCGGTCGCCACGCCGACTTGCTGGCGGCTGGCCAGGCCCAGGGTGATCGGGCGCGGGTTGTGGTGTTGCCGGTCCCAGTCGGCATCGAGCAGGTCATTGAGCAGCATGCCCGCCAGGTACAGCAGCGACAGGGTGATCAACAGCAACCCCCACACCAGCCATGACGGCGGCGCCAGGGCGCCGGCACTGCTGGCGAGCAGGGCGGCGGCCAGGGTGTTGGTCCACACCGTGGGCAGGTTGGAGACGCGGCCAAGGGTCATCCAGGTTTTCATCGGGCTCATTGTGCGTAGCCCTCACCCAGCGGCAGCGCGGCATCGCTGCGACTCAGCAGGCGTTGCAGGGCAGCTTCCATCTTCGCGTTGTCGATTTCGTGCAGGTCCACCGACTCACCGATGCGGCAGAGCATCGGGATCGACAGTTGCCCGCCCAGGTGCTGACGGAATTCCTCCAGCCCGAGCAATACCGGCGAGCGACCTTGCGCGTCCCGCAAGGCCAGCTCCGGTGGGCACAGGTTGAAACCGAGCGTGAGCAACAACTGCATGATCCGTTCGATGTCGGCATCGCCCAGCAGCCCCAGGGCATTGGCGTACACCCCATCCAGGGCCATGCCCACCGCCACCGCCTCGCCATGGCGCAGGCGGTGATGGCTAAGGTTTTCCAGTTTGTGCGCGGCCCAGTGCCCGTAATCCAGGGGCCGGCCGTTACCGCGTTCGAAGGGGTCGCCGGCCCCGGTGATGTGGTGCAGGTGCAGTTCGGCGCAGCGGCGAATGGCGTAGCGGCTGGCAGCGTGATCGAAATGGGCGAGGGCGTCGGCGTGCTGTTCCATCCATTCGAAAAAAGTCCGGTCCTTGATCAACGCCACCTTCACCGCCTCGGCCAGCCCGGCGATCTGGTCGCGGCGGGTGAGGCTGGTCAGCAGTTGAAAGTCATTGAGCACCGCCGTGGCGGGGTAGAAGGCGCCCAACAGGTTCTTCTGGCCGAAGGCATTGATGCCGTTCTTCACGCCGATACCGGCATCGTTCTGCGCCAGCACGGTGCTCGGGATACGGATCAGGCGAATGCCACGATGGAAGGTGGCGCAGGCGTAGCCCACTGCATCCAGCACCGCGCCGCCGCCCAGGGCCAGCACGTAGCAATGCCGGTCCAGGCCGTGTTGCAGCATGTCGCTGTACAGCCGTTCCAGTACCTGCGCGTGCTTGCTCAGTTCACCGGCCGGCAGCGCAATCGGTGCCGCCTGCAGATGCAAGTCGGGATACGCGGCAAAGTAGCTGTCGATCTCTTCCAGCAGGTGCGGTGTGCTGAGCAACAGTTGTTCATCGGCGAACACCAGTACCGTCACCGGGCCGCTGTGCTGGGCGGTGAGTTGGCGATGCAGGCAAGGGTTGAGCGGGGCGAACAGGTGGTCGGTGAACACCACCGGGTAGTCATAACGGACTTCGAAGCGCCCGTGCAGCGCTTGCTCGGCGTGCGGCTTGCGCGCGGCCTTGAACAGGCTGTAGCCCGCCACAAACACCACCGGCAACACCATGCTGGCGAGGATCGTCACCAGCAGCGCGTTTTGCTCGATCAGGAATGTACCGATAGCCGTGTAGGCCAGGGCCAGGCCCGCGTTGGCCAGGGTGGTGATGACTGTAAATGCCCGCAGCGGATAGCGCTGCATGCCGGCGGCCACCACCGAGGTTTCCGCCAGTACCGGTACGCCACGCAGGCAAATCAGCGAGAGTGTGCCCAAGCGATACGCCAACTGCCCCGGTTGGCGCTGATGCAGGCCCAGGCGGCCTGACAGCAGGCGAAAATACCCGGCCCCCAGGGCGTACCCCAACCCGGCACCGAGGCACAGGCCAATGAAAATCACCAGGTAACCGCCCAGGCTGCCCAGCATCGCCACCGCCAGCAGCGCCACCAGGCTCGACGGTACGGGCAGCACCACGTCCAGCGCGAGCAGGGCAATCAGCAGCAGCGCCAGGTTGAATGTTTGCGTGGGGGTCGTCGGCTGATAGAGGTTGAGGTGTATCAGGACGTCTTGGATCTGTTGTTCGAACAACAGGAAGCTGGCGATGACCAGCCCCGAAAAGCACAGCAATGACAGCCAGAAATGTTCAACTGGCCCCTTTTTCGAGAACGCACGATACCACCGGCTGCGCTTCATCAAAGCATCCCTTTTGAGTGTTAAGACTTAAATTCCGTGTCTTGTGTTAACGCTGCGTCTGGTCGGTTTTCAGAGCAATAAAATTCCTCGCCTGGATGGCTGTTTATACGGGCAATGGCTGATTGCCTTCATGGTATGGATGAACTTAGTCGGTTGTGGTTTTTTTGCAAGTTTGTCGGGCGACAGCGTTTTAAAACGGGACTGAAGGCTGGTCGAGACGGGTTTTATGTGATGGGATTTATATATTGAATACAACGAGTTGCATGGTGTTTTGAATGACGCCAATAACCCGTCAAACGTGTTTGTCTTGAATGAGTCATTGATGTTCAAGTGCGCGAAGCGTGTTGTTTTCGGGGATGAATTATTGCCGTTCGCTATATAGCGTTGTTCCACGTTGTATTTGTCGAGAATGATTCCGTTTAATGCGGGCATGCTCGAACCGTGGAGTTGTTTCGGGAGCGTCCAGCAACTAAAGGGACCTGCGTTATTGGCCTTTAAACCCGTTGTGTGCAGCGTTGCCCGCAATGCTGCGGGGTGCGCACGGATGCGATCAAGAGGCCACTGAGCCGGCGTGCGCTAACCGAGGAAACGAAAGCCGCTAGAGAGTTTTTCCTTGAGGTAACCCACCAGCGCACTCACCGACTTGGGTACATGGGGCGAGT
The DNA here is from genome assembly GCF_042015035.1 of Pseudomonas gorinensis. NCBI lineage: Bacteria > Pseudomonadati > Pseudomonadota > Gammaproteobacteria > Pseudomonadales > Pseudomonadaceae > Pseudomonas > Pseudomonas gorinensis. The sequence continues at coordinate 2,910,438 of NZ_CP167125.1, forward strand.
AGGGCCGAATCAGGTAGATCTCATCGGCAAACGCGCCCTTGAGCGTCCAGTCCTTGAGCACCTGCACCAGTTTGCCGCCGGCCAGGGCGGCGTGGGCGCTGAAGTCCGGGAGCAGGGCGATGCCCAGGTGGTTGAGCGCCGCGTCGCGCAAGGCTTCGCTGTTGTTGGTGGAGAAGCTGCCGGCGATGGGCACGGTGACCCGTTCGACTTTCCTGCTGCCGCGCTCGAAGGTCCAGGCCGGTTGGTCGGTGCCGCGCGGGTAATAGAGGCAGTTGTGTGCGCTGAGGTCGGCGGGCGCGCGCGGTTCACCGTGGCGTTGCAGGTAGTCACGGCTGGCAACCAGCACTGAGGTGGTGTCGCACAGCTTCCAGGCCACATGGGTTTCCGGTACCTGGAAACCGTGGCGCACCGCCAGGTCGTAGCCTTCGGCGGCCAGCGAGCTCAAGGCGTCCGACACGTCCAGCTGGATACGCACCTGCGGGTAGTGCTGGAGGAACTCCGACAGGTGCGGCACCAGCTGTTGCCGGGCGAATGCCACGGGGGCGGTCAAGCGCACCAGGCCACGAATCTCGCCGGCGGAATCGCGCACGGACGAGAAGCTGCGGGCGATTTGCTCATAGGCACCGCGCACTTCACGGGTCAACGACAACCCGGCATCGGTCAACCGCACGCTGCGCGTGGTGCGCGTCACCAGGCGTGTGCCGGTGGCTTTCTCCAGGTCGGAAATACGCTGGCTGACCGCGGATTTACTCACCCCCAGGCGCGCGGCCGCAGCGGTGTAGGTGCCGTGTTCCTCCAGCACTGAGAGCCAGTGAATGTGGGTCCACAGCCCTTCGATCTCGGATTTTTCCATGGGGTTATTGTTCGCCTATGAGGACAATCAGTTCTGGATTCTGCTCTGGTTTGGAACAAACCGAAAGCCTATCGTGTGTCCCAACGCAACCCACCTGGGATCTACTGCCATGACTACAACAATCGAGCACTACATCAACGACCAGCGCGTCAGCCGCGATGATCGCTATCAGGACGTCTACAACCCGGCCACCGGCGAAGTGACCGGCCGCGTCGCCCTGGCCAGCCGGCAGACGGTCGATGAGGCCGTCGCCGCCGCGCAAGCCGCGTTCACCCGTTGGGCTGACACCCCACCGATCCGCCGCGCCCGCGTATTGTTCGAATACCTGCACCTGCTGCGTGAGCGCAAGGACGACCTGGCGCGCATCATCGTTGCTGAACACGGCAAGGTCTTCACCGATGCCCAGGGCGAAGTCGACCGTGGTATCGACATCCTCGAATTCGCCTGTGGCATTCCCAACCTGCTCAAGGGCGAACACTCCGACCAGGTTTCCCGTGGCATGGACAATTGGACGATGCGCCAGCCCCTGGGCGTGGTCGCCGGCGTCACACCGTTCAACTTCCCGGTGATGGTGCCGATGTGGATGTACCCGATCGCCATCGCGGCGGGCAACACCTTCATCCTCAAGCCAAGCCCGACCGACCCGAGCGCCTCGCTGTTCATGGCCGAGCTGCTGCATGAAGCTGGCCTGCCCAAAGGTGTATTCAACGTGGTGCAGGGCGACAAGGAAGCGGTGGACGCGCTGATCGCACACCCGGACGTCAAGGCCGTGAGCTTTGTCGGCTCCACGCCGATCGCCCAATACATCTACGAAACCGGCGCGCGCAACGGCAAGCGCGTCCAGGGCCTGGGCGGCGCAAAGAACCACATGGTGGTAATGCCCGACGCGGATATCGAGAAAACCGTCGACGCGCTGATGGGCGCCGCCTACGGCAGTGCCGGCGAACGCTGCATGGCCATCTCCGTCGCGGTGCTGGTGGGCGATGTGGGCGACAAAGTCATCGCCGCCCTGACCGAACGAGCCAAGCAACTGCGCATCACCGACGGCCGCGACCTCAAGGCCGAAATGGGCCCGATCGTCTCGCGCGCCGCCCTGGAGCGCATCAGCGGCTACATCGAACAAGGCGTGCAGGCCGGCGCGCAACTGCTGCTCGACGGACGTGACTATGTGCCTACCGAAGCGGGCCTGGAAAACGGCTTCTGGCTCGGCGCGACCTTGTTCGACCACGTGACCAAAGAGATGAGCATCTACCGCGAAGAAATCTTCGGCCCGGTGCTGGCCTGTGTGCGCGTGAATGACTTTGCCGAGGCGGTGAAGCTGGTCAACGACCACGAGTTCGGCAACGGCGTCAGCTGCTTTACCCGCGACGGCAACATTGCCCGCGAGTTTGCGCGGCGTATCGAAGTGGGCATGGTCGGCATCAACGTACCGATCCCGGTGCCGATGGCCTGGCACGGGTTTGGTGGCTGGAAGAAGAGCCTGTTTGGCGACATGCATGCCTACGGCACCGAAGGCGTGCGCTTCTACACCAAGCAGAAGTCGATCATGCAGCGCTGGTCGGAAAGCATCGAGCAGGGTGCGGAGTTTGCGATGCCTGTGTCCAAATAACGCTTGGAAGAACACCGCAGGGCAAATGTGGGAGGGGGCTTGCCCCCGATGGCGGTGGATCAGTCGTAGAGATGTCGACTGACCCACCACCCTCGGGGCCAAGCCCTAATGCCATTCAGTTAAGCGTACATCGCCTTCTGTAGGAGCGAGCTTGCTCGCGAAAAACGTCAACGATAACGCGTGTTTCCTGAATGAACGCGGCGCCTGTAAGTTCTTCGCGAGCAAGCTCGCTCCTACAAAAAAGCCTTAACTGAACGGCATTAGGGCAAGCCCCCTCCCATTTTTTTGACTGCGCAAGGGTTGACGATTCAGTGATTCAAGAATACTGTACATAAACACAGTGTTTAAGCGCTGATCGACCAACACTCGGCAACTTCAGCCATGCCAAACACTGTGTGCAAGTTAACGGATTAACTTGATGCACAGGCTCGTTATACCGAGCCGTTTTATATCGAGAGAGGGAACTCATGTCCTATCCAGAACGCAAACTCATCGGCTTGACCGGTTTCACCCTGGCGCAGAATGCCAATATCCTTTCTGAACGTAATTGTTTTGGCGAGCGCAGCCAAAACAAAGGCATGTTGGGTGACAAGGGCAGCGGGATGTTCACTGATACAAACAGTGTGCCGCCGATCACCCATCAGAAGTCGCCTAAAACACAATGGACGGCAACTTCCAACGACGCCCAAACCTTGAAGGCGGCGGCGCAAGCCAAGGGCTTTACCCAGAAGAACGCCGGGGCCAAGGCCGCGGCGCGGGTGTTCGGTGATTGATTGGCTCGCTTTCTACTGAGCTGTCATTTATTGCAAGTGCCACTGTATTTATATCAAGGATATAAACACAGTGATGGCCTTTGTAATCTAAATAATCCCTCATGTTGTGATATTCAGGCTTCCATGTTAAACCTGTTTTCGCACTTGCAGATGCAACTATCATATGCTCTTTCAGTCGCCATTAAGTTGTGGGCTGTCAGGTGCTATTTAATCTTCGCTTGTCACTTAAGCGTCAGCAAAAGGACATCATCATGAAACATGCGAATCACACACCCACTCGCTGGACACGGGCCGATGCGCTGAAAGTTAATGAAAATGACCCGACGACGACACAGCCGTTAGTGAGTCCTGACTTTCCTGTCATGAGTGACACGGTCTTTATCTGGGACACCATGCCATTGCGTGAACTCGATGGCACGGTGGTATCGGTGGATGGCTGGTCAGTGATCTTCACCCTGACCGCCGATCGTCGCCCCCATGATCCACAATTCATCAACGCCGATGGCCGCTACGACATCAAGCGCGATTGGGAAGACCGCCATGGTCATGCGCGTATCTGCTACTGGTATTCGCGTACCGGCAAGGACTGGATCTTCGGCGGCCGTGTCATGGCCGAAGGGGTTTCGCCGACCACCCGTGAATGGGCGGGCACGCCGATCCTGTTGAATAACAACGGTGATATCGACCTGTACTACACCTGCGTCACGCCGGGTGCCACGATTGCCAAAGTCAGGGGCCAGGTTGTCACCTCGGACACCGGTGTCACCCTCCAGGGCTTTGATCAGGTCAAGTCGTTGTTCGAGGCCGATGGCACCTACTACCAAACCGAAGCACAGAACGCGACCTGGAACTTTCGCGATCCCAGCCCCTTTATCGACCCCGTCGATGGCAAGTTGTACATGGTGTTCGAAGGCAATGTGGCCGGCGAGCGCGGGACTCACGAAGTGGGCCCGAACGAGCTGGGACTGGTGCCACCGGGGCATGAGGACGTGGGCGGCGCCCGCTACCAGGTGGGTTGCATCGGCATCGCCGTGGCCAAGGACCTCAACGGTGACGAGTGGGAAATCCTGCCGCCGCTGGTGACTGCCGTCGGGGTGAATGACCAGACCGAGCGCCCGCACTATGTGTTCCAGGACAACAAGTACTACCTGTTCACCATCAGCCACAAGTTCACCTACGCGGATGGCGTGACGGGTCCGGATGGCGTCTATGGCTTTGTCAGCGATCATCTGTTCGGCCCCTATGCACCGATGAATGCGTCGGGGCTGGTACTCGGCAACCCGCCTTCGCAGCCGTTCCAGACGTACTCTCACTGCGTGATGCCCAACGGCCTGGTGACGTCGTTCATCGACAGCGTACCCACCACCGGCGATGACTACCGCATCGGCGGGACCGAAGCGCCGACGGTCAGGATCGTGTTGAAGGGCGCTCGCTCGTTTGTGCAGGAGTCTTATGACTACGGCTACATTCCGGCGATGCGGGATGTGGTGTTGAGCCAGTAACCCCAGTGCAAAAGCCAGCCTGATTTCATCAGGTAGGTGGGAGGGGGCTTGCCCCCGATGGCGGTGTATCAGGCACATATACAGTGACTGTCACTCCGCTATCGGGGGCAAGCCCCCTCCCACATTTTTTTGAGCGCGTTACAGCCTGTCTTCACCGCTCAAGTCCCAGCCCACCCGGCCGATACAGGCACTAGCACCACGAGTGATCCCGAACTCGTAGGGGCACGCCTGGTCGTCGCTCAGGTCAACGAATAAAAATCAAAAGGGGTGGCCATGACCATATTGCAGCGTGTGATCGGCGGGTTTGCGGTGTTGGTGCTGTTACTGCTGATCATGGCGGGGATCAGCTATCAGAACACGCAGTCCATCAGCAGTCGCTTGACCATTATTACCGGCCAGTCGGCGCCCTTGAGCCGGGCCGCCAGTGAGCTGTATGTGCATATCCTACGCGCCAACCAGGCATTGCTGGCCATTCAGATCAGCACCGACCCCAAGCAGATCGAGGACGGCAAGCGACCGTTTACCGAGAGCATCGCTCAGTTCAATCAGTTACTCGACAGCACCGTTGCCTACACAGGCGAGCATGAAGCGCTGCGGGCGAACCTGGCGCAGCAGCGCCAAGAGGTAGCGGCCTACGCCGAACAGGCGCAGGCGTTGATGACGTCCCACTTGCAACATGTGCAGCAGTTGGCGCTGACGCGCAAATTGCAAGGCTACAGCAGCGCGCAGGCCATGCAGTTGACCAGCTATTTGCGTGATTACATCGCGCATGCGCGCAGTGTCGGCGAGCCGCAACAGGTTGCCGCAGCGGAAAAGCTGCTGCTGGAAGTCAACAAATCCTACGATGGCTTCGCGGCCCATGCTGTCACGCCCGCCATTGATAAATTACAGCGTGTGCTCAATCTGCAAGACGAAGTGATCAGCACCCGGGCCCAGGCCCTGACGGCGATTGACCCGCGGGTCGGGCGGATTGCCGGGGTCATGGTCAACCGACTGCTGACGGATCTGACCGCCCCTGACGGCTTGTTCCAGGCTTATCAGGTGGAGGCGAAACTGGCCGCGCAGGTGCAGCAGCAACGCAATGCGGTGGAGGCGGCGCTGAAAGCCACCCTGGACAGGATTGGCGAGTTTGGCAGCCAGTCCCTGGAGGTGGCCAACCAGGCCAGTCAGTCTGCCAATGCCACCATCGGCACCAGCCGCAGCTTGCTGTTGATCGCGTGTGTGCTTGCGGTGCTGGCGGCGGTGTTGATTGGCACCTGGGTCGCCTTCAGCTTGCGGCGTCCGCTGGCGGCGTTTCGCGAAGTCCTCAAGACGCTCACTGCGGGCGACATGCGGGTCAGTTTCGATGTCAGCCGTAAAGATGAGTTCGGTGAGTTGGGGGGGTACCTGAACGAACTGACCAAGGCCCTGCAGAAAACCTTCCGTGAATTGATCAGCTCTGCCGATGCACTGGCCGTGACCGCCGGCAGCAACGCCTTGAACAGCGAACAGACCACCCGTGTGGTGGATGAGCAGAAGGACCGGTTGCAATCGGCAGCCTCGGCCATGACGCAGATGGAAAGCACGGTCGAAGAGGTGGCCCGGCGCGCGCAGGACACCCGCCAGGCCGTGGACGACACGAGTGAGCTCACCCACAAGGTGCAGGCGCGCGTGGCCGAGACCATCGTCAATATCCGCCAGCAGGCTGACCAGGTGAACAAAGCCACGCAGGTGACCGATGAGTTGCAGAAGTACGGGCAGAACATCGAGGGCATTGTGGTCGCCATTCGCACCATTGCCGAACAGACCAACCTGCTCGCCCTGAATGCGGCGATCGAAGCGGCCCGTGCCGGCGAGCAGGGACGTGGTTTTGCGGTAGTGGCCGATGAAGTGCGTTCCCTGGCCAGCCGTACCCAGACCTCGACCAGCGAAATCCAGGACATGATCGGGCTCATGCAGGAAAAAATTCACTCGGTGGTGCACGTGATGAACGAAAGCCAGGCGCAGTCCAGCCAGTGCGTGTCCCTGGCCTCGGGTGCCGGTGACTTGCTGCTGTCGATGAGCGATTCGGTCGACAGTATCCGCGACATGAATATTCAGATTGCCGCCGCCACCGAGCAGCAGAGCGCCACGGTGCAGGAAACCAGTCGGATGGTCATCCAGATCAACGATTCGGCCCAGCAGACGGCAGACGGTGCCGAGCAGTCCGCCATCAGCAGCCACGAGCTGTCGGACATGGCCAAGGTGCAGCGCGAGCTGCTCCATCATTTCAGCGTTTGAGCCGCGGGAGTCAGAACATGAAAGCATGGTTAATGCTCGCCTTGGGGGCGACGCTGTTCATTCCGGGCCCCACCCAGGCCGCCACGCCCTTGCTGGGTGTGGGCATGGCAAAATACGACGACAACTTCCAGACCCTGCTGCGCAATGGGGTGCAGCAACAGGCCAGCGTCATGAACGTCGACATCTTTATGGAGAACGGGCAGGACAGCATCGATTTGCAGATGCGCCAATTCCGCAACCTGGTCAACGCCAAGGTGGACGCGATTATCGTCGCGATGGTTGACGGCAAAAGTGCGGCGCAAATGATGCAGTTGGCCACGGACGCAAAGATCCCGTTGGTATTCGTCAACCGCAATCCGAACCCGGAAAAATGGCCGGCGCAGACCGCGTTTGTCGGCTCCAACGAGTTGGAGTCAGGGACGTTGCAGATGGAAGAGCTGGCGCGCCGCGCCGGTTACAAAGGCAATGTGGTGATTCTGGTGGGCGACCCGGCCAACGCATCCTCCTTGATGCGCACCGAAGACGTGGAAAAAGTCGTCGCCAAATACCCGGATATGAAAGTTGTCCAGAAAAAAGTCGGTAACTGGGAGCGTAGCCAGGCTGCCACGATCGTCATTGACTGGATCAAGCAAGGCGTCGATTTTTCGATCATCGCGGCCAATAACGATGAAATGGCGATCGGCGCGATCATGGGATTGGAAAAGGCCGGCAAGCAGGCCAAGGACTACTGGGTCGGCGGCATCGACGGCACCCCGGACGGTTTGAAATTGATGGCTGAGGGCAAGATGGCGGTCAGCGTGTTTCAGGACGCCGCAGGCCAGGCCGGCGGCGCAGTGGACACCGCGCTGCGCCTGGTACGCGGCGAGGTGCTGGAGTCGACGGTGGTCTGGGTGCCGTTCAAGTTGATCACACCGGAGAATCGCCAGGCGTTTGAATAGGGGCTCGGACTGAGCACCTCGATCCAGCCTTGGAACGCGGTCAAATGCATCGCCTTCTGTAGGAGCGAGCTTGCTCGCGAAAAACGTCAACGATAACGCGTGCTTCCTGAATGAACGCGGTGCCTGTGAGTTCTTCGCGAGCAAGCTCGCTCCTACAAAAAAGCCTTAGCTGAACGGCATGCGGGCTTGCCCTAATGCCGTTTCAGTTAAGCGTACATCGCCTTCTGTAGGAGCGAGGGGGACGCCTAGTTCTTGCTCGCGAAAAACGTCAACGATAACGCGTGCTTCCTGAATGAACGCGGTGCCTGTGAGTTCTTCGCGAGCAAGCTCGCTCCTACAAAAAAGCCTTAGCTGAACGGTGTTAGGGCAAGCCCGCTTGTTCAGGGGCGCGCCAACGTTGTGTAGATACCTCGCAAAACTCAGCGGGGGCTGAGGGCCGCTGGTTTTTTCAGCACATGGGCCATGCCCACCGTGCTGAGATACACCACGCTGCCCATGTTTGGCGCTTGCAGGCCCGAGCTGCGCACCAGGATGGCCTGGCCAGGCGCGTCCTCGCCCGGTTGCAACGCCACGGTCAGGGTGCAGGTATTGCCGCCGAATTCGCGCTCGGTGACCACGCCACGGCAGCCGGATTCGTCGGTGGTACTCAGGTGCAGTTGCTCCGGGCGCAGCATGATCTGTGCCGCACCATGATTGGCCTGGCTGTCGACCGACACGCGACCCAACGCACAGTGAGCCCAGCCCGCCTCAATCCGCGCGGGCATGACCACGGCTTCGCCGAGAAATAACGCGGTTTGTTCGTCCACGGGGTACTGATAAAGGTTCATCGGATGCCCCGATTGCACCAGGCGCCCCTGGCGCATCACCGCCAACTGGTCGGCGAACGACAGCGCCTCACTCTGATCATGGGTGACCAGGATCGTGGTGATGTTCGCATCACTCAGCAACCGCGCCACCATCTTGCGCATGGCCGAGCGCAGGCCGGTGTCCAGCGCGGAAAACGGTTCATCCAGCAGCATCAGCCGGGGCTGTTGCGCCAAGGCCCGCGCCAGCGCCACGCGCTGCTGTTGGCCGCCGGACAGCTCGTGGGGCCAGCGCCGGGCCATGTTGGCGTCGAGGGCCACGCTGTCCATCAGTTCGGCGATGCGTTCGTGCCGTGCAGCGTGCTTGGCCGCGAGGCCGAAGCCAATGTTGTCGGCGACAGTCATGTGCGGGAACAACGCACCATCCTGCGGCACATAACCGATCTGGCGCTGGTGGGCCGGCACGGCGTGGATGTCGTCGACCAGCACCTGGCCGTTCAGGGTCAGGCTGCCGCTGTCGGGGAATTCAAAGCCGGCAATCATCCGCAGCAAGGTGGTCTTGCCGGAGCCGGAAGGCCCGACGATCACCGTGCGGCTGCCGTTGGGCACCGCCAGGCTGACGTCGGCCAAGGCTGCTTGGGTGCCGAAGGTTTTGCAAAGAGCAGTGAGTTCGAGGGCGTTCATCGGCCGGCCGTGCGTTTGGATTGGTGGTAGAGGAGGCCGGTCAACGGCAGTGAGAGCAGGATCATGATCAACGCGTAAGGCGCGGCGGCGGCGTAGTCGATCTCGCTGGTCATCGCCCAGAAACCGGTGGCCAGGGTGCGCGTGCCGTTGGGCGCGAGCAACAGGGTGGCGGTCAGCTCGTTGGTGATCGCCAGGAACACCAGCGCCGCTCCTGCAGCGGCGGCCGGGGCCGCCAGGCGCATCGTGATCAGCCACAGGGCGCGGCCCGGCGAGCGGCCAAGGCTGCGCGCCATGTTTTCCAGTTCCACCGGCGCCTGGGCGATACCCGCACGCAGGCTCACCAGCGCCCGTGGCAGGAACATCAGCAGGTAGGCGAGCAGCACGGTGATCGTCGTCTGGTAGATTGGCCGGGCGAAGTGGATGGTCACCGTGACCAGCGCCAGCGCCACGACAATGCCCGGCAACGAGCTGGTGATGTAGTTGCAGCTTTCCAGGATGCGTTGCAGGCGCCCCGGCGCACGAATCGACAGCCAGGCAATCGGTACCGCCGCGCAGGTGGTCAACACCGCACCGGCAATGCCCAGCAGCACGGTTTGCTCCAGCGCCGGCAGCAGCTCGCTGAACTGCCAGACCTCACGCCCACCGGCGACCAGCCATTTGCCCAGGGTGACCAGCGGCACGCCGAGGGCCAATGCACAGGTTGCGGCTTGCAAGCCGAGGGAGAGCATGCGGGTGACGGCGCTCAGCCGCACGATGCGTTGCTCACGGGCACTGCCGGAACCGACCCGGGCATAACGTGCATGGCCGCGCGAGGCGGATTCGGCGGTGAGCATCGCCAGGCAACACAGGGCCAGCACCGCCGCGAGCATATTGGCCGCCGGGCCGTTGAAGGTGGACTTGAACTGATCGAAAATCGCCGTGGTGAAGGTGTCGAAGCGGATCATCGCGTACAGGCCATATTCGGCCAACAGATGCAGGCCGACCAACAGCGCACCGCCGCAGATCGCCAGGCGCAACTGCGGCAACACCACCCGCCGGAACACCGCCCAGGGCTTGAGGCCCAGGGATTCGGCCACGTCTTCAATCGCAGGGTCCAGCCGGCGCAGGGTCGCCGCCACCGGCAGGTACAGAAACGGGAAATAGGCAATCACCGACACCAGCACACCGGCCGGCAGTCCATGGATCGACGGCACCAGGCTGACCCACGCGTAACTGTGCACAAACGCCGGCACTGCCAGCGGCGCGACCGCCAGCAACGACCAGGCACGGCGGCCGGGCAGGTCGGTGCGCTCGGTCAACCACGCGAGCGCGACGCCCAATACGATGCACAACGGCAAGGTGAACAGCACCAGTAGCACGGTGTTCGTCAGCAACTCGCCGACGCGAGGGCGCCATACCAGCGCTTCGATTTGCGCCCAGCCGATTTGCCACGACACGCCGATCACAAACGCAATCGGCAGCAGCGCCAACAACGAAACCAGTACCGACAAACTGGTGACCCACGTGCCCCCACGGCTTTTGAACAGTCCGTGGGGGCGTTTGCGTAGCTGCGCGTGGGCGATGCCGGGTATCGACGATTCAGGCAACAATCAGAGCAGTCCGGCCTGGGTCATCAGCTCGACAGCCTTTTTGCTGTTGAGTTTCGACGCGTCGACCTTAGGTGCATCCAGTTGCGCCAGTGGCATCAGTTTGGGGTTGGACTGGGCGTTCTGGCCGACCGCGTATTCGAACGAAGTGCCGTCCTTGAGAACCGCTTGGCCGTCTTTGCCGGTGATCCACTTCAAGAAGGCCTGGGCCTGTTCCTGATGCTTGCTGGAGGCCAGGACACCGGCACCGGAGATGCTCACAAAAGCGCCCGGGTCCTGGTGCTTGAAGTAGTGCAGCTGGGTGTTCTTGCTGTTTTCACCGGTCTTGGATTGGTCGACGAAGCTGTAATAGTGATAGATCACACCGCTGTCGACCTGGCCGGCGTTGACGGCCTTGAGCACGGCGCTGTTGCCTCGGTAGATGCTCGCGTTGGCCTTCATTGCCTTGAGCCAGTCGAGGGTCGCGGCTTCGCCCTTGAGTTCAAGCACGGCGGCGACGATGGCCTGGAAGTCGGCACCGGCCGGTGAAGCGGCCCAGCGGCCTTTCCAGCTTGGCGAAGCCAGGTCCAGCAGGGATTTAGGCAGGTCGCCCTCTTTCAGTTTGCTCGGGTTGTACACGAACACGGTGGAGCGCGCAGCGATGCCCACCCATTTGCCATGAGCCGGGCGGTAGGCGGCGTCCACCTGTTGCAGGGTGGTCGGCGCGACCGGCGCGAACAGGCCTGCGTTGTCCACCAGCACCATGGCCGGGGAGTTTTCGGTGAGGAACACATCCGCCGGAGAGGCCGCGCCTTCCTGCACGAGCTGGTTACCCATCTCGGTGTCGTCGCCATTGCGGATCGTCACCGGAATCCCGGTTTCCTGGGTGAACCCTTCGACCCAGGCCTTGGTGAGGCTTTCATGCTGGGCGTTGTAGACCACGATGCCGACCGGCTCGCTGGCGGCATACACATGCCCGGCGCTGACCAGGGCGGTGGCCAGCAGGGCTTTTTTGACGAACGAAGGAAGGCGGGTGGTCATGCGGTGAGCGCTCCGGGTTTGTATGGCGACACGGGAAATCCGCTAGAGGTCGATTGAGACGAAACCAATAGGAATCATTTGCATGTTTAGGCGCGGCGAATGTAGAGCCGGGAATGAGAAAAAAACGTCAAAAAAATGTGATAAACGGGTCGCGAGCGCACGGGGTTGAAGGTGGTCGAAGCATTTTGGGTGGCCAATCATCAGCTATTGACGTGGGGAGCGATTGCCTACCTCTTTTATCTTGGTGTTACCCCATTCAAGAAAGCTGCTGGCACTGTAGACGTCGACTGACCGACCGCCATCGGGGGCAAGCCCCTCCCACAGTTTGAGGCGGTCAATGTGGGAGGGGGCAAGCCTCCTCCCACATTTATCCTGCATTCCTACCGCCGACCTGTGCGGGTACTCACATCCACCCACACCGCCAGCACCAGGATGCTGCCCTTCACAATCATCTGCCAATAACTGTCCACATCCAGCATCGACATGCCGTTATCCAGGCTGGTGATCACCAGCGCCCCGAGCAGGGCGCCATACACCGTGCCCGAGCCGCCGCGCATGGATGTACCGCCGATGAAGCACGCAGCGATGGCGTCGAGTTCGCCCATATTGCCCGCCGACGGTGAGCCCGCCGCGAGGCGCGCGGTGTTGACCAGGCCGGCGAGGGCGCACATCACGCCCATGATCCCGAAGATCCACAGTTTCACCGCCTGCACATTGATACCTGACAGGCGCGTGGCTTCCATGTTGCTGCCCACCGCATACACGCGGCGGCCGAACACGGTCTGGCTGGTGACGTAGCTGAACACGCCAAGCAGCACCAGCAACAGCAGCACCGGCACGGGAATGCCGTCGTAGCTGTTGAGGGTGGTGACGAACCCAGCCAGCACCGCGCCGATCACCACCACGCGCAGTACGTCCCGCACCAGCGAGTGCGCGGCCAACCCGTGCAGTGCGCGGTTGCGCCGTTGTTTCCAGGTCAAGAACAGGGTCAGGGCAAACAGCAGGACCCCAAGGCCAAGCCCCACCGAATGCGGCAAATACCCCTGGCCCACATACACCAGCGATGGCGACACCGGCGCAATGGTGGTGCCGCCGGTAATCCCCAGCAGAATCCCGCGAAACGCCAACATGCCACCCAGGCCAACGATAAACGACGGGATGCGCAGGTAGGCGGTCATGTAGCCGTTGGCCAAACCGATCATCAAGCCACACAGCGCCACCAGGCTGAGGTTGGCCAGCAACGGCATGTGATAGACCACATCCAGGATCGCCGCGAGCCCGCCGAGCAAGCCGAGCAATGAGCCCACCGACAAATCGATCTCCCCGCTGATGATCACCAGCACCATGCCGCAGGCCAGGATCCCGGTGATCGACATCTGACGCAGCAGGTTGGACAGGTTGCGCGGAGTGAGGAAACCGCCCTCGGTCTGCCAGCTGAAAAACAGCCAGATAAACGCCACGGCGATCACCAGGGCGAGCATTTTGTAGCGGGTAAACAGCTGTTTGACCTGATTCATCTACGCGGTTTTCCGATCGTTATTATTGTTTTGGCTGAGCGCGGCGGCGAGCACCTGTTCCTGGGTGAGCCCCTCGTTGATGAAGTCGCCCCGCAACTGGCCGTCGCCGATCACCAGCACGCGGTTGGACACGCCGAGTACTTCGGCCAGCTCCGACGAGACCATGATGATCGATACACCTTCGGCCGCCAGCGCGCCCATCAGTTTGTAGATCTCATACTTGGCCCCTACATCCACCCCGCGTGTGGGCTCGTCGAGGATCAGCACCTTGGGCTTGGCCATCAGCATTTTCGCCAGCACGGCTTTTTGCTGGTTGCCGCCGGACAGGCTGGTGATCGGCAAGAACGGGCTGGCCGTCTTGAGGTGCATGCGCGCGATCTGTTGGTCGATGCTGCCCAGTTCGGCCTCGGCGTCGATACGGGTCAGGTGCGCATAGGTGTCGAGCACCGCCAGGGTGATGTTCTGGCCCACGCCCAGGTCGGGAATGATGCCTTGGCGCTTGCGGTCCTCGGGCACCATGCACAGCCCGGCGCGGATCGATTTAAGCGGCGTGCGCGTGTCGATCAGTTGGCCGTCCAGCCACACCTCGGCGCTGTAGCGGCCGGGGTAGGCGCCGAACAGCGCCGACACCAGCTCCGTGCGCCCGGCGCCCACCAAGCCGGCGATGCCGAGGATTTCGCCGCGCTTGAGCACGAAGGAAATATCGTCGACGCGTTTGCGCTTGGGGTTGTCGACGTCATAGCAAGTCACGTGGCGCGCCTCGAAGATCACCTCGCCCACGGCATGGGGCTCGGTGGGGTAGAGGTTGCTCATCTCGCGTCCGACCATCTGCGTGATGATGCGCGGGATATCCATATCGGCCATGGCGGTGGTCGCGATGTGTTTGCCGTCGCGAATCACTGAGATGGTGTCGCACACCGCCGCCACTTCATCGAGTTTGTGGGAGATGTACACGCAGGCCACGCCCTTGGCCTTGAGGTCGCGGATAATGTCGAGCAGCACCTCGATCTCAGAGCGGGTCAGGGCCGAAGAGGGCTCGTCGAGGATCAACAAGCGCGCCTTTTTGTTCAGGGCCTTGGCGATTTCCACCAGTTGCTGGTAGCCGCCGCCGTACTGCGACACCGGCAGCGCGACGTTCATGTCCGGCACCTTGAGTTCGCGCATCAACGCTTCGGCGCGGTGCAGCATCGCCGGGTAGTTCATGCGCCCGCCGGGCAAGGTCAGCTCGTGGCCCATGAAGATGTTCTCGGCCACCGACAGGTCGGGTACCAGGGTCAGTTCCTGGTGGATGATGACGATACCGGCGGCCTCGGTTTCGCTGATGGACTGGGCCTTGAGCGGTTGCCCGTCCCAGAGGATTTCACCCTCCCAGGTGCCGTGCGGATAGACGGCCGACAGCACCTTCATCAAGGTCGACTTGCCGGCACCGTTCTCACCGCACAGGCCGACACATTCCCCCGGCCGCACCTTGATATCGATGCCGTTCAGCGCGTGGACACCGCCAAAGGTTTTGACGATGCCGTTCATTTGCAGCAGGTAGTCGGACATGACCATGGCTCACACAAAAGGCCGAAGAAACGCGGGTTCCCGTAGGAGCGAGCTTGCTCGCGAAGAACCCGAGGACACCGCGTTCATCCTCAATGCCCGCGTTATCGTTGACGTTTTTCGCGGGCAAGCCCGCTCCTACTGGCCAATCTGCTCTTTGGTATAGAACCCGTCCTTTTCCAACAGGTCGATATTCGCCTTGGTCAGCGGGGTCGGGGTGAGCAGGATGGTGTCGACTTTCTTGCTGCCATTGTCGTACTGCGAGCTGTACGTCGGTTTCTCGTTACGCGCCAACTGCACCGAGAGCTTGGCGGCTTCGGTGGCGATCAGCTTGAGCGGCTTGTACACGGTCATGGTCTGGGTGCCGTCGATCACGCGCTTGACCGCCGCGAGGTCGGCGTCCTGGCCCGAGATCGGCACCTTGCCCGCCAGCTTCTGCGCGGCCAGGGCCTGGATCGCACCGCCGGCGGTAGCGTCGTTGGAGGCGACGATGGCGTCGATCTTGTTGTTGTTCCGGGTCAGGGCGTTTTCGACGATGCTCAGGGCTTCGGTAGGGTTCCATTCCTTGACCCACTGCTGGCCGACAATCTTGATGTCGCCCTTGTCGATGGCCGGTTGCAGCACTTTCATCTGGCCTTCGCGCAGCACCTTGGCGTTGTTGTCGGTGGGCGCGCCGCCGAGCAGGAAGTAATTGCCCTTGGGCGCCGCTTGCAGCACGCCGCTGGCCTGCATCTCGCCGACTTTTTCGTTATCGAAGGAGATATACGCGTCGATGTCGGCGTTGAGGATCAGGCGGTCATAGGACACCACCTTGATCCCGGCTTTCTTGGCCTCGGCCACGGCGTTGGTCAACACGGTGGCGTTGAACGGCACGATCACGATCACGTCGACGCCACGGGAGATCAGGTTTTCGATCTGGGAAATCTGCTTCTGCTCATTGGCATCGGCAGACTGCACGAAGACCTTGGCATCGAGTTTTTCCGCCGCGGCAACGAAGTAGTCACGGTCACGGGACCAGCGCTCCAGGCGCAGGTCGTCGATGGAAAAACCGATTTTCGGGTGGGCAGAGTCAGCCATCACCGGCAGGGCGAGCAGGGCCAGGGCGGTGGCGAGCAGGGTACGTTTGAATGACTTCATGGTGGTGCGTCCTTTTATTGTTGTTGGAAAGACACAGCGTGATGCGGGTAGAACTGTAGAGCGTCCTTCGACGCTCCGTGCACAGATTTGTCGCGCAAATGTCACCGATAAATAAACCGGTTGACCACTCCCTCCAGCATCTCTTGCCGACCACTCACGGCCTGTGGGTTCAGTTCATGGGCAAACGCATGTTCGGCCAGCGACTCCAGGCTGAACTCACCGGCCAGCACGGCTTGGCCCAGTGGCTGCTGCCAGCCCGCATAACGCTGGTCCTTGAACTGCTGCAACTGGTCGTTCTGCACCATGGCCGCCGCACGTTCCAGCGCCAGGGCGAGTACATCCATGGCGGCGACATGCCCGTGGAACAAGTCCACCTCGTCCAGGCTCTGGCGGCGCACCTTGGAGTCAAAGTTATAGCCGCCATTCTTGAACCCGCCAGCCTTGAGGATTTCATACGTGGCCAGGGTCATTTCCTCGACGCTATTGGGGAACTGGTCAGTGTCCCAACCGTTCTGCGGGTCGCCGCGGTTGGCGTCGATGCTGCCGAAGATCCCCAGGGACACGGCGGTGGCGATCTCATGATGAAAACTGTGCCCGGCCAGGGTCGCGTGGTTGGCCTCGATATTCACCTTGATCTCATGTTCCAGCCCGTACTCATGCAAAAAGCCGAACACCGTGGCGCTGTCGTAATCGTATTGGTGCTTGGTCGGCTCCTGGGGCTTGGGCTCGATCAGCAGGTCGCCCTTGAAGCCGATCTTGTGCTTGTGCTCCACCACCATGCGCATAAAGCGCCCGAGCTGTTCGCGCTCGCGCTTGAGGTCGGTGTTGAGCAGGGTTTCATACCCTTCACGGCCGCCCCAGAGTACGTAGTTGGCACCCTTGAGCCGCAGGGTAGCGTTCATCGCGCTGAACACCTGGGCGGCAGCGTAGGCAAACACTTCAGGGTCGGGGTTGCTCGCTGCGCCAGCGGCAAAGCGCGGGTTGCTGAAGCAATTGGCGGTGCCCCACAGCAGCTTGATACCGGTTTGTTCCTGATGGCGCTCCAGGTGGTCGACCATCTGCGCGAAGTGGTTGCGGTACTCCTTGAGCGAGCTGCCTTCCGGCGCCACATCGGTGTCGTGGAAGCTGTAGTAGTCGATGCCCAGCTTGGAGAAAAACTCAAAGGCCGCGTCAGCCTTGCCGATGGCCACTTCCATCGGCTCACCGCTGCGTTGCCACGGGCGCTTGAAGGTGCCCATGCCAAACATATCCGCCCCCGGCCACACAAAGGTGTGCCAGTAACAGGCGGCCATGCGCAGGTGCTCGCGCATCGGTTTGCCGAGGATCAGCTTGTTTGCGTCGTAATGGCGGAAGGCGAGGGGAGAGTCGCTGGCAGGGCCTTCGAAGCGCACCTGATCGACACCGGGGAAGTACGGCATGGGCGTGTTCCTTATTGTTCTTGGCGATGTCTGGATACTAGCAACGGCACCTGGGCTGCTGATTATGAAAATCACCAAGGTGTAGTGCGATTTTGAGTGGCGAGGGCTAGTCTGTTACCACTGGCCCCCGGATAAAAACAATGAAAACCCTACCGCCCGTCCACCGCATCGCCCTGTTGTTCAACGGCAGCAAAATCTACGACCGTGGCATCATCGCCGGCATCGGCAACTACCTGAGCAGCACGCGCGCGTCCTGGGATTTGTTCCTGGAAGAGGATTTCCTCTGTCGCCTGCGCGGCATCGAGCGCTGGCAGGGTGACGGCATCATTGCCGATTTCGATGACCCGCTGATCGGCGAGGCATTGGCCGATTGCAAACTGCCGGTGGTGGCCGTGGGCGGCTCTTATGAAGATGCGCGCGCCTACCCCAAGGGCATTCCCTACGTCGCCACCGATAACCATGCCTTGATGAAGCTGGCCTATGAGCATTTGATCGAGGCCGGGTTGACCCGCTTTGCCTGTTTCAGCCTGCCCGAAGCCCAGGCCAATCGCTGGGCCCAGGAGCGCGAAAAAGCCTTTCGCCGCCTGCTGCAACGCGATGGCCTGCACGTCGAGGTCTATCGTGGCCTGGGGACCAGTGCGCCGTTGTGGGACAGCGCGGTGGAACAGCAGATCGCCTGGCTGCACAGCCTGCCCAAACCGATTGGCATCATCGCCGTCACCGACGCCCGCGCGCGGCAGTTGCTGCAGGCCTGCCTCACGGCCGGGATCGCGGTGCCGGAGGAGGTGGCGTTGATCGGCATCGACAACGATCCGCTGACCCGCACCCTGACGCGGGTGCCGCTCAGTTCGGTGATCCAGGGCACCGAGACCATGGGGCGTACGGCCGCCGCGCTGTTGCATCAGATGCTGCACGGCAAACCCTGCGCGGGCACGCAGATTCTGGTACCGCCGGAGGCGATCAATGTGCAGGCTTCCAGCGTGCATCAACCCTTGGGTAATCCGTATGTGATGCAGGCGCTGCTGTTTATCCGGCAGTACGCCTGCCAAGGCATCAAGACCGCGCAGGTGGCGGCCTATGTCGGTGTGTCGCGCTCATCCCTGGAAGCGCATTTTCGCAAGGCGCGTGGTTGCAGCGTGCATGACGAGATCCTGCGCTTCAAACTCGCGGCCGCCGCCAAGGGCCTGGAAAGCCACGAACTGGCGATTGCCGATATTGCCGCCAAGTGTGGCTTCAAGTCGGCGCAGTACCTGCACACGGTGTTTCGCCGCGAGTTCGGCTGTACGCCGCGCGAGTACCAGCAGGGCTAAAAAAGTAACCCCAGCAAGGAGGCTTTGACGGCCGCTTCTGCTTTGTTGCTGGCCTGGAGTTTGCGCATGGCGTTGACCAGATGAAACTTCACGGTCCGTGTGTCGATGTTGAGGATCATGCTGATCTCGACATAGGTTTTGCCCAGGGCCGTCCACCTCAAGGTCTCTTTTTCCCGTGCGGTCAGGGCGCGGTGGATGTCTGGCAAGCACTTTTCGGAAAAGAAGCGCGTCATCGATTCGTGTGCCAACTGCGTCAGCCAGATCAACTTGTTCTCGATGTGCTCGAGTTCCGTGGTCGAGATGTATTCACTGGAGCGCGACACCGAGAGCAATCCAATCGCGTTAGGGCCGCGTTGCGACGACAAGCACCAACCATGATTAAGCTGGTAATGGCGCGCTTCCTCCCAGAAGGCCAGGTGTTGCTGCTGTTGGGCGGCGGACCAGTGCAGCGGGATGGAGCGGGTCAGGCCATGGGCGACAGTGGGGTCTTGGGAGAAGTAGTTTTCGCTGACGTACTTCTGTTCCCACGAGCGGGGGTAGTTGGAAATCAGTACATATTGCGAAGCGCTCGACGGCAATGGAACTTTTAATCCATAAGAGCAGAATTCGAAGCCTAAGTTGGACGTTATCGTGTGCAGTTTATTGAAGAGTTCATGTTCGGTCGCGCAGTCGGACACGGCCTCTATTAATGTTTCGCGCCATTCTTTCACCAATAATACCTTCCGTGGTCAACGCCCCTGATGCTGGGAGGCGGGAGCGGATTATACAGGCTCTGCGGGCGATGAAGGGCGTGCGGTTGCGGGGTATCGAGTTGCCTGAAAAAGTCGGCAACACCGCATTCGACGTGGGACGCAGGTGAAATGAAGTCAGTAGTCGGCGCATTAAGCTTGATTATTTATTAGTACGGCAGTACTAGAAAGTCGGTTTTTGACCCATAAGTTCTGCCTAGGCGGCGAGGGCTTCGATCGACCTGCCCATTTGGGCAGCTACTCACACAGTGATGGGTTTGTTGTACTTGCTTAATCATATTGGCTGGCTGGGTAGTTGGCATGCTTACGGCAATAACAGGGACGGTTGGCGAACTTTTGCCAGGGATGGCACGCGCGTTGGCTAACTATCGGTACGAAGTATTCGTTAAAACATTGGGTTGGCCGTTACATTGCGAGGAGGGTATTGAACTGGATGCGTTTGATCGTCCAGATACTGTCTATGTAGTGGCCTGTGATCGTGATCGCGAAATATTTGGTTGTGCCCGACTGCTTCCCACTAATGGGCCGTATTTGTTGGGGGAAGTTTTTCCGCATCTGATGGGTGCAAGTTCCCCGCCTTTTTCGCCGGGTATCTGGGAGCTTTCCCGGTTTGCCATCAGCCAGCCCAAGGGCCAGGTATTAACCGCCGCGCAAGCTTGGAAAAATACAGTAACGCTGGTTCGGGAAGTCATTGATGTTGCGCGCTCCAAGGGCGCTTTTCGATTGATCGCGTTCAGTGCGGTAGGCAATGAACGTTTGCTCAAGCGGATGGGCGTCAATACCCGCCGGATTTCACCGCCACACCTGATCGATAACCAGAGCGTTGTGCCTTTCTGGATTGAGATCGACGACCAAACCACCCGTGCCTTATGCCTGGCCGCCTGAACACCCATGCCACGCAGGTGGGACGAGAATATCGATGAGCAGAGTCATAGGTTTGGCCGCGTGCGACTGGTATGCCTTGCAGCATCTGGACCAGCAGGTGTCGGTGGTGGGGCGCACGCAGCAACAGATTGAACAGCGCGTGATAGCAGCCTGCGAGCATTCGGCCACCGAACATAACATCCCGGTGGCGTGGCAAGACGAACACGGTAACCTCGTTGCCTTTTGCATTGTGCATTTCGATCGGCGCGCCACGATCAATGGGGTGGGCACTGCCTATTTTTCAACCCTGATCGCGTTACCCCAGGCAAGCGCCTTGCAGGCGCTGATGCACAGTTCAATCGACTATATAAACAGCTCGCGGTTGTTGCCCCGGCAGGTGACTGAGTTGGTCGGCCCCCTCCACAATTCATTCCTGATTGAGCGCGGGCTGCGTACGTTCGAGTCCGACTTTAATGTGTTTTCATTGCCCGCCAATACGCTGGCACTCGCGGATGCAATGACCGAGGCGGGTTTCCACAAAGAAAAAGACCTGATCGAGATTGTCTTTGAACCGCCTGCCCAGGGTTATCAATACCAGGCCTTGGAAGACAAACTCACGCAACGATTGGCCGATATCCAGTTTGTTCATTGTGGCCAGGATGAGCTGGTCGCCAAGAGTCAGCAATTGGCCGACTGTTATAACCGCGCCTGGGAACGCAACTGGGGTTATAGCCCGGCGTCGAAAGGGCAGTTTGAAGTGGCGGCGCGCAATATCAATAATATTTCTGCGTTGATCGCCGAGCGGCACGGTGAAGTGGTCGGTTTCACTATGTTTGCACCCGCCTTGAATCAACAGGGGTTATATGGCCGGGCGTTTTTCACCGGTGTCGCGCCGGCTTATCAACGCAAGGGATTGTCGGTTGCGCTCACGCTGAAGTTATCCGCGATTGCATTAAGTGTGGTCGGACGCGGACGCATCAGTGTGTCCTGGATGCTCGAAGATAACATCATGGTACTGCGCACCATGCGCCACCTGACTCAAGAGGGTGTTTGCCATGAACGCGCTTATCGAATTTATAGATATGCCACGCCGGCTGAATGAGAGTGTTATGCGCATAGATGACGTCGCCTTCAAATCGAAAGAGTTGGGTTATTACACCTACTTCCCTAAAGTGCGTTCGGCCTGTGGTCGCGACATGACCCTCGCCGACGGGCGCACGCTGTTGAACTTTGCGTCGTGTGATTACTTGGGTTTGTCCAATAACGAACGTATGAAAGAGTCGGCCATCGCGGCCATTCGCGAGTACGGTTCGAACATCGGCGGGCCGATGATTTTCAGTGGTTTTACTGAGTACCACGAGCGCTTGCAAAACCGTTACCGTGATTTGTTCGGTGGTCGCACCACGCTGATGTTTACCACGTCGTACCAAGCGAACTTCGGGGTGATCCCCTTGGCCGCTGAGCGTGCCGATCTGATTTTGCTGGACAAGCTGTCCCATGTCTCGATCTGGGACGGCGTGAAGCTATCGGGTTGCCCGTTCAGGGCCTACAGCCACGGCGACGTGGAGATGCTCGGGCAGTTGGTGCAGCTCAACCAGGACAAGAAAATCCTGATCATCAGCGACGGCGTGTTCTCCGCCGACGGGGATGTGGCCGATCTTGCCGCCATCGTGGCGTTGAAGCAGGTGCATCCGCAACTCGAAATCTACATCGACGATGCACACGGCGTGGGGATGTTGGGCGACTCCGGTCAGGGCGCCTGTGAGTCGGCGGGGGTCGCCGCGCAGGTTGACTACATTGTCGGCACCATGAGCAAGGCGTTCGGCTCTTCCGGTGGGTTCGTGGTGTTCAAGGACGAGGCGTTCGCCGAACGGGTGCGGTTCCGTTGCCCGACCTATAACGCTTCGCGCTCGGTGTCGCCGGGTGTCGCTTCGGCATCGTGCACCGCGCTTGAGATCAATGCCACGCAGGGCGCCGAACGCCGCCAGGCACTGGCTGAACTGACACGCTACACCCACGAACAACTGAGCGCCCTGGGCGTGGACAAACTCAGCTCGCGGACGGCGGTGATTCCCGTGGTGTTCAAGGACCCGATGGAGGCCGCACGGGTCAATGCCGAGCTGGTTGACCAAGGCATCATGGGGTCGCTGTTTGTGCCGCCCTTCGTACCCAACCATCAGTCCCGGATCAGGCTGTGCCTGACGTACAACCACACGGTGGCCGATGTGGATTACTGCATTACAGCCCTGCGCAGCGTGATCTGAGACCGCCGTCGGTTCTCCAATGCCAGCGGGCGCCTGCGTCCGCTGTTTAATCCGTCAACGAAGTGGTAATGAAATGGTTCAGGTGGCTTCGGCTCTGTTGGGCATCGTGCTTTTCTATTTTGTGTTGTGTAAAGGCCTGGGACTGTTGGTGCTCAACCGAGGCGTGCGGGTGAACTACACACGAAAAGTCGGGCACTTTGCGATGTTCCTGCTGCCCAGCCTGTTTTTCGCCTTGTTCAATATTCAAAGCACCCATGAGCGCTTGCTCCTGTCGATGGTGTCGACCGCCATCCTGTTCCTGGCGATGTGTGGGTGGTCTCGCCGTCGGTCCCTCACCGCCCAACATATGTTTGCCAGTATTGATCGCCCGGAAGACTCGCCGCACACCCTTTCCTGGTTGGTGAGCCAGACCGTGGCGGGGTTGTTCGTGCTGTGGGTGACCCAGTATTGCTGGTTGGCGCTCGGGGTACCGGTGGAGTTGATATACATCACGATCCTGGCCACCACCTTCGGTGACGGGCTGGCAGAGCCGGTGGGTGTCCGTTTTGGTAAGCACGAGTACGTTGCGAAAGGCTTTTTTGTCGATAAGAAATTCAAGCGAACCCTTGAAGGCTCGGCCACTGTGTTTGTGATGTCGATGGTGTTTTGCGTGGCATTCGAGCAGTACTTTTCAGCGGGACAGTTTTTCCTGCTCTGCGCCGTGTTCCCACTTGCACTGACGCTGACGGAAGCCAAATCCCCGCACACCTGGGATACGCCGTTTCTGTTCCTGGTCGGTAACGCCATCGTGACGGGGGTGTACCTGCTGTGATTTATCTGATTCGCCATGCCTCACCCAAGGTCGACTATTCGCGCTGCGGTGCCGCACTGGCCAAAGTCCGCCTGGATGAATACAACCACACCGCCCTGATCGAAGAAGACGAAATCAGCGGCTTCTTGAACCGTACGCCGTTGTCGCAGCCGCTATTGAGCGCCGAGGCCACCATCTTGTCTTCACCCGTCAACCGGGCCTATGCCACGGCGTGCCGGTTGTTCGATGCGCAGCGTGTCCAGCGGGACAGCCGCTTGCACGAGTACGACCTGCGCTTGAGCGCCATTCCCTGGGTGACGATGGGCTTGCGGCAATGGTTCGCCCTGCATCGGGTGGCCTGGCTGCTGGGCATTTCATTGGGCGCGGCCTCCCGCAAGGACGAGTACCGTCGAGCGGCCGCGGTCGCCGACGAGCTCTATGCCGCCAGCACCGAGGCGGGCAAGACCGTGGTCGTCGTGTCCCACGGCATGTTCCTGCGATCGGTGCGCCAGCGCCTGCAAAAGCAGGGTATGCAGGCGCATACGGTTTATCGCTCAGGGTGTTTCACGGTCGAAACCTTAACCCCATGAAAGGGATTGCGTGCACGTGAAGAAGATACTGCTGTTAGGCGCCAGTGGGTTTATCGGACGAGGGGTCTACGAACGCCTTGACCCATTGCCGGGGATTGACGTTATCCGCCATTCGCGTTCGCCCAGGGCGGGGTACACGGCGTGCGAAATCGGCTCGCCGGCATTCGATAAGCTGGTCGACGAGAGTGATTGCATTGTCAATTGCACCGGCATCGGGCTTAGCCGCCTGGGCACGGCGGGCGCCAGTAACAAAGCCCTTACCGAGCAGATACTGGCCGCGATCAAACCCGGTGCCACGGGCAAGAAACCATTCTTTCATTTGAGCAGCGTCAAAGCCCACAACCCAGAGCAACGAGTGGATGCCTACGCCGATGACAAGTACGCGGCCGAGCAGGTGATTCACCTCAATAGCGACAAAGTGCAGGGCGTGATATTGCGCGTGCCGACGGTACTGGGGCGGCATGACAAGAACCTGCTGCCGATGATTTCGATGTGCCGGTTGAAGCTGCTGCCGAAGGTCACCGGCCAACTTCCGGCCCTGCATGTGATTGGGGTGGAGAGTATTGCCACCTGCATTATCCAATGGTTGGTGCGCGTGCCTGACCCGGCACTGCACACGTATTACCTGCTCAGTGACCGCACGGTGACGTACAACGATCTGGTGGGCGAAGTGTATGCCCGCTTGCAACCACTGGCGCGCAGTGCCCGGTTACGTTCGGTCAGTGTGCGCGGGTTGGCCAAGGTCTACAAAGTGCTGACGTTCATGGACCGGTTCAGGCGCGGGCGCAAGCTGTTTCCATGGGCGCGCTTCAATGATCTGTTTGTCTGCCCTTGGCACATCGAAAGCGGTGTAGACGTGATCCAGACCCCGCTCAGGGTGTCGGCGTTGATAGGAGACTACTTTGAAAACGCTCAGGGTTGATGTGGCGTTAAGCCTGCTGACGCCGTTGGCATGTGCATCGGCGGTCCTCGTGTATTACGCCGGCCTGACATTCGTGGTGCCAATCATCATGGCCAGTGTCCTGCTGCTGGCAGAGCTGTATTTTCTCCAGGAAACCGACAGCGACAGCACCTTCGATAAAGGCATCAAGAGCGGCTTCATGGTGTCCTGTGCCATATCGATCGTCATGTTGTTGCAGTTGCTGATGCGCAGCGATGTGCTGTTGCACCTTGTCGGCTCGTTGCTGATTGCCGGTGGGATCGGTTTGCGTGCCCATGGAAAGATCGTCCTGGGGCGGCACTTTTCCCACTCGCTGCGGGTCCTTGCCGATCATCAGTTGGTCAAGGTCGGCGCCTTCAAATATATCCGGCATCCGGCGTATCTGGGCACGTTGCTGATCGTGACCGGCTTTGCCTTGTACACGAGTATCTACGCGGCACTGGTCATCTTTTTTTTGGCACTTGCGTTGATTCTCAAGCGCGTGAGTCAAGAGGAGAAAATGCTGCTGGGGTATTTCGGTGCCGCCTACAGGCAGTACCAGTTCGATAGTTTCAAAGTTATCCCGTTTGTTATCTGACTCGGTTATTTAAAAGGAGCGTTTATGAACACTGTGCATGAAGCAAAAATCAAGCAGATCGTCGCCAAGGTATTGGGGGTCAATGCCGAGGAGATTCGCAACCACGAAAACTTTGTCGAGGCGTATGGTGCCGATTCAATGTCAGGCATAGAAATCCTGGCGGGGATCGAGGGGGCTTTCCAGGTGCGCGTCGATGAAGCCTATCTGCCGCAGATCATCAGTGTGGATTCCATTCTCGGGTTTATCCACGAGACCTTGCCTGCGGCCGAGTGTGCATGATGAACGCCGACAAGGGCAGGAGGGTGGTGGTCACGGGGCTGGGGCCGGTCAGTCCGATCGGCATCGGCAAAGCCGCGTTTTTCCAGGCGTTGAAAGCCGGGGTCAATGGCTCGGCGCCGCTTTGCAAAATCGACACCGACCGGTTCGAGCGCAAATACGGCTGTGAAGTGAAAGCGCCGGTCGGCCCCTTGATCCCGAATTTTGCCGCCTTCGCGCACGCCGGGGCTGCCAGCCATTTTGCCCTTGCCGCCACTGAACTGGCGCTGGCCGACGCGGGTATCGAGCGCGCCGCAATTCGCGGCCAGCGCGTCAATTGTTATTTCGGCACCACCTATGGCGAGTCTGATCGGATCGACAGCATGGTGACGGCCATGGCCGACCCCCAGTCGGACCCACAGCCGTCAGTCGACCCGGTGTTTGCCTCTGAAATCAGCCGTGATGTGCTCAGGTCAATCGGTTCGACCGGTGAGTCACTCACCATCGGCAACGCCTGCTCGGCCAGCAACACCGCGCTGATCTTTGGCTACGAGGCTATCCAGGCCGGGGACTGCGATATTGCCGTGTGCGGTGGCAGTGACGCGGTCTACAAGGCCACCTTCGCCACCTTCCATCGCTTGGGCAGCATGACCGACAAAGACTGCACGCCGTTCAATACCGGGCGTAAAGGCGTGCTGACCGCCGAAGGTGGCAGTGCCCTGGTGCTTGAGGATTACGAGCGGGCGCTGCGTCGGGGCGCGCCGATCTATGGGGAAGTGCTGGGGTTTTCGATGAACTGCGATGCCGACCATATGGTCAGGCTCAATCACCAGCGTGTCGGCGAGTGTCTGCAGGCCGCGTTGGCCAAGGCGGCAGTGGCGCCGGCTGAGGTGGGGTATATCTGTGCCCACGGTACTGGCACCGTGGCCAATGACAGCAACGAATACCAGGCCATCGAAGCGGTCTTCGGCGCGTCGCCGCCGCCGGTGAGTTCGATCAAGTCCATGATGGGCCACAGCATGGGCGCCGCGGCCGGCTTTGGCGCGATTGCCTGCATGCTGGCGTTGAGCGAGGGGCTGCCGCCGACGATCAATGTCACCGAGCAGGACCCGCACATCCCTCTTGATGTGGTTGCCCAGGGGTTCCGGGCGGGCAAGGTCGATGTGGTGGTCAACAACGCTTTCGCTTTTGGCGGGAATAATTCAATTCTGGTATTCGGTAATTTGAAATGACGGGCGACGCTATCGTTGGATTGATCCTGCGTGATTGGGTCATGTTGCAAATGCCCGGTGAGTTCGAGCACGGCGGCGTCGAATTGAACCGGGGCACCCGGCCTGCGTGGGACTTGGCCGCTGGCGAGCTGGTAGGCGGGCGTGAGCTGAAGAACTTCGACCGCCAAGCCTTGTTGCTGCTGGCGGCGATGGCGCTGGTCAACGATGACAACCACGGTGACACCCTGGTGCGCTCGGCCCTTATCGGTGCGACGGCCAATGGCTCCATCGACAGCGTCATTCAGTTGATCAAGGAATCCAACGACAACCGCTTTGCCTTTCAGGTCAACCCGGCGCAGATCCCCAATACCGTGATCAATTCGTCGTTGGGTCAATTGGCGATCAAATACGGCATCAAGGGCGCGAACGTCTCGTTGTGCGCAAAGGAGCTGAGTTTCTACAACGCCTTGGTTCAAGCCTTGAGGATTGCCCGGCGCGGCGACTCGGAGCGTCTCTACGCCACCGCGCTGGAAACCTTCAGCGGTGAGTTTGGCAAGCGCTACCTGCGCGCGATTGAACGGCCCGCCGAAGAACGGCCGGACACCGCGGCGGTGTTCAGCTTCGAGGCCAGTACCGACACGCAGGCGCCCGGGCTCGTCGTGCGCGCTTGTGTCACCGGGCGACTGCTCGCCGCCGACCCGGCCAGCCTGGGCGCGCTGATACGCGGGTGTCTGGCAGGGCAGGGCGTTGAACCGGCGGAGTGGCGCGTGAACCTGGCCGCACCGGATGCCTGGCCGGCGACCTGCGTGGTGTTGAGCAATGCCCTGGGTATGCCGGTCGACAGGCTGGACCGGGCCAAGGCACTGAGTTTGTCCCTGGTCGGCGCCTATCAATTGGCGCACCTGGCCAAAAGCATTCCGGCGCAAGGCGGTGGGGTGATGGCCTGTGTGGATGAAGAAGGTTTTTATGGCGTTGCACTGATTCAGCGTAACGCTTTTCAAGCGGCTGCGTTAACCGCGCCCAATCATTCGAGTCAAGCGGGTAGCTTATGATTGCGTTAGCCAGGGGGCTGTTGGTGTTGGTGTTGATCGTGTTGAGCTTTCCGTTCCTGTGCCTCTACATGTTGATCAACCCCTCGAAGAATAGAAACCTCTACGTGGCCTGTCGGGCCTACGCGGTGATCAATAAGATCTTCTCGGTGCGCGTGGATGTACGTGGTTTTGACAGCATCCCCACGACGCGTCCGTATATCTACGTGGCCAACCACCAATGCAACTATGACGTGTTGATCGTGGCGCAGGCGCTCAACCCCGGCACCGTGATCGTGGGTAAGAAATCCCTCAAGTGGTTGCCGCTGGTAGGGCAGTTGTATTGGCTGACCGGCAGCCTGTTCATTGATCGCAACAGCCCACGGGCGTCCATCCAGAGTTTGCGCAAGATCGCCAAGCGGGTTGTGGCCGACAATACATCGCTGTGGATCTTCCCCGAAGGCACGCGAAACCATGGCGGCCAGATGCTGCCGTTCAAGACCGGGGCCTTTCGGATTGCCAAGGATATGGGGGTGGGGATCATTCCCGTCACGATCAGCCCGGCGGTCAATCATATTGCCTACAACGCCTTGCGCAGTACCCACGTCAGCATCGTCGCCCACCCGCCCATCGAAGCCGATGAGGTGGCAGCGATGAGCGCCAAGCAGCTGGCCAATCACGCCCGCGAGATTATCAACAACGCGCTGCCTGTGGTTCAGCCATAGCGAGCCGCGGTCGTATCGCACAGCAAGGAGCACACAATGGGGTTTCTCACGGGTAAGCGCGTGCTGATTGTTGGCGTGGCCAGCCGCTTGTCGATTGCGTCAGGCATTGCCCAAGCGATGCATCGCGAGGGCGCCGAGCTGGCGTTCACGTATCAGAATGAAAAGTTCAAGGGGCGCGTGCAGGCGCTCGCCGCGGAATGGGGCACCGACGCGGCCCTGTGCGTGCCCTGCGATGTGGCGAGCGATGATGAAATTGCGCAGGTGTTCGAGCATTTGCGCCAACACTGGGACGCGCTCGATTGCATCGTGCATTGCGTGGGCTTCGCGCCGCTTGAGCAACTTGACGGTGACTTCACCGAGGTCACTACCCGCGAAGGGTTTCGCAGTGCCCACGATATCAGTGCGTACAGCCTGGTGGCATTGGCTAAAGCCGGGCGGGCAATGATGCGCGGCCGCCAGGGTAATGTGCTGACGCTGTCTTATCTGGGGGCTGAGCGCACGATGCCAAACTACAACGTCATGGGCATGGCCAAGGCCAGCCTGGAGGCTGGCGTGCGCTACCTGGCCAGCAGCCTGGGGGCCGAAGGTACCCGCGTGAATGCCATCTCGGCGGGACCGATCCGCACCCTGGCCGCGTCGGGCATCAAGAACTTCCGTGCCATGCTGAGCACCAGCGAAGCCCAGGCGCCGTTGCGGCGCAATGTCACCATCGACGAGGTCGGCAACGCTGGCGCCTTCCTGTGCTCCGACCTGGCGTCCGGCATCAGCGGTGAAATCCTGTATGTGGATGCTGGCTTCAACACCACCGCCATGGGCGGGTGAAGCGAGTCAGGACGTCGCCTTGACCTGCGGCCCGAGTCTCAGGCCCGGCAGCAGGCGCCCAAGCCGGGCTCGGGTCAGCCTGCGGTCATGGAGGCTTGCCGGCGGACAGCGCGGTGCCTGGGCACCGCGCCAGGGGCGGGTTAGGGCAGGGCGTAGGCGATCACATAGTCGCCACGGTCGGTGGACTGGCGTGCGCCGCCGGCGGTGATCACGATGTATTGCTTGCCGGTTTTTGGCGAGACATAGGTCATCGGGCCGCCCTGGCTGCCGACCGGGAGGCGGGCTTTCCAGATTTCATCACCGTTGCCGCTGTTGAATGCGCGCAGGTAGAAGTCCTGGGTACCGGCGATAAAGATCAGGCCTCCCTGGGTCGACAAGGTGCCGCCGAGGGTCGGCAGGCCGATCTTGATCGGCATGTGCATGCGAATGCCCAGGGGGCCGGTGTCTTCAACGGTGCCGACCGGCACTTGCCAGGCGATCTTCTGGGTCTTCATGTCGATGGCGGTCAGGGTGCCGAACGGCGGCGCCTGGCATGGGATGCCGGCCACCGACAGGAAGCGGTTTTTGTTCACCGCATACGGCGTGCCCTTGAGCGGCACGGCGCCCATGCCGGTGTTCAGCGCTTCGCCACCGGAGGTGGCCTGGGCCTTGTTCTGTGACGGCACCATCTGGATCCACAGGCCCAGGCGCATGTCGTTGACGAAGATAAAGCCATGGACCGGGTCGGTGGAAAGGCTGCCCCAGTTCATGCCGCCCAGGGAGCCCGGAAAACTCAGGGATTTATCCGTGCCTGGCGCGGTGTACAGGCCGTCGTAGCGCATGCCCTTGAAGTCGATGCGGCACAGCAGTTGGTCAAACGGGGTGGCCCCCCACATGTCCGACTCGGTCAGGGTTTGCGCGCCGATCTGCGGCATGCCCAGCGACTTTGGCTGGGTCAGCGCGTACGGTTCGTTGGGGATATTGGCGGCCTTGACCGGTACTTCTTTCACCTCGGTCAGCGGTTGGCCGGTGGCGCGGTCGAGGACATAGATCTGCCCGGCCTTGGTGCCGATCACCACCGCCGGTACCGCCTTGTCGCTGCCGGGCGGGGTGAAGTCGATCAGGCTCGGTTGCATCGGCAGGTCGAAGTCCCACAGGTCGTTGTGGACGGTCTGGTAGACCCACTTTTCCTCGCCGGTGGAGGCGTCCAGCGCCAGCACGGAGGCACCGTATCTGTGGTTGAGTGGGGTGCGTTCCACGCCGTAGAGGTCGGTGGACGAACTGCCCATCGGCAAGAACACGGTATTCATCAATGGGTCGTAGGACATGGGTGCCCAGCTGTTCGGCGTGCTGCGCACATAGGTGCTGCCCGCTGCCGGGGCGTTTTTGTCCTGCGGGTTGCCGGGGTCGAAGGCCCAGCGCATGTGCCCGCTGATCACATCGAAACCACGGATCACACCGCCGGGCATGTCGGTCTGCACGTTATCGGCG
The DNA here is from genome assembly GCF_042015035.1 of Pseudomonas gorinensis. Lineage (NCBI taxonomy): Bacteria > Pseudomonadati > Pseudomonadota > Gammaproteobacteria > Pseudomonadales > Pseudomonadaceae > Pseudomonas > Pseudomonas gorinensis. Next base: position 2,941,677 of record NZ_CP167125.1, read on the forward strand.
ACGCGGCCGCCCACCACCACGGTGGTGCCGGCGATCAACGGCGCCGAGGACAGTTGGTAGTAGCTGTCCGGCACATTGCCCAGGCCGGCTTTCAAGTCCACCTGGCCGTGGTTGCCGAAGTCTTCGCAGAACTTGCCGGTGTCGGCATCGACCGCAATCAGGCGCGCATCAATGGTGTTGGTCAGCAAGCGTCGCTGGCATTGCGCACCCACCGCCACGCTGGCGGCCAGGATCGGCGAGCTGTGCGGCTGGGTCGGTTGGGCGATGGGCGCAGTGGCGTCAAAGTACGCCATGCCACGGCAACGCTGCCACACCGCCGATTTGGCGTTGATCTGGTTTTTCCACAGTTCTTTGCCGGTGTCGGCATCCAGGGCGATCAGGTTGTTGTGCGGGGTGCAGATAAACACCTTGTTGCCGATCTGCAGGGGCGTCAGTTGGTCTTCGGCGCCGTTGCCGTCACTGATGGCGATGTCGCCGGTGTGGTAGGTCCACGCCACTTTGAGTTTGTCGATGTTGTCGCGATTGATCTGGTCCAGCGCGGCGAAGCGGCTGCCACCCTCGGTGTTGCCGTAGTGCGCCCAGTCTTTCTGTGCATCGGCCGGGTTGACCGGGGTGACGCCAGGGCCTGCACCGGTCGGCGCGACGCTGGGGTGCGCGACAAACATATTGCCTGCCGCCACTGCCACACCCACGGCCAACAGCGCAGCGACGCCATACGCGCCGCGTGCCGGTTTGCCGGCCAGCAGCGGGTAGACCAGCGCCACCACCACACCGATCACCGCAAACATGAACAGCCGCGAGAACAGTGGCCAGTACACCAGCCCCACATCCGCCACCGCCCATATGGCGGTGCCGACCAGGAAGGCGGCAAACAGCCAGGCACCCGCCGGTTTACGTGCGGCAATCAACAGGCCGGCAATCGCCATGGCCACGCCGCCGCTGAGGAAATACCAGGAACCGCCCAGGCTGACCAGTTTGACGCCACCGACAGCCAGGGCCGCGCCGAGCAAGGCGATGATCACGCCCAGGCCCAGCAGGAAGATTCTAGAGACGCCAGCGGCGCGCGATGCTCGTTTCATATCGACAAGACTCGAAGGTGAGAGGGCAAAGGCGTGATTTTAGCAACATAAGTAACCGGTTAGTACATTGTGCGCTGCAATATACTTTTACATGTATGCGGACCCTGTGGGACAGGTGCCGGGTTTTCCACGCGACCGCGATAGGTGGCGCACGCAATAACGCGGTCGCCGCCTTCGCGGGTTATCAGCACTGTGCTCGCCTGGCCGCGCTACCGCTGCTGCTCAAGAAACCCAGCCACACAGGCCATGCATGCCTCACGCTCTTCGACATGGGGCATGTGGCTGGACTGCTCGAATATCTGCCACTGCACATTGGCGATCCCGTCGGCAAATGGCTGCACCGTCGCGGGTGTCGCTTCATCGAAGCGTCCGGATATCAGCAGCGTGGGCACCTGGATGGACGCCAGGCGTTCGATGATGCTCCAGGTGCGCAGGCTGCCGATCACGTGAAATTCGGTGGGGCCGTTCATGGCGTGATAGACGGTGGGGTCTGCATCGATGGCCGCGAAGGTGCGTGCCACCTCGGCGGGCATCGGTTGGATGCGGCACACATGGCGCGCGTAGAACACATCGGAGGCGGCGCGGTACTCGGCGCTGTCGGTGGTGCCCGCGTCTTCATGCCGTTGCAGGGTGGCTTGCACCTCGGCGGGCAGGGCCTGGCGCAGTTCCTTTGCGGCTTGGCACCACAGCGCCATGGACGCCGGGGAGTTGGCAATGATCAGCGCCTTGAGGCCAACCGGTTGGCGCACCGCGTGCTCGGCACCGAGCATGCCGCCCCAGGATTGGCCCAGCAGGGCGTAGTCACGAATGCCCAGGTGGGCGATCAGGTTGTTCAGTTCAGCCAGGAACAGTTCCACCGTCCAGAAATCGCTGGGCGCTTCGGGCAAGTGGGTCGAGCGGCCGTTGCCCAATTGGTCGTAGTGCACCACGGCGCGGCGGGTGGCGGCCAGGTCCTTGAAACTGTCGACATAGTCATGGGTACAGCCGGGGCCGCCGTGGGCAATGATCAAGGGCAGTCGCCCTGAGTTCAAATCCCCCGTGACCCGGAACCACGTCCGATGCTCACGGAAATCGGCATAACCTTCGCGTACTTGCATGCTGTGTACCTCCTTGGGGTTCAGTGAGGTACAGGCTAGTCAAAACGGTGGGTCAGGTGCACTGGCAAAAATGATAGGTTCTCAGACTTCGACCAGGCGGTAATGCAGCCCGCGCGCCACGGCTTCGACGCGATTACGCGCGCCCAGCTTGCGCGCGGCGGCAACCAGGTGCAGGTTGACCGTGGCTTCGGAGCGGTGGAGGGTGGCGGCTATGCCTTTGGCCGACAGCCCCTTGGCCGAGTGTTGCAGGCACTCGCGTTCGCGGCGCGTGAGATGAATGTGGGTGCAGCAGCGTTCCGCCGGCGCCAGCAACTCACTGGCGCGGGCCTGGAACGTATGGGCCAGTACCAGCATCTCGCCGAGGTTGCGCTGGGCGTGTTGCTCGGCCTCCGCCGGGGCGCCGTCGACAAAGGCGGTCAGCGTGGCAAAGCCGCCATCGGGCAAGTGCAGCGGCACGGTCAGGCCGGTGCTCAGGCCATAGTCACAAATGTAGTGGGCCACCGGACGGTGGGCTTCGGTGAGGGCACCGTTCCAGTGAGTGTCGGTGCTGAACGACCAGGCGAACGGCGTAGTCCGTCGCGCTGCGCATTGCTGCACCGGGTCGATCTGGTAATAGCCGCGTTCGCACCACTGCGCATGCATATCGCCCGGGGCATTCAACGCCTTGAATACCGACGGCGTGATCAGTGCGCCTTCATGGCTGACGGGGACTGGCGCGTAATCATAGATCAGCGTCTTGAACCCCAGCGGGTTGATGACTTGCAGGACATGGGCCAGGCACGCGTCAAGGCTGCTCAAGGGGGCGAGTTGCTCGCTGAATGTCATCAGGTCGGTATGCATGGCGCCTCCGGGCGGTGGGATGCTTGTTGTTGCAAGCAAACACTCTGCCAACGGCGAGGCGGGGCGCTTTTCACGTTGTGGGTGGCTGGCTTGCGCCATAGGCGTGGGTATTGTCGGAGGGGGGGATCAATGGCTGGCGTGCATGCGCGATGATGGTGCGCGGGGCGTCTTGCTGCTGCTTCATATGACTGCGGCCGGCTGGCGCGCCCGGCAAGGGGCGCGCCTGTTGTTGCGGCAGGCTAGAACTTGAACCGCCCCACCAACCCCTTGAGCTGACCCGAAATATCCGTCAGCCGGCCGGACCCGGTCTGCGCCGAGTGAGCAAAGCCTTCCACCAGTTGCGCATCGGCATGGATCTGCGCGATGTGGCGGTTGATCTCCTCGGCCACCTGGTGCTGTTCCTCGGCCGCTGTAGCGATCTGGGTGTTCTGGTCGCGAATCGAGTCCACCGAGCCGAGGATCTTGTCGAAACTGTCGCGGGCCTGCTGGATACGTTCCACGCTGGTGTGCGACACCTGCAAGCTGCCTTGCATCTGCGCCGTCACTTCCTGGGTGCGACGGGCGAGGTTGCCCAGCAGGCTGTCGATCTCGCCGGTGGAGTCGGCGGTGCGTCGCGCCAGGGCGCGTACTTCGTCGGCCACCACGGCGAAACCACGGCCCTGGTCGCCCGCGCGCGCGGCTTCGATGGCGGCGTTGAGGGCCAGCAGGTTGGTTTGTTCCGCAATCGAACGGATGGTGTCGAGGATGGTGTTGATGTTCTGGCTGTCCTGCTCCAGCAACTGCATGGTCTGGGTCGACTTTTGCAGGTCTTCGCTGAGCTTGAGCACGCTGCCGGTGGCCTCGCCGATGTGTTGCTGGCCGTCGTGCACGTCACGGTAGCCTTCGTCGGCACTGGCGGCGGCGGCGCTGCAAGAGCGCGCGACTTCGTTGGACGTGGCCACCATTTCGTTGAACGCGGTGCTCACCAGCTCTACGGCTTCACGTTGGCGGCCGGCGGCCTGGTTCATGTTGTTGGCGACTTCGCTGGTATCGGCGGCGGCGGTTTGCAGGTCGGAAGAGGCGTTGCCGATGCGCTGCACCAGTTGCGCGATCATGCTCAGGAACTGGTTGAACCAGCCGGCCAGGCTGGCGGTTTCATCCTTGCCTTGTACCTTGAGTTGGCGCGTCAGGTCGCCTTCACCTTCGGCGATTTCTTGCAGGCCGTCGGCGACCCCGCGAATCGGGCGCACGATCACACTGGCGAAGCTGGCGCCGACAATCGCGAAGATCACGGCCAAGGCCGCGGCAATGGCGACGATCAGCCAGGTCAGGCGCGTGGCGCCGGCCATCACTTCATCACGCTTGATCAAGCCGATAAAGCGCCAGCCCAGGTCTTTGGAGCTGACCACGTTGGCCATGTAGGGCACGCCGTCGATCTCGACTTGGGTCACGCCGTCGCCGCGCTTGGCCAGTTCGGCGTAGCTGGGGCCGAGGTCGGCCAGGGGCTTGAAGTTGTGCTTGGCGTCGCTGGGGTCTACCAGCACGTTACCGTTGGCTTCCACCAGCATCAGGTAGCCGCTGTCGCCCAGCTTGATGTTGCGCACCAGCTCGGTCAGTTGCTTGAGCGACACGTCCAACCCGACCACACCGAGGATGTTACCGGTGGCGTCGGCGACGGTATGTACGGTGCCGATCAGCACCACGTCGTCCGGGGCCCAGTAATAGGCGCCCGTGCGCACGGTGGTGCCTGGCGCGGCGATGGCGGCCTTGTACCAGGGGCGAACGCGCGGGTCGTAGTTGTTCAGCTTGGTGTCGTCAGGCCAACTGGCGTAGCCGCCGTCGCTCAGGCCCAGGGACAGGTAGGCGGTGCTGGGATGGCTCTTGGCGAACTGGTCGAAAATCGCCAGCAGTTCTTTATTGGTCGGTGTCAGCGGGATTTGCGCGGCGTCGGCGCCCGCGTAGCTCTTGAGGTCCTTGGCCGCGACAACGCGCGGGTCCTTGGCCACGAAGTCGACGTTCTGGCTGATGCCGTCGAAAAACTGCTTCATGCCATTGTCGATCTGGCGGATTTCTCGGCCACTGCTGTCGAGGAAATTGGCCTGGGCCCCCTCGCGCACATTCAGTACAACCAGCACGGCCACCAGGACAACCGGCAGGCACGCGATGGCCGCAAACGCCCAGGTCAGCTTCTGCTTGATATTCATGACTTCTCCCGCGGGTATTTATAGTTTTGGCAAGGAAAAACGGTAGCGGTGAACGTCGCATGTGTTGTTATGAGGGGTGCGGCCCATGCGTACTCCCTCTCTATCGGCCGTGGGAGCACGCACTTTAGGGCGCAGGGGAGGCTTAGCCGATGCGATCGCCACCGAGGGCATCGCGCTGCATCGATTGCAGGTTTCTCTCGATGGTTTCGCAGATGGTTTCCATCTGGATCTGATGCTCACTGGAATGAAACGGGCTTTGCAGGTCGGTGCCGATGCGTTCGATGGCCAGCAGCATAAAACCCACCACGGTGGACGCCAGCGGCGTGAACCAACCCAGGGATTCCACCAGGCCCACCGGCACGATCAGGCAGAACAGCGAGATGAACAGGCGTGGGAAATACACGTAAGGGTAGGGCAGCGGCGTGTTGGCGATACGCTCCATGCCGCCCTGGGCGTTGGACAAGTCCACCAGGGTCGACTCCAACCGCGCCAAGCGAATGCTGTCCAGGTGCCCGGCCTTGTATTCCTTGGCCAGCAGGGCGGCCGAGCCGGTGAGGATGTCGTTGGCGAAGTTGTTGGTGGCGCCATTGCGGGCGAACTCCTCTGACGGGATAAACGCACGCACCTCGTCCGGGCACGGCAGGCCCTTGAGATGGGCTGCCAGGCAATTCACATAGGCCACATGGCGGCGCAGCAGGGTGGCTTTGACCGGGTTCACCTTGCCCTCCGGGTCATCCAGCAGGGTCAACACCTGCCGTGCAAAGCTGCGCGAATTGTTGACCATCGCCCCCCACAGCTTGCGGGCTTCCCACCAGCGGTTGTAGGCGCTGCTGTTGCGAAAACTGATCAGCACCACCAGGGCTGAGCCGAGCAGCGTCAGGGGCATCAGCGGCAGGTTGATCTTGGCGGTCAGGAACAGCATGAAATCCACGGTGACGGCGACGTCCCAGAGCAACAGCCAAAACAATGACCAGCCCACGTAGCCCATGGTCTTGATGACCAGGCGGTATTTCTTGGCGATAGCGGCTTTCAAACGAGGACCTCGCGGCGGCGGTAGGCAACAGTGCCTTAGCTCCGACGTCGCTGGGTGGGGAAGGTTCGCCTGTGGAAGTGAAACGTTTAAGTCGTGGCGGCGGGGGCCGGCCTCTCGGCCTGGAGCTTTGGCACACCGTCCCTCCCACATTTGCCTCGCGTCAAACTTCCTGCATAACGATACAAAGCGGTTACCTGAAAAATAGTGAATGAGAACAGATATCAAACGCGAATGACTTGGTATACCATTCGTGCGAATTTTTGGCAGGTTTGCCGCCCCTTCTGGCTCATTCACTAGGTTCAACATCCATGCGTCGTACCCTGATTTCCCTCTGTGTGCTTCAGGCGTTTTCCCCTTTTACCTGGGCAGAGGTGGCCTCTGCCGACAAGGCCAGTCTTGAGCTGCAAGCCATCGATGTCACGGGGGAGGCGGATTACGAGACGGCTCAAGGGCCGGTCAAGGGGTACCACGCCACACGTTCGGCGAGTGCGACGCGCACCGACACCTCGATTCATGAAACGCCGCAGTCCATCAGCGTGGTGTCCAAGGATGTGGTCGAAGACATCGGTGCCACCCGGTTGCAGGACGCACTGGACTACGCCGGCGGCGTAGGCCGCGCCAACAACTTCGGCGGGCAGGGGCTCACGACGTTCACCGTGCGCGGCTTTACCACCGGCGAGTTCTACCGCAACGGCTTCCCGATCAACCGCGGCTACCCGAACATGCCGGACGCCAACACCATCGAGCGCCTCGAAGTGCTGCGCGGCCCGGCAACCATGCTGTATGGCCGTGGCGATCCCGGCGGCACCTTCAACGTGGTCTCCAAGCAACCGCTGGCCGAGCGCACCGTTACCCTGGGCAGCCAGCTGGATGACCAGGGCATGCGTCGTGGCACCCTGGATGCTTCGGGCCCGCTGGATGAGGCGGGGCGCCTGGCCTATCGCCTGAACGTGGTGGGCGAGGGCGGGGATACCTTCCGTGATCATGTCGAAACCGAACGCTATGGCGTGACGCCGGTGATCACCTGGCAGGCCAGCGATGACACCAAGGTGATTTTCGAAGGCGACTTCATGCGTAACAATCACCCGCTGGACCGTGGCCTGACGCGCTACCCCAATCAAAAAGGCACGGCCTCGCGCGACACCTTCTGGGGTGAAAAAGACGCCGGCAAGCTGCACAACGACAACAGCATGGCCCAACTGCGTTTCGAGCACCGGCTCAACGACAGCTGGACCCTGGGCGGTGGTTTCCAGTGGCTCGACGGCACCTTGCAAGGCAATGCTGTTGAAGCCAACAGCCTCGCCGCTGACGGCCGCACCCTGAGCCGCAACTTCAACTACCGCAAACTGGAGTGGACCGATAAAGACACCCAGCTCAACCTCACGGGGCATTTCTCCGCGGGCGGTTTTGATCACACCTTGCTCACCGGCGTCGAGTTCGAAGACTACGACTACAAGTCGATTATCCAGCGTTCCAGCGGCGCGGCGGGTAGCTACCCCATCGACATCTTCAACCCGGTCTATGGCCAGGCGCGCCCGGCCCTCACGCGCACGCCGACCCACGACAAGGAAAACCTCAAGACCTACGCGACGTTTGTGCAGGATCAAGTGGCGCTGACCGAACGTTTGAAGGTGCTGGCCGGTGCACGTTTCGAGCGTTTTGAGCATGACTACACCACCTATGTGCCGGGCGGTAAAAGTTGGCAGGCCGCCGACAATGCCGTCACCCCACGCATGGGCGTGATCTATGACCTCACCGACACCGTCGCGGTCTACGCCGACGCCGCTCGCTCGTTCAAGCCCAACACGGGGGCCAGCCGCGAGGGCGGTGGGTTTGCGCCGGAGAAGGGCAAGTCGTACGAGATGGGCATCAAGTGGGAAGCCCTGGACCGTCAACTCAGCGTCGACGCAGCGATCTACCAGATCGAGAAGAAAAACGTGCTCACCACCGACCCTTTCGACTCAACCTTCAGCGTGGCCGCCGGTCAGGTGCGCAGCCGTGGTTTCGATCTGAACGTGGCCGGCAATATCACCCCCGCGTGGCGTGTGATCGGTGGCTATGCCTACGTGGACGCCGAAGTGACCAAGGACAACACCCTGCGCACCGGTACGCGTTTGCTGAACATCCCGCGCAACAGCTTCAGCCTGCTCAACGTCTACGAATTCCAGGACGGCGCCCTCAAGGGCCTGGGCCTGGGCGCGGGTGGCAAGTATGTGGATGAGCGGGCCGGGCAAACCTCCAACAGCGCCTTCTCGATGGACGCCTACACCGTGGTCGACCTGCTCGGCTACTACAAGGTCAATGACAAGGTGCGGCTGAACCTGGACGTGAAGAACCTGTTCAACCGCGACTATGAAGAGGGGGCGTTTGGCAACGTCTACGCCTACCCAGGCGAACCGCGCACGGTGCAGGTGGGCATCGCCTACACGCTCTAACGGCGTGCACCGTTTCAATGTGGGAGGGGGCAAGCCCTAATGCCTGTCAGTTAAGGCTTTTTTGTAGGAGCGAGCTTGCTCGCGAAAAACGTCAACGATAACGCGTGTCTCCTGAATGAACGCGGCGCCTGTGAGTTTTTCGCGAGCAAGCTCGCTCCTACAAAAGGCGATGTACGCTTAACTGAACGGCATTAGGGCAAGCCCGCTCGCCACAACAAGCCCGCTCGCCACAGCTACAGTGTTCCCCCCCTGAACCGACTGGCATTAGGGCTTGCCCCCTCCCATATTGAAGTCAGAGCGGCGTCAGCACATTCATCAACATGTTGCACATGTAGGCCAGCAGGTCGTTGCAGGCCTCACGCGATTGCAATCGGTGTCACACCTTGCTGAAAAACTCCACGTTGGCTGGCGATAACTATTTACTCGCGCCCAAGGAGATGAGAAAAGCTCTGCCAACTTCCTGGATATGGACGTCACATGCCTCGCTCAAGCCTTATCACCCGGCTATTGGTCGCACTGTTGGTCGGCGTGGCGCTTTGGTACGTGTGGATGATCGCCAGTGCCAAGCTCGAGTGGGGCGGCAGCAGCCCCGAGCAACACTGGCTGGGCACGGTGCCTGGCGTGCAAACGCGGGCGGTCAGCCAATATTGCACCGGTGTGCTGGTAACGCCCCAGGGCACCTGGCTGGTGGGGCGGCTGGAGGATGCCTACGAACCGTTCCAGCCGTCTGCCGCCATGGTCGACCTGAATGCCGTACTGCACGGCAAGGCGCCCGCACCGCCAAAGGAGCCGGGTGCCTTTGGCAGCCTGATCCCGAGCCGCGAGCGTGAAACCACGTTTATTTCGCGCCTGGATGCCAACGGCCAATTCACCCCTGTGGCCCATCTCAGCGGCGCAGCGTGTTTGGTGGCCAGCCCGGATGGCGCCCACCTGTACCTGTTGAGCGACGCGAACCGTCCCGATGACGCCGCCGCCCAGACCGTGGTATTTCGCAGCGATGACCAGGGCCAGCACTGGACATGGATGGCCGCAGGCTTTTTCCCGGAGGCGGACCGGGTGGCCGACAACCTGACCCCGTATTTCTACAACAAGGACGAGGTGTGGGCCTGGGGTTCACCCGGCACCGCGGACGACGAGGCCAGCGCCGACCCTTCCGGTGCAATTCCCACGGGCGTGTATTACTCCAGGGACGGCGGTGCCCACAGTGCGCCGGTCGTTGCACCTCAATCCTTGCTGGTACCGCGTGAGTACGCCCAAGGCAAGCGCCCGGACATCGTCGAATGGCGCACGGCCGAAGGGGAGTCCGGCGACGTGCGCAGCCATGTCCTGCAACAGGATGCCCAGCACGCAATGATCTGGGTGTCCCAGCGCTTTTGGGGCAGCCACCCCGACGGCCAGAGCAACAACCTGGCGATCGATATCACCACCCGTGCGTCGTTAACCCGCACGACCGGGGGCTGGCAGGTGGGGCGCCTTGAGCGTGAAGATGGCCTGTTTGTCACGGCGCTGGCGGACAACGGGGATGGCCGCGTGATCGGCTTGATCGACCGGGGCGGATATGGGCATACCGTGGTGGCCGAACTGAACACCACCACCCTGGCCTGGCAGCCCTTGAGCGACTTGCCCAGTGTGTTCTCGCCGTTGGCTGCCGACACCCAGGCCCGCGGGCTTTGGGTGGGGCGCAACAGCCTGTTGCTCAACACGTCCAGCGAACACCATCCGCCACGCTGGCTCTACTGGTGGGGGGACGCAAATATTTCCGCCGAGGCGGTGTTTTACTCCAAAGACTGGGGTCAGTCATGGCAGCGCCTGGCGGTGGATGGCTACATGGGGGTACGCGGCTTCGACGGTGGCAGCGACCGGGTGTTCTGGAGCCAACAAAAGAGCGCCGATGACACCGGCATAGGTTCCTACAGCTTGCACTAACCCAGCGGTTCAAGCTCCCCACCGCAGGTTACAGCGGGGTCAGCACATTCATCACCGTATCCAACGCCACCCGCGTGTCATCCAGTTGCACCAGCGACGCATGCCGCGCGCCGAGGGCGTCGCGGTTCTGGATCGCGGTGAGGATTGCCTTGTGCCGGGGCAGGCTCAGGCCCTGGATATCCGGGCGGCGGTTGGTGATGCTGATCGACTCGCGCAGCGGCAGCGACAACATGTTGCACATATAGGCCAGCAGGTCGTTGCGGGTGGCATCGGCAATCGCGCGGTGGAAGTCCAGGTCGGCCTGCAACAGCTGCTCGTGGGTCTGCGCGGTTTCCATGCCCAGGTAGGCTTTTTCGATGATGGCGATGTCTTCATCAGTGGCCGTGGTCGCGGCCATGGCGGCGATTTCAGGTTCGAGGATGCGCCGCACGCCCGCCAGCGTATTGAAGAACTCGCTATGGGGCGTGGACTGCATCAACCAGGACAGCACGTCCGGGTCGAGCAGGTGCCATTTCACCCGAGGCCGCACCACGGCGCCCACGCGGGGCTTGGAGTACACCAGGCCCTTGGCGCTGAGTACCCGTGTCGCTTCGCGTAATACCGAGCGGCTGACCTTGTACTCCTCGCAGAGCGTGGCCTCCATGGGCAGTCTTTCTTCGGGCTTGAAGCGACCGGAAACGATGTGCATGCCCAAGTCCTGAACGATCTGGGCATGCATGCTCTTGCGCGGCTTGGACGGCGGCTGATCCATAACGACAGGGATGCTCTGGCTTAAATTCGCGGCATCATAGCATCCCAATTAGTGGGAATGCCGAGGGACTTCCGCCCCTCGGCAACCGACCAGGAAGTCAAAGTCGCAACCCTGGTCGGCCTGCAGCACATGGTCGATGTACAGCTGGCGATAGCCGCCGACGATCAGGTTCTGCGGCGGTTTCAGGTCGGCCATGCGCGCCGCCAGCTCGGCGTCGGGGATGTCCAGGTGCAGGCGGCCGTTGGCGCAGTCAAGTTCGATCCAGTCGCCTTCCTGCACGGCAGCCAACGGTCCGCCGGCCGCGGCTTCCGGCGCCACATGCAAGACCACCGTGCCATACGCCGTGCCGCTCATGCGGGCATCGGAAATCCGCACCATGTCGGTCACGCCCTGGGCCAGCAGCTTGGCCGGCAAGCCCATGTTGCCGACTTCGGCCATGCCTGGGTAACCCTTGGGCCCGCAGTTCTTCATGACCAGGATCGAGTTGGCGTCCACGTCCAGCTCCGGGTCGTTGATGCGGGCCTTGTACATGTCGAAATTCTCGAACACCACCGCACGGCCGCGATGCTGCATCAGCTCGGCGCTGGCCGCCGAAGGCTTGAGCACTGCGCCCAATGGCGCCAGGTTGCCGCGCAGCACGCAGATGCCGCCGTCGGCGCGGATCGGGTTGTCGAGGGTGCGGATCACTTCGTCCTGGCCGTAGATCGGCGAGTCCTGGGTGTTTTCGCCCAGGGTCTTGCCGTTGACGGTCAAGGCGTTCGGGTGCGGGATCAGGTTGGCTTCACCGAGGCGACGCAGCACGGCGGGCAGGCCACCGGCGTAGTAGAACTCTTCCATCAGGAAACGCCCCGACGGTTGCAGGTCGACGATGGTCGGCATGCCACGGCCGATGCGGGTCCAGTCGTCCAGGTCGAGTTCGACGCCGATGCGCCCGGCGATGGCTTTCAAATGGATCACGGCGTTGGTGGAACCCCCGATGGCCGCGTTCACGCGGATCGCGTTTTCGAACGCCTCCTTGGTGAGGATCTTCGACAGCTTCAAGTCTTCGCGCACCATCTCGACGGCACGCATGCCCGACATATGGGCCAATACATAACGCCGCGCATCCACGGCGGGGATCGCCGCATTGTGGGGCAGGGACGTGCCCAGCGCCTCGGCCATGCAGGCCATGGTCGACGCGGTGCCCATGGTGTTGCAGGTGCCCGCCGAGCGCGACATGCCGCCTTCGGCCGCGAGGAAGTCATCCAGGGTAATGGTGCCGGCCTTGACCTGTTCACTGAGCTGCCACACCACGGTGCCCGAGCCGATGTCCTGGCCCTTGTGCTTACCGTTGAGCATCGGCCCACCCGTGACCACGATGGCCGGCACGTCGCAACTGGCGGCGCCCATCAGCAGGGCCGGGGTGGTTTTGTCACAGCCGGTCAGCAGCACCACACCGTCAATGGGGTTGCCGCGAATGGCTTCCTCCACGTCCATGCTCGCCAGGTTGCGGGTGAGCATGGCGGTGGGGCGCAGGTTGGATTCGCCGTTGGAGAACACCGGGAATTCCACCGGGAAGCCGCCGGCCTCGATCACGCCACGTTTGACGTGCTCGGCGATCTGGCGGAAATGCGCGTTGCACGGGGTCAGCTCCGACCAGGTGTTGCAGATACCGATGATCGGCTTGCCATGGAACTGATGGTCGGCAATGCCCTGGTTCTTCATCCAGCTGCGGTACATGAAGCCGTTTTTGTCGGCGGTACCAAACCACTGGGCGGAGCGTAGGCCGGGCTTTTTATCAGACATGATCGATTCTCTTATTGTATGACTATATGTTCTATCTGAAGCTAAACATAAGCGCAAAATCGACGCTTTGGAAGTGTTGTTTAGTAAATAGTACTACTATATAGTCTATCTCAACTGAGGGTTGGCCCTGGCGGATTTTCGCGAGAGGCGTCCCCCGAGCTTCTATAAGAACAACAATCGGAGATCGACCCCCATGAGCCAGGAACTGCGGCTTATCCGGCGCATTACGCTGAAACTGATTCCCTTCCTGATCCTGCTGTACCTGATCGCCTATGTGGACCGATCGGCGGTCGGGTTCGCCAAGTTGCACATGGGCGCCGACGTCGGCATCGGTGACGCAGCCTACGGCTTGGGCGCGGGGCTGTTCTTCATTGGCTACTTCCTGTTCGAGATCCCCAGCAACCTGATGCTCGACCGCTTCGGCGCGCGGCGTTGGTTCGCACGCATCATGCTGACCTGGGGCGCGATCACCATTGGCATGGCGTTTGTGCAGGGGCCGCACAGCTTCTATGTGATGCGCTTCCTGCTGGGCGCGGCCGAAGCGGGGTTCTTCCCCGGCGTGCTGTACTACATCACCCAATGGTTTCCGATTCGCCATCGCGGCAAGATCCTCGGGCTGTTCATCCTGTCCCAACCCATCGCGATGATGATCACCGGCCCGGTCTCCGGTGGCTTGCTGGGCATGGACGGCATCCTCGGGCTGCACGGCTGGCAGTGGCTGTTTATCGTGATCGGCACCCCGGCGATCCTGCTGACCTGGCCGGTGCTGCGCTACCTGCCGGATGGCCCCAAGCAAGTCAACTGGATGAGCGACGATGAAAAAGCCTGGCTCACCGGCGAGCTGAATAAAGACCTGCAAACCTATGGGCAGACACGTCACGGCAACCCGTTGCACGCCCTGAAGGACCAGCGTGTGTTGCTGCTGGCGCTGTTCTACCTGCCAGTGACTTTGAGCATCTATGGCCTGGGCCTGTGGCTGCCGACCCTGATCAAGCAGTTCGGCGGCACCGACCTGGTCACCGGTTTTATCTCCGCCGTGCCGTACATTTTCGGGATCATCGGCCTGCTGATCATCCCGCGCAGTTCCGACCGCCTGAATGATCGCTACGGCCACCTGGCCGTGCTTTATGTACTGGGCGCCATCGGCCTGTTCTTCAGCGCCTGGCTGAGTGTGCCGGTGCTGCAAATGGCCGCGCTGTGCCTGGCGGCCTTCGCGCTGTTTTCCTGCACGGCGGTGTTCTGGACCTTGCCGGGGCGCTTCTTTGCCGGCGCCAGTGCGGCGGCGGGCATTGCCTTGATCAACTCGGTGGGCAACCTTGGCGGCTATATCGGTCCGTTCGTGATCGGTGCACTCAAGGAATACACCGGCAACCTCGCCTCGGGCTTGTACTTCCTGTCCGGGGTCATGGTGTTCGGGCTGGTCTTGACCGGCGTGGTCTACCGCCTGCTGGAGCGCAAGCACGTCCTGCCGGTCGATCAATTCGCCGCCAGTGCCCGTGGCGCCACACGTACTTAATCAGGGAGAAGCTTCATGCGTTTAGTGCAGTTCGAATCAAACAACGGTGAGCGTCGGGTCGGCGTGGTGGATGGCAACCAACTGCGTGAAGTGCAAACCGCGCGCAGCGTGCGCGAACTGGCACTGGCCGCTATCGAGGCGGGCATCAACTTGCAGCAGCAGGTAGAGCGTCTCGGCCTGGGCGCCAGCCATGACTACGCGGCGTTGCTGGCCGACCTGAAAGTCCTGCCGCCGCTGGACCACCCGGACCCGGCCCATATGCTGATCAGCGGTACCGGCCTGACCCACCTGGGCAGCGCCTCGGCCCGCGACAAGATGCACCAGGGCGCTGACGAAACCGCACTGACCGACACCATGCGCATCTTCAAGTGGGGCCTGGAGGGCGGCAAGCCAGCAGCCGGCCAGGCGGGCGTGCAGCCCGAGTGGTTCTACAAGGGCGATGGCCGCATCGTCGTGCGCCCGGGTGCGGCTTTTCCGGTGCCGCCGTTCGCCGAAGACGCGGGCGAAGAGCCCGAGATCGGTGGCCTGTACGTCATCGGCCCTGACAGCAAGCCTTATCGCCTGGGGTTTGCGGTGGGCAACGAGTTCTCCGACCACGTCATGGAGCGCAAGAACTACCTGTACCTGGCCCATTCCAAACTGCGCAGTTGCAGCTTTGGCCCGGAGCTGCGCATGGGCGAGTTACCGCAGCACCTGGCGGGCACCAGCCGCATCTTGCGTCACGGCGAGGAAATCTGGCGGAACGAATTCCTCAGTGGCGAGGCCAATATGTGCCACAGCCTGGAAAACCTCGAATACCACCATTTCAAGTACAGCCAGTTCCTGACCCCCGGCGATGTGCATGTTCACTTCTTCGGCACCGCCACCCTGTCATTCGCCGACGGTATACGTACCCTGCCGGGCGATGTGTTCGAGATCAGCCAGGCCGAGTTCGGCGCGCCGTTGATCAACGGTGTCGGCAGCAGCGATGCGGCATTCGAACCCGGCCAAGTCACCCCCCTTTAAGGAGATCAACATGCCCCAGTTCCTCGGCCACAACTATATCGGCGGCCAGCGCAGCGCCAACGGCAGCGTCAAGCTGTACAGCGTCGATGCCAGCACGGGCGAAGCCTTGCCGCAGGCTTTCTACCAGGCCACGCCGGAAGAGGTCGACGCCGCCGCCCAGGCCGCCGCTGCGGCTTACCCGGCCTACCGCGCCTTGAGTGCCGCGCGCCGCGCGCAGTTCCTGGACGCGATCGCCGACGAGCTGGATGCCCTGAGCGATAATTTCATCGAGTTGGTCTGCCGCGAAACCGCGCTGCCCGCCGCACGTATCAAAGGCGAGCGTGGGCGCACCAGCGGCCAGATGCGCCTGTTCGCTACGGTGCTGCGCCGGGGTGATTTCTATGGTGCCCGTATCGACAAGGCGTTACCCGATCGCCAGCCGCTGCCACGCCCGGACCTGCGCCAATACCGCATCGGCCTGGGCCCGGTCGCCGTGTTTGGCGCGAGCAACTTTCCCCTGGCCTTTTCCACGGCGGGCGGCGACACCGCTGCCGCACTGGCGGCCGGCTGCCCGGTGGTGTTCAAGGCCCACAGCGGGCACATGGCCACGGCGGAACAGGTGGCCGATGCGATCATGCGCGCGGCTGCGGCCAGCGAAATGCCGGTGGGTGTGTTCAATATGATTTTCGGCGGCGGCGTTGGTGAAGCGCTGGTCAAGCACCCGGCGATCCAGGCAGTGGGCTTTACCGGCTCGCTCAAGGGTGGCCGCGCCTTGTGCGACATGGCGGCGGCGCGCCCGCAGCCGATCCCGGTGTTTGCCGAGATGTCGAGCATCAACCCGGTGATTGTGTTGCCCCAGGCGTTGCAGGCCAGGGCCGAAACCGTCGCCCGCGACCTGACCGCCTCGGTGGTGCAAGGCTGCGGCCAGTTCTGCACCAACCCCGGCCTGGTGATCGGTATCGCGTCGCCGGCGTTCACTGCGTTCACCCAGCAGGTGGCGCAATTGATCGGCGATCAACCCGCCCAAACCATGCTCAATGCCGGCACCCTGGGCAGCTATGCCAAGGGCCTGGAAAAACTCCTGGCGCACCCTGGCATCCAGCACCTGGCGGGCAGCGTCCAGGCCGGCAACCAGGCGCAGCCGCAAGTGTTCAAGGCCGATGTACGCCTGTTGATCGACGGCGACGAAGTGTTGCAGGAGGAAGTCTTCGGCCCGACCACGGTGTTCGTCGAAGTCGCCGACCAGGCCCAACTCACTGCCGCCTTGCACGGCCTGCACGGCCAGCTCACGGCGACGATCATTGGCGAACCGGCGGACTTTCAACAGTTCGCCGAGCTCACGCCGCTGCTGGAACAGAAAGTCGGGCGCATCCTGCTCAACGGCTACCCGACCGGCGTGGAAGTCTGCGATGCGATGGTCCACGGCGGGCCGTACCCGGCGACCTCCGACGCCCGTGGCACCTCGGTCGGCACCTTGGCCATCGACCGTTTCCTGCGCCCGGTGTGCTTCCAGAACTACCCTGATAGCCTGCTGCCCGACGCGTTGAAAAACGCCAACCCATTGCGTATCCAGCGTCTGGTGGATGGCACGCCATCGCGCGACCCGCTGTAAACCACAATCAGGAGGCGACATGTCGTGTACCGCTGTCACTGAACACCGTGCGCAACTGGGGGAAGGTCCGTTCTGGGACGTGCCGACCCAGGCACTGTACTGGGTCAATATCGCCGGCAAACAGGCACTGCGCCTGATGGGCGGGCACTTGCAGATCTGGCAGTTGCCCGAGCACGTTTCGGCGTTTATCCCGTGTGAAAGCGGTGATGCGCTGGTGACCTTGAGCAGTGGCGTCTATCGGCTGGACCTGGCGACCCAGGCCCTGACCTTGCTCTGCGTGGCCGACCCGCAACCGGGCAACCGTGGCAATGAAGCCCGCTGCGATGCCCAGGGCCGCCTGTGGCTGGGCACCATGCAGAACAACATCGGCGAACACGGCGAAGACCTGCCGATCACGCGGCGCTCCGGTGGCCTGTTTCGCATCGATGCAGACGGGCAGGTCACGCCGTTGCTGCACGGCCTGGGTATTCCCAACACCTTGCTGTGGAGCGAGGACGGCAGCCAGGTGCATTTCGGCGACAGCCTGGATGCCACGCTCTACCAGCATGCGATCCAGGCCGACGGTCAACTCGAGCCCGCAACGCTGTGGTTCGGCCCGCACGTACGCGGCGGGCCGGATGGCTCGGCCATGGACTCTGAAGGCTACATCTGGAACGCCCGTTGGGACGGCAGTTGCCTGCTGCGCCTGACGCCCGATGGTGAGGTGGACCGTATTATCGAGTTGCCCGTGAGCCGCCCCACCAGTTGCGTATTCGGTGGCCCCAACCTCACGACCTTGTATATCACCAGCGCCGCCAGCCCATTGGATCACCCTCTGGACGGTGCGGTGCTGGCCATCGAAGTCGATGTACCCGGCAAGCCTTGCCATCGTTTTGCCGGTTAGCTGTAGGCGCGAGCGTGCTCGCGAAAAGCTTGAGCGCGCCGTGTGCATTCAGGATGTACGCGTCATCGTTAACGTTTTTCGCGAGCAAGCTCGCTCCTACAAAAAACAGCAAACAAAAAACAACAACAAGGAGTCACCCGTATGAAACGTCGTCGTGGTTTGCGTTCCCTGTGCTGCGCCGCTGTGGCGGTCTCGGCCATGAGCTTGAGCGGGCTGTTGCTGGCCGCTGAAGAAGTGAAGATCGGTTTTCTGGTCAAGCAGGCCGAGGAGCCGTGGTTCCAGACCGAATGGGCCTTTGCCGAAAAAGCCGGCAAGGAACATGGCTTCAAGGTGATCAAGATCGCCGTGCCCGATGGCGAGAAAACCCTCTCGGCCATCGACAGCCTGGCCGCCAACGGCGCCAAGGGCTTTGTGATCTGCCCGCCGGACGTGTCCCTGGGCCCGGCCATCGTCGCCAAGGCCAAGGCCAACGGTTTGAAAGTGATCGCCGTGGATGACCGCTTTGTCGATGCCAAGGGCAACTTCATGGAAGACGTGCCGTACCTGGGCATGGCTGCGTTTGAAGTGGGCCAGAAACAAGGCGCGGCCATGGCGGCCGAAGCGAAAAAACGCGGTTGGGACTGGAAGGACACCTACGCGGTGATCAACACCTTCAATGAACTCGACACCGGCAAGAAACGCACCGACGGCTCGATCAAATCCCTGGAAGAGGCCGGTATTCCCAAGGACCACATTCTGACGGCTGCGCTGAAAACCCTCGACGTCCCCGGCAGCATGGACGCCACCAACTCGGCCCTGGTCAAGCTGCCCGCCGGCGCGAAAAACCTGATCATCGGCGGCATGAACGACAACACCGTGCTCGGCGGCGTGCGTGCCACTGAGAGCGCCGGCTTCGCCGCCGCCAATGTCATCGGCATCGGCATCAATGGCACCGACGCCATCGGCGAACTGAAGAAACCCAACAGTGGCTTCTTCGGCTCGATGCTGCCCAGCCCGCATATCGAGGGCTACAACACCGCGAAGATGATGTTCGACTGGGTGACCACCGGCAAGGAACCACCGAAATACACCGCCATGGACGAAGTGACCCTGATCACCCGCGACAACTTCAAGCAGGAGCTGGAAAAAATCGGCTTGTGGAACTGACGGGTTTTCTCTCGCCGTTGCACTGCGTCCACACTTAACACTGATCCAATGTGGGCGCTGTCGAGCTTTAGCGAGGCAGCCTCGCTAAAGCTCGACAGCGCTTATATAAACCGCGTCAGTCAGCGGAGAACTTGAAGACGGTGTTCTGCCGATAAGTCTGCCCGGGGTCCAGGCGGGTTGACGCAAACTTGGGCTGGTTCGGCGCATCCGGGAAGTGCTGGGTTTCCAGGGTGAAGCCACTCCAGTGCAGGTAGGTCTTGCCGCCCTTGCCCTTTACCGAACCGTCGAGGAAGTTGCTGGTATAGAACTGCACCCCAGGCTCGGTGGTGTACAACTGCAAGCGCCGTCCGGAGGCGGGGTCGTGTACCTCGGCGGCGAGTTGTTTGATATTGCCTTGGGTGTCCAGCGCCCAGTTGAAATCAAACCCGCCCTGTTTGGGCTCGGCAAATTTGAGCTGCGGATGGTCATCCTTGATGTGCTGGCCGATAGGCGTAGGTTTCAGGAAATCCATTGGCGTGCCTTTGACCGGCGCCAGTTCGCCCGTGGGAATCAAGGTGGCGTTGACTGGCGTGTAGTGGCTGGCATGCAAGGTCGCGACCTGCTTGAGGATGTCGCCATTCCCCGCGCCGGCCAGGTTGAAATAGCTGTGGTTAGTGAGGTTAAGCACCGTGGGTTTGTCGGTGGTGGCGGTGTAGTCGATATGCAGTTCATTCTGGTCATTGAGACGATAGGTGACCTCGGTTTTCAGGTTGCCAGGGAATCCCATTTCACCGTCCTTGGACAGGTAGCTCAGCTTCACACCGACGGAATCCTTATCCTTGACCGGCTCGGCTTTCCACACCTGCTTGTCGAAACCCTGGGCGCCGCCATGCAGCGAATTGGGACCGTCGTTGAGTGGCACCTGGTAGCGCTTGCCGTCGAGCTCAAAGGCGCCGCCCGCCAGGCGATTGCCAAAGCGCCCGATGGTCGCGCCGAAAAACGCCGTGCCGGCCTGGTAGCCCTGTACGTCGTCAAAGCCCAGGACCACGTCGTCGAGCTTGCCGTGTTTGTCCGGCACCTTCAGCGACTGCAGCACACCGCCGTAAGTGATCACCGTGGCTTGCATGCCATGGCTGTTGCGCAAGATGTACTGCTCGACGGCGGTGCCGTCGTTGGTTTTACCGAAAGGTTTTTGCTCGCTGGACAAACCGGCTGCCTGGGCGCCACCGCTGGCGATCATCATGGACAGCGCCAGGCCGGACAGCAGGTATCGAGGGTGCTTCATGGTCGAACTTCCTTTTGTTGTTTTGGATGGAATAGTTCTACTAATGTGCGATATTTTGTCGATATGACAGCGAATTTATAGCCTTAAACGCCAATTTCGTAAAATAAAATAAGACTAATTGATCGAGGCATCCTTTTATGAGTACTGAACACGCCGTTTATCCCGACCTCAACGGCAAGACCGTATTGATTTCCGGGGGCGCCTCGGGGATCGGCGAATTCATGGTGCGGGCCTTCGCCGCGCAGGGTGCCAGGGTCGGGTTTGTGGACCGCGCGCAAAGCCAGGGCGAACGCCTGGCGGCCCTGTTGAGTTCGCGGGGGCATGCTGTGGAATTCGTGTGCTGCGACATCACCGATGAAATCGCCTACAAGGCGGCGATAGGGCGCTTCGAGCATTCCCTGGGGCCGATCACCGTGCTGGTGAACAACGCCGCCAATGACGTGCGCCACACCCTGGAAGAAGTCGATTCGGAAACCTTCGACAAGCTGATCTCCGTCAACCTGAAACATGCCTTCTTTGCCGCCAAGGCCGTGGTGCCGATGATGAAGCGCGCCGGCAGCGGCTCGATCATCAACCTCGGCTCCGTCGGCTGGATGATGGCCTCGGCCGGCTACCCGGTGTACGCCGCCAGCAAGGCCGCCGCCCACGGCATGACCCGCGCGCTGGCACGGGAGTTGGGGCCGAACCGTATCCGTGTGAACACGCTGGTGCCGGGTTGGGTGATGACTGAAAAACAGCTGGCCATGTGGGTGGATGACGCTGCCAAGGAGCTGATCAGCCGCAGTCAGTGCCTGCCGGGCAGTGTGCTGCCGGAGCATATCGCCAATATGGCGTTGTTTCTTGCTTCCGATGCGTCGGCGATGTGTTCGGCGCAGAATTTTATTGTGGATGGTGGTTGGGTCTGAGCCTGGCTCTATCCTTCCTGCAACCCAGGCCAATGTGGGAGGGGCGGTGCGACGATTCGACTTGCCCCCTCCCACATTTGGACTGTGCAAGCCTTCAATATCGGCAGGTCTGCAGATCCTTGGCATCCACCGCCTTGGGCAACAGCGCCGGTTTGACGGGGTGTATGGAGATCAAAATGTGGGAGGGGGCTTGCCCCCGATTGCGGTGTATCAGTCAGTTCGTCCGTCACTGACCACCGCCATCGGGGGCAGGCCTCCTCTCTCATTTGAACTGCATCGCTTATTCAATCGGGTAACGCTTGAACGCCGGATGCTGCTCCAGCCGCTCGGCATGCCGTTGCAGATTAGGAAACGCATCCGCCTTGACCACCGATGCCACGGTGAACTGGCTGAACGACCAAGCAACCGCCGCGGTAATCGAGGCCTGGGTCAGTGCTTCGCTGTTGCCCACTTGCTTGTCCAGCAACGCATAGGCGGCGAGCAGTTGGCCGGTCACGCGCTCAAGCCAGGGTGCATGCAGTTTCTCGGCCGGGCGCAGGTTGTGTTCGTAGACGATCTGCACGCTCTTCTCACAGGCTGCCAGCGCCAGTCCCAGAACCTGCAAGTCCTTGGCAAGTGCCGCCGGTTGTTGGGGCAGCAGCTTCCTGTCAGTCGGGGCCAAGGCTTCGAGGTAGTCCAGGATCAGGCTGGAGTCCATCAACACCGTGCCATCGTCCAGCACCAGGGTAGGCGCCTTGACCACCGGGTTGATCTGCGCAAATTCGTTGAAGGTGCGGAACACGGACAAGGGTTCATGCTCAAAATCCACCCCGTACAAGTCCAGGGAAATTGCCACGCGGCGTACGTAAGGCGAGTCCAGCATGCCGATCAGTTTCATGAAGCCTCCATTGCTACCAGGGTGACGAGCTCAAGAGATTAAGGGCACTCGGTCGCCCGGCGCAATTGTTGATACGCCTGCACCAACTGCTCCAGGCTGAACGCCAGGTTGCGCCCGCTGGGGTTGGGCAGTACCCACACTGACGCACCGCCCAACACCTTTGGCTGCAAGCCCCAGCCGATCTCGCGCTGGCCGCTTATCGCGCTGTAGCCAGGTTTGCCGAGAAACGCCACGAAGCGCGGTGCATAGTGGCGGATCTTCTGTTCGAAGCCCGCCGCCGCCTGCGTGAACTCATGTCGCGCCAGTTCACCCGCGCTGGCCGTGGGGCGTTCCACCAACGTGGTCAGGCCGCAGTGGTAGTGCAACAGCGTGCGGCCGTGCTCGGGGCGGATTTCATGGGGGGTGAAACCGGCCAGGTGCAGGGTGCGCCAGAAGCGGTTGCTGCGGTTGGCGAAGTGCAGGCCGAGGGCGGCGGAACCCTTGCCGGGGTTGATGCCGCAGAACACCACGTTCAGGTGGTCGGCGAGGATGTCTTCCAGCCCGGCGTTCATGCCGGGCTCCTGAAGCCTTGGCGGCTGGCGCCCGGCGGTTGCCCGGTGATGCGTTTGTAGGCGCGACTGAAGGCCGCCTGGGAGGTATAGCCGAGTCGGTACGCCACTTCTTCGATGGGCACGCGCTCCAGGGTCAGCCACTGGCTGGCGAGGCGCATGCGCAGTTCGGTCACGTAACGCAGCGGTGGTACCCCCAGGGTGGCCTGGAAACGATCCGCGAACACCGAACGTGAGGTATGACAGTGCGCCGCCAGTTCGGCCACGCTCCAGTCGCGCCCCGGTTGCTGGTGCAGGGCGAGCAGTGCGCCCGCCAACCGGGTGTCGCGCAAGGCGGCCGCGAGGCCTGATGCATTGGCGCAGGCGCATTCGACCCAGCCCCGCACGATCATCGCCGCCACCACATCGGCCAGGCGCGCGAGGATGCCGGCATAACCGACGCGGGCGCTGGAGACTTCGCGTTCCATCACCGCCAGGATCGGCATCAAGCCGGGGTAACGCTGGCCCCCGGCGTCGATCAGCATCAAGGCCGGCATCAGGTTGCCAAGGCCCTGGATGCTGTCGAGCTCGAACTCCATGCAGGCGCTGAACAGCAGGGTGCTGGGCGGCTCATCGGGCGAGGCATTCACGGCACACACGGTATCGCCCAGCGGTGCGGCGTCGAAGCTGGCGATGTCCTGCACGGGGTCATCCGCTTTGGACAACAACGCGTGGGCGCCACCATGGGCGATGAACACCGCATTACCGGCCGACAACTCAAAGAGGCTGCCGTCCTGCAGGCGCAGGGTCGCGCAGCCGGCGGCCAGAAAATGGAAATACGCGTGCCCCGGCTTGGCCGCAAAGCCGATACCGAACACCGGCCCGGCCTGGATGCGCCGGTACTGCACGCCGCGCAGGCGCATGCTGCGCAGCAGCTCATTGATCAGTTCGGAGGACAGGGCGAACGCGTTGTCGGTTGGCATATTCGGGGTTTCGGTCAAAAACTCAAGGGTTTGAATCATAGATCATCCAGGGAGCGGAACCTAGACTGGCCGTCACGCTAATGCCTGAGGATGTCTTGTGATGAATGATTGTGTGTCCCATGCCCCTGTCGATTGCAGGGTAGAACCGACCACGCCGGCGTGGATGGCGGTGTTTTCCCTGGCGATGGGCGTGTTCGGCCTGCTCACGGCGGAGTACCTGCCGGCCAGCCTGCTGACGCCGATGGCCCTGGACCTGGGCGTGTCCCAAGCGTTGGCCGGGCAAGCGGTCACGGTCACGGCGGTGGTGGCCTTGTTCGCCGGGTTGCTGGTGCCTGGCCTGACGCGCGGTATCGACCGGCGCCTGGTGCTGTTGGGGTTCTCCACGCTGATGATTGCGTCCAACCTGCTGGTGGCGTTCTCGTCCAGCCTGTTGGTGCTGTTGTTGATGCGCATCTTGCTGGGCATTGCCCTTGGTGGTTTCTGGAGCATGGCGGCCGCGGTTGCGATGCGCCTGGTACCGGCGGCGTTGCTGCCCCGTGCCCTGTCGATCATCTTCAGCGGCATTGCGCTGGGTACTGTCGTCGCAGTGCCGTTGGGCAGCTACCTCGGCGGCCTGTACGGCTGGCGCAGCGCGTTTGTCGCTGCCGCCGCCGTTGGCGTGGTGACCCTGGCGTTCCAGCTGTTCACACTGCCACGCCTGGCACCCCGTGGCACCGCACGCCTGCGCACCGTACTTGATGTACTGCTGCGCCCCGGCATTGCCGTGGGCATGTTCGGCTGCGTGCTGGTGCACACCGGGCACTTCGCGCTGTTTACCTACATTCGCCCGTTCCTGGAAAGCACCACCGGGGTCGGCCCCCAAGGGCTGGCACTGATGCTGCTGGGGTTTGGCGCGGCGAATTTTGTCGGCACGCTGCTGGCCGGGTGGTTGCTGGTGCGCAATCCCCGTGGAACCCTGGTGTTGATGCCGGTCCTGGTGGGCGTCGCTGCGTTGGCCCTGGTGCTGCTGCCGGCATCGCTGCCGGGCCAGGCGTTGCTCCTGGCGCTGTGGGGCATGGCCTTCGGCGGCGTGCCGGTAGCGTGGTCGAACTGGGTGGCGCGTGCGGTGCCGGATCAGGCGGAAAGTGCCGGTGGCATGGTGGTCGCTTCGGTGCAATCGGCAATCGCGGCGGGTGCCGCTGGCGGGGGCGCGATGTTCAGTGCCACCGGTATCGACGGGGTGTTTCTGGGCGCGGGTTGCTTGATGCTGCTGGCAGCGTTGTTGATCGCCCTGCGTGTGCAGGTGCCCCGGCACGCTGAGGCGGGGAGTGTGACGCACCACCCGTCTTTGGTTTAGTCTCAAGCGCTTCGCTGATCGCAAACGCTGCTGGAGTCGTAAGCATGACCGAGTATGTACCCCCGAAAGTCTGGACCTGGGACACCGAAAGCGGCGGCACCTTCGCCAGCATCAACCGCCCGATTGCCGGCGCCACCCATGAAAAGACACTGCCAATCGGCAAGCACCCGTTGCAGTTGTATTCCCTGGCCACGCCCAACGGGCAGAAGGTCACCATCCTGCTCGAAGAATTGCTGGCCCTGGGGCACCGCGGCGCGGAGTACGACGCCTGGCTGATCAAGATCGGCGATGGCGACCAGTTCGGCAGCGGCTTTGTCGCGGTCAACCCGAACTCCAAGATCCCGGCCTTGATGGACCACAGCGGCGCCCAGCCGATTCGCGTGTTCGAGTCCGGCGCGATCCTGCAGTACCTGGCCGAGAAGTTCGGCGCGTTCTTCCCCTCCGAGCCAGCGGCCCGCGCGGAGTGCTTGTCGTGGCTGTTCTGGCAGATGGGCAGCGCGCCTTACCTGGGCGGTGGCTTCGGGCATTTCTATGCCTATGCACCGAGCAAGATGGAATACCCGATCAACCGTTTTGCCATGGAGACCAAGCGCCAACTGGACGTGCTTGACCAACGCCTGGCGGTGAGCGAATACATCGCCGGGGATGAATACACCATCGCCGACATTGCCATCTGGCCGTGGTACGGCGGGCTGGTCAAAGGCCGCTTGTATGGGGCCGCGGAGTTTCTGTCGGTGCATGAGTACAAACATGTACAGCGCTGGGCGGAGGCGATTGAAGCGCGGCCGGCGGTGCAGCGTGGGCGGCGGGTGAATCGGGTGTCGGGTGAGCCCCATGAGCAGTTGGCCGAGCGGCATGACGCAAGTGACCTGGACTGATTGAGATCCACGTGTGGGAGGGGCGGGGCGAGGGTTCGACTTGCCCCTCCCACAGTTGGATGTCCTTATCTTCGATTTATTTGTAGCGCTGTTCGAACACCGCCACCTGTTCAGGCTTGATGAGCTCGAACGGCACCCACACCTCCGACTCGATCGGCTCGCCCTTGATCATCTTGATCGCCGACTGCACTGCCTGAGTGGCCTGGGCCTTGGGGTCCTGGAACACCGAGGCGGTGAGCATGCCTCGCTTGATCGCCGCCAAGCCGTCGGGCAAGCCGTCGATGCCGATAATTGCGATCTCACCCTTGGCCTTGCCCGCCTGTTGCAAGGCCATGGCCGCGCCAATCGCCATTTCATCGTTGTTGGCCACGATGGCATCGAACTGCGTGCCCGCCAGCAACCAGTTGCTGGTCAGGTCCATGCCCTTGCTGCGTTGCCACTCGGCGCTTTGCTGCTCCACCACCTTGATGCCGGGAAAGTCCTTGAGCACCTGCTTGGCGCCTTCGGTGCGGTCATGGGTGGCGTTCTGCGCGAGGTCGCCCATGATGATCGCCACATGGCCTTTGCCGCCGAGTTTGTCCGCGAGGTAGCGCATCTGCAATCGCCCGGCTTCGATATCGTTGGACGCCACGGTGACGACGCCCTTGGGCAAAGTGCGCTCATCCGGATGGCGGTTGACGTACACCAGCGGCGTCTTGGCCGCTACGGCGGCGCGGGTCATGTTGGCGGTGGCGGCGGTGTCCACCGGCAGCACGATCACGGCGTCGACTTTCTGGTTGAGAAAGCCTTCGACCTGGTTGAGCTGGCGCACCACGTCGCCCTGGGCGTCTTCGAACTGGATCTGCACGTCCTGTTGTTTAGCGGCATTTTCCAGGCCGGTGCGCACGTAGGTCATGAAATTATCGTCGACCCGCGCGATGCTCACGCCGATGCGATACGCGGCGAAGGTCCATTGGCTGAACAGCAGTAAAAACGCAGCAACAAGCAATGAATAGCGATGCATGAGGGTGTTCCTTTTATTGTTATAGGGTGAACGCTTGACGGAAACGCTCCAGGGCCAACTCACTGTCGCCGCTGGCCCAGCCTTCGAGGCCGACCACGCCGTTGTAGCCCATGGCGTGCAGGGCCCTGGCAATGGCCGGGTAGTGGATTTCGCCGGTGCCAGGCTCCTTGCGCCCGGGCACGTCGGCCACCTGGATTTCACCGATGGCGCTGCCTGCGCGCTGGATCAGTTCGATCAGGTTTCCTTCGCCGATCTGCGCGTGGTACAGGTCCAGGTTCATCTTCAGGTGCGGGCTGCCCACCGCTTCGATCAGCGCCAGGGTGTCGTCGGCGCGGGCGAACGGAACGCCGGGGTGGTCGACCTCAGTGTTGAGGTTTTCCAGCAGGAACACGCGGCCGGCGTCTTCGCCCAGGCGCGCGATTTTTTCCAGTGTCTTGCACGCGCTCAGCCACATGCGCCCGGTGGTCTGGCCCACGGGCTGCACCGGCAGGCCGCCGTCACCCAGGCCGGTGCCGTGCAGGTTGAGGCTGGGGCAGTTCAGGCGCTCGGCGACGCCGATGGATTCGCGCGCGCTGTCGAGCAGTTGGCGGATGCCGTCGGGGTCGGTAAGGCTGCCGCTGATATAGCCGGTCATCGAGGTGAAATCGGCGCCGGTGGCGGCGAGGGCGCTGATGTCCTTGTGGGTCCAATTCCAGATCTCGGCGCTGAAACCCAGTGCGTGGATGCGCTTCACGCGCTCGATGAAGGGCAAGTCGAGAAACACCATCTCGGCACTGATCGCCAGTTTGAACGGGCTCATCAGCGGGCCCCCTGCACGGCAACGGCCTTGCCGGTTTCGAACGACTCGATGCAGGCGCGGGCGATCGCCAGGGCGGCGCGCGCGTCTTCACCACTGGCCATGGGCTTGGCGCCGCTGCGCAAGCAGTCGACAAAGTGGTTGAGTTCGGCGATGTAGGCGTCGCGCAGCAGGTCGGTGTCCATACGCTGGGTGTCGGCCTGGATGCCCTGGGCCAGGTAGCGCACCAGGTCGGAGTCGTTGAGGCTGCCCATGCTCAGCATGCCGGCGCTGCCGAACACTTCGCCGCGCACGTCGTAGCCGTACACTGCCTGGAAGTTGGCCTCGGCGGTGGCGATGGCGCCGTTGTCGAAGCGGATCGCGACCACGGCGGTGTCGAGGAAGCCTTTGCTTTTGTACTCCGGCGCGATCAGTGCGTCGGCCATCACATACACCTGCACCGCTTCGGCACCGGGGTTGAGGTAGCGCAGGGTGTCGAAGTCGTGGATCAGGGTTTCCAGGAAGATCACCCATTGCGGCGAATTGGCCGGGTTATTGAGTGCCGGGTCGCGGGTCAGCGAGCGCAACAGCTGCGGCGTGCCGATGCGGCCGGCTGCCACGTCGAGGTGGGCGGTGCGGAAGCTCTTGGCGAAGCGCCGATTGAAACCGACCTGCAGCGGCACGCGCGCATCGGCCGCGGCGGCAATGGCGCGGTCGGCTTCGTCGAGGGTGATGGCCATGGGTTTTTCGCAGAAGATCCCCTTGCCGGCGCGAGCGGCGCTGATCACCAGTTCGGCGTGGCTGCGGGCGGGGGCGGCGATGAGGACGCCGTCGATGTCCGGGTCGTCGAGCAACTGCTGCGGGTCGGTGTAGACCTTGTCCACCCCCAGTTCGGCCGCCAGGCGTGCGGCTTGGCCGGGAGTGGGGTCGGCGATGGCGGCGAGGGTCGCGCCGGGGATGTGTCGCGCAGCGGTCAAGCCGTGGAAGCTGCCCATGCGACCAGCACCGATCAAGCCCAGGCGGATATTCTGTGTACTCATGAAATGACCCCTTTTTATTGTTGGCCGCAGGACAGCCCTGACTGGCAAAGGGGCAGGAGCAAAGGTTATGCCAATTTATAAGTGACTGATAATTAACAGTTTATAAAATACAATAAACAAAATGTGTTCATTCTGATGACATGCCTATACTGACATGTCAAAAACATGAACATGGGTACCTCACGATGAGCATGGCGTTCAGCATGCAAGACCTCGACTACCTGACGGCCCTGGGGCCGGCGGCGCTGAACGACGGCCCTATTGCCGCGCTGGAACACGCGTGGCGCGCCTGCCTGGCCGGGCAGGTGCAGCGCCCGGCCGAGGTGCGCCAGGTAATCTGGGACTCGTGGCGGCGCAGTGTCGATGCCGATATCGACCCGCAGGACAGTCAATACCGCTTCGCCGCCGCCGACACGCTGGCGACCACCCTGGCCAGCCACCGCGTGCTGATCGCCGCCGCCGCGCAAGTCATGCACGGCTTGTTGGCCTACAACCCTCGCGGCCATATCAACCTCACCGACGCCGACGGCATCACCCTGTATTTCTGCGGGCTGGACATCACCCCCGTCGGCAGTCGCCTGCTCGAATCAGTCCAGGGCACCAATTGCACCGGCCTGGCCCTGGCCGAAGACCGCCTGGTGTACGTGCTGGCCGAGGAGAACTTCGGCAGTGGCCTGCGCCAACGCCGCATGCACTGCGCCGCCGCGCCGATCAGGAATGCCCAGGGCCAGACCCTGGCGATGCTGACCCTCACCGCCGAGCCCGGCTGGTTTCACTTTCATACCCTCGGCACCGTGCAAGCCGCCGCCGAAGCGGTCTCTCGCCAGATGGCCCTGCAAGCGCTGTTGGAAGAGCAGCAAACCGTGCTCGAAGTCCTCAACGAGGGCCTGGTGGTGCTCGATGAGCGTGGCTGCATCAAGGCGCTCAACCGTTATGCCCGGCAACTGTTCGGGGTGGGGCTGGAACTGATCGGCAGCCCGTTCCAGCGCCTGGGCCGCAGTGAGTTGAGTGACGCCATTCTTCTACGCGGCGGTGAGCCGGTGCGTGACCTCGATTGCACCTTCCACCTGCGCGACCGCAGCCAGCTCGCCTGCCTGGTCTCGGTGTGCCCGCTGGAGCAGGGCGGGGTGATCGTGTCACTGCGCGAGAACCGCCGCATCCGCGAAATCACCCGGCGCATCATCAGCACCCAGGCCCGCTATACCTTCGACACCATCCAGGGCACGTCGCGGGCGATCCAGGACGCGCTGCATCTGGGGCGTATCGCCAGTCGCAGTGAATCCACCACCCTGATCCTCGGCGAAAGCGGCACCGGCAAGGAACTGTTCGCCCAGGCCATCCACAACGCCAGCGACCGCGCCAACGGCCCGTTCGTGGCGGTCAACTGCGGCGCGATCCCACGCGATCTGGTGCAGAGCGAGCTGTTCGGGCATGTCGAAGGCGCATTCACCGGCTCGGCCCGTGGCGGGTCGGCGGGCAAGTTTGAACTGGCGGATGGCGGTACGATCTTTCTGGATGAGATTGGCGATATGTCCTTCGACGCTCAGGTCAGCCTGCTGCGAGTGTTGCAGGAAGGCGAGATCACCCGCGTCGGCGCGAAAAACTCACGGCAGGTGGACGTGCGCATCATCGCCGCGACCCACCGCAACCTTAGCCAGGCGGTGGCCGAAGGCGCGTTCCGTGAAGACCTCTACTACCGCCTCAACGTACTGAACCTGACCGTACCGCCGTTGCGCATGCGCCGTGAAGACATCCCGTTGCTGGCGCGGCACTTCCTTACACGCTGTGCTCGTTCGCTGCGTAAAGCGGTGCAGGGCTTTGCCCCGGATGCGCTGGAATTGCTCTCGGCCTACGCCTGGCCGGGCAATGTGCGCGAGCTGGAAAACAGCATCGAGCGCGCCACCAACCTGGCGACAGGCGAGTTGATCCAGGCGGCCGATCTGCCTCTGGAAACCAGACCGCGCGCCACGCTGCGCCACCACGAACCTCAGCCCGCCCAGGACCTGAGCAGCCACGAAATGCACGCCATCGTCGCCGCACTCAAAAGCACCGGCGGCAACATCCGCCTGGCCGCCCGGCAACTGAACGTATCGCGGGGTGGGTTGTACAACAAGATGAGTCGATTCGGGCTGAATGCCGGCGATTTTCGCGGCGCGTAAATTCAAAATGTGGGAGGGGCAAGCCCTAATGCCGTTCAGTTAAGGCTTTTTTGTAGGAGCGAGCTTGCTCGCGAAAAACGTCAACGATAACGCGTGTTTCCTGAATCAACGCGGCGCCTGTGAGTTTTTCGCGAGCAAGCTCGCTCCTACAGAAGGCGATGTACGCTTAACTGAACGGCATTAGGGCTTGCCCCTCCCACATTTGATCCCCCTGTCTCAGGCTCACATGTTCTCCGACGTCACAATCTGCGGCGCGATATGCACCCGATGCCGCACCGGATCAAACCCCTCGGCACTCTGCAATTCCACCAGCAACTGCACCAGCGCGTTCGCCGTCTGCCTGGGCTGTGAATCCATTACCACATCGATCAACCCCTGGCTCAGTGCCTGGCGTGACAGCGCCGTGGACTCCTGCAAGATGCAGCACAACGCCGGGCGCTTGGGCAGCTGCGCCAGGGCGCTGATGATGCCGTCGCCGCCGCCGCCGACCACACACAGGCCGCGCAGGTCGCTGTGGCGGGTGAGCAGGTCGAGGGTGGCTTCTTCGGTGATGTCGCAGTTGTCCAGGTTGATCAGCGGCTCCAGCGGTTTGAGCCCAGGTGCGTGTTCGGCCAGGTAGCTGTGCAGGCCTTCGACCCGTGCCTGGTGACCGAGGAAGCGATGGCCGCCGAGCAGGATCCCCACGCTGCCTTTGCGTGCGCCACAGGTGCGGGCGAGCAGCCAGCCCATGGTGCGGCCGACCACGTGGTTGTCCTGGCCCACGTAGGGTTCAAGGGCTTGCTCGTGAATATCCGAGAGCAGGGCCACCACCGGCACGCCGGCCGCGCGGATCTGCGCCAGGCAGGCGTTGATCAGCGGGTGGGCGAAGCTGACCACGGCGAGGGCGTCGCACTGCACGGCCAGTTGTTCGATCTGTGCGACGATGGCGCTGGGTGTGCGGTCGTTGATGTAGTCGAACTGGCAGGTGAGGTTGGTGGTGGCGTGTTGTTGCGCCGCCTCGCTGATCGACTGCGCCAGGTGGGCATAGAACGCTTGGGCGGTGCCCAGCAGCAGAATGCCGAAGCGATAGGTCGGCCGGCGTTCGCGGATGCGTTGGCCGATCAGCCGCGCAGCAAAATAGCCCACGGCTTCGGCGGCCTGGAACACCTGCTCGGCCGTCTGCGGATTGACTGGCGCGCGCGCATTCAGCACGCGGTCGACAGTGGCCACACTCAGGCCCGCATGGGCGGCGACGGTGGCGATGGTTGGGCGCTTATTGTTGTTCATGACAGCCCTCTTGAGCGTCTTGATAGAAAACTATCAAGCCCCGCTGGGCCTGGATGATAGCTTGATAGGGAATGGATTCAAGGCCTTGAGGGTGATTTAGCCGCACTCTATCGTTGGTTTCGCAAAGCACCTGAAACCTCTCGCTTGCGGAGAACAATAACAATGCCTGAACACACCGCTCATCACGCTCGGCGCGACTACAGCCTCACCGGTCCCGAAGCCGCCCGCGCGGCGGAAAAAGGCCTGGTCTCGGCCAGTTGGTACCAATCGCCGATTTCCCGTAAACGCATGAAAGAACTGATGCAACGCCGCGACGCCCCGGCCTTGCTCGATACCGCTATTTGGGTGACCGCGCTGTTCGCCACCGGCTTCGGCGGCTACTGGTTCTGGGGCACGTGGGCCTGCGTGCCGTTCTTCCTCGCCTATGGCGTGCTGTACGGCACCGCGTCCAACCCGCGCTGGCACGAAACCGGCCATGGCACCGCATTCAAGACCCGCTGGATGAACGACGTGCTGTACCAGGTCGCGAGCTTCATGTGCATCTTCGAGCCCCACGTGTGGCGCTGGAGCCATGCCCGGCACCACACCGACACGATCGTCGTCGGCCGCGACCCGGAGATCGTCGAGCCACGCCCGCCGAGCCTGCCGATGATGGTGCTCAGCCTGTTCAACCTGCCCCTGGCCTGGAAGACCTTCAGCGGTGTGGCGCGCCATGCGATCGGCCGGATGAGTGCCCAGGAGCAGGACTTTATCCCGGAGTCCGAGTGGCCCAAGGTGTTCCGCGCCGCGCGTATCTGGGTCGGCATTTATGCGCTGGTCATCGGCACTGCGTTGTACCTGCACAGTTGGCTGCCGCTGATGCTGGTGGGCCTGCCGAGCCTCTACGGTGCCTGGCTCGGTTACGTGTTCGGCCTCAGCCAGCATGTGGGCCTGGCCGAAGACGTGCTCGACCACCGCAGCAACTGCCGCACGATCTACATGAACCGCGTGCTGCGTTTTATCTACATGAACATGAACTACCACCTTGAGCACCACATGTACCCGATGGTGCCGTACCACGCATTGGCGCAATTGCACGAAGAGATCCGCAACGACTGCCCGCCGCCGTACGCCAACCTGTTCGAGGCGTACAAGGAAATCATCCCGACGATCTGGAAACAGCGCAGCGATTCGACTTACTTCGTCCAACGTCCCATCGGCCCCAGTGCTGAACCGGCCGCCAGGGCCCCGATGCATGCAGAAGCCACTGCCGGCTGACACCCTCCAATAACAAGAGAAAACGCCATGAACGATCAATGGATCGACGTCTGCGCCGTGGGCGAAATAGACGCAGAAGACGTGTTGCGCTTCGATCACGGGCCGCACACCTATGCGGTGTTCCGTTCGGCGGACAATGAGTTTTTCGCCACCGCCGGCCTGTGCACCCACGAGAAAATCCACCTCGCCGACGGCCTGGTGATGGACCATGTGGTCGAATGCCCCAAGCACAACGGGCGCTTCGATTACCGCTCCGGCAAGGCCTTGGGCGCGCCGGTGTGCGTCAACCTCAAGACCTACCCGGTGCGGGTCGAAGCGGGGCGGGTTTTGCTCGCCGTCACGGCCTGATGATGACCGCCGCCCTGATCATCGTCGGCGCCGGCCATGCCGGTGGCCGTGCGGCATTGACCCTGCGTGAAGAAGGCTACAGCGGGCGCCTGATCCTGATCGGCGACGAGCCGCACGTGCCCTACGAGCGGCCGCCCCTGTCCAAAGGGCTGTTGCAGGGCAGCGTGGACCTGGCCGGATGCAGCCTGTGCGACAGCGCGCGGCTGGCCGAGTTGGGCATCGAACATATCGCCGGTAACCCGGTCCGCCAATTGGACCCGCCGCAACACCGCCTGCAACTCGCCGACGGCCAGTGGCTGTCCTACGCCGGCCTGTTGCTGGCCACCGGGGGCAGGGCGCGGCGTTTGCCCCAGGAACAGGCCAACGTGCTGTACCTGCGCACCCACGATGAAGCGCTGGCGCTGAAATCCGCGTTGCGCCCCGGAGCGCGGCTGGTGATTGTCGGCGGCGGGTTTATCGGCCTGGAAGTGGCGGCGACGGCGCGCGGCCTGGGTTGCGAGGTGACGGTGCTCGAAGCCGGGCCACGCTTGGCGGGCAGGGTGCTGGCGCCGGTCATCTCCGAGGCGCTGCTGAAGCTGCATCGCCAACACGGCGTCGACGTGCGCCTGAATGTGGCGCTGGAGTCGATCCATGCAGAGGCGGTGCAACTGGTGGATGGGCAATGGCTGCCCTGTGACCTGGTGGTGGTCGGCATCGGCATGCAACCGAATATCGAGCTGGCCGTGGCGGCGGGGCTGGAGGTGGGGCAGGGCATTCGCGTTGACACGCACCTGCGCACCGGTGTGCCGGACATCTACGCGGCAGGGGACGTTTGCGAGTTTCGCCTCGGCGGCGAGTACCAACGCCAGGAAACCTGGCGCAACGCCGAGGCGCAAGGGCGGCATGCCGCGCTCAACATGCTGGGGCGCGACGAGCCGTTCGAAGCGCTCCCCGGTTTCTGGTCCGACCAGTACGAC
The DNA here is from genome assembly GCF_042015035.1 of Pseudomonas gorinensis. Classification (NCBI taxonomy): domain Bacteria; kingdom Pseudomonadati; phylum Pseudomonadota; class Gammaproteobacteria; order Pseudomonadales; family Pseudomonadaceae; genus Pseudomonas; species Pseudomonas gorinensis. The sequence goes on from NZ_CP167125.1 coordinate 2,976,521, forward strand.
TGGGGGTTGCAGACCGTGGGCGTGATCACGCCGCTGACCGTCAGCCGTGTATTGCCGGACGCGGGGCTGCTGCTGTTCTACCTCGACGCCGACCATCGCCTGCAAGGCGCCTGCGGCTGGGGCCCCGGCAATAGCGTGGCCAAGGATGTCAAGCTGTGCGAACGGCTGATCAGCGCGCGCATCGCCCTGAACCCTGCCAGCCTGGCCGACCCCCACGTGTCCCTCAAACACCTGCTGCGAGGCTGATATGCGCCAATTCCTGGTATTCCAATCCTTGTGGGCGATGCACACCGAGCCCGGCCCTCTGGAGGCCCAACTCGACCGTATCAAAGCCGCCGGTTTCGACGGCATTACCGATCACTATTGGCAAGCCGCCGATGTGGCGCGACTGCACGCCGCCGCCATGGCGCGGGGCCTGCAGATCGAAGGCCAGTTGTTCCCGCAAAGCGTCGACGACCTGGCGACCGCGCTGGATGTGATCAGCCGCCACGGCTGCCACCACCTCACCCTGCAAGCCGATGTGCGCCCACGTACCCAAACCGAGGCCGCGCGTTTGATCGAAGGCTGGCAACGCCTGGCCGAGCAGGTGGACTTTCCGGTGCTGTTGGAAACCCACCGCTATCGCCTCACCAACGACCTGCTGTTCACCCTCGACCTGCTGACGCAGATGCCCGACCTGAAACTGCTCGCTGACTTGTCCCACTACGTGGTCGGGCGCGAATTGCCCGAGCCCGGCGCCGTTGAAGACGATGAACAGATCCGCACGATCCTGCAGCACAGCTGGGGCTTTCATGGGCGTGTGGCCAGCAGTGAACAGGTGCAAGTCTCCCTGGCGTTTCCCCAGCACCAAGCCTGGGTGCAACGCTTTACCGAGTGGTGGCGCTACGGGATCGAAGACTGGCTGGCCCGCCCCGAAACCCCGCAAAGCCTGTCCTTCACCTGCGAACTGGGCCCGCCGCCCTATGCCATCACCGGCGCCGATGGGCGTGAAATCAGTGATCGCTGGGCCGAGGCGTTGAAGCTCAAGGCATTGATTCGCGACGTGTGGCAGGAGTGTCGGAAATGATCTGCTAATCTGCGCGGGTTCACTCTCGCCCTTTAGCCTGGACTTCCACTATGTCGACTTCGTCTGTTCAGCCGCCTCTTGAACCGCAGTCCGTCTGCCACCCCATCACCAGCAGCGCGATTTTCATGGTTGCCACCGTCGCGCCTGGCACTGAAGACAGCGTGCGCGCCTGGTGCGCGGACATCGCCGGGCTGGTGCGCTCGGTGGGTAAACGCGTGCCGGCGGGCAACCTCACGTGCGTCTGTGGCTTCGGCTCGCAGGCTTGGGACCGGCTGTTCGGCGCGCCACGCCCGGCCTCGCTGCATCCATTTCGCGAGTTCGGGGTGCCAGGGCGCATGGCAGTGTCGACGCCCGGCGACATCCTGCTGCATATCCGCGCCGAACAGATGGACCTGTGCTTTGAACTCGCCACCCAACTGATGGCGGCCCTCGGTGACAGCGTCAAGGTCGTGGATGAAGTCCAGGGTTTCCGCTACTTCGACATGCGCAGCATCATCGGCTTTGTCGACGGCACCGAGAACCCGGTGGGGCGCAAGGCCGTGGGCTTCACCATCGTCGGCGACGAAGACCCCGAATTCGAAGGCGGCAGCTACGTGCTGGTGCAGAAATACCTGCACAACATGACCGCCTGGAACGGCCTGACCGTGGAAGCCCAGGAAAAGGTGATCGGGCGCACCAAGTTGTCGGATATCGAGTTGGACGATGCGGCCAAGCCGAGCAATTCCCACAGCGCGCTGACCGTCATCACCGACGAGAACGGCGAAGAAGTGAAAATCCTGCGCGACAACATGCCCTTCGGCCGTCCGGGCGCCGGGGAGTTCGGCACCTACTTCATCGGCTACGCACGCTCGCCGCAGCCACTGGAGCAGATGCTGGAAAACATGTTCGTCGGCCGCCCGGCGGGCAACTACGACCGCTTGCTCGACTTCAGCACGGCGGTCACCGGCGGCTTGTTTTTCGTGCCGTCGGCCGATCTGCTCGACGAACTGGCGGAGCGCAGCCCCGGCCTATAGGACCACCTCGAAATACCGATAGCTGATGGCCTCGAGCGGTTGGGCTATGTGTTGGCGGTTGGATTCCTGCACGGTGAGCCCGGCTTTTATGTAGGCCAGTTGCGGTGGGGCTGACAGGTAGTCGGCAAGGTTGGCTTCAGCGCCCGGGAGGTCCGTGTAGAGATGAATCTGCTCTTCGGCGATCACGCCCTCGACGGTTTCGGTGATGTTTTGCCGGATAACGCCGCTCAGGAAGGTCGACAGAATCAACGTGTCGACAATCGGTATGCCGTCATAGGGAATCCCACAGTGGGCCGGTCCGTTCAACAGCACCACGGGTTGGATCGAGAGCTTGTCAGGCAGCGGGAAATTGGCTTTCAGACACTGCTTTCTAAAGGACTTTTCATGTTGTCGGATACCCTCGATTTTGCGTGCCAGTTGCGCGCAAGCGTCGATGACCTTGTCTCGATGCTTGAAGGTGCTCAGCGTATCGGCGGGCTGCAGGAAGCATTTTACTTCGCCGACCACCAGCGTACTGCCGATCAGCATCAGCAGGTCGATGTCCTCATACGGGGGGGTAGCGGCCTTCGGTAAGTTGAATGTGAAGGCATGCGGCATGATTCGAATGTGTTTTTTCAGGCGCGAGTCCTGGGCATAGCGTTCCAGGACCTGACGCGCATGGGTTTCGAACGAGTTGCCGCGCGCCGCCAGGTCGGCGCCCATCTGTCGCAACCAGATATTCACGTTGCGTTGGGTGGTGCCCCACAGCAGCGGCGTGAATAACACCAGCAGTTTATCGTCGTTGTAGGGGATTAACGGTTGCGTCCACAACTCGTTCTTACCGGTATCCGATTTGTCGGTGTGATCGAAGGTCAGGAAATCAATCAGTGCCCGGCTACGTGCCAGGTCCACTCCCAGGGATTCGGATACCGCGTTGAGCAACGCGGTTCTATCGACCATCGGTGCAGCCACATGCACCAGCAACGAGTCGCCCAACGGTGTTTCAGGTGGCGCCTTGGGGGTATCCAGCAGGCATCTTGCCAGGCTGCACAGGACGGCCCAGCACCTGACCACGTCATGGAGGGTTGCCCCGTCCAATTTGGGCGCCTGGAAGGCGGAATATCCGTTGTAGTACGGTTCCAGGGCTTCATGGATGATCAGGTAGGTGGCCAGGGCTGAGCGCTGGACCTCTGCGTCATCGGCGAGGTGGTAGTGAGTGACGCCCTCACGGTGGGTGATCGCACAGACAGGTCGCACAATCCCCAGTTCGGTGTGGGAATTTTGCGTGTAGTGCCTGCTGAAGTGCATGATCCGCGCGGTTGTCTTCGAATGAACGAGAATATTGCGCCGAAATTGACTGATGACCTTCCAGGCGGCGAAGTGCTGATTGCCTGGCGTGAGCAAGATCCTGGCACCGTGCTCGAATCTGTAGTCGTTCCACAGGCAGTCCTCCCAGTGCTCTTCAAGCACACCGTAAAAGGCACCCAGTTGATAGTCGTGGGCGACACGCTTGAGGTCGAAATGCGTGGTGCTGATATCCGGTTCTGATGCATCGCCTTTTTCCGCCAGCACCATCTGGATGGGCATTTGCAGCCCGTCGATATCGGCCTGGGCAACCTCATCGATCGAGTGCTCTGTACCCTGGTTGTCGGAAAACTTGGGCACCAGTTGCTGGCGCGTGATCTCGGCCGGATCGAGGTCACCGATGTTTTCGCGAATCTCCTTCGCGGCCTGCTCATACATCATGGCGTTCAGGTTGGCATGGGTGATGAACGCCAACAGTTTGTTCTTCTTGGGGATCTGCCGGTCAGCGGCAAAACTCAGCTGTTTGCGCAATTCACCAAACGCGCGGTAAAACCACAGGCCGGCTTGATGCAGGCTCTTGTCCTGTGCGTCAGCGGCGTCGGGATCCAGCGCTGCGTTCCACCGGTCAGGGTTGAAGCTGTGTTGGTTGGGACGTGAAATTTTCTGGTGTTGTACGCGTTTCAAGAAAGACATGTTCAGCGACCACTCCGTTGCGATCACTGAACTCTACCAGACGAATAGCTGCGCCTCGGGTCAGCTCAGCAAGCCGGTACTGACCGCCACAATCAGGAACACCCCGAGCAGCGCGCGGTAGATCACAAAGGGCCAGGTGGAGAAGCGCTCCAGGAACTTCATCAGGCCCCAGATCGCAAAGAACGCCGACACGCTGGCCACCACCAGCCCAAACAGCAAATGCGGCCAGGCGTGGGCGGGCATGTCGGCGTGCAGCAGCACCCACAGCTCCTTCAGGCCGGCGAGGGCGATGGCCGGCAGGCCCAGCAGGAAGGAAAAGCGCGCGGCTTCTTCGCGTTTGAAGTTGAGGAACAGGGCCGCGGTGAGGGTCGAGCCGGAACGCGATACGCCTGGAATCAACGCGCCGATCTGGGCGACACCGACGATCAACGCATCCCGCAGGCGCATCTGGCTGACGTCCCGTGTATGCCGGGCACGCAGCTCGGCCGCCGCCAGCAACACCGCCATCACCACGCAGGAAATGCCGATCACCATCAGCCCGCGCAACGGCGAGTTGCAGGCATTCAAGGTCGAGGACAGCGCCAGGCCGGCAATGCCGATGGGGATCGTCGCCAGCACAATCGCCACAGCCAGCTTGAACCAGCGGTCGTTGTAGTCACCCCGGCGTACCGCGCCGATGCTGCCGGTGGTCACTTGGTGCACATCGCGCCAGAAGTAACTGACCACCGCAGCCAGCGCCGCCAACTGCATCGCCGCCGAAAACGCCGAGCCCGGGTCTTGCCAGCCGAGCAGGGCGGGTATCACGCGCATGTGGGCGGTGGACGACACCGGTAACAACTCGGTAATGCCCTGGATCACGCCCAGGATAAAGATTTGCAGGTAATCCAGAGAGGCGAAGCCCACATCCAGGCCGGCGGAACAGACGTTGGTCAAAATAGGTGTCCTTGAGAATAACGGGCGAGTCGGCGAAGTTTATTCCAAATGTTTCAAGAATTCGGCCAATGCAATCGCTATTTGCAATCGGTTCAGCAAGTAGAAAGGTGGAGACCGCTATTGGACTGGGGCGGGGTTTTGTGAACAATGGCGCCCTGTTTTTTTTCACCGAGAGCCCCATGCCTGAAACCACCGTTGAGTTGATCCAGACCGGCCCCGAAGCATCCGAGTTGATCCGCAATCTTTACCAGTACTACGCCTACGAGTCGTCGGACTGGGAGCAGGAAGATGTCGAGGCGGACGGTCGTTTCTACATCCATGACGAACACCTGAACCGCTATTGGCAAGACCCGCAATGGAGCGCCAACCTGTTGCTGGTCGACGGTTATATCGCCGGCTTCCTGCTGATTGAGGGCAGCGAAGTGCCGGGCATCCATGCCTTGGAACTGGCCGACCTGTTTATCCTCAAGCGCTATCGTCGCAAGGGCATCGGCAGCGCGATCGCCACCCAGGTGCTGTGCAGCGGCGAGGCCGATTGGCTGGTGCGTTTCTATGACCAGGATGAAGTGTCCCAGGCGTTCTGGCGTACGGTGCTGGATAACCTGCCACGCCCGGTGCAGGCCATCGAGCTGGACGATGACCCGCAGTTGACCAGTTACCTGATTACCCGGGCGGCGTTGCATTGAACACAATGTTGAACTTAAACGCGGCGGCCTGTTCCTAATCTCGCTGGCCGTTCTGGCCCTTAATTTCACAAGGATGCGAAATGCACACAGTGTCTTTTTCCAAATACCTCGTTGGCGCTGCGCTGCTGCTGACTTTGGGCGGTTGCGTAACCATGTCGGGTGACTACGATGTCACGGCCGTCGACGCCTCGGGCGCTCCGATCAACATGGTGATCACCAGCCACGGCAGCGGTATCTATTCCTCGCGCAATATGTTCTGCCAGAACTTCCCGAAAGCCACGGTGACCATCCGTGACCTCAAAACCGGGGAAGAACTCAAGAGCGAAAGCCCTTACCACTGCCGCTAGGCACGCGTATTGAACAGCGCCTGTTGCATCGCCTGGGGCGGTTGCCCGAAAGCACGTAGAAACGCCTGGCGCATGCGCTCGCGATCACCGAAGCCGGTTTCGCGCGCCACCACTTCCACGGGGTGACGGCTGGTTTCCATCATCGCCCGCGCGGCTTCCACGCGCAGGGCTTCGATGGCTTTGGCCGGCGTCTGCCCGGTTTCTTCGCGAAATACCCGGCTGAACTGGCGCGGGCTCAGACGGGCGACGTCGGCCAAGGCGTCCACGGACAGATCGTGGGTGAGGTTCTCACGCGCGTAGGCCAGGGCCAGTTGCACGCGGTCGGACTTGGGGTCCAGTTCCAGCAAGGCGGACAACTGCGATTGTTCACTGCCGCGACGCTGGGCAATCACCAGCTTGCGCGCGATGCGCCGGGCGAGGTCGCTGCCCAGGTCGTTTTCCACCATCGCCAACGCCAGGTCGACCCCGGCGCTCATGCCGGCACCGGTCCAGATCTGGCCGTCGACGATGAACAGCTTGTCGTCTTCCAACTGGATAGCCGGGTAGCGCTTGCGAAAAGCCGGCGCATGAATCCAGTGCGTGGTGGCGCGCTTGCCTTCCAGCAACCCAGCCTCGGCCAACACGAAAATGCCCGTGCACAGCGAGGCAATCCGCCGCGATTGCAGCGACGCAGCCTTGACCAGCGCCAGCAGGTTCGCTTCCGGCAGGCGAAATTCCAGGTAACCGCTGACGATCAGGGTGTCATAGCCTTCGGGCCGAATCGGCGTGGTATTGACCGAGAACCCCTGGGACGTCATCACCGCGCCGCCGCTTTCCGACACCAGGTGAAACTCATAGGCCGGCTCACCACGCAGCAGGTTCGCGCACTCGAACACCGAGCCCAGGCTGAGGCTCAAGGATTGGAAGTTCGGGTAAACCATCAGCGCAACGCTGTGCATCGCATGTCTCCTGGGGCGTGGGAGAAGGGATTGTCGGTGGCTGCCGGGAAAACGGCAACCGCCTTTGCAGCGTGTCCGGAATCCTTGCGGATATGACATTGTGAGCCTAAGGCTCGGCTCCTAACATTCACTCCACGCACTAGACGACTGGTCTAATCGGGCGGAGTGAAGCATGAACAGCGAAACCAAAAGTGCACGGCAGACCATTCTGGAGACGGCGCAATCGATTGTGGGCCGCAAAGGGTTTTCCGCCGTGGGGTTGAACGAAATACTGCAAGCCGCCGATGTGCCCAAAGGTTCGTTTTATCACTACTTCGATTCCAAGGATGCATTTGGTGTCGTCTTGCTTGACACCTACTTTGATCACTACGTGCAGGGAATGGCGCAACTCTTCGCCCAGCCGGGGTTATCCCAGCAGGCCAAGTTGATGCGCTATTGGCAAGCCTGGATCGACAACCAGACCGGCTGCACCGATGCAGGCAAATGCCTTGCCGTCAAACTCGGTGCGGAGGTGTCAGACCTTTCAGAGCCCATGCGATTGGCGCTGCATCGTGGCACCTCGCGCACTATCCAAATGCTCGCCGAGGCCATGCAGCGCGGCGTTGAAGACGGCTCCCTGGTGCTTGAACACAGCCCAAGGGACCTCGCCCATCAGCTGTATGCGTTATGGCTGGGCACCAGCGTCATGAACAAGATCACCCGTACGTCTGCGCCTTTTGATCAGGCGCTGTGGCTGACCCGACAGATGTTGGGTTGCCCTGAACACACTGACATTCACATCGATCGAGGCACTGGAACATGAAAGTATTAATGGTACTGACCTCTCACGACCAACTGGGCGACACCGGCCGCAAGACCGGCTTCTGGCTCGAAGAATTTGCCGCGCCGTACTACGCGTTCAAGGACGCCGGGGTCGAGGTGGTCCTGGCATCCCCGGCCGGCGGCCAGCCGCCCCTGGACCCGGTCAGTGACGCACCCGATGCACAAACCGAACAAACCCGCCGCTTTGCCGCCGACCCTGCTGCGCAGCAGGCCCTGGCCAACACGGTCAAATTGGACACGGTCAACGCTGACGACTTCGACACCGTGTTCTACCCAGGTGGCCACGGCCCGCTGTGGGACCTGGCGGAGTCGCCGGTTTCCATTGCCCTGATCGAGTCCTTCGAGCGGGCCGGCAAACCTATCGGCTTTGTCTGCCACGCGCCGGGCGCCTTGCGTCACGTCAAGGCGGTCAATGGCGAGCCGCTGGTCAAGGGCCGTCGCGTCACCGGCTTCTCCAATTCGGAAGAGCAGGCGGTGGGCTTGACCGATGTGGTGCCGTTCCTGATTGAAGATGATTTCAAGGCCCTGGGCGGCAAGTATGAAAAGGGCGCGGATTGGCAGTCCTTTGTCCTCGAAGATGGTTTGCTGGTCACCGGGCAGAACCCTGCCAGCTCCAGCGATGTGGCCAAGGCCCTGCTGAAACTCACCGCTTAAACCCCTGACACGCTGGATGGCTTGGCGACTCCCTGGAGTCGCCAATGCCTTCGCTTGTCCTCAATTTGGAAGTTCTCGAATGACCCACTCTGTTTTAAGTACCCCGATTTCACTGGGGCATCACACCCTGAACAACCGTGTGGTGCTGCCGCCCCTGACACGCCAGCGCAGCGCGCAACCCGGCGATATCGCCACCGACCTGATGGCCGAGTATTACCGCCAGCGCGCGACGGCCGGCTTTATGGTCAGCGAAGGCACGCAGATTGAACCGCGTGGCCAGGGGTACGCCTGGACGCCGGGTATCTACACCCCCGCGCAGATTGACGGCTGGCGCAAAGTCACCGACGCCGTGCACGCCGAGGGCGGGGTCATCTTCGCCCAGTTGTGGCACGTGGGCCGCGTGTCCCATAACGCCTTGCAGCCCGACGGCGCCGCACCGGTTGCGCCGTCCGCACTGGCAGCCGAGCAAGCCAAAGCCTTTATCGCAACCGGGCCGGGTGTGGGCGAGCTGATGCAACCGCCGGTGCCCCGTGCGTTGACCACCCAAGAGGTCAAGGCACTGGTCCAGCACTACGCCCAGGCGGCACGCAATGCACTGGACGCAGGGTTTGACGGGGTCGAGATTCATTCGGCCAACGGCTACCTAGTCAACCAGTTCATCTCGGCCCACGCCAACCAGCGTGACGACGAATACGGCGGCTCACTGGATAATCGCCTGCGCTTTTTGCGTGAGATCGTCGAGGCGATGTGCAAGGTGGTGGGGCCGGAACGGTTGGGCGTGCGTTTTTCGCCGCTGTTCAGCGGTACCGATGAGGACCGTGTGTATATCGGCCTGGTGGAAGAAGACCCCCATCACACCTACATCGAAGCGATCAAGGTGCTGCAAGCCTCGGGCATCGCCTATGTCTCCATCGCCGAAGCCGACTGGGACAACGCCCCCGTGTTGCCCGACACCTTCCGTGAAGCCGTGCGCAGCACCTTCAGCGGCCGCATTATCTATGCCGGTCGTTACACGGCTGAACGCGGCGCGAAACTGGTGGAAGCCGGGCTGGCGGATTTGATTGCCTTCGGACGGCCGTTCATTGCCAACCCGGATCTGCCGCAGCGGCTATTCAACGGCTGGCCGTTGAATCCACTGCGAGAAGAGGGGATGTATGGTGGGGGGGAGGTGGGTTACATCGACTACCCCGTCTATTCCGAATAGTCACGCAATCAATGTGGGAGGGGGCTTGTTTCCGTGGCGGCCTTCGGGCCGACCATGTGGTTGGATTTGACCGAGTACATATCCGTTGCTGCGGTAACGGCTGCTTAGGGTTCCGCTCTTACAGCGGGTCACTTTTGGAAAAGAGCCCCAAAAGTAACCAAAAGGGCTCTTGCCCCACCACTCGGCACCTCGCTTAGGCTCGGTGTGCCCGAACGCAGGCTTGAATCCGTGGGCCGCCGTCATGGGCCATCCCTGGCCCAGGACGGCTAACCCGGCGTCCTGCCGGGTTACCCACGGATTCAAGCCTGCGTTCGGCCAGCGTGGTTAACGGGGCGCATGAGATCAAGATCAAAAGCCAGAGCCAGAGCCAGAGCCAGATCAAAAGATTGCTGACTTCGTCAGCGTTTAAGGAAATAGAAGCCACACCGCGTACGCTTCAATGATCAGGTCGGCTTTAAGGCCGCCTCGCTTTTGTTTTTGATCTGGGATCGCCCCGTCAAACACGCTGGCCGAACGCAGGCTTTGGAGCGTGGGTAACCCGGCAGGACGCCGGGTTAGCCGTCCTGGGCCAGGGATGGCCCATGACGGCGGCCCACGCTCCAAAGCCTGCGTTCGGGCACACCGAGCCTAGGCGAGGTGCCGAGTGTTGGGGCGAAGCGTTTTTGGTTACTTTTGGCGCTCTTCCAAAAGTGACCCGCTGTAAGAGCGGAACCCTAAGCAGCCGTTACCGCAGCAACGGATATGTACTCGCTAAAACTCCAAAAAAGCGGTCGGCCCAGAGGCCGCCACGGAACCAAGCTCCCTCACCCCCAAGAGATTTTTCAGCCTGAAAGTTGTGCAGACACCCATGCTCGGATAGCGGTATGACAGTCACAGCATCATTGACTGACCTACTGCAATCGGGGGCAAGCCCCCTCCCACATTTAATAGGTGTTGCCCGCCTAATAGGTGTTGCCTGCCGGTTACTCCACCCGCAACACAATCTTGCCGATATGATCCCCACCTTCCATCCGTGCATGGGCCTGGGCAGCGTCGGTGTATTCGTACACCTTGTCGATGATCGGCAGGCACCGCCCGGCCTCCAGCACCGGCCACACATATTCGCGCAGTTGCTGGGCGATCGCGGCTTTCTCATCCTTGGTGCGCGCGCGCAACAGCGAGCCGGTGATCACCGCGCGTTTGCCGAGGATGCTCAGCAGGTCGACATCATTGGCCTTGGCGCCGCCGAGGAAGCCCAGCATCACCAGGTGACCGTCCATGGCCAGGGCCTTGAGATTGTTGTTGAGGTACGAGCCGCCCATGATGTCGAGGATCACATCCACGCCCTGGCCGTCGGTCTGTTGCGCGATGACCTCGGCAAAATCCTGCTCGCGATAATGGATCGGCTCGCCGCCAAGCTGGGCAATGGCCGCGCATTTGTCGGCGCTGCCGGCGGTGGCGAAGGCCTGGATACCGAACTCGCGGCAGAGCATCAAGGCGGTGGTGCCGATGCCGCTGGTGCCGCCGTGGATCAACACGCGCTGGCCGGTGTGCGCGCCGCCAAGGCCGAACAGGTTGGCCCACACGGTGAAGAAGGTTTCCGGTATGGCAGCGGCTTGAATCCAGTCCATGCCGGCGGGGATCGGCAGCGCCTGGCTGGCGGGCACCGTGCAGAACTGCGCATAGCCGCCGCCGTTGGTCAGGGCGCAGACCTTATCGCCCAGGGCGTATTCGGTCACGCCGTCGCCCAGCGCGGCGACTTCCCCAGCCACTTCCAGGCCAGGCAGCGGGTTCATGCCGGGTTTCATCGGGTACTTGCCGGCGCGTTGCAGGGCGTCGGGGCGGTTGACCCCGGCCGCATGCACGCGAATCAGGATCTCGCCGGGGCCCGCCACCGGTACATCTGCGCGGCGCGGCTGCAGCACCTCGGGGCCACCGGGGGTGGTGATTTCGATCAGGGTCATTTCTTTCGGGAGCGTCATTTCAGATTACCTGCAGCGATGAGCGTATGGGGTGGGACCGCGGCGGACGGTCGGCGGTTCAGCAGGCGCATGCCCAGTTCGAGTGCCAGGGCAACCACTATCGCCCCGGCGGCGATCATGAACAACCACCCATGCTGGCCACCGCTGAAGTTGAACAGGGCGGAATAGGCAAACCCCGAGAGCGCCTGGAAAGTGGCAAAGGAGACCGTGGCACGGCTCCACGCGACCTGCTGCTGATGATGGTTGGGGATCAGTTCATGCACCCGTGCCAGCGCCAACGGCACAATGCCCGGCGGGAAAGAACCGAGGAGCACCGCGAGTACCGCCAGGGCCGTCAACGAGCCGGCAAACGGCAACGACCCGACCGCTATCGCCTGCACCACCAGCACCACGCGAATGCTCAAGCGCGCACCCAGTTTGTCTGCCAGGAACCCGTAAGTGACCGGCCCCACAATCGAACCCAGGCCGTACATCACCCAGATCATCGCGCCGATATGCGCCCCGGCCCCCAGGCCACGGGCCACGTAATCCACCAGGAACACCATCGCCGGTACCAGCCCTGCGGCCATAAAGGCGTACTGGGCGAACAGCAAGTACACCCCGGATGGCGTCGCGACGGCCGGGCCGGAGGGCCGCGCATCTTCATGCAGCGTGCCCGAAGGCCAGGCGAACCAGCTGGCGGCGGTCAGCACCACGGCCAACAGGCCCAGGCCGAACCAGGTCTGCTGCAAGCCCAGGCTCAGCAGCGGGGGGACTATCGTGCCGGAGCCGGCGATGCCCAGGCCAATGCCGAGGAAGATCGCCCCACTGGCCAGGCCCCGACGTGCGGCCGGTACATGGGGCAACACGGTCGCGGCCACCAGCACCATGATCGCGCCACCGGCAATCCCCGACAGCAGGCGCCAGGCGAAGAACCACACTACCGACAGCGGGAAGCCACAGGCAAAGAACGCGAGGGTCACCGCCAGCATCATGAGGCGCAGCGCGGTCCTGTTCGAGGTGCGCTGGGCGATAGGCCGGCCGATCAGCGCGCCGATCAGGTAACCCACCAGGTTGGCGGCGCCGAGGTACACCACATCATTAGCGCTGAACCAGTGGGCCTGGATCAGCGATGGAATCAACGGCGTGTAGGCGAAGCGCGCCAGGCCGATGCTGACCAGGCTGGCACACAGGCCGGCGAAAATCGGCAGCCACAAGGCCGTGCGAGAGGGGGGATGAGTGTCGGGCATGACGGTGGTCCTGGGTATTTTCTCTGGCGCCCAGCATATCCAGGTTTTTCGATGCAATAATGCAGCGATTACACGTCATAGTGATGCAGATATGCAGCACAAGGGGGCAGCATGAATTGGGATGACGCACGGGTGTTCCTGGCGGTGTGCCGCGAGTCGACATTACGCGGTGCCGCGCGGGTGCTTGGGGTCGACCAGGCCACGGTCGGGCGGCGGGTCAACGCCCTGGAAAAGGCCTTGGGCGCGACGTTGTTCCTGCGCACCTCCGAGGGCTATGCATTGACCGCCGTTGGCGAGGCCGCCTTGCTCTCGGTGGAAAAAATGGAACGCTCGGCCCTGGATCTCCAGCGCCAGATCCAAGGCCTGGACGACCGCCTGACCGGCACGGTGCGGGTCAGCAGCACCGACTCCCTGGCCATCGACTTCCTGATCCCGGCGATCGCCCGGCTGCACCATCAACACCCCGACGTGCGTGTGCAACTGGACGCTTCCACCCAGTTCCTCAGCCTGGCCAAGCGTGAAACCGACATTGCTGTGCGCAACATCCGCCCGGACAGCCCCGACCTGATCGCCCGGCGTATCGCGCGTTGGCCGGTGGGCCTGTTCGCCTCACAGGCGTATGTCGACCGCCACGGTGTGCCGGAGCCGGGCAGTCTGTTCGAAGGCCATGACCTGGTGGTCTACCAGCCGTACCTGCAAACCCAGAAGGACATGAGCCTGGTGTCCGAACCCTTGGGCCGTGGGCGCATTGTGGCCGCGTTGAGTTCCAGCCTGCTGGTACGCCGCTCGATTGCCGCCGGCATCGGTATCGGTGAAATCCCGGTGCCGACCGGCCAGATGGACGGCCTGGTGCGTGTGTGGCCGGAGCGTACGCGGCCCTTGCCGTATGACGTGTGGCTGGTGACCCATGCCGACTTGCGCCACACCGCGCGGGTACGGGCGGTGATCGACGAGATCGTCGCCGGGTTTTCCGGCACCGGGGAGTAAGGTCAGCACACGGTTGCAAGCGTGCGTAGCGCTCTGCGGACACAATCGACGTCGATAACGTGTCAACCCACCGGAGCGCATATGAACGAATCAAGACACCAGGACATCGGGCTGTTATTTCTGCGGGTCAGCGGGGCGCTGTTCCTGCTGTGGGTGCATGGCCTGCCCAAATTGCTCAACTACAGCGAGCAGTTGAAGCTGATCGAAGACCCGTTTCATCTCGGCGCCCATGTCACCCTGCTGCTGGCGATATTCGCCGAAGTGCTGTGCCCGCTGCTGATCATCGCCGGGGTGCTGGTGCGCCTGGCGTGCCTGCCGATCCTGGCGGTGCTGTTGATTGCGATGGTGGTGGTGCATCCGGAGTGGACGCTGCTGGAAGGGCAATTCGGCTGGCTGCTGTTGATCATTTTCACCAGCATCCTGATTGCCGGGCCAGGTCGCCTGGCGCTGGAAAAAAAGGCCGGTTAAACCCTGCCCTTGTAGGAGCGAGCTTGCTCGCGAAGAACCCAAGAGCGACGCGTTAAATCTGATTGACTGCGTCATCGTTGACGATCTTCGCGAGCAAGCTTGCTCCTACAGGGCACTAGCGTTCCGGCCAAAGGAGCGGGGTGTTTCAGCGATTGAGGAACGCCAGCAGGTCCTCGTTCAAGGCTTGGGTGTGGGTCACGGCAAACCCGTGCGGCGCATCCTTGTACACCTTCAACTTGGCACCCTTGATCATCTCGGCCGCCACCTTGCCGGTGGTCTCGAACGGCACGATCTGGTCGCCGTCACCGTGGATCACCAGGGTCGGCACGTCGATCTTGGCCATGTCCGGGCGGAAGTCGGTCTCGGAGAATGCACTGACGCAATCCACGGTCGACTTGAGGGACGCCAGCATGGCGATCTGCAGGGTCTGGGCCAGCGTACCTTCGGAAACGGTCTGGCCCTTGTTGATGCCGAAGAACGGCGTGTTGAAGTCCGCGATGAACTGCGCACGGTCTTTGAGCAACCCGGCCTTGATACCGTCGAACACTTCGCTCGGCACGCCTTGTGGGTAATCCGCCTGCTGGCCGAAGATCGGCGTCACGGCGCCCAACAGCACCAGGCCGGCCACCCGTGCACTGCCGTGGCGGGCGATGTAGCGGGCCACGTCACCGCCGCCCATGGAGAAGCCCACCAGGGTCACGTCCTTGAGGTCCAGGTGTTCGATCAACTGCGCGATGTCGTCAGCGAAGGTGTTGTAGTCGTTACCGGTCCACGGCTGGTCAGAGCGCCCGAAGCCACGGCGGTCAAATGCGATAGTGCGAAAACCACGGCTGCTCAGGTATTCCATCTGGTATTCCCACATGTCGGCATCCAGCGGCCAGCCGTGGCTGAACAGCACCGGTTTACCGCTGCCCCAGTCCTTGAAATAGATCTGGGTACCGTCTTTGGCTACGAATGTGCTCATGGAAAAACTCCTTGGTTGAGGGACTGGACATCAGCCTCACTATTGCCCGAAACCGGGCCAGGGGCTTGTACGGGTGTGCTTGCCTGGGGTCACCAACTGAACTTGAGCTCGACCCCCAGGTAATTGCTGTCATCGCCGCCGGCGTCGCGCAACGTGCGGCCGACCGCGTAATGCACCGCTTCAACCGCACCGGTGAGGTTCGGCGTAAACACGTAGTCGGTGCGCAATTGACCGTAGGCACCCGTCCAGCGTCCACCCTGGCCTGCGGTGCCGGCGACCGGCAGGTTCGGTTGCGTGTACACCGCATCGCTGGTGGTCTGGCGCCACAGCAGGCCGACGGCGGTCTGCACGCTGAGCTTGTCGATGGGCTTGACGGTGATCGACGGTTTGACGTGAATCAGGTTGCTGTAGCCCGTATAGCCGGCCAGGGAAAAATAGTAGCCGTTGGGGAACAGCGGGTTGAACGTGCCGACTGTACCGTCACCGGTCTTACGGTCGCCCGAGGCGATGTCCAGTTGCAGGCCGATGCGCGGTTTCCACGTCACGCTGTCGAAGGTGTATCCCGTGCGGCTGCCGCCGGCCCAGGCGCGAATATCCTTGTTGCCCACCGAGCCGCTTTGCAGCATGGCTTCAATGTCCCAGTCGAACCCCTGGGCCGTGCCGCCCAGGCGTGCATCCAGCAGGTGGCGGGTTTCATCGCCGTCCGCATCCAGATAGTGCGCAGCGCTGCGCTCGTACACGCCGTAGTAGGCCGATAGCTCATTCTTGCCGCCCACCAGCCGCTCGACCCGCAGCATGTGGAAGCGCGCGTCACTGTTGGATATGTCGTCGAAGTGCCGCTCGTCCTGATACTGCACTGGCTGGCTGGCAATCCCGATAAAGCGCCAGTTGGACGTTTCCCAATCGGCCCACAATGCATCGAAGGATTGCCGCACGTTCGGGCCGTCCCGCGATGAGATGAAACGCTGCAAGTCGAAGGCAAAGTCCTGGCGCCCGACACGCGCCTTGAGCGTGCCGCTGCTGAAGGCGTTGACGTATTCGGCAAAGGCCAGGCGCAAATCGACGCGGTTCTGGTCGGCGCCGCCGACCGTGGTCTTGTCGTAGGCGCGTGCATCTTCCAGTTGGGTGAAGAGCCGCCAGTTTTCGTTCAAGTGCAGGTCGGCGTGCACCTGGAAGCGCTGGATCAGGTAGCTGTCACGCTTGACGCCCTTCACCCCAAAACCATTGGCATCGTTCATCTCGAAGCGCTCGCGCAACGTCGCCCCCAATGACAAATAGGTGAACGGGTTGGCGCTGGACAGCGGGATGTACTTCAAGCTGTCCAGCGGTTGGGTGCGCAGCGCCGGGTCTTGGAGCACCGACCAGTCTTCCTGCCAGCGGTTGGTCTTGATGGCCGGTCGTGTCGGTTGATCGTCGGCGTGGGCGCTGCCGATCAGCAGCGGCCACAGCACGGCCAGGCCCCAGCCTGTGCGGCCAATCATTTTGCAGCGAGGAGCTGGTGAATTTCCGCGACGTAGCCGCCGGGGAATTCAACCACGGCGCTGCGGCGGCCCTTGCTGTCAAAGGCCGGCACCAGGACCTTGGCGCCGGAACCGGTGGCCTTGCCCAGGGTAGCCGTCAGGTCAGGCACTTGATAACCGGTGGTCTCATGGCCGAAGGGGTAGGGCAGTTGGCCGTTGGTGACCAGCACCGCCATGCGTCCGAACGGTGACTCGATATCGACGCGGCGGTACGTGCCAGTGGCCTGGCCCACATCGGCGCCGGGCGCATGCTTGTCATCGGCCAGCACCTTGCCGTGGGAGAAGCCCAGGAACGATTTGATAAAGGCATCGGCGCGCTCGGTGGACAGGTACACGCGGTTTTCCGGCACGGTCTGGAACGCCGCGTAGGCCGGGGTCTTGGTGTGCCAGTAGAGCTGCATGTTCACGCCACCCGGCCATTGCACCACGGCGTCACGCCCGATCGGGTCCGGGAAGTCGCTGACGATAACGGCAGCGCCGTTTTCCCGCGCGGCTTTGAGTGCAACGTCCATGTCCTTGACCAGGTAGCCGTTGCGTTCCTGGCCAAAAGGGTGCGGGATAGGCGTGGTGAAACCGAACAGCGACACCGTGCCCGCCGGCGTCTGCAGCAGTTGCGAGGTGGTACTGCTCGGCACCGGCAGCACGTTCACCACTACCTGGGGCGTGCTTTTGCCGCCGAAGGTGGCGAGGAAACTCTGGGTGAAACGGTCCACATCCGCCGGGGCCACATAGACGTGGCTGGTGTCGTATTGTGGCGCCACGGCCACGCTCGGGGTTGCCGCGAAGGCATTGCCCATCATTGCGCCCGCCAGCAGCGTCAATGCCAAAGATACCTTGATTGCTTTGCTACGCATGCCCATTCTCCAGCACTTCTACGCGATTGAAAGCCGTGAGGTTAGGCGCAGGGACGCGATGGAAATTGTACAGACGTGCTCGGTTGAACGGTTCAGCGTCTATGCTGGTCCACTGACCTCTACCGTCAGATCACACAGGTGAACGAAATGGCCAAGACATACAGTTACGCCGCCCAGAACGCCAAGGATGCCCTCAAGCCCTTTACTTTCGAGCGCCGCGCGCCGGGGGCGGATGACGTACAGATCGACATTCTCTACTGCGGCGTGTGCCACTCCGACCTGCACACCGTGCGCAACGAGTGGAACAACACCCTTTACCCTTCGGTGCCCGGCCATGAAATCGTCGGCCGCGTGACGGCGGTGGGTGGCAATGTGAGCAAGTTCAAGGTCGGCGACCTCGCCGGTGTCGGCTGCATGGTCGACAGCTGCCAGCACTGCGCCTCTTGCGCCGAGGGCGAGGAGCAATATTGCGAGAACGGTTTTACCGGCACCTACAACGGCCCGGTGTTTGGCGGGGAGAACACCTTCGGGGGCTACTCGGACAATATCGTGGTCAAGGAGAAGTTCGTGCTGCGTATCTCCCACGATGACACTAATCTGGCGGCCGTGGCGCCGCTGCTGTGCGCCGGCATCACCACCTATTCGCCGCTGCATCACTGGAAGGTCGGTCCCGGCAAGAAAGTCGGCGTGGTCGGCCTCGGGGGCCTGGGGCATATGGCGGTGAAGATTGCCCACGCCATGGGCGCCCATGTCACCTTGTTCACCACCTCGCCGAACAAGCGCGAAGACGGCCTGCGCCTCGGTGCCGATCAGGTGGTGGTGTCGAAGAACCCGGACGAAATGGCCAAGGTCGCCAACAGCCTGGACTTCATCCTCAACACCGTCGCCGCGCCGCACAACCTCGACGCCTTCCTCAACCTGCTCAAGCGCGACGGCACCATGACCCTGGTCGGCGCCCCCGACAGCCCGCACCCGTCGCCTACGGTGTTCAACCTGATCTTCAAGCGCCGCAGCCTGGCCGGTTCGTTGATCGGCGGCATCCAGGAAACCCAGGACATGCTGGATTTCTGCGCCAGGCACGGGATTGTCTCGGACATCGAAATGATCGATATCCAGGGCATCAACGAGGCGTATGAGCGCATGCTCAAGGGCGATGTGAAGTATCGGTTCGTGATCGATATGGACAGCTTGAAAAAGGAAAGCCACGCGGCCTGAAACCCCGATCTCCAAACCACTGTAGAGCCTTTGTGGGAGGGGGCTTGCCCCCGATGAGCATGGGTATCTACACAATTTCCAGTGGTCTGTGGCGAGGGAGCTTGGTCCCGTGGCGGCCTTCGGGCCGACCGCTTTTTGGGGGTTGGGTGAGTACATATCCGTTGCTGCGGTAACGGCTGCCTATGGTTCCGCTCTTACAGCGGGTCACTTTACAGAAGAGCGCCAAAAGTAACCAAAAACGCTTCGCCCCAACACTCGGCACCTCGCCTAGGCTCGGTGTGCCCGAACGCAGGCTTTGGAGCGTGGGCCGCCGTCATGGGCCATCCCTGGCCCAGGACGGCTAACCCGGCGTCCTGCCGGGTTACCCACGCTCCAAAGCCTGCGTTCGGCCAGCGTGTTTGACGGGGCGATCCCAGA
This sequence comes from Pseudomonas gorinensis, assembly GCF_042015035.1. NCBI lineage: Bacteria > Pseudomonadati > Pseudomonadota > Gammaproteobacteria > Pseudomonadales > Pseudomonadaceae > Pseudomonas > Pseudomonas gorinensis. Next base: position 2,995,776 of record NZ_CP167125.1, read on the forward strand.
TCAAAAACAAAAGCGAGGCGGCCTTAAAGCCGACCTGATCATTGAAGCGTACGCGGTGTGGCTTCTATTTCCTTAAACGCTGACGAAGTCAGCAATCTTTTGATCTGCTCTGGCTCTGGCTCTGGCTCTGGCTCTGGCTCTGGCTTTTGATCTTGATCTCAGGCGCCCCGTTAACCACGCTGGCCGAACGCAGGCTTGAATCCGTGGGTAACCCGGCAGGACGCCGGGTTAGCCGTCCTGGGCCAGGGATGGCCCATGACGGCGGCCCACGGATTCAAGCCTGCGTTCGGGCATACCGAGCCTAAGCGAGGTGCCGAGTGGTGGGGCAAGAGCCTTTTGGTTACTTTTGGGCTCTTTCTGTATGGACCGGACACATGGTTGACGGGTGTGCGGGGACATGGTGGACACTTTTCGGCGAGCCAATTTCGCCGGAAAGCCATCATGCCCTGGGACACGAGAGATGCCATGAGCCTGAAAGAAGAGTTTGTTGCCTTAGCAGGGCAACCCGGCAGCAACAAACGAGAACTATGCCGACGGTTCGGTATCAGTCCGCAGACGGCTTACAAGTGGCTTAACCGCTACGCGACGCTCGGCCATTCAGGGCTGCAAGATAAATCCCGAAAACCGGCTACCAGCCCCAAGCTGACCACGCCGGCCCTGGAAGCGCAGGTCATAGCGCTCAGACAAGACCATCCAGCATGGGGTGGGCGCACGATCAGCAGCCTCTTGAAAAAGCAGATTGCTCCCAGCACCGTTACCAATGTCCTGCACCGGCACGGGCTGATTCAGCCGACTACGAAGGAGCAAGAGGCAAAGCTGAGGTTTGAACACGAGGCGCCCAACAATCTTTGGCAGATGGATTTCAAAGGGCATTTCCCGACGCAAGAAGGCAGATGCCATCCCCTGACTTTACTGGACGACCATTCACGTTTCAGTTTGGCTATTCAAGCTTGTGATAACGAGCGTGGAGCCACGGTGAAAGAAAGGTTGACCGAGGTATTCCAGCGCTTCGGATTACCGGCTCGCATCAACGTTGATAACGGACCGCCTTGGGGCTCTCCACGTAACCCTGGTGAAATCACAGAGCTGAGTATCTGGTTGATTCGTCTGGGTATTCGGATCAGTTTCAGCCGCCCTTACCACCCACAAACCAATGGAAAGATTGAGCGTTTCCATCGCTCACTCAAGGCCGAAGTACTTGAAGGGCGTCAGTTTTCCACGCTCAAGGAAGCTCAAGCAGCATTTGATCGGTGGCGTGATGTTTATAACCTGCAACGGCCCCATCAGGCGCTGGACTACAAGGTGCCTATGGACCGGTATAGAGCCAGCCCATGGGCTTATCCGCAACAGTTACCAACCTTTGAGTACGGACCGGACGACGTATTAGCCAAGGCTTATCACAGCCGTTTTCGTTTTCAGAAACGCTACTTCAGCATCGCCAAAGGTTTGGCTGGGCATCACATCGCAATACGGCCCAACACTGAAGGTGATGGACTGTTTGACGTGTTTTTCTGCCATCACTTCCTACGAACGATCGACGTGAGCAAACCTGACTATGGTCCATAATGTGTCAACCATGTCCCCGCACATGTGTCCACCATGTGTCCGGTCCATACAGGCTCTTTCCAAAAGTGACCCGCCGTAAGGGCGGAACCCTAAGTGGCCGTTACCGCAGCAACGGATATGTACTCGCTAAAACTCCAAAAAAGCGGTCGGCCCGAAGGCCGCCACGGGACCAAGCTCCCTCGCCACAGACCGCTGAAAAAAGTTGTGTAGATACTTATGCCCCGATGAGGGCGTGTCAGTCACTTATTTGTTAACTGACCCACCACCATCGGGGGCAAGTCGAATCGTCGCACCCACCAGCATCGGCCAGCGATGAAAAATCTATTGAATGCTTGATGGATTGTGCCCAGAGCCCTCAAGGCCGCTGCGGTTTCACCGAGGTCCCGAAGGTATTGCCCATGCGCACACTGGTCGCCGCAGGGGTAGACAGCCCCACCTGGTTCGGTGGCCGCTTCTGTACCGGGATATTCTGCGCTTCGCGATTTTTTTGTGCGGCCTTGGCCGCGTTCGGTGCATTCCCCATCTGCTGGCCAAGGCAGCCGTAGTTGGGCGCCTTATATCCATCCACCGTGACTTCCGTGCAGCCATTGGCCGCGGTTTCAGCGTGGGCGAGGGGCATTGCGATACACAGCAACAGGCTGGCGAGGGTTGGAAACAGCTTCATCGGAGCCTCCTGATGGGCCCGAGAGAATGGGCCGGCATGGCGTGAAAGTGTAGTGCAGCGGGCCTCTCGTCACCGTGATGTTTTTTTTGCTATCACCGTAACATCAGGTTCATAAACTGGCCTCAGGATGACGGTTTTCAAGGACACGTCGGCCGTGCAGCGATGCAACGCGGGGGGTGAACAGGGGACTTGGCGGCGCGCCGTATGCGCCCTGGTCTTGCTGTTGCTGCTGACGGGCACGCCGCCCGCCAAGGCAGAGCCCCCGTTGTTGAGCCTGGACCTGCCGGCACAAGACCTGGAACACGCACTGCAAGCGTACAGCCGTGCCACCGGCATGGCGGTGCTGGTCGACCGCGAACTGACGCTGGGCCGGCGCTCCATCAGTGTGCGCGGGCGCTTCACGGCACAGGAGGCTCTGGCGATGTTGCTGACAGGGAGTGGCCTGATGGCACGTTATGCACGCAGCGATGCGTTTACCCTGCAACTGCCCGAGGTCAGCCAGCCGCCTGCAACCCGTGGTACGGCGGCACGCAATGCCGCGCGCATCAACAACAGCTACGCCACGGCCTTGCAGCAGGCCATCGAGACCAGCCTGTGCCGCTCGCCGCTGACCCGGCCCGGCAGTTTTCGGGCACTGGTGCAGGTGTGGGTCAACCCGCAAGGGCTGATCGAACACAGTCGGTTGGTCAGTTCCACCGGCGATGAACAACGCGATGAAGCACTGGTACGCAGCCTGGCAACCGCGCGGGTCGAACGCCCGGCACCGAGTTCCCTGCGCCAACCGGTGACTTTACTTTTGATGCCTGACACAACAGGAACGCGCATGGAATGCACAGCAGCAAACGGAGCCTGGGGCGGATGAAAAATACCGGGCAGAGCACAATGGTCAGCTTGTTCCTGGCGTCCTACGAGGACTTCAAGGTGCGGTTGCGCAAGCGCCTGGGCTCGGAGGACCTGGCCAACGACGTGCTGCACGAAACCTACCTGCGGGTCGACCGCATGGACATGCCGCCAAACCTTCAGCAGCCCAATGCCTACCTGTACCGCATGGCCTTGAACATCGCCGCCGACCGCCGCCAGGCCGACGCGCGCCTGCTGACCGGCAGCGAGGTGGAAGAGCTGCTGCAAAGCGCCGACGAAGTCCTGGACCCGTCGCGGGTGGTGGGTGGCCAGAAAGAAATCCAATCGCTGGTCAAGGCCCTCTACGAACTGCCGGCACGCCGGCGCAAGATCCTCATCGCCGCGCGTCTGGAAGAGGCGCCGCACCTGGAAATCTCCCAGCGTTTCGGCATTTCCACACGCATGGTCGAGAAAGAAATCAAGGCTGCCCTGGGCTACTGTGCCCAGCGCCTGGAAAGAAAAGTGATTCAGCGGTTCGGTCCCGGGGCCGGGAAACCGTCTTAGTAGTGAGTCCCTGATAAATCCGTGAGTATTTGCGCGCTTGAATATTTTTAGCTTCTCCACCGCCCGGGAAACACCCGCCAGCCCACTGCACGACGAAGCCCGCGACTGGCTGGTCCTGTTGACCTCGGGCCGCGCTACCGTGGCCGATGCCAAGGCCCTGAAAGCGTGGTGCGCCCAAAGCCCGGAACATGCCCAGGCGTTCGAACAGGCCAAGACGCTGTGGCAGCGTTTGGGCGCAGCGGCCGAACAGGCCGAGCGCCCGCGTCATTTTGGCCGGCGTGCCTTCCTCGGCGGCGCGATTGCAGCGTCGGCGGCGGTGGTGATGGTCAACGTCGGTGTGCCGGGCGGGTTTGCCGGGTTGACCGCCGACTACCGAACCGAGGTCGGCGAACAGCGCCAGGTGTTATTGAGCGAGGGTGTGAGCCTGGAGCTCAATACACAGACGCGCATCAGCCGGGTGGGGCAGGGGATCGAACTGCTCGAAGGCGAAGTCGAAGTCCTCGCCGACGTGGCACAGCCGCTCAAGGTCCAGGCGGGCCAGGGCTGGCTGAGCGCGGCCCAGGCGCGGTTCAACGTGCGGCATACCGATCGCAACGTCTGCGTGACCTGTATCGAGGGGTGGCTGTCGGTGGACGTCGCCGGGCGTAATGTACGCCTGGAGAGTGGCCGGCAACTGACCTACGGCGCGGCGGGCATGGGTGAAGTGACGAGCGTCGATGCCCACGCGGTAGTGGCCTGGCGTGAGCAGGTGCTGGTGTTCAACAACGCAACGTTGGCGACGGTGGTGGATGAGATCAACCGATATCGACCGGGGATGTTGGTGTTGCTGAACAAGGAACTGGGCAAGCGGCGAGTGCAGGCGCGGTTCAGCTTGCAGCAGTTGGCGGGGGTGGCGCTGTTGATTCGGGATGCTTATGGGGCCAGGTGTACGGAGTTGCCTGGGGGGGTGGTGTTGTTGAGTTAGTGTGGGTCTGTGTACATATCCATTTCTGCGGTAACGGCCACTGGCGGTTCCGCCCTTACGGCGGGTCACTTTTGGAAAGAGCCCCAAAAGTAACCAAAAGGTCTGTGCCCCACCACTCGGCACCTCGCCTAGGCTCGGTGTGCCCGAACGAAGGCTTTGGAGCGTGGGCCGCCGTCATGGGCCATCCCTGGCCCAGGACGGCTAACCCGGCGTCCTGCCGGGTTACCCACGCTCCAAAGCCTGCGTTCGGCCAGCGTGGTTTAACGGGGCGCCGAAGATCAAAAGCCAAAGCGCGGCGGCCTTCGAGCCGACCGGTGTTGTAGCTGGTGTACTCGGTAAAAAATGTGGGAGGGGGCTTGCCCCCGATGAGGGCGTGTCAGTCACTTATTTGTTGACTGACCCGGCGCCATCGGGCAAGCCCCCTCCCACATTTGGATCTCCACAGGTGAGATATCTCCACAGGTCAGGTAGACCTCATCCTGCTCTGGCTCTGGCTCTGGCTCTGGCTGGCTCTGGCTCTGGCTCTGGCTCTGGCTCTGGCTCTGGCTCTGGCTCTGGCTCTGGCTCTGGCTCTGGCTCTGGCTCTGGCTCTGGCTCTGGCTCTGGCTCTGGCTCTGGCTCTGGCTCTGGCTCTGGCTCTGGCTTTTGATCTTGATCTTAGGCGCCCCGTTAAACCACGCTGGCCGAACGCAGGCTTGAATCCGTGGGTAACCCGGCAGGACGCCGGGTTAGCCGTCCTGGGCCAGGGATGGCCCATGACGGCGGCCCACGGATTCAAGCCTTCGTTCGGCACACCGAGCCTAGGCGAGGTGCCGAGTGGTGGGGCAAGAGCCCTTTGGTTACTTTGGGGCTCTTTTCCAAAGTGACCCGCCGTAAGGGCGGAACCGCCAGCCGCCGTTACCGCAGAAACGGATATGTACACGGACCACGGGGTGTCAGAAATTTTGTGTTCGGCATAACATGAGTAAGAGGTGCATGTATGCCAACCAAAAAGAAACCCGCGTTGCGAGAGCTGCCGAAAATCCCGAAAGAGCTGCTCGAGCAATTCACCGATGGACCGATGACCGCTGAAGCTATCGAGGACGCGTCTGCGGCGTTCAAGAAGGCTTTGATCGAGCGAGCGCTGAGTGCAGAGCTAGGTCACCACTTGGGCTATCCGCCGGGCGCGCAGCGCCCAGAGGATGAAACCAACCAGCGCAATGGCAAAAGCGGCAAGACGGTTCTAACCGGCGACGGTCCGCTCCGACTGGATATTCCCCGCGACCGGGACGGCAGTTTTTCGCCCATTTTGATCCCCAAGCACGAACGCCGCTACACCGGTTCGACGACAAGATCATCGCCATGTATGCCCGTGGAATGACGGTCAGAGAGATCCGAGCGTTTCTTTCCGAGCAGTACGGTACTGACGTTTCTCCCGACTTCATCAGCTCTGTAACCGACGAGGTCATGGCAGAGATCGGTGCATGGCAACAGCGGCCTTTGGAGCCGATGTATCCGGTTATTTTCTTCGATGCTCTACGGGTCAAAATTCGCGAAGAGGGCTGGTTCGCAACAAGGCGATTTACTTGGCCCTGGCGTTTTGCCTGACGGAACACGCGATATTCTCGGCATCTGGATAGAAAATACCGAGGGCGCCAAGTTCTGGATGAAAGTTTTCAACGACCTCAAGACACGCGGCGTCGAAGACGTGTTGATTGCTGTGACCGATGGACTGAAAGGCATGCCAGAGGCTCTCAACGCCGTATTTCCAGACACGACACTGCAAACATGCATTGTTCATCTGATCCGCAACAGTCTTGATTACGTGGCCTGGACAAGCGTCGCGAACTGGCCAAGGCGCTCAAACCGATCTATCAGGCGGTGACCGCCGAAGCAGCCGAGCAGGCGCTGGATGCGTTTGAAAGCGGGCCATGGGGCAAGCAGTATCCGACGGTAGTGGCTGCCTGGCGCCGCGCTTGGGATCGTGTGATCCCATTTTTCGTGTTCCGCCGGCGATTCGAAAAGTGATCTACACGACCAACGCCATTGAGAGCATCAACGCTCAGTTGCGCAAGATCATCAAGACCCGAGGTCACTTCCCGACCGACGATGCGGCGACAAAACTGATCTGGCTTGGACTGCGCAATATCACCGCAAACTGGGGCTCCGCGGCCCATGACTGGAAAAGTGCGATGAATCAATTTGCGATTCTGTACGGAGATCGATTTATCAGGCCAACCTGGTAAAGCATGGCCTGCCTGACGGCAGGCCGTTACCGGCCCGCACACAAAATATCTGACAGTCCCCGGACCACCCGCCATTACCGCAGCAACGGATATGCCCCCGACCCCCGACCCCCAATACACCAGCGACCATGAGCAACGGATATACCCTACCAAACCAACCCCAACACCTGCCGATACCGCTCCACCCCCTGCGCCGTCTGCCGCACCAGACTCACCTCCAACCCCAACGGATCCTCCCGCCGATTCCCACTCAACTGCCGCCACCCCTTATCCGCCTCCCACACCCGCACCTGCAGATCACTGACCCCCGTCAACACCACCACCCCATCCTTCGCCGCCGGCAACGGAAAGCGATCCCGCGCCGGCGCGACCGCGCGGTACAGGTTGTCGCCCTTGAGCCACCAACGCACCCGCTGCAACCCATCCCCCGCGACCGGCGCACTGCGGATCACATCCAACCGAAACCCCTTGCTGTCGGAACTGCGCACCGTCACCGCCGCCAACCCGTCCGATGGGGCCGCGCGGTCTTTCGGCGGGTTCAGTTCCACACTGGCGCGCAGGCTGACGTCGCGCTGCAACTGGTTCAACGCCCGCAACACCGCCTCGGTCTGTTCCGTGCTCGCCTGCAAGTGCTGATCGGCCCGGTTAACGCTGTCGAGCCCCCGCCAGGCAATCAGGCTGACCAGCGCCATGAGCATGATCGCCACCATCACCTCGATCAGCGTAAAACCCTTCTGCGATGGGTTCATGGCTGGCTCACCACGCGCATCAAGCCCGCAGCATCGCGTTGCAGGCTGAGACGGTGTTGCCCGTCAGACAGCACCACACGCACGGGCGGGTTGATCCATTCGGCGTTGAGCACCAGGGTTTGCCGCGGCTCGATGTTGATTTGCATCGGGGTGCTCTCCCACAGGCGCGGGCGCAGTTGGGCGTCGCCCTGGAAGGCTTCCACGCCCAGGCCGTCCTCGCTGGGGCGGTTGAAGCGAAAGCCCTTGGCGTCGGCGCGCCAGGTGATCGGGCGGCCGTCGGCGCGGGCTTCGGCCTGGGCCACTTGCAGCAGTTGGCTCAGGCGTTCGGCGTCTTTGCGCAGCAGCTGCAGTGGGTCGGGCTTGATGGTCAGGCTGATGGCGGCGCTGGCGATGCCGATGATCACCAGCACCACCATCAGTTCGATCAGGGTAAAGCCATGCTGTTTCATGGTGGCGTACCTGGAAAGCTGGCGAGGTTGTGAAATAAAAACGTGCGAATTGGCCTGTAGGCTGGTGCCATGGACAAACAGGAGGTCCTTCCCATGGCATTTGCCCTTCGTTTTTCACCGGCCCATGGCGTACAGGCCCTGGGCGTGCTGGCGGCGTTGGCCGGCGTTGCGGTATGGACGCCGCTGCTGCTCACCTCTGCCGAATCCCATACGCCCCAGGTTGCGCCCCAGGCGCTGGCGACGCGCAGTGATAACCCCGCGCTGCAATGGTTCTCCACGGTGCCGGCGGCGGTGCAGGTCAAGGTTTCGGGGGTGCTGGCCGGGGCACGTGGTGCGGTGGCGATCCTCAGCCTCAACGAGGGCCCGCCGCGCAGCTTTTTACTCGGCGAGCACCTCAGCCCCGGCGTGCGCTTGACGGCCATCGCGGGTGACAGCGTCGAGATCGAGCGCGCGGGCGAGAAGGTGCGCGTGCCCCTCGACACATTGCCGCAGGCGCCGGCCTTGCCACGGTTCACTCGGCCTTGACCTGCGGCCTGGCCAGCGAGGTTTCCAGGCGGGCCAGGGGTGGTGCGTCGCGGCTGGCGTCCAGCACTTGCACATTGACCTGCAACAGCCGGTTATCGGGGCCGATGCTGATGGTTTGTTCGCAGCGCAGTTTCAAGCGCCCCTGATCACACGTGAACGTCCTCTTGCCGGGGCTCGCACGCCCCTCCAGGCGCAATTCCGCCAGACGACTGTGTGCCGCCAGCAACGCCATGGACTTGTCGCGCAGCAGGCCGTTGCTCTGGGTCATCAGCCCGGCCACGCGCACGGCGGCGGCCATGGCCACGGCGATGATCGCCAGCGCCACCAGCACTTCTATCAAGGTAAAACCTTGCGCGTTGCGACGGCCGTACATGGCGCTCTCAAAGCCGGGAAACAGGCCCGCAGACTAGCGCCGCGAGTTGACCGATTGGCGACCGAAGCTCCCGAGGATTTTCAATACGACTGACATGTGTTCTTGCAACACTGCGCCACGAAACGCACTCAAGCCAAGGAATGTCGAGATGGATATCGCGCGCCTAACATCCCCCACGCCAGGCCCTCGCGGGCAACGTGGCTTTACCCTGATCGAGATCATGGTGGTGGTGGTCATCCTCGGGATCCTCGCGGCCATGGTGGTACCCAAGGTGCTCGACCGCCCGGACCAGGCGCGGGCTACCGCCGCGAAACAGGACATCGCCGGGTTGATGCAGGCGCTGAAACTCTATCGCCTCGACCACGGCACTTACCCCACTATGAACCAGGGTCTCAAGGTGCTGGTGGAACGCCCGGCCGATGCGAAGAACAGCAACTGGCGCGCCTATCTCGACCGCCTGCCCAACGACCCGTGGGGCCACCCTTATCACTACCTCAACCCGGGCGCCAACGGTGAGGTCGATGTGTTCTCCCTGGGCGCCGACGGCCAACCGGATGGCGAAGGCGTCAATGCCGATATCGGCTCCTGGCAGTTGTAAGGCGCGCCATGAAACGGTATTCGTCCGCAGCGGCGAAGCAGCGCGGCATGGCGATTATCAGCGCCTTGCTGATCGCCGCGGTGGTGGCGGTGATCGCCGGCGGCATGCTCACGCGCCAGACCGTCTTTACCCGCAGCCTGGAAGCCGAACAGTTGCGTGTGCAGGGCCAATGGCTGTTGCAGGGTGGCCTGGAACGCAGCCGTCAGCTGCTCTGGGCGGCGCGCCAGAAGGACGTGCTGACGCGCCTTGACCAGCCCTGGGTGCGCATCCAGGCCGGCGTGTTCGAGGGGCGGATCGACGATGAACAGGGCAAGTTCAACCTGCGCAACCTGGTTAACCGCGAACAGCTCGACGCCGAGCAATTGCACAACTTCGAGCGCCTGTGCCGCACCCTTGGCGTGGACCCGGCCGTCAGCCGCCGCATCAGCCAACGGGTGATCGCTTCCTACGCACAAAAGGGGTTGCCCGCCAAATACCCGATGCTGCGCAGCCTCGACGACCTGAGTGGCCTCGAAGGCCTGACCCCCGAGGTGTTGCAGCGCTTGCAGGCCTACATCAGCGTGCTGCCTGGCAATACCTGGGTCAACGGCAACACCGCCAGCGCCGAAGTGCTCAGCGCGGTGGTGCCGCAGCTCAGCCTGTCCCAGGCCCATGGGCTGGTGGCCGAGCGCGACAATGGCCATTGGTTTATCAACCGTGGGGATTTCGTCAACCGTCTGCACTTGCCCCAGGTGGCGGTGGATTCGGTGCAAGTGGGCATTACCAGCGAGTGGTTTCGCCTGCAGGGCCAGGCGCGGCGCGAGCGCCGTCGAGTGACGATCGACGCGTTGTTGCATCGCCCCGAAGACCGTGAACCCAAGGTGATCTGGTCGCGGGTGGGCGTATGAAACGCTTGCGCATTGGCTTGCCGCCGCTGGACCAGGTCAGCGCTGAAAGCCGGGTGAAATTTGCCTGGCTAGACCGCGGTGTGGTGGTGTCCGAAGGGCATGAAAGCCTGACGCAATTGGGCAAGAGCCGGCAGGCCGTGGACTGTTTTCTGCACCCGCGTGACAGCCTGCTCACCAGCCTTGAGCTGCCGCCATTACCCGCTGCAAAAACCCATGCGGCGGTGGCCTGTGCGGCGCAGGCGTTGATCCTCGGCGCGTTGGACCAGATGCACGTGGCCCACGGCCCGCGCGACAGCCAGGGGCGCGTCCAGGTGGGCTGGGTGCCCAAGGCCGGCCTGGAACAGTTGGCCCAGATACTGGCGCAGGTCCAGCTCAAGCTGCGTGGCCTGTACCCGGCGCCCTATGCCTTGCCGGTAGGCGCTGCGGCGTTGGACGACGGGTATCTGTTGACCCGCGATAGCCTGCAACAAGGGACGGTTCATCCATTGGGATTGCAGGCGCTCGATCTGCCGCTGGTGGACGCCACCCAACGCTGGACTGGCGCGCTGCCCGGTTGGGGCCTGCACGGCCACCTCAATCAAACGGCCAGCGGTGGTTGGGGCAGGGCGCTGGCCTGTGTCGCCCTGGCCACCGTCATCTGGACCCTCGGCCTGAACCTCTACGCGGCGCGCCAAGTGGACGAAGGCCAACGGCTCAAGGCCTTGATGAGCCAACAGGTACGCCAGGCATTCCCCGAATTGCCGGTGGTGCTCAACCCCTTGCAGCAGGCCCGCCAACAGCTGGCCGCGCGGCAAACCGGCGCGGCGGCCGACCCCGGCCAGCGCTTTACCAGCCTGTTGCAGATCGGCGGCAGCAACTTGCCGTTCATGGTGGGCAGCGTCGACAGCCTGGTTTTCGAACAAGGGCGCTTGCACCTTGGGTTGCTGGCCGACACTCACAGCCCGACGCTGCCAGGCGAGGCGCAGGCCGCGTTGGCCCAGGCCGGTTTTACCGCGACCCGCGATGACCACGGCTGGACCCTTGGCCTGGCGCAACCGGCAGAGCAAGCGGGAGCCAGCGATGAATAAGTGGCGCCGTCTGCGTAGCCAGGCCCAGGGCTTCTGGCGCGGCCTGGCCCTGCGTGAACAACGCCTGCTCAGCGGCGCCAGCCTGGTCCTGGCGGGCATGCTGACCTGGCTGGTGCTGGTGCAGCCTGCGTTGAAGAAGATCGACTACTGGCAGGCCGAAACCCCGAAATTGCGCGCCCAAGCCGCCGCCTTGCAGGTGCTGTTACAGGGCGTCACGGCGCCTCGGCACGCCGACGAAAGCGCACTGCGCCAGGCCCTGGACAGCGCCGGCCTGCAAGGCCGCTATCAGTTGCAGGCCCTGGAAACCGGTGGCTGGCGCCTGACATTCGACAACGCCCCGGCCGATGCCGTGGTGGACTGGTTGCTGGGCAACCCCCGTGCATTTTCCCTGGAGGTGTCCGAGGCGCGCTTGCAGCGTAGCGCGGACGCCGTCGACAACTCGGCCGGCACTGTGTCCGGGACCGTTCGCATGGATCAGGCGCTTGGCGCTAAGGAAGCTTCATGAAGTGGTCAGTCCCCAACCCCGCGCCTTTTCGAAAGGTCGCGCCGCTGCTGTTACTGGCCTTGAGCGCGTGCAGCCATAACCCGCCGCCCGACACGCCGTTGCTGGTGGACAGCGAGCTTGGCCAGCCCTTGGCCGACACCCGGCGCAGCGGCGAAACCATGCTCGATCGCCAGCGCGAACCGGCGCCCACGCCGCGCGTCCAGCACCCGCTGACCAACAGTGCCCGTGCTCATGCCCCGAGCACCGTCAAGGCGCGCAACCCGCTGGGCGATCAGCCGGTGCAACTGAATTTCGTCGACGCCGATATCCAGGCCGTGGTGCGTGCGCTGTCCCGTGCCACCGGTCAGCAATTCCTGGTCGACCCACGGGTTAAAGGCAACCTGACCCTGGTCAGCGAAGGCCAGGTGCCGGCGCATCAAGCCTATGACATGCTGTTGGCGGCGTTGCGCATGCAGGGGTTCAGCGTGGTCGACGTCGGCGGTGTGGCCCAGGTGGTGCCCGAGGCCGATGCCAAGTTGCTCGGCGGGCCGATCTACAGCGCCGGCAGCAGCGGCATGCAGACGCGGACCTTTCGCCTGCAATATGAAAACGCGGTGAACCTGATTCCAGTGCTGCGCCCCATCGTGTCGCCGAACAACCCGATCAACGCCTACCCCGGCAACAACAGCATCGTCATCACCGACTACGCGGAAAACCTCGCGCGGGTGGCGCAGATCATCGACGGCATCGATACCCCCGGCGCCATCGACACCGACGTGGTGAAGGTGCAGAACGGCATTGCCGTGGACATCGCCACCATGGTCAGCGAACTGCTGGATACCCAGGGCGCCGACCAGACCCAGAAGATCAACGTGGTCGGCGACCCACGCTCCAACTCGATCATCATTCGCGCCGGCAGCCCCGAGCGCACCGAGCTGGCGCGCAACCTGATCTACAAGCTCGACAACGCCCAGAGCAACCCGAGCAATATGCACGTGGTGTACCTGCGCAACGCCCAGGCGGGCAAGCTGGCGCAGTCGCTGCGCGGCTTGCTCACCGGCGAGAGCGAGTCGGGTGTCAGCGAGGAAGCGCGGGGCAAGCTCAGCGCCATGGGTGGCACTGGCCAGACGACCCAGGGCAACACCACCACGCAGAACAGCAGCGGTACGCCCACCGGCAGCGGCGTACCGTCCGCGTATGGCCAGACCGGCACCACCGGCACCAGCGCCAACGGCAGCACCGCCAGCGATCAGAACACCGCGTTCAGCGCCGGCGGCGCGACCATCCAGGCTGATGCCACCACCAACACGTTGCTGATCTCCGCGCCCGACCCGCTGTACCGCAACCTGCGCGAAGTGATCGACATGCTCGACCAGCGCCGCGCCCAGGTGGTGATCGAAAGCCTGATCGTCGAAGTCGGCGAAGACGACGCCAGTGAATTTGGCGTGCAATGGCAGGCTGGCAACCTGGCGGGCAAGGGCGGCTTCGGCGGCGTCAACCTGGGCGGCAGCGGGGTCAATGGCACGCCCACCAGCAAGACCAGCATCGACGTATTGCCCAAGGGCCTGAATATCGGTCTGGTCAATGGCACCGTGGACATCCCCGGCATTGGCAAGGTGCTCGACCTCAAGGTGCTGGCCCGTGCGTTGAAGAGCAAGGGCGGTACCAATGTGCTGTCGACGCCGAACCTGCTGACCCTGGACAACGAAGCCGCGAGCATTTTTGTCGGGCAGACCATTCCGTTCGTCACCGGCAGTTATGTGACGGGCGGCGGTGGCACCAGCAATAACCCGTTCCAGACCGTGCAGCGTGAAGAAGTGGGGCTCAAGCTGAATGTGCGCCCGCAGATCTCCGAGGGCGGCACGGTGAAGCTGGATATTTACCAGGAGGTCAGCAGCGTGGATTCCCGGGCTTCGGTGGCGGCGGGCACGGTGACCAACAAGCGCGCGATCGATACCAGCATCTTGCTGGACGACGGGCAGATCATGGTGCTTGGCGGGTTGTTGCAGGATGGCTATAGCCAGAGCAATGACGCGGTGCCTTGGCTCTCGGATATTCCGGGGTTGGGGGCGTTGTTTCGCAATGAAAAGCGCAGTGTGAGCAAGACCAATTTGATGGTGTTTTTGCGGCCTTACATTATTCGTGACGGTGGGGCGGGGCGCAGTATTACGTTGAATCGGTATGAGTTTATGCGCCGGGCGCAGGGTGGGTTGCAGCCGGAGCGTAGTTGGGCGATGCCGGATGTGCAGGCGCCGCAGTTGCCTTCGGTGGAGAAGGCGATTCCTGGGGCGCAGCAACAGCAGCAGGGGCCGCGGGCGGTGATTCGGGCGGTGCCGGTTTCTGGTTCTGGGGGGAGGCCGTGAGTGTTTTGATGGTGTACATATCCATTGCTGCGGTAACGGCCACCTATGGTTCCGCTCTTACAGCGGGTCACTTTTGGAAGGACCCAAAAGTAACCAAAAGGTCCTCGCCCCACCACTCGGCACCTCGCCTAGGCTCGGTGTGCCCGAACGAAGGCTTTGGAGCGTGGGCCGCCGTCATGGGCCATCCCTGGCCCAGGACGGCTAACCCGGCGTCCTGCCGGGTTACCCGCGCTCCAAAGCCTGCGTTCGGCCAGCGTGGTTTAACGGGGCGCCGAAGATCAAAAGCCAAAGCGCGGCGGCCTTCGAGCCGACCGGTGTTGTGGCTGGTGTACTCGGTTAAGTGTGGGAGGGGCTTGCCCCCGATGAGGGAGTGTCAGTCACTTATTTGTTAACTGACCCACCGCCATCGGGGCAAGCCCCTCCCACATTTGGATCTCCATAGGTCAGAGATCTCCATAGGTCAGGTCGACCTCGTTCCGCTTTTGCTCTGCTTTTGCTCTGTTTTTGATCTTGATCTTAGGCGCCCCGTAAAACCACGCTGGCCGAACGCAGGTTTGAATCCGTGGGTAACCCGGCAGGACGCCGGGTTAGCCGTCCTGGGCCAGGGATGGCCCATGACGGCGGCCCACGGATTCAAGCCTGCGTTCGGGCACACCGAGCCTAAGCGAGGTGCCGAGTGGTGGGGCAAGAGCCCTTTTGGTTACTTTTGGGGCTCTTTTCCAAAAGTGACCCGCTGTAAGAGCGGAACGCCAGTAGCCGTTACCGCAGCAATGGATATGTACACCCCCCCGCCAGCCACCGTTCCCGCAGCAACGGATATGCCCACGCCCACCCCCAAAAAGGGCCCACCCCATGAGCCTTCTGCCCTACGCCTGGGCCAAATCCCAACGCATCCTCCTGCGCCCCAGCGAGCAGGGCATGCTGCTGACCGTCTGCCCCTCAACCCCCGGCTGGTCCATCAGCGAAGTCCATCGCCAGTTCGGCCAGGCCCGCCTCGAGCAAGTGCGCGATGACGAACTCGACGGCCTGCTCGCCAGCGCCTATGCCGATACAGGCAGCGCCGCCGCTGTGGTCGGCGCTGCCGAAAACGAAGTCGACCTCGACCGCCTGATGCAGGACATGCCCGAGATCACCGACCTGCTCGATACCCAGGACGGTGCGCCGGTGATCCGCATGATCAACGCCTTGCTGACCCAGGCCGCGCGGGACGAGGCCAGTGATATTCATATCGAGCCGTATGAAACCCATTCCGTGGTGCGCTACCGCGTCGACGGCACCCTGCGTGACGTGGTGTCGCCGCGCAAGGCGTTGCATGGCGCGCTGGTGTCGCGCATCAAGATCATGGCGCAGCTCGACATCGCCGAAAAACGCTTGCCCCAGGACGGCCGTATTGCCCTGCGCGTGGCCGGGCGGCCGATTGATATTCGTGTGTCGACCGTGCCCACCGGGCATGGCGAACGCGTTGTGATGCGCTTGCTGGACAAGCAGGCCGGGCGTCTGCAATTGGAGACCCTGGGCATGGAGCCGCAGTTGCTCGCGCGCCTCGACACCTTGATTCGCCAGCCCCATGGCATCGTGCTGGTCACCGGGCCCACCGGCAGCGGCAAGACCACCAGCCTGTACGCGGCCCTGGCGCGGCTGGATGCGAGCACCAGCAATATCCTCACCGTCGAAGACCCGGTGGAGTACGACCTGCCGGGTATCAGCCAGATCCAGGTCAACGCCAAGATCGACATGACCTTCGGCCTCGCGCTGCGGGCGATCCTGCGCCAGGACCCGGACATCATCATGATCGGCGAAATCCGCGACCTGGAGACCGCCCAAATCGCCGTGCAGGCCTCGCTCACCGGCCACCTGGTGCTCGCCACCTTGCACACCAACGACGCGGTGTCGGCGGTCAACCGCCTGATCGACATGGGCGTCGAACCGTTTTTGCTGGCCTCGTCACTGCTGGGCGTATTGGCCCAGCGCCTGGTGCGGCGCCTGTGCCCGCATTGCAAGCAGGAAGACCCCGCCGCGCCTGGCACCTGGCGCCCGGTGGGCTGCGCGCAGTGCAACCAGATCGGCTACAGCGGGCGTACCGGCATTCATGAGTTGTTTTGCGTCGACGACGATATCCGCAGCCTGATCCACCAAGGCGCCGGCGAGCAGGATTTGCGCGTGGCCGCACGCCGTGCGGGGATGTTCAGCATGCGTGAAGACGGCGAGCGCTGGGTGCGCAGCGGCGCCACCGCGCCCGAAGAAATCCTGCGCGTGACACGGGACGCCTGATGAATCGCTATCGCTATGAAGCCGCCGATGCCAGCGGCAAAGTCGAGGCCGGGCACCTGGAGGCCGACAGCCAGAGCGGCGCGTTTGCCGTGCTGCGCAGCCGTGGCCTGACCGCGCTGCGGGTGCAGGTCGAAGGCAGTCAGCAAAGCGCTGCCGGCAGCAGCCTGTTCAGCGCCAAGCTGTCGGACAACGACCTGGCCTGGGCCACGCGGCAACTGGCGAGCCTGCTCGGCGCCAGCCTGCCGTTGGAGGCGGCGCTGAGCGCCACGGTGGAGCAGGCCGAGAAAAAGCACATTGCCCAGACCCTGGCCGCTGTGCGTGCCGATGTGCGCGGCGGCATGCGGTTGGCGGATGCCTTGGCGGCACGGCCACGAGACTTCCCGTCGATCTACCGCGCACTGATCGCGGCGGGGGAGGAGTCCGGTGACCTGGCCCAGGTGATGGAACGCCTGGCGGACTACATCGAAGAGCGCAACAACCTGCGCGGCAAGATCCTCACTGCGTTCATCTACCCCGGTGTGGTGGGGCTGGTGTCGATCGGCATCGTGATTTTCCTGCTCAGCTACGTGGTGCCGCAGGTGGTCAGCGCGTTTTCCCAGGCGCGCCAGGACCTGCCGGGGCTGACCCTGGCGATGCTCAACGCCAGCGACTTTATCCGCGCCTGGGGCTGGCTGTGTTTCGGCGGCATCGTCGGCAGCTTCTGGGGTTGGCGCCTGTACCTGCGCGACCCGGTGGCGCGGTTGAACTGGCACAGCCGGGTGCTGCGCCTGCCGCTGATCGGGCGTTTTGTGCTGGGCCTGAACACCGCGCGGTTTGCCTCGACCCTGGCGATCCTCGGCGGTGCCGGCGTGCCGTTGCTGCGTGCGTTGGAAGCGGCGCGGCAAACCCTGTCCAACGAGCGCCTCAGCCAGTGCGTCAACGATGCCACGGCCAAGGTGCGCGAAGGCGTCAACCTGGCCCCTGCACTGGCGGTGGAAAAAGTCTTCCCGCCGGTGCTGATCCACCTGATCGCCAGCGGCGAAAAAACCGGCTCGCTGCCGCCGATGCTCGAACGCGCCGCGCAGACCCTGTCGCGGGACATCGAACGGCGTGCCATGGGCATGACCGCGTTGCTGGAGCCGTTGATGATCGTAGTAATGGGCGCGGTGGTGCTGGTGATCGTGATGGCGGTGCTGTTGCCGATCATCGAGATCAACCAACTGGTGACCTGACTCCACGCGGTCAAAAATGTGGGAGGGGGCTTGCCCCCGATTGCGGTGTGTCAGCAACAACTGAGGTGACTGACCCACCGCTATCGCCGGCCCTCAACCTCGGGTTCCTCATTCCGTCACATCCACTCCCCTCGCCACAGCCCGCGCCGTCTTGACGAAACCCGCGCTGAAACCCCGCTGTCACCTACCGCCAAACCGCTCAAAAGCATGACCAAAACACCCGAGAATCTTTTTAAAAATCAAGCCCTTCCTCCCGAGGTTTTTTCGTTTTGCTGTCATCGGAAGCTGCCAAATTCCTAACCCATGGCCTCACCCCTCGCCACCCCCGACACACGGCTTGGGACCGAAGCCATGGCGTCATGCAAGAGCCATCTACCCCAAACGTACAAACACGATGAAAGGAGATTCTTCATGTTTAAGCGCAACGTTCTCGCGGTATCCATGACCCTCGCTGCACTGTGCTCGGCACAGGCTGCAATGGCTGACATCAACGGCGGTGGTGCGACCCTGCCACAGAAGCTGTACCAGACCTCCGGTGTGCTGACTGCCGGTTTCGCCCCTTACATTGGTGTGGGCAGCGGGAATGGCAAGGCAGCCTTCTTGACCAACGATTACACCAAGTTCGTGGCTGGCGTGAGCAACAAGAACGTGCACTGGGCCGGTAGCGATTCGAAGCTGACTGCGACTGAACTGTCGACCTACGCCACCAACAAACAACCTACCTGGGGCAAATTGATCCAGGTGCCTTCGGTGGCTACTTCGGTTGCCATTCCTTTCCGCAAGAGCGGTGCCAACGCGGTTGACCTGAGCGTTTCAGAGCTGTGTGGTGTGTTCTCCGGCCGTATCACTGACTGGAGCGGGATTTCGGGCGCTGGCCGTACTGGCCCGATCACGGTTGTCTATCGCAGCGAGAGCAGCGGTACCACCGAGCTGTTCACGCGTTTCCTTAACGCCAAGTGCACTGAGACCGGCACTTTCAACATCACCACCACCTTCGGCACCAGCTACACCGGTGGCCTGCCTGCCGGCGCTGTTGCCGCCACTGGCAGCCAGGGCGTGATGGATGCCGTGAACGATACTTCTGTCGCTGAAGGCCGCATCACCTACATGAGCCCTGACTTCGCTGCGTCTACGCTGGCCGGTCTGGACGACGCCACCAAGGTTGCCCGTGTTGGTAAAAACACGGCTAAGGGCATCAAAGGCGTATCGCCAGCTCCGAGCAATGTTTCCGACGCCATTGCTCAGGTTCTGCCACCTAACGACCCGAGCGCTCCGCTCGATGTCACCAACCCGGACAACTGGGTTCCAGTGTTCGGTAAAACAGGCGTGGCCGGTGTCCAGCCGTACCCGGATTCGGGCTACCCAATCCTCGGCTTCACCAACCTGATCTTCAGCCAGTGCTACGCCGACGCTACCCAGACCAGCCAAGTGCGTGCCTTCTTCACCAAGCACTTTGGCGACACCAACAACAACGACGACGCCATCACGGCCAACCGTTTCGTACCGCTGCCAGATAACTGGAAAACCGCCATCACCGATAACTTCGTGACGGCAAGCAGCGCGTTGAGCATCGGCAAAACCAACGTTTGCAACGGCATCGGTCGTCCGCTGTAACCCAAGCTTTCACCGACCCGCAACACCTGATCAGCAACGGCCTGTGCCGTTGCTGATTTTTTGCATTGCGATTTCCTCTGTAGGAGCGAGCTTGCTCGCGAAGGTCGTCAACGATGACGCGGGCTTGTTGAATGCCTGCGGCGTCCTCACGTTTTTCGCGAGCAAGCTCGCTCCTACAGAAACTGTGCGTCGTCCTTATCGGGCCGTTACCAGTCCTTTATGAACTTTGCATGACAGAAGTTCAGTCGCGCCCCCCGCCAACCGCCTAACCCTCATACACAAGCCTGTCTTGCCCCTGGGCGCCAATAAAGAAGGAAGATTCCCGATGGTCCGCTGCAAATCGCCGGTTAACCTGAAAGCCCAAGAGACGGTCCTGCGGCTCAAGCCCTTGGCCCACGCCATTGCCTTGTTGATGGTGGCAGGCAATGCCCAGGCGGCCACGGCGTTCAGTTCCGGTTGGTTTGCCGACAAAGGCGCGTCCCAGGCCGCGACGGCGGCGCGGATCAGTGCCGGGCAGGTGCCGGGGGTTCCAACGCTGAACCAGCAAGCGCGGGTCAACCAGCAGATGGCGCGCTCGATCAGCAACTTGAATACCAGTGTCGCGGCGATTGCAGCGCAGCAGGCGGCGCAAGCGGCAGGGCGCCAGGCGGCGTTTGGCCAGGTGTCGACGATTCCCGATGGCCTGGGCAAGGGCGGCCTGCAAGTTGACAACAGCCTGACCCAGGGCTGGACCAACGCCAAGGGCCCGACCCAGAGCCAATCCGGCGGCAAAACCACGGTGAGCATCGAACAGACGGCTGACAAGGCGATCCTCAATTGGGAGACCTTCAACGTCGGGCGCAACACCACCGTGGATTTCCAACAGCAGGCCAGTTGGGCCGTACTCAACCGCGTCAACGATCCCGACGCGCGACCCAGCGAGATCCAGGGCCAGATCAATGGCGCCGGCACGGTGATGATCGTGAACCGCAACGGTGTGGTCTTCAATGGTACCAGCCAGGTCAACGTGCGCAATCTCGTGGCCGCCGCTGCGACCATCACTGATGAGCAGTTCACCCAGCGCGGTATTTACGTGGATGGCACCGGCACCCAGCCGACCTTCACCGACGCAGCGGGCAAGGTCCAGGTACAGCGCGGTGCGCTGATCCAGACCCACACCCCGTCCACCTCGACGGATGCGGGCGGCTATGCCTTGCTGCTCGGTTCGGAAGTGGACAACGCCGGTACGATCAACACCGCAAAGGGCCAGACCACCCTGGCGGCCGGCGACAGCTTCTATATCCGTAAAGGCGTCGGCACCGCAGGCAACGACCGCTCCACCACGCGCGGCAATGAAGTGGCGACCAGCCTCAAGGCCGGCAGCAACGCCGGCAAGGTCAGCAACAACGGCCTGATCATGGCCTCCACTGGTGACATCACCCTGACCGGGCACCAGGTGCAGCAAAACGGCGTGGCCCTGGCCAGCACCTCGGTGGACACCCGTGGCACGATTCACCTGCTCAATTCCGCCACCGACACCACCGGCAGTGTGACCCTGGGCGAGGGCAGCACCACCGCGATCCTGTTGGACAGCAGTGGCAGCACTGCGCTGAACAGCCAGCAAAGCAATGGCCTGACCAAGCTCGACGGCACCCCCGCCAACCTGATCACCGGTCTGTTCAACAACCTCAGCGCCGTGGCCGATCGCACCGACCAATCGCGTATCGAGATCGTCAGCGGCGGCACCGTGGACTTCCAGAAAGGCTCGATCACCCTGGCCACCGGTGGCCAGGTCGCGGTCAGCGCGACCGGGCGCAGCCTGGTGCGCGATGGGGCGATGATCGACGTGTCCGGCGCGGTGGGCGTCAAGGTGTCGATGGAAGCCAACAACATCAAGATCAACGTGCAGGGCAACGAGCAGCGCGATGCGCCGGTCAACCGTGACAGCGGGCAGTTGATCAACAACGATGTGTGGGTCGACCTGCGCGAGCTGGTGTTTGTGCCCGCCGGCACCAACGGCTATGCGACGGATCGCTGGTACACCGCCGGCGGCTTGCTGGAAGTCGGCGGCTACCTCGGCACCCAGGGCCACTCGGTGGGTGAGTGGATGGCCCAGGGCGGTACCGTGACCTTTACCGGCAAGGACGTGGTGACCCAAAAGGGCGCGCAGATCAACCTGTCGGGTGGCACCGTGGATGTGCAGGCCGGTTATATCCAACAGACCTGGCTCAAGGGCCCCGATGGGCGCTTGTATGAAGTGTCCAGGGCGCCGGGCGACATTCTCTATTCCGGTTTCTACAAGGGGTTTGAAGACACCAGTAAACGCTGGGGCCAGACCGAGTATTACTACAACCCCATGATCGCCAAGCAACGCCGTTACGAGTCGGGTTACACCGTGGGCCGCGATGCCGGCAAGCTGGTGGTCGGAACCACCAGCGCGGTGCTGGAAGGGCAACTGATCAGTGACGTCTTCCAGGGCGATCGCCAGACCCAGGCGCCAAACCTCAACCTCGACGGTTACCAGCAGTCACAGAAGGCCATGGCCCAGCGCGCGCAGTTGATCATTGGCGGGTACACACCGGTCTATAACAAGACCACCGGCACCCTGCGCTATGCCCTGAACGGCACTGCCGCCGAAGTGCTGATTGACAGCAACACCCAAAAGATCGCCGAGGGCCTGGACCTCAGCACCGCACTGCCGGCGGATCGCCAAGGCAAGCTGGTGCTCGACAGCGATCAGCTCAATGGCTACTCACTGAGCGCGATCAAAGTCGGTGCCACGCAGCAGATCACCGTCAACGGTGCGCTCACGGTGGCGGATGGCGGCGATATCACCTTGTTCGGGCCAGGGGTCAACCTCAACGCCAACCTCACGGCCCATGGTGGCAGCATCAATGCCGGTAACATTCTCAGCCAGGTCGACCCGCTTAAAGCCGGGGCTGTGGGTGACACGATCCTGGCGGGGGGCGGTATTGTCGACGTCGCCGGCGGGGTCAGGCTGGACACCACCGGGCGCTGGAACAACCTGCTGCTGGACCCAGCCAATACCGCCGGTGTGGCCTATGTGAACGGCGGCAAGGTGTCGCTGCGTAGCACCGCGAATGTCAACCTGGCGACGGGCAGTGTGGTGGACGTGGCTTCCGGTGGCACGCTGGGTGTGAATGGCACCCTCACTGGCGGCAAGGGCGGTGACGTGACCCTGGCGGCCCTTGGCACTTTGGCGCTGGACGGCGAGATTCGTGGCTATGGCGTCAGCGGCGGCGGCACCCTGGCGTTGCAGGCGCGCCAGGTGCAGATAGGCGACAGCGCCACGGCGCCGGCCGCCGACACCTTGCAACTGGCCGGCGACTTCTTCAATAAGGGCTTCTCGGCCTATGACATTACCGGCAATGAAGGGCTGCTGGTCACCGATGGCACCCAGGTGGATGTCACTACGCCGGTCTACCGTTTGGGCGAACAGACATCCGGCGTTTCGAGCGGCAGCGACCCGGCCGCTGCCCTTGAGCGCTGGACGCCAGCGTTGTACCAGGAAAACCCGACCCAAGGCGTATTGAACCAGCGCCTGGGTGCCAGCTTGAGCTTGACCGCGGGTCATCAGGACTCCACTGCGGCCGACCTGGCCACCACGACCCTGACCGTAGGCCAAGGCGCGGTGATCAATGTCGACCCCGGCCAGGGCATCAACCTGCGCAGCGTCGGCCAGCTGACGATGAACGGTACTCTCAATGCCTGGGGCGGGAGCGTCAGCCTCGGCGGCCTGACGGTGGGCAGCTCCGAAGCGACGAATGCCGTTGGCCATGGCCGCTCGATTTGGGTGGGCGAGAACGCGCTGATCGACGTGGCGTCGCGGGCGGTTACGGCGGTGAACAACCGTGGGGGGGTCTACGGTCAGGTGCGCAGTGGCGGCAAGATCAGCATCGGCGGCGATATCGACCTGGCGACCGGCATTGCCAAGGCCAGCGACCTGTTTGTGGTGGTGCGCAAGGGCGCGCGCCTGGATGCTTCGGGTGCCCAGGCGGCGCTGGACATTCCAGGCCAGGGCCGGGTGTTGGTCGCGAGCAAGGGCGGCAGCATCAGCTTGGCCTCCAACAATGGCCTGTACCTGGACGGCAGCGTTGTCGCCCGGGCCGGTGGTGCGGGGGCGGCGGGCGGTAGTTTGTCGCTGGCGCTGGAAAGCCCGTATTACGCCAAGAGTACGGTCACCGACAGGGTGCTCAATGTGCGCGAGCTGGTGATCAGTCAAGTCCATCAAGACAGCCTCTTACCGGGTACCGCCGATGCCGCGGCTGCGAGCCTGGAATACGGTCATGGCCGCCTTGGGGTGGATCAGGTCAGCGCTGGTGGTTTTGACAACCTGGCTTTGCTCAGCAACGGCCTGTTGAGTTTTGACGGCGACGTGGCGTTGAACATGGGCCAGAGCCTGCGCCTGTACAGCGGCGCCATGGGCCTGACTGAAAACGCTGCCGCTAATGCCCGTATCAACCTGTCGGCGCCTTACCTGTTGTTGGCGGGCATCCTTGCGCCGCTGGATCCCACAAAGGACCAATACCTGCATCCGGTGTTGACCTCAGGCATGTCGCGACGCGCCAGTCAGGCGGTATTCAACGCCGGTGGCAACCTGATCGATGTGCGCGGCAATGTGCTGATGGGCAACAAGAGTGATCTGACGCTGGCCGATGGCAGCCTGGTGACTGTCGACCGTCGCGGTTTCGACGATGTACAACTGACGAGCCAGGGCGACCTGCGCTTCTTGGCCGGTGCCGATGCAAACGTGATTGCCCAGGGCATCAGCACACAACTGATGACCCGGGGGGACATGACCCTGAGTGCCGCACAGCTGTACCCCGCGACCGAAGTCGGGGCGCGGGTGATCGCCGGTTACCTGGACGGTCTCAGCAACAATGGCACCGGCTTCAACTACGACCCGACGCGTACCTTGACCATTGCACGCACCGGTGACAGCCAGAGCGCCACGCCGTATTCGGCGTTCGGTCGCCTGCAATTGGGCGGCCCTACCATCAAGCAGGGCGGGGTGATACGCGCGCCCCTGGGGCTGATCGAAATTGGCAGCCTGGGCTCCAGTCGTGTCGAATTGCTGCCCGGCAGCCTTACCTCGGTGAGTGGCAAGGGGTTGGTGCTGCCCTATGGCGGCACGGTGGATGGGCAGGTTTATAAGTACAACGGCAAGACGGTGACGTTCATCGGCCAAGGAGGCTCAGCCCTCAACGGCACCCTTAATGTCGGCATGACGTTGGGCGGTGAGTCGGTGTTGGTGCGGCCTGGTGCTACCGTTGATCTGTCCGGCGGTGGCGAGCTGCTCGGGGCCGGGTTCATTTCCGGGCGCGGCGGCTCCACGGATGCGCGCTACAACCCGTTGGTGCAGTTCGGCGCAAATGGTGGCTTTGTGTTGCCGGGGCTGGGCACTAACCCGGTCTATGCGATTGTGCCCGGCGCGCAACCGGGCTACGCCCCGGTAGCACCGGAGGGTGGGGCCGTCGAGCCGCTTGTGGGCCAGCAGATCACGATCGGTGCTGGTGTGCCGGGGCTGGCGGCGGGCACTTATACGCTGATGCCGTCCACCTATGCCCTGATGCCGGGGGCGTTCAGGGTGGAAATCAACGGCCTGGCCGGCCTTGGCAGCCAAGGGGCAGCCCAACTGATGGGCAACGGCTCATGGTCCACTGCCGGGCAGCTGTCCATCGCCAACACCGGCATCAGCGACAGCATCGCGAGCCAAGTGATCCTGACCTCCGCCGATACCTTGCGCCGTTACTCCCAGTACAACGAAACCAGCTACGCGCAATTTGCCATAGCCGATGCCGCGCGGCTCGGTGTCCCACGGGCATTGCTGCCGGTGGATGCGAAGACCTTACAACTGGCCTTGCGCCTGGGGGCCGGGGCGGATGCTTTTTCGTTCCAGGGCAATGGTCGCTTCGAGGCCGCTGAAGGGGGGTACGGGGGTACCGTTGCGCTGATGAACGTAGACCACAGCGGTCTAGGCAACGACCTCGAAATCGTGGCTGCCGGCCGGGGCGCCACCAGTGGTTTCAACGGTATCACCGTGGATGCCGACAGCTTGAATTCGCTGGGTGCCGCGCGCCTGATGATCGGGGGGACGACAGTGGTCAACTACGGCCAGGCGGGCAACTACATAACCCTTGCCAACGGCACCACTGGCGCTCTCGTCTTGCGAGAGGGCGCGAGCCTGGCGGCGCCGGAAGTGTTCCTGGTGGCTTCCACCGGTTCCATCGTGGTGGAGCAGGGGGCGTCCATCAATACTATCGGGCGTGGCAAGGCCAGTTATGACGCGCGTGACGGTTTCATCTACAACCTGGCCAACACACTGGCGGTTTCCAACGGTTTGCTCAATGTGGTCGCAGCGGCGCAACCGGATGTCGGCCGCGGCATCCAGTTGGGGGTATGCAACAACGCGCCGTGCACTGGGCAGACCGCCCTGTACTCCGAAGGCAGCATTGTCGCCTTGACCGACAGCACCCTGCAGATGGGCGATCAGGTGCGTTATGGCACCCGTCACCTCAACCTGGGGCTGACCAGCATCAACGTTGGCAGCCCGCAAGCGCTGGCCGACGCCGCGGCGGGGAATCGCTTGCCAGCGGGCCTGACCCTCACCCAGCAAGTGCTCGACCGCCTGCTGCGCGGCGACACTCAGTTTGGCGCTCCGGCCCTGGAGACCCTGCAACTGTCGGCGCGGGACAGCTTCAATTTCTACGGCTCCGCCACCCTCGACACCTACGATGCGGTGACCGGCAAGTCCCTGTTGAACAACCTGATGCTCTCCACCCCGGCGATCTACGGTTCCGGGGGCGCGAATGATGTGGCGACCATCCATACCGCCAACCTGATCTGGCAGGGCGCCGAGGCAGCCCCTGGCATGGTGGTGGCGGGTGGTGCGGGCACCGGCAGCGGGCGCCTGGATATCAACGCCGAACGCATCGTGTTCGGTTATGGCGAGTTTGCCCAAGCCAGCACCACTGCAACGTTGAAGCGCCTCGCCCTGGGCTTTGCCAATGTCAACCTGAATGCCAGCGACCGCATCACCGCCAACCACAAGGGCAGCCTTTCGGTGTACCAGAGCCAAGGTGCCTATGACGCGCTCAAGGGCTTTGCCTACAGTGGCGGCAACCTGAATATCCTCACGCCACTGATGACCGGCGAAGCCGGCTCGGTGAATAAGATCACCGCGGGTGGCGCCATCGACATCAGCGCATCGGCAGGCCCGGTGGGTAAAGTGGAAGGCCTGGGCGGCGAGCTGTCGCTGCAGGGCGACAGCCTTCGCCTGGCCAGCGCGGTGGTACTGCCCAGCGGCAAGGTCACCCTGGGCGCCCGTGGCGACGTGGTGCTGACCGACAACGCATCGGTTGATGTGTCCGGTCGCTCGATCGTTTTCAACGACCTGACCAAATACAGCGCGGGGGGCGACGTGGTGCTGGAGAGTCGCGCAGGCAATGTGCAGCAGGCCGCGGGCTCGACCATCGACTTGTCGGCGCAGTACAACCAGGCGGGCAAGCTACGCGCCGTGGCGGTGGGCGGCACGGCCGGCACCGTCGACCTGGCGGGCAAGATCCTTGCGGGTAGCAGCGGTTATTACGATGCCGGCGGCACCTTGGTGCCGTACCTGGCCGGCGCGGTGGAAGTCCAGGCCCAGCACCTGGGTGGCAGCGGCAGCTTGAGTGACCAGTTCACCGCCCTCAACCAGCGTCTCAACCAGGGCCAGGTCTTTGGCGCGCGCAGCTTCCAGCTCAAGCAGGGCGACCTGATCATCGGCGACGGAGTCAAGGCCAACACCGTGGATGTCTCGGTGGACAGCGGCACGTTGCGCGTGACTGGCCGGGTGGACGCCAGTGGCGAGCGCGTCGGCAGCATCAACCTGGCTGGCAAGAACGGCCTGACCCTGGACGGCACTGCGGTGCTTGACGCCCATGGCACGCAATTGCGCGTGGACAGTTACGGCAAGATCATCGATTCGCCGAACCGCGCCATCGTGGTCCTGGGTTCCGGCATCGGCCAACTGACCCTGGCCGACGGGGCGCGAGTTGACCTGCGCCATGGTACCGAAGCCGCCACCGCCAATGACGGGCGCAACCGTGGCACGTTGGAACTGAATGCGCCGCGCCTGGGTGCCGATGACATCGCGATCGACACCAGTGGACGCTTGACGATCCAGGGCGCGCGCTCGATCGCCCTCAATGGCATGGCCACCTATGATAATGCGCCGCTCGGGACCGGTACGACCGCCAGCGGCAGGCCGTATCAGGTCATCACCCAGAAATACCTGGATGACATACACGGTCTCAACACCACGTTCATCGATGCGGCGTTGAGTAACACCAACCTGGTACAGAACAAGCTGGCCGGTCTGAACAATGCGACCTACGGCGATACGTTCCACCTGCGTCCCGGCGTAGAAATCATCAGCAAAACCGCCGATGGCGACCTGGTGGTACAAGGCGACCTGGACCTGTCCGGCTATCGCTACGCCAGCCTGAAATCGCCTACCCGTGCGGTGACCGAGGCGGGCAGCCTGACGCTGCGCGCCGGTGGTAACCTGAATATCTACGGCAGCATCAATGACGGCTTTGCAGTGCCTGCAGCGACGGCGGATGACAACGGCTGGGTACTGCGTGCGGGTCTCGATTACACCGGCGGCGCGGTGGTAATACCGCGCAACGGTGTGATTCTGGCGGACGGTACGACGTTCCCAGGTGGCACGACGCTTAACTTTGACCTGCCGATCAAAGCGCGGAGCCTGCCGGCTGGCACCCGGCTGCCGGTCGCAGTGACCCTCGCTGAGGAACTGGTGCTTCCGGCCGGCACGGTGCTGGCGGGCGCCGTGCGCGATGCGACAGGGAGTGTGCTGTACCCGGCAGGCACCCTGTTAAGCACAGCGGTGACCTTCCCGGCTGACAGTATCCTGGATGCCGGGAACGTGTTGGTCAGTCTGACCGAAGTCAAGCAGATGACCTGGCCTGCTGGCGTGCCGCTGCCCAGCGTAGCCTCCGTGACCCTCTTTGGCACCAAGGAACTGCCTCGTGGTGCGCGGTTGCCGGAGGGCGTCAACTTTAAATTTCCGGGGGCCGCAAAGTCGATACAGTTGCGAGTGCCGGACCCAAACTATCCGAACCGTCTATGGGCCGCAGCGCCCATGCTGCCTGAGGGCTCCCAGTCGTGGTCGATGCGCCTAGTGGGTGGGGCCGATACCCAGGCGGCCAACAGCCGGATGCTGCTGGCGCATCCACAGGCCGGTGCCGGTGATCTGCGCCTGGCCGACAGCCATTACGGCGTCTTCGGTCCGAGCAAGATAGTGGGCAGCAGCGCGCGTTTCAGCGTGATCCGCACCGGTACGGCGGACCTGGAATTGCTGGCCGCGGGTGATTTAAGCATGGAATCGCTCTTCGGCGTCTACACCGCCGGCAGTCCCACCGCCGCCACAGCCGGTAGCCCGCAAGGTGCCTGGTTCCCGGATGGGGGAGGTAATGTGTTGTTGAAGGTCGGTGGCAACCTGACCGGCAACATTACCAGCAAGGCGAGGTCCACTGGCGGGCGGCCGGTGACTACCGATGGTGAGGTGGATTCGGTCAACGTCGGCAATTGGCTCTGGCGTCAAGGCAATGGTTTGAGCGGCAGCCAGGCGCAACCCACCGCCTGGTGGATCAACTTTGGCTCCAAGGTGCCGTTAGCGGGGCTAGCGGATCGGATGGTGGGCTTTACCGGGTTCGGCACCCTGGGCGGCGGCAATCTGAATGTCGATGTCGGTGGCGATGCGGGGATGCTCAAGCCTGTGGCGAACCTGGCTGGCAACATAAGCCCGCGCAGCACGGGCCTGGTCCTGGCGGTAGGCAGTACTGGGCGGGTCGCGGCCGATGGCAGCCTGCAACTCACCGGCGGCGGCGATCTGAACGTGCGGGTGGGTGGGGCGGTGAACCCCGGCAGCCAGACGGCGCTGGAGCATCTCAATGGCGCGGTGGTGGATCTGCGTGGGCATGTACAACTGACGGGTGGCGCCCTGGGTAGCCTGACGTTGCGTTATGGCAGCCAGCCTAAGGATCAGAGCCCCAGCGAAATCCGCGCCTACGATCCGACCCGCTCGACTTCTGCGGCCGCGACCGGTGGTTGGAGCCTGTTTCCGGGGGATGCGACCTTCAGCCTGGCCACCCGTGGTGACCTGGTGCTGCAGGACGTGGCCGACCCTGGCCGTGCACCGCAGATGAATATCCTGGCTTACGAGAATAATGGGGTCAGCGGTCTGGGGCAGAGCTGGTTCAGCCTGTGGACCAACCGCACAGCCATCGACTTGTTCTCGGCCGGTGGCAATCTCACGCCGTTGACCGATACCGCAGAGTCGGACATGGCAGCAGTGTATCCCGCGACATTACGTGCAGTCGCCGCCAATGGCAGCCTGTACTACGGCCGCGCTTCATCCTTCAACACAGCACCTTGGCCGGAGCTCAAGGCGCTGGTGTTGGCACCGTCGACCAACGGCCAGTTGCAACTGCTGGCGGGGGATTCGATCTACGGCGGTGACCTGACGATCAGCCGTTCCAGCGCGGCGCCGAATAGTTTGGCGAGCATCCTGCATCCGGCTTTCCAGGGCTTTATTAGCAGGCGCCCGGACGTGGGCAGCGGGAATGTCTCTATCGACGGCAATATTGCCCGCCTGGGCATCTCCTACCCGTTGTTTGCCTTCGGTCCCAACACCGCCAGTACGTCATGGGGTGACGCTCTGGAGCCTGCACGTTTCTATGCGCTGAGCGGCGATCTGCTCGCGGTCAACAGTGGGCGTGCGATCACCATTACCGGCTCGGATGACGCGCGTTTCGGGCAGACCTATTACGAGGGCGCTGGCGCGGTACGGATGCTGGCCGGGCGAGATATTGTCCGCAGCGGCACTCTCCTGAGCGGCGCCACGGGCGGGGACCTGACGACCGGTCAGTACACCTTTGCGGGCAACCTGTTCGTGCATAACGGCGCCAGCGACATTTCTATCGCCAGCGCTGGCCGCGACATTCTCTACAGCAGCTTCAATGTCGCCGGCCCCGGCACCCTGGAAGTGACCGCTGGGCGCAATATCCTGATGGACGACCAAGTGGCGATCACTAGCCTGGGGGCCGTGGCTCCTGGCGACACCCGGCCCGGCGCGAGCATCGTGATGCAAGCCGGCGCAGGCCCCAACGGCCCGGATTACCGCCGCTTTGTCGAGGCCTACCTGAACCCCGCTAACCTGGCCCAGCCAGGGGAGTCGATCCAGGGCGGCAAAATCGCCAAGACCTACGAAAACGAGCTGGTCTCCTGGCTGGCCGCACGCTTCGGTTTCGTCGGCAATAGCGAACAGGCGCGGACCTACTACGCCGCACTGCCGGTCGAACAACAGCGGGTTTTCGCCCGTGACGTGTACTTCGCCGAACTCAAGGCCGCCGGCCGCGAGTACAACCAGGACGGCAGCGTACGCCAGGGCAGCTATGTCCGTGGGCGTGCGGCGATTGCCAGGTTGTTCCCCGAGACCGACGTGGCCGGTAACCCGATCACCTACAAAGGCAATATCACGATGTTCGGCGGCGCGGGTGTACACACCAACTTCGGTGGCTCGATCCAGATGCTCACCCCAGGCGGCAACCAGACCTTCGGCATCGAAGGCGCGGCGCCTCCGTCGACGGCGGGTGTGATCACTCAGGGCTCGGGCAATATCCAGCTGTATTCCTTGGGCAGTATCCTGCTCGGCCAGAGCCGCATCATGACCACCTTCGGCGGTTCGATCATGGCCTGGACCGCCCAGGGCGACATCAACGCCGGGCGCGGTTCCAAGACCACCGTGGTGTACACACCGCCCAAGCGCGTCTATGACAACTGGGGCAACGTGGGCCTGTCGCCATCGGTACCGAGCACCGGGGCGGGGATCGCCACGTTGAAC
Organism: Pseudomonas gorinensis; assembly: GCF_042015035.1. Lineage (NCBI taxonomy): Bacteria > Pseudomonadati > Pseudomonadota > Gammaproteobacteria > Pseudomonadales > Pseudomonadaceae > Pseudomonas > Pseudomonas gorinensis. Next base: position 3,027,095 of record NZ_CP167125.1, read on the forward strand.
CCGATCCCGGAAGTGCCGGCGGGGGACATCGACCTGATCGCGCCGCTGGGCACCATCGACGCGGGCGAGGCGGGCATTCGGGTGTCGGGCAACGTCAACATCGCCGCCTTGCGCGTGGTCAACGCGGCCAACATCCAGACCCAGGGCAAATCGTCCGGGGTGCCGGTGACGGCCACCGTCAACACCGGCGCCATGAGCTCGGCCAGCGCGGCGGGGGCGGCGGCGTCCCAGGCAGCGGAGGGTGCCGCACGCAGCCAGCAGGCGGCGGCCAAGCAGGGCAGGGCGTCGATCGTGACGGTGGAGGTACTGAGCTTTGGCTCCGAGCCGGTACAGCGCGAGCCGCAGGAACAGCAGAAAACCTCCGGCTACAACCCCAACAGCCCGGTGCAGGTACTGGGCGCCGGACCGTTGAGTGAACAGGCGCGTGCGCGCTTGACGGATGAAGAGCGCAAGCAGATCACCCTGTAAGGACTTAGAAAGGACCTCTCGATGTACCGTTTGGGGCGATCAATGATCGCCCCGTTTTTTTGGGGTTGTTGGCGCGGCGGCCTGATAGCCGACCGGATTTGTGCCTGGTGACTCGGTTAAAAATGTGGAAGGGGGCTTGCCCCCGATGAGGGTGTGTCAGTCACTTATTTGTTAACTGACCCGGCGCCATCGGGGGCAAGCCCCCTCCCACAATTGGATCTCCACAGGTCAGAGATCTCCATAGGTGAGGTAGACCTCGGCCTGGTTTTGCTCTGTCTTTTGCTGCCTTGGAGCCGACCGGTGTTGTGGCTGGTGTACTCGGTTAAAAATGTGGGAGGGGGCTTGCCCCCGATGAGGGTGTTGAAGTGCGCCCCAGAAGTTGGACACCCATCCAATTTCTGGGGCGTTTTCATGAGCAAGTACACCACGCAGTTCAAGCTATCTGCCATCACCGCTTTCCTTGAGCGAGGCCGAGGGTTTCGCCGGGTCGCCGCTCAATTTCAAATGGACCCCACCTTGCTTCGTCGTTGGGTCGAGGCTTATCGATTACACGGTGAGGCCAGCTTGAGCAGTACCGGCCAGCGTTACAGTGCCTTGTTCAAGTTCTCTGTTCTACGGCGCATGTGGGATGACTCCCTTTCCTTGCGCCGCGCAGCGGCGCTTTTCAACTTGGGGGATTCCACTCAGGTGGGCAGATGGCAACAGCAGTATTACAGTGGCGGTATTGAAGCCCTGGAGTCAGGGAAAAGAGGACTGAGCACCGCTATGCCTAAACCACCTGCTAAACCACGCAAAACCGCTGCCCCACTCACCAGCCCTGAGCCTGAGCACAAGACGTTACTTGATGAGCTCCAATACCTACGGATGGAGAACGCTTATCTAAAAAAGCTTGGGGAGTTAGGCGAGGCGGTGATGAGGCGGGAGAAAGAACAGAAGAAAAAGCCCGATTAGTCAGTGAGCTTAAGCAACACTTTCCCTTGCGTGACTTGCTCAAGCTAGTGAGCCTTGCGCGAAGTACGTACTACTACCAACTCAAGGCAATGGGCGTTGCGGACCGATTTTCCTCGATCAAAGCTTCTATCCAGACCATCCAAAACGAGCATAAGGGCCGCTTTGGTTACCGTCGGATGACGCTAGAACTACGTAAAGAAAGATCGCTGATCAACAGTAAAACGGTACGACGACTGATGGGGGAGCTGGGTCTGAAATGCACGGTGCGGCCTAAGAAATACAGGTCGTATAAAGGGCCGATGGGCGAAGTGTCGCCCAACACCTTGGCTCGTCAGTTCGAGGCTGAGCAACCGAATCAGAAATGGGTGACGGATGTCACCGAGTTCAAAGTGGCCGGCAAAAAGCTGTACTTGTCCCCAGTTTTGGACTTGTACAACGGAGAAATCGTGGCCTATCAGACGGCAATACGTCCCCAATATGCCTTGGTGGGCGAGATGCTGGAAAAAGCTATTGAAGGCTTACCTGAGGGCGGCAAGCCAATGCTGCATTCAGATCAAGGCTGGCACTATCGATATCCAAAGTACCGGGAGAGGCTAGAAAAAGCAGGGCTGGAGCAAAGCATGTCACGCAAAGGAAACTGCCATGACAACGCCACAATGGAGAGTTTCTTCGGCACGCTGAAGTCAGAGTTCTACTATCGGGAAAGCTTTGAAAGCGTGGAGCAGTTGCAAGCGGGGCTGGATGAGTACATCCATTACTACAACCATAAGCGAATCAAAGTGAAGCTTGGCGGACTGAGCCCTGTAGCGTACAGGACCCGGTCCGCTGTAGCCTAACCAACAGCTGTCCAGCTTTTGGGGCGCACTTCATGTGTCAGTCACTTATTTGTTAACTGACCCGGCGCCATCGGGGGCAAGCCCCCTCCCACAATTGGATCTTCATAGATCAGATATCTCTGCAAGTCAGGTAGACCTCATTCTGCTTTTGCTCTGCTTTTGCTCTGCTTTTGCTCTGCTTTTGCTCTGCTTTTGCTCTGCTTTTGCTCTGCTTTTGCTCTGCTTTTGCTCTGGCTTTTGATCTTGATCTTAGGCGCCCCGTTAAACCACGCTGGCCGAACGCAGGCTTGAATCCGTGGGTAACCCGGCAGGACGCCGGGTTAGCCGTCCTGGGCCAGGGATGGCCCATGACGGCGGCCCACGGATTCAAGCCGGAGTGAGGGCACACCGAGCCTAGGCGAGGTGCCGAGTGGTGGGGCAAGAGCCCTTTTGGTTACTTTTGGGGCTCTTTTCCAAAAGTGACCCGCCGTAAGGGCGGAACCGCCAGTCGCCGTTACCGCAGAAACGGATATGTACACGGAACTCCCGCCCCCCCCAACCCCCCAAAAAATTGCCCCCCACCCAATCCCAAATGAAGCTTTCATGACAAAAGTTCGGTAGCTCCCCCCCATCCCCGTCTTGCCTATGTAACGCGCTGGAGGCGACCACAAATCACCTCCCCAGCCGTCAGCAGGACGCCAGGAGTGGGGCAAATGGGAACTATGGAACGTTACTCGAAAGTCGGCATGCAGGAGCTCGACCAGCGCCTGTCGAAGATCGTCGAAGCCGCGCGCAAGAAACCGGTCTCGGTGTACCGCTACGGCGCACCGTGGGTGTGGATCGTCTCCCAGGACGATTGGCAGGGCGCCTTGAAGGAAGTCTCCAGCTACATCCCGGCGAGCCATTCGCTGGTGTTGCTGCGCCCGCAGATCGACGAGGTGTTCGACCGGCACCCCGACCTGCTGCAGCCCGCCCCGGGGATGCTGATCGCACCGCGCACCGTGCTGCAGATCCTGTTGTTGCAACTGCTGTACTCGGTGCCCAGCGAACAGCAACTGCACGAGCAGCTCAACTACAACCTGTTGTTCCGCTGGTTCGTCGGCCTCGAACTGCACCAGAAGGTGTGGGGCCTCCACGTCCTGCAACGCGACATTGCCACCTTGCTGAACAACCCTCGGGCGGTGCAGCTGATCCAGACCATCATCGGTGACGTGTTTGGCGGCGCCTTGCTGCACATGCAGGAGTTCTCCCTGAACTTCGCGCTGCTGCACACCTGGCTGGCCCGGCACAGCCAGCTTTCGACCATCCGCAATTGAGCAGGCCAAACGCCATACACACGGCGACGGCGCAATATTTTAGACACTTAGGGGGCTGTGTGGAGCATCTGTTCAAGTCAACGTTGGCGTTGTGCTGCCTGACGCTGGGCGCCTTCGCGCAGCCGGTGCTGGCCGAAGAGGGCGAAGCCCCGGCGCGCCGGGTGGACGTCAACGAGTACTTCGTGCGCGGCAATACCGTGCTCGATGCCGCAACGATCGAGGAGGCGGTGTACCCGTTTCTCGGCCCGCAAAAGACCCTGGGCGATATCGAAGGCGCCCGCGATGCATTGCAGAAGATCTACCAGGCACGGGGTTACCAGTCGGTGTTTGTCGAGCTGCCCGAGCAGAAGGTCGATGACGGCATCGTGTTCCTGCAAGTCAGCGAAACCAAGGTCGGCCGCGTGCGCGTCGTTGGGGCCAAGCATTACTCACCCGTGGAAATTCGCGAAGAAGTGCCGGGCCTGAAAGAGGGCGCCGTGCCGGATTTCACCTCGGTGCAAAGCCAGCTGGCCGGGCTCAACCGCAGCGCCGGTCGGCAGGTTACGCCGCTGGTTCGCGAAGGCCAGCGCCCCGGCACCATGGACGTGGATTTGCAGGTGGAAGACCAGAACCCCTGGCACGCCAGTCTCGGCCTGAACAACGACTACAGCGCCGACACCGAGAAGCTGCGCTCGGTCGCGACCCTGGGCTACGACAACCTCTGGCAACTGGGCCACAGCATTTCCCTGACCTACTTCACCGCCCCCGAGGACAGCTCGAATGCCAAGGTCTGGTCGGGTTCCTACAGTGCCCCGCTGGATGAGCGCTGGACCTTGCAGTTCTCCGGCTACCAGTCCGACAGCAACATCGCCACCATCGGCGGCAGCAACGTGTTGGGCAAGGGCCACTCCTACGGGGTATCGGCCATCTACAACCTGCCGGCGGCAGGCAACTGGGCCAATTCGTTTTCGTTCGGGATCGACTTCAAGGATTTCGACGAGGAGCTGAAGTTCGGCAACAGCAGCGACCAGGTACCGCTCAAGTACGCGCCGTTGACCTTTGGCTACAACGGTTATCGCTACACCGAGCAATCCCAGTTGGGGCTGGGCTTGAACCTGATCGTCGGCACCCGCGCATTTTTTGGTTATGGCAGCGACGCTAAAGCGTTCGACAACAAGCGCTACAAGGCCAGTGCCAGCTTCGCCGTGCTCAAGGGCGACCTGAATTACACCTACACCTTCGCCAACGATTGGCAGTCGGCGAGCAAGGCCGGCTTCCAGTTGGCCTCGGGGCCGCTGGTGTCCAACGAGCAGTATTCCGCCGGTGGCGCCACCTCGGTGCGCGGCTACCTGGCGGCCGAGCGCACCGGGGATGAAGGTTTCCTGCTCTCCCAGGAGTTGCGCACACCGTCCCTGGCCAAGTTCCTCGGCAGCTACGTACAGGAGTGGCGCTTCTATGCGTTCGCCGAAGGTGCGCGCCTGCGCCTGCATGACCCGCTGCCCGAGCAGGAAGACGAATACAGCCTGGCCAGTGTCGGCCTGGGCACCCGCGCCAGTTTGAGCAAATGGTTGTCCGGCAGCCTGGATTGGGGCTACCCGCTGCTCGACGGACCGAACACCCAGAAACAGGACTCGCGACTGCACTTCAGTGTGCAGGCGACTTTCTGACCCTTTTCCCCGGAGACTCTTCCCATGCAACGCCTAATCCTGAGCCTGTTGATCTGCCTGGGCTTCGCGCTCCCGGCCACTGCCCATGCCTGGTGGCAAGACGACTGGCATTACCGCAAACAGATCAGCGTGGACACCACCGCCCAAGGCGCGGCGATCAGCCAGGCCCTGGGCCGTACCGCGCTGTTGGTGCGCCTGCACACCGGCAACTTCACCTTTGACGGGGTCAAGGATGACGGCAGCGACCTGCGCTTTGTCAGTGCCGATGACAAGACGGTGTTCAACCACCAGATTGAAAGCTTCGACCCGCTGATGGGCATGGCGCTGATCTGGGTCGATGTGCCCAAGGTCGAGGGCGGCCAACGCCAGGACCTGTGGATGTACTACGGCAACCAGAAGGCCCCGGCCACGGCGAACGGCCAGTTGACCTTCGACCCGAACTACACCGCGATCTACCACTTTGACGGCGCCAATGCGACGCCGCCGCGTGACACCACGGCCTATGCCAACACCGCGCTCAACGCCACCGGCACCAGCATCGACGGTGTGATCGGCCGCGCCTTGCAGTTCGGCGGCCAGCCGCTGCTGTTGCCGGCCAGCCCATCGCTGCAACACGCCGCGGGTGGCGCCTTCACCTTCAGCGCCTGGCTGCGCCTGGACCAGGCCAGCGGCGAGCAAATCGTCGTGGCCCGCCGTGAGGGGCCCCACAGCCTGTTGCTGGGCGTGAACCAGGGCATGCCGTTTGTCGAGATCGACGGCCAGCGCGCGGCGTCGACCCAGCCGCTCAACCCTGGCCAATGGCAGCACCTGGCGTTCACCGCCGAGGGTGAAAAAGTCGCGCTGTATGTCAATGGCCGCGAAACCGCGAGCCTGGCAGTGGCCATGCCAGCGTTGAATTCACAATGGGCGATTGGCGCCGACCTGCCCGAAGCCGGCAGCACGCACCTGCCATTCGCCGGGGCCATCGATGAGTTGCGCCTGTCCAAGGTGGCCCGCCCGGCTGCGTTGTTGCTGGCCGACGCGAGCGCCCAGGGCGCCGAGTCGAAACTGGTGGCCTACGGGGTGGATGAAGAGCAGTCGGGCTTCGGTTTCGGCAGCCTGGGCTTTTTGCTCAAAGCCGTGCCGGCGGACGCCTGGGTGATCATCCTGGTGCTGGTGGCGATGATGTTCCAGTCGTGGTTCATCATGATCCGCAAGAACCGCATGGTCAGCCGCGTGAGCAGTGCCAACGAGGTGTTTCGCGAGCAGTTCGCGCAGATCGGCACGCGCCTGGAAATGTTCTATGACGACGCCGTGCTCGCCGAACGCCTGACGCATTCCTCGCTGTGGCGCCTGTACCGTGTGGCGATCAAGGAGATCCGCACCCGTCGCGCCCAGGGCGCCGACACGTCGTCGGTGTCGGCGGCGACCATCGAAGCCATCCGCTGCTCCATGGACGGCGTGCGCACCCGTGAAAACCAGGCGCTCAGTTCCAAACTCTCGACCTTGTCCAACGCCATCGCCGGCGGCCCGTATATCGGCCTGCTCGGTACGGTGCTGGGGATCATGGTGGTGTTCCTCGGCACGGCCATGGCCGGCGACGTGAATATCAACGCCATCGCCCCAGGCATGGCGGCCGCCTTGCTGGCCACGGCCATGGGGCTGTTCGTCGCGATTCCCGCACTGTTTGGCTACAACCGCCTGATCACGCGCAACAAGGAAGTCAGCGCCGACATGCGCGTGTTTGTCGACGAGTTCATCACCCGCCTGGCGGAGATGCACGGCGAGAGCCAGTTCAGTGAAGCGGGGCACCGTGCTCCGCACCACGCGCCGGTTTCGGCCTGAGGAGAATCGCCATGGCTTCCGTAAATGCCTCCCACGACGATGATGACGACGCGGCTGTCGACAGCATCAACATCACGCCCTTGGTGGACGTGCTGATGGTGGTGCTGGTGATGTTTATCCTCACCGCCACCGCCCAGGTCTCGGGCATCCAGATTCACTTGCCCAAGGCCAGCGCCTCGGTGTCGTTGTCCGAGGCCAAGACCAAGGCCATCTCGGTGAACGATGGCGGCCAGGTGTTCCTCGATGCCTACCCGGTCACCCTCGGCGAGCTGGAAGAACGCCTGCGCATCGAGAAAGCGCTGAACCCGGACTTCCCGGTGATCGTGCGCGGCGACGCCATGGTGCAGTACCAGAAGGTGATCGAGGTGCTCGATTTGCTGCGGCGGCTGGAGCTGTCCCAGGTCGGGCTGGTCACCGGCAAGCCGAGCCAGGGCTGAGCCATGACTGCACAGATCCCGATGCCGCCGTTGCCGGTAAAGAACAAGCCGCCGCTGCGCCCGCTGAAGTGGGGCGCCGGCCTGCTGCTGGGCGCCGTGGCGGCCTGGTTCCTCTGGCAATGGGCCAATGACATGAGTGGTGTACGCCGCGAAGCGCCGAAGGTGCCGACGATTATCCCGTTGCCGCCACCGCCGCCACCGCCGCCGGAAAAACCCAAGGAACCCGAGCCCAAGGTCGAGGAAAAAGTCCCTGAGCCGGTGCCCACCCCTGAACCCGAGGAGGTCAAGCCGGCAGAAGAAGCACCGCCTTCGCCGGCCGATGATCTGGCCAACCCGATGCAGATCGACGGCGACGCGCAATCGGGCAATGACGCTTTCAACATCGGCGCGGGCAAGGGCGGCGGCATGGCGGGCAGTGGCGGCGGTGGCCTCGGTGCCGGTACCTACAAGCAGTACCTGGCCGGTGTGTTTCAGCGCCTGCTGAGGGAAGACCCGGAGTTACGCAAGAAGGCCTACGCGGTACAGGCGGACGTGTGGTTGAGCGCCGAGGGCCAGGTCACGCGGGTTGAACTGGCCAAGTCCAGCGGCGACGCCGAGACCGACGCCCAGGTGCTGGCGGCCTTGCGCACACCCCATGCCACGCAACGCGTTCCTGCGTCAGTGACCCTGCCGGTACGCCTGTCCCTCAAGGGTCGGCGTCCGGATTGAACAAACCTACTTATTCGCAGTTTTTTACAGGAGTTGCGTACACATGATTTCCCCCGTGAATCGACTGACCCTGGCGGTCGGCATGGTCATCGCGACCCTGGTCGGCCAGGCGGCTGCAGCCCCGGTCGCGCCTTCGGAAAACGTCACGATCAACCTGATCCGCCTGCTGGTGCAACAAGGCGTACTGACCCAGGACACCGCCAATGGGCTGATTGCCCAGGCGGAAAAAGAAGCCCAACAGGCACGCCAGGCCAATGCCGCCCCGGTGGTCGCCAGCGGCCCGGCGGCGGCGCCTGGGGATGTGCGCGTGCAGTACGTGCCGCAGGCGGTGCGCGACCAGATCCGCGACCAGGTCAAAGCCGAGGTGATGGCCACCGCCAAGCAGGAAAACTGGGCCCAGCCCAATACCTTCCCGGATTGGGTCTCGCGCATCAGCTTCGATGGCGATATCCGCCTGCGTGATGAGTCGCGCTATTTCTCAGGCAACAACAGCCCGGAAATCACCGACTTCGCCAAGCTCAATGACACCGGCCCGTATGACGTCAACAAGAACTCGAACACCAAGTTCCCGCCGTTGATCAACACCACCCAGGACCGCGAGAACCTGTTCCGCCTGCGCGCGCGCCTGGGCATGAAAGCGGTGATCTCGCCGGAGTGGACCGCGGGTATTCGCCTGGGCACCGGTTCTGACAATAACCCGGTGTCCACCACCCAGACCCTGGGCGGTGGCTTTGGCAAGAAGGACATCTGGCTCGACCAGGGTTACCTGAGCTGGAAAGCCAACGATGCCATGACCCTGACCGCGGGGCGTATCGCCAACCCGTTCTACTCCACCGACATGATGTACTCCACCGACCTCAATTTCGACGGCGTGGCCGCGATCTTCAATCACACGCTCAGCAACGAATGGGGCCTGTTCGGCACCCTGGGTGCGTTCCCGGTCGAATACACCTCGGATGCGGCCACTACCAACGGCATCGACAAGCAAGACAGTGAGACCAAGTGGCTGTTCGGTGGGCAGATCGGCGCGGACTGGAAGATCAACCGCAGCAACCGCCTCAAGCTGGCCGCGGCGTACTACCAGTTCCAGGATATCGAGGGTGAACGCTCCAGCCCTTGCTCGACGTGGAAGGGCGCACCCGGTTGCGACACTGACGGCACCCGCGTGGCCTTTATGCAAAAAGGCAACAGCGTGTTCAACCTGCGCAACAACACCACCAACCCGGCCACCCCAACCACCACCCCGGACCCACAATACGTGGGCCTGGCATCCAAGTTCGATGTGCTGGACCTCAACCTGGTCTGGGACAGCGAACTGCCGAGCGACTTCAAGCTGCGCACCCAGGGTAACTTCATCCACAACCTGGCCTACGACAAGGGCGAAATGCTCAAGCGCAGCGAAGGCGAGATCGTCAACAACATCAACAGCAATGGCCAGTTTGAAAGTGGCGGCAATGCCTTGATGGTCTCCTTCACCCTCGGCAGCGCGCTGGAGATGCGCAAGCGCGGCGACTGGAACGTATTGGCTGGCTACAAGTACATCCAGCCGGACGCCTTGCCCGACGGCTTCAACGACTCCTCGTTTCACCTGGGCGGCACCAACGCCAAGGGGTATTTCATTGGCGGCAACTACGGTATCGACAAGAACATCTACGCCAGTGCGCGTTGGTTGAGCGCATCCGAAGTGTATGGCGCGCCGTTTGAAGTCGATGTGATGCAACTGGAACTCAACACGCGCTTTTGATGCGCAGGAGATGCCACATGAACACGCGAATATGCGCGCTGCTGTTGGCGCTGGTCGCCACCGGGGCTTCGGCCGAAGGCATGGAAGAGCGCCTGCGCACGCAACTGCGCAGCACCACCCAGCAGTTGCAGGCGCTGCAAAGCGAACAGGCCCAGGCCAGCGCTGCACGCCTGGCCGCTGAAAACCAGGCCAAGCAGGCCCAGGCGCAGATCAAGCAACTGACGGCCGAGCTGGAAAAAGCCCGTGGTACGGCTGAGCAACTGGCCGGCCAGCAACAGAGCCTGCACAGCCAGGCGCAGGCCCAGGTGGCGGCGAGCAACGAGCAGATCGGCAAGTTCAAGAAGGCCTATGAAGAACTGCTGGCCCTCGCCAAGGGCAAAGAGGCCGAGCGCGCGCGGCTGCAAGCACAATTGAGTGAACGTGACACACAAGTGCAGCAATGTTCAGCCAAGAATCAACAAATGTACGGCGTGGCCCAGCAGTTGCTCGCGGCCTACGAAAAAATCGATGTGGCCGAGGTGATGAGTATTCGCCAGCCCTTCGCCAGTGGTGCGCGGGTCAAGTTCGAGGAACTGGCCCAGGGCTTTGGCGACGATTTGTACAAGACCCGTTATGACGCGCCCCAGGCAGCTGCCACTCACTGATAGACAAGGAAGAGATCCCCATGAGCGAATTGATCACCGGCGTGACCGTCCAGAGTTTGACCGAGCTGCTGCAAGAGGCCGGCTACCGGGTCAACCAGAGCGAACAGAACGGCATCGTGCAACTGCTCAGCGCCAGCCAGGGCATTGGCTTTGCCGTGCGCTTTGGCAACCCGTCGGCAGAGCCGGGCAGCTATGTGGACTTCACCTACAGCTGCGCGCTGCGGGTGCAGGGCGCATTGCCCGAGGGCCTGGCCCAGGTGTGGAATGCCTCGCGCCGCTTTGCGCGGTTGTCGTTGCAGGGCGAGTTCCTGTTGATGGAAATGGACGTGGTGGTGGCCGGCGTTGGCGCCACGCACCTGCGCAGCCAGCTGGAGCTGTGGGACCGCCTGTTGCAGGAATTTATCGTCTACCTGCGTGAATACAGCCAACAGGCTGCGCAGTTGCAGGCCCAGGCGACTGAACCCGTGGCTGAAGAGGCGCCGATCCTGTGAAAAAGCCAACCTTGCTTGTCGGCGCCGGTGCGCTGACGTTGCTGGTGGTGGCGGTGGGGCTGAGCCTGCGCCCGGGCAGCGACCCGGTCGCCGCGCAGCAGCCGGCGCCCGCCGTCAGCCCCGAACAGAGCGGGCCAGCCGTGGCGCGCCTGGGCAACCAGCACATTGACCTGACTGAACTGAAAAGCGTGCTGGCGAGCCTGCCGGCCGAAACCCGCGAGCAACTGCGCGGTAACCGCGGCGCCCTGGAGACCTGGCTGCGTTCGCGCCTGGCGCAGAAGGCCGTGCTCGAACAGGCCGACGCCCAGGGCTGGCGCCAGCGCCCGGAGGTGGAGCAACAGACCCGCGCCGCCACCGAGCAGATCGTGTTCCGCGACTACATGCTCTCGGTCAGCCAGGTGCCGGCCGACTACCCCAGCGCCGCCGAGTTGCAACAAGCCTACGACAGCGGCAAGGCGCAGTGGGTGACGCCGCCGATGTATCGGGTCAGCCAGATTTTCCTCGCGGTGGATGGCCCGCAAAGCGTCGACGCGGTGCGGCGCCAGGCCCAGGAACTGAGCCGCAAGGCCCAGGCGGCGCCGGCGGATTTTGCCGCCCTGGCCGCGCAATATTCCCAGGACCCCGGCACTGCGCAACAGGGCGGCGATTCGGGCTTGCAGCCGTTGCAGCAACTGGTACCGCAGGTGCGCGAGGTGGTCTCGCGGCTCAAGGTCGGCGCGGTGTCGGACGCGGTGCAGAGCGCGGCGGGTTTTCATGTGCTCAAGCTCACCGCGCAGCAACCGGCGCGTACCGCCACCCTCGACGAACTGCGCGAGCGCCTGACCCAGGCCCTGCGCGCCCAACGTCAGGAGCAGATTGCCAAGGCGTACCTCGAAGGCATGCTCAACACCGCCACCTTGAGCATCGACGGAGCACAGCTGAACACCGTGCTGGAGTGATACGCGTCGACCGCATTGGATGCACAAGCCCCACAAGACAGGGAGTCTCCCATGGCATTTCTAGAACCGTCCGGCCCCCAGGGGCCTGCACCCTATCGCGAGCCGAACCCGGTGCGCGGCGCCTGGCTGGCATTAGCCAGCGAGATCGAGCCGGAGGTGGTGCGCTACTTCCTGGTCAGTGCGCGTTGCGGCTGTTTCATGCAGGCCGCGCGCAGCCTGAATATCAAGGCGACCCTGCTGCGCAAACGCCTGGCGCAGCTGGAGGAACAGCTGCACCATTCGCTGTTCAGCTACCAGGGCAATGGCCTGGTCCTCAGTCGCGACGGCCAGCAACTGCAAGCGCAATTGGTCGCCCTGGCCCATGAGCGGCGCCTGCCGGTGCTGGAGCAGCCGTTGATCCGCCTGGCGGTGGCCGAACCGATCCTGCACGACATCCTTGGCCGCGACCTGATCGCCTTGCTGCGCCGTAACGCCAGCGTGCGCCTGGAGATCATCTCCCTGGACAGCCAACTGTCACTGCAAGCGGTGGACGTGGATGTGGTGCTGTGGCTCTCCGACGCGGATGGCCCCGCGCCGGGCCCGAGTTTCCCCACCGAGCCACCGAAGCGCCTGGCGCGCTTGCACTACTTGCCGCATATCGCCAAGCGCTACTCGCGACTGACGACGCGCCCCGACAGTGTCGACGACCTCGCCGACTACATGCTGGTGCAGTGGCGACCCGACATACAGGTCGACGCCTTGCAGCCCTGGAACCGCGTGGTGGAACAACGCCTGGCGGCAGTGGTGCAGGTGCAGGCCTATTCGCTGATGCTGGAGATGATTCGCTGCGGCGCGTGCATCGGCTTGTTGCCGCATTACATGAGCAGCTTCGACCGTGGGCTGGTGGCCTTGCCGGGCTTGCTCGCCGAGAGCATGCAGCGCCAGGTGTGGCTGGCGGTGAACGCACAGGTGCAGCACGCCGAGGCCGTGCAGATGATTGTCGAGTTGATCGTCAGTACGTTCGACGGGCGGCGCGAGTGGTTTGATTAACGCTGCAACACCCCACGAAACGTCGCGCTCAGGGCCCGCAATGTTTCACGGGAGCGTGTGTCACTGATGCGGCTGTAGAGCACCACTTCACTCACGGGCAAGGTGGGCAAACCGTATTGCCCACTCACCTCCACGGCGCCGGCCGGTGCCACGCGGTGGGCGAGGGCGGCCACGCCCAACCCGGCGCTGACCGCTGCCCCCACCGCCATCACGCCGCCGCCGACAAACACTTCGGCCCAGTCGATGCGCGCGGCATCCAGTGCCTGTGTCGCCAACTGGCGAACGCCGCAGGGCGCGGCCATGGTCGCCATGCGCAACGGCGTGCCTGGGCTGTGTTGCCAGCCGGGCGCGGCAAACCAGCCAAAACGTTCCACCGCCAAGACTTCGCCGTCCTGGCGATCGCCTTCGTTGCGCACGATCACGGCGTCCAGTTCGTTGCGGTCGAACGCGCCGACCAGGTCGCGGGAGGAGGCGATGCGCACTTCCAGGATCACCAGCGGGTCGTAGGCGGCGAGACGGCTTAGCCAGGTGGGCAAGTCCGGCCCCGCCACGTGGTCGCTGATGCCGATCACCAGGCGCCGGGAGGCGTGACTGCCGAGGTCGGCCAGGGCGCGTTCATGGGCATTGAGCAGGGCGCGGGCCGCGACGATAAAGCGTTCGCCCTGGGGCGACAGCCGCACATGGCGGGGGGTGCGCTCCAGCAGGCGATAACCCAGGCGCTCTTCAAGGCGCTTGAGCTTGAGGCTGATGGCGGCCTGGGAGGTGTCGAGGGCTTCGGCGGCGCGGGTGAAACTGGCGAAATCGGCGACCAGCACAAACGCCTGCACGGTGTCGATATCCAGGGGTTTGGGCGCATCGGTCATATCAAATCCTTATCGCACTTATATTGGGTGATATCTTGTTGAAATCATCGCCGCTGCGCAAGCTGGACCCTCACTTTGCACGGGAGCTTTTCCATGTTTGCCAAACAGTATTCACATCGCTTGCCTGCCGACTACGACATGGGCGTGATTCGCCAGCGCGCGACGCAATTGGGGCCGTTATGGGACGGCACCGAGGGTTTGATTTTCAAGGCCTTCATTGCTCAGGAGCACGGGCAGGGAGCGGGCGTGGGCAACCTGTATGCCTCGGTGTACCTGTGGTCGGACCCGTTGCAGGCCGCCGATTTTCTGCTGGGCGAACGCTTTCAAAAAGTGCTCGACAGCTTTGGTCGACCGCACATTGAAAGCTGGCTGCCGCTGGACGTGCAGCGCGGGCCGGCGCAGGGCGCCTTGAGCCTGTATCGAGAGGAGTGGGCGCTGGAACCGGGCGCAGACCGGGCCGCGAGGCTGGCCGAGGAGAAAGTGCGCAACCGGCAGGTGGCGGACCGCCGCGATACGTTCGCGGTGCTCCTGGCCCTGGATGTGCAGGCCTGGCGCCTGGTGCGCATCACCTTATCGGCCCAGCCGGTGGCGGCGGAGCATCCCGGCACGGGCTACCAGGTGCTCTATCTGGCGCAAGGCGTTGCGTCACAGGGCTAAGTGCGCCAGTCTTGGTGGCTTGATCTTTCCTGTCGCAGCGACTTGCAATGCATGCCACCCGTTTGACATTGATTTGCCATGCCCTCACCCCGCTGCAAAAGCGCGGGCGCTTCCCCGATGACGAATCGCTGGCGCTGAATGGGCAAGGTGCAACGCTGTCCCTGGCCGGTGGCTTCAAGAAAGGCCGGCGCCTGCTGTGTGGGCCTGAGGCCCGGACCCGCGAGACCGCGCGTCTGTTCGGCACCGACGCGGTGATCGAGCCGGCGCTGCGCGATGGCGATTTCGGCCAGTGGAAAGGCCAGGACATCGGTCAACTGGACAGCGATGCCTTGACAACCTGGCTCACCGACAGTGCCAGCGCTCCCCATGGCGGCGAGTCGGTGGACCAGATCTGCACGCGGGTGGCGCTGTGGATGGAATCCCTGGAAAGCCAGCCTGGCCATGTGTTGGCCGTCACCCATCCGTTTGTTATCCGCGCGGCGATGCTATACGTCATGCGCTATCCCATCGCGCTGTTCCACCGCATTGATGTCGAGCCGTTGTCCGCCACCGAGCTGCGCTTCAACGGTGTCTGGCGCCTGCGTCTGGAAACTCACGCCTGGCCCCCCGAACATGGCAAAATCGCCGCCCCGCAATGAGAGCAACCCATGAAACGCATCCTGATCATCGGCATTGGCGCCGGCAACCCTGACTACATCACGATGCAGGCCGTGAAAGCACTGAATCGCACGGATGTGTTTTTCCTGATGGACAAGGGCCAGAGCAAAGACAAGCTGATCGACCTGCGCCGCGAGATCTGCGAGACCTATATCACCGAGCCTGGCTATCGCTTCGTCGAGGCCGATTGCCCCGAGCGGGTGCGCGGTGATATCGACTACACCACCGCCGTGCAGGACCTCAATCGCGACAAGCAGCAGACGTTCGAGCGCATGATCAACGAGCACCTGGCGGACGGTGAGGTGGGGGCTTTCCTGGCGTGGGGCGACCCAGCGTTGTACGACAGCACCATTCGTATCTTGCAGGCGATCCTGGCCAGCGGCCGCTGTGCCTTTGAGTTCGAGGTGATCCCCGGCATCACCAGCGTGCAGGCCCTGGCCGCGCAACACAAAGTCCCGCTGAACCGCATCGGCAAGTCCATCGAGATCACCACCGGGCGCCGCTTGGCGGCGGGGCAGGCGAGTGATGCCGATACCCTGGTGGTGATGCTCGATGCGGAAGATTCCTACCGTACGGTGGCCGACCAGGACCTGGATATCTACTGGGGCGCCTACCTGGGCACGCCGGATGAAATCCTGATCAGTGGCAAAGTCAGTGACGTGGCTGAACAGATCGAACGGGTGCGCAAGGCCGCGCGCCTGGACAACGGCTGGATCATGGACACTTATTTATTGCGCAAACCCTGAGGTCATTTCCCATGCTCAAACTGTTTGCCCTGGCGCTGACCCTGGTGGCCGGCGCCGCCCAGGCCGATGCTACCCTGCACACCGACTTGCCGTTGTCCTACCTGGAACAGACCCAGGGCGATGCGCGTAACCAGCCGTTGGTGATTTTCCTGCACGGGTTCGGCAGCAACGAGGAAGACTTGTTTGGCATCAAGGATGCGCTGCCGTCGACCTGGACCTACCTGTCAGCCCGCGCGCCCATGCCCGTGGACCCCCACGGGTTTCGCTGGTTTACCAAGACGCCGGGTGAGGGCGATTACGATGGGGTGACTGAGGATCTGCAGAGCAGTGCCAGGCTGATCAAGGACTTCGTCGGCAAGGCCACCGCCAAGTACCACACCCAGCCTGACCGGGTGTTCCTGGTGGGGTTCAGCCAGGGCGCGATCATGTCTTACGAGGTGGCATTGCGTGATCCGGAGCTGGTGCGCGGCATCGCGGCGCTCAGTGGCAGCGTGCTGCCGGTGCTCAAGGCTGAGCTCAAGCCGGATCCGAGATTGGAACCCCTGGCGATCTTCATTGGCCACGGCACGTTGGACCAGGCACTGCCCTATGCGTCGGCAACGCGGGCGAATGAGGTATTGGAGAAGATCGGGCTGAAGCCGGAGTTCCATACCTATCCGGGCATGAACCACACCGTCAGCGCAGCGGAAATCCAGGACCTGAAAGCCTGGTTGGAAAAAAGCTTGAAGTAAACGCGGTCAAAAGGGTGGGAGGGGAAGGCCCCTTAATGTGGCGAGCAGGCTTGTTGTGGCAAGCCCTAATGCCGTTCAGTTAAGCGTACATCGCCTTCTGTAGGAGCGAGCTTGCTCGCGAAAAACGTCAACGATAACGCGTGTTTCCTGAATGAACGCGGCGCCTGTGAGTTTTTCGCGAGCAAGCTCGCTCCTACAAAAAAGCCTTAACTGAACGGCATTAGGGCAAGCCCGCTCGCCACAACAAGCCTGCTCGGCTTACTTACCGCCGGTAATCTGCTTCACCAACTCCGCATGCCCCTTCACATCATCCGCCCGCGAAATGGCCTGGATCACCAGCAGGTGGTTGCCCGAACCACCGAGGAAGGTGGAGTTCAAGGTCTTGCCGCCGCCCTGGGTGGCGGTGCTGTCCACCTGGCGCAGGCCCAGGCCCTTGAAGGTCAGTTTCTTTTCGTTTTGCTTCTTGAAATCGGGCAGGGCCGCGCTTTGGTCCTTGACGAAACCGGCGACCGCGCCGTCGAGGAACTGCGGGTCGTTATCCTGGATGGTCACCCCATCGTTACGCACAGTTTCGGCGACGATCACCACACTTTTCGTGGTTTGGTTCGCGTACATCGTGCCTTGGGTATCGGCGGTGCCATCCTCGGCCTTGCCGGCCGGCAAGGTGTCGGCCGCATAGGCCTTGGGCAGGCTGAAGGTGAACTTGCCGCCCAAGGTGGAGATGGTCTGCGTGGCCGGCTTGGCCGCGGCGAAGGCGCTGCCGGCGCTGAGCGCAAGGGCCAGCAGGACGGCGGTCTTGGTAAAAGTGGCCATGGGGAAGCGCTCCAGTGATGAACGAAATTGCGCGGTATTCTGTCAGAATTTTCGCAAGATCGTTCGTCCACTGCCTTACACCTTGTCGGACTCTTCCTCAAGTCGGTCCATTTCAAACAGTCGCGCCAGTTCCGCACGGGCTTCCTGGGCGGTTTGCATCACCTTGGCCGCGTCGTCATACACCGCATGCTGGGCGGCGAGGACTTGCAGGTCGTGGTTCTTGAAGCGGTTGATGCGCGCATCGGCCTGGGCTTGGCTCAAACCGAGGCCCACCAAGGTGCGGCGGCTCATTTCCAGGCTGGAATAGAAGGTCTCGCGCACCGGTGACGCGTCCAGGTCCACCAGGCGGTGAACGTGCTGGCGGTTACGGGCGCGGGCGATGATTTTCATGTGCGGGAAGAGGCTGCGCACCAGTTCGGCGGTCTTGATATTGATCTCCGGGTCGTCCATGGCGATCACGAAGAACTCGGCCTGGTCGACCTTGGCCGCATGCAGGATTTCCGGGCGCTGCGGGTCGCCGTAGAACACCGGCATACCGCCGAAACTGCGGGTCAGCTCGATGGTTTCCACCGAGGTGTCGAGGGCGATGAACGAGATGTTCTGCGCGCGCAGGATCCGCGCGACGATCTGGCCCATGCGGCCCATCCCGGCGATCACCACGCGCGGTGCATCGCTTTCGATGGCGCGGTACTCCTCGGGCACTTCCACCGGTTTGACCCTGGGCTTGAACAGCTTCGGGCACACCAGCAACAGCAGCGGCGTAACGGCCATGGACAGGGTGATGGTCAACACCAGTATGTCGTACAGGTGCGGTTCGAACAGGCCCTGGTCGCGGCCGATCTTGAACACCACAAAGGCAAATTCACCGCCGGCCGCCAGCACCACGCCCAGGCGCAGGGCACTTTCGCGATTGAGGTCGCCCACCAGGCGGCCCACGGCATACAGCAGCGGCAGCTTGAGACCGATCAGCAACAGGGTCAGGCCGATCACCACCAGTGGCGAGCTGAGCAGCAGGCTGAGGTTGGCGCCCATGCCTACGCTGATAAAAAACAGACCCAGCAGCAGGCCCTTGAACGGTTCGATCTGGGACTCCAGCTCATGGCGGTATTCCGAGTCCGCCAGCAGCAGGCCGGCGAGGAACGCGCCGAGGGCCATGGACACGCCGACCAGCTCCATCAGCCACGCCGTGCCGATCACCACCAGCAGGGCCGTGGCGGTGGACACTTCGCGCAGGCCGGTCTTGGCGACAATGCGAAACACCGGGCGCAACAGGTAGCGCCCGCCGATGATCACCACGGCGATGCTGCCGAGGATCTGCAACACGTGCTGCACGCCTTGCGCTTCGTTGGTCGGGTGGTCGCTGCCGGCAAGCAGCGGCACCATGGCGATCAGCGGGATCGCGGCGATGTCCTGGAACAGCAGGATGGCAAAGGCCAGGCGCCCGTGGGGCTGGTTCAGCTCCTTGCGCTCGGCCAGGCTTTGCAGGCCGAAGGCGGTGGAGGACAACGCCAGGCCCAGCCCCAGCACGATTGCGCTGTTCCACGCCTGGCCAAACAGCCACAGCGCCACCGCGCCCATCACCAAGCCGGTGAGCAGCACCTGGGCCAGGCCGACACCGAACACCGCCTTGCGCATTACCCAGAGACGCTTTGGCGACAACTCCAGCCCGATGATGAACAGCAGCAACACCACGCCCAGTTCAGAGAACTGCGCAACGCTTTGCGGGTTGCCGATCAGCCCAAGCACTGACGGGCCGATGATGACGCCGGCGAACAGATACCCGAGCACCGCGCCCAATTGCAGGCGCTTGGCCAGGGGCACGGTCAGCACGGCGGCGAGCAGGAACACCACGGCTGCTTGTAACAGGTTGCCTTCATGGGGCATTGCGAACTCCAAAATCTTTAAAACCAATCGACAGGCGGCTATTAGAGCGCTTTTTACCGCTTCAAAATTGTGTTTTTGAGAGGTGTTTGCTTGAAGGCGGGGGAAGCATTTGAAGAAACCGCCGAAGGTCGGTCCTGAATACGCTGCCTGGCTGCATGCGTGCGATGTACGCGAACCGGAACATTATCCCGTGGTTTCCCGACGTTCAGCGCAAGATCGCTCCTTTCGCTGACGGCGTGTCTTGCCGTGCGCCGGGGTGGGCCTGCGGTATAACCCCACCGCCAGGCCAGCCCGAAAATAAAGCCGAAGGCGGCCACGTAGCGGAACCGCACGGCGGGGCGTGCAATGAAAAATGCCAGGGGCAAGGCGGCGTGCCGCTGCCGCGTCGGTCAGGATTCACCTTCCAGCGGCCCGCCCTTTGTTACTATCGCTCTCCCTTGTCACCAGGAGTCACCGGCCCATGCAACACCAGTGGGATGAAATGCACCGCACCCGCAAGCCCACGTTCGTTCTGTGTGGCGAGCCCCAGGGGGATGTGCTCAATCTCTACGTTCACGGTTATTCGGCATTCTTCAACCGGCAACAACTGGGCAACTTCAAGGAACAGCTGGCGGCAATCGAAGGTTCGACCAACCTGATGCTGTTCTGGCCAGCGGGGCATTTCCTGGAAAATGTGTTTGCGCCCTTCAAGGACGTGATCACCTCGATGCTCGGCGGGGGTGGCCTGGGAGCGGCAACGGTGGGGGTGGGCAAGGCGATCGCGTATTTTCTCGATCACTACAAAAGCGTCGAGGCGCGCGTCGATGAAGTGGCCAAGACCTTATTGCCGGAGCTGGCCAGCTACCTGCACGGCGAATCGCTGGACGTGCGGCGCATCAACCTGATCGGCCATTCCCTCGGCGCACGGATCCTGGTCAAGAGCGTGCTGGCCAACCCCGACACCGCCCGCGAACTGCCGTTGGACAATTTGCTGTTGATGGGCGGCGCGATCTGTACGTCGAGCCCGTGGGATGAAATAGCGGCGCCGCTCAAGGGGCGAGTGATCAACTGCCACTCCAGCAAGGACTGGGCCCTGGCGCTGAAACCCGACACTGAGCGCTGCATCGGTCGATATGCGATTCCCGTCACGCCGGCGCTCAAGGCCAAGGTGACGAATGTGCACCTGGCCAGCTTCGATCATGCCGCGTATTGGCCGCAGTTGCGCACGGTGGTGCAGTACACCGACCTGTTGCAGGAGCGGCGCGGCATGATCCGCGCCGACCAGCGCAGTGCGCAGGTGCGCTTTGCCGAGGAGGACGGGGACCTGTTTCCGGCGTTGGTACAGGCACGCGCGGAAGAGCTGAAATTCCTCGCCGAGTTGATGGCGCAAAAACGCAGCGCCTCGATTGACGCCAGCGTGCGCGAGCCGTTGAAGCTGGCGATCGAGCTACAGCGCATGGGCGGTGACAGCTTTATGAACCTGGCCCGTGGCCATGGCGTGAGTTATCGCCAGATTGCCGAGGACGTGGCGCAGCGGTTGGGGATCACGTTCGATGATCCAGTGGACACCGTTGCATTGGCCGACATTGAAGCCCAGGTCGCGGAAAAACTGATCGAGCAGTACAAGCACAAACTCAGCAACGCCGACCGGCAAGTATTCGACGCCGAACTCCAGGCCGCCGCGCAAAAGGAACAGGGGCTGTTCAATCGTTTCGATGTCGGCCGTTCGGCCGCCACGGCCCTCAGCGGCACCGCCTTGGCGGGGCTGACCGGGTTTATCCTGCGCCGGGGGGCGGCCTCGGCGATTCCGGTAGTGGGCCAGGCGCTGGCGGCGGCGATGCTGGTGGTAAGCGGTGTGCGTGCGTTCTCCGGCCCGGCGTACTCCATCACCACCCTGGCGGTGCTGGTGATCGGCGTGATTCGCCAACGCATGGAGCGCGAGGCGCTGAACCAGGAGATGGACCTGGTGGTGCAGGTGGTCGAGGCATTCGATTTGCCTCGGGAGACGGTAATGCGCACGGTCGCGTCCGACTGATAAGCTGCGCCTCTGTCTTGTGTGTTTGCCTGGGATACCGCGTGAAATTCAGTCTGCCGAAAGTCGCTACCGCCCCGTTCTGCCCGCCGGAAGTTGCCGGCTCTATCATCGTTGACCCCAAGGCCTCGTTTTTCAAACGGGTGCTGATGTTCGCCGGCCCCGGCTTGCTGATCTCCATCGGCTACATGGACCCAGGCAACTGGGCCACGGCCATCGAGGCCGGTTCACGCTACGGCTACAACCTGCTGTTTGTGGTGCTGCTGGCCAGCCTGGCAGGCATGGCGGTGCAGTGCTTGTGCTCGCGCCTGGGTATCGCCACCGGCAAGGACCTGGCGCAACTGTGCCGCGAGCGTTACAGCCCGCGCTCTGCGCGCACCCAGTGGGCACTGGCGGAAATCTCCATCATTGCCACCGACCTCGCCGAAGTACTCGGCTGCGCCCTGGCGTTCCACCTGCTGCTCGGCGTGTCCCTGACCACCGGCATTGTCATCACCGCATTCGACACACTGCTGATCCTGGCCCTGCAAAACCGTGGGTTCCGCCGCCTGGAAGCGATCATGCTGGCGCTGGTGGCGACCATCGGCGTGTGCTTCTTTATCGAGCTGGTGCTGATCAAACCCTATTGGCCGGACGTGCTCAGCGGCTTCACCCCGTCACTGTCGGCCATCAGCGATGCCGCACCGCTGTACCTGGCTATTGGGATCCTCGGCGCCACGGTGATGCCCCATAACCTTTACCTGCATACCTCGATCGTGCAAACCCGCCTGATCGGCAAGGACCTCGCCAGCAAACAGGACGCGGTCAAGCTGGCACGCATCGATACCATCGGCTCCCTGGCCCTGGCGTTGCTGGTCAACGCCGCGATCCTGATACTCGCCGCCGCTGCCTTCTACAAGACCGGTCATACCGATGTGGTGGAAATCCAGGACGCCTACCACCTGCTTGACCCGTTGGTGGGCGGTGCCTTTGCCAGCATCCTCTTTGGTGTCGCCTTGCTGGCGTCCGGGCAGAGTTCGACCTTTACCGGCACCATCGCCGGCCAGGTGATCATGGAGGGTTACCTCAACCTGCGTATTCCGTGCTGGCAACGCCGCCTGATCACCCGTGGGCTGGCGCTGATCCCGGCGTTCCTTGGCGTGTGGCTGATGGGCGATGACGCGATTGGCAAGCTGCTGATCCTCAGCCAGGTGGTGCTCAGCCTGCAATTGCCGTTTGCGCTGTACCCGCTGATCCGCATGACCGGCGACCCGCAATTGATGGGGCCGTTCGTCAATCGGCTGCCGACGCGGTGGCTGGCATGGTTTCTGTTTGCGGTGATCAGCGGGGCGAATGCGTGGTTGCTTGGGCAGTGGTTGTTTTGAATCAACAGGGTAGCTCGGGCGGTCTACACAACCGGTACCTCCCCTCGATCCCAGTACGGCGCGGCCCCAAAACACTCCACGAAGTAATCGATCACCGTCCGCACCTTCAGCGACAAACGCCGGCTCCCGGGCCACAACGCCGCAATCTGCTGGGGCTCCAGGGTGGTTGCCACTTCGTACTCTGTCAGTACCGCCTGTAAGGTTCCGGCCCGCAGGCTTTCGCCGATCAGCCAGGAAGGAAACACCACCAGCCCCAGGCCCTGTTCGGCGGCGTGGGTCAGGGTGTCGGCGTGGTTGCCGGTGATCGGGCCCTTGACGCTGTAGGGCGTCCAGTCGCCCTGGTCACGGCGGAAGAACCAGCGCTGCTGGCCGGTGATGCCTTTATAGGCCAGGCACTGGTGATTGAGCAGTTCGTCCGGGTGCCTGGGCGTGCCGTGCCGGGCCAGGTAGGCGGGGCTGGCGGCGATGCGAAAGCGCTGGGGGGCGAAGATGCGCGCCTGCATGCTGGAGTCGTTGAGCACGCCGATGCGGAACAGCAAGTCGGTGCCATCTTGCAGCGGGTCAACGTAGGTGTCGGTTTGCTGGATATCCAGTTGCAGCTTCGGGTAGCGCCGGCATAACGCCCCCAGCCACGGTGACAGGTGGCGCTGGCCGAACACCATCGGCGCGTTGATCCGCACCAGCCCGCTGGGTTCGCTGTCCTGTTCCTGCAGGGCCTGGCTGGCGACTTCCAACTGCTCCAGCATCACGCGTGCATGCCGTCCAAGCAGACGCCCGGCCTCGGTGGGGGTCACTGCGCGGGTGTGGCGGTAGAGCAACTGCTGGCCGAGGGCCTGTTCCATCAATTGGATCTGCCGCGAAATGGAGGAGGGCGCCAGGCTTTCGCGACGCGCCACTTCAGAAAAGCTGCCATGGTCCAGCACCGCGACGAACAGGCGCAGCGCCTTGAAACTCAATTCATTCAAACCCTGCATCGTGCCCCCCCCCGTGTTGTGCGTAATGCGCAAAGGTGTTGTCTGTATGCTCCCATTTATCGCACAGCACGGCCACCGGATAATGCGCGCCATCCAATCTTTTGTTAAAGCGCAGGTGATGTATGCAGGCCAGTTCTATCGAGGGTGTGGCGCGGGCCACCACGAAAAAAAATGCGCTCAGGTTGCTGTTGTTGCCACTGGTGATCCTGGCGGGCATGGGCTTGTCCGTGGAAGCCGGTTTGCTCGGGCCGTTGGGTGTGCAGGTGGGCCACTTGTGGGCGACCTTGAGCATCTTCGGCGTCGGCTCGGCCATCCTGTATTTGCTGCTGTTGTTCAGCGGCCCGCAAAAGGGCCCGGCGTTGACCGACTTGCCGCGCTGGCAGTTGATCGGCGGCTTCCTGGGGCCGATGTATGTGGTGGTGTTGACCCTGGCCACGCCGCATATCGGTATCGCGATGACGATGATCGCGATTCTGTCGGGCCAGGTCGGCAAGAGCGTGCTGATTGACCATTTCGGTTGGTTCGGCACCGCGCGCAAGCGGGTCAATGGCGAGCGTTGGATCGCCTTGGCGTTGATTGTGGCGGCACTTGTTTTGATTGCACGAGGGTAAGGCAATGAACCTGATTCTGTTATTGGTGCTGGTGATTGCCGCGGGTGCGGTGTTGAGTGTGCAGGCGGCGATCAATGGTCGCCTGGGCCAGGCGGTGGGGGTATTGCGCAGCAGCCTGCTGACCTTTGCGGTGGGCGCATTGACCACTGCGCTGTTGATTTTCTTCTTCGAGCCGGCCCAGGCCTTGAGCCTGCTGGACGTGCCGAAATGGCAACTGACCGGCGCGCTGTTCGGCGTGGTGTACATGATGGTCATGGTCGGCGCGGTACCGGTGGTCGGCACGGCGGTCGCCACTGTCGCGGTGATCGTCGGGCAGTTGGGCATGGGTATGTTGATCGATAACTTCGGCTGGCTGGGCAACCCGGCGATCGAATTGTCGGGCAGCCGCATCGTGGCCATGGCCTGCCTGGCCCTGGCGCTGGTGTTCATGTACCGCAGCAATACCCGCACCGATTGATGGTTGGAACCATCCGCGCCGGCCCGCAGTCACTGCTTAAGGTGCTGGCGCTCGCCGCACCGGACGACCATGAAGAAGGAGTCTGACCATGCCAGATGCAACCTGTGCCTGCCCACACTGCAAGTGCGTGTTGGGGGCTGATGCAGTAATGAAAGACGGTAAGGGTTATTGCTGCCAGGGCTGTGCCGAGCACCATGCCCATGGCGAACCCTGTGCAGCGCCGACGGGGTGTGAGTGCGCCAAGTCGGCCAAAGGCTGAGCGCAGTTATGACGGTGGGAGGGGGCCTGCTTCCTCCCACGCTTCAGCGGTTCGATTTGGGCTATTGGGTTTCCAGTTCCAGGCGCAGGCTGTGATCGGCCAGGCGGTGGCTGTCTTTCACCACGGCGCTGGTGCGCCGCCCCTCCAATGCAAACACTACGGTTTGCGCGGCATGTAGATCATCGGGCAGTGGCTGGAACACCTTCAACACCAGCCATCCGGCCCTTTGCTGCACACTCACTTGGCATTCGACATGCTTGGCCAGTGGCCCGAACAGCGTGTCCTGGGTGTAGTCAATCCGGGCCTTGCCGTTGACTTGCCGGGTTGAATCCATGGGTATCGCTCCTTGATCAAGCCTGGGCGCGCGCATCCGAGCGGCGCCATTGTACGTTTTCAATGCCGAATTTCTCGGCCTGCTCCTGGCTGGTTTTCTTCACTTGCTCACGGGCAAAGCGACCGATGCGCCCCACGCCGGCGTCACAGCTCGCCCAATGCCAGGCTTGAGCGGCATCGAGCTGTTCCAGGCGAATGATGAATGACTTGGGTTCGCCATGCAGGGTGTAGTCGATCACAAACAGTTTTGCGTTATTCATGGGCCCATCAAACCTTCAGGTGTAAGCAAGTGATCCTCGTGGGCCGCAAAAATTCACTCGGATTGTCGAGCGGTGGTCATTACCATGGCGGCTCACCCTTGAACGATGTGTTTCCCATGGCCCAGGCCGCGCCCCCCGACCTCAGTGACCACGCCGTCCCCGTACTGCCCCTGGCCCGCACCTACCCGCGCGGTTTGTACGTGGAGCCCCATAGCCACGACTGGGGCCAGTTGCTCTACGCCATGAGCGGCGTGATGTGGGTCGAGACACCCCAGGAGGCGCTGGTGGTGCCGCCCCAGCGGGCGGTGTGGTTGCCACCGGGGGTGGAGCACGGCATCCGCGTGGTCTCGGATTTGCAAATGCGCAATATCTACTTGCGTCCAGCCTTGGCGACGACGCTGGACAGCCAGGTGCAGGTCATCGAAGTCGGTGGGTTGCTGCGCGAGTTGATCGTCACGCTGGTGGAGCAGGGGGACACTGGCGATGCAGGCTATTACGACGCGGTGGTCGGCCTGGCCTTGCTGGAGCTGCAACGTGCGCGCCGCTCGCCCATTCGCATCGCCATGCCGGTGGGCGTCGACCGGCGGCTGATCAATGCCTGCCAGGCGGTCATGGCGGCGCCGTCCCTGGAGATTCCCTTCGAGCAACACGCCGAAGCGGCCGGCGCCAGTGTGCGGACGCTGGCGCGACTGTTCCAGAACCACCTGGGCATGGGCTTCGCCGAATGGCGTCGCCAGGTGCAACTGGCCACGGCGGTGGCTGAGTTGATCCAGGGCCAGTCGGTGAGTGCTATCGCGCGCTCCCTGGGCTATTCGCCGAGCAGTTTCAGCGACATGTTCCGCCGCGAGCTCGGTGTGGCACCGTCGCAATACAACGGCTGAGGGTTGGCCGAAATCCTGAAGCACTTGGCCGATGCTTCAGCGATGGGCTCTCTACACTGGGCCCATCTACCCATCAGGCACTCACCACCATGAACTATCTGATTTCCCTGGCTATCGGCCTGTTCGTCGGCTTGATCTACGGCGCCCTGGACTTTCGTTCGCCCGCACCGCCGGCCATCGCGCTGGTGGGCCTGATGGGCATGCTGCTCGGTGAGCAGCTCTGGCCCATGGGCCGGCAGTTGGTCGCCGGTTGGTTGTCCTGATCCCTTTCTTCCCCTCGATGGATATTGGCCATGAATGCACTGCAATTTTCCGCCACCGGCGACCTCGCTGCCCTGCGCTTCGTCGAGGTTGCCACCCCGGTGCCCGCCGCCGATGAGGTGCTGGTCCAGATCAAGGCCGCGGGCCTTAACCCCAGCGACGTGAAGAACGTACTCGGGCGTTTCCCCTACACCACAGTGCCGCGCATACCTGGGCGCGACTTTGCCGGCGTGGTCGTGCAAGGTCCGCAGGCACTGGTGGGCCAGGAAGTCTGGGGCACCGGCCGCGACCTGGGGTTTTTCGCTGACGGTTCCCACGCCCAGTACCTCACCGTGTCGGCCAAAGGTGTCGCGCATAAACCTGCGCACCTGAGTTTTTCCCAGGCCGCCAGCCTGGGAGTGCCGTACACCACGGCCTGGGATGCGCTGGAGCGCAGTGGCGTGGGCAAAGGCACGCGGTTGCTGGTGATCGGCGCCAATGGTGCTGTGGGCAGTGCGGCATTGGCCTTGGCGAACATCCGCGGCGCCCACGTGTTGGCGGCGGTGCGCAAGGCTGACCAGGTCGAGGTGTTGCAGGGGCAAGGGTTCGACGCCATTGCGTTGGGCAAGCCCGAAGAACTGGGCGCGCAGGTTCATGCGGTGTTCAAGGGCGGCGCCGATGTGATCTTCGACACCACCGGTTTCTGGCTGCCAGCCGCCGTGGCCGGCCTGGCTCCGTTTGGCCGCATCGCGATCATTGCCGCACCGGTGGACGGCCACGTACAACTGCCGGCCCTGGCCCTGTACCGCAAGGGTGGCTCGGTGGTGGGCATCAATTCATTGCTCTACAACTGCGAGCAATGCGCGGTGATGCTGGAGCAGTTCGGACGCTTTTTCGATGAAGGGCAACTGCCATTGCCGACTGGCCAGCGCGAAGTGGCGCTGGCCGATGGCGTGCAGTGCTATGAGGACGTGAATCAAGGCAGCGCCGACAAAATCATCTTGCTGCCCTGACACGATCGGGGCAGTTAAGGCCTTTCTGTAGGAGCGAGCTTGCTCGCGAAAAACCTCAACGATAACGCGCGCTTCCTGAATGAACGCGGCGCCTGTGAGTTTTTCGCGAGCAAGAACTAGGCGTCCCCCTCGCTCCTACAGACGGCGATGGACGCTGCCCTACATTTCGCTCGGCACTAGGCGTCGGGAACGCCTTTTTCCCATGCCGACCAGTTCTTCAGGATCGCCTGTACCAACGGATTGCCCGTGCGGTACAGGTTTTCCAGCGCGGGTACGAACCCTCCCTGGTCGGCGTATTTGAGCAGGTTGTCCACTTCGCTGTAGCCAGGGTACGGGCGGTCGAAGTCCGATCCGGCACGTACGACGGCCAGGCGCTGGATATCCACTAACCCTTCACGGCTGGCGCGTAGCAAAGCTTCATAGGTGGAGTTGTCTTCCTGCTGGGTGGTGCAGTATTCGCCTTTGTTGTCCGTGAGCAGCTTGGTCCACACCTCGGCGCGTTCGCTCAGGCGCGTGCCGGAGAACCAGGTATTGCCCGCCAGGGTGTCGCAACGGGTGACTTGCGGCGGCTGGTTGGCGGGGGCGGCGGGGTAGTGTTTGCGCCAGGCGGCGGACTCTTTGCTTTCCGTGAGTTCGACCTTGTGCGACAGGGCGAACGCCTTGGCCTGCAGCTTGGGGTTCAGCTCGAACACTTCGGTCTTGTAGTCCAGTGGCGGCTTTTCGTTGGGCCCCTTGGTGTTGATGCCGATATACCCGGTCGGCCAATCCTTGGGTGCATCCCGCGAATCCAGCTCCCACTGGGTGCCGAATTCCACCAGGTAGTGGGCCCAGGCGGCCGTGCCGAGGGTGCCGTGCTTGGGGCTGATGCCGGCGATCCCGGCGATCAGGAAATAGCTGTGGCGCAGGTCGAACTTGGGCGACAACGCCAGGGCCAGGGTGGACGCGGCGGCGTTGGTCTGGCCCATGCCGGTGACCAGCAGGCATACGTCCTGGGTGTTGCAGCGGACCACCGGGTAGTCGGCGGACAAGCCCGGTACGCGCACCTCCTGCTTGAGTTCCATGCGCTCGATCCAGGTTTGCGCCTCAGGGGCGAACATGGTGATCAGCATCACTTTCGGTTTGATCGGCGTGGGTGTGTCAGCCAGCACCATGTGGGGCAGCAGGGTCAGGCCGATAGCCAGCGTGAGACGGGTAAACGCTTTCATCCAGTACTCCTTGATCAGAATTGGTAGCCCACGCCAGCGTAGTAACCCCAGCCGTCGGAGCGTGCGCGGAAGTTGCCTTCGCCGAAATTCAATTCGCTGCCATCCTCCCAGTTGCCGCCGTTATGAAAATAACGGCCGACCAGGGTGAAGCGCAAATGGGTGAATGAATACAGCAGCACGTTGGTTGCCACCAGCGCGTTGGCGGTACGGGCCGGGTTGTCCTTGTGCAGGTCCGAGCCGAAATCGTAGTTGGTGAAACCGATATAGGTCAGCGAGGCACCGTTGTCGAACGTGTCGATGGGCACGATGTATTTCATTTGCGCACGGTAGCCGTCCCACGAATATTCATTGCTGGCGCCATAGTTTTCCCACTGGTAACGCCCATAGAAGTTCGCCGAGAGGTTGACACGCGAGTGGGTGTCGATATCGGTGCCGAGGCCGCTGTACAGGGTGTTGGCACGGTTGGCCTGGTTGCTGCCGTGGTCATAGATCCAGTCAAAGGCCACGTACCATTCCTTGAAGGGGCCGATGGCCAGGCTGCGGCCGGCCAGGTAATCGATGGAGATACGCGGCTCGTGCTCCATGAACACCGGCGAGCCATGGTCCCACGCACCTTTGTCGTGACTGTTGCCGATGCCGAGGATCTTCGGTACGTCGATGTAGCCGTACAACTCGAAGGGGCCCTTGCGGCCGAAGTACTCGTATTCCAGGTAGACATCGTCCTGCGGCTTGGGGCCGAAGCTGATGTCCTTGCTGCCGATCAAGGTCAGGTCCTGGTTAAACCAGTCCGACAGGTACACGTTTTTTTTCGCCGGGCTGGCTTCCGGGCTGAGGGTTTCGCCCTGTGCTGAGTCATCGATGGGCGGTTGCTGCGCCAAAATGGGCGGGCTGAGTACTCCCGTAACGGCAACCAGTAGCAGGGAAACACCAAAATAAGCAGGACGCCTTGAGGTCAAGTGCATTGAAAATCCCTATTCGTACGCGGTTTGAACCCGATTCTTCGGGTTGAGGCGAACTTGGCGACCAAGTTCGTTGCGCACACGCTCGCACAGGTCGTACCAACTTTGCGCAATGGTTTGAATGGACTGGAAAAAATCGCGATTAATCGACCTTTTGATCAGAAATGACGCGGTGTCATTGTTTCAATCCGATTGAACAAGTGCATGGCGGTTTCGCGCCGGTATTCGCTGGGTGTCTGGTGCATCTCGATGCGAAAGTGCCGGTTGAAGTTGGACAGGTTGGCGTAGCCCACCTCAAAGCAGATATCCGCCACCGACATCTCGCTTTGCAGCAACAGGCGACAGGCGCGCTGCACACGGAACTTGCGCATCAGGTCAATGAACCCGTGGCCGGTATTGCGCTTGAAGAAGCGTGAGAAGCCCGGTTCGCTCATCTCCAGTTGCTGCGCGATGACCGACAGGCGCAAGTCGCCGGTCAGTTCACGCATCAGGTAGTCGAACGCCTTGTTGATGCGCTCGGCGCTGCGCGCGTCCAGGGTTGGTGCGTAGCAGGCGCTGGCCAGGGCTTTCACCTCGGGTGGCGGGGCGTTCCTCAGGGTGTCGAGCAGTTGCAGGAACAGGATCAGGCGTTGCAGGCCGTGGGCGCTGCCGATGGCCTCGAGCAAACGCGCAGCCTGCGCGGCGGTGTCGCCGCTGAACTCCAGGCCGCGCCGGGCCTGTTCGAACAGCGTGTGCAAGTCGCCGAGCTCCGGCAGGGTCTTGCGCAGGGCGAGGAGGGCGGCGCCGTCGAATTGCAGCACCACATCGCGACCCTTCAGGTATTCGCCGGGTGCCAGCTCGCCAATCCAGTCGTGGGGCAGGTCCGGGCCGATCAGCGCCACATGCCCGGCGCTGAACGCCCCGATATAGTCGCCCGCCACCAGCTTGCCACTGCCCTGGCGGATCAGGTGGATTTCGAATTCGGGGTGGTGGTTCCAGCGCGCCAGCTCAAAAGGGTAGTCATGTTCGAACCAGCGAAAGCCGTGCTCAGGTTCGGGCAGGATCACTTCCAGCTCGGCAGGGCGGTGTTCGAACAGGGCGGCGCGGTCGACGGGCATGCTGATGCCTCTTTTGCTTGTGGAATCGCCTCAAAATACGCGGGTTGGCAACGGCAGCGCTACCTCTGGTTTCGTCCGGCGCTGATACTTTTTTGATCCGGGGCCGGCGGTTAAAAAAGTATCAGTCGTGCATGCGCCATGGGTTTGTTAGGGCCTGGCCAAGCTGCTGTAATCGGCCCTCGACAACAAAAACAACAGGTGCAAACCGCCATGCTCCAGTCCTGCAAAGCCACGTTCCCGCAAGCACTGTTCCTGCTGTCCGGCCTGGCACTGGCCGTGCCCAGCCAGGCTGCCGACACCGTGACCATCGCCACGGTCAACAACAGCGACATGATCCGCATGCAACGCCTGTCCAAGGTGTTCGAGCAGCAGCACCCAGACATCCGGCTCAACTGGGTGGTGCTGGAAGAAAACGTGCTGCGTCAACGCCTCACCACCGATATCGCCACCCAGGGCGGGCAGTTCGACGTGCTGACCATCGGCACCTACGAAACCCCGCTGTGGGGCGCCAAGCACTGGCTGGAGCCGTTGACCCAACTGCCCGCCGACTACGACGCCGAAGACATCTTCCCCTCGGTGCGCCAGGGCCTGTCGGTCAACGACACCCTGTACGCCTTGCCGTTCTACGGCGAAAGCACCGTCACTTATTACCGCACCGACCTGTTCAAGCAAGCCGGCCTGAGCATGCCCGCGCACCCCACCTGGACCCAGCTCGGCGAGTTCGCCGCCAGGCTCACGGCTAAAGACCAAGACCAATACGGGATGTGCCTGCGCGGCAAGGCCGGCTGGGGCGAGAACATCGCGCTGCTCAGCACCATGGCCAACGCCTTTGGCGCACGCTGGTTCGATGAGCAGTGGAAGCCGGAATTGACCAGCCCCGAGTGGACCGCGGCGGCCACCTTCTACGTCAACACCCTCAAGCAATACGGCCCGCCGGGTGTGTCCAGCAACGGCTTCAACGAAACCCTGGCACTGTTCAACAGTGGCAAATGCGCCATTTGGGTGGATGCCAGCGTCGCCGGCTCGTTCACCACCGACAAGAGCCAGAGCAAGGTCGCCGACAGCGTAGGGTTCGTCGCCGCGCCCACCGAAGTCACCGACAAAGGCTCTTCCTGGCTCTATGCCTGGTCCCTGGCGATCCCCGCCACGTCCAAGCACAAGGACGCCGCCAGGACCTTTATCACCTGGGCCACTTCCAAGGACTACATCCAGTTGGTGGCTGACAAGGAGGGTCTCGCCAACGTACCGCCGGGCACGCGCCAATCCACCTACAGCGCGGCCTACCTGAAGGCCGCACCGTTCGCCCAGGTCACCCTGGAGATGATGAAGCACGCCGATCCCGCGCATCCCTCGGCCCAGCCGGTGCCGTACGTGGGCATCCAGTACGTGACCATCCCCGAGTTCCAGGCCATCGGCACTTCCGTCGGCAAGCTGCTTTCGGCGGCGTTGACCGGCGGCATGTCGGTCGATCAGGCATTGCAGCAGGCCCAGTCCACTACCGAGCGTGAGATGAAACGCGCCGGCTATCCCAAATAACGTTGACGGACAAACCCATGAAACGACTCGAAGGAAAGAGCGCGCTGATCACCGGATCGGCGCGCGGCATTGGCCGCGCCTTTGCCCAGGCCTATATCGCCGAAGGCGCGACCGTGGCCATCGCCGATATCAACCTGCAACGCGCCCAGGCCACAGCGGCCGAACTCGGGCCCCAGGCTTACGCGGTGGCGATGGACGTGACCGACCAAGTTTCCATCGACGGCGCAATTGCCGCCGTGGTGGCACAGGCCGGCAAGCTGGATATCCTGGTCAACAACGCCGCACTGTTCGACCTGGCGCCCATCGTCGATATCACCCGCGACAGTTATGAGCGGCTGTTCTCGATCAACGTTGCCGGCACGTTGTTCACGTTGCAGGCGGCGGCACGGCAGATGATCAGCCAGGGCCATGGCGGCAAGATCATCAACATGGCCAGCCAGGCCGGGCGTCGTGGCGAGCCGCTGGTGGCGATCTACTGCGCGACCAAGGCGGCGGTGATCAGCCTCACGCAATCGGCGGGGCTGAACCTGATCAAGCAGGGCATCAACGTCAACGCCATCGCGCCGGGAGTGGTGGATGGCGAGCATTGGGACGGCGTGGATGCATTGTTCGCCAAGCATGAAGGGCTGGCGCCGGGCGAGAAGAAGCGGCAGGTGGCGGCCGAGGTGCCGTTTGGGCGGATGGGGACGGCCGAGGATTTGACCGGGATGGCGATTTTCCTGGCGTCGAAGGAGGCCGATTATGTGGTGGCGCAAACCTATAACGTCGATGGCGGCAACTGGATGAGCTGAAGCCATACCCCAATCAAAATAATGTGGGAGGGGCGGTGCGACGATTCGACTTGCCCCCTCCCACATTGGATGATCGGTGTTCTTTAAATCGAGGCTAGTCAGCAAAACTGCGATCAAAGAAATAAACCTCCCCAGGTCTCAGGTTCTCCACCGTCGCCTGGGGCCTGCCGCCTTCGCCTTGCTTCTTGCGTCCCGTCTCGCGCAAGTACCCTGCCTCCGTCAGCTTCAACAGGCGCTGGCGAATACTGGTCTTCAACACTGGCCGCGCCAGCACCAGCGAGAAGATCGTCGTCGCTTCCGGCGCGCTGAACTCATGGCCCAGGAACATCAAGGGCAAGTTGCTGTACAGCGACTTGGACAACAGCCGCTCCTGCACGGCCGCGACGATGCTGTTGTGATCGAACGGCAACTTGATGCTGCCATCGGCCACCGCCTTCAGCGAAAACCAGCCCTGATGCTCACCCAGCGC
This sequence comes from Pseudomonas gorinensis, assembly GCF_042015035.1. Classification (NCBI taxonomy): domain Bacteria; kingdom Pseudomonadati; phylum Pseudomonadota; class Gammaproteobacteria; order Pseudomonadales; family Pseudomonadaceae; genus Pseudomonas; species Pseudomonas gorinensis. The sequence goes on from NZ_CP167125.1 coordinate 3,060,917, forward strand.
CACCTCATCGGCGACGATCGCCAGGTAATAAGTGGACGACGACCAGCAACGCGGGTCGCGAAACGCATCGCCCACCGTGCCCACTTGCTCGCTCCAGGCCAACGCCAGGCCAACCTTGCTGCTGGCGCGCAAGCGTTCCACGGCATCCTGGAGGCTCAGATCCTGCACCCCACCATTCACCACCACGCCCGGCAGCGCCCAATGCCCGGCGAACGGCTCGGCGTCGCGTTTATTCAGCAGCAGCTTTAATTCTCCCTCCGCGCGGCAGTAGCACAGCACGCAGAGGTCGACGGTGTGGAGGTAGGCGCTCAGTGGCATGTGGAGTCCTTGTAAACAGCGGTGGGGCACAGTCTAACGGATCGAATAGATATGTCATGTACTGAGTCCAGAATAGATAAACAAATGTTTCTTGCAATGAAAGTACATGACGTGTACTTTTGTTTCCAGGCCACAGGAGAACCGCCATGACCCTCTCGAAAACTGCCATCGCTTCATTCGACGTCGACGCCCAGAAGAGCTTTACGCCGCTGTGCCCCAACGAGTTGCCGGTGGCGGGTGGTGACCAGATCGGTGCCGAACTCAACTACATGGCCAGCCTCGCCGGCCACCGCATCGGCAGCAAAGATGCCCACAGCCCGCACGCCCCCTGGGTGGTTGCCCAGCCCAGCGAGATGCTGCAACCCACCGGCCTGGCGCACGCCGATGTCACCTGGGTCAGCCACTGCGTGCCGGGCACCGAGGGTTTCACCCTGCTGGACGAGTTGCCCGCCCCATATGACTACGATTACTTCATCTGGAAAGGCGTCGAACCCGACCTGCACCCTTACGGCGCCTGCTACCACGACCTGCACGACAAGCTCTCCACGGGCGTGATCGAATACCTCAAGGCCCAAGGCGTGGTCCGTGTGATTGTCGGCGGCCTGGCCCTGGACTACTGCGTCAAGACCACTGCGCTGCAACTGCTCAAGGCTGGCCTGGAGGTGGTCCTGCACCTGCCGGCATGCCGAGGAATCAGCGACGAGGGGAGCGTGCAGGCCGTCAATGAGTTGCTCAAGGCCGGGGCTGTGATCAGCAGCACCCGCGAAGAACTGGCCGCGATGGCCACGCGTTAAGGAGACACACCATGGAAAGTGCCTACGACTACGAAGCCCCGGTGATCCAGGGCTTGCTCGACACCGACTACTACACCTTCACCATGATGCAGGCGGTGTTGCACCAGCACCCCAACGTCGACGTCGAATACAACTTCATCGTGCGCTCCAGGGAAAAACTCGGTCACTTGATCCCCGAGTTGCGCGCCGAGCTGGAGAAACTCGCCGGCCTGCAAATGCGCGAAGGCGAGCTGCGCTTCCTGTTCAACCCACGCTTTCGCGAATACCTCACCCCCGACTACGAACGCTTCCTCGGCCTGTTCCGCTTCAACCTGCGCTACATCCACGTCAGCGAAATCGACGGCCAGCTGAATATCCGCGTGGTCGGCCCGATGCTGCACTGCATCATGTTCGAGCAGCCGGTGCTGGCGCTGGTCAGTGAGTTGCGCAACCGCGACAAGTACCCGGACGTGACTCTGGAAGACGTCACCCGCAAGCTCTACCAGAAATTCGATTGGCTGGAGAAACACCTCAGTCGCGACGAGCTGGCCGACCTGCGCGTCTCTGACTTTTCCACCCGTCGGCGCCTGTCATTCAAGGCCCAGCGTGAAGTGGTGGACATCATGCGCCGCGACTTCCCCGGCCACTTCGTGGGCACCAGCAACGCGCACCTCGCCTACGAATTCGACCTGCCGCTGATTGGTACCATGGCTCACCAGTGGATGATGGTGCACCAGCAACTGGGGCGCTTGCGCGAAAGCCAGAACGCCGGCCTGGAAAACTGGGTACGTGAATACCGCGGCCGCCTGGGCATTGCCTTGACCGACACCATCAGCACCGACTTTTTCCTCAAGGACTTCGACCTGTACTTCGCCAAGTTGTACGACGGTTTGCGCCAGGACTCCGGCGATCCCATCGCCTGGGCCGACAAAGTCCTGGCCCGCTACAAAGCATTGGGCATCGACCCGATGACCAAGGACCTGATGTTCTCCGACGGCCTGAACTTCGAAAAATGCCTGCCGATCCTGCGTCACGTGCGTGGCAAGGCCAAGTTCGGTTTCGGCATGGGCACCAGCCTGGCGTGCGATGTGGAGGGCGTCGAGCCGCTGAGTATCGTCATGAAGCTGGTACGGGTGCACGGCGAACCGGTGGTGAAATTCTCCGATGATCCGATCAAGAATGTCTGCGAAGACGCCTCGTTTTTGCAGTACGCGGCACAGGTGTTCAACGTGGGCAGGGTGGAGGTGTGACATGCAAGAACGTATCGCGCAGGAACTGAATATCGATCGGCAACTGGTCAAGGGCGGTGAAGCCAAGGAAATCCAACGGCGCATCGACTTCATCAAGACCACCTTGCGCCACTCAGGCTGCAAGGCCCTGGTACTGGGCATCAGCGGCGGCGTCGATTCGCTCACCGCCGGTCGCCTGTGCCAGTTGGCGGTGGAGCAACTGCGGGCCGAGGACTACGCCGCGCGTTTTATCGCCATGCGCCTGCCCTACAAGAGCCAGGCCGACGAACACGACGCCCAGGCCTCCCTGGACTTCATCGCTCCGGACCAGATCGACACCCTCGACATCGCCGCCAGCGTCGACGGCCTGATGGCCAGCCTGAGCGCCACTGAAGCCAGTGCGGAGCATGTCGACTTCATCAAAGGCAACGTCAAGGCCCGTACCCGCATGATCGCCCAGTACGCCGTGGCCAACCTGCACAACGGCCTGGTCGTCGGCACCGACCACGGCGCCGAGGCATTGATGGGCTTCTTCACCAAATTCGGCGACGGCGCCTGTGACCTGGCACCGCTGTCGGGCCTGACCAAGACCCAGGTACGTCTGTTGGCCAGTGCCCTTGGGGCCCCGACGAACCTGGTGCACAAGCAGCCCACTGCCGACCTGGAAGAACTCGTACCGGGCAAGCTGGATGAACATGCCTATGGCTGCACGTACGAAGAGATCGATGCCTACCTGATGGGCGAGCCGGTGAGTGAGCGGGTGAGGACGATTGTCGAAGGGGCGTACAGCAAGACAGCGCACAAACGCGCGCTGCCGATAGTTCCCGCTTGAACGGACGATCAAATGTTGATGTGCTCGCGAATATTCCAGCCGAACCGGATCGGCCCGCCATCGGCTTTCTGCGGCGGTACCTTTCCCATTCCCAGGATTGACTACAAGGCGCTGAGACCAGATCGGGAAGTGCCTGTCTTAAAAAAGGAAACCTTCCTACATTCTTGACGGATATTGATTCTTTACGCTCTGCGCTCTTGTGAGTTCAGGAGCAAATGAATGGCTAGCAGCGTATTGAAGGACGGTTTCCCCTGGGCCCACCTCACCCCCCGTGAACGGGTAGAAAGCCGCAGGGTTCGACGCTTCAACGAACCATTAAACGATGTTCTGGGCGGGATTTCGGGGCTGGCTGGAAGTTATCAACATGGTCACGTTGGAAATGCCACGACGATAGTTGTGGGCTGGTACGAGGAGATTTCAGCGTGAATGAGTCACCTCTCCGTCTTCTCCGCCGTAACTTTCCAGTGTTCATGAGCACGATATTCATGGCTATCTTCTCAACCGCTATGGTGACCGTGCTGGTTGATGATCACTATTTGCGCAAGCTCGAGCCGTCACTGAGAACCGAATTGATGGGGTGGGGGCTTCTGTCGCTGACGTTTTTCTTCGGGTTTTCCAATTTCATGATTGTGCGTGGCTTCAACTGGGCAGTTGGACTCCTGGCGGGCTATTTCGCTTTCTGCCTGATGCTGGTCATACCAACGATTCAATACCGCCCGCATACCGTGGCGTTTTCTCTGGGCGTTGTATTTCCACTCCTGGGATTGCTTCTGCTCAATACCGAACGCCACCGGGAAATGCGGCAAAAATTATTTGAAATCCGCATCCAACGAAATACCGCGAGAGCGATCTACAAAAATTACTGCAATAAACTCAAGGCCAGGGCGGGCAGGGAAGGGTAACGGCGGCTCCCACGTCAACAACGTGGGAGCGCAAGCTATACCCGCCTACCGCTCAATCGACCGACTCCACCGCGCATTCCACTCCGGCCGCGCCTGGTTCACCTGGTCCCAATCGATCGAAATCGCCGTCTGCAAATACCCCTGCATCGCCTCTACCCGCGCTCGGGTCTTGTCGGTGGTCGGGGTGGTCGGGTTCGACGGGATCTGGTCGCCTTCCTCCAGCGCCGGGGCCTGGGCCTCGGCGGTCAGCAAAAAGGCGGCGAGTTTCTGTGCCAGTTCCGGTTGGTCATTACGCGCGATCACGCACTCGGCCACGTTCAGCACCACGGCGCCTTCCTTGGGTTGCGCGTATTCCATTGGCACACCGAGGAGTTTCTGGGTGGCCACCTGGGTTGGGGTGAGGGGGAAGATCGCCGCTTCGTCGGTTTGCACCATCTCGGAGATTTTCGCGGAGCTGGCGATATATTCCAGCACGTTGGGGCCGACGGTTTTTGGCCAGGCCTTGAAGCCGGGCTCCACGTTGGTTTCGTCGCCGCCCTGGAGGCGGTTGAACATGAGGAAACCGTGCAGGCCGAAAGTGGAAGAGGCCACGGACTGGAACACCACTTTGTCCTTGAAGCGCGGGTCGGCCAGGTCCATCCATGAGGTGGGGGCGGCCCAGCCTTTTTCCTTGAACATCCTGGCGTTGTAGCCCAGGCCGGTGACGCCCAACGTCACGGCCACGGCCTGGTCCTTGATCTTCGCCTTGGCCGGGATCTGTTCCAGGGTCGGGCTGGCTGCCAGTTTGTCGCACAAGCCCATGGAGATGGCGCGGTACATGATGCCGTCGTCGAGGAACATCACGTGCATCTGCGGGTTGTCTTTGTTGGCCTGGACCTTGGCGAGGATGTCCGACGACGTGCCGGGCACGATCACCACCTTGACGTTGTTGGCCTTCTCGAACGCAGGCAACACCTTGTCGGCGTACACCCGTTCCATGGTGCCGCCGTTCATGCCCAGGTACAGCGTCGGCGCGGCATGGGCGGTGGAGGCGAGCAGAGCGAGGGACAAGCAGGACAGCGCAATACGAGTGTTCATGGATGTTTTTCCTCTCAGGCTTGGAAACGACGGATGGAAAACGCTTCGATGGGTTGGCGGCTGGCCCCGTCGCAGACGATCTCTGCCAGGGCTTCACCGACCGCTGGGCCCAGCTGGAACCCGGCGCCGGCAAAGCCGAAACCGTGGAGCAGGCCAGGTTGGGTGCTGCTGGGGCCGATCACCGGCTCGTGATCGGGTAGGTAACCTTCGGTGCCGCTCCAGGTGCGAATCGCCTGGGCGCCCTTGAGGAACGGGTACAGCTCGGCGGCATTGCGCAGGATTTCCAGCACTGCCGCTTGCCCGGGTCGCGCCTGCCGGGGGCCAAGGGCAAAGCCGCGCCCGCCGCCAAGGATGCAATTGCCGCGGGCCACCTGGCGCGCATAAATCCCACCGCCTTCGACACCGGTGCTCACGTTCATCACCACCGGCAGCGGTTCGGTGACCAACATGGCCGGGTGCGCCGAAATGATCGGCACCGGATCGCCAAATTGCGCGGCGAGGGTGCCGGCCCAGGCGCCGGCGCAGTTCAATAACCAGGGGGCTTGCAGGTGCAGGCCGTTGGCGCAGTGCACGCGGAAATGGCGGCCGTCATGTTCGATGCGGATCACCTCGGCCTGCTCGTATACCGATGCGCCCAGGCGTTGCGCCGCACGGGCGAAGGCGGGGGACACCAGTCGCGGGTTGGCGTGCCCGTCCTCGGGGCACAGTGAAGCCCCCACTGCGATATCGCCGACCCAAGGGAAGCGTGCGCGCAGTTCGGCGTGATCGAGCAGCTGCAAGCCCAGGCCAAAACCTCGGGTTTGCTCGGCATAGGCCTGCAACGCGGCGAAATCCGCATGACTGCGCGCCAGTTTCAGATGCCCGGAGCGCACGTATTCGCCCTCGATACCGATCAACCCCGGCAGGTCGGCCCACAGCTGGTGGGCGCGCTGCGACAGCGGCAACTGATGCAACGGCCGACCCTGGCGCCTGACGCCGCCGTAATTCACGCCACTGGAATGCGAGCCACAAAAGTCCCGCTCTACCAGGGCCACGCGCTGGCCTTTGTGCGCCAGCATCAAGGCCGCCGAAGCCCCGACGATCCCGCCGCCCAACACGATGACGTCGATCATGGCTGCACCTGCACGCCAAACGGCAGCGGCTTGATCGGTGCCTGGCCACGCAAGCGGCCGACGTGTTCAATCCCGCGGCCACTGCGCTCAGCGACGATCTCGGCTGCCGCCAGCCCGCACATGCGGCCCTGGCAGCGGCCCATGCCAACCCGGCAATGGGCTTTGACCCGGTTGATCTCCCAGTGGCCTTCATCCACCACGGCGCGTACATCGCCGACGCTGACTTCTTCACAGCGGCACACAATCAATTCATCCGGTGCCTGCGCCGCCCAGTCTTCAGGGAAGGGGAACGCAGTCTCCAACCCCTGGCGAAAGCGTTGGATGCCTGCCAATTGCTGCTCCAGCACAGCGGGGCGGCGATGATCGATCGCCACGCCTGCGTCTTCCAACACCGCCAACGCCGCCCGCTCGCCCGCCATCTGTGCGGCATCCGCGCCCATGATCCCGGCACCGTCGCCTGCCAGGTACACGCCTGCGAGGCTGCTGCGCCCAGCGTTGTCCCGGCGCGGCAACCAGGCACGGTTCAAGGCATTCCATTCAAATTCACAGCCGAGCAGATCCGCCAGTTGGGTTTCGCTGCGCAGGGCGTGGGCGAAGGCCACGGCGTCACAGGCCAAATCTTGCCTATCCCAACGAATACCGCTGACCCGCTGTTCGCCCTCGATCTGCTGGAGCGTCACGCCCTGATGCACGGGAACCCCGTGGGCGCTCAGCCAGGCGCGGTAATACAAGCCCTTGGCCAACGTCGCCGGTTGCCCGAGCAGCGCCGGCAACGCACGGCATTGCGCACGGAACGGCGCACTGTCGAGCACCGCCACCACCTTGGCCCCGGCCTTGGCGTATTGATAAGCCACTAAATAGAGCAATGGCCCGCTGCCACAAAACGCCACCCGTTCGCCGATGGCGCAGCCCTGGTACTTCAAGGCGATTTGCGCGGCGCCCAGGCTGTAGACGCCGGGCAAGGTCCAGCCCGAAACAGGCAGGATGCGGTCGGTGGCGCCGGTCGCGACGATGATCCGCGAATACTCGAGGCTCTCGGCACGGCCGCTCTTGAGCGTGTCCAGGCGACCGTCCTCGGCATTCCACACCAGGGTTTCGGGCCGATAGTCGATCAAACCGGCCAACTCATCCATCGTGCGGTGCACAGCGTCTGCCTTGCGCGCGTCAAAACCGTAGACCTGCTTGGCTGAGCGTTGGAAACCCGCTGGTTGGCGCCGATAGATCTGCCCGCCACCGAGCAGGCTTTCATCGATCAGGCAAGGTTTGATGCCGTGGTCGAGCAGGGTGCGCGCCGCGCTGATCCCCGCCGGGCCTGCGCCCACAATCACCACCGGCTTCATAGCTGGCGCCCCGGATCACGGCTGATCACCTGGCCTTCTTCCAGCAACGTCGAGCAGGCGCGTACCCGCCGCCCATCCTCCAGGCGCACCCAGCAGTCCTGGCAGGCGCCCATCAGGCAAAAACCGGCGCGGCGCTCGGCGCTGAAATCGCTGCCGCGCAGGTGCTCGGCGCAGGTCAGCACGGCGGTCAGCAGGGTGTCGCCGCGCAGGCCGGTGGCCGGTTGCCCGTCGAGGGTGAAGGCCACGGCAGGGCGCGCGGTCTCGGCCAATCGTTTGAACAGAGCCATCAATGTTTCCCCACCAGCACGCGGTCCAGGCCGTAGACCCGGTCGAGCAGAATCATGGTCGCCGCCGTCAGCGCAATCACCAGCGCCGACACCGCCGCCATCATCGGGTCGATGGACTCGGTGGCGTACACATACATGCGCACCGGCAGGGTTTGCGTGGCTGGCGAGCTGACAAAGATCGACAAGGTCACCTCATCGAAACTGTTGATGAAGGCCAGCAACCAGCCACCGGCCACGCCGGGCAAAATCATCGGCAACGTCACCCTGAGAAACAGCGTGATGCGCCCGGCGCCGAGGGACTCGGCCGCCTGCTCGGCGCTGCGATCCATGCCGACCGCCGCCGCCAATACCAGGCGCAGCACATAGGGCGTGATGATCACCACGTGCGCCAACATCAGCCAGGTGAAGCTGCCATTCACCCCCATCAGCGCAAACAGGCGCAGCATCGCCACGCCCAGTACCAGGTGCGGGATGATGATTGGTGACAGGAACAAGGTGCTGAAGAAGTTGCGCCCCGGGAACTGATAGCGACTGATCGCCAACGCTGCCGGCACCGCGATCAGTGTCGCCAAGGTCGCGGCGGTAAACGCCAGGATCAGACTGTTATAGAACGCCTGGATAAAGTCGGCCCGCTCGAACACGGCGCGAAACCAGCGCAGTGAGAAACCCGAGGTGGGCAGGCTCAAGGTGTTTTCCGGGGTGAAAGCCACCAGGCACACCACCACCAGCGGCGCCATCATGAACAGCACCACCAAACCATGGAAACCGAGGGCCAAAGGACCGTTTCTGGACATGCGCTTAAACCCCCAGGGACTTTTTGTAGCGGCCTTCGACCATGCGGTTCCAGCTCAGCATGATCAGCAGATTGACCAGCAACAGCACCACCGCGATGGTCGCGCCCATGGGCCAGTTGAGTTCCGAGAGGTACTGGTCGTACACCACGGTGGCGACCATTTTCAGGCGGCGTCCGCCGAGCAGGCCGGGGATCGCAAAGGAGCTGGCGGCCAGGCCGAACACAATCAAGGTGCCGGACAGCACGCCGGGCATGACCTGTGGCAACACGATCTTGCGCATCACCGTGGCCTGGCTTGCGCCCAGCGACAACGCCGCCTGTTCGGCCGAGGGGTCGAGCTTTTGCAGCGAGGTCCACACCGGAATGATCATGAACGGCAGCATCACGTGCACCAGCGCAATGATCACCGCGAACGGCGTGTACAACAGCTTCACCGGGCGCCCGCCCAGCATCTGGATCATCTGGTTCACCAGCCCGTCGGCACCGAGCAGCAGGCTCCAGCCGAACGCCCGCACCACCACCGAAATCAACAGCGGCGTGAGGATCAAAATCAGGAAGATCGAGCGCCACGGTGTGCCCATGCGGCTGAGGATGTAGGCCTCGGGCACGCCAATCACCACGCACAGCAAGGTCACCAACGCGCTGATCCAGAAGGTGCGCCAGAAGATCTCGTAGAAGTACGCATCGCTGAACAACGACAGGTAATGGGCCAAGGTCCATTCATCCGCCTTTACACCCACCTGATAGTCGAACACGTTGAACGACAGCACCAGCGTCAGGCCCAACGGCAGGATCAGCAGCCCGGCGAACAGCACCAGCGCCGGCAGCGAGAGCCAATAACCCCGACTCATGCGTGCACCTCATCCGTCGCCAATACCCGCAGCAGGTCGGCCTGCCAATCCAGGCCGACCGTTGCGCCATGGCCCAACGGCGCGCTGCCGTCGTTGCTGCGCACCACGGTGATTTCGCCCAGCGCGGTCTGGAGGCGGTACAGCCACTGGCTGCCGAAGAAGTAGCGGTTGACGACCTGGCCTTGCAGGCGGCCGGTGCCGGCGTCCACCAGCTGGATTTTTTCCGGGCGCAGGCTCAACACCAACTCGCCGTCGCCCTTGGCGTGGCGGACCTGCGCAGTGCCGAGCTCGTCATAGTCGCCGGGCAGCAGGTTGGCCTTGCCGACGAAGTCCGAGATAAACCGCGTGCGGGGGTGTTCGTACAGGGTGTACGGCACATCGATCTGGGTCACGCGCCCGGCTTGCATCACCACCACACGATCGCTGATGGACAGCGCCTCGGCCTGGTCGTGAGTGACCATCAAGGTGGTGATGCCCACCGCGCACTGGATACGGCGGATTTCAAACTGCATCTCTTCGCGCAGGTTGGCGTCGAGGTTGGACAGCGGCTCATCCAGCAGCAACACCGGCGGCTCGATCACCAGGGCGCGCGCCAGGGCCACGCGTTGGCGCTGGCCGCCGGATAACTCCCGTGGGTAACGGTCGGCGTGGGGGGCCAGGCGCACCAGCTCCAGCACGGTCTTGACCTTGGCGGCGATCTCGCTGCCCGGCACCTTGCGCATCTTCAGGCCGAAGGCGACGTTGTCGCGCACGCTCATGTGCGGGAACAGCGCGTAGCTCTGGAACACCACGCCCAGGCCACGGCTGGCGGGCTTGGCATGGGTGATGTCGCGGCCGTCGAGCAGGATCTGGCCGCCGCTCACCTCGACGAAGCCGGCGATCATTTGCAAGGTAGTGGTCTTGCCGCAGCCCGAGGGGCCGAGCAGGGAAACGAACTCGCCTTTTTCCACGGCCAAGTCAGTGGCGACCACCGCGTCGACGGCGCCGTAGCGTTTGCTCAAGGCGTTGAGTTGGAGAAATGCCATGTCTGCGTTCCACCTTTTTTTTTCAGTCGCGTCGAAACGCGCTTTTTTTGTTTTGGGCAGATGCGAAAAGAGTGTTGCGGGTGCGTTGGCGCTCGATCTCAAGTCGGCTGCCGGTTGTTGTTCATTTCGCCCCTGTGGACGCAGATTAGGACGAAGACTAGGATGGGCGGAAGATGGAATTTCACTGGGTGAGCAATTATTTTAAGATTTATTCACTGAACAGAATTACTCATGAGATAGCGTGTTATGGATTCCACTGAGCGGAATAACGACAGTAAGGAAGTAGGGGCGGGCGGGGTGTCCCGTCTGTTCGCGTTGCTGCGTACCCTGGGTGAGGTGCCGGAAGGTGGTGAGCGCGTCACCCAACTCGCCCAACAGGTCGGCCTATCCCAGCCCACCACCCACCGCCTGCTGCGCAGCCTGATGGACGAAGGCATGGTCGAACAGGACGCGCGCAGCAAACGTTATCGCCTGAGCCTGGAGTTCTTCGCCTTGGCGGCGAACGCGGGCAAGACCGGCAACCTGCGCGACCTGGTGCGCCCGAGCATGCTGCGCTTGAGCGCGTCCTTGGGCGACTCATTGTTTTTGCTGGCGCGCAGCGGCTTTGACGCGATCTGCCTGGACCGCAGCGAGGGCCCGTACCCGATCCGCACCTTCACCGGCGACATCGGCGGGCGCGTGGCATTGGGCGTGGGGCAGGGCAGCCTGGCCATCCTGGCATTCCTGCCGGAAGAAGAGCGCGAGACGGTGATCCGCTACAACTTGCCACGGCTCAAGGACTTCCACCTGTATGACGAGGTGCTGTTGCGTTCGGAGGTGGAGAACGTGCGCAACCTGGGCTATGCGGCGCGCAACACCGGGGTGCTGGAAGGCATGGCGGGCCTGGCGGTACCGATCCTCAACCGGGACGGGCATGCGGTGGCGGCATTGAGCGTGGCGACCATCAGCGATCGCCTGGGGCCGAGCCGGTTGCCGATGGTGGTGGAATTGTTGAAACGCGAAGCGGCGGCGATCGGTCCCAGGATCAACCCGTTTGACCCGACATTGCGCCGGCCTTCACAAACCTTCGGCGGTTAACTTATTCCCGGCAATGAAGATCCCCTGGGGGAACCGCACTTCAGTGCCGAGCGGACTGTTGTGGCATGTGGGCTGTTATGGCAGACGGGCTAACTGTGGCGAGCGGGCTTGCCCCGCGTTGGGGCGCGAAGCGGCCCTGAAACCAGGCTCCCGGTTCTACCAGAAGGAATGCGGCGGCCTTATTGGGGCTGCTTCGCAGCCCAACGCGGGGCAAGCCCGCTCGCCACAGCCACAGGGGGACCGCAGATTTGGCGGGACCTTCCACATCAGATTGCCGCTAACGCCACTGACGTAGCGGCGGTGCGGGTCTCCACTCCCAACTTCACATACACATGCTCCAGGTGCTTGTTCACCGTGCGCGGGCTCAACCCCAGGATATCGCCAATATCCCGGTTGGTCTTGCCGCACGCGACCCAGCGCAACACCTCCACCTCACGCTCGGTCAGTTGGAACCTGGCGGACAACAGCCGGTGCGCCGGCTCATCCTCCAGGGTCAACGCACTCGGTTGCGTCGCCGCCCGTGCAGACATCAGGATGCGTGAGGTGCGCAAGTGCGCCGCCACCCGCGCCAGTACTTCGTCGGTCTGGATCGGCTTGGTCACGTAGTCGCTGCCACCGACCTCGAAGCCTTGCACAACATGCTTGCTGTCGGTCAGCCCGGTCATGAACACCACCGGGATATCCGCGCTGGCCGGCATTGCCTTGAGCCGGCGGCAGGTTTCGAAACCGTCCAGGCCCGGCATCATCGCGTCCAGCAGGATCAGATCGGGGCGCCGGCGTTGCACGCGGTTCAGCGCGCTGAGGCCATCGAGGGCCACCAGCACCATGTAGCCGGCGTCGTCGAGGGCGTCGGAGAGCATCGCCAGGTTGTCCGGCGTGTCGTCGACGATCAGCACCACGCCAGGTTCAGTGCTGCGGGTGAGAGCATTCATCTTCGGCCTCCTTGAGGGTTCGGTTGAGTTCATCCAGGCGAAAACCCTTGAGCAGCCCGCGGACTTGAGTGATGAACGGCTCTACGTCGGGGCGCTGGGCAAGGATCGTGTCGAGTTTTTCGTGCAGGCCACGCACATAGCCAATGGCGCTGAGTTCGGCGAGTACCGCGAGGTCGTCGGCGCTGGGCAGCACGCTGGGTGGCGGCGGCGGGACCAGGCTCTTGGTACGCCGTACCCACTGCAAGCCCAGGTGCTGTTGCAGGCACCCGAGCAGCTCCGGGGTACGCACTGGCTTGGCCAGGTAGTCGTTGCAGGCGGCGGCGATGCTGCGTTCGCGATCGTCGGTAAACGCGTTGGCCGAAATCACGATGATCGGCGCGGTGGACAGCGCATTGCGCCGGATCAGCCGGCTGGTCTCCCAGCCGTCCAGGGTCGGCATCGACAGGTCCATCAGGATCAGGTCCGGCGCCAGCAACGCCACCTGGCGAATGGCGTCCTGGCCGTTGCTCGCCTGGATCACCTCGAAGCCCAACGGCGTGAGCATGCCGCTGAGCACCTTGCGGTGGTCCACATGGTCGTCCACCACCAGGATGCGTCGGCGCTCGCCTTGATAGCCGATGATGTCGTGTTCCACATGCACCACCGCTTGCGGCGCGCGCACTTGCGACAGGAACAGCCGCACCTGGAAGCAGGTGCCCTTGTCCAGCTCGCTGGTCACGCGTAATTCGCCACCCATCAAGGCAGTGAGCATGCGCGTAATGGTCAGCCCCAGGCCCACGCCGTTGTCCTGGCGCATCAGGTCGCCGCGCTCGAACGGCTGGAAAATCCGCTCGATCTGCCCCGGATCAATACCGATACCGGTGTCGATGATTTCAAAATTAGCCGTCTCGCGCATGTAGCTGACCCGCAGGCACACTTCGCCGCTGTCGGTGAAATTCACCGCGTTGCCCAGCAGGTTGATCAGGATCTGGCGCACGCGTTTTTCATCGCCGCGCACCACCGCCGGGATCTTGCCCACGCAGTCCAGGCGAAAGCGCAGGCCCTTGTCCTGGGCCTGGGGGGTGAACATCTGCTCCAGGTCGTGGATCAGTTCGGGGAAGGGGATTTCCGTCAGCTCCAGGCGCAGCTTGCCGGCCTCGATCTTCGCCACATCGAGCAGGCCATCGATCAGCGACAGCAAGTGCGAGCCACTGCGCAGGATGGTCGCCAGCGCGTCCTGGTGCTGCTCGGGCATGGCGCTGTCACGCTGCAGGATCTGGGTGAAACCGAGGATGCTGTTGAGCGGCGTGCGCAGTTCGTGGGACAAGCCGGTGACGTAGCGGCTTTTGGCGGCGTTGGCCGCTTCCGAGGCTTCCTTGGCCTGTTGCAGGGCCTGGTCGGTGAGGCTGTGGGCGTCGATTTCCTGCATCAGCAACAGGGTCTGGCGGTCGGATTCCTGCTGGGCGACGCGGCGGCTTTCGCGGGTCAGCACCACCCACCAGGCGAGCACGGCGGCCAGCACCGAGAGGGTGAGGAACGCCTTGAAGAACGCCTGGTACAACGTCTCCGAATGCGGCAACCCTTGGGCGGCCTGCACGTAGATCAAGGCCAAGGCGCCGGCGAGCAGCAACACCAGGACCAACAGCAGCCCCAGGTAATGGGCCAGCCGCGTATGCAGACGCGGCATCAGCGTGTTGGGCAGCAACCAGCGCAACACGCCTTCGAACTGGCTGACCAATCGCGCATGGGGTTTGCAGCGGTCGCCACAGCGCGCATCCAGCGAGCAACACAACGAGCAGATCGGCGTGCTGTAGGCCGGGCAGAACGCCATGTCGGCGGTCTCGAACGGGTTACTGCACAGCCCGCACACGGCATGGGTCGCCGGTGCAACCGGGTGAATCAAGCGCACGTCGCTGCTGCGCGCGATGTAGTACTTGCCCTTCGTCAGCCAGGCCAACAGGGGCGCCATGATCAATGCCGTGCCCAGCGCCACGAAGGGCGGCGCCGCCTGTGCCAGGGCGCCAAACAGGCCGAAGTGGGCGAGGATCGACAGCAGCGAGGCAATCAGCATCGAGCCGACGCCCACCGGGTTGATGTCGTACAGATGCGCGCGCTTGAACTCGATATGTTTGGGTGACAGCCCCAAGGGTTTATTGATCACCAGGTCGGCCACCAACGTGCCGATCCAGGCAATCGCAATATTGGCGTACAAGCCCAGCACCTGGTCGATCACATCGAACACGCCCAGCTCCATCAGCATCAGCGCGATCGCCACGTTGAACACCAGCCACACCACGCGCCCAGGGTGGCTGTGGGTCACGCGGGCGAAGAAATTCGACCAGGCCAGGGAGCCGGCGTAGGCGTTGGTCAGGTTGATCTTCATCTGTGAAATGAACACGAACAGCACCATTGCGCCGAGGGCCCATTCCGGCGAGCTGAACACATAGCGGAAGGCGACCAGGTACATCTGGGTCGGCTCGGCGGCGCGCTCCATGGGGATTTCATGTTGCAGGGCGAGAAAGGCCAGGAACGCCCCGCCAAACATCTTCAACGCGCCCGGGATAATCCAGCCGGGGCCGGAGCAGAGCAGGGCGGCCCACCAGCGCTTGCGGTTGGCCGCGGTTTTTTCCGGCAGGAAGCGCAGGTAGTCCACCTGTTCGCCGATCTGCGTCACCAGCGACAGCGCCACGGTACAGGCGGCGCAGAACGCCAACAGGTTGAAACCGCCGCCATCGCCGCTGCGCCCGACAAAACTGGTCCAGTCGCTGAAGGCATCGGGGTTTTTCCACCACACGAAGCCGTACGGCAGCACCAGCAACAGCAGCCACAACGGTTGCGTCCACAGTTGCAGGCGGCTGATCAGGGTCACGCCGTAGGCCACCAGCGGGATCACCAGCAACGAGCAGATCACATAGGCAAAGGCCAGCGGTATATGGAAATACAACTCCAGGGCCAGGGCCATGATCGCCGCTTCCAGGGCGAAGAACAGGAAGGTGAAGCTGGCGTAGATCAGGGAGGTGATGGTCGAGCCGATATAACCGAAGCCGGCTCCACGGGTCAGCAGGTCCATGTCCACGCCGTAGCGCGCCGCGTAGTAGCTGATGGGCAGGCCGGTCAGGAAGACCACCAGGCTGATGGCAAGGATCGCCCAGAAAGTGTTGGTGAAGCCGTAGCTCAGGGCCAATACACCACCGATGGCTTCCAATGCGAGGAACGACACCGCGCCCAGGGCGGTGTTGGCAATGCGCAGCTCCGACCATTTGCGAAAGGATTTGGGCGTGTAGCGCAGGGCATAGTCTTCCATGGTCTCGTCGGCGACCCAGGTGTTGTAGTCGCGGCGGATCTTGACGATGCGCTGGGTGCCGGGAGGGGATTGCACGGTGGGGAGGCTCCGCAGGGTGGACGAAGGGAGTGAGCAAGTTCCATGCCCTCGCGGGCGCTGCGAGTCAAATGTGGGAGGGGGCTTGCCCCCGATGAGGGAGTGTCAGTCACTTATTTGTTCGCTGACCCGGCGCTATCGGGGGCAAGCCCCCTCCCACATTGGTCAGCGGTGGCTGGGCGGACGCGATCCTGCCCTGCATTGGTGCGCAGTGGCATACGTCAAATGACGTATCCCGTTACGTCAGGCTGCGTATACCCGCGTGGGTCGGCTGCCGCCATGCTGGAGCCCTCATTGCAGAGGAGTCGCCCCATGGAACCACGATTGATCCGCTCCAAACCGCTGTTGGCCCTGTCATTGCTGGCGGCCGCGCTGTTCAGCCAGGGCGTGCTGGCCGATAACGAAGGCTTGGCCGTGACGCCTACCGAAGTCACTGTCGGCCAGTTGCACTCGGCCACCGGCACCATGGCGATTTCCGAGACTGGCTCGATCCAGGCCGAGCGCCTGGCCATCGAGCAGATCAACGCCTCGGGCGGGATTCTGGGACGGCAGATCAAAGTGATCCAGGAAGACGGCGCGTCCGACTGGCCGACCTTCGCTGAAAAAGCCAAGAAACTGCTGGTCAACGACAAGGTGGCTGCGGTGTTCGGTTGCTGGACCTCGGCCTCGCGTAAAGCGGTGCTGCCGATCTTCGAGAAAGAAAATGGCTTGCTCTACTACCCGACCTTCTACGAGGGCCTGGAACAGTCGAAAAACGTGATCTACACCGGGCAGGAAGCCACCCAGCAAATCCTCGCCAGCCTCGACTGGATCGCCAAGACCAAGGGCGCCAAAACGTTCTACCTGGTCGGCTCCGACTACATCTGGCCGCGCACGTCGATGAAGATCGCGCGCAAGCACATTGAAAATGTGCTGCACGGTACCGTGGTCGGCGAAGACTACTACCCGCTGGGCAACACCCAGTTCGGCTCGCTGATCAACAAGGTCAAGCTGAAAAAACCGGATGTGGTCTTTGCCGCAGTGGTGGGCGGTTCCAACGTGGCGTTCTACAAACAGCTCAACGCGGCGGGTGTGAACGCGTCCAAGCAAACCCTGCTGACCCTGTCGGTCACCGAAGACGAACTGCTCGGCATCGGCGGCGAAAACATGGCCGGCTTCTATGCCTCGATGAAGTACTTCCAGAGCCTGGACAACCCCAACAACAAAGCCTTCGTCGAAGCTTTCAAGGCCAAGTACGGCAAGGACGCGGTGATCGGCGACGTGACCCAGGCGGCCTACCTCGGCCCTTGGCTGTGGAAAGCGGCGGTGGAGAAGGCCGGCAGTTTCGACGTGGACAAAGTCGTCGCCGCCTCCCCGGGCATCGAGCTGAAAACCGCGCCGGAAGGCTACGTGAAGATCCACGAAAACCATCACCTGTGGAGCAAGTCGCGTATCGGTGAAGTGCAGCCGAACGGGCAGTTCAAGGTGATCTACGAATCGGATCTGATCGAGCCGAACCCGTTTCCAAAGGGTTACCAATAACCCTCAGGCATAAAGAGATCTAAATGTGGGAGGGGCGGTGCGACGATTCGACTTGCCCCCGATGGCGGAGTGTCAGTCGACATTTCTATAACTGAACCACCGCTATCGGGGGCAAGCCCCCTCCCACATAGAGCAAAAGCACATCGCATTCCAACTATCACCTCCCGCTCTCAGGAGACCATCATCATGGAATGGCTATCGGAATTTGGAGCCATCGCGGCGATGCAGGGGTTCAACGGCTTGTCCGTGTTCTGCGTGCTGCTGTTGATGGCATTGGGGCTGGCGATCATTTTCGGGCAGATGGGCGTGATCAACATGGCCCATGGTGAATTCCTGACGATCGGTGCCTACACCACCTACGTGTGTTCCAGCCTCACCGCGCACTTTGCGCCGAGTTTCCAGCCCTATTACTTCTTCTTCGCCATCGCCCTGTCGTTCCTCGTTGCCGGCGCCGTTGGCTGGCTGGTGGAATGGGCGATGATCAGCCGCTTGTACAAGCGCCCGCTGGACACCTTGCTGGCGACCTGGGGCCTGTCCCTGGTGATGCAGCAAACCTTCCGTTCGGTGTTCGGCGCCCGTGAGGTCAGCGCTGAACCACCGGCCTGGTTGATGGGCTCGGTGAACTTCACCGACGCCATCGAGATCCCGCGCAACGGCCTGTTCATGATGGGCCTGACCCTGCTGCTGACCGGTGCGATCTTCCTGATGCTGTACCGCTCGCGCTGGGGCCTGCAGGTGCGCGCCACGGTGCAGAACCGCTTGATGAGCCGCGCGGTGGGCATCAACACACGCAAGGTCGACCGCATGACCTTCGCCCTCGGCTGTGGCGTGGCCGGGGTGGCCGGTGCGGCGTTCACCACCATCGGCTCCACCGGCCCCACAGCGGGCTCGCAGTACATCGTCGACACCTTCCTGGTGGTGGTGTTCGGCGGCGCGCAAAGCCTGTTCGGCACGATCGCCTCGGCGTTCGTGATCGCCCAGACCCAATCGCTGTCGGAGTTTTTCCTGAGTGGCTCGATGGCCAAGGTACTGACCTTGTCGTCGGTGATTCTGATCCTGATGCTGCGCCCGCAAGGGTTGTTCTCCATCAAAGTGCGCAAGTAGAGGCGAGCAGATGAAGGCTTTAGACAAGCTGCTGGGCGGCCAGCAAAACCTGATCGGCATCGTGCTGTTGGCGCTGTTGATCCTGGTGGTGTTTCCCCTGACCCTGGATGCGTTCCGGCTGAACATGGTCGGCAAGTACCTGACCTACGCGTTCGTCGCGGTGGGGCTGGTGCTGTGCTGGGGCTATGGCGGCATTCTCAGCCTGGGGCAGGGCGTGTTCTTTGGCGTTGGCGGCTATTGCATGGCGATGTTCCTCAAGCTGGAGGCCTCCGACCCGCAGAGCACCAAGATTCAGTCCACCCCCGGCATTCCGGACTTTATGGACTGGAACCAGATCACCGAATTGCCCTGGCTGTGGCAGCCGTTCCACAGCTTCAGTTTCACCCTGGTGGCGGTGATCGCGGTGCCGGTGCTGCTGGCCTTTATCATCGGCATGGCGCTGTTCAAGCGGCGCGTGGGCGATGTGTACTTTTCCATCGTCACCCAGGCGATTGCGCTGATCCTCACGGTGCTGATCGTCGGCCAGCAAGGCCTGACCGGTGGCGTCAACGGCATCACCGACCTCAAGACCCTGCTCGGCTGGGACCTGCGCACCGACAGCGCAAAAATGCTGCTGTACTTCATCAACGCCGGCTTGCTGTTCGGTTGCATCTTCATTGGCCGCTTTATCCTCGCCTCCAAGCTGGGCCGGCTGTTGATGGCGATGCGCGACAAGGAAGAGCGCGTGCGTTTCTCCGGTTATGACGTGGCCAGCTTCAAGATCTTCGTGTTCTGTGTGGCGGCGGCGTTCTCGGCCATCGGCGGGGCGATGTTTGCCTTGCAGGTAGGCTTTATGTCGCCGTCGTTCGTCGGCATCGTGCCGTCGATCGAGATGGTGATCTTCGCGGCGGTGGGCGGGCGCATGTCGCTGCTCGGCGCGGTGTATGGCGCGCTGCTGGTGAACTACGGCAAGACCTATTTCTCCGAGTCCTTCCCCGAGTTGTGGCTGTACCTGATGGGCGGGTTGTTTATCGCCGTGGTCATGTACTTCCCCAATGGCCTGGCCGGGTTGTGGGACAGCCACGGGCGCCAGGCGCTGGCCAAGCTGCTGCGCCGCCCACCGCCGATGAAAGCCGTGGCCCCCAAGGCCAGACCCAAGGCTGAAAGCAAGATCCTGGAGACCCAACCATGACCGCCGTTGGCTTTGAAATGAACAAACCGGTGCTGGCCATCGAGGGCCTGACGGTGTCCTTCGACGGCTTCAAGGCGGTCGACAACCTCAACCTGTATATCGACCGCAACGAAGTGCGCGTGGTGATCGGCCCCAATGGCGCGGGCAAGACCACGGTACTGGACCTGATCTGCGGCAAGACCCGCGCCACCAGTGGCAGCATCCAGTTCGATGGCCAGGAACTGACCAAGATGCGCGAGTACAACATCGTGCGCGCAGGCGTGGGGCGCAAGTTCCAGAACCCGTCGATCTACGAAAACCTCACCGTCTTCGAAAACCTCGAGATGTCCTACCCGGCCGGGCGCAAGGTGTGGGGCGCGCTGTTCTTCAAGCGCAACGCCCAGGTGATCGCACGGGTGCAAGAGGTGGCGCGGGAGATCTTCCTCGGCGACCTGTTGCAACAACAGGCCGACCTGCTGTCCCACGGGCAAAAGCAGTGGTTGGAGATCGGCATGCTGCTGATGCAGGACCCCGAGCTGCTGATGCTCGATGAACCGGTGGCGGGCATGAGCGTCAACGAGCGCGCGCAGACCGCCGAGCTGCTCAACCGCATCAGCCAGGGCCGTTCGGTGCTGGTGATCGAGCACGACATGGAATTCGTCAAGAGCATTGCCCACAAGGTCACGGTGCTGCACCAGGGCAAGGTCCTGGCCGAGGGCAGCATGGAGTCGGTGCAAAGCAATCCGAAAGTCATCGAAGTGTATCTGGGCCACTGAGGAGCCGCGCATGTTCAAGATCGACCAGTTGTCCTGCGGCTACGGGCAGAGCCAGATCCTCCACGACCTGGACCTGCACGTGGCCAAGCGCGAGATCGTCGCGGTGATGGGCCGCAACGGCATGGGCAAGACCACCCTGTTCAAGAGCCTGATGGGCATCCTGCCGCAGTGGCAGGGCCAGGTCAGTGTGGACGGCCATGAGGTGTCGGCGCTGGAAACCCATGAGCGGGTAGCGCGGGGCATTGCCTATGTGCCCCAGGGCCGCATGATTTTCCCCAGCATGAGCGTGCTGGAAAACATCCAGACCGGCCTGCCGGCCTCGGCCCGAGGCAAGGTGCCGGAGGACTTGTATGCGCTGTTCCCGGTGCTCTACGACATGCAGTCGCGCAAGGGCGGCAACCTGTCGGGCGGGCAGCAACAGCAGTTGGCGATCGCGCGGGCCTTGGCGACCAACCCCAAGGTGTTGCTGCTGGATGAACCGACCGAGGGCATCCAGCCGTCGATCATCAAGGACATTGCACGCACGCTGAAGGAAATCCGCAACCTGCGCGACCTGACCATCGTGGTGTCGGAGCAGGTGCTGTCCTTCACCCTGGAGATCGCCGACCGTTTCCTGGTGATCGAGAAGGGCCGCTTTGTGATCGAAGAGACCCGTGATCGAGTGGACGAGGCGACCATCAGTCGCTACCTGTCGGTGTGACGAGGGCGGTCCCAGGGCCGCCGCATAGACAGCACGTACATGCAATTTTCCCCTGCCCGATAGCGCCACACTTCCCCCATCGCTCAACGTTCCAGGGGGGAAGACACCATGGACCCGACACCCAAGACCAGCCCTGACGAAGTCGTCACCCTGGTCGTCAAACACCGCATCAAGCCAGGCCTTGAAGCCGACTACGAAGCCTGGCTGCGGCGCATCGTGCGCATCGCCGGCGAGCGCCCCGGCCACCTCGGTGTAGACGTAGTGCGCAGCAAGCAGGGCGGCCTGGCGCTGTTCACCTGCGTACTGCGCTATGGCACCACCGCTGCGCTGGAGCAGTGGCTCGACTCCCCCCAACGCAAACAGCTGATCGCTGAAGCTGCGCCGATGCTGGCCGACGGCGACCAGACTGAAATCGGCGCGGCCAACGAGTTCTGGTTCACGCCCCTGGCCGACAGCGCCGCCAAGCCGCCGCGCTGGAAGCAGGCGGTGGTCAGCCTGTGTGTGATTTTGCCGCAGACCTTGCTGTTGCCGTTTATCTGGGGGCCGATCCTGCGTCTGCACCCGTTCCTGTCCAACTACGTGGTCTCCACCTTCCTGGTCACCCTGACCATCGTCCTGTTGGTGGTCTACCTGCTGATGCCGGCGGCTACCCGCCTGTTCGCTCCCTGGCTTGAAGCCTCTGTAAAGGAAACCCTATGAACGCCGATCTGATTCTGTTCAATGGCCAGTTCCACACCGTGGACCGTGAAAACCCGCGCGCAACCGCCGTCGCCATTCGCGAGGGGCGCTTCGTCGCCGTCGGCACTGACGGTGAGGCCATGGCCCTGCGCGGCAGCGGTACCCAGGTCATCGACCTCAAGGGGCGTACCGTGATCCCCGGCCTTAACGACTCGCACCTGCACCTGATCCGGGGCGGGCTGAACTATAACCTCGAACTGCGCTGGGAAGGCGTGCCATCCCTGGCCGATGCCCTGCGCATGCTCAAGGAGCAGGCCGACCGCACCCCCACGCCACAATGGGTGCGCGTGGTCGGTGGCTGGAACGAATTCCAGTTCGCCGAAAAGCGCATGCCGACCCTGGAAGAGCTCAACCAGGCCGCGCCGGACACCCCGGTGTTCGTGCTGCACCTGTATGACCGCGCCTTGCTCAACCGCGCCGCCCTGCGCGTGGCCGGCTACACCAAGGACACGCCGAACCCGCCGGGTGGCGAGATTGTGCGTGACAGCCAAGGCAACCCCACCGGCATGCTGGTGGCGCGGCCCAACGCGATGATTCTGTATTCGACCCTGGCCAAGGGCCCGAAACTGCCCCTGGAATACCAGGTCAACTCGACCCGCCAGTTCATGCGTGAACTCAATCGCCTGGGCCTCACCAGTGCGATCGACGCCGGTGGCGGTTTCCAGAACTACCCCGATGACTACGCGGTGATCGAGCAACTGGCCAAGGATGAACAGCTGACGGTGCGCATCGCCTACAACCTGTTCACCCAGAAGCCCAAGGAAGAGCTCAGCGATTTCAAGAACTGGACCGGCAGCGTCACCCTGCACCAGGGCGACGACTACCTGCGCCACAACGGCGCTGGCGAGATGCTGGTGTTCTCCGCGGCGGATTTCGAAGACTTCCTCGAACCGCGCCCGGACCTGCCGCTGACCATGGAGCAGGAGTTGGAACCGGTGGTGCGTCACTTGGTGGAGCAGCGCTGGCCGTTCCGCCTGCACGCCACCTATGACGAATCGATCTCGCGCATGCTCGACGTGTTCGAGAAGGTCAACCGCGATATTCCGTTCAATGGCCTGCCATGGTTCTTCGACCATGCCGAAACCATCACCCCGAAAAACATCGAGCGCGTACGCGCCCTGGGTGGCGGCATTGCGATCCAGGACCGCATGGCGTTCCAGGGTGAGTACTTTGTCGAGCGCTACGGTGCCAAGGCCGCCGAAGCCACGCCGCCGATCAAACGCATGCTGGCCGAAGGCGTGCCGGTGGGCGCGGGCACCGATGCCACGCGGGTGTCGAGCTACAACCCGTGGACCTCGCTGTACTGGATGGTCAGCGGGCGTACCGTCGGCGGCCTGGAGCTGCATGCCGAAGGCTTGCCACGCCTGACCGCGCTGGAGCTGTTCACCCACGGCAGCGCCTGGTTCTCGTCCGAGCAGGGCAAGAAGGGCCAGATCAAGGTCGGCCAGTTGGCGGACGTCGCCGCGCTGTCGGCGGATTTTTTCAGCGTCGATGAAGAAGCCATCAAATGGATCGAATCGGTGCTCACCGTGGTCGGCGGCAAGGTGGTGTACGGCGCCGGCGACTTCGAAGGTTTCGCGCCACCGCGCGTACCGGTGCTGCCGGACTGGTCGCCGGTGGTCAAGGTGCCAGGGCACTGGCGTCCGTCTTCGCCGTTGCAAGCTCAGGTCCACCAGTGCAGCGGCCCCTGTGGCGTGCATTCCCATAGCCACGAAAAGGCGCGCCTTTCCAGCGTGCCGGTCAGCGACTTCCAGGGTTTCTGGGGGGCGTTTGGCTGTTCTTGCTTTGCCTTTTAATCAACTCGCCTCTTTCGACAAACAGGAGCAACTCCCATGACTTACAAACGCCTGAATAAAGATGATGCCGTGGTGCTGTTGGTGGATCACCAGACCGGCCTGATCTCCCTGGTGCAGGATTTCTCCCCCAATGAGTTCAAGAACAACGTACTGGCCCTGGCCGACGTGGCGAAGTTCTTCAACCTGCCGACCATCCTCACCACCAGTTTTGAAGGCGGTCCTAACGGCCCACTGGTACCCGAGCTGAAGGAACTGTTCCCGGACGCGCCGTATATCGCCCGTCCTGGCCAGATCAACGCCTGGGACAACGAAGATTTCGTCAAGGCCGTCAAGGCCACCGGCCGCAAGCAGATCATCATTGCCGGGGTGGTAACGGATGTGTGCGTAGCGTTCCCGACCCTGTGCGCCCTGGAAGAAGGCTTCGAGGTATTCGTGGTCACCGACGCCTCCGGCACCTTCAACGAAACCGTGCAACAAGCCGCCTGGGCGCGTATGACCGCCGCCGGTGCGCAACTGGTGAACTGGTTCGCCGTGGCCTGCGAGCTGCAAGTGGACTGGCGTAACGACATGGAAGGCCTGGCCAACCTGCTGTCGCCGCGCATCCCGAACTACCGCAACCTGATGAACAGCTACTCGGCGTTCACTGCCAAGTAACCGGTTTTCAAGCCTTTAGGTAATCAATGTGGGAGGGGGCTTGCCCCCGATTGCGGTGTGTCAGTCTCAGTATTGTTGACTGATGCACCGCTATCGGGGGCAAGCCCCCTCCCACATTTAAATTGTGGTGATGCGACTATCCAGTTATAAAACAGCCAAATGTCCACCGAGAAGCGACAATGAACCCCTTCGAAGACATGCGCCTGTTCTGCCAGGTCATGGAGTCCGGCAGTTTTACTGCCGCCGCCGAGCAACTCGGCCTGTCCAAGCAATTTGTCAGCCGCCGCCTGATCCAGCTCGAAGACCGCCTCGGCGTACGCCTGCTCAACCGCTCCACCCGCCGCCTGGATGTCACGCCCCTGGGGCAAAGTTACTACGAATCCGCCTTGCGCCTGCTCAACGATGTCGAGCAAGTGGAGCAGGGCATCGCCGGCCAGAACAGCGAACCGCGCGGCACCCTGCGCCTGAGCGCGCCGCTGTCGTTTGCCATGGCGCACCTGGGCTGCCTGCTGCCGCAGTTCTTGCAGCGCCACCCCCAGGTGTCGGTGGAGGTCGACCTCAGCGACCGCCCTGTGGACCTGATCGGCGAAGGCTACGACCTGGTCTTGCGCATCGGCACCCTGGAAGACTCCACCCTGATCGCCCGCCGTATCGCCAGCATCCCGCGGGTGTATTGCGCCAGTCCCGACTACCTGGCCCTGCGCGGTACCCCGCAAAAACCCGAGGACCTCGCCGACCACGACTGCCTGCCCTATGGCCATGGCCGCCAGGTGCAGTGGCGCTTCAAAGGCAAGGTGCAGGCACTGCAGGTCAGTGGCCGCATACGTGTGAATAACGGCGACCTGCTGCGCGACACCGCCATCGCAGGGCTGGGTGTGACCTACTTGCCGACCTTTATCGTCGGCGATGCCTTGAAGGACGGGCGCCTGGTGAGCGTACTGGACGACTTCGCCCCCGAAGACCTGACCTTGTCGGCGGTGTATCCCCAGCATCGGCAAAGCTCACGGCCGGTGCAGGCGCTGGTGGCGTTCCTGCGCGAGCGCCTGGCTAGTGGCTGTTGAATAGCTGGCGGATCAGGCTCGGCGTGCTGCCGGTCCAGCGCTTGAATGAGCGCCGGAAGTTCGCCGCGTCGTTGAAGTTCAGGTACGCCGCCACCTCATCGTTGCTGTAGCCCTTCACCTGATACAGGTGCAACGCGACTTGCTTGCGCACCCGATCCACCTGCTCCTGGAAGCCGGTGTCGTGTTTGTGCAGCTTGCGCTTGAGGGTCGCCGGGCTCATGGCGAAGGCCTGGGCTGCCTGTTCCAGGCTCGGCGGCTGGCGCACCTGGTCGTGCAGGTAGTCGTACAGGCAGTCGAGAAAGCTGCAGGCAAAACCCAATTGTTCGATCTGCTCGCGCGCTTGCTGGCGGGCGACCTGGCCAGCGGTGGCCGAGGCGCCCGGCCAGGCGCGGGTGAGGTATTCGCGCGGGATGCTCATCATGTCCAGCGGGCGCTCGAAGCGCGTGTGTTCGCCCAGGTTGACCCAGTACTGTTCGACATAGCGCGGCTCGCCGTGGCTGAAACTGCACGCCCACGGCAGGCGCTGGCCGCTGAGCCATTGGCTCATGGCAACCAGCGAGGTCATGCTCGCTTCCAGCAGGAAGCGCCAATGCTCGCCGGCGCCGCAACTGTCCCGCCAGTACAGGTAGGCGTGGTGTTCATCCAGCTCCAGTTGCAGCGTGGCCAATGGGCTGAGCAGCACCTGTTGCTGGATCAGGATCTCCAGCGCCTGGTGCAGGTGTTGCGCATGGCCCAGAGCGTGACTGGCCGCGCCGTAGTAACCGGGCAATAGCCGCTGCCCCAACAAAAAGCTGCTGTCGTCGGCGTCCAACAGCTTGCGGCTGTTGCCGATCAAGCCGAGAAACTGCTGTGGGCTCAGGCGTGCGGTACCCGCCAGGATGTCCTCATGAAACAGCCCGGTGCCGCGCAGCAGGCGGTGGCTGTCGATGTCGCGGGACAGCGCCAGGTCGATCAGCGTGGCGGGTTGGTAATGGCCGGGGATGAAGCGGCTGTCGGCTTCATACCAGCTGGTTTTCACGGCCATCTCAGGCACTTTTCGCAAGCGGTTGCTTGGCCCTGGCCAACGCCAGGTTCAGACGCTTGAGCAAGTCCTGGGGCGGTTCTTCAAGCGCCATCACCACGGCGGTGGTCGCAGCCAGTTGCAGGCGTTCGCCCTGTTGCCGGGTCTTGTGGGCCAGGCCGCGCACCGCTTGCTGCAACTCCAGCGCCAGCTCCTTGGCCTGGCGTTCGCCGGTATTGGGCAGCAGCACGACAAAGCGGTCACCGGCCAGGCGGCACAGCAAGTCCTGGCGGCGCAGGTTGAGCAGGAGCAAATGGCTCAACGCCTGCAACACCGCATCGCCCTCGGCGTGGCCGTAGGCCTGGTTGATGGCGGCGAAATTGTCCAGGTCCAGGGCCAGCAACGACAGCGGTTGTTGTTGCTCGCGGCTGTCTTGCAGGCTGTCGGCCAACTGACGCTTGAGGTAATCGGCGCCGGCCAGCGGCGTGAGTTTGTCGAACAGGCGATGTTCGCGAAACAGCCGTTCGCGTTTCTCCATCTGCGCGCTGATCGCCAGTTGTTCGCGGTGCCAATGGTAGATGCCGATGGTCAGCAGGATCATGCCCACCGGCATCGGCCCGGACTCCAGCCAGTGGTCCCAGGTGATGCTGTCGGGCAGGCGGATGAATTCGTCGAGGCTGTCGATCCACCAGGAGAAAAAGATGCACGACAGGCCCAGCGCCAGGTAGTTGGTGACGCGGCCGGCGGGGCGGCTTTTCAGCACCAGGCCCAGCCACACCAGGGCGAGCAGGGCGGAACCGCCTTCGCCGAAGATATCCAGCCATACCCACTCACTGACGCTTTTCAACTCGCCACAGGCCAGGTGCAGGATCAGCCCGAGGTTGGCGGCGATCAGCAGCAACGAGAGTTTCCAGCGGTGGGGCTTGAGCACGGAAAACATGGCCGCGGGTCCTTGGACAAGTGAGCGAGGAGGCCAGCACAGCAGATGCATGTGACCGTTGGATGACGGTGGGGGAGGGTCGAATCAGCTCATCTCAAACACACTGGAGATCAAAAAATGTGGGAGGGGGCTTGCCCCCGATGGCTGTGTATCAGTCAACAGATATACCAGCTGACCCACCGCCATCGGGGCATGGGTATCTACACAATGTTGTATTAGCCAACGCTAACCACGATGCGAAGCGAGCCGCTCTTGATCTTGCTTTAGATCTTGATCTCAGGCGCCCCGTTAAACCACGCTGGCCGCAATTCGACAGTGATTTGGGGGGTAAACCGGCAGGGATGCCGGTTTAGCCGCCCCGCGCCATGGATGGCGCGTGGCGGCGGCCCCCCAAATCACTGTCGGATTGCGGGCACACCGAGCCTGGGCGAGGTGCCGAGTGGTGGGGCAAGAGCCCTTTGCTTACTTTGGGGCTTTTCCAAAGTGAGCCGCCGTAAGGGCGGAACCCTAAGTGGCCGTTACCGCAGCAACGGATATGTACCCGGTCCAAACCAAAAAAATAGTCGGCCCAGAGGCCGCCATCGGGGGCAAGCCCCCTCCCACAGGGGATCTTCACAGGTCATATCAGCTCATTCCACATCCAGAATCGGGCAAAACCCCCGGTTTACGGGGCTTCGCGCCGATCCCTGTCACAGAACCGTCATCCCCCACCCCTAGCTTGCCCTCCCAGTTGCCGGGCCACTTGCCTGGCGCCAACGGACTCTTGGGGAGGATTTCATGTACAAGCGCACCGGGCTCGTCAGCTTTACGCTTACTGCCTTGGCCCTGGCCATCGCCAGTGAACGGCTCAACGCGGCGGAAGCGGCCACCACCGAACACGTTGAAGTGGTCGGCCAGGCTGCGGCCATCGACAAGGCCCTCAAGGAGCAGCGTTCCTCCGACAGCATCAAGAGCGTGGTGCATGCCGACGGTGTGGCGCAGTTGCCCGACGAAAACGTTGCCGAAGCGGCGCAGCGCCTGCCGGGGATCAGCGTCGAGCGTGACCAGGGCGAAGGGCGCTTTGTCAGCGTGCGTGGCCTGGGCCCGGACCTTAACAGCGTGACCATCAACGGTACCCTGGTGCCATCGCCCGAGAGCAAGCGGCGCGCCGTGGCCCTTGATGTGCTGCCCTCGGAACTGGTGCAGTCGCTGTCGGTGATCAAGACCCTGACCCCAGACATGGACGCCAACTCCCTGGGCGGTACCGTCGACGTGAAGAGTCTCTCGGCCTTCGACCACAACGGCCTGTTCTACACCGGCAGCACCGAAGCCAGCTACGACAAGAATACCGGGCAGACCAGCCCGAAATTCTCCGGCGCCGCCAGTAACCGTTTCAGCCTCGGCGACGGCATCGACAACTTCGGCGTGGCGGCGGCGCTGAGCTGGCAAAAGCGCGACTTCGGCTCGGACAACGTCGAAACCGGCGGCGCCTGGGACTTCAGCCGGGGCGCGCGGCTTAACGAGTTCGAACAGCGCGACTACGACATCAGCCGCGAACGCGCCGGCGGTGGCCTGAACTTCGACTACAAGCCCGACGACCTCAGCAGCTACTACCTGCGCACCCTCTACAGCCGCTACAAAGACAGCGAAACCCGCAACTCCACCAGTATTGAATTTGCCGACCCCCAGGCCGCTGGCGAACTGGGCGATGCCGAGGGCAAGCGCAAGCTGAAGAACCGTGAAGAAACCCAGGAAATCCAGTCCTACGTGTTCGGCGGCGAACGCATGCTGGGCCTTTGGACCTTGAGCGGCCAGGCCGGTTACAGCCAGTCCAGCGAAGACAGCCCGGCGCATATCGCAGGCGCCACCTTCGACGGCGGCGACTTTGCCAACAGCGGTTTCTACGACAAGGACAAGCCCCGCCCGATCATCGGCAGCGGCTTCTACGACGCCAGCAACTTCACCCTCGACAAGGTCGACTGGGAAAAACAGAACACCCAGGACACCGAGAAAAACCTGCGCCTGGACCTGGCCCGCGACTATGACCTGAGCGGTTACGCCTCCCAGGTCAAGTTCGGCGGCAAGGTCAGTCGACGGAACAAGGACAACGACCTCGAAGCCTGGGTCTATAAAGACTTCGACACCCTGGGCTACAGTGCCGACCAGCTCAACCTCACCCAGTTCCAGAAGGGCAGCGTCGACTATCGCCTCGGCAACTACGGCCCAGGCATCAGCCCCGGCGCCATCAAACAACTGATTGGCAGCCTCAACCCGGCGGATTTCTACGACGAGACCGAATCGCGGGTCAACGACTTCACCCTCCGCGAAGACATCAACGCCGGCTACCTGATGAACACCATCGACATCGACGACTGGCGTTTTATCGCCGGCCTGCGTTACGAAGGCACCGAGTTCGAAGCCAAGGGGACCGGCGCCACCGACGGCCAGTTCACCGCCACCGAGACCAAGCGCCGTTATCACCACTGGCTGCCGGGCCTGCATGCGCGCTACCAGATCGACAAGAACACCCAGGTGCGCGCGGCCTGGACCAAATCGGTGGTGCGCCCGACCTTTGGCCAGCTGGCACCGGGCTTTGTGATCGACGATGACGAAGCCACCTTCGGCAACCCGGACCTCAAGCCCCTGGAGTCGAGCAACCTGGACCTGGGCATTGAACACTTCATGGGCCGCGCCGGGACCGTGTCGGCGTTCGTGTTCTACAAGGACATCAAGCATTTCGTCTACAACACCGACCTCGCCGGCACCGGCGCCTGGGCCAACTTCGCCGAGGCCCATACCTACGCCAACGGCGACAGCGCCAAGCTCTACGGCCTGGAACTGGCCTACTCACAGAAGTTCGACTGGCTGCCCGCACCGTGGAACGGTTTGCTGATCGGCGCCAACAGCACCTTCAGCCGGTCCAGCGCGGATATCGAAGGCTTCGACGCTGCCAGCGGCACGAACCGCAAGCGCACTATCAGCCTGCCCAACCAGTCGGACACCGTCGGTAACCTGATGCTCGGTTGGGAAGACGACACGCTCAGCCTGCGCCTGTCGGCCAACTACAAGTCGGCCTACCTGTATGAACTGGCGTCGATCAACGACAAGGCCCACGACCGGCACGTCGACGCGCAGACCTTCGTCGATTTCAGCGCGCGTTACTCGCTGACCAAGAACCTGCAAGTCAGCTTCGAGGCCCAGAACCTCACCGACGAGTCGTACTTCGTCTACACCGGCAACCGCAGCTACAACGGCCAATACGAAGAGTACGGCCCGACCTACAAAGTGGGCCTGACCTTCACCCATTTCTAACCCACCCCATACCCCACTGTAGGAGCGAGCTTGCTCGCGAAAAAGCCCGGAACACCGCGTGCATCCAGACAGCCCGCGACATCGTTGACGTTCTTCGCGAGCAAGCTCGCTCCTACAAGACAAGGATTTTGTTTGTTCATGAGACTTTCCAAGCTATACCTGCTGATCGCCCTGGCCACCGGCGGCAATGCATTCGCCGCCGACCTGGCGCTGACCCCTTGGGCACCCAGCCTGAAGGCCGAAGCCGTGGCCTTCCTGCCCAACGCCAGCGAGCGCGTGGCCGCCAGCACCCGTGACGGCCTGCAACTGCTCGACAGCAAAGGCGCCGAACTGGCGCGTTTCAAAGGCAACTTCAGCAGCCTCGACACCCGCGCCGCAGGCACCCACGTGCTGGTCGCCAGCCTCGACAACGACCGCCAGCAGGCGCTGCTGATCAACCTGGACAGCGCCAGCAAAACCTGGGGCACGCCGGTCTACCTGCCGACCCGCGACTACCCGGTGAATGGCCTGTGCCTGTACCGCGACGCAGCGGCCAACCTGTTTGTGTTCCTGGTGGGCGAGGAGGGCAAGGGCGAGCAATGGCTGGTGGGCAACGGCTCGACCTTGCTCGCTGAACCCCAGCGCGTACGCGGTTTGCCGCTGCCGCCGTCGGCGCAGTTCTGCCAGGTGGACGACGCCACCCAGCAATTGGTGGTGAATGAAGAGAATGTGGGCTGGTGGGCCTACCCGGCGCACCCGGAAGCCGATGTGAAACGCACCCCGGTGGCGCTGTTCGACAACCCCAAACGCGAAGCCGGGGCCATGGCGCTGGTACCCGGTGGCGTGGTCGCGCTGGACCCGAAGACCGCCCGGTTGCACCTGTTCCAGCAAACCGGCGAGCGCTGGGTGGAGCAATCGAGCCTGAGCCTGCCGGGCCTGAAAGAGCCGGAACAACTGGCGATCAATGGCCGCCAACTGCTGGTGCGCGATGACGACAGCGGCGCGCTCTACCAGGCCAGGCTCGACTGGCAGGCCAAGCCCGTCGCGGTGGCGCCGCTGCTGCCGGAGGTCGCGGCCTTGCGCCAGAGCGACCCGGTTGGCCGCCAGGGCGATGCGGCGGATGACCCGGCGATCTGGATTCACCCCGAAACACCGGGCAAAAGCCGTGTGCTCGGCACCAACAAAAAGCAAGGCCTGCTCGCCTACGACCTCGACGGCAAGCTGTTGCAGGAACTGGCGGTGGGCCGCCTGAATAACGTCGATGTACGCCCCCGCTTCAAGCTCGGCCAGCAAACGGTCGACCTGGCCGTGGCGAGCAACCGCGATCACAACAGCCTGAGCCTGTTCAGCATCGACCGTCAGAGCGGCGAGCTGCGTGAAGCCGGTGAAGTGCCCACGCCGCTCAAGGAAATCTACGGCATTTGCCTGTTCCAGCCAGCCAGCGGCGAGATCTACGCAATCGCCAACGGCAAGGACGGCACCTTCCTGCAATACCGCCTCAGCGCGCCGGACGGCCGGGTGCAGGGCGAGCTGGTGCGCCAGTTCAAGGTCGACAGCCAACCCGAAGGCTGTGTGGCCGACGACCAGCGCCAGCGCCTGTTTATCGGTGAAGAAGATGTGGGCGTGTGGGCGGTGGATGCGCGTGCCGATCAACCGGCGACCTTGACCAGCGTGATCAAGGTCGGCCCACAGTTGCATGCGGATGTCGAAGGCCTGGCGCTGTATCAGAGCGATAAGCATGACTACCTGGTGATCTCGAGCCAAGGCAATGACAGCTACCTGGTGGTGGATGCCGAGCCGCCGTTTGCCGTGCATGGCGGCTTCCGCGTCGGCTTGAACGCCGCTGCCGGGATCGACGGCGCTTCGGAAACCGATGGCCTGGAAGTCACCGCCATCAACCTCGGCGGGCCGTGGAGCCAGGGCATGCTGGTGGTGCAGGACGGGCGCAAGCGTATGCCCGAGCAAACCCAGAACTTCAAGTTCGTGCCCTGGGCCGAGGTCACCCGCGCATTGAAATTGCCGTGAACCGTCATCAACCGGTCATCACTTTTTAATCGAATGGGAGATTCACTATGCACGCGACGATGGAACATATGACGATCTGGGGTTTGATCAGCGACGCCAGCCTGTTGGTCAAGGCGGTCATGGTCACCTTGCTGTTGGCGTCCTTGCTCAGCTGGTACCTGATTATCCAGCGCGGCAGTGTGCTGCGCCGCCTGGAACGGCAGTTGAACGGTTTTGTGCAACGCTTTCGCGCCGCGCCGGACTTGCAGGCGCTGTACCGCGACACGTTGCAGGCGGGCGAGGGCGGCGTGGCGCCGATCTTTATTGCCGGGGTCCAGGAATACCAGCACCTGCACAGCCATGATCCGCAGGTGCTCGAAGGCGTCGAGCGGGCCTTGCAGGTAGCGATCACCGAGCAGGAAATCGAGCTGGAAAAGGGCCTGCAATTTCTCGCCACCGTGGGGTCGGTCAGCCCGTACATCGGTCTGTTCGGCACGGTGTGGGGCATCATGAATTCCTTTATCGGCCTTTCCCAGGTGCAGCAGGCCACGTTATCCACCGTAGCGCCGGGCATCGCCGAAGCCTTGATCGCCACGGCCATCGGCCTGTTTGCCGCCATCCCGGCGGTGATCGCCTATAACCGTTTCGCGGCGCGCGGCCAGACTCTGCTCACCCGTTACTACGCGTTTGGCAATGAGCTGCAAGTGCGCCTGCACCGCAGCCTGCGCGGTGCCGCGATCAACCTGGCCGTGGCCGCCTGAACAGGAGCGCTCCCATGTTAGTAAGGCCGCAACGCAAGCACGGGCCCAAGGCCGAGATGAACGTGGTGCCGTATATCGATGTGATGCTGGTGCTGCTGGTGATCTTCATGGTGACCGCGCCGATGTTGACCCAGGGCGTGAAGATCGAACTGCCCAAGGTCGCCGCCGAGGCGTTGGCCACCGACACCCGCCAGCAGATCCTCACGCTGTCGGTAAAGGCCGACGGTGGCTATTACTGGAACCTCGGCGGCGAACTCGATACCCAACACCAGACCGACAGCGCCGTGAGCCTGGAGGAAATGGGCGCCAAGGTCATGCAGGTGGTGGCCGCGCGCAGCGACACCCAGGTCTACATCCGCGCCGACGACAACGCCGGTTACGGCCGTGTGGTCGCGGCCATGGCGGTGTTGCAGAAGGGCGGGGTCAGCAACCTGGGGCTGGTGACCGAGGCCCCGCAATGACGGCGATGATCATGCACAGTCCGACCCTGCCGATGGCGCCCCGGGATGCTTCGGGTTTTTGCAGAAACAGCCTCGCCGCCAGCCTGGCGGTGGCGCTGCACGTGGGCGTGCTGGCCGCGTTGATGCTGGGCTGGTCGACGGAGAAGCCTGTGGTGGATGCCCCTCGGGTGATGCACACGCAGTTGGTCATGCTGCCACCGGCGCCAGCGCCCGAGCCTGAACCGGTGGTGGCCGCGCCCGCACCGTCGGAGCCGCTGGTGGTACCGGTGCCGGCCCCGGCAAAGCCCACGGTCGACCCGCAGATCCAGGCGCAAAAACTCGAGAAAGCCGCCTTGGCGCGTAAACGCGTCGAAGACAAGAAAATCGAGCAGCAGCAGGAACGCCTGGCCACCGAACAACGCCATCGTGAGCTGGAACAACAGCGCCTCGATCAGCAACGCCTGGCCGCTGAAAAAGCCCGAGCTGCTACCCCAGCCCCGGCAGCGGCCTTCGACAGCCGCCAATACCAACCCCTGAGCAAGGAGGCACCGGACTATCCCGAACGCGCCCTGGACAAGCACATCGAAGGCGACTGCTCGGTGGAATACACCGTCAACCCCCAGGGCCGGGTAGAGAACCCCAAGGTGCTGGACGGCTGCCACCCCTTGTTTATCCGGCCTTCATTGGCGGCGGCGAATACTTTCCGTTACCAGCCGCGGATCGTCGAAGGCAAGGCCGTGGCCGTACCAGCGGTGCGCAACACCTTCCACTACCGCATCAAATAAGATTTTCCAATGGACACAGGCGCCATGTGGGAGAGGGGGCAAGCCCTAATGAGGAACACTGTAACTGTGGCGGGCGGACTTGTTGTGGCGAGCGGGCTTGCCCCGCGTTGGGCTGCGAAGCGGCCCCAAAACCAGGCAGCGCGGTGTGTCAGTTAAAAACACATCGCCTGTGATGGGGCCGCTTCGCGCCCCAACGCGGGGCAAGCCCGCTCGCCACAACAAGCCCGATCACCACAGTAAGCCCGCTCGCCACGGCAAGCCCTCTCCCACATGGTTGAACGGCGTCAGGCGTTAGCTAGATTCGATAGTTCGATACCTGAAACGTAGCGTTCCAGATTCGCCAGGAACGTATCGGCAATCTCGTTGCGGCTATTGGTCGAGATCGCCGAGGTGTGCGGCGATAACCGCACCCGTGGGTGGCTGTACAGCGGGTGCCCATCCGGCAGCGGCTCCGGCTCAGTCACGTCAAGCGATGCCAGGCCGATTTGGCCGTTATCCAACGCCTCCAACAACGCCTCCTGATCCAGCAACCCACCGCGTGCGATGTTGATCAGGTGCAGCCCCGGCTTGGCGCTGCCCAGCACATCACGGTTGATGATATGCCGCGTGGCCTCCGTCAGCGGCGCTGCCACCACCAAGTGGTCGGCGCGGGCGAACAGGTCATGGATATCCGCCGCCGCCTGCACACCGTCAACACCCAACGGCGTCGAACGGTGGCGCAGCGCGACCACCTTGATGCCCAGGCCCAGGGCTTTGTGCGCCAGGCTTTGGCCAATTGCGCCGAAGCCGAGGATGCCCAGGGTGGTGCCCTTGAGCGGACGCAGGGCGGTGAAGTTCCATTGCGAGTCCTTCACCCAGATGTCCGGCAAATGCTTGGAGGCGGCAAAGATCGCCGCCAGGGCGAACTCGGCCAGGTTGTCGGCGGCGCTGCCCCGGGAGGTGGTCACCGGTGGGCCGTTGAACAGCCACTGCGGGTAGAAGTCGATACCCGATGAGACCAGGTGCACCCATTGCGCACCATAGGGCCAGCCCGGCGGTGGGGTGTCCGGTGCCGTGTAGCCGTGCACGTTGATCGGGCGCAGCAGCAGGATATTCGCCTGGGGCGGCAGGTCGCCTGGCACGCCCACCGGCACGCCGATCACCTGGGCTTGAGGGTGGATCGCAGTGACGCGCGCGCGGATCACGTCGTTGTAGTCTTCGCCCAGTTGGCTGGCAATAATCACCTGGCTCATGTGCGTTCCTTCTGGCGTTGGGCGAAGACGGCTTTGCCGACGCCTTGCAGCACGGCGTCGTTCTGTGGGGTATGCACGCGGCTGCACAGCACGTCGCGGTAATGCCGTTGCAGTGGGTTGTGTCGCGACAGGCCGGGGTTGCCGGACGCCTCAATGGCCAGCTCCACCGCACGGATGGCGTTACCGGTTACCAGGTACTTCAATTGAGCCGCATTGGCTGCCGGGGTGTGGCCTTCGGCGGCAGCGTCCAACAGGCTGCGGTTGGCAAACAACAGGGTGTCGATATGCCCAACGGTTTCCTGGAAACGCGGCAGGGTGGACAGCGCCGCGCCGAGGTTGGACGGCCTGCGTTCTTCCAGCCAATTCACCAGCCAGTCCCGCGCGGCCTGGGCCACGGCGTCATACACCGAGGACAACAACACCGACATCCATAGGAAATCCTCGCTATCCAGCTCGGGCTTTGGCGCGCTCCAGGGGCTGACGCTGACGGCGTGATCCAGCGGCACCAGCACGTTGTCGAGCACCACTTCATGGCTGCAAGTGGCGCGCATGCCCAGGTGGTCCCAGGTGTCGATGATGCTCACGCCGGGGCTGTCCTTGGGCACCAGCCAGATGCCCACCAGTGGGTCTGGGTCATCGCTGCGTGCCCATACGCTGAACCAGCTCAGGCCATGGCTGCCGGTGGAGTAGATCTTGCGCCCGCTGATGCGCCAGCCATCAACGGTGCGCACCGCCGTGGTCGCCGGCAGGCCCCCGCGGGCCGGGGTGCCGAGGTCGGGTTCGACGCGCAGGGCATTGATCAGCGCGCCGTTGCGTACCGCCTCTTCGGCGACTCGCACGCGCAGGTGCCGGGGCCAGGTCTTGCTGTCTTGCAGGCGGGTGTGTTGCAGGTACTGCATGACCAGGATCAGTGCAGTGGACGGTTCACCCTTGGCAATCGCGCTGATCGCCTTGCGCGCCTGGGGCAGGCTGGCTCCGCCGCCACCGAGGGCCTTGGGCACGGTGAGGGCGAGCAGGCCATGTTCATGCAGCAACGTGAAATTGTCGTGGGGGAAGGCACCGCTTTCGTCGTACAGGTGCGCGGTGCTGGCCAGCTCGGCGCCGAGGCGTTCGAGCAGGGCATCGAAGTGGGCGACTTCCACGGAGCGTAGAGACGGTTGGGTCATAAGAATGTACTCAGGCCAGGGCCTTTTCGGGGGCGTCGATCACGCTGTAGCGGTTGGCCGGTACGTCCAGGCCGAGATTGTCGCGCAGGGTCTGGCCGCTGTACTCGGTGCGGAACAGGCCGCGCTGTTGGAGCACCGGCACCACCAGCTCGGTGAAGTACTGCAAGCCATCCGGCAGTACCGAATTGACGATAAAACCATCGCTGGCGCCAGTCTCGAACCAGGTCTGGATCGCGTCGGCGACCTGTTCCGGGGTGCCGACGAAATCACGCTTGGGCCGTGAGAACCGCAGGGCCACTTCGCGCAGGGTCAACCCTTCGTCCCTGGCCAGTTGCTTGATGCGGTCCGAGCCGCCTTTCTGGCTGTTGGAGCCCAGGTCGCCGAGTTCCGGGAAGGGGGCGTCCAGGGGGTACTGGCTGAAGTCATGGTCATTGAACGGGCGGCCCAGGGCGACGATCGCGTCTTCCACGGTGACCAGGTCCACGGCCTGCTGATAGCGGCTTTCCACTTCGGCCTCGTCGCGGCCGACAATCGGGCGGATGCCCGGCAGGATAGACAGGCTGTCGGCGTCGCGGCCAAAGCCTTTGGCGCGGCGTTTGAGGTCCTGGGTGTAGGCCAGGCCTTCTTCGATGCTCTCCACGTGCACAAAGATGGCGTCGGCGTTCTGCGCCGCAAAGTTACGCCCATCTTCGGACGTGCCCGCCTGGAAAATCACCGGTTGGCCCTGGCGCGAGCGCGCAATGTTCAGCGGGCCTTTTACCGAGAAAAACTCGCCCTTGTGGTTCAGCGCATGCAGCTTGCTCGGCGTAAAGAATTCGCCGCTTTGCTTGTTGTAGGCAAAGGCGTCGTCTTCCCAGGAATCCCACAGGCCCTTGACCACGTTGAGGTGTTCCTTGGCGATGCGATAGCGCACGGCGTGCGGCGGGTGCTCTACCTTGCCGAAGTTGTCGGCGGTGCCGCTGAGCCACGAGGTGACCACGTTCCAACCGGCACGACCGCCGCTGATATGGTCCAGCGACGCGAACTGGCGCGCGACCTGATAGGGCTCGGTGTAGCTGACGGTCACGGTGGCGACCAGGCCGATGTGCGTGGTCAGTGCCGCGAGGGCCGAGAGGATGGTCAGCGGCTCGAAACGGTTGAGGTAATGCGGGCTGGACTTGGCGTGGATGTGAAGGCTGTCGGCGATGAACACGAAGTCGAACTTGGCCGCTTCGGCGAGCTCGGTCTGCTGCTTGTAGAAGCCGAAATTCGTGCTGGCGTTGGGTTGCGCCTGCGGGTGGCGCCATTCGCCCCAGCCGTGGCCGACACCGTGGACCATGGCCCCCAATTTCAATTGACGTGGCTTGCTCATGTTCTGCTCCTTAGCGCGAGGCTTGATTGTTGGGGGCACGCTTGGCGTTAAAGCTCTTGTCGAAGCCCTGGGACACGTCGATGTGCCTGGTCAGCAGGCCTTCTTGTTGGTAGGTGTCGGCGGTGGCTTGCAGGCCACTGATCACGCTGTCGTCAATCAGCACCGGGCTCAGGCGGGTCTCCTTGGCCACGGCCACATGCACGGCCAGCGGCAGCCCGGTGATTTTGGCCTGGGCGGCGGCGTACTCGTTGGGGTGGGTATTGGCCCAGGCGTAGGCGCGGTCGACGCGGGCGACAAAGTCGTCCAACTGCGTGCGCTTGTCGGCGATGGCCTGGCTGGTGGCGGCAAGGTACAGGTGGTTGCTCAACAGCGTGTTGCCGCTGGCCACGATCCGCGCCTGGCTTTGTGAGGTGACCACCGTGGTGTAAGGGTCCCAGGTCGACCAGGCGTCGACGGTGCCGTTATCCAGCACCAGGCGCGACTCGCTGGGCAACAGGAAAATGAACTGCACATCCTTGGTGGTCAGGCCGGCCGTGGCCAGGGCCTTGATCACCAGGTAGTGGCCGATGGACCCGCGTCCGGTCACGATTTTCTTGCCCTTGAGGTCGGCCACCGTCTTGATCGGCGAATCCTTGGGCACCAGCAGGGCGGTGGTGTTACGCCCTTCGGCGTGGATGATGCTGACCACCTTGAGCGACGCTCCGGCCCCCAAGGCAAACACGTAGGGTGCGTCACCCAAGGCGCCGATATCCACGGCCCCGGCATTCAAGGCTTCGCCCAGGGGCGAAGCGGACGGGAACTCCGACCACTGGATTTCATAAGGCACGTTTTTCGCCTCGCCCGAGACTTCCAGCAGCGTCTTGATCGTCGATTTCTGGTTGGCCACCCGCAGCGGTTGCAGGTCGGCGGCGTGGGCGCTGGTGGCCAGGCCAAGGGCCAGGGCGGTGCTCAGGAGCAGGCGCTTGAATGGGGTAGTAAAGACCATGGGATGCAGGCTCCAGGCAGATCAGAAAAAAGGTTTGGCTACCTCCGCCTGGAGAAGGGGTCGGTGAGGAGTTTACGTTATGCTCATAAAAACATACTGTGAAGTTCTTTTTGGTTATATGTTAATTATTAAAATAACTGATTATGTATTTATTGATTATTCTAAAATTGCATGGATTAACCCTGAGGTGGATGCGGTCCATGTGGGAGAGGCGGTGCGACGATTCGACTTGCTTCCTCCCACAGGGATCTGTGCCGGGTATGGAAAAGTGATCAGATCACATAGAACCCATGGGTGCCGTCGCGGGCCAGTTGGTCGACTAAACCGAACTCCCAGTCCAGGTAGGCCTGCATGGCTTCCTTGGGGTTGTCCGTGCCTTCGTAAGGGCGGCGGTAGCGGTCGATACGCGGTGAGGCCAGGTGGGTTTCACCTTCTTCCAGCGGCAGTTGCGCGTTGATCCAGCCAGCGGTGCCGTCTTGCAGCAGGAACACTTGCTTGCCGGTGATGGCTTCGACTTCGGCCACGGCCAGGCGCGCCAGTTGGCTGCTGCCGCAGGTCAGCACGTAGCGCTGGGCGGCCGGCACCTTGGCCAGCGCCTGGGGCAGTTGCGCGCGCAAGGCCCACCAGGCACCAGGGATATGGCGTTTGACGTAGTTGGCGCTGGCGGTGAAATCCAGTACCGCCGTGTCGCCATGGGCCAGCCACTCGGCGAGGGTGTGCGGGCTGATCAGTTCGGCCTGGGGCGGTGCGGGCACCGGCGCGACCCAGGCGCCATGCTCGCTGAAATCTGCGGCTTGCAGGCCGTCCAGCACATGCACTTCCCAGCCCAGTTGGGCCAGCCATGAAGCCGACATATTGGCGCGCACACCGTCATCATCGACCAGTACCAGGCGTGCACCGCGCACGCTGGCAACGTGATCGGTTTCCTGCACCAACTGCCCACCCGGGGTCGAGCGCGCGCCGCGCAGGTGGCCGGCTTCGAATTCCTCCGGGGTGCGCACATCGAACAAGTAGGTGGTACGGGACGCCTGCTGTTGCCAGCGCTGCAGGTCGGCGAGGGTGGCGCGGCCGACGCGGGCCTTGTCAGCCACACGCCGCGCATCCGCGGCGGCGACCTGGCGGTGGGCTTCCGAGGTCGGGGCAAAGCGTCGCGACTGACCATGGGCGAGCTTCTGCCCGGCCAACGTCCAGCCGATGGTGCCGTTGCGCAGGGCCGAGACCGGGTTGGCCACGCCGGCATTGATCAGTGACTGCGTGCCGATAATGCTGCGGGTGCGTCCGGCGCAGTTGACGATGATGCGGGTGGCCGGGTCCGGCGCCAGCTCACGGACGCGCAACACCAGTTCGGCACCCGGCACGCTGATGCCGGTGGGGATGCTCATGGTCTGGTATTCATCAAAACGGCGCGCGTCGAGCACCACCACATCGGCTTGGCTGTCGAGCAGCGCCTGCACGTCTTCAGCGGCCAGGGACGGCGTGTGACGCTCACTTTCGACCAGCTCGCCAAACGCCTTGCTCGGCACGTTGACGTCGATAAACAGCTCGCCACCGGCCTTGCGCCAACCGTCGAGCCCACCCTCGAGCAGGCTGACCTGGGTATAGCCCAGCGCGAGCAAACGTTCGGCCGCGCGGGCGGCCAGCCCTTCACCGTTGTCGTAGACGGTGACCTGGGTATCCCGGCGCGGAATGCGCGAGTACACCTCAAGCTCCAGCTTCGACAGCGGGATATTCGCGGCGAACAGGGGGTGGGATTCGGCAAACGGTGCTTCTTCGCGCACGTCTACCAGGGCGACTTCTTCACGGTCCAACAGGGCCTGGCGAATCTGGGCGTAGCTGCGGGTGGATACGGTGCTCATAGGGCGGGGCTCTTTTCTTTGGACAAATCCCAGATATTCGGGAGGAAGGCATTGGAATAGCCGGAGATAAACAGTTTCTCGCTGCCGTCGGGCTGGTACACCGCGCGGCGCACGGCACCGATATTGGCGCCGTACACATGAATGCTGATCGACACTTGGTCGCTGTGGGCATTGCTGACTTGATGGATGTCGCCGATCTTGGGCGATACCGCCTCGACCTGGCCCGGCACCAACTGGACCGGCTTGCCTTCGGCGACCAGGCGCCCGTCGGGCGCGCGCTGAAAGCCCTGGGAAAACTCCGCACCGCGCAACATGCCGATCAGCCCCCACACCCGATGGTCATGAATCGGCGTGCTTTGCCCCGGCCCCCACACAAAACTGACGATGCTGAACCGCTGGCGCGAATCGGCGTGCAGCAAAAATTGCTGATAGCGCTCGGGGTCGGGTTGGGCGAACTCATCGGGGAGCCAGTCGTCATGGCTGACCAGTTGCGCCAGCAGCTTGCCGCCACGGTGCAACAGGTCGCCTTCGCGTGGATTGCCGTCGATCAATTCCGCCAGGGCGCCTATGAAGGCTCTGAGTCTCTCGGGGTGCTTGGCTTGGGTCATGACAATTCCATCGGATACG
Source organism: Pseudomonas gorinensis (assembly GCF_042015035.1). Classification (NCBI taxonomy): domain Bacteria; kingdom Pseudomonadati; phylum Pseudomonadota; class Gammaproteobacteria; order Pseudomonadales; family Pseudomonadaceae; genus Pseudomonas; species Pseudomonas gorinensis. The sequence goes on from NZ_CP167125.1 coordinate 3,102,740, forward strand.
TTTGATAGGAATGGGTTGATGGGTTTATATAAGCATAATGTTTATAGTTAATATGCTATTTTTTAATGATTAGCTTATAGCTGCAGGTAATTTAGAACCGGTCTGAATAGCGTTAGACGTTATCGATCACACGCTGGGCTATCCAGATAATCGTCCTGCAACTATGCTTTGCACACATCTTAATGACTGTTCTCTATGTGCGGCCCAAATGAAAATTGACGATATCGATGCCTTTGTCGAAGTGATTCGTTGCCAGTCCATCAGCCATGCCGCCGAGTCGTTGCAACTGACCCAGCCGGCCATCACCCGCCGCGTGCAGAACTTCGAGCAGGCGCTGGGCGTGGAGTTGTTCGACCGCAACACCAAGCCGCTCAAGCCTACGTTGATCGGCACCCGCGTCTATGAACAGTGCCGGTTGATCCTGCGCGAGATGGACGCCCTGCGCGAATTGGTCGCCACCGACGCACCGCCCACCGGCCTGTTACGCCTGGGCGTGCCGCAGACCATTGGTGACGTGGTGCTGCTCGATGCACTCAAGCACCTGCGCAGCGAATACCCCGACTTGCGCGCCCAGGTCGCCACTGGCTGGGGCAGCCAACTGGTGGGCAAGATCGAGCGCGGTGAGTTGGACGCGGCGGCGGCCCTGTTTCCGGCGGGCAAGATTTTCCCGGACAACGTGGTCGGCGAGTCCATCGGCAAGATGGAATTGGTGGTGGTCTGCGCCAAGGCCCAACTGCCGAAGAAGCCCTGCAAGCTGGCGGACGTGTACCAGAACGGTTGGATCCTCAACCCGGATGGCTGCGGTTTCCGCGCCGGTTTGCAGCGCACCTTGTCCGATCAAGGCCTGGCCCTGCGGGTCAACCTGGAGACGTTCGGCACTGAGTTGCAACTGGGCCTGGTGGCTGACGGCTTGGGCTTGGGCCTGGTGCCGCGGCCCTTGCTGGAGCGCAGTGCCCACCGCGAGCAACTGGCGGTGATGCCGCTCAAGGATTTCAAGCCGGTGATGGATTTGTGGCTGATCTACCCGCACTTCCTCGGTAACTTGCAGGGGCCGGTGGACGCGTTTGGCAAACTGGTGGCGGCGTCCCTGCATAAGATCCGCAACGCAGCCTGATCCATGTGGGAGGGGGCTTGCCCCTGATTGCGGTGTATCAGTCAGCTCGTCTGTCGCTGACCCACTGCCATCGGGGTGTAGAACCGTAGACATCGTTTACATCTGAAACCGGGGACATCGTTTACACATTTGAGGCTTGGACGCGGGTCGTACCTCGTCCAAGCCTCCCCAAGGGATAGTCACACAGGTACAAATCCCAGGCATCATCCTCAGCTTCTTTAAGCCCTATCCTTTCTCCGGATAGGGCCTCGCTGACAAATACCAACTTGCCATTCCACTTGATCGATCCATCCTGCCTGACGCTTCGCACCCGCATTTCTGCCGGATACTCCACATCGGGCAAGCATCCTGGGTACAGTCGGGTAGATGGTACGTACACCTCTCCCGGGCGCTTCATACCAAGCGCTTCATGAGGGCGTACGTAATTGAACTCATGTCGGAAATGTTCCAACAAAAGCTGCTGCTCGACCAAGTTGTTCCCTAGCGGTAGCTCAAGTTTCAGGCTGCGATGCATTCGTTCGTGTCGACCATTCTGGGCAGGTCTTCCTGGTATGGTGCGCTCGGGATAGATACCTAAACGGATCCACCAAACGGCCAGTGTGGACATTCTCGCCAAGCCAGGAGAGGCGAAGGGAACGCCATTGTCAGAACGAATGACTTCCGGCATGCCGTAATCCTGAAAAAGCCGCTCAAAGGTTTGTTTTACAGGCTGGGTCATGATTTTAGGATGAGCCCTGCAAGCCAGAATCAAACGGGATGCATGGTCTGTAACAGTCAGCGGGAAGCACATCTGGGCGTTGAGCATCTTGAATTGCCCTTTGTAGTCCACGCACCAGGTTTTGTTGGGGTCATTGGCCTCTCGCATTTCAATATGGGAGGTACCGTGCCGACGCTTGAACCGCCGTTTGCTGACCAGTCCAAGCCGATCCAGCCATTGGCCTGCTGTACTCGCAGAGGGCCATGCGATGGAGGGATCCTCGATTCGCAGTAGCTCGATAAGCTTCTTAGGTCCCCACTTATCGTGAGCTTCCTTCATGGCCACTACACGGGCCAAGATCTCATCGTCGGTCTTGTTGGGACTGTGATGAGGTCGTCGGGAAAGCTCGGACAACGACTTTAAATCGCCATCATACCGAGCAATCCATTTGTCTACCGTAGGCCGGCTCACGTTGAAACGACGCGCCAGCTGGGCTTTTGTGTAGTTGCCAGAAAGCCAGTTAGCAACCAGCTTGATTCGTTGATTCATGGGGGACTCTTGGTTCCAGGGCATGATCAGCTACCTCCTGATCATGCGTATTAACCTGTAAACCATGTCCCCGGTTAGAAATGTAAACGATGTCCCCGGTTTGTACCGGGGCAAGCCCCCTCCCACATTTGGACTGTGCAAGCCTTCAAGGCATTCTTGGCATTCACTGCCTTGGGCAACAGCTCCGGTTTGACTGGGTGTATAGAGATCAAAAATGTGGGAGGGGGCTTTGTGTTGGTGGTGTGGGTGTTATGAAAAAAAATAATAATTAGCTTAGATTAAAATGTGCTTTTTATTATTTTTTTCCATCCCCTAGGCTTGCTTGGAAGTCCTTAAGGCCATCCAGGAAGTTTTGCCATGAGCAGCGTCACCCCGATTTCCAGCGTTTCCAACCATGTTCGCCAGCGTGTCACTCCCGAAGAATGGGACGTGCGCGTCAAACTGGCCGCCGCTTACCGGCTGGCGGCCGTGTACAAGTGGACCGACCACATCTACACCCACTTCTCCGCCCGTGTACCTGGGCCGCACGAGCACTTCCTGATCAACGCCTTCGGGCTATTGTTCGATGAAATCAGTGCCTCCAACCTGGTCAAGGTCGACCTCGACGGCACCATCGTCGACGACCCTACCGGCTTGGGCATCAACTACGCCGGCTATGTGATCCACAGTGCCATCCACGGCGCACGCCACGACCTGCACGCCGTGTTGCATACCCATACCCGCGACGGCATTGCGGTGTCGGCGCAGAAGGACGGCTTGTTGCCGATCTCCCAGCACTCCATCGGCTTCTCGGGGCGTGTGGCTTACCACGGTTACGAAGGCGTGGCCCTCGACCTCGACGAACGTGAGCGCCTGGTGGCCGACCTGGGCGACAAGAGCGTGATGATCCTGCGTAACCATGGGCTGCTGACCGCGGGTGTCAGCGTTGAACATGCGTTTCAACAGCTGCAACAGCTGGAGCGCGCGTGCAATATCCAGGTCGCGGCGCAGGCAGCGGGGAATGCGGAGTTGATCTTCCCACCGGCTGAAGTGGTGGCGAAGGTCGAGCAACAGGCCAAGGCGTTTGCCAGCGGCGAGGGGCCGGGTGTGGCGCGGCATTGGAATGCGCTGATTCGGCAGTTGGAGCGCAACGATACCGACTATAAGAACTGATCCGGAGCTCGGTGAAGATCAAAGTGTGGGAGGGGCGGTGCGACGATTCGACTTGCCCCCGATGGCGGTGTATCAGTCAGCTCATCTGTTACTGACCCACTGCTATCGGGGGGCAAGTCGAATCGTCGCACCGCCCCTCCCACCTTGGTTTTGTAGTGGTTGTCAGGCGACTTTCTGCTCGCGTTCAGCAATCAGCTGGCGGGTGAGGGGGATCAACCGCTTGCCATAGTCGATCGCATCGTCGAGCGGATCAAACCCACGAATCAGGAAGGTGGTGATGCCGAGGTCGTAATAATCTACCAATGCCTCCGCAACTTGCTCGGCGGTGCCCACCAACGAGGTGGAGTTACCTTGTGCCCCCAGCAACCCAGCAATCCCGGTCCACAAACGCTTATCCAGTCGCGCCCCCTGCGCCGCCGCCGCGAGCAAGCGGCGTGAACCTTCGTTTGGCGGTTCACGCCGCACAAAACCGTTCTTCTGCGCCAGCGCCGTCGCCTGCTGCAAGATGCTCTCGGCCCGCGCCCACGCCAGTTCCTCGGTCTCGGCGAGGATCGGCCGCAACGACAGGCTGAAGCGAATCGTGCGCCCGTGCCTGGCCGCTTCAGCCCGCACCTGGGTCACGATTTCACGCACTTGCTCATAGGTCTCGCCCCACAACGCGTACACATCGGCATGCTTGCCTGCCACTTCAATCGCGGCCTTGGAGGAGCCGCCAAAGTACAGTGGGATATGCGGCTGTTGCGGTGACTTCACCGCAGAATGCGCGCCCTCCACCTGGTAGTAAGTGCCGGCGAAGTCGAAGGGCTGTTCGCTGGTCCATTCCTGGCGCACCACGCTCAGGTATTCGTCCGTGCGCGCGTAGCGTTCGTCTTTGCCGATATGGCTGCCGTCGGCGCGCAGTTCGCGGTCGTCACCCCCGGTGATGATATGCACGGCGGTACGCCCGCCGTTGAACACATCCAGGGTGGCGAACTGGCGCGCTGCCAGGGTCGGTTGGGCAAAACCGGGGCGGTGGGCAATCAGGAATTGCAGTTTTTTCGTCACGCTGGCCGCATGGGAGGCGATCAGCGTGCTGTCCGGGCTGTTGGAGTGGAAGGCCACCAGGGCGCGGTCGAAGCCGGCCTCTTCGTGGGCCCGGGCCACGGTCTCCACGTAGTCCGGTTGCAGGGTCGGGCCGCTGCGCGGGTGGATCTCGGATGCGTGATGGCCACCGATATAGCCGATGAATTCAATGCTCATGGTCTGTCCTTGTCGAGTACGGGGTTAACACCTCCACCGGGCAGGGGGTCGGTTATGTTCATACACGGTAGGGCCAGCCAAAGCCTGTGTAAAATGCCGTTTGGTTCTATTCTAATTATTAAAATATAGAATCATAGTTTAGTTGTTTGATCAGTAAATTGCATTTTGTGAGTAAGGCTGACGTTAGATAACGTTGTATTTTGCCCAGGGCTAAGGTCTGATGGGCGCCGAAAACGGCACCTCGAAGGTTGAGCATTGATGCGGGCAGAACTTGCGCAATATGGCGGTATCACCGTCATGATTCCGGCCGCGGTGGTGATTGCTGTCTGGTTAAGGTATTCCTCCCCTTGGGCGCTTCGGGCGTGGGTCATGACGGTCGGTGTGACTTATTCGATTGTGGCGGCTAGTAAGTTAATGTTCAAAGGGTGGGGTTTATCTTTCCAGCACGTGGACATTGCAGTAATAAGCGGCCATGCCATGAACACCTGTTTAATGGTGACGGTGGCAACAAGTATGTTGGCGCGCCAGTTCAATTTGGCGTGGCGCTGGCCGGCGGCGTGTGTGGCGCTCACGCTAAGTATCGGGTTCAGTGCTTATTGTGTCGCTCCCTATATACACCCACTGAATGAAGCCCTGGCCGGTGCCGCACTGGGCGCCGTCGCCGCGATTACCTTTCTCTGGCGTATTGATACCGCCAACGTCAAGGTATCCCCCTCGTTCATGAGCGGTGGGCTGGTGTTTTTGCTGGCCTGTGCGCTGGTGCCCAAATATAACGCGGAGTTGCTGCTCAACCGCGTTGCCGTGAGCCTTTCAGGGGCCGAACAAGCCCATCAGGAACCGGCCTGGCGTCTGGGCGCCGCGCGTGGCAAGGCCGAATAGGTCGCCAGGTCCAGGGCGCGGTTGCTCTCCACCATCAGTTCCAGCAGCACCGTTTGCGCATTGAACTGCCGCATATCGCCCCGACGTTGTGCACCCTGCATCTGCTTGAGCAGCGCATGGGTGATTTGCTGGGGTGAGCTGCCTTGCAACTGGTCCAGCCAGTAGCCTATTGCCCGGGTGTTCTGCTGGTACTGAGCGCCGACTGCTGGCTCCACAAGCCCTTCGAAAATGCCCGTGAGTTTTCTCAGGGCATGGCTACGGCGCAGGTCCTCCCACAGGTTCATGGCCGCTCCTCGGTGCCGGAGATATTAGCCAGCAACTCATCGGTCTTGACCTGCATGAACTGGCTGTCGCCACGGCTTTCCACGCACAGGCACACCGACAGTGCATCACTGACCTGCAGCTTGAAACGCCAGTCGGCGAAAACCATGGACAGCCCGGCGCCGGAGTCATCGCTGTCCAGGGAGTGGTCGGCGTACAGCACCTGCATGCGTTCGAGGACACGGGTCGAGTTATTCACCTCGATATGTATATTCCCTGAAGAAGGAAATAGGCCGATGCGCTCTACCAATAACTTTGGACTTTTCATGAGGGTACTCCGTTGCGTTGTTCAATAAGCCCAGGCTCCACCGAAAGGGCCCAGAGCATGAGTAATCGCTGATCATGAAGGGGTGGCCAATAGTTGTTTGGGGCACGTCAGCAGCCAATTTTGCTGTCGCGCCCAACTTGCAGGAAGGTCCATACAGCCAGTCAATAAACTGATCGCATCAGGGGAGTGCTGTGAGCTTTTTATCCCTTACAAAGATAAATGGCTTTTCTATCGCGGAAAAAGTCAAAACGGAAACAGCTGAGACCAGCGCAAGTACAATCGGTAATGATGCGATATATTGAAGTGCGCTGCCCTTCTCGAAGGAAAATACGTTAAATACTGAAAACAGCATATAAAGAATCAGTCCGTGAATCAGGTAGATACTATAGCTCACTTCGCCCAGGGTCTTGAGCCCCTTGCTTTCCAGTACACCAAAGATAGTATTGCCAAGGGCAATCATGATGAAGGGGATACCCAGTAGCAGCATCTGGAAAATAGAATATCCTTGGTCAATAAACATCCCAGAGGCGATAAAAGCTAAAACCACAACAGACGCCGTCCTCGATTTGGCAAACGACGAAAACGCCGGAAAATTTATATTTATGATTGCGGGAATAAAACCAATAAAGAATAGCAGGGCTAATTTAGGAACTACCAAGCCGAGGTAAATGCCTGGGATCGCCACTATCATTACCGTTACTGATAAGGCGAGATATTTGCCGTACCAGCGCCTATTGAAAATAGCAGCCACTGCGGGAAGAGATAAATAAAAAAGCCATTCATATCGGAGTGTCCAATGCGCGCCGGATGTCATATGAACGCTGTCTGGCGACCCATTAAAAGACGAACCGACAAAAAGCCCCCAGCTCACCAGGCCTTTTATGAGTCCCTTGGTGTCGGCATCAAAAACAAAACCGGTTTTCATAAGACTAATGACAAAGACCATGAGGACGACAAATATATAAAGTGGCATCACTCTTTGAATTCTTGACCTCAGTAGAAGGTTCCACTGCGGATTTTTTTGGTATATTTTTCCAAAAAATAGAAAGCCGGTTATCATGAAGAAAAGCGAAACTGGCACCACCCCCATATTATTTAAAATGGCACTTTGTGGACGCTCCCAAACCCCACTGACCTTCCAGTGGTAGGTCACAACAAAATGATGACAAACCACAGACGTGGCCAGCAGTCCGCGAAGGGCATCAATGGGCGAAGACCTCAAGAAGGTATGCTCGGTCAAGAGGTTGAGACGCGCAAAGGACACGCTTAAAAAAAGCAGGGAAATACTATATGCAGTAACGATCAAAAAAGCATTGTTCATACTGTCTGCTCGATCATTAATGGGTCTTGATCGTGTGCCCAATTTCACGAGGCGAAACGATGCACTTATAGTCGGTGGATGTGGCGACGATACGCATAGTCCTGATCGCCGGCGACGGTTTTAATTCGACAAAAACTAACAGGCTGGATTGAGTTTTTATCACGTGTTGGTTGAGGTTTTTAGCCCGTTATTACCTGGCGGAACGTTAAGAGTCCTCGACTGAGGAGAGAGGGGGGCCACTAACTGCATTTGTCATGTTTCTGGTAAAAAGCCTGCGGTCGAGCACCGTGACCGTCACTCCATGAAATCACCTGCATGAGATATTCAGCACCCGCATACGCTGAGAGAATGTTCACTGCCGTTGTAGTGCGTAGCGTTCTCTTGGCAGGTTTTAGTTCGCCTGTGTCTCTTAGCTGTTCAATGGCATCGGCAATCGCAGTAGGGTTATTGGGTGGAACGCAGCGACCAAAGAGACTTCGGTCCAGGACTATCGAGGCGCCGACGGTTGTGGTGGCCACAACGGCGACCCCGCACATGAGGGCTTCGCTGACAACAACACCCCACCCGTCATCGGACGTGGTAGAGGCTAATATCAGGACATCGATCTGACGGAAAAAACAATTAATTTCGCTCATGGGCAATACGCCCCGGAATGTCGCTTCGACGCCGGCTGAAATACAGTGGGCTTTCATTGCTTCTGCTTCGGGGCCGCCACCGGCAATATCGAACGTTACGCGGCCGTTCAATTGTGCCAGCGCGTCCACCACATCAAATATACCTTTTGACTTCACCAAACGTCCCAAGTAGCCGATGCGGAGTTTTTCGGTAGGCGGCGGTATATGGGACTTCACGATCGGAGGGGATATGAAGTAAGCAAATGGAATGACTTTTTCCGCAGGATAGCCAATCGATGTAAACCACGGTGGTCCATTACGACCGATGGCCAGGATGAACGCAGCGTGGCGACGGTGATAGCGTTCCTCGCCCCAGGACTGCAGCCACCGCAATGCACCAGACCAGCCTGAGGCGACGCGTGGTTCAGACATAATGGCATAGCGCGCTTTATTGGCTTTAATGGATGTCAGTCCTTTGAGGATCGTTGGAACCCACCTTATCCCTGAAAAGATGTGCAGCGAACTTGAAACGGACTCTGCCACTAACGATTCGATAGTTTGGAGATTGGGGGCAACGAGTGTTGTGTAGCCTATTGGGTCAGGAACACTCCAGCCGAGCGCGCGACGACTCTCAGAGAGTTCTTTATCGGCACAGCAAATCAACTCCAGTTGAGGGTTCAAGCGTGCCAGTGCCGTGAAGAAATCTGCCTTGTGCGGGGACAGTGACGGCTCCCAGATAACCAGTCTTCGAAGGGCGGGGGAATCGGTATGCATATCAAGTTATCCTGCAACTATCGGAGTCGGGCTATACGTCGTATCAGCCATGAAGGCTCAAGAAGCCATTTGCGCAGCCTTGCCAGAATCGCAATGTAACGGTCTCGTTCGGACCGTGGCCGTTTGAGCGCTGAGCGGAAAAGACGATCAGCGTCCCTCGCATACAATTCATTCAGGCGCCCGCTCCCAGTGATGGAGGCGTCATGCAAGCGAAAAATAGCCAAGTCTTCACCCATGGTGTTGAAACTGGCGCCTGCCAGTGCCATCTCTAAAAATAGTTCGCCATCCCAGCATGTACGATTTTCGGTATTGAAGCCGCCTACCTTTCTAAACCATTCGCTACGAAAAAAAGTGCCTTGTTGAAAGACTGAAACTGCGCCATACGCGTACCGCCAAGCCGTAAATTTCGATGGCGTAATTGATTTTATAAACGCGCCAGAGGCATCAACAAAGTAACCACAACCAGAAATAACGCTGGTTTGAGTGTTTGTCCGGAAAGCTTCAGCGACTTTTTCCAACGCCTCAGGAAGCAACTCATCGTCGGAGTTGATAAAGCCGAAAATATCGCCAGTGGCGCGTGAAAATCCTTTGTTAAGGCCGTCGGCGGCACCAGTATCTTTTTCGAAAACCTTAATTAATCGATCCCCATACGACTCGATTATTTCTCGACTACCGTCAGTGCTGCCAGGGTCAACGACAATATATTCGAGGTCGTTGAAATGTTGTGACAGGACTGAGTCTATGCATTTTTTTAGATAGTCAGCCTGGTTAAATGAAATGGTGACAATTGAGATTTTCAATGTGGTTTTCCGTGCTTTGACAGGTGTCTTGAGTAGCAGTAGAGCGCAGCAATGAATATGACAGTACTCCACCGTGCACTCGCACCAAAGGGTGAGAACATAATATTCCAGAACAACTCTATGATGCCGTTATAGAAATAAAATCCGAGAAATCTGAAGTTTTTAATAAACTCGATTAATAACCAGCGACTCATGACTATCCAGAAAAGACCACCGCCAACGCCAGCCCAGACCAGTCCACCCATGAGGTAGGAATGAACCGGTATGAGATCCGTGTTGTAGTTTGCTTCGTCTTTTTCCGAATAGCCCAATGCAAATTTAAGCGCGGTCAGTTTGTCCTGATAACCCCCTGTGTCTTTTGCCCATGAGCCATGTCCCAATAAGGGTTTGTCGAGGAAAGCACCCACAGACACAAGCATTTCACTGCGCCCCCCGAGCAGAGCGCCATATTCACCACTGGCCTGAATCTGAAATTTCTTCGCCGACTCTTCGGGCAGTTTATCCAGGAACCAGTCTGATGAAAAAATCGAGGTAAAGACGGCATTGATTAATAGAAGGAATGCAAAAATAAAAAAAAGCATTTTAGTCGCGGCAAATGGTCCTTTCATACTGTTGAGGGCTGCTGCAAGACGTTTTCGACTGAGCAGTGTATAAGCGGTGACCGCGAGAAGTGGAAAAATGGCCATGCTGCGTGAATCGTTAAAAAAACTGAAGATTGAAAAAATCGATATCAACAGGATGAGATGGGCATTTTTTTTCCGCGCAATGAAAAAAGTGTAAATCGTGGCAAAGAGTGCGATGACCAGTTGCCCTATCCCCCATTTCCAAGCATTGCCCAGGAAGTACTCACTGGGAAATAAAATAAATTGAGGGATAGCGCCGAGATAGGCACCGATTAAAAAAGATGGCATGCGCCGGATGTCACGATCAAAATATGTCGATAAGGCCACGAACGTACACAGAAAGATAACGGGCGCGCCAATACCTTTAACCGAGTCTACGGTTTCGGATTGATTGACTTGATCGGAAATAAATTGGCAAATGGTCCAAATCATACCGAATACAACAAGTGTGCCAATACCCTTTCCCAGCTTAAGCCGGCCCAGGTTCAACGCCAGATAAATGAGCGCAAGGATCTCTCCTGCATAAATCTCACCGCCGAAGGACAATTTCTGGCTGGAGAAAAAACCGATGAATAATGGCGTCAAACGGAGTGCCATTTTCAGTCGAGATCTTTTCAGGTCGATAGTTTTTTTAAGCGAAGGTAGCACCGTGGGTCGACCTGGTAGAGGATAAAGATCGGGCATGCGAATAGTCCCAGTCACAATAAGGTGGCGCGGTAGTTGCGCGAGGCTGTCCATTGAAAAAGGTGTCGTGAGTTTGTTTACGCTCACTATCTAATAAATAAGCCGACGAGCGTTGATCCACTTTAGAGAAGCCCGATCGCGATTTTTTATTAGCTAAGGACAGGTTGTCTGCAAATTTTTCGGGAGCGTCAGTTTGATGTGGCTTCTGAGAAGGCTTCCTCCGACCACCAGCCTGAGTACCTGGCAAGCATTCAATGACCAGATCATTCCGACTAATCCCAGTGTAGAGGTGGCTAATACTTTTGCCGTGAATAAAATGAATAAGTACACGATGTAGAGCTGTACCTGCTGCTTGATGACACCCGCACCGTTTAATACCATCGACTGTACAGTGCCTATGCACGTGAGTACTGCGAACACCGCCATGCCGGTCAGCACGGGGGAAGGAAGTGTCAGGTTTTGGTGGGTCCACACGTTGACCAGTCGTTCCCCGAAGAGCAAAAGAACCAAGCTGATGATGAACGCCAGCGTCCCTGTAAGGTAATAAGCCCAGCGGGTGATCTTTAGAATCCAGGCGCCATTCCCTTCCGCTTTTGCGTTGGCAATTTCTGGCCAGAGGGGAAATAGCGCAATGGAGACGAGGGCGGGTACATAGGTATACAGCCGGGTGTACACGTCCAGCGAGGGGACGATGTCGATGCCGATCAAACTGCCGGCCAGTAAGGTATTTATGCCTACTTCCGCGTACGGAACGACCTGCAGAATCAAAAATGACAGCCCCGTTATCAAGTAAGGTTTTAAAAGGGTGTGGTCATAATATTTAAATCGAGGCACCAACAGTTTCATGCTGCTTCTACGAAATACCACCAGCACTGAAACCCAGCCAATGATCACCGGTACGCCAATCACCCCGAAGACGAGCAGTGACAAGTTTGCGGCTCCGCTCTCTACCACAGCCCATACAAACAGCAGGGACAGCAGGCGTCCACTGGTGGTCCAGGCATTAGCCTCCGTCGTACGGTGACGTGCGAACAAAATCCGTTGGATGAGCCCTGATGGCAAACCCACGAAGACGCAGGCGGAACCCAACAACATCGCCTGATAGCGTGCAATGTCAGCGATGGGCGCGTAGTGGTAGACCCACAGTGCTAACCCGCCCGTCACGATCAGGGCCACGCATGCAATCGTCAGTAATGTAAACCAGACCACCGAAACCGCTTTGCGTGAGCCTTCGGACACTGAATCTTTGCTCTCTCCCGCAAGGGTGTTGACAATGGCCAAGCCAATACCAAAGTCTGCGTAGGCGGACAGTACTGATAACGATATCGCCATTGACAGAAATGCATAATCAACCACGCTCAGCGCGTTAATAGTGAGCGGGATAAGAGCCATTACAATCAACAGATTAAATAATCGGGCGGCCGCGGACCCAAAAATATTCTTGACCAGCCTTCGAAGTCGATTATCTAGACGCACAGCATAAGATCTCTGGTTTGGGTGGGGCAGGGGGCTTGTGTCAATGGTGAATTCGATCGTTCGAGGGGGCTGTAGGCCTGATTTACTTATCGCCCGATGGAGTAATGAGTGATGCCTTTCTTTTTCATTCGTGCGGGCTCATACAAGTTACGACCATCGAAAATCACGGGCTGGTGGAGCTGCTGTTTGATGAACTCGAAGTCCGGTGCTTTGAACGCTGGCCAGTCGGTAACAATCACCAGTGCCTCTGCATCTTTCAGTGCCGTTTCCTTGGTGCCACACAAATTCAGATCGTCACGGACGCCATAGATACGCTGGGTTTCTTCCATGGCTTCCGGATCGTAGACACTAACCTTGGCTCCCGCGTCCCATAGCGCTTCAATAAGTACTCGGCTGGGGGCCTCACGCATATCATCAGTGTTGGGCTTGAAACTCAGGCCCCAGACAGCGAATGTCTTACCCACCAGATCACCCGAAAAATGCTTATGGATTTGTTTGAACTGGAGGGTTTTTTGTTCATTATTCCGGTGTTCAACTGCTTTCAAGATGCTGGCATCGAAATTGACGCTGCTGGCTGTGCGAATCAGCGCTTGTACATCTTTCGGAAAGCACGATCCGCCGTAACCGACACCAGGGTAGATGAAGTGGTAGCCGATACGGGGATCAGCACCTATGCCTTGGCGAACCATCTCGATGTCCGCGCCGAGCATCGCCGCAAGGTTAGCCATTTCGTTCATAAAGCTAATTTTGGTGGCAAGCATGCAATTGGCCGCGTATTTCGTGAGTTCGGCACTCCGTACATCCATGACAATAATTTTTTCATGGTTGCGGTTGAACGGTGCATACAGTTCACGTATGACCTCCTCGGCATATGCACTGTCAGTGCCGATGACAATGCGGTCAGGGCGCATACAGTCTGCGACTGCGGAGCCTTCCTTGAGAAACTCGGGATTTGACACGACCTCGAATGTCAGTTCTTCACGTCCTCGCTGAGCAAGGACTTCCACGATACGCCTATTGACCTTGTCGGCCGTTCCTACGGGCACGGTGGATTTGTCAATGATTGTCTTATGGCTTTCCATGTACTGGGCGATTGTTTCGGCGACGCCGAGCACGTACTTCAAATCGGCCGATCCGTCTTCATCCGGTGGCGTCCCAACGGCAATAAACTGCACATCACCATGTTTCACGGCTGAGGCTGCATCTGTGGTGAAAGTGAGACGACCCGCTGCGTAATTTTCTTTTACCAAGGTTTCCAAGCCCGGCTCGTAGATCGGTACGTGCCCCTGCTTGAGTTGTTGGACCTTATCAGCATCAATATCAACGCAGACGACCTCGTGACCGACTTCGGCCAGGACCGCGCCTTGGACCAACCCTACGTAACCAATGCCGAAAACGGTGACTTTCATGTCGATTCTCTATGGAAGTATTTAAGTGCGAAAAGTTAATGTGTTGGGCACGCTACCGCCCCAGGATGTTCTGCTAGTCCCTGAGAGCGATATCGATTGATTAGTTAATTGCATCCAAGCCGATAGAGGCTCAGTAGGCGCTTACTGAATACACGGTGAAACTGGAAAAATCGAATCACCTGCAGTGGGTGGCGCTTTAAGCCTTGTCGGACTTATAGTCATAGTGATAGTAGCCGTAGTTTGAATAACCATAAGCTGCCGACGCTCGTCTTTCAACTCCGTTAAAGATGGCACCTTTCAGGTGTATGCCATTTTGAGAGAAACGACGCATAGTCAATTCAATTTCACGGGCCGGGCTCATGCCAAAGCGCGTAACAATCAAGCTGGTACCGGCCTGGCGTCCAACAATGGCGGCGTCTGTCACTGCCAATAGTGGCGGTGTATCAAGAATTACGAGGTCGTAAAGGGCACTGACTTGATCTAACAATTCACTGAAGTTGAAGTGCATCAACAGTTCCGACGGATTGGGAGGGATTTGCCCTCGTCCGATGATATCGAAGTTTTCGATATCCGTTTTGTGTATGGCGGTGATGAGATCACAGCGTTTAACCAGCAAGTCGGACAGCCCATTTTCTGCCGGCGTTCCCAGTACTTTATGCAAATAGCCTTTTCGCATATCCACATCGATCAACAAGACCCTCTGCCCTGACTGCGCGATCACCGCGGCGAGGTTTGCCGAGACAAACGTTTTCCCCACCAGCGGGCTGGGACCGGAGATCATCAAACGGTTGTTAGGTGCTTCCAGCATTGCAAAGTGCAGGCTGGTGCGCAGACTGCGCAGCGCTTCAATCGCCAGGTCGGTAGGATGAGACAGGGTGAGCAAAGCGGCAGCCTTGTAAAGGCCCTGACCTCGATGGGTCTTTGCTTCCTCGGATTCCTGCAACACGCTGTAGGGAATAGAGGCATACACTGGCAAGCCTAATTGCTCGATCGCATCCGGGTTTTCCAACCCTTTGTTCAATGTTTTTCGAAATAACACCAGGGCCACAGCGAAGAAACCGCCGAATAGGGTAGCGCCCAGTACGATCAAGAATTTCTTGGGTTTGACGGGCTTCTGAATATTCACATCCGCAGTATCGATCAAGCGCACGTTTCCGACGGTGCCCGCCCGCATGACGTCAAGTTCCTGGGATTTATTCAACAGCTGTGTGTAGACCTCAGTGCCAACCTCAACATCGCGAGTGAGGCTGAGTAATTCCTGCTGGGTGGCGGGTAGGCTGGTAACTTTTCTCTCCAGCATCTTTTGTTTTTCGGTCAACTCACCGATCTGCGTCAAAAGAGCGCGGTAAGCGGGGTGTTCAGGGGTAAACTTTCTATCCATCTCCGCTTGCTGGAGTTTCATGTTGGATATGTTGGTATCCAAATTGACCATCTGCTCAAGGATCGACTTGGTTTCCAGACTGATGTCCACGGACTTGTTACGTGTCTGGTATTGGTTCAGCGCATTCCCGGCTTTCTCCAGATCTTTTTTGATCTCTGGGAGCTTTTCTCTCAAAAAGTCCAGGCTTTGAGCAGCCTCTGCCGAGGTGCGTTGCACGTTTTGGCGTACATAAAGCTCAGCAATGGTATTTAGTATCTTTACCGATTTTCTCGCGTCTTTACTTTCCAGTGAAAGATTGAGAATGCCTGATTCTTTCCCGCGTTCAAGCACATCCAAGGCGTCTTGATATTCCAAAATGCTGTTCAGACGAGGGTTGCGGACAACGCTGAACTTCGTTCCTGGATTCGCGCGCAGTTCATCAATTTGAAGTTTAATCCCCCGCTGATTGACTGCTTGCCCCCTCTCGCCCTCCACCAACAGATTGCCGTCTTCGTCGAGCAGTACGTAATCCCCACTGTCGCCGGCGACGAGGGTCAGTTTTTTACCGAGTAGACTTTCCGGCAGGTTGAGTTGAGACACCTTAAGAGACTCTCCGCCCCACGCGAAGCTGTTCATACCCAGCCACGGGCTGGCGACCTCGCCCTGAGCCGTCCCTTTGAAACGGCGAGAAATGAACTCACCTACCACAGGGAAGTAGTTCGGAACGATGACAATATCAAGTTGTAGTTTATCGACCGTCTCGCCAATAATTGCACGCGACCTGATCAGTTCGATCTCGGTGGTAGAAGGAGATTCTTTACCCAGCATACTGCTGACATCCGAGAACCCGAGCAGGTCATTCTTTTTGGACTCAACTTGCACCAGCGCATTCGCCTGATAGATGGGCGAGGCCAACAGCGCATACGCAATGCCCACGATCATAAAGATCACGGTAATTGCCATAATCAACCATTTGTGATCTATCATCGTTCCGAACATGCCGAGAAGATCAATCTCGTCATCGTCATAATCCTGCGCATTCACTACGATTGACTGTTGCATAAGTTAGTTTATCGGCCCTGATGACTATGTGGTGAATGACACTCAGCGTGCGAGACGCTGTGCCCATGCCTGTACGGCTTCTTCTATCAACGTATAAGCATGTACAAAAGCAGGTTTCCCTTGACGGTAGGGGTCTCTGATTTCGCGGTTGTCTTGCCATTTACCCAGCAAGAAGACTTTTCCCCGTGCTTCGGGGGCGATGTTCAAAACACCCTTGATATGGCCTTGCTCCATCACCAGGATAATGTCCGACCCACATACCGATTCTGAGGTCAGTTGACTGGCTTTGTGCGCAGTGGGCACGTAGCCGTGTTCCTCAAGGACCATTCGCGCAGTAGGCTCGATAGGGTTATCGTCCAGGGCGGCGAGGCCAGCCGAGCTAACTTCGATGTCGGAGCGAGCGAGGGCTTCACGTAACAAAACTTCTGCAGTAGGACTGCGACATATGTTGCCGATGCAGACGACCAGAATTTTTTTAAACACGGCAACCTCCTTGGCGCGTAGACAAGTGCTCAGGTGAACTAACCCATTCGAGAATGCTGAGGGGTATTGTAAGGTTTAAGCGTCAGTTGAATAATTTGCTTAGAGGGATTCACGTTGAGAAGCTTAACGTTGAATGCGCCGTAACAGCAACCCTAAATATCACCTGTGTACTTAATGCCATATTGTTCGAAGTTCGCCAGCTTTTAAAGTTCGACAAAAAATAACACTTCAGTTTCCAACTGACAAAAAATAACATTCATGGCTTTTTTGGGCGTCGCTCGGTATAAAGTGAGTTAGTTGTTTTTGACGTTAGTGTGCAGGAAGTCCGTTAACCTTGCTTAGTTGGAGGCTGAAAGTGTTGGCACATGACGCGACAAGCATTCCGATTATCCAGAGTGAGGACGTTGGTTCCACTGCCTGGTATTTGGTCCAATGCAAGGCGAATCAGGATGAGCGAGCTGAAAATAATCTGATCGAACAAGGCTATACCTGTTTTCGTCCCACGCATCGGCGTGAGCGGATTCTAAAAGGGCAACGAAGGGTGGTTTGTGAGTCTCTCTTTCCCAGCTATTTATTTATCCAAGTCAGTTCAAACGACAATTGGGGGCCTCTGCGTTCGACCCGTGGAGTATTACGGGTTGTGGCATTTGGTGGTAAGCCGCTGCCGGTCCGTGATGTGTTGATTGCGCAGCTTTACGAGCGCAATAGCGATGCTCCCGTAGCGGCATGCCTTACTCCCGGGGAAACAGTGCGTATTAATGAAGGCCTCTTTGCCGAGTTGAAGGCGATCTTTCTGACAATGGAGGGAAGTGAGAGGGTTGTTTTGCTGATGAATTTCCTGCTAGGAGAGCAGGTATTCAGTTTGCCGCTGGCGGGCGTTAGCAGGCTTTAACTACTCACTAATAGTTAATAATCACCTGGCGCGCCAACACGGCACTCTTTGATGTGGCGCGGTGGCAGGAAAGCGTATTCAGTGCGGTCCCTGAGATAACAGTGGGTTGTTTGTCAGTGTGCGAATTTCATATTGCCGACTTTATTCAAGGCAGGGCCAATACCTGATCGTCAGGCGTGAACGCTGTCTACCTGGATCTTGCTACTTGTAAGAAGACCTGAATCTATTCAACGGATGAGCGGACAGCACTTGAAGTTATTAAGAATCATCTCTTCGGTTAAACCGGAAAATGGCGGTCCTATTAATGCCGCTCGGGAAATTGACAAGGTCCTCGTTCAGGACGGGCATCGTGTTGATGTATTGACGCTGGATGCGGATTTCGCTGTCGACTATCCGGGAACGGTGCACTTCATGGGGCCGAGCCGATTTGGCTACGGTTTGAACGCAAACATTCGGCAGTGGCTTGAACAGCACGCACGGCACTATGACTTTTTCATCATCAATGGACTATGGCAGTACCACGGTTTCGTCGCTCGCCAGGTGCTGAACAAGTTGGGCCGACCCTACATTGTGTATACCCACGGGATGCTTGATCCCTGGTTTAAGCACGCTTATCCACTCAAGCATTTGAAGAAATGGTTGTATTGGCCGTGGGGTGAGTACCGGGTGCTGAGGGATGCGAAGCGCGTGGTATTTACCAGTGAAGAAGAGAAAATCCGTGCGCGTGAGTCGTTCTGGTTATACCGGGCTAATGAAACGATAACGGCTTACGGTACCGCCAGCCCGCCGTCGGACGATGCACGATTGGCTCAGGCTTTCGTCAATGACCACCCGGAGTTGAAGGGCAAACGGGTGATCCTGTTCTTGAGTCGTATCCATGAAAAGAAAGGTTGCGACCAACTGCTGCAGGCATTTGCCCAGGTCGCAGGGCAAGATGAGCGTTTGCATCTGGTCATGGCCGGCCCTGATCAAGGGGGCTGGGTACAGGCGTTGAAGACCCAAGCCTTGGACTTGGGAGTGGCTCATCGAGTGACGTGGCCTGGCATGTTGCAGGGGGAGGCAAAGTGGGGGGCGTTTTATGCGGCCGAGGTATTTTGCCTGCCTTCACATCAGGAAAATTTCGGCGTAGTCGTGGCGGAGGCGCTGGCCTGTGGCAAACCGGTGCTGATCAGTAACAAGGTCAATATCTGGCGTGAAATCGAAAAGGACGCCGTAGGGTTTGTCAGCGAAGACACTGCTGCTGGCGCCGTGCAAAACCTGCAACGCTGGTTGCGACTCGACTTGCCCGGCTACGGTCAAATGTCCGGGCGAGCCCAAGCGTGCTTCGCCGAGCGCTTTCATATTCGACGTGGGGCTCAGCGTCTGTTGGAGATCGTGCGGGAGTGCCTCCCATGATTCTTCAAGGCAATGACCCCCATCACTCGCCCTCGTTTTCGTTCGTGCACAGGGTGCGTCGCCAACTCTGGAATATGGTGTACGTGTTGCTGTTTCGGCCCAGTCCGCGCCCGTTTCATGCCTGGAGAGCCTTCTTACTGAGACTGTTCGGCGCACGCCTGGGCAAAGGTGTACATGTTTATCCGCGCGCGAAAGTGTGGGCACCCTGGAATCTTGAACTCGGTGATCATGTTGGTATTGCCGATGGCACCAATCTTTACAACATGGCCATGATTTCCATCGGACGCTACAGCGTCATTTCCCAGGGCGCTCATTTGTGCGGCGGTTCCCACGACTACAACAGTCGAAACTTTCAGTTGTACGCAAAGCCCATTGTGCTGGGGGAGCATGTGTGGGTGTGCGCCGACGCGTTCGTCACCCTTGGAGTCTGTATTGCCGATGGCGTGGTAGTGGGCGCCCGCACCCTGGTGATCAAGAGCATTGCGCAGCCGTGGACCGTCCACGCCGGGCATCCCGCCCGGCAAATCGGCCACCGCACACAACACTTGCACGAGGTGATGCCATGACGCGTGAAACCATCACCGTAATCATCCTCACCTATAACGAAAGCCTTCACATCGCCCGAGCCATCGAGTCGGCGCGTGCCTTCAGCGATGAAGTGCTGGTGGTGGATTCGTTCTCCAGCGACGACACCTGTGACATCGCCCGGCTCCATGGTGCGCTAGTGGTGCAGCATGCGTTCGTCAACCAGGCCAAGCAGTTCCAGTGGGCATTGGACCATTTGCCGATCACCGGCAACTGGACGATGCGTCTGGACGCCGATGAGATCATCGAGGCGGACCTGGCCGCCGCCATCAATACCCGGCTGCCCACACTGACCAGTGACATCACCGGCATCAACTTCAAGCGCAAGCATATTTTCATGGGGCGCTGGGTGCGTCATGGCGGCCGCTATCCGTTGAAGATGCTGCGGTTGTGGCGTACCGGGAAAGGCCGTATCGAAGACCGTTGGATGGACGAGCACATCTCGGTGGCCGAGGGCCGCACCATCACGCTGGAAGGCGGTTTTGCCGACCACAATTTGCATGACTTGACCTTCTTCACCCACAAGCACAACGGCTATGCCACCCGTGAAGCGATTGAAGTGCTGAATGCACGGCTGGGGCTGTTTGAAATACGTGACGACTTGCATGCCGGGCAGAGTTCGTTCCAGGCCAGGGCGAAGCGCCTTGTGAAAAACCGCCTATATAACCGCGTGCCATTCACCCTGAGTTCTACCGCGTATTTCCTGTGGCGCTACATCATCCAGCTGGGGTTTCTCGATGGCCGCAGTGGTCTGGTCTATCACCTGCTCCAGGGCTATTGGTACCGCTTTCTGGTGGGCGCCAAAGTGCTCGAACTGGAAACCGCGATTGCGCACTTAAACGATAAGGAAGCCATTGTCCGGGAACTATCAAAGTTGACCGGACATAACTTGAACCTGCCCACACCGAAGTAACTGAGCGTTTTTAACAAACACCCAAGTCTGGGTGTCGGCCTTCGCTCGCCTATCAATTGGGAGACAGACATGAATAAAGTCGCGCTTATCACCGGGATCACCGGTCAGGATGGCTCGTACCTGGCAGAACTGCTGCTGGAAAAAGGCTATACCGTGCACGGCCTCAAGCGACGTTCTTCGTCGTTCAATACCCAGCGCATCGATCATATTTACCAGGACCCGCAGGCCCTGCGTAAGAACCTGATCCTGCACTATGGCGACCTGGCGGATTCGTCGAACCTGACGCGCATCATCCAGCAGATCCAGCCCGACGAAATCTACAACCTCGGCGCCCAATCCCACGTGGCGGTGAGCTTCGATTCGCCGGAATACACCGCCGATGTGGATGCCCTGGGTGCCTTGCGCATCCTTGAGGCGATCCGCCTGTTGGGCCTGGAAAAGAAGACCCGTTTCTACCAGGCCTCGACCTCCGAGTTGTACGGTCTGGTGCAGGAAACGCCGCAGAAGGAAACCACGCCGTTCTACCCGCGCTCGCCCTACGCGGTGGCCAAGCTGTACGCCTACTGGATCACCGTGAACTTCCGCGAAGCCTATGGGCTGTATGCGTGCAACGGCATCCTGTTCAACCACGAGTCGCCGCGTCGCGGTGAGACCTTCGTGACCCGCAAGATCACCCGCGCCCTGAGCAACATCGCCCTGGGCCTGGAACAATGCCTGTACATGGGCAACATGGATGCACTGCGCGACTGGGGCCACGCCAAGGACTACGTGCGCATGCAGTGGATGATGCTGCAACAGGAGCACCCCGAGGACTTCGTGATCGCCACCGGCGTGCAGTATTCGGTGCGCGACTTTATTCGCTGGTCTGCGGCGGAACTGGGCCTGCATTTGCGCTTTGTTGGCGAGGGCGTGGAAGAGGTGGCGGTGGTCGAGCAGATCGACGGTGATCTGGCGCCGGGTATCCTGGTGGGCGATGTGATTGTGCGCGTCGACCCGCGTTACTTCCGCCCGGCGGAAGTCGAGACGCTGTTGGGCGACCCGTCGAAGGCCAAGCGCCTGCTCGGCTGGGTGCCAGAAATCAGCGCCCAGGAAATGTGCGCGGAGATGGTTCGCGAAGACCTCAAAATCGCCCAGCGCCACGCCTTGTTGCGCCTGCACGGGCATGACGCACCGATTGCAGTGGAGAACTGAGCATGGCACGTGACTTTGATGCGCGGATCTTCGTGGCCGGCCATCGCGGCATGGTCGGTTCGGCCATCGTGCGGCGCCTATGGGCCCTGGGCTACACGCAGTTGCTCACCGCCGGCCGTGACGAACTGGACCTGCTCGATCCGGCGGCGGTGCAGGCGTACTTCGCCAGGCACCGTGTGGACCAGGTGTACCTGGCGGCTGCCAAGGTCGGCGGGATTCACGCCAATGCGACGTACCCGGCCGATTTCATCTACCAGAACCTGATGATCCAGGCCAACGTGATCCACGCTGCCCACAGCCATGACGTGGAAAAGCTGTTGTTCCTTGGCTCGTCGTGCATCTACCCGGTGCATGCGCCGCAACCGATGATCGAAGCGGTGTTGCTGGACGGCGCGCTGGAACCCACCAACGAACCCTACGCGGTGGCCAAGATCGCCGGGATCAAGCTGTGCGAAAGCTACAACCGCCAGCATGGCCGCGATTACCGCAGCGTGATGCCCACCAACCTGTACGGGCCGGGCGACAACTACCATCCGCAGAACAGCCATGTGATCGCCGCCTTGCTGCGGCGCTTCCATGAGGCAACCCAGCGCGGCGATGAGGAAGTGGTGATCTGGGGCAGTGGCAAGCCGCGGCGCGAGTTCCTGCATGTGGATGATATGGCGGCGGCCAGCGTGCATGTGATGGAACTCAGCCAGGAACGTCACCGCGAGCAGACCCAGCCGATGTGTTCGCATTTGAACGTCGGCACCGGGGTGGATTGCACCATCGCCGAACTGGCCCAGGCGCTGGTGCGTGTCACCGGCTTCAAGGGGCAGTTACGCTTTGACGCCAGCAAGCCCGACGGCGCGCCGCGCAAGCTGCTGGATGTGAGCCGGATCAACGCCCTCGGCTGGGAAGCCTATGTGCCGCTGGAGGAGGGCCTGCGCGACGCCTACAACGCCTACCTCGCGGCCCTTGAACAGCCTCGGGGCTACTGATGAAGATCCTCCTGTACGGCATCAACTACAGCCCGGAGCTCACCGGCATCGGCAAGTACAGCGGTGAACAGGCACGCTGGATGGCGGGCCAGGGGCATGACGTGCGGGTGGTGACGGCGCCGCCGTATTACCCGCTGTGGCAGGTGGGCGAGGGGTATTCGCCATGGCGCTTTCGCACCGAGCAGGATGAGGGTGTGAAGGTGATTCGTTGTCCGCTGTATGTACCGCGCCAGCCTCGTGCGCTGACGCGGTTGCTGCACCTGATGAGCTTTTCCGCCAGTTCTTTTCTTGCGGTCATGGGGCAGTTGCGCTGGAAACCGGACCTGGTGATCCTGGTAGTGCCCACCCTGTTTTGTGCGCCCCAGGCACTATTGTTGGCCAAGCTCAGTGGCGCGCGCTCGGTGCTGCACATCCAGGACTACGAGGTGGACGCGATGTTCGGCCTCGGCCTCGGTGGCGGCTCCCTTATGCGTCGCCTGGCGTTTGGGCTTGAACGCTGGCTGTTGCGGCGCTTTGACCGGGTCTCGACGATTTCCAGCGGCATGCTCGACAAGGCCCGGGGCAAAGGCGTGAGCAGCAAGCGCCTGCTGTTCTTTCCCAATTGGTCGGAAACCGCCCGCTTTCGCCAGGTGCCCCACAGTCGTGGGCTGCTGCAACGCCTGGGTGTGGCGCCCGGCCAAAAGGTGTTGTTGTACTCCGGCAATATCGGCGAGAAGCAGGGCCTGGAATTGATCCTCGATGCAGCCCAGGCCCATGTCGATCGCCCGGAGCTGGTGTTCCTGATCGTCGGCCAGGGCACCGGCAAGGCGCGCTTGCTTGAGCGTGTGCAGCGTGATGGCCTGCGCAATGTGCTGTTTGCGCCGTTGCAGGCCTACGAGGATTTACCGGCGCTGCTGGCCTCGGCCGACGTGCACCTGGTGATCCAGAAGCGCGGGGTGGCGGACTCGGTGCTGCCTTCCAAGTTGACCAACATTCTGGCGGTGGGCGGCCACGCCATCATCACCGCCGACCCTGGCACCACCCTCGGCCGCCTGTGCGAGGAACACCCCGGCATTGCGGTGTTGACTGAACCGGAATCCGTCGCGGCGTTGAGCACAGGGATCGAGCGGGCACTGGCATTGCCCGCGCGCAACGAGGTGGCGCTGAACTACGCCAAGGAGTTCCTCGACAAGGAACGCATTCTGCAACGCTTTCTGGCACAGGTCTGATGGGTATGTGGCTTGATTTACCGACCTTCAATACGGTCGTGGCATCGACGCCGCTGGTGGCGATCGACCTGGTGGTAAGAAATACCCGTGGCGAGGCCCTGCTGGGCTTGCGCGTCAACCGGCCGGCCTACGGCTTCTGGTTCGTGCCCGGCGGGCGTATCCAGAAAAACGAAAACCTCGACAGCGCATTCCGGCGCATCACCTGCGACGAACTGGGGTACACCTTCGAGCGCGCTGAGGCGCGGCTGTTGGGGGTGTTCGAGCACTTCTACGACGACAGCGTGTTTGCCAACGCCGGGGCCGGGCCGGACACCCATTATGTGGTGCTCAGCTATTGCCTGGACCTGCCGGAAGGCCAGACCCTGCAGCCGCCCACGGAGCAACACCAGCATTACCGCTGGTGGTCCGAGGATGAACTGCGCATCAGCCTGCGGGTGCATGAACACACTCGCGCCTATTTCTGACTCTCTCTCCCGAGGACGCTCTCATGTTGTTACCCGTGATCATGGCAGGCGGTTCGGGGTCGCGCCTGTGGCCGCTTTCGCGGCAACTGAACCCCAAGCAGTTCCTGCGCTTGACCGACGCGCACCTTTCGATGCTGCAGCAGACCATCACGCGGCTGGAAGGCGCTAACGTCGCGCTGCCGCAGTTGATCTGCAATGAACAGCACCGCTTCCTGGTGGCCGAGCAGTTGCGCCAGTTGGGCATGGAACAGGCCAGCATCCTGTTGGAGCCGGCGGGGCGCAACACGGCGCCGGCCATCGCGCTGGCGGCGTGCAAGGCGGTGGCCGAGGACCAGGACCCGATCCTTCTGGTGCTGGCAGCGGACCATTTGATCGAAGACATCCCAGCGTTTCATGCCAGCCTGGAAGTGGCGCTGCCGCTTGCCCGTGACGGCAAGCTGGTGACCTTCGGTATCTCGCCCACCAGCGCCCATACCGGCTACGGCTATATCGAACAAGGCGCGGCGGCGGGCGAGGGCGGTTATCAGGTCAAGCGCTTTGTGGAGAAGCCGGACGCCGCCACCGCTGCCGCGTATGTGGCCGATGGTGGGTATTACTGGAACAGCGGCATGTTCATGTTCCGCGCCAGCCGTTACCTGGAGGAACTGGAACGCTTCCAGCCGGCCATCCTCAAGGCCTGTCGCGTGGCGCTGGAAGGCGGCAGCCAGGATCAACCCTTCACCCGCGTGCATGCCGCGACCTTTGCCGCTTGCCCCGACGACTCCATCGATTACGCGGTGATGGAAAAAACCAGTGACGCGGTGATGGTGCCGTTGCAGGCCGGCTGGAGTGATATTGGCTCGTGGTCGGCGTTGTGGGAGGCCAGCGAAAAAGACTCCAGCGGCAATGTGATACGCGGCGATGGGCTAAGCCTGGACACTCACGATACCTACGTACACGCTGACAGTCGGCTGGTGGCCACGGTGGGGGTGCAGAACCTGATCATTGTCGAGACCAAGGACGCGGTGCTGGTGGCCCACAAGGACCAGGTGCAGCAGGTCAAGGGCATCGTCGACCTGCTCAAGCAGGCCGGGCGCCATGAACATCTCAACCACCGCGAGGTGTATCGACCATGGGGCATGTACGACTCGGTGGACAACGGCCAGCGCTATCAGGTCAAGCGTATCACGGTGAAGCCGGGGGCCAAGTTGTCGGTGCAGATGCACCACCACCGCGCCGAGCATTGGATCGTGGTCAGCGGTACGGCCAGGGTCACCAATGGCGAGCAGACTTACCTGGTGGCGGAAAACCAGTCGACCTACATCCCCATCGGTCAGGTGCATGCCTTGGAAAACCCAGGAGTGATTCCCCTGGAATTGATCGAGGTGCAGTCGGGTTCCTACCTGGGCGAGGACGATATCGTGCGCTTTGAAGACAAGTACGGCAGGGCCTGATGTTTTTCGACAATTAATAACGTTTTAAATAACTTTGATTGTCCCGATGCAGTGGCCACCGGGCGCTTCACCGGAAAAACGTTATTTTCAACTAAGTCAGTTAAAAGTTGCGCGTCTGGTGCGTTGTTTAGTTGAGTGGCACTATCGACTTTCCTGTTCACTGACGATAAGGAGTCTGAAATGAGAAAATCACTGGCTATCATGGTGCTCAGTGTCTTGAGCACTTCTGCGTTGGCCGATGAGTTGCCGTTGGGACTTGATACGCAAGTGGTGGGTACCGTGACAGTTGGGCAAACGCTGCTGGTTGGCGCTGCCCTGATTGCGGGTGTTGCCGCGGTGTCCAACAGCGGCGGCAGCTCCAATGGCGGCGGCACTACGGGTACCACCGGTACTACCGGTACCACGAGTACCAGTCGCTAGTTGCCAGTTGCAAACCTTCCGCTTTTAGACCGCTTGGCACCCCCATCCAAGTGGTCTTTTTTTCTTGTTGTTTATCGCGAGTGTCCTAACACTATGATGCGTATTTTTCCCCTGGCCGTCGTGGCCGCTGTCTTATTGCAAGGCTGCATGTTTGCCCCGGGTCAATATATGGACACCGCGGCCTTGACTGAGCCGGGCGGGGCAGAGAGTAGCCGAGTGGATCTAATTCCAATTACCCCAAAGTTATTGGCCATGGACGCTGCCACGCAAGTGCCTTATGCCATCCCGGCGGAACTACTGAGTTATAAACCCGGCCCGTATCTGATCGGTGCCAATGATGCGTTGTATATCACCGTGTGGGATCACCCTGAACTCACCGCGCCGTCCGGCCCGCAACAGCAGATCGATGCTAATGGCCGACTGGTTAGCCCGGAGGGCAATCTGTTTTACCCCTATGTGGGCGAATTGGTTGCCAAGGGCCGTTCCATTGAGGCGCTGCGCAGCGAGATCACCGACAAGTTGCGCCGATACATCGACAGCCCCCAAGTGGATGTCAGTGTGCTGCGCTTTGCCAGCCAGAAAGTGGTGATCAGCGGCGCAGTGGTCAAGGCCGGGCCGGTGCCGATCACCACCATCCCCATGAACGTCAGTGAAGCCCTGGGGGCCGCCGGTATAGACCCGCTCAATGCTGACCTGTCGAACCTGACCCTGACCCGTGGCGGCAAGCACTACACCTTGGACCTGGATACGCTCAACCTCGAAGCGTCGCGTTTGAACGAGGTCTACCTCAAGGACGGTGACCAGCTTTACCTGGCCTACAACGATCGCAAGCGCATCTATGTTATGGGTGAAGTCATGCAGCCCCGTGCGTTGAGTTTCAAGACCCGCAGCATGAACCTCTCCGATGTGCTGGGTTCGGTGGGCGGGGTCAACCAGAACACCTCCAACGCCGATGCCATCTACGTGATTCGCGGTGCGCAGAACATTGATGTGGAACCGGCCAAGGTGTTCCAGTTGGAAGCCGGCTCCCCCTCAGCCATGGCCCTGGCCACGCGCTTTGATGTGCAGCCCCAGGACGTGGTGTTTGTCGGGCCGGCGAATATCACGCGTTGGAACCGCTTTATCAGCCAACTGGTGCCTTCCGCGTCGATTATCGGCATTGGTGCATCCACTCAGAACAACCTGAGCGAAGCCAACAGCCGATAGGGTGGAACCTGCGTGAACAGTCTGAAAATCGGTACGTACGCGGGGTTGGCGTGGCTGTTGGCTGGCTGCAATCCGCTGATGCAGGCCTCGCTCGACACCTTCAAGGCGGCGGTCTCGGGGCCTTCGCCCCTGGAGCTGACCCAGGCCCAGGTGGACGCCGTGCCGTTTCCCCAGATCCTGGTGAAGACGGTGTCCAGCGAAGGGGTGATGGCGATGATTCGCCAGCGCGGCGACCTGCAATTCTGGGTCGCGTCCGGCAAACAGGTGCTGTTGCTGCGCGACGGCCTGGTGGTGCGCACCGTAGGCCTGGGCACTGACCTGGACGGCACGCACTGGGACGGCCCGTCGCCCTTCCAACAGGGCCTGCACCGCGTGCCGGATGGCTATCGCAGTACGCGGCGGATCGACCTGGTGGACGGTTATCGCGTCGGCATCAGCGTCACCAGCCGCCTGACCCGCGAGGGCCTGGAGACCGTCGATATCCTCGACAAACCCTACACCTTGCTGCGCGTGGATGAAGACATCGAAGCCGCCGCCCTGGGCTTTCGGGCGCGCAACCGTTACTGGGTCGACCCCCGTGACGGTTTTATCGTGCAGAGCGAACAACACCTCAGCCCGCGCCTCACCTTGAAAATCACCCAATTGCAACCCGCACGCAAGGAGGCCCGATGAGCTGCCGTAGACGCTGGGTGCTGGCGCTGGCGTGGAGCTGTGCCGGCGCGTGCCAGGCCGCCATGACCGTCAGCGGTCAAGTGCTTCATCCGGGGCCGATCCCCTTGGCTCCCGAGGCCCGCTTGCTCGACGTGATCATCGCGTCGCAGCCGGATGCCGAGGGCTACTGGCTGGGTGCGGCCTGGCTGCGCCGGCCGTTGCTGGAACGCCAGGCACGCCTCAAGGCCGGTGTGCTGTTTGACCTTCAGACATTGCGCAACGCCGCGTTGGACGCCGGGCGCGAGAACCGCGCCGTTCAGGCGGCGCGCCTTTATCAGCAGGTGCAGGCACTGCCGGTGACCGGCCGGCAAGTCGCGGTGCTGGACCCGGTGGCGGTGGAAGTCGGCTTTGCGCCCAACCCGCGCGTCAACGATGGCGACCAGTTGATCTATCCACCCAGGCCCGCAAGCGTGCGCATCCTCGGCGCCGTCGCGGCGTCATGCACGGTGGCCTTCCAGGCGCAGCGCCAGGCCCGTGATTACCTGGATGAATGCCCGCCCGTGGCGGGCGCCGATCGCGACTACCTGTGGCTGATCCAGCCCGACGGCCACGTCACCCGCCTGGGCATTGCCCCATGGAACCGCGAGGAGGGCGCCGCGCCGGCACCGGGCAGCACCGTGCTGGTGCCGTTGCGCAGCGACGACCTGGAGCCGCCCACCCCCGAGTTGAACCAGCAACTGGCCGAGTTTCTCGCCACCCAACCCCTGGCCGAGGTCACGCCTTGAAATTATGTATTGCGGCCGTGCTGCTGGTGCCCTGTGGCGTCGCGCATGGCGAACCCCGTTACACCCAGAATGACTTCGGCGGCGTCGGGCTGCTGCAAACCCCCACCGCACGCATGGCCCCGCTTGGCGAACTCAGCGTGAATGCCAGCCGCACCGACCCCTATAGCCGCTACAGTTTTTCGGCGCAGCCGCTGGACTGGCTTGAAGGCACCTTCCGCTACACCGCGATCACCAACCGCCCCTATGGCCCTGAGTCGTTCAGTGGCGGCCAGAGCTACAAGGACAAGGCCGTCGATGCCAAAGTGCGCCTGTATGAGGAGAGCCACTGGCTGCCCCAGGTCGCGTTGGGGATGATGGACTTGGGCGGTACGGGGCTGTTTTCCAGCGAGTACCTGGTGGCCAACAAGCGCTATGGCGATGTGGATTTCAGTGCCGGTATT
Source organism: Pseudomonas gorinensis (assembly GCF_042015035.1). Classification (NCBI taxonomy): domain Bacteria; kingdom Pseudomonadati; phylum Pseudomonadota; class Gammaproteobacteria; order Pseudomonadales; family Pseudomonadaceae; genus Pseudomonas; species Pseudomonas gorinensis. Next base: position 3,132,128 of record NZ_CP167125.1, read on the forward strand.
GCCTGGGGCTACATGGGCAGCCGTGGCGATTTGGGCAACCCGTTGGGCGCGCTGGATGATCGTTTCAACCAGCGACCCACGGCCGAAGGCTCCGGCAGTTTTTCCAACGGATATTTTCGCGGCCGGCCGGCGCTGTTTGGAGGCGTCGCCTACCAGACACCCTGGGCGCCGCTGAGCCTCAAGCTTGAATACGAGGGCAATGACTACCAGCACGAGCCGCGCGATAACAACCAGCGCCAGGACTCGCCGATCAACCTTGGCCTGGTCTTCAAGGTCGCCGACTCCATCGACCTGAGTGCCGCCTGGGAGCGGGGCAACACCGCCATGTTCGGGATTACCCTGCACACCAACTTCGTCAGCCGCAAGGCACCGGTCAAGACGTATGACCCACCGCCGCCGCCACTGCCCGCGCAGGCACCGACCACGCCCATGGACCAGGTGGATTGGGCGGCAGTGTCCAAGCGCTTGCAGGACAATGCCGGCTACAGCGTCCAACGCATCGCCCAGCGCGGGCCGGAGTTGCTGGTGTATGGCGAGCAACAGCGCTATTTCCATGGCGCCAAGGCCGTGGGCCGCGCCAGTCGTATCCTCGACAACAGTGTCAATGACCAGATCAGCTGGTTCACCCTGGTCAGCGAGCGGTACGCGATGCCGATCGAAGAAACCAGCGTGCCTCGCGAGACGTTTCGTGAGGTGGTCGCCAACCGCGAGGACTTGCAGGACCTGCACCGCCAGACCGAAGTCAATCGTGCCAGCGCGCACAACCAGACGGTGCTCTACACCCAATCCGCCAACCCCCTGAGCTACGGCGCCGGGCTGGGCTACAAGCAGAACGTCGGCGGCCCGGATGGCTTGCTCTACCAGGTTTCCGCCGACCTCGACGCCGAGTACCGTTTCACCCGCAACACCTGGTGGAGCGGCTTGCTCAGCGTCAACCTGCTGAACAACTACGATGGCTTCACCTACGACGCGCCCAGTGGCTTGCCACGGGTACGTACCGATCTGCGCAAGTACATGACCACGTCCGATGTGACCTTGCCGACCTTTCAGCTCAACCGTGCGGTGCAGTTGGACCAGGACCTCTACGGCATGGTCTACGGTGGTTTGCTGGAGTCGATGTATGCCGGTGTCGGCAGTGAAGTGCTGTACCGGTCGATGGGCCAGCGCTGGGCGCTGGGGGCTGACCTGAACTATGTGCGCCAGCGCGGGTTCGAGCAGGACTTCAGCCTGCGCGACTACCGCACGCTCACCGGCCATATCACCGGCTACACCGACTTGCCGTTCAACACCCAGGGCGCACTGAGTGTCGGCCGCTACCTGGCGCGGGATTGGGGCGCGACCCTTGACCTGTCGCGGCAATTCAACAATGGCGTGCGTATTGGCGCGTGGGTCACGCGGACCACGGCCTCCAAGGAAGCCTACGGTGAAGGCAGTTTCGACAAGGGCCTGTACCTGTCGATTCCCTTCGATGAGTTGATGAGCCTGTCGACCCTGCGCCGCGCCAACCTGGTGTGGGCACCGCTGACGCGTGATGGCGGTGCGCGACTCAACCGCGCGTACTCACTGCATTCGATGACCGATGGGCGTGACAGTGACCTGTTCTACAAGAACTTCGAGAAGATCACTGAGTAGGCAGTAGCCCTTGTGGCATGCGGGCTTGCCCTAATCGGCTTCTGTAGGAGCGAGCTTGCTCGCGAAAAACGTCAACGACAACGCGTGCTTCCTGAATGAACGCGGCGCCTGTGAGTTCTTCGCGAGCAAGCTCGCTCCTACAAAAAAGCCTTAACTGAACGGCATGCGGGCTTGCCCTAATCGGCTTCTGTAGGAGCGAGCGTGCTCGCGAAAAACGTCAACGATAACGCGTGTTTCCTGAATGAACGCGGCGCCTGTGAGTTCTTCGCGAGCAAGCTCGCTCCTACAAAAAACCCTTAACTGAACGGCATGAGGGCAAGCCCTAATGCCGTTTCAGTTAAGCGTACATCGCCTTCTGTAGGAGCGAGCGTGCTCGCGAAAAACGTCAACGATAACGCGTGCTTCCTGAATGAACGCAGCGCCTCTGAGTTCTTCGCGAGCAAGCTCGCTCCTACAAAAAGCCTTAACGGGCAAGCCCGCTCGCCACAGTGATCTAGTAGATGTCTTTGGACAGCAGCGTAAACGGCGTTTTCAGCAGGATCTTGATGTCCAGCCACAGTGACCAGTTGTTGATGTAGCGCAGGTCGATATCGACGCGTTTTTGCATCTTCTCCAGGGTCTCCGTTTCCCCGCGGCAACCATTGATCTGTGCCAGGCCGGTGATACCGGGCTTGATGCGATGGCGTGCCATGTACGCGTGAATCTTCCCGGAGTAGTAGTCGTTGTGCGCCACCGCATGGGGGCGTGGGCCGACCAACGCCATGTGCCCCTGCAATACGTTGAACAATTGCGGCAGTTCATCGATGGAGGTGCGGCGAATGAAGCGGCCCACCGGGGTGATGCGCGAATCGTTGCGACTGGCCTGGCGCACTTCCTTGTCGTCATGCACACGCATCGAGCGGAATTTCCACACCTTGATCACCTGGCCGTTCCAGCCGTGCCGGTCCTGTTTGAAAATCACCGGGCCGGGAGAGGTGAGCTTGATCAGCACGGCGAACAGTAACAACAACGGGCTTAGCAGGATGATCGCCAGCAATGCCAGGCTCTTGTCCAGCAGCGACTTGCTCAGGGCCGCGGTCGGGCGGCTGGTCAGTGGGCTTTCATTGAGGAAAATCGCCGGCAAGCCATCCACCTCGGCGACGCAGTGGTTGAGCAGCAGCATGTTATTGAGGTCGGGCACCCAGATCACATCCACGCTGATGTCCAACAGGTTGATGTACAACGCCTCGATATGCGTGGCTTCCTGCAGTGAATGGGTGATGTAGAGCCGACGGATACCGTGCTGGCGAATCAACTGCGGCAGGTCCGGCAGCTCGCCGAGTATCTGCGACTGCAGCTGCGGCGCAGCGGTGTCGCGGGCGCCGACCAAGCCAACCAGGGGCGAGCGTTTACGCCGGGACAGGGTGGTGGCCAGGTCTGCGGCGAGCTTGCCTGTACCGACGATCAGCGATTTATGCCGCTCGTGAAGTTGGTTGTGGTAATAACGGGAAAGACTATGAATAGGGATATAGCATAATGCTAGTAGCGCGTAGCTGGTGGCGGCCCACAGTAACAGGATCTCCAGGGGGAACAGTGCCCCGGCATTACAGGCGATGCCCACGGCTAATAAAATAATCAGTGTTAGCAGCCAGCCCATGAAGAGCCGCCCCAGGCCCACGCCATAATCATCTTTCTTGCTGTACACATCGCACAACATATACGCCGGTAGAGAGGCAAGTATCGTAAAAGCGGCCAATGCCCGATAGTAATAGTCAAGTTGGCCGGTCTTTAAAACAACCAATGCAAATAGTAATGCCACGACCAGGCTGGAGGCCAGTGTCCATTGCCCCCAGAAGGTCAAGCCTTTAGGTGTTAGATGACGATGCATTCTTTGGTTATTCAGCATGCTACTGCTCCCAGTGGTGACCACTCGTGGTGGCAGAGTTAAGCGACACGTGGCGTTAATAACCACCAAACGACAGGCGCGCAGAGGCGCACAAAGGGATAGTAATCAACGGTAGGGAGCAATAGCTGACGACTTATAACAGGGTCATGGCAGTATCTAGTAGCTGTATGACGAGGAGGGGGTTGTTATAAAAAGGCAGTTTTAATAGGGTGGTGGGTGGCAGGGTGATTATTGTGTAAGTGTATTATTTTTGTTTTAGTGGCGTTGCGTGGTGAGCTCCAGTGATTTTTTTATCTTCTGCGTCAAACAATAGCCTCGATTTCGCACTGAACGAAACAAGCGCTCGCCGTCGTTAACCCGTTTGAATTTTTCCTGGAGGCGGCTAAGGCACATTTCCAGACCGCGATACAGTTCAGGTTCGCGCCCGATGTTGCGGATCAGTTCCTCTTTGCTGACCACCCGTTCTTCATGGTGGAGCATCTTCTTGATCAGCGCCGATTCAATCGTGGTTAATGAAATACGCAGGCCACCTTTAACCAGTATCCGATCCTGTTGTGTCAGTAACCAAAAGTCCGGCGTGTGCAGCGCGGTGAAGTCAGCGTTGTTTTCCTGGAGATTGCGATGTGTCTTAGTATTGGTAAGTTGAGATTTTAAGTGGCTGTCACTGGACGGTTGTGCAGCAGCCTGCAGACACGGTGTTGACGGGGTAGTTGAGAAGTTGAGTTTATCAATGACAATGTAGTGACTTGTCGGTGGGGTGAAGTAGTGGTTGTGATGCAACGGAGTGTCGATCACCGCAGACGTTAGCGTGGCCCTCACGGTATTGTCCCGTAAAGTATAAGTGTGGTCGCGATAGGTCAACTCGACGTTGGGTGCAAAATCCTGAAGCGCAATAGGCACAGGTGCGGGCGAGAAGGCGTGCTTTTTGAGTGAGCTCATCGTGTTCACCGTTATCAGTGGGGGGAGAAAACTATAAACTTTCAGCGGGCGAGTAATAACCGCCCTGAAAGTAATTAAAAGGCAGGTGTTTGGCGAGCATGGCACTGTCGGAAAATTCAACCTGGTCCGCGATAAATGACACGCGCGTGACGCTTATCAGCTCTAGCATACGGTCGTAGAGCCGATTGAACAGGTCGGAGTGCGTATTTAGGCTCAAGCGGATGGCCGTGTCCGGAAAGGGCATTTTTATATAGTCATAGAGCTTGAGTTCTATCAGCAGGTCAGCCGGCTTTGTATCGAGTTTGTAGTTGTTGTAGGCAAGTTTGATACCGCTGCGGTCTTTCAGGGTATAAAGCTGGCGCACCATGGCCCTGCGCTCCACTGGACTTGGCAATGCGTCCAAGGGGTTTTCTACGCTGATGACGAGTTGCTGTTTGTACTGCTCCAACGTATCGGAAGTTTGGATTAACTGCTTGATCATGTCTGGGCACATCAGTGCCGATTGGTCAATGCGCAGGAACTTATGCATGGCCGGGTAACGCGAAGCCGCTGGTAGTTTTCGGGTTGCGTTCGTTGAACGTGGCGTCAACAGTTGCAGGGCCTCACGATAGGCACATTGCAGTTGTTCGCGGCACATCGGATGCAGCTCATGCGCATGAGTGAGCAAGTTGGTCGTGCTGTCGACGCGAGTTTCACTTCCCCATAGCGTGCAGTTTCGTTCAACTATCGCCTGCCTCAGGAACTTGAACTCGGCAATGCCTGCAGGTGATATTTTCTCGCTATTCACGATTCGACCTCTCCTTGACAGGGTGCAGATGGTTGGCAGAAATAATCCCGCGGCTTAATTTATAGCCGTAGCCTCGAATATTCTGAATGATGTTTTCGCCATATTGCGCCTTGATCTTGCTGCGCAGGCGGCTGATGGATTTTTCCAGAGCGCGGGAATCGTAGAACTTGGTATTGAGCCCCATGACCGCGGCGATTTCATCGTGACTGAGCAGTCGCTTATGAATCAGTGCTTCGAGTACCTTCATTTCAACGAAGGAGATCTCTAACTTTTGGCCACCGCCATAAATGCACATGCGGTCCTGGTCGAGGATCAGTTCGCAAGAATCCGACCGATACGTTTCATTCAGAAACGCATCGACTAAATCGAGTTTTTTCTCGGGGGAAGTTTCGACTACTTTGATGCAGTAATCGGCGCCGGCCAAATAGTATTTGGTCTTGCTCTGGGTGGACGCAAATGTCACCACGACACATATGATGCAACCCGGATGTTGGGTTCGTGTCTTCTTTATGATGTCCAGAGTTTGATGGCTGGCAGAGGGCGTATCGATTTCTATAATGATGGCGCGGTAATTGACGGGGTCATCCAGTGAGTCAACTAGTTGGCCGTAGCTACGTGTATCGACTTTTAAATCATTCGGTACAGTGCGAACTATAAGCGCTCTAAAATCCTCGGTTTTAGACGGAGTCCGTGCAATAGCGAGGACGTTGGAAAAATGCATCACCTACTCCCTTTTCCGGCATGCAAGGCCGACAGTTCAATCGCTGCTAGCGTTTAGATACTAATCGAATTGATTACGGCAAAACGTGACAAATTTTAACATTCGTCCGTTTATTCTATAGGAGTGAACGCGGTGAGCGGGGGGTGTTGCGAGGGTATTTGTGCAGCTGTAGACATATGCTAGTGCAGTTTTTTAATGCGCCTGAATTCATAGAATAAGCGCAACGCTTGAAACGAGAGGCAGAGAGCCAGCCACCGGTAGAATCCAGGCTCTCACACCGAAGGATTCAAGCGCAGATGACTACGCATTACCGGCAGCTGACTCAGGGACAACGTTACCAGATTGAGGCTGGCTTGAGCGCCGCAGAGAGCCAGGCGAGCATTGCAAAGCGGGTCGGCGTGCATCCCTCGACGATCAGTCGCGAGGTTCGCCGCAACAGCACCCAGAATATCTACAAGGCTGTTTCTGCGGCCCATGAAAGTGATGCTCGTCGAGCGGGTGCGCGCAAGTTTTGCAAGCCGGCGACATGGCTCAGCCATCATCTCCCGGTGTGGCTCAAGCATGGCATGAGTCCGGAGCAGATCGCCCAGCGGTTGAAGCAGGAGCAGCCAAGCCGGGCGGTCAGCCATGAGTGGATTTATCGGTTCATTGCCGCCGAACAGCGCGCCGGTGGTGAGCTTTATACCTATCTGCGACATCGCCGAAAGCGCTACCGGAAACGCTATGGAAGCCACGATCGGCGCGGGCAGCTGCGTAATCGCGTGTCAATCAGTGAACGCCCAGCCGAGGTCGAAAGCCGCGAGCGCCTGGGGGACTGGGAGGGCGATACGGTACATGGACTGGGCGGTAACCTGGTGACCCTGGTTGATCGCAAAAGCGGCTATCTGAGCGCCTATCCGGTCAAGCGCAGAACGCGCCGGCAGGTAACGCGGGCGATCAATCTGATGCTTCAGGGCCATGCCGCTCACACGCTGACGCTGGATAACGGAAGGGAGTTTGCCGGGCATGAACGCATCGCGCTACGGAGCCAGTGCCAGGTCTTTTTTGCAGACCCCTATTCATCCTGGCAACGTGGCACCAATGAAAACACCAACGGTCTGCTCCGCCAGTATTTCCCCAAGGGCAGCGACTTCAGCAAGCTGACCGTCGAAGCCGTCAATCGGACAGTAGCGAGGATCAATCTACGCCCGCGCAAGCGCTTGGGCTGGAAGACGCCGTACGAAGTGCATACAGGGGTGAGCGTTGCACTTATGTGTTGAATTCAGGGCGTGATAAGTAATTTAGGTGAAGCGGTCTTTGTCCGTGATGGCAGTTTAGTATTTGTCATATGTGGAGGATCGTGAGGTGTCGACCAAGCCCCTTCGCACTATAAGTCTTTGCGCGGCCGACTGACTGGCCGACCCAGGCGAATCTCGGCACACAACCCGCCGCCCAGACGATTGCTCAAGGTCAGCGTCCCGCCAATCGCCACCACCAGTTGTTGCGCAATTGCCAACCCCAGCCCCGTGCCGCCGGTGCCACGATTGCGTGAGTTTTCCACCCGGTAAAACGGCTGCAGCACTTGCGTCAGTTCACCCTCGGCAATCCCGGGGCCGCGGTCCAGCACCTTGATCGACAGTTCGCCCGTCGCCGTAGCGCCCACTTCCAGCTCGGCGCTGCCGGCAAATTTCAGCGCGTTGTCCACCAGGTTGACCAGCACGCGGCGCAGTGCGTGGGGGCGGGTGTCGAAGACCCGAGCGCTTCTGCCAGACAGGCTGACGCGCTTGTTCATGTCCTGATAGTCAAACACCAGGCTGTCGAGGAATGCGTCGAGGTTGATACGTGCACTGGCCTCGCTGGCGCCGTGCACGCTGCGTGCGTAGGCCACGCCTTCGCGCACCAGATGCTCCATTTCGCCGAGGTCGCTCCACAGTTTGTCGCGGTCGGTGGAGTCTTCCATGAGTTCGGCGCGCAGTTTCATGCGGGTGATGGGGGTTTGCAGGTCGTGGGAAATCGCCGCAAGGATCTGCATGCGTTCCTTGAGGTACTCGGCAATGCGTTGCTGCATGGCATTGAACGCGACCGCGGCGTGGGCGACTTCGGTGGGGCCGGTTTCGTCCAGGGGCGTCGGGTGGGCGTTCGGGTCGAGGGTTTCCACGGCGCGGGCCAGACGGGTCAGCGGGCGGATGGCCAGGCGCACGGCCGCCCAGGTACAGCCGAGCAGCAGCGCCAGTTGCAGGACCAGCACCACCGGCAGCCAGTGTGCAACGGGCGGGGCGGCGGGGCGTACGTCGAGGGTGATCGGGTTGCCATCAGCCAGCGTCAGGTGCGCCTGAAAGTGTTTCTGTAGGCCGGGGATCGTGCGAAAGGTCAGGGGGTAATGCTCGCCCAGGGCATGCCTGATCGACGCGGCCGCCATTGGTATGTCATCACTTTTCATTGGTTCGCCGCTTTCGCCGGCATTGAGCAGGTAGCGATAGTTCTGCCGGTCCAGGCGCGGCAGCCAGCTGGCGCGCTCATTGGCGGGCAGGCGGTCGAGGATTGCCACCGAGGTGGCCACATCGTTTTCCAGGTTATCCAGCATCGTGGTGCGCGCGCTGATATAGCGCTCGTAGAACTGCGCACTGAAGGACAGGCCATGGGCACACACCAGGCTGACCAGAAAGATCAGCGACAACTGCGACGCCAGCGTGCGTGGCCAGCCGAGGCGCCACTTCATTGTCCGGCCCCGAGGATTTCCACCGGCAGGGAGAATACATAACCCTCGCTGCGCACGGTCTTGATATAGGCCGGTTCGCGGGCATCATCCAGCAGGCGCTGGCGCAGGCGGCTGACCAGCAGGTCGATGGAGCGGTCGTATAGGTCCGCGTCGCGACCCTGGGTCAGGTTGAGCAACTGGTCGCGGCTGAGTACCCGTTGCGGGTGATCCAGGAACACGCGCAGCAGACGATATTCCGCGCCGCTCAGGGCCACCTGGCTGTCGTCGGTATCGAGCAGATGGCGCGCGGTGGTGTCCAGGCGCCAGCGCCCGAAACGGATCAGGCGCCCGGTTTCGCTGACCACCAGGTTCGGCGGCAGCATGCGCGTGCGGCGCAGCACCGCGTTGATCCGGGCCAGCAGCTCGCGTGCGGCGAAGGGTTTGACCAGGTAATCATCCGCGCCCATTTCCAGGCCGATGATGCGGTCGGTTTCATCGTTGCGCGCGGTGAGCATCAGCACCGGCGTGCCCTTGTGCTTGCCGACCCGCAGTTCCCGGCACAGCTGCAAGCCATCGTCGCCGGGCATCATGATATCCAGCACGATCAGGTCCACCGGGGTGGTGTCGAGGAAGCTGCGCATCTGGCGACCGTCGCCGACCACGCTGGTGCGCATGCCGTTTTTCTTCAGGTAATGACCGAGCAGTTCGCGGATCTCCCGGTCGTCATCCACGATCAGGATGTGATCGACGTGGTCCATGCTGTTTTCCTCAAGCAGTCATTATTGCTGCGCAGTCTAGTCACTGCCCGATGCCTTGCCTTGTGCCCTTTGTATGCCAGTGTATCTGGCGATAAGCAGATACACGGTGAGGCTAAAATACCGATCCCGCGGGCTTTTTTCGACACAATCCCGATACCTCGCGCAGGCTCAATGAGCGTCATCGAACACCTGCCGAGGACGCTGTGATGAAGACCCGGACCATCTGCTGTTTATTCGCGAGCCTGACCCTGGCCGCTGCCTTATGTTACCTGCCGCCCAAAACCGTCGACGCCGAGCCTTTCAGCCAGTCCGACCCGACCATGCCGTCCCTGGACGGCGCCGTGGCCTGGCTCAACTCAGCACCGCTTGATGCGGCCGCGCTGAAGGGCAAAGTGGTGTTGGTGGATTTCTGGACCTACGACTGCATCAACTGCCAGCGCAGCTTGCCGTACGTGAACCAGTGGGCGAACAAGTACGCCAAGGACGGCCTGGTGGTGATCGGCGTGCACACCCCCGAGTACGACCACGAAAAAGTGCTGGATAACGTGCGTCAGCAGGTGAAGAAACTGGGGATCGGGTACCCGGTGGCTATCGATAACGACTTCAGGATCTGGCAGGCGTTCGACAACCAGGCCTGGCCGGCCCATTACTTCTTCGACGCCACCGGCAAAAGGCGCTACAGCCATTGGGGAGAGGGCCGTTATGACGAGCAGGAGCAGGTGATCCAGACACTGTTGGAGGAAGCCAGGGCGTTGCATCCGGCTGCACCTGGCACGGTTGGGGCGCGTCACGCCTTGAGCAGCAGCGCCTCGAACAGCTGCCGCACCTGCGCTTCATCACTGTGGGCGACATTGAAGCGCATCGAGTCGCGATGGGCCGGGTCGTAGCCGAACAGTGCGCCGGGCGCCAGCACCATGCCTTGCTTCAATGCGACCTGGGCCAAGCGCTCGCCGTCCACACCGGCGGGCAGGCGCGCCCAGATGAACATCCCGCCTTCATACCCCATCGGCAGTTCACAGCCACACCGCTTGAGCCATTGCTCCACCCGCCCACCGGCCTCCGTCAGGCGCTGCACCATGCGCTTGCGATGTTTGGCGTAGCTGCCTTCGCTGAGCATGCGGTAGACGATCTGCTCGAACAGCTCGGAGGTCACGCCGCCGCTCATCAACTTCATGTGGGTCAGGTTCGCCGCCAATTGTGGCGCCGCCACCACGTAGCTGACGCGGGTGTTGGCGCTGAGGATCTTGGAGAAGCCTGACAGGTAGGTGACCTGGTCGAGCCCGGCGAGGGCGGCCAGGCGGGGCGGCGGGTTGGGGTGAAGGTCGCCGTAGAGGTCATCCTCGATGATATGGCAGTGGTAGCGCTGGGTCAGTTGCAGCAGGCGAAACGCCTGGCCAGGGCTGAAGGAATGCCCGGTGGGGTTGTGCAGCACGCTGGTGGTCAGGTACAGGCTGGGGCGGTGCTCGGCCAGCAGCTGTTCGAGGGCGGCGAAGTCGAAACCGTCGGGACGACGTTGGATCGTCAACACCTTGACCCCGTGCAGGGCCAGGTTGGCGTGGAAGTTGAAGTAGCACGGTGCGTCCAGCAGCACCGTGTCGCCGGGGCGCGCGAGCAGGCGCATCAGCATGTCCAGGCCCTGCACGGTGTTGGGGGTGGTGATGATTTGCTCCACCGGTACCGACAAGCCTTCGCCGTGCAGCTTATGTTGCAGCGCCTGGCGCAACGGCAACAGCCCGGCCGGCGTGCCCAGCCCGGCGATACGCAGCGATGGCGCACGTACGACGCTGCGCATCGCCTGGCGAATCGCCTCGCTGTCCAGCCAGCTTTCCGGTAAGTGGCCGCCGCCGGGGCGCAGGTCGCTGCCGGCGCTGACCAAGGGCCGTCGCAACACACTGAGCAGGTCCTGGGGCAGCAGGTCGACCCAGGCCGCCGAGGCGGGGCGGGCGGTGTCCATCGCCACGAAGAAACCGCGGCCTTGGCTGGACGTCAGCAGGTTGCGCCCGCGCAGGCGATCCAGCGCTTCGTTGAGGGTGAATTTGCTGACGCCCAGGGTCTCGGTCAACTCACGTACCGACGGCAATTTGCTGCCGGGTGCCCATTCGCCTTGCTCGATGGACTGGTTGAACGCGTCGACAATCTGCTGCACCTTGGGGGTGCCGTCGACAAAAGCGATGGGGGTTACCAACATAAGGCTTCCTTGTCTTTGCCGGTCATTTTACCGGTGAAGTTCGGGCGAATTAGGCATTACTTTACCTGCCTTGCGCAATGCCACTGTCCTAGACTGCGCGGCATCCGGCCCATCTGCGGCTGTCTGATCCCAGGAGCCAGGGCCATGACCAGCGCATTGACGCTATCTTCGTTTCTCTACTTTCTGCTGTTTTGCACCACCCTGACGTTCAGCCCAGGCCCCATGACCCTGTTGCTGCTGAGCCTGGGCTTGAAGGGCGGGTTGCGCAATTCGATCCCGGCGCAGGTCGGTGCCAGCGTGTCGTACCTGATCTCGATCCTGATCTTCGCCGTGGGGTTTTCCGAACTGATCAAGGGCAACCTGGCGATTACCCAGGGCATCCAGATTGTCGGCGTGGCCTATATCCTCTACCTGGCCTACAAGCAGTGGACCAGCAGCGGCCTGCCAATCGACACCGCCGGCAGTGTCGAGGGCGCGCGCGGCCTGTTCGGCAAGGGCTTGCTGACGGGGTTTTCCAACCCCAAGACCCTCATTATGTTCAGCGCCGTGTTCCCACAATTCGCCGGGGCAGGGGAGCACCGCTCGACGACGGACATCGCCATCCTCGGGCTGACCTTCCTGCTGCTGCAATGTGCCAGCGGTTGCCTGTACTGCTATTTCGGCCAGCGTATCCGGCACGTGCTGGAAAACCCCCGGCGGCGGGTGGTGTTACAACGGGTCACGGCCGCGCTGTTGCTGGGGGTGGCGTTGATGCTGGCGCGGGGTTTTTCCCCGGCAGGGCTGTAAGCTTATAAGCGGTAGTGGCGTATTGCCGCCGCCCTGATAGACTCCAGGCATTCATATAGGATCATCAGAGCATGCCGGCCGCCGGAGGAAAGGGATTTCCGCTCGCTACACGCTTGTATAAATCCCGCACCCTGGGGCTGACGCTTGGCTTTGTGTGCGTGGCGTTTGGCATGTATCCAGTGAACCCGCCCCTATGGGTGTGGGTCTGGATGATCCTCAACGCCTTCGTATGGCCGCACCTGGCCTTTCAGTCCACATTGCGCGCGCCCCAGGCCCTGCGCAGTGAACGCCGCAACCTTCTGTTCGACTCCTTTTGCGGCGGCTTCTGGGTCGGTGCCATGCACTTCAACCCGCTGCCCAGCGTCACCACCCTGTCGATGATGACCATGAACAACGTCGCCATCGGCGGCCCGCGTTTCATGCTGATGGGCTGGGTGGCACAGGGGCTGGGGATTGGCGTATCACTGCTGATATTCACGCCCGCGTTCATTGCCTTGACCACGCCGGCACAGCTCTATGCGTGCCTGCCGATCCTCATGCTTTACCCGCTGGCCCTGGGCTGGATCTGCTACCGCCAGGCCTTGAACCTTGCACGGCATAAGCGCGAACTGCTGGCCCTGAGCCGCACCGACAGCCTGTCTGGCCTGCTCAACCACGGCGCCTGGAAGGACCATCTGGAAATCGAGTTTCAGCGCTGCCGGCGCGAGCAGCAGGGCGCGGCCATTGCGTTGATCGACATCGATCATTTCAAGGTGATCAACGACACCTACGGCCATGTCACTGGCGATATCGTCCTGCGCCAGCTCAGCAAGGTGCTGCGCCAGAACCTGCGTGTCGCCGACCTGGCCGGGCGCTACGGCGGTGATGAGTTCTGCGTGATCCTGCCGGGCATGCCGCTCAACCGTGCCACCGAAGTGATGGACGCCCTGCGTGATCGCTTCAACGCGCTGGCCTACGCCCAGGACCCGACCTTGCGCGCCAGCTTGAGCATCGGCCTGGCCCCTTATCAACTCACGCATGCCGACTCCACCAGTTGGCTCAATGACGCTGACCTGGCGTTGTACGAAGCCAAGAGCAGCGGGCGCAACTGCGTCAGTGCGGTGCAGGGGGCTTGGTTGCGGTCGGTCTAGTGGGGTAGGGTGTGGCGTGATCTCCCTATAAAAACAAGGACCGTTGCATGCTTTTTACCTTCCCCCGTACCCTTCTGGCCGCGACCCTGGCCTTGTCCTTCACGCTCCCGGCCTACAGCGCCGAACCCCATAAACAGATCCAGGCAGACGCCGAACAGTACAAGGCCGACGCCCTGAAACTGCTCGAGCGCCTGGTGAATATCGACTCGGGCTCCGGCTACGGGCCGGGCCTGACCCAGGTCAGTGACATTGCCGTCGATGAACTCCAGCAGTTGGGCTTCAGTATCGAGCGCGTGCCGGATGCGGCCGCCAACAGCAGCCATGTGATTGCCACCCTCAAGGGCACCGGCAAGGCCAGGATCCTGCTGATGGCCCACATGGACACCGTATTCAAGGAAGGCTCCGCTGCCGAGCGCCCGTTCCACATCAAGGACGGCCGCGCTTATGGCCCCGGCGTGATGGATGACAAGGGCGGCATCGTCGCCGGTATCTACGCACTCAAGGTCCTGAAAAACCAAGGTTTCAAGGACTATGCGCAAATCACCTTCCTGCTCGACGCCAGCGAAGAAACCGGCTCCGACGCCGCCTCCGAGCTGATCCGCAATACCGCCAAGGCCCACGACGTCACCCTGAACCTGGAGCCCGGCCGGCCGGCGGACGGCCTGGTGGTATGGCGCAAAGGCAGCGCCACTGCGGTGGTCGAAGTCAAAGGCAAGGCCGCCCACGCCGGCGTCGCTCCGGAACTGGGGCGCAACGCCGCCATGGAAGCCGCGCACCAGATCCTGCAACTGGGCAAGCTGGGGGATGAAGAGAAGAAAACCACCATCAACTTCACTGTGATCAAGGCCGGGGATCGCACTAATGTCATCCCCGATCAAGCCATCGCCAAGGCCGACGTGCGCGCGGCATTACCTGAAGAGTTCGATCGGATCGAAAAAGATCTGGCGCGGGTGTCGGCCAACAAGTTGATTCCCGAGACGCAAGTGAAGACCAGCTTGCAACGCGGCTTGCCACCGATGCCGCAGACACCGGAGTCAGACAAGTTGGTGGCGATTGCCCAAGGCATTTATGCGGAATTGGGCAAGCAGTTGACGATTGAAGGCAGTGGTGGCGCGGCGGATGCGAGTTTGTCGGCCGGGGTCGGGACACCGACGTTGGATGGCTTTGGGATTGTCGGCGGCAACATTCATACGCCTGAAGAATATGCGGAAGTGGAAAGTGTCGCGCCGCGGGTCTACTTGCTGAGCCGGATGATCATGGAGCTTTCAAAGCGCTGACCGGGATAGGCGCTCATCCGTTCAGTGTGGGTGAGCCCCTCTTAGCCGATGATCGCATCTCCCTTTGTGGCGAGTGAGCTTGCTTGCGTTGGGCTGCGCAGCAGCCCTGAAGCAAACAACGCGATTGACCTGAACATCCCCATCGCCTGGACTGGGGCCGCTTCGCGGCCCAACGCGAGCAAGCTCGCTCGCCACAGGGGGGGCGGTATAGCCTTGGAGAGCGGTGTCCCGGAAGGCTATCCGGCCGTCAAGTGGGAGGTTTCGACACTTATCTGCTTCTCCCGCCCCAGCACCAGGCTGCACAGCGCCGGCAAAAACAACAGGGTCAACACGGTGCCCACCAGGACTCCGCCAATCAGCACATAGGCCAGGGATGACCAGCCCTCGGACTATTTCCCTGTCGGATGCCCCGGCGCCTTCTCAACGCTCGATGCAGACCGTCGGTTTCACCTGAGCCCTGCGCAATATCACGCGGCGGATTGTGGTGGTGAGCGTGACAATGCCAACGGTTGGCTAAGAGGGGGATGGGGTTTGGCGGCTTGTCGTTGAGCTATTTATGTGACGGCAGTAGCGCGCCGATTGGGCGGGGCCAAGCGTGCCAGGTGTTGGCGGCGTATAGGGCTTCCCCATTGGCACGTGAGCGCCGGGTCAGCGGATTGTCCTATACGTAGAACGAACCAAGCTGCTTTCACCGGCTAGTACTCCAGCTTATGCCGACTTATGGTGTAGGCACTTTGGAGGACCACCATGAAGAAACTGATCGGCATCTACACCAGCCCCCGCACCCATTGGGTCGGCGATGGCTTTCCGGTGCGTACGCTGTTTTCCTACGACACCCTGGGCAAACACATCAGCCCATTCCTGTTACTGGACCACGCCGGCCCGGCCGATTTCACCCCCACTGAGCAACGTCGCGGCGTCGGCCAACACCCGCATCGCGGTTTTGAAACCGTGACCATCGTGTATGACGGCGAAGTCGAACACCGTGATTCCACCGGTGCCGGCGGCAAGATCGGCCCGGGCGACGTGCAATGGATGACCGCCGCCAAGGGCATCCTCCACGAGGAATTCCACTCTGAAGCCTTCGCCCGCAGCGGCGGGGCACTGGAGATGGTGCAACTGTGGGTCAACCTGCCAGCCAAGGACAAGATGGCCGACGCCGGCTACCAGACGATTCTCGACGGTGATATTCCGCTGTTGCCGTTGGCCAACCAGGCCGGGCAATTGCGCCTGATCGCCGGTGAGTTTGCGGGCACCCAAGGCCCGGCGCGCACCTTCACGCCCATCGATGTGTGGGACCTGCGCCTGCATGCTGGCAAGGCGCTCAGCCTGGACCTGCATGCCGGACGCAACACCGCCCTGGTGATACTGCGCGGTACGGTGCTGGTCAATGGCCAAGAGCTTGCGCGCCAGGGGCAATTGGCAGTGTTCGAGCGTGACGGTACCCAACTGACCCTGGAGGCCAATGACGACGCCAAGGTGCTGCTGCTCAGTGGCGAACCCATCGACGAGCCGATCGTTGGGCATGGTCCCTTTGTGATGAACACCGAGCAGGAGATTCACCAGGCGTTTGCCGATTTCCAATCGGGTAAGTTCGGGCGGATGTAGCACTGAAAGGTGACGCCAAACCTGATGTGGGAGCGAGCGTGCTCGCCCCCACATTTTGTTCTGCGCTATACCCCGCATCCCCATTTCATGCGATCTTCCCGTCATTCACCCTGGAGTCGCCTGGATGCCCTCATTTATCGCTGATCACCCGATGTTATGCGCGCTGGCGCTGATCTTTATCGACATCGCCGTATGGCGCCTGATTTCCGCCAACCTGGCCAACTGGAAGCTGGCGGCGCGGCTGGTGATCTTCGCGGTATTCAGCGCCGTGCTGTTCAACGACGGCATGAACCCCATGCAGTTGGCGCCTTATGCCGACAACACGGCCTTGCACCTGGCGGCCACCGCGTTGCAGATCGGCTGGTGGCTGTTCGCCGCGCGGACCCTCACGGTGTTGCTCGGCACCTTGATGATGCAGCGCGTCGGGCATACCGGGCGGTTGTTGCAGGACTTGATGGGCGCGGTGATCTTCTTGATCGCGATCATCGCCGCCATGGCCTATGTGCTCGACCTCCCGGTCAAGGGCGTGCTGGCGACTTCCGGCGCGGTGGCGATCATTGTCGGCCTGGCCTTGCAAAGCACCTTGAGTGATGTGTTTTCCGGGATCGTGCTCAATACCACCAAGCCCTACCAGCTGGATGACTGGATCTCCATCGACGGCACCGAAGGCCGTGTCACTGACATCGATTGGCGCGCCACGCGGCTGCAAACCTCCCAGGGCAGCATGGCGGTGATTCCCAACTCCCTGGCGGCCAAGGCCAAGATCATCAACTTTTCGCGCCCGGCGGATATGTTCGGCTTGTCGGTGTGCCTGCAAGTCAGCCCCCATGCGCGCCCGCAAACGGTGATCGAGGCGCTGGAGCGCGCGATGCAAGGTTGCCGGCCGCTGCTGGCCAAGCCCGCGCCGAGCGTGGCGTTCAAGACCTCGGCCAGTGGGGGCGTGGAGTACGAAATCAGCGGGTTCGTGCCGGCCATGCCGCTCAAGCGCGAGGTGCGCAACCAGCTGTATGACCTGGCCTTCCGGCATTTGCAGGCGGCGGGCGTGGGGCTGTTGTCCGCCACTGAAAGCAGCGCGCCGCCGGCGGTGTCCGGTGCGCGGGCGTTGCTGGAACGCTCGTCGATTTTCTCCACGTTGCGCCAGGAAGAGAAAGACACCTTCAGCCAGAACATGACCCTGCACAGCTACCGTGCCGGTGAAATGATCCTGCCGGCGGGGGAGGTCAGCGACCATTTGTTTATCGTGGAGTCCGGCGTGGTCTCGGTGATGCTGGTCAAGGGCGGGCACAAGTTCGAGGCCGGGCGCATGGGGCCGGGGGAAGTGATTGGCGAAGCCGGGATCTTGTCCGACGAGGCCACCCCTGCGGACTTCTCCGCCAAGACCTTCTGCACCCTGTACCGTATCGAAAAGGAATACCTCAAGCCGTGCCTGGATGCGCGGCATGACATCGGCGAAGCGATGAAAGCACTGCTGGATTTCCGCATCCATGCTGCGCAGGTCATGACCCAGGAGTCGCCGGTGGTGCCGGCGAAGAAGGGGTTCCTGCAGTGGTTGCGCAAGCGCGGGTTATAACGCGATCAGGGCGCCATGGCGATGCGGTAGCGCTCGTCAAAGTCATCTGCCAGTTGCGCCAATGTCACATCGCCCAAGCGCGCCAGCAACAAGGCCTGGGCCTGGTCGAACGCGTCGGTCAGCGCCGCGTTTACCGCCTGCTCCACCAGGCATTGCGGGTGATCGGTGGATAGGCCGATGGCAAAGATCGACGGCGTGCCCAGCGCGTTGTGAATATCCAGCAAGGTGATTTCACTCAAGGGCTTGCCCAGGGTCCAGCCACCCTGATGGCCTTTTTCCGAACGCACATAGCCCTTTTCCTTGAGCAGCCCCAGCGTGCGTCGCACCACCACCGGGTTGGTGCCGAGCATCTGCGCGATGGTCTCCGAGGTGGCGCGCGCTTCATGGCGGCCCATATGGATCAGCACATGCAGCATGCGCGAGAGGCGGGTGTCATTTCTCATCAAAAACCCTCAAGTCGATTCGGTCGGGAGTATCGTTCGTAACCTAAAAAGTTGCGAGACACTTGACGCGGTATTTTTACGTAACTTATGGTGTGTCGTGAAAGCGCACGGACCACCGCGCGCGCCAACACGGGGTCACTTCCATGATGCACGACGTCATTATCGTGGGCGGCAGCTACGCCGGCCTGTCAGCGGGCCTGCAACTGGCGCGGGCGCGGCGCAAGGTGCTGGTGATTGATGCGGGGCTGCGGCGCAATCGGTTTGCGGCGACCTCCCACGGCTTTCTCGGCCAGGACGGCCAGGCGCCCGGGATTATCGCCGCCGAAGGTCGCAGCCAGTTGATGGAGTACCCGACGGTCACCTGGGTGCAGGACAGCGTGGTCCAGGCGGAGGCGGAGCAGGGCGGTTTCAGCGTGCGCACCCAATGCAATGGGGGGTTCCAGGCCAAGCGGCTGATCCTGGCCACCGGGGTGGTGGATGAATTGCCCGGCATTGACGGCTTGCAGGAGCGCTGGGGCAAGCGGGTGTTCCATTGCCCTTATTGCCATGGCTATGAGCTGGGCCAAGGGCGCATCGGCGTGTTGGCCACCTCGCCGCTGGCGATGCACCATGCCCTGATGTTGCCGGACTGGGGCAGCACCACCTTGTTCACCAATGGCGTGTTCACGCCGAATGCCGAGCAACAGGCGCAGTTGGACCGGCGTGGTGTCAGCGTGGAAAGCGCAGCCGTGACGCGCATCAGCGGTGAGCGTGCCGACCTGGAACTGGCTGACGGCCGAATCGTGCAGTTGGATGGGGTGTTCACAATGTCGCGGACCCGGCTCAGCCCGTTGGCCGAACGACTGGGCTGCGGGCGCGTCGACGGCCCCACCGGTCCTTACCTGCACACTGACGAAACCCGCCAGACCTCCGTGGCCGGCGTGTTTGCCTGTGGCGATGCGTCACTGGCCGCCGGTTCCGTGGCGTTGGCGGTGGCCGAGGGCGTGCGCGCCGGGGTGGGCGCGCACTTCTCGTTGATCAACGGTTGACGCCACTCGGGCTGTCACTTTTTCGCGGGCATCGGCTCAGCGCACCAGGCAGGGGCGTTTGTTATCGAAGCTCCAGCCGGGAATCATGAACTGCATGGCGACGCTGTCATTGCGCGCGCCCAGGCCCATGCCCTTGTAGCGTTCGTGGGCGTGGGCCACGGCGTCCATGTCGATCTCCACCCCCAGGCCCGGCTTGGCGGGCACCTGGATATGGCCGTCGACAATCTGTAGCGGCGCCTTGGTCAGTCGTTGGCCGTCCTGCCAGATCCAGTGGGTGTCGATCGCGGTGATATCGCCCGGTGCGGCGGCGGCCACCTGGGTGAACATTGCCAGGGAAATATCGAAGTGATTGTTGGAGTGCGAGCCCCAGGTCAGGCCCCATTCATGGCACATCTGCGCCACGCGCACCGAGCCTTGCATCGTCCAGAAGTGCGGGTCGGCGAGGGGGATGTCCACCGATTGCAGCTGGATCGCGTGGCCCATCTCGCGCCAGTCGGTGGCGATCATGTTGGTGGCGGTCGGCAGGCCGGTGGCGCGGCGGAATTCGGCCATGACTTCGCGCCCCGAGTAGCCGTTTTCCGCGCCGCACGGGTCTTCGGCATAGGCCAGCACGTGATGCTGGTCGCGGCACAGGGCGATGGCTTCCTTGAGGGACCAGGCGCCATTCGGGTCGAGGGTGATGCGTGCGTCGGGGAAGCGCTCGGCCAGCGCGGTGACCGCTTCGATTTCTTCGGCGCCACGCAGCACGCCGCCCTTGAGCTTGAAGTCGTTGAAGCCGTACTGGGCCTGGGCGGCTTCGGCCAGGCGCACGATGGCATCCGGGGTCATGGCCGGTTCGTGACGCAGGCGGAACCAGTCGTCCGCGTCGGCTTCGCTGCGGTAGGCCAGGTCGGTCTGGTGGCGGTCGCCGATGTAGAACAGGTAGCCGAGCATCTTCACTGCATCGCGTTGCTGGCCTTCGCCCAGCAACGCCGCTACCGGCACTTCGAGGAACTGGCCGAGCAGGTCGAGCAGTGCGGCTTCCATGGCGGTAACGGCATGGATGGTGATGCGCAGGTCAAAGGTTTGCAGGCCGCGCCCACCGCTGTCGCGGGCGGCAAAGGTGCGGCGCATGGCATTGAGGATGGCCTGGTACTGGCCGATCGGCTTGCCGATCACCAGGCTGCGCGCGTCTTCCAGGGTTTCGCGGATGCGTTCGCCCCCCGGTACTTCGCCCACGCCGATATGCCCGGCGCTGTCCTTGAGGATCACGATGTTGCGCGTGAAAAACGGCCCATGGGCGCCGCTGAGGTTGAGCAGCATGCTGTCATGGCCGGCCACCGGGATCACGTCCAGGTGGGTGACGACCGGAGCGTGGCGGGCGTGGTGCTGATGTTCTGTGTTCATGAAAACGCTTCCTTATTTGCTCAAGACGGGGGCAGGGTGCGGCACGCTGGGGGTGTGGGCGCCGGGCAGGGTCTTGGCGAAAAACACCAGGATCGCGGCGAGGATCGAGGTGCCGGCCAGCCCATATAAACCGCCCTGGATCGACCCGGTGGTCTGTTCCAGGAAACCGAAGGTCGTGGGCGCGACAAACCCGCCAAGGTTGCCAATCGAGTTGATCAACGCAATCACTGCCGCCGCGATGCGTGCATCCAGGTAACCCTGGGGGATCGGCCAGAACAGTGACGACGCCGACTTGAAGCCAATCGCCGCAAAACAGATGGCGACAAACGCAAAGATCGGTCCGCCGGTGGTGGAGAAAAACATGCCCGCCGCTGCAATCAACAGCGCCGTGGCTACCCACGCCTGCTGGTGCTTGTACTTGCCGGCCAGCGCCGCGAATGAGTACATGGCGATGATCGAGATCAGCCAGGGGATGGAGTTGTAGAAGCCCACCTGGATATCACTCAGGTCGCCCATTTTCTTGATGATGCTCGGCAGCCAGAAGGTGGCGGCATAGATGGTCAGCTGGATGCAGAAATACAGCGCGCAGAACAGCATGATCTGGCGGTCTTTGAGCAGCTTGCCCAGGCTCGGCTTGACCGTGGTGGCGGCGTCACGCTCGCGTTGTTCGCGCTCGATTTCGCCCACCAGTGCGTCCTGTTCCTCGCGGCTGAGCCACTTGGCGTCGTGGGGCTTGGAGTCGAGCCAGAACCACACGAAAAAGCACAGCAGCACCGAGGCCATGCCTTCGATGATGTACATCCATTGCCAGCCATGCAGGCCCAGCCCGGTGATTTGCAGCAGCACGCCGGACAGCGGGCCGGAGATCAGCGAAGCCAGGGCCGAGCCGCTGAGGAAGATCGCAATCGCCTTGCCGCGCTCCACCCCAGGCAACCAGCGGGTGAAGTAGTAGATCACCCCCGGAAAGAACCCGGCCTCGGCCACCCCCAGCAGAAAACGCAGGATGTAGAAGTGGGTTTCGTTCTGGATAAAGGCCATCAGGGTTGCGGTGATGCCCCAGGTGAACATGATGCGGGTCAGCCAGATACGCGCGCCGACTTTTTGCAGCAGCAGGTTGGAGGGGACTTCGAACAAGGCATAGCCGATAAAGAACAAGCCGGCACCGAAACCATAGGCGGCCGCGCCGATGCCCAGGTCGTGTTCCATGTGGGTGCGCACGAAGCCGATATTGACGCGATCGATGTAGTTGACGATGAACATGATCACGAACAGTGGGAGCACATGGCTCTTCACTTTCTTGATCGCGCGGGCCAGGACGGGGTCGAGGGCAGGCGCAGCTGTCGCAGGGCTGGAAGGGGTCACGAGGTAGAACTCCCACTGATTATTGTTGTGCGGGGATGGGTTCAGGGGTTGTCGGAGAGGTCTGACAACTTGATAGACATCATACAACTTGAATTTTCAGTGTGGCAACGTAAATTTCAGTTGTCTGCACGCTGTGTGGAAGCCGGTTTCCCTCGAATAACATCGATATTGCGGGAGGTATGCGCTGCGGGACTTTCCCCGCAGGCAAGTCGGTCCGGTAAAAAAACGCAGCATCGCAAAGGATAAGTTTGTTTGTTGTCATACAAGTTGGTGGCGATCGAGGGTGTTAGTATTGGCCGAGTCCCATGCATGGAATGACCGATGCTCAACAACCCCCCTCGCAAGCGCTCCCAGGGCCTGGCCCATGACATCGTCACCGCGCTGACCCAGCGCATCCTGCTTGGCCAAATGCTGCCGGGCGAGAGGTTGCCCTCCGAATCCGCCATCGTCGGCGAGTACGGCGTCAGCCGCACGGTCGTGCGCGAGGCATTGTCGAAACTGCAGGCGGCCGGGCTGGTGGAAACCCGGCATGGCGTGGGCACATTTGTGCTGGCGCGCGACGAGCGCCAGGGCCTGCACCTGACCCATGACACCGCCGTCAGCGTGCGCGGCATCCTCGAATTGCGCATGGGCCTGGAAACCCAGGCCGCCGCCCTGGCCGCCTTGCGCCGCAGCGACGCGCAATTGCAGCAGATGCGCCAGGCCCTCGACGATTACCAGGACTCACTCGGCAACCAGGACAGCAGCAGCGTCGAGCCCGATGTGCGTTTTCACCAATTGATCGCCCAGGCCACCGGCAACACCTACTTCACCGACGTGATCCAGCACCTGGGCAATTCAGTGATTCCGCGTGCGCGCATCAATGCCCAGGAGCGCGGCGATGCGGACTTGATGAAGCTGGGGCAGTTGGCCAACCTGGAACATGAGGCGATCCTCAACGCCATCCGCCGCCAGGACCCTGACGCGGCACGCGCGGCGATGCTGCTGCATTTGAGCAACAGCCTGGCGCGCATGACCGGCGAGTAAGCCAGTGTGCAGCCCGGTCCCCATGCTCACTCCAGTTGAATGGCCGCGCGTCCGTCACGTCGAGGGTGCGTCTACCAACTGCTGAAAGAGCGGTGTCAGCAAGTCAATCAACACCTGCGGGTCAGCCTTGACCAGTGCCGACAACGCCAGTTGCTGGCGCATCACCTGAAAACCCGCCACCAGCGCCATCGCCAGCGCCGCGCGTTCTTGCGCGTGCGCGCCCTTGAGCGTCGCGGCCATGCTCGGCTGTTGGCTGTTTTCCAGCTGCGCGCGGCCAATCGCCGCTGCGCGTGGGCTCGACGCCGAATGCAGCAGGAGCAGCCAACCTTCCAGCGACGCGCTGCTGTCGTCGCTGATGCTCACCAGTGCCGTCGCCAGGGTGCGCCCGAGGTTGTCCGCACGCAGATGACCGTCGGCGGGAATAAGCGGGCGGGCCAGGGTGTCGGCGACAACGTCGGCGAACAACTGCTCCTTGGAACTGAAGTAGCGGTCGACCAGCGCCGTGGTCAGGCCCGCGCCGACGGCGATGTCGTGCACGGTAGCGGCGTCATAGCCCGAGCGGGCGAACACCTTGCGCGCAGACAGCAAAATGGCGTCGCGGGTGACGGCGGCATCGCGCCGGCGAGGAATCGGGTTTGGCATTGGCATCCTGACGTGGCTGGGATCGGTCGGCGCACAGTGGGGGCGCGGCGACAGGGTACAGGGTCTATTTACCGTCAAGGAAGCCCAACCGGGGCGCATTTGAGGCGCCAGGGTCATTTTGTTCAATACCGCGTTGGCCTGGCCCTTTACCGTGAAGTCATCTTCGCTTGGCATGACAAAAAGGAACTGCAATGAGCTTGATCATTTCCATGGCGGCCTTCGCTCTGGCTACCTCCATCACCCCGGGCCCGGTCAATGTGGTTGCGCTCAGTTCAGGCGCGCGCTTCGGGTTTGCCGCCAGCCAGAAACACGTGTTCGGCGCCGCCACAGGTTTTACGTTGCTACTGGTGCTGATCGGCCTGGGGCTGCATGAAGTCCTGGTGCGCTGGCCGATCCTGACTCAGTTGATCCAGTGGGGCGGGGTGGCCTTCCTGTTGTACATGGCGTGGAAGCTGGCGGTGGACGATGGCCGGCTGGACGCCGACGGCTCGGCCACCGCGCCGTCGATGCTCTATGGCGCGATCATGCAATGGCTCAACCCGAAAGCCTGGCTGGCCTGCGTGGCGGGGATGGGCTTGTTTGTCGCCGATGGCGACGCCCGGCAAGTGTGGTTGTTTGCCGGGCTCTACCTGGTGATCTGCTACCTGTCGGTAGCGTGCTGGGCCTATGCCGGTACGTTCTTGCGCCGCTACCTCGGCAACCCGCACGGCGTGCGCCTGTTCAACCGCTCAATGGCCGCGTTGCTGGTGGCCAGTGTGGGTTATTTGCTGATGGCTTGAGCAAGTCGCGGTACTGCCCGGGCGTGGCCGCGAAATGCTGTTTGAAGGTGCGCTGGAAATGCGCCTGGTCGGCAAAGCCGGCAGCCAAGGCCACATCGGCGATCAACTCACCCTTGCGCAATTGGGTACGGGCAAACTGGATGCGCCGGTTCACCAGGAAGGCATGGGGCGTCAGCCCGTAATACTGCTTGAAGGCGCGGATCAGGTAAGACGGCGACAGCTCGGCGGCCAGGCAGATGTCTTCCAGTTTCAAGGCCTCGGTGCAGTGCGTGCGGATGTACTCGGCGGCCCGCTCCAGCTTGTGGTTGACCTCCCGCACGGGGGCCGGCGAAGGGTTCAGGCGCTGTTGCACTTCCGTGAAGTAACTCACCAGCACGCTCTGTTTGTGCAGCAATTCGGCCTGCTCATCCAGCAGCACCTGGTACAGCTCGATCAGGCCCTTGTACAGCACCGGGTCGCGGGTGTGCGGCGCACTGAACGGGCGATACCCCTGGTCGGTACTGAACCCCAGTTGGTATTGCAGGTCGGTCAGCCACGGGGTGTCGAGGTAGAGCATGTGATACGACCAGGGCTGGTCATGGATCGGGTTGCACGCGTGCACATCGCCGGGGTTCATCAACACCACGGTGCCGGCGCTGATCTGGAAGGTCTGCGCGCCATAGTGGTAATAGCTGCGCCCGGTGGTGATCGCACCGATGGAAAAATGCTCGTGGGAGTGGCGGGTGTAGGTGACCTTGCGCCCGTCGGCAATGGTCCGCGCTTCGATGAACGGCAGACGCTCGTCACGCCAGAAGCGCGGTGCTTGCGCCGGGTGGGTGGTGGTGTTCAGCGACATGGCGGTGGCTCCATCCCTCGAGAGATCGAGAGGCGATGATTACACAGCCCGGCGAGGCACCGCCATGGTTGTCAGTGTTCGGGCGCGATGGTTATTCAAGAAAACAAAAGTGCTGTCGATAGGATCTCATCGCCCACAAGGACCGTTACCCGATGAAACTGCTGAAACTTGCCGCCGTATTGACCTTGCCACTGCTCGGCGCCTGCTCCGACTACCACTACAAAAACTACCAGGGCGACTGGGCCCCGGAAAAACTCCACCCCGTCGACCTGTCCAACGGCGCCCCCAACCCCGCGCTGGTGTACTTCGATACCTGGCGCGAACGTGAACTGGGCGTGCCATTTCACCGCCTGGCCTTGGCGTTCGAAGTCGATGGTGTGTCCTTGCCCGGCGCTGGCCGTCACTCGATCCTCAACGTGACCGGCGAACAGGCGCTGAAGCTCAGCCCTGGCAAACATTCGCTGCGCTGGTGCAACGTGTCGATGAATGCCCTGGGCACTGGCGGTGCGTTCTGTAATGAAGGCGCCGACGACGTGGAGTTCAAGGCCGGGCAGCGTTATGTGGTGACCTACCGCCTGAGTGCAAGCACCCAGGGGGTCGGGCCCAACTACAGTACCCAGTACCACACCTATTCCAGCATCCGGAACCTGGCCACCCAGGAAATCATCTACCCGCCTGCCGGTACGGGGACGTTAATCTCTAACCCGTAAAAACCTTACTACTCAGCCTTGCCGGTGAATGAGGTGAATGAGCCCCACAATAGGCGCGAACGTGTTCGCGCCTACAAAAAACTATCCCGTATCGAGCCCATGCCGCAATGACCTACCTGATCCGCGACGCCATTCCCCAGGATGCCCTGTGTATCGGCGTGCTGGGCATGCAGGTCTTCCTCGACACCTATGCCACCGAAGGTATACGGACTTCCATCGCCACCGAAGCGCTGCAAGCCTTTGCGCCGCAGACCATCGCACGGCTGATCAGCGAGCCGGGGATTGCGCTGGTGGTGGCTGAATCCGGCGGTCACCTCGTCGGCTTTGCCCAACTCAAGTTACGCGCCGGCCACCCGCTGATTCCAGGGCCCGACGTGGCCGAACTGCAACGCCTGTACATCCAGGAACGCTTTACCGGCCGGGGCATCGGCTATCAACTGCTGCAAGCGGCGGAAGAACGTGCGCGGCTGGGGGGCGCGACGTTAGTGTGGGCGACGGTGTGGGTGGGTAATGAGCGGGCGCTGGGGTTTTACCCTCGGCGCGGGTACGAGCTGCTCGGTTCGCCGACGTATACCTTCCAGGGCGAAACCCATGAGAACCGGTTGTTCGGTAAAGCCCTGACGATCACAGCGCTTTAGACAGAAACACCCGGCTGCTAATCCGAGTCCTGGACATCAAGGCATTCCGAGTCAACTCGTGGTGCCTGGCTGGATGCTGCAAACGGGATTGGTTTCATGGGGCTCCATTAAAAAGCCATCACCATCTCATGCCACGCCATCCCGCCGTGATCCGAGGGCGAAGGCTGCACATAGCGGTAGCCCATGCGCGTGTACAACGGCACATGGCGCTCCTTGCACATCAGGTGAATGGTCTGCTTGCCCATGGCCCGCATACGTTGCACAAATTCGGTCATCAGCAGCGTGGAATAGCCCTTGCCCTGATGCGCCGGGTCGACCACCACCGACATGATCACCACATTCGGCGCCTCGGGCGAATGGCCCACCAGCTCCTTGAACGCCTCGTCCGACATCACCACCTGATGGGCGCAGCCACAATTGATAAAACCCACCACCTCGCCAGCGGCCTCCAGGATCAAAAAACCTTGCGGGTATTGCGCAATACGCGTGGCGATCTTCTCCAGCGTCGCGGCTTCGTCGCCCTCATAGGCGCTGATTTCGATATCAAAGCAACGGGCGGCGTCGGCGGGCAGGGCGTTGCGGAAGGTGAGGGCGGGCATGGTTTTTCCTGAGGCGTTTAGCGAAAGGCCACATCATAGCGGTGCGCCAATACCGCCGCCATCGCGGCCTGGATGGGCATTCTTCACTCTACCGGCGGTAAAGCGCTGCTATTGCAATGGCACATAAATATCGGTCTGCCATTGATCCTGCGGTGTTTCGGGGAAGATGCTCAGGTACTCGAAAAACAATGGCTGGTCTCGAAGCTCTTCGCCGCTGCCAGGGAGCCAGTCACGATAGATCGGATAGATCGACTCTGCGATGTGATCCGGCGAACCCACATGACGCACCACCACACAGCGCCCACCCGGGATGACGCGCTCAGTGACGCCGAACGCATTTGCTGCCAGCGGCGCGTGGATCTCGCCGCAAATGGCAAACCGGAACTCATCGGCCGGGGTGGTATCAGGATTGCCGAAAGGAATACCGAAGCTGCGACTGGAAGCCACCGGCGATTGCCCGCTCTGCATGCGCCAGGCGATGAATGACTGCACGCTTTCATCCACGCGCTCTGGGTCGCCGAGGTGCTCTAATGCAGCAACCCTGACGGAATGAAACTCAACTATTCGTACCTGCATGATGATGCTCCTGGAAAAATGAGGGACGCTGAACACCCCACGCCAGACCTGCCAATTCGGCCGCTTTCTGAATGCGCTCGGCGCCATGCCGAACGCTCGCCTGAACGCCCTGGAAAAGGCTTCTGGGCTTTCAAAGCCCGCCCCCGATGCGGCCTCCAGCACCGAATAGTCAGCGCGGGAAGACAAGTCATGCGCCGCGCGTCGTAGACGCATCAGCTGCACATAGCGCGCAACGGGCAGGCCCACAAACGCGGTGAACTGCCGATGGAAGTGAAACGCCGAAAAATACGCCACTTGGCTCAGCGTCTTCACCGACAAGTCGCCTTCAAGATTCGCGTCGATATAGGCGAGTACGGCGTCGAAGCGTTTTGTGTAGGCGGCGTTGCCTGGCAAGTCAGACACGGGTTGGAAACTCCGGGATGTGCGCTGGACGATAGGATCGACTATACCCACATGCCTGCGCCTAGCCGTACTTGCTCAAGTGTATAGACCAGCGGACTCACCGACGTGCGCGGTGCCGGCCATGGCCATATGGCCATATAGTTGCAGCCTGAACGACAGCTCCCGGCACATAGATCAAGCCGGATGGCTGAGAACTACCGGAGCCATGATCACTCCTGGCGCTCAGTGAGCTTTTTTTGCTCTTGCTTGAATTGCTCATGCCAGCGCACCAACGCATCAGCCCCATCCGATGCCTGCGCGGCCAGTGGAGTCGACACGATCGTGCCGAAAAGCGCCCAAATAAGAAGTTGCTTCATTTCATCTCACCCTGGTTGTTTGAACTGAAACGGGTGCGGATATCCGCGTTTCCCGTCCAGCCAGCGCCGCATGATCGGTTGAGTCTCGCCGTCGGCAATGGCCTTGATGAGGATGGTAGGGACTGCTGGGGCTTGCCGATATTGAGTATGCTGCCAAGATATAATCAAATTCGGACAACTGAGGCGGGGCCCCGGTTGATCAATTCGAACGGGACAGTTTCGAGCCGCCCGCGGTGGCGTTGAGGCTGGGGAGTCAGCGAAACGACACGGAATTTCCTGCCCATACGCACCGCAAGGTCACCGGGTCGTAGTTTGATTGGCGGAGAATTCCACCGCGAAACATGTGTAAACGCTGTACAACCCTCCGCCGGACCAATAAGATGAGAAGCGTTATCATTCACGCCTCGCGAGCCTCACATGCAGGATGCCAGCCCAATATCGTCCGTCGAACAGTTGTACGAGAATCATCACGGCTGGCTGCAGGGCTGGCTGAACCGGCGATTGGGGCAGAGTGCCGATGCCGAGGACCTGGCCCACGACACATTCATCCGCGTGCTGCGCGCGCCTCAGCAGGTGCGCGAGTTGCGCCAGCCCATGGCGTTTCTCGCAGCGATTGCCAATGGACTGCTGATCAATCGCTGGCGCCGCCAGGAGATTGAGCGGGCTTATCTTGAAGCGTTGGCTGCTCGACCCGAAGGGGTGGAATCGTCACCCGAGGCCCGCTATCTGGTGATCGAAACCTTGTTGCAGCTTGACTCGTTGCTGATTGGCCTGCCTGCGCGCATACGACAGGTTTTCTTCATGTCTCAGCTCGACGGCCTGACGTATCCACAGATCGCCGCGCAGTTGGGGCTGACCGTGGCTCAAGTGCAAAGGGCCATGGGTAAAGCCTTCAGTGTTTGCTATGCGAGCCGTTTCGAATGAGGTCCGACATTAGTCCGCAGGTGCGCGATACCGCCATTGATTGGCTTGTCAGGATGCAGTCCGGGCTTATGAATGCGCCTGATCTGGAGGCGTTGCGGTGTTGGCGCGAGGCGAGTGATGAGCATGAACACGCCTGGCAACGTGTCGCCAGCTTGCCGTTGTTGCAGCAGCCTGGCGCAAATCTTTTGCGCGACGCCACCGCGCGCAGGGCACTGGAATCGGCCGGGCCGGACATGCAGAAACGTCGGCAGGTACTCAAGCGCCTGTTGATCCTGGGGGCGGTTGGCGGGGTTGCCTGGCAAGGCGCGGGCTCCACGCCGGTGCGCGCCGCACTGGCGAACTACCGCACAGGAACGGGCGAGCGTCACCAGTGGACCCTGGTTGATGGCAGCTCGCTGTGGCTAAACACGGCCAGCGCCGTGAACCTGGATTTTACCGACCAAGTGCGGCGCATCCAGATGATCGAGGGTGAGTTGGCCTTGCGTGTTCGGGCAGAGTCGCGCTCGCTGCAACTGATCACGCCGGACGCGATCCTGCAGAGTCGCGACGCGTATTTGCAGGTGCGCCATGATCGGCAGGGCACACAGGTGACGGTACTGGAAGGCCAGGTGCAGGTGCACTCACGAGGCCAACAAGCGCCATCCTCGTTCGAGGCTGGATGGCAGGCACGGGTGGACCGCTTCGGGATTGGCGTGCCAAACCGCGCCGATCTCCTGGTCTCCCAGGCTTGGCTGCGCGGAGTGCTGCCGGCGGATCGCCTGCGCCTGGATGCCCTGGTGGCGGAACTCTCGCGTTACCGTCCCGGTGTTTTACGTTGCCATGAGCAGGTGTCAGGGTTACGCCTCACCGGCAGTTTTTCGCTGGATGACACCGATGCAGCATTGACGCTGGTCGCTCGCACGCTGCCGGTGCGTATCGAGCGCATGACCCGGTATTGGGTTTCGATCGTACCCGCCTGAATTATTTTTTCTGCTGCGCGATAGTTTTTTCAAACTCGCTTGGCCTATAGGGATCACCCACCCGCCAGAGGTGGGTCTTAACCCCTTAGGAGCCCCGTATGACTTCACCTTCCCGCGCCCTGCGTGCCCGTACGCTTGGACTGTTGTTGCTCAGCGTGCAACCGCTTTGCAGCCTTCCTGTCTTTGCCGCCGGTAGTTCGCAGCATTACAGCATCGACGCAGGCCCCCTGGATGCCGCGCTGTCACGGTTTGGCGCACAGGCGGGGATTACCATGGCGGGCAGCTCAACGCTGACGGCTGGCAAGAATACCCAGGGGCTGCAAGGCGATTTCAGTACTGAGGCCGGCTTGACGCAGCTCTTGCTCGGCTCGGGGCTGACCTATCAGCGCCAGGATGACGGTAGCCTGCTGCTGGTACCGAGCAGCAGCGACGTGCTGGAGTTGGCGCCGACCGCAATCAGTGGCACTGCGTACGACACCTCGCTGGGCCGCAACGATGGCATGGTCGCCAGCCGAACCATGAGTGCCAACAAGACCGATACGTCGATCATGGAAACGCCTCAATCGATCAGCGTGGTCACCCGTAAGCAGATCGATGCTCAGCAGCCACAAAGCATCGGGCAGGTGCTGCGCTACACGGCGGGGGTCAATGGTGAAGCCAACGGCGTCGATACCCGGCGCGACACGATCAGTATTCGTGGCTTTGACGCGACGACTGGCGGGGGTATCTATCGTGATGGCCTGCGCCAGTACAGCTTTGCCAACCAGAGCCGTGCCGTGGGTGAAGTCTATGGACTGGAGCGAGTGGAAGTCCTGCGCGGGCCATCGTCGGTGCTCTACGGTCAGAGCTCACCGGGCGGCATGGTCAACGTGATCAGCAAGCGTCCCACCGATGAGCCGCTCCATGAACTGGTGGTGCAGGCAGGCAGTTTTGATCGCAAGCAATTGGCGGCGGACTTCGGCGGGCCGCTTAGCGATGATGGCGTCTTGAGTTATCGCCTCACCGGGCTGTGGCGAGAGAGCGGTACGCAAATCGACTACGCCCGTGATGACCGTCAATTCATCGCCCCGGCAATCAGTTGGCGGCCCTCGGAAGACACCTCGCTGACGGTTCTGGCGTCATTTCAAAAAGACCGCAATGTGCTGGGCTACTACGCCTTGCCACGGGTAGGCACCCTCGACAGCTCGCGTTACGGACGGATCGCCACGGATCGTTTTGTCGGCGACCCTGACTTCGACAAATATGACGTAGAACAGTGGTCACTGGGGTATCAGTTTGAGCATCACCTCAATGATATCTGGACATTCCGCCAAAACGCCCGTTACAGCCGTTCCTATCAGGAACAGCGCACGATTTACCAATATGGCCTGGATGACGACCAGCGCACAGTGGGCCGCTTCGGTTATCTGGGCCACGAAGAGGTGAAGAATGCGCTGCTCGATAACCACTTCCAAGCCCAGTGGAACGTCGGCCGTTTCGAACATACAACCTTGGTCGGGATCGATTTGCAGCACGCCAGCACCAACCAGTTGGGGGGCGGCAACGTGGTTGATCCACTGGATATCTATGCGCCGGTCTATCACCAGGACTACAGCGACCTGGACGCCTTCTACGACATCAACCAGCGTCGCCAGCTTGACCAGGTGGGTGTGTATCTCTCGGAACAGCTCAAATTTGACGACCACTGGGTCTTCAATCTCGGTGGTCGCCAAGACTGGGCACGCTCGAAAACGATCCATTACGCCACCGATACGGCGGCAGACCTCAAGCAGCGCGATCACGCCTTCACGTGGCGGACCGGGGTGATGTACCTGGGAGACAACGGCGTGGCGCCCTATGCGAGCTATTCCGAGTCGTTTTTCCCTAACATCACGGCGGTGGCGCGTGACGGCAGTGCCTTCGAACCCGAAACCGGTCGCCAGTACGAAGTCGGGATCAAATTCCAGCCCAAGGGGAGTGACAGCTATGTGACCGTCTCGCTGTTCGACCTGACGCGACAAAACGTACTGACTGCCGATCCTGCCAACAATCGTTTCTCGGTGGCGACCGGAGAAATCCAGTCGCGTGGTATCGAACTGGAAAGCAAGGCGCAGTTGTCCGATGCTCTGGAGTTGATGGCCAACTACAGCTATTCACACCTTGAAATTACCCGCAGCAATACCGCCGATGAAAAAAGCAATCAACCTGGCAATACCCCTGAACAACTGGCCTCGCTGTGGTCGCAATACACCGTTCAGAGTGGTGCGCTATCGGGCTTGGCGATAGGAGGAGGGGTACGCTATGTCGGCCCCAGCTATATCGACTCGCAAAACAGCGAAGGCATTCCCCACTACACGCTGTTTGACGCCAGCCTAAGCTACGATCTGGGCAAGCTGTCTTCATCCTATGCAGGGGCGAAGCTCGCACTCAATGCGTCCAACCTGACCGACGAAACCTATGTTTCTCAGTGTGGCTACACCGGCGACAGTTGCAAATACGGGTATCGCCGAAATGTGACCGGGTCGTTGAGCTACAACTGGTAAGGCCTTGCGCTTGCTTGCGAAAGTTATCGATTGGTAATCGTCACCTTGGCGACCGGATCGGCAAGCAAGCGCAGTCGCCAGACAAGGACTCGATATGTGTATGCCTCTATTTCACCTGCGCTTGCTCCAACAGCCAATGCGCAAAGGCCTGGATGGGAGCGCGGCTTAGCTCAAGGGGGTCGGGTAACACGAGGCAGAACGTCTTGGCGATGTTCTTCTCCTGGGGCCATGGTGCAACCAGCCGGCCTTGCGCCAACTCTGCTTCCACGTACAGGCGCGGTACGAGTGCCACGCCGAGCCCCGCCAGTGCAGCCTCGATCAACATCGCGTGCAAATCGTAGCGCGCGCCCATCGCTGGGTTGCTCAGGACAATCCCGGTTTCCTGGGCATAGCGCTGCCACGCATCCGGGTTCTGTCGTCGGTGTAATCGCGGCAGTGAATCCAGAGCCGTTGCCTGCTCACCGGGATTCAGGAGAGCAGGGTGACAAACCGGAATTAATACTTCGTTCAACAGGCGGTGCGTGTGCATGCCTGTCCAGGCCGGATGCTCAAAATGGATGGCGGCATCAAAGCCACTCCCGGCAAGTACGAATGGCTCCATGCGTTCCGACAGGTGCACGCAGATATTCGGGTGTTGCGCGCAAAAGCCAGACAGCCTGGGAATTAGCCAGCGCAGGGCAAACGTTGGGCTGACGGCGATATCAAGGCTTGCGCCGTCGCTGGGCTGTCCCATCAGGTACTGGCTGTCCCTGTCGAGTCGGTCGAGGAGTTCGCGCACTTGGGCAGCGTAGCGCTCACCATTAGGTAAGAGCCGTACGCGGTTGCCAACGCGCTCGAATAGGGTGACGCCGAGAAAGGCTTCCAGGCGGCCTATCTGCCGACTGATGGCGCCTTCGGTCAGGGCCAATTCGTTTGCGGCACGGGCAAAACTGCCATGGCGGGCTGCTGTTTCAAAGGCTATCAAGGCAGCGTTACTCGGGAGCTTTCGACGCATGGGCTTTCCTGGTTCAAGTCAAAGCACCGATCTTGATGTTTAGTCACTGATGGGTGCCGAAAAGTCGTTTTATGGCTGCTTGGGGTGCCGCTAGCATGATGAAACATCAATAAGTGAAGTGCCATGATGATTTACACAGTCGAATGCAACTACGCCGATCCCGCCAGCGAAGCCGAGTGGAATGCGTTTTACAGCCTGGAAAAACTGCCCGCGTTGATCTCGGTGAGTGGTTTTAGCTCCTCACAGCGATTCAAAGCCTTGAGCGGCGATTGTCCGGCCTACTTGGCCCTGCATTCAGTCGACACGTTGGCCGTATTGCAGAGCGATGAGTACCGCCAAAAAGGGGGCGGCAACTTTTCCCGTTGGCAGTCGCACATCACTGATTGGAGACGCAACCTCTACGCCGGCCTGGACCGGGCAGTTGCCGTGGGCGCGGACGAATTCCTGTTGGTCAGTGAACAAGGCCCTCAAGTACTTATTGAGTCAGGCCTTACACCTATAGCGCTACACGCCGTCGCTTTGGACGGTACCCCTGCACACCGCTGGCTGGCCAAACTGGATTGCGCTCAGGCCAGGGCCATCGATCTGCCGGGACTGAATGTCTATCGTGCAATGACTGCGCAGTTACAGTCATGAGTCACGTGGACCTACCTCGTGGGAGACTCCCCAGCCAGCAAATTGGCGATTATTCAATCACAGCCATCAGCGACGGCTACCTGGGTGCTAGCCTGGATTTTCTAGCCAACATCACACCTACGGAAGCGGCCCGGCTTCAGTTAGCCGCCGGGATCAGCAATCCAGCCTCAATCCATATCAATTGTTATCTGGTGCGTGGGCGTGGTCGCACGATTCTGATCGACGCCGGGGCCGGAGGCTTCAAACAATGGGGCGGCGAGTTACTGGCCAATCTTGCAGTGGCTGGCGTGAAGCCCGGCGAAATAGACACGATTCTGCTGACCCACGCGCACCCCGACCACATCGGTGGCTTGTTGAACGCAGTGGGAGAGATGGCGTTCGTCAATGCTGAGTTGGTTGTGCACGAGCGAGAGCTAATGTTCTGGGAGGACGATGGCCATCTTGGCCAGGCCAGTGAACGCGCCCGTGGAAACTTCCTGTTTGCACGAAGGGTGTTCGAGCGGTACCGGAAAAACCTGCGCCCGTTCACCGTCAATGACGTATTGCCAGGCATCAGCGCGATGCCGTTGCCTGGGCATACCGTCGGGCACTGCGGATACTGCTTCGAGTCCGGGGTGGGCAACCTGCTGGTGTGGGGCGATATCGTTCACTTTCCTCAGATTCAGATTGCCCGCCCCGATGTCACGATTGCATTCGACCAGGACCCGCTGCTATCGGCGGCCACGCGAACGAGAGTGCTGGATGTTGCCAGTTCAGACAACTTGATGGTTGCTGGCATGCACTTGGGCTCGCTTGGCTTTGCTCATATCAAGCGCTGCGGTAACCGCTACGTCATTGCTTACGAAACGTGAGCCAATCCTGCTTCATTTACGATGCTCGTTAAAGACAATGATTAGGAAAGACATGACCTTGCATCCCGAACCTGAATACAACAACAGCGCTATCACCGCCTTTCACGTTCCGGACTCCGCCGATACTGCTCGATGGACGGCCTGCGAAGATCCCAGAGTAAACGAGCGGCTCTCAATATTCCTCAGGACGGGGGGCGATGGATCGTGGGCAGGGTTGTGGCTGGACGACCACGATCAGCAGCGAATCGTCCATCTTGGCTCGGGCTCAGTGGTGTGACCCCAATTTTTATCCTCCGGAAACGCTTTCGGCCAAAGGCATTGACGATAGGCACTTGATCGCGAGGTGCCTAATCTAGGCTTCGAAGTCACGACAGGGAAAAGGATATGGCGGGAGGGAACATCATTTGCGGTACGTTCCAAAGTGCCGACAAATCGGGATCAGCCTTGGAGGCAGTGTTAGATGCACTCCCATTGCAGGCTTACGAACTGGTCGAGAATGTTAAACAGCAACTCGATACAGCAGACTTTGTCCTCCTGAATTCATAGAATAAGCGCAACGCTTGAAACGAGAGGCAGAGAGCCAGCCACCGGTAGAATCCAGGCTCTCAC
The DNA here is from genome assembly GCF_042015035.1 of Pseudomonas gorinensis. Taxonomy (NCBI): domain Bacteria; kingdom Pseudomonadati; phylum Pseudomonadota; class Gammaproteobacteria; order Pseudomonadales; family Pseudomonadaceae; genus Pseudomonas; species Pseudomonas gorinensis. The sequence goes on from NZ_CP167125.1 coordinate 3,168,363, forward strand.
ACCGAAGGATTCAAGCGCAGATGACTACGCATTACCGGCAGCTGACTCAGGGACAACGTTACCAGATTGAGGCTGGCTTGAGCGCCGCAGAGAGCCAGGCGAGCATTGCAAAGCGGGTCGGCGTGCATCCCTCGACGATCAGTCGCGAGGTTCGCCGCAACAGCACCCAGAATATCTACAAGGCTGTTTCTGCGGCCCATGAAAGTGATGCTCGTCGAGCGGGTGCGCGCAAGTTTTGCAAGCCGGCGACATGGCTCAGCCATCATCTCCCGGTGTGGCTCAAGCATGGCATGAGTCCGGAGCAGATCGCCCAGCGGTTGAAGCAGGAGCAGCCAAGCCGGGCGGTCAGCCATGAGTGGATTTATCGGTTCATTGCCGCCGAACAGCGCGCCGGTGGTGAGCTTTATACCTATCTGCGACATCGCCGAAAGCGCTACCGGAAACGCTATGGAAGCCACGATCGGCGCGGGCAGCTGCGTAATCGCGTGTCAATCAGTGAACGCCCAGCCGAGGTCGAAAGCCGCGAGCGCCTGGGGGACTGGGAGGGCGATACGGTACATGGACTGGGCGGTAACCTGGTGACCCTGGTTGATCGCAAAAGCGGCTATCTGAGCGCCTATCCGGTCAAGCGCAGAACGCGCCGGCAGGTAACGCGGGCGATCAATCTGATGCTTCAGGGCCATGCCGCTCACACGCTGACGCTGGATAACGGAAGGGAGTTTGCCGGGCATGAACGCATCGCGCTACGGAGCCAGTGCCAGGTCTTTTTTGCAGACCCCTATTCATCCTGGCAACGTGGCACCAATGAAAACACCAACGGTCTGCTCCGCCAGTATTTCCCCAAGGGCAGCGACTTCAGCAAGCTGACCGTCGAAGCCGTCAATCGGACAGTAGCGAGGATCAATCTACGCCCGCGCAAGCGCTTGGGCTGGAAGACGCCGTACGAAGTGCATACAGGGGTGAGCGTTGCACTTATGTGTTGAATTCAGGCCTCATAGATGTCGAACTGAATCGCCCCTGACTTCGTAGGCATTCGGAGTTACTGCTTTTGGCCGATTCTGTTGAAAAAGTCGGAGGCAGTTTTTGAGGCATCAAAGTACGCGTCGGAGTTTGAAATCTTGAATGTCCGCAGAGCTTTCAGGCTGAGATTTCACGTAGAAACGTGCTGAAGAGGCTCTTTAACCGGCCCATCCTGCTGTGTTCTGAAAAAACCGACTTTTTCAACAGAATCGGCTAAAAGCAGACCTTCCTTAAATCTTTAAACAGGTTTACAAACCAGATACCTTCACTAGTTTAGGCAAGACGGCATGACACTTTCCAAAGGCAGTATCATAAAGCTGATCACTATTGACCGAGCAGCGGTGGTACTCACGGACTGGTTGAACTCTCGGGAGGCGTCTCCTGGAGATATCGCCGTGGTGGAAAGGATTTCAATGGGGGAGGCTGGATGTACCGTTCTCTTGTTGTGCGAGCTAGAAGTAGGATTCCTTGAGTGGAGAGCGTCATATTTTGAGGCTGGGTTGACCTATGAGGTACTTAGTAGCAGTCCCACTGACGTCGCCTCTTGAATGTCTGCTCAGGGCCGATTTCTACCTGCCGCCACCGTCAGCTTTGGGTCGTTTTCAGCCGGTCACCACAGGCAGAAAACGGTCAGAAGCGGTCCTTTACAGCCCAGAAAAAAGTGAGACTCAGGCGGGTATGGGATATCGTTCTGACCTCGAAACCGACTTGTATTCATGGAGGAAAAATTGCGGTTTTACATTTTTGGTGCTTCGTGTGCATGACAATCCGAAATTTTCAGGACGCAACCGAGCGTGGCACGAGGCGTGGATAACAGAGCAAACGGCTACGGTCTTACGGTTTGACGGGATGAACAGTGCTGAAAAGATGGCTGCGAAGGTCACTCATGCGTTGTCGTAAGTATCGTAATAGCTCGAAACCGTGGCGGGCGAGGCACTACTTTAAACGCGCTCAAGCTTCAATCCAGCTACTGGAGTGACTAGAGGAAAATAGCAATGATCACCGAAAACTTAACGCCTGAACTCGCATATCTTGCAATGTATGAATTTCTTGTGGATATCTATCAGCGAACGAAGTCGGATGAGTTGGGCTCAATGTTGGGCAGTATGAGTTATCTTGCCGATGGCGAGACTGCCGATCCGACAATTTGGAAGGATTGGATGCTCTGCGTGACCAAAGTCTTAGCAGGTCAAGGCAGTGCTCAACTGAATTTGATCTAACAGTCACAACCGAAAACTCGATAACTACGAGATCAGGTCTTAGTTTTTTGAATCGCTCAGAATTTCGTAGACGCTTCTATGCCCTAAACCGAGGTACGTCAGAAGATTCATCCCACTGTTTTGATAAACACCATTGAGCGGCCGCTTCTGGCCAGAAGCGGTCATTCCGGAAGAAAAATAAATCTGTCACCGTTTCAGTCACCTTTTCACCGTTGCGCTTGACCCTATTCCCTCCTTGCGGCCACATACGCGTACTGATCCAAAAACAAGGAAGACTCTCAAATGCCCCGCCTGGTTTGGCTGCGTGACCATATGCAACACAGCGACACCCTGGCGCAGTGGCTGCATCAGCAGTTCGCATACGAGTTTGTTGAGCAGCCATTGGCCGATTGGCAACGCGAATTCGCGGAAGGCCAGGGCAACGGTGATTGGCAATGTCTGATCGCCCTAGAGAATGACCAGCTACTTGGCGGCGCTGCACTTGCCGCCAGCGACTTGCCCGAACGCCCGGAGCTGGGGCCCTGGTTAGCCTGCGTCTTTATCGCCCCGCAGGCAAGGAAGCGAGGGTTGGCGGAACAATTGATAGAAGGCATCTGCGACGCCGCAAAGGCCAACGGCACCACGCGGTTGTACTTGCACACCTATGATCGCAGCGACTACTACGCCAAGCGTGGATGGCAGGTGCAGGAGTTTTTTCGGGCGTGGGGTAAGGAACAGCGATTGATGCTGCGGGATCTTTGAACTCGCTCAGGTTTGCAGCATAAGATGGAGAGCAAACGCCTGGGAGCGCGGATGTTCGCAATAGGGACGAAAGGCTAGAAGCTGCTAATTCAGGAATGTCCGCCGCCAAAAGCAGTCATTGATAGATCCTATATGGCGGTAATTTAAGATTTGCGCCTTTACGCGTTAGTGATCTGCGCTCTAGCGCACTAACAGGGCTTTAGCTTTTCGATCTGCGCAGTGGAGTGCCAGAAAGGAAATCCAAATTTTATGTGGCCGGCGAAGTGTATGATTACGCCAGCTGTATACTTGAAGGTGATGATCTTTATGTTTGCGATGAGACGTCATGCGCGACGGAGAGCGCTTTAAGTAATTGCTTTAGGGAAATAAGCTTAATAGCCTTCGGCAGGAAGCTACTCATTAGCCTGCATCAGTTCCAGAGTGATATGATCTGGCCCGGTCACATATACAACTAGAGTTTCCTTGCGTGGGCCTGCGGGAATCGCTTGAGGCTTGCCTCTTGCTTTCCAGCCTGCTTGCTCAATGCGTTCGAGTACGGCGTATATGTCTTGCACTCTCAATGCCAAATGCGCTGAACCAATCGCTGATGCCGTAGGTGGAGTGATACCGTGGCGGTCACCCTGCGAATATTCCAGCAACTCTACTCGGCTGCCATCCGGGCCTTTGACTATCGCCGTTCGCACCCTCGGATCGGCGGTGCCGGTTACTTGCAAAATGAATGATCCGCCCATTTCCGACTGACGCTCAAGAGTGAACCCAAGTCCAATTGTCCAGAAGCGAATGGCTTCTTCCAATGAACTGACTGCGAAGCCAATATGATCGACGGCATGCACCATGTGGTTAGAATTCATCAAATGATCCTTTAAAGGTTCACGGGCCAAATAGGGAGGTGAGCTTGCGCATCCAGCTGTTACGGTGTTGGCGCCGGCGCCGAATTGACCCAGTTGCCGAGATATCACTGACCCGGGCAGCCCCCTCGCGCACCGCTACTTTTACTGGATTTGTATTGACTCGAGGGTGGGTTAAACCCACGTCAGCACGTGGGTCAATTCAGCGTTGGCGTTAACACATGCCACTCACATCATGGAGCTGGTCAACGCCTGATCAGGCAGATTTCGGCCAACTGCAGACATTGGATGAAGTTTGGTTAGGGAGCTGGCTTTAGGCCGTCCCTATTGAACGAAAAGACGCAAGCTAGTCGTCAAATACTTAGGGCCAATTCTTTCCGTAGTTCATTCAAAATAATTGAGGAGTTACTCACAACGTTATCACTGACAACCGGCTCCGCACCATGAATTATTGAGTTGCGAAGAGTTATTAGAGCCCGGATTTCTCCATATAGCGACTCGCTAATTTTTTCATTTCGGAAAAGCATTTCGGTTAGTTTTGCATTGGAAATATGGCGACGAGGTCGACTGGCGTATTCTATTGAAGATGTTGTTTGATATATTGAACCATACTTGGCGATGATTTCCTCAATTTGATTATAGTTTTTCAAGAATTCTTCAAGACTTCCTTTGTTAGTTTCCTCTCTTGCAGGGTCCACCTGGCTCTGAAGCTTCCTGCTTTCTCTTTCAATTCGTTTGGGTGATATGACCTCAAAAATAAAATAGGTCACGGCCAGCAACGTTATTATAAAAGCGGATTGAGCTGAATTTATAATTATCGTACTAAACGATGTTCCCGCGCCCTCGTATGATATAGCCAAGTTTGAGAGCAGCAAGGTAGCAACGGAAGATAGAGTTACAAATAGCAATAAAGTAAAGTATCTGCTTTTGAGGCTCTCTACAGCCTCAACTAAAGTTTCATCTTCAATCTCTTCGCGACTTAGCTCGTTGCGGAAAAATATGAAGCCTGTGAGAGTTAACCCATAGACCCCAGCTAAAACTTGCGCTGAAGTTGAAAATAGATAAAGAATTTGATTTTCGTTTAGTATTAATATTGGGTTATTTGCACCTACATAGCTTGTAGTTGCCGCCATAACAGCAAAGGCAATACCGAAAAATCCGATAATTTTTGTGGGCGTCCAGTAACTTTGCATTTGGCTCACTGCTAATATTGGCGATATAGGTGGGGTAAATTTTTGCGTCATTTGTTTCTAATGACGCTTATTGTTCTTGCTTCACTCCTTGATCCACGTGAGTGTCGTGCATAGCAATGCGGCACATAGCGGGGATGCAAAGGGGTTTGACGTCTGCGCACATTACGGAGTTACGGAATCGGTGTCTACGACCAGTCTAAGTCTTTGAGCTCAGTTTCTCGTCACCGGCAGCTATTGGCCAATTGTGTTGAAAAAGTCGGTTTACCCAAAACGCTCGAATACTGATGGGTGAAAACACCTGTTTTGCACGTTGCTACGTGAAATCCGAGGCCTGAACCTTCTGCCCAAAACTCAGATTTCAATCTCAGGTGCGTACTTTTCTGCCGTGGAATTCGAAGCCGACGTTTTCAACACAATCGGCCGATTGCTGCCCTTCGGCGGCAACCTAGAGGTAACCAGGCAACCATGGCTCCTGCTCGATTGCTGCAACGTCTCCATCGGCCAATAGACGCCACAATTCCAAGATCTTTGTCTCTGGAACGCCCTTCATGTGGCGAGGCTCGCCGGACTCTAGGTTTTCAAAAGTGACGGTTCGTGACAGGTTCACCGAAATGCACCAGTCAGCCTCGTCGGTCACCGAAACATCACCGTGTTCCTCATCTTCCGGGCGAGCTTTCAGTTCGGCGAGAAGCTCAGGGAACGTGTGTATGCCAGGGTTGGAGCTCATGGCGCCGTATCTGTGTGTGACGTGATAGCTCATGTTTACCTCACGTATTAGTGGTCTGACCGCCTTAGTCTGTTTTAACCCTCAGAATTGCTCGCTAGAAATTAGCCAAAATTTCAAATGAGCTGCTACTGGCTTGAGCATCAAAGTAATCAGATCATTCTGCCATAACGCATATATTAGAAATAAAGTCTTTGGCCGAAAGCTAGCCATCTCATCTGGCTGCTTTCGACCCAAAGCTGACATCAGGCGATGGATGCTCTTGGCCGTTTTCTGCCCGTCGCTACGTGCAGAAAACCACCCGTTAAAGGTAACGGCGATACGAGAAGAAATTGAGGCGGATGAGCTGTATCAAACCATCGGAAATGTCGCGGTAAAGGTGGTGCCACTCTCTGGCATTGAATTCACCGATACGACACCGTTATGCGCCCTGACGATCTCTCGAACGATAAAGAGTCCAAGCCCCACGCTGCGCGAATCGGTGCCGGTCTTTGCCCCCCGAATCATTGGCTCAAACAAAACGCCCATCAACGAGTCGGGAATAACCGGCCCCTGGTTTTTTACCGATACAACGGCGTGATCCTGTTCAACGCGTGAAGTGATCGTGATCGGCTGTTGTAAATCACCATAAGCCACGCTGTTAGCCACCAGATTGCCAATGATTTGCTGCACCCGGTCCGCATCCAGCCAGGCGTTGCCTGTCCCCACAGTCTGATGCACCAACGTGGCTTCGGGGAATGTCATACGCAATTCATCGACGCTGGCGCCAACGAAGGCGTGCAAATCCACGGTTGAAGGGCTAAGCGTGATGCCTTGCCCAACCCTGGCCAATGCCAGGTCCAGCAGGTCGGCAATCATGCGTTCGGCACGGTTTACCGACTGGCTGATGTGGCCCAGCATTTTGCTTTCTCGAGTGGTGCGTTCTTCTCGGGCAAGGATGCCAGAGGCCATTTTGATAGCCGTCAGCGGATTTTTCAGATCGTGACTGACGATGGCCACCATTTGTTCGGCGAGCGAGGCGCGAAGCTGTGCCTCTTCATAGGCGCTTTTAAGCTCGGCTTGGGCCTGCCTGAGGGCCGATTCGGCGGCGGTTTTTTCGCGCAGCAGGTCTTCGGCGACTTTTCGTGCGTTGAGCAACTCGCGCTCGTACTTGTCGCGATCTTTGGTGCCAAAGAGCGCCAGCTCATAAAACGCACCGCTGGCGTGCTCGCGTCGGACGCCGTTGAGCAACATGGTCACGATGTGTTTGTCATGGTGAACCAGATCGAGTTTTACTTCGGCGACGGATCCTTGCATCTGCATCAGCGGCGACCAATGCGTTTGATGGAAAATGCGCCCGCCCATGGTCAGCAGGTCCTGAAAACGCCGCCCGATGAGTGCCTGGGCGTCCAGGCCGATCGAATGGCTAAACGTCTGGTTGCTGCGAAGAATCGTGCCGTCTTCCTTCGTTACCACCAAGCCGCAGGGGGCTTCATCGAACAGCATCTGATTATCGGGTAGCAACGGCTGGTCAGTTGACATGTTCGCCTATCCAGGGTGACAGGAAGTTCTCCATAGCTTCGGAGCATGCACTGGGCGCGCTCATGTGTGGGCAATGGCCGACGTTGGCCACCAGGCAGAGCGTACTATTGGGCAGCACAGCGTGCAGGTAGTCACCCACGGCGAGGGGGGCGATCAGGTCGTCGGTGGATTGCAGGATCAGCGTGGGTGTCGCCAGCCCGACGATGTCCTGGCGGTTGTCGGACATGAACGTCACTCGTGCAAATTGCTTGGCGATATCGGGCTCGGTGCGGCAAAAACTGTTCGTCAGCTCTTCGCTCAGTGCCGGTTGCCCTGGTGTGCCCATGATCACCGGGGCCATGGTGCTGGACCAGCCAAGGTAGTTGCTGTCGAGTATGTCGAGCAGCGAGTGGATGTCCTCCAGCTTGAAACCACCGACATAGTCGTCGGTGTCGATATAGCAGGGTGAAGGGCCGATCATTATATGGGCAGCAATGCTTCCGGGCGCTTGGCGGTCAGCCAGGGTACCGATCATGCTGCTGACGGAATGGCCGACAACGATCACCGGCCCACGGGCGTAATGGTCGATGATTTCATTCAGGTCCCGGGCGTACCCGGCCAGTGAGTTGTACTTTTCCCGATCATAGGCTTCGAGGTCCGACTCACCCGCTCCGACGAGGTCATACAGGACAACTGTAAAGCGATCGGTGAAACCTTCGGCGAGATAACGCCACATGGACTGATCGCAGCCGAAACCATGGGAAAAGATCAGCGTTGAAGGACCATCGCCCATTACTTTTACGTTGTTGCGATGTTGAAGGTCCATGCGTGCTGCCCCGGTCGCGCCAAAGGTTTTGATGTCTGCGGCAGTGTAGATAGTCGAAGGGATCGCGTCACGCGGTATAGGTTTATGACTCCTGAGGAAGTCGCACTTGGCTCGGGCAAACATTTTAATTCTGGCGTCGAGATGCTGAAGACGAATGTCCGCTGATGCTGTTGAAAAAGTCGTACTCGCTTAGCCAAGGTGACCGCCTGCATCAATGAATAGCTTGCGGAGTTTTTTTCGAGCCGCCTCTGAAGGACGCTGTGAATAGCGTTGAAACTCTTCTTCGGCTGTGTCGGGCTTGCCGTTCATGGCCAATACAAACGCGTATGCAAGAGGATGTTGTATGTAGTTGTAGAAACCCAGGCCACCCGTCGACGGTAGTGGTCTAATAAAACCGGACACCCATTTAGGCGAGAATGCTCGCCAGATCGAGGTGTCAGATGACCAAACAACACCGTTCCTTTTCTGCTGAGTTTCGGCTTTTGCGCAGTGACATCCGGGTAGCCCATCTAATTCATATCTGCAAGTTTGACTTGATCTCTACCATTTGATTTAGCACTGTACATCGCGGTATCGGCCCGCCGAATGAAGGAGTCAAACGATTCTAATGGAATCCATGTTGCAACACCGAAGCTACAAGTCACCTGTCCAATATCTTCAAACGGCACGGTACTTATCAGGGTGCGAAGCTTTTCTGCGAGCAGCCTTGTATCGTTCAGCTCAGTATCCGGGCAAATCAGAGCAAATTCTTCTCCGCCAGTTCTGCACAGCAGATCGGTTTTGCGCGTAGCTGAACATATTTGTGTGCATAACGACTTCAGAACGTTATCACCACACTGATGGCCCCAGCGGTCGTTAATTTGTTTGAAGTGATCGACGTCAAACGTGATCAGCGACAGAGGACGGTGTTGCGCGATAGCCTCGACGAGCAGGCGCTCCATCAACTCTTCGAAGTGTCGGCGGTTGTAGACACCGGTCAGGTGATCGGTAATGTTCAATAAATGCAAGTCGCGCGTGCGCTCATCAACCAGCGAGAGCGCACGGGCGCGCTGCGTAATCAGTAAGTACACCATCAAGGTCAATAGCAGCGTCAACCCCATTCCGAACACAAAAAACAGGCTGATAGACAGTGTGTAGCTGTTGGCGACTAGAAAGGTTGAGCTGGGTCTGAACTGGACTAAGTAATTTTGGTCGGCAACTTTCAGCAGCCGCTGCGCATAAAGCGCTGAAGGGGCAGCGGTGACCTCACTCTGATAGATGATTTCCCCTTGATGCTGCGGGTCGATTAATGAAAGCGTCACGTTCAGTCGTTGCAGACTTGGCAACGGAATCCCTTGTTCCATCAAAGAAGCCAGGCGTACGGTGGAGACCACGAAACCCTGCAAATCATCATCGTTCAATGGAACCTCAGAGGACTCCTGGAATACAGGTGCGACAAAGAAAATTCCCGCCTGTCCATTGGTCATTTTCAACGGTTCCGACACCACTATTTGACGTGTTTCTCGTGCCTTGCTCATCAAGGCCTGGCGCCCCGGACGACTCATGACGTCCATGCCAGGTATGATCGTTACGTCATCGCGCTTCAATAAATAGAGCAATATCCAGTGTTCCGGCCGACGGGTGAGGGGGACTCTTTCGCCGGTGACGGGATTGATTTCATGATATGAAAAGTCACTGGTGCCGTTGAGAAGCGCTTTAGCGCGAAACGCCTGGAGATCCTTCTCAAGAATCCGAGGTACCCAGCTATAGGCTTCGTCCTCTCCAACGAGAGGCGTAACGAACCCAATAAATTCCTTTTCAGTGACATCGTCGGCGTTGACAAAGAAGCGCCTCACCACGTCCAGTTTCAATTCCTGAGTATTAAAGCGTCGCTGCAGTCGACTGAATCTTTCGTCGATTTCAAGTTGAAAAGCGACGCTAACTGTACGCTGCTCTGATCCTAAGAACAGTATCAGCACCAAGAACGTAATGGCCACCCCAGCCAGGAGCACCATACCGCAAAGGGTCACGTCTGATGCTTTGAGTGCGTTCTGACGAATAGACATGTGTTGTGTTCCTTGCTCATCGCCAAAACAGTGTGCAGTGACCGAGAATCCTTTTGAAGTATCGGCGCGTCTGTCGATATCTTTACGACTTAGGCGCTAAAGAGGGGGCTTATATGAAAGATTCAAACCCGTTAACGGTTCAACTCTCGAGTTGTTAAAAATGGGCCTGCGAACAGTTGTAGACACGTTCGTCGACCTTTCGCAGTTTTCGGCCGGCGGGCATATTTTAGCTAGGCTCGCAGCGCCTAAGCGGGTCCACGCTGGCGAACGACACGCTTGAGCAACTGGCTTTTCTGTATCCTCCTCGACCGACTGCTTTTGGCCGATTCTGTTGAAAAAGTCGTACTCGCTTAGCCAAGGTGACCGCCTGCATCAATGAATAGCTTGCGGAGTTTTTTTCGAGCCGCCTCTGAAAGACGCTGTGAATAGCGTTGAAACTCTTCTTCGGCTGTGCCGGGCTTGCCGTTCATGGCCAATACAAACGCGTATGCAAGAGGATGTTGTATGTAGTTGTAGAAACCCAGGCCACCCGTCGACAAATGCTGCTTGACCCGCTCGAAAGCACCAGGCAGGTCGGCTATCGAACGAGCCTCGTTCCAAAACGATTCAGCTTTTGGAATGGCAGCCCGGAGGATATTGGGAGCGCTGGTTGCTATGACATCAAGTCCGTAGCTGTATGAGATATCAAACGCTCGATCTCGCACATCGAAAGTCAGATCAGGTCGTGCTGATTTTGACGTCCTGTGCCATTTGATTTCATTGCCGGAAAGATGGGGAACGAAGTCCAGTGACAGAGCCCATGACGGCGCCAGCGCGCCGCCTTTGCGCTGCTCAAGGCGAAAGAGTTGGCGAATGGGAGCATTGACGCTACGCAGCCAGGACAGCGGGCCCTGAACTTCGAACCCTAACGGCTGTAAAAGTGACTCTACGGTTGGCGAAACAATTTCGTGGATTTGATCTATTCGCACTATTTCGAACGTTTTTCCCTGCATCGTCGGCCCCATGCTCAAACGTAATCCCACTTCGACAACTTCGGTCGTTGGTTCGACCATCAGATAATGGATGGAGTCTTCTTCATCCACATTCGGGAATCAAGGCACACGAAACTTCTCTCGGCGAATTGCTTTTTACATCAGGCCGAGGTTGAACTGTCCTTTTGCAAAAGTAGCTCTCCTGATTGGTCTGAGACAAAATCTGCCCATCGGCCAGCGGGAGAGTACGCAGCATGATGGGAGAGTTATGGAGTGGGCAGGATAGGCTGTTTTATTCGTTCAATCGTGAAGACCACATGGCCAAACTTACATCTCAAGGGCCACCCGCCACAGGATAGGCGCGCCTGCCTCAAGCAAAAAACCTCAAATCAACCCACTGACAAAGCAGCAACGGGTTAAGCACCTTCAATAGACCGTCACTGTCGCTGAAACTCTTTCAGGCCCCGCGAACATATTCCAAGAGGAGCCAAGCCCCCAAGCGGAAGAAATGCTAGATGTGATTGAGCAAGTTGGTCATAGTATTTTCCGTTTAGGCCAAATCCACATCTTCCATTAGGGCTCTACAAGACAACATGTCTAGCATTGCGATCACCGATCTAACTGTGCCTTGGGACGTCGACAGCATTTCGCGTCCCGTCGTGGCCTTGAGTGCCACATCGGTAACAAAGGACTGGGAAAATGCGAGGCATCAGCACCGCAAGGCGCAGCTGATCTATTCCCTACGCGGCATCCTCAACTGCGAAATTGAAGACGGTGTCTGGATCGTGCCGCCGCAGTGCGCCATATGGATACCGGGAGACTTGCCTCACGCGGCGCGGGGGGCGGGTGAAACGGAATGCTATTGCCTGTTCGTTGAGCCAGACGCAGCACCGGACCTTCCGAAAACCTGTTGCACGATTTCGGTATCGCCATTGCTACGTGAGTTGCTACTGAAGGTGGCCGGTTTTCCTGAGTTATATGCGCAGGGGGGGCGAGAAGACCGGTTAATTGCCGCATTGCTCGATGAGTTGGTGGCGGCCCCCGTGGAAGACTTGCATCTGCCCATGCCGCGTGATTCCCGATTACGCCGCCTCGTGGAAATGATGCTGGCCGACCCCACGGACAAGACGTCGAAGGCCGACTGGGCTACTCGAATTGGTATGAGCGAGCGAAGCATGAGCCGTCTTTTGCTGCATGAAATTGGAATGAGCTTTGGGCGCTGGCGTCGGCAACTGCATGTGATCCTTGCGCTTCAACGTTTGACCAAGGGTGAAAGCGTGCAAACGGTGGCAATAGAGCTGGGGTACGAAAACGCCAGCGGGTTCGTAACCATGTTCCGCAAGGCCGTGGGCAAACCTCCGGCACGATACCTATCGGATCGCATCGGCGGCGCAGAGCTCGCTTCCGTGCCCGGCATCATGCTCCCCAATGAAATCTCTCCCTGATGCATCAGACTCTTGACTCGGGACCACCGGCCGCCTTCCGTCGCCGATGGTCCTTCCTTGCGGAGTTGCCGACATTTTGCAACGTCGTGGTGATGGTGAAAGCTAACTCCTCGTCGAGAACAAAACCCTCCTCGGATGCCAGCGACTGTAGGTGCTCACGCAACCCCCGGTCTTCAATGAAAACCATCCGCACGCCAAAATGAAATCACGCTTGGCCTAACTGAATAACAATCTGGCCTGGTTTCGCCATCACTCCCCTCTGTGCCTATTGTTAAATGAAACATCTAAATACAAATGAGTATTGTTGATGTTCATCATTGCAACTGTTGGGAAGTCCCGTTGGCCAATTGATAGGCGCGCAGAGCCCGCTGGCCATCCTCATCTGGATGGTTCGTACAAGGGCGCAATCAGGAGCGCGCCCCGCACCGTGCTGGGCTCGGCAGTTGCGGCGGCAGTTCTCATTAGCGCGCAGGGCGCATTTGCCGCCGAGCCACGGCAGATTCAAACCAGGGCAGGGGGGACGTCTCAAGACGAGATAGCCTTGCCGGCCATCACCATAACGGGCCCCATGGATACGGCGACCACCGAAGGTACTGGCTCCTACACCACGGGCCAGACGTCGGCGGCGACGCACCTGCCGCTGTCGCTGCGGGAAACACCGCAGTCGGTGACGGTGATCACCCGCCAGCGCATGGACGACCAGCAATTGAATTCGGTTCAGGGCGTGCTGGAGAACACCACGGGCGTCTCTTCATACCAGTCCGACAGCGAGCGGACGAGTTTCTACTCGCGTGGTTTCTTGATCAACAACGTCCAGTACGACGGCATACCCACCGTCCTCGGCAACATCGTCAATGGAAGCGGCATCGGTTCTATCGATACCTCGTTCTATGATCGTATCGAGGTAGTGCGGGGCGGCTCCGGATTGCTGACCGGCACCGGCAATCCCTCGGCCGCCATCAACCTGGTGCGCAAACGACCGACCCGTGAATTCTCGGCGTCCGCCTCGCTTGGAGCGGGGAGCTGGGATACCCATCGGGAAATGGCCGACGTATCGACTCCGTTGACCGAGGATGGCCGTATCCGCGCCCGCATGGTCGGGACGTCCCAGGAAGGAAACTCGTACATCGATGGGTACAAGCCACAGAGGAAGGCGTTCTACGGCATCATCGAGGCAGATCTGACACCCGATACGACGGTGAGCCTGGGCTATGACTACCAGGACATCACGCCGAAGGGCTCGACCTGGGGTGGTTTACCGCTATGGTTCAGCGACGGCACGCAGGCGGAGTATTCACGCTCCAAAAACTACGCGCAGAACTGGAGCCATTGGGACAACACCCTTAAGACGGCGTTTGCCGAGATCGAGCACCGCTTTGACAACGGCTGGAATCTCCGGGCCGTCGCTAATCAATACCGCACGGAATTCGATGCCGAACTGCTCGGCCTGGTCGGCCGCCCCGATCGCGCCACGGGACTGGGCTCCTTTCCCAACGGGGCTCTTCCGGTGGCACTGGCGTCCGAAGGTCGCAGCCGTCAAAACACCTTCGACGTGATGGCGAGCGGCCCCTTCGAACTGCTTGGCCGCCAGCATGACCTGGTGGTGGGGGCGACGAGTTCGCGCCGCACCGCCAGCCAGGAGGATATCGCTCCGTTTTATCCAGGCTTTACGCCGGTCAATGTCTATGAACTGAGCCCAGCCTATCCCCGCCCCAACTTCGATGCCATGGCTTCGATACCGACCCGCACTCGAATCAAGCAGAGTGGTGTCTATAGCGCAGCCCGGTTCTCGCTGGCCGAGCCTCTGAAACTCATTGTCGGCGGCCGCTTCAGCAACTACGAAATCGACGATGTCGTCGGTGGCTCGTCGTTGCACTACAAGAAGAGCAGTGAATTCACCCCGTATGCCGGCTTGGTTTACGACATCGACAAGACCTATTCAGCCTACGTGAGCTACACGGGCATATTCAATCCGCAAACCGACTATCGCGACAGCAAGGGCAACGTGCTCACGCCGTCAAAGGGAAAAACCAAGGAAATCGGCCTTAAAGGCGCCTACATGGACGGGCGTCTGAATGCGTCGGTAGCCTTGTTCCATACCGAGCTGGATAACGCTGCACAGATGGTCGCAGGTACCTATACACCAGGTGGTGCGCAAGCCTACATAGGCGCGGATGGGACGAAGTCGCGCGGGATCGAGTTGGACTTGCAGGGCGAGATGGCGCGTGGTTGGAACATCTATGCGGGTATCGCCCATTTCACTGCGCAAGATGGCAATGGCGTCCGCTTGAATTCACAAATACCGCGCACCACGGCCCAGCTCTTCAGCACCTACCAATTGCCCGGAGGGTGGAGCAAGTTGACGCTAGGCGCAGGCGTCAAATGGCAAAGCCGCTTCTACCAGGCACCCAACACCGGCACCAGTTCGCTGGGCGGGGAACAGGGTTCATATGCCCTGGTATCACTTTTAGGGCGCTACGCCATCACGAAGAAGATCACCGCGGCAGTCAACGTCAACAACGTGTTCGATAAGAAGTACGCGTTGCAGAAGGGCGATTTTGACACCGTAGGTTACGGCGCACCGCGCAACTTGATGGTGACGCTGGACTATAGGTATTGATTTACCGCAGGCGAACGCTTCAGCCGTTAGAAATCCCCAGACATACAACAGCCATTGATTATCGAGAAAGCTCCTATGTCCCTTCAATCTACTCTACAACCCGCCCAAGACCCGGCCATGAACAACCCAAACAAAGTGGCCTTGTTCTGGTTGACGACAGCCGCTGGTGCCGTACTTTTTGTCACCTTCCAGTTATTTTTCTACGTAAACGACTTTGTGAGAGCGCACGGAGCGACACCGGCGATTACTTTTGAGCCCGGTGTGCTTTGGATGTTTTCGGCATTCTATGGGTCTTGGATCGTGACGGTGCTTCTCGCACTGATCGGAACGCGTAAGGCTCAGGGGGTTGCCCTGGTCCTCGGCAGTCTGCTTGTCGTCCTGAATACCCTCGGGGGAATCTCCGACGGGTTGCGCGACGGTTGGCACGTTGCCTTTTCGGCAGCGTTCTTCATTACGTTACCCGGTGTATTCGCCATTGCGGCCACCTGGCGTTGCATCAAAAGCAAAGGAAACGGCCATGTCGATGAATAGTTCTGACTTCCCATTGGTCTGGATGAACCTTACGCAAGAACCCGGACATGATCACCAGAAGGACTTCGACGAATTCGAGGCCAATTTGCAGCGCGGGGAACCCTTCGTACTTTTGACCGATACCGTACCTGCAGAAGACCATGAGCACTCGCCGGAAGAAAAGAAGCGCACCGCGCTCTGGATGAAAAAGCACAAGGTTGAATTGCGAAAGTTGGTTCTGGCAATGATCCTGGTTGAAACCCACTCCGCAAAACGTCTTGGTTACAAGGCATTTGCGGTCGTTTTTGCCAAGTTCTGGGGTTACCCTCTGCTTCTTGCTGCTTCACGTGAGCAGGCAATCGAAATGGCAAGAGAACTGCTCTCAAAGGATGGAAAGCCATCTCACTGATGGTCCCCGCTGGCGTCCGATTTTCGATGAAACTCTGCTGCCGCGCACCGTCTCGGCGAGCTGCTGCCCTAACCGTTGCCCGATCGCCGGCTTCCACCACACCAGCGAGAACCCCACGCCTACTGGCCGAGCATGACGCGACGCCAGTAGATGCCGGCCACGCGCAGCCCATCCGACTTCGGGCGGTGCTCCAGGCCGGTTTCGATGGCAATCTCCCTGGCTGGCTGCGCCAGCTCCCGATTGCGCAGAGTTCCCGGCAAATTCCGGGCGAGGATCACCCGCTGCACGCCCCATTCTCCGCTCTCGAATTTCTCTATTTCTAAGAACAGTGTTCGGTGCAGCGAGTCGTTCCAGTTTTTGTAGGGCCGTGATGACCGCTTTTGGCCGATTGTTACCTGTCGCGAACGACTGCTCCGCCCCTTGGCTGACCGTCGCTTGGACGATACCTGAGCGCGCTGGCATTCCTTGTGGGAATGTAGCTCATAAAATTAATGAATTTTTATTATCGTTCTTTATGACCTAAGTTGATTCAAGGACAGGGAGAACCGCCTTGAAATCACCCATTAACTCAGTTGAAAAGTTTGATCATGCTCGGGCTAGTGAATACGGACGACAGAGCCGTATCGCACTGGCAGGTTATGACGCCTGTCAGGACCTGGTGGCGTGCATGCTCGCGGCAAGCCTTGGAAATAGGCGCTCGGCAAAAATACTGGTAGTTGGCGCTGGCGGTACGGCGCAGGAGATCATCGCGATGGCCAGGCTTGAGCCAGGCTGGCGCTTCACCGCCGTTGATCCATCTGAATCGATGCTGGAAACCGCGAAACAGCAGTTAGCCGTCAACAACATGCTTGAAAGAACGGACGTGCACCTTGGGCACGTTGAAGACTTGGTCGCAGATGAGTCCTACGACGCAGCCACGTTGATCGGTGTACTCCATCATCTCGATGGGGATGATGCCAAGGGAGACATTCTGCGATCCATTCGGGCTCGTCTGAAACCGGGGGCTCCGCTGATTGTCGCCGGCAATCAATATGCCTATGCCAACCAGCCGTTGCTCCTCGCCGCCTGGGGGCAACGTTGGCGGCAGCACGGAGCCAGTCCGGATGAAGTGAAAGTCAAACTTGGGAAAATTCTTCAAGGCGCTGACCCTCCACATTCTGAGGCGGCTGTTCAGAAGCTTTTGCATGATGCGGGTTTTGGGGACGCTACCCGTTTTTTCAGCAGTCTTTTCTGGGGGGCCTGGTTAACGTGTAGAACGGTCTGAACGGCGAGCTGAGTGGCAGCTCTTGGCCGGAAGGCAGCCTTTCACAGCGTGCAGAAATCGCCCCATGGTTAACCGCCTTAATCGGCAGAAACCGTTCACGTGCAGTCATCACGAGGGTAAGCGCGGGAGTTCATTGAAGGGATCGCCCTCAAACCAAGGTGAGCATCGAGGCCAAATCAAATGAAACCTCAATGGCCATCTCTGCCCACCTGGGTAAATCCTCAACGCTTCAGCAATAGTTAACGCCTGAAAGCATGCCTCTTGGCTATCGAGACAATCAGCAGCCCCGGCAGCAGCAACGCCAACGTTACCCAGGGAATAGCGCTTGCTCCCCAGGTTTCCAAGAGAACGCCGCCGATCACACCACTGCCTGCAAACGCCAGGTTAAAGACGGTGACCAGCATTGATTGCGCAATATCCGCGCCGTCACCGGCAACATCAGCCAAGGCGGTTTGCAATAAGGTTGGCGCACCACCGAAGCTCATCCCCCATAAGACGATGCTGATATAGATCGGACTCACGGGCAGGCCACCCAACCCAAGGGTAAACGCAACCAGGGTGAATGCTGTCAGGCTGAGCAATACCAGGCTCCGAAGCCTGCCATCAATCAGCGTGCCGATCATCCATAGACCGAACAAGGCCGCCATACCGAATAAAAGGAGGCCCCGATCTACCTGATCGGCCAATCCAACAGAAGCCAGGAACGCAGCAATATAGGTATAGAGGGTGTAATGGGCCAGTATCCAGAGCATGACCACCGCCAGCACGGGCCGCACCCCCGGGGTTTGCAAGACCTTGCGTAGCGGCAGGCGTTGATCGGAGCGTTGTCCGGGATAATCAGGCACTTTCAGATATATCCAGGCCATCAGCAAAAGGCTGAGTCCTGAGAGTGTGCCGAATACGCAACGCCATCCCAGCAGTTTGCCGAGCCAGGCACCCAGCGGTACGCCCAGGGCAAGAGCCAAAGGGATGCCGAGCATGGCCAGCGCCATAGCGCGACCTTGCAGTTGTGGGATAACCAACCGTCTGGCGTAGCCGGCCAGCAGGCTCCAGGCCAGACCGGTTGCAATACCCACCATGAAGCGAGCAGCCAGCGTCAATGAAAACCAGGGCGAAAGGGCAGTCACCGCATTACAGGCGCAAAACACACCGACGGCCAGTAATAGCACCCAGCGCCGACGCCAACCCTGCAACGCGAGCGTCAAGGGAATAGCCGCCAACCCTGAGCCCAGGGCGCAGAGTGTCACCATCTGGCCGGCCCACGCTTGCGACACACCAAATGCCTCGGCGATTTGCGGCAACAGTCCTGCTGGTACCGTTTCGTTGGCGGTGGCGATAAAGCTACCCATTGTCAGCGCCAACAGGGCCGCCAGTGGGAGACGCCCGGTAGTGAGGTATTCGGTATTACCCGATGTCGTGAAAGAGCCATTTTCAACGTGTGATTTGCCGGTCATGACCTGTGCTCAACGGGAGGGGAGGCATGAGTGTGATGAATTGCCACTGATTTGATAATTGGCCTACCATTTGATGAACTATCAAATTTGAATTGAATATGGCCACTGACCGATTGGGTGATATGCGTTTGTTTGTCGAGGCGGCGGCACTCGGCAGCTTGTCTGCCGCAGGACGCAAACTGGCGCTGTCGCCAGCCGCGGCCAGCGCGCGTCTTATCAAGCTTGAGGCGGCGCTGCGCACCAAGTTGTTTGATCGCACAACGCGTCAGTTGCGCCTCACGGAAGAAGGTCGATTTTATTTGCAACAGTGCTGGGTTGCATTGCGGGCTATCGATGAAGCGGAAGCGGGGCTTCAAGCCAGTCAAACAGAGGTGCGTGGCAAGGTACGGATATCCGCGTCTGCCGATTTTGGCCGCAATCTTTTGAATGACTGGCTTGAGGCATTCAGTTCATTGCACCCAGAACTGCACATCGCGCTGACGTTGTCGGATTCGGTGTCGAACCTGGTGCAGGACGATGTCGATCTGGCAATCCGGTTTGGACAGCCCCATGAAAGCTCGATGATCGCCAGGCAGTTGGCGCCCAACTGGCGAGTACTGTGCGCTTCGCCTGACTATCTGGCGCGCTACGGTGAACCCCAGACCCCTGCTGACTTGGTTGACCACAAGTTCATCGTGCTGGTGACTTCCGCAGGCCCATTGAACACCTTTCACTTTGTGGTGGACGGGCAGGAATGGAACCACACCGTACCCATGAGCCAGGCATGGGAAACAAATGATGGCGCACTCGCGCGCGCATGGGCATTGGCTGGGCATGGCATCGCACGTAAGACCATTTGGGATGCCGCAAACGATATCCGTGCGGGGCGACTGAAAGTCCTGTTGCCTGACTTTTGTGTCCGAGAGGCCGGCGTCTACGCGTTATTACACGGCAGTCGTTACCGGGTTCCCCGCGTGCGTGTATTGCTGGATTTCCTTATCGAGCATTTTGATCGCGCAACCCATGAGCTGTTGTTCGACCTTAAAGCACCTGATGCCAGGAGGTCGTAAGCCACGCCATATCAGATAAGTGTCACGGTCAAGTGCCAAGGTTCACCAGCTGGGTCAACACGGCAACTAGCGAAACACTGCCCTGAATTCGTTCGATATTGCCGCCCTCAAACGAGATCCACCCCTCATTGAAACCATCGAGCATGCGGATTCGAGCCAGCGGGTGCTGCATCCCTTGTGCGCGAAAGAGGTTGTCCCAAGTCTCTCTCGGCACTGCCTGAGCTTGAACAGAACGGCCCAGTATCAGGCTGAATGTAGCGGCAATGTCTTCAGGGCTCACGTGCTGCCCCTCCAGTTCGACAATGCGCTGGCCGTGCCAGGATTGCTGGATGAGTGCAGCGGCCGTCCGGCCGACGTCCGCTGTTGCGATCATGGGCACTGTTTTATCGAGTGGTTGCAGGAAGCTGTGGATCACCCCCTCATCTCGTGCCGTGGCCACGTCCCACAAGGCATTCTCCATGAACCAACCAGGGCGCAGGAACGTCACGGGAACATCAAGCTTGCTCAGGGCTTGTTCCATGAGCGTGCGTTGGGTTAGCAGGTTGGTGTTCACGGCTTGGGCACCGATGGTCGAAAGACAGACGACTCGCTGTGGCTGCGCCGTTGCGATGGCCTCGCTCACTGCCGCAATCACCGCTTTGGCCTCGGGGAAGTGCGGTTCGGGATCAAAATCCGACGGTGGCAGGATGAACACACCTTGGGCGCCTTCAAATGCCCGCGTCAGTGCGGCGGCGTCGTCCATTTCTGCAATGGCGATCTCGCAACCGAACGCTTCCCACGATTCAGCTTTGTGAGCGTCGCGCATCACGGCGCGAACGGGTTGCTTGTTTTCCAGCAGAGCATGGGCAAGTGCGCCGCCGACCTTGCCGGTGATTCCAGTGATTGCGTACATGATTGACCTGCCATCAATGAGTCCGAAGGGGATGCGCCACTGCATCTACGTACATCCATGTGCAGTAGCGATCTGACGGGGGCAGATTATCGAAGCCTGCATGATGACAGAATAGCCATCGAGTCAACTGAGTGATGACCTTAAGTCATGAATTGGCGGGCTCGCCGTCGTATTCTCAACCGACGTCTGTAACCACCTTGACTCGGGCTGTAGAACGAGCCCGATAGCTGTGCGCCGCAGGTTCGGACAGATCCAATACCTCTGTCACGAAATCGATGAATGCGCTGACCTTTGCAGGAGGCAGGTGGCGAGAGGGGTAGAGCGCGTACAGGTGAAAGCTCTCCCCCTGCCAATCTTGAAGTATCTCAACCAGGCTGTTGTCGGCCAGCAGGTCCTTGACCCCACTGGCCTTGACCCGCGCCACGCCTGCACCGCCAACGCAGGCCGCGATAAGTGTGCTGGACTCATTCACCAGCAAGCGGCCGCTGGTACGCAGGGTGATCTTCTCGCCTGCAGACCCATACTCCCAATCCAATGGCAGGCCCGTCATGGCGCTTTTCATCTGGATACATGAGTGTCCTGCCAGATCGCCAGGTGTATTTGGGCGGCCACGTCGCTTGAGGTAGTCAGGGGAGGCCACGGTGACCGTTCGCGTGTCGAGCAGCCTGCGGGCCACCAACGATGATGAAGGTGGCTGACCGAACCGCACCGCGATATCGAAACCTTCGGCGACCAGGTCGCCGAGCTGATCGCGGACGGTGAGTTCGAGTTCAAGGTTAGGATGGCGCTGCAAAAACTTGTCGATGTGAGGCGCGAGCATTCGGCCTGCAAAGAATGCATCGACATTGACCCGCAAACGCCCTTGCACCGCCGTGGATGCGCCGGTCGCGAGCGTGACGGCATCACCAATGCCAGCCAGCAGGGGGCTGATTTGCGCGTAGAGCTGCCGACCTTCATCTGTCAGGGTGACTGAGCGCGTCGTCCGGTCAAACAAGCGAATGCCAATACTCGATTCCAGGCGAGTCACCGCACGGCTGACCCCTGAGGGCGACATGCCTAAAGCTTCGGCAGCCCGCGCAAAGCTGCCGCTATGCACGATGGCAGCCAGAACACTGATGTTAGCGAGCATGCGACCGTCGAAACTCATGATTTATTGGTGCTCAAAAGTCATCAAATATCTGGCTGTGTGGGCATTCTGTCAATACAGCGCTTTCTCTACCCGCTCCAAACGTTTTGTACCTTCAGGAGGGTTGCCAGGCGATGATTGTTCGGCAACTCCCGAGAAGGCAGCCAAGGAGAGAAAACAGATCCGTCCCCATTTCTGGACCTACACCAGCACCGTCAACCAGGCCGACACCAGCAGCAAAAAAGCCAGTGCATAGTTCACGCGTTTGAACGCCTGTGGTGAACCAAAAAACCGAGCACTGCCTACGCCGAGCAATGCCCACAGGGTCATGCACGGCAAGGATACCGACAGAAACACCAGCGACAACACCAGCAGCCGCATGGTCTTGTCGCCGCCACCGGCAAACACGCTCGTCACCGCCACCGCCATCATCCAGACTTTGGGGTTGAGCAATTGCAGGGTGGCGGCACCGAACACGCTCAGGCCCTCGTCGCGCGGGGGCGGGTTCAGGGACGGCGGCGCGCTTTGAAAGATCTGCCAGGCCAGCCAACTCAACCAGAGCACCCCGGCCCAGGCCATCGTCTGTTGCACGCGGGGAAACCGCAGCAGCGTCTCGCCCACGCCAAGCCCGACTGCAAACACAATCAGCGCCGCCGCCACGCATGCGCCAAAAATGATCGGCAGCGTAGCGCCCAGCCCCCACCGCGAACTGTGGCTCAGCACCAGAATATTGGTTGGCCCCGGGGTGATCGAGGCCACGAACGCAAACAGCAGGAAAGGCAGCAGCGACTCCATGGCTCAGGCTCCCTGAGGACGCATCGAAGACGCAGAAAAGAACAGCGGAAAAGACATGGCATGGACTCCTTGATCAGATAGGAGCCCATGGTCGCGGGTCGGCTGGATTCAGTCTGGAAGGTTTGAGCAGCGCTTACGGTAGTCCGCTGGCGTGAGCTGGTAGGCACGGCGGAACCAGCGCCCCATATGGCTTTGATCGGAGAATCCGAGCGCACTGGCCACCTGCGCCGGCGACTCGCCCCGCGCCAGCAGCTGCCGCGCCTTGGCCAGACGCAGCTGGATCAGATAAGCATGAGGCGCCAGCCCAAAGGCTGCCTTGAAGGCCCGCGTCAGGCGAAAGCGATCAACCCCACAGGCTTGAGCCAGATCATCCAGCCCAATGTCCTCGTAGACATGGGCATGCAGATAGTCACGCGCGACCTGGGCCACCAACGGCAGACGCGGGTCGAAGGCCCGCCGCTTGCGCCAATCAAGGTGGCAAGTGAGCGATCCCAACAAGGTATCGATGGCGCTCTGGCGCACGATGCGCAAGTCACCCTCATGGAGCACGTGGAAGGCTTGATAAACGGCAGTGGCCAAGCCCGGCTCCTGGCTCAGGGTGTCGGCAAAGCCCGGTTGACTGTTGGCTGGCGCGTGCTCGAACAACCCATGCAACTCCCGTTCAAGCCAGTGCGGATCAAGGTAGAGCATGGAATAGGTAAACCCTTCCTCGGTCGGCGCATGCCCATCGTGGATTTCCCCCGGCTCCAGCATGAATACCTTGCCCGGCGTACTAAGATGGCGCACGCGTCGGCAATTGAACTGCTGCACCCCTTGTTCGGTGACCCCCACCAGAAAACTGTCATGCCAGTGCGGATCGTAGGCATGCCCCTGAAAATGGGCACGAATCGATTCAATCCCGGTATCGGCATCCTGGGACAGCTCAATCCAGTTGCGTTTATCCACGGAAGACTCCAGATGTAGGGTTCAGCGTTGAACTGTGCGGGCGACTAAATTACCGTGCTTTTGAACAGGACGTTTAGAAGATTTGTGCGGGTTGATGCTGAGCCATGACTGCCTGAGCTGAAAAGGCCGAAAGCCGACCTTTCAGCACCGTGCCCGGCCATCGGTATTGTTGTCCGGGGAGGGCGGTATCCGCTCGAAATGGTTTATTCGAGCCGGTAGCGTCCTATCTCACCTGTCGCCATCATGAGCACGCCCAATCCCAAAAGGTTTCGCACCATGCACACCATCCGCACCATGACGCCCTCCGACTACGCCGCCGTCCTTGCGTTGATGCAAGACACGCCCGGCATCTCCCTGCGTGAGGCCGACTCCCGCGAGGCCACCGAGCGCTATCTGGCGCGCAACCCCGGGCTGAGCTTTGTCGCTGAACGCGAAGGCCGGTTGATCGGCTGTGTGATGTGCGGCCATGATGGGCGTCGCGGTTACCTGCAACATCTGCTGGTGCTGCCGGCCTATCGACGCCAGGGCATCGCGCAGGCGTTGACCCAGCGCTGCCTCAACGCACTGGAGGCACTGGGCATCCACAAATGCCACCTGGATGTATTCAAGACCAACACCCCTGCGGCCCAGTATTGGCAAGGCCAGGGCTGGCAATTACGTACCGATATCGACCGTTACTCATTCACCCGGTCGGGCAATGAAAATGCATGAAGTTACGTGGGGGCAGGACCAGGCGGTCTACCACTCGCCATCGGGGTTGCAGTTGGCGTGCATCCAAGCAAACCGGCGCGGCGGGATGACAAGTACCCGCACCTGTATCCCACAAAAGCCCGCGATCTGTGTCTATCGCGCCGGGTGTCAGTTGGATAGGGTCGAGCCACGTTAACTGACGACCGAGCCCACCATGGAACTCACTGCTGTCCCGTTTGGCACCACCGACTGGTCCACTGTCGAA
The DNA here is from genome assembly GCF_042015035.1 of Pseudomonas gorinensis. Lineage (NCBI taxonomy): Bacteria > Pseudomonadati > Pseudomonadota > Gammaproteobacteria > Pseudomonadales > Pseudomonadaceae > Pseudomonas > Pseudomonas gorinensis. The sequence continues at coordinate 3,192,915 of NZ_CP167125.1, forward strand.
CCCGAACTTCACCCCGGTGTTACCGGCAATGCGGTATGGCGCACCCGCCACTTCGGCACCACCCGCGTGCGCTGGGTCGAATACAGCCCCGGCTACCTGGCCGATCACTGGTGCTGGCGCGGGCATGTGCTGCTGTGCCTCGAAGGCGAGTTGCACACGGCGTTGGAAGACGGCCGCCAGTTCACGCTGACGGCCGGGATGAGTTACCAGGTGGGCAATGACATGGAAGGGCATCGTTCATCCACCGCCACTGGGGCCAAGCTGTTTATTGTGGATTAAGCCTGCAAATCCCTCGAAAACATGGGGACTCTCTATCGCAGTGGCAATGTAGTGGCTACACTCTGCGCCGGGGCCCACCCCCTGCTGGCACTTAACGCAGCGTAAGACGTTTAAACCTCACGCTGCCTAAGGGCCAACCCATGATTGACCGTTTCATGCTGTTGCTGGTGCCCGCCTCATTCGCGGTGTGCACCTCGTTCGCAGTGGCCGCTGATAGCGAGCCGTTGTCGCCACGCTTCGATATCACCCGCTTTGAGGTGCGCGGTAATACGCTGCTGCCCGCCGACGCACTGGCGCAGAGTGTGGCGCCGTTCGTGGGGGCCCAGCGCGATTTCAGCGATGTGGCCAAGGCCCAGGAGGCGCTTGAAGACGTCTTCCACCGACAAGGCTATCCACTGGTGCGCATCGACCTGCCTGAGCAGGAGTTGAACGGTGGTGTGGTGGTGCTGGACGTGGTGCAAGTGCGGATTGGCCAGGTGACGGTCGCCGGCAACCAGCATTTCAGCACGGCCAACGTGCGCCAGTCGCTGTCGGCGCTGCAAGAGGGCTCCTCGCCTGACCTGGCGGCGGTGTCCAAGAGCCTCAAGCTGGCCAACGAAAACCCGGCCAAGCAGACCGTGATGAAGCTCAAGACTGGCGCGGCCGCCGATACGGTGGACGCCGACGTGCAAGTCAGCGATGAGTCGCCATGGAGCGCTGCGCTGAACCTGGACAACAGTGGCTCCAAGGAAACCGGGCGCACCTACGTCGGTGCCGTGTTGCAGAACGCCAATATGTTCGGGCGCGACCAGGTGATGAGCCTGCAATACACCACCACCGTGGAGAAGCCCGAGCGTGTCAGTGTCTACGGCCTGGGCTACCACCTGCCGCTGTATGCGCTGGGCGACTCCCTGGACTTTTTCACCAGTTACTCGGATGTCGACAGCGGTACGGTGACGGCGGGCATCTTCGACCTGGCCGTCAGCGGCCGCGGCACGATCTTCGGCACGCGCTACAACCACAACCTGGCGACGGTGGGTAATTACCAATCCAAGCTGGTCTATGGCATCGACTACAAGGCCTATAAAAGCAGCCTGGAGCTGTTCGATGTGCAACTGGGCAATGACATCACCGTGCACCCCCTCAGCCTGGGTTACCAAGGCACCTGGGTGCGCCTGGATGGCGACGCGAATATCGGCCTGTCGCTGTTGCACAACATCCCCGGCGGGTCCAAGGGCCAACAGAGTGATTTCGACCTGGCGCGTGCCCATGCACGGGATGACTACACGGCATTGCGCTTTGCCACGAGCCTCACGCAGATCCTGCCGGCCGCCTGGCAGTTGCGCGCGGCGTTGAACGGCCAGTACACCAAGGATGCCCTGGTGCCCGGCGAGCAATTTGGCGCCGGCGGCGCGGCGTCGGTGCGTGGCTTCCGTGAGCGCGAGGTGAGCAACGACTCGGGTGTGGTCGGCAACCTCGAAGCCTACACGCCGCCGTTGTGCCTGGGGGGCAGTTGGCAGTGCCGCGCCCTGGCGTTCTACGACGCCGGCTACCTGACGCGTAACAACGCGCTGCCCGGTGAGTTCGAACACATCAGCCTGAGCAGCGCAGGCCTGGGTGTGCGCCTGATCTACCGACGCAACCTCAATCTGCAAATGGATTACGGCCATGCCTTGCACGCCGAAGCCAGTGATACCCAGCGCGGCGATGATCGCCTGCACGTCCGTCTCAGCCTGGCCTTTTGAGGGTGCCATGACAATCAAACCTACCTTGATGGCGCTGTCCCTGGCGATGGCGATGGCCACCAGTGCGATGGCGGCCCCGGTCAACCCGGTGATCGTCAACGGCCAGGTGACGTTTACCCAGGATGGCAACACCCTGACCGTCACCAACAGCCCCAATGCAATCATCAACTGGTCGAGCTTCTCCATCGCCCAGGGCGAGCTGGTGCGGTTTGTACAACAGAGCAGCAACAGCAGCGTGCTCAACCGTATCACCGGCCAGGACCCCAGCGTGATCCTCGGTACCTTGCAGTCCAACGGGCGGGTGTTTCTGATCAACCCCAACGGCATCGTGTTCGGTGCCGGGGCGCAGATCGATGTCGGCGGCCTGGTGGCGTCGAGCCTGGCGATTTCCAACGCGGACTTCCTCTCGGGCAACCGGCGTTTCTCCGCTGACGGGCCGGCTGGCCAGGTCAGCAACCAGGGCGCGATTACCACGCCGTCGGGGGGCCAGGTGTACCTGATCGCGCCGGATGTGAACAACACCGGCATCATCACCACGCCCCAGGGCGAGACGGTGCTGGCGGCGGGGCACTCGGTGCAGTTGGTGGACTCCACTAATCCGGGCATGCACGTGGTGGTGTCGGCGGATAAGGACCAGGCGCTGAACCTGGGCACCGTGATTGCCCAAGGCGGCACCATCGGTATCTACGGTGCACTGGTCAACCAGCGCGGCACGCTGAACGCCAACAGTGCCGTGGTCGGCGCCAACGGCAAGGTGGTGCTCAAGTCCAGCCGTACCACCTTGCTCGAAGCCGGTAGCAGCACCACCGCCACGGGCGTCGGGGGTGGTGGTGACATACACGTGCTGGGCGAGCAGGTCGGTGTGATGGGCAATGCGCGCATCGATGCCAGCGGCCAGCGCGGCGGTGGCCGTGTGCTGATTGGCGGTGACTACCAAGGCAAGAACCCGGCCATCCTGAACGCCAAACACAGTTATGTGAGCCAGGACGCGCGGATTTCCGCCGACGCCCTGGCCAGCGGCGATGGCGGCAAGATCATCGTATGGGGCAATGACACGACGCGGGTCTATGGCACGCTGTCGGCTCGCGGCGGCGCGGCCTCGGGCAACGGCGGCCTTGTCGAGACGTCCGGGCATTTCCTGGATGTGGCCGGCGCGCGGGTCGACACACGTGCGGCCCTCGGCACGGCGGGCTTCTGGCAGCTGGACCCGGCGAATATCCTGGTTACCTCGTTCCTGTCCGGCCCTTCGGCTTCACTGGGCGATGTGTCGGCTTTCGCCAATGCACCGGGCGCCGACAGTGAAATCGATGCCGACCTGCTGTCCAACGCGACCTCCAATGTGTTGTTGCAAGCCACCCACGACATCACGTTCTACACGGGGGTCAACAACACCAACAGCGGTGTCGGCCTCACGGCGCAGGCGGGTAACGACATTCATGTCAATTCGCTGATCCGGTTCAGCGGAGATATCACCCTGGCCGCCAACCATGACGGCGCCGGCACGGCCAGCGGCAGCGGGCGGGTGTTTACCGAGGGCGTGCCCACCGCTGGCGGGCGCTTGACGATCACTGACGTCGACCGGCCGCCTGTCGAGCCCCCGAAGCCTGTCACAGTGCCGCCCAGCGCCGATATTTGTACGTTGGCGCCGAACTCGGCGTTGTGCCAGGTGCTGTCGCCACCCACGGCGAGAGAGCCGAACAACCCGGTGCAAATGGCAACGAATGAGGTCATCAAGACCGTGAACCGGTCGTCCTCCAGCGTTATGGATACTGTCTCCTCCGGTATTCCGGCTGAAAAAAGCCGGGGCCCCTCGCTACCCGCTAACAAGGCGGAAGGCAATACAGACGCTTCCACTGATCAGGGCAATAAACATGAACCCGTTAAAAAGGTGTACTGCAATTAACGCGTGGCTGTTGCTGGCGCTGCTGAGTGCAGCGACCTGGGTTCAGGCCGCCCCGCAGGCCGGTGTGGTGACGCATCTGAGCGGGCCGTTGTTCGTCAAGAAGCTCGACGGCAGCCTGCGCGTACTGGGTGAGCAGTCGTTGGTGGAAGTCGGCGATACCTTGTCGACCCAGGGCAAGGGCTATGCGCAAGTGCGCCTGCGCGATGACAGCCTGTTGACCCTGCAACCGGGTACCGTGCTCAGCGTGGACGCGTTTGCCTACGACGTGAATGTGCCTGGCGCCGATGCGGCGGTGTTTACCCTGAAACACGGCGGGTTGCGCTCGGATGGCGGGTTGTTGGGCAAACGCAGCCAGGATCGCTCGACGTTGATGACGCCCCGAGGCCGTATCGACCTGCAATCGGCCAGCGTGGAGGTGTATTACCAGCCGACGGCAGGGGTGGCGACGCGAGCTTCGTCGCGGGTGAAAAGCCTGGCCATGGGGTTGGCCGCGTCGGCCGGACACGCTGACGACTCTTACAGCGCCGTCGTCGCTGCGGTTTCGGCGCGCTATGTTTATCGCCTGGCCAATGTGCTGGCATCGGTCGAGTCATGGGCGGCGCAAGGAAAGGCATCGCTTGCGGCAGTGGTGCAAAAGGCTACGTCAGTGCTGCCACCCGGTTTATACGTGCACGTGCTCGACGGTCAGATCAACTTAACTAACGGGGGCGGTACGCAGGGTTTCAAGGCTGGCCAGTTCGGATTCACGTCGAGCGTTAGGGAACCTCCTGCGGTGTTGCCGAAGAACCCCGGCATTGCGTTCAACCCACCGCCCGTATTCAGCCAATCCATGGGGCCGCAGGGCTCCACGGCCAGCGCCAGCAAATCGAATGACGTTGATTGCGAGGTGCGCTAAGCCGGATGGACCCCGCTGAACCCATCAATGCATCTTGCTATGGTCCATGCCATCCAGCCCACGCGCCTTGGCCTGGACCTCGACGGTCTGCTTCTCGCCCTTGGCATTCTGCACCGTCAAGGTCAGCGGCACCTGGTCGCCTTCCTTGATCTGCCCGGTCAGGCCCATCAGCATCACGTGGTAACCGTCCGGGTCGAGCTTGACCGCCTGGCCCGCCGGCAGGGCCACCGAGTCCACCGGGCCCATGCGCATCACGTCGTCCTTCATGCTCATCTCATGGATCTGCACGTCCTTGGCCACCGGCGAGGCCACGCTGAGCAGCTTGCTGTCGCTGTCGGCGGTCACGGTCATGAACGCGCCGCTGGACGGTTGGCCCGGCACGGTGGCGCGTACCCAGGCATCGGCGACTTGCACCTGGGCGCTGGCGTGGGCGGCGAGGCCCAGCAGGGTCAGGCCAAAGGTGAAGCGCTTGAGGTGTTGAACGGCAGTCATTAGCAGACCTCCATGACGGTGAGCAGGTCTTCTGCGCACTCTTTAGCGGTAAGGGATGCCTGCAGGCCCAGGCGCAGGTTGCCACGGGTGTCGAACACGAAACTGGTGGCCGTGTGGGACAGGGTGTAGGTGTCGCCGGCCGGGATCTTTTCATAAAAAATCCCGAACTCCTTGGCGGCCACGGCGATTTCTTCCGGGGTGCCGTAGAGCGCTTCGAAGCTGGGGTCGAAGGCCTTGACGTATTTGTCGAGAATCTCGGGCGTGTCGCGTTCCGGGTCGAGGGTGATGAAGATCACCTGCATGATCTCGCCGTCGCGGCCCATCAGCTTCTTGGCCTGGGCGGCGCGGGCGAGGGTGGTCGGGCACACGGCCGGGCACTGGGTGAAACCGAAGAACACCACCGGCATCAGGCCACGGTAGGAACTGAGGGTGACGGTGTCGCCCTCGGTGTTCTTGAGCTTGAAGGTGCGGCCCATGATCTTGTCGCTCAAGTCCTTGCCGTATTTGAAGTTCAACTTGGGGCTGTTGTCACAACCGGCCAGCAGGCCCAGACCCAACAGGCCCATGCCGGTCAGGACCTTGCGGCGGGTGAATAACGTACTCATCAACGGTGCATCCTGTGAAACGCCCGCATTGCGCTAAGTCAACTCGGCAGGCTTTGAATAGGAGTAAACGAGGAGGGCGCCAAGTCTACCAACCCTGGCCAGCCCGCGTAATCTGCGACGTTCTGCCACAGGGGCATGCCGCGCTTCATCCTTTTGCGGCGCTGGTGGTAGAGTCGCCGCCATGAAATTGAGCCGCCCCGACCGTTCCCTGATTGTCTGGACCCTGTACTTCTGCGTGCTGATGAACCTGTTCGCGTGCGGTTTGGGCCATGGCCAGATGATGGGCCAGCAGCTCAATGGGATCGGTGGCGCGTTCTGTGGGGTGGACGGCAAACCGGCGCCACTTTCCGACAAAGGGCTGGGCGCGCCGTCTTCCAGCAACATCTCGAACTACTTTGCCTGCCCGGTGTGCAACGCTGTCACCGTCGCCCTGGTGTTCCTGATCGGCCTCGCCTGGCTGCTGGGCCTCGGGCAAGCCCCGCGCCCGGCCCATGAGCGGCGCAACAAGGCGCCGCCGCGTTATTCCTGGCCCTCGGCCAACCCCCGCGCCTCTCCCGCCTTCTGACGTATGCCTTGGGCCTCCTGTGAACAGGGGGCGTTCGATCGTCACGACTGTGAGTGCGTTTCATGAATCATCACCTGCCTGCAGGCGCCAGCCGCCTGGTCAGCAAGGCATCGCGTCGCCTGCGTTCTGAACCCTTGCGGCCTGAATACCCAAGCAATGCCCGCTGTTTCGTGCACCTGGATGCACGCCTGTTGCCGTATTGGCACACCGTGTTCGACATCTGCCCGGCGCTGCTCAAGCTCGACCCGCCGGAGGGGCTGAACCTGTTTCGCAGCTTCATGACCTGGGCGTATCACAACCAGCCTCCCCAGGACTGGACGTGGCACCTGAATGTCTGCCGCTGGCTGCTGGGTTCGGCGTACCGCGGGCAGATTGATGAAGAACCCATCGAAACCTTCATGGCGGCGGCTGCGGCATGCTGGATCAACACGGATGACAGCCAGGCCCAGGGCGTGGTCCTGGGCTGGCAAGGCGTGCGCGTGTTCGACTGCAAAGGCTCCGCGCACGCCGGCTGCGAAGCGCCCGCGCTGGCGCCCCTGCCGTGGGACTTTGCCTGGTGCCCGCTGATGTCGCCGAAGGGTTTCAGCGCGTGGTTGCCGGTGCCCTGAGGAGCGGGCCCGGCCTGCCAGGGCGCCACTGGCTTCAGGCGGGGGCTCGATCAATGCGGGAGGGTTGGATTGTTACGTAAACGGAAAAAGTGATTGACGGTTTTAGCGGCTATTTCCCCGCCGCCCAACGCTATACCGTGCGCGCACCCGTTGGATGCAGCACCGCCCGAGCGACAAAGAACAGGGTTGGGCTGTGACGGGGTTGCCTCAATGACTTCCAGGAGCCTTCATGAAACACACCACTTGCCTGGCGCTCGCCGTTTCCCTCGGCGCGGCGCAACAGGCTGCTGCATCGGGTTTTATCGATGACAGCAAAGCCACCCTCGACCTGCGCAACTTCTATTACAACCAGGACACCCGTAACGCCAAGGCGCCCTCCGATAAGGAGTGGGGCCAGGCGTTCATGTTCAACTACCAGTCCGGTTTTACCGACGGGCCAGTAGGCTTGGGCCTTGACCTGCAAGCCATGTACGGCCTGCGCCTGGATGCCTCGGGCCGCGCCGGCAAGGCCGGTGAAGACAACACCCCCGGCAGCGTATTCCCACTGTCCGATGGCAAGGCCGCCAACGACTTCAGCAAGACCGGCGCCACCGGCAAGATGCGTATCTCACAGACCCAGTTCAAGGCCGGCACGCTGCTGCCCAAGTTGCCCGTGCTGACGACCGAAGACGGCCGGCTGTTGCCGCAGACCTTCCGTGGCTATCAGGTCGACTCCAAGGACCTCAAGGACTTCAACCTGGTCGCCGGTAAAATGGAGCAGGTGCTGGACCGCAACTCCAGCAACGGCCAGGGCATGTCCATCGCCGGGGCCAATGACCCGGCCAAGGGCAAGTTCAGCAACCAGTTCTACTACGGCGGGGCGGATTACGCCGTCAGCAAACAACTGCAAGTGCAGTACTACTACGCCAGCCTGGAGAACTTTTACCAGCAGCACTTCCTGGGCCTGATCCATAACTGGCAGTTGCCGGTGGGGCAGCTCAAGACCGACCTGCGCTATTTCTACAGCACGGCCGACGGCAAGAATGCCAGCGCCGCCGGGCGTGGCGAAGGCTATGTCAGTTCGGGGTACTACGGGGCGGGCGTCAATTCCGGCAAGGTCGACAACCGCCTGTGGAGCGCAATGTTGACCTATGGCTTGCACGGGCACTCCGTGGGCCTGGGCTATCAAAAGACCACTGGCGAAAGTGATTTTCCCCACATCAACCAGGGCCAGGGCCGTTCGCTGTACCTGATCACCAACGCCCAGTCGCTGAAGTTCGTCAATGCCGGCGAACAGGCCACGGTGGGCAACTACACCTACGACTTTACCGGCCTGGGCATTCCGGGGCTGAAGTCGAGCGTGACCTATATCCACGGCAGCAACATCCGCGCGGCGCGTCGCGACAACAGTGAGTGGGAGCGCGATTTGCGCGTCGACTACGTGATCCCCGTGGGGACGTTCAAAGGCCTGGGCCTGACCTGGCGCAGCGCGGTATTGCGCGGCAATGACACACCCGACAAGGATGAGACGCGCCTGATCGTCAGCTACAGCATCCCGCTGATGTAGGCGGGGGCGGCACGCAGGCGCAACGCTTGATCGGTATCAAGGCCGTGTCATTCACCCTCGCGCACACTGGGCTCCCCACGGCCGGTCCCTCTGCGAGGCCTCCATGCTTTACCTCCTGTTGCTATTGGCCCACCTGTTCGCCGCGCTGATCTTTATCGGCACGGTGTTTTTCGAGGTGCTGATCCTGGGGCACCTGCACCGGCACCTGCCGATTCGGGTGATGGTGCTGGTGGAGCAGGGTGTCGCCCGGCGCGCCCGGGTGTTGATGCCGTGGGTGCTCTTGGTGCTGTTCGGTGCCGGGCTCGGCATGGTCTGGCTGCGTTACCTGCCGGTGCTGTCGGCACCGTTGGCGTCTGCCTTTGGCACATTGCTGACCCTCAAGCTGATCCTGGCCGCCAGTGTGCTCCTGCACTTTCTGGTGACGATGGCGCGGATGCGCCTGGGCACCGTCAGTGCACGCTATAGCCGCGGGGTGCATCTGAGCCTGTTCGCGCACATGGTCGCGATCGTGCTGCTGGCCAAGAGTATGTTTTACCTGAGCTGGTAGACGTACGGGCCTGCGACCTTGATGCATATCAAGGTGCGCAACCAGGTCGCACCGGACAATGGGTCACCGTCGCCCGTACCGGAGTCTGTCATGCGCACCCACCTTCATCCCTCCCGCTTTCGTCACGATCAAGGCGTGTTGGACCTGGCCTGCCAGACGGACACCCGGCGCTTCCATGCCGGTGTCGGCTCCCTGGACCTGTTGCGCGCCTTGCGTGACAGCCGCCAGCGCCAACGGCCGCTGGCGTTGAACCTGCACTGGCCGGCGAGCGACCTCGGCGATGACTACCTGCACAGCCTGACCCAGGAAATCCAACTGATGGGTTGCCAGCTCGGCGCGCGCCAGCCGGTTGATCACTTTCACCTGCGCGGCACCACCCCGGCGCTGGCGCAGTTGCAAGCGTTGATGGCGCAGTTGCATGAGCGCTTCAACTTCCTCGACCACGACCGGGGTGACTACCGCATCGACCTCGACCCTTGGCACATGGACTGGGCCACCATGGGCCTGCTGCGCGAGCTGGGCTTCAACCACGCCAGCATCGGCGTGCCGGACGCCAATCGCGAAGGGCCTTTGCCCCAGGCGCGGTACCAGGACCCGGCGCCCATCGAATCGTTGGTCGATGCGGCGCGCACCTTCGGTTTTCGCTCGGTCAACATCGACCTCGGTTATGGGCATGCCTGGCAGACCCCGGCGAGTTTCGAGCAGAAACTCGCCAGCCTGATCACCCTGGAGCCGGACCGCTTGCAGGTGTTCGATTACGCCCACGCGCCTTCACGCTATCAAGCCCAGCGCCTCCAGCCGTTCTGCAGCGAGGCAGACAAGAGCGCCATGCGCCGCAGCAGCTTTGAGCACCTGGCCGCCGCGGGCTATCACTACATCGGCCTGGGCCAGTTCGCCCGCGCCGACGATGACCTCAAGCAGGCCCAGGAGCGCGGGCGCCTGAGCCGTAACTGCGAAGGTTTTACCCTGCACGGTTATTGCGACCATGTTGGTTTCGGCCTGGGCGCCATCAGCCAGATCGACACCTTGTGTGCGCAGAACACCACCGATCCTCGCCAGTACCGCGAACAGTTGGGTAATGGCCAGCTCGCCACGAGCCGCGGCTGGTTTCGCGAGACCGCCGACCCGGTGCGCCTGCACGTCGCCGAACGCCTGGCCTGTGACCTTGAGTTGGATATCCGCGCGGTGGAGCATCGCTACGGCCTGGTGTTCGCGCGCTATTTCGCCAACCTGTGGCCGTTGCTGGAAGCCTTGCACCGCGACGGCCTGATCGAGCTGTCGCCGACATTCATTTGGCTGCTGCCGGCCGGCCTGCCGCACGTGGATGGCATCTGCGCGTTGTTCGAACGCGCCGTGCTCGCTACCCCGGTCAGTGCCAATGACGAGGTGATCGACCATGACAGCCTTTGAATTCGACCGCGCCCTGGTACACAAATACGACCGACCCGGGCCGCGCTACACCTCGTACCCCACCGCACCGCAATTCAACAGTGCCTTTGCCCTGGATGACTATCACCAGGCGGTGCGCGCCAGCCACCGGGTGGCCGCGCCCAAGGCGTTATCGGTGTATATCCATATCCCGTTCTGCCAGAGCCTTTGCTACTACTGCGGCTGCCACAAGATCATCACGCGCAAGACCCACCGCGCCGTGGAGTACCTGGGCTACCTCAAGCGCGAGATCCAGATGCAAGGCGCGTTGTTCGAGCGCTCCCGGCGCTTGACCCAGTTGCACCTGGGGGGCGGTACGCCGACCTACCTGGACGACGCGCAACTGGCTGAGCTGATGGACTGCCTGGGGCAACATTTCACCCTGGATGACAGTGACGCCCATGAGTTCTCCATAGAGGTGGACCCACGCACCATCAGCGTCGAACGGATCGACACCCTGCGTCGCCTGGGTTTCAATCGCCTGAGCTTCGGCGTTCAGGACTTCGACCCCGACGTGCAGGCAGCGGTCAATCGCCAGCAAAGCGAAGCGCAGATCGTGCAACTGGTGGCGGCGGCCCGCGAGGCGCGCTTCAAGTCCGTGAGTGTCGACCTGATCTACGGCTTGCCCCTGCAAACCGTGGCCAGTTTCGATGTGACCCTGAGCAAACTGATCGCCCTGCGCCCTGACCGGGTGGCGGCCTACAGCTACGCGCACCTGCCCAGCCAGATCCGCGCCCAGCGCATGATCCGCCCCGAAGACATGCCACCCCCGACGCGCAAGCTGGAACTGTTGGAACTGACCATCCGCCGCCTTACCGAGGCCGGTTACGTCTACATCGGCATGGACCATTTTGCCTTGCCCGACGATGAGCTGGCATTGGCCCGCGCCAATGGCAGCCTGCAACGCAACTTCCAGGGCTACTCCACCCATGCCGATTGCGACCTGATCGGCCTGGGTGTATCCGCCATCGGCAAGGTGGGTGACAGCTACAGCCAGAGCGTCAAGGAACTGTCCCAGTACTACGCGCGAATCGATGCGGGCATGCTCCCGGTACAGCGCGGTTATCGGCTCAACCCCGATGACGTGCTGCGCCGCGAGGTGATCAATGGCCTGATGTGTGACGGCCGCGTCGATTTCGCCCGGGTCGAAGCCGCCCATGGCATTCGGTTCAACGAGTATTTTGCCGAGGCCATGACACAACTGGATGAGCAGGTGGAAGATGGGCTGTTGCTGATCCAGCACGATGCACTGCAACTGTTGCCCAAGGGCCAATTGATGGTGCGCAGCGTAGCCATGGCCTTCGACGCCTACCTCGGCGGCGCACACAAAGGCCAGTTCTCCCGCACGGTTTGAGCTAAGTGCTGTCGCGGCGATCGGAGTTGTGCCCGGTGTACTCGGTAAAAAATGTGGGAGGGGGCTTGCCCCCGATGAGGGAGTGTCAGCCACTTATTGGTTAACTGACCCGGCGCCATCGGGGGCAAGTCGAATCGTCGCACCGCCCCTCCCACATTTGGATCGGTATCTATCAGGTAGACCTGAGTCTGCTTTTGTTCTGGTTTTTGCGGCCCTGGAACCGACCGAAGTTGTGCCTGCTGTACTCGGTTAAGTGTGGGAGGAGGCAGTCTTTGAACACCATGGCTCAATGTGATGTGCCTTCGGCAAACTCCACCTTGTTCCCCACGTTGTACTTGCCCGAAGGTTTGTTCATGGGGATGCGCTTGATCTCCTTCAGCGTCTGGCTGTCATACACGATCAACGCGCCGTCGGTGGCCCAGATACTCAGCAGCAGGTAGCGGCCATCCCGGGTGAATTCCACATGGGCCGCGGTCTTGCCTGGCATCGGCCGCAGGGTGTGGGCGATCTCCAGGGTCTGCTTGTCGATCAGGTGGATCGCATCGTTGTCCGGCCCGAAGAACACGTCGCTCCACACATAGCGCGAGTTCACATGGCTGCGCATGAAAAAGCCTGGCCCCAGGGTGGGGATCTGTTTGATCAGCGTCCAGGTCTTGAGGTCGATCACCGAGATTTGCCCCTTGCTGATATTCGGCGTGGCAAATACCCACTGGCCATTGCGTTGCCAATACGTTCCCGAACCCAGGTGCGGCATGCCGGACAGCGGGATATCGGTGACCACCCGACCGCTGTCCAGGTCAATCACCTGGCCGCCCCCGGCTTTGCGTGAGGTGGCCACCAGTTGGCGGTAATCCGGGGAGAAAGAAAAGTCATCGAGCACGTCCTGGGCCTGGATGCGCCGGGGTTCGAAGCTGGGCTGGGCGGCGGCATAGGACAACTCCCAGACTTCGTTCACGTCCTTGAGCGCCACGATAAAGCTGTTGCGCGGCGGCGCGGTGTAGACCGCGCTGACGCGGGAGGCTGTGTCCAGCGTCTTGACCAGGGACAGGTCGCGCGCATCCAGCAGCACCAGGTTGCCCGGCAGGTAGTTGCCCGCCAGCACCCAGCGCCCGTCCTTGCTCACCGCCAGGTTGCGGGTATTGAGCCCGACGCGGATTTCGGCGATCAGCTTGAGGTTGTGCAGGTCATATTGGCTGATCCAGCCGTCGCGCGAGGCGAAGTACACAAAACGCCCGTCGGGGGAGAATTTTGGCCCGCCGTGCACCGCAAAATGGGTGCGGAAGCGGTCCAGCACGGTAAAGGTGTCACCGTCGAGAATGTCGATGTGATGGTCGCCCGACTCCACCACCACGAACAGGTTGAGCGGGTCGACGTGATGTTGCGGTGTGGTGGGCAAGCGGCTTACATCCGCCAATACCGTGTGGCTGCTACGGATAGCCTGCTCATCCCAGCTCACCGGCGAATCGGGCGGCTGTTGCAGCAAGCTCGCCAGGCCGTCGATCTGTGCCGCGCTCAGCTGTGGCGCGAACGCGGCCATCTGGCTGGCGGGGCGGCCTTGTTCGATGACCTTGCGCACTTCCTCCGGCTTGATCCGCCCCAGGCTTTCCGGGAGCAACGCCGGGCCGCTGGCGCCGATGCGGTTGAGGCCGTGGCAGCCTGCGCAGAGGCGTTGGTAGTCCTCGGCCGGCGTTCCGTGGGCGGCCGAGGCCCACAGCAGCGGCACCAGCAGCAGGCGTTTCATACCGCCACCGCTTCACGGGCCGGGGTCAGGCTGGCGGGGAAGTGCAGGGCGGTGTCGGCGAACAGGTTGACCACGTGGCCAATCACGGTCAGGGTCGGCACCCCGGGCTCGCAGTCGGCGGCCAGGGTCGGTAACTGGCGCAGGGTGCCACGGGCCACGTGCTGGTCGGCGCGGGCACCATTGCTGATCAGCGCCGCGGGTGTGTCCCCCGGTAAACCCGCCGCAACCAGGTGTTCGGCGATCAGCGCCAGATTGGACAGGCCCATGTAGAACACCAGCGTCTGGCTCGGCTCCGCCAGGCTGGCCCAGGGCAATTTCAAGGCACCGTCGCGTTGCAGGTGCCCGGTGACGAAGCGGCAGGAGTTGACCAGGTCGCGGTGGGTCAACGGGATGCCGGCATAGGCGCTGCACCCGGACGCCGCGGTAATACCCGGCACCACCTGGCAAGGAATGCCCCGCGCCAGCAGGTATTCCAGCTCTTCGGCACCGCGCCCGAAGATAAAGGGGTCGCCGCCCTTGAGGCGCACGACCCGTTGCCCCTGGTCGGCCAGGTCGGCGAGCAGTTCGTTGAGCTGGTCCTGGGGCAGGCTGTGACAGCCGCTGGCCTTGCCCACATAGTGGCGCGCGCAGGTCAGCGGGATCAGGCTCAGCAGCTCGGCGCTGACCAGGCGGTCGAACACCACGGCATCGGCCTGCATCAACAAGCTCCAGGCACGCAGGGTCAACAGGCGCGGGTCACCGGGGCCGGCGCCCACCAACGCGACTTCGCCGGGGTGGAAGGGGCTGTGCAAACTGGCAGGTAGGGCGGTTGAAGTGTGCATGAGACGTCCTTGGTTCTTCATCAGGTAGGCAGCGCCCCCGGTTGTGTCACCGGGTGGTCGCGCCAGGGATCAGGGGGAGGGCCGCTGGGCGATCTCGGCGTCACTGAGGTGGCAGCCGGGGTCCGGGCCCCAGAGGTCGCCGTCGGCCCAGGCGCGGGTGCGCGTATTGCCGTTGCAGATCGGCAACCAATGGCACTTGGCACAACGCCCACCGATGGCACGCGGGTGTTCGCGCAGGCGCAGCAGCAACGGATCGGGCTGGTCCAGCCAGAGTTGGCGGAAGGTGGTGTTGCGCACATTGCCCACCGAGTGCTGCCACCAGTAGGTGTCGGGGTGCACCTCGCCCGTGTTGTCGATATTGGCGATGCCGCTGCCGGAGGCATTGCCGCCCCAGTTGTGCAGCAGGTGCTCCAGCTGGGGGTAGTGTTGGGGCAGATGCTGGTGGACCCATTGCAGCAACAGCACGGCGTCGGCGTCGTTGTTGCCGCTGACGAAGTCACTGTCGATACCGTTTTCGATATCGCTCCAGGCCTGTTGGAAAATCAACCGCATGGCCTCGCGGCTCATCTGCCGGTGCGCGTCCAACTGGCGGCTGCGCTTGCCACGCCCGCTGTAGTTGAGGTGCGACAGGTAGAACTTCTGCACATCGTACGTGCGCATCAGCGCCAGCAGCTGCGGCAACTGCGCGTGGTTGTCCTGGGTCAGGGTGGTGCGCAGGCCCACGCGAATCCCGGCCTCGCGGCACAGGCGGATGGCGTGCATCGAGCGCTGGAAACTGCCGTGCAATTGGCGAAAGGCGTCGTGGGTCGCCTCCAGGCCATCGATGCTGATGCCCACATAGTCGAACTGCGCGTCGGCAACCTGCTGGATAGTGTGCTCATCGATCAACGTGCCGTTCGTCGACAGCGCCACGAAAAAACCTTTGTCGCGGGCATAGGCGCTGAGCTGGAACAGGTCCTCGCGCAGCATGGGTTCGCCGCCGGACAGGATCAACACACGCACCCCGGCGGCCTGCAGATCATCGATGACCTGAAGGGCCGCCGGGGTGTCCAGTTCATTGCGGAACACACTGTCGGCGCTGGTGGCGTAACAGTGTTTGCAGGTGAGGTTACAGCGCCGCAGCAGGTTCCAGATCACCACCGGCGGCCGATCGCTGCCGGGCGGCGATGTACGGGGTGGCGGGCATTGGCCGGCGAGGGTACGCAAGTACTGACTGATCCGCAGCATGGGGCGCTCCTACGAGTGGGCCGGCGGCAGGCGCAGGCCGGTTTTTTTCAGGATGCGGCTGCTCACCAGCATCTCGTCGGCGCGGCAGGCATCCCCCAGCAGGAACCGCAGGTGTTCGCGGTAGCTGTCGATTTCCTCGCGGCTGCGCCCATGCACCATGGCGAACAGGTTGTAGGGCCAGCCGGGGCGGCGCGGACGCCGGTAGCAATGGCTGACAAACGTCTGCGCACCGAGCAGTTGACCCAGGCGCGGCAGTTGCGTGTCGAGTACGTCCCAGACCGTCATGCCGTTATGCCGATAGCCCAGGCGATAGTGGTTGGGCACCGCCGCGATACGTCGGATCGCGCCTTCGGCCTGCAGGCGCTTGAGCAGGTCGAGGGTCGATTCGACGCTGATGCCCAACTGCTCGGCGAGCCAGGCCCACGGGTCTTCCACCAGCGGCAGGCCGCCTTGGGTGAGGGCGACCAGGCGCAGGGCCAGGGGGGTGTCAGACCGGGAAATACAGACCGACATGGTAGGTGTGCTCCTTCGGCAGGTTGAGCACCGACAACCCGGTCAGGGCCTCGATGCGCGACAGGGTGGCGGCCAACTCCGTCTCGGTGGCGCAGGCGAGCACGAACCACATGTTCCAGCGGTGCTCGCGGCGGTAGTTGTGGGCGACCTGGGGCAGGGCGTTGAGCTGCTCGGCGACGGCGTCAAAGCGCGCCTCGGGTACGGCCAGCGCGGCCAGGGTGAAGGCGCCGCCGAGGCGCTCGATATCGAACATAGGGCCGAAGCGCGTAAGCACGCCGTCTTCGAGCAAATCATGCAGGCGGTCGAGCACTTCACCGGGGCGGCTGTGCAGTTCGGCGGCCACCTGCTGCCAAGGTTCGCGCACCAGCGGCAAGCCGAGTTGCAGGCGATTGATCAGGCGTCGGTCAAGATCATCCATGGGCCCATACCTGCGAAGGGGGTGGGGCAAAACGTCCGCCGCATTGCTTGAAGGCGCGCGTGCTGAACAGCAGTTGATAGGGCAGGTCGCTGAGCAGCTGCTGCTCCAGCAGCGCGTGAATCTGCGCCTCGACCGCGCGGTGCTCGCGGCCGTGGACCATGCAGAACAGGTTGTAGCGCCACTGCGGCAGGCGCCGGGGGCGCTGGTAACACAGGTTCACCCCCCGCGCGCGGCCCAGGCGCTGGCCGACTTCATCGACCAGCGCATCCGGCACGTCCAGCACCAGCATTGCGTTGGCCACATAGCCCAGGGCGCGGTGGTTGAGCACCAGGCCGACGCGGCGAAACAAGCCCTGGTCGCGCCATTGCTGCATCTGTTGCAGCACCTGGTCGTGATGGGCGCCGATCTGTTCGGCGAGGTCTTCATAAGGCCGCGTGACGATAGGCAAACCGCGCTCCAGGCACTGGCGCAGGTCGAGCATTTGTTCCTGGGTCAGCGGCGTGATCACGGGTGTTCTCCCAGGGAAAACCCGAGGTCGATGCGGTAGGCGGTGAGCATCGGCAAATCCAGCGGGGTGAGGCCGGTGTCTTTCTCCAGCTCATCAAGGATTTGCTCCAGGTGCTGGCGGTGCGGCCCGGTCAGCACGAACCACAGGTTGTAGTGATGGTCGCGGGCATAGTTGTGGTTGACCTCCGGATATTGGTTGATCCGCAGGGCCACCTGCTCCAGGCGTTCGACGGGTACCGCCAGCGCCGCCAGGGTGCTGGCCCCCGCGCGGGTGTGCTCGAACACCGGGCCGATGCGCGACAGGGCGCCGGCCAGTTCCAGGCGTTGCAGGCACGCCATCACCTCGGCCTCGCGGCAACCCAACACCTGGGCCATTTCCCGGTAGGGCTCGGCACACAGAGGCATGCCGTGTTGGAAGCGTTCGATCAATTGTTGGCTGAGCCGATCAAGGTCCATCTCAATACCCCATTTTTTGCGCACGGAGGCTGAAGAAAATGCCGCTGGGACTCAGGGCCGGCAATGTCTTCAGCAGGGTCAGGCGGTACGGGTCCCACACTTGCACCTGTTCGCCGTCGCGCACCGACAGCCACAGTTGCTCGCCACGCCCGCTGAATTCCATATGCAGCACACCGGGGCCAGGGCGCAGGTCGGCGACCACCTGGTGGGTCTCGCTGTCGAGCACCTGCACCCGGTCGTTATCCGGGTAGGCGAAGTTGACCCACAGCTGGCGCCCGTCGGGGCGCGCGGTGACAAAAATCGGTTGCCCGGCCACCGCGATCGCGGCGGTTTGCTGCCAGGTGCGCGCGTCCATCACCAGCACCTGGTGGCGACCCACGGCGGGTACGAAGGCCTGGTTGTCGGCGACGGCCCAGCCTTCCAGGTGGGGCATCTTGTAGACCGGCAGTTTGGCCTGGCCGCGTCCGTAGTCCTTGAGCACGCGCTGTACGCCGCGCTCGGGGTGCCACAGGTCGAGCTGGGCCATGCCGTCTTCACCGAACAGCCCGGCCATGTAGTAGCGGCCATCGGCGGTGATCAGCGCGTCATAGGGTTGCTCGCCGATGTCCTTGAAGCGGGTGATGCGCGGCGCGTTGCCGTGGCTGAAGTCAGCGCTCCAGATTTCGCCCGTGTCGAACAGGCTGAACACGAAGCGTTGGCCGGGCGCATCCACCAGGCCCACCACCCGTGAGCGCTTGCCGTCGGGCAGGGCGGTGGCGGGGATATCCGCGACCTGTTGCAAGGTGTCGGCGTCGAACACCTTGACCCCGCCCGGCACATAGTTGGACACGGCGATCAGGCGGCCATCCTGGCTGATGGCGCCGCCAATGCTGTTGCCGCCCTGGACGATGCGCCGCTCGATGCGCTGGGTCAGCAGGTCGACCTTGGTCAAACCGCCGTCGCGGGCAAACACATAGGCGAAACGCTGGTCGCGGGAAAACACCGCCGAGGCATGGGACAGGTCGCCCAGCCCCTCGATGCGTGCCAGTTCGGTCATGCCGGTGCTTTCGATGATCTGCACGCTGCCGCTGGCACGTTCGATCACCAGGCCCAGGTCGCCACTGCCGCGCAACGTGGGCTGAGTGCAGGCGCCGAGCAACAGGCACAGGGATAACAGGGCGGGACGCATCATGGTGCGGGGCTTCCTTGCAAGAGGCGGTCGACCAGCCAGGCGATATCGCCGGCACTGAGCAGTGGGCCCCAGCCGGGCATGGCGCGGGCAGGGCGGCCGTAGGTGACAGTGGCGATCAGGCTGTCGCGGCTGTGGTCGGCGAGGGCCAGGGGTGTGAGGGGCGGGCCCAGGCCACCGGTCAGGTGCAGGCCGTGGCAGGCGCCGCAGTCCTGGGTCAGCAGGTGTTCAAGGCGGGCAGCGTCCGGGGTGGCCGCTGCCCGCGCGGGCATCAGCAGGAACAACGCCATGGCGGTACCGATTATCGATGCGTGCATGACGTGCTCCTTGTGGTTATTTCAAGGTCAGGACCCAATCGGCCAACACCTTGGCTTCGTCATCGGTGACCTGGTTCGGCGGCATCGGAATCGGCCCCCAGTTACCCTGGGTGCCGTTCTTGATGTGGCTGGCCAGGGTCGCGGCGGCGTCTTTCACCCCGGCATTCTTGGCCGCGACATCCTTCAAGGCCGGCCCCACCAGTTTGCTGTCGATGGTGTGGCAACCCACACAGGGCTTGCTGTTGAACAGGTCGTGGCCGTCTTGCGCCAGCGCCGGTTGCAGGCCGATGGCCGCCGTGCACGCCAGCAGTGCGAGGAGAGTATTTTTCATTGGATGATCTCGTGTTGATGGGGCTCAATAAATGTCGTGTTGGGTGTTGTAGACGTTGAATTTTCCGGTCGGGGTGATCAGGCGCTTGTCCTTGATCACCTGCTTGAGCTTGAGGGTCTTGTCATCGATCACCACCAGCGCCGACTCTTCGGTCTGGCCGTTCCATACCGAGAACCACACCTCATCGCCCGCCTTGTTGTATTCCGGTTGCACAACGCGCAGGGCGCCTTGCTTGATCCCGGAATACTCGGCAATCGGCAGCACGGTGTAGCCTTTGCCCAGCTGGTTGATATCGAACACGGCGACCGATTGGCTGAGCTTGGCGTCAGGGTTGAGGGTGGTGTCGACGTACAGGTGATGGGAGTTGGGGTGGGTCTTGATAAACAGCGAACCGCCGCCCTGGCCCTTGAGGGATTCCACCTGTTTCCAGGCATATTGCGGGTGCTTGACCGGGTCGGTGCCGATCACCGAAATACCGCCGTCGCCCAAGTGGCTGGTGGCCCATACCGGCCCGAATTTGGGGTGGTTGAAGTTGGCGCCACGGCCGGGGTGCGGGGTCTTGCCGACGTCCACCAGGGCGGTGAGCTTGCGCTCCTTGGAGTCGATCACCGCGACCTTGTTGGAGTTGTTCGCCGCCGTCATGAAGTAGCGGTGCGTGCTGTCCCAGCCGCCGTCATGCAGGAACGGCGCGGCGTCGATGGTGGTGATGGTGAGGTTCTTGATGTCCTGGTAATTGACCAGCATCACCTTGCCGGTTTCCTTGATGTTGACGATGAATTCCGGCCATTCGTGGGAGGCAATGATCGCCGCCACGCGCGGCTCGGGGTGATATTCCTGTTTGTCCACGGTCATGCCGCGGGTGGACACGATCTGCTTGGGCTCCAGGGTTTCACCGTCCATGATGGTGAACTGCGGTGGCCAGTAGGAACCGGCAATCGCGTACTTGTCCTCATAGCCCTTGAACTTGGAGGTCTCCACCGAGCGGGCCTCGATGCCCACCTTGATCTCGGCGACTTTGGTGGGTTCCAGCGGCCACAGGTCGATCATGTCGATCTTGGCGTCGCGGCCGATCACCAGCAGGTAGCGACCGGAAGCCGAGATACGCGAGATATGTACGGCGTAGCCGGTGTCGATCAGCTTGATGATCTGCTTGGTGTCACCGTCCACCAGGGCGATCTTGCCGTCGTCGCGCAAGGTCACCGAAAACAGGTTTTGCAGGTTGAGTTTATTCAGTTGTTTTTTCGGACGGTCTTCCGGTTTGACCAGCACTTTCCAGGTCTTGAGGGTTTCGGCCATGCCCCATTCCGGCGGGGTGGGCGCAGTGTGCTGGATGAAGGTGGCCATGCTGGTGATCTGCGCCTTGGTCAGCGCGTTGGAGGTGCCCCAGTTCGGCATGCCGGCGGGAGAACCGTAGGTGATCAGCGCTTCCAGGTACGCCTGGCCACGGGCCTGGGTGATATCCGGTGTCAGCGGCTTGCCGGTGGCGCCTTTGCGCAATACCCCATGGCAACCGGCGCAGCGCTCGAAGTAAATCTGCTTGGAGGCGTCGAAGTCAGCCTGGCTCATATCGGGGGCGCCGGTGGTTTTCACCACGCCTGCCGCCGCGTCGCCATGGGCCGTGATCGGCAGGGCCAGGGCCAGGGCGCAGCTCAAGCTGGCGAGGCTCAATACCCAGGTTTTTCTGTTGCGAGTCAGCATTCCATTTCTCCTCAGGCAAGACCTTTGCGATGCCCGGCGAAGGCAGGGTAGAGCGCAGGTTCTTAGTGCCCGGCAAGACTAGGGTGTCGCGTCGCAATGTTCGCTTGACGGCGATCAAGTTTGCCGGTGTGCGTGCTTGCCAGGTTGTCGCAGGGGCCCTTAGCGTGGCAGTCGAACCCGTTGTGAGTACGCGTGATGACCGAGCCCTTCTACCAACCGCTGCATAACGAACAGCCGCTGTTCGAACACGCCTGGCGCCACCGCATGCCGGTGCTGATCAAAGGCCCGACCGGCTGTGGCAAGACCCGTTTCGTGCAGCACATGGCGCACCGCCTGAACCTGCCGCTGTACACCGTGGCCTGCCACGACGACCTGAGCGCCGCCGACTTGCTCGGACGCCACCTGATCGGTGCCGAGGGCACCTGGTGGCAGGACGGCCCACTGACCCGCGCCGTACGCGAAGGCGGTATTTGCTACCTTGACGAAGTGGTCGAGGCGCGCCAGGACACCGCCGTGGTGCTGCACCCGATTGCCGACGAGCGTCGCGAGCTCTACCTGGAACGCACCGGCGAAGTGCTCAAGGCGCCGTCGTCGTTCATGCTGGTGGTGTCATACAACCCTGGTTACCAGAACCTGCTCAAGGGCATGAAACCCAGCACGCGCCAGCGCTTCGTCGCTTTGCGTTTCGGCTACCCGCCAGTGGCCGACGAGGAACGCATCGTCGCCCGTGAGGCAGGCGTGGACGCAGCGCTCGCCGCCCAGATCGTGCGTCTTGGCCAGGCATTGCGTCGCCTCGATCAGCACGACCTGGAAGAAGTCGCGTCCACACGCCTGTTGATCTTCACCGCACGCCTGATCGGCGCCGGCATGAACCCGCGCGAGGCGTGCCTGGCCTGCCTGGCGGAACCGCTGAGCGATGATCCCCTCACCGTGGCTGCGCTGATGGACGTGGTGGATGTGCACTTCGCCTGAACCGCGCCGGCTGCCAGGTGACCTGGCGATGTGGTTTTTTATCCTCGCTGAGCTGTCGGTGTTTGCGATTCTGATCCTGGCATTCGCCGTGACCCAGGTACTCAAGCCCGAGGTGTTTGCTGACGGGCGCGCGCAGCTGGATACCTCGACGGGATTGGCGATGACCTTGAGCCTGCTGACCACGGGCTTGTTCGCGGCGTTGGCTGTGCAGCGCGTACGTCTGGGGCGCTCGCGCGAGGGCGGCGCGTTGTTGGTGGGCGCGTTGCTGGTGGCACTGGTGTACGTGGGGATCAAACTCGGCGAGTACGCCCACCTGGCCGCCGCCGGGCTGGGGCTGGAGCACAGCACCTTCTTCACTTTGTATTGGATTCTGACCGGGTTTCATTTTCTGCATGTGCTGCTGGGGATGGTGATTCTCGGGTGGGTGGCGGTGGGTTGTTGGCGGCGGGCTTATCCGGGCACTGGCTTGAGTGGGGTGGAGTCTGGGGTGCTGTATTGGCACATGGTGGATTTGGTGTGGGTGGTGTTGTTTCCGTTGGTCTATGTGATTGGGTGAGGTGCGGATGGGAGGTTCCCTGGGAGTGGTGGTGTGTTGGGCGGTGCTGGTGGCGCTGAGTGTTGGTACGGTCTTGACTGGCGCGTCTGGGCTGTGGGGAGTGGTGCTGGGGTTGGCGGTGGTGAAGGGGTGGGTGATTGTGGATGGGTTTATGGAATTGCGGCATGGGCCTTGGGGGTGGCGTTTGGCGATGGTGGGGTGGGGGGTGGTGATAGTGGGGGGGATATTGGTTGCTGTGGTGATGAGTACATGGGCTGGTTGACTGAGTACATATCCATTTCTGCGGTAACGGCGACGGGACTGTCAGATATTTTGTGTGCGGGCCGGTAACGGCCTGCCGTCAGGCAGGCCATGCTTTACCAGGTTGGCCTGATAAATCGATCTCCGTACAGAATCGCAAATTGATTCATCGCACTTTTCCAGTCATGGGCCGCGGAGCCCCAGTTTGCGGTGATATTGCGCAGTCCAAGCCAGATCAGTTTTGTCGCCGCATCGTCGGTCGGGAAGTGACCTCGGGTCTTGATGATCTTGCGCAACTGAGCGTTGATGCTCTCAATGGCGTTGGTCGTGTAGATCACTTTTCGAATCGCCGGCGGGAACACGAAAAATGGGATCACACGATCCCAAGCGCGGCGCCAGGCAGCCACTACCGTCGGATACTGCTTGCCCCATGGCCCGCTTTCAAACGCATCCAGCGCCTGCTCGGCTGCTTCGGCGGTCACCGCCTGATAGATCGGTTTGAGCGCCTTGGCCAGTTCGCGACGCTTGTCCCAGGCCACGTAATCAAGACTGTTGCGGATCAGATGAACAATGCATGTTTGCAGTGTCGTGTCTGGAAATACGGCGTTGAGAGCCTCTGGCATGCCTTTCAGTCCATCGGTCACAGCAATCAACACGTCTTCGACGCCGCGTGTCTTGAGGTCGTTGAAAACTTTCATCCAGAACTTGGCGCCCTCGGTATTTTCTATCCAGATGCCGAGAATATCGCGTGTTCCGTCAGGCAAAACGCCCAGGGCCAAGTAAATCGCCTTGTTGCGAACCAGCCCCTCTTCGCGAATTTTGACCCGTAGAGCATCGAAGAAAATAACCGGATACATCGGCTCCAAAGGCCGCTGTTGCCATGCACCGATCTCTGCCATGACCTCGTCGGTTACAGAGCTGATGAAGTCGGGAGAAACGTCAGTACCGTACTGCTCGGAAAGAAACGCTCGGATCTCTCTGACCGTCATTCCACGGGCATACATGGCGATGATCTTGTCGTCGAAACCGGTGTAGCGGCGTTCGTGCTTGGGGATCAAAATGGGCGAAAAACTGCCGTCCCGGTCGCGGGGAATATCCAGTCGGAGCGGACCGTCGCCGGTTAGAACCGTCTTGCCGCTTTTGCCATTGCGCTGGTTGGTTTCATCCTCTGGGCGCTGCGCGCCCGGCGGATAGCCCAAGTGGTGACCTAGCTCTGCACTCAGCGCTCGCTCGATCAAAGCCTTCTTGAACGCCGCAGACGCGTCCTCGATAGCTTCAGCGGTCATCGGTCCATCGGTGAATTGCTCGAGCAGCTCTTTCGGGATTTTCGGCAGCTCTCGCAACGCGGGTTTCTTTTTGGTTGGCATACATGCACCTCTTACTCATGTTATGCCCGAACACAAAATTTCTGACACCCCCTTACAGCGGGTCACTTTTGGCAAACGCCCGGGATGCCGGCCCAGCCAAAAGTAACCAAAAGGTCTGTGCCCCACCACTCGGCACCTCGCTTAGGCTCGGTGTGCCCTCACTCCGGCTTTGGAGCGTGGGCCGCCGTCATGGGCCATCCCTGGCCCAGGACGGCTAACCCGGCGTCCTGCCGGGTTACCCACGCTCCAAAGCCTGCGTTCGGCCAGCGTGGTTTAACGGGGCGCCGAAGATCAAAAGCCAAAGCGCGGCGGCCTTCGAGCCGACCGGTGTTGTAGCTGGTGTACTCGGTTGAGAATGTGGGAGGGGGCTTGCCCCCGATGAGGGAGTGTCAGTCACTTATTTGTTGACTGACCCGGCGCCATCGGGGTGTAGAACCGTAGACATCGTTTACATCTGAAACCGGGGACATCGTTTACACATTTGAGGCTTGGACGCGGGTCGTACCTCGTCCAAGCCTCCCCAAGGGATAGTCACACAGGTACAAATCCCAGGCATCATCCTCAGCTTCTTTAAGCCCTATCCTTTCTCCGGATAGGGCCTCGCTGACAAATACCAACTTGCCATTCCACTTGATCGATCCATCCTGCCTGACGCTTCGCACCCGCATTTCTGCCGGATACTCCACATCGGGCAAGCATCCTGGGTACAGTCGGGTAGATGGTACGTACACCTCTCCCGGGCGCTTCATACCAAGCGCTTCATGAGGGCGTACGTAATTGAACTCATGTCGGAAATGTTCCAACAAAAGCTGCTGCTCGACCAAGTTGTTCCCTAGCGGTAGCTCAAGTTTCAGGCTGCGATGCATTCGTTCGTGTCGACCATTCTGGGCAGGTCTTCCTGGTATGGTGCGCTCGGGATAGATACCTAAACGGATCCACCAAACGGCCAGTGTGGACATTCTCGCCAAGCCAGGAGAGGCGAAGGGAACGCCATTGTCAGAACGAATGACTTCCGGCATGCCGTAATCCTGAAAAAGCCGCTCAAAGGTTTGTTTTACAGGCTGGGTCATGATTTTAGGATGAGCCCTGCAAGCCAGAATCAAACGGGATGCATGGTCTGTAACAGTCAGCGGGAAGCACATCTGGGCGTTGAGCATCTTGAATTGCCCTTTGTAGTCCACGCACCAGGTTTTGTTGGGGTCATTGGCCTCTCGCATTTCAATATGGGAGGTACCGTGCCGACGCTTGAACCGCCGTTTGCTGACCAGTCCAAGCCGATCCAGCCATTGGCCTGCTGTACTCGCAGAGGGCCATGCGATGGAGGGATCCTCGATTCGCAGTAGCTCGATAAGCTTCTTAGGTCCCCACTTATCGTGAGCTTCCTTCATGGCCACTACACGGGCCAAGATCTCATCGTCGGTCTTGTTGGGACTGTGATGAGGTCGTCGGGAAAGCTCGGACAACGACTTTAAATCGCCATCATACCGAGCAATCCATTTGTCTACCGTAGGCCGGCTCACGTTGAAACGACGCGCCAGCTGGGCTTTTGTGTAGTTGCCAGAAAGCCAGTTAGCAACCAGCTTGATTCGTTGATTCATGGGGGACTCTTGGTTCCAGGGCATGATCAGCTACCTCCTGATCATGCGTATTAACCTGTAAACCATGTCCCCGGTTAGAAATGTAAACGATGTCCCCGGTTTGTACCGGGGCAAGCCCCCTCCCACATTTGGATCTCCACAGGTCAGAGATCTCCATAGGTCAGGTAGACCTCATTCTGCTTTTGCTCTGGCTTTGCTCTGGCTTTGCTCTGGCTTTGCTCTGGCTTTTGATCTTGATCTTAGGCGCCCCGTTAAACCACGCTGGCCGAACGCAGGCTTGAATCCGTGGGTAACCCGGCAGGACGCCGGGTTAGCCGTCCTGGGCCAGGGATGGCCCATGACGGCGGCCCACGGATTCAAGCCGGAGTAAGGGCACACCGAGCCTAGGCGAGGTGCCGAGTGGTGGGGCAAGAGCCCTTTGGTTACTTTGGGGCTCTTTTCCAAAGTGACCCGCCGTAAGGGCGGAACCGCCAGCCGCCGTTACCGCAGAAACGGATATGTACACGGCCCCCCAGCCGCCGTTACCACAGAAACGGATATGTACACGGCCCCCCCAGCCGCCATTACCGCAGAAACGGATATGTACACGCCCCCCCCCAGCCGCCATGACCACAGCAACAACTATCCCCCAAACCCTATACCCGACCAAAACCATCAACATTTCTTGATCGCCATCAAGCGGTTTTCCCCCCACGCCTCCCTATCATCCCCTGGCCAAGCAATGAGGAAGCGACCATGTCAGAGACCTTCACCAAGGGCATGGCCAGGAATATCTACTTCGGAGGAAGCGTGTTCTTCTTCCTGATTTTCCTGGCCCTGACCTACCACACCGAACAAACCTTTCCCTCCCGCAGCAATCAGGACCTGCTCACCGATTCCGTCGTACGTGGCAAGAGCGTCTGGGAGCGCAACAACTGCGTCGGCTGCCACACCCTGTTGGGCGAGGGCGCTTATTTCGCGCCGGAGCTGGGCAATGTGTTCAAGCGCCGGGGCGGGGAGGAGGGGTTCAAGCCGTTCCTGCATGCCTGGATGAAGATGCAACCCCTGGGTGTACCGGGGCGGCGGGCCATGCCGCAATTCAATCTCAGTGACCAGGAGGTGGACGATATGGCCGAGTTCCTCAAATGGAGCTCGAAGATCAATACCAATAACTGGCCACCGAACAAGGAGGGCTGAGCCATGCGCAGTGCCAATCCATACCTGAAATTCCAATCCCAGGCCGTGGCCAAACCGTACTTTGTGTTCGCCCTGATCCTGTTTCTCGGCCAGGTGCTGTTCGGTTTGATCATGGGCCTGCAATACGTGGTCGGTGACTTTCTGTTCCCGTTGATCCCCTTCAACGTGGCGCGGATGGTCCACACCAACCTGCTGATCGTCTGGCTGCTGTTCGGCTTTATGGGCGCGGCGTATTACCTGGTGCCCGAGGAGGCTGACCGTGAGCTGCACAGCCCGAAACTGGCGATCGTACTGTTCTGGGTGTTTGCCGCCGCCGGGGTGTTGACTATCCTCGGCTACCTGCTGGTGCCATACGCGGCGTTGGCCAAGCTCACCCATAACGAGCTGTTGCCGACCATGGGCCGTGAGTTCCTGGAGCAACCGACCATTACCAAGATGGGCATCGTCGTGGTGTGCCTGGGCTTCCTGTACAACATCGGCATGACCCTGCTCAAAGGGCGCAAGACCACCGTCAGCATGGTGATGATGACCGGGCTGATCGGCCTGGCGGTGTTCTTCCTGTTCTCGTTCTACAACCCCGGCAACCTGGCGCGGGACAAGTTCTACTGGTGGTGGGTGGTGCATCTTTGGGTCGAAGGCGTGTGGGAGCTGATCATGGGCTCGATGCTGGCTTTCGTGCTGATCAAGGTCACCGGCGTCGACCGCGAAGTGGTGGAGAAATGGCTGTACGTGATCATCGCCATGGCCCTGATCACCGGGATTATCGGTACCGGTCACCACTTCTTCTGGATCGGTGCGCCCGAGGTGTGGCTGTGGGTCGGTTCGATCTTCTCGGCCCTGGAGCCGCTGCCGTTCCTGGCGATGGTGATGTTCGCCTTCACCATGGTCAAGCAGCGTCGGCGCCAGCATCCCAACCGCGCGGCCACGTTGTGGGCCAAGGGCACCACGGTCACGGCGTTCTTCGGCGCGGGCGTATGGGGTTTCCTGCACACCCTGGCACCGGTCAACTTCTACACCCACGGCACTCAACTCACCGCGGCCCACGGGCACCTGGCGTTCTTCGGGGCCTACGCGATGATCGTGATGACGCTGATCAGCTACGCCATGCCACGCCTGCGGGGTATCGGTGAAGCGCCGGACGCACGTTCGCAGACGCTTGAGATCTGGGGGTTCTGGCTGATGGTGTTGTCCATGGTGATGATCACGCTGTTCCTCACCGCCGCCGGGGCCGTGCAGGTCTGGTTGCAACGCTGGCAGGTGGACGGAGTGGCCTTGCCGTTCATGGCCACGGTGGAGCACTTGCAGGGGCTGTTCTGGGCGCGGTTGGTCAGTGGGGTGGGCTTCCTGATCGGGTTGCTTTGCTACCTGTTCAGTTTCCGGCAACGCGCCCGCATGGCGGGCGCACCGGTGCCGATCGTCTACTGAAGGTAACGCGGTCCAGATCTGGGAGGGGGCATTGCCCTAACGCCAGTCAGTCAAGGCTTTTTTGTAGGAGCGAGCTTGCTCGCGAAAAACTCACAGGCGCCGCGTTGATTCAGGAAACACGCGTTATCGTTGAGGTCTTCGCGAGCAAGCTCGCTCCTACAAAAAGCCTGACTGACTGGCATTGAGGCAATGCCCTCTCCCTCATTTGGATCGCGGTGTGCCCGTCCCATCCCCACTAGTTGGAGCCAACCCCATGGCCTTTACCCTTGAGCTGGAAGAGTGGGTCGGCAGTGCCTGGCATCGCTTTATCACCCGCCGCGCCAGTGCCGATTTCCCGGCGGCACGGGTCGAGCTGGTCGACCGCCAGCGGAGCCTGGCGATGCTGTTTCGCGCCCTGGGCGGGGCCAGCGGGATCGCCCTGGAAGCCGCCAGCGAGCGTGACTTGCTGCTGCGCCGCAACCTGCTGATGCGCATCGCCGGTACCTGCAAGCAGGCGCCCCTGGCCTCCTGCGATGGCAACCGCCTGCGCCTGCCGTCGAGCCTGGCGGTGTATCCCACGGTTGCGCTGAACCTGGAGTTGTACCGCTGGCTGGCCTTGCTGGCCGCGCATGCAGGGCCGATGACCCACTGGGCCCGTGACAACCAACGCTGGACCTGGTTGGTGCTGCAACGCTACCCGGCGATGCTGGCCAGCTATCAGCGCCTGGTGGAGGCCCATCTGGTATTGCGCCCCGACCCCGCCAGCCTCACGCTCGGCGAGGCCGCCCTGGAAAAAGCCTTGCGCAAGGCCCTGCGCGAACCCGGCAGCGTGCGCCAGTTACCGCGCAGTGAGCGCGCCGCCTGGCCGCTGCCCTTATGGCTGTACCCGCCGTTGCACCTGGACACGCCCCAGACCGTGGGCCTGGATGACGAGGGCGACGACCTGGCCACGCCGGCCGGCGAGCAGCAGGGCGCGCCCAAACGCGCCAGCCGCGTGGATGACCACAGCCGCGACGGCGGCCTGCTGGTGGTGCGCCTGGAAAACCTGTTCAGTTGGAGCGAACACGTCGACCTCGATCGCTGGGCCGACGAGAGCGAGGACCCCGACGCCGCCCGTGTCGCCGAAGACTTGGACGAACTGAGCCTGTCGCGCCAGCGCGTGCGCAAAAGTGGCGGTCTCAAGTTGCACCTCGACCTGCCGCCGGCCGACGTGGATGACATCCCCCTCGGCGAAGGCATCAAGTTGCCCGAGTGGGACTACCGTCAGCAACGCTTGCAGGAGGGCTTCGTCAACCTGCAACTGATGCAGCCGCGTGCCGATGCGCCGCAACCCTTGCCCGCGCGGCTGCGTGGCCCGGCCCAGCGCTTGCGTCGCCAGTTCCAGCAGCTGCGTACCGACCGCCAATGGCTGCGCCAGCAACCCCAGGGCGCGGAACTCGACCTGCAGGCTTGGGTGGACTTCCATGTGCAGCGCCAGCATGGCCACTGCGTCGAGCGGGGCTTGTACCAGGAGCAGCGGCACACCCGACGCGACCTGGCGTGCCTGTTGCTGGCGGACCTGTCGATGTCCACCGATGCGCATTTGAACGACGAGCAAAAGGTCATCGACGTCATCCGCGACAGCCTGTTGCTGTTTGGCGAGAGCCTGGCCGGGCTGGGGGATGCGTTTGCGCTGTATGGTTTCTCGTCCCTGCGCCGCCAGCATGTGCGCCTGCACCCGCTCAAGACGTTCGCGCAAGCCTATGACGATCGTACCCGTGGCTGCATCCAGGCGCTCAAGCCGGGTTATTACACGCGCATGGGCGCCGCGATTCGCCAGGCCACCCAACTGTTGGGCGCTTGCAAGCAGCGGCGCAAGTTATTGTTGCTGCTCACCGATGGCAAACCCAATGACCTGGACCTGTATGAGGGGCGCTATGGCGTCGAAGACACGCGCCAGGCCGTGGTAGAGGCGCGGCGCCAGGGCCTGGTGCCGTTCTGCATCACGATCGACAAACAGGCCGGGGATTACTTGCCCTACATGTTCGGCGCCCATGGCTACACCCTGATCCGCCAGCCGCAACAACTGCCGTTGCGCCTGCCGCAGCTATATCGGCAGTTGACTGAAGGTCAGTAGAAGGTGCGCGGCAACCAGAAGAACATTGCGATGCAAAACAGCGCCAGGCCCAGGCAGAACCACTGGAAACGCCGCAACCGGCGTGCTTGTACATGAGTGTTGGAAGCGGGCAGTGCCATGCCGCAGCGCCCACACTCCTGGCGTGCGTCGGCATGGCGCTGCTGGCAGTACAGGCAGGTTTTCACTCGAACTGCTCCAGGCGCAGGCGATCGAGAATGGCGATCTGGCGACCGTCCTGGGTGATGATCTTTTCGTCGATCAGGCGGCGGATAATCCGCGAAAACGTCTCCGGCTGGATCGACAAATGCCCGGCGATCAATTGCTTGGCCATGGGCAATTCGAAGCGGCTGTCAGTGCTGTGCAAGTGCATCAGCTGGGTCAGCAGGTAACGCACCACGCGGTGGGTGGCGTTTTTCAGCGAGAGGGTTTCGATCTCGTTGACGCGCTGGTGCAGGCGCACGCACAACTTGCCGAGCAGGGCGAAGGTCAGGCGGCTGTTGCTTTGCAACAAGCGCATGTAGGTGGCGTTGGACAAGCGATACAACTGGGTGGGGCACACGGCTTCGGCACAGGCCACATAGTTGGGGGTGTCCATCAGCATCATGGCTTCGGCGAAGGTCTGGCGCTCGCCGATGACTTCGAAGACCTTCTCTTGGCCGTCCGGGGTCAGGCGGTAGATCTTCACCGCGCCGGCAATCACAAAGTAAAACGCATCGGCCGGTTCGCCCTGGCGGAACAGCGGCTCACCCTTGTCGACACTGAGCAACTGGCTGCTGCCCATCAACACGTCGAGTTCTTCCTCGTTCAACGGCTCGAACAGGTGGTGGCTGCGCAGGATCTGGTGATGCACGCGATGTAGCACCATACCCGGCTCTTTGAGCGTCAGCGGGGCGTTCACACCAGCACCAGCGAAAGGCTGCTGGCCGCCGCCAGCATGGAACCGAGGATCACAAACCAGGCGAGGGGGACATAGGCGTTTTTCATCATGGCTCCAAAGCACGCTAAAGGTGTTGTAGGAGCGAGCTTGCTCGCGAAAAACCCACAGACACCGCGTTTAATCAGGATGCCCGTGTCATCGTTAACGTTCTTCGCGAGCAAGCTCGCTCCTACAGTGAGCGCAAGCGTAAGCGTTGAGCTGCCGTTGCGACTTGATCTACGACAAGGGCAACGCACGCCCATCGGCGCAACATTGCCGCAGTCCTGAAGGGAGACCGTGTTATGCAAGTGCTCGATCGGCGCAAGGCTATGTCGATTACCCCGTTGTTCCGCTTGGCGTTCCGGCCATTTTTCCTCGGTGCCTGCGTGTTGGCGGTGCTGGCGATCCCTGTGTGGCTGCTGGCCCTCGGCGGCCAGTTCGGCAGTTGGCAACCGGCCGGTGGCTGGCTGGCCTGGCACCGGCATGAACTGTTGTTTGGCTTCGGCCTGGCGATCATCGCCGGGTTCCTGCTGACGGCAGTGCAGACCTGGACCGGTCGCCCGGGCATCAGTGGCAATGCCTTGGCGCTGCTCGCCGGGCTATGGCTGGCGGCCCGCCTGGGCTGGTTGTTCAACCTGCATTGGCCGCTGCTGGCGGTGCTGGAGCTGACGTTCCCCCTGGCAGTGGCGGCGGTGATGGGCTGGACCCTGTGGCAGGTCCGCCAGAAACGCAATTATCCGATTGTGCTGGTGCTGGCGCTGCTGACCGTGGCCGATGCGCTGTCGCTGTATGGCTTGTTGCGCAATGACCTGGGCCTGCAACGCCAGGCGGTGTTGACCGGGCTGTGGCTGGTGGCGGCGATGATGGGCCTGATCGGCGGGCGGGTGATTCCGTTCTTCACCCAGCGCGGCCTGGGCCGGGTCGAGGCGGTCAAGCCCTGGCCGTGGCTGGACCGCGTGTTGCTGGGCGGCTCGATGCTGGTCGCGGTGCTCTATGGGGCAGGGCCGGCGCTATCGGCCAACCTGTGGATCGGCCTGCTGTTCGCCGGCCTCGGGCTTGGGCACCTGCTGCGCCTGGTGCGCTGGCATGACCGGGGCCTGTGGCGCGTGCCGCTGCTCTGGTCGTTGCACCTGGCGTATGCTTGGCTCGCCGTGGCCTGCCTGGGCATGGCGCTGTGGCATTTCGGTGCGCCATTCAACCCCAGCCTGGCGGTGCATGCATTGACCATTGGCGCCATGGCCGGCTTGATCCTGGCCATGATCGCCCGCGTCAGCCTCGGCCACACCGGCCGCGCCTTGCAGCCGCCGGCCGGGATGACCCTGGCGTTTGTGCTGCTCAACCTGGCCTGCGTGAGCCGAGTGGCGCTGGTGCTGCTCTGGCCCCTGGCTGCGCTGTGGCTGGCCGGCCTGTGCTGGAGCGTCGGGCTCGGCCTGTATCTGTGGCGTTACGGGCCGATGCTGTGGCAAGCACGGGTCGATGGGCATCCAGGCTAGGAGAACGTCGTGCTCTATTCCACCTTGTTGATCGTGCATCTGTTGGCGGCGATTGCCTTTATCGGCACGCTGTTTTTCGAAGTCGTGATCTGGCACAGCGCCCGTGAGGAACTGGCCTGGTCGGCCCAGTTCACCTCCGATCATGCTATCGCGCGGCGCTCACGCCAGGTGCTACATGGCGTGGTGGTGCTGCTGTACGGCGCCGGCATCGGCCTGGCCTGGCACTACCGAGGGGTGTTGAGCGTGCCCTGGGGCAGCCACTTTGCCGCACTGCTGAGCCTGAAAATCGTGCTGGCCCTGAGCATCATCGGCCATTACCTGTGGCTGGCGTACCTGCTGAGCCATCAGCGCCTGAGCCCCAGGCGTGCGACGTGGATTCGTCGCAGCATCCTGGTGCATATGGTGGTGATCGTGATCCTGGCCAAGCTGATGCTGCGCTGATCAGGCCACGGGGCTCAGTGCCCGGGCAAACAATACCTCGTTCTCCAGGTGGATATGCTCGCGCAGGTCGTCATGAAAGGTCGTCAACTGGCTGTACAAACTGCGCCAGGTCCCACAGGCGCTCGGCGGTGCGGTGATGCGATCGGTGAGGCTCAACAGCTGTTCCAGCGCCTCGCCGTGCTGGTCATGCTCATGCCGCATCACCTGGATCGGCATGGCCGCCTGCGCGCCCATGCCCATCTGCAGCATCGGGAACAGCACCTGTTCCTCCTTGAGCATGTGGTTCTCCAGTTCCTGCTGGATATCGCGCAGCAGGTCCGCGAGGCCGTTGGGGCATTGCAGATGGTGGCCATGGACCTGTTCGACACGACTGGCCAGGCGAATCAGCTCCGGCAGTTGTTCGCGATGCCGGGCGTGGTAGCGGGCCAGTAGATGGTCGATCAATTGATCCTGGGGTTGGGTGTTCCAGTCGCTCAGGCTCATCGGGTTTCCTCATTGGGATAGCGGTATGTGCCGGTTGTTGCAGGCGCCGTGCCAACTGAAAAACCATTGATAAATAAGGCTTTATTGTGAGGTGAGGTGATCATGACCACCCTATGCCAGGGTAATGCGAACCCCATCAGGGTCGATGCGACCCTGCCGCCCGACGCCATCCTTGGGCACAGTCAGGTGCTGCGGCAATTGCTCGATGAGTTGGCGGTACTGGCGCAGACCGAGTTGCCGGTGCTGTTGCTCGGTGAGACGGGCGTCGGCAAGGAGCTGTTTGCCCAGCGCCTGCATCACCAATCGCGGCGCTGCCACCGGCCGCTGGTGCAGGTCAACTGCGCGGCGCTGCCGGAGGCGTTGGCCGAGAGTGAGTTGTTCGGTCACGTCAAGGGCGCGTTCTCCGGCGCCAGCCACGACCGCGCCGGGCGTTTCGATGTCGCCAATGGCGGCACGCTGTTTCTCGACGAGGTGGGCGAGTTGCCCTTGAACATTCAGGCCAAGTTGCTGCGTACCCTGCAAAACGGCGAGATCCAGCGCCTGGGGGCCGACCGGCCTTTGCATGTGGATGTGCGGATCATCGCCGCCACCAACCGCCATCTGCCGGACCGCGTGCGCGACGGCCTGTTTCGCGCCGATCTGTATCACCGGCTTTCGGTGTATCCGGTGGCGATCCCACCGCTGCGCGAACGTGGCGATGACATTCTGTTGCTGGCCGAGCACTTCGTTGAGCTCAACCGTGCGCGCCTGGGGCTGCGCGGTTTGTGCCTGCCCCCGGCGGCGCGCCAGGCCCTGCTGGGCTATGCCTGGCCGGGCAATGTGCGTGAGTTGGAACATGTGATCAGCCGTGCGGCGTTAAAGCTGTTGTGTCGGGGCGGCAGCCGTCCGTTCATGAGCCTGGAGCCGCAGTGGCTGGGGCTGGGCGATGCCATGCCGGTGCTTGAACCGGCGGTGTTGGGCGGTGAGGTGTTCCAGCCGTTGGCGGTGGCGGTGGATGAGTGTCAGCGTCATAAGATTCGTCAGGCTCTGGAGCATTGCGGTGGTAATTGGGCGAGTGCGGCGCGTTTGTTGGGGGTGGATTCGAGTAATTTGCATAAGTTGGCGCGGCGGTTGGGGCTCAAGTAGTTTGGGGGTATGTGGGAGGGGCGGTGCCTGAGATCAAGAGCCAGAGCAGACTGATATCTACCTCATGTATGGAGATCAAATGTGGGAGGGGGCTTGCCCCCGATGGCGGCCTCTGGGCCGACCAGGATGTTGGGTTGGAATGGGTACATATCCATTGCTGCGGTAACGGCCACTTAGGGTTCCGCTCTTACAGCGGGTCACTTTTGGAAAAGAGCCCCAAAAGTAACCAAAAGGGCTCTTGCCCCACCACTCGGCACCTCGCCTAGGCTCGGTGTGCCCGAACACAGGCTTGAATCCGTGGGCCGCCGTCATGGGCCATCCCTGGCCCAGGACGGCTAACCCGGCGTCCTGCCGGGTTACCCACGGATTCAAGCCTGCGTTCGGCCAGCGTGGTTTAACGGGGCGTCTAAGATCAAGATCAAAAGCCAGAGCAAAGCCAGAGCAAAAGCAAAGCCAGAGCAAAAGCAAAGCCAGAGCAAAAGCAAAGCCAGAGCAAAAGCAAAGCAAAGGAAAGGAAAGGAAAGGCAGAGCCAGAGTAACCGCAACAATACGATCAGCTGTAGAACCCCATGCCCAAGTAACCGCATGCGGCGTCATGCCACGGGTGAATGTTGATCGTGGTCAAGGGATAAATGCGCGGTAGTTCTCACACTGTGGCGAACTTTCTGGAGGACTGCGCCATGCCTTTGTCTCTTGCGCAATTGCGCCGCAACTACACCCTTTATGGCTTGCGTGATGACTTGGCGCAGGACGATCCTTTAGTGCTGTTTGGCCAGTGGTTGGATCAGGCGCGTAAAACCGAAGTGCCTCCGGTCGAGGCCAATAGTATGGCGTTGGCCACCGTGGACAGTCAGGGCCATGCCCATTGCCGCATTCTGTTGCTCAAGGGTTTCAGCGCTGAGGGTTTTTTCTTTTTCGGCCATTACCAGAGTGCCAAGGGGGAGGAGTTGGCGAGTAATCCCCATGCGGCCATGACGTTTTTCTGGCCGGGGCTGGAGCGGCAGGTGCGTATCGAAGGCCCGGTGGTGCGGGCGGATGCGCAGCTGTCGGACGATTATTTTGACGCGCGTCCGGCCGCCAGTCAGTTGGGGGCCTGGGCCTCGCCGCAAAGCCAGCCCCTTAGCCATCGCAGCGAGCTGGAAAGCCGCTTGCGTGACGTCACCGAGCGTTTCGCCGGGCAGCAACCGCCGCGCCCTGAGCATTGGGGCGGCTACCGCCTGCAACCGCAGCGCATTGAGTTCTGGCAAGGCCGCCCTGACCGCCTGCACGACCGCCTCGATTACCGCTTGCACGCCGGGACGTGGCAGCGCACGCGCCTGGCCCCCTGAACGAGATACCTCCTTGGAGGAATAGGCCCTGCGCCCATTGCGGCGCAGGCTGACAGCCACTTTCTTTACGCCTGGAGCCTTGATCATGGCCCATTTGAAACAACGTCATTTCATCCCCCTGAACATCGCCGTGCTGACCATCAGCGACACCCGCACCCTCGACACCGACACCTCCGGGCAGACCCTGGTGGACCGCCTGCAAGGTGCCGGGCATGTGCTGGTCGACCGTGGCCTGGTGATCGACGATATCTACCAGATTCGTGCGCAGGTCTCCCTGTGGATCGCCGACCCTGATGTGCAAGTGGTGCTGATGACCGGCGGCACCGGCTTCACCGCCCGTGACAACACGCCCCAAGCGGTGCTGCCGCTGCTGGACAAAAACGTGGAGGGCTTCGGCGAGTTGTTCCGCCAGGTGTCCCTGGTCGAAATCGGCACCTCCACCTTGCAATCCCGTGCGTTGGCCGGCATCAGCAACGGCGTGCTGGTGTGCTGCATGCCGGGTTCGCCGGGCGCGTGCCGTACCGCCTGGGATCAGATCCTCGCGGGCCAGTTGGACAGCCGCACCGGCCCGTGCAACTTCGTGCCGCACCTCAAGCCCCAGCCCGAGCAGATCCTGCAAGCCTGCGAGTCGCGTTCGTGAGCGTCTCGGTGTGCGACAGCGGCCACCTGATGCCGGTGGACGAGGCCATCGCCACGCTGCTGGCCCAGGCACCGCCGCCGCCGGGCACTCAGGTAATCGACCTGGAGCACGCGCTGGGGCGGGTGGTCGCCGAGGAACTGTTCTCGCCCCTGGACCTGCCGGGGTTCGACAACAGCGCCATGGATGGCTACGCCCTGCGCGCCGAGGACGTACCGGCAGAGGGGGGCTACCTGATGCTCGCCGGGCGCATTGCCGCTGGCCAGCACAGCACGGCGAAGGTGCTGGCCGGGCAGGCGGTGCGCATCTTTACCGGTGCGCCGGTACCGGCCGGTGCCGACACGGTGGTGCCCCAGGAACGCTGCCGCCTTTACGGCCAGCGTATTTGGTGCCCACCGGTGCGCCTGGGTGAGCATGTGCGCAAGCAGGGCGAAGAGTTGCGACGCGGCCAGACCCTGGTCGCCGTGGGCAAGCGCCTGCGTGCCCAGGACATCGGCTTGCTCGCATCGGCCGGCATCCCGCGCCTGAAAGTCTATCGCCCGCTGCGGGTGTGCCTGCTCAGCAGCGGCAATGAACTGCGCGAGCCGGGTGAGGCACTGGTGCCTGGGCAGATCTACAACAGCAACCGATATGCCCTGGCCGCGCTGCTGCGCGGCTGGGGCGTGGACGTGCTCGACTACGGCGTGATGGCCGACGAACTGGCCGCCAGCCGCGATGCACTGGCCCTGGCGTCCTCCGAATGCGACGTGCTGTTGACGTCTGCCGGTGTATCGGTGGGGGAGGAGGACCACCTCAAGCAGGCCATCGAAGAACTCGGCCGCGTGGACTTCTGGCGCCTGGCGATCCAGCCCGGCAAGCCCCTGGCGTTTGGCGAGGTGGCGGGCAAGCCATGGCTGGGTTTGCCCGGCAACCCGTCGGCGGCGTTGATCACCGCGTTGGTGGTGGTGCGTCCGTTCCTGTTGCGCGCCCAAGGTGTGGCGCGGGTGCTGCCGGTACCGATCCAGGTGCTGGCCGATTTTGAATGGCTCCAGCCCAACAAGCGCCGCCAATACCTGCGCGCGCGCCTGAGCCCCGGCGAGGATGGACAATTGCGCGCGGTGCTGCACCCCCAGCAAAGCTCGGCGATGCTCACCGCCGCCTGTTGGGCCGATGGCCTGGTGATCATCGAGCGCGAGCATCAGGTGCCCAGGGATGCACCGGTGCCATTTCTGTCTTTCGCTGAATTTTTGTGAGGAACCCCCATGCAACTGGTCTGCCCCGCAGGCAACCTGCCTGCGCTCAAAGCCGCGGTGCGCCAAGGCGCCGATGCGGTGTATGTCGGTTTTCGCGATGACACCAACGCCCGGCACTTCGCCGGGCTGAACATGGACGACAAACAATTCGACGGTGCCGTCGCCTTTATTCGCCAGCACCAGCGCAAGCTGTACGTGGCGGTCAATACGTACCCACAACCGAAGATCTGGGTGCGTTGGCAGCGCGCTGTCGACCGCGCGGCAGACCACGGCGTGGATGCGCTGATCGCCGCCGACCCCGGGGTACTCGACTACGCCAGCCGGCACCATCCGCAGATGGCCTTGCACCTGTCGGTACAGGGCTCGGCCACCCATGCGGCGGCGCTGAAATTCTATGCCGAACGCTACGGCATTCGTCGCGCGGTGTTGCCCCGCGTGCTGTCCCTGGCCCAGGTCAAGCAAGTGGCGGCGAGCAGCCCGGTGCCGATCGAAGTGTTCGGTTTCGGCAGCCTGTGCATCATGGCCGAGGGGCGTTGCCACCTGTCGTCCTACATCACCGGCGAGTCGCCCAACCTCTGCGGCGTGTGTTCGCCGGCCAAGGCCGTGCGCTGGAGCGAGGACGCCGACGGCTTGAGCGCGCGCCTGAGCGAAGTGCTGATCGACCGCTACACCCGGGACGAACCCGCCGGCTACCCGACCCTGTGCAAGGGCCGCTTCCTGGTGGGCGGCAAGCGCTTCCATGCCCTCGAAGAACCCACCAGCCTCGACACCCTCGACCTGGTACCGGAGCTCACCGCCATCGGCGTCGAAGCGGTCAAGATCGAAGGCCGGCAACGCAGCCCGGCCTATGTGGAACAAGTCACCCGGGTCTGGCGCGCCGCGCTGGACGCCCACCGCAATGCGCCTGCCAGTTTTGTGGTCAAGGACCAGTGGCGCCAGGTGCTGGCCGGGTTATCCGAAGGCAGCCAGACCACGCTCGGCGCCTACCATCGTGCGTGGCAGTGAGGAGACACAGATGAAACTCAGCCTGGGACCGGTGCTGTTTTATTGGGATAAGGAACACCTGGGGCGCTTCTATTCAGACATGGCCGGCTTGCCCCTGGACGTGATTTACCTGGGCGAAACCGTGTGCGCCAAACGCCGCGCGTTCACCCTGGATCATTGGTTGGGCCTGGGCCGGGAACTGCAAACGTACAGCTCGGCGCAGATCGTGTTATCGAGCCTGACCTTGATCGAAGCCGCCTCCGAACTGTCGAGCCTGCGCCGCCTGTGCGACAACGGCGAACTGTTGGTGGAAGCCAACGACATGGGGGCGGTGCAGATGTTGATCGAGCGCAAATTGCCCTTTGTCGGCGGCCCGGCGCTTAACCTCTACAACGGCCACTCCCTGGTGCAACTGCTCGATGCAGGCATGCAACGCTGGGTGCCGCCGGTGGAATGCTCCCAGGGCTTGATCGCCGATGTGCTGGAGCAGGTACGCGAATTGGGCCGGCCGTTGCCCGAAGTGGAAATCTTCGCCTACGGCCACTTGCCCCTGGCGTATTCGGCGCGCTGCTTCACCGCCCGTGCCGAAAACCGGCCGAAGGATGACTGCCAATTCTGCTGCATCAACTACCCCGACGGCATGGCGCTGACCAGCCAGGAAGGGCAGGCGCTGTTCACCTTGAACGGTATCCAGACCATGTCGGCCGACGTGACCAACCTGCTGGCCGATTACCCCGGCCTGGTGACCAGTGGTGCCGATCTGTTGCGCCTGAGCCCGCGAGCCGAGGGCATGGTCGAGGTGGTGCGAGCCTTCGACCAGGTGCGCCAGGGCGCTACGCCGCCGCTGTATGTCGATGGTTGCAACGGCTACTGGCACGGCCAGGCGGGCATGTTGCGGGTTGAGGAGGTGGGGCTGTGCTGAGTCGTAAACAATGGCTGCTCAAAGGCGCCGACCAATTGTTTCCATTGATCCGTCGCGTGCCGTTTGGCGTGCAGCGCCTGGTCTTGCAGCAAGCCCTTAACCGCTGCCTGGCCGAGCCTTTGCGCGACGGTGGGTTTGACCTGCTGCGCGGACGCTGGATGTGTCTGCGTATACCTGACCTGGGGTTGTGCTGGTACCTGACCTTGGGGCGCGATGGATTGCGTATTGCGCAAAAGGCCGAGGCGCAGGTGAGCATCAGTGGTAACTGGCGCGAGTTCTTGTTGCTCGCCAGCCGGCAGGAAGATCCGGATACGTTGTTTTTTCGGCGCCGGTTGGTGATTGAGGGGGATACGGAGTTGGGGTTGGGGTTGAAGAATTTGATCGACAGCCTGGATCCGGATGTGTTGCCGCCTTGGTTGTGGCGGAATCTTGAGCGGGCGGGGCGGGGGGTTGTGGTTTGAGGGGGGGGGTGGGGACATATCCGTTGTTGCGGTAACGGCCACTGGCGGTTCCGCCCTTACGGCGGGTCACTTTTGGAAAGAGCCCCAAAAGTAACCAAAAGGGCTCCTGCCCCACCACTCGGCACCTCGCTTAGGCTCGGTGTGCCCTCACTCCGGCTTTGGAGCGTGGGCCGCCGTCATGGGCCATCCTGGCCAGGACGGCTAACCCGGCGTCCTGCCGGGTTACCCACGCTCCAAAGCCTGCGTTCGGCCAGCGTGGTTTAACGGGCGCCGAAGATCAAAAGCCAAAGCGCGGCGGCCTTAGAGCCGACCGGAGTTGTGGCTGGTGTACTCGGTTGGGAATGTGGAGGGGGCTTGCCCCGATGAGGGAGTGTCAGCCACTTATTTGTTGACTGACCCGGCGCCATCGGGGGCAAGCCCCCTCCCACATTTGGATCTCCACAGGTCAGAGATCTCCATAGGTCAGGTAGACCTCGGCCTGGTTTTGCGCTGTCTTTTGCTGTCTTGGAGCCGACCGAGTTGTGCTTGGTGTACTCGGTTAAGTGTGGGAGGGGGCTTGCCCCGACGAGGGCGTGTCAGTCACTTATTTGTTAACTGACCCGGCGCCATCGGGGGCAAGTCGAATCGTCGCACCGCCCCTCCCACATTTGGTTCTCCACAGGTCAGAGATCTCCATAGGTCAGGTAGACCTCATTCTGCTTTTGCTCTGGCTTTGCTCTGGCTTTTGATCTTGATCTTAGGCGCCCCGTTAAACCACGCTGGCCGAACGCAGGCTTGAATCCGTGGGTAACCCGGCAGGACGCCGGGTTAGCCGTCCTGGGCCAGGGATGGCCCATGACGGCGGCCCACGGATTCAAGCCTGCGTTCGGGCACACCGAGCCTAAGCGAGGTGCCGAGTGGTGGGGCAAGAGCCCTTTTGGTTACTTTTGGGCTCTTTTCCAAAAGTGACCCGCTGTAAGAGCGGAACCGCCAGTGGCCATTCCCGCAGCAACGGATATGTACCCCAACCCGCCAGTGGCCATTCCCGCAGCAACGGATATGTACCCCAACCCGCCAGTGGCCGTTACCGCAGAAACGGATATGTACACGGAACCCCCAATCACCCCCCTCTGACCAACTTGATTTCAATCAAGGGCTACCCGCCATCACCGCACCTACCATCGGTCCCATCTTCAGCGTCGTCAACAAAGGGATCCCATGGCCCGCTCCTCGCACCTGACACTCCACTGGCTGGTCATGTCGGTGCTGCTCATCCTCTTCACCAGCGCCCACGCCCAACCCTACGGCGCGATCGAACAGCAACGCATCGACAAAACCTTCCCCCAGCACGACGCCGTCTCCGCCCCCGAAGGCAAGTTCAACGTCCGCACCATCACCCAAGCCAACACCCCCATCGGCTACGTATTCCAGAGCCTGGACGTGATGGCGATCCCCGCCTACTCAGGCAAACCCATCAATACCCAGGTGATCCTCGACACCGCCGGCATCATCCGTGACGCCTACGTACTGGAACACCACGAACCCATCCTGTTGATCGGCATCCCCGAGGTCAAACTCCACGAGTTCACCGGCCACTATGCCGGCGTCGACGTGCGCCAACGCGTCGTGGTGGGGCGCTCCAGTGACCCCAAGGCCGTGACGGTGGATGCGATTGCCGGTGCCACGGTCACCGCGATGGTGGTCAACGAAGTGGTCATGCGCGCGGCCCATGAAGTGGCGGTCTCGCTCAAGTTGATCGACGGCAAGGCCGCGACCCCACAGAAAGCCGCGCTGATCCGCACCGATCAATTTGCCCCCGCCACCTGGGAGCAGTTGACCGGCAATGGCGCGATTCGCCGCCTGCTCTTGACCCGTGGCCAGGTTGACGCCGCCTTCAAGGACACCGCCGCCGAAGCGGGGGAGGCTGGCGATGAGACTTTCATCGATCTCTATGTGGCCGACATCAACCCGCCGAGTATCGGCCGTAACCTGTTGGGGGATGCGCACTACGCCACGTTGATGCAGGCGCTCAAGCCGGGTGAGCAGGCCATCGCCGTGCTGGGCCGTGGGCTGTTTTCGTTCAAGGGCTCGGGTTATGTGCGAGGCGGTATTTTCGATCGGGTGCAGTTGCGCCAGTTCGGCAATGTGATCAGCTTTCGCGACCTCGACCACCGGCGCATCGACGATGCCTACGCCGCGGGCATGCCGGACTTCACCGAGATGTCGGTGTTTATTGTGCGGGCACAGGCGGCGTTCGACCCCGGTTCGCCCTGGACCCTGGAGTTGCTGGTGCGGCGCCAGACCGGGCCGGTCAGTGGCACCTTCAGCAGCTTCGAATTGCCTTACCAGCTGCCGGAACAATACCTGGAACGGCTACCGCCCACCGCCGAGGAACAAGCGGCGATCGATGAAGCCAACCGCCCGTTGTGGCTGAGCATCTGGTACCAGAAACAAACCCAGGTGCTGGTGCTCGGTGTTGCGTTGGTGCTGCTCACAGTGATCCTGTTCCTGCAAGACAGCCTGGCGCGTCGTCCGCGTCTATTGCACTGGCTGCGTCGCGGTTACCTGGTATTTACAGTGGGGTTTATCGGTTGGTACGCGTTGGGGCAGCTGTCGGTGGTCAATGTGCTGACCTTCGTGCACGCACTGGCCCAGGACTTTCGCTGGGAACTGTTCCTCACCGACCCGCTGATCTTCATGCTCTGGGTGTTCACCGCCGCCAGTATCCTGCTGTGGGGACGCGGCGTGTTCTGTGGCTGGTTGTGCCCATTCGGCGCCTTGCAAGAACTGCTCAACGAAGCCGCCCGCCGCCTGAAGATCCGCCAGTTCGAATTGCCCTTCGCGGTGCATGAGCGGCTATGGGCGATCAAGTACCTGATCCTGCTGGTGCTGTTCGGCCTGTCGCTGGAGTCCATGGCCACCGCCGAACGTTTTGCCGAAGTGGAGCCGTTCAAGACCGCCATCACCCTCAAGTTCGACCGCCAGTGGTGGTTCGTGCTCTACGCCGTGGCATTGCTGGTGATCAACCTGTTCACGCGCAAAGTCTACTGCCGCTACCTGTGCCCCCTCGGCGCCGCCCTGGCGATCCCGAGCAAATTCCGCTTGTTCGACTGGCTCAAGCGCCGCCAGGAATGCGGCAACCCCTGCCAGCTGTGCGCCAAGGAATGTGAGATCCAGGCCATCCACCCGGACGGCCATATCAACGCCAATGAATGCCACTACTGCCTCGACTGCCAGATGACCTGGCACAACGAAAACAAGTGCCCGCCGCTGATCAACAAGCGCAAGAAGCGCAACAAGGCGGCCCCCGTACAGATTCCCGTAGTGCAGATAAATCCCAACCCTTGAAGGAGCGACCCATGAACGATACAGACGACAACCATGACGGCCTGACCCGGCGCAGTTTCCTCGGTACGGGGGCGGTGACCGGGGCAGTATTGGCCGGGGCTTCGGCCCTTGGCAGCGCGGTGTTCACGCGTGAATCCTTTGCCGCGGCGGCCAAGGATGCCAAGTCGAAAATCCATGTGGAGCCCGGTCAGTTGGACGACTACTACGGCTTCTGGAGTGGCGGCCACCAGGGCGAAGTGCGGGTGTTGGGCATTCCATCGATGCGCGAGCTGATGCGTATCCCGGTGTTCAATATCGACTCGGCCACCGGTTGGGGCCTGACCAACGAGAGCAAGCGCATCCTGGGGGAGGGCGCCAGGTACGCCAACGGCGATTGCCACCACCCGCACCTGTCCACCACCGACGGCAAGTACGACGGCAAGTACCTGTTCATCAACGACAAGGCCAACACCCGGGTGGCGCGTATCCGCCTGGATATCATGAAGTGCGACAAGATCCTCACCGTACCGAATGCCCAGGCCATCCACGGCCTGCGCCTGCAAAAAGTGCCCTACACCAAGTACGTGTTCTGCAACGCCGAGTTCATCATTCCGCACCCCAATGACGGCAAGAATTTCGACCTGAAAGACCGCAACGCCTTCACCATGTTCAACGCCATCGACGCCGAGAAAATGGAAATGGCCTTCCAGGTGATCGTCGACGGCAACCTCGATAATGCCGATATGGACTACACCGGCAAATACGCAGCCGCCACCTGCTACAACTCGGAAAAGGCCACCGACCTCGCCGGCATGATGCGCAACGAGCGCGACTGGGTGGTGGTGTTCAACATTCCGCGCATCGAAGCGGCGATCAAGGCCGGCAAGTTCATCAGTGTGGACGGCGCCAAGGTGCCGGTGGTGGACGGGCGCAAATCCGAGGACGGCAAGGACAGCGA
Source organism: Pseudomonas gorinensis (assembly GCF_042015035.1). Lineage (NCBI taxonomy): Bacteria > Pseudomonadati > Pseudomonadota > Gammaproteobacteria > Pseudomonadales > Pseudomonadaceae > Pseudomonas > Pseudomonas gorinensis. Next base: position 3,237,773 of record NZ_CP167125.1, read on the forward strand.
GTTCACCCGTTACATCCCGGTGCCGAAGAACCCCCACGGTTGCAACACCTCGCCGGATGGCAAGTACTTCATCGCCAACGGCAAGCTGTCGCCCACCTGCACCATCATTGCCATCGACAAGCTCGACGACCTGTTCAGCGGCAAGATCGCCGACCCGCGCGGTGTGGTGGTCGGTGAGCCGGAACTGGGCCTGGGCCCGCTGCACACCACTTACGATGGGCGCGGCTTTGCCTACACCACGCTGTTTATCGACAGCCAGGTGGTCAAGTGGAACATCGCCGAAGCCATCCGCGCCTACGGCGGCGAGAAGGTCAACTACATCAAGCAGAAGCTCGATGTGCAGTACCAGCCGGGCCACAACCATGCGTCGCTGACCGAAACCCGCGACGCCGACGGCCAGTGGCTGGTGGTGCTGAGCAAGTTCTCCAAGGACCGCTTCCTGCCCACCGGCCCGTTGCACCCGGAGAACGACCAGTTGATCGACATCTCCGGCGACGAGATGAAACTGGTCCACGACGGCCCGGCCTTTGCCGAACCCCATGACTGCGTGATGGCGCGCCGCGACCAGATCAAGACCAGGACCATCTGGGACCGCAACGATCCATTCTTCGCCGAAACCGTGGCCATCGCCGCCAAGGACGGGATCAAGCTGGAAACCGATAACAAGGTGATTCGCGACGGCAACAAGGTGCGCGTGTACATGACCTCGATGGCCCCGGCCTACGGCCTGGGGGAATTCACCGTCAAGCAGGGCAATGAAGTCACCGTGACCATCACCAATATCGACATGATCGAGGACGTGACCCATGGCTTTGTCATGGTCAACCACGGCGTGAGCATGGAGATCAGCCCTCAGCAGACTTCCTCCATCACCTTCATCGCCGATAAGCCGGGGCTGCATTGGTACTACTGCAGTTGGTTCTGCCATGCCCTGCATATGGAGATGGTGGGGCGGATGAAGGTCGAGCACGCCTGACCAAGGCACACCGCAGGACAAAGGTGGGAGGTGGGCTTGCTCCGATGGGGGTGTATCCGTTGATGCATCCGTGGCTGATTCACCGCCATCGGGAGCAAGTCGAATCGTCGCACCGCCCCTCCCACATTGGACTGCATTCAGTTTAAGGACATCACTGTGGCTCGATCACTCATCACCTTGATAGGGCTCGCACTGCTCTCGTTCGGGGTGAACGCTGCCGTACGTCCCATCACCGACTTGCCCCTGCAAGCCGACGGCCCCGACCGCTGGCGCCTGCCTGCCGGCGAATACCGGGGCGCGTTCCGCATCGACCAACCGCTGCAATTGACCTGCGCGCCCGGCGCCGTGTTCCAGGCTGAAGGGCAGGGCAACGGCCTGCTCATCGGCGCGCCGGATGTCAGCGTCGAGGGCTGCACCTTCCTGGATTGGGGGCGTGACCTCACCGCCATGAACGCCGGCATCTTCATCCAGGCCGACGCCCAACGCGCCAAGGTGCGCGGCAATCGCCTGCAGGGCCCGGGCTTTGGCATCTGGGTCGACGGCACCGCGGACGTCAGCCTGCTCGACAACCGCATCCAGGGTGACCCCTCGATCCGCTCCCAGGACCGTGGCAACGGCATCCACCTGTACGCCGTGCACGGCGCTCGGGTCATCGATAACCAGGTGCGCGAGACCCGCGATGGCATCTACATCGACACCTCCAACGGCAACCTGCTGCAAGGCAACACCTTGCAAGACCTGCGCTACGGCATCCACTACATGTTCTCCAACGACAACCGGGTACTGGGCAACACCACCCGCCGCACACGCACCGGCTATGCCTTGATGCAAAGCCGCCAACTGACGGTGACCGGCAACCGCTCCGAACAGGACCAGAACTATGGCATCCTGATGAACTACATCACTTATTCCACCTTGCAGGACAACGTCGTTACCGATGTGCGCGACGGCTCCACCGGCGACACCATGATTGCCGGCGGCGAAGGCAAGGCGCTGTTTATCTATAACTCATTGTTCAACCGCATCGAAGGCAACCGCTTCGCGCGCAGCGCAGTGGGCATTCACCTCACCGCCGGCTCAGAAGACAACCGCATTGCCGGCAACGCGTTTGTCGACAACCAGCGTCAGGTCAAGTACGTCGCCAGCCGCTTGCAGGAATGGTCGGCGGACGGGCGGGGCAACTACTGGAGCGACTACCTGGGCTGGGACCGCAACGGCGATGGCCTGGGCGACGTGGCCTACGAGCCCAATGACAACGTCGACCGCCTGATGTGGCTCTACCCCCAGGTGCGCCTGTTGCTCAACAGCCCCGGCATCGAGTTGCTGCGTTGGGTACAACGCGCGTTCCCGGTGATGAAGTCGCCGGGGGTGATGGACAGCCACCCCCTGATGCAAGCCCCCTCACATAAGGAACCTGCCTGATGAACGTGGTCGAGATCGACGGCGTCAGCCAACGCTATGGACGTGCCACGGTGCTGCACGGCCTGAACCTGAACCTGGCCCCCGGCGAAGTGCTGGGGCTGTTCGGGCATAACGGCGCGGGCAAGACCACCGCGATGAAACTGGTCCTCGGCCTGCTGCGCGCCAGTGCCGGCCAGGTGCGGGTGTTCGGCCGTGCACCGAGTGATCCCCACGTGCGCCGCTGGCTCGGTTACCTGCCGGAAAACGTCACGTTCTACCCGCAGCTCAGTGGCGTGGAGACCCTGCGCCACTTTGCCCGGCTCAAGGGCGCGCCGATGCATCAGGTCGACAGCCTGCTGGAGGACGTCGGCCTGACAGCGGCCGCCACGCGACGGGTCAAGACCTATTCCAAAGGCATGCGCCAGCGCCTGGGGTTGGCCCAGGCCCTGCTCGGCGAGCCGCGCCTGTTGCTGCTCGACGAGCCTACCGTGGGTCTCGATCCGTTCGCGACCCAAGACCTGTATCGCCTGCTCGACCGCCTGCGCGCCGCGGGGACCAGCATCATTCTGTGTTCCCACGTGCTGCCGGGGGTCGAAGCGCATATCAACCGCGCCGCGATCCTCACCCAGGGCCGCCTGCTGGCGCTGGGCAGCCTGGCACAACTGCGTGCCGAGGCCGGCTTGCCGACGTTGATCCGCGGCAGCGGTTTGCAGCGTGTCGAGGTGCTGCAAAAGCGCTGGAGCGCTGCCGGCCATGTGACCCGGCCCTGGGGCGACGAAGGGTTGCAGGTGGCGGCGTGCAACGGCAGCAAGGTGGAACTGCTGCGCCAGTTGCTGGCCGAAGACAGCCCCAGCGATGTGGAAATCCTCGCGCCTTCCCTCGAAGACCTTTACCGCCATTACATGAACAGCCACCAGATCACGGCACAGGAGGCGGCGTTATGAGCCCGGTCTGGAACATGGCGCGCAAAGAGTTCTGCGACGGCCTGCGCAACCGTTGGCTGTTGGCGATCAGCCTGTTGTTCGCGGTGCTGGCCATCGGTATTGCGTGGCTGGGGGCCGCCGCCGCCGGGCAACTGGGCTTCACCTCGATTGCCGCGACCATCGCGAGCCTGGCCAGCCTGGCGACCTTCTTGATGCCGCTGATTGCGTTGTTGCTGGCTTATGACGCCATCGTCGGCGAGGACGAAAGCGGCACCTTGTTGCTGTTGCTCACCTATCCCCTGGGACGCGGGCAAATCCTGCTGGGCAAGTTTGTCGGCCACGGCCTGATCCTGGCATTGGCCACGGTGCTCGGGTTTGGCTGCGCGATGCTTGCCATCGCGCTGCTGGTGGATGACGTCGAACTCGGCGTGCTGCTCTGGGCGTTTGGCCGTTTCATGCTGACCTCGACGTTATTGGGCTGGGTGTTTCTCGGCCTGGCCTATGCCCTGAGCAGCCGTTGCGCGGAAAAATCCACGGCTGCCGGCCTGGCCCTGGGCGTGTGGTTTTTCTTTGTGCTGGTGTTCGACCTGGCGCTGCTGGCCCTGCTGGTGGTCGGCAAGGGCCAGTTCAACCCGCAGGGGTTGCCCTGGCTGTTGCTGCTCAACCCTACCGACGTGTATCGGCTGATCAACCTGTCCGGCTTCGGCACGGGCACACAGTCCATCGGGGTCATGGCCCTGGGCACGGACCTCGACGTACCGCCGCAGGCCCTGTGGGCGTGTTTGTTGGCCTGGGTGGCCGGGCCGTTGGCGCTGGCCTATGGGATGTTTCTGCGCCGCGGCGCTTGACGATTTTTTTGACGGCTGGAGTAAGTGATATGGGTTTCAAGACACGGGTACTGGCGGCCTTGCTGGTCGGTTTGCTGCTGACGGCGTGCGATAAGGAACAGGCGTCGAGTTTCAGTGACGCGCCGGTGGCATTTCATCCCAACGATGAGTGCCACGTGTGCGGCATGGTTATCAACGAATTCCCCGGGCCCAAGGGGCAGGTGGTGGAGCAGGGCGCGGTGAAGAAATTCTGCTCCACCGCCGAAATGCTCGGCTGGTGGCTGCAACCGGAGAACCACCATGACGACGCCAAGCTGTATGTGCACGACATGGGCCGCAGCCCGTGGGACTCGCCCAATGATATGCACCTGATCGACGCCCGCAGCGCCTTTTACGTGATCGGCACCGGTCTCAAGGGGGCAATGGGCGTGGTGCTGGCCTCGTTTGCCGATGAGGCCAAGGCGCAGAAGGTCGCGACGGACACCGGCGGGCACGTGTTGCGCTTTGCCGAGATCGACCTGGCACTATTGCAACAGCCAGCGGGCATGGCCCACAGCGGCCATTGAGTCAGCCGGCCTGGTAGCTCATCAGTTGCTCTTCACACACGATCCGAATGGTACGCCGCTGCACCTCGATCATCCCGCCTTCCACCAGCCGGTGCAGGATCCTTGAAAAGGTCTCCGGCTGGATACCCAGCTTCGACGCCACCAAGCGCTTAGGCACTTGCAAGACCACCTCGCCGCTGACGGCATCGCGCTCCTGGAACAGGAAATTGATCACCCGGCGACTGGCATTGGCCAGGGTCAGGGTGTCGATGTCCTTGAGGCGTTGGTGCAGGTGGATGCTCATGCTCGCCAGGATCGCCAGGCAGATTTTTGGCTGGTCCTCCAGGGCGCGGCGGTAATGCTGGCCTTCGATGCTGACCAGCACGCTGTCCTTGAGCGCGGTGGCGCTCACCGGATAGGCCTTGGCCTGGGTGAACAGCAGGGCTTCGGCAAAGGTCTGGCCGGGCTGGATGACTTCCACCAGGTGTTCCTGGCCTTCACCCGTGACACGGTGCAGCTTGATTTGACCGCTGACCAGCAGGAAAAAACGGTCTGCGGCATCGCCCTGGTGCATGAGTGGCGTGTGGTTGGGCAGGCGCTTCAGGCTGGCCAGGGTACAGACGTCCTGGAAGGTTTTTTCCGGGAGCTGGCTGAACAGGTGATGGCGACGCAGGGTGAGGACAATGTGGGGATGGGTGAGCATGTTTGGGCCTCCGCAATGGGGTAGCGTAGGGGGCTTGGCGCGGGGTTGATATGCCTCTGTGGGGGTACCTCTTGCGGGGGTTGTGAGCCTATGTGGGCGTGTCAGTTGATGCACCTGTGGCTGATCCACTGTATCGGGGCAAGCCCCCTCCCACATTTGGATCTGCATCCATCAGGTAAATTTCGGTTTGGTTTTGTTCTGGCTTTTGCGGTCCTGGAACCGACCGGAGTTGTGGCTGGTGTACTCGGTTAAGTGTGGGAGGGGGCTTGCCCCGATGGCGGCCTTTGGGCCGACCATTTTTTTTGGATTAGATCGGGTACATATCCGTTGCTGCGGTAACGGCGGCTGGCGGTTCCGCCCTTACGGCGGGTCACTTTGGAAAAGAGCCTGTATGGACCGGACACATGGTGGACACATGTGCGGGGACATGGTTGACACATTATGGACCATAGTCAGGTTTGCTCACGTCGATCGTTCGTAGGAAGTGATGGCAGAAAAACACGTCAAACAGTCCATCACCTTCAGTGTTGGGCCGTATTGCGATGTGATGCCCAGCCAAACCTTTGGCGATGCTGAAGTAGCGTTTCTGAAAACGAAAACGGCTGTGATAAGCCTTGGCTAATACGTCGTCCGGTCCGTACTCAAAGGTTGGTAACTGTTGCGGATAAGCCCATGGGCTGGCTCTATACCGGTCCATAGGCACCTTGTAGTCCAGCGCCTGATGGGGCCGTTGCAGGTTATAAACATCACGCCACCGATCAAATGCTGCTTGAGCTTCCTTGAGCGTGGAAAACTGACGCCCTTCAAGTACTTCGGCCTTGAGTGAGCGATGGAAACGCTCAATCTTTCCATTGGTTTGTGGGTGGTAAGGGCGGCTGAAACTGATCCGAATACCCAGACGAATCAACCAGATACTCAGCTCTGTGATTTCACCAGGGTTACGTGGAGAGCCCCAAGGCGGTCCGTTATCAACGTTGATGCGAGCCGGTAATCCGAAGCGCTGGAATACCTCGGTCAACCTTTCTTTCACCGTGGCTCCACGCTCGTTATCACAAGCTTGAATAGCCAAACTGAAACGTGAATGGTCGTCCAGTAAAGTCAGGGGATGGCATCTGCCTTCTTGCGTCGGGAAATGCCCTTTGAAATCCATCTGCCAAAGATTGTTGGGCGCCTCGTGTTCAAACCTCAGCTTTGCCTCTTGCTCCTTCGTAGTCGGCTGAATCAGCCCGTGCCGGTGCAGGACATTGGTAACGGTGCTGGGAGCAATCTGCTTTTTCAAGAGGCTGCTGATCGTGCGCCCACCCCATGCTGGATGGTCTTGTCTGAGCGCTATGACCTGCGCTTCCAGGGCCGGCGTGGTCAGCTTGGGGCTGGTAGCCGGTTTTCGGGATTTATCTTGCAGCCCTGAATGGCCGAGCGTCGCGTAGCGGTTAAGCCACTTGTAAGCCGTCTGCGGACTGATACCGAACCGTCGGCATAGTTCTCGTTTGTTGCTGCCGGGTTGCCCTGCTAAGGCAACAAACTCTTCTTTCAGGCTCATGGCATCTCTCGTGTCCCAGGGCATGATGGCTTTCCGGCGAAATTGGCTCGCCGAAAAGTGTCCACCATGTCCCCGCACACCCGTCAACCATGTGTCCGGTCCATACACAAAAGTGACCCGCCGTAAGGGCGGAACCGCCAGTGGCCGTCACCTAAATAACGGATATGTACTCAACCCCACCCCAAAAAAACCTCACCCCGCCTGCCGCAAATGCTCCATCGCCCAAACCGCCGCCTCCACCCGCGACCGCAACCCCAACTTATGCAGCAAATTCTTCACATGCACCTTCACCGTCCCCTCGGTAATCCCCAACTTATGCCCGATCACCTTGTTGCTATGCCCACTGGCAATCGTCTTCAACACCTGCCGCTCCCGCTCGGTCAACTCCACCGCCGCATGGGGTTGCGGCGAGCGCAGGGCCTGGGCCAGGACCCGCGTCAACCCAGGGCTGATCACCAAGGCACCCTGCAAGGCATCGCGGATGAACTGGACGACCAACTCCGGCTCCATGTCCTTGAGCAGGTACCCGTTGGCATCCAGGCGCAGGGCATCGCGAATATCGTCTTCAGCGTCGGACACCGTAAACAGCAACACCTTGCCCGCATAGTTCATGGCCCGCAGGCGGCGCAGGGTTTCCAGGCCGTTCATTTGCGGCATGTTGTTGTCCAGCAGCACCAGGTCCGGTTGCAGCGTGTCGATCTGGTCCAGGGCTTCCTGGCCATTACCGGCCTCGCCGACTACCTGCAAGTCGTCTTCCAGTTCCAGCATCTGGCGCATGCCGTGGCGCATCATCGGGTGGTCGTCGACTAGCAGGATGCGGTGGCGAGTGGGTGTGTTCATGCGTGGGTGCCTTGTAGAGGTTGCCCGAGGAATTCCGGGTGAAAACGCAATTGCACGCGCGTGCCCTGGGGCTCGCGTGGGCTGATGTCGAGTTGGCCGTGCAGGCTGCGTGCGCGCTCGTCCATGATGGTCAGGCCGTGGTGTTCACGTTGATCGACGTCGCCGCAAAAGCCACGACCGTCGTCTTCGATGCACAGGCTGACGGTCTCGCCCTCCTGGCGCAGTTGCAGCCAGGCGTTTTGCGCATGGGCGTGGCGCAGGCAATTGGACAGGGCTTCGCGGGTGATTTGCAGCAAGTGGATCTGCTCACTGGCCGATAGCTGGAAGGCCAGGGCGTCGACGTGCAGGTGGACCTGGAATTCGCCGCGCCGGGAAAACTCTTCAGCGGTGTCCTGCAGTTCCTGCACCAGCCCGGCATCGTGGATTTGCAGGCGAAAGGTGGTGAGCAACTCACGCAGTTGCCGGTAGGCATTGTTCAGGCCGTCGCGCAGCTCGGCGGTGACGGTGGCCAGGGTCTCCACCGGTTCGCCGCGGCGGATCAGGGTTTGCATGCGGCTGACTTGCAGCTTCATGTACGACAGCGCCTGGGCCAGGGAGTCGTGCAGTTCGCGGGCGATGATGGTGCGTTCGTCGAGCAGCAGCAAGCGGTGGTCCTGCTCGCGCTGGCGCTTGAGGGACAGTGAGGTGCCGATCAGGTTGGCCAGGGCCTGGATCAGTTGTTTCTCCCAGTCCTGGGGCGCATGGCCGTCGATGAAGTGGGCCTTGAGTTCGCCCAGTTCCGAGCCCTGGTTGCTGATGCTGAACACCTGGGGCGGCGCGACCTTGTGTTTCTGGCAGGTCGCGCAGTCGCCGATGGCGCAGACGTTGCGGCTGTCGCCGCCATGCAGGGCGAGCATCTGCTGGGCCGGTGCGAGGAAGTGGCCTTGCAGGCACAGCGACAGGCGCAGCCCAGGCAGGCGCTTCTGGAAGCGTCGGATCAGTTCATCCAGGCCCTCGGCATTCGCCAGGCGCGTGGCCAGGCTGCGGCTGCTCTGGTAGAGCAACTCGAGGGCGGCGTTGGCCTGTTGCAGGTTGAGGGTCTTGAGGCGCACCTGGCTTTCCAGGGTGCGGTGGGAGGCTTCGATGGTTTCGGCCATGGTGTTGAAGCTCAGGGCCAGTTGCCCCAGTTCATCCTCGGAACGGTGGTTGACCCGGGTCTTGAAGTCGCCGTCGCGAAAGCGCCGGGTGGCCTGCACCAGCTCCTGCAAGGGGTTGACCACACCGTATTGCAGTTCATACAGGCCGATCAACAGGATGATCAGGGTGCTGAACAGCGCCAGGCCCTGGATGCCTTGTTGCCAGCCTTGTTTGTGTTCGCTCTGTTGCTGCAACAGGCTGACGAATTGATTCAATTGCTCGACGAACCCCGGTGCGCTGGCCTGGAACAGGGCGGCGTCACCCCGCGCCAGGGCCGGACGCAGGTCATCGTGCCAGCGTTGCTGGATCTGTTGGTAGCTTTGCAACAACGCACTGCGCGGGCCGTCTTCGAGCACGGCCTTGAGCGACTGGCTATCGAGACGCCCTTGCAGGCTTTGGGTGATGCTGTCGATCTCGTCGGCCGGTGCGCCGGCGGCGAGCTTCCAGCTCAGGTGGTAGGTCTCCATGCGCACCGAGCCTGCGGTATTGATCGCGGCGGCGTCGCCCTGGCTGAACCAGGCGATCAAGCCGGCACTCAAGGAACTGGCGAGCGCGAGGATTGCGATCAGGATCACGGCCAGGCCGGCACGGGCGGGCAGGGAACTGCGCAGCCAGCTAAACACGGCGGCGTAATCGAAGGAGGGGGGACGTCTGCATGGCGGCACCAAAAAGGGCAAAAAGGGCTGGAACACCGCAATCCCTGGCGCACTACCTCTAAAGAATTGCCGGCAAACCCTCCCACGGGAAAACACCGGCACAAGAGACCAATCCATTGATAAATAAAGACTTTCTCTTGTTGTTCGAACTACCTCCTTAGAGGTAGGTGGGGCCAGCATAGCCCGATACCCCCCAGGCGGACGTTGATCTGCGTCAAGTTCCAAGGGGGGGCCGCCCCTAACCTGCGCTCATGGAATCACTTTCTGGAGCGCGTACCGTGACTCAACCCCGTATAAGACAAGGCCTGGTGCTGGGCATGAGCACACTGGCTTTCACCGTCTGCTTTATGGTGTGGATGATGTTCGCCGTGTTGGGCGTCCCCATCAAAGAGCTGTTGCAACTCAACGAAACCCAGTTCGGCCTGTTGGCCGCCACGCCGGTGTTGACCGGTTCCCTGGTGCGCCTGCCGCTGGGCCTGCTGACTGACCGTTTCGGCGGGCGCATTGTGTTCTTCCTGCTGATGCTCGCGTGTGTGTTGCCGCTGTACCTGATCACTTACGCCACCGCCTATTGGCAGTTCCTGGTCCTGGGCCTGTTCGTCGGCCTGGCCGGTGGCTCGTTCTCGGTGGGCATCGCCTACGTTGCCAAATGGTTCGACAAGGACAACCAGGGCTTCGCCATGGGGGTGTTTGGCGCCGGCAACGCGGGCGCCGCTGTCACCAAGTTTCTGGCCCCGGCGCTGATCGCCCTCGGCACCTGGCACCTGGTGCCCAAGGTGTTCGGCGCAATCCTGTTTATCACCGCGCTGCTGTTCTGGTTTCTCACCAGCGAAAACAAGGCGCACCGCAGTGCCGGCGGCGCGACCCTGCGCCAGCAGTTGCTGTGCCTGAAAGACCCGGCCGTGTGGCGCTACTGCCAGTACTACTCGATTGTGTTCGGCGGCTACGTGGCCCTGGCGCTATGGATGACCAAGTACTACGTGCAGGAATACGGTTTCAGCCTGCAAAGCGCCGCACTGCTGGCCGCGTGTTTCTCGCTGCCCGGTGGCGTGCTGCGTGCGGTGGGCGGTTGGATGTCGGATCGCTGGGGCGCTCAAAGCGTGACCTGGTGGGTGTTGTGGGTGAGCTGGATCTGCCTGTTCCTGCTCAGCTACCCGCAGACCCAATTGCAGGTGCAGACCGTCAACGGCCCCCTGGATTTCCATATCGGCCTCAACGCCACCCTGTTCACCGTGCTGCTGTTCGTGATGGGCATCGCCTTCGCGTTCGGCAAGGCCTCCGTATTCAAGTACATCGCCAATGACTACCCGCAGAACATGGGCGCGGTGTCCGGCATCGTCGGCCTGGCCGGTGGGCTGGGGGGCTTTGTACTGCCGATTCTGTTTGGCGCCCTGGTGGACCTCACCGGCGTGCGCTCGTCCTGCTTCATGTTGATGTACGGCGTGGTCTGGGTGTCCCTGACCTGGATGTACTTCAGCGAAATGCGCAAGCAACCGCTTTTGGGCAAAACCGCCCAACGTCTCCAAGGAGAATGAACATGTCCATCGCGCAAAAGCCCGGCTCGGGGCCGGTGATCCACGACTGGCGCCCTGAGGACCCCGCGTTCTGGGGCGCCAGCGGCAAGAAGACTGCCACCCGCAACCTGTGGATCTCGATCCCTGCGCTGTTGCTGGCCTTCGCCGTGTGGATGGTGTGGAGCACGGTGATCGTGCGCCTGAACGCCATCGGCTTTACGTTCACCACTGACCAGCTGTTCTGGCTGGCGGCGTTGCCGGGCCTGTCCGGCGCGACCTTGCGGGTGTTCTACTCGTTCATGGTGCCGATCTTCGGCGGCCGCCGCTGGACCGCCCTGAGCACCGCGTCGCTGCTGCTGCCATCGCTGTGGATGGGCTTTGCGGTGCAAGACCCCAACACCCCCTACAGCGTGTTTGTACTGATCGCGTTGCTGTGCGGTTTCGGCGGCGGCAACTTCGCCTCGAGCATGTCCAACATCAGCTTCTTCTACCCCAAGTCGCAGCAGGGCACGGCCCTGGGCCTGAACGCCGGCCTCGGCAACCTTGGGGTGTCGGTGATGCAGTTCTGCGTGCCGCTGGTGATCACTTTCGGCGTGTTCGGCCTGGTCGGCGGTCAACCGCAAACCTTGCCGGATGGCAGTCAACTCTGGTTGCAGAACGCCGGTTTTATCTGGGTGCCGTTTATCCTCACCGTCACCGTGGCGGCCTGGTTTGGCATGAATGACCTGTCCAGCGCCCGTGCCTCGTTCAGCGAGCAGGCGGTGATCTTCAAGCGCAAGCACAACTGGCTGATGTGCTGGTTGTACCTGGCCACCTTCGGTTCGTTCATCGGCTTTTCGGCGGCGTTCCCCCTGCTGATCAAGACTTCGTTCCCCGATGTGGTAGCGCTGAAATTCGCCTTCCTCGGGCCTCTGGTCGGCGCACTGGTACGCCCATTGGGCGGCTGGCTGGCGGACAAGTTGGGCGGTGCACGGGTGACCTTGTGGAACTTCGTGCTGATGATCGTGATGGTGTTCGGCGTGTTGCACTTCCTGCCCGAAAACGGCCAGGGCGGCAGCTTCTATGGCTTCCTCGGCATGTTCATGCTGCTGTTCATCACCACCGGCGTGGGCAATGGCTCCACCTTCCGCATGATCCCGGTGATCTTCCGCACCCAGCACGAAAAGGCCAGCGCCGGTAAATCCGCCGCCGAACGCGAGCAAGCGCTCAAAGATGCCGGCAAGGAATCCGCCGCCGTACTCGGCTTCAGTTCGGCCATGGGCGCCTTCGGTGCGTTCTTCATTCCCAAATCCTTCGGCACCTCGATGGCCGCCACCGGCAGCCCGGCGATGGCCTTCTACATGTTTGTCGGTTTCTACCTGAGCTGCATTGTCGTGACCTGGTGGTGGTACGCCCGCAAAGGTTGCGCCACTCCCTGCTGATCGACCACGAATTCGCCGGGGCAACGTACCCCACGGCACGCCTGATGAGGAAAACATCATGAGTCACTTGCTGGATCAACTGCGGTTCTTCAACCGTAAGCAAAACGAATTCTCCGAGGGTCACGGCGAGACCCGCAAGGAGTCCCGCGACTGGGAGAACGTCTATCGCTCGCGCTGGCAGTACGACAAGATCGTACGCTCCACCCACGGCGTGAACTGCACCGGCTCCTGCTCGTGGAAGATCTACGTGAAGAACGGCCTGATCACCTGGGAAACCCAGCAGACCGACTACCCGCGCACCCGCAACGACTTGCCCAACCATGAGCCGCGCGGCTGCCCGCGGGGTGCCAGCTACAGCTGGTACATCTACAGCGCCAACCGCCTCAAGTACCCGAAGATCCGCAAGCCGTTGCTCAAGCTATGGCGTGAAGCGCGCCTGACCCTGCCACCGGTCGAGGCGTGGGCGAGCATTGTCGAGGACAAGGTCAAGGCCGACTCGTACAAGAGCAAGCGCGGCATGGGCGGTTTCATTCGCTCGAACTGGGAGGAGGTCAACGAGATCATCGCTGCCTCCAACGTCTACACCATCAAGCAATACGGCCCGGACCGCATCGTCGGTTTCTCGCCGATCCCGGCCATGTCCATGGTCAGCTACGCGGCGGGTTCGCGTTACCTGTCGCTGATCGGCGGCGTGTGCCTGAGCTTCTACGACTGGTACTGCGACTTGCCACCGGCCTCGCCGATGGTCTGGGGCGAGCAGACCGACGTGCCGGAATCGGCCGACTGGTACAACTCCAACTACATCATCGCCTGGGGTTCCAACGTCCCGCAGACCCGTACCCCGGATGCGCACTTCTTCACCGAGGTGCGTTACAAGGGCACCAAGACCGTGGCCATCACCCCCGACTATTCGGAAGTGGCCAAGCTCACCGACCTGTGGCTCAACCCCAAGCAGGGCACCGACGCCGCGTTGGCCCAGGCCTTCAACCATGTGATCTTCAAGGAATTTCACCTGGACAAACCGAGCGCCTACTTCACCGATTACGCCAAGCGCTTCACCGACTTGCCGGTGCTGGTGATGCTCAAGCCGATGACCGGTTTTGCCCCCGGCGCCGGCTTCCAGCCTGACCGCTTCCTGCGGGCCTCGGACCTGACCGGCAACCTCGGCCAGGACAACAACCCGGAATGGAAAACCATCGCCCTCGACGAAAGCGGCGAACTGGTCTCGCCACAAGGTTCCATCGGCTACCGCTGGGGCGAGAAGGGCAAGTGGAACATCCTCGCGAAGGAAGGCGGTGAAGGCCGTGCCATCGACCTGAAACTCAGCCTGATCGGTGACGACGTCGCCGAAGTGGCGTTCCCGTATTTTGCCGGCGAAGCCCACGAACACTTCCAGCACGTGGCCGGCGATGCCGTGCAGTTCCGCCGCGTGCCGGTGCACAGCGTGACCCTGGCCGACGGCAGCGTGGCCAAAGTGGCGACGGTGTTCGACTTGTCCGCCGCCAACCTGGCCATCGACCGTGGCCTGGGCGGCCAGAACGTGGCCAAGGACTACGACGACGCCAGCGTGCCGGGCACCCCGGCGTGGCAGGAAGCGATCACCGGCGTCAGCCGCGAGAAAGCCATCCAGATCGCCCGTGAGTTCGCCGACAACGCCGACAAGACCAAGGGGCGCTCGATGATCATCGTCGGCGCGGCGATGAACCACTGGTACCACATGGACATGAACTACCGCGGGCTGATCAATATGCTCATGCTCTGCGGTTGCGTCGGCCAGACCGGCGGCGGCTGGGCCCACTACGTAGGCCAGGAAAAACTGCGCCCGCAATGCGGTTGGCTGCCCCTGGCCTTCGGCCTGGACTGGAACCGCCCGCCACGGCAGATGAACGGCACCAGCTTCTTCTACGGCCACAGCTCGCAATGGCGCCACGAGAAGATGAGCATGCACGATGTGCTCTCGCCTCTGGCCGACAAATCGCAGTTCCCGGAACACGCCCTGGACTACAACATCCGCGCCGAACGCGCCGGCTGGTTGCCGAGTGCGCCGCAGCTCAACACCAACCCGCTGCACATCTGCCGTGAGGCGGCTGCCGCCGGCATGACGCCGAAAGACTACGTGGTCCAATCCTGGCAGGACGGCAGCCTGCGCTTTGCCTGCGAACAGCCGGACAGCCCGGTGAACTTCCCGCGCAACATGTTTATCTGGCGCTCCAACCTGCTCGGCTCGTCGGGCAAGGGCCATGAGTACATGCTCAAGTACCTGCTGGGCACCAAGAACGGCGTGATGAACGAAGACATCGGCCACAGCACCGAATGCAAGCCCACCGAGGCCGAATGGGTCGAAGACGGCGCCATCGGCAAGCTCGACCTGGTGACCACCCTGGACTTCCGCATGTCCTCCACCTGCGTGTATTCCGACATCGTCTTGCCGACCGCCACCTGGTACGAAAAAGACGACATGAACACCTCGGACATGCACCCGTTCATCCACCCGTTGTCGGCCGCCATCGACCCTGCGTGGGAGTCGCGCTCCGACTGGGAAATCTACAAAGGCATCGCCAAGGCGTTCTCGGCCATGTCGGTCGGCCACCTGGGCGTGGAGCAAGACCTGGTCACCGTACCGTTGATGCACGACAGCGTCGGCGAACTGGCCCAGCCATTTGGCGGCACCGACTGGAAAAGCGCCGGTGTGGCGCCGGTGCCGGGCAAGAACGCGCCGAACATGGCGGTGGTGGAACGCGACTACCCGAACATCTACAAGCAGTTCTCGTCCCTGGGCCCGATGCTGGAAAAACTCGGCAACGGCGGCAAGGGCATCAACTGGAACACCGACGAGGAAGTCGAGTTCCTCGGTGAACTCAACCACCACGAAAACGACGCGGGCATCAGCCACGGTCGGCCGAAGATCGACACCGCCATCGACGCCGCCGAGGTGATCCTGTCCCTGGCCCCGGAAACCAACGGCAAGGTCGCCGTGAAAGCCTGGGCCGCGCTGTCGGAGTTCACCGGCATCGACCACAGCCACCTGGCGATCTCCAAGGCCCACGAAGCGATTCGCTTCCGCGACATCCAGGCGCAGCCACGCAAGATCATCTCCAGCCCGACCTGGTCGGGCCTGGAAGACGAGCACGTGAGCTATAACGCCGGCTACACCAACGTGCATGAAAACATCCCATGGCGCACCATCACCGGCCGCCAGCAGTTCTACCAGGATCACCCGTGGATGCAGGCGTTCGGCGAGCAGTTGATGAGCTACCGGCCACCGGTCAACACCCGCACCATCGAAGGCGTGAAGGGCAAGCGCAGCAACGGCGAGACCGAGATCGTGCTGAACTGGATCACCCCGCACCAGAAATGGGGCATCCACAGCACCTACAGCGACAACCTGCTGATGCTCACCCTGAGCCGTGGCGGACCGATTGTGTGGCTCTCGGAGATCGACGCCAAGCGCGCCGGCATCGAGGACAACGACTGGATCGAATGCTTCAACGTCAACGGCGCCTTGACTGCCCGTGCGGTGGTCAGCCAGCGCGTGAAGGAAGGCATGGTGATGATGTACCACGCCCAGGAACGCATCGTGAACGTGCCCGGTTCGGAAACCACCAAGACCCGTGGCGGCCACCACAACTCGGTGACCCGCGTGGTGCTCAAGCCGACGCACATGATCGGCGGCTATGCCCAGCAGGCCTACGGTTTCAACTATTACGGCACGGTCGGTTGCAACCGCGACGAGTTCGTCGTGGTGCGCAAGATGGCCAAGGTCGACTGGCTCGATGGCTCCACCGGCAATGACCTGCCGCGCCCATTGCCGACTGATATCGAGGAGAACTGAGATGAAGATTCGCTCACAGATCGGCATGGTCCTCAACCTGGACAAATGCATCGGTTGCCACACCTGTTCCATCACCTGCAAAAACGTGTGGACCAGCCGTGAAGGCATGGAATACGCCTGGTTCAACAACGTCGAATCCAAACCCGGTATCGGCTACCCGAAAGAGTGGGAAAACCAGGACAAGTGGAAGGGCGGCTGGATTCGCAACGCCAACGGCTCGATCAACCCACGCATCGGCGGCAAGTTCCGCGTGTTGGCGAACATCTTCGCCAACCCCGACCTGCCGAGCCTGGACGACTACTACGAACCGTTCGATTTCGACTATCAGCACCTGCACACCGCACCGTTGGGCGAGCACCAGCCGACCGCACGCCCACGTTCGCTGGTGTCCGGCAAGCGTATGGAAAAGATCGAGTGGGGCCCCAACTGGGAGGAAATCCTCGGCACCGAATTCGCCAAGCGCCGCAAGGACAAGAACTTCGACCAGATCCAGGCCGACATTTATGGCGAGTACGAAAACACCTTCATGATGTACCTGCCGCGCCTGTGCGAGCACTGCCTCAACCCGGCGTGCGCGGCGTCGTGCCCGAGTGGCGCGATCTACAAGCGTGAAGAAGACGGCATCGTGCTGATCGACCAGGAAAAGTGCCGGGGCTGGCGCATGTGCATCAGCGGCTGCCCGTACAAGAAGATCTACTTCAACTGGAAGAGCGGCAAGTCCGAGAAGTGCATCTTCTGCTACCCGCGTATCGAAGCCGGTATGCCGACTGTGTGCGCCGAAACCTGTGTGGGGCGGATTCGCTACCTCGGCGTGCTGTTGTACGACGCCGACCGCATCAGCGAAGTGGCGAGCACGGCCAATGAGCAGGACCTCTACGAGAAACAGCTGGAAATCTTCCTCGACCCGAATGACCCGGCGGTGATTCGCCAGGCCCTGGCCGATGGCGTGCCGCAGTCGGTGATCGACTCGGCCCAGCGTTCGCCGGTGTACAAAATGGCCGTGGATTGGAAACTCGCGCTGCCGCTGCACCCGGAATACCGCACCTTGCCGATGGTCTGGTACGTGCCGCCGCTGTCGCCGATCCAGAACGCCGCGGCGGCTGGCACCGTGGGCATGAACGGGGTGATCCCGGATGTCGACAGCCTGCGCATTCCGCTGCGTTACCTGGCCAACCTGCTCACCGCGGGCGACGAGAAGCCGGTCAAGCGTGCGCTCAAGCGCCTGTTGGCGATGCGTGCCTACAAACGCTCCCAGCAAGTCGACGGCGTGCAGGACCTGCAAGTGCTCGAAGACGTCGGCCTGAGCGTGGAACAGGTGGAAGAGATGTACCGCTACCTGGCGATCGCCAACTACGAAGACCGCTTTGTGGTGCCGAGTGCGCACCGTGAAGACGCCATGAGCGATGCGTTCGCCGAGCGCTCCGGCTGTGGTTTCAGCTTTGGCAGCGGTTGCAGCGGCAGCTCCGACACCAACATGTTCGGCGCCAAGAAGGCCAACCGCCGCGACGTGCTGAAAACCGTACAAATCTGGGAGGACTGAGCATGCGCATTCTTAAAGTGATTTCGTTGCTGCTGGACTACCCCACCGACACCCTGGTGAACGGCCGCGACGAACTGGAACAGGCGATCATCGAATCGCGGGAAATCAGCCCCAAGCAGCGCGGCGCATTGTTCGAGTTGCTGGAGCTGATCTGCGCCAATGACTTGATGGACGGTCAGGAACACTACGGTGCGCTGTTTGGCCGGGGGCGTTCGCTGTCGTTGCTGTTGTTCGAGCACGTGCATGGCGAGTCCCGCGACCGCGGCCAGGCCATGGTCGACATGATGGCCCAGTACGAAGAGGCCGGGTTTGCCATCGGTGTCAAGGAGCTGCCGGACTACATCCCGTTGTACCTGGAGTTCCTCTCCACCCGTGAAGACATCGAGGCCCGCGAGGGCCTGGCGGATGTGGCGCACCTGTTGGCCTTGCTCGCCGCGCGGCTGGAAGAGCGCGAGAGCGGCTATGCCAGTTGCTTCCGTGCGCTGTTGCAGATTGCCGGCGCCGAGCCGCACCAGGCCGTGGCCGAACTGCGTGCCCAGGTCGCCGCCGAACCGCGTGACGACTCCCTCGAAGCCCTGGACAAAATCTGGGAAGAGGAAGCGGTGGACTTCATGCAGGCCGAGCAGCAGGACCGTTGCAGTTCGATGCCCAGCGCACCAGGCAAGGCCCGCGAAGAAAGCGCGGTGCCGTTGCACTGGGTGGATTTTCAGCAAGAAGGGCGGGCCACAGTGCCGGCCGGGGAGGTGGGTAATGTCTAAGTGGAATTTGCTGGTATTCGGGATCTATCCCTATGTCGCCTTGGCGATCTGCCTGTTGGGCAGCTGGGCGCGGTTCGACCTGTCGCAGTACACCTGGAAGGCCGGCTCCAGCCAGATGCTCAACAACCGTGGCATGCGCGTGGCGAGCAACTTCTTCCACATTGGCGTGCTGTTCGTGCTGGCCGGGCATTTTGTCGGCCTGTTGACCCCGGCGTCGGTCTATCACCATGTGATCAGCACCGAGCACAAGCAGTTGCTGGCGATGGTCTCCGGTGGCTTCTTCGGCCTGCTGTGCCTGGTGGGCCTGCTGATGCTGGTCAAGCGTCGCCTGGGTGACCCGCGTGTACGGGCCACGTCAAGCCCGTCGGACATCCTGATCCTGCTGGTGTTGCTCGCGCAGTTGGTGCTTGGCTTGCTGACCATTGTCGCCTCCACCGGGCATATGGACGGTTCGGTGATGGTGATGCTCGCTGACTGGGCGCAGAACGTGGTGCTGTTGCGGCCGATGGACGCGGCGGCTTCGATCGAGCCGGTCAGCCTGATCTACAAGGCCCATGTGGCGCTGGGCTTGACCCTGTTCGTGCTGTTCCCGTTTACCCGCTTGGTGCATATGGTCAGCGCGCCGATCTGGTACCTGGGGCGTCGTTATCAAATCGTGCGGCAGAAGTATTGAGGAGAACGTCATGACTACAGGATGCGGATGTGGTGGCGGGAATGGCGGCAGCGGTGGTTGCGGCTCGTCGGTCAAGGAACCGGTGATTGCCGAGGTGACGGCCCAGGCTTCGTTCGAGGAGCTCAAGGCGCCGGAACTGATCGCCAGCAGTGAACAGGAATGGCCGATCGTCAGCGTCAACGGCGTGCCAGTCACGCCTGAGGCCATGGCCCTGGAATTGCAATATCACCCGGCTGAAAGTCGCGAAGAAGCGGTGTACCTGGCCGCCCGTGCACTGGTGATCCGCGAGCTGTTGCAGCAACGGATCGCCGAGCTGGGCCTGGCGGTGGAGATCGCCGCCGGCGAGAACGAAGAAGAAGCGGCCACGCGCCTGTTGCTGGAGCGTGAGGTCAAGGTGCCTGAGTGTGACGAGGCCACCTGTGTGCGCTACTTCGAGAACAACCGCGGGCGCTTTCACAGCGCGCCGCTGCTGGCGGTGCGGCACATTCTGCTTGAATGCGCGCCGGACGATGCCGACGCACGCCACCTGGCGCACACCCAGGCGGAAATCCTGCTGCTGACCCTGGAAGAGCAGCCTGGCCAATTTGCCGAGCTGGCCCTCAAGTATTCGGCGTGCCCGTCCAAGGCCCAGGGTGGTTCGTTGGGCCAGGTGAGCAAGGGGCAAACCGTGCCCGAACTGGAGCGCCAGCTGTTCACCCTGGCCCCGGGCCTGGCCGGCAAGCCGCTGGAGAGTCGTTATGGCTGGCATGTGATCAGTGTCGACCAACGTATCGAAGGCCAGCCGCTGCCGTATGAAGCGGTGGCGGTCGCGATCCGCACCCAGTTGCAGCAGGGCGTGTGGCAGAAGGCATTGGTGCAGTACCTGCAAACCCTGATCGGCGCGGCGGACATCCGCGGCATCGCGCTGCAGGGCGCCGACTCGCCGTTGGTGCAGTGACATGAGCCTGGTGGATGGGGTGGGCCGTTCGATCGATTACCTGCGCTTGTCGGTGACCGACCGCTGTGATTTTCGCTGTGTGTATTGCATGGCCAAAACCATGACGTTCCTGCCGCGCCAGCAGGTGTTGACCCTGGAAGAGCTGGAACGCCTGGCGGCGCTGTTTGTCCGCCAAGGCGTGCGCAAGATCCGCCTCACCGGCGGCGAACCGTTGATCCGCCCGGGCATTGTCGGGCTGTGCCGCAACATCGCGGCACTGCCGGGCTTGCGCGAACTGGTGATGACCAGCAACGGCTCGCAGCTGGCGCGACTCGCACAGCCGTTGGTGGAGGCGGGGGTCAAGCGCATGAACATCAGCCTCGACAGTCTGGATGACGCGCGGTTTCGTGCGATTACCCGCAATGGCGACTTGCAGCAGGTGCTCGCGGGGATCAAGGCGGCCAGCCAAGCGGGGTTCGAACGGGTCAAGCTCAATTGCGTGGTGATGAAGGGACGCAATTTCGACGAGGTGCCGGCGCTGGTGCAGTTCGCCATCGACCAGGGCATCGACATCAGTTTTATCGAGGAAATGCCCCTGGGGGATGTGGGGCGCTCGCGGGGCGAGACGTTCTGCTCCAGTGATGAAGTGCGAGCGGTGATTGCCCGTGAGCATGGGTTGATTGATAGCACCGAGAACAGCGGAGGCCCCGCGCGGTATGTGCGGTTGGCGGGGCATCCGGGGACCCGGGTGGGGTTTATTTCGCCTAATTCGCATAATTTTTGTGGGAGTTGCAATCGGGTACGGATGACGGTGGAGGGGCAGTTGCTGTTGTGTCTGGGGCAGGAGGATGCGCTGGATTTTCGCGCTTTGCTGCGGCGCTATCCGCTGGATGACGGGCCCTTGATCGCGGCGTTGCACAAGGGTTTGAAAGGCAAGCCGCTGCGCCATGATTTCACGGGGGC
Organism: Pseudomonas gorinensis; assembly: GCF_042015035.1. NCBI lineage: Bacteria > Pseudomonadati > Pseudomonadota > Gammaproteobacteria > Pseudomonadales > Pseudomonadaceae > Pseudomonas > Pseudomonas gorinensis. The sequence continues at coordinate 3,258,977 of NZ_CP167125.1, forward strand.
GGGGGAGGTGCAGGTGGTGCGGTTTATGAATATGAGTGGAGGCTGATTTGAGATCAAAAGCCAAAGCGCGGCGGCCATAGAGCCGACCGGTGTCGGGTCTGGTGTACTCGGTAAAAAATGTGGTAGGGGGCTTGCCCCCCGATGAGGGAGTGTCAGTGGATGCATCTATGGCTGACCCACCGCCATCGGGGGCAAGCCCCCTCCCACAAAAACGGATATGCCTCCCCAATCAAAAAACCTTGACCCCGATCAAGGGAAACCCACCCCATTCTCCGTAACCTCACTGCATATTGTGTCTATCGATCTAAAAACATCTATATGTAGTGTCTGGAGCCCGGAAATGCAAAACACGCTCACCCCGCTGGTCAGCACCCGCCTACACAAACGCGACGGCAGCCTGGTCCCCTTCGACGCCGAAAAAATCCGTCAGGCGCTGATTGCCGCCGGCACCGCTACCGGCGAGTACCAAGCCGCCGACGTCGACCTGTTATTGGGCGCCGTCCTGGCCCGCCTGAGGGGTATCGAACAGCTGGATGTCGAACAGATCCAGGACAGCGTCGAACGCGTGCTGATGGACGCCGGCTACTTCCTGTCGATGCGCGCCTATATCGTCTATCGCGAACAACACGGCCGCCTGCGCCGCGACCGCAAGACCCTGGTGGAAGTCGCCACCTCGATGAACGAATACCTCGACCGTGAAGACTGGCGCGTGCAGGCCAATGCCAACCAAGGCTATTCCCTCGGTGGGCTGGTGTTGAACGTGTCGGGAAAGGTCACCGCCAACTATTGGCTGGACGAGGTCTACAGCCAGCAGATCGGCCGCGCCCACCGTGAGGCGGACCTGCATATCCATGACCTGGACATGCTCGCCGGCTATTGTGCCGGCTGGTCGTTGCGCTCGCTGCTGCACGAGGGCCTCAACGGCGTGCCGGGGCGTGTCGAAGCCGGGCCGCCCAAGCACTTGAGCAGCGCCCTGGGGCAGATGGTCAATTTCCTCGGCACCCTGCAAAACGAATGGGCCGGCGCCCAGGCGTTCAGTTCATTCGATACGTACCTGGCGCCCTATGTGCGCAAGGACCAACTGAGCTACCCCGAAGTGCGCCAGGCGGTGCAGGAGTTCATCTACAACCTTAACGTGCCGTCGCGCTGGGGCACCCAGACGCCGTTTACCAACCTGACCTTCGACTGGGTATGCCCGGAAGATTTGCGTGAGCAGGTGCCGGTGATCGGCGGTGAGGAAATGCCGTTCGCCTATGGCGATCTGCAAACGGAAATGGAGCTGATCAACCGTGCCTACATCGAAGTGATGCAGGCCGGCGATGCCAAGGGCCGGGTGTTCACCTTCCCGATCCCCACCTACAACATCACCCACGATTTCCCCTGGGACAGCGAGAACGCCGACCGCTTGTTCGAGATGACTGCGCGCTATGGCCTGCCGTATTTCCAGAATTTCCTCAATTCCGATATGCAGCCCAACCAGGTGCGCTCGATGTGCTGCCGCCTGCAACTGGACGTGCGCGAGCTGCTCAAACGCGGCGGTGGGTTGTTCGGTTCGGCGGAGCAGACCGGCAGCCTGGGCGTGGTGACGATCAACTGCGCGCGCCTGGGTTACCTGTTCAAGGGCGACACCTCTGGCTTGCTGCAACGCCTGGACAGCCTGATGGACATGGCGATGGAAAGCCTGGAGGTCAAGCGCAAGGTGATCCAGCACCATATGGATGCCGGGCTGTACCCCTATACCAAGCGCTACCTGGGCACCTTGCGCAACCACTTCTCCACCATCGGCCTTAATGGCATGCACGAGATGCTGCGCAACTTCACCGGGGACGAGCAGGGTATGCACACCGCTGAAGGCCGTGCGTTCGCGCTCAAGTTGCTCGACCACGTGCGCGCCACCTTGCTGCGCTTCCAGGAAGAGACCGGCCACCTCTACAACCTCGAAGCCACGCCGGCCGAAGGCACTACCTACCGTTTCGCCAAGGAAGACCGCAAGCGCTACCCGGACATTCTGCAAGCCGGCAGCGTGGACGCACCGTACTACACCAACTCGTCGCAGTTGCCGGTTGGCTTTACCGAAGACCCTTTCGAAGCCCTGGAGCTGCAAGACGAACTGCAATGCAAATACACCGGCGGCACCGTGTTGCACCTGTACATGGCCGAGCAGATTTCCTCGGCCCAGGCGTGCAAGCAACTGGTGCGCAAAGCCTTGGGGCGTTTCCGCCTGCCGTACTTGACGGTGACCCCGACCTTTTCGATCTGCCCGGTCCACGGCTACCTCGCCGGCGAACATGAGTTCTGCCCCAAGTGCGATGAAGTCCTCGCGCTCGCGGCCCGTTCTTGAACCGATTTATCAACTCGCAAGGAGCTCCACCATGCAAGCATCCCAGCCACAACGTCAGCGCTGCGAAGTCTGGACCCGAGTGATGGGTTACCACCGGCCGGTGTCGGCGTTCAACCCTGGCAAACAGTCCGAGCACAAAGAGCGTGTGCACTTCACTGAAACGGCCGCCCTGGCCGGGCGCCAATGAGTCGAGCGCTACGGGTCGGGGGCATGGTGCCCCTGACCACCCTCGACTACCCCGGCATGCTCGCCTGTGTGCTGTTTTGCCAGGGCTGTGCCTGGCGCTGTCGTTACTGCCACAACCCGGACCTGATCGCACCGCGCGGTAGCGCCGAGATCGATTGGCGCCGGGTGTTGTTGTTTTTGCAGCGGCGCCAGGACCTGTTGGACGCGGTGGTGTTCAGCGGCGGTGAACCGACCTTGCAGGAAGGCTTGCCGGCGGCCATGGATGAAGTGCGCGCGATGGGCTTTCGGGTCGGCCTGCACAGTGCCGGGATCAAGCCGGCGGGCTTCGCCAATGCGTTGCGCCATGCCGATTGGGTGGGCTTCGATGTGAAGGCCCTGGCCGAGGACTGCCAATTGATCACCCAGGTCAAGGGCAGCGGTGCCGCCAACTGGCGCAGCCTGGACACCTTGCTGGCCAGTGGCGTGGATTATGAATGCCGCACCACGGTGCATTGGCACCTGATTGACCCACCCCGGTTGCTGCTGCTGGCCCAGCGTTTGCAAGCCAATGGTGTCAAGCGCTTTGCCGTGCAGATGGTGCGCACGGCGACGATGCTCGATGCGCAACTGCCCAGTGTCTCCGTACAGATGGCGTTGCCAGAGTTGTGGGGCCGTTTGCGGGAGTTGTTCCCGGCATTTGTATTGCGAGGGTGACCGATCACCCCCGTCAGGATTTTTAAAGATGCTGTCCGTTTTGGGCAGGCTTTCATCAAGGAATAATGGAATGAAGCAGTTAACCACGGCGCAACGCATTGTCATCGGCTTCGCGATCGCGCCGTTGGCCCTGGTCGGTCTGGTGTTTTATGCCTTGCACGACCTGGCAACGCTCAAGCAGCAATCCGAACACATCGTACAACAGGACTGGCCTCGCATCGCGCCGATCATGGTGATTGCCACCGGCGTGCGTGACAACGGCCGCAACACCCGTGACCTGCTGATCGACCAGGATAACCAACAGGCGCAGGCCTCTATCGGCACGACGCGCGAGCGCATTACCCAGGCCTTCGCAACCCTGGAGCCGCTGCTCGATACCGCCGAAGGCAAGGCCGCCTATGCCACCTTGAAATCCCATCGCGAAGCCTACGTGGCGGCCTTCACCCAGGTGCAGGCGCTGATCAAGCAGGGTGCCCGCGAACAGGGCCTGGCCCAGCTCAAACAGCAGGTGATGCCAGCCGAGTTGGACGTGTTCAAGAGCCTCGATGCGTTGATGGCCATGCAAGGCCGGCTGTTCACCGAGCGTGAGCAGGCGGCGCAAACCCTGTATGACGACGCGCGTCGCACGATGATCGGGCTGTTCCTGCTGTGCCTGACCCTGGTGGTGGCCGCCGCCGTGATCGTCACCCGTAGCGTCACCCGGCCATTGGGCGGCGAGCCGGACGAGGTGGCACGGGTGCTCAAGCATATCGCCAACGGTGATCTGACCATCGAGGTACCGCTGGGCAACAGTGCCGACGGCAGCGTGATGCGCAACCTGCACCTGATGCAGCAGAGTCTGAACCAGATGGTCCGGCACATCGCCGTGTCGGTGGACGGCGTGGCCAGCTCGTCGGAAGAGTTGAGCGCGGTCAGTAGCCAGACCAGCAGCAGCTTGCAGCTGCAGGGCCAGGAAATCGAACAGGCTGCCACGGCGGTCAATGAAATGACCGCCGCCGTCGACGAAGTGGCGCGCAATGCCGTGAGCACCAGCGAAGCCTCGCACCTGTCGGAGCAGACCGCCCAGCGCGGGCAGGCCCAGGTGCAGGAAACCGTGGCGTCGATCAACACCCTGGCCACCGGCGTGGTGGAAACCTCGGAGCGTATCCAGCAACTGGCTGGCCGCGTGCAAGACATCAGCGGTGTGCTGGAAGTGATCCGAAGCATTGCCGACCAGACCAATTTGCTGGCGCTGAACGCCGCTATCGAAGCCGCCCGGGCCGGCGATGCCGGACGCGGGTTTGCAGTGGTGGCCGATGAAGTGCGCGCACTGGCCCATCGCACCCAGTCTTCGACCCAGGAGATCGAACAGATGATTGGCAATATCCGCCAGGACACCGAACACGCCGTGGCCGCCATGCACAGCAGCAGCGAGCGGGTACAGGCAACCTTGGGTGTGGCCCAGCGGTCGGGAGAGGCGTTGGCGGAGATTACCCGGTCGATTTCGCAGATCAACGAGCGCAACTTGATGATTGCCAGCGCCACTGAAGAACAGGCCCTGGTGGCGCGAGAAGTGGATCGGAACCTGGTGGGGATTCGGAATTTGTCGCAGCAGGTATTGCAGGGGGCCTTGCATACGGAAACCGCGGGGCACGACCTGGCAGGGATGGCCGGAGCGCTGCATCAGACCGTGGCGCGGTTCAAGGTTTAACGGGGTGGCTTAGATCAAAAGCCAAAGCGCGGCAGCCATAGAGCCGACCGGTGTCGGGTCTGGTGTACTCGGTAAAAAATGTGGGAGGGGGCTTGCCCCCGATGAGGGCGTGTCAGTCACTTATTTGTTAACTGACCCACCGCCATCGGGGGCAAGTCGAATCGTCGCACCGCCCCTCCCACAATTGGATCTCCACAGGTCAGAGATCTCCATAGGTCAGGTAGACCTTGGCCTGCTTTTGCTCTGTCTTTTGCTGCCTTGGAACCGACCGGAGTTGTGCTTGGTGTACTCGGTTAAGTGTGGGAGGGGGCTTGCCCCCGATGAGGGAGTGTCAGTCACTTATTTGTTAACTGACCCACCGCCATCGGGGGCAAGCCCCCTCCCACATTTGGATCTCCATAGGTCAGAGATCTCCATAGGTCAGGTCGACCTCGTTCCGCTTTTGCTCTGCTTTTGCTCTGTTTTTGATCTTGATCTTAGGCGCCCCGTAAAACCACGCTGGCCGAACGCAGGTTGAATCCGTGGGTAACCCGGCAGGACGCCGGGTTAGCCGTCCTGGGCCAGGGATGGCCCATGACGGCGGCCCACGGATTCAAGCCTGCGTTCGGGCACACCGAGCCTAAGCGAGTGCCGAGTGGTGGGCAAGAGCCCTTTTGGTTACTTTTGGGGCTCTTTTCCAAAAGTGACCCGCCGTAAGGGCGGAACCGCCAGTAGCCGTTACCGCAGCAACGGATATGTACACCAACCCGCTAGCCGCCGTTCCCGCAGCAACGGATATGTACACCAACCCGCTAGCCGCCGTTCCCGCAGCAACGGATATGTACACCAACCCGCTAGCCGCCGTTCCCGCAGCAACGGATATGTACACCAACCCGCTAGCCGCCGTTCCGCAGCAACGGATATGTACACCAACCCGCTAGCCGCCGTTCCCGCAGCAACGGATATGTACACCAACCCGCTAGCCGCCGTTCCCGCAGCAACGGATATGTACACCAACCCGCCAGCCGCCGTTACCGCAGCAACGGATATGTACACGGACCCAGACCCGCCCCCCAATCAACCCCACCCCCAAAACTGCAACCACCACCCAACCCCCACCAACCCATTACTCAACACCACAAAAAACCAAGCCCCCCCACGTAACACCCCCCCAACCCCCCGAAGCTGCCGCCACCCCAACCACAAGCACCACCCAACCGCCCCAACCAGCAACACCGCCCGCGCCGACTGCACCCAACCCAACCCCAACCCCTCATAACGCAGCAACTTCACCGTGGTCGCCGACAACCCCAGGAACAACCCCGCACCACCGAGGGGCGTCAGTGTCAGCGCCAGGGGCCGAAACAGTGCGCGATCCCCCGCCACCCAGGCGGCCAGGCGCAGCAGCAGCCAGCAGCCACCACCGAACAACAGTGCGCTGCCACACAGGTACAGCACGATGCACAGGCCATCGAGCCAGCTGAAGCTGTCATTGAGTTGCGGGTAGTGAGTGAGCAGCCACCAGGGCGCAGTGTCTTGCAGGGGCCACAGCCAGTCATGACTCACCAGCCACGTCGCCAGGGTTTGCTTGAGCGCGATAAACCATGGGCTGACCGTCCATTGAAACGCCCCCATTGCCAGGCCGATCACGCCAAACAACAACAGGCGCGCATCCCATTCCGAGCCGGGTTGGCGAGGTGCCTGAAGGATCTCCGTATTGCACGACCGGGCGATCAATTGCACGGCCCCGCGTTGTCCGCTGCAACGGCCACAGGCATGGCACTCGCTGGCGCCTTGCAAGCGGCGGATATCCAGCAGCGGCGCGCAGTTGGGCAGCGGCAGGCGCGGTGCGGTGTTGGCCTTCCAGCGTTGCTCATCCACCGCGAAATGCACCGGCGCCAGGCGGGCGAGCAGGGCGAAGACGCCGCTGACCGGGCACAGGTAACGGCACCACACGCGTTTACCGCGCACGAACAACAGGCCGACGACCATGGCCGCCAGGGTCGAGCCGCCGAGGATCAGCAAGGCAGCCTGGGCGTAGTCATACACACTGATCAACTGGCCATACAGGGTCGTCAGGCAAAAGCCCAGCGTCGGCCAGCCGCCCCAGCGCACCCAGCGCGGAATGCCCAGGCCGCGCCCGTGCTGGCTGGCCCATTCGCTCAACGAACCTTCTGGGCAAAGCACCCCGCACCACAGGCGCCCGAACAGCACCATCGACAGCAACACGAACGGCCACCAGAGGCCCCAGAAGATAAATTGCGCGAGCAGTGTCAGGTTGTTCACCAGGCGCGCCTGGCTGCCCGGCAAGGGCAGCAGCGCCGGCAACACCAACAGCACGGCGTAAACCAGCACCACCAGCCATTGCACGGTACGGATTAACCGCCCATGGCGCCGCATGCCATCGCCCAGGCGCTGCAGCCAGGTCATGCCGCTGGCCGCGAGCGACGCAGGCCGTTGCCGACCCACAGCCAATAGCCGAGCAGCACCAGCACGGTAACCAGGCTCGGCGCGGCACGGTAGCCGGCAAAATCGGCCAGCAGCGACCCCAGACCGTGGCTGTCGCTGAGCAGGGCGCTGCTGTCCCAGCGGCTTTCACCGAAGGCGCCATACACCCATTCGGGCAGGTCCATGCCCAGCAGTTGTCCGCTGATACGGTCCACGGCGGCCACCAGCAAGGCCCCACCCAATAGCAACAGCAGTGCTTCGCTGAGGGCAAAAAACAGCGACCAGGAGATAAAGCGTCGACTGCCCCGCAGCAGCACCACCGTCAGGCCCGCCAGTACCAGGCCCAACAGGCCGCCGATGGCGAACAGGCTCAGTGCCGGACCGTTAAGGCGCGCCCCGGCGCCATACAAAAACACCACGGTTTCACTGCCTTCACGGCTGACTGCCAACAGCGCCAACAACAGCACCCCCCAACCACCCTGGCGGGCCAGGCGCTGATCGGCTTCGCGCACCAGGCTGTGTTTGAGCGTGGCGCCGTGGCGATGCATCCAGAACACCATCTGCACCATCAAGCCGCTGGCCAGTAACGTCAGCGCCGCTTGTGCCCATTCACCCTGGGAGCCGCTCATGGCTTCGCCGGCCCACAGCATCAAGCCGGCCAACCCGGCGGAGCACAGCAGCCCGAGCAACACCCCGGCCCACAGGAAACGCGCCAGGCGTGAGTGTTCGGCCTGGCGGCTGATCCACACCTGAAGAATGCCGATCACCAACAACGCCTCGACGCTTTCACGCCAGACGATAAACATCGATTGATTCATCAACGGCTCCTATTGCGCGAGGATGCTGCCTTCGGGCAACTGTGGGTTGAATTCGTCGAAGAACGGGTACAACCCCGGCTTGAGCGGATGGATGACCACAAAAGTGGTCACGCCAGGGGACAGCACCTTCTCCACCCGCAACGGCGTGCTTTCGAATTCGGCCGGGCCTTGGCCGATATTGTTGAGCACGATCTTGAAGCGCTCATCGGCCTTGACCACCAATTGCGGCGGGTCGAAATGGCCGTCTTGCAGGCTCAGTTCATACGTGGGCAACGGCGCCGCCAGGGCCGTGCCGCTCAGCAGCACGCTGCCCAGCAGCAGGGCGCGGCGCATCAGTAGCCGCCTTTTTTGCCGATACCGGCGTAGACAAATTCGTAATGCACTTCGCAGCGTTCGAACCAGGGCGCGACGCCGGTTTCCTTGTCGGTGTGGCGGCCCAGGGAGTGGTGGCCGGTGGGCGGCAATACGCTGAAGGTGAGGGTGTATTTGCCAGGGCCTTGCAGCTTGACGTTGTCGCCATAGTGCGGCCCGTCATTGGCGACCATGGCGTGGAAGTCGCCGTTGATCGGCGTCTCGCTGCCTTGTTTTTTCAGGGAGAACGACAGGTTCAGGTAGGGCACGAAACTGCCTTCCTGGAAGCCTTGGGCGTTGTCCGCCGTGGCGCGTACATCGGCCTCCAGGTGCACGTCGGAATCGGTGGTGGCGCGCATCATGCCGGCGGGGGCCATCTCGATGGGTTGCAGGTACACCGCGCCGATTTCCAGCCCTGGGCAGTGTTGCGGTTCGCCGATGGGATATTCCTTGGCGAACGCCGCAGAAGTGGACAACAGCAGGATGAGGGGCAGTGCAGAAGGGATACGCATGGAGGCTTCCTGACGGGTGAGGGGAGAGAGCCCGAGTCTAGGAAGGTCAGGGGTAAATAATAATGATTCTTGTCAAGTTTCGATGATATTTCATGTTGGCCAGGCTTGATATCGGTCAAGGCCAGGCACCTGTGATCGGCGTAGGTTGGACCTATCGTTCGCCGGTAGGGAACCTCGTCATGGCCAAGCCTTTTCCACTGCACCCCAAGCACCCCGAGCGCATCTGCTGGGGGTGCGACCGCTATTGCGCCGCCACCGACCTGGCCTGCGGCAACGGTGCCGACCGTACCATGCACCCGGCCGAGATGATCGGTGATGACTGGTACGAACATGGCGATTGGGGCGTTACCCCGGAGCCCGCCGCCGCGGACGAGCCGTCAGGGGCCACAGTGCTCAGGCTGCGAGGGGTTTAGTCTGCATCGACTTTTTGTAGGCGGCTTTCATGGCTTCCATTTCGGCGCCTAGCTCCTCGAGGACAGCTTTGCCCAACAGCTTCTTCGCTTGAGGGAACATCTCGGTTTCCTCTTCTTCGATATGGTGCTCCAGCAGCTCCTTGACCACTTTGACGCGGCCGGAAAACTCAGTGGTGGAAGGCTCGGTCTGTTTCAGGTCGGGCAATACCAGGGCATCGACTGTGCGGTGCTCTTCCTTGGCTTCGTGGTACATGATGTCCTGTTCCTTGCCACCGGCTTTGCGGAAGGCCGGGTACAGAATCTCCTCCTCCAGCTTGGTGTGCAGGCTGATTTCCATCTCCAGTTTGGCCAGCAATTCGGTGCGCTTCTTGACGCCACGCTCGGTGGATTCGCTCAGTTGAGTCAGCAGTGCTTTGACGCGTTCATGGTCAGCCTTGAGAAGGTCAATGGCATTCATGTTGAAACCTCACGGATAGCGCTCGGGCGCGTCGACATGCGCGCCTCGTCCAGTGGGATATTGCATCAGCTGTACCAACATGGCTGATTAGTGAATTTTCTTATTAATCAGTTGGTTGATGGTGTTTTATGCGTCGGCTTATCGTGCAGCTTGCATGGTCGGGCCCTCAGCGGGTTGCATTACACCGTCCCTGACTTTCCGGTGTTTGAAGTTCTCGGTGGCCAGGCACTGGAAGATTGCCAACTGGGTTTACGCCTGCAGGGATACCCGGTCGTCCTGAGCGTTTGGCATTTCCAGTAAGAAGGGAGCGGAGGTTGGGTCAGGGGGGCTCCAGTGCGCCATAACCGTTGGGCGTGAGCGGCTGCACGAAATCCGATGGAACCCTCGGGGTAGATGCTTGACCTAATGCATGGACCTCAGGAGGTGAACCATGCAAATTGAATATATCTGGATCGCGTTGGCGGTGATTCTACTGCTGTTGGAATTGTGGGCGATCAATATCGTATTGCGCAGTACCAGTGGCTGGGAGACCAAGGGGCTGTGGCTGGTCATTCTGATTTTCGTGCCGCTGCTGGGGCTGATTGCCTGGGCGATGTTCGGGCCCAAGCGGGAGATGCCGGAGCAGCACAAACAGTAACCTGTGGCGAGCGGGCTTGCCCTAATGCCATTCAGTTAAGCGTACATCGCCTTCTGTAGGAGCGAGGGGGACGCCTAGTTCTTGCTCGCGAAAAACGTCAACGATAACGCGTGTTTCCTGAATGAACGCGGCGCCTGTAAGTTCTTCGCGAGCAAGCTCGCTCCTACAAAAAAGCCTTAACTGAACGGCATTAGGGCTTGCCCCGCGTTGGGCTGCGAAGCAGCCCCAATAAGAGCGCTGCAGTGTGCCAGGCAGCTCCGGGGCAGTTTTTTGGGGCTGCTGCGCAGCCCAACGCGGGGCAAGCCCGCTCGCCACAACGGCCCGTTCGCCACCGTGCTATTGGGTGCCCCTGTTCCTACTCGACCTCGACCCGTATCACTTCCAGCCCTAGCTGCTCATACGCCTCGATACCCGGCACGTGCCATTCGGTAATCAGCGTATGGATACGGTTGCACGGCGCCACCACAAAAGGTTCCACGGCACCGAGTTTGTCCGCCATGGTCACCGCCACCACATGGGACGCGCTGTCGAGCAACGCTTGCTTGACCGCCACTTCATCAAAATGCAGCGAGCTGATGCCGACCTGCGGATGCAGCGCGCACACCCCGGTAAACAGCAGGTCGGCCTTGATGCCCTGGATCAGGCGCACGGTTTCCTGGCCGCTGGTGGACAAGGTCGCGGGGTTGAGTTGGCCGCCGGCGAGGATGATTTTCACCTGGGGATGATCGGCCAGGGCGATGGCGATCATCGGTGACGGGGTGACCACGGTCAGGCGGATCGAGTGCGGCAAGGCCTGGGCGATGCGCAGTGTGGTGGAGCCGGAATCGAACAGCACGATCTGGCCGTCTTCCACACGATCGGCCGCCAGTTGCGCCAGGTGGTGCTTGGCCTCGTTGGTCTCGCCGACACGGGTGAAGAAGTCCTTGCCGCTGTCCTTGGGCCGGGGCAGGGCGCCGCCGTGCACGCGTTGCAACAGGCCGGCCGCGGCCAGTTCGCCGAGGTCACGGCGGATGGTGTCGTGGGAGACGGCAAAGTGTTCCACCAAGTCGGAGGCCGTGACTTTGCCGTCACGTTCCAGCAATAACAGGATCTTTTGTTTGCGCAACGAAGGCAGGTCAACGGCTTGATGGGTGCTGTGCATGTTTGTGCGTCTTTTTGCGGTTTTGTGCGAGATTAGTCGTCCGTCGATATAAACGCAATGGCTGGTTGCGCGGGCGATGGGCGGTTACTCTCGACGTTCAGTTCAGGGAGAGGTGACCCCGATGTCGTTGATCACAACCATCGAAGACTTACGCAAGCTGGCGCAGAAACGTGTCCCCAGGATGTTTTACGACTACGCCGATTCCGGCTCCTGGACTGAGAGCACCTACCGGGCCAATGAAAGCGATTTTGCCCGCATCAAATTCCGCCAGCGTGTGGCGCGCAACATCGATGAGCGCTCGATCCGCGCCACCATGATCGGCCAGGACATGGCCATGCCGGTCGCCCTGGCGCCCACTGGCCTGGCTGGCATGCAGCATGCCGATGGCGAGATTCTCACCGCCCGCGCTGCGGCCGCTTTTGGCTTGCGCTATACCCTGTCGACCATGAGCATCTGCTCCCTGGAAGACATCGCCGAACAGGTCGGCCAACCGTTCTGGTTCCAGTTGTATGTGATGCGCGACCGTGGGTTTATCGAGCAATTGATCGAGCGCGCCAAGGCGGCCGGCGTGGATGCGCTGGTGTTGACCCTGGACCTGCAGATACTCGGGCAACGCCACAAGGACCTGGTCAACGGTCTGTCGGCACCGCCCAAACTGACCCTGCCAAATATCCTCAACATGATGACCAAGCCGCGCTGGGTGATGGGCATGCTCGGTACCAAGCGCCATGGCTTCGGCAATATCGTGGGGCATGTGAAGGGTGTGGCGGACATGAGTTCGCTGTCGTCGTGGACCGCTCAGCAATTCGACCCGCGCCTGAGTTGGGACGACGTGGAATGGATCAAGAAGTGCTGGGGCGGCAAGTTGATTATCAAGGGCATCCTCGATGTGGAAGATGCGCGCCTGGCCGCCAATTCCGGCGCCGATGCGCTGGTGGTGAGCAACCACGGCGGGCGCCAGCTGGACGGGGCTCCATCGAGCATCAGCCAGTTGCCGGCGATTGTCGACGCGGTGGGCGAGCGCATTGAAGTGTGGCTCGACGGCGGCATTCGTTCCGGTCAGGACGTGCTCAAGGCGATGGCCTTGGGCGCCAAGGGCACCATGATCGGTCGTCCGCATTTGTATGGCTTGGGCGCCATGGGCGAAGCGGGGGTGACCAAGGCACTGGACATCATTGCCCGTGAGTTGGACGTGTCGATGGCGCTGTGCGGGTATAACGATATACGCGATGTGAATCGCGAGATTCTGCTGCCAGGGTCCTTTCCCGAAGGGGTAGGCTGCGCAAAAAAATCATAAAAAAGTGAAAAGAGTTGTCCACGAAAACCGTGGGTATCTCTGTGGATAACTTTGCCGGGGCCCGGCAGGGTTGGCGATTTAACCCAAGGTTAATATTTGATCAACTTGTGGCGAGGGCCAGCATGGGCTGGGTTTGCGCTTGACAGGCTCGCGCGAACCCAGTGCCGAAAACCTTTTTTATGACTCGTTATTGCGCCCTGTGGCGTGGGTGACAACCTGTGCCGGCATCTTCGCCCGCATCAGGTTGTCCAGCGCCTGGCGATAGCTGCGGCCGGCCAGGCTCATGCTGTTGTTGTGGCTGGCGCCGGGCACCAGCAGCAACCGTTTGGGCTCCTGGGCCGCGTCAAATAGTTGCTGGCTGAAACGCGGGGGCACGTAGCGATCGTCCAGGCCATGGACCACCAGCAGCGGCATATGGATGTCGGCAATCTTGTCGATGGAGTCGAATTTCTGCGAGAGCAACCAGCGCACGGGCAACGACGTGTTCGCCACGGCCGTGGCCACATCCGCCAGGGAGGTGAAGGTGGACTCGACCACCAGCCCGCGCACCGGCAGCGGCGTTTGCCTGCCCAGCTCGGCCGCCAGGTCGATCGCCACCGCGCCACCCAGGGAGTGCCCGTAGATCAGGCGTTTGTTCGGGTCGGGCTGCAACACCTGGAAGCGTTCCCACGCAATGCGCGCGTCCTCGTATACCGTGGTTTCCGAAGGCAGGTCACCGTGGCTCTGGCCAAAACCGCGATAGTCGATAGCCAGCACCGAGAAGCCCAACGCATGTAATTGCTCGATGCGAAACAACTGCCCGGTGAGGTTCCAGCGCACGCCGTGCAGGTACAGGATCGCCGGAGCATCCTTGTGCTCTGCCGGGTACCACCAGCCATGAATGTTCTGCCCTGATTTGAAACGGGTGGGCTTGAGTTCGAATTCCTGCACCGCCCTGGGCAAGCCGCTGTACCAACTGGCGGTACCGGGCTCGATGCGAAACACCAGCTCGCGCTCCTTGTGCTGGAGCACCGAGCAGCCCACGGGTAAACCTACGATCAACAGGAGCATGCACAGCAGGGGAAACCAGCGTAGGCCCAGGCGCGACATAAAACGAGATGACATCGAAGGTTCCAAGGCAAAGGTGAAGGACGGTTTTTTAACAGAAGGCTTGTCGGTACAGGAATTAATTCGACAACCGCGAAGGGCGATTGCTTGCAAAGTGTTACAGCATGGTGCTCAGGCCGTCTCGACCACTTGCACCCGATTACGCCCCCGCGCCTTGGCCAGGTACAGCGCCTGGTCGGCCTGGGACAGCAAGTGCGAAAGGTCATCGCCTGCGGTGCGGGTGGTCACGATCCCGATACTCACGCTGAGGAAACCCGGTGCGAGCAGGTCCAGGCGGTCCAGTTCATCGCCGCGCTGAGCAGCAATACCCCATTGCCCAGGAGCAGCGCGACAAAGTCCATCCCCGCCCGCGCGCGATTGTAGCGGTATGCGACGCGCTTGACGCTGGTGTTGCCATCACGACATGCTCACGCTCCTTTGAGCTAAGGCCTGACCATGGATAACAGTCCCGTTCGCATCACTGCCGAAGAGACCCTCTCTGACAATTGGTATGTTTTGAAGAAGTACAGCTTCGACCTGCGCCGCCGGGATGGCAGCTGGCAGGCCCAGACCCGCGAGGTGTACGACCGGGGCAATGGCGCGACCATCCTGCTGTACAACCGCACACAGCGCACGGTGCTGCTGATTCGTCAGTTCCGCATGCCCACCTTCGTCAACGATTACCACGGTTACCTGATCGAAGCGGCGGCCGGGTTGCTGGACAACGCCAGCCCAGAAGAGCGCATTCGCCTGGAAGCCGAGGAAGAGACGGGGTATCGGGTGGGGCACGTAGAGAAGATCTACGCAGCGTTCATGAGCCCGGGGTCGGTGACGGAGCGGATTCACTTTTTTATCGGTGAGTACCAGGCGGGGGATCGGGTAGGGACCGGCGGCGGGCTCGAAGAGGAGGGGGAGGATATCGAGGTGCTGGAGCTGGGGTTTGAGCGGGCGCTGGCGATGGTGGCGAGGGGGGAGATTGTGGATGGGAAGACCATTATGTTGCTGCAGCATTTGGAGTTGCGGATGTTGAAAGAGGGCTGGTGAGGAGATCTCGGTTGAAAATGTGGGAGGGGGCTTGCCCCCGATGAGGGAGTGTCAGTGGATGCATCTATGGCTGACCCACCGCCATCGGGGGCAAGCCCCCTCCCACATTTGGATCTGCATACATCAGGTAAACCTCAATCTGGTTTTGTTCTAGCTTTTTCTGCCTTGGAGCCAACCCGTGCTGTGCCTGGTGTACTCGGTAAAATGTGGGAGGGGGCTTGCCCCCGATGAGGGAGTGTCAGTGGATGCATCTATGGCTTCACCACCGCCATCGGGGGCAAGCCCCCTCCCACATTTGGATCTGCATGCATCAGGTAAATCTGAGTCTGCTTTTGCTCTGGCTTTGGCTGCCTTGGAGCCGACCGGAGTTATGACTGGTGTACTCGGTAAAAAATGTGGGAGGGGGCTTGCCCCCGATGGCGGTGGGTCAGCCACCAGATGCCTCCACTAACACTCCCCCCGACTACCGGCTATTGTCAGAAATTTCCCGCAGGAGTACAAATGTACTCCATGACAAACCTGACCCCCCGCCGTACCGCCATCCTGACCTTCATTCGCGACCGCATCGCGCAGCAAGGCCAACCCCCCAGCCTCGCCGAGATCGCCGAGGCGTTTGGCTTCGCCTCCCGCAGCGTCGCACGCAAACATGTGGTGGCCCTGACTGAAGCCGGCTTCATCGAGGTCAACCCCAACCAGGCCCGTGGTATTCGCTTGCTCAACCAACCCGCCCGCCCCGAATGGCTGGACGTCCCCGTTCTCGGTCGAGTCGCTGCAGGCTTGCCCATCGGCACCGATGCCGAAGTCCACAACCGCCTGCAACTCGACCCTGCCACCTTTGCGAAAACCCCGGATTACCTGCTGCGGGTCCAGGGCGATTCGATGATCGAAGACGGCATCCTCGACGGTGACCTGGTCGGCGTGCGTCGCAGCGCCGAAGCGTTGAACGGCCAGATTGTGGTCGCGCGCCTGGACGGTGAAGTCACCATCAAACGCTTCGAACGTCACGGCGACCATGTCCGCCTGCTGCCCCGCAACCCGGCGTATCAACCCATCGTGGTAGGCCCCGACCAGGACCTGGCTATCGAAGGGGTGTTCTGCGGCCTGGTGAGGCAAGGCTGATGGGCGCCGTCGTAGCACTGGACTCGCTGTTCAATGGCGGCCGCGTCTGGAAGGGCCGGCCCGCCGTGCCTCCGGCCAGTGTGCACCCCACGGGGCTGGCGGCGCTGGATGCGGTGCTGCCCACGGGCGGCTGGCCGGAGTCGGCCCTGAGCGAAATCCTCATGGCCAAGGACGGTGTGGGCGAGTTGCAACTGGTGCTGCCCACCCTGGCGCGCTTATCGGCCGCCGGGGAACGCATTGTGCTGGTGGCGCCGCCCTACACGCCGTACCCCCACGCCTGGCAGAACGCCGGGGTGGATTTGCGTCAGCTTTCGGTGGTCCAGGCCGAAGAGCGCGACGCCTTGTGGGCGGTGGAGCAGTGCCTGCGTTCCGGCAGTTGCGGCGCCGTGTTGTGCTGGCCGCGCAAGGCCGATGACCGGGCATTGCGCCGTTTGCAGGTGGCGGCCGAAACCGGGCAGACCCTGGCGTTTGCCTGGCGCGCCTTGAGCGAGGCGATCAATGCGTCGCCTGCGGCCCTGCGCCTGGCCGTGGAGGCCAAGCCCGCGCAAGTGCGGGTGCTCAAGTGTCGAGGCGGGCTTGCTCATCCGGCGCCGATTGCGCTGGCCGGGCACTGAGGTTGATATGCGCTGGGTGTGTATTGTCTTCCCGCAATTGGCGCTGGACGGGGTGCAGCGCCTGCATCCCGAGGCGGATCAGCCCTTGGCGTTACTGGCCGGTACGCCGCAGCGGCGCGTGTTGCAAACCGTCAACGCGGCCGCCCGTGCATTGGGCCTGCGCCCCGGCCAGTCGCTGACGGCGGCGCAGGCCCTGGCCAAGGGTTTTGCCTGCGCCGAGTACGACCCGGTGGAGATCGAGCGTTGGCAGCAGTTTCTCGCGGCCTGGGCCTACCAGTTCAGTTCCCAGGTCAGTGTGTTCTACCCCCGCGCGCTGCTGTTTGAAATCGAATCGAGCCTGGGGCTGTTCGGGCCATGGCCGCGTTTCGAAGCGCGCTTGCGCAAGGAACTGAACGAGCTGGGCTTTCGTCACCGCATCGTCGCCGCGCCCAACCCGTCGGCGGCGCGCGTGCTGGCCAATCTCTACGATGGGTTGGCCGTAGACGATGACGCCTTGATGCAGGCCCTGGCGCCGTTGCCTATCGACCGCACCGGCCTCGAGCCGCAGGCCGCCATGGCCTTGTCGCGCATGGGCCTGCGCACCTTGGCCCAAGTGCAGGCGTTGCCCCGGCATACCCTGGCGCGGCGCTTTGAGGCCAGCGTGCTCAAGCACCTGGATGCTCTTGGCGGATACCGGCCGCTGGCCCTGGCGTTCTATCAACCGCCGGACCGCTTCGATGTACGCATCGAGCTGAACTTCGACGTGCAATCCCACCAGGCGTTGCTATTCCCCTTACGCCGGCTGACCGGTGACCTGTCGGCTTTCCTCTGCGGCCGCGACAGCGGCGTACAGCGTTTTGACCTGCACCTGGAGCACGCCCAGGCGCCGGACAGCGTGATCAAGGTTGGCCTGCTCAGCGCCGAACGTGAGCCGGCGATGCTCTTCGAACTGGCCCGCGGTCGCCTCGAGCACGTGCAGGTCACGTCACCGGTGCGCGGCTTTCGCCTGGTGGCCCAGGACCTGCCGGTGTTCGTGCCGCAGCGCAAGGACCTGTTCGACGACCGCCCGCAGCAGACCCTGCCCTGGGAACAGTTGCGCGAACGCTTGCGTGCACGGCTGGGGGATGATGCGGTGCAAGGCCTGCGTTTTCACGCCGACCACCGCCCCGAATGCGCCTGGCAAGCGGCCGCCGACAGCCGCCCGTGCCCAAGCCTGGACAAGGTGCAGCGCCCCGGCTGGTTGCTCAACGAACCGATCTTGCTGGCCGAGCAGGGCGTGCAGGTCTTGATGGGGCCGGAGCGTATCGAATCCGGCTGGTGGGATGGCGCCGATATCCGTCGCGACTACTACCTGATCCAGACCCGCGCCGGCCAGCAAGGCTGGGCCTACCGCACCGTGGGGCAACACGATGGGTTGTGGCTGCAAGGCTGGTTCGCATGAACCACCGCAGGCTGTCGCCACCTTCCCACCGTGAGCTGCAAGCATGAGCTACGCCGAACTGCACTGCCTGTCCAACTTCAGTTTCCAACGCGGCGCCTCCAGCGCGCTGGAGTTGTTCGAGCGGGCCAAGCGCCAGGGCTACAGCGCGCTGGCGATCACCGACGAATGCACCCTGGCGGGTATCGTGCGGGCCTGGCAGGCGGCTAAGGCGGTGGAGTTGCCGTTGATTATCGGCAGCGAGATGCGCATCGAAAACGGCCCGAAGCTGGTGCTGCTGGTGGAAAACCTCAGCGGCTACCAGCACTTGTGCCGTTTGATCACCCTGGCCCGACGGCGGGCGGAAAAGGGGCGCTATCGCCTGCTGCAAGAGGACTTCGAGCAACCCCTGCCTGGGTTACTGGCGCTATGGGTCGCCGCAGACAGCGACACCCAGGCCTCGATCCAATGGTTGCGCCGCACCTTCGCCGAGCGCCTGTGGCTGGCGGTGCATCTGCATTGTGGCCAGGACGATGCGCGCCTCCTGGAGCAACGCCTGCACCTGGCCGCCAGCCTGCAACTTCCCGCAGTGGCTTGCGGCGATGTGCATATGCATGCGCGCGGCCGCCGCGCCCTGCAAGACACCATGACCGCCATCCGCTATCACGTGCCGGTGGCCGAAGCGGGTACGCGGTTGCACCCCAATGGCGAGCGGCATTTGCGCAGCCTGGAGGCCTTGGCCGCGTTGTACCCGCAAGCCTTGCTCGACGAAACCCAGGCGATTGCCCGCCGCTGCACCTTCGACCTCGGCCAGTTGCGCTACCAATACCCGCGCGAACTGGTGCCCGAAGGCCAAAGCGCGAAAACCTGGCTGCGCACCCTCACCGAAGAAGGCATTGCCCAGCGCTGGCCAGAGGGTGTCGATGCCAAGACCTTGCAGCAGATCAACCACGAGCTGCAGTTGATCAGTGAGCTGGGCTACGAAAGCTATTTCCTCACGGTGCATGACATCGTGCGCTTCGCCCGTAGCCGTTCGATCCTGTGCCAGGGGCGCGGCTCGGCGGCCAACTCGGCGGTGTGTTTTGCTTTAGGCATTACCGAGATCAACCCGAGCCTGATGAACATGCTGTTCGAGCGCTTCCTGTCCAAGGAGCGCAATGAGCCGCCGGACATCGACGTGGACTTCGAACACGAACGCCGCGAAGAAGTGCTGCAATACGTGTTCCAGCGCTATGGCCGTACGCGCGCGGCCCTCACGGCGGTGGTCAGCAGTTACCACGCAGCCGGCGCGGTGCGCGACGTGGCCAAGGCCCTGGGGTTGCCGCCCGACCAGGTCAACGCCCTGGCCGAATGCTGCGGGCGCTGGAGTGATGAGGCACCGCTGCTGGAGCGCCTGCGTGAAAGTGGTTTCGACCCTGAAAGCCCAGCGTTGCGCCGGGTACTTACGTTGACCCGGCAACTGATCGGCTTCCCCCGGCACCTGTCCCAGCACCCCGGTGGTTTCGTGATTTCCGAACACCCGCTGGATACGTTGGTGCCGGTGGAAAATGCCGCCATGGCCGATCGCACGATCATCCAGTGGGACAAGGATGACCTCGACGCCGTTGGCCTGCTCAAGGTGGATATCCTCGCCTTGGGCATGCTCAGCGCGATCCGCCGTTGTTTCGACCTGCTGCGCCGCCATCGCCACCGCGACCTGTCGTTGGCGACGATCCCCAAGGAAGACCCGGCCACCTACGCAATGATCAGCAAGGCCGACACCATCGGTGTGTTCCAGATCGAGTCGCGGGCGCAAATGTCGATGTTGCCCCGGCTCAAGCCGCAGAACTTTTATGACCTGGTGATCGAGGTTGCCATCGTGCGCCCTGGGCCGATCCAGGGCGGCATGGTGCATCCGTACCTGCGTCGGCGTAACAAAGAAGAGCCCACCACCTATCCGTCGCCGCAGCTCAAGACGGTGTTGGAACGAACATTGGGCGTGCCGCTGTTCCAGGAGCAGGTGATGCAAATCGCCATCGTCGCCGCCGACTATACCCCCGGCGAGGCCGACCAGTTGCGCCGTTCCATGGCCGCCTGGAAACGTCACGGCGGGCTGGAACCCCATCAAGTGCGCCTGCGCAACGGCATGCTGAAAAATGGCTACAGCGAAGCCTTTGCCGCGCAGATCTTCGAGCAGATCAAGGGCTTTGGCAGCTACGGGTTCCCCGAGTCCCACGCGGCCAGTTTCGCCTTGCTGACCTACGCCAGTTGCTGGCTCAAATGCCATGAGCCGGCGGCGTTCGCCTGTGCGCTGATCAACAGCTGGCCCATGGGGTTCTACAGCCCGGACCAGATCCTGCAGGACGCCCGCCGCCATCGCTTGCAGATTCGTCCGGTAGACGTGCAGGCCAGTGACTGGGAGTGCAGCCTGGAACCCATCGACGGCCAGCAACCGGCGATCCGCCTGGGCTTGCGTATGATTTCCGGGTTTCGCGAAGAGGATGGGCGGCGTATCGAAGCGGCCCGCCAGCACCGCGTCTTCAGCGATGTGGCCGATCTCGACGAACGCGCCGGGCTGGACGCCCGCGCCGAGGCCTTGCTGGCGGATGCCGGTGCCTTGCGCGCGTTGGCCGGCAACCGGCACCAGGCACGCTGGGATGTGGCGGGGGTGCACAAGCAACTTGGGTTATTTGCCGGCTTGCCCAGCCCCGATGAAGCGCGGGTGGCGTTGCCGGTGCCCACGGTGGGTGAGGACTTGCAGGCCGATTACGTCACGGTCGGCACCACCCTCGGCCCCCATCCGTTAGCGTTGCTGCGTGATGAGCTGCGCAAGCGGCGCTGTCGCAGCTCGAACGAACTGCTGGCGGTGGAGCATGGGCGCAATGTCAGTGTCGCCGGGCTGGTGACCGGTCGCCAGCGCCCCGGCACCGCCAGCGGCGTGACCTTCGTCACCCTGGAAGATGAGTTCGGCAATCTGAACGTGGTGGTGTGGCGCGATCTGGCAGAACGCCAGCGCGCAGCCTTGGTGAATTCGCGGCTACTCAAGGTGGACGGGCGCTGGGAAGCGGTGGGCGAGGTACGGCACCTGATCGCCGGGCGCCTGACCGACCTGACGCCGCTGTTGGACGGCATTCCTGTGCGCAGCCGGGATTTTCACTGAGGGGAGTTGCCCAGTTCACGACGGATGAGCTATATGCAATGAAACGATTTATTACAGTCAGGCTCCAAGTTTTTATCAGTGGAACTGCACCACCGATCAATGTTTCTCTGCACCAAGAGCCTATCGATGCCTTTTTTATCCAACACCCACGGCTGTGAAGGCTGGGGCGGTGAAATGGCCCAGCGAATCCGTGCCTTCGACTGGTCGCACACCGACCTGGGCCCGCTGGATCGCTGGTCCACCAGCCTGGCCTGCACCGTGCAGATGATGCTGGCGTCGCCCGTGCCCATGGTGATGCTGTGGGGGCCGGCCGGCTACATGATCTACAACGACAGCTATTCCGTGTTTGCCGGTGGCCGTCATCCGTATTTGCTGGGCACGCCGGTGGAGCTGGGCTGGCCGGAAGTCGCCGACTTCAATCGGCATGTCGTGGACACTTGCCTGGCGGGTGGCACTTTGTCCTATCACAACAAGGAGCTGGTGTTGCTGCGCAACGGCCAGCCGGAAAACGTATGGCTGGACCTGTATTACAGCCCGGTCGCCGGAGATGACCAGCAGCCGGCCGGGGTCTTGGCGATCGTGGTGGAGACCACCGCCCATGTGATTTCCGAGCGCTTGCGCCAGGAGCTGACCCACAACCTGGAGCAGCGCGTTGCCGCCGAAGTGCAGGCGCGCTCTGTCGCCGAAGAGCAACTGCGCCAGTCGCAAAAACTCGAAGCCATTGGCGGCCTGACCGGTGGCGTGGCTCACGACTTCAATAACCTGCTGCAAGTGATCGCCGGCAACTTGCACCTGTTGGCCCGCCATGAGCCGGAAAACCCTCAGGTGCAGCGACGTGTCAACGCTGCCATTGCGGCGGTGGAGCGCGGTGCCAAGCTGTCCTCGCAATTGCTCGCGTTTGCGCGTCGCCAACCGCTGTCACCGGCGGTCTACAACCCGCAGCGCATCTACGCCGGTCTGGGCGAATTGTTGCAACGTGCATTGGGTGAAACCATCCATGTCGATGTGCAACTGCCCCAGGATTCCTGGTGCATCCACGTCGACCGCAACCAACTGGAAAACGCACTGCTGAACCTGGCGATCAATGCCCGGGATGCCATGAAAGGCGAGGGCGTGATTCGCATCACCGGCGAAAATATCATCCTCAACCCCAAGGATTGCGTCGGTAAAAGCCTGCAGCCCGGCGAGTATGTGCGCCTGGCGGTCACGGATATCGGCGTGGGTATGCCGGCGTCGATTCTGTCGCGGGTGTTCGAGCCGTTCTTTACCACCAAGCGCGATGGTCACGGTACGGGCCTGGGCCTGAGCATGGTGTTCGGGTTTGTCCGGCAAAGTGGCGGCCATGTCGAGGTGTGGAGCGAGGAAGGCAAGGGCACCGTGGTGCAAATGTATTTCCCGCGCAGCTTGGGCGAGGAGTGCCAGGAGATCGAACCCGAGCCGGTATCCCATGCCGCAGGTCAAGAGACCATTCTGGTGGTGGAGGACAACGAGGGCGTGCGAGTGACCGTCGTGGAGCTGCTGGAACAGGCTGGCTATACCGTGCTGACCGCTGAAGACGGCGACCGGGCGATGCAGAGGCTGTTGGACGGAATGCGCCCCGATCTTATTTTTACCGACGTGGTGATGCCCGGCCGCGTCAAAAGTACCGACCTGGCGGACTGGGCCCGCGCCCAGCAACCGCCGGTGGCGGTGCTATTCACCTCGGGACATACCCGCGACATTCTCTCCACCAACCACCTGCTCAGTGCCGACATTCATCTGCTGAGCAAACCCTACAGCCCCGAAGCCCTGACGCAACGGTTGCGCAGCGTGCTTACCGCCCGTGTGGCTCAGACCGATTGAACGAGCCCCCGCCCGGCAGGCTCCGAACCAGGACCTGCCCATGACAAGGTTGACCATGACTTCACAGCGCACCCTCCCTCCGCTCACTGCTCAACGGCCCGGGTTTGTCCGGGTTCGCGGCGCCCGCGAACATAACCTGCGCAATGTCGATGTGGACATTCCACGGGATGCCCTGGTGGTGTTTACCGGGGTGT
This sequence comes from Pseudomonas gorinensis, assembly GCF_042015035.1. NCBI lineage: Bacteria > Pseudomonadati > Pseudomonadota > Gammaproteobacteria > Pseudomonadales > Pseudomonadaceae > Pseudomonas > Pseudomonas gorinensis. The sequence continues at coordinate 3,282,374 of NZ_CP167125.1, forward strand.
CGGGTTCGGGCAAGTCGTCGCTGGCCTTTTCCACGGTGTACGCCGAGGCCCAGCGCCGCTATTTCGAGTCGGTGGCGCCCTATGCACGGCGCCTGATCGACCAGGTCGGCGTACCCGATGTGGACTCCATCGAAGGCTTGCCTCCGGCTGTGGCCCTGCAACAGCAGCGCGGTACGCCGAGTGCGCGTTCGTCGGTGGGCAGCGTGACGACCTTGTCCAGCCTGATCCGCATGCTGTATTCCCGCGCCGGCCACTATCCGCCGGGCCAGGCGATGCTGTATGCCGAAGACTTTTCGCCGAACCTGCCCCAGGGCGCCTGTCCGCAATGCCATGGCCTGGGCCGTGTGTATGAAGTGACCGAGGCGCTGATGGTGCCCGATCCGTCGCTGACCATTCGCCAGCGCGCCGTGGCGTCCTGGCCGCTGGCATGGCAAGGCCAGAACCTGCGCGACATCCTGGTGACCCTGGGTTATGACGTCGACATTCCCTGGCGCGACCTGCCGAAAAAGCAGCGCGACTGGATTTTGTTCACCGAAGAAACCCCGACCGTGCCGGTGTATGCCGGCTTCACCCCGGAGCAGACGCGCGACGCGCTCAAACGCAAGCTGGAGCCGAGTTACCAAGGCACTTTCAGTGGTGCGCGGCGCTACATCCTGCACACCTTCACCCACACCCAAAGCGCGCTGATGAAAAAGCGCGTCGCGCAATTTATGCAAGGCAGTGCCTGCCCGTTGTGCGCTGGCAAGCGGCTGACCCAGGCAGCGTTGTCGGTAAAGTTTGCCGGGGTGGATATCGGTGAGTTGTCGCAACTGTCGCTGGTACAACTGGCCGAGCTGCTGCGGCCGGTGGCGGCGGGGCAGGACACAATGAAGCTGTCGGTGGAAAAGCGCCTGGCTGCCCAGCGCATTGCCCAGGACCTGTTGGAGCGGGTCAGCACCTTGATCGAACTGGGCCTGGGGTATCTGTCCCTGGAGCGCAGCACGCCGACCTTGTCGTCCGGGGAGTTGCAGCGCTTACGCCTGGCGACCCAATTGGGCTCACAGTTGTTTGGTGTGATCTATGTGTTGGATGAGCCGTCGGCCGGGCTGCATCCCGCGGACGGTGAGGCGTTGTTCACCGCGCTTGAACGTTTGAAAGCGGCGGGCAACTCATTGTTTGTGGTGGAACATGACCTGGAAACCATGCGCCGCGCTGACTGGCTGATCGACGTCGGCCCGGCGGCGGGTGAACATGGCGGGCAAGTGTTGTACAGCGGGCCACCCGCCGGCTTGGCGGCGGTCGAGGCGTCGCAGATCCGCGAGTACCTGTTTGCCGAGCGGCGCCCGTCGACGGCGTCGCAACGTCCACCCCAGGGTTGGTTGCAGCTCGAAGGCGTGACGCGCAATAACCTCAATGACTTGAGCGTGGCGTTCCCTCTGGGTTGTTTCACGGCGGTGACCGGTGTTTCTGGCTCGGGCAAGTCCAGCCTGGTCAGCCAGGCGTTGCTGGAACTGGTCGGCAGCGGCCTGGGCCGCGTGCCGGACAATGACGAGGAACGCAGCCTGGAAGATGACGCGCCGCAAACCAGTGGCGGGCATATCAGCGCCGGGCTGGAACACCTGCGCCGTCTGGTGCAGGTTGACCAGAAGCCCATCGGCCGTACCCCGCGTTCCAACCTGGCGACCTACACCGGGCTGTTCGACAACGTGCGCAAACTGTTCGCCGCCACGCCGGCGGCGAAGAAGCGCCATTACGATGCCGGGCAGTTCTCGTTCAACGTCGCCAAGGGCCGCTGCGCGCATTGCGAGGGCGAAGGGTTTGTCAGCGTTGAATTACTGTTCATGCCCAGCGTGTATGCCCCCTGCCCGACGTGCCATGGGGCGCGCTACAACCCCGAAACCCTGGCGATCCAATGGCAAGGCCTGAACATTGCGCAAGTGCTGGGGCTGACCGTGGAGCAGGCGGTGGACGTGTTTGCCGAACAACCGGGCGTCCTGCGTTCGCTGCACGTACTGCGTGATATCGGCCTGGGTTACTTGCGCCTGGGCCAACCGGCGACTGAACTGTCGGGGGGTGAAGCGCAACGCATCAAGCTCGCCACTGAACTGCAACGCAATGCCCGTGGCGCCACCCTGTATGTGCTGGATGAGCCGACCACCGGCTTGCATCCACGGGATGTCGACCGCTTGCTCAGCCAGCTCAATCAGTTGGTGGACGCCGGGCATACGGTGGTTGTGGTGGAGCATGAAATGCGCGTGGTGGCCCAGAGTGACTGGGTGATCGATATCGGGCCGGGGGCAGGGGACATGGGCGGCAAGGTAGTCGCCAGCGGCGCACCGCAGAAGGTGGCCAGGAGCAAGAAGAGCCGCACCGCGCCGTTCCTTGCCAAGGAACTGCCCTGAATGCGGGAGGGGCGGAGCGACGCTTCGAGCGCATTTTTGTGGTGAGCGGGCTTGCCCTGATGCCGTTCAGTTAAGGAGGAACACTGTAACTGTGGCCAGCGGGCTTGCTGTGGCGAGCGGGCTTGCCCTAATGCCGTTCAGTTAAGAGTACATCGCCTTCTGTAGGAGCGAGCTTGCTCGCGAAAAACGTCAACGATAACGCGTGTTTCCTGAATCAACGCGGCGCCTGTGAGTTTTTCGCGAGCAAGCTCGCTCCTACAAAAAAGCCTTAACTGAACGGCATTAGGGCAAGCCCGCTCGCCACAACAAGCCCGCTCGCCACAGGAGGCCGTGGGGCCGCCCACATTTTGCTCAGCGTTGCGTCAGTTGGATCTGCGCCCTGGCCTGTTTCACCACGTTCTCTGTAGTAAACCCGAACTTCTCCTGCAGCTTCGCCAGCGGTGCCGACGCGCCGAAGCTGTTCATCACCACCTTGGCGCCGGTCTGGCCGACATAGCGATCCCAGCCCAGGGGGCCGGCCTGTTCCACCACGACCCTGGCCTTCACGGCCGGCGGCAGCACGCTGTCGCGATAAGCCTGGTCCTGGTCTTCGAACAGCTCCCAACTGGGCATTGAAACCACTTGCGCGGCAATCCCTTCAGCCTTGAGCTGTTCATAAGCCTCCACGGCAAGGCTGACTTCACTGCCCGTCGCGATCAGGATGACATCCGGCGCTTCAGCCCCCGCCAACACATACGCGCCTTTGGCCGCGCCGGACGCCGCCGCATATTTACTGCGATCCAGCGTCGGCAGTGGCTGTCTCGACAACACCACGCAGCTCGGCCGATGGGTTTGCGCCAGGGCGACTTTCCACAGCTCCAGGGTTTCATTGGCGTCACCCGGGCGCAGGGTCAGCAACCCCGGCGTGGCGCGCAGTTGGGTCAGATGCTCGATGGGCTGGTGGGTCGGGCCGTCTTCACCGACGCCGATCGAGTCATGGGTAAACACGAATATCACCGGCAACTCCATGATTGCCGCCAGGCGGATCGGCGGTTTCATGTAGTCGCTGAACACCAGGAATGTCGAGGTATACGGCCGCAAATACGACAGCGCCATGCCATTGGCAATCGCGCCCATGGCGTGTTCGCGGATGCCGAAATGCAGGTTGCGCCCGCTGTAGTCGTCGGCACTGAAACGCCCGGCACCGTCGAAGGTGAGGTTGGTCTTGGTCGACGGCGACAAGTCCGCCGAGCCGCCGAGCAGCCAGGGGATTTGCTGGGCAAACGCATTCAATACTTCGCCGCCGGCGGCACGGCTGGCGATGCCCTTGGCATCGCTGTCGAAGTGGGGCAAGTGCTTCTGCCAGTGTTCCGGCATTTGCCCGGCACGCATGCGGTGCAATTCGTCGGCCAGCTCGGGCTCATACTGTTCGAGCAGCGAAAGGTGTTCGAGCCATTTTTCATACAGTGGCTCGCTGCGCTCAAGCAACGCATCACGCAACGCCGTGCAGGCTTCATCGGGTACCAGGAAGCTTGCATCCTGTGGCCAGCCATAGGCGGCCTTGGTCAGGCGGATTTCCTCCTCACCCAAGGGTTCACCATGGGCGGCGGCGGTGTTGTGCTTATGGGGCGAGCCATAGCCGATCACACTGTCGACCACGATCAGGGTCGGCGCGCCCCGGTTGCAATGGAAGGTCTCCAGGGCATTGGTCAGGGCTTGCAAGTCATTGGCATCGGTCACGTGCAGGGTATGCCAGCCATAGGCCTGGAAGCGCTTGATCACGTCTTCGCTGAATGCCAGCTCAGTGTGGCCCTCGATGCTGATGGTGTTGTTGTCATAGATCCAGCACAGCTTGTCCAGCTTCAAATGCCCGGCCATCGATGCCGCTTCGCCACTGATGCCCTCCATCATGTCGCCGTCGCCGCACAAGGTGTACACGTTGTAATCGAACAGTGTTTTTTCTTCGCGATTGAAGCGCGTGGCCAGCCAGCGCTCGGCCATTGCCATCCCGACGCTGTTGGCGCAGCCCTGGCCCAGGGGGCCGGTGGTGGTCTCGACCCCGGTGGTCATACGGTATTCCGGGTGCCCAGGGGTCTTGGAGCCCGCCTGCCGAAACTGCTTGATATCGTCCAGACTGATCGCGGCGTGCCCGGTACGCTTGCCCTCGGCGTCCATCTCCACCACGCCCGCCAAGTGCAGCAATGAGTACAGCAACATCGATGCATGGCCGACGGATAACACAAAGCGGTCACGGCCAGGCCAGTCGGGGTGCTGGGGGTGATAGCGCAGGAAGCGGCTCCACAAGGTATACCCGACCGGCGCCAGGCCCATGGGCGTGCCCGGATGGCCGGAGTTGGCCTTTTGAACGGCGTCCATGGCCAGGGTACGAAGGGTGTTGATGCATTGGGTGTCGACAGCGCTGGCAGCTTGATTCATGAACCGGTCTCCCTCAAGTGGCGATCTACAGTGGAGGGCAGGGCGCGGCAAAGGTTTGATCCCATTGCCCAGGTTGCGACGAACGGGACTGGTTTGCCGGCAAACATGACAAGACCCCTTGGAATGGGCTAGCTTCAAGGGCGTAGCCATTGATCAACTTGCGGAGGTAGGCCATGCCAGTGAAACACGACCTGTATCAGGACTTGGGGTTGAGCAAGGACGAAGTCGACGGGCGCCGGGCACAAAATGCCCGTTTGAACGCGCTGTTTGATAAATACAACAATGTTGACGAATTGGTGGTGAACGCTGAAAAGGCAGCCGGCAGCGATGACGAGATAAAGAAGCTGAAGGAAAGACGCTTGTTGGTTAAAGATGAGATCAAGGATTTGCTGAAGTAACGGGCGATCCGTTCAATGAGGGAGCGAGCCAATCGCTCCCTTGCACATTTTTTCAGAATTGACTGGAAGACATCCCGATCCCCGCTACCTATGATGCCCTCGCCCTCCCGGCTCCGGGGACCGTTGCGGCGCAGGATTGCGCTGATGGGCCGGGTGGGCGCTTAATTTCATGCCAGCAGTGCCTGGGTGCAGGCATCCATCGAACGCTGCTGCGTCTCCTCATACAACTTCAACTCATCAATCGTCTGGCGCCCCAGTGCCTTCTCGAATTCAGCCTGGTTCGAATGAGCCGCGTAGTGACTCTGCGCCGCATCCCCCAGGTTTGATTGAAAGATCCCCGCCGCACTCACCGGCAGAAAATCTTCATATACCAACGGCTCTACCGCCACGTGACCGGCGCTGGCCAATGCTTCCAGCGTGCGCGGCTGGTCGGCCTGGCCGCGTGCCGCCAGGCCCTTGTCGGTGACGAAGTAGCGGAAGTACGCGAGGCCTTGCTCGCGCATCTGCGTGTGGTCATCGGGGAAGGCCTGGAAGTGCTGTTCCATCAATTGCACATAACGCTCGGCGTTGGATTCGTTCGGGAATGCGCCGAGTTCATCGCGGGCAGCGTTCAGCAGTTGGTCGTACAGGGCGCGACCTTTGGGCGTCAGCGCGACGCCGCGTTGTTCAATTTCACCGAAACGCGCGCTGTGGCTGCCTTGGGCGTCGGTGAACGCGATGGCTTCATCGAGGGCCTTGAAGCTGGTCTGGCGCAGCAGGATCGGGCAGCGGCGGCGCGGCGGGCCTTCGATCACTGCCTTGGGGGTAATGCCCTTGCCAGGCATGGCGGCCTGGACCTGGTCGATGTCCAGGGTGCGCGGGGTCAGGTGGTTGATGTGCGGGCCCTTGAACGCCACCACGTCGGCGATCAGGCGGTGCTGGTCGCTGAGTTGCTGGTACTGCGCGGCGGTCACGGTGGCGGTGTGGTGCCAGCGGAAGGTCTCCAGGGCCTCGCGGATGAATGCGTCGGCATCCGCTGCGCCGAGGCCACCGTCCTGTTCCGCTTGCTCGATCAGGGCGAGGGCCGCGGGGGTGAAGATCGAACGCTTGGCCAGGGCGCTTTCAGCGAAGGCGCGCAGGTCGGGATTTTCGATCAGCTCCAGGCGCAGCAGCGAGGTGAACACGCGGAACGGGCTGGTTTGCAGCGCACTTTCATGCACCGCGCGAAACGCGGTGGAGTGCACCGGCACGCCGGCCGGGGTCAGGTCGTAGTAACCCACCGGCTGCATGCCCATCACCGCGAACATGCGGCTGATGGTGGCCAGTTCCGCGGCGGTGCCCAGGCGGATGGCACCGTGGCGCTCCATGTCCAGGCGCTGGATTTCCCCGGTGCGCTGCAATTGCTGCGCCAGGCCCGGGTCGCTGTCGAGCACGCGGGCGTTGATCTCGGCCACCAGCGTCATCAGCGCGCCGTACAGCGGAACTTCATCTCGGTACATATCGGACATGGCCTTGGAAAAGCCCTTGCGGATCTCGTCGGGGCTGACATGTGCGGTGGTGTGCATAGAAAAATTCCTGATGGCTATGGCGATGAGGGTGGCCTTTGCCTGGATTTTGTTGAGCGGCAGGCAGGCTTGCAAACGAAGATTCCTCTGGACTTCATTCTGCAAATGAATGAGATGACGTGAATATGACAAAAATCAGCAACGGATAAATTTCATTTTCCAGGGTTTTTCCTAACTAATTCTTCACGGAGTCCGCCCCGGCCGGCGTGAAAGAATCGTCACGTTTGTAAGGATGAAAACGTCATTTCGCACATCGCACATATAAAAAAACATTTAGGGGCCGCAGTTAATGAAAATTTCTACACTGGCGCTGTCGATCACCGCCGCCGTTCTTGCACAACAGGCATACGCCGATGATTTTGGACTCGGTTCCCTGGGAACCGGCAATGGTCATAGCGGCTTTCTCGAAGACAGCCATGCGTCCGTCAGTTCGCGGACCATGTACTACAGCGCGGATAACCGCTCGGGGACCAACAACGATCTGCGCGAAGCCGCGACAGCGCTGCGCTTTGACTACAAATCCGGTTTCACCCAGGGCACCGTTGGTGTGGGTTTTGACGTCATGGCCTTCGGCGCCCTGCGCCTGGACGGTGGCGACGGCCACACTGCGGGCGCCGGCCTGTCGGGTAACGGCAACAGCTTCTTCCCGACCAAGAACAACGGCACCGAGCCTGCCGACTCATTCGGTCGTGCCGCGGGTAACGTGAAATTCCGTATCTCCCAGACCGAGTTGCACGTCGGTGGTGGCTTGGCGCCGATCCTGCCTATCCTGGTGTCGAACGACAGCCGCGTTGCCCCGCAAACCTTTGACGGTGGCATCCTGACCTCGAACGACATTCCCAACGTGACCTTCACCGGTGGTGAGCTGAATCGCGTCGAAGGCCGCGCTTCCAGCAACTCCACGGGCCTGAGCGTGGCCGGTGGGACACGCGACAGTGACAGTTTCAAATTCGGTGGTGTGGACTACAAACCGTTTGGTTCGTCCGATAACGTCATCGCAAAAAACCTGACGCTTCAGTACTACTACGCCCAACTGCAAGACTTCTACAAACAGAACTACGTCGGCCTGGTCCACGTGCTGCCCTTGGGCAATGACCAGTCGTTCAAGACCGACCTGCGCTACTTCGACAGCTCCAGCGACGGCAAGAATGGCGAGACCGGCTATCAGTTCAACAACAACGGCGGCTACGCCAGGCACGCCGGCGAAGTGGACAACAAGACCTACAGTGCGGCGTTCACCTATCAATTGGGCGGCAGCAGCCTGATGCTTGGGCACATTGGTGTGGGGGATGACGGCGGCTTTGTGTGGGTCAACCAGGGCAGCCTTGCCGACCCACAGGCGCAAGGTGCCGGTGGCAGCGACTTCTATCTGTTTACCGATGCGGTGGTTGGCCAGTTCTCCCGTGCGGGCGAGCAGGTCAACTTTGGCCAGTACTCGTATGACTTCAAGGCCTACGTGCCTGGCTTGCGAGCGTCCGTGGCTTACCTGGACGGTTCGGATATCAAGTCGAAGGTTGTCGGTGGCCCTGACCAGAAAGAAAACGAAGCCGACTTCCGTCTGGACTACGTCGTACAGGAAGGTCCTCTGAAAGGCTTCGGTACCACCTTGCGTACCGGTACCTATCACGGCAAGAACACCGGCACCGCCGACCAGGACCAAACCCGCCTGATCTTCAACTACACGTACGCCATCTTCTAAGTCTTCATGTGCCCCGCACGTCGTTGGGTTCTACACTGCTGTGCACCTGGCAGGCGATGGAGGACCCAATGACGGCGACACCCGACACCCGGATACTTGAAACGATCGAAGGCCAGCGCCTGGCGACGCAGGATGCCGAGCGTTGGCGCGAGTGGGGCCCTTACCTGAGCGAACGCCAATGGGGCACGGTGCGCGAAGACTACAGCGCAGACGGCGACGCCTGGGCCTACTTCCCCCATGAACATGCCCGCAGCCGCGCCTACCGGTGGGGCGAGGATGGCCTGGCCGGTTTCAGTGACAGGGCGCAACGCTGGTGCCTGGGCCTCGCGCTGTGGAACGAGCACGACGCCATCCTCAAGGAGCGGCTGTTCGGCCTGAACAACGCCGAGGGCAACCACGGTGAAGACGTCAAGGAACTGTACTTTTTCGTCGACGGCGTACCGAGCCATGCCTATATGCGCATGCTCTACAAATACCCCCATGCTGCCTTTCCCTATGCCGACCTGATCGCCGAAAACGCGCGGCGCGGGTTGGGCGATGCCGAGTATGAAATCCTCGATACCGGCGTGTTTGAAGACAACCACTATTGCGACATCAGCGTCGAATACGCCAAGCACCAGCCCGACGATATTTTCATGCGCGTCACCGTGCACAACCGCTGCGACCAACCGACACGCCTGCACGTGCTGCCGCAGGTATGGGCGCGCAATGACTGGAGCTGGACCTTGGGTGCGCCCAAGCCAAGGTTGACGCTGGACGGTGACCGTGTGCTGGCCCGTCATCATGAGCTGGATGACCGGCATCTCAGTGCCTGGGGCCGGGATGGCGTCGAATGGGTGTTTTGTGAGAACGAGACCAACGTTTCCAAGCTGGACGGACAATCGGCGGCGGGGCCATTCAAGGACGGCATCAATGATTACGTCGTGAATGCTGTGCAATCAGCGATCCGCCGCGATTCGGGTACCAAGGTGGCCGCGCGTTTCATCCTCGAACTGGCAGGGCTGGAAAGCCAGACCCTCTATCTGCGTTTTGCGCCCACGGATGCGCCCGAGGTCAACGCCCGCAAGCTGTTCGAGCTGCGGCGTCAGGAGGCCGACGACTTCTATGCCGCCTTGCAACATGGCATTACCGATGAAGACGCGCGCAACGTGCAGCGCCAGGCCCTGGCCGGGTTGCTGTGGTCCAAGCAGCTGTACTATTTCGACGTGAACCAATGGCTCGACGGCGACCCGGCCCAACCCGCGCCGCCGCCCGAGCGCCTGCATATCCGCAATACCCATTGGCGGCACCTGTCCAACTTCGACATCCTCTCCATGCCCGACACCTGGGAATACCCGTGGTACGCCTCCTGGGACCAGGGCTTTCAGGCCGTGGCCATCGCGTTGATCGATCCGGGGTATGCCAAGCAGCAGTTGTTGTTGCTGGTGAAGGACCGCTTCATGCACCCCAACGGCCAGTTGCCGGCCTACGAATGGCGCTTTGATGATGCCAACCCACCGGTGCATGCCTGGGCCAGCTGGCGCGTGTATCAGCAGGACAAGGCGCTGAGCGGCGTCGGTGACATGGACTTCCTGGAACGGATCTTCCACAAGCTGCTGTTGAATTTTTCCTGGTGGGTCAACCGCAAGGATGCCGAGGGGCGCAACCTGTTCCAGGGTGGGTTCCTGGGGTTGGACAATATCGCCTTGTTCGATCGCTCGGCCACGCTGCCGCCGGGTTACCAGCTGGACCAGGCCGATGGTACGGCATGGGTGGCCGCTTATGCGCTGGACCTGATGCGGATCGCGCTGGAGCTGGCCAAGCGCAATGGGGTGTACGTAGACATCGCGGTGAAATTTTTCGAGCACTTCCTGTATATCGCCGGTGCCATCAACCGTGTCGATGACAGCGCCGAGGGCCTGTGGGATGAGCAGGACCTGTTCTTCTACGACGTGCTGCACCGCCCCGACGGCCAGAACGAACCGGTGCGCCTGCGCTCCATCGTTGGCCTGATGCCGTTGTTCGCCGTGCTGGTGCTGGAGCAGCGTGAGCATGAAGGCCTCGAAGGCTTGCGCGAGCGCTTGCTGGGTTTCATGCGCCATCGGCCGGACCTGGCCAAGCTGGTGTCGCGCTGGAATGAACCGGGGCAGGGCAATCGGCTGTTGCTGGCGTTGCTGCGCGGTGAGCGTACCAAGGACCTGCTGCGGCGCATGCTGGATGACGATGAATTTCTCTCGCCGTTTGGCGTGCGCTCCTTGTCCAAGGCGTTCGCCGAACAACCCCTGGCATTGAAGATGAATGGCAACACGCTGTGCGCCCGTTACCAGGCGGGGGAATCCGATTCACGCTTGTATGGCGGCAACTCCAACTGGCGCGGGCCGTTGTGGATGCCGGTGAACTACATGCTGATCGAATCGCTGCGCGAATTTCATCGGTACTACGCGGATAACTTCTCGGTGGAGTACCCGACGGGCAGTGGTTACCTGTCATCCCTGGAGGACGTCGCCGACAGCCTCAGCCAGCGGCTGACGCGCTTGTTTCTGCGTGACGAAAACGGTTCGCGGCCCTCGATGGTCGGGTACGCGCAGTTGGAGGCGGACCCGGCCAGCCGTGACCTGGTGTTGTTCCATGAGTATTTTCATGGCGAAACCGGGCGTGGGTTGGGCGCGTCCCATCAGACGGGGTGGAGTGCGTTGGTGGCGCTACTGCTGCAACCCAGGAACTAAATACCACCGCAGACCCAATGTGGGAGAGGGCTTGCCCCCGATAGCGGTGTGACAGTCAACTGAGAGGCGACTGACAAACCGCTATCGGGAGCAAGCCCCCTCCCACAGGGATCAAGATTGCCCGTGAATCAGGAAGGGAACAGCTCGCTCAGCTTCATGGCCAGCATCATGTCGCCTTCGGTACGCAGCTTGCCGCTCATGAAGGCCTGCATGCCGTCGGTGGAGCCGTCGACGATGCCTTTCATGGTTTCTCCGTCCATGACCAGGGTCACTTGGGCCTCAGGGTTTTCGCCTTCCAGCAGTTCGCAGGTGTTGTTCTTCACCACCAGCGAGAAGTTCTGGGTGTCGTCGATACGGAAACCGAATACCAGGTCCAGGCCGTTGGCGGCGTCTGGGTTGAATTTGGCTTTCATTGCTTCTACGGCTTTAGCTACTTCAGTCATGGTTTCGATCCTTTAGGGTAGAGTCCAGTGACCTTGGGGTCACGGTGGGCCACAACTCATCGGAAGGTGATGAGCTGCGGCGCCTTCAACAGTTGCAAGTGGGTATGACTGTTGAAGGAAGCCAGTGCCACCTCGCGCCCGCGGAATTTCAGCTGGTTGAGCGAGGTGTTAACAATTTGCCAGTTCAGTTCGAACGCCTGGGCGGCAGGCATCCGGGTAATCAGGTGGAGCAGGGCGGTGATGGTGCCGCCGGAGGTGAACACGGCGATCTTCTGCGTGTTGTCCGCGGCTTCAAGAATGCGTTGCAGGCCTCCCTGGACGCGCTCCACGAAGCCCAACCAGCTTTCCAGCCCCGGCGTGTCATAGGTGCCGGCCAGCCAGCGCTCGATGATCAGGGCGAAGATGCGTTGGAACTCGCTGCGGTTCTGTGCCGCGTTGCGCAGGATCTCCAGGGCGTCGGGTTCGCTGCCGAGCAGGTCGGGCAGCAGGGCACGGATGATCGCGTCGGCGTCGAATTCGTTGAAGGCGCTGTCGGTTTCCACAGCAGGGACAGGCAGGCCGAGGGTGCTGTATTGATCGAAGGCAGCAGTGGCCGTGTGCTGTTGGCGGCGCAGGTCGCCGGCTATGCAGCGGTCGAACACCAGGCCCATGTCTGCCAGGTGGCGACCGAGTACTTGCGCCTGCTCCACGCCGACGGGCGACAGCACGTCATAGTCGTCTGCACCGAAGGAGGCTTGGCCATGTCGAATCAGATAGATGCTGCCCACGTCCGTTTTCCCGGTACGTTGAAAGTCTGGCGAGGTTATGAGGATGGCTTCGAGCTGTCAATGAAAAAACATACGCTTGTTTTAAAAGTGCGTTAGAGCACCGCGCTGCTGGCGGTTTGAGCACTGGCTCCCCGGCGGTCCCGTCGGTATGCTTGGGCAATCAGCGCCTGGCGCAGTGCATTTTTAAGGAGACACATGGATTTTCTGGCTGAATACGCAAGCTTTCTGGCGAAGACCGTCACCCTGGTGGTCGCGATCCTGGTGGTACTGATCAGCTTCGCGGCACTGCGCAGCAAAGGCCGTCGCAAGTCCGCCGGCCAGTTGCACGTCAGCAAACTGAATGATTTCTACAAGGGGTTGCGTGAGCGCCTGGAGTCGACCCTGCTCGACAAGGACCAGCTCAAAGCCCTGCGCAAGTCCGAAAGCAAAGCCGAAAAGAAGAAGGGCAAGAAGGCCCCTGAGGCCAAGCCACGGGTATTCGTGCTGGATTTCGACGGCGACATCAAGGCCTCGGCCACCGAGAGCCTGCGCCATGAAATCACCGCATTGCTGAGCCTGGCCACGCCCAAGGACGAAGTGGTACTGCGCCTGGAAAGCGGCGGCGGCATGGTACACAGCTACGGCCTGGCGTCGTCGCAACTGGCGCGGATTCGCCAGGCGGGCGTGCCGTTGACCGTGTGCATCGACAAGGTTGCGGCCAGCGGCGGCTACATGATGGCGTGCATCGGCGAGAAGATCATCAGCGCACCGTTTGCCATCCTTGGCTCCATCGGTGTGGTGGCGCAGTTGCCCAACGTCAACCGCCTGCTGAAAAAGCACGACATAGACTTTGAAGTACTGACCGCCGGCGAATACAAGCGCACCCTCACCGTGTTTGGCGAAAACACCGAGAAGGGCCGCGAGAAGTTCCAGGAAGACCTGGACATCACCCATCAGTTGTTCAAGAACTTCGTGTCGCGCTATCGCCCGCAACTGGCGATTGATGAAGTGGCGACCGGAGAGGTGTGGCTGGGTGTTGCCGCGCTCGACAAGCAGTTGGTCGACGAGCTGCAAACCAGCGACGAATACCTGGCGACCAAGGCCAAGACGGCCGAGGTGTTCCACTTGCACTACGCCGAGCGCAAGAGCCTGCAAGAACGCGTCGGCCTGGCCGCCAGCGGCTCGGTGGACCGTGTGCTGCTGACCTGGTGGAACCGCCTGACCCAACAACGGTTCTGGTAAGCCTCTTAGGGGATAGGTAATACCTGTGGGAGGGGGCTTGCCCCCGATGGCGGTGGTTCAGTCACAGTTGCATTTACTGACACACCCTCATCGGCGGCAAGCCCCTCCCACATTCAGTTCGGTGTGGGTATCGGCTTGCGCATCAACCTTCCTACCACCAGCGCCCCGAGCAGCCCCAATAACCCTGCCACCCACAACACCTTGCTGAACCCACCCACAAACGCCTGCCGCGCCAGCGGTTGCACCGCCGCCCGTGCCGCCTCCGGCAACCGGCCCAACGCCGCTGACATATCCCCGGCCACCACCCGTGAAGCAATGTCGGCTGCCTGGCCTTGCCACTGTGCGTCGAGGCTGGCGCGCAACAACTGTTCGCTATGGCTGTTCAACAGCGCCCCGTACACGCCGATCGCCAGCATGATCGCGCTGAACCGCATGGTGGTGCTCATGCCCGAGGCCATCCCCGCGCGATCCCTCGGTACGCAGGCCATGATGTTTTTCTGTGTGTCGCCATTGAGGAACCCTGCTCCCGCGCCGGTGACCGCAATGGCCAGGGCGAAGGGCAGGTAGCCGCCCACATTCACCGCCCACGCGCTCAACAGGTTGCCGCTGCCGACCAGCGTCAAGCCGGCCGCCATCATCGTCGCCGGCGCAAGGCGGCCTGCCAGGCGCGCACCGATGCGTGGGCAAATCAGCATGGTCAGGGCAAATGGCAACATGCCCAGGCCCGAGGCAATGGCGGAGAACCCCAGGCCGTTTTGCAGGTAAAACGGTAGCAGCGTCATCATCACCTGGGCGCAGCCGGCATAGGCGAACATGCCCAGCAAGGCGCCAATAAAGCGCGGGTGACGCAGCAGTTGCAGGTCGACCATCGGCCGCCGCTGCACGCGCTCGACCCACACAAACACGCCCAGCAACAGTGCGCCAGCGCTCAGGCGCGCAAAGGTCAGCGGATTGTCCCAGCCGATGCGGTTGGCCTCGATCAAACCCCAGATCAAGCACAGCAGGCTGGCACTGAAGGCCAGGCTGCCCCATGGGTCGAGCCGTGCCGACTGGGTGTCGCGAGATTCCGGGATGGCACGCAGCACCAAGGCCATCAGCCCCAGGCCCACGGGCAGGTTCAGGTAGAAGATCCAGCGCCAGCCCAAGTACTCGGTGATCAGCCCGCCGAGGGTCGGCGCGGCGGTCATCGCCACGCCCATGCACGCCCCCCAGAACGCCCAGGCCTTGGCGCGTTCTCCTTCATCGTGGAACGTGTGGCCGATGGACGCCAGGGCCGAGGTCAGCAACAGCGCCGCGCCGACGCCTTTCAGTGCGCGGGCGATATCGAGGAACAGCGCGTTGGGTGCGGCGCCGCAGCCGAGGGAGGCCAGGATGAAAATGCCCAGGCCCCAGACCAGGGTTTTCTTGCGCCCGAAACGGTCGGCAACGCTGCCTGCCGGCAACAAGAGGGCGGCGAAAGCCAGCATATAGGCGCTGACCACCCACTCGATATCGGCAAAGTTCGCCCCCAGGTCACGGGCGATGCTCGGCAGGGTCACGGCGACGATATTGGTGTCGAGCACGATCAGCGAACAGACGCCAGAGGCGGTCAGTAACGTGAGGCGCTGGCTGGCCGGTTTCATAATGAAATTACCTTACGGGTAATATGCAAATAGCAGTTGACGGGCATCGCAAGGTCTCTCTAGTGTTGATCTGCTGCAAGCTTATCTGCGCCACGCAATGGTCTTGTTAGCCGTTGTGGAGAACTTTGTTACCTTTGAGCTAATCCTGTGATGGAAATACGCCACTTTCGCTACTTCCTGGCGGTTGCCCGGCAGCGCAATTTCACCCGCGCCGCCGAGCAACTGGGCATCGCGCCACCGACGTTGAGCCGGCAGATCCAGGACATGGAAACCAGCCTGGGCACGCGCCTGTTCATTCGCCGGCAGCGCGAAGTGAGCCTGACCGAGGCCGGTTCCGCCTTACTGGGCGAGGCCGAAGCCACCGTGCGCCAGTTCGAATTTGCCCAGCGCAACGCCCAGCGTGCCGGGCGTGGGGAGATCGGCCACCTCGAGTTGGGTTACGTCGCTTCGGCGGTGTATTCGGGGTTATTGCAGCGGCAAATGCAGGCGTTCAGCCAAACGTTTCCCGATGTGAGCGTGAATGTGCGCGAATGCCCCATGGCCACCTTGCCAAGTGCGGTGGCCGATGGACGCTATGACATTGGCTATATCCGCTCGCCGATGACCCTGCCCGAAGGGGTCGAGGCGGTGCGCCTGGACAGTGAGGGCTTTGTGTTGGCGCTGCCCCAGGCTTCCTGGCTGCTGGGGCTCAAGGCCATCGGCTGTGAACACCTGCAAAACGAGACGTTTATCCTGCCGGAGCAGATCAGCGGCACCTTGCAAGTGGCGGCGCAAGGCGGCTACGCGCCGCGCCTGGGGCCACAGCCCGGTGGGTTGGTTGCGGTGTTGGCGTTAGTGTCGTTGGGCCAGGGTGTCGCGGTGGTGCCGACATCGGTGATGGGGCATGTGAGTTTGCCGGGCGTGGTGTACCGCAGCATCCAGGGCAGTGATGCGTCGTCGTGGCTGTCATTGATTCACCGGCGCTTTGAGCAGGCGCCGGCGGTGGCGCGGTATGTCCAGCAGGTCAAGCACTCAGTCGCGGCTGCACCGAGTCCGCCAGGCGCGTAAGGATCAGGCAGCACGACACCGCCCCGGCATCCAGCACGCCCAGTGAGCGCTCGCCCAAGCGACTGGCGCGGCCGATCTTCGCCACCAGGTCCTTGGTCGAATCGCGCCCTTGGGACGCGGCGGCTTTCATTGCCTCGAGCGCATCGTTGAAGGACGACCCCGCGGCATGCGCCTGCTCGAACGCTTCGACCGCCGGGATCAAGGTGTCCATCAGGCATTTGTCGCCCACGCCGGCTTCAGTGATGTCCTGCAACGAGGTCAGGCCGCCGCGCAGCAAGTGGGCGAAGGTGGCCGCGTCAATCTCTTCACAGCCGCGCACTTCGTCGGCCATGCCGATAAACAGGCTGCCGTACAGCGGCCCCATGGAGCCGCCAATCCCTTCCATCAGGCTCAGGGTCAATTCATCCAGTGCTTCGGCCAGGCTCAGTTGGCGACCTTCGATCGTGCGCCCGCAATGGGCAAAGCCCTTGGCCATATTGATGCCGTGGTCGCCATCGCCAATGGCGCCGTCGACTGCGCTGAGGTATTCACGGTTGGCCACGATCACACTGACCAGGTCGGTGACGATGGCGCTGCCATCGCGGGTGGAAAAATGCTGGCTCATGGTTCACTCCGCCTGGGTCATGCCGATGGAGCGGCAGGGTTGGTCGATCAGGGTTTTCAGCTCGGCGTCGAGGCCGAGCAGGGTCAGGGTCACGCCCATCATTTCCAGGGAGGTGAAGTAGTTGCCCACGTAGCAACGGTGGATCTTCAAGCCCTTGGCCGTGAGTTGGCGTTCCACCTCGGCGTAGAAAATGTACAACTCCATCACCGGCGTGGCGCCAAGACCGGAGACCAGCACCACCACACTGTCGTCCTGGCTGAAATCGCGGTCGGCGAGGATCGGCGCGAGCATGCGTTCGGCCATGGCGGCGGCGGATGCGATGGGGATCACTTCGATGCCCGGCTCACCGTGATGGCCGATGCCCAGTTCCATCTGGCCGTCGGGGATCTGGAAGTTCGGCTTGCCCACGGCGGCAATGGTGCACGGCGTGAGGCCGATGCCAATGGAGCGGCAATGGTCGACGGCTTTTTGTGCGACGCGGATCACCCCGTCCAGGTCGTAATGCTGGGCGGCTGCGGCCCCGCCGATCTTCCACATGAAGATTTCCCCGGCCACGCCGCGCCGCTTGGCAATCTCAGCCTTGGGCGCAGAGGCGACGTCGTCGTTGGCGACCACGGTACGGATGCGCATGTCTTTGCTGGCGGCCATTTTCATCGCCAGCTTCACGTTCATGTTGTCGCCGGCATAGTTGCCGTACAGGCAGGCCACGCCCGCGCCGTGGTCGGCGGCGCGGAAGGCATCGAAGAAACTTTTGGCGGTCGGTGAGGAAAAAATCTCACCGACAGCCACGGCGTCGACCAGGCCGGGCCCGACGTAGCCGAGGAAGGCCGGCTCATGGCCCGAGCCGCCGCCCGTGACAATGCCGACGCGGCCTTGCGCCGAAGGCCTGGCTTTGACGATGACCCGTGGATTGGTTTCGTATTGACGCAACTGCGGGTGCGCGACGAGGATGCCGCGCAGCATGTCCTCTACCACTTGGTCTGGATCGTTGATGACTCGATTCATAACGCGGGTTCCTGTGTTCTTGTTCTATGGATTCACAGCCATTCAGTGTGGGAGGTGTGATGTGCCTAAGGTTGCAGTACAACTTTGAGCGACTTGTCGCCACGCTCCATCACCGCAAACGCCTCCTTGAAATCCGCCAGGGCGAACGTGTGGGTCACCACGTCACGCATGTCGATCTTGCGGCTGCCGATAAAGTCGATGGCCCTCGGGTACATATACGGCCCCAGGTGCGAGCCGAGTACATCGAGTTCCTTGCGGTCGCCAATAATCGACCAATCCACCGTGGCCTCGTCGTTGAACACGCTGAACTCAACGAAGCGCCCGAGTTTGCGCAGCATCGCCAGGCCCTGGTTGACGGCCTTGTGATGACCGGTGGCCTCGATATAGATGTCGCAGCCGTAGCCCTCGGTGATCTCGCGGATCTTCGCCAGCACGTCCACCTCGGCGGGGTTCCATACTTCGTCGGCGCCCATGCGTAGGGCGAGGGCGGCGCGTTCGGGTTTCATGTCCAGCACGATCAGCTTTTTCGGGTTGCGCATGCGCACCGCGCCGATGATGCCCAGGCCCAGGGTGCCGGCGCCGGCAACCACCACCACGTCATCGAAATCCACGTTGGCGCGCTCGGCCGCATGCAGCGAGCAGGCCAGCGGTTCGATCAGGATGGCTTCGTCCGGTGCTATCGAATCCGGCACTTTATGGATGATGCCTTCCTTGGTGAAGATCATGTATTGGGCCATGGCCCCCTGCACGTTGTTCTGGAAGCCATACAGGTCATGCTTCTGGCACATCCAGTACTGGCCGTGATTACAGAAACGGCAACCCCAGCACGGCACGATCTGCTCGGAGATCACCCGGTCGCCGACCTTCACTCCGCGTTTCTCTGCGCCGGGGCCGAGGGCGACCACGCGACAGACGAACTCATGCCCGGGAATCATCGGTGGTTTCACATAGCGCGGTTGCTCGGCATCGCCCCAGAATGACGGTGCGCCGCGGTAGGTCTTGATGTCGCCCATGCAAATACCGCACAGCTCGACCTTAGTGAGGATTTCCTCGGGGCCGGGGGTGGGCACCTCGACCGTTTCCAGGCGATAGTCTTCCGGGCCATGGCAGACCACGGCCTGCATGGTTTTCGGGATGCTCGGGGAGAGTTGTTCAGGTGTGCGTTCGATGACGGTGGACATGACAAAACCTCACGACAAAAAATGAATTACTGAATGCTGTAGCCGCCGTCGATCACCATGTTCGCGCCGGTGATCATCTGGGCGGCGTCGCTGAGCAGGTACAACGCCAGCCCGGCGATTTCTTCCGGCTGGGCAAAGCGGCCCGCCGGGATCTGCAATTTGGCCTGCTCACCCACTTCTCCGGCCCACGCCTTCTTGCCCAGGGCGGTCTCGACGATGGTGGGGGAGATGGCGTTGACGGAGATGTGCGGTGCCCATTCCATGGCCAGCACCTTGGTCATGCCGACGATGGCTGCCTTGCTCGCGCAGTAGGCGACATGACGATCCAGGCCGATTACGGCGGCCTGGGAGGCGAGGTTGACGATACGCCCGCGGCCTTGGGCGAGCATGTGCCTGGCGCAGGCCTGGGCCACGAAGAAGCTGGCCTTGAGGTTGATGTCCAGGGTGGTGTCCCAGGCGCTTTCGCTGACATCGACAGCCTTGTCCAGCAGGACGACACCCGCGCTGTTGATCAGGTAGTCCAGGCGCTGGAAGCGTTCGACGACCTGGTCGATGGTGTGTTGCACCTCGCCGATCCGGCTGAGGTCGACGGCAATGCCCAGGTGCCCGGCACCGAGGCTGGCGGCGACGTCGACCACCGCCGGGTCGCGATCCAGCAATGCTACGCGGGCACCACGCTCCACCAGCAGGTTGGCACAGGCCAGGCCGATCCCGGCGGCACCACCGGTGATCACCGCGCAACGGCCGCTGAGGTCGAAGGCTTGGTTCCAGAATCCAGACATGCATGACTCCATTTTTGAATAGGGTGGAGATCAACGTGTGGGAGGGGGCTTGCTCCCGATGGCGGTGTGTCAGTCACCTGATCTACCACTGTTACACCGCCATCGGGAGCAAGCTCCCTCCCACATTTGACAGTATTTCAAGTCAATAACTACTTGCCGCCGCTGACTTGCTTGTACAGCGCATCGGCGTTGGCGTTAGTCACTGGCACCCACGGCAGGATGTAGGTCTTGGCGGTGCCATCACCCCATTTCACGTCCTTGGCATAGCGCTCCCAGATCACCGACTGCGGCTTGTAGTCCTTGCCGGCAAGCGCACGCAGGGCCACGTCCAAGGCGCCTTGGGACTGGGCCTGGGCGTCCTGCAGGAAGGTGGTGACTTCGTCTTTCTTCGCGGCCTGGATCGCATCCGGCATGCCGTCGATGGAGGTGACGGGTACGTCCTTGGAGGTCAAGCCATGGGACTTCAGGGCCTGTACGGCGCCGAGGGCCATGTCGTCGTTCTGCGCGATCACGCCGTTGATGCCTTTGGGGTGAGCGTTGAGCCAGTCTTCAGTCAGTGCCAGGGCCTGGGCGCGGTCCCAGTTGGCGGTCTTTTTCTCGATGATCTTGATGTCGGGGTGTTTGCCCAGCACTTCCAGCTCGCCTTTTTCCCGGTCGATCTGCGCCGACTGGCCAATCGGCCCCTGGATGATCACCACGTTGCCCTTGCCGTTGAGCTTGTCGACCATGGCCTGGGCCTGCAGGCGGCCGCCTTCCACATCATCGTTACCCACGTAAGGGACGGCGGCATCGGCTACTTTCGTATTGGAGGCGATGACCACTACGTCGTTGCTCATGGCCTGTTTCACCGTACCGACGCCGGCCTTGGTGTCGATCGGCACGAACAGGATGGCGTCGTAGTGCTGGGTCACCATGTTTTCGATCTGGTTGTTCTGGGTCAGGGCATCGTAGTTGCCGTCGAATACGGTCAACTGCACGGTGCCATCCTTGACGGCCGGGTGCTCCTTGAGCTCGCGGACCCAGTTTTGCATGAACTGGCCCTTGAGCCCGTAGACAGCAGCGCCGACCTTGTAGGTCTTGCCATCGGCGGCCAGGGCGATACTGCTGGCGAGCAGGGAGAGCGCCGCGACCGCGGCGAAAGGCATACCAATTTTCATGAGTTGAACTCCGTTATTGTTGTAGTGGTTCGTTCTCTAGCGTTTTTTCTTGCGCCACACGTCGATCAGTACTGCAAACACGATGATCAGGCCCTTGGCGACCTGCTGGTAATACGAGGACACGCCGAGCAGGTTGAGCCCGTTGTTGATCACGCCGATCAACAGCGCGCCGAACAGCGTGCCGACAATGCTGCCAGTGCCGCCGGACAGGCTGGTGCCACCGATCACCACTGCGGCAATCGCGTCCAGCTCATAGGAAACCCCGGCCTGGGGCAGGGCAGAGGTCGTGCGTGCCGACAGCACCACGCCGGCCAGGCCGGCGAGCAGGCCCGAGACCACGTACACCGAAAACATCACTTTGCGCACGCCAATGCCGGAGGTGCGCGCGCTCTTTTCATTGCCGCCCACGGCGTACACATAGCGGCCGTAGGTGGTGTAGCGCAGCACCATCCAGAAGATCAGCGCGACCACCGCGAAGATGATGATCGGCACGCCAATCGGGCCGATCTTGCCGATGCCCAGGGCGAGGTAGGCGTCGGGCAGGTCGGTGATCGGGCTGCCGTCATTGAGGATGAACGTCATGCCTCGCGCCACGCTGAGCATGCCGAGGGTGGCCACGAACGGCGGGATCGACAGGTTGGCGACCATGAAGCCATTCACCACGCCGAGCATCGCCCCGGCGAACATCCCGGCGCTCACCGCCGCCAGCAGGCCGTAGCCTTGGGTTGCGACCATCGCGCTGCACAGCCCGGCAAACGCCAGGATCGAGCCCACGGACAGGTCAATGCCTTTGGTCAGGATCACGTAGGTCATGCCCACGGCAAGGATGCCGTTGATGGAGGTCTGGCGCAGGATGTCCATCCAGTTGCGCCAGGTCATGAAGTATTCGCTGGAAAACGCCATCACCACGCACAGCAGGATAAACACCAGCGGCAAGCCGAAGCGGTCGAGGGTCAGGCGCAGGTGGCTGCGTGGCGCGGCAGTGATGGGGGCGGCTATGGTTTTGGCATTCATGAGGCAAGACTCAACAAGGCTTCCTGGGAAAGGGCGGTGTCGGTGCTGATGGTCACCAGCCGGCCGCCTTTGAATACAGCGATGCGATCACTCAGGTGCAGCAGTTCCGGGGCCTCCGACGACACCACGATGGCGGCGCCGCCGGCGCGCACGAACTGGTCGAGCAGGTGGTAGATCTCCTGCTTGGCGCCTTCGTCGATGCCGCGAGTGGGTTCGTCGCACAGCAGGCACACCGGTTCGGTCGACAGGCACTTGGCGAGCACCACCTTCTGCTGGTTACCGCCGCTCATGGAGGCCACCGGCAGTTCCAGGGAGGTGGTCTTGATCTGCAGGCGCTTGACCATGTCCTGGGCCAGTTGGGTTTCCTTGCGTGCGTTGATCAGTGACCAGCTCGACAGGCGCTTGTAGGCCGACAGTGCAATGTTGGAAAGAATGCTGGAACTGAGCACCAGGCCGCTGTCCTTGCGGTCTTCGGTGACTAGTGACATGCCCGCGTTGATCGTCGCCTTGGGCAGCCCGATCGGCAGGGGCTTGCCTTGCAGGGTGACGCTGCCGGAATCGGCGACCGTCAGCCCATAGATGCAATTGAGGAACTCGCTGCGCCCTGACCCCATCAGGCCATAGATGCCGAGGATTTCACCCTGGCGCAGTTGCAGGCTGATGTCATGGAATTCGCCGGCGCGGCTCAGGTTGTCGACTTGCAGGCAGGTGTCGGCGGCACATTCGCGGCCGACCTTGTGGTCGATGCGTACCAGCTCCTGGCCGACGATGCCGCGTACCAGGTGCTGTCGGTCAATATCGGCCATGCGCCCACTTTCGACAAAGGCGCCGTCGCGGAAGATGCTGTAGTCATCGGCGATCTGCGCCAGCTCGCTCAACCGGTGCGACACATACACGATGCCGGCGCCACGCGCGGTAAGGCGGCGGATCGCCTTGAACAGGGTTTCGGCTTCGCGTTCGCCGATGGCCGAGGTGGGCTCGTCCATGATCATCACCTGGCAGTCATGGCTGAACGCCTTGGCGATTTCCACCAATTGGACTTGCGCGACGCTGAGGCGATGCATGGGGCTGGTGGCCTCGACGTCGAATTCCAGGCTGTCCAGCAGTTCGCGGGTGCGCCGGTTCAGGGCCTTGCTGTCGACGATGCAGCCGGCACGGCGCGGTTCGCGGCCCAGCCAGATGTTTTCGGCAACGGTCATGTAGGGGATGGGTTCCAGCTCCTGGGTGATCATCGCGATCCCTGCCGCGAGGGCTTCACTCGGGCGATTGAACTGCACCGGGGTGCCATTGAGCAGGATGGTGCCGGCGTCGCGCGGGGTGATGCCCATCAGGATGCTCAGGAAAGTCGACTTGCCTGCGCCATTACCGCCGCACAGGGCGTGGACGCTACCGGACCGCAGAGAGAGGCGCCCGTCACGCAGGGCGGGAACCCCGGCGTAAGCCTTGGCGACGTGTTCAGCCTGGAGCAGTAATGGCGTAGCCATCGGCGTGTCCTCGTGCTGTGAATTCTTATTAGGTCGCACAGTCATGTTTCGCTGTGATCATATGTGTATCAAATGAAATTCTGATCAGTCAATATCTTTCATGTAAAAGCGCTGATTCTCATCTTTAGCCTAAATAATGGCTTTTTAGGCAGCTTTGACTGGCGAGTCAGTTAAAACATGCTTGACAGAAAGGGTGTGATGTCAGAGAAATGACTGAGCAAAATTTCACTGGCTGATCATATGATCGGTCATCAGTACGATCACGGCAGCGGAGCCAGACGCCATGAACACACCTTTTCCGGTGGCTATCGGATGCGATGAAGCGGGTTTTGAACTCAAGGAGTTGTTAAAGCGCCATATCGAAGCGCTGGGTTACCCGGTGACCGACTTCGGCACCCATTCCATCGCGCCGGTGCTGTACCCGGACATCGCCCTGGCGGTGGCCACCGCGATCAATGCCGGGCAACAGCGCCTGGGCGTACTGGTGTGCGGTACCGGGATCGGCATGGCGATTTCCGCCAACAAGGTGTTGGGCATTCGTGCGGCCCAGGCCCATGACACCTATTCGGCCGAGCGTGCACGCAAGAGCAACGATGCGCAGATCCTGTCCATCGGCGCACGGGTGATCGGCGCCGAGCTGGCGAAAAGCATCGTCAAGTCGTTCCTGGAGTCGGAGTTCGAAGCGGCACGTTCCGGGGCCAAGGTCGAGCGCATCAATGCGATCGAGCGCGATGGGCATCAGTAGTGGACGTGACGGGGCAAGAGTCGGGAGAATGCGCCTTTGACGCCGAAACGGAAGCCCGTCCCCATGAGTGACAGCACCCAGCGTATTGCCAGCGATATCGATCAGATGACCGAAGTGGCGATGCTCTATTACCTCGAGAACGTCACTCAGGAAGCGATTGCCAAGCGCCTCGACCTGTCCCGCGCAAAAGTCAGTCGCTTGCTCAAGCGCGCGCGGGATGAGGGGATTGTCGAGGTGCGCGTGTTGCAGCACCCGGCGATGAACAGCGAGCTGGAGCGAGCGCTGGTGGAACGCTTCAAGCTCGACCGGGCCTTGATCGCCGTCGACCACAGCGACCCCGACACCCAGCGCTCGGCGGTTGCCAGCCTGGTGGCCAATTACCTGAACAAAACCCTGAGCGACGGCATGATCGTCGCCGTGGGCATGGGGCGCAACGTGGGAGCGGTGGCCGATAATGTATTTTTACCGGTGACGCGCAATTGCACATTTGTCTGCGCCATCGGCGGTTCGCTCAAGGCTGGCGAATATATGAACCCGGACCATATCTGCCGGCGCCTGGCCCTGCGCTTTGGCGGCGAGAGTGAAAGTCTGTATGCCCCGGCCCTGGTGGCCAACCCGGAACTGCGCGGCGTGCTGATCAATAACGACACGGTGCGCTCGACCCTGGATCGAGCGCGGCGGGCCGATATTGCATTGATTGGCATCGGCGATATGAGCGAAAACAGCAATATGGTGCGCATGGGCTGGTTCTCGCCCCAGGAGATCGCGCAGGCGCGGTTGTCCGGTACGGTGGGCGACATGATGGGCTATGACTTTATCGATATTCATGGCCAGCCGGCGGTCAACGCCATTCAAGGGCGAGTGATCGGGTTGACGGTGCAGGAGTTGTTCCGGATTCCGGATGTGGTCGCGATCGCGAGTGAGAACACCAAGGCGGCGGCGACGCTGGGCGCGTTGCGGTCGGGGGTGATCAATACGTTGGCGACTACGGTGACGAATGCCCACACCATCCTGGCGTTGGATGATGCGACCAGAAAGTCCTGATTCAACACAGGTCAAAATGTGGGAGGGGGGACAGGTTTTGTAATAGTTTTGTGTTGTGGGAAATTTGTATTTCAATTGTAGGATTCAAGTCCTTTTGTGACTTCAGGACTTGCATGAACACCCTCTCGGAGCCCCCCAGTCGTCTTTCCCCAAGACAACCGCTGCCGCTGTTCCCTTTCAAGCACCCCGTATTTCGATTGCTAACCGTGTTCCGGTCCACCGACCGCGCTTTGCCGTGCCCGGCATCCTGACATCTAGATAGAGACTTTAATAAATGGAATGGTTAGCGGATCCAACGGCCTGGCTCGGCCTGTTGACCTTGATTGTGCTGGAACTGGTGCTGGGCATCGACAACCTGGTGTTTATCGCGATCCTGGCGGACAAGCTGCCGCCGGAGCAGCGCGACCGTGCGCGGTTGATCGGTTTGTCCTTGGCGCTACTGATGCGCCTGGGCTTGCTGGCGAGTATTTCCTGGCTGGTGACGCTCACCCAGCCGCTGTTTGAGGTGTTCGACAAGAGCTTCTCCGGGCGTGACCTGATCATGCTGTTTGGTGGTGTGTTCCTGTTGTTCAAGGCCACCATGGAATTGCATGAGCGCCTGGAAGGGCATATGGCGCAGCGCACGGGGAATGTGGCCTATGCGATGTTCTGGCCGATCGTGGCGCAGATCGTCGTCCTCGACGCGGTGTTCTCCCTCGACGCGGTGATCACTGCAGTCGGCATGGTGGATGAGCTGGCGGTGATGATGATCGCGGTGATCATTTCCATCGGCTTGATGATCGTCGCGAGCAAACCGTTGACCCGTTTCGTCAACGCGCACCCGACGGTGATCATGCTGTGCCTGGGCTTTTTGATGATGATCGGTTTCGCCCTGACCGCCGAAGGCCTGGGCTTCCACATTCCCAAAGGCTACCTGTACGCGGCCATTGGTTTTTCGATCCTGATCGAGGTGTTCAACCAGATTGCCCGGGCCCGGCGCAAGAAGTCGGCGCAGGGTGCGTTGCCGGTGCGTGAGCGTACGGCCCATGCGGTGATGCGCTTGCTGGGCGGGCGCAGCCTGGCGGTGGAGGAGGTGGGCGAAGACGTGGCTGACCTGCTGGGTGAGCCGGATGCCAGCCAGGGCCCGTTGTTTGATCGGCGCGAGCGCGTGATGATCAGTGGTGTGCTGCAGTTGGCCGAACGGCCGATCCGCACCTTGATGACGCCGCGGGCCAAGGTCGACTTTATCGACTTGGCGGATGATCCAGACACGATTCGCCTGAAATTGATGCATTCGTCCTATTCGCGGCTGCCGTTGATCCGCGACGGTGCCGTTGATGAGCCCTTAGGCTTTGTGCACAAGAAGGAATTGCTCAAGGAATACCTGGCCGGCAACGAGCCGAACCTGGAGCACCTGGCTCGCCGGGCGATCAACCTGCTGGAGAGCTTTTCGATCCTCAACGCCCTGGAGCAGATGCGTCAGGAGTCGACCCACATCGCCTTCGTGATCAACGAATTTGGTGACTTCATGGGGGTGCTGAGCATGACCGACATCCTCGAATCCATCGCCGGTGAATTGCCGGACGCGAGTGAAATCGAGGGGCCGGACATCGTCGCGCAGGGGGATGGCTTCTGCGTCAACGGTGCCTTGAACCTCAACCAGATTCGTCAGCGCACCGGCTTCAATGCTGCGGCGACCGAGGATTACCAGACCCTGGCCGGTCTGGTAATGAGTCTGCTCGACCGCCTGCCGATGGTGGGCGATAGCCTGGAGCATGCGGGCTGGCGCCTGACGGTGGCGACGGTGGAGGAGCGGCGGGTGACGCAGGTGCTCTTGCGCCCTTGCGACGGGCATAGCGCTTGAAGGTGTCCTCGAGAAACTGCGCTTGCTGGTCTTCGGGGCCAAAGCCTTTGAACTTTTCCATCAGCGTGCCGTTGAGGAAGATCAGCAGCGTCGGGGTGCCCGTAACGTCGGGGTGCCTCGGCGTCTTGGCGCAATCGAGCACCAGGCTGACAACGGAGGGGTACTTGCCAGCGATCAGCTCAAATAATGGCCCTGAGCACGCACAGGCTGGGCAGTGATCGGAAACAAACAGCATGAATACCGGGCGCGAGGTGCTCAACGCGCGCCGGTAATCCTTGGCATTGGCGATGGTTGCGGTGGCAATCCCCATGAGGGCCTCCCTTTGGATGATGCGGGTTTTTGCCAACGCTACGACCAGGAATCAGTGTCGTCTACTGTCAACCTTCACAGGTAGCCAGGGGGGCAAGCGTCGTCCGCACGCTCCCCCCCATTTGCGCGCCTGGTCGGCGGTGATGTGCCAACGCTGGTCACAGCGCGGTGGTTTTCCCATGATTGAAACGTGCCCGGTGTTGGTGCGCGGTAACACCGTTGTGGCGCATGTGCAGGGGACCGTCGCGGTCGGATGGGGCCCTGGGTAGCAAGCTGATCAGCTGCTGGCGTAACGCCGTTAGCCAGAAGGCTGTTTATCCGTCTGATTTATAAACCATTTATTCCCCGCATATTTTTCCGTTACTGCCTGTGGCACACTTTCTGCTGTCTATTCCGTTGTTACATACTAAGTTCCGGTATAGCGGAATACACAACTCCTGGAGTGCTTGTCATGCATCACCGACCTTCCGTGTTTAAAGCGTGTGTTTTTCTTTTCGCCGCATCGGCATCCCTCGCAGGCCTCGTGCAGGCGGCGGACAGCAAGCTCGATAACGTGCTCAAGCGTGGGCACCTGATCGTGGGTACAGGCAGTACCAATGCGCCGTGGCACTTCCAGGGAGCGGATGGCAAGTTGCAGGGGTTTGATATTGATATTGGCCGCATCGTGGCCAAGGGGCTGTTCAACGACCCGAGCAAGGTCGAGTTTGTGGTGCAGTCGTCCGACGCCCGGATTCCCAACCTGCTGACCGACAAGGTCGACATGAGTTGCCAGTTCATTACCGTCACCGCCAGCCGCGCGCAGCAAGTGGCCTTTACCTTGCCGTACTACCGCGAAGGCGTGGGCCTGCTGCTGCCCAACAACAGCAAGTACAAGGAAATCGAAGACCTGCAAGCCGCCGGCGATGGCGTCACCGTGGCGGTGTTGCAAAACGTCTACGCCGAAGAACTGGTGCACCAGGCACTGCCCAAGGCCAAGGTCGACCAGTACGACAGCGTCGACCTGATGTACCAGGCCGTGAACTCCGGTCGCGCCGATGCCGCCGCCACCGACCAGTCTTCGGTCAAATACCTGATGGTGCAGAACCCTGGCCGCTATCGCAGCCCGGCCTATGCCTGGAGCCCGCAGACCTATGCGTGCGCGGTCAAGCGTGGCGACCAGGACTGGCTGAACTTCGTCAACACCGCGCTGCATGAAGCCATGACCGGTGTGGAGTTCCCCACCTACAAGGCTTCGTTCAAGCAGTGGTTCGGTGTGGACCTGCCAGAACCTGCCATTGGTTTCCCCGTCGAGTTCAAGTGATTCGTGAAAACCGGGGCGCCGCGCCTGGCGCCCCCATCAGGTACCGTTGACCATGAACTATCAGTTGAACTTTGCCGCCGTGTGGCGTGATTTCGACACCTTGCTCGCGGGGTTGTGGCTGGGCCTTGAGCTGGCACTGCTGTCGATCGCCATCGGCTGCGTGATCGGCCTGTTGATGGCGTTTGCCATGCTGTCCAGGCACCGGGCGTTGCGTATCCTCGCCTCGGTGTACGTGACGGTAGTACGCAACACGCCGATCCTGGTGCTGATCCTGTTGATCTACTTCGCCTTGCCCAGCCTGGGCATCCGCTTGGACAAGATCCCCTCGTTCATCATTACCTTGTCGCTGTACGCCGGTGCTTACCTGACCGAAGTGTTCCGTGCCGGGTTGTTGAATATTCCCAAGGGGTTGCGTGAAGCCGGGCTGGCGATTGGCCTGGGCGAGTGGCGAATCCGTGCCTACATCACCGTGCCAGTGATGCTGCGCAACGTGCTGCCCGCGCTGTCCAACAACTTTATCTCGCTGTTCAAGGACACCTCACTGGCGGCCGCGATCGCGGTGCCGGAGCTGACCTATTACGCCCGCAAGATCAACGTCGAAAGCTACCGGGTGATTGAAACCTGGCTGGTCACGACCGCGCTCTATGTGGCTGCCTGTTACCTCATTGCCATGCTGCTCCGTTACCTGGAACAGCGTCTGGCGATCCGTCGTTAAGGAAGGTTTCCATGTACGAATCCCCCAGCTGGTTGCATGAGTTGTGGATCGCCCGGGACACCCTCTGGGCGGGTTTCCAGACCAGTGTGTACGTGTCGGCGCTGGCAATTATCTTCGGCACCCTGATCGGCATCGTCGCCGGGTTGATCCTGACCTACGGCAAATTCTGGATGCGGGTGCCGTTTCGCGTGTATGTCGACTTGATCCGTGGCACGCCGGTGTTTGTGCTGGTGCTGGCGTGTTTCTACATGCTGCCGGCGCTCGGCTGGCAAATCACCGCGTTCCAGGCCGGTGCCGTCGGGTTGACGCTGTTCTGCGGTTCCCACGTCTCGGAAATCGTGCGCGGCGCGCTGCAAGCCATTCCCCGTGGGCAACTGGAAGCGGGCAAGGCGATTGGCCTGACGTTCTACCAGTCCCTGGGCTACGTGCTGTTGCCCCAGGCGCTGCGGCAGATCCTGCCGACCTGGGTCAATTCCTCCACGGAAATCGTCAAGGCCTCGACCCTGTTGTCGGTGATCGGCGTGGCCGAACTGCTGTTGAGTACCCAGCAGGTGATCGCGCGCACCTTCATGACCCTGGAGTTCTACCTGTTCGCAGGCTTTATGTTCTTTGTCATCAACTACGCCATCGAGTTATTCGGGCGCTACATTGAAAAGCGGGTGGCCTTGCCATGAACCAACCTCAAACAACCGAACCGCTGCTGAACATTCGCGGCCTGCGTAAACAATACGGGCAGGTCGAAGTGCTCAAGGGCGTCGACCTGTCCATGCAGCGCGGCAACGTGGTGACGTTGATCGGCTCCAGCGGCTCGGGCAAGACCACGTTGTTGCGTTGCGTCAACCTGCTGGAAGAATTCCAGGGCGGGCAGATTACCCTCGACGGTGAGTCCATCGGCTACAGCGAAATCGCCGGCAAGCGTGTGCGTCACCCGGAACGGGTGATTGCCCAGCACCGCGCGATGACCGGCATGGCGTTCCAGCAGTTCAACCTGTTCCCGCACCTGACCGCGTTGCAGAACGTCACCCTTGGCCTGCTCAAGGTCAAGAAGATGGGTAAGGACGAAGCGGTGGCCCTGGCCGAAAAATGGCTGGATCGCGTTGGCTTGCTGGAACGCCGCAATCACTTTCCCGGTCAGCTCTCAGGCGGCCAGCAGCAGCGTGTGGCGATCGCCCGCGCGATTGCGATGAACCCGAGCCTGATGCTGTTCGACGAAGTCACTTCGGCCCTCGACCCGGAATTGGTGGGCGAGGTGCTGAGTGTGATCAAGGGCCTGGCGGAGGAGGGCATGACCATGTTGCTGGTCACCCACGAAATGCGCTTTGCCTATGAGGTGTCGGACAAGATCGTCTTCATGAACCAGGGGCGTATTGAAGAGCAGGGCTCGGCGAAGGACATCTTCGAACGGCCGCAATCGCCGCGCCTGGCGGAATTTCTGAAAAACATTCGTTTTTAAATGGTCAGTCAGCAGGAGAAACAGTTATGAGCATTACTCGTTACGGCGCCGGCAGCACCGCCGGCGGTGGTCAGCCGCGTCCTTTCGCCCGCGCGGTGGAAGCGGACGGCTGGCTCTACGTCTCGGGCCAGGTGCCAGCGGTGGACGGTGAAATCATCACGGGCGGGATCATCGAGCAAACCCGGCAGACCATGCGCAACGTGGTGGCGATCCTTGAAGAAGCCGGCTACGAATTGAAAGACGTGGTACGGGTGGGCGTGTGGCTGGAAGACCCCCGGGACTTCTGGAGTTTCAACAAAGTGTTCGGCGAATACTTCACCCCCGAACACGCCCCGGCGCGGGCCTGTGTGCAGGCCAACATGATGGTTGATTGCAAGGTCGAGATTGATTGCGTGGCCTACAAGAAAAAAGGCTAAATTGCCCCACTCTTGAGACCACAGGAAATCCAATGTGGGAGGGGGGGCAAGCCCTAATGCCGTTCAGTTAAGCGTACATCGCCTTCTGTAGGAGCGAGCTTGCTCGCGAAAAACGTCAACGATAACGCGTGTTTCCTGAATGAACGCGGCGCCTGTGAGTTTTTCGCGAGCAAGCTCGCTCCTACAAAAAAGCCTTAACTGAACGGCATTAGGGCTTGCCCCCCTCCCACAATGGACCTGCGCCAGCCCCACCCTTTCGACCGGATCGAAAATTGCCATGACCGAAGACACCATCAAACGTCGCGCCAAAGGCCTGGACCGTGCGTTCGATATCCTCGACTTTCTCAAGGAAATCGGGCAGCCCCTGCGCCCGAATGATATTGCCAACGGTATCGGCAGCCCCAAGTCCACTGTCTACGAACTGGTCGCGTCCTTGCTGGAACGGCGCATTCTCGAAACCGTGGGCAAGGACGGTCACGTCTACCTCGGCCGCCAGTTGTACTTTCTCGGCCAGGCGCATTTGCGTCATTTCGACCTGACCCGCGAGGCTGACCACGCCTTGCAGGAGATCGTCAGCCAGACCCACGAAACCGCGCAGATGTGCCTGCTCAACGGGCGTAAATACACGGTGGCGCTGATGCGCGAAGGCGAGCGGCATTTCCGTATTTCTTCGGATATCGGTGAGAACGCGCCGATCCCGTGGACCGCGTCCGGGCGCCTGCTGCTGGGGCACTTGAGCGATCAGCAGATCGTCGACCTGATCGACCCTGAGGATTTCATCCTGCCGGACGGCCAGCGCCTGCCGCTGGAGACCTTCCTCGCACAAATCCGCCAGGCCACGGTCGATGGCTTCTTTTCCTTCGACAGTGTGGCCGACACCTTCACCCATTGTTTTGCCGCCCCGGTTCGGGACGCGCAAGGCATCAGCATTGCGACCTTGTGCATCGTCGCCCCGAGGGCCGATGCCAGCAATCATTACAACGACTATCGCCGGGTGTTGATCGAAAGCGCCAACAACCTGGCCCGTCGCATCAACGAATAGGAGCTTTCCATGTCTGCCATCAATGCCGTTGAAAAGGGCGCCGCTGCAGTCGGCGCCCACCTGGTCCGTGACGTCAGCCTGCCGGCGCTGGTCCTGCACCGCGATGCCCTGGAGCACAACATCCGCTGGATGCAGGATTTCGTCAGCCGCAGCGGCGCGCAGCTTGCGCCGCACGGCAAGACCAGCATGATGCCGGCGCTGTTCCAGCGCCAGCTGGCGGCCGGTGCCTGGGGCATTACCCTGGCCACCGCGGTGCAGACTCGCGCGGCTTATGCAGGTGGCGTGCGGCGTGTACTGATGGCCAACCAACTGGTGGGCGCGCCGAACATGGCGTTGATCGCCGACCTGCTGGCCGATGGGGATTTCGACTTCCACTGCCTGGTCGATCACCCGGATAACGTCGCTGACCTGGGGCTGTTCTTCGCCGCCCGTGGCCTGCGCCTGAACGTGATGATCGAGTACGGCGTGGTCGGCGGCCGTTGTGGCTGCCGCAGCGAGCAGGCCGTGCGAGACCTGGCCAAGGCGATCAAGGCCCAGCCGGCCCTGGCCCTCACCGGTATCGAAGGCTATGAAGGCGTGATCCATGGCGAGCACGCCATCAGCGGCATCCGTGACTTCGCCGCCAGCCTGGTACGCCTGGCCGTGGACTTGCAAAACAACGGCGCGTTCGACTTGGCCAAACCTATCATCACCGCCTCGGGCTCGGCCTGGTACGACCTGATCGCCGAGTCGTTCGAGGTGCAGAACGCTGCCGGTCGTTTCCTCAGCGTATTGCGCCCTGGCAGCTATGTGGCCCATGACCACGGTATCTACAAAGCGGCGCAGTGCTGTGTACTTGAGCGCCGCAGCGACCTCAGCGAGGGCCTGCGCCCGGCGCTGGAAGTCTGGGCCCATGTGCAATCGCTGCCCGACCCAGGCTTCGCGGTGATCGCCCTGGGCAAGCGCGATGTGGCCTACGACGCCGGCCTGCCGGTGCCGCTCAAGCGCTACCGAGCGGGGATCCTGCCAGCGGAAGGGGAGGATGTGAGCGCCTGCAACGTCACGGCAGTGATGGATCAGCACGCGTTCATGACCGTGGCCCCGGACGTTGAACTGCGCATTGGCGACATCATTTCCTTTGGCACCTCCCACCCTTGCTTGACCTTTGACAAGTGGCAGGTCGGTTGCCTGGTGGATGAGCAGTTGCAGGTGATCGAGTCCCTGCATACCTGCTTCTAGACCGTGTCGCGCCTATCGGGGGCAAGCCCCCTCCCACATTTGAAAGGTGTTCACACGTCAACGTGTGGGAGGGGGCTTGCCCCCGATGAGGCCATCAGCCCCCCGAGACAGCAACCATGACCACCCATCCCCGCATCGCCTTGATCGGCGAATGCATGATCGAACTGCAACACCGCGCCGACGGCAGCCTGCAACAAAGTTTCGGCGGCGACACCCTCAACACGGCGGTGTACCTGCGCCGTGAGCTGGGCGACATCGGCAGCGTCGACTATGTCACTGCCCTGGGCGACGACAGCTTCAGCGATGCGATGTGCGCGCAATGGCAGGAAGAGGGGCTTGGCCTGGGCCGGGTCCAGCGCCTGCCTGGGCGTTTGCCGGGGTTGTACTGCATCCAGACGGATGCGAACGGCGAGCGCAAGTTTCTCTATTGGCGTAATGAAGCGGCGGTACGTGACTGCTTTACCACGCCGGCCGCCGCGCCGATCCTGGCGGCATTACCTGGTTATGACGTGGTGTATTTCAGCGGCATTACCCTGGCGGTAATCGGTGATATCGGGCGCGCGCGTTTGCTCAAGGCCCTGATCGAAACCCGTCGGCGTGGCGGCAAAGTGGTGTTCGACAACAACTACCGGCCGCGGCTGTGGGCCACGGTGGACGTTGCCCGTGAGGCGTATCGCACAGTACTGGCCGAGGTGGATATCGCCTTGCTGACCGAAGATGACGAGCTTGCATTGTTTGGGTACGCCGACAGCGAACAGGTGTTCGCGGCGTACCCGGCGATTGCCGAAGTGGTACTCAAGCGTGGTGCGCAGGCCTGTTTGATCCGTTGCGACGGTAAGCGCTTTGCCGTGCCGGCGCTGAAGGTGGAGACGGTGGTGGATACCACGGCGGCGGGGGATTCATTCAGTGCGGCGTACTTGGCCAGTCGGCTCAAGGGGGGCTCGCCGGAGGCGGCGGCGTTGGCCGGGCATCGGTTGGCGAGCCGGGTTATCCAGGTGCCGGGGGCACTGATCCCCAGGGAGTAAGTGAATGGCCGCCTGCGGCGGATCGGGGGCTTGCCCCCGATGGGCATGGGTATCTACGTAACTTTTCTGCCCCCCGACAAATCTCCCTGTGGCGAGCGGGCTTGCCCCGCGTTGGGCTGCGTAGCAGCCCCAGTAAAGAAGAACGCGGTGCATCAGACACTCTGTAGAGGTTGGTTTTGGGGCTGCTACGCAGCCCAACGCGGGGCAAGCCCGCTCGCCACAACAGCCCTGTCTGCCGCGCGTTCAGCGTTGAGCCAACGTTGTGTAGATACCCATGCCCCCGATGGGGGTCTTAAGTCATAGCCTCAATCGCGGTAAAACACCTGCACCAGGTGATAGCCAAACTTGCTCTTGATCGGCCCGTGAACCACCTTCACCGGCTTCTTGAAGATCACCGCATCGATCACCCCCACCATCTGCCCCGGCCGCACTTCGCCCAAGTCGCCGCCGCGCTTGCCGGACGGGCAGGTGGAGTATTTCTTGGCCAGCACATCAAAGGCTTCGCCCTTGGCGATGCGCTGCTTGAGTTGTTCGGCTTCTTCGCTGGTTTTCACCAGGATATGACGGGCTTGGGCTTTCATGGTTCTCTACCAGGTGTGCGACGGCGCGCGATTATGCCTGAACTCATTCGACCACGCTGATCATGCTGCGGATCTTGGTCGCCAACAGGTCGATGGAAAACGGTTTGGCCACCATGTCCATGCCGTCCTCCAGGAACCCCTGGCGTTCGGCGGCTTTCTCGGCGTAACCGGTCATGAACAGCACGCGCAGGCCCGGGCGATGCTGGCGGGCGATTTCCGCCAGTTGCCGGCCGTTCATGCCGGGCAGGCCAACGTCGGTCACCAGCAGGTCCACACGCAGGTCCGACTCCAGCAGCGGCAGCGCAGCACGGGCGTCCGCCGCCTGGTGGGCGGTGTAGCCCAGCTCGTCGAGCACATTGACCACCAGCATGCGCACGGCGGGGTCGTCCTCGACGACCACGACCGCTTCACCGGCCAGGGCCACTGGCGCTTCGCTCGAGTGCGGCGGCAGGCTGCTTTCCAGGGCGGTGCCGTGCAGCCGCGGCAGGTACAGGCGCACGCAGGTGCCCTGGCCCGGTTCGCTTTGAATGGTCACATGGCCGCCGGACTGCTGGGCAAAGCCATAGATCATCGACAGGCCCAGGCCGGTGCCCTGGCCGATCGGCTTGGTGGTGAAGAATGGATCGAACGCCTTGGCAAGGATCTTCGGCGCCATCCCGGAGCCGTTGTCGCTCACGCCGAGCATCACGTAGTCACCGGCCTTGACCGGTTCGAGGGTGGTGATGTCGGTGCCGTCCAGGTAGCTGTTGGCGGTTTCGATCAGCAGCTCGCCGCCGTCGGGCATGGCGTCGCGGGCATTGATCACCAGGTTGAGCAGGGCGTTTTCCAGCTGGCTGGCATCGGTGTTCACCGGCCAGATATCGCGGCCCAGCTGCACGTTCAGGGTGATATGCGCGCCCTTGGTGCGGCGGAACAGGTCCTCCAGGGAGGCTACCAGTTGATTGGGGTCGGTCGGGCGCCGGTCCAGCGACTGGCGCCGCGAGAACGCCAGCAAGCGGTGGGTGAGGGCGGCGGCACGATGGGCCGAGGCTACGGCGGCGTCGGCAAAGCGGCCGATATCGTCGCTGCGCCCGGCGGCGATATAGCGTTGCATCAGGTCCAGGCTGCCGATAATGCCGGTGAGCATATTGTTGAAGTCATGGGCAATGCCGCCGGTGAGCTGGCCCACCGCTTCCATTTTCTGCGCGTGGCGCAGGGCGTCTTCGGCGCGTTCACGCTCGAACATCTCGTTTTGCAGGCGCTGGTTGGCCTCGGCCAGTGCCTGTGTGCGCTGGGCGACGCGTTCTTCGAGGTTCTCATTGAGGTTGCGCAGGGCTTCTTCGGTGAGCTTGCGTTCGGTTTCATCGATCACAAAGATGTAGAAACCATTGACCGAGCCGTCATTGCTGAAGCGCGGCAGGTACTTCATCAACGCATGGCGCGGCCGGCCATCGTGATGGGGGGTAATGGTGGTGAAACTGCACGCCTTGCCCCCCAGCGCAGCGGTGATCATGTCCTCGCGCCCGGCATACACCTCATCGCCGAGCACTTCGCGGATGCTCTTGCCGTACAGCTCCTGGGGCGTCATGCCGTACCAGTCGAGGTAGGCACTGTTGTTCAGGCGAAAGCGTTGCTCATGGTCAACGTAGCCGATCAGCACCGGCATGGCGTTGATGATCAGTTGCAGTTCGGTCTGGCTTTGGCGCAAGGCCTGTTCGGTATGCTTGCGTTCGGTAAGGTCCAGCGCGGCACCGAGGAAGCGTGCCGGGCGGCCCTGCGGGTCCTTATAGCAGCGCCCGCGCGCGAATACCCAGCGCACCTGGCCATCGGCTTGCAGCAGGCGGTATTCCTCGGCGTATTCGGTGCCATGGGTGATGCAATGCTTGATGCTGCGCGCCACCGTGCCACGGTCTTCCGGGTGCACGCCTTGCAGGTAATCGCTGATGGGCAGGAGGCTCGCTTCGTTGGGGTCGACGCCATGCAGGAAGGCGAAGTGCGCGTCGGCGATAAAGCGGTCTTCGCCGATGTCCCAGTCCCAGGTGCCCACTGCATCGGTGGCGGCCAGCGCCAGTTGCAGGCGTTGTTCAGTGTTGTGCTGGGCCTTGAGGCTGTCTTCGGAACGCTGTTGCAGTTCGAGGGCCTTGCGGCGGCGTTCGTTGGTCTCGATGGCGGTGACCAGGATGCCGGCCACGGCGCCGCTTTCGTCGCGGATCGGGCTGTAGGTCAGGTCGAGCCAGATTTCAGTGTCGCGATGATCGCGTTGCAGTACGAAACGCTGCTCGGTGAACGTGCGCACCTGGCCGCCGAGCACGGCGTCATAGATCGGTGCGGTGAAGTCTTGCAGCTCCGGCCAGGTCGCGTGTGCCGGCTGGCCCAGGGCGCCGGGGTGTTTGTTGCCCGCCAGGCGCGCGAAGCCATCATTGTAGAGCTGGATAAGTTGGTCGCCCCACAGCAGGAGCATCGGCATCGGCGAGTTGACGACGATATCCACGGCGGTACGCAAGCTCTGCGGCCAATCATTGGCCTCACCGAGAGGGCTGCGCGCCCAGTCCAGCCGCGCAATCAATGCAGCGGCTTCGCTGTCGGTGGATGTTCCCTTCATGACAATGCCCTGAGCGTAACGCTTTGAAAATGACAAAGAACAGATTATCCCGTGAGTCGGGAACGGCTGGCTACCCCTCGAAAAGTAGCATGCATTTGGGCGTTGTCTTCAAATGAGTGTCTCAGGGCTGAAACCGTTCCACCTCAAGCCAGCTCAGGACGGTCGCGAAATTGCGCCAGGGCCTGGGGGTTGGCCAGGGCGTCGGTGTTTTTCACCGGCTCGCCATGCACCACGTTACGTACCGCCAATTCCACGATCTTGCCGCTGATGGTGCGGGGGATATCGGTGACGGCGAGGATCTTCGCCGGCACATGGCGTGGCGTGGTGTTGGCGCGGATCACCTGGCGGATTTGCTGCTCCAGGGCCGCATCCAGTTCAACGCCATCGTTGAGGCGCACGAACAGCACCACGCGCACGTCGTCCTGCCAGCGTTGCCCGATGGCCAGGCTCTCCAGCACCTGCGGGACTTTTTCCACCTGGCGATAAATCTCGGCGGTGCCGATGCGCACGCCGCCGGGGTTGAGCACTGCGTCGGAGCGTCCATGGATCAGCAGGCTGCCATTGGGGCGTTGCTCGGCATAGTCGCCCTGGGCCCAGACGCCCGGGAACTGGCTGAAATACGAGGCGCGCAGTTTTTGCTGCTGCGGGTCATTCCACAGGCCGATGGGCATGGCCGGGAAGTGCCGGGTACACACCAGTTCGCCTTTTTCACCGATTAACGGCCGGCCCTGGTCGTCCCACACTTCGATCGCCATCGCCAGGCTCTTGCATTGCATTTCGCCACGGCGCACAGGCAGTACCGGGTTGCCGATCACAAAGCAGGAGACGATATCGGTGCCGCCAGACATCGACGACAGGCACAGCTCTGCCTTGATCTCGCGGTACACATAGTCGTAGCTCTGGGGCGACAGCGGCGAGCCGGTGGAAATCAGCCCTTTGAGGCTGCCCAGGTCATGGCTCAGGCGCGGTTGCAACCCGGCCTTTTCCAGGGTGACGAGGAACTTGGGGCTGGTGCCGAACACGCTGATTTTTTCTACGTCGATCAGGTCAATCAAGCGCTCGGGGCCGGGGTGGAAGGGCGAGCCGTCATACAGCACCGCCGTCGCACCCAAGGCCAATACCGAGACCAGCCAGTTCCACATCATCCAGCCGCAGGTGGTGTAGTAAAACAAGCAGTCCTCGCCGGACAGGTCAGCATGCAGGCCGTGCTCCTTGAGGTGGGTGAGCAGCACGCCGCCGGTGCCGTGGATGATGCACTTGGGCACGCCGGTGGTGCCGCTGGAATAGAGGATGTACAGCGGATGGTCGAACGGCACCGCGACGAATTCAGGTGCGCCGCCGGGTTGGTAGAAGTCACTCCACAGCGCGACGCGGGCCTCGGTCCGATAGTCCTCGACCCGCGCCTGGGGCCGGGCATACGGCACGATGATCAACTGCTGCAGGGACGGCAGGCGTGCGAGGATCTCGTTGAGTTTGGCGCTCTGGTCGATGTCCTTGCCGGCGTAGCGGTAACCGGCGCAGGTGATCAGCACCTTGGGCTCGATCTGGCCGAAGCGGTCGATCACGCCTTGGGTGCCGAAGTCCGGCGATGAACACGACCAGATCGCGCCCAGGCTGGTGGTGGCAAGCATGCCGACCAGGGTTTGCCAGGTGTTGGGCATGCATGCCGCCACCCGGTCGCCCACCCCGACGCCGGCCGCGCGCAGGCTTTTTTGCAGGCCGGCGACGTGGGCGGCCAGTTCGGCGTAGGTCAGTTGTTCGCGCTGGCCGTCTTCGCTGATGGCGACCACGGCGGGGTGATCGTCGCGACGGCGCAGCAGGTGTTCGGCAAAGTTCAGGGTCGCGCCGGGGAACCACTGGGCGCTGGGCATCTCGGCGCCTTCGATCAGCGCCGCGCTGGGCGGGCTGCGAAACTGCACGTCGAAAAAGGCCACGATCGCCTGCCAGAAGTCCGGGCGCTGGTCGATGCTCCACTGGTGCAGGGCCGGGTAGTCGCTGAGCTGCACGCCGTGGCGATCATTGATAAAGCGCCGGAACTGGTCCATCCGGGTGTTACGGATGCGTTCGGGGGAGGGTTGCCAGAGGATCTCGGACATCAGCAAGGTCTCTTGTTCTTGTACAGGTCTTCCAAACGATAGAGTTCCAATGTGGGAGGGGCGGTGCGACGATTCGACTTGCCCACGATAGCGGTGAGTCAGTCACAAATGCATGCGCTGACACTCCCTCATCGGGGGCAAGTCGAATCGTCGCACCGCGCCTCCCACAGTTTAGATCTCCAGTGTCAGGTTTTATTGAGCCAGCCAACCACCATCGATATTCCACGCCGCGCCCCGCACCTGGGCGCCGGCCTCACTGCACAAAAACAGCACCAGTTCGCCCAACTGCGGCGGTGTCACGAACTCCAGCGACGGCTGCTTCTCGGCCAGCAAATCATGCTGCGCCTGTTGCGGATCGACGCCACTGGCCGCGCGGTCATCGATCTGCTTCTGCACCAGCGGGGTCAGCACCCAGCCTGGGCAGATTGCGTTGCAGGTCACGTTACCGGTCGCGGTCTCCAGGCCCACCACCTTGGTCAGGCCGATCACGCCATGCTTGGCCGCCACATACGCGGCCTTGCCCACCGAACCGACCAGGCCGTGCACCGAGGCGATATTGACGATACGCCCCCAGCCCTTGGCCTTCATGCCCGGCAGGCTCAAGCGCGTGCTGTGGAATACCGAAGACAGGTTGATCGCAATGATCGCGTCCCAGCGTTCCACCGGGAAGTCTTCCACCGCCGCCACATGCTGGATGCCGGCGTTGTTCACCAGAATATCCACGCCGCCGAATTCGCGCTCGGCATAGGCGATCATGTCGGCGATCTGCGCCGGGTCGCTGACGTCGGCGGGGTGATGCCCGACCTTGCCGCCGAACGCCTGCACCTGGGCGATCACCGCGCTGGCGTCGCCAAAGCCGTTGAGGATCAGGTTGGCGCCGGCCTTGGCCAGGCTCAAGGCGATGCCCAGGCCGATACCGCTGGTGGAGCCGGTGACCAGGGCGGTCTTGCCGTTCAATGTCGTCATGAAAACCTCACACAATGCCGGTGGCATAGAAAGTACCGATCACCACGAACACCGCGAGGGTCTTGATAATCGTGATGCCGAAAATGTCCTTGTAGGCTTCGCGGTGGGTCAGCCCGGTGACCGCCAGCAGCGTGATCACCGCGCCGTTGTGGGGCAGGGTGTCCATGCCGCCGCTGGCCATGGCCGCGACCCGGTGCAGCACTTCAAGGGGGATATTGGCCGCATGGGCCGCTGAAATAAAGCTCTCGGACATGGCCGCCAGGGCGATGCTCATGCCGCCGGACGCGGAGCCGGTGATCCCCGCCAGCAGGGTCACGGTAATCGCTTCGTTGACCAGCGGGTTGGGGATGCCCTTGAGCCAGTCCGCCAGCACCAGAAAGCCCGGCAGCGAGGCGATCACCGCGCCAAAGCCGTATTCCGAGGCGGTGTTCATCGCCGCCAGCAGCGCACCGCTGACCGCGCTTTTACTGCCTTCGGCCAGCTTGCTTTTGATCGCCGACCAGCCAAACACCAGTACGATCACGATGCCCACCAGCAATGCCGCCTGCACCGCCCAGATCGCGGTGAGCTTGGCGATTTCGGTCGTCACTGGCGTACTCATGCCCGGCAGGCTGAGGCTGTGGGTCTTGCCGTACCACAGTGGAATCCAATGGGTGAACAGCAGGTTCATCACCCCCACCAGGATCAGCGGCGACAGCGCGATCCATGGGTTGGGCAGGGTCAGGTTCTCGGCGGTTTCCGGCTCGTTGCGCAGCTCGGTGCCGTAGCCTTCGCCGGCCCGTTGCGCTTTGTTGCGTTGGCGGGCGAGGTAGAGCATGCCGGCGCAGAACACGAAGATCGTACCGATCAGCCCCAGCCAGGGGGCCGCCCAGGCGGTGGTGTTGAAGAAGGTGCTGGGGATGATGTTCTGGATCTGCGGCGTGCCGGGCAGGGCGTCCATGGTGAATGAGAACGCACCGAGGGCGATGGTCGCCGGGATCAAGCGCTTGGGGATATTGCTCTGGCGGAACATCTCTGCCGCGAACGGGTACACCGCAAACACCACCACAAACAGCGACACGCCGCCGTAGGTGAGCAGGGCGCAGACCAGCACGATCACCAGCATCGCCTGGCGCGTACCGAGCAAGCGGATCGCCGCGGCCACGATCGAGCGCGAGAAGCCCGACAGCTCGATCAGCTTGCCGAACACCGCACCGAGCAGGAATACCGGGAAGTACAGTTTGATAAAGCCAACCATTTTTTCCATGAACACCCCGGTAAACGCAGGGGCGACAGCGGACGGGTCGGTGAGCAGGACAGCGCCGAGGGCGGCGATGGGGGCAAACAGGATAACGCTATAGCCACGGTAGGCAGCCAGCATCAGCAGCGCGAGGGCTGCCAGGGCAATGATCACACTCATGGTGTGTCTCCATCGGATTGTTATTGTTGTGGGTAAAGCTGTGGGGAGGGCTATAGCGAGATGTATGCCAATTATTTAACTTGTTGAAATATATGGGCATTTTTTAATTTTTCGGGCGGGGCCCCAGATTCTGTCTCAATTTGGAGACAAACATAGCTCAAATGTGGGAGGGGGCTTGCCCTAATGCCGTTCAGTTAAGGCTTTTTTGTAGGAGCGAGCTTGCTCGCGAAGAACTTACAGGCGCCGCGTTCATTCAGGAAACACGCGTTATCGTTGACGTTTTTCGCGAGCAAGCTCGCTCCTACAGAAGGCGATGTACGCTTAACTGAACGACATTAGGGCTTGCCCCCGATGAGGGAGTGTCAGTCACTTATTTGTTAACTGATCCGGCGCTATCGGGGGCAAGCCCCCTCCCACAGGGATTGTCTTTGTCTGGAGAATAAAGTCTCTACTTTGAGACTAGGCGATGCCCAGTGCGACCATCTTCTTGTACAACGTCGACCGCCCGAGCCCCAATCGCTTGGCCGCCTCCACCACATTCCCTTCACAGGCCTCGAGCGTCGCCGCAATCAGCTGCCGATCGAACCGCGCTCGCGCCGCCGCGAACGTCTCGCCTTCGACCGTTTTCACTTCGTTGCGGGCTACCGGGCTGAACGTGCCGATCGCCGCGCGAATCTCGGCGGCATTCAATACCTGGTCATCGCTCAACAAGGCTGCCCGCTCCAGCACATTGCGCAGTTCACGGATATTCCCCGGCCACGCATGCTGCGCCAACAACACGAGGGCTTCACGGTCCAGTTCATGCTGGCTGTGCAGTTCTTCGAGGATCGCTTCGCTCAGCGCGGGAATATCCTCCAGGCGCTCACGCAATGGCGGCACCTGAATGGGCAGCACATTCAGGCGGTAGTACAAATCCGCGCGAAACTCACCGCGCTTGATCGCCGCCTCCAGGTCCATGGAGGTGGCGGCGATGACCCGTACATCACTGTGCAGCATCTCGTTGGAGCCCACCGGTTCGAATTCTTTTTCCTGCAACACCCGCAGCAGCTTGCTTTGCAGGGGCAGGGGCATGTCACCAATTTCATCGAGGAACAGCGTGCCGCCCTGGGCGATCTGGAATTTGCCGGGCCGGCCCTTGCGGTCGGCACCGGTAAACGCGCCGGGGGCGGTGCCGAAGAACTCGGCTTCCAGCAGGTCGTGGGGGACGGCCGCGCTGTTGATGCTGACAAACGCCTTGTGCGCACGCTTGGATGCGCCGTGGATCGCCTGGGCCAGCAGCTCTTTGCCGGTGCCGGTTTCGCCGAGCAGCAACACCGGCGACTCGGCACTCGCACTGCGCCGCGCCCGGCGTTTGACGTCGAGGCTGGCGGCGCTGGTGCCGATAAAGTGTGCAAAGTTGTACTTGCTCTGCCGCGAACGCAGCAGCGAGCGGGTGGAGGCCAGTTCCGCCTGCATGCTCAGGTAACGCTCGATCAGCGGCGACAGGTTGCGCAGCTCATCGAACAGCGCAAAGCCAATCGCGCCAATCACCGTGCCGGCATTGTTGTGGATCGGCAGGCGCATCACCACCAGCGGGCCTTTGGGCGTGTCCTGGATATCCAGCAGAATCGGTTGGTCGTTGCGCACCACCTGGCGCAACAGGCTGTTGGAGATCACCCGTTCGCAAGGCTGGCCGATGGCTTCGTCGGCGCTTTTGAGGCCGAAGCGCTTGGCGTAGCGCTCGTTCATCCACACGATATTCGCGTCGCGATCGACAATCACCGTGCCTTCGCTGGACTGCTCGATGATCTCGAACAGCGACTGGATCGCCAGGCCGCGAACCTGTTCGTAATCCTTGAGGTTTTCGGTGATGTTCATGCCGGCAGAATCCTGTAGGAGCGAGGCGGACGGCTAGTCCTTGCTCGCGAAGGTCGTCAACGATAACGCGGTACATCTGGAAGAACGTGGCGTACTTGGATTCTTCGCGAGCAAGCTCGCTCCTACAAGGGGATGTGCGCGGCGGCCAGCAGTTCCTTGGTATAGGGATG
The DNA here is from genome assembly GCF_042015035.1 of Pseudomonas gorinensis. NCBI lineage: Bacteria > Pseudomonadati > Pseudomonadota > Gammaproteobacteria > Pseudomonadales > Pseudomonadaceae > Pseudomonas > Pseudomonas gorinensis. The sequence continues at coordinate 3,326,603 of NZ_CP167125.1, forward strand.
TTGTGGCGATTCAAATACCGCATGGCTCGGCCCGCGCTCCACCACCTTGCCATCCTTGATCACGATCATGTCATGGGCCATGGCGCGCACCACCGCCAGGTCATGGCTGATAAACAGGTAGGTCAGGCCGTATTTTTCCTGCAACTCGCGCAGCAATGCCACCACTTGCTTCTGCACCGTGCGGTCCAGGGCCGAGGTGGGTTCGTCGAGCAGTATCAGCGCCGGCTTGAGCACCAGCGCGCGGGCGATGGCGATACGTTGGCGCTGGCCGCCGGAAAACTCGTGTGGGTAGCGATGCCGGCTGGCGGGGTCGAGGCCGACCTCCTTGAGCACCTGGATCACCTGCGCTTCGCGGTCGGCCAGGCTGCACGGTGCATGCACTTCCAGGCCTTCGCTGATGATCTGCTGCACCGACATGCGCGGGCTGAGGCTGCCGTAGGGGTCCTGGAACACCACCTGCATCTGCTTGCGCCACGGGCGCATCTGGTGGTGGTTGAGCGGGTCGAGGGCTTTACCCTGGAAGCGGATGCTGCCGGTGGAGTCGAGCAGGCGCAGGATCGCCTGGCCCAGGGTGGATTTACCCGAGCCCGACTCACCGACGATGCCCAGGGTCTTGCCGCGCTGCACGCTGAGGCTGATGCCGTCCACGGCGCGCAGGTAGGTCTTGCGCTGGAACAACCCACCGCCGAGAGGAAATTGCACGGTCAGGTCGTCCACCTGCAACACGGTCTCGCGCTCCTCGCCGCACAACACGTCGCCCGCCGGCTCCGCATCCAGCAGCAGGCGGCTGTAGGGATGCTGCGGCGCGGTGAACAAGGTCTCGCAGGCGGCCTGCTCGACAATCTCGCCGGCATGCATCACGCACACCCGCTGGGCGATGCTGCGCACCAGGTTGAGGTCGTGGCTGATCAGCAGCATCGACATGCCCAGGCGTTGTTGCAGGGACTTGAGCAGCAGCAGGATCTTGCGCTGCACGGTGACGTCCAGCGCGGTGGTGGGTTCGTCGGCAATCAGCAGTTGTGGCTCGCAGGCCAGGGCCATGGCGATCATCACCCGTTGGCGCTGGCCGCCGGACAGTTGGTGCGGATACGCCTTGAGGCGTTCCTGGGGTTTCTGGATGCCCACCAGGCCCAACAGTTCCAGGATGCGCGCCTGCGCCGCCTTGCCGCCCAGGCCCTTGTGCAGCAGCAGGGTTTCGCCGATCTGCTTTTCGATGCTGTGCAGTGGATTGAGCGAGGTCATCGGCTCCTGGAAGATCATCGCGATGCGATTGCCGCGCAGCTTTTGCAGGGTGGTCGCCGGCGCGCCGATCAGTTCCTGGCCGCGATATTTCACCGACCCGGTGGTTTGCGTACCGGCCTCGGGCAACAGTTGCAGGATCGAGTGAGCGGTCACCGACTTGCCCGAGCCCGACTCGCCCACCAGCGCCAGGCACTCGCCGGGGCGCACGTCCAGGCTCAGGTTGTGCACCACGGTCTGGCCACTGAAGGCGACGCACAGGTCACGAATTTCGATCAGGTTCATCTGCAGTCACTCATGAACGGGGGTCGAAGGCATCACGTAATGCCTCGCCGATAAAGACCAGCAGCGACAGGATCAGCGCCAAGGTGAAAAACGCCGTCAAGCCGAGCCACGGCGCTTGCAGGTTCTGCTTGCCCTGGGCGATCAACTCACCCAGCGACGCGCTGCCGGCCGGCATGCCGAAGCCGAGGAAGTCCAGGGCGCTCAAGGTGGAGATCGCCCCGGTCAAGATAAACGGCAGGTAGCTCAGGGTGGCGGTCATCGCGTTGGGCAGGATATGCCGGCGGATGATCTTGCCGTCGCCCAGGCCCAATGCCCGTGCGGCCTTGACGTACTCCAGGTTGCGCCCGCGCAGGAACTCGGCGCGCACCACGTCCACCAGGGCCAGCCAGGAAAACAGCGCCATGATCCCCAGCAGCCACCAGAAATTCGGTTCGACAAAGCCCGACAGGATGATCAGCAGGTACAGCACCGGCAGCCCGGACCAGACTTCGAGGATGCGCTGGCCAAGCAAGTCGACCCAGCCGCCGTAGTAACCCTGCAAGGCGCCGGCGGCGATGCCGATGCTCGCGCTGATCGCCGTGAGCGCCAGGGCAAACAGGATCGACACCCGTGCGCCAAAGATCACCCGAGCCAGCACATCGCGCGATTGATCGTCGGTGCCCAGCCAGTTCACCGCCGAGGGCGGGCTCGGGGCAGGGCGGGTCAGCTCGTAGTTGGGCGTGTCGTCGCTGAACGGGATCGGTGGGAACAGCATCCAGCCGCCGTCCTGCTTGATCAGCTTCTGTACGTAGTCGCTGCGGTAGTCGGCCTGGAACGGCAGTTGGCCACCGAACTGCTGCTCGGTGTAGCGTTTGAACACCGGGAAATACAGCTCGTTTTTGTAGCTGAGCACCAGGGGCTTGTCGTTGGCGATCAACTCGCCGCCCAGGGTCAGGATAAACAGGCCGATGAACAGCCACAGCGACCACCAGCCGCGCCGGTTCTGTTTGAACCGCTCGAAGCGTCGACGGGCCACGGGAGACAGGTTGAGCATCAGGCGTTCCTCGCGGCGAAGTCGATACGCGGGTCCACCAGGGTGTAGCAGAGGTCGCCGATCAGTTTTATCAAGAGACCGAACAGGGTGAAGATGAACAGCGAACCGAACACCACCGGATAGTCGCGGGACACGGCGGCTTCGTAGCTCATGCGCCCGAGCCCGTCGAGGGAAAAGATCACCTCGATCAGCAGCGAGCCGGCAAAGAACACGCTGATAAACGCCTGGGGAATCCCGGAGATCACCAGCAGCATCGCATTGCGAAACACATGGCCGTACAGCACGCGGCGTTCGCTCAGGCCCTTGGCACGGGCGGTGACCACGTACTGGCGTGTGATTTCATTGAGAAACGAGTTCTTGGTCAGGATGGTCAAGGTGGCAAACCCGCCGATCACCAGTGACGTGACCGGCAATACCAGGTGCCAGAAGTAGTCGGCGATCTTGCCCACGGTGCTCAGCTCGTCGAAGTTTTCCGAGACCAGGCCCCGTACCGGGAACCAGTTCAGCGACGTGCCGCCGGCGAAGACCACGATCAGGAACATGGCAAACAGGAACGCCGGCATGGCATAGCCGATGACGATGGCGGTGCTGCTCCACACATCGAAGTTGCTGCCATGGCGCACCGCCTTGCGAATGCCCAGGGGGATCGACACCAGGTAGGTGATCAGCGTGGCCCATAGGCCGAGGGAGATGGTCACCGGCATCTTTTCCAGGATCAGGTCGATCACCGTTGAACCCCGGAAGAAGCTGTTGCCGAAATCCAGCTGGGCGTAGCTCTTGAGCATCAACCACAGGCGTTCCGGGGCTGGCTTGTCGAAGCCGTACTGTTTCTCGATGTCCTTGATCAGTTTCGGGTCCAGGCCACGGCTGGCCCGCGAGCCGCTGCTGAGGCCTTCGCCGGAGGAACCCCCGACGGCACCGCCGCCGATGCCTTGCAGGTGGGCAATGGCCTGTTCCACCGGGCCACCGGGCGCCGCCTGTACGATCACGAAATTCACCAACAGGATGATCACCAGGGTTGGGATGATCAGCAGCAGGCGCCGCACGATATAGGCAAACATCAGCGCGTCCCCCCGCGTTTTTTCAGCTCGGCATTCATCTGTTCATTCGTCAGTGGCGTGGGGCTGATTTCCCACCAGGTTTCCAAGGCCTCGTCGTTCTTGGCCTCGATGGCCGGGCGCCCGAAGCGGTTCCACCACGCGGCAGAGGTGCCGGGCGGGTAGTAGTTGGGAATCCACAGGTAATTCCATTGCAGCACGCGGTCCAGGGCGTGGGCATACGTGAGCATCTGCGCCTGGGTGTCGGCCTTGACCAGGCCCTTGATCAGCGTGTCGACGGCCGGGTCCTTGAGCACCATGTAGTTGTTCGCGCCCGGGTCGAACGCAGCGCTGGAGCCGAAGTAGTTGTACAGCTCCATCCCCGGCGAGGTGGTGACCGGGAAACCGGTGACGATCATGTCGTAGTCGCGGGTCATCAGGCGGTTGACGTACTGCGAGGAGTCGATGCGGCGGATATTCAGGGTGATGCCGATCTGCGCCAGGTTGCGCTTGTAGGGCAGCAACAGGCGTTCCAGGCCGGCCTGGGCATTGAGGAAGGTGAACTCCAGCGGCTCGCCTTCGGCGTTGACCAATTTGTCGCCTTCGGGCTTCCAGCCGGCCTCTTCCAACAGGGCCAGGGCTTGCAATTGCTTGTCGCGGATCATGCCGCTGCCGTCGGTGACCGGCGCCTTGAACACCTGGGTGAACACTTCGTCGGGCACCTGGCCGCGCAGCGGTTCGAGGATTTTCAGTTCTTCCTGGGTGGGCAACTGGCTGGCGGCCAGCGGGCTATTGGAAAAGTAGCTCTGCTGGCGGATGTACAGGTTGCGCATCATCTGCCGGTTGGCCCATTCGAAATCCCAGAGCATCGCCAGGGCCTGGCGCACGCGGCGGTCCTTGAACATCGGTTTCTGCACGTTGAACACATAGCCCTGGGCCGGTTGCGGCATTTCCTTGGCCAGGTGTGCACGTTGCAGGCGCCCGTCATCCAGGGCCGGGCCGTTGTAGCCGATGGAGTAACCGGTGGCGGAGAATTCGCGGTTGAAGTCATAGGCGCCGCCGCGCAATACCTGGCGCGCCACTTCGGTGTCGCCGAAGTATTCCAGGCTCAGGTGATCGAAGTTGTACAGGCCGCGGCTGACGGGCAGGTCCTTGCCCCACCAGTCTGGGTTACGGGTAAAGGTAATGGTGCTGCCCGAGTCGATCTTGCCGACCTTGTACGGGCCGCTGCCCAGTGGCGCTTCGTAGCCGCCGCCATTGGCGAAGTCGCGGGTCTTCCACCAGTGCTCGGGGAACACCGGCAGGGTGGCGATATCCAGGGGCAGGGTGCGGTTTTCATTGCTGGAAAAATCGAAACGCACCTGGCGCTCGCCTTCGACTTCGACATGTTTCACGTCTGCGAACAGGGTGCGAAAGCGCAGGCTGCCCTGGGTCATCAGCAAATCGAAGCTGTAGCGCACGTCTTCGGCGGTGATCGGCTTGCCATCGGCAAAGCGCGCCTTGGGGTTGAGGTAGAAACGCAACGACAGGCCGTCGTCGGCCCGTTCCATCTTTTCGGCCACCAGGCCATAGACCGTGTAGGGCTCGTCGAGGGAGCGCAGGGCCAGGGGCGAATACAGCCAGCCGTCGACCTGGGACACGCCGATACCTTTGTCGATATAGGGCAGCACATGGTCGAAACGCCCGATCTCGATCGCCGAACGCCGCAGGCTGCCGCCCTTGGGTGCGTTGGGGTTGGCGTAGTCGAAATGGGTGAAGCCGGCAGCGTACTTGGCCGGTTCGCCGTACACCGTCAGGTAGGTTTGCGGGGCCGCGATCACGGCCGTGCTGGCCAGCAGCAGGGCCAGGGCGGAGCCAAACAGAGTCGAAAAAGCCAGTCGCATTATCAGCCTTGAGCGCCGGGTGAAGAAGAATAGGGATTTGTACGCTAACGGCCAGGGCATCGCCAGTCATCCCATGCACAACGGCCCACCAAAAAGGCGGGCCGTTGTTTCAAGCATCAGCGCGGACGGGATCAGTCCTGACGGCTGGTCACTTCCAGCAGGTGATAACCGAACTGGGTTTTCACCGGGCCTTGCACGGTGTTGACCGGGGCGCTGAACACGACGGTGTCGAATTCCTTGACCATCTGGCCTGGACCGAACGAACCCAGGTCGCCGCCTTGGCGGCTGGACGGGCAGGTGGAGTTGGCTTTGGCGATTTCTGCGAAATCGGCGCCGCCTTCGATTTGGGCCTTGAGTTCGTTGCACTTGGCTTCAGTGGCAACCAGGATGTGACGGGCGGTGGCTTTGGCCATGGGAGTAACTCCTTGAATAAAAAGGTGAGCGTACCGGATTCAGGTGGTTATTTGTTGGCAAAGTTCCCTTGGGGTGGTGTTCTCTTGGTGGGTGGGTTGGAGGTTTGGGGGCATATCCGTTGCTGCGGTAACGGCCACCTATGGTTCCGCTCTTACAGCGGGTCACTTTTGGCAAACGCAAACGCCCCAAAAGTAACCAAAAGGTCTGTGCCCCACCACTCGGCTGAAGTGCGCCCCAAAGCTGGACAGCTGTTGGTTAGGCTACAGCGGACCGGGTCCTGTACGCTACAGGGCTCAGTCCGCCAAGCTTCACTTTGATTCGCTTATGGTTGTAGTAATGGATGTACTCATCCAGCCCCGCTTGCAACTGCTCCACGCTTTCAAAGCTTTCCGATAGTAGAACTCTGACTTCAGCGTGCCGAAGAAACTCTCCATTGTGGCGTTGTCATGGCAGTTTCCTTTGCGTGACATGCTTTGCTCCAGCCCTGCTTTTTCTAGCCTCTCCCGTACTTTGGATATCGATAGTGCCAGCCTTGATCTGAATGCAGCATTGGCTTGCCGCCTCAGGTAAGCCTTCAATAGCTTTTTCCAGCATCTCGCCCACCAAGGCATATTGGGGACGTATTGCCGTCTGATAGGCCACGATTTCTCCGTTGTACAAGTCCAAAACTGGGGACAAGTACAGCTTTTTGCCGGCCACTTTGAACTCGGTGACATCCGTCACCCATTTCTGATTCGGTTGCTCAGCCTCGAACTGACGAGCCAAGGTGTTGGGCGACACTTCGCCCATCGGCCCTTTATACGACCTGTATTTCTTAGGCCGCACCGTGCATTTCAGACCCAGCTCCCCATCAGTCGTCGTACCGTTTTACCGTTGATCAGCGATCTTTCTTTACGTAGTTCTAGCGTCATCCGACGGTAACCAAAGCGGCCCTTATGCTCGTTTTGGATGGTCTGGATAGAAGCTTTGATCGAGGAAAATCGGTCCGCAACGCCCATCGCCTTGAGTTGGTAGTAGTACGTACTTCGCGCAAGGCTCACTAGCTTGAGCAAGTCACGCAAGGGAAAGTGTTGCTTAAGCTCACTGACTAATCGGGCTTTTTCTTCTGTTCTTTCTCCCGCCTCATCACCGCCTCGCCTAACTCCCCAAGCTTTTTTAGATAAGCGTTCTCCATCCGTAGGTATTGGAGCTCATCAAGTAACGTCTTGTGCTCAGGCTCAGGGCTGGTGAGTGGGGCAGCGGTTTTGCGTGGTTTAGCAGGTGGTTTAGGCATAGCGGTGCTCAGTCCTCTTTTCCCTGACTCCAGGGCTTCAATACCGCCACTGTAATACTGCTGTTGCCATCTGCCCACCTGAGTGGAATCCCCCAAGTTGAAAAGCGCCGCTGCGCGGCGCAAGAAAGGGAGTCATCCCACATGCGCCGTAGAACAGAGAACTTGAACAAGGCACTGTAACGCTGGCCGGTACTGCTCAAGCTGGCCTCACCGTGTAATCGATAAGCCTCGACCCAACGACGAAGCAAGGTGGGGTCCATTTGAAATTGAGCGGCGACCCGGCGAAACCCTCGGCCTCGCTCAAGGAAAGCGGTGATGGCAGATAGCTTGAACTGCGTGGTGTACTTGCTCATGAAAACGCCCCAGAAATTGGATGGGTGTCCAACTTCTGGGGCGCACTTCAGAGTGTCAGCCACTTATTTGTTGACTGACCCGGCGCTATCGGGGGCAAGCCCCTCCCACATTTGGATCTCCACAGGTCAGAGATCTCCATAGGTCAGGTAGACCTCGGCCTGGTTTTGCTCTGTCTTTTGCTGTCTTGGCGCCGACCGGAGTTGTGCCTGGTGTACTCGGTTAAGTGTGGGAGGGGGCTTGCCCGCGATGAGGGAGTGTCAGTCACTTATTTGTTGACTGACCCGGCGCTATCGGGGGCAAGCCCCTCCCACATTTGGATCTGCATAGGTCAGAGATCTCCATGGGGCAGGTAGACCTCATTCTGCTTTTGCTCTGGCTTTTGATCTTGATCTTGATCTTAGGCGCCCGTTAAACCACGCTGGCCGAACGAAGGCTTGAATCCGTGGGTAACCCGGCAGGACGCCGGGTTAGCCGTCCTGGGCCAGGGATGGCCCATGACGGCGGCCCACGGATTCAAGCCTTCGTTCGGGCATGCCGAGCCTAGGCGAGGCACCGAGTGGTGGGGCAGGAGCCCTTTTGGTTACTTTTGGGGCTCTTTCCAAAAGTGACCCGCCGTAAGGGCGGAACCGCCAGCCGCCGTTACCGCAGCAACGGATATGTACACCAACCCGCCAGTAACCATTACCACAGCAACCGCAATCCCCCCCCGGTCAAACCAAAAACGCCGCCTCCAAAAGCTGCCGCGTATAAGCATGCTGCGGCTCAGCAAAAATCGCCGACGCCTCCCCCTGTTCCACCACCTGCCCATGCTTGACCACCATCAACTGATGGCTCAGCGCTTTCACCACCGCCAAGTCATGGCTGATAAACAGATACGTGAGGTTGTACTTGGCCTGCAAACTACGCAACAACTCCACCACCTGCCGCTGCACCGTTCGGTCCAGTGCCGACGTCGGCTCATCCAGCAAAATCAGGCGTGGCTTGAGCACCAATGCGCGGGCGATGGCGATGCGTTGACGCTGGCCCCCCGAGAATTCATGGGGATACCGATGCCGAGAGTCCGGGTCCAACCCGACTTCCTTGAGCGCCGCGATAATCGCCGCCTCCTGCTCCGCAGGCGTGCCCATCTTGTGGATGCGCAAGCCTTCGCCGACGATCTCGCTGACGCACATGCGCGGGCTCAGGCTGCCGAATGGGTCCTGGAACACCACCTGCATTTCCCGGCGCAATGGGCGCACTTGCTGTTGGCTGAGCCTGTCCAGTTGCTGGCCTTCGAAGCGAATCCCGCCTTTGCTGGCGATCAAGCGCAGAATCGCCAGGCCCAGGGTGGATTTGCCCGAGCCGCTTTCGCCGACGATGCCCAGGGTCTGGCCCTGGGGCAGGCTGAAGTTGATGCCGTCCACCGCCTTGACGTAATCGACGGTGTTGCGCAAAAAGCCTTTCTTGATCGGGAACCACACCTTGAGGTCGTCGACCTCCAGCAAGGGTGGCCCGATCGCCGTGCTGGCCGGTCCGCCGCTGGGTTCGGCGGCGAGCAGTTCCTGGGTGTAGGGGTGCTGGGGCGATTGGAACAGCGTCTCGCAATCGGCCTGCTCGACAATACAACCCTGCTGCATCACACACACGCGATGGGCGATGCGCCGCACCAGGTTCAAGTCGTGGCTGATCAGCAGCAAGGCCATGCCCAGCCGTGCCTGCAACTCCTTGAGCAGTTCAAGGATCTTCAGCTGCACCGTGACGTCGAGGGCCGTGGTCGGCTCGTCCGCAATCAACAACTCCGGTTCATTGGCCAGGGCCATGGCGATCATCACCCGTTGGCGCTGGCCGCCGGAGAGTTCATGGGGCAGGGCCTTGAGGCGCTTGTGCGGCTCGGGGATGCCCACCAGTTCGAGCAGTTCCAGGGTGCGTCGGGTGGCGACCTTGCCGGTCAGCCCCTTGTGCAGGCCGAGCACTTCGTTGATCTGTTTCTCGATGCAATGCAGGGGGTTGAGCGAGGTCATCGGCTCCTGGAAGATCATCGCGATACGGTTACCGCGAATGTGCCGGATGGTTTTTTCCTTGAGGGTCAGCAGGTCCTGGTCGGAATACTTGATGGTGCCGGACGGATGCCGTGCCAGCGGGTAGGGCAGCAGGCGCAGGATCGAGTGGGCGGTCACCGATTTGCCGGAACCGCTTTCGCCGACCAGCGCCAGGGTCTCGCCGCGCTTGATATCGAAGCTGACGTTGTTGACCACGCGGTGGTGATGCTCGCCCGTGACGAACTCGACGGAGAGGTCGCGGATTTCGATCAGATTGTCCTGATTCATCTCATTTCCTCGGGTCGAAGGCATCGCGAGCGGACTCGCCGATAAACACCAGCAAACTCAGCATGATTGCCAGCACGGCAAACGCACTCATGCCCAGCCACGGTGCCTGCAGGTTGGACTTGCCCTGGGCCACCAGTTCCCCCAGGGACGGCGAACCGGCCGGCAGGCCGAACCCGAGGAAGTCCAGGGCGGTGAGGGTGCCGATGGCGCCGGTGAGGATGAACGGCATGAAGGTCATGGTCGAGACCATGGCATTGGGCAGGATATGGCGGAACATGATCGCGCCATTCTGCATGCCCAGGGCTCGGGCCGCGCGTACGTATTCGAGGTTGCGCCCACGCAGGAACTCGGCGCGTACCACGTCCACCAGGCTCATCCAGGAGAACAGCAGCATGATCCCCAACAGCCACCAGAAGTTCGGCTGCACGAAGCTGGCGAGGATGATCAGCAGGTACAGCACCGGCAAGCCGGACCAGATCTCCAGGAAGCGTTGCCCGGCCAGGTCGACCCAGCCGCCATAGAAGCCCTGCAGGGCCCCGGCGATCACGCCGATGATCGAGCTGAGCACGGTGAGGGTCAGGGCGAACAGCACCGACACGCGGAAGCCGTAGATCACCCGCGCCAGCACGTCGCGGCCCTGGTCATCGGTGCCCAGCAGGTTCATCGACGAGGGGGGCGCGGGGGCGGGGACTTTCAGGTCGTAGTTGATGCTCTGGTAACTGAAGGGGATTGGCGCCCACAGTGTCCAGGCGTCCTTGGTCTTGAGCAGTTCCTGGATATAGGGGCTCTTGTAGTTGGCCTCCAGGGGGAATTCACCGCCGAAGGTGGTTTCCGGGTAGCGCTTGAGTGCCGGGAAGTACCAGTCGCCGTCGTAATGGACCGCCAGCGGTTTGTCGTTGGCGATCAACTCGGCGCCCAGGCTCAACACGAACAGGATCAGGAACAGCCACAGCGACCACCAGCCACGTTTATTGGCCTTGAACCGCTCGAACCGGCGGCGATTGAGGGGGGATAGGTTCATCTCAATGCTCCCGGCTGGCGAAGTCGATGCGCGGATCGACCAGGGTGTAGGTGAGGTCGCCGATCAGTTTCACCACCAGCCCGAGCAGGGTGAAGATAAACAGCGTGCCGAAGACCACCGGGTAATCGCGATTGATCGCCGCTTCAAAACTCATCAGGCCCAGGCCGTCGAGGGAGAAGATCACTTCCACCAGCAAGGAGCCGGTGAAGAAAATCCCGATAAACGCCGACGGGAAGCCGGCGATCACCAGCAGCATGGCGTTACGGAACACGTGGCCATAGAGCACACGGTGGTTGGTCAGCCCCTTGGCCTTGGCGGTGACCACGTACTGTTTGTTGATTTCGTCGAGGAAACTGTTCTTGGTCAGCAGGGTCATGGTGGCGAAGTTGCCGATCACCAGGGCGGTAATCGGCAATGCCAGGTGCCAGAAATAATCGAGGATCTTGCCGCCCCAGCTCAGTTCGTCAAAGTTGTTGGAGGTCAGCCCGCGCAAGGGGAACCAGTCGAAGTAACTGCCGCCGGCAAACACTACGATCAGCAGGATCGCAAACAGGAACGCCGGGATCGCGTAGCCGACGATGATGGCCGAGCTGGTCCACACGTCGAAGTGGCTGCCATGGCGCGTGGCCTTGGCGATCCCCAGGGGGATCGACACCAGGTACATGATCAGCGTGCTCCACAACCCGAGGGAGATGGACACCGGCATTTTTTCCTTGATCAGGTCGATGACCTTGGCGTCACGGAAGAAACTGTCGCCAAAGTCCAGCCGGGCGTAGTTCTTGACCATGATCCACAAGCGTTCCGGCGCCGACTTGTCGAAGCCGTACATCTTTTCGATTTCCTTGATCAGCGCCGGGTCCAGGCCCTGGGCGCCGCGGTAGCTGCTGGAGCCGGCAACCGACACCTCCGCACCACCGCCGGCAATGCGGCTGGTAGCGCCTTCAAAGCCTTCGAGCTTGGCGATCATCTGCTCCACCGGGCCGCCTGGGGCGGCCTGGATAATGATGAAGTTGATCAGCAGGATCCCGAACAGCGTGGGGATAATCAGCAACAGGCGGCGAACAATGTAGGCCAGCATTTAATCGCCTCCGCTCGCCGGATCGGCGCTCGTATTCAGGGGGATCGCAGGTTTTTTGTCGGGTTTGGCCCACCAGGTCGAGGTGCCGACGTCATAGCGCGGCGAGACTTTCGGGTGGCCAAGATGGTCCCAGTACGCCACGCGGAAGGTCTTGATGTGCCAATTGGGGATCACGTAGTAGCCGAACTGGAGCACGCGATCCAACGCCTTGGCGTGGGCGATCAGGCTTTTGCGCGAGTCGGCGTCGATCAACTCTTCCACCAGTTGGTCGACAGCCGGGTCCTTGAGCCCCATGTAGTTGCGGCTGCCGGGCTTGTCGGCGCTGGAGGATTTCCAGAATTCGCGCTGTTCGTTGCCAGGTGAAGTGGACTGCGGAAAGCTGCCCACCAGCATGTCGAAATCCCGCGAGCGGATACGGTTGACGAACTGGGAGACGTCGACCCGGCGGATCACCAGGTCGATGCCCAGGTCTGCCAGGTTGCGCTTGAACGGCAGCAGGATACGCTCGAATTCAGTCTGGGCCAGCAGGAACTCGATGGTCACCGGTTTGCCCGTGGTGTCGACCATCTTGTCGTCGACGATACGCCAGCCGGCCTCCTGCAACAGTTGGTAAGCCTCGCGCTGTTGGGCGCGGATCATGCCGCTGCCGTCGGTTTTGGGCGGTTCGAACGCCTGGGTGAAGACTTCGGCCGGGATCTTGCCGCGCAGCGGTTCGAGGATCGCCAGTTCGTCCGGGCCGGGCAAGCCGGTGGCCGCCATTTCCGAGTTTTCGAAGTAGCTGCGGGTACGGGTGTAAGCCCCATTGAACAGCTGTTTGTTGCTCCACTCGAAGTCCAGCAACAGGCTGATGGCCTTGCGTACGCGCACGTCCTGGAACATGGGCTTGCGCGTGTTGAACACGAAGCCCTGCATGCCGGTGGGGTTGCCGTTGGGGATTTCTTCCTTGATCAACCGACCCTCGGCCACTGCGGGAATGTTGTAGGCGTTGGCCCAGTTCTTCGCGCTGAACTCCAGCCAGTAGTCGAACTGCCCGGCCTTCAACGCTTCCAGGGATACCGTGCTGTCGCGGTAATAGTCGGTGATGCGGTTATCGAAGTTGTAGAAGCCTTTGGTGACCGGCAGGTCCTTGGCCCAGTAGTCCTTGACCCGCTCATAGCGAATCATGCGCCCGGCCTTGACCTCTGCCACCTTGTACGGCCCGCTGCCCAGCGGAATTTCCAGGTTGCCCTTGGTGAAGTCGCGGGTCGCCCACCAATGTTTGGGCAATACCGGCAATTGGCCGAGGATCAGCGGCAATTCGCGGTTGTTGGTGCGCTTGAACTTGAACAGCACGCGCAGTGGGTCTTCGGCGACCACTTCGTCGACATCGGCGTAGTAGGTGCGGTAGAGCGGCGAGCCGTCTTTTATCAGGGCCTGGAAGGTGAACACCACGTCTTCGGCGCGGATCGGGTGGCCATCGTGGAAGCGCGCTTCCGGGCGCAGGTAGAAACGTACCCAGCTGTTGTCCGGGGCCTTCTCGATCTTGCCGGCCACCAGGCCGTATTCGGTGATGGGCTCATCCAGGCTTTGCATGGCCAGGGTGTCGTAGATCAGCGGCAGGTTGTCCGCTGGCACGCCCTTGCTGATGTAGGGGTTGAGGCTGTCGAAACCGCCCATCGCGGACTCACGGAAAGTACCGCCCTTGGGCGCATCCGGGTTGACGTAGTCGAAGTGCTTGAAGTCGGCGGGGTATTTGGGTGGTTCGTTGTAGAGGGTCAGCGCATGTTGCGGGGCGGCATTGGCCGCAGTGCACAGCAACAGGCTGCCGAGCAGTGCAGTACGCAAAGACATCATTGGGCTTTCTCCGAAGCTTTCAGCCACCACGCGCTCAGGCCCAGGGTATAGGGCGGCGTGGTGACAAAGGCGAACCGGTTGCGGTACGCCAAGCGATGATAGTTGAGGTACCAGTTGGGAATGCTGTAGTGCTGCCAGAGCAGGACCCGGTCCAGGGCCCGGCCGGCGGCCAGTTGTTCTTCGCGGGTCTGCGCGGCCAGCAGTTGTTCCAGCAGATGGTCGACCACCGGGTTGGCGATGCCTGCGTAGTTCTTGCTGCCCTTGATCGTCGCCTGGCTGGAGTGGAAGTACTGCCACTGTTCGAGGCCGGGGCTGAGGGTCTGGTTGAGGGTGATCAGGATCATGTCGAAGTCGAACTGATCGAGGCGTTGCTTGTATTGCGCTCGGTCAACCGTGCGCAGGCGTGCATCGATGCCGACACTGATCAGGTTCTCGACATAGGGCTGCAGGATGCGCTCCAGGTTCGGGTTGACCAGCAGGATTTCAAAGCGCAGCGGTTGGCCATCCTTATTGAGCAACCGTTGGCCGGACAGCTTCCAGCCGGCTTCGCCGAGCAGGGCCAGGGCACGGCGCAGGGTCTCGCGCGGGATCCCGCGACCATCGGTCTGGGGCAGGCTGAACGGTTGGGTCAACAGGTTGGCTGGCAACTGGTCGCGGTAGGGCGAGAGCATCAGCCATTCATGCCCGACCGGAACGCCGGTGGCCGAGAATTCGCTGTTGGGGTAGTAACTCAAGGTGCGTTTGTAGGCACTGCTGAACAACGTTCGGTTGGTCCATTCGAAGTCGAACATCAGCCCCAGGGCTTCGCGCACCTTGGTCTGGCTGAAGGTCTGGCGCCGGGTGTTCATGAACAGGCCCTGGCTTTGGGTCGGGATCTGGTGGGCGATCTGCGCCTTGATCACGTCGCCGCGGTTGACAGCCGGGAAGTTGTAGCCATTCGCCCAGTTCTTGGCCTGGTGTTCGATATAGATATCGAACTCGCCGGCCTTGAACGCTTCGAAGGCCACGTCACTGTCGCGGTAGAACTCGACTTCGACCTTGTCGAAGTTATAGAAGCCCTGGTTGACCGGCAGGTCCTTGCCCCAGTAGTCCTTGACCCGCTCGAACACCAGTTGCCGCCCGGGGGTGACCTTGCTGATGCGGTACGGCCCGCTGCCCAGCGGTGGCTCGAAAGTGGTGGCCTTGAAATCCCGATTTTTCCAGTAGTGCTGGGGCAGCACCGGTAACTCGCCCAGGCGCAGGATCAGCAATGGGTTGCCGGCGCGCTTGAACACGAAGCGGATGCGGTGACGATTGAGGATGTCGACCCGCGCCACTTCCTGCAGGTTGGTGCGGTACTGCGGGTGGCCTTCGGTCAGCAGGGTGCGATAGGAAAACGCCACGTCATAGGCAGTGATTGGCTTGCCATCGTGGAAGCGTGCCTGGGGGCGCAGGTTGAACACCACCCAACTGCGGTCCTCGCTGTACTCCACCGATTGGGCAATCAGGCCGTAGCTGGAGGTGGGCTCATCGCCGGAGGGCGCGTATTGGCCAGTGCCGACCATCAATGGCTCGTTCAGCTCATTGACGCCGTATTGCAGGAAGTTGGGCGTGGAGACCGGGCTTGAGCCCTTGAAGGTGTAGGGGTTGAGGGTATCGAACGTACCAAAAGCCATGACCCGCAACGTCCCGCCTTTCGGCGCTGCGGGGTTTACCCAATCGAAGTGGGTGAATTTGGCTGGGTACTTGAGCGTGCCGAACTGCGTGTAACCGTGACTCTCGGTAATCGTCGCATTCGCAGCAAAGCTCAAGGCCAGACTTATTAGTAGAAGGAGGGGTCGCTTCAAGTCAGAGATCCGATCCAGGCGGCTTGGGCTTTAAGCTCGGTACAGTAACAGCTTGTTCCGGTTGGAAAAAGCCGGTTGGAAACACTGGAGAACCAATGTGGGAGGGGGCTTGCCTCCGATATCGGTGGATCAGCCAATGAATCTGGTGGCTGACACACTGCTATCGGGGGCAAGCCCCCTCCCACATTGGTTCTACAGTGTTCTTGAGGTATCAGCGCGGCCCGGAAACCACCAGCATCTGCCCCGGCTTCAGCGCCTGGCCAGTGCGTGGGTTCCAGCGCTTGAGATGTTGCATCTCGACGTTGAAGCGCTTGGCGACGATGTACAGCGAGTCGCCTTTCTTGACCTTGTATTGCACGGGCTTCTTGCTGTCGGCCTTGGCCACCAGCTTGCGGGTGTCCTGCATCACCAGGGTCTGGCCGACCTTGAGCTGCTGGCCATTGAGCTTGTTCCAGCGTTGCAGGTCGTGCACGTCGACCTTGTTGGCCTTGGCGATCAGCGTCAGGTTGTCACCCGTGCGTACCTTGTAGGTGCGGGTACGGCCGGCCACCCGTGTGCTCTCGACTTCGTCGAACACCTGCTTCTTAGGACGCATCGCCAGCAATTCTTCCGGCTTCATCGTCGAAAGCGTGCTGGTGAGCAATTGTGCCTTCGAACTGGGTACCAGCAGATGCTGCGGGCCATCCAGGGTGGTGCGTTGCTTGAGCGCCGGGTTGAGCTGGAACAGTTCGTCTTCGTCGATCTCGGCCAGTGCCGCGACCCGGGACAGGTCCATGCTTTGCTTGACCTCAACCACTTCGAAATACGGCGTGTTGGCGATCGGGTTCAGGTTGACGCCGTAGGCCTCCGGGGCCAGCACCACCTGGGACAGCGCCAGGAACTTGGGCACGTAGTCCTTGGTTTCCTGGGGCAGGGGCAGGTTCCAGTAGTCCGTCGGCAAACCGAGCTTTTCGTTGCGCTCGATGGCCCGGCTTACCGTGCCTTCGCCGGCGTTATACGCCGCCAGGGCCAGCAGCCAGTCGCCGTTGAACATGTCATGCAGGCGCGTCAGGTAGTCCAGGGCGGCGGTGGTGGAGGCGGTGATGTCGCGGCGGCCGTCGTAGGCGCGGGTCTGGCGCAGGTTGAAGTAGCGCCCGGTGGAGGGAATGAACTGCCACAAGCCAACCGCATCGCTGCGCGAATAGGCCATTGGGTTGTAGGCACTTTCAATCACTGGCAGCAACGCCAGTTCCAGGGGCATGTTGCGTTCTTCAAGGCGTTCGACGATGTAGTGAATGTAGAGACTGCCGCGTTCGCCGGCGTTCTCCAGGAAGGAAGGGTTGCTCGCGAACCACAGGCGTTGCTGTTCGATGCGCGGGTTGACGCCCAGGCCTTCCTGCAATTGAAAGCCCCGGCGCATGCGCTCCCAGACATCCTGGGGGGCTTCGGGGCTGGGCTTCTCTGAAAGCCAGATAGGTTTTTGCTTGATCTTGGCAGCAAGATTCGGTTTGGGTTGCACGGTGGATTGTGCAGCGAAATTTGTCGATTGGCAGCCCGCCAGAGTTGCGGAGACAGCCACCGCCACGGCTTGAGCCAGGCGGGTCAATGCGTCTGAATGGTTGGATTTACGAGTAGATGACGACATTGGCTGGAAGTAAGTTCCGGGCAAAAATGTCGGGCGATTCTAGAAAGCGCTTTGGTTCCGGTCAACCATTCAGAAATTACGTATCAGATTGCGTTGGCTTAGAACTTATCTTTCCATGCCCTCAAGCTAGCAAATACCTCGGCCCCAGAGCGGTTGTCGCGGCCATTCCGTTCGTCCGCTTTTTGTTTAACGGATGTTTCAGAGGTGCGCAGGAAGGGGTTGGTACGCTTTTCCAGGGCCAGGTTGGAAGGCAGTGTGATCTCGCCACGGGCGCGCAGTTGGTTGACGCTTTCCACCCGTTCGGCGATATCGCGGTTGTGCGGTTCCACGGCCTGGGCAAACTTAAGGTTGCTTTGTGTGTATTCGTGGGTGCAGTACACCAACGTGTCGGCGGGCAGGGCCGCCAGGCGTTCAAGCGAGGCATGCATCTGCTCGGGTGTGCCTTCGAACAGGCGGCCGCAGCCGGCGGCGAACAGGGTATCGCCACACAGCAGCACGCCCGGGTGATAAAACGCGATGTGCCCCAGGGTATGGCCAGGCACGGCATACACGTCGAAATCCCAGCCCAGTACGCTGATGCGGTCGTTATCGTGCAGGTCGACGTCCCGCGCCGGGATCTGCTCGTTGGCCGGGCCATAGACCTTGGCGCCGGTCACACGTTTGATCTGCTCCACGCCGCCGACATGATCATGGTGATGGTGGGTGACCAGGATATCGCTGAGGTGCCACTCGGGGTTCTGCTTGAGCCAGGCCAGTACGGGAGCGGCATCGCCGGGGTCGACCACGGCGCAACGGTGGGTATGGGGGTCCTGCAACAGCCAGATGTAGTTGTCGGTGAAGGCGGGTAGGGCACTGATCTGTATCATTCTTTGATTCGCCAAGCTGAACACATTGGTGCATCTTAGAACGTCTAGGCGAGTTGGAGAATGCAATGACTGATAAAGCGTTCGCCCAGGCCGATCCTGAATGGCTGGCCCTGATCAGCGCAGCCCGGGAGTGGCTGTCGGGTCCGATCGGGCAATTTTTGCTGGACGAGGAACGGCGCATGCTCGAAGACGAGCTGGGTCGGTTCTTTGGTGGTTACCTGGTGCATTACGGTCCTTCGGCCCAGACGCCGCCTGCGGCGCCGCAGGTGCAACGCAATGTACGCCTGGGGGCGCCGTTGCCGGGGGTGGAGATTGTCTGCGAGGAACAGGCCTGGCCGTTGAGCGAACACGCCGCCGATGTGGTGGTGTTGCAGCATGGCCTGGATTTCTGCCTGTCGCCCCACGGCCTGCTGCGTGAAGCCGCCAGCGCCGTGCGTCCAGGCGGCCATTTGCTGATTATCGGGATCAACCCCTGGAGCAGCTGGGGCCTGCGGCATGTATTCGCCCATGACGGGCTGCGGCAGGCACGCTGTATCTCGCCGTCACGGGTGGGTGACTGGCTGAACCTGCTGGGCTTTGCGCTGGAGAAACGCCGCTTCGGGTGCTATCGTCCGCCGCTGGCGTCGACCAAGTGGCAGGGCCGCCTGGCCGGCTGGGAACGTCGGGCGGGTGCCTGGCAATTGTCGGGTGGCGGCTTCTATTTATTGGTGGCGCGCAAGATCGTGGTGGGGCTGCGCCCGGTACGCCAGGTGCTACGCCAGCCCATGGGCAAGCTGGTGCCGATGCCGATGGCCAAGGTCAATCGCAAGCAAAGCGAACCGTAAAACTCTTTTTTGATTTCAGGCCGGGTCACTCGGCCTCGGGATACTGTCGGCCGATGGCCGGCAGCCCGTCTTGATGGATGCAACCGATGACCGATAGCGTAGAACTCTTCACCGATGGCGCCTGCAAGGGCAACCCCGGTCCCGGTGGCTGGGGCGCCTTGCTGGTGTGCAAGGGCGTGGAGAAGGAACTGTGGGGCGGCGAAGCCAACACCACCAATAACCGCATGGAGCTGATGGGCGCCATCCGTGGGCTGGAAGAACTCAAGCGTCGTTGCGACGTGCTGCTGGTGACCGACTCGCAATACGTGATGAAGGGCATCAACGAATGGATGGTCAACTGGAAGAAGCGTGGCTGGAAGACCGCCGCCAAGGAGCCGGTGAAAAATGCCGACCTCTGGCAATTGCTGGATGAGCAATGCAATCGCCATAACATTACCTGGAAATGGGTGCGTGGGCACGTCGGCCATCATGGCAACGAACGCGCCGACCAACTGGCCAACCGTGGTGTCGATGAAGTGCGCGGCTACAAGCAGAGCTGAGGCTGGCTGACGTGTTAACATCGCCCACGTTGACTCACACCACACTGCATACCACACCGTTGAGAGCTGAACCCTGATGGCCATCCGATCTGTTGTACTCGATACCGAAACCACCGGCATGCCGGTGACCGACGGCCACCGGATCATTGAAATCGGCTGTGTCGAACTCATGGGTCGTCGCCTCACCGGTCGCCACTTCCATGTGTACCTGCAACCGGACCGGGAAAGTGACGAAGGCGCGATTGGCGTCCACGGCATCACCGATGAATTCCTCAAGGGCAAGCCGCGTTTCGCCGAAGTGGCCGATGAATTCTTCGAGTTCATCAACGGCGCACAGCTGATCATCCATAACGCGGCGTTCGACATCGGCTTCATCAATAACGAATTTGCCCTGATGGGGCAGACGGACCGTGCGGATATTTCCCGGCATTGCACGATCCTCGACACCTTGATGATGGCCCGTGAGCGTCATCCTGGGCAGCGCAACAGCCTCGATGCCTTGTGCAAACGCTATGGCGTCGACAACTCCGGCCGTGAACTGCACGGCGCCTTGCTCGACTCCGAGATTCTCGCCGACGTTTACCTGACCATGACCGGCGGGCAGACCAGCCTGTCCCTGGCCGGCAACGCCTCCGATGGTGCCGGTTCGGCGGAAGGCTCGGGCAACCGCCCTTCGGAAATCCGCCGTCTGCCGGCCGATCGCAAGCCAACCCCAATCATCCGCGCCAGCGAGCAGGACCTGGCCGAGCACGCGGCGCGGCTGGAAGCGATTGCAAAGTCGGCGGGTGCGCCGGCGTTGTGGACCCAGCTGATGTAGGCGCGGGCTTGCTCGCTCCCGCACAGGACGTTCGCAAGATCGTCCCCGAGCTTCTACCCTTGAGTGCATAGCCCTCAGGACTACAAGCCCTCATGTATAAAGACCTGAAGTTTCCCGTCCTTATCGTGCACCGCGACATCAAGGCCGACACCGTTGCCGGTGACCGGGTTCGAGGCATCGCCAGAGAGTTGGAACAAGAGGGGTTCAGTATCTTTTCCGCGGTGGACTACGCCGAAGGCCGGCTGGTGGCGTCTACCCATCACGGCCTGGCATGCATGCTGATTGCTGCCGAAGGCGCTGGGGAAAATACCCACTTGCTGCAAAACATGGTCGAGCTGATCCGCCTGGCGCGGGTGAGGGCGCCCAACCTGCCGATCTTTGCCCTGGGCGAGCAAGTCACCCTGGAAAATGCACCGGCCGATGCGATGAGTGAGCTCAATCAACTGCGCGGCATCCTTTACCTGTTTGAAGACACCGTGCCGTTTCTCGCCCGTCAGGTCGCGCGCGCGGCGCGTACTTACCTTGATGGCCTGTTGCCGCCGTTCTTCAAAGCCCTGGTGCAGCACACCGCCGACTCCAATTACTCCTGGCACACGCCAGGCCATGGCGGCGGCGTGGCCTATCGCAAGAGCCCGGTAGGGCAGGCGTTCCATCAGTTCTTTGGGGAAAACACCCTGCGTTCGGACCTTTCTGTCTCGGTGCCGGAGCTGGGTTCGCTGCTGGATCACACCGGGCCCTTGGCCGAAGCCGAAGCCCGCGCCGCGCGCAACTTTGGCGCCGATCACACGTTCTTCGTGATTAACGGCACGTCGACCGCCAACAAGATCGTCTGGCATTCGATGGTCGGTCGCGATGACCTGGTGCTGGTGGATCGCAACTGCCACAAGTCGGTGTTGCATTCGATCATCATGACCGGTGCCATCCCCCTATACCTGTGCCCGGAGCGCAACGAACTGGGCATCATCGGCCCGATCCCCCTCAGCGAATTCAGCCCCGCGTCGATCCGCGCCAAGATCGACGCCAGCCCGCTGACCCGTGGCCGCCCAGCGAAAGTGAAGCTGGCTGTGGTCACCAACTCCACCTACGACGGCCTGTGCTACAACGCCGAGCTGATCAAGCAGCAATTGGGCGGGAGTGTCGAGGTGCTGCACTTTGACGAAGCCTGGTACGCCTACGCGGCGTTTCACGAGTTTTTCGCCGGGCGCTACGGCATGGGCACTTCGCGAACCCCCGACAGCCCGCTGGTGTTTACCACTCACTCCACGCACAAATTGCTGGCGGCGTTCAGCCAGGCCTCGATGATTCATGTGCAGGACGGCGGCGCCCGGCAGTTGGACCGCGACCGTTTCAATGAAGCGTTCATGATGCATATCTCCACTTCGCCGCAGTACAGCATCATCGCCTCGCTGGACGTGGCGTCGGCGATGATGGAGGGGCCCGCAGGGCGCTCGCTGTTGCAGGAAATGTTTGACGAGGCCCTGAGCTTTCGCCGTGCCCTGGCCAACCTGCGCCAGCATATTGCTGCCGAGGACTGGTGGTTTTCCATCTGGCAGCCGCCCTCGGTAGCGGGTATCGATCGCGTCGCCACGGCGGATTGGCTGTTGCAGCCTGAGGATGATTGGCACGGCTTTGGTGACGTGGCTGAAGATTACGTATTGCTGGACCCGATCAAAGTGACGTTGGTCATGCCCGGCCTCAACGCCGGTGGCGCGTTGAGCGACTGCGGGATCCCGGCAGCCGTGGTCAGCAAGTTTCTCTGGGAGCGTGGGCTGGTGGTGGAGAAGACCGGTTTGTATTCGTTCCTGGTCCTGTTTTCCATGGGCATCACCAAAGGCAAATGGAGTACCTTGCTCACCGAATTGTTGGAGTTCAAGCGCAGCTACGACGCCAACATCAGCCTGGCCAGTTGCCTGCCCTCGGTGTTTGCCCAAGGCCCCGCCCGTTATCAAGGCCTGGGTTTGCGCGACCTGTGCGATCAATTGCACGCCTGTTACCGTAGCAATGCCACTGCCAGGCACCTCAAGAGGATGTACACGGTGTTGCCGGAAATCGCGATGAAACCGGCCGACGCCTACGACCAATTGGTGAAGGGGGAAGTGGAGGCGGTTTCCATTGATGCCTTGCCAGGGCGCATCGCAGCCGTGATGCTGGTGCCTTATCCGCCGGGTATTCCATTGATTATGCCGGGCGAGCGTTTTACCGAATCGACGCGATCGATCATCGACTACCTGGCGTTTGCCCGGACATTTGATAGCAGTTTCCCTGGGTTTGTCGCGGATGTTCATGGATTGCAACACGAAGATGACGGCAACGGCCGTTGTTACACCGTCGATTGCATCAAGGGTTAAGGATGTTTATGCAAGCTGTAATGAACCCGAAGTATCCAGGGCTCAGTGTGCGGGTCGCCGACGAAGGCTTCGATGCCTACGTATGGGGCAATGATTTCAGTTTTGAGGTCAGCGCCTATGGTGTGCCCGAGATGGGCAAGCGGGTCGATCAATGGGCCGTGGAGCGTATCTTGCCGTACCGCAAGTGCTATGGCATCGACCCGGAAGAGTTCGCCAGCTTTCGCGATGCGCCGGACAGCGCGATCTTCATGGCCTTCCTGGATGACCGTGCGGTGGGGCATATCGTGGTCAGTACCAATTGGAATGGCTTTGCCCATGTCGACGAGTTGGCGGTGGCCTTGCCCGCCCGCCGTCATGGGGTGGCCAAGGCCCTGCTGGACGTGGCGCAGTTCTGGAGCCGCAAGAAAAACCTGCCGGGCATGATGCTCGAAACCCAGAACAACAACCTCGGTGCCTGCCGGCTGTACGAGCGCTGTGGGTACGTGATGGGCGGAATCGACCACCTGCGTTATCGCGGCATCGACCCACAAACCCGGGAGGTGGCGATTTTCTGGTACCGGTTGTTCAAGCAGTAGGCGCGAACGTGCTCGCGAAAAACACACCGGCGTCGCGTTAAGCCTGACTGCCTGCGCCAGCGTTGCAGGTCTTCGCGCGCAAGCTCGCGCCTACAGGGGTTTTGCCTCGCCAGAGAGAAGGCCTTCGGCTTTCTGCGTGACAATCTCCAGCAATGCATTCAACGCCGGTGAGGTTGCGCCATCCCTGAGTGTCAGTGCGTACAGGTTGACCAGGATCGGCGGCGACACCGGGCAGGTATCGAGCCCGGCCTCCCGCGCACCGAATGCGGTGAACGGATCGACAATCGCCAGACCTTCACCGGCCTCCACCATGCTGCGCATCATCTGGTAGGTCTGTACCCGCGTCTGCACCACCGGCAGCGGGCGCAAGGCTTGCAGCTTGGCGTCCAGCAGGCGGCTCAGCGGGTCCTGGCCTTCCAGCCCGATCATCGACTGCCCGGCCAGGTCCTGTAGCGCAATGTACTTCTGCTTGGGTTTCAGCCAGCCATGGGGTGCGAGCAGTTGCAGCTTGCCCTGGGCCAATACGGTGCTTTGGATTTGTGGGTGTTCCGGGTCATGCAGGCTCAGGCCCACATCGGCTTCGTGCAGCAACAGGCTCCTGACGATTTCCCGGGTCGGCTGGCTCGACAGGTTGCACGGCGTGTCCTGGAAGCGGCGGCGCAGCACCGCGATACTTTGCGGCAACAGTTGATTGGCCAGCGGCGGAGTGCACAGGGCGCGCAGTGTGGGGGCGCGATGGTGCTTCAGGCGGCTGGCCAGGCGTTGTATGGGCTCCAGCGCTTCATAGAGGTGGGCGATTTCGGCCTGCAGTTCCAGGGTTTCCCGGGTTGCCTGCAGGCGCCCGCGTACACTGGCAAACAGCATGAAACCCATTTGCTGCTCGGCATCCTTGAGCGTGGCGTCCACATCGCCCACGGGGAGTTGCAACCATTCGGCGGCCGTGCCGAGGTGTCCGGTCTGCAAGATAGCCTGAATCACTTCGATATGACGTAAACGCATGGCCGGAGTCTAGGGTCAGCCGTGCAGGGATTCAATGGCCTGTCAAAAAACAGCGTGAACGTTGATTCGCGTCGACTAACGTTGGCCTTGCGCAACTGCAACAAGCAGGTCATATAACGAGCGTATCAACCGAGAGACAAGGGGGGCTCACGATGCCTGTAGCAATCGCAGTCGGCAATTTGCGCACCCATCGCGGCTTTACGCGGTGGGCGGTGCTGGTAGTACTGGTCATCATCGGCTTGCTGGCCCTGGCGTTGGGGCCGCGGCTGTTTGGGGAGGTGACCCTGATGGAAATTGCCACGGCCAAGGCCCAGGTCGCCGAGTTGGGCAAGGCTGTCGAACAGTTTCATAACGACACGGGGCGCTACCCGACGGATAAGGAAGGCCTGGAGGTGCTTGTCCAGCAGCCTGCAGGCGAGGTGAAGTGGAAGGGCCCTTACATCGACGAGGATCTGCTGAACGATCCCTGGGGGGTTGCCTATCAGTACCACTTTCCGCCGAGCCAGCCCCAGGTCTCGTTCGATCTGTTCTCATTCGGCAAGGACCGGACATTGGGCGGTGTCGGGGATAACAAGGATATTACCTACGGAGACAACTGATTCATCTGGCATTACCCATCGACCTGATTAGAATGGCTCGTCTGATCACTAACGACCAATGCCGGTTACCCGGTACTTACAACAAAAACAGGTCTGGTCTCAAATGCCGATGCCCACGAAATTCCTCGGGGTAACGGCCAGGCAACTGCTGGTCCTGGTGACCGTGGGGTGCGTGGCCGCTTATCTTTTCAGTAATCACGATGACGCCACGCCCGAAAGCCTTGCACGGGTTGCCTTTATCCGTTCCCAGGAACAGGTGAGCGAACAAGTCGGGGCGATATTGGGCGTCACGCTGGTGCGGCAGGTGGTGGCGTATCCCGCGTACGGCTCGCCGGGCTACCAGCGCTTGATGTATGCCGTTGAGGGCGAGAAAGGGCAACTGATGGTGACGCTCAAGCAGATCGAGGGGGATCAGGGGATTGAAGTGACGGAGATTCGCCGTCCGTGATCGCCCGGCCCAGTCAATGCCGTCAATGGCCAGGACTGAGCAGGTACGCTCGGGTGATCAATCTTATGAGGCGAGGGTGGTTTGCGATTCGCGGACGATAATGGTCCCCGACTGGATCAGTTTGAATTCATCGCCTTCCAGTTTCTCTACACGGTCGCCAATGGCCAGCTTGTAGGTGGTGGTGGGTGCCGAGCCAGCCAGGTCGCCTTGCGCCGGGTTGGATTCCTGGAACTCATGCACCGAATACACACGTCCTTCTGCGTCTCTGGCATGAAACTGTCCGACTAATACTGCTGCCATCTGTTTAGAACCTCTGGAGATAAACACTCGATTTTCGGTTCTGTAGACCGTCGTAGAGCGGGGTAGTTTACCTATTGAAAAAAAATACTATTCGCTGATGTTTTCAGATGCGTCCTACGTAAGCAGCTACGAGGCAAACGCCTGGGGATTATCAAAACCCTCTGGTGAACCCGCCGCGAAGACTCTATAACTACAAGCTCCTTTAGTCAGACGTCGGGAAAACCTCAATGAGCAAGGTCTACACGATTGCCGTCCTGGTTGGCAGCTTGAGAAAAGAGTCGATCAACCGCAAGGTCGCCTTGGCCTTGGCCGAACTGGCCCCAGCCAACCTCACATTGAAAATTGTCGAAATTGGCGATTTGCCGCTCTACAACGAGGACATCGACGGGGCATCACCGCCCGCAGCCTACAGTACTTTCCGTCAACAGGTACGTTCATCCGACGCGGTGCTGTTCGTAACCCCGGAATACAACCGTTCCGTGCCCGCCCCGTTGAAGAATGCGATTGACGTGGGTTCGCGCCCTTACGGGCAAAGTGCCTGGAGCGGCAAGCCGGGGGCGATCATCAGCGTCTCGCCAGGGGCAATTGGCGGGTTTGGCGCCAACCACCATCTGCGCCAGTCCCTGGTGTTTCTCGATGTGCCGTGCATGCAGCAGCCGGAAGCCTATCTGGGTGGGGCTGGCAATGTGTTCGATGACGCTGGCGCGGTATCGGAAAAGACCAAGCCGTTCCTGCAGGCGTTTATCGATGCCTACGGCAAATGGGTAGAAAAACAGAGCGCTTGAATCGGCACTGATTATCCAATGTGGGAGGGGGCTTGCCCCCTCTCACAGTACTGGATCAGCGCAACCAGTTGGTCCGCGCCAACTCGATCACCTCATCCCCCCGTCCACTCATGACCGCCTTGAGCATGTACAGGCTGAAGCCCTTGGCCTGTTCCAGCTTGATGCTCGGTGGCATCACCAGCTCTTGCGTGGCGGTGACCACGTCCACCAGCACCGGGCCATCATGGGCCAGGGCGCGGCGCAGGGCCGGTTCCAGGTCTTCGGATTGCTCCACGCGAATCCCCAGGATGCCCATGGCATTGGACATGGCCGCGAAGTCCGGGTTTTTCAGCTCGGTACCGGCATCCAGATAGCCGGCCGCTTTCATTTCCATGGCGACAAAACCCAGCGACGAGTTATCGAACACGATGACTTTCACTGGCAACTTCAGTTGCGCCAATGAAATGAAATCGCCCATCAGCATGGCAAAACCCCCGTCGCCCGACATCGAGATCACTTGCCGGCCGGGGAAAGCGGCCTGGGCGCCGATGGCCTGGGGCATGGCGTTGGCCATCGAGCCGTGGTTGAACGAGCCGATCAGGCGGCGCTTGCCGTTCATTTTCAGGTAGCGCGCCGCCCACACGGTCGGAGAACCGACATCGGCGGTGAAGATCGCATTGTCGTCGGCCAGCTCGCTGAGCAAGCGCGCGACGTATTGCGGGTGAATCGGCCGGCCGGCCTTGGACGGTTGCGCCAGGTCATCCAGGCCCTGGCGAGCTTTCTCGTAGTGCTTCAAGGAGGTCTCAAGGAAGCTGCGATCGGTCTTGCGGGTCAGGCGCGGCAGGAGTGCGCCGATGGTCTCGCTCACATCCGCCGCGATGCCCAGGTCCAGGGTGGCGCGACGCCCCAGCGCCTGCGGGTTGCGGTCGATCTGGATGATTTTCGCGTCAGTGGGGTAGAACTGGCGGTACGGAAAGTCAGTGCCGAGCATGATCAGCGTGTCGCAGTCGAGCATGGCGTGGTAGCCGGAGCTGAAACCGATCAGGCCGGTCATGCCCACGTCGAATGGGTTGTCCCATTCCACATGTTCCTTGCCGCGCAGGGCGTGTACGACCGGTGCGCCCAGGGCGTCGGCGAGCGCCACCACTTGGGCATGGGCGCCGGCACAACCGCTGCCGCACAGCAGGGTGACTTTCTGGCTGCTGGCGAGGATTTCGCCGAGGCGCTGCAGGTCTTGTTCCGCTGGCAAGGTGCGGGGTGCATGCAGGGCCGGCCAGGGCTTGAGCGTGTTCTCGACTTCCAGCAATGACACATCCCCCGGAATCACCACCACGGCCACGCCGCGATTGAGGATCGCCGAGCGCATGGCACGGTGCAGCACGTGCGGCATTTGCTCAGGGTTGGTCACCAGCTCGATAAAGTGGCTGCATTCCTTGAACAGCTCCTGGGGGTGGGTTTCCTGGAAGTAGTTCAGGCCAATCTCGGAAGACGGGATCTGGGCCGCGATCGCCAGCACCGGTACATGGTTGCGATGACAGTCGAACAGGCCATTGATCAAATGCAGGTTGCCCGGCCCGCAACTGCCAGCGCACACCGTCAATTCACCGGTGGCCGCCGCTTCGGCACCGGCGGCGAATGCGGCGACTTCCTCGTGGCGAACGTGCATCCACTCGATGCTGTCCATGGTGCGCAACGCATCGGTGAGGCCGTTGAGGCTGTCGCCGGTCAGGCCCCAGATGCGCTTGATGCCCGCCTGCTCAAGGGTGGTCGCCAGTTGCTGGGCCAGGTTGATTTTCGCCATGAAGAACTCCAATCGTCAGTGAGGGTAAAAGCTGCTGATCAGTAGAGGACAGTTCGATCACGGCGAATGCTCCGTCTTTAATGTGAAGATTGCGTCATGGCTGCGCGGTATTGCCGGGTGCGCCGCGCGATAAACCACTGGTCGCGCAGCAGCGCCAGCCAGGGGGCGACCTTGGCATCGGGCAGGCGGCCACGGCTCAGGCGGCGCATCTGGTCACGCACCACGGCCAGGGTGGCGAGGGCGGCCAAGGGTTTGCGCTGCCAACTGACGGGTTTGAGTTGCGGGTTGAGGTCGCGCCCCTCGTGCCAGTGTTTGATCAGTTGCGGTTCCAGGGTCAGGGCGGTAGCAATGCCGGCCATGGCGATACCGCTGTCCAGCACCTGTTGCACGATGGGCAGGCGGCGAATGCCGCCGGTGACCATCAGCGGCATCTTGGCGATGGTCGCCAGCTCCTTGGCAAACTCCAGGAAGTACGCTTCACGGGCCAGGGTGCGACCGTCCCGCGCTTCGCCTTGCATGGCCGGCGCTTCGTAGCTGCCTCCGGACAATTCCAGCAGGTCGATGGGCAGGGGGTTGAGCATTTCCACCACTGCGCGAGCATCGGCCTCTGCGAATCCGCCGCGCTGGAAATCCGCCGAGTTGAGCTTTAGCCCGACGCAAAAGGACGGGCTGACGCTGGCACGAACCGCGTGGATCACCTCCAGCAGCAGGCGCGCGCGGTTCTCCAGCGAGCCACCCCAGCGGTCAGTGCGCTGGTTGCTCAACGGCGAGAGAAACTGACTGAGCAGGTAGCCGTGCGCGCCGTGGATCTGCACCCCGGTGAACCCGGCTTTCTCGGCCAGGCGTGCGCTGGTGGCGAAGCGTTTGATCACGTCCTGAATGTCGTCCTCGGTCATCGCCTTGGGCTTGGCAAACATCTTCGAAAAGCTGCCCAGGTCCAGTGCAATCGCGGAGGGCGCCAGGGCTTGCTGACCGAGGTTGGCCATGGTCTGGCGACCCGGATGACTGAGCTGTACCCAAAAGTGCACGCCCTTGTCGCGGGCCACGTCGGCCCATTCACGAAAGCTGTCCAGGTGTTGTTCGTCTTCGAGGGCAACGCCGCCGGGGCCGGTCATGGCGCGGCGGTCGATCATCACATTGCCGGTCAGCAGCAGGCCGGGCTCACCGTCCGCCCAGGTTGTGTAAAGCTGCTTGAGTTCACGGGAAGGTGCTTGATCGGCGTCCGCCATATTCTCTTCCATCGCCGCCTTGGCGATGCGGTTGGCGAGGACCTGGCCATTGGGCAGTTGCAAGGGCTCAAAGGGTGACATGAGTTGACTCCGGAGTGGGGGAGGCCTCAGGCTAAGCTTAAAGTTAACTTTAATGTCAAGCGGGTGTTTTGATGAATATTGGTGAGCTGGCAAAGCGGAGTGGGTTGGCGGCGTCGCGTATCCGCTTTTACGAGTCCGAAGGTCTGATCAGCCAAGTGGGGCGCCAGGCCAATGGTTATCGACGCTATGCGCCCGATGCCTTGCAAACGCTGCAACTGATCCAGAGTGCACAACAGGCCGGGTTTACCCTGCAGGAACTCAAGGCATTGATGCCTGCGCCGGGGGAGCACAAGCGTGAGGAGTTAATAGAGGCGCTGGAGCGCAAGGTGGCGCAGATCGAGGTGATGCAGGCGCAGTTGGCTCATAGCAAGGCGCAGTTGCTGGGCGTGATCGAGGCGGTACGGGCGCAGCCGGAAGGCGTGCCGTGCTCCATGGGACAGAAGCAGGTGCTGGCGTCGATCAAGATCGGTGCCTGAAAAAACTCCGATTTGCACCGCCAGGCAGACCCAAATGTGGAAAATCCCACTACCCCGTGGCGAGCGGGCTTGCCCCGCGTTGGGCTGCGCAGCAGCCCCAATAAGAGCGCTGCAGTGTGCCAGGCAGCTCCGGGCCTGTGTTTTGGGGCTGCTTCGCAGCCCAACGCGGGGCAAGCCCGCTCGCCACAGCCACAGCCACAGCCACAGCCACAAGAGTGCGGGCACACCGAGCCTGGGTGAGGTGCCGAGTGGTGGGGCAAGCCCCCTCCCACATTCAGCGCGGGGCATCCGTTAGAGAGTCGTCAGCTCACGGCAATCCCACATTTGAAGCTCAGCGCCGCCGGAACAGCGGCAGCGGCTCATCCGTTGCAGCCTGGTACGTCACCGAGAAGTCCTTGAGGCTTTCCAGCGCCGCGTACGGGTCTTTGTCGGCGCGCAAGGCGAAGGCATCGAACCCGCAGCGGTGCAGGTAGAACAACTGGTCGCGCAACACGTCGCCAATCGCCCGCAGTTCGCCTTTGTAACCGTAACGGTCACGCAGCAAGCGTGCGTTGGAGTAGTTGCGTCCATCGGTAAAGGCCGGGAAGTTCAGGGCGATGACCTGGAAATGCTCCACGTCGTCACCGATTTCCTCGGCTTCTTCATCGGCGTCCAGCCACACGCCCAGGCCGCCATCACGGGCCTTGAGGGCGTGGCCGTGTTCGCGCCACAGGGCCAAAGGCACGATCAGGTCGTCGCAATTGGAAATGCTGTCGAAGCTCGTGTCCTTGGGCAGCAGGTGCCAGGTTTCATCGATGACTTCGTTGTTCTTAATGATTCGCTGCATAGACGCGCTCCTTGAACAGGTCAATGCCGATGCGCTGGTAGGTGTCGATGAAACGCTCATCTTCGGTGCGCTGTTCGATGTAGACGTCGATCAGCTTGCCGATCACCTCGGGCATGGCTTCCTGGGCGAAGGACGGGCCGAGGATCTTGCCCAGGCTCGCATCGCGGCTGGCGCTGCCACCCAGGGACACTTGGTAGAATTCTTCGCCTTTCTTGTCCACGCCCAGGATGCCGATGTGGCCGACGTGGTGGTGACCACAGGCGTTCATGCAACCGGAGATGTTCAGGTCCAGCTCGCCGATGTCGAACAGGTAGTCCAGGTCGTCGAAACGGCGCTGGATCGATTCGGCAATCGGGATCGACTTGGCGTTGGCCAGGGAGCAGAAGTCGCCGCCCGGGCAGCAGATGATGTCGGTCAACAGGCCGATGTTCGGCGTGGCAAAACCGCTTTCGCGCAGCTCGCCCCACAGGGTGAACAACTGGCTTTGCTCAACGTCCGCGAGAATGATGTTCTGCTCGTGGGAGGTGCGCAGTTGGCCGAAGCTGTAGCGCTCGGCCAGGTCGGCCACGGCGTCCAGCTGCTTGTCGGTGATATCGCCCGGTGCAACGCCGGTCGGTTTCAGCGACAGGGTCACCGCCACATAGCCCGGCTTTTTGTGCGCCAGGGTGTTGCGGGTGCGCCAGCGGGCAAAGCCTGGGTGCTGCTGGTCGAGCGCTGCGAGCTCGGCGTCCTGATTGCTCAGGGCCTTGTACTCGGGGTCGACAAAGTGCTTGGCCACACGGTGCACTTCGGCGTCGGTCAAGGTGGTCTGGCCACCGCGCAGGTGCTCCATCTCGGCATCGACTTTCTGGGCGAACACCTCAGGGGTCAGCGCCTTGACCAGGATCTTGATCCGGGCCTTGTATTTGTTGTCACGACGGCCGTAGCGGTTGTAGACCCGCAGGATAGCGTCGAGGTAGCTCAACAGGTCCTGCCACGGCAGGAACTCGTTGATGAACGCGCCCACCACCGGGGTACGGCCCAGGCCGCCACCCACCAGTACACGGAAACCCAGCTCGCCGGCCGCGTTGTACACCGGCTCCAGGCCGATATCGTGTACTTCGATGGCTGCACGGTCCGAGGTCGAGCCATTGATGGCGATCTTGAACTTGCGTGGCAGGTAGGCGAATTCCGGGTGGAAGGTGGTCCATTGACGGACGATTTCGCACCACGGGCGTGGGTCGATCAGCTCGTCGGCGGCAACCCCGGCGAATTGGTCGGTGGTCACGTTGCGCAGGCAGTTACCGCTGGTCTGAATGGCGTGCATCTGCACGGTGGCCAGCTCAGCCAGGATATCCGGCACATCTTCCAGCGCCGGCCAGTTGAACTGCACGTTCTGGCGGGTACTGATGTGGGCATAGCCTTTGTCGTAGTCGCGGGCAATCTTGGCCATCATGCGGGTCTGGCGCGAAGTCAGTTGGCCATAGGGCACGGCCACCCGCAGCATCGGCGCAAAGCGCTGAACATAAAGGCCATTTTGCAGGCGCAGAGGGCGGAACTCTTCTTCGCTCAGTTCACCTGCTAGGTAGCGTCGGGTCTGATCACGGAACTGCTTGACGCGGTCCTCGATGATGCGCTGATCGTATTCGTCGTATACGTACATATAGGTCCTGTTCTCGGCAAATCTGCGCGCACGGCCGCGCACTCCCAACGGAGCCGGCGCACGATACCAGTTTGCGTTTATGCGCAAAAGTGATGTTTGAGTATATGCAAATAACCAAATTGACTAATGAGAACCGTTATCGAGATACCCACATTTGTCATGCGGGCAATCGTGAACTTTACTGTGATCGTGTTTGAGTGCAATCACCTATAAAACTGACAAGAGGCGATGCAATGAGCAATCCGACAAAAGCCCGTAAACCTGACAGTACCGTTGATGCCTGGGCCATTCTGTTTTTGATCATTCTGGTGGTGGGAACTGCCGTGTTCTGGGTCAGCCACCAATAAAGGACCTTGATTGAGCCTCGATTGGTTTGGGCATTGCCACTATCATGGCGGCCTATTTTCGAGGCTCAAACATTCATGTTGAAGGTGTTGATTACGTGTGTCTGGTTGCTGGGATCGACGTATGGGGTGATGGCTCATGCAACGTCGGTGGTGTTTCTCAATCCGGGCATGTCCACGGAAACCTTCTGGGTCAGCTACACGCAATTCATGCAGGCCGCCGCCAAGGACCTCGGCCTGGAATTGCGCGTGCGTTATGGCGAGCGTAATGCCGGCAACACGCTGCTCCAGGCGCGTGAGGTACTGCAAGGCAGCCAGCCGCCCGATTACCTGGTGCTGGTGAATGAGCAATACGTTGCACCGCAGATCCTGCGCATGGCCGAGGGCAGCGGCGTGAAGCTGCTGGTGGTGAACAGCGCGCTGACCCCCGACCAGGTGCAATTGCTGGGAACCCGCAGTGGCATCCGTTTGATCGGCAGCCTGGTCGCTGACGATGAAGAGGCTGGCTACCTGATGCTTCGCGACCTGTTGCGCCAGCATGGCCCGGTTGCGCCCGGTCAATCCCTCGACCTGTTGGCCTTTTCCGGCGTCAAGACCACGCCGGTCGCGCAGTTGCGTGAACAAGGCATGCGCCGAGCGCTGGCCGAGCATCCCGAGGTGCGCCTGCGTCAGTTGGTCTACGGGGAATGGAACCGCGAGCGCGCCTTCGAGCAAGCGACGCAGTTGTTCAAGCGCTACCCGCAGACGGCATTGGTGTGGTCGGCCAGCGATCAGATGGCGCTGGGCGCGATGCAGGCGCTCCAGGCCAGTGGGCGTTTACCGGGCAAGGACACGCTGTTCAGTGCCGTCAACAGCTCGCCGGAGATCTTGCAGGCGCGCCTGGACGGGCGTTTGTCGTCCCTGGTCGCCGGGCATTTCACCGTGGGCGGCTGGGCCATGGTGCTGATCCATGATGATGCAAAGGGCGTGGATATTGGCGCATACGGCGGGCGTGACCGTCAGTTGGCGTTATTCCAATTGATCGATGCCGGCCAGGCGCGGCGCTTGTTGGGGCCGACACCGTCGGTGAATTTTCGCGCGCTGTCTGCCCAGGGCAAGCCGGTGTCCTATCGCTACCCCTTCAGCCTGCGTCTGTTGCTGCGCTAGACGCCGGCCAGGTGCAGCACCAGCTTGACGATCCCAAACAAGGTCAAGGCAAACACCACCGTGAACAGGATGCCCAGAATCACAAAGTGGCTGGGCTTGCCGTGGGTAAAGTCGCGGGCGCGATTCTTGCCGCTCTGTACGCCAAAGGCGGCGGCCAGGACGCTGTGAAGCATCTGTAGAAACGTCGGTGGTTTATTGTTCGAATCGTCCATGAGCTGCCTCACGCACTGGGTTGAATAAGCCATTGCCAGAGCATAGCTCGGCTCTGTATTGGCGGTTAAGTATCTACCCCCAGGCCGCCGAACGGCCGTGATCTTCTGATGTGCTCTTAATGAGGTATCAGGAGTGACACCATGCCGGACCGTTCCAAGGGGCTTCATGTCCCGTTTATCAAGCGTCGTTTGCCTGACTGGACGCAGCACCTTCATAGCGCCCACCTGGAGGACATGACCGACACGCGCGATCTCGCGCAACGCTTTATCAGCGTCTACCCAGACCTGTTCGACCAGGCGTCGCCCATGCTGCGCCAGCGTTTGCTCGACAGCCAGGCCCGCAGCAACACCTCGATCCAGCAATTGGCCAGGACCCTCAAGGACTTCAAAGGCATCACCGAGTTCTGCAAGCCGCTGTTGATCGAGGCCATGCGCAAGAAATTCGGCCAGACGCCGGATGTCGTCAAGACCCATCTATACCATCTGCGCACGTCGAGCCCGGTCGATGCGCAGCCGCTGTTGCAAGCCGCGATGCGAAACTTCGAGGCGAACGAATCATTTGACGAAGTTTCCCTGCAGGAAACCAGTGCACTGGCTCCAGAGGGTTCGTTGGAAAGTGAACGCTATGACGAGACCGATAGGTACCCGTTTGGCAAAACCCGCTACCTCATCCGTAACAAGTTATCAATCAAGCCCGCGGATTTCGCTGGCCTGTGCCGAGAGCTGGATTTGGGCAAGCACTATCAGAACCATCTGCGTGCGGTGTTCCAAACCCCTGGTACGGCCGCCGTCGTGCGTCAGCGGACAATGACGGCAAGCAAGGACCGGCTGCGCGTACAAGCGCACATTGCCAGGATGAAGTTGGACATTGACGAGAGCGTGTACGTTTCGCTGTTGGCGTTCCTCGATGGCACAGGGCAAGCCCGATTTGATGGGAAACCCATGGTTTTCAGTCGCTTGAGTATTCTCGGTTCGACCTTGAGCGACGTGTTCATTATCGGTAACGACTCACGCCAGGCACGAATCGAGTTGCAAAACCCTTGGTACAACCTGATTCCCGGCGTGTGGGTCGCCAAAGGAAGACTGCCTCCCGAGCCCCGATTCGTGGTGTATATCCCTGGGGACCCGGTCAATCCCCTCAAGACTTACGCGTCGGTCAGTGCGTTCGCCAGCGAACTTGGGGTCAAGCTGCGGCACCCCCCTTATCAACGCTTGTTCGCAAGTCTGGTGCCTCATGGAGAGTCGCCAGGATTCCTGCGCCGCCTCAAGAACCAGCTGACGGTTTATCGCTGGAACCCGAATCCGGTCTATCCGGGCCCGCCGTACAATCCCGAAACCTATGCCAACGGGGTCTATGAGCAAGTCTGGAACACCGAGATGAACCTGGCCCTGGAGGAATCGGTCATCGACGGTGAGGTGTTCGGGGCCCGTTATGATTTCCACCTTGCCCGAATCAAATCCAACGCCGGGTTGCTGGCCCGGCCGACCGGTGTCGTAGACCGCGAGGCATGGATAGAGCGGCTCCAGCACTACGCTGAATGGGGCATGAACCTGCTGAACGTGGCGGCCTTCTTCGTTCCGGGGCTGGGCGAGATGATGATGGGCGTCACGGCCGTGCAACTGGGCTACGAAGTCTTCGAGGGCGTGGAGGCCTGGAGCGCGGGCGACGCCGACGAAGCCTGGCAGCACTTCAAGTCGGTGTTGCAGAACGTGGCTTACATGGCTGCATTGGGGGCTGTCGCGAGCAAGGGGCCAGCGGTGCTGCCGTCCCGCTTTGTCAACAGCATGTCGAAGGTGACGACGCCATTCGGCAAGGTGCGTCTATGGCACCCGGACCTTGCGGCCTACAAAAGCAGTGCCTCGCTTGAGGGGCTCACCCCCAATGCGTTGGGGCAGTATCGGCTGGGGGGCAAGACCTATATCCGCATGGAGGGCAATGTCTTCGAAAAGACCTTCGATCCCGAGATCAAGCTATGGAGAATCCAGCACCCTACGGTGCACGATACCTACCAGCCCATTCTGAGACACAACGGCTTCGGGGCCTGGCGCCACACCTTGGAGCGTCCGTTGGGGTGGGATCGCGTCGCGTTGATGCGGCGGATGGGGCCGCATATGGAGCCCTTCACCGACGCGCAACTGGAGCAGATCGCCGACGTCAGCGGCGTCAATGACGATCACCTGCGCCGGTTACATACCGATCATCAGCCGCCGCCACCGGTACTGGCTGAGACCGTCCGGCTGTTCGAGCTGGATCGCCAGACGGATGAGGTGATCCGGGATATCCGCCAAGGTGCGTGCCGGGACGGCCTGTGCCAGTTCATGGTGCCGCTGACGTTGGAGTTGCCGAATTGGCCGGTGGATGAAGTGTTGGAAGTCTTCAGCGGGCCGGAGCCCTGGGGGGCCTCGCAACGTTTCTCTGCGGCGGATGCAGCCGATACGGCAAGGCCCACCATCAAGATCACTCGGGCTGAAGTCGATGCCGGAAAACTGCCAGAGCGCGTGCTGGAAAACCTGGACGACGGGCAAATTGCACGCTTGCTGGGTAGCGAAAACCAGCAGCCGGATGCTGATCGCGTCCAGGTGTTCAGGGATCGTTTGGCCGACCATGCGCAGCGCCGCAGGAAGGCGGTGTTCGATAACCTGATGAGCCGGCAAGCCGCCCCGGACGCTGACACGCAGATCCTTCAGCGCAGCTTTCCAACGCTTTCGCCCGAAGCAGCGCGGCAGGTGTTGAGCCATGCCAACGACGAGGTGCTGGGGCAATTGCGCAGCACCCAGCGGGTTCCCCTGCGACTGGCCACGCAAATACGTGTGCATTTGCATGAAAGCGGCGTAAGCCGGGCATTGATCGGCCTGTCCGTGGAGAGCCTGGCGTCCTCGGCCAGCGATCGCCTGGCACTGCACTGCCTGGAACACCTGCCCGGTTGGTCGGCGGATACACGGGTGGAGGTGCGGTTGCACGGGGTGAGGGGGCCGCTGGTGGACAGCATCGGCGGCGAACAGGCCGCCACGCGCTACTGCCTGGTAAAGGGCGGCGATTTCATTCAAGCGTTCGATGCCCAGGGCAAGGCGTTAAACAGCGTGCCGACGTCCGGGCGCAATCTGTTTGAATCGCTGCTGGAGGTCGTGCCCGCGCCAGTACGAGAGTCATTACAAGGCAAGCCGAGCGAGGCACTGCGCAAGCAGGTGGTCGACTACGCGCTCAGCCATCGTGACGACATGTCTCGGATCATCAAGCGCGACCCGCTCAAACGCGGCGGCGGGCGATTGTTGCGCCGCCCATCCGGCCGGTTCGGTTATGCGGCCAGCGGCGATGTTGCCGGTTTTGCCGATGAAGCCCTTGTCGCCAGGGTGCGGGCGATCTATCCCAATGTCACGGATCAACAAGCCTTGCAGTTTGTCAGGAGCCGCCTCAGCGCGGGTGATACGGACCAGCAGGTTTTTCATCTGTTGGAAAACCGGCGCAGGGAGTTCGAAGGCTTGTGTTCCACATTGGATACCTGGGTTGAAGGTGTCTTGTCGCCTGATCCACGTGGTTCGATACGGACACACCTGCGGGGGATCGCCGATCGGATCATTGACTGCTGGAGAAACGGTCTGTACCGCGGACTGGCGCCAGCGTTCGAGCTGGACATCGCGAGTACATTGTCCGTGCCGAGGCTGGCCGCCGACTTTTCCCATGTGCGCAGGCTGCGATTGACCAGTCTACAGCTTGCCGGCAGCGACCTTGAGCGGATGTTTCCTGCGCTGAAAAGCCTTGAACTCAACGTCATACCCCTGCACATACCGATGTTGGCCGATCAACTTTCGTCGCTCCAGACCCTGACTGAACTCAAGCTCACCTTTTCTGCCCAGGGCGTGGGCGAATCGCTCGCGTTGTCGCAAGCCTTGCAGGGGATGACGCAACTGGAGCGGTTGCATCTGGTTGGCAATATTCCTGAGCTCGATTACAGCACGCTGCCTCGTTTGCGAGCCCTGACGCTGGCGGGGCCCATGGGCCAATGGCCGACCGGGGTTCTAGCCCTGCCGGCCCTGGAGTCGCTGGATTTGTCCGGTGTCGCTGTTCAGTCTTTGCCGAACGAACTGTTCAGCGGGCACGAGGCGTTATGGCGCCGATTGCAGTTGAACTGGGGGGCATTGGAGCCAGAACAATTCACGCGGGTGTTTGACTACGTGCACGATAACCCCGGCCATTTGGTCGAGGAGTCGCAGGTTATTGCACACCACTGTCACCAGCGCCTTGGGGCGTTGGTGCCCAATCATTGGCGCTTTGCTGGCGACGCTTTGGCCGCTTTACGCCGTGAAGGGCTGGAAGGGCGAGGGCTGCTGGATAAGGTTGTGGCATTGGAGCAAGAACACAGCGCTCTGGATGGGGCGCTGGAACAATGGCAGGCCACGCCGGTACGCGTCGACGGGCGGCCAGCATCGGTGCAGGGGCGCAGGGCGTGGGCTGACAGGGTGCGCGCCCTGTGGCGTGACGCGCTGGTTGCTCGCTACGGGGGCGGGGAGCCTGAGGCGGGGCCCTCCCGACTCTTTGACGAGCCGCGTCGCACCGATCGATGGAGCTTGGGCGATACCAGTGGGCTGGGAGACCTGCCTGCGCTGGGCGATGTTCAGTTCACCCAGATACGTGTCCTGAGCCTGGCAAGGGCCAACCTTTCCACGGCGCAAGCCAATGATTTGCTTCTGCATTTTCCCAACCTGGAAGAACTCGATCTGAGTGGCAACCGGCTGACCGATCTACCCCAGGCCCTGGAGACGCAGCAGCGGCTCACCAAGGTGAACCTGTCTGGCAACGAACTGACGATCACCCCCTCGATACAAGCACGGCTCAATCGCCTGACGTCCCTGCAGGGGCTCGACCTGGCGGGCAATCGCCTCTCCGGGCTTAGTGTGAATGCGCTGATGGAGTTGCAGTCCCTGAATGTCAGCCGCACCCAGCTCCGGGCATGGCCGGAAGGGGTGCTGGACCTGTCGAAACTGCGCTTTCTGGATTTGAGCTATAGCGCTATCACGGAGGTGCCCAATGCGCTGTGGACGGACCACGATATCCTCTTGGCGCACACCTCCTTGCGCGGTTGCCGATTGAGCCCGCAAGCCATCACTGCGGTGCAGGCGTTTGCTGAGCGTACCGCCCCGGGCACACCGTCGGCGTTCCTCTATAGAAACCCGCTGGGCATCGACCGCCCCGTGCTCGCTGCCGGCAGAACCGGAGGCGACCCGGAGTTTTTCCCGGAAGAAGTGTCGGAACAACCGGATTTGTTAGTGCCACTGCCTGTAGACGTGCCAGGGCAGTTACCGCTGACGTCGGCCGAACGGCTGCAACGTCTTGATCCCCAGCTTGGCGCGGGCCAAGCCGTTGAGCGGCTGGACGCCTGGTTGGGGCAGGGGATGAGCGCGACGCAAATCGAGGATGCATTGCGGCTGTGGCAGGAGCAGCAGGTGCAAATGATCCAAGGCTTGAATCGCTGGATTGATAACCCTGCGGTGCGCAGTCGTGATGGGTGGGTCAACGCGCCTGATCGTCGTCGTGCCGCTGAGCGTTTGCTGGCGTGCTGGCGCGAGACCCTGCGCGAGGTGCGCAGCGCAGAGGCGGTCGCGAACGATTATGCCCTTGATTTGAGCGGTTTGACGGTGGGCGACCTCCCGGCCCTGCCGATCACATTCAGGCATGTGGGAACGCTGGATTTGAGCAATGTCGGGCTCACGACCGCTTCGGATGCGTTTTTGCGCGCGTTCCCCAGGCTGGAGAGCCTGATGCTCAACGGCAATGACCTGGGCGCGCTGCCCGACGCGGTGACGGGGCTTGAGCGGCTGACCCGGCTGAGTGCCCACCACAATGAACTGAGCGATGCCCCGTTGCTGCAGCGCCAATTGCGCGCCTTGCCGCAACTGCAACAGGTCGACCTGGAAACCAACCACCTGGATAGTTTCGATGTGGCCGGCCTGGACCGGTTGCAGGTCCTCAACCTGAATTACAACAGGCTCAGCGACTGGCCCGCAGGTGTGCTGGAGGCGCCCGCGCTGACCACGCTGGGCCTGCGCAGCAACTACAACATAGAGACCATTCCGGTGGGGGCATTCTTGCCGGAACATAATGCGTTGATGGCTGGAACGGACCTGTCCGACAACATGTTGGAGGAGAGAGAGTTCCTGCGGTTGCAGGAGTATCAGCGCGAAACGGGTCGGGGCTTGGGTTTTACCCCCCACGACATCGACGAGTTGCTTGCAGGCTTCCATTCCGAAGCCGAGGACGATGAGCCTGGTCTTGCGCTTCACCCGGAGAACGAGACGCCGGAACAGGCCAAGGCCCGGTGGTTTACCGGCGGCGCCGCCGACTCCGAAAGGCAGGCGGTGTGGGACACGGTAATGGCACAGGACGCGAGGATGGTTCAGGAGGAGGGGGCGCCTGAGGGCACGCCAGGTGACTTGGCGACTATATTGGGACAACTGCGCCATACCCGGGATTTTCAGCTGGACCGTGTCAATCTCACGGAGCGGGTGTGGAACGTCCTGGAAGCGGCGTATGGCGATCAAGCGCTGCGCGAGCGTCTGTTGGGGATCGCCCGGGCGTCAAGGCATGGTGCGACATGTGGCGATGGCCGGATCTTATTGTTCAATGCGCTGGAGGTCGAGGTGTTTGAGTTCAATGCCTTGCGCGCCATCGACCCCGCCGACAAGGGCCGGGTCCTGCTGAAACTGTCCAGAAAGCTGTTTCGTCTGGCTCAGGTGGAAGCCCAGGCCGAAGCGCGCATCCAGCAGAACCCAGGCATAGATCCCGCGGAAATTCGCCTGGCTTATCGTATTGGCCTGGCCCAGCGCCTGGAGTTGCCGACCCAGCCCAGGAGCATGCTCTACAACAACCTGTCCCGTGTAATGGCGGCAGACTTGGATGCGGCCTATACGGCGATAATCGCCCAGGAACAAACCCCGGCGTTCATCGAGCAACTGACCGTGCGTCAATACTGGGTCAATTACCTGCAGGAAAAGTACCCGGATAAGTTCTCGGCGGTGCAACAGACGCTGGATGACGCCCTCTCGACCTTGGAGGATCAATACGCCGAATTCAATCCGGCGTATTTCGAGGCGTTGCAGGCCCTGCAAAAAACCAATGAGTCGGCCCGGCGCAAACTGTTGAACGAGCTTTCAACCGGCGAAATAGCCGATTTGGGCGACTAACTGGTCGTCAGGCACCGGGCCGGGTCAGTTGTCATACCCCAGGTTCGGTGCCAGCCAGCGTTCGGTCACGGCAAGGTCCTGGCCTTTGCGCGCGGTGTAGCTCGCCACCTGGTCCTTGTCGATCTTGCCCACGGCAAAGTACTGCGCCTGCGGGTGGGCGAAGTACCAGCCGCTGACCGCCGCCGCCGGGAACATTGCGTAGTGCTCGGTGAGGAATACGCCGCTGCGGCCGGCGTGCATTTCGCGGGCTTCAGGGTCGAGCAATTGGAACAACTGGGCCTTCTCGGTGTGGTCCGGGCACGCCGGGTAGCCTGGGGCAGGGCGGATACCGCTGTACTGCTCCTTGATCAACGCGTCGTTGTCCAGTTGCTCGTCCTTGGCGTAGCCCCAGTGTTCCTTACGTACCTGCTGGTGCAGCCACTCGGCGCAGGCCTCGGCCAGGCGGTCGGCCAGGGCCTTGACCATGATCGAGTTGTAGTCGTCGCCGGCGTCCTGATAAGCCTTGGCGACTTCTTCGGCGCCGATGCCGGCGGTGGTGATGAAGCCACCGATGTAGTCGGTCACGCCGCTGTCCTTGGGCGCGACGAAGTCGGCCAGGGAGAAATTCGGCTTGCCGTCGGTCTTGATGATCTGCTGGCGCAGGTGGTGCAGCTTCGCAATTGGCTGGCCATCGTCGCCGTAGACTTCCAGGTCGTCGTCCTGCACCTGGTTGGTCGGCCAGAAACCGAACACCGCGCGGGCGCTGATGAGCTTCTCGTCGATCAGCTTCCTGAGCATTTCCCGGGCATCGGCGTACAGCGCAGTGGCGGCTTCACCGACCACTTCGTCCTCGAGTATGCGTGGGAATTTGCCAGCCAGGTCCCAGGAGATAAAGAACGGCGTCCAGTCGATGTACTCGGCCAGGACGTTGAGGTCGATATTGTCCAGCACCTTGGTGCCGGTGAAGGTTGGCTTGACCGGTGTGTAACTGCTCCAGTCGAACTGTGGCTTCTTGGCGATGGCCGCGGGGTAGCTCAGGCGTTCGGTGCGCGCGCTGCGGTTCGAGGTGCGTTCACGTACGTCGATGTATTCCAGGCGGGTCTTCTCGACAAAGCCGGCCTTCAACTCCTTGGACAGCAGTTGCGTGGCCACGCCCACCGCGCGGGAGGCGTCGGTCACGTAGATCACGGCATCGTTGCTGTACTTGGGCTCGATCTTCACTGCCGTGTGCGCCTTGGAGGTGGTCGCGCCGCCGATCATCAGGGGCAGGTGGAAGTCCTGGCGCTGCATCTCGCGGGCCACATGCACCATCTCGTCCAGGGACGGCGTGATCAGGCCGGACAGCCCGATAATGTCGCACTTCTGCTCCTTGGCCACCTGCAGGATCTTCTCTGCCGGCACCATCACGCCGAGGTCGACGATGTCATAGCCGTTGCAACCGAGCACCACGCCGACGATGTTCTTGCCGATGTCGTGCACGTCACCCTTTACGGTCGCCATCAGGATCTTGCCCTTGGCTTCCGGCTTGTCGCCTTTTTCCAGTTCGATGAACGGGATCAAGTGCGCCACGGCCTGCTTCATCACGCGGGCGGACTTCACGACCTGGGGCAGGAACATTTTACCGGCGCCGAACAGGTCGCCGACGATGTTCATGCCTGACATCAGCGGGCCTTCGATCACTTCGATCGGGCGCGCGAACGACTGCCGGGATTCCTCGGTGTCTTCGACGATGTGGGTGGTGATGCCCTTGACCAGCGCATGTTCCAGGCGCTTGTTCACGTCCCAGCCGCGCCATTCCTCGGTCTCGGCTTCCTTGACGCTGCCGTCGCCTTTGTATTTGTCGGCAATGGCCAGCAGGGCGTCGGTGCCGTCCGGCGTGCGGTTAAGTACAACGTCTTCCACGGCGTCGCGCAGTTCGGTGGGGATCTGGTCGTAGATCTCCAACTGGCCGGCGTTGACGATCCCCATGGTCAGGCCGTTGCGGATCGCATGCAGCAGGAATACCGAGTGGATCGCCTCGCGCACCGGGTTATTGCCACGGAACGAGAACGACACGTTGGACACGCCACCCGAGGTCAGCGCATACGGCAGCTCGTCGCGGATATACGCACAGGCGTTGATAAAGTCGACGGCGTAGTTGTTGTGTTCTTCGATACCGGTGGCGACCGCGAAGATGTTCGGGTCGAAGATGATGTCTTCCGGCGGGAAGCCGACTTCATCGACCAGGATGTCGTAGGAGCGTTTGCAGATTTCCTTCTTGCGCGCTTCGGTGTCGGCCTGGCCGGCTTCGTCGAACGCCATCACCACCACCGCCGCGCCGTAGCGCTTGCACAGCTTGGCGTGGTGAATGAACTGCTCGACGCCTTCCTTCATGCTGATGGAGTTGACGATGCCCTTGCCCTGGATGCACTTGAGGCCGGCCTCGATCACTTCCCACTTGGAGGAGTCGATCATGATCGGTACGCGGGAGATATCCGGCTCGCCGGCAATCAGGTTGAGGAAGGTCACCATGGCCTTCTTCGAATCGAGCATGCCCTCGTCCATGTTGATGTCGATCACCTGGGCGCCGGCTTCCACCTGTTGCAGGGCGACTTCCAGGGCTTCGGTGTAGTTGTCTTCACGGATCAGGCGGGCAAAACGTGCGGAACCGGTGATGTTGGTGCGCTCGCCGACGTTGACGAACAACGACTGGCGGTCGATGGTGAACGGCTCCAGGCCCGACAGGCGGCAGGCCTTGGGGATGTCCGGGATCTGCCGTGGCGCGTAGCCGGCCACCGCCTTGGCAATGGCTTCGATATGCCCCGGCGTGGTGCCGCAGCAGCCGCCGACGATGTTGAGGAAACCGCTCTGGGCGAACTCCTCGATGACCTTGGCGGTTTGTGACGGCAGCTCGTCGTACTCGCCGAATTCATTGGGCAGGCCGGCGTTGGGGTGCGCGGAAACGTGGGTGTTGGCCTTGTTGGACAACTCTTCCAGGTACGGACGCAGCTCGCTGGCGCCAAGGGCGCAGTTCAGGCCCACGGAAAT
Organism: Pseudomonas gorinensis; assembly: GCF_042015035.1. Taxonomy (NCBI): domain Bacteria; kingdom Pseudomonadati; phylum Pseudomonadota; class Gammaproteobacteria; order Pseudomonadales; family Pseudomonadaceae; genus Pseudomonas; species Pseudomonas gorinensis. The sequence continues at coordinate 3,370,830 of NZ_CP167125.1, forward strand.
CGGCTTGGCGTGGCTGACGGAGTTCCAGAACGCTTCGGTGGTCTGGCCCGACAAGGTGCGGCCGGAGGCGTCGGTGATGGTGCCGGAGATCATGATCGGCAATTCGATACCGAGCGCTTCGAACACCCCCTGCACGGCGAAGATCGCGGCCTTGGCGTTGAGGGTGTCGAAAATGGTCTCGATCAGGATCAGGTCGGCGCCGCCTTCGATCAGGCCCTTGGTGGCCTCGGTGTAGTTCTCCACCAGTTCATCGAAGGTGACGTTGCGGTAGCCGGGGTTGTTCACATCGGGCGACAGCGAGCAGGTGCGGCTGGTCGGGCCGAGTACACCGGCAACGAAACGCGGCTTGGCCGGGTTCTCGGCGGTCTTGGCATCGGCGATCTTGCGCGCCAGGCGTGCGCCTTCGACGTTCAGTTCATAGGCCAGCGCTTCCATGCCGTAGTCGGCCATGGAGATGCGGGTGGCGTTGAAGGTGTTGGTTTCAAGGATGTCGGCACCGGCATCCAGGTAAGCCTTCTCGATCCCGCCGATCACGTCCGGGCGGGTGAGCACCAGCAGGTCATTGTTGCCCTTGACGTCGCTTGGCCAATCGGCGAAACGTTTACCCCGATAGTCTTGCTCCTCCAGCTTATAGCTCTGGATCATCGTGCCCATGCCACCGTCGAGGATCAGGATGCGTTCCTTGAGGGCTTGGTGAAGGGCTTGCAGGCGAGCGCTACGATCGGACATGGGACTACTCTGGTCAGGCATTACGGAGGGCGTGGATCATAACAAACCTGTGCGGATTTGGAGCATGCCAAGGTTTTGCATGAATATCGTTCATGTTGGCGCGGGTGGCGGATCGGTAGAATCCCCAGGTTTTTTTATTTTGGCTTCAGATCGGGACCAGGCTCATGCCGTATCGTTTCCTCATCAGCATTGCATTGATGCTGCTTGCCACTACCACCCAGGCCCAGGATACCGCCCCGGCGATTTCCTACACCCGCGATATCCAACCGATTTTTACTGAGAAATGTGTGGCGTGCCATGCCTGCTATGACTCGGCCTGCCAGTTGAACCTGGGCAGTGGCGAGGGGGCCGCCCGTGGCGCGACCAAGGTGCTGGTCTACGACGGTGAGCGCAGCCAGGCGACCAAGCCGACGCGGCTGTTCTACGACGCCTTTGGCAAGGCCGCCTGGCAGCGCGAAGGCTTCAGTTCGGTGCTCGACGCCCAGGGCAGCCAGGCGGCCCTGATGGCGCGCATGCTCGAACTCGGCCAGCACCGCGCGCCGCTTGCACCCAATGGCAAGCTGCCGGATGACATCGTGCTGGGGCTGAACCGCGAGAACATGTGCCCCTTGCCCGGAGAGTTCGACGCTTATGCCGGCGCGCACCCCAACGAAGGCATGCCCCTGGCCGTGACCGGCTTGAGCGACCAGCAATACCACACCCTGCAACGCTGGCTGGCCTCGGGTGCGCCGATTGACCAGCAAGGCGTGGCGCCCAGTGCCCAGGAAGCGGCGCAGGTGCTGCAATGGGAGAACCTGCTCAATGCCCCCGGCGCCCGGGAAAGCCTGGTGGCCCGCTGGTTGTTTGAGCACCTGTTTATTGCGCATCTGTATTTCGAAGGCGGTGAGCCAGGGCACTTCTTCCAGTGGGTGCGCTCACGGACGCCCAGCGGCCAGCCGATTGACCTGATCAACACCCGTCGTCCCAATGACGACCCCGGCACTCGTGTTTACTACCGCCTGTGGCCAATACAAGGGGTGATCGTCCATAAGACCCACATCACGTACCCGTTGAGCGCGCAGAAAATGGCGCGGGTCAAAGCCCTGTTCTACAGCGGCGACTGGCAGGTCAGTGCGTTGCCGGGCTACGGCCCTGGCCGCCGCGCCAACCCGTTCGAGACGTTCGAGGCGATCCCGGCGCAGGCGCGTTACCAGTTCATGCTGGATAACGCCGAGTATTTTGTCCGCACCTTCATCCGCGGGCCCGTATGCCGGGGGCAGATTGCCACGGATGTGATCCGCGACAATTTCTGGGCATTGTTCCAGGCGCCCGATCATGACCTGTACATCACCGATGCTCGCTATCGCGGCCAGGCCACGCCATTGTTGGCGATGCCTGGGCAAAATGACGACGTGGGCAGTGTGCTCAGCCTATGGCTCAAGTACCGCGACAAGCGCAACCAGTACGAAGCCCTGCGTCGCGACAGCTATGCCGAACTGCCAGCACCGAGTTGGTCGACGCTGTGGGCTGGCAACGACAATGCGCTGTTGAGCATCTTCCGCCACTTCGACAGCGCCTCGGTCAACAAGGGCCTGATCGGTGAGGTGCCGCAGACGCTGTGGCTATTCGACTATCCGTTGCTCGAACGCACCTATTACCAACTGGTGGTCAACTTTGACGTGTTCGGTAATGTGTCGCACCAGGCCCAGACTCGCCTGTACTTCGACCTGATCCGCAATGGCGCCGAGCAGAACTTCCTGCGCCTGATGCCGGCGAACTCGCGGGATGATTTCCTCGACGATTGGTACCAGAACAGCGGCAAGGTCAAGCTGTGGCTGGACTATGAGTCGATCGACGACGATAAGCCCACCGGCCTGAAGCTTGATGAAAAGGACCCCAAGCGCGACTTCGCCAACCAGCTGCTGGCCCGCTATGGCGACCTCAATGCCGCCCCGGACCCGATCAATCGTTGTGCCGGCGCGTACTGCTCACGGCCGGGGATCGACCCGGCGTTGCGCGACGCCGAGCAGGCCCTGAGTCGCCTGACATCGCGCCCGGCGGCGGGGCTCAAGGTCATTGGGCAACTGCCTGAAGCGACGATGCTGCGCGTCGAAACCCGCAGCGGCCAGCGGGAGGTCTACAGCCTGCTGCGCAACCGTGCCCACAGTAATGTGGCGTTCATGCTGGGTGAGGCTTATCGCTATCAGCCGGGCCTGGATACGCTGACGATCTACCCAGGGGTGCTCGGCAGCTACCCGAACTTCATGTTCAACGTGCCAGCCGAGCAAGTGCCGGAGTTCGTCGCGGCCATGGAGGACGCCAGGGACGCCCAGGGTTTCGAGAAGATTGTCGACCGCTGGGGCATACGTCGCAGTCATCCGCAGTTCTGGCAGTACTTCCATGACCTGTCGACCTACATCCGCGAAACCACGCCGGTGGAAGAAGGGGTGCTGGATATGAACCGCTATGAAAACCTCTGACGTGGCTGTTGAGTCTTTTCCGACAAAATTACTGGGACTTTGTACCTGCGTAATATTTTGGCGTAAACTGCCGGCAAGCCTGTGAGGAGTTTCCATGACTGCCATAACCATTACCGACGCCGCCCACGATTACCTGGCCGACCTGCTGTCCAAGCAGAACACCCCAGGTATCGGTATCCGCGTCTTTATCACCCAGCCTGGCACCCAGTATGCCGAGACGTGCATTGCCTACTGCAAGCCCGGTGAAGAAAAGCCGGAAGACACCGCCCTGGGGCTGAAAAGCTTCACCGCGTATATCGATGCCTTCAGCGAAGCCTTCCTTGACGATGCCGTGGTGGATTACGCCACCGACCGCATGGGCGGCCAATTGACCATCAAGGCTCCGAACGCCAAGGTGCCGAACGTCAACGCCGACAGCCCGGTCAACGAGCGTATCAACTACTACCTGCAAACCGAGATCAACCCAGGGCTGGCCAGCCACGGCGGTCAGGTCAGCTTGATCGACGTAGTGGATGACGGCATTGCCGTGCTCAAGTTTGGTGGCGGCTGCCAGGGCTGCGGCCAGGCCGACGTGACGTTGCGCGAAGGCATCGAGCGCACCCTGCTTGAGCGGATTCCGGAGCTCAAGGGCGTACGCGACGTGACCGACCACACGCAGAAAGAAAATGCCTACTACTGAGTAAGGCGTTCACTGCGAACAAAAAAACGGCGCCCCGTGAGCGCCGTTTTTTATTATTAAAATTCAGTTATTTACGCAATCTATCTAACGCTGAATATCAAGTGTGGGAGGGGGCTTGCCCCGATAGCGGTGCCTCAGTTGCCTCATGAGCAGGCTGACACACTGCCATCGGGGGCAAGCCCCCTCCCACATTTTTTACATTTATTCAGTTAAATCAGTGTGTTGTTGATGATTTGTGAATTAAAAAATCAAATTCGAATGCTGACGCTATCTCCCTGACAAGGAGGGTCAAATGTGGGAGGGGGCTTGCCCCCGATAGCGGCATGTCAGTCGCCTCGTGAGTAGGCTGATGCACCGCCATCGGGGGCAAGTTCCTTCCCACATTTATTTTTTATTTATCCAGTTAAATCAATGTATTGCTTTGGTTTTATGAAGTTAATAGTCAAGGTCGATATAGGTGCGCATGCCCCGCCCGATACAACGACGACTCACTGAAACTGTCACTCGCCAGCACCCGGCCCACCACGATCAGCGCCGTACGCCGAAAGCCCTTGGCGGCGACTTTGTCGGCAATATCGCTGAGTGTGCCCACCGCCCAATCCTGATCCGGCCAGGTTGCCCGGTGCACCACGGCAATCGGGCAATCCGCGCCATAGTGCGGCAGCAGCTCTGCGACGATCTTCTCCAGGTGGTTGACCCCCAGGTGGATCGCCATGGTGGTGCCGTGGCGGGCCAGGCTGTCGAAGTCCTCGCCGGCCGGCATGCGGGTTTTATCGGCGTAACGGGTCAGGATTACGCTCTGGGCGATGTCCGGCAAGGTCAGTTCGGCCTCCAGCAGCGCGGCACAGGCGGCGACTGCGGTCACGCCCGGAATGATCTGGAACGGGATGCCCAGCTCGCGCAGATGACGAATCTGCTCGCCGATCGCCCCATACAGGCTCGGATCGCCGGAATGCACCCGCGCCACATCCTGGCCGTTGGCGTGGGCGGTCTTGATCAGCTCGATGATCTGCTCCAGGTGCAGTTCGGCGCTGTTGACCACCAGTTGCGCTTGATGCCCCTCCAGCACGGCCGCCGGTACCAGCGAACCGGCATAGATGATCACCGGGCAACTGCGGATCAGCCGTTGGCCTTTGACAGTGATCAATTCCGGGTCGCCGGGGCCGGCACCGATGAAGTAGACGGTCATGGAGGATTCCTGTCGAAAAACGGGCGAGCATGAAGATTGCTCATGATCGGAAGACGCAATTATCGATTTTTCAGCCGGCGCAGGCCAATGCAAAGGTGGCCTGGGCGGTTTTCTTGCGGGTGATCAGCAAGCGGGCAGGGCCTGGGGAGAGCTGTTCGGCCAGGGCCAGGGCGGCGCTTTCGGCGATGCCGTAACAGCCGGTGTGGGCAAAGGCGACCGCTGATTTATGGCTCAGACGGCCTTCATACGCGGCCAACTGTTCGGCGCTGAAGCACTGCAATGGCAGGTTCAACCTATGCGCCAGGGCCAGTAACCCCGGCTCGTCCTGTTTGCGGTCGAGACTCGCCAGTGCGGTGATGTGCTGGCGCTCGATACCCGCTTCGGCGAGGGCCGTGTCAAACAGCGCCAGCAGGGCGTGCAATTCGCAGCCCCGCTGGCAACCGAGGCCGACCGCTAGTTTCATGCCGAGTATTGATCGTCGCGGTTGCGGCGAAACAACCAGGCGCTGATCAGGCCCAGGGCCAGCCAGAAGGCGACGTTGGTCAACTGCGAGGCGATCTTGAATTGTGCTTCCAGTGCCTCTGGCGCCAGCATCGAATGCACTTGCGGCTGCGGGGCGCCGATTACGTGAGGCACCACGAGGATCGCCACGCCCAGCCCTTTAAGCAGCCAGTTGCCACCGAACACCAACAGCGCAATACCGGCCGCAGTGGAGGCGGCCGTGCCGATCCACCAGATCTGGCGTTGCGCCAGGTCGGCGGCGGCCGTGCCCGGCAGCTCGGGCGGCAGGCCCAGGGTCGGCGCCAACACAAAGGTCGCGTAGCCGGCCAGGCCCCACAGCAAGCCTTGGGCCGTGCGGGTCGGTGCGCGCAGGGTATAGAGGCCGGCCAGCATCAGGGCGAAGCCGACGGCGACCACCAGGTTGCCGCCGGTGGTCGACAGCACGCGCTGCCAGCCGTCTTCCGGTTCCCAGGCTTCGGCGTCATGGGTGTGCGCAGCGGCGCCAGCGGCATGCTCGTGCACGACTTCAGTCGCGGCCGGGGCCTTTTCGAAGGTTTCCGCCTGCAGAATCAGCGGAGCGACCCAGAAGCTTTGCAGCAGTGTCAGCAGCAGGGCGGCCAGCAAGCCGGTGAACCCTGCGGTTTGCGCAATACGTTTGATCATGTCGGCAGGTCTCAGTGGCACGGGAACGCGGCGCTGTGGCGGGTATCGTGGGCTGCGTTGTGCACCGCCTCGATATGCGAGAACCCGGCGAAATACACCAGGCACGCGCCCAGGATCGAGGCGCCGATGGCGGCGGTCAGGCGTTGGCTGAGGGTGGCGGTACTGCTGGCGGTGTGCGAAGTGCTGCTGATGATCGACATGGCGCGTCCCTATCGTGTTCAGGGTGAAACGAGCGCATGCAAACCCCGCGAGCCGGGCACGCAGGGTTTTAACAGCGCCCGCCCACCGCGGGTTTGTTATCTGATGTTATTCGGGCCGGTCTCCGGGCTTGCGAGGGACACTGGGTCTATAAAGCGTCGCCTTCCCATGCCGTACAGGCACAGTGGATCTGACGCTTCACTCGCTTACCGTTGCGGGGGCAGCACCGGACTGGTCATAAGGCTATGACTCACCGGTTTCCCGTTTCACCCTGTGAAGGGCACCCGAAACAAGGCGTGTAGGAAAGCATGCAGAGCGACGGTAGTCAAATTGACCGAGCCCCTGTAGCCTTGCACCTTCGAGGTTCTTCGGCCCAGGCCGAAGCTAAGAAGGGAACGCGGTTCAAGCCGCGGCTGCCCCCGCAACTGTGAAGGGTTTATCTGACTGCCACGCCACTGCCATTGCGGCGGGAAGGCGCAGCCAGCGCCGGTCGCAAGACCCGCAAGCCCCAAGCCAGGAGACCTGCCTCGCAACCGATTTTCCAATTCAACCGGGCGGGGTGATCCGGTGACGAAATCTGCTGCTGCGCGCCACGCAGGGCCTATCGTCCCGTATGCCCGCCCCCAAGGGCATCCGATGAAAACACTGGCCAAACTTCCCGTCACTATCGTTACCGGCTTTCTCGGCTCGGGCAAAACCACCTTGCTGCGCCACATGCTCGACAACGCCCAGGGCCGTCGCATTGCGGTGATCGTCAACGAATTCGGCGAGTTGGGCATTGACGGTGAGATCCTCAAGCAATGCTCGATCGGTTGCACCGAGGAAGAAGCCAACGGCCGCGTGTATGAACTGGCGAACGGCTGCCTGTGCTGCACCGTGCAGGAAGAGTTCTTTCCGGTGATGCGCGAACTGGTGGCCCGTCGCGGCGACCTCGACCATATCCTCATCGAAACCTCTGGCCTGGCCTTGCCCAAGCCCCTGGTGCAAGCCTTCCAATGGCCGGAAATCCGCAGCGCCTGCACCGTCGACGCGGTGATCACCGTGGTCGACAGCCCGGCGGTGGCCGCCGGCACCTTCGCCGCCTTCCCGGACCAGGTCGACGCCCAGCGCAAGCTTGATCCGAACCTGGACCACGAATCGCCGTTGCATGAACTGTTCGCCGACCAGTTGGCCAGCGCCGACCTGGTGATCCTCAACAAGTGCGACATGATCAGCCCCGAGGACCTGGCCCGCGTGCGCCTGGAAGTCGCCGAAGAGCTGCCACCCGCGGTGAAGATCGTCGAAGCCAGCAGCGGTCGCCTGCCCCTGGACGTGCTGATCGGCCTGGGCGCTGGCTCCGAAGAGCATATCGACGGCCGCCACAGCCATCACGATCATCACCATGACGGTGAAGACGACCACGATCACGACGCGTTCGACTCCATCTCCATCGACCTGCCCCAGGCCGATGAGGCACTGTTGCTCGACGCGCTGACCCAGTTGGTGGTGCAGCACGGCATCCTGCGTGTCAAAGGCTTCGCGGCGATTCCGAACAAGCCGATGCGCCTGCTGATCCAGGGCGTGGGCACGCGTTTCGACAAGCACTTCGACCGCGCCTGGGGGGCCGACGAGGCGCGCATCACGCGCCTGGTGCTGATCGGCCAGGCGCTGGACGCGGCGGGCCTCGAAGCGCAATTGCGCGCAGCGCTCAACGTTTAACCCATGCACCTGCTCAGGACTCAACCCGGCGGCTTCGTCGCGGACGACAATATCGCCGACCTGGGGCAAACCCCCGCCGAGCTGGTGATTCTGTGCAGCGGCGATTCCAGCCTGGCGCTGCTGGCCGAAGCCGCCCAGCAGTTGCCCGAGGACTACCCGAGCCTGCGCCTGGCCAACCCCATGCAGGTGCAGAACCACGCCTCGGTCGATCTGTATGTCGATGAAGTGCTGCGCCATGCCAAGGTCATCCTGATTTCGCTGCATGGTGGCATCGGGTATTGGCGCTACGGTATCGAGCGCCTGGTGGCACTGGCCGAGCGCGGCGTCACGTTGATCCTGGTGCCCGGTGATGATCGCCCGGACCCGGAACTCAGTGGCCTCAGCACCGTGGCCGCTGAGGCACGCGACCGCTTGTGGCAGTACCTGCGCCAGGGTGGCCTGGGCAATGCCCTGGATTTTTATCGCTGCCTGGCCAGCGCTTATCTGCAGCGTGACTACGCCTGGGCCGAGCCACACACTCTGCCGCGTACTGCGATTTATCACCCGCATCAAGCCAATGCCCGCCTCAATGATTGGCAAATGGAGTGGCACCCGGAGTTTCCGGTGGCGGCGGTGCTGTTCTATCGCTCTCATTTGCAGGCGGCCAATACCGGCTTTATCGATGTGTTCTGCCAGCGTTTGCAGGCAGCGGGCCTTAACCCGTTGCCGGTGGCGGTGGCCAGTTTGAAAGAGCCCGGCTGCCTGGCGGTGGTCGAGGATTGGCTGGATGAAGTCAATGCGGCGGTGATTCTGAACACCACCGGCTTTGCCCAATCCAGCCCCGAAGCCCCCCATCTACGCCCGTTTCGCCGCAATATCCCGGTGATCCAGGCGATCTGCGCCCAGGACAACCAGCCCGGCTGGCAAGCCAGCGAACAGGGCCTCGGCCCGCGCGACCTGGCGATGCACATTGCCTTGCCGGAGCTGGACGGGCGGATTATCAGCCGGCCGATCAGCTTCAAAGACCTGGCCTGGCGCAGTGAGCGCAGCCAGTCGGACGTGGTGTGCTACCGCGCCGCGCCGGAACGTATGGACTTTGTTGCCGAACTGGCGCGACGCTGGGTCGAACTGGCGCGGGTGCCGAATGGGGATAAGCGTATCGCGCTGATCCTGGCCAACTACCCGACCCGTGATGGCCGCATCGGCAACGGCGTGGGCCTGGATACCCCGGCCGCCGCGCTGAATATCCTGCGCGCCCTGCACAGCGAAGGTTACCCGGTGCCGGAGACGCTTCCCGACAGCGGCACGGCGCTGATCCATGAACTGCTCGGCGGTGTCACCAACGACCTGGACAGCCTCGACCTGCGCCCCTGCCACCAAAGCCTGGGGCTGGACGACTACGCGGTGATGTTCAGCCGCTTGCCCGAGGCCAACCGCCAAGCGGTACTGGCGCGCTGGGGCTCGCCCGACAACGACCCGATGTGTCGCGACGGCCGCCTGATGATTGCCGGCCTGCGCCTGGGCCAGACGTTCGTCGGTATCCAGCCCGCACGCGGCTACCAGGTGGACGCCAGCGCGGTGTATCACGACCCGGACCTGGTACCGCCGCATGCTTACCTGGCGTTTTACTTCTGGTTGCGCCACACCTACGGCGCCCACGGCGTGATCCATGTCGGCAAGCACGGCAACCTGGAATGGCTGCCGGGCAAGGGCGTGGGGCTGTCGGAAAACTGCTGGCCCGACGCGTTGCTGGGCCCGCTGCCGAATATCTACCCGTTTATCGTCAACGACCCGGGCGAGGGCGCCCAAGCCAAGCGCCGCACCCAGGCAGTGATCATCGATCACCTGATGCCGCCGCTGACCCGTGCCGAAACCTATGGGCCGTTGCGCGACCTGGAGCTGTTGGCCGACGAATACTACGAGGCGCAATTGCTCGACCCGCGCCGCGCCCGTGAGCTGCAAAAAGACATCCTCAAACTGGTGCGCGAAACCCGCATCGACCAGGAACTGGAACTGGACAGCGACGCCGACGCGGCGATCTGGTTGCCGCGCCTGGATACCTACCTGTGTGACTTGAAGGAATCGCAGATACGCGATGGTCTGCATGTGTTTGGCGAGTCGCCCGCAGGCCGCTTGCGTATCGATACCTTATTGGCGTTGCTGCGCATCCCGCGTGGCGACGGGCGTGGCCCGCAATCGAGTTTGCTGCGCGTATTGGCCAAGGCGTTCGAGCTGGGTTTCGATCCGCTGGACTGCGCCTTGGCCGAGCCGTGGACCGGTCGCCGGCCCCAGGTCCTGCAAACGATCGATCCACAGTCATGGCGTACCGCCGGCGACACCCGCGAGCGCCTGGAGCGCTACGCAGCGCGCTTGATCGAGCAGGCGCTGGAAGGCCCGCTCGAACAGTTGGAAGAACCGGGTTGGGAGGCTGTGAAAGCGGTCATCGAAAGCCTGCGCATCGTCGTGGCGCCGCGCCTGGATGCTTGTGGCCCCGCCGAAATGCGTGGCCTGCTGGATGCCTTGAGTGGTCGCTTTGTGCCCGCCGGGCCCAGTGGCGCGCCGAGCCGGGGGCGCCTGGACGTGCTGCCCACCGGGCGTAACTTTTTTACCGTGGACGTGCGTAACCTGCCGACCACCACAGCCTGGCGCATCGGTTTTCAATCGGCCAACCTGATTCTCGAGCGGCATTTGCAGGACCATGGCGACCACCTGCGCCAGCTTGGCCTGTCGGTGTGGGGCACCGCCACCATGCGTACCGGCGGCGACGATATCGCCCAGGCCATGGCGCTGATGGGCGTGCGCCCGGTGTGGGCCACGGGCAGCCAGCGCGTGGATGATTTTGAAATCCTGCCGATCAGCCTGCTGGATCGCCCGCGCGTCGACGTCACGCTGCGGGTTTCCGGGTTCTTTCGCGATGCCTTCGCTAACCTGATCCGCCTGTTCGACGCAGCGGTGCAGGCGGTGGCGGCGCTGGATGAACCGGACGACATGAACCCGCTGGCGGCCAAGGTGCGCAGCGAGCGTGCGGCGTTGCTTGAGTCGGGCCTGGACGAAGAGGCGGCGGCGAAGCAGGCTGGCTGGCGCATCTTTGGCGCCAAGCCCGGTGCCTATGGCGCGGGCGTGCAGGGTGCGATCGACGGCCGCCTGTGGCAAAGCCGCGAGGACCTGGCCGAGGTCTACCTGAACTGGGGCGGCTATGCCTACGGCGCTGGCGATGAGGGCACCGCCGCCCGCGAGCAGTTCGCCCAGCGCCTGAGCCAGGTGCAGGCGGTGTTGCAGAACCAGGACAACCGCGAGCATGACCTGCTTGATTCAAATGACTACTACCAGTTCCAGGGTGGCATGCTTGCCGCCGTGGAAACCCTGAGTGGCGACAAGGCCGCCAGCTACCATGGCGACCACAGCCAGCCGGATTTGCCCAGGGTGCGTACCTTGAAGGAAGAGCTGAACCGGGTGATCCGTTCCCGCGCTGCCAACCCCAAGTGGATCGAAGGCGTGAAGCGCCATGGCTATAAAGGTGCGTTCGAGATGGCGGCGACCGTGGACAACCTGTTTGCCTTCGACGCCACCACCGCGTTGATCGACGATCACCAATACGCCTTGCTCGCCGACGCCTACCTGCTCGACCCCGATACCCGGGCGTTTGTGCAGCAGCACAACCCGGATGCCCTGCGCGACATGACCGAGCGCATGCTCGAAGCCCAGCAGCGGGGCATGTGGCAGGCGCCGGGGGCGTACCGTGAAGCCCTGGAAAACCTGTTGCTGGATATAGAAGAAGACAGTTAGAACACGAGATGCCCTTGCTGTGGCAAGCCAGGCTGTTGTGGCAATCGGGCTTACTGTGGCGAGCGGGCCTGTTGTGGCGAGCGGGCTTGCCCCGCGTTGGGGCGCGAAGCGGCCCTGACAGGTTCGCCGCGCCCTGCCAGGGATAACGCCGTGTTATTTAGATGGGGGCGGCTTTGCCGGCCCAACGCGGGGCAAGCCCGCTCGCCACAAGATGCCTGCACAGCAGAATTAATAGAGAGCCCGGATGACTGATATTCCCCATTTTCCGCTGTCCGCCGTGGTCGGCGCCGAAAACCTGAAACTGGCGCTGTGCCTGACCGCCATCGACCCCAGGATCGGCGGCGTGCTGATCGAAGGCCCGCGTGGCATGGCCAAGTCCACCCTGGCCCGTGGCCTGGCAGACCTGTTGGCCAGCGGTCAGTTTGTCACCTTGCCCCTGGGCGCCACCGAGGAACGGCTGGTGGGCACCCTGGACCTGGACGCCGCACTGGGCGAAGGTCGCGCGCAGTTTTCCCCTGGCGTGCTGGCCAAGGCCGATGGCGGTGTGCTGTATGTCGATGAAGTCAACTTGTTGGCTGATCATCTGGTCGACCTGCTGCTGGATGTGGCGGCCAGCGGCACCAACCTGATCGAACGCGATGGTATTTCCCACCGGCATTCGGCGCGCTTTGTACTGATCGGCACCATGAACCCGGAGGAGGGCGAGCTGCGTCCGCAGTTGCTCGACCGCTTCGGTTTCAACGTGGCGTTGAGCGGGCACACCTTGCCGGCCGAGCGCGGGCAGATCATCCGCCGTCGCCTGGATTTCGACAGCGACCCCGCTGCGTTCTGCGCACAGTGGGCTGAACCGCAGGCAGCCTTGCGCGAGCGTTGCACCCAGGCGCGGGCGCGGCTCGACAGTATCCCACTGGATGACCCGGCGTTGGCGCAGATTACCGAGCGCTGTTTTGCCGCAGGGGTCGATGGCCTGCGCGCCGACCTGGTGTGGCTGCGTGGCGCACGGGCCCATGCGGCGTGGCGTGGGGCCTCCGCCATCGCCGAGGAAGATATCGACGCCGTGGCCGAATTTGCCTTGCGCCATCGTCGCCAGGGGCCATCCGCACCGGCCAGCCCACCCCATGAAGGTCCGTCAGCAAGCCACACGGACACCGCACCCGGCCAAGGTCAATGGGGCGACATGCCTGCACCGGCCCTGCCCACAGGCGCTCGCCGAGAAGTACCCACCTGGCCAAAAAAGCCCTAGGCATCCGCCCTCGACCTGGCACGGAGGCGGATGCGCGACCCAAGGCGGGGCGACTGGAGAAAGGCCGGCACGGCAAGGCGCGCGCCGCCAGGCAGGGCACGATCAACTGGCCGGGCACCTTGCTCGGTGGTCGGCCGCAGTGCCGTGACGACCTGCTGTTTCACCTGCGCAGCCGTTCGGCCCATGAGTTGTGGCTGGTGATCGTCGATGCATCGGCCTCCACTCGGCGGCACCGCGCGTTGACCGATGCCAAGGGCGTGCTGGCGCAACTGTTTGATGACGCTTATCGACAGCGCGCACGCATGGCATTGCTGACGGCCAGCGGGCAGTCGCCCAAATGGCAGGTGCAGGGGCTCAAGGCGGCGAAAAGCCTGGCAGGCTGGTTGGAGCAATTGGGGGCAGGCGGGGGGACGCCGTTGCTGGCGGCGTTGACCGAGGCCAGGCATTGGCTGATGGCGCGGCGCAAGCGTTATCCGGCTGAGCAGCAGCGCGTGCTGGTGATCACGGATGGGCGACTCAAGGACATTGCTGGGTTGCCGTTATTGGCGTGTGCGGGGTTGCTGGTGGATATCGAGCGCGGGCCGATCAGGTTGGGGCGCGCCCAGGAGTTGGCGGTGGGGTTGCAGTTGGAGTATCGGCATATCGATAGGTTGTAGTGCCTGGGTCGCCGCTATCGGGGGCAAGCCCCCTCCCACATTTGACCGAGTACAGGCATTTGGAATGCGGTCAGTGTGGGAGGGGGCTTGCCCCCGATGAGGCTCTCACAGACACCCCCCAATCTATCCGCCAGCCCCCGGCACATTCGGCCAAAGATCCGCCACCAGAAACAAGCGCTCGGCTTCCTCCCAATCCTCTCCGCTCTGCACCAGCCGTACCAGCAACTGCGCCGGTGCCATCGGGTTGAGGTCCGTCAGCCATCCCTGCATCTGTTCCTCGCTCCATACCTCACTTCCAGGGTAATGCGCCGGCGCCAGCCACGCGTGCCGGGGCAGGGGTTGCCAGCGGCCGGGTGGGCGGGTGCTGACAAAGTCGCGCCAATCGCGCTGGTGCAGCCAACGCCCACGCAGATGCTGGGGGTGGGCGCCGCGGGGCGGTTCGGCCTGGCCCGGCCAGGGATACAGCAGGTAGCCGCCGAGCCATAAATGCGCATCGAACTGCTGGATATCCAACGCCGACAACGCTTGGCGACTTTCCGGCCGTGCCGAGATCGGCAATTGATGCTGGGCCAGGTGCGCCAGCTTGCGGTCCAGCCGATCATGACAGCCTGGGCCCAACCATTGCGCGGTGTCCAGGCCATCGCCGTCCTGCGGGCCGAGGTAGAGCTTGATCGCCAGTTCCAAGTGGTGCACGCCTTCGCGGTCGCGCAGCAGCATGTCCAGTTCGCCCAGGGTATGCCCGGCGCGGCGGATCGGCAGGTTGGCGGCGAGCAGTTCCACGCCCGGCGCATGCTGCACGGCGAACTGCCACAGACGCTCGTAGTACAAGCCCAGGCGCCGGGTGCGTGACAGGTTCAACCAATGCTGCAAGGCGCTGCTGTCTTGGTCCAATTGCCGCAGCCACTGTTCGAGGCGGTCGGGCGCCTGCACCCAGTCACTGCCCGCCAGCGGATGGCGTTGCGGCCAAGGCGTTTGCGCGAGCATCGGCGGGGCGAGCATCACCCATGCCAGGTCGCGCACCTCGGGGTGGCGCAGTTGGCGGGGTAGGTTGTGCAAGTCGGGGAACAGAGTCATGGTCCGAGCATAGCCTTTTACGCTGGGTCAGGTGGCTGAGAAGCGTTGTCATCAAGGTTTCACGGCGACAAAGGATTTTGCCTGAAGCAGCCTTTCGCCCATAATCGTTCTTTTTTGCCACACCCCAAGCCCGCAGGAGCCCCATGGAGCAATTTCGCAATATCGGCATTATCGGTCGCCTGGGCAGTACCCAGGTGTTGGACACCGTCCGCCGGCTGAAAAAATTCCTGCTGGAACGCCACCTGCATGTGATCCTCGAAGACACCATCGCTGAAATCCTCCCCGGCCACGGCCTGCAGACCTCGTCGCGCAAGATGCTTGGCGAAGTCTGCGACATGGTCATCGTGGTCGGCGGCGACGGCAGCTTGCTCGGTGCCGCCCGGGCGTTGGCGCGGCATAACGTGCCGGTGCTGGGGATCAACCGTGGCAGCCTGGGTTTCCTGACCGATATCCGCCCCGATGAACTGGAAGTGGAAGTGGCCAAGGTGCTCGATGGCCATTACCTGGTGGAAAACCGCTTCCTGCTGCAAGCCGAAGTGCGCCGCCACGGCGAAGCCATCGGCCAGGGCGATGCCCTCAATGATGTGGTGCTGCACCCCGGCAAGTCCACGCGGATGATCGAGTTCGAGCTGTATATCGACGGCCAGTTCGTCTGCAGCCAGAAGGCCGACGGCCTGATCGTCGCCACGCCCACCGGTTCTACCGCCTATGCACTGTCGGCGGGCGGCCCGATCATGCATCCCAAGCTCGACGCCATTGTGATCGTGCCGATGTACCCCCATATGTTGTCCAGCAGGCCGATTGTGGTCGACGGCAACAGTGAGCTGAAAATCGTGGTTTCCAAAGACATGCAGATTTACCCGCAAGTCTCCTGTGACGGGCAGAACCATTTCACCTGCGCCCCCGGTGACACCATCACCGTGAGCAAAAAGGCGCAAAAGCTGCGGCTGATCCACCCGCTGGACCACAACTACTATGAAGTGTGCCGTACCAAGTTGGGCTGGGGCAGCCGCTTGGGGGGTGGAGGCGACTGATGCTCGATCCCGCGCGTAGCTACGACCTGATTGGTGACGTGCACGGTTGCGCTCATACCCTTGAGCACTTGCTCGACCTGTTGGGCTATCACAAACAGGCTGGCACCTGGCGCCATCCGTCGCGTATGGCGGTGTTCCTCGGCGATATCATCGACCGTGGCCCACGCATTCGCGAGGCGTTGCATATCGTCCATGACATGACCGAGGCCGGCCAGGCGTTGTGCATCATGGGCAACCACGAATTCAATGCGCTGGGCTGGACCACGCCGGCGCCACCCGGCAGTGGCAAGCAGTTCGTGCGCGAGCACAACCCCCGGCACGAGCGGTTGATCCACGAGACCCTGACCCAATTCGAGCATCACCCCGCCGACTGGCATGACTTCCTCGGCTGGTTCTATGACATGCCGCTGTTTGTCGACGCCGGGCGTTTCCGCGTGGTGCATGCGTGCTGGGACGACGGGTTTATCCAGCCGCTGCGCGCAACCTTCCCCGACGGCTGCATCGACCAGCATTTCCTGCAGGCCGCGGCCGTGCCGGGCAGTTTTGCCTGCAACGCGTTCGACCGCCTGCTGCGCGGTACCGACATGCGCCTGCCGGATGGCTTGACCCTGACCGGCGGCGACGGGCTGACACGTTCGTTCTTCCGCACCAAATTCTGGGAGGACGACCCTAAGACTTACGGCGACATCGTGTTCCAACCCGATGCCTTGCCAGAGCCGGTGGCACGCACACCGTTATCGTCCAGCCAAAAGAACTCCCTGCTGCGCTACGGCGTCGACGAACCCTTGCTGTTCGTCGGCCATTACTGGCGCAGCGGCAAACCGGCGCCGATCCGCCCGAACCTGGCTTGCCTGGACTACAGCGCGGTGCTGTACGGCAAGCTGGTGGCCTACCGCCTGGACCAGGAAACCCGCCTGGATCCAGGTAAATTCGTATGGGTGGACGTTGAGCGACCCGAGGTGATTGTATGAGTGCCGTGCCCGTATTGCGCTTGCCCCTGAGCGTCGACCTGGGCGGTTTCGTCAAACTGCTGCAACGCATGCAGGTGCCCCATCGCGTCAGCGAAGAAGCCGGCGAGCAGGTGTTGTGGGTGCCCGAGACCATCAGCGACGACGTGCGCGTGCTCTACGAACGCTTTCCTGCGGGCGACCCGGACCAGCAATTGGATATTCCTGAGCAGGCGCCCGTTTCGCGTCCAGGCTTTGTCCAGCAATTGCGGCATAGCCCGGTCACCGCCTTGGTGCTGCTGGCAAGCATCATTGTCGGCGCGGTGACCTTGCTCGGTGAAAACCTGCAAGCCATGAGCTGGCTGACGTTCCTGCCCTTCCGGGTGACAGGCGAATACATCCAGTTCACGCCATTGGCCGATTCATTGGCTTCCGGCCAGTGGTGGCGGTTGATCACGCCAATGCTGATCCACTTCGGCATCCTGCACCTGGCCATGAACGGCATGTGGTACTGGGAACTGGGGCGGCGCATCGAAGTGCGCCAGGGCGGCATCAACCTGCTGGGCCTGACCCTGTTGTTCAGCCTGGTCTCCAACTACGCGCAATACGCCTATGGTGGCCCTGGCCTGTTTGGTGGGTTGTCCGGCGTGTTGTATGGTCTGCTCGGGCATTGCTGGATCTTTCAATTGCTGTCGCCCAACCCGGCTTATCGCTTGCCCCGTGGGGTGCTGGTGATGATGCTGGTGTGGCTGGTTCTGTGCCTGTCGGGGCTGGTCTCGATGATCGGTTTCGGTGAAATCGCCAACGCTGCCCATGTTGGCGGCCTGGTTATCGGTTGCCTGACGGGTTTGCTGGGCGGCTTGTACAGCCGCCGCAAATCTTCTATTTGATAAGGAAGAGCCTCATGTCCTCTTTTGCTGA
The DNA here is from genome assembly GCF_042015035.1 of Pseudomonas gorinensis. NCBI lineage: Bacteria > Pseudomonadati > Pseudomonadota > Gammaproteobacteria > Pseudomonadales > Pseudomonadaceae > Pseudomonas > Pseudomonas gorinensis. The sequence goes on from NZ_CP167125.1 coordinate 3,388,586, forward strand.
AATGATCGAAAACATCACCCCGGATATCTACGAGAGCCTCAAGCTCGCCGTGGAAATCGGTAAATGGTCCGATGGCCGCAAGCTCACTGCAGAACAGCGTGAACTGTCCCTGCAAGCGGTGATCGCCTGGGAAATCCAGAACCTGCCCGAAGACCAGCGCACCGGCTACATGGGCCCGCAGGAATGCCAGTCGAAGTCGACCACTGTGCCGAACATCCTGTTCAAGTCGGATGCGATCCATTGATTGAAATCGGTCGCGGTGCAGTCAGCAAAATGTCGGCGCAACTCGGTGAGCCGACCGTTCAGTACGCGTTTCGGCTAGGCGATACCGAGGTGCCGGTCAACCCGTTGATCGGCACCCATGTACGCCTGGAGTATCTCGGCGCCATCCATTGCAGCCATTGCGGCCGCAAGACCAAGACCAGCTTCAGCCAGGGTTATTGCTACCCGTGCATGACCAAGCTGGCCCAGTGCGACCTGTGCATCATGAGCCCCGAGCGTTGCCATTACGACGCCGGCACCTGCCGTGATCCCAGCTGGGGCGAACAGTTCTGCATGACCGACCATGTGGTGTACCTGGCCAATTCGTCGGGGATCAAGGTCGGCATCACCCGCGCCACCCAACTGCCCACCCGTTGGCTCGACCAGGGCGCCAGCCAGGCGCTGCCGATCATGCGGGTTGCAACACGCCAGCAGTCCGGTTTCGTCGAGGACCTGTTCCGCAGCCAGGTCGCCGACAAGACCAACTGGCGTGCGTTGCTCAAGGGTGATGCGCAATCGGTCGACCTCAAGCAGGTACGCGACGAGCTGTTTGCGTCCTGCGCCGAAGGCCTGCTGGGTTTGCAGGAACGCTTTGGTTTGCACGCCATCCAGACCATTGCCGACATCGAACCGATCGAAATTCGCTACCCGATCGAGCAGTATCCGACCAAGATCGTCAGCTTCAACCTGGACAAGAACCCGATTGCCGAAGGTACGCTGCTGGGGATCAAGGGCCAGTACCTGATCTTCGACACCGGCGTCATCAATATTCGTAAGTACACGGCCTACCAGCTCGCCGTGCATCAGTAAAAGGATCCCCTCATGCGCACCGAACAACCGAAGATGATTTACCTGAAGGACTATCAGGCGCCGGATTACCTGATCGAAGAGACGCACCTGACCTTCGAGTTGTTCGAGGACCACAGCCTGGTCCACGCGCAACTGGTGATGCGCCGTAACCCCGAGCGCGGTGCCGGCTTGCCGCCGCTGGTACTCGATGGCCAGCAGTTGGAGCTGCTGAGCGTGAATCTGGGCGACCGTGAACTGACCGCGGCCGACTACCAACTGACCGATAGCCACCTGACCCTGCAGCCGACCGCCGAGACGTTCACGGTCGACACCAGCGTGCGCATCCACCCGGAAACCAACACCGCGCTGGAAGGCCTGTACAAATCCGGCAGCATGTTCTGCACCCAGTGCGAGGCCGAAGGGTTCCGCAAGATCACCTACTACCTCGACCGTCCGGACGTGATGAGCACCTTCACCACCACGGTGATCGCCGAGCAACATCGCTATCCGATCCTGCTGTCCAACGGTAACCCCATCGCCAGCGGCCCCGGCGAGGATGGCCGCCACTGGGCGACCTGGGAAGACCCGTTCAAGAAGCCGGCCTACCTGTTCGCGCTGGTAGCCGGTGACCTATGGTGTGTCGAAGACACCTTCACCACCATGACTGACCGCACCGTGGCGCTGCGTATCTATGTCGAGCCGGAAAATATCGACAAGTGCCAGCACGCCATGACCAGCCTGAAAAAGTCCATGCGCTGGGATGAAGAAACCTACGGCCGTGAGTATGACCTCGACATCTTCATGATCGTGGCGGTCAACGACTTCAACATGGGCGCCATGGAGAACAAGGGCCTCAATATCTTCAACTCCAGCGCCGTGCTGGCGCGCGCCGAAACCGCCACCGACGCCGCGCACCAGCGGGTCGAGGCGATCGTCGCCCACGAATATTTCCACAACTGGTCGGGCAACCGCGTGACCTGTCGCGACTGGTTCCAGCTGTCGCTGAAAGAAGGCTTTACCGTATTCCGTGATTCGTGCTTTTCCGCCGACATGAACTCGGCCACGGTCAAGCGCATCCAGGACGTGGCTTACCTGCGTACCCACCAGTTCGCGGAAGACGCCGGCCCCATGGCCCATGCCGTGCGCCCGGACAGCTTTATCGAGATCTCCAACTTCTACACCTTGACCGTGTACGAAAAAGGCTCGGAAGTGGTCGGCATGATCCATACCTTGCTCGGCGCTGAAGGCTTCCGTAAAGGCAGCGACCTGTATTTCGAACGCCATGACGGTCAGGCCGTGACCTGCGACGATTTCGTCAAGGCCATGGAAGACGCCAACGGTGCCGACCTCAGCCAGTTCAAACGCTGGTACAGCCAGGCCGGCACGCCACGCCTGGCGGTCAGCGAGTCTTACGACGCCGCGGCAAAAACCTACAGCCTGACCTTCCGTCAGAGCTGCCCGGCCACCCCAGACAAGGTGGAGAAACTGCCGTTTGTGATTCCCGTGGAATTGGGCCTGCTGGACGGGCAGGGCGCCGGTATCGCGTTGCGCCTGGCCGGTGAGGCGGCGGCGGGCGGTACTTCGCGTGTGATTTCGGTGACCGAAGCCGAGCAGACCTTCACCTTCGTCGATATCGCCGAACAGCCGTTGCCGTCGTTGTTGCGTGGCTTCTCGGCGCCGGTGAAACTGAGCTTCCCGTACACCCGCGATCAACTGATGTTCCTGATGCAGCACGACAGCGATGGCTTCAACCGCTGGGATGCCGGCCAGCAATTGTCGGTGCAGGTGTTGCAGGAACTGATCGGCCAACATCAGGCGGGGCAGCCGCTGAAGCTGGATCAACGCCTGATCGATGCACTGCGCAGCGTGTTGAGCGATGACAGCCTGGACCAGGCCATGGTCGCGGAGATGCTCTCGTTGCCGGGTGAAGCCTACTTGACCGAAATCAGTGAAGTGGCCGATGTCGACGCCATCCACGCCGCCCGCGAGTTTGCCCGCAAGCAACTGGCCGACCAACTGTTCGAAGGGCTGTGGCTGCGTTACCAGGCCAACCGTGAGCTGTCCAAGCAAACCCCGTACGTGGCCGCGGCCGAGCATTTTGCCCGTCGCGCCTTGCAGAACATCGCGCTGTCGTACCTGATGCTCAGCGGCAAGCCCGAAGTACTGGCGGCGACGCTGGACCAGTTTGATACCAGCGACAACATGACCGAACGCTTGACCGCGCTGGCGGTGCTGGTGAATTCGCCATTCGAGGCGGAAAAAGCCAAGGCGTTGGCGGTATTCGCTGAAAACTTCAAGGACAACCCGCTGGTCATGGACCAATGGTTCAGCGTGCAGGCCGCCAGCGTCTTGCCCGGCGGGTTGGCGCGGGTCAAGGCGTTGATGGAGCACCCGGCATTCACGATCAAGAACCCGAACAAGGTGCGTGCACTGATTGGCGCGTTTGCCGGGCAGAACCTGATCAACTTCCATGCGGCGGATGGCTCGGGCTATCGCTTCCTGGCGGACCTGGTGATCCAGCTGAATGCGTTCAACCCACAAATCGCTTCGCGCCAGTTGGCGCCGTTGACTCGCTGGCGTAAATACGACAGCGCGCGGCAGGCGCTGATGAAGGCGGAGCTGGAACGTATTCGTGGCTCGGGTGAATTGTCCAGTGATGTGTTTGAGGTGGTCAGCAAGAGCCTGGCGTAACGCGCGGGTTGGTTGACAAAAACGGCCCACCGATTGCTCGGTGGGCCGTTTTTTTTGCGTGCGGTCCAGTGGGCTGAAGGGCTGTTGGTTTGAATGTGGGCACTGAGTATTGGCTGACACACGCTGTCCAGGCCGCCCCACAGCTTATGGGTCAGTCGGTTTTTTGCAGGGTCAGCACCTCGAACCCGTCCCGTGTCACGGCGACGGTATGTTCCCACTGCGCCGACAGGCTGTTGTCCTTGGTCACCACCGTCCAGCCGTCTTTCAGGCTGCGCACTTTGGCGCTGCCCTGGTTGAGCATCGGCTCGATGGTAAACACCATGCCTTCTCGCAGTTCCAGCCCGGTGCCGGGGCGGCCGAAGTGCAGGACCTGCGGCTCTTCATGCATCTGCCGGCCAATGCCGTGGCCGCAGTATTCACGCACCACGCTGTAGCCGTTGGCTTGCGCGTGGCTTTGGATCGCATGGCCGATATCGCCCAGGCGCGCGCCTGGCTTGACTTGGCGGATGCCGGCCCACATGGCTTCGAAGGTCATTTCAACCAGGCGCCGAGCCTTGGGGGGGACGTTGCCAATCATGTACATCTTGCTGGAGTCGGCGATGAAGCCACCTTTTTCCAGGGTGATGTCGATGTTGATGATGTCGCCGTCCTTGAGGATGTCCTTGGCACTGGGCATGCCGTGGCACACCACTTCGTTGATCGAGGTGTTGATGGAGAAGGGGTAGTCGTATTGTCCGAGGCTGGCCGGGCGGGCCTTCAAGTCGTTGCGGATGAAGGCTTCGACCGCCGCGTCCAGCTCCAGGGTGGAACGGCCGGCGATGACAAAACCATCGAGCATGCTGAACACCTGGGCCAGCAGGCGACCGGCTTCGCGCATCACGGTCAGTTGGGCAGGGGTCTTGATCATTGGCTGCGGCCTCGGATCAGGTCGGGCTTGTCCAGCAACAGTTTGTTGATCAGCTCGTTGTACGGCAGGCTGGGGTTGAGCTCGGCCAGCAGGCCGATCTTGATCCAGAACTCGGCCTGGGCGTTGATGGAACGATCCATCGCGGCGCTGGCCAGGCGCAGTTGTTCGTGCAATTGGTCGGTGATCTTGACGATGCCCATGTTGTTCACTGTGTTGATTGAATATATGAAGCGTATACGTTTCGTATATTCTGAGTAAACCCCCACGCGCTAAATGGTGTTGGGCCATTGACTTGCCCTGCACCCGCCGGGTAATTTCGATACATGACATTTCAAACCCTTCGCAGCCAGCCAAGCATTATTACCGCCATTCCTCATTTGGCGGGATAGCGCACGGCTGTACCCAAACCCGCCCTAGAGGCGGGTTTTGTTTTTCCGTCTCCAGGGCCCTTTAAGCAAGCCAGGAGACACCCATGAGCACCTGCACAGCGCCCCACACTGCCGACACGGGATTGCTTGAGCACTATGTGAAGAAGATCCTCGCCGCCCCGGTCTATAACCTGGCGCTGCGCACGCCGCTGCAAGCCGCCCCGGCGTTGTCGGCATTGCTGGGCAACCAGGTGCTGCTCAAGCGCGAAGACTTGCAGCCGACCTTTTCCTTCAAGATTCGCGGTGCCTACAACAAGTTGGTGCAACTGAGCGATGAGCAGAAGGCTCGCGGCGTGGTGACCGCTTCGGCGGGCAACCACGCCCAGGGTGTCGCCCTGGCAGCGCGCGAGCTGGGGATCCAGGCACGCATCGTCATGCCGTGCAGTACGCCGGAATTGAAAGTGCTGGGTGTGCGCTCCCGGGGCAGCGAAGCGGTGCTGCATGGTGCGAGCTTTCCATTGGCCCTGGCCCATGCGCTGCAACTGGCCGAGACGTCCGGTTGCACCTTTGTCTCACCGTTCGATGACCCGGACGTCATCGCTGGCCAGGGCACCGTGGCCATGGAGATCCTGCGCCAGCAGCAGGGCGCGTTGGACGCGATCTTCGTGCCGGTGGGCGGCGGTGGCCTGATCGCCGGGATCGCGGCATACGTCAAATACCTGCGGCCACAGGTGCGCATCATCGGCGTCGAGCCGGAAGGTTCGAGTTGCCTGTTGGCCGCCCTGCGCGCGGGCGAGCGGGTGGTGCTGCCCAGTGTCGACGGGTTTGCCGACGGCACTGCCGTGGCGCAGATCGGCGCATATGGCTATGAAATCTGCCGGGATTGGGTGGATGAAGTCATCACTGTCAGCAACGATGAACTGTGCAGTGCGATCAAGTTGATCTATGACGATACCCGGTCCATCACCGAACCCTCCGGCGCGTTGGCCGTGGCGGGTATTCGTCACTATGTCGGCCAAAACGGCGTGCGTGGGCAGACGCTGGTGGCAATCAACTCGGGCGCCAATATCAACTTTGATAGTTTGCGATATGTTGCTGAAAGAGTGGCTGCGCAGGCGGCTGTTTAATCCGAAGGCCAGGGTTAAACGTTTAATCGAAGCTGTTCGGCGATGATCTAACTCGTGCGATCCGGACTTGCACAAAGTTATACAAAATGGCGCCTTGCTTATGAGGAAAGGTTACAACGGCATTGGATTTTGCCGAGTACGCTTGGAAGTTGTAAGCGTCTGCCAGGGTTGGCAAGACGTGGCAGGCACGCGCCTGCCAGGCCTATAACAATTGTTGGCAGTCTCATAAAAAGGAGAGGTTGGCCATGCTTTCAGATTTAGAACTTCGCAGCATTATTGAAGGAAGTTTTCTGCCTAAACGGTGTGAATGTATCAAAGCCGAAGATGCTTCGTTGACGATCAAGGTCTATGACGACCGTGACCGCGACCGCGTGGACTTGGAGGTCAAAGGTATAAACGCCGACAAACTCGACAGCAGTCGCGCAATTTGCAACCTGATTACTGGATTACGCGAAGACCTGAAGCAGTCACAGGCACCGGTCCTGCAAAGAGCCGCTGGGCGCAGTCACTTCTGATAGTTGGACATGAACGCTGGGCCTGGTGATTGCCAGGCCCAACGCTGTTTATGCCCGCCCATCAATTCTGGAAGTCGCAGGCTTCGGACAGTTTCCGATAGCTGACATCTTCGACTTTGCCCGCCTTGTCCACGAACTTGATATCCGCGTCGATGACCTTGCAGTCATCGGTCGGGGCTTCGTTCATGGCCAGGACCTTGGCGATGTTCATCGGCATGCCGTAATGGTAAGGCACGGGTTTGGCCGCGGCGTCTTGATCGTCGGCCTGGGCCAGACCCGACACCGCTGCCAGCGCCAGTGCGCCGCCGAGCATGAATGTACGCAGTTTCATGGTGGTTCTCCGCAAGTGGATACACCGTTACCCTCGGCTTGCGGGATTAACCATCGATTAATTTCTACTTCGCTGACAAAACCTTCATGAATGCGTGGTTCAGCCCAGTTGGTGGCGATACGGCAGGTCCGGCCCGGTCTTGCCGCAGGTCAACGCTGCGGCGCGGATGGCGAAGCCGAGCATGGCGTCGATCTGCGCGCGGGTCAGCTGTTGCAAGCCCTCGACCGAATCCAATTGCTGTTCGGTCAGCCAGGCAATCAGCGCGGCCTGGAAGGTATCGCCAGCCCCCACGGTATCGGCCATCACCACCTTGACCGCCGGCGCGGACCAGTTGCCATGCTGGCGGCTGAACACGCTGGCGCCATCGCCGCCACGGGTCAGGAACACCAACTGGCAACGGTGTTGCAGCCAGCCTTGCAGCACGCTTTCCGGCGATTGGTCGGGGTAGAGCAGGTGCAGGTCTTCATCGCTGACCTTGATCAGGTCGGCGTACTTGACCAGTTCCGCCACGCGTTCGCGCCAGAGCTGGATGTCGGGCTGCGGGTTAAGCCGCACATTCGGGTCGAGGCTGATCAGGCGCTTGCCGCTTTCGCGCTTGACCAGGCTCAGCAGGGTGTCGCCAATCGGCTGTACCACCAGGGAAAACGAGCCGATATGCAGGCCGCGTACCTCATCACCGAGGACCGGCAAATGCGCGACTTCCAACAGCCGGTCCGCGCAGCCTTCACCCCGGAAGTTGTACTGCGGTGAGCCATTGGCGCCCACCGCGACCATCGACAGGGTGGTCGGCGCGGCGAATTCCACCAGGAACTGTTCGCTTACGCCTTCGTCTTTCAGCACCTGCAATAAGCGCCGGCCGAGGAAGTCGGTGGACAGCCCGCCAAACAGCCCGGCCTCGATGCCCAGGCGGCGCAGACCCACCGCCACGTTGAACGGCGAACCGCCAGCAATCGCCTGGTAATTGACCCTGGAAGCCTGCCCGCTGGCATCCTCCTCACTGAAAAAATCAAACAGCGCCTCACCGCACACCAGATACATAGTCGTTCGCTCTTAAAGGGTTGCCACATGCTGTTGATAGCGTTCGTAAGCCTGTTGGTAGGCGCTGACACTGGCGGCCACCGGCAGGGTACGGCTGGCCGGATCGACACTCACGCATTTGTCGCACAGGCTGGCCAGGGATTCGCCGGACTGGCTCCATGCAGCCTGGATCGCCGCGCCCAGGGCGGCGGCTTCGCTTTGTTCGGTGCAGATGACTTCGGTGTTCATGATATCGGCGACCATCTGCCGCCACACCGGACTTTTCGAACCACCGCCGATCAGGCGGATGCTTTGGCTTTGCAGGCCGGTCTGGCGCAGCAGGTCGAGGCCGTAGCGCAGGCCGAAGGTGGTGCCCTCGACGACGGCGCGGCACAGGTTGGCGCGGGTCAGGTTGGTCATGGTGAGGCCGTGCAGGCTGCCCGTGGCATGGGGCAGGGCGGGCACGCGTTCGCCGTTGAGGAACGGCAGCATGCTGACGCCGTCGGCGCCGATGGGCGCCTGTTCGACCAGGGCGTTGAACGTGGCCAGGTCGAGATCGAACAGTTCGCGAATCACCCCGGTGGCATTGGTCAGGTTCATGGTGCAGATCAATGGCAACCAGCCGCCGCTGGATGAACAGAAGGTTGCGACCGACGCCTGCGGGCTCACATTGGGCTGGTCGGCAAAGGCATACACGGTGCCCGAGGAGCCCAGGCTCATGGTGATCACGCCGGGCGCGATATTGCCGGTGCCGATGGCGCCCATCATGTTGTCGCCGCCGCCGCTCGAAACGATGGCCTCGGGGTTGATGCCCAGGCGTTCGGCGATGGCGGGGAGGATCGTGCCAATGGTGTGGTCGGCTTCGATCAGTTCCGGCAAGGCCGCTTCCAGGCGCCCGCTGGGGTCGATGTGCTTGAGCAACGCCACATCCCATTCACGGGTGCGCACGTTGAAGTAACCGGTGCCCGAGGCGTCGCCGTATTCCGCGACGGCGCGGCCGGTGAGCCAGTAGTTGAGGTAGTCGTGGGGCAGCAGGACGTGGGCGATGCGCGCGAAGATGTGCGGGTGCTGCTCAAGGGTCCACAGCAGTTTCGACACGGTGTAGCCCGGCGCAATCGCCACGCCCAGGCGTTCCAGCGAGCCGCTCTCGCCGCCCAGGTAGGCCAGCAGGCGCTGGTTCTCCGGCGCGGTTTCGGTGTCGCACCACAGCTTGGCCGGGCGCAGCACCTGGCCGCTGTCATCCAGCAGCACCAGGCCGTGCTGCTGGCCGGACACGCCGATGCCGAGGATGTCCTGGCCGTCCACGCCGGCCTGTTGCAGGGCGCGGTGGGTGGCCTCGGTAAAGGCGTCGAGCCACTCCTGGGTGTGCTGTTCGCGACGGCCATTGGCGCCGCTGATCAGCGTATGTGCGGCGGCGCCCAGGCCCAGGACCTTACCGCTGGAGGCGTCGAGGACGATCGCCTTGGTGCCTTGGGTGCCGCAGTCGATGCCGAGGAACAGGTTTTGCTGGGTCATGATGGTTTGCTCAGCATTATTGTTGGATTGTAAATGCGCTTTAAATATGGGAGGGGGCTTGCCCCCGATGGCGGTGTTTCAGTGTAAATGTTCTTTACTGACCCAGCGCTATCGGGGGCAAGCCCCCTCCACAGTTTTAAGCCGGTTGCTTCAGAAGCTGTTGCAGGGTCGCGGTGACGCCGTGGTCGCGCAGGCTCCCATAGCACCGCTCGAACGCTGCCACAAATTCAGGCGAGTTGGGAATAGCCTTGCCGAAAATCTCCTCCACGCCCAGCAACCGCTGACTGATCAGCCCCTCGTCACTCACCAGGCCTTGGCAGAACTCCGCGCGCGGATCCGGGATCTTGTAGCTCACCCCATTCTCATCCACGCCCTTCAAATACAAGGCCCAGGCAGCGACGACCAGCGCCGCGCGCTCCGTCTCGCGCCCATCGGCAATCAGGCGGTTGATGGTCGGCACGGTGAACTTGGGAAATTTCGACGAGCCGTCCGAACACACCCGTTCCAGCTGATCGGCAATCGCCTGGTTGGAGAAACGATCCACCAGGGTCTGCTTGTACTCGGTCAGGTCGATCCCCGGCACCGGCGCCAGGTTCGGCGTGACGTCGAGGTCCATGTACGTGCGCATATACGCGACGAACAGCGGGTCATTCATGGTCTCGTGCACAAACCGATAGCCTTTGAGAAAACCCAGGTAGGTCAAGGCCAGGTGGCTGCCATTGAGCAGGCCGATCTTCATTTCCTCATAGGGCGTCACGTCGTCGGTGAACTGGACGCCGACCTGTTCCCAGGCCGGGCGGCCGTTGACGAACTTGTCTTCCAGCACCCACTGCACAAAGGGTTCGCACACCACTGGCCAGGCATCGTCGATGCCGTGCTCGTCGTGCAGTTGCAGGCGGTGGGCGGTGCTGGTCATTGGCGTGATGCGGTCGACCATGGCATTCGGGAAGCTTACGTTGGCCTTGATCCAGTCATGTAGTTCGGCGTCGTGCAGGGCGGCGAACGCCAGCAGGGCCTTGCGCGTCACGGCGCCGTTGTGTGGCAGGTTATCGCAGGACATCACCGTGAAGGCTGGCGTGCCGCTGGCACGGCGTTGGGTCAGCGCGGCGCAGATAAAGCCGAACACGGTTTTCGGCGCTGTCGGGTGGGCCAGGTCGTGCTGGATCTGCGGCAAGTGGGCCATGAACTCGCCGTTGCTGTCGTCAATGCAGTAGCCGCCCTCGGTGATGGTCAGCGACACGATACGAATGGCTGGGCTGGCCAGTTTGTCGATCAGCGCCTGGGCACCGTCTTCGGCCAGCAGCATGTCGCTGAGGGAACCGATCACACGCACTTCGGTGTCGTCGGTATCGCCCAGTTCATACAGGGTGAACAGGTAGTCCTGGCCGGCCAGGTCGTCGCGCGCCTTGCGGTCCTCGGCGCGCAGGCCGACACCGCAGATGCTCCAGTCCAGGCCAACCCCGGTGTTCATCAGCGCATCGGTGTAATACGCCTGGTGCGCGCGGTGGAAGCCGCCGACACCAATGTGCGCGATGCCCTGGGTGGTGCTGGCAATGTCGTAGGTCGGCAGTTTCACGTGCGGCGCCAGCCGGTTGAGGTTCTGTTTGTTCAGCTTCATAACGAAATACTCGCGAAATCAGGCGGCAGCGCGCAGTGGGCGGGCCACGGCCACGCCATCGGTGTCGAACAGGTGGCAGTGCGCCGGGTCGAGGTGCAAGTGCAGGGTCTCGCCATATTGGCTGGCCATGTCACCGCGAATCCGCATGGTCAGCGGTTCGCCGTTGGTGGTGTTGACGTGGCAGAAGGTGTCACTGCCCAGGCGTTCGCCGACATCGGCGGTGACGGTCAGGCTGGTCTGCCCTTGCGTGGCGATTTCCAGGTGCTCCGGACGAATACCCAGGGTCACCGCACTGCCTACGCTCAGGCTGGCGCCGCTCAGGGGCAGGCTGATCAGGGTGCCGGCATCCAGTTGCACGTCGCAGCCCTGGCCGTCGACGCGAGTGACCTTGCCCTTGAGAAAGCCCATCTTCGGTGTGCCGAGAAAGCCCGCCACAAACAGGTTGGCCGGCTGGTGGTAGAGCTCCAGCGGCGAGCCGACCTGTTCGATGCGGCCACTGTTGAGCACCACGACCTTGTCGGCCAGGGTCATGGCCTCGACCTGGTCGTGGGTCACGTAGATCATGGTCGCTTGCAGTTCTTTATGCAGGCGCGCCAGTTCCAGGCGCATCTGTACGCGCAGCGCGGCGTCGAGGTTGGACAGCGGTTCGTCGAACAGGAAGATCTTCGGGTTACGCACAATCGCCCGGCCAATCGCCACGCGCTGGCGCTGGCCGCCGGACAGTTGCTTGGGCTTGCGCTCCAGCAACGGGCCCAGCTCCAGGATGCGCGCCGCTTCGTTGACCTTGCTCTCCACCAGCTTCTTGTCGACGCCGGCCAAATCCAGGGCAAACGACATGTTCTTGCGCACGCTCATGTGCGGGTACAGCGCGTAGGTCTGGAACACCATCGCCAGGTCGCGCTTGGCGGGGGTGACTTCGGTGATGTCGCGGCCATCGAGTTCGATGGTGCCTTCGCTGACTTCTTCCAGGCCGGCGATCAGGCGCAGCAGGGTCGATTTACCGCAGCCCGAGGGGCCGACGAAGACCACGAATTCCTTGTCGTGCACTTCCAGGTCGATGCCCTTGATGATGGAGAAGCCTTCGAAGCCTTTTTGCAGATTCTTGATTTTCAGGTTGGCCATGGGATGGGCCTCCTCTTTTAATTTTTATGGAAACCGTTATTTCACGGCGCCGAAGGACAGGCCGCGCACCAGCTGTTTCTGGCTGATCCAGCCGAAGATCAGGATCGGCGCACAGGCCAGGGTCGACACGGCAGACAATTTGGCCCAGAACAAGCCTTCGGGGCTGGAGTAGGAGGCAATCAGCGCGGTCAGCGGCGCGGCACTCGACGAGGTCAGGTTCAACGACCAGAATGCCTCGTTCCAGCACAGGATCAGCGACAGCAGCACGGTGGAGGCCAGCCCGCCCTTGGCGATCGGCAGCAGCACCCGCACCATTTCCTGCCACAGGGTGGCGCCATCGAGGCGGGCGGCTTCGAGGATGTCTTTCGGGATGTCCTTGAAGTAGGTGTAAACCATCCACACCACGATCGGCAGGTTGATCAGGGTGTAGATGATGATCAGCGCGATGCGCGTATCCAACAGGCCAAAGCTCTTGGCCAGCAGGTAGATCGGCATCAGTACGCCTACCGGGGGCAGCATTTTGGTCGACAGCATCCACAGCAGGGTGCCTTTGGTGCGCTGGGTTTCATAGAACGCCATGGAGTAGGCGGCCGGTACCGAGATCAGCAGGCACAGGGCCGTGGCGCTGAATGAGATCACCACTGAGTTCCAGGCGTAGGCGAAGTAGTTGCTGCGTTCGTTGATGTGCAGGTAGTTCTCCAGCGTCGGCGTGAAGATGAACTGCGGCGGCGTGGCGAACGCGTCGATTTCGGTCTTGAAGCTGGTCAGCACCATCCAGAAGATCGGGAAGAAAATCAGGATCGCGATGGCCCAGGCCAGGGTGCCGAGTAACAGGCTTTGCAGGCGGCGGGATTGTTGGAGTGTCATGGCGCGGCCCTCAAGGCTTGTCAGTCAGGTTTTTGCCGATCATCCGCACCAGGATGATCGCCGCGATATTGGCGATGACCACGGCAATCAAGCCGCCGGCCGAGGCCATGCCGACGTCGAACTGCACCAGCGCCTGGTTGTAGATCAGGTAGGCGAGGTTGGTCGAGGCGTAGCCGGGCCCACCGTTGGTGGTGGTGAAGATTTCGGCGAATACCGAAAGCAGGAAGATGGTCTCGATCATCACCACCACCGCAATCGGGCGGGCCAGGTGGGGCAGGGTCAGGTGCCAGAAGATCGCGATGGCGCCGGCCCCGTCCAGGCGCGCCGCTTCCTTTTGTTCCTGGTCGAGGGACTGCATGGCGGTCATCAGCAGCAGGATCGCGAAGGGCAGCCATTGCCACGACACAATGATGATGATCGACAGCAGCGGATAGTGCGCCAGCCAGTCCACCGGTTCGGCGCCGAAGAACTTCCACACGGCCGCGAGAATCCCCGACACCGGGTGGAAAATCAGGTTCTTCCAGATCAGCGCACCGACGGTGGGCATGATGAAAAACGGCGAAATCAGCAGCACCCGGACAATGCCACGCCCCAGGAACTCACTGGCCTCCAGCAGGGCACTGATCAGCACGCCGAATACCACGCTGATCAGCAGCACGCTGCCTACCAGCAACAACGTATTGGTGGCGCCGGGCAGGAAGCCCGAGTCGGTGATGAAGTAAGTGAAGTTTTCCAGCCCCACGAACTGGTTTTCGCCAGGGTAGAGCAGGTTGTAGCGGATCAGCGAAAAGTACAGGGTCATGCCCAGCGGCACGATCATCCACAGCAGCAGCAAGGCCACCGAGGGGCTGACGAGAAACCAGCCGGGGTTGGCCAGGCGGTTTTTGGTGGGTGTATTCATGGTGATCAGGACCGATTAGAGACGGGGGCGCAAAACCCCTGTAGGAGCGAGCTTGCTCGCGAAGGTATTTCAGGCGCATTGCGGCGTCGGATGTACCTTTTTCGCGAGCAAGCTCGCTCCTACAGGATCGGGGGTTACTTGGGGTAACCGGCCCGCTTCATTTCACGCTCGGTGGTGGTCTGCGCGGCGGTCAGTGTGGCATCGACCGTTTGCTGGCCGGTCAACGCGCCCGAGAAGAACTTGCCGACCTGGGTACCGATCGCCTGGAACTCAGGAATGGTCACCAGTTGGATACCGATATACGGCACCGGCTTGAGGGTCGGCTTGGTCGGGTCGGCGACTTTCAGCGACTCCAGGGTCACCTTGGCGAACGGCGCGGCCTTCATGTACTCGTCGCTGTAGGTCGACTTGCGGGTACCTGGCGGTACGTTGGCGATGCCGTCGGTCTTGGCCACCAGTTGGCTGTATTCCTCGGAAGTCGCCCAGGTGGTGAAGGTCTTGGCGGCGTCCTTGGCCTTGGAACTGGTCGGGATGGCCAAGGACCAGGAGTACAGCCATGAGGTGCCTTTGTCGGTTTTTTCGTGCGGGGCAAAGGTGAAGCCCACATGATCGGCCACTTTGCTTTGGGTCTTGTCGGTCACGAACGAGCCGGCGACGCTGGCGTCGACCCAGATTGCACACTTGCCGCTGTTGAACAGCGCCAGGTTTTCGTTGAAACCGTTGCTGGAAGCACCCGGCGGGCCGGATTTTTTCATGTTGTCGACGTAGAAGGTCAGCGCCTCCTTCCACTCAGGGCCATTGAATTCCGGCTGCCACTTCTCATCGAACCAGCGCGCGCCGTAACCGTTGGCCAGCGTTGTGATCAGCGCCATGTTCTCGCCCCAGCCGGCTTTGCCGCGCAGGCACAGGCCGTATTGCTCTTTGCTCTTGTCGGTGAGTTTGGCCGCGTATTCGCCGATCTGGGTCCAGGTCGGATGCTCAGGCATGCTCAGCCCGGCATTTTTGAACAGGTCGGTGCGGTAATAGGTGATCGAACTTTCGGCATAGAACGGCAGGGCATACAGCGAGCCCTTGACGGACAACCCGTCACGCACGGAAGGGAACACATCGTCCAGGTTGTAGGAGGCCGGAAGGTCTTTCATCGGTTCCAGCCAACCCTTGGCGCCCCACAGTGCAGCTTCGTACATGCCAATGGTCAATACATCGAACTGCCCGCCTTGGGTGGCGATGTCGGTGGTCAGGCGTTGGCGCAACACGTTTTCTTCCAGCACGACCCAATTCAGCTTGATCTCCGGGTGCGCGGTCTCGAAGGTTTTCGAGAGCTTTTGCATGCGGATCATGTCGCTGTTGTTGACGGTGGCAATGGTCAGGGTTTGCGCGCCGAGGCTGACGGCGCTGAGGGTCATGCAGGTAGTCATGCAAGTGGAGACAAGCAGTGCTTTTGCTGGGAACTTCATCGCGCACTCCATTTCTGCGCCCAGGGGCTACAGAAGGACAGTTATTGTTGTTGTGTCTTCCCGCAAGGAGCCAGGAAGAGTGTGCGTTGATTACAGCCCTCAAACGGGGTGGTGACAAATCCTTGGGAACACTGGGACTGATACTTTTTTGCACTCGATCTCGGCCTGGCCGTTGAGCCGGACACTTTTACGGAGTCCTGGCACTGCGCATTGCGCAACAGTGCCAGGTACTGGGCATTAAGAGGTCACGCTCGCAGCGGGCGTTTTTGGAGCGTGGTCAGCTCGTAGATCCATTGTGGGTACGTTGGGTTACGCCAACCTTTGTTGGTGTAGATTTTCAGACCGTTTGCGTGCCACTCGGACATCTTTTTCCTCAGCCGCCCGGTGTACTCGGACGCCTTGCATGAAATGTCGGCCCAAGGGTCTACGATCCAGGCATCTTTCCATTCGGCCTGTGAAAAATTGACGGTGCTTTTGCCTGCTGAAGGGGGGCCTCCGACTACCGTAAACACATGGTCCCCACCCTCGACATACCACGCTTGTGCTGTACCTCCGCTTTTTTTGATGATTTGAGCTGCCGATTCAGCCATTTCGTGACAGTTTCCAGCGCCGAACTTCAGACTGGATTCAACCGCTGGCCGATGGTTGTCGCGCATCCAAGAGATGATGGTATTGGCGACGTCTTCTCGGTACCGATCATTAAGGTCGTTGGGCGTGTGCTTGTTAGCGGAGCCGATGGCTGTGGCGTTGAAATGTGAGTCCACGGTTTTTTTTGCGTTTTCGGCATAAAACCGGTTTTGCTCCTCGACAGGCAGGTTCGCAAAATTCTCCGCTTTGGTTAATGGTTCGATGCTCGTCGCTTTGAGCACGACCGTGTCGTTGGCGTTTTTCAGCCTATTGATGAGTTGATAGACAAATTCGCGTTTTTTCTCCGCGCTGAACGTCGCAATAGTCGTTCTCAGTTTTGTGGCTTCGGCGTGTGTATAGCCGGCGGCTTCGAGTTTTGCGAAAGCCGAGTCCAGGGTGGGTAACGCGACGAACGCTTTATTCAAGGGCGCGCCAGTCAGTTTGAGCAAGTTTTCGGTTTCCGCAGTGTGTGCCTTGATCAGCACGTTTTCAAAAGCCGATGCCTGTTGGCCGATTTTTTTGAAGTTGAGCACCGTCGAGGTTGCATCAAATTCGCTGTAGTAAAACGTTAGAGGATCCGCTTCTACAGTGAGGTAACGCTTGGGTCCTCCCGACTGCGTTGCCAGCAGGGAAATCGTTCCACGCAGCTCGCGCTGGTCGTTGCTCAGGCTGCTGATCGGGCCGAGTTTGACAATTCGCGTATTTTGCTCAAGGTTCGCCAGGGTGCTGGTTCCGGGAAAACCAAAGTGCGGGTCCTTGATGATTGTGCCGCGTGTCACTGGTAGATAATCGACAGGTACTTGCAATGTTCGTGGCGTCAGCGAATGGACACCGTCTTGTTCTACTACGTCGAATAAACGGCGTTCAAAAACGATCGTTGGGCTTTTTCCGGCGATAGCGGGTGAAGGGTAGAGACGTTTGTGTTCAAGGGCTTGAACCAACTTGGCGGTGTTGCCGCTGAAGTCCGAGACGATGTTTGAAAAACACAGATCATTTGTCCCACGTTTGACTCTTGGCCCTGCCGGGCAAAAGGCTTCCATGTCTTGTGGGGTGTTGAAATGATCCGCTGATTCAAGATCGGTAATGACATCAGGTTTCTTGGGGTCAAAGCGATACACCCTGTCCCCAACCCTCAGGTCGGTGTGGGTCGCTCTGTTTATCACCTGTGGGTTTTCTGAAAAGAGCGCTTCAGGCATCAAGATGCTTTCGCCGTCAGGCGAAGTCTCGCGCTTCAGTACGATGGATGTGTCCGAGCGGAAATCTGATAGTGCTGGCCCGTAGGCTGACAGGGTTTTGGGGTCGTAGGCATGCCATTGGCCATCCTGGAATAGCGCAGTCGCCTTGATCTGTTGTTCTGCGGTGCCGGTTCGCGTCACTGCGCCATCGGCCAGGTTGGCCGCTCTTCCAGACATCCCGGCCGAGGCCTCGGCAAGGTGGCTGCCCTGCATGCGGGCGAGTGCGCTGAGAGATGCCGAGGTGTTGGCGGCGGTCATGTCCTTGAGTGCGATGCTTTCGGCGCCTTCAGCGCCAAACTTCCCAATGAACTTGGCAGAGGTTTTGGCCGCCGCCCACGCCGCGCCGGATTTAGCGACGCGCCACAATTTCCCGGCACCTTCAGTGGCTGCGTAGAGGGCGACATCAACAGCCAGGTCACCTGCAGCTTTTACAAATTCACCGTGGTAAAGGTCTTCCAGGCTGGAGCCGCCAGGCAGGGCACGTAAAATGCCCTTGAAGAAGTCACTGGGTTCTACGCCGTTCTCAACGGGATTGTTAAATCCTCGGTGGAAGCTGATGAAATCACTTTTGTGCAGGTACACCGCGTCAGTCAACGCCGTGGCCACGGCCTCCATTCTTCTGTTGCTGTAGGGGGGAGATGATTCCTGGCTGGGGCTCTCCTCGTCGAACGTGATTTCACGCAACAAGGGGTTCTTATCGGTGTCGTCAGGCACCACCTGGATGAAGGGTTTAATGGCCGTCAGTGCAACGTTGGCGGTGGCACCTGGGTTGGGGGCGGTGCCGTTTTTTAACGCGTCCACGTCAATGCCAAGTTCAACTGTGTGGCCCTGTTTCGTTGAAGGATTGATGTTTGGAATCTTGACGATTTGCCCGGTTGCCGGATAGACCGCGAAATACCTTCTTACGCCCTTGTGGTCGGACGTTATCACCACGCCGTTGCCGACGCCTTCCACCTTCAAAAAGTCCAATGTGCCGAATTGGAGGCTATTGCGCTTGTCAAAAGGCAGCTTGCTGAGCATGTCTTTGAACAGGGAAATCGTATTGAGCCTGCGCGGGGTAAAGTCTTCCTGGATGGCTTTGTCGAATTGCGCGTTGATGTCCGGCAACTCGTGGGCTCTGTTGCGCAGGTCGTCAACGTTCAGGCCTGTTTTGTAGGTACTCCAGCTTTCACCCAGACGGCCCGCCTCATAGACCTCGACGATGCTCGCGTTAATTCCGGAAAAGAGCCCGCCAGCCACCTTTTCCCATAGGACCGGGCTCTCAAAGTCGATGGCTGAGCCAAACGTTTCTCTCAATGCCGCCAGGGCCATGGCCCTTCTGCTCGGCGGTGTGAAGGTTCGCAGATAACGCTTGGCTTGCGAGGTCTCGTTGATCTGTGCGTTGAGTTTTTCTTGGCTGTCGTTCAGCTGTTCGAGGCTGTATTGGTCGCTGTCATTTTTCACCAGGTGATTATTGATGATTGCCCAATCAATTATCGGGTTCAGTTGGGCAATGGCCTGCAACTGGGTTTCAGACGGTGAAATAGGATTGATCTTGTGGAGCTCCATGACTTTCTGGAAGGTCATGCTCGCGGTAGCGCCCGCGGCGATCCGTTCGATCCGGTTGACGGCTGTGTTAAAGCCGACCCACTCGGGGGAGCCCAGGGTGAGGGTCTGCGGCACGTCTTTTACCAGCAGGTGCGGTGCTGCCCCCGCTAACAACACCTTAGCCATGGCCGGTGCGAGGCTGGCCGGGACCTGCTTGGTGTCAATCAAGTGTTGCTTGAACTGCTCGACAATGGTGTCGGTGCCTTGCCCCCAGTTCCCAGAGGCCATGAGGTCGAAACCCGCCACGCTATTGCGCTGGGTGCCGGCCGTGGGGTCAAGCTCCAGCACCAGCGCAGTCAATAGCCATTGCTTCAGGCTGGTAGAGGTTTCAGCGCTTTTCATCTCGGTTTGCAGGCGGGTGGCAAACTCGAGGGCGGTGTCACTGGAAAGCAGCTGTTCCCGCGCTTGGTCAGGGTCGCTGCTCAGGTTCGGGACACTGGCACTCAAGAAACCGACCAGGGAACCATGGCTGCCAATGGACTTTTTCACGAACTCGGTTACCGCCACACGCTGCTCAGTACTCAACGGTATGTCTGTGGACAGGAAACCCCATAGATTGCCAAAGGACGGCGCCTGCGGAATTTCGGTCTGCAAGGCCCGCAACAAGTTATCGACCTGTGCGGCCGATATGGCGCCGTACCAGCCTTGGTCCGAAAGAAACGCCTGGACGGTCGTGGTGCCCTTGGGCTGGTGGGAGGAGTCCGGGTCCACCGTGAAGCCCGTGGTCTGGTCGTTATCGACATTCCCGTGTTTGAGCTGATGGATCAGCGCATATCGATCGTTACTGTCGCCCAGTGCGGTTCTCTGGCGGTTCAGCCAGTTCACGACTTTCTGCGGGTTTTCAACCGGTGTTGGAAATTGCTGCGTGCGGCCCATCAGCTCCGTGTGTCGTGCGAACGCCTGGCTGCTGTAGTCGTTGCTGATGCCATAAAAACTGCCCACCCATTCGAAGGGCATGCTGTTGTCGGGCTGGTTCAGCGCGATGGTTTTTCCAGGGGGGCTGAATGCGGCCGCAGCGTTCAATACCGGTGCAAGCACATCGAAATGCTCAGGGTACTTTTGCGCGAAGTCAGTGGCGGTAAAGCGCTGCTCAAGGCCATTGACCTTACCGATCAAGGCGTTGTCCGTGGGGTCAAAGCGCAGGGAGGTCAGGTCGATGTTCTGTTTTTGGACCCATTCGGTAAACCCACGTCCCTTCAGGGCCTTGTCCAAGTAAGCCCGCCACTGTCCGATCAGGCTGTTGGCCGGGATCGATTCAAGCATTTTCGACTCTGCTTGGCTCGAGTCGCTCTTGAGCTCAAGCATTACGCCATGCACCGCGACAGCCAGTGCTCTTTCGGTGCTGGCCAAGGCGTCTTCGGGCGTGTCCGGGCTGTGTGCGGGGGGCGCGAGGGGCGTAGCGCTGTCGTTTTCCTGCAGGCGGGACTTGACCTCGACCGCCAGGGTTTCAAGTGGCGAAAGGTTCAGCGTCTTTGCGCTGAGCGGTAGGGCGACTGCCTGCTGCTTCTCCCGCACGCTACGCGAGCGAGCATCGTCAGCCGAGGGGGAGACCAGCGCCTTGAAGCCGTTGTCTCGGATGATTTGCGCACTTCTGCTCAGATTGGCTGCACGTGATCGTTGTTGCCAGCCATCCTGAGGGAAGCCATGGGGTGGCAGTGGTTCTTCGCCGTAGAAACGCAGTACTTCCGGCAGCGTTACAGGGTTCGCACCGGGGTAATCAACGTAGTCGCCCGAGCCTGTCGCCATCTGCTTTACCGCGGGTTCCACGTCTTGCCAGACAGAGGCCCAATCTGAAATGGCGTTGACAGGGAAGGTGGTGTCGACACCCTTGACTTTACCCTTCAAGGTCCCGTCGTCCGAGTTGATTTGGATGCTCGACAGGTCAAGGTTGTTCGCGCGTACAAACGTGGTAAAGGCGCTGCTGTTCAGTGCGTCCTTGAGGTTATTGCGGGCCAGGTTAAAGGTCGAGTACTCGGGCAGTTCGTCTATCGTGTACGCAAACGCCTGCCCCAGTGCCTGGCTGCACAGGCGGGCCAGGGCCTGATCGGCGTCCTTGACCTTTTGTATCGCCGGCACCGACGCGGGTATGAAGCCTGCCAGCAGCCGGTTCAACTGTGGCGTGGGCAGCTCCGCAACCTGTTGCTTGGCCTCTCTTTGGCGCTGCTGAACCGGGGCGAATTGCGCCGCGTAGTAACTGTCGGTGTTACTGATCGAACTGAAGTTTTGCTCTTTGAGCAATTGGTCGATCGTGAATAATCGGTCGTCACTGTTGAAGCGGCTTTTGCGCACTAAATAAAAGGCCGCGACATCCTCCGCGGGTGCATGCCCGCGGTCGTGGAAACGGATGTCCCCGCCCAGTTTTTTGGCCGCGGCTAAAACGGCCGATGAAGCGGCGGCCCAATCGGGATCTTGCGCCAAAGAAAAGCTGACGGTTTGCTTGTTCTGTAACCCGCTCAGGTCTCCGTTGGTGTTGATGACCAGGCTGGAAACATCAATACCCTTGGCTTGGGCAAAGGTCTTGAACGGTTGCGCGTCGAGCGCGTCAGCCAACGCGTTCCAGGCCAGGCCGAATGTTGAACCGGGCGGGACGGCAATCTTTTCCTCTCCAAAGCCGGAGCTTCGGGTTGCATCGACCCATCGGCGGATCAAATGATTGGCGAAATTGATCGACAATTGCCGGTCGCCGTCTTCAACCAGGGCATTGGCGAACTGAGTGGTTGAGGTGTTGTCGGTGTGTTGCGCGGGATCTGGGTTCTGCAGTTCCCGACGTGCTCGTGACACCACAGGGGAAGGGAGCGAGGCGGGTTGCGATGGGGTTTGGAGTATGTCGTGAATGAGCTGGGCGTAGGTTTTCTGCGGATTCAGTGCGCTGGGCTGGTTCAGGTGTCGCTCGACTTCATCGTGCAGTATTTCGCCTGTGAGGGGCGGACGGCTGTTGTTTATCAACTGGCTGATCTGCGCGGCCAGGCTCGGTCGTTCTTCTGTCATCGCGTAGCTGAGCAGGTGCACGATGCGCTGCCGGGCGTGTGGCGGTATATCGCCGGCCTGCACGGGCGCGAGGAGAGCCTGGTGGTTGTTCATCTGATTATTAAACAGCGGGATGACTTGCGAGGCCATTGAGTACGCAGGTTTTGCGGCGGCGCTCATGTCGTTTGAGCCGGTGATGGTGGCGGGAGCAGGTAACCGCTGAACGTTGATCATGAGTAGCCCTTTTACCTTTGCGTTGATAGACAAGGCATCACCCATCGAGTGAAAGAGGAGCGATGTCTTCGCTAAGTGGCCAGGGGCTTGGTCCAGTTCCAGTGACAGGGTGTGGAGGGATTACTTCAAGGGATTGCTGTGTAATCGTTTGTCTATGCGCAAAGAGCTCAAGCCAGGTTTTGTTCGGTGAGCCGCTGCACCGCCAGGCGACGGTAGTGGGAGGGGGTCATGCCCTTGAGCTGTTGGAAGCGTCGATTGAAGTTGGAGATGTTATTGAAGCCGGATTCGAAACACACATCCGTGACGGCTTTATCGCCATCGGCCAGTAACTCGCAGGACTTGCTGATACGCAAGCGATTGACGAACTCGATAAACGTGCGACCGGTGGCCTGCTTGAACACCCGGGAAAAATACGTCGGCTTCATGCCCAGGTGTTCCGCCACTTCCTCCAGCGGCAACTCCCGCGCGTAGTGGGCAAAGATGTAGTCCACCGCGCGGTTGGTGCGGTCGATGCTGTGCTCATCGGCCAGTTGCGGCGTGGTCACGCCGGACAACAACTGGTAGTCCTCGCACGCGCTCAGCACGTCCAGCAGGATAAAGAAGTGCCCCAGGCGCGCCATGCCTTGGGCGTCCTCAATGCGTTGCATCAGGGTCATGGCCTGGGCGATGGTTTTTTTGCAACGAAACTCGATGCCGGACTGCGCCCGTTCCAGCAGCGGTGCCAGGGTCTTGAGTTCGGCGAAAATAGGGCTGCCGTTCTCAAACAGTTCATCGGTGAAGTTCACCAGCATGTCGCGCTTGGGCACCACCTCGTCTTCCTCCACCTGGCTGATCCAGTTGTGGGGCAGGTTGGGGCCGGTGAGGAACAGGCTTTCCGGGTAGAAATTGCCGATGTAGTCGCCGATGAACACTTTGCCGGAGCTGGCGATAATCAAGTGCAGCTCGTACTCCTTATGGAAGTGCCAGCGTACCAACGGGCAGGGGAAACCATGCTGGCGATAGATGATGGACAGGCCGTTGTGATCGTCCATCAGCTCGTAGGAAGGGTCGGTGATTCGCGTTGCTCGGGTCATGCTGCCGTCGCTTTATTGTGGTTGCGATTCGAATAATGCCCCCTTGTGTGTTGTCGCTGCCAGCGGCAAGTTGATCGGAGCATCTCTGAATGCCGTTTTTGGTGATTGGCTACTTAATATATTTAACTGGGCTGTGATATTAACAAAAGCGTTTGCAGGCAGCCGTTGTGCTGATCGAGAGCGGCATGGCCGCTGGGATCAAAGAAGATTTTTATGTGAAACAGAGCACGAGTGAGGGTGTGGTTATGATTCGTGATGCACTACCCAAGGACGCGAAGAGCATCGCCAATGTTCATGTCAGTAGCTGGCAACACGCTTATCTCAGTCTGATGCCGGCTGATTTTTTGTCCTCGCTTACTGCAACGTTGCCTAAGAGGGAAGCTTATTGGGCTCATGCAATTGAAAGCAAAGAGTCTGACGTTTTAGTTTCAGAGGTGGATGGGAACGTTATTGGTTGGATTTCAGTGGGGCCTTGCCGTGATGAAGATAAGTCTGGCGCCGAAGCGGGAGAGGTCATGGCTATCTACGTCTTGGCAGAATACTGGGGCAAGGGTATAGGCGCCCAATTATGGGCGTCAGGTTTAAAGCGTTTGGTTGATCAGGGTTACAAGCTTGTTACCTTATGGGTTTTAGCTGAAAACGAAAGGGCTGTGCGCTTCTATCAAGGGCTCGGAGGGCAGGAGGAGCTTGGCAGCCGTCGCACGCTCGTCCGTGGCGGGGTGTCCCTGGAGGAGGTGAGGTACGTCTGGGCGCGTTAGGGGGCAGGGATGCCCGATTCAACTTGCCGCGCAGCGGCGGCAAGTCAGAGTCACGATGTTCATGTTCTTTGCGCTGCTCGATTCCCTAGAGGTTGCGGTTCTTCGCCTCGATCCACTGGGACATGTACTGCGTACTTTTATGCGCGTGATGGCGCAGCATGCTGCCGGTAAAGTTGTCGCGGCGATGGGCCGCAAGGTTGCGGCGGCATTGCTCCAGGCATGCCACCAAGGCCGGTCCGTGGAGGGCCTGGTCATAGCGCCGGGCCAGGAGCTGGCGCCCCTGTTCCTGGGCCTGGGTCCAACGCTCGCGGTCCTGATAAAGGGCCACGGCGGCGGCGGCCAGGGCCGGGGCGTTCTGCTCGATCGCGCCGGGCCAGGGCTGATCGTCGCCCATCGCTTCGGCGCCGATCGGTGTGGTGACATTCGGCGTGCCACACAGCATCGCATCCGCCAGCTTGCCCTTGATCCCGGCGCCAAAGCGCAGGGGGGCCAGGCAGATACGTGCGGCACTCATCACCTGCAACGCATCTTCGGCCCAGTTCATCACATGAAACCCCTGGGCCGCGTTGTGCAGGGCGGTGGCCTTGGGCGGGGTGTAGGCCCCGTAGATATGCAGTTGGGCGCCCGGCAGT
The DNA here is from genome assembly GCF_042015035.1 of Pseudomonas gorinensis. Classification (NCBI taxonomy): domain Bacteria; kingdom Pseudomonadati; phylum Pseudomonadota; class Gammaproteobacteria; order Pseudomonadales; family Pseudomonadaceae; genus Pseudomonas; species Pseudomonas gorinensis. Next base: position 3,413,185 of record NZ_CP167125.1, read on the forward strand.
TGCTGGCGGATCAGCGGCCACACGCTGTTTTTCATCCACAACACCGCATCCCAGTTCGGCGCGTGACGGAAGTTACCGATACTGAGGAAGTGCGCGCGGTCTTCAAAGGGCGCGAAGGCCGCGGTCGGTGGCTGCATCATCAACGGGCACCAGTGGAGCAGGGCGGCGGGCACCTTGAACTGTTCGATGAGCAGGCGGATTTCCACGTCGGAAATCATCAGGCTGATATCGCAGCGGTAAATCGCCGCGATTTCACGCTTGGCCAGGTCGGTGTCGGCCATCAACTGGAATTCCTGTTTCAGCGCCGGGGTAAACAGTGCACTGAAGTCTTCGCCGTCGGGATGGGCCTTGAGGTGGTCCCTGAGGCGCTGGTGGCGCGCGTCGCGCAGGCTTTGCAGGTCGGAGGTCTCCAGCACGCGCAGGGCGTGGGGGCAGCACTTCTCCACGCGCCAACCAAACTGTTCTTCCATCATGAAACGGTCGAACAGCACGATGTCCGGGGCCAATTCGCAAATAAAATCGTCGAAGCTGCTGTTATTGAGCTCAATCGCGCATTCGGCGATGCCCAGCGCAGCCAGGTCGGCTTTGTGCTCGCCCAGCGCTGCGGGGCTGCTGAAGGTTATATCCCAACCTTGCGTAAGAAAAGTCTCGAGGATCTGCATCATATGCCCGCCCGCTGCCGAGGAGCGTGGCTCCGGCCAGACATAACCAATGACCAGGACTTTGGTAGCGGGCTGATTCATTAACAACGGTTTCCTTGGAGGGCAGGCGCAAAGCGCGCAATTAAACCACAACCGCGAGACATGACAATTTGTGTCTGGCGGTAGGTAGCCACAGCACTTTGTGGTTAACTTCCGCCTCTCGAATTCGTTTAATCAAACCCAGCATAAGGATTCCGTCCATGGCTCAAGTCACCCTTCGTGGTAACCCCGTCCAAGTTGAAGGCGAACTGCCGCAAACCGGCTCCAAGGCGCCAGACTTCACCCTGACCGCCGGCGATCTGTCGGATGCGACCCTGGCCACCTTCGCCGGCAAACGCAAAGTGCTGAACATCTTCCCAAGCGTCGACACCCCGACCTGCGCCACCTCGGTACGCAAGTTCAACGCCCAGGCCAACGAGCTGAACAACACTGTCGTGCTGTGCATCTCCTCCGACCTGCCGTTTGCCCAGAAGCGTTTTTGCGGCACCGAAGGCCTGGACAACGTGCAGAACCTGTCGGACTTCCGCAACGCTGATTTCGCCGTTGACTACGGCGTTTCGATTGCTGACGGCCCCCTCCGGGCCCTGACCGCCCGTGCCGTCGTCGTGTTGGATGAAAACGACACTGTGCTGCACAGCGAATTGGTCCCTGAAATCGGCCAGGAGCCAAACTACGAAGCAGCCCTGGCTGTTTTGAAGTAACTGTTTCGGCGCATTACTGTCGTTACGCAGTAACACGCGCGGCACATAATTGCGGCCTGGCCTAGTCCAGGCCGTTTTTATTTGCACGTCAGATGCTTAGGGAAATAGCCGGCGGACTAAGCTCAAAAGTTAAAAGATGTAAGCCCAAGGTAAATAGCCGGTAAAGGCGCTTTTCTTAACGCGCCCCAGTGCTTATCTTTCAGCCTCCCAAAGAAGAAGCTCTCGCGCCCAATGGTTGATCACTCCATGCAATCCACCCCCCGTAACTCCCGACGCTGGCTGTTCGGCCTGCTTGTGCTGCTGGTTATCGCCGGTCTGTGCTGGAAATTCTGGCCGGGTGGCGCTGCCCATAAAGATGCGCCGGCCGCACGCACCAGCAAGACGGGCATGGCACGCCCAGGCTTCGGTGGTTCCACTGGGCCGGTGCCGGTGCGCGTGGCACCGGCGGTGCTGGGGGAATTCCCGCTGTACTACAAGGCATTGGGTACGGTCACCGCGCTCAACACCATCAATGTACGCAGCCAGGTGGGCGGCCAGTTGGTGAAGATCGCCTTTGAAGAAGGGCAGATGGTCAAGGCCGGCGACCTGTTGGCGGAAATCGACCCGCGCAGCTATCAGAACGCCTTGCTCCAGGCCCAGGGCACGCTGATGCAGAACCAGGCCCAGTTGAAGAACGCCCAGGTCGACGTCCAGCGTTACCGCGACCTCTACGCCCAGGACAGCATCGCCAAGCAGACCCTCGACACAGCCGAAGCGCTGGTCCTGCAATACCAGGGCACGGTCAAGACCAACCAGGGCGCGGTGGACGACGCCAAGCTCAACCTCGAATTCACCAAGATCCGCGCGCCGATCAGCGGGCGCGTCGGCCTGCGTCAGCTCGACGTCGGTAACCTGGTGGCCGCCAACGACACCACGGCGCTGGCGGTGATCACCCAGACCCAACCGATCAGCGTGGCCTTCACCCTGCCGGAGAGCACCCTGGAAACCGTGCTCGCCCGTTACCACGCCGGCAACAAGCTGCCCGTGGAGGCCTGGGACCGTGGCGATGCGAAGCGCCAGGCCACCGGCGTGCTACAGAGCCTGGACAACCAGATCGACGTCACCACCGGTACCCTGAAGTTCAAGGCACGTTTCGATAACAAGGACCAGGTACTGTTCCCCAACCAATTCGTGAATGTGCATCTGCTCGCCGATACCCTGCACAACGTGGTACTGGCGCCGTCGGCCGCGATTCAGTTCGGCAACAACGGCACCTTTGTCTACAAGCTCGATGGCGATAAGAAGGTCAAGGTCCAGCCGTTGGTGGTGGGTGACAGCGATGGCGATAACACCGTGATCAAGGAGGGCCTGGTCGCCGGCGACCGGGTGGTGCTTGAAGGCACCGACCGCCTGAAGGACGGCAGCGAAGTCGAAGTGGTCAACGACAGCAGCCAGGTACCGACCACGCCGACCGAGCACCTGCAAGGCAAGCCTGCTGCGAAAGGGGAGACCGGCGCTGACGCCGGCAAGGCGCAAAAGGTCGGTTCATGAACCTCTCGCGGCTGTTTATCCTTCGCCCGGTCGCCACCACGCTGAGCATGCTGGCCATTGTCCTGGCCGGCATCATCTCGTACCGCCTGCTACCCGTCTCGGCCTTGCCCCAGGTGGATTACCCGACCATCCGCGTGATGACCCTGTACCCTGGCGCCAGCCCGGACGTGATGACCAGCGCCGTCACCGCGCCCCTGGAGCGCCAGTTCGGGCAAATGCCCGGCCTGACCCAGATGGCGTCCACCAGCTCCGGCGGCGCCTCGGTGCTGACCCTGCGTTTCAACCTCGACATCAATATGGATGTCGCCGAGCAACAGGTGCAGGCCGCGATCAACGCCGCCACCAACCTGCTGCCCAAGGATTTGCCGGCACCGCCGGTGTACAACAAGGTCAACCCGGCGGACACCCCGGTGTTGACCTTGGCGATCACCTCCAAGACCATGCTGCTGCCCAAGCTCAATGACCTGGTCGATACGCGCATGGCGCAGAAGATCGCGCAGATCAGCGGCGTCGGCATGGTCAGCATCGCCGGCGGCCAGCGCCAGGCGGTGCGGATCAAGGTCAACCCCGAGGCCCTGGCCGCCAACGGCTTGAACCTGTCGGACGTGCGCACCCTGATCGCCGCGTCCAACGTCAACCAGCCCAAGGGTAACTTCGACGGCCCGACCCGGGTGTCGATGCTCGATGCCAACGACCAGTTGGTCTCGCCCCAGCAATACGCCGAACTGATCCTGGCCTACAACAATGGCGCACCGTTGCGCCTCAAGGATGTGGCGCAGATCGTCGATGGTGCGGAAAACGAACGCCTTGCTGCCTGGGCCAATGAAAACCAGGCCGTGTTGCTGAACATCCAGCGCCAGCCGGGCGCCAACGTGATCGAGGTGGTGGACCGTATCAAGGCCCTGCTGCCGAGTATCACCGATAACCTGCCGGCCGGCCTGGACGTCACGGTCCTGACCGACCGCACCCAGACCATCCGCGCGTCGGTCACCGACGTGCAGCACGAACTGCTGATCGCCATTGCCCTGGTGGTGATGGTGACCTTCCTGTTCCTGCGCCGGGTCAGCGCCACGATCATTCCCTCCATTGCCGTGCCGCTATCGCTGGTCGGCACCTTTGGGGTGATGTACCTGGCCGGTTTCTCCATCAACAACCTCACGCTGATGGCCCTGACCATCGCCACCGGCTTCGTGGTGGACGATGCCATCGTGATGCTGGAGAACATTTCCCGCTACATCGAGGAAGGCGAGACCCCGCTGGTAGCCGCGCTCAAGGGCGCCAAGCAGATCGGGTTCACCCTGATTTCCCTGACCCTGTCGCTGATCGCCGTATTGATTCCGTTGCTGTTCATGGCTGACGTGGTCGGGCGCCTGTTCCGCGAATTCGCGATTACCCTGGCGGTGGCGATCCTGATTTCCCTGGTGGTGTCCCTGACCCTGACGCCAATGATGTGCGCGCGGCTGCTCAAGCGGGAACCCAAGGAAGAAGAACAAAGCCGTTTCTACAAGGCCAGCGGCGCCTGGATCGACTGGCTGATCGGCGCCTACGGGCGCAAATTGCAGTGGGTGCTCAGGCACCAGCCGCTGACCCTGCTGGTGGCCATCGCCACCCTGGGCCTTACGGTAGTGCTGTACCTGGTGGTGCCCAAGGGCTTTTTCCCGGTGCAGGACACCGGGGTGATCCAGGGCATTTCCGAAGCGCCGCAGTCGATATCCTTTGCGGCCATGAGCCAGCGCCAGCAGGAGCTGGCCAAGATCATCCTGGCCGACCCGGCGGTGCAAAGCCTGTCGTCCTACATTGGCGTGGATGGCGATAACGCCACCCTCAACAGCGGCCGCTTGCTGATCAACCTCAAGCCCCACGGCCAGCGCGACCTGAGTGCCGCCCAGGTGATCACCCGCCTGCAACCGGAAATCGACAAGCTGGTGGGCATCCGCCTGTTCATGCAGCCGGTGCAGGACCTGACCATTGAAGACCGCGTCAGTCGAACCCAGTACCAGTTCAGCATGTCCTCGCCGGATGCGGAGTTGCTGGCCCTGTGGAGCGGCAAGCTGGTGCATGCCCTCCGCCAGTTGCCGGAGCTGACCGACGTCGCCAGCGACCTCCAGGACAAGGGCCTGCAGGTGTACCTGGTGATCGATCGTGATGCGGCCTCGCGCCTGGGTGTCAGCGTGTCGACCATTACCGATGCGCTGTACGACGCCTTCGGCCAGCGGCAGATTTCCACCATTTACACCCAGGCCAGCCAATACCGCGTGGTCTTGCAGGCCCATTCGGGCGAAACCCTGGGGCCGGATGCGCTGAACCAGATCCATGTGAAGACCACCGACGGCGGCCAGGTCCGCCTGTCGAGCCTGGCCCGGGTGGAACAGCGCCAGGCCCAGTTGGCGATTGCGCATATCGGCCAGTTCCCGGCGGTGATGATGTCATTCAACCTGGCGCCCGGCGTGGCGCTGGGCAAAGGCGTCGAGCTGATCAACCAGGTGCAGAAGGACATCGGCATGCCGGTGGGCGTGCAGACCCAGTTCCAGGGCGCCGCCCAGGCGTTCGAGGCGTCGTTGTCGAGCACCTTGCTGCTGATCCTGGCGGCGGTGGTCACCATGTATATCGTGCTCGGCGTGCTCTACGAGAGCTACATCCACCCGATCACCATCCTTTCGACCTTGCCGTCGGCAGCGGTGGGGGCCTTGCTCGCGTTGCTGCTCAGTGGCAATGACCTGGGCATGATCGCGATCATCGGCATCATCCTGCTGATCGGCATCGTGAAAAAGAACGCGATCATGATGATCGACTTCGCCCTGGACGCCGAACGCAACCAGGGGCTGGACCCGCAGACCGCGATCTACCAGGCGGCGCTGTTGCGCTTCCGGCCGATCCTGATGACCACCCTGGCGGCGCTGTTCGGTGCGGTGCCGTTGATGCTGGCCACCGGCTCCGGCGCAGAACTGCGCCAGCCCCTGGGCCTGGTGATGGTTGGCGGTTTGCTGGTGAGCCAGGTGTTGACCCTGTTCACCACCCCGGTGATCTACCTGTACTTCGACCGCCTCGGTCGTCGCTGGCGCAAAGAGCCGCAAAGCCTGGAGCCGGTTGAGTCATGAACCTGTCCGGACCTTTCATTCGCCGGCCGGTCGCCACCATGCTGCTGAGCCTGGCGATCCTGTTGCTGGGCGGTGTCAGCTTTAACCTGCTGCCGGTGTCGCCGCTGCCGCAGATCGATTTCCCGGTGATCGTGGTCTCGGCCAGCTTGCCCGGCGCGAGCCCCGAGGTGATGGCGTCGACCGTGGCCACGCCGTTGGAGCGCTCCTTTGGCGCGATTGCCGGCATTACCACCATGAGCAGTTCGTCGAGCCAGGGCTCCACCCGGGTGATCCTGGCGTTCGACTCCGACCGTGACATCAACGGCGCGGCGCGGGAAGTGCAGGCGGCCATCAACGCTTCGCGCAACCTGCTGCCCAGCGGCATGCGCAGCATGCCCACCTACAAGAAAATCAACCCGTCCCAGGCACCGATCATGGTGCTGTCGCTGACCTCGGATGTGTTGCAGAAAGGCCAGTTGTACGACCTGGCCTCGACCATCCTCTCGCAAAGCCTGTCCCAGGTGCCCGGCGTGGGCGAAGTGCAGATCGGCGGCAGCTCCCTGCCGGCGGTGCGTATCGAACTTGAACCCAAGGCTCTCGACCAGTACGGCGTGGCCCTGGACGATGTGCGCAACACCATTGCCAACGCGAACCAGCGGCGCCCCAAGGGCTCCCTGGAAGACAGCGAGCGCAATTGGCAGATCCAGGCCAATGACCAGTTGGAAAAGGCCAAGGACTATGAACCGCTGCTGATTCGCTACCAGAACGGCGCGGCCCTGCGCCTGAAGGATGTGGCCACGATCACTGATGGCGTGGAAGACCGCTACAACAGTGGTTTCTTCAACAACGATTCGGCGGTGCTGCTGGTGATCAATCGCCAGTCCGGCGCCAACATCATCGAGACCGTGAGGCAGATCAAGGCCCAGCTGCCGGCATTGCAGGCGGTGCTGCCGTCCAGCGTCAAGCTGAGCCTGGCGATGGACCGCTCGCCGGTGATCACCGCGACCTTGCATGAAGCCGAGATGACCCTGCTGATTGCCGTGGGCCTGGTCATCCTGGTGGTGTACCTGTTCCTCGGTAACTTCCGCGCCTCATTGATTCCGACCCTGGCGGTGCCGGTGTCGCTGGTGGGGACGTTCGCGGTGATGTACCTGTACGGGTTTTCGTTGAACAACTTCTCGCTGATGGCGCTGATCCTGGCGACCGGCCTGGTGGTGGACGATGCCATCGTGGTACTGGAGAACATTTCCCGACATATCGACGAAGGGGTGCCACCGATGAAGGCGGCGTACCTGGGCGCCCAGGAAGTCGGCTTTACCTTGTTGTCGATGAACGTGTCGCTGGTGGCGGTGTTCCTGTCCATCCTGTTCATGGGCGGCATCGTTACCAACCTGTTCCGCGAGTTTTCCATCACTTTGTCGGCGGCGATCATTGTGTCGCTGATTGTCTCGCTGACCCTGACGCCGATGCTCTGCGCCCGCTGGCTCAAGCCCCATGTCAAAGGCCAGATGACCGGTTTGCAGCGCTGGAGCCAGAAGATCAACGACCGCATGGTCGCCGGCTACGCCACCAGCCTCGACTGGGTGCTGCGCCACCGCCGACTGACCCTGCTCAGCCTGTTGCTGACCATCGGCATGAACGTGGCGTTGTATGTCGTGGTGCCGAAAACCTTTATGCCGCAGCAGGACACCGGCCAGTTGATCGGCTTCGTGCGCGGGGATGACGGGCTGTCGTTCAGCGTGATGCAGCCGAAGATGGAGACCTTCCGCAAGGCGGTGCTCAAGGACCCGGCGGTACTCAGCGTGGCCGGGTTTATCGGCGGGAGCAACGGCACCAACAACGCGGTGATGCTGGTGCGGCTCAAGCCTATCAGCGAACGCAAGGTCTCGGCGCAAGCGGTGATCGAGCGCTTGCGCAAGGATGTGCCGCTGGTGCCGGGCGGGCGCCTGTTCCTGATGGCCGACCAGGACCTGCAATTCGGCGGCAGCCGTGACCAGACCACTGCACAGTATTCCTACATCCTGCAAAGCGGTGACTTGGCCGCGCTGCGCCTGTGGTACCCGAAAGTCGTGGCCGCCCTGCGTGAGCTGCCCGAGCTGACCGCCATCGATGCCCGCGAAGGCCGCGGCGCTGCCCAGGTCACGCTGATCGTTGACCGCGACCAGGCCAAGCGCCTGGGCATCGACATGAGCATGGTCACGGCAGTCTTGAACAATGCCTACAGCCAGCGGCAGATTTCCACCATCTACGACAGCCTCAACCAGTACCAGGTGGTGATGGAGGTCAACCCGAAATACGCCCAGGACCCGATTACCCTGAACCAGATGCAGGTGATCACGTCCAGTGGCGCGCGGGTGCCGTTGTCGACCATTGCCCACTATGAAAACAGCCTGGCAGACGATCGCGTCAGCCATGAAGGCCAGTTCGCCTCGGAAAACATTGCCTTCGACATGGCGCCCGGTGTGACGGTGGAGCAGGGGACGGCCGCCATCGAGCGAGCGATCGCCAAGCTCGGCTTGCCTGAGGATGTGATTGCCAAGATGGCCGGCACCGCCGACGCCTTCGCGGCGACGCAGAAGGGCCAGCCGTTCATGATTCTCGGCGCGCTGGTGGCGGTGTACCTGGTGCTGGGCATCCTCTATGAAAGCTATATCCACCCGCTGACGATCCTCTCGACCCTGCCGTCGGCCGGGGTCGGTGCGATGCTCGCCATCTACCTGACGGGCGGCGAGTTCAGCCTGATTTCCTTGCTGGGCCTGTTCCTGCTGATCGGCGTGGTGAAGAAGAACGCCATCTTGATGATCGACCTGGCCTTGCAGTTGGAGCGTAACGACGGCATGGACCCGCTGGAGTCGATTCGCAGTGCCTGCCTGCTGCGCTTGCGGCCGATCCTGATGACCACCCTGGCCGCCATTCTCGGCGCCTTGCCCTTGCTGCTGGGCGCTGGTGATGGCGCGGAAATGCGCCACCCACTGGGCTTGACCATCATCGGCGGCCTGGCCTTCAGCCAGATCCTGACCCTCTACACCACCCCGGTGGTTTACCTTTATCTAGACCGCGCGCGCCACCGTTTCAACGCCTGGCGTGGCGTGCGTACCGATGCTGCCCTGGACACTGCGCTATGACCGATTCAACCCACACCCATGCACGGCGGGTTTCCGACACGGCACCCACCCCTGTAGGAGCGAGCTTGCTCGCGAAAAAACGGCAGGCCCCGCGTTCATTCAGGCTCGGCGCGTTATCGTTAACGACCTTCGCGAGCAAGCTCGCTCCTACAGTGGGGTTGGCGTTGTTGCTCAGCGCCTGCGCCGTCGGCCCTGACTACCATCGCCCGGAAGTCATCGAACCGGCGCAGTTCAAGGAGGCCCAGGGCTGGCGCCAGGCCACGCCGAGCGATTCCCTGGCCCGTGGCGCCTGGTGGGAGCTGTACGGTGATCGTCAACTCAATGACCTGGTGCAGCGCCTGAACAGCTCCAACCAGACCGTGGCCCAGGCCGAAGCACGTTTTCGCCAGGCCCAGGCCCTGGTGCGCAGTTCCCGTGGCGCGTTTTACCCCACCGTTGACCTGAGCGTCGGAAAAACCCGCGCGAGCCAGGGCTCTGGTAGCAGCAGCGCGAGCCTCAGCAGTTCCAGCAGCGGCATCCGCAACACCCTCAACGCCCAGCTGGGCGTGAGCTGGGAAGCCGACATCTGGGGCAAGTTGCGCCGCGGCCTGGAGGCCAACGAAGCCAGCGCCGAAGCCAGCTCGGCCGACCTGGCCGCGATGCGCTTGAGCCAACAGTCGGAACTGGTGCAAAGCTACCTGCAATTGCGGGTCATGGACGAGCAGACCCGTCTGCTGCAAGCCACCCTGGACACGTACCAACGCTCCCTGCAAATGACCGAAAACCAATACCGCGCCGGTGTCTCCGGCAAGGAAGCGGTGGCCCAGGCGCAAACCCAGCTCAAGACGACCCAAGCCAGCCTGATCGACCTGATCTGGCAGCGCGCGCAACTGGAAAACGCCATCGCCGTGTTGATCGGTGAGGCACCCGCCAACTTCAACCTGGCGGTGAGCAAGGACATCCCGGCATTGCCGCAGATCCCGGTCAGCCTGCCTTCGCAATTGCTCGAGCGTCGCCCGGACATCGCTTCGGCCGAGCGCTCAGTGATCGCTGCCAACGCCAATATCGGCGTGGCCAAGGCCGCCTATTACCCGGACCTGAGCCTCAGCCTGGCCGGCGGGTACTCCAGCAGCACCTATGCCGATTGGATCAGCCTGCCGAACCGCTTCTGGTCGGTCGGGCCGAAACTCGCCATGACCCTGTTCGACGGCGGCCAGCGCTCGGCGGAAGTGGACCGCACAGTGGCTTCCTATGACGAAACCGTGGCCAAGTACCGCCAGACCGTACTGGACGGGTTCCGCGAAGTGGAAAACTACATGGTCCAGCTCAAGGTGCTGGAAGACGAGGCCGTGGTCAGCAACGAAGCCCTGGAAGCCGCGCGGGAGTCGTTGCGCTTGACCCAGAACCAATACAAGGCGGGGCTGATTGCCTATCTGGATGTGGTCACTGTGCAGGCCACCGCTTTGAGTAACGAGCGCACTGTGTTGACCTTGCTGCAGTCGCGATTGGTGGCGAGCGTGCAACTGATCGCCGCACTGGGCGGTGGCTGGGATGGGCAGACGTCGATTGCCGAGAAGGAGTGAGTGCGCAAGGCAGGACAGTGAGCCGCATTTTGGCAGCGATAATGTGGAGGCTAAGCAGTAGGCATGACGGCAAGAATCGATCGGCGTTGAGCCGGTAGATTGGCGTCAAAATGCCACTGATGGCTCTCTGATAATTAATCGAGTGCCCAAGAATTATTCTCGCTACAATCGCCCGCTTTGCCACTTGGCACGGGCCTCTCCGGCCCGTTGCGCACGAGAAATTGCATGCTTGTCGGTAGTTATTCCCCCTCCCTGGTTGTGATCTCCCTGTTCGTTGCGATCCTCGCGTCCTATACCGCGCTGGACCTCAGTGGCCGCATCGCCACGGCCAGCGGGCGCGCGGTTTATCTATGGATAGCAGGCGGGGCGCTGGCCATGGGCGTGGGGGTGTGGTCCATGCACTTTATCGGCATGTTGGCGCTGCGCCTGCCGTTTGCCCTGGGATTTGACCTGGGCATTACCGCGCTGTCGCTGTTGATCGCGGTGTTGTCCAGCGGTTTTGCCTTATGGCTGGTGAGCCAGCAGCACCTGCCCGCCTGGCAGCTGGTGTTTGGCGCGCTGGTCATGGGGATGGGCATCGCCAGCATGCATTACACCGGCATGGCCGCGATGCGCATGACGCCGGGCATCGACTACGACCCCGGCTTGTTTGGCGTGTCGTTGCTGATAGCGGTGGTGGCGTCCGGCGCGGCACTTTGGATCGCCTTTAACCTTCGGCGCAATACTCCCTACGTACGCCTGGTACGTGGCGGGGCGGCGGTGGTAATGGGGTTTGCCATTGTTGGCATGCATTACACCGGTATGGCCGCGGCACGCTTTGCCGATGACAGTTTCTGCGGCGCCGCCTTGACCGGCTTGAGTGGCAAGGGCCTGGATAACCTGGTGTTGGTGACGACCTTGGCCGTGCTTGCCATTGCATTGCTGACCTCGCTGCTTGATGCGCGCCTGGAAGCCCGCACCGCCATACTCGCCGACTCCCTGACCCTGGCGAACCAGGAACTGACCCACCTGGCCCTGCACGACATGCTCACCGGCCTGCCCAATCGCACCTTGCTCGCAGACCGTATTCAGCAGGCGATGCAGGCCGTTAAGGAGCAGGGCGGTTGCTTCGCCCTGATGTTTATCGACCTGGATGGCTTCAAACCGGTCAACGATGCCTTCGGCCACCACTTGGGAGATCAGTTGCTGCGCGAGGTCGGCCAGCGCCTGCGTGAAGACCTGCGCAGCCAGGACACCCTGGCGCGTATCGGCGGGGATGAGTTCGTGCTGCTGGTGCAACTGACGCAGCCGGATGATGCCCTCGGCCTGGCTGAACGCCAGGTGTCGTTGATCAATCGCGCGTTCCAGGTGGCCGAGCATGCGTTGAAAATCTCCGCCAGCGTCGGCATTGCCCTGTACCCCGGCAACGGCGGTAACCCCCAGGAGCTGCTGATGAACGCCGATGCCGCGATGTACCACGCCAAGGGCATGGGCAAGAATGGCTACAGCTTCTTCGATGTGTCGATGAACACTAACGCGCGCAAGCAGCTGCAGTTGTTGCAGGACCTGCGCAATGCCCTCGAACACCAGCAGTTCCGGTTGTATTACCAGCCCAAATTCGACGCCGTCAGTGGTCTCCCGGTAGGGGCCGAAGCGTTGCTGCGCTGGGAGCATCCGCAGCACGGTTTGCTGTTGCCCGACACGTTTATCGAATTGGCGGAAAAGACCGGGCTGATCATCCCGATGGGGGAATGGGTGCTCAATGAAGCCTGCCGCCAGATGCGCGAGTGGTACGGCCAGGGCTACGAGGGGTGGCGCATTGCCGTTAACCTCTCGGCGTTGCAGTTCTGCCATGGGGGGCTGGTCCAGAGTGTGGCGGCGGCCTTGGAGCGTCACCAGTTGCCGGCCAACAGCCTGACCCTGGAGATCACCGAGACCACCGCCATGCGCGATGCCGATGCGAGCATGACGGTGTTGCAGCAGCTTTCCGACATGGGGGTCGATCTGTCCATCGATGACTTTGGCACCGGCTATTCCAGCCTGATGTACCTCAAGCGCCTGCCGGCCAACGAACTGAAGATCGACCGTGGGTTTGTACGCGACCTGGAGCACGACAGCGACGATGCCGCCATCGTCTCGGCCATTGTCGCCCTGGGCCAGGCCCTGGGCCTGCGGATCGTCGCCGAAGGCGTGGAAACCGATGCGCAGCAGCGTTTCCTGACCCGCCTGGGCTGTGATTCCCTGCAAGGTTATCTGCTCGGACACCCGCTGCCGGCTGACGGCTTCATGGTCGGCATCCAGCGCGTCGAAGACGCGTTGGCGCCTGACAAAAGCCGTAGGTGACAGTTAGTATTGGATTCATGCATAAACATCAGGTTGAAACAGGGGACCGCACGCATGGACAAAGTCGTCATCATCACCGGGGGCAGCCGTGGGATTGGCGCCGAGACGGCATTGCTGGCCGCTCGCGAGGGCTATCGCATCTGCATCAATTACCAATCCGACGAGGACGCCGCGCACCGCGTGCTTGAACAGGTTCGGGCCCTGGGCGCCCAGGCGATTGCCGTGCGGGCGGATGTCAGCATCGAAGATGAAGTGATCGCACTGTTTCATCGCGTCGACGCCGAACTGGGCCGGGTCACGGCGTTGGTCAACAATGCTGGCACCGTGGGGCATAAATCGCGGGTGGACGAAATGTCCGAGTTTCGCATCCTGAAAGTCATGAAGACCAATGTGCTTGGCCCGATCCTGTGTGCCAAGCATGCCGTGCTGCGCATGTCGCCCAAGCATGGCGGGCAGGGCGGCAGTATCGTCAACGTGTCATCGGTGGCCGCGCGGCTCGGCTCACCGGGAGAGTATGTCGATTACGCAGCCTCCAAGGGCGCGCTCGATACCTTCACCATTGGCTTGTCGAAGGAAGTCGCGGGCGAAGGCATTCGTGTCAACGCGGTGCGCCCCGGCTATATCTTTACCGACTTCCATGCCTTGAGCGGCGACCCGAATCGGGTCAGCAAGCTGGAGTCTGGCATCCCCATGGCCCGGGGCGGGCGCCCGGATGAAGTGGCGGAAGCGATTATCTGGTTGTTGTCGGATAAGGCTTCTTATGCCACGGGCACATTTGTCGACCTGGGCGGTGGCCGTTAAGCGTCAGCGCAATCAGCTCGGAAGTCGGCGCAGGTTCATTACTCCGCCGGGTTCCTGCTCAGAATGACCTTACGATCCGGCCTAACGTCTCCATCGCCTTTTCCGACGCCTCGGTCCATGGGCTGCCATAGTTCAAGCGAATGCAATTGCGGAAACGCTGGGTTGCCGAGAAAATCGGTCCCGGCGCAATGCTGATGCCCTGGGCCAAAGCCATCTGGAACAATTTCAACGAGTCTGTCTGCTCTGGCAGTTCCAACCACAGGAAGTAGCCGCCGGCCGGCTGGCTGACCCGTGTCTGCGCCGGAAAGTAGCGTGCAATGGCGGCAAGCATGGCGCTTTGCTGTTCTTCCAGGGCATAGCGCAATTTGCGCAGGTGCCGATCATAGCCGCCGTGTTGCAGGTAGTCGGCGATGGCTGCCTGGGCCGGCATCGACGGGCAGAGCGAGGTCATCAGCTTCAAGCGCTCGACCTTCTGCGCATAACGCCCGGCCGCGACCCAACCAACCCGGTAACCCGGGGCCAGGCTCTTGGCGAATGAACCGCAGTGCATCACCAGGCCCTCGGTGTCGAAGGCCTTGGCCGGTTTCGGTGCCTGTTGCCCGTAGTACAGCTCGGCGTAGACGTCGTCTTCGATCAGCGGCACCTGGTGACGGCGCAACAGCTCCACCAGTTCCTGTTTCTTCGACTCTGGCAGTGTGGCGCCCATGGGGTTCTGGAAGCTGGTCATGGTCCAGCAGGCCTTGATCGGGTAGCGCTCAAGGCTTTGCGACAACGCGTTAAGGTCAATACCATCGCGTGGATGCACCGGGATCTCCACCGCCTTGAGCTTCAGGCGTTCCAGCACCTGCAGGCAGGCATAGAACGCGGGGGCTTCAATGGCCACCAGGTCACCCGGCTCGGTGACGGCCTGCAGGCACAGGTTCAGGGCCTCCAGCGCCCCGTTGGTGATCAGCAGTTCTTCCATGGGCAGCATCAGCCCGCCGACCATGTAGCGCAGGGCAATCTGGCGTCGCAATTGCGGGTTGCCCGGCGACATGTCGGTGACCACCAGGCGCGGGTCCATCTCACGGCTGGCGCTGGCCAGGGAGCGGGCCAGGCGTGGCAGCGGGAACAGCATCGGGCTGGGGAAGGCTGAACCGAAGGGCACGGTGTTCGGGTCCTTGATGGAGTCGAGTACCGAGAACACCAGTTCGCTCACATCGACCTCGGTGGACTCGTGGACCTGCTCGCTCACCACCGGCTCGGAAAACGGGCTGGGTGCATGGGTATTGACGAAGTAGCCAGAGCGCGGACGCGCACGGATCAGGCCCCGGCGCTCCAGCAGGTAGTAGGCCTGGAAGACGGTGGATGGGCTGACGCCGTAGGTCTGGCTGGCATAGCGCACCGAGGGCACCCGTTGGCCGGGGCCGAGGACGCCGGAGCGGATCAGTTCGGCAATGTCGTCGGCGAATTTTTCGTAGCGTTTCATTTTGGCCTTAAACACGTGTTTTATATGAGTGGAGATCCGATTGGGAGAGCCCTGATGCCGTACATCGCCTTCTGTAGGAGCGAGCTCGCTCGCGAAAAACGTCAACGATAACGCGTGCTTCCTGAATCAACGCGGCGCCTTTGAGTTCTTCGCGAGCAAGAACTAGGCGTCCCCCTCGCTCCTACAAAAAAGCCCATCTCCCACATTTGATCTTTATCATTCTCGGTACCGAGGTCTCAGCGGTTGAGCGGCGCCACGAAGCGGCTATCGGCCGCACTGTAGATCCAGGGTTCATCCACATCCGACACCTTGAACCGCAACGTCTGCGAACTGCTCGCCGGCTTGTCGGCCAGCAATGCCACCGATACCGGCACATCGCTGATTTCCCCGGGTGCCAGGCTGATCTCGGTCTTGCCCTGCAGTTGGAAGCCCTCGGCGTCCACCAGCTCCAGGCGGTAATCCTGGCGCTGCTGCGTCTTGTTGATGACCTTGAGGCTGTAGATGTTTTCGATCAAGCCCTGGGCGTTCTCGCGGAACATGCCACGATCCTTGGTAACGTCCAGCGACACCATCGGCCGTTGCACCAACGCCACCACCAGCGCCGCGATCATCACCAGCAGCACGGCACTGTAGCCGATCAGGCGCGGCCGCAGCAGGTGAGTCTTGCCACCTTGCAGTTGATGTTCGGAGGTATAGCTCACCAGGCCACGGGCATAGCCCATTTTGTCCATGATCGAATCGCAGGCGTCGATGCACGCCGCGCAGCCGATGCACTCCATTTGCAGGCCGTCGCGGATATCGATGCCGGTGGGGCAGACCTGCACGCACAACTGGCAGTCGATACAGTCGCCCAGGCCGACATCCGCCGGTTTCACCTCGCGTTTGCGCGGGCCGCGGCTTTCGCCACGGGCCACATCATAGGAGATGGTCAGGGTGTCTTTGTCGAACATCACGCTCTGGAACCGGGCGTAGGGGCACATGTGCATGCACACGGCTTCGCGCAGCCAGCCGGCATTGATGTAGGTGGCTGCGGTGAAAAACAGCACCCAGAACAGGCTCACGCCCCCCATCTGCCAGGTCAGCAGTTCGGTGGCCAGCGGGCGAATGGGGGTGAAGTAGCCGACAAAAGTCAGCCCGGTCAGCATACTGATGCCCAGCCACAACGTATGTTTGGCCGAGCGCCGCGCCAGTTTATTCAGGCTCCAGGGGGCCGCTTGCAGCTTGATGCGCTGGTTGCGTTCGCCTTCGGTGATTTTTTCGCACCACATGAACAACCAGGTAAAGGAGCTTTGCGGGCAGGTGTAGCCGCACCATACGCGGCCGGCAAACACAGTGATCGCAAACAGGCCGAAGGCGCAGATGATCAGCAGCGCCGACAGCAGGATGAAGTCCTGGGGCCAGAAGGTCGCGCCAAAGATATGGAATTTGCTTTCAGCCAGGTCCCACAGCACGGCCTGGCGACCGCCCCAGTTCAGCCACACGGTGCCGAAGAAGGCCAGGAACAGAAAGCCTGCACCGCTCACGCGCAAGGTACGAAACAGGCCGGTAAAGCTGCGGGTGTGAATCAGGTTGTCGCTGGATGCGGCCTTCACCTTCTTTGGGTGCGCAGGTGCATGGGGTTCCACGGTTCGGACGGGGATTATTTCGCTCATGGTCATTCGCTCATCAGCCTCCATCAGGCGGATGAACTATGCCCGTCGCTCTGTTTGCATAACAGGCTCAGGTATGGCGATAAAAAGCGGATCAGATACGTTGGTGGCCTAGCGCTGCGACAATGTGCTGCACCCCGTGGCGCCTGGGGTGCAGGCTTGATTTGGCGATGCTGACGCAGATCAATTAAATCAGCGAACCAGGCTCTTCGGCCTTGACGTGGTTGCGTGCATCCGTTGCACCCTCGACCGTCAGGGCGTCGGCCTCGGCTTCGGTGATATAGATCCGCTGGCCGGCCAGGTCCACGTAAGACATGGCTTTGTCGTTGTCGGTGAGAACCTTGACTCGGGTAGCCGGCACGCTTTGTTCCTGGCCGTTTTCATCGAGCATGAAATAGCACAGATGGTTTTCGATACGTACGGTCATGCTGATCTCCCTTTTCATAGGCTATGAAGGTTAGGGGCATGCCGTCGGCAGTGGTTCCAGGCAACTGACTGGCGGTCGCTGCGGTCCATGCTTTATCGACCCCTATACAGGACAGTTTCCATGGACGCTTGGTGGCACGAAGTCTGGCAAACCCTGCAAGCCGAATTCGCCGATATTACCGATGCGAAGCAACTCACCCAGATCACAGTACGCTTGTTGATCGCCGCGCTCCTGGGCGGAATCCTCGGTTTTGAACGTGAGTACAAGGGCAAGGCGGCCGGGGTGCGCACGCACATGCTGGTGGCCCTGGGCGCCGCGCTGTTCGTGTTGGTGCCACAGATGTCCGGCAACCAGGCGGATGCCATGAGCCGGGTGGTGCAGGGGGTGATTGCCGGGATTGGGTTCCTGGGGGCGGGCACTATCCTCAAAGGCAAGGAGGACGAGGAGGGCCAGCACGTCAAGGGCCTGACCACCGCCGCCGGGTTGTGGATGACCGCCGCCATTGGGGTGGCGGCGGGGATGGGGCGCGAGTCGACGGCGGTGCTCAGTACGTTACTGGCCCTGGCGGTGTTCAGCGTGATGCCGAGGATCGTCAAGGTCTTTGAGAAGGATCAATGACCACCGCTCAGCTCAACAGGTCGGTTTCCTTCAATTGCCCAAATATCTTTGCGACAAACGCCGGCTCCGACGGGTTACCTGAAATCACGAGAACGCTCGTGTTGGTGGTGGGGGAGTACTTCAGCTGCATTTCCCCACTGGCCCCGGATAGTTGGTGGACCCATTGCAATGGTTTATTGAGTTGTCTGCGAATACCTGAAACGTCCAGTTTGTCTTGACCGTGCACGAAATCCCGGACTTCGCTGGGGGCGTCGAGGGAAGACTCCTGGATGCTGGTGTAACGGTAGATATTGGGCCGAACCGTGCACGGTTTGTGGGGGGTGTCAGTGGGTATGCGATTCTCCAGATCAGTGGGGTGTGGGAACTTCAACGACCCGATTGCTTTTCTCACCAGCGCGGAAATGGAACACAGGGACGTCGCCCTGGCATTTGCTTGAGCAAGGTTGTCCTGGATATCCAGCAAAGGCTCGTGCTTTTTACTGGCAAAGCGGCGCACGAGATCAAATCGGCTTTCAAGCGGGGCGGTCATTAATCTGTACTTCAGGTCGAACAGGGCCGACTCGACATGGTTCCGATAGCTGTCGACCTGCTCAGCCTCGAAGGGAGACAGGACAGTGTCGATCGCATCTTTGCTCAATTGAGATTCGACCTTCTCGAGGACCTTGACGTTGTCGTTTGCATCGGGCCCGGACAATAAGGTGCTGATCTTGTCGGTCGTCAATAGCGTGCCAATTTTGTTGAAGGTGTCTATAGACCCTCTGGATGTTGGATCACGCAGCATGTGTTCAACCGTGCTTCGGTTTACCTGGGCACCCAGGTCAGTGAGGCTTTGCTTCATCGTTGCCGTGCTTGAAGGGGCCGGCTCGGGGTTGTCGGGTCGCTTGGGTTGCCTGGCGTGGTTCGGGCCTGAGCGGAGCAGGGCCTCCAGGGCTTGCGCGGTTACGACTGAAGACGCGGGAGGGAGGCCCCGTTCCGCACGATGCTGGCTTGGAGGGAGTGCGGAGTGGGGCGTCGGTATTTGATGGATGGCTGACATAATGTGTCCTCGCGAGTGCTTGGGTAAGCGAGTCGTCTTGGGATGACGTCTATGCGCGGTCAGTATCACCAATGTCCATTCAGACGAAGTAAGGACTTCACCGTTCGAGCCAGTAGGGTATTTCGCTTGTTAAGGTCAGTTCCCAGAGGTACTCGACATCACGGGGGCGATCGTCGTCGGTGGCTCCTCCACCGGCGGTGGCTCGTTTTCAGGTGGTTCTTGTTCTGGAATGGGCTCAGGCTCTGTGGGCGGCAGCGTCGGGTTATCGATATTCGGGTCGGGTGTTTCAGCCGGGATCGGGATATTCATCGGTATGGCCTCGTTTGTGCTTTGCTCTAGCGGTGGACATCGGGTGGGGGGAATTGATTCCCCGCCCAATGGCGGCATATCCGCCTGAACTTTTAACCAGGGTGCAGGCTCGGACCTTATACGGCCCTGCTCAGGGAGAGCGGCGCCGTATCAGAATTCGGATCAAGCAAAGAGCGTCCACAGGGCGTAAGGGGAAGATGCTCGATGACTGCTGAAACACTGGCTCCAAAGGAATCCTTATTGCCGTTGTCCCAGGCGCTGTTGTTGCCCAGGATCGCGATTGAAAGCACCACCCCCGTGATTGATGGCGGCGAATTTGCCGTAAAGGCCGTGGTGGGCCAGCGTGTCAATGTCACCAGCAAGGTGTTCGCCGATGGGCACGACAAGCTCGCCGTGCTGATCCGCTGGCGTGCGTTGCACGAAGAAAGCTGGCACAGCGTGGTCATGGCCGATGTGGGCAACGATGGCTGGGAGGGTGCTTTTAGCGTCGTCCAGCAGGGGCCCCACGAGTATTGCATCGAAGCCTGGATCGATACCTTCGCCAGCTTCTGCTACGAACTGCGCAAGAAACACGAGGCCGGGGTGCCGGTCAGCCTGGAGTTGCAGGAAGGCCGCAGCCTGGTGTTGCAGGCCGCCGAACGCAGTGACAACGAGCTGCGCGACCGCCTGATGCTGCTGCACCACGAACTCTCCGGCCTGCTGGAAACCGAGCAGGTCGCGCTGTTTTTGCACGAAGACAGTGCGCATCTCATGACCCAGGCCGACCACCGCGCCTACTTGAGCATCAGCACCGTATACCCGATCGATGTGGAGCGCGAAGCCGCACAATTTGCCAGTTGGTACGAACTGTTTCCCCGTTCGATCACCGACGATCCCGCACGCCACGGCACCTTCAATGATGTGCACTCGCGGCTGTCGATGATCCATGACATGGGCTTCGATGTGCTGTACTTCCCGCCGATCCACCCCATCGGCCGCAGCCACCGCAAGGGCAAGAACAACGCGCTCACGGCCGGCCCGGATGATCCAGGTAGCCCCTACGCGATCGGCAGCGAGGAGGGCGGCCACGAAGCCATCCACCCGCAACTGGGCAGCCGCGATGACTTTCGCCGCCTGGTCAAGGCCGCCGCCGAGCATGGCTTGGAAATCGCCCTGGACTTTGCCATCCAGTGCTCCCAGGACCACCCCTGGCTCAAGCAGCACCCGGGCTGGTTCAACTGGCGCCCGGACGGCACGATCAAATACGCGGAAAACCCGCCGAAAAAATACCAGGACATCGTCAACGTCGACTTTTACGCCGCCGATGCCATCCCCGGCCTATGGACCGAGCTGCGGGACATCGTGGTCGGTTGGGTGGAAGAGGGCGTGAAGACCTTTCGCGTCGACAACCCTCACACCAAGCCGCTGCCGTTCTGGCAATGGCTGATCAGTGATGTCAGGGCCAAGCACCCGGAAGTGATCTTCCTCGCCGAAGCTTTCACCACCCCCGCGATGATGGCGCGCCTGGGCAAGGTCGGATACTCCCAGAGCTACACCTATTTCACCTGGCGTAACACCAAGGCCGAACTGAGCGAGTACCTGACGCAGTTGAACCAGTCACCGTGGCGCGAATGCTACCGGCCGAACTTCTTCGTCAATACGCCGGACATCAACCCAGGCTTCCTGCATGAGTCCGGGCGTCCGGGCTTCTTGATCCGCGCCGTGTTGGCCAGCATGGGCTCGGGGCTGTGGGGCATGTATTCAGGTTTTGAACTGTGCGAAGCCGCGCCGGTACCGGGCAAGGAAGAGTACCTGGACTCGGAGAAGTACGAGATCCGCCCACGGGACTTCACCGCGCCGGGCAACATCATTGCCGAGATCGCCCAGCTCAATCGCATCCGCCGACAGAATCCGGCGTTGCAGACCCACTTGGGCCTGAAGCTGTACAACGCCTGGAACGACAACATCCTGTACTTCGGCAAGCGCAGCGAGGACGGCAGCAACTTCATCCTGGTGGCAGTCAACCTCGACCCCTTCAACGCCCAGGAAGCCCATTTCGAGTTACCGCTCTGGGAGCTGGGCCTGCCGGACGATGCGCAGATCCAGGGTGAAGACTTGATGAACGGCCATCGCTGGACCTGGTACGGCAAGAACCAGTGGACGCGGCTGGAGCCGCAGATGCCGTTCGGGATCTGGCGTATCACCACCTCCTGAGCCTGGCGAAGATCAACAGCTGGGAGGGGGCAAGCCCCTCCCACCTTGACCGCGTTCAGTTTGCAAGAATTTCAGTATTTCAGGAGTTTCCAATGGCGAAGAAACCCAAGGCTGCCACCTTTATCAAAGACCCGCTCTGGTACAAGGACGCGGTGATTTACCAGGTTCACGTCAAATCCTATTTCGACTCCAATAACGACGGCATCGGTGACTTTCCCGGGCTGATCGCCAAGCTCGACTACATCGCCGACCTCGGTGTGAACACCATCTGGCTGCTGCCGTTCTACCCTTCGCCACGCCGTGATGACGGCTATGACATCGCTGAATACCGTGGGGTGCACAGCGACTACGGGACCATGGCCGACGCCAAGCGCTTTATCGCCGAAGCCCATAAGCGCGGGCTGCGGGTGATCACCGAGCTGGTGATCAACCACACCTCCGACCAGCACCCCTGGTTCCAGCGCGCGCGCAAGGCCAAGCCCGGCTCGGCGGCTCGCGACTTCTACGTATGGTCCGATGACGACCAGAAATACGATGGCACGCGGATCATCTTCCTCGACACCGAAAAGTCCAACTGGACCTGGGACCCGGTCGCCGGCCAGTACTTCTGGCACCGCTTCTATTCCCATCAGCCGGACCTCAACTTCGACAACCCGCAGGTCATGAAGGCCGTGCTGTCGGTGATGCGTTACTGGCTGGACATGGGGATCGACGGCCTGCGCCTGGACGCCATCCCGTACCTGATCGAGCGTGACGGCACCAACAATGAAAACCTGCCGGAGACCCACGACGTCCTCAAGCAGATCCGCGCCGAAATCGACGCCCATTACCCTGACCGCATGCTGCTCGCCGAAGCCAACCAGTGGCCGGAAGACACCCAACTGTACTTCGGTGACAAAAAGGGCGATGACGGTGATGAATGCCATATGGCCTTTCACTTTCCATTGATGCCGCGCATGTACATGGCCCTGGCCCAGGAAGACCGCTTTCCGATCACCGACATCCTGCGCCAGACCCCAGAGATCCCCGCCAACTGCCAATGGGCGATCTTCCTGCGCAACCACGATGAGCTGACGCTGGAGATGGTCACCGACAAAGAGCGCGACTACCTGTGGAACTACTACGCAGCCGACCGGCGTGCGCGGATCAACCTGGGCATTCGCCGGCGCCTGGCGCCCTTGATGGAGCGCGATCGCCGTCGTGTCGAGTTGCTCAACAGCCTGCTGTTGTCGATGCCCGGCACGCCGACCCTGTATTACGGCGATGAAATCGGCATGGGTGACAACATCTACCTCGGTGACCGCGATGGCGTGCGCACGCCGATGCAGTGGTCCATCGACCGCAATGGCGGCTTCTCGCGCGCCGACCCGGCCAGCCTGGTGCTGCCGCCGATCATGGACCCGCAATACGGCTACCTGTCGGTCAACGTCGAAACCCAGGCCCAGGACCCCCACTCATTGCTCAACTGGACCCGGCGCATGTTGGCGGTGCGCAAGCAGTCCAAGGCGTTTGGCCGCGGCAGCTTGAAGATGCTCTCGCCGAGCAACCGCCGCATCCTCGCCTATACCCGTGAATTCACCGGCGACGATGGCCGCACGGAAATCATCCTGTGCGTGGCCAACGTATCGCGTAGCGCCCAGGCCGCCGAGCTGGACCTGTCGGCCTTTGCCGGCATGGTGCCGGTGGAGATGCTCGGCGGGAATGCCTTCCCTCCGATCGGCCAGCTTAATTTCCTGCTGACCCTGGCGCCGTATGGCTTCTACTGGTTTGTGCTGGCAGCGGAAAACCAGATGCCCAGCTGGCACGTGGAACCGGCGCAGAGCATGCCGGACTTCACCACCCTGGTGCTGAAAAAACGCATGGAAGAATTGCTGGACGCCCCTTGCCGCGCCAGCCTTGAACAACAGGTGCTGCCGGCCTGGCTGCCGAAACGGCGTTGGTTCGCCGGCAAGGACACGGCCATCGACAGCGTGCATATCGCCTACGGCGTGCGTTTCGGCGACCCGGAGCACCCGGTGTTGCTCAGCGAGATCGATGTGACCAGTGGCGGCCAGGTCAGCCGTTACCAGTTGCCGTTCGGCTTCCTCGGCGAAGACCAGTTCACCAGCGCCTTGCCGCAGCAATTGGCCCTGGCCCGTGTACGCCGGGTGCGCCAGGTGGGACTGGTCACCGATGCCTTCAGCCTGGAGCACTTTATTCGCGCGGTGATCCAGGGCCTGCAGGCCGGCAGCGTGCTCAACTCCAGCGAGGGCGACCTGCGCTTCGAGGCCACTTCCCATCTGGCACCCTTGCAGTTGGCCGAGGACGCCCAGGTACGCTACCTGGCCGCCGAGCAGTCCAACAGCTCGGTGGTGGTCGGCGAGAGCCTGGTGCTCAAGCTGATCCGTAAAGTCAGCGCCGGGGTACACCCGGAGCTGGAGATGAGTGCCTACCTGACCGCCGCCGGATACCCGAATATCTCGCCGCTGCTGGGGTCGGTGATTCGCCGCGATGCGGCCGGTGACGACAACCTGCTGATGATTGCCCAGGGTTACCTGAGCAATCAGGGCGATGCGTGGAGCTGGACCCAGAATAATCTGGAGCGCGCGATTCGCGACGAACTCGCCGAGGCCATCTCCGAACAGGAGCAGCACTACAACGCCCTGGGTGAACTGGCGGACTTCGCCGGGTTGCTCGGCAAGCGCCTGGGGGAAATGCACCTGGTACTGGGAGCGCCCACCACGAACAAGGACTTCAAGCCCGAAGCCACCACGGTCAAGGACACCCAAGCCTGGGCCAAGGATGTGGGGGCGCAGATCGACCGCGCCCTGCAATTGCTCAAGCTGCATCAACACCAATTGAACCCGGCCGATCAGGCGCTGGTCAGTGCTTTGCTGGACCACAAAAAAGCCATCGCCAGCCACGTACAGACCCTGGCCAAGGCCACGGTGGGCGGCCTGCGGATCCGCGTGCATGGTGACTTGCACCTGGGCCAGGTGCTGGTGGTCAAGGGCGATGCCTACTTGATTGACTTTGAAGGGGAGCCGGCGCGGCCGCTGCATGAACGCCGCGGCAAGCACAGCCCCTATAAGGATGTGAGTGGCGTACTGCGGTCGTTTGATTACGCAGCGGCCATGGCCCTGAATGGACAGGGGGTCGATCACTCGCCCGAAGCGGATACCGCCCGCAAGCGGGTGACCGACCGTTACCTGAACGAGGCGCGCCAGGCATTTATCCAGGCTTATCAGGCAGCCACGGCTACACTGGGCCATGACTGGCAGGATGCCAAAGGCCAGGACGCGGCGCTGACGTTGTTCAGCCTGGAGAAGGCCGCGTACGAAGTGGCCTACGAAGCGGAAAACCGCCCGACCTGGTTGCCGGTGCCCTTGCAGGGCTTGCATGGCCTGCTGAGTGGGCTTACACCTAAATCGAAAACTGCACGCGGTGGGGAGACGTCATGAGCTTTACGAGTAAAGAACCGCTGCAACCGAAGTTGACAGCAATGCCGGCGTCCAAGGACGTCGAAGCGCTGGTGCGCGCCGAGCACCACGACCCCTTTTCCATTCTGGGGCCCCATGATGACGAGCAGGGCGGGCAGTTTATCCGCGCGTTCCTGCCGGACGCCTTGAGCGTCCAAGTGTTGAGCAAAGAGGGCGGCGAGCCCCTCGCCACTCTGGAGGCGAACCAGGTGCCTGGGTTGTTCGTCGGGCATCTCGCGACACGCCAGCCTTATGTGCTGAAGATCCAGTGGGCCGGCGGTGAGCAGATCACCGAAGACCCGTACAGCTTCCAGCAATTGCTGCTGGGGGAAATGGACCTGTACCTGTTTGCCGAAGGTAATCACCGCGACCTCAGCAGTTGCCTGGGCGCCCAGGTGACCACGGTCGATGGCGTGCCGGGCGTGCGCTTCGCCGTATGGGCACCCAACGCGCGGCGTGTCTCGGTGGTGGGCGACTTCAATATCTGGGACGGTCGCCGCCACCCGATGCGCCTGCGTCATCCGTCGGGCGTGTGGGAGATTTTTATCCCGCGCCTGCAAGCGGGTGCGGCGTACAAGTACGAGATCCTCGGCGCCCACGGTATCCTGCCGCTCAAGGCTGACCCGATGGCCCTGGCCACCCAGCTGCCGCCCGACACCGCGTCCAAGGTCGCCCCGCCGTTGCAGGTGGATTGGCAGGACCATGAGTGGATGCAGGCGCGCACAGAGAAGCAGCGGCCCACCGCGCCGCTGTCGATCTACGAATTGCATGTGGGCTCCTGGCAGTGCGAGCTGGACGAAGCCGGTGAAGTGGCGCGTCAGTACGGTTGGCGCGAGCTGGTCGAGCGTTTGATTCCGTATGTGCAGCAACTGGGGTTTACCCATATCGAACTGATGCCGATCATGGAGCACCCGTTTGGCGGTTCCTGGGGCTACCAGGCGTTGTCGCAGTTCGCACCGAGTGCCCGATTTGGTTCGCCGGAAGATTTCGCGTATTTCGTCAACGCCTGTCACCAGGCCGATATCGGCGTGATCCTCGATTGGGTGCCGGCGCATTTTCCGACCGATACCCATGGCCTGGCGCAGTTCGACGGCACCGCCCTGTACGAGTACGCCAACCCGCTGGAAGGCTTCCACCAGGATTGGGACACGCTGATCTATAACCTGGGCCGCACCGAAGTCCACGGCTATATGCTGGCGTCGGCGCTGCACTGGCTCAAGCATTTCCACGTCGATGGCCTGCGCGTGGATGCGGTGGCCTCGATGCTCTACCGCGACTATTCGCGCAAGGCCGGCGAGTGGGTGCCCAACCGCCATGGCGGCCGCGAGAACCTGGAAGCCATCGACTTCCTGCGCCACCTCAACGACGTGGTGGCCCTGGAAGCTCCGGGGGCACTGGTGATTGCCGAAGAGTCCACCGCCTGGCCCGGTGTCAGCCAGCCCACCCAACAGGGCGGCCTGGGGTTCAATTACAAATGGAACATGGGCTGGATGCATGACTCCCTGCATTACATTCAGCAGGACCCGGTGTACCGCGCCCATCATCACAACGAGCTGAGCTTCGGCCTGGTCTACGCCTGGTCCGAACGCTTCATCCTGCCGATCTCCCATGATGAGGTGGTACACGGCAAGCACTCGCTGATCGACAAGATGCCCGGCGACCGCTGGCAGAAATTCGCCAACCTGCGCGCCTACCTGAGTTTCATGTGGATGCACCCAGGCAAGAAGCTGTTGTTCATGGGCTGCGAATTCGGCCAGTGGCGCGAGTGGAACCACGATCAGCAACTGGATTGGTACCTGCTGCAATACCCGGAACACCGGGGGGTACAGAAGTTGGTGGGCGACTTGAACCGCCTGTACCGCGAGGAGCCCGCGCTGCACGAGCAGGATGACGCGCCCCAGGGGTTCCAGTGGCTGATCGGCGATGACGCGATCAACAGTGTGTACGCCTGGCTGCGCTGGAGCAAAGACGGCAAGCCTGTGCTGGTGGTGGCCAACTTCACCCCGGTGCCACGTGAGGGATACAAGGTGGGCGTGCCGTTTGCCGGGCGTTGGAGCGAAGTGATCAACAGCGATGCCGACACTTACGCCGGCTCCAATTACGGCAATGGCGGTGGCGTGTTTACCGAAGATGAACCGCGCCACGGACAACCGGTGTCGTTGTCGTTGAATCTGCCGCCGTTGGGGGTGCTGATTTTGCGTCCGCAAGCCAGTTAAAGGCTCTACCGCACTGGATTCAGTTGTCCGCGCTAGTGGCAGGATGCCACAATGGCATCTTTGTTGCGGCAGTCGAATCGGGCGGGTTTCATGAATGGCCTTGGGCGTAGTCAGGACGAGGATTGCTTTATAGAAGAGCAGGTGCGAACTGACCGTTTGCACCAGCTGTTTCGCCAATCTTTTGCTGCGATTTTCGGCAGTTACTTCGCTGCCGTCATGCTCTGCTGGGTGTGCTGGGATCGCTTCGATCATCAGGTCATGATGGTCTGGCTGCTGGTGTTGGCGGCTTCGTCGCTGCTGCGGGTCAAGATGTTCATGGACTGGTTTCGCTGCCCCGGCAGCGAACGCACCCCGGACCGCTGGGAGCGGCGTTATTGGATCACCCTGTGCCTGTCTGCCGGCGTCTGGGGCGTTGGAGCCTTTGCGGTGATGCCCACCGACGATCGGCTGTCCCAGACCCTGGTCATCCTGTTTACCGTGGGCATGTCCGTCAGCGCCGTGTCCTGTTACTCGGCCTATCGCTACATGACCATGGCCTCGGTTGGCCTGGTACTGTTGCCGTCGACGCTGTGGCTGCTGTTCCAGCCATCGCCGATGCAGGTGGGGATGGCGCTGGCCGTGCTGGTGTTCTCATCGTTTGTGGTCAGCGCCACGCGTAAAATGTCCGACGCCCTGGAGAAAGCCTTTCGTCTCACCCGCGAGATGGAGCGCGCCCACACGATTTCCACCCACGCCGCACAGACCGACGAATTGACCGGCCTGATGAACCGCCGCGCATTTTTCGAACATGCCCAACAGTTGTACGCGCAGTGCCGGTATCACCAGCAGCCCCTGTGTGCGCTGATGCTGGACATGGATCACTTCAAGCAAATCAACGACACCTATGGCCACCAGGCGGGGGACCAAGTGTTGCGCCAGATCGGTGGGGTGATCAGCGCCTCGTTTCGCCAGGCCGACGTCTATGGTCGGCTGGGCGGGGAAGAGTTTGCGGTGCTGCTGCCCAACACGTCATTGGAAACCGCGCTGGATATCGCCGAGCAGTTGATCAAGGCGATCGCCGGCCTGGCATCGGACCCGGTCCAGGGCTTGACCGCCAGCCTCGGGGTGGCGTCGACCCACAACCAGGATCAGGACCTGCACGGCCTGATGAATACCGCTGACAAGGCGCTGTACCGCGCCAAGGCCCTGGGCCGCAATCAAGTGGCCGTGGCGGAGTAGGGCTCAGTCCTTGAGCATGGCCTTGGCCAGCACTTGCGCCACTTGGTCGGCGGAGTAGGGCTTGGCCAGGAATGCAAACCCTTCATAGCCGTTGTCTGCCAGCTCGTCGCTGTAGCCAGAGGTGAGCACCACGGGCAAGTCCGCGCGGCGCTGACGCAAGACCTTGGCCATCGCCACGCCGGTCATGCCGGGCATGACCACATCCGAGAAGATCGCATCGAATGCCCTGGCATCCGGGCCGGCCAGGGCCAATGCCTGTTCGGCATCGGTGACCCAGGTGGTCTGGTAACCCAGGTCCTGAAGGATCTGGTTGGCGAAACGGCCAACCTCCAGGTTGTCCTCGACAATCAGGATATTGCGCAGGGTGCTGGTGTCGAGGGGTGTCGGCTCGGCGGGGGCGGGCTCGTTCCCGGTCAGCTGCGGTTCCGCTTCGGGCAGGTAAAGCGTAAATACCGTGCCCTCGCCAAGGGTGCTGGCCACATCGACGTTACCGCCGGACTGCTTGGCGAAACCGAACACCTGTGACAAACCGAGGCCGGTGCCTTTGCCGACGGCCTTGGTGGTAAAAAACGGCTCGAAAATGCGCTCCAGAGTGTCGCCGGCAATACCGCTGCCCGTGTCGGCCAGGGACACCGCCACAAACGGCTGGCGCGATTCGGCATCGCCGCGGATACGCGGCAAGGCGGGCAGGCGCGCGACGCTCAGGGTCAGGGTGCCTTGGCTGTCCATGGCATCGCGGGCGTTGAGGGCGATATTGATCAATGCCGCTTCAAACTGGCTGGAGTCCACCCGCACATGGCAAGGCTGCTCGGGCAGGTTGACGCGAACCTGAATGCGCGCGCCGGTCACGCTTTCCAGCATTTCAGCGATGTTCTGCACACGCTGGCCTACGTCGAAGACTTCCGGGTTCAACGGTTGGCGGCGGGCAAAGGCGAGCAGCTGGCTGGTCAGCTTGCTGGCGCGTTCCACCGTGTCGGAAACCGCGCTCATATAGCGTTGGCGGCGTTCCTCGGAGAGCCCGGGTTGGCGCAGAAAGTCCACCGACGAACGAATGATGGTCAATAGATTGTTGAAGTCATGAGCGACACCCCCCGTCAATTGGCCGATGGCTTCGAGCTTTTGCGACTGACGCAGGGCGGCTTCGGTTTGCGTCAACAGCCGTGTACGTTCTTCCACCCGTTGTTCCAGGGTGGCGTTGAGCTCTGTGAACGCGGCCAGGCCTTCGCGCACGGCGGCGTTGGCGCGTACGCGTTCGATATGCGCCCACGAACGCTCGGTTACCTCGCCCAACAACGCCAGGTCATAGGCTGACCAGTCCCGCTCGGTCTTGTTGTGCACGGCCATCAGGGCGGTCAAGCGACCGTTCTTGATCAGCGGCATGCAGATCGTGGCCGCTACGCCCAGCGCCTGGAAACTCAGGGATTCATGGGCGGGCAGTTCGACCAGGTGATTGCGGATCACCAGCGGCTCACCGGCGCGCAGATGCTTGACCGCCGTGTGCCCGAACGCTTTGAGGCTGTAGTGCCCGGTGATGCTGGGCGAACCGGGTGCGGTCCAGTTGTCGCGGATGGTGAAGCCGTCTTCGTCGGCGTCCATATCGGCGTAGGCACAAATGGACACCTGCAGGTGCTGCGCCAGCAGGCGGGTGGTGGCCGTCATGATGGTTTCGGCGTCGGTGGCGTTGGCCACCGCGTTGCCGATGGCATCCAGCACCGTCAGGCGGCGAGAGAGGAACACCGTTGCGGTGGTTTCCGTCACGGTGTCGAGCATCCCCACGACCCGCCCCTTAGGGTCACGGATCGGGCTGTAGCAGAACGTGAAATAGGCCTGTTCCGGCGTGGCGCTGCGCTCGATCACCAAGGGGAAGTTTTCGATATAGGTGGCATGGCCCTCGAAGGCGGCGTCGGCGATGGGACCGATCTCATCCCAGGCTTCGCTCCAGATTTGGCTGAACGGGCGGCCCAAGGCATAGGGTTTATTGCCGAGTATGGGGACAAACGCGTCGTTATAGAGCGTGATCAACCGAGGCCCCCAAATGATGGCTTGGGGGAAGCTGGAAGCGAGGCACAGGGCAACGGTGGTCTTCAATACATCCGGCCACAGCTCAATTGGCCCGAGGGTCGTACTGGCCCAATCATGCTGGCGAATCCGCTCAGCCATGTCGCTGCTGCTTTGCAGCCAATTCATCATTGGGAAAACACCTTGTCTGCCAGAGTCTTATAGCGCGCCCGAACGTGACAGGCGCCAAGCTACTGACCCGGTTAATCGCCGCCAGTTCAGCGCAAGTATCCCTTAGATGGCGATTTGATGCTGCCCCTGTTTGAACGCGGCACGAGCGTCGGCGGGGGCCGTTGCCCAAACCTTATTGCGAGCCGAATAAACCGGTCCAGTAAATCCCGGCATCGCTCTTCGGATCCATCGCATAGGCGGCGCCCAGTTCGCGAAACTGCGGGTTCATCAGGTTGGCGCAATGGCCGGGGCTGGCGAGCCAGCCATCCACCACCTTGCGCGGCGTGTCGAGGCCGGCGGCGATGTTTTCCCCGATGTTCTTCGCGATATACCCGGCCAGTTCGGCGCGGTCGCCTGGGGTGCGGCCGTCAGGGTCGAGGTGATCGAAGAAATTGCCGTTGGCCATGTTGCGTGCATGGCTGTTGGCCGCATCGGCGAGGTTGGCGTTCCACGACAACGGGGTGG
Source organism: Pseudomonas gorinensis (assembly GCF_042015035.1). NCBI lineage: Bacteria > Pseudomonadati > Pseudomonadota > Gammaproteobacteria > Pseudomonadales > Pseudomonadaceae > Pseudomonas > Pseudomonas gorinensis. Next base: position 3,444,290 of record NZ_CP167125.1, read on the forward strand.
TCGCGTTAAAGGCCTGGGTGCCACACTGGCGCGGTTGTTCACGGGCGGCGTTGATCAGGTTCAGCAGTTGCTTGCCCTCGGTCTGCCAATCGCCCCGGCCGCTGGACAGCAGGGGGCGGGCGAGGACGATGCGCCAATCCTGGCCGTTGTTGCTCACGCCGATGTCGACGAACTGCGGGTCCAGGACCACGCGGCAGAAGCTTTCACGCACAGCCTTCATGGCCGCCTGGGCATCCTTGGGGCCGGACAGGCTGATGGCTTGCACATTCACCATCGGGTACGCCGCCCGTGCCAGCGCCTGTTGCAGGTCGCCGACATTGCTGGCGGGCAACACCAGCCGCGTATCGTTGGCCAGCGGCGGCAGTTCCTGGGAACCCTGGTCACCGCAGCGTTGCACCTGGCTGCGGTACGCGTTGATCTGTTGTACCAACTGACTTTCTTCATTCGCCATCGCGCTGGCGCAGAACACTACACTGGCGGCCAGCGTCGTAAGACCCATCATCAATGACAGAACGCGCATGGACGTTACCCTTGAACTTGAAAGTGCCCATGATGCGCGATGTGGGGGCGTCCATGCACCCGTTGGTCCGAACTTTTTTCCTCAGTTTTTGAATGCCGAGTGTTTACGACCCTGGTCACACAAGGCAAACACCACCACCAGCAGCGCGGAAATGGCGAGGATAATCACCACGCCATCGGTGGAGTGGGTCGCTGATGCTGCCACCATCGACAGTGCGCCCAGCGGGGCCAGGCCGCCCGCGATGGCGGTGCCGATTTCGCGTCCGGTACCGAAACCCGAGGAGCGGGTCTGGGTGGGGAACTGTCGGCTCAGGAACGAGCCCTGCGGCGCAAACATCATGGGCGCGAGGAGGCCGGTACCGACGCCGATGGCGATGTAGATCATCAGGTTTTCACCTGTGTTGAGCAAGGCCAGGAACGGGTAGGCGAACAGCAGCGAGAGCAACCCGCCCAGTATCAGCACGGTCTTGCTGCTCCACTTGTCGCACAGCCAGCCGAAGCAGGGCACGGCGACGATGGCAATCAGGCTGGCAATGGTCACCGACAGCGAGGTGACGTGGACATCCACGCCCTTGAACTGGGTCAGGTACGCCAGGGAGAAGGTCTTGAAGATGTAGCTCAGGGCGTTGTAGCCAATGGCCACGAAAAACACCACGGCCAGGCCCTTCAGGTCGTTCTTGAACAAGGCTTTGAGAGGCGACGCCTTGGCCTTGTTCGCTTCCTGGCTCAGTTCCTTGAACTGCGGGGTTTCCGGAATGCTGTTACGCACCCACAGGCCCACACCCACCAGGACGATGCTGCAGATGAACGGAATGCGCCAACCGCCGGCCAACAGGAACTCGTTGCCGTTGATCGTCAGCAGGTACACGGTGAGCGACGACAGCAACAAGCCGAGGTTCAGGCCCAGGGCCGGCCAGGCGCCCTGGCTGCCGCGTTTACCCTGCGCCGCGTGTTCATAGGAGGTGACCGCCGCCCCTGACAGCTCGGCGCCTGCGCCCAGGCCCTGGATGATGCGGATAAACACCAGCACGATCGGCGCCCAGATGCCGATGGAGGCATAGCTGGGAATCAGGCCGATCAGCGTGGTGCACACGCCCATCAGGCAGAAGGTCAGCACCAGCACTTGCTTGCGGCCGAACTTGTCGCCCAGGTAGCCAAACAGGATGCCGCCAAACGGGCGAGCGATGAAGCCGATGGCAAAGGTGGAGAAGGCCATCAGCGCGGCGGCTTTAGGGTCGCTGTTATCGAAGAAGATCTTCGAGAACACAATCGCCGCCATGGTGGCGTATAGGTAAAAGTCGTACCACTCCAGCATCGAGCCAAAGATGGTGGCGGCGGCGACTTTGCGCAGGCGCTTGCGGGTTTGTGCGGGCGTTTCGGTGCCGGGGATGGAGGCAGATGCCGTCATGCTGGACTTCCTTCTGGGTCTTTGTAGTTATTGTCAAATGGACGTGTATTGCAGGGGTTACTCGGGCTTGAACAGGCGGTCGGCGATCATGGCGCCGATTGGCATGGCTGACGTGGCGGCCGGCGAGGGCGCGTTGCAGACGTGGAGCATTCGTGGGGTCTGGGCGAACAGGAAGTCGTGCACCAGGCTGCCGTCGCGCATCACTGCCTGGGCGCGGATGCCGGCCTCGTAGGGCAGCAGGTCGTCGAGGGTCAGCGATGGGCAGTACTTGCGGCACTGCTCCAGGTAGCCGGACTTGAACAAGGAATTCTTCATCTCGGCGGTGCCTGAACCGAGGTTTTGCCAGAGGGTTTTCCAGAAACCGGGGAAGCTGGCGTACTGCGCCACGTCACGCCAGTTCACCGAGAACTTGCGGTAGTTCTCACGGCCCAGGCCCAGCACCGCATTGGGGCCGACGGTCACACTGCCGTCGATCATGCGCGTCAGGTGCACACCGAGGAACGGCAGCTCCGGGTCGGGAATCGGGTAGATCAGGTGGTTGACGATGTTGTTTTTCGCCGCCGGCAGACGAAAGTATTCGCCGCGAAACGGGATGATCTGGTGGTCGATCCTGACCCCGGCCAGGCGCGCCAGGCGGTCTGACTGCAAGCCTGCGCACACCACCAGATGGCGTGCTTGCCAGGTTTCGCCGCGGGTGCTGACGGTGACTTTGTCGCTGTCCTCGTGGATGGCCGTCACGGTGCGCTCCAGGCAGATCTCCCCCCCGCTGCGGCGGATGACCTGGGCCATGGTCTCGCATACCTGGCGGTAATCGACGATGCCGGTGGCGTCAAGAAACAGCCCCCCCAGGCCGACGATGTTCGGTTCGCGTTGGCGCAACTGGTCCGCGTCCAGGCGCTCGACCTTCATGCCATTGAGTTGGGCGCGGGCATACAAGGCTTCCATCCGCTGCATTTCCAACGGGCTGGACGCCACCAGCAGCTTGCCGCATACCTCGAACTTGATCCCGTGTTCGGTGCAGAACTGTTTGGTGGCTTCGGCGCCGCGCTTGCACAGGTCAGCCTTGAGGCTGCCTGGCGCGTAGTAAATGCCTGCGTGGATCACGCCGCTGTTATGGCCGGTCTGGTGTTTGGCCAGCACGGGCTCTTTTTCCAGGATCACCAAAGACGCGCCGGGCTGGCGCTTGAGCAACTCCATTGCCGTGGCCAGGCCGACGATGCCGCCGCCGATGATGCAAAAGTCGTGAATCATTGCGTGGGGGACCTCACAGTGCACATTTCAGTCTGCTTATCAGGTTGTCAGACTAATGTTTTTGTTAAAAAAATGGCGTGTCGAGGACACGCTATAAACGGGGTGGAATCGGTCAGTTGGTGGTGGGCAATTCCAGGCTCAGGCGCCCGGCGGCAGCGCGCAGGTGGGCCTCGGCACTGGCGGCGGCGCGTTGAGCGTCACCGTCGGCAATGGCTTGATAAAGCAACTGGTGTTCCTGGGTCGCATCCGCGGAGCCGGTGACAAAACGCGAGGCCGAGTTTTCCCAGGCAGTCTTGCGTGCGCTGGCCAACTGGCTGCGCAAAAAGTCATGGAAGGCCACGAAGTAGTCATTCTTGCTGGCGTCGGCGATGGCGCGGTGGAATTCCACGTCAGCCAGGGCGGCGGCTTCGAAGTTGTCGCGATGCTCCTGCATGGCCTGCAAGGCGCGTTGCATGCGTTGCAGGTCGGCGTCGTCGCGGCGCCGGGCGGCAATTGCGGCGGCCTGGGTCTCGATCCACAGGCGCACCTCGAACATCTGCGCCAGGTCGGGAAGACGGCCATTCGGCTGCGGAAAACGGAACACCGTGCCGGCCGGGGTTTGCGAAATGAACGAGCCCAGCCCGCGGCGCGCGGTGATGACGCCGTCGGCCTTGAGCTGGGCGATGGCCTCGCGCACCACCGAGCGGCTGACGTTGAGTTGCTCCGCTAATTGCTGTTCGGTGGGCAAGCGCGATTCGGGCGGCAATTGGCCGGAATCGATTTCTGCGCGGATGGCGCTGACAACCCGTACGACAAGCGAATCGGGGCGCTGGAGCTCAAGCATGGGACAACCTTGGTAGTCAGGTTGTCAGACAATAGTCGTTACGATTTTATCTTGTCAACAGGTGAGTGCGGTCGACACCGCGCCACCTTGCAATCGCACAGGCCAGCAGCATGAGGCCGGCGGCGACGAAAAAGGTCGCATGCAGGCCCTCCGTCACCGATTGCACGGTCCCATGGACAACGTCGGGGGTCGCCCGCGCGAATACCGCGCCCAGGGCCGAGGCACCGAAGATCAGCCCGAGGTTGCGTGACAGGTTGAGCAGGCCCGAGACCGTACCGCGGCGCGCGCTTTCCACACCGCTCATCACTGCGGTGTTGTTGGCGGCCTGGAACAGGCTGTAGCCCGCCGTCAAAATCACCAGTGAGCCCAGGTAGGCGACCAGTCCCGACGCCAGTGACAGCAGCAGGGCGCCACCGAGCAGAGTGCCCAGCCCCGCGAGCGTCATGCGCTGGCTGCCCAGGCGGTCGGTGAGTTGGCCTGCCGGTACACCGGTGAGCGCTGCGACACAGGGGCCGACGGCCATGGCCAGGCCCATCGACTCAGGGGGCAGCCCCAGGCCAAGGGACAGGTAAAAAGGGCCGACCACAAAGGTCGCCATGATCACCGCGGCGACCAACGCACTCATCGCCAGGCCGGCACACAACGCCCCGGCTTTCAATGACGACCCTGCGCTGGCGGCTGGCCGCGCCCGTTGCTGATCAGCCGGCAAGTAGCGCCAGGCGAGGGCGGCCGCCAGTAACCCCAGGGGCGCACCCACCAGGAACAGGGCCTGCCAGCCCCACACGCTGAGCAACATGCCGCCGACGCTGGGGCCCATGGCCGTGCCCACCGCCGACATCGTGCCGAGCAAACCCATCGCGCGTCCGGTGCGTTCCGCGGGCACCGTATCGCCGACCAGGCCCAGGGTCATCGCCATCATGATCGCCGCGCCCAGCCCCTGCGCGACCCGCGCGGCAATCAACCCATGCAGGTCGGGCGCGACACCGCACAGCCCGCAGGCGAGCGCAAACAACAATAACCCGGCGAGCAACAACCGCTTGCGGCCCAGGCGATCGCCCAGGCGTCCGGCGCTGACAATCACCGCGGTGATCGCCATCAGGTAGGCCAGCACCACCCATTGCACGGCATGGAATGACGCATCGAACGTTTGCGCCAGGCGCGGCAGGCCGACATTGGCAATGCTGGTGCCAAGGGACGCGAGCAACATGGACAGGGACAGGCTGGTAAGACCGCCACGTGAGGAAGTGTGCATGGGAGATTCCTTGAATGAACGCAACTGTCACAAATCTACGGCGTGGCCTAACATGGCGGAAGACGCATGAGTTGCACTGAATACCTGCGTCAAACGCCTGATAGGAGCGCTGATGCCCGACCTCAACTTGCTGGTCACCCTGGATGTGCTGCTGGCCGAAGGCAGCGTCGCCCGCGCGGCCCAGCGCCTGGGCCTGAGCCCTTCGGCCATGAGCCGCGCCTTGGCACGCCTGCGGCAAACCACGGGCGACCCGTTGCTGGTCCGCGCGGGCCGAAGCCTGGTGCCGACGCCACGGGCGCTGGAGTTGCGTGAACAGGTCGGCCGCCTGGTGCAGGACGCCCAGGCCGTGTTGCGCCCCGTGCAGTCCCTGGACATGGGCCAGGTGACACGTACGTTTACCTTGCGCACCAGCGAGGAGTTTGTTGAAAGCTTTGGCCCGGCGCTGCTGGCCCGTCTCGATCAGCAAGCCCCGGGTGTGCGCCTGCGCTTCGTCAACAAGACCGATAAAGACAACCTCTTGCTGCGTGAAGGCAGCGTCGACCTGGAAACCGGTGTGGTCGACCCCACCGCCAGCCCCGAAGTGCTGACCCAGGCGCTGTTTCGCGATCGCCTGATCGGCGTGGTGCGCAGCGGTCATGCCCTCAGTCAGGGCGACGTCAGCGCCGCACGTTTTGCCCAGGGCCGCCATGTGTATGTGTCCCGGCGCGGTCAGGCGCGCGGCCAGATCGACGACGCCCTCGAAGCGCTGGGCCTGGCTCGGCAGATCACCAGCATCGTCGCCGGTTTTTCCACCGCGATTGCCCTGGCCCGCAGCACCGACCTGATCGCCGCCGTTCCCGAGCGCTACACCGCCGACCGGCGCGACCTGTTCTGTTTCCCACTGCCACTGGCGCTGCCGACGTTCACTGTCGCGATGCTCTGGCACCCCCGCCTGGACGCCGACCTGGCCCATCGCTGGTTGCGCAGCTGTTTGCGCGAGGTGTGTGCCCAGCAGGTACAATCCGCGCTGCCTTGACGTGAAACCCAGGAATTTGCATGTTCAGCCTTACCCGCTACACCGCGCCGTGCCCCGAGCCGATCAACAGCCAGATCCTGCAGATGGTGGTGGACAACCTCACCGACATCAGCAGTGTGGCACTGCCGCCGAGCAACCTGCTCTACACCATCTACCAGTACGCCATTGGCTTTGAGGTGCACCTGTACCTGGAGGCGTTGGGTGGATCGAAGGGGATTGCGGTCGAGCTGGTCGTGGCGATGGAAGACGAACAGGTGATTGGCTTTTGCCTGTATTTACCGATGAAAGATGACCCTCAAGCGTGTGGTATCGCGTTCATGGCGGTGCAAGCCGGTTTTCGGCGCCAGGGCGTGGCGCGTGGAATGCTTCAGGACGTGCTGGCGCGCTATCCCCATGCCGAACTGGCATGTGCGGTGGAGAAGGTACCGGTGTTCGAAGCCATGGGTTTTCAAGTGCGAGCCGCGCGTGACACCCAGGTGCTGATGAACACCCGCGGCTACGCCAGCGATGGGCTGATGGGCGTGCTGGATGTAGCGTCTATCTACAGCTCGCTGGAGGTGCGGCAGATCCATACCTACCTGCTGCAAAAGCACGGCAAGCGCGCGATGGTGGATGCCGAGAAACAGCGCGATCGGCACCTGGATCAACTGGCGCGCAAGGTCCAGTTGTTTGTTGCGGGGCGCTAGCCTGGGCCGGGTTGGCTATTTTTTGTGGCGAGCGGGTTTGCGCTAATGCCGTTCAGTTAAGCGTACATCGCCTTCTTTCTGTAGGAGCGAGCTTGCTCGCGAAGAACCTCAACGATAACGCGTGTTTCCTGAATCAACGCGGCGCCTGTGAGTTCTTCGCGAGCAAGCTCGCTCCTACAAAAAAGCCTTAACTGGACAGCATCAGGGCAAGCCCGTCCAGTCTTCAGCTCCGTGAGCGACTGACCATCGCCAGAATCGTCGCCAGCAACTCCTGTTGCGCCTCTTCACGGCTGATTTCGCCACTGGCGGCTGCGTGGGACAACGCTTCCGCGGCACCCAACATCGCCCGCAATCCTGCCTGTGATACCTGGCCAAAGGGCGCCAGCGCGGCGCGGCATTTGTCGAGAAAGATCGCCTCGTATTTGCGCTTGAGCGCTTCCAGCTCCGGCGAGCTGCTCAGTGCCGCAATCACCCCCGGAATTTCCCGGCCCTGCAATAACACGCAATCGACATAGCACGAGGCAATCACCCCTGCGCGCTCTTCCAAGGTCGTGCTGCTGGCGTCGAGGGCCTCGGCAAACACCTGGGTCTGACGCCCGTCGAAGTCTTCATACAGCGCGGCGAGCAACCCGGCGCGGGTGACGAAATGGTCGTAGACCACCGGCTTGGTCACGCCCGCCAGTTCCGCCAGGCGGCCCAGGGTCAGCGCTTCGGTGCCTTCCTCGCGCACCAGTTGCCAGGCCACATCCAATAATTGGCGCAGGCGATCTTCACGGGACAGGCGACGACGTGGGGCAGGGGATTCAGGGCTTGACATGCTTATATACCAAAAGTAACTTATCCGCGTTAACTTACTAAAAGTAGATTAAACCGAAAGGGAGTCAAAGTCATGCACGCACTCATCGTCGTTGCCCATCACGACCCACAATCGCTCACCCACGCCGTGGCCGCGCAGGTGGCTGCCGGGCTGACTGCGGCGGGCCACAGCTTCGAAATCGCCGACCTCGCAGCCGAAGGCTTCAACCCGCGCTACGCCGCCGCCGATCACCTGGTGCACCGTATCCGCGCTACGCCGCCGGCCGACGTATTGGCCGAACAAGCGCGCATCGACCGTGCCGATGCGCTGGTGATAGCGTTCCCAATCTACTGGTGGTCCATGCCGGCGTTGCTCAAGGGCTGGGTCGACCGCGTTTTCGTCAACGGCTGGGCAATCGACTACGGCCCCGCCACGCCCGTGGTGAAAAAGCTGCACCACTTGCGTGTGCACCTGCTGGCCCTGGGCGCCGCCGATGAAAGCGCCTTTGATCGACATGGCTATGCCAAGGCGATGCGCACGCAAATCGACTACGGGATCTTTGATTACTGCGGGGCCCAGGTGGTGACGTCGGAGCTGTTGCTGGAGTCGGAAGATGGCGCGGCGACCGCGCATCTGCAAACGGCCAAGGCGGTGGGGCAGAGACTGTTCGAGGCCGAGACGGTTGCCGGTTGATTCAACCTTCGCGAAACAGATCGTGGGCGTCCAGCAGGCGGTAGGCAATTTCCGGGTTTTTCTCCAGGCCCCGACGAATCGCCGCCGGGATCGATTGTCGGGTCTTGCGGCACATGCCGGGCAGTTCGTCGATCACGATCTGAATCCCGCGCATGCTCTTGACCTCGGTGTGCCCCGGCGCGATGTGCACGCGAATGCCCAACAGTTCGTACATCCGCTGCTGCATACGTTCCAGGTCTTGCAGGTTCTGCAGGTTTTCAAGGCGTTCGAGCAGGCGTTTTTCTTCCTGGCGGGTCAGGCTGAGAATGCGCAGGTCGGCGCCGGGGGCTTGCAGCAATTGTTCGCGATCGCAGACGCAGGCGCCGGGTGGGCAGGGTTGGCGAATCGTCATGTTCATTCCCTCCCCATTCCGACGCGTTTTCCTCAGTAAGTCAGCGCCACACCGAGGCTGCCCAAGGCCTTCCAGTACTCAGGATAGGTCTTGGCCACGCAGTCCGGGTCTTGAATCCTGATGCCCGAGACCTTCAGCCCGGCGAGGGCAAAGCACATGGCAATGCGATGGTCGGCGTGGGTGTCGATCAGGGCGTTGCACGACGTGCCGGCCAACGCCGGGTCGGCGGCGACCAGCAAGTCGTCGCCTTCAATGCTCGCCAGGCCCGGACGAATCTCGTTCAGGCCGTCATGCAGCGCCTGCACCCGATCACATTCCTTGACCCGCAGGTTGGCCAGTTCGGTGAAGCGTACCGGGGTGTTGTTGAACGCGGCCAGCACGGCCAGGGTGGGGATCGCATCCTGCATCTGCGAACCGACCACCGTGGCCTGCATGTGCGGGAACTGGGCAATCACGGCCTGGGCCTTGGCGTCCGGCTGGGTGAAGTCCTGCGCGGCCACGCCGATGTCGATGCGGCCGCCGGTCAACACTTCGGCAGCCCACAGGTACGTGGCGGCGGAAGCATCGGGCTCGATCAGGTAGTCATGGGCGGTGTAGCCGGTGGGGGCCACGCGCCAGGTCGTGTCGTCGACCACCTCGACCTGCGCGCCGAACGCACGCATGCAGTCCAGGGTCAGGTCCACATACCCACGGGCGCCGATATCCTTGCCGGTCAGCGCCACTTCAATCGGCGCTTCGCCGCAGGCTGCGAGCATCAGCAGGGCCGAGACGTACTGGCTGGACAAGCCGCCATCGATCTCGAAGCGCTTGGCCTGGACCTTGCCGACGCCGTGCACGGTCACCGGGGGGCAGCCGGTCGGGCTCTCGACCTGGATGCCGTTCTCACGCAGGGTCGCCAGCAGCGGGCCGATCGGGCGTTTTTGCATGTAGTCGTCGCCGTCCAGCACCACGGTGCCTTGCACGGTGGCCACGGCGGCGGTGAGGAAGCGCATGGCGGTGCCGGCGTTGCCGAGGAACAGCGGTTGCGCCGGCAATTGCAGCTTGCCTGAACCGGTGACCACGAAGGTGGTGTCGTCCGGCTCATCGATGATCACGCCCATCTGGCGCAGGGCCACCGACATGTGCCGGGTGTCATCACTCTTCAGTGCGCCGCTCAGGCGGCTGGTGCCGGTGGCCAGGGCCGCCAGCAGCAGGGCGCGGTTGGTAATGGATTTGGAGCCGGGGGGCGCGACCTTGCCAGTGAGGGGGAAATTGGGCGGTGTAACGGTCACGGTTTTCTGCGAACTCAAGGTACAAGGCTCCTGATTCAAGGCAAGGTGGTACGGAGTGGCCGACGGGCGGACCCGAATAATCGGGCATAGACGCCACGCTTGTCGAGGCTTAGCGCTGGGCGAGCCAGTAATCGTGCAGCGCCCGGGCGGCCGGTTCGATTGCGCTGGCGCGCTGCTGATGGGCCTGTACATCGAGGTCGGCCGGCAACTCGAAGTTGTCCTGTTCGGCGCACCAGGAGATTTTCTCCAGGTTCGCGGCCTGTTCAGCGGGCAGGTCCGGCCAGTTGCCGATCGCGGCACCGCGGATATAGCCAAAGCACCATTCTTCGGCGAGGGTCACGGTTTGCCCCTGATGCTCGGTGTCATCGAAGCGCGCCTTGAAACCCTGGGCATCGGTGGCCAGCTGTGTGGCGAGGGCGTTCATATGGCGTACGCACAGTTCGAGGAACTGCTTGGCTTGCTCGGCGCTTTCCCAGTCCGGGTTTTGCCCACCCCAGATCGCCGGGAACCATTCGGCGATATCCACCTGCGCCGGGCTGGACACCAAGGCCGTGAAGTAGCCGTCGAGCTCAGCCAGGTTCAGCACCGAATGGTCATCGCCGTACTGGAGCAGGGTGTCTTCGATAAATTCGAAATCGGCGGGGGTGAGGGGTTGGGTGAGCATGGGCATGTCCTTAAACGTCGAGCGCCGCTGATGGGGCGGCTTAAAGCGCGCAGGATGGCGCTTGGGCCGGCTTTTTTCCAGCACTTTCCCAGCGTTGGCACAGCTTGCTCACGCAGACCGCACCCACCACCGCGAGAATAATCGGTACCAGGAAGTCATGCTCGATACGGGTGAATTCCGCCACCAGCACGATCGCTGTCAGCGGCATGCTCATGCTGGCGGCCAGGAAAGCGGCCGCGCCGATGATCGCGAAAGCCCCCAACGGCACCCCTGGCCACGCCAGGCTCCAGGCGCCGCCGAGGATAATCGCCAGTAGCGCGCCGTTGGCCAGGCCGGGCGTCAACAGCCCGCCCTCGGCTCCGGCGCGCAGGCTGCTGGTGGTGATCAGCACCTTGACCAGCAGCAACAGCGCGGCCAGGCCGATCGTCAGTTCATTGTCGAAGCCCAATTGCGCCGGGCCTTTGCCATTGCCGAGGATTTGCGGCAGCAGCATCGCCAGGCCGCCGATGAGCGTGAAATTAATCAAGCACAGCACCGGCAGGCGCCAGCCGCGCGCGGCGTTCGCCCGCGCGGCGCCGGTCAGGCGCGTGAAACCGTAGGCGGCCATGCCAAACAGCGGCCCGCAGACCACGGCCCAGGCGATCAATGCCGGGCTCAGGACAAAATGCGGCACCACGTACTGCGCCTCCGCTCCCAACCCGATCCAGGCCACGGCCGCACCAATGGCCGAGGTCGCCAGGGCGATCAGCGCCGCGGGCCAACTGAACGCGCCCACCAGCACCTCCAGCACAAACACCGCGCCGCCCAGCGGCACGTTGTACACCGCCGCCAGGCCCGCGCCCGCGCCACAGGCAACGATCAAACGGTGCATGTCCGGGGTCAGCCGCGCGCGTTGCGACAACCAACTGCCGGCCAGTGCGCCGACCTCGCGCGGCGCCACTTCACGGCCCAGGGGCGATCCCAGCGCCACGGTGACGATCTGCAACAGGGCGTGGGCGAGGGTGGTCTTGGGCGGCATGATCGGCATCGTGGGTGACACCGCCTGCTTGATGCTCACCAGCGGGCGACCATAGCGATACACGGCCCACCAACCCAGGCCGGCGACCAGGCCGCACACCACCAATACCTGCAAGCGCCGCTCGGGGGGCGCGGCAGTGACACCCCGCAGAAAGGTTTCATGCCCGACCAGGCTGTCGAGGCTGTAGCCGTAGGCCAGGTGTTGAATGCCATGCAGCAGCAACGCCAGGAGCATCCCGCCCAGGCCGGCGCCAATGCCGGTGAACACGACCACCAGGGCCAGAATCAACGATGAGCGAAACGTGGACGGCATAAACGACTCCAGACAGTGCCCCAGAGTGTATAGCCGATAAACCGTCGGGCCTGGATGAAATGTATCGGCGTGCCGTCAACCCTGCGCCACTGCATTCAATGGCTTTTACCAGTCCTGTTTTTGGCCGATGCGCCCTTGTGCACCCTTGTTATAGTCTGGCCTTTCTCAATCGCCAGCCAGGGATCACTGCCATGTCCGAATACCAAGCTTTCGTCGTCGAACTCATCGGTAACGTTGCCCATGTGCAGATCAACCGCCCGGAAAAGATCAACGCGATGAACGCGGCGTTCTGGACCGAGATCATCGATATCTTCCAATGGGTGGAAGACACCGACGCCGTGCGCGCCGTGGTACTCAGCGGTGCCGGCAAGCACTTTTCGTCCGGTATCGACCTGATGATGCTGGCCTCGGTGGCCAATGCGTTCGGCAAGGACGTGGGCCGTAACGCACGCCTGCTGCGCCGCAAGATCCTTGAGTTGCAAGCCTCGTTCAACGCCGTCGACAACTGCCGCAAGCCGGTGCTGGCGGCGATCCAGGGTTACTGCATTGGGGGGGCCATCGACCTGATCAGCGCCTGCGACATGCGTTACGCCGCCGAGGACGCGCAATTCTCCATCAAGGAAATCGACATCGGCATGGCCGCTGACGTCGGCACCCTGCAACGCCTGCCGCGCATTATCGGCGACGGCATGCTGCGTGAGCTGGCCTATACCGGCCGCGCGTTCGGTGCCGAGGAAGCGCGCAGCATCGGCCTGGTCAATCGCGTGTATGCCGACCAGCAAAGCCTGTTGGCCGGCGTCCTGGAAATCGCCCATGAAATCGCCGCCAAATCGCCGATCGCCGTGACCGGTACCAAGGCCATGATCAGCTACATGCGTGACCATACGGTCAATGACGGCCTGGAATACGTTGCCACCTGGAACTCGGCTATGTTGCAATCCAACGACCTGCGCGTGGCCATCGCGGCCCATATGAGCAAGCAGAAACCCGAATTCGTGGATTGACTGACATGACCCCAGGCTGGATTACCACTACGCTGCTGGACAACCAAACCCCCGGCGGCTGGGCTGTCGTCCGCAGCCGCGACGGCTTTTTGCATGACACCAACGGCCCGCTGTTCCCACGGGAATGGCTCAAGCGCCAAGACCTTTCGGTGTTCGCCGAACACGGTATCGGCCACCTCGACGGCGAGCCGGTGTACCTGCTGGAGCTCAACGCCGCCAGCGAGGTCCCCGGCTGCAGTTGGCAGGGCCTGCGCGGCTTCATGTTGCAAGGTGATCACCGGCTTTACAAAGTGTTGGGCTATGCCGCGCAGATCGGTACCTGGGCCCGGGAACACCGGTTCTGCGGGAGTTGCGGGCAGGCCATGGTCCAGGTGCCCCGTGAGCGAGCGATGTTCTGTGAGGCCTGTGACCTGCGCAGCTACCCGCGTATCTCGCCAAGCATGATCGTGCTGGTGACCCGTGGTGATGAGATCCTGCTGGCGCGTTCGCCACGCTTTGTGCCTGGGGTGTACAGCACGTTGGCGGGGTTTGCCGAACCGGGTGAGTCGGCCGAAGACTGCTTGATCCGTGAAGTGCGCGAAGAAGTGCAGGTGGAGGTGCGCAACATCCAGTACATGGGCAGCCAGTGCTGGCCGTTCCCTCACTCGATGATGCTGGGCTTCCATGCCGAGTACGCCGGCGGCGATATCGTGCCCCAGGCTGACGAAATCGAGGACGCGCAGTGGTTCAACATCCACGACCTGCCGCCGTTGCCGGCGTCACGCTCGATTGCGCGCTACCTGATCGACCTGTACGTCGCGCGTCGCTTAGGCCACGCTGAACCAGTGCTGCCAGGCTAGGCGTACAGTCAGGCCAAGGACCACGGTGATAAACACCGGGCGAATGAATTTGGCGCCGCCGCTGATTGCGCTGCGTGCGCCAAAGAATGCGCCGCACATCACCGAGATGCCCATGGCCAGGCCGACGATCCAATCCACCGAGCCGTTGAAGATAAACACCGACAGCGCCGCCGCGTTGCTGACGAAGTTCATGCTGCGCGCCACGCCGCTGGCCTTCACCAGGTCGATGGGGTGCAGCAGCATTGTGCTCACGGTCCAGAACGCGCCCGTACCTGGCCCGGCTACGCCATCATAGAAACCCAGGCCAAAGCCTTGGGTGCTTTGCCATTTCTTCTTGATCGGTGCATCGGCATCCAGCGCAGCCTTGGGTGTGCCGCCGAATAACAGGTACAGGCCACAGCCAAAGACAATGACCGGCAGCATCTTGTTCAGGGTTTCGGCGGGCAGGTAGTGGGCGACCACGGCCCCGGCCAGTGCGCCGACCAAGGTGCCGACGATGGCGTGCACCCATTGGCGCGGGTGGAACAGCTTGCGTCGGTAGAAGGTGAAGCTGGCGGTGGCCGAGCCGAAGGTGGAACTGAGCTTGTTGGTGCCCAACACCAGGTGGGGCGGCATGCCCGCGGTGAGCAGGGCCGGGGTGGTGAGCAACCCACCGCCGCCGGCGATGGCGTCGATGAAGCCGGCGATAAAGGCCACGACGGCCAGAATGGCGAGGGTGGTGAGGTCTACGCTGAGTTCGAAAGGCATTGGGCAGGGCTTAATGGTGGCATGGCGCAGCAAAAGCGCTGTGCGAAGGGCCGCCATCTTACCTGCCTGAGGTACGCAGAACCAAATGTGGGAGGTGGCTTTCCCGATGAGGGTGTATCAGTGACAGATAAGCTGACTGACACACCCTCATCGGGGCATGGGTATCTACACAACTTTGGCATGGCCCTGAACCTGTGGCGAGGGAGCTTGCTCCCGTGACTGCTCGGGGGGCGACGGCTATCTAACGGATGCACCGCGACCTAAATGTGGGAGGGGGCTTGCCCCCGATGGCGGGCTCTGGGCCGACCATTTTTTTGGATTGGATCAGGTACATATCCATTGCTGCGGTAACGGCAACTTAGGGTTCCGCTCTTACAGCGGGTCACTTTTGGAAAAGAGCCCGGGATGCCGGCCCAGCCAAAAGTAACCAAAAGGGCTCTTGCCCCACCACTCGGCACCTCGCCCAGGCTCGGTGTGCCCGCAATCCGACATTGATTTGGGGGGCCGCCGCCACGCGCCATCCATGGCGCGGGGCGGCTAAACCGGCATCCCTGCCGGTTTACCCCCCAAATCACTGTCGAATTGCGGCCAGCGTGGTTTAACGGGGCGCCTGAGATCAAGATCAAGATCTAAAGCAAGATCAAGAGCGGCTCGCTTCGCATCGTGGTTAGCGTTGGTTGCTACACAGTTGTGTAGATACCCATGCTCATCGGGGGCAAGCCCCCTCCCACATGTTTTACCGTGCCCGCTTGGCTATTTGTGCGTGCCCAGCCACTCCAGCGCCGTGCGCCAGATGCAAATCCCGAGGAAATACGCCGACATCAGCGACCACAAGCCGAATGTCCACGGGTTGGTATTGGGGTAATCCACCACCATCAAAAAGCTGCACAGCAACCAGATCGTGGTCACCGCGATGTTGATCGGCATGAAGCGCTTGACCCGGAACGGATGCAAAAACTTCATCGGCGTCACGGTCAGCAGCGCCAGGCCGATCACGGTCAACAAGGTCACCCAGGCGTCTGGCTGGATGATATACACGCAGAGGGCAACCACATTCCACGCGGCCGGGAAGCCGACGAAGTAGTTGTCCTTGCTCTTCATGTTCACGTTGCAGAAGCAGAACAACGACGACACCAGGATCACCGACACCGTGAACAAGTGGGTGAAGTCCGGCAGGTCGATATAGCGATAGATAAACAGTGCCGGGATAAATACGTAGGTCAGGTAGTCGATCACCAGGTCCAATACCGAACCGTCAAAGCTGGGCAGTACTGTGCTGACATTCACCCGCCGAGCCAGCGAGCCATCCACGCCATCGACCACCAGCGCCAGGCCCAGCCATAGCAGGCAAGCCTTGGGTGAGTTTTCCAGCAGCGCCAGGGTGGCCAGGAAGGCCAATACCACACCGGTGGCGGTAAAGCCGTGGGCGCCCCAGGCTTTCAGTCTGGCTACATGCAGGGTCGATATCACGGGCGGTTCTCCAAAGGTGAAACGGGGCAGCCGACGGTGTGACACCGTCGAGTCTGGCCAGGGAATGCAGGTATCGACCGGGAAGGGGGGGATAAGGTTCACCGCCCCGGTGTATTGCCTAGCGTAGCAAGCGTAGGACGATTCAGCATCAGCCCTGGCGGAACACCAGCGCTTTCAGGCCACTTTGCGCGTCGATATCCGGAAATTCCGGCGGGTTTTGCAGCCGTTCGATAAAGCGCAGGCCCGGTGCTTCGCGCGTGACGCTGTCGATCAGGAAGTCTTCGCCGAACGCCGGATCGTTCATGCATGCCAGCACCGTGCCCTGTGCCGTGAGCAAGTCTGGCAGGCGGCGCAGCACACGCTGGTAGTCCTTGGTCAACAGGAAGCTGCCTTTCTGGAAGGACGGCGGGTCGATGATCACCAGGTCGTAGGGGCCGCTATTCGTCACCTTGGCCCAGGACTTGAACAGGTCGTGGCCGAGGAAGGTCACTTTGCCCAGGTCATGACCGTTCAGCCGATGGTTGTCGCGGCCACGGCTGAGGGCGCCACGGGCCATGTCCAGGTTCACCACATGCTCGGCACCGCCTTCGATGGCGGCCACGGAGAAACCGCAGGTGTAGGCGAACAGGTTGAGTACCCGCTGGCCCTTGGCCTGCTCACGCACCCAATTGCGACCGTAGCGCATATCGAGGAACAGACCGCTGTTCTGTTTTTTCCCCAGGTCGATCAAATAGCGCAGGCCGCCTTCGGTGATCGTCAACGCGTCGACGGCTTCGCCGAACAACCATTCGGTGGTGCTTTGCGGCAGGTAACGGTGTTGCAAGGCGACGCTGCGCACGCCGTACCGCGCCCATTCGAAAGTGCCCAACCACTGCTTCAAGGCATCCAGCTGCGCCGTTTCCGGTTCCTTGAACAGCGCGACCAGCACCACCCCTTGCAACCAATCGACCGTCAGTTGCTCCAGGCCCGGCCAGCAGCGGCCACGGCCGTGGAACAGGCGGCGGGTTTCTGTGGGCGCGTCGGCCAGGGCCGTGAGCAGGTGGGCATGCAGCGTGGCGAGTGCGTCTGGGTTCATCGTTGAGCGTCATTCATTGAGCGGGCGGCATTTTAAACACAGTTGCGGTTTTTTTGTGAGGGATGGACACGGCGCTGGAGCACAACGTGCTGGGAAAAATCTGATTGGCAGTGATTCATGCTCAAAATGCGCGCTGCAGCGCCTGAAAATAGGCAAAAAATCCTCCGTCGCCGACATAAACTGGAAAAAAGCCCGGAGGTGCCCATGAATGGTTTCGCGAGTGCAGTGAATCACACCGCAGTGGACGACGAAGAACTGAGCGAATGGCGCGATGCCCTGGCCTCACTGGTGGCCAACGCCGGCCCCGCGCGTGCACGGCAGATCCTTGACCTACTGGCCCGCGAAGGCCGTGCCCCCCACATCGATTGGAAACCGCGCCACGGCACGCCCTATGTCAACAGCATCAGCGTCGACCAGCAGCCGGCATTCCCCGGTGACCTGGCCACCGAGGAGCGCCTGGCCTCGTTGGTGCGCTGGAATGCCTTGGCCATGGTCGTGCGCGCCAACCAGGCCTATGGCGAGCTCGGCGGCCATATCGCCAGCTACGCCAGTGCGGCGGATTTGTTCGAAGTGGGCTTCAACCACTTTTTCCGCGCACGCAACGACGGGTTTGGCGGCGACCTGGTGTTCTATCAACCTCATTCCGCTCCCGGTATCTATGCGCGCGCTTTCCTTGAAGGGCGCCTGAGCGAACAGGACCTGGCTCACTATCGCCAGGAAATCGGCGGGGCCAAGGCCGGTGCGCGGGGGCTCTCCAGTTACCCTCATCCGTGGTTGATGCCGGACTTCTGGCAATTTCCCACCGGTTCCATGGGCATTGGCCCGATCAGTTCGATTTTCCAGGCGCGCTTTATGCGCTACCTGCAGCATCGCGGCTTGCAGGACACCACCGACCGCCATGTGTGGGGCGTGTTCGGCGACGGCGAGATGGACGAACCGGAAAGCATGTCGGCCCTGACCCTGGCCGCCCGCGAAGGCCTCGACAACCTGACCTGGGTGGTCAATTGCAACCTGCAACGTCTCGACGGCCCGGTGCGCGGCAATGGGCGGATCATCGATGAACTGGAGGCCTTGTTCGGTGGCGCGGGCTGGAACGTGATCAAGCTGGTGTGGGGCTCGGACTGGGATGCCTTGCTCGCCAACGACGCCGACGGTGCGCTGGTCGATACCCTGTCGCACACCGTGGACGGGCAATTCCAGACCTTCGCGGCCAAGGACGGCGCCTATAATCGCGAACATTTTTTTGGCCAAAGCCCATCCCTGGCCGCTCTGGTCGAGGGCATGAGTGATGAACAGATCGACCGGCTCAAGCGTGGCGGCCATGACATGGTCAAGATCCACGCCGCCTACCACGCCGCGCGTCGGGTCAAGGGCAAGCCCACGGTGATCCTGGCCCAGACCAAAAAGGGCTTCGGCATGGGCGAGGCCGGGCAGGGCAAGATGACCACCCACCAACAGAAGAAGCTTGATCGCGAAGCACTGATCGCCTTTCGCAATCGCTTCCAACTGCCCCTGTCGGATGCGCAGGCCGAATCCCTGAGTTTCTTCAAGCCGGCGGATGACAGCCTTGAACTGCGCTACCTGCACCAGCGGCGCCAGGCCCTGGGCGGTTATGTGCCCAGCCGCCGCCAGCTTGCCGCGCCGGTTACCGTGCCTCCCGTGACGGGGTACGCCGGTTTTGCCACGGCCGCCGACGGCAAGGAAATGTCCACCACCATGGCCTTCGTGCGCATGCTGACCAACCTGCTCAAGGACAAGGCCCTCGGCCCGCGCATCGTGCCCATCGTTGCCGATGAGGCGCGGACGTTCGGCATGGCCAACCTGTTCAAGCAGATTGGTATCTATTCCAGCGTCGGCCAGCGCTACGAGCCGGAAGACATTGGCTCGATCCTCAGTTACCGCGAAGCCACCGACGGGCAAATCCTCGAAGAGGGCATCAGCGAGGCCAGTGCCATCAGTTCCTGGGTCGCGGCAGCCACCAGCTACTCTGTTCACGGCCTGCGCATGTTGCCCTTCTACATCTATTACTCGATGTTTGGCTTTCAGCGTGTGGGGGACCTGATCTGGGCCGCCGCTGACCAGCGTGCCCGCGGCTTCCTGCTCGGCGCCACCGCCGGGCGTACCACCCTGGGCGGTGAAGGCTTGCAGCACCAGGACGGCAGCAGTCACCTGACCGCCGCCACGGTGCCCAATTGCCGCGCCTACGATCCGGCCTTTGCCGGCGAGTTTGCGGTGATCCTCGACCATGGCATGCGCCAGATGCTCGAACACGACGTAGACGAGTTCTACTACGTGACCCTGATGAACGAAAACTACCCGCAACCGACTCTGCCCCAGGGCGTGGAGGGCGCAATTATCAAGGGCTTGTATCGCCTGGAAGGCGCCAGCGCCGCTCAAGTACGCCTGCTGGGCTCCGGCACGTTGTTGCGCGAAGCCCAGGCGGCGGCGCAGTTGCTGGCAGATGATTGGCAGGTGGCGAGCGAGGTGTTCAGCGTCACCAGCTTCAGCGAACTGGCCCGCGAGGCGCGCGAGGTGGAACGCTGGAATCGCCTGCATCCGCTGCAGGCCGCACGCACCAGTCACCTGGCAGACTGCTTGCCCACGGGCGCGCCGGTGGTGGCGGTATCTGACTACGTGCGGGCGGTGCCGCAGATGATCGGTTCGTACCTGGACTCCAGCTACACCGTGCTCGGCACCGATGGTTTCGGACGCAGTGATACACGGGCGGCGTTGCGCGATTTCTTTGAGGTGGATCGTCATCACATTGTGCTGGCTGCACTCACTGCGTTGGTAGAGCAGGGCAGTCTGGAGCCGCGGGTGTGCCAGCGGGCGATTGAGCAGTATGGCCTGCTGCCGGAGCGCGTCGCTTCCTGGGCCTCCTGAACAACGCAGAGCAAGTGGGAAGGCTGAGCCAACAGTCACCTGTGGCGAGCGGGCTTGCTGTGGCGAGCGGGCTTGTTGTGGCGAGCGGGCTTGCCCCGCGTTGGGCTGCGCAGCGGCCCCCTTACAGGCGATGTGTTTTTAACTGACACACCGCAGTGCCCTGGTTTTGGGGGCCGCTTCGCAGCCCAACGCGGGGCAAGCCCGCTCGCCACTATATAAGGTGGACGTCCCAGATCATTGATCATCGACGCTATATCGCAAAACACTCACGCAATATCAGGATTTCCTGATGGCTCTTTGCTATTTGTCACGCTAGAGTGCTTGAAAGAATAAAAGAAATTGTAGTTTCTTCGGCCGCGACTGAAGCCGTAGGACACTTCATAAATGTGGAGTGCACCATGAAAGTTCTAATCGCCGATGACTCATCCATGTCCCGCAAGTTGGTCTTGCGTGCCCTGCCAGAATCACTGACCGAAGATGTCCGCCAAGCCTGTAACGGCTCCGAGGTGATGGAGGCCTATCACGCGGGCTTGGTCGATTTGCTTTTTCTCGACCTCACCATGCCCGTCATGGACGGTTTCCAGACCCTGGAGGCGCTCAAGCGCGAAGACGCCAATGTGGTGGTCGTCGTGATCAGCGCAGACATCCAGCCCCGGGCCAGGCAACTCGTATTCAACCTGGGCGCTGCTGCCTTCGTGGCCAAGCCTGTTACGGCTGAAGCTCTACTCGAAGCTTTACACCTCATAGGAGTGCTTTGATGGAAACCTTGGCCGAGCTCACCGAAGACCAACGCGATGCCCTGCAGGAACTGATGAATATCGCCATGGGGCAGGCGGCCGAGCGACTGGCCCTGCTGACCAATACCATGGTCACGCTTTCGGTTCCTTTTATTCACCCGCTGATCCGGGAACAGAATAACCTGGCGATTCCGGAGCATCTGCGCCGAAGCTTCATGATCGTCACCCGCCAGTCTTTCCTCGGGGAGTTACGCGGAGAAGTGTTCGTGTGCTTTGGCTGCATGGGGGCAGATGAACTGGCCGAACTGCTGGGCTACAAGGGCGGCGGTCTGGACCAGCAGGACGAGCTGATGCTCGATGTCACCAACATTCTGACCGGCGCCTGCATCAGTGGCCTGGCAAAACAGGTGGCGACTCAAGTGAGCTATGACGCGCCATCCATTCTCGTCCACAGGGATCAGGAAGCGAACGCACTGGATGAGTTGAACCTGAATGAACACCTTGCGATGGTGTTGGAAATCCGCTTCGAGGTTGAGGCTCATCAATTCTCCTGCGACTTGCTGATCTGCATCACTGAACGTACAGCAGGCGTTGTCGTTCGGGCCATTGATCGTTTGCTGGACGAGCTTTGAAGGGACCTCTCATGACAGACAGCAAGGCAATCTCCCGGGAAACCCTTGAGTCGATGCTCACGGCCATCAACATGGGTGTGCTGCTCGTCGATAAGGACTGCAAAGTGCTGTTCTCGAACCACTTCATGTCCATCAACAGCGGCCGCAGCGCCGAAGAACTTGTTGGCCGTACGCTGTTCGAAGCCTTTCCTGAGCTACCGGAGGTCTGGACCCGGCAGAAGATCAACAGCGTCCTCACTCTGCAAAACTTTGCTTTCACTTCGTGGCAGCAACGGCCGCACCTGTTCAATTTCGAAAGCACCCGGCCCATCAGTGGACTGGTTCGGCACATGTACCAGAATTGCACTTTCTTCCCGGTGCAAGACGCCGATGGCAGCAGCCTGGGCGTGGGCTTAGCCATCAGTGATACGACCGACACCGCTGCCCGTCAACTCGAGCTGACGCACCTGAACAAGCTGCTGGAAGAGGAAAAGGGCGCCCAGGCGCTGCTGATCGCGCGGCTCGAAGATGCGCAGGCGCAGTTGCTGCAGTCCGAGAAGATGGCGGCGATAGGGCAACTGGCTGCGGGGGTGGCCCACGAGATCAATAACCCGATCGGCTTTGTCTGCTCCAACGTCAACAGCCTGCGTCGTTACCTCGTGGACATTTTCGCGCTGCTCGAAGCTTATGAGCAGGCGAGTGACGAAAGCCATGCCGATGCTCATCCCGAGCTGGCGGCGATGCGTGACAAGGTGGATTACGACTTCATGCGTCAGGACATCGACGAACTGCTTGTGGAATCGGTCGACGGTCTCGACCGGGTCACTCGCATCGTCAAGGACCTGCGCGAGTTCTCCCATGTCGACAGTTATGAATGGCAGTTGGCCGATCTGCACAAAGGGCTCGATAGCACCCTTAACGTTATCTGGAACGAGATCAAGTTCAAGGCCCAGGTGATCAAGTGCTACGGCGATATCGAGCCTATTGAATGCATGGGCTCACAGATCAATCAGGTCTTTCTGAACTTGCTCATCAACGCAAGCCACGCTGTGGGGGCCGACGGCCAAATTACCATCAGGAGTGGAAGGGAGGACGGCGGTGTGTTCGTTGAGATCGCCGACAATGGCCATGGTATCCCCCTTGAGATCCAGAACCGGATATTCGAACCGTTCTTCACCACCAAGCCGGTGGGCATGGGCTCGGGCCTGGGCCTGTCGTTGTCGTATAGCATCATCGTCAAGCACCATGGACGGCTCACCGTCGAGAGTGAGCCGGGTAGGGGAAGTTGCTTCCGGGCGTGGTTACCATTACGCCAGCCCCAGGTGCAGGCCCTCGCTACTTCTGCCGCCGAAGGACGCTGATCATGAACGCCCCCACTTCCTGCGTAAAACGCTACACCGTCATGCTGGTGGATGATGAAGAAAGTATCCTCAACAGCCTCCGGCGCCTGTTGCGTGGCAAACCTTATGACTTGCTGTTGGCGACTAATGGCGCGCAGGCACTGAGTCTTTTCGAACAGCACTCTATCGACTTGATCGTTTGCGATGCGCGCATGCCGTTGATGGACGGTCCGACTCTGCTCCGCGAGGTGTATAGGCGCAATCCAGAATGCGTGAATATCCTGCTCACCGGCTATGCCGACATGAGCATGATTACTCAGGCAATCAGCGATGGGTACGTTTACCGCTATATCAGCAAACCCTGGAATGATGACGAGCTGCAGCGCACGCTCGACCAGGCTCTCGAGATGCAGAATGCGCTTCGTAACCGCGACAGCCTGGCGTGAAATGTCGCACCACTGGAGTACGACATTTCACGGTTCTTGACAGCGTTTCCGTCAAGTTGAACATGGCCCAGGGTAGGGCTTAGTCCCAGCTCAGCGCGCCGCCGGTCTGGTACTCGATTACCCGGGTCTCAAAGAAATTCTTCTCTTTCTTCAAGTCCATGATCTCGCTCATCCACGGGAACGGGTTAGTGGTCCCTGGATACTCTTCCTTCAAACCAATCTGCGACAGGCGACGGTTAGCGATGAACTTGAGGTAATCCTCCATCATCGCCGCGTTCATACCCAG
Organism: Pseudomonas gorinensis; assembly: GCF_042015035.1. Lineage (NCBI taxonomy): Bacteria > Pseudomonadati > Pseudomonadota > Gammaproteobacteria > Pseudomonadales > Pseudomonadaceae > Pseudomonas > Pseudomonas gorinensis. Next base: position 3,467,827 of record NZ_CP167125.1, read on the forward strand.
CACGCCGCGCGGCATGGTATCGCGCGCATATTCGATCTCCAGCTGCGTCCCTTGCAGGATCATCTGGGTCGCTTCTTCCTTCATCTCGGCATCCCACAAATGTGGGTTTTCGATTTTGATCTGGTTGATCACATCGATACCGAAGTTCAGGTGCATCGACTCGTCGCGCAGGATGTATTGGAACTGTTCGGCGACGCCGGTCATCTTGTTGCGGCGGCCCATGGACAGGATCTGGGTGAAGCCGCAGTAGAAGAAGATGCCTTCCAGCACGCAGTAGTAGGCGACCAGGTTGCGCAGCAGTTCCTTGTCGGTGTCGACGGTGCCGGTTTCGAACTTCGGATCGGAGATCGAACGGGTGTACTTCAGGCCCCAGGCGGCTTTTTTCGCCACCGATGGGATCTCGTGGTACATGTTGAAGATCTCGCCTTCATCCATGGCCAACGATTCGATGCAGTACTGGTAAGCGTGGGTGTGGATCGCTTCTTCGAAGGCCTGGCGCAGGATGTACTGGCGGCACTCCGGGTTGGTGATCAGGCGGTACACGGCCAGGACCAGGTTGTTGGCAACCAGGGAGTCGGCAGTGGAGAAGAAGCCCAGGTTGCGCATGACGATGCGGCGCTCGTCGTCGGTCAGGCCTTCGGGGTTTTTCCACAGGGCGATGTCGGCGGTCATGTTGACCTCTTGCGGCATCCAGTGGTTGGCGCAGCCGTCGAGGTACTTCTGCCAGGCCCAGTCGTACTTGAAGGGCACGAGTTGGTTGAGGTCGGCGCGGCAGTTGATCATGCGTTTTTCGTCAACAGCGACGCGGGCGGAAGCGCCTTCGAGTTCGGCGAGGCCTTCGGCGATGTCGAGTTTGTCCAGGGCCGCCTTGGCGCGCACGATGGCGGCGGAGTCACTGGCGGTGACGGCGCGGGCTTCGATGGCTGCAGCGGCGCCGGCACCGTCGAGGCGGTCCATGTTGGCTTCGCTGGCGTGGCCGGCGTTGGCGCCCTTGATCACCGCTGCACCGGTGTCCTCGTTGTCGACTTCATCCCAACTCAGCATCGAAATACTCCTTCCTGGTCTGTTCTGACGGCATGTGAACCCGTCCAAAAATAGGTGATTTGCAGGCTACTAGGCATTGAAATACTGCGCGTAGTGTGGTCGATAAATACCGATGCTGCACACTATGTAGTGGTCTGTTTTGTTTGTGGGCACACTATATGGGGTGTGGTTCCAGTGGTCAACGGACAAGATGTGCGGTTTTCGGTCGCTGCCCGGTGCCCATTGGATGTCGCGGGCTGTGAAGTGAAGGGCAGGGTTCAAATTGACGCCCTGTCCAGGACTGGATATGTTGTCTTGCATGAAAAAGACCTCTCTCCAAGACACCACCCTGATCAGCCAGCTCGAACAGATTGCCGAAGGCTTGAGCAAAACCTTCAGCCCGTTCTGCGAAGTGGTGCTGCACGACTTGCGCGACCCGCAGCACGCGATCCTGGCCATCCATAACAACCTCTCCGGGCGTGCCCCCGGTGACCCGGCCACCGAGTTGGGTCTGGCACGTATCGCCGACCCGGACTACCCGCAGGTCATTGCCAATTACCAGAACCAGTTCGCCGATGGGCGCCAGGTCAAAAGCACGTCGATCGGCATCAAGGACGCTCGCGGCCAGTACGTCGCCGCCCTGTGCCTGAATGTCGACCTCACGCTGTTTCGTGGTTTGCAGGGCCTGCTGGAGCAGTTCGGTTCGGTCAGTGGCGACAAGCTCGGCGAGTCTCTCGATCCCTCCGGCGCCGATGCGATCCGTGCACGCATCGACCAGTTCGCCGCCCGCCTGGCAACCACGCCGCGCGCGTTGAAGACCGCAGATCGACGCGTGTTGATGCAGGAGTTGAAAGACTCGGGTTGCCTCGACATTCGCCGTGCCATGGAAACCGTGGCCTCGCACCTGGGTGTGTCGCGCGCGGCGGTCTATACCTACGCCAAGTAGCGCGCCAGCGCTTCGATCTCGACCTGATAACCGTGGTGCAATTGAGGTACCGGCACCACGGCGCGGGCAGGGCGGTGCTCGCCCAATGCGGCGGCGTAGAGCTGGTCGAATTCAGCCCAGTGCTGGACCCCGACCACATACACCGTGACTTTCACCAGGTCCTGTGGCGAGCCGCCCGCTGCCTTCAAGATGGCCAACAGGTTCTCCAGCGCCACCTGGGCCTGTGCGGCGAACGACGCCTCGGGGTGATGGCGCCCATCGGCGCTCACCGGCAGTTGCCCGGAGATATACAGGGTGCCGGCGTGACCGATCGCCTGGGCGTAATGGCCGGCCGGTTTGGCCGCACTCGATGTCTGGATGATCTTCATGGGGCCTCGCGGAGCAGGGCGGCGTATCGCTCGATATCCACGTTGCCGCCGGTGACGATAATGCCCACGCGCTGGCCCTTGAACCGCTTGCCCAGTTGGCGCAACGCCGCCAGGCCCAGGCAGCCGGTGGGCTCCACCACCATCTTCATGCGCTGCATGAAGAACTTCATTTCTGCCACCAGTTGCGCGTCGGTGACGGTAAGAATGTCGTCCACCTTGTCGCGGATGATTGGGAAGGTGCAGTTGCCCAGGTGCTGGGTCTGGGCACCGTCGGCGATGGTCGCGGGGGTGTCGATATGCACGATGCTGCCGCTGCGAAACGAGCGTTGGCCGTCATTCCCGGCCTCGGGCTCGACACCGTAGAGCAGGCAATCGGGTGCCAGGGCGCGGGTACTCAGGGCGGTGCCCGAGAGCATGCCGCCACCGCCCAGGCCCACGAACAACGCATCCAGCGGGCCGGTGAATTCCAGCAACTCCTTGGCCGCGGTGCCTTGCCCCGCGAGTACATCAGGATGGTCATAGGGTGGGATCAGGGTCAGGCCGTGCTCTGCGGCCAGGGTACGGCCGATCTGCTCGCGGTCCTCGCTGAAACGGTCATACAGCACCACGCTGGCGCCATAGCCCCGAGTGGCCGCGACCTTGGCGGCGGGCGCATCGGTGGGCATCACGAGGGTCGCTGGTATGCCGAGCAGGCCCGCCGCCAAGGCAATGCCCTGGGCATGGTTACCCGAAGAAAACGCCACCACCCCGGCCTTGCGCTGCTGCGGGTCAAACTGCGAAAGGGCATTGAACGCGCCGCGAAACTTGAACGAGCCACCCCGTTGCAGGTTCTCGCACTTGATGAAGACCTGGGCGCCGGTCTCGGCGTCGAGGGTGCGTGAGGTGAATACCGGGGTGCGATGGGCGAAGCCTTCCAGGCGTTCAGCGGCGGCGATGACGTCTTGGTAAGTGGACGTGAGCATGAGACGGGCCTTGTTGGAGTGTCTGGATAAAATATCCATAACAAGACAAAGAGTAAAGTTTCGATTGTACGCACCGGCGTGTTCGCGCTCGGGCTTCCCTGATCTTTGGAGGATCGGCATGGCGCACAGGGGGCCAAAACGTGACTTGCCGCGCCAGAACGCTGTAACGCTCTAAACCCAATGTTGAAAAGATCATGGTGTCACGGCAGGATATTAAATAGAATGAATCTCATTTGAGACTCAATCGCGCCGTGCAGGTGGTTGCCATGAATGATGCTGTTGTCCCGACGCACGCCCCCGAACTGACCCTGTCGAGCCTGTACCGTGAGCATCGCGGCTGGCTGGAAAGCTGGCTGCGGCGGCGCCTGGGCAATGCCTGGGATGCAGCGGACCTGAGTCAGGACACCTTTTTGCGGGTGCTCGCCAGTGCCCAGCCGATTGCGCAGATGCAGGAGCCACGGGCTTATCTGGTGACGGTGGGCAAGCGCCTACTGGTCAATTTTCATCAGCGGCGCAGCCTGGAACAGGCTTACCTGAACGCCCTGGCGAACCTGCCCGAAGCCTGTGTGCCGTCGCCCGAGCAGCGCTGGCTGGTGCTGGAAACCTTGCAAGCCCTGGATGAACTGCTCGACGGCTTGCCGGTGCTGGTGCGCCGCGCGTTTCTCTGGAGTCAGCTCGAAGGCTTGGGTTATCGCGAGATCGCCGAGCGGCTGGAGGTGTCGGAGCGCACGGTGAAACGCTACATGGCGCAGGCGTATGAGCATTGCCTGTTGGTGGACCTGTGAACCGTGAGATTGCGCGCGCCGCTGCCCAGTGGCTGGCGCTGCTGGAATCCGGCGCTGCCACCGAGCGCGATCACGTCGCGCTGCAGCACTGGCGTGACAGCCACCCGCAGCATGAACAGACCTGGCAAAAAGCCCAATCCCTGCGCCAGCGCTTCAGTGAGTTGCCCCAGGCATTGGCGATGGCCAGCCTCGACCGCCCGCAACCGGGGCGGCGCGTGTTGCTCAAGCGTGCGCTGGGCGTGGCGGCGCTGCTGCCGACCGCCTGGTTGATCAGCCGCCAGTTGCCTATCGAGGTCTGGCGTGCCGACCTGCACACCGCCACCGGCGAGCGCAAGCGCCTGTCCCTGGCCGACGGCGCCAGCCTGCAGCTCAATACCGCCACCGCGGTGGACGTGGACCTGGCGCAACGGCGTATCACCTTGGTGGAAGGGGAACTGGCCTTGAACGTGCCCGGCGCGGCCGCCCTCACGCTGGACACAGGCTACGGGCAACTGCGGGTCAGCCAGGCCGAGGTGTGTGTGCGGCAACTGGCCGCTGGCTGCCGGGTGTCGGTCCTGAAGGGCGCGGTGCAGGTGCGCGACTTGAGCGGCAGGTTGGCGACGTTGCCGGGTGGCCAGCAGGCGCCGTTGAACGCTGGCGGACTGGGTGCATGGGCGCCGTTTGACGTGCTGCAATTGGGATGGCGCGACGGTGTACTGACCGCCCAGAACCAGGCGCTGGGGGACTTTTTGCGCGAACTGGCACGTTATCGGCCAGGTGTGTTGCGCTGGGATCCGAGCCTGGAGACGTTGCGGGTCACGGGGAGTTTTCGCCTGGATGACACCGACCGCGTCCTCAACCTGCTGGCCTCGACCCTGGGGCTTGAGGTGCAGGCGCGGACACGGTATTGGGTAACGTTGCGCAAGAACGCCTAGATCACATGAGCGCGCTGCAGGTGCGTCAGCGACAACGCCTTGAGCTGCGCCAACAACGGATCACGCCGGTCCCTTGGGTGCGGCAAGTCCACCGCCAGTTCCTGGCGAATGCTGCTCGGCCGGTTGTCCATCACCAATACCCGATCACTCAGGTAGAGCGCCTCATCCACATCATGGGTCACCAGCAACAAAGCAATGGCATGGTGCGCAGCCAGTTGCAGCAACAGGTCTTGCAGCTTCATGCGGGTAAACGCATCCACCGCGCTGAACGGCTCATCCAGCAAGAGCACCTGTGGTCGCGAATACAAGCCGCGTGCGATCGCCACCCGTTGCGCCATGCCCCCGGACAGTGCCTTGGGCAGCGCCTGGGCAAAGCCCGTGAGGCCGACTTCCTCGATCAACTGCGTCACCCAGGCCCGGTCGTAGTGCTGGTCGTCGCTGAAGCCGATGTTCTGTTCCACCGTGAGCCAGGGCATCAGCCGGGGTTCCTGGAACACAAACGCCACTTCACCTTCAGGGCTGCGCAACTCGCCCTGGAAGTCGGTTTCCAGCCCGGCGACGATGCGCAGCAAGGTACTTTTGCCGCAACCGCTGGGGCCGAGCAGGCTCACGGCTTCACGCGGCTGCAGGGCCAGGTGCACATCTCTCAAGACCGTGGTGCTGGCGAAGTTTTTACGCGCCACGCGAATATCCAATAAAGGTTGCATGCCTATCGCTCCGTGCCTTGGCCGTTGAAGGTGTCACGCCAGGCCAGGCAGCGTTTCTCCAGGGTGGCGAGCAAGCCATCGCTGACCTTGCCCAATAGCGCCAATACGATGATCGCTGCGAGCACGATGTCTGGCCGTGAGGTTTCCCGCCCATCGCTGAGCAGGTAACCCAGGCCCTTGGTGGCTGCGATCAACTCGGCTGCCACCAGGAACATCCACGCCAGGCTCAAGCCGCTGCGCAACCCGGTGAACAGACCGGGCAGGGCGGCAGGCAACAGGATGCGACGTACCAGGCGCCGTCGGCTGAACCCATACATTTGCCCGACCTCCACCAGCTTGCGGTCGATATCGCGTATTGCCGCGACGCCATTGAGGTACACCGGGAAAAACGCGCCGATCGCGATCAGCACGATTTTCGAGGTTTCATCGATGCCCAGCCACAGCAACAACAGCGGCACCCAGGCCAGGCTGGGGATCGAGCGCAAGCCGGCGAAGGTCGGTTCCAGATAGGCTTCGGCCTCACGGCTCAACCCGACCCAGGCGGCGAATCCCAGGGCCAGGCTGGCGCCGATGGTAAACCCGAGCAACACCCGGCCGAGGCTGGCGCTGATGTGTTTCCACAGTGCGCCTTCGGCCAGGTCCGTCAGGGTCACGGCAATCTCGCTGGGCGCCGGCATCTGGTAGGACGGCAGCCAACCCACGCGTACCACCGCCTCCAGCACCAGTAGGATCAGCACCGGCAACACCAGGCCCTTGAGCCGCCTTGGCCAGGCACTGCGGTTGATCGCCACGGGCGTGGCCAGGGGGAGTGCTTGGGTTTTGCTGGTCATCACGGGTTCCTCAGTGGCCGAACGAGGTGTCGATCAACTGGTCGATCACCTGGTCCACATTCACGCCTTTGCGCACCAACGCTTCGGACACCAGGATCGGTGCGGCAGCCTTGGACGACAGCACATCCTTGCTGCTCAAGAACGGTGTACTCAGATCCGTACGCGACAGTTGCAGCTTGGCCACTTCCAACGGCAGGCCGGACTCGTCGGCGAGCAGCTTGGCGAACTCATCCGGGTGCTTCACCGCCCAATCCCGGGCCTTTTCATAAGCGCCGAGCACTTTGGTGATGGTCTGTGGATGCTCCTTGGCGAACTTCTCGGTCACGCTGACGACGCCGTAACTGTTGAACGCCTTGTTGCGGTACAGCAGGCGCGAACCGGCCTGGATTTCGCTGGCGGCCATGTGCGGGTCGAGACCGGCCCAGGCGTCCACGTCACCTTTCTCCAGGGCCGTGCGGCCGTCGGGGTGCTGCAGGTGCACCAGCTCCACATCGTCCTTCTTCAACCCGGCTTGTTGCAGGCTGCGCAGCGTGAACAGGTAAGGGTCGGTGCCTTTGGTGGCGGCGATTTTCTTGCCCTTGAGGTCGGTGACGCTCTTGAATGGCGAGTCCTTGCGCACCACCAGGGCGGTCCATTCGGCGCGACTGTAGACGTACACCGATTTGATCGGGCTGCCGTTGGCCCGGCTCAATACCGCCGACAGGCTGGCGGAGGAGGCAAAGTCCACGCCGCCGCTGTTGAGGTATTCCAGGGACCGGTTGCTGCCCTGGCTCAATACCCAGCCCACCTTGGAGTGCGGCAAGGCTTGTTCCAGCCAGCCGAAATGCTTGAGCACCAGGCTGACGGGCGAATAGTAGGCATAGTCCAGGTTGACTTCGACAGGGTCGGCTTCGGCGGCCTGGGCCAGGGGTTGCAGGCACAGGACCAGCGCGCAGGCGCCGAGTAAGCGTTGAGTGAAGGGTTTCATGGAACAGCTCCGGCAAGGCGTTGAGAGAGGGCTTTTCTTATATTCATAAAAATGAAATGGCATGTTCCATCATGCTTTTCAGGAATATGCAGTCTCTGTGCCATCTCGTTTGCACGCGTATTTACGGGGCTTCGAAGGGCCAAGGCTGTTGTGAGAGGGGCAAACTGTTGATCAAGTGTCGGTGGTGCAACAGCTTGTATATTTCCAAATAGAATAAATAAAGAGTTATATATTCCTTTTAATGTCTTTGCGGTTGGCGCATTTTGAGGGCCTGCGCATTCGTGCGGATTGACCCAACAGCCAAAAGGAAAGCCGACATGACCATTAAAGCGATCAACGTGCGCAACCAGTTCAAGGGCGTAATCAAGGAAATTCTGCTCGGGGAGGTGGTCTCTGAAATCGACGTGCAAACCGCGTCCGGGATTGTCACCTCAGTCATCACCACTCGCTCGGTGCGGGACCTGGAATTGAAGGTCGGCAGTGAAGTGATCGCGTTTGTGAAGTCGACCGAAGTGTCCATCGCCAAGCTTTGACCCACTGCACCGGTGACGGTAGCCGGCGGTGCTGGCCACCATCGCCGGTGAAAGGCGTGTGGCTGAACCTCTCAATCGATGCGGTCGAAGATGGCGCGCAGCTCTTCGGGGGGCAGTACCCCCTTGCCGGTGCCTTCGATCAGCTCGAAGGTGCCATCGGCGTTGACAGTAATACCCGCTGAGCTGGCAATCGTCACCGTGACCCCCGGCCGCTCCTTGAGCAACGCGTTGAGGGGCTGCTGCCCATTGAGCGTTTGTCCGATAACCGTGGCCAACCCCTGAGTGGATTGGGTGTTGACCCCGCCGACCAGTATCACGCGCCCCCCTTTGTTCAATGACGCCAACAGGTTGTCCAGCAGTTGCTGGGCGTTGCCATCGCGCAGGCCCAGTTCCAGGTTGCTGCCGGTCAGGTGCATCAGCGTACGGGTCTGGTAGGTGCTGCCATTCCAGTCGCTGAGTACCGCCAGCGCCGAGCAGTCGCTCAGGCTGCGGGTCGACAGGGGGGCGTGGTTATTGCTGAGGGTGGTCGATTCGCCCATGGCCACGTGGACAGGGGCGGCCGGTTGCAATGATGGCGGGCGTACTGCCGGGACCTTCGCGTTCCGGGGGCGCGACAGCTCGTAAGGGCGCTTCGGTTGCTTGACCAGGGTGTCGATCCAGTCCGGGTCGAGGGGGCTCATATTGGCTTGGCCGCCTTGACGAATCTTCAAGCCGGCGGCGTCCCATTTGGCCATGGTGGCCTGCAGTTGCTGCGTGTACTCAGACGCAGGGCAGGCGATGTCCGCCCAAGGGTCGACGACCCAGGCATCGGCCCAGGCTGGTCCGGCGAAGTCGGTTGTCGCGCTGACCGGGCCGGGTGGGCCGCCGATCACGGTGAACGCGTGCGCGTCGCCCGCGCGCCATTCTGCCGCCTTGCCGCCACTCTTGCCGATGATGTCCCTGGACAGCAGCGCCATTTCGCCGCAGTTGCCGGCACCGGTCTTCATGATCAGGTCGGGGCCGTTCGGCGCGCGCAAGTCGGCGGTACGGCGCAGCCAGTTGAGCGTCATGTCAGCCGCATCCGCCCGGGCCAGGTCATTCGCCGAACGCAGCTGGTTGCCAGGGCCGAGCCCGGTAGCCTTGAGCGCTTGCTGGACCTGGGCCTTGGCGTTCTCGGCGTAAAACCGGTTCTGCCGGGCGGCGGGCCAGCGGGCAAAGTCCGCCGGTTTTTCCAGCGCTGAAACCTGCTGTGGCCGCAGTGCAACGTCAGGCGGGGTGATGGCTTTGGCCCGCTGCAGCTGGTAGACCACTTCCCGCTGCTGCTCATCGGTCAACGCTTTGCACAGCTGTTTGAGTTCATCCACATCGGCTTTTGCATAGCCCGCCGCTTCGAGCTGCGGGTACACGCCCTTGAGCTTGGGCAGTGCGATGAAATCGGCATCCAGGGCCTGGGTGCTGTGGTTCAAGCCCAGGAACTGTCGGTAGCCTTGCACCAGGTCCAATTCGGTGGGGCTGCACTTTTTGAACGTGATATCGCCGGTCTGTTTTTTGTCCAGCGGGGCATAGTAGAACTCGGCGGTGTCCGCTTCCACGACCAGGTAGGGCTGGGTACCGCTGGTGACGACCACGGCCCTCAGTTGACGCTGGTCGTCAACGGCTTCGCTGATCTTGTTCAGCTTGACCACCCGCGTCTGTTCCGCGAGTGGCCCCAAGGTGTTGCCTGGATAGAACCCAAAGCCCGGGTCGGCCACGAGCTTGCCGCGGACCTGGCGTTTATAGGTGATGCGCTTGGCGTCGTTGACCGGCACCAGTTGTGAGCCGATGTCGGTTTCAAGCATTTTATGCAGGCGTTTTTCGTGGATCACCCAGCGGTCCTTGCTGAACAAACTGGGCTTGGAGGGGAACAGCCGCACATGCTCCAGGGCCTGCAGCTGTGCCTTGGGCTCGGGCAGGTCGTTAAGGATTTTGGCGAAGCATTCGTCGTTGGCGCCGCGCCGGACACGCCGCCCCGCCGCGGGGGCCGGGCAAATCGCCTCGAAATCGTCCAGGGGCTGGGCAGGCTCCTGCGCTTGGAGGTCGGTCAGCTCCCCAGGCCGGGAGTCTCGATAGCGATAGATCCTGTCACCGTCGATCAGGTCGTAGCCGTTGGTTCGGGGCAGGGTGTAGGCATTCGGCGTCAGGGCGTGGTCAATCACCTGGGCGCGCTGGCCGTCTGAAAACACTTCGTTGCGCAGCGGGAGGACGGCGGGGCGTTCGCGCGGCAGTTCAAACGGGTCGCTGGCCACCGGGTCCGTGCCGCCCGCGACAGCGAACAACGTATTGAGCACACCGTCCAGCGCCGCGGATGCGCCCTGCCTGCGTTCCGCCTGGGTATCGCCGGAATAGGCTTTCTCTGCGCCCAACGCCGTTTCTGCAAGACCGGTGGCGGCGGCGATGCCCACGACCACCGGCTCGCCAATCACCGCCAGCTTGGTCACCAGGCCCGCCGCTGCGGTCACATCGTTCAGCCAGGTATCACGGGTCACCTCGCTGTTGGATTTGATCGCGATGTCCGTATCGCTGGTCATGCGTTTGCGGGCCGCGTCCGTCATGGCGCTGAATACATCGCCCTGAATGCGCACATTGGCTTGATCGATCACGGTGCCTTCGAGATTGTCCCAGTACCCGCTGCCCAGGTACTTCAAGGCGCGGTCCACGCCTTTGTTCGATTGATCGTCGCCGGTGAAAAACGTCTTCAAGCCTGTCCAGAAACCGTTGTCGTTGTCCTGCCGATCTCTGAGCGAAAAATGTGATGCCAGCGCCTTGAGCTTATCGGGGTCCTTGCCTTGCTCGGCGACCCATTGGTCCATTTTTTCCAGGGAATCGAAGCGAAGAAAGGCCGGTTGATGGCCTGGAATGTAGAGGATCTGCACGCCGTCGCGACGGTCGCGCACCGATCGATACGCCTCGTCGTGGCCGGTAAAGCGCAGGATATCGCTGGATTGAAAGCCGTTGATATCAAACACGTGGGTCGACACCTTGACCGGAGCCGTCGCCTTCAGCTGTTCGACGGTCAGGGGCCGATGCTCCTTCAGTGGCAGGTTGGACGCGGCTCCCATCACCCACTGATAGTCGTCATGGGTAAACCGCTGCTCAGGCGGCATTTTCTCACGTTCGGCCGGCGAAGCCTTTTCGTACGCCATGCGTTGCTGGCGCGCCTGGGCGACAAAATTGCCCTTCAAGGCCATGCGGTAGTCGTCGCCATGGTCTTTCCAGAAGCGCGCCTGCCGGGTCGCCGTGAGTTCCTGAAAGTCGGTTTTCCAACTCTCATGCATCAGCCTTGACGGGGTGAGCGGGAACTGATTATGCACGCCATAACCGCGTTTTTTGCTCTCGCCGGTACCCACCGTATAGAGCCCGGCATCCTGGTCGAGCACGCCCGGCGTCCAATCCTGCTCGCCGAAGTTGCTCAGCAGCGCGTCCGGCAGGCGCTGGGAGCGTAACGGCTCTGTGCCCAGGTGTTCCCAGCCGGTGACGGTGGGCGCCGAATCCGCGTTGTAGAAGCGATTGAGGAACACGGTGTCGGCATCGACCTTGCGCCCAGTCAAGGTGAAGATGATCTCTTCGGCCCACTTCTTCGCCTCGTTGCGCACGTTGGGGAGCGCGTTCTGCATGGACTGCAAGCGCTGCGCGTAGCGGGATTTTTCGCGCAGGTCCACAGGGTTTGGCGGCCCGGCTGCTTTCAGGTCGCGTAGCAGGCGCTTCAACTGACCGGATGTTTTGGGTGGGCGCCTGCCCGACGCCTGGAGCACCTGTGCCAGGCTGGCGCGAGCGGCCATGCCGTTGTGGTGCTCCTGGCTGTAGGAGGAGCCTGGATGCACGCTGATCTGGCTGCTGTTCAGGCCTCGCGCCAAGGCCAGGAGGGTTTCTGGCGGCGCGGGCAGGCCAGCCAGCAGTCGGGTCAGGCCGGCGATCAGGTGATGTCGGTCATGGCTGTCACCGACCACGCGCTGTTGTGCGGCCAGGGCGGCCGCGCCGCGCAGGGGGTCAGTGTCGGTGATGGGCGCAAACGTCTGTTTGCGGGCCGTGGTGTTCAGCGCATTCGAGTCAGCTTGGCTGATGCCATAGAAGCGCAGCACATCCTGGGCGCTGGCCACGTCGTACGGCTTGGACGGGTAGTCGAGCAGTCGTCCGCTGGAGGGCGGCCAGAAACCCAGGGCTTGTACCGCCTGGATCAGCGGCCCGGCCACTGCCGCAAAGCCGGAGTGGTCGTCCAGGCTGAAGGTCTTGGCTTGGCCATCGACGGTGACTTCCAGGGTATTGGGCCCGGGGTGGAACTGTACGTTTGACGTTGAAATGTTATTGGCCTTCATCCACTGCTTGAAATCTGGCGTGCGCAGGGCATCGTCCAATTGCTTCAACCAGAGCCCCAGGGTGGAATGGGGCGGGACGTTGAACAGTGAGTCCGGGCCCGAAAGCGGATGGTCGAACGGCGTGGGGCCGAGGCTTTGCACCAGTTGGCTGTCGCCCTGGTGCCTGAGCGTTTCGCGGCTCGACGGCGGCGAAATGGTGTAGGCCGGTTGATTGCGGGGAGCCTCCCCTGTGTAGGAGTTAAGGACGAGCACAGGGGGCAGGGCGGTGTTCTGGATTGATTGCGTCATGGGATGGCTGGCTCCGCGAACGTTTCTACAACTGGACTGGCCCCGCCAAGGCGTGGACCTGATCTGTGTGGGAAACGTCGGTGTTGCGGTTCCAGCCGATTTCAGCGGTTTTGTAAGCTGCGCTCCAGGCGTTGAATACCCTCTTCGAGCATCGCTCGGGGGCAGCCGAAGTTCAGGCGCACGAACTGCTGGCTGTCATCGCCGAATTCGATACCGGCGCTCAGACCGACCTTGGCCTGTTCGAGGAAGAACTGCTGCGGGTCGTCCAGCCCCAGGGCGCTGCAATCCAGCCAGGCCAGGAAGGTGCCTTGCGGTGCATGCATCACCACGCCGGGCAAGCGGGTTCGCACCGCCTCAAGCAAGTAGTCGCGGTTGCCTTGCAGGTAGTGCACCAGCGCCGCCAGCCAGTCGCTGCATTGGCTGTAGGCCGCGCGGGTGGCTTCCAGGCCCAGGGGGCTGACACTATCGACCATGCCGCAACGCGCGTGGTTGAAGCGTTCGCGAATCTCGGCGTTCTGCACCACGGCAAAGCAGGTCTTCAGGCCGGCCACGTTGTAGGCCTTGCTCGCCGACATCAGGGTGATCGTGCGCTGCGCGATCTCCGGGCTGAGGCTGGCGGTGGGGATATGGCGACGCCCATCGAAACACAGCTCGGCGTGGATCTCGTCGCTGATGATCAGTGCGCCCTGTTCCAGGCACGCGGTGGCCACGGCCAGCAGTTCTGCGCGGGGGAAAACCTTGCCCACGGGGTTGTGCGGGTTGCTCAGCAGCAGCGCGCCAGCGCCGCTCAGCGCCTGGCGCAAGGCGGGCAGGGGCGTGAGGTATTCGCCGTCGATGCAGTCGAACGGCACTTCGATACGGGGCAGGTTCCAGTGCCCGGGGGCCAGGCGAATCGGCCGATAGTTGGGGGTTTGCAGCACCACCGGTTGGCCGGGTTGCACGAAGGCGTGCAGGGCCATGTTGAACCCCGGTTCGACGCCGGGCAGGAACAGCAGCTCTTCGGGTTGCACGCGCCACGCGTACTTGGCCCACAGGTCGTCGACAATCGCCTCGCGCACATCCGGGCCGGCCACGCTGTAGCCGAGGATCTGCTGGTCGAGACGCTCGCGCAGGGCTTGCAACACCGCCGGCGGCGCGGCGATGTCCATGTCGGCGATCCACATTGGCAAGACATCTGGCGGGTAACGGTTCCACTTGGTGCTGCCGGTGCCGAGGCGGGGGTGGATCGTGTCGAAATCAAAACTCATGGGGGGCTCGTGTCGGAAAAGGCGGGGGCAAGAATGGCGCTGATTCTAGCGCCATTCATTTGCCGATGCGCAACTTGCCGCAGGTGTTCAGTCGGTCAGTCCCCAGCGTTTCAGAAAACCTTGCAGGGTGATTCATCCGAGAAAGTTGGGGTATCAGCGATTCACCAGTTTCGCCGGCAAGGCGATGACCAGGAAGCTGCTGAGGATCAGGCAACCGGCGAAGAACCACAACGCACCCGCGCTGCTGCCGGTGACGTCGATCGCCACGCCCATCAAGGAGTTGCTCACCAGGCCCGCGATGTTCGCCACCGAGCAGGCCAGGGCGAAGCCGGTGGCCGCCGCGGTGCCTTTGAGAAAGGTCGCCGGCAGGCTGAAGAACACCGGCACCGCGCCGATGATCGCCGCCGAGGCAATCGCGAACAGCACCACGGTGGCAGCCACGTTATGGGTGAAGAAGGTGCTGGTGGCCATCGCGGCTGCGCCAATGAAAAACGGCACGATGATGTGCCAGCGGCGTTCGCGGTGCTTGTCCGAGCTGGCGCCAATCAGCAGCATGCCCAGCAGCGCGGCGACACTCGGCAGCGCGGTGAGGATGCCGATATGGAAGGTGTCGGTGACCCCGGCGTTGCGGATAAACGTTGGCATCCAGAACCCCATGGCGTAGGCGCTGAGCAGGATCGAAAAGTCGATCCCGCCGAGCATCCACACCTTGAGGTTGAAGAACCCGTCACGGAAGCTGTGCTTGCTGCCGGCACCGTCGGCGTCATCCTTGCGCAGCTCGCGTTCGAGCAGGGTCTTTTCCTCGATCGACAGCCATTTGGCTTGTTGGTAGCTGTTGGGCAACGCCCAGAACGTCAGGACGCCGAGCAGCACGCTGGGCACTGCTTCGATCAGGAACAGCCACTGCCAGCCACGCAGGCCCGCCATATGGTCGAAGTGCCCCATGATCCAGCCGGACAGCGGGCCGCCGATCACGCTGGACAGCGGCAGGCCGATCATGAACAACGCAATGATGCGTCCGCGCCGGTGCGTGGGAAACCAGGTGGTCAGGTAGTACAGCACCCCAGGCAAAAAGCCGGCTTCGGCGGCACCGAGCAAAAAGCGCAGGATGTAGAACTGGGTGGTCGAGGTGACCAGCATGGTGCAGGCCGAGAGCAGGCCCCAGGTGATCATGATGCGCGCGATCCAGATCTTTGCGCCGACCCGCTCCAGCACCAGGTTACTCGGTACTTCAAAGATGATGTAGCCCACGAAGAACAGGCCGGCCCCGAGGCCGAACGCGGTTTCGCTGAACTGCAACTGGTCGAGCATCTGCAGTTTGGCGAAGCCGATGTTGATCCGGTCGAGGTACGCGGCCAGATAGCAGAAGCACAGGAACGGGATCAGCTTCCAGGTGATCTTGTGGTAGAGCGTGTTGACGGGATCGGCGACCGTGGTCGCGGGTGCTGCATTCGCAATGGGCATTGGGGTGTCTCCTGGCGGTGACTTATGGTTTTTATGCTGCCGCTTTGTTCCAGCACTTCGGCGTGCTGTACAAGCGACGTCCAAAGGCAGTGTCAGAAGACTGAGGGGGTCGGGTTGGCCTTTACCGGTGGCAAGGGAGCCTGCTCCCGTCGAGCAGCCCCAGAGTGCTGGGAGCGCTGCGCACTCCAACGCGAGCAAGCTCGCTCGCCACCGGTAAGGTGCCTGGCTTCAGGCCTCAGTTTTTTCAAGACCGCGCTCTACGGCGCAGTTCTTAGTAACGTCTTATTGCTCCCTGAATTTGCTCATCGCCTCCTGCTTGCTCACCACGTCGCCGTACTTGCTGTCGATATCGAACAAGTTGGCTTCATGGGGCGCCGGGTGTCGATCGCCGACGCACTCGCGCACGACGATGGTGCGAAACCCGTGTTGCACCGCGTCCACCGCCGTTGCACGAATGCAGCCACTGGTGGAGCAGCCGGCCAGTACCACTGTGTCGATGCCCTGGGCGTGCAGCATCGGGGCCAGGCTGCTGCCGAAAAACGCGCTGGCGTATTGTTTGGTGATCACCACTTCATCGGCCTGGGGCACGACCTCGGCGCAGAACGCAGCGAGGGGGTTGCCTTCGACCATGTCCTTCATCACTGGGGCCTTTTTTACCCAGATACCGCCGTCGACGAAATGGCCGGGATGGTAGCGGATATTGGTGTGCACCACCGCAATCCCGTGCTTGCGCGCGGTGGCCAGCAGCTCGACGCTCTCAGCCACGGCAGTCACCACGCCCGGCGCGAACAACGGTGCGCCTTCGGTGGTGTAGCCCTGCATGAAGTCGATCATCAGCAAGGCGGCTTTTTTACCGAAGCCGATGCGGTTGCCCCAGACGCCCTGGTAGTTGGCGTTGGCGGATTGTTCGCTCATCGTTTCAATCCCTCATATTTGGACAGTGCACTTACCCTGTGGTGATGGAGTTTGTTGGGGTCAGCTCGCCTGGTGTGGTGAGCCAGCCTGTAGTGGCAAGTGGACCTGTTGTGGCGAGCGGGCTTGCCCCGCGTTGGGCTGCGTAGCAGCCCCAATAAAGTCGCCGAGTTCTTTCTGAAAAAACCGTGGCGCCTGGGGTTAGGGCCGCTTCGCGCCCCAACGCGGGGCAAGCCCGCTCGCCACAACAAGCCCGCTAGCCACGACAGGTCAGCTCGCCACTTCTCCATCTGCGCTTCAGTACGCGCCGGAGAGCAAGGCGCCGGCGCCGGGAACGATGGGTTCCAGGTCCAGGGCCTTGAGCATGGCGTAGGTGGTGGCAATGGCGGCGGTGAGCACTGGCTTGCCGGTTTGTGCTTCGACCTTGGCCACCACCGGCAGCGACTGCATCTGCACGCAGGCCGACAGCACGATCACATCGACGCCTTGCAGGTTCATTCCGGCGACAATGGCCGGCAGGTTGGCCGGATCGTGACGGGCCACGTCGAGGTTGTCGGGGATCTCCAGGGCGCGCCAGTCCACCACCTCGAAGCCTTCTTCGCGGATGTAGTTCACCACCAGTTCGGTCAGCGGCTTCATATAGGGCGCGACAATCGCGATGCGCTTGGCGCCCATGACTTTCAAGCCTTCGATCAGCGCCCCGGCACTGGTGATCACGGGGGCGTTGGCGTCGTTATCGGCGGTGGCCTTGCGCAGGCGCTGTTCGGAGTTGCGGTGATAGCCCAGGCCCATGGCCATGATCGCCACCAGGCACGCATAGCCCAGCACGTCGACCTTGGCGTCGGACAGTTCGACGGCGCAACGATCGGATTCGCCGTCCATCGCCGCCAGTTCTTCCTTGCGCACTTGCTTCATGCGCATGCGGCTGGAGTGAAAGGTAAAGCGCTCGGGGCGGATCGCCTGGCGCGCGGTGAGCATCGCCGGGATCTCGGTTTCCATGGTGGTGTTGGAGCTCGGCACAATCTGGCCAATGCGGTAAAGCTTCTGCATGGTGGTGTCCTTATTGTTGTAGGAGGAAGTCGCCAAGGGCGTGGAAGAAGCCTTCGAGGTCGTCCCACGGAATCATGTGCCCGGCATTCGGTACGCGGGCGACCTGGATGCTCGGTTGCAGGGCCTGGATTTCCGCGATGTCGTCATCCAGGATCACGCCACCACGCCCGGCCACCATCAACAGGGCCGGGGCCTTGAGGTGCGGCAGGTCTTGGTGGAAGTCCACCGTGTGGAAGTCATTGAAGGCACGCACGATGGCCGGTTCAAAGCAGGTGTGCAGCCACTCGGCGCGCAGTTGCAGTTGCGCGTCGGTCCAGGTGGCGCAGAAGGCGCGCATGGCCTCTGCGTCCATGCCGATCAGGGATTGGCGGATCGAGTCGACGTACCACGGCAGTTTGCTCGGGTATTCACGCCGGCCGGGGCCGGACACTGGTGGGTCGATCAGCACCACACGGTTGACGCCCCTGGGGTGCTTGACCGCGCTGCGTACGGCAAAGCGCGCGCCCATGGAATGGCCGACCAAGTGGTAGCTGTCCAGGTGGAGTGCGTCGGCAAAGGCGCCAATGTCCTCGGCGCAGGTGTCTGCGCTGTAGTCCAGCCCAGGTCCGGTGGAGGACAGCCCACGCCCGCGCACGTCCAGCACGTAGGTGTCGAAGTGTTCGCCCAGGCGTTCGGCGACGAACCCCCAGGTGATTGCAGGGCTGGTGATGCCCGGGATCAGGATCAGCGCCGGCCCTTTGCCGCCGTAGCGCAGGTAATGCTGGCGAATGCCATTGGCCTGCACGTTGCCGCCATAGAGGAGGGTGCTCACGCGGCCACCCCCGATTTCAGCTCCTGGGCGTACAGGTCATAGCCGTAGACCCAGGCCGGATCTTCCTGGGTGCGCAGCCAGGTGTTGGCGTTGGACACGGCCTGCACGCGGGACGCACGTTCCTTGCGGTTGGCTTCGTAGAGCTGGAAGGCGGTGCGGTAGTCGCTGATCCCGGTTTCCTGCAGGCAGCGGGTGAGCATGGCGGCGTCTTCGATGGCCATGCCCGCGCCTTGGGCCATGTGTGGTTTCATCGGGTGGCAGGCATCGCCCAACAGCACAAGGCGGCCGCGGCTCCACAGCGGCAACGGGTTGCGGTTGCGCAGCGGCCATTTGGTCACGCTTTCGGTGGATTCGATCAGCGCCTGCACGGTGGGGTGGTAACCCTTGAACGCCTCGAACATCTCTTCGCGGCTGCTGTCGACGAAGGCACCCTGGAAGTCCCATTCGGCATGGGGCACACCGGTCACGTAGTAGTACTCGTCGCGCTTGCCGGTGGTGTAGTAGACCATCATGTGACGGTCTTCGGTCCACCACTTGATGCAGTCCTCGAACGTGAGGTCGTACTTGGCCAACTGGTCGCCACGGATCAGCGCGCGGTGCGCGACCCAGCCGCTGTACAGCGGTTTTTCCACGCCGAGCAGTTCTTCGCGGATCTTTGAGTTGATGCCGTCGGCGCCGATCACGATATCGGCGTAGGTCACTTCGCCGTCGGCAAAGGTCAGGCGCACCTGGGTATCGGTTTCTTCAAGGGTTTCCAGGCGCTTGTTGAAGTGCAGGGTGCCGGGCTTGAGGGTGGACATCTGCAAGGCGTGCAGGTCGCCGCGGTGCACGGTGATATAGGAAGCACCGTAGCCGGTGAGGGGGATGCGCGAGAGGTAGTCGCCGGTTTCGCCGCAACGGCTGAACCAGTGCTCGGGGTGCGAGCCCATCAGGTCCAACTGCTTCTCGATGCCCATGCGGCGGAAGATTTTCATGATGTTGGGGCCCATGTGGATGCCCGCGCCCAACCGGGAAAATTCCGGTGCCTGCTCAAAAACGTCCACGTCGAAGCCGGCTTGTTGCAACAGGGTGGCTGCCGCCGCGCCACCCAGGCCGGCACCGACGATGGCGATTTTTTGTGTGCTTCCCATGGGGCGTGTTCCTCTCTCTTTTTGATTTTTCGGCGGCATCTTTCCGCAAGGTTTTTAAAGTGTATACGCTCATTTTTTGAAATGGGAAGTCCATCGTTGAAAATTTATTTTTGGACGTTAATCGGCCTGTGTAACGCTTGGTAGCCATTAAGTATTAGGTTTGTGTGGGTTGGTAACGGTTTGGCGCGGCGCTTGCAGTCGGCCTGCAATTCAGGTCTTATCGTTATTAAATGGCGTATACGCTATAAAAATGCACTAGAGTGAAGCGCAATGCCTGAACTTGGTGCAACCCAACAGGAGACAGGAAAATGCCGGTAAGCGATTGCGAACTGACCCAGATGTTTGAACATGTGCTGCGGTTGTCGAAGGTCGATGCGACCCAGAGCGTGGCCGTGCTCAAGAGCCATTATTCCGACGCGCGTACCGTGCGTGCCGCAATGGACGCGGCGCAGCGCTTGGGCGCCAAGGTGTACGCAGTGGAATTGCCGTCGTTCAACCATCCACGGGCGATGGGCAATGACATGACCGCCTACTGCGGTGACACCGCACTCACCGGCAATATCGCCGCCCAGCGTGCGCTCGAAGCCGCCGACCTGATCGTCGATACCATGATGCTGCTGCACTCGCCGGAGCAGGAGCAGATCCTCAAGACCGGCACGCGCATCCTGCTGGCTGTGGAGCCGCCGGAAGTGCTGGCGCGCATGCTGCCCAGCGAAGACGACAAGGTGCGCGTACTGGCGGCCGAACAGATGTTGAAGAAAGCGCGTTCGATCCACGTCAAATCCCGCGCCGGCAGCGATTTCCGCGCCGCCTTGGGGCAGTACCCGTCAGTGACTGAATACGGTTTTGCCGATGAACCTGGGCGCTGGGACCACTGGCCGAGTGGTTTTCTGTTCTCCTGGCCTAACGAAGAAACCGCCGAGGGCGTGCTGGTGCTGGACATTGGCGACATCCTCCTGCCGTTCAAGACCTACACCCGCGAGAAGATCACCCTGGAGATCGAGAAGGGCTTTATCACCGGGATTCATGGTGGTTTCGAGGCCGAATACCTGCGCGACTACATGAAGTACTTCAACGACCCTGAGGTGTACGGCATCTCCCATATCGGCTGGGGCTTGCAGCCGCGGGCGCAATGGACCGCCATGGGCCTGCATGACAAGAACGACGGCATGTGCATGGATGCGCGGGCGTTCTATGGCAACTTCCTGTTTTCCACCGGGCCGAATACCGAGGTGGGCGGCACGCGCAAGACGCCGTGCCATATGGATATTCCGCTGCGCAATTGCGACGTGTACCTGGATGATGAGGCGGTGGTGATTGCGGGGGATGTGGTGGCCCCCGCAGCGTCCTTGGCTCGCTGAAAATCCCGTGTGGGCAGGGGGCAAGTCCCCTCCCGCATTTTTGAGTGCTTTCAGGCGATGAGTGCCTTGAGTCATTTCGGCATCCCCGCCATCATGCCTTCCCATCGCCAACCACCCACCGAGTCCGCCGTGCCTGATTCCTACGTCTTTTCTGAACAAGTTGGCCACCTGTTGCGCAAGGCCTACCAGCGCCACCTGGCGATCTTTCAGCAGAATGTCGGCGATTCGCAGCTCACTGCTGTGCAGTTCGTCACCCTGTGTGCGCTGCGCGATCACGGTGCAAGTTCCCTGACTGAGCTGGTCAAGGCCACGGCTGTGGACCAGGCGACCATTCGCGGGATTGTCGAACGGCTCAAGGTGAAGGAACTGATTACCCTGGAGCCCGACCCGCAAGACAAGCGCAAGGTGGTGGTCAACCTGTCTGGCGCGGGCGCCGAACTGGTCGCACACACTACGCCGCGCGCGGCACAGATCAGCGAGTTGACCATGAGCAACCTCAACCCCGCCGAACGGGTGGCGGTGCTGTTCCTGCTGCGCAAGATGATCGACGATCCCCAGGACTGATAGCGGCCTGGAGCCGGGCTTGGTTTGGTTAGCGGGCCCGTAGTGGCAAGGGGACCTTGTTGTGGCAAGTGGGCCTGTTGTGGCAAGGGGACTTGTTGTGGCAAGGGGACCTGTTGTGGCAAGGGGACCTGTTGTGGCGAGCGGGCTTGTTGTGGCGAGCGGGCTTGCCCCGCGTTGGGTGGCGAAGCCGCCCAATAAAGTCGCCGAGTTCTTTCTGAAAAACCGTGGCGCCTGGGGTTAGGGCCGCTTCGCGCCCCAACGCGGGGCAAGCCCGCTCGCCACAACAAGTCCCCTTGCCACAGCACAACCAGCCCACTTGCCACAGAGGATGCGTCCACCCCCTTGGCATCGTTTTTGCTCTGAGTTGATGTAGCAGCCACTTCATGAGTCAAGTGTGTCGCGAGGCCCCAGGTCCGTGACGCTTTTTTTTGACTGTTTCATGTAGTGACTACTTCATCAATGGAGACAGGCGAAGCGAATGATCAGCCCCCACATCACGGTAGCGCTTGAGGTCAACGGCCAACCCAGCGAAGTCAGCGCCATGGCGGACACCTCGCTGCTACTGGTGTTGCGCAATGACCTGCAACTCAACGGCCCCAAGTACGGCTGCGGTTTGGGGGAGTGCGGCGCATGTACCGTGATCATCGATGGCGTGGCCGCGCGCTCCTGTGTATTCCCGCTGTCGGGGGCGGCAGGGCGCAAGATCGTCACCCTTGAAGGCCTCGGCACGCGCCAGGCGCCGCACCCGGTGCAGCAGGCCTTTATTGATGAGCAGGCCGCCCAATGCGGTTACTGCCTCAACGGCATGATCATGACCACCAAGGCTTTGCTTGACCGCAATCCCAACCCCAGCGAAGCCGAGGTGCGCAATGAGTTGTCGGGCAACCTCTGCCGCTGTGGCACCCATCTCGAAATCCTCCGCGCGGTGCTGCGTGCCGCCCGCCTTATGACCGTGGATCGATGACCATGACCGATACTCCGCTTTCCCGTGACCAGTGGCTGGCCAAGGCCGGCGTGCTGCTGATCGTCGATGATGTGCTACCGCCTTCCGGCCCGGTGGCCAAGGGCGGGACGCCCACCGTGAAGCCCAAGGAACTGGGATTGTTTATCGCCGTGAACGATGACGGTCTGGTGTACGCCTTCAACGGCCATGTGGACCTGGGCACCGGTATCCGCACCGCGCTGGCGCAGATCGTCGCCGAAGAGCTCGACCTGGACCTGGACCAGGTGAGGATGGTGCTCGGCGACACGGAGCGCGTGCCAAATCAGGGTGCGACGATTGCCAGCGCGACCTTGCAGATTTCCGCGGTGCCGCTGCGTAACGCGGCGGCCGAAGCGCGGCGCTTTCTGTTGGCGCGGGCCGCCGGGCGTTGGGGCGTGAGTACGGCGAGCCTCAAGGTGGAAGCGGGCGTGATTCATGCGTCAGACGGGCGAACCCTCACCTATGGCGAGCTGGTCTGCGGCCAGCGCGATCAGTTGCGCGTCAGCGGTGATGCCCCCTTGAAGGCCCTTGAGGATTATCGCCTGGTGGGCAAGGGCGCCGAACGGGTAGACATCCCCGGCAAGGCCACTGGCGAGTTGACCTATGTCCATGACATGCGTGTGCCCGGGATGCTCCATGGTCGGGTGGTGCGCCCGCCGTATGCAGGGCTGGATTGCGGCGACTTTGTCGGCAACAGCCTGTTGAGCGTGGATGAGTCCTCCATCGCGCATATCCCCGGCATCGTCGCGGTGGTGGTGATCCGTGATTTTGTCGGGGTGGTGGCGCTGCGCGAGGAGCAGGCGATCAAGGCCGCCGAGGCGCTGCAGGTGCACTGGAAACCGTGGAACAATGGGTTGCCGGATATGAGCGATGTTGAGCAGGCGATCCGCGACAATCCTCGCCTTCGCCGCACGGTGCTCGACCAGGGCAATGTCGACGAAGCGCTCGCCAATGCCAGCCAGCGCATGCCGCGCAGTTACCTGTGGCCATACCAGATGCACGGCTCCATCGGCCCATCCTGCGGCGTGGCGGATTACACGCCGGCCGGCAGCCGCGTATGGTCCGGCAGCCAGAACCCGCACCTGCTGCGCGCTGACCTCGCGTGGTTGTTGGCCTGCGATGAAGCGCTGATCGAGGTGATCCGCATGGAGGCTGCCGGCTGTTACGGGCGCAATTGTGCCGACGATGTGTGTGCCGACGCGCTGCTGCTGTCGCGCGCGGTGGGCAAGCCGGTGCGCGTGCAACTGAGCCGTGAACAGGAACACCTGTGGGAGCCCAAGGGCACCGCGCAGCTGATGGAAGTGGATGGCGGCCTCAACGCCGACGGCAGCATTGCCGCCTACGATTTTGAAACCAGCTACCCCTCGAATGGCGCGCCGACCCTGGCGCTGTTGTTGACCGGTCGTGTCGAGCCGGTGGCGGCGATGTTCGAGATGGGCGACCGCACCTCGATTCCACCCTATGACATCGAGTCCATGCGCGTGACCATCAACGACATGGCACCCATCGTGCGGGCTTCGTGGATGCGCGGCGTATCGGCCTTGCCCAACACCTTCGCCCACGAATCCTATATCGACGAACTGGCGTTCGCTGCCGGCGTGGACCCGGTGGAATACCGCCTGCGTTATCTCAAGGATGAGCGCGCCATCGATCTGGTCAAATCCACCGCTGAACGCGCCAACTGGTCGCCGCGCACTGCGCCGATGCAGACCGCCAGCGAAGACCACCTGCTGCGCGGCCGCGGCTTTGCCTACGCGCGCTACATCCATAGCAAATTCCCAGGTTTCGGTGCGGCCTGGGCGGCGTGGGTGGCGGACGTGGCGATCGACAAGCAGACCGGCGATGTGTCGGTGACGCGGGTAGTGATCGGCCATGACGCAGGGATGATGATCAACCCGGCGGGCGTGCAACATCAGATCCACGGCAACGTGATCCAGTCCACCAGCCGCGTACTCAAAGAGCGCGTGACGTTTGAAGAGTCGACGGTGGCGAGCAAGGAGTGGGGCGGTTACCCGATTCTGACCTTTCCCGAAGTGCCGCAGATCGATGTGATGATGATGCCGCGCCAGGATCAGCCGCCCATGGGCGCTGGTGAGTCGGCCTCGGTGCCCAGCGCGGCGGCGATTGCCAATGCGATCTACGACGCCACCGGGATTCGCTTTCGCGAGTTGCCGATCACCCCGGAACGTGTGCTGGCGGCGTTGAATGCCGGCACCTTGGGGGAGCCCGCCAAGTCGCCGGAAAAACGCCGCAAGTGGTGGTTCGGTGCGCTGTTCGCCACCCTGGGCGCGGTGCTGGCCACGGCCTGGCCGTTTCACAGCGAGATTGCACCCATTGAGCCGCCCAGCGCCGGCACCTGGTCCAAGGCCACGCTGGAACGCGGGCGTTTGCTGGCGGCGGCAGGGGATTGCGCGGTGTGCCATACGGCGCCTGGTGGAGCGGCCAATGCTGGTGGCCTGGCGATGCAGACGCCGTTCGGCACGCTGTACAGCAGCAATATCACCCCGGATGTCGAGACCGGCATTGGCGCCTGGTCATACCCCGCGTTCGAGCGGGCGATGCGCGATGGGATTGGCCGTGACGGACGCAACCTGTACCCGGCGTTTCCCTACACGGCGTTTCGCAACATCAACGATGCCGACATGCAGGCCCTGTACGCCTACCTGATGGCCCAGGCGCCGGTTAGCCAGGCGCCGACGCCGAATGCCATGAGGTTTCCGTTCAATCTCCGGCCACTGATGGCGGGGTGGAATGCACTCAATCTGCGTCGCGGTGAAATCACCCCGCAGCCTGAACGCAGTGAGCAATGGAATCGCGGCAATTATCTGGTGAACGGCTTGGGGCACTGCGCGGCGTGCCATTCGCCGCGCAATCTGATGGGGGCAGAGAAGGGCGGCAAGGCGTTCCTGGCCGGTGGCATCGTGGACGGCTGGGAGGCCCCGGCGCTGACGGGGCTGTCGAAGGCGCCGACGCCGTGGACCGAAGATCAGTTGTTCACGTATTTGAGTACCGGTTATGCCGATGCCCATGGCGTGGCGGCGGGCCCGATGGGGCCGGTGGTCAGTGAGTTGTCGAAATTGCCCAAGGCGGATATCCGTGCGATGGCGGTGTACCTGGCGTCGCTGAAGGGCGAGGCCGTTGCTGACGTGCAGGTGGCGACCAGGGTGCCAAATCCCAATGGCCGGCGTGTGTTCGAGGGCGCGTGCAAAGCCTGCCATGCCGATGGCCTGGGGCCGAAATTGTTTGGGGTCAGCCCGTCACTGGCGACCAATACCAATGTGCACAGCGATCGGCCGGACAATTTGATCAAGGTGATCCTGCAAGGCATCAACAACCCGGCCACACAGGATCTGGGCTATATGCCGGGCTTCAAGGACAGCCTGTCGAACACTCAGGTGGCGGATCTGGTGGCCTATCTGCGCGGGCGATTTGCGCCGAATGCGCCAGGCTGGGAAGGGCTGGAACAGAAGGTCGCCCACCTGCGCGCCAACCCTGGTACGCACTGACACTATTGTGGCGAGCGGGCTTGCGCCCACAGGTGGGTCCGGTTTCTACAAGGGGGGCGGTGTGACGCCCCGGACCACCAGGTCACTGATAAATCCCAGCCAATCCTGCTGCGGCCCTTTGTTCGACAAATCCTCCCCCAGGAACGAGCTGAGGGTATGGCGGTTGGAGTTATAGAAGTAGCACAGCGAGGCGATCATCAAGTACACGTGCTTGAGGTCGACATCCTCGCGGAACACGCCCTGGGCCTGGCCGGCTTCGATAATCGGCCGCAATACGCCAACCGCTTCGCCTGACAGCCGTCGCATCTCACCCGACTGCCGGGCGTGCTTGCCCTGGTGCAGGTTCTCGATGCTCAGGATCGCCACGAACTCCGGGTGCTTGACGTAGTAGTTCCAGATAAACCCCACCAGGTCGCGCAGGGCCTGCACGGGTGTGTCGAGGTTCAGCTTGAGTTTGCCTTCGGCTTGGTTGAATTGCTCGTAGGTGTGTTCCAGCACGCAGACGAACAGGTGTTCCTTGCTGCCGAAATAGTAATAGATCATGCGGTCGTTGGAGTCGGCCTCCTTGGAGATGGTATCGACGCGCCCGCCGGAATAGCCGTCGCGGGTGAACACCTTGACCGCCGCCTGGAGGATGCGCGCGCGGGTCTGGTCGGCCTGTTGTGCCCGAATGCCGGTCTTCTTGATCACCATGTCAAAGTGCCTCGCACGACAGTTTGGGCGCGGAATATAGCATGGGGATTTTCCGCTCCGTTCTGTGACCGACAAGTTCTGTAATAAAAACGCCATTGCGCTGGGGATTCAATCCGCGCCGGGCTATTTTGGTGCATCTCAATAATTAGAGTAGCCATGGATGAAATACCAACCCTTCAGCCGCACATTAATTGCCACTGCGCTGGTGTTGACGGTCAGCGGCGTGCACGCCGCCTCCCAGGCCCCGGTGGCCGGTGAAAATGGCATGGTGGTGACCGCCCAGCATTTGGCCACTCATGTGGGCGTGGATGTACTCAAGGCTGGCGGCAATGCGGTGGATGCGGCCGTGGCCGTCGGCTACGCGTTGGCGGTGGTGTATCCGGCGGCGGGTAACCTCGGCGGTGGCGGCTTTATGACCGTGCAACTGGCCGACGGGCGCAAGACCTTCCTCGACTTCCGCGAAAAAGCCCCCTTGGCGGCCACCGCCGACATGTACCTGGACAAGGACGGCAACGTCGTTGACGGCCTCAGCGCCAAGGGCCATCTGGCGGTCGGCGTTCCCGGCACGGTGTCGGGCATGGAGCTGGCCTTGAGCAAATACGGCACCCTCAAGCGCGCCCAGGTGATTGCCCCGGCGATCAAGCTGGCGGAAAACGGCTTCGAACTGGAACAGGGCGATATCGACCTGCTGCACACCGCCACTGGCGAGTTCGAAAAAGACAAGGACCTGCGCGCGATCTTCCTGCACAACGGCCAACCGATGCAGGTGGGCCAGAAGCTGGTCCAGAAAGACCTGGCCAAGACGTTGAAAGAAATCTCTGCCAAGGGCAGCGACGGCTTCTATAAAGGCTGGGTGGCCAAGGCGTTGGTGGATTCCAGCCAGGCCGGCAAAGGCATCATCACCCAGGCTGACCTCGACAAGTACAAGACCCGCGAACTGGCGCCTATCGAGTGCGACTATCGTGGCTACCACGTGGTCTCGGCGCCGCCACCGAGCTCCGGGGGCGTGGTGATCTGCCAGATCATGAACATCCTCGAAGGCTACCCGATGGCCGACCTGGGCTATCACTCGGCCCAGGGCCTGCACTACCAGATCGAAGCGATGCGCCATGCCTATGTGGACCGCAACAGCTACCTCGGCGATCCGGACTTCGTGAAGAACCCGATCGAGCATCTGCTCGACAAAAACTACGCCACGAAACTGCGTGACGCGATCGAGCCGAACAAGGCCGGCGACTCCCAGGCGATCAAGCCCGGCGTATCGCCCCATGAAGGCAACAACACCACTCACTACTCCATCGTCGACAAGTGGGGCAACGCGGTGTCGGTGACCTACACCCTCAACGACTGGTTCGGTGCCGGCGTGATGGCGAGCAAGACCGGGGTGATCCTCAACGATGAAATGGACGACTTTACCGTCAAGGTCGGCGTGCCGAACATGTATGGGCTGGTGCAGGGTGAAGCCAACGCCATCGCACCGGGCAAGGCGCCGTTGTCGTCGATGAGCCCGACCATCGTGACCAAGGACGGCAAGGCCGTGATGGTCGTCGGTACGCCGGGTGGCAGCCGCATCATCACCGCCACCTTGCTGACCATCCTCAATGTCATCGACTACAAGATGAACATCCAGGAAGCCGTCGACGCGCCGCGTTTCCACCAACAGTGGATGCCAGACACCACCAACCTCGAAACCTTCGCGGTGAGCCCCGACACCCAGAAGATCCTCGAAAGCTGGGGCCACAAGTTTGCCGGGCCTCAGGATGCCAACCACCTGGCCGCGATCCTGGTGGGTGCACCGTCGCTGGAGGGCAAGCCGGTGGGGAATAACCGCTTCTATGGGGCCAATGACCCGCGCCGTAATACCGGGCTGTCGCTGGGCTACTAACCGCTGCAACTCCCTGTAGGAGCGAGCTTGCTCGCGAAGAACGTCAACGATAACGCGGGCATTCTGGATTGATCCGGTGCCCCTGCGTTCTTCGCGCGCAAGCTCGCTCCTACAGTATCTGTTTGACTGCCGCGAAGGCTTTGGCGCGGCGCGCTTCCCAATCCCCTCGAATCACCACCACCGCCTGTCGATGCTGCTGCATCCACTCAAGGCCATCGTTGAAAAACGCCTGGCGGTCGGCCAATTGCGGTTGGCAGCGCTGGCCATCCGCAGTCCATTCCACATCCTCCGGGGATAGCAGCAGGTGCAGGTCGTAGTGCCGGGCCAGCAGTTCGTCGTCGAGCCACGCCGGGTAGTCGCCGAACAGGGTCTGGCTCCACAGTTTGTTGGTCAGCAGGTGCGTGTCGAGGATCAGCAGGTGCGGTTGTTCGGCGCGGGCGGCGTCTTCCCAGGCCAGTTGGCCACGAGCGATGGCCGGAATGTCGGCCAGGCGGGTGTCACGCTGATGCTGGTCGATGAAATAGCGCACGTATTCCCCCACCATCAGCCCGCCGAAATGGGCTTGCAGTTCGCTCGCCAGCCAGCTTTTACCGCTGGATTCGGGGCCGGCCAGTACCACTACTTTCATGCGTGCAACGCCGGGTCGGCGCGCCATTCACGCCAGCCTTGCACGGCGATCACCGTGAACAAGGCGTAAAGCGCGGCGGTGAGGTAGAGGCCTTTGTAGAGAAACAGCCCGACGAAGATCACATCGAGGGCGACCCACAGCGGCCAGCACTGCACGCGCTTCTGCGCCATCCACATCTGCGCCACCAGGCTGAAGCCAGTCAGGGCGGCATCGAGCCAGGGTTGGGCGGCGTCGGTCCAGTGGGCCATGGCAGCGCCGAGCAGCAGGCTGCCGACCGCACCGATGGCCAGGCTGGTCATGATTGCAGGCCAGCCCAGGCGGGTGACCTGGCGGCCTTGCCTGACCTCGCCGGCGCGGGTCCACTGCCACCAGCCGTACACCTGCAAGGCGGCGTAGACCACCTGCAGCAGCATGTCGGAGTAGAGTTTCACGTCATAGAACACCCAAGTGTAGAGCAGCACCATCACCAGCCCGATGGGCCAGCACCAGGGGTTTTGCTTGACTGTCAGCCAGACAGCGATCACCCCCAGGGCGGCGGCGAACAGTTCAAGCCCGGACATGGTGGTTCCTTGGGAGAGTGGGAGAGGGCCGGGATTGTAACCAGAGGCAGGCAATCTTCAAAACACCGGAGGGCAAATGTGGGAGGGGCGGTGCGACGATTCGACTTGCCCCCTCCCACAGGTTGAACGGCGCTAGACCTTGAATTGGCGCAGCAAGCCTTCGAGTTGCTCGCTCAGGCTACGCAGGTGCGCACTGGCCACGCTGGACTGTTCTGCCGCCAGCGCCGTGCTGTGGGACAGCCCGGCGGCCTGGGTCACGTTCTGGTTGATGTCTTCCACTACGTGCGCCTGTTGCAGGGTGGCGCTGGCAATCGAGGCGTTGAGGCCGTTGAGGTTTTGCAGCGCCTGACCGATGGCGGTGAGGCTGGCACCGGCCTGGCCGGCCTGTTCGATGGTCAGTTGCGAGGCGCTGTGGCTATCGCTGATGACCTTGACCGCGGCTTCCGAGTGACCTTGCAGGCGCTCGATCATCGCCTGGATTTCAGCCGTGGATTTTTGCGTGCGCTGGGCCAGCAGGCGCACTTCATCCGCGACCACGGCAAACCCGCGCCCTTGCTCGCCGGCCCGCGCGGCTTCGATCGCGGCGTTCAAGGCGAGCAGGTTGGTCTGGTCGGCGATCGAGCGGATCACTTCGAGCACGCCGCCGATCTGGGTGCTTTCACTGGACAGGGTACGGATCACTTCCACGGCCTGGCTGATGGTGGTGGACAGTTGGTCGATCTGTTGCAGGCTGCTGTCGATATTGACTTGGCCCTGCTGTGCCTGGGCCTGGGCGTCGCGCATTTCACTGGCGGCGTGCTCGGCGTTTTTCGCCACGTCCTGCACGCCGTAGGTGACTTCATTGATCGCGGTGGCCACCAGCTCCATCTGCTGCGACTGTTGCTGGCTGCGGTCATGGGCCTGGGAGGCGTTGTTGCCCAGCTCGGTGGACGACTGTCCCAGGGCATTGGCGCAGACCTGCAATTGGCTGACGACCTGGCGCAGCTTGGCGGTAAAACTGTTGAAATGCTGGGACAACTGGGTGACTTCGTCCCGGCCGTGGGTGTCGAGGCTGCGGGTCAGGTCGCTTTCGCCGCTGGCGATATTGCCCATGGCGTTCACGGCTTCCTGCAATGGCCGCACGATGCTGCGCACGATCAGCGAGACCAGCAGGGCCATGACCACGGCGATGGCCAGGCCGATGCCCGACGCTTTCCACACCTGCACATTGAACTCGGCCTGGACATCATCCACATACACGCCGGAGCCGATGATCCAGCCCCAGGGCTCGAACAGTTGGATATACGAGGTCTTCTCAACCGGTGCGTCGGACCCCGGCTTCGGCCAACGGTAGCTGATGATCCCGGCGCCCTTGGTCTTGGCCAGGCTGACGAACTCGTTGAACACGGCAAAGCCGTCCGGGTCGCGGATCGCCGAGAGGTTCTGGCCATCGAGCTTGGGGTTGGCCGGGTGCATGATCATCACCGGCGTCAGGTCGTTGATCCAGAAATAATCGTCATGGCCATAGCGCAAACCGCGCACCGCGCTCAGGGCTTGTTTTTGCGCAGCTTCGCGGGTCATGACGCCGGTGGTTTCGAGGCTGTGATAAAAAGTCAGGATTCCGCTGGCGGTCTGTACCACGTTCTGGGTCTGTTGGCGCTTGGCCTGATAAAGGTCGCCATGGATCTGCTTGAGCATCAGCAAACCCAGGGTCAGCAGCATCAGCACGGCGACTATCAGGATCAGCCAGAGGCGCCGGCTGATCGACATATTGCGCAAACTGTTCATCGTCCTGTCACTCCGTGCTTTTTATAATTGTGGCCGTCGCATCGACATTTCCGGCTTGTCTGATAGGCTTTCGGCCTGAAATTGGAAAACCTGAGTACTGCCTGATTTTTCACAGATTTTTTGCAGACCGGCGTTGAATCTCAACACCGGGCACTTTAGTGCGCTCGTTGTCAGTGAACCATTAAAAAGACTAGCGAGGCTTGCCGTAGCGCAAGACCTTTGGGGGAAGTATGGATTTGTGGACCGCCGCACAGGCATTGATACTCGGCGTGGTGGAAGGACTGACAGAGTTCCTGCCCATCTCCAGCACAGGCCACCAGATTATCGTCGCCGACTTGCTCGACTTCGGCGGCGAACGTGCCATGGCGTTCAATATCATCATCCAGCTCGGCGCGATCCTCGCGGTGGTCTGGGAGTTTCGGCGCAAGATTCTCGACGTGGTCACCGGCCTGCCGACCCAGCGCAACGCCCAGCGATTCACGCTCAACCTGTTGATCGCGTTCCTGCCGGCGGTGGTACTGGGGGTGATTTTCGCCAACCTGATCCACCATTACCTGTTCAACCCGATCACCGTGGCCACGGCGCTGGTAGTGGGCGGCATCGTCATGTTGTGGGCCGAGCGCCGCCAACACGAAGTGCATGCCGAGACCGTCGATGACATCACCTGGAAAGACGCGCTGAAGGTGGGCTTTGCCCAGTGCCTGGCAATGATCCCCGGCACCTCGCGTTCCGGCTCGACCATTATCGGTGGCCTGCTGTTCGGCCTGTCGCGCAAGGCCGCCACCGAGTTCTCGTTCTTCCTGGCCATGCCGACCATGGTCGGTGCGGCGGTGTATTCGGGCTACAAGTACCGTGACCTGTTCCAGCCGGCCGACCTGCCGGTGTTCGCCATCGGCTTTGTCACCTCGTTCATCTTCGCGATGATCGCGGTCAAGGGCCTGCTCAAGTTCATCGCCAGCCATAGCTATGCGGTGTTTGCCTGGTATCGGATTGCCTTCGGCCTGCTGATCCTGGCAACCTGGCAGTTCGGTTGGATCGACTGGGCAGCGGCCAAGGCATGACGATTCAACACCCGCGCCTGAAGGCGCTGATCTTCGCGTTGTTGTGCGCGGCGCCGCTGTTGGGGTCGGTGCTGGTGTGGCAGCGCGGTGAAACGGTGATCCCGCTGGTGGCCTATGGCGTGGTCAGCGTGGTGGCGTTCTTTTTGTACTGGAACGACAAGCGCAAGGCGCGCACCGACAGCTGGCGCACCCCGGAAAACATCCTGCACGCCGTCGAGCTGGCGGGTGGCTGGCCGGGGGCGTTGATTGCCCAACAGGTGTTCCGCCACAAGACGCGCAAGGTGTCTTACCAGGTGCTGTTCTGGGCAATCGTGCTGTTGCACCAGGTGTTCTGGCTGGATCAGTTATTCCTGGGCGGCACCTTGGGTTCAATCCTCTAGCAACAACCCGATCTGCGTGCGCTTGGGCAGCTTGCTCACCACCAGCTGGTGGGAGCGCTGCAACAAGCCACGCAACTCCTCGGCGCCCAACGGGTAGGGCGTGTTCATGATGATCCACTGTGCGCGTGCCAGGTAGGGCGCCGGGTGGATGCCTGGGCGATCCACGTGGCCGAGGAACAGGTCTTTGTCGACCTTGAACGCCAACGAGTCACCGCGCAGGTGCTGCACGGCGAACATCTTGTTGCCGGCGATCGAGAACACCCGTACGCCGCCCCACTTGTAGTCTTCCCGAGCGCCCGGCAGGCTCAGGCAGAAGTGTGCGACTTGTGCTTCGGTCATGTTCATAGCAAGCGGTCTCCACAGTCTTTGAAGCCTTCTTCCAGGTAGTCGATCCAGGCACGAATGGCCGGCAGTACGCCGCGCCGATGCGGGTACACGGCCTGCAGCCAGCCGCCTGGCAGCGACCACTGTGGCAACAGCTGTACCAATCGGCCGCTGGCCAATTCCTCTTCGCAATACATCATCGGCAGTACGGTAAAGCCGAGCCCCATGATCGCGCTGGCCTTGCGCACGATAAAGTCGTCGATGCCCAGCCGCGCCTCCATCACCAGGTCCTGGGGATTGCCCTGGGGGTCGAGAACGCGCAGGTGCACCATGCGGTCGGCTTCCAGTGCGCCGAGTACCGGCAGTTGCTTGAGGTCATCAAGGTCGTTGACCTGCCGGCTGCGCATGAACTCGGGGCTGGCAACCAACACGGTCTGGGCCTGGCGCAGGCGCTTGGTCACCAGCAGCGGGTCTTCATCGCCCAGCTCGCGCACGCGCAGGGCCACGTCAATGCCTTCGGCTACCAGGTCCACGCGACGGTTGACCAGGGTCATTTCCAGTTGCACCAACGGGTGGGCGGCGAGAAACCCGGCGACCAGTTCCGGCAGGATATGTTGGGCCATGCCCACCGGGCAGCTGACACGCAGGCGCCCGCGGGGTTCGCTGGACATGCTGGCCACGGCCTCATCGGCCATTTCCGCTTCCAGCAGCATCGCCTGGCAATGGCGCAGGTAGCGCTCGCCGACGGCGGTGAGGGTCAATTGCCGCGTGGTGCGTTGCAACAGGCGCGCGCCCAAGCGTTCTTCCAGCTCGGCAATGCGCCGCGACAGGCGCGATTTTGGAATTCCCAGCAGGCGTCCGGCTGCCGCAAAGCCGCCGGATTCGACGACTTTGGCGAAATAGTAGAGGTCATTGAGGTCTTGCATGATGGGCCTATTGTCCTGTCAGTGGGACGAACTATCGCATTTCAACCACCTTATCGGCTATTGGTTTCATGCGTAGGCTTAACACCATCTAATCCTTACCGCTGACCTTATTTGGAGCTTTCCCATGAAACTGTTGCATATCGATTCCAGCATCCTCGGTGACAACTCGGCTTCCCGTCAGCTCACTGCCGGCGTGGTCAAAGCCTGGCAAGCGGCTGAGCCGGGTGTGGAAGTCACCTATCGCGACCTGGCCAACGAAGGTATCAGCCACTTCTCCGGCGCGACCCTGGGGGCCCTGGGGACTGCCGCTGACCTGCGTGATGCTGCGCAAAAACACGAGGCTGACCTGAGCGCATCGACCCTGGCTGAATTCCTCGCCGCCGATGCTGTTGTGATCGGTGCGCCGATGTACAACTTCACCATTCCGACCCAGCTCAAGGCCTGGATCGACCGCATCGCGGTTGCCGGCCAGACCTTCCGTTACACCGAAGCCGGCCCGGAAGGCCTGTGCGGCAACAAGAAAGTCATCATCGTCTCCACGTCCGGTGGCTTGCATGTTGGCCAGGCAACGGGTGTAGCCCATGAGGAATACCTCAAAGTCATGCTGGGCTTCCTCGGTATCACCGACATCGAATTCGTCCGTGCCCACGGCCTGGCGTACGGCGACGACGCTCGCA
Organism: Pseudomonas gorinensis; assembly: GCF_042015035.1. Lineage (NCBI taxonomy): Bacteria > Pseudomonadati > Pseudomonadota > Gammaproteobacteria > Pseudomonadales > Pseudomonadaceae > Pseudomonas > Pseudomonas gorinensis. The sequence goes on from NZ_CP167125.1 coordinate 3,502,409, forward strand.
GCAAAGCCCTGAACGACGCCAACGTACTCATCAACGAACAATTGTTCGCCGCCGCGTAAGGCTTGTGTAAATTTCGCCGTTGACCGGTTTCAATCCGAAGCCGGGCGCCTAAACTCTGTATTCTGATCGCCTGAAAAGTGATCGGAGTACGGAGTTTTTTCGTTTGCGCGCAGTCTTTACTTTGGCCCAGGTTATGCAGCATGGGTATCTCACTCGGTGCGAGTACCTTGAACCATGGACTTTTCAATCAGACATGCCGCGGGTGTTGAGCGTGGTTGCACAGCAAAGGTGGACATCCTCATGATGCGTCTTTGTGCTGTTTTGGTTCTTTCCCTGCTCGGCGGCCTGGTTTCAGTGCACGCCGCACCCGCCCCGCACCCGCATTGGAGCGTGGGCTTCCATCGCATGACGTTTCTCGATCCGCTGGATCTGCAGCCGATGAAAGCCGTTGCGTTCTACCCCTCCACCGACGACGAGCACAGCACGCAGCTGGGGCCTTATCGCGTCGCCGCCACCGAAGATTCCAAGATTGCCATCGGCCGCTTCCCGATGTTGATGCTGTCCCACGGCAACACCGGCACGCCGCTGGCCCTGCATGACCTGGCCACCTCCCTGGCGCGCAAGGGCTTTGTGGTGGTGGCGGTGCTGCACCCCGGCGACAACTACAAGGATCACAGCCGCCTGGGCACGGTCAGCAACCTGTATGGGCGGCCGATCCAGATTTCCGAAGCGATCACCGCGACCCTGGCGGACCCCATGCTGTCACCGTTCGTCAACGTCGATCAGGTGGGGGTCATTGGTTACTCGGCCGGTGGCGAAACCGCTTTGATCCTGGCGGGCGCCAAGCCTGATTTCGACCGCCTGCGCCGCTATTGCCAGGAGCGCCCGGAAGACCGCGATGCCTGCACCACCAAGGGTGAACTGGTGGTAGACCGCGATGACCTGCAGCCGCAATCCGATCCGCGTATCCATGCCTTGATGTTGATGGCGCCGCTGAGCTTGATGTTCGGCCGCCACACCCTGGCCGATGTGCATGTGCCGGTGCTGCTCTACAGCGGCGACGGCGACAAGCTGGTGGCGGTGGACAAGAATGCCGCCGCCCTGGCGCGCAAGCTGCCGGAACCGCCGGACTTCAAGCTGCTGGCCGGGGCAGGGCACTTCGTATTCATGGCGCCGTGCGACAGCGATCAGTTGGCGTTGATGCCGGCGATCTGCACCGACGCCGATGGGGTCGACCGCGAAGGCATTCACCGCGACCTGATCTCCGAGGCCGGTCGCTTTTTCAGTCACACCCTGGGGCAGTCCACCCGCGCCGGTTTGCAGACGGCCGATCAGTAAGCGCGGCGCTTGAGCAGCAGGGTCACGCCCAGCGCCGTGACTGACAACAGCGCCGCGCAGAAGAAGATCCAGCCGTAACCCAGGTTCAGCGCCACGGCGCCCATCAACGGCCCGGCAATCGCCAGGGCCAGGTCGAAAAACACCGCATAGGCACTCAGCCCCGCGCCCCGGCTGCTGTTGGGCACCTGCTTGATGGCTTCCACGCCCAGCGCGGGGTACACCAGCGACAGACCGAAGCCGGTCAGCCCCGCACCGATCAGTGCCACGCCAGTGGACGGCGCAAGCCACAGCAGGGTCAGGCCCAGGGTCTCGATGATCATGCAGGCGATCGCTGCCCTGAAGCCGCCAAACCGGCTGATGGCCGAGATAAACACCAGGCGCGAGACAATAAAGCACACACCGAATACCGTCAGGCAGTAGGCCGCGCCTTGCCAGCCGCGATTGAGGTAATACAGGGTGATAAAAGTGGTCAGGGTGCCGTAGCCGATCGAGGCCAGGCACAGGCTGGCGCCAAACGGTGCGATACGCCCGAATACTGCCCAGAACGGCAGGCGCTCGCCACGTACCACCGGCACCGAAGGTTTGTTGCGGATCAGCAACATGCCCAGGGCTGCCAGCGCCGACAGCGTGACCCCTAGGCTGGTATAGCCGTACTCGGCAACCATCACCACGCCCAGCGGCGCACCGATGGCAATGGCGCCATAGGAGGCGATGCCATTCCAGGAAATCGAGCGTGCGGTGTGCTCGGCGCCAACCTGGCCCATGCACCAACTGATGGTGCCCACGCCGATCAGGCCCTGGGCCACGCCGAGCAACAAGCGCCCGGCAATCAGGACGCCCAGGCTCAGCGCCGGCAGGCTTTCCATCAGTGTCGCGACAAACGTCAGCACGCCACTGACCAGGATACCGGCCAAGCCCAGCACGATCGCACGCTTGGTGCCCACGGTATCGGACATGCGCCCAGCCATGGGGCGGCTGAGCAGGGTGGCCAGGTACTGCGAGCCGATGGTGACCCCGGCCACCACGGCACTGAAGCCCAATTGCTCATGCACATAGCCTGGAATCACCGCAATCGGCAGGCCGATGCAGATAAAGGCAATGAAGGTGTAGAAGACGATGGAGACGATCTGCAGGGTGATCGACAATGAGCTGGGGGTGGCGGCAGGCATGGGTGCTCGTTCGCGGGCGGGCGGTGAGCGCATCATGGCAAGGGCTTGGGGGAAAAGGAAGCAGCCTAACTAATTTGGCTGATGAATAGGCTTGCCGGGGGCAGCGTGAGTTTGCTGTGGCGAGCGGGCTTGCTGTAGTGAGAGGGTTCGCTGTGGCGAGCGGGCTTGTTGTGGCGAGCGGGCTTGCCCCGCGTTGGGCTGCGAAGCAGCCCCAATAAAAAAACCGCGTTCTGCCAGGCAAAACACGGTGTTTGGTTTTAGGGCCGCTTCGCAGCCCAACGCGGGGCAAGCCCGCTCGCCACAGCGAGCCCGCTCGCCACTTCAGGTCGCTGCTTTTAGAACACCACGCCTTGGCTGCGCAGGTAGTCGTCGTAGGTGCCGCTGAAGTCGATCACGCCGTTGGCGCTCAACTCGATGATGCGGGTGGCCAGGGACGATACGAACTCACGGTCGTGGCTGACGAAGATCAACGTGCCGGGGTAGTTTTCCAGGGCCAGGTTCAGCGCCTCGATGGATTCCATGTCCAGGTGGTTGGTCGGTTCATCCATGATCAGCACGTTCGGCTTTTGCAGGATCAGCTTGCCGAACAGCATGCGGCCTTGCTCACCACCGGAGATGACCTTGACCGACTTGAGGATCTCATCGTTGGAGAACAGCATGCGACCCAGGGTGCCACGGATCACTTGCTCGCCTTGGGTCCACTGGCCCATCCAGTCGAACAGGCTCATGTCGTTTTCGAAGTCACTCGCGTGATCCTGGGCGTAGTAGCCCAGTTCTGCGGCGTCGGTCCACTTGACGCTACCGGCATCCGGGGTCAGTTCGTTGACCAGGGTACGCAGCAGGGTGGTCTTGCCGATACCGTTCGGGCCGATGATCGCCACGCGCTCGCCGGCTTCGACCTGGAAGCTGAAGTCCTTGAACAGCGGCTTGCCGTCGAAGCCTTTGGCCATGCGATCGACGATGACTGCCTGGCGGTGCAGCTTTTTGGTCTGTTCGAAACGGATGAACGGGCTCACGCGGCTCGAAGGCTTGACCTCGGCCAGCTGGATCTTGTCGATCGCCTTGGCACGGGAAGTCGCCTGCTTGGCTTTCGAGGCGTTGGCCGAGAAGCGGCTGACGAAGGATTGCAGTTCGGAGATCTGCGCTTTCTTCTTGGCGTTGTCCGACAGCAATTGCTCGCGGGACTGGGTCGCCACGGTCATGTACTCGTCGTAGTTGCCCGGGAACAGGCGCAGCTCGCCGTAGTCCAGGTCAGCCATGTGGGTGCACACGCTGTTCAGGAAGTGACGGTCGTGAGAGATGATGATCATCAGGCTGGAGCGCTGGGTCAGGATGTTTTCCAACCAGCGGATGGTGTTGATGTCCAAGTGGTTGGTCGGTTCGTCGAGCAACAGCACTTCAGGATCGGAGAACAGCGCCTGGGCCAGCAATACGCGCAGTTTCCAGCCAGGGGACACTTCGCTCATCGGGCCGAAATGCTGTTCCAGGGGAATGCCCAGGCCCAGCAGCAGCTCACCGGCACGGGATTCGGCGGTGTAGCCGTCCATCTCGGCGAATTCGGTTTCCAGCTCGGCCACGGCCATGCCGTCGTCTTCGCTCATTTCCGGTAGCGAGTAGATGCGGTCGCGCTCGGCCTTGACCTTCCACAGCTCCTCGTGGCCCATGATCACGGTGTCGAGCACGGTGAATTCTTCGTAGGCGAACTGGTCCTGGCGCAGTTTACCCAGGCGAACATTTGGTTCCAGCATGACCTGGCCGCCGGACGGATCGAGATCGCCGCCGAGGATTTTCATGAAGGTCGACTTGCCGCAACCGTTGGCACCGATCAGACCATACCGGTTGCCGGCGCCGAACTTGACCGAGACGTTCTCGAAGAGCGGCTTGGCGCCGAACTGCATGGTGATGTTAGCTGTGGAGATCAATTACTTTACCTATCAATAGCTTAGAGTGCGCTTATTTGAACTGGGACCAATTTGGGACCAATTTGGAGCTTTTCCATTTCGCCCCAATCTGAGCTTGAGTTGATCCAACGCGCATAAGTCGAGAGCAGCATCTGCACGCTATGGCCGAGCTGCTGGGAGATGAAGGCGGGGTTCATGCCAGACATAATGCATATTGTCGCATAGGTGTGACGACAGTTGTATGGCGGCCGACGACGGATGTTCAACGCCTTCAGCGTCGGAACCCATTGCTTATGCAGATCCGACGTCTGCTTCACGTACTCCGAATTCTTTGATGGCGGGAAAATGAAGGGAGTTTCCAGCACTTTCCCTTTGCCATTTTTCCGACGTTCCGCGTACTCCCTGGCAAATTTCAGGGCATGCAGGGCGCGGTCATTCAACAAAACGAAGCGGTCACTGCCCGTTTTCGTGCGCTCAACCACTTCCCCCAAGGCGATCCCGCGGCACACGTGGGCCGTCCTCTTCTCTTCGTCTACCGCATCCCAGCGCATCGCCAGCGCTTCAGATAGACGCATCCCTGTGAAAAACACAAACTCAAAAAATGCCGCATAAATCGTACTGGGCCAGTGATCGTGCTCGTACATCTTCGCAATGATCTGGTCTGCTTCTTCCAGCGTGAAGGGGTCAATCTCCTTCTTGCTGCGCTTGGGCAGCTCGAGGATTGCCGCTGGATTCTTCGGGATCAGCTCCTCGGACACGGCTGAATTCAGGATGGTGGACAGCTTCGAGATGGCGTTGCGCTTAACGCCCGGCGACTTCCACTCATTGGCTGCCATGACTCGGCGGAGCAGGGTAGTGGTGATCAGGTCGATCCTTACCAGGGCCAGGCCGGGCATCCAGTACCTGTTCAGCGCTCCCTTGTAGTTCCCCTTCGTGCCGGCCACCACCTCACGGCTATCCAGCCAGAGTTGTGCATACTCGCCGAAGTTGATCTTTCCGCCGGCGAGGTTGCTGGAACTGGGGAAAAGCTCGGCGTACTTGTCGTCGTCGAGCAGCCCCAGCTTAATCAGCCCCTTTACCTGATCAACAACCTGTGAGGCAGACTTGATTCCTTTCTGTGTCGGGGGATAGGGGAGCGTTTCACTCCGCCGGCTGCCGTTCCACATAAATCGGATGCGGATCGATCCGTGGTGGAGGTCCATTCCTGCGGGCAAACCCATTGGCTTTCGAGCCATTCGTAGTATCTCCTGATGCTGTACAAAACGCGGCTGCCTTGCTTGTTCCAGACGCCGAGGGGGATTTGGTTTCGGGCTCGCTTGGAGCGTAGGGCGGCGAGGGTGGTGCCGAGGATTTCGGCCATTTTCGCCTCGGGGACCTTGTCGCCCGTGATGCCGTCGTTGAGCTGTTCGGCTGCTGACATTGTTCTCTCCGCGCCGCGCTGGGCGGCAGAAGGTGGGTTAGAGGGTCAGGCCCTTTCGCAGAGATCCAGGCCGATCTGGCTTACGCGATCGACACAGGCGGGGTTTAGCCAGATGCATTCGGTCCGGTTCGCGGTGCCGCGCCCGGCGCTGATGCGGGCGGATGTGCTGTAGCTGGCCCAGCCGGGCAGCAACTCCGAGTACAAGTCGCTCGGGTATCCCGAAAGCACGACCATTCCTTCTAGCTCGAGCAGGACGCCGAGCAGTTCACGGTGGGCGGTGTCGTCCATCTCGTGTTTGTAATATCGACCGCTGGATGCGCCCTTGTACCTGGTGTCGTGCACATAGGGCGGGTCGACGTAGTGCAATGTCTGCGGCCCGTCGTGCGCATTGATGACCTCAATCGCGGGCCGGTTTTCGATCAGCACTCCGCTCAGTCGCTGGCCAACCTCGGCGAGTTGCTCGGGGTAGGTCGCCCAAAGAGACTGGGCGGTGCCGTACTGACGCTTGGTATCGATGCGAAATCCGGTTACGCCCTTTGTGGCGCCGGCCGAGCCGAACCCCATTTGCGCCCTGATGATTGTTCGTCTTGCGCGCTCGATTGGTTCGGCGCTCGACTCCCATGACAGCTCGAACTCTTCGCGGGAGTAGGGCGTGAATACCAGGCGCTCGACGAGTCCCGATCGCGAGCCCTGATCCTGCAAAACCCTGAACAGGTTCACGATGTCCCCGTCGAGGTCGTTGTACACCTCGGCATACGATCGAGGCTTTTGCATCAGGACGCCGGCGGCGCCGCCGAACGACTCGACGTAGCAAGTGTGCGGCGGGAAATGTTGCAACACCCACGGTGCAAGCCGGAACTTGGCGCCGTGGTACCGGATTACCGGGGCGGTGATGGTCATAATTATTTTCCAGGCGTTCGCCCGCCGCTCACCGGCAGGCATGTAGGGGAATTGGTTTATCGCCGCTATAGCGGCTTCTTTTGAAGGGAGGATTTATTTGAAATCGACCCTGGACTAGATCCAGAGGTGTGCTAGAAATGATGTGTCGCGCTTGTATTTCAGATATGTGTTGTTGAAGTGCTTATCCGACTGGCGCTCTATCAAGTCATTGGAGCGCGCTCTTCAAGCAGTGGGCAGTGAATCAGTGGACCGAAGTAGTTAGCTGAGAGTTAAACAACTCCCTTCCTCTGGGCTAGTAACTCAACGCCTTGGTCCGCTGGTCACATCCTTGCCCAGTCGCTCGTAGATGAAGACGTAGGCGAACCAGAGGATGGCGATCATGGCGTCACCCGCTTGAATTCGACCACCCAGACCCACGGGTTGGCATTCCAGTCGCCGCCAGTGGACTCCCACAACTCCCGCCAGGCGGCCGGGTACCAGTCTCGGTAATTCGGTGATACGTCATCGCTTGCCAGTTCCGGGGGGCATTGCAGGCCTTCCGCACGGATATCGGCGCGGCTGATGTCCTGCAACCGCTCGACGCGCACGTCGGTGATCTCCAGCAGGATGCGGCAGGCAGCCCGAGGCATGTGGATGCTGGGCGTGTACTTCAGGCCGAAATCTTTCCGTGCCTCGTCGCTGTGTGACCCAGGGCGGCAGTCGGCAGCGTACGCGTAGCGCTGGAGAGGGCCGTCCGGGTCTGGTCGATGCTCAACACCGGTGCCGCGCAGGTCGATGAACGTCTCGCGCACCCACAGCCGGTCGCCTTTCCGGCCGTACGGGCATCCGCCGTACATGGCAAGCTCAGCGGCGCATTCTTGTTCAGTCGCGCCAAAAGCGGCGAAGCCATAGCGTGGATGGTCTTGAACGACGGCAATCCACTGATGCTCCGGTGAGTCGGACTTACTACGGCTCGGGATCTGATTGCCTTTGACCGGGCGGCGCGTGACTGTCTTTTGTCCGGACAGAATCGCGCGAACCATTGCACCGTTGAAAAGAATAGGCCGCTCTTTATGGAACGGCTCAGGCGCCGGACGCGGCTTCGCCATTTTCGCCTGGCATCGCATGCAGCTTACAAGTTCACGGTTGTGGGTGCCGTCCCACTCAACTTCGGATTCTTCGTTCAGCCCGCAGGCCGAGAGCGACCAGCGCTCATTGTCCTGGGTGCAACCTGAGTCGACGATCAGGTGGTTTTTCCTGGCCATGGGTCGTCCTTGCCGCTATAGCGGCTGACTTTGAAGGGGGAGAGGATTAGTATGCAGGCATCGCACATCGGTGGATGTCACACCACATTTAGCCTTTGGCTGACTAAGTGGTGCTCCTCAAAGGGAGCAAAGCTAATAACTTACACTTAGCGAAACTAATGAGGGGAAGCATTGCAATGCAAGGAAAGGAACTCAGGGCGGAGTTTGAAAAGGTTAGGGGTACATACGACTCTTTTTCTGAAAAGGTCAAAGAATTAATCAAAGGTTTTTTAGAAGTTCAGAGTGTAACCGTGCATTCAGTATCATCTCGATGCAAAACACTCGACAGCCTTGAATTGAAGGCGCAGAAGAAAATTGATAAGGGCTCCGAGTACGCTGATCTAAAAGCCGTCACAGACTTGGCGGGCGTGCGGGTCATTACTCACTTTGCCAGTGATGTTGATCAAATCGCAAAAATTGTCGAGCATGAATTCAACGTTGACTTTGCCAACTCCATCGACAAAAGAGTTGCGCAGGAGCCAGACAGATTCGGCTATACATCCTTGCATTACGTAGTAGAGTTGAACTCTGAGCGATTGTTTCTTTCTGAATACTCAAAGTTTGTGAATGTTAAGGTCGAAATTCAGATTCGCTCAATTCTTCAACACGCTTGGGCGGAGATCGAACACGACATCGGTTACAAGGCGAATGAGGAGGTTCCGAACGAGGTGAAGCGGAAATTTTCTCGACTCTCCGGTCTGTTAGAGCTTGCAGATGAAGAGTTCATGGACATCCGGAATAAAGTCGATGAATATGCTGAAAGTGTGCGAAATGCGGTCGGTATTGAGCTTGGGAAAATCGCCATCGATAAAACGTCACTGGATAGTTTTGCTGTTTCAAATAATGTCGTTGTTGCCTTGGATAGAGAGATTGCGCAAATTCTCGACGCTACGATAAGTGAACCCTATTTCTTACCGCAAGAGTTTGAAGTGTTTAAGTTGTTCGGGGTCAATACCCTTGATCAGCTTGAGACAATGTTACGTACTCATTACTCGGACGTGTTGTTGCGAGCTAATGATATTGCGAGCAATAGTGACGATATATCTTTTAATCTTGCTTCGGGTATTTGTATTTTCTATTTGTTTCAGGTTGTTGCAGGAAAGACTCAAGATAGGGGGTGGATTGAAAGGTATGTCAGTACGATGGGTCTAGTGGATGATCCTAATTTTATAGAGTACTTGATGAAGTTCACCTGATTTGTTGTGACTAACAAGTTTTCTGCGCTTAGGCAAATTAAATCCTTGGAATAAATCAGCCGAGTTCGGAATCATCAACGTTGGGCCCCGTCTTAACGTCAAATTCACGGTGGATCGGTAGGTTTTTCGGTGGGCCTACGGCGTCCTTTGCCGGGCCATGCCCGGGCGGTGGAGTGGTGCAGTTACGCTGCGTGTGCTTGGCGTTGCTCGGCGCGCCATGGGTCGTTGGCGCGTGCCAGCGCAGCCATCGGCGGCGGGCTGACGCTGTTGCCGCACATGTGCACCTGCTGAGTCTTGGTGAACGGCTTGCCGTCGGCGCCGTGGCTGATGATGTAGTCGGCCGGAAAGCCCTGGGCCTTGTACAGCTCAGCCGGTTTCAGCATCCGCAAGCAAATGTCGACAATCACGTAGGGCGTGCCCTTGACCATCACGGTGACCATGGCGAGGCGGTCCTTGGTGGTGATCGTCGGCGTGGGCGAGTCGCAAGCGCTGATGTTCTCGGTGCCGTAGTAGCTGATCAGGAACGCCGCGACCCGCAGGGCACCCGCCTCATGTTCCGGTGACAGGGTGAGCGACACCAGTGAACTCTTGCCGCCGCCACCGGCGGTGATGGTCGGCGCCGGATCATCCAGGCCCTGGCCCACGCTGCCGCCGAATGCCCGCTCCATGAATGCCCGCTCCATGAATGCACTGACCAGCCCGTGGTGCTGGCCGCCGGCGCTGACCGTGTGCAGTGGGTCTTTTACGTCCCGCGCATCGCAGTTACCGCGCAGGTGCACCAGGTTCGCCACTGCGAGTTGCTGTTGGCTACCGGTGTTGGTCACCGTGGTCATGGGTTCGTGCATGCCCTTGGCGTGCGTGGTGTTGAATCCCCCGTTGGCCTGGATCATCACCGCGGTGCTGACGGATTGGCCGCCGCCGCTGGCAGTGACAGTACCGATCGGCCCGCAGATGTCGTTCACCCCGTGGGAGCGGCGCTTGTTTGCGCCAGAGCCCTCGCCGTGCCCTGCCTGGACGATGCAGGCGGAAGCCAGCGCGCGGTGGTTCTGGGTCATTAGCGTGCCCACCGGCTGGTCCATGCCCACCGGCTTGCTTGAGTACTCCGGGCCACCGGCCCCAACCATCAACGGGCTGATCAGCGTCAGCTCGCCCCGGTTAGCGCAGGTCACCGTCGGTAGAGGGTCGAGAGGGTCATTGATGCGATCGCTACCCTGATGCGTTGCCGGGGCAATCACAGGGCTGACCACGGAGAAGGCGCCGCCCTTCGGATAGGAGGTAATCGTGCGCAGCGGCTCGACGGCCGACTGCACCGTCTCGCCTGACCAGTTGGCGATCGGCACAATGAACGGCGCTGCGCTGTCGATGACGAACTTCTTCATGCCCTTGGCAACGCGCCGCAGGGTGGCCGGGGCCAGGTCCTTCTTGCGGCCGAAGATGCTCTTGCCCAAGTCGGTGAAGTCGATGCAGTCGGCGGCTGTTTTCCACTTCTGCTGACCCTTGGTGGGGTTCTTGGCGTGGGTTGGCTCAGGCCACACAATCGGCTGCCCGTCGCACCGGGCGATCATGAACAGGCGTTCCCGACTGGTCGGCGCGCCGAAGTCGCAGGCCTTGATCACCTTCCACTCAACGACGTAGCCCATGCCTTCCAGCAAAGCCACGAAGCGGCGCCAGGTGCGGCCGCGCTGCTTCGGATCCGGGATCAGGAATTGTTGGCCCACCGGTACGACTTCGCCAGGTGCAGCAATAGTGCCGTCCAGCTTGACCACGCGGCCTGTTGCCTTGTCGCGCTTGGCGATCAGTCGGCCCCACTGCAGGATCTGTTTAACGTTCTCCAGGCTGATCACCCGGGGGCGTTTCTTGCCTCCCCACTTGAGCCCAATCCACGAGAGGTTGCGGATCTCGCGCTTGCGCGGTTGGCCGCCGGCAGCCTGGCTGTGGTGCGTGCAGTCAGGCGACATGTGGAACCAGCCGACGGCCTTGCCGCCGCACTCGGTGTCCGGGTCACCCTCGAACACGTCGGTGGTGAAGTGCTTCGCACCTGGGTGGTTCACGGTGTGCATGCTGATCGCTTGCGGGCTGTGGTTCTTCGCCACATTCACGGTGCGGCCCAGGCCCATTTCCAGGCCGGTCCCGGCGCCGCCTCCACCGCAGAAGAAGTCGACAACGATCTCATCGTCCTGAGGGTTGAAGCCGAGTCCGTATTGGGTTTTGAAATCGAAGGGGTGTTTCTTCTGTTGTGCGGACATAGTGGATCCTCGCCGGTATAGTTCCGGGATCTACAGGGGAGTGGGTTATGGATTTTGTTACGGCATGGCAAGGCTTTTTAAGCTGGGTAGAGCTTCACCCTGGCTTGGCGTCATGGGTGCAGGCATTTGGATCGATAATTGCAATTGCCGTTGCAATTCGACTGGCCGGGAGTGAAAGGCGCTATAAGTCCGTACTAGATAAAAAGGCTCGCATTGAGGCTATAGAACGATCCATTCAGGCTAGCGAGTTCGCACTGAAAGTAGCTAAAAACACATTTGAGTTTTTTACGTGCAACTCAATTGCAAGAAGCATGATTCCTCGATTTATGCGAGTTATTGATCAGGCATCGAGCTACGTTGATGAAGCCCGAGCAGGCCCTTTAGTGGATAGTCAAATTTCAGCCGCGGTCATGGAAGTGAAGAATGCACTCGTTGACATCAAGAGCCTCACATCTTCTTGGGCGGATAACGAGGACAATGATTACTCCCATGAGATCGAGTTTTTTGATGCGAACATCAGGCGAATAACAAATGCAACAATCAACCTTCTGGAGATGCAGACCGACGCTCGAAGAAGACTGAAGTGGTGGTGGCCTTCTGACTAGAATATTTGGGCGAGAAAATCTGCGCCTGCCCCGCCGGCTAGCAGGATTCGTTGATATGGGGTATTACGGGTGACCGGCATGGAGCCGGATCAGGGGTGAAAATGGCATTCGATAAACGAACCCAAAGGTTCATCAATGGGCTCGACTCGGCAAAGTCAAAAGCCGCGGCAGATGGCATCGAACTGACTTCGGACGAAGCTGCGAAGGCTGCGATGAAGAGAGCCCTAGGCGCGAAGAAAGGGAAAGCCCGAAAGAAGAAGGGCCGCGGCGGATCGCCGTTTCTGCCAGGTAGTTTCGAAAGCTCATCCAGGTAGGCGCCGCCCATTAATGGGGCGGCGCTGCAGTTGGGATCAGGCACCCGCGCGCTTGAGCTGCTCTGTCAGTTGAGTGGGCAGCCCGCGCATTGTCAGCGTGCCGCCTGCTTCGTCGAACTTGATCTTGTCGCCCAGCAGATGCGCTTCGAAGCTGATTGACATACCCTCAGCTCGGCCGGTGAAGCGCCGGAATTTGTTGAGGGTCTTCTTGTCCGGCGGTAGGGTCTCCGAAATTCCGTAGTCCTTCGCCTTGATGAAGTCGTAGAAGCTCTTGGGCCGGTCTTCGTCGATCAGGCCCGATAGCTCGTCGAGGGTGATCGGCTCGCCCAACTTAGCCTGGGCCATGGAGTAGCTGACCAGCGTATGCGTCTTCTCGCGGGCCGCATCTTCGACCATGTCCTCGCTATCAACGAAGTCGCTGAACGCCTTCAGTAGCGTGCGGGTTTCGCCCGGGGCATCGATCCCTTCCTGGCAGCCGATGAAGTCGCGGAAGTATTCGTTAAGCTTCCGGACCTGTTTGCCCTTCAGGTAAGAGATGTACTGTTTCGACTGCTTGTTGGTCTGCCATTCGCTGATGTTGATGCGTGCGGCCAGGCGGATGTGATCTAGGTCCAGGCGCTTCATCGTCATCAGGGCCAGCTCTTCGGTCATGGTCACCGCTTCGGTTTCCTGCACCAGGGCAATGACCAGGTAATCGGTCAGGCCTTGTTGGTAGTGGCAGAAGAGGGCGTGCCCACCGGTGGTGAGGTTCGACTCCTCCATCAGCTTGGTCAGGTGTTCGACGGCGATGGTGCTGAACGCCAGGAAGTCGGTGACGCCAGCCAGGTACTTGCCGAGCCAGCCGCTGAAAGGGTAAGCGCCCGATTCCTGATGAAAGAACCCCCAGCCCTTGCCGGCGGTGGCGTTGTAGCTTTCATTGAGTTGGCTCATCAGGTCGTCGCGGGCCTGACTCTCGACCTGCTCGGATACACCCAGGAACAGAACGGCCGGGCTGCCGTCGGGCTTCTTGTCGATCTTGTGGATGACGCTATGGCGTACAGGCATTTCGTTTACCTCAGGTAAGCGCTGCCCTCCGGTTACCGGATGCAAGCGCCGATTATTTAAATTTGGTGTGAGTGCGCAATGATGGCTATATGATTTCCATCATTTTTGAGGGGGCGGAACGTGACTATCAAAGGACTTCTTGAATCAAGTGCTGTGTTCGCGATAAGGGCTATGTGGATTGCCCTAATAGTTGTTCCAGCAAGCTGGATTCTCATTGAAACTTTATCCAAGGTTTTTTCTTTGTCAGGTCCAGAGAGCACTGCTGCCGCCGCGTGGACGCAGGGCATAGGGTCGATCCTGGCGATCATTGGGGCGGGAATATTTCCGTATTGGCATCAGTCTCGCGTCGAGAGTCGAAAAGCGGATCGACTGAGGAGCATAGTTTTGATGTTAGCCAGAAATCAGCAAGAACATCTGCGCTTGCTACACAGTACTTTGTTCAATGCCCAAGAAGACTTTGGACACAAGACGATCAGTCCCTACATTGAAAATGAGTGGCCAATGAAATGGCCCGCACATACTGAAGCGCTTCGTGCAATACCGATTGCAGATCTAGATGCAGGGCAGGTTTACATGGTAAATGAGCTAAAGGTGGGCGCTGATTACGCCTGGAGAATTTGTAAGGATTTAGAGAACTGGAATGTTCTGGGTGATCGTGAACGCTCAGTTATTGTGCGACTTAATCACTACTGGGAGATGGCTAGATTGACAGTTGCATTGCTTGATAAAGGCCGTGAGCCTATCAGTTCGGCTCGATAATTTCGTCGCCGGGATCTTTCTGGATGACGAGAAGGCTTTTATTGAGAAATTCCCGCGCCACCTTTTCCGAAGGTTCGAAAACGTGGCGCGGTGGATTGAGTAGTGGCTGGCACCTGGTGGCGCCCATGGCGTGAAGGTGATGAATCATCAGCGTCATCGCCTCACCTTGCTCAGTAATGCCTGACCACTCCATCAGGTCGGCCAGTGCCTGGCGGGTGCCGGGGCGAACCCTGAGCCTCAGTTCTTCCTCGGCAAGTGCCACACGCTTCCTGGCAGACTTGGCCGAGCGTTCTTTCTGGGGTACTGCTGCCATGGCCTACCTCTTCTATTCCGCTGGCCGGCAGTGCGAGCCAGGTTTGACGTTTGCGTTGCTGGATGCGGGCTATGCGGCGCATGAATCAACCTTCACCTGGTGCCAGGCGCCGACGGCTTCGAAGATCCGAGCGGCGTGCGCTTCGTCCAGCGATATCGCTTCGGGAATGGCGATCCAGCCGGAAGCCACCATCTGGCTTTGGTTGGCCTCGTCTCGCAGTTTCTTATAGCAATGCTCGATCACGTCTTCCAGGTGGTCGGAGAGGTAAACGCCATCTGGCGCTACCTCCACCGACTTGCTGTAGCGGTCACCGCGGGCGTCGATGCAAAGCGCGCTGAGGTAGATCGTCCACCGGTGGGGGATACCGCAGATGGCCTGGCCAATCTTCCCCGGCGCGATGTTCTTCAGCGACTTGTAATTGATCATGCCCTGGCGGCCGCTGGGGTCGATATTGACCACCGCGACGTGATTGGCAGCCAGCAGCGACCGGCATGAACGGTCAATGCGGGCTTTGAGGTTGTGCGGCTTGCGCTTGCTCATAGGGCCTCCGCGAGTTTGCGCAGCGCCTTACGTTCTGCCGCTGTGATAGGCGGCTTGCGGCGCTTGAGGATGGTTTCGGGGTCGATCTTTTCCGAGCGCTTGGCCGGGTCTGGATTGATCGCCGGACTATCGCCAATGGTGAGTTTTCCGCCAGCGGCAAGGTGCCGTTGTACCTGACTGTATGGACCGGACACATGGTTGACGGGTGTGCGGGGACATGGTGGACACTTTTCGGCGAGCCAATTTCGCCGGAAAGCCATCATGCCCTGGGACACGAGAGATGCCATGAGCCTGAAAGAAGAGTTTGTTGCCTTAGCAGGGCAACCCGGCAGCAACAAACGAGAACTATGCCGACGGTTCGGTATCAGTCCGCAGACGGCTTACAAGTGGCTTAACCGCTACGCGACGCTCGGCCATTCAGGGCTGCAAGATAAATCCCGAAAACCGGCTACCAGCCCCAAGCTGACCACGCCGGCCCTGGAAGCGCAGGTCATAGCGCTCAGACAAGACCATCCAGCATGGGGTGGGCGCACGATCAGCAGCCTCTTG
Organism: Pseudomonas gorinensis; assembly: GCF_042015035.1. Classification (NCBI taxonomy): domain Bacteria; kingdom Pseudomonadati; phylum Pseudomonadota; class Gammaproteobacteria; order Pseudomonadales; family Pseudomonadaceae; genus Pseudomonas; species Pseudomonas gorinensis. The sequence continues at coordinate 3,517,986 of NZ_CP167125.1, forward strand.
AAAAAGCAGATTGCTCCCAGCACCGTTACCAATGTCCTGCACCGGCACGGGCTGATTCAGCCGACTACGAAGGAGCAAGAGGCAAAGCTGAGGTTTGAACACGAGGCGCCCAACAATCTTTGGCAGATGGATTTCAAAGGGCATTTCCCGACGCAAGAAGGCAGATGCCATCCCCTGACTTTACTGGACGACCATTCACGTTTCAGTTTGGCTATTCAAGCTTGTGATAACGAGCGTGGAGCCACGGTGAAAGAAAGGTTGACCGAGGTATTCCAGCGCTTCGGATTACCGGCTCGCATCAACGTTGATAACGGACCGCCTTGGGGCTCTCCACGTAACCCTGGTGAAATCACAGAGCTGAGTATCTGGTTGATTCGTCTGGGTATTCGGATCAGTTTCAGCCGCCCTTACCACCCACAAACCAATGGAAAGATTGAGCGTTTCCATCGCTCACTCAAGGCCGAAGTACTTGAAGGGCGTCAGTTTTCCACGCTCAAGGAAGCTCAAGCAGCATTTGATCGGTGGCGTGATGTTTATAACCTGCAACGGCCCCATCAGGCGCTGGACTACAAGGTGCCTATGGACCGGTATAGAGCCAGCCCATGGGCTTATCCGCAACAGTTACCAACCTTTGAGTACGGACCGGACGACGTATTAGCCAAGGCTTATCACAGCCGTTTTCGTTTTCAGAAACGCTACTTCAGCATCGCCAAAGGTTTGGCTGGGCATCACATCGCAATACGGCCCAACACTGAAGGTGATGGACTGTTTGACGTGTTTTTCTGCCATCACTTCCTACGAACGATCGACGTGAGCAAACCTGACTATGGTCCATAATGTGTCAACCATGTCCCCGCACATGTGTCCACCATGTGTCCGGTCCATACAACCTGACTGGAAAGCTCCAGCGCTTTTTCGCGCCGGAACTCGATGTCTGATTTGAGGTTGCTGATCATGCTGCCGCCTTGGCGAGTGTCACCCCGGCCATGCTGAAGGTTGATCCCTGCGCCGCGACCATCGCGTCGAGCGCTTCCCAGTTGACCGAAAGGACGCTGATCGGCGCTTGACCATATGCCACGGCTTTCACCAGGGCCTCGAAGTCCGTCACGTTGGCCTGCAGCGTTACCTGCCCCACCGCTTGGCTCGATACTGGCTTTGCGGCCTGGGCCACGGGGGCCGTCGTCTGGATCGGCGCGGCGCGGACAGGCTCTGGTGTCGCCGCTTTCTCTACGACCGGCTCTGGCTTGATGGCTGCCAAGCGTTCCGCTTCCTGCTCTTCGGCGATACGCTTCGCTTCGGCCTTTTCTCGCTCCACCTTCTGGTGTTCGGAGATTCGGAATTTGATCAGCGTCACCAGGTCGTCGTTGGCCTTGGTAACCAGTTGCTGCACATCGCTGAACAAGAAGGCGTGATCAACGGCGAGCTCAGCCAAACTGGTCAGGTTCAAACGAATGCTATCGGCTGCTTGGCTTGCGTCGATCTTCGCCCGGGCCAGCTCGGTATCAACTGCATCCTGAAGGCTGGCGATAGTGCGCTTGCTCTTCATGGCGCCGGCGAAGTCCGAAACGACATGAGGCAGCGTGACTTTGCCAAGGGTCTTGTTGATTGCGGCTATGTGATCCGCCAGAGCGCGCTCGGCTTTTTGCTTGATGTTGGTCTTCACCAGCAGCTCTTGAGCCTTCACCAGCTTGTCGACCTTCAGGCGCGTCTCGCGGGCATGCGCACTGATGCGATCCAGCGACGAAAACAGCTCGTCGATGCTTTGGGTCTGCGACAGGGCCTGTTTCTTGGCAGCAGCGACAGCCTCCTCAACGTCGCCGCACCACTTGACCGCCTTCTTCGCGTCGGCGAAGTCCTGGTCCGTAGAGAGTGTGGTTTTCACCGAGTCGATGACCGCCAGGGCCGAATCTTCAAACACCTTCAGGTTGCTGGCGGTGACCATGCCGGTCAGCTCGATGCGCAGGGCTGGCAGCTCATCAGGTGCCTTGCCGACGACGATTGAAGGTGTGTCGGCCATCTCGAAGTTGGCCAGGTCTGCCTCGAACTGTTTCCAGCCTTCGAGCAACTGGGCCGCTCGCCCAGCGACGGGCCGGTACTCCATGTGCACGAAGTTTTCCGGCGTGCCATCCGAACAAACAAAGATCACTCGCTCGGCACCGCTCACCAGCAGTTGCTGCTCAAGCTGCCAGTAGTAGTGCGGCGCCAGATCGCCAGCTTTCACCTGGGCCACGACCGACTCATTCCACAGCTTGTGCTCGAACAGGGTCTCTCCGAGCATCGTGGCGCCGTCCATGGAGGCGAGCAGGTTGCCCTCGGTAGCAACGATCGGATAAAGCTCTTCGCCGATCAATGCCTCGGTCAGTGGGCGCGCCAGGGCTTCGGTTGCATGTCCCTTGTCGAAGACAAACTGCTGAGAGGGTGTGACGTCTGGCGTGATGCCCGTCTTCTTGGCGATCAGCAGGTCGGTGCGGGATTGGTACTTCGAGGCGCCCATCATTGCTGGTGCTTCTGAAGCGGTGCGGTACTGAGCGCGGAGGGCAAGCCACTCGGCGGAGCCTTGAGCTACGTTGTGAATTTTCATGCTGCGTCTCCATCGAGGGCTTTGAGGTTGGTGATTGTTTCGATCTGGTCATCGCGCAATGAGTACTTACTGATGACGTTGGAAATGATGTGCTCGGGGCTGGTGCGACCGGCGTCGATAAGCGGCTGCCACTTTTCGATGTTTTCAGCCAGCAGTTCGTCGGGATAGGCAGGCTTGGCGTCCGATTTTGGTGGCGCCTGCCGCGCCGGTGAGACGTCTTTGGCGGCGTCCTCGAATGTCTTGCCTTCCATCTCGTCTGCCGTTGGTGCAGATCCGACTTCGGGGAATGCTTTGCGCAGGGCCTGTGCCTCGGCGCACTTTGCAAGCTGGGCAAAGGCTCGACGCTTCCACATGGCGTTGGGCGCCGCAGTGTCCTTGCTGGCTGTTGCGTAGTTTTCGATCCAGCGCTCGTTGGCTGTGTATTCGGCCACCAGGCCGTTGCTCATCTGCCGCTTGACCGTCACGCGGCACCATTCGGGATACGTGACTTCTACACCACTCAACTTCGCAGTCACTGGAGGGCCATATTCTGGTTCGCTGATCCCGGCGTATTGGCCGGTGCGCGCCGCTTGAATGCGGTACAGGCCGATGCCTGGCATCACCGTGTCCTGCATCTTTTTTGTCTTGGAGTTCCAGATCGGGACGATGTGCACCGGCTTCAACATCGGGTCCAGGTGCGCGGCCTGGCAGTAAGCCAACACCATCACGACTGAGTTCTTTTCGGCGCCGGGGTAGAGGCTGCTGCTCAGCACTTCAACGAGCGCGGCCTCCGACATCGCAGGGGTGTTGTCGTCCTGCTTCATTACTGCGGACATGGGGATTCCTTGCCGCGATGCTCGCAGCGATTGAAGGTGTTGGTTATTGAGTGATTCGATCAGCGAGGGCGCTGAGCAATATCAGGAAGATGCAGAGGGAGAGGGCAGAGAAAGAGCCGCGCCAGATAAGCATGCGCCTGGTGCGCTGGTGGGGAGTCAAGGCCGAATCCTCACCGCGATGCGACCGCCCTTCATGGTTGGCGCCAGGCGCTTCGGTAGATCCCGCACCAGGTCCTCACGCTTGCGGCCGATGAGCTCGTTGAAGGGAAGGCCGAAGCCCAGGATGGCGATGCGGCGCTCGATGTCGTCGAGCTGTTCGTCGATCAGCGATTTAACAGGTGCGGTGGTCATGCTGCCTCCTTGCGGCGCCGGCTGGTCTTCAGCAGCCAGGCGCTGTAGTGGTGGAACTCTTCGGCGTTGATGGCGCCGGTAGTGAAGTGGCGGACAATCAGGCCTTCAGCCAGCGACTCGGCCAGGTCTGTTGTGTCCGGATGCTCAAGCTCTAGCAGGGCGGTGGTTATCGCGACGTGCGGGCTCATAGGCCGGCATCCACGTCGTCTTCTGCCTCTTCCCGCTCTGCTGCTACCGCGTCGGCGGCGTAGGGCCGGAGCAGGTCCATGGCGAACCTTTCAACCGTTTCGACTGGGCGCTCATTGCCCAGCAAGTCCGCTGCATGGCTGCGCGCTTCACTCTGGCTACCCAGGATCGCTGACAGGAACAGGCGGGCGAACGAGTCACGCTCGTCAAGTCCGTCGATCTGGCGCTGATTCAGGATGCCTTGCAGGTAGGTGCAGAACCGATCAAACGTCACCACCTGCGGCTGGCCGTGGCGGCGCTTCCACTTGATGTCGACACCGCACACCAGGCGCTCCGCCGAATGCTCAAGCCAATCGGTTACCTCGTTGCTCTCGCTGATCTCTGGAGGCAACTGAGCGTCGTAACGCTCCTGGCATATCTTCAATGCTGCGTTCATAGTCGCCTCCAAAGTGGCGAGTTGTTCACCTGTATTCGTCAACACTCATGCCTCCCGCTGGTTGCCGATGGGCGCGGGGGAGGAGTGCTGACGTAATAGAGGTGGGGAAGGAAAGGCGCCGGTCTTTCCCGGCTGTCATGGCGCTGGTTGTTCAGTCGTACAGGCCATAACTGAAATCGTGCTCGTCGCAATCGATCACCAGCTTGGCACCACCGAAGTAGAGGGCCGCAGTGAGCTTTTCCCACTTCTTGTAAATCATGAAGTTGCGGCCAATGGGTGCGCCGTCCAGCTTCGCGCTGTAGACCTCACCGAAGTCGTAGCCCCGCTCGTTCTGGCCTTTGACGCTGATGCTGATCCGATTGGCCAGCTCCCATTCGGTGCGCTTGGTACCAGAGGAGTATCGAGATGACGAACTGCGCTCTTCCGGCTGTGGGTCAAAGTAGATGTGCATGTGCTTGCTGCTGCCGATGTAGTCGTTTTCAGCTTCGCGAATGGTGATGTGCGGGCTTTCCCATTGCTCGTCTGTTGCGCGCTCTTTGTTTTCTTCGATGAAGGCATTCAGCAAATCGCTCAGGTTTACGAATTCCGGCACGATGTCGTCTTTCAGCGCATCGTCGATAGCTGCTTGCGAACGACGAAGCATTTCGCCAGTAACGCCAGAAGACTCCCACTGTGTTTTCAATGCGGTGGCGATCAGGTCGTTGTAGCGAGTCAGCTCAAACAGATCGCTCACGTTGGATGGCAGCGCATCTTTAATGGCTTGGCTGACCAGCTTGCCCATGTCGCTGTAGCTGCGGAAATTGTCTTTGATGATGTCGGTGAACATGCTTTCCACATGCTTATCGATGATTTCTGCCGGCTTGGCGCCGTCTGTGAATCGGGTTACGCCATCCATCAGCATGGATTGAAGTGTTTGCTCGCTCATTTGGTGCTCCGTGCTTGATCGGTTGTTTTCCCAATGCACCCGACCGAACTGCAGTTGGGTGCATCAGTGAAAACTTCCGCCGTAACCCGCTACTGGCGTCGGTCACCGGCTTGAATCAAATGTTCTTCCAGCCGCGGGCCTTTCGGCTTGTTCTCCCGCTGGATAACTGTTCTTGGCGCTTTACGCTGCACGCCCGGGTCAGTTGCCAACCCTCTGAACCGTTTAGGCCGGCTCATCGCTGCCTTTGAATCTGGGCCGGTGGTGATCCGGCAAGGGGTGTCGCTAAAGAGCGGTGCAGGTTTAACTGCCGACCGGCGTTCTTAGTTGCTGGCTTGAGTTGAATTTAAGCAAGCTGAAATTAAGGTGTCAAGCATGCTGAATAAAATAATTCAGATTGCTGAAATTTACGGGCGATAAAAAGCCCGCTCACTGGCGGGCTCATTTAGTAATCGCAGTACTCGCGCCAGCCGATCCTTACGGCGCCATCATCCAAATGCTCGATCCTTATGCCGGCGGTGTCGCCGATGTCTTGGATGACTTGGTGCCAAGCTTCAGGGCTTTCATCGTCGAGTCTGGAGACTTCAACCAACTGAATTCTCTGCACTCGAGGAGAGGCGATTATGCGTTGCAGACGACGGCCGACAAGCTCGTAGGAGTTCCGTGGTTTGGATGTTGGGGAGGGTGCCTGAATCATGCTTCGCTCCTTGCTAATACTGTATGTGTATACAGTATTGCTGCTGCCATATGATGGCAATAGAGCGACAAGAAAATTCATGCATAAATGCATATTTTGCAGCTGTGCTTTCTGGCAGGCATGAAAAAGCCCGCGCTGAGCAGGCTTGAGCTTGATCAGGAAGGCTACGCGTCAGGTGCCACAATATGGATATCGCCGAGTAGGTCGCTCACTGAGCGGATGTTTTCGCGCGCACCTAGGGCTTCAGCCTCAGATGCAAATGGTCCAACAGCAACGAATTTCGCCGAGCCCTTGGTGGTCGGAAGCCCCAGGCGCTTCACTGACCGGGTTGCCTCCGCGTGTGCCCATGGCTCGCATTCCACCCGTACAGTCCATCCTGACATCAAGGGTACATGCGCGGACAGTGCTGGGAGTACGTCACCACCGCAATGCTTGCACTTGATGGCTGCTCTTTTGATGGTCTCTGCACAGAGCGGGCAGGGGCGTGTATCTGTCTCGGCCGCGGCTTGTGGCGAAGTGGATTTGCCGCCGAGAAGCACCATAAGCAAGCCCGCGAGGGCAATCATGCCGCCAACGATCGTATGGATCTGTCGGTCGGCCATAAGGCCCATATTGTTCACCCGGCCGCCGGTACCAGTAGGCACGGACACATCCATGCTCAGCGCAAAGACCAACCAGCAAACGCCGACAATAATCGCGAATGTTCCGAATCCCTTCATTGATTAACTCCCAAAATTGAGCCTGCACTTTACCATTCGTGGCGTACAGCCACCATTTGGGGAGGAGGGCGTTCAATCTGGCCCATGCGCCTTCAGCCTGGCCAAGCCCTGCTTGATATGCCCGGCGTTCTCTCCGATCGCCTCCAGGGCGCCGCGCACATTCTCGCCGATCTTGGCATGGCCTTGGCTTTCGACGAGCAGCGTCAACTCCATCAGCGCAGCTTCTAGGGCGAGCTGGTTCTCATATATGCGTTCCAGGGTGTCTGTAAGGGAGTATTCGGGCGAGGGCATCGCTTGGTCTCCAGTAGATGGCATGGAAAGCATAGCCGCGGGCAAAAAAATGGCCCGCTTATGTGCGGGCCTAAAGGGAATTCTTCAAAGGAGTAGGGCGACTTTGCACTCTGTCCTGTAAATGCCAGGTGAAAAGGATGTCGAAAAAGCAGAAAGCCCGCACGGGGCGGGCTCTCTGTAACAATTGGGGTGCTGATCCCTTTTCAATCGCCAGGATTGCCAGCGCAATGGTGGCGCGACGAAGGGCAGATACAAGAACCTTCAAGTAGACCTATCCGGCGATCCCTCCTTTGGACATATCGATCTCAAACGCAATTTCTTCAGCGAGTTTTTGAACGCTTGAGCTGTCTGCAAGCTTGGCCAGGTTAATACCTGTCGTACAAAACATCGCGTCATACTCGGGCTGCCTGACGAAGACGGTAGCTGTCCATCCGTTGATCAAAATGCAATCTACCTGGTGTCCTGGCAGACTTCGTTCTAGATCCTCTCTCAGCGATATCTTCTTCCAACTGTGCATGATGGTGTACTAGCGTGGCAGTGATGCACGATTGACATGTTGCTGCTGAAAAAGTGCCAGCGTCAGATGCGAGACGCCCAGCGCTAGCCTGGCATTTTGTAATCAAATCTCAGACAAAGAAAAGCACGCGATGGGGAGTGCGAGCTGAAAGGGATGATCGCTAGGAGCTGGGGTAACCATAAGCGCTTGACTGTGAAAGAAACCCTTCACAGCGTCCAGCTTGATGACCGATATCAGATCGAAGTCGCTATCGCCTGGGCCAGCTGCATGTCTGACATGAGCGGAGAAGGATAGGTCGACTGGTAGTATCTGGATGCCTGCTCAAACTCCGCGCCGCGAATCTCGCCATCCGAACCAATGAACGCCAGAGCGTCAGTCTTGGCTGACTTGAAAATCTCAGGCGGCTCGGTCGTGAGAGATGTGGTCGCTCCAATTAAAATGGTTGGCGCGGAAATTGTGAGAAATATCGCAGCCGCGATAGGGTTGGCGCCATCACCTGATACGGCCTGCGTGCTGACCGATGCCAGTAGGGCTATCGCCAGTGTCTTCCATGAGTCCATTCTTCGATGCTTCCATTGCGATCAGAGGGCGCCACCATAGCAGGGCAGGGGAACCGCCAGATACAAGAAACCCGGCGCGGGACCGGGCTTGGGGAGTCTAAATTAAAACTAAGGCCTCTCGATAACAAGCCTGGCCTGGAGTACGTCTAGTAGGTCGAATGATGTGATGTAGTTGACATCAAAATCCTTGCAAATATTTGGGATTTTAATTTTTTTGCTATTGTCGGGGGCTAAAACCTCATGAGTCACAATGGTTTTACCGGTCGTGGCTGCTTTCGCAATTAACCATGGATCTGCACCACCTAAGAAACGAATCTTTTCAGGATCTGTAGGGAGCTTCATACTCATTACATGCTCAGCAATTCGCCCGAAAAACTCCTGAGTAGCCTTGTCGTCAATTGTATCGAACTGCGCTTGACGTATCTTTACCCAATCCGATAGCTCATCACCATAATCGGACAATTCCTTGTACACCATGGTAATGCTCGATAGTTGTCCTAGCTGAAAAGCCGTATCGAGCCAATCCCAAAAGCCAGGACAGAAATTCATTCGATAGTGAGCGTTTTTAGCTTGTATATAAGAGTTGGCATCTAGCAGGTAGCTCAAAATCCAAGTTCCTTCTTAGAATATTCAGAAATCTTGTGTGGCTTTATTCCCATCAGCCTAGAGGCATCCCTGAATAGCATACGGCCACTCAATGCCTCACTCGCCACGGCTTTGGCCAGAGTTTTACTGATTCGTCCAGTCTGTAGTCGCGAGTAGGGCGGAGCTCCATCTTTATTTCTGGCTTTGTGCGCTGCTATTTTGCCACCAATGAAATTACTGTAATCAGCTTGGCTGATGAACCCCAGCGTCAATGCGCGCCTAGCAATCACCCACTCACTGACATGGAATGTCCGTGTGATGAAAGGGAGGTTATCTTTCCAATCCTCAAAATGCTTCCAGGCAATACGAAACTCACGTTCTGGCGCCAGCAGTTCAGCGGCAACTGCATTGCAGAATATCTCTTCTCTATTGTGCGTTTGTGGTTCTGCGTCAGATACGCCAGACTTCCCAATCCAGATATGCGTAAGCTCGTGGATGAGAGTGAAGAGTCGGGCCTCGGGGCAATCGGCAGTATTGACGAATATTACAGGAGCTAGAGCGTCGCTCATCGCAAAGCCGCGAAATTCATCAACCGATAGAGGTCTACTCGTATTGTTGTTTACAATACTATTGCGCATAACCAGAATTCCGATGTTTTCTATGCTTTGAACCAGCTTAGAAAAATAATCATCGAAAGTTCCGCGTTTTGGCATTTCAGGTATTCCCAACTTCTCCCGCATGCTAATCACAACTGCGGGAATTCCATCGTTAATACTTAGGATGCCAACTACTTCGTTTTTCTCATATCCCTGGGAAGTTAACCAGCTACGGTACCAATCTTGTCGTTCCATCGCCCAACGGATTGTGTCTCTGAGAGCGAGACTATAGCTTGGCTCTCGACCGTTAACGGTTCGAAGGTCGGGTAGAGGCAGGTCTTCAACAGGCGGTTTTGCTAGATACAAATAGCCAAAAGGGATGTGGGTATGATGCGCGTAGTTCATGGCTTGGTTAAAGGAAGGCCGTTTCGCTCCGTCTTCCCAAGCAAGCACATTGTCCTCAGCTGTCCCGATACTTTTCGCAAGCGTGCCCGCGCTGATTCTTGCCCTGGAACGAGCCCATCTCAGTATTTCTGGGTTGATTAGCGCTTCCATGTGCGAAACCTTTCTTTAGACATTACACAAACACCTAGCATGGGCCTGACTCTACGCGACATAGACGGACTCTAAAAGCTATTCGTCACCGATGAGCCAGCCCGTTCATCGTGCAGCTCGCGCGCCGCACCTGCTAAGGCTTAGCTCTCGTGATTTGCCCCGCCCTCACCTCATCCGCACTCCATAGAAGTGGTTCAGCATTATCAGCTCAACCACAGCCACGAAAAAGCAGAGCACCACGAAGCCAGGACTGAATACCCGCTTGCGGTTGGATGAGCTGCCGTCCGGCCAAATGCCAGCTTCGGTTGTGAAAACCACCATGAGTGCCAGCAGAGCATAGGTCCACACCTTGCTCCAGAAGCTCTGCTCTCGCCATGAGGTCGATGGCTTTCCAAGGGCGGATGGCATCAGTAAAACTTCTGCAGCGCCTGGACAACTACGCCAACGATCCGGCAGTTTTCGTCTACCGCCTCAATTGGGTAGCTCGGATTCAGCGGTTTTAAGAACAGCCGACCACCATCGCTGACCAGCTTCTTAAAAGTGGCTTCGTTGCTGTCTGGGAGCTTGGCCACGACCAGCTTACCTGGTGCGACCTCAGCCTCGGTGTCCACAAGGATCAGAGTGCCTTCGGTGATGCTCTGGCCGGCGGGCGCCGTCATCGAGTCACCTTTAACCTTCAGCCAGAACGCCGTGCCCTTGGAGTCGTACTCCGAGAACTCATAGCTGTCCGAGAATCCGGCTGGGTAGGGCTCAACAGCTTCTGCCCAGGCGCCGGCGGCAACCCAGCTGATTACTGGGTAGCGGAATGATTTGGTGGGTTGCGCAGCGGGGGAGACGTTCGATTCGGAAGTGTCCCGCTCATCACCCTCGCCTATAGCCAGCCACTCAGCTCGGAATCCAGTCGCTTTTGCCAGTGCGTAAAGGTTCTCCGGCCTGAGGCTTTTGCTCTCGCCGGTGATCCACTGCGTGACGGCAGAATTTGCAACGCCGCAAAGCGATGCAATTTCTCCTTTCTTTTTACCGCTGACCTGTATGGCGCGGGCGATGCGTTCGTGTCTTTCCATGGACTCAATATTAAGCTAGCTGAATTTAAGCATGCAGTAGGCAGAAAACATCGTTGATGCTATAACTTAAGCATGCTTAAATTAGGGCAGGCTCGAACGAGGATTCGCAATGAATACGCATGAAGTCGCCGAATTCTTCGGCAGCAAGACAAAGCTGGCCCTGGCCCTGGGTATCCGCCCAAGCGCAGTGACCATGTGGGGAGAAACGATTCCCGAATCCAGGCAGTACCAGATTCAGGTTCTCTCCAAGGGCAGATTCAAGGCAGCAAAGAAGGCTCAGGCCGCCTGACACTCATGTCCGCCGATCCATTGAGCAAATGATCGCTTCTGCATCGGCAGGGCGCCACGGAAACAAATTTGAGGTTTTACGAATGGAAGACTTTTTGGATGCATGCCAGGCAGCAGTGAAGGGCAACGAGCCCAAATCCCTGGCTGCAAAGATGGGTGTTCCACACGTTGGCCTGCTTCAGCGCGCAAACCCGGACAATGAAGCTCACCACCTGACCGTGGAGCATCTGTTCGGGATATTGCTGCACACCGGAGACATGCGCCCGCTGATCACGCTTGCCGGGGAGTTCGGTTTTGAGTTGGTCGCAAAGACCGAGCCGAAGCCTCAGGCGCTCACCAAGTCGCTGATCAACGTCGCGAAGGAGGTAGCTGACCTGACCATCGCCGTGCATGAAGCGCTGGACGACAACCACGTAAGCACCTTCGAGAAGAGCCTTATCCGCCAAGAGATCAACCACGTTCGCCAGAGCCTGGACGTGATGGATGCATCGGTAAAGGCCGCCTGAATTTCAGACACAAAAAAGCCGGGGCGCAATCCCGGCTTTTTCAACAGCAACACAACTTGTGGAGCGAATCATGCACCAAGCCAACCAAACGATCAATAGCCCCAACATTCCCGCACCACGTTTTTCGCAATCTGAAAACGTGGCGCGCAATTCCTCAGTGATTCCGTTCGACTTCGACGGCGCCGCGATCCGAGTCATCACCGACAAGCTCGGAGATCCGTGGTTTGTTGCCCGCGATGTCGCTGACGCCCTCGGCTACTCCAAACCGGAGAACGCCGTGGCCCGTCACTGCAAGGCCGCGACCACTACCCCGAAACAGGGTGGTGGTTTCATGACCATCATCCCAGAACGGGACCTGTACCGGCTGGTGATGAAGTCCAAGCTTCCGGCCGCCGAGAAGTTCGAAGAGTGGGTGGTGGGCCAGGTGCTGCCGAGCGTCCGCAAGACCGGCTCGTTTTCCGCCCAGGGCCCGAACAGCTCCAAGATCGTCGGCGAGCTGGCAATCCTTGAGTGCTTCGACCGCCTGTTGAAGCCGGCGCCCTCCAGCAAGATGCTGATGCTCGCCAAGATCGCTGCCAACAACGGCCTAGACGCCAAATTCCTCTCAGGTTACGCCGTGGATGCCGCTCCCGACGCCTCTGGCGGTTCTTCCATGCCAACGAAGGCCATTACCGCCCTGATCAAAGATAACGCCATTGCCATCACGCCACGCGCCTTCAACCTTGCTCTTGAGGCCCACGGCTTCCTCAAGGTCCTCCAGCGCAAAAACTCCAAGCAGGAAATGGTGGACTTCTGGTCTGTGACCGAGAAGGGCATGGCCTACGGCAAGAACCTCACCAGCCCTCAATGCCCCCGCGAGACGCAGCCTCATTGGTACGTGGATCGCTTTCTTGAATTGGCCGCAAAGGTCGGGAAGGCTTGATATGAGCATGGGCCTTATGGTCGCCGCGATGAAACTTCGCGTCGGAAATCCGTTGCGCAAGCTGGTGCTAATAAAGCTGGCCGACAACGCTAGTGACATAGGCGAGTGCTGGCCGTCCTATCAGCACATTGCTGATCAGTGCGAGATCAGCAAGCGCTCTGTCATGAACCACATCACAGCCTTGTGTGACGCGGGATTGCTGCGCAAGGAAATCCGGAAGGGTGGCCCAAAGGGGAATTCGTCAAACGTTTACTTCCTAACCCTCGACGGTGGTGGTGCACCTCCTGCACCAGGGGTGGTGCAGCAGATTCACCAGGGTAGTGCATCAGGTTCACCCCCTAGTGAATCTCCTGCACCAGGGGGTAGTGCAGCAGCTGCACCCAGAATCAGTAACTCTCTTGAACCAGTCATAGAACCGGTCATTGAACCAATTGCACCCCCGGCTCCTGCCGAGGTTGTGCCGGCTCAGTCCCGCGGCTTGGTGCTGGTGGTTGATCGCACCGATGCCCCACGGGTCGAGATTCCCGCCGACATGCCTGGCCCCAAAGACCAGACCTGCAAAACCTTCAAGGTCTGGGCGAACTACGCCATGGCCTACCGCAAGCGCTACAGCGCCTGGCCGGTGTGGAACGCCAAGGCGGGCGGCCAGCTCGGCCAACTGGTCGACCGCCTCGGTGCCGATGTCGCCCATCACGTCGCCGCGCACTTCCTGAAAACCAGCGATGCCGCCGTCTTGCGCAAGTGCCACAGCCTCAACGAACTGCTGGCCAACGCCGAGAGCTACCACACCCAGTGGGTGACCGGACAGCGCATCAACGGCACAACCGCCCGCCAGATGGAACGGACTGAGGCAAACCTTTCCGCAGCCGAGCAGGCCGCCCAGATGGTTTTGGCCAAACGCCAAGCAGGTGACCGCAATGAATACCTCTGAAATGAACGACCAGCAGGTTGCCGGACTGGCCGCTGCAATCTGCGCAACGGCCGAGGCCATGGGCCAGGAAATGAACCCAGGCACTGCCGCAATGATGGCCGAAGATCTTTGCTCCTACCCGGTCCCCGTCGTCAAAGCAGCGCTGAAAGCGTGCCGCTTCGAAGTGAAGGGCAAGCTGGCAATGGCTGACATCCTGCAGCGCGTCCAGACCTCCGACGGCCGCCCCGGGAAGGACGAGGCATGGGCAATCGCCATGACCACCAACGACGAGTACGAAACCGTTGTCCTGACCGACGAAATCCAGCTGGCCCTGGCCGCTGCGAAACCCATCTTGGATGGCGGCGACAAAATCGGCGCGCGCATGGCCTTCATCGACGCCTACCAGCGGTTTGTGGGCCAGGCCCGCGAGGATGCGAAACCAGTCAACTGGCATGTGTCAGTGGGCTTCGACGCCAACCGCCGCATCCAGGCTGTGACCAAGGCAATGGAGCTGAAGCGCATTCCCCACGAATACGCCCAGAAGTACCTGGCAGACCTTAGCGTTGAGCCGATCACCGAGGATGGTCGTGCCATTGCAGGTCTGCTCACCGGTGCCGTCACCCGGGCAGAGCCGGTGCTTCGCCAAAAACTGGAGATCGTGAAGAGCTCGATGCTGGAAATGCGGAAGGCCAGCGAAGAGCGAAAGGACGAGATCCGGATTGCAGCGGCCAATGAGTTGGCTGATCGCCGAGCCCTGCTGATTAAGCAGGCGCAGGAACTGGAAGAGAAGAGGGCGGCGCAATGACCGACAAGATCAGCGTCAACTGCCAAGCCAAGCTCACTGAGGCCATCACATGCCTGACCACCATGTACCGGGACAAGAGGTTTGTGGTGGTCTCCCTGCGCCCGGGCAAGGACCGCACCCTCGACCAGAACCGGCTGTGGTTTGGGATGTACAAGCGAATCGCCGAAATGACACAGATCGGCGACGCCGCGGATGCCCGTCGGTACTGCAAGCTTCACTTCGGCGTGCAGATCCTGCTGAACGAGGACGCTGGGTTCCAGGCCGAGTGGTACCGCGTGATGCGTCACCTGCCATACGAAACGAAGCTGGCCATGATGGGCGAGTGCCATTTGTTTGGCCCTGATGGCTTCCCGGTGACCAGCCTGTTCAACCGCGCCCAGGGCATCAATTACACCGACCGCATCGCAGCCTACTTCACAGGCCAAGGTGTGGTTTTCACTGATCTACTCAGCAAGGAGGCTGCATGATCGCCAAGCAACCAAAACCGAAGAAATGCCGTGTTACGGCGTGCGGTGCGTCATTCGTCCCATTACGCCTGGGTCAGGCTGTGTGCAGTCCTGCATGCGCAATCCTCGATGCACCGAAGAACCAAGATAGGGCCCGCAAGGCAATTGCCCAGCGTGAGCGCCGCGATATAAAGGTTCGCAAGGAGAAGCTGAAGAGCAGGGCGGATCATCTGCGCGAGGCCCAGGCCGCCGTGAACGAGTACGTGCGCCTGCGTGACGCGTGCCTGCCATGCATTAGCTGCGACTCGACGCCGAACGACAACGACCTCATGACCGGCAGCCGGTGGGACGCTGGGCATTACCGATCCGTCGGCGCCTGCCCGGAACTGCGCTTCGAGCCGCTGAACATCCACCGCCAGTGCGTGAAGTGCAACCGCAACCTATCTGGCAATGCCGTGGAGTACCGCATTCGCCTGGTGCTGCGTATCGGCGCCGAGAAGGTGGCATGGCTGGAAGGACTACACCCGCCTTGCAAGTACACCGTAGAAGAGATCAAGGCCATCAAGGCCAAGTACCGGGCAATGACCAAAGAACTGAAAAAAGGGGAAGCCGCATGAAGCTGATCAACGCAAGGCAGGTATGGACCGAAGCACAACACGAATCGAACGCGTCGATCAGCGCTGTGGCCATCGACAAAGCCCAGTCGGCACCGATCAAGAAGGGGCAGCGCATGCGCCGCGCCGAGGCCGTGTTCGCTGCACTGGGGGATGACAAGGAGGAACGCATCCAGGTTGTGCGGCAGAAGATCAGCATCAGCGAAACGCGCGGGACGCCGCTGGGCAGGTCCACTGCCCGCGCTGCTCACCTAGCTATGATCGGAAAAGTGCTACGCGCCATCGACACACTTCCGTTCCAGGTGCAGCAGTTCGGGCACTACCTGTACCACCCGGCGATGAACATGCGGCACCTGCTGAATGCGGTGCTGCTGATCACCGCCAAGGCCGCGCTGCCAGACCTGACTTCGGCCAAGCGCGTTAAGGCGCAATACCTGGTCACTCTGGCCCTGCAATCGTACAAGGGGGAGGTGCACGGGGCTGCGGAGTGGGGGCCGGCGCGGGTAGCCGCTGAGATGCTGACATTCTTCGGCGTCACCATTGACCCAAAGAACTGGACGCGTGACTGGCTCGACCTGTGGGAATCCCTGAAAGAAGTGATAAAGGAAGTGGATATTCAGGCTCAACAACCGCTATGGCAGGTGATCCACGCGGAAAAAGATCAAGAGGCGGCATAATCATGTTGACATGACGGGGTTTTGCGCGTACTTTTCCCATAGTGCACAAGTAACGCGAAACGCACACGAAACCCTGAACCCGGCCATCGCGCCGGGTTTTTTATTGCCTAAGTTTCACTGCAGCCAGGGCAGCCTCACGGAAGGCCTGGACGCTGATAAGCCGGTAGTGCAGCGCTATGGAAAAACACCGGCAGCCCACGCGCTCTGTTCACACCTGACTTCCAGAGTGGCGCGAGACCAGATCAGCGAGATCGATGCATTGGGGTGTCGACGCTGGGATTGTCTTCGGCTGACAGCGGGAAAGACCGCGCATCTATTCAGGGCCTATACGCTTGCACGAGGCCCAAGCTAACCAGCTTTGTTCCAGCGAACCTGGGTAACGCCTAGTTTCCCAGCCTCAAGCAGCATTGCGTCTCTCGATAGGCAGCAATCTATGCGGCCATCTGATCCTTGGCCCGCGTGACTTGCAGCCAGGCGAATTGCTTCTTCTTCGCTGAACTCTGTCGCAGTCGTTATGAAATGCTCAGGCTCTCCGTTCCTCATGTAATGAATGGCGTAATAGGCGTGGTTTGTCATTGGAGCCTCTTGGCCGAAGCCATACCCAAAAGGGTCGATTCTAAGTATCTGGAATTCAGAGAGGTCTGCCGGGATATGAGGCCGAGAGAGATGGTTGCGCCTGAACTGCGGGTTGTTCTATTCGTGTGCTTGTTAAATTATGACCACTGCGCTTACGGTTCGTGCGTTTTACGCTGAATCTATATTTTCATGGCCTCGACATTGATCGGGGCCTTTTCGTTTTTGGCCCTACCACATCCATCGCTCTGAGCTGGGGCTGCTGGGGCTGATTCAAATCTGCAGGTCATGGCCTGTCATATTCATAACTCCCTGACGGGGAGGAACCGAGATGTCCAACATGCCAGACAAACCAGACACATGGGCGATTGCGCTTGCGTGGTTTAGCCAGCATTCGCCAATCCTCTATGCGGCTGTGCTGTCCTGCGCCATGGCCGTCCTGCGCATCACCTACGGTGGCGGCACGCGGCGCCAGATGTTGGTGGAGGGCGCGATCTGTGGCGGCCTTACCTTGACCATCATCAGTGGTCTGGATTTCTTCGGTCTGCCACAGAGCATGGCTACCTTCGCAGGTGGCTGGGTCGGCTTCCTGGGCGTAGAGAAGATCCGGTCGATAGCTGACAGGGTGACTGACTTCAAACTGCCCAGTCGCAAGGTTGATTAATCCGCGCCACGTTTTCGAATGCGCCAAATCGTGGCGCGCAATCATGAGGGTTTCAGATGACGACCATTGCCTACAAAGACGGCGTGATCGCCTATGACTCCCGCTGCACACGTGGCACGACCATCACTGATGACGACTGCGAGAAGCTGGAGACGGTGAAGGGTGTGCATTTCCTTTGTACCGGTGCGACGTGCGATTTCGACGCACTGATCGCAGCCTATTTCGGTACTACTGCGTCGGCGCCCGTCGAGGCATCCGGATACGCGGTAGATGGCGGCACGCTCTGGCTGATCGGCCACGACGATAAGACGGGCTTCTGGAAGAACAGAATCAGGCTTGATCGTGCGGACGCTATTGGCAATGGATCGCCATTCGCCCTTACCGCAATGGACATGGGCGCAACTGCTGCTGAAGCCATTGAGATGGCCAAGAAGCGTGACACCTGTACCGGCGGACTGGTGAGGACGCTGAAAATCGGTATCGGATCAAATTAAGGATTCCCCATCACAACCAAGCAACCCGACTGGGAGGCAATCGAAAGCGCCTACCTGGCCGGGATTTGCTCTGCAGAGCTCTTCGCAAGCTCCACTGCAGCGGTGATGGCCGCTCTGGCTTGAGGGCTGTTCTTCCAGCAAGTCGAGCCTAATGCCGCGGATGCTTGAGCCAGGATGTCACCAACATCCGATTTTCGGAGTTCTGCGAGCGATTCGATACCCATTTGCTCAAGCCGAGTAATGACGGTTGGCCCTACGCCTTTGAGCGCGAGCAAAGCGGTTCTTTCATCTGATGAAAACGGCATCGTAAATTCCTTTTTTTGGCGATGAGTCCACGGAAGTGTGCCCGACGCTAGAGGGGGCCTCAATAGCCCGGCGTGCTCGTTTTGAGAATCTCCAAGGAGGGCGTGTGAACAGACCAGTGCCGCCAGCATCACTGCTTGAACTGTCCGACCTATCTGACTTCGGCATTCGACTGACTCCGGCCCCCGAGGTATGGGACTGGCTCCAATCCGAGATCCTCGCCGACACCGGCACCATTCACAACGAAGACCACGCTCACCTACTAGATGCAGACATCCGGGTGATGTGGGCGTCGTCGAGCTTCGAGAAACAGGGCCGCACAGTTCTGGGCCAGGCCGAACAGGTAGCCTTCCGTGCCGGTGGCTGGCAGAAGGCCCGGATGGAGCAACAGATGCGTGATTGGTTCGGCGATGTGCCGGCCTTCATCATCACCCTGGCTGCTGACTACTGCGCCCAGTGCAGCGACCTTGAGTTCTGCGCCTTGATCGAACACGAGCTGTATCACCTGGCTCACGCGACCGACAAGTACGGTCAACCAGCATTCACCCAAGACGGTGCACCAAAGATCAAGCTGCAGAGTCACGACGTCGAAGAGTTCGTCGGTGTGGTCCGCCGCTATGGTGCGAGCCCTGACGTTCAAGCGTTGGTGGATGCTGCAAACAGTCCTGCTGAGGTGGGGAAATTGAACATTGCGAGGGCCTGCGGAACCTGTCTGCTGAGATCGGCCTGATTCTTGACAGGCTCTAGACGGATGAGAATTTATGGCAGCCCTGAAAAATGAGGTGAAGAGCTTCATCGTTCAGGCGCTGGCGTGCTTTGACACCCCATCCCAGGTGGTGGAAGCCGTCAAGAACGAATACGGGGTTGTGGTGAGCCGCCAGCAGGTGGAGACGCACGACCCAACCAAGTCCGCGGGTAAGGGGCTGGCGGTGAAGTGGGTGACGCTTTTCCACGACACCAGGAAGCGGTTCCGAGAAGAGACCGCAGAGATCCCGATTGCCAACCGCGCGTTCCGGCTTCGTGGCCTGGGGCGAATGGCTGAGAAGGCCGAGAACATGCGCAACCTGGCGCTCACCGCTCAGTTGTACGAGCAGGCCGCCAAAGAGGTGGGCGACGTCTATGTGAACCGCCGCCTCGAACCTGAAAAACCTCTGGGCTCCCAAGCGGACCAGCAGCACGCCGTTGCTGAGTACACCTTGGAGCCTGATGAGAATGTCCCCGCTACCCCGTACCTTTGACCCGCCGGTAAAGCTGACGCCCAAACAGGCGAACATTTACTGCTGGGGGTTCCAGCCAGAGGCCCGCTTCCGTGATGCGGTGTGCGGCAGGCGGTTCGGCAAGACGTTCTTGGGCAAGGCCGAGATGCGCCGCGCTGCACGCCTGGCTGCTGAGTGGGGCGTGAGCGTTGAGGACGAGATCTGGTATGGCGCGCCGACCTTCAAACAGGCTAAGCGGGTGTTCTGGCGGCGCCTGAAGCAGGCCATTCCCGAGGCATGGCGTGCACACCGTCCGAATGAGACTGAATGCTCGATTACGCTCAAGTCCGGCCACGTCATGCGCGTGGTGGGGCTCGACAACTACGACAATCTGCGGGGATCAGGTCTGTTTTTCGTCCTGGTGGATGAATGGGCGGACTGTCCATGGGAGGCATGGGAAGAGGTCCTGCGCCCGATGCTCTCGACCTGCCAATACTCAATACCGGGCATCGGCATGCGAAAAGGTGGCCACGCGCTGCGCATCGGCACGCCAAAGGGCTTCAACCATTGCTACGACACGTTCCTTGATGGCCGTCCAGGCCATGAGCCCGATCACAAGAGCTGGCTGTACACCTCGCTCGACGGCGGCAACGTTCCGGCTGAAGAGCTGGAAGCTGCCCGCCGCAAGATGGACCCTCGGACCTTCCGGCAAGAGTATGAGGCCAGCTTCGAGAACTACCAGGGCGTTGTCTACTACACGTTCAATCGTGAGGCGAACCGAACCAGCGAGACGATCAAACGCGGTGAGGCGCTGCACATCGGCATGGACTTCAACGTCATGAAGATGGCCGCCGTGGTGCATGTCATCCGCGACGACCTGCCATTGGCCCTCAGCGAGTTCTCCGAGGTGCGCGACACACCGGAGATGATTGAGAAGATCAAGCTTCGCTTCCCTGATCACAGCATTGCGATCTACCCGGACGCCAGCGGTCAGAACACAAGCAGCAAGAGCGCGAGCGAGTCTGATCTGTCATTGCTCAGGAAGGCCGGTTTCACCGTAGTGGTGGATTCGACCAATCCAGCGGTGAAGGATCGGGTCAACGCTATGTGCGCGATGTTCGCCAACACGTACGGCGAGCACCGGTACCTGGTTAACGTCGACCAATGCCCGAAATACACGCAGTGCCTGGAACGGCAGATCTACACGGAAAAGGGTGAGCCCGACAAGAAGGCCGGTTATGACCACTTGGTGGACGCCCCCGGTTACTTCATTGCCAAGCGGTACCCGATCAAAACACGCACAGGCGGAACACGCCGAATTGGAGGCTTGGCCTGATGCCAGTGCAATCGACAAACCCCGACTACGACGCGCACATCGCTGAGTGGGAGATGATGGACGATGCCCTCGAGGGTGAGTGCGCCGTTAAGCGCAACGAGCGCAACCTGCCCAAACCGAGCGGCATGGTAGAGGCTGAAAAGCTCGACGGCGCTGGCAACAAGTACCTGTACGAGAATTACACGGCCCGCGCCCAGTATGAGCACTGGGTGCGGGACTCACTGCGCTCAATGATGGGTCTGGTCTCGCGGCTGATCCCGGAAATAGAACTGCCCAGTGGCCTAAAAGGGTTGGAGGACAACGCCACAGCCGACGGCTTCGGCCTGAAGCAGTTGTTCTTCCGGATGGTGCGCCAGGCTATTTCCCATGGCCGGGTGCCGCTGGTGGTGAACATCGATGACCGCGGCGAGCCGTACTTCTCGACGTACGCCACACGCAACGCCATCAACTGGGACACCGCTGATCAAGGCGGCCGGCAGGACCTGGTGCTATCTGTGTTCCGCGAGTTTCGCAAGAAGGGCGGCGATCGATACAGCCATGACTGCGACACGGTGTTCCGTGAGTTCTTCATGCTGGACGATGTTTGCCACACGGCGGTGCGAAATGAAGGCGGTGAGCTGGTCGAGGACGAGAAGCCGCTGGGCACCACCGGTACCGACAACCGCTTGGTCAAAGGCCTGCCATACCTGCCCGTGATCTACTGCGGCTCGACCGACAACTCGCCGGAAGTCGACGAGGTGCCGCTGCTGACCATGGCGCGCGCCGCGTTGAAGTCATACCAGATCAGCGCTGACTACTTCAGCTCTCTGCATCAGACCAGCCACCCGCAACCGTGGGTTTCTGGTCTGGATGAGGCTGTAGAGCTGAGTGTGACTGGCCCTTCGGCAGCATGGGACCTTGGCCCGAACGGCAAAGCTGACTACCTGGAGTTCAAGGGCACTGGTATTGAAGCCAACCGCAAGGCCATGGATGACCAGAAGAACGCCGCGCTTGAGGCTGGCGCCAAGGTCATGGACGTGGGCGGTACCGAGTCGGGCGAGGCGCGGAAGACCCGCCAGAACGACCAGCACGCCACGCTGCACAGCATCGTCATCACAGTGGCCGAGGCGGTGGAGCAGGGGCTGCGCTACGCCGCCGAGTGGAAGGGCTACGACCCTAAACAGGTCAAGTTCAAGGTGAACCCTGAGTTCGTGACCCCGGTGGTCGACGCCCAGGTGCTCGCCGAGCTGCTCAAGGGTGTGATGGCCGGCACGATCAGCGCCGACACCTACTGGCAGTACCTCACCACCGGCAAGCTGCCGGAGCGCCCATACGAAGACGAAGCCGAACTGATCAGCGATGAGCGCGAGTCGGCCGGCATTAACTTGGATAAAGACGATGCCGACGACAAGCCTGGCGCAGGCGGACAGCCAACTGCTGGAGCAGACGACCCGCCACTCGGTAATGCTGGAGCGGCTTAAAGCTGGCGAAGTAAAAAAGTTCGAGAAGTACCTGCGCCAGATCGACAAGCTGGTGCGGGAGCAACTGACCCGCAAGGAGCTGACCACCTACAGCCGGGACCGCCTTGAGCAGTTCCTGGCGCGGGTGGACGGCAAGCTGCTGGACATCTACAAGGCCTACGGCGACCTGGTGCAGGCCGATCTGGTCGAAATCGCGCTGTACGAGTCAACATTCGAGGCGAATAGCCTGAGCAATGCACTCTCCATCGACGCGGTGGTGCCGACAAACACGGTGATCCGTGCGGCGGTGTTCTCCTATCCGCTCCAGGTAAAGGGCATCGACGGCGGCAAGCTGCTGAAGAGCTTTGTCAGCGGCTGGACGCGAACCGAGACGATGCGCGTCACGAACACTATCCGGCTCGGCTTCGGCCAGGGGCAGACCAATGCCCAGATCATCCAGGCGATTCGCGGCACCGCTGCGCAGAACTTTACAGACGGCGTCCTGGCGGTGAGTAAACGCAATGCTGCCTCTGTTGTGCAGACAGCAATCCAGCACGTGGCCACCACGGCGCGAATTGAGACGTTGAAGGCCAACAGCGACGTGGTGCTGGGATATCGCTGGGTATCGACGCTCGATCGCAAGACCTCGCAACAATGCAAAGGTCTGGACGGTATGCGCTTCGACCTGGGCAAAGGCCCGCTGCCGCCGGCACATATCAACTGCCGGTCAACCACGGTGCCGACCACCAGGCTTTCGGAGATGTTCGCCAAGGACGCCACGCGCGCCTCGGTGGGCGATAACGGCGGGACCCAGGTCGACGCAGGCCTTAACTATTACGAGTGGCTGGCAACGCAACCGGCGGGCTTCCAGGATCATGCTCTCGGGCCAGTCCGGGGCAAGTTGTTCCGCGATGGCGGCCTGACGCCGGAGAAGTTTGCCAAGCTGCAGCTCGACAAATCGTTCAAGCCGCTGACGCTGGCGCAGTTGAAGGAGGCAGAGCCTGACATGTTCATCCGAGCAGGCGTTACACTCGGCGCTCAACCAGGTTGAGATAGCGCATGCAGATCATCGTTGAGGACGGGAAGGGCAGGCCAGACGCGAATAGCTTCGTGCCGCTGGAGAAGCTGACCTTCTACCGCGACTACTACGGGTTCCGGATACCTGAAGCAGAGGCAGACCAGGTCGAACTACTGCTGCGCGCCGCTGACGACATCAACGGACGCCAGTGGAAAGGGCGCAAGGCCAAGTCGCAGCAGGCAATGGCCTGGCCTCGGCGTGACTGCAAGATCGAATACCAGACGCTGTCCGAGACGTTCGTGCCCTTTGAGCTTGAGTGGGGCCAGGTGCGGCTGGCGGTCGAGCTATACGCTTCCGAGCAAGGCTTTCAGGTCGAGGAGCCGACGCATTGCACAGAGCCCAATGGCCGGTGCGCGCTGCTTAATCGCGATACACCCGGCCTTCGCATGCGCCCGCCGCCATATGCCCCGAGCAGGACGCAGTTCGCGGACTTTCTCGTAATGCGAGGTCTTCTAGTAGTTTCCTGAAGGGGCCAAGCTCACTTCACCCAGTGAAATGGCTCGATTTTGTTGAATAATGGAAGCTTCCGACCGCGCATGAACTCGTCGCCCTGATCTGCAATGTAATCCAGCGCAAGGACCGGACGGTAATATCCGGGAAAATCACGCTTAGAGCGACGGAAAATGCCTGTTTGTTCAAGCGCATCAACTACATCGGAAGTTGCTTGCATCGTGTTTTTGTACGGTGAGTCTTTCGGTAGAAACTGCGTTCTTAACAAATATTCAAGGGAGCCCAGTTGGTTGTTTTCAAACTTATCCAAGGTTTGCTGTCGAGCGTTTATCGACATGCTGATTATGGAGGCCCGGCGGCAAAAATCGACCAAACGAATCAGATCGATTTCGGCGCCTGGGCCGCCATATGGAAGCCGAATTTTGAGCCCGTCTGAGCTGATCAGGCTAGATGCAACAGTCAATTCTTCAGGTATGTCTTTATCCTTTATCAGGTCAAGATAGGCTTGGTAGGGAAGCACAGCGAAAACCGGTTTTTCCTGATCGTTCAATATGAATTGGACATTTTTACTCATGACTATTTCCTTTATTTGGTTTGTGTATATAAGATAAACCAAATAAATGAAATTATCCATAGACGTTGCTAAATCTTTTTCTTACGTCTTCGAACCTCGGCTGAGCCGGGGTTTTTTTATGCCCGTCAGGCGGGCCAACCAAGTCCCCAGGGGATACCTATGCCATTTGAATTTGACCCGGCCGCCGCTGGCCTCACCCTCGACGCAACTCAGACCGCAGCCCTCCAGGAGGCGCTTGGCGGAAAGGTTCAGGAATACCTGGACAAGGAAGTAACCGGCCTCAAGTCCAAGAACCAGGAGTTGCTGGGCTCGAACCGGACCATCAAAACCGAACTGGACAAGCTGAAGGGGCAGTTCGAAGGCCTGGACATCGAGGCGGTCAAAGGACTGCTGGCTAAGGTTGGCCAAGACGAAGAAACCAAACTCATCGCCGAAGGCAAATTGGACGAGGTGATCACCCGCCGTACCGAGCGCCTGCGCAGTGACTACGACACCAAGCTGGCCGCAGAGAAAACCCGTGCGGACAAGGCCGAGCAATTCGCCGCCAAGTACAGCGACAAGGTGCTGGCTGATTCAATCCGCGCTGCTGCCATCAAGGCCGGCGCGCTCCCTGAGGCTGCCGAGGACATCATCCTGCGCGCCCGTGGCACTTTCAAACTCAGTGAAGACGGTGAGGCAATTGCCACCGACCGTGACGGCGAGGTCGTTTACGGGAAGGACGGGAAAACCCCGCTTTCGCCGCTCGAATGGGCGGAATCGCTGCGTGAAACAGCAACACACCTGTGGCCAAGGGCTCAGGGTGCCGGGCAGACCGGCGACAACGGTGGCAAGGCCACGAAAAAGTGGGGCGAGTACACGGAAACCGAACGCGCTGCGATCGCCCGTGACAACCCCGAGCTATTCAAGAAAATCCAGGCCACCAAAGGAACCTAATTCATGCCAACTACCCAACTGACCGACATCTTCGTCGGTGACTATTACGCCTCCCTGGCACCGGTCAACAGCCCGGAAAAGACCGCTGTGTACGAGTCGGGCATCGTGACCCGCTCGCCTGTGCTGGACGCGATCGCCTCCGGCAGCCAGGGCACCGCCGAGATCAGCTACTGGCAGGATCTCAACGCTGATGAAGCCCCGAACATCAGCAACGACGACCCGAACGACCAGGGCGAAGTCGGCAAGGTCACCCAGGACAGCATGCGTGCCCGGGTTCTGTATCTCAACAAAGGCTACGGCGTTACTGACCTGACCGCTGAACTTGCGAACAGCGAGCCTCAGCAGCAGATCCGCAACCGCTTCGGCACCTACTGGACTCGCCAGTGGCAGCGTTACACCCTGGGCGCGGCTCGCGGCATCATCGCCTCGAACATCGCGAACAACGGCGGTGACATGGTCATCGACGCAGGGGCGACCATCAGTGCGAACGCGTTCCAGGACGCTGCTTTCACCGCCGGCGATGCTGCCGACCAGTTTGGCGCGATCGGCGTGCACTCGGTGGTGATGAACCAGATGGTCAAGCAGGACCTCATCGAGTACCTGCGTGACTCCGACGGCAAGATCATCCTGGCCACCTACCTCGGCAAGCCAGTGTTCATGGACGATGCCCTGGTGTATGGCGCGGGTAAGTACCTGTCCGTGTTCTTCGGCCAGGGCGCTTTCGGTTACGGCGAAGGCACGCCGAAGGTGCCGGTAGAGCTGGAGCGTAAGCCTGGCGGCGGTAACGGTGGTGGTGCCGAAGTGCTGTGGGAGCGGAAGACCTACATCCTCCAGCCTGCCGGCTTCAGCTGGAAGGGTTCCGAGGCTCAGAACCTCAGCCCAACCGCGACTCAGTACGCCGCTGCCGCGAACTGGCAGCGCGTGTTCAGCCGCAAGCAGGTTCCGTTCGCCGCTGTGATCAGCGGTACCACCACGCCGTAATTCGGCCCACACAGCCTGGCGCCGTATGGCGCCGGGATGCTTTTGAGGTGACCCATGAAAGTGATCTACACGAACAAGCCGGGCAAAGAACGCGGCGTGTGCTACCGCCTGCTCAGCGAATTCTTCGGTGTCATCGGCTCCGCTACCGAGGTGGTGGTCGATGGCGATGCCCCGGACATCTACGGCGCCTACCAAGCGGCCGGCATCAAGGTGTCCGACGGCAAGGAGCCAGAGAGCAAAGAAACCGACCCTCTGAAA
The DNA here is from genome assembly GCF_042015035.1 of Pseudomonas gorinensis. Lineage (NCBI taxonomy): Bacteria > Pseudomonadati > Pseudomonadota > Gammaproteobacteria > Pseudomonadales > Pseudomonadaceae > Pseudomonas > Pseudomonas gorinensis. Next base: position 3,544,308 of record NZ_CP167125.1, read on the forward strand.
ATGAAGGTCCCCGAGCTGAAAGAATGGCTGACCGAGAAGGGCATTGCCTTCGACCCGTCCGCCAAGAAAGAAGACCTGCAGGCCCTGGTGCCGGCGGAATAAGGACAAGCACATGACCGATTACATCACCGTTGCCGATGTTGACGCCCAGCTCGGTCCTGACTGGGCCGGCACCGGTGATCCGGTCCTTGCTGTGACCATGGCCAATGCCTGGCTCACGGCCAAGATTAAGCGGGCTGTTCCCGATCCGGTTCCGGCCGAGATCAAAACAGCCGGCGCCCAGGTCGCCAAAGAGGCGGCGGCGGGCAAGCTGTACACGACCACGCAGAAGGAAGTGCAGAGCAAGACAGTATCGGCTCAGTCCGGTACGTCCGTGAGCAAGACCTACGTGGCAGGCTCTACCGATCAGTCGGCGGGCGTGAACTTCGCCCTGGCCCTGTTGGCTCCGTGGATCACGCGCTCCGGCGTGATGATGCTGAAAAGGATCTGATCATGGGCATGCGCGAAGAGATCCAGGCCGAACTGGCTGAAGCGTTCGACGACCCCGATGGCCTGGCCGACGCGGTCAAGCCGTTGACGGGCTTGCGCAAGGTTGCGGGCGAGTATGACCCTGACCTGGGAGGTGAAACTCCAGACACCACCGTCACTTACATGGGGCGCGGTGTTCAGGGCAGTTACCTTTCCAAGGAAATCGACGGATCCCTCATCCAGACCACCGACAAGAAGCTGCTGGTGCTGCAAAACGAACTCTTCGTGTCGGAGGCCGGTGTGCCGACGGCGGTACCGGCTGCCCCGGCCATCGGCGATATCGTCAACGGTCTGCGGGTGATGAACGTGTCTGCGGACCCTGCTGATGCTACGTGGACGGTGCAACTGAGGAAGTGACGTGGCGAACAAATACGCGAGCATGAACGGCAGCTTTGCCGAGAACATCCGCGATTTCGCCGAGCGCGCCCATGCTGGTATTGACGCAACCATCCGCGAGATCGTCATCGAGATCGGCAGCAGCGTTATCCGCATGTCACCGGTGGGCAATCCAGAGATCTGGGCTGCTAACGTCGTTCTCCGTCAGGCGAACAAGCGGGCCGCCGATGACTACGACTTCAAGGTCGCGGTGCGCAACACGATCATCAACCTCAACGAATCAAACTTCACCAAAGCTGGGAAACTGCGGCGCGGGGTGAAGTACGCCAAGCCCCTGACCAAGACTGAGCGCGACCAGAACTTCAACGTGAACGGCCTGGTGGCCGGCAAGGATTACGTGGGCGGGCGGTTTCGCGGGAACTGGCAGTTTTCCATCGGCGTGCCGGCAGAAGGCACCCTTGACCAGGTCGACCCGGCGGGCGGCGTAACGCTGGCCAAGCTGAAGTTGCAGGTGGAATCACTCACTGCCGGCCAAACTGCCTACATCGTCAACAACCTACCCTATGGCGTTCCATTGGAATATGGGCACTCCAAGCAAGCGCCCGGGGGGATGATCCGAATCACTCTGGCCCGCTTCCAGCAGATCGTCGACGAAGCCACAAGGAACAACCAGGTATGAGCCACGCCATTATCGCGTCGATCTACGAGGCCAAGTTGCTTGCCTGGAGCAAGGCGCGGGCAGAGCCCATCAAGGTCGTGTTTGAGAATATCCAGTATGACCCTGCGGACGGCGAGACCTACATTCGAGCATTCGCGCTACCAGGCGATACCGCCAGTAGTACTCTTGCTGGCGACCATCGGGCGTTCATCGGCGTGTACCAGGTCAGCATTGTGGCCCCGGCCGGCACCGGCAAGGCCAAGACAAACCCACTTGTGGTCGAGTTGACTGGTCTGTTCCGGCTGTATGCCCGAGACATGAAGAGCGGCGTCACAGTGGTCACCATGTCGCCGGTAGAGCAGGGGCCAGGGATCACAGACGCAGCGACATACATGGTTCCGGTCTCTTTCGAGTATCGAGCAGATACCGGATCATAGCTGGTTTGTTAGTACCCACTGAGCCTCAATCCGCGATATTGCCTATGCGGCTATAATCGGTTCCTTTTTCCCAAGGACCGGCAGATGACAAGTTTGGAAGACCTGATAGACAGCCGAGACCCCGCGCTACCCCTCATTGAAAAAATGTTGGGAGAAGCCGCCTTGAGTTATCAGTTGCTCCCTCCGTCCACTGATAGAGCTCGTGTTCTTTCCGGCCTGCAGATTACAACTAGATCTCCGCTGGGGGCGGTAGCCTACGAGACTGGTGGTCTGCTCATTGATCACGGCTGGTTACGCTTGATCGGCTCCGGCCATCCGCAATTGCCCCGAAATCTTGTTGATTGGAACAAGGGCCGTGCCGATGGTTATTTACTGGTCGCCGACGATGCTGCTGGAGGGTTCTTTTCCATCAACGGCGGCGGTCTGGGCGATGATGTAGGAGCGATGTATTACTGGGCACCCGATACATTGCGGTGGGAGCAGTTGGATATTGGTTATACCGACTTTTTGGGTTGGGCCTTAAGTGATCGGCTCGCTACTTTTTATGACGGCCTGCGCTGGGATGGCTGGCGTCATGACCTGCAGGGATTGAAAGCAGATCAGTGCTTTTCATTCTTTCCGTTTCTCTGGACTAAGGAAGGCTCAATCAACGAAAGCAGCCGCACGCTGATCGATGTCGGTGAGCAGTTTGAGATAAACGTCGAGTTAGCTTCCAAACTCGACAAACCAGATTGATGGACAAATTGAGACACCTGCGTCCTTCACTCAATGAGTGCTACTCCAACATAGAACATTCAGCTTCCGGGATGTTGCCTTACGAAGAATAGCTAGTCAGCTGTATCGGCATCCACCGCTCCTACGGTTTACCAATGAACCCGCCTCTGTGCGGGTTTTGTCATTTCTGAAAAGAGGAAACACCCATGCAAATGCCCAACGGCGCCACTCTTGAGATCGCGTCCATCTACGGCACGGCGATCCCATTCACCGCTCTGACCAACGCCAATCCAGCCGTCGCGACTGCTGCGGCGCACGGCCTGGCCGAGGGTGACATTATTGCCGTCAATTCTGGCTGGACGCGCCTCGATGGCCGCGGAGTTCGAGTTGGAGAAATCGCCAGTGGCACGTTTGCCCTGGAGGGCGTGAATACCACCAGCGTTCAGCAATACCCGGCCGGCTCGGGCATCGGCTCTGTCCGCGAGGTAACAGCCTTCACCGAGATCTCTCAGATCACCGATATGAATTCCAGTGGTGGTGATCAGCAGTTCCTGACCTTCGGCTTCCTGGCCGACGATGATGATCGCCAGATGCCGACCACAAAAAACCCGATCACGCTGACCTTCACGGTCGCTGATGATCCGTCCAAGCCTTACGTGGCGGTGTGTGAAGCTGCTGACGACGACAAGCAGGCTCGCTTGCTTCGCCTGAACCTGCCGGGCGGTAGCAGCATTATCTACAACGGCTACGTGTCCATCACATCGACCCCGACCATGTCCCGTAACAACCTGATGACCCGTGTTATCAGCCTGGCGCTGACCGGCCGCCCAACCCGTTACGCGGCTGCGGTGTAACCCATGGCTAAGTTCAAGTTGATTCAGAAACCGACCTTCAAAGCGCCGGTGATGATCCAGCGGGCGGGCTACAGCGCCGAAAAGGTGGAGTTCGAGTTCAAGTATCTGGACCGTACCGCACTGGCAGAGCTTTACACCGCCTGGAACGAGCGGCATGACGAGTTGAGCAAGCAGGTTGGGGACATGGACCTCAACGCTTTCACTGCCGCTCAAATTGACCTGCAGGTTGATCAGCTCCTGGCGGTGGTGGTCGGGTGGGATATTGAAGAGAAATTTACATCCGAAAACGTGCGCATCCTCGTCAACTCGATCAACTCAGCCCCAAAGGCTGTGCTGAATGCCTATGCAGAAGCCTTCAGTGAAGCTCGCCTGGGAAACTCCTAAGCGCCTCGCGCGCGCTGTATGAGCCAGGGCCATCAGATGCAGAACTGATGGCCTTCGGTTTGTCTCGTCAAGACATTCCTGACAAGGAAGTAGGCATCTGGCCCGACAACTGGGACGCCTTCAAAGTCTTCGAGGCCATGAGCACCCAGTGGCGCACAGGCGCGTGCGGCGCAACAGGCATGGACTACAGCGTTCTCTCCGGGGTGATTCGGATGTGTGGCGTACCGATCAGCCAGCGACAAGCCATATTCAGCGACTTCCGCCGTATGGAGGCTGAAGCCCTGCAGGTGATGGCGGAACAGAGAGAAAACAAATGAGCACCAACTTCGCTTCCCTGGGTATTGCGGTCGAGTCGTCGCAGGCCGCAAAGGCTGCTGACGATCTGGATAAGCTGGTCGATTCAGCTGAAGGCGCCCAGAAGGCCATTGATGAGCTGGGCAAAACAGGTGAGGGCCTGGCCAACACCGGCAAAAAGGTTTCCCAGGCAGAAGCGGACGTTGCGCAAAGCATCGATAAATCCACCGTAGCCAGGGATCGGCAAGCTGGAGCAAGTCGCAAGGCAACTGACAGCGCAGTAGCGGAAATCAGTGTCATCAGCCAACTAGACAAGGCGATGACGGGCAACATCTCGAGCATGGAGTCGTTGGTTCAGGCAGAGGGCTTGCTGGAGCGGGCCCGAAAGGGCGGCTTGGTCACCATCGAAGAGCAGGCGAAGTACCAGGACCAACTGGGAAAGGCCTACGACAAGATTGAAAAGGCAGAAGCCAAAGAGCTGGCGCAGAAGCAGAAGCTGATCGAAGCGGAAAATCGTCAGATTGAGGCGATGAAGCGTACCGTCAACGGGATTGACCCGGTGACCGCCAAGTTAGCGAAGCTTGAGGCTCAGGAGAAGGCGCTCAACGACTTGCATAAAGCTGGTCAGATCGACGCTGAGCGCTACAACGAGGTTCTGGCTAAGATCGGGAAGGACCGGGCGGGGCTGACTGAAGCCGCTAGCGCCTTCGACAAGCTGAAGCTCGGCACCCGCCAAGCTCAAGAAAACGTCATGCAGCTGGCTAACGCCATCCAGGCAGGCGATTTGGGCAGTGGGGCACGCGCGATCGTTCAGTTGGGTGCTGGCGCCGGTGAATCGGCGAAAAGCCTCGCAGGGATGCTGATTCCGGCCAGCCTACTGGTCGCTGTAATCGGCTCGCTGGGCTACGCCTACTTCGATGCAATGAAGCAGGCGCGCGAGTTCAATGCCGCTATCAATGGCGGTACGAATGGTGCCGGGCAGACCATCGCCAGCCTGAAGGACATGGCCGACGGCGCTGGGCGTGTCACCGGGAACCTGTCTGGTGCGCGAGAGGCCGTTGTTTCGCTTGCGTCTGGCGCGGCCACCAGCGGTACACAGATGCGCAATCTGGCTGAAGCTGCAGCCGCAGTTAGTGAAGTTACCGGTCAGGGGGCGGGTGAACTCGCCAAATCCTTTGCGAACGCTGGTGATACAGCAACTGAAGCCGCCAGCAAGATCAGCAGTCAGTACGGATTGATCACCCTCGAGCAGTACCAGGTGATCAAGGGACTGGATGACCAGGGCGAGAGCCAGCGTGCCCTGGATACGCTCAGCGAAGATTTGAATCAGGCCGCCTTGACGCGCCTGAAGACCTACCGTGAGTCGTTATCTGATGTAGAGCGCGACTGGGACAAGATCAAGAACGCCATCAAAGGCGCGTACGCAGAAGTCCGGTCGGAGATATTCCCTGACCTGGCCAAGCAGGTCGAGATCACCCAGCGCGTTCTAGATACCCGCAAGGGCGGCGGAGTTGCGGGCGCTATCTCTAACGGGCTGAGTTCTTTGAACTCGGCTCTTGGGCTAGGCACCGGTGAGCATGACGACTCAACTGAGGCGCTTGAGAAGAAACTTGCCGACCTGAAGGCCAGGCAGACTGCCAGCGCTAACCTTGCAATCGTCACCGGTGAAAACGCCGACGCAAACCAGAAGGCAATCGAGGCTCAGAAAGCGCTGGATGCGCAACTCGACAACGTCAACCCTCTGAACAAGCGCAAAGCGGGGCTGGAAAAGCTTAACAACCAGTTCAAAGCGCTTTACGAGAATGCAGAAAAGGCAGGGCAGAAGTCGCCACTGCTTGATGGCGTGAGCTACGACGGCAAAAAGTTTTCCGGTGGCGCGTACGACATTCTGTTGAAAGGCCTTCAGGATAAAAACAAGGACCCGAAAGCGGCCGGGTCCCAGGTCGATTTGACCAGTTTCAACAACGCCAAGAACGACCTGGCGGCGATCACCGACACCTACAAGAACTACCAGAAGGAGCTGGAAGCGGCTCAAAAGGCCGGGCTGCTGTCAGAGGAAGACTATCTGCTGAGGCGCCAGGCGCTGATCGGCAATCAGCTCGACCAGACAACGGCTGCCTACGAGGCCGAGATCGCCGCCCTTGAAGCCGCCAAGGGGAAGAAGAGCACTTCGGCCGCGCAAAGCATCCAGCTGGACCAAAAAGTCGCCGACGCGCGTGCTGGCATGGTCAAGGCGCAGAAGGATGCCGACAGCCAGCTTGAAGTGCTGGCTACGAACGAAACCGGGCGCCTGGCAAAGCAGGAGCGGGCGATCAGCACGTACGTGCAGGCGTTGGGGCAGCAGCAGCGAGCCCTAGAGCTCGCTGGGCAACGTGCCGTACTCGGCGTGGTCCAGGGTGACCGCCAGAACGCGCTCAGCGGTGAACTGAACAGCCAGCAAGACCGGTTTGCTCAGCAGTCCCTGGAGTTGGCCAACCAGAAGTCCGACCCGTCGCGGAATATGTCGGAGGAGGAATTCAAGCGCAAATCCCAGGCGCTCGCAGACGCGAACAAGGCAGCAACGGACCAGATTCGGCAGAACTACGCGGATGTCGAAGCGGCACAGGGCGACTGGACAAATGGTGCTACATCAGCGTGGGCAAACTATCTGGATTCGGCACGTAATATCGCCGGTCAGACCAAAACCCTGTTCGGCAACGCGTTCAGCTCCATGGAAGACGCAGTGGTCAACTTTGCGATGACTGGGAAGCTGTCCTTTGCTGACTTCGCCAAGTCGGTTCTCGCGGACATGGCTCGTATCGCAACCCGTCAGGCTAGTTCGACGCTGTTGAGCAGCTTGTTTGGAGCGGGCCTAAGTTACTTCGGGGGCGGTGGTGGTAACGGGTTGGCGGCAGGGTCTGCCGGGGCCGCATCGTCAAATCTGGGCGCGTCGGCCGGAGGCTACTCGGGCAGCTACTTCCCGCAAGCCAAGGGCGGTGCCTGGTCGGGCGGCGTGCAGATGTTCGCCGACGGCGGCGCGTTCACCAACTCCGTCGTCAGCAAGCCCACGGCTTTCGGGATGGCCAATGGCAAAACCGGCGTCATGGGTGAGGCTGGTGAAGAGGCGATCATGCCATTGACCAGGACATCCAGCGGCAAGCTCGGCGTCATGGCGATGGGCGGCGGCGGGGCTGGCGGAACGCAGATCAATGTCGAGGTACATATCGACGGCGACGGAAACGCATCGTCAACGGCTGATGCGCCAGGCTATGACCTCTTCGGCAAGGAGCTGGCGACGTTCGTAGAGCAGAAGTACCAGGAACTGCGGAGCAGGGACATGCGCCAGGGCGGCGTCATCAACAACGCAATTAAGGGGCGATGATGGCTATCGAACGATTCACCTGGGCGACGGAGAAGGGCGCGGAGGGCGATATTACCCAGCGCGTCCGCTCCAAGCAATTTGGCGATGGCTACGAGCAGTCGGTCGAGGATGGCCTCAACAATCGGTCGCAATCCTGGCCCGTGACCTTCACGGGCTTGAAGGGGCGCATTAAGGACATCATGGCGTTCCTCGACCGGCACAAAGGGGCGAAGGGCTTCCTCTGGGAGCCGCCCCTGGGTGAGCTTGGCCTCTACAAGTGCAACGGCTACAAGCCTGTGCACCGTGGCGGCCAGGTCTACGCCATCACCGCGACATTCCAGCAAACCTTTCATCCCTGAGATAACCGACCATGGCACTGATCACGGACATCCAGAAACTGGAGCCCGGCGGCGAGATTCGCCTGTTCGAAATTGACGGTACCGAATACGGCGCCGATTACCTGCGCTTCCACGGTCATGCCATCCCGCACACTCCAGAGGAATTGCTGGCCTATGAGGGCTCGGAAGAGGATCTGCCCGCCAAGTCGATTATTTGGCAGGGCCAGGAGTACGCGGCCTGGCCGGTACAGATTGAGGGGATTTCCTCGAGTAGCGACGGCACAGCCTCACGGCCAACATTCGCCGCCGGCAACGTCAACGGCCGAGTCACCGCGCTGTGCTTGGCCTTCGAGGACATGCTCAAGTTCAAGCTGACGGTCCGTGAGACGCTGGCCCAGTACCTGGATGTGGCGAATTTTCCGGAGGGCAACCCGACTGCTGACCCGACTCAAGAAGCGCTGGAGATCTGGTACATCGACCAGAAAACCAGCGAAGACGGTGAGGCGGTGGTGTGGGAGCTGTCTTCCCCGGGTGAGATCGATAACCACGGGCTGCCTGGCCGGCAGATGACGACGTTCTGTCACTGGGCCATGACCAACGGCTACCGCGGGCCTGACTGCGGCTACACCGGTGCCGCCATGTTCGACGATGAGGACAACCCCACGGATGACCCGGCCCTGGACCAGTGCAAGGGCTGTCTGTCGTCCTGCAAGCTGCGCTTCGGCGAGAACAACGAACTGTCTTTCGGCGGATTCCCCGCCGTATCCCTGATTGCCCGGAGCTGACCATGCGCAAGCACATCATCGCGGCCATCCAGGCGCACGCGGCGGCCCAGTATCCGAAAGAATGTTGCGGCCTGCTGCTGGCCATCGGTCGAAAGCAGAAGTATTTCCCGTGCCGAAACATCGCCACCGAACCGAACGAAGAGTTCCGGCTGGATCCAGAGGACTACGCCTCGGCGGAAGACGTGGGCGAAGTTATCGGCATCGTTCACTCGCACCCGGACGCCACCAGCAGGCCGTCACCGCATGATCTGGCTATGTGCGAGGCCACTGCCTTGCCCTGGCACATTTTGTCGTGGCCCGAGGGCGACATGCGCACGATCACGCCCACGGGTAGCACGCCGCTGCTCAAGCGCCCGTTCGTGCACGGCGCCTGGGACTGTTGGCAGGTCTGCGCTGACTGGTATCAGCGGGAGTGGGGGCTGGAGTTCGAAGCCTTCCCGCGCACCGATGGCTGGTGGGAAAGCGCGGAGAACGCCAGCCTGTACGAGGAGAACTACGAGGCCGCTGGTTTTGTACGCGTCGACCGACCGCAGCGAGGGGATATGATCGTTATGCAGGTTGGTCGTACTGTTCACCCTAACCACGCTGGAATTTACCTTGGCACAGACCCGTCGCTGCCTGGTGAGGAGTCAGGTGTTTTCGGCCAGGGCCCATTCCTGCTGCACCACCTGTACGGGAGGCCGTCCGAGATCATCGTCTACGGCGGACCATGGCACGACCGGACACGCCTGATCCTCAGGTATAGAGGTCACCTACAGCCAGACCATTACGCCCCCATGACCGCGGTGCGCGCTGGAAAAATAGCAAGCAGTCGCAACGACTGGACGTTGAATCCGGCATTCTGCTGGTAGGTCTCTGTTTGAAACAGCCGCCTATTTTTACACTCATATCAAAGTCATATTTCTTTATGTGTGCGCTATCGAGCCGAATGTATTCATTTGAGGTGTCTTGATTAGCTTGATTTTTGTATAGCGGAGTTATGGTTCAGACTCGCAAGGCAATAATTCATAAGCTCATAAAGAGAGAGAGTTTAATGAAAATTAAAGTAATGAATGTCTCGTCAGATACAGTTACGACCTCAAGCTTTTTTGGGGCGGCCAGTTGAGAGTTCGTCGGAGGACCTATGGACGCATTACGTAGCATCAAGCTTTCCACGCGATTAATTTCTGCATTTGTAGTGTGTGCGATTATCACCTTGGGAGTAGGGGGATTAGGGGCCTCGGGCATAAAATCACTAAAGGCAACAATAAACGAAATCGTTAGCAATAACCTTGTATCTGTTAACAATACGGCTAATGCACGCGCGCTTGCTTTTTCGTATTCCAGGGATCTACATGCTGCCCTGCTGTATAAATACTCTAAAGCAGAGTCGAGCAAATTTGACGCCGCAGTGCAATCCATGTCCGACGGTCAAAAGGAAGTTGATCGGCTTTTCAAGGAATACCGCCAGACACCTCTCGCCGATGACGAGCGTGTGGCAGGTGATCAGTTCGAAAAAGACTGGCCTGCCTATGTGCAGGGGGCGAATAAAGTGATCGCACTGGCGACGGCGGGCGACCTTGATGGCGCTACGCAGCTATTCCAGCAGGAAGTTTCGCCGGCCTTCAAAGCCATTAATGAAGAGCTTAAAGTCATTGTTGCATCCAACTATCGCCAAAGCGGTGAGATCGCAGATACGGCAGAGGCCGTTACTACGAGCGCTTACTGGATATTGGGCATAGGGGTAATGATAGCCTTCCTGGCCGCCATCACTTTGGGGATGATCATCACGCGCTCGATCACGCGGCCGCTTTCCATGGCTCTACGCAGCGCTGAGGAAGTGGCGGAGGGTGACCTTTCTAAACATATTGAAGTTAGTGGGCGAGATGAGGTCAGTGTACTGCTGAGTGCGCTGGACAAAATGCAGCAAAACCTCCGGACCACGGTCAAAGAGATTGGCAGTGCTGCTGACCAACTGGCCTCTGCATCTGAAGAGCTTAACGCCGTCACGGAGGAAAGCTCACGCGGCCTAACGCGACAGAATGATGAGATTCAGCAAGCGGCGACGGCAGTGAACGAAATGACTGCGGCGGTGGAAGAGGTAGCCCGAAATGCGACAGGCGCTTCTGAAGCCTCTGAGCAAACCAGTCATAGTGCTGTGCAAGGGCGTGATCAAGTGCGCAGAGCCGTTAGCTCTGTGGGGGCAATGGCTGATGAGATTTCAAACTCAACCGGCAAGGTTGAAGTGCTTGCAACCCGTGTCAACGAGATCACAAAAGTACTTGAGGTGATCAGGGCCATTGCGGAGCAGACAAATCTACTGGCCCTGAACGCGGCCATCGAAGCAGCAAGGGCGGGTGAGCAAGGTCGCGGGTTCGCGGTTGTAGCCGATGAAGTCCGAGCACTTGCCCATCGGACCCAGGCGTCGACGGCGGACATCGAGTCGATGATGCAACAGGTTCGTTCGGGGGCAGAAGAAGCGGTCCTCGCGATGAATAAAAGTAAAGAGCTGGCAGCCGATACGCGGGCGCAGTCAATTGAGGCTGGCCAGGCCCTTGACCGCATCACTGAGGGTGTTTCAATCATCAATGAAAAGAACCTCGTGATCGCAAGTGCCGCTGAAGAACAGGCTCAGGTTGCACGTGAGGTTGATCGTAATCTGGTCAATATTCAGGATCTCTCCACGCAAACAGCGGCCGGGGCACATCAAACCAATGCTTCGAGCTCCGAACTGTCGCGACTGGCGACGTCGTTTGGCGTGCTGATCAGCCGATTCAAAGTTTAAGCGATGAGGTTGCTGTCCCTCTGTGGTATTCGCTGCGATTGCTATCCGTGCTGGGCTATTTGCATCCGCTCCCTCAGTGCTACAGTCCCGCCAAACCAAAGAGGGAACGACATGCGGATTTTGATAGCGGCGGTAGCGGTGGCGATGCTAGCGGGATGTGTATCGCCAGGGGATCTTGAGTCGAAGGATCCGAGCATTGCCGCCAGTTCTGCCAAAGACCCAAAAAAGTACGCGCTCTGCGTATTTCCCAAATGGCAGGACGCGCGCAGCGACGTGACGATGTCAGAGACTGAGTACGGATACCGCCTTGTTGCTGCAAGCAACAACATGACAGATGAGCTGCTGAGTATCCGCAAGGTTTCAAGCGGCAGCTCGGTGAAGCTGTTTCAACGACTGGCATGGGGTCCTGGATGGGGCAGAAGTGACATGGAGAAGGCAGTCCGGAACTGCCTCTGAGTAAAATTAAAAACAAGCCGCCTCCGGGCGGTTTTTTTACGCCTGGAGTAAATATGGCCGCGCTGAAAATTGAATACCAACCGCTTACCACCGTCGTCCTCTACGGCCAGCTACGGCGGTTTGGAAGGTCATTCCGGCTGTCTGTGCGCTCACCAGCAGAAGCGATTAAGGCTCTCTGTGTACAGATTCCAGGTTTGGAAAGGTTCATCTCAAACGCCAAGTCGCGGGGCATCGAGTTTGCTGTGTTTCGCGGATCGAAGAACCTTGGCGCTAAAGAGCTGGATTACGCAGGGACGGAAACGATTCGCATCGCCCCAATCATTACTGGCAGCAAGAGAGCGGGCCTTCTTCAAACGATCGTCGGCGTGATCTTGATCGCCGTTTCTTTCATCCCAGGTTTTCAAGCTCTTGCTGCTCCGGGCATTGCACTCGCTGCCGGCGGTGTAATCCAAATGCTCAGCCCCCAGGCCGGCGGCCTAAAGACCAGCGCAGCACCAGAGAACACCCCCGGCTACGCCTTCGGTAGCGCCAAGAACACAACGGCCTCCGGCAATCCTGTCTCGCTATGTGCAGGCCGCCGGCGCTGGGGTGGCGCGATCATCAGTGCCGCCATTTACGCCGAAGATCAGATGTAGCCAATACCCGAAAAACTGAAGCCGCCCAAGAGGCGGTTTTTTATGCCTGGAGAAAAGCATGGGCGCAGCACGCAAGATCGATGTTTATGGCGCCAAGGGCGGTTCCGAGAAGCCTAAAACTCCAACCGAGGCACCAGACAGCCTGCGTTCCGTCGCCATTGCGAAAATGCTTATTGCCGTAGGTGAGGGCGAGTTTGATGGTGCACCTACCGCCAAGGACATCTTCCTCGACAATACGCCGCTGCAAGACCCGCAGGGGAACATGAACTTCCCGAACGTGAAATGGGAGTGGCGCAGCGGGGCTGTCGACCAGTCCTATATCCAGGGCATCCCATCGGTTGAGAATGAAACAACCATCAGCACCGAGCTGCGCAGCGGCACGCCCTGGGTTCGAGCGATCACCAATACCCAGCTATCGGCTGTACGTGTGCGCTTTGCCTGGCCTGCGCTCCAATCGGTGGACTCCGGCGGCAACATCAACGGTTACGCGATCGGGTATAAAGTCGAACTAGCGACGGATGGGGGCACGTACCAGGAGGTTTTGAACGAGGCCGTGTCCGGCAAGACCACCAGCCTGTACGAGCGAACCCGACGCATCAATCTGGCGCGCGCGACAACCGGGTGGCTGCTGCGCATCACTCGACTGACGGCCAACCAGAACAACAACAAAATCTCCGACACCATGCAGATTGCCGGCTTCACCGAGGTGATCGACGCGAAGATTCGATACCCGAACACCGCGCTGCTTTACATCGAGTTTTCTGCCGAGCAGTTCCGTAGCATTCCTGCGGTGACGATTGATTGCGATGGCCGCAAGTGGCAGGTGCCGAGCAACTACGACACCAGGTCACGCACTTATGCAGGCGTCTGGGACGGAACATTCAAAGAGGCCTGGACCGACAACCCCGTTTGGCATACTTACGGCATCACCACGAACGACCGTTTCGGCTTGGGCCGCCGCATCAAGCCGTGGATGGTGGACAAGTGGGAGCTCTACCGCATCTCGCAGTATTGCGACCAGCTGGTTCCGGACGGGAAGGGCGGCATTGAACCGCGCTTCCTCTGCAACTTGAACCTGCAGAGCAAGGCTGACGCCTGGTCGCTGCTGCGCGATATCTCGGCGATTTACCGGGGCATGACCTACTGGGCCCAGGGCCAGGTATTCACGCTGGCGGATATGCCGCGGGCTACCGACTTCGACTTCGCCTACACCCGGGCGAACGTGATCGACGGCAAGTTCACCTACTCGAGCGCGTCGGAGCGCACCCGGTACACTCGCGCGTTGATCAGCTACGACAACCCGCTGAACAATTACGACACCGACGTCACTGCCGTTACGGATGCCAAGCTTCAGCGCCGCTACGGCGACAACCCGCTGGAAATCAGCGCCATCGGCTGCACCCGAGAATCCGAGGCCCAGCGCCGAGGCAAGTGGGCGCTGCTCACCAACTCCAAAGACCGTGCCGTCAATTTCAAGGTCGGCCTCGACGGGCGCATCCCGCTGCCTGGCTACGTGATCCCGATCGCCGACGAACTCCTGGCCGGTCGGCCGGTGGGCGGGCGCATTGCTGCGGTGAACGGGAAGGTCATCACCCTGGACCGCGACACCCAAGCCAAGCCCGGCGACCGGCTTATCCTCAACCTGCCCGACGGCAAGTGTGAGGGCCGTACCGTACAGCAGGTCAGTGGCCGGCAAGTCACTGTAACCGTTGAATACTCCGTTGCGCCTGAGCGCGAACTGGTGTGGGCGCTGGATGCTGACGACCTGGCTATCCCGCTTTATCGCGTGGTCAGCGTCGCGCGGCCGGAGCCTGGCGTGTTTGAAATATCGGCCGTGCAGTACGACCCGAGCAAGTTCGATCACATCGACACCGGGGCGCGACTGGAGGCGCGCCCAATCAGCGTTGTGCCGATCACCGTCGTTCCTGCCCCGGCGAGCGTCGATATCACGTCGAACTACTCCGTGGATCAGGGCCTGGCTATCAGCACCATGAACATCTCCTGGCCTGCTGTGGCTGGCGCTGTCGCGTATGACGTGGAATGGCGCAAGGACAGCGGCAACTGGATCAAGCTGCAGCGCACGGGCGCGACAAGCGTTGACGTCACCGGCATTTACTCGGGCGCCTACCTAGCCCGGGTGCGTTCGGTGAGCGCCTTCGAGATCTCTTCGGTCTGGAAAAGCTCCAACCTGACCAACCTGGAAGGAAAGGTCGGATTGCCGCCGGCGGTGGCGTTCCTGACCACTACCAGCGAACTTTTCGGCATCGGCATCAAATGGGGCTTCCCACCAGGGTCGGAGGACACCCAGCGCACTGAGTTGTGGTATGGCCAGGCCAATGACTTGTCGGTGGCAACCAAGTTAGCTGACCTGGCGCACCCCCAGGCGGATTACAGCATGCAGGCGCTTCAGGCTGGCGCGCAGTTCTTCTTCTGGGCGCGTCTGGTGGACCGGACCGGCAACATCGGCCCGTTCTATCCCGTAGACAACGGCGTGATGGGGCAAGCCAGTGCAGACGCTGGCCCGATCCTGGAAATGCTCGCTGGAAAGATCAGCAAGACCGAGTTGGGCCAGGACCTGATCAGCGAACTGGATGGTTTGCAGGATCAGATCGACGGCCTCGATAGTCTTGGGGCGTACGTGCCTACGCAGGTGTACCTGCAAGGTCAGATGGTGGTGGCTGGCGATCGCATCTACCAGGCGAAGCAGGAGGTGCCGGTCAGCAACCCGCCGCCCAACGCCACGTACTGGTTGGATGTAGGGCAATCGGTGGAGACGGCCAATGGCCTGGCGCAGCAGGTCGCAACGAATACCGCAGACATCACTGAACTTGACGGCGTGGTTTCAGCCCAGGCCAGCACCACCAACGCTCTTCGTGCTTCTACGCGCGATGACAGTGGTAGTGGGGCGAAGGCAGACGCATTGAAGGGATGGGCCAACACGGCCGCGATCGTCGAAGAAGCCAAGGTTAGAGCTTCGGATATCGAGGCCGAGGCGACCAAGACTACGCATTTGCAGGCAACGGTGGGCCAGAATACGTCTGCCATTCAGGAAACCTCAAGCGCGCTGGCCAACACCAACGGGCAGTTGCAAACCCTATGGTCGGTGAAGATGGAGACCACCGCCGGGGGCCAGAAGTACGCCGCAGCGTTTGGCCTGGGCCTGCAGGTAGATCCGTCTGGAGTGTCGTCGCAGTTCGTGGTCAGGGCTGACACGTTCATGCTGCTGAACCTGGCGAACGGTGTGCCGGTGTCGCCGTTCTCGGTATCTGGTGGACAGACCTTTATCCGCTCGGCTTTCCTGGAGGACGGGTCAATCACCAACGCCAAGATCGGCAACTACATCCAGTCCAACAACTATGTGGCTGGCGTCAGTGGTTGGAAGCTGTTTTTCAACGGAACGTTCGAGATCAATAGCGCTTTGGGTGCTGGTCAGGCACGCCAGGTTATCAACAATGCAGGCGGCAAAGTTTTCGACGAGAACGGCGTTAAGCGTTATCAGTGGGGAGATTTGTCCGCATGAGCTACGGAGCGAGAGTTTGGGGGCCGACCGGCCTCCTTGAGCTCGATGAAAATTCCTTTACGGTTCGGGTTGTTCATTCCGAGATAGTTCAGGCGGGCGTACCTGCACCAGGTAGAGCTCGATATATATCTATCCCAGGTGTTAACCCCGCAACGCACTCTGCTATTTGCATTCCTATTGCCGCGTATGACACATCCGCCCAAAGCAATTACTCGATTCAGTACACGCCGATTGTATCTGTTGATGGAGTTACGGTGTATTACGGTTATCCTGGTAGGAATACCGGCCCCCTTGGACTAAGTGCTCAGAGGCTTCTTGTTATGAGGATCAGGTAATGTCTTTTGGTATTCAGTTTTCAAATAATAGCGACGTTGTCGTACTTGACTCTGAATTTTCAAGGCTTGTCGTTTTGTACAAAGGCAGTTGGGTTAATGGAGGAAGTGGGGTTAGCGTTTCATTTCCTTCTGTTATAAATTCATCTGAGCCGCCACTAGTATTTGTGCGCCCTTCCCAGTCTTGCACAATGTGCTTTTGTCTTGTTAATGGGTCGGCCGGTGCTTGGACCGGTTTTTCATTTAGAGGTATTGTGGGTGAATCTTCGTCAGGTAAGTGGTTTTGCGCGGCTTTTCAATCTTCTCCAACCGCAACATACGGTTTTAGGGTGTGGGATGGTGCAGCGAAGCTTTTGTTTGATAATGGGACTCCTTGCGCTCAATTTACCAGAACAATTACTGGATGGTCTTATCTTGGGTCGTCCCCTACCGGGCAAGGAACATCTAGGCTAAGTTGGACAGCTTACACCCCGCTTGATACTGGCGACTATATGCTTCTGAATAATGTCGCAATGGATGTGGCGGGAGGGACATCTCGACAAGGAAATATGTATGCTGTGTGGGATTACGCAAATAATAGGTTAGTCATGCAAGTTGTTGGGGTTGATATTCTAACAGCGCTATATACGCCTGTAGCCTTCGCTAAACCTATTTCATAGGATCTAATTGGAGGCTGTTTTCCATAGCCGCATTGTTCTTTTTTTAAAATCTGGAGAAAAATATGGTTTGGCAGAGGGCTGGAACGGTATCAGTTCAAAACGGGAGTAACACCGTTATAGGGGCGAACCTGGATTTTGCAGCGAGTTGCAGAAATGGTGATTCATTCGTCGGGCCTGATGGCGCAACCTATGAGGTTGCCAACGTTGCCAGCACCACGGTGATTTCGATCCTGCCAGCATATAAAGGGCCTACAGTTACCGGCGCCGCTTACTCAATCATGCCGGTGCAGGGCTATGACAAGCTTCTGTCAGATGCCTTCAATAGCTTGGTAAACCAGTTTGGCATCAAGCTCGCTGCACTTGGTACAACAGGCAACTATGAGATCTTACCGATAGAAAAAGGAGGAAATGGCAATGCAACTGGCACTGCGGTCAAGCTGTCCTCCTCCGTAATGGTCGGGACGGTATCACAGTCCGGGGGCGCGCCGACCGGATCGATAATCGAACGTGGCTCGAACTCAAACGGCGAATATACTAAGTTTGCTGATGGAACTATGATCTGTTGGCGGACCGCAATATCCTTAGCTGCAACGGCCAATGTTACTGCCGTTGCTCCTTACAATTTTCCTGCGGTTTTCTCGTCAAAACCGAGCATGACCACAACCATGGAATTCCCTTTAAGCAACGATAACGTGAACATTACAAGGGTAAGCTCAGTGGCAACTTCGGGCAGCGGTGGTTACACGCAGTTAAAGGCTGATGTAACTCAAAGCTACATGCTCTCATATGTATCAATCGGCAGGTGGTTCCAATGATCATAAAGCTATGTCCGCAGCGACGTGATGACGTTCTTGTTTTGAGCAAGCGCAGCGATGTTTTAACAATTAACGGAGAGCGCTTCGACTTTCGTGCACTTCCAGAAGGGGCGGTGCTGCCGGGCTCGGCAGTAGATTGCGACTTCGTTGTAGGTGATGTCACCCGACTCAACGGCGAACTCATCATCACGCTTCTGCTGCCGTGCGGCCCAGAGGCCACTGACTCTGCCAACTTCCCCCTCGACATAGTCAGCCCGCCTGATGGCAACGTGAGTCTGCCCAAATGAATATTGATTTCAGCAAGATGAAGACCGTAGATCAATTGCTGGCCGATAAAGCCCAGATCGATCTTGATGCTGTGCTGAGCAATCGCCGGACAGCCTACCTTTCAGAGTCTGATCCGTTGCGCCTGGAGGCAGACTACGACGCCCTGAGCCAGGGGCTTGAGCCTGACTACAGTGCATGGCTTGCATCGGTTGCGGCGATCAAGGCCCGATTCCCGCTGCCGGTGAGCGCCGAAGCCTTAGATGCCTGAAGCCAAATCAGCACCGAGGCCCGCCATGAGCGGGTATTTTTTTGCCTGGAGAAAAGCATGCCTA
The DNA here is from genome assembly GCF_042015035.1 of Pseudomonas gorinensis. Lineage (NCBI taxonomy): Bacteria > Pseudomonadati > Pseudomonadota > Gammaproteobacteria > Pseudomonadales > Pseudomonadaceae > Pseudomonas > Pseudomonas gorinensis. The sequence continues at coordinate 3,562,756 of NZ_CP167125.1, forward strand.
TCACTGAGCAGCAGTTACTGCAGATCCTCCCGAACGCCGGCCGCCAAGCCGGCATTTTTGTTCCTGCCCTGAACACAGCCATGAACCGTTACGGCATTGTCGGCTCACTCCGGGTTGCCGCTTTCATCGCCCAGATCGGGCACGAGTCCGGCCAGTTGCGCTACGTGCGCGAGATCTGGGGCCCCACTGCGCAGCAGCTTACGTACGAAGGCCGTGCCGATCTGGGCAACACGGTGAAGGGCGACGGCTCCAAGTACCGTGGCCGGGGTCTTATCCAGATCACCGGCCGGGCGAACTACGCGGCGTGCGGCGAGGCCCTGGGCCTTGACCTGATCAATCGGCCCGAGCTGCTCGAGCAGCCGCAGTACGCCGCGATGTCGGCGGCCTGGTTCTGGTCTACCCGTGGGTTGAACACCCTGGCGGATCGGGGCGAGTTCGTGAAGATCACCCGGCGCATCAATGGTGGGCTCACCGGTCAGGATGATCGCCAGGCGCTGTACGACCAGGCGCTGAAGGTGCTGGCATGACGCCGGTGCAGAAGCTGGTCGGTCTGGTGGTGCTGATCCTGGTGCTGATGGCCACCGCCGCCGGCGTCACCTGGCAGGTGCAGGACTGGCGCATGGGCAAGAAGCTCGCGGAGCAGGCCGGCCTGCATAAGGATGACCTGGCCGCCATCAGCAATGCCGCCGCCGCCCAGGTGCGCGCCGAGCAGGGCAAGCGCTTGGCCATGGAGAAAACCGTGGCTGAAGCTGATCAACAACATACTCGAGAACTCTCCGATGCCCAACGTAACCAGGCTGCTCTGCGCGATCGCCTTGCCACTGCTGATGTGCGGCTGTCAGTCCTTCTCGACGCCACGGACTCAGCCAGTGGCTGCAACGTGCCTGCCACCCCCGGCGCCGTCGGCGTGGTTCATGCAGCCCGTCGAGCCCAACTTGACCCAGCGCATGCTCAACGAATTATCGCAATCACCGACGACGGGGATAACGCCGTGATCGCGCTGCGGGCGTGCCAGGCCTATGTGAGGGAAGTGAATTGATAGGGATTTTATTTAGTCGGAAGGATGTCAGAGGAGCATATCGATCGACCTCCAGATGAGGCGCGTCTGCGCTGAGTTCCTATAGGGGATAGTGAAAGAGAATTTCAGTCGGCGGTTATGGTTTGTTGTTAGTTGATATAGCCTGATCTGGAAATGATTAAAAAGCCCTCTCAATTAGTCAGTTTTCGAAAGGGCTTCTTCTACTATTTTTACTTAGGCTAATTATTCCCAGCTACCAGTTCCGCCCCCTGTGCCAGTCGATGTACTAAGGGCGCCGGCTTGGAAGGTTCCGAGGAAATTACTGCTCCCATCAAAGAAATTTACAGTGAAGTAAACTGGAGTGGTTATGAACTGGAAGGAGTGAGTGTTACGGTATAGACGATCTATGTCATTTGTATATACGTCGCCCCACGAGCCGCCCCCTCCTGGAAAAGCTATTCCGCCGGACTTTCCGTTAAATTTTTTTCCGTTTGTAATGTCTACAGTTATCATTTGATAAAAAAGGAAAGAGGCAATTGTTCCTTGGGCTGGGTACTTTGCTGTGGTGGATTTTATTCCCTCTACAGCCTCATCTAAAAGTTTTTTGTCTGTGTAAGCATTTTTCATTGCCTCATGAAAGTCGCTTGCAATCATGTCTCTGTCGAGTTTTGCGATTACGCTCATGATGAATCTCCTTTTTCAAGACTTAAAAATTCCTTTCATCGCCAGAAAGTCTGGTGCCTTTTGATCGTAGATGATTGTTGTACAGATACAAGGCGCCTATAGTACTGAAGGGTTAAAATATTTTGTTATTTGGTCAAAAGCCTTTAATTATAAGCGCTGAATTGAGCCCCGCTCTAATTATTAAGTTATGGTGTCTCTCGCATTACCCGCGGCACAATCAACCTTGAACCACTCGGAGGGGGCGACTTGGTGCAGCACTGTCGGCGGTGATGATCACGAAGCCGTCATGCTCGTCCGAGCCTTCATCGATGGGCATGGTTTGATTTCCGATAACTGCATGTGCATACAGTTATCGAGCTTTTGACGTGACGCGATTTGAAGCGACGAGCTGTAGGATTTACTCCGGCGCCATGAGCACTGCCAGGGTCAGTTTTATAAACTCTTCATTCTCGTCGATGGTGTGCAGAGCGCCCCGGATATTCTCGGCTACATCTGCGGAGCCGCGCTGCTCAACCCAGTTCGATAACTCCATGATGGATGCTTCCAGAGCAAGCTGATTTTCATAGAGCTTGGAGAGTAGGGAAGGGAGTAGGTCTGTATTCGGCATGTCTGTTTCCTCCTTGGAGTGAACAGCTTAGCAGGGGTCGTAATCTTGGATTTGATTTAGGTCGGCAGGACGCCGCGAGAGGGGTTATGCAGTTTCGGCATGAGCTGAAATTTGCCCGTTGGGACCAGTCTTGGGACCAACGGGTGCATTTCGGTGCTTTATTGCTGATTACCTATGACGACTTGGCTCAGTAAACACTGATCAACAGTAATCATCAGAATGCGTTTCATACCGCATGGTGATGTTAGCTGTGGAGATCAATTACTTTACCTATCAATGGGTTGCGAGCGTGGCGGCGTGAGCCTCCAGGCATGCGTCAACAGCGACATCAAGGCGCGAAACCCGGTCGCTGAGCAAAAAATGGGGGATGTGTGTTGGAATTTGGCGCGCATTGTCGCATATGTCAGGCGACAGTTGTATGGCACGCGAAAGATGGTTTTTCCAGCGTCTCCGGCATGGCCAGCCACAACAGCGCCAAGGCCGCGGCGGCAACACCGGCCAGGGTCAGGAACGCGGCGTTATAGCCGGCTTGTTGCACCACGAAACCGGCCAGGCTGTTGCTCAATGCCGCCCCCAGGCCAAACACAGTGGACAGCGCGCCCAGGCTGACGTTGAAACGCCCGGTGCCCTGGGTCAGGTCCTTGACGATGACCGGGAACAGCGCGCCGAAAATGCCCGCGCCGATGCCGTCGAGCATCTGCACCGCGACCAGCCAATAGGGATCGTTGGACAAGGTATACAGCACGCCCCGCAACGGCAGAATCATGAAACCGATCAGCAGCAGCGGTTTGCGCCCCCACAGGTCGGCCTTGGCGCCCACCAGCCAGGCCATCGGCACCATTACCAGTTGTGCGGCGACGATGCAGGCCGAGGTCAGTGGCGTGGCCATGTGCAAGTTGATCTGCGACAGCTTCTGGCTGACCAGTGGCAGCATGGCCGCATTGGCCAAGTGAAACAGCGCGCAGCAGATCGCGAACAGCAGCAACGGCCGGTTGGCCAGCAAAACGGCCACGCCGGAAGGCTGCTCATGCGCGGTGTGATGGGCAGGATCGAAGCCCCGGGCGACCTCATGGTCGATCGTCTTGGCCGACACGCAACTGACCGCGACGATACTGGCGACCGCCATAAACGCCATCAGGTAGAACACCACCACCGGCCCGAACAGATAGGCGAGGCCACCGGCCAGCAGCGCAGCCACGGCATTGCCGGCGTGGTTGAAGGTTTCATTACGTCCGGTGCGGCGGGTAAAGGCCCGTGGCCCGGTGATGCCGAGGGAAATCGCGGAGATCGCCGGGGCAAACACCGAGGCTGCAACGGCGCTGGCGGCCTGGGTCAGCGCCACCAGGCTGAACGAACTGACAAAGGGCAGCATCAGGCAACTGGCGGTGACCAATAGCGCCGCAACCGCGATCACCGCGCGTTTGCTGCGAGTGCGATCGATCAGCGCGCCTGCCGGGCCTTGGGTGATCAAGGCGGCGATCCCGGCCAGGGTCATGACCACGCCAATGCTGGCCGGGTCCCATTGGTGCACGGCCAACAAGTAAATCGCCAGGTACGGTCCCAGGCCGTCACGCACATCGGCCAGGAAGAAATTCAGGCTGTCCAGGGACAAGGTGGTGCGCAGGTCGTTGTGATGGGCCACGGTGCGATCTTCGAGGAGCGGTGTTCAAGGACTGGACACCCGTTGGCTTAATGACCTTCGGGCTTGCCGGGAAGTTTCCCCTGCGCATAGGGTTTTATCTGACAGGCAATTGGCTTATTTTCCCAAGCTTGCCGCACTGATTCTTAGGAGATGCAATGGACATGCCCTCGGCTCAACAAGCAATTGCCAGCAATAAGGACGCCTGGGATGCATCCGCCAGGCTGCACAAAGACACGCCGACTTGGAAAGCGCTGTTGGGCGCAGTGGTCAACCCGAGGTTTTCGTGCCTGGACCCGACCATCACCGCGCTGCTGCAAGCGGTCGGCGTAGAGGGCAAGGATGTGGTGCAGCTGTGTTGTAACAACGGCCGCGAAAGCCTGTCGCTGTTCGGCCTGGGCGCGCGCTCGGTCGTCGGGGTCGATCAATCCCGGGCCTTCCTGCAACAGGCCGAAGAGCTGGCCGCCGTGTCGCCCCATTGCCCCGAATTCATCGAAACCGATATCCATCAACTACCCGAGCGCTTGCACGAACGCTTCGATGTCGCCTTAGTGACGATCGGTGTACTGGGCTGGATGCCCGATGTGGCGTTGTTCATGCGGCACGTTGCCAGTACCTTGAAACCGGGTGGCACCCTGGTGATGTATGAAACCCATCCGTTCCTCGAGGTGTTCGACCCGCGGGCGAGCGACCCGCTGCGGCCCGCCAGCGCCTATTTTCAGCGTGAGCCCTTTGTGCTGCAGGAATCCATCGTGTACGAAGGGCTGGCTGAAACTACCGGTCCAACCTCCTATTGGTTCGTGCATACCCTGGGCAGCCTGGTCAACGGAGCGATTGCGGCGGGTCTGCAGATCGGCCACTTGCAGGAATACCCGCATTGCAATCGCGAGGAACTCTACGATCAGTATGAGGATCAGCCGGCGCAATTGCCCTTGTGCTTTACCCTGACAGCGACCAAGCGCTGCGTATAACGACCTTTTCGGCACGCAAAAAAAGCCCGCACGTAGAGGCGGGCTAAGGGATTCACTGGAGTAGGTAGGTTTCACTCTATAGACCGCGAAGTGAACGCTTCGTGAAAATGCGGTCGCAAGTTTGCACGGTGTATACGCTTACCGCCGGCGTACAAAGGTCCTCATTGTCTGACCTGGGCCAGTACTGAAGACGGTTGGCCTGGGCATGCCTTCATCTGCGGCAATGAACACAAAATCATCCCCTTCGAGGCGGTAGCTCGCAGGCAGTTGCTTACCCGCATCTTCGCCCATGGCGTCCACCCAGGTAATGCGCTTGGGCACTGCGCTGCTGTCCAGGAAGAATCGGCCAGCCAGTAATATTGCTCCAGTGGTGGTAGTCACGGTGAACTGGTCGCCTGTAATGGTGGTCATAGCACCAGGCGCGCTATGGGCATCCACCGGGTTAAGCACGCCACTGTCTTCGAGCGAAGTTTGCTCCCAGGCACCTTGAAGGGCTTGGTAGTCCGGGTCTGAAATGGATGACATACAAATTCCTTTTTGTTGAAGGGCTAATTGCAGGCGGTCTTGGGGACGGCGTTAACTCACCTGAGACGCTATCAGATGTAGGATGGATCTGTTTTTATGCTTTTTTTATGTTTTTCATTATATAGCCAAGCAATTAGCGTTATTTTATCTGGCAGCGGGCAACATCTCGTAAAGGACCGACCGGGCTTTTTAACCTGTCACGGCTTCTACGTAACCGGAATGAAATCTTCTTTGGCTTATGTAGGCTTTTTCAGCCAAGTGGTCCGAATCGCTAGAGAGCTCCTTGAGTGTCCGGGACGTCGCCCCCCTGTTATCCAGCTTTTATTCAGGTCTATGTTGTTGGGCGCTGGATATAACCTCTCCAGGGTGTATGAACTTTGAACAACGCTCCCCAGCCCCACCACCACTTGTCTTCGGATGAAATCGATCTTTTTGAGTTGTTCCACGCCATCTGGAAGCGAAAAAAATGGCTCATTGGTTGCACGCTTTTTGCGGGCCTTCTGGGAGTAGGCTACGCATATCTTGCGCCACAGGTTTACCAGGTCAGTAGTGTCCTCAGGCCCGCGGCGATCAATGAGCTGGATGCACTGAATCGCTCTGAAGTCTACAAATTACCGCCGGTCGATGCGCTGGCCAAAGTGGGCGCACGACTGGAGTCCTACGAGGCCCGTTTGAGCTTTTTCAGAGCCAATCCTGCGCTGTTCGAGGCGTTCCAGCGTCCGGGGCAGAGCCTCGAGCAGAGCTTCGAAGCATTCAATAAGAACGCCATTAACCTTACATTCCCGGATCCGAAGAACGTCGACGCCCTCAACGGTGCAATTCGTCTGGAAATGCAGTACCCCAAGGGTGTCGACGGCGTGGCGATTCTCAACGGCTTCGTCGATTATGCGATCAAACTGGAGCGCGAGCAGGTGAGCGCGGACCTCAAGGTGATCGTCAATAACCGGCTCAATGAAATCAAGGGCAAGATCGACGCTGCGCGGGCCAATTACGAGACTGACAAGCAGTCGAAAATTGCCAGGCTGCTGGAGGCGGATAAACTCAAGCGTGCGCAGTTGGAAGATGAGCTGAGCGCTGTGCGCCTGCAGATGAAGGTTGAGCGGAGCAACCGCCTGGTGGAATTGGCCGAAGCCATCTCCATCGCCAAATCCATTGGAATCAAGAGCCCCACCACACCTTCGGCGTTGGGGGCGGCGGCGTCGCGCGGCTCAAGCCAGGTGATGCGTACGGAAGTCAATAACCAGAAAATCCCTTTGTACTTCATGGGCACCGACGTGCTTGAGGCGGAACGTACAGCCTTGGAGCAACGTACCAACGATGACTTTACCGATGGTCGCGTCGCGGAAATTCGCAAGGAGTTGCGCATGCTCGACGTGAATCGTGAGGTCGAGGTGCTGAAAAGCCGCTCGAAAGAAGATATTTTCCTGCGGGACGTCGAGCCCTTGTGGGCAGAAGAGGCACGGCTGCGGGGGCTCGATATCGATATGAGCGGACTGAAACTGGTGACTATCGACCGTATGGCTCAGACCCCGCTGAGCCCGATCAAACCTTTCAAAGCGATCATCATCGGGCTTAGCCTGGTGGCCGGGCTGATGTTGGGGGCGTTGATTGCACTGATAGGGCATTTTGTCCAGGCTCGTCGGGAGAACGGTCCTTTTCCCATGCCCGACCGTCATCTTCCACACCCTCAAAAGCACACTCACTAGACAGCTTTTCACAAATCTTAGTTAACTTTTGGTTACAAGATGTGGCTAAATAACGGCCAATGCGCATGACCGGTCTGTCACCCGGCCGGTCATGCTGCGTCTATGTGAATTGTGATTTCAGGTGCTGCTATCCAATCCTCGGCCGTCGTGGGCACGCAGGAGCAGCCTGTCTTCTTCTGACTTGTGACGAAATCTCTTGAAACTCATCATTGTTGCTCTCTACGTTGCCTCTATTGCGTATGTCCACCTGCGTGGCCGGGTGCGGCATAAGTTGGGCCGCCAGCTCAGCGATCACTCGACCTTCCTGGCGCCGGTCAACTGCTTTCTCTACCTGTTCTCCAAGCTGCCCAGCCGGCCCTTCCTGTCGCCCAGCGACTTTCCGGACCTGAGCCCGTTACAGGAGCATTGGCAGGAAATCCGCGAGGAAGGCGAGAACCTGATGCGGGAAGGGGCGATCAAGCGCTCGGATCAGTACAACGATGTGGGTTTCAACTCGTTCTTCAAGTCAGGTTGGAAGCGCTTCTATTTGAAATGGTACGGCGACAGTCATCCTTCGGCGATGAAGCTGTGCCCGCGTACCACTGAGCTGGTGCAGAGCATCGGTTCGATCAAGGCGGCCATGTTTGCCGAGCTGCCACCAGGTTCCCGGTTGGTGCGGCACCGCGACCCCTATGCCGGTTCCTACCGCTATCACTTGGGTCTGGACACCCCTAACGATCCGGGCTGCTACATCAATGTGGATGGCGAAAGCTATTCCTGGCGTGATGGCGAGCCGGTGATGTTCGACGAGACCTATATTCACTACGCGGAAAACACCACCGCGCAGAACCGTCTTATCTTGTTCTGTGACATCGAGCGACCGATGAAATACCGCTGGGCGGCGGCGTTCAACCGCTGGTTCAGCCGCACGGTCATGGCGGCAGCCGGCTCGCCCAATGATGACGGCGACAAAACCGGTGGCCTGAACCGTGCCTTTAACCGCCTGTACAAGATTCGCCTGCGTGGCAAAGAGCTGAAAAAGCGCAATCGCACGCGCTACTACCTGGAGAAGTGGGCGATTTTCGCAGTGCTGGCGTTGATCTTCATCCTGATCTGAGCCTGGGCCGGCGCGACTCACTCAGGTGGAGTCGCGCCCAGCTTGTCCCACATCCTCTTGCTGATCTTCTGTCGATTGGCATAACCCGCCCACGGGTTGTCCTTCAAACCCTGCAAGCGTTCGTGCAGGTTGGCCACCGTCCACTGCTGGGCACCGCGCAACCCTTTCAATTCGTCACGGCTGACCGGCACCGATACCGGCAGGCCGGGTCGTGCCCGAACCGAGTAGGCCGCGACCGTGCTGGCGCCACGGGCATTACGCAGGTAATCGATGAAAATCTTGCCGACGCGGTTTTTCGGCCCTGACGTGGCGGTAAAGCGCTCCGGCAGTTGCTGGGTCATGAACTGGGCGATGGCCTTGGCGAAGGCTTTTACGGTGTCCCAATCGTCGCGGCGTGCCAATGGTACAACCAGGTGCAAACCCTTGCCGCCACTGGTCTTGATAAAGGCCTGCAGACCCAATTCATCCAGCACCGATAAGGTCAGTTGCGCCGCTTCCAGCATGGTTTTCCACGGCAGTGCGGGGTCCGGGTCGAGATCGAGCACAAACAGGTCTGGGGTCTCGATCTTGTCCGAGGTGGCGCCCCAGGTGTGCAGCTCCACGGTGCCCATCTGCACCGCGCCCACCAGGGCGGCGGTGCTGTCGATTTCCATCAGGCGGGCATGACCGGGGTCCAACGCCGGGTCCAGTTGCTGGAGATGCGGGATCGCCAGGCGCTCTGTGTGCTTCTGGAAGAACTGCTCGCCCCCCACACCTTCCAGGGCACGGAGCAATGCCACAGGGCGATGGTGCAGGAAGGGCAGGATCCAACGGCTGATGCTGTCGTAGAACTGCGCCAGTTGCAGTTTTTGCGTGCCGCTGTGCTGATCGATGATCCGCTCCGGGTGGGTAATCTTCACCCCGGCGACGGTGCTGGGCGCGCCGGACTTCCGGGCCGTTGGTGCTTGCAGCGATTTGGCCGCGCGTGGCTGCTCATGAATGATCTGTTCCACCGGTTTATCAGAACGCAGCGCGACAAACGCGGCCTGGCGTACCACGCCTTCACGGGTCCACTCGGCAAATCGCACCTCGCCGACCAATTGCGGCTCCACCCAATGCACGCCGCGGGCCTGGGCGCGGGTCAGTGGCTTGTCCAGGGGTGAAGTCTTGCGCTGCAGCGGCGTAAGCCGGGCGTAGATGTCCTGCAGAGCGGCCCGATCAAACCCGGTGCCGACACGCCCGGCATAGACCAGCCCGGCATCGCCGTTGACCGCCAGTAACAGCGCGCCAAACCCGCTGCGCGAACCCTGGGGGCGGGTGTACCCGACAATCACGAACTCCTGGCGCAGACGGCATTTGAGCTTGATCCAGTCGGTGTTGCGACTGGATACATAGGGGCTACCCGCACGCTTGCCGATCACGCCTTCCAATGCCAGGTCGCGGGCGCTTTCGAAGATATCGTGTTGGTTGGCGGCAAACGCCTCGGAGAAACGTAACAGTTTGCTCTTGCTACGGGCCAAGGCCGCCTTGAGCGCAGCGCGGCGTTTTTCCAGCGGGTCTTGCCGTTGATCGCGGCCTTCTAGAAACGGCGCGTCGAACAGGTAATAGACAATGTCCAGGCTGCGTCCGATATCGAAGGCGTTTTGCAGGGCCTGGAAATCCGGCAAGCCATCGCCATTGAGGCTGACCACTTCGCCGTCGAGCCAGCTGTCCTTGAGTTTCAGGGCTTGCAGGGCCTTGGCCTGGCGCGGCAAGCGGTCAGTCCAATCATGGCCGTTGCGCGTGAACAGGCGCACTTCGCCGTCACGAATACGCGCCAACATGCGGTAGCCGTCGAACTTGATTTCGTAGAGCCAGTTACCCTCCGGTGCGCGGTCGACCAAGGTGGCCAGTTGAGGCGCGAATTGATCGGGCAGGGCGAGCGTTTTCTTGCGTGAGGCTTTTTTCGCGGAGGGTTTGGCGGCGGTCGTCGGCGTGCCCACCGATGCCTCACTGAGCACGCTCCGGGGCTGTGCCTGGACGATATCGTAGTCGCTGCTCGGGCGTGCCTGCTGATCCTGTTCCTTGATCAGCAGCCATTGTTGCTTATCGCCGCTGCCTTTGAGGCGGGTACGCACCAGGGTCCAGTCGCCGGCGAGTTTCTCCCCGACCAGGGTGAATTTCAGCTTGCCGGCGGCGTAGGCTTTTTGCGGATCGCCATGGGGTTGCCAGACGCCGCGATCCCATACGATCACATCGCCGGCGCCATATTGGCCCGCCGGGATGCTGCCCTCGAAACTGCCGTAGCTCAAGGGGTGATCCTCGACATGCACGGCCAGGCGTTTCTGGCTGGGGTCCAGGCTGGGGCCCTTGGGTATTGCCCAGCTCTTGAGTACCCCGTCGAGTTCCAGGCGAAAGTCGTAATGCAGGCTGCGCGCATCGTGCTTTTGAATCACGAACGCCAACGCCGATGCCTGGCGCTTGTTGGGTTTCGAGTCACCCGCAGGTTCGCCAGTGATCTCGAAATCGCGCTTTCGGTGGTATTCGCTCAAGGGTTTTGCCATGTCGTTTTCTCCCTTCTATGGCGGACTCAAGAGGCCTTTTTGCTGGTTTTTTTCGCGGCTGGTTTTTTCGCCGGGCGCTTGGCGGCGGATTTGCCGGCCAGACTGCGCTTGAGCAGTTCGGTGAGGTCGATCACGTCAGCCGACTTGCGTTCTTCGCTGCCGGCCTGGCTTTCCACGTCCTCGATCTTGCCGGCCTTGGCCTTCTTCGCCACCAACGCCATGATCTTCTCCTGAAAACTGTCACGGTAGGCATCGGGCTGCCAGTCGGCGCTCATGTCTTCCACCAGGCGCCTGGCCATGTCCAGCTCGCCCTTGGCCAGGCTGGGCCGGGTCACATCGCTGCCCAGTTCCAGTTCATCGAGGCTGCGCACCTCAGCGGGCCAACGCAGCATCACCAGCACCAGGGCCGACTCCAGCGGCATCAGCGCAGCCAGGTGCTGCTTGGTGTGCAACACCACATTGGCCAGGGCGACCTTGTTGGTTTTCTTCAGGGTTTCGCGCAGTAATGCATACACCTTGCCGCCGCGTTTGTCCGGGGCCAGGAAGTAGGGCGTATCGATGTTTTGCAGGGGGATCTGGTCGCTGGCCACGAAGGCGATAATCTCGATGGTCTGGGTCGACTTGGGGTGGGCCGAGCGGATTTCCTCTTCGCTGAGCACCACGTAGCGGCCTTTCTTGAACGCCACGCCCTTGACGATGTTGTCCTTGGTGACTTCCTTGCCGCTGGTCTTGTTGATGCGCTTGTAGCCCACCGGGTCCATGCTGCGTTTATCCAACCAGTCGAAGTCGACCCCCTGGGAAGCCGTGGCCGAAACCAGCGACACCGGGATATGGACCAAGCCAAAACTGATGGCACCTTTCCAGATTGCCCTAGGCATGCGTGCAGTTCCTTGAGAAGAGGCTATGTGCGGCTGACTCGTGGGCGTTGGCAAAAGTTTCGATCAGCGGATGCGCGGACAGATCGTGTTACACCTGATGAGAAACTATTTAGTGTCGAAATTCGAACCCAGCGCGTAGCGTGTTATCGAAAGCACGTACTCCTCGCCTAGAGAGGCTTTGTCATGAACATCTGTGTGCGTCATCTTGCAGCGCTGGCATTGGGCTTGGCGCTGGCCACCGCTGCCCAGGCGCAAAACCTGCCTGGCAGCAACAACTCGGACAATGGCCCGATCCACCGGGCCAACCCCAACAGCATGCAGGGCACCCAGCCCAATCCGTCGCTGATACGCGGCATCCAGACCGCTCCGACCCCGCGTACACCCACCCTGGAAAACGGCGGCATCGGCAATCGTTATCCGCAGCGCGACGCAGCACCCAGCCGCCCCGCGACCGAAACCAAAGCCCCCACTGTTGATGCCAACGGCAATCGCCGGCCTTGAGCGCCGGTAAGGACCCCGCCTTATGTTTCTACGCAAAACGTTTCTTGCCGCCTTTTGTGCCACGACCTTGCTGCCGCTGACGGCGGTTTACGCAGCCGATGTGCAGCAATTCCCAAGTGAGCAGGGCAGCATCACCGTCACCCCGATCGCCAAGGGCCTGGACCACCCATGGGCGCTGGCTTTTTTGCCCGACAGGCAGGGCTTCCTGGTGACCGAGCGGCCTGGGCACCTGCGCTTTGTCAGCCCGGACGGCAAGCTGTCGGCGCCGCTGAGCGGTGTGCCTGAGGTCTGGGCCAAGGGGCAGGGCGGCTTGCTTGACGTGGTGCTCTCACCCGACTTCAAGCAGGACCGCATGGTGTACCTGTCGTACGCTGAGGGCGGTGGCCAGGGCGGTACGGCCGGTACGGTGGTAGGGCGCGGGCGTTTGTCGGACGACTTGAGTGGCTTGAAGGACTTCAAGGTGATCCTGCGCCAGGAACCCAAGCTGTCCACCGGTAATCACTTTGGCTCACGCCTGGCCTTCGACCGTGATGGCTACCTGTTCGTGACGTTGGGCGAAAACAACGACCGGTCCACGGCCCAGGACCTGGACAAGTTGCAAGGCAAGGTGGTGCGGATTTACCCCGATGGCCGCATCCCCGATGACAACCCATTCGTGGGGCAGCCAGGCGTACGTCCGGAAATCTGGTCCTATGGCCAGCGCAACCCCCAGGGCCTGGCACTGAACCCCTGGAGCGGCACGATCTGGGAAAACGAGCATGGGCCGCGTGGCGGCGATGAAGTCAACATCATCGAGCGTGGCAAGAACTATGGCTGGCCGCTGGCGACCCATGGCATCAACTACTCCCTGACGCCGATTCCCGAAGCCCAGGGCAAGACGGTGGAAGGCACAGTCGCGCCGCACCATGTGTGGGAGAAGTCTCCAGCTATCAGCGGCATGGCGTTCTACGACGCCGACCGCTTCAAGGCCTGGCAGCACAACCTGTTCATTGGGGCGCTGTCCAGTCAGGAGTTGATTCGCCTGCAGTTCGATGGCGACAAGGTGATCCATGAGGAACGCTTGCTGGGGGGCTTGAAAGCGCGGATTCGTGACGTGCGCCAGGGGCCGGATGGGTTTCTGTACGTGCTGACGGATGAAGACGATGGGGTGTTGTATCGCGTCGGTCTGAATCAGGACTGACACTTACGGGTTTCCAAACGGTGGGATAGCCCGCTGACTCTGCAACTTAGCGCTGCCGCACAGCAAACTGGAACCCCTGTGGTGAGGGAGCAAGCGCCCTCACCACAAAGTGCAGTCGTTTAAGCCGGCATTTAATCTTGGATAATCAATAAATTATCTTATAGGTGCCGGGGGGCTCCCGCCTTCTGGAAGCGTGCAAGCCCTAAAGGCCGAGTTCGGACAGCCCCGGGTGATCATCCGGGCGCCGGCCCAGGGGCCAGTGGAACTTGCGTTCACTTTCATTGATCGGCAAATCGTTGATGCAGGCAAAGCGGTTGGCCATCAGGCCATTCTCGTCAAACTCCCAGTTCTCGTTGCCGTAGGAACGAAACCAGTTACCGGAGTCGTCGTGCCACTCATAGGCATAGCGCACGGCAATACGGTTATCGGTGAACGCCCACAGCTCCTTGATCAGCCGATAGTCCAGCTCCTTGGCCCATTTACGGGTCAGGAAGCCCTTGGCTTCTTCGCGGTTGTAGGCGAATTCGGCGCGGTTACGCCACTTGGTATCCAAGGTGTAGGCCAGGGACACCCGTTGCGGGTCGCGGGAGTTCCAGCCGTCTTCGGCCAGGCGGACTTTTTCGATCGCCGATTCACGGGTGAAGGGCGGCAGCGGTGGACGGATTTGCGAGGTGGATGACATGTCATGGCTCCTGGGCTAAAGAAAGTTGCGCGGGTGATGCGTTCAAAGCCCCAATAACGTTCGCGCCATGCATTGCGCATTATCAGCAGCGGTTGAATCGCCCATCACCAGGGCAACGGTAATGGCGCCATCGATCAGGATCAGCAGTTGCGCGGCCTGCCGTTCGGGGTCGGGGGTGCCATGTGCTTGACACAGTTGGCGTGTGTATTCGAACAGTTTCTGTTTGTGCGCCTTGGCCAGCAGGCGCACGGGGTCTTGAGGGTTGCCGGTTTCACCGCTGGTGTTGATGAAGGCGCAACCGCGAAAGTCCGCCGAGCCGAACCAGGCCTTGAGTGCGCTGAACAGCGCAAGCAAGCGTTCGCCGCTATCGTCGACGCGCTCCACTTCGTCGCGCAGCCACTGCATCCAACGCTCATCACGGCGTTGCAGGGCGGCGACCACCAACTCGTCCTTGTTGGCGAAGTAACGGTAAATGCTTTTGCGCGAGACCCCGGCGGTTTTCACCAGGAAGTCCATGCCGGTGGCGGCGATGCCATGGCGATAGATCAACTTTTCGGTGACGTCGAGGATGATGTCGCGAGTTTCATTGTGGGTCATGTCGTTCATGCTGCATAAAGTAGAACGATCGTTCTTCTTGGTCAATAGGCTTTTTCCATGCCGGGCAGCGAGACCTGAGCAACCCCATGGTGTAAGCTCGGGGCCTCTTCGGATTCGACCCATTGCGAGCCTTATGCCGTCGTTCTTCAAACGCTCCCTGTTGCCCAAACTGCGCGGTTTTCCTCTGACTACCGATGCCATCGACGTGTTGTCCGGCGCCGATGCGTTTCGTCGCTGCCTGCTGGAACAAATCCACAAGGCCACGCGACGCATCTACATCGTCGCGCTGTACTTGCAGCAGGACGAAGCGGGGCAGGAGATCTACGACGCCTTGCACGCGGCCAAGGCCGCGCGACCGGAATTGGACATCGTCGTGGTGGTCGACTGGCTGCGCGCCCAGCGCGGGTTGATCGGCGCCGGCAAGCAGCCGGGCAACAGCGCCTGGTACCAGGCCATGACCCAGAGCCATTCCAGTGAAGTGCCAGTGTATGGCGTGCCTGTGCAAACCCGCGAACTGTTCGGCGTGTTGCACCTCAAGGGGTTTGTGATCGACGACACTGTGCTCTACAGCGGTGCCAGCCTGAACAACGTGTACCTGCACAAGTTCGACAAATACCGCTTCGACCGTTACCACCTGATCCACAGCCAAGCGCTGGCCGATTCGATGCAGCATCTGGTGGAGCACGGGTTGGTGGCCTCCAAGGCGGTGCATCGACTCGACTTGCCCAACCCGCCGACCACGCGCAGCCTGCGCAATGACATTGGTGACCTGCGCAGCCGCCTCAAGCATGCGGCCTACGACACCACGGCGGGCCAGTTGCCCACTGGCAACCTCTCGGTCAGCCCGTTGCTTGGTGTGGGCAAGAACAACCCACTGAGCCGGGTCATCTTGGAGCTGATCGCCAGCGCCCAGCATCAGTTGACCATCTGCACGCCGTATTTCAACCTGCCGCTGCCGGTGACCCGCGAGATCAACCGCGCCCTGGCGCGCGGGGTGAACATCGACATCATCGTCGGCGACAAGACCGCCAACGATTTCTACATCCCGCCCAGCGAACCGTTCAAGGTCATCGCAGCGCTGCCGTATCTATACGAAATCAGCCTGCGCCGCTTTGCCAAGCGTCATCAGCCGATGATCGACAGCGGCCAACTGAACCTGCACCTGTGGCGCGACGGCGATAACACTTACCACCTCAAGGGCATGTGGATCGACCAGCGCTACACGTTGCTGACCGGTAACAACCTCAACCCGCGGGCATTCCGCCTCGACCTCGAAAACGCCTTGCTGATCGATGATCCCAAGCATGAGTGGCTGGAGCCGAGGGGGGCCGAACTGGCGCAGATCTTCCAGCACACCACACGCATCGAACGCTATCAGGATTTGCAGAGCCTGGTGGACTACCCGCAAGCGGTCGGCAAATTCTTGCGCCGCGTCAGCCGGGTGCGGATCGAGCGGTTGTTGTATCGGATTCTCTGAATGTGGCCTCGCCACGACATTTCTCATGATTAACCGTGAACCGATGACGGGCCTGGGACCACTTCTCTGACGGAATAACCTCAAGAGAACGTGCCCATGTCCATTTCCTTGCAAAACCGCCAGCGATTTATCCCGGATAACCCGATCCCCGTCGGGCTCACTGTGCTTACCCCCGAGCACCCACGCGTGCCGGTTGAGCACTCACGGCCGGCATCGCGGGGGCGCCGCGCCGCAGAGGGGCAGGGTGATCAACGCCCCGCTGCCGATGTGAGGCTGGGGCAACGGTTGGGTGCGGCAATGGAGAGCGGTTACGCCATGGTCGAGGTGCCCGCCAACAGCAGCCTGGCGCCAGCGCTGGCGCTCTACCGCCAGCTTTGGAGCCAGCCGCCCCTGCAGGCCTGGCTGACCAGCAAGGGCCTGGAGACGGGCACCTTGAGACTGCATAAAGATTTCATCCAAGGCTACGTCGTTCGCGATGGCGTGCGCACGCCTGTGAGGTTCTCCACCAGCGATGCGTCGGGATGGTGGCAAGTTTCAGCGCCGTTGCGTGCTCTTCGCGAGGTTCTGGACCCACGGGACCGAGGTCTCACCCACCTGGCAGACGGTGAGCAGTGGGTGCCTCGGCACCTGGTTCTACAGGCGTTTGGCATTGAGCTTCCGATGGGCATCGAGCAGGCCAATCAATTGGAGCGGCAATTGCGCACCCAGGGCCTGTCGATGCCGCCTGCGCGGGCCCGATCAATGGCCGCCGATCTGGCCCAGGTGCAGCTGACCCTTGGCGAACTTGAAGAACGTCCCCGCTTGGCGGACCAGCTTGAGCGACTCATCACGGATTTGCCGGACACCACGCCCTGGGACGGGGTGCAGCCAGCAGACGGTTCCCCTACGCTGCGCCAGATCGTTGAGCAAAAGGGCCTGGGTACCCCACACACCGTGGGAGAAGTGCGTAACGTCATCCAATGGCTGCGCACCACCTTGCCTCCGGCGCCACCCTTGGGCAATTACGCCGGTTTCATGGATTGGACGTGGGCTCCGGGCCAGTTATCGGCGTCAGACAAAGCCACGCTGGCGGCATTGGCCAACGCACAGTTGGGCGGTGCGAGCGCCGAGGGCTTCGACTACCTGAAGGGCCATGGCCTAGAGGCGCTGCAAGCGGATCCGGCCGGGCATCTGCACCGCCTGCTCGACAGTCCCGAGGCATTGGATCTGGGCGAGCGCTGGGCCCGCAGTGTGAATTGGTACGGTACGTTCGATATCGGCACGACAGTGCCAAAGGCGGTATGCCAACAGATGGTCATTGCGGCAATCAAACTGCACGCCGATCCACAGGCACCGGGAAAACCGGGGCAGGTGGCCGGTTATGACCTCTACCAGCCCGCCAACATGGGGCGCACGTTTACCGCCATACGCCGCGACCTGGAAAACCATCTGATCCACCAAAAAGGCCTGGACTCAAAACTGGCGATACTGGCCGCGCATATCGGCCTGGCACAGGCTGCGCCGGAGTTCCTTGTACGCGATGTGCCTGATGCGATCCACATGGGAACCCCGGCATGGATGGAACTGCGCCTGGGATGCGGCATGGTCGACAACTTGGCCCCGGGTACTTCGCGGGCGATGGACGAAGAGCAGATCAGCGCCATCACTGTCCTGGGCCCCACCAGTGAGGCGCAGGCGACCCTGATGCGCTTGCTCGGCCTGCGTATCATCACCGATTGGGCCGTGCTCAACGGGGTGATTCCTCGCGCACCCGACGGCGAGTACTCCGCGCACATGATTCAGGCCGCGTCTGCGGCATTTCAGGGCCAGCGCGAAGATGTCAGCCGCGCATTCACGCAGTGCGCGTCCGGGTTGCCGACGCGCAGGTCGGTCGCCATTGCCGAGTTGCTCAAGGTTTTCCCAGGCGTCGCCGCGAGCCGCCTGGAAGGCATGACGGTACAGCTCGCCGATGCCGGGGCGCGTCGTAACATGCGGGTCTCCGAACCCCGTACGCGTTCGCTGGTGGAGACCTATATGACCGGTGATCTGACCCCCGGCAAGTGGGTGCTCACCAGTGACCTGCCACAAGCACCAGCGCGCGCGGCGAGTTCGCCCTACCAGCCACGCAGTGAGGTGATAGCGCCCGTCGAGAAACGCAACGAACTGGATGCCCGCATTCGCCGTCTACCGGCGTTGGACGGCCTGCTGAAAAAGGCTGTCGATGAGCATCGCAGCGCCCTCAAGAGCGCTTATGCGACCCAGCTCAAACTCAGAATCGCCGAGTTGCCATTGGCGGATCGCAAGCTGCTGGAACTGGGCAATGTCGAGCTCTTTACCCTGCGCGGCGAAACCGGGGAGATTCAGGCCAAGGAGACTGATGCGCATCGTGACGCGGCCAAGTACCGGCAAGGCACCCTGATACGTGCGGAGCACGGCACCACCGTGAGTTATTACGAGGTGTTCGCCAAAGGGCCAATCGTCAAGCGCACAGACCTGCCGTCGCAGTTGGTGTTGGGGGGCGTGGTGGAGAGAAAGCGCGTCCCCGCGCCGTGGGGCGTTACCTCCGTGCCGATTGTCCGCGGCACTGCCCTGGCCATCGACGTCGACGCCTACGCCAAGGGATCGGATCCTCGGTCAACGCGGGAGCCTTCCAAGGTCATTGTTGAAAAGCTTGGCGCAACGCTGCCCGGCGTTCCCCGCCCGGAGGGTTTCGCACCCGATGATTTCGTCCCTGACAGCTACTCATCGTCGAAGACAGCCGACATCGTGACGCGAATCACCCAAGGCAATTTTTATGAATCGCAAGAGACTATGCTCGCCAGGGCGAAGGGGGTGTTGCCCCTTGAACAACACCGCGAGGCCGTTGCGCGCGATCATGGGATCCTGCTCGGGTTGGTGCCTTTCGTGGGGGCTTATCAAGAGTTTGCGGCAGGCAATATTGGCAGCGGCTTGTTCAGCCTGGCATTGGATGTGGGCGGGGTGGCACTGTCGGCCGCTGGCCGGGCACGCTCGTTGATACGTGCGGGAAGGGCACTGGCGCAGGCCCCCGTGGCCGGGGTTATCCGGCGGCTGGCGCCGACGCTCAGTCCCCTTGTACCGAAAACGGCCTGGGTAAAACCGGTAGCGTCCTTCAGCGACAAGGCCTTCGATTTCGTCAGGGAAGGGGTGTTGTTCACCAGCGCCGCACTCAACCCGTTCGATGGCTACCCGCAAATGGTCAGCGCGGCCACGAAGGGGCTGGTCAAGTTACCTGCGTTGGTTGCAGGCGGCGCGACCCGGCTGGGTAAGTCTGTGCCGCATTTGATAACGGCCGAGGAGAAGATGAGGTGCTATCTGATGGCGGCGGCCGGTCAAGCAGCACCCTCGCGGCCTCCAGCGGCGGGCGTTGCGGGAACGAGCCAGGGCATTGACGTGCACGCCACGGGCAACAACGGACGTTGGTATGCGATTGATCCGCGCAGCGGCCGGCCGTTCGGCACGCCATTGAGCGGGTTCCAGCAGGCACGCTGAGCCGACGACCTCCCGCGCCGGGCGCGGGAGGGTGAGCGGCCATTGGCGCGTTGTGTCAGTTCAAACCCAGTTTGCCGCGTAAGGTGGACAGGTCTTCCGCCAGGGTGTTGACCGGACCCACCAGGGCCTTGCGGTCGTTTTCCTTGACCTTGTCATAGGTCTCGAAACCGCCATCCTTGGTTTTGTACTTGGCGAGGATCTTGTCTACGGTGGCGAAGTTTTTGTCGACCTTGGCCAGGAAGGCTTTGTCCTGCTTCTCGATCTGGCCACGGAACAGGTCGACGATTTTCTTCGCGCCGTCGATGTTGCCCTTGAAGTCATACAGGTCGGTGTGGCTGTAGCGGTCTTCTTCACCGGAGATCTTGGTGGCTGCGACTTCTTCGAGCAGCGCCGCGGCACCGCCGACGACTTTCTCAGGCGGGAAGGTCAGGCCGTCGACACGGGTCTTGAGGTCGTTGACATCGGCGTTGAGCTTGGTGGTCAGCGCTTCCAGGCCTTTGGTCGAGTTCTGCGAGAACAGCGCGTATTCGATACGGTGGAAGCCGGTGAAGTCTTCGGCGGTCACGCCTTTTTCATGGTCATCCACGCGCGAATCGATCGACGCATCCAGGTCGCTGAACAGTTCGGCGATCGGCTCGATCGACTCGTAGTGCACGCGGGTTGGTGCGTAGAGCTTCTTGGCCGTGGCCAGGTCGCCTTTGTTGATCGCATCGGTGAACGCCTGGGTCTGGGTCACCAGCTCACCGATTTCCTCAGTGACGTAGATCTTGTAGTCCGACACCGGGCCTACCAGGTCCAGCGGCGCGGTAGCGGCGAACGCTGCCAGCGGCGAAAGGGTGATTAACAACGACAATGCGATAGACGACTTCTTCATGGGACGATTTCCGCTCTGGTGTGTGTTTTAGGTGTTGGCAGGGGTGTGCGGGTGCGTTGCCGCGAGGAGCGTGCGCCCGATGAAATCCTTAGGGCCCGTGACCCCCGGCAAGGTGAAGAAATACCCACCGCCGACCGGCTTGAGGTATTCCTCCAGAGGCTCGCCGTTGAGCCGGGTTTGCACGCTGATGAAGCCTTTCTCCAGGTCAGCCTGGTAGCAGATGAACAACAGCCCCATGTCCAGCTGACCGTTTTTATTGACGCCGTTGGAGTAGTTGAACGGCCGGCGCAGGATCAGGTTGGCCTGGGTCTGCGGGGTGCGCGGGTTGGCCAGGCGGATGTGGGCATCGAGCTTGGTCAACTTGCCTTCCGGGTCCTTGCTGTAGTCGGGAACCTGGGTTTCCTGCTGGCCACCCATGGGCGCGCCCGTGGTCTTGACACGGCCGATGATGCTTTCCTGCTCTTGCAGGGGGGTACGGTCCCAACGTTCAACAAAGTTGCGGATAATCCGCACGGCCTGGTAGCTGCCATGGGCGGCCCAGGCGGGCTCATCGCTGCCGGGCTGGACCCAGACGATCTGGTCCATCGCCTGGTTGTCGTTGGAGTTCGGGTTGGCCGAACCGTCACGAAAACCGAGGAAGTTGCGCGCGCTCTGCGCCGGCTCGCCAGGGCGGGCAGGGGCCTGGGGCGGGACGCTGCCTTCTTGTTTCCAGCGCACCAGCAGCAGGTCGGGCAGGTTTTTCACGATGTCGCGCAGGGCGTGGATATTGGTGTCCGGGGTGTTGGAGCAAAACTGCAGGCTCAGGTCGCCGTGGCACTGCGCCGGCTCCAGGGCATCGTTGGGAAAGCCGACCATGCGGCTCAGGCGCTTAGGCTTGACGCTGCCAAGGCCGAAGCGTTCGTCGAACAGGGATTCACCCACGGACACGGTGATGGTCAGGTTGTCCGGCGTCACCACCGGGCCGAGAATCCCGGAATCGGTGGGCGGCAGCTTCGGGTCGACTTGCGGCACGGTACCGCCGCTCATCAGGAAGCGGATGCGCTCGTTGAGGGTACGGAACAAGCGCTCCAGGTCCTGGCGGTCGTTGGCCAGTACGTCGAACGCCACCAGCATGCCGCAGGCCGGACGCGGCGTGACGATGCCGCTCTGGTGTTGGCCGATAAAGTCGTGGTGGTCCTGGGTCTTGTCACTGCTGGGGGCGGTGGTGACTTGGGCTTGCGCGGCGGCCGCCATGGCCGGGCAGCTCAAGGTGCTGCCGGCAATCGCGGCGCCGGTGGCGGCCATGCCCAGCAGGACACGGCGGCGCTGAAGGTCAAACAATTGTGAGTCACTCATGTGTGCGGTCGTCTTCACTGCAGGCCGGAAAGGCCAAGGGCGGGGTCGATTCCATCGAGTACATTGGCCAGAGCCTTGGCCTTGTCGGCGATCTGCTTGCGCTGATCGGCGGTAACACTGTCATAGCGGCGGTACTGGCCGTCGACCTTCAAGCCACTGAGCTGGGCATCGAACGCATCGAGCGCGCTGTCGATCTTGGGCAGCAAGTCAGCGGCGGATTTGCTCAGCAACGGGCGCATCAGGTCCACCACCTTGTGGGCGGCATCCAGGTTGGCGGCAAAACCGTTGAGGTCGATATGGCTGTAGCGTTCTTCTTCACCGCTGACGGCGCGTACATCGGCCAGGCTGTTGAGGTTGCGCACCACGATGCTCACCAACTGCTCCGGTGGCAGCGACTGCGCCAGCAGTTGTTGCTTGAGGGTGGTCACGTCGGCAACCAGCCGCTGGGCAATCGGCGCCAGGCCATCGAGGCTGCGCTGTTGGAACAGGCTGTATTCGAGGCGGTGGAAGCCGCTGAAGGCCGGGTCTTGTTCGCGTTTTTCAAAGTAATCCGCGCGGGCGTTGATGGCATTGTCCAGCTCCGCCAGGCGTTGCGACGCCGGGGCCAATCGCTGGTAAGCCTCACGGGCCGGCACGTACAACGCCTGGGCCTGGGCCAGGTCACCGGCGTCGATCGCTTGCTGCAAGGCGCTCACGGCCTTGACCAGTGCACTGCCCTGGCTGCTCAGGTACACGCGGAACTCCGACAGCGGGCCGATAAACGCCACCATCGACGGTTTGGCCTTGGCCTGGGCGTCGGACTCCGCCGTCGCGGTCACATGCAGGGTGCCGCGCGGGTTGCTCAGCAGGCCGCAGGTGATCGCATAGTCGCCGGGCAGCAGGTTGGCATTGATCACCTGGCTCAGGCCGGGGGCGATATTTTCACGTTCTTCGACCACCAGCACGCCATCGAGGATTTCCCACTCCACCGCGCGATCCGAGCGGTTGATGATGCGAAAGCTTGCGCGGCCAGCCGGTACGGTCAGCGCGTTCGGCTCGCAGGCGTGGCCATGAATGGTCACGGCAATTTCATTGTGGTTGGTCTGGCGCTTGGCGGCGGCCATTTGCGAGGCGTAATAGAACAGGCCTGCGGCGGCGATCATCACGACCACCGAGCCGGCTACCGCCCAGCGCAAGGCGCGGTGCGGGGAGGCGGGTTGAGGCGTTGGGTTGGACAAGGGACGGTCCTTACTGGCTGGAAACGGAAGAAGAGGTGACGGCCGGCTTGGCCGGTGCTGCGGGCAGGAAGAACATCACCAGGGCCACGACCAGGTAAATCAGGTAGGCGCCCAGGGTGCTGACGGTTGGCGCTTCTTGATACCCGAACATCCCGGCCAGTACCGAGCCCAACGGGCTGTCCATCGGCAGCACGGCGCTGAAATCGAACAGCACGGTTTGCAGGTGGTTCCACAGGCCGGCTTCATGCAAGGCCTGCACTGAGTTGGCGAGAATGCCCGCGGCCACCACCAGGATGAACAGACCGGTCCAGCGGAAGAACGCCCCGAGGTTCAGGCGCATGCTGCCGGTGTAGATCAGGAAACCGACGATGACCGCCAGGACCAGGCCGAGCAGGGCGCCCAACGGTGCACCGGGGCCTTCACTTTGCTGGAACACCGCCAGCAGGAAAAATACGGTTTCCAGGCCTTCGCGCGCCACGGCGAAAAACACCATGAGGATCAACGCGATGACCTGATGTCTGGAGCCGGCCAGTGCATGATCGAGGGAGGCGTGCAGGGAATGCTTGATGGAGCGCGCCACCTTGCGCATCCAGAACACCATGGAACTGAGGATGCCCACAGCCACCAGGCCAACCACGCCTTCAAACAACTCCTGTTGCTTTTGTGGGAACTCGGCGCTGACCAATTCCAGACCGCCGCCCACCAGCAAGGCCAGCGCGGCAGCGAGAAACACACCGATCCATACCGCTGGCATCCACTGGCCGCGGCCGGTCTGCTGCAGGTAACTGGCGATGATACCAACGATCAGGGCTGCTTCAATTCCTTCGCGCAACATGATGAGAAAGGGGACAAGCATTCGGCACCGCAGGGTAACTAGATAGGAAGCTAATTTGTAACATAATGATACTCATTGCTAAACAAGAAATATTGACCTTTACTGAACGCCGGCTGAACGGTGGTGGGGAAGCGCAACCGCCCTTATGATGCACACCACCTTTTGAGCCGTTGGATTGCCCCGCCCCCATGTCGGAAAAAGACACCATTTCCATCCATCTTGTGCGCGAAGCGCTGGCGCAGAGCTGTGCGCCGGGGGCCGCCACCGTTGAAGCGTTGAACAAGGTGGGCATCGACCCCGAGCTGTTGCTGCAGCCCGGCGCACGTGTGTCGGCCACCGCCTACGCGCGGTTGTGGCGCCTGCTGGCGCGGCGCCTGGACGATGAGTTCTTTGGCATGGACCCGCGCAAGCTCAAATCCGGCAGCCTGGCGTTTCTGTGCCGGGCCGCCCTGGCCCAACCCACCGTGGTCGATGGGTTGGAAACCGGGCTGGGGTTCCTGTCATTGATGCTCGACCATCTGCCCGCGCAACTGGTGCGCCAGCAAAGCCTGGCGGAAATCGTGCTGTTGGAAACCGAGGCAGAGCCACGCCGGGCGTTTACCTATTTCACGTACTGGATGATCGTCCACGGTGTTGCCTGCTGGTTGGCGGGGCGGCGTATACCGATCCTCGCCATCGAGCTGCGCTGCCCCCAGCCGGATTTCTGCGATGACTACCAGGTGATGTTCTCTGACAACCTGCGCTTTGATCGACCTCGCACCCGCATGATCTTCTCCGCCGACTGCCTCGACCTGCCCATCAAGCGCAGCCCCGAGGAGCTCAAGCGCTTCCTCGCCCATGCGCCGGCGAACATCCTGGTCAAGTACCGTGACCCCGACAGCCTGGCCACCCGCATCAAGCACGACCTGCGCCAGATGCCACCCGACATCTGGCCGGAAACCGACGGCCTGGCCGCCATCCTGTGCATTTCCGCCTCAACCTTGCGCCGCCGCCTGGCGGAAGAAGGGCAGACCTATCAGGGCCTCAAGGACAGCGTGCGCAAAGAGCTGGCGATCGTCTGGCTGGCGGAACCCCACATCAGCTTTGCCGAGATCGCGGCGCGACTGGGGTTTGCCGACACCAGTTCGTTTTATAAGGCGTTTCGTAAATGGGCGGGGTCGAATCCGGGGCATTATCGGAGTTTGATTTTGAATGAGACAAATAGGCTGTAACCGCAGGGGTGTGCGGGATTAGGAAATAACTGACTTAGTTCTTCTTGCGGACGACAGAAGGGTCTTTCGAGATTTTAGGAAGTGGCCGGCTTACTGCCAGTGCTTAATCATGCATAGTCCTTGGCACGATAGTTATTACTTTTCTTTAATGGTTCGAATCATGTTCGGCGTGCCTTGGCTACAGCGATTGCGCGCCGCTAAGTCGAGGGCCGCCTATGGGGAGTTAAAAGGCATAGCGGGTATCAGTCTTGAGTAGTGGCAATAAATATTATTGGCTTGATACTGAAGGTGAAAATCATGAAAGGTCTTTTTGCATTGCCATGTCTGGCTTTGATGTTGCTGTCGGCCCAAGTGTCTGCTTTGTGCTTGACTATTACTGACAGCTATAGCGGAATAATTCAACCCGAATCAGAGGCTGTCGCGCTTGGTCCATTCACCATTACTGGGGCCAACGGTTGCTCTAACGCAAATATTGACGCAATGGTGTCAGCCGCAGGCGGGGGCAGAGCGCCACAGATTTACATTCAACAACAGGTGGGCGGTTCCTGGAAAACAGTGGCCGGTAACCCCTTGTCAGCCTATGCCTCATGGCTCGGTCCGCTGGGTACTTATCGGGTAATGCTAGAGAACCGCGAAACGGTCTCCAAGTCCTATTGGGGAGCGGTCAGGTTCGGTCGGTAATGTCCTGAAGCAGCAGGGCGCCGAGGATGTCGTTGGCGCCCTGCATGGGGCTCATTTCAAGCATGCTCTTCTATCGAAAGTTCGTTTTTGGATGAATTGACGAAAAATGTCAGTGCATTGATTGCGTGATTGGCAGCGACCATGCCCTGGATATATTCGGGGATACCTTGGGAGCGCTTGACGTTTGGATGACTTTCAACAAACGACAGGTAGTCTTCTAGCTTTTCATTGAATAACGCGATTGCATTGTATTTTACGTCGGTTTCGGCTTGCTGGCCGTTGGCATCAAAAGCACCCAGGCCAGAGATGAACATATGAAAAGCTTCGCCATCAATGACGCCACTGTTATAGAGTCGGCTGCCGACTTTTTTTAGTTCGTTGGTGGTGATCGACGTCATGTCATAGTCTTTCAAGAATACTTTCAACTCATCAATCGATTGCTGCTTGCCAAGTTTCAGCGTTTCCGCGGCTTTTGATTCTTCCGTTATTGTGAATTTGTTCGTCACCTGTTCCGGATGTTGTATTTGAAACGGGTTCGACGCTTTCGTGTGCCTCATTTGTTCCGCAGTCAACAAAACGGCCATCGTGAAATCCTCCATTAGTTGAAAACTACACTTAATTTATCGGCCATCCTAAATGTCACTTTAAAAAAAAGCCCCGCGACCGAATGGACCGCGGGGCAAAAAATTGGCTGGATGCGACCAACCAAAGGAGCTCTTTACGTTACTGGGCAGTCGCCACGACGGTGTCTGGTTTCCAGCCACCCCCTAGCGCCTTGTAGATCGCCACAATCCCGCGATACAGGTCGACTTCGGCCTGGGCCTGGGAGTCTTCGGCGGCCAGGCGTTCGCGTTGGGCGTCGAGCAGGACCAGGAAGTCCACGGTGCCTTCGCGGTAGCGGATCGCGGCGAGGTCGGCGGCGGCGCGGCTGGATTCGCTTTGACGGATCAGCGAGACCAGGCGTTGCTGGCGCTTGCCGTAATCACTGAAAGCATTCTCGGACTCTTCCAAGGCCAGTAACACTTGCTGTTCGTAGGTCGCCAGGGCGCCATCGGCTTCGGCGTCTGCGCCGCGCAGGCGGGCACGCACGCTGCCCAGGTCAAAGGCGGCCCAGGTAATGCTTGGGCCGAGGGCCCAGGCATTCGCGGCCGATGAGCCGATCTGCGAACCCCGCCCGGCGGTAAAGCCGAGGAAGCCGCTGAGGCTGACCCGTGGGAACAGGTCGGCCTTGGCCACGCCGATGCGCGCGGTGGCGGCGGCGAGTTTGCGTTCGGCACTGAGGATGTCCGGGCGTCGTTGCAGCAGTTGCCCTGGATCGCCGATCGGCAGCGCCTTGGCAATCGCCGGCAAGTCTTTCGGGCTCAGGTCCACGGTCAGCTTGTCGGGGCGCTGGCCGAGGAGGGTGGCGATGCGGTTACGCTCGCGCACTTGCTCGGCTTGCAGTTGCGGCACGCTGGCTTCCACCGCCGCCAGGCGTGCGTCGGCACGCTCCACGTCGAGTTGATCGCCCACACCGGCGTCGCGCAGGCTGACGGTGATGGTGCGTGACTCCTGTTGGTTCTTCAGGTTGTCCAAGGCGATGCGTTCACGCAACTGCGCGCCACGCAGTTGACCGTAGGCGTCCACCAGTTCGGCAATCATCGTGACTTGCAGTTGGTAGAGGTCGGCTTCGGCGGCCTGCTGGTCGGCGTCGGTGGCTTCCAGGTTACGCTGGATGCGCCCGAACAGGTCCAGTTCCCAGGCCATGTCCAGGCCCAGGTCATACCGCTCGCTGTTCACCCGCCGGGTGGTCTGGCCAGGGATTTGCCCCTTGGCCAGGTCACTGCTGGCGCGGCTGGTAATCGTCGGCATGGCGTCGTTGCTGGCGTCGTCGCGGATCGCCCGTGCAGCGCGCAGGCGGGCAAAGGCGACGCGCAGGTCACGGTTGCCTTGCAGCGATTGCGTGACCAACTGGTTGAGGGTCGGATCGTCGAACTGCTGCCACCAGATGCCTTCGAACTTGGCGTGGTCATACTGTTTGGCATCCGCGGCGGCGGTGATATTCGCCGCCTCCGGGGTCTGGGTTTTGTAGTCCGGGCCCACGGCACAGGCGCTCAGCGCCAGGACCAGCAAGCTCGGCAGAAAGACTTTCACACTCATTGCTGTGTCTCCAGCTTCAAGGCCTTGGCCGCTTTGCGCGCTTCGCTGCGCTCCACATAGCGACGGATCAGTACGTAGAACACTGGCGTCAGCAACAGACCGAAGAAGGTCACACCGATCATCCCGGAGAACACCGCCACACCCATGGCATGCCGCATCTCGGCACCGGCACCGGTGGACAGCACCAAGGGCACCACGCCCATGATGAAGGCGAACGAGGTCATCAGGATCGGCCGCAGACGCAGACGGCAGGCTTCCAGCACCGCAGCGAGCGGGTCGAGGCCTTCCTGCTGTTTGTCCTTGGCAAACTCGACGATCAGAATCGCGTTCTTACAGGCCAGGCCCACCAGTACAATCAGGCCGATCTGGGTGAAGATGTTGTTGTCGCCGCCCGAGATGATCACCCCGGTGATGGCCGACAGCAGCGTCATCGGTACGATCAGGATCACCGCCAGTGGCAGGCTCCAGCTTTCGTATTGGGCGGCCAGTACCAGGAACGCCAGCAGTACGCAGAGCGGGAATACGAACAGCGCGGTGTTGCCCGAGAGGATCTGCTGATAGGTCAGGTCGGTCCACTCGTACGTCATGCCGTTGGGCAGTTCATCCTTCAACAGTTTTTCAATCGCCGCCTGGGCCTGGCCGGAGCTGTAGCCCGGTGCCGCGTTGCCGTTGATTTCAGCGGTGATAAAGCCGTTGTAGTGCATCACACGGTCTGGCCCTGAGGTGTCGCTGACCTTGATGAAGGTGGCCAGTGGGATCATCTCGCCTTTGTTGTTACGCACTTTCAGCTGGCCGATCTGGTCGGAGTCCTGGCGGAACTGTTGTTCAGCCTGCACGTTGACCTGATAGGTACGCCCGAAGCGGTTGAAGTCGTTGGCATACAACGAACCCAGGTACACCTGCAGGGTGTCGAAGATGTCGCTGATTGCCACGCCGTGGGTCTTGGCCTTTTCACGGTCGATGGCCGCGTCGACCTGTGGCACGTTGACCGTGTAGCTGGTGAACAGGCCGAACAACTCCGGCACGCCACGGCTCTTGGTGATGACGTTCTGCACTTCTTTGTACAGCTCGTCATAGCCGAGGTTGCCACGGTCTTCGATCTGCAGGCGGAACCCGCCGATGGTGCCCAGCCCCTGTACCGGCGGCGGTGGGAAGATCGCCATGTAGGCTTCTTCGATGCCGCTGTACTTGCCGTTCAATGCACCGGCAATTGCCCCGGCGGACATGCTCGGGTCTTTGCGCTCATCGAACGGTTTCAAGGTCACGAACACGATGCCGCTGTTCGGGCTGTTGGTGAATCCGTTGATCGACAGGCCGGGGAAGGCAATCGCGGCTTCCACACCGGGTTGCTTCAACGCGATGTCCGACATGCGCTTCATCACGTTTTCGGTGCGGTCCAGGCTCGCAGCGTCGGGCAGTTGGGCGAAGGCCACCAGGTATTGCTTGTCCTGGGCCGGTACGAAACCGGTCGGGGTGTGGGCAAACCCGAAGAAGGTCAGCACCATCAGGCCGGCGTACACGAACAGGGCAATGCCCGTGCCGCGAATCACCCGGCGTACGGTACCCACGTAGCCATGGCTGGCTTTCTCGAAAAAGCGGTTGAAGGGACGGAACAGCCAGCCGCCAAAGAGCTTGTCGAGGAACTTCGAGAAGCGATCCTTCGGCGCATCGTGACCGCGCAGCAACACGGCGGCCAGGGCAGGGGACAGGGTCAGCGAGTTGAACGCCGAGATCACCGTCGAGATCGCAATGGTCAAGGCGAACTGTTTGTAGAACTGGCCGGTCAAGCCACTGATAAAGGCGGCTGGAATGAACACCGCACACAGCACCAGCGCCGTGGCGATGATCGGGCCGGTCACTTCACTCATGGCTTTTTCAGTCGCCGGGAACGGCGCCAGGCCCAGCTCGATATTACGTTCGACGTTCTCCACCACCACGATGGCGTCGTCCACCACGATGCCGATGGCCAGTACCAGGCCGAACAATGACAGCGCGTTGAGCGAGAACCCGAACAGGTGCATCACCGCAAACGTACCGATCAACGATACCGGTACTGCCACCAACGGAATGATCGAGGCGCGCCAGGTCTGCAGAAACAGGATCACCACCAGCACCACGAGGATCAGTGCTTCGAACAGGGTATGCACGACCGCTTCGATGGAACCGCGCACAAAGATCGTCGGGTCATAGGCGATGCGGTAATCCATGCCCGCCGGAAAGCTCTTTTTCAACTCGGCCATCTTGGCGCGCACATCGTTGGAGATGTCGATGGCGTTCGAGCCGGGGCGCTGGAAAATCGGAATCGCGACGGCTGGCTGGTTATCGATCAGCGAGCGCAGCGCGTATTGGCTGGACCCCAGCTCGACGCGGGCGATGTCCTTGAGGCGCGTGATTTCACCGTTGGCGCCGGCGCGGATCACAATGTTCTCGAACTCTTCCTCGGTGACCAGGCGACCCTGGGTATTCACCGACAACTGGAAGCTGGTATCCGTTGGAGCAGGCTGGGCGCCCAGGGCACCGGCTGCTACCTGGCGGTTCTGCTCGCGGATCGCGGTGACCACATCGGTCGCGGTCAGGTTGCGCGAGGCGGTCTTGTTCGGATCCAGCCACACACGCAGGGAGTAGTCGCCCATGCCGAACAACTGCACGTCGCCCACGCCACCCAAGCGGGCCAACTCATCCTTGATATTGAGGATCGCGTAGTTGGACAGGTACAGCATGTCGTAACGCTGATCTGGCGAGGTCAAGTGCACCACCATGGTCAGGTCGGGGGAGGCCTTGTCCACGGTAATACCGATGCGCGTCACTTCCTCAGGCAATTTTGGCTGAGTCCGCGTCACACGGTTTTGCACCTGCACCTGCGCGTTGTCCAGGTCGGTGCCCAGGGCGAAGGTGATGGTCAGGGTCAGCTTGCCGTCGGCGGTCGACTGCGAGGACATGTACAGCATGTTCTCGACGCCGGTGATGGCTTGCTCCAACGGCGCGGCCACGGTTTCACCGATGACCTTGGGGTTGGCGCCCGGGAAGTTGGCGCGTACCACCACGGTGGGCGGCACCACTTCCGGGTATTCGCTGATCGGCAGTTGGAACAGCGAGATCGCACCGGCGATCAGGATCAGCAGCGACAGCACCGCTGCGAAGATCGGCCGCGAAATGAAGAACTTGGAAAAATTCATCTTGAGTCGTATCCCTTAACCGCGTGGAGTCGCAGCGCTGGCAAGTTTGGGCGCGGTTTTGTCCGGCGCCACTTGTTCCAGGTTGCTGGCTTCAAGCGCTTGTCGTTGTTGGGCCAAGGCGGCGAGGGTTTCCTTGCTGGCCATCGGAATGGTTTCCGGGGCGACCGGCGAGCCGGGGCGCGCGCGTTGCAGGCCCTTGACGATAATGGTGTCGTCCTTGTTCAGGCCGCTGCGCACAATACGCAAGCCTTCGATCTTCGGCCCCAGCTCCACCGCGCGATAAGCCGGCTTGTCGCCTTCCATCACCAGCACGAACTTCTTGCCCAGGTCGGTACCCACGGCCTCGTCGTTGATCAGTACGGCGGAGTAGGTGCCGCTGCCGACCAGTTTCAGGCGTGCGTACAGGCCAGGGGTGTATTCGCCTTTGCTGTTATCGAACACGGCGCGGCCACGGATGGTGCCGGTGGCCGGGTTGACCTGGTTGTCGACAAAGTTCATCTGGCCCAGGTGCGGGTTGCCGGTTTCATTCGACAGGCCCAGGTACACCGGGGTGGTCGCCCCGCGACGGCCCTGGCGAGCCAGCTCGGTGTACTTGAGGTACACGCGCTCATCGGCGTCGAAGTAGGCGTAGACCTTGTCGGTGGAGACCACGCTGGTCAGCGTGGTGACATCGGCGGTCACCAGGTTGCCGGCGGTGATTTCGGCACGGCTGACGCGGCCGCTGATCGGCGAGGTGACGCGGGTAAAGCTCAGGTTCAGCTTGGCCAGGTCCAACTGCGCCTGGATCCCGGCGACAGCCGCGCGGGCTTCCTGGGCGGCGGTGGTGCGCGAGTCGGCCAGTTCGGCGGAGATCGCATTGCTCTGGCGCAGGCGCTCGCCGCGTTGGGCTTCGTTATCGCTGCGGGTGGCAGCGGCTTTGGTTTGCGCCAGTTGGGCTTCGAGGCGGCGCACTTCGGCCTGGAATGGACGCGGGTCGATCTGGAACAGCAGGTCGCCTTTCTTGACCAAAGCGCCTTCGGTGAAAGCGACTTGGTCAATCTGGCCAGAAACCCGTGGACGAATCTGTACGGTCTCAGGCGCTTCCAGGCGACCGGTGAACTCGTCCCACTCGTTGACCGGTTGTTCGAGTACCTTGGCCACGCTGACTTTCGCAGCAGGCATGGCGGCCGCTTGTTCCGGGGCCTTGCCGCACGCGCTCATCACTACCACGGCCAAAATCGCCAAGGGAAAGCGTAAGTGTTTGAGTGACTGTTCCATGAGGTGCATCCGCCAATGTATTTGAGATGGGCGGATCATGCGCGGCGAGGCGGTATGTCACGAATCGAATGAAGCAAAGGTAACTATCATTCGGAATGATATAAGCGCGTTGTCAGCCCTCTAGCATGCAGGTTTCATTAGGCAGCTATCAATGTGATTGATAGCAAAGGTGTGTTGCGCAGGCTGCAAGGAACTTATCCAGGCTTACGGTGTGCCCTCAGCCGTCAACTGCGCGGCGATCCGCTCTATCAGCAGGCGCACGCGCCGGGGCTGGACCCGCGAGGGCGGGTAGACGATGTTCAGTGCGGTGCCACCCAGGTCGTAGTCCTTGAGTACTTCGACCAAGCGCCCGGCATCGAGGTCGGCGCGCACATCCCACACCGATTTCAAGCACAGGCCATGGCCGGCCAGGCACCATTGCCGGACCAGCGCGCCGTCATTCGCCACGCGGCGGCCACTCACCAGGATGCGGTGTGTCTTGCCGTGCAGCTTGAAGGTCCATTCCCGCGCGATATTGATACCGAAGCGCATGACCAGGCATTCATGTCGGGTCAAGTCCTCGGGGTGTCGCGGGGTGCCATGCCGGGCCAGGTACAGCGGTGACGCACACACGACACGTCGGTTTTCACCGATCAGCCGCGCATGCAGCGTGCTGTCGGCCAACGCGCCGAAGCGCACGGCGAAATCGATTCCCTGGCTGACGGGGTCGACGTAGCCGTCGCTGAGGTTCAGGTCGATGCTGACCTGCGGGTACTCCTGCATAAACTGCGCAAGGATCGGCTCAATGTATTGGCGGCCCAGGTCTTCCGGGGCGCTGAGGCGGATCGGCCCGGAAATCCTCTGGGTGCCCAGGCGAATGCTGCTGTGCAACTCATCCGCCTCCGCCAGCAGGCGCCGGGCGCCATCGACCAGCAGGCGGCCTTCATCCGTGAGGTTGATCGCGCGGGTGGTGCGGTTGAGCAGGCTGGCACCGTAGAAACTCTCCAACTGCGCCAGCCGTTCCGACACGGAGGCCGGGGATAAACCCAGTTCCCGGCCGGCCGCGGATAACCCGCCTTTCTCGACAATCAGCAAAAACAGCTCAAGGTTCTTCAGTAGCATTATTCGGTTTTTCCGAAAGTGATTTTTGATTTGCGCTCAATTATCAAAATAAACCTAAAGGCTTAGGGTTGCATCCGTGTTTATCCAACGGAGTGACGCTCATGTCATACGTGAACCTGCAACGGCGTACTTTCCTGGCCCAGGCGGGCGCCGGTGCCGCGGTACTAACCGCCGGATCGTTGCTCGGCACGGCCAACGCGGCCACGGCAACAACGGACGCTGCCCCAGCGGCAAGCGTACGCCAGGCCAAGGGCGGCTTCTGGCCGGGCAATACGCGACTGGTGGTGTCGGTGTCGATGCAATTCGAAGCCGGCGGGCAACCGCTCAAGGGCACCGACAGCCCGTTTCCCCCTGTGGATTTTCCCGACAACGTGCCCGCCGACCCGGCCACCAATACCTGGTTCGCCTACGGCTACCGCGAAGGTATTCCCAGGCTGCTCGACCTCTGGGACCGGCATGGCGTCAAGGTCACCAGCCACATGATCGGGGACGCGGTAAAGCGCCACCCTGAATTGGCCCGCGAGATCGTCGCGCGCGGCCATGAAGCCTCCGGCCATGGCCCGCGCTGGAGTTCGCAATTTGCCATGAGCCGTGATGAAGAACGCACGTTCCTGCGCCAGGCCGCCCGCATGCTGCAAGACGTCACCGGCCAACCGGTCAGCGGCTACAACTGCAATTGGTTGCGCCGCGGCCCCAATACCTTGTCGTTGCTGCAAGAGCTGGGCTACGTCTATCACATCGATGATGTGAGCCGTGACGAGCCGTTTATCGAACAGGTCAACGGCAAGGACTTTGTGGTGGTGCCGTACACCTTGCGCAACAACGACATTGTCCTGATCGAAGGCCGCAACTACTCACCGTCGCAGTTCCTGGAACAGGTGAAGCTGGATTTCGACCAGCTGTACGAAGAGGCCGGCAGCCGGCGCCGCATGATGTCGATCAGTGCCCACGACCGCATCAGCGGTACGCCGCAAATGGTCAGGGTCTGGGATGAGTTCCTGCGCTACGCCAACAGCCACCCCGGCGTCGCCTTCATGCGCAAGGACGCGATCGCGCAATACACCCTCAAGAGTCCCCTCAGCGTCAGGGAAGGCGAGACGATTTGAACCGTCCCCCACACAAGGAAACTGCAGCATGAAACACTCAGCGATATCGCGCTTTGGCATTGTCACTACGCTCCTGGCCTCGTCGTTTTGCAGCGCGGCCATGGCGGCAACCCCCGAGCTGGTGAAGCCGGGCGTGCGGGTGATCGACAACAGCCTGTCGGCCGCACAGCGGGCCAGCATGGAAACCGCCGCCCTGCGCTATGACACCTTCTGGAATACCGGTGACGAACGCCTGGCGCTGCAAGCCCTGGCCGATGATTTCGTCGACAAAACCCCGCCGCCCGGTCGCCAACCCGGCCCGCAGGGCGCGTTGCTGGCGTCGCGGACCTTTCGCGGTGCGGTGCCGGACCTGCGTTGCGAGGTCGAACAGATGATCCTTGCCGGTGACCGGGTGGTGGTGCACCTGCATTTTCGCGGGCATTTCACCGGTACATTCGGCCAGATCAAGGGGGCCGGGCAACCGGTGGATTTTATCGCCACCGATATCTACCAGATCGAAAACGGCAAGATCGCCGCCAACTGGCACATCGAAGACAACCTGAGCGTGATGAAACAGCTGGGCGCGTTCTGACGCCTGAGAGGGGCAGGGCAGACACTTCGGGCCAGGTCGAAGCATCCTGGGGTGGCAATTCCCTATAGTTGGGGCTTCTATTATTGCAGTGTTGCCCCCTGAGGAAACTCCATGACTTCGTCTATCGATCCTGGCCTGTTGGGTATTTATGAAGCTTGGCACACCACCGTCTGTGCGGGCGACCTCGCGGCCACTGCAGCGCTGTACGCAGAACACGCGGTGTTCGAGACACCCCTGGTGCTGGCGATCTACCCCGACCACGGCAGCGGGGTACTGGTGGGGCGCGACGTGATCCAGCGGTTCATGGAAGACAGCAAGCGCAAGTTCCCCAGTGACTTGGCCGAGTGGTATCGCAGCGACAAAGCGTTCATCAATGGTCGCAACCTGACCTGGGAGTACCCGCGCAAGACGCCCAAAGGCGAACAGGTCGACCTGATGGAAATGATGGAGATCGAAAACGGTCTGATCACCTATCACCGCGTGTATTGGGGCTGGTACGGCGTGCGGTTGCTGGCGCCTGTCCTGGCCAAGGCGCATACGTTGTGACGCGGCGGGCGACGGTCGCCATCATTGGTGGCTCAGTCACCGGCGTTGCGGCCTTTATCAAGCTGGTGCGCACGGGCGTGGCGGGTTGCATCGAGATCATCGATCCCGAAGGGCTGGCGGATTCAATCGCCTTCACGGCCTCCCAGGACGCGCTGTTGTGCAATACCTCGGTGCAGACCATGTCGGTGCTGGACGACGACATGCATGACTTCCAGCACTACCTGCGGGCCCAAGGCATCGATGCCGGTGAACAGGCGTTTGTGCCGCGGGCCTGGGTGTCGGGCTACCTCAAACAGCGGTATGCCGAGTATCGCGACCTGGCCGAGGCCCGGGGCATCGAGCACCGGGTGGTGCGTGCGGCGGTGCGCCATATCAAGCCGGTCGCCCACGGTGAATACCGCTTGGAACTGGAGGATGGCAGCCAGCGTTCAGCCTCGGCGGTGCTGGTATGCACCGGCAGCGCGGCGCCGTTTGTGCCGCCGCTGGTGACCCCGCATCTGGGCGCACCGGGGATTTTCGCGACGCCGTACCCGACCCGGTCGTGGTTGGCGAGCCTGACCCGGCCTTCACGGGTATTGGTGCTGGGCAGTCGGTTGTCGGCCATCGATAGCGTGCTGCTGTTGTGCGGCGCGGGGCACCAGGTGCTGATGGCTTCGCCGTCCGGGCGTTTGCCGGGCGTGCGCACGGGCACTCCCCGACGGTGCACGGCGAGCCTGGATGAAGCGCGGTTTGCCCGACTGGACCTGGAAAGCCCCAAGTTGTACTGGCATTTGCTGCGCATCGTCGCGCGTTCGGCCAAGGCCATCAGTGGCCGCTCGTTGCGCGCGCAGATCGATCGCAGTGCCGAGCCTGTCCAGCGCCTGCGCGGTGAAATCGCCCTGGCCGAGGGGGGCGCGACAGACTGGCAAAACCTGCTGGTGCAGTGCATGGACCTGGCCGACATCAAGCTGCGCGCCGCGCCGCCGGCAGTCAGGCTGGCGGCGCTGCAAAACTGCTGGGAAGCGGTTGGGCGCTACCTGTTCGCGGTGCCGTTGCAGACCGCGACCACCCTGTTGCGCCTGATCGACCAAGGGCAGCTGCAATTGGCGCCCCAACTGCCGACGACGCTGGAGCGGCAGGGCAAATGGCAGGCCCGCGACCGCCATGGCCGTGTCGAGGTGGTCGATGCCGTGGTCTGCGCCACCGGGTTCCACAAGCAACCGTTCCATGCCACGCCGGACGGCCTGGCGCTGCACGTGACGCCCGCCACGCCCTGCACGCCCCCCGAGGTGTCAGCGCAATTGCAGGTCAGCTTGCCGGGCGCTGGGGCGCCGGAAAACATCTGGCTGCTGGGCGTGGCCTCCTACCTGGCGGCGCCGATGGTCAATTCGGTGTACCAATCGGTGCGTCAGGCGGGCGAGGTGGTGGTGATGCTCGGCGAGCACTTTTCATTAATGGACGAACAGGCAACCGAGGCAGTGGCATGAAAGTGTATGGCGACAGAGGTTCGAGCAATACCCGGCGTGTGCTGACCACGGCCGCTTACCTGGGGCTGGACGTGGAATTCGTGTTTCTCGACCTGTTCAGCGGTCAGAACCGTACGCCGGAGTACCTGGCGCTCAACCCGAACGGCACGATCCCGACCTTTGTCGACGGCGACGTGGTGCTGTTCGAGGCGTCGGCCATCATGATTTACCTGGCGGAACAGGCCGGTTCGTCATTGTTGCCCTCGGGCAAGGCCAAGTACGAAACCCTCAAGTGGATGTTCTGGGCCGCCGAGCATTTTCGCCGCGGGCCCACGGTGCTGATCGAACAGCGTTTCATGGAGCGCCTGAAAGGGCATGCCGAAAACCCGACCCTGGTTGCGGAAGCCCTGCACGCCATCCACCGCTACACCGCCGTGCTCGAGGGGCACCTGAGTACCCGACGGTTTATGGTTGGCGATGGGCTGACCCTGGCCGACATCGACCTGGCGGCGCCCTTGAGCCATATCCCGCGTACCCAGGCGCCGTTCCTGGAGTACCCC
Source organism: Pseudomonas gorinensis (assembly GCF_042015035.1). Lineage (NCBI taxonomy): Bacteria > Pseudomonadati > Pseudomonadota > Gammaproteobacteria > Pseudomonadales > Pseudomonadaceae > Pseudomonas > Pseudomonas gorinensis. Next base: position 3,600,382 of record NZ_CP167125.1, read on the forward strand.
CATGTGGCGGCCTGGTATGAGCGGATCAACGCGATTGCCGCCTGGCAGCAGAGCGGGGTTGCCCAGGAGCGCAGGATCCGCGAAATCGAAGGGCTGTTCAGCCCGCGGCGGGAGCCGGCATAAGCCTTTTGCGGGCCGGCGCCATCGCATGCAAGGGCGCCTCCAGATGCCGCAAGTGTTCAATCCCCAAATGCATTTTGAACGCGCGCCAGCCGGCGCCGGTGACGTGCACCGCGCGCGTGCCGGTGGTTCGCCTTAGCCAGCCCAGCTGGCAAAAGGTCTCCAGCAGATGGGCCCCAAGCGGGCCGGCGATGTGGTGCTCGCGTTCGGTCCAGTCCAGGCAGCGACGGGCCTGGACGTGGTCCTGGAAGCACGGCTCGCCACTGTCCGGGTTAAGCGATTGCAGCCATTCAATGCCGCGCAGCGTCAGCACATATTCGCGTTCGTTGCGATCGAGGATGTAGCCACGGTCGAGCATGCCCTGGGTCACCGCAACGCCGACCTGGCCGGCCAGGTGATCGTAGCAGCAACGGGCAAAGCGCAGCTCATGGGCGGCACGGTTGGGCAGGCTGCGCCAGGTACTGGTCTGCGGCGACACCGCCGCCAGGCTTTCCAATACATGGGATACATCAGGGCCGGCCAACTGATAGAAGCGGTTGCGGCCCTTGGTCTCGACCGTGAGCAAACCGCCATCGAGCAACTTCGCCAGGTGTGAACTGGCTGTCTGCGGTGTCACCCCAGCAGCATCGGCCAGGGCACTGGCGGACATGGAACTGCCATCGGCCAGGGTGATGAGGATCACGGCGCGTACAGGCTCGGCGATCAGGTAGGCGATGGATGAAATTTTGGGCTGGGTCATTCCATTGAACTCCGCGCTTTGCCAGGTGATGTCGGGTTTCAGGATGACATAAACACTAACACTTCGACACAGCCCGAAGCGTTTCAATTGAAAAGCTGCTTATAGTCAAAGCGCCATTATGGATAGGAAAGACGGGGTTATGGAACTCAACACGCGCTACCAACGACAGGTACTGATCGCCACCAGCCTCAGCTATGTGGTCGTCATTCTGGATACCTCCATCGTCAACGTGGCACTGGAGTCCATCTCCCAGACGTTCGGCTCGGATATCACCGGCCTGCAATGGGTGATCAACGCTTACACCCTGACTTTTGCCAGCCTGCTGCTGACGGGCGGCTTGCTCGGCGACCGCTACGGAGCAAAGAAAATCTACGCCGTCGGCCTCGGCCTGTTTGCGCTGGCCTCGGGCTTATGCGGGCTGGCCAACGATCTGCCTGAACTGGTGGGCGCACGCGTCCTGCAAGGGGTAGGGGCCGCGCTGCTGGTGCCATGCTCCTTGATGCTGATCAACAGCGCCTACCCACAGACCCACCAGCGTGCCAGTGCCATCGGCGTGTGGGCAGGCTGCGGTGGTATTGCCATGGCGGCCGGCCCCTTGGTGGGTGGGGTGCTGATCGAACTGTTCGGCTGGCGCAGTATTTTCCTGATCAACGTGCCGATTGCCCTGGTCGGCGTTTGGCTGACGTCGCGCATCCCATCTTCAGCGCCCCTGGCGCCCAACCGCCACTTGGATGTCACGGGGCAAATCACCGCCATTATTGCGCTGGCGACCTCGGTGGCCGTGCTGATCGAAGGGGCCAAACTGGGGTGGAATTCCGAGTGGGTCTACGTCGGGGTGTTTGTCGCGTGTATCGCCTGGTGCGCGTTCCTGGTGACCGAGAGCCGGCACAAGGACCCGATGCTGCCGCTGCATTACTTCCGTAACCCGGTGTTTTCCGGGGCAACGTTCCTGTCGCTGGTCTCGGCCCTGGTGTTCTACGGGTTGTTTTTCCTGCTCAGCCTGTACTTCCAGACCGACCGGGGCTGGTCACCGTTGGAGACGGGCCTGGCGTTCCTGCCATTGACCGCCATGGTCACCCTCGGCAGCTTCACCTGCGGCCGGTTGACCCGGGCCTATGGCGCCCGCGCCGTGCTGTGTGCGGGGTTCGGCCTGTACACCCTGGGGTTTATCGGCCTGTTCGCGTTGGCCGTCGATGCGCCGTACTGGCGCATCGCGCTGTGTTACCCGGCGGTGGGGTTCGGTGCGGGGATCATTACGCCGGCCGCCACCTCCGTGCTCATGAGTGTGGTTGATCGTGCCAAGGCCGGGGTGGCCGCAGGCACGCTCAATGCCAGTCGACAAAGTGGTTCAGCCTTTGGCGTGGCGATCTTCGGGGCCCTGCTGACCTCGATCCAACCGCGTAGCGATGCCATCTACCTCGCTGTCAGCGTTGCGATCGGCTTGTCATTGCTGGCCATGATGCTGTCCGCCCTGGTGCTCAAGGTGCCAGCTGCGCACCCCGTGAAAAACTGATGCGTTTGCATTTGTAAAACCATTGCCCAGCACGCCTTCGTGAATGCCGCGAGGCGCCGCTGCACCTGAAAAACATCATCACTAGGGATAATGATCATGAATGTGCTCTCTGCGGCAGCCGTTGTAGATATAGCGGGAATCGGCATTGGCCCGGCTAATTTGAGCCTGGCGGCGCTGGCCCAGCCCAAACCCGGCCTTACCGCGACGTTTTTCGAGCGCAGCAGCGAATTTCAATGGCATGCGGGGATGATGGTGCCCGACGCCATGTTGCAGGTGCACTACCTCAAGGACCTGGTCAGCCTGGTGGACCCGTCCAATCCACTGTCGTTCCTCGCCTACCTGGCCAAGCAAAAACAGTTGTTGAGCTTTATCAACGCCAATTTCGATCAAGTGCTGCGCCGCGAATTCAACCAGTACTACCGCTGGGCCTGTACCCAACTGCCCAACCTGCATTTCAACAGCGAAGTGCGCTCGGTGGAGTTCGAGAACGGGCTGTTCCTGCTCAAGGGCGATACCTGGGTCCAGCCGGCGCGCAACCTGGTGCTGGGCACCGGGCAACAGCCTTCGATCCCGGCATTCGCGCGCCCACACCTGGGCGACACGCTGTTTCATTCCTCCCAGTACATGACCCGCAAGCGCAGCCTGAAAGACAAGCGTGTGGTGGTGATCGGCGGCGGCCAGACCGGCGCCGAGATCATTCAGCACCTGCTGTCCGACACCAGCGCGCTACCGGCCAGCGTGACCTGGGTGTCGCGGCGCTGGAATTTCTCGCCGCTGGATGAATCGCCCTTTACCAACGAGCTGTATACCCCGCAATACAGCGACCACTTCTTTGCCCAACCCGAGGCCGTGCGCCAGTCGCTGCTGGTCGAACAGAAACTGGCGAGCGACGGCATCTCCCAATCGTTGTTGCAATCGATTTACCGCCGCCTGTACGAGCTCAAGCACGTGCTGCATCACCCTTGCAAAGTCCGCCTGTTGCCGGGCCGCGAGTTGACCGCAGTCCAGCAGCGTCCCCATCACTGGAGCCTGTCGCTGGTGCATGGGCACAGCCATGTGCAGGAAGAGCTGAGTGCCGACATGGCGGTGCTGTGCACCGGGTACGCCTACCAGATGCCGGAATGCCTGGGGGCGATCGAGCCACGCATCACCCGGCGCAACGGCGAATACGTGTTCAACCAGGACTACTCCGTGCAGTGGGACGGCCCGCAGGGGTCGGCCATCTACGTGCAAAACGCCGCGCGCAGCCAGAAAGGCATCGCCGACCCGAACCTGGGCCTGATTCCCTGGCGCTGCGCAAACATCCTCAACAGCGTCAGCGGGCAAGCCCTGTACGACCTGGACGAACCCGACGCGTTCGTCCAATGGGGCCCCAGCGCTGCCTTCGACGAGGTCAGCGACGCGCGTTTCGATCGCCTGACCGCCCTCGCCAACTAGACCCAGGAGCCCGGCCATGGAGCCCATCACACTACCGCCCAACGGCAACGCCCCGGTCATTCGCGAAACCGAGGAACCGGTGGCGCTGCAAGGCGTGCACCTGTACCTGCACCACTTTTCCGGCAAATTGGTCAACGCCCCGATCCAGTCCTCGCGTTTCACCATCGATCCCGACTGCGCAACGGATGAAGACAGGCACGCAGTCAACGAGATCTGGTTTATCAGCGGCGGCGACCTCAACGTGTTCTACGACGGTACCTGGCACGCGGTAAAAAATGGCGACAGTTTGTATTTTGCCCCCTGGCGCCCACATTTAGCGCGCAACGCCGGCACCGCGCAGGTCCAGGTGTTTTCGGTGTGGTGGGCATGAGCATGCAGCAGGATTTCGACCTGGTGATTGTCGGCGGCGGCATTATCGGCGCCTGGGCCTTGCACCACGCGGTACAGCGTTACCCGCACTGGCGGATTCTGTTGATCGACCGCTACCGCATCGGCGATGGGGCGACCTCGCACTCGGCGGGGGTGCTGCTGGCCACCGGGCGCTCGGCACGCGAACGGCGCCTGGCCGGGGAGAGTGCCGGGCTGTACCGCGCGCTGCGTGATCGGCTGGGCATCCGCACCAGCCAGGCGCCGGTGTACTGGCTGGCGGATCGCAGCCTGACGCCCGAGATTCAGCAGGCCGTGGTCGAGGCCACGGTCGAGCCCGCCGACCTGTCGGCCGCCGACCTCGGTGAACGCCTGGGTGCGCCGCTCACGGTGGGCACGGGCGAGTGCCTGTTGCGCGGCGGCACCGCCGAAAGCTACGAGCCGCCTTGGGTGGCGCGGTTGCTGATCAGCCAGAGCCTGGCCAGCGCCCAGGTGCGTTGCATCGAGGGCGTGGGTGTGCAGCGTATCGATGCGCAGGGCAGCGGTTCGCGTATCACCCTGGCCGATGGCGCCAGCGTGCGCGCCCGACGCACCCTGGTTGCCACCGGGCCATGGGTCAGCGAGTCGCCGTTTGGCGCACTCGCTACCGAGCACGGGCTACGGGTCAAGAAGGTGGTGGCCTTGCATATCGATGGCGTACCGCCGGCGAATGCCGCGGCGTTGTTCCTGCCGCAATCCGATGCGTACCTGATGCCACTGGCCGCCCGCAACCAATGGCTGTTCAGCTTTCGTTGTGATGAATGGGATGTGGCGCCGCGCAAGCACGCGCTGGAAATCACTCCCCACGACCGGGACGTCGCCAACCGCACGCTGGCGCACTACCTGCCGGCGTTGGTGGCGCGGTGTCGCGGCGGCCGGGTGTTCTGCGACAGCTACAGCCCCAGCGGCGAATCGCGGGTGAGCTTCGACCCGGTGCACCACCTGGTATTTGCCGGTGCCGGCAGTGGTGCGGGTTTCCGCCTGGCACCCGGCATTGCCCGCGAGGCCCTCGATTTGATCGTGGCTCATCGGCCCGATACGGCGGCCATCGCCGAACCCACACTTTCCGCTGCCTCGATGGATTGAAAAGATGACTGCTATCACCGCGCAAAAATTCTTCCTGATGCCGATTCCTCCCACGCCCAACGGCAGGTTGCACCTGGGCCACATTGCCGGTCCTTACTTGCGCATGGACATGCTCGGGCGCTACCTGCGCACCCAGGGGCACAGTGTCGATGTGGTCTCGGCGGTAGACGGCTTCGACTCCTACGTCCTGTGGAAAGGCGTGCAGGAGCAGCGCGAGCCCGAAGAGGTGGTGCGTGACTACCACGGGCAGATCGCCAACGACCTGCGCGCGCTGGATGTCGAGGTCGATGACTTCCTCGACCTGGTGCAAGGCCCGTACGCCGCGCAGCATGCAGACAATGCCCGGCGCACGGTCGAGCGCCTGGTGGCGTTGGGCGTGACCGAAACCGTGGTCGAACGTGTGCTGTATTGCCCGCATACCCGTCGCTACATGGCCGGCGCGTGGCTGGTGGGGCAGTGCCCGTATTGCCAGGCCGGGGCTGGCGGCTACTTCTGTGAAGCCTGCGGTGCCTTGTTCCGCCCGGAAACCATGCTCAATCCCCAGCCGCGCATGGGCGACAGCCCGTTGCAGTGGGTCGAGGTCGAAAGTTTGTTCCTGAAAGTGGCCCACCCCGACCAGTTGCTGCGGCGCATGGCGGCGTCCGGTGCGCCGGCGTCGATCATCGAGGTGATCGCGCGCTTCTTGGAACGCGAAAATGGCCGCGTGCGGCTGACTGCACCCGGCGACTGGGGCGTGGCCTGGAGCCCGGATCGTTTTGACAACCCACGCGTGTTGTTCGAGTCCGGCTGGGAATACGCACTGACCTGCGCCGACCGTGCCCGCGAGCACTCCCCGGAGCACGGCCACGCCATGCTGCGCAGCAGCGAGGTGACCACGCTGGTCAGCTTTGGTATCGATAACGCGGTGTTGCTGCTGGCGGGCAGCGTGGCGGTGATGGATGCCCTGCAGGATCACCAGTCGTTTGACTACGTGCTGACCAACTACTTCTACAACCTGCAAGGCGCGAAGTTTTCCACCAGCCGCCTGCATGTGGTCTGGGCCGCCGATATCGTCGAAAAAACCCCGGCCACCAGCGATGGCGTGCGTTATTTCCTCTGCCGCGAAAGCCCCGAACTGGGCGAAACCAATTTCGCCGTGGAGGAGTTTGTCGAGGTGGTCAATGTGGACCTGGCCGGTGCCCTCGACCGGCGTGTCGACCTGGCCCTCGGCAGCCTCGATCAGGCCCGGTTGCAGTCCATCGAGCCAGACTTGTTGCCGGGCCTCGAAATGGCCGTTGCGCGCCTGGGCCAGGCGTTCCGGCTCGACGCTGTATCGGTGCGCGACGCCTGGGAGGTGTTGCACCAGTGGATGCAACGGCCGGACCTGGACGTGACACAGCCTGGGCACGCTTACTTGTGGCTCAAGGGCCTGGCGTACCTGGCCGCGCCGATCATGCCGCGCCTGGCCGAGCACCTGTGGCACCGCCTGGGCCATGACGGTTTGCCGGTGGTCCAGGCGCTGTATGCCGCCTCGCTGCCGAGGCCGGAGACCGTGGTGCGCCCGCGCTTTGCGGCCTTGTCCCCGCTGGCGCTGGCGCCATGCTTGCCGGCCAGCGTGGTGCTGGCGGGTGCATCCAGCGATGCATGAATACGCTGACGTCATCGTGATCGGTGCCGGCACCACCGGTACCAGCGCCGCCTGGCACCTGGCGCGCGCCGGCGCGTCGGTACGGCTGCTGGACAAAGGCGCGATTGCCAGTGGCTCGTCGGGCGCGTCGCCGGGGATCGTGCGCGAATATTACGCCGACCCCGCCCTTAGCCAACTGGCGGCACGGGGCGTGCGGGCCTATCGCGATTGGCGGCAGCACTATCCCGGCACTTGCGGCTACCAGCGCACGGGGTTCTTGACCGGTATTCCCGCCCGCGAACAAGCGGCCACCCAGGCCAACGTCGAGCATTTGCGCGCGACGGGCGCGGCGCTTGAGTGGTTGTCTGCCGAGCAAATGCAGGCGCAGGTGCCTGACCTGATTATCGACGGCCTGGCGGGCGCGGTGTTCGAGCCCGACGCGGGCTATTGCGATCCGCGCCTGACCGCGCGCAGTTTTGCAGCCGGTGCACGGGACCTCGGCGCGGTGATCGACGAGGGGCGGGCGGCACGACGGATCGTGCGCCAGGCCGGGCGCGCCATCGGCGTGCAGACCGACACCGGCTTTATCGCCTGCGCCCATGTGGTCAATGCCGCCGGGCCGTGGGCTGCCACCCTGGCTGACGATTGCCAGGCGCCATTGCCGATCCACGCCACCCGGCAAAGCGTCGGCATTGTCCAGGTGGAGGGCGTTGACTCGCCGATGCCAGGCTATTGCGACCGGGAGGCGGGCTTCTACCTGCGCCCGGACCAGCCCGGCGGCTATTTCATCGGCTCGCTGATGGCCGCCGAAGGCGTAGCGATCGACCCGGATAGCTTCGACCGCAGCTTCTGCGACGCCAACGTGCTGGCCTACCGCGACCGCGCCGCCCTGCGCTTGAAGCGCCTGACCGGCGCACGGGCCACCGGCCGCCGCGTGTCGTTCTTCGACAACACACCGGATGGCAACCCGATTGTCGGCCCCGACCCTCGGGTGCCGGGGCTGTTCGTCGCGGCGGGGTTATGTGGGCATGGCTTCAAGTTTGCGCCGTTGTTTGGGCAGGCGATTGCGCAGTGGGTATTGCAGGGCGAGATGCCGGCGCAGATGGGGGTGTTTGCGGTAGAGCGATTTCTCGGGAGCGTTCAGTCAACCTAGTTGATCCTGACGTCCGAGCCGGCGGTCAATCGGTGTCGACGATTCGACAAGGCCGAAGGACTGTAAGGACTGTAAGGAATGTAAGGAATGTAAGGAATGTAAGGAATGTAAGGACTGTAACTGTGGCGAGCGGGCTTGCCCCGCGTTGGGCTGCGCAGTAGCCCCAAAACCAGGCCCCGCGGTGTGTCAGTTAAAAACACATCGCCTGGAATGGGGCCGCTTCGCGCCCCAACGCGGGGCAAGCCCGCTCGCCACAACAAGCCCACTGGCCACAACACGAGCGCTAGCCACAACGGCCCTATCTACCGGGGGGCTCAGCCGCGCGCTTCATTTCGAATGAAGGTGCGAAACACATGATCCCACAGCGGCGAAGAGACCCCGAAGTTCTTCTCGATACCTTTGCGATGGTGCAGATCGTGATTGGCGATCAGCCCTGGAATGAACCGATAAGCCCAATGGTTGGGGCGGTGCATCACGTAGTGCACCGAGATGTAATAGAAATAGCCCACCACCGCACCGACGAATACCGAGGTCAGTTGCCCATACCAGGCCAGCAGTAACAGGACCGCCAGCGCCGAACTGGTTTTCCAGCTGGATACACCGATAAAGGCGAGCACATCGACATGGTGGGTCCAATGTTCGTGGCGATACAGCGAGTGGAACAGAAAACGGTGTACCCCATATTCCACCAACGTCCATCCCAACAATCCGGCAAGCGCCAGGCCGGGATCAAACGGTGCGAGGTAAAGTGCGAGGATCACGAACAGCGGAACGCTAAAGAAGTCGAGGTAGTACGCGACCGATGACATCAGCCATTTGTTTGATGCAGCCATGCGCAGGGTGTCCTTGAATGCCCGATAAGGGGCGGGCGTGCTGTCCGTAGGGGCGCTGAATGTACCCGAAGGTGTGTGCCGTTTGAATGCGCGGCCGCAAATAAATCCTCCCATCCACACCGCGCAAAGCGGCCGAGGCGCTGTTGGTGGCGCAACACCGGTTCAATAAACTGTGCGATTTCACGGGCTCTACGCTTCGCGCGAATGGGGGTAACCCGTTGAATCTACGAGGCTTATGCTTTGGCATGATTTGTGTTGTCAGTGGGTTGGCACTGACCCGACAACGGGAGGGTTAACCCTCACCTTTCATAAGAAACCACACCCATGCACATCCCCTTCAAGCGCACGTTAATCGCCGGCCTGCTGGCCATCGGCACATTTGGCGGGCTGTTGCCTGCCGTGGCCCAGGCGGCCAATGATCAACAGTTCATCCCGTTGGCGACCTATCGGGTCGGCGCCTACGCCTCCAGCGGCATTCCGTGGTGGGCGGGGGAGATTGACTACTTTCGCTACATCAACGAGGTCGAGGGCGGTGTGAACGGCGTCAAGCTGGTCTGGCAGGAGTGCGAGACCGAGTGGAAGACCGATCGCATCATCGAATGCTACGAGCGCTACAAGGCCGGCCTGGACGGCGCGCCCACCGGCTTCTTCTTCACCCATAGCACGCCGGCGTCCTATGCGCTGATGGACCGTGCCGCCGTCGACCATATCCCGTTGATCGATGGCGCCGGCGGGCGTACCGAGTCGACCGATGGCCGCGTGTTCCCCTATGCCTTCCCGTTGCTGCTCAACTACTACGGCCAGGCGTCGGTGGGCATCAACTACATCGCCCAGCGTGAGGGGGGGCTGGACAAGCTCAAGGGCAAGAAGATCGTGACGGTCTACCACGACTCCGCCTATGGCCGTGAAACCCAGGCCGCCATGCAGTTGCTCGCAGAAAAGTACGGCTTCGAGAACATCCAGATCCCCGTGGCCGACCCTGGCAATGAACAGTCCACCCAATGGCGGCAAGTGCGCCAGATCAATCCGGACTGGGTCTTTCTGCGTACCTGGGGCGTATCCACACCGGTCGGTATCAAGACCGCCGTACGTTTCGGCATCCCGGTGGATCGCCTGATCGGGGATGTCTGGGCCGGCTCCGAAGCCGACGTGATTCCCGCGGGCACCGCTGCCAAAGGCTACCAGGCACTGGCGCCGTTCCCGGGTGGCGACACCTTTGAAATTCACCGCAGGCTCAAGCAGTTCATCCTTGATCCGGGCAAAAGCAACCTCAAGGACCCCAGTTACTTCGGCAAGGTCTACTACAACATCGGCCTGATCAACGCGGCCATTGCGGTCGAGGCCCTGCGCACCGGCCAGGCCAAGTTCGGCCACCGTGGGTTGAACGGCGAAGAAACGCGCTGGGCCTTCGAGCACCTGGACATCGACGCAGCGCGCATCAAAGCGTTGGGGCTCGAAGGGTTGCTGGCGCCGTTGAAACTGTCCTGCGCCGACCATGAGGGCGGCGGCGCGGCGCGGGTGCAGCAGTGGGACGGGCAAAAGTGGGTGTTGGTGACCGACTGGGTCCAGGCCGACCGCGCCACCTTGCGTCCGTTGATCGAAGCCAAATCCGCTGCGTATGCCCAGGAAAAGGGCATCGCACCGCGTGACTGCGCGGCCGAGTAGGCCACCGGCTCAGGCGGCGGAGGCCGCCACGCTGCCAGGGATGGCGGCAATCAATTCACGGGTGTAATCGCTGCCCGGCCGGTTGAAAATCTGTTCCACCGTCCCCTGTTCGACCACCTTGCCATTGCGCAGCACCAGTACCTCATGCGCAAAGTTGGCCACCACCGACAAGTCGTGGGACACCAGCACATAGGCAATCCCCATTTCCCGCTGCAGCTCTTCGAGCAGGTCGAGGATGTGCGCCTGCACCGACACATCGAGGGCGCTGACCGGCTCGTCGAGCAGCAACAGGTCCGGCTTCAACGCCAGCGCACGGGCGATCGCGACACGCTGGCACTGGCCACCGGACAGCTCGCGCGGCAGGCGATCGAGGAAGCTGACCGGCAGGTGCACGCGACCGATCAGCTCGCGCGCCGCGTGTTCCAGCGCCGCCCCCTTGAGCCTTCCGAACGACACCAGGGGTTCGACAATACTGTCAAACACCGTGAAGCGTGGGTCGAGCGCGGCGAACGGGTTTTGCTGGACCAGTTGCAGGCGTTGACGCAGCGGGCGGAACTCGCGCCAGCTCAGGGTGGTGACGTCTTGCTGCTCGAACCAGACCTGGCCCTGGGTCGGTTTCTCCAGGCCCAGGGCGATGCGCAACGCGGTGCTCTTGCCTGAGCCGGATTCGCCGACGATAGCCAGGGTCTGGCCGGGGTAGACCTGCAGGCTGAGGTCTTGCAGGGCCACGAAGGTGGGGTCTTCGCCCTTCACCTTGGGCAGGCTGAAGGTCTTGCCGACGTTGTGCAGGCGCAGGATCGGTGCTCGCGTTGCATCGGACCTGGCGTGTGGCTCTCGGCGCCTGGCGAACGCGGGAGCGGCGGCGATCAGCGCGCGGGTGTAGTCGTGGCGCGGGTTCGCCAGTATCTGCCGGGGCGGGCCCTGTTCGACCACTTCGCCTTGCTTCATCACCAGGATGCGGTCGGCGCGGTCGATGGCCACCCCCAGGTCATGGGTGATGATCAGCAGGGAAATGCCCCGTTCACTGACCAGCCGTTGCAGGTGGTCGAGAATCTTGCGTTGTACGGTGACGTCGAGGGCGCTGGTCGGCTCGTCGGCAATGATCAGGCGGGGGGTGCCGGCCAGGGCGATGGCGATCAGCACGCGCTGGCGCATGCCGCCGGAGAGTTCATGGGGGTACTGGCGGGCCCGCAGGACCGGCTTGTCGATACCCACCTGTTGCAGCAGCTCGACAATATCGGCATCGACGCCGGGGTAGCGCTTGCCCTTGGCCAGGATCAGCGCCTCGGCGATTTGCTGGCCGATGCGCAGGGTCGGGTTGAGGCTGACCATCGGGTCCTGGGGCACCAGCCCGACGGTGCGCCCACGCTGCAAGCGTTTCTGGCGTTCGCTGGCATGGGATAGGTCGTTGCCGCCCACCCACAGTTGACCCGCACTGATCTGCGCGTGGTCGGGCAGCAGGCCGAGAATCGCGTTGGCCAGGGTTGATTTGCCCGAGCCCGACTCGCCGACAATCGCGACGGTTTCGCCCTGGGCCATCGACAATGACAGGCGTTGTACCGCCAACAGGGTCTGGCCGCCGGAGCGGTAGCCGACACTGAGTTGGCGTACATCGATCAACAGGTTGTTATCGGTGGTCATCGCTGGATCTCCTCGAAGGTGCGGGCGATATGGTTGAGGCTGAACACCACGGCCACCAGGAACAGGCCTGGCAGCAACGAGACCCACGGAGCGGTGATCAGGAAGTGCCGACCGTTGGCGATCAAGGTGCCCCATTCCGCTGCCGGTGGCGCAGCACCGAAACCGAGAAAGCTCAAGCCCGCTGTCGCCAGGATCGCGGCGCCGAAATCCAGGGTGGCGAGCACCGCCACCGGGCCCCACGCGTTCGGCAGGATGTGCCGCAGCAAGGTGCGCCGCCAGCTGGCGCCGCCCAGGCGCGCGGCTTCGACGTAGGGCAGGGTCTTGACGCGCAGCACTTCGGCGCGGGTGGTGCGGGCGAACCCCGGAATGATGCCGACGCCCACGGCGATGGCCACCGGCACGGTACCGAAGCCGATAGCGGTGACGATCGCCAGGGCCAGCAGCAGGCCGGGCAGGGCCAGCAAGACATCGATAAAACGCATGAGCACCGCATCGATGCGACCGCCGGCAAAGCCGGACAGGATGCCGAGCCCCAGCCCGCCGACCAGGGCGATCCCAACCGCGAGGAACGCCGCCAGCACCGACAGGCTGGCGCCGTAGACCACGCGGGTGTAGAGGTCGCGCCCCAGTTCATCGGTGCCGAACCAGTGGCCCAGGCTGGGCGCGCTGAGTTTGGCGGCTGGCGCGGTGGCGTAGGGATCGAAACTGCTCAGCAATGACGGCGACACCGCCGCGACCAGGGCAAACAGCACCACCAGCAGCGCCAGGCTGAAACCGGCACGGCGCAGCAGGGGCAGCACCGCCGAGGCGGCGCGTTGCAGTCGGCTGCGACGGCGCCAGAGGGGGGGAGCCAGGGTGGTTGGCGCAAGACGCCGGTCAATCGTGGTCATGGTCTAGGACACCTTTGGCGTATGGGAGATGCGCGGGTCGAGCCAGGGATAGAGCAGGTCGACCAGCAGGTTCACCAGCACAAATGCCGCCGCCGAGACGGCAACGATGGCCAGCACCACTGGAATGTCCTGGCGCAGCACCGCTTCCTGCGCCAGGCGGCCGATGCCGGAGCGGGCAAAGATGGTTTCCACCAGCACCGCGCCGGACACCGTATTGCCCACTTGCAGCCCGATCAGGGTGAGAATCGGCAGGGCCGCGTTGCGAAAGCCGTGACGCGCCTGCACCTGGCCACGGCTCAAGCCCTTGGCATAGGCCGTGACGATGTAGGGCTCCTGCCACACCCCTTGGAAACTGCGTTGCAACACCTGGGCGTACACCGCCGCGCTGGGGATCGCCAGGGTGATCGCCGGCAGCACCAGGCTTTCAACCCCACGGCTGCCGGTGGCGGGAAACCAGCCGAGGCCGAACGCGAATACCTGGATCAGCAGCAGGCCCATCCAGAACACCGGCACTGAAAAGCCCAGCGACGGCAACCGGGTCAACGCGATTTTTAACGGCCGCCAGCGCAGGTACGCAGTCAGGTAGGCCAGGCCGACACCGCCGAGCAGCGACAACACAATCGCCAGCCCGGCCAGGGACAAGGTCTGCGGCAATCGCTCGGCGAGCAGCTCGGCCACCGGTCGATTCAGCGACAGCGACTGGCCGAAGTCACCGTGCAGCGCGCCGAGCAGCAGGTTGAAATACTGCTCGAACACGCCCTGGTCGAGGCCGTAATAAGCGCGGGCCTTGGCCAGGTCTTCGACCGACAGCGCGTCGGCCTCCATGCCCGAGGCGCTGAGCATGATGGACAGGGTGTCGCCCGGCAGCAGGTACAAAATGAAATAGGTGATGCTATAGGCGCCCCAGAGCACCAGCAGCGCCTGGCCAATCCGGCCGATCAGGTAACGGCTCATGGCGTACCGACCTCAATATCACCCAGCAATGCGAAGCCCTCGGCGGTCCAGCGAAAGTGTTTCACCCGTGGCGAGGTCGCTGCCTGCCACACGCGTTCATACACCGGGAACGCCGAACCCTCATCGATCAACAGGTCTTGCAAATCGCCATAGGCCGTGGCGCGTTGTGCGCCCTGGGTGGCGGTGATGCCGGCATCGAACAGGCCCTTGGCGGTGTCCAGCACGGCCGGCTCATAGAGGTTGGTGGCCAGGGTCGAGCTGTTGGCGGTGCGCGGATCGAGGATGGTTTGCAGGATGATCGGATCAGCACGGGTCATATAGTTGATGGTCAGGTCATAATTGCCGGCGGTGTTGTTGGCGACCCATTCGGCGCGGGTGACCACGCTGAGTTTGAGCTCGATGCCGACCTTGCGCAGCTGATCCTGGATCAACACATCGCCGGCGGTTTCTGCCGGGCTGATGTTGTAGCTCAGGCTCAGGCGCTTGCCGTTTTTCTGCCGATAACCGTCCGCGCCCTTGGCCCAGCCGGCTTGATCCAGCAGGCGCTCGGCGGCGGCCGGGTCGTAGACCAGTTTGGCGCCCTGGCTCTTGAAGTAGGGCGTGGTCACATCGAAGATGCCGTCCACCACCGGGAACTCGGCGTTGTACACCGTGCTTGCGTAGCTCTTGCGGTCGATGGCTTTCTGTACGGCCAGGCGCACCTGTTTGTCGGCCAAGGCACGCCCGCCACGGGTATTGGGGTACAGGTTCAGCGCCGGGCCCGGCAGCGAGCGGCTTTGAATGGTTGCGCCCCTGGACTGGAACAGTTTCAGGTCCACCTCGGAGAACGGGTTGCGCGGCCACAGGATGTCGGCCTTGCCTTGCAGGAACAGGCCGTTGCGCACGCTTTCCTCGGGGATATAGCTGATGTCCACCGCGTCCAGGTGGGCCTCGCCCTGGTTCTTCATATTGGCCGACGCCCAGGCGTAACCCTTGCGCTTGGTCAGGTGCGCGCCGACTTCCGGGGTATAGCTGGCCAGGATGAACGGGCCGGTGCCGATGATCTTGCCCAACGAGCGTTCCTTGGCGCTGAGCGCATAGGAGGCCGGGGCAAGGATCGACAGGTTGGTGGTGGATGTGGCCTGCAGGAAGCCCGCATTCGGCTTGGCGAGCACCAGCTTGACGGTGAAGTCGTCGACCACTTCGGCGTGATCGAACCCCGCCAGGTACGTGGCGCCGAAGGTGGCCGGCAACTCGGTGGCCAGCGCCTTGTTGCTGTCGAAGGCCGTCTTGACCGCCTGGGCATCGAAGCGCTCGCCGTTGCTGAAGGTGACGTTATCGCGCAGGTGGAAGGTGTAGGTGAGGGCGTCGTCGCTCACTTCCCAGCTTTTGGCCAGCCAGGGAATGATCGTGCCGGTTTCCGGGTCCTGGTCGGTCAGCGACTCGGCGACATTGCGCAGCAACACCCGGTGTTCAAGCCAGTAGACCTGGAACGGATCGACGCTGACCAGGGTGGTGTTGTCGCCGAAAAAGGCGATGTTGAGGGTCTTGCCGGCCTGGGTGTCGTTACCCGACGGTGAGCAAGCGGCAAGGCTTAACGCCAATGCGCAGGGGGCCAGCAGACGGCTCATCAAGTTGGAGGTATTCAATGGAGTGCCCTCAGGTGGCGATTGCGGTGTATGCAAGGGGTGGGTCAGAAGTCGTAGGCCAGCTTGGTGTACCAGTAGCCGCCGCCCGGATAGAACGGCGGGTTGCCATAGGGCGCCAGGCCCAGGTTGCTGTAGACGGCGTGCCGGTCAGGGCGCACGTCGAAGATATTGGTGCAGCCGACGCTGACGGTCAGGTGGTCGACGAAGGTGTAGCTGACGTCCAGGTCGGTGATCCATTTGGCGCCGAAGCTGCGGTCGCCCGTGGGGTTCACCGCCAGGGTCTTGACCGCGCCATAGCGGCTGGTTTGCAGGTTGACCGCCAGGTCCGCGACCTTCCAGTTGGCGCCGAGGATCCATTTGGTCTTGGGCGACGCTTCGGTGAGGTCGCCCTCGCGGTCGCGGCCCACCAGGGTCACGCCGGAATTGGCGAGGGCGGCGGGTGTGCCGCGACTGTCTTCAATGGTGGTCTTGTTCCAGTTGAAGCCCAGGCTCCAGCGCACATCGCCCCAGGCGTCCAGCGGCGTGGTGTGGTCGGCAACGATGTCCAGGCCGCGGGTGCGGGTGTCGAAGGCGTTGGTGTAGTAGTTGACCCAGGTACCGGTGGGCACACCCTGGGCGGCGAGGATGGCATTGATGGCGCCATTGCCCTGGTCGTAGATATTGCTGGTCAGGGCGATGCGGTCATCAATGTCGATCAGGTAGGCATCGGCGGTGATGCTGGTACGTGGCGCTGGCTGCCAGGTCAGGCCCAGCCCCAGGTTTCGCGATTTCTCCGGCTTGAGGTCGTCGCCACCCAACGCCTTGGCCAGGTTGCTGCCGGAAGGGGTCAAGCGGGTCACGGCGGGCACCACGTTACCGTTCACATCGGTGGCCACTCGGTTGTCTGCCACCGTGTAGCCGATCTGCGTCAGGGACGGCGCACGAAAGCCGGTGCCGACCGTACCGCGTACCGCCACTGTGTCGGTCAGCTCGTAGCGTGAGTTCACCTTCAGCCCGAAGGTATTGCCAGAGTCATCGTCGTAATGTTCGACACGGCCGGCCACGTCCAGGAACCAGCGCTCGGTCAGGTCAAAGCCCAGGTCGAGGTAACCGGCGTAGTTATTGCGGATCAGGCTGACTTCATCCTCCGGGCGAATCGTGACGGCCGCCTGCGCCCCCGACGCCGCCGGGTAAGTGCCGGTGATATAGGCCTCGGGATCTCCGGCGAAGGTGCTGAAATGTTCCCAGCGGTGTTCCAGGCCGGCGGACACCTGCACAGGCGAGGTCAGGTTGAACAGGCTGTCGTAGCGGCGAGTGATGTCCAGGTTGTTGACCCACTGCTCAAAGCGAAAGGTCGCCAGGTTGTCGAACCGCGTCGGTGAGGCGGTGCCCAGCGACGGGTTGATATTCAGGTCGCTGGAGTGGTGGACGTTGTTGCGCCCATAAGTGGTGCTCAGGTCCCAGTTCCACTCGGCCACTTGCCCCTTGCCGCCAAACAGCAGTTGGTAGTCGCGGTCCTTGATGTTGTTCAGCGGGTAGTAACCGTCCGGAAATACCTCGGGCACCGCGGCCCTGCCGGTGGGCAGGCGAAAGTAGTTGGCGGCCTCGGCGTCACGCTCGCCATAGGTGGAGAAGGAGTACAGCGTCAGGTCTTCCAGGGGCAATTCGGCGTTGTAGGCCAGGTTGAATGCCTTGAGGTCAGGGTCGCCGTTCTTGATCGCCACCCGGTTCCAGGCGGCTTCCTTGGCGGGGTCGCTGAACGCCCTGACCGTGCTGTCGGCCTTGTCGTTCCAGGCGGCGGTCCCGCGTTTGCGGGCATCGGCGGAGAAGTGGAAAAAGCCGCGTTCGCCGAGCTTGAACCCCTCGTCGCCCGCCACCTTGATGGTTTCGCCCTGGCCGGAAAACAACTGGCCGTAACTGGTCTCCAGGTGGCCGCCGCTGTTGTCTTTCTTGAGGATCACGTTGATCACGCCCGCCACCGCATCCGAGCCGTACTGGGCGGCAGCGCTGTCTTTGAGTACCTCGATATGGTCGACGGCGCTGACCGGGATCAGGTCGATGTCCACCGCGTTCGCGCCGCTGTTATCGATCGAACCGCGCTGGCCGGTCGCGCCGTTGTGCCGGCGCTTGCCGTTGACCAGCACCAGGGTGTAGGCCGGGCCCAGGCTGCGGTTGCTGAGGGGGCGGGTCACTGAGTTGTAGCCGGCAATGTTGGTGCCGAAGTTGAACGAGGGCAGCAGCTTGGCAATGGCCTCGGACAGTTCGGCGCGGCCGGTCTTGAGCAGTTGTTCGCTGTTGATCACGTCAATCGGTGCCGGGCTGTCGGCCACGGTGCGCTGTTGGCCGCGCATGCCGGTGGAAATGACCGTGACCGTGCCCAGTTGGGCGTCATCCCTCGTGGTCTCGGCGAAGGAGGGCGCGCTGGCCAGCAGCAAGGAGCTGGTCAAGAGTGACAGGTGGAACTTGTTGAGGGGGAGCGGGGCGGTGATGTCTGGCATGTTGGAAAGGTCCATGTAAGCCTGCTGAAGGCTCCTGGTGGTCGTGGGGGTACGTCCTCCGCCAGGCATGGGGTCGGTCTGTGATGTGAAGGTATTACTATAAGAAACGGGAGTGAAAGTCTTTTTTGGAATAAGCTAATTATTAGATATTGTTATCTTAATAATTTATAAGATCATCTATTTTTATTATGTTGCCCGTGAGCGGCTCAACGCTGCGCAAAGTCCTCGGTGCACGCTCCATAGGCCCCAGCATCGCGGGCCCCCTCGGCTTGCATATGCCGCAGATAGATAATATGTTAACGGAATAACTAAAAAGAATCAGTGGGAGGGGGGTATGCCTGCCTTGCTTCACGCTTGCGATGCATTCGCCAACTGGAACCGCGACTTGCGTGCAGTCTGCGGTAACTTCAACACGACGCTGTCAAACCAGCACAGCCTGTTTATCGGCAGTGTCCATGGCCAGGATGTCTGCGGCCTGGGGGTGGCGCATATCCGTACCAACGCAGGGTTGATCAGCCGCCAGCGCACCTCGGGGGACGGGGACGATGATCGCTACTGCTTTCTGATTCTCCAGGGTGCGGGCCATCAGCGCATTCGCCAGCAAAACCGGGTGATCGAGTTGGGGCCAGACGACATTGCCCTGGTCGACTCGGCGCAGGCATTTGAGATCGAACCCCAGGGCCTGGTGCACAACATCTCGATCCATCTGTCACGTGACGAAGTCAGCCACCAGCTTCGCCCCGAACAGTTGTTCGGCAAGCTTGCGCGCAATAGCGTCGCCACTCACATGATTCGCACGTTGGCGCGCTCGCTGGGGGATGTGGAGTTGCGCAAGGACGAGGGTGGCCGCAGCGATGGCCCGGCACTGGCGCAAGCATTGATCGGCTTGGCCGCCGCCGGCCTGCGCGAGCGTGACGAACGCCAGCCCGGTTTTGCCTGCGTGGGCCAGGATGATATTTACGGACTGGCCACGCGACTGGTGGAAACCTCACTGCAAGAGACGGAACTGGGCCCTGAATACCTGGCCCGACACTTGAACGTCTCGGTGCGCCAGCTTTACCGGCTGTTTGAGCAACGCCACGAGAGTATCTCCCGCTACATCCAGCAACGCCGCTTGGAACGGGTGGCGCAAGACCTGTGCGCGCAAGACCTGCGCCATGAATCAATCACCCAGATCGCGTTTAAATGGGGGTTTGTCGACGCGGCGCATTTCAGTCGCGTCTTCAAGCGCCATTTCCAGCATGCCCCTCGGGACTATCGCCAACACGCCCTATAAATGCCGGCCTGGCAGGGAATGCCAAGCGGTTTGGCAGACTCAGTCAAGTCCTCGGGCGTGGCAGGCACTCTAATAAGATTGCCTGGGCTGGGGTTGATACCGAGCCGATTATTGCTGGAGAAAAATAAAAATGAGAACACGGAGCTTGCTGATCGGCAGCCCTTTACTGATGGCTGCGTTGTGCCCGGGTGTGTGGGCGGGTCCGGCGCAGGTCGACGGTCGGCGCATCATCGCCGCCGACCAGGAGCCAGGCAACTGGATGAGCCACGGCCGCACCTA
Source organism: Pseudomonas gorinensis (assembly GCF_042015035.1). Taxonomy (NCBI): domain Bacteria; kingdom Pseudomonadati; phylum Pseudomonadota; class Gammaproteobacteria; order Pseudomonadales; family Pseudomonadaceae; genus Pseudomonas; species Pseudomonas gorinensis. The sequence continues at coordinate 3,620,084 of NZ_CP167125.1, forward strand.
CGACGAGCAACGCTACAGCCCGCTCGATAGCGTCAATGCCGACAACGTCGGGCAGTTGGGCATGGCCTGGACGACGAAACTGGATATCGACAGCGGCACCGAAGCCACGCCGCTGGTGGTCGATGGGGTGATGTACACCACCGGGGCTTTCAGCATTGTCTATGCGATCAATGCCGCCACCGGCGAATTGCTCTGGAAATATGACCCTAAAGTCCCGCCCGAAAATCTTAGCCAGGGCTGCTGCGGCCCGGTCAATCGGGGCGTGGCGGTGTGGCAGGGCAAGGTCTATGTGGGCAGTTTTGATGGACGCTTGATTGCCCTGGATGCGGCGAATGGTCAGCCGGTGTGGAGCGTCGACACCATCATCGATCGTACCAAGAGCTACTCGATCACAGGCGCGCCGCGCATCGTCAAGGGCAAGGTGCTGATCGGCAATGGCGGCGCCGAGTTTGGCGTACGTGGCTACGTCACGGCTTACGACGCCGAGACCGGGCAACAGGTATGGCGTTTCTACACGGTGCCGGGTGATCCGAAACTGCCGCCGGAAAACCCGGCCATGGCCAAGGCGATGAAGACCTGGGACGGCGATGGCTGGGTCAAATGGGGCGGCGGCGGTACCGTCTGGGACTCCATGGCCTACGACCCCGAGCTTGATCTTCTTTATGTGGGCACGGGCAACGGTTCACCCTGGAACTACCAGTTCCGTACCAATGGCAAGGGCGACAACCTCTACGTCTCGTCGATCCTGGCGCTGCGGCCAGACACCGGCGAATACGTGTGGCACTACCAGATCACCCCGCAAGACCAGTGGGATTTTACCGCGACCCAGCACATGATCCTCGCCGACATCAAGATCGACGGCACCCTGCGCAAGGTGATCATGCAGGCGCCGAAAAACGGCTTTTTCTACGTTCTGGATCGCACTAACGGCCAACTGCTGTCGGCGAAGAATTTCGTCCCGGTCAACTGGGCCAGCGGTATCGACATGAAAACCGGACGTCCGATCCTGACCGGTGCGGCCGACTATTCCAAAGCGCCGAAAGTGGTGCAGCCCAGCTTTCTCGGTGGGCACAACTGGCACCCCATGTCGTTCAGCCCTAAGACCGGCTACGTCTACATCCCGGCCCAGTACACCTTGGCCGAACTCAAGGCCGCGAAGGCACCGATGTTCTTGTCGAACAAGTCAGTGGTGAACTTCGGGCTGGATGTGCCGGACCTGCCTGAAGACCCGAAAGCCTTGAATAAAATCCGTGACGCCTGGAGCGGTGAGCTGATCGCCTGGGACCCGGTCAAGCAGCAGGCCGCCTGGAAGCAGCCTTATATCAGCGCCGGCAACGGCGGCACACTGGCCACGGCGGGCAACCTGGTGTTCCAGGGCACGGCCGATGGCCGCGTGGTCGCCTACCGCGCCGACACCGGCAAGCCATTGTGGGAGCATCGCGCCAACTCCGGGGTGATGGCCGGGCCTGTCACCTATACCGTCAAGGGGGAGCAATACGTGGCGTTCTCGGTGGGATGGGGCGGGATCATCCCCTTGCTCACCGGGCCGTTGACCAATAAGGGCAAGGTGCGCGCCGAATCACGGGTGATAGCCTTCAAGCTGGGCGCCCACGGCGAACTGCCGCCCCCCAAGGTTGCCCCGGTATTGCCGACCACCCACCAGGCCCTCACGGCAACCCCTGAGCAACTGGCGCAGGCGCGCGGCCTGTTCAACGGGTTGTGTGCAGGTTGCCATGGCCTCAACGCGATCAGTGGCGGTGTGGTGCCGGACCTGCGCTACCTGGACGACAACAAGCATGCGGCGTTCCCGGCGTTTGTCAGCGGCGCGCTGATCACCCGCGGGATGCCGAACTTCTCCGACATTCTCCAGCGCGAAGACATGGAGTTGATCCGTCAATACCTGGTCAAGCGCACCCAGGATCTGCAAGCCGACCTCAAGGCTGCCGGGCACGTCGACGCCCACTGATTCCCCGTTGTTTCACCTGTGCCTGGCGACTCCCCACGGAGTCGTCATGGCGAAGCCATGCCCCCAATAACAATAAAGAGACCCGCCATGAAAGCACTCAATACCCTGACACTGAGCACACTTCTCGCCAGCCTGGCCCCTTTGGCCCAGGCCGATGTCAAACCCGATCCGGGCGACTACACGGCGCTGCCCCAAGGCACGGACGTGGTGGTGTTGTACCAGCAGAATCCGCGCGGGGATAAGGTGTACTCCGGCGGCAGGAAAGTCGCCGACAACCTCGACCTTGACCTCACCGTCGGGGTGCTGCGGCTGATTCACTTCACCGAGTTCTTCAATACCGGGCTGACCTGGGACCCGCAGATCGTCATCCCCTTCGGCTACCAGAAGACCGGCGCCACCGACAGCAAGCATTCGGGGCTGGGGGATATCACTTTCGGTGGCACGGTGTGGACCATCGCCGACCTGGCCAAGAACGAACACCTGGGCTGGTCGGTATTCGTCACCGCGCCGACCGGCAGCGAGAAGAACCAGGGCTTTGCCTTGAGCAGCAACCGCTGGGCCCTGGACTTCCAGGTCGGTTACATCAAGGGGCTTACCGATAAAATCACCTGGGATGTGATCGCCGAAACCGAGTTCTACGACGAGCAGCGTTCCACCGATGCGAAAAAGGATCCCTTGCTGCAATTGCACAACCACCTGCGCTACAACTTCACCCCGGACACCTACGCTGCGGTCTCCTACCGGCATAACTGGGGCGCGCGCGAAACCCTTGACCATGAAACCCTGGCCACCAGCCGCAGCAACGGCACGCTGGGCTTCACCGTGGCGACCATGCTGGGCAAGCAGGTGCAAGTGATGGGGCAGTTGATGCATGACACGTCGGTGCGCGAGGGCGTGAAGATTGATAATTCGCTGCAATTTCGCCTGGCGTACTTCTACTGAGCCAAGGGTTGCCCGGCATGGACACGGTCCATGCCGGTGCCGGATCAATAGCGAATCATCACCGATTTGAGTTCGGTGTAATCGTCGATAAATGCTGAGCCGAATTCGCGCCCGATCCCCGATGACTTGACGCCGCCAAAGGGTACGGCCGGGTCCAGCAGGGTGTGCATGTTCACCCACACCGTCCCGGCATGGATGGCCGGTACCATGCGCAGCGCCTTGCTCAGGTCATTGGTCCAGAGGCTGGCACTCAAGCCATAGGGCGTGTGGTTCATCAGCGCCAGCAACTCTTCTTCGGTGTCGTAGGGCAAGAACGTGGCAATCGGGCCGAAGGTTTCCTCGTTGAGCAAGCTGTCGTTGAGGCTGTTGGCGAGGATCACGGTCGGCTCGACATAGCAGCCGGGACGATCCATGGGCTTGCCGCCGTGAATGATCGTATTGTTTTCGGCACGGGCCTTGGCAAAAAAACCTTCGAGCTTGCGTTGGTGCTGGCGGTTGGTGACCGGGCCGAATTCAGTGCGTTCATCCAGCGGCGAACCGATGTGCAGTTTGCCCAGACGCTCGGACAGCCGAGCCATGAGCGGCTCGATCTGCGAGCGATGGGCGAAAAAGCGTTCAGCCGCGGCGCAGATCTGCCCGGAGTGCAGGAAACCCGCCTCGATGATGCCGTTGACTGCCGTGTCGAGGTCCACATCGCGCAGGAACCCCGCCGAGTTTTTCCCGCCCAGTTCCAGGGTCGCGCGGGTCAATCCTGCGCTGGCCGCACTGCGGCCTACGGCGATGCCGGTCGGCACCGAGCCGGTGAATGACACCTTATCGGTCCCTGGGTGTTCAACCAGTGCCTGGCCGACCCGACCGCTTCCGGTCAACACGTTCAGGGCCCCGGCAGGCAAGCCCGCGTCGACTGCCAGTTCGGCGATGCGCAGGATGGTCAGCGGGGTGAATTCACTGGGCTTGATGATAATGCTGCAGCCGGTGACCAACGCCGAGGCGAGTTTCCAGATGGCGATCATGGTCGAAAAATTCCACGGCACGATGCCCACCACCACGCCAACCGGTTCGCGCAGAGTGAACGCGGTATAGCGTTCGCCGGCAAAGGAGGGCAGGGACGGGGTGAGGGTCTGGCCGCTGATTTTGGTGGCCCAGCCGGCGTAGTAACGCAGGAAGTGCGCGGCCTGGTCCACTTCGAAGGCGCGGGAGACCTGGATGATCTTGCCGGACTGGCACGTCTCGATCTGGGCCAGTTCCTCGCGGTTGCGTTCCAGCAGGTCGGCAAGCTTGAGCAGCACGTTGCCGCGCACGGCCGGGGCCACTTGGGACCATTGCTGGAAGCCACGACGAGCGGACTCCACCGCCGCGTCGACGTCGGCAGCGTCCGCATCGGCGACGTGGGCGATCACCTGGTCGGTGGCGGGGTTGATGACTTCCAGGGTCTGGCTGGAATGGCTCTGCACGTAGCCGCCATCGATAAACAGCGTATGGCGACGACGCAGGAAGGCTTCGACTTGGGGCAGGAGGGTGATGTCGGTCATGGGGTTTTCCTGGTGGCGAACAAGGGCAAACGGGGAGGTTAATCAACCGCTGCCACGTCGGCTTGACTGTGGCTGCCTGGCGCCATGCCTGTGCCTGCCATCGGCGCGCCAGTCGCGTTGGCGGGGCGCGGCCAGCGCCCATGAAAAGTACAATTTTGCATCTGGAAGGTGCATTTTCCGGACATGCCGCTCACCGCATACTGAGCCTGCAGCCGGCGCCGCCCCTCGATAATGGAAGGCCGCCGGACATCCAATAATAAGCAGGGCCCTCCATGAAAAAGCCAAACCCGCTCCTCGAAGACCTCAAGTCCATTCTGCCGACCATTGCCGCCAATGCGTTCAAGGCGGAGCAAGACCGCAGGGTCCCCGACGAAAACATCGCGCTGCTCAAAGGGATCGGCCTGCACCGTGCTTTTCAGCCCCGTGCCTTCGGTGGCATGGAGATCTCCCTGCCGCAATTTGCCGATTGCATCGCCTTGCTCGCCGGAGCCTGCGCCAGCACGGCCTGGGCGATGAGCCTGCTGTGCACCCACAGTCATCAACTGGCAATGTTTTCCGCGCAGTTGCAGCAGGAAGTCTGGGGCGAGGACCCCAATGCAACCGCGAGCAGCAGCATCGCGCCGTTCGGGCGCACCGAAGAGGTCGACGGGGGCGTGTTGTTCAGCGGCGAGATGGGCTGGAGCAGTGGCTGTGACCATGCCGAGTGGGCGATTGTCGGTTTCCGGCGCAAGAATGCCGAAGGCACCCAGGACTATTGCTTTGCCGTGCTGCCGCGCAGCGACTATCAGATTCGCGATGACTGGTTTGCCGCCGGCATGAAAGGCAGTGGCACCAAGACCCTGATCATCGACAACGCCTGGGTGCCGGAGCACCGCATCCAGAAAGCCAAGGACATGATGGAAGGCAAGTCGGCAGGCTTCGGCTTGTACCCGGACAGCAAGATTTTCTACTCGCCGTACCGTCCTTACTTTGCCAGCGGTTTCTCCACCGTCAGCCTGGGGGTTGCCGAGCGCATGCTGGAGGTCTTCCGCGAAAAAACCAAAACGCGCGTGCGTGCCTACACCGGGGCCGCGGTGGGTGCGGCTACACCCGCACTGATGCGCCTGGCCGAGTCGACGCACCAAGTCGCCGCGGCCCGGGCCTTTCTCGAAAAGACCTGGCAGGAACACGCCGAACACAGTGAGCAGCAGCGCTATCCGAGCCGTGAAACCCTGGCGTTCTGGCGCACCAACCAGGCCTATGCGACCAAAATGTGCATCCGGGCCGTGGACCGTCTGTTCGAGGCCGCTGGCGGCAATGCCTGGTTCGAGCACAACGAGATGCAGCGCCTGTTCCGTGACTCGCACATGACCGGTGCCCATGCCTACACCGACTACGACGTCTGCGCGCAGATCCTGGGTCGTGAGTTGATGGGCCTCGAGCCCGATCCCAGCATGATCTGAGTCATTCGCCCTACGCGCCATAACAATAATCAGGGCTGCTTGTGCAAGCAGTCCGGGAGTCTTGCATGTCTGATAAATGTTCTGCGTCTTTCGACCCTCGCGCCTTTCGCCGCGCCCTGGGCAACTTTGCCACTGGCGTCACCGTGGTGACGGCGGCCGACGCCAGCGGGCGCAAGGTCGGTGTGACGGCCAACAGTTTCAACTCGGTGTCCCTTGACCCTCCGTTGGTGCTGTGGAGTATCGACAAACGTTCCAACAGCCATGAGGTGTTCGAGGAGGCCAGTCATTTTGCCGTCAACGTGCTGGCGGCGGACCAGATCGACCTCTCCAATAACTTCGCCCGACCCAAGGAGAATCGCTTCGCCGAGATCGAGTACGAATCGGGGGAGGGCGGCTCGCCAGTGTTTGCCGACTGCGCGGCTCGTTTTCATTGTGAGAAGTACCAGCAGGTCGACGGTGGTGACCATTGGATCATGATTGGCAAGGTGGTGGCTTTCGACGATTTCGGTCGCTCGCCGTTGCTGTATCACCAGGGGGCTTACTCCATGGTCTTGCCCCATACCCGAATGACTCAGCGCGATGAAAACCAGGCGCCGAGCAGCCATTTCCAGGGGCGTCTCAGCCATAACCTGTATTACTTGATGACCCAGGCGGTGCGCGCCTACCAGTCCAGCTACCAGCCTCGGCAACTGTCCACCGGCCTGCGTACCAGCGAGGCGCGCATGCTGATGGTGCTGGAAAACGACGCCAGGCTGAGCCCCAATGATCTGTTGCGTGAGGTGGCGATGCCTGTTCGGGAAATCGATGAGGCCGTCGCCAATCTCAAGCGCAAGGGGCTGGTAAACGACGATGACAACGGCGTACGTCTGACGGCGGCCGGTATCGAGCAGACCGAAGACCTTTGGGCGATCGCGCAGGCGCAACAAGAGAAAGTCTTTGCCGAATTCAGCGAAGCGCAGATCGAAACGTTCAAGACCGTGTTGAAGCGACTGATCAGCCACTGCTGACTGCCAGCCCAAGCGCGTTTGATCTTTAGCGGCAACCAATAAAAATCCGATGCCTGTGATGGCATCGGATTTTTTTGCGTCAGGTTCGGCCCCGCGAACTGACCCGCAACGTTGTCAGCATCCAGGCTCAGCGTGCTTCGGCCAGCGCATCGATCCAGTGCCGCTGAAACGCCGCAAGCGCTTCCTTCGGTTGCTGCAACTGCACAAATTCCAGCATGGGATCGGCCACTTCAGTCCGGACGCCCGCCAGTTCCTCAATGGCGGCTAATCCGCAAAACGGCACATACGCTTCGGAATACCCGCCTTCATGCACCAGCACGAGACGGCCTTGACACAGGCGTTCGGCGGCTTTGCGCACGCAGCGGGTCATTTGCCGGAACGAGTCGCTGTGCAACAGCATCCGGGCCAGCGGGTCGACGGCGTTGGCGTCGTAACCGCAGGCGACGATGATCAACTCTGGCTCAAAACGCTCCAGCGCCGGCATCACGATGCGCTGCATCGCGTAGAGGTAAGCCTCATGACCGCTGCCGGGGGGCAACGGAATATTGATATTCGCTCCCAATCCCGCGCCACGGCCGCGATCCGCTTCACCGCTGTAACCCGCAGGAAAGCAGCCGTCTTGATGCAGCGAAATGGTCAGCACGTCGGCACGCTCTTCGAAGATGGATTGCGTACCGTTGCCGTGGTGCACGTCCCAGTCGATCACCGCGACTTTGCCCAATCCACGCTGCGCTTTGGCGGCCTCGATGGCGATGGCGATATTGGCCAGGAAGCAGAAGCCCATGGCGCTGTCGGCGAGGCAGTGGTGGCCCGGTGGGCGTGACAGGGAATAGGCATTGTCGACCTCGCCGGACAGCACCGCGTCCACCGCGGCCATGGCCAGGCCGGCGGAGAGTCTGGCTATTTCATAACTGCCGGGCCCGATGGGCGCGTTCGGCCCCAATTCGCCGCCCCCGGCATCGCTCATGGCCTTGAAACGTTGCAGGTAGCCAGGCGTATGCACCCGCAGCAGGTCCTCATGCGTTGCCGGATTGGCGCTTTGTACCTGCAGGTGTCGGGTCAGGCCGGAAACGTCCAACAGGCTCTTCAACCGGCGTTTGGTTTCCGGCGATTCGGCGTGGCCGGCAGCGGCAGGCGGTTGCACCCAACCTCCTACGGGCAAGGTCAAGGCGTGCAGTCCAGCGCTGTGCCAAAGGCTGAGTTCGTCGAAGAAAAATGCACTTTTTCGGCTCATCGTCGTTTCCATTTTTTTAGGGTAAAAGGGCTGCTCATGCGCTAGGGCGGCAGCTCAGAATCAACACCAGGGACAGCAAGGTGATGCAGGCCCCGCCGATCAGCAGCGATTGAAAGTCGCCACTGGCTTCGATCAGCCGCCCAGCCACACTCGGGCCGATGGCCAGGCCGCCACCGATCACCAGGTTGGAGGCGTTCATCAGTTTTCCGGAGCGTTCGAGGTCGGCCAGGCAGGCCAGAATCAACGGCAGGATGAAGGTCCAGGTGAACTTGAACAGCAGCGCGGCCAATGCAAAACGCAGCATGTCGGGTTGGCCCAGCAACAACAGCACCGAGCCTGCCATCACCGCATAACCGAGCAGCAGCAACAGCAGGCGTGGCAGACGATTGCCGATCAGCGAGGCACAACCGGCGCCGACAATGCCTGTCATCGTGGCGATGGCAAGGATCTCGCCGCTGGACTCGGCAGAGAGGCCGGCGCGTGTGCTGATGGAACCGATAAAGGTCCAGACGCCGCTCAGGCTGATGTAAAAACTCAGGATGCCAAGAATGCCCAGTGCGGCCTTCCACTTCGAGGCGAGGGCTACTCGCTCGGCGACTTTTGCAGGCGGCGGGCTGCCCTGGGGGAAATAACGAGCCAGTGGCAGAAAAACGGTCATCAGTCCGGCGAGGATCAAGTAACAGGCCGACAGCCCGTAGTGTTCGAACAGGCGTGGCAGGATGCTCAAACCCAGCGCCCCGACCACCAGTTGCCCCATCACCCATAAGCCATAGACGCGTCCGGGGTTGGACGTCGAGGCCGCGCTGGACAGGCAGATAATCATCAATGAACCGCCGGCCAGGGCGCTGCAGAAGCGCAATGCCAGAAGCATCGGGTAATCGTGGGCCAGTATCGACAACAGGTTGGCTGCAATAAACACAACCCCGGCCGCCAATGCGGCGCGGCGCCAGTCGACACGTTTGAGCCACCAGAGAGCGGGCAGGGTGGCCAGGCTCATGGCACCCAGTTCAGTGGAGAACAGATCGCCGATCTGTGAGGCGCTCAACTGCCATTGAGTCGCCAGTTGCGCCGCCACTGCCGGTGCGGTCATGAGGATGGTCGGGGTGATGGCGGCAAACAGCACAATGGCGGCCAGCAATGCCAGTTGCGATGAAGCGAGGGAACGCTGATGGGGCAGCGGTTTGGTCTGGGTGTTCATGGTCAAGCTCCGATGAATGAATTCAGAACACATGGACCAGGCGCAGCAGCGCGTCGGTGCCGTGATAGCCGTTGTCGGTGGCGACGTTCTGCGAGAGGCTGAACATCAATTGATTCTGTTGATCGAGCCAATGACCGACTTCGAAACCCACCTGGGTGTAGCGCTTGTGGGTGTCGTCGATGCGCTGGTCATTGATGCGCAGCTCGCCGCCGTCGGCGTGGATCAGTCGCAACGCGCCATAGGTGCTTGGGGTGAAGTCGTAGGAGGCAAAGGCTTGCAGTCGATACAGCGGGTCCTGTTTCAGGTCGCTGCCGAAGTAGTCGTCGTTCTTGCCATAAAGCTGGGCTTCGAGGTTGGCTTCCAGCACCCATTTTTCACCGATGCCCTGGGTGTAGTTGTAAACGAAGGTGGCGCCCCAGCGATTGGCGCCGGGCGACACATCTGGATGGTTGCTGTGGTACTCACCCACCGGCAGGGTAATCAGGCTCAGCAGTCCGCTGTAGGTGCGCGAGGCGGGGTCGTTGATGAAGAACACTGTGCCGCCGACCTGAGGATCACCGAATCCGCTTTCTCCAGTGTGCTGGCTGGCACCCGGCAGGCGGGCGTTGATGTCGGCGAAGGGCACGATGAACTGTGGCGTGCAGAGCGTGCCGCAGATGTCGGTGAAAAAGACCTGGCGAAAAGCCACAGCGTTGACCTTCAGGTCGGCCTTGCCGGTGCTGTCGGCCGGGCCGTGGAAATCGCCGGCGCGGCTTGCCGGCAAATACAGTACGCCCAGGGTGGTGCCTGAGGGCGCGCCAAAAAAATCCCGGGCGTTGAGGTCGGCAGCGCCAGCGTGCAGGCTCGACAGACCACTGATGAGGGCCAGTGCGGTGTTGCGGGTGAAGGTCCTGGTCATGGGCATTGCATCTCTTCTTTGAGTTGTTGTGCGGCGAACGGATCGCCCGTCATTGGCAGAGGGGCAAAAAAAAGCGCAAAAGCGCCCCGTGGCGGTCAAAAGGACCGCGAAAAAGTCAGCGCGAGTCAGCGGTGCAGATCAGTCAGGCGGGGCGTGCAGCAGATGAGCTATTCGGGCTTTGTCCTTGACCCCGAGTTTGCTGTAGATGGCGCGGATGTGGTGGCGCACGGTATTGGGTGACATGCCCAGATCGCGGGCGACTTCCTTGTAGGTCTTGCCTTCGCCGAAGCCCTGGGCCACATCGTTTTCCCGTGGGCTCAGTTGCACCAGCACCGTGCGGCTGCGGGCTGCCAGCAGGAACAGGTCACCGACCGTCGAAGCCTCGACCTGCAAGTGCTTGCCTTCATACCCCTGGGCGTCCATCGCCACCGGCAGGCAAGGGCCGGTCCAGTCCGGCCATTCGCTCAGCAGCAAGTCGACGAAGCCACGTTCCGCGCAGTGCAGTGTGCCGCGCTGGTCGCATACGGCGAGCGCCAGATTGCGCGGGCTGGTGAGGGTTTCGCGCATGGCCACCAGGGTGCGGATCTGATTGGCCGATACCGCCGCTACCAGATGCAGCATGAGGTTGTTCAGCAACAGGCAATCCTGACCGGTAAAGCACGGTGCGTCGGGAGCGCGATACACCGTGAGGTGATCACTGAGGTGGGTCTGCGGGTCGACGTACGCAACGCACAGCAATTGGCCAATGCCATACAGCTCGCCGAGCCAGTTGAGCCCAGGACCGCTGGCGGGGTTGCGCATGTCGACGATGACCGCTTGTCCCAGGTTGTCGTGGACCTTGCCGACGGTCACGTCGATATGACGAATCGATTGCCAGTCCGGCAGGTAGCTGCGGGGCAATTTGTAGAGGTAGGAGTGGTGTTCTTCAGGCAACCCGTCAATCAGTGCCGCACGGCCCCACCAGGCACTGTCGAAGGGCAACAGTTGGCTGATGCAGCTCAGCGCGGCGTGATGGAAATGCTCGATATCTTTGTTCTGCGCCAGGCGCTGAAGCTCCAGTGTTATCGCGCTGAACGCTTCCAGGAGGCTGGCATGTCCATGATCATGACGGCTCATTCGTAGGTACCTCTGTGCGACATTCTTATTGTTTTCGTCACGAAGTCATTAAGGACCGGAACGTCGTCTGGACGTGGGCAGGGCCTGGGGATGAGTATCAGCGGTTTGAAAGAGGATCGCTATCCTACAGATGCACGATGGATCGTATGACTGACGGCTGCGGGCATCGGCTGTCGCGCAAACGCAACCGGGCTAATGAGATGGTCACCCCCACACCCTGCGAGGGCTACGCTTTCGCAGGGTGTTTTGTTTTTGGAGGCCATCATCATGAGCGAGTCAGCACTGATCGGGATCGATCTCGGCAAACATAATTTCCACCTTCTGGGCCAAGACAAATCGGGCCGCGAGGTGTTTCGCAAAAAGCTCTCGCGAGCGCAGATGATGCGGTTCTTCGGCAACTTGCCGAGCTGCGTCGTGGTAACGGAAGCCTGTGCCGGCTCTCACTTCATCGCCCGTCAGCTTGCGGCGATGGGGCATACGACCAAGTTGATTTCACCGCAGTTTGTCCGCCCTTTCGTCAAGGGCAACAAAAATGACTTTATCGACGCAGAGGCCATTTGCGAGGCGGCTTCCCGTCCGTCCATGCGCTTCGTTACGCCTAAAACCGAGTCTCAGCAAACCCTGTCTGTCCTGCATCGCATGCGCGAGTCGTTGGTGCATGACCGCACCAAGACAGCCAATCAGATGCACGGTTTCCTGCTGGAATTTGGCATCAGCCTGCCCAAAGGCTCAGCCATCATGAAGCGTTTGGCAGCTGTTTTGGCCGAGCATGAGCTGCCTGTGCGGCTGACAGTGCTGTTGCAACGCCTGCACGATCACTTCGTTTACCTGGATGAACAGATCAAGGAACTGGACAAACAACTGGCTTGCCAGCTGGCCGACGATGATCTGGGGAGCCGTTTGCTTAGCATGCCGTGTGTCGGTCCGATCACCGCCAGCCTTCTGGCTGTAGAAATGGGCGATGGCAAGCAATACCGATGCAGTCGCGATTTTGCGGCTTCAGTGGGCTTGGTGCCGCGACAGTACAGCACGGGCGGCAAAGCCAATTTGTTGGGGATCAGCAAGCGGGGTGACAAGCACCTGCGGCAACTGCTGGTGCAATGCTCCAGGGTTTACATGCAGAGGCTGGATCATCAGAAGGGGGCTTTGGCCGACTGGGTGCGAGCGCTGCTGCGCCGACGACACTCGAATGTGGTGGCCTGTGCCCTGGCCAACAAACTGGCGCGTATCGCTTGGGCGATAGCGGCTCACCATGCGCAATATGAAGCAGGGCCAGACGCCTTGAACGCCTGACCCTGCGGTTGTTGCAGTACCACAATTCACCCTTCAGGTTTTGCGATAGCTGAACAACGGATGACGTGAACGGCCTACCGGCCTGGCGAAGATCCTGACATAAAAATCGGCTTCAGAAGCCGACGGGCTTTTAAGGATCGTCAGGCGCGACTCTCATCGTGGCGCTGGGGCAAGCCCCAAACAGACGCCGGATAGATTTAAGCAAGCCAACCACATCGCCCGTTAATCAGTATTGCAAAAATGGGGGGACCATAGATTTTTTATGAGTTGTCGCCACCCGCCAAGCGTTACAACCGGAGCCAGGGTGCCTGCCGGGGCGTAGCAGCCTACGTCAACAGCCACGAGCGGCCACGCGGGGGTCAATCTTTACGCTCAAACCGCAGAGGGCGTGCTGATCGGGCAGGGCATCCGTTAAACTGTCGGTCATTCAATGCAAAAATGCCGCTCAAGCCTTGGGTTTGCGCGGCATTTGTCTTTATGTGGAAACCTGTCATGAAACGCGAGCACGTCAGAGCCCAACATGCCGATGGTCAGATTTCGGCCACCCATGTCATCCAGAACCCCGCCGATCCGGGCGAGTGGATCGTATTCTTCAAGAAAAGCGGTGGGCGCAGTTTTTTCCTGGTGGATGATCAGGATGAGGTGGAGTCGTTCCAGCGCCTGGACGACCTGATCGAGACCATTCGCGGCCTCGGCATCAAGTTTGCGGAAATTCACATGTAGGGCACTTGCGCCTACTTGCAGACCACTACCACGCTGCGGCTTTTGAAGTTGCCGACATCCTTGCCCAGGGTCTTGTCATCTTCACTCAACGCCGGCGTACCCTCGGTACCGACGATGCGATAACCGGTGCCCGCGCAGGAGGCGTCAGCCTTTTCGTAGCAACTGGCCCAGGAGTTGGCTTCGCCCGAGCAATCGATGGTCAGCCCCTGTTCGCCGTTTTTCAGATAGACGTCAGAGGTGGTGGTGCAACCGGTAAGCGCCAGTACCGCAGTCAGGGCCAGAATCTTGTTCATGTGTGTTCGTCGTCAAAGGTGTTGGAAGGAGCGCGGACACTGTCGTGGGGCGTTTGCGGAAGATTATAGCGAACTGCCATGTAGGTACAGACAAACACAAAAAAGCCCCGTTGAACGGGGCTTTATGCGCTGGGCGGCGAGGTTTACTTGCCCTTCGGGCGCTTGCTCGACGCGTGGCCTGCTTCATCCACGAACACTTCGGCAACCGCAATCGCTTCACGTTCGGTCGCGAATGTGCCGGCGACGCTGTCTCCGTGGAAGTTGATCAGGTGCCAGCCGTCCGCACGCTGGGTGATCAGGTAGCCATTTACGCCTTTGGGTTCTGACATCTATTAACAATCTCGTGGTCGGATTCAAAGGCGTAATGATAGCGCCAAATGTCGCAGGCTCGCCGAAGTTATTCCATGTCAATGTCTGGCGCCGAAAAGCGTGCTAAAAAGGTTGGGTCCCTTTTAAATCGGAGGAAAAATCTGATTTGGAGGTGTCGTTAGTGAAGCGCTTCGTAGGATTAGCGGAACTTACGACGACATTTTTTCTCTATGTTGACATCGCAACGCCAGCAGGACCCATTGTAAGGTGACTGCGGCCTGATTAGACTGCGCCGAATTCCGTACGCACAGCCCTTTGTAAGGACTCATATGATCAAGAAATGCTTGTTCCCAGCAGCCGGTTACGGCACTCGCTTCTTGCCAGCGACCAAGGCCATGCCCAAAGAGATGCTGCCGGTGGTGAACAAGCCACTGATTCAGTACGGCGTCGAAGAGGCACTGGATGCCGGCTTGAACGAAATCTCTATCGTTACTGGCCGCGGTAAGCGCGCGCTGGAAGACCACTTCGACATCAGCTACGAGCTGGAAAACCAGATCAAGGGCACCGACAAGGAAAAATACCTGGTCGGCATCCGTAAACTGCTCGACGAGTGCTCGTTCTCCTACACCCGCCAGACCCAGATGAAAGGCCTCGGCCACGCCATCCTCACCGGCCGCCCACTGATCGGTGACGAACCGTTCGCCGTGGTCCTGGCGGATGACCTGTGTGTAAACCTGGAAGGCGACGGCGTCCTGACCCAAATGGTCAAGCTGTACCAGAAATACCGTTGCACCATCGTCGCGGTTCAAGAGGTTGACCCTCAGGAAACCAACAAGTACGGCGTGATCGCTGGCGACGACATTGGCGACGGCCTGATCCGCGTACGCGACATGGTCGAGAAGCCAGCACCGGAAGATGCACCGTCGAACCTGGCGATCATCGGTCGTTACATCCTGACCCCGGACATCTTCAAGCTGATCGAAGAAACCGAGCCAGGCAAGGGTGGCGAGATCCAGATCACCGACGCCCTGTTGAAGCAGGCCAAAGACGGTTGCGTGATTGCCTACAAGTTCAAAGGTCGCCGCTTTGACTGCGGTGGTGCCGAAGGCTACATCGAAGCGACCAACTTCTGCTACGAGCACTTCTACAAGACTGGCAAGGCTTACTGATTCACGGTTGCCCGCCTGATTTAAAGTACGAACGCTAGAGAAAGCCACCTTCGGGTGGCTTTTTCGTTTTTCAGCCCCATGTAAGTCGGTATGCTGATGGCCTGCCGAGGAGAGTGAAATGGCCTACGATTTTGACCTGTATGTAATTGGCGCCGGTTCCGGTGGCGTTCGTGCGGCGCGCTTTGCCGCCGGTTTTGGTGCCAAGGTGGCTGTCGCAGAAAGCCGCTACCTGGGAGGTACCTGCGTGAACGTCGGCTGCGTGCCGAAGAAGCTGTTGGTGTACGGCGCGCATTTTGCCGAAGATTTCCAGCAATCCAGTGGCTTTGGCTGGTCCCTGGGGGAGGCGAACTTTGATTGGGCGACCCTGATCGCCAACAAGGATCGCGAGATCAACCGTCTCAATGGCATCTATCGCAACCTGCTGGTCAATAGCGGCGTCACCCTGCATGAGGGGCACGCACGGCTGGTCGACCCGCATCAGGTGGAGATCAATGGTGAGCGCTTCACCGCCAAGCATATCCTGATCGCCACGGGCGGCTGGCCGCAGATCCCTGAGATTCCGGGGCGCGAGCATGCGATCGGTTCGAATGAGGCGTTTTTCCTGAAAGAGCTGCCCAAGCGTGTGCTGGTGGTGGGGGGCGGTTATATCGCCGTCGAGTTCGCCGGGATATTCCATGGCTTGGGGGCCCACACTTCCTTGTTGTATCGCGGCGACCTGTTCCTGCGTGGTTTCGACGGTTCGGTGCGTACGCATTTGAAGGAAGAGCTGACCAAGCGCGGCCTCGACCTGCAGTTCAACGCCGATATCGAGCGCATCGACAAGCAGGCCGATGGCAGCCTCAAGGCAACGCTGAAAGATGGTCGAGTGCTGGAAGCCGATTGTGTGTTCTACGCCACTGGCCGTCGTCCGATGCTGGATAACCTGGGGTTGGAAAACACTGGCGTCAAACTCGACAAGCGCGGCTTTGTCGAAGTGGATGACCTGTACCAGACCACCGAATCGTCGATCCTGGCCATTGGCGATGTGATAGGGCGCGTGCAATTGACCCCGGTCGCGCTGGCCGAGGGCATGGCTGTGGCGCGTCGCTTGTTCAAACCTGAGCAATATCGCCCGGTGGACTACGCGATGATCCCGACGGCGGTGTTCAGCTTGCCGAACATCGGCACCGTTGGCCTGACGGAAGAAGAAGCGAACGAAAAGGGCCATGCGGTGCAGGTCTTTGAAAGCCGGTTCCGGCCAATGAAGCTGACGCTGACAGACTGTCAGGAGAAAACCTTGATGAAGCTGGTGGTCGATGCCGACACCGACAAAGTGCTGGGTTGCCATATGGTTGGCCCGGACGCCGGCGAAATCGTGCAGGGCCTGGCGATCGCGCTCAAGGCGGGCGCGACCAAGCAGCATTTCGATGAAACCATCGGCGTGCACCCCACGGCGGCGGAAGAGTTCGTCACCATGCGCACGCCTGTGGCTGGCTGATCAGGCTTTAGGCGTGGCCTCTGGCGCCGTTGCAATGACGGCCGCCAGGCGCAACGCGTCGATGGTGGCCTGGGCCTTGATCAGGTCCAGTTCCAGTGCCTTGTTCGTCTGCTGGTGGGCGATCAGCGCTTCCTGGCGTGATTGACTGTCCAGTACTGCGACGCGCAGGCGCTCCTGAAGCACGGTGCGTTCGTTGTCGATCTGATTGACCTGTTCGCTCAGCTTGAGCTGGTGAGCCTGATCCTTGCGGATTTGCTCCTGCAATGCACTGAGTTCCTTCGTTGTTACCCGTTGCTCGATCAGCAACCGCTCGTTGTCGCGGTGCAGTTGAGTGATCTCGTCCTGGCGCACCATGGCGCTTTGCTGGGCCTGGCGCAGTTCCGCCTGGACCTGCTGCAGCTGGCCTTCATGGCGACGCTGTTCCTGCTCGCGTTGCTCCTTGATTGCAGTGCGGTAATGCTCCAGCGCATCCCTGGCATGCAGGTGCTTTTCTTCCAGGGAGCGAATCTGTTCGTCCTTGTCACTGATCCGCAGCTCGTAGTCACTGCACGCCTGGCTGAGGCCGGCGTTGCGGGTTTGCTCGGTCTGCAGGCTGGTGCTGGCGGTTTGCAGGGCGGCACTTTCTTCGGCGAGGGCCGCGGCCTGGATATCGAATTGCTGCTGCAGCTGGCTGTGGGCCTCTTCCAGCGCATTGATCTGGGCGAGCAGGGCGGTCTTCTGCTGTTCAAACTGCGCCAAGGCCAGGTCAATCGGCTCCTGGGCTTTCTCTTTCAGGCGCTGGGCCAAGCGCGCCACCAGTTCGCCAAGCTCCTCGTCGATGGGGGCTTCGGTAATGGTCAGGCGGGTTTCACTCTCATCCAATTCTTTCAAATAACGATGAATCGTGGTTTTCGAGCCGGTATTGCCCATTTCGATGCGCACGGCATCGATGCTGGGGTTCTCGCCGCGGGCAAGGATCGCCAGGCGTGCCGTTTGAACTACTGCTTTGTTTATGCCGCCGCGAGCCATGGGGTCTCCGTCGATTTAGTACTGTGGTACGTATTATGTAGATACATACTATATCACGAATAAAATAGGGTTCAAATTCATGATTTAACAGATGGGATATTGGCGTATTATCCCGTGTCAAACAGGTTTCAGTCGCCGATACCCCCGATAGCAGTACGAATAGGCCTTTCATGAGCGATCTGGATCGTTACCTCAACGCAGCCACCCGCGATAACACGCGCCGCAGCTATCGCGCGGCCATCGAGCACTTCGAAGTGAGCTGGGGCGGATTCCTGCCGGCGACGAGCGACAGCGTGGCGCGTTATCTGGTGGCGCACGCCGGGGTGTTGGCGGTCAACACCTTGAAACTGCGGCTCTCGGCGCTGGCGCAATGGCACACCAGCCAGGGGTTCCCCGACCCGACCAAGGCGCCGGTCGTGCGCAAGGTGCTCAAGGGCATTCGCGCCGTGCACCCTGCGCAGGAAAAACAGGCCGAGCCGTTGCAGCTCAAGCATCTGGAGCAAGTGGTGGCGTCCCTTGAGGTTGAGGCGATCGAGGCGGGCAAGGCTCAGGATCAAGCTCGATGGTTGCGCGCCAAGCGCGACACTGCACTGATCCTGCTGGGCTTCTGGCGGGGGTTTCGCAGCGATGAGTTATGTCGGCTGAGCATCGAGCATGTCCAGGCCGTGCCCGGAGCCGGCATCAGCCTGTATCTGCCACGCAGCAAAAGCGATCGCGACAACCTCGGCAAGACCTACCAAACCCCCGCTTTACTAAGGTTGTGCCCGGTGCAGGCCTACAGCGAGTGGCTCAGCGCGTCGGCCCTGGTGCGCGGTCCGGTATTTCGCGGTATCGACCGCTGGGGCAACGTGGGTGAGCAGGGGTTGCACCCCAACAGTGTGATTCCGCTGCTGCGCCAGGCCCTTGAGCGTGCGGGCATTGCTGCCGAGCACTACACCAGTCACTCCCTGCGCCGTGGCTTTGCGACCTGGGCCCATCGCAGCGGCTGGGATTTGAAGTCGCTGATGAGTTACGTCGGCTGGAGCGACATGAAATCGGCCATGCGCTATGTTGAAGCAACACCCTTTCTCGGCATGACCTTGGCCACTCCCGCGCTGATTTGATGTTTCTTCTATTAATACGGTTTCCTGATAGAGAAAGCCAATCGTCAGCATCAGGTTTGCCAATGAGCCATCGTCCAGAAGAGTGGGTAGGATTCACTTCATCAACTTCTTAACCCCTGACGGAGAGTCAACGATGCCTATCATCAACAGCCAAGTAAAACCGTTCAAAGCTACCGCATACAAAAACGGCAACTTCGTAGACGTGACCGACGCTGACCTGAAAGGCAAATGGTCTGTAGTGTTCTTCTACCCAGCCGACTTCACCTTCGTTTGCCCTACCGAGCTGGAAGACCTGGCTGACAACTACGCCGAGTTCCAGAAACTGGGCGTGGAAATCTACAGTGTTTCCACCGACACCCACTTTGCTCACGCTGCCTGGCACAACACTTCGCCAGCCATCGGCAAGATCCAGTACACCATGATCGGCGACCCGACCCTGACCATCTCCCGCAACTTCGACGTACTGATCGAAGAAGCTGGCCTGGCAGACCGCGGCACCTTCGTCATCAACCCTGAAGGTCAGATCAAGATCGTTGAGCTGAACGACGGTGGTGTTGGCCGTGACGCTTCCGAGCTGCTGCGCAAAATCAAGGCAGCCCAGTACGTCGCTGCGCACCCAGGTGAAGTGTGCCCAGCCAAGTGGAAAGAAGGCGAGGCCACCCTGGCGCCGTCCCTGGACCTGGTCGGCAAGATCTAAGTCTGTGAAGTATCAAGGGCGGATTACCGCACCTAAGTAAGCAACACCGCCCTCGAAACGCCCGGGCGAGATTCGCTCGGGCGTTTTTTTGTCTGCAATAAACCGAATGAACAGGAAATCGCCCGTATGTTGGACGCCAATCTTAAAGCTCAGTTGAAGTCATACCTGGAACGGGTCACCCAGCCGATCGAGATCGTCGCCTCCCTCGACGACGGCGCGAAATCCCAGGAAATGCTTGCCCTTTTGCAGGACGTAACCAGCCTCACCACGCTGATTACCCTGAAAACCGATGGCGATGATGCGCGCAAGCCGTCGTTCTCCATCAACCGCCCGGGTGCCGATATCAGACTGCGTTTCGCCGGTATCCCCATGGGTCATGAATTCACTTCGTTGGTGTTGGCCCTGCTGCAAGTCGGTGGCCACCCGTCGAAGGCCAGTGTCGAAGTGATTGAACAGATTCGCGCCCTTAAAGGCGAGTTCAGCTTCGAGACGTACTTCTCGCTGTCCTGCCAGAACTGCCCGGACGTGGTCCAGGCGCTGAACCTGATGGCTGTGCTGAACCCGAACATACGCCACGTCGCCATCGACGGCGCGCTGTTCCAGGCGGAAGTCGATGAGCGCCAGATCATGGCGGTGCCCAGTGTCTACCTCAACGGGGTGAACTTCGGTCAAGGCCGCATGGGCCTGGAAGAAATCCTCGCCAAGCTCGACACCAGCGGCATCGAAAAAGCCGCTGAGAAAATCAGCGCCAAGGACGCCTTTGATGTACTCGTCGTCGGTGGTGGCCCGGCCGGTTCGGCAGCCGCCATCTACGCAGCGCGCAAAGGCATCCGTACTGGCGTGGCAGCCGAACGTTTCGGCGGTCAGGTGCTGGACACCATGTCCATCGAGAACTTTATTTCGGTACAGGAAACCGAAGGGCCGAAACTGGCCAGCGCGCTCGAAGCCCATGTGCGCCAGTACGACGTCGACATCATGAACCTGCAGCGCGCCAGCAGCCTGATCCCGGCGAAAAATGCCGGTGAGCTGCACGAAATTCGCTTTGAAAGCGGTGCGACGCTCAAGTCCAAGACAGTGATCCTGGCCACTGGCGCCCGCTGGCGCGAAATGGGTGTGCCGGGGGAGCAGGAATACAAGGCCAAGGGCGTGTGTTTTTGCCCGCACTGCGATGGCCCGCTGTTCAAAGGCAAGCGCGTGGCCGTGATTGGCGGCGGTAACTCCGGCGTCGAAGCCGCCATTGACCTGGCAGGTATCGTCAGCCACGTCACGCTGCTCGAGTTTGACAGCAAGCTGCGCGCCGATGCGGTGCTGCAACGCAAGTTGTACAGCCTGCCCAACGTTGACGTGATCACCAGCGCGTTGACCAGTGAAGTCAAGGGGGATGGCCAGAAAGTCACCGGCCTGGCATACAAGGATCGCGACAGCGGCGAGTTCAAGACCCTCGAGTTGGAAGGCATCTTTGTGCAGATCGGCTTGCTGCCCAACACCGACTGGCTCAAAGGCACCGTGGAGCTGACGCCCCGTGGCGAGATCATTGTCGACGCCCGTGGCGAAACCTCATTGCCCGGTGTATTCGCTGCCGGTGACGTGACCACGGTGCCGTACAAGCAGATTGTGATCGCGGTTGGAGAGGGCGCCAAGGCTTCCCTGAGTGCGTTCGATCACCTGATTCGGACGTCCGCTCCGGCGTAAATCCGGGCCCGGAAATGAAAAACCCCATGAGCGATCATGGGGTTTTTTCGTTTACAGCGGCGCTGGCTGAATGATCTCAACCCAGTACGCATCCGGGTCCTTGATGAACGCCAGGCTTTTCATGCGACCATCGGTCAGGCGCTTCTGGAAATCGCAACCCAAGGCTTCGAAACGTTCGCATGCCGCCACGATATCCGGCACCGAAATGCAGATATGGCCAAAGCCGCGCGGATCGGTGTTGCCGTTGTGGTAGGCAAAGTCGGCATCGTTTTCGGTGCCATGGTTGTGGGTCAGTTCCAGGATGCCTGGGATCGACTTCATCCACTGGGTGCGCTCGGCAGCGTCGGCCGGGATCTGGGCCTTATCCACCAACGCCAGGAAGTACAGGCTGAATTCGGCTTCCGGGAAGTCGCGTTTTTCAACCAGGGAGAAACCCAGTACGCGGGTGTAGAAATCCAGCGATTTGGTGATGTCCTTGACCCGCAGCATGGTGTGGTTGAACACGAAGTTCGCGGTGGCGGTGTCAGGTTGGGCGGTGACGCCCGGGAAAGTGTTCAGATCGTGCAGGCTCATGGGCCCTCCAGGAAAAAATCGGGCAAATGCGGCTCGATGTGAGATGAGCGGTCCCTTGGCTTGCGGCTGGCATCCGTGCAGCCGAACCATGATACGCAAGGCCTGCGCGCAGCGCCAAATGAAAAAGCCCACACGGACCTTGCGGCCCGTGGGTGCCGAGGCTCAAACTTTGTCGCTTGAACCTTGGGCGTTTTTTGCAATGATCGAATTTCGTAGACCGCTGTTGAGTTCCTTGTGTTTGCTGATGGGCAGCCCCTTTGTGCTGGCGGCCGACCCGGAAATTCATTGGCCCAGTGGCTGGCAGGTGGAGGAGGTGGTGCCCGACGACCAGGCACCCGCCAACCCTGCCACCGTGTCGCGCCAACGGGCCATCAAGAACGATGAAAACGGCAGCACCCTGATGGTCATGGAGTTGACTGGCACGCCGATCGAGGCCGGGCATAAAGTTAATCTTCAGGGGGTATTGCTGGAAATGCGTAAATCCATCCAGAAGGATTTTGCCCAAGGCGGTTATCAAAGCGTTTGCACCAAGATGCACCCCACGACGTTGAGTCGCCTCGATGCGCTCGAAACTACTTGCGTGATTACCGAAAACGGGCGGCATGTGCTGTCGCAAACATTGGTGGGCGCTGTTGATGTCGATAAAGCCTATGTATTTTCATACGCGGGCCAAGCGCAAGCTTACGAAGCGAGCAAGGATGAAGTCAGTTCGGTGCGTGACAGCTTGAAACTTTGATGGCGTTACATCAATCGTTTTTGAACCGAATGAAATGTTATTTAAGTTCGTTTTCGAACTCGAAAATAAAAAGCCTCGCTTATGCGAGGCTTTTTGTTAGTGCGGTGGATCAGCCGCGAAGCCAGGAGTCTACAGTGGCGGCGCCATACTGTTCTTTCCAGGCTTTCAGGCCGCGGTGATTGCCGCCCTTGGTTTCGATCAGTTCGCCGGTGTGCGGGTTTTGGTAAACCTTGACCACGCGTGCGCGGCGCTGTTTTGGTGCGGCGACAACCGACGCACCGGCCTTGCCCAGGTTGGGATCGAGGATCGAGATGATATCGCGCAGCCCTTTGCCATAGCTCTTCATGAGCGCTTGAAGCTTTTCTTCGAATTCGATTTCTTTCTTCAGGCCGGCATCGTTCTTCAAGGACTCCAGCTGGGCAAGCTGTTCTTGAAGGGCTTTTTCTGCTGCGCGAAATTCGGCGAGTCTGGACAAAATCTGTACTCCAATAGTGTATTTGACTGATATCAACTGCAGACAAAGCTACAAGCCAAGCGCGTTAAGGCGACTCGAGGAAAAAGCCGTCCTGCGGACTTCTGCACAGGCAAGAAAAATTGTAGTAGTTAATCCGTCATGAGTAAATCATGTCTTTTGTCTGAACAACATTATTTCATCGTATTAGTCGCTGGCTATTCAATGGCGGGCCAGGGATTTAATGAATTCATCACAAGGTAAAGGACGACCAAACAGATAACCCTGTAGGAAGTGCACACCGTGTGCGGCAAGGTATTCACATTGCTCTGCTGTTTCCACGCCTTCGGCAACGATGCCCAGGTCGAGCTTGACGGACAGTTCTATGATGCTGTCCAGGATGTGCCGCGAGAGCGCGTCCACACCGATCATGGCGACAAAACTTTGATCGATCTTCAAGTAGTCCACATTGAAGTTACGCAAGTAACCCAGGCTGGAATGACCCGTGCCGAAGTCGTCGATGGCGATCATGACGCCCAGCGCATGCAAGGCGTCGAACAGGCGGCGGGTGATGTCCGTGGGCTCGATCAACTCACGTTCGGTCAGCTCCAGTACCAGTGTGACCTGGCCAGGCGTGAAGGCCGCCAGAAACTCCCGGCAGTCTTCCACGAGCGCCAGGTCCTCGCAGTGGCGGGCGGTAATATTCACGCCGATATGAAAGCCTGGGCTGAAGCGCGCGGCATGGGGCGCCAGTTGCGCGGCTGTTTGGCGTAGCAGCGCGCGGGTCATCGGTACGATCAGGCCGCAATCCTCGGCCAGCGGAATGAACAGGTCGGGGCGCACCAGGCCTTCCTTGGGGTGTTTCCAGCGCATCAGCACTTCACAGCCCGCCCACTGGCGGGTATCGCCGCGGACCACGGGTTGAAAATAAGGCATGAACTCGTTGGCCCCCAACGCGCGCTGTAACTCATGGGAGGGGGCCGACACGCGTTTTTGCAGCCAGTGCGCAAGCAGGCCCGCCAGGATGCCGAAGAACACGACCAGGCTGAACATCGCCGGGTAGCGCGCTTGCATATAACGCCAGGTTTCACCCGCCGGCATACCGGCTTCGACGCTGTAGTGATAGCGCGGCGAGACCAGGTGGTGGTGGGCCACCGCGAACTGCGGCACGGCCGTGTCATGCACGTTGCCCTCAGCGTCCAGCCAATGGGGGCCCACTTGCAGGACCAATTGCGCATAGCGGCTGATCAGGCGCAGGGCGTTGGTCAGGTGGTAGCCATCGATCGAGGCAAAGGCACCTTGGTCGCCTTCGACCAGGCGATAGACCAGCAGCGCGGTATCCGGTGTGACCGGGTTGCCATTCATCAACCACAGGCGACCGTCCACATAATCATCCGGATTGACCTGCGATGCGTAGTGGCTGCCGAACAATGAGCTGCAATAGATGTTTTCCTGCCAGGACAAGGTGGTGGCGCGTACGAACGGTCGGCGCGTGACCTGTTCGCGCAAGGCCAATTGCGTAGCGGCGTCGCAGGGTTGGCCGGCCAGCGGGAGCAAGGCTTGGGCCGCCAGTGCGGTGTTGTCGAGCATCAGGTCGAACTGGCGCACGGCCTCCTGGGCCGTCTGGGCCGTGCTCTGTTCAAGCGTGCCTTCGGCTTGCCAGTACAGGATGACGACACCCAGCAGGATCGGCAGCAGCCCGGACAATGCACTGATCGAGTAGCGTGTGAAGGGCTTTCGAGGACCTTGGACGGTGAGCGGCATGAGTTCTACGGCCTGTTACACAGTGGGGGAATGTACCGGTAGGCCGGTCAGGGATGCGTCGATGATAGATGGCCGGCTGGAAATATGCTCGCCATTCCCGGGGCCTGTGCCATCGCGATAAAGGCCAGCGTGGCAGGAGACGACTGGCGCCGGTCCAGCACGGCCAGGCCGATCTGGCGCGGCACGCGGGGTGACAACGCGCGTTTGACATAACGCGGGTCGCTTGCCTGCGGTAACGAGGCTTCTGCCACGATGCTCAGGCCATCGCCACGACTGACCGCTTCCAGGGTGCTGAGCAGTTGGGCGCAGCGATAGCGTACCTTCGGCTGCAACCGGGCCGCGCTGAACAGGCGAGTGACCAACTCCGAGGAGCCGGCCTCGGTGAGAATGAACGGATCGTCACACAGGTCTCGCAGGGTCAGGGCCTCTCGTGCGGCCAGGGGATGATCGGCGGGCAACAGCGCCACCAACTGGTCTTCGAACACCGCAAAGGTGTCGAGGCGCTCTTGTTCCAGTACCACGAAACCGACGTCGATACGCCGCTCATCCAGCCACTGGAGTACTTGCCGATCAGGCCCCTCGTCCACGTGCACTTCGATGCCGGGATGCGCTGCGCGAAACCGCCTGAGAATGCTCGGCAGCAAGCGATTTGACGCGGTGGGCCCAAACGAACCGATGCGCAAGGTGCCGCGCTTCATGCCTCGAGCATCGGCGGCCTCCTGTTGCAGGGTGTTGGCCAGGCCCAGCATGGCACGGGCGCGCCCGAGTAATTGCTGGCCAATATCGCTCGGCTCCACCAGGGTTTGGTGACGTCGAAACAGTTCCACGCCCAACTCCTGCTCCAGCGCCTTGATGGCGTGGGATACCGCGGATTGGCTGATGCCCAGCCGGTGGGCCGCACTGGTAAAGCCTTGCAGCTCGGCAACCAGGGCAAAGATTTCCAATTGAGTCAGGGTCATGAGCAAACACTCATTTTACGATGAGGAAGTATTAGCAAAAGAATAACTGCATTCTTTCGCCCCTCGAGCAACTTTCTATGAGCCCCAGCCCGGATCGCCTGACTTACTGCAAACTCGCCGCCGTTACCATGGTCTGGGGCGGCACCTTCGTCGCCGGGCGTTACCTGGCCGATCAGATCAATCCATTGCTGGCCGCCAGCCTGCGTTTTCTCCTGGCGAGCCTGGCGCTGCTGCTGTACCTGGCTTGCGCGCGCATTGCGCTGGTACGCCCAAGCCCCCGCCAACTGGCACGGTTGGCGGTATTGGGGTTTTTTGGGATCTTTTTCTACAACCTGTGCTTCTTCTATGGGCTGCAGTACATCAATGCTTCGCGGGCATCACTGATCGTCGCGCTGAACCCGGCGGTGATCGGCCTGGCGTCCTGGCTGTGGTTCAAGGAGCGCCTGGGTCGCGCCCAGTGGCTGGGCATCGTGTTGTGCCTGGTTGGCGCGGCGGCGGTGATCGTCAGCCGCAACCCGCACGTGTTGCAGGGGGCCAGCCACGCCTGGATCGGCGACCTGCTCATTCTCGGCTGCGTGGCGGGGTGGGGCGTCTACTCGCTGCTGTCTCGTGGACTCAACCAAAGCCTGGGCCCCTTGCAGACGGTGACCTGGTCGATATTGCTGGGGACGTCGATGCTGGGCACTGCCACGTTGGCCACGGGAAGCTTCACCACCGCAGCACTCGGCAACGTTCATCTGCCACAACTCTTGAGCTTGCTGTACCTGGGTGTGCTGGGCTCGGCCCTGGCGTATATCGGCTACTACGAGGGTATCCGGCGCATTGGTGCGACACGTTCCGGGGTATTTATCGCGCTCAATCCGCTGACGGCCGTGATCTGTGGCGCATTGCTGCTGGGAGAGCCTCTGACTGCGCCGATGCTGATGGGGGGCGCGGTCATCCTGCTGGGGATCTACCTGTGCAACAAACCCCTTGCGCGGGTCAGGGCAATGGGGATTTGATAAGAGTACGGACAAACTCGGTTACGCTGTGTAGAATCGATTTACGCATACAAGAATATGGACTTGCGCTCACGCAAGCCTCGGCCGTCAGAGACTGATGTAACCATGAAGCTACTCGGCTCCCCCCTCATCTTTGGTGATTTCCTCGCCCGCAGCGTGCGGGGCCTCTCGTGTGCACCGCCCTCGCGCTTCATCCTTGCTGGCAATTGATATCCGTTAATCATAAGCATGATGAGGCGCCGAACATGGCAGACCAATACGAAAACCCGATGGGCCTGATGGGCTTTGAATTTATTGAATTCGCATCGCCCACCCCCGGCACCCTGGAACCGATCTTCGAGATCATGGGCTTCACCAAGGTCGCGACCCACCGTTCCAAGAACGTGGAGCTGTATCGCCAGGGCGAGATCAACCTGATCCTCAACAACGAGCCCCACAGCATCGCCTCGTATTTCGCCGCCGAACACGGCCCGTCGGTGTGTGGCATGGCGTTTCGCGTCAAGGATTCACAAAAAGCCTACAACCGTGCCCTGGAGTTGGGCGCGCAACCGATCCATATCGAAACCGGGCCGATGGAACTGAACCTGCCGGCCATCAAGGGGATTGGCGGAGCACCGCTGTACCTGATCGACCGGTTCGGTGAGGGCAGCTCGATCTATGACATCGATTTCGTGTACCTCGAAGGCGTGGAGCGCAACCCGGTAGGCGCCGGCCTCAAGGTCATCGATCACTTGACCCACAACGTGTACCGCGGGCGCATGGCTTACTGGGCCAACTTCTACGAGAAGCTGTTCAATTTCCGTGAAGCCCGCTACTTCGACATCAAGGGTGAATACACCGGCCTGACTTCCAAGGCCATGAGCGCCCCGGATGGCATGATCCGCATCCCGTTGAACGAAGAGTCGTCCAAGGGCGCAGGGCAGATCGAAGAGTTCCTGATGCAGTTCAACGGCGAGGGCATCCAGCACGTGGCGTTCCTCACCGACGACCTGGTCAAGACCTGGGACGCGTTGAAGCGCATGGGCATGCGTTTCATGACGGCACCGCCGGACACCTACTACGAAATGCTCGAAGGCCGCCTGCCGAACCACGGCGAACCCGTGGACCAACTGCAAGCGCGTGGCATTCTGTTGGACGGCTCGTCCATTGAAGGCGACAAGCGCCTGTTGCTGCAGATTTTCTCGGAAACCCTGATGGGCCCGGTGTTCTTCGAATTCATCCAGCGTAAGGGCGACGATGGGTTCGGGGAGGGCAACTTCAAGGCGTTGTTCGAGTCGATCGAGCGTGACCAGGTACGTCGCGGTGTATTGACCGCCGACTGAACAAAAAACCGCCCGGTCGAGGTCTGCCTCGGCCGGGCGATTTTTTTTGCCTGGCGTCAGGCTTTTCGCTGGCGCACCAGGTGCTTGAAGCCTTCATATACCAGCACCATCACCGCCAGCCAGATCGGAATGTACGTCAGCCATTGCCCGGCCTTGATCCCTTCACCCAGCAGCAACGCCACGCCGAGCAGCAACACCGGCTCCACATAGCTGAGCAGGCCGAACAGGCTGAACGCCAGCAAGCGGCTGGCAATGATATAGCTCACCAGCGCCGAAGCGCTGATCAAGCCCAGCATCGGGATCAGTGCGTACAGCTTCGGATAGGCATCCAGCACCGCGAAGCCTTGTTCGCCGCTTTGCACGAACCACCAGGCCACCGGCAGCATCAACGCCATGTCCAGCCACAACCCGCCCAAGTGGTCGGTTGCCAGGTATTTGCGCACAACGAAATACACCGGGTAGCCGATGATCACCACCAACGTGGCCCAGGAAAAACCGCCCGCCTGATACAACTCGTTCAGCACCCCCAGGGCGGCGAAGACCACGGCAATCTGTTGCAGGCGCGAAAGGCGTTCGCCATACACCAGGCGCCCGATCAGCACCATGGTCAGCGGCAGCAGGAAGTACCCCACCGACACGTCCAGGCTGCGCCCGTTGAGCGGCGCCCACATAAACAGCCACAGTTGCACCCCGAGCAAAGCCGAGGACACCACCACCCCGGCAATCAGCCGTGGCTGGGCCGCCAACCTGCGCAACAGTTCCCACACCCGTCGCCATTCGCCAGTAACGAGCATGAACACCGTCATGCACGGCACGGTCAGCAACATGCGCCAGCCAAAAATCTCCAGGCCGCTCAATGGCGTGAGCAATGACGTGAAGTAATACATCACGGCAAATAACACCGAGGCCGATACCGATAACACAACACCTTTAGACACGCTGTCCTCGCGAAAACCGATAGCTAAAAAAGAGGGGGGATTTCAGGCTGGGAATATATTGCTTTTGAGCTGAGACGTTTGCTCTGTTTTGGGGCATCTTATGGGAAATTTTCTCACACCCAGGGTTCGTACGGATGTCCATCCCCCCGCAGCCACCCCTCGACGCATTCGATGTGGCGATTCTCAAGCACCTGCAACATGACAACACCACCGCCCTGCGGGTGATTGGCGAGCAGGTCAACTTGTCGACGGCTGCCGTGCAGCGGCGAATCAAACGCATGCAGCAGAGCGGGGTGATCACGGCTAATACGGCGGTGGTCAACCAGGAGGCGCTGGGCAAGCCGATCACGATCCTGGTGGAGGTGCACGCCGAACGCACGCACATCGAAGACCTTGATGTACTCAAGGCGCAGATGTCGATTCCCCAGGTGCAGCAGTGCTATTACGTCACTGGCGATGCGGATTTCATGTTGGTGATCGTGGTGGAGACCATGAAGGCATACGAGACCCTGGCCCGGCAGTTGTTCTACGAGAACCGCAATATCAAGTGGTTCCGCAGCATCGTGGTGATGGACCGGGTCAAGGTCAGCCTGGATGTGCCGCTGGACTGAGCCAGCGGCGCACATCCAAGCGATGGGCGTCGGCTCAAGGTCGCGCGATTCGCCCGGAGACGAAGTGGCCCACGTCATTGAACCCCGGCGTCGACGAATGCCCCGGTGTCACCAGTGAGTCAATGAACGCTTCATCCTCAGCGCTGATGTGCACATCCAGCGCTCCGGTGTAGGCGTCCCACTGGGCTTCGGTACGAGGCCCGACGATCGCCGAACTCACTGCCGAGTTGTTCAGCACCCAGGCAATCGCAAACTCGACCATCCCCACACCGCGCCCTTGGGTGTAGTGCTGGATCTGCTGGGCAATTCGCAGTGACTCTACGCGCCATTCGGTTTCCAGGATGCGTTTGTCCTGGCGCGCGGCGCGGCTGCCCGGTTCAGGGGTGACGTCGGGCGCATACTTGCCGCTGAGCACGCCCCGGGCCAATGGGCTGTAAGGCACCACGCCCAGGCCGTACGCGGCGGCGGCGGTGAGCTGTTCGACCTCGGCCTGGCGATTGACGATGTTGTACAGCGGTTGGCTGATGATCGGCTTGTCGACACCCAGGCGCTCGGCCACGCGGATCACCTCGGCAATGCGCCAGCCCCGGTAGTTGGACAGGCCCCAATAGCGGATCTTGCCTTGGCGAATCAGGTCGCCGATCGCCGACACGGTCACCTCCAGCGGCGTGCCGTGGTCTTCGCGGTGCAGGTAGTAGATGTCCAGGTAATCCGTGTCCAGGCGCCTCAGGCTGGCTTCCAGCGCGTTGAAAATCCGCTTGCGGTTCAAACCGCTGCGATTGGGCACGCCGTCGACGGGGCCGATGCCGACTTTCGAGGCCACCACCCAGTCCTCGCGATGACGCACGATGGCCTCACCGACGATTTCTTCGGAGCGCCCGCCGGTGTAGACGTCGGCCGTGTCGATAAAGTTGATGCCCTGGTCCCAGGCCTTGTCGATGATGCGCAGCGAGTCCTCGGTGCTGGTCTGTTCGCCAAACATCATAGTGCCCAGGGTCAGCGCGCTGACCTTCAAGCCGGACTGGCCCAGTGTGCGGTAAATCATGGAAAGCTCCTCGAAACGCGCAAATGTACGTTATGCAATACCAGACTCGCAGGCTCTGGAACAAGCCCTGCGCGCGTTTCTTCATTCGTTCAGCAAGGCCTGGCAGCGCACCTGTAAAAAACGGTGCAACACCTTCACCCGCTCCGACACTTGCAGGCGGTGGGGGCACATCAGGTTGAACGGCGTCGGTTCGCCCTGCCAGTCCGGCAGCAGTTGCACCAGGCGTCCGGCCTTGAGGTCGCGGGCGATATCCAGGTTGGCCTTATAGGCGATGCCATGGCCGGCCAATGCCCAGCGCCGCACGATTTCACCGTCATCGCTCAGGTAATCGCCCGTCACCTCGACTTCCTGGAGCACGGCGCCTTGGCGAAAGTACCAGGTGTTGTTGGCGCGCCCCTGGCGCATGTAGCGCAGCGTGTTGTGTTGCGCCAGCTCCGTCGGGGTGCGCGGCGTACCATGGCGCGCCAGGTAGTCGGGGCTGGCGCAGGGGATGCGTCGATGATCGGGCACCACCGGCAGCGCCACCAGGCTGGAGTCCCGGGGGACACCGAAACGCAGGGCGATGTCGACGGTTTCGCGGAACAGGTCGGCATTGCTGTCGTTGAGCATCAATTGCAAACGGATGTTGGGGTGCTCGAGCTTGAACGCATCCAGCCAGCCCAGTACCACGTTGCGCCCGAAATCCGACGGCGCCGCCAACTGCAACAACCCGGTCAGGCCGTGGCTTTGCTGCCTGAGCGCTTGCTCACCCTCGGCCAGCGTCGCCAGCGCCTCGCGCACGCTGTCGAGGTAACGCCGACCCTCTTCGGTCAGGCGCATGCTGCGTGTGGAGCGCGCCAGCAGGCGACTGCCCAGGCGGGTTTCCAGGCGCTTGAGGGCGATGCTGGCGGCGGCCGGGCTCAGCCCCAGGCTGCGCGCGGCGGCAGACAGGCTGCCGGTGTCGGCGGTGCGAACAAAGACTTCCAGGTCGAGAATCGAGCTCATTTATAAAAATCCTTTAAAGATCCTGTCGTTTTACCGGGATTTTTCGTCGATTGCCAAGCTGGGAAGATGAACGCTCACTTTCTAACCCAGGACATTTCCCCATGACATCCTCCCTCAGCGGTCAAACCGTGATCGTAATCGGCGGCAGC
This sequence comes from Pseudomonas gorinensis, assembly GCF_042015035.1. Taxonomy (NCBI): domain Bacteria; kingdom Pseudomonadati; phylum Pseudomonadota; class Gammaproteobacteria; order Pseudomonadales; family Pseudomonadaceae; genus Pseudomonas; species Pseudomonas gorinensis. Next base: position 3,651,716 of record NZ_CP167125.1, read on the forward strand.
AGCGGTATCGGTGCCGCCGTGGCCAAGGCGGCGACCGCACGTGGTGCGCAGGTGGTGTTGGCCGGCCGACGCCTGTCCTCCGGCGTCGATAACGGCGTGCGCAGCGAACCGGTGGACGTGACCGACGCCAACTCCCTCCAGCAACTGTTCGAACGCGTGGGGCGCTTTGACCACCTGGTCTATACCTCGGGCCCTTCGGTACGGGCCAAACCCCTGGTCGAAACGGACCTGGACGAAGCCCAGGACAATTTCAACGTGAAGCTCTGGGGTTCACTGCGCGCCATCCAGTTGGCCCTGCCTTTTATGCATGAGCGCGGCAGCATCAGCCTGACCTCTGGCCAGTTGGGGAGAAAATTGGCACCGGGGCAGTTCATCAAGACCGGTATCAACGCCGCCACTGAAGCATTGGGCAAGCAACTGGCCAAGGAGCTGGCACCGCGTCGGGTCAATGTGATCAGCCCAGGCGTGATCGACACACCGGCGTATGCCGGGCTGGCTGAAGAACAACGGCTGGCGATGTTTGCCAAGGCGGGCGGCGCGTTGCCGGTAGGGCGCGTGGGGCAAGCGGAGGAGGTGGCGGCCGGGTATGTGCTGGCCATGGAGAATAGCTTTATGACCGGTGCCGTGATCGATATCGACGGCGGCGGTCTGCTGTAGCGCTGTCGCCCGGCAAACGGGTCTCCCAGTTAAGCGTACCTCGCCTTCTGTAGGAGCGAGCTTGCTCGCGAAAAACTCACAGGCGCCGCGTTGATTCAGGAAACACGCGTTATCGTTGAGGTTTTTCGCGAGCAAGCTCGCTCCTACATAAGCGGCGTCAGGCCTTCAAGGTCCGCGTCATGCGTAACGCCAGCACACTGCCCGCGACAATCACCGCAGCCAGCAAGTACAGCGCCATATCCGTCGACCCGGTGGCATCCTTCACAAAGCCGACGATATACGGGCTGAGGAAGCCGGCCATCTGGCCCATGGAGTTGATCAGCGCCAAGCCACCGGCTGCTGCGCCTGCGCTGAGCATGGCGGTCGGCACCGGCCAGAACATCGGCAGGCCGGTGAGGGCGCCCATGGTCGCGATGGTCAGGCCAAGAATCGCAATGGCCGGCGTGGTGGCGAAATTCACCGCGATGACCAAGCCGATTGCGCCCATCAGCATCGGCACCACCAAGTGCCAGCGCCGCTCCTTGCGCAGGTCGGCGGAGCGGCCCACCAGCAACATGAACACCGCGGCCAGCAGATAGGGAATCGCGCTGAGCCAGCCAATCACCAGGTTATCGCTGAACCCCAGGTTCTTGATGATCGACGGCAGCCAGAAGTTGATCGCGTACACGCCGCTCTGGATGCAGAAGTAGATCAGGCCGAAAGCCCAGATCGCCGGATTCTTGAACACTTCTCCCAGGGAGTCCGTGGTGGTTTTCGGCTTGTTCGCCAAATCCGTCGCTTGGTCGGCCTCCAGCACCGCGCGCTCGTGGGGCTTGAGCCACTTGGCGTTGGCGAAGCTGTCACTGAGCAGGAAGTAGGCGAGGGCGCCGAGGATCACGGTCGGGATGCCTTGCAGCAGGAACATCCACTGCCAGCCCGCGAGGCCGCCTTGGCCGGCAGCGAAGTGGTTGAGAATCCAGCCGGAGAACGGGCTGCCGAGCAAGCCGGAGACCGGGATCGCCGACATGAACAAGGCCATGATGCGACCACGGCGGAACGTCGGGAACCACTGCGAGAGGTACAACACCACGCCGGGAAAGAAGCCCGCTTCTGCGGCACCGGTAAACAGGCGCAAGGTATAGAAGTGCGTCGGCGTGGTGACAAACAACAGGCAGGTCGACAGCGTGCCCCAGACGATCATCATCAATGCAATCCAGCGTCGTGGGCCGAACCTGGTCAACGCCAGGTTGCTCGGCACGCCGCACAGCACGTAGCCGATAAAGAAAATCCCGGCGCCAAGGCCGTAGACGGTTTCGCTGAACTTCAAGGCATCGAGCATCTGCAACTTGGCAAAGCCAACGTTTACCCGGTCGAGGTAGTTGAACAGATAGCAGATGAAGATGAAGGGAATCAGGCGCAGGGTGATGCGCTTGTAGATGGCGTTTTTATCGTCATCGGTGGCCAGTGTGGCAGCGGCGCTCTGTGACATGGGGATCTCTCTTTATTATGATTTTTCGCGATGCGCAGGTAACGTTGATCGCCCAACGAGTCTCGGCCACCTGGCGGGGTGCTGTCTTTGTGCTCGCGCACAGTGAAGCATCGTTTGCGCTGTGCCGATGAACAACCCTCCCTTTCAACGACTTCTTTCCAGGAGATGGCCCCATGTTCGAGCTGGATCATGACTTGGCGCAGGATATCGTCGACCGCACCATGGCGATCCTGCCCCACAACGTCAACGTCATGGACAGCCAGGGCCTGATCCTCGGCAGTGGTGAGCCCGAACGCATCAACACCCGCCACGAAGGGGCGCAACTGGTATTGGCCAATGGCCGCGTGGTCGAGATCGATGGGCAGACTGCCAAGCACCTCAAAGGCGTACAGCCCGGTATCAACCTGCCGCTGATGCATGACCAGCGCCTGATCGGCGTGCTGGGCATCACCGGCGAACCGGAAGGGCTGCGCACCTATGCCGAGCTGGTGCGCATGACCGCCGAAATGTTGGTCAGCCAGCGTCACCAGCAGGTTGAACAACAATGGCGGCGCCAGCGCTGCGACGATCTGCTCGCCTTGTTGCTGGCTGACAGCGGCGACTCTCCCCGCCTGGTGGACGAAGCCCAACAACTGGGGCTCAAACCGCAGATGGCACGCACGCCTTACCTGTTCGAATTGGGGGTGGGGCAATCGGCGGAGGCCTTGAGTGCCTGGCTGACATCGCGCTACCCGGACAGCTGGTGTGTGAGCTCGGCGCAGTTTTCCCTGCTGTGGTGCCGACCGGCAGCCGTGCCGGTGGACAACCTGCGCCTGCTGGAGAAGCTTCAGGGCCTGGGCTGGAACATCCTGCGCGTCGCCGTTGGCGGGCAGGCCGATGGGCTGGCGGGATTGCGTCGATGCTACCGCAGGGTCGGCGATTTGTTGGCCTATGGGCGAGATATCTTGCCCCAGTCGCGCCTGTTGACCCTCAACCGTTACCGTCTGCCGGTGATGCTGTGGCGCCATCGCAACGACGATGCGCTGGACGAGCTGCTCAACCCCTTGCGCAAAGTGCTGGCCAAAGACAGTAACGGCCAACTCCTGGCCACGTTGCGCAGCTGGTGCGATCACGATGGGCAAAGCCAGGCTTGCGCCGATGCCTTGGGTATCCACCGTAACAGCCTGCGCTACCGCATGGAACGCATCGCCGAGCTGAGCGGCGTCGACCCGCTGACCCTCGATGGCATGCTCGCGCTGTACCTTGGCGTGCAGCTATTGCCCCAGCCTTTGTCCGAATGAACAACAAACCCCACCCGCACTTGTGCATCGGACCGGCGTTATTCCCGGAGCCAACTGGCAGCATGGGCGTCATAAAAACCGGAGAAAGCCCATGAAAATCATCATCGCCCCCGACTCGTTCAAGGACAGCCTGAGTGCCGACGGCGTCGCCCAGGCCATTGCCGAAGGCTTGGCCCAGGTCTGGCCGGATGCACAGTTGATCCAGTGCCCGATGGCGGATGGCGGTGAAGGTACGGTGGATTCGGTGCTTGCGGCGTGCAATGGCGAGCTGCGTCACCAGCGCGTACGCGGCCCGCTCGGCGCGACGGTTGACGCGCGTTGGGGCTGGTTGGCCGACAGCCACACCGCCATCATCGAAATGGCCGAGGCCAGTGGCCTGCAACGGGTGCCGCCAGGCCAGCGCGATGCATGCCGGACCACCACCTATGGCACCGGCGAACTGATCCGCGCGGCCCTGGATGCTGGCGCCCAACGCATCATCCTGGCGATTGGTGGCAGCGCGACCAACGACGGCGGCGCGGGGGCCATGCAGGCCCTTGGTGTGCAACTGTTCGACGCCGAAGATCAGGCCCTGGCACCGGGTGGCCTGGCGTTGGGCCAACTGGCACGTATCAGCCTCGAGCAACTGGACCCGCGCCTGGCCCAAGTGCGTTTCGACATCGCCGCCGACGTGAACAATCCGTTATGCGGTCCCCACGGCGCCTCGGCGATTTTCGGCCCGCAGAAAGGCGCCAACCCCGAGCAAGTCCAACAGCTGGACGCCGCCCTTGGCCACTTTGCCGACCATTGCGCCCAGGTCCTGCCCAGGGACGTGCGCGACGAGCCCGGCAGCGGTGCCGCCGGTGGCCTGGGCTTCGCCGCCAAGGCCTTTCTGGGCGCACAGTTCCGCGCCGGTGTGGAGGTGGTGGCCGAACTGGTGGGCCTCGACGAAGCCGTACGCGGCGCCGACCTGGTGATCACCGGCGAAGGCCGCTTCGACGCCCAGACCCTGCGGGGCAAAACCCCGTTTGGTGTGGCGCGTATCGCTCACCGGCACAACGTCCCTGTCATCGTGATCGCCGGCACCCTGGGCGAGGGCTACGAGCAGATGTACGCCCATGGGGTGGCGGCGGCTTTTGCTTTGCCCTCCGGGCCGATGAGCCTGGAGCAGGCGTGCAGTGAGGCACCGCGCTTGTTGCGGGAGCGGTCGGCGGATATTGCGCGGGTGTGGCGGTTGGCGGCGTTGCACCGCCGATAGAGCCACCCCTACACTGGGCGGCCACTTGTTTTTCAAAGGATGAAACACAATGCACCCGCCTGAACCCCATATCGTGATCCAGCGCTTTACCGAAGCCCACCTTGAAGGCGTCGCGACGCTCTACAACGAGCCGGCCGTGTGCCGTCAGGTGCTGCAGATGCCTTTCCAGTCCGCTGAAACCTGGCGCAAACGCCTGGTGATGGACAACGAGCGGCGGCTCCAACTGGTGGCGCTGCATGGGGGGGAAGTGATTGGCCAGCTTGGCCTGGAACAGTACCTGCGCGTACGCCAGGCCCATGTGGGATCGTTCGGCATGGGCGTGGCCACGGCTTGGCAAGGCAAAGGTGTGGGCTCGCGGTTGTTGGCCGCTGCGCTGGATGTAGCCGACAACTGGATGAACCTGCACCGTGTCGAACTCACGGTGTATGCCGACAACGAAGCCGCGCATAACCTGTATCGCAAGTTCGGCTTCGAAGTCGAAGGGCGGCTGCGCGATTACGCCCTGCGTGATGGCGTCTTCGTCGACACCCTGAGCATGGCGCGCCTGCGTCGGTCGGCTTAATCCTGCAAGGCAAACGCCACCGCAGCCTGCGCATGCAGCTCGGTGGTGTCCAGCAGCGGCAGGTCGCTGTGTTCCGGCTTGATCAGCAGGCTGATTTCCGTACACCCGAGGATGATGGCCTGGGCGCCGCGCGCGCCCAGGGACTCGATCACCCGCTGGTATACCTGGCGTGACGCCTCGCTGATCACCCCCACACACAACTCCTCATAGATGATCCGGTGTACCGCCTGGCGTTCATGCGCCTCGGGCACCAGCACGGTCAAGCCCTGGGCGGCCAGGCGTGATTTGAGAAAGTCCTGCTCCATGGTGAACGCCGTGCCGAGCAAGCCGACCGTCAAGGTGCCCGCTTCGACGGCCGCCGCACTGGCGGCATCGGCGATATGCAGGAATGGGATCGACACCGCCGCCTCAATACGCGGCGCCACCAGGTGCATGGTATTGGTACACAGCACTACGCACTCGGCTCCCCCGGCCTGCAAGCGGCGCGCGGCAGCTTCCAGGATCAGCGCGGCGTCGTCCCAACGCCCGGCATGCTGGGCCTGTTCCACCGGGCCGAAGTCCACGCTGTACATCAACAATTGCGCCGAGCGCAGCGGGCCGAGCTGGTCGCGCACGTGCTGGTTGATGATGCGGTAGTACTCGGCGCTGGACTCCCAGCTCATGCCGCCGATAAGGCCGATGGTGCGCATGCGATGCTCCTGACAAGGAATGTCGCCCCACCTTACTCATCGGTCGCCGAATAGTCATACGCAGTTGCCGAGCAAATGACCGGAGCAGTTTCACATGTCCAGGTTGATCCAGCCCGGCCGGGCGGTTTCCGGTGCCACCGCGTGGACCGGTTTTCCCGTGGCCAGCTCCACCCGCCGTGCCACTTCCGGGTCGTCGGCAAAGGGAATCAGACTGGCCTCATCCAGGCTCTCGTTGGTCTGCCCGCGCAGGCAGTACTCCACCGCGCCATACAGGCATATCAGTATGAGGAAACTCCACATATCAAGCGATCCGCGCATCGAGCTGGGCCACATGCAAGTCGGCGACCCGCACCGTGCGCCAGGTGTTGTAGGCCATCAGCAGCATGCCGCTGAGAAAGAACAAGCCGCCGGCAAAACGCACCACAAAGCCGGGGTGGCTGGCCTGCAAGGCTTCGACAAACGAGTAGGTGAGCGTGCCGTCATCGTTCACCGCCCGCCACATCAAGCCCTGGGTGATACCGTTGACCCACATCGAGGCGATGTACAACACCGTGCCGATGGTCGCCAACCAGAAGTGCAGGTTGATCAGGGGCACGCTGTGCATTTGTTCACGCCCGAATACCTTGGGGATCATGTGGTAGAGCGCGCCAAAGGTAATCATCGCCACCCAGCCCAAGGCTCCGGCGTGGACGTGGCCGATGGTCCAGTCGGTGTAGTGGGAGAGCGCGTTGACCGTCTTGATCGCCATCATCGGGCCCTCGAAGGTCGACATGCCGTAGAACGCAAGCGACAACACCAAAAAGCGCAGGATCGGGTCGGTGCGTAACTTATGCCAGGCGCCGGACAAGGTCATCATGCCGTTGATCATGCCGCCCCAGCTTGGCGCCAGCAGGATCAATGACATCGCCATGCCCAGCGACTGTGCCCAGTCCGGCAGCGCGGTGTAGTGCAGGTGGTGCGGGCCGGCCCAGATATACAGGGTGATCAACGCCCAGAAGTGCACGATGGACAGGCGATAGGAATACACCGGACGCCCGACTTGTTTGGGCACGAAGTAGTACATCATCCCGAGAAAACCGGTAGTCAGGAAAAAGCCTACGGCGTTATGTCCGTACCACCATTGCACCATCGCGTCGGTGGCCCCGGCGTAGACCGGATAGGACTTGAACCAGTCCACCGGGATCGCCAGGTGATTGACCACGTGCAGCATCGCGATCACCAGGATAAACGCGCCGAAGAACCAGTTGCCCACGTAGATATGCGCGGTCTTGCGCCGCACCACGGTGGTGAAAAACACAATGGCATAGGCCACCCACACCACGGTCATCCACACCGCGCCGGAGAACTCGATCTCGGCGTATTCCTTGGTGGTGGTGTAACCCAGTGGCAGGCTGACCAGCATGATCACGATCACTGACTGCCAGCCCCAGAAGGTGAATGCGGCCAGCGTGTCGGAAAACAGCCGAACCTGGCAGGTGCGTTGTACCGCGTAGTAACTGGCGGCAAATTGCGCACTGCCGGCAAAACCGAAGATCACCAGGCTGGTGTGCAGCGGTCGCAGGCGACCAAAGGTGGTCCAGGGCAGGTCAAGGTTCATCTCGGGCCAGACCAGTTGCGAGGCGATCCAGACGCCCATGGCCATGCCCACCACGCCCCACACGAGGGTGGCGATCACGAATTGGCGGACGACTTTATAGTTATAGGCCTGTCCGGTTGTTGCTGTAGTCATGCTCAGTCCTCCCACGGTTCCAAGTGGCGGCACTGTAGGAAGCGTGGGCAAAACAAAACAGACTCAGAAAAACCTCATTACTGCGGATCAGTTCATCCAGCCTGAAAACGCTGCTCTAAGGCCATCTGATCCGCTTTTTATCGCTGGATGTGAATCTATAACGCGCTGCGCCGCAGGTGCATAGTCGTGCCATAGAAGCCGCACCGTGGATGCGGCCCACCCTGATGAGGCAGTGATATGTACCAATACGACGCATACGACCGGGCGTTGGTGTTCGAGCGCGTGGCGCAATTTCGTGATCAGGTGGAACGCTTTATCGCCGGCGACCTGAGCGAGGAGGAGTTCCTGCCCCTGCGCCTGCAAAACGGCCTGTACCTGCAAAAGCATGCCTACATGCTGCGTGTGGCAATCCCCTACGGCACCTTGAGTGCCGGGCAATTGCGCACGCTGGCTGGCATTGCACGGGATTACGACCGTGGCTACGGCCATTTCACTACGCGGCAGAACCTGCAATTCAACTGGATCGAACTGCACCAGGTGCCCGACATCCTCGAACGCCTGGCCCAGGTCGACATGCATGCGATCCAGACCTCCGGTAACTGCGTGCGCAATATCACCACGGAAGCCTTTGCCGGGGTCGCCGCCGATGAGATTCTGGACCCGCGCCCGCTGGCGGAGATCCTGCGGCAGTGGTCGACCATCAACCCGGAGTTCCTGTTCCTGCCCCGCAAGTTCAAGATCGCCATCTGCTCGGCCGACGAAGACCGCGCCGCGATCATGATGCATGACATCGGCCTGTACCTTTACCGTGACCGCCAGGGCGACATGCTGCTGCGCGTGATGGTGGGCGGTGGGCTGGGGCGCACGCCAATCCTGGGGCTGATGATTCGCGAAGGGTTGCCGTGGCAGCACCTGTTGTCCTATGTCGAGGCGATATTGCGCGTGTACAACCGCCACGGTCGGCGGGATAACAAATACAAGGCGCGCATCAAGATCCTGGTCAAGGCCCTGGGGATCGAAGCGTTTTCCCGCGAGGTGGAAGAAGAGTGGCAGTACCTGCGCGATGGCCCGGCGCAGTTGACCGACGCCGAATATACCCGTGTGGCGTCGGCCTTCGTCCCACCGGCCTATGCGCACCTGGCCGACACCAGCCTGGCTTATGGCACCGCCCTGGCGGACAACCCGCACTTTGCACGCTGGGTCAGCCGTAATGTGATGCCACATAAAGTACCGGGCTACACCAGCGTGGTGCTTTCCACCAAGCCGGGAATCAGCGCGCCGCCGGGCGATGTGACCGCCCGGCAAATGGATGCCGTGGCGCAGTGGTCAGAGCGTTTCGGCTTTGGGGAAATACGCATCGCCCATGAGCAGAACATCGTGCTGCCGGACGTGCCCAAGGAACAGCTGCATGCCCTGTGGACACTGGCCTGCGAACACGACCTGGGTGCGGCCAATATCGGCTTGTTGACCGATATCATTGCCTGCCCGGGCGGCGATTTCTGCGCCTTGGCCAACGCCAAGTCGATCCCCATCACCCAGGCGATCCAGCAGCGTTTCGATAACCTGGACTACCTGCATGACCTGGGTGATATCAGCTTGAATATTTCCGGCTGCATCAATGCCTGCGGCCATCACCACATCGGCAATATCGGCATTCTTGGCGTCGACAAGAATGGCAGCGAGTGGTACCAGATCACCCTCGGTGGCGCCCAGGGCAAGCACAGCGCCTTGGGCAAAGTGATCGGGCCATCGTTCAGCGCCGCGGAAATTCCCGATGTGATCGAGCGAGTCATCAGCACCTTCGTGCGCTACCGCGAAAGCGAGGAGCGTTTTGTCGACACGCTGCAGCGCATTGGCCTGGAGCCGTTCAAGGAGCGGGTCTACGTGGGGCAGCCGGCATGATCAACCTATTGAGGCTGGAACAGGGTGTGGCGCGGATCGTCGAGGATGACCCCTGGGTATTGGTGCGCGACGAGGTGCGAGCGCCTGGCCCGTTGATCCTGCCGTTGGCGGCCTATGAGGCGGGGCAGGGCGTGTGGTTGGGGCCGGATGATGAGGTCGAGCACCTGCAACCCTGGCTCGCCACCTTGCCGCTGATCGCCCTGGACTTCCCCAGCTTTCGCGATGGACGTGCCTACAGCCAAGCCTATCTGTTGCGCACGCGACTGGGCTGGCAAGGTGAGTTGCGCGCAATTGGCGATGTATTGCGCGACCAACTCAGCCATATGCGTCAATGCGGGTTCGATGCGTTTGCGCTGCGCGCCGACAAGTCCGCCGAGGATGCCCTCAAGGGCCTGGCGGGGATGAGCGTGCTGTATGGCCGCAGCGCCATCGAGCCACGGCCGTTGTTTCGCAGGCGATAGCCTGGCGGGCGTTAATCGTACGGCCAGGCGCCGCATCTGCCATGATCGGGTTTCGCAAATGGGCTCACCCAAGGAAATCCGCAATGGACGATGTACAGCAACTGGGCGAGATGCTTCGTCATTACGCCGATAGCGAAGCGCATAAAAAACAGCAGTTCGATGTGCAATCAGCCCGCTGGGCGCAAAAGCTCGGCGAGTTGTTCCAGCAGATCGAGCAGTGGCTGGAACCGGTCAAGACCCATGGCTTGCTGGAGGTTCACCGCGAAGCCTACGTGGCCAGCGGCCCGAGCATGCCGGTGGAGACATCGCCTTTCAACACGGAAAAACTCACGGTGCAGATCACCGGCAAAAACGTCGAGTTCGTGCCCGAGGTCATGGGCGCCGGCGGGTTGATCTGCGTGTCGGTCATGGGCCTTACCGCCGCGCGGCATGGCAGTGTCTCGCTGGTATTGCCCGCGGATAAGAACGACTGGCTCTGGAAGAAGACCAACGGCCTGAAAGACCCGGACACCTTCGGCTTCGACGCCAACTTCCTCGCGGCGCAGTTACAGAGCCTGATTCCCCGCGAACGCGGCTAAGCGCGCGATTTTTCCGTGATTGGCTATACCTACAGCTCAACGTTCTGATGATGGTTGCCAAGGAGTTCAAGCATGAAGCTAAGGCGAATGATCAGCACGCTCTGCATCGCTTCGATCGGGATGGTGGGCTGTGCCAGCAAAGTTACACAACCGGATGAATATTCGGGGTTCCTTTCCGACTACAGTCGCCTTAAGGAGGCCAAGTCGCCCTCGGGGGCCGAAGTGATGCGCTGGGTCGACCCCAAGCTGGATGTGAGTCGCTACAACGCGGTGTATATCGAACCCACCCAGTTCTACCCCAAGCCCCACGCCACGACGAAAATCCCCGAAAGCACGTTGCGCGGCATCAACGACTACTTCAACCAGGCGCTCAAGCGCGAGCTCGGCAAGTCATTGCCCCTGGCGCAAGGGCCAGGCAACGGGGTATTGGTGGTGCGGGCAGCGATCACGGCGGTCAGCACCAAGACCCAGGGGCTCAAGCCCTATGAGTATGTGCCTGTTGCGTTAGTCGCGGCGGCGGTCAGCGCTGGCAGCGGCATTCGCGACCAGGACACGATCCTGGGTACCGAGGCACAGTTTCTCGATGGGGCCAACGGCAACGTCGTCGCCCAGGTCGTGCGCAAAGGCACCGGCAAACCCCTGGAAAACGACGCACAAGCGATGACGCCCAATGATGTAAAAGGCGTCATCGATGGCTGGGCGTCGGACCTGCATCAGTCCTCCCTGAAGTTCAGAAAGCCCTAGGCCCGCCAGCGTCTACTTGAGAGGGGTCAGCGGTGGCAGTTTCCATTCACCGTTGCCCACCTCAGGTTTGGGCAGGTAAATCCGCAGTACCGCGTAGAACGGACCAGGAGGGGCAGGTAGCCAATTGCTTTGTTCTTCTTTCGGCGGTTCGTGGTGCTGCAGCGCCAGGGTCAAGCCGCCGTCGGCGTCCAGCTTGAGGTTGGGCAGCATCCGCGAGTTGATCTGGTAACGCTTCTTGTGATTGGGCACCAGCAGCTTGGTCTTGGCGTCGTACATGGTCAGCGACCAGAATGCATCGGCCGGCGGCAGCTGGCCCTTGGCAAAGTGGACGGTGTAGCTGTGACGAGCGCCGTTGGCGGGTTTACCCTCGCTGTCGATGAGGTAGCTCAGGGAGGCCGCCTCATCGGCCGAGTTGCGGAAAATCCCGATGTTGGCGCCAGCGTAGCGGTACAGGTAGTTGTTCTTCAGGCGGTCACGGCTGCCGAACAGGTCGGCGCTGGCGACCTGATGGGTGTCGAGCTTGTCCTTTTTAAAGGCTGCGAATTCCGCCCTGGCGTCGCTAATGCCGTCTTCCAGGGCCTTGCGCTGTTCAGCCGTCAACTGGTTGACCTTGAACGGCGCGCCAGGGGCAATGCCGATCTTGGCAAAGCGCGCCAGCAGGTCTTTTTCGCTGTCCTGGGGCGCGGCGAAGGCCAGCATGAAGTTCAGGTAGCGAAACAACTGCGGTCCTTCGGTCATGGTCGCCAATGGCTTGGGCCATTGGATCTTGGCTGCCTTGGCCGGGGCGGCTTGCTTCACGTAATTGCTCAGCGACTGCACTTTGTAGCCGTTCTGAATCTGCTTGACCTTGTTCAGGTCCTTTTCATCAAACAACTGAGTGCGGTAGAGGGCGTAGGCAATATTGCTCTCGCTGTACACCACACGGTCCACGTTGACTGGCTGCTGACCTTTCCAGTCCGGGCCGGCGACCATGTAGTGGCCGCCATTGTTGCCGGTGCTGCGGGTGCCCAGGTAAGCGAAATTCTGCGTATAGAGGTCGATCAGTTGCACCGAGTAGTAACGGTCGTCTTCGATCTTGGGCAGGGTGAGCACCAGCGGCTCGCTGCGCAGATCCATCCACACGAATGAATAGGGTGTGTCGATGTTCGGGGTCGCGAATGCGGTGTCCTTTGGCGTGAGCGCCTGGGCGGTATTGCCGATATGGTTGAACGGTGCCTTGAAGTTGGCCCCGCCTTTATCAACGGCCTGGGTGTAGAGCGTCTTGTACATCTCAACGACTGGATAGCCATACAAGTAGGCTTCCTTGGCAATGGCCCGCGCTTCGCTCGGCGTCGCCGTGAAATCGGCCCAGGCACCGGTACTCATGAGTATCGAGAGGCTCGCCAACAGCAGGCGCGTCGGTTTTCCAATCATGTTGTTGCGTCCTTCCAGGGGGGCTTGGTGGGGAGAGTTATGGTACATGGCGCGGATGCGCCATGAGTTTCCATTTTTATTGGCCGAACGTCACGTTAAAAGCACGAAATCAGGCGTGCAGCCGCCGTTGCCTTGGCCGATCGAATCAATAACTGAGAAATTCAACGTCAGAAGCTGCGCAGGCGCTGACAGCCGTGCAGGGTGGGCAGCATGCGCTGACAGTGGGCGGTCATGCGGCAGGCGGCAACATCGCTTTGACCTTGTCGCGCAACTGATCGATCGAGAACGGCTTGGCGATCACCTGCATACCGGTAGACACATCGATATTTTCGGCATAGCCGCTGGCGAACAATATCGGCAAGGTCGGACGCAACTCACGGACCTTGGCCGCCAGTTGCTTGCCGTCCATACCCGGCAGGCCCATGTCGGTCATCATCAGATCAATCGTCTGGTGGATGTCTTCAACCACTTCGAGCGCCTTTTCGGCATCAGCGGCCTCCAGCACTGCGAACTCCAACTCTTCGAGTACATCGACGATCAGCATGCGCACGATGGCGTCATCTTCGACTACAAGGATGGTGGAGGCGGTGGGCATAGTAGACATTCCTGAAAGGTGAGGGGCTGAGCGTGAAAGGCAAAAAGACAACTTAGTAATGAGTGGAAGCAACGCCAGCAAGTTCCAAAGTAATTGCTGGCATTGTGACGTTCGTGGAGCAGAATGTCCCGTCGGGTTGTTCTGTTCCCCTTGCTTCTTTGGGTGAGGAAGAAAGCGCGAGGAGTTCCGGAGCCAAGCAGCCTGATATTTAAGCAGCCGAATCAATACAGAAAAATAGCGTTCGCGCGCAACTTTGGGGCAAACTCCTCGTTTTTCTGAATTGGCCAAGGCATGCCCATGACTCCCGCGTCGACTGTCGATGAAAAGAGCTTTCGTACACTGCTGGGCCGAAACGTCGCGCTGCCCCTGGGCGTGGGCGTGCTCAGCGCGGTATTTTTCGTCTGCCTGATCACTTATTTGCTGTCGGTAATCCAGTGGGTGGAGCACACCGACCGGGTCATCAACAACCTCAATGAGACGTCAAAGCTGACCGTCGACCTGGAAACCGGCATGCGCGGTTTCCTGATCACCGGTGACGAGCATTTCCTCGATCCGTATGAAGTGGCCAAGCCTCGCATCATTGCCGATTTGCGCAATTTGCAGGACCTGGTGGCGGACAACCCCCAGCAGGTGGACCGCCTCAAGCGCTTGGAAGCCTTGCAGATCGAGTGGAACAAGTACGCCCAATCGATGATTGATATGCAGCGGGAGAGCGGTGATTTCCGTAGCGCTGTGAAGGCCGGCCGCGGCAAGCGCCTGACCGACGAAATTCGCAAGGGATACGACGATGCGGTGGCGATGGAGCAGCAGTTCCGTATCGCCCGCAACGAAGACGTCACCCGTACCACGGTCATCAGCGTCAGCTTGTACCTGGCATTTGTACTCGGGTTGAGTGGCTTTCTGGCCTACATTGGTCGTAAGAATTTACTTTCCTTATCCGATAGTTACAGCGCAAACCTCGCGTCACAACAGAAGATCGCGCAGCGCCTCGAGCGGCAAGCCTGGTTGCGTAATGGCCAGACCGAGTTGGCCGAACAGGTCCTCGGCCAACTGACCTTGAACATGCTGGGCCGCAATATCTTGCAGTTCTTCGCCCAGTACATGGGCTCGGCCGTCGCGGCGCTGTATGTGCGCGAAGAACACGGCGGCCTCAAGCGCGTGGCCACGTACGGCTTCTCCCGCGAGCAGGAGCAGCAGGAACAGTCGATCTACAGTGACGAAGGTATCGTCGGGCAGGCTGCCCAACTGGATCGCCTGATTCGCCTCGACGACGTGCCAGTGGACTACTTCAAGGTCAGCTCCGGCCTGGGCGAAGGCGCCACGCGCAGCGTGATGGTGATGCCGACGAGCGACGATGACCGGGTCAACGGCGTGATCGAACTGGGTTTCCTGCGCCCTCTGGAAGAGCGTGACGTCGATTTGCTGGAGCTGATCGCCGGGAATATCGGCACTTCCATCGAAGCCGCGCGTTATCGCCAGCGCCTGCAGGAAGTGCTGGCCGAGACCCAGCAGCTCAACGAAGAGCTGCAAGTGCAACAGGAAGAGCTCAAGACCGCCAACGAAGAACTCGAAGAGCAGTCGCGCATCCTCAAGGAGTCCCAGGCCCACCTTGAGACCCAACAGGCGGAACTGGAGCAGACCAACGAGCAGTTGGCCGAGCAGACCCAGACCCTGGCGGAGCAGCGCGACGCCATGGACCGCAAGAACGTCGAACTCAACCAGGCCCAGCTCGAACTCGAGGACCGCGCCGAAGAGTTGCAGCGCTCCAGCAAGTACAAGTCCGAGTTCCTCGCCAACATGTCCCACGAGCTGCGTACGCCGTTGAACAGCTCGTTGATTCTGGCCAAGCTTTTGGCCGAGAACCCCCAGGAAAACCTCAGTGCCGAGCAGGTCAAGTTCGCCGAGTCGATCTATTCGGCGGGTAATGACCTGCTCAATCTGATCAACGACATCCTGGATATTTCCAAGGTGGAAGCCGGCAAACTGGAGGTGCGCCCGGAAAACTCCAGTGTGGCGCGCCTGGTCGACGGCCTGCGCGGGATGTTCGAACCGCTCGCCGCCGATCGCAAGCTGGCGTTCCAGGTCGAAGTGCTGGAAGGCTCGCCGACCATGCTGTTCACCGACCGCCAACGCCTGGAGCAGATCCTCAAGAACCTGCTGTCCAACGCCATCAAGTTCACCGAGCAAGGTGAAGTCAGCCTGTCGGTCTCCCGGGCGCCGGGTGAGGGCATTGCCTTTACCGTGCGTGATTCGGGCATCGGTATTGCCCCGGACCAGCAGGAAAGTATCTTCGAAGCCTTCCGCCAGGCCGACGGCACCACCAACCGCCGTTACGGCGGTACGGGCCTGGGGCTGTCGATTTCCCGCGACCTGGCCACCTTGCTCGGCGGCTATATCAGCGTGACCAGCGAGCCGGGCAAGGGCAGCGTATTTACCCTGGTGTTGCCGGAGCAGTACATCGAGCGTGAGGAAGACGCGGCGCCTATCGAGCCGCCACGCCAGGTGGTTGCGGTCCCGGCACCCAAGCCGATCGCGGTATCACCCTTGCCGATCGCGGACGCCAAACAGATCCCACGGTTTGCCGACGATCGCGAGAAAGCCCCGTTTACCACCCGTTGCATCCTGGTGGTGGAAGACGAGCCGAACTTCGCCCGCATTCTGTTCGACCTGGCCCATGAGTTGGGTTACCACTGCCTGGTGGCCCATGGCGCAGACGAAGGCTACAGCCTGGCCGAGGAATACATCCCCGATGCCATCCTGCTCGACATGCGCCTGCCGGATCATTCGGGCCTGACCGTGTTGCAGCGCCTCAAGGAACATGCCAATACCCGGCATATCCCGGTGCATGTGATTTCCGTGGAAGACCGCGTCGAAGCCGCCATGCATATGGGCGCCATCGGCTATGCGGTCAAGCCCACCACCCGCGAAGAGCTCAAGGACGTGTTTGCACGCCTGGAAGCCAAGCTGACCCAGAAGGTCAAGCGCGTGCTGCTGGTGGAGGACGATGACCTGCAACGCGACAGCATTGCCCGCCTGATCGGCGACGATGACATCGAAATCACCGCCGTCGGCTTTGCCCAGGAGGCCCTCGACCTGCTGCGCGCCAACGTCTATGACTGCATGATCATCGACCTCAAGCTGCCCGACATGCTCGGCAACGAGTTGCTCAAGCGCATGGCCACCGAGGATATCTGCTCGTTCCCGCCGGTGATTGTCTACACCGGGCGCAACCTGACCCGCGATGAAGAGACCGAACTGCGCAAGTATTCGCGCTCGATCATCATCAAGGGCGCCCGTTCCCCGGAGCGCCTGCTGGACGAGGTGACACTCTTTCTGCACAAAGTCGAATCCCAGCTGTCCCATGAACGCCAGACGATGCTCAAGACTGCCCGCAGCCGCGACAAGGTGTTCGAAGGCCGCAAGATTCTGTTGGTGGACGACGATGTGCGCAACATTTTCGCCCTGACCAGTGCCTTGGAGCACAAGGGGGCTGTGGTGGTCATCGGGCGTAACGGTCGTGAAGCCATCGATAGACTCAATGAGATCGACGATATCGACCTGGTGCTGATGGATGTGATGATGCCCGAGATGGACGGTTAC
Source organism: Pseudomonas gorinensis (assembly GCF_042015035.1). NCBI lineage: Bacteria > Pseudomonadati > Pseudomonadota > Gammaproteobacteria > Pseudomonadales > Pseudomonadaceae > Pseudomonas > Pseudomonas gorinensis. The sequence continues at coordinate 3,668,631 of NZ_CP167125.1, forward strand.
GAAGCCACCACCTTGATTCGCCAGGACCCGCGCTGGAAAAAACTGCCGATCATTGCCGTCACCGCCAAGGCCATGAAGGACGATCAGGAGCGCTGTCTTGCGGCGGGTTCCAACGATTACCTGGCCAAGCCGATTGACCTGGATCGCCTGTTCTCGCTGATCCGCGTATGGCTACCGAAGATGGAACGCATTTAAGTGGAGCGAAGTTTTTTGGAAAAAAGCAGCGATATTGAGCTGCGCCTGCTGATCGAGGCGATTTACCTCAAGTACAGCTATGACTTTCGCGACTATTCCGGTGCGTCGGTAAAACGCCGCGTGGCTCACGCCCTGCGCCAGTTCGACTGCGCAACCATTTCGGCGTTGCAGGAGCGGGTGCTGCACGACCCGGCGGCGTTCATGCAGTTGCTGCAATTCCTGACGATTCCGGTCAGCGAGATGTTTCGCGACCCGTCGCACTTCCTCGCGATCCGCCAGGAAGTGGTGCCGCTGCTCAAGACCTACCCGTCGATCAAGATCTGGATCGCCGGCTGCAGCACGGGGGAGGAGGTGTACTCCATGGCGATCCTGCTGCGTGAAGAGGGGTTGCTGGAGCGCACCATCATCTACGCCACCGATATCAACCCGGCGTCCCTGGACAAAGCCAAGCAGGGGATCTTTTCTCTGGAGAATGTCCGCGCCTACACTGCCAACTACCAGCAGGCTGGCGGGCAGCGTTCATTTGCCGACTACTACACCGCGGCTTACGATTACGCGATCTTCGACAAGACGCTGCGTGAGAATGTGACCTTCGCTGACCATAGCCTGGCGACCGATAGCGTGTTCTCAGAAACTCAATTAATTTCATGCCGTAATGTTCTGATTTATTTCAATAAAAAGTTGCAAGACAGGGCGTTTGGATTGTTTCATGAGTCGCTGTGCCATCGCGGCTTCCTGGTGCTGGGCAGCAAGGAAACCCTGGAATTTTCCGGCTACAGCAAGCAATTCGAACCCCTGGTCAAGCAGGAACGGATCTACCGAAAATCATGAACGACGCCGCCGCCAACCCGATTCGCGGGATTGAAGCCATCGTCGTCGGCGCTTCCGCTGGCGGGGTCGAGGCGTTGCTGAGTATTTTCAGTGACTTGCCCGACACCTTCGGTCTGCCGATCGTCGCCGTGCTGCACCTGCCGGATGAGCGCCGCAGCCAGTTGGCCGAGGTTTTTTCACGGCGCCTGCGCATCCCGGTACGGGAAGGCCAGGACAAAGAAGCGATCGAGCCGGGCACCTTGTATTTCGCCGGCCCTGGCTATCACTTGTCGGTGGAGCATGATCGCAGCCTGTCCCTGAGCCAGGAAGACCGGGTACATCATTCCCGGCCTGCCATCGACTACCTGTTCGCCTCCGCCGCCGATACCTATGGCAAGGGCCTGCTCGCGATTCTGTTGACCGGCGCCAACCAGGACGGCGCCCATGGCCTGATGCAGGTCAAGCACAGCGGTGGCACCACGGTTGTACAGGACCCCGACGAAGCACGCATTGCGGTGATGCCACGGGCAGCCCTGGCCCTGCACACCCCCGACCATATTCTGACCTTGAGCCGCATTGCCTCCTTGCTGGCTTCCCTGGAATCTTCCCCATGTTAAGTACTGTCCAGGCCAAACTGCTGATCGTCGACGATCTGCCGGAAAACCTGCTGGCCCTCGAGGCGCTGATCAAGCGCGAGGATCGCCAGGTCTTCAAGGCCTTGAGCGCCGACGAGGCCTTGTCGTTGTTGCTGGAGCATGAGTTCGCCATGGCGATCCTCGATGTGCAGATGCCCGGCATGAACGGTTTCGAGCTGGCCGAACTGATGCGCGGTACCGAGAAAACCAAGAACATCCCGATTGTGTTCGTCAGCGCCGCGGGCCGCGAACTGAATTACGCCTTCAAGGGCTACGAAAGTGGCGCCGTGGACTTCCTGCACAAACCCCTGGACATCCATGCGGTGAAGAGCAAAGTCAATGTGTTCGTCGACCTCTACCGCCAGAGCAAGGCGATGAAACTGCAGGTCGAAGCCCTTGAGCGCAGTCGCCGCGAACAGGAACTGCTGTTGACGCGCCTGCAGGCCACCCAGGCTGAACTGGAACAGGCCGTGCGCATGCGCGATGACTTTATGTCGATCGTTGCCCATGAGGTTCGTACACCGCTCAACGGGCTGATCCTCGAAACCCAACTGCGCAAGATGCACCTGGCGCGGGATAACGCCGCCGCGTTTACCCTGGACAAGATGCACGCGATGGTCGACCGCGATGAGCGCCAGATCCAGAGCCTGATCCGCTTGATCGAAGACATGCTCGATGTGTCGCGTATCCGCACCGGCAAGCTGTCGATTCGCCCGGCACGCTTTGACTTGACGCAATTGGTACGCAACCTGCTGGAGAACTTTGCCCCCCAGGTGGCGGCCGCCGAGTCGTCGATGCAACTGGACGCCGAAGGGCCGGTGGAGGGCAACTGGGACGAGTTCCGTATCGAGCAGGTGGTCTCCAACCTGCTGACCAATGCGTTGCGCTACGGGGCCAAGAGCCCGGTGGAGGTGCGCGTCTATGCCGTGCACGGCGAGGCGCGGGTGGAAGTGCGTGATCATGGTATCGGGATCAGCGAAGACAACCAGAAGCGGATTTTCCAGCAGTTCGAGCGCGTATCCGCCAGCCATGTAGCCGCGGGCCTGGGCCTGGGGCTGTTTATTTCAGAGCAGATCGTGGCGGCCCACGGCGGCACCATCGAAGTCGAGAGCCAGATAGGCGAGGGCGCGCTGTTCCGGGTGTGCCTGCCCCTGGATGCGCCGGTGTGAAATCAATCGTCACCTCGACGCAACCTCTGCATGACCCTATGGTCGTATTTGCAGCAAATGACCGAACAAAGGCTTCCCATGAGTGAAGATGCACAAGATGTCGTACTGATCGTCGAAGACGACGAATCCATTATGTTCGTGCTGGGTGAATACCTGGCCGGCCTGGGTTACCGGGTATTGAAGGCCATCGATGGGGAGCAGGCGTTTGAAATCCTCGCAACCAAGCCACACTTGGACCTGATGGTCACAGATTATCGCCTGCCTGGGGGAATCTCCGGGGTGCAGATCGCCGAGCCGGCGATCAAATTGCGGCCGGAGTTGAAAGTCATCTTTATCAGCGGCTACCCGCAGGAAATCCTCGACTGTAATAGCCCGATCACGCGTAATGCGCCGATTTTGGCCAAGCCGTTTGACCTGGATACGCTGCAAGAGCATATCCAGCGACTTTTAGCTTGAAACAGCCCAAGGCGACAGTGTCCGCATGAGGGGACACTGCTTTAAATCGAACCAACGGATTGCCGCCTAGATCGGTCCGTTTACCCGCGTCACGCCTGAATCATCTCCCTGACCTTCGCCGTTAACAGATCAAAGGTGAATGGCTTGGTGATCAACTGCATTCCCGGGTCGAGGAAACCACCGCGCACGGCGGCGTGTTCGGCATAACCGGTGATGAACAGCACTTTGAGATCCGGGCGTATCTGGCGACCGATTTCTGCCAACTGCCGCCCGTTCATACCGGGCAGGCCGACGTCGCTGATCATCAGGTCAATGCGTTGTTCGGACTCGATAATCGGCAGCGCCGCGTCGGCATCTCCCGCTTCGACAAAGCCGTAGCCCAGCTCCTTCAGTACCGCGCAGACCAATACGCGTACGGCCGGGTCGTCCTCAACGATCAATACCGTTTCACCCGCATTGGCAAAGGGCAGCAACGTCGGGTTGTCGGCCTCCAGCGCGGTGAGCTCGCCCACAAAGCGCGGCAGGAACAGGCTGACGGTGGTGCCTTTGCCCACTTCGCTGTGGATCGTCACATGGCCGTGGGACTGACGGGCAAAGCCGTAGATCATCGATAACCCCAGGCCCGTGCCCTGGCCAATGGGCTTGGTGGTGAAGAACGGATCGAAGACTCGGCCCATCAAGTGTTCCGGAATACCGCAGCCGGTATCACTGATGCTGAGTTCTACATAGTCGCCGGGCTTCAAGGTGCCGTAGGCCGCCGTGAAAACGCTGTCCAGATGGCGGTTGGTGGTGTCAACCAGCAGTTTGCCGCCGCCGGGCATGGCATCCCGCGCGTTGATCACCAGGTTGAGCAGGGCACTTTCCAGTTGATTGGGGTCGGCTTCGGCGGTCCATAAGCCATCAGTCAGGTGCATGTCGAGGTCGATGCTTTCGTTGATGCTGCGTTGCAATAACTCTCCCATGGAAGCGACCAGTTGGTTGATATCCACCGGTTTGGAATCCAGCGATTGGCGACGCGAGAACGCCAGCAAACGATGGGTGAGGCCGGCAGCGCGGTTGGCGGACGTCACCCCCAAATCAATCAGGCTATCGAGGTCATCCAGCTTGCCCCGCGATACGCGCCTTCGCAGCAGCTCCAGGCTGCCGATGATCCCCGTCAGCATGTTGTTGAAGTCATGGGCGATACCGCCGGTCAACTGTCCGACCGCTTCCATTTTCTGCGATTGGCGTAATGCCTCTTCGTTGCTGCGCAGTTGGGCCGTGCGTTCCTCGACTTGTTGTTCGAGGGTTTCCAGGGTGCGTTGCAGGCGCAGTTCGCTTTCGCTCAGGTCCACCAGGCGGTCGCGGGCTTCGTATTGCCGGCGTCGACCACGCAGGGCGGCGCTGACCAGGCTGATCAGCGTCACCGGATGGAAAGGCCGCTCCAGGAAGGTCACGTTGCCCAGCAACCCGCTCAGGTGCGAGGAGCCATTCTGTTCGCTGCCGCCGTGGTGGGTCATCAGCACAATCGGCAGGTCTGACCAGGCCGGCTGCTGATGCAGGTGATCCAGCAGCGGTTCGAGGTCGACCCCGCGCAAGGCTTCAGCGGCGATCACCAGCAGGCCGGCACCGTGCTCCAAGGCGTCGCAGAGCATGTTCAGGTTGCTGGCTACCATACCGCTGTAGCCGGCTTCGTTGAGCATCATCAGCGCCAGAGAACCATCGCGCCCCAAGGGTGCGAGGATGATTGCGCGCTCGGAGAGGGGGGAAAAACCGCTCACTATCCCTCTTCCTTGAGCAAGGGTGAGCCGGAGCCTGTGAAGATCGGAATACCGCGCAATACACCCTGGAAGTTGTCGAGGGGCTCGCCCACGGTCATGCCGCCGCTGCCGATACGGTATTCGCGGATCGTCGATTCATGGGAGCCGGTACGTTTCTTGATGATCGAGATGGCCCGACGCACTTTGCCCAATGCTTCGAAGTAACGCAGCAGAATGACCGTATCGGCCAGGTAGGTGATGTCCACGGGGGTCTGCATATCGCCGACCAGCCCGTGTTGAGCGACGGTCATGAACGTGGCAGCGCCCCGGCGGTTGAGGTACAGCAGCAGTTCATGCATATGCAGGATCAGCGCGTTTTCTTCCGGCATGGCGGCCTGATAGCCGTTGATGCTGTCGATGACCACGGTTTTGATACCCCGCTCATCCACGCAGCGGCGCACGCGGTGCGAAAACTCGCCCGGCGACAGCTCCGCAGCGTCGACCTGCTCGATCAGCAGGTTGCCGGTGGCTTGCATCGCGGCGAGGTCGATGCCCATGTTTTTCATGCGCTCGAACAATAGCCCCAGCTCTTCATCGAAAATGAACAGCGCGGCTTTTTCGCCACGGGCGACCGCCGCGGCGGCGAAGATCATCGAGATCAATGACTTGCCGGTCCCCGCAGGGCCGAGGATCAAGCTGCTGGAGCCGGTCTCCACACCGCCGCCCATCAACGCATCCATCTCCGCAATACCGCTGCTCAATGTCTCGCGGATGTAGACGCCGCGATGTTCGGCTGCCACCAGGCGGGGGAATACGTGGATGCCATCGCCCATGATGGTGAAATCGTGGAAGCCGCCTCGGTATTTCTGGCCACGGTACTTCACCACGCGTATACGGCGCCGCTCAGCGCCATAGGTGGGCGTCAGCTCTTCCAGGCGAATCACGCCGTGGGCCACGCTGTGTACGGTTTTATCCAGGGATTCGGTGGTCAGGTCATCCAGCAGCAGCACCGTGGCGTCATAGCGTACGAAGTAATGCTTGATCGCCAGGATCTGCCGGCGATAGCGCAGCGAGCTTTGTGCCAGGAGCCGGATCTCCGACAGGCTGTCGATGACTACGCGGGTCGGCTTGACTCGCTCGACCACTTCAAAAATCTGCCGGGTGGCTTCCCCCAGTTCAAGGTCGGAGGAATACAGCAGGCTCTGCTGGTGCTCGGCGTTGAGCAGGCTTTCCGGCGGGGTCAGTTCGAAGATATGGATATGGTCGTCGAGTTCCCACCCATGGGATTTGGCGCCCTGGCGCAGCTCGCGCTCGGTCTCTGACAGGGTGATATACAAACACCGCTCGCCGTTGTGTGCCCCCGCCTGCAGGAAGTGCAGCGCCACGGTGGTTTTGCCGGTGCCGGGTTCGCCTTCCAGCAAGAACAGATGGCTGCGTGAGAGCCCCCCGGAAAGAATGTCATCAAGACCTTCGATACCGGTGGCCGCCTTTTCACTGAACAGCTCTTTGGATGTAGACAAGAAGTGCCCTCGGGTCACATACAAGTAGAAGGGGCGCCGCCTCAGGGCGCGCCATAAACTCTTGACCGTGGTGGCGTGTGGCGGTTCAACCCATTGTATTAGTTTGTCCGTTTCGCAGGTTTATGCAGGCCTGGTATCAAAGACCTTGTTGCAAGGCCGGGTCGTCTGGGTTCTGTTGCTCAAGTTGGGCCAGCAGTACCTGCACATTTTGCAATTGGCCGCTTTCCTTCCAGTAATTGACCAGCAACACCCGCGCCTTGCGGTTGGCAGGGTGGCGCTGGATGATTTCTTCCAACTGGCGCTGGGCGGCCTCGAGTTCCTGCTGGGCATGCAGGGTGGTGGCGAGGTCGTAGCGGTAATCCTGATTGTCCGGTTCCAGCTCCACGGCCTTGGACAGGCCGAGCAGCGCATAAGGGCGCTCGCCGTGGTGCAGCAGCCACATGCCCAGGGCGTGTTGCAGGTAGGCGGACTCAGGGTGCGCCGCCAATTGGCGAGCCAGCAACTGGCGCGATTCGTCGGTCTTGCCTTGTTTGTCCAGCAGCTCAATTTGCGCGACTACGGCCTGCAGGTTGTCCGGCTGCAAGCGCATCGCCTGTTCCAGGGCGTTTTGTGCCTCCGGCAGCAACGCGCTGTGGATGTACAGCCGCGCCAGTTGAATCCAGCTTTCAGCCGTTTCAGGCTGAGCCTTGAGCGTTTTCACGAATTCATCGAGCACTTGCTGCAATGGCCCGAAATACAGGCCCAGGGTGTCCGGCGAGAGCCCCAGCAAGGCGTTGGCGGCGGCAAAGCGCACGCTTTGCTCGGCGTCCTCCAGGAGTGGCCCGAGCAACAGGGTGCGCTGGCCGGTGGGCACCAGGCCGACAATGCTGCGAATCGCCGCCTCACGAACCCGTGGCGATTCATTGGCCAGGTCCTTGTCGGCCAATTTCAAGGCCTGGGGGCTGGGGTAGTTGGGCAATTCGGCATGCAGCGCGGCGCGACGTTCGTCGGACAGGTCTGGCCGGGCCAACTGCTGATACAGCACGCGGGCCGCCCCCGGTTCGCCGTTGTGCGCCTGTTTCAGGGCCTTGGAATAACCGTGGGCGATGGCAGGGGGCACCGCGACCGGGGTGGCGCGTGAGAAATACCAGGTGATCAGCACAATCAACAACAGGGCGCACAGGCCGACGATGGAGTAACGGCGTGACTTTGACATGCAGGCGTCCGAAAGCTTGGGTAGCTATTGCAAAGCGCTCAGCTTCGGTCAGACCAGGGCGAGTGTCAAACCGGCGTCAGGTCAGCACGTAGTCCACCGGCTCCAGGGCAGGGGGAAGGTCGGTTGCACCGAGGGCGGCGAGGACCTCTCGCTCCAGGGTGCGCACGATGGCGTTGCAGGGCAGGTCGTTCTCGTCGAAGCCGAACGGGTCTTCCAGGTCGTCACCGATTTCATCCAGGCCGAAGAAGGTGTAGCTGACGATGGCGGTGAACACCGGCGTCAGCCAGCCCAGCGGCTCGGCCATGGCGAATGGCAAGAGAATGCAGAACAGGTAAATGGTGCGATGCAGCAGCAGCGTGTAGGGAAAGGGCAGGGGCGTGGCCTTGATCCGCTCGCAGGAAGCCTGTACCTGGCAGAGGCTGACCAGGCGGGTTTCGAGCTGGGTGTAGCGCCATTCACTGATCACGCCGTGTTCGGCCAGCGTGGAAAACCGCGCGCCCAGCTGTTGCAGGACCTGGTCGGGAAGATTGGGATGGGCCGCCGGCACCCCGATCCAGGGCTTGATCGCCTGGGCTTCATCCTCCAGGCGCAGGCGCGCGATCAAACCGTGGGCAAAACCGCACAAGCCGCGCAACAGGCTTGCCCGTTCCAGTGGGTCGCCGAGCACCTGGGTTTCACGTATCAACGAGCGCACATCAATGAGCATCTGCCCCAACTGCTTGCGACCTTCCCACCAGCGGTCGTAGCAGGCGTTGTTGCGAAAGCTCATGAAGATCGACAGCGACAGCCCCAGCAGCGTGAACGGCGTGGCGTTGACCTTGGAGAAATAGGCGGGGTGCAGGGTTTCCACCAGCACGATCACCGAGGCCAGCAATGTCACCAGCAGGCTGCGCAGGGCGATGCGCTTGGCAATCGAGCCCTTGAGGGAAAACAGGATGCCCAGGAGGTTGGGTTTGGGGCGAACGATCATCGCAAGGGGGCTTCTTCGGTGGCGCAGGCCATCAGGTTAGAAGCTGGCGGGCGAACCGTCCAATCGCTTGGGCCGACCGGCTGATCGGTGGGGTCTATGATGAGAAGGCATTGGCCAAACCAGTCAGCCAGGTTGATGGCTTTGACCATTGCTGCTGCAACGCTCTAGAGCGACTATTTCACGGGTTCCGTTTACGTCCTGAAAATAAAAATACAGAAGGATTTAAAGCGATGCGTGAGTATTTGGCTGCCACCACCGAGTTTGATTACCAGCACACCGTAGATGCCGCCTTGGCTGGCAACCTGCAGGGCCTGAATGCCTGTGTTGAATGCTGCGACCGCCATGCCTTGCCTGGGCGTATCGCGTTGTTCTGGGAGGGCAAGGACGGGCGCAGCGCCACGTCCACCTTCAGCGAGTTGCAGGACCAGGCGGCACGCTTCGCCAACTTCCTGCTGGCTCAGGGCGTCAAGCGTGGCGACAAGGTCGCCGGCCTGTTGCCACGCACCGCCGAGTTGCTGGTGGTGGTGTTCGCCACCTGGCGTATCGGTGCGGTCTATCAACCGCTGTTTACCGCCTTTGGCCCCAAGGCCATTGAACACCGCTTGAACAGTTCCGGCGCAGCCCTGGTGGTCACCGATGCGGTGAATCGGCCCAAGCTCGCGGAGGTTCAGGGCTGCCCGACCATCGTCACGGTCACCGGCCCTAAAGGTGAAGGTCTGGTACGGGGCGATTTCAGCTTCTGGGCCGAGTTGCCCAACTATTCCAAGCTCTGCGAGCCGGTGCTGCTGGACGCCGAAGAGCCGTTCCTGCTGATGTTCACCTCGGGCACCACCGGGCCGTCGAAAGCCTTGTCGGTACCGCTCAAGGCCATCGTTGCGTTCCAGAGCTATACCCGTGATGCGGTCGACCTGCGTCCTGAAGACGCGTTCTGGAACGTCGCCGACCCGGGCTGGGCCTACGGCATCTATTTCGGCGTGACCGGGCCGTTGTCCATGGGCCATCCGATCACCTTCTACGACGGCCCGTTCACCCTGGAAAGCACCTGCCGGGTCATCAATAAATACGGGATCACCAACCTCACCGGTTCGCCGACGGCCTATCGCCTGTTGATTGCCGGGGGCGAGCAGTTCGCCCGTTCGATCAAGGGCAAGCTGCGTATTGTCAGCAGCGCCGGCGAACCGTTGAACCCGGAAGTGATCCGCTGGTTTGCCGACAACCTGGGCGTCACCATCCACGACCACTACGGCCAGACCGAACTGGGCATGGTGCTGTGCAACCATCATGGCCTGGCGCATCCGGTACACATCGGCTCGGCTGGGTTTGCTTCGCCGGGGCATCGCATCGTGGTGCTGGATGACGATTACCAGGAGCTGCCCGCCGGCCAACCGGGCATTCTCGCCATTGACCGCGAGCAATCGCCGATGTGCTGGTTCGCCGGCTACGACGGGGTGAAGACCAAGGCGTTCGTCGGTAAGTACTACCTCAGTGGCGACACGGTCGAATTGAACCCGGACGGCAGCATCAGCTTTGTGGGGCGCAGTGATGATGTGATCACCACCTCCGGCTATCGGGTCGGCCCCTTCGACGTGGAAAGCGCGCTGGTTGAACACCCGGCCGTGGTCGAAGCCGCCGTGGTCGGCAAGCCCGACCCGGAGCGCACCGAGCTGGTGAAAGCCTTTGTGGTGATCAACGAGCAATACCGAGCGACCCCGGAGCTGGCCGAAGAGCTGCGCCTGCATGTGCGCAAGCGCCTGGCCGCGCATGCCTACCCGCGGGAAATCGAATTTGTCAGCGACTTGCCCAAGACTCCGAGCGGCAAGCTGCAACGTTTTATCTTGCGTAACCAGGAAATCGCCAAGGCCCAAGCGGCGTTGGCGTGATCCACCTTTCAAGGAAACAATGATGCAGATTGAAAACAAGGTTTTTCTGGTCAGCGGCGGCGCTTCGGGCCTCGGCGCGGCCACGGCCGAGATGCTGATCGCGGCCGGTGCCAAGGTCATGCTGGTGGACCTGAACGCCGAAGCCGTCGCCGCCAAGGCCCGGCAACTGGGTGACAACGCCCGCAGCGCCGTGGCGGATATCAGCCAGGAAGCCGCCGCCGAAGCCGCCGTAAAGGCCGCCGTGGCTGCCTTTGGTGGTCTGCATGGCCTGGTTAACTGCGCCGGCGTGGTGCGGGGCGAGAAAATCCTCGGCAAGAACGGTCCCCACGCGTTGGCCAGCTTCGCCCAGGTGATCAACGTCAACCTGATCGGCAGCTTCAACCTGCTGCGCCTGGCCGCGGCGGCCATCGCCGAAACCGAAGCCAATGCCGAGGGCGAACGCGGGGTGATCATCAACACCGCGTCGGTCGCAGCGTTTGACGGGCAGATCGGCCAGGCGGCGTATGCGGCATCCAAAGGCGCGATCGCCAGCCTGACCCTGCCGGCGGCACGGGAACTGGCGCGATTCGGCATTCGCGTGATGACCATCGCCCCGGGCATCTTCGAAACGCCAATGATGGCGGGCATGACCCCGGAAGTCCGCGATTCTCTCGCCGCCGGTGTGCCATTCCCGCCACGCCTGGGCAAACCTGCCGAGTACGCCGCGTTGGTGCGGCACATCATCGAAAATAGCATGCTCAATGGCGAGGTGATCCGTCTCGACGGTGCCTTGCGCATGGCAGCCAAGTGAGGAGGATGCGTCATGAATGATCCCATCGTGATTGTCAGTGCCGCGCGTACGCCCATGGGCGGGTTCCAGGGCGACCTTAAGGGCCTGACCGCGCCGCAACTGGGCGCTGCCGCGATTCGCGCGGTGGTCGAGCGCGCCGGTATCGCCAACGATGCCGTGGATGAGGTGTTGTTCGGCTGTGTACTGCCGGCCGGCCTCGGCCAGGCACCTGCGCGCCAGGCGGCCCTCGGCGCCGGGCTGGACAAGGCCACGCGCTGTACCACCCTCAACAAGATGTGTGGTTCGGGCATGGAAGCGACCATCCTGGCCCATGACTCGCTGTTGGCGGGCAGCGTCGACGTGGTGGTTGCCGGCGGCATGGAAAGCATGTCCAACGCACCGTACCTGCTGGACCGCGCCCGCAGCGGCTACCGTATGGGCCACGGCAAGGTGCTCGACCATATGTTCCTCGACGGCCTGGAAGACGCCTACGACAAGGGCCGCCTGATGGGCACCTTTGCCGAAGATTGCGCCGAGCACAACGGCTTTGCCCGTGAAGCCCAGGACGCCTTCGCCATTGCCTCCCTGACCCGTGCGCAGCAGGCCATCACCCAAGGCTGCTTCACCGCCGAGATCGTCCCGGTGCAGGTCACCGTGGGCAAAGAGCAGAAGACCATCCTGCACGACGAGCAACCCCCCAAGGCCAAGCTGGACAAGATCGCCAGCCTGAAGCCGGCCTTCCGCGAAGGCGGCACCGTCACTGCGGCCAACTCCAGTTCGATTTCCGATGGCGCGGCGGCGTTGCTGCTGATGCGTGAGTCCGAGGCGCACAAGCGTGGGCTCAAGCCGTTGGCGGTGATCCACGGGCATGCGGCGTTTGCCGACGAGCCGGGCCTGTTCCCGGTGGCGCCAGTGGGGGCGATTCGCAAGCTGATGAGCAAGACCGGCTGGAACCTGGGCGACGTGGACCTGTTTGAAATCAACGAGGCCTTTGCCGTGGTCAGCCTGGTCACCATGAGCAAGCTGGAGATTCCCCACGACAAGGTCAATATCCATGGCGGCGCCTGCGCCCTGGGCCACCCGATTGGTGCCTCCGGCGCGCGGATCCTGGTGACGCTGCTTTCGGCCCTGCGCCAAAAAGGCCTCAAGCGTGGCGTTGCCGCCATTTGCATCGGCGGTGGTGAAGCCACGGCCATGGCCGTCGAATGCTTGTATTAAGGACTCTGTACCATGCTCCCGAATGACGAACAGCTGCAAATCAGTGACGCGGCCCGGCAATTTGCCCAGGAACGCCTGAAACCGTTCGCCGCCGAATGGGACCGCGAGCACCGCTTTCCCAAGGAAGCCATCGGCGAAATGGCCGAATTGGGCTTTTTCGGCATGCTGGTGCCGGAACAATGGGGCGGTTGCGACACCGGCTACCTGGCCTATGCCATGGCCCTGGAAGAAATCGCCGCAGGTGACGGCGCGTGCTCGACCATCATGAGCGTGCACAACTCCGTCGGTTGCGTGCCGATTCTCACGTTCGGCAACGATCAGCAGAAAGAACAATTCCTCAAACCCCTGGCCAGCGGCGCCATGCTCGGCGCCTTTGCCCTCACCGAGCCCCAAGCGGGCTCCGATGCCAGCAGCCTGAAAACCCGGGCGCGCCTGGAAGGCGACCATTACGTGTTGAACGGCTGCAAACAGTTCATCACCTCCGGGCAAAACGCCGGGATCGTGATCGTGTTTGCGGTCACCGACCCCGCCGCGGGCAAGCGCGGGATCAGCGCATTCATCGTGCCGACGAATTCACCGGGCTATACCGTGGCGCGGGTTGAAGACAAGTTGGGGCAGCATGCCTCCGACACCTGCCAGATCCTGTTTGAGGATGTGAAGGTGCCGGTGGCGAATCGCCTGGGCGAGGAGGGCGAAGGCTACCGTATCGCCCTGGCCAACCTTGAGGGCGGTCGCGTCGGTATTGCCTCGCAATCGGTGGGCATGGCCCGCGCAGCGTTCGAAGCGGCGCGCGACTACGCCCGTGAACGCGAAAGCTTTGGCAAAGCCTTGATCGACCACCAGGCCGTGGCGTTCCGCCTGGCGGACATGGCCACGCAAATCGCGGTTGCCCGTCAGATGGTGCATTACGCCGCCGCCCTGCGTGACAGAGGCAAACCGGCCTTGGTCGAGGCGTCCATGGCCAAGCTGTTCGCTTCGGAAATGGCCGAGAAAGTCTGTTCGGCCGCCTTGCAAACCTTGGGCGGTTACGGTTACCTGAGCGACTTCCCCCTGGAGCGGATCTACCGCGATGTGCGGGTCTGCCAGATCTACGAAGGCACCAGCGATATCCAGCGCATGGTCATTTCACGCAATCTTTAAGGAGCCGAAACATGAGTTACGAAACCATCCTGCTCGAAGTCCAAGGCCGTGTCGGACTGATCACCCTCAACCGCCCGCAAGCCCTGAACGCGCTGAACGCGCAACTGGTCAGTGAGCTGAACCTGGCGCTCGACAGCCTGGAAGCCAACCCGGAAATCGGCTGCATCGTGCTCACCGGCTCGAAGAAGGCTTTCGCCGCCGGCGCCGACATCAAGGAAATGGCCGAGCTGACTTACCCCCGGATCTACCTCGACGACCTGTTCAGCGACAGCGACCGTGTGGCCAACCGCCGCAAGCCGATCATCGCCGCGGTCAACGGCTTCGCCCTCGGCGGCGGCTGTGAGCTGGCGCTGATGTGCGACTTTATCCTCGCCGGCGACACTGCCAAGTTCGGCCAGCCGGAAATCAACCTTGGCGTCCTGCCAGGCATGGGCGGCACCCAGCGCCTGACCCGCGCGGTGGGCAAGGCCAAGGCCATGGAAATGTGCCTGACCGGGCGCTTCATCGACGCGGTGGAAGCGGAACGCTGCGGGATTGTCGCGCGTATCGTGCCAGCCGATGAACTGCTGGACGAAGCGCTGAAAGTCGCCACCCTGATCGCCAGCAAGTCGGTACCGATCAGCATGATGGTCAAGGAAAGCGTGAACCGCGCGTTTGAAGTCAGCCTGTCGGAAGGTGTGCGCTTTGAGCGTCGGGTGTTCCACGCAGCGTTCGCCACCCAGGATCAGAAGGAAGGGATGGCGGCGTTCGTGGCCAAGCGCGCGCCAGCGTTCAAGGATAGATAACCCGGTATCCGGAACACCGGGGTTCAAATGGACTTGTTGTGACGAGTGGGCCTGTTGTGGCGAGCGGGCTTGCCCCGCGTTGGGCTGCGAAGCAGCCCCAATAAGCCCCCCGCGTTTATCCAGGCCTATTAAATCGTCGGGTTTTGGGGCCGCTTCGCGCCCCAACGCGGGGCAAGCCCGCTCGCCACAACAAGCCCGCTCACCATATCAAGCCGACTTGCCGCATCAAGCCCACTTGCCGCATCAATTCCACTTGCCACATCAAGCCCCCTCCCACAGCCGTTTCAATCAAAGCTGGTAATTCTTGAGCTCTCGGGCAATCACCATCCGCTGGATCTCGCTGGTGCCTTCGTAAATCTGCGTGATCCGCGCATCCCGGTAGTAACGCTCCACCGGGTAATCCTCCAGGTACCCATACCCTCCATGAATCTGCATGGCCGAGGAGCAGACCTTTTCAGCCATTTCCGAGGCGAACAGCTTGGCCTGGGACGCCTCAGACAGGCAGGGCTTGCCGGCACTGCGCAGGCGCGCGGCGTGCAGGATCAGCAGGCGCGCGGCATTCAGCCGGGTTTGCATATCGGCCAACAGGTTGGCGACGCTCTGGTGCTCGATGATTGCCTTATCGAACTGCACGCGGTCACGGGCATAGGCCAGCGCCGCTTCAAAGGCGGCACGGGCTATGCCCAAGGCCTGGGCGGCGATGCCAATACGGCCACCTTCGAGGTTGGACAGGGCAATTGCCAGGCCTTTGCCGCGCTCACCCAGCAGGTTGGCCTCGGGGACCGTGCATTGGTTGAGGGTGACGGCGCAGGTGTCGGAGGCGCGAATGCCCATCTTGTGTTCGGTACGGTCCACCACGAACCCGGGCGTATCGGTGGGCACCAGGAAGGCGGAGATGCCTTTCTTGCCCAGTTCAGGGTCGGTGACGGCGAACACAATGGCCAGCTTGGCGCGCTTGCCGTTGCTGACAAACTGCTTGGCGCCGTTGATCACCCACTGGCCGTCGCGCAATTCGGCGCGGGTACGCAGGTTATGGGCTTCGGACCCCGCCTGGGGTTCGGTCAGGCAAAAGCAGCCGATGGCCTGGCCGCTGGCGAGGTCCGCCAGCCAGGTTTGTTTCTGTTCGGTGGTGCCGTAGTTGAGGATAGGCCCGCAACCCACTGAATTATGGATACTCATCAGTGCGCCCGTGGCGCCGTCACCGGCGGAAATTTCTTCCACCGCCAAGGCATAGGCCACGTAATCGACGTAGGTGCCGCCCCATTCTTCCGGCACGACCATGCCCAGCAGGCCCAGCTCGCCCATCTTGGCGACCAGGGCATCATCGATCCAGCCGGCTTTTTCCCAGGCCTGGGCGTGTGGGGCGATTTCGCCACGGGCAAAGTCGCGTGCCATGTCACGAATCATGACTTGTTCTTCAGTGTATTCAATATCTTGCATGACTTAGTTCGCAACCTGCTTGAAGGTGTGGAAGAAGCTCTCGACATGGTTGGCATCCAACTCATGGAGCGTCGGCGGATTCCAACGTGGGGTTTTGTCCTTGTCGATAATCAGGGCGCGCACGCCTTCGATCAGGTCGCCACGCTCGAACCATTGGCGGTCCAGGTGCAGCTCCAGGGCAAAGCACTGTTCCAGAGGGAGACGGCGACCGCGCCGCAGCATTTGCAAGGTCACCGCCATGGCCAGCGGCGAGCGGGTTTTCATCAGGTTGGCGGTGGTCATGGCCCATTCATGGCTGTCAGCCACGGTGACTTCCTGCAACTGTTCGACCATGCTCGGTACGTCCGGCAGTGCAAAGAAATGATCGATAGGCGAGCGTAAGGCCGCGAGCGGCGCGTCGGGCAGTTGCTGTACGGCCAGTTTGGCAAGTACGCCTTGCAGGTCCTTGAGTGGGGAGTCCTGCCATGCCAGGCGATCGAGTTTCTGGTCGAGGTCGGCCAGCCTGGTGCTGTCCAGGTACCAATCCGCCAGCCCGCAGTACAGCGCGTCAGCCGCGCGAATCTGCACGCCGGTGACGCCCAGGTAGATACCCAGCTCGCCTGGGATGCGCGGCAGGAAATAACTGCCGCCCACGTCAGGGAAATAACCGATAGCCACTTCCGGCATCGCCAGGCGACTGCGTTCGGTGACGACGCGCAGATCCGCGCCTTGCACCAGGCCCATGCCGCCGCCAAGGACAAACCCGTCCATCAGGGCCAGTACGGGTTTGCGGTAATGGTGGATGGCCAGGTCGAGGGCGTATTCCTCGACGAAAAAATCCTCGTGCAGCGTGTCGCCGTTCTTGAAGCTGTCGTAGAGGGAACGGATATCGCCACCGGCACAGAAGGCTTTTTCGCCGGCACCGCGCAGTACCACGGCGTAGACCTGAGGGTCATCGGCCCAGGCCTGCAGCTGGCGAGACAGGCTGCGGACCATGTCCAGGGTGATGGCGTTTAAGCCGGCAGGGCGATTGAGGGTGAGGTGGCCAATATGGTTACGTACTTGGGCCAGTACTTCGTGCTGCAGATTATCGGTATGGCTTGCTTCGGATGAAACCTGAGCAGTCATCTGTAACTCCCTGCTTTTATTGTTCTTTATCTAGATGTTTGCGGATGAACCATCTCGCGATCCTACCAGTGCAAATTTGCCCAGTACAACCCGGAATCCTGCAGGTCGTTTTTGCATTTATGCAGAAGTGCCGCTCAGGCTGGGGGCGGGTCGAAAAAACCTGCCAGGGCCTCGGCACAGAGCAGCACGGCACGCCGGGCACTGGCCTCAGTGGCAGGATAGTTGATAAAGCCATGAGGCATGCCGGTGTACTCCTTGTGTTGCACCGGCACGCCTGCCCGTTTCAAGCCACGTGCAAAGGCGCGCCCTTCATCGCGCAAGAGGTCGCAGCCGGCGGTAATGATCAGGGCTGCGGGCAACCCTTGCAGCGAGGTATCGCGCGCCGGCGAAAGCCAGGGATGCCCCAGGGGAATACCGGGCGGTACGTACTGGTCGAGGTACCAGTCCATCAGTTCGGCTGTCAGGCCAAACCCGTTGGCAAAGTTCCTGCGGGAGCGGTTGCGCGCCAGGCAGTCGAGCACTGGGTACAGCAACAGTTGGAAACCGATGGGCGGGGCGCCCAGGTCCCTGGCCATTTGGCAGATCACCGCCGCCAACCCACCACCCGATCCGCCCCCGGCGACCGCGATGCGCTGCGGATCCAGCCCAAGGGACGCACCGTTGCGGGCGATCCAGGAAGTGGCGGTATAGCAGCTCTTCACCGCCGCGGGAAAGCGGTGTTCCGGTGGGCGGGGGTAATCCACCGCCACCACGGCGCAACCTGCCCACTCACTCATGACCCGGCAAAAGCTGTCGTGGGTGTCCAGGTCCCCGGTGACCCAACCGCCACCGTGGAAGTACATCAGCACCGGCGCCGGGGCAGGGCGCGCGGGGCGGTACAGGCGCACCCCCACTGGTCGTCCCTCGGTCGCCAAGGTCAGGTCGCTGACGTCCATGACCACGGCATCGCGCACCTCCTTGCGTGCTTGTTCCGGGGTCATGGTGTCGCGGCCTGTGCCTGGGCTTCGATTTCCACCAGATATTCCGGACCGATCAGCGCGCAGACGCCCAGCAACATGGTGGTCGGTTCGCAGCCATCAAAAAACGCTTTATGGGCCTTGGCGATTTCCGGCCACCAATTCACGTTGGTGGTGTACATGCGCGTGGCAATTATTCGGGTACGGTCCGTGCCCAACTGCTGGAGCGCCGCTTCGATGATCTCCAGGCAGCGCCGGGTCTGCAGGTACACGTCGTTTGGGGCGTAGGGGTTGCCGTCTTCGTCAAAGGCCACTGTGCCACTGGTGACAATGATGTTACCGGCCCGCAACGCGCGGCAGTAGCCACCGGCCTTTTCCCATTTCGCCGCTGAGAAGCAGCGCTGAATCGGATCGTTGTTCATGATCAGTGGAGCTCCACATGAATGGTTTTCAGGCCTCGAAACTGCAAGTTGTTGGTGCGCCAAACCGGTGGCTGCCCATCGATCAAGCGCAGGTTGGGGAATCGCATCAGCAGGCTGGTGAACACGATATGGGCCTCCAGCCGAAACAACGCGGTCCCCATGCAGAAGTGTTCGCCGCGCCCAAAGGCCAGGTGGTCGTTCTTTTCGCGTCGGATATCAAAACGGTCCGGGTCCAGGAAGTGCGCGGCGTCGCGGTTGGCGGCGGCGCGGACCAGAAATACCAGCTCGCCCTTGCGCATCATGCGGCCCTTGAGTTCGATGTCCTCCCGCAGCACGCGGTGGCTGAATTGACCCGAGGGGTCGATCCGCAGCATTTCTTCGATGGCGCACGCCATGAGTGAAAGGTCGGCCCGCAGCGCCTGCAACTGATCGGGATTGAGCAGCAAGTGCAGCAGGCCAATACCCAGCATGTCGGCGCTGGTTGTGTTGCCGGCCACCAGCACGAACGCCAGTTGCGCGAGTAAATTGCCCTTGGTGATGGCAGCTGCCTCGCCCGCGGCGATCACACGGCTGACAAGGTCGTCTTCGGGCGCCTGGCGGCGCTGATCGATCAGGTCGCCGAAATACTCATACATTTCTTCCAGCCCTTGCAGGGCTTCGCGGGGGCCATACGCCGGGTCCAGGCTGCCCACCAGAAACACCAGAATGTCATCAGTCCAGCGCCGCAGCCTCAGCGCGTCTTTTTGCGGGATCCCATAGAGTTTGGCCAGGATACGCGCCGGCACCTGGTTGAACAGCTCGGCCATCAGCTCCGGTTCGTCGCTCAATTGCGACAGCAGCTCATCGACAATCGCCTGGATGTCTGCGCGCAATGCGTCGATGGCGCGCGGGGTAAAGGCCCGGCTCAACAATTGGCGACTGGCCTGGTGGGCCTGGCCGTCCTGGGCATACATCCACCGCGAGGCTTTTTCCACAAAAGGCTCGACCATCGCGCGTTTGTCCTCTGGCAATTGGGCATTCACCAATTGGCGTATCCGGTCGGAGGAGTAGCGCCTGGCATCACCCTGCGCTGCGTAGACGTCATCAAAACGGGTCAGCATCCAGGCGTTGAAATGGGGGCACCAGTACACCGGATAATGTTCGCGCAGACAGGCAAACGCCGGATAGGGATCACGAACGGTGTCTGGGTTGGAAAAGTCGGGCGGTGATGGACGGGCCATGTTCATTGCTCCCTGTACAGTGCACGGGTGAATTGATGGATGTAGTCGGCTTTGGCGATCGGTGCATCGACCAACACCGAAGGTGGTTTCAACCAAGCGGCCAATTGGGCGAGGCGTGCCGCGCTGGGCCGCTGTTCCGCGGGGCTGGCGAGCAGGCCCCAGTGGTGCAGGTACGCAACAAATACGTGGGTCAGGTCGTGCAGGATGGGCGGCTGGAGGCGTGCGGATTCGGCGGCCTGGATGATCAGGTCGAGTGCGCGGGCGTACGCCAGCCCGACCGCCTGTCGATGGGAAAAGTCGTTGCCCGGTCGGCACTCCTGGACAATGGTTTGCTCGATCTGCTGGCCAAGGTTGCACGGCGGTACGTGGTCGAAGCGTGGGCGCGCCAGGGCATCCTTGATTACCTGATAGGCCATCACGCTGTTGTCACCGGCGAACGTAATGCTGATTTCTAAGTCCATGCGCAGGGTGACGATCTGGTTGTAGTGATGGAATCCCAGGGAGCCGCAGAGTTCGCGGCACTGGGCGATCACTTCCAGTCCCATCCAGGTACCGACGCATTTGCTCAGGGCCGCGAGGATATGCAGCGCCTTGCGCTGCTCGGTATGCGGCCAGTGTGCTTCGAAGCGGGTGAGGATGGCCTGTTCGAGGTACTTGAGCGCCAGTGCCTTGAGCTGGGCGTTATAGAGGCGCTGACGGAACAGCGGGTTGCCGAGCAACGGGCCGGCCGCTAACAGCCGGTGGCGGCCAAATCGATACGTCAGGTATGCGCACAGCCCGGCGCCGTGGCGCGAGGCGGCCATCAACAACAGGCGCTCTTGCAGGAACGTTTCCAGTGCATTGATGAAGCGCTCGCCTTTGGGCAAGTCGCTGATGAACTGTCCATTGGCGGTAAACCGTGCGTAGCGCTGCAACAGCGCATCGGTACCCAGTTGCATCTGGCAAAAACGCAAGGCGCCAACTTCATTGGCATGAATACCGCCCTTGGGGTCACAGGCAATGACCTTCAGCCCTGGGCGCAGAGGGCCGTTTTCCTGGTCGCGAATCACCACGCGAAACCAGTGGTGCCCCTGGTCTTGGCTGTCGACCAGCAAGCGCGCGAGCACCATTATCACCTGCGCCGCGTGCAGGCTGTTGCCGATCCAATACTTGCAGGCCTCTGCGCAGGGCGAATCGAGCACCAGGCAGTGCCGTTCAGGATCATAGGTGACGGTGGTCTTGAGGTTACGGACGTCGGTGCCACTGGCGATTTCAGTACAGCCAAACGCATACACCGCACGCATCTGGATGACTTCATCACGGTAGCGCGCCACCTGCTCGGGGCTGCCCTGGGTCAGCAGGGCGTTGGCGGCGATCATGTGATCCACCAGCGAGGAATACAGAGCGTAGTCGTAGGCGCCGATCAGGCCGATGCGTTCGCACAGGTCTCGAAAATGTGAAGCGTCGGGTTGGCCGAGCCACATGTCGTTGTTGATCAGCCCCGCATCGAAAATCGCATGCATGCGCCTGATCGTCAGGTCCATGTAGGCTCTAAGGGGCAGGTGATAACGCTGTCGGGGGTCGAAAAGCGGCGCGCGCAGCACCTTCTGCAAGTGGTCGTCCACGATGGATCCTCACCAGGTTTGAATGGAGCATTCAAAACACTTGAGCAGGAGGGCCAGCATGTGGAACGACGATGAGAGCGGAACCGGGAAAGCCTTGACCTGTATCACCGCTCTGTGAGCACCCATTGATAGCCAGACGATCCAATGTCTTCGCTACTGGTTTACGGCGATCCAGAATTCAGAGAAAAGCAGACAACAACAAGTGGTTTGTACAACCTTAGCCCATCACACACGGGCGTAAACACCATTCGTCGTGAATGCGCCTACTCCACGCGACTCGCCAACACTTGGCCGATACTTCTGCGCCGCGCATGGCTTTCGGCAGCGTGGATCAGCTGTTCCAGCTCGGAGGGCTCGATGTCGTAGAACTGCTCCATGTCGGCTAACGCCAACTTGAGGTCGGCGGCGGTGATCGATGGGTCTCTTGCTGCCTGAGACTTATTCGTGAAGATACCCGGTACCTCGGTCGCGCCCTTGGGATAGCGCGTGCGTGTGGCGTTGTTGTAGGCCAGCGCGCACATGAGTAAGGCAGCGGCGCCGAGCATGACCGCCGGCAGTTCCTGCCAGCCGAGGGCCGCCGAGCTGGGGTCGGCCAGTACCAGCGTCATCGCCAGGCCGCCCGCCGGCGGGTGCAGGCAGCGCAGCCAGCAGATCAGGATGACGGTCATGCCCGCCGCCAGGCAGGCGCTGCCCAGGGTGCGCCCCAGTACCCGAGCAACCAACAGCGCGACCACTGCGGCGCACAGGTAGCTGCCGATGATCGACCACGGCTGCGCCAGCGCACCGGATGAGACGGCGAACAGCAACACTGCCGAAGCGCCCAGAGGCCCCAGCAAGTGCAGGGCGACTTCCATGCCAAACACTTGGGCGCATACCCAGACACTGAGCAGGGTGCCCAGGGCCATGCCAATCGCGGCACGGCTCCATTCGGCGGGGCGGGTATTGATAGCAGCAGGTAACCAGCGAGCAAGCATTGAGAAAGGGTCCGTCAACAGCAGGCGAAAAAAAAGGCTTGCCTGGTTGCCCGGAAAAGCCCTTTGAACGTTCCAACATTTGGGGGAGGAACCTGCGTAGTGTGCCGGCCTTGATGCAAGGTCGCCAATGCATATTAATGAAGGTTAAGTTCAATAATGATGAACTCAGTTGAGCTGCGGCGAAGGAGTGGGGGCCTGGCAGACCTGGCCGAGGATGCGATTATGCAGTTCATCGCTCAAGAGCCGTTCCTGCAGGTTTTCGCGCACCTTGGGGTCGTTGGACAATGGACCTTTCAGCGCCACCAGGGCGTTACGCAATTCCATGAGGCGTTCCAGCCTGGGGATGGGGATGTAGCCGAGATGGACGTGCTCATGCGTCAACGGAAAAGGAGCATCAAGCAATAAGTCATCGCGCACGGCATCATCCTTTTTAATGAGGTACGCCACTGGGTTGCCTGCGGCTGATAGCGTCCTTGTCGTTATCCATTCGATCAAGGCGTGGCAAATAGTTACCGCCTTTGACGAGCGAGTTTACCGCTGGGCTTCGAGCACGGGGAAGGGGAGCGCCACGCGCCATTACCCATAGTTGTGTAGGAGTTTTCCGGGAAGTGCCGGCCGAAGCCGGCAGCGTCACGGTTGGATGGTTTTGGACAGGTGCAGCAGCACGTAGGGGTTCTTGTCGAACTCGCCGGTGAGCGTTGGCGTGATCGAACGAAAACGCGGGTCTTGCAGCTCTTCAAAGTCAGCTTTGCTCATCACCAGCCATGCTGGCCCCTGGATCGTCGCCAGTTCGGCAGGCAGTTGGGTAAACAGCGGTACCCGGTCGCAATCAAGGTTGACGATCAATTTGATCGCCTTGGCGTCCTTGCCCAGGGCATGCAGCACGACAGGCGCCGGTTGCTGCTTGACCTGCGCCTGAACAGCAAGGCTGAAGGTGCGGGTGTCGTAGAGGCTGCGCTCCAGCGGTTCGACCACCAGAATGTAAGTGCTCCATACCGCCAGCACCGCGGTCAAGGCAGGCGCGAGTGAGCGCAGCCGTGACTTGAATAGCGCCAGCAGCGCCAGTACCTGCAGCACGCCAAGTATGCCGAAGACGCCGCCAAGATGACTCAATTGCTCGGGATAGCGTGGGCGCGCCAGCCACAGGCCGACGATCAGCAGCCCCGGCAGCAGCGTCCACAGCCCCAGCATCAGGCCGCGCAACCAGCCAAACAGGCGGCCCTGCGTCACCTGGAACGGATACGCCGCAATTATTGCCGCCATCGGCAGCATCGGCAGCACATACCGCGCCTTCTTGGCCTGGGGAACCGACAAGCCGAGCATCACCAGCAGGCCCGCCGCCGCGCAATACAGCACCAACTGCAGGGCTGGATCCGGCGCGCGCCGTCCTCCTATCGCCACCGCGAGCAGCACCAGCAAGGCCAACGGGTAGGCCAGCGCGTAATTGCCCATGGAACTGGTGAAGTAATACAGCACACCGCTGGAGCCTTCACTGCCATCCATGCGCCCCATGAACTGCATGCGGATCACGTCTTGCATGAACACTTCGCCGCCACTGAGCTTGGCCAGCAGCAACAGCAGGCCGACACACGCCACCAGCAGGGCCAGGGCCAGGAAGCCAAAGCTGAACAGCTGGCGCCATTGCCGGTTGATCAGGTAGTAGCTGCACAGCACGCCCGTAGGGATCACCAGGCCGATCGGCCCGCGAATCGCAAACCCCACGAGCAAAAGCAGATACAGCCAGTGCAGGCGCTTGCCCGCACCGAAGTGATCATGGGCATAACCCAGGTAGAACACGGCCAGGGCGACAGCCGCGAGCATCTGGTCCAAGGAAACGGCGCGGGTTTCGCTGATGAAGGTGCTGCTGAGCAGCAACATCGCTACGCTCAGCAGGCCCCAGCGCTGGGAGTACGGCGCCGTCAGGCGGTACACCAGCATGACAATCAGCGCCGAAGCAATGGACGTTGGCAACCAGGCCGTGAAGCTGTTGACCTGGCCCAAGGGCAAGGACAGCAGCCAGGTCATCAGTGTCGAGGTCGCCAGGTAGTCGGCGTAGGGTTGCCCGTAGGTCGTGGGGAAGAAGCTTGGCCCATGGCGCAGCATCTCCTGGGCGAACACTACGAAGCGCGAGTCAAAGCCGATGATAGCCTGGTGCCAGTTGCCGGCAATGAACAACAGCAACGCCAGCAGCCCCAAGCCAAGGGACTGTCGGCGAATCGTTGCAGTGAGCAGGGGCGCTTGAGCTTTGTTCACGTCTCAGGCTTCCACAACCTGCGGTACCCACTGCTGCTGGGGAATCGGCAACTGGCAGGAGTCGCCACGGCCCATTGGGAAATACTGGAAGCCTTTGCGTGCCAGGCGCTCGCCGTCGTACAAGTTGCGGCCGTCGAAGATCACTGGGGTTTTCAGGCGCTGGTGGATCAGGTCGAAGTCCGGTGCCTTGAACTGCTGCCATTCGGTGCAGACAATCAGCGCATCGGCGCCACTCAGGGTGGATTCGGGGGTGCCCATCAGCATCAGGCGCGGGTCATCGCCGTAGATGCGTTGGGTTTCCTGCATGGCTTCCGGGTCAAAGGCGCGCACATTGGCGCCGGCGGCCCACAGTGCTTCCATCAGCACGCGGCTTGGGGCGTCACGCATGTCGTCGGTGTTGGGCTTGAAGGCCAGGCCCCACAGCGCGAAGGTCTTGCCACGCAGGTTGCCCTTGAAGAAGGCATTGACGCGCTCGTACAGCTTGCTCTTCTGGCGCTGGTTGATGGCTTCCACGGCTTCCAGCAGGTCGCTGGAGCAGTTGGCCTGCTTGGCGCTGTGGATCAGAGCACGCATGTCCTTGGGGAAGCACGAGCCGCCGTAGCCGCACCCCGGGTAGATGAAGTGGTAGCCAATCCGTGAGTCGGCGCCAATGCCCAGGCGCACGGCTTCGATGTCCGCCCCCAGGTGTTCGGCCAGCTCGGCGATCTGGTTGATAAAGCTGATCTTGGTGGCCAGCATGCAGTTGGCGGCGTACTTGGTCAGTTCGGCGCTGCGCAGGTCCATGAAGATGATGCGGTCGTGGTTGCGGTTGAACGGCGCGTACAGGTCGCGCATGACATCGCGCACTTCTTCGCGCTCGCAGCCGATGATGATCCGGTCCGGGCGGCGGCAGTCGGCAACCGCCGAGCCTTCCTTGAGGAATTCCGGGTTGGAGACGATATCGAACTCCAGGTGCCGGCCAGCCAGGTGCAGGGCTTTCTCGATATGGGCGCGCAAAGTGTCGCCGGTGCCGACGGGAACGGTGGATTTTTCCACCAGGATCACCGGTTCGATGCGATGACGGGCAACTGCGTCGCCCACCGACAGCACGTATTTCAAATCGGCAGAACCGTCTTCATCAGACGGCGTACCCACGGCGATAAACAGCACTTCACCATGTTCGACGGCGAGTTTTTCGTCATAGGTGAAGTTCAGTCGACCGCTTTCCAGGTTCTCCTTGACCATCGCTGCCAACCCTGGCTCGAAAATGCTCACATGGCCCTGCTGCAGCAGCTTGACCTTGTTCTGATCAACGTCCATGCAGATGACATCGTGACCGACTTCGGCTAATACGGTGGCCTGCACCAGACCGACGTAACCACTACCAAATACACTGATTTTCATGGGGCATTCCTGGGGCTTGCAGCGCTAGCACGGCGAGAGTTGATAACCAGTACTCCGAGGATGACCAAGGCCACCCCCAGGGTTTTTGAAAGCGAAAAATGTTCGTTGAACACCGGCAGGCTGGCTGCCAGCAGGTACACCAGCGCGTAGCTGATGCTGAGCAGCGAATAGGCGCGGCCCAGGGGCAGGTGTTTAAGCGCGCCGAGCCAGCAGAGCATCGATAGCGCATAGGCGATGATCGCCAGGATCACTACGCCCAGGGCAGACAGGTCGATGGTGGTGGTGAGCCATTCGTTGGGCAGGGGCAGGCGCGTCATGCTCCAGCGCATGCCCAACTGGGCGGCGCTGACCAGGCCGACACTGCCCAGGGCCAGGGCAAAACCTTGCGCCCGGCTCATACCTGACGCCCCAGCAGCACGACACCGGCAATCACCAATGCCACGCCCAGCCAATGGCGGCTGTCGATGTGCTCTTTGAACACAAAGCGCGCCATCAGTGTGACCAGCACAAAGTTCAGGCTCAGCATCGGGTAAGCCACTCCGACCTCCAGGCGCTGCAGCACCAGCAACCACACCAGCAGGCCGAAGCCCAGGCACAGCAGGGCAGCCCACAGCCAGGGTGAACGCAGTTTCAGCGCCCAGCCGTCGGGCTGGTCGCGCCAGCTTTCCACGGCAAACTTCTGCGAGACCTGGCCCATGCAGGTGAGCAGGCAGGCGCTCAACAACAGCAGCAGGGTGATCATGGCGCAACCTGCGGGAAGATCAGAATCACAAGATTGCCTTGCTCAAAGCGCTGGCCGTCTTCAGGCAGTAACGCAACCTCGGCTATTTCATCCTCGCCTTTAACGCGCATCACCACGCCGACTACGCCTTTTTTACGCGCATCGCTCATCCATTGCTTGACCTGGGTCATGTCGACCTTGTGATGGGTGGCGTCCGGGTAGGCGAGGCCGTATTTCACTTCGCCGACGGTGTTATAGAGGGTGACGTCGGGGCGTTGCAGGCGCCATGCCAGGGCCGATGCCGCTCCCAGGTCATTGCTCAGCAACGCGGCAGACGGTTGAAGGGCCGGCAGGTGATCGATGATGAACTGATCCGGGGTCTTGTTGTACACCACCGAATGGGGCAGCGCAGCCGGGGCCAACGCCACCAGCAGCCAGCTGCCAAGCACCGGTGCCGCCCACCATTTCAGCGGGCGCGCGGCTTGCAGCAGGTTGACGATGATCCAACCGAACAGGAAAACGAATACCAGCACCAGGCTCAGGGTTTCCTGGCCGTGCTCGTACACCGGTTTTTTCAGTTGAAGCCAGGTCAACGCCAGCAGCGCCACGACCCCGATCACCAGGTTCAGCCAGCCATTGATGCGCAAGGCGCGGTCGCGACCCTGAGCCAGTTTATCGGCCAGGGCGTTGCCCATCAGCAAGGCCAGCGGCAGCAGGCACGGCATGATGTAGGACGGCAGCTTGCCCTTGGCCAGGCTGAAGAACGCCAGCGGCATCAGCAACCACAACAACAGGAAGGCGATCCTGGGGGTGCGTTTTTCCAGCCAGGCCTGCTTGAGCGTAGCCGGCAGCAATGCCACCCACGGCAACGAGAAGGCTACCAGCAGCGGCAGGTAGTACCAGAATGGCTCGGCGTGCTGGGCGTCCTCGCCGGCGAAGCGCTGGATATGCTCGTGCCAGAAGAAGAAGTTCCAGTAATCCGGCTCCTGCGAGTGCACGGCCAACGCCCAGGGCAAGCTGACGACGATGGCCACGACCACAGCGACCACGCCGTAGCCGAGCAACTCGCGAAAGCGTTTTTGCCAGATTGCGTAGGGCAGGGCGATCAGCACGGGCAGCAGCCACGCCAGAAAACCCTTGGTCATAAAACCCATGCCGCAGGCCAGGCCCAGCAATGCCCAGGCGCCCAGGCGACCGTTACGCGTGGTGTTATCGAAGCAGAACCACAGCGCCACGCCTGTCAGGTTGACCCAGAAGGTGAACTGCGGGTCCAGGTTGGCGTAACCGCCCAGGGCGGCGACGCTGACGAAGCTCATGTAGAGCACGGTACTGACCAGGCTCTTGTGCGGGTCATTCCACAGCCGGCGCGACACCAGGTACACCAGCAGGATGCTCAAGCCGGTGCTAAACGCTGAGGCAAAGCGTACGCCGAACAGGTTCTGCCCAAAGATCGCCTGGCCCAGCGCGATCATCCAGTAACCGGCGGCCGGCTTTTCGAAATAGCGAATGCCCATGAAGTGCGGCGAGGCCCACTTGCCGGTCAGCAGCATTTCCTGGCTGATCTGTGCGTAGCGGGTTTCATCCGGAATCCACAGGCCATGGGTGGCCAGCGGCAGCAGATAAAACACACCGAACGCCAACAGTAGCAGGGGCAGCGCCCAACGGCGGATCATGCCTGTTGCACTCCAAGCCAGCCCTCACGCCCACTCAGGGCGCCACGCACCAGGTGTTGCTGGGGTAGGGTGGTCAGGTCCGCGGGCAACAAGTCGCCCAGGGGTTTGAAGTCGATGCCGCGCTGCCCTGCCTGGGCCAGCAACTGGCGAAAATCATTGGCCATCAGAATCCCTTCTACTTCTGCGTGGATCGTGTAGACGTTCAGCTTCGACTCGGCAAAGCGGTCGAGGATGAAGCGGTTGAAGTCCTTGGCAGCCACCACCGGCCCGACGACTTCGTCGAAGGTCGGCAGGTCTACCGGAATTTGTGGGGTGCCCGCGCTGCCATCGGCCAATGTCGGTCGAAACAGGCTGGTGCCCCGGCAATCGCTGTTGTAGCGAAAGTTGAAGCCTTGCTTGGCTTGCACCACGCGTTCATCGGCACGCCAACCGGCCGCCGCTGAACAGTCGATGCGTTCACCGAGGATATCGCTGAGGGTGTCGACGCCACGGCGGATCTGCTCCACCAGTTGTGCCTCACTCCAGCGCCCGGTGTTGGCCTGCCAACCGTGGTGATCCCAGGCGTGCAGGCCGACTTCGTGCCCGGCGGCCTTGGCCTGGCGCATCAAGTGCCCCAGGTCACGACCGATCGGCTTGCCCGGCCAGGCGGTGCCGGCCAGCAAGATATCCAGGCCATACAGGCCTACGGCATTGGAACGCAGCATCTTCCACAGGAACTGCGGGCGGATGAGGCGCCACAAGTGGCGCCCCATGTTGTCCGGCCCAACACTGAAGAAGAACGTCGCTTTCACCCCGGCTTCATCCAGGGATTCGAGCAACCGCGGCACACCTTCACGGGTGCCACGGTAGGTGTCGACATCAATGCGAAGACCTGCCTGCATTACTTCTTGTCCGCGATTTCGAGCATGGCTTCTTTCAGGAAGAAGTCGAGGGTGTTGCCGATGGTCTCGCTCATCTCAACGGTTGGCTCCCAGTTCAACAGGCGCTTGGCGTTTTCGATGCTTGGCTTGCGGTGCGCCACGTCCTGGTAACCGGTGCCGTAGAACGCCTTGCTCTCTACGTCGCGGAAACCGGCGAACGGAGGGAAGTTGCTGCGCAGCGGGTGAGCTTCGAACTGACGCAGCAGTTCTTCGCCCAGTTGACGGATGCTGGCTTCGTTTTCCGGGTTGCCGATGTTGATGATCTGGCTATCGCAGACACCGTTGTCGTTATCAATGATACGGGCCAGGGCTTCGATACCGTCGGCGATGTCAGTGAAGCAACGTTTTTGCTCGCCACCGTCGAACAGACGGATCGGGGTGCCTTCCACCAGGTTCAGGATCAACTGGGTGATCGCACGGGAGCTGCCGATACGCGCCGAATCCAGGCGGTCCAGGCGTGGCCCCATCCAGTTGAACGGACGGAACAGGGTGAATTTCAGGCCCTTGTCGCCGTAGGCCCAGATGACGCGGTCGAGCAGTTGCTTGGAGACCGAGTAGATCCAGCGTTGCTTGTTGACCGGGCCGACCACCAGGTTGGAGGTGTCTTCGTCGAAGTACTGGTCCTGGCACATGCCATAGACTTCGGAGGTCGATGGGAAGATCACGCGCTTGTTGTACTTGACGCAGTAGCGCACCAGCTTGAGGTTTTCTTCGAAGTCCAGCTCGAACACGCGCAGCGGGTTGCGGGTGTATTCGATCGGAGTGGCGATGGCCACGAGCGGCAGGACGACGTCGCACTTCTTGATGTGGTACTCGATCCACTCGGTGTGGATGCTGATATCGCCTTCCACGTAATGGAAGTTCGGGTGGCTGCGCAGGCGCTCGATGGCGTCGGAGCCGATATCCAGGCCG
The DNA here is from genome assembly GCF_042015035.1 of Pseudomonas gorinensis. NCBI lineage: Bacteria > Pseudomonadati > Pseudomonadota > Gammaproteobacteria > Pseudomonadales > Pseudomonadaceae > Pseudomonas > Pseudomonas gorinensis. The sequence continues at coordinate 3,698,697 of NZ_CP167125.1, forward strand.
TAGACCTCGTAGCGGTCGTCACGCAGCAGGCGCTCGGACAGGTGGTTACCGATAAAGCCGTTCACGCCTAGGATCAGTACACGGGTACGACGTGGCTTGCGGCCGGATTCGGCGCCGCGCAGGACGGAGCCGTCGACCAGGCCCAATTCGTTGGCCAGGGACGGGCCGGCCAGGTACAGGCCGTTGTCATTGCGCTGGCCGAACTTGACCACCAGGGAGTCTTCGCCGCAGGCGATGCGCAGCGGGTTGACGCTGATCACGCGGCCGGGCGCCAGGCCTTCGTTGCCCTTGACGACTTCGGCTTGCCACACGATCAGCTTGTGCTCGCCCACGGCGCAGAAGGCGCCTGGGTAAGGCTGGGTCACGGCACGCACCAGGTTGAACAGTTCTTCAGCCGGCTTTTTCCACTCCAGCTTGCCATCAGCGGCGGTACGGCGGCCAAAATAGGTAGCCTGGCTTTCGTCCTGGGCGGTTTCAGTCAGCTTGCCCGCGGCCAGTTGTGGCAGGGCATCGCGCAGCAGGTTGGTGGCGGCGTCACGCAGTTTGGCGTGCAGGGTCAGGCCGGTGTCGGTGCGCTCGATCGTGACTTTCTGCTGGGCGAGGATAGCGCCAGCGTCGGCACGCTTGACCATGCGGTGCAGGGTCACGCCGGTTTCGGTTTCGCCCTTGACCAGTACCCAGTTGGCCGGTGCGCGGCCACGGTATTTCGGCAACAGCGAACCGTGCAGGTTGAACGCGCCTTTGCTGGCGGTGGCCAACAGGGCTTCGCTGAGCAGGTTGCGGTAGTAGAACGAGAAGATGAAGTCCGGGTTGAGCTTGGCGATGCGCTCGATCCACAACGGGTGGTTGGCGTCTTCCGGTGCATGCACCGGGATGCCGTTGCGGGCGCACAGTTGCGCGACGGAACCGTAGAAATTGTTTTCCTTGGGGTCATCGGCATGGGTGAACACGGCAGCAATGTCGTAGCCAGCCGTCAGCAAGGCTTCAATGCCAGCACAGCCAATATCGTGATAAGCGAATACAACGGCTTTTGAATTCATGACGAAACCTGATCGGAAGGAGAAGTAGTGGTGGTATGGGAGGACGCCAGGCCGTCGACGACGACCACGGGTGCCGGTGCTGCCGGTTGGTTGCGCAGCACTTTTTCAATAAAGAACCGAGGGCGGGCGCGCACATCGCTGTACATGCGGCCCAGGTATTCACCCAAGAGGCCCATGCCGATGAACTGGCCGCCGGTGAACACGAAGAGCACCGCAAACAGCACGAAGGTGCCATCACCGGCCCATTGGGCACCGAAGGCCAGGCGCAGGATGATCAGCGCAAATGCGAACAGCCCGCCCAGGCCCGCCAGGCAGAAGCCGACAATAGACAGCAGGCGCAGCGGGGTGGTGGTCATGCACGTCAGCAGATCGAACATCAGGCTGATCAGGCGCATGGCACTGTATTTGGATTCGCCGTGCTCGCGCTCGGCGTGGTTTACGAGGATTTCCGTGGTGTGGCGGGCAAACCCGTTGGCCAGGATCGGGATAAAGGTGCTGCGCTCGCGGCAGGCAAGCATGGCGTCGACGATGGTGCGGCGGTACGCGCGCAGCATGCAGCCGTAGTCGGTCATGGCCACACCGGTGGAGCGTTGCACGGCCAGGTTGATCAGGCGCGAAGGCCAGCGGCGGAAGGCCGAGTCCTGGCGATTGTTGCGCACGGTGGCGACCACGTCGTAACCCAGGGCGGCTTGTTCCACCAGGCGCGGGATTTCTTCCGGCGGGTTCTGCAGGTCGGCGTCGAGGGTAATCACCACGTCGCCGCGGCACTGCTCGAAACCAGCCATGATCGCCGCATGCTGGCCGTAGTTGCGGTTAAGGATCACCGCCACCACGTTGCTACCGTCTTCTTCGGCGGCGTTTTCCAGCAACTGGGCGGATTTGTCACGGCTACCGTCATCCACCAGGATGATTTCGTATTCGTAGGCCAGTTGCTTGCAGGCTGCGGTGGTGCGACGCAGCAATTCAGGCAGGCTCTCTTGTTCGTTGTAGACCGGAATAACGATCGACACACAATGAATAGGGTAGGGTTTCAAAGATTCATGACCTCGGGGTTAGATCAGCTTGGTGCGTGAAAACAGCAGCAATCAGTGGGCGAAAATGCAGGCAACTGATCAAAAGGCAGTGGGGTGCGTGGTGTTCATTCAACGTCCTGAAGGCTGACCGTGTGTTCTTCCTAAGTGAACTGGAGTAAAGACCATTTCGCGCAAAGGTAAAGGGTAATCAACTAGTTAGTCCGTAAAGCGCGGTTTGCTCTCAAGTCCGTGAGCCCAAGATTAAGCGTAAAAATGTTGTACGAATATGAAAGCCTGATGAAAAACTCGTTTATTTGACAGGTAGACAGCTAGGGTTCAGCTAGGTACCTAACGTGTTGAGCCGTGCGGTAAATCCGCGAAATAGACGCGTGTTGGCCGCTGATGGGAGCCTGCGGGCAAACAACGGCTTCGACCGCCGAATTTATTCAACAATCTTCTCTGCATTGCCGCTCAAGTGCCGGTAAAGTAAGCCATCTCTTGCCAGGGTACTCGGATGAATAGCGTGCAGCTTTTGCGTGGCCAGTTGCGGCCCGCGTTGATGGGCTTGTTGATGACGATGGCGTGTATCACGACCGTGCGGGCCGATGAGGGGGTGGCGCTGACCCCGGTCACCCAGGTGCCGGAGGGCGTTGAAGTCCGTGGTAAGCAGGTTGCCGCCTATACATGGGACGACCGTCAGGGCAAGAACCTGCTGGTGCTCGCCGAACAACTCAATGAACGCGAGGACGATGGCACCCAATCGGCATTTGTCTATGCAGCCCAATACCTGATCGATGGCGACCGCCCCAAACGCATGTGGATGCTCTACGACGATGTACAGCATTGTGAGTTCGACGCGGCGTTGCACTTCGACATGGCTGCCACCAAGGTCACCGACCTGGCCGGCGACGGCCTCACCCAGGCTACCGTGGGTTACTCGCGCACCTGCACCAGCGATGTCAGCCCTAACGAATTCAAGCTGATCATGCATGTGGGCAAGTCGCAGAAGTACCGTTTGCGCGGTGTCGACCGCTACGGCGCCAGCTGGTGGGACGAAGAGGCCGGCGCACTGCGCGGCATGCCGTTGCCCAAGGACTGCAGCGTAGCCGGGCAACAGGCGCTGGTCAGCCAGTATAAGGAGCAGGGTACCGAACTGCCGTTGCCGGGTTGCTATACCGACGAGAAGGATTTTGCCAAGGCGCCGGAGAACTACCTGACGTTCATGCGCCAGCACTGGTTTGCGCTGATGCAGAAGCAGGATGCCGAGTGGAGCCAGTCCCAGACCCTACCTCAGCCTCAGGAACCCACCGAGGATGACGAAACGGCCCCGTGATGTGGCAGGCGGGCGGGTCCTGCGTTAGACTCGCCCCTCGCCATTCACTAAATACCTCGATTTAACAATGACTTGATCGAGGTATTTAATCCAAAGGCTGATCTACCTTGACTGAGTCTATCCGCAATCCACTGACCCTCTATCTCACTCGCCTGGCCCCCTCCAGCCAATTGACCATGCGCTATGTGCTGCAAGACGCAGCCGACCGCCTGGGGTACGAGGACATCAACCTCGAAGACATTGACTGGCACCTGCTGCAACCTGAACACGTGATCGCGCTCGTCGCTGCCTTGCGCGAGGACGGCTATGCCCCCAATACCTCATCGTTGTATGTGAACGCAGTGCGCGGGGTGATGAACGAAGCCTGGCGCATCAGCCTGATCAGCCAGGAGCATCTGTTGAAGATGCGTTCGGTCAAGGCGACTCCTGGCAGCCGCCTGGGCCAGGGGCGCAACCTGCGACGCACGCTGATCCGCGAAATGATGGAAGTCTGCGCCGCCGACCCGCGCCCCCAGGGCCTGCGCGATGCCGCTGTGATCGGCATCCTCTACGGTTCAGGTATGCGCAAGTCGGAATCGGTCAACCTCGACCTGGGGCAGATCAATTTCCAGGAACGCAGCTTGCGGGTGATCGGCAAGGGCAACAAGGAGCTGGTCAAGTACGCGCCAGACTGGGCTTTCGCCAAGTTGCAGGCCTGGCTGGCGTTTCGCCGCGAACAGCTCAAGGAAGGTGAACAAGACGATACCTTTCTCTTCAACCGCATCCGTCGGGGCAGCCATATCACACGCGAGCGCATCACCAAGCACGCGATTTACTACATTGCCCGTCAGCGCGGTGAGCAGGTCGGCGTGAAGATCATGCCCCACGATTTCCGCCGCTCGTTTATCACGCGGGTGATCGAAGAGCACGACCTGTCGATCGCACAGAAACTGGCGCACCACACCAATATCCAGACCACCGCCAGTTATGACGTGCGTGACGACAACGAGCGGCGGCGGGCGGTGGACCGGTTTGATTTGTAAACGATCAGCGCACTGTTCAACCGTGTGGGAGGGAGCAAGCCTCTCCCACCGGGTAATGTGCAGGATCAGAGGATCGGTTTACCGCCGGTGACGGCGTAACGGGAGCCCGATATGTAGCTGGCTTCGTCCGAGGCCAGCAGCACATAGATCGGCGCCACCTCTACCGGCTGCCCAGGACGGCCCAGCGGTGTTTCGCTGCCAAAACTCTGCACATCTTCATCGGGCATGGTCGCCACGATCAACGGCGTCCAGATTGGGCCGGGTGCGACGCTGTTGACGCGAATACCCTTGCTGCCCAGCAACTGCGCCAGGCCACCGGTGAAGTTGGCTATCGCGCCTTTGGTGGCGGCATAGGCCAGCAACGTCGGCTTGGGCATGTCGGAATTGACTGAACTGGTGTTGATGATCGAACTGCCGGCCTTCATATGGGGCAGGGCGGCCTTGCAGATACGAAACATCGCGGTGATGTTGATATCGAAGGTCTTGACCCATTCTTCATCCTCGATTTCTTCGAGGGTTTCGTGTGTCATCTGGAAGGCAGCATTGTTCACCAGCACATCGATGCGACCGAACTGTTCGACAGTCTTGTCGACCAGCGCCTGGCAGTTGGCCTTTTGCGCGATGTCGCCGGGCAACAACAGGCACTGGCGACCGGCTTCCTCGACCCAGCGTGCGGTTTCACGGGCATCTTCATGTTCGTCCAGGTAGGCGATCGCCACATCGGCGCCTTCGCGGGCAAATGCGATGGCCACAGCGCGGCCAATACCGCTGTCGGCACCGGTAATCAGGGCGATTTTATTCGCCAGCCGGCCTGAGCCCTTGTAGCTCTGCTCGCCGCAGTCGGGGTACGGGTCCATTTTTTTCTGGGAGCCGGGTACCGATTGGGCTTGAGGGGCGAAAGGCGGGCGAGGGTAGTCGGTCATTTCAAACTCCGTAGCTGTTTAAGGGTGCTATGGAATTAGGTGTTTGCCCGCCCGCGATAGTTGTAATGGATGCCTTCCAGGCCCGACGAATGGTTACGGCGAAGGCAGGCCACTGGAGCGCAAGTGTGCCGGCAGACGGCGCAAGGTCCATAAAGTGGTGAGCATTGCGGCCACGGCACACAGCGCGATACCGAGTAGCATGGGGGCCGGGGTGTGGTCTGCAAACAACCCGACCAGGGTCATGGACGCGGCCGCGGTGATCATCTGAATGGCACCGAGCAGGGCTGACGCAGAACCGGCCACCGCGCCATGATCCTCCAGGGACAGCACCCCGGCGGCCGGCAACAGCAAGCCGAGAAAGCCAAAACCGATAAACAGCAGCGTCATCATCAAGGCCAAGTGGCTGCCCCACAGCGTGGTGGTGGCCAACACGAGCATGACCGCCGCTACCGCCACCACCGACCAGCGAATCAACGGCGCCAGGCCAAAGCGTGCGCTCAGGCGTGCGGTGAGTTGGCTCATGGCAAAGAACGAGGCCGCGTTCAGCGCAAAGCACAGGCTGAATTGGGTCGGCGTCAGGCCGAAATACTCGATATATACGAACGGTGCGCTGCCGATAAACACGAAGAACGTCGCCAGGCCAAACCCACACACCACCGACAACCCGGTGAACACCGGGTTGCGCAGCAGGGCGCCGTAGCTGCCGAACGCGCTGCCCAGGGTCTTGCCCAGCCGGCGTTCGGCGGGGTGGGTTTCGGGCAGTTGCACGATGGTCATCACCAGGCAGAGCAGTGCCACCACGGCAAGTACCACGAATACCTCGCGCCAACTCCAGAGCGAGATGACCAGGCTACCGGCCAGCGGGGCCAGGATCGGCGACACACTCATCACCAGCATCAGCAATGCCATCAGGCGCGCGGCCTCATGGCCGGTGTACAGGTCGCGCACAATCGCCCGGGGAATCACCATCCCGGCACACGCACCAAAGGCCTGAACCGCGCGAAAACCAATCAATACTTCAATGCTCGGCGCCAAGGCACAACCGATACTGCCCACGGCGAAGATCAACAGGCCGGCGTAGATCGGCAGCTTGCGCCCGAATACGTCGCTGATCGGGCCATAGAACAACTGGCACACACCAATGATCATGAAGAACACCGTGAGGCTCATCTGCACTGCCGAAGGCGAAGCGCTCAGGCTGGCACCCAAGGTCGGTAGCGCGGGCAGGTAGATATCGATGGCGAAGGGGCCGACGGCGGTGATCAGGCCCAACAGCACGGCGAGGTGGGCGATACGTTTGGGCATGGCAGTTCCGGGCGAAGCAAAGGCCGATCAGCTTAAAGAACCGCTTCCCTGCAAACAAGCCGCTGCACCGGCTTTGAGGTAAACCGCGCAGTTGCTCGAACTTAGGCTTCAATAACATAGAGCTTCAGCCGATAACGTGTTCAGTGATGTTCAAGCGGTAGGGCTACCAACCGGCGGTCCAGGCTATGGGGAAAACCAGCATGACGATCAAACTACGCTTGATGTTGTTGATTGCGACCGGGTTGATCACGGCCCTGATCATGAGCCTGGCCAGTTATCTGGGGAATAACCAGATGAGCGATGCCGTGCGGGACAACGAGGTCAGCATGACGGTGCTGCGCAACCATATGGAAGCCGACATGATGCACGACGCCCTGCGCGCCGACGTGTTGTCGGCCATGTTGGTGGGGTTGGGCAAAAGCACCAGCACCAAAGCCGAGGTCACTGCCTCGCTGAACGAGCATGCCGAACACTTCCGGCAGGTATTGGGAGATAACCTCAAGCTGCCGCTGGATGACACGCTCAAGGCCGCCCTGGAAAAAATCAAACCGAGTCTCGACACCTATATCAGCGCCAGCGAGCGTATCGTCGCGCTGGCCTTGGAGAATCCAGAGGCTGCTCGTGCCGATCTGGGCGCGTTCAACAGCATTTTCAGCCAGTTGGAAGAACAGATGGCGACCTTGAGTGGCCTGATCGAAAACAACACCCAACAAACCGGCAGCGAGACGCGCCAGACTATCAGCAACGCCAACTTCACCCTGGGCGCGGTATTGATTGCCAGTCTTTTGCTGCTCCTGGCGCAAGGGCGCTGGGTCACCCTGAGCATTATGGGGCCGTTGCAGGCCGCCAGCCGTATCGCCGACAGTATTGCCCATGGCAACTTGAGCGAGCCGATTATCGAGCCCAAACGCAAGGACGAAGCCAGCGCGCTGATCCGTAGCCTCGCCACAATGCAGCGGGATTTGCGCGGCATGATCGAAGTGGTGCGCAGCAATGCCCAAGGCGTCAATGGCATGAGCGAGCAACTGAGCCATGGCTGCCATCAGGTGTCAGGCAGTAGCCAACAGCAAAGCGCCGCCGCCAGTACCATGGCCGCAGCGGCGAGTGAAATGACCGCCAGTATTGAGGAAATCACCCGCCATGCCGGACGAGCCCTGACCATGGCCAACCAGGCGCAAGCCTTGGCCACCGATGGTGGGCGGGTGATTCACCAGGTAGTCAGTGACATGGACGGCATTGCCCGTTCAGCGCAGCAGTCGGCCTTGGTGATCCGTACACTGGACAAGGAATCCGAAGCGATCTTCAGCATTATCCAGGTCATCAAGGGGATCGCCGACCAAACCAACCTATTGGCCCTGAACGCCGCGATTGAGGCCGCTCGCGCCGGTGAGCAGGGGCGTGGTTTTGCGGTGGTCGCCGATGAAGTGCGCAGCCTGGCCGGACGCACCAGTGCATCCACCCAGGAAATCGCCAGCATGGTCGGGCGTATCCAGCAAAGCACCCGGGAGGCGGTGACCAGCATGGAGGAGGGCGTCGCCCAAGTCGATAAAGGCATGGCGGTGACCGCTGACGTCGAGCGCGCCATCCGCGAAATTCTGCAGGCCACCCTCAATACCACGGAACTGGTGAACGATATTTCCCGCACCATCAGCGAGCAGAGCCTGGCCAGTAATGAAATTGCCCATCAAGTGGAGATGATCGCGGGCATGTCGGAAAACAATACTCGGGTGATAACACAAACGGCCTCGACGACGGATGAGTTGTCCTTGCTGGCAGGTGAGCTCTCACAGTCAGTCGATCGTTTTCGCCTTTGATGGTTTTTAATGTAACTTATTGATTTAACTCAACTAAATAGTCATTTAGTTGAGTTGGGTAACGTCAGGAAACTGAAGGCTGGGCGAGGGCGGTTGTTCTTCGCTCGCTGATGCGCTCGACCGTTTCCATATGCTCCGTCCCCCAGGCGCACAGCGCGCCCAGCGCAGTGGCCAGGGATTGCCCGAAAGGCGTGAGGGAATACTCGACCTTGGGCGGTATCTCCTGAAAGTCCATACGCGCAATGATTTCGTCGCGCTCCAGTTCTTTCAATTGCTGGATCAATACCTTATCGGTCACACCGCCAATGGCGCGTCTCAATTCGCCGTAACGGTGAACATCCTTCGCCAGATGATAAAGAACCAGCGGTTTCCACTTCCCGCCGATGACTGCAAGGGCCGCGTCGAGCCCGCAACTGAAAGCGTTATTGGCCATGATCGTGCTCACTGATGGGTACTTACCAAAAGGTGCATACTATTCAAATTAAAAGCGCGGATCTACAGTTGGGCCTCAACTTTTCTTGGGAAACCATCATGAACAGGCTCATCGGAAAAATTGCAGTCATTACCGGCGGGAACAGCGGCATCGGACTGGCCGCTGCCATACGTTTCGCTGATGAAGGTGCACAGGTCGTTGTCGTGGGACGCCGTCAGGCGGAACTGGACAAGGCGTTGCAGCTCATCGGCCACGACGCCGTTGCGATCCAGGGCGACATTTCCAGGCTGGACGACCTTGAGCGTATTTTCACGCAAATCAAGGCAGACAAGGGGCGGATCGACATCCTGTTCGCCAATGCAGGGCTTGGGGATTTCCAGCCCATTGGATCGATCACTGAAGAGTCTTTTGACCGCACGTTTGGTATCAACGTCAAAGGTACATTGTTCACCGTGCAAAAGGCCTTGCCGCTGATGAGCGCGGGCGGCTCGGTGATCCTGACCGGCTCGACGACGGCAAGCATGGGGACACCGGCATTCAGCGTGTATAGCGCCACCAAGGCGGCGCTGCGTAATTTCGCCAGGAGCTGGGCGCTGGATTTGAAAGGCACGGGCATACGCATCAACGTGCTTTCGCCAGGACCGATCTCGACACCTGGCCTGGATTCGGCATTGGCCACAACGGGCCAGGCTGATGCGATCGTCGACGGTATGATCACGCAGTTGCCACTGGGCCGCATCGGCAAGCCGGAAGAAGTTGCCGCCGCGGCATTGTTCCTGGCTTCGGAAGAAAGCAGCTTTATGACCGGGAGCGAAATGTTCGTGGATGGCGGTTTCGCTCAGGTTTGAGGCGACGCAGGTTTGGCCAATGGCCAAGAGGGGTTTTGCCTGCTGAAATCCGGTGGGCATTGTCCCTCAATACGTAACATCGTATTACGCATAATGACGCTGACGTTATGGTACTTGCGGCCTGATAAGGCCGAATCCAGTACCGGGAAAATTGCGAAGCTCCCGGCGCTGGATTTAGCTATAACGTCCATGCTGCAGCGCAATCGAAGGTTCATATGACGTATATCCAGGCTAAAGCGCTCGATAGCCAAGAGCGAGTTATCTTATTGACGTTGTTTTAAGTACTCGATAAACGGCTCGATATCAGAGCTGCACAGCAGATGCGCGACACTACGTACCTCGCTCTCAGGCCAATACCACCAGGCGGATTGTTCCAAAACCTGGCGAACAGGCTCATCAAAACGCCAACGGATAAACTTGGCCGGGTTTCCGCCTACTATTGAATAGGGCGCCACATCTTTGGTCACCAACGAGCCGGCCGCCACAACGGCGCCGTCGCCAATGGTGATACCCGAAAGGATCTTTGCATGTGAACTGATCCAGCAATCATTGCCGATCACCACGTCGCCATTGCTGCCGCCAAAGTCAGTAATATAGGCAACTTCTTCGACCTTGGCGGGAAACGGATAACAGCTTAGCCAGTCGATGCGGTGATGACCGCCCAGGTACACTTCGACGTTGCCGGCAATCGAAGTATAAGCGCCTACGCGCAATGTCGTTCCTTCATTCCAGTCATGTACCTTGAGATCGCCATAGGTGCCAATACCAAAGCTGAATTGCGGATAACGGTTGCGCAGTTTGTGTGTTGCACGCTCAAGCTTCGGCAGTGCACGCAGCGCTTTGCGTTCCTGACGCTCACGCCAGATGCGCAGTAGCTTCATGGGAAGAACCTTATTCAGACGTTGGAATGGGACGTTATCCTGAAGAATGAAAAGCTGGGTTGCAAGCTAGCAAGTGAAATGGATGGTTTGTTTTTTCGGCCTAGTGCGCACCTCAAGCCAGAATCCATTGTTCCTGGCTTCGGAAGAAAGCAGCTTTATGACCGGGAGCGAAATGTTCGTGGATGGCGGTTTCGCTCAGGTTTGAGACGACGCAGTTTTGGCCGACGGCCAAGAGGGGGTTTGCCTGCTGAAATCCGGTGGGCATTGTCCCTCAATACGCAGCATAGCATTACGCATAATGTATATTATGTTAAATTGTATGTCATGCCAGGTTACTGGCCAATCTCCCGCCAACCCCAGGTGTGACGCCTGATGAAAAAGTAGAAAATGACTGATTAAAAAAAATACCAAGATATCAGTGAGATGCAGCATTCTCCGCTGTCAAGGTTTCCCTTGCCCCCCCTCGTTAACGGTTAAAAAAGGAGAATCCTGATGAGGCTTTTGCCTGTTTAAAAAGCCTAAAAAGAAGACTAAATACTGTGCTATTTTTCAAGAGTACTCGTGACTTCCTTTTAGACCAATGGGATCGTCAATGTCAAAAGTCATAGACCCTCGGCCTGTCCTTGCTGGTCCCGAAAGTATGTCTCTCGATCTCGGGCTGTACTACGCTCGCTACCCCTGCATCGAAGCCTTCCTCAGTAGTCTCTCCGCTAATCTTGATGTAGAAACGGACTTAAAATGCGCTATCCGCTTTCTTGCATATCATAGTCACCCGCTTGGAACCTTTAATAATTACCGAACATTCGTTGAACGTTTGCTCCTATGGAGCTGGATTGTCGCCGAAAAAACTGTACTGACACTAGATAAAGAGACGTTTACGAATTTTATTACTTTTTGCAAGATGCCACCTTCAAATTGGGTTGGATTTTCTACAACCGCTAGATTCGCTCAAGTCGATGGTAATTCGGTTTTCAATGAATCATGGCGGCCTTTCAATATTCGAGCATCTAAAGATGTAGGGGCGCGCAGCCCTAAAGTGGAAACCTTGCGTTTCATTCGTAGCGTTTGTAGTTCATTTTATGGTTTTCTCTGCGAGGAAGATGTGATAGCGATAAATCCAGCTATATCATCACGAACTTTCTATGGAAGAGGAATGCGCGCTACTTACCCTGTGGAACGATATTTAACTTCCGAGCAATTAGGTCAGGTTCTGCAAGCGCTAGAATTTCATGCGCTGGGTGATCCTGCTGGTGAGCGTGCTCTTTTTATAATAGCAGCAACGACTCTTATGTGTTTGCATGCTGCAGACCTTGCAAATGCTGATAACTACTGCCCATGCATGAATTGCTTTGTTCTAGGGATGGTCTGAAGTAGCCATGTATTTCCCCGGCATACCACCTAGCGCAACTTTTAAACTCGCCAAATGATCAAAAAACAATCAATTCGACGAGTATTTCTTACGTTTTCGCCACCCGGACCCCACTCCGGTGGCCATTTCCCGCATTACAGGCGCACCTCTCCTGCATTCGTCAGTAAATGTCGGCGCGCCATCCACAGGTTCGACAGAGCGAACAGTGTCACCAGTTGCGCCGTGTTTTTGGCCAAGCCGCGAAAGCGCACCTTGGTGTAACCGAACTGGCGCTTGATTACCCGGAACGGATGCTCGACCTTGGCGCGCACCTGAGCCTTGGCCTTTTCAATCTTGCGCTTGGCTTTGTACAGCACGCTGCGCTTATCGAGTTTTTTGTAGGTGCTGCGGCGTGCCGCCACCTGCCAGATAACTTCACGTCCTTCATGCTCGGGCCGCTTTTCGACACCGGTGTAGCCTGCATCGGCGCAGACCACGTTTTCGTCGCCATGCAGCAATTTGTCCACCTGGGTGACATCCGCCACATTGGCCGCCGTGCCCACTACGCTGTGCACCAGACCCGATTCGTCATCGGCGCCGATGTGGGCCTTCATGCCAAAATAATACTGGTTTCCCTTCTTGGTCTGGTGCATTTCCGGGTCGCGCTTGCCGTCCTTGTTCTTGGTCGAACTGGGCGCATTGATCAGCGTTGCATCGACGATGGTGCCCTGGCGCAGCGACAGGCCGCGGTCGCCCAGATAGCCATTGATGACAGCGAGGATGCCGGCCGCCAGCTCGTGTTTCTCCAGCAAGCGGCGGAAGTTGAGAATGGTGGTTTCGTCGGGGATGCGCTCCAGGTTCAGCCCGGCAAACTGGCGCAGGATCGTGGTTTCGTACAGCGCTTCCTCCATCGCTGGATCGCTGTAGCCGAACCAGTTCTGCAGCAGATGCACACGCAGCATCGCCATCAACGGGTAGGCCGGACGGCCACCTTCACCTTTCGGATAATGTGGCTCGATCAAAGCAATCAAGCCCTTCCACGGCACCACCCGATCCATCTCGATCAGGAACAACTCCTTGCGGGTTTGCTTGCGCTTGCCAGCGTACTCGGCGTCGGCGAAGGTCATCTGCTTCATCGGGAAACTCGGTGGGTGGGGTCGCGGTATTTTGCCAAATCAGAAAGTCTTTTTCAGAGTTTCCCTAGACGATGCCAGATGGTGGTTGATACTAGAGGCGCCAGGTCGGCTGCTAAGGAAAGTTGAAGTCACTCCAGAGTTCCTGCCCTACTTGAGACGCTATCGAAAAAGCCGAGGACTACCCCCGTTCCCAGAGCAGAACGAAGAAATCCCTATCTTGGAGGCTAGTCACGGGCGCCCCGGTCTTTCCGTGCGACAAATACGAAGCATTGTTAAAGAAGCGCTTATGAAAGCTCATGCAAGCATTACTTCTACAGACAAAGGCGGTGAGCACTGGAATATCCTGCTTGGTGGCAGTATGCGTTTTTTGAAAGAAAGCGGCGCAAAGATTCGTGCGCAAAGCTTCCGCCCTGCCGAGTTGCAGAAATATCTAGGCATTTTCAGCTTGGCTTATACCTATGGAAGGTATTATGGTTGATAGAGCGTTCCCCGCTAGCTTAAATTCCTGGCCTATAAGCTTCTCTGGCGGGACGCCCGGCAGACTCATTTCTCCCATTTAAAAATCCGACTCCAATCGTAACTGCATGTTATTAAACGTATTATTTGTAAGGATCATGGGGTTACAGATTTTAAGAAGGACAGCGAGGATTGATCGGAGAAATCTAAGCAATATCCGATAATCACCAGACCCGGATATTGCTCTATACTACGCTGAAAGACCGATATAGACGCATTCGCCCAGGTTGAACCACTTCATGTCGCAGCATCCCCAGCCGCTTTTCGAGACCTTTGATCGCTTCCACGAACTCAACTTTCTTCACCTCAATGGCGAGCTTCCAGCGGTTCGGGACTTCCTCCATGGTTGTGCCGATGAGCTCCAGGCCGTCGAGGGCTATCGCGCCGTTCGGGGATTTCTGAAGTCCTACGCCGGCAACGAAGCCACGTTCAACTCCTATCGAACCCACGTCGAGCGGCTGCTGCTCTGGTCCCTACTGGTGGCTGTCAAGCCCCTTGTTGAACTGCGTCGCCGGGACGCCGAGGCCTTCATGGAGTTCTGCCTCAACCCGCCCGCCGACTGGATAGGTCCGGTCGTAAAGTCCCGCTTCCTGCGCGTGGGTGGTCGCAAGAAGCTCGACACGGACACCTACATCGTCAATTTGCAATGGCGACCTTTCAGTCACACTGTGGCCAAGCGCGAACGCAAGATTGCCGAAGAGGCCGTTGCCGCCCTTCCCTCCCGTCCCTACCGCTTGTCCCAGGGATCGGTGGCTCAGGTATTCGCAGTCTGCGGCAGCTTCTTCCAACACGCGATTGATGAGGGTCTCACCGAGGTGAACCCCTTCCGGGCGGTAAAACAGAAATCCATCTACAAGCAACGCAACACCTTGGATGTGGCGTCACGTTCCCTGACTCCGCTGCAGTGGAGCTACGTGATCGAGACTGCCGAGCAGATGGCCGCGACCGACCCGACACACGAACGCACTCTGTTCATCGTTGCGACTCTGTTCTCCATGTACCTGCGAGTCTCCGATCTGGTCGGGCGTGACAACTGGACGCCTACCATGGGCGACATCCGCCGCGATAGCATGGGCAACTGGTGGTTTCATGTGGTGGGCAAAGGCAACAAGGCCGCCAAGATCAGCATCCGCGACGAATACATCCAGAACTACCTGATACGCTATCGCCAGCATTTACAGCTCTCCCCCCAGCCATCTGCCCACGAGAAAACACCGTTGATCAGTTCCCTGAAGGGGCGTGGTGGGCTATCTGATCGACATATTCGCCTGCTGCTCCAAGGGCTATTTGATCGCGCTATGGGGCGTATGGCTGAGGAAGGCTGGAGCGATGACGAAATAGACCAGTTGCGTTCAGCTTCACTGCATTGGTTACGCCACACCTCCGCAACCTTTGATGCACCATATCGAGAGATGAAGGACCTCCAGGCTGACCTTCGTCACAATAGTCTCAGCACTACCCAAAATACGTACTACAACTCGCTGGACGAACAACGGGCACACTCGGTGAAAAGCCTTCCAATCAGACGTTAGACGCCCATTAAACACACACTTGTTTAGCCATCGCGCATAGCTTGAGAACGAGAAAATTTTCCTTGGCTCAGGTGATGGGTGAGTTATGCAACCAGCGCATGCTCGACCTCGACTCGCGGACATGCCATCTGCTTGCTGGCGCGTTTCTGCGCCAGCAAGAAATCAGGAGGTCGCGCTTCCGTCGTCATTGAAAAAGTCATCACGGGAGATGCGTCCGAAATCGCTGAGGTCTTGGTCTTACTGGTCTTCAGCGACCGTCTCGAAGATCGTCGATCATTGCAGCCTTCGTGCTGTACTTGGCTCCGAGATGTACCAGCCTCTCGATGTTCGCGGCAGTGAAGAACTGGTGGCCGGCAGCGATGACTCTCTGTGCTTTGATAATCCCGTGCAGGACTTCACCCACCCATTTCGCAGGCTGCGATCTTCAGGCGTTGGGGTTCGACAAGGCCCGGTCTCATCGTACGGGGCGTCCTGATTATGATCCGGCTAATCTGCTCAAGATCTGTCAGTACGGCTACGTGCAGCGCAACCGTCACGTTCATTGAAAAGTATGGATGTGATGACCGGCGCCTCAGCACCTGCTAACCATCGAGTTGGCAGCCGCTTCGAGTCTCAAGGCTTTCTCATGATCCAACGCCTAGCCTAGGATCCGACTACGCACAGCGGATCGGCATCTATAGCAGCCGAGACCATGGTGGTTCCATATGCCGGTTGCGAGCGGTCAACCAGAGCACCACACCCGACATGGGTGCGGTGCTCAGTTCCTGATAGCAGTGGATCAGCCGGCAGTCGATTCCAGAGGTTTCTCCATCAGCGTGCAGACCTGACCCGGCCGGTGCCAGAGAAAACCCATAATGGCGGCGGCGCCCACCAGCCCCGGCAGCGCGAACGCCAGAAAGCTCGCCTGCAACGGCAGTTGCGCGGCGTGCAAAGCTCCGCCCAGCAACGGGCCGATGATGGCGCCAATACGGCCAATTCCCATCGCCCAGCCCAGACCAGTGGAGCGGATATGCGCGGGGTAAAATTGCACGGCGCAGGCATTGGCGAGGATCTGCGTACCGATAGTGCAGGCCCCGGCCACGCCGATCAGCAGGTAGAGCACCGGCAGCGGTGACTTCAGCGCCAATAGACTCAGCGACAGCGCACCGGTGGCGAAGAACGCCAGGAGTACCCGACCCAGGCCTATGCGATCTCCCAGCCAGCCGCCGCCGATTGCCCCGAAGATGGCGCCGAAGTTCAGCACCAGCAGGAACGCCAGGCTGGAGTTGAGGCCGTAGCCGGCAGCGTTCATAAGCTTCGGCAGCCAGGAACTCAGGGCGTAGACCATCAGCAGGCAGCAGAAGAAGGCCACCCAGAGCATCAGCGTTTTCAGTGCGCGACCATCCTGGAACAACTGGGAGATGGCCACCTTGCCCGCCTGCCCCTTTGCCAGATTGAGCCGGTCGTGCATTTTGGGCACGTAGTCGGGCTCTGCCCTGGCCAGCAGCTCTTTGGCGCGTTCGACCTCCCCCTGGCGCAGCAGGAAGTTCAACGACTCCGGCAGCTGGCGCACCAGCAACGGCAGCACCAGCAGCGGTACAACCGCCACGAAGAACACCGATTGCCAGCCCCAGCTGGGCATCAACGCCATGCCCAGACCCGCAGAGAGCATGCCCCCCACCGAGTAACCGCTGAACATGATCGCCACCAGGGTGCTGCGGATTTTCTTCGGCGCGTACTCGTTCATCAGCGCCACCACATTGGGCATCACCCCACCGATACCAAGCCCGGCGAAAAAGCGGCAAATGGCAAACTCCTCGGGAGTGCGCGCGAATCCGTTGATCACGGTAAAACCGCTGAACAGGACCACACAGGTCATGATGGTCTTGCGGCGCCCGATCCGGTCCGACAGTGGGCCGAAGAACAGTGCACCGAGCATCATGCCCACCAATGCGCAGCTGCCTAGCAGACCGGCCTGCAGCGCAGAGAGGTTCCAGGCTTGCATCAGCGACGGCAGCACCACGCCGTAGATAACCAGATCATAGCCATCGAAGATAATGATCAGCGCGCACCAGAACAGCACGCGCCCGTGAAAGGTATTGAAGCGGGCCCCGTCAAGCAGGGCGGAAACGTCGATATCACGCATGGCATAGCTCTTCTTGTCATTGTTATAGAGCCGGAACCGGCATCGAGGCCGATTCCGGTAGAACGACGCGCAACTAGGCGCAGTGGCTCAGGGCTGTCCAACCTAGTCGAGCGCGGGCATCTCGCACGTCAGCGTCGAGGTCGTGGTTCCACAACCAGTCGAAGCGGCTAGCCAAGGTAGCTCCCAGCGCCTGTTTGTCATCACCCACTGCCGGGTCACGCAGTTCGTAAAGTTCACCGGCTTCCCAGGAGGTACGCTGCACGCGGCAGGCACGCGGGCGGCGCAAGGCGTCGTAGGCAGCCAGCAACTCATCGAGGTTGCCGCGACTCACCTGAACATCTCCCAGCAGGCGGGCGAGGAAGTAGGCGTCCTCGAGCCCCTGCCCTGCCCCGGCGCCCTGGTGCGGCAGCATCGCGTGGGCGGCATCGCCGATCAGCGCCACACGGCCGTGGACATAACCAGGTAGCTCGGCGAGGTCGTGCAGAGCCCAGTAGGTTGGCGAGGGAATGCACTCCAGCAGGATTCGCGCAGCATCGCCCCAGCCGACGAAGGCGTCGAGCATCTCACGCTGGCTGGCCTGACGAACCCAGGGCGAATTCTCGGGCCAGGTGGGCGCGGGCTGACTGCGGTCAGATACGAAGGCCACCACGTTGATGATGCGCCCCCGCTTAACCGGAAAGGTAAGGATGTGGCCATCCAGGCCCAGGTACATCTGCGGCACGTCCACCAAGTGCTCGTCAACGCCAGCGGCACGGTAGGCCTCGCGCAGGTGCAGGCTATCGATCATGCCACGGTAGGCGCAGGTACCACTGAAGCGCGGCACGGCGGGCGGGGCCCCGATACCCTCGAGGACATGGCCACGAATAGCCGATTTGATGCCATCGGCGGCGATCAGCAAGTCACCGCGATATTCACTACCGTCGGTAAAGCGCACACAGGCCTCATCGCCGTGCTGCTCCACGCCCACGGCGCGCTTATTGAATCGGGCAATGCCCTCCGGCAGTCGGCTGGCGAGCACGTCGAGGAAATCCGCCCGGTGCACCGAAGACTGCCCCACGCCAGGAGCCACGCTCGCGCCAATGTAACCGGCGTCGACGCTGCGGCGCCATTCGAACCACACGTCCTGCCAGGGCTCGGGGGTGCGATCGGCAACCTGGGCGTAAGGCTCTGCAATGCCGAGACCGGCAATGGCTCGCACCGCGTTAGCACCGAAGGAAACGCCCGCTCCCACCTCACCGAAGGCCGGTGCGGATTCGAAGAGCTGGACGTCGAGATGGGAATGGCGGCACAGATCCAGTGCCAGGGCGACGCCGGAAATACCGCCGCCGATGATGCCGATACGCAGGGCAGGCTTGGTGATCATGTTTGTACCCATGATGTTGTTGTTGGAGTGAAGTCATCATGGGCGCACGAGAAATATTGATAAATACCGCAGCCTGCATACAAACTATTTCAAACCTGAATATTCCTACCAACCTATGAGGCAGACCATGGACCTGCGCGACCTGGATCTGAACCTGCTAGTGGTGTTCAACCAGTTGCTGATCGACCGCCGCGTCTCCACCGCCGCGGAAAGCCTGGGTCTGACCCAGCCCACCGTGAGCAACGCCCTCAGGCGCCTGCGTACAGCCCTGCAGGACGACCTGTTCGTGCGTACCTATCAGGGTATGGAGCCTACCCCCTACGCCCAGCAACTTGCTGAGCCAGTGTCGCTGGCCATCCATACCCTGCGCGAGGCGCTGAGTCGCCAAGACAGTTTCGACCCGCTAACCAGCGAACGCACCTTCACCATCGCGATGACCGATATCGGTGAAATCTACTTCACCCCGCGCCTGATGGATGCCCTCTCCCGCCTGGCACCAGGCTGCCGCATCAGTACCGTGCGCAACACCTCCGTATCCCTGATCGAGGCGCTGCAGAGCGGCACCGTCGACCTCGCCGTAGGCCTGCTGCCACACCTGCAGGCAGGCTTCTTCACTCGCCGTCTGTTCCATCATCGTTACGTATGCATGTGTCGCAAGGACCACCCCGTCACCAGCGAGCCGCTCACGCTGGAGCGCTTCTGCGCTCACGGTCATGTGCGGGTCATCGCCGCCACCACCGGCCACGGCGAAGTGGACGCACACATGGCGCGTCTGGGGATAGAGCGGGACATCCGTCTCGAAGTGCCGCACTTCGTCGCTGTGGGCCATATTCTCCAGCGCACCGATCTGCTGGCCACGGTACCCGAGCGCTTTGCCGAGTGCTGCGTCCAGCCCTTCGGTTTGGTGGCCCTGCCCCACCCCGTGCAGCTACCGGAAATCGATATCAACCTGTTCTGGCACGCCAAGTATCACCGAGACTCCGCCAACCGCTGGCTCAGGCAACTGATGTTCGAGCTATTTGCGGACTGACGGCGCCCGAAGTGCCTGACAGCCCATTGCCTGCCATGAGGGATCGGGCTGACTGCCGAGTCCTGCGACGGACTCAATACACGCAGCTCTCGCCCTGGCGCAGATACACCAGGGTATGGATCTCGCCGTGTGAATCCTCATAGACCATGGTCGCCTCGCCCACCTCACAGCCCTGAGGCATCTCGATCGAAATGACCCTGGCGACATCCATGGCCTGGCCATAATGGTATGGCTGCGCATCGTCGGCGACTGCCCACTGAGCGACAAGTGTCACGCCGATCATCCAGTATCTTGCTTTCATGCTGCACCTCGTAATGACTCGATGAGCATCAGCTTAAGGAGTGGTTCCGGCAAGAAACAGCGAACTCCAGGCAAGGTAGTTTTGCCTTTAGCGTAATAATCGAAGAGCGCTAAGCGACAGGGCATCAACCCTGGCCACACCGGTTTGCTCCCAGGGTCACGCCCAATAGGTGGGGTTTTCCACCAGGGTTCGATTACCGCGGAATACCAGGGGTAATTGCTCCTTGAGGAACTCCACCCAGGTTCTCACCTTGGCATCGAGAAAGCGCCGCGACGGGTACAGCGCATAGATACCCCGCTCGTGCAGGCGATGTTCGGCCAGCAGGCGTACCAGTCGGCCCTGTGCGAAGGCCTTGGCCGCTATCAGGTCCGGCAGTACGCAAATACCCATACCCTCTCCTGCCGCCTGGGCCATCGCCTCGGCGACGTTGACCTGAAATGTTTCTCCCAGACGGATCGCCCGCTCGACGCCGTTGTCGGTAAAGGTCCAGCTGTCGCCAAAAACCGGGTCGAGCAGGCGCAGGCAGCGATGCTGGCTCAGCTCGTCGAGAGTCATCGGAATACCGTGCTGCCCCAGGTAGCTCGGCGCCGCACAGACCACGCTGTAGGTAGTGCCGAGCAGTTGAGCGACCAGTTCGGAGTCGGGCAACTCCCGGGCCAGAGTAATGACCACATCCTGCCCCTCCTCGAGCAGGTCAGGGTGGCGCTGGGAGAGCGTCAGCTCAAGGTTCACTTCCGGGTAGAGCTCGCTATAGCGGGCGGCCAAGGGTGCAAGTAGATGGGTGCCCAAACCGGTGATCGCGTGCACCCGCAGGCGCCCCCTGGGCATCAGGTAGGCACCACCGGCCTCGGCGCCAGCGTCTTCCAGCTCGCTGAGAATATGCCGACAGCGCTCCAGGTAACGGCTGCCTACCTCGGTCAGCCCCAGCCGGCGGGTGGTACGTTGCAGTAGGCGTGCCTGCAGATGACTTTCGAGTTCGGACACCTGCCGCGACACCTGCGCGGTGGACAAGCCCAGCGTCTGTGCAGCAGCCGTGAAGGTGCCCGCGTCCACCACGCGAGTAAACACCCGCATTGCCTGAAAAACATCCATCTGACTGTTACCTATTTAGTAAGTGTTCTTTGCATAAGACGGCTATTTTTGCATGAAAGCATGGGAAATATACTGCCGCCTTCGCGGGCCGGCCCGGACTTTCCAGCGTGCGCCCGTCCCCCGACGCTTTGCTTAACCGAGGTATTCATGACTCCCGATCAACGATTTGCCCGCTGGGTTCAAATCGCTATCTCGGCCCTAGCCTGTTGCTTCATCTACTTCCTAACCGCCGACCTGAGCATGCCGTTGACACCACAGGCGCAGTTGACCCGACCGGTACTGAAGGTCGCGCCGCGGGTCGCAGGCCAGGTCAGTGAGCTGGCGGTGAGCAATAACCAGTACGTACAACCTGGCCAGTTACTGTTTCGCCTCGATCCGCAGCCATTCGAGCTGGAGGTGCAGCGGGCCGAGTTGGCGCTCGAACAGGCACACCAGGACAACACTGAACTCGATGCCCTGCTGGCCGCCGCCCGTGCCGAGGTCAGCGCGGCCCAAGCCAAGTCGAACGAGTCGGGCGCTCAGGCCCTACGCCTGTCGCGCCTGCTCGAACGCCAGCATGTCTCGCGCCAGGCCTACGATGCGGCCGAAGCGCAGCATCTGATGGCCCAGGCCCAACTGCGTACGGCGCAGGCCAGAGTCCGTGAACTGCAGGCCCGTCGCGGCGGCGCCGACGGTGCCAATCTACGGCTACGCCAAGCCCGCAATGCACTGCTCCGGGCGCACCTGCAGCGGGACTACAGCGAGGTTCGCGCCGAACGTGGCGGCGTGCTCAGCAACCTGCAGCTCACCCCCGGCACCTTCGTCGCGGCAGGAACGCCGGTGGCCGCTCTGGTCGAGGACCGCCTGGACATCATCGCCGACTTCCGCGAGAAGTCCCTGCGCTACATCGGCGTCGACACCCCAGCCGTGGTCGTATTCGACGCCCGTCCAGGCGAGCTGTTCAGCGCCCGGGTCAGTCATTTCGACGCCGGAGTCCGGGAAGGCCAGATCGATGCCAACGGCGAGCTGGCAACGCCCGCGCAATCCGAGCGCTGGGTTCGCGACGCGCAACGACAACGCGTGCACCTGGCACTCGATGAAGAGCTGCCGTTCCTGCTGCCCACCGGGGCTAAGGCCACGGTTCAGCTGAAGCCCTTCGACAACCCGCTGGTGAACCTCGCCGCTACGCTGCAGATCCGCCTGATCAGTTGGTTGCACTATGTCTACTGAACCCTCCGCGGCGGCACACACACTTGCCGAAAGGGCCACAGCGCCCCGTTTGTCACTGGGCAAGAACGACCTGCGCCAGTGTCTGCGCATCGCCACTGGCGGCAGTCTGGCCTTTGTCCTGTGCAAGCTGTTCGACCTGCAGTACGGTGCCTTCTTCTGCGTCTATCCGATGCTACTGCTCGGCCTGGTGCCGCGCCTGACTGCCCACCTGATGCGCCAGTTCTTCACCCAGGGACTGGTCGTCAGCCTGGAGGTCGCGTTGCTCTACGGTCTGTTCGGCGGCCGACCGCTGCTGATGATTCCGCTGGTGTTCTTGCTGTTTCTCTACCGTTTCGCGCTGATGGCCAGCGGCCCGAACTTCCTGTTCGGCGCCCTCGGCGCAGTATTTCTGTCGATCCAGCTGAACTTCGCCAGCTACCCGCACACCGACGTCATCGCCATGCTTGGGAGCAATGGCCTGGCCATCGTGCTGGCCGCAGCGATCGCCGTGCTGATGTTCTACCTGTTTCCCGACTGCGAGCCGCGCCCCGCACGCACGCCGCCGCCCAAAGACCGCGCCAGTCGGCGCCACGAGGCACTGCTCGGGGCAACGGTGGCGACGCTGTCGTTCAGCGTATTCCAGTGCCTGGATCTGCAGGACTCGCTGTCGGCTCAGGTCGCCAGCATCCTGCTGTTGTTTCCCATGCACTGGAACGGCTCACGCTTCGCCGGCCGTACCCGTGCGCATGGCACCCTGCTCGGCTGCGTGATTGCCCTGCTGATCATGCTGCTGCTCTATGATCACCACGACCTACTGCCGCTGGTCGCCCTGCTGCTATGGATCGCCGCCATGGTCTGCGCGCGCTGGCACATGCTGGAAAAGGGGGTGCCCGGCGTCGGCTTCGGCGCTTTGACCACCCTGGCCATCCTGTTCGGCCAGTCGCTTACGCCCAGCCACGACATCATATTTGCGACCCTCTACCGGCTGAGTTCGGTGTGTGTCTCGGTGCTGTTGACCCTGTTCGTCGTGTTCATGGTGCACCGCTTGCTCAACCGCTTTGTCACTACTCGCCACAGCAGCCATTGAAGCCAACAGCTGCGGCCACGGCGATTGTCAGATCAGCGCGCGTTTTTCCTGCTCGTACACAAAGCCGGCGACCGCGCACCGCTACAATTTGTTATCACGCGTGCAACACTTTCGCGGCAAGACGCGCTTGGCCGTGGATCCGAGCGTTTTACGATCATCTGGGAGAAATGATGCGAACGCGCGTGAACCGGCGAATCCACTTGCTCCGCCGGCCCCGAAACATCAGAAGGGATAAGGCTGATCAGATGGCTCAACAGTGACCCACTTGATTTCTGTGAACTCGTCAATCACAGCGCTTCCATCGAAACGGCCGTATCCACTCTGCTTCATACCACCATAGGGGGCCTGCGCTTCGTTTTGTACGGTGGCGCCGTTGATGTGGACACAACCTGCATCCAACCGACTTGCCAGCTCAAGCGCTTTGGAGACATTGGCGCTGAAAATTGCAGATGAGAGGCCATAAGCCGTGTCATTGGCCACTTCCAACGCCTCCTCTGCCCCGTCGACACGAACGATCGTGGTAATAGGACCAAAGGTTTCCTCGTCGTAGATTTCCATGTCCTTGGTCACGCGGTCGACTAGCGTGGGCTGCATCAAGGCACTGTCGGCGATACCGCCCGCGGCGATGACAGCCCCTTTGCCGAGCGCATCTTCGATCAGATGGTTGATCCGCTTTACCGAGCCCTGGGCGATGACCGGTCCGACTACGCAGGTCGGAGATGCGGTGGGGTCGCCAAGCTCCAGTTTGCCGATTCGCTCGGAAAACTTACTCACGAATTCGTCGGCAACACGCTGATCGACCACGAAACGCTCGGTCGACATGCAGATTTGCCCTTGATACAGGAACGAGCCGAATACTGCGGCATTCACTGCGCCGTCGATATCGGCATCCTCCAGCACTACGAAAGGAGCCTTGCCACCCAACTCCAACAAACAGCGCTTGAGATGGGACGCACAGGTTTCGGCGATCATGCGGCCGACCTTGGTGGAGCCCGTGAAGTTGACCCGGCGCACGGTATCGTGGGCCACCAACGCTTCGGTGACAGCCGATGCGTCTTCGGGCGCGGTAATCAGGAAATTGAGCACACCCGCCGGCAGGCCTGCCTCAATGAAGGCATCGGCCACAAGGGCATGAGTGCGAGGACTGTTTTCCGAGCCTTTGAAGATCACGGTATTGCCGCACGCCAGCGGATACGCGATAGCGCGAGCCCCCAGGATCACCGGCCCATTCCACGGCACAATGCTCAGCACGGTGCCCACCGGCTGGCGAAGCGTCAACGAGAAAGCGCCAAGCTTATCGGTTGGAATCGTCTCACCCTTGATTTGAGTAGTGAGCGCTGCAGCCTCGCGCAGCAGATTCGCCGATGCACCTACGTTGAACTGCGCCCAGAGCTGCGATGCGCCAATTTCCTCAGCCATGATCCGGCAGAATTCCGACATCTTGGCCTCGAGGACATCCGCTGCTGCGAGCAGGAGACGACGCCGCTCGGTCGGTCCGGTCTTGGACCATTTGCGGAATGCTCGCTCGGATGAGGCCGCGAGCCGTTTTGCGTCTTCCAGGGTGCAGGCAGCCGCAGTGCTGACCAGTTTGGCGGACACAGGGTCAAGCCGTTGGATCGTCTTGCCTCCGGTAGCGTCCAGCTTGATATTGTCGATTACCAGTTGTGCACTCATTTCTAGACCTTTTAGACAGTAGGAAAATTGTGTGACGCGACCGCATTCAGTCGGCAGCTCCGGGCATACGCAGAATGGGACTGCGCTGCGCAGCTGCGTCAGTGATTGCGCGACTACGCGTAGCCGGATCTGCTACCCGGCTATTGAAGATGGGCGTTGTGCCCACCCTGCGAGCCAACTCCAGGCGAGAAGGCATCACGTCCACGGCAATGGCGGAGTCATGCGGCCAGGGCCGCTTTCCAGCCTAAACGGCTGTAGGCCAAGTTCAGGTCTTGCTGCAGATCGTGATTCCACAGCCAGTCGAATCGGCTGACGAAGACTGCGTCACAACGATGGGGTCGCAAGGTGCCCACTTCAGCGATAGCCCGCTAACCCAGCAGCTCGACCATGTCCTGGGTCAAGGTGCGCTGCTCATTCAGGCGCCGAACGATGCGCTCGACCGTCTCCAGCCGCACCGCGGCGCCGGCACGCATCTCTGCCATGGCGCCCAGGGCCGCGGCGGACTTCTCCAGGCCGGTGCTGGTGGACTGGCCGATGTGTTCGACTCCCGTCCGCGCCTCCTGCGCCGACTTCTGCAGGCTGCCGGCGATCTGCTGGATCTCGCCGCTGGACTCGTTGGCGCGCTGGGCCAGGTGACGCACTTCGTCGGCGACTACGGCGAAGCCGCGGCCATGCTCACCGGCGCGGGCCGCCTCGATGGCCGCGTTGAGCGCCAGCAGGTTGGTCTGCTTGGCGATGTCCTGGATGCTGCCGACGATGGCGCCGATGCGCATCGACTGTTGCGACAGTTCGTCGAATACCTGATCGATGGTGCCCATGTAGCCGGCCAGCTCGCGGATCGCCGCCTCGCAGGCCTGGATGCTGGCGGCGCTGAACTGCACCTTTTCTCCGCCCGCGCGCGCCAGTTCAGTGGCGAAGAGCATGTCCTGCTCGGTGCGCAGGATGCTCTCGAGCAACTTCGCCAGGGGTGCGCGTAGCGGCAGGCCAGGGTCGGAAGGCGGCTCGGGAGCAGGCGCCGCCAGCAGCACCGGCGGTTCAGGCTCAGGCGCCGGTGGCGGCGCTGGCGCTGGCGCTGGTGGCGGCAACTCGACCAGGATCGGCGGCAACCTGTGGTAGAGCAGGCCGGCCAGGGCGACGCCGGCCAGCGCCAGGGCCGCCAGTGGGCCGTGCAGGCCGCTGTCCAACAGCAGCAGGCCGGCTGCGGCCAGCGCCGCCGTCGCTTGCAGCAACGCCGCCAGCGGCTTCTGCCAGTTTCGGGCAGGGGCGTCGGTCTTCTCGTTCATCGTCAGTCTCCCCGGCGTCACAGGCCAATATGTTCCTGGAGGATCTGCGGCTGGCACTTCAGCTCGACGCTGGGCCCGTCGAACACCACCCGTCCCTTGACCATGATCATGCTGCGGTCGGTCAGGTCGAGCAGCACGTTGACGTTCTTGTCCACCACCAGAGTGGCGATACCGCTGGCCTTGATCAGGCGGATCACGTCCCAGATCTCCTTGCGGATCAAGGGCGCCAGGCCCTCGGTGGCCTCGTCGAGGATCATCAGTTCGGGGTTGGTCAGCAACGCGCGGCCGATGGCGACCATCTGCTGCTCGCCGCCGGAAAGGTTGCCGCTCAGGTGGGAGAAGCGCTCGGCCAGGCGCGGGAAGGTCGCCAGCACCCGCTCCAGGTTCCAGTCGCGGCGCCCGTCCAGGCCCGGGCGGGCGGCCATGATCAGGCTCTCGCGCACGCTCAGGTTGGGGAACATGCCGCGGCCCTCTGGCACATAGCCGATACCGCGGCGGATGATCTGGTGGGTGGCGCGGCCGCTGCAGCGCTCGCCGCGGATCAGCACCTCGCCGCGGCGCGCCGGCGTCAGGCCGAGCAACGAGCGAATGGTGGTGCTCTTGCCCATGCCGTTGCGGCCCATCAGCGCCAGGGTCTCGCCCGGCTGGATCTGCAGGTCGACGCCATGCAGCACATGACTGTTGCCGTAATAGGTGTGCAGGCCGGTGGCCTGCACCAGGGCTTGTGCGCTCATCAGAATTGCTCCTCGCCGTCGCCCAGATAGGCCTGCTGTACCGCCGGATCGTTGCGCACCTGGTCCAGCGGGCCACTGGCCAGCAGCTCGCCGTTGACCATCACGGTGAGACGGTGGGCGATGCTGAACACCGCATCCATGTCGTGCTCGACCAGGACCATGGCGTACTGCTGCGACAGTCTGGCGAGCAGTTCGACCACCCGCGCCGATTCGTCCTTGCCCATGCCGGCCATGGGTTCGTCGAGCAGCAGGAAGCTCGGCTCGGTGGCCAGTACCATGCCGATCTCCAGTTGGCGTTGCTCGCCATAACTCAGGGCATCGGCCAGGGTGTCGCGGTGGGCGGCCAGGCCGCAAAGCTCCAGCGCCCGTTCGGCGCGCTCGCGTACCTCGACATAGGCCTCGCAGCGGCGGAAGAAACGAAAGGAGTTCTTCAGCCGCGACTGCGCCGCCAGCCAGCAGTTTTCCAGGCAGGTGAAGCTGGGAAAGATGTTGGTGCGCTGGAAGCTGCGGCCGATGCCCAGGTGCGACACCCGGTTGGGCGCCAAGCCGGTGATGTCGCGGCCGTGAAAGAGGATCTGCCCGGCGCTGGGCTGAAGATGGCCGGACAGCAGATTGACCATGGTGCTCTTGCCGGCGCCGTTGGGGCCGATGATCGCGTGTACCTCGCAGGGCGCCACGCTCAGGGAAATGTCGTTGACCGCACGCAGGCCGCCGAAGGCCTTGCTCAGTCCGCGGGTTTCTAGAACATGGGCGGTCATACGCCGGCCTCCTTCTTCATCGCGTCGGGGGTGGATACCGTACTTGCGTCGCAGGCCGTGGCTGTGCGCCGGTCGCAGAGCTGCAGCAGCAACCCGGCGAGACCGCGCGGCAGCAACAGAACCATGGCGATGACCACCAGCCCCATGGGCAGCTCCCAGT
This sequence comes from Pseudomonas gorinensis, assembly GCF_042015035.1. NCBI lineage: Bacteria > Pseudomonadati > Pseudomonadota > Gammaproteobacteria > Pseudomonadales > Pseudomonadaceae > Pseudomonas > Pseudomonas gorinensis. Next base: position 3,726,636 of record NZ_CP167125.1, read on the forward strand.
GCGGGGTCAGGCCGGCGAACAGATGGTGCAGGCCCTCGAAGGCGAAGGCGCCGAAGATGGCGCCGAACAGGCTGCCCATGCCACCGAGGATGACCATCACCAGGGCGTGGGCCGAGAGCTGCCAGCCGACCTGGTCGGGGCTGACGAAACCGTATTGGGTGGCCGAGAGCATGCCGGCGTAGCCGGCGATGGTGCCGGCAATGACGAAGGCCGCCAGCTTGTAGAACAGCGGGTTGTAGCCCATGGAACGGACCCGTTCCTCGTTGTGCTTGATGCCCAGCAGCACCCGGCCGAACGGCGCGCGCAGGAAGGTGCGCAGCAGCAGATAGACCAGCACCAGGGAGCCGAGCACCAGGTAGAACAGGCTGCGCGGGTTCTCCAGGTCGAGCAGATGCACCCCGGCGATGGCCACCTCGGGCTTGAGGAACAGGTAGATGCCGTCCGAGCCGCCGGCGAAGGCCGAGTCGTGGAACAGGTAATAGAGCATCTGCGAGAAGGCGATGGTCGCCATGATGAAGAAGATGCCCGAGGTGCGGATGATCAGCAGGCCCATCAGCAGCGCAGCTGCGGCGCTGACGCCCAGGCACAGCAGCAGCGCCAGCCAGAAGTTCACCGCCTCGAACTCCGGGGCGAACAACACCAGGCTGTAGCCGGCGATGCCGAAGAAGGCCGCCTGGGCCAGGCTGACCATGCCGGTCACGCCCACCAACAGGTCGAGGCTGAGAGCGACCAGGGCGAGAATCATGATGTGGGTCAGTTGCTGCAGGTGGAAGGATACTGTCGATCCCAAGCCATAAGCAATTGCTGTTGCTGTTGCTGTTGCTGTTGCTGACAGGACATGGACATGCCATAGCGATCCTACGTGTAGAAGGTCGGGCAAGCGACCAAGCCTTTCACTTCATCACGCGGCACTGCTGCTCGCCCTACGAAATCAATGCGGGTACTACACGTTCCGTAATAAGGGACTGTGGCACCATGCCATAAAGGAAGTTGCTTCGCCTCACCGACTGACGGATAGCGGTTGGTCAGGTCAACTTTCATGGCACGGAAGACGGGGTCACCAGCTACGCAGTTCTTACGACCTTATGTGCCTCTGCTTGAAGATTTCTGCCAGTGGCTATTACGACTGGAGGGATCGTGATCCAAGCCCCGAATGCTCGCCTGATTGCGACCGAGCGAATTCAATGATGGTAAGTACGCCAACGGCCTGCTTTGCCAACTGCCCTACCCGACCGATGACACGCGTTTGATCATTGCAGCGGCACAGGAGGGAATCAAAAGGCTGTAACGAGAGGGTTTCAGCTATGCCAAAGCCCAAGTGTTGCTGCTAGACCTGTGTAAGCGTGATGAGTACACACAGGATCTATTCGCACAGGAACAGCCAGCTCGAACAGAAAAGCTAATGAGCACATTGGATGCAATCAACGGTCGCTGGGGCGCCTTAAATCATCGCACCAAACCATCTTAGAGAGAGTTCACCGTCGCCCCTAACATGGCATAGGTGATGGATATCACCTTTATCCATACCAGCAGGACTGGCTGTGAAGGCAGCATTACTTCGCCTAATCTAGCGCGGCGGGATTAAAAAGGCGCAGAGCCTAGGTGTAGGACTCCGCGCAACGCTCAATCGTTAGAAATGTTAGGCACCTAGCTCGAACAGGGGGCGCTGTCGACGCGGATACAGGCCTCCAGACTCTGGTTGCGCGGCAACAGCCGTGAGAAGTAGACGGTGACGTAGAAATAGCCCGCGTCAATCTTTGTCTGCGCCACAACCGATGTAGCATGCCCGGGTTTTATAGACCGGGCCAAGATTAATGATGCTCGCCAAGTGGGGCCTGAGCGAGAATCACGTGCCTATTCGCCGGGCTCTTAGATACCACCCAGGCAGAGGTACTTGATCTCCAGGTAATCCTCAATGCCGTACTTGGATCCTTCGCGACCCAGGCCGGATGCCTTGATACCACCGAAAGGCGCAACTTCATTGGAGATCAGCCCAGTATTGACGCCGACCATACCGTATTCTAGGGCTTCGGCCACACGGAACACGCGCCCCATATCGCGGGCATAGAAGTACGAGGCCAGGCCGAACTCGGTGTCATTGGACATCGCGATCACGTCGGCCTCGTCCTTAAAACGGAACAGCGGCGCCAGCGGACCGAAGGTTTCTTCCTTGGCTACGGCGGCGTTATTCGGTACGTCAATGAGGATGCTCGGCTCGAAGAAAGTGCCACCGAGGGCGTGCGGCTTACCACCAGCGAGTAGCTTGGCACCCTTGCTAATGGCGTCGGCAATGTGCTCCTGGACCTTGGCCACCGCCTTGGCATCGATCAGAGGGCCGGTGGTGATACCTTCGTCCAAACCGTTACCAATCTGCAACTTAGCTACCGCGATTTTCAGCTTCTCGGCGAAGGCATCGTATACGCCGTCTTGGATATACAGGCGGTTGGCGCACACGCAGGTCTGGCCATTGTTGCGGTATTTGGAGATCAGTGCGCCTTCCACTGCCTTATCAAGGTCGGCATCATCGAATACGATGAACGGCGCGTTTCCGCCCAGTTCTAGCGACACCTTTTTAATGTCCTTGGCACATTCGGCCATTAGCTGGCGACCAATTTCGGTGGAGCCAGTAAAGCTCAACTTGCGCACGATCGGGTTGCTAGTCAGTTCGCTGCCGACTTCGCCAGCACTGCCAGTGATTACACTGAACACGCCTTTGGGGATCCCGGCACGCTCGGCCAGCACTGCCAACGCCAGCGCCGAATAAGGCGTTTGCGACGCTGGCTTGAGCACCATGGTACAACCGGCGGCCAGGGCCGGGCCGGCTTTACGGGTGATCATGGCTGCCGGGAAGTTCCAGGGTGTAATCGCTGCCGTTACGCCGATGGGCTGTTTGATCACGATCAGGCGTTTGTCCGGTTGGTGGCCGGGAATTACGTCGCCATACACGCGCTTGGCTTCTTCGGCGAACCACTCAAGGAAGGACGCCGCGAAAGCAATTTCGCCCTTGGCTTCGGCAAGTGGCTTACCTTGCTCCATGGTCATGAGACGACCCAGGTCGTCCTGGTTTTCAATCATCAGTTCAAACCAGCGGCGCAGTTTGTTGGCGCGGTCTTTAGCTGTCAGTGCACGCCAGGCTGGCAGGGCATGATCTGCTGCTTCGATGGCTCGACGGGTTTCCGCTGCCCCCATCTTCGGCACACTACCCATAACTTCGTTGGTGGCCGGATTGGTGACCTGAATGGTCTGGCCGCTGTCCGCGTCCAACCAGGTTCCGTCGATATAAGCCTGTTGGCGGAACAATTGGGTATCTTTGAGTTGCATGGCGTGCTCCTTCGCAGACTGCATTCAGTGCTGCTCAGCTATTTTCCAAGCTATGAATTTAAGCCGAGGAGAGCCACATAAAAGCAATTCTCTCCTCCCCCGGATTGATCTAACCAACCCACTGAGTGGTGTCGTCCAGCGCCCTGGCAAAGCGCTCTACAATCATTCCGACTTCCTGTTCGTTGACGATTAACGGCGGGCAGAAGGCCACGGCATCACCCATGGCGCGAGTAATCATGCCGTGTTCCTGGGCTCTGCCGGCCATGTAGCGTCCGAGGGTGCCTAGCGCCTGATACGGCGCCTTGCTCACGCGATCGCCAACTAGTTCTACCGCAGCGATCAGTCCACAACCGCGAATTTCGCCCACCAAGGGATGATCGATGAAATGCTGTAGGCCGCTGCGCAACAACTGGCCCATTTGCGCCGCATGCTCGACCAGGCTCTCCTCTTCAATAATCTTCAGGTTCTCCAAGGCCACGGCAGTAGCTACCGGATGACCGCTGCCGGTGAACCCATGCCCAAGCGCGCCAAGCGCTTGGCTCTGATCAGCGATGCCCTCAAATACTGGGGCATTGATCAGAATCGCCGCTATCGGCTGATAAGAAGATGACAGTTGCTTGGATAACACCATGATGTCCGGCTGGATACCAAAGGTCTGGCTGCCAAACATCTGCCCGGTACGCCCAAATCCACAGATTACCTCATCGGCGATAACCAGGATGTCGTACTTACGGCAAACTTTCTGGATCTTCTCCCAGTAGGTACGAGGCGGCACTATGACACCGCCAGCGCCCATCAATGGCTCGCCAATGAACGCTGCGATAGTCTCCGGGCCTTCGGCGAGAATCTTCTGCTCGAGCTCGACGGCAAGGCGGTCAGCGAAATGCTCTTCACTTTCACCGGCAAGGGCGAAACGATAATGGTGCGGGCAGCCGACATGCAGGAAGCCTGGAAGCGGCAGGTCGAAACCGCGCTGGTTGCCTGGAAGGCCAGTCAAGCTTGCGCTGGCGACGGTGATGCCGTGGTAGCCGTTGACCCGACTGATGAACTTCTTCTTGGCTGGTTTGCCTAGAGCGTTATTGAGGTACCAGACCATCTTCACTACAGTATCGTTAGCCTCGGAACCGGAGTTGGTGAAGAACACCTTACTCATAGGCACCGGCGCCATCTCGATCAGCTTTTCGGCTAACTCGATACTCGGGCGATGCGATTTGTGACTGAACAGGTGATAAAACGGCAGGGTGTTGAATTGCTGCTCAGCTGCCTTGATCAGACGTTGATTGCTAAAGCCAAGCGCGGCGCTCCACAACCCAGCCATCGCCTCGATATAACCCTTGCCCTGATCGTCATAAACATAGATACCCTCCCCGCGCTCGATGATCAGCGGGCCAAGCTCCTGATGAAGGCGAGCATTGGTGTAGGGGTGCAGTTGATACTGAATGTCTTTTTCTGGCAGCGAGGATACTGACTGGTTCATGGGGCGCTCTCAATATGACTAACAAGCATGGTTTCTGGGAGTAGCCTTATAAGTAGGCATCCGGCTTTTGATCACAATCACACACTTCAATTCGGTAACGAGTTCAGTAACGATGACTTGGCTCGGGGACGTTAAGTGCACTAGCCGATAGCCTATTAGACTGAGCCGGTGCGGGGCTTGTCGTCTTGCGCACAGTCTTGTTCGTTCCAGTGCACTGCCGAATTCGCCCCGCACTGCCTCATGCGGGATGTTGGTTTTTTACAAACCTGGGTAGCCCCTGCAGCTGTGCATCAATCTGCTTGATGATGTAGGCGCCTATGGGAATTGCAGAGGTAGCCGCCGGCGATGGTGCATTGCAGACGTTGACGCTACGGCGGGTATTGCGGAACAGGAAGTCCTCGATCAACTTGCCGTCCGCTGAAACCGCTTGGGCGCGGACGCCGGCCGGGTAAGGCTTGAGATCCTGCAGCGTTAAGCTGGGGCAGTACTTGCGTACTTGCTGTAGATAACCACGCTTGAACAGCGAGTTTTTCATCTCGATCAGGCCGGGCCGCAGATTGTCCTTGAGCACTTTAAGAATGCCCGGATTGGTGAGCATTGCGAACGTGTCGGACAAAGATATGTCACGCTTGCGATAGCCCTCACGCTTGAGTGCCAGCACAGCATTGGGACCGACTGTCACACTGCCGTCGATCATTCGCGTCAGGTGCACGCCGAGGAACGGCATGGAGGGATCGGGAATCGGGTAGATCAGGTGATTGACGATCCGGTTGTGCTGCTCAGGCAGCAAATAGTATTCGCCACGGAACGGGCAAATGCTAAAGCCAGGATCTAAGCCCAGTAGACATACAATGCGGTCGGCCATCAGACCCGAGCAGGTCACCAAAAAGCGTGCAATGACTTCTTCATGCTGGGTTTTAACCCGCATCTCCGTGGCGCGCTCTTCCAGGCCGATGACTTCGCTGTCGTAGCGAATCTCGCCACCGTGCCTCTGGAACTCGCGAGCCATGGCAGCGGTGACCTCGGCATAGTTAACGATACCACTGGAGGGCACGAAGATCCCGCCGATTCCGGTGATGTTCGGTTCGCGTTCCTTCAGTTGCTCCGCAGACAGCCACTCGCGCTCCAGACCATTGGCTGCAGTGCGCTCCCAAAGCGCGCGCATGCGCTGCATTTCCACCTCATTGGTGGCGACCAGCAACTTACCGCACTCATCGTAGATAATGCCGTGCTCGTTACAGAACGATTTGGTAGCACGGTTGCCTTCCAGGCAGAACTTCGCCTTCAAGCTACCCGGCGTGTAGTAGACGCCGGCGTGGATGACCCCGCTATTGTGCCCCGTCTGATGCTTAGCTGGCCCGGACTCTTTCTCGAGCAACAAGATTTTCGACTCTGGGTAGGCCTTGATTAATTGCATGGCAGTCGACATGCCGATAATGCCGCCCCCGATGATCACAAAATCGTACACCGCTATCACCTCTACTCGATCTGTTTTGCCCCGTGGACAAACGACAAGGGCTAAACCGCGCAGCCCCTGTTCAATTAATGGCAATTATTGGCCTTGCTGATGGCCGAGTTTGGGGTAACTGAAGTAACCGCGCTGGCGCATCAGTTCACGGCGCAGCCCAGGGTGAGGGGTGAAACGATCGCGGCCATGCAGCCAATACAGGTTATTAATCAGCAGGAAGCAGCCAACTGGCACCGGCACGGAAAGCTTCTGTTTACTGCCCTCCAGGGAGATAGACAGGTCGGTCAGCCAGTTGCCCTCGTCGAAGTCTTTGGGCTGAACAAATTGATCGATATAGCGAATAGTCGGCCGCCCTTCGGCGTCGACATCAAAGATCGAATGGAACACGTCCGTATCGACCCTTTTACTCGGCGGCGCGGTCCAGCGCATGACGCGCCGTGCTAGCGGATGATGGAAGAAAGCATGGCGATCCTCCCAGTCGTCCAGATGCAGGATCAGCGAGTTGCCACCTTCGATATTCTGCTCATCGATCTTCATCATCAGCACGTAGTCGGTGATCTGATCGACGAAAGTACCATCGTTGTGCAACTCCATTACCCGGTGAGGTTGGCGCAGGTAGCTGTCCGAATTATCGACGTTCTCGACCACGAAGCGTGCGTAGAACTGGCCGCTCATCGCATCAAAGTTCGACCGCCCCAGCAGGTGGGCCACAGCAGTCGAGAATTTGACCATATCATCAGCTTGTGCCACATCATTCAGGGCCTCCTGCTTGATTAACAGCCCTCCGGTGGCACGATCCATTAGGGCGTTGAGTAGCACCGGGCGCAGGCTGTTACCGCAGAGATCGTCAAGAATTTTGGCGAAGCGAAATCGCAAGAAGGACTTGTATTCCAGCGCCTGCACCGGCCACTCGGCCACTGCTACACAGAAAGCCTCTATCGTCGCCTTAGTGAAGGTCAGCTCGAACAAACGGGGCGACTGAGCGGAGGGTGAAAGAGAAAACCCCTTAACGGCGGTCGGTAGCGGCATCACAAGATCTTTGAGCTGGGTAAAGGCATTCATGGCAGAGTCCTGACGAAAAAATTGTCTGTACGCCGCCCCGAGATTTACCAGAACAGCCGGACTAAAAATATAGCTATTTTATAAAAATGTCTACGCTTTTATAAAATAGCGACACTCGGCAACTGCATCTCCACTTAGTAAATATTTCTGCAGTTGCGTATGATGGATAAAACCCGTTGAGGAGCATGGTTTATGGATACGCTCGCCCCCCGCCAAAACTCAGCAGTCAGCGGCTATGAGTGGCTCAAGCGGGACATAATTCAGGGCATGTTCAAGCCCGGAGAAAAACTGCGAATGACTGCGCTTAAGGAGCGCTACGACCTAGGCGTAGGCCCTCTGCGTGAAGCGCTATCGCATCTGATTGCGGAAAATCTGGTAGTAGCTATCAGTCAGCGTGGCTACCGCGTCGCTCCTATGTCGCTGAGCGAAATGCAGGACATCTATGACGCACGGGCCAATCTCGAAGCGCTGGTACTTAAGCTCGCCATCGAACGCGGCGATGACGCCTGGGAGGCCCAGGTGTTGGCCTATTCGCATACATTGGCCAAGGTAATGGAGGTCAAGACCCAGGAGCAGATGCTGGAAATATGGGATGCCCGACACAAGGCCTTCCATACAGCTATAGCCTCCGGCTGTGGGTCTAGACACCTGCTGCAGGCGCGCGCCTATCTGTTCGATCAGGCCGAGCGCTATCGCCAGCTGTGGCTGCGGCGCACGGTGCTATCCGAGGAGGCCTTGTCCCTGAAACGTCAAGAGCACAGCGAACTGGTAGAAGCTATCCTTGCCCGTGACGCAACGCGAGCAAGCGCCATGATGCAGGCTCATCTGATGACACCAGTACCGATCATCGAAGGGATCATGCGCAACAGCAACCTGAGAGCATCCCAGTCCGCCCCTGAAATCATGGGATAGTTACCGTGTCTCGCCCTTAGAGGGGGTGCCTGCGGAATTTCAGCATGTTTTTTGCAGGACAGACCTGAAGCAATTACTACCCAACACCATAGCTTTGCACCTAGCATGGTTCCGTCTTACGCTTGTGAAGCCTGCGCCGCTCTCAGCCCGCTCGCGTGAACCTAAAACAATAAGCTTGGCTTGATCAGCAACACCAGCTACGCATGAGTTTGCCAATGCAGACGACAAAGGCTTACCCAAGTTAGCGCCCGTATGGAATATCAGACGCCGATATATAACTGGTACTCCCGCAACGGTGAAAAGGCGTGGAGCCTTTATGGGGAGCTACGCCGAGTGACTTCTAATCCCCCAGAGCACATTGACAATAAAGTAACCGGCTACGGCTTTAACGAAACGGCTCGGGCTTCACTGGCAGTACAACTAAAGTGCTGGCGAAAATGCCGGGAAAATTGTGCCTGATCACTGAACCCCCAACGATATGCCAGCTCACCGATTGATAGGTGGCAGTGGGGATCACGTAGGCGTTGATATACAGCCTCCAATCGTTTCAGGCGAATCCATTCACCGAGACTGTAGGGCGTACTGAAAAATAATTTATGCAAATAGCGAACCGATAAGCCGCAGGCCTGAGCAATATGCTGCGGGTTTAGTTCAGCTGAACACAAGTTTCGGTCGATGTAGTGCTCGATACGCTGCAAATGCAGGGCAGCTAGACTCGAACTCTCACTATTAAGGACGCGCTCATCTTGGCGCAGAGCCATTAACAACGTCGAAAGCACCTGTTCCAGCAGCATATGACGGGCATCCGCATCGCATTCGTCGAAGCGCGCGGCACACATCGCCAGTTGATCAACAAAAATTCGTCCCAATCCACGCCGAGCCTCGAAACAGAAACGGGTGTAGCGCTCGGCTCCACGTATCTGTCCATGTAGCGCGCGCTCAGGCAGCTTGAATACCCAAAGGTCGTTGTCGCAGGAGTAGTGAAAACGATAAGGCGCATCGCCTCGCTCGAAGATGAACCCACCTGGCTTACAATGGAGCTCACGACCGTCTTGCTCGAAGTGTACTTCGGTAAGGCGCGGCACTGTTACAAGGTAACAGGGTTCAGTATCTTCGCTAACCTGGCTCTCGCTGCGCGAATAGCCTAGCTGACTGGAGCGCAGGCGCGATAACGCCAACGGCGTACTGCCCGTTTTCCAAATTTTCAGGCTGCCTTGGAAAATGGCGCTGGAATTGAACTCCAACGACAATGGAAAATATGTATTGCCGATGGCTTCGGCCCAACGCGATTGCCTTTCTCCCTCAGGCCAATACCGCGTAGACAATTGATCTGTCATGAAAGGTCCTCAATTTGTAGTTATTATGAGGGCGGCACCAACGGTGAATGCCGTCGGTGCCGTTGTTACACAATCCTTTGTTAAAAATCCCTGACGGTCAATGACCGGGAGTCAGTTCATATGTGGCCGAGGGATCCAGACTGACCCGCCAGCCCGGTGGAACAACGATGTTTGTGGTCGCTTCCTCAATCACACAGGGACCTTGAATAATCTGCCCTACTTCTATGCGGTCGCCGTTGTACACAGGCGTGTCCTGCCAATCGTCTTGCGCATTGAACAGCATCGGACGATGACCAGCCGGAATCGCGGCCGTTGCCTTGAGCGGGGTTGCAAGTTCAGGCATTGGTGGACGCTGTAACCGCGCGATCACCGAGCACTCTAGATTAACTAGTTCGACCGGGCTGTTAGGCTCACTGAAGGAAAACAGCGCCTTGTGCCGCTGGTGGAAGGATTCGCGCAGGGCCGCCAGGCTGCTACGGTCGAGCCGGTCGCAGCTCAGTTCGACGCTGCACTCGTGGATCTGTCCGAGGTAACGAATCTCCAGGCTGTACTGGCATTCAATACGATTGTCACCACCGAAACCATCGTCTCGCAGGTTCGTCATACCACGCTCGCGTAACTGCTGCAGGGCCTGGTTTAGTTGCTCCAAATCGACGAACTCGTCATCCAAACGCATCGGCAAAGTAGTCAGCTGATCATAGCGGATGTCAGAGAGAATCTGGCCGAAGGCGCACAGCCCCGAAGCCACCTTGGGAATCAGCACAACCTTGCTGCCGATTTCCTCAGCTAGTCGCATCACGTGCATGCCCGCTGCACCACCGGCACCGATCAGGGCGAAGTCACGGGGATCATAACCACGCTCAATGGACACGCGGCGGATACCACTAACCATGCTCAGGTTAACCAGGGTAATGATACCGACGGCCGCGCGCTCGACACTGATACCCAGCGGTTCGGCAATTTTACTGCGGATCGCATCGATCGCGGCTTGTCGATTTAGACGGATGCTGCCACCGAGCAGTGCACCATCAGCCAGATAACCGAGCGCCAGGTTAGCATCGGTTACAGTCGGCTCGACCCCACCCTTTCCATAACACACAGGCCCGGGGTTAGCCCCGGCACTGCGTGGACCGACCTGGAGCATGCCGAAGTCGTCAAGGTGGGCGATCGAGCCACCGCCGGCGCCAAGGGATTCCACCTGAATCATTGGCACGCCGATACGGTAACGGAGGAAGTCGCTGTCTTTGCTGAAGTTGGTGCGACCGCCTTTGCTAAGAGTGATGTCGAACGAGGTACCACCCATATCGACGGTGATTACGTTGTCGATACCGAATGGCTGGGCCACGCACAAGCCGGCTTGCGGGGCAGATGCCGGACCGGAGTTGATCGCGTTGACCGCCCGCTCACGCATTACCACGCCAGGAGCCAGACCTCCGTTGGACTGGAAATAGCGGGTAGGCTGCTGCGCGCCCAGCTCCTCGAACAGCGCGTCGATGCGTTCGATATAACGACCCATCACTGGGCTAAGGTAGGCGTTGACCACGGTTGTCGAGGTGCGTGTGTATTCGCGAATCTGCGGGAACACCTCGTGGCCGCTGCAGACAAATACGTCAGGTAAAGCCGCACGCACCATAGCCATAGCGCGCTGCTCGTGACTAGGGTTGCGCACCGACCAGACGAAGGAGATCGCCACCGCCTGCACCTGTTGTTCGCGGAAGTAGTCGATGGCGGCATGAATCGCCGCCTCGTCTAGCGGGCTGAACTCGCTGCCGTCACTGATAATACGCCCGCCGATTGGACGGCGCAGGTGGCGCGGCACTAACATATGCGCCGGTGGATAAGTGGCGTCATAGCGATGGCCATCTTCTTTGTGGCCAAGGCGAATTTCCAGGCTGTCTTCATGGCCATCGGTACACAGCAGGCCCACCTTGACCCCGGTCTTTTCGATCAGTGCGTTGAGCGCCACAGTCGTCCCGTTGATGCACAGATCGCAGTCGGCAATGATCTCGGCTGGTGTACGGCCGAGGGCATCGGCGATTTGCGCCAGACCGTTGCGTATGGCCAGGGTGCCGTCATGTGGGGTGGACGGCGCCTTGAACAACTGCACGTTGCCCTGATGGTCGGCGAGGATGAAATCAGTGAAGGTGCCGCCGGCATCGATGCCCAGGCGATATTGTTGTTTGCTCATTTTCGAATTCTCTGCATTGCTCAAAGGGGCTGTGCTCAGTGCGCGGCTCGGTGTGCGTGGGTTGCGGCTTCATCGAGTTGGCCGTTGCCGTCAATCACTACGCCGTATTCAAGGCGCGCGCCGTCAATCGAGACCAAGCCGTTGCGCACATCGGCTAGAACCGTGGCCAGCGGACGACGTAGTGGGTCGCCATAGCCACCACCGCCCGGGTTGACGTTGATTACGCGCTCACCTGGTTGTGCGGTCAGCAGAGTGTTCTGGATGTAATGGTCTTCCTCACCGTCGACATGTCTATGGATCAAGCGGCCGAGCTTGGGCTCGAGCAGAACATTCTTCGCCCCTGCCGCACCGGCGGTAGGCAGCTGCCGGCCCTCACCGAAACCGACCACGGTCATGGCGTGCTTCAGCGGCTCGAGCTCCAGGCGAGTACCAGAGCCACCGCGGAATTCACCGGCGCCACCACTGTCGGTCATCAGGCTGTAGCGGTGTATCAGTACCGGATAGGAGTACTCAAGCAGTTCGATATCGCCGGACGTCAGCGCGCCGAAGCAGCACAGCGGGCCGCAAGCAGGCCAACCATCCATAGCCTTGTTAGCGCCAGCGCCGGAGATGACCGAGGCCAGCACCATGGTCACATATTCATCGTTGTTGTTGCGTGGGTCGTGCCCAGCGATATTGATCCCGCTGGCATGCCCCCAGGAGGCGGTCACACGCTCCGGAGCCGCCTGTTCAAGGGCCAGACGCACGGCATCGGCGAGGGTTTCCATCGGAGTAGTGGTGCAGTTGACGTGCGGTGCCGGCTCCTGGGCGTTGCACAGAGTACCGGACGGGCCAAGGTCTACACTCACGCAGCGATAGAGGCCTTCATTGTAGGGCGGTGGCACCTGGGCGAACATCATCAGTCCGAGGTAAACCCCGGAGATCGAATTGCCCGCGTAGGAGTTGATGAAGTAAGGCACCTGCGGCGGGCTCTCTATCAGAACGTGCGCCTCGTCGCCGCGAATTTCCACCTGGGCAGTGATCGACAATTCTCCCAGACCATGACCGGAGTCTTCGAGAATGGCAGTGCCGCTGTAGAAACCGTCTGGCACATCACGCAACAATGCGCGCATATGACGGTCTGCCATATCTTTCAGCTCGGTAATGCACGCTCGGACCTGGTCGACGCCATAGCGATCGAGCAACTCGATCAGGTGACGCTCGCCCACGCTGCAAGCACCGTACTGGGCATTCAGATCGCCTTCTTGATAGGCGCGGGCGCGCATGTTGGTCAGCAGCAGGTTGATTACGTCTTCCCGGCGCTGGCCCTGGGCCCACAACTTGACAGGCGGGATGCGCAGGCCCTCTGCGTAGATTTCTTTTGCGTCCGGGTTGTAGCCGGCCGGTACCGGGCCGCCAATATCGGTCAGGTGGCCCTTGCAGACCGTCCAGAACACCAGCTCGCCCTTATAGAACACCGGTTTGTACATGCAGCAGTCGAGGATATGACTGCCCATGTAGGCTGGATCGTTATGATAAATAACATCGCCCTCGGCAATCTCATCACCGAAGAAGCCAGCAACGCATTTCATCGCTGGGATAAGCGAACCGAGATGAATAGGAAGGTCCTGGCCTTGCAGGATCATTTCCGGGAGGTGATCGAAGAGTGCGTTGGAATAGTCGTGGGCGAGGTTGAACACGCTCGAGCGACTGGTCTTTTCCAGCGTCAGGGTCATTTCTCGCTGGGCTGTTTCGAGCGCACCGCGCACGACTGCCAGGGTGATCGGGTCTACTATGTTCATGGGTCACCACAAATCTTGTTTTTGTCTGGGGAGGCGTGACGGATGTCTTGCCCACATCGCTAAGCTACGCGCGGGCCTAGCGGCTGGCTTGTCTTCAAGCGCACCGTTTTTTGGCCTGAAGTGAACTGTTTCTACTGGTGCATCTACTCAAGATCTAATGCCGGGAGGCCGGAACGCTGCGATCGGGTAGGAGGCGGCCTCACGGCCGCCGTCCTCCCACACCACCGTGCGTACGGTTCCGTACACGGCGGTTCAGGCCATGCGGTTAAGCCGATTGATCGTATCCAGTATCGAGACCAGTCAAAGTCTGTCCCATAGCTTCTTCGGCAGCGCCTGATTCATATGCGGCGCTCCTGAGTTCCACCACGGGCCTCGGCCATTGAAGGCCGACTTGCAGGCACGCTCCTCGCTCAATCCCAGGCGCATCAGGTTGCGCGCCCTCGTAGAGGGCTGCTTCCATTGCCGCCAGATGACACAGCGAAGTTTGTGCCTGACCCAGCCATCCAGCTCTTCCAGTGGACGCTTGCTCTGGCTGAGCTTGAAGTAGCCTGCCCAGCCTCGCAGCACCGGGTTTACCCGCTCGATGACATTCGCCATCTTGTGGCCCCGCACCCCTCGCAGCAGTTCCCTGAGACGGTCGCGCACACGGCGCAGGCTCATGGTTGCCACTCGCAGTCTAGGCTGCGAGTGCCAACTCATCCCATACCCCAGGTAGTCGCATTTCCACGACCCAGCCACGCGACTCTTGTCCCGATTCAGTCTCAGTTTCAGACGGTGATTCAGGAACCGCTCGACACTGGCCAGCACTCGTTCGCCAGCACGCGGACTACGGACATAAATGTTCGCGTCATCGGCATAGCGCACGAAGCGATGGCCTCGCCGCTCCAACTCACGGTCGAGTTCATCGAGCAGGATGTTCGACAGCAGCGGCGAAAGCGGGCCGCCTTGCGGCGCCCCCTCCTGCCGATGGCTGACAACCCCGCCCGACATGACGCCCGCTTCGAGGTAACGGCGGATGAGTCTGAGCACCTGTTTGTCTTCGACATGGCGCTCAACACAGAACATCAGGATGTCGTGGTTGACCCGATCAAAGAACTTCTCCAGATCGAGTTCCACGCAACACCTATGACCCGCCGCCACATGGGTGCGGGCCATCTCGACAGCCTGGTGAGCGCTTCTGCCCGGACGGAAGCCGTAGCTATAGTCCGAGAACAGCGGATCGAAGATCGGCGTGAGCTGTTGCAGCAGGGCTTGCTGGATCAGGCGATCCACGACACTGGGAATGCCCAGTTGCCGCATACCGCCCTGCGGTTTGGGAATTTCGACCGCCCGCACTGCCTGGGGATGGTATTCACCTGCCAGCAGCCTGACCTTCAGGATGGGCCAATACTGTTTCACGTAGCCTGCCAAGTCGGCGACCGTCATGCCATCGGCACCCGGCGCCCCCTTGTTGCTGACCACGCGCTGATACGCACGCTTGAGATTGAGCGGCGCAAGCACCCGCTCCATCAGCGT
Organism: Pseudomonas gorinensis; assembly: GCF_042015035.1. Taxonomy (NCBI): domain Bacteria; kingdom Pseudomonadati; phylum Pseudomonadota; class Gammaproteobacteria; order Pseudomonadales; family Pseudomonadaceae; genus Pseudomonas; species Pseudomonas gorinensis. Next base: position 3,741,697 of record NZ_CP167125.1, read on the forward strand.
GTCCGGCTCCGCGTTCATCCACGTCACCGACGCCGCCGATACCTCTGCGCTGTCAGGCGTCATCCTCGGCCTCTGGCCGGGACTCGGGGTGACAGTCTTCTCTTGGAGAAATTTCTGCATTTCGGTTATCGACGAGACGCTGACGCCTACTGGCGGCATGACCTGTTCGGCCCTTGATGGCGTGGTTGACCGCCACTTACTACGGCCTCGGCTGACTTCTGCACGCCCATCCCGTCGCCTCTCGACAATCGGTAGCACAATGGCAAGCGTACAGATCTCCCAGGGTAATTCGCGCGACCTTCCTGCTTATGCCTGTCGGATCTACGTCGCAGCGTTCCGTGCAAGTATCGGGCTTTGGCGATTATGGCCACCTCACCCCGCTGCGCCGCCTCATCCGCTTCCTGTTCGTCAGGCCAGCATTTTGTCTCGGGCTTCCTTCAGATTCGCAGTCGCCCGCGACACCCTTGCCTTCAGCTAACACTTCCCCTTGCCGGGTGTGTAGAGGACTTTCACCTCCAAGTCGCCAGGCTCACCACCACAGTGAACCCGACAGCGCCAGTCACGGCGCTACGCGCCATGCCTGGCGCACCATAAAAAAACGCCAGCACATGGCTGGCGAAAATAGGAGCGTGAGTGGTTGCTAGGGGCGCTTATTGCCTCAGAAGTAGTAACCGATATTGGTATACAACTGGTTTTCCCAGCGTTCGCTACCGCCGGCGCCCAGGCTCTGGGTGTAGCTACCGCCACCGATGTAGGGATCGTGCTTGCCGTGCAACCACTCGACGGCGATCCATAGGTCTTTCAGCGAGAAAGATGTGCCAAGGATGAAGCGCTGGGAATCCTCGAAGCTGGACTCATCCTTGTCGAACAGGCTGTAGTTACCGTAAACCTTGACACCAGAGAGCCACCCGAGTGAGCCAGGAATGTCATAGCTGAGGTCGGCTACATAGAGGTTACCCTTGGCGGCAACGTTAAAGGTGCCGTCGAAGCTGCCGAAGCTAACCAGCTTGTCTCTGCCGGGATTCTCCGGGCTCATGTCCTGGCGAGTGGCTTGCAGTTGCACGCCCCAGGGGCCATTCTTGCCCGAGTAGTGGACTGCTAGGGCATTTCGGCGGCCGCTATCACGACTGTCCTGGTTCTGCAGCGTCGAGGTCAATGCCGAGGCGCCGATCTCCGACTGCCAGCTCCCAAGCTTTAGGTTGCGGGCCAGACGCCCGACTAAGATGTCGCGCTCGTGGTTATCGCTGCCGTCGACGACGTAGTCATCTGCCGTAGCAACACTGGTTGCATAGGTCCGCCCGCCGCGGCTTGTACCTTGACCCTGATCAGCCGGGCTTAGGTAGTAAGCGAGTTGGAAGTTCCAGTCATCCTGCTGCTGGATGTATTTAACACCAAGGTTCGCAATGTCTTCCAGGCCGATCACGCTGCCCAAGGTCAAGAAGAAAGTGCTGCCGGCATAGGGCAGCAGGCCGAACGGAATCTTGTTTAGTCCCACCTGAATCTGACGCGACTCATCGAACTTGTAGCCGATCCATGCATATTCGGCGAAGGCGATGTCACCGATCTTGTCGGTATAGTCGAAAGGGTAAGCGTCGCCATAGAAACGGTATTTAGCCGCGCCGATCCAACTATCGGAGTTGTAGGTAGCGGTGAGAAAGGCAGTATCGAAACTCAGCTTCTCGATATCCCGGTCGGGGTCGTAGTCGATACGCGCACGCACGGCGCCGCCAATGTCCAAGTTGTCATTGATAGCCACCGCACCTGCGGGTAGCGCGAGCGATGCCAACAATGGAAGTAATATGAGAGTTGCTTGTGGGTGCAGGTTGATCATTTTCATGAATTGGCTCTTAGCATTGTTAGTCTTTTTTTCAGCTACGCAGCACTAAGCCGCTGCGGTGTTGCGGCTTAGTTTTGGATCGGGTTTGGTAGCTGCAGCAAGTTGCCGGAGCCGAATACATCGGCCCGGTGGGCGCCGATATTGGTTTCAGCTGCAGCTGGTGCGGACAAACCAGCTGCGTTTGGCGCTGTTGAGTAGCAGCCAGTAGCTGGCGAACGCGCAGACAAAGGTCACCGGCGCTGAGAAGGTCGCCAGCGTTGCTCCGCCGAAATTCAGCAGCACTATCCCCAGGCCAGCGGCAAAGAACCAGGCGATCAAGCCGCACGGGTTGAAGGCGTTGACTCGTTCGAGAGCGAATTCAATATTGCCCTCGAACAGCTGGGTATATTTCGGCGAGAAAATATGCGCCAAAGCGATCGCTACCCAAGCCACTACAAAGATGCTCTGGTATGCCAGGGCTTGCAGAATGTAGCTGAACACATTGAGCAACATCATTGTGTAGACCACGATGCCAACTACTACGGCCCATGCCATATAAGGCACAGCCGCCAAGCCAAAACGGCCGAAGAACGCATGCATGTTGCTAGCGGCCATGAAGAAATTTGCGGTATTGATACGGGTCTGGCTGACCCAAACGAACAACAACCCCCAGATACCCATCAGCTCGACAATGGCCAGCACCACCGAGACCTCAGACAGGCCGCCCTCTGCGGGAATGGTGGCGGCGAGAAAGATGCCGACCAGACCGTTAATAAGAAAGGTGAAGATATAGAATGGTAGGCCGAAGTTAAATTTAGCGTGGTAGCTGGCGTCCTGCTTACGACCGAAGCGTGCGTAGTCCCAGGTGTACATCATGAGAATCCACACTCCCATGAAATAGGTGAAACAGTCCCACCAGCCATTACTTACTGGCCCGCTCTCAGGCCCCATTTCCAACCAGGCAGAACTGTAGCCGTATTCACCGACGGCCATCGCTACTACGGCAATCAGACCAATCAGGTAGAGCGGCAGCAGCACGCCATTGAACTTATCCAGCCAGGTCTGCACGCTACCGAACACCAGTGGCACGCTGTATAGCACCACTATTAGGTAGGCTTGATTGAGCGTGATGTCGGACACGTAGTGTTGGATAGCAATGGCGATCACCGAGCCTTCAAACACGCTGTAGTAGATCGCCGTGGCGAAGAAAATCAGGGTGGCCAGTGCTGCGCCGGCGCGTCCGAATAGCACCCGGGAGAAGAGTGCGACCGATAATCCGGTCTTAATGGCGTAGCGGGCAATGACCCCGTTGATGGCCGCATAAGTTACGACCGACAAGAGTAAGCCGATTATGGCATTCATCGTACCAAAGCTCATTGCCAGGGTGGCGGACACCACCAGCCAAAACATAGCACTGCAGATGGCCCACCAAGCCATCGTCAGTGAGCCTTTGCTCATGCGGTGTTCTTCCGGAACCGCGACGGTGCTGTAGTCGATACTATCGACCTGTTTTTTGATGTTTCCGGCCATGGCTCTTCTCTTGTTTTTGTAATGAGTGGAGTCATGATCATAAGTACTTCAGGCGGGCGACCACTTGCTGCTGAGCGCACTCTCTTTTGTCATACCTGAAGCTTCTTGCTCTCTGGAAGATGGCCCACCCAGACGAAACTCCTCCAGCGGAAAGCGATGAGAAAATCTCTCAGGCTGTCCAAGTCAGAATAAAAGACCTCAATGACGCTATGGCTTACATCTCTTTCCGAGAGAGCGTTATTAGCGAGCGAGTCACCTAACAACACCTACACTCAGCGTGATAGCCAGACAGACAACATAGCGCTTAAACGTTTCAAGCCAGTAGGACTACAAGCAAAGCACTCAATGACGGGCTCGAGGCCGATTCAATCTCGGCACAACCACCCTAAGCCAGCAACCAGCACTACATGCTACAAGAAGTCAAAACCGGGTACAAAACCGGGTACAAAGAATAACGAAAACAACCAGAATGCCTAAGCTCAAACGCTCAAGCATCAGACTTACCGCATAACGTGTAAGTCAAAAAATTGTCTTTCCCGCACGTCAACTCTATGTTTCAAATGCATTAGCCCTGAAACCCGCACGCCACTTGAGTATGCACGCATAGCACAATTCTATAGGTATTGCAACACATTCCTTTAGGGCTTCAGATCACTTGCTGCAACTGCGGCACGACCTCGAACAAGTCACCCACTAGACCGTAATCCGCCACCTGAAAAATCGGCGCCTCTTCGTCCTTGTTGATTGCCACGATGACCTTGGAGTCTTTCATCCCGGCCAGGTGCTGGATGGCACCGCTGATGCCGACGGCGATGTACAGCTGCGGCGCGACGATCTTGCCGGTCTGGCCAACCTGCATGTCGTTGGGCACGAAACCGGCGTCGACCGCAGCGCGCGAAGCACCGACGGCGGCGCCGAGCTTGTCGGCCAGGGCATACAGGTGCTTGAAGTTGTCGCCGTTCTGCATGCCGCGACCGCCGGAGACGACGATCTTGGCCGCGGTCAGTTCCGGACGATCGGACTTGGCCAGCGCCTCAAAGACGAAGGCCGAGATGCCGGCGTCGCCGCCAACGGCCACGGCTTCCACGACAGCACTGCCGCCTTCGCCGGCCACCGGATCGAAACCGGTGGCACGCACGGTGATCACCTTCACCGCCGCCGAAGACTGCACGGTGGCGATGGCGTTACCGGCGTAGATCGGCCGCTTGAAAGTGTCGGCGCTTTCCACGGCGATGATTTCGGAGATCTGGTCGACGTCCAGCTGGGCGGCGACGCGCGGCAGGATGTTCTTGCCGTTGCTGGTGGCGGCGGCGAGGATGTGGCTGTAACCCTTGCCCCCTGCTTCTTGAACAAGAGCAGCTACCAGCGGCGCAACGTTTTCCGGCAGCTGATGGGCGAAGGCGGCGTTGTCGGCCACCAGCACCTTGGCCACGCCGGCGAGCTTGGCAGCCGCTTCGGCGGCGGCGCCACAGGCGGCACCGGCAACCAGGAGGTGGATGTCGCCACCGATCTTCTGCGCAGCGGCCACGGTGTTGAGAGTGGCCGGCGCCAGGGCGGCATTGGTGTGTTCAGCGATAACCAGGATAGTCATTTAGATTACCTTCGCCTCGTTCTTCAGTTTCTCGACCAGTTCCGCCACCGACTTGACCTTGATGCCGGCCTGGCGGGCAGCCGGCGCTTCGACTTTCAGGGTCTTCACGGTGGACGCGGTGGCAACGCCCAGGGCGTCCGGGGTGAGCACCTCCAGCGGCTTCTTCTTGGCCTTCATGATGTTCGGCAAGGAGGCGTAGCGCGGCTCGTTCAGACGCAGGTCGGTGGTGACGATCGCCGGCAGGTTCAACGCCACGGTCTGCAGGCCGCCGTCGATCTCGCGGGTCACGTTGACCTTGTCGCCCGCCACTTCGACCTTGGAGGCGAAGGTGCCTTGGCCGAAGCCGGTCAGCGCGCCGAGCATCTGGCCGGTCTGGTTGTTGTCGCTGTCGATGGCCTGCTTGCCGAGGATCACCAGCTGCGGCTGCTCCTTGTCGACCACGGCCTTGAGCAGCTTGGCCACGGCCAGGGAGTTCAGCTCGTCAGCACCCTCTTCCTTGACAGCCTCGACCAGGATGGCGCGGTCGGCACCGAGGGCCAAAGCAGTACGCAGCTGCTCTTGCGCCGCCGTCGGGCCGATCGACACCACGACGATTTCACTGGCAACGCCCTTCTCTTTCAGGCGTACGGCTTCTTCCACGGCGATTTCGCAGAAGGGGTTCATCGACATCTTAACGTTGGCGAGATCGACGCCGCTGTTGTCCGCCTTGACGCGAACCTTGACGTTGTAATCGACCACACGCTTGATCGCTACGAGGACTTTCATAAAGGCTCCATGGGAAAAATTGCCCCGGCAAGCTGGCTGGCCGGGGCATGGCAGGTTCAGCGTTCACCAAGCTGTTCGATGATGCCTTGTGCCTTCAACTCGGCCAGGCGCTCATCATCGAGACCCAACTGGCGCTTGAGCACCTCATCGGTATGCTCACCCAGCATCGGCGCGGGGCGCAGGTACTCGACCGGTGTGCGAGACAACTTGATCGGACTGCCGACCGTGACGAAGTCGGCTTTCAAGGGATGGGGAATGTTGACCAGCATGTTGCGCGCCAGTATCTGTGGTTCGTCCAGCGCCTGGGCAATGCTGTTGATGGCCCCTACCGGTACGCCCTGCGGGTGAATGCGCCCTACCCACTCATCGGCGAGCCCTCCGAGAAAGTGACGCGACAGGATGGCAACGATCTCCTCGCGGTTGCTGACTCGGTCGGCGTTGCGCGCGAAACGCGGATCTTTCGGCAGCTCTGGCAGGCCGATGGCGTCGCACAGTGCGACGAACTGTGAGTCGTTGCCGCAGGCAATGATGAAGTCGCGATCACTGGCGCGAAACACCTGGTACGGCACAATGTTGGCGTGGGCGTTGCCATAACGCCCGGGCGGCTTGCCGGAAGCCAGATAGTTCTGGCTCTGGTTGCACAGTGTGGCGACCTGAACATCCAGCAACGCCATATCGATATGTTGACCAAGCCCGGTCTTTTCTCGGCTGAGCAGCGCAGCTTGGATAGCCACCGTCGAGTACAGGCCGGTCATCAGGTCCGCGAAGGCAACGCCTACCTTTTGCGGGCCGCCACCGGGCAGATCGTCGCGCTCGCCGGTGATGCTCATCATTCCACCCATACCCTGAATGATGAAGTCGTAACCCGGTTCTGCGGCGCGCGGCCCGGTCTGGCCGAAACCCGTCACCGAGCAATACACCAGGCGTGGATTGAGCGCAGCGAGGCTAGCGTAATCCAGCCCGTACTTGGCCAAGGAACCGGCCTTGTAGTTCTCGATCAGTACGTCGCAACTGGTAGCCAGGGCCCGCACCATTTCCTGCCCCTCGGGGCTGGCGATGTTTAGCGCCACCGACAACTTGCCGCGATTGGTGGACTGGTAATAAGAAGCCTCGCCGGTGGACTCGGCGTTCTGCCCCTTCATCCATGGCGGCCCCCAGCCACGGGTGTCATCACCCGCGCCCGGCCGTTCGATTTTGATCACTTCGGCACCCAGATCGGCCAGAGTTTGGCCGCACCAGGGACCAGCCAGAATGCGGCTCAAGTCGAGCACGCGATACCCAGTCAAAGCACCCATTTCATTTCACCTTTGCTTGCGCGCACTTACACACGCTCCATCACCATGGCGAGGCCTTGGCCCACGCCGATGCATAGGCTCACCACAGCGTAGCGTTTGCCGCTCTGTTGCAGCGCGCGAGCGGTGCTCAGGGCCAGGCGCGCACCGGATGCACCTAATGGGTGGCCGACGGCGATGGCGCCACCGTGTGGGTTTACCCGCGGGTCGTTGAACGCAACACCCAGACCTTTCAGGCAGCCCAGCACCTGGCTGGCGAACGCTTCGTTGATCTCGATAATGTCCATATCCGCCAGGCTGAGCTGCGCGCGAGCCAATGCCTTATGAATAGCCTCCACCGGGCCGACGCCCATAATGCGCGGGGCCACACCCACGGCGGCGGCCGACAGAATGCGCGCCATCGGAACCAAGCCGTGCCGTTCGCCCGCCGCGGCCGAGCCAATCAGCAATGCCGCCGCGCCATCGTTGACGCCTGATGCGTTGCCGGCGGTAACCACACCACCTTCGGAGAGAGGATTCAGGCGAGCCAAAGCGATCAGGTCCGATTGCGGGCGCGGGTGCTCGTCCTGCTCCACCACATTGGGTGGCGTCTTGCGCCCGGTGGGCACGCTGACCGCGAGCAGTTCTTCCTGAAAGAAACCTGCGCTACGTGCGGCTTCATAACGGGCCTGAGAGCCGGCAGCAAAGACGTCGGCCTCAGCACGGGAGATGCCGTACTCCTGAGCCACGTTATCGCCCGTTTGCGGCATGCTGTCGTTGCCAAACTCGGCGACGATCTTCGGGTTGGGAAAACGGGCGCCAATGGTACTGTCGAACACCGTCAGTTCGCGGCTATAGGCCGCTTCTGCTTTAGCCATGACAAAGGGTGCACGGGACATACTCTCCACCCCGCCGGCGACAAACAGTTCGCCTTCGTTACAGGTCACTGCGCGGGCGGCATCGATCACCGCCGCCAGACCACTGGCGCACAGGCGGTTAACTGTCTGCCCAGGTACGGTCACGGGCAAGCCTGCAAGCAGTGCGGCGTGACGCGCGATGTTGCGGCTGTCCTCCCCTGCCTGGTTGGTATTGCCCAGAATCACGTCCTCGATGGCTTCGCCAGGGATGGCGTGGCGAGCGAGCAATTCGTGGATCACATGGGCGGCGAGGTCGTCTGGGCGTACCGAAGCGAGTGCGCCGCCGTGGCGGCCAAATGGCGTGCGCAGTCCCGCGAAGATGTAGGCGTCGAGCATGGGAAAATCCTAGCGTTGAGGTTCAGTCGGGAGTGGTTCGTTGTGACGCAATGAAAGGCCCAAGGCGGCCCGTCGCCGCAGCCAGGGACCCGGCCGATAACGGGGATCGCCCGTCAGTTCGGTCATGCGTTCAAGAGTGGTGAGCAAACGCTTGGGCCCGACACTATCGCCCCAGGCCAGCGGACCTTGCGGATAACCAAGACCACGGCGCACGCCTTCATCCAGGTCATCGACACTGGCGATACGCTGCTGAACGATATCGCCCGCCAGGTTGACGATCATGGCCAGTACCCTTTGGGCCACAAAGCCGACACTGTCATTGATCACACTGACGCCCACGCCATCGCGGCCCAACAGCGCATGGGCGGCATCGCGCATGTCGGCATGGGTAGCGGGATTTAGCATCAGCGTGCGGTAGCGGGCGATATCCAGCAGCGGGTCGATGCACACCGTGCGCTCAGGATCGGTGCCAAACAGGCCGACGGCGCCGGTGGCATCCAGACCGTAAGGTGCCAGCAAACACAGGGCCTCGCTGCTTGGGACCGTGCCCTCTTCGACCCGCGCGCCCACCTGCTGAAGAAGCTCGGTGAAACGTGCACGATCCTCGGGGTTTTCAGTGCCAAGCCAAACCGGCGGAAATGCTTCCAGCGCAGGTACTGCCTGTGCGGCGGGTGGATCGATCATCTGGCCGTCGGCGTATCGGTAAAACCCACGCCCGACCTTGCGCCCGACGTAGCCGGCATCCAGCATCTGGCGTGTTAGCGCTGCAGGCCGATACCGCGGTTCCTGGTAGAACTGGTTGTAGATCGACTCAATGACTGGATGGGAAACATCAAGAGCCGTCAGATCAAACAGCTCCAAGGGCCCCATGCGAAAACCCAGACCCTCGCGCAGGATACGGTCTACCTCGGCGGGTTCGGCTACGCCTTCCTTGAGAATTTGCAAAGCCTCAGTGCTATATGCACGGCCGGCGTGATTGATGATGAACCCTGGTGTGTCCTTCGCCCGAATACCCCTATGCCCCATGCGGGCAGCCAGGGCTCGGAGGCTGTCGCCTACCTGCGGGTCAGTCGCCAGACCATCGATGACTTCCACCACTTTCATCAGCGGCACAGGGTTAAAAAAATGAAAGCCAGCGATGCGTTGGGGAAGTCGGCAATTGCGAGCAATGCTGGTGACGGAGAGCGATGAGGTGTTGGTAGCCAGAATGCAGTCATCGGCAACCACGGCTTCCAACTCGGCGAGCAAGCCCTGCTTGGCGTCGAGGCGCTCGATAATGGCTTCCACTACCAGGTCGACGTCGCTCAGTTCCGTAAGGGCGCTCGCCACTTGCACGCGGGAGAGCGTGGCCAGCGCATCGGCGTTGGCAATCTTGCCTTTGTCGACCAGCTTGTCCAACGTGCCTTTCAAGCTTTCGCGGGCGCCCTGCGCAGCGCCTTCGCGACTATCAAACAGCGTGACGCGAATGCCCGCCTGAGCGGCGATCTGAGCAATACCTGTACCCATGACTCCGGCGCCAACAACCGCCATCCGGTTAATTTCACGTGTCATCGCTCATTCTCCTGAGAAGATCGCTTTGCGTTTTTCCAGGAAGGCTTGAGCGCCCTCTTTCTGGTCGCTCGAATCGAATAGCAATTGGAAGGCCTTGCGCTCCAACACCAGCGCGCTCTCCAGCGGCAGGTCAGCACCGGCCAGCATCACTTCTTTGATCTGCGCGACGGCTAGCGGCGGCAAGGCGGCGATTTCAGTGGCCAGCTCTAGTGCACGGACAATGGTCTGCTCGTCGCCCACCACTTCACTCAGCATGCCCATGGCCAAGGCTTGCTGGGCCGAGACCAAGCACCCGGTAAGGGCAATGCGCATTGCCTGGAACTTGCCGACCGCGCGGATCAGACGCTGAGTACCGCCGGCGCCCGGCATCAGGCCGAGTTTGACTTCTGGCTGGCCAAAGCGCGCCGACTCGCCGGCGACGATGATGTCGCAGTGCATGGCCAGCTCACAGCCGCCGCCAAGGGCGAAACCATTCACTGCAGCGATGACCGGCTTGGGGCAGCGGGAGATGGCTTCCCACAGCAGCTCGGTATGGCGCAGGTACATTTCAATCGGGCGCGCTTGGGCAAACTCGCGGATATCGGCTCCGGCCACAAAACAGGTGTCACCGCCGGTAAGTACAATCGCCCGCACCTGCCCATTGCGAGCCAGTGCCCGAAAGTGCTCGGCGAGTTGTTCACGCACCGCGCTATTGAGCGCGTTCTTGGCTTCTGGCCGGTCGATGCGTACGACGGCAACGCCGTCTTCTCGAATTTCCAGGTTCACTACAGATTCAGGTTCGTGACTCATACCCACCTCTAAACACGTTTCGCTATACGAAATTGCATTTCGTATTTACGAGATATCATAGGTAGGGTCGCGAATTCATGTAAATCAGAAATCTGAACTATTTTATTATTTCTTTATTAATCAATATATTATCTATCTAAAAATGAGCGTTTTGCATTTCATCTCGGCTCAAATATAATTTCGCCTGACGAAACGTACTTTTATTTGCTTGCAATTTCCAAAAATGAGGTTCTACCATGGCACGCAACAAAGCGGATCAGCAGAAGGCTGAGAGCAGCACTGGAGCGGATGAAATCGCTTTACTGAAGATGGGCATGCTCGACCCGGCCAGTGCGTCGAGTGAGGACGAAACCAGCGGCCAGTTCGTGACTGCGCTGGCACGTGGGCTGGAGCTGATGCGGTGCTTTACCCCGCGCGACAACGTGCTGGGCAATCAGGAACTGGCGCGGATGACCGGGCTACCCAAGCCGACCGTGACGCGCTTGACCAACACCCTGATGCGCCTTGGCTGCCTCAAGCGTGAGGTGCACTCGGGCAAGTACCAGCTGGATGTCGGTGTGCTGGGGTTCGGCTACGCCATGCTGTCGAATCTGTCGATTCGCTCGGTGGCGCACCCGCTGATGGAAGAGCTGGCCAATCACGCTCAAGCCGCAGTGGCAATGGCGGCCCGGGATCGCCTGCAGATGGTTTACCTGGACGTCGTTCAGGGCCAAGGCAATACCACGATGCGGCGGCAGATCGGCAGCTACTTGCCACTGGCGCAAAGCTCGGCGGGACGCGCATGCCTGGCGGCGATGCCAGAGAGCGAGCGAGAGTTTCTCCTCGACCACATGCGCCAACGCGAAGCAGCACAGTGGCCGGTGATCCGCAAGGGCCTGGATCGCGCGTTTCGCGATTACACCGATTACGGCTTTTGCCTATCGATCGGCGAGTGGCACCGCGACGTCAACTCAGTCGCCGTGCCGCTGTTACACCCGCAGTTCGGGTTACTGACCTTCAACTGCGGTGGACCGAGCTTCCAGCTTCCACGGGACAAGCTCACTGACGATATCGGGCCTCGCCTGATCAACATGGTTAACAACATCGGCGCCGCCGCTCGGTAACCCTTCAGGGTGACGGTGCACCGTACTACATCGGCCCACTTCCGGGCCCAGAGGAGCGCACATGATCCGTGATACCGAAACCCTGCAGATTCTGCTGGATTCTCTTCGCCAGTTCGTCGGTGAGGTACTGATTCCTCGGGAAAACGAGGTGGCTGAAACGGATGCGATCCCTAAGGACATCGTCGATCAGATGCGCGAGATGGGCCTGTTCGGGTTAACGATTCCGGAAGCCTATGGCGGCCTGGGCGTGACTATGGAGGAAGAGGTAAACATCGCCTTCGAGTTGGGTCGCACCTCACCGGCTTTCCGTTCCTACATCGGCACCAACAACGGCATTGGCTCAATCGGCATTTTGCTTGACGGTACAGAGGAGCAGCGCAACCAGTACCTGCCGCAACTGGCAAGCGGCGAGCTGCTCAGCTCGTTCTGCCTGACCGAGCCAGATGCCGGCTCCGATGCGGGCTCGTTGAAAACCAATGCTGTGCGTGACGCTGACAGCTACATCCTCAACGGTACCAAACGTTACATCACCAACGCGCCACACGCGGGCATTTACACGGTGATGGCCCGTACCAACCCGGAAATCAAAGGCGCCTCCGGTATCAGCGCCTTTATCGTTGAGCGCGGCACACCCGGCGTGTCGCTGGGCAAGACGGACCACAAGATGGGCCACAAAGGCGCCCATACCTGCGACGTGATCTTTGAAAATGCGCGAGTGCCCGCCAGCCAGTTGATAGGCGGCGTCGAAGGCGTTGGTTTCAAGACCGCGATGAAGGTGCTGGATAAGGGCCGCCTGCATATCGCTGCACTGAGTGTCGGCGCAGCCGAACGCATGCTGGACGATGCCCTGCACTATGCGCTGGACCGCAAACAGTTCGGCCAGCCCATCGCGGAGTTCCAACTGATCCAGGCGATGCTGGCTGATAGCAAAGCCGAAATCTACGCGGCCCGCTGCATGGTGCTGGATGCCGCGCGCAAGCGCGACGAGGGCAAGAACGTCAGTACCGAAGCCTCCTGCGCGAAGATGTTCTCCACCGAGATGTGCGGTCGTGTCGCCGACCGCTGCGTGCAGATCCACGGTGGCGCCGGCTACGTCAGCGAGTACGCCATTGAGCGCTTCTACCGTGACGTGCGGCTGTTCCGTATCTACGAAGGCACCACACAGATTCAGCAGGTGGTTATCGCCCGTAACATGATCCGCGAAGCGCAGCGGTGACACGGCACCTGCTCTGACACCAGTTGGGCTCCAGTCGCGCCGAGACTCAATAGCGCCACATCCTGGCTTCAAGGTAGTTGTTCGACATGAGTGCGTGTTCCACTGGTGTGGTCCCGAAAGCCTCAGCCTGCGAGCTTCCCGTCAACCTACCCCCAGATGAACTGCGGGGTAGCTGCACGAAACTGGAATTCCAACTACGCCACAGTAGGTCGCACAGCACAGTGCAGGCGCTGCCAGCGGCAACGATGAGGCTATAGGGAAAAGTCGAGCTGGCAATACCAGCAAGATTCACCTGGCGGTGGACGCCCACGGCTTGCCCATCGAGTTTGAAATCACAGGTGGCCAAATCAATGACTGCACTCAGGCACCCGCGTTGATTTCCAAGCTCCCGGCGGCAGAAACCATCGTCGCGGATAAGGGCTATGACAGCGAGAGAATCCGGGAGCAGGTTGAGCTACAAGGGGCCAAGGCCGTGATCCCGAGAAAGCGTAACTCCGTGAAAGGCAACGCGGATCTGGACAGAGGTCTTTACCGCAATCGGCACCTGGTGGAAAACGCCTTTGCCCGGCTGAAGCATTACCGGGCGGTGGCATCTCGATTCGACAAGCTCAAGAGAAATTACGAGAGCGTGGTGGCCATGGCCTGTGCCTTCCTATGGCTACCCATGTGAAATGGCAACAGCCCCTAGCGGTACTTAGCAACTGTTGATCGCCGGTGCGCCGGTAAATGGCGGGCTGATTGGAGAAATAATTTCTACATATAGGCGATTTACAGCGTGTTTATCGCCTTCTGTATCTCTCCTATTCTCTCTCGACTGCTCTGCTGCATTGATTGGCTGAGCCCGGACTGACCGCATGGTTAGCCCTAATCGCGCTAAACCCAACCTGAATAGAGGATCACTCCATGCCCGTTGTACGAGTCAGCTGGTTCGAAGGAAAAGACCACGCCGCGAAGGAAGCTGTCGCTGCAGAAATCACCCAGAGCATCGTGAAAAACACCGGTACCGATGCCAATTACATCTACGTCATTTTTGAAGACGTGGCGCCATCGGATTGGGCCGGTGCAGGCAAGCTGTTCGGCGACGATCCGAAGAAGACCTAAGGTCATTCGGCGTTAATGGCCAGTGGGCTGCAAGGAGTGTTACATCTTCTTTGCAGCCCGGGCTTGGCTCTTTTGTGCTGGGTAGCCGGACTCCCAGTCGACCTGCTCAAACTGTTCGACCAGAAAATTGATAAATGCCCGCACCTTGGATGCCAGGTGTTTGCGGGTTGGGTAGACGGCATAAATACCCAGTTCTACCGAGCGATACTCCGGTAGCAACTCCACCAGATCACCCCGCCGAAGATCCTCACTTACCATAAAGCTTGGCTGCAGCAAAATGCCGCCAGCAGTCAACGCAATAGATCGGCATGTATCACCGTTATTGCAGCGAATGACCGAACGCGTGTTGACCTTATGCTCGCCATCGGGCCCGGTAAAACTCCATTCGTTCCCACTGGAAAAGTTGCTATAGGCAATCACCCGGTGCTCGGCCAGGTCTTGCGGCACTTCTACTGGTGCATGGCTTTTGATGTAGCTCGGGGCTGCACACAGGCGCATCCGCGTGCTGGCAAACCGGCGCCCCACCAGTGAAGAGCTTTCCAACCGGGCGATGCGCACCGCGACGTCATACCCCTCCTCCACCAAATCGACCTGGCGATCGTTCAGGCTGATATCCAGCTCAATCTTCGGGTTTTGCTCCAAAAAGGCAGTCCACAGCGGCGCCAGGTGCAACACACCAAAACTCACCGGCGCATTGACCCGCAGCACGCCGGCAGGCTCATGGTTGCCCGAAGAAACAGCGCTTTCCGCCTCCCCCATCAACGCCAGCACTTCCCGCGCTTGCTGGTAGAAAACCCGTCCTTCTTCGGTCAGTGATAAGCGTCGCGTGGTGCGTTGCAGCAGGCGTACGCCCAGGCGTTCCTCCAGCGCATTTACATGCCTGGAAACGGCGGCCTTGGACATTTCCAGCGCATCGACGGCACCGACAAAGCTGCCCTTGTCGACCACGGCGCAAAACACCTGCATCTCCAACGCGCGATCCATTATTGCCTCACTTATCGGAACTATAAGTCACATTAAATCATGTTTATCTCGTAAATCGAATCTTTAAACTGGATCCCATCACACACAGCACGAGGCAAAAGACATGAACATTACCCTTATCGGTACCGGCAACATGGGCTCGGCTTTCGCTCAACAGTTGTCCCAGTTTGGACACCATGTTCGTATCACCGGCCGTGATCTGGACAAGGCGCACGCCCTCGCCGCGCAGCATCAAAACGTCGAAGCATTCGCCGCTGATCAGGCCCTTGGCCAGAACGAAGTGGTGATCGTCGCCACTGCTTACCAGGACGCCTTAACCGCGCTGAAAAGTCTGGGCAGTCTCGAAGGCAAAGTGGTCATCGACATCACCAACCCGCTGACAGCCGACTACATGGGTCTGACCATCGGCCACAGCACCAGTGCAGCGGAGGAAATCGCCAAGGCGCTGCCAGGTGTGGAGCTGGTCAAGGGCTTCAACACCCTGTTCGCCCAAGTGCTGGCCAGCGGTCCCACATTTGCCAACGAGCAGCAAGGCAGCGTGTTCCTGGCCAGCGATAGCGCACGAGCCAAACAAACCGCCGTTGCTCTTGCGCAAAGCCTGGGTTGGAAAACCGTGGATGCCGGCGGTTTGGTAAACGCGCGTTATCTGGAAGCGTTGGCCGGGTTGAACATCTACCTCGGCTATGGCGCAGGGCTCGGCACGCAGATCGCGCCGGTCTGGCTCAATCGTTAATTCCCACTTACCCAATGCCTGGCGCCACGGCCGAAACAGCTGTGGCCCCGGGCAACCCACACTCCCCGTATTGGAAAACACCCATGACCGCCGCTAGCCGCACCCTCCCCTATGCCGCCCTGGTACTACGCCTAATCCTTGGCGTGATGTTTCTCGCTCATGGCCTGACCAAGCTGCTGGTGTTCACCCCGGCCGGCACAGCAGGTTTCTTTGAGTCCGTTGGCTTCTCCGGCTTTCTTGCCTATCCGGTCATTGCCTTTGAAGTGGTCGGCGGCCTGTTCCTGATCCTTGGTGTACTCGCTCGCTGGGTAGCGGCCCTAGCCACCGTGCAACTGCTGGTGGCAGCAAGCGTGCACTTCGGTAATGGCTGGAGCTTCACCAACGCCAATGGTGGCTGGGAATACCCGGTCTTTCTGGCATTCACTGCACTGGCCTTGGCGCTGCTGGATGACGGAGCCTTCGCCTTGAAACGTTCAGCACGTAACTAACCGCTCGCTGCTTTCGGCCAGGTTGCCTTTGCCGGGTTCTCGCCAAACTTGGCAAGGGTAAAATCCAGAAAGCTTTTCAGCCTTGGTGTCATGCCCCGGTCCGGCGTACGCAGCACATGAAAGGGTCGAGTGGGCATGGGATATCGAGGCAGTTGGACGATCTATCCGCTTGGCTTTCAAGTCTTAAATAAACAAGGTAATCCCCCGGCTTAGCCGAGGGACTCCTTGAGGTTGACCGTGTGATGCGGTCATCAGGAACCTTCTATCTCGACCAAGAGATAGGGGTACCCAATGAGAGATTACCAAAGCCTTGCTCACACGAAGTGGGACTGTAAGTACCACGTTGTATTCATCCCGAAGAGGCGTAAGAAGGCGATCTTCGGAGCGATCCGCAAGCACCTGGGGGGAGGTGCTACATGAGTTGGCGAGGCAGCGTGAGTGCCGGATCGTGGAGGGTCACTTGATGCCAGAGCCGAGCCCGAACGATAATTTCAAGATGGAGCCGGACTAATGCGACGCGTCGTTCAGCCGACGCGTATCCGGACTTTCAATCCGTAATTCACTAACCCACCGACTTCAGTCGGTGGTTGTTTAGTGCTACCACCGGCGTAGACGAACTGATGATTGATGCGCGCATCTACGACCCGACGGCGCGTTGCCGTTCGTATCAACTGGCAGCGGAATCGATTGGAGATCTGCTCACTCACTGACAGCGTGCGCGCCGGTGACCTTCAGGTCACCCGTGCGGAACACACGTGCCAGGTAGTCAAGGGTTCAGAGGATATCGTCCACCACGCCGCCATCGACCCGCAGCGCAGCGCCGCTGGTGGCTGACGCCTGGGTGGAGCAGATATAGACGACCATATTGGCGACCTCATCGACCGTGGCCGCACGTTGAATCAACGAGGTGGGACGGTGGGTCATGACGAATTCGGCAGCGACGGCCTCCAAGGATTTGCCGGAGCGGGCAGACTCTCCTTTGAGCAGCTCAGCCAAGCCATCAGACAGTGTCGGGCCTGGCAGCACGCTGTTAACGGTTACGCCGCTGCCGGCCACACGTTTGGCCAAGCCACGCGACAACGCCAGTTGCGCCGTCTTGGTTACGCCGTAATGAACCATATCGGCCGGGATATTTCGGGCTGACTCCGAGGAGATAAACACCACCCTACCCCAACCTCGTTGGACCATGGCTGGAACCAACGCGCGGCTCAGGCGAACACCGGACATTACGTTAGTTTGCCAATAGTCTTCCCAGCAGTCGTCATCGGCCTCGAAGAAATCGGCCAAACCATAGATGCCGGCGTTGTTGACCAGAATGTCGATGGTGGGAAGCGCAGCTGTAAGAACGCCAACGCCGTCGGCATTGCCCAGATCAGCCGCGACTCCGCTGAAGGTGGCCTGCGGTACCGCTTCGCTCAAACGTGCCAGGGCTTTTTCGACCGAGCTGTCACTCCGCCCGTTGATGATCACGATAGCGCCGGTGAGCGCCAGGCCATGGGCAATGGCGAAGCCGATGCCGCCTGTGGAGGCAGTAACCAAAGCGGTCTTGCCGGCAAGATTGATGTGCATGCGTATTGACCCTCTAGCGCCAGGTAGTACCCGGCAGGTTAGATCGGTTGCTGAATAGTCAGCGGTCTTGTCCGCCGGCTACTGACTGGCGGTGTCAGGTCCGGGTAAACCCATCAAACGGATTCATGTACACCGCGCCAAAGGCATCCAGGTGCTTGCGCGTCGGCGCGTCTGGGTTGCCATAAACTAGCAGGCTGGTGATTTTCACCAGCTCGAGAAACTTTTCGCCGAACGGCGCGAAGGTTTCTTCAATATGGTTAACGACAGCATCGGCACGGTAACGCTCGATAATGTGCACCTCAGTGCGAGCCTCGTTGACGCTGTATTCGTACATCAAGGTGCCAGGCTCTTCGCTCGTAGCGGCGACAATCTTGGCAACCAGCGTTTTAAATTCAGGGAAGTCTTCCGGAGCCAGGCTTAGGGTAAAAATGCTGATGACTTCGTCTTTCATGGGGCGTCCTCACAGAAGTAAATGACCAACCCCATGCGATAGATGCAGAGGGTTGCTGAGTCAGCAGCCATGCTAAGGTAGAGCAGCAAGCTGATAAACAACCTTGAAATCACAGATAGGTAGCGTAATTTGCTACCAACTCTTGCGCCTAGGAAAACGGCAATGACCTCCGAAGATTCCTTCAGCGGCATCCATATTTTTCTCGCCACCGCCCGCTCTGCGACCTTCACAGAGGCAGCCGAGCGCCTGGGGCTGTCCAAGTCGGCCGTAGGTAAGGCGATTGCACGGCTGGAGGCACGGGTGGGTACCAGCCTGTTTTATCGCTCGACCCGCCGCTTGTCCCTGTCTCCGGATGGCGAGGCCTACTTCACCGTGTGGTCCAATGCGCTGGAGGAGATCAAGGCCACCGAGAGCAACCTCGGCAACAAGTTAGGCGTGCCCACAGGGCGCTTGCGGGTGGACATGCCGGTCGCGTTCGGTAAACAGGTGGTACTGCCGGTGCTACTGGAGATGAGCAAACGCTTCCCGCAGTTGCAACTGACCTTGACCTTTAGCGACCAACTGGTGGACCTGACGGAAGAAGGTATCGACCTGGCCATTCGTTTTGGCAGCGTCGACAACGTCCCCGGCCTGGTGGCCAGACGCCTGACGTCACACCGCTGGGTAACCTGTGCAGCGCCGGGTTATCTGGAAGAATATGGTACGCCGTTGACGCTCGAGGACATGGGCCAGCACCGCAGCATCGTCGGCTATCGCCGCGGCAGCCTAATGCCCTGGAAAATGGCCCAGGCCGGGCAATCCTTGAAGTTCTCGCCACCACCGACCTATCAGTTTGACGATGCCGAAGCGATGATTGAAGCCACGCGAGCCGGCCTCGGTATTTGCCAGATGCCGCTCTGTCTATTTGAAAAGGACATCGCCCAGCAGGTTGTTGTTACGGTACTCGAGCCCTTTGAACCGGCGCCTGTCGAGGTCCACGCACTATGGTCGAAGAGCAATCATCTGCGGCCCAAAATTCGTTACCTGGTCGACGAGTTATTGAAGCTGTATGGCCACAGCTAACGGCAGAACGGACAGCTACTGCGCGACCTTGGCGCGGGGTTGATCAACGCCAGCCCCATTAACTCAGGGTGCCACTCAGCAGCCATAGCGATGAGCGCGGACTGATCTGTAACAAAGCCAGGGAGCCCCCAAATACTAGAGCCCGCCGACCAGGGATCTACTCACCAACCTGCGTTCTGGCCAGGCGCAGGGGGCAATATTGGCACCTTGATGTGTAGCTCAGCGCTCCGGCTGGCAGCGGCCTGAAGAGTCGACAAGTGACCGCCAATTATCCCGGTTTTCGAGATAGTTATTCACCAATATCTGAGTTTATCTCCAAAATCGAATCTATAAACTTTGAGCCATCCCCAGCCAATCAGTGCGCTGTGGGTAGGCAGGTCAGTGAGCGGCGCACACGCTTTGCAACGCCGATCAGTCCACCTCTTGCTGCTGCGGCCCCAATATCTAAGCAGGATTTCAACCATGAGTCTGGCCTATCCAGTGTTGTTCGTGTCCCACGGAGCACCAACCTTTGCCATCGAACCCGGCCAGGCCGGGGCACGCCTGGCTGAGCTAGGCCGAGCGCTGCCACGGCCTAGCGCCATCGTAATCGTCTCTCCTCACTGGATGACCCGTGGGAGCGTGCGTGTAGGCAGCAGCAAGGCGCCGGAAACCATTCACGACTTCGGAGGCTTTCCGCAAGCACTGTATCGCCTGCAATACCCTGCAACCGGCAATCCTGCATTGGCCGAGCAAATCTGCAACCTGCTTTCCCGCAATGGGATTGCCGCAACTACCGAATCGAATCGAGGCCTGGACCACGGCGCCTGGGTGCCGTTGCTGCACCTATTGCCCACTGCGGATATCCCGGTGGTCCAAGTGTCCATGCCCCACCCGCTCAATCCATTGGGTGCCTGGCAGCTTGGCCAGGCACTCAAGCCGCTGCGCGATCAGGGCGTGCTGATCATTGGCTCCGGCAGTCTGACCCATAACCTTTATGAGTTCCGTAGCAACTACGGCGACCCGGCTGAGTACGTAGCGCGTTTTTCCGACTGGATCCGTGACGCCCTGCAAGCCGGTGACCTGCCAGCGCTGCTCGCCTACCGCCGCAATGCCCCGGAGGCCGAGCGTGCGCACCCCAGTGAAGAACATTTGTTGCCGCTATTTCTGGCGCTCGGTGCCGCAGGCGAGCACTACGCCGTGGATGTGCTAGAGGGCGGTGTCGCCGACGGCGTACTGGCTATGGACAGCTACCTGTTCAAAAGCCCAACCGCCACTCAGGAGATTACTCAAGCATGAACCTGCCACTAGCCATTTCAGAACTGCAGCAAGAACCGCAATCCGGCCTTGTCTATCGTCGGGTAATCCGTGCTGCTGCCCCTCGTGCACGTCTCCTGCTATTGCATGGTGTAGGCGGTAATGAAACCAATCTGGCAGGCCTTTCCGGCTTTATCCCAGAAGGAATTGAAATATTGCTGGTACGCAGCCGCCTGCAAATCGCAGCTGAGGGCTTTGCCTGGTTTCAGGTAAATTTCACCAACGAAGGCCCGGTGATCGTTGAAGAGCAAGCGGAAACCAGCCGCCAGAAACTAGTGGAGCTTGTAACTGCCTTACCACAAATGCCTACAGTGATAGCTGGCTTTAGCCAGGGCGGTATTCTCAGTGCAAGCGTCGGGCTTAGCGCCCCTCATTGCGTGCTAGGCTTTGGCTTGTTCAGCGGCAGAATTCTCCCTGAGCTGGCACCACACATTGCCAGCGCTCAAGCATTGAGTTCGCTATCGGCGTTTATTGCTCATGGCTATGGTGATAACAAGCTCCCCGTGTCTTGGGCACAAAAAGCGGATGCCTGGTTGCACCAACTGAACGTGCATCATGAAACATACCTGTACGACATGGGCCACGAAATCACCAATGAAGAAGTGGAAGATTTCATTCAGTGGCTGAAGCCTGTATTGAACATCGCCTGAGCGACCTTGATGGTGAACTCCCGCAGTAAACTTACGGAAGTGGATCTACTTCTTAAAGCGTTAGCCAGCCCCCAGCGCCGGTTGATCCTTGAGTGGCTCCGTGACCCAGAGAAACACTTTCCGCAGCAGGAACATGCATTCCTGCTCGGTGTGTGTGCCGGCCAGATTGAGCGCAAGTGCAAGTTGGCCCAATCGACCGTGTCCGATCACTTGCGCACGCTGCATCGCACAGGATTGATTACTTGCCAAAAGCTCGGCCCGATCCATTTTTTTCAAACGCTGCGAATACACCATCGAAATGCTGGTGAAAACATTGAAAGCGATGCTGTAAAGGGGATTTGAGAGCTCTGCCATGACTATTCGCGAGGACACATTTGCATCCATCGATCTCAATTTATTGGTGGTTTTTATGTGTATTTACAAGGAACAAAGTATAACGTTAGCAGCCAAGAGTCTTGGCGTAACACAGCCAGCCGTAAGCAATTCGCTGGTCAAGCTACGTGACAAATTTAATGATCCGCTCTTTACTCGTTCGGGCAGGGGTATTGTGGCAACACCGAAAGCGAAAAAAATTGCTTCTGAATTATGTCCAGCGATGAGACTGATTACAGCCACACTAGCATCGAACTTTAGATAATCCTCTTTGCAGCAGAGCACTATTGGCCTGCTCTAACCTCTCATGACTGGCGGTGTCAGGTGGACTGACAGATGACTGGAGTCTATGTCGCTGGTGGCATCATGTTATGCCGACGCAAGCTGAACATTCCTGTCTGTAATTGAGC
Organism: Pseudomonas gorinensis; assembly: GCF_042015035.1. NCBI lineage: Bacteria > Pseudomonadati > Pseudomonadota > Gammaproteobacteria > Pseudomonadales > Pseudomonadaceae > Pseudomonas > Pseudomonas gorinensis. The sequence goes on from NZ_CP167125.1 coordinate 3,763,698, forward strand.
AATCATCTGATGGCGAACTCTCATGGTTTACCGTCGCCCTTTCGATACGTATCAATAACACCAGCCACATCAAGGCCAAAGCCCAGCATTGGGTGTAATTGCTCCGCGGAAACAAAGCAGCCATCACCGGAAGTGCTGAATGGCTTGAGGCGGTCAACTGCCCGGCAGTGCAATTGGACGAGGCAAACTCGACAAAGCCTCCGCCTCCAGGCCTGGCACCATCGGCCGCAGTTGCCCGGGGAAAAAGCCGGTGCTGTCCACATAGAGCAGTACCGACTTGGCATCGCGCCAACCGACATAGCCCATCAACGCCTTCTGGTCCCAGCCACTGCGCGTGGCCCAGGTGGCAAAGCCACGGCGTAGGGAGTGGCTGCTATACAACTCGGCGGGCAATCCGGCCGCTTTCAGTACCGCCCGCAGCAGCGGGATGACGCTGTGCGGGTGCAGGCCCTGCTCGCGCAGGTGACCCCAGCGGTCAATGCCGCGGAACACCGGACCGCGGGCGATGCCGGCGACACAGATCCAGTCGTTGTAGGCCTGCACCGGGCAGAGGCGGGCCAGCGCCGGCGCACTGTAGGTCTGTCCCTGGTTGTCACGGTCGCCCTTGCTCCACGGCAGGAACAGCTGCATGCCCTCCCCCGGCCGTACCTGGATGTGCTCGACCTGCAGGCGGCACAGTTCGTCGCTGCGAAAGGCGCGCCAGAAGCCGATCAGCAGCAATGCGCGATTACGCCAGCAGCGCAACAGCTGCGGCAGGTCGCCCTCGTCCAGTGCTTTCTCGCCCGCCCGCTCCAGCCACGCCACGCACTGCTCCAGTTCGCGCAGCTGCAGCGGTTCGGCCTGCTTCTCCGGCTTCGGGTGCAAGGTACGAATGCCCTTGAGGATCTGACGAACCAGCGGGGTCTTGGTCGGATCCGGGAAGCCCTGGCTGACATGCCACTGCGCCAAGGCCGCCAGGCGCAGCTTGAGGGTGTTGCTGGACAACGTGGCGGCGTGATCGACCAAGTAACGCACGATGGCATCGCTGGTCGCCGGCAGAAAGCCGCCCCAGGCGACCTCGAAGTGCTCGAGCGCTTGCCGGTAGCTGCGCCGGGTGTTGGGGCGGGTACCGGCCTGCAGGTACCGCTCGATCTCGTGGCTCATCGACGCACATCCCCTTGATGTACTGGTGAGCGACTGCCAAACGACGAAAAAATCGCCTCACCTTGGATAATTAAAGATTATCCGACCTTATTTATTGGATAGTGGAAATATAATACGTTGGACGTATCATATATTACTGATCAGATGCCGTTGATCGACGAGCCCACCCTAGACCCCAGTAGATTGGCGTTGAAGGCTCAGGAGGCGGCCGCAGGCTTTGTTGCCAGCGGCACCGCCGAAAACACGGTACGGAGCTATCGCAGCGCCCTCGCCTACTGGTCGGCTTGGCTGCACCTGCGCTACGGCGTTGCGATGGGCGATGCGCCTGTACAGTCGACTGTAGTCATTCAGTTCGTGGTGGATCACCTGGCGCGCCCACTGGCAAATGGTGCATGGACCTATCTGCTACCGCCGACCATCGATGCCGCGTTAGTCGCGGCACGTGTGAAGGCAAAGCCGGGACCTCTGAGCTACAACACGGTATGTCATCGGCTTTCGGCACTGGGCAGGTGGCATCGCTTCAACAACTGGGAAAGCCCAACTGAAGCACTGGCAGTGAAAACGCTGCTGCGAGATGCGCGAAAAGCCCAGGCGCGCCAGGGGGTAGTTGTCCGCAAAAAGACGGCAGCTGTGGTGGAGGCTCTGGAGGCCATGTTGGCGACCTGTACGGATGGCATTCGCGGTACTCGTGATAGCGCCCTCCTCCTGATGGCGTGGAGTGGCGGCGGGCGTCGTCGATCCGAGGTGACCGGCCTGCAGGTCGACGATGTGCGCAAACTGGATGAAGACACTTGGCTCTATACGCTGGGCGTCACCAAAACAGACACCACGGGATCCCGTCGCGAAAAACCTCTGCTGGGTCGCGCTGCACACGCGTTGACGGCTTGGCTCATCGCCGCGCCCGCCGATACCGGTCCGCTTTTTCGGCGCCTCTACAAGGGCGGCAAAGTCAGCCCGTTCGGACTATCGTCTGATCAGGTAGCACGGATCGTTCAGCGCCGCGCCAAATTGGCTGGCCTCGACGGCGACTGGGCCGCGCACAGCTTACGCTCGGGCTTTGTAACGGAAGCGGGTCGCCAGGGGGCCCCATTGGGTGAAGTGATGGCCATGACTGAACATCGCAGTGTCGAAACCGTTATGGGCTACTTCCAAGCCGGAGTGCTGCTGAGCAGCCGCGCCTCGATGTTGCTTCAACCCCTGCCCGCCCCATCAGGCCCAACCAACCAGCCTGACTAGCGGTCGACGCACCGCGTCGGAAAATGCCGCGCACGCGTGTCCTATTGAGAGGTGGAGCTCCTGGTTATGAGTCCATTGCACGGTAGCGGAATTGATGCGCAACCCCAGCTGGGCACTCGCAACTCCGGGTGTAACCAATACATGACCGCATGGCGACGCCCAAGCAGCCAGCATCTCAGCATGCTTCGTCTACTCGGGTAGTTAAGCAAACAGCTGGCGGCCCTGCGCTAGACAGCGAAGGCTCCGTCGCAGGGGCAAGATAGTCAAGTGCTTACCAGTCGCTGTGGCCTGCGCTCGCCTTATGAATACGCCTGGTCGGCAGGTGCGCTTCAAATACCCACACTGAAAGTCTTACCAGACTCGACCCTGTGCTTGCTGCACAAGTCGCGAAGCTTTTTTTCCGAACCGTCAGGATGAATTTGTACGAGCACGCCATCCTTCGCCATTATCAGTGAATGCCCTGCGGCAACCGCACGCAGATACGCAGCATTAGTGGCGACGGCGGCCAGCTTAGGAATCATTGCCTCTAGTCGGTCTATTTCATCATCACTGAGTTCGCTCATGCTCTGTTCTCTGCTCCTGCCAGCCTGATGTCGATGCTGCCCGTAGAAAAGATATCCATGAGCGACCCTACGCCCCGATCACAGGTAAGTCGATCCCATTTTTGACGCACACAGTGAAGCCTCGACTTAGCCGCTCAGCACTCCACAGCGTACGTGCAAATTCGAGTCGATGTGACAGCAGCCTTGATGTGAACAAACCATCGTAGCCGTAGCAAGATGAGTGCATTCGCTTCTAAGCATCTGAGCCCTCTTCAGGTGGACAAAAAATGCCGTCAGCCCTTGGAAGGCTAGACCGCCAGCTGTCACCGGGCATGATCCGGCACATGTACAGATCGAACAGCGGCGCGGTAAAAGCGGCGCCGTTGTGGGGCGGCGACCAGATCATCCCTTTGCTAATCAGGGAGTTGCGAATTGAGGTGAGAGATCGGCTTGTACGGCCCAGGGATGCCGCAATGTCGCCCGAACGATGAGGCCCCTCCCCAAGCGAAGCCATGGCGCGCAAATAAATGTGTTCTGCCACGGTCATTCGGTCGAGTCTTACCCTAAAAAAACCTTCGTCCAGAGCAGCAATAACGTGCCCGGACGCCTTCTGGACGTCTGCAAGCGTGATGTGGTTATTCTGCCCTGCGTCCCAGACATGACTGCCCCACTCTTGAATGAAATAAGGGTAGCCGCGTGTGAGGTGAGCAACCATGTCGGCCGCTTCTGAGTCTACAGTCACGCCCTCGGCCTCCGCTGGTTTTACAAAGGCCAGACGCGTCTGGTGTGGCTCCAGCGAACCGACCTCTAGGTAGTCGAAGAGGCGCTTCGCGTGGTTTTTCACATGTCCAGCAGGGTGTCGGAGTTGTGGGAGGCCTGCACCGACGAGGGCAACCGGCAAGATCAATCGCGAGACGCGATGCAGCGCTGCGATAAGCGCGGCGAGCTGTTCTTCTGCTACGTTTTGCAGCTCATCCACGAAAATAACAAGGACGGTGTGAGCTGCTTTGGCGGCTTCACCGAGTTTAGTCAGCAGGGTTGTAAATTCCTCCTCGAGATCACCTTTGCCCGCCAGAGCTGCCTCGGCTTCGTAGTCAATACCGACCTTGAGATCGCTGAACTTCGGCTCCAAAGCCTTGGCAAAACCGGCTAAGGCTCGCAGTCCAGTTATCGCTGCGTTCTTGGCAGGTACGATACAGCTCAGCCGCAGCAAGGCGAGACGGAGCTGTGGCGCGAGTATCGCTGGCAGAGAGCGATACTCGGATGACTCAACGTAGACGGCGAGATTGCCCGAGGCTTCGGCATCTCGCAGCATCTGGTTCAACAGTACTGTTTTGCCGACACCCCGCACCCCAACCAGGATTACGCTTTTGGCAGGTCGGCCCACGCGAATTCCCCCGATCGACTGACGGACCCGCTCGCGCAGTTGATCGCGACCTGCCAGCTCAGGTGGAGGCGTACCAGCGCCAGGGGAGTACGGATTGCAGACGGGGTCCATATGCACCCGCGTTAATAGGAATAGCGAACAGCGGGAATGGGCCGATAAACAGCTAAATCCAAGCTTTTCACCCCGCCATCACCTGCATACCCGAGACTCGGCAAATGTTGGTCCAGCTGGAGTTACCTATCAAGCCAAGCTGCCTCCGTCATTGAAAAAAATCATCGCGAGCGACCCGTCCGAAATTGCCTAAGTCTTCGTCGACGTCGATGAACATGGTATTCACCATCCGCGCGCTCTTCAGGTCGGCCATTGTTCTGAAAAAAAGGGTTCGCAGAGATGGACCTCATAACGCTCACCATCATGAACCGAGCCGAATCCCCAACTGCCCTGAAGGGTCCCAAATTGCAACCCATATCCTTCAACACGCGTACTATCGCCGCAAACATCACAAAGGACGTCACTGACGCATTCGAACTGTTCCGCCGCTGTGATTTTCATTGAGAGGCTCCTTTGGGTCCAGTGAATCAGCTTGCTGCAGCGAGCCTGCGACCCGCCAGCATCACTCCGGTAACCGCCTGTACGGTCAGGCGTCGCCAACGCCTGGCACAGGCGGACCACAATGAGCCCGGATCCCGCCCTATCTCGCCATGCGTACCTTTCGGCATGGCCTGTTGTACGGTCGGCAGATCGAGTTAATGGCGGACGCCATTTTGTGCAGCATTTGCGGCGCAGATAAGACCGCACTTGGGGCAGTGCTGATCGGCGACAGACGATCCAAGCTATCCGTTCTGGACGAACTAGCAAATTGCATGTGCGCGATGCGCGCCACTGATGCCATGGCGCTGACGTGGGCGTCTTTAGCACTCCTTCAAGGCTTGCTCCAGTCAGCGACCCCTCCTTCAAACAAGACGCATCGAAGAGCAGTAAATTTGTTGCTTTGCTGCAGCCAAGGTGTGGCGGCAGTCTCTTTGAGAGTAGGTATGGCCCGAGGCCGTCTTAAAGTCGTAACCCATGACTCGCTCGTCCTGATCATAGACCCTAACGAGCTCTATGAGCATCTCCATCGTCCAATTACCGGATCCATTCAGCCGCGATGGCAACACCACCTGAACTGCCTCAATCAGTGTTCCTTCAGCGCGTTTCACTAGCATCTGCTCGAACTCATCCTCCGTTGGAATCAAGAGCATCGTCCTCCATGCGGCTGCCTTCTGGCGGCGGTTAATCATCACGTAAAACCAAGGGCGATGATCATCGAGCTCGACGAATCGCCACATCTGGGAGTCGTCTCCAAACAGCGCTGGATACATGATTTCAGCGCGCTTGTACGTAATAAACATCAGCACACCCTCTTTTAAGCTGTATATAGCATAGCTCCAGAAGCACTAAAAAGGCTTCATCGTTCCTTTTGCGAGACAGCAAATGGAACTGAATGAAGCGCTTGGTTTGGTGATCAGGAATCTACGTATTTCGAAGGATATGCCTCAGGAAGGGCTTGGGCCTAGTCAGAGCTATATCAGTGCGATCGAGCGCGGCAAATGGAAACCATCGATTGAAAAGGTTGAGCAGATTGCTGAGATCATTGGCATTCATCCCCTAACGCTTCTGTTCCTGGCTTATCAAAGGCAAACACCCGAACTAAAACCCGAAGACTTACTGAAAAAAATCCATCGAGAAATCACGAGCTTGAAGGGTTGCCTGAGACTTGAGTAGGTTCGACATGGAATCGAATCGGCAACCGATCCCAAAAAGCATTTGATCGCAACGTCGCCAGTTGCTCTGCTGCCCGGCGCGCGGGCTTTCTTGCTCGCAATCAACAGCGAGCATGAATTCAGTCGCGAATAGCCACTGCATGAATTCGAGTGATAGACCTCGCCCATCGCAACAAACATCGATGACACGTGCTTAGCGTGACGCAAGCCTTGAAGAGTCACGCCTCCACTGATCCGGCAAGGCTACTCCCCAAGGGACCTTCGGCAGGCGTTCCATGCTGTTCCGGAGGGCCTGTGCACATGCGATGTCTAACCCTTCGAGGGCGCCTGAGATAGCGACACGCCGACCATCTGCTCTTGATATGGGAAGTGTTCGGTACCGCCGTTCTGAATGGTAAGGTGTGATGTCGGCCATTTTGCCGCAGGGAACAGGGTATTGAACGGAACATTCTTTCCCGATTGCGGCGGGTGCTCCAGCAGGCAGATCTGCCCAAGGGACGCTCTGACGCCTACGAACACTTTTCACCGTAACAGTGATCCTACTGTCGGGCTAAATACCTCTAGCTTCCGCAAACGGCCAGAAGCGGACGGTACAACCCGGATTGCGACTTCAACACAGTTCCTGCCAGAATGTCGTTCGGCTCGACCTGCATCGCGTCTAGCGCCTTTAAACGTTGGGGGCGGGTGTTAGCCGGAAACGAACCGAGGTCAGCCAACTGTTGCCGACGCTAGAGCGCAAATACGTTGGTAAGAGTTCGCGTCGCTCGATCCTGCAAGCATCCCACAACGAGGTGACATGGGATGGTCGGCGTATCCAGTGTGAACAAGCTCGCCCGGTTTGAGGTGAGCAGTACGATCGGATCAACCACAATGTTGCAGATACAGAAGCCGCGCACTCTTATCGAGTGCGCAGAAATAACGGGCAAAACAGGCGCAGCAGCCCCAGCCGGTAGCTCAGCGTTATGGCCGTTGCTACGGCGGCGACCGGCAACAGGGTGAGCCAGACCAGCACCGCCATCGACGGATGGTCAGCCTTGAAGCAGCACACAGCCGATACCATCAGCGCCAGCCAGCCCAGGCTGCGTAGATAGTCCGGCGCAACCTCGTCGGCGCTGAACACCTGGCGCCAGTGCGCCGGCAGGGACAACGCCAACCAACTGGTCGCCAAGCCCATGCTGGCGGCGGCACCCAGCAACCACAGACCTGCATTACTCATAGGCCACCCCACCGATGCGAGTCCGGTCCGCGACCTCAACCGTAAGCGTCCGCCCAACTCACCTTGCGTAAGTTAGGCAGGCACCCACTGATGTGGCAGCAGCTGCCCGATCTCACTGGCCCTCTGTGTTGGCAACCGAGTCAGCACATCTTTGAGATAGGCATACGGATCATGCCCATTCATACGCGCCGACTGGATCAGGCTCATGATTGCCGCAGCCCGTTTACCACTGCGTAGCGACCCGGCAAACAGCCAGTTCGAGCGCCCGAGTGCCCAGGGCCGTATCTGGTTCTCGACTTGATTGTTGTCGATCGGCACAGCTCCATCGTCCAGGTAGCGCGTCAGCGCTACCCAGCGTTTCAGGCTGTAGTCGAGGGCTTTGGCCGTGGCTGATCCGTTGGGCACCAGGTCGCGCTGGGCCAACATCCAGTCATGCAGTTTTTTGAGGATCGGTACCGCCAGTTCCTGACGTATTCGCCACCGATCTTCATCACTCATTTCCCGCGCTTGGCGTTCGACTTCGTACAAGCCGCTGATCGAGTGCAGCGCTTGTTCGGCCAGCTGACTTTTGTTCGCCACGTGCAGATCGAAAAACTTGCGACGGGCGTGAGCCATGCAGCCGATTTCAGTGATGCCTTGCTCAAATCCGGCCTTGTAGCCAGCGAAGTCATCGCAAACCAGCTTACCGTTCCAGTCGCCCAGGAAGTTGCGTGCATGTTGTCCGGCACGGCTTGGGCTGAAGTCGTAAACCACCGCGTTGAGCGCCGAAAACGGCGTCGTGCTGTAGGCCCAGACGTAGGCCCGGTGGGTTTTCTTCTCGCCTGGCGCAAGCATTTGCACCGGTGTTTCATCGGCGTGAATCACACGCTGGTTCAACACCGCCTCACGCAGAGCATCAACTAGCGGTTGAAGTCTCACGCCAGTTTCTCCGACCCATTGCGCCAAGGTCGAGCGCGCAATTGCCAGTCCGGCGCGACCAAAGATTTTCTCCTGCCGGTACAGCGGCAAGTGATCGGCAAACTTGGCCACCATCACGTGGGCCAGTAGGCCTGCGGTCGGTATACCTTTGTCGATAACCTGCGCCGGCACCGGCGCCTGGATCAGGGTTTCGCACTGGCGACAGGCCCATTTGCCCCGCACATGTTGCTCGACGGTAAACACGCCCGGCGTGTAATCCAGCTTCTCGCTGACGTCTTCGCCGATGCGTTGAAGTTGACAGCCACAGGCGCACTGGGTGTTTTCGGGTTCGTGACGAATCACCGTGCGTGGAAACTGTGGCGGCAATGGCGCACGTTTCGGCGATTGCCGTGGTTCGACCTGTGGCGCAGCGGGAAGAAGCTGTTTCAGCTCGGCCTCGATAGCCTCAAGGTCGGTGTCGAGCAGGTCATCCAGCAAGCTGCTTTGCGCCGGGCTGATTTGTTCGCTGCGCTTGGCGAACTTGTGCCGTTTGAGCAGGGCGATTTCGAACATGAACTGTTCGATGAGGATTTCATCGTTCTGAATCTTCCTGCTCATCGCCTCGACCTGGGACTGCAACTGCAACGCCTGTGCCGCCAAGGCACGAAGCTGTTCCGGGGTCATCTGGTCGAGGCTGGGCGAGAAAGTCATGCCGCCAATTGTGCCAGAGCAGGCACGGGGCGACGACAAGCAGACCGGCCAAATGGCCGGCGTTTACAGCACGCTAATCACACCGCCTGCACCGACGCGCTGCCACGGCAGGCCCAGCACCAATGCCTGGAGTTGTTCGCTGTCGAGTTCGACCTCGCCGCCGTGGCGAATGCCGGGCCAATGGAACTTGCCTTGGTTCAGTCGTCTCGCTGCGAGCCAGACGCCGACGCCATCGTGCACCAGCACTTTCATTCGATTAGCCCGGCGATTGGCGAACAGATAAGCGCAGTGCGGCTTCGCCGCACCGAACACCGCAATCACCCGGGCTAATGCCGTCTCGGTGCCAGCGCGCATGTCCATCGGCTCGGTGGCCAGCCAGATGGCATCGATGCGGATCATTGAGCGACAGCCCGAATAAATTGCGCACAACCCTCGGGATCCGAGGCTGGCCATTTCACCGTAATCACTTGCCCGGCCACGGGCAACTCGATGATCACTGACGTTTCGACTGACCGTTTAGGTGGGGCTTTTAGCGGGACGAAAGCCGGTAGTGAAGCCGCTGCGGGCTGATCTCGATAGAGCGGCAGCCATTTGCGGATGACGTTGGCATTGATGCCGTGGCTGATGGCGACACTGGACACGGTTGCGCCAGGTTGCAGGCATTCCTGAACGACCTGGGCTTTGAATGGTTTGGGATAAGAGCTTCGTTGGCGCATGGAAATCCTGGCGATAAGGGTGATCGCGTCCGCTTAAAAATACGCGGACACCATCGCCCTTAATGCTGGAGTTCGGAAGGTGAGTTCGCCGGACGCTTAGAGCGCCAGTTAAAGCTGGCAGAGGATAGTCGATGAAAGTTCGATACTGGTAAGAAATGGCGAATCAACCAGACCCCGAGTCATGCACGCTGCACCGTGAGGTGCAGGGTGAAGCGTTGACAGGGGAAACCGATGGGCCAGCCATTGAGCCGCGTAATCAGGAATTCGGGATGCCGATGCTGTTAAGCGAAGCAGAAGGCAATACGGAGCATGGCGTTATACGCCAGTCATGCTCTGATCCCGCGCGGTCGGAGACCCTGTGCACGTCGGGAAGTCCTTTGCACAGAAACTGGGAGATCTCAGCGGCGCCCGGTGCGCAAGTACCGGGCGGAGCAGGAAAGGCCAAAAGCTGTAACCCTGCTGTTCACGTCGCTGAGAAGTCGGATACGCCCGTAGTACCTGAGAAGCCATCGAACAAAGGGCCTGGCCCTGCGGAGATAGTGGAGGAAAGGGGTGTAGCCAAGGGAAACACTGACAGGCCTCCCGCGCCCCGGACACTGAGCCGGATCAGTTGCGCGTCGATGGGACTTGAAGGTGTACGTGAAGCAGCTCGAAGGAACAAGGGTATGCAGTTCACGGCATTGCTGCACCACGTCACACCGCAGTTACTGGCGCAGAGTTTCTATGCTCTGCGCCGCGATGCTGCGGTGGGCGTGGACGGTATGTCGTGGCGAGAGTATGAGGAAGGTCTTCTCCAGCGGGTGACCGATTTGCACAGAAGGCTTCACAAAGGAGCCTTTCGGGCAACGCCGTCACGGCGGGTCTATATCCCCAAAGCCGACGGCAGGCTGCGTCCGCTGGGTATTGCCTCTCTGGAGGACAAGATCGTGCAGCAGGCAGTTGTTACTGTTCTGAATGCGATCTATGAAGAGGACTTTCTAGGATTCTCGTATGGGTTTCGGCCGGGTCGTAGCCAGCACGATGCGCTGGATGCGTTAACAGTCGCGCTCAAGGGCCAGAAGGTGAACTGGATATTGGATGCGGATATCACGTCGTTCTTTGATGAGATCGACCATGAATGGATGCTGATGTTTCTAGGACACCGCATTGCAGACCGGCGCCTGCTCGGGCTTATCTGCAAATGGCTTCAGGCGGGTGTTATGGAGGATGGCCGTAGGGTAGCTGCGACCAAGGGGACTCCGCAAGGCGCAGTGATATCGCCGTTGCTGGCGAATATCTATCTTCACTACGTGCTGGATCTTTGGGCAAGGCAGTGGCGCCAGCGGCATGCCCGTGGCGATGTGATCGTTGTGCGCTACGCGGACGACAGTGTGGTGGGTTTCAGGACGCAATGGCAGGCTCAGCAGTTTCTGGTGCAGTTGCAGGAACGGTTGGCCAGGTTCGGATTGTCCCTCAATGCCTCGAAAACACGACTGATTGAGTTTGGTCGTTTTGCTGCGAGAAATCGTAGGAAGCGAGGTTTAGGCAAACCGGAGACGTTTGACTTCCTAGGCTTCACACACTGTTGTAGTACCAACAGAAGCGGTGGGTTTCAAATACTGCGACTGACGGTCAAGAAGCGAATGCGTGCGACGCTGCTGGCTATTCGGGATGAGCTGAAGCGCCGACGTCATGAGCCCATCCGGGCTCAAGGGCAATGGCTCACTCGGGTGGTGAGTGGTTACTTCAATTACCACGCGGTGCCGGGAAACCTGATACGTCTTGGCGGTTTTCGTCTGGCAGTCTGCCGTCTATGGCGGCAAGCCCTCAAACGTCGCAGCCAGCGTAACCGGCTTCAATGGTCACGCTACGGACGCCTTGCCGACCTCTACATACCTAGACCCAGAAATGCACATCCTTACCCTGAGGATCGCTTCGCGTCACATACCCGAGGCAGGAGCCGTATGCGGTAGTTCCGCACGTACGGATCTGGGCGGGGGGTGGCAGGCAACTGCCATTCCTACCGCGACCCCTCAACCGGCCTTGCCAGACGACGCGCGGTGAGTAGCGCTATCAGCGCGCAGGCCAACAGGCTCAGATCGACGCCGGCCACGGCCCAGTAGGGTTCAAGCAGCATCCTTTTGACCAGGTGGTCCCCCGTGGTGATCCAGTTGAGCAGCACCGCAGCGACGCAGAGCAGCGCCAGGCCGGATTGTGCCGCGCCTGGGCCACTGGTGCACTACGCAACAGCGCATGCAGCAAACTCAGCAGCCAGGCACCCCAGAACACCCACTTTTCCCATTCGCCACGGCCAGGCATGGGCTCAGGCAGCAGCCGGTTGGCCGCCAGCATGGCGACCGCTGCCAGCAGCATGCCGGTAACCGTGGTGACTGCCATGGCGTCAACCAACCGACAGCCCTGCAGCCCGAGTCGGGCGTGCTCCTGCTTGCGTATCTCGACGAAGAACACAAAACCGCTGGCGATGCACACACAGCCGAGCAGACCGCCCGCCACGTACAGCCAGCGCAGCGCCCAGTGTTCGAAGTGCTGCAGGTGCAAGCCGGTGAGAAATTGATTGACGGAACCAACCGGGTCACTCGGCGGGTCGTTGCGCAGTAGCTCGCCGGTACTGGCCTTGAAGTGAATGCCCTCCCCGACCAGCGCCACACGATCACTGCCGGCGCGGTAGATGCTGACGTAGCCGTTGGCGTCATTTAGATGCTCGATAGTCAGCAGCCCGACCTCTCCCGGCATATCGCGCGTAGCCCAGATGCGCTTGGCCTCGGCCACCATGGCATTGGCGGAGGCCATCTTCGCGGGCACACCGGCCTCATCATGGGGCAAGCCGGTATGCGCCGCCTCGATCACCTCATGCCGATTATGCAGCGGTTTGAGCAAGGTCCCGGAGACCGGGAAGTAGTACATCGACGCGAAGATCACCAACCGGTGAAGGCAAAAAAGAAGTGGAACGGCAACGCCACCACGCCAGTCATGTTATGCAGGTCCAGCGCGCTGCGCTGGGTCCGCTTGCGCGGACGGAAGGTGAAAAACTCCTTGAAGATCTTACGATTGATCATCCGCTGGGTCCTTTGGCTGGTTGGGGATACCAAACTCGCCACCAATGCTCAGCACGGGATCTCGGTGGGTGGTGTAGGCATAGAGCGAGACCATGGGCATGGTTTCCGGCGCCGGCAGGTCGCCGATTACCCGCCCTTTGGTTGCCGCCATATCCACCGGATGCGGTTTGAGATCGGCAAATACCTGTTTCAGCAGGTTGTTGTAGGACGGCATAGGCTGCGGCTCGAAGCGCGTATCGGGGATCGCCCAACGATCGATCTCGCGGTCGAACACCGACAGTGCACCGAAAAAGAAGACGACCATCAGCACGAAGCCCAGCACCAAACCGAACCAGGTGTGTACCCAGGCCATGGATTGGCGAAAGTTGTTCAGCATGGCTCTGCTCCTATCCGATGATCATGCGCTGCAGCTGCCAGGCAACAGCCAGCATCAAGACGCTGCCGAGCGCCAGTACCATCGAGACCCGCCACAGACTGGCTGCGGAAACAGCGCGAGATACAGGACGAAGGCCAGCATCATCATCGCCTGCTCGGCGGCATGGTAATCGACCCCAACCCCATTCAGCGCCGCCACGCCCTAGACGAATGCATAGCAGCCGAAGATCGCGGCCAGAACACGAGATACCACCACAACAGGAGCCATTACTGACAGGCTCACCAGCTGTAGCTCAGCTTGGCGGTGAGTTCTCGGCCCGGATTGTAGTAATCCGCAGTTCCGGAGCCCACGACATGCTGCTCATCCAAAAGATTACTGACATTGACCGCCAGATCCGTGTCCTTGGCAATCTGGTAATTGAAGGCTGCATCAAACAAGGTCGTCGCCTCGCTCTCGCCGGTGTCATTGAAATACCTTGAACTGAACCGTCAGCCCAAGCGAAAGAGCAGGATTGCGCTGTTCTGGAAATCCAGCCAAGCTCTTCTGAGGAAACGAATAGCTGCGGAGTCGTGGGTATGCCGTTCTCTCCAAAGCAGCCATCGCTTAGCACCCAAGCATGCAAAAAGATCAGCATAGACGCTCGCAGGTATGACGCAGGAGGGGCAAGGCGCAAATATATAAACTGCTTTATATCAATAATATACAGGTCTTATGTCCTGATTTTCCTTAATCTCGGCATAATCCTTACATTAACTAGCAGGAAATTAAATGTTAAAAGCCCTGCGTGCATCTAGCATGTGGAGTTTTTCTCCTTGCAGCCAGCCGGCAACGATAGGCATGCGCATTTAATAGCTCATTGTGAGTATCCGAATAGACGCTTGCCAAGGACACCATCTTGAACATACGAATGTTCTTGAAGTTGAAGATGGCGATCTAGCAACGGAAAATCTTTCCTAGGGAAACCCCCTAAAAAACGGTACAAGGTTTCATAGCCTGCCCTGTTGATATATGGAAAAATCGCTGCCTTATGCAGGTCTCTTGGGATCAGCATCCCGCCCCTTCTTTTCTCACACAGTTTAGTAAATATCAAAAACCTTGAGTAGGGGATAATCTCCAGTAGTGATGCGGTTAAGACCAAACTACCAAATCTACTTGATGGATCGGCCGTGGACGCCCCCAATAATATACTCTGCTCAAAAGAGCTTGCGTCGGGTGCTCGTGCATCTTTCCTCGTTTGCAAGTGGATTCTAGCGATTCCGCCTCTACTACCACGAAAGGGACATTGAAGGAAAATATTGAATAGCCTATAAAATAAATCGTGCAATGTAGGTTGTTGATTGTCTCTACTGATCAGAGCATGCTCAATCTTTGTGAAGGTACTTGAGCAAAAACGAAAGAATAGAGTTTCCTCTATGGAGGCATTGTTTGATATCGAATTGCAGCTTTGGACAAACGCATCCCATGCCCTTGAGTAACGCGGTGTATCAACTAGTCTCACCAACTCTCGATCATGGGCAGCGCAGACACAAGAATAAATGTAACACCAGTCCTTCCGCCATATAGGCAAACGACCATTCGCCACATCATCGCGTAAGCAATCAGGGCAAAAAAAACGGCGATACCTCCATTCGACTAATTTATCGCCTCGAAGGCAAAAAAAATTTCGTAATAGTTCAGGGGTAATGTCCCCGGCTACACAACTTAATCGCTGGCTGGCGGATAAGAATTCTGAGTCTGGGTCCGAATATTTGATCTCCACACCCTCCCACCAATACGCTGGGCGTTCTGTTGATGATAATCGAGGGAAGCCAGCGGCGTTTGGATTAATGCTGCATCGAAACAACCAAGATGAAAGTGTTTCTTCAGAACTTGGTGTTGGCAAGCCAGAGAAACTCACTACTAATAGCCCCAAGGATTCTTGTTTGCTCGCCGCAGCATATCAACATCCACCTTCTCCCCCCCCATTTTTATGGCATAACAGGCAGCCGCCCTTATCAATTCGAGTGTTTTGTCCATGCGCCCATTCGACATAGATAAAATAGTGCCTACCATCTCCTCAGAGTACAAATGTGATGGCTGTTTTAGCGGTAGGGACTCCTCTACCTCCAAGAGGAATGACCTGAACTCCTCACTCTCTATCCAGTCATCAAGAGCAACTTCGTGAAAACGTCTCTTAAATTCATAATTGGATTTAAGTGCGTTGCGCGCACTAGCAGTGCCAAAGCAAAATAGTTTCAATCCATATTCAGGGCCGAGCAGCTTTTTAAGAATAGACATGTTAAAACGCTGCTCTTGCTTCGAGCGTAGCAGTGCATCATGAAACTCGTCGATCACCAGCCCCCAAATTTGCCTCAGCCTAATAACCTCTCTAATCTCGCTTGGCAGGTCAGAGCTACTTCGGCGACTTGAGCCAGAGCCAACTGGTATTCCGAGCGCTAAAGCTATCTCATCTTTAAGGCTTTTTTTGGTATCTATTTCTGGGGATGCAGCCAAGGAGACAAAAATCAACCCTGCACTCCTTTTTACATGGTTTGGAATCTTAGATATTATAGCCGTCTTTCCAGAGCCACCTGGGCCAACCACAAGCAAAGCAGGCGCACTCATACGATCTGGTACATCCGCGATATTATTCATCATGCGAAAAACAGCTGCACTAGAGTTATTGTTCACCCATATTTCTTGATGAATTAAGGCTATTCGCGTATCAATATTAGAAGACAAATATTTTCTGATGTCCGACCGGACGTGCTCATCACTCATGACTCATCCCCAGGTCGAAATTTTTTTGGAGAGGCTGAATAATTTGGCTTGATATGTTCCCTGTCAGCGTTAAAGCTACTACTTCTAGGATTTGGATTTGCCTCAGTATAGACTTTTTCAGCGGCCTCTCGGCGTCTTTCCTTCTGCGTTAACTTTTTACTTTCCTCTTCAATTTTTTGCTTCCCTCTGTAGGCTTTTAACCCGCCATCACTATCTATGGCTCCGATGCGGACTGGGTGACGATAGAGCTTGCCGGCACGATATTCCTCATAGGTAGGAGCCTCAACGGTTACGTCAGACAGGTGTATTGGGCAAAATTGGCCATCCAATTTCACCCATACAACATTCATATCGTACGGGTCATATTTGACTATGACATTTCTAGTCCCCACATGAGACCCCAATATAGGATCCCAATAAACTTGGCCATGCAAATTAATGCCACCAGGATTAATTTTTCGGTCTTCTTGAGGCATGAACCAAATCTTTAATTGCTCGGAATTCAAGCCTGCCGGGGGGTAAGGAAGCCCTCCGTTGGGCGCGAAATAGTTTGTCCACGCTTGTCGCGGGCTACACTTTAATGCGCTATGAACTGTTGAGTGATAGACAACTACTTCGCGAGAGAACCAGCGAAAAAAATCAGAGAAGGTCATGGTTGCATTTCTTTCGCTGTTAAGTCCTCTGCGCGCAACAGAATTTGACATTGTAGTCCCCGGCAAGAAATGCACCTTAGTAGTCATGAACGTGCCTATCAGCCGTTCAACATGACCGCCAAAATGTTTTCTTCCTACAGGTCGGTATTCGGGGGAAATCCCAAAAGATTCACACCCTACTTTAAATTTTGGGCTGGTGAACTCTGCGGCATTGTCCATATGAAGGACTTCAGGCTTTCCATAGTAGGGGTAGTCTTCTGGATCCAAGCCAACACTTGCCGAAAAGTTTACTTTAGGAAGGACAGAATGACTAAGAGCGCAAGCCACTGAAACAGTAGACGGGACGTAAAGGCTAAGATAGTAACCAAGAATAACCCTGGTATAGACATCAATTACAATTGTCAGCCACGGGCGTCCAATAATATTTATGCGATCATCAGCCAACAGAATTATATCGACGAGGGTGTGATCCATCTGTACCCATTGCAGCGGCCTTTCAAGATTTTTTTTACCCGGGCGAGCTGAAAATTCTTGCGTCGCGGCATCAGGACCTTCTTTAATTCTCATTCTTGTTTTTTCTGAGAGGATTAAGCGTACACGCCTCAATACCGTATCTTTGGAAGGGCATGAAAAACCTTGCTCCTTACATGCAACATCCACCTCGCTCCACACTTTGCTGTAGCTGGCTCCTTTCGACTTGAATTTTTTAGCAGCCTTGAAAATTATGACCTCAACCGACTCATCCAGTCTCGTAACGCCTTTCTTGACACCCCGTGTCTGCGCAATTAAAGATAGTGGGCCTACGTCAGCGTCAAAAATTTTAGCCAAACGATAGAAGTAACTCTTTGATACACCCAGTAAAGAACAGTACTTAGTGACTACCCCTCCCTCAACCTTCCACTTTCTGATAATTTCAAAACGCTCAGCTGCCAATGAAAGTTGATCAACGGTGTAATCATTGACATTCAAACCCTCCCCATGATCACTACCATTAATTGCCGTAACACTAGGGATTCGCTGAATGTCGCGCGCCGACACCAGTATTACTTCACCAGAGTCGACAATTGTTACCCTTATCGTTTTGTCACTAAATACCTGTTTGACTTTCGCAACTTTTCCCTTGGCGACAATGAGTTCCCCAGGGGTTAGCTGATTTGCCATGGATGTACTCTCCACAACGCTAATCTAGGCGAAGTCTGCCGAGCGGCGACTTACATCAGTCTCTATCAACGATCGAAATTGGCTGCCGAACACGATACGACGTCACGTTCAAAAAATAGACTATTGCTAGCTTTTCTGCCGCGTCAGTCTATTTTTTAAAAGTTAATCAAGGTATGTGATTGATTATTAGAGATAAATGATATTCTTTTTTTTGATCGGGCATCACACCAGGCTAATCGGACACGATGCTTTTGGCCTCAAGAAACGCTTCCAGCCCAAAGACTCCAAACTCCCGACCGACACCGGACTGCTTTACCCCGCCGAACGGCGCCAGCAGCTCTGGCGAAATTCTGTTGATCAACACCGAGCCGGCCTGCAGTTGGGTTGCCAGGCGTTGGGCACGTTCCAGTTGCCGGGTAAACACATAAGCTTGCAAACCGTAGATACTGGCATTGGCAATAGTGATCGCTTGTTCTTGCGAGTCATACGCAATGATCGATAGCACCGGGCCGAAAATCTCCTCTTGCGCGATGTCCATGTCACTGCTGACGTCGGCAAAGACCGTAGGCCTGACGAAATAGCCCTTATCCAAGCCGGTCGGTCTGCCCTCCCCGCCGATAATCAACGTCGCGCCTTGCGCCTGCCCGCGGCGGATGAAAGCTTGTACGCGGTCGAATTGGGCGCGATTGACCAGCGGCCCGAGCGCAGTGGCCGGATCCTGCGGATTGCCGACGACCATCGCTCCAACCAGGCTTTTGACGCGGTTGATAATGTCCTCGGCGTGCGTGCGTGGCACCAGCAGACGTGTGCCGGCGACACATGCCTGACCGTTGTTCATGAACGCAGCATTCAGAGCCAGGGGAATGGCGATGTCGAGATCGGCGTCATCCAGGATGATAGAGGCCGACTTCCCCGTGAGCGACAGACTCACTCGCTTCATGGTCTCGATTCCGGCGCGTGCAATGAGCTTTCCGGTGGCGGTGGACCCGGTGAATGAAACTTTCGCGATGAGTGGGCTGGCGCTGATTTCGTCACCCACATCACTGCCGCGTCCCAACAGAATGTTGAAAACCCCTTTGGGCAACTCTGCGCGATGCAACGCTTGGGCGAGCACGGTGGTCTGCAAGGGGCTCAACTCGCTCGGTTTGATGACCGAGGCACAGCCAGCCGCAATGGCCGATGCCGGTTTGCTGCATATCGTCCCGGCGGTGCTGTTCCAGGGGGCAAACAGCGCCGCGACTCCGACCGGCTCCATCACCACGGTAGCGTCACCGACCGAACGACTCAGGTCGAAGTGTTTCAACACCTGCGCCGCATTGGTAAATGACTGCGAGGCGTAGCGACTGACCCATTGCGCACGGGCAAACGGCGCACCGTACTCCTCGATGGCGGTATCGCGAATTTCATTCGTGCTCGCCAGCACGGCAGCCTGCAACTGCTCGAGCATGTCGATACGCTCGGCCTTGGAGGTGCGGCCCATCGCGACTTGAGCACGCGAAGCCGCCGCGATAGCGTGCTTGGCATCTTCACGATCAGCCAGGGTGAGCGTACCGATGACCTCCTCGGTAGCCGGATTGATGCATTGCACCGTTTCATTGCCCTGAACGGGAACGAATGCTCCATCAATGTAACTGTGATTGATCTTCCACATCGTGGCGTACCTGATTGATTGCGGTTGCCCGCGATAAGCACAACGCCCGGTATGCCCAGGCGTTGGCCTCGTCGTCGCCCCACCCTCTCCTGCTTTTCAGCCGGGCATCGGCTCACGTGCGCCCCTCCGGATGACGGGCGCGCAAATCTGCAGCCTCCCGAATGGGCCCTCTTTGGAAAGGTTACTTACGAAACACGGAGGGTGATGATCAGAGCGATGTCTCCCCACTGCCGCTTCGCCCTTGGCGTGTTACTTCGCCGTGGCGGCTTTTTCGATTAGGCGGGCAACCGGTTCCGGGTTCGATACCATCACGACATGTGAAGCGCCCTTGACCACTTCCACGGCTTTGGCAGCGGCGCGCTTGGCCATGAACGCCATGGCTTGTGGTGGAATGTTCTTGTCCTTGTCGCCGTAGATGTACCAGGACGGAATATGCTTCCAGGCAGGGCTGCCGGACGCTTCGTTGAGCGCCGCTTCCGTTACCGGACGTTGGGTGGCGGCCATCAATGCCGCCTCTTTCGCGGGGACGTCCGCGGCGAACTGGTTGTGAAATTTGTCCTGCTGGATGTACAAGTCCTTGCCCCCATCGGCCAGTGGTACAGGCGCAGCCAGCGTTGGGCCCAGCGTGCTGCCTGGGAATTTGCCGGCCAGCCCGGCGACGGTTTCCCCGGCCTCAGGTGCAAACGCACTGACGTAAACCAGGGCTTTGACGTTGACATGATCGTTGGCCGCATCACTGATAACGTTGCCGCCATAGGAGTGGCCGACCAACACCACCGGCGAATGAATGCTCGTCAGCAATGCCGAGATTGCCGAACCATCGCTCTTTACACCGCGCAATGGGTTGGCAGCGGCAACCACCGGGTAACCGTCCTTCTCGAGAATCTTCACGACGCCATTCCAACTCGACGCATCGGCAAAGGCGCCATGTACGAGCACAATCGTGGGTTTTTCAGTTTGCGACCAGGCGTGTGTCGCCATGCTCAGGCTGACGGCGACGGCCAGTGCGGTTAATACTTTTTTCATTGCTAACTCCGGGTTTGACGGGAATCAGGGGGCGAAGCGAGTGAAGACAAAGTCGTGATTCCGCACTCGCGCCTGGTGACAGGCGAAGCAGGTTTCGTGTTGGGCTTCATCGGCCGGTTTACCGTTGATAAACCGCCCGAATCCCCAACCACCGGTTGCTGCATATTTTTTCGAGTCCTTGACCATCACCTGCACGGTCGTGGCCGGCCCCGGGATGGACGCCGGCTCGAATTCCGGGGACTGCACATGTTTCCAGGCCAGCTTTACCAGCACCGTGCCATCGGGGAATGGCAGCGTTGAGTCCTGATAAGCCTTGATGGCCGAGTCATTGCCCAGCACGGCTCGCAGTTCATTCAGGGGGGCTGCTTCCTGCGCCGGCGCAATCAGCGGCCATAGGCGGTAGTTTTCAGGCAATTTCACGCCATAGATCGGTGAGGCGTCGCCAGTACTGGCGTCGCCCGAGGCAACACCGGTAGCGGTCAACGCTGCGATTGCAATGGCAGCCGACATCGCGGCAAGAAATTTCAGCTTCATCATCGCCATCCTCTCAGCCGGTGTTCAAAGATGATCGGCATCGATCACCGCCTGGGCGAAGGCTTTCGGCGCTTCCTGCGGCAAGTTGTGACCAACACCGCCGGTGAGCAATCGGTACTCATACTTGCCAGTGAAGCGCTTGGCGTACGCTTCGGCAGGTGGGTGCGGTGCGCCGTTCGCATCACCTTCCAGGGTGATGGTGGGCACGCTGATGGATGGAAATACCGCGAGTTTCTTCTCCAGCGCGTCGTATCTGGCCTCGCCCTTGACCAACCCCAGGCGCCAGCGATAGTTGAAAATCGACACGGCCACGTGATCAGGGTTTTGCAAGGACGCCGCGCTACGCTCATAAGTGGCGTCGTCGAAATTCCACTGTGGCGACGCCAGCTTCCAGATGAGCTTGGCGAAGTCATGGGTGTTTTTCTCGTAGCCCAGGCGCCCGCGCTCGGTCGCAAAGTAGAACTGGTACCACCACTGCAGTTCGGCGGCTGGCGGCAATGGCGCCTTGCCCGCCTCTTGGCTGCCTATCAGGTAACCGCTCACAGCGACCAGGGCTTTCACTCTTTCCGGCCACAGTGCGGCAACGATATCTGCAGTGCGGGCGCCCCAGTCAAACCCACCCAGCACCGCCGTCTTGATCTTCAGCGCGTCCATGAAGTCGATCAGGTCAGTCGCCAGCGCGGCAGGTTGACCATTGCGAACTGTCTTGGCCGAGAGAAAATGCGTATCGCCATAACCCCGCGCAGAAGGGATCAACACTCGATATCCCTTGTCCGCCAAAGCAGGAGCGACATCAGCGTATGCGTTGATATCGTAGGGCCAGCCGTGCAACAAAATGACCACAGGGCCATCGGCTGGGCCGAGTTCCGCGTAAGAAATGTCCAGCAGCCCCGCTTTCACATGCTTAAGAGCACCGAGAGAGGTGTGGGCTCCCGGCGTGATAGCCCCAATGGTGGACGCGGGTACATCAGCCGCGCTGGCTTGGGAAAAACCGACAACCACCGCTGCGAATTGCAGCGCCGCTGCTGCCAACAGCGATGGGGCAAGACCCCGCAGGCGGCTGGATTTATTTTGGTTGTTCAGCAAGGTCATCTCCATGGTGCTTCTCCGTAGCGAGCCGCCGAATAGCGGCCCGGTTGTGTTGACTGGATTGTGTGTGAGCTACTGGGCTGTCTTCGTTGCGCTCAGCTTGGCGCGCAGCGGCCGGAAGGCCTCCCGCAACTCTTCGCTGAACAATTGAGGTTGCTCCCAGGAAGCGAAGTGGCCGCCCTTGTTAACCTGGCTGTAGTAGGAAAGTGATGGGTAAGCGCGTTGCGCCCAGCTTTTTGGCGCCTGATAGATCTCGTGCGGGAAGACCGTGATCGCCACCGGCACCTTGATGCTTGCGGTGTTCTGCGCGGCAGCGCTGAAATTGTTGTTGTTGTTTTCCCAGTAGAAACGCGATGACGATGCGCCTGCGTTCGTCAGCCAGTACAGGCTGATATCGTCCAGCATCTCGTCACGGGTCAATACACGTTCAGGCTGACCATCACTGTCCGTCCACGCGGCGATTTTTTCGTACATCCACGCCGCAGTACCGGTAGGCGAATCGGCCAGCAGGTAACCGATAGTCTGCGGGCGCGTAACCATCATCGCGCCGTATGCTGCATTGCGGCCGAAGAAGGTGCTCAAGGAATCAAACGCCTTGCGTTCAGGCTCAGTGAGCCCGACAGGGGCCGGGTCACCACTATTGATCGGCTTGACCAATTCGGGCGGGATGGTGGCCGGCATGTTCAAGTGAATGCCCAACAGACCCGGCGGATTCAGGCGGCCTAATGCATCCGATATCACCGAACCGTGATCTCCGCCCTGGGAAACATAGTGGGTATAACCCAGACGCTTGATGAGCACATCCCAAGCCTTCGCGACTCGATCCGGCCCCCAGCCCAATTCAGTTGGCTTACCGGAAAAACCGTGTCCCGGAATCGATGGAATGATCACGTCGAACGAATCTTCAACCTTACCGCCGTAAGCAACGGGATCCGTCAGCGGGCCGATAGTCTTCAGGAACTCAAACTGTGAGCCTGGCCATCCGTGTGTCAGAAGCAGCGGCATCGCGTTGGGGTTTCGCGAGCGAACATGGATGAATTGAATATCGACGCCGTCGATAGTCGTGATGAATTCAGGCAGCGCATTGAGCTTTGCTTCGGCCTTGCGCCAGTCATAGCCGCTGCCCCAATACTTCACCAGCGCCTGGACCTGGGCCAACTGCACGCCTTGGGAAACGTCATTGACGGTCTCTTTGTCCGGCCAGCGGGTCGCCGCAATGCGCTTTTTCAGATCGGTCAATTGAGCTTCATCGACGTGAATTCGATAAGGTCGAATCGATTCGGGATTGGTCGAGGCCGAGCTGGCAACTGACGCATCGGCGGCCGGGCCAGCAGCCCAGGCGCCACCGCTGCCGGCTATCAGGGCCAACCCCAAAACGCCCATTCTCACGGAAGAAGCCAGACAATGGCGCCAGGTGAAACCGAACGTAGCTGCAGGCATTTTGAATTTCCTATAAGTCATTGGTCGACAA
This sequence comes from Pseudomonas gorinensis, assembly GCF_042015035.1. Taxonomy (NCBI): domain Bacteria; kingdom Pseudomonadati; phylum Pseudomonadota; class Gammaproteobacteria; order Pseudomonadales; family Pseudomonadaceae; genus Pseudomonas; species Pseudomonas gorinensis. The sequence goes on from NZ_CP167125.1 coordinate 3,787,086, forward strand.
CGTCGCGAAACGCGCAGAGATAGCCGCGAGTTAAATGAGTCATCCATTGGAGAAGGTTTGCGCCTTCTCGATGGGTTCATTTAAAGCCCCGCAGGTATCCCGTATGTGTCATCAACCGACTTAAAAGAATCGCTGTGTATCTATCCAAAGCGCAGATACAAAACAATACAAACCGACCACTCGCTCATCAGAAAAACATAAGGGCTTTTCAGCCCATCAAGCCCGGCAAAGGGCATCGAGACCGCGTCGATTGCCAGGCGGCATGACTACCCAAGGAACGGGCAGAGACCCCGCTCAACATTCGTAAAGCGCTAAGAGTCACTAAACGTGAGCCGAAGAAAATCCAGTGCGCGCGGTCGATGAACTCGATCTGGGCGTACTGGGTTTTGAGGGTATCGATCCTGCCACAACCGGTCGTCCGGTCTACAACCGATCCGCTGCGCCAGGCGCTCGACAGAGATAGCTCTGGAGTCTTTCCGGTGGCACATGACCGATCACAATCGACCTGCCGAACGCCCCTCAGTCGTAACAGTGACAGCACCGGACAAGGCAATTACAATTTGATTAACATCCAGCGATTGAGTGATTGAATACCCCATGGAAAGCAAGACTGCGCGCCTCACTGTGCTCATCGATCCCATCAAGAAAAAGGCGTTCGAGGAGCTCTGTGCAGCACAGGATTTGACGCCTTCGCAGGTGGTCCGTCAGCTGGTTCGTGACTACCTGGACACCCACGGTGCCAGCTATTCGACCAAAAGCAAGTACGCCACCAGCAACAAGTCATAACCGAACATGGGCAGTTAGCCTCTAGAGGGTCGATGTGTCCTCCACGAGACTGACAGCTTTCGCCAGCGCGGTGTTGAAGTCGGTGTGGTAATGCTCCGCGCCGATTTCTTGCAAGATGCCCACCCTATTGAGCTTGTTGAGTACCTTCGTATTCGCCTCGCAGAGTTTCACCACGATATGCCGCTTGTGCAGTTGCTGGATGACTTCTTCCAACACCTGTAAGCCCGTGATATCCATAAACGGTACGCGCTTCAAACGGATAATCAGCAGGCGCGGGTCGGTATGAGTCTGTGCAAGGACACGCTCGAACGTCTCGGCCGCCCCAAAGAACAGCGGCCCCTCAATCGTATAGATCAATACCCCCGGCGGCAGTTGAGCATGGCCATTAGCTTTCAGCTCTTCTTCAAGCTCGTACTCGACGACCTGTTGCACCTCCACGGATGAGGCCATGCGGCGTATGAAGTGCAGCATCGCCAGAATGACGCCGATATTCACGGCGATCACCAAATCACTGAACACGGTGAGGCCGAAGGTGATGAGCAGGATCGATACGTCCGCGCGCGGGGCTCGCTGGACCATGCGCTTGAAATGCTTTAGCTCGCTCATGTTGTACGCGACCACAAAAAGTATCGCGGCCAGTGCGCACAGCGGGATGTTTGAGGCCAGAGGGGCCAGAAACAGAATAATCAGCACCAAGGTGACTGCGTGCGTAATGCCGGCCAGCGGGCTTGTGCCGCCGTTACGGATATTGGTGGCCGTGCGGGCAATGGCCCCGGTAGCGGCGAAGCCGCCGAACAAAGGCGTGACCAGATTGGCCACCCCCTGACCGATCAGCTCCTGATTGGAGTCGTGCTTGGTACCTGCCATGCCATCGGCCACCGTCGCGGACAACAGTGATTCGATTGCCCCAAGCATGGCGATAGTGAACGCCGGACCAATCAGATCGATGACCCGCGACAGCGTGATTTCAGGCAGTCTCAACGCTGGCAAACCTTGAGGTATGCCACCAAATGCACTGCCAATCGTGGCGACCCCGTCGAAGTGAAAGGTGGACTGGATCGCTGTCGCGACCGCCATGGCGATCAGTGGGCCAGGCACTTGTTTGAGACCGGGAATTCTGGGCGCAGTGATGACCAGTAAAAGGCTGAGTACCGCCAGCAGGGTCGTGGCCATATGAAGATTCGGCAGGGCCTGGAGCAGATGCCAGAGCTTTTCATGGAAGTGCTCTCCTCCGACCTTCGGTAATCCGAAAAAGTCTCTCCACTGCCCGACCCAGATGATCACGCCGATGCCCGCAGTGAATCCGACGATCACCGGGTCGGGGATAAACTTGATGATTGCACCGAGCCGGGCCATCCCCAGCAGTAACAACATGCCCCCCGCCATCATCGTGGCGATCTGTAGGCCGTCAACACCATGCTCGGCCGTGACGCCCGCAAGAATCACGATGAACGCACCTGTCGGCCCGGCAATCTGCAAGCGGCTTCCGCCAAAGAGCGAAACCAGCAGGCCACCGATGATGGCGGTGTAGATGCCTTGCTCAGGTTTGACGCCAGATGCAATGGCAAACGCCATGGCCAGCGGGAGTGCCACGATCCCGACGATCACGCCAGACATCACATTGCGAAGCCAGTGTCCTCGTCCCAACAACCCCGCCTTCCATGCCTCACCTATCGCAATCATGGCTAGCTCCTCAGTGGATGCATGTGCATAATATTAACATCCAGTGATAATTGAAATCCCCTGGCGCCACTGCTTCGTGCGGCTGGAGATGTCTAGGGTGGAAGCTCAGAGGGAGCTGAGCGAGCATGCACTGCCAATAGAGAATTTTTGAAAACGCGCGTAGCGTGGTGACAGACATGAATCGTCAAGCTGTGAAAACCAAACATGCCGAAGGCGTGACCTTCGACACGCATGTGATCGCAAACCCAACCAACCCCAAGGAGTGGATTGTGTTCTTCAAGAAGGACGCCGGGAGAAGTTATTTTTTGGTTGATGACAACGAGGAGGTCGAGTCTTTCGGGCATCTGGATGACTTGGTCGCAGAACTTCGCGACTTGGGCCTCAAGGCGGCTGAAATCCACTTTTAACCCTGGGGACTTCATGCAGCCAACACGCCGTCCCTGTTCCAAGCCCTTCAAAGCCCAAGTGTTTGCTGGACGACTATAGACGTGCTCGCGAAGCGATCTCCTTGATCGCTCCGCGAATTGACTTGCCCTCAGGTCTACGTCACTTCAGCCATACATCGACCCGCTGCTCAGTTCCCTCTATAAACACCAAAGCCTCAACCTGACCTGCTTCGATCAAGTCCTGGCGAACGCCTTTTATCCTTTCAAGCTGCACAGCCCCGTCAACCAGTTCAACACGTGCTACCGAAGCCTTCATGGATTGGCGGGCGTCAGATTTTGCTTTGCGAATCGCAGATAGCACGGCACTGACACTCATCAATAAGCTTTCAATAGACGCGTCAGGACAAGCATCCCCTTGCGGCCAAGGCGCATTGTGCACTGAGCCGCAATTCCAGGATTGCCAGACTTCCTCACATACAAATGGCAGAAATGGCGCAAACAGTCGCTGCTGCACGCTCAGTGCATGTGCAAAAGCATTACGGGCCGAATGGCCTTCTGGTCGATAGGCGCGACGCTTGACCAATTCGACGTAGTCATCGCAAAACCACCAGAAGAACCCTTCGATACGTGACAACGCCACGCTATAGTCGTACGCCTCCAACGCACACGTAGCATCATGGACTACGCCGCCCAGGCGTTTGAGCATGGCCTGATCCAGCGGCTGGTCGATATCCCCGTTGTCATCCTTTGCAAAGCCTTGAACCAACCTCGATAGATTGAACAGCTTGACGGCCAAACGGCGGCCGATCTTCATCTGCTGTTCTTCAAAGGCTGTATCACTGCCGAGCCGCGCTGAGGCTGCCCAGTAGCGCACACCGTCACTTCCATACTGGTCGAGCAAGGCTTGTGGGGTTACCACGTTACCCTTGGATTTAGACATTTTCTTACGGTCGGGATCAAGGATCCACCCAGAGAGCGCGACATTACGCCATGGCACGCAACCGTGTTCAAAATGGCTGCGTACCAGTGTCGAAAATAGCCAGGTGCGGATGATGTCGTGACCTTGAGGCCTGAGATCCATGGGGTATATTTTGGCGAACAACGCGTCGTCCTCTCCCCAGCCTCCGGCGATCTGAGGCGTCAGCGAGCTGGTGGCCCACGTATCCATGATGTCCTGTTCGCCGACAAAACCATTCGGTTGACCACGTTGCTCGGGGCGATACCCAGGCGGAGTATCCAGGCTCGGATCAACGGGCAGGCTTTCCTCACAGGCAATAATCGGCGCGCTGTAGTCTGCTTCGCCTTGTGCATCCAGCCTATACCAGAACGGAATTGGTACGCCGAACGTACGCTGGCGACTGATGAGCCAATCTCCGTTCAAACCGCCTACCCAATGCTCGTAACGCCTGAGCATGTGCGGCGGATGCCAGTCCAGCGTCTGGCCTGAGGCACGCAACAAGTCCTGCAGGCTTGCGTCGCGTCCGCCATTACGCAAGTACCATTGCCGAGTGGCAAGAATTTCCAAAGGCCGGTCGCCTTTCTCGAAAAACTTTACCGCGTGTTGAATCGGTCGGGGTTCATCCTGCATGGCGCCGCAGTCGCGCAACATCGACACGAGCTGTGTGCGAACCTGGGACAAATTACGGCCAGCCAGGCCTGCATAGGCCTGTTGGCTGCGGGGTGTCGTCAACCAGGGGGGCGTCTCAAGCAACAGGCGCCCATCTTTTCCCAGTATTGACCGCGTTGGCAACTGCAACTCCCGCCACCAGATCACATCGGTAAGATCGCCAAAGGTGCAGACCATCACCAAACCGGTGCCCTTGTCAGGATCGCCCAAAGGGTGTGCCAGCAGCGGTACGTCCACGTCAAAAATCGGCGAGCGCACGGATTGTCCGAACCGCGCCTTATAACGAACGTCGTCCGGGTGAGCCACCAGCGCCACGCATGCCATCAGTAGCTCAGGCCGAGTGGTAGCCACCCTCAATGGGGCGCCATCAGCCGTCTCGAAACGGAGTTCGTGATACGCACCCGCGATCTCACGCTCTTCAAGCTCTGCTTGAGCCACGGCTGTCTGGAACGTTACGTCCCACAGGCACGGGGCTTCCTGGCTATAAAGTTCGCCACGCTGATAGTTACGAAGCAAAGCGCGCTGACTCGCTCGTTGGGAGCGCTCATCAATGGTGGCATATGAAAGGCTCCAATCAACGGACAAGCCCAGTTGCACGAAGAGTGCACGGAACGCTTGCTCATCAATGGCCGTCAGTTCGTGGCACAACTCGATGAAGTTGCGCCTACTGATGACAGTAAAGTCACCTCGCTTTAATGGAATGGGCTCAGGTGGCCTGAAACCAGGCTGATAAGCTGCCAGCGAGTCGCAACGTACGCCATAGAAATTCTCGACCCTGCGTTCGGTCGGCAAGCCGTTGTCGTCCCACCCCATGGGGTAGAACACAGCCTTACCTCGCATGCGCTGGTATCGAGCGATGATATCTGTATGGGTATAGCTGAAGACATGACCGACATGCAGCGAGCCTGAGGCCGTCGGCGGGGGTGTATCGATGGAGAACACAGCGTCGCGTTGGGCTGTGTGGTCAAAGGCATACGTGCCTTCGAGCTGCCAACGTTGAGACCAGCGTGTTTCAAGGTTTTCGAGCGAGGGGGTGACAGTTTGATCGTTTAGAACTTCATCACGTTTAACGGTGACATAGCATCCTCCTGTTAATATCAAAGGGCACGACAGTGAGTGCGCGCCGGGCTGATTTTATATTGAATCGCCTTTGAAAAGTAAACCCCCTAATCCAGTGAGATCAGTCTGAACAAGGACATCCCTGGTTTTGTTTTAATGGCTCAGCGAAGCCCAAATCCCATTCGTTTCAGCTCTTCCACCAGCTCTTCTCGCCCATGGAGGTTTGCGACACTGCGAAGCCTATTGACCACCTGCTCCGACCACCCGGACGCCTTCATGCCCTCACGTTGGTAGAAGGCGCCCAAGCGCTCATCGTATTGAGCGACCGCAGCCACATCTGTCGCTGCCGAATAGGTCTCATGGTGTAGCACGGCGCGTTGCGGGAGCCTTGGCTTCACTTCCGCTGGCCGTTCGGTAGAGGGGTGGCCGACACAAAGGCCGAAAACGGGATAGACCTGCGCAGGGAGACCAAGCTCCTTGGCCACGCCTTCAATGTCGTTTCGGATGGCGCCAATGTACACACTGCCCAGCCCCAGCGATTCCAGGGCAACCACGGCGTTCTGAGCCGCCAAGGCGGCGTCGATCGTGCCGAGCAACAGGCTCTCGAGGTAAGGGACGGCTTCCAGCTCCACCTCTTGCTGCTCAGCCACTCGAGCGATCCGGGAAAGGTCAGCAAGCCAGACCAGAAACAGAGGCGCCTGGCGGATATAGGCCTGGTTTCCCGCCAGGGACGAGAGACGCGCCTTGCGGTCGCTGTCCTGAACAGCGACGACGCTCCAGACCTGCAGGTTTGACGAGGTTGAGGCTGATTGCGCCGCGGCGACCAGGGTCTCGAGGGTGCCGTCAGGCAGTGGCTGATCAGTAAAGGCACGAACGCTGCGATGGTCGAGCAGCAGGTCGATCGTCTCGTTCCAGGGCTTGAGGGGCGAGATGTCCGCCGCGCCATAGCGGGCAGCCAGTTTCGATTGGGCGTTGGCTGTCATTCGATATCTCCAAATAGAAATCGAGGCTACCAAATCCCCGGCAGCGCAGCACGCCTCCCGGGGGAAGTTTCATCTACCACGCAAACCAAACCGATCCACACAGGTACGTTCAGTGTGTCAGCCAAACCGCTCACTGACCTGCATGCACCAGGCCGCTCAAAAAGCCGGCGACCAAACGATTGAACACTTCGCCTTGATCATCATGAACATAGTGACTGGCATCCGCCACTTCCACGGCTTGGACGTGCGGGTTGCTGGCGCACATGGCCTGCAGCATCACAGGGGGTAGAAAGTCCGAGCGGCCACCGCGAATGAACAGGCTTGGGCAATCCAATGAGCGCACCGCCGGCCACAAATCAGTGGGTTCGATACTCAGTCGTGCCTCGGCAATCCCTTGCTGATCATGGCGCCAGCCAATCACTCCGTCGCGCTCCTGCATCGAATGCGCCAGCCTTGATTCCACGCCCTCCTCCGACAAACCTGGACGTGAGGCCTTCCAGAATGCACGGGCCGCGTCCCAGCTTTCGAACTGCAATGGCGTCTGGGCCATCTCGCGACGAATACGCGCAGCGCCATCGCCTTGGGTTGAAGATCCGGGGCCGATATCCTCGATCAGCAAGCCCATCAAGCGTCCCAGGTGTTGCCGCGCATACTCGAGGGCGTTGGCGCCGCCCAATGAGTGGCCCAGCAATACAAAACGCTGTAGGCCAACATGCTCGATCAAATCCTCCAGATCCTCGACATACGATTGAGTGTGGTAACTGGCGGGTTCGGCCCAGTCGCTCAGCCCCCGGCCGCGCTGGTCCAGGGCATAGACGCAGTAGCCCTCCCCCAGGGCCTGTACCAGCGACTCCCAGGTCTGTGCATAGGCTCGCAAGCCGTGCAATAGCACCAGGGGCACGCCTGTCGAGGCGCCCCAGCGCAAATAATGCAGGCGCAAGCCCGAACGATTGGTGAAGAAACAGCTCTCAGCAGGCATGGCCTTGCTCCTTTAGAAACGGTCGAAGCGATAAGGGCTCGGGTCAATGATCGGCGTATGCCCACTGACCAGGTCCGCCGCGAGATGGCCCGCCGCAGGCGACGTACCGAACCCGTGCCCCGAGAAGCCGGTGGCCACGGTCAAGCCTGGGATCTGCGCTACCGGTCCGATCACCGGATTGGAATCGGGTGTCACGTCGATAGTGCCCGCCCAGGCATGCGCGATCCGGGCCTGTTCGAACACCGGCCAGGCGGCAATCAGATTGTTCAGCGCGTCGTTATTGAGCTGCGGATTGGCGGCCGGATCCTGCACCCTGATGCGCTCGAACGGGCTGACACTGTCGGCGTGCCAACGACGTGCCAGCATCAGGTCGTTAATAAACGGCTTGCCCAACGACACATTCAGCACGCTGCGTTGCGCACGAAACTGCGGCATATATTGCTTGGCAAGCAACAGGTGGTCGAGGGTCAGGAAAGCATCCAACTTGCCGCGCTGGGTAATGATGAAACCGCCGTCCTTGTGCTTGCGAAACGAAAAATCCGGGGCGCCGACGGCAATCTGCGTCGGCCCTTCCATCGGTTGGGTACGCAGCACAGAGCAGGTCAAGGGCAAGGTCGGCAACGACACCCCCAGATTGCCCAGAAAGCGACGGGACCACATGCCGCCTGCGAGCAATACGTGATCACAGCGAATTTCACCTTTTTCCGTGACCACGCCACTGACCGCACCTGCGGACATCTGCAGCGTACGCACCGCGCACTGCTCGATGATCACTACGCCCATGGCCATGGCGGCGTTGGCGATGGCGCTGCTGGCCAGCGTCGGTTCCGCACGTGCATCGGAGGGTGTAAAAATACCGCCGGCCCAGTCACCCACGCCGCCCGGCACCAGCGCATCAATCTCACGCTTGCTGAGCAACCGCGAATCCAGCGACAAATGCTCTACCGACTTGAGCCAGCTCTCATGCATTGCCATTTGCGCCGGGGTACGGCCTAAAAACATGATGCCTTCCTGGCGATACCCCACATCCGCCCCTACCCGCTCAGGCATCTGCGCCCACAAGCGGTCAGCGGCCAGGGCCAGCGGTATGTCGGCCGCGTGACGGCTGGTTTTGCGCACCCATCCCAAGTTACGAGATGACTGCTCGGCGGCGATCCGGCCTTTTTCCAGGACCACCACCGCGATATTGCGCTCAGCCAAGGCGAGCGCAGCCGTCAGGCCGATGATCCCGCCGCCAATGATGACGACGGACGTCGCGCTGGGAAACACGGTGGAGGTTGTGACGGGCGCTATTATCGGTGCCATGGTCAAGACTCGGTTAGCGAATTAGGGAAGCCACGCATGCACATCGCCACGTGATGATTATTGCGACAGGCGAATGACGTCGACCTGCGCCTTCGAGGCGTTGCGATACGCAGTCACTTCCAGCTCAACCTTGTAGACCGTCGAGCCCAGTGGCGGGCAGGTAACGGTGCTGGCCGGATCGACACCGCGAAACTTTTCGCCGATCAACCCCATCACGGCCGGCACGTCCTTGGGGTCCTGGATAAACACCCGCGAACACACCACATCGGCCAGGCTCGCATCGACTGCCTTCAGGGCTGACTCGATGTTGGCAAACACCTGGAGAGTCTGCTCCAGGACATCTTCGGGAATCAGCTTGGTCTGCGGGTTACGGCCCGCGGTGTTGGAAACGTAGATCCAGTTGTCCACGGCGACCAGGCGCGAATAGCTGGCCTGGTCTTCGAATGGGGAACCGGTCTTGAGCTTGGTGATTTTTGTCATGTCGGATATCTCGTCAAATGGGATGAAGATGAGGCTTAGCGCAGTACCGGGGTTTCCCACAGGTTCAACGTCACGCCGATGCCTTTTTCGATGGCGTTGCGATACACGACCGTGCCCCAGGCCACGTCTTCGACGGGCATGCCGCCCACCGACATGATGATGATTTCTTCATCGTTTTTGCGGCCTGGTGCGGCCCCGGCGATGATCTTGCCGATGTCCTCGACTTCATCGAGTTGCATCTTGCCCTCGGCAATCATGTCCATGAAGCGCACGCCAATCACCGGCACGTTGTGATGCGCAGGCTTGGGTAACTCTTCGAACCAGGCCTGGTACAGACCGGTGTTGTCCAGCACCTTGCGCACGTCGGGTTCTTCCATGCCTGCGTCCAGCGAGCAGGCCGCCGGCATCGCGAGGAACGCACCTGGCTTGACCCATTCGCGCCGCACAATTGGGTAGGTCGACGGGTCACCCGTTTCCCCGGAGCTACAATAAGTAACAAGGTCCGAGTCGCGGACCACCGCTTCAAGGGTATCGACCACGGTAATCGTGGTGATCTGCGGATAAGTTTCTTTGACCCACGCGATAAAGTTGTCGAGGCTCTTCTGGCCACGCCCCTTGATCTTCAGGGTGTCGATATGCGGGCATACCGCGATGAATGCCGCCAGCGTGGTCTTGCCCATGACACCCGGGCCAAGCAGCCCGACGACTTTCGAGTCCTTGCGTGCCAGGTGGCGTGCGCCCACGCCAGGAATCGCACCGGTGCGGTATGCGGACAACAGGTTGGCCGACATGTGCGCCAACGGCGCGCCAGTGTCGGGATCATTGAGCGTGAACATCAGGATGGAACGCGGCAGGCCTTTTTCGCGGTTGGCGATATTGGAGCCGTACCATTTCACGCCGGCAGTGCAGAAGCTGCCGCCCAGGTAGGCCGGCATCGCCATCATGCGCCGGTCAGCCGTGGGCTTGGGCATGTTCGGGAACGGCGAATCCTGCGGGAAAATCACCATCGCACCATGGGAATCATTGTTCGGGCCGGCCATGCGGTAGTCACCGGCATACAGCAAGCCGAACATCTCCTCCATGGTATTCACGCAGGCCAGCATGTCGGTCACTCCCGCGCGGATCATGTCCTGCTCGGAGAGGTAGATAAAGTCGATTTTTGTAGTTGTAGACATAGTTATTCTCGGACTGAAGGTGATATCACTGCGGTAGGCGCAGCTCCACGCTGTCGAGATCGAGTATCAGGCGGGAGATGTTGGCGGTATTGTAAATTTCGGACATGCCGCTCAGTCTGGTAGGACGATAGTTGGCGCGATAAATGCGTTAAACTTCCCGTAGCGCTGCCTTCCCAAGGTGCAACCATGATCAAACAGAACGTGCCGACTCCCCGGCACCACACCGCGAACGAACAGCCTTGGTTCGTGCTCAACTCTTCACGCTATTCGGTGATGCCTTGCGCACATCCGGCGATTTCGCACTTCTATGCCTTCGATGTGGCGCAATCGGCCAACCTGCTGGCCGTCCCGGACGGCTGCGTAGATATCTTGTTCGACTGTGATGCGACGCGCCCTACCGCGCGGATCTGTGGCACGCCGTTGGTTGCCCAGGCGGTCGAGTTGCACCAGCACCACCATTACTTCGGCGTACGCTTCTCACCGGGCGTTATTCCGGGCTTCGTCAATGTGCTCGCAGAAGAGTTGACCGAACGCGAACTGGACCTGCTGGAGGTCTCCGAGTTCGCCCAACGCATCTTCGAAAGCATCGTCCAGACACCGCTGCTGGGCGATCAGATGCGACTGTTCAACGACTACCTGACCCCACGCCTGATGGGCAAGACCTCGAAACTCACCGCCATGATCATCCAGCAGGCGATGCGCCATCGCGGCGATATTCGCGTCCAGCAACTCGAAGACCTCAGCGGCTACACCAGCCGCACCTTGCACCGCCAGTTCAACCAGGACACCGGTATGTCACCCAAGACGTTTTGCCGGATCATCCGCTGCCAGGCGGCCCTGGACACCCTCAATACCCAGCACGATGTGTCGTTTTCGCAGTTGGCCCTCGACCTGGGCTTTTCCGATCAATCTCACTTCCTGCGCGACTTCAAGAAACTGGTCAGCACCACCCCCTGCGACTACCAGCGCAAGATGACGCAAAACGCCTACAGCGACAGGATCAGCTACGCCTGATCAGGCTGTTGGCAAATAAACCCGCGTCTCCATCGTTTCTCCATAAAACCTCCCATAAAAGCGCATGCTCGTGGTGCACAGTAGCCTTCGTCGTTACAGGGTAATTCGCCATACTGTAATGACCGAACAGCACGACCGAGCCAACCATGACTGAATCGCACCTTGAATCGACGCCAACGGACTTCGCGGATAAACGCCAGGCGTTGATATTGATCGCTGAAGACGAGCCCGAAATCGCCGACATCCTGACGGCCTATCTCAAGCGCAGTGGCTTCCAGATCGCCCATGCCCTGGATGGGCGCCGTGCCCTTGAACTGCATCAATCGCTCAAGCCCGACCTGGTGTTGCTGGACGTGCTGATGCCGAAACTGGACGGTTGGATGGTACTGGCCGAGATCCGCCACCGGGGTACCACGCCGGTGATCATGCTGACCGCCCAGGACCAGGACGTGGATAAGTTGATGGGGCTGCGTATCGGTGCCGACGACTACATTGTCAAGCCGTTCAACCCCGCCGAAGTCGTCGCCAGGACCCAGGCAGTGCTGCGTCGTTCGCTCGATCATGGCTACGGTGCGCGCCAGAGTGTGCTGCGGGTAAATGCCTTTGAAATCGATATCGACAGCCATGAAGTCAATGTGCAGATCGGGGCACATAAGCATTCGCTCAACCTGACCGTGACGGAGTTCAGGCTATTGGCACAGCTGGCCAAGGCGCCCAAGCGCGTCTTCAGTCGCGCTGAATTGCTGGCCCTGTGTTCGCCCGAGAGCGACAGCCTGGAGCGTACGGTGGACAGCCATATCAGCAAGTTGCGGCGCAAAATCGAAGACCTGGGTCTACAGGGCGTACCGACCAGTATCCGTGGGGTCGGCTACCGGTTCGGGAACAACCCATGAAGATCGCCAACAGCTTGAGCCGACAGATCATCTTGTCGATGTCTACCGTGGTGCTCTGCGTGATCGCACTGTCGGTGGTCGGTTCCTACGTGTTTTACGCGCTGCTCTGGATGTTCTGGCCGCCGTCGGATCTGGACATGGACGAATGGCTGCCCTCCGGCATGGAGTGGGCATGGATGGCACTGATCACCTGCATCAGCCTGGCGGTGGGGGCCGTGGTGGCGATCAAACTGTCCCGACGCATTCTGATGCCCTTGAACTCGGTCGCGGCCAGCCTGCGCCGCCTTGCCGACGGTGACCTCGATGCCCGGGCGACGGCCTCCGACCGCTCATTGGCTGAGGCCTCCCTGTTAGTGGATGACTTCAACAGTATGGCTAAACGCTTGAAACGCATGGCGGAAGAACAGTCTTTCTGGAACGCCGCGATTGCGCATGAACTGCGCACCCCGCTGACCATCCTGCGTGGCCGCTTGCAAGGGTTGGCAGAAGGCGTGTTCACGCCGGACCAGGCGCAGTTCTACAGCCTGCTGAACCAGGTGGAAGGCCTGACGCGCCTGATCGAAGACCTGCGGGTCGTGGGCCTGGCGGACAACGGCTACCTCGAAATCCAGATCCAAAGTGCCAACCTGGCCGAGGAAATCGAGGCAGACGCCCGCCTGTTTGAACCAGGCCTTCTTGCCGCCGGGTTCGTGCTGCATCTGGACCTGCTCGAACGGCCCATCCAGTGTGATCCGGCCAGGATCCGCCAAGCGTTGCTGGCCATGCTGGACAACCTGAAACGGCATGCAACCCCAGGCAATGTCACGGTGCGCCTGAGCAGCCAGGATGGCCTGAATGCCCTGAGTGTCGAGGACGAAGGCCCAGGGATTGAAGAAGCGTTTGCAGCGCACATCTTTGAGCCGTTCCAGCGCGGGGAAAGCTCGCGATCCCGCGCCCAGGGTGGCAGCGGCCTGGGGCTCGCCGTCGTGCGCGCAATTGCCCTCTCCCATGGGGGCAGCGTGACCTGCCGGAACCTGGACAACGGCGGCACCTTATTCGAACTGAGCTGGCCCGACCAACTGGTCGCCATCTAAACCCCAACCGTCCCGGGTGACGACATGCGCTTGTCTATTTTTAGAGTCAATAGCGTTCAGCAGTACCGCCACTTTGCCTTACTCGACACACAGGGACGCTGTATCGCTTTCAAGAGCTGCGAAGGGACTCCACAGAACGGCGAATGGGTGCAAGTCAACGAAGTCAACCTGGCCTGGTTGTACAAGGCGCTGCCTGCGCACGCCTTGGCCAGGTCAAACACCCGCACTTTGTAGTTCAGCCTGGGATTGCATGTATGTCTACTAACTATCGCGATCGAAACTTGATTGACGTGACCCTGCTTGAAGACTCCGTACGGCTCTATAGCGCGAAGCTCAGGAGGCTGCAACGTTTCTGGATTCCCTTGCAGAAACAGGCGCCCCGGCTGGTGCTGTCACTGTGGATCCTCGGTGTTATCGCCTCGCTGGTCAGCCAGTCCTATTACCACTGGCTGTTTACCGCGCCTGCCATTTGCCTGTTGATCATCCTGGAAATCGTTATCGAAGAAGTGCAGATCGACTTGTTACTGATGACCGAGGAGACACGTTATCTGCTCGACGTCACCCACGGTCTGTATGCCGGAACCCTGAGTTCCCACCCCCGTACTTTGCACAAACCAGGTGGCCCATGCCCTCCGTCACACCTCCACTACTGATTGAGCACAGCCGCAAGCTCGGTCAACAGTCCGCCAGCCAGACGCTCAAGGCGATCGCCAAGGCCTATCCCGGTAAGTTGTTTTGTACCCTGTCGCTGGTGGCGTTGGAAAACGCGCTGCTGCTGGCCTACCCGTTGTTTGCTGGGTTTGCCGTAGACGCCATGCTCCGTGGCGACGCCGGCAACGCCTTGTTCTATGCCGCCGTGGTATTGGGCTTCTGGGTAGTGGGCGCGGCCCGACGCGCCCTCGACACCCGCACCTTTACGCGTATCTACGCTGACCTTGCGGTACCGGTGATTCTTAACCAGCGCCTGCAACGTCATAGCACCTCGAAGGCCGCCGCACGGGTGGTATTGGCACGGGAATTCGTCGATTTTTTCGAAAAACACGTGCCCACGATTGCCACGGCGCTGGTCTCGATCATCGGCGCGGCCGCGATGTTGCTGGTGATTGAGCCTTGGGTCGGCCTGGCGTGCCTGGTGGCGCTGGGGCTGTGTCTCGCGGTGGTGCCAGGCTTTGCGCGGCGCAACCAGCGCTTGCATGAGCGCTTGAACAACCGCCTGGAAAAGGAAATCAGCCTGGTGGAAAAGGTCGGTGCCCACACCTTGCGCCGTCACTATCAGGTGCTGTCACGGCTGCGTATCTGGCTGTCGGACCGTGAGGCCATCGCCTTCCTCACCATCGGTATCCTCGCGGCCTTGCTGTTTGTGGTCGCCATCAGCCAACTGGCACTGGCGCCTGCGGTGAAGGCCGGGCATATCTATTCGGTGATGACTTACCTGTGGACGTTCGTCAGTTGCCTGGATGAAGCCCCCAGCGTGGTCGACCAATTGGCTCGGCTCAAGGACATCGGCAAACGCGTGGATCCGGGGTTGGATGAGGCGTCTACCTGATCCTTCGTCTGTTCAGACGATCGCCCGCTGGGTTTCCGACGGTGACTGGCCAAACAGTGCGCGGTAATGCGCGGCAAAGTGGCTCAGGTGGAAAAAGCCCATCGTCACCGCTACATCGCCGACGTTTTGGCTGCAGGCCGGCGTAGCGATCAGGCGTCGACGCACCGCATTCAGGCGCAGGTTTCGCAGGTACTCAACCGGGCGCATGCCGGTCACCGCCTGGAAACTGTTCTGCAGGGTCCGCCGGCTCACCCGCAGCTGTTCGCACAGGTCGAGAATGCTCAATGGCGTATCGCCGCTGGCATCGATCAACTCCTGACTACGCTTGACCAGGTAGGCACTCACGGCGAAATTGCCGCGCCGGCAACGCACCTCATCGGTGGCGTTGCTGAACAGGTCCAGGAAGGCGCCAAGCAGTTCGTCTTCGAGCATCTTTTCGGCGCTCGTGCTGATAGCCTCCGTCTGTTGCAATAGGTGACGAAACAGTGGGTAGATACGCCGCCGTATCCGCAGCAGTAACGCATCGTCCACGCAAATCTGAGAACGGGTGGTTATGCGTTTGAGCTGGTCACTGGACAACTCGAAGGCCGCCAGTTTGGCAAAGCGTACGGTGTCGACGTTAAGCGCGAAGAAATCTGTGCCTTCGGGCGCATGCAACACAAACTCCTCGCCGTCACGCAACAGCACCACGTTGTGCGCCCCCACCTGCTGCCCCTGTACGACCGGCGCACTGCCCAGCGACATGGCCACGCACAGTCGCCCTGTGGGGGCAAAACCGCGCTGCACCACGCGTTTGTCCAGCACTTCCTGGAAGATCTGAAAGCGCTCGGCCGACAACTGGCGCAGCCCGCTCGTCAGGCAACCACGCCCCAGTTGGTCATACACTTGCCGCCAGCCCTGAATGGAGCCGGCATGCAGTTGAGGGTCATTGAAGGTTCGAACTTCAGCAAGCATGGTCGTCGTTCCTCGGGGGCCCCGTTGTCGTCATTGGCCTGAAGGGGACTGAAGTCATCCTTGACGGCAGCGATGGTTCACACCGCGGTTTTGTCCGTGGTGAAAAGCAAAGCCAGTTCCGTGCCAAACATATGCAGGCGGTACGTGGCAGGCTGGATATCCATCGGCGCCAGCAACGCACCGGACAGCACCACCTGCCCGGCCTCCACCGGCTGACGGTCGGCCAGCAGGCGGCGAATCAGCCAGCAAAGGTTGGTCAGCGGCGGGTCCTCGCGGCCCTCGGTATCGCCTTCGCCACAGAGCGCGCCGGTACATTCGAGGCGGTACGCCACATTGGCGTGCTTGACAGGGTCGAACGCGATTCTGGGGCCCAGGCAATAAAGGCCCGCCGCCGCGTTATCGGCGAGAAAGGCCCCCACCCCGAACGTCCAACCCTGCCAACGGCAGTCGGCAATCTCGAACGCCGGTGCCACCTCGGCAATCGCGTCCAGGATCTCCTCATCGCTGTACTCGCCCGGCGCCAGGCTGCGCCCCAACACAATCGCCACCTCGATCTCCAGCTTGGGCTGGATCAACCGCGACAGCGCCACCGCTGTGTTCGGCTGTACGCACATCTGGTCGGTCAGGCCGCCATACACCGGTTCGTCAATGCCGAAGCGCCGTTGCGCGGCGCTGCCGGCGAAGGCGATCTTCCAACCGCTCAGTTGTTCGCCCAAGGCCTGGCGCAAAGCCAGCCCCTGGCGTTGCAGCGCGTACCCGGCGTTCAGGTCCAGCGCCTCCGGGGGGAGCGGCGCAATGGCTTGCACCCTGCGCATGGCCTGGTCCAACTGGCTCAATACGCGATGATCGGCAGTCATGACAGCTGCTCCGCTAACTTGCGCAACACCGATTCAAGCCGCTCAGGCGTGGTAATGGCGGCGACAAACCGATCCGGACGCACCACAACGACGCAATCGCGCACCCTCGAGAACCATTCGCCGAGGCGGTTATCCACGTCCTCCACGCTGATGGCATCCGTGGCCGTCAATGGCTGGTTGCGCCCCATACCACTGCGCGAACGGTTGACCTGGATAAAGCGCGTGTCCCAGCGTGCCCAGAACGTGGCCATTTCTTCGCTCAGTTGCGCGCGCGGATTGACCCGATAACCCAGCACCGCATAGGAATTGCCAAGCACATCATCAAGACGCCGACGCTGCCCCTGGGCATCTTCGATATACGGCTGCACAAACAGCTGGCCGACCAGGTCGTCTTCGCGCAGTTCGGCACGTTCGTGATAGACCAACCCTTTGGTGATGGTGGCCTTGGGTTTGAACTTGAACTCCAACAGGTGCGAGCGCAGGTTATCTACGCTGTTCACCGCCTGGAACAACCAGTCACGCACGCCGGCCATCAACGGGTTGGTCAGCCCCAGTACCGTGCCCATATTGTCGGCCAGGGCGACCAGTTCGGTGGCGTGCCCACGACGTTCCTGGTCATAGGTGGCGAGGATCCCATGGGCAGCGCGCCCGTGGATGATCGCCGCCAGTTTCCAGGCCACGTTGGCCACGTCACGCAGCCCGGAATTGAGGCCCTGCCCGGCCCACGGTGGCGAAATATGTGCGGCATCGCCCACCAGCGCCACGCGCCCTTGGACGAACCGCGCCGCCACGCGGGAATGGTGGGTGTAGGCGCGGATACGGATGATGTTCAACGTGTCCACCGCGTCGCCGATATGCCCACGAATCAGATCGCGGATGGTGCTCTCTTCGCACATCTTCGCCTCGTCTTCGCCCTCCATCAGCATGAACTCCCAGCGCCGCTGCTGGTACGGCAGATAGATGCATACGAATGGCCGCTGCGGGTCAGCGTGCAGCGCGGTATAAGGCGCATCCAAGGTGTCATTGGCGGTGTCGACCACTACCCATTTTCGCGCATGGGTCAGACCGATCAGTTCAACACCGAGCTTTTTGCGTACGGTGGAGCGCCCGCCATCGGCGCCGATCACGTAATCGGCGCGCAGTTGGTAGACCTCGCCCTGGGCATCGCGCACCTGCAAGGTCACGCCCTCCCCATCCTGCTCCAGCTCGAGCATTTCATGGCCTTGGCGCAACACCACACTGCTGCGCTGCCCGAGCGTTTCGCGCAGCGTGCCTTCGAGCAACTGCTGCATGAAGATGTTGCGCATCGGCCAGCCGTAATGGGCGGTACTCGGCTTGACCTCGGCAAAACACACGCCGCGTGCGTTGTAATAGCGCAGCGGCACATCGCAGATCATGTCGCGCACCGCCAGTTCAGCGATGCCGATTGCCTGGAGAACGCGCAGCGCTTCATCATCCATGCCCACCGCGCGGGGGTAAGGCAATATGCAGTCGGCAAGCTCAAGGACGACGCAGTCGACACCGTACATTCCCATATAGTGCGCGGCCGTAATGCCGTTGGGGCCACCGCCCACGATGACAACTTGGGTCTTCTCCTGCTTCATCGCTATTCACCGCTTTTTTTGTTGTGGTTTGAGTCCAGCACCGCTTGATCCTGCGCGCTTATCAGTGCAGACCGTCAAGGCCTTTTACGTCTTCGGCTTTCAGCCCGCCCAAGCGTGCATGCAGGCGTCCGCGCGTGGCGAAGGCCCAGATCACGACGATCTCATCCGGCGAAGGACCGTCGCCGAAGGTCAGCGAGAAACTGTCGTAGTGCGAGCGCACGTACAACGCGTCCTTGTGCGCCAACGGCACGTCGATGGTCGAACCTGGGCCACCACGCTTGCCGGTGGACGGCACCCACGATTTGCCGCCGCCCAGCGCGACGCGAATCGGATCGGCGGCCGGGTTGGTCAGGAACGCATTACCGTGCTCGTACTCGCCTGCGCTGCCCACCAGGATAGCCTTGCCATAGCTTTGAATCTGGCGCGAACCGGCCAGTGCCTGGATGCGCCGGCCAAACTCTTGACCCAACAGCGGCGACGGCTCGATCAATTGCGACAGGTCTTCACTGTAGCGGCCGGCATATGGGTTGGCGATCACAGCAGCGACGGCGTATTTGAACACCGGCTCGCCATCGGCCAACTGCCCGGTTTCATTGGCCAGGGTCTCTTCAACGAAGCTGTACCATTTGCGGATGTGATAGCTGGCGAAATTTGCGGTTTTCATCAGTGTGCCTCTATTCAAAGGGGTTCGAGTGGATCAAGCGTGATGTTGCGACTCGGCGCACCGGCGGCCTTGAAGCGGGCCTTGCCACACGCATCGTCATGCTCGGTTTCAAGAAAGAATTCCATGCGATTGCAATCGGGGTCGTTGAAATACAGGCCGTTGCCGATTTCGTGATCGGTGATCTTCACCACCTCGACGCCCTTGCTCAGCAACATCCCGTACAGCTGACGCAAGGTTGTCATGTCCCCGGCGATTTCCAGGCCGTAGTGTTGCAACCCGAGCCCACCTTGATGGGCACCCGGTTCGGCACGAATCAAGGCGATGTCGTGGTGCTTGCCCCCAAATGCCATCATGACCCAGCTCTCGCCTCGGGCACTTTCGTGCATGCCCAGGATGTCGGCGTACCAGCGTGCCGATACGTCAGGGTCACTGACCCAGAGCGATAAGTGAGTACGCAGGATCTCGACCTTCATGGCGGTATTCCTCAGTGTTTTTTGACGATGGATTGGTGCCCGGACTTGATCTGCGCAACCGCAGGCGTCCAGAGCACATCAGCGATCTCGCTGAATTCCCGCCAATGCTTCTGCCAGCCGTCACCGCCGTTGTCGGAGGTGAACAAATGCCCGTACTTGGTGCCCGCCACGATCTGGCGCGGGTTGGCCGGGTTGAAGGCAATCGCCCAGACGCAGGAGTTGGGCTGCTGTGGCAGCGGCAGCACGGTCCAACTGAGCGCGGCATCACGGGAGACCAGAATCTTGCTGGTGGTGCCCGGCGTACCGTCGGAAATACTCAGGTACAGCTCGTTCTGTGTGCCCAACGGCGCGTTCATGGCGCGTATGTAGTACAGGCCGAAGGCTTCCCGGCCGATAATGCCGGTCCAGGTCAGTCCTTCATCCAGGCTGCGATAAACCGCATTGACACAGACCACCACGATGACTTTCTCGCCGTGGTTGGGCAGTACCAGGATGTTGTGGATGTCCGAGTTGTAGTCCCACAGCAGCCGGTCGTCGATGCGTGCCCAACTGTCACCGCCGTCGCGGGAATGAAACAACCCGCCCTCCTCCAGGCCGAACCACACCTGGTTGCGGTCGGTGGGGTCATAGGCGAAGGCCAGCAGGCGTGGACGGCTGACGCCGTCGCAGAACTCGGGAATCTCCACCGGGGCGCGATCCCAGCTGGTGCCGCCGTCCAGGGTGCGCCAGAGCACAGCGCGCGAAGGTGCACCCGTGCCGACGAAAATCCGCTGTGCATCCTGGGGATCCACCGCCACCTTCCAGACGGTCTCGCCGTTGAACGGTGAGTCGACCTGCTGCCAGTGCCCGCCGGTGTCATGGCTGACGCACAAACCGATATCGGTGCCGGCATAGATCACTTCCGGCGCGTCGGGGTGCATGCTCAACGAACGGGTGATCGCGTCAAACTCCAGGTCCTGCCCCAGGCCCAGGCGATGCCAGCTCTTGCCGTCGTCGGCACTGCGGATCACCGCTTGGCCGACGGTGGCGACTAAAAGGGTTCCGTTACTCATCACAGATGCTCCTCAGATATAGATGCCACGGGTCAAACCACCGTCGATACCGATGGACTCGCCCGTCACAGCGGCGGCCTTGGGCGACGCGAGGAAACCAATCAACCAGCCCATTTCAATCGGTGCCAGGGTGCGGCGAATCGGCGTTGCGTCGATGTAGGCCTGTTCGACCTGCTCCGCAGTCTTGCCTTGCTTGACCGCTTCGCGCTCGTACAGCTCTTGGATATGCGGGGTGTCCACCACGCCAGGGTGAATCAGATTGACCGTGATGCCCGAAGGGCCGAGCTGGTCGGACAAGGTTTTAGTCATATGCGCGATCGCCAGGTTGCGCATGCCCGACAACACCTTGCTGCTGCGCCCGGTGAGCCCGCCGATGTTGATGATGCGACCGAAGCCGCCCGCCTTCATGTGTGGGGTCACGGCCTTGGCGCAACGGAAGTAACCGATCACCTTGGTGTTGAGATCCGACAGCAGCTCATCGTCGCCGGCATGCTCGATGTCATTGCGCACGACACCGGACGGCGCCGCGGCACCGTTGACCAGGATGTCGATACGGCCGAAATGCGCGTACGCCGCCTCGACCATCTCCGACACAGCCTTCATGTCATTGGTGTCGCAGAACAGCGGCAGTACTTCATTGCCGGTCTGTGCGCTGATTTCTTCGGCTGCCAGTTGCAGGAACGCCATGCGCCGCGCGCAGATCACCACCTTGCAGCCTTCCTCGGAGAGAAAACGTGCGACTTCCTTGCCGATGCCCATACCACCACCGGTGACAATGGCCACGCGGCCTTTCAATTCCAGATCCATAGCAATTACCTCTTGTGATTATTCAGTTCAGGCCAGATCGACAAACACACTCTTGGTCTCGGTGTAGGCATCGATCACGTTTTTACCCATCTCCCGGCCCCAGCCGGATTGCTTGTAGCCGCCGAACGGCGATGCCGCGTCGACCACGTTCCAGCAGTTGATCCACACTGAGCCAGCCTTGAGCTGCGCCGCCACGCGGTGTGCCGAGCGCAGGTCGCGGGTCCACAGGCCGGCCGCCAGGCCATATGGCGAATCATTGGCGCGCAGCACCAGGTCGTCGATTTCGGTCCAGCTCATGACGGTCAGCACCGGCCCGAAGATTTCTTCGCGGGCGACACAGGCACGCTCGGCGCGGTCAAGAAAAACGCTGGGCGCAATGAAGTGGCCGCGCTCCAGGTGGGCTGGGCGATCGCCACCGCAGATCAGTTCGGCGCCCTCCTCCTGGCCGCGTTGCAGGTAGCCCTTGACCGTGCTGAGTTGGCGCCCCGACACCAGCGGCCCCATGCTGCTGGCCGGGTCCAGGCCGTTGCCGAGCACATGGGCGGCGGCATGCCGCTCAAGCTCTTCCAACACCTGGTCCAGCACGCTGGCGTGCACGTACAACCGCGAGGCCGCGGTGCAGACCTGGCCCTGGTTGTAGAAAATCCCATCGGCGGCACCTTTGGCGGCGCGCACGATATCGGCGTCCGGCAAGATGATGTTCGGCGACTTGCCGCCCAGTTCCAGCGAGACTTTTTTCATGTTGCTGGTGGCCGCTTGCGCGATCAGCCGGCCGACCTGGGTCGAGCCGGTAAAGGCAATCTTGTCGATGTCGGGATGCTGGGCCAGCGGCGCGCCTGTTTCGGCGCCAAGGCCGGTGATCAGGTTGACCACCCCGGCCGGGAACCCGGCGGTCTCGATCAACTGCACCAAGCGAATCGCCACCAGCGGGGTCTGTTCGGCAGGCTTGAGCACCGCCACGCAACCGGTCGCCAACGCTGGGCCGAGCTTCCATACACACATGTTCAGCGGGAAGTTCCACGGCACGATCAGCGCACAGACCCCTACCGGCTCACGCAAGGTGTAGTTGAGCATCGGCGCGCCGCTGGCCGGCGATACCGGCAGCGTGCTGCCTTCGATCTTGGTCGGCCAACCGGCGAAGTAACGCAGGATGGTTGCCGCACTGGCGGCTTCACCGCGAGCGGCAGCGATAGGCTTGCCGTTCTCCAGGGTGATCAACTGCGCCAGCTCCTCGCGGTGCTGGTCCAGCAGGTCCGCCAGGCGGAACAGCAACAGGCCGCGCTGGGCGGGAGACTGCAGCGCCCAGGCGCCGGTGAATGCGGCGCGAGCCGCGGCGACCGCTGCATCCACGTCACGCGCATCGCCTTGGGCGACTTCGGTCAGGGTTTCTTCAGTCGCCGGGTTTTCCACGGCAAACCGTCGGCCAGCGGCCGCGTCCTGCCAACTGCCGCCGATAAACAAGCGGCCCGGTTGGGACAGAAAGGCCTGGACAGCGGGTAGCACTTCGAACTGTTTCATCATCGACTCCTTCACAGCGCCATTTCGATCAGGCAAGGACCACCGTCGGCCTTGGCATTGGCCAGTGCCCGTTGCAGTTCGGCATTGGTTTGCACCGTGCAGGCCGGTACGCCGTAGCCTTTTGCCAGGGCTTTCCAGTCAATGCGCGGGCTGTCGAGTACGGTCAGGCGCAGGGCTTGCGGGTCCATTTCGGTCATGCCGAAACGACGCAACTCGTTCTGCAAAATCGCGTAGCGATGGTTAGCGGCAATCAGGATCACCACCGGCAACTGCTCGCGGGCGATGCTCCACAGGGTTTGGATGGTGTACTGCGCACTGCCGTCCGATTGCAGGCAGAACACGCTATTGCCGCGTTCCGCCAAGGCGGCGCCGAACCCCACCGGAATACCCTGGCCAATCGCGCCACCGGTATTGGTCAATACCCGATGCCGCGCGGCACGGGCGGAGGCGGTGAAGAAGGGATAACCGCAGGTGCCGCCTTCAACCGAGACAATGCTGTCGTGGGGCAGTGACGCGGCCAGCACTTGGCCGATGGACTGCGGCGTCAACTCGGCGTGGCCGGGCGGCAGTTCGATACCCTCCGGGGTCGGTACGTAGGCGGGTGCATCGAGGGCATCGGCCAACGCCGTCAGCGCGCCGGCGACATCGTCACCGACTTCGGCCAACGTCAGCAGGCGCTCACGTTCGGCGAGGCGCGACGGGATGCCTTCGTAGCCAAAGTAACTGATGGGTTCGGGCACGCCAGCACACACGACCAGGTCGTACTGCTCAAGAATTTCAATCGCCACTTCCGGGAAATACGGCAGGCGATCCAGATCCGGCAAACCACCGCCACGGTAGCTCAGGCGCGGAAAGGTCTCGGCAAACAGGCGTACACCCGGCAGTTGCGCCAGGCGCCCCGCCGCTTCCAGGCCCGCAACCGACAAACCCTCATCGCCGACGATAAACACCAGCCGCTTGCCGTCACGCAATGCCTGCGCCACGGACTCGACCCGGTCACCGGCAAATCGGCGAACCGGCGCGCGCAACGGTGCGAACACACCGTTGTGGGTCACCGCGTGAGCTTGCAGGTCCATGGGCAAAATCAAACTGGCGATCTGACCTTTGGCCTGCCACGCCGCGCGTACCGCTTCCTGCAAATCCTCACCGATACCTGCCGCCGTGCGCGAGGTGCGCACCCAGCCCGAGACAGTGCCGGCCAAGGCCTGGATGTCACTCGCCAACGGTGGGTCGTAGTTCACATGCCATGAGGCGTGATCGCCGATGACGTTAACGATGGGCGTATTGGCCCGACGTGCGTTGTGCAGGTTGGCGATGCCATTGGCAAAGCCGGGGCCCAAGTGCGTCAGGGTCATCGCCGGCTTGCCGGCGATACGGCCATAGCCGTCCGCGGCGCCCGTGCAGACCCCTTCGAAAAGCGACAGCACCGGCTTGAGAGCAGGTGCGCTGGCCATGGCGGCCACCAGGGGGATCTCGGTGGTCCCGGGGTTGGCGAAGCAGTACTCGATACCGCTTGCCGCTGCCGCATTCACTATCAGTTGCGCACCATTCATTTTCAGCCCTCTTGCTTGAGCATTTGCAGTGATGAGATTTATCACACAAAAGCCTACGAGCAACAAGCATTTTATTAGTGTATTTCTCAATAATTGAGATAAATGCAATTTTAATCAGGGAAAACACCTGCCCAAGATTGCGTTTTTCTCTCACTGAGGTAGTGTTGCTCCAGCGCTTGGGGCTCGCGTGGGTGGCCGGATCCCTGCCGGTACGCAACAACCGCCCTTCCCTTTCTTTTAGGAACACAATGAGCAGCCTGAGCAAATTGCTGAGTATCCTGGACCTGTTTGGTCCACAGACGCTGAAGATCGAACCCGACACCATCGCCGAACGCATGGGCCTGTCACGAGCAACCGTGTACCGCTACGTCAAGGACTTATGTGACGCCGGTATGCTCACCCGCGTGGACGCCGGCAGCTACGGCCTGGGGCCGCGTGTGATTGAGCTGGATTGGATGATGCGTCAGTACGACCCGATCCTTATCGCCGGACGCGAGTTGATGCACGAGCTGTCCGCACAAACGGGCCTGGCGGTGTTTGCCAGCGTGTTTTACGACGGGCGCATCATCAACACCTATATCGCCGAACCCACCGACACCTATCACTTTGCGTTCGGGCGCGGGCAACCGTTGCCGTTTTTCCGCGGGGCGCAATCGAAGGTTCTGATCGCCTTCCAGAAAGGTCGCCGCCTGCAACGCTTGTTCGACGAGCACATGGCCAACGACCCGGACAGCCCGTATGACTGGGCAAGCTTCTCCAAGGCCGCGAAAAAAATCCGCAAGGACGGTTACTGCCTGACCCATGACGAACTCAACCTGGGCCTGACCGGTATCGCCGCGCCGATCATCCAGGCGGACCTGGACGAGGTGGTCGGCAGCCTGTCCGCCGTCGGCAGCAGCCAGAGCTTCAAGCTGCTGCGCCAGGAAACCGTGATCGAAATGGTCATGGATACCACCCGGCGCATTGCCGAAAACATGCGCAACCCGCCGAGCAGCACCACGGCCTAGCCCGTCACGCTCAGAACGGTACGGCCACCGACAACTGGCTATACAGGTTGGTGCCATTGCCGCCGACTTGATTGCCACCGGTGGTCGAGTCCTGGTTGGGTTTGTAGAGCCCCACCAGCGGGGTGATGATCAAGTGCGGGTTGACGGCCCACTCGGCATACACGTCCAACTCGCGGCCATCCAGGTTCAGCGCATTGCTTTTACGCACGGTGGCGTAATCGAAATACAGCGCGCCCAGGCTCAGGTTTTCCAGTGGGGTTGCCTTCAACCCGACATGGTGGATGCGCGTATTGGTGTTGAACGGCCCGGCGTAATTACCGGCCACTTCGCCCTGGAACCAGGTGCCGTAGCCTGTGCTCAAACCGGTGAACAGCGCATCCCAGTTCTGCGAATAGCGGGTGTAGCGATAAGTCACCTTGGGGGCCCAGGCGGTATCCGCGAAGGTGTAGCCGGCTTCGCCGTACCAAGCCTTCTCAGGCCCCGTATCCTTGTCCTGCCAGGCGTACTCGAACGCCAGGCTGACGTTCTTGATACCTGCATCGCCTTCACCGCGCACGCTGTAGATGTTCATGCCCTTGCGCTGGCGCTGAAAGTCGCTGGCCCATTGATCGTTCACGTCGAGGCCATGCACCCAGGTCAAGCCGAGCGTCCCCGGTTGGGCGGTGTAATCCAGGGTGCCGGCGGCCAATTCGGTCTCGGCCTGGATGCGGTTGTCCGACTTGAGCCACAACACGCTGCCATGCAGGCCATCCTGGCCACCCAGGCGCAACACGGCGGTCTGATCGAACGAGTGCCGGGCCGCCAGGTAGTAAGCGCCACCACGGTTCAAGCTGCCATCGGCCGGGCCCTTGCCCGGATTCAGGCCGTCATCGTTGATCAGGAACCCTCGACCGACCTTGACCACTTGGCGTCCGCCGGAAATATCCACGCCGTCTTTGCCCAACAGCGGAAACAGATCACCGGAGCGCCAGCCCAGGTAGGCGTCTTCAATCTTTGTTGTACGCTCGGTACCGACGCTATTGCCCCCCGAATCACCATCACCCCACGTGGCGGAGCTGACCAGGGCGAAAGCCCCATAGGCAGTGCCATTGCCGGCCAGGGACTGGTCGCCGCTCAATCCATACTTGATGAAACCTTCGCGCCAGGTGGAACCGCCCGATGTGCCGTCATAGTTCTTGCGGCTGTTGAACATGCCGAACACGGCGGTCATGTCGGCATTGAGATGCCGGCCCTCATCGCTGTACAACTCATAGGCGTGCACTGGATGGATGACGCCAAGTGCCAAGGTGCACACCAGCGTGCAACCGAATACGGGATAACGTGTTGGAGTGTGCATGGTTCAAACGCCTTGTTCAGTGGCGCGCTTGCGCACAAACAACAGTTGCTGGCCGGTGAACTCCAGCAGCCCCTCAAGGCCGAACTCGACGCCAAACCCCGACATCTTGCTGCCGCCAAACGGCGTGTTCGGCTGGATCTGTGCGTGGCAATTGACCCACGCAACCCCGCTTTCCAGGCGACTGGCCAAGGCCTGGGCCTGCTCGGTATCTGGTCCCCAGACCGATCCGCCGAGCCCCATGTCACCGGCATTGGCGCGGCGCAGCACATCCCCCACGTCCCGGTAAGCAATCAAGGGCAGCACGGGGCCAAACTGTTCCTCGTCCACCAGGCGATGCCCGTCGGTAACGTCCGCAACCAGCGTGGGCGGATAGAAAAACCCAGGCTTATCCAGGCGCGCACCGCCGCACAACACCCGTGCACCGTTTGCCCGCGCGTCGGCGACCAACGCCTCCACCAGTTCCAGTTGCTCAAGGTTCTGCACGGGCCCGAAGGTCACACCGGCCTCCAGACCATCCCCCACCACCTGGCGCGCGGCAATGTGCGTCAGCGCATCGGCAAAGGCCTGGTACTGCGACTCGTGGATATACAGGCGCTTGAGGGCCGCGCAGGTCTGGCCCATGTTGAGAAAGGCCGCCTGGAAGATCTCCTCGGCCACCGCCTCCACCGACGTTCCTGGCAATACGATTGCCGCATCGTTCCCGCCCAGCTCCAGGGTCAGGCGCTTGAGGTTGCTGGCGGCGCCACGCATCACGCTCTGCCCGGTAGCGGTAGAACCGGTAAAGACAATCTTCTGGATACCGGGGTGCGAGGTGATCGCGCTGCCGAAGCCCTGCTCACCGGTCACGCAGTTGATCACGCCCTGAGGCACGTGACGGGCAATGATTTGCGCCAGACGCAAGGTGCTCAGCGGCGTCAGGCTCGACGGTTTGCTGATCACGCAGTTACCGGCACGCAGCGCCGGCATGATGTGCCAGACGGCGATCATGAACGGCCAGTTCCAGGGTGTGATCGACGCCACGACACCCAAGGGTTTACGGTGCAGTTCGACGCGTTGCGTGGGGGTTTCCTCCACCAGTTCCACCGCGATCTCCTGAGCGGCCGCGTAGCGGGTCCAGGCAGCGGCCCCCATGACCTCGGAAAACGCCAGCTCCAGCGGTTTGCCTTGCTCCAGCACAATCAGCCGGGCCAGTGAATCGGCCTCCTGCTCGATATCCGCCGCAATCGCCAACAAACGCTCACAGCGGTCAGGGTGGCTGCTGTGGCGCCAGCTTTTGAATGCCTGCTGCGCAGCGTCGACTGCCTGGTCGAGTTGCCCCAGGGATCCTGCCGGGCATTGGGCAAATGCGACACCCGTGGCCGGGTTGATCACGTCAAACTGACCTTGTTCGCCGGCCACTTGAGCGCCATCGATGAGCATCTTGTAGTTGTGCATTTGAAACCTTCCTTTCACGTGCAGACCCACCCTGTCGAGCAACGACAGGCGGTAATTGTCTGATTAACTGGAGCGTTCTTAGAGCTTGTGGCTGCCCAAGGCGAGAAACCGTTGCGGGGAGATCCTTCGCAGCCGCGCGGCGAGCACGATGCCGATGATCAGGGCCGCGGGAATAATCGCGCAGAGGCTGTATGACAGCAGTTGGCTGGCACCGGTCAGTACATCGAAATGCACCACCGCCAGCACCAGCACCAGGAACAACGCCAGGCAGGAGAAACCGGGCAGGATACGTCCGCGCAAGAGCCCGACGTTAAGCTCGGGATGGCGATGGAAGTAGACGCACACCGCCACAGAGGTCAGTGCCATCAGCAAAATCACGCACAGCGTGGCCAGGTTGGACAGCCAGGCAAACAGTTGCAGGATCGGATCGGCATCCATCGCGGCGAAAATCAGCACCACCACCGCTGCGATCAGGCTCTGCAACGCCGAGCCCATATGCGGGCTCTGGTGCACGCGGTGGGTCGTGCCCAGCAGGCTGTGCAACAAGCCATCACGGCCGATGGCATAGAAGTAACGCGCGGCGGCGTTGTGAAAGGCCAACAGGCCGGCATAGATACTGACCATGAACAGCACGCGAATGATCTGGGTCAGTTGCGGCCCGACAAAGTGGTCGGACATGCCGTAGATAAACGTGGTCGGGTCCTGCAAGGATTGCAGCAGCGGCACGATCTTGTCCGAACCCACGCCCACCACCATCGACCACACCGACAATGCGTAGAACGCCCCAATCAGCAACACCGAGCAGTAAGTCGCAATCGGAATGGTGCGCTTGGGGTCCTTGGCCTCTTCGCCGTAGATGGTCGTGGCCTCGAAGCCGATAAAGGCGGCGAAACAGAACAGCAGGCCGATTGACGGCGTGCCACTGAACACATGACTACTGCTGAACGAATCAAGGTTGATGCCGCTGTCGCCGCCGGACTTGAGGATGGCGAAGTCCAGGACCAGGATCGCCAGGTATTCGGCGATCACCATCACCGACAGCACCCGTGCTGACAGGTCAATCTTGCGATAGCCCAGGATCGCGATGCTCGCCATCGCCATCAGCGAGTAAGCCCACCAGGGCAACGCCAGGCCGAAGGCAGCCTCCATGGTGCCGCTGACCACCCCGCCGAACATCCCGTACAACCCGACCTGCAGGATGTTGTAGGCAAACATCGCCAGCACCCCGGCGGCACCGCCCGCCAGGCCACCCAGGCCTCGGGACGTGAACGCGTAAAAACCACCGGCATTGGTCACGTGGCGCGACATGGTGGTGTAGCCCACCGAGAACGCCAGCAGCACCAGCAAGGCGAGGATCAGCAAGGCCGGGGTACCGGCACCGTTGCCCAGCATGATGCCGATGGGGAAACCGCCGGCGATCACACTCAGCGGGCTCGCCGCCGAAATCACGAAAAAGATAATGAAGCCCACACCCAGGGCACCACGCTTGAGCTCCGTGGAGCTGTTGACCGGGATAGATACACTCATGTTGTTGACCTTATTCTATGAGGCAGTCGCTTTAGGGTTGGCCCGACCACACCGCATCGGCACCGGTTAGCGTTTTGTTTTAGTTGCGCGCTGAATTTGATCCTATGCCCGCCCTTGAGCCGCTCGCTATCCCAAATCGGTAGCATCCGAAGCCCCGCCCCAAAACAGGTCGAGGCGGCACGCTCAATCCCGGCGCAGTTGCCGATTTGGGATAGCCGCCTGGCCTGTCATGCCTGCAACCTAGCCTCAGCCGTGCTATGCCCGGATGCCGGCAACCAGAATAAGAATGAGGGCTCGCCCCCCAGCCCATCATCGCGAAGCCCACTTGTAGGACGCCCCGACCATGCATCTAGCTCACCTCACCATTCAATGGCGTATCACCCTGCTCAGCGGGCTCTGCCTGCTGACAGTAGTGGCGGCCCTGATTGGCGCCAGCGCGTATCAGAATCAAGCCAGTGCAAAGCTGCTTAAAGAGCAGAGCAGCGAGTTGCTCGCCCACGCTGCGCTGGAGCGCTTGCAGGCCCAGGCCATGGCGCATGGCCAACAGGTGGAGCGCTTTTTCAGTGAAACCGCGCTATATGGCGAAGGGTTTGCGCAACAGGTTCTGCAACTGCGCGAGCAAACGCTCAACGGTCGCCTGACGGTCGCGCAATTGCGCGAAGCCCTGATCAGCAGCGCCCGCGAAGCCCTGAAACAGCGCGAAAAAGTGCTCGGCCTGTACGTCATCATGCTGCCGGATGCGTTGGCCGGCACTGACGCCGCCTGGCGCGACCAACGCGCCATGGCAGGCAATGAAACCGGGCGCTTCGCGCTGTATTGGTCACAGAGTCAGCCGGGGCAACTGGTGCAAGAGGTACTGAGCGAGGCACAAATCGCCGCGAACACCGCGCCCCCCGGCAGCGAACCGGGAAACGCCTGGTACGCTTGCCCTCAAGCACAAAGACGGGTGTGTGTGGTCGAGCCGTACACCATCGAAGTGGAAGGCCAGAAATCCCTGATGAGCAGCATTTCCATCCCCTTGATCGTCAACGGCAAAGTGCTCGGTGTGGTGGGCATGGATATTAGCCTCGACACCCTACAGAAGCTGGCTGCCGACCTCGGTCAGGACCTGTACCAGGGCAACAACGAAGTCACCATTATGTCGGCCGCGGGCCAAGTGGCAGGACGCAGCGGCAACGTCTCGGGGGACACGCTCGATATACGCCAGCCCCTTCAGCCCGTGGCGGGCAACCCGGCCTGGCAACTGGAGATCAAGGTTGCGCAAGCACGGGTGCAGGCGTCTGCCCGACTGATGCAAAGCGAACTGGACGCTAAAAGCCGCGAGGCCAACTGGCTTAACCTGGGCTTGGGCATTTTTGCCAGCATCCTGGGTATGCTGCTGATCTGGCTCGCCGCTTACGGCGTGACACGTCCATTGATCAAAATGGCCGAGCTGCTCGATGCCATTGTCGAAGGTGACGGCGACCTCACCCAGCGCCTGCCCGCCGGCAGGCGCGACGAGTTGGGGCATTTGGCCACTGGGGTCAATCGCTTCCTGGACACGTTGCAGCCCATTATTCGCGATATCCAGACCGCGTCGATGGACACCCGAAACAGCGCCGATACATCGTCAGGCATTGCCCGCGAAGTCAGTGTTGGCATGCAGCGTCAATACCGCGAAGTCGAGCTGGCGGCGACCGCTTTGCACGAAATGAGCGCCAGCGCCCAGGAAGTGGCACGTCACTCCCACAGCGCCGCCAACGCAGCTACCACCGCAGAAAGCGCGAGCCGATCAGGCCAGGCGGTGTTCTCAACCGCCGAGCGCGGCATTGAGGCCCTTGATCAGCGCCTGGAAACCACCCTCCAACAAGTCAACGCGCTGGCCCATAGCAGCGCCCAGATCGGCCAGGTACTGGACGTCATCAGCGCCATCGCGCAGCAGACCAATCTGCTGGCGTTGAATGCAGCCATCGAAGCGGCCAGGGCCGGCGAACAGGGCCGTGGTTTCGCGGTGGTGGCCGACGAAGTCAGGCACCTGGCGAGTAACACCCAGAGCTCGGTCGAACAGGTACGCACGGTGATCGAAACCTTGCAACAGCTGAGCCAGGATGTGGTGCACAGCACCCAACTAAGCCGCGAACAAGCCGGCGGCAGCGTGATCCAGGTACAACAAACCCGGGTGGCGCTGGAGAGCATTTCGAAGGCCGTGGATGTGATCGAACAGATGAATCAGCAGATCGCCAGCGCGGCACTGGAGCAAAGTGGCGTGATAGACGATATCAGCCATCGGGTCAGTGACATTCGTGGCATCAGCGAAACACTCGCCGGCCGGATGAACGAGGCGTCGGAGGCCAGTGATTTACTGCATCAAATGGCCAATCACCAGCAGCAACTGGTCAGGCACTTCCGCGTGTAAAGGGTATGTCGCCTGACTGAGCTACAGTGGCCGCCCTCCCATTCGCCTTCAATGAGCACCACCCATGACTTTTTCACGCCGCTGGCTGATCCTCGCGATTATTTCCAGCGCATTGCTGCTTATCGTCATCGACATGACGGTGCTCTACACCGCCCTGCCCACGCTGACCCGAGAGCTGAATGCTTCAGCCTCGGAAAAGCTCTGGATCGTCAACATCTATGCGCTGATCGCCGCTGGCCTGCTGCTGGGCATGGGGACACTCGGTGACCGTCTCGGGCACAAACGCCTGTTCATCGGCGGGCTCGGTGTGTTCGGCCTGTTCTCGCTGATGGCGGCGTTTTCAACCTCCGCCGCTGTATTGATCGGTGCACGTGGTTTCCTCGCAGTCGGCGCGTCGATGATGATGCCCGCCACGCTGGCGATCGTGCGGGTGACGTTCACCGACCCGCGTGAACAGGCCATGGCGTTCGGCATCTGGGCCTCGGTGGCGTCAGGCGGCGCGGCGTTCGGCCCGGTGATCGGCGGTTTGCTGCTGGAGCATTTCTGGTGGGGCTCGGTGTTCCTGATCAACGTGCCGATTGTGCTGGTCGCGTTGGTCGTCGGCGCGCTATTGATCCCGAATAACCCCGGGGATGCGAGCAAACGCTGGGACTGGCTGGGATCGCTGCAGGTGATGATCGGCTTGATCAGCGTAGCGTATGCGGTGAAGGAACTCGGCAAGCGCACGCCCTCTTTCGAAGGCATGCTGATCGCACTGGTGCTGGGCGCGCTGTTCCTGACGCTATTCATTCGGCGCCAGCGCCGCGCGATCCAACCGATGCTCGACCTGGCGCTGTTCAGTTCCTCCGGTTTCAGGAACGCGGTGATTGCGGCGGTTGTGTCGGCTGCTGCGTTGATCGGCATGGAGCTGGTGTTCAGCCAACGCCTGCAACTGGTGCTGGGCCTGTCGCCACTGGAAGCCGCATTGTTCATCCTCCCGCTACCGCTGGGCTCGTTTATCTCCGGGCCGCTTGCCGGTTACTACCTGCCTCGCCTGGGGAACCAGCGGATGCTGTTCTGGACGCTGCTGCTATCCGCGGCGTCGATGCTGGCTTACCTGCTGTTGTATGAGGCGGCGGTGTACCTGCAACTGATCGTTCTTGGGCTGCTGGGGCTTACCATTGGCGCAGCACTGACGGCGTCGTCCAGCACCATCATGCTCAGCGTACCGGCCGATCAGGCCGGCATGGCCGCCTCCGTCGAGGAGGTGTCGTTTGAATTGGGCGGTGCCGTCGGTGTGACGCTGTCGGGCAGCCTGTTGTCGGCGATTTATGCGTACTCGGCGGGCCTGGCGATTCCAGCGTGGCTGAGCCGCAATCCCGCGACATTCGACAGTCTGGACGATGCGCTGGTGGTCGCCGAAACCTTGTCGCCCGAAGGCGCCGCGATGCTGCGCGCATTCGCCCGCTCGGCATTCGATGCGGGCTTTGTTGCGGTGCTGGTGGCGTCGGCAGCGCTGCTTTTGATCGCAGCGCTGCTGGTCAAGCTGAGCCATCAACCACCGCGGGCCGCGCCTTAGAGCTTGTGGCTGCCCAAGGCCAGGAACCGCTCTGGCGATGCCTTGCGCAACCGCGCCGCGAGGAATACGCCGCCCAGCAAGGCCAATGGAATAATCGCGCAGAGACTGTAGGACAGCAATCGGCTGGCGCCGGTGAGCACGTCGAAATGCACCACGGCAAGGATCAGCACTGCCAACAGGGCCAGGCAAGAGAAACCGGGGAAAATCTGCCCACGCCAAACCCCGACCTTGAGCTGCGGTTGACCTCGGAAGTACATCAGCACCGCTGCCGAAGTGAGCGCCATCAGCAAAATCACGCAGAGCGTGGCCAGGTTGGACAGCCAGGCAAACAGTTGCAGGATCGGATCGGCATCCAGCGCAGCGAAAATCAGCACCACCACGGCCGAGATCAGGCTCTGCAACGCCGAGCCCATATGCGGGCTCTGGTGCACGCGGTGGGTCGTGCCTAACTGGCTGTGCAGCAAACCGTCACGGCCGATCGCATAGAAGTAGCGCGCGGCGGCGTTATGAAAGGCCAACAGCCCGGCGTAGATACTGACCATGAACAGGACACGGATAATCTTTGTCAGGTGCGGGCCGACAAAGTGGTCGGACATGCCATAGATAAAGGTGGTCGGGTCCTGCAAGGCCTGCAGCATCGGCACGATTTTATCCGCGCCCACGCCCACCACCATCGACCACACCGACAATGCGTAGAACGCCCCAATCAGCAACACCGAGCAGTAAGTCGCAATCGGAATGGTGCGCTTGGGGTCCTTGGCCTCTTCGCCGTAGATGGTCGTGGCCTCGAAGCCGATAAAGGCGGCGAAACAGAACAGCAGGCCGATTGACGGCGTGCCACTGAACACATGACTACTGCTGAACGAATCAAGGTTGATGCCGCTGTCGCCGCCGGACTTGAGGATGGCGAAGTCCAGGACCAGGATCGCCAGGTATTCGGCGATCACCATCACCGACAGCACCCGTGCTGACAGGTCAATCTTGCGATAGCCCAGGATCGCGATGCTCGCCATCGCCATCAGCGAGTAAGCCCACCAGGGCAACGCCAGGCCGAAGGCAGCCTCCATGGTGCCGCTGACCACCCCGCCGAACATCCCGTACAACCCGACCTGCAGGATGTTGTAGGCAAACATCGCCAGCACCCCGGCGGCACCGCCCGCCAGGCCACCCAGGCCTCGGGACGTGAACGCGTAAAAACCACCGGCATTGGTCACGTGGCGCGACATGGTGGTGTAACCCACCGAGAACGCCAGCAGCACCAGCAAGGCGAGGATCAGCAAGGCCGGGGTACCGGCGCCATTGCCCAGCATGATGCCAATGGGGAAACCGCCGGCGATCACGCTCAGCGGGCTTGCCGCCGACACCACGAAGAAGATAATGAAGCCCACACCCAGGGCACCACGCTTGAGCTCCGTGGAGCTGTTGACCGGGTTAAATACACTCATGTTGTTGACCTTATTGTATGAGGCAGTCGCTTTAGGATCGGTGCAGCCGGCTACGCAGCGTCACCAAACAGCTTGTCGTTCTTATTGCACGCTGGCACTGATCCTATGCCTGCGCCGCAACGCCCCGATATCCCAAATCGGTAACTCAAGCACCCACAGCGAAGCTCCTGCGCATTCAGAGCTGATGACGCAGGCTATTTCAGGTCTTTCTAGCGTTGTTTGTCAGGCCCGCACACAACTCGTGATGGCGGCGCGGGCAGTCTGGGATGGCAATTCCGCGAACAGCTCTTGGTATTCCGCGGCAAAATGGCTCAGGTGATAAAAGCCCCACTGGGCCGCGGCATCGCCAATCGACAGCTCGCAGGCGCGGGTAGACATCAAGGCTCGACGGACACCGTTAAGCCTCACGGAGCGCAAGTAATTCAGTGGAGTGGTCTCGGCGACCGAGCGGAAGCTGTTCTGCACCGTGCGTCGGCTCACCTGAAGGCGTTGGCATAAATCGATCACGCTGGGCACGTTGATCATTTCGCCGGTCGCCAGGCGGTGGCATTTCTCTACGATAAAACTGCGCGTGGAGCTGGGACTGCGCTGTTGCTTGTCGCAGGCTGGGTCGATCATCAGTTGCAACAACTCGCTGAGCATCGCCTGCTCCAACGCCGCCTCGCGCTCTTGATCCAGCGTGCTATCGAGATCTTCGTACACCAGTGCCTGGGAGAAAAGCGCCAGCAATCGGCGCCGGGCCTGTGCAAATCGCTGGGGGGAAACCCTGATCACCGGCTGGCGCAGCAACCGGTTGAGTTCCTTCGCCGAAGCGGTCTGCTCCAACGCCTCATCGAATAATTCACGCTCGAAGGTGATGGAAAGCAGCTCCATGCCCATCGGCATATGGAACATGAATTCCTCGCCGCCATGGAGAAAGAACAGGCTGCTGTCATCTACCTCGCGCCCCTGCATGCGAATCGATCCCGGGACGTTGATCGGCACGGCAAAGCACATCTTGCCTTTAGGCGCCACGCCGTTCTGTACCACGCGCTGGTTGATCTGTTCGAGAAACAGGTGGCAACCCGAGGTTGTCAGTTGCATCAACGTGCTCTCGGCGCAGCCCGAGGTTAACTGGCTGTAGTCCTGGTTCCACTGCTGGATGGTGGCTGCATGGACATGGATATCGCGAAAATGGCTGATCGTTTGGTTTTTCATTGGGACATGCCTCTACCAATATTTTTGTTTTTTTTAGATCGGCGATCCAATTGATAGTCGCACATCGCAAAAGTCCTGCAAATTGTTTATGTGCTGGAATGCAAGCAAACCATGTGCCGATTCGGGATACCGGCCTGGAACGCGCGCCGGAGATGATCGGCACACTTAAATAGACATTCCAGAGAGACCGTCATGAGTGAAGCCAAATTTCAATCCCTGCACTTTGCAGATGCCCCGCAGATTATTTCCGGCGAACTGCCCGGCCCCAAGACCCGCGAAGCCCTGGCGCTGTCGGCGCGCACCGAGTCGATGGCGCGCGGCGGCGGACGTATGCCGGTGGCCATGGACCGTGCCTTCGGTGCGACCTTCAAAGACCCCGACGGCAACACCTACATCGACCTGTCCGCAGGCGTCGGTGTCAGCAGCGTGGGCCGCTGCCACCCCAAAGTGGTGCAAGCGATTCGCGAACAGTCCGAAGTGCTGATGCATGCCCTGGAAATCAACAGCACCCGGCGTACCGAGTTGGCTGCCAAGCTTTCCGAAATCGCGCCCGAGGGTTTGCGTGGCGACTGCGTTACCTTCTTCACGCAAAGCGGCAGTGATGCGTTGGAGGCGGCGATCAAGTTCGCCAAGCGCGTCACCGGGCGGCACCAGATCATCGCCTTCCACGGCGGCTACCACGGCGTGTGGCACGCTTCCGGTTCGCTGACCACCGGCACGGCCTACCGCAAGGGCTTTGGTGCCCAGATGGGTGGGGTGATTCACGCGCCCTACCCTTACGCCTACCGCTTCCCTTTCGACACCACCCACAAGAGCGCCGAGCAGATCGCTGGTGAGTACATCGACTATCTGTTGAACACCCCCTACACCGCGGCCGATGACGTGGCTGCCGTGATCGTGGAGCCGGTACAGGGCGAAGGCGGCTACGTGCCACCCTCTGCGGAGTTCCTGCAACTGCTGCGCAAGGCCTGCGACCGCAGCGGCACATTACTGATTGTCGATGAAGTGCAATCGGGTGCCGGTCGCACCGGCAAGATGTGGGCGGTCGAACATTCCGGCGTGAAGCCCGACATGCTCACCTTCGGCAAAGGCATCGGCAGCGACCTGCCCATGGCCGGCCTGATCATGCGCTCGGACCTGGCGGCGCAGATTCCCGACGGTTCCATGCCCAACACGTTCGCCGCCAACTCGTTGTCGGCCGCGGTGGCACTGACCAACATCAGCATCCTCCAGGACCCGGACCTTGACCTCCTCAACCGCGCCCACACCCTGGGCCTGGAGGCACAGGCGCATATTCGCGCCTTCAACAGCCCGTTGGTCGGCGAAGTGCGCGGGCGCGGCCTGATGATCGGTATCGAACTGATCGAAGACCCACTCACCAAGGCGCCCCTGGCGGGCGAGAAGATCGGCCAACTGATGGGCTACCTGCTCAACCACGGTGTGCTGATGATTCCATGTGGCCGCTACAGCAACGTCATGCGCGTCATGCCTTCGCTGACCATATCTCGCGAGCTGTTCTTCAAGGCCCTGGATATCTTCGGCGACGCCCTGGCTTCTCTCAAAGCATGACCTTGCCCATTACTCGAGGACCGCAATATGACTGAGCACTTGAATCATTTCATCGAAGGTGTGTCCTGCGAAGCCTTCGACCGTCGTCGTATCAACCTGGTCAACCCCGTGAATGAACAGGTGTACGGCAGCTCCGCGCGAGGCACCCGCGAGGATGTCGACCGTGCGGTGGCCGCTGCACGCCAGCAACTGGAACGCGGCGAGTGGAGCCAACTCGACGGCGCCGCGCGTGGCCGACTGTTGTCGAAACTGGCCGACCTGGTTGAGCGCGACACTGAACTGCTGGCCGATCTGGACGCCAACGCTATCGGCCGCTCCCCCATCGAGCCGCGCCGGATGGACCTGCCCAACGCGATCGCCAACCTGCGCGCCGCCGCGGGCTGGGCCAACCAGCTTGAAGGTCGCACCATTCCCACCGGGGGTTACTTCGGCACCAAAACCCTGTCTTACACGGTGCGCGAGCCGGTCGGCGTGGTGGGTGCCATCGTGCCCTGGAACTCGCCGTTGATGATCACGGTGTGGAAGCTCGCTGCGTTGCTGGCGGCGGGCTGTACCGTCGTGGTCAAGCCATCGGAAGAAACCCCGCAGTCGGCTCTGCACCTGGCGCTGCTGGCGCAGGAAGCGGGCTTCCCGGACGGCGTGATCAACGTGGTCACCGGCTACGGCAATGAAGTGGGGCGCGCCCTGTGCGAACACCCGGATATTGCCAAGATCAGCTTCACCGGCAGCCCCGAGGCTGGGCGTGAAATCCAGCGCACCGCCGGTGTGTTGTTCAAGCGCGTGGCCTTGGAATTGGGCGGCAAGAGCCCGCAGATTGTGTTCGATGATGCGTCCTTCGACGACGCCCTGCGCGGCTGTACCCTCGGCCTGTTCGCCAACCAGGGCCAGGTGTGTGCGGCCGGTTCGCGGATCCTGGTGCAACGCAGCCTCGCCGACCGTTTTGGTGCAGCGCTGGCCGAAGCCGCACAGGCAGTGAGCGTGGGCGACCCTCGCGAGCCCGGCGTACAGATGGGGCCGGTGGCCAAGAAGGCTCAATTCGATCGCGTCAACCGCTACATCCAACTGGGCATCGACCAAGGCGCCACGCTGCTGGCCGGCGGCGTCTCGGCACCCAAGCAGGGCTGGTTCGTGCGTCCGACGATCTTCGCCAACGCCCGCAACGACATGGAAATCGCCCGGGATGAGATCTTCGGCCCCGTCGGCACGCTGATTACGTTCGACAGCGAAGACGAAGCGGTCGCCCTGGCCAACGACAGCAGCTACGGCCTGGCGGCCACGGTCTGGACCAGCGACCTGGTACGAGCGCACCGCGTTGCTGCGGCGGTGAAAGCTGGCGCCGTGGGCATCAACTGCTGGAGCCCATTGGACGCCAACCTGCCTTGGGGCGGCGTCAAGACCAGCGGTATCGGACGTGAAGGTGGGTTCAGCGGCGCGCTGGCCTACACCGAGGAGAAAGTCATCACCGTCCTCCTGCCCGCCTGAGCCTATTCGTTGTCCTGACCGAGCCACCCTCCAACGTTGAGGGTGGCCATTCAACCGTGCATCGATCCGTGGAGAACCTGACATGAACCCAATAGATCAACCGACAATCGATCGGTACCCGACCTCCCTGCGCGTGTTGCACTGGGTGCGTGCCGTGCTCGTGCTGGGCCTGCTCTGGGCCGGCTGGCATATGACTGGAATGAATGATGAGGTGGCGAGCAAATTCGAGCTGTATTACCCCTGGCACAAGTCCTTCGGGGTGTTGACGTTCCTGGTGGTCCTGACTCAGCTCGCCGTGCGCTTTCGCACCCCCAATTTGCCGCAGCCGCTGGAAACCCTGGCGGGCTATGAAAGGTTCCTGTCACGCCTGATTCAGCGCGCCATGTATGTGCTGTTGGTGATCGTGCCGTTGATGGGGTACTCCATGTCGAGCACGTTCACCATGAGCGACGGCGTGTTCTTTTTTGGGGTTAACCTGCCCGAGCTGTTGCCAAAGAATGACGATTGGTTCGTCGTGTTCCAATGGCTGCACAAAGTCCTCGCCTATAGCTTGCTTGTCCTGATCGTGCTGCATGTGGCGGGCGCCCTCAAGCATCGCTTCTACGACCGCGACCCGCGCAACGATGTGCTGCGCCGCATGCTCTGAATGGATGAGGCGTTGACGCAAAACGTCAACGCCTGCCTGGCCCCGCAACAGCCCTCAATGACAACTCAGAACGTCGCCCACACAATGAACTGCATGTACGTGTTGGTCGACGCGCTGCCGCTCTGCCCGCCCCCGTTGCCTAACCACTTCTCAGGTTTATAGAGGCCGATCAACGGCGAAAGCGTGATGTTATCCGTGACCATCCAATCCAGAAACAGGTCGACCTCCCGCGCCGCGAAGTCCCGTTCATTGCGACGGGACAGTTGATGGTAGTCGAAGGCCATCGCGTTCAGGGTCAATTTCTCGGTGGGCCGGACAGAGAGCAGCACGTCGTTGATCTGCATATTCGACGTCACTGAACCGGCGTAGTTGGACGCGACTTCACCCTGGTAGCGTTTGCGAAAGCCGCCCTGGAACAGGAAGTCCCATCCTTCGGAATAGCGCGAATAGCGATAACTGACCGTCGGCTGCCATCGCACATCGGTGAAGGTGTAGCCCGCGTCGAAGAACATCGCCCGCTGTGAACCGGAACGTTTTTCCTGGCGCGCCACCTCGAATGCGAAGTCGGCGTTCTCAATCCCGGCGTTGCCCTGCCCGCGAATGCTGTAGACATTCATGCCCTTGCGTTCAAGCCGATCTGCGAAGGCATATTTCTCATCCACATCCAGGCCGTGTATGTAGGTCGAACCGATCGAACCGATGGCGGTGGTGTAGTCGATAGTGCCCACTGCCAGTTCGGTCTTGGACTGCCCGGGGTTATCGGATTTCAACCATATCAAGCTGCCGTGCAGCCCTTCCTTGCCGCCCAGCTTCAGCACCGCCGTGTTGCCAAACGCCAGGCGTTGGCCAAGGTAAAAGGCGCCCCCCCTGTCGAACCGGCCATCGCGCACGCCCTCGATGGGGTTGAACGCCTTGCCTGGGTTGTAGCCATCATCGGTGATCAGGAAACCGTCCACCGTCACCAACTGGCGACCGAAAGAGAAATCCACACCGTCCTTGCCCAGGGCGGGCAGCAGGTCGCCTGATCTCCAGCCGAGGAAAGCATCTTCCACGTCAGTACGGCGCTCATTGCCCGCGGTGATCGCCCCTGCGTCCCCGTCGCCCCAGGTGCCGCTGCTGAGCAGGCTGAAACCGCCATAGACGGAGCCCGCGATGATCTTGTCGGTCGTGCCGTTGAGGCCATATTTGGCGTAGCCCTCCTGCCAGCGCATGCTGCCGGGCTCTTTCTCCGGGTCACCGACGTAGTTACGGGTACTCCATAAGTGGGCGCCTGACGCCAGGATTGCCCAGGCCATCAAGGACGGCGGCGCACGCCTGCTGATCCTGGATATCGGCAACCCGGGCATGCTTGCCAACGCAGCCAACGGCTACGAAGCGCTGCTGAGTTCCAACCTGGATGCCTTGCTGTCGGCCTTCGCGCCGGCCGGCGCTCCCGCGGCTGGCGTTCAAGCCGCGACGCCGCAGTGATCAACGTCGACCCTGGAGACTCAAGCCTGATGAAAACCCGAGATCTGGCCCACCCGCTACTGCTGGCAGGTGCCCTGCTGTTCTGCCAGGCCGCCTTGGCCCACGGCCCCGTTTTCGACTGCTATATCGAGCACGACGACTGGGTGAATGTACGTGGACGAAACGGCGCTGCCGCGCGCGGACAACCTGGAATTCGCCATCGTATTCACCCACCCGTTCTCTGCCGGGCCGACGATGAACATGGGGCAGCCCCTCGTCTTCAGCCAGGTCAGCGCTCACGGCGGGGAGAAAATCGACCTGCGTAAATACCTGCGACCCGTGCAGTGGCAGAGCCGCGATAATCAGGCGAACGCCTATCGTGCATCGATTCCACGGGAATTGGTGCGCTCCCTGGGGGACCATGTCTTTGTACTTGAACCCGAGCCCTACCTGGAAACCGCCGAAGACGTGTATATCCAGCAGTTCACCAAGCTGATCGTGAACGTCGGTGGCGTACCCGGCAACTGGTCGGAACCGCAAGGCCTGCCGGTTGAAATCCAACCCTTGAACAAGCCCTATGCCAACTGGACCGGCGGCGTGTTCCGCGCCTTGGTGCTGGCCGACGGCGAGCCCGTGCCGTTCGCCGAGATCGAAATCGAATACCTCAACCATGCGGTCGATATCAAAGGCAACGCCTTCGGCCAGCAGGACTATGTCACGGCCCCCCAAGCCTCGTTCAAATCCCTGAGTACCTATTCGGATGCCCAGGGCGTCGTCACCATCGGCCTTCCCCGTGCCGGCTGGTGGGGAATTGCAGCGCTGAACATTGGTAAGACTAAAACCTATAAAGGCAAGCACATCTCCCAGGACGCGGTGCTGTGGGTGCAGGCCAAGGATATGAAATAACCTGCTCCAGGGCAGGGCTCCTTGACGGCGCCCTGTCCTGCCTGCCACCCATGATGCACCTCCAGCATCGCCCCTCGTATTGCGCTGCAACCGTGCTCAAATCCAACCACCATCAGAGCTTCTGGGTAAGGTTGCTCAGCATCCCGTCAGCCGCCTTGATCACCTTGGCGTTCATTTCGTATGCACGCTGCGTCGTGATCATGTTGACCATTTCTTCAACCGTGCTGACGTTGGACGTTTCCAGGCTGTTTTGCAAAAGGGTGCCCAACCCCGCCAGGCCAGGCGTACCGACCTGCGGGGCCGAGCTGGCCGCTGTTTCGAGAAACAGATTGCCGCCGATCGCCTGCAGCCCCGCCGGATTGATGAAGTCAGCCGTTTGAATATTGCCGATGACCTGGGTCGCCGGGTTCCCGGCCACACTGATGGAGACCGTGCCATCGCGGCCAACCGTGAAGGTCTGGGCGTTGGCTGGAACCACAATGGCAGGCTCAAGCGCAAAGCCGTTCGCATTCACGATGCGGCCATTGGCGTCCAGGTGAAACGTGCCGTCGCGCGTATAGGAAGTCGTGCCATCCGGTTGCTGGATCT
Source organism: Pseudomonas gorinensis (assembly GCF_042015035.1). NCBI lineage: Bacteria > Pseudomonadati > Pseudomonadota > Gammaproteobacteria > Pseudomonadales > Pseudomonadaceae > Pseudomonas > Pseudomonas gorinensis. The sequence continues at coordinate 3,830,093 of NZ_CP167125.1, forward strand.
GGAAAAAACCGCGACCGTTGATCGCCATATCCAAGGGTTGCCCGGTGGCCTGCAGACCGCCCGCCGAGAAGTTTTTCTGCGTGCCCACAATGCGTACGCCGGTGCCCGTTTGCAGGCCGGAGGGCAACTCGCTGTTTTGTGTGGACGCTGCACCGGGCTGTCGATGAGTCTGGTACAGCAGGTCCTGAAACTCAGCGCGGTCACGCTTGAAACCGGTTGTCGAGACATTCGCAAGGTTATTGGAAATTGTAGTGAGGTTGGTGTCTTGGGCGGACAGACCCGTCTTGGCTACGTAAAGGGCTGGAAGCATGTTGACTCCTGAGCGCGCGACTCAGCGCACACTACCTGGCTGATTGATGGGGATTGAGAACGGCACGACGGGTGAGCGAGTTACTTCATCTGGATAACGGTCTGGAGCAATTTGTTCTGGGTCGTCAGGGTCTTTGCATTCGCCTGATAATTGCGTTGCGCTTGGATCAGGTTGACCAACTCATTGGTCAAATCGACGTTGGACGCCTCCAGCGAGTTGGACACGATTACCCCCGCAGAGTCCGCCCCAGGCGCGTCGATTCCGGGTAGGCCCGAAGCGAATGTCTCCTTCCATCGCGTTCCACCCGCAGGTTGCAAGCCCTGCTCATTGGTGAAACTGGCCAGTGCCACTTGGCCAATCGCCTTGGTTTGCCCGTTGCTGAAATTCGCATTCATGATGCCGGTGGCGTCGATCGTCAGGCCGCTGATCTGCCCGCTGGGATAACCGTCCTGCGCCGGCGCCGTATGAGTAGACGCGGCCGCGAACGAAGTGGTCTTGCCAAAATCAAGCGCTATGCCCGGCACGGCCCCGCGAGCGCCGTTAAGACTCCAGCTCGGTGGATGACCGCTGGCGTTGTTCATCACGCCGGGTCGCCACCCCGTCAACGTCAGCGTGTTTCCGGTTTTGCTCCAGCCTGTCCCCGCCGTCAGCGAGCCGAGGGTGCCGTTGGCGTTAAACGTGAGGTCGGCTTTGAGGCCCACGGGGGGTTGCTGAACAGGATCTGCCGGGCTGCGCCCGTCGATGAAGGTGTGTACCGTCCATGAGTTGGCGAGCGGAAGTTTGACGTAATACTGTTCCATGGCGTGCCTGTTGCCTTGTGAGTCATAGACAGGCGTGGCGACCATGTGGTTGTAACTGTTGGGATCTGCGGGATTAAATGTCGCCACGCTGGGGAGGCGTTGCGCTGAGTTCAGATTCACGGTCTGTTCGACACGCGTGGTGGCGTGAGGTGCAAGGTGGGACTTGTCGATCTTCAGATCAGCCAGCGCACCCTTGGCGATATTGCCGTTGAGATCCGCGCCATAGCCTTGAAGACGGTGGCCGGTGTTGTCGACCACAACGTTCTCGGCATTGACCTTGAACGCACCCGCCCGTGAGTAACTCAGTGATCCATTGTCGCCCAGCACAAAAAAACCGCTCCCTCGAATGCTGAGATCAAGGGCGTTACCGGTATTTTTGAGGTCACCTTGGTTGAACTGCTGGGAGACATTCGCCAGGCGCACGCCCCGGCCTATCGCACTGCTGACCGTCCCCAGCAGTGTTGTTGAATAGACATCGGCGAATTCAGCACGGGACGATTTGAACCCCGTGGTTGCCACGTTCGCGATGTTGTTGCCAGCCACGTCCAGTTGCTTATTGGCTGCGTTAATACCGCTAAGACCGTTAGTGAAAGACATGAGCCACTCCTCTGTGTAAGGAGCGATTGTACGGACGGGGTGTGGAGACTCAGCTGAGTGCGTGTGGAGGAACGGTGGAGATCACCGACCCAGACGCCGAGCCAGATCATCCAGAAGCCAGCGACCGGCTTTGCCCAAGGCACGATGTGCAGGTGTGCGGTGTAGGTCTGCACGCCGTTATCCACCTGGCCCCAGCCCTATCAAAGGGTAAATCCTGGAAATCACCCGCCTCGTGGCCTCTTCGATCGTTCCTTCATTGCGGCATAAAACCCAGTCGTTGTCGGCCATCGCGCGTTCAAACGCCTGGGTACAGGCACTATGTTCTTCCAGTGTCTGGGTCACTGTACTGCCCAGCCCACGCCGTCGCGCGGCTGCCCTGCCCCATGAAATCTCGGGGGCGGTGACAACGCCGACATGCAGGTCTGGCACTCGCACGTTTCGATCGATGTTCAATTGCAGGATATGTGCAAACGGGATTATCCGGCGAAACGCGGCATCGGAGGGGTACCAGCGGTCTATCAAAATGATGCTGCCTGGCGGCTGTTTATCCAGCACGTGCCGGGAGATCCAGGCACGGCTATCAGCAAAGCGCTCACACACCTCCCATTCCAGATCCCGGTTGGGGTCCCTGACGAGTTGGTTGACGAGGGCCATTGTTTCACCCCTGGAGGGATCGCTTTTTTTCTCGCACAGGCGGATGACCTTTTGGTTGTCTGCCCTCAGTACTTTCGTCACGGCCTCCAGCAACGTGGTTTTGCCGGCGCCCTTGGGGCCATCGAGAGAAACAAACAGCGGACGATTCATATTCCAGACAACGATTGATAGACGGTTTTTTGGGCCCTGTTCGTTCGCCGGAACGGCTTGGCGCGACGACGCGAATCGAGTGAAGGGGGCTGATGAAAAGGTATTGATGAACACTCTAACCTGGTTTCTGGCCAAGGGTTCTCAAAATCCTGGGTTACAGCCGATCAAGCACACGCCTCTTCTTCATGACCCGGCTCAGGTCGAGAACGGGCCCATCGCGGGGCAAGCCCTAATGCCGTTCAGTTGAGCGTACATCGCCTTCTGTAGGAGCGAGCTTGCTCGCGAAAAACCTCAACGATAACGCGTGTTGCCTGAATCAACGCGGCGCCTGTGAGTGCTTCGCGAGCAAGCTCGCTCCTACAAAAAGCCTTAACTGAACGGCATAAGGGCAAGCCTTAATGCCGTTTCAATTAAGCGTACATCGCCTTCTGTAGGAGCGAGCTTGCTCGCGAAAAACCTCAACGATAACGCGTGTTGCCTGAATCAACGCGGCGCCTGTGGGTTCTTCGCGAGCAAGCTCGCTCCTACAAAAAGCCTTAACTCACTGAGGTTGTCACCCTGCTTGAAAGCTACCTTCACAGGCCGACGGAGAATTGAGGAGAGGCACTTGAAGGTTTCTTAACGACTGGCTTGCCACTGGGCCGATCCGGGGCCTTTGAAGCCCTCCTCCCCCCTAATTCTTCCTATAGACCTGCGCGCAATAGTTTAGAAATCTCTGAACTATCTTTTTGCGCTGCCCTATTCTTTTCGCTCCTCGCCCTTCCCTATCATCGACGCCAATAAAGGAGCCCTCCCCTAGAGATGCGGCCCGAAGTTTGCCTTTTCTGATAGTCACTGCCGTTTGTCGTGCGTTTCGGTTTGCGCCGCAACGCCGCTGTGTCAATCACACGAAGGATTCTTTGGGGCACATCGATGAAACTGGAAATATTCCGCACGCTGTGGGGCTACACCGCAAGCAAGGCGCAAGCGCTCGAGGAGTTGCTTGAGGCCGGTTTCGATGGCATGGAAGCTCGCCTGCCCATGACCGCCAGCGAGCGTGCCGAGTTCGCAGCCTTTCTACGCGCTAACCATGTCAGCTATATCAGCACCGTCTTCAGCGCCTACGACGTCCTGCCGGAACAATCGGCGAGTGTCGACGAACACCTCCTGGACCTGGATAAGAAGCTCAGTTGGGCCGCCGAGTTGTCGCCGCGCTTCGTCAACCTCCTGGCGGGCAACGACCGCTGGCCACTGGCACAGCAAGTCGACTTCTTTGGCCGCGCCATGGACCTCGCGCGCAAGCACGACCAGGTGTGTGCTTTTGAAACCCATCGCGCTCGCTCGTTGTTCAACCCGTGGGTCACCCTCGAGCTGATTCGTCAACTGCCGGACCTGCGCTTCACCAGTGACATCAGTCATTGGGTGGTCACCTGCGAGCGCCTGCTCAACGATCCGTTCGACGACCTCAGCGCCTTCGTCGAACGCGTTCACCACATTCAGGCCCGGGTCGGTTATGACCAAGGGCCGCAAGTGCCCCACCCCGCCGCCCCCGAGTACGGCCCAGCGCTGGCCTTCCATCAGCAACATTGGGAGGCCGTCTGGCGCGCCCAGGAACTCCGCGGCTATCAAATCAGCACGCTGACACCCGAGTTCGGTGCCGACGGCTATCTGCATCACCTGCCCTTCACCAATGTACCGGTAGCCGATCTGTGGTCGCTGAACGTGTGGATGGCAAACACCGAGCGCGAGCATTTCCGGCGTTTCACCTGCGCCTCAACCCGATAAGGAGCGTTCCCTCATGCCTGACAAAACGCCCAAGAGCGCCAACTTCAGCCGCATTCCGGTGGTGGACATCGCCGGGCTTTACAGCGACGACATCACACAACGCCAGGCGGTCGCCGAAGAACTCGGTAACGCCGCCCGCGCGGTGGGTTTTCTGTACATCAAGAACCACGGCATCGCGTCGTCACTGATCGACGGCTTGCGCCACGCGGCGAAGGCGCTGTTTGCGCAATCGCTTGAGTACAAGATGCAGCATTACATCGGCACTTCCCGCAGCCACAAGGGGTTTGTGCCTGAAGGTGAAGAGGTCTATGCCAAAGGCAAACCGGATCACAAGGAGGCCTTCGATATCGGTTTTGAAGTGGGCGAAGACGATCCGCTGGTCATTGCCGGAACGCCGTTGATCGGCGCCAATGAATGGCCCGACCTGCCGGGTTTCCGGCCCGCGGTCGAAGCGTATTACGCAGCGGTGTTCGCATTAGGTCGTCGCCTGTTCAAGGGCTTCGCACTCGCATTGGGCCTGGATGAAGACTATTTCGACGCGTTGGTCACGCGCCCACCGTCGAAGCTGCGGCTGATTCATTACCCATTTGATACGGCGGCACAAGACGCGCCAGGCATTGGTGCGCATACCGACTATGAGTGCTTCACCATTTTGCTCGCCGACAAGCCAGGCCTCGAGGTGATGAACGATCAGGGGCAATGGATTGATGCGCCGCCCGTAGACGGTGCGTTTGTGGTCAATATCGGCGACATGCTGGAGGTCATGACCGCGGGGACGTTCGTCGCCACGGCTCACCGAGTGCGCAGCGTCAGCGAGGAGCGCTACTCCTTTCCACTGTTCTACGCGTGCGACTTCCACACCCAGATCAAGCCGCTGCCGCAATTTCTGGCGGGGGGTGAGGATTACGAGGAAATCACCATCGGCGAACACATGTTCGGCCAAGCGTTGCAGACCTATCAGTACCTGCGCCGCAAAGTCGAACGCGGCGAACTCAAGCTGTATGAGAAGGCACGCAAGCCCTCCAGCTTCGGCCACCTGAAGAACCAGGCGCAGAACGCGTCCTGATGCAACCCTCGACCGGTTCCAACAACCCTGTTTTAAAACCCGCCCAGTCCTACTTTACCGACGTGGAGTCATCGATGATGCGCAATCCAATGAATAATGTTGTTCGCTTGACCCTGCTTGCCGTCGCAATCCTGGGTTCGACTGGCGCCCATGCGGCGACCACGGTGACGCCCGGCATACTCAAGGTCGGCATGGAGATCACCTATCCGCCCTTCGAGTCCTACGACGAACATAAAAACGTCGTCGGCTCCGACCCCGAACTTGCGCACTTGCTCGCCAAGCACCTGGACCTCAAGGCTGACTTCGTTGACACCAAGTTTTCCAACCTGATCCTCAGCCTGAACGCCGGTCACTACGATGCGATCATCTCCGGCATGTACATCACTCCCCAGCGGCAGACTCAAGCGCAAACCATCGCATACGCCAAGACCGGTGCCGCAATCATGGTGCTGAAGGACAGCCCACTGAAACCGAAAGTACCGGAAGACCTTTGTGGCCTGAAAGTCGGCCTGGAAAAAGGCACCACGTGGGTGGCGCAGTTCAACACGCTCTCGACTGACTACTGCACCCCGAATAACAAGGGCGCGATTATGGTCAGCGAATTCCCGTCCGCCCCTGAAGTGACCCAAGCGCTGCTCTCCGGCAATGTGCAGGCTCAGGTAGAGATCGACGGCGCCGCCGGCATGATCGCAGAACGTACCAAGGGCCGCGTGGTCGTCAGCACCGAGCACTCGATCTACCAACAGACGCTGGGTATCTACGTCAAGAAAGGCAACGACGCGCTCTATCAGGCACTGCTCAAGGCCTTCGATGCGACGAAAGCGTCGGGGGAATACGCCACCCTGTTGAAGAAATACAACCTGGAAGCACCGACTAACTGACTCAGTACAGCCATGGCCTTCTGTAGGAGCGAGGGGGACGCCTAGTTCCTACAGAAGGCCATGGCTGACTGGCATTGGGGTAAAGCCCCGTCGGCGCGAGCAGTTGGAGATACACATGCAATTTGAATGGCCCTACTTTTTTTCTCTGTTTTCAGTCTCCGACTTCTGGAGCGCCTGCGTTACCGTGGTGCAGCTCAGCACGCTGGCCTGGTTCATCGGCATGCTATTGGGGTTCCTGCTGGCCTCGGCCAAACTCTCGGCCACGCGTTGGGTCAGCGTGCCGGCGTCGATTTATATCTGGTTCTTTCGCAGCGTGCCGCTGCTTGTCCTGGTGGTGTTCGTCTATAACCTGCCGCAGATGTTCCCGGTCACCCGTGAAGTACTCTCCAACCCCTTCTATTCCGGCCTGTTGGCCCTGGTGGTCACCGAAGCGGCGTACATGGCGGAAATTCACCGTGGCGGCTTGATATCCGTTGCCAAAGGCCAGAAAGAAGCCGGCCGCGCGCTGGGCATCGGCCTGCTCGGGCTACAGCGTCTGATCGTGATCCCGCAGGCGTTTCGCATTTCCCTGCCGACGCTGATCAACGAATATATCACCGTGGTGAAACTGACCTCGCTGGTCTCGGTGATTTCCTTGACCGAACTACTGACCGTAGGCCAGCGCCTGTACGCGCAAAACTTCCTGGTCATGGAAACCCTGTCGGCGGTGGCGGTGTATTACGTGCTGATCGTGACCGTGCTGGGCTGGCTGTTTCATTGGCTGGAACAACACCTGGAACTCAACAACCGCAAACCACACACCCTGGATGACATCAGCGTGCAGCGCCTGCGTGCGTCACAGGTGGCCCCGCCTTCCACGGGCGCTCGTACCGCGTTGGGAGCCGGCTCGGCGCCCGCCCTGCAACTGGTCGATATTCACAAGCGCTACGGCCAGCACGCGGTGCTCAAGGGCATCAACCTGAGCATTGATGTGGGTCAGGTGATTTCCATCATCGGCCCGTCGGGATCGGGAAAAACCTCGCTGATTCGAACGATCAACGCCCTGGAGAGCATCGACCAAGGCGAGATCATTCTGTTCGGCGAAAGTTATATCCACGCCGGTGACAACCCCCATGCGCAACAAGTCCGCCGTGGGGTGAAGCGCATCGGTATGGTGTTCCAGAGCTTCAACCTGTTTCCACATCGCACCATTCTCGACAACGTCACGCTTGCACCGCGCTATCACGGCGTCGACACGTTCGTCAGTGAGCAGCGTGCCTACGCCCTGCTGGACAAGGTCGGGCTGCTGGCGCACGCGCAAAAATACCCGCACCAATTGTCTGGAGGCCAGCAACAACGGGTGGCAATTGCCCGCGCATTGGCCATGGATCCCCACATCATGCTGTTTGATGAGCCAACGTCAGCCCTCGACCCGGAACTGGTGGGCGATGTGCTCAAGGTGATCGGCGACTTGGCCAAAGACGGCATGACCCTGTTGATAGTGACCCATGAGATGGACTTCGCCCTGTCAATTTCCGACCGGGTGATTTTCATGGAAAACGGTTTGGTTGCGCTGGATGCGGCGCCCGAGAGCATTCGTGCCGATCAGTGCGGGGACAGAATCAGGCAATTCATGCAGGTTTGAAGTCGACGGTCTAAAACGCGAGACGGTGGGTGGCTTACACCCTGCGCAAGCCAGCGGGACCCAGATCAGCGATTTTTTTTATAAACCCATTCAATCAGTTAGGTATTCCCACTGACCCGACGACACCTACATCTGATTTAAATCAACCAGGCCCTGGCCCTTCACGCAGAAATTAAGCGCAGCAGTCGCACCTTCGTACTCGATGGTGCAGAAACGCTAGTTTCCTGGAGGTTCGTCATGGCTACGCATCTACAAGGCTCCCAACCGATCGCCCCGCCGTCTGCCCAACCCGTTGCGGGCAGTCTGCACAAGGTTGAACCCAAGCGCCTGTCGTTGAGTCTGTTGATCGCCCTGGTGGTCGGCTCGATGATCGGCAGCGGCATTTTCAGCCTGCCACAAAACATGGCGGCCGGTGCGGGCGCTGGCGCGATCCTGATTGGGTGGTTGATCACCGGCGTCGGCATGCTGTCGCTGGCCCTGGTCTATCAGACCCTGTCCAACCGTCAACCGGCGCTGGACAACGGCGTATTTGCCTATGCCCGTGCGCTGGGCGGTGAATACCTGAGTTTCAATTCCGCCTGGGGTTACTGGATCAGTGCCTGGATCGGTAACGTCAGTTACCTGGTGATCCTGTTCGCGGCCCTGAGCTACTTCTTCCCGCTGTTCGGCGATGGCAATAACAAAGCCGCGATCGCCGGTGCATCCGTGGTGCTGTGGGCGTTGCACTGGATGATCCTGCGGGGGGTGCGCACCGCTGCCCGCGCCAACGCGTTGACGACCCTCGCCAAGATCGTGCCGTTGCTGCTATTCATCGGCCTGGTGATCGCGGCGTTCCAGCGTGAGACCTTCAGCGTCGACTTCTGGGGCGCACCCGCCTTGGGCAGTACGTTGGATCAAGTCAAAAGCACCATGCTGGTGACTGTCTGGGTGTTTATCGGGATCGAAGGCGCCAACGTGTTTTCTGCCCGGGCTGCGGAGCGCGCGAATGTCGGGCGCGCCACGGTGATCGGTTTTGTTATCACGCTGTTGCTGCTGATCGCGGTGTCGTTGCTGTCGCTGGGGGTTCTCAAACAACCGGAACTCGCTGCCCTCAAGAACCCATCGATGGCGGGTGTACTGCAGGTAGCGGCCGGGCCATGGGGGGCGGTGCTGATCAGTATCGGCTTGATCATTTCGGTGGGCGGCGCCCTGCTCGCCTGGACGCTGCTGGCCGCCGAGTCGGTATTTACGCCGGCCAAGGAAAAGGTCATGCCGGGCGCGCTGGCCACGGAAAATACCCAGGGCGTGCCCGCCAATGCGCTGTGGCTGACCAACGGCTGCATCCAGGTATTCCTGCTGTTGACCCTGTATTCGAGCGCCAGTTATCTCGCGCTGATCTCCCTGGCCACGTCGATGATCCTGGTGCCCTACCTGTTCAGCGGCCTCTATGCATTGAAACTGACCTGGCAGGGCACCACCTACGCCGGCCACCGCGCCCTGCAACTGCGCGACATGGCCATCGCGGCGGTCGCCACGCTGTATTGCGTATGGCTGCTCTACGCCGCCGGGCCTAAATACCTGCTGCTCAGCGCCCTCCTCTACGCCCCTGGCTCGTTGATCTACCTGGGCAGCATGAAAGCCCGTCAGGGGCAACCGCTCAGCGGCCCTGAAACCGGGCTGTTGATCATCATCTGGGCGGCCGCTGCCTACGCCGGCTGGATGCTGTGGTCGGGGACACTGACCTTGTAAGAGACCCCGTGTTCTGTCCTGGCAGGCCACGCCATGGATCTGCGTTGCCTGCCTTCTATCTGAGAGGAGTATCAAGATGAGCAATTCCGCAAAAAAAATGCCGGTCACGACCGAACATAAATCCGACCGGCTCCCCATGACGACAGACCTGTGGCGGCCACTGGAAAAACTGCGGCAACAGGTAGACCACCTGTTTGAGGACTTTAATCTCGGTACCAGCCTGTCGCCCTTCAGCCGGGGCCTGTTCGACGTTGAACCGTTCTGGCGTCGCGAGCTGATAGGCCATGGCATGCCCGCCGTGGACATCACCGAGAAAGACAAAAGCTACGAAATTACCGCCGAAGTGCCCGGTATGGACCAGAAAGACATTGAGGTCAAACTGTCCAATGGCAGCCTGATCATCAAAGGCGAGAAGCAGGAGGACAAGGAAGAAAAACGCAAAGGCTACCACCTTAGCGAGCGTCACTACGGTTCCTTCGAACGGGTGTTCAACCTGCCTAAGGGAATTGACGCCGATAAGATCGACGCGAGTTTCAGCAAGGGTGTGCTGAGCATCTCGTTGCCGAAAAAGCCTGAAGCCATGAAAGCGGATAAGGTCGTGCCGATCAAGGGCGAGTGAATCCCAGGCCATCTTGCCCCTCGCCGGGAAACCGGCCAGGGGCTTTTTTTGTGTACGCTCCGGCGTGGCCACCGCGCTGCATGCGCCTCAGCCGCGAAAGATATCGTACGGCTCAATCCTCAGGACCTTGCGGATCCCCAGGTAACTGGAAAATCCCGCGATCAACAACACCATGCCAAACGCCAACCCGAGGTTCCAGAAGGTGATGATCGCCGCGTAGTTAGGCAAGTAAGTCCGCGTGACGCTGATCAGCAGGGTCACCAGGGCGATGCCCAGGCCGTAACCGGTCATGGCGGTAAACAGTGCCATGAACAGGATCATGTACACCAACTCCCGGCTCTTGGCGCCAATGGCTTTGAGGGCGGCGAACTTGTCCAGGTTCTCCAGGATGAAGGTGTAGAACGTCTGGCCGGAAATCGAGAGGCCGACCAGAAAGCTGATGACGGTCATCAGCAGGATGCTGGTCCCCACCCCGGTCTGGTAGATGTAGAAATCGGCAATGCGCTGGTTGAATGCCTCCTTGGTCAAGGCGACATAACCCAGGCGGGCCACTTGCTGCTCGATCGCGGCTTCAGCCGCACGGCTCCTGGGCTTGAGCAAAATGTAGGAGACCGTAAAACGGGTGGTCGGAATGTACTCGATGGCTCGCCGGTAGGTGGTGTACAGCGTCGGTACGCCAGTCAACCCGCCGACCAGGACTTTAGCGATGCCCACGATAGTGCCGCGGTGATCGTTGAGTTCGAACGAGGTGCCGATACGGGGGTTGCCCAGCTTCGAAAACTCGGCATCGTGGACCATGATGAAGGCATTCTCGGCGTAGATGTCCTCGATGGCCCCCTGCTCCAACGCCGGGCGGCCAAACAGGCTCGTATCATCCAGGCCGATCACGCTGACGCCCTGGTACGTCCCGTCGGCCAGCCGCACCTGTGCACTGCCAATGAAAATCGGCACGGCATATTCAACCTCGTCCATGCTGCGCACCGCATCCAGCAAATAGTCCGGCAGAGGAATGACGATGGTGGGCGTGTTGACCGACGGATCGATGATCCACATGGGCGCCCCGATGTTGGTGACCGTCGAATACGCCCGATTCAGAATGCCGGCGAACATCGCGGTCATTTGCATCATCAGGAACACCGAAAAGGTGATCCCGACCAGCAGCGCAGAGAACTTGGCGCGATCATTCACCAGCAGCTTGTAGCCGATGCGCAGGATGCCGGCGTACTTCATGGCGCCGGCCTTTGCGCTGCCGCGTCCGGACGGTTCCACCACCCGCCTCCCAGGGCGACGAACAACCCCACCGTGTCCTGGTGACGTTGGGCCAACGCCTGCAAGTAAGCGATGTTCACCTGGTGCAGTTGCACGTCGGCGGCCAACAGCTCCAGGTAGGTCACCAGGCCCGCGCGGTAGTTGGCTTGCAACAAGCGCAATGCCTCCTGCGCCGTGGCTTGTGCCTCGGCTTGTTTTTGCACGGCCTGGGCATCGAACTCCAAGGCCTTGAGGGCATCGGCGACTTGCGCGAAAGACGCCAGCACCACCTGCCGATAATTCGCCGCCGCTTGCTGATACGCATCGATGGCGGCCTGGCGTCCGTACCACAGGCGCCCGCCCTGGAACACGGGGATATCCATCGAAGGCCCGACACTCCAGAAGCGTCCGGCGCCGGCGAACAGGGAACCGGCGGAAGCCCCGGCGGTACCGTAGGTACCCGTCAGGCTGAAGCTGGGGAACATCGCCGCCGTCGCCACCCCGATATCGGCGCTGGCCTGGTGCAGCTGCGCTTCAGCGGCGAGGATATCCGGGCGCTGGCGCACCAGCATGGAAGGCAGGCTGACGGGCAGGTCCTTGGGCAGGGAAAGTCCGCTCAGCGGGATGTCGGGAAGGAACAGTTGGCTGGGCATCGCGCCTTCAAGCGTGGCGAGTAGATGCTCGGCCTGACTGACTTTCTGCTTCAACGCCGGCAATGACGCCTCATTGCTGGCGATCAGGCTTTGCACGCTCAAGCTCGAGGAATACGGCGCCGTACCACTGCGTACCTGGGCCTGGGTCGATTGAAGTTGCTGCTTTTGCAGCTCAATCAGTTGCTGCGTGGCTTCGATTTGCGCGGTATAGGCCGCACGCGCGATGGCCGTATTGACCACATTGGCCGTCAACGTCAGGTAGGCCGCCTGCATCAGCCACTGTTGCTGGTCGACCTGCGCTTGCAGGCCCTCAACGGTGCGCCGCTCACCGCCGAACACATCCAGCGTGTAGCTGATGGTGCCGCTCAAAGTCAGCACATTGAAGACCGAGCCGGGCGTCGACTGGCCTTGCTGAATGGGCGCACTGCGTTCCCGGCCGGCACCGAAGTGGGCATCCAGCTGCGGGTAGAACACCCCATATCCGGCCATCAGCGTGTCCTGGCTTCGGCGCAGACTGGCCTCGGCGCCCTGCAAGGTCATGTTGTGAGCAATCGCCTGGTCCACCAGTGCGTCCAGCGGCGCGGACTGAAACAAACGCCACCAATACGGTGACACCTCACTGCCCGGCAAAAACCGTTGTTCCTGCCCCTGCGCCGCGACCGTACTCGGCTGCGCATCGCGCAGGTAGCCGGATGGCGTGGGAGCCGGCGGGCGTGAAAAGTCCGGGCCAACCGTACAGGCGCTGCCCAGCATCAGCAGGCTCAGGGCGAGCCAACCGGCGCATACGCGGCCAAACCAAGCGAGCCTGTGCATTATTTCTGACCTATGAAGACATCCACCAACTGTCCTGGATACACCCTCGGCAGGTCTTTTTTATCAAACCGGAAAATCACCGCCAGCACCCTCAGGTCGACTTTTTCCTGGCGCTGATTGGACAACTCGATCTTCGGCGATACGTAAGGCTGCAAGCGCACGAACTCCAACGGAACCTTGATATCCGTGCCGTGGATCAGCATCTGCGCACGCATGTGTTCGGGGGCCGGCAGCCGGGCAATCAGGATCTCGTCCACGTAGCAGCGAACGGCCAGATACGCCTGGTCGGCACTCATGACCACCAGCGGGCTGAACCCTTGGGTGTAGGTGTCGTAGGCACCTTGGGACGACACATAACTGCCAACGGTGCTGTTGATCGCCAGGATGACCCCGCTCCTGGGGGCCTTGATCACGTATTGCGCCAATGCCGCGGCGGCCACGTTGAGCGATGCCTGCGCCTGGGCCGCCGTGCCCTTCGCGGTATCGAGGGTGTCCTTGCTGATCGACTTGGGATCCAGCGCATATGAGGCCAGGCGTTTGTTGTACTGATCCCGCGCCGTGCTCATATTGGCTTGCGCCAGTTCGAAATTGGCGCGGGGCAATGCGTCATCGATCATCACCAACGGTGTGCCGCGTGTGACCGTCTGCCCCTCGCGCACCAGCACTTGCGTGACCGGCCCGGCGACCTGCGGATAGATCACGATATTGCTGCCACCGGACTGCTCGCTTTCGATGATGCCGTTGGCATAGATGGCGCTCTCGTAGCTGCTGCTCGCCGGCGCAAAGGCCGGCGGCAGCGTTTGAGGGGTGCGTCCGAACAGGTAGGCGGCGACCAGCCCGGCGAGCACGCCGAGTATCGCCAGCGCAAACAGGATCGGCTTTTTCACAGCGCAGCCCTGGTGGGCTCGGAGATACGGCCGTCTTCCATATAGATGATGCGGTCGGCGTACTCGTTGATCCGCGCATCGTGGGTAACGATCAGGATGCAGCGCTGCTGATTGAGGATTTTTTCCTTGACGAAAGCGATGATCATTTTCCCGGTGTCGCCATCCAGGGACGCCGTGGGCTCATCCAGGATCAATATCTGCGGGGCACCGACAATCGCTCGGGCGATGGCGACACGCTGCTGCTCGCCGCCCGACAGTTTGACCGGCAGGATGTCCCCGCGGTCCTTGAGCCCGACGACCTCCAGGCTTTGCCTGGCCTGCGCAATTGCGTCATTCCAGTCGTGGTGCTGGAGAATCAAGGGAATGGCCACATTTTCAGCGGCGGTCAGCCGCGCGAAGAGATGATAGTCCTGGAACACGAAGCCAATGCTGTTGAGCCGCAACTCGGCCAACTGGTCGGTGCTCAGGCTCCAGATATCCTGCCCATTGATCGTCACTGTGCCGGCGTCGGGGCGCAATATCCCGGAGATCATGCTTAACAGGGTGGTTTTGCCACTGCCGGAAGGCCCGACGATAAAGACCATTTCGCCAAACTGCGCGACCAGCGCCACCTGATCGACCGCCGTCATGCGCGCACTGCCCTCGCCAAACCATTTACTCAGACCGTTCGACGCGATGGCCGGGTGTGCGGCGGCAGTGGTGGGGACGCTACTCATGACTTCTCCTGCCCTGCCCGGCACCGGTCGGAATACCCAACCCTGTGTCGCTGCCGCCCGCGTTGGAGCGGCCTTGCAGCAAGCCCGACGAGGCGTCGGGTGCTGCAACCGTTCACTACTTGCGGCTCGCCTTTTCGAGTACCCGGCTGGCACGCTCATTGGCTTGGTCGGCGGTCTGTTGCGCTTGATTGGCGGCTGCCGCCGCCTGCTCGGCTTTGGAGTAGGCTTCATCGGCCCTGGCTTTCGCCGACAGCGCATTGCTTTGGGCCGACTCCAGGCGCGCATCCAGCTCTTTGGCGGACTTACTACTGCAACCGGCCGACAGCGCCAACAGGATGCTGAGCAACACAACGGGTAAACGCATATTCATGGGAATCTCCTTGAAGGTCATGGCAGGAAAGCACCTGCTGCGGTTCAAGTATCCGGCGCTGTGGTGGTGGCACTCTGATTTTTGTCAACTATCGACCAACAATCAGTCCCTGGCCGCGTCGGCGCGCCCTCCCCGCGCCTTGGCCAATAAAGACTTCAGCGCCCTCAGTGAGCGGGTATTGAGTACGTCATCCTTACCTAGCCAGGCACGCCGGGCTTGAGCGACGCCGTAGCGCAAATACGAAAAATCCGTGGCGCGATGGGCATCCGAATTGATGCTGATAAGCACGCCCTGGTCTTTGGCGTATTGGCATTGCAGATCGAACAGGTCCATGCGTTGGGGTTGCGCGTTGAGCTCCAGGCAGCAGCCGCGTGCGGCGGCGGCCCTGATGATGGCCGACAGGTCCATATTCAACGGCGCGCGTTCATTGATCAGGCGACACAACGGGTGCGCCAGAATCGTGAAATAACGATGATCCATGGCCCTGAGCAGGCGTTGAGTCTGTTGGCGCAGTGTCAGGCCGAAATGGGAGTGGACCGCCCCCACCACAAGATCCAGGCGCCCCAGGATCGTATCCGGTAGATCCAGGCTGCCATCTTCGAGAATCTCGACTTCCACGCCCTTGAGCACGGTGATGCCCTGAAGGCGGGCGTTGAGTGCATCGATCTGGTCGATCTGCTTCAACAACCGCTCGCCAGCCAGACCATGGGCCACTGCGAGTGCGCGGGAATGGTCAGTGATCGCCAGGTATTCCAACCCGGCTTGCTGCGCGGCCAATGCCATCTGTTCCAGGCTATTGCCGCCATCGGAGTCAAGGCTGTGCACGTGCAAATCACCCTTGAGGTCACTCACCTCCACGAGCCTCGGCAAACGCCCGCTGAGTGCCGCCGCCACTTCACCGCGATCTTCACGCAACTCCGGCGTGATCCAGCGCAACCCGAGCGCCTGATAAACAGACACCTCCGTGGCCCCCGCCAGCCGCTCCTGCCCCTTGAACACCCCATATTCATTCAGCTTGAGCCCTAGGTCCCGCGCCTGCTTGCGGATCGCGATGTTATGCGCCTTGCTGCCGGTGAAATACACCAGCGCGGCGCCCAAGTCCGCGGGTTTGACGACCCGCACATCCACTTGCAGACCGGAGTCCAGCACGACGCTGGCCCGTGTACGACCTTTCACCAATACGGTGGAAACCTCCGGGTGCTTGACCAAGTGCGCCGTGACACCCACCGAGGGCGCAGCGGTCACCAGGATGTCGATATCCCCCACGGTGTCGCGCATACGCCGCAGACTGCCAGCCAACTGCGCATCTTCGACCCCAGGCAGTTGGCGCAAGTATTCGATCAACCGCAGCGCCACGGGCTCGACAACCGCCAGCGGCAATCGGCGATCCTTTCCGAGCCCCTTCTGCGCGGCGCTCAATAAGCGCGCCTCCAGCCGTTCGCCAAAACCGGGAACGTGACGGATATGACCCTGCTGGGCGGCCTCGCACAGTTGCTGCGCGGTGGCGATGCCCAGGTCATGGTAAAGGTGCTTGATGCGTTTGGGCCCCAGGCCGGCGATGGACAGCAACTCCACCAGCCCAGGCGGCAATGTCGAACGCAAGCGCTGACGCAGGGCACAATTGCCGGTCGTGGCGATTTCACTGATCTTGCCCGCCAGGTCCACGCCAATCCCCGGCAGTTTTGGCAAGGGTTCGCCACGTGCGATGAGCGGCGCCAGTTCGACCGTCAGCGCCCTCACGGTGCGCGCCGCCACCCGGTAAGCACGGATGCGAAACGGGTTGGCGTCATCGATCTCGAGCAAGTCGGCGATATCGTCAAACACCGCGGCAATCTCATCGTTACTGATCGCCTGCGAGCGTTCGGCCGTGGGGGTCGGCGCGCCGAGCAACGCTTCCCGAGGCGGTACAGCCGTGAGTTTCATGGCCCCAGCCTCGCCATGTAATGCGCGACCGCCTCGGCATCGGCGTCCGACAGCGTATGCGCAATCTGGCTCTCCAGGTCCCCCCGCTCGCGCAGGTCAGCCTGTTGAAACACCTTGATCTGGCTGATCAGGTAGGCGGCATGCTGGCCGGCCACGCGCGGTGTCCGACCTTGGCCCTGCCCCTCGCTGCCATGGCAGGCGCTGCACTGGGCGATACCGGCTGCCGGCACGCCGTGGCGAAAGATCCATTCGCCCCTGGCATCCGGCGTTTCGCTTTCTGCCTGCATGGGCCGCTGCTTTGAAAAATAGTCCGCCAGGTCAGCGATCTGCGCGTCGGTCAAATGGGTGAAGCCCCACATGTACTGAGTCGTGGCCTTATCCATGCGCACATGGCCTTTGAAATCGGCCAACTGGGCCTTGAGGTAGTCTTTTTGCTGACCGGCCAACTTGGGAAACGACGGCGACACCGACTCCCCCGTCAGCCCGTGGCACAGGGAACACACGTCGTTCACCAAGGCAAGCGCGGGCATGGACGCGGTTTTTTGCGATGCCCGATCACGGGTGCCGGAACAGCCCACAAGCACCACCACGCAGACGGCAAGCGCCAGGTGTGATCGGTTGATAGAGCACCTCATGGCACATGCCTCCATGATCAGCGTCGGTTGTCGGCGCGTAGCGGGTTCAAACACCTTCGCTCAAGGTCGTGCAGGCTTTATTGACAAAACTCAATGATTCGCCTGGGTCAGGGTATAGGAATAGACAAACCCTGGATGAGGATGACGGCCGTGAACACACCCGCCCAACGCCTGCTGGATAAACACTATGGCGCGGCCGACAGGGCGGCCATCGTGCCGGTTCTGCGTCAATTTGCCGAGCCACTGCCGGCACTCGATGCGGTGGCGTTTGGTGAACTGTTCGATCGCTATGGGGAGGCGCGGGTGGTGCTGATTGGCGAGGCCAGCCATGGCACCAGCGATTTCTATCGAACCCGGGCCGCCATCACTCAACGGTTGATCGAGCGGCACGGCTTCACCATCGTCGCCGTGGAGGCCGACTGGCCCGATGCCGGCCATGTCGACCGGTATGTCCGAGGGTTGGCCCCGTC
Organism: Pseudomonas gorinensis; assembly: GCF_042015035.1. Lineage (NCBI taxonomy): Bacteria > Pseudomonadati > Pseudomonadota > Gammaproteobacteria > Pseudomonadales > Pseudomonadaceae > Pseudomonas > Pseudomonas gorinensis. Next base: position 3,848,001 of record NZ_CP167125.1, read on the forward strand.
GGCGTGGACCCGCCACATCTTCAGCCGCTTCCCGACCTGGATGTGGCGCAACGCTGAGGTCAAGGCCTTTGCCCATTGGCTGCATCGCTACAATCATCAACGCGCCAGCGAAGATCGCGTCGAATTCCGTGGCCTGGATGTGTACAGCATGCGCAACTCGATTCATGAGGTGCTGCACTATCTGGACAAGGTTGATCCGCCATTGGCCGTGGAAGCACGACGGCGCTATGGCTGCCTGACGCCCTGGCAGGATGATCCCGCGTTGTACGGTCACTTCGTCGAACGCAACGGCCTGATGCCCTGTGAACCTCAGGTGGTCGAACAACTCAACGTGATGCTGGCCAAACAATTGGCCGGGCTTATCCAGGATGACGAAGGGTTTTTCAATGCCGCGCAAAATGCCCGGGTGGTGCGGGCAGCCGAGCAGTATTACCGTGCCGTTTATCGTGGTTCGACCGCTTCCTGGAACCTGCGTGACCGCCACATGTTCGACACCCTTCGCGCCCTGCTTGAGCATCGTGGGCCACACGCCAAAGCCGTGGTCTGGGCGCACAACTCCCATATCGGCAATGCCGCGGCGACGGAAATGGGCTGGAAGGGCCAGTTCAACATCGGCCAGCTCTGCCGCAGCGCCTATGGGCGCAATGCGGTGTTGATCGGCATGAGCACCGACCGTGGCCAAGTGGCGGCGGCCGATGACTGGGACGCCGACATGCTCATCAAGGAGGTGCGGCCCTCTCGTCCCGACAGTTGGGAGCATCAGTTCCTCAAGGCCGGTGTGCCGGCGTCGCTGACCGACTGGCGCGACCCGCAGCGCAGCGAGCTGCGCACCGCGTTGTCCAATACCCTGCTGGAACGTGCCATTGGGGTGATTTACCGCCCCGACACCGAACGTGACAGCCACTACTTCGAAGCGGTACTGGCCGAACAGTTCGACGCCATGATCTGGATCGAGCAAACGCAAGCGGTGAAGGCCCTGGCACTGCCCAAAAGCGAACACCTGGAACCGGAGGACGAAACCTTTCCGTTCGGTGTATAGGGTTCGCTCCTCGCGGTTCAGGTTTCGAGGCGGTTCTCCCCCGAGTGCGCTTCAGTCGATTCGCGTTGCCAGGCCAGCTGCAATAACTTGATGACCTCTTGATCGGTGAGCTGCGGGAAATTCGCGTACCAGTAACCGATGGACATCATCCGCTCAGGCGTCAGCGGGCAGATCACTTCATTGACGATACAGCGCAGGGTCTCCACCGTCTCCAGCGGCGCTACCGGCACCGCCACGACGATACGCGCCGGGTGCTGCAACTGCACCGCCTGGACCGCGGCGAGCATCGAGGCCCCCGTCGCCAGGCCGTCGTCGATCAGGATGACCACCTGATCCTTCAGTTGCAGCGGCGCTCGGGCGCCCCGGTAAACCTGCTCACGGCGCGATAACTCGCGTGTTTCGCGGGCGACTACGGCGTCGTAACGGTCTTGATCAATCGGATGATCGCGCAGCATCTCTTCGTTGCGTATATGGATACCGCCACTGGCAATGGCGCCCATGGCGAATTCCGGATGGGACGGCATGCCGAGCTTGCGTACCACGAGGAGGTCCAGACGCACCTGCAGCGCGGTAGCCACCTCATATGCCACGGGGACTCCGCCACGGGGTAAGGCGAGGATGATGACGTCGGCTCGACCTGCGTATTTGAGCAACGGCTCCACCAGGCCTTGACCGGCCACTGACCGATCGGGCCAGAGGGTTTGCAGTGAAGGGCTATGAATCATGGGGCACCTCATCAGACGCTAGCGCCTGTTGGTTGATTACACCGGGCCTTCGCCGCGCTAGACCGCCAGTACGCTGCAAGGCACTTGGTAGAGGATGTGTTCGGTGGTACTGCCGAGCAGCTTCTCGATGCCGCGGTACTGGACCCGGCCCATCACGATCACATCCACCTGGTGTTCCTTGGCGAATTGACTCAGCACCGCAACCGGGTTGCCCGACACGAAGTGATGACGGTCCGACGGCACGCCATAACGTTTGGCCAGTTCGAGGAATCTTTTTTCCTCGTTGCTCGCCAGCTCCTTGCTGAGGTTGGAAAGCGCCATACCGCCCATGTCGCCCATGTACAGCGCGGACATATCGCAGGCATACAGCATGTGCAGCTCAGCATTGCATTGCAGTGCCAGGTTGATGGCCTGATCAATGATGCGCGCGTTCAGCTCGCTGTTCGCCTGCTGGATATCCGACACGTCAACCGCAGCCACGACGATACGCGGCAAGGCATGGTCCCGGCCGCCGACCAGGTACACAGGAATCGGGCACTCGCGCAGCAACTGCCAGTCCAGCGGGGTGAAAAACGCGCGCCTGAGCGCAGACTCGTGCTGCACCTGTTTGATCAACAGGTCGGGCTGCATCTCGCTGACGTAATCCAGGATGTCTCGCTTGATGTCAGTGGCCCATGCCACCTGCGTGGTCACGTTCAGGCCAAGCGCGTGGAGACTCTTGACCTGGGCTTCCAGCCAGTGGTGGTGATCCTCGAGGTAGCTTTCGCGGGCTCGGTCGCGCACGTCGCCTTCCAGCAACGCCAATATTTCCACCGGTTTTGCCAACGCGGCAATGTGCAGGCTCGCGCCACTGGCCTTGGCCAGGGCACCGGCATGGGTAATCGCCGAGGCATCCCGCAGGGCGGGGTTGATGATCAGTAACAAGCAGGTGTATTGGCTCATGATCGATCTCCAGACAGGAAGGAAAAACCACCCCGGCGCTTCAACGTATCGGGCCAGGCGGTATCGCGGGAACCCTGCGCAATGTTCATGATGTTCACCCCATGGCGCCGCGCATTACTCTAGGGGCTGGCTTATCTGGCAGGGCATGTCGTTGGTTGTCGGCCATGACATCTGCATGGGCATGTGCATGGGCATCTGCCACGCAGCCTGACCGGCCATTCTGCGGTGCATCACGCGCCAGAACAGGTCGAAAATGGTTTTTTGCTGCACGTCCAAGGCGTCATAAAAGGTCTGGGTCCGAGCCTGGGCGGCATCCAGGCGCACCAATTGCGCCTGCATCCAGTTGGTTTGCACACGCAGGCGCTCGATGCCGTTTGCCATCCGTTCAGGCGTCGTTTGATTGTTCGAAGCCTGCCTGGCCGGCGCTTGGTCACTGTCGGCGGCCCTGCCCTTGTCGGCTTGCTGATTGGCATCGGTGATGACGCCCGATGCCCAGGTTTCCCACGCGGGCATTTGTTCCGGCTTGAGCATCAGCTTGCCCTTGAGGTCGTCCAGGGTCCGCTGCGTGTGCTTGACCCAATCGAAACCAGCGGCGTGATGAAACATCGGACCAGGACCGGGGCCCGGCATCACCGGGTTGGCGAAGACGCTCATGGACGGTAACAGCAGAATGCTTGCCGTGATCAACAAACACTGGCCAATCAAGCGCGGTCTGTTCATTTCAGTTCATCTCGACGTTATGGGGCATTTCAAGCATAGGAGCCGCCCTGGCAACGGAGCTGATCCACATCAGAAAACCCATAGACAAACCCGACGCAGGATCGACCGTGGCTGCCGCCCTCTGATCAGCCTATCCAGTGAATGGACGGCGCCTTGTGCGCGATAGGCGCGGGCGCAGACTTTGGATGACCGACGATGATTGGGGCCACAGGCGTCCATTCGGCGGGAAGCCCCAATGCGTGCTTACCCTGCGGCGTATTCAGATAGCCCTGGGCGAAACCGATCCAACAGGTTCCAAGCCCCTCGGCATAAGCCGCCAGCATCAGGTTCTCGGCAGCCAGGGCGCAGTTTTCAATACACTGGTTGGGCTCGTTACCGGAGATCAGTACCAATACCGGTGCGTGGTAGAAAAGCTGAAAGTCTTCATCACTGAGCAACGTTTGGAAGTGACTGGAGTGCTCTCCCACCGGAGTCGTGGCAAGCACCCAGGCCTTGGCTTCCTGGGAAATCCGCTCCAGCAGTGCCTGGTCACGGATCACCGTGAACGTCCAGGGTTGTTGGTTCATCGAGCTGGGCGCCTGGACGGCGGCGTCGATCAAACGAAGAATGAGTTTTTCATCGACGGCTTCTGTCGTGTAGTCACGTGTCGAGCGCCGGCCGGCAATGGCTTTGGTCAGGTTCATGTGTGCGGGCCTCCATGAGGGTGTTTCACCACGGTGTCCGCCTGGACGAACGCTCGGGTGACTCGAATAAAAAACCAGGCGCGCCCCGGCGTTCAAGCGTCCGGGAACGACGGTTGGGCTGGCGCTTCTTTTTCTGGGATATCGGTGATGGTGGCCTCGGTCAACAGCAGGATACTGGCCACTGACACCGCGTTCTCCAAGGCAATACGCACGACTTTGGTCGGGTCGATAATGCCGGCTTCATACATGTCGACATACGCATTGGCGGAGGCATCAAAACCAATGTTTCCGGGCTCCGCCAGCATGCGCGCAACGACCACGCCGGCGTCTACCGCCGAGTTTTCCGCAATGCGCCGCGCCGGCGCTTCCAACGCCCGGCGCAGTATCTGCAGGCCGGTGCGCGCATCGCCCTCCACCTGGGTTTCATCGGCGGCGATCAGCGGCACGGCCTTGAGCAGCGCGAGGCCGCCGCCGGGGACAATCCCTTCGGTGATGGCTGCACGGGTCGCCGAAATCGCATCGTCCAGGGCGTCCTTGCGCGCTTTCATTTCAGCCTCGGACGGCGCGCCGACGCGGATCACCGCGACGCCGCCGGATAGCCTGGCCAGCCGCTCCTGCAGCTTTTCACGGTCATATTCGCTGCTGGTCGCCGCCATTTGCCCGCGAATCTGTTGCAGGCGTGCGTCGATGGCTTTGCGGGTACCGGCGCCGCCGATCAGCGCGGTGCTGTCCTTCGAGACCACAACCCGATGCGCGCGGCCCAACTGTTGCAGTTGGACCTGCTCGAGGCTGATCCCCAGTTCGTTGGAGATCACCGTGGCGCCCGTCAATACGGCCATGTCCTGCAGCATGTCCTTGCGTCGATCGCCAAAGCCAGGGGCCTTGATCGCCACGGCTTTAAGCACGCCGCGAATGTGGTTGACGACCAGGGTGGTCAGGGCTTCACCTTCGATGTCATCGGCGATCAATACCAGGGGCTGACCGCTTTTGGCGACCTGTTCCAACAACGGCAGCAAGTCTTTGAGTACGCCGATCTTGTGGTCACAGAGCAGCAGGCAGGCATCTTCGAGTTCGACCTGCATCTTTTCGGTGTCGGTGACGAAATACGGCGAGACATACCCCCGATCAAAGCGCATGCCTTCCATGACCTCGACCACCGTTTCAGTGGTCTTGGACTCTTCGACGCTGACCACGCCCTCGACCCCGACCTTTTCCAGGGCGTCAGCCACCAGTTGCCCGATGACGGGATCGTTATGGGCTGACAGCGTCGCGACCTGGGCCTTCTCCTTGGGCGTACTGACGGGGCGAGACTGCGCGGCAAGTGATTCCACGACCAGCAACAGGCCACGGTCCAGGCCGCGCTTGAGGTCGATCGCGCTGGCCCCGGCCACCACGTTGCGGATGCCATCGGCCAGGATGGCATGGGCCAGCACCGTTGACGTGCTGGTCCCGTCGCCGACTGCCTCACCCGTGCGCTCCGCGGCCTGGCGCAGCATCTGCGCGCCGAGGTTCTCCTCGGGGTCTTGCAGGTCAACGCGTTTGGCGATCGTGACCCCATCATTGCAGACCGTCGGGTTTCCCCATTTATTCTGCATCAACACCGACTTGGACTTCGGCCCCAGCGTTACGCGCACTGCGTCCGCCAATTGGGTGGCACCACTGAGGATTTTTTCGCGAGCAGGCGCGCGAAACACGATTTTACTGTGAGCCATCAGGGGGGCTCCTCTCATGTCGACGGAGCCTGCATGCTTGTCTGAAGCGCCGGCAACCAAGTTGACTTTTATCAACAAAGTCACACGCCTTGCCGACACGGGTCGCGAAGCGCTCACCGACTGTCGCCGGGCGCTCCCCGAGTTGATAAAAATCAACGCGCTCGATGGCAAACAGCGTCCAAATCAACCCGTGAAATCCACGCGGCCTTCATTACTTTTTCCTCGATGCGCCAGGAGAAACGCCATGGACAAATATCAGCAGAGTCAGAAAAACAAACTGTTCAAAACCCAGGCCCATGATCCCTATTGCCTGCAGCGGGTTGAAGGGGCGGCTATGTGCCCGCAGTGCGACGCGGTGTATGAAGCCGGTAACTGGCATTGGAACCGAGCTGAAAATACCGGGGTCCACAACGCCCAATCCGTGACCTGCCCTGCCTGCCGCCGCATTGCGGAGAATGCCCCCGCCGGCACTGTGACGCTGTCGGGCAGCTTCTTGCGAAAGCACTATGACGAAATCATCCACCTGATCAAAAACACCGAAAAAATGGAAGCAACGGAGCACGCGCTGGAGCGCATCATCCACCTGACGGATAGTGAGGACGACCTGGTGGTGACCACCACCGGGATTCATCTCGCGAATCGCCTGGGGCATGCGCTGGAGGCTGCGTTCAAAGGCAAGGCCCAATATCGCTACGGCGACACTCAGTACGGCCTGAGTGTTACGTGGACACGCAATGAATAGTCCCGACGCGGTTAACGCAACGCCGTATCGCGAGCGCGACTCAACCGCTGGCGATGGTAAAACAGCCGCTTGACCCACTCAGCCGCACCCATGTAGACCAGGCTGATTGCCAGCACTGTCAGCAGGATCGGCAGTGGCAAAGGCACCAGCCCGAACCACGGCGCTATCGGGCTGTAGGGTAACCCGACAGCCAGCAGGCCGATGGCCGCGGCGCTGCCCAGCAGCAGGGGCGCCGGGCGGCTTTGGTAGAACGGCCTGTAGGTGCGCACGATGAATATGGTCAGCAGTTGGGTCAGCAGCGACTCCACGAACCAGCCACTGCGAAATACCTCGGGGCCCTTCTGCGCCATCAGGTACAGGGCCACGAAGGTGAGGACATCGAACAGCGAGCTGACCAGCCCGAACACCACCATGAAGCTGCGGATCTCGCTGATGTTCCAGCGGTGCGGGGTGCTTTCCCATTCACGGTCAACGTTGTCGCTGGCGATGCCCATGGACGGAATATCGGACAGGAAGTTGTTGAGCAGTATTTGCTTGGCCAGCATCGGCAGGAACGGCAATACCAGGGATGCCAGGGCCATGCTGATCATGTTGCCGAAGTTGGCGCTGGAGACGATCGAGATGTACTTCAAGGTATTGGCAAAGGTATGCCGGCCCTCCTCGATGCCTTCGCGCAATACGTCAAGGTTGTGCTCCAGCAACACAAAGTCGGCGGCTTGCTTGGCCACGTCGGCGGCGTTGTCCACGGAAATGCCGATGTCGGCCACTTGCAGTGCCGGCGCATCATTGATGCCATCGCCCATATAGCCGACCACATGCCCGGTCTTTTGCAGGGCGCGGATGATGCGTTCCTTCTGGTTGGGGTCGACCTCGGCAAAGAGCATGGTCAGCGGCGCCAGGTGCATCAACGCTTCGTCCTTCATGCTGGACAGTTCGGCGCCGGTGATGATGCGTTCCACCGGCAGGCCCACTGCCGTGGCCACATGCCGGGCGACCAGATGACTGTCGCCGCTGATGATCTTGACCTGCACCCCCAACCTGTCGAGGCTGGCGAGGGTGTCCTTGACCCCCGGCTCCGGCGGGTCGAAGAACAACAGAAAGCCGCGAAAGGTCATCTCGGTTTCCACCTCCCGGCCATAGTGCGGCTGGTCCGGCACGGCCCGCGTGGCCAGGCCCAGCACCCGGAACCCCTGCTCGCTCCACGCCGCGAAGCGCTGGGCGATCGTCGCCCGTTCGGCCTCGGTCAGCGCCAGGTCCTGCGCGCCGTGACGCACCTGGGTGCAGACTTCGAGCACGTTATCCAGCGCGCCCTTGGTCACCACCAACCGCTCGGCCTCAGGTGCATGGGCGACCACCACGCTCAGGCGCTTGCGCACGAAGTCATACGGCACTTCATCGAGCTTGCTGGCCGCGGGGCACGGCGCCAGGGTTTTACCGGCCAGGGTAATGGCCTCGTCCATCGCGTTGCGCATGCCGGTCTGCAGGCTGGCGTTGAACACCGCCAATTGCAGCACAGGGGTGGCGGGATGGCCCTCGACATCCATGGCGCCGTCCAGCACCACGACACCGCGGGTCAAGGTGCCGGTCTTGTCGGTACACAGGATGTCCATTGCGCCAAGGTTTTCAATGGCATTGAGGTGACGCACGATCACGCCCTTGGCCGCCATGCGCTGCGCGCCCTTGGCCAGCGTAATGCTCAGGATCGCCGGCAACAGTTCCGGTGACAGGCCGATGGATAACGCAATCGCAAACAACAGGGTGTCGAGGGTCGGACGGTGCAGCAGGATATTGATGCCGAACACCACGATGGTGATCACCAGCATCACCCGCAACAGCAGGCCGCCGAAGCGTCGCAGGCCGCGCTCGAACTCGGTCTCGGGCGGGCGCAGCGCCAGGGTCTTGGCGATACGGCCGATTTCACTCTGCGCGGCATAACGCGTGACGAGTACCTCGGCGGTACCGCTGCGCACCGAGGTGCCCATGAACACGCAATTGTGGCGCTGCCCCAAGGTGGCATCCGGCGCGCAGTCCCCCGCCAGTTTTTCCACCGGGAAGGTTTCGCCCGTCAGCAGGCTTTCGCCGATAAAACAGTCGAGTGCCTGCAAGATTCGCCCGTCCGCCGCGATCAGGCTGCCCGCGCTGAGCAGCAGAATGTCCCCTGGCACCACCTCGCTGGCGGCAACGTCCACGGGTTTGCCCGCGCGCCGCACCGTGGCGCGTAGCGCGATCTTGCTGCGCAGTTGTTCCACCGCGTGGCTGGCGCGGCTTTCATACCAGGCGCTGAGTACCGCGCTGATCAGCACAATGCAGCCAACAATCGCCGCATCCAGCCAGTCCCCCACCACCACGGCCACCAGCGCACCCACCATCAGAATCAACACCAAGGGCGTGCGCATTTGCTCCAGCACCAGCCTGCCCAGGCCTTGCGGGCGGTCCTTGGCCTGGGGCGGGGCCCTGCGCAGGCGGGCGCGGGCCTGGGCATGGCTCAAGCCTTGGGGCGTGCTGTGCAGGCTGCTCAATACCTGGCTGAGCGCTGGGCTCCAGTAATCGGCGTCGACCAAGTGCACGGGTTGCCTGGCGGAGGACTGCCATTCCCGATGGGCCAGCCAGAGGCCCGGCAACATCGGTAACCAGAAGGTCAGGCCCCGGAATAACAAGGTGGCGGACAGCGCCACGGCAACATTCACCCCCACCCAATGCAGCGTCACTACCGCCGCGGCTTCGAACGCGCCAAGACCGCCCGGCACAATGCCGATACTGCGCAGCACACTGGCAAGCATAAAGCCGGCAAACAACCCCAACGGCGGTGCGGACACCCCCAGCGCACGCACCAAAACCCACAAGGTGGCGCTGTCCAACAGGATGATTGCCAGTTCCAGCACGGTAATGCGCCACAGCAACCCTCGGCTGCGCACCAACTGGCGGTCGGCGCCCGTGAGCAATGAAACGATCCTGGCAACCATCGCAAAGCGTTGCCCCGGTAAACGCGCCGCCAGGTGAGTACTACCGGCCAGCCTGGGCGTGACGACGGCCAATACCAGGCTGACGGCGACAAACACCAGGCACGTCGTCATCACCGTGGGTGTCGCATGCCCCTGCAAGACCACCACCGGCAACGCCACGCCGACCGACAGCGCATACGCGAGGAAATAGCCGGATAAATCCAGCACCAGGCTGGCCAGCACCACCGGTTTGGCAAACCCCAGGCGCACAAACGACGCCACCACTGCAAAAGCGCCACTGATACCGGAGGACGGCAGGGCTTGATCGACAAACAGCTTCATCAGGCTGAGCTTGCCCGCGTCCCACAGCGACAGACGGTGTGCCCCGGCCTTGAGCACCAGCCGAAACACCTGCCCCTGCGCCATATACGTCAAGGCTTGCAAACCCAGCGCAGCCAGCAGCCACAACGGTTCGGCCTGGGTCAGTAACTGGGTGAAGGATTCAACGTCGGTGAACTGCAACGCCACGCCGACCACGGTCGCAAACATCGCCGCGCCCAACAGCCAGGTCAGCCACAGCGCAGAGCGGCTGTAAGGCTGTTTTTCTTCACGCACGGGGGGATGGGTGACACCTGGAATGGACGGTTTGACAGACATGCCGTGCCCCGGATCGAACCAGCGGAGTGTCCGATTCTGCCGCGGCGACCAGACGTGCGTTTGATTCAGGTCAAACACCCCGGATTGACCGTGCCGCTATCGGGATGGCCGGGCCCTTTGCACCGGGCTTTGTGACTTTAATCAATAAGCCCGCGCTGCCGAAGCCGCACTGTGATGCAGGTCGTTCCGCGAGGCCACCGACTTCACTACCTGCCCTGCACTGGAGCCCCCCATGCTGACCAACCCGCACACTGCCGCGCTCATCGCCGAGATGGATAAAGCGTCACCCGAAGAGCACTGGCTGGAGAAACTGCGCGACGGAACGCATGTGCTGATCCGTCCGCTGTCGACCGACGATCACGCACGCCTGCTGCGCTTCTTCCAGCGTTTGTCGCCGCTGTCACTGCGCTTCCGTTTCCTGGGGGCGGTGACCCATGTCGACGAGCGCATCATCGACTCGCTGCTGAGCGTCCCGGGGGATATCAGCCGGGGTTATCTCGCCTTGATCCACCATGACGGCGAATTGCAGGTCATTGGCGTCAGCCGCTACAGGCAAGCCATGGATAGAGACGACTGCTGCGAATGCGCGGTCGCCGTCGCCGACCCCTGGCTACGCAAGGGGCTGGGGCATTTATTGCTGGGGCACCTGATTGATGCGGCCAGGCGCAACGGCTTCAGCGTGATGCGCTCGACGGATTTATCGACCGATTACCCGATTCATGGTTTGTATAAGCAGTCGGGGTTTACCTCGGTGTACCAGGGGCGTGATTTCGATCGCATTATTCATGAGTTGGCGCTGTGACCGGGGCGGCTCCCGGCGCATCAACCTGCTCAAGGTGGTAGCGCGATTGCACGAGGCGGCTGATCTGTTCCAACGCCACCTGGATGGATACCGCGTCGTCGTTTTCAATCAGGCGGGTTTTGTTGGCCAGGACATCGTCGCGAATCACCTCGCGGAACCAGTTGGAAAAATCCCCAGCCCTTCGATGTTCGCCAAACGCCCGAGCGTCCAGCTGCGCCAGCGCGGATAGAAACTCCGTCAGGTTGGACGCGTGCTTGCCCAGCGCGGGAAAGTAAAACGCGCGCCATGCGCCGACATTGCCGGCAGCGTATTTGCCGCTGTGGCGGTGATGCTTTTGATGCGGCTGCAACTGCTCCAGAAGCACAACCGCTTCACCCTGATGAAGGTCCCAGAGGCATACCGGTTCAAGCCCCGGTGGGTGTGCCGGGAACGCGGGGCACGTTCGCTGCGTGTGATGGGCGAAGCGTTGGACCAATTCCCTCGCGGTGCTGCCCAGGGTCACCAGCATATCGACCCCTTCGAGCAACGCCGGGCAGACTTGGTCGAAGTCCAGGGCCACGATGATCGCCCCCATATTGGCGAGAAACCCCAAGGGCCACACCGCGCGCTGAGGCAGCATGTAGTGGGCTTCGTCCACGATCAGCCAGTAGGGTCGACCGGATGTGCTCCGTAGACGCTGGATAAACGGCAGCAGTTCGCCAAACAGTTGCACCCGGGCGGGCGGGTCCAGGGCGAGCGTGCTCACTACCACGTTGAGCCGGGCCTGTAACAGAAGGCGCAGTGATTCTTCTGTCGTGGGGGGCGTGGTGAGGCCGCCCACGGTAACCGCGTCCTCCAGGCACAGGTAATCGCCCTCGGGATCGATGATGCAGAAATCCTGGCGCGCCTGGACCATGCGTTCTGTCAGCCAGGTCACGTAGCTCGATTTGCCGCACCCCGAATTACCAATGATCAGCAACACCGAGCCTGGCGGTAGCCAGACCGGACGCTCATCGTCGGTCTGGCCCAACTGCAAGCCGATGCGTTCGATCTTGCCCAGCGCCGCGTCTTGTTGCAGCAGCCTTTCTATCAGCTCGCAGACACCCCGACCATGATCCTGTGTCAGGCAGATATCAGCGCGCGCCTTGATCGATTCAATGGCATTGCTCACCGCCGCCGCACAGCCGCAGAGTGCCAGAAACGCGTGGTCATTTTCAGCATCGCCCACCCCCACCACGTTCAGCTCGCAGATCCCCAGCCTCGACAACGCGGCACTCAGGCCCGAGGCTTTGTTCACACAGGACGGCAAGATCATGATCGCATCCTTGTTGAAACTGATCTGCAGCTCCAGGCCAAGCTCGCGGATGGTACTGATCACCGCCTCTTCGAACGGGTGCCAGGTGGCGACCACGGACCGGCCGACGGACAAGGGCGACACCCCCTTTTCGCGCAGGCGCCCCACCAGTTCGGTCGAGGCGGGATCTGCGATGAGTTCCTCGGTATCGGTAGTGGGGTCATACAAGAGCGCGCCATTTTCCGCGACGACCAGGTCGAACAGCGACAGTTGCGCAAAGTGGTGCTTGAGCGCTTGCAACTCGCGGCCGGTAATCAACAGCAGCTTGCGACCGCTGTGTTTCAGGGCGGCGAGCGAGGCACAGACTTCCGGTGGGACGCTGCCGTTTTCGGCAATAGTGCCGTCATAGTCGACCGCCAAGGCTAAGAAGTGCATGGGTGCTCCTTGAGGAGTTGACCTCGACAAAAACCGGCCGATTGGTGGGCCATCGCTCAGGGCGCGAACTTCACGTTCAGGGCCTATGGAGGGGTGGGCAAGGGTTCGGGTGCAGGTACTTTTCAAACCAATTGCCGGTCAACCTCGCCACGTCCGCCAGGGCGCCTGGTTCTTTGAACAGATGGGTGGCCCCTTTCACGACCTCCAGGTGTTGCGTGCAGTGCAACGCCCGGCAGGTCTGTTCATTCACGTGCAGGATCACCGGGTCCTGCGCGCCGACCACTTGCAAGGTGGGCGCCCTGACCCGGCGCAACGCCTGCGCCGCGAGATCGGTGCGCCCTCCTCGGCTGACGACCGCCTGGACCGTGGCCGCACGGGTGGCGGCGACCAAGACGGCGGCCGCGGCCGTACTGGCGCCGAACAACCCCAGGGCGAGCGGGCGTAACTCGGCATCGTGGGCAATCGCCTCGATGACCCTGGTCAGTCGATCGGCGAGCAAGGAAATGTCGAAGCGCAGCACGCCGGTCAGGTTATCCCAGCGTTGCTCGGTCCGCGTCAGCAGGTCGAGCATCAAGGTCCCCATGCCGTGGCGAGCCAGGTACTCCGCAATATAGTGGTTGCGCGGGTTGGAATGGCCCCCGCCGCTCCCATGCACCAGAATGACCAGGCGCTCGGTGCCTGGCGGCAATCGCAAATCACCTGCCAGCTCAAAGCCGGAAAAGTTGAACTTCCTGTATTGGAGCCCAGAGACCGTAACGCCAGCGGGAGAAGCCATTGGTTGAATACCTTCGTATGTAATCTTTTGGGGGGGGCAAGGTACTTCAGACGTGGCTTCATCTTTGTTCTTTCATCAAGTCGATCACCCTGCCGACCTGGAGCCGCTGCGGGCTAACTTGCCTTTTTTTGGCAAGCGCTCCTTGATAAAAATCAAACCCGCGCCGATCGAGGGGCCAAATCAATTGACCAGGCCACGCAACAGCACGGGCAGCACGGCCGGCCAGTCTTGTGCCGAGAACCCCGGACCGAACTCGGCAATGGCCGCGCCGTGCAGCCACATGCCCGCCGCTGCCGCCGACAACGCCGGCATCCCCTGGGCCTGCAGGCCATGAATGATCGAGCGCGATACGACGCTGGCACCCGCCCGGTTCGAGGGTGTATTGCTGTTGATGATGGCTTGGCCATCCGGCGCAGCAATGACCGTGTCACCACCTTCAAGGACCACCACCCTTGAGCAGGACTGGGCAGCGGCTCGAGTGCGGGTCAGCGAGTCGCCTGAAAACGCGAATTTCTGTCGGAATTCGTCCTCGTCGAGGGGCAGCACGCCGGCGCATCGGGGGGCACGATCCTGGGTGGCGATGGGCGGCAAGTCGCTCAGCCACAACCGGGGATGGTTCTCATAGGTCTGGGGGACGAGGGTGTCGAGCACCGTTTCGGGGGTACCGATATCGGCAACGACGACATCGCCACACAGTGCCCGCCCAGGTTGCAACAGATGGCCCGGTTTCTTGCGAAAAAACGGCACGGTCAGCACGGCCGCGACCGCGCCCAGGCTTTCACCGGTATCGCCCATGACCCCGCTGGGTATATCGATCGCGATAATCGGAGCATTGCCACGGCCCGCGGCGGTCAGCGTCTCGAGGACCGGCCCTTGCAGGGCGCGGGCAAGGCCGGCGCCGAACACCGCGTCAACGATCAGTTCGGCCCCCTCGAGCACCGCTGGGCTCAGCGTGTGAACCGCGCCCTGCCAGCGTTGTGCGTGCTGCTTGGCTTCGCCCTTCAGGGCCGATGGATCGCCCCATATGGCCAGCGTCACCGGCCAGCCTGCCTCGGCCAGACGATGCGCGGTGACAAAGCCATCCCCTCCGTTGTTGCCCGGCCCGCAGAGCACCACCAGCGGCCTGGGCGTCCAGCGGCGCTGGATTTCGCGCGCCACGGCCTCACCGGCATTGCTCATCAACGCGAAAGACGACACGCCAGCGACAACCGAGAGCCGGTCGGCTTCCGCCATCTGACTCACCGTCAGCAACACGCTCTGGCGCCGATCTCTGTCAAACGTATGCATGCTTTTTCACGCTCTCAACGGCCACTGAAATCGATCACCACCCGCGCGGGGACATCGCCATGCTCAAGGCGCTCGAACACCTGGTTGATCGCAGACAACGGCTGCAGTTCAATGTCGGCCTTGACCTTGCCCGCGGCGGCGAACGCCAGCGCCTCCGCCATGTCCTGGCGATTGCCGACGAACGAGCCGCGCACCGTAATGCAGTTGGCGACCACGTCGAACAATGCCATGGGAAACTCGCCAGGGGGCAAGCCGACGAGCACGCAGGTCCCCAGTTTGCGGGTCATCGCGACGCCTTGCTTGAACGCGCCGAGCGAAGGCGCGGTAATGAGCACCCCATGGGCACCGCCCTGGGTGGCGGCAATGACCGCGGCCACCGGGTCCGCACCTTTGGCGTTCACCACTGCTTCAGCCCCCAGTTGCGTGGCATGGGCCAGCTTGCGCTCGTCGATGTCGACGGCACACACCCGCAGCCCCATGGCCTTGGCGTACTGAACCGCGAGATGGCCCAGGCCGCCCACCCCGGAAATGACGATCCACTGCCCCGGCCGCACATCCGCCTCCTTGATGCCTTTGTAGGTGGTCACCCCGGCGCAAATGATCGGCGCGGCCTCACACGGTGTCAGGCCGGCGGGGATATGCGCCACATACTCAGGGTCTGCCAGTATGTATTCGGCAAAGCCACCGTTGCGCGTGTAGCCGCCAAACTCGGCCTGGGCGCAAACGGTTTCCCAGGCTTGCAGGCAGTATTCGCAATGGCCGCACGCCGAATACAGCCATGGCACCCCCACGCGCTCGCCCTTCTGTACGGCCGTCACGCCTTCGCCCAGCGCCACCACGATGCCGATGCCCTCGTGTCCAGGGGTAAAGGGTAAGGAAGGCTTGAGTGGCCAATCCCCCCGCGCCGCATGCAGGTCGGTGTGACACACCCCGCAGGCTTCCACTTTAATCAGGATCATCCCCGGCCCCGGTACCGGAATATCCACCTGGCGCATGACCAATGGTTGTCCAAATGACTCGACGACGGCGGCTAACATCTTACTGTTCATCTCGCGACCCTCTTGCAGAGTGGTGTTTGCCGGCCCGGCGAGTGCCCGGCCAGCCCGAAAAGCCTTAACCCAAACCTCTGACCGCCTCGATCATCTTGACCAGGACAGCCTGTGCATCGCCGTACACCATGTTGCAGTTTTCTGCGTAAAACAGCGGGTTCTGAATACCCGCGTAGCCCTTGCCTTCCCCGCGCTTGACCACATACACGTGATGCGCCTTGTCCACGTCCAGGATCGGCATGCCATAGATGGGCGATGCCTTGTCATTGCGTGCCGCGGGGTTGACCACGTCGTTGGCGCCGATGACCAGCACCATATCGGTGTCGGGGAAGTCGGTATTGATGTCTTCGAGCTGGAAAATCAGGTCGTAGGGCACCCCCGCTTCTGCCAGTAACACGTCCATTTGCCCCGGCATGCGCCCCGCCACCGGGTGTACCGCGAAACGCACAAGGACACCGTGGGCCTGCAACAGCTTCACGAACTCATAGAGCTTTTGCTGGCCCTGGGCGACAGCCAAACCATAACCCGGCACGATGATGACTTTAGCGGCGTAGCGCATGGCGACCCCGGCATCACTGGCGGCGGTCGGCTTCAGCTCGCCCGTGATCACCGCGCCTTTGCGAACGGGCTGATCACCAAAACGGGCAAACAACACATGCGCCACCGTGCGATTCATGGCGTTGGCCATCAACAATGTAAGCAACACACCGGCGGCGCCCACCAGCATGCCCGCGATCATCATGGCCGGAACCTGCAACACAAACCCTTCGAGGCCGACCGCCAGGCCGGTAAAGGCATTGTAGATGGAGATCACCACCGGCATGTCGGCACCGCCGATGGGCAACGTCATCAACACGCCAAACAGCAACGCCCCCGCGAAGAACCCGGCGATCAACCAGGGCACATGGCCAGGCACGCCGTCTGCCGCCTGCATGGCGAGCATCAGCCAGCTGCCGGCAGCCAGGGTCAGCAGCATCACCGCCGCGTTGATCAGTTGCAGGCCCTTGAGGCGCAGGGGTTTATCGAGGCGACCATCGAGCTTGGCCCAGGCGATCAACGAACCCGATAGCGAAACCGCGCCGATCAGTGCGCCGAACAACGTGCCGGCCAAGGTGGGCAGGTCGAGCGCCCGCGCGCCGAACAGTTCCATGGCCGCGATGGCGGCGGCGGCGCCACCGCCCATACCGTTGTAGATCGCGACCATCTGCGGCATGGCGGTCATTGCCGCCTTGCGCCCACTCCACCAGGCAGCGCCACCGCCCAGCAACAAGGCCACCAGCGCCAGGCCGATGTTGGTGGGCAGATGCGGTCGTGCCGCCTCGCTCACGGAAAACACATAGAGGAAACTCACGATCACCGCGCCCGCCATGCCCCACCCGGCCACATGGATACCGCCGGGGGCCGTGACAGGCGACGACATGCGCCACAACCCGAAGAGCAGTAAAAACGCGGCGAAGAAGTACACCAGCCCTATCAGCCATTGCGACGTCATCATCAACATGATCAAACCTCAGGCCTTCTCAGCCTTGCGGGTGGCGGAGTGATGGGCTTTGCGCCGCTTGGGCTCCGGCGCGCTGGTCTGGAACATGGCGAGCATCCGGCCGGTGACGGCGTACCCGCCCGCTGCATTCCCCGCCCCGAGCAGCACCGCGACGAACCCGGCCACTTGCTCTGGCAGTGTCGCGGCGTCGAGCAAGCCGATCAGGCCACCGATCACCACGATGCCGTGGATAAAGTTCGAGCCCGACATCAACGGTGTATGCAGGATCGCCGGGACCCGGCCAATGATGACCCAGCCGGCAAACGCGGCGAGCATGAAAATATACAGGCCGATAAAACCAACGTTGCTCATGAGGTTTTCTCCTTGGGCGCATCTGTCGGGCTCAGCGGTGGCATGAGTTTGCCGGCGTGGGTGAGCGCCGTTTGCGCCAGTAACGGATCGTCCCAATCAATGTGGATGACGTTGTTTTTCAACATCAGCGCCAAGAGGTTGAACTGGTTTTTCGCATACAGCAGGCTGGCGTCCTGGCTCAAGGACGAAGGCAGGTTCAACGGCGCCAACAGCGTGACCTGACCGACCTTGACGGTCTGGCCGGGGACGCAGCCCTCGCAGTTGCCCCCGCCTTCGGCGCCCAGGTCGACGATCACGGCGCCAGGCTTCATCCCGGCGAGCTGTGCGGCGCTGATCAGGCGTGGCGAAGGCCGCCCCGGTACGGCCGCCGTGGTAATCACCAGGTCTGCCCGTTGGATATGCTCAGTCAGCACGAGCGCGACCTGGTGTTTTTCCGCGTCACTCAACTCCCGTGCATAACCGCCTTTGCCCCGCGCATCGACCCCCACGTCGACAAAACTGGCGCCCAGGGAGCGCGCCTGCTCGGCGGTTTCCGGGCGCACGTCGTACCCTTCGACCACCGCGCCCAACCGATGCGCGGTGGCGATGGCCTCCAGCCCCGCGACACCCAGGCCCAGCACCAGCACCCGAGCAGGCCCGACGATGCCGGCCGCGGTGGTGACCTTTGGCAGTATGCGAGACAGATGCACCGACCCCAGTTGCACGGCGTAGTACCCCGACAATGCCGATTGGCTGGACAACGCGTCCATCGACTGGGCCCGCGTGGTCCGCGGCAGCCGCTCCATGGCAAAACACGTGATTTGGCGCTCCAGCAAGCGTTGCACCAGGGCCGGGTTGTTCTGCGCATACACAAAACACAGGAGCAGCGAGCCCGGCTTCATTTTGCCGACCACCTCCTGCGAAGGTGCCTGCACGGCGAGGACCACATCGGCCTCATGCAGCCACTGCCCGTTGCCGGAGACGAACACCACGTCCGTATAAGCCGCGTCGGGCAGGAAGCTCGCGTCCCCTGCCCCCGTTTGCATATGCAGCTTGGCGCCCAATGCACATAACTTCGCACACAGGCTCGGTACCAGGGCCACCCGCCGTTCGTGCGGGTGGGTTTCTTTCATCACAGCCACATTGACGTACATCGCGCGCTCCATGGGGGGCGCCCGCCTGTGTGCGCGCGCCCGGGATAGGGACGGGATAAGGCTTCAGACCGGTGCCTGGGCCGACACGTAACGCACGAGTTTCTTATTGACGAACTGTTGGATGCCCATGTCGCCCAGTTCGCGGCCATAGCCCGAATCCTTGATACCGCCAAAGGGCAGTTCGGCATCGCTCCAACTGATGTTGTTGATAAACATCATGCCGGTCTCGATCCGGCTGGCCACCCGACGTCCCCGCTCCACATCACGGGTGAACACCGACCCGCCGAGGCCAAAGTCGGAATCGTTTGCCAGGGCGATCGCGGCTTCTTCGTCCTTGACGCGGAAAAACAGCGCCACGGGGCCGAAGAACTCGTCGCGGAATGCCGGATTGTCGGGGGCGATATCGGTGAGGATGGTCGGGGTCATGAATGAACCGGCGCGATCGATACGCCCGCCCCCCAGCAGCACCCGTGCCCCGTGGGCCGTCGCCGTGTGCACCTGGCCAAGTAACTGCAACAAGGCGGCTTCCGAAGACAGCGGGCCCAGGGTGGTGCTTTCCTCCATGGGGTCACCGGGTTTCAAGGCCGCAAGCCCGGCCTTGAAGCCTTCCAGGAAGGCATCGGCCATGGATTCGACGACAATGAAGCGTTTTGCCGCGCAGCAGGTCTGCCCGCAGTTATACATCCGCCCCCAGATCGCCCATTTGATCGCCAGGTCCAGGTCAGCGTCCTCAAGCACAATGAACGCATCGCTGCCCCCCAGCTCCATGGAGGACGGCTTCAGGTTCTGTCCCGCCCACGACGCCAGGCTGCGGCCAGCGGCGACACTCCCGGTCAATGCCACCCCACGCACACGCGGGTCGTCCACCACCTGCCTGGACTGCTCGTGGGATATCAGCAGGTTGGTATAGAGCCCCGCCGGTGCGCCGGCTTCGAGCAGGACCTGCTCAAAGGCAATCGCACATTGCGGCACACAACCGGCATGCTTGATCACCAGCACGTTACCGGCCATCAAGTGCGGGCCCGCCACGCGCGCCAACTGATAGAAGGGAAAGTTCCACGGTTCGACGCCGAAGACCACGCCGATGGGGCTGCTCTCCATATGCGCCTCGCCCGCACTCGGCTCCAGCGCCTGCGGCGCCAGGAAGCGCTCGGCGTTCTTGGCGTAGTACGCCATGATATCGGCGCTGAACTTGACTTCGCCGCGGGCCTCGTTGATTCGCTTGCCCATCTCCAATGTGATCTTACGGGCCAGGGTGTCGAAGCGCTGATGCATCAATTCAGCCGCTTTGGCGATGACCGAAGCGCGCTGGGCATACGTCTTGGTTTTCCACGTCGCGTAGCACTGCGCCGCGACGGCCAGTTTGCGCTCTAGTTGCTCAGCCGTCAGCGTATCGAATTGTGCGAGCAACTCGCCGTTGTATGGATTGATCGTCGTGTAAGCCATAACGGTTGCCTTCCCCTCAAATTGAGTCATTCAACGCAGAGCGCACGGCCTGCATCCGCCCTGCCCATAAGCCTGGATTACGATGGTCGCTATGGGGGCAGGTGACTAGCGTCGGAATCTACCCATAAGCCTTTATCAAGGGCTGCTGGCGGGTGATGGCCGAGCACCTTAACGGTGCCGGGGGCGCACTTCGGTGGTGCGCAGACGAGCGAGTTGACGTCTCGCACAGGCTGGTGTCGCGCTTCGTCTTTACGCGCTGTCGATTGGCGCCAGGCAGAAGGCCCTGGGAGGGATGGGAGCTCGGAAAATACTTACATAGATCAATTAAAGCGTCGGACAAAACGCATAGGATTGCGCGGCAGGCAACGCACCATCGGGTCTTGTCAGGAGGGTTAGTCATGCACGTCAACCAATCCATGTCGGAGGACGCCTTACCGCACACGGTATCTGGGAGTGCACCGCCTGCGGCTCAACAACCCTTGGCCCTCAAGACCACGCCCAGCGTCGAACGCTTGCGCGGTATCGACCAGACACTTCGCCAGACAGCACAGTTGGTCTCACTGATCACGGGGCAGCTCGAGGCGAATGAGCTGAATCCGGCGACACCTGCCCAAGGGCTGCTTGAACAGTTGGATGCCACGGTGGAGCACTTGTTGAGCCGGTTCAACACCCCGCTCGACCTGCCCTCCTCCCTCACCGAGAGAGATCGGCATGATGCCGTGGACTTCCCCGTGCAAACCCTGTTCAAGGCACTGGCCCAAGACTGTTTACCGTTGGCCGTCGCCCGGCGCATCAAGCTGCGGATCGTGCCGTGTTCGGCATGGGTCAGGAGCCTTCCCGAGGGCCTCAGGCAAGTACTGAGCAGCCTGATGTACAACCTCATGCACGCGAACCGCAACAGTCGCCTGACGCTGGGCGCCCGGCGCCATCGGCAATGGCTGAGCCTGGAACTGTGGTGTTCGGGCTGTGAAAGCCGCGAGGCCGCCTTGCGCATCGTGTCGATGCCTGTGCATGCGCCCTTCCTGCCGGATGCCTATGGCCGCGCGGGCGCGCTTTCAACCTATGAGTTGAGCGCAATGCTGGGGGCGCAGTTGCAGGTCCGGTACGCGCCCGGAAAAGCCACGCTCATTTCCATCAGCGTACCGTCAGCGCGGTCGTCGGTACGCCCAAAAACCGCGATCAAACCGCCGATCACGGCGTCCCATCGGCTGTTGCTGGTTGTCGAGCCGCAGGCCCTGCTCCGCGAGATGCTGTGCTGCGGCTTAGGTTCGTTGGGCTATCAAACGGCTGCGGTCAGTGATGGTGCCGCCGCGTTGGCGTGGCTGGCACGCTCAGGTCTCCAGCCCGACCTGGTCTTGACCGAACATGCGCTGGCCCCCGCCATGGACGGTGTGCAGTTGGTGCAGCGACTGCGCGATCAATTCAACCGAACCACGCCGGCTATCGTACTGACCGCCGACACCCAGCGGCAGGTTGCCCACGCGGTCCTCGCCGCCGATTGCATGCTGCTGCGCAAACCCGTGAGCTTGAATACGCTGCGCGCAACCCTTGGTACCGCACTGAGCGCGGCAGCCACAGGCCATTCGCCAGGTGCCCTGCCGGTGTCTTCGGGCGCGGTGATCTACCTCGTGGACGAGGACGAGGCGTTGCGCAACAACTTGCGCAGGGTATTGGAGGCCCAAGGTTACCCCGTGCGTGACGCTGCTGGCGCCGAGCAGTTTTTCGAGCGCTATCCCGGCGATCAACGGGGCTGCCTGGTGATTGAAGCACGCCCCTCCGGCATCAGCGGGCTGGAGGTGGTTGGGCGTCTGAGGGCACGGGGGGACGAGTTGCCCATCATCATGATCAGTGGCAACAGCCGCGTCGCGGATGTCGTGGATGCGATGAAGGCCGGCGTGTGCGACTTCATCGAAAAGCCGTTCCGTTACCAGCAGCTATTGACCAGCCTGACAAACGCCTTGGCCAACCAAGCGGATACCCAGGGCTTCAAGGCGCTTCGCCAGGCCGCCATTGACCATATCAGTCACCTGACTCCCCGCCAGCGCCAAATCATGGAGATGGTCCTGGACGGCCACCCCAGCAAGAACATTGCGTTCGAGCTGGGTATCAGCCAAAGGACGGTTGAGAAGCATCGCGCGTCGATCATGAGCCGGACCGAAGCCAAATCGATTCCCGAACTGGCTCGCATCGCCCTGGCGGCCGGTGAAAAAGCCCTTTCAGCCGCGGTTCATGGCAAAGGGCTCACCCCGTGAGCATGATTTTCAGGCCCTGACAAATTCCCCTGTGGCGAGCGGGCTTACTGTGGTGAGCGGGCTTGTCTGTGGCTAGCGGGCTTGTTGTGGCGAGCGGGCTTGCCCCGCGTTGGGCTGCGCAGCAGCCCCAAAGCCAGGCACTGCGGTGCGTCAGTTAAAAACCCATCGCCGGTAATGGGGCCGCTTCGCGCCCCAACGCGGGGCAAGCCCGCTCGCCACAGACAAGCCCGCTCGCCACAGTAAGCGCGCTCGCCACGGAGGGCGATCCGCTGCCCCGTGAGTCAAGCCGCGCCACCTGGGCCATTCGTTTGTTGGGCGGTGGGCGCGACCACCAGGTTGTCGACAACCTTCTGCACCCCGGCCGTGCTCGAGGCCGTCAAACGCGCCATGTCGCGTTCGGGAAGCGACCCGACAACGCCCGAAAGCGTGACGTCCCCGCCGTCCACGCGCACATCGATACCGTGGGCGTCAATAATCGCTCTGCGGCGAAACGCTGATTCGATATCGGTCTTGATGGTTTGCGCAGAGGCATGGGTCTTGACCACGATATCGTTGCTGATCCCCTTGATCCCCGGCAGATAGCGCACTGCATAGCCTGCCGCCTGGCGCTGATGCTCCGAATCGACTTCACCGCTGAGCACCAGCCAGCCATCCGTCACACTGATGTTGACGCGGTGTTCCGCCAGCGAGGTGTTCCCTTGCAACGCTGAAGCGACCGCGGCGACCAGATCGCTGTCGGTACGCACATGGCTGGAAGGCAGAACCACGTCGATGCGGTTGATCAGGTCCACGACGCCAGCCACATGCGCCACAGCCTGTTCGGCGTGCCAGCGCTCGGCATGACTGGTGACATTGCCAGAGAGCGTGACGATACCATCGGACACCTGGACCAGAATCTGATCGGCTTTCAGCGCCAGGTCCCAGTTCAGTTCGTCGATCACCTGCTGCCTCAGCTTTTCATCGCTATTCATAAAAAAGCTCCGGAATGTTTGCAAACGTCTCAAGCCGCCCAAGCGTAGCGCGTTGCCACCCGCCCGAGCAGGTCGGAAAGTACCTATTCCAAGCACTACCCAGACGCCGCACGTACGTGCGCTAAGCGCTCAATTGCCGCTCCACGGCGGGCAGTTCCACACAGTCCCGATACTCAGGTACCGACACCGACCAGCCCAGCTCCTGGCTGATGCGCCGGCGCAGCACATCCGAGGCGTTGGGTTCACCGTGGACGACATAGGTATGTTTCGGCGCGCGCTTGAAGCCGCGCAGCCATTGCATGATTTCATCGGCATCAGCGTGAGCAGAGAGGGTTTGCATGGGCACGACCTCTGCGCGGATCGGCACGTCCTGGCCATGGATACGGACCGACGGCGCGCCAGCGACAATCTGTGCGCCGCGTGTGCCACCGGCCTGGAAACCGGGGACCAACAGGGTGTTGAGTGGGTTGGGCGCCAGCGCCTTGAGGTGGTGCAACACACGCCCACCGGTGGCCATGCCACTGGCAGCAATGATGATCGCCGGGGTGCGTTGCTGGTCCAGGTCAATCGACTGTTGCACGGAACACACGAAGTGCGTGCCATCGCACATGCCCTGGCACTCTTCCAGCGACAACCGATGCTCCGACCGAAAGCGCTGGTACAAACGGGTGACGTCCGTTGCCATCGGGCTATTGAGGTAGATCGGCAGGTCCGGGATCGCATGCCGTTGTTTCAGGCGATACAAGTGATACATCAGCAGTTGCGCGCGCCCGACGGCAAACGACGGTACCAGGGTGATGCCGTGGCGCAGCGCGGTGCGGGTGATCACTTGCGCCAATTGTTCCTCGGGCGGCTCCACGGGGTGTTGACGATCGCCATAGGTCGACTCCACCAGCAGATAGTCGGTTTGCTTGATGGTTTGCGGGGCGAACATCAAGGGATCGTTCGGGCGCCCCAGGTCACCGGAACACACCAGCGTGACGCCATCGGCAACGATTTCGATCGTCGCCGCACCAAGAATATGCCCGGCATCACGCAGCAGGATGCTCAAGCCTGGGGCAATCGCGACGCGGTGCTGCAGTTCGATCGGCCGCAGCAGTTTCAATGCCCGCTCGGCGTCCTGTTCGGTGTAGAGCGGCAAGGCCGGAGTGTGCTTGGAGAACCCGTGGCGGTTGGCGAACTCGGCCTCTTCTTCCTGCAAGCGGCCGCTGTCGCGCAGCAGGATTTTGGCCAGTTCACAGGTGGCGGGCGTGGCGTATACGGGACCGCGATAGCCATTGCGTACCAGCAGCGGCAGGTAGCCGCTGTGGTCCAGGTGGGCATGTGTCAGCACGATAGCGTGCAGGTCGCGCGCCGGCAGCTGGAACGCATCCCAGTTGTGCAGGCGCAGTTGCTTGTAGCCCTGGAACAGGCCGCAATCGACCAGAATGTGCAGGTCTCGATGCTCCAGCAGGTATTTGCTGCCGGTGACCGTGCCAGCGGCCCCCAGAAATGTCATGCGCATGCTTGTCTCCTTGATCGTTTAAAAAATGGGCCGTTTCAATCAGACCGGGGCAGCGGCTTGACGATCATCAAACTGCAGGACGTGCGGTTCAGCACGCTTTCGGCGGTGCTGCCCAGCATCCGATCGAGCCGGTCGCGATAGACCGTGCCGAGCACGACCACATCGAATGCATGCTGGCGGGCGAACTGGCTGATCACTTTGTGGGGCATGCCGCTGAGCACATGTTGGCGTTTTTTTTCGATGCCATGGCGTTCGGCAAGCTCATCAAAGGCTTCCGCCTGGGCGTCGTTGACGGCTTCGCTCAAACTGCTTTCCAGGCTGTGGGTAGGCACGCTCAGGGCCGTATCGCCCACCACCGCCCAGTTGCTGACATTCAACAGATGCAGTTGCGCTTCGCAGGCCCGCGCCCAGGTGGACGCCATTTCGACGACGCGCTCGTTCAGCCCGAAGGTCAGCTCTTCCAAGTGCGACAGATCAACGGCGGCGAGCACTTTCAACGGCTTTGGGCGCTTGGCGTTGGTCACCAGGTGCAGGCAGGCCGGGCAGTCGCGCAACAACAGCCAATCCAGGGGGCGGTGGAAGGTGCGCTCGAGCGCCGAAACATGTTCCACATCCTTGACCACCAGGTCTGGGTGGAAGTCGTTCACGTAGTCCAGCACCTGCGACAGGCTTGGCTTGGCCCACACCACCTCACTGGTCATCTGCAACCCGGTGCGCCGCAGGAAACGTATCTGCTGTTCCAGCCAGTGACGGTGGACCTGCAGGTAGCCTTCCCTGGCCTGGGCCATCGCGTCATGGTCAAACACGCCAGCCAGCGCCAGCGGCGTGACATAGTCGAACGCCACAATATGCAGCAATGCCCCACTGGCAGTGGCCAGTGCCTGAGCCCTATCAAAGGCCGGGGTGCGCGTCATCTCGGAGGGTGCGATCAATAAGATACGTTTGAGTTTGAGCATCACATACCTCAATCCGGGCCGGCGTTACCGCCTGACTGCCACTCAACTGCCTGTCGAGCCCCATGCCCCCTTCATCCAGATTGAAAAGTCGTGGTTGAAGTATCAGACCCGGAAAGGTACGCACTCTGACTTTTGTCAAATAATGGCTGGCTTTCACGCAAACCGTGGATCGACCTGCGGCTCACTCACCCCTTGTTGATATAGCTCAATGATTTCCCGTGGCGCGGGCGTAGAAACCAGTGACTGGCCACTGACGGCCCGTCATGAGCCACGAACTGGACGGAGGACACCATCATGAGCGACTTGAGTTTGCGCAAAGCCATTTTGGAAGAGCTGGAGTTCCAACCACAGATCGATGCAGCCAACATCGGTGTTGCCGTGGAAAAAGGCGTAGTCACGCTGACCGGACATGTCAGCAGTTATGATCAAAAAGTCCGCGCCGAACGCGCGGTCAAAGCCGTCAAAGGCGTGCGCGCCGTCGCCGAGGAGATCCAGGTCCGGCTGAACAAAGGCGCCGGCACTGCGGACGACACCATCGCCGCCCGCGCCCTGAGCATCATCAGTTGGAGCGCCGACGTGCCTCCCAATGCCGTTAAAGTCATCGTTCAACACGGCTGGATCACCCTTGAAGGGGAAGTTGACTGGCAATACCAGAAGGAAACCGTAGAAAAAGCGGTGCGCAAGCTATCCGGCGTACTCGGCGTAGACAATCGGCTGACCCTGAGCCCCCGAGTGGACATCGTCGATATCCGCAAACGCATCGAAGAAGCGCTCAAGCGCAATGCCGAAGTGGACGCCAAGGATATTCACGTCAGGGTCGACGGTGATGTGGTCAGGCTCGACGGCAAGGTGCACCTGTGGCGTGAGCGCAAGCTCGTGGAGCGGGCGGCCTGGTCGGTGCCTGGCGTCAGGCGGGTGGAAGATCACTTGCTGCTTGCATGAGGTGAGGAATGCCCCTGGGTATCAACCGGGGCATTCAACGGTTGTGTCTGCTTTGCGTGCCTTTTTTTGAGTCAAGGTCATGAAAAAGAACCATCAATGGAACCTGTCTTACTTTCTGACCGCGTTTGTCGTGTTCACCGTTGCGCAGTTTCTGTGGACGGAGCATCGGGTGGTGCAAAGCATCCCCTACAGTCAGTTTCTGCAATTGTTGAACGAGCAGAAAGTCAGCGACCTGCTGGTCGAAAAAGACCAGATCAGCGGCAAGCTGCAGGTACCGATCGATGGCCACAACCTGTTCTCCACCGTGCGGGTCGACCCCGCGCTGGCCGCGAACCTGGCGCAATCGGGGGCGAGTTTTACCGGGGTCAATGACAATACCTTTTTGAACGGCCTGCTGGGCTGGCTGCTGCCTTTTGTCCTGATCATGGTGGTCTGGCACTTCCTGTTTCGCGGCGTCGCGGAAAAACAGGGCCTTGGCGGGCTGATGAACATCGGCAAGTCGAGGGCCAAGGTGTTTGTCCAACGGGACACCGGGGTCACCTTCGCGGATGTCGCCGGCATCGACGAGGCCAAGGCCGAACTGGTGGAAATCGTCTCGTTCCTCAAGGACAAGGACAAGTACGCACGGTTGGGGGCGCATATTCCCAAAGGCACGCTGCTGGTCGGCCCGCCAGGCACCGGCAAGACCCTGGTGGCCAAGGCCATTGCGGGCGAGGCCGGGGTGCCGTTTTTCTCGATCTCGGGTTCGGAGTTCGTCGAAATGTTCGTGGGCGTCGGCGCCGCGCGGGTCCATGACCTGTTCGAACAGGCGCGGGGGGCCGCCCCCTGCATCATTTTCATCGATGAGCTGGATGCCTTGGGCAAGATGCGCGGCGTCGGGGTCCTGGGCGGCAATGACGAAAAAGAGCAGACCCTTAACCAGCTGTTGGCCGAACTGGACGGCTTCGACCCCCGTGAAGGCGTAGTGCTGCTGGCCGCGACCAATCGCCCGGAAGTGCTCGACCCGGCGCTGTTGCGCGCCGGCCGGATCGACCGCCAGGTCCTGATCGATCGCCCCGACCGCAAAGGTCGACAGGCGATCCTCAAGGTCCACCTGCAAAAAATCACCGTGGACCCCGCGCTCGACAGCGAACAGATTGCCGACATCACCACCGGTTTCACCGGCGCCGACCTGGCCAACCTGGTCAACGAGGCGGCGATTGTGGCCACCCGCCGTGGCGCCAACACGGTCGGCCTGGAGGATTTCACCGCGGCCGTGGAACGTCTGGTCGCCGGCCTCGAACGCAAGAGCAGCGTGTTACGCCCGGAAGAACGCCAGGTCGTGGCCTACCACGAGATGGGCCATGCCCTGGCGGCGAGTCACCTGCCGGACATGGACCCGGTGCACAAGGTCTCCATCGTGCCGCGGGCCATTGGCTCCCTGGGCTACACCTTGCAACGCCCGACCGAAGACCACTTCCTGATCAGTTGCCAGATGCTCAAGGACCGCATGGTCGTGCTGATGGCCGGGCGTGCCGCCGAGTTTCTGATTTACGGTCAGATCTCCACCGGGGCCGCCGATGACCTGGCCCACGCGACGGATATCGCCCGGCAGTTGGCGACCCGCTTCGGCATGAGTGCCGAACTGGGTCAAGCAGTGCTGGAGCGCCAGAATATGACGTACCTGGGTGAGCGCATGCAGGGCAGCGGCGAGAAGGATTATTCGGAGCAGACCGCCAGGGAAGTCGACCTGTGTATTCGTGCCCTGCTCGATGAAGCCTATGGGCGCGCCAAGGTCCTGCTCCAAGCGCACCGCGCCGACCTGGATGCCGGTGCGCACTTGTTGATGCAAAAGGAAAGCCTGACCCCGGAGGACTTCGCGCCGCTCATGCCGCAGCAGCAACGGGCACCGCTGAGCATCGGTTCCGACGCCCCCCACTGAGGCTTGCCATGCTGGCTGTCACCCTGATCAACATGCTGGTGGTCATCCTGGCCGTGGTCATTCACTACGAATGCCTGTTGCGGCTGAACGACTGGCTGCCGCGGCTCAGGGTCTGGAGCCGCTTCAGGATGGTCATCGGCGTCTTTGGTGCCCTGCTGGCGCACGCGATCGAAGTGTGGTGCTTTGCGCTGGCTTATTACCTGATGACGCGCTATGGCGAATGGGGCCGCCTGTCGGGGCGCTTCGACGGCTCGTTCATGGACTGTGTGTACTTTTCCTTTACCACCTACACCACGATCGGTTTCGGTGACATCACCCCCGTGGGCCATCTCAAGTACTTGACCGGCCTGCAAGCGCTGACCGGTCTGGTGCTGATCACCTGGACAGCTTCGTTTCTGTTTCTCGAAATGCAGAAGTACTGGAAACGCAAGTAGCGGCCCCTCCACTAGGTGGCCGGCGTCCATTGCCAGTTGAGGACTTCGGGCAGGTCTTCGCCATGCTCGATCAGGTGCAACTTGTGTTTCTCCATCATCGACCAATAGCGCGATTGTGCGGCGTGGCGTTGTTCCTGCAGGCGAGGTACACGCTCGACGACGTCCAGCGCCAATCGGTAGCGATCCAGGTCGTTGATCACCGCCATGTCGAACGGCGTGGTGGTGGCGCCCTCCTCCTTGAAGCCACGCACATGGAAGTTGTCATGATTGGTGCGTTTGTACAGCAACCGGTGTACCAGCGCCGGGTAGCCGTGGAAGGCAAAGATCACCGGTTTGTCGGGGGTGAACAACACATCGAACGCGGTATCCGACAGGCCATGGGGGTGCTGGGACGGCGATTGCAATACCATCAGGTCCACCACATTGACGACCCGTACCCGCAGGTCCGGGACGTACTCGCGCAACAAGGTCACGGCGGCCAGGGTTTCCAGGGTCGGCACGTCTCCGGCACAGGCCATGACCACGTCCGGGTCCTGATCGTCGCGGCAGGCCCAGCCCCAGCGACCGATCCCCGCCAGGCAATGACGCACGGCCGCGTCGATATCCAGCCACTGCCACTCCGGTTGCTTGCCCACCACAATGACATTGATGTAATTGCGGCTGCGCAGGCAGTGATCGGCCACCGACAACAGGCAGTTGGCGTCGGGAGGCAGGTAGATACGCGCCACGTCGGACTTCTTGTTCGCGACCAGGTCGATAAACCCGGGGTCCTGGTGGGAGAAGCCGTTATGGTCCTGGCGCCACACATGGGAGGTCAGCAACAGGTTGAGCGAGGCCACCGGCTTGCGCCAGGGCACGCCGGCAGCGGTTTTCAGCCATTTGGCATGCTGGTTGACCATGGAATCGACGATATGGATAAACGCCTCATAGCACGACAGCAAGCCATGGCGCCCGGTCAGCAGATAGCCCTCAAGCCAGCCTTCACAGACGTGCTCGCTGAGGATCTCCATGACCCGCCCCGAAATCGCCAGGTTCTGGTCGTCGGCCTCCAATGGGTCCATCCACGCCTTGGCGGTGACCTCGTAGACCGCGTCCAGGCGATTGGAGGCGGTTTCATCCGGGCCGAACAGGCGGAAGTTGCCGGCACCCTGGGCATTTTTCATCACGTCGCGTAGAAAAAAACCCAGGACCCGAGTGGCCTCGGCGCGACGGCAACCGGGCACTGGCAGTTCGACGGCGTAATCGGCAAAGCGTGGCAAGTCGAGCGGGCGCAATAACAGCCCGCCGTTGGCGTGGGGGTTGGCGCTCATGCGGCGGTGTCCGGTGGGCGCCAGGGCCGCGATTTCCGGCAGCAAGGCCCCGTCGGCATCAAACAATTCGCCGGGGCGATAGCTGTTCAGCCACTCCTCCAGTTGCTGCACATGGCCCGGCACCTGGAAGTTGGCCAAGGGGACCTGGTGGGCGCGCCATGTGCCTTCGACCCGGCAGCCATCGACAAATGCCGGCCCGGTCCAGCCTTTGGGCGTGCGTAATACCAACATGGGCCACAGCTGGCGCTCCGGCGCCGCGTTGCGCCGTGGCTGGCGAGCTGCGTGCTGGATCTCGCGGATCTTCAGCAGCAGGGTGTGCAAGGTGCGGGCCAGTGCTTGATGGACCTGCGCCGGTTCATCGCCTTCTACGAAGTAGGCATCGTAGCCATACCCATACAGCAGGGCTGACAGCTCTTCTTCGCTGATCCTGGACAGAACGGTGGGGTTGGCAATCTTGTAGCCGTTGA
Organism: Pseudomonas gorinensis; assembly: GCF_042015035.1. Classification (NCBI taxonomy): domain Bacteria; kingdom Pseudomonadati; phylum Pseudomonadota; class Gammaproteobacteria; order Pseudomonadales; family Pseudomonadaceae; genus Pseudomonas; species Pseudomonas gorinensis. Next base: position 3,878,972 of record NZ_CP167125.1, read on the forward strand.
GGTTCAGGATCGGCAGCACCGCGCCATCACGCGCCGGGTTGATGAATTTATTGGCGTGCCAACTGGCGGCCAGCGGGCCGGTTTCGGCCTCGCCGTCACCGATCACGCAAGCGACGATCAGGTCCGGGTTATCAAACACCGCGCCATAGGCGTGGGCCAGGCAGTAACCCAGTTCACCGCCTTCATGGATCGAGCCTGGGATCTGTGCCGAGACATGGCTGGAAATGCCATAGGGCCAGGAAAACTGTCGAAACAGGCGCAGCAACCCGTTGGTATTGCGCTCCACGGACGGATAGCACTCGGTGTAGGTGCCCTCCAGGTAGGTCTGCGCGACGACCGCCGGCCCGCCATGGCCAGGCCCGGCGACGAACAGCAGGTTGACATCGTACTGGGTGATCAGGCGGTTGAGGTGCGTGTAGAGCAGATTGAGCCCCGGCGTCGTGCCCCAATGCCCCAGCAAGCGCGGCTTGATGTGCGCCTGGGTCAAGGGAACCTGGAGCAAGGGGTTGCTCTTCAGGTAGATCTGCCCCACCGCCAGGTAATTGGACGCGCGCCAATACGCGTCCAGCCCTTCCAGTTCCTCGGCACTCAAGAAATCGCTCATAACCCCCTCCCTCCGCCCAGGCTCGAAACATGGATTGTCATTCGTCGATTCTGTGGGCCTCGAATGCGCGAGACTTGATGTACGTCAAGTCTTGAAGCCGGGGCTCAAGCTCAATGAACGTGGGAAGCGGGCAGACCGAACAAAGGGTGCAGACAGTGCCATTTCCCTTTCGTCCCTACACTCAGGCTCAGGCCTGGACGGAGTGCATGTATGACAGTCCATCATTTGTTTGTGGTCGACAATCCGACGGCCTTACGTTCCATGCCTCAAGTGCGCCCGCAGCCACTTCGCCCCCTCAAGACGAAGTGCTCCGACTGCGCCCTGTCGGCGCTGTGCCTGCCGATCGGCCTTGGGGGGCACGAGGTGGCGCAACTGGACACGCTGGTCGCGCAACGCTTCAAGGTAAAAAAAGCGCAGCCCTGTTCCGTACAGGCGATCCGCTGCGCTCGCTGTACGCGGTGCGTATCGGTTCATTCAAGACCGGCATGGTCTCGGTCGACGGCCGTGAACAGGTCACCGGCTTTCACATTGCCGGCGACATGCTCGGCCTGGACGCGATCAGTGCCGACGCGCATGCCTGCACAGCGGTGGCCCTGGAGGACAGTGAGGTCTGCCCCATCCACTATACCCACCTGGAAAACCTCGCCCGCCAGTTGCCTTCGCTGCAGCACAACCTCACCCGGCTGTTGAGCCGTGAAATCGTGCAGGATCACACCCTGCTGATGCTGATTGGCAAGATGAACTCCGATGAGCGCCTGGCGGCGTTCCTGCTGAGCCTGTCGCAACGCTTGAGTGCTCGCGGGTATTCCGCCCGGCACTTCGTGTTGAAGATGCGCCGCGAGGAAATCGGCTCCTACCTGGGCCTGCGCCTGGAAACCATCTGCCGTGGCATCGCGCACCTGCGCGATCAGGGCTTGGCCCATGTCGAGGGGCGAAATGTCACGATCCAGGACCCGGAGGGCCTCAAGCACCTGGTCGCAGGCTGTCATCGCCCCCTCTAACGCTGGAGATGCGTCATGCGTGCCATGGTCCTGCACACCCCCGGCCAGCCGTTGCAACTTGAGCAACGGCCGATCCCGACGCCTGCCGCCGGGCAACTGTTGATCAAGGTGCTGGCCTGTGGCGTGTGCCGTACCGACCTGCACCTGGTGGACGGTGAGTTGCCGCAAGCGCAACTGCCACGGGTGCCGGGCCATGAAATTGTCGGAGAAGTGACCGCCGTGGGCGCTGCTGTTGACGCGGGTTGGATCGGCCGGCGCGTGGGGGTGCCCTGGCTAGGCTGGACCTGTGGCACCTGTGACTTCTGTCGCAGCGGCCGCGAAAACCTTTGCGATCGGGCGCAGTTCACCGGTTGCCAGCTGGACGGCGGTTACGCCGAATACACGCTGGCTGACCCACGCTTTTGCCTGCCGATTCCCGCCGACCTTTCCGATGTTCAAGCCGCGCCGTTGTTGTGTGCCGGGCTGATTGGCTTTCGCGCCTTGCAGATGGCTGCCGACGCCCGCCACCTGGGGCTTTACGGCTTCGGTGCGGCGGCGCACCTGGCGATTCAGGTCGCCCTGGGCCGTGGGCAAACCGTGTACGCGTTCACCCGCCCGGATGACAGTGCCGGCCAGGCGTATGCCCGCTCCCTGGGCGCGGTGTGGGCCGGCCCTTCGGACCAGGCCCCTCCTCACCTGCTGGATGCCAGCCTGATTTTCGCCCCCGTCGGCGCCTTGGTCCCGCTGGCGTTGGCGGCCACCGTGAAAGGCGGCTGTGTGATTTGCGCCGGGATCCACATGAGCGATATTCCGGCCTTTCCCTATCGGTTGCTGTGGGGCGAGCGCAGCGTTCGTTCGGTGGCCAACCTGACGCGGCACGACGGTGCGGCATTTTTCGAAACCTTGCAGCACACGCCCGTGCATTGCGACATCACCCGCTTTGCCCTGGAGGAGGCCAATCAAGCCTTGGCGCATTTGCGTTCGGGGCAGTTCAACGGCGCGATCGTGCTGACGCCATGAACGGCGGCGCGCCGGCCGCCGAACACAGGCCGCGCCGGCTATTTCTTGGTGGCGGTCGTCAGCATGCGGATCGCCCGTTCATTGGCTTCGTCCGCGGTGCGCTGGGCCTGGCTGGCCAACGCCGCCGCCTGTTCGGCCTTGAGGTAGGCTTCATTCGCGCGCAGGCGCGCCGTGGCGGCCGTGTTTTCCGCGGCTTCCAGGCGCGCATCAAACGTTTTGGCGGCTTGATGACTGCAGCCGGCGGAGGTTGCCAGCAATACTGCCAGCAGTGAAATGGACAGGTATTTGTTCACGGTGCATCCCTCGTTTCAGGTCATTGATCGATCAGCGGCATTCGTTTCCAGTATCTGGCGCGGGGCCTGTGTCCCTCTGATCTTCGTCAACAAGTGGACAGTCGCCCTACCCGTCGATGCTCGCTGGCGGCTGCCTGATCGCCAGAATGCTGCCCGGTACCGAATACAAAGCGCGTTCGGTGTTGCTGCCCACCAGTCGGTCGAACCCGACCCGGTGAACGGTGCCCATGACCACCACATCCGCCAGGTACTGCTCGACAAACTCCTGGATCACCGGCACCGGTTGGCCCATGACAAAGTGCCGCCGCTCCGGTGGCACCCCATAGCGGTCGGCCAACGACACGAACGCCTGATGCAGGGACTGGCGCAACTCTTCGACGAAGTCCACGCTCCAGCCGCCCATCACCAGCGGCGCGTCACCATTGAACGCGGGCGACAGGTCGTAGGCGTACAACAGGTGCAACGGCGCATCGCATTGCAGGGCTAGGGCGTAGGCGCACTGAATGATGGTGTCATTCAAGCCGCTGATCTGCGTGTCGGGATCGAACGGATCAACCGCTGCCACTACGCGGTGGGGCAAGCCATAGCGGGCCTCGCTCACCAGGTGCAGCGGCGTTGCGCACTCACGCAGCAGTTGGCAGTCAAGGGGGGTGATGAACACGCGTTTGAGCAGGGGTTCGAGCTTCACATCCTTGATCACCAGGTCCGGGTTCAAGTCAGCGACGGTGCGCAGGATGTCGAGCAAGGGGTGGGTGGTGAATACCAGTTCCACCGAGACCTTCAGCGCTGTGCCGCCCAGGCGCTGGATTTCTTCGACCAACCAGTGGCGATAGCGGCTCAGGTAGTCCTGATACACCGACTCGTCCACGCGCTCCTCCCACAAGTGGATAATCGGCGCGGGTTCGATGAACGCCCGCACATCGAGGGTCGCGTTACACGCCTTGGCCAGTGACACCGCCCGGAGCAGCGCCGGGGAGTGATACAGCGTGCGATCAGTGATCAGCAGCAGACGTTGGTACTGGCTCATTTCACACCTCTTCGGGCGCCGGCCACGTTGGCGGCGGGTTCAATGGCTCAACCCCGTGCGGGTTTAATCGCCCACACACTGCAGGGCGCGCGTTGCAGCAGGCTCTCGGCGGTGGTGCCGAGCAGTTTGTCCAACCCCCAGTGCTGCACGGTCCCCATCACGATAATGTCGCTCTGATGCGTGTGGGCGAAGTCGCAGATGTTGAACAGCGGTACGCCTTCGATAAAGTGGCGCCGTTCAACCGGAATGCCCTGGCGCTCGGCCAGGGACGAGAAGGCTTCGTGCTGTGCTTCGTTGAGCGCCTCATAGAGCCCGGCCGCCAGGGGAACCGCGCCAAAGCCCATGTCCTTGGCGTACACCGCGGCCCAGTCATACACATGCAGCAATTCCAACTGCGCCTCACACTGGGCCGCCAGCTTGACCGCGGCTTCAACGATCTGGTCGTTAAACACCTGGTCCTGTTCCTCACTGCGCAACACGTCGACAATCGCCAGCACCTTGCGTGGCAGCGGATGGCGTGAATCGGTGACCAGGTGCACGGGCACCGGGCAGTCGCGCAGCAGTTGCCAGTCCAGCGGGGTAAAGAACACCCGTTTCAACGCCGGCACTTGCTCGGCATCCTTGATGATCAGGGCCAGCGACATTTCGTTGACGAAGTGCAGGATTTCCTCATAGGGATGCTGCACCCACACCACCTCGCTGGTGACCACCACCCCGTGTTTGCTCATCTGCCCGGCTTGCTCGGCCAGCCAGTGACGGTGTGCGTCCAGGTAGCCTTCGCGGGCCTTGCTGATCTGTTCGGGGGCGAACAGGCCCGCGACCGCCAGGGCCTGCAAATAGTCGAATGCCACGATGTGCAACGGCAGGTGCATCGCGCGCGCCAGTGCGGCGGCACGATCGAACGCCGGTGTGTGCGTCATGGCGGAAGGGGCAATCAACAGTAAACGTTGGGGCTGCAACATGGGGCACCTCGGCGCGCGGTCATTTCACGACGTGACTAGACCTACAGAGTGAGCGTTTCGAGGCGCCATCGATTGATCTTTGTCAGTTTCACGCCGGCTTTTTCGCTGGGCAGGGGCCGATAAAAGTTGATGTTGATCAACCGCAGCCTGGTGCTTTGCCCCTAGCCTGAATCAGGGCCTACGGCATCATTGGCGGTATCGGAGGGGGCAATGAACCACGAAGATCAGCAAGTATTGGTCAGGGCATTGGACGCTGCGACGAACCCGGTATTGATCACCGAGCGCACAGGTTGCATCGTCTGGATCAATAAGGCGTTCTGCCTGCTCAGCGGCTACTCCAAGCCGGAACTGGTGGGGAAAACCCCTCACCTGCTGACCTCCGGCCGGCACACCACCACGTTCTATCGAGAACTGTGGATGACCATCCTCGCCGGCGTGACCTGGCAAGGCGAGATGGTCGAGCGCCGCAAGGATGGCGGCAGTTGTACGGTCAACCAGGTCATTACCCCGGTCCTCGATCCCCACGGGGTGGTGACGCATTTCATCGCCATCCTGCACAACTTCAACGTCATGGACGAAGAGCGTGCCTACATGCAACACCTGGCGTTCCACGACGCCCTCACCGGCCTGCCTAACCGCAACCTGTTCACGAACCTGCTCGATCAAGCGATCAAGCATGCGGCAAAGCAGCGTCGGGCCCTGGCGTTGATGTTCATCGATGTGGACCATTTCAAATCGGTCAATGACACGTTGGGCCATGTCTGCGGCGACAAACTGTTGATTGCCGTGGCCGAACGCCTCGGCCAGACCGTACGCCGGTCTGACGTGGTGTGCCGGCTGAGTGGCGACGAGTTCGCGGTGCTGATCAATGGCATGGACCAGGCCGAACAGGTCGAAGGGTTGGCCGGCAAGCTGATCGCCGCGATCGACCAGCCGTTCATGATCGACAGCCATCGGGTGAGCACCCACATCAGCGTGGGCATCAGCCGCTACCCGGCGGATGGCGCGTGTGTCGAACAGCTGCTGGCGCGGGCGGACGACGCGATGTATCAGGCCAAGAAAGGTGGGGGTAATGCCTGTCGCTTGAGTTGGCTGCAAGGGCCTGTTGAATAGGCGACCGGCTCAGGGCGTGGTGTCGGCGGCACGCTGACTGCGCCCGTCGTACTCGAACCAGAAACTGGCGCCGCCGCTTTCGCAGCGACCCCGCATCAATTCCGTGAGCAGTTGGTCATTGAAATGCTTGTGGTAGGCGCTGCCGAACAGCAGCTTGGTCCGCGGGTTATCGATCAGCAGCGCAAGCAGCAGATACTGTTCGGTCCAATAGATCTGATGATCGATCGCCCAGTGCTGCGGCAGGCCGAACGGCAGGAAGACGTCATGGACATGCACCGTGATTTTGCGCGTGATCCGCGGCAATAAGCGCAGGTAGATGTGCGCACAATCGCTGCCGGTCTTGACCGTATGCGTGGAGTCGATGAACAGGATATCGCCGTCTTCGAGCATCGCATTCAGGGTGTCGGCGGTCACGTCTTGAGCGCGTTGTGTGTGCAGGTCCAGCGCGCCCTCCTGGCCGAGTGCAGTGATGAAGGGACGCGGAAACGGTTCGATACAGCGCAAGCGGCCCATGCCGTTATGACCCAAGGCTTCCAAGGCAATCAGCGAGGAAAAGCCACTGCCGATCTCGACAATGTTCTTCGGGCGTATACGCCGGATATACGCGTAGTAAGACATGGCATCGCTGTACATGAACTGGCCGTTTTCCCAGAAGTACGAACGACAGGTGTGCATATTCCCGGCATGGGCCGGCGTGAAGTCCTGTGAGTAAGGCAACAGTTCGAGCAGTTCAGCCCGCAGGTTTTCCGGCTCGAATATCCCACAGTTCAAATAAGGCGGTGTTGACTCCGTGTACTCGTAGGCGCTCAGCGTCTCGGCGATAGAGGGCGTGTTCGAATAGAAATTAACCGGAATCAGGTTAATCCCGAGCGCTTGCAGTCGTTCTCGGTCTTGCTGGTGTCCCCACAGCAGTTTCTGCATCACCGGTAGAGCGGCATTGAATTCCCTATCGGTTACGCGCGTCATCTTGTGTATTTCCTTTTATGAACTACTTTTAGTCGATTACCGCCCTCTCTCCAGGCCATACCTTTGATGACCCCGAACAACGCACGCCATATTAGGGACACGACTTGCCAGCTATGATCAAGGCGTCAGGCGGTTTTTTTTCCAGCCCATGGAGGTACCGTGAGCTGCTGATATCGATGATCAAGCGCGATGTGCTCGGCCGTTACCGGGGCTCGGTGCTGGGAGTGCTGTGGTCTTTCCTCAACCCCCTGCTGATGCTGCTGGTGTACACCCTGGTTTTCAGTGTGATGTTCAAGCAGCAGTGGCAAGGCGGCAGCGGATCGCGTACGGAGTTCGCACTGCTGGTGTTTGCAGGGTTGCTGGTCTTCAACATCTTCGCGGAATGCGTGCAGCGCGCGCCCAGTTTGATCCTGCATAACACCAACTACGTCAAGAAAGTGATATTCCCCCTGGAGATACTGCCTTGGATGTCCCTCGGCTCGGTCCTGTTGCACGCGACGGCGAGCCTGCTCATCTGGTTGTTGTTCCATTTCCTGTTGATCGGCACTCCGCCCGTGACCGCGTTGTTGCTGCCGCTGGTGTTGTTGCCGTTGATACTGTTTTCCATGGGTATTTCATGGCTGCTGGCCGGCCTCGGGGTGTACCTGCGAGACGTCGGTCAAGTGGTGAGTGCCTTCACCACCGCCCTGTTGTTCGTGTCGGCGGTGTTCTACCCGGTCAACGTATTGCCTGAAGCGTACCGCTCGCTGTTGTTGCTCAATCCGCTGGCGATGCTCATCGAGCAGGCGCGCGACGTGCTGTTCTGGGGTGTGCCCATTGAACCGCAGTCCTGGGCGATCAGCCTGGTGACATCGTGTGCGGTGGCGTGGGTGGGCTTCCAGTGTTTCCAGTGGATGAGAAATGGATTTGCCGATGTCCTCTGAGGTTGCCGTACAGATAACAGGTTTGGGTAAGTGCTTCCGGATATACGACAAACCCCGAGACCGGCTGAAGCAATTGCTGTTGCCCGGCGGTAAACCGCTTTACCGCCCGTTATGGGCTGTCAAAGACGTCGACCTGACCATCCTCAAGGGGGAGACGATCGGCATCATTGGCCGCAATGGCAGCGGTAAATCCACCCTGTTGCAACTGATCTGTGGGACGCTCGGCGCGACCACCGGATCCGTGGTGTGCCACGGCCGTATTGCTGCGCTGCTTGAGCTGGGCTCCGGGTTCAATCCCGATTTCACGGGGCGTGAGAACGTCTTTCTTAACGGGGCGATATTGGGGCTCAGCCGCGCCGAGGTCGAAAAACGTTTCGATGAAATCACCCACTTCGCCGCCATTGGCGACTTTATCGACCAGCCGACCCGGACGTACTCCAGCGGGATGCTCATGCGCCTGGCGTTCGCGGTCTCCGTATGGGTGGACCCCGATATCCTGATCGTCGACGAAGCCCTCGCCGTTGGCGACGCTTCCTTTCAGTTCAAGTGCTTGCAGCGCCTTGAAGTGCTGGCCGAGCGCGGCACGACATTACTGTTCGTTTCCCACGACATGAGCATGGTCAAGCGCTTCTGCAAGCGGGCGCTCTACCTTCGTGGCGGCGAAGTCCGCGCCAACGGGCGGCCCGAGGACGTTGCCGAGCGCTACCTGCTGGATATGCGTGATGAGCAGCGCCGCGGCGCCAGCGAGGATACCGTGGCCGTCGTGCCCAAGGTGCATTTGAGCAAGGCGGACGGCATCGCATTCGGCACCGACGAAGGCGGCATTCTGAGCGCCTGCTTCACCAACACCGGCAGCCTGCACTCCACTTTTGTGCATGATGAAGTGATTGAGTTGAGGGTCGAGGCTCGGGTGCGGGAGTCGATCACGCTGCCCAGCCTGAGTATCACCATCCAGGAACCGCGCTTGCTGGTGATTGGCGGTGCCAACCTGGCCCTTGTGCTCGAGCAACCCTGTGACGGTTGGTGCAAGGCCCACCTCACGGCCAGGTTCCGCTCGCGCTTTGCCGCCGGCAAGTACCACATCACGTTGAAACTCATGAATGGCCATACCGAGGAAAGCGCTCACTTGATCGAGAAACAGGTCGCGCTCCTGACCTTCGACACCCTGACGCTCGACAGCGATTTTCTCGGCATCGTCGACCTCGGTATCGAGGCGATAGCCCCTACAGAGCCCACAGCCCAGTGAACAAGGACACCACTCGCGTGCATAACGATAAAGACAACGTCTGGCAGATAGCGATTCACGGCACATTTGACGTGGAGAACTACGGCGACCTGTTGTTCCCGATCATCGCCGAGGCAGAGCTGGCCCGGCGCCTGGGCGCGGTGAATATGCACCGGTTTTCCTATCACCGGAAGTCCGCACGCAAATGGCCCTATGCCGTGACCTCGTTGACCGAACTGCCTGCGCTTGCCCACCAGATGGATGCGACGCTGATCGGCGGTGGCTTTATCATCCGATTCGACAAGTGTGTCGCCGACGGTTACCTGCCCCCCGATCCGTCTATCCATCACCCCACCGGGTATTGGCTGGTACCCGCGCTGATGGCGTTGCAAAACGGCGTGCCACTGATCTGGAATGCCCCCGGCATGCACTGCAATGAAATCCCCGAATGGGGCCGGCCGCTGTTGGCGCTTGCTGTCGAGCACAGCCCCCATGTCAGGGTACGGGATGCTTTGACACAAAAGGCCCTGCAAACATTGAGCGCGCATGCCGATATCAAGGTACTGCCCGACACGGCCTTCGGTCTGGCCCAGGTACTGGATGTACACACCCCGTCGGCTGAATTGCGCGATATTTTCAGGCGCTACGACCTGGCAGGCCCCTACGTGGTCGTACACGCCACCCAAGGCTTGCAGAGCTTTCTCGCGCTTTGGCGCAGCAACAGTGATGTGTTGGCCGGGGTGAAATTACTGGTCCTGCCCATTGGACCGGTCCTGGGCGATCACCCGTCAGCCCTCGGGGCACCGCTGGACCGCGCAGTCACCCTACCGTTCTGGCCGTCGCCGTTGCTGCTGGCCGAACTGATTGCGCACTCGGCAGGCGTGGTGGGCCACAGTTACCACCTGGCAATCAGCGCAATCGCTTTCGGCCTGCCGGTCTTCTGCTCAGCGGACCTGGAAGTCGGCAAATTCACGGCCTTGCCTGCCTACGGGCGGGTCTTCCAGTTGCGTCATGACCAGACGTTGGACCCGCAGTGGCTGGTCGATCAACTTGGCAGGCGGCCCCTCTCCGCTGCCACTTGCCAAGCCGTCGAGCAGTTGCGTGAACACTGGGACCAGGTGGCGCGGCTCATCGTTTCCCGACGGGCGGCCGCCCCGGAAGTCATCAACCGCCTCTGGCAATTCCTGCCCGCACTGCTCGAAAACATGCAAGGGCCACAGCAGGCGGCGGTGGAAACCCCGCGCCCGTTGGCGCAGGCCACGCAGCCCGATTGGCGCAGCGCCTACCACCGCTTTAAACGACTGATTTCAAGGAGCACGTCATGATCAACCTGGAGAAGATCGCCCGTCATCACCTGCACCACCAACCGTTCCGTTGGGCCCAGGTCGACGGTTTATACAGCCCGCAGGACGCCGCGGCACTGGCCGAGACCTACCCCTGCGATCATTTCAAAGTGGTCAAGGGCTACGGCGGAGAAAAGGACTACGAGTACGAAGCCAGGCAATTGATCGCCATGACCACCGGCCAAGTGGTCAACCCTCAGGCCCTCAGCCCGCATTGGATGGCACTGGCGCAGGATCTGCGCTCATCGGCCTACCGCCAGGCATTGAGCGCATTGACGGGGCTGGACCTGAGTGTCGCGCCCATGGAAGTCAACCTGTTCCATTACGGTCCCGGCGCCAACCTTGGCCCGCATCCGGACCTGGCAGACAAGGTCGTCACCCATATCCTCTATTTCAATGACAGCTGGAACCCGGCGCGCGGCGGTTGCCTGCAAATTCTCGGTTCCAGGGACCCCGACAGCGTCTTCGAGCAGATTCCTCCCGTGGTCGGCAACTCGGCCGTACTGGTGCGTAGCGACACCTCCTGGCATGCCGTGTCACGGGTGGTCGACGACAGCCCGGTTTCCCGGCGCAGTATTACCGTAACGTTCTATCGCCCGGGCTCGACCAGTTCCATGTGGCCAGAGGGGGACGACACCCCGCTGCATGACTACTCGCCCCATCGCCAAGGCGTTACGCATGGCGGAGCGGATTGGTATGCGTAAGGTGGCGACAGCGCTGATGACGGGTCTGCTCACGTGGCTGCGTGGGTTGCCGTTGCCCCCTTGGCTGCGCAGGCGCCTGAGCGTGATCTACCGTGGCGCCTGGTTCCGGCCGGTGCGTCGGTTAAGCCAGTGGCCGCAGGTGCGCGAAACACCCCCGGTCAAGCAGTTGCAACTGCTCGCCGACACCCAGTACCCGGACTACATCATCTGGGGGGTGATCGACTGGAGCTTCCGCCATCAGCGGCCGCAACAACTCGCCCAGGTACTGAGTGCCAGTGGGCGACGGGTGTTTTATGTCTCCAGCACGCTCAAGGCCTCGAATCAGCCAGGTTTCTCCATCTATCCGCTCAATGAGAGGGGGAACCTGTTCGAAGTCCAATTGCACCTGAGCGACCCGCCTTCCATTTACTCCACCGTCCCCTCATCGATCCAGGTGGCGCAGCTGCGCTATGGGTTGGGCGAACTCTTGCTGTGTACCCGGCCCCGCGCGGTGGTCGGGATCGTGCACCACCCTTTCTGGCTTGACGTGGCCAAGGCCGCGCCGAATAGCCGCATGGTCTATGACTGCATCGATCATCACCAAGGTTTCAGCAACACCGATGCCGGCATTCTGAAGCTTGAGCAGCAGTTGGTGCTGGAGGCCCAGGCAACCGTGTTCACTTCCGACCGGCTCGCCCAGCAATGGGGGCAGACGCCCTCCGCGCAGCGCACGGTGATTCGAAACGCGGCGGACTTCGGTTTTTTTTCAAGGCGCCCCGTCTCGCTGTTCAACGACCCGCAAGGGCGCAAGATCATCGGCTATTACGGCGCGATTGCCGAATGGTTCGATACCGAACTGGTTTCAGCCATTGCCGATGCCTTTGCGCACCACCTGGTGCTCCTGGTCGGTGAGGACACCACCAACGCCCGGCATAAGCTGCGCCACCATCCCAATGTGCAATTCACCGGCGAGGTCAGCTACAGCACCCTCCCCAGCTACTTGTATGCGATGGACGTGTGCCTCCTGCCGTTCCAGGTCATACCGTTGACCCTGGCGACCAACCCGGTGAAAGTCTACGAATACCTCAGCGCCGGCAAGCCGGTGGTGGCCATCGATTTGCCAGAAACCCACCAGTTTGGCGCGCTGATACGTCGGGCCCAAAACCCGGCTGAATTTATCGACGGTATTGCCCACGCACTGGCCGAACCACCTGACGAACACCGTGCGGCGCGCCAGGCGTTCGCCGCCGCCCAATCCTGGGAACAGCGCCGTGACGCCTTGCTCAGCGTCACCGAACCCCAGCACGTGCCGCGCGAGATCAGTGTGATTGTGGTGACCTACAACAATCTGGCCCTGACCCAGGCATGCCTGGCCAGCCTGACCGCCAATGCCCAGGCCGCCGCGCTGGAAATCATTGTGGTCGACAACGGCTCCAGCGATGGCACACCGGCGTTTCTCGATCAGTGGGCCAAGGCCAATGGACAGGTCGTCATCCTCAATGCCGACAACCGTGGTTTTGCCGCCGCCAACAATCAGGGGCTGGCAGTGGCTACCGGGGACTACTTCGTACTGCTCAACAACGATACCCAGGTGACCCCAGGCTGGGCAGACACCCTGCGCAGGCATCTGGACCGCAACCCCGGTATCGGCCTGGTCGGCCCCGTCACCAACAATATCGGCAACCAGGCCAAGATCGATCTTACGTACTCACTGGCAGACATGCCTGATCGGGCCTGCGGGTATACCTACAGGCACCTGGGAGAGTGGTTCGTACTGCCGACCCTGGCTTTTTTCTGTGTGATGTTGCGACGCAGCACCTATGCTCAAGTGGGACCGCTGGACGAAGCGTTCGGCTGTGGCTTCTTCGAAGACGACGACTACTGCCGGCGCGTCGAGCAAGCGGGTTTTTTCAATGCCTGTGCTCGGGATGTGTTTATCCACCATCACCTGTCGGCGAGCTTCAACCTTATGGATATTGACCAACGCCAGGCCCTGTTTGATCGGAACAAAGCGATCTACGAGAAAAAATGGGGCACCTGGATACCCCACCGTTATGGATAACGACATGCCCGTAAGCAAGATAGTTGTAGTAGTGGGCACGCGACCGGAAGTCATCAAGATGGCCCCGGTCATCCATGCCCTCAAGCGTTCGCCCCAGTTCGCCTGCCACGTCGTCGCCACCGCGCAACACCGCGAACTGATGGACCAGGCATTGCGCGAGTTCAATATCGAGCCCGACCTGGACCTGGACCTGATGCAGCCCCAACAGTCGCTCAGTGCCCTCACCTGCCGCCTGCTGACGCAGGTCGAGCGACTGCTGCTGGAGTGGCGTCCGGATGCCGTGCTGGCACAGGGCGATACCTCGACGGTATTCGCCACCGCCCTGTCGTGTTTCTACCAGCAGGTTCCTTTTGGCCACGTGGAAGCCGGGTTACGCACTGGCGACCTGGGCAATCCGTTTCCCGAGGAACTGAACCGGACAGTCACCAGCCGCATTGCCAAATGGCACTTCGCACCGACCCCTAGGGCTCGCGGCAATTTGTTGGGCGAAGGCATTGCCCCCCAGGCCATCCACCTCACGGGCAATACCGTGATCGACGCGCTGCACCAGAGCCTTCGCCGGGGTGACGAACCGACCGAGGGCGCCCTCGACGGTGAACGCCGCCTGCTGGTGACCTTGCATCGCCGGGAGAGCTTCGGCGCGCCCCTGCTCGACATCTGTACCGCAATTCGCCACCTGGTCGACCGCAATGAAGATTTGCGCGTGATTTTCCCGGTGCATCCGAACCCCAGCGTCAAAGTGCCTGTCGAGGCGGCGCTGGGAGGACATCCACGGATCGAGCTTTGCCCGTCCCTGGGCTACCACCACTTTATTCGCGTCATGAAGAGCGCCTTCCTGGTACTCAGCGATTCGGGCGGCATTCAGGAAGAGGCGCCGGCCCTGGGCGTGCCCGTGCTGGTGTTGCGCAACGAGACCGAACGCCAGGAAGCCATAGAGCATGGCATGGTGAAGCTGGTGGGTACCCGAACTGCCGATATCGTCCAGGCAGTGCAGCATCTGCTCGACGACGAGGGGCTCTACTCGAGCATGATCAAGGATCAATCCCCCTATGGGGATGGCATGGCCGCAGAGCGGATCGTGCAGGTATTGACGGCGCATTTCTCCACATGCGCCTGATCTATCTCTCACCGATGCGCTGGCATAGCTTCAGCCAGCGACCCCATGAACTGGTGCGCTGCTTCCATGAAAAAACCGGCGCCCCCGTCCTTTGGATAGACCCCTACCCCACGCGTTTTCCGACACTCAGCGATTTCAGAAGGCTGCGGCCTGCACCTGCCGTCGCACAGGCGCCCTTGCCGGCATGGTTGACCGTGCTCGAGCCTCGCGCCTTGCCAATCGAGCCGATGCCTGGCTCAGGCTGGATCAACCGCCCGCTCTGGCAATCGCTGATTGTGAAAGCGCGGGAGTTTGCGCAACAGCCCACGGTGCTGGGAATTGGCAAGCCTTCGCACCTGGCGTCGAGACTGCTGCAGGAGCCTGTTTTCGAAGCCAGCTTTTACGATGCCATGGATAATTTTTCCGAGTTCTATACAGGGCTGTCACGCCGGGCCATGGAACGCCGCCAACGCCACACGGCTCAATCGGTGTCCACGGTACTGGCTTCTTCCTCGGCGCTGCTGACGCAAATGCTGGCCTGCTCGGACAACGTCAAGCTGCTCGGCAATGCCTGCGCCATCGAGCGCCTGCCCAGCCGCCAGCATTCGCATGCAGGCCGAGGGAATACACCCGTCCTGGGCTACGTCGGCACCATCGCCAAGTGGTTTGCCTGGGATGTCGTGATTGCCCTCGCCGAGGCGTTTCCGCATGCCGACATACGCCTGGTCGGCCCGCTGCACACCCCTGTGCCTGCTGGTCTGCCCGGCAACATCCACTTGAGTGGCGAGGTATCCCACGAGGACGCCTTGAAAGCCATGGCGGCGTTCGATGTCGGGTTGATTCCCTTCACCAGCGACGCGCTGACACGGTATGTCGACCCGATCAAGTACTACGAATATCGGGCGCTTGGCCTGCCAGTGATCAGTACGGTATTTGGCGAGATGGCCCACCGAGGTACGTGCCCGGGCACTTTTCTCGTGGAGGGGCCCGGGGACATCCGGCAGGCCATGGACAAGGCGCTGAACTTCAATGAATCAGACGCATACACGCGCAGGTTTCGCCACGAAAACTCCTGGACGACTCGATTTTCCGTGGCGATACCTTGAGCGACCGGGCGTGTACGTGAATCGATAACCAGACGGGACGAACAGGGAGTGACACCGTTGGAAGTACAGGAAGTACAGGTTTTCGATACGCAGGCCAACGCGCCGCCAACGCGCGAATGCGATGTGATCATCGTCAATTACAACGCGGGGGCCCTATTGCAGGCATGTGTGAAGTCGGTGCTTGACGCCGGTGCAACCCGAGTCATCGTGGTGGATAACCACTCCCATGATGACAGCCTGGCCAGGTTGCTGAGCACCTGTGCGGTGGGCGATGCCCTGCACATCATTCGTAACGATGCAAACCTGGGCTTCGCCGTTGCCTGTAACCAGGGCGCACGGCTTGCAAGTGCACCCAACCTGCTGTTCCTGAACCCGGACACGGTTATTGCTCCGCAAGCCATCGAGCGTTTGCTGACGGCCTTGCACGGGGCGGCCGATATAGGTGCGGTAGGCGGCCTGCTGTGCAATCTCGATGGTACTGAGCAGGCCGGTGGCCGACGCGTATTTCCCACGCCCAGGCGCGCATTCATGCGGGCGTTCGGGCTGTCGCGTCTGGCCAGGTTCTGGCCAGCGCTGTTTTCCGACTTCCTGCTGCATCAGGAAGCCCTGCCCCCGCAGCCCATTGCTGTCGAAGCCATTTCCGGGGCGTGCATGTTGGTCAAGCGCGAGGCGATCGAACACATTGGTTTATGGGACGAAGACTATTTTCTGCACTGCGAAGACCTGGACTGGTGCATGCGTTTTCACCATGGTGGCTGGAACGTCCTGTTTGTACCGGATGCCCAGGTGACGCATGTGTTCGGAGGCTGCAGTCGGAACCGCCCGTATTTTGTGGAGTGGCACAAGCACCGTGGAATCCTGCGGTTTTACCGCAAATTCTTCCGCCGGCAATATTCAGTGTTCTTGTGGGTGTTCGTGGTGATTGGCGTCTGGTTTCGATTCGGCCTGATGGTCGGGCGTCACGCGTTCACCCGGTGTCTGGCGGCGTTGAACAACCGCCCCAGGGAGCAATGAGGTGCGCATCGGCCTGCTCGGTGGTTCCAGCTTCCTCGGTGAGCATCTGTTGCGGGCCCTGGCGCGGGAAGGCCATCAGGTCGTCGCGTTCAGCCGTCAAGGCGGCAGACCCTGCCAGGAACACGTGACCTGGCTGCCGGCCGAGACCTGGCCGGAGCTATGCCTGGACGCGTTTGTTTCGCTGGCCCCGGCCTGGGTGTTACCTGACTACCTGGAACGTTTGGCCAGCGCTCACGTAAAGTGCGTCGTGGTCCTGTCTTCGACAAGTCGCTTTACCAAGCAAGCCTCGCCTGATCCTCGCGAGCGTGCCCTGGCGCAACGCCTGGTCAATGCCGAGCAACGCTTGCAGCAGTGGGCGGTCGAACACAACACGCAGTGGGCTGTTCTACGCCCGACCCTGATCTACGGGCATGGGAAGGACAAAAGCATTTGCGAGATAGCCCGGTTCATTCAGCGCTACGGTTTCTTCCCGTTGGTCGGTAACAGCGTGGGCCTGCGTCAACCGGTCCACTGTGACGATATTGTCCAGGTATGCGTTGCCGCCCTGGAAACCAGGGGCTGGCCAAGTGGCAGCTACAACCTGTCAGGCGCACAAACCTTGCCCTACCACGCCATGGTCAGGCGAGTGTTCCAGGCCGTAGGGCGGCCGGAACGGACGCTCAACGTTCCGGCCTGGCTATTGCGCCAGGTGATCGCGCTCGCACGCTGCCTGCCGCGTTATCGCCACCTTTCAAGCGCCATGGCGCAGCGCATGAGCCAGGACCTGACCTTTGATCATTCAGCGGCGCGTGAACAATTCGGCTTTGCGCCGAGGGCGTTTGATTTGAGCGCTGAAGACTTGCCCCCCGTCGGCTAAAAAACCTGCGCCTTGAACTTGGCAGCGAGCTGCCCGACATAAAGGCCGCAGAACTTATCGACCAACCAAGCACAGAAAAAATCCGCCGTAGCGACTACGGCGGCAACCAAAGGTTTTTGTCGAAGCAGAGCGGCTAAGACAGCTTCAACGCTACACCCATGACCGATTAAAAAACGTGAAGTTTAATTAATCGAGTTTAATCAAATGCCGGCTGCAGGCCGCGGAAACTGTGCTTAGAATCGGCTTCGACAAACACGTCGAGCACAATAAAAACCAGTCTCTCTTACCTGAAACATCTGCCCAATAAAACTTCATGCGCCCTGTAAAAAGTGCGGTGTTTCTGTGCGCGTCAATCATTTCGGGGAAGTAAATAACATGGTCAAACAGTGGAGCCTGTTAACACTGGCGATATGCGCCAGTATCAGCCAGGTGGCCCTCGCCGAGTCCGTGACGGACCAGGCCGACGCCAAAGGTTTTATCGACGGCAGCAGCGTCACCGGGCTGTTGCGCAATTACTACATGAACCGCAACCGCGAAGGTGGCCGGGCCGACAACCGGGACTGGACTCAAGGCGCCATGCTCAATTACGCCTCGGGCTTCACCCAGGGCACCATTGGTTTTGGCGTGGATGCCTACGCCTTTGGCGGTTTGAAACTGGACGCCACGCACCAGGATGCCGGTACCGGTAACTTGCCGACCGACCGCCACGGCGATCCGGAAGACGCCTATGGTTCCGTGGGGGCTGCGGTGAAGGTGAAAATATCCAAGACCCAACTGAAATTCGGCGACATGCAACCCACCGCGCCCGTCTTCGCCACCGGTGGCACTCGCCTGTTACCGCAGACGGCCACCGGCTTTGACCTGACCAGCAGTGAAATCGCGGGGCTGGACCTGGAGGCCGGGCACTTCACCAGCACCAACAGTGGCATGACCAGCAACCATGACCACGACATCTACGCCACCTACGCCAACGTGCCGGCTTCCAGTGCGAGCTTTGTCGGTGGCAAATACACCTTCAGCCCGTCGCTGAGTGCAACCGTGTATGCCGGTGAACTGGAAGATATCTGGCGCCAGTACTACACCAACCTCAACTATGTGCTGCCGTTGGGGCATGACCAGTCGCTGGCGTTGGATGGCAACCTGTATCGCACCCTCGATACGGGCAGCGCCAAGGCCGGAGCGATCAACAACACCACCTATTCGCTGGCGGCGGCCTATTCGTTCCTGACGGCCCATACCCTGACGCTGTCGTTCCAGAAAGTGCATGGCGACACGCCGTTCGATTACATCGGTACCGGCAACAACGGCGCGGGTGAAGGCGGCGATTCGGTGTACCTGGCCAACTCGGTGCAATGGGGTGACTTCAACGGCCCAGGCGAGCAATCCTGGGGGATTCGCTATGACCTGAACCTGGCCAGCTACGGCGTGCCGGGCTTGAGCTTCATGGCCCGCTACATCAACGGTTCGGACATCGATGGCACCCACACGCCGGCCAACAGCGCCTATGCCGGTGATTACGGTGCCGATGGCGCGCACCACGAAACAGATGTGGAAGCCAAATACGTCGTCCAGAGCGGCCCGGCGAAAAACCTGTCGCTGCGCGTGCGCGATGCCATCGTGGCGTCGAATGCCGACCAAGGTGACGGCAACTTGAACGAACTGCGGCTGATCGTCGACTACCCGTTCACCCTGTTGTAAGCGGCGGCTGCGCGCCGGCCAGCGTCATCGCTGGCCGGCGCACAGCGGCTAACCCACCCAGCCGACCGCTGTTTTCGGAATCACTTCCGACTCATCCATCTTGGACGCAAACATACTCACGGCTTTCACCGCGTCACTGGTGCTGGTGCGGATCTGCAGGATCACCGAACCCGCCTGGTCAGCCAGGCTGACCCCACGCTGCGCGCCTTCCTGGGTGGCATTCATGCTGGTGACTGCATCTCGGGTCTCCGACAGGATCATGCCGATCATCTCGGCGATCTCCGCCGTGGAGCGGCTGGTGCGTCCCGCCAGCTGCCTGACCTCGTCGGCCACCACGGCAAACCCGCGGCCCTGGTCGCCGGCCCGTGCCGCCTCGATGGCGGCGTTGAGCGCCAGCAGGTTGGTCTGGTCGGCGATGCCGCGAATGGTGTTGACGATAGCGGTGATCTGCTCGGAACGATCGCCCAGTTGCCCCACCAGTCGCGCCGAGGCACCAATGTGCTCGGCAATCCGGCGCATTTCCGTGGCCGTGTCGTGGATCACCTGGGTACCGTGCTCGGCGAAGCGTTCGGTTTCGGACGAGATATGGTAGGCACGGGAAGCGCCACGCGAGTCTTCCTCGAACTTCTCCACCCGTTCAGTGATGTCACTGGCAAACTTGACGATCTTGACCAGTGTGCCGTCGCCGTCGTAGACCGGGTTGTAACTGGCCTCCAGCCACGCGACACGGCCATGCTTGCCGAGGCGCTTGAATTGCCCAGTGAAGAATTCACCGTTGTTCAAGCGGCGCCAGAAATCGGTGTACTCGCTGCTGTTGATCAGGCTGGGCTCGCAAAACAGGCGGTGGTGTTTGCCTTTGATTTCGGCCAGCGTATAGCCCATGACGTGCAGAAAGTTCTCGTTGGCGTCCAGTACCTGACCGTTCAAGTCGAACTCGATCACTGCCATTGCCCGGTCCACTGCGGCCAGTTTGCTGCGGGTCGCCGCCTCCTGTTCGACTTTGCTCGTGACATCCAGGGCGTACTTGACCACTTTCAGCACTTGGCCACGCTCATCCAGCACCGGGTTGTAGCTGGCTTCCAGCCAGACGGTCTTGCCGTGGGCATCCACCCGCTTAAAAGTGCCCGACACGAACTTACCGGCCTTGAGCTCACCCCAGAACTGGCTGTAGGCCGGGCTGTTGGTCAGCGCTGGCAAGCAAAAGTCACGGTGGGATTTCCCCGCCAACTGGTCGCGGCTGTAACCCAGGGTTTTCAGAAAGTTGTCGTTGGCACGCAGTACCTTGCCGTTGAGGTCGAATTCGACCACTGCCATGGAGCGTTCCAGGGCGCTGATCAGTCCTTTGAACTCGGTGACTTCGGCCGTCCTGGCCGCCAGTTCGGTTTTGAGCGTTGTGTTGAACATGACGTACCTCAGCCGTGCGGAAAAAACCTATGTCTTCATTCGCTATCGGCTGGGAAATACGCGACTTAACCGCGCAAAAATGATTATTTTCTGACGTCAAGTTTTTTGCGCGAGCCGGCATGATTCAAGGCTTTGCGGCGAGCGAAGCCAACCGCTCACGCATGCCGGTGCTGGCCGCCGGGCCGGCCTGCAACACACAGCGATCCAAGGGCACGATGTGGCCCTCGGCGCTCGCCAGCATAGGCTGTAGCGGTCGCCCGGTGTCCCGCTCGACCAACTCGACACTGGTGCCCTCTTCGGCGTAATGCCGGTTGCCCCACGCCACCAGCGACATCAGCACCATGCGGAAATCCTCACCCTTGGCGGTCGGTACATATTCGTAGCGCGGCGGCCGCTCGCTGTAGGCCCTGCGTTCCAACATCCCCGCCTCCACCAACGCAGTCAGGCGGCGCGTGAGCATGTTGGGAGCGATGCCCAAGCTGCGCGAAAACTCATCGAAGCGGCGCAGCCCCTGCAGCGCGTCGCGCATGATCAAAATGCTCCACCACTCCCCTACCCGGTCGAGGCTGCGGGCGATGGGGCATTCGTCGCGGGTCAGGGACTTGCGTTGCATAAAGGTTCCTAGGGGCCGGTGCAAAGTTGTGTGACGCCATGTTACTTTCATCATGATAGTGACGTCCATAGGGTCTTAACCCTCAATGCAACCGGAGTCGATTGATCATGAGTAAACGTATCGTTGTGACAGGCATGGGTGCGCTGACACCGTTGGGCGCTGACGTGGAGTCAACCTGGAAACGCCTGTTGAACGGGCAGTCGGGCATTCGTCGCCTGCCTGAAGACCTGATCGGCGACCTGGCCATCAGCATCGGCGGCCAAGTGCAGAGTGTGTTGCAGGACCCCGAAGCCGGGTTCGATCCTGATCGCCTGTTGGCTGCAAAAGAGCAGCGCAAGATGGATCGTTTTATCCTGTTCGCACTGGCGGCCGCCGATGAAGCGTTGAAGCAGGCCGGCTGGGCACCGAAGACCGTGCAGGAGCAGGAACGCACCGCAACCATCATCGCCTCGGGCGTCGGCGGCTTTCCGGCCATCGCGGAGGCGGTACGTACCACCGACAGCAAGGGGCCGCGACGCTTGTCGCCGTTCACCATCCCATCGTTCCTGAGCAACATGGCCGCCGGGCATGTGTCGATCAACTATGGCTTGAAAGGCCCGTTGGGCGCACCGGTCACTGCCTGTGCGGCGGGTGTGCAGGCCATTGGCGACGCCGCGCGGATGATCCGTGCGGGCGAAGTGGACGTGGCAGTGTGCGGGGGAGCCGAAGCGGCGATCCACCGGGTCAGCCTGGCCGGCTTTGCGGCGGCACGGGCCTTGTCCAGCGACTTCAACGACGCCCCCGAGCGCGCCTCGCGCCCGTTCGATCAGGCACGCGACGGCTTTGTCATGGGCGAAGGCGCCGGCCTCCTGGTGATCGAAGAGCTGGAACACGCCCTTGCACGCGGTGCCCAGCCGATTGCCGAACTGGTGGGCTACGGCACCAGTGCCGATGCGTACCACATGACGGCTGGCCCGGAAGACGGTGACGGCGCGCGCCGGGCGATGACCCAGGCGCTGCGTCAGGCGGGCATCGAGGCGTCCGAGGTGCAGTACCTGAATGCCCACGCCACCTCGACGCCGGTGGGCGATAAAGGCGAATTGGCAGCCATCAGGACCGTGTTCGGTGACGGTGGCCGCCTGGCAATCAGCTCGACCAAGTCCGCCACCGGCCACTTGCTGGGGGCTGCGGGCGGCATCGAGGCCATCTTCACCGTGCTTGCCCTGCGCGATCAGGTAGCCCCGGTGACCCTCAACCTGGAAAACCCGGATGAACTGGCCGCCGGGTTGGACATGGTGCGCGCAGATGCGCGGCCAATGGCGATTGAATACGCGCTGTCCAACGGCTTCGGCTTTGGTGGCGTGAATGCCAGCGTGCTGTTCCGCCGCTGGGTATAAGCCGGCGGTTTGCCCCTGGGATTATTTTCGGGGACCATGGCGCCTTTCTGTCACTGCCAACAAGAGGCGCCCATGGCTAACCACGACCTGTCCTACACCCCCGATCCGGATGCCGACTCGATTTCCTCAGATGTCGTCGGCTTCAACGGCATCCTGGTCTCCACCCAGATCCCGACCCGCGCCGACGGCAGCCTGGAACTGGGGGATATCACCCTGCAAAGCGAATGCACCCTGCAAGCGTTGAAAGTCGCCCTGGAAAAGGCCGGCAGTTCCATGGACCGAGTCATGCACCTGACCATCTACCTCACGGACATGGCCGATCGCGGTGCATTCAATGAGGTCTACAAGCGCTTTTTCGCCAAGCCATGGCCCGTGCGCGCGGCGGTTGGGGTGGCTGCACTGGCGGTTGAAGGGATGCGCGTGGAAGTCACGGCGATGGCTGCCAAAGCCTGACAGCCCTGTGGTAGATGCCGGTCAGGCGTTTCGCAGCTACAATGCCCGCCTCGACCGTGACAAGCCTGACTAAAAAAACTATGTCCTTGCCCAAGCATCACCTGGAATTGCTCAGCCCTGCCCGCGATGTCGCCATCGCACGCGAGGCCATCCTGCATGGCGCCGACGCCATCTACATCGGCGGGCCCAGCTTCGGCGCCCGCCACAATGCCTGTAACGACGTGAGCGATATCGCTCACTTGGTCGAATTCGCCCGGCGCTACCACGCCCGTGTGTTCACCACCCTCAACACCATCCTGCATGACAACGAACTGGAACCCGCGCGCAAGCTGATCCATCAGCTCTACGACGCCGGCGTCGATGCGTTGATCGTGCAAGACCTGGGCGTGATGGAGCTGGATATTCCGCCCATCGAACTGCACGCCAGTACCCAGACCGATATCCGTACCCTCGGGCGCGCCAGGTTTCTTGACCAGGCGGGTTTCTCGCAGCTGGTCCTGGCCCGTGAGCTGAACCTGCAGGAAATCCGCGCCATCGCCGATGAAACCGATGCCGCCATCGAGTTCTTTATCCACGGCGCGCTGTGCGTGGCGTTCTCCGGGCAGTGCAATATTTCCCACGCGCAGAATGGCCGCAGTGCCAACCGTGGCGACTGCTCCCAGGCCTGCCGCCTGCCATACACCTTGAAAGACGACCAGGGCCGCGTCGTGGCCTTTGAAAAGCATCTGCTGTCGATGAAAGACAACAACCAGAGCGCCAACCTGCGCGCCTTGGTGGAAGCCGGTGTGCGTTCGTTCAAGATCGAAGGCCGCTACAAGGACATGGGCTACGTGAAGAACATCACGGCCTATTACCGCCAGCGTCTCGACGAGATCCTCGAAGACCGTCCGGACCTGGCCCGCGCGTCCAGCGGCCGTACCGCACACTTCTTCCTGCCCGACCCGGAAAAAACCTTCCACCGTGGCAGCACCGACTACTTTGTCAGCGACCGCAAGATCGACATTGGCGCCTTCGACACCCCGACCTTTACCGGCCTGCCGGTGGGTGTGGTGGAAAAAGCCGGCAAGCGCGACTTGCAAGTGGTCACCCACGAGCCGCTGTCCAACGGCGATGGCCTCAATGTGCTGGTCAAGCGTGAGGTGGTCGGGTTCCGCGCCAATATCGCCGAGCCCAAGGGTGAATTCGAGGAAGACGGCGAGAAGCGCTACCGCTACCGCGTCGAGCCGAATGAAATGCCGGCCGGCCTGCATCAGTTGCGCCCGAACCACCCGTTGAACCGCAACCTGGACCATAACTGGCAGCAGGCGTTGCTCAAGACCTCGGCCGAACGCCGTATCGGCCTGTCATGGGTCGCACGTTTGCGCGAAGAACAGCTGGAAGTCACCGCCACCAGCGAAGAAGGCATCCGTGCCAGCGTCACCCTGCCCGGCCCGTTTGGCGTGGCCAACAAACCGGAACAGGCGCTGGATACCCTGCGCGACCTGCTTGGCCAACTGGGTACCACCGAGTATCACGCCACCCGTATCGAGCTGGATGCACCCCAGGCGTTCTTCATTCCCAACTCGCAGCTCAAGGCATTGCGCCGCGAAGTGATCGAAGCGCTGACCGCCGCCCGTGTTGCCGCACACCCGCGTGGCGGGCGCAAGGCCGAGGCCACGCCGCCGCCGGTGTACCCGGAAGCGCACCTGTCGTTCCTGGCCAACGTGTACAACCAGAAGGCTCGCGACTTCTACCACCGTCACGGCGTGAAGCTGATCGACGCGGCCTTCGAAGCCCATGAAGAGACCGGCGAAGTGCCGGTGATGATCACCAAGCACTGCCTGCGTTTCTCGTTCAACCTGTGCCCTAAACAGGCCAAGGGTGTCACGGGCGTGAAGACCAAGGTTGCGCCGATGCAGTTGATTCATGGCGACGAAGTGCTGACCCTGAAGTTCGACTGCAAACCCTGCGAGATGCACGTGGTGGGCAAGATCAAGGGGCACATCCTTGGACTGCCGCAACCGGGCAGCGTGGTGGAGCATTTCAACCCGGAAAACCTCATCTATCAGGGCACACACTGACCCTGTGGGAGCGGGGCCACCACCAGCCCCGCTGCAACCCCGCCGCTGCCAGCAGAATGGCCGCTACCCCGAGCCATTGCAGCCAGCCCAGGCGATGCCCGAAGGCAATCCAATCGACGAAGATCGCCGCAATCGGGTAGATAAACGACAGTGCGCCGGTGATGGCGGTGGGCAGTTTCTGGATCGCGCCATACAGCAACACATACATCAACCCGGTGTGCACCACGCCGAGCGTCGCCAGTGCCGCCCAGGCGTTGGTGGTGACCGGCAAGCTATGCCAAGGCACCAGCGGCGCCAGCAGCAGTGCGCCCGTCGTCACCTGGATCAACGCCATCAAATGCGGCGGTACGTCCTTCAAACGCTTGATGATCAGCGCGGCAATCGCGTACAGCAATGCCGCGCCCAGCGCCAAGGCGATGCCTGCCAGGTAATCGTCGCCGGTTGGCTGGTCGCCATGGGCGGTGACAATCGCCAGCATTCCCAGGAACGCCACGCTCAGCCACGCCAGTTTCTGCACGGTGATTTTTTCACCTAGAAACACGGCCGCCAGCATCACCAGCATGAACGGCTGCACGTTGTACACCGCCGTGCTGATGGCGATCGATGCGCGGGAATAGGATTCGAACAACAGCAACCAGTTGCCGACGATGGCCACGCCACTGAGCATCGCCAAGCCCAGCTTGGCCCAACTGAGCAGGTCCAGCCGCAGGTAGCCCAGCAGCGCGCACACCAGCAGCAGCGTCAGCCCGCCGATCAAACAGCGCCAGAACACCACTTCGATGACCGACACGCCCGACACCAGCACAAACCAGCCGATGGTCCCCGAGATCAGCATGGCGGCGACCATTTCCCACGACCCGCGACGGATGGATGTATCCATGATTGAAGCTCCTCAAGTGAGGCTCAATTATGGCAATCTGCTCGTGATCGGCTCCAGCGACTAAAAAAGGCAAAAACCCGAAATTACCTTTTCTTATTAGGCGAACTCCATGATCGACACCATCGACCAGCAACTTATCGCCGCCTTGATGGATGACTCGCGGTTGTCCCTCAAAGCCCTGGCGGGCATCACCGGCCTGTCGTCGCCCAGCGTCGGCGAACGCCTGCGTCGCCTCGAAGAGCGTGGCGTACTGACCCACTACACGGTCGATATCGACCCCAGGCATTTTGGCTACCTGCTGCAAGCCATCGTGCGCATCCGCCCCCTGCCCGGCAAATTGCAGGAGGTGGAGCGCCAGATCCAGGCGATCCCGGAATTCACCGAATGCGATAAGGTCACGGGCGAAGATTGTTTTATTGCCCGCTTGCATGTGCGCACCATGGACCATCTCGACAACCTGCTGGACCGGATCAACGCCTACGCGGAAACCAATACCGCCATCGTCAAGAAAACCCCGGTGAAACGGCGCCTGCCGCCGCTGGGCAACGACTGAACCGTAACAAGCCGATTCCTGCACCTGGGGGGGCTGTGGCAAGCGGGCCTGTTGTGGCGAGCGGGCTTGTTGTGGCAAGTGAGTCTGTTATGGCGAGCGGACTTCCTGTGGCGAGCGGGCTTGCCCCGCGTTGGGCTGCGAAGCAGCCCCAATAAGGCCACCGCGCTTATCCAGGTACATTAAATCGCCAGGTTTTGGGGCCGCTTCGCGCCCCAACGCGGGGCAAGCCCGCTCGCCACAACAGGCCCGGCCCACTCACAACAGACCCGCTTGCCAGAATAAGTCGTGTCCGCCTGTTGCAATGCAATAAAGGGATACGCAACTCAAGTCAGCTATTTCGCCTCCGCTGCTAGCGTGAAAGCTTCTTATCTACGCGAAGGAGCAACGGATTGCCTCGTCAGCCAAACTCTCACCTATTGCGACGTGGTCGCTATTCAGAAACCGGCCGGGCCTATCTGGTCACCGCTGTCGTGCATCACCGCCACCCATTGTTTCGCGACTTTCACCTGGGGCGGTTATTAGTCGCCGAACTCAAGAGAGTTCATGATTCAGGACAGGTCAATTCCCTGGCGTGGGTGATCATGCCGGACCACTTTCATTGGCTGTTCGACCTCAACGGTACGACGTTGCCTGATGTGATGCGCCAGACCAAGTCGCGCAGCACCTTAAGCATCAACAAAGCCCGTGGCAGTCGGGAGAAATTCTGGCAGCGTGGCTACCACGACCGGGCGGTGCGGGCTGAAGATGATATTCGGAAAATGGCACGCTATATCGTCGCCAACCCCCTGCGAGCAAGGTTGGTGGAGCGGATTGGCGATTATCCGCTTTGGGATGCAACCTGGTTATGACCCCGCTCGTTGTAATAACGGGACTGGTGTGGCGAGCGGGCTTGTTGTGGCAATGGGGCTTGTTGTGGCGAGCGGGCTTGCCCCGCGTTGGGCTGCGAAGCAGCCCCAATAAGGCCACCGCGTTTATCCAGGTACATTAAATCGCCAGGTTTTGGGGCCGCTTCGCAGCCCAACGCGGGGCAAGCCCGCTCGCCACAACAGGCCCGCTCGCCACAGGAAGCCCCCTCGCCACAACAAGCGCCGTATTAGTCGTGAAGGGCTTTTGCCGCGTTCAGCAGCCCCTGGAACTTGCGATAACGGGCTTCCAGCATCGGCTGCTGTGTCAGGTCAGGCGCGTACCGCGTTTTTACCGGCATGCCCGCTTCCAACAGCGCGGCGCCTTGCCCTATCGCCAGGAATCCCAGCTTCGCCGCGCCCACGCAAGCGCTCAATTCGCTGCCGTGCAAGGTGTAGATTTCACGCCGCAGGATATTGGCCAGCAACTGCGCCCAATACTCACTGCGCGCACCACCGCCCACCAAGGCGCACGAGGTCACGTCGGCGCCGGTCGATTGCACCGCGTGCAACGCGTCCAGCAAGCCGAAACCCACCCCTTCCATCACTGCGTAGCCGAGCATCGCCGGGGTGCAGTCATGGCCCAGGTTCATGAAGCCGCCACGCAGCAGCGGATCGTTATGGGGGGTGCGTTCACCCGCGAGGTACGGCAAAAACAACGGTGTGTCCAAAGGCACCGGCTGCCCGATGGGCAACTGCGCCTGCACCTGGTCCAATAGTGTTTGTTCATCTGAATGCCCCGTCAGTCGCGTCACCCAGCGCAGGCAACTGGCGCCAGCCAGCATCGCGCCCATGGTGTACCAGCGATTAGGCAGCGCATGGCAGAAGCTATGCACGGCGCTGGCCGGGTTGCCGGCCGCATGGTCGGTGATGGCGACAATCGCCGCGCTGGTGCCCAGGGTAATGAAGCCATCACCGGCGTTGATCGCGCCAATGCCGACCGCTGCGACAGGGTTATCGCCACCGCCCCCGGCAATCACCACGTCAGTTGATAAGCCCAGCCCCGTGGCCGTCAACAAAACGCTCGCCGCGCCCCCCTCCACCAGCCTGGGCAGTTGCTCAGGCGTAAGGCCGGTCGCCCGCACCATCGGGGAAAACCATTCCCGTCGTGCCACATCCAGCCATAACGTACCCGCCGCATCGGACATCTCGCTGATGCGCTCGCCACTCAGGCGCAGGCGCAGGTAATCCTTGGGCGACAGCACGCAATCAATCGCCTGGAACATCTCGGGTTCATGCTGTTGCAGCCACAGCAGTTTCGGCGCGGTCAGCCCGGCCATCGGCAGGCTGCCGGTGACGTCGGCAAAGCCGCTCCCGAGTTGCGCGGCTTCGGCCACGGCGCGGGAGTCGTCCCACAGGATCGCCGGGTACAACACGCGGTTGTCCGCCCCCAGCAACACCGCGCCATGCATCTGCCCCGACAGGCCGATACAGGCCACGCGTGTAAACGCCTCGTGTCCGCGCAGTTGCACCAACGCCTGCAAACAGGCTTGCCACCAGTCTTCCGGCGCCTGTTCAGACCAGCCGCTGTGCCGCCGCGACACGTTCAAGCGCACGCCGGCATGGGCCAGCACCGCACCACTGGCGTCCATCAGGATGGCTTTGAGTTCCGAGGTGCCCAGGTCGATGCCGAGGGAAACAGGACGGTTCATGCGTGTGTTATTCCAATCAATGACAGCCACAGGAGTTACGTAACTGCAGGGTCGGCGCCAGGCGCACACTCTGGAGGGGTGCGTCAGGCGACGCCATACGTTGCAGCAACAGGTCGACCGCTCGGGCGCCGAGGGCCTTGACCGGCTGCGCGATCAGGCTCAGGCGCGGCACGAAAAAGTCCGCCCAGTCAAAATCATCAAAGCCCACCAGGGCCATTTGTCTCGGCACTTCGAGCTGCGCGTCACGCAAGGCGTGCATCGCGCCGAGGGTCATCAGGTTATTGCCGGCCATGATCGCGGTGGGTGGCGCAGCCAGGCCCAGCAACTGCACGGTGGCCTGGCGCGCCGGCTCGCTGTTGGAACCGCCATTGACCAGCAGCTGCGGATCAAACGCCAGCCCTGCCGCGTGCAAGGCGGCGCGGTAACCGGCGACCCGTTCATCCGTGGTGCTGAACCCCGTACGCCCGGCAATAAACCCAATCCGGCGATGCCCATGGGCGATCAAGTGCTCAATCAGCGCCTGAGTGGGTTGGGTATTCTCGACCCCGACCTGGTCAAAGTGCTCGCTCATCATCCGATCCACCAGCACCGCCGGTATCTCGTTGGCCTTCAGGTACTCCAGGGCCAGCGAGCCGTTCGACGGCGCCAGCACAATGCCGTCGACGCGTCGGTGATGCAGCGCCGTGACCACCCGCAGCTCCTGCTCGGGGTCATCATGGGTGTCGACGAACAGCATCATGTAGCCGTGTTTAGCGCACTCGGTTTCAATCGCGTGCACCGTCTCGCTGAAGTAATGGTTGGACAGCGCCGAGATCGCCACGCCGATCGTGCTGGTGCTCGAGCGTGCCAGCGAGCGTGCCAGGGTGTTGGGGATGTACCCCAACTCCTGGATCGCGCGCTGTACCGCCTGCACCGTGGCCGGGCTGACTTTGCGGGTGCCGTTCAACACATGTGACACGGTCGATGTCGACACCCCCGCCCTGCTTGCGACGTCATCCATGGTGACCACGGCGCCGTTCCTCTCAATGAATCAATGTTTGCTCGACCAGCCGCTGTAGGTGCCGACGTTGTCACGGGTGATCAGTTTGGGCGTGAGCAGGGTCACCGCTTCGGCCGGGGCCTTGTCATTGAGCAGGTCATTGCCGATGTTCACCGCTGTCTGCGCCATGGCCCACGGGTCCTGGCTGGCGGATGCCTGGATCTGTGTGTCGGTCTTGAGCGCATGTTCGATATCCGGCGCGCCGTCCACCGACGTAATGATGATGCCGCTGCGCTTGAGCTGCTTGGCCGCCAGGTCGCTGCCGATGGCTTGCGGGTCGTTGATCGCGAACAGGCCGTCGATGCTCGGGAAGCGGGTCAGGTAACCCTGCATGGCGTTCAGGCCGCCTTCGCGCGAGCCCTTGCCGTCCTGGTCGTCGGACAGCACCTTGATGTCGGGTGCCGCGGCCAGGGCGGCCTTGCAACCTTTGACGCGATCGGTCACCGCCGTGACTTGCGGGCCGTTCTGGATAATCACGTTGCCCTTGCCCTTGAGCTTGTCCACCAGGAACTGGC
Organism: Pseudomonas gorinensis; assembly: GCF_042015035.1. Classification (NCBI taxonomy): domain Bacteria; kingdom Pseudomonadati; phylum Pseudomonadota; class Gammaproteobacteria; order Pseudomonadales; family Pseudomonadaceae; genus Pseudomonas; species Pseudomonas gorinensis. The sequence continues at coordinate 3,909,390 of NZ_CP167125.1, forward strand.
AGGCCAGCTTGCCGGCTTCGACGTTGTCGGTCTGCACGGTGGCATTCACGCCCTTGGCGTCCACGTCCACGGCCACCACGACAATACCGGCGTCGCGCGCTTTCTTGATCGCCGAGGCCATGGCAGAAGGGTCGACGGCGTTGATCAGGATCAGGTCGACCTTGGACGAGATGAAGTTGTCGATCTGCGAGAACTGCTTGCTCAGGTCATAGTCGGCCGACACCGAGGTCACCTTGACGTCGGGGTTCAGGGCCTTGGCCCTTGCGGTTGCGCCGTCGGCCAGGGTCACGAAATACGGGTTGCCGAGCGAGCCCATGCTGATGCCGAGGGCTTTGAGCTCACGGGCTTCAACGGCTTGGGACATCAGGGCGGCCAAGGCCATGACGGGGAACAGATGTTTAAGGTTCATGCGGGTCTCTCTTGTGATTGTTGTATGAGTGAATTCAGGTGCGCGCACCGGATTGGCGATAACGATCCAGCGCCACTGCGCCGATGATCACGATGCCCTTGATGATGTACTGCCAGATATCCGACACCCCCAGCAGCACCAGGCCATTGGTGAGTACCGCAATGATCAGGGCGCCGATCAACGTGCCGCCGATGGTGCCGACCCCGCCGGTAAAGCTGGTGCCGCCGAGGATCACGGCGGCAATCGCGTCCAGTTCATAGGATTGCCCCAGTTGCAGGCCGTTGGCGGCGAACAGGCGCGAGGCGCTCATCACCGCACCGAGCCCGGCCAGCGCACCGGACATGGCATAGACAAACAGCAGCACTTTCCACACCTTGATTCCGGAGAGCCGCGCCGCTTCGGGGTTGCCGCCCACCGAATAGATCTGCACGCCCATCACGGTGCGACGCAGGATGAACCACGACAGGGCCACCACCGCCACGGCGATCACCACCAGCCACGGCACGCCGAGGATCGAGTCATTGCCGATAAAGGCAAAAGGCAGGTCGGGGTTGAACACCGTCTTGTCATCGGCGAGCAAGCGCGCCAGGCCGCGCATGGCGGTCAAGGCCCCGAGGGTGACGATAAACGGCGGCAGGCGCATGAAGGCAATCAGCCCGCCGTTGACCAGGCCCAGCAACAGGCCAAAGCCGATACCGGCGGCGATACCGAACATGCCGAACTGCGGCGACATCGACGCCTGCAACGCCACCACGGCCGACGCCGCCAGGATCGCCCCCACCGACAGGTCGATGCCCGCCGTGAGGATCACAAAGGTCATGCCCGCTGCCAGCACCACATTGACCGACGCCTGCTGGGTGATGATCGACAGGTTCTGCATCGTCAGGAAGTTTTCACTGGCCAGGGCAAAGCCCACCAGCAGCAGGATCAGCACCGGCAGCATGCCGACCGTGCGCATCAGCCCTCGGACGCGTTCGGCCTTGCCGACAGCCGGGAGGGTCATCGTGTTGTGTGAATCAGCCATGGGCAACCACCTGATCGCCACCAGTGGCGAGGTCAATAATACGTTCCTGGGAAATGACGTGGCCGGAAGCCCCGCCGACTTCGGCCACCAACTGGCCTTCGCGCATGATCAGCACACGGTCGCAGGTGCCGATGATTTCCGGCAATTCGCTGGAGATCACCACGATGCCGACGCCCGCCTGGGCCAGTTGGTTGATGATGCGGTAGATCTCGGACTTGGAGCCGATGTCCACGCCCCGCGTCGGTTCGTCGAGGATCAGCACATGCGGCTTGACCTCCAGCAGCCGCGCCAGCAAGACCTTTTGCTGGTTGCCACCGGACAACGCCCCCACATTGACCTTGCCCGAGGCCACGCGGATCGACAGTGACTTGATCGCGTCATTCGAGCGTTGCGCGGCATGCCGGCGATCGAGTACGCCACCGGCATGGGCGTCGGGCACACAGGCACAGACATTGATGTTGTCGGCCACGCTCATGTCGAGGAACAGGCCCTGGGCCTTGCGGTCTTCGGTGAGGTAGACCACGCCGGCCCGAATCGCATCGGCCGGGTTGCGCAGTTGGGTCACGCGCTCGCCCACCACTTCCAGGGTGCCGGAGGTGCGCGGGTCGGCGGCGAAAATCAGTCGCGCCAGTTCGGTGCGCCCTGCCCCGACCAAACCGGCAATGCCCAGCACTTCACCGGCATGCAGGTCGAAACTGCAATTGCGCACGCGCTTGCCATCGGCCATGTCACGCACGCGCATCACCACGTTGCCGGGGTTATAGGCCGCGTGTTCCTTTTTGTAGAAACCGGAGAGGTCGCGGCCCACCATCATTTTCACCAACACCTCGGCCGACAGCGCGTCGCGGGTCAATTCGCCGATGTATTGGCCGTCGCGCAGCACCGAGACGCGGTCCGACAGCTCATAGATCTCGGCCATACGGTGGCTGATATAGATGATCGCCAGGCCCTGGCTGCGCAGTTGCTTGATCAGCGCGAACAGGCGGTCGGTCTCGCGGGACGACAGCGGCGTGGTCGGCTCGTCCATCACCAGCAACTTGGCGTGGGCATGCAAGGCGCGGGCGATTTCCACCAATTGGCGCTCGGCGATCGACAGGCTGCTGACCTGGGTTGCCGGGGTGAACTCGGCGCCCAGGCGTTGCAGCACCTCGACGCAACCGGCCTGCATGCCCTGGCGGTCGATGGTCCAGCCACGACGCAGTTCCCGGCCCAGGTAGATATTCTCGGCCACGCTCAGGTTCGGGCACAGGCTCAGTTCCTGATAGATCACGGCGATGCCGAGGGCTTTGGCGGTGGCGGGCGTGAAGGTGGCGACACGCTGGCCGGCGATGCGGATTTCGCCGCCGGGATCGGCCTGGTAGGCGCCGGAGAGGATTTTCATCAGGGTCGATTTGCCGGCGCCGTTCTCCCCCATCAAGGCGTGGATTTCGCCGGGGTAGACCTTCAGGCCGACATTCTTGAGCACACGCAAACCGTTGAAGGTTTTGCTGATGCCCTGCATCTCAAGCAAGGGTTCAAGGCTCATGACTGAGCTCCTGGTTTTATTATTTTTGTCTATCGACCCCTTGGATCAGAGCCGATTGCCACCGACTCTAATCAGATACATTTACTTACGCAAGCGCTTGCGTGCGCCGTTTGTCGCTAGAAGAAACGTTTCATCAAGCGCTTTAATCGCAATTTCAGCCTTTGTAGCGTTTCGGCAGCATGCGCACCAGGGTGTTATCACGCACCCAGTAATGGTGGAACAGCCCCGCCGCCGCGTGCAGGCCGATCAACCAATAGCCGGCGCTACCCAGCCACTCATGCCAGTGCTTGAACTGCCGGGCCAGGTCCGGGTCCGGTGCGACCAGCGAGGGTAAGCCGAACTCGAAATACGGCACCGGCTTGCCTGCGGCATTGAGCATCAGCCAGGCCAGCAGTGGCGTGATGATCATCAGGCCGTACAACGCCAGGTGCATCAGGTGCGATGCAGCCGTTTGCCAGGCGGGCGGTCGCGGCACAATCGCCGGGCGTGGCGCCAGGCGTCCCAGCAGACGCAGCCAGACCAGCACGAATATGCCAATCCCGAACAGCGCATGGCCACCGAGGAACACGCCCTTGAGCGCATGCCCGCGGGGCAGCAGGCCTTTGATTTCGATACAGGCGTACACGCCAACGAACAGCGCGAGCATCAGCCAGTGCAGGCTCATCGACAGCCTTGCGTAGCGCGTTGTCATCTGGTTTTCGGTCATGGGAAAGGAGCCTTATGCAGGAAGGGTGGCCGGTCTCGGCCTCGAAGCGTCGGCGTCACCCTGCCTGCGAAGTCTTAAGGCAGTCTGAAGATCGGCCGATCGATCATTTTCACCACCTTCAGACTTCGTTAAGAAATGCCTCCGATACTCCACCCAACTTCACTTGGGAGACGTATCGCCAATGCCCGACATCGATTGGAGCGATCGCTTGCCGCTGCTGTTTGGCCAGGCCGACAGTACGCCGCTATGCCTCGCCCGTGCCCTGCCCCAAGACCCTCAGCGCGCGGAATTCGAGGCGTTTATCCAACAGCGTTTTCGCATTGCCCACGGCGCCGATATCCGCCACTTCATGCCGCAGTTGTTTGGCGTGAGCCAGGCCAACGGTGAACTGTGTGCCGTCGCCGGGGTGCGCCTGGCGAACGCAGAACCGTTGTTCCTGGAACGTTACCTGGACCATCCGATCGAGCCACTGATCAGTGCCGCCGCCGACCAACCGGTGGAGCGCGGGGCCATTGCCGAAGTCGGCAACCTGGCCGCCAGCGATACCGGCAGCGCCCGCCTGAGCATCATCGCCATCACCTGGCTGCTGGCCATGGGTGGCCTGGAGTGGGTGGCGTTCACCGGCAATATCGGCCTGGTCAACAGCTTCCACCGCCTCGGCTTGAAGCCGGTCACCCTGTGCGCCGCCGACCCGCAGCGCCTGGGCGATGACCGCCATCACTGGGGCAGTTACTACGAAAGCCAACCTTGGGTGCATGTCGGCAATATCCGCGCCGGCTTTATCCATTTGCGCAACATGGGCCTGTTCTCACGCCTGGGGTTGCCTACCACGATTGAGGACGCCAGCCATGTCGCCTGAAACCCGCCGCTTCCACGCCGTGCTTCGCGGTTACGCCGAGCGCAATGACGGTGCTATCGCCTTGTGGGGCGACACCTTGAAGATGGATTACACCTCACTGTTCGCCGAAGTCGAGTACCGCCGCGAACGCCTGCGCGACGAAGGCGTGAAAGTGGTCGCCCTGGCCTTGGACAATGGCGTCGAGGCCATGCTGTGGGACCTGGCGGTGCTGTTCGAGGGGCTGACCTGCCTGACCCTGCCGCCGTTCTTCAGCCCGGCACAGCGCGCCCACTGCCTGCAACAAAGTCACGCTGAGCGGGTGCTCGCCGAGCCCCACCTGGAGGCTGAACTGCTCGCCAGTGGCTACCGTCAATCCGGCGAATTCTGGTGCCGTACGTTTGAAGGCCGCCCTTCGATGCCATCGGCTACCGCCAAGCTGACCTTCACCTCCGGCACCACCGGGGCGCCCAAGGGCGTGTGCCTGAGCGCCGACAGCCTGTTGCGGGTGGCCCGTGAGTTGTACCAGGCCAGCCACGTCACCGACCCACGCCATCACCTGGCCTTGTTGCCCATTGCGATTTTGCTGGAGAACCTCGGTTGCTACGCCGCGCTGTATGCCGGCGCCACCTTGAGCCTGCCCAGCCAGAAGAGCCTGGGTATCCAGGGCGCCAGCGCGGTGGACGCAGCGCAATTGCTCGGTTGCCTGGCGGCACGCCAGCCCCACAGCCTGATCCTGGTGCCGCAGTTACTGTTGATGTTGGTCATCGCCGCCGAGCAAAAGGCATTCAGCCCCCTGGGGCTGCGCTTCGCCGCGGTCGGCGGTGCGCGTGTGTCCAAGGCCTTGTTGCAACGGGCGCACCACTTGGGCATGCCGGTGTACGAAGGCTACGGGCTCTCGGAATGCGCTTCGGTGGTGTGCCTGAACCGCCCTGAGGCCAACCGGCCGGGGAGTGTCGGCCGGCCCCTGCCCCACGTGGAAATCCGCCTGGCCGAAGACGGTGAAGTGCTGATCAAGGGATCGACCCTGCTCGGCTACCTGGGCCAGCCCGGCCAGCCCGAACAATGGTGGCCCAGCGGCGACCTGGGCGCCTTCGACGAAGACGGTTTTCTCTACCTCAAGGGCCGCAAGAAACATCAGTTCGTCACCAGTTACGGGCGCAACGTCAACCCGGACTGGGTCGAGGCCGAGCTGACCCAGGGCGGGGTCATCGCCCAGGCGTTCGTGTACGGCGAAGCACTGCCGCAGAACCATGCCCTGCTGTGGCCCCATCGCGCCGACTGCAGCGACGCCCAACTGGCCGCCGCCGTGGCCGAGGCCAATAGCAGCCTGCCGGACTACGCCCAGGTGCATCGCTGGACGCGCCTGGCAGAACCCTTCACCGCCGCCAATGGCTTGCTCACCGCCAATGGCCGGCCACGGCGCGACGCCATCGTCGCCCGTTATCAAACCCAGCTTGCCCCTGCACTCAACGAGGAAACCTCATCGTGAATTTTTTCGACTCGCTGCAAGAAGCCACCCAACAGGAACGCAACGCACTGTTCAACCTGCCGATCATCCGCGATGCCATGGAAGGCAAGGTCAGCCTGGAAAGCTATCGCGCATTCCTGGCCCAGGCCTACTACCACGTACGGCATACCGTGCCGTTGATGATGGCTTGCGGCGCGCGCTTGCCCTCGCGCCTGGAATGGCTGCGCAAGGCCGTTTGCGACTACATCGAAGATGAATATGGCCATGAACAATGGGTGCTGGATGACATCGCCGCCTGTGGCGGCGACAAGGCGGCGGTACGCGATGGGCGCCCTGGGTTGCCCATCGAATTGATGGTCAGCTACCTCTATGACCTGATCGCCCGTGACAACCCGGTTGGCCTGTTCGGCATGGTCAATGTGCTGGAAGGCACCAGTATCGCCCTGGCCACCCATGCCGCCGATAGCATCCGCGATCGCTTGCAACTGCCGGCCACCGCGTTCAGCTACCTGAGTTCCCACGGTTCCCTGGACATCGGCCACATGGAAACCTACCGCCGCTTGATGAACAGCCTGGATGATCCTGAAGACCAGGCTGCCGTGATCCGCGCATCCAAGGTGGTGTACGCGCTCTACACCGATATGTTCCGCAGCCTGCCGCGCCTTGGGGAGGCTTCCCATGCGCCTGTCTGACGCCCGCGTGGTGCTGACCGGCGCCAGCGGCGGGATTGGCCTGGCGATTGTGTCCGCCCTCTGCGCCAGTGGCGCGCGGGTGCTGGCCGTGGCCCGTCATCGTGGGCCGTTGGAAGGTTTGCTTGAACGCTATCCGCAGCAATTGTGCTGGGTAAGCGCCGACCTGACCTTTCTCGCCGACCGGCGCAAAGTGCTGGCCGCCGCCGAAGCCATCGGCGGCGTGAACCTGCTGATCAACGCCGCCGGTATCAATCACTTCGCGATGCTGGAGCAACTGGACGACAACGAAATCAACGGGATGCTGGCGCTGAACATCACGGCGCCCATCTGCCTGACCAAGCTGCTGTTACCCATGCTCAAGCAGGCGCCAAGCGCCATGGTGGTGAACGTGGGCTCTACCTACGGCTCCATCGGCTACCCCGGCTATGCCACCTACTGCGCCACCAAGTTCGCCTTGCGCGGCTTTTCTGAAGCGCTGCGCCGGGAACTGGCCGATACCCGCGTCGGGGTGCTGTACGTCGCCCCGCGCGCCACCCATACCAAGATGAACAGCCCCGCCGCGCAAGCCTTGAACGATGCGCTCAAGTCCAACGTCGACGACCCGAACACCGTGGCTTCAGCCGTGATCCAGGCGATTGCCAACGAGCGTCGCGATCTGTACCTGGGCTGGCCGGAGCGTTTCTTTGTGCGCCTTAACAGCCTGCTGCCCAACCTGGTCGACCGAGGCTTGCGCAAACAACTGCCGTTGGTACGCCGCTTGAGCGACAAACCCGAGAATGAGGACCTGAAACCATGAAGCGATTTTTCGTTGCGCTGCTGCTCACCGCCCTGAGCCCCTTGACCTGGGCGCTGGAGGCCGCTGACCAGCAACGCCTGAACGACATCCAGACGCGCTGGGCCCAGATCCAATACAACCTGCCTGAAGAGCAGCGAACCCAGGCGTTCGAACAATTGGCCACCCAGGCAACGGCCTTCACCCAGGCCCGCCCCCAGGCTGCCGAGGCGTGGATCTGGTCGGGGATTGTCACCAGCAGTTGGGCCGGTGCCCAGGGCGGGCTGGGCGCGTTGAGCAAGGTCAAGGCGGCCAAGGTCGACCTGGAAAAAGCGCTGGCCCTGGACCCCAAGGCCCTGCAAGGCTCGGCCTATACCAGCCTGGCGGCCCTGTATGATCGCGTCCCCGGTTGGCCCATTGGCTTCGGCGATGCCGACAAGGCCGAACAGTTGCTCAAACAGGCCTTGCAACTGAACCCGGCGGGCATTGATAGTCTGTACTTCTGGGGTGACCACCTGTACCGGCAAAAACGCTATGGCGAAGCCCGTGATGCCCTGCAAAAAGCCCTGCTGGCCGCCCCCCGGCCGGGTCGGGAAACCGCCGATGCCGGGCGGCGCAAAGAGATCGAAAGCGTGCTGGCCGACATCAACAAAAAACTCAACTGACAGGAGTCTGCGTGCGCCTATTACTGATCGAGGATGACGTGGCATTGGGTGAAGGTATTCACCAGGCGCTGGTGCGTGAGGGCTACACCGTCGATTGGCTGCAAGACGGCAGCAGTGCCTTGCATGCCTTGCTCAGCGAAACCTTTGACGTGGTGGTGCTCGATCTCGGCCTGCCGCGCATGGATGGCTTGGAGGTGCTGCGACGCCTGCGCGACAGCGGCTCGAACCTGCCGGTGCTGATCCTCACGGCGCGGGACGCCACCGAAGACCGCATCGCCGGGTTGGATGCCGGCGCCGACGATTACCTGGTCAAGCCCTTCGACCTGGCCGAACTCAAGGCGCGCCTGCGTGCCCTGCTACGGCGCAGCGCCGGACGTGCGCGGGTGATGATCGAACACGCGGGCATTTGCCTGGACCCGAGCACACAGCAAGTCAGCTACCACGGCGAACCGGTGCTGCTCACGCCCAAGGAATATCAACTGCTGCACGAACTGCTGTCGCCGCCAGGCCGCGTGATGACCCGTGACCAGCTGATGCAACTGCTCTACGGCTGGAACGAAGAAGCCGAAAGCAACACCCTGGAGGTGCACATCCATCACCTGCGCAAGAAGTTCTCCAGCGAACTGATCCGCACCGTTCGCGGCGTCGGCTACCTGGTGGAGGAGCGCGGATGACCTCGATTCGGCGGCGCACCCTGACCCTGATCATCGGCCTGATGCTCGCCGGATTGCTGGTGATCAGTGTGCTGAACCTGCACGACAGCAATCACGAAATCGCCGAAGTCTACGATGCACAACTGGCGCAGAACGCACGCCTGCTCCAGGGCGTCATGAGCATGCCGCTGGCGAGCAAAGACCAGACGGAGCTGTATCGCGCCTTCAACAAAGCCTTGGGCGAAGCCATGCCCAAGGTGGATGGGCACCCTTACGAAAGCAAGATTGCCTTCCAGGTGTGGAACCCCCAGGGCGAACTGCTGGTGTTTACCGCCAGTTCACCGTCATTCGCCACGCCCCCGGAACAACCGGGCTACAGCAATATCGACGACCTCAATGGCCGGCAATGGCGCGGCTTCGTGCTCAAGGACAAGGACAATGGCCTGCGCATTTGGGTGGGCGAGCGCGACGATGTGCGCTCCGACCTGGTCCAGCGCATCGTGCGGCATACCTTGTGGCCGAATGTGCTGGGCAGCCTGATCCTTGCCGCCATGGTCTGGCTGGCGATTGGCTGGGGGCTCAAGCCCTTGGCCGACATGGCGGCCACCTTGCGTGCACGGCATTCCGGTTCCCTGGAACCGATGCAACTGACGCCCTTGCCCATGGAGCTGGAACCGATGCAGGCGGCGTTGAACCGTATGCTCGCGCAAATCCAGGACATGCTGGGTCGCGAGCGACGCTTTATTGCCGACGCCGCCCACGAAATGCGCACGCCCCTGGCGGTATTGCGGGTGCATGCGCAAAACCTGCTGGAAGCCGGCACCGAAACCGAGCGGCGCGAGTCCCTGGCCTTCCTGATCGCCGGTGTCGACCGCACCAGCCGCCTGGTCAACCAGTTGCTGACCATGGCACGCCTGGAACCGGCCGCCGGGCAGCCAGCGGTACAGGCGATCGACCTGGCGACAACGGTGCGTGAAACCCTGATCCAGTTGACCCCCTGGTTGCTGAGCAAGGACTTGGAACTGGTGTTCGAGGTCGACGATGCGCCGTACCAGGTGACGACCGACGCCGGCGCGATCGATATTGCCTTGACCAACCTGGTGACCAACGCGGCGAATTTCTCCCCGAAACATGGGGTGATCACCGTGGGTTTGTGCAAAAACGCCGAGTATTTCGCCCTGACCATCGACGACCAGGGCCCCGGCATCGATGAGGCCCAGCGCGACCGGCTCTTCGAGCGGTTTTACAGCCGCGGCAATGCCAAGGGGGCGGGCCTGGGCCTGACGATCGTACAAACCATCGCCCAGCGCCTGGGGGGGCGGGTGCGCCTCGAAAACCGGGAAACCGGTGGCCTGCGAGCGACCCTGGAGATCCCGGTGCGCGCGCACGTTACCTGAGCAGTGTGCCCAGCCACATTGCGCCGGTCAGCAGCACTTGCCCGGCGATCACGTAGGCGGCGAATGTGCGGCCGCCGCTGACCCAGGCCACCAGGCACTTGCTCAGCGCGTTGCAACTGACCACCAGCAATATCGGAATGGACGCAGCCTCCAGGGACAACTGGCCGCTGGTGGCCAGGGCGGCAATCGAGGCGATGGACGCGTGAGCGTCGGCGAAACCACTCAAGGTCGCGGTCAACATCACCCCCACCTGGCCGAAGTGATGGAGCATCACTGACGACAGGAAGGTAATGCCGGTCAGAGTCAAGACCATGATCAGCGCCAGCTTGAGGTCGAATGCGCCGCCGACCTTGATGATTTGGCTGGCCGCTGTCGTCGGCGCGCGCAGCATCAGGGCTGCCCCATACAACGCGGTGGTGGCAAACCCGGCGAGCAGCGGCCAGGCCATCTGCGAAAGCAGCCTCGGCTCCACGGCGCCGAGGATCAGCGCCATTTGGGTCACGGTGGCAATATTCGAAAAAATCGCCGCTGCCGCGAGGGTGCGCAGGTGCTGCGGCTCCTTGCCGACGATCTGGCCCATGGCGGCCACGGTCACCGTGCTGGAAGCGAACCCCGAAGCAATGGCGCCCACGACGTAGCCATACCGCGGCCCAAGCGCGCGCACCGCCACATGGCCCACCGCCCCTACCGCCATCAACAACACCGTCAAGGTACAGATAGTGCGCGGGTTAAGCGCACCATAGGGGCCGATAAAGCGATCCGGCGCCAGCGGCAACACCACCAGCGCCACGATCAGCAGCAACAGCCCGTCACGCATTTCGATGTCGGTCAATTGGATGCGGGCAAAGTTATGCAGTTTGTCGCGGTAGGCCAGCAAACCGGCGACGACGACGCCGATGGCGATAGCCCGTTCGGGGGCGTCCCCACACCCTGCGCCCAATACCAGCACCATGAGCAAGGTGACTTCGCTGGTGATGCCTGGGTCTTTATCCTGGCTCTTCCAGTACGCCGTGCTGGCGATCACCGCCAGGCAGCCGGCGATCAGCCCCAACAACAGGCCGCCACCGACTTGCTGTGTCACATAGCCTAATAACGCGGTGATGGAATAAGTGCGCAAACCCGCAAAAGCGCGCAGTTCGCCCTGCCCCTTGCGACGTTCGCGCTCAAGCCCGATCAGCATGCCGATACCCAGCGCCGCAGCGGCACCGGCCAGGTCGAGGGTGTGCGTCATCCATACCCGCCGGTGCGAATCAAAGCCGGTGCAGAACCTGTGGTGCCGCTTGGCGCGGCGACGCTTGGCCAGGGATGAGGTGCGTCCAGCCGTGCCCGCAGGCGGTGCACGAAGTCTTCGGCTGCGGCCAGGCTGGTGAAATGCACGAACCAGGCGTCCATATGTACTGTCCAGCGCAGCGGCGCCTGTTGTTGTGTGATGGTGATCAGCATCCTTGGCCTCGGCTGGCGCCCCCAGGCGCCTTCAGGGAGTAATCGCGACCTTCATGACGCCATCGCGTTGATGGGCAAACAGCTCATAGGCCGCCTCGATATCGTCGAGCTTGAAGCGGTGGGTCACCAGGGGCGACAGGTCCACCCCGCCGCTGGCAACCACGGCCATCAAGCGGCGCATGCGCTCCTTGCCGCCGGGGCACAGGGTCGACACGATGCTGTAATCCCCCAGCCCCGCACTGAAGGCGTCATAGGGAATGTGCAGGTCACTGGAATACACCCCCAGGCTGGACAGGCGCCCACCGGGGCGCAGCACGCGCAAGGCCGACTCGAACGTGCCCTGGGTGCCCAGGGCTTCGATCGCCACGTCGACCCCACGGCCGTCCGTGAGCGCCATGATTTGCTCGACCACATTGCCTTTCTTGAAATCGACGATATGGGTAGCGCCGAGGCTGCGGGCGACGTTCATGCGTTCACTGACCCCGTCGACCCCGATAATCATGGATGCGCCTTTAAGGCGTGCCCCCGCCACCGCGCACAAGCCGATCGGCCCCAGGGCGAATACCACCACCGTGTCGCCAATGCTCACCTCGCCGCGCTCGGCCCCGGAAAACCCGGTGGACATGATGTCCGGGCACATCAGCACCTGTTCGTCACTTAAACCGTCAGGGATCGGGCACAGGTTGGCCAGCGCATCGGGGACCAGCACGTATTCGGCCTGGCAGCCGTCGAGGGTATTGCCGAATTTCCAGCCCCCCGCCGCGCGAAAGCCATGCCGTGTATCGGGGCCGTCCTGGGAGCCACACCCGCACAGGCAGGCGTAGCTTTGCCCGCTGGGGGTGATGGCGCCGGCGATCACCCGCTGGCCTTCGACAAACCCGCGAACCTGGGAACCCAGTCGCTCAATCACGCCCACCGGTTCATGGCCCACGGTCAGGCCTTTGGCGACCGGGTACTCGCCGCGCAGGATATGCACGTCGGTGCCGCAGATGGTGGTGGTGGTAATGCGCACCAAGGCGTCCAACGGACCGACTTCGGGAATGGGTTTGTCGTCCAGGACGATACGGTTTTTTTCAACGAAGACAGCTGCTCTCATGGTTGCCATGCTGTGACCTCCTGGGCCGGGAAAAGGCTGATTGGCGACCAGACTGCACCGCGAATGCGCTGCGCAAGTTGATCATGATCAACAATCTCCCGATTGATCATGGCCCCCTGACCGCGCATCGTTGACCTGCCCTCCGCTCAAGGCGACTTGATGCAAGTCAAACCGCCACCGGCGCCCGGCGCGATGATGTCAGGCAGGCACCATTGCCCGCTGCTATCCGCCGCTTACCCAAGGGAGATTGCCCATGTCCACTCAAGCCCGTTACTTGTTGCTGGTTTCACCATTGATGGAGCGCAGTCCGGCCTTTGACAGGGCTGCGGCCTTGGCCAAGGCCGAAGGCGCCGCGCTGCATATCCTGGCCTTCGATTACCTGGAAGGCCTGGCCACCGCGGGCCTGGTCAATGAACAGGCGCTGGAACAGATGCGCCTGGGCTACGTCGAGCGTCATCATCAATGGCTGGAGGACCAGGCCCGGCCGTTACGCAATCTCGGGCTGACGGTCACCACCGAGGTGGCCTGGGTGGAACGCCCGCTGCAGGAGATATTGGTGCGCCTGCGGGAAGAGCCGATGGCCGTGGTAATCAAGGCGCTGGAGCATGAGTCGCTGCTGTCGCGGCTGATGTTCACGCCACTGGATGTGCACCTGATTCGCGAATGCCCGGTGCCACTGCATTTTGTCAGCGGTGCGCAACATGCCTTGCCGCGCAAGATCGTGGCCGCCGTGGACCCGTTCCATCGCAATAAGCACTATGACGACCTTAACGACCGCATCCTGCATGAAGCGGTCAAGTTGGCCACCGCCTGCGATGCCGAGGTGGAAGTGGTGTACGCCCATGACCTGTCCGACCTGGGCGCCCAGGAGTACGGGTTTGGCAGCGGCGCCGGCTTCTTCTCGTCGGTCGCCGCCAAGCGCTTGTTCGACGAACAGGGGCAGGCCTTCAATGACCTGGCCGCGCGCAACGGGATCCCGCCAGCACAGCGCCATATGATTCTGGGTAACCCGGCGAAAGTGCTGTCCAGCTACGCCGATGCCTACAATGTCGATGTGATTGTCATGGGGCGGGTCGGCCATCACGGGCTGTCGCGCTTACTGGGTAGTACAGCCGAATCGCTGTTGTACAAGATGCCGTGCAGCGTCTGGATGGTGAAGCCCGAAATCGTTGATTGATCACACGCACTTTGCTCGCCCCCGCGGCACTATTCGTCGCGGGGGTACTTCGCGTCAAAACAATTCATTTGGATACCTCAGCCTGACGCCAGGCATTCGGAACCCTCCAGCCGTCTAAATATATAAGTCCGCACCTAGCTTTTTTCATCACGTGTTGTTTAGTGTTATCTAGACAACCGGCAAGTGTGCAAGAGGCTTTTTTAAAATGAAGTCGACACCAATACTTTTACAAACGCAAAATTTAAGGACAGCTTGCGCCAATTGCAGCGTCCTAGAGTTGTGTTTACCCATCGGTCTGAACGATAGCGAAGTGAGCCGCCTGGATACACTTATTCCCCAACGGGTCAAAGTTAAAAAAGGCGCCTCGCTGTATCGCACCGCAGACCCGCTGCGCTCGCTCTATGCCGTGCGAACCGGCTTTTTCAAGACCTGCATTGTCTCCCTGGACGGTCGCGAACAAGTCACCGGCTTCCAGATGGCCGGGGAAATGCTCGGCCTGGATGCCATCAGCGCCGAGCAGCATGCCTGCCATGCCGTGGCCCTGGAAGACAGCGAAGTGTGTCCGATTCACTTCCACCAACTTGAACGGCTGGCCAGCCAGATTCCATCGCTGCAACATAACTTGAACAAGATCATGAGCCGCGAAATAGTGCGTGATCACAGTATGTTATTACAAATGGGCAATATGAATGCCGATGAACGACTGGCCGCGTTTGTATTGAATCTATCGGCGCGCATGAGTACGCGCGGTTATTCATCCCGCTCTTTTGTATTACGGATGAGACGCGAAGAAATCGGCTCTTACTTGGGCCTGCGCCTGGAGACGGTATGCCGCAGTATCGCGCAACTGCGCAAACTGGGCCTGGTGCATATCAGCGCTCGCAATGTCGACATTCTCGATATGCCGCAACTCAAGATGTTTATTGCCGGCTGTCATCGGCATGGGCCGGAGTGATGCTGATCTGATCCAGGTCAGCTTTAACGGTCGGTAAAGGCGTACAAACCAATGGAAAAGACGCTGTTTCAATCCCGTCCAACCTTCGGAGGTCATGCCATGCCCACCCTCGCAGAACACAACAGGCAAGCCGATGCCGCCTATAAGGAGGCTGCCCCCCACGAACACTGGATCGACGAGCTCAAAGACGGCCGCCACGTGCTGATACGTCCGTTGACCGCCGCCGATCGAGAGCGCGAATACGATTTCATCAAGAACCTGTCCCCCGAGTCGCGGCACGCGCGCTTCCTGGGTGAAATCAACGAGCCCGGCAAGCGCCTCATGGATCAGTTGATGAATGTCGATAATCAGCACCGTATGGCCTTTATCGCCCTGGTGCACGACAACGGCAAGCTGATCGAAATCGGCGTGGCTCGCTACGCCGAAGCCAAGGAGCACGAATGCGAATGCGCGGTCACCGTGGCCGATGACTGGCAACAACTGGGCCTGGGGTACATCCTGATGCAGCACCTGATAAAGGCGGCGCGCGCCAACGGGTTCAAACGCATGTACACGATCGACGGGGCCACCAACTCCCGGCTGCGCGACCTGACCCGTGACTTGGGATTCCATAGCGTGATCGATCCGAATGACAGTACCCAGGTGATCAGCAGCATCGAACTTTGAACCGCATGGCCCGCAGACGGGGCGGTTTGCCGCCCCGTCTGCCAATACGCTCGTTGGAGGGCATTCGTTGTCTAAGGGTCCAGCACGCCGCCGCTGTAGCTGTCGGATAAGCGTGTGCCGGTGAATTTGGCCACCACCGCCCCCTGGGCCACCAGGCGTTCGCGATGCCGGGTGACCAGGCGCCCGGTTTGTGCGGCATGCAGCGTTACCTCCGTATCCGGGTCACCAGGGCGCCCGATGATCCTGGCAAAACGCTCCCCCTCCTCGACCTGATCACCCAGGCTTTTTTCGAACACCAGCACACCGGCGCGAGGGGCGAGGACGGTTTCCATGCAGCCCATGTCCACTGCGTCGCCCTGCCATTCGCTGATCGCCGCCACCTCGTCGACTACGCCATTGATGCACAGCCAGGCCCACAGCCCGTCGGCATCCTGTTGTGCCAGGGCATCGCTGACATCCGCTTGCCCACGCAACTCGACGGTCGCGGCCAACTGCGGCGCGGCGTGGTTGATGAGGGTTTCTTCAAAGGAACCATCACCGCCGTCCTCCCAGACGATCACCACGTCCACCTGCAACGCGGCCGCCAGTGCCAGGCCTTGCTCGGGCCAGAAGCTGCGGTGGATGTAGAGGTAGGGCAGTGCTTCGTCATCGGTGTGCAGGTCCAGCACCAGGTCGGCATCGGCGGCCAGTTGCACCAGGCTCTTTTGCCATTGCGCCAGGTTGCTCGCCGGGCGCTCCATGGCCAGGGAGTGGTCAAATGCGCGGTTGAAATTCTGCCCACTGGCTTCGTGAAAACGCCCCAATAATTTGCCCTGGCGAAACTGGCCGATGCCGAACGGGTTGGCCTGCGGTACCAGCGTCACGCAGCCCTTCAGGCGGCCTTGCTGCTGACAGCGTTGCAAGCGCGGCAGCAGGTGGTGCAGCACCAGCATCCCGGCGATTTCATCGGCGTGAACGCCGGCTTGCAAGTGGACCCTGGGTCCGCTGCCGTCGCCTTCGAAGCGCCAGGCGTTGATAGACAGCAGGTTGCCAGCGTCGCCGGGCACCTGCCACGAAAGATCGATTGCCATGCCTTGCCCTCCTCTTATCCAACACGAATAAACGACCGTATTTTTGTGGCCAGTGGGCTTGCCTGTGGCCAGTGGGCTTACCTGTGGCGAGCGGGCTTGCCCTAATGCCGTTCAGTTAAGCGTACATCGCCTTCTGTAGGAGCGAGCTTGCTCGCGAAAAACGTCAACGATCACGCGTGTTTCCTGAATCAACGCGGCGCCTGTGAGTTCTTCGCGAGCAAGCTCGCTCCTACAAAAAAGCCTTAACTGAACGGTATTAGGGCAAGCCCGCTCGCCAGAACAAGCCTGCTGGCCAGAACAAGCCTGCTCACCACAACAGCCAGTTTTAGCAGGACCTCTTATCACTTAACCGGTAGAGATTGAACGGCCGTTCAACTAACCTTGACACTCCGGTGTTTGATCAAAGGCCTTTCCATGACCGTCGTCCCTCCCAAACTGCGCCGTGCCGACCCCGATGAACGCCGCGACCTGCTGGTTGCCGCCACCCTCACCTGCCTCGCCCGCGACGGCCATGCCGGGATTTCGGTGCGGCGTATCGCGGCGCAGGCCGGGGTTTCCGTGGGCTTGCTCAATCATCATTTCGGCAGCATCGATGCACTGATCGCCGAGACCTACCACAAGCTGGCCAACGAGCTGACCACGGCCCTGTGGGCGCAAGTCGAAGCGGTCGAAGGCGCCGCCGCACGCCTGGACGCCTTTCTCAGCGCATCGTTTTCGCCACGGGTCATGGACCCCGATCTGCTCGGGGTGTGGGTGGTGTTCTGGAGCCTGATCCGTCATTCACCCCACGTAAACCAGTCCCACGAAAACAGCTACCGCGCCTACCTGGGCTTGATCCAGCGATTGCTGGATGATCTGGCGCGCAGCGAAAACCTGCAGATTCACGACACCCACCTGGCCGCTATTGGTCTATCGGCGATGCTTGACGGACTCTGGCTCGAGGGCTGCCTCAACCCCGGCACCTTCAGCCCCGCCAACGGGCTGCACATCTGCCGCTGCTGGGTACAAGGGTTGCGTCACGGCGCATTCGGCGCCAACCACGCCCTGTGACACCGGGCGCCGTGCGCTGAGCATGGCCAGGGTGCCGCTGACGGCGATCAGTACCGCGCCGATGATCAGCGAGACGTCCATCGACGCGCCCCAGATCAGGCTCGACAGCAGGAACGCCCAAACCAGCCCGGTGTACTCGAACGGCGCGAGCAAGGTCGCGGTAGCGCGACGAAAACTGGCAAACAGCAGGAACTGGCCGATACCACCCACACACCCCGCCGCCCACATCCCCAGCCAGGCCGGCGTCGGTGACGGCGTATGGGTCCAGGGCAACGTCACGGCCATACAGATCACGAACACGACATTGGTGATCAGCATCTGCTCCAGCACCGAGGTGGTCAGGTCGACCTGGCGCAGTTGGATATAGGTGAACGCCCAGCATAGGGCCGCCGCCAGGGTCAGGGCGATCGGCAGCGGGTCGACCCGGTGGCTCGGGCGGCAGGCAATGACCACGCCGATAAAGCCGATGATCAACGAAACCCACTGGCCCCGGCTGGCGCGCTCCTTGAGGATCAGCGCCGCGAGCAAGGTCACCATGATCGGCGCGGAGAAATACAGGGTGGTCATTTCCGCCAGGGTCAGGTCCCTGGCGGCGGTGTAGTACAGCAACCAGGCAAGCAGCGACAACAGCCCACGAACGATCAACAGCCTACGGCTGAGCGAGCACCAGGCGCGGCGCAACAGCCCCATGCGCCCGGCGATCACACACGCGGCGACCACCACCAGGCTGCGCCAGAACAGGATAGTGAATACCGAATAATCGGCCACCAGCCATTTGATCGCCGCATCCTGCAACCCCAGGAACGCGTAGGCCAGGGCGCACAGGGCAATCCCTTGCAGCGAGCGGTCCTGGCTCATCCGGCAGCCCTGCGCAGCGGCGTACCGCGTCGCTCGGCGATGGCGTACAGCGCTTCAATCAAAAAGGTCAGGCACAGGTAGACCCCGGCCACCAGCAGCAACGGCTGGTAGATCTGCAAGGTCTGCGCGCGCACCACGTTGGCCGCGCCCAGCAGGTCGACCACGGCAATGGTCGAGGCCAGCGCGGTGGACTTGAGCAACATCACCGTTTCCCCCGCCAACGTCGGCAACAGCAGGCGCATCGCCCTGGGCAGACGCACGCGCCACAGCGCCTGGCGCGGGGTCATGCCAAACGCCGAGGCCGCTTCCATCTCCCCCTTGGGCACGGCCAGCAAGCCGCCGCGAATCACTTCCCCCACATAGGCGCCCACCGAGAGCACCAGGGCGAACACGATGTACCAGTAGCCGTCGCGCAAAAACGGCCAGAGGACACTGCCCCGGATCACCGGAAACTGGGCGAACAGGCTGCCCAGCCCATAGTAGAAGATGTAGATCTGGATCAGCAGCGGCGTACCGCGCAACACACTGGTGTAGGCCAATGCACTGCGCGCCAGCCACTTGCGCCGCGACAACCGCGCCAACGCCACCAGCACCGCCAGGGCAAACCCCAGCACCGCGCTGATCAGCAACAATGACAAACTGGTCTGCAAGCCCTTGGCGATCAGCCCCGCGTAATAACTTATCCACTCAGGCATGTGGCCCTCACTCGACACTCGGCATCCAGCGACGAATACGTCGCTCCAGGCGCCCCGACAGGTGGTTGGAAGCCAGCGTCACCAGGTAATACAAGGCGGCGGCCGTGAGGTAGAACAGCAGGTATTGCCGGGTCGAGCCCGCCGCCTGCTTGGCGGTGTACAGCAACTCATTGGTACCGACCACGCTGATCAAGGCGCTGTCCTTGATCAGGTTGATCCAGAGGTTGGACATGCCCGCCAAGGCATACGGGGCCATGATCGGTAACGTCACCCGGCGAAACAGGCCCAGGCCGCTCAAGCCAAAGGCCCGCGCCGCTTCGATCTGGCCGTGGGGAATCGCCAGGATCGCGGCGCGGAAAATCTCCGAGGCATAGGCGCCCTGCACCAGCCCCAGCACCAGGATCGCCACCAACGGCCCGCTGATATTGACCTGCGCGCCGCCCAGCCACAGCATCAGCGCATTCAGGCCCATGGACCCCGCGTAATACAACAGCAGGATCAGCAGCAGTTCCGGCACCGCGCGAAACACCGTGGTGTAACCGCGCATCAGCAGGGCAATCGGACGGGGTGCGCTGAGCTTGGCGCAGGCCACCAGCAGGCCGATCAACACGCCCACGGCAAAGGCTCCCGCGGAGATCTGCAGGGTCATCCATAACCCCTTGAGCAACGCCTGGCCCCACCCGTGTTCGCTGAAACTGAGAAGGTCGAACATTATTCAGACTTCTGGGCAACGGATGGGTACGGGCTGTCGCAGGTCTTGCTGACAAACGCCGGGGTATCGCCGCGCTTGCACGGGCTCACCGACAGGCCAAAGTAATGCTGGGACAGGTCGTCATAGTCCTGGCTGACCAACAGCTCGCCGATGGCCTTGTCCAAGCGCGCTTTCAACGCGGTGTCTTCCTTGCGTAGCCCGGCGCCGACACCCCGCCCGATAATCGGGTCGTACGGCACGCTGGCGATATGTGCCAGGCCACTGGCTTCCGGGGTCTTGACCATCATCGCGATGGCCGTGTCGTCGGCCATCATGTAGTCGATGCGCCCGGCAATCAGGTCGGCATTCGCCGATTCCTGGGTGTCGTAGTACTTCAGGTCGGCGATATTTTCGTAGTACTTCTTCAGGTAGTTGGCACTGACGGTGGAGATCTGCACACCGATCAACTTGCCCTTGAGGCCCGCCGGGGAGATCTCCACTTCGCTGCCTTTGGGCCCGGCGACGCCCAGCAGGGAATCGTAGTAGGCGCGGCTGAAGGCGATTTGTTTTTCGCGCTCCTCGGTGACTGACATCGAGGAGAAGATCACGTCGATTTTCTTCGCCAACAGCGAAGGAATGATGCCATCCCACGCCACCTCCTGGATCTGGCACTCGGCTTTCATGCCTTGGCAAAGCTTGTGGATCAGGTCCACTTCAAAACCAGACCATTGGCCATTGCCGCCTTTTACGGTGAACGGCGGGTAAGGTTCGGCTGCGACCGCAAACACGATGGGTTTCTCTGCCGCCAGGGTAAAACCTGCGGCCACCATCAACACTGCACTGCTCAACCACCTTGCCATGGGTTTGAAAGTCATGATTTGCCCCGTCTTTTTGGAGTTAGCGCGTTTGGTGTGCGTTGACGAACTGTCGGCAACGTTCACTGCGTGGGTCGATGAACACCGAATCCGGCGAACCGGCTTCTTCGATCAAGCCTTGATGCAGAAAAGCCACTTTGGACGACACATCCCGGGCGAAGGCCATTTCATGGGTGACCAGGATCATGGTGCGGCCTTCTTCGGCCAGGGAGCGGATAACGCGCAGCACTTCGCCCACCAGCTCCGGGTCGAGGGCCGAGGTGGGTTCGTCGAACAACATCACTTTGGGGCGCATGGCCAGTGCGCGGGCAATCGCCACCCGTTGCTGCTGGCCACCGGAGAGAAACGCCGGGTACTCGTTGCGCTTGGCGGCCAGGCCGACGCGGTCGAGCAAGGCTTCGGCGCGTTCGATGGCCTCGGCACGGCTTTCACGCAGCACCTGGGTCGGGGCTTCGATCAGGTTCTCCAACACCGTGCGGTGCGGCCACAGGTTGAAGTTCTGGAAGACCATGCCCAGGGTCGAGCGGATGCGCACCAGTTGCCGGGCGTCGGCCACCAGCGGCGCACCGGGGCGGCCATAGTTGAGCTTGATGCTTTCACCGTCCACGTGAATGCTGCCCTGGTCCGGGACTTCAAGCATATTGATACAGCGCAGCAAGGTGCTCTTGCCCGAGCCGCTGGCGCCGATCAGCGAGATCACCTCGCCTTCGCGAGCGGTAAGGGAAATACCCTTGAGCACTTCGATATTGCCGAAGCGCTTATGCAGGTCAATCACTTCGATCATCTTTTTCGCCTGCGCAGGCTGCGCCACTTCGACCCTGGGCGCCGCCGCGACACGCGGTTCACCGGCCAGCTTGTCGACAAACTGCACGATGCGCCGGCAGGCTTCGGCCAGGCGCTCTTCACTTAAGGTGAAAGACAGGCGCACAAACCCTTGGGCGGGCTCGCCGAATGCTGCGGCGTCGAGCACCGATACACCCGCCTCGCGGAACAGCCGCCAGGCAAAGTCCAGCGAACTGAGGCCCGTGCCGCGCACATCGACCAGTACGAACATCCCGGCCTGCGGCGTCAGGACCTTGATCCCCGTGCATGCGCCGAGGCCCGCCACCACCAGGTCACGGCGCCGGCGATAGATGTCGCGCATGCCCACGGTGACTTCATTAAAGGCCAACACCGCTGCGGTCGCCGCCTCCATCACGAAGCCGGGCAGACCATAGAGCATGCTCAGCACCAGGGTTTGCGCGTGGGCGATCAGCGTGGGTTCGGCGACGATCCAGCCGATACGCCAGCCGGTCATTGCGTGGGACTTGGACAAGCTGCCAATCACCACGCAACGCTCGGCCATGCCCGGCAGCGCGGCCAGGCTGTGGTATTGGCCTTCGAACACCAGGCTTTCGTAGACCTCGTCGACCACCACCCACAGGTCATGGGCTATGGCCAGGTCGGCGATGGCTTGCAGTTCCTGCGGGTTGAGCACCACGCCGGTGGGGTTGTTCGGGTTGGAAAAAAACAACGCCCGGGTGCGTGGGGTAACTGCGGCGGCGAGCTGTTGTGCGTCGAGGCGAAAGCCTGACTCGGGTGAACACGCCACCCGCACCAATGTCGCGCCGCTGGCCTTGAGCGTGGCCTCGTAGGTGACGTACATCGGGTCGAGCACCAGCACTTCGTCCCCCGCCTGCAACAGGCACAGCGAGGTGACGAACAAGGCGTTCTGCGCGCCGGCCACGCTGATCACGTTGTGGGCGTTAACGGGCCGCGCCAGGGTCTTGCTGTAGCGTGCGGCGATTGCGTCACGCAGGGCCGGGCGACCGGGAATTTCCGTGTAGTGAGTGTCGCCTTGGCGCAGCGCGTCGATAGCCGCGTCGGTGATGAAGGACGGCGTGGCGAAATCGGGGTCGCCGACGCTGAGGATGATGATGTCTTCGCCCTGGCTGGCGGCCTGGTAGGCGGCGTGATGGATATCCCAGGCGGCGACGCCTTGCCCTGCAATACGCTCAACGAAGGGGGAAAACCGCATGCCAAAGCCTCTCGTTCAAGAAGAAACTGCGCAAACCCGTGGAGCCGCAAACGGGTGGATACGGTCAACATAGTTGAAACTGAACAGTCGTTCAATGGATGGGATTGGGCAGATGTCGTTTATCGGTCAAATGGGTCGCGAATGACCCGCGGCCAGTGGCGTCCTGGCCATGGGCTGATCGGCACCGGCAGCGAAGTGGCGGTGAACCTGACGGTGGCGGTGATCGCCCTAAGCCTCGTCATTCATGGCCTCGGCGGGTGTGGTATGAACGACGTGCCAGGGCGCAGGATCAGTCTTGGGGCTCACGGTCCCCCCCTATTCTCCGCTTCATCGACATCGCTCAGCGGCACTTCGGCATCATCCATCAGCGACCCTGGGTCTTCATTGCCCGGGTCATTGAGTTCTTCTTCCTCTTCATCTGCTTCTTCGCGTTCTTTGGACATGACCGTCTCCTCTAACCGCCTTGGGTGTCGATATCGGCATCGGTTTCAGGCTTGGGCTCGCGCTCGGGCTTGAAGTCTGGACTGTAGTCGTTTTCCTTGGCCTTGGGGTCGACGGCGGGCTTGGGGTCTTTCGGCGCATCGGCGGCAGTGGCTGGGGCTGGTTCGCCGCCGTCGATGGCGGGGTCGTTGCGGTCGCTGACGTGTGGATCGCGGTCTTTGCTCATGGGGCACCTCGGGTGAAAACGCAACCTGCGTCAAGGTAAGGTCCCGCGCGGGTTGCTGAAGTTCCAATGGCTTAAGAAACGGGATTATCGATCTGGATATAAAAGGCGTAGGCGCCGAGCAACACCCAGAACACCATGAACAGCCATGGCGCGCGCATGGAGAACAGCAGCGACTTGCGATAGCCCTTGTGGGAGGACTCCATCTCCGAGAACAGCGGCGATTCATCGTAGGCCATGCCCATCACCGGTTCGCTGCGCAGCAATTCGCTCTGCTTGTAGTGCCAGTGGTCGATGATCTCGTACGCGGCACGGATCCCCGGCCAGGCATTCAGGGAACTGAGGATGCCGAGGAAAGCCAGGAACACCGGCACCACCAGGGTGAACAACTTGCCCCACTCCGGGTTGAGGTTGCCCATGCCCGAGACGAAGGCAATGACCAGGAACGATTGCGCGGTGAGGTAGGCGTCAGTGCGGTTGGCCAGGATGCTGGTTTCGTACTGGATCTCGCGGCGGTAGAAATCCAGGCGGTCCTTGGGCGAGCCGAAGATCTTGGCGTTGTGTTCGCTGTGATCGATCAGGCTCGATTCGGGGGTGTCGGGTGAAATGATTCTGGGCACATCGGTGCTCCATGCCGGGGCTGAACCCCCTTAGAAGAAGGCAGTGGGGGTGAAGTTCAAGTTTGTTCATGCACCAATCCAGGGCGCCGCATGCCCTTGCGGCGAGCGGGCTAGCCCTAATGCCGTTCAGTTAAGGCTTTTTTGTAGGAGCGAGCTTGCTCGCGAAAAACTCACAGGCGCCGCGTTCATTCAGGAAACACGCGTTATCGTTGACGTTTTTCGCGAGCAAGAACTAGGCGTCCCCCTCGCTCCTACAGAAGGCGATGTACGCTTAACTGAATGGCATTAGGGCTAGCCCCGCGTTGGGCCGCGAAGCGGCCCCAATCAGGCCACCGCATTTATCCAGGCCGATTAAATCGCCAGGTTTTAGGGCTGCTGCGCAACCCAACGCGGGGCCAGCCCGCTCGCCACCGTTACAGTGTGCCTCCTTGACTGACTGGCATCAGGGCTTGCCACCAGGGTAAATCAGCGCGGTATGCGCGTTCCGGCACAAGCATTGCTTTATCCATTCATCTGCCCCGATACAGGAACATTCGTTACCCCCTGACCCAGAGCCGACCCCATAAGAAAGTAAGGACCAGGCCTGTTGGCACCCTCTGCCACGGGCTCATAAAAAATGCGTTTTTTTAAGCGGCAGTGCCACCCAAGGTTGTCCTCGGCACTGACAAGGTACTGGAATGGCTCGATCTTTCTTCGATGAAATGAATGACGCAAACGGCGTGTGCCGTGCGCACTATCAGGATTTCTCCCGCTGGCTGGCCAATACGCCGCCGGAATTGCTGGCCCAGCGTCGCCGCGAAGCCGATTTGCTGTTCCATCGCGCGGGGATCACCTTCACCTTGTATGGCGACGAACAAGACACCGAACGCCTGATTCCCTTCGACATCATCCCCCGCAGCATCCCCGCCAGTGAATGGAGCGTGATCGAACGCGGCTGCATCCAGCGCGTCAAGGCGCTGAACATGTTCCTTGCCGACATCTACCATGACCAGCGCATCATCAAGGCCGGGATCATTCCGGCCGACCAGGTGCTGGGCAACGAGGGTTATCAAAAGGCCATGGTCGGCCTGGACCTGCACCGCGACATTTATTCCCATATTTCCGGTGTGGACCTGGTGCGCGACGGCGACGGCACTTACTACGTGCTCGAAGACAACCTGCGCACCCCCAGCGGCGTGAGCTACATGCTCGAAGACCGCAAGATGATGATGCGCCTGTTCCCCGAAGTGTTCGCCAAGCAGCGCATCGCGCCGGTGGACCACTACCCCAACCTGCTGCTCAAGACCCTGAAAAGCGCCAGCCGCCTGGACAACCCCAATGTGGTGGTGCTGACGCCTGGGCGCTTTAACAGCGCGTTCTTCGAACATGCGTTCCTGGCGCGGGAAATGGGCGTGGAACTGGTGGAAGGCGCCGACCTGTTCGTGCACGACCTCAAGGTGTTCATGCGCACCACCGACGGGCCCAAGGCGGTGGATGTGATCTACCGGCGTATCGACGATGCGTTCCTCGATCCGCAGGCGTTCAACCCGGACTCGATGCTCGGCGTGCCCGGCCTGGTCGCCGCCTACTGCGCCGGCAACGTCGTGCTGGCCAACGCCATCGGCACCGGCGTGGCCGACGATAAATCGATCTATCCCTATGTGCCGGCCATGATCAAGTTTTACCTGGATGAAGAGCCCATCCTGCAAAACGTGCCGACCTTCCAATGCCGCAAGCCAGATGAACTGTCCCACGTGCTGGCCCACCTGGGCGAACTGGTGGTCAAGGAAACCCAGGGCTCGGGCGGCTACGGCATGCTGGTCGGCCCGGCGTCCACCGCTGCCGAAATCGAGGACTTCCGCCAACGCATCAAGGCGCGCCCCCATGCGTATATCGCCCAACCGACCCTGAGCCTGTCCACGTGCCCCACTTTTGTCGAAAACGGCATCGCACCACGGCATATCGACCTGCGGCCCTTTGTGCTGTCCGGCAAGGAAACCCGCCTGGTGCCGGGTGGCCTGACGCGGGTGGCCCTGCGTGAAGGCTCGTTGATCGTCAACTCGTCGCAAGGCGGCGGAACCAAGGACACCTGGGTGGTGGAGGGCTGACCATGCTGAGTAGAACCGCCGCGGATTTGTATTGGATGTCCCGTTACCTGGAGCGCGCCGAGAACCTCGCGCGCATGCTTGAAGTCAGCTACTCGCTGTCGCTGATGCCCCAGGCCGGGCGCAGTGATGGCTTGGATGAACTGGCGATGTCGTTGCTCAGCAGCGGCACCCTGGACAGTTACCTGGAGCGCCACCAGCAGCTGGACGCCGAGCGCATGCTGCACTTCTTCGCCCTTGATGAAGAAAACCCGGCCAGTATCTATAACTGCCTGCGCGCCGCCCGGGGCAATGCCCACGCGGTACGCGGGCGCATCACCGCCGACATGTGGGAGAACCTCAACGCCACCTGGCTGGAAATGCGCAGCATCGCCGCCGGCGGCCTGGCGCGGCATGGCATCAGCCACTTCTGTGATTGGGTCAAGCAACGTTCGCACCTGTTTCGTGGGGCCACATCCGGCACCATCATGCGCAATGACGCCTACCGGTTTATTCGCCTGGGCACCTTTGTCGAACGCGCGGACAACACCTTGCGCCTGCTGGATGCGCGCTATGAGATGTTTGGCGAGGAATCGGAAGAAGTCAGCGACTTGTCGGCCCGCGGTTATTACCAGTGGAGCGCCCTGCTCCGTGCGTTGTCGTCGTTCGAAGCGTATACCGAGCTGTACCCGAATGCGTTGAATGCGCGCTCGGTGTCGGAGCTGCTGCTGTTGCGCAGCGATGTGCCGCGTTCGCTGCATGCGTGTATTGAGGAATTGAGCCATATCCTCGCGGACCTGCCCGGCAGTTATGGCCGCGCGGCACAGCGCTTGGCGGCTGAGTTCGAGGCGCGGCTGAGGTATACGGGGATCGATGAGATTCTGGAGGACGGTTTGCATAGCCGGTTGACGGAGTTTATTGACACGGTGAGGGAGTTGGCGCGGGCGATTCATAGTTCTTATCTGGAGGTCGTGTAAACGGTGGGAGGGGGCGTGCTCCCGATTGCGTCAGTTAAGCAAATCACCGTAAACACATCAGCTACATTCTGGACCAGGATCCGCTCGGTATTGGCGGTGCTACGCCTAGATCAATCTTGGTAGCTTGAGACTCTGCTCCGCTTGAGGTCGGCAGCGAGAGAGAGTGGCAGGCGTTTTTACACATTCAGGGTTAAAAGCAGCGAGTACCTATCCGTTTGAGGCAGTGGATAGGTACTCGGTTATTTTGTTAACTCAGTCTGTGCCGATTACTCCGTCTTGGCTGTTTCGCTGTTAAGCGATGTGTGTCGCTATAGCATTGTCACGACTATGTTATCTAGGGACACTGTATTTACTGGCCCTCTAATATGGAAAGATATTGATACTCCAATCGCAGTTGATGGTATATCCATAATAAATTTAATGTTCCTCCAGGTAGCTGAAGTTGGGAATATAGGGCTTTCACGTACTCCAAGCCCGGGCAATATACTCCCCCGAATCTGTAGGTCATTCGCGCCAGACTCATGTCTATAATCGAAGGATATTTCGATGGTATTGGTGGCCATAAAGTTATAGCCGCTATACAACTTTCGAAGCCAAGAAGCAGCGTATTTTTCTACCTTTACGCTTCGCCAATATATATTTTCGCCTTCTTCTACAAGAGCACCGGCCCCATTAACATTGTACCACCCATTCCAGCTATAAGTGTTGAAATCAGTCCTATCTACTGTAGGCACCCTTTTTACTTTATAAGTAGTAGGAGCAAAACTAACCGCTCTCAAAACATCAGCACTGCCATCAAGTGTCACCTTAATTTCTACGGAGATGGGATCATCAGGCGGTATTTTCTGCAACCAATCACGTGACACTGGCTTGTTCGTCAGTCCGTTCAACTCCGATGAGAGAATTGGATAATTGCTTAATACCGGCAACGGTTCATGTCTGCTGGACTTGAGTGTTATCCACACGCGTTGTCCGGTGGCCATAAACGGCCACTTGAGCACGGCGGCCAAGGGGTTGCCGGTAATAGTGTTCAAGTCCAGCAGGCCGTTATGGGGCACACGGTTGATGATCACCTGTGGTAAAGCCGACACCGGTATCGGCTTCACCGTCACCGTCAGCTTCGCCGAGTGTTTCGTATCGTCGCCCCGGGTCACGGCATACGTGAAAACCACCGTGGCATCACGGTCCCGAATGTTGGCGCTAATCGCGTCACGCGTAATATCGAACACCACCTCCTGCAACACCCGATTACCCGGCTTGGCCGGAATATCCGGCGAGCCGCCATCGCCCTCGCCCTCCATATAAGGCTTGATCCAATCATCGTCACGCATGCCCACATAACGCACCACCAACTGGGCACCCTGCTCCACTCGCAGCGGCTCCAGGTCGGCGGTGTCGGGGCCGGTTATCTGCGCCTCAAGCAATGTCGGCGCCAGCAGTTCACCCAGGTTGCGGCTGATCAGCACCTCCGTGACTTGCGAATAACGCGGCAGCTCGTCGCCACGTGTCAAGGTGTAGAAGACCGCCACGGTTTCATTGAGGTTGTTGTTGACATAGAACTCATCGATATGGTGCTCGGTGATGCTGTTATCGACCGCCACCTGCACCGGCACATTGGTGCGGACAAGCGGGCCGTTCCAGTACATGCGCACCCAGTCTCCACGCTTCGTATCGCCGGCCGGTGCAAACACCTTGGCGTAGCCCTCGATATCGTCCGGGTTCAACTGGCTTCCAATGACCTTTTCAATGATCGGCGCAGGCAGTGTGCGTTGAATCTCACCCACGAGGATTTTCAGCCGCAGCGACTCTTGGGGCCGCCCGCCTGGCCGTGTGTGCGCGTAAAACACCTCCACCAGGTGACCGTCGAAACGCTGCAGCTCGGCGGGGTACACCGTGAACAGCATGTCGCCTTCCGGTGTGGGTTCCACATCGTCGACCTCGCGGCCAACACGGTGCTCGATCGTGTTATCGGGGCTGCTGACGAGGAAGATAACCTCCAGATAACCATCGGGCGGCCAGCTCCCTTGCAGAGGAAACCGCACAGTCGCCTCTTTACTCGGCTCAATCTTGCCGCCCTTATCCTCGTCAATCGTGGGTGGCGGCCATCTTACGACCTTGCCGACGATCTCGAGGTAGAGTTTTTCCGAGGGCTGCTCCACCACGCCTTTCTGGAACAGCATATGCACGCTGACGGTCCCATCGGCAATGGCGACGACCAGCGCGTTGGGGACCTCGAAGGAATGCACCCCCGCTCTGTTCAACGGTTTGATCGGCGTATGGGGGAACGGGTTGCCCTCACTGTCGACACCGGCCCAGATCAAGCTTACGTAGTCATAGGTGCTGGCTTCCGCGTTAGTCACCCAGGTTTCGATTTCCACGTCCCAACCGCCCAGTTCGGCCAGGTCGACCACCCTGTCAGTGTCGGGGAACGCCAGCCACGGCGCCTCTGGCCGCACCTGGTGCAGATGCACATCGATCAGCGATACCGCCGACCAGCGCGCCCATTCATCCGGCAGAGTGCCGACGGCGTTCTTGACCTGATAAGCCACGCGCGTCAGGGGGTTGTTGCCGGCGGCGCTGATCGTGGCGTAGTCAACGGTCAGGGTGATATCGCGTCCCACCTCCCCAGGCTGAACCCGATGCAGCACCTGCTGCGACCCCCAGGCCAGAATGATCAGGTCGTAAGCATGCATGTGCAGCCAATGGTGGATAAGAATCTTGATCCCGGCCAGCGCCCTGGTTTCGTTGACACCATCGAGCAACACTTCCGGCGGCACTACGTAGGACAGGCCCTGGTGCCCGGGGAGCGCGTCGTCGGGGTCGCGCCCTGCGGGGCGTGTCAGCATGACCCGGTACTTGCGCTCTTCGGTGAAGGTTTCATTACCGCTGGCGCGCCGCAGCTTGCCCAACACCGGGTTGGCCCAGAACTCGACGATCCGGTGCGCAGGCACCGTCAGCGGGATAAGGTCCAGGTTCTCCTCGCCTTCGCGAATAGGCGTAGACGCCACTGGCACATTCCGGTTCCCCCAGTAGAGCGAGGCGATGCTGCCGGCACTGACACCGTCTTTGGGATTGACGAGATACACCACCAGCGCCGACTCGGTGTGACGCAAGCCGATGCCGCCGTCGGCAGCGTCAATATCCCCGGCGATAGGTGGCTCCGTCAGCGGCACCACGATGGCAGGCAGGAGAGCAGCTTTCGACTTATCTTTTTTGGACATGGTGAGAGTCCTTGCAAGCAGGTGCGGTGGTTTGCCTCCATCAAACGCCCCCTGCGATGGCTTGCCTACTGTCAGAGTTAACAGGTGGCGACGGGCGGTCAATGATCGCTGATCGATTCATCGAAAACCGCCATGACGCTGACAGGACCATTGGTCGCTACCTGTCAACTCTGACAGTAGCGCATGCATTTATTCCGGTATCTGATGACGGCAAACGCACCGTTTGACGTGCGATCACGTGCACTGATGCCTATCAGGAGATCAATCATGCCCGCCAAGAAGACTCAGCCTGCAGCCGCACTCGAAGAAGCGCCAAGTGCGACTGAAAGTTTGCATAGCCGGTTGACGGAGTTTATTGACACGGTGAGGGAGTTGGCGCGGGCGATTCATAGTTCTTATCTGGAGGTCGTGTAAACGGTGGGAGGGGGCGTGCTCCCGATTGCGTCAGTTAAGCAAATCACCGTAAACACATCAGCTACATTCTGGACCAGGATCCGCTCGGTATTGGCGGTGCTACGCCGAGATCAATCTTGGTAGCTTGACACTCTGCTCCGCTTGAGGTCGGCAGCGAGAGAGAGTGGCAGGCGTTTTTACACATTCAGGGCTAAAAGCAGCGAGTACCTATCCGTTTGAGGCGGTGGATAGGTACTCGGTTGTTTTGTTAACTCAGTCTGCTCCGGTTATTCCGCAATTATTCCGTCCCGACTGTTTCGTTGTTAAGCGATACGCGCCGTTATAGTATTGTTACGACTATATTGTCTATGGATGTAGAATTTCCTGTTAAGTTTTGAATATAGACATCCACAGAAAACGATCCATTAATTGAAGGGCCACTTACGGTAAATTTCATATTCCTCCAGGTGGGTGAATATGGGAATGTAGGGCTGTCATAAGTAGCGCGGCCGGGAAATGTTATCACCCGAAAAACCGTATCGTTCGCGAAAAACTCATGTCTATAATCGCAAGATATTTCAATGGTCTTTATGCTTATATGGTTGAAATAGCCATATCGCTTTGAAAGCCTTGGCAATCTGTTTGGTACACTTATGCTCCGCCAATATATATTTGTGCCCTCTTTTATAAGAGCTCCATCCGCACCAACGTTGCGCCACTCATTCCAGTCATAGTTGCTGAAGTCAGTCCTATCTACTGTAGGCACCCTTTTTACCTTATAAGTAGTAGGTGCAAAACTAACCGCTCTCGAAACATCAGCGCTGCCATCAAGTGTCACCTTAATTTCTACGGAGATGGGATCATCAGGCGGTATTTTTTGCAACCAATCACGTGACACTGGCTTGTTCGTCAGTCCGTTCAACTCCGATGAGAGAATTGGATAATTGGTCAATACCGGCAACGGTTCATGTCCGCTGGCGTTGAGTGTTATCCACACGCGTTGTCCGGTGGCAATAAATGGCCACTTGAGCACGGCGGCCAAGGGGTTGCCGGTGATAGTGTTCAAATCCAGCAGGCCGTTATGGGGCACACGGTTGATGATCACCTGTGGCAAAGCCGACACCGGTATCGGCGTCACCGTCACCGTTAATATCAGCGAGCTTCGCGTTACCCCGGCACGAGTAACCTCATACTTAAGGGTAAACGTCTTGTTTGCCTTACCGATGTTGGCGGCTATCGCTGTCTTGGGGATATCAAAAGTCACCACGCCGCCGGCCAAGCCATTTTTCTCGGCAATCACCGGCGAACCGAGTCCCGATGTCCCAACCATCGTGACCTTGATCTTGTCGGTGGTATACATCGGTGAGAACGCTACCGATACCGTGC
This sequence comes from Pseudomonas gorinensis, assembly GCF_042015035.1. Classification (NCBI taxonomy): domain Bacteria; kingdom Pseudomonadati; phylum Pseudomonadota; class Gammaproteobacteria; order Pseudomonadales; family Pseudomonadaceae; genus Pseudomonas; species Pseudomonas gorinensis. Next base: position 3,941,456 of record NZ_CP167125.1, read on the forward strand.
CGCCATTTTGCGCATTCAAGGGCGCAAGGGTCACCGGAGAGCCGGTACCGGTGGCCTCGGTCAGTATGGGCAGCGGGTATTGATCCGGTATCTCGATGGTATTGACGATGTACTCCACCAGCGGGAAAGACAGGGCCTTGGCTTCAACCTTGCTCAGGCTCACTGCGGCCTTGAACTCCATCTTCAGCGTGGTGCCATTCCCCAACCCGTTCAGGTACGTCCGAGGGAGCGGATATTCGATTTTTCCGGTGGAAATCCAGGTCGGGTTGACCTTCGACTGGCCCGCACCGTTGAACAACAAATGTTCATGACTGACGTTGTCCTTTGTTCTCCCCAGAAACCTCAACCAGACGGGGTAAGGTGCTGTGATGAACGCCCAGACGCCTACATGGGCGGTGGCGTCGCCAGTAAAGCGCGTCAAGTCCAGGACCCTGGTCGCCTCATTGGCTTCATTGAGCTTGAGCACGGTCTGCGCCAACTCATCCGGCGGAATCGGCTTCACCTTCACCGTCAGCTTCGCCGAGTGCTTCGTGTCGTCACCCCGGGTCACGGCATACGTGAAAACCACCGTGGTATCACGGTCCCGAATGTTGGCGTGAATCGCGTCCCGCGTAATATCGAACACCACCTCCTGCAACACCCGATTACCCGGCTTGGCCGGAATATCCGGCGAGCCGCCATCGCCCTCGCCCTCCATATAAGGCTTGATCCAATCATCGTCACGCATGCCCACATAACGCACCACCAACTGGGTGCCCTGCTGCACTCGCAGCGGCTCCAGGTCGGCGGTGTCGGGGCCGGTTATCTGCGCCTCAAGCAATGTCGGCGCCAGCAGTTCACCCAGGTTGCGGCTGATCAGCACCTCAGTGACTTGCGAATAACGCGGCAGCTCGTCGCCACGTGTCAAGGTGTAGAAGACCGCCACGGTTTCATTGAGGTTGTTATTGACATAGAACTCATCGATATGGTGCTCGGTGATGCTGTTATCGACCGCCACCTGCACCGGCACATTGGTGCGGACAAGCGGGCCGTTCCAGTACATGCGCACCCAGTCTCCACGCTTCGTATCGCCGGCCGGTGCAAACACCTTGGCGTAGCCCTCGATATCGTCCGGGTTCAACTGACTTCCAATGACCTTTTCAATGATCGGCGCAGGCAGTGTGCGTTGAATCTCACCCACGAGGATTTTCAGCCGCAGCGACTCTTGGGGCCGCCCGCCTGGCCGTGTGTGCGCGTAAAACACCTCCACCAGGTGACCGTCGAAACGCTGCAGCTCGGCGGGGTACACCGTGAACAGCATGTCGCCTTCCGGTGTGGGTTCCACATCGTCGACCTCGCGGCCAACACGGTGCTCGATCGTGTTATCGGGGCTGCTGACGAGGAAGATAACCTCCAGATAACCATCGGGCGGCCAGCTCCCTTGCAGAGGAAACCGCACAGTCGCCTCTTTACTCGGCTCAATCTTGCCGCCCTTATCCTCGTCAATCGTGGGTGGCGGCCATCTTACGACCTTGCCGACGATCTCGAGGTAGAGTTTTTCCGAGGGCTGCTCCACCACGCCTTTCTGGAACAGCATATGCACGCTGACGGTCCCATCGGCAATGGCGACGACCAGCGCGTTGGGGACCTCGAAGGAATGCACCCCCGCTCTGTTCAACGGTTTGATCGGCGTATGGGGGAACGGGTTGCCCTCACTGTCGACACCGGCCCAGATCAAGCTTACGTAGTCATAGGCGGCGGCTTCCGCGTTAGTCACCCAGGTTTCGATTTCCACGTCCCAACCGCCCAGTTCGGCCAGGTCGACCACCCTGTCAGTGTCGGGGAACGCCAGCCACGGCGCCTCTGGCCGCACCTGGTGCAGATGCACATCGATCAGCGATACCGCCGACCAGCGCGCCCACTCATCCGGCAGAGTGCCGACGGCGTTCTTGACCTGGTAAGCCACGCGCGTCAGGGGGTTGTTGCCGGCGGCGCTGATCGTGGCGTAGTCAACGGTCAGGGTGATATCGCGCCCCACCTCCCCAGGCTGGACCCGATGCAGCACCTGCTGCGACCCCCAGGCCAGAATGATCAGGTCGTAAGCATGCATGTGCAGCCAATGGTGGATAAGAATCTTGATCCCGGCCAGCGCCCTGGTTTCGTTGACACCATCGAGCAACACTTCCGGCGGCACTACGTAGGACAGGCCCTGGTGCCCGGGGAGCGCGTCGTCGGGGTCGCGCCCTGCGGGGCGTGTCAGCATGACCCGGTACTTGCGCTCTTCGGTGAAGGTTTCATTACCGCTGGCGCGCCGCAGCTTGCCCAACACCGGGTTGGCCCAGAACTCGACGATCCGGTGCGCAGGCACCGTCAGCGGGATAAGGTCCAGGTTCTCCTCGCCTTCGCGAATAGGCGTAGACGCCACTGGCACATTCCGGTTCCCCCAGTAGAGCGAGGCGATGCTGCCGGCACTGACACCGTCTTTGGGATTGACGAGATACACCACCAGCGCCGACTCGGTGTGACGCAAGCCGATGCCGCCGTCGGCAGCGTCAATATCCCCGGCGATAGGCGGCTCCGTCAGCGGCACCACGATGGCGGGCAGGAGAGCAGCTTTCGACTTATCTTTTTTGGACATGGTGAGAGTCCTTGCAAGCGGGCGGGAGTGGTTTGCCTCCATCAAACGCCCCCTGCGATGGCTTGCCTACTGTCAGAGTTAACAGGTGGCGACGGGCGGTCAATGATCGCTGATCGATTCATCGCAAACCGCCATGACGCTGACAGGACCATTGGTCGCTACCTGTCAACTCTGACAGTAGCGCGCGCATTTATTCCGGTATCTGATGACGGCAAACGCACCGTTTGACGTGCGATCACGTGCACTGATGCCTATCAGGAGATCAATCATGCCCACCAAGAAGACTCAGCCTGCAGCCGCACTCGAAGAAGCGCCAAGTGCGACTGAAAACGACACCCTGACGCTGGAAAAAAAGGACAACCCGAAGCGTCTGGATCGACTCAACGTCCCCGGCATGGTCGATCACGTCGATGGCGAGGACGCAGGCATCGCAGCATGGTTGTTTGAGTCCGGCCTGACCCTCGAGGTGCAACGCAATTGGATCGCGAGTCCCGGGGATATCATCACCGTGGGCTATCTGATCGGCGAAACGAATGTGGTGATCCTGGGTACAAAGATCCTGGAGCCCGGCGAGGAAACCCGTAACAGTTACTTCTTTGCCGCCCAGCAAAAAGACCTGCCGGACGGTCGATATGCCCTAGTCTACCTCGTTCACTATAAGGGTGGCGCCGACTACGATATGTCCTATCCGCTGCTGACATTGGTCAAGACCGACCTCCCGGCCGGCGATGACAACAATCAAGTCGAACCGGGGCACTCAGAGCTGAAGGTCAGTCTGTCCGAGAAAGTGATCGTGCCAGGGAACGCCACGAAAGGGGTGGTGGTCACTCTTCAGCCCTACCCTAATCACCACCCGAAGGACACCGTCATTCTCCACTGGGGGAACGTCATCATCAGCCAGACAGCGGCTGGCCCCCTCCAGCCGACCGTGATCGATGTGACCTACCAGCACCTTGTCGACGCCGGCGACAGTCCCAATATGGCTGTGTGGCTTGAGGTCATTGACCTGGTGGGCAACATTTCTACACCAGGGTCAGCCACCATTCGCGTGTCGGTCGACCTGGACGCGAATGCACCTGATGGTCCGGTTTTTTCAGACGCTGGCCCAGTTGGCTATATCGATTTGGAACTGGTGGATGAAAAACCGGTGGAGCTGCAAATGCACACCCGGGACACTGTCGGCCTGAAAGATGAAATATACGATGTCATGATTCGTATCTATCCTCCCAAAGGTGGGGTGAAGGTCATCCACAAGTTTGTCCCTATCACCAGGCCCGGACGAGTGCATTCGACCTTCATCGATTACGTTGACGTGCGCGCCGCCGCCGAGGGCCACATAGAAGTCAGTTTTGTCTTGAGGAAGTCCGTCCCCCCTTTCGAGGTCTACTCCAAGAAAAACACCGCCGAAGTCCGCGGGTACATTGCCCGGCTGGAAGCGCCCTCCGTAGAGGGCTACCCCAACGATCACATCGCGGATGACCCGGCGCATGTGATTGTGTCCATCCCCTATTATGCGTGGCGCCAGGCGACCGACCAGATTGCCGTGATCTTGCGTTATGTGCGGTCATTGAACGACGTGATCCTGCATATCGAAACAAAGGAGGTCGGGCTCTCCTGGCCTGCGGGCGCCCCCGTCAAACGCCTGATTTACCGCGAGCAGTTGCAGCAATTCAAAGGCTACCGTCCTGAGTTTTATTACGTGATATTGGCGACGGGGTTCACCCGCGCACGCGCGGTGAACCTGAACGAATCCCTTCGGCGGGTGTTGACCATCAGTTGAATGACGGTCAATCGGTGCGGTCGGCGGTTCAACTGACGGTACATTCCCCTGGCTCTGGGGCAAGGATCCTGTCCCGGACGCGTCGGTCAGTTATGCGGGCGCGCGTCTCTATCCTCTGAGCGGGGTAGAGACCGCCGTCCTATACGAACGCCCACCAGCGCGGCAATAACTGGCGCACCTGGGGTTGGCCAAACCGATCATCGATCAGCATCACCACGCCCCGGTCGTGTTCGCTGCGGATCACCCTGCCCGCCGCCTGCACGACTTTTTGAATGCCGGGGTACAGGTAGGTGTAGTCGTAACCCGCACCGAAAATCGCGCCCATCCTGAGCTTCATCTGCTCGTTGACCGGGTTCAGCTGCGGCAGCCCCAAGGTGGCAATAAAGGCGCCGATCAAACGGCTGCCGGGCAAGTCGATGCCTTCGCCAAACGCTCCCCCCAGCACCGCAAACCCGATGCCTTGGCTGTGTTGGGTGAACTGGTCGAGAAAGGCCTGGCGTTCAGCTTCGGCCATGCCTCGCGCTTGCAGCCACAGGGCAATCGCCGGGTGCCGCAGCGCCAGCAACTGAGCCACTTGTTGCAGGTAATCAAAGCTTGAAAAAAACGCCAGGTAGTTCCCCGGTTGTTGCGCGAACTGGCTCGCGATCAAATCGACGATGGGTTCCAGCGAGGCTTGGCGATGCACGAACCGAGTGGAGATTTCATCGACAATGCGCACCCGCAACTGCTCGGCCTTGAACGGTGATTCCACATCGACCCACGCCGTGTCTGCCGGCAAGCCCAGCAGGTCGGCGTAGTAGTGGCGTGGGCTGAGCGTGGCGGAAAACAGCACGCTGCTGCGTGCCGCCGTCAAGCGCGGCCGAATGAATTCGGCGGGCACCACATTGCGCAGGCACAAGGTCGAGCGGCTGCGTTTGCCGCCGAGCGAATGCTTGCTGATGTCGAAGATAAAGTGCTCGTTGAACAGCTCCGCCACTTTGGCAAATTGCAGCGCTTCGAAGTAGAAGGCTTGCAGCTCGCCCGCCAGGGATTCGGGGTGGTCATTGAAGTAGTCGCCCATGGCGCTGATGCACAGGCTCAGGGCCTGGAGCAGTTTGTCGGGCCGGGTCGCATAGGCCTGGTACGGTGCGACCTGTTCCTTGTGCAACGCATTCCACTCGCGGTTGAGGCGCTGCAAGGGTTTCTTCAGTGGCTCTGGGGCGCTGTCGCGCAGGGCCTGGAGACTGAACTGGCTGAGGCTTGCGCTGTACATCGAGCGGGCGCGTTCCACCAGGTTGTGGGCTTCATCCACCAGCACCGCCGCGCGCCATTGGTTGAGCTGGGCGAGGCCGAACAGCATGGCGCCGAAGTCGAAATAGTAGTTGTAGTCGGCCACGACCAGGTCGGCCCAGCGCGCCATTTCCTGGCTCAGGTAATACGGACACACATGGTGGGCCAGGGCGACTTCGCGCAGGTTGCGCTGGTCCAGCAGACGCACGCTTGATGCCGCCTCACGGGCGGCGGGCAGGCGATCGTAAAACCCCTTGGCCAGCGGGCACGAATCGCCGTGGCAGGCTTTGTCCAGGTGTTCGCAGGCTTTGTCCCGCGCGACCAGTTCAAGGACGCGCAGGGGCAAATCGCTGCTGGCGTGCAGCAGCTTGGCCGCATCCAGGGCAAGTTTGCGGCCGGGGGTCTTGGCGGTGAGGAAGAACACCTTGTCCAACTGCTGCGGCGCCAGGGCCTTGAGCAGCGGGAAGATCGTGCCCACGGTCTTGCCGATACCGGTGGGCGCCTGGGCCATCAGGCAGCGGCCAGTGCTGACGGCCTTGTACACCGACTCCGCGAGGATTCGCTGGCCGGGGCGGAACTCGGCATGGGGGAACCCCAGGGTTTGTGCGGCGTGGTTGCGCGCTTCGCGGTGCTGCATTTCCTGATGGGCCCACTCCAGGAACCGCGCGCATTGCTGGTTGAAGAACGCTTCCAGGTCCGCCGCCTGGAAGCGTTGATTGAGCAGGGTCTCACCCTCGCCGACGATGTCGAAATACACCAGCGCCAGGTCGATCTGCGTCAACCCGAGCTTCTGGCACATCAACCAGCCGTAGACTTTGGCCTGGGCCCAATGCAGTTGCCGATGGTTGGCAGGCTGGGCGTCGAGGTCGCCGCGATAGGTCTTCACCTCTTCCAGGCGGTTGTTGTCCGGGTCGTAGCCGTCCGCCCTGCCCCGCACCTTGAGCTGCTGGTATTCGCCCTCCAGCGCCACTTCGCTCTGGTAGTGCGCACTGCGCCGCGCGGCAACGGTGCGGTGCCCGGCAATGCCTTCCTGGGCGCTGGGCGAGGGGGTGAAACGCAGGTCCAGGTCGCCGACCTTGGCGGTGAACTCACACAGCGCCCGCACGGCCACGCTGTAGCTCAAGGGGTTGGCTCCGCCCAGCGCACGTAGCAAACCGTGACTGGCATCTGGTATTGGCCACAGAACTCCAGCCAACGCAGCTGGTTGTCTTGCAAGCGGTCGCCGGGGCCTTTGACTTCGATCATGCGGTAGGTTTTTTCGGCGGGCCAGAACTGGATCAGGTCCGGCATCCCCGCACGGTTGGCGCGGATATCCAGCAGCAGCCGCTCGAACCAGTGCCGCAGGTGTTCAGCGGGTAAGCAGGCCAGGGCCTGTTCGAGCAATGCCTCGCTGAGCAGGTTCCAGAACACGAACGGCGACTGGATCCCCCACTTGTCCACGTAGCGCTGGCGAATGGTTGCCTTGTAGCGCTCATCCTGCAATTGCGCGAAGGCAGCCGCAAACAGCGGCGCACGCCGTGAATGGAAATCCTCGCTGTGCAGGTCCGCCGGTCCGCGCTGGAACGGGTGGAAAAACGCCCCCGGCAACGGTGCGAAGATCGCGTCCCAGCACAACAGGCCGAACAGTGAATTGATCAGGCCGTTCTCGACGTAATGCACGGGTGCATCGGGTTCGCTCAGGTGCGCCTGGACGCAGTACTCCACCGACATCAAGGGCTCCGGCGGGGCCAGTGCCAGGTCCAGGCGCGGGACGTCGCGCGGCTTGGCCTTGGGCAAGCGCGGTTGCCCCAGCTTACGTTGCAGGCGCGGCAAGACGCGCAACAGGTGTTGCTGTTCGGCGGCACTTTCCGGCGCCTGTTGGGCGGCGCAGGCCAGCGCCAGCGCTTGAGCATAAGCCTCCTGGCGCTCCAGCACGCGGATCAGTCGCGCGCGTGCGCCGGGGTAGGCGCACGCGCGGTAGATCTGCTCGGCCATGGCCAACTCGGCATTGCGTTCGCAATACTGGCCGACCTGGAACAGCAATTTGGCCCGGCGCTTTTGCAGCCAAGGGTTGTCGGTGTGCAGCGTGGCGACCTGCGCCAGTAGCGTGTCCAGCGCCTCGCCGGCTTCAAATGCCTGTTGGCACTGGTGCAGGAACAGAAAACCGAGCACATCGTCGCGCGTGCGCAAACCACGGGACTCGGCGCAGAACTCGACCTTCTCATAGGTGTAGATGCCCAGGTCCGCCAGCACGAATTCCGACCAGTCCTGGTGCAGGTTGCCGAAGAACATCAGACGCAGGCGGTCACACAGGTCCATCACGGTCAGGCTGTACAGCCTGTCGGCCAACTCGGGGCACCAGTGGGCGAAGCTGCGGCTTTCGGTGAATTGCGCCGCCAGGGGTTCAAGCCAGTCGGCCTTGTTGCCTTTGGGCTGGTCGATCCACGCCTGGAACACCGCGAGCATTTCGCTTTTTTGCAGCAACGCAAACAACTCGTGGAAGGCCAGCGGGCACTGGTCGTCGACCCAACCCAGTTCCAGCAAGGGGCGTACAGCGGCATGGGGGCAGCCGATCTCCTGGTAGGTGAGCTTGCCCGCGCGAAAATGCACACCCTTGCGCATCACCATGCGCACCAACAACGCCTGGGACGCCTGGGGCAACCTGTCAAATTGCTGAATGAAATGCTGTTCATCCGTATCGAGTAAATCGGCGTAGCGATGCCCCAGCCAATCCAGCACTTGGCGGAAGTTATGCAGGTAATACAGGGGATCGTCGAGGGGATTGGCCATGGCGCGCAGTGATCAAATACTGGTTATGCATACAGAGTGCCGTCGCAAACGCGTTGTTGCAATCGGTAATAGATAAATGGCCCACGCAACTTTTTGCATAAAAGTGATCAGATGGAGAAGTTGATGGCGTACCATTTATTGCCCGCAGCCACAGGCGCGGGACTTTTTCAGGGTTAAGGTAAGGGTTATGAACATGAAGAATTTGAGTCTGCCACTGGTTGCACTCACTTTTCTGGTATTGGCCGGTTGCGCGACGCAAACCGTAGTGACGCTGCAAAATGGCACGCAGTATTTGACCAAGGACATTCCAAAAACCAAGACCGCCGACGGGTTTTATGAGTTCACCGATATTGCCGGCAAGCACATCCGCGTCAAGGCCGACGATGTGGCAACGGTGCGCAAGGAAGACTGATTTCCAGCGCCAACACTGATCAAATGTGGGAGGTCCTTAGCGCTGTCGCACAGCAAACTGGCCGCCCTGTGGCGAGTGGGCCTGCTGTGCTGAGCAGGTTTGTTGTGGCAAGCAGGCTTGTTGTGGTGAGCAGGCTTGTTGTGGTGAGCAGGCCTGTTGTGGCGAGCGGGCTTGCCCCGCGTTGGGGCGCGAAGCGGCCCTACCCCCAGGCACCGCGGTTTTTCAGAAAGAACAAAGAACTTGGCGACTTTGTTGGGGGCTGCTTCGCAGCCCAACGCGGGGCAAGCCCTAATGCCGTTCAGTTAAGCGTACATCGCCTTCTGTAGGAGCGAGCTTGCTCGCGAAAAACGTCAACGATAACGCGTGTTTCCTGAATGAACGCGGCGCCTGTAAGTTCTTCGCGAGCAAGCTCGCTCCTACAAAAAAAGCCTTAACTGAACGGCATTAGGGCAAGCCCGCTCGCCACAACAAACCTGCTCGCCACAACAGCCCCCTCCCACAGTTTCAAGCGATAACAATCCCCTCCCCCGACAGCCCGACCACCCCCACCAACGTCACCGAATCCGCGCCAAAACTGATCACCGTATCCGCGCCTACCACCTTGGCGTGATCACGATAATCCGCACTGCCCTGCACATCCGTGAACACCAGCTTGTCGGTCGCTTGATAGCCGATAACCCGGTCCTGGCCGAAATGCCCGTTGAACAGAAACGTGTTGTGGCCGCTGCTGTCGCGGATCGTGTCATTGCCCTTGCCGCCCTCGATAAAGTCCGCGCCCTTGCCGCCCTGGATCAGGTCATCGCCGTCGCTGCCAATAATGAATGTGTTGCCCTTGTGCGCCTCGGCATTGCGGTTAAGGTCCTGCACCCAGGTGTTAGCCCGCGCCGGGTCGGACTGGTTGGCGACGATGATCGTCGAGTCGCGGCTCATCTGCGCATAGAAACCTGACTCCACAATGCGCGTCATCCCATCGCCATACCCCGTGGGCAAATGCGAGATCCAAGTCGGCAGGTTGGTGATGGAAAACGGCAGCACATTCCATAGCGTCGAGGCGTAGTGGTCGTTGAAGCTGACGATATTGTCGGTGGTCGATTCATGGGGTTGGTCATGCACGCCCAACGACGACCAATTGAAGGAGGAGCCGTCCAGCGCACGGAATACCGGGTCGTTTTCATAACCGATATTGAGCACCTTGTCGCCGGCGCTCTGGGTCGGCGAGGCGTAGGCCACGTAGTTGGCGTCCTGGTAGAAACCCGCCCATTTGCCGCTGCTCAAGTCGGCCATGCTGTTGACCGCCAGGCCGCCCAGGCTATGGCCGCTGACCACCACGTCGTGGCCACTGAGGCCGTGGGCGCTGGCATAGTCGGCGACGTTCTTGAGCAGGCCGCCAAAGGCTTCGCCGGCATAGTTCTTCGCGTAATCCTTGGGGCCCAGAGCGGCGAGCAGATCGCTGACCAGATCCCCTATGGAGTCGCTGATCAACGTTTCCCGAGGGCCTGAAGTACCGCGAAAACCGATACCGATTTCCAGCAACTTGCCGGCGTCATCGTACTTGCCCAGTACCTCGACCTGGGCCGTGGTGTAGCCGGCCTTTTCGCCGAAGAACGTGCCTCGGGCGTCGACCTTGCCGGTATAGCCCAGGGCGCTCGCGCTGATGGGCGTCCAACCGGCCTGTTGCACAGCGTCCAGGGCGGCTTTTTCCGTGTCCGGGTTCCAGGGAATGCCGGGAATCACGCCCTGGGAATCCGTACTGCCCAGCAGAGCACCGACCAGCGTGGCAGGCAAGCCGAGCCCCAGGCCGTTGTGCTGGTAGCCCACGGCAAAGCCGTTATCCAGGTTGTGGTAGGTATACAGCGTGATCGCCATGGCATCGGCGAACAACGCTTTGGAGCCTTCGGCCCCGAGGTTTTTATAGTCAAACACGCCCATGGTCTTGCCTCTCTGTTGTTGGAATTGTCGAGAAAGTCAATTACTGCGGTGCCGGCCCGAACGCCTCATCCACCTTGGCCAGGTCGGTGTCGCGCAGGTTGCCGGCGTAGTAATGCAATTTGGTCCAGGCCATCAGGTAGTCATAACGCGCCTGGGCCAAGTCGCGCCGCGTGCTGTAGAGCTGTTGCTCAGCGTTCAACGCATCGAGGTTGACCCGCTCGCCACCGAGGATGCTTTGCCGGGTCGACACCACCAGCGCTTGCGCCGAGGTCAGGGCCTTTTGGTAAGCGCGCAGTTTGCTGACCCCGGACAGGCAGGCACTGAACTGCCGACGCAGCTCGATCAGGGTTTCGCGGGTCTTGCCTTCCAGTTCGTACTCGGCCTGCTCCATGGCGCGGCTGGCCTGGCGGGTGGACGCCGAAGTACCGCCACCGGCGTACAACGGCAGGCTGACTTCGACGCCGATGGTGTTGGTGTCGTAGCGCTGGTTGTAGGTGTTGCCGCTGTCGGACTCCTGCTGGCGCGAGCTGGCATACGCCATGACCTTCGGCAAATGCCCGGCGCGGTTGCGCTCCACTTCGTAACGCGCCACTTCCAGGGCCTGGCGCTGGGACGCGAGTGTGGGGTTGTTGCTCACCGCCAGTTCATGCCAGCTGTCGTAGTTGGCCGGCGTCAGCGTGAAGGCGGCGAAGCTTGGGTTCAGGGGCGCCAAATCGGTGATATTGACGCTCTGTACGCCGATCAAGGCGCCCAGCTCTCTCAACGAGGCGTCCTGCTCATCCAGCGCCTGGATTTCTTCAGCGGTGGCCAGTTCATAGCGCGATTCGGCTTCGAGGATATCGGTCCGCGTGCCTTCGCCTTGCTGGAACAGGTGCCGGTTCTGCTGGAACTGCTGCTCGAAGGCTTTTTTCTTGGCGCGGGCGATATCGATCTGGTCCTGGGCAAACAGTGCCTGGGTGTAATAACTCAGCACCCGCACCAGCAGCGCCTGGCTCTTGTCGCGAAAACTCTCATCGGCAAACAACGCTTGGGCCACGCCCTTGCGGTAGTTGGCGTAAGCCTCGTAGTCGAACAACGGCTGTTGCAGGCTGAACGTGGAGCCATAACTGTTGTAGTTGCGGTCATCGTGATAATTGCCGCCACGCCCATCGGGCAAGGTGGCCTGGGAGTTGTTGCGGCCCTTGTTGTAGGTGTACGACAGCTTGGGCAGCAGGCCGGCGCGACCGATGGTGCGGTTTTCCAGGCCGGCATCGCGCTCCTTGATGGCGCCGAGAAACACCGGATCGTTACGCAGCGCCTGTTCATACACATCGAACGGGCCCATGGCGGCCTGGGCATTGGCGCAGGCCAGCAGCAAGGTGATGAACACTGGTTTCATGCTCATTCCTCGGTCAACGCTGAGCCGGCGCGATCGAGCAACGGCTTGAACAGGTAATTGAGCAACGAGCGTTCGCCGGTGCGCACGAACATCTCGGCAGGCATGCCCGGCTTGATCACCAGGCCGTGGAGTTTCTCCAGGGCCGCCTCGCTGACGGCTGTGCGCAGCACGTAATACGGGGCGCCGGTTTTTTCGTCGAGCATCTGGTCGGCGGAAATCAGGCTCACTTCCCCCGGCACACGTGGGGTGCGGCTCTGGTTGAAGGCGGTGAACAGGATATCGACCGGCAAGTGGGTGCCGACCTTGTCCACCAGGTGCACCGGCAAATGCCCTTCGACTTCCAGGCGCGTGCCCTGGGGCACGATTTCCAGCAGGGTTTCACCGGCACGCACCACGGCGCCCTCGGTGTGCACGCTGAGGTTGACCGCGATGCCGTCGGCCGGTGCGTTGATCTCGCTGTGTTGCAGATCGAAGCCGGCGGAGGTGAGTTGCTGCTCCAGGGTCAGGCTGCGCAACTGTGCGTCGGCCAGTTGGCTGCGGACTTCCTTCTGGTATTCCTCGCTGTGCTGCTGCAGCTTAAGGCGCGATTCAAGGATGCCCTGCTCCACCCGGCCGCTTTCGCCGGTGTTCTGCGCCAGGTCCTGTTGCACCTGGGACAACTGGCGTTGGTACTCCATCAAGCGGTTGCGCGGGATATAACCGTTGTCGGCCAAGGGTTGCAGGTTGCTCAGTTGGTCGCGCAGGGACTGGGCCTGGGCGGTCAGGTCGCTGCGCGCACGGCGCATGCCGTTCAGTTGCGCGCTGGCACCCTCGATATTCGCGCGAATGCCCGCCTGTTCACGGGCAAAGGCTTCGCGGCGGCTGCTGAACAATTGGCGCTGGCCTTCCAGGACCAGCGCCAATGCCGGGTCGGGGCTGTTGCTCAGCTCAGCGGGAAAGGTGATGGCCGATTGATTGTCGCGTTCACTCTGCCACCGCGCGACGCTGGCCCAGGCCATGCGGTACTGGGCTTGCAGGGACTGCACGTCGGCCTGGTGCTGGGTCTGGTCGAGACGGAACAGCGGCTGGCCTTGCTTCACCCACTGCCCTTCCTGCACCAGAATCCGACTGACCACGCCGGGGCTGAAGGTTTGCACCGCCTTGCGTTTGCCCGACACCACCACCGTGCCCTGCACCGGGATGCCCTGGTCCAGGGGCGCCAGGCTGGCCCAGAGGAAAAAGCCACCGGCACCGACCACGCTCAGCAGCCAGCCCATGCGCGCGAAGAACCGGGCGTCGCGTTGTTCATGAATCATGCTGACATCCTTACTGCTTGACGCAAAACCTGTAGGAGCGAGCTTGCTCGCGAAAAACTCACCGTCACCGCGTGTATCCAATCAGGGCGCGTCATCGTTAACGCCCTTCGCGAGCAAGCTCGCTCCTACCTTGGGGCGGGTGCTCCCTGTGGCCGGACAACGCCCGCAGTACTTCCTGGCTTGGCCCGAATGCCTGCAAACGCCCTTCGTTAAGCACCAGCAACTTGTCAGCCTGGGCCAGCGCCGAGGACCGATGGGTGACCAGGATCACACTGCTGCCCTGGGCCTTCATCTGCACAATGGCGCTGGCCAGGGCGGCTTCGCCGACGGTGTCGAGGTTGGAGTTGGGTTCATCGAGCACAATCAGGCGCGGCTCGCCATACAGTGCACGGGCCAGGGCCACCCGTTGTTTCTGGCCACCGGACAGGCCGCCGCCGTTGTCGCCCAGGACCGTGTCATACCCGTGGGGCAAGCGCAGGATCAATTCATGCACACCGGCTTGTTGCGCAGCCTTCACCACACGCTCGGGGTCGGCATCGCGAAAGCGCGCGATGTTGTCGGCAATGCTGCCGCTGAATAGCTCAATGTCCTGGGGCAAATAGCCGATATGCGGGCCCAGGTCGCCGCGGTCCCAGCGATGGATATCCGCGCCATCCAGGCGCACCGTACCGGCCAGGGTCGGCCACACGCCCACCAGCACGCGGGCCAGGGTCGACTTGCCAGAGCCCGAGGCGCCGAGCACCCCCAGCACGTCACCGGCGCCCAGGTTGAAACTGACTTGATGCAAGGTGGCGATGCGTCGCCCTGGCGGCCCAGCACTGACCTGCTCAAAACTCAGCTGGCCCTTGGGCGCGGGCAACGCCATGTGCTCGACTTCAGGCGGGAACTCGCGCAGCAATTCATCCAGGCGCTGATAGGCCAGCTTGGCCGAACTCCATTGCTTCCACACCGCAATCAGTTGGTCGATGGGGCTGAGCACGCGGCCCATCAGGATAGAACCGGCGATCATCATCCCGGCGGTCATATCCCCGCGGATCACCAGCAGCGCACCCAGGCCCAGCACCAGGGATTGCAGGCACAGGCGCAGGGATTTGCTCACTGAGGTGACCACCGAGCCGGTGTCACTGGCCTGGTTCTGCAAGCCGAGGAACTGCGAGTGCACGGCAAACCAGCGCTGGCGCAGGGCGCCGAGCATGCCCATGGCCTGGATGGTCTCGGCGTTGTGTAAATGGCTGGTGGCCAGTTGGGTGGATTGCTGGGAGAAACCACTGGCCTCCCCCAGCGGCTTTTTGGTCAGGTATTCGTTAAGACACGCTAATGCAATCAGCAACACTGCGCCGGCCGTCGCCAAGACGCCCAACCACACGTTGAACAGGAAGATCACAAACAGGTAGATGGGAAACCACGGCGCATCGAAAAAAGCGAACAGCGCCGGCCCGGTAATGAATTGGCGGATATGGGTCAGGTCGCCCAGGGCTTGCCCGGCATGCCCTTGGCCACGTTGCAGGTTGCGTTCGAACGCGGCTTTATAAACGCGCAAGTTGAAACGTCGTTCTAACTGGCTGCCGATGCGGATCACGATAAAACTGCGGATGACTTCCAGTGTGCCAATAAACGCAAAGAACCCCACGACCATCAGCGTCAACATCACCAGGGTCGTTTCATTCTGGGAAGACAACACGCGGTCATACACTTGCAGCATATAAATGGACGGCACCAGCATCAGCAGGTTAATCAAGGCGGTAAAACAACCCACGCTGATCAAAATGCTCTTGTATTCACCCAGCGCCTTGAATAAGGGCGCAACGCCTTGGGGTTTGGCCATATCTCTTGTTCTTCCCTGAATCAAATTACGCGCATAAGTTGCCCGAGCCCCTGGTCGGGGCCAGTCAACTAATAACATCGAGTGATCGCGTTATAACCCATAACTAAGGGGCGCGTTGCAATACCACTTCCGTTCCGGATGGCGTACGGCCTTTGTATTCGCCTTCCTTCTGGCGATTCAAATGGGTGATCCCGGTGCCTTCGGCATTCATCAGCCAGATACCGTCGGGCGTCGGCGACCAGCTCAGGGGTTTGTCACCCAGCCATTGCGTCACACAAGCCACATCACCGCCCAGGGCATTGGCCGGTTCCAGCAGGTCGAGGGCACACACCTGGTCCTGCTGGTGCAACTGCCAATGCCCGGCCAATTGGGCGCTCGTGGGTAAAACAAGACTGCTCGCCATTGCGTGGGCTCCTGCCGACATGACCATCGCCTGCAACACGCAGGCGATCAAGTTGAAAAAACGCTGCATCTTCACGCTCCATCCAACAGGCGCGGCGCCGAAACGCCGCGCCCTTGTATCACGCGACGATATCGCTGACCGCTGCCTGGCCGACCGTGGTGACGAGGAAGTCCGCCACGCCGTGCCCGGAGAAGTCCACCGCCAAGGTACCCAGGTTGGTGCCCGAGGCATAGGTCAATACCGCATCGCCGGCATGCCCGGTGAACGCGTTGACGAAGGTCAGGCCCGCGCCTTTGGTGATGCCGGACAGGTCGATCTTGTCCGAACCCGAGGTGAAGTCAAAGATCTTGTCCGCCGCCCCAGGCTTGGAATCGGAACTGGCACCGAACACAAACGTGTCGTTGCCGGCGCCGCCCCACAGTTGGTCGGCACCGCCGCCGCCGTAGATGAGGTCGTTGCCGGCCCCGCCCTTGATCACGTTGGCGGCGTTGTTGCCGATGATCAGGTCGTTGCCCGCGCCACCGAAGGCGTTCTCGATGGTCACGCCCTTGGCGATCGAAACGTTACCCACCAGGCCGCCCACATCGGAGAACGAGGCTTCATTGAGGTTGATCTTCTGGTTCTGGGTAAAACCGGAGAAATCCAGGGTGTCGTTGCCACCACCGTCCCATACCGAAAACACCAGTTTGTCGGCGTTGGAGGTGGCGCTGAGGAAGTCACGCCCGGTGTTGGAGTTGAACCCGTAGGTGGTATCGCCGGCGCGGGTGTTGTAGTTGGCACCGTAGAGCTTCTGGATCGCGGCGATGTCGTCGATCAGCGGGCCGGAGGCATAGGCTTCAACCCCGCCTTTACTGAAGTTCTGGTTGGTGTTGCTTTCGCTCCAGTAGCTCATGAGGCTGTAGCCGCGCGTGTCCTGTCCATAGGTCGCGTCGTTGTAGGTCGGGTTGCCGTTCCCGGCGTTGTAGTCGCCAGGGTGCGCCAGGCCCAGGGTGTGGCCGATTTCGTGGGTCAGGGTCTGCCGGCCGTAGTTGTTCAGGTCCGGGGTCTTGTTCGGCGTGTAGCTGTTGTTGGTCAGGTACCACGACGTGCCGTCATAGCCCGCCCCGGTGCCAGGCAGGTAGGCAAAGGCTGCCGCGCCGTCCTGGCCGCTGCTGTAGTTGCCGAACGTCATATGAGCGTCACCGCCGCTGGCCTTCTCGGTGAAGGTCACGTTGGCCACGTCCGACCAGGATTGCATGGCCAGGGCGGCCTGGGCTTTCTGCTGGGCGTTGAACTGGCTGAAGCCCGAGATACCGTGTTTGTTCAGGGTGCTCGAGGAGGCCGAGGTCAGGAAGGTGTAGGTCAGGTCGATCTTGCCGTTGCCGTCAACGTCCCGGTACGCGGCGCCGTCACGCAGCAATTGGGTGGCTGCCTGGTCAACGGTATAGGAGGGTTTGCCATTGATCGTGAGGTTGCCGCCACGGTCATACAAATGGCTGAAGCTATCGATTTGCGAGTAAGCGGTGCTGGCTTGCGCCGCCGACACAATAGCCTTGTCTTTTACTTTTGACATAAACGTACTTCCTTGTTTGCAAGTGCATCAGTTTTTATCGATAGGAACCCCGCGGGCGAGATCGTCCTATCACTCGCCTCTTTTGAAGGCGTATCGAAACTGACACAATTTGAAAACTTTCGTCTACCTCTATTTACACAGTGGAAAAATCATAGAGGAGCAACTTAGGGAAGTCATAAGCCGTGTTTGTTGGGGGCCGATTGCTTTTGTCCGACAAAATAACCAGGGCTGTTATTTAAATATTAAATACGGGTAAAGCCGCTCAAGTAGAGCGGCAAACCCCATTAAGGGATCCACTGTATTGTCACGGTGTCATTGGCACTATTCATCTAGCCCGTTATTACACTTACATCATTAAGTACATGCCCCCTATTACCGGGACACACTCCAGCCGGTTTTGCCCAATGCCTGTAACAGTGTTTCGCCGTTCAAGCCCGGCACTTGCACACCGTCGTCCGTCATCATGTCTTCGCCAGCCAGCATGGCGTTGATGATCGCCTCCTCCACTGCCTCCGCCGCCGCGAGGAACAACGGTGAAATATGGTCGTTATTGACCATCTGCAACGCGGTGCTGAACGGCAGGCCCTTGCGCCCGTAATCCGCGGGCGGCAAATCCTGGTTGCCAGTGGCGAAGGCCAGGAACAGGTCGCCGCTGGAGTCCTCGGTACCCCCGCCGGTACGGGCGATGCCTATGGAGGCGCGCTGTGCCAGGCGCTGGCATTGATGCGGCAACAACGGCGCATCGGTGGCCAGGATCACCACAATCGAGCCCATGCCCGGCGTGCCACGCTCGGCAAACGGTGACGGGATGTCCATCAAATGGCGGCCTGCCGGGTAGCCGTCGACCCGCAGTTCCTGGCGCTTGCCGTGGTTAGCCTGCACCAGCACGCCGACGGTCCAGCCGCCCTGCTCCGCTGGCAAGCGGCGCGACGCCGTGCCGATGCCACCCTTGAACTCATGGCAGATCATCCCGGTGCCGCCGCCCACAGCGCCCTCCTGTACCGGGCCCGGTTCGGCGTTGTTCACCGCCTCGCGCACATGCGCAGGCTTGATGTGCTGGCCCCAGATATCGTTGAGCAGGCCGTCATAGGTTTCCATCACCACCGGCATGCACCAATACACCGCCGGGTCCGCCAGGCGTTCGCGCTCCAGGGCGATCAACGTATCGCGCACGATGCCGATGCTGTGGGTGTTGGTGATCGCCAGCGGCGTCGTCAACAGACCGGCTTCGTTGATCCATTCCAGGCCGGTGGCGTCACCGTTGCCGTTTAGCACGTGGTAACCGGCAAAACACGGCTGTTGCCGCGCCTCCCCGGCGCGCGGCTGGATCACGCTGACACCGGTGCGCACCTGCTTGCCGTCGATGCGGGTCTTGAGCGTACTGTGGCCGACGCGAACGCCGGGAACATCGGTGATGGCATTCAATTCGCCGGGCGTGCCCAGCCCCAACGTAATGCCCAATTGACGTGCACGCATACCCACTCCTTACAATTTCTGAAACGCCGGACTCAGCCGGCCACTGATGCAATACAGGATCACCGACACCGCCAGCAAACCGATGATGATCATGATGTCGCGAACCGAAGACGCCACCAGCAAGGTCACCAGCAGGTACCCCGCGCCCAGCACCGCGAGCAACGCCGGCAGCGGCCACAGAGGCATGCGATAGGGATGCTCGCGGTCGCGCAGCCGCACCCGGCTCATCAGCGCGCTCAAGGCCACCACCAGGTACACCAGCATGATCAGCAGCACGCTGAACGACGTGAGGTCCGCCAGGTTGGAGCTGAAACTCAACAACGCCGAGGGGATCGCCAGGAACAGCGTAGCCAACCACGGCGAGTCCCAGCGTGGATGGATGCGCGTGAACAACTGGTTGATGCGCGGCGTCCACAGCGCATCGCGGCCACTGCTGAAGACCACGCGGCCGATCTGGATGACGATGGCGACAATGGCGTTGAACACCGACAGGAAGATCCCCGCACTGACCAGGCGTGACAGGGTTTCATTGCCGTGGCTGGTGAGCAGGTAGCCGATGGGGTCAGGGCTGCTGATCATCGCGCTCAGGGACGGTGCGCCAATCAACAGCGCGGTGATCGGCACAATCTCGATCACCACCACCAGCCCGAGGGACCACAGCACAGCCTTGTGCACGCCCTTGCCGCCGCATTTCATGTCTTCGGCGAGCAACACCGCCGGGCCATAGCCATTGAACGAGAACAGGCCAATGCCCACCGCACCGATCACCAGGGCCCAGGGCGCCAGATGCAACACACCGTTTTCGACGATCTGCGGCTGGAACAACACACTGACCGGTTGCACCGGGTGGCCGAAGCCGATAAACACGATGACCAGCAAGGCCGCCACTTCCAACAGCAGGCAGGTGCCGGTGATCCAGGCGTTGAGCTTGATATTGAGGATGCCCAGGGCGTAGCTGCCGACCACGATGACCAGGGCGACGGTTTGCGCGTCGAATTTCGTGCCCAGGGCGTTGTTGAGGTAAGTCGCTGCGCCTGTGGCCAGCACCGGCGGAATAAACAGCAACATCACCAGCACCGTCAGAAACGTCGCGTAGCCGGCCATGCCACCGAATACGCGCTTGGCGTACACGTACTCACCGCCGGCACTGTTGTGCGCCCGACCCAGTTCGGCGTAACAGAAGGCGAACATCAGCGCGAGCAAACCGGCCATCACAAACGCCAGGAACACACCACTGCCCGCCTGCTGGATGGCAAACGGTGCGATGACAAATACGGAACTGGCCGGGGTCACCGCCGAAACGGTGATGGCAACCACATCGAAGACGCTCAGGGTGGGCTTGAGCACGCCGTCTGGCGCGGGAGAAGTACTCATATCGTTATCCTCTGTCGTTGTTTTTGGTGTGAGGCAGAAACGAAAAATGATGATCGTCCGGGATATGTTCCCCGTTGACTGATGGCGACGTTATCGGCTGGGGGCTTGTCAGCCAATTCCCCTATTGGCGTACTCCCCTTGACGACACCCGGTAAAAAGCCGAACCCTTGGCCGATCTTTTGATGGCGGGAGCCTGACTCATGAGCCTGTTCAGGGAAATCGGCATGCATGCGGGGCTGGGGCGCACGCTGGCACACATCGGCACCGAGCGCTTCTGGAAACAGCTGGTGCTGTTGTTGCACCAATGCCTGCCCTTCGATAACGCCCTGGCGATTTTCTACCCCCTGGAGGGCCCGCCCCAGGCGCTGGAGGAGTACGACGCACAGCCCAGCAGCAAGCCGGCGTCGATGCTGGTGTACCTCAATGGCCTGTACCTGATTGATCCGTTCTTCCAGGCCTGTCGCGAAGGCTACGCCAGCGGGGTGTATCGCCTGGAAGAGGTGGCGCCGGATCATTTTCGCCAGAGTGAATACTTCCTCAATTACTTCCACGACAACGTGCTGGAAGACGAGGTGCAATTTATTCTGCAACTGCCCGGTGCGGGAACGTTGTCGCTGTCGTTGGGCATGCAGCGGCGGTTCAGTGGTGACGAAACCGGGCTGATGACCACCCTGGCGGCATGGGTATTGCCATTGATGCAGCAGCATTGGCAACAAAGCACCCAGCGTGCGCCGGCGATGGACAGCCAGATCAGGGATGCATTGAGCCAGTTCGGCTGCGGCGTGCTCTCGGACCGCGAACTGGAAATCGCCCGCCTGGTGCTGCGTGGGTTCTCCTCCAAGGCCATGGCCGAGCGCCTGAATATCTCGCCTGATACGGTGAAAGTGCACCGTCGGCATTTGTACGCGAAGCTGGACATCTCGTCACAGCCGGAGCTGTTCTCGTTGTTTATCCAGTCGTTGGGGCATGACCTGGAAAACCCGTGAGACCGAGGTTGTACTCAATCCAAATGTGGGGGGGCCTCAGATAGCTGTGGGTCAGTTGCAGATGCATCAACTGACACGCCCTCATCGGGGGCAAGCCCCCTCCCACATTTTTAATCGAGTACACCAGCCCAACTCCAGTTGGCTCCAAGACCGCAAAAGCCAAAGTAAAAGCCAACTGAGGCCTACCTGATGAATGCAGATCAAACTGTGGGAGGGGGCTTGCCCCCGATAGCGGTGGGTCAGCCACACATGCATCAACTGACACGCCCTCATCGGGGGCAAGCCCCCTCCCACATTTTTAACTGAGTACACCCGCCCAACTCCCGTTGGTTCCAGGACCGCAAAAGCCAGGGCAAAAGCCAACTGAGGCCTACCTGATGGATGCAGATCAAACTGTGGGAGGGGGCTTGCCCCCGATGGCGGTGGGTCAGCCACAAATGCATCAACTGACACCCCCTCATCGGGGGCAAATCGAATCGCCGCACCGCCCCTCCCACATTAGTTCTTCAGCGACCCGTGCGAATGGTGTTCCACACCCGCGTGCGAATCCGGTCGATATTCAGTGGCATGGCCTCCAGCGCGAATAGCTTGCCCATCATTTCGTCGCTCGGGTAGATCTTGGTGTCCGCCTTGATCTCAGGGTCTACCAGGCTATCCGCTGCGCTGTTGCCGTTGGCGTAGTGCACCGAGTTGGTGATGTCCGCCATTACCTGGGGTTCCAACAGGTAATTCATGAAGGCGTAGCCGGCTTTTTCATCGGGCGCATCGGCAGGCATGGCCACCATGTCGAACCAGATCGCCGCGCCTTCCTTGGGAATCTGATAACCGATATTCACGCCATTCTTGGCTTCCTTGGCCCGGCTTTCGGCTTGCAGCACGTCGCCGGAGAAGCCCACTGCGACGCAGATGTCGCCATTGGCCAGGTCGCCGGTGTACTTCGAAGAGTGGAAATACGCCACATAGGGCCGCACTTTCATCAACAGCGCCTCGGCTTTCTTATAGTCCTCAGGGTTCTTGCTGTGCGGCGCCAGCCCCAGGTAATTGAGGGCGATCGGCAACAGTTCCGGGCCGTTATCCAGGATTGCCACTCCGCACTTGCTGAGTTTTTCCATGTATTCGGGCTTGAAGATCAGGTCCCAGGAGTTCACCGGCGCGTTGTCACCGAGCACGGCCTTGACCTTGTCGATGTTGTAGCCAATGCCAGTGCTGCCCCACAGGTACGGAAAACCGTGGGCGTTGCCGGGGTCGTTGTTTTCCAGGGCCTTGAGCAGTACCGGGTTGAGGTTCTTCCAGTTCGGCAACTGGCTCCTGTCGAGCTTTTTCAACGCGCCACCCTGGATCTGCCGCGCCATGAAGTGGTTGGACGGGAACACCACGTCGTAGCCGGAATTACCCGTCATCAACTTGCCATCGAGGGTCTCGTTGCTGTCATACACGTCGTAGCTGAAACCGATGCCGGTTTGTTTCTGGAAGTTCTTCGTGGTGTCCGGCGCGATGTAGCTCGACCAGTTGTAGATCTTCACCGTTTCGGCGGCCTGGCTGATAGAGGCTACCAACATCAAGGGCAACAAGGCAATGGCTTTCATGGTTCGATTTCCTGGCGGTTTTAGGGCTGTTTTTATGGCAGGCGATCAAGGATCAAAGCGTTACAGGATCAATACGTAGGTCTTGCGCACGGTTTCCTGGATATCCCAGATTCCGGTGCTGTTGGCCGGCAACATCAGTGCATCGCCGGCTTCTATATGCAGGACTTCACCGTCGTCCGGGGTGAAGGTGCAGCGGCCCTGGATAAAGTGACAAAACTCCTGGGATTTGATCTGGCGGCGCCAGCGGCCCGGGGTGCAGGCCCAGATGCCGGTTTCGACGCCATCGCTGCGTTCCACGCTCAAGGTCGACGCCACCGCGATGGGCTCCCCCAGGGGTACGGCGACCGGTGACGAGTCCGGCAGGTGGGTGTTCAGCGCGTCTTTGAATTGAGTAATGCTCATGGGTGTACCTGTGTGAGTGAAACGGCTCAGTGCATGAAACCTTCCATGAAGCCCGCCACGCCGGTCGCCAGCTTGCGGCGCCAGGGCGCGGTATTGGGGTTGGCCAATACCTGGTCTTCATGGACAAAACTACGAATGATCGCGTTGTAGCCCAGCCACCGGCACGGTTCGGGCTCCCAGGCCCTGAGCGCCTCCAGGCCGCGGTCGCGGATCACCCAGGGTTGATGGGTCAGCGGGGTGTCGCGGCCCAGGATCAAGTCGGCCAGGGTGCGACCACCCAGGTTGGTGGCGCCGACGCCCTCCCCGCCATAACCGCCGGACAGCGCGATACCGGTCTTGTGATCGCACAGCATGTGCGGCTGAAAACGTCGCGACATGCCGAGGTTGCCGCCCCAGGAATGGGTAATCCGCACGTTCTTCAACTGCGGGAACAGTTCACCGAACAGATAGCGACGCAGCTCGACTTCGCTGTCGGTCAAATCGAAGTTGTGGCGCAATTTGCCGGCAAACTGATAACCGCCGCGCGCGCCGAACACCAGGCGGTTGTCGGCCGAACGCTGGCCGTAGGTAACTTGCCGGCTGCTCTCGCCGAAGGCCTGGCCGTGATTCAGGCCGATCTCATCCCAGGTGCTGGCGGGCAACGGTTCGGTCGCGACGATCAGGCTTTGCACCGGCAGCTGATAACGCCCCAGGGGTGGCAACGTCGGCGCATAGCCCTCGATGGCCGGCACCACCCAGCCGGCGCGCACGCTGGCTTGGGCCGTGCGCAGGCTGCCGGACTGCCAATGGGTCACCGGGCTGTTTTCATAGAGGGTCACCCCGAGGCTTTCAACGACGCGCGCAAGGCCACGTACCAGCTTGGCCGGGTTGATCGTCGCGACATGGGGGGCGTAGATGCCGCCATAGGGCTTGGCGATGCGTATCTGCTCGGCCAGCTGTTGCGGGTTCAGCCAACGGTAATCGGCTTCGGTGAGGCCTTGGGCGTAGAGCTTTTCCAGGTAGCGGCGCAGGCTGCCTTCCTGCTCCGGGTAACGCGCCGCGCAATACAGCGCACCGCCCTTGCGGTAGTCACACTCGATGCCTTCGCGGGCCACTACCTGGGCCACTTCATCGGGGATGCCATGCAACAGGTCAAACGCGGCGCGGCGTTGCTGCGGCGCCAGGCCCGCCAGCAGGCGGTCTTCGCCCAACAGGTTGCCCATCAGCCAGCCGCCATTGCGCCCGGACGCACCGAAACCGGCGGTTTGCGCCTCGATGATCGCAATTTTCAGCTCGGGCGCCTGGCGCTTCAGGTAATAGGCGGTCCACAGGCCGGTGTAACCGGCGCCGATGATGGCAACGTTGACGTCCAGGTCATGGACCAGGGGCGGCCGCGCCTGCAGCGGGTCGTCCAGTTGATCCATCCATAAACTGATATTGCGCCATGCCGGCATGCCAGGTTCCCCTACCTCGTTTCGATAGGCTGGATCCTAGAGCGCGGTGTCAGGGGCTGTCTTGCGCGCGTGCACGCAGGGAAATTTGTTTGACGTAGGCCTTCGGCGATTGGCCCGTGTGCTGGCGAAAAGCACTGTAGAACGCCGAGAGCGAATTGAAGCCGGCGGCAAACGCCAGGTCGTCCACTTTGATCGGCGGCGCGGCCTGTTCCAGCGCGACGAGCAAATGCTGGAGCCGCGCCTGGTTGACATAGCGATAGAAGCTTTGCCCCAGCACCTGGTTCAACAGGTAGGAAATCTGATTGCGGCTATAGCCACATTCCTTGGCGACCCGTTGCAGGTCCAGCTCGGGGTCCAGGTAGGGTTGCTGCTGCTGGAAGTATTGCTGCAGGTCATTGGCCATATGCCCCAGTTGCTGAGGTGACAGGCCCAGGCGGCTGACGGTTGGGCGCGTGGCTTGGGGCGTCTGTTCGTGGACCAGCGAAGCGTACTCATTGACCCGCCAGATCAGCCCATCGCGCACGGTGATCGCCTCGCTGGTACGAAACGACACCAGGCCCTGGCCGCCGCGCAAGGTAATTCGGTACTGGATAAACGCAGTATCGCCATCGGCGCGAATACGGTCCATGTGCTCAATGGCTTCATCCGGGCCGCGTGGCATGCTGGCTTGCAGGTACTCACGCAACTGCGCGTAATCGACGACACGGTTCTGGAAGAAATCGTGGTACTGGATGTGCGGGTGATAGTAGGACATCACCCCGTCCAGGTCCCGATGACGCCAGCATAGGTGGTGACGCAGCACTAATGCCCTCGTGGCTTGGGTGTGCTGGCAATCATCGTCAGGGGCGTTGTCGGGCATGAACGGCTCTGTGGCGGGAAAACCGTGGAGATTGCCGAATTTCGACACAGCCTTCAATGGGCAGCCGCCACTTCAGACTAATGGCCTTTTGCCCAGATTCAAGTACGACATGACCCACGTCAAACAATGGGAAAAGAACCGCCGAACGGATCGAAAAAACTCACATTGTGGGTGTGAACGGATGCTACTTTTAAGCTCTCACGTGCCATGACCAGTGACGGTCCTGGCCCTTGCCGCGAGCTAAAGGAAGCGCTCAATGAACAAGGTGCGCAACATGAGCAAAGTGACGTTCCCCAACGCTTGCCAGCTGATGCGCTGGCATTTTCATCCAATGGGCTTCGAGGGCAGCATGGACGCGCCCGGCAGCATGGTCGCGCGCCTGTTCGATCGGGCCAGCGGCGAGACGTTAATCGCCATCGCCGGCATCCCCTGTGCCACGGTGATGAATGCCGCCGATGTCGAACGCATCATCGAGGCGGTGGAAGATGAACTGGCCTCGTTTGTGCCGCCGCAGTCGCTGAGGGCCTGAGGCCGATCCAGCACACGGCAAACCCCTGTGGGAGGGAGCCAGTCCCCCCCACATCTGAGGTGCATTTACCGGCTAATTGCGTTGATCATCGAAAAACGCTTTCTTGCCATCCACCCGCTCCGACGCCTTGGGCACATTCACCGCTTGGCCCTCGGGTTGTTCCACGTACCAGTAGCAGTGGCTCACCGCCCGGGTGATGCCCACATAGGCCAGGCGCAGTACCTCATCCTTTTGTGCCGTGTCATAGGGCTCGCTGTCACCGTCCTTGCCCAGGCCCGCCATGCGATACACCTGGTTCTTGTAGGGCGAGCTGGTCACGTGCTGGCAATCGCCAAGCAGGAAAACCGTATCCGCCTGCAGCCCCTTGGCACTGTGATACGTCAGTTGCTTGAGGCGTCGCGCGGCGGGCGGCAAGCTGGAATCCAGATTAACTACAGACTGAATATGCTCTTGAATCAGTAGCTTATCGCTGCTTTTTCGATACAGCATTAATACCGACTCGCCCTTTTCATAATGCGCCTGCAACTGGCGTCCGAGTGCGGCATCATCCCGCGCCAGCACGGTGACCGGCACCAACGCCCTCGGCGCCCCGCTGGCCTTGGCCCTCTTGCCCGGAATGGCCGGCGCCGCCCGCACGATATGTTCAGCCGCATCAATGATGTGCTGGTGACTGCGGAAGTTCTCGCCGAGCATCACGCGGGTGGTACTCGGTGACGGGAATTCCTGGTTGAACGCCATGAAGTACTTGGGCGAACTGCCGCGCCAGCCGTAGATCGATTGCCAGTCATCGCCCACGCATAGCAGCGAGGAATGCTGAGCCGCACGCCCCACGTGCATGGCCGGTCCACGGCTGCGGATTTCTCGCAGGCTGGCACGGATCCAAGACACGATCTGCGGCGATACGTCCTGGAACTCGTCGATCATCAGGTGCGACAACGGCCGCAACAGCGGATCACTCAGCAGCTTGAGGTTTTCCGGGGTGTTTTCGCCGAACAGCGAGAACATCCGGTTATAGGTCATGATCGGTGGCGTCTGGTCCAGCAGGTGATCTTCCAGGGCTTTCCAGAAGATGCTCAAGGCCTCGAAAAACAAGCGGTCCGGATCGTCCTTGGCGAAGCTCATCTGGCCGACAGCGGTGGGCACGTCCAGACCGAGGTTCTCGATAAAGCCCGCCGCCATGACAAAACTGTCCAGCAGCGGTGCCGACGACAACTCACCTTTGACCTTGTAATCAAAGCCGGGCCCGGCGCTGGCATCACCGGCGAGGCTACTCAGAAGTCGCTCGGATGATTGGTAACTATCCAGCCATATCAATGGCTTACGGCAGAAAGCTTGAAACAGCGTGCGCTTCACTGCCCACTCTGCGCGTACCGACAACTTGGCATTGGGGCGGCTGACCTGAGCGTTTTCCCGCGCGTCGAAGCCCAGCACCACCCAAGCATCCAGCTGGGGGATATAGCCATGGCAATGAAACTGCGCACCATTGATCTCAACGGTCTGACGGTTGGGTTCAATGCCTTTGATCGGCCACGCGCCCGCGCGAAACCACAGGTCCTCGATCACATCGCACAGCTCTTCATCGCGCTTGGCTGCCAGCTCGGTCACCGCCATACGCTTTTGTACATCCGGGTGATCGCGCTCCAGCTCCTTGAGCTGCAGACCATGGCGCGCCAGCGGTGCGATCAGCTCGCGGAAACGTGAATGCCGCCCCTGCAACTGGTGATAACAGGCGTTCAACTGATGGCGCTGTGCTGGGTTGATGCGCAGGTCGAACGGGTTACTGTCGGCGTCCTCGACGCTGGCCCCGAGGTTCTCGAATGCCTGCAGCCGCTCGAAGCCCGGCAGGCTGCGCACCATGGGTAGGATGCGCGAATGAAAGGTACGCACCACCGCTTGGGCTTCTTTCATTTCAATAGGTTGGCCCCATAAGCTGAGAATCTCCATCAGCTTTTGAATGAAGTCCTTGCGCGACTCACGGGTAAAGGTCACCACGGTCATCGAGCTCAATTCATAGCCCAGGTAATGGGTGAGCAACAGGATACGCAGCACCAACGAGGTGGATTTTCCCGCGCCGGCGCCGGCAATCACCGAGGTGGACGGCGTGTCGCTGAAGATCATCTTCCACTGGGCAGTGCTGGGTTGGGCATGGGCCGACAGCAATCGCGCCACGTCGGCCTTGATGCGCTTCTTCAACTCGGCGGTGAGGGGCAGGCGCCAATCGTCGAACAGGTTGTCATCCACGCCGGGGGCACGGTGTTCGTCCGGGCGGAAATCACGGATCAACAGGACCTGGCGGCCTTCCTCAAGGCCATCGGCCTTACCCTCGCGATACCCATACTCCACACCCGCCTCATGCCCGCTGCGAAAGCCATCGGCCTGCCCATGCAACCAGGAAAACCGGTGCTGCGCGCGCAGGCGCGTCAAACCGTGGCCGAACAAACGGGCCGCCAGGCGTTTCAGCAGCGGCATTTCAGCCAAAGGGCGAAGTTCTGGGGGCAGTTCAGGCTGTTGTTGCGGCACGCGGACTCCTGGGGTGAGCTTGGCTTTGACGAGTGCGCCATGGTCGCCGGAATCGGCGCGCAGTTCCAGCCAATTGCTTTGCGCTCATGCAGTTAGGCGATGAAGTGAAAGTCAAAACGCCACTAATCAATCGGATTTACAGATAGGAATAAGGCAGTTTTTACGCTTTTTATCGATCATGTGCTCAGGGAAGATAGGCTCATCAATAGGAGACCGTCATGCTTGAACTTCGACCTTTCAACACTCTGGGTGGCGCCCATCATGGTTGGCTTGACGCCCATCATCACTTTTCCTTCGCCGAGTACCACGACCCCAAGCGCATGCACTGGGGCAACCTGCGGGTGTGGAACGATGACATCATCGCCCCAGGTACCGGTTTCCCGCAGCACCCGCACCGCGATATGGAAATCATCACCTATGTGCGTGAGGGGGCCATCAGCCATGCAGACAACCTCGGCAACAAGGGCCGTACCGAAGCCGGCGACGTACAGGTCATGAGCGCGGGCACCGGGATCGCTCACAGCGAATACAACCTGGAAGCCACGCCGACCAAGATTTTCCAAATCTGGATTATCCCGAACGAGGCCGGATTGCCGCCGTCATGGGGGGCCAAACCGTTTCCCAAGGGCGATCGCGAGGGGTTTGTCACGTTGGCCAGCGGCAAGGCCGGTGACAGCGAAAGCCTGCGTATTCGGGCTGATGCACGGCTGGTGGCGGCGACCCTGAAGGCTGGGGAAAGTGCCGAATACCGGCTGGACAGCGGGCGTCGCGCCTACCTGGTACCGGCAACGGGAGTGATTGAGATCAATGGCTTGCGGGCGCAAGCTCGAGATGGCGTAGCGGTGGAGGATGAGCAGGTATTGCGCGTGACCGCGATAGACGACAGCGAAATCGTGCTGGTCGACCTGGCCTGATCTGACGCCCTGCCTGAATCAAACCTGGGGGGGGGCAAGCCCCAATGCCCGTCAGTCAAGAGATAGAACGGGCAAATGGCGAGCCTGATTGTTGTGGCAAGCGGGCTTGTTGTGGCGAGCGGGCTTGCCCCGCGTTGGGGCGCGAAGCGGCCCCAAAACCAGCCAATGAGTTCTGCCTGAAGGAACGCGGCGCCTGGGTCAGGGCTGCTACGCAGCCCAACGCGGGGCAAGCCCTAATGCCGTTCAGTTAAGCGTACATCGCCTTCTGTAGGAGCGAGGGGGACGCCTAGTTCTTGCTCGCGAAAAACGTCAACGATAACGCGTGTTTCCTGAATCAACGCGGCGCCTGTGAGTTTTTCGCGAGCAAGCTCGCTCCTACAAAAAAGCCTTAACTGAACGACATTAGGGCAAGCCCGCTCGCCACAGTTACAGCGTGCCGTCTTGACTGGCTGGCATTGGGGCTTGCCCCCTCCCACCTGGCGTTATTGAGTAATGGCGCCGTCTACCAGCACCTGCGCCTCTTCCACCAACTGCTTGAGGTGATCTTCGCCAATGAAACTCTCGGCGTAGATCTTGTAGATGTCCTCGGTGCCCGATGGGCGCGCGGCGAACCAGCCGTTTTCGGTCATGACCTTCAAGCCGCCAATCGCCTGGTTGTTGCCGGGTGCATGGCTGAGGATCTGCTGGATGCTTTCCCCCGCCAATTGGGTAGAGGTCACTTGCTGCGGCGACAGTTTGCCCAGCAGGGCTTTCTGCGCCGGCGTGGCCTTGGCGTCGACGCGGATGGCGAAGGGTTCGCCCAGGGCGTCCGTCAGGCCACGGTAGATCTGGCTTGGATCCTGGCCTTTGCGCGAGGTCATTTCTGCCGCGAGCAACGCTGGGATCAGGCCGTCCTTGTCGGTGCTCCACACCGTGCCGTCCTTGCGCAGGAACGACGCGCCGGCGCTTTCTTCGCCGCCAAAGCCCAGCGAGCCGTCGAACAGGCCGTCGGCAAACCACTTGAAGCCCACCGGCACTTCGTACAGGCGACGGCCGATGCGTGCGGCCACGCGATCAATCAAGCCGCTGCTGACCACGGTCTTACCCACGGCGGCGTCGGCGCGCCAGTCAGGCCGATTCTGGAACAGGTAGTCGATGGACACCGCCAGGTAATTGTTCGGCGCCAACAGCCCACCGGATGGGGTGACGATGCCATGGCGATCGTGGTCCGGGTCACACGCGAAGGCCACGTCGAAACGCTCCTTCAGGCCGATCAGGCCCTGCATGGCGTAGCTGGAGGACGGGTCCATGCGAATCTGGCCGTCCCAGTCGACACTCATGAAGCGGAACGTGGCATCGACCTCGGTGTTCACCACGTCCAGGTTCAGGCGGTAATGCTCGGCGATGGCCGACCAGTAGCGCACC
Source organism: Pseudomonas gorinensis (assembly GCF_042015035.1). NCBI lineage: Bacteria > Pseudomonadati > Pseudomonadota > Gammaproteobacteria > Pseudomonadales > Pseudomonadaceae > Pseudomonas > Pseudomonas gorinensis. The sequence continues at coordinate 3,972,168 of NZ_CP167125.1, forward strand.
CCTGCTCCGCCCAACGGATCGACACCCAGACGCAGATCGGCACTGCGAATCGCGTCCATGTCGATCACGTTGATCAGGTCGGCCACATAGCTGTTGAGGTAGTCATGGCGATGGGTGGTGTCGGCCTTGAGCGCCTGGGCGTGGGTGATGCGCTTGACCCCGGCCAGTTTGGCGGCCAGCAGTTCGTTGGCCTTGGCTTCGATCCACTTGGTGACGTGGGTATCGGCCGGGCCACCGTTGGGCGGGTTGTACTTGTAGCCACCACTTTGCGGCGGGTTGTGGGACGGGGTAATGACAATCCCGTCGGCCAGGCCATGGGTGCGGCCCCGGTTGTAGCAGATGATCGCGTGGGAAATCGCCGGGGTTGGCGTGTATTCATCGCCTTCGGCCAGCATCACATGGACGCCATTGGCAGCCAGCACTTCCAGGGCGCTGGCTCCCGCGGGCGTCGACAGCGCATGGGTGTCCAGGCCGACAAACAGCGGGCCGTCGATGCCTTGGGCTTCGCGGTACAGGCAAATGGCCTGGCTGATGGCGAGTACATGCCATTCGTTGAAGCTCAGGTCGAACGAGCTGCCACGGTGACCGGAAGTGCCAAAGGCCACGCGCTGGGTGGAGATCGCTGCATCAGGCTGACCGGTGTAATAGGCCGTGACCAGTCGCGGGATATCCACCAGCAACTGGGCTGGCGCCGGCTTGCCCGCAAAAGGACTGATTGTCATGCATAAACCTCAGAGAGATGGATTCGGAAAAAATGACAGTTTACTGAGAGTTGGACTACTGCGCGACGGTATCGATCCTACAAGCCTAAGAGAATTTTTTAACATCCTAGCCGGTCTGTGCCTGCAACAGCGCCTGCGCCAGGGTATCCAGGGCAATGTCCAGGTTGGGCTGCCCATTGAACGTGTGGCTCAGTCGCAGATGCTGGTGATGCAGGCCACTGAGGCTGAACAATTCACCAGGGGCGATCACGACCTGCTGGGCCACTGCACGCTGGAATACCTGGCGCATGTCCACCGCCGCCACCGACTGCAACCAGAAGCTGGCCCCGGCGACGGGCATTCGATAGGTCACGCGCCCTTCCAGGCGCACATCCAGGCGTTCACTCATGGCCGCGGCCTGTTCCCTCAAGCGTTGGCGCAATGCCTCCAGGTGCTGGTCCAGCCGCCCGCTTTGGTACAGGCGCGCAATCGCATGCTGGCGCATCGACGACAGGCGAAACGCGCGCAACAGGAACTGGCGCTGCAACTCGCTGGCCAGATGACGAGACAGCACATACCCGAAGGGCGCCTCCGGGCCGAGCATTTTCTCGAACGACGAGAACACGATCAGCCGCTCAGGGTTGATCAGGTCACGCATTGCTCTCTGGCGTGGCGCGAAGCACAGCTCACCAAAACAATCATTCTCCAGCAACCAACAGCCAGATTGGTCCAACAGGCTCGCCAGTCGTAGCTGATCATAGGCAGGCAAGGCGTGGCCCGAAGGCATGCTGACCACCGACGACAGCAGCACCAGGTGCACCGATTCGTGGCGCAGCCAGTGCTCGAACAACGCCAGGTCCGGGCTGCCATCGGCCTGCCAGGGCCATTCGACGACCCGTACGCCAGCAGCCTGCAACAAGCGCAGGATCAAGTAATCGCAGGGGGATTCGACCACGACCGTCTTACCCTTCAGGCCCAGCACCTCGATCAGGATCTCCAGTACCCCGCGCAGGTCCGCACCGATATAGACGTCATCCGCCTGCCAGCAGCGCGTCGGCGACGAGGTATAACGGGCCGCCAGCGCCGCGCGCAGCTCCCACACCCCGCACGGTTGCGACCAGGGCTGCAGGTGGCGCGGATGCAGGCGCACCAGTTGGCGCTCGAGCGTCAGCAAGGCGCTATCCAGCGAGCCCAGCAGCGTCGGCTCATCGCCGCTGAGCACGCTCATCCCCGGTCGCCGCGCGGCGGCATATAAGCGCTCGAGCAGGTCGCCTCCCACCGCCATCAGCGGGTTAGCCGTTACGGGCCAGGCGAAATAGCCCGATTTGGCCACCGAGTAGACCCGGCCCTCCTTTTCCAGCAGCGAGTAGGCGTACTGGATCGTCGAGATCGACACATTCAGGCGCGTCGACAATTGCCGCAGGGACGGCAGTTTGGCCGGGGTATCCAGGCTGACTTCGTTGATAAGGTTGATCATGTAGCGGTACACCGCCTGGTAGGCAAAGTCCGCCTGCCGCTCACCACGCAGGGTCATTGCCACGCACCCGGACCAATACGCCAGCGCACGGACTCAACGCCCGGACAACTGAAAGGCTTGCGCCTCGGCATGCGTACCGCGCCGCCCCCGCGCATGCCCGGCCTCCAGGGGCCGCTTGCGGTACAGATGCTGCAACAAGGACAACGGCAAGCCACTGGCGTCAATGACCCACTGCAACAGCATATCGGCGACGGGTTTGCCTTGAAGCGCCTTGTGCAATTCGGGGAGCGCCACCAGCATGCCCGGATGGCATTGGCGCAGGTAACCTTCCAATCGCTCGCCATGGTGAATGAAGGGCGAAAACAGCAGGCAGGTCAATTGGCTCTCATCCAGGCCAAAGAACGCCTGGGCATAGGCCGTTGACAGGGCACGACCGTCCCCCGTCGGCGCTTGCGCGATCAAGTGTTCGGGAATCTGCCGGCTACACATGTAATCCTGCGCCTGCCGGAGAAACGCCTCCACCCCATCCTCATAGGCAAGATCGCGCAGACACTCGGCCTGCAAGCCTCGCAGATGGGCCATCAGCAAAGGGTTCGGGTAAGTGGGATGGCTGAAGTGGACACCGAATGGATCAGGCCTATAGCTCAAAAACTCGGTAAGCAACGGCGCTGTGGCCGGGTTCATGCCATTGAGCAAGTCGGCAATCCCGATATACGCCAGATGGCGGTGCCCACCCCGACCGGGACTTTCCGGGGGCGTGTATTGGTCGCCGTAGAGATCCTGGTAACAGCCGTTGCTCCACTCTTCCATGCAGGCAAACAGACGGTTGAGCGACGAGGGGCTGCCGGGGGGAATGACGACACCCGCCGCCAGCGCGTTCTTTTTCAGCCAGGCCAGGTACTGGCCCTGCTTGCGCGGGGAGTCGCCGCTGACCAAGGCATGCACGCCTGCGTTCCAACTGGTGACGCGCGGGTAGAAATCCGCCAGGGCCAGGTAAGTGTCATTGCACAGCGTGGCGCGAACATCCCCGGAGGTCATGTGCCCCACCATCACCCTAGTGCGCTGACTTACGGCGGTGCCAGCACTGGAGGGCGGGCGTTGGTGGTTGAAAGGCAGCACTTCCTGATTTTCCACCATCAACAACTCCACCCGGGGGTCGTCATGGAAAAACAACATGCCGTAGCCATGATGCAAGGTATCGAGCGTGGCCTGGGTCATGCCCGTATGCCGCAAGGTGGCAACCCGTAGCTGGAACGTCCCGGGGGCGCGAACGGCGATACTCAGTTGCGCCGCACGCAACAGCGCCAGGGTGTAGCTGCTGACCTCGCCACCCCCATGGGCCACCATGATCTTGTATTGCCCCACTTGCTCCATGCCGCCGGCCGCCACGACGATTCGCTGAATAAGCAATTGAAGTGCTGTACGTTCGGCACGCGTAAAGTGCCCGATTAAACGTTGCAGAACTTGATGATAAACATAGTTCATGGCTTGTTCGTGAATAGAGCTCATCGTTCTACTACCTGAGTTGAAGTATCAGTTTCAAGCAACTATTGAGCATATTTGCTCGACTTATTACATATGTAGACGCGTGGTCCATCGCGCGGTATGACGTTGGATAAACTTTAGCACGCTGCAACAAAGTCCCAGGGCTTGCCAATTACGCACCCGTCGCGCCCTTCTTCCCTGAAACCCTTGTACCAAGGCCCTGATTAGGCCCTAGGAACGCTCTGACAGCGTCCTACACTGGCTTATCCGGAAAACTAAAGAAGTTTCCGACAACTATAATTTATCCGACTAAATGAATTGTTCTTGAAAGAGCGGGGATCGCCTGCCGGGACACCCACGATCTTCCTCATCGGTAACCGTCGAGAAGTTCCAGTTTCATACATTTGAAGCGCAAATGTCAGATATTCAATCATTGCTCAATCCTTGAGATGACAGTGAAGACACAATTATCAGTGCTGGAATAATGATTAACAGATACAGAACAGGACGAGAAATCCGTTCAGATGGTAAATGGGTACAGCGAAGCTGACGCAAACGTAAAGATGCCGCACTGGGATTCAGGGCGGCATTGGGGAGAAAGGTCGGGTTTTGCGGGACGATGTGCCTGAACGATGGCTCAACCCTCGCGCGGGTTAAGCCCTGACAAATGGCACATTTGCCTCATTCATCCAGACGACCGAGCATTCATTTGCGAATACTCCTACAGCTCAAACAGCTTAAACCTGCAATGCAACACGCTCTCGGCACGGGCATTCGTCCATATAGCGGTGCGCTTCGACGAACTGGTTGAACGGAAACACCGTGGTTTTGAGGGGCACCAGCACACGGTCGGCGGTCAACTGGTTGATATCACGCAATGCTCGTTGCAGCGCAACCTGGTCCTGGATGATGCCCAGCTCCGGTTTACCCGTGAAGTTGCCGATGCAATGTACAAAGAACTGAATGTTCTTCTGGAACGCGGCACACGCCGGGAAGGGTGTCTGGTTGCCACCTTGCAAGCCGTACAGCACCAGGCTGCCACGCGGAGCCAGTACATCGCCGAGCAGCGACATTTGTGGGCCACCCAAGCCATCGAACACCACGTCGACACCGCGGTTGTCGGTGATCTTGTTGACCTGCATGAGCAGGTCCTGTTCTTCGGTGACGATGACCTTTTCGGCGCCGAGGGACAGCAGGTACTCGCGCTCAGCGCTGTCCTTGGTCGCGGCAATCACCCGAACACCCAAGGCTTTGCCCAGTTGCACGAAGGACGGACCGGCACAGTGGCTGGCGTCAGTCACCAGTGCAAACTGGCCGGGTTTGACCCGCGCCAGGTCGACATAGGCAAAGTAGGCAATCAACAGCGGCGTGTAGTGCACGCTGGCTTCGATCGGGCTCAAGACATCCGGATAACGGGTCAGGGCGGTGCGTGGCAAGACGATCTGTTCGCCATACACCGGATAATCATTGGGGCTCTCGGCCGGAAAACTGGCCACCTTATCGCCCACGGCCAAATCATCCACGCCGTCACCAAGCGCCACCACAACACCCGCCATTTCATGGCCAAGGCCAGACGGCAGGCGTGCATGGGAGGACGCCAGGTTCTGGCGCCACAAAATGTCATACCAACTGATGCCAATCGCCTCGACACGCACCTGCACTTCGCCCGGTGCAGGCTGCGCGGCTGCATGCTCTTCGCATTTGAGCACCTCGGCCGGACCAAACTTGTGAAAACGGATCGTGCGGGACATCGCAAACCTCGTCAAAGTAACCTCTATTGCCACGAACTCTATCTGGGCTTTCCGGGTAAGACCACCGGTCGCCGTTAATAGTCGACATGTCTGCCATTGATTCCGCATCTGAGGAATAACTCTCAAGTATCGTAGGAAAACTCAATTAGCCGGTGCAGAGTACCAGCCTTTCCCCGTAAGATTCATGCCGGTCATGCTTCCAAGTAGAACCCAAGGGCTCTATATGGCCGCTCTCGTCAAGTTTGCTGACTCTTCCAGGACACAAGATGAACCGTAACGACCTGCGTCGTGTCGACCTGAACCTCTTGATCGTATTCGAAACCTTGATGCACGAGCGCAGTGTGACCCGCGCGGCCGAGAAATTGTTCCTGGGCCAACCGGCCATCAGCGCAGCATTATCGCGCCTGCGCGGCCTGTTCGACGACCCGCTGTTCGTGCGTACCGGGCGCAGCATGGAGCCATCGGCCCGCGCCGTGGAAATCTTCGCCCTGCTCTCCCCGGCCCTGGACTCTATTTCCACCGCCGTCAGCCGCGCCGCCGAGTTCGACCCGGCCACCAGCACCGCCGTGTTCCGCATCGGCCTGTCCGACGACGTCGAGTTCGCCCTGCTTCCGCAATTGCTCAAGCGCCTGCGTGCCGAAGCCCCTGGCATCGTGCTGGTGGTACGCCGCGTCAACTACATCCTGATGCCAGGCCTGCTGGCTTCCGGAGAAATCTCCATCGGCGTCAGCTACACCGCCGACTTGCCGGCCAACGCCAAGCGAAAGGTGCTGCGCCGCAGCCTGCCCAAACTGCTGCGCGCTGACAGCGTACCCGGCGCCCTCAGCCTGGACGACTTCTGCGCCCGCCCCCATGCGCTGGTGTCGTTTGCCGGCGACTTGAGCGGGTTTATCGATGAAGAGCTGGAGAAGCTCGATCGCAAACGCCATGTGGTGCTGGCCGTACCGCAGTTCAATGGCTTGGGTACGTTGCTGGCGGGGACCGATATTGTCGCCATCGTGCCGGACTACGCCGCCGAAGCACTGACCGCCGCGGGCGGCTTGCGGGCTGAGGAACCGCCGTTGCCGGTGCGCTCGTTTGAGTTGCATATGGCCTGGCGGGGATCGCAGGACAATGATCCGGGGGAGCGGTGGTTGCGGTCGAGGATTCAGATGTTTTTTGGCGACCCTGAGAGTCTTTAGGCGTCGTCGGGCAGGCTGTTCATCTGATCATTTTTGCCTTTCCACAAACCATGGAGCTCCATTCACTTCCGGTGGATTGCTACATTGGGGGCACATCTGAGGGCATGCTTTGGATGGTTTGAAAAGGATGCCCCCACTGCCCGCAATCCTGCCTAAGCATCAGTGTGTCGCTAAGCGCCAAGAGAACTTTAGCGACATCATCGGTGCACTATTTCCGGCTGGAGCACCCCCGCTACAGGCATGCGCACTACCCAAGGGAATCGTTTGGGATCGGCCTGTTCGTACTGATTGACCTCCAGGCGAGGGAGATTCCGCTTGTCATACAGCATGCCTAGCCGCAATGCCAGGCTTGCAGGGGCAGCCAGAAACAAAGTTATTTCTGTAACGCCTTTTCGAACCAAGGAAATCACTGTATCGAGAAACAGCTGAGCGAGTTGTTGTTTCAACTCGGACCAATGCGTGTCGGTACCACGGCCTTCCAGATCCATCCGGATAATGGGCGTTACTGCCTCAGTGATCTGCACATCAACATCCAAAACATCGTACGAAGCGGACACACAGAGCGCCACGCGGGTCGCCCCTGCTTGCAAGGTATCCAAGCCTGCCACCACAAAGCGTTTACCGTCATCATCAACGGTCAACCCACGCCTGGCACGCAGTAGCCGATCCCAGTCCATGATGACCGTGTTTGACTCGTCGACGACGATCACTCCGAGGAGAAAAAGCAATGGCACCGGTGCAAGCCCACCGAGCACAAACGATATATCGGATCGATCCAACCCATCGCAACGTCGTGCAATGTCATCAGGCAGGCTTGAAATTCGACGTACTGCAGCCTCTGGGCTCACGATCTGTCCGTCTACAATTCCTTGCCTCAAGTCGATGATCACCTGCTCACGGCGACCGAGTATTGATGAGGGAACTGCTGAAGCCAGAGGTTGACCTTGCCAATCTCTCAACCCTCTGGCCTTGATCACGATGACCTTCTTACGGCTCTCTCGGCGGATATCACGAACGACCAGCCATCCACCTAGCAATACAATCACACAAGCTCTCGCGAACACACCCCAACTCAATGCACCGGAGCTTCCAGAGGTATCCCAGCTAAAGTTAAACGGCACCTGGGAAGTTGGAATCGTAATGCCGACTGTCAGTCCTACGAGCACCAGACCAAAGAGGGGCACGCCTACTCGAATCAGTGTGACGCCCGGCAAACATCGCCTGAAGACCCAATCGATAAGCGATTTAATGAAGTAATTTATCACTATCTATGCTCCAGAATGACAACCGGTGATGGGCTAAAATGGCGACGAAACAAGGTGCAAGAACATGAGATCTTCCGCCACCATTGCAGCCGAACGATCAGCAGTACCGCAAAATCGATACCGCGCTCACCGTTGACAAGATCGACCATAGACTCAACGTCCTGAGCACTAGGCGTCACCGGGAATCGAGGGTGCGAATGCCACTCACCCAAGTAGTTGAAGCGATCATATTGATGCCCGGTTTCGCAGAAGAACGCATTCATGCCTCGGCATGGGCTTCCGAGCTCCGGACGAAATGCGCTTGCCCTCCCGTCTGGCTGTCAATCATCAAGTCAACAACTCGGAAATGACCGGGCTCAATCTGCTCCCCCATCAACACACTGCCAATCTCTCGACTACCCGCCGCTCTGAGCGCCTTTCGCAACTGCTCCTTGACGCTATCCGCAAATTCAACTTGCATCGTTGGCTTTTGGTAGAAGGTCTGCGAAGAATTCCTTGAAGGCCTCAACGTCGCCATCATGTACCTCCATGCTCCGACCATCGGTTGGGCCAAGATCGATCGGCCTAACATCGAATGGCGCCGTAAAGAGCCATCTTCCAGACAGGCCAATCAAATAAGCGGAGTATGGGAAGATCGTCGCTTCGGGACGAGCAAGTAGGTCAGTGGCAAAGCGAGACGGGTGCGCAGCAATCACAGTGACGTCTTCTTGGACTTCTAAGGCCGGGATGGAGATGGTCTGGACCTTAGAGCATCTTATGATTGTTCGCCGAAATGGCTTTCTGCCACTTCTCTTTTCCCCTAATTGCTAAGATTATGGGCGGCGTGGCGATATGCCATCCGATTTAACGCTGCCAGCATCCAGAGGACGGACGATGAAAATCATATTCGTGCACGGCACGGGCGTTCGTTTGCCCGCATTCGAAGCCACCTTCAATACGGTCAAGGCTCATGTGGCGCACTTTCTGCCCGCTGCATCCGTGACGGGTTGTTATTGGGGCGACCATGGCAGTGATATCGGCAAGGGCTTGTCGGTGCCGCTGTATGACCAGGCCAGGGCCATCAACCAGCAAACGCCCGAAGACGAAGCCCTCGCCGAATGGGCACTGTTGTACGACGATCCGCTGGTCGAGTTGCGGTTGCTGGCCGCCAGGACGAGTGGTGACATAGCCTTCGACGGCTTCGGCGACAGCCCGGTGATTAAAGTGCGCAAGGCACTGGCCGAACTGCGGAATGCAATCGACACTGGCACCTGGCCCCCCGTGCCCGGCAAGGTCGACGGTAGCGCCGTCGCTGCGATAGAAGCGATCGATAACTTACCGGAACTCGATAGCGCAATCGCCGAGGGCGTCCAGTTCGGCAAGAACAGCGGCAAGGGGCTCGACCCTCTCATCGAGTTGCTGGCCCGGGCCGTGACAGCAGGTTGGGTGCAGGCGCAAATGACTACGGGGTCACCCGTGGTTCCGTCCACCACCCGCGACGCGCTGCAACTGGCGGCCTTCCACCTCATGGGAGGAAGCGGCGCTCAGGTCAGAGGAGTGGTCGGCGATATCGTCAGCTTCGTGACCAAGCCGTTACGCACCTTCCTTGGCGCAGTTGTTGCCGACCCGGTGCTTCAGGTCGCCGCTTGGGGCGGACGGACCTATCGCCACAGCATCGCCAATGCAGCGACGCCTGCCGTTGGCGACATCCTGCTCTACCAGGCCCGGGGCGAAACAATTCGCTCGATCATCGCCAAGGCGGTTGCAGACGCGGGTGAGACGCCAGTGGTGCTGCTAGCCCACAGCCTGGGTGGCATCGCTTGCATCGATCTGTTGATCTCGTCGCCGCCACCTCAGGTCAAGGCCGTGATCACCGCCGGCTCCCAAGCACCGTTTCTGTACGAGATCGGCGCGTTAACCCAACTCCAGCAACCCGCCGCATTGCCGGGCCATATGCCCAGTTGGCTGAACATCTACGATCGTGACGACCTGCTGTCCTTCAAGGCAGAGGCCATCTTGGGCAACGGCGCCAGGGTCAGTGACTGCGAAATCCGCAGCCATCAACCCTTCCCTGCATCGCATAGCACCTACTGGGACAACGTCGAGGTCTGGAAGCGGATCGCCGGATTCCTGGAAACCCTTGGCACATGAAGCTCGGCTCGGCAGCGAATACCTACGCTATCGTGGTCGGTATCGAGTGCTACCGACAAGCCGGCTGGACGCTCAACGGCCCGGCGATGGATGCGCTGCGCATGGCCAACTGGCTGCTGGAAAAAGGCGTCCTCCCAGGCAACATGAAGGTCTTGATCAACGAGGACACCGACATCAGCGAAGCGCTGGGCGAGCAACGCGAGCAGTTGAAGGCCTGTTTGCGCGACGCAGGCGTCGAACTGCGACAGAACCCCACACGCCAAGAACTGGACGACATCCTGGAGCCCCAGAACCTGCTCACACCGGACGGTGTCGGCGTGAAAACCTTGGTCCTTTACCTGGGCGGTCATGGCCTGTGGGAAGGTGGAGAAGCACCAAAGCGCTACCTGGTTACTGCCGATGCCTCCGAGCGCCAATGCCACGTGGTGAACCTGACAGGGATTGCCAACCGGTTCGCCTACTACACCGGCGCGAACCGCTTCCACCGCCAGTGGATCATCCAGGACATCTGCGCGACCCTGCCGGGAGGCCTCCCCCTGAAATGCCTGGCCATTCAAGATTCACCAAGGACGGTGCCTGATAGCCATCAATATATCTTCAACGCCGCACGTCCCGGCCAATCGGCCGGCAACGATCAAGTACGACAGACCGGGGGGTTTTCCTCCGCCCTCATGAAGGCCCTTGCAGGCCAGGACACATTGGAAGGGCTGAATATCGAAGAGGTGCGCAAGGCGATGGACGCCTCTCCCTGGGCTCTCAACAACCGGATGTCCGTCTCCTATCGCGATCACAACATGGAGGAGCAGTCGCAAGTCTTGGGTTCCCTCGCCACCGACCAAGGCGCTCTGGCGGAACTGGAACGGATACTCGGCACAAGCCAAGGGATGACCACGGATTTTATCCAGGCCATCTCCCGACGGTTCCGGCGCGGAACATCAGAGCGCCCGACCCGCCCCCTGTCGCTGCTGCAGTTGCTGGACGGACTGGTCGCCCCCGAGGATTGCGGGCTGACGAACATTGAACAGTTCGCGATCCACCTGCATTCGGTGATGGTCCAGCTCAAGGAGAACTGCGGCAGCACGAATTGGGACGCCGACATCGAGAAGGTCTTTAACTGGATCCTCAAATGGCCCGGCGCTCACGACAGGCCCGCTGTAAACCAGTTGAAGGGCCATTTCGAGAACGAGGCGATGGCAAGAGCAGACCTCATCATCATCGACCTGCGCGGTAGCCAAAACCCAAACGAAACTCGGGTGTGGACGTACTCTAATGACGAGCCCACCGACATGGAGCCCTTCACGACGCCTCAGTCCAGCCTGACCGAACGCCTGCGTAGTGTGCTGGAGCAACTCTGCGCCAGTCCATGCGTGTATCGCACCACCCTGTTCGAAGTCGTGGTGCCGGCGGCGGATCTTTTCCAGCCCTATACCGGCCTTGAGTTCATCCGGGATGAGGTACCCGCGTACCTGGGCCATGGCGAGTCGCTGCTGGCGTTGCGCATTCTGGAGCGCTGGACCGACGAGCGCTGGAATCGTGTGTGGAAACGCCACTGGAAGGACGCCAAGGTCAACAGCGGGCGACCGCCGAAAATGGCCTGGCTCTCCTCCGGCACCGCGATGCCCCGCAGTGACTGGCTTTGGCACGGCACAGCGCACCTAGACACCCAGAGGGCCGACCTCGAGCGGTTGCTCAAGCAAGGCGCAGCCTGTGCCACATGGTGCGAGCCTGCGCATATGGAGCAGGTCACTGCGATCGTGGAAAGCGGGCTGTTTGCCTACCTGCACCAGACCCGCACCGAGTTGGCCACACTCAACGCCCAAGGGCAGCATGGCATTACCTGCATATTTGACAACCCCGACCAGATTCCAGACGGTGCTGGCGGCTTTTCCAGTCGCTTCAAGCAACCCTCCTAAAGGACATGAACATGACCCAGTGGCACATTTTTTCGGGTGAGCGCAAACCTGCGACCGTTACCCTGCCTCCCGCACCACCGTGGCGCACTTTCGTCGAACCGGCCGCCGATCAACTGTACGACTGCGGATCAGTCGAGGATGACGACCGCTACTGGGATCATGCTAGGGCCTACCAGACGCCGCCCGCAATCATCGATGCGATCAACGCCGCCCTGATTCTCCGTCGTCCATTATTGGTCACCGGCCCTCCAGGCACCGGAAAAAGCTCGCTGATCTACCGTATCGCCTACGAACTGAAACTGGGCCCGGTGCTGGTCTGGCCGGTGAATTCGCGCACGACCCTGGAAAATGGCCTGTACGACTACGATGCCATCGGCCGCCTGCGCGACCAGAGCCTGAGCGGCGGCTCGGCGCCGGACATTGGCAAGTACATTCGCCTGCAAGCCCTCGGTACAGCGTTGCTGCCGTCGAAGCGCCCGCGGGCGCTGCTGATCGATGAACTCGACAAGGCAGACCCTGACCTGCCCAACGACCTGCTCAACGCGCTGGAAGAGGGCTGGTTCGAGATCCCAGAGTTGCAGCGAGATGAATGCGAAGAGGTGGAGGTACGGGTCGCATCGTCCGCCAAGGTCATGACAGCACAGGTTGAGAAAGCCAGGATCAGGGGCGGACGGGTGCAGTGCCATGAGTTTCCGTTCATCGTCTTCACCAGCAACGACGAACGGGAGTTCCCTGCGGCATTCTTGCGCCGCTGCATTCGCATCGAATTGCAGGCACCGGATGACAAGGCGCTGACGAAGATCGTCGAAGCACAGATGGGGAGCGAGGCCGCCGCCAAGGTGCAGAAGTACATCTCGGAATTTGCCGAGAACGATACGGTCAGCGCCACCGACCAGCTGCTGAACGCTGCCTACCTGATCCACAAGGTCAACCAGGGCACGCCTGACGAAGCGCAGAAGTTTTACGACCTGCTGACCCGCCCACTGAGCTGACACGACCATGCTCGACACGTTGATAAAGGCGTTGCGCGAAAGTGGCGCGTCGGTGGACAGCGACAGTATCGCCAACACACTGTGGCTGCGAATGGCCATGGGCGCGCATAACGCCGCAGAGAAGCCGCTCGCGCAGCGCCCCAGCGAGCCTGCATGGCAGGAAGACGTGGAGGCGCCCATCGACACGTCTACTAGCACGCCCGCCCTGCCGGCCACGGTCGAGAGCCCGCCTCCAACCTCGCCAGTCGTCGATGACATCCCGCTCGTCCCGACTGCCGCAAGCCCGGTCGCGGGACAGACGGCAGCGCTTGGCGTTCTTCCCTCGCTGCCCGAGCGCGCCGCGTTCAAGCGCGCAGTGAAGCAACTGCGCTCACAACACCGCCAACCTTCGCAACGGCTCGACGAACGGGCGATGGTCCGAAGCGTCGCCGAGGACAGCCTGCAAGCACTGAAGCCGGTGTTCATGCCAGGTTCGCGCCGCTCGCTGCGTCTGAGCCTGATCAGGGAACGCAGCGGCACCAACGCCCTGTGGACGCAGCCGTTAGATGAGCTGGCGGCATTGTTCCATGGCCAGGGCACCTTCAAGTTGCAGCGCGAGTGGTCGCTGGGCGAGCGCGAAGCCGGCGCAGAAGCGCCCATGGCGGTGCTTAGTGAACTCGACCGGCAAGGCCAGCCCATCGGCGTCGAGCGGTCGGCAGAGCGCATCAAATGGTGGCCTGGGGAGATCATCCTGATCGCCAGCGACTTCACCAGCAACGGATGGTGGGACGGCACCTACCTGAAACTGCTGCGCGGCCTGGCGGCGCGCCAGCCGGTTGCGCTGCTGCACACCCTGCCCGGCCGCTTATGGTCACGGACCTGGACCGGCACCCCGGACGCCTCAGTCAGCAGCGCACGGGCATTGGTTCCTGCACGCGCGCTGGATGTCCGCGTACTCCACCTCAGCAACGCTGCGGTACGCGACGATGCCCGGCTGGCCATTCCCTTGGTCGAACTGGCGGTTCAGCCCTTGAGTGCTTGGGCCAGGCTGCTGATGGGGCGCGCAGGGTCGATGGCCGCCATCCTGCTGGATGAGCGTGAACCGGAAGTGCCAGCGGCGGATGAGGTGCAAGAGCAGACGTCGCCTCCTGTGGACGCCAAGCGCCTGGCCATGCAATACCGCATGGCGTCGTCCCCCCTTGCCCGACTACTTGCCCAGCACCTGTCGGTGACCGCACCGCTGAGCTTCCCGGTGATGCGCTGGGTACAGCAGGCGATGCTGCCACACTCGGATACCTCGCATTTGGCCGAATTTGTCCTCGGTGGCTTGCTGAAAGTACAGCCCTCATCCGCTGACACCCCAGCCGATACCCTGACCTACGATTTCATCGAAGGCGTGCGCCCCCTGTTGCAGCAAGGCATGCCCAAGGTCTTGGGGCTGGAGACGCAGTTGCTCGTCGGACGCTATCTGGAACGCATGCATGACAGCACCCTGGACATGCGTGCGGTGGTAGAGACCTGGAGTGACGAACAGTTGCACGAGCTGTCGTCCGAGCACCAAGCATTCGCCATGGTTTCCCGGGGGTTTCTCGAACGGATCGGCCTGCGGCCGCGCGCGACCAGCAGCACAGCGCAAAAACCCGGAAAGCCGACACCAGTACATTCTACGGAGCCCGACCCGGACCAAGGATCACCTGCGCCCAAACCAGCTCCACCCTTGCAGTCCGCACAGAACCAGTGGACACGCACGTTGCGTGAACCGGTCCAGGAACTGCAATGGTCGCCTTTCGATGAAGAACGCCTGGCGATTCGCACCTTCAGCGGGATCGATCTCTGGCGACCGGCCCACGAAACCGACAGCAGGACCCTGCGCCAGCAGAAAAACGTCGCCAGCATCAGAAAACCGACCTTGGTCCTGTACTGGTGGGTGCCGGCAGGGCCTGAGGACGAAGGCGGAAAGCTCGAAGCCATCAAGATGATCGTTCGTCGCCTCAGCGAAGCACTGATGGCGCGCCTGCCGGGTCGTGTCCGGATCAAGCGGCTGCGCAATCCCATCGTGTTGAACAACCGGCGAAATCCGGCTCAGGCCTTGTTGATATTCCAGACGAGCGAGTATTCACGCTGGGCCCATGCCCAACCGCTGCAGTTTACCGCGATAGAACGTTTCATCGCGCGCAAGAACATCCTCTCCTCTTGCGTGGAGATGGGCGCAAAGCGTTCCGCCCATCCTCTGATCCACAAAACCATTCACCTGAAAGAGCGTGATCTGCAGGCATCTGGGTACCTATCGACTTCTGAGTTCTGGGCGAAGCTGAGTTGGCTGACCAATACACTTTGCAAACGAATACAGCGGTTGTTACCTACGGAGAACGAGCCGATAACGGCCATGACGTGGCTCTCGGAGAACCAGATCGGCATCGCAAGCCATGATGGTGCGGCAACGACAGTGGCCGCATTGAATGTGGGTCGCAAAAGCCTGAGTGGCGACATCGACAGCGGGCTGCTGGCCTTCCATCGTTCGTCAATTCCGTTGACTCACCTGTTCGTCCGTCCCGCACTCGAAACACCTCGCGGGTCTCGAAACGAGCAGCCCGGTGCGGAGCAATTGGTCTGCATGGATGCGCAAGGCTCGACCTACATCAAGCGCGACCGAGAGGATCAAAACGCCCCTCTGAAAGAGGTGATTTCAGGTGAAGGCATCCCACGACGACCGGTCTTTTCACCCTTGGACCGGCGCTGGTGGATCGCAGGAGAGGAACCCCGCTTGCTGTCCCCCAGCACTGCCAGAAAACTCCACCCCCCCGAAGTCCCCCTGCTGTCCATCTGCGACCTGCGCAAGGAGGACAACGTGCATACCTTGTTGCATGACCAGATATTTGCCGGCTGGACGCTGGATGACTCCGTCTTCGCCATTACCGCGGCAGGCTTCCTGCACCAGGGTTCGATCCATGATATGCGGGTTTCCAACCGCACGTCGCAGCCGTTGCTCGACCGGCAACCCCGGTACCTTAACGGCATCTTGCGAGAGGCGGCGGCAAGCGCCGATGGCCATCGCTTCGCCACGTTGACTGCGTATGGACGTCTGGACCTATGGGACACCCTGAGCATGACCCGACTGAACAGCTGGCAGGTCATCACCGCGCTCGCCGAGGTCAGGCATGTGAGGCTGGGACTTTCGGCGACCGGGCAACGCATCGCGTTCAGCGATGGCAGGACGGTGAGGGTGTTCGAGGAGCCACTGTCGGCCATTAGCGACAGTCGCTGGATGCGTCAGGTCCTGTGGGTCGACGATCGGCCGGGTAACAACGAGTGGGAGCGCCACGCTCTGGCCTCCCAACAAGTGCGCTGCACCTTGGCGCTGTCCACCGACGAGGCCTTGGAGACGCTTGAGAAGCGCCGTTTTGCCGTGATCATTTCCGATATGGGCCGTAGGGAGGGATCGGCTGAAGGCTATGTCTTGCTCAAGGCCCTGCGCGAAGCAGGCAACCTGACCCCTTATTTCATCTACGCCAGCTCAGATCTGCCTGAACACCACGATCTGGCGCTGCAGAATGGCGCTCAAGGGTCCACGAGCAAGTCGGACAAACTGCTGCGGTGGGTCATGGAGTGCATCGATGGCCCCAGCGTCAAAGCGTAAGTGCCCTGATGCCCACAGCGCTGTCAGCTACTAGCTCTCGATCAGCCCTCCAGCCCCGCGTTTAACTGCTCGCTATGAAGGGTGAAGTTCATTTCGTTCAACAGTATCGGCTCAGGCGGATTTCACGCCGGCTTCGGCGCGCCCAGCAAGTGCCGTGGCCGTTGCAGGCCAGCGCGACATAAACGTTCGGTCGTAACTCGCAGAAGAACGGAATCACGCTCCAGAAGTACGATACTCGCCTGTTCAGCTGCGGCCATCGGCAGGTCAGGGTGCCGTAGGGGAAAATCGACAGCATGCGCCCCAGAAGTAAGTTGAAATAAGCACCGGGTGGATAGTTGGCGAGAATCAGCTGGTTGATAAAGGGGGCAAAACTGGGGGCACGATTCGATTTTTTCGGGTGATAACTACCGTCCTAGAGCCCAGTCAAAATGTTTTTCGGCGATCCTGAGAGTCTCTAGGCGTCGTCGGGCAGGCTGTTCATCTGATCATTTTTGCCTTTCCACAAACCATGGAGCTCCATCCACTTCCAGTGGATTGGTACATTGGGGGCACATCTGAGGGCATGCTTTGGATGTTTTGAAAAGGATGCCCTCAGTCTAAGGCTCAACAGTTCCGTTCTCGAAAAGTCTCCCCGGCGTCGTTCCCAGCCGCCGTGAGCGCTAGTCGATAACTTCAGTTAATAGCTGAGAACCTCCATACGAGAAGAAGTGAGGAGTCGTGTGATCGACAATGATGGTAGCGCACCATCATTCGGCCAAGACGACAGCGGCACGTGATCGTTTCCAACGATGCCGAGGGCCAGCAGGACACTGCATCAGGGCGCCCCTACGCCACCCCGTGGCACCTATGCCCTGCAGGAGGGATCCGGCAAGTTCGCTCAAGCGCTGGAAATAATCCGCCACTGCCGGCAACCACGGATGCTCGAACGGCGTGTCGAACCAGCGATTAACCGAGCGTCCCACAGGAATATCCGCCTGGGTATATGGTCCGTATCTACTAATGGGGGCGGAAGGCTTCGTTAGACTCAAGTTGTTGTCAGGCAGGTCTCACTACTGATGCTTGAAATTACTGAGGATGGCTCACGTAAACGCCGTGACGTTCAGATGAAATGCGTTAAGCATCAAATCTTGAGCTGAAATGACCTACATCCAAGATCGTTCAACTTTCCGATCATCTGCTCAGCCAAGCCATTGGCTCAAGCGTTAGAAATATTGGATACTGCCATTGCGCCAGCACCCATTTTTCAAGGTTGAAATGACACATGGCAAGGAAGAAAGCAAAAAACTCCGGTGGCACCGGCATACTTATTATTTTTGCTCTGGCATTCAGTGCTCTCGCTGCTATCCCAAAAAATGCCTGGATAGCGATCGGTGTCATAGCGGGTATCGGCACCATTATGTGGCTGCTGGCCGAACGCGGAAAACGCCGGCTCAATCAGCTTCAAGCATCCGCTGCAAAGAATGTACGCCCGCAACAGCCACAAAGCTTGGGCGTAACGTTTTCCATGCGTGAAGTCTCGACGAGCAATAGGGACAATGAGGAAAGCCCCGAGTTTTATACGGTGCAACTCGGCTCTCCCCCTGCCAATACCTTTAAAATTCCAAGTATCAGCTCACAGAAGGCCGACGCCCGCTGGGTGCCTGCTGGCGAAATCATCGAAGTTGCCGGCTTCTCCCTGCCTGGCGGCATGTTTTATATCGGGAGCACACTCGGTAGCACACATGATGCTCAAGAGCCTTCACTGATCAACCCAAAGCTTCGGATTGCCAAGAACTACGTCGACCTCAATGAGCGACTGATGTCTTATTGGCCGAGCTTTCACTCCATTACACCGCAAGCGCGACGCGGATACCTGCAATGGCTCGCAGGTGGGCGTAGTGATCCGTTGGCGGATACCGGCTATGTATTTTTGTTTTTCTACGGTTTAGAACGTCGAGCCCTCATTGATCCCATTTACGATTCAAAGGTCATTAATGAGGTTCCTCTAATAGTCGACGAGGTCCGGCGTCTACTGAGTATTTATAGAGGAAATGGGTCATTCCGAGGCTATGCAGAAGGCTTCCTTGACTACCTAGGCAACCGCGTTGTTGACGCGAATCTCTACCTTGGCCTGCCACCCAATGTGGCCGAACACAGCTACGAAATGCCTTTGCCGCTGCGCATTGGTTTAGGTCAGCACGCAGCCAATAAGCATCCGCTGAATGCCGATTGGGCACTGGCATGGGCGTTGGCTGACCCCAACATCAGTAAACGCACGCCAGTCATACGCTGCAAAGATGTGTTTTCACGCTTGTTCAAGCTCAAGTACGAAAACACTTATCCTGCGGGCCTGACATTGGCGCAGAACAAAACCAAGCTGAAGGCCAGCTATCGCCCTGCCTCTGCCGTAATAAAGGCCCCCACGCTTACCCTGGGGGATCTACCTGACATCATGGCAACCTCGGGCACACGTAAAATTTTGCAACTGCTGGTCGAGCAATGCACCAACGAAGTTGAGCCCTACAGCCGTTATTTGGGAAGAAACCCTGAAAGCGCAGAGGCACTTGAGGGGCTCCTGCAGCTTCCTGTCGCGCTCTGGCCGAAGGCAGCCCACGATGAATTGGATGAGTTGCGGTCTAGGATTGGTAACGACCTGATCGTCATGAGTTTTGGAGAGCTCGCAGGACGCTTTAAAAGCGCGGGCGCGTTGTCTCGAGACAAAGTACTCGCTCTGGCCCGCGCATTGGAGTCGCTGCATATTGGAATGGAACCCGACGTACTGGGTGGTAGCAAGACGCCAAAAGCCCAGGACCGGATCGCGTTGTTTGTAACCCAGCCTGAAGATGGATCACTCCGTGCGTCTGCTGCATACAACGCTGCATCGGTAACCCTTGATTTGGCCAGTGCGGTGGCTTCGGCCGACGGTGATACCTCCAACGAAGAAATCACACTGCTTGCTCAGCATATCGATTCATGGAGTCACTTGAGCGGTGCCCATCACAAACGCCTCAAAGCACATCTGCAAATCCAACTCCAACAACCACCCACGCTTGCTAGCCTTAAGAAAAAGCTCGATCCCTTGCCCGTCGATGCAAAACGCACCATTGCCGGCTTCCTCGCTCATCTGGCGCAGGCCGATGGCATCGTCAGCCCTGCGGAAGTGAAGTTGCTGGAGCGTGTTTATAAGGCACTGCAATTGGATAGCCAGTTGCTTTACAGCGACCTCCATGGGGCGGCAGCCGGTGTGGGTATCGCCGTGACGCCTGCCACCACTTACCCATCCGCCGAACCCGGCGCGCAGCCTGCCTCATCTTCGAAACAAGGTTTCGTCCTTGATCATGATCGGATTGCACAGCTTCAGCGGGAGACAGCGGAGGTCTCCGCCCTCCTCGCCAAGGTGTTCACTGAGGATCAGGTTGAGGAGCCGGAGCGGCCGACTGAAAGCGCTGAACCGAATTCGGAGTCGAGCGTGGACGTGCCTGGGCTTGATCTGGAACACTCGGCCTTCCTCCGCCTGTTGATCTCTCGCCCGGAATGGACCCGCGCAGAACTGGAAATCGCTGCCAGCGACATGGAGCTGATGCTCGATGGCGCTCTGGAACAAATTAACGACATGGCTTTTGAACGATTCGACATGCCCGTCACAGAAGGCGACGACCCGGTCGAGATAAACACAGACATCCTGGAAGAATTAGCCCTATGAGCACTATCAGAGCCAAGGATCGCGATGCGGTCATTCAATCGTTACGCGCGGGCGTAGTGCCACGTGTTGGTCAGCACCTGATTCAGGTTGGCCGTGTAGGTGAGCTTGATGCTCTGATCAAGGATGTCGAACGCCTGGTGGAAAGCGGATCAGCGTTTCGGGTGGTGATAGGCGAGTACGGCGCAGGTAAAACGTTCTTTCTGAACCTGGTTCGTGCTATCGCCATGGAACGAAAACTCGTGACCATGCATGCCGACTTGAACCCTGACCGCCGGTTACACGCCACTGGGGGGCAAGCTCGCTCGCTTTACTCCGAACTGGCCAAGAATATGTCAACGCGCACAAAGCCTGACGGTGGTGCCATGCAAGGCATCGTGGAGAAATTCATTTCCCAGGCCAAAACAGAAGCCAAGGCAGCGGGTACCGACAGCGAGACAGTAATTCGTAAACACTTGGCCGAATTGACCGAAATGGTTAATGGCTATGACTTTGCCGAGGTGATCGCTGCCTACTGCCGCGGCTTTGAGGAAGGCAATGAGCAACTGAAGGCGGACGCCATTCGTTGGCTACGCGGAGAATTCACCACCAAAACCGATGCCCGCGCTGCCCTGAGCGTGCGGACGATCATTGACGACGCCTCCGTCTACGACCAGCTCAAATTGCTTTCCAGGTTCGTCAGACTCGCAGGGTTCGGTGGCCTGATGATATGCCTCGACGAACTGGTTAACCTCTACAAACTGGCGAATACGCAGGCTCGTAATGCCAACTACGAACAGATCCTCCGCATCCTCAACGACTCATTGCAAGGGTCATCCGAAGGATTGGGTTTCGTGCTAGGCGGCACGCCCGAGTTTTTGATGGACACTCGTCGAGGGTTATTCAGCTACCCCGCCCTGCAGTCGCGATTGGCTGAGAACTCGTTTGCCAAAACCGGACTGGTGGATCTCTCGGGGCCGGTCATTCGCCTTACCAGTCTTACCCCTGAGGACTTCTACGTACTGCTTCAAAAACTCCGCCACGTATATGCCGGCGGCGATGCCGAAAAGTATTTGCTGCCTGACGAGGCGCTTCCTCTGTTTATGGCTCACTGCAACCAACGCCTAGGGGAAGCCTACTTCCGCACACCGCGCACCACAATCACAGCGTTCATCAATCTACTGGCCATCCTGGAGCAAAACCCAGGGGCCGATTGGCGAACACTGCTAGGGGCGGTCGAGGTCGCCAAGGATTCCGGCGGTGAGGATGATATGAAGGTCGATGCGGACGATGAACTTGCCACCTTCACACTCTGATTCATCAGGCTTCGAACAGCTAGAGCCCCGAATCCAGCGCTGGATTTGGGCTGAAGGTTGGACCTCCCTTCGCGACGCCCAGGAATGGGCCGTGCCTGTTTTGGTGCACGCCGATCAGGACGTCATCATCGCCGCAGCAACAGCCGCTGGCAAAACCGAAGCCGCCTTCTTGCCCATCCTGACGAATCTGCTCAATAACGATGATCCGCCTGGCGCGGTGCTGTATATCAGTCCGCTCAAGGCCTTGATTAACGATCAATGGGACAGGTTAAGCCGACTCTGTGAGCAGCTTGAGATCCCTGTTGTCGCTTGGCACGGAGATGTTTCATCCAGCAAAAAACACCGTTTTCTCAAATCATCTGAAGGCGTGCTGCTGATCACTCCCGAATCTCTTGAAGCATTGTTCGTCAACCGTGGCTCAAGTCTCGGCGGGGTATTCCAACACCTGCGCTATATCGTCGTGGACGAACTACACGCTTTCATCGGCAGTGAGCGAGGCAAACAACTTCAGTCATTGATGCACAGGGTTGAACTTGCTGCGGGGAGGCGCCTTCCTAGGGTTGGGCTTTCAGCCACCCTCGGCGATATGCAGATGGCGTCAGCGTTTTTGCGCCCAGCCAATGCCGATAACGTTACCGTTATTGAATCGAAAAACGCTAACCAGACACTTCAGGTGCAAGTTCGCGGCTACATTCAGCCGCCAATGAGCGAGCTTAAAAAGAAACCTGCTCAACCCAATGAGCATGAGGGGAATGAAGACGAAACGGAAAATGAGGCAAGCCCCGACTTCGCGATTGCGGAGCATCTCTACCAGGTACTACGCGGCAGCAATAACTTGATATTCCCGAATAGTCGGTCCCAGGTTGAATGGTACGCAGACCAACTGCGCCGACGATGCGAGAAAGACGGCGTGCCCAACGAGTTCTGGCCTCATCACGGCAGTCTCTCGAAAGACTTGCGGGAGCAGGCTGAACATGCGCTGAAAGCCGGAGACCGGCCAGCATCGGCGATTTGCACTACAACCCTTGAACTCGGAATAGACATCGGCAGTATCAAAACGGTGGTGCAAATTGGTGCCCCACCTTCCGTGGCAAGTCTGCGTCAACGTTTAGGGCGTTCCGGCAGACGCCCAGGAGAGAAAGCAACGTTACGCGTTTACTGTAAAGAATCACCGCTCACGGATAAATCTGGCTTATCCGACCAATTACGCCAAGGGTTGGTACAAACAATTGCCATGGTTCGACTGCTGACCAGAGGTTGGTTTGAACCTCCCAGAGCGCAGGGCATTCATGCCTCCACCTTGGTTCAGCAATGCCTTTCTATCATTGCTCAATGCGGCGGCGCTTCGGCTGCCGACCTATGGAAAAACTTGATTGCTGAAGGCGCATTTCAAGGTATTGAAAAACCGGACTTTGTGAAACTACTCAAATCTCTTGGGGAGCACGAATTGATTGTCCAGGACAGCTCAGGATTGCTGCTGCCTGGAACAGTTGGTGAGCGCATGATCAATCACTATGAGTTCTACAGCGCATTCACTAGCGATGAAGAATTCCGTCTGGTATGCGACGGTAAAGCCTTGGGCTCGGTCCCCGTTAGCCGTCCGCTGACCAAAGACCAACGCATTATCTTCGGTGGCCGTCGATGGCAGGTGCGTGATGTTGACCTGCAGGCCAAGGTCATCATCGTCTCAGCGGCACGCGGCGGTGCTCCTCCACAGTTCGATGGCTTGGGCGCAATGGTACATGACGCCGTACGCGCGGAGATGCGAGCAGTCTTAGCGGACTCCAGCCCCTGCCCTTTTATCGATCATGGTGCCAAAGCTTTACTCGAAGAGGCCCGGAAAACTTTTGCCTTATTGGGGCTTGGTGAGCGGTACCTTATCGAGTCGGGTGGGAAATGTTATTTGATTAGTTGGTTGGGTGATTACGCTAATGATGCATTAAGGCTGCTGCTTAATCATGCGGGCCTTTTTTGTGATAACTCGGGTCTGGCTATAGAAATCGATGCGAATATCGATCAGGCAAAAGAGGCACTTGCGGTTGTTGGAGGCCTGGACCCAAGTGACCTCAATTCGATTTTGGAGGACGTACAGAACATGTTGCGCGAAAAGTGGGATTGGGCGTTGCCGGAATCGTTGCTCGTGAAGTCTTTTGCTTCCATATCGCTCGATATCTCAACCGCTGTTTGCTTTGCCCAAAGACAGTCGATGAGCTGAATCTAAACCTTGAGAGGTTGGTGTTGTTCGGACAATCTCCTGTCCGAACAACACCACGGTATTTCAAGACGAATCCCTTACCGCCTGACTTCCACTTTGTAAAATAAATTCTCAACTGTCAGCCGGCGCCGATCAGACGTAACTGCATCCTGAATCTGGCTAGCCAAACGCACGTAGTACTTACACTCTTTTTGTGAACCCAAATCCGATACCGGTTTAGCCGCTTGAATAAAGCTTTCATAGGTGCGGGTGGTAGAGGACATCAACTCGCCAATACCTGGCAGCGCCATCGCGTCCTCCTGACGGGCAGGCGGCCAGGCAGGTTCGAATGTGAGATTGTTCTCACTGAGTTTGACCGTGAGGAACATCTCCGGCTTGCCCGTGACCTCATTCACCCAACACGGTGGAAGGTCGCCGCCGCGCCCCTTATTTAAGCGGTTCTGCAGAAACTGAACTTGGCCCCGTAAGTCTTTATTCGCTCTCTGCAACTCAACCGGATTTACGCCACTTTTTTCTGCCTGAATCAAGGCCACAGCATGCTTGATTGTTTGCTGGAGTTGATCATTTGTTGTCCCGAAAGCTGCCCCTAGCATGTCTTCCTGAGCCTTTAACGCCGCGACACGCTTCACCACATCGGTAGGCTGCGCGTCGCTTTCGTCATCAGGATCGACAACCAGCTTTTTCAACTGCTCAAACGACATCATGGTTTCTAGTATCAGTTGCTTGGCGTCATCACCTTTCTTCTGGCCAGCCACTTCCATCAACGCTTTTTCGATGGCTGCAAGAGCAGTCAGCTCTTGATCTTTTTGGGTCAAGAGCACTTTCAAGCGATCCAGCTCTGCATTGGCTTTGGAGGCATCTATCAGTTTGCTGATGATCTCATCAGGCTTACGCACACCTAATGCGGTCATACGTGCCTTCAAGGCCTCGGCTGCTGTACTGATCGCCTTTTCACGTATATCCAGATCTTGGAAGGCGGCCATTTTCTCATTCAACGCCTGATTTTTATGGGTTAACTTAAAAATCTGGTACCCCATTAGCAACAACAAAATAAAGCAGACGATGATAAAGATTTCGGTAAGTGAGAGCTGAAAAACCTGATCGTTCTTTCCGCTCATCAGGCGGTTCTCGCATCAGCCGGGCGGGCAGGCTCAGCATGTTGATTGGCCGACTCCCCAATCGATACGTCGCCGATCTTAGTGATCAGGGCATCCATCTGGCTGTGAACGGTTTCGATCACACGATTGTGCTGCTCCATACGTGCAGCGATCCCCTGATTCCTTTCATTACTCTCAACCAGTGCCTGGATCAGCGGCGCCAGGCTGAGCTCAAGACGCTCAGCCAAAACGTCTCGGTTGGTCTGAGTGACCTCACGTACACCCTTCAGGGTATCAGTGACTTCAGTACTCAGTCGCTCTACCGTATCGGCGTTTTCGATTCGAATGCTCAGGGCCTCCAGCTTGTCTGCAATGCGTTCAACCGATTGCTGGCGAGTCTTGATTTCGTTGAGGTACTCCTCTTGTTGGTCGTCCAGCGAATCCAGGTACTCTTTCTGCACACGCTCAACGCTGTCCATGACCTCTTTGCTCTGCTGTTTCATCGCATCCACCAGACGCTCCTGGCTGGTCACAATGGCACCTACAGCAACCAGATTCTCATCCAGCGTCTGAGTTTTGGCGTTCAGATTGCGTATGGCCGTGGTGACTTGGCGGGTGGCAGTTTTGACATCTTCGGCGAGGCATGCAACACCTTCACTGACACTGTCCGTTGTGCCTGCCAAGGTATCGATTGAACCACCCAATTTGCGGGTGAACAGGTCATCTGGAAAGATCATTTGCTCTACACGATCACGCGCCATCGTGCCGAAATCCAACGCGTTATCTTCCATCTGACGCAACGTGATGGTGCTCTTTTCGGCCAGTTCATTGATAGTGATCAACAATTTGTCACTGGCTTGCCGAGTGTTTTCCAGGATGAGCGAGAAGGCTTCATTGCTCTGCTGCGTAGCATTGGCAAAGTAAGCATCGGTGGCGGTGATGTTGTGCTCATACAGCGCCTTGACCTGCTCCTTGACACTCTGCACCGCCTCTCGGGAAGCGACACCGACTTTATCCCGGAACACTTCGAGCTGCTGAAAGCTATTGTCAAAGGAGATCGCGAGGTTTTCGGCCGCGTGAATCGCCCGCTCTTCGACACTTCTGACCGCGTCGTTAGCGTCGATACGAAATCCGGTATGAGTAACCCGCGCCAACATACCCAGCGCGGTACTGACCATTGCGGCGCCAAACCGAGTAGCCATTCCATTCAGGTTATCGCCTAGGCTCTCAATATCCAGCAAGCAGATGATGATGCTGGCCACAGTGAATAGAAAGCCCAGGTAGTAAACCGAGTCGGCAAATTTTGCCAGGGTGAGTTGCTTGTCCCATTTTTGTCGAACCGTATAGCCAATGGCCCAATAGCCCACCATCACCGAAAGTGGAAAAACAAACCCTAGCCACTTAGGGTCTTTTAGCAACAGACTGGCAATCGACAGGCTGATTTTCAGTACTACGGCGATCGCAAAGTAGGTGCTGACGCGCCTGATCCATTTATTGACGTCCATTTACAGCCCCTCAACCCGGGAAAACCCTTCCACGGATACACCGTTATCTTGAAAATATTGCTCCCAGAATACGGCCAACTTGTTGCTCTGCAGCGCTTTTTGATCAGCCGCCAACAAATTGATCGCCACACTGCTACCGTTCAGGCCCGGCGCTGCAGCATTTTGCCCATAAGCAGTCTTGCGAAACTCCGCGTACTGCGGCAAGGAGGCCTTATACATGCTGAACTCCGGCATGTTTGCCAGCATGTCCGAGTAAATCACCAGCCTGCGCTCACCTGACACATGCGCACGCTCAAATCCATTGATGCCTACCAGCTGCAGCATCTGGAAAATGGGCGAGTTTTTGCTGCGTTCTTCCAGCGAGATCTTGTGCACGATGTCATCGAACGGCTTTACGAATTTCTGGTTAAAGTCACGATCAACAAACTTTTTGTTATTGGTCTGTTGGTTTCTATCCTTCCACTGCCCAGGATTGCAGCGTTCAAATAACGGTTTTTCATTGCTTTTGAAGTCTTCACCGAGCAGAAACACCGAGAGCAGGTAGCCCTCGGGCAGCTCCTCAGTGACCATTGTTTTCAGCCGTTGGCCCAAAGCAACTTTCTGAGTAAACGGGAACGGCGAGGTGTTGTCGATCAACACCACGTATTGCCCTTTAGGCCCTGTAGACGGGCAAAGAGTCTCCTTATCGAAGGTTTCACGGGTGAAGTTGATATAAATCATCGCGCTGGCCGCAATCAGGGCGACACCACCGAACATTACGCCGACAACTTTACCGGAAAGCCCTTTTTTCTGGGCATAAATTGCCATTCTGCTCTCCTTAAAATAGCTGCTGCAGCGGCTGTACTTGATCGTATTTCTGGTTAAAGGACGATTGGATTCGGGCTCTGATCGTCTCGAGACTGGAGATCATTTCGTGCATCAAGCGTTCTTGTTCGGCCAGTTTTAGCTCGTCCTTTTCGGTGCCAAAGTCGGGCATCTCAGCCTTAACAAAAGTCACCGGCTCGTCGAAATAGGCCGGCGGTGGATTATCGCGAGGGCGGGCCATTTCGTTTTCAATTCGGTATGTCCGAACCAGACTGGTCAGTGTTTCGTCAGCCAGCACCATGCGCTCATCCACAACTTTCTTGATGACCGCTTTTTGGCTCATACTTCGCTTGAAGTTTTGGATGGCGGATGAGGCACGATCAACGTTCTGGTCGATCAGCAGCAAGGATTCGACCTTGCGCTGTTCAAGCACTTGTCGTAACGCCTCAATTACAAAAACATAACTCCGTTGCGCGTCTTCGTAAGCCAGGTAAACCCTCGCGTACCCTGGATAACGATCTGTCCAGGTATAACCTTTATAAACAGCCATCAGCCCGAAAATAACCGTCAGGGCAAATAACGCGCACGTGCTGATGTCCTGAAATGGAAGGACCGACGTGTGGACATAGCCGAGAATCAGCGCAATCGCTGATTGCGATTCATCTTCCAGTTGAGGCAACACAAAACGGAAATACGCAGTTCCTAGACCAACAGTGACCATGCTCAGCAAGGAGGCAACGAACGCGAAATATCCTGCAAAAGCCAGAGAGGATTTTATATGGTTTTTATAAGTACTGGCCCTACCGAGAAAGAAGCATACAAATACGTTAAATGCCGAAAGCATCAATGCAGTTACAAATCCGCCGACATAACCGCTGGCGATGCCCTCTGAAAACAAAAAGGCGTTTCCCGCCCCCTCAATGACAATCATCGCGATCAGCAGGCCGCCATTCTTCCATTTCGCATCTCCATCGGACGCCTCTGCAAGCCGACCTTGCAACTTGTGCTGCTCGCGAAACGCCTCCAGCGCACGGGCCTTATCCTCAGCTACCTGCTGAAGCTCCGTTAGCTCGCCGTCCATTTTTGAAATGTCTTGATCAGCGTTTCGCTCAAACTCCTCACCCAATGCAATCGTGCGCTTGATCTCCCGGGTCACATCAATCGAGTCCAAGCGGTTATCCAGAATTTTGAGCGACCGCTCGCCGTACTTGAGTATCTGCTCGCGCATTCTTCCGAGCGTCCCTCGAATACTGTGCTCAACATCTGACAACTGGGTCGCTGTACTAGACGGCACACCCGCTGCTCCACGCAGCTTTGCTAGCTCAACAACACGAAGTTCCCGTTGGATTTTCTCAGGATCAATGTTCGGCAGTACATCGCTATCCGGCTCATCCTTCCGACTGAATAGTTGGACGATGAAAGCCAGCAGCTTTCGAAAAAAACTCATTTATGTGAACCACAAAAATCAGAAATGGAGGGGATGCAGAGATAGGAAGGCACTAGGCTGACGCCCAAGAGGACGCACAGAAATAGGTGAGTGTCGCGGCCATCCCTGCGCCAGCGTCGAGTAATGGCCAAATAATGCCAAGCGCTACAGATAAGGGCAACAAATCAGCACAAAAATGTTTAATTTTGGACAAATGGTCAGTGCTGTTCTGGGAATACCAGCCGGCCTGTTCTAGCAAGCCTCGCTTAACAGGCGATCCGCTGGATATTGCCGCATTAACCCCATACTGTCCCGCAGCAGAGAGGCCTCAGCCAATCGCCATACAGCCCTTTGGGCAGGATGACGACTTATGCGTTTTCCATCCTCGGGCCGATGAAAACTGCGCATTAGCGCGTTTGCGTATGCCTTTCTGAAGGGCGTCCTCACTCGCCTGCCGATGCAGCGGGCGAGTGAGCAAGGAGTTAACTTATACGCAAGACGAGATACCCGTCTGCTTACAACGTGTCTAGAAAATCCGGGACGATTCACGTGATGGATGGACGCACACTGAAAGCCACCTAGCTGCACCTTGGTTTTCGGTCAGAAATTGCCATTCGTAATCGATCGCATATTGGCTGCGATTGGGGGCATAGCCAGGGATAAATTTCGACCTTAAAAAAACGCCGCCCCGCTAATTTGAGGTCCCCATCCCGGAACGGCCCGTCAGGACGCTCCAAACGAAAAGCCGCGATTGACTGCACATTCGATCACACCGCAAGTGACCCCTTATTGGTACGACCGCCCGATGTCGTTCACATCGCGTTGCCTAAGCCCGACCCGCCGCTCCTGCCCGGAACGGCGGGTAACCCAGGCGATCTAGCCGACTTTCACATTCATGGTGATGCGTGCCGTAAAGACCTTCACCCCGGCCTCGTCGAAGATATCGACCGGAACAATCTTGTCGCCCGAGGTCTGCCAGTCGATTTCGCTACCGTCGGCAATCGCGTGGATGGACGTTTTGGCCTTGGCCAAATATTCGACGCTCATGCCTTTAGGAATCCAGCGAGCGCCGCTGGGGATGGACACTTCGGTCATCATGCCGCCCGCCAGTTCTGCCGCGTTGCACAGCGCGATGGCGTGAACGGACGCCAGGTGATTGGTGATTTCCTTGCGAAACGGCACCTTCACTTCACCGCGGCCGGGGGCCAATACAGAAATTTCCGGGTTGATGGTGCCGAAGTACGGTGCCATCTGGCAGGCCATATTGCTGAAAGCGGACGGACCAACGCTTTGGTACATGCTGAGAGTCTGGCTCATGGGATATCTCGGGTCAGGTGGCTGGAGTCATGGACAGAACATTACTCAATTACAGAATATTGCTCTGTTACAGAACAATATTCTGTAAATGCTCAGCCTGTCAATCTCTCGTGCCAAGCCTCGGTTTCAATTACCATGGCCCCTTTTTGCCTGGGCCGAAAAATGGAACCTGTCGATCTCCTCGAACGCTGCTACCCAGGCCGTCGTGCCGAGTCCAAGCGGCACATCCTTCGATGTGCCCTGGCGCTGTTCAACCAGCAGGGCATTGAAGCGACCACCATCGACATCATCCGTGTCGAAAGCCAGATGAGCGTGGGGGCCATTTATCATCATTTCGAGAACAAGGAAGGCTTGGTCGCGGCGTTGTACATGACCGCCCTGGACGATCAGGCGCGGCTCAGGGACAGCTACCTTGCCGCTGTGACGTCGACCAAGGAATGGGTACATGCCCTGGTGTTCAGCTACGTGGATTGGGTGGTCAGCCAACCCGATTGGGCGCGCTTCCAGTACCAGGCGCGCTTTGCGGTTGCCCGCAGCAGCTTCAACGAGCGGCTCGCCGAGGCGAATCTCGCCAGGAACGCCGCACTCAAGAAGTGGTTCAGCGACCCGGCCCACCGGCAGAATTTGCAGGCCCTGCCCTCCGAGCTGATACCGTCACTGATCATCGGTTCGGCGGAGAGCTACTGCCGCGCCTGGCTCTCTGGCCGCGTCCAGCGCAACCCAGGGCTCTTGCGGCAGCAGCTTGCAGATGCGGCCTGGCGCGCAGTAGGGCGTGAGGACTAAAGGCCGTCAGACAATATCGTCTACCACACCACCGTCGACTCTGAGCGCAGCGCCAGTGGTGGCTGATGCTTGCGTCGAGCAGACATAAACGATCATGTTGGCCACTTCTTCCACGCTGGATGCGCGCTGGATGATCGAGCTTGGGCGATGTTGCATGACGAACTCGGTGACCACCGACTCAAGGGATTTCCCGCTGCGCTCGACCTCGCCCTTCATCATTTCAGCGACGCCGTCGGACAGCGTTGGCCCAGGCAGCACGCTATTGACGGTCACGCCACTGCCCGCGACGCGCTTGGCCAAGCCACGCGCCAATGCCAATTGGGCGGTCTTGGAGACGCCGTAGTGGATCATGTCTGCGGGAATATTGCGGGCGGACTCGGAAGCAACGAACACCACCCGCCCCCACCCGCGCGCAACCATGGCCGGCAGCAGCGCACGGCTCAAGCGCACGCCCGACATCACGTTGGTGTGCCAATAGTGGTCCCAAACGTCATCGCCGGTCTCAAAGAAGTCCTGAGGCCCATAGATGCCTGCATTGTTCACCAGGATGTCGATATCACTGACACCGGCCAGCAAGGTGGCGACACCTTCGGCGGTGCTCAGGTCTGCGGCCACACCGCTGACACTCGCATCGGGCACTGCCAACAGCAGACGCACTACCGCCTCGTTCACCGAACGCTCACTACGGCCGTTGATAACAACGGCAGCGCCCGCTTCGGCAAGCCCTTTGACCACTGCAAAACCAATGCCGCCCGTCGAGGCGGTAACCAGTGCGCGTTTAGCCTTCAACTGAATATTCATGATTTCTCCGTCAGGCATGGACGGGCTTTTATGCCCGCCATCAGTTCCAACCGTTATGTGAAACAAAGCGACCCCTGTATGGCTTAGCCGCTCCTGGATAAATGTCAATTCAGGTGGGTGAGCCACGAAACTCGGGGGTGAGGGGCTGCGAGGGAAACTATTACTTTGCCATCAGTGGCCGCGAGCATAGTCTGAACGTGCCCGCTTCGCGCTCGGTCGTGGAGGATGTCAGCCAACTGAGCGACCGGCAGGCTCACGCCGCGAGCCGCGCCCACTCCATACTGCCAATTCCAGAAACGCCCCGTCACCTTTATCATCGCGCGGCGCGGAGTGGTTGGATGTCTCTTCCCCACCGTCACTTGGACCGGTATCAATTTGAAATGGAGCCGTAACGCTTGGAATTAAGACAACTGCGCTATTTCGT
The DNA here is from genome assembly GCF_042015035.1 of Pseudomonas gorinensis. Taxonomy (NCBI): domain Bacteria; kingdom Pseudomonadati; phylum Pseudomonadota; class Gammaproteobacteria; order Pseudomonadales; family Pseudomonadaceae; genus Pseudomonas; species Pseudomonas gorinensis. The sequence continues at coordinate 4,004,025 of NZ_CP167125.1, forward strand.
AAAAATTGTCGAGCACGGCAGCCTGGGGCGTGCAGCCCTTGAATTGGACGTGGGGGTATCGGCGCTGAGCCAGCAAATCGCCAAACTTGAAAGCGAACTCTCGACTCGCCTGCTGAACCGCTCGACCACCGGTGTCACACCGACCCCTGCCGGAATGGCCTTCCTGCACCCTGCCCAGCTGTGCCTGCGGCAAGCAGACAATGCGATCCTCGCCGCGCACCGTGGCCGGATGAGTGGCTACGTGACCGTTGGATTACCGCCCACGACGGCCACCGTACTTGCGCTGCCATTGATCAGTGCGATGCGGGCGCGATATCCAGATATTCAATTGCACCTGATTGAGATGCTCTCCGGGCACCTGGCCACACAGCTGAATGCCCGCCAAATCGATCTGGCCGTTCTGTTTCAACTAGAAGGCGGCAAGCGCTGGAGCGTGACGCCTTTGCTTGACGAGAAACTATTTGTCATCTGCTCGCCACACCTGCCTGATGCGCCGCAAGGCCCCCGTGTGCAAATGGCCGACCTGGGGCAACTTCCCCTGGTGATGCCCAGCGCGCAACACGGTTTGCGCTCAACGCTGATGGCGGCCTTTGAACGGTCGGGGTTGACGCCCAACATCATCATGGAAGTGGATGGCCTGGCCGTGTTGATGAACGCTGTACGCGCGGGTCACGCCGCGACCATCCAGCCCGGCGCCGCGGTGGCGCTCAAAGGTGAATCGGGGCTTTCGGTGGTGGAAATCGCCGATGCTCACGTGGGTCGACGAAACCTGTTGGCGACACTGCCGGATGATGAGCTGGCGCCCGCCGCACTGGCCGCGCGACGGGTCATCACCGACGTGGCGCGACAGCTGGTCATGGATCGGCAATGGCCCGGCGCCTCGTGGATCGAAGACATCACACCCTGATCTCAAGCGTCCCCCTCTTATCTTTCACGGCATGCGCTAACCCGCAAAGCCTTTACGAAAACTAAACACCCCAACCGATAACGCGCCTTTCGACCCCACGCTCGCTGCCCTAAGGTCTCGCCACTCGCGAGGAGCCCTTCGTTCATGCCTCCTCGCGATCGAGGAGTGATGATGATCGACGTATTAGTCATTGGCGGCGGCAATGCCGCCTTGTGCGCGGCGTTAATGGCCCGAGAGGCCGGCGCCAGCGTTATGTTGCTTGAAGGTGCGCCCAAGGCCTGGCGCGGCGGCAATTCGCAACACACCCGCAACCTGCGCTGCATGCACGACGCACCGCAGGATGTATTGGTCGACGCCTACCCCGAAGAGGAGTATTGGCAGGACCTGTTGAAAGTCACCGGCGGGATGACCGACGAAAAGCTCGCGCGCCTGGTCATCCGCGCCTCATCGAACTGCCGTGACTGGATGCGCGCCCATGGTGTGCATTTTCAGCCGTCGCTGTCCGGTGCGCTGCACGTCGCGCGCACCAATGCGTTTTTCATGGGTGGCGGCAAGGCCTTGGTCAACGCGTATTACCGCAGCGCCGAGCGGTTGGGCGTGACCATCCGCTACAACGCTCAAGTGACCGACATTGAATTGAAGGATGGAACCTTCGTCGCGGCCCACTTGAGTGAACGTGACGTCGATGGGCAACGCGTGCCCGCCGAACGTATCCAGGCCGGGACCTGCGTACTGGCGGCGGGAGGGTTCGAATCCAACCGCGAATGGCTGCGTGAAGCGTGGGGGCAAAACGCGCGCGGCGAGTGGCCTTCGGACAATTTCCTGATTCGCGGCACGCGCTTCAACACCGGCGTACTGCTTCGGCGCATGCAGCAACTGGGCGCCGACTTTATCGGTGACCCCACCCAAGCGCACATGGTGGCCATCGACGCCCGCGCGCCCTTGTATGACGGTGGCATCTGCACCCGCATCGACTGCGTGTCGCTGGGCGTAGTGGTCAATCGCGACGGCGAACGTTTCTATGATGAAGGCGAGGATTTCTGGCCCAAGCGCTATGCGATCTGGGGTCGCCTGGTAGCGGGTCAACCCGGCCAACAAGCCTATTCGATCATCGACCAGCAGGCCGTCGGCCGTTTTATGCCGCCGGTATTTTCAGGGACCACCGCCAACTCTCTGGAAGCGTTGGCCCGCCAATTAAACCTGCCCGTCGGGCCGTTCGTTAAAACCATCGAGGCCTACAACGCGGCCTGCCGCGTCGGCACGTTCGACCACACCGCCCTGGACGATTGCCACACCGAAGGGTTGACGCCCGCCAAAACCCATTGGGCTCGCCCCTTGGTGAAACCGCCTTTCTGCGCCTACCCGCTCAAGCCAGGCGTGACGTTCACCTATTTAGGCCTCGCGACCGACGAAACGGCCGCCGTTCACTTCAACGGCAAGGCCAGCCCGAACCTGTTTGTCGCCGGAGAAATGATGGCAGGCAATGTATTGGGCAAGGGCTATACAGCCGGTATCGGCATGGCTATTGGTACCGCATTCGGTCGCATCGCCGGTGCGCAAGCCGCCGCCGCGGCCGGCTTCATGTCCCCTTCACTCCAGGAGCCGCACCATGCAGCTGTTTGATCCCCAGGCACCGGGCACGCTGATTCCCGTCCTCAACCTTGATGAAAGCGAAGTCCAGCGACAAATGACCGTGTGCAATGCCTGCCGCTATTGCGAAGGCTTCTGCGCGGTCTTCCCGGCCATGACCCGACGCCTGGCGTTTTCGGCGGCGGACATCCACTACCTGGCAAACCTCTGCCACAACTGCGGCGCCTGCCTGCATGCCTGCCAGTACGCCGCCCCTCATGAATTTGCTATCAATGTGCCCAAAGCCATGGCCAAAGTCCGCCTCGACACGTACGCCGAGTACGCCTGGCCGCAGGTGATGGGCACCTTATACCGGCGCAACGGGCTGACCCTGGCGCTGTCATCCGGCGCGGGGCTAGCCCTGTTTCTCTGCCTGACACTGATGGTGATGGGCAATCTGTTCACGCCAATGCCCGGGGGGAATTTCTACGGGATCTTCCCGCATAACACCCTGGCCCTGATGTTCGGCGCAGTGTTTGGTTTCGCGGTCCTCGCGTTGACGATCGGGGTGCGGCGCTTCTGGCGCAATGTCTCGCCGGTCGACGCCTCACCCCGGCAAACAACGTCGGCGGCGCTGGAAGCGACCGCCAATGTTGCCACGCTCAAGTACCTGGATGGCGGCCATGGCGAGGGCTGCAATAACGCCGACGATCAATTCACCTTGTGGCGGCGGCGCATGCACCACTTCACCTTCTACGGCTTCATGCTGTGCTTCGCCGCTACCGGTGTGGCCACGCTCTACCATTTCCTGCTGGGCTGGTCGGCGCCCTACCCCGTCCTGAGCGTGCCGGTGATGCTCGGCATCGCCGGCGGGCTCGGGTTGCTGGTTGGCCCGGCGGGGCTCTTGTGGTTGAACCTGCGTCGCAACGCCGAACAGGGCGACGAACAGCAGAAACCCATGGACCGCGGCTTTATCGCGCTGCTGTTTCTTATCAGCGCCAGCGGCCTCGCGCTCCTGGCGTTTCGCGAAACCGTTGCCCTGGGCCTGTTGCTGGCGATCCATCTCGGCCTAGTCATGGCTTTCTTCCTGACCATGCCCTACAGCAAGTTCGCCCACGGCATCTTCCGCAGCGCCGCGCTGCTCAAATATTCCATCGAAAAACGCCAACCCAACCCGATTAACGCCGCAAGCGACTGATCGCTAACACCGTCATTCCAAAAACAAGACTGATCACCACGGTAGCCATGATGAAAACAACAACGCAAGACACCCCGTCCAAGGGTTCAAAACTGGGCGCCATCCTGCGGGTCACCAGCGGCAATTTTCTCGAACAGTTCGACTTCTTTCTGTTCGGCTTCTACGCGACCTACATTTCCCAGACGTTCTTTCCTGCCACCAGCGAGTTCGCTTCGCTGATGATGACCTTCGCCGTATTCGGTTCCGGGTTCTTGATGCGTCCACTGGGCGCTATCGTGCTCGGGGCTTACATCGACAAGGTTGGACGGCGCAAGGGCCTGATTGTGACGCTTTCGATCATGGCCGCCGGAACAGTATTGATCGCGTTGGTACCCGGCTATGCCAGCATCGGTATCGCGGCGCCCATATTGGTGTTGTTGGGGCGGCTGTTGCAGGGCTTCTCCGCCGGCGCGGAAATGGGCGGCGTTTCAGTGTATCTGGCTGAAATCGCCACACCGGGGCGATGCGGTTTCTACACCAGTTGGCAGTCGGCCAGCCAACAGGTGGCGATCATTCTTGCGGCAGCGCTGGGTTACACCATCAACGCCTCCATGGCAGCTGCCGAGGTCGCTGCCTGGGGATGGCGGATCCCGTTCTTCATCGGTTGCGTGATTATTCCGTTCATCTTCATCATCCGCCGCTCCCTGCAGGAAACCGAGGCGTTCAAAGCGCGCCGGCATCACCCAAGTGCCAATGAAGTGTTTCGCTCCATGCGCGACAACTGGCGCACGGTGCTGGCAGGCGGTCTATTGGCGTCCATGACGACCACTACGTTCTACCTGATTACGGTCTACACCCCCACCTATGGCCGCTCCGTACTCAACCTGAGCACCACCGACAGCCTGGTCGTCACGCTCTTCGTCGGCCTGAGCAACTTCATCTGGTTGCCCATCGGCGGCACACTCTCGGACCGCATCGGCCGTCGCCCCCTATTGTTGGCGATTTCCCTGCTGTGCATATTCACCGCGTATCCGGCCATGCACTGGCTGGCCGCAGCGGCAAGTTTCGAACGGCTGCTCTGCGTACTGCTGTACTTCTCTTTCTTCTTCGGTATTTACAACGGCGCGATGGTCGCTGCGCTGACAGAGGTGATGCCGCAAAACGTACGGGTTGTGGGGTTTTCCCTGGCCTTCAGTTTGGCGACGGCTGTATTTGGAGGGTTTACGCCTGCCGTGTCGACCATGCTCGTGCAGGCGACAGGCGATAAGGCATCGCCGGCCTACTGGCTGATGTTTGCTGCGCTGTGCGGGTTCACCGCGACGACAATCCTGTATCGCAAACAACGCACAGTGGCCGTCAACGCGTGATGAAGGAGCGTTTTCGTTTACCCGGATAGCGCATGAAAGCAATCATCGCCTTGGCCTGCATTGACGCGCGCTGCGTGTCAACGCAGGCCCAGGCCATCAAATTTTGAACTGCCCCAGCAAACCTTGCATACGACTGCCGATAGTATACAACTCATCGACCGTCTTGACCCCCAGTTGAGTCTGGTTGGCCACCGAATCAATGGCTCGCGCGATCTGATGGACCCCACGGTTGATCTCCTCAGCCACCGAGGTCTGCTCCTCGGCGGCACTGGCGATCTGTGCGTTCATCGCATTGATCGTCGCAATCAGCTCGACAGCATTGCCCAGGAACTCACCCGCCTGATCAGCCTGCGCACTCGCGCCTTGCGCGGCTTCGGTCGATTGGTGCATCGCCTTGACCACACCGCCGGTTGCGCTATTGAGACGCTCAACCATCACCTGGATTTCCTGGGTGCTGCGTTGAGTACGACTGGCCAACGCGCGCACTTCGTCAGCAACCACCGCAAAACCGCGCCCCGCCTCACCGGCACGGGCCGCTTCAATGGCCGCATTCAGCGCAAGAAGGTTGGTCTGCTCGGCGATCGAGCGAATAACATCCAGCACAGTGACGATCGACGTCACATCGTTTTGCAGACTCGCCATGGAGACCCCACTCTCATCCAGCTCCCCCCTGAGTGCCTGCATCCGAGTAATGCTGCCATTGACGATTTGCCGCGCGTGCTGGGACTGCTTGTCGGTCTCGACGGCAGCTTCTGCAGCATTTTGCGCGCTGAGCGACACTTCCTGCGCCGCCGATGACATCTGGTTTATCGCCGCCGCCACCTGGTCGGTTTCCTGGCGCTGCTGGTCCATGGCCCGATCAATCTGCCTGCTCTGCTCGGCCACACGACTGACCGACCCCGTCAACTGTTCGCTCATGGCGACGATCTGGCTGACGAGGCTGTGGATTTTTTCGATAAAGGCATTGAACGAACCGGCCAGTTGCCCCAGTTCGTCTCGACTGACCTGCGGTAGCCGCCGCGTCAGGTCCCCCTCCCCCGCGGCGATTTCGTCAAGGTGCGCCCGAATCAAGGTCAAGGGGCCTAGACTGCGTTTGACCAGCACGAGCGCCAGCGCCCCGATAATGCCAATCAGCGCGACGGCGATAAGCACAATGCTGTACATCAGGTTGCTGATGCGCTGGTCAACGGCGGCGCGCACCTTGGCCACCTGAACTTCAATACTGTCCAGGTTGATCGCGGTGACGACGACCATGTCCCACTTGGGCAAATAAAAACTGTAAGCGAGCTTGGGCACGACTTTATCGGTGTTGACGACCCCACCTGAATACGTGACGAAGTGGGTGTCGTTTTTTCCCGCTTCGACCATTTCACGGTTCAAGAACTTCCCGTTGATGTCTTTGCGATCACTCATATTGGTGCCGACGCCTTCGCTGCTGTCACCGCGAAACAGGCGCACAACCTGACTGTCGTAGCCGATGAAATAACCGTCGTCGCCATACTTCACTTTGGACAAGCGGCTGATTGCCAAGGCGCGGCTGGCGAGGTCCCCGGTCGCGGCCCGATCATAGAGTTCGGCGATGGAAGTACGAGCGATGCTCGCGTAGTCCGTGAGTCGAGTGCGGCTTTCCTCGAGCAGCCGCTCGCGAGTCTGTGCGACTTCCTGCTCGGCCTGGGACTGCAACGTGCCACGGGCGCTCAAACCTAAAACAAGCGCAAACAACATCACCGGTAATAAGGTCAGCAGCAGTATTTTAGTTTTGAACGACATCATTTATTTCCTTCGTCTTATCCGATGAAGCCGCCAATGAAAACGCGGCCTGCGAACGTCGCAGAGCCGCGATCGGCGATTTCACCAGAGTGCGATGTCGTAGGTAAAGTAAATACGGTTGCTGTCCCGGCCACGGGAGTAGTCGGCACGGTACACGTAGTTACGCAACCGCACGCCCAACCCCTTGAAGGTGCCTTGTTGCACCACGTAGGCCACTTCGGCGTCCCGCTCCCATTCCTTGACCTTGGTCGAGGACTTGCCGTCGTTACCGCTCAAGTAGCGGGTGGAGAACGTCAGGCCCGGCACGCCGAGGGCGGCAAAGTTATAGCCGTAGCTCAGCATCCAGGTCTTTTCATCTTCCTCGATGAACTTGCCTATCCCGGCATTGCTGAACGAATAAACGGTGGCGCCACTGATATAGGGCAAACCGGCGTCGCCCCTGAGGGCCTGGTACCCGCCGCCGAAGGTGTGACCTGAAATGGCGTAAGACAGTTGGCCGCTGAACATGTCGTTGTCGATCTTGCCCGCGTAGGCAGAACCGCTATCGACACTGTTGAAGTAGCGCAGGTCGCTGGTCAGCACGCCGCCGCCCAACGGCAGATCGTGCTGGATACCGGCGAAGTTCTGGCGGTAGAAATTCTCCAATTCGCCGTAGAAGTAACTCAACCGGATGTTTTTCCCCAGTTTGTATTCGGCACCGGCGTAGCTGAAGTCGCCGGATTTATCGCCACTGTAGCCATCGGGCACGATCGGCATGCTGTTGCTGGAGTCACGCAACTTGAAGCGATCCAGGCGGCCCCCGGTGAGGCTCAGATTCTGGATGTCGAGGCTGCTGATCTGCGCGCCCTGGTAGGTTTGCGGTATCAGGCGTGCATCGTTGTAGATCAGTACCGGTGTCTTGGGTAACAAGGTGCCGTATTTGACGGTGGTCTTGGCCAGTTGGGCTTTGGCCGTCACACCCAGGCTTGCAAATTCGTCAGCCGCACGCCCGTCATCATGGACGGGCAACAACCCGGTACCGCTGCGACCACGGCCGGAGTCGAGCTTGACCCCGAGCAGGCCAAGGGCATCGACCCCGAACCCGAGGGTGCCTGGGGTGTATCCCGATTGGTAGTCCAACAGAAACCCCTGGGCCCATTCAGTCCGCTCGCTCTTCGCCGTCCTCGCGGCTCGGGCACTCATGCCATGCTCGTCACGGAAGTTTTCATTGAAATAGACGTTGCGTAATTGCAGCTTGAGTTTGCTGTCGTCGATAAATCCTTCTGCACTGGCAGTGGCAAGCGGCAACAAACCAATAACTGAAAACAGCGCGCGTCGGGAATGCAAAGTGCTCATGGCAAACTACTCATTGTTGTTATTTGAAGTGCAGGAAGTCGCGCGCCTCGCGGGTGAGGCGCGTCAGAAGAAGAACCCAGTGGCCTGGTTGAATCAGGTGAAGAGGCTGATCGCTCCGGTCAACAGCGCCAGCGCCGTGATGACCAAGGAGGTGAGCACAGCCCATTTGACGGTGGCTTTCTGGAAGTCGCCGATATCGCGATCGACCATGCCGACCAACAACAAGGTTGAAGCAACCAACGGGCTCATCAGGTGGACCGGTTGACCCAGAATCGACGCGCGGGCGATCTCCACCGGATCGATGCCATAGGCGGCGGCAGCGTTAGCCAGGATCGGCACGACCCCGAAGTAATAAGCATCGTTGGACAGCACGAACGTCAGCGGCATGCTGGTAACTGCCACCACCAGCGGAAACAGATGCCCCCAGGAGGGTGGGATCCAGTCAACCAGGGTTTGCGCAAGGGCATCGACCATTTTGGTACCGGAGAAAATCCCGGCGAAAATACCCGCGGCGAACACCAGCAGCACGACGGTCATGGCGTTGCCCGAATGGGCCAGGATGCGTTCCTTCTGAATGTCCAGTTGCGGATAGTTGATCATCAATGCCAGCACGAACCCGATCAGGAACAGGATCGCCGAATGCATGATGCCCATGACCAGGGCAACCATCACCGCGATCACCAGCAACAGGTTGATGTAGGCCAGTTTCGGGCGTTTGTACGGCGTGTCCTCGAGGATCGCTTCGATGTAGCAGTTACCGCCGCCGCTTTGCAATTGCACGTTACCGATGCGCTTGCGCTCGGCACGCCCCAGCAGGAATGTGGTGAACACCACCCACATCGCGCCGCCAATCATGGTCGGCAGCAAGGGCACGAAGTAAGCACCGGCGTCCAGGCCCAACGCTGCGATCGCTCGGGTGGCGGGGCCTCCCCAAGGGGTCATGCCGCTCATGATGCTCAGGGAAAGCATGGCAATGGTGGCCAGAATCATCGGGTTCATGCCGATACGTTTATACAGCGGCAGCATGGCCGCACAGGTAATCATGTAGGTGGTGGTGCCGTCGCCGTCCAATGCCACCACCAGCGAGAGCAACGCGGTGCCGACAGCGATTTTCATCGGGTCGCCGTTGACGCGCTTGAGGATCTTGCGAATCAGCGGGTCAAACAAACCGGCGTCAATCATCAAGCCGAAAAACAGGATCGCGAACAGCAACAGCGCCGCTGAAGGCGCGACCATTTTCAAGCCATCGAGCATCATCTTGCCGGTTGTGCCACCGAACCCACCGATGACGGCGAACACGATAGGCACCACCGTCAGGGCGACAATCGGCGACAAGCGTTTGGTCATTATCAGGAAGGTGAAGACCACCACCATGGCCAAGCCAAGCAATGCGAGCATAGGTAAGTTCTCTTGTTCTTATGAGTAGCGTGGCCGACGCACAGGCGCGCGACCCCGTTCCCGCCAGATGGCACGACCAACGGTGCCTGGCGGGGGGTATTCATTGATTTAATTGGGGGGGCAGGCCTGAGCCGTGACCGGTCAGACGTGTTTGGTGACCTTCACATCATCCCAGTGTGGCGTCAGGACCGGGGGCACGTCAGGCGAAGGCTTGCCTTCCAGAGTCCGCATCAAGACTTCGCGGTCACAGGCATTCTCCGAGAGCGATATCACCACGGTCGCCACCGCGTTGCTGGCCAGGCTGGTCAACGCCCGGGCTTCCGACATGAAGCGGTCGATACCGATCAGCAAGGCAAGGCCGGCCAGGGGAATGTCATGGATCACCGTCAGGGTCGACGCCAGTGCGACAAAACCCGAGCCGGTGACACCCGCCGCGCCCTTCGAGGACAACAGCATGATTGCCAGCATGGTCACGATCTGTGTCAGGCTCAGGTCGATGTTGCAGGCCTGGGCAATGAACACGGCGGCCAGCGAGAGGTAGATCGCCGTGCCGTCGAGGTTGAACGAGTAGCCCGTGGGCAACACCAGCCCCACCACGCTTTTCTTGCAACCCAGGGCCTGGAGCTTTTCCAGCATCCGCGGCATCACCGGCTCGGTAGAAGACGTCCCGAGCACCACCAGGAACTCTTCGCGCAAGTAGCGCAGCAACTTCCAAAGGCTGAAGCCATGGGCGCGGCAGATACTGCCCAGCACCACAAAGACAAAGAACGCACAGGCGATATACAACGTCATGATCAGCTTGGCCAACGAGCCCAGCGAGGTGATGCCGTACTGCCCTACCGTGAACGCCAGGGCACCAAAGGCGCCGATGGGAGCGAAGCGCATCAGGTAGGAGAAGATCTTGAACACCATGTGTGAAGCCGATTCCAGTACATCCAATACCGGCTTGCCACGCTCGCCAATCGACGAAAGCGCAAAACCGCACAGCACCGCAATGAACAGCACCGGCAGCACTTCACCCTTGTTGAAAGCGCCGATGAACGTCTCCGGGATGATGTGCATGAAAAACTCGACCACGCCCAGCTTCGCCGCGGACTCGGTGTACTGCGACAGCCCCTTGGTACTTAATTGCGCAGGGTCGATGTTCATGCCCACGCCGGGCTTGAACAGGTAGACCGACACCAGGCCGATGATCAGGCTGATCACGGTCAGGCCCAGGAACAGCAGCATGGTCTTGCTCAACAAACGCCCGAGGGAGCGTTTGTCGCTCATGCCGGCGATACCGGTGACGATCGTGCAGAACACCACTGGCGCGATCATCATCTTGATCAGCTTGATAAAGGCATCACCCAGCGGCTTCAAGGCAACAGCCTGTTGCGACCAAAAATGCCCGACCAGCACGCCCAACACAACGGCGAAGAGAATCTGGACGTAGAGCGATTTTACAAACTTCATGGCATCACCCATTTTTAGAATTGTTCTGATGCAGAAACGGTACGACTAGGGGGAGTTACCCGGCGAGTCGTCGGGAAGCCGCAGCGTATACATAACCGGAGAACAGCCTGCGCGACGTACGCACGACCGAGGCACGAATTGTCTCACCCTGAGCACCGGTGTAGGACAAGACAACGTCTATTCCACCACTTGGATGTTCAATCCGCACGTGTTTCAAGCGCGGCTCACTCACCCCGCCCAGCAATTGCGCAATCACACTGCCGTCGGTCACACATGCGGTCGCCAGGCCAATGGAGCCTGTAATCGCCAGTGCGCGGTGGCAATTATGCGGCATGAAATAACGCACCTGAATGGTTCCGCCCGCCTTGGCCGTAGACACCAGGACAGGCTTGGGAATCACTTTGTCACTCACATCGCCCAGGCCCATTGCCAGGCCGGCCTGCAGTCGCAGGGACTCCAGACGCCCCAGGAACGCCTTGTCGGCGTCCAGTTCAGCCGGGCTTTCATCACCGCGCTTACCCAATTGGCCCGCCTCGATGATCATCATTGGCATGGCCATGTCGATGCACGTCATCGGGATGCCGTCAATCACGTCCTGTGTCTGCCCCGTCGGGAAAAGCTTGCCGGTTTTGCTGCCCGCGGCATCGAGGAAGGTCAGTTGCACCGGAGCGGCAGTCCCCGGTACGCCGTCAATGGCGGTGTCGCCCTCATAGCTGACGGTTCCTTCGGGGGTGTAGACCTCGGCGTTCACGAACGTCCCGGTGTTGAGGTTGCGAATACGCACGAGCGTGCGGCCTTTAGAGGCCTTGACCAGCCCTTGCTCAACGGCAAACGGGCCTACGGCGCACAGCATATTGCCGCAATTGGGCGCTGTATCGACTCGACGCTGGGACACCATGACCTGAACGAACAAATAGTCGACATCGGCATCCGGGTGCAGGGATGGGCTGACGATCGCGACCTTGCTTGTCTGGGGGCTGCCACCGCCGATCCCGTCAATCTCCAGCTCGTGGCCAGAGCCCATCAGGTTGAGCAACAGCTCATCACGCTGCTCGATCGAATCAGGGAGGTCCCAGGCGAGAAATACCGGCCCCTTGGACGTACCACCGCGCATAAGCACACAAGGAATTCGTTGCATGAAAACTAACTCTTATTGATCAATCGGGGTGATTAATGCTCTTGAAGCAAGAGTCGCAGGCTTTGAAAAATGTTTCCAATGCAAAAATCGGCCGGATTATTGCGTTTGGCGAATGATAAAATTAGGATGAGCGAGCGCCGCCGCCCCCTCTGGTTGAGGTATAAAAAATGCAATATGAGCTAAACGACATCCGATCTTTCGTGAAAATCGCAGAACTCGGCAGCTTCCACGAAGCGGCTGAAGCCTTGCACCTGTCCCAGCCCGCGCTGAGCAGACGCATGAAAAAACTTGAGGAAGGCTTGGGTACAGCCCTACTCGACCGCACCACAAGAAGAGTGAGCCTCACCAGCGTGGGGCGGGACTTTCTACCCAAGGCTCGCCGCCTGCTGGACGACTTCGACGACTCCATACTCAATATCCGCGAGTTGGCCGAACGCCAAAGCGGGCGCGTGACCCTGGCCTGTATCCCCACCGCAGCCTTTTATTTCCTGCCTTCGGTCATACGCCTCTACAACGAGCGCTATCCACAGATCCGGATCCGCCTGCTTGATCTGAGCGCGAACGAAGGGCTGGAGGCGGTACTGCGCGGCGAAGCCGACTTCGGCATCAACATGATGAGCGGCCAGCACCCCGACATAGAGTTCGTCCCCTTGGTCGACGAGCCTTTTGTCTTAGCGTGTCGACGCGATCATGAATTGGCCGAACGCAGTGCGGTGACCTGGTCGGAACTCAGCAATTATCGTCTGATCGGTGTCGGACGCCTGAGCGGCAACCGGATGTTGCTCGATCATGCCTTGTCGGGGTTGAGTTGGCGCCCGCAGTGGTTCTATGAGGTGCAGCATCTTTCGACGTCCCTGGGCCTGGTGGAAGCGGGCCTCGGGGTATCAGCCGTCCCCAGCCTGGCGATGCCGGCCGTGGATCACCCAACGTTGGTCAGCATCCCGTTGGTAGAGCCCGTGGTGAACCGCTCACTGGGGCTGGTTTACCGACGCGGCGCTTCGTTATCTCCAGCCGCAGAGAAGTTTGTTTCGATTCTGCTTGAACAATGGGAGAAGTGAGTTCGTCCCGTTTACCCTTCACTGGGCATGGCCCTCATGAGAGGGCGCTCGGTCCGCGAATGCCGGCCAACTGACGTAGCGGACTTCCCTGTCCAGTCATCAAACGTGCTGACGTACGGTCTGAACGCGACGGCCTCAAGTCAGTGTCAGGAACAGCGCCGAGGTCCAGACCCGGGACTGATCGCGCTGGCGCGCACAGATGAACAACGGATGCTCACGGCCCGCTTGCAGGTTGAGTCGGGCCAGCTCGATCGTGCCTTGCAGCTCGCGCGGCAGCGGCGCAGCGGTGGTTCGTTCAAGTGAGACTTTCAATTCGGCGCCCGGCAACTCTTCGATCACCTGGGACTGCGCCAGCAGTTCTTCGCCGGACAGCTCCATCAGCACCGTCGGCGCATGCACGTAGGGTTGCGGTTCAGACGGATCGCCGACCTTGATGTAGTTGTCGATGCGGCTACGCACCTGCAACCTCGCGCCGACCAACTGCGACAGGTCGATTTCGATACTGTCGGTGTCGCCGTTGGTGTCAGTGCGAAAGGCCAGGGTCGTGGCGTCCTTGCGCCACACGGTTTGCTCCGGATGATCCAGGCCCAAGGCGCGAAAGCCGTTGATCACCGCCCCGGTTACCCGAACCTCGCCGGTCCAATAGGCACCGCGATAACGATCCTTGATCCGCGCGCCGCCCAGGCGCAGGCGAATACGTTGGGTGGAAAAGCCCAGCTCCTGATGCAGGTTGCGCGACCAGATCAGTTGATCGCCATCGAACAAATCCACCTGCTCCCAGCCCGCCTCGCCCAGCAATCGATAGTCCAACGTTGCGTTCGAATCCGCCGTGAACACCTCACCCATGAAGTGCCGGCCCTGACGCAGGCTGGCAAACGAACGCTCGCCGGTGGTGGCAAACGTGCGCCGGGCACGCAGCGCCTTGCCGACACTCGCGCGGTCGAAGCCGTCGGCGACTACGCCGGTCAGCCCGCCGCGCGAACCGAACACGGCCGTGGCCGGTACACCGCCGCCGCAACGGCCCTGATGCTCATCGCTGTTCGCCGCGGCACCGACCCGATAGCCGCGCTGCAGGGCTTCGGCGTAGACCCAATGGAACTGGCCCCAGGCCGAGCCGACTTCGATCAAGCGCTCCAGCTCCGGGTGGTGCCAGTCGAGGTTGCAGCGGCGCCCGCCGACATGGGGCATCATCAGGTGACCTTCCGGGTCTTTCGCATAGGCCGCGTATAACTCATCCACCGGCCAGGCGCCCGGCTTGATGGTACCGGCAGTGAACTCGTTCCACTCAAAAGAGCGCACCAACCGCCCTTGGTTGTCGAACGGAAACTCGGGCTTGCGATCATGCAGGAATACGACATTGCGGTCGCCGCCCGCACAGGAGTTGCCGCACCACTCGGTGCCGGGGTAGCAGACGAAACGGCCGGGCTCGTTGAGTTCATGAATCAGCTTCACCGCCTGATCCCAGCGTTGCTCGGTGATATTGAAGTCGTTGGCGGTATAGCCGAGCACATCGAGGCCGGCGACATCGCGACCGTAACTGAGGTTGTACAGCGTGTCGTTGGTGCCCACGGTGTCATCGGAGTGCACATGCAGGTCGGCGTACAGCGGACGCAATGCGCCGCCGGCCGGGTCGACGCTGACGAAAGCCTGGGCGCCGCGCACGCCAGGCGTTTCCACCTCGGCGGACAATCGCCACTCGCCCACCGCCCCGAGGTCAAACCCCTCGAGCCGCGCCGTCGCCCACCCTTCATTGGCCAGGGTAAACGCTTGTTGGCGCTCGCCGCCTTCAGGGTCGAGCAGGGTCAGCACACCCTTGAGCGGCAGGTTGCGGCACGTGTTGCCCCAGGCATCATCGACCCGCAGCAGCACGTCGAACGCCTCGCCAGCGCTGACCAGCCGCGGCACGATCAACTGCACGCTCTGCGCTGGCCCCGGCACGATGTTCAGCAACGGATCGCCTGGCACCTCGGCAAACTTCGAGCTGCCCAGGGGGTCGATAAACAGCCGGAAACGGAAGTCTTTCTCGACGAAACTCTGCACCCGCGTGCCCGCCCCGCCCTGGCGACGGTCGCCCAGGCGAATGGTGATTTTGTCACCGGGGTTCAGGTAGCCGTCGATGATGTCGATGATGATCGCTTTCTGGAACGGCCGCTCATGCCCCTTCTGGTCGAAGCGCACTTTCAAATGCTGCACCGTGGCCTGGCTCTGGCCAGGGACCAGCTCGCCCGCCTGATACTCGGCGCTGACGTAGTTGGGCCCGGCCGGATTCGAGGTCTGGAACAGCGCCCAGTCGGAGTAGAACTTGAAGGCCAGTTTCAACCACGCGCCGTCGGCCAGGCCGCTGCCTCCCACCTCGTAGACCAGGGTGATTTCATCCCATTGGCCAGCGACCAGCGTGTCGCGATCACAGTGGATGCTGCCCAGGAACGGGCGTTTCTTGTTGCGTTCGTAGAGGCCTTGCGGGGCAATGTAGTGCCCGGCTTCGCGGGGATCGAAAACGTTACTCACATGACACCTCGTGCAGTGGTCCACTGAAGGTTTGAAGACACATGGCGATGCTCACTGCACGCGCCATTTCTGGTAGTGACGCTCGATGCGCCGGAACACAAAACTCTCCATCAGCCAGGCAATCAGACCGATCAGCACGATGCCCAGCAGCACCTGGCTGCTGTTGCCGATCTGCCCGCCCGTAGAGACCATCCAGCCAATGCCTTGGGAAGCGCCGATCATTTCCGCCGCAACCAATGCCCGCCACCCCTGGCTGAAGCCGATGCGCAAGGCTGCGGTCACGAACGGCAATGAAGCGGGTAGATAAACGTGGGCCAGCAGTTGCCCGGCATTGGCGCCCAAGGTGCGTGCGGCGCGGACTTCGCCACCGCGAATGCTCTGTACGCCCTCCTGGATCGTGACGGCCATGGGGAACACCGCTGCGATGAAAATCACCAGCACAATCGAGACATAGCCCAGGCCGAAAATGATCATGATCAGCGGCGCCCAGGCGATGGGTGGGATCGCCATGAACAGGCTGTTGAGCGGCGAGATGAAATCGCGAAAGCGCGAAGACAGGCCACCGGCGGTGCCCAACCCAATCGCCACGAGCACTGCGGCGCAGAAGCCGCCGACTTCTTCCAGGACACTCGCCCTGAGGTGCTGCCACAGCGAACCGTCGCTGAGCCAGCGCACGGCTTCGCGCGCCACATCCCAGGGCTGCGGCAGGATGTAGGTGGGAAAGCGGCTGGCCAGGGCCATCCAGATCAACAGCAGGAATGGCAGCGAAGCCCATCCCCAATTCGGTTTTGGCAAGGACATGACAGGCTCAGACTCAGCGCGAGGCTTTTTCCAGGTAGGAGGTATCCACGATCTGCTCGGTCTTGAGCGTGGTGTCGATAAAGCCCAGCGCGTGGGAGTAATTCATCAGCCGCTGGATGAATTGGATGTCCGCAGCCTGCAAGTCCGCCGACCAGCCCAATCGCGTCCGTGCCTGGGCGACGATGGCCTGCGGGGCAATGGTCTGGCCGTCGGGCCCTTGTACCGCTTCAAGCTTGAACGCCTCGGCGATGATCCGGTTCGACTCGTCAGGATGCTCATTGAGGAACGCGATGGCCTTGCGGTGCGCGCGCAGCAACTTGACCACATCGTCCGGACGTTCCTGCAAGGTTTTCGGCAGCGCGATCACCACGTACCAGGGGTAATTCGGCAGCGCCTGGTTGACGTCGAGCAGAATCCGGCTCGACCCGCGCAGCAACGATTGGCTGACAAAGGGTTCCCAGGAAAACGCCGCATCGACAATCCCGCGCTCCAGTGCCGCGTTCATGTTGCCCGGTGGCATGTCGATGATGTCCAGGTCCTTGTCCGGGTTGAGCCCGGCTTTTTCTTTCAGCACATAGCCGCGCAACAGCACGTCCATGCCACTGCCCTTCTTGACCCCGGCGAGTTTTTTGCCCTTGAGCTGCTCCAGGCTGTTGATCGGGCTCTTGGCGTCGACAATGACCGCGGCTTGCCCGTAGTTGACCTTGGCCAGGATCCGGCTTTGCAGGCCGCGGGAAAACCATTGGTACACCGGCGGTGTGCCGACATAGGCCACGTCCATTTCACCGGCCGCCAACGCCTGCTGGATCACGGGGCCATCGCCCAGGGCCTTGAGGTCGACATTCAAGCCCTCCTCGCGGTAGTAACCCTGCTTGTCGGCGATCAGCGCCGGGGCGTTGGCCATGGCGAACACATACCCCACGCGCAGGGGTTTCTCTTCGGCAGCCACGGCAAATGTGCTGCTTGCCAAGGCGGCAACAGACAAGGAAAGAGCAAGCAGCGAACGTTTGATCATGCGGTTAACTCAGGTTGACGGGGGGTGGGATCAGCGATGGCGTCGGCCGCTTCCATGACGTGGGAAATGCGCTCCATCAGCTCATTGCGGTAATCAAGAAAGGCCGGCAGGCGACGGGTTTTCAGGTTGGAACGCGGACGTGGCAGATGAATGTCCAATTCGCTGTGGATGCCGCCCGGGGCGATGTTGAGCACGATGACCCGGTCGGCCAGGAACACCGCCTCGTCGATGTCGTGGGTGATGAACAGCACCGTCTGGCCCAGTTCGGCCCAGATCCGCAGCGTCTCTTCATTCATGCTGTTGCGGCTGATCGCATCCAGCGCGGCGAAGGGTTCGTCCATCAGCAATACACTGGGCTCCAACGCCAAGGTCCTGGCCAGGGAGACGCGCTGCTGCATGCCCCCCGACAGTTGATGGGGCAAGCGTTGCGCCGCGCTTTCCAGACCGACCAGACGCAAGTACTGCAACGCCTGCGCGCGCTGTTGATCCTCGTTGAGCTGTGCCGTCATCCGCAGGCCGAAACGCACGTTTTCCAGCGCGCTCAGCCAGGGAAACAACTGCGGTGCCTGAAACACATAGCCCAACTCCGAGCGCTCCGGCCGCACGGCGGTCTGGTTGATGCTGATCTGGCCGCTCTGGGGTTGTTGAAAACCCGACAACAGATTCAGCAACGTGGTTTTCCCGCAGCCGGACGGCCCGAGGATCGCGACGAATTCGCCCGGCTTGGCGTTCAGGCTGAAAGCGTCGAACACCCGATGCCCGTTGGGGTAGCTGAAACTGATGGCATCGACCGTCAGGGCGTCGGCTTGCAGCGGTGCGTAAGGCAAGGAGTCGGGCATGGCAAGTATCGTCAGGTCGTTTACAATGGGAATGCCTGACATAATACGTATTAATACAAGTTGTCCCAATAACCTATTTTTATAACCTTAGAAGTGAAGGCGCACCGCCCCACTCCGAGGCCCCTGGAAGCCGACCGTGTCTACGTCCATTCTTCGCGACAGCACCACCTCGCTCTACGAACAGATCGCCCATCGTTTGCTGGAGGAGATTCAGCGCGGTGATTTCGAACCCTCCGGCAAACTGCCTTCAGAAGCCGAACTGGGCGAACGCTTTGGGGTCAGCCGCGTCACGGTGCGCCTGGCGGTGGGCAAGCTCAGCGACGACGGCGTGGTAGAGCGCAAGCAAGGCAAAGGCACGTTCGTCGCGGCGAAACAGGTTCGACATGGCCTGGATGCGTTGCGCAGTTTCCATGAAGCCTTGTTATTGCAAGGACTCAAACCGAGCATGCAGGTGATCAGCCACACGCTGCAGCCTGTTCCGGAAGCCTTGAAGGGATTGTTTGAAGCCGCGCACGATTGCCTGCTGTTGGAGCGCCTGCATTTCGTGGATGACGAACCCATCGCCCTGGGCCGCAGCCACCTGCCGGCCGAGTTGGCCAGTGTGGTCTGGACCGACGTTGAGCATCAACCGATCTATTCGATCCTGGAGTCGATCACCGGCCAGGCCGTCACCCGTGCCGACCTGGCCATTCGTGCGCAAGCCGCCGACGCGAGCCTGGCCAGCACCTTGCACGTCAAACGCGGCGCGGCGCTGCTGGTGATGGAGCGCACCTCGTACTTTGCCGACGGCCGCTGCTGCGACCGCACCACGTTCTTTATCCGTCCGGAACGCTACGCCTTTGTCCTCAGTGGCGTGTTCAAGTCCAGCCCGGCGAAATAGTCGATGTACAGCGCACACCTAGGGCTGGCGCGCCGTTTCCAGGCGTATCGGGGGGCTCATCGAGTGGCGAAGTACATCGTCACTTCAAAGCCAATGCGCATATCGGTATAGGCGGGTTTGGTCCACATGATCATGTCCTCTTATGGGGGGGGCGGTAAGTCAGCTTATTAGAGGCCAGGCCAGAGCGCGGCACTTGACTGGACGTGACAAACCTTCTTGTCATTGCCTGCCAGGCAAGACCACTAAGGCTTCAGGCTCTTGAGCTTGTTAAGCAGCTCGAGCAATTGCGCCAACGACTCTTCACCAAACTGCTCCTGAATCTTCAGGTAGTTGCTTTCCATCCCTGCGCTCATGTCGACGAAGCACTGCTGCCCCTGTTCAGTGAGGGCGATGAACACGCGGCGCTGATCTTCGGATGATTTCCGGCGCCGGACGATACCGTCCCGCTCCAGACGGCTCAGCACGCCGGTCAGACTGGGTTTGAGGATGCACGCCAGGTGCGCCAGTTGATGGCTCTCCAACTCGCCCTGCTGGCGCAGGATCCGAATGACTCGCCACTGCTGTTCGGTCAGGTCATGTTCATTGAGCAACGGCCGAAAGAACGCCATGGTCGCCTCGCGGGCCTGGAGCAAAGTCAGCGTAAGGGACGGTCTAGGGGTTGACATGGTTCCACGCACAGTTGAGGTCGAAGCGTCGAAGCTTAGAGTCGGCGCTACTCCCATGCAATAAGGCCGCCCCGAAAAAACGTTAACCTAGAAACATTTTTCCAAAATATTGCAAAACCACCTACCGCGCACAACGATAACATGTTAACAATATGCCAGCCCTGAGCTGACAGGGGCCATACCCACAAAAACAACAAAAGGAACGTCCCTCATGCATTCGTGCTTCTTACGCACGGCGGCAAGCGCTGGCCTGTGCGCCGCGTTTACCCCTCTGGTTGCCCACGCCGACTTTATCCAGGACAGCAAGGCCAACCTGGACCTGCGCAACTTCTATATGAACCGCGACTTTCGCCAGAGCAACGCGCCGCAGAACCAGGCGCAAGAATGGGCACAGGGCTTTGTGTTGCGCCTGGAGTCAGGCTACACCCAGGGCGTGGTCGGTTTTGGCGTGGATGCCTTGGGTGAGCTTGGGCTCAAACTCGACTCCAGCCGTGACCGTCGAGGTACCGGCCTGCTGCCGGCGGGTGCCAGCGGCGAGCCGGCCGACAGCTACAGCGAACTCGGCCTGACCGGCAAACTACGCGTCTCCAAAACCGTCCTTAAGCTCGGCACCCTGCAACCGTTGTTGCCGGTGGCCGCCTACAACGACACCCGCTTGCTACCGTCGACCTATAACGGTGAGCTGGTGACCTCCCAGGAGATCGACGGCCTGACCCTCAACGTCGGCCGCCTGGAGAAACAGAACCTGCGCGACTCCTCCAACAATGAATCGATGAGTTACGGCGGCGTCACCAGCAGCCACCTGGACCTGGCCGGTGGCACCTACGCCATCAACCCTCATCTGGCGGCGACCTACTACTACGCGCAAATGCAGGACATTTACCGGCAGAATTTTATCGGCCTGGTGCATGACCTGCCGCTGGCCGAAGGCGTGAGCCTGCGCAGCGACCTGCGTTATTTCGACACCCGTGAACAAGGCAGCGCACGGCTGCGCAGCCCTTCCAGGGTCGATGGCGGGCGAATCGACAACCGCTTTTTCAACGGCATGTTCAGCCTGTCGGTGGGGGCCCACAAATTCGGCCTGGGCTATCAGAACCTGTCCGGTGACGGCGACTTTGCCTTCCCGGGCCAAGACCCCTATTCGGTCAACCTGGTGACCATCAACATCTTCACCAAGGCCAACACCGATGCCTGGCAGGCGCGATACGACTACAACTTCGCCGCCCTCGGCGTGCCTGGGCTGACCTTCATGACGCGCTATGTCGACGGCTCGCATGCGCAAACCGCCACCGTGCGCAATGGCCGCGAATGGGAGCGCGACACCGACCTGGTCTACACCGTACAAAGCGGGCCGTTGAAGAACGTCAACGTGCGGCTGCGCAATGCCACCCTGCGATCGAGCAATGGCTTGACCAGCGACATCGACGAAAGCCGCATCATCGTCGGCTACAGCGTGGCGCTGTGGTGATCCCAGGGCTGTGAAATGTGCAAGCCGTTCGCCGTAAAAGCCATTTTTCGGCGACAGCGCTGCAATGATCATGAGTGCAATGACGCCCTGGGAGAAGTCACGATGACGGCCTCACCGCAAACCCGATTGCCGC
This sequence comes from Pseudomonas gorinensis, assembly GCF_042015035.1. NCBI lineage: Bacteria > Pseudomonadati > Pseudomonadota > Gammaproteobacteria > Pseudomonadales > Pseudomonadaceae > Pseudomonas > Pseudomonas gorinensis. The sequence goes on from NZ_CP167125.1 coordinate 4,025,508, forward strand.
TGGCGATATTCCCCCGGCGTCATCTGCGCGTAACGCTGAAAGAACCGGCTGAAATAGGCTGGGTCCTTGAAGCCCAGTTGGTAGCAGATTTCGCTGGCGGAACTGCCCGTGAACAGCAGGAGCCGCTTGGCCTCCTGCATCACCCGCTCCAGGATCAAGCGCTTGGACGGCAAATCGGCGATCCGTCGACACACGTCATTGAGGCGTGCCTCCGTGACGCCGATACGGTCAGCGTAATGCGACAGCGGCCAATGTTGCAGGTAATGGTCCTCGATCAACTCATTGAAGCGATGGAAGATCCGCAGGTCTTCATGACGCGCAGGCCGGGCTTGCAGCGAGTTGGCGCAGAGCCGCAGCAGGCTGATCATGATCAAGCGGGTCAAGCTGTCCAACGCCGCACTGCGCCCGGCGCCGGCCATGTTGATTTCATTGCTCAGTTCCTCGAACAGAAACTCCAGCCGCCTGACTTCAGGCGGGAACTGGGCCAGCGCAACGCAGGCCGCCGGCAATTGCGAACCGGGCACCAGCGTCGGGTCAGCATCGACCAGGCCCCAGACCAGTTGCTGGCGCACCGTCAGCACATGCCCGTCAGCGTCCGCTTCGGTGACAAAAGCGTGGGCTACCGTCGGTGGTGTCAGGAAAAACATTGGCCCCGACTCCAGGTATTGCTGGTCATCCAGGTAAACGCGCACCGCGCCGCTCTTGACGTAATGCACCTGGAAAAAACGGTCGTGCCGATGCACGGGCATGTTGCGGCCGAAAAACTCCGCCAGGTTGCCCAGCTTGTCGTAATGCACTTCGGCATCGCTGTAGCGCTGGTCGTACACCTGGCCGATGTTGATGTTGGGGATCGGCTTACGATCGATCATCGCGACGTTCTCTTTTTTATTGGGGGCTCAGCCGGCCTGAAACGCTCATCCTGCGCCGGATTCTAGCCCTGCACCACGCTCGGAAGAGTTTGCCACGCTTGACGATAGTTAACATATTAATTATAACGTTAACAGGTTAACAATAATTCCAGGAGCCGGCCTTGATCCGCTCCGTCACTGCCAGGAGAAAAGCATGAGCCGTGCCCTGCACGATGTTGCGAACGGCACCCTGTTCGGCGTTGCGCTGAACTACCAGGGGTTGCTGAACCAACGTCTCGCCGAATTCGAACAAGCGCCTTACCAGAAGCCACCGGTCAAGCCGGTGCTGTTCATCAAGACGCCCAACACCCGTAATGGCCATGACGGCAGCGTTGTGTATCCCACCGGTGAACGCCTGCAGGCCGGCCCTGCGCTTGGCGTGGTGATCGGTAAAAGCGCCAGTCGCGTCAGCGTTGAGAGCGCCATGGCGCATGTGGCCGGCTACACCATCGTCAATGAGTTCAGCCTGCCCGAAGACAGCTACTACCGCCCGGCCGTGAAGGCCAAATGTCGCGACGGCTTCTGTGCGCTCGGCCCGGAACTGGTCGGCCGCGACCAGATCGGCAATCCCAACCAATTGAGCCTGAAACTGTTCGTCAACGGCGAACTGCGCCAGCAGAACTCTACCGCCAATTGGGTGCGCGACATTCCCCAACTGATCGCCGAAATCAGCGAGTTCATGACCCTGCATGAAGGCGATGTGCTGATCACCGGCACGCCCGAAGGCCGCGTGGATGTGCAACCCGGCGACACGGTTGAAGTCGAGATCAGCGGCCTGGGCCGGCTGGTCAACCACATCAAGGCAGAGGAGCTGTCATGAAACATGCCCGTATTCGCTTTGAAGGCGCCACGCACCAGGTGCAGGTCGAAGCCCAAAACGCCGTGCGCCTGGCAGACGGTCGCCTGCTCGCCGAAGACCAGGTCGAGTGGCTGCCACCGGCCACCGGCAGCATGTTCGCCCTCGGCCTGAACTACGCCGACCACGCCGCCGAACTGGCCTTCAAGCCGCCGACCGAACCGCTGGCCTTCATCAAGTCCCCCGGCACCTACACCGGCCACAACCAGGTGACCTGGCGCCCGGACAACGTCGCCTACATGCACTACGAGTGCGAGCTGGTAGCGGTGATCGGCAAGCCGGCGCGCAACGTCAAGCGCGCAGACGCCCTGGACTACCTGGCCGGCTACACGGTGTGCAACGACTACGCGATCCGCGACTACCTGGAAAACTACTACCGCCCCAACCTGCGGGTGAAAAACCGCGATGCGACCACGCCGGTGGGCCCGTGGATCGTCGATGTCGCCGATGTGCCAGACCCCGGCAACCTGAAACTGCGCACCTGGATCAACGGCGAACTGCGCCAGGAAGGCAGCACGAAAGACATGATTTTCGACATCCCGTACTTGATCGAATACCTGTCCAGCTTCATGACCCTGCAACCCGGCGACATGATCGCCACCGGTACGCCCGAAGGCCTGGCCGATGTGGTGCCAGGGGACGAAGTGATCGTGGAAGTGGAAGGCGTGGGTCGCCTGGTTAATCGAATTGTCAGCGAGGCGGACTTTTTCGCCGCCCGTAAAGAGGCTTGAGCAATATGATCAAACACTGGATCAACGGCCGTGAGGTCGAAAGCAAAGACACCTTCGTCAACTACAACCCGGCCACCGGCGAAGCCATCGGTGAAGTCGCCAGCGGCGGCGCCGAGGAAGTCGCGCAAGCGGTCGCGGCGGCCAAGGAAGCCTTTCCGAAGTGGGCAGGCACACCGGCCAAGGAACGTGCGCGCTTGATGCGCAAGCTCGGTGAGCTGATCGAACAGAACGTGCCGCATCTGGCCGAGCTGGAAACCCTCGACACCGGCCTGCCGATCCATCAGACCAAGAATGTGTTGATTCCCCGGGCGTCCCACAACTTCGATTTCTTCGCCGAAGTCTGCACCCGCATGGACGGCCACAGTTACCCGGTGGACGACCAGATGCTCAACTACACCCTGTACCAGCCGGTGGGTGTCTGCGCGCTGGTATCGCCTTGGAATGTGCCGTTCATGACGGCCACCTGGAAGACCGCGCCTTGCCTGGCACTGGGCAATACCGCGGTGCTGAAGATGTCCGAGCTGTCGCCGCTGACGGCCAATGAACTGGGGCGCCTGGCGCTCGAGGCCGGCATTCCCAAGGGGGTGCTGAACGTGATCCAGGGCTACGGCGCCACCGCCGGGGATGCGCTGGTACGCCATTCGGACGTGCGGGCGATTTCGTTCACCGGCGGCACCGCCACCGGCAAGAAAATCATGCAGACCGCCGGCCTGAAAAAATACTCGATGGAACTGGGCGGCAAGTCGCCGGTGCTGATCTTCGAAGATGCCGACCTGGAACGCGCCCTCGACGCCGCGCTGTTCACGATCTTCTCGCTCAACGGTGAACGCTGCACCGCCGGCAGCCGGATCTTCATTCAGGAGAGCGTGTATCCACAGTTCGTCGCCGAGTTTGCCGCGCGCGCCAAGCGCCTGATCGTCGGCGACCCGCAAGACCCGAAAACCCAGGTCGGCTCGATGATCACCCAGGCCCACTACGACAAGGTCACCGGCTACATCAAGATTGGGATCGAGGAAGGCGCCACCCTCCTCGCCGGCGGCCTGGAACGTCCGGCCAACCTGCCGGCGCACTTGAGCCGCGGGCAGTTCATCCAGCCGACAGTGTTTAGCGACGTGAACAACCAGATGCGCATCGCCCAGGAAGAGATCTTTGGCCCGGTGGTATGCCTGATCCCGTTCAAGGACGAAGCCGAAGCACTGCAACTGGCCAACGAGACCGAGTACGGCCTGGCGTCCTACATCTGGACCCAGGACATCGGCAAGGCGCATCGTCTGGCCTACGGCATCGAAGCCGGCATGGTGTTCATCAACAGCCAGAACGTGCGGGACTTGCGCCAGCCATTTGGTGGGGTAAAAGGTTCCGGCACCGGCCGTGAAGGCGGCCAGTACAGCTTCGAAGTGTTCGCCGAGATCAAGAACGTGTGCATTTCCATGGGCAGTCATCACATTCCACGCTGGGGTGTGTGACCCGGATACAACACCGCTTCCGGTAGGAGCGAGCTTGCTCGCGAAGAATCCGCAGGCACCGCTGGCTAACAGAAGTGCTGCGTTATCGTTGACGTTTTTCGCGAGCAAGCTCGCTCCTACAAAAGAATAAATATTCAGGAGAATCATCATGGGCGAAGTCGTCCTGGCCGCAAAGATCTGCCACGTCCCCTCGATGTACCTGTCGGAACTGCCCGGCAAGCACCATGGTTGCCGCGAAGCGGCCATCGCCGGGCACAAGGAAATCGGGCGCCGTGCCCGTGAACTGGGGGCCGACACGGCGGTGGTGTTTGACGTGCATTGGTTGGTCAACAGTGGTTACCACGTCAATTGCGGCGAGCACTTCAAGGGGACGTACACCAGCAACGAGCTGCCGCACTTCATCAAGAACATGGCATACGACTACCCCGGCTGCCCCGAGCTGGGCGAGTTGATCGCCGCCGAAGCCAACCTGGCGGGCGTGCGCACCATGGCCCACAACATCCCGAGCCTGGAACTCGAATACGGCACCCTGGTACCGATGCGCTACATGCACATGGACGTGCCGGACGCGCAGAAATTCGACGTCATCTCGATTGCCGCCTGGTGCGCCTGGCACCGCCTGGAAGACAGCTTCACGTTTGGCGCCGCGGTGCGCCGGGCCATCGAGAAGAGCGACCGCAAAGTCCTGGTGCTGGCCTCGGGTTCCCTCTCCCACCGCTTCTCGGACGACCGCGAAGCCGAAGCCAATATCCACAATTGGACCCGTGAATTCGACAAGCAGATGGACCTGCACGTCGTAGAGATGTGGAAGCAAGGCCGCTTCAAGGAGTTCTGCGCGATGCTCCCGGACTACGCCGAACACTGTTTCGGCGAAGGCAAGATGCACGATACCGCGATGCTCCTGGGCCTGCTGGGCGGGCCGGACTACCACCAGCCGGCAGAGATCATCACCCAGCCGTTCGGCAGTTCCGGCACCGGCCAGATCAATGCCATTTTCCCCCTCTGATCCGGGAGCCGCACATGCCGCACTTCATTGCTGAATACACCGACAACATCGAGCAGCACGCCGACCTGCCCGCCCTGTTCCAGAAGGTCCACACCGTGCTGGGCGACAGCGGCGTATTTCCCCTCGGCGGCATCCGCAGCCGTGGCGTGCGCCTGGACACCTGGCGCATGGCCGACGGCAAGCACGACTACGCCTTCGTCCACATGACCCTCAAGGTCGGCCACGGACGCGACCTGGCGACACGCAAGGCGGTCGCCGAAAGCCTGTTCGAGGTGATCACCCAGCACTTCGCCGAGCTGCAATCACAACGCTTGCTGGCGTTGTCGTTCGAGATGATCGAGCTGCACCCCGAGCTCAACTTCAAGCAAAACAACGTGCATGCCTTCTTGAAAAACCAGGCGAGCTGAACAGCGCTCGCCTTCCGCCAACGGCCACTCAAAAAAAAGTACAACATCATGAGCACAGCCAATACCGCCGACAGCACCACCCTGCTCGAACACCAGCGCACCCACAGCGTCGTCACCTGGCGCCTGATGCCGTTGTTGCTGATCTGTTATCTGTTTGCCCATTTGGACCGGATCAACATCGGCTTCGCCAAGATGCAGATGAGTGCCGACCTGCATTTCAGCGACACCGTGTACGGCCTCGGGGCCGGACTGTTCTTCATCGCTTACGCGCTGTTTGGCGTGCCCAGCAACATCGCCCTCGACCGGGTCGGGCCACGGCGCTGGATCGCCTGCCTGATGGTGGTCTGGGGGGTGCTCTCCACCAGCATGCTGTGGATCGAAAGCTCCACCGGTTTCTACGTGCTGCGCTTTTTGCTGGGGGTGGCCGAAGCGGGCTTCTTCCCAGGGATTCTGGTGTTTCTCAACCGTTGGTACCCGGCGCGTCGTCGGGCGCAAGTCACCGCGCTGTTTGCGATTGCGGTGCCCATGGCCGGTGTCATCGGCGGGCCATTGTCGGGGGCGATCCTGGAGCACTTCCATGACTTCGGCGGCTTGCGCGGCTGGCAGTGGATGTTCCTGATCGAAGGCGCCCCCGTGATCCTCCTCGGCCTGGTGGTGCTCAAGTGCCTGCCGGACACCTTCGAGACGGTGACGTGGCTCAATCCGCTGCAAAAGCAGCAACTGCGCACGCAACTGAGCAGTGAGGAGCAGCGTAAGTCGATCACCTCGTTTGGCGGCATTCTGCGCGACCCGCAGGTCTGGTTGCTGGTGGCGATCTATTTCGCCGTGATGCTCGCAGTCAACACCCTCGCGTTCTGGATGCCGACCCTGATCCACGGCGCCGGTATCGGCCGCGACAGCCAGGTCGGCCTGCTCAGTGCGGTGCCCTACCTGGCCGGGTGTTTCTTCATGATCGGGTGCGGACGCTCATCCGACCGCAACCGTGAACGGCGCTGGCACCTGTGCGTGCCCCTGCTGATGTCGGCGATCGGTATCGCCGTGGCCGGGCTGTCGCCGACCAATCCGACCTGGGTACTGAGCGGCCTGGTGATCGCCGGCATGGGGGCCAGCGCCGCCCTGCCGATGTTCTGGCAGTTGCCGCCGGCCTTCCTGTCCAACAGCACCCAGGCGGCGGGGATTGCCCTGATCAGTTCGTTTGGCAGCATCGCCTCGTTCCTCGCGCCCTACCTGATCGGCTGGATGCGGGACACCACCCAGAGCGCCAGTCTGGCCTTGTATGTGCTGGCCCTGTTTATCGCCCTGGGCGGTTTTTTGGTCCTGCGCACCGACGCGGCCATCGTCAATCCACAGTAAGAGAACTTCGTCATGCTCGATCAACAGCAGATTCTGCAAGCCGCCGCACAACTGGACCGGGCCGAGCGCTCCAGGGAACAGGTGCGGCAATTTTCGCTGGATTACCCGGCGATCACGATTGACGACGCCTACGCGATACAACGCGCCTGGGTCGCGCAGAAGATCAAGGACGGACGCAAGCTGGTCGGGCACAAGATCGGCTTGACCTCCCGCGCGATGCAAGTGTCGTCGAACATCACCGAGCCGGATTACGGCGCCCTGCTCGACGACATGTTCTTCGACGAAGGCACCGACATTCCCTTCGAACGCTTTATCGTGCCGCGCGTCGAGGTGGAGCTGGCGTTCATTCTCGGCAAGCCGCTCAAGGGCCCGAACTGCACGATTTTCGATGTGCTCGACGCCACCGAATGGGTCATCCCGGCGCTGGAAATCATCGATGCGCGCATCCAGCAGGTCGACCCGCAGACCCAGGCCACGCGCAAGGTGTTCGACACCATTTCCGACAACGCCGCCAATGCCGGTGTGGTCATGGGGGGCCGCGCCGTGCGCCCGACCGAGATCGACCTGCGCAAGGTGCCTGCGGTGCTGTACCGCAACGGCGTGATCGAAGAATCCGGCGTATCCGCCGCCGTGCTCAACCACCCGGCCAAGGGGGTGGCCTGGCTGGCGAACAAGCTGGCGCCCTATGACGTGACCTTGCAGCCTGGGCAGATCATCCTCGGCGGCTCATTTACCCGTCCGGTGGCGGCCAACCCCGGCGACACCTTCCATGTCGACTACGACATGCTGGGCTCGATTGCCTGCCGATTTGTCTGACCCTGGAGGACCGTTCATGGAGATGCCCATCAACCGCTTCAAGCAGCGCCTGTGCAGCGGCGAAACCCAGATCGGCCTGTGGCTCGGCCTGGCCGATGCCTATTGCGCGGAGCTGGCAGCCAATGCCGGGTTTGACTGGCTGCTGATCGACGGCGAACACGCCCCCAATGACCTGCGTGGCATGCTCGGCCAGTTGCAAGCCATTGCGCCTTACGCCAGCCAAGCGATCATTCGCCCGGTGGTCGGCGATAGCGCACTGATCAAGCAACTGCTGGATATCGGCGCGCAAACGCTGCTGGTGCCGATGGTCGAAAGCGCCGACCAGGCACGGGAGCTGGTACGCGCGATGCACTATCCGTCCCAGGGTATTCGTGGGGTGGGCAGCGCCCTCGCCCGTGCGTCGCGCTGGAACAGCATTCCCGGCTACCTGGACCAGGCCGACGCACAGATGTGCCTGCTGGTACAAATCGAGAACCTCGAAGGCCTGGCCAACCTGGACGCGATTGCGCAGGTCGACGGCGTCGACGGGGTGTTCATTGGCCCGGCGGATTTGAGTGCGTCGATGGGTTACCGCGGCAACCCAGGGCATCCCGCCGTGCAGGCGGCGATCGAAGACGCCATCGCGCGAGTTCGCCAGGCGGGCAAGGCCGCGGGTATTCTCAGTGCGGACCCGACCCTGGCCAGGCGCTATATCGAACTGGGCGCTGCGTTCGTGGCGGTGGGGGTCGACACCACCGTGCTGATGCGCGGCCTGCAAAGCCTGGCAGCCACGTTCAAGGATAGCGTGGCGCCGCTCAAGGCCGGCGGTGTGTACTGACCCCGCGTCGTCGTTTCAACACGCCCACCCGGACGCAACAGGTGGGCTGACACTCAACGCTTGATGGTCTTCAACTCATCGAGCAACCCCAGCAGCGTCTGCAATTTCTCTTCGCCGAACTGCGCTTGCAGGCGCTGGTAGTTCTCTTCCATGCACTGGCTCATGGAGTCGAAGCTGGCCCAGCCTTTGTCTGCCAGGGTCACCAGCACCCGCCGCTGGTCCTGCTCGGCCTTGCGACGATGAACCAGGCCGGCGGCCTCCATGCGTACCAACACACCGGTCATGCTCGGCTTGAGAATGCAGGCCAACTCGGCCAATTGGTAGATTTCCAGTTCCTCGTGCTGGCTGAGAATGCGGATAACCCGCCATTGTTGCTCGGTCAGGCCGTGCTCATTGAGCGAGGGGCGGAAAAAACTCATGGCCGCTTCGCGGGCCTGCAACAGGGTCAATGTCAGGGATTGTCGAGGTTTGAGCATGGGTCTGGGCATCAGGCTTCAGTTAGTTAATGTTTTAACGAAACTCTACCACTGTCCTCTTCGCCACGCGCGATAACTTGTTTCACTGCCCCCGCCACTGGCGCGCCGGGCCAACCCGTAATTTTGTAGGAGCGAGCTTGCTCGCGAAAAACTCACAGGCGCCGCGTTGATTCAGGAAACACGCGCTTGTTGTGGCGAGCGGGCTTGCCCCGCGTTGGGCTGCGAAGCAGCCCCAGAACCAACCGCTGAGGAGTGCCTGATACTCCGCGTTCCGATTGAGTGGGGCTGCTGCGCAGCCCAACGCGGGGCAAGCCCGCTCGCCACAACAAGCCCCTCACCACAACAAGCCCGCTCGCCACAGTTATCGTGTTCTTCCTTAACTGACTGGCATCACCAGGATGCAGGCTCGACGACCACTGCTTCCCTGCCCGTTGCGCACTCACACCACCTCGGCCATCTGCTGCAAATGGCTGGAGCGAAAATCCTTGGGCGACACCTCGAACTGCTTCTTGAACGAGCGGCTGAAGTGGGCTGAATCGGTGAAACCCCACTTGTAGGCAATCGAGGTGATCGACTCGCCACGCAGGAACGGATTGGCCAGGTCATCGGCACTGCGCTTGAGCCGTGCCCGCTGGATGTAGCGGCACACACTGTCGTCCTCGGCTTCGAACAGTCGGTACAAATGCCGCACCGAGATATTCAGGCGATTGGCCAGGCCCACCGGGCTCAACCCCGGCTGGTTGAGCGACTCATCAATGACCTTCTGCACGTAGCTGCGCAGGTTCACGCCCTGTAACGCGCCGCAGTCGTCACTCGCCTCCTCCTGCTGCGCAAAGGCCGAACCCAGCAGCGCGACCAACGCCGACTGCAATGCCAGGCCCTCTGCCTCTGCCGCCTCGCCTTCCAGGGCGTCCGTACACAGTTGGTCCATCAGCACATGCAGCATGCGCCCGCAGGCTTTGCTCGATGAGATCTTGCCGAAGGTGCGCGGCCGCGCGCCAAGTTGCTTGCACACTTCATGACGGGACAGGCACAGGGAGGCGTGCTCGATCAGCCCGAACGGGGTGATCTCGATGGAGCCCACCGAGTCCATCAACAACAATTCGCCTGGGCCCAGGCGAATGACCTGGCCGTCCTGGGCAATCTGGCTATAGCCGCTGCGTTGGCTGACCAGAAAACATTGCTGGTCGTCATCGTGGTCAGCGCAGACCTTGGGGCGCTTGATCAGGCCCGCGTTGGTGCGCAAGTGAGCCAGGGGCAGCCCGCCACGGTAACCGGACGAGATACTGCCGATAAACAGCGAGCGATTGAAGGCCAGTTCGGTATTGAAGTGACCGCAGATCGCGCGCAGATCGCGGGTCCAGGTGTCGAGCCCCTCTTGTCCAGCCGACTGCATGATCATGGTTATGTCCACCTTGGTTTTTGTTGTTGTTGTCGCGCAATAGTTAACATGTTATCTAAGTGCGCGCAACACATCCGTCTTAACCAAAGCGATTGCACTAATGGTGCCAAAACCTGCGATCAGAGCGCGGCCAGCACGCGTTGGAAATGCAGCAAGGTCGCGACTAACCCATTGCGCTGATCGGCGCTCAGCGGGATGTAGCGACGAAACGCGGGCATGCGGTTGACCACCTCGCTGCCGCCCATATGCTCCAGGCGTACGCACCACTGGCCGGCCCGCAACTCAATGCGCAGGCGCTTGAAATCCAGAGGCATCAACGCCCGCAGCAAGTCCCCGTCAGGCTGCAACAGCGCCAGCAGTGCAGGGTCGCCGCTGCGTTGCCGACAACGAATACCGGTACGCCGGACGGCCCCGGTGTGGTGCAGTTCAAAACTCGCGGTGCCCTCTCGCGAAGCAGGCACGCGCAGCAGGAACTCGGTCATCACCAGGTGCATCAGCAACTGGGACTCGGTGCGTTCGACAATCTCCACGTGCAACTGGCCATCCTGCAACACGGCCTCGGCCGTGGCCGACGCGGTGTGCTGGAAATGCGCCAGGCCGAGGTTACGGCGCAGGTGCTCCAGGGTCACCCCAGGGCGATACCCCGCCGGGGTATGCCGGGCGCTGAACCGCTCAAACAGTTTTTGCAGCATGGCGCTGATACTCGGCATGAGGCTGGGTCGGTTCATGGGCGAACTCGTTGGTCAACACCTCTTCCACCGAGGCCGGTTTGAACGGATTGACCTTCTGCACCACCAGGGTCCAGAACAAGGCATACGCCGCGGTGCCGACCAGCATTACGCCAAACGGAATGTAGATGTCCGCCGGGTTCATCCCCGGTGGCGTGATAAACCACATGCCCAGCAGGATGCCGAGGCTGGATAGGATCTGCGGCAACGGAAACCACGGCGAACGATAGGCGCGCGGCAGATCCGGGCGGCGGATACGCAGGCTCACCACCGAGATCGTCACCAACAGGTAGGCAAAGCTCCAGGCACACACGGCGGCCAGCACCAGGTGCATGATGTTGTCGGTGTTGCCGCCCAGGTACAGCGCGTGCAGGCAAGGAATCAGCATCGCCACCAGGATGCACAACAGCGGGGTCTTGAAGCGTGGGTGCAGGTAGGTGAAGACCTTGGGCAACGCGCCATCCACCGCCATGCCGTAGAGAATGCGCGGGACCCCGGCCATCAAGGTGTTGATGGTCGCGGCCCCGGCAAACAGAAAGCCGATCCCCAGCCACATCGGGCCGATGCTGCCCATCACCTGCTCCGCGAATTTCGGGATCGCCATCGGTGTATCCAACAGGTGCACGCCCGTGGTGGCGTCGAGCAGCACGTTCTCCACCTGGCGCTTCATCGCCGCGCCATAAATGAACATGCAACTGGCGACGCCGAGCAGCCCCAGCATCATCGCCTTGGGCATGACCCTGGCCGAATTGCGCAGGTCCGGCGCCAACGGCGTGACGAACTCGCAGCCGACGAACATGAACATGGCCATGCCCACCAACGACAGGATGGTGGTCATGTCGGTGCCCACCTGCGATACCCCGAACCAGCCCTCCAGTGGCACCACCGGCGCCGCGATCAGCCCCAGCACACCAAACACCATCAAGGTGGTCCACATGCCGAAGGTGAGGATGATCTCGGCCTTGCCAAACACACTCACGCCAAAGGCATTGAGAATACCGAACACCAGCACGAAACCCACCCCGAGCAACCACGAGCCGCCGGCCGACTCCGCCAAGGTATTGAGGTGTTCGAAGTTCACCAGCGCCATGACCCCGGAAAGGATGGTTTCCGCCGTGCCGGCAAACACATGCACGATCAGGTAGGCCGACAAGGTGCCGGTGATGGCGAAGAACCGGCCCATGCCGCAATTGATGTAGTCGTAGACCGAACCGGTGGTCGGCAGGATCGACGCCGCTTCAGCGAAGGTCGTCGCCTGGGCCAGCATCATGACCACCGCAATCAGCATGGCCACCGCAAAAGCGCTGCCGCCGATACCAAACCCCATGGTGGCGGTGAGAATCACCGGGCTGGCCATGATCAGGCCGATGGTACTGGCGAGCGCCGTGGGAAAGCCCACCGTGCCCTGTTTCAAATGCTGTGTGAGCCGGTCATTGATCGACATGGTGCGGATCCTCGAAAGCGGATTTCTTGGTGGATGTATCGAACCGTTCAAGGCGCCGGCGATGAAGCCTTCCCCAGCCAGTCCCTGATCGAAACGGGATCGAGTACACCATCACTGTGCGCCCCTCCCATCCTGGTCGTCTTGCCCATGTCTGCCTTTGGTTTTGTTGCTGTCTGCCAAGGTGCACGGCTTGGCTGGCAGGGTCAATTGCGTGGCACGCAGGTGAAAGACTTGCCCCGCTCGCGGTTGCCCTAATGCGCCATCGCTGTCCAACCCTGCAGGGGAACGTAACAATGGAGCAAACGCTGAAAACTCGCTCACTGTCCAAGGCCGTTGGTCTGGGTATAGCCCTTTTGATCGCTGATTCATCGGCCCAGGCCTATGAGCTGTATGCCGATGACGACACCCATCTGAATGCTGATTTCCTTTCGGTATACGGGATGTTCAACAGCCGTAACAACTACGACGGTACGCCCGGGGGTTCAACCTGGCGGGAGGGTTTCATCAAGTATGGCGTGAGCGGCGACCAAGGCCTGGCCGGGTTCGGCACCGGCTACGGCGCACTCAACTGGGTCAGTTCCGGCACCTGGGGTGACGGCGATGCGGCGGGGAATACCGACGGTTCGGAACGCACGACCAAAATCGAAGATGCGTACCTCGGATGGCGCTCCGCCGATCTGTTCCCGGCGCTTGGCAAGGACGGCATCGATTTTTCCGCCGGTCGCCAGGTGGTCAAGGTCGGCAGAGGGTTCCTGATCAACGACGACGGTCCTAATCTGGGGAAAGGCCCGGCCGACGGCGCGTTGAATCGCGGAGGCGCCTACTACCTCGCGGCGCGGCACGCCTTCGATCGCACCGCAGTCCTGCGCCTGGGCGGGCAGGATGGCCTGCATGGCTCGGTGTTGTGGCTCAAGTCCGATAACCGCGCCCAGGCGGAAACCGAGCTGGCGGCGGGCACCCTCGACTACACGGCTGCCGCCGGTACGCTCGGCCTGACCTGGGTCCACGGCATTGATGTCACGGACCAATGGGCCAGCGACTTCCAGAAACAACGCGAAGGCCTGAATACCTACAGTCTGCGCGGCGAAGGCAACGCGGGCATGGAAAACGCCAGTTTCGCGTTTGAATACGCCTGGCAAGACAAGGATGCCGGCCCTCAAAAAGCCTGGTATGCCGAAGCCGGCTATACCTTCGCGGACGTGACCTGGTCACCGAAACTGACCTACCGCTACACCCGTTACTCGCAAAAATGGGACCCACTGTTCACTGGGCTAAGCAGCGGTTACGGCACCTGGTTCCAGGGTGAAGTGGCCTCCAATTACGCAGGTCCCTTCAACAGCAACACCGGTATCCAACATGTCGGCCTGAAGGCGACCCCATTGGAAAACCTGACGGTCGGCGCGTTGTACTTCGACTTCAATACCCTACGCAAAAGCGATGCACTGAATCTCGATGCGAGGGAGCTGGATCTGTATGTGGAATGGGCGGTCAACAGCCACCTGATCATCAGCCCTTTGGTCGGCATTTATCAGCCAAAAAAGGATGAGACCACGGGTGGGAACCAGGTGGGCGGCAACGCTACCAACGTCTACAGCCAGCTAACGGTGGCCGTACCGTTCTGATCCCATTCAGGCGCTGCCGGGTGCAGCGCCTGAACAGGCTTACTGTTTGTGCTGATGCAACATCGTCTGAATCTGATGCGTCGCCTGGCGGGTATTTTCCGCCAGCTTGCGGACTTCATCGGCCACCACTGAAAACCCGCGCCCGACCTCTCCTGCCCTGGCCGCTTCGATAGCGGCATTCAAGGCCAACAGGTTGGTCTGGTCGGCGATGCCCTTGATGACGCTGACCACCGTCGCAATCTGGCCATAAGTCGCCTGACTCTGCTCAAGCAACTGGTGATGGGTGGCCTTGGCTGACTGCTCATCGCTGATATCCCGTACCGCGCCGATCACCCGGGTCAAGCGTCCCTGCTGATCGCGTACCGCTCGACCCCGCTCTCGACACCAGATGTAGCCACGCGTCTTGTGGCGCATCCGGTATTCAAACACGTACTCACCACTGCCGTGCATGCCGAGAATCTCACGGTCAAAGATCGCCATGATCTTCGGCAAATCGTCAGGATGAGTGATGCTGACTTGAGCATCCCAGCCGTCGGGCAACTCATGCGGGGAATACCCCATGAGGAGGCGAAATTGATTGAAAATCCGCATCCGGCTGCCGGGGTCCTGAACGTCACCGTTGACCACGGTGATGTCCCAGCAGCCCTCGGTGAGGGTTGACTGCAACAGTTCCCAGATTTGCGCCTCCTGCAGATGCTGACGTGACAGCTGAATGTGCTGTTTCAGCTCGGCCTCCAGTGCCTCCTCGCGTTGCCGGCTTTGCTCGACTTGCTGGCGAAAGGCTTCAAGCGCTTGTTCACCGCATTCCAATCGAGCGGCCTGATCCATGGCTCGTTCATCGGCCGCAAGAAGCCGTTGGTTGGCATGGGCTCTCTGCTGCGCGAGCTGTTCCAGACATGCCTGCACGCTCGGATAAGCGGCCAGCGCCTGCATCTCATCCGCCTCACCGGCAAGCAACCGGTTGAGGGTTTCAGCGAGCGCCTGCATCGGTTTACTTTTCTTGAAGAACATCAGTCTGTCCTTTGCCAATCGAGTCGATACTCAGAATCTGATAGCAAACCGATGCGGATTACTTGTACGAGACTGCTAAGGCATTTGCTCCTGTCTGCCATAAAAAATCTATGGTCCCCCCCATTTTTGCAATACTGATTAACGGGCGATGTGGTTGGCTTGCTTAAATCTATCCGGCGTCTGTTTGGGGCTTGCCCCAGCGCCACGATGAGAGTCGCGCCTGACGATCCTTAAAAGCCCGTCGGCTTCTGAAGCCGATTTTTATGTCAGGATCTTCGCCAGGCCGGTAGGCCGTTCACGTCATCCGTTGTTCAGCTATCGCAAAACCTGAAGGGTGAATTGTGGTACTGCAACAACCGCAGGGTCAGGCGTTCAAGGCGTCTGGCCCTGCTTCATATTGCGCATGGTGAGCCGCTATCGCCCAAGCGATACGCGCCAGTTTGTTGGCCAGGGCACAGGCCACCACATTCGAGTGTCGTCGGCGCAGCAGCGCTCGCACCCAGTCGGCCAAAGCCCCCTTCTGATGATCCAGCCTCTGCATGTAAACCCTGGAGCATTGCACCAGCAGTTGCCGCAGGTGCTTGTCACCCCGCTTGCTGATCCCCAACAAATTGGCTTTGCCGCCCGTGCTGTACTGTCGCGGCACCAAGCCCACTGAAGCCGCAAAATCGCGACTGCATCGGTATTGCTTGCCATCGCCCATTTCTACAGCCAGAAGGCTGGCGGTGATCGGACCGACACACGGCATGCTAAGCAAACGGCTCCCCAGATCATCGTCGGCCAGCTGGCAAGCCAGTTGTTTGTCCAGTTCCTTGATCTGTTCATCCAGGTAAACGAAGTGATCGTGCAGGCGTTGCAACAGCACTGTCAGCCGCACAGGCAGCTCATGCTCGGCCAAAACAGCTGCCAAACGCTTCATGATGGCTGAGCCTTTGGGCAGGCTGATGCCAAATTCCAGCAGGAAACCGTGCATCTGATTGGCTGTCTTGGTGCGGTCATGCACCAACGACTCGCGCATGCGATGCAGGACAGACAGGGTTTGCTGAGACTCGGTTTTAGGCGTAACGAAGCGCATGGACGGACGGGAAGCCGCCTCGCAAATGGCCTCTGCGTCGATAAAGTCATTTTTGTTGCCCTTGACGAAAGGGCGGACAAACTGCGGTGAAATCAACTTGGTCGTATGCCCCATCGCCGCAAGCTGACGGGCGATGAAGTGAGAGCCGGCACAGGCTTCCGTTACCACGACGCAGCTCGGCAAGTTGCCGAAGAACCGCATCATCTGCGCTCGCGAGAGCTTTTTGCGAAACACCTCGCGGCCCGATTTGTCTTGGCCCAGAAGGTGGAAATTATGTTTGCCGAGATCGATCCCGATCAGTGCTGACTCGCTCATGATGATGGCCTCCAAAAACAAAACACCCTGCGAAAGCGTAGCCCTCGCAGGGTGTGGGGGTGACCATCTCATTAGCCCGGCGCGGTCACGCCAGGGCCAGGCTTCTTTTATCGGATTCAAGGGGCGGCGGGTTCACGCGGCTTAGCCGGAAATGCACTCTTCACCGGCCTTCTTGACGTCACCCGGACGGATAGGCACGTTGGACATGCTCTCGTAGAGCTTGATGCTGCTGCCACTGGAACGCTCTTCGATCTCGAAAATCGCAGAAGGGTCGGCGGAGAACTTCTGTGGCACGATGACTTGTACCCCCTCCTTATGAGGTTCGATCTGCGGCGGCCGGCGCGTCGTGGACAGTTTACGCACCACACAGGCAGCATATTCCTGTGGTTTCTTCCCGGATATAACCGCCAACGTCGGCGGGGTCTGCTTGATGTCTGCAACCGAAGCACACCCACCTAGCGCCAGGGCCAGAACCAACACACTCCACTTCATAAAAAACCTCCGATAAAGACCCTACGACAGCGGGGATGGTAATTTTCTCCCGCCAAAGTAGGATTTATCCCTGATAACTCGGTAGATAACTGTTTTAAATTGTCAAAGTCGTCGACGACGGCCCGATAATAAACGCGCTGGGGCTGATAAACTCCATCTTAACCTACGTATCGTTCTGATTTTTCAGAAAAAGCCCTTCTGGAGACACCCCCATGAAATTCATCCACCAGCGCGAGCACCTCAACGAAGGAGACATCGTTGTTATCGAATGCTCGCAAACCTGCAACATTCGCCTGATGAGCGACGCCAACTTTCGCAGCTTCAAAAATGGCGGGCGCCACACCTACCACGGCGGCGCTTTCGACAAATTCCCGGCAAAAATCACCGCGCCGAGCACCGGGTTCTGGAACATCACCCTGGACGTCGTGACCCGCCGCGCCATCAGCGTCACCCGTAAACCCACCTTGTCCCACAAGATCCGCATCGTTCGTCGCACCAGCTCCAAACTGAGCTGATCCGGACTCTCGACAGGAAAAAAGCTGTGACCACCACCAAATACGTCATCAAGTACAAGCTCAACGGCGAGCGTCGTTTTGAATTTGCCCAGTTGCACACCAACAGCGTTGAAGAAGCCAAGCAAGCCCTGGCAAAAATTCACAATGCCAACGACGAAATCACCGACATCAATGTGAGCAAGGCGCTGTAAGGACATGACCGGCCCTACCGCTGACCTGTTTGCCGATGATGCGCTGCAACAACCGCAGAAGCGCGAGCAGATTGGCGAACAGTCCTACGTCCTCAGAGGTTATGCCCTGCCCTGGACTGAGCGCCTCCTACCCGAATTGCGCCGTGTACTGGCGCAATCGCCATTTCGCAAGATGGTCACCCCAGGCGGATTTACCATGTCGGCGGCCTTGAGCAGCTGCGGCGAATTGGGCTGGAACACGGATGCCAACGGCTACCGCTACAGCGCGCTGGACCCGCGCAACCAGCAGCCTTGGCCGGCACTGCCCGACGCGATGCGCCAACTGGCGGTGCAGGCGGCCGCGCAAGCCGGGTTCAACGACTTTGTGCCCGACGCCTGCCTGATCAACCGTTACGTGCCAGGGGCAAAGATGTCATTGCATCAGGACAAAAACGAGCGCCGCTACTCGGCGCCCGTCGTGAGTGTGTCCCTGGGGCTACCGGCGATCTTCCTGTTTGGTGGCCATGAACGCAGCGACAAGGCGCAAAAAGTCTCGTTGTTCCACGGCGATGTGGTGGTGTGGGGCGGTGTCGATCGCTTGCGTTTCCATGGGGTGATGCCGATCAAGGATGGCGTGCATCCCATCATGGGCCCGCAACGTATCAACCTGACCTTTCGCACCGCCGGCTGATTTGACCGCAAGCTTCAGAGTGCCAGGCCGAGGCGTCCCGACTAATCTGGCGGTGACCCGTCAGGAGTGCAGGCAATGATCAATCCACAAGACCCCCGCTGGGCAGCCATCCTGGCCCGTGACCCCGAGGCCGACGCGCTGTTTGTCTACGGCGTGAAGACCACCGGCGTGTATTGCCGCCCCAGCAGCGCTTCGCGTTTGCCGCGCCCGGAAAACGTCGAATTCTTTGACACCGCGCAACAGGCCGAAGCGGCAGGCTACCGGCCCAGCAAGCGTGCCGCCGGCGATCAGACGCTACGGGCCGCGCATCACGCCCGCCTGGTGGCCGACGCCTGCCGGCAGATCGAGCAGGCCGACACCGCGCCAGGCCTGCAGCAACTGGCCCAGCACGCCGGGTTGAGCCCCTTTCACTTCCACCGGGTATTCAAGTCCGTCACCGGCCTGACCCCGAAGGGCTACGCCAGCGCCCATCGCTCGCGCAAAATCCGCGATGGGCTCAAGGATCAGCGTTCGGTCACCGACGCCCTGTATGACGCCGGCTTCAACTCCAACAGCCGCTTCTATGAATCGGCCAATCAGTTACTCGGCATGACGCCAAGCGACTACAAGGGCGGCGGCACCAACAACACGATTCGTTTTGCCGTTGGCCAATGTTCGCTGGGCGCGATTCTGGTTGCGCAGAGTCATCGCGGCGTCTGCGCGATCCTGCTGGGCGACGACCCAGACAAGCTGGTACGCGACCTGCAGGATCAATTTCCTAAAGCCGACATCATCGGCGCCGATCGCGATTTCGAACAATTGATCGCGCAAGTAGTGGGTTTTATCGAAGCGCCGGCCCTGGGCCTCGACCTGCCATTGGACCTGCGCGGCACGGCGTTCCAGGAACGGGTATGGCGGGCCTTGCGCGACATTCCGCCGGGCAGTACCGCCAGCTACGCGCAGATCGCCCAGCGGATTGGCGCGCCCCAGTCGTTTCGGGCGGTGGCCCAGGCCTGTGGGGCCAACAGCCTCGCGGTGGCCATTCCCTGCCACCGCGTGGTGCGCAGTGATGGCGAACTGTCGGGCTACCGCTGGGGCGTGGAGCGCAAGCGGCAACTGCTGGAACGGGAAAGCCCGACAAAAGCCTGACGGATGCCGATGTAGGTCAACGCCAGGTCCTGCGCCAGGCAAGCCTCGACCTTGCCGGCCACTTCGCCCCGCAGATCTACGCCATCGACTGATGACCGCGCACGAAATACCCGCTTCGTCCAGTGAATAAAACAGACTGGCCGGGTGCCAAGGGCCCTGCTAAAACAGCGCACAGTCTTACTAACGCTGGAGACGCATCCTATGAGCACCTGGCCAGACACCCGTATTCTCGACCTGTTGGGCATTGACGTGCCCATCATCCAGGCACCCATGGCCGGTGCCACCACCCCGGCCATGGTCATTGCCGCCAACCAAGCCGGTGCGCTGGGCTCGATGCCTGCCGCGGCGCTGAGCACCGAGCAACTGCGCGAAGCTTTGGCCACTATCCGGCAGGGCAGCACGCGGCCGATCAACGTGAACTTTTTCTGCCATCAGCCGCCATTGGTCGACGACGAGCGTGACCGTCAATGGAAGCATCTGCTGGAACCCTACTACCGCGAACTGGGCGCCGACTTCGATGCGCCGACTCCCGTGTCCAACCGTGCGCCGTTCGACGACGCGGCGTGCCAGGTCGTGGAAGCATTTCGCCCCGAGGTGGTGAGTTTTCACTTCGGCCTGCCGGAAAAAGCGTTGCTTGACCGGGTAAAAGCCACGGGGGCCAAGGTGCTTTCCTCGGCCACCACCGTCGAAGAAGCCGTGTGGCTGGAACAGCAGGGCTGCGATGCAATCATTGCCATGGGCCTTGAAGCGGGCGGGCACCGTGGGATTTTCCTGAGCGACGACCTCAACACCCAGATTGGCTTGATGGCACTGGTGCCGCAGATTGTCGATGCGGTCAGCGTGCCGGTGATTGCGGCCGGGGGTATTGGTGACGCGCGTGGCATTGTGGCGGCGTTCGCCCTGGGTGCTTCTGCCGTGCAAATGGGCACCGCCTACCTGTTCACGCCCGAAGCGAACGTCAGTGCGTCCCACCATTATGCGTTACGTCATGCCCAGGCCAGCGAAACTGCACTGACCAACTTGTTCACCGGCCGACCGGCGCGTGGCATTGTCAACCGCGTCATGCGTGAACTGGGGGCGATCAACCCGCTGGCTCCGGCGTTTCCGCGGGCTGGTGGGGCCTTGATGCCACTCAAGGCCAAGGACGAAGCGGGCTTCAGCAACCTGTGGTCAGGCCAAGCGCTGCGGCTGGGCAAGGATATCGGAACCTTTGAGCTGACCCGCGAACTGGCCAGGCAAACCCTGGCGAAGCTTAAGTAGAAGCAGGCCTGTGGCAACTTTGCACTGTACCGGCAATGGCCAACCGCTATATATTCCCATACATAGCGGTTAAGCCTTCAACCTATAACAAGCCGTACACGTCCCAAGGAGCTGCTTCATGATGATTCGCGCCGCACGCCTGGCCCCAACCGCCCTGGCCACCCTGATGGCTGCCTTCGCCGTGGGTTCGGCCCATGCCGATGAAGTGCAGGTGGCCGTGGCCGCCAACTTCACCGCACCGATCCAGGCAATTGCCGCTGACTTCGAAAAAGACACTGGCCATAAACTGGTCGCGGCCTATGGCGCCACCGGGCAGTTCTACACCCAGATCAAGAACGGCGCGCCGTTCGAGGTGTTCCTGAGCGCCGACGACACCACCCCGAAAAAACTCGAAGACGAAGGCGCCACCGTCAAGGGCTCGCGCTTCACCTACGCGGTGGGCACCCTGGCGCTGTGGTCGGCCAAAGCAGGCTATGTGGACGCCAAGGGCGAGGTCCTGAACAAGAACGACTTCAAGCACCTCTCCATTGCCAACCCGAAAGCCGCGCCGTACGGCCTCGCTGCCACCCAGGTGCTGGCCAAAGAAGGCTTGACCGAGAAGGTCAAGGACAAGATCGTTGAAGGCCAAAACATCACCCAGGCCTACCAGTTTGTCTCCACCGGCAACGCCGAGCTGGGATTCGTCGCCTTGTCGCAGATCTATAAAGACGGCAAAGTCACCAGCGGGTCGGCGTGGATTGTCCCCGCGTCGCTGCACGACCCAATCAAGCAGGACGCGGTGATCCTCAACAAAGGCAAAGACAGCGTCGCAGCCAAGGCACTGGTGGAGTACCTGAAAGGGCCAAAAGCCGCTGCCGTTATCAAATCCTACGGTTATGAGCTCTAAATGCCACTTTCGAGTGCCGATTTTTCCGCTATCTGGTTGACCATCAAGCTGGCCTCACTGACCACCGTGATCCTGCTGGTCATCGGCACTCCGATTGCCCTGTGGCTGTCGCGCACCCGCTCCTGGTGGCGCGGCCCCATTGGTGCGATCGTCGCCCTGCCGCTGGTGCTGCCGCCCACGGTCATTGGCTTCTACCTGCTGTTAACCATGGGGCCCAATGGCTATTTCGGCCAGTTCACCCAATGGCTGGGCCTGGGCACCCTGACCTTCAGTTTCGCCGGGTTGGTGATCGGTTCAGTGATCTATTCCATGCCGTTTGTGGTGCAGCCGTTGCAAAACGCCTTCTCCGCCATCGGCACACGCCCGCTGGAAGTGGCTGCGACCTTGCGCGCCAATCCCTGGGACACGTTTTTCACGGTGATCCTGCCCCTGGCACGCCCAGGATTCATCACCGCGTCGATTCTCGGTTTTGCCCATACCGTCGGTGAGTTCGGCGTGGTGCTGATGATCGGCGGCAATATCCCGGACAAGACCCGGGTGGTCTCAGTGCAGATCTACGACCATGTCGAAGCGATGGAGTATGCCCAGGCCCATTGGCTGGCCGGTTCCATGGTGATCTTCGCGTTCCTTGTATTGCTGGCGCTCTACTCCAGCCGTAAAACCAAGATGGGCTGGAGTTGATGTCGATGATTAATGTGCGCCTGCATCTCAAGTACGCCGCGTTTGCGCTGGAGGTGGACCTGCATTTGCCCGGTCGCGGCGTGACAGCCCTGTACGGGCATTCGGGTTCCGGCAAGACCACCTGCCTGCGTTGCATCGCCGGGCTGGAGCGCGCCAAGGACGGGTTTGTCCAGGTCAACGATGAAATCTGGCAGGACAGCCGCAGCGGGCTGTTCGTGCCGCCGCATAAGCGCGCGCTGGGTTATGTGTTCCAGGAGGCGAGCCTGTTTGCGCATTTGTCCGTGCGGGCCAACCTGGAGTTCGGCCTCAAGCGCATCCCTCGCCAGGCACGGCGCGTTGACATGGCCCAGGCCACGGACTTATTGGGTATCGGGCATTTGCTCGAACGTCATCCCCAGCACCTGTCCGGGGGGGAACGCCAGCGCATTGGCATCGCCCGGGCATTACTGACCAGCCCCAAGTTACTGCTGATGGATGAACCGCTCGCGGCGCTCGACAGCAAACGCAAGGGCGAGATCCTGCCGTACCTGGAGCGCCTGCATGACGAACTGGATATCCCGGTGCTCTATGTCAGCCACGCCCAGGACGAGGTGGCACGCCTGGCCGATCACATCGTATTACTCAGCGAAGGCAAAGCCTTGGCCAGTGGCCCCATCGGTGAAACCCTGGCTCGCCTGGACTTGCCCCTGGCGTTGGGCGACGACGCCGGCGTGGTGATCAGCGGCACCGTCAGCGCCTACGATGAGCATTACCAATTGCTCACCCTGCAATTGCCCGGCAGCGCCTTGCGCATGCGTGTGGCCCATGCGCCGCTCGCACTGGGCAAGGCCCTGCGGATCAAGGTGCAGGCGCGGGATGTCAGCCTCAGCCTGCAAGGCGAAGAACCCAGCAGCATCCTCAACCGCCTGCCGGTGACGGTTACCCAGGAAATTTCAGCGGATAACAGCGCCCACGTGTTGGTGCGCCTGGATGCTGGCGGCACGCCGTTGCTGGCGCGGATCACCCGTTTCTCCCGCGACCAATTGCAACTGCACCCTGGGCAGATGCTATGGGCGCAGATCAAGGCGGTTGCCGTATTGGCATGACAAACCTTTTTGGCACGACCGCAAAACCCTGCGGTCAATCAGACATACCGGCCTGACTGATTGCCAAGGACCCTGCGCCATGCCCGATTCTGCGTTGCCCGCCGACCTGCCCCACGACCTGCATTATGTTGATGACACGCAGCCAGGCATTCGCCGTAAAAAGCTGCGTGGCAAATTCCAGTACTTTGATCCCCAGGGCAAGCGCATCACCGATCCCGAAGACATCAAGCGCCTGAACGCCCTGGCCGTACCGCCCGCCTATACCGATGTATGGATCTGCGCCGACCCGCGCGGCCATCTGCAAGCCACCGGCCGCGACGCGCGTGGACGCAAGCAGTACCGCTACCACGCACGCTGGCGTGAAGTGCGCGACACTGACAAATACGCACGCCTGCAAGCGTTCGGCGAAGCCCTGCCCAAACTGCGCAAGCAGCTGCAAGCGCAACTCGCCGAACCGGGGTTCACTCGGGAAAAGGTGCTGGCCACCGTGGTCATGCTGCTGGATGCCACATTGATTCGGGTCGGCAACACCCAATACGCCCGTGCCAACAAATCCTACGGGCTGACCACCCTGCGCAACCGGCATGTGGACATCAAGGGCAGCGAGATCCAGTTCCAGTTTCGCGGCAAGAGTGGTGTCGAGCATCAAGTCAGCGTCAAGGACCGACGCCTGGCCAGCGTGGTCAAGCGCTGCCTGGAGTTGCCGGGGCAGAACCTGTTCCAGTACCTGGACGAAGACGGTGAACGCCGCACTGTCAGCTCCCATGACGTCAACGCTTACCTGCACAGCCTCACCGGCGCCGACTTCACCGCCAAGGACTACCGCACCTGGGCCGGCACCGCCATGGCGCTGGCGGTCCTGCGCGAACTGGAGTGGCAACCGGAGTCCGACGCCAAACGCCATGTGGTGGCGATGGTCAAGGACGTCGCCAAGCAACTGGGCAACACGCCGGCGGTATGCCGCAAGTGTTATATCCACCCGGCGGTGCTTGAGCATTTCAGCCTCGGCCAGCTATCGAAACTGCCCAGGCCGCGGGTACGCAAGGGCCTGAAAGCCGAAGAAGTCGCGCTGGCGATGTTCCTGGAACAACTGGCTGCCGACTTGCCGGACAAGGCCAAGGTAGGCTAGCCTCTGCCTCCCTTCCAACTCATGGGACGACCGCCGACGTGAATCACTAAGCCTTCCAAAATGTATCTGCAACGAGCCGCCTGGCGCGCTTGTTGGCCTGTCGACATTTTTTTGGAGGTGCTGATGACTGACGTCAACCGGCTGCCCGTGCTTGTATCCCTGCAACACCTGTCCTTCCAGTTCGCCCATGGCGAAACCTTGCTGGAAGACCTGAACCTGTCCATCGATCACACCTCCACCGGGATAGTCGGCCGAAATGGCTGCGGCAAAAGCATCCTGGCGCAATTGATCGCCGGGGTTCTGCGCCCCTCCTCCGGGACACTCAAGGCATACGCCAGCGTGGCCTACGTCCCGCAGGCCCTGGCCATCCAGGCCGGAACAACCGTGGCCGATGTCACGGGCACCGCTCCAGTATTGGCCGCGCTTGCACGCATGACCCAAGGCCAGGGGCAAAGCGATGACCTGGAACTGATTGACGAGCGCTGGGGCCTTGCCGAACGCCTGCGTACAGCCCTGGATGCAGCCGGACTGCACGGCCTCGACTTCAACGCCGCAGCGGATCGACTCAGCGGTGGCCAGTTGGCCAGAGTCGCGGTGATCGGCGCCCTCCTGGCGGCGCCGCAGTTGCTGGTACTGGACGAACCGACCAACCACCTCGACAGCGCCGGTCGCGAGTGGCTGCTGCAAGCGCTGCACGACTGGCGCGGCGGCCTGGTGGTGGTCAGCCATGATCGGCAACTGCTCGACAGCCTGGGCCGCATCATCGAACTGTCGCCCCTCGGCGCTCGTGTGTATGGCGGCAATTACCAGGCCTATCGTAAACAGCGCGACACCGAGCAACACGCCGCCGTCTCGGCCTGGGAACACGCCCGCCTGGAACGCAGCCGCGAGCGTCGACGCCTGCAAAATGACCATGACAGCCTGCAGCGCAGCGCCGCCCGTTCACGCAAGCATGCCGAGACCGCCAACGTCGACCGCTTCACCAAGGCCCGCTGGAAAGGCGCGGCGACGCAAATCGTCAGCACGCTGCGCAGTGCCCATCAGGCCTGCAAGAACGAGCTGGATGCGCAGGTGCGCCACGCCTACGAACGGGTGGCGCAACAGACACCAACGTTGCTGGCCTTGCCGGATTCGGCAGTCCCCAATGGCCGGCAAGTCGTGGCCCTGGTCGAGGCCCGCCTGCCGTGGGTGGATCAGCCGGCGATCACGTTCAGCCTGGCGGGCCCCGTGCGCGTCGCCGTGCGCGGGCCGAACGGTTGCGGTAAATCCACCTTGCTCAAGCTGCTGGCGGCTCAATGGCAGCCGGTCAGTGGCGAATGCTCAGTGCCGGTCCCGTGTGCCTACATCGATCAGCACCTGGCATTGCTGGACGACCAGCGCTCCATCATCGAGCAACTCAACCTGCTCGACACACCGCTGGCGGAAGCCGACGTGCGCGCCCGCCTAGCCCTGCTGCAACTGGATGCAGTGCGGGTGACACGACCGACGGGGCAACTCAGCGGCGGCGAACGCTTGAAGGCCGCGATGGCGGTCGCCCTGTGGCGGCAAGTCCCGGCGCAACTGCTGTTATTGGACGAGCCGACCAATCACCTGGACCTGGAGTCGGTGCTCGCCTTCGAACAGGCGTTGAAAGGTTTTAATGGGGCGATCGTCGCGGTGTCACACGACGCAGCCTTTCTGCAGGCCATCGAGCCCACCCACTACTTGACCTGGCGAAACGAGGGTTGGCGACTGGAGGGTGTCTGAGATCATTGCGCGGACGCACAAAGCGTCCTACGGTAGTGGCCGGATAATCTCACCGAGGAACCCGGCCCCATGCTGCCTTCATCCCGCAAGCCTTACACCAACGCCGCACTCGCTCACCGAGAGCGATGGCGCGGCCGAGTCGGCTTGATGCTGGTCGCCAGCCTTTCGGTGCTGGCGGGTATGACGGACGCCATTGGCTTCATGGCCAGCGGCGACTTTGTTTCGTTCATGAGCGGTAACACCACGCGCCTGGCGGTAGCGATCAGCGAGGGTGACCTCGGCCTGACCGGGCGCCTGCTGTTGCTGGTTGCTACCTTTATCGCTGGCAACGCGTTGGGGGTGGTCGTCAGTCGCGTCAGTCAACGCCATGCCCTGCCTTTGCTGTTGTGCATCGCGGCCCTGCTCTGCGGCGGTGCGCTATGGCCGTTTGCGGAAATGTTGCCGGCGTTGCTGGCGGCGATCGTGGCCATGGGCATGCTCAATGCGGCGGTCGAGGAGGTCAACGGCTTGCCGGTGGGTCTCACCTATGTCACCGGGGCGCTTTCACGCTTCGGGCGCGGGCTGGGCCGCTGGATGATGGGAGAACGGCGCAGTGGCTGGCGCGTGCAATTGATCCCGTGGACGGGGATGTTTGTCGGCGCGGTGCTCGGGGCGCTGCTGGAGCACCAGCTGGGCCTGCGTGCGCTGTTGATCAGCGGTGCCCTGGCGGCATTCCTGGGGGTGGTGACGTTGAAGATCCCCCGCCGCTGGCACCTGGGCTATATGCCTCGTTGAAGGGACGCGCCGATGCAAAGGGTGCCCGCCCGACGTTGGGCCTCGACATCCGTGTACTGGTAAAGAGCCATCACGTCGAGCGAGCGAGTGAATCATAAGGCAATGCCCAGTGGCTGTCCCGCCGGGCATTTCCGAAAACGGCTAAGGCAACGGATTACAGACAGGTCGCGAGAGCGGCCAACCGGCGCTTGGCTGGCATATCGTCCTGGGCGGCGAAGTAATTGATGGTGGAGCCGGCACCGGCAGTGCGCACATCCACAAAGTAATCGCCGCCGGTGGTGTAGACCGTGAAACCTCCGGCCTCGGTCGGCTCCTTGAACCCGCCGGCATCGACGCCGAACACGCTCTCGTCCTGCCAGCCGAACTGGATGCATTGAGCAACCACCAGGGCGGCCTTGTCCGAAGCCAGGGTCTTGTAGGGTGTACCGGCGCGCGCCGTGTTCATCTTCGAACCTGCGCAACCGCCGAGCATCGCCAGCACCAATGCGCCCACTACTACCTTCCGCATGCCATTGCCTCCTTGAAAAAAACGCGACTCTACCATTAGCAGGCGACACCCAAGGATTATTACGTCACCCTGTCGCCTACTTGCGAGTTCGCTTCTACCTGGAAAACCGATGACACCCAACGCCGAACACTACAACCCGTCCACCGATTACGCCGACAAGCTGATCAGCCGCATCGGCCAGACACCCACCTGGATCGCCAAGCGCATTGGTGTCACCGACAAGCGCATTCGCTACATTCTCGATGGCGAGCGCACGGTCAAAGGCGAAAGCACGCCAATCCAGATGACTTACACCGAGCAATTCGCCCTGGAGTGCCTGGCTGCCGAGGCGCAGTCCAGGAAGAAATGACCAGGCGCCGGCTTTAGCCTCAAGCGCCGTCGCAGCCCCGCCCAGGGCTGCTTTGCTGTCAGCCGTATGAATTTAGTTTCACTGTAAAGGAAGACCGTGCCACCCATACTGGCCAAGCTCATTTTTAGAAGTCTCCCTTCTGCCCGCCCTCCCGCGGGCTAATGAGATGGTCACCCCCACACCCTGCGAGGGCTACGCTTTCGCAGGGTGTTTTGTTTTTGGAGGCCATCATCATGAGCGAGTCAGCACTGATCGGGATCGATCTCGGCAAACATAATTTCCACCTTCTGGGCCAAGACAAATCGGGCCGCGAGGTGTTTCGCAAAAAGCTCTCGCGAGCGCAGATGATGCGGTTCTTCGGCAACTTGCCGAGCTGCGTCGTGGTAACGGAAGCCTGTGCCGGCTCTCACTTCATCGCCCGTCAGCTTGCGGCGATGGGGCATACGACCAAGTTGATTTCACCGCAGTTTGTCCGCCCTTTCGTCAAGGGCAACAAAAATGACTTTATCGACGCAGAGGCCATTTGCGAGGCGGCTTCCCGTCCGTCCATGCGCTTCGTTACGCCTAAAACCGAGTCTCAGCAAACCCTGTCTGTCCTGCATCGCATGCGCGAGTCGTTGGTGCATGACCGCACCAAGACAGCCAATCAGATGCACGGTTTCCTGCTGGAATTTGGCATCAGCCTGCCCAAAGGCTCAGCCATCATGAAGCGTTTGGCAGCTGTTTTGGCCGAGCATGAGCTGCCTGTGCGGCTGACAGTGCTGTTGCAACGCCTGCACGATCACTTCGTTTACCTGGATGAACAGATCAAGGAACTGGACAAACAACTGGCTTGCCAGCTGGCCGACGATGATCTGGGGAGCCGTTTGCTTAGCATGCCGTGTGTCGGTCCGATCACCGCCAGCCTTCTGGCTGTAGAAATGGGCGATGGCAAGCAATACCGATGCAGTCGCGATTTTGCGGCTTCAGTGGGCTTGGTGCCGCGACAGTACAGCACGGGCGGCAAAGCCAATTTGTTGGGGATCAGCAAGCGGGGTGACAAGCACCTGCGGCAACTGCTGGTGCAATGCTCCAGGGTTTACATGCAGAGGCTGGATCATCAGAAGGGGGCTTTGGCCGACTGGGTGCGAGCGCTGCTGCGCCGACGACACTCGAATGTGGTGGCCTGTGCCCTGGCCAACAAACTGGCGCGTATCGCTTGGGCGATAGCGGCTCACCATGCGCAATATGAAGCAGGGCCAGACGCCTTGAACGCCTGACCCTGCGGTTGTTGCAGTACCACAATTCACCCTTCAGGTTTTGCGATAGCTGAACAACGGATGACGTGAACGGCCTACCGGCCTGGCGAAGATCCTGACATAAAAATCGGCTTCAGAAGCCGACGGGCTTTTAAGGATCGTCAGGCGCGACTCTCATCGTGGCGCTGGGGCAAGCCCCAAACAGACGCCGGATAGATTTAAGCAAGCCAACCACATCGCCCGTTAATCAGTATTGCAAAAATGGGGGGGACCATAGATTTTTTTGCCTGCGTATCAGAGCCACCAGCGAAACAGATAGAACAACGCCATGCTCAGCAGCACCGTGAGCAGCACGTTACGCGTCCAGAACATCAGTGCGACCGCGCAGACTCCGGCCAACAGGTAAGGATTGGCCGGGCTCAGGTTGAGTTGGTGGTCGGCGAGGAAAATAATCGGCCCGCAGATCGCCGTGAGCATGCCCGGCACGGCAAAACCGAGAAACTCCCGTGCGCCACGGTTGAGCCGTACTGGCAGCCGCGGCTCGAGAAACAGGTAGCGGTTGAGAAACACCACCAGCCCCATCGCCACAATCATGAGGTAGATCATCGCTGCCCTACCCCCAATCGCTTGCAGGCAAACCCTGCACTCATACCCAACACACCGGAAACCACCACCGCCGACTCCCAGTGCAAGTAACTCAGCCACACCGAGCACAGCAGCGCAACCGCGACACACACCACCGTCGGCACGTCACGAACCACCGGTGTAATCAAGGCGATGAAGGTGGCGGCGATAGAAAATTCGAGCCCGAGCTGATCAAGCCCGGGAATGCTCTTGCCGAGCACGATGCCGACCAGGGTGAATAGGTTCCAGACGATATAGAACGTCAGGCCCACCCCCAGGGCGTACCAGCGGTTGAACGTCTCACGGTCATAGTGGTTGACCAGCGCGAAGAACTCATCGGTCAGCAAAAAACCCAGGCTCATGCGCCAGCGCGTGTTCAGCGCGGATAACGTCGGGCGCATGTGCATGCCGTAGAGCAAATGCTGGGAGGTCAGCAACAGCGTCGTCAGCACGATCGACACCAGGCTGGCGCCGCTCTTGACCATACCGATGGCCACCAACTGCGCGGCCCCCGCAAAGACAATGGCGGATAAACCCTGGGCTTGCAGCGGCGTAAATTGCGCATCAATGGCCATGGAACCGGCGAGCAGTCCCCACGGCGCACAGGCCAGGGATAACGGAATGACGGCGATCGCGCCACGGGCGAACGCGTAATGAGGCAAGGCAGTAGGCATGAAGGCAGCTCATCGACAGACAGTCGACAAGCATGCCAGCGTACTAATCAGGTTGTCTTGAACGATATTGCACGGGCCCCGCCGTCCTTGCCTCTACGGCGGCCCTAGAGTGCCGGCATCGACGCTGCGGCCACAGCCTGTTTAGGGTTTTCCGACCGTGGAGGAAAATGCACAGGTTCATAACTGAAATTTTTGTATTTTTCGTAATCCTTACTGTCAACGTCGGAAGCATAGGGATTTTTTTTGATCACTCGATGCCGGCGCTCGGCAGGCAGTACATCATCGAACTGCACTAATTTTTTGCTTCGATCCGACGATGCAAAAACAGCCTCGATATCGTCCAGCGTGAACTCAGCATTGACTCTGTTTGCATAAGCCTTAACCGGAACCCCGACGTTCGCCTGAAACTGCGCAGCAAAAGAACGCTCTCCGCCGGCCCCCGAATGGCACATCAACAAACGTATATTTGCGTATTTATCGGTGGGCACGTTGTTATCCCACAGCATCTCCGTCAACTCGTCGGCGTCATAACTCACGTCATTGAGCACCATATTCGCCACCGGCTCTGCGCCGTCGTCTGCGAGCATGCCATGGGCCACGATATTCAGTCGCTCCGCTCCATTATAAGTGTCCACAAAGGTAAAAATCAGGTCGTTTAATTTATTCAGGTCCCTGGGCTGCTCATTCAGCTTGATACGTTTGGCGTCCTCCGAAGGGTGCGATTCATCAAGGCGTACCCGTTTATTATCGCTGGTGGATGGCGCATCCCCGGACAACTCGACAACATCGGTGGTCTGCGCGACTTCATCGCTGTCAAATACCGCCTCGAACGCCAAGAGTTTCTTGTTCTCGCCAGCCGCTTTTTCAATCGCATCCGGTAACTTTCCAAGGCCGCTGACGGAAAGGCCAGGCAAGCGCGCAGAAGCATGAAAAACGCTCGGCACGGCATTGAGCAGACCGAACACTGTGCGATCCGTGGCCGTTGATTTGCCATGCACCGCATCATCAATACCTACGCCGATTTCAGTGGCTCCAGCGGCGACGTAAACGGCCTCAGCGGCAATCGCTACTTCTGGAACGACCATTGCCAGTGGCGTCAGCATGAGCGCGGCCGTGGTCGCGGCCTCGGCAAGCGTGGTCAGCCGGCGCTTGAGCACATCGGCGTTGGTGACAATCTCATGGTCGGCGTCTGCATAGGAGCGTGCCTTTTGTCGCAGCGTCATGGCGCGGAACGGATCATCGCTCACAGGTTCTGTGGTGATATAGGCCTGCGGGTCCCATCCATTGGGTGCTTCAAACCCCCACTTATTGGGCGTTTTTGCCTCGGACCAGCCGCCCAGCCCCTTAAGCGCTTGTTTGACACCGTCCGAAAACACCTTGTCGTCTTGATCGTTTTCTTTGAAATGCGTACTCAACTGCACTCGTTTGTTCGGATCGGCCGCCTGATCCGCCAACCAGCCTTTCATCTGCGCAACGCTGTCAAATCGATGAATCGGTGAGGAGTTTCCGGGGATATACAGCAGCGTGTGATTGATTTTCTGGCCTTTGCCATTCATGCGCGGGCGCTTGTCAGTGACGTAGACGAGATCGGTGGAAGGACTGCCGTCAATGGACAACAGGCCGGTTTCAAGCGTGGCGTCCTGGCGAAACGGCGCCTTCAGGTCAGCCGCCGTCATATCGCTCAGACGGCTGCCGACACCAAACCCTGCGGCGCGCATGGCGAGGCTTGCTTCATAGTTACTGAGGCTGCCTTCTTTATGCTGGATCTGTGCCGCCGCGGCAAAAGCAAACTTGCTGCATTGCGTATATTTATCTTCATGGGCAGGCCAAAACTTATCCAGGTGGGCCTTGTAGGGCTCACTGAGTTCGGTCTGCCGCAACAAGTCCCGGAATGCCTGCGGCGTATGGTGCAGCGTTTCATTCGCATGATAAGTGTGCTGAGCGTTGGGATCGAACAGCGGAATAATATATTCGTGAGCGCCCGCGTAATCCGCAACATGCTGGCGCTGCTGGATGGCCATCGCCAACGGCGAATTCTCTTCTACCAGGTCGATAACTTTACGCCACCATGGCTTTTGCACCTTGGCCGTTTCATCGTCCGGATTTTTGTCGCGCATGTTTGTAAGGGCAGCCTCTGTCAGCGTGATGCTGTTCAGTAACTTACCCCCCGCCGGCTTGGGCTGACCGAGGTGATAATTGAACGTTGCGATACGCGCGACATCGGGGTCTATCTCTATTTTCCACTGACTCTTGAGTGCGGCCGCGATAAGAGCCGAAGTGTTTTGTGCGGGGGTAAGAAAACTCGACGTTATCGCCTTCACATAATCCCTGAGTTCAGGCGTAACAAGGGGAGATTGCAAGCGGACGGTTTTTTTAACACCTTCAGTACGGGGTATCGAACCTGATGCAGGCCCTGGCGGTTGTTGCGCAGGGCTGTTGACTTCGTTGCGACGCACCGTTGCGTCAAAATACGAGCCTATGACTCTCGGCGGTATCATATTAGGGCCTCAGGTTGTCAGGTCTATGATTGCTTCCTGACCCTGAGTAGAGATTCCCCCTTCAGGCGTTCCTTTGAGTTGTTTTCCTCATGTGATCGTCGGCTCAAGCCAGTCTGACCGATACCTGCTCCACCGAATCCCGCGCTTCACGCAGTTCGTGGGCGTCCTGGTTGAGCCGATGGATCGTATTGAGCAGGCGCTGGCGCAGCACTTCATCGCTGAGTTTTTCGACCGCGCGCATCAGGTCGAATGCCGCGGTTTCGTTATTTTCCGCGACGGAATCCAGGGTCTTGCGCAGGTTGCGAGTGGCACGGGTCACGCGAGGTATTCCTTCATCGGCAATAGCAGGCACTTTAGGACATTCATGTTTCATTTTAATTTCAAACACTTGTGGCGCATTTGCGCTGACTTGATCCATATCAATCGAAACAGGATTTGACTGAAACATATGGAAATACGTATATTCGTATATCCATATATATGTGCATCAGTCATGTCGGATCTTTTCTCCCCTCCAGCCCTGTTCAAATGCCTCGCCGACCCAACCCGGGTGCGCTTGACGCTGTTGATCCTGCGCGAAGGCGAACTTTGTGTGTGCGAATTGATCCATGCCTTGGACGACAGCCAGCCAAAGATCTCCCGCCACCTGGCGCAACTGCGCAGTGGCGGGCTGCTGCTGGATCGTCGCCAAGGGCAATGGATTTATTACCGCATCAATCCGGCACTGCCCGACTGGGTGCGTCACGTGCTGGACACCACCTTGCAAGCCAATCAGCCATGGTTGCAAAACGACGCGCTGCGTCTTGATGCAATGGGCGACAGACCACAACGGGCCGGCACCTGCTGCTGAGCCATCGGAGCTTTTATTCATGCTTGTCGCTAGTGCGATTTTCCTGTTCACCATCATTCTGGTCATCTGGCAGCCCAAGGGCCTGGGCGTCGGCTGGAGCGCCAGCCTGGGCGCGATCCTGGCCCTGGCGTGTGGCGTTATCAGCCTGACGGACATCCCGGTGGTGTGGCACATCATCTGGAATGCCACCGGCACCTTTGTCGCCTTGATCATCATCAGCCTGTTGCTGGACGAAGCCGGCTTCTTTGCCTGGGCCGCCCTGCACGTGGCGCGTTGGGGACGCGGCCGGGGCCGTCGGTTGTTCGCCTATATGGTGCTGCTGGGGGCGCTGGTCTCGGCGCTGTTTGCCAATGACGGCGCCGCATTGATCCTCACCCCTATCGTGATGTCGATGCTGCTGGCCCTGCGTTTTTCCCCTGCCGCGACCCTGGCATTTGTCATGGGCGCTGGGTTTATCGCCGACACCGCCAGCCTGCCGCTGGTGGTCTCCAACCTGGTGAACATTGTTTCGGCAGACTATTTCAAGATCGGCTTCAACGAATACGCGGCAGTCATGGTGCCGGTGAACCTGGTCAGCGTCGCCGCGACCCTCGCGGTGCTGTTGTGGTTTTTCCGTCGCGATATTCCCGGTACCTACGACCCGGCCGACCTGGCAGACCCCGCCAGTGCGATCCATGACCGCGCCACCTTTCGCGCCGGTTGGTGGGTGCTGGGCATCCTGCTGGTGGGCTGTTTTGCCCTGGAGCCGCTGGGCATTCCCATCAGCGCGATTTCCGCGGTGTGCGCCGTGCTGCTGTTGGTGATCGCAGCCAAAGGCCACAAGATCTCCACACGCAAAGTGCTCAAGGAAGCCCCCTGGCAGATCGTGGTCTTTTCCCTGGGTATGTACCTGGTGGTCTATGGCCTGCGTAACGCCGGCTTGACCACCTACCTGGCGACCTGGCTCGACAGCTTCGCCACCTATGGCGTATGGGGCGCGGCGATGGGCACCGGGGTGCTCACCGCACTGCTGTCGTCAGCGATGAACAACCTGCCGACCGTATTGATCGGTGCGCTGTCCATCGAGTCCAGCCATGCCGTGGGCGTGGTCAAGGACGCGATGATCTACGCCAACGTCATCGGCAGCGACCTGGGTCCGAAAATCACCCCTATCGGCAGCCTGGCCACGTTGCTGTGGCTGCATATCCTGGCGCGCAAGGGCATCAACATTACCTGGGGCTACTACTTCAAGGTCGGCATCGTACTGACCTTGCCGGTGCTGCTGATCACCCTCGCCGCCCTCGCCTTGCGCCTCACGTTCTGAAGGAACTCTGTGATGAAAGTCCTGTTCATGTGCACCGCCAATAGCTGCCGCAGCATCCTGTCAGAAGCCATGTTCAACCACCTTGCGCCGCCCGGTTTCGTGGCGATCAGCTCCGGCAGCTTCCCCAAGGGCCAGGTCCTGCCCCGTAGCCTGAGCACGTTGCAGGCGGCGGGCATCAGTACCGAGGGTTTGTACAGCAAGGGCAATGACGCCTTTGAAGGCAGCCCGCCAGACGTGGTGATCACGGTCTGCGACAAGGCCGCCGGCGAAGCCTGCCCGGTGTATTTCGGGCCTGCGCTGAAGGCGCACTGGGGGCTGGAAGACCCCTCGGATGTGCAAGGTGACGAGGCACTTGTCGATGCAGCATTCAAGGCCACGCTGGAGACCATCGAGACCCGCTGTCGTGCCTTTTTCGCCCTGCCGTTCGACCGCCTCAGCGCCGCTGAGCTGAAGGCTGAACTCGAGCGCATTGCGCTGTTATAACCGGAGAGCGTCATGACCACCCTGCCCAACCTGGACACCCGCCTCGCACCGCCCCGGCAGACCGGGCTGGCTCACCCTCCGCGTATCCTGCTGCTCTATGGCTCCAACCGACCCCGCTCGTTCAGCCGGTTGCTGGTTGAGGAGTGCGCGCGCTTGCTGCGCCACTTCGGCGCCGACACGCAAATCTTCAACCCCAGCGGCTTGCCATTGCCTGACGATGCACCCAACGACCACCCCAAGGTTCAAGAGCTGTTGGCGCTGATGCAGTGGTCGGAAGGCCAGGTCTGGTGCTCTCCCGAACGCCACGGTTCGATGTCGGCAGTGTTCAAGGCGCAGATCGACTGGGTGCCGCTGGCCCTCGGTGCCGTTCGCCCGACCCAGGGCAAGACGCTGGCGGTGATGCAAGTCTCCGGGGGCTCTCAATCCTTTAACACGGTGAACCAGCTTCGCGTGCTGGGCCGTTGGATGCGCATGTTCACTATCCCCAACCAATCCTCGGTGCCCAAGGCGTTCATGGAGTTCGATGAGCACGACCGCATGAAGCCGTCGGCCCTCT
The DNA here is from genome assembly GCF_042015035.1 of Pseudomonas gorinensis. Classification (NCBI taxonomy): domain Bacteria; kingdom Pseudomonadati; phylum Pseudomonadota; class Gammaproteobacteria; order Pseudomonadales; family Pseudomonadaceae; genus Pseudomonas; species Pseudomonas gorinensis. The sequence continues at coordinate 4,061,581 of NZ_CP167125.1, forward strand.
ATGACCGCGTCGTGGATGTGATGGAAGAACTGGTCAAGTTCACCGTACTGCTGCGTGAACGCCCGGACCTCGTGGACCGTTACTCGGAGCGCAAGGAAAGCGCCGATGAGCTGTCACAACGTGTCAATCAACGGTCGATCTGAGCCCCTGTGCCAGCGTATGCTCGTGCCCAATCTCTTACCGAGTCGAGTCGATGAGCGTCATGCAACACGCCTGGTTGGGCAACTACGAAGTCAGTTCCACGTCCTGCACCGGCCTGACGTTTGCCCGCCACAGCCATGATGAATGCGTGATCGGCGTGAACCTGGTGGGCGAAGAAAAAGTCTGGCTGGACCGCCGTGAGTTCGAGGCCGGCCCGGGCAGCATTACCTTGTACAACCCAGGGCAGATTCAAGGCGGCGGTGCGGCGGACGGGGCGCCCTGGCAGTTCGTCAGCCTGTACGCCACGGCCGATCAACTGGCGGCTGACCTGGGGCTGGCGCACATGGAGTTCGATCGTTCGCTGTGCTTTCAGCCCGACCTTGCGCAACGATTGGCCGGCGCGGTGAAAGCGGCTTTAAGCGATGACACCCTGGTCCGTGAACTGCAAGAAGAAGCGCTGGTGCTGATGCTGGGGGAAGTGGTCAACGCCAGTGGCGTGCGCCTGCCCGGCAGCACGACACTCGGCCACAACCTGATCGGTCGCGCCCAGGAAGTGCTCGCCGCACAACTGCATCGCTCAGTGTCCCTGGACCTCCTCGGGGATGAGCTGGGCCTGTCCAAATTCCACCTGCTGCGCGCCTTCCAGAAAGAAACCGGGCTCAGCCCCCGGCAATGGGCCATGCAACTGCGCACTCGGCGGGCCAAAGGTCTATTGCGCAACGGCGTGGCGGCCTGCGAGGTCGCCCATCACGTGGGGTTCGCCGACCAAAGCCACCTCAACCGGCATTTCCGCGCGGCCTACGGCATGACGCCGGGGCACTACCAACGCCTCCTGAATCGCTGAACAGCGCAATCTGGTTCAAGACGGCCCCCCGCACACCCCCTCACACTGCCCACCCACATTTGAAGGAACGCGGGCATGCTGACGATCTTTTTCTACGCACTGGTATTCGGTTTTGTGTTTTGCCTTTCTCCCGGCGCGGTATTGGCAGAGACCTTGCGCCGCGGGTTGCTCCACGGCTTCATGCCGGCGCTGCTGGTACAGATAGGTTCACTGGTGGGCGATGCCGTGTGGGCGGTGATCGGCCTGACGGGTATTGCCCTGTTGATCCAGCATGATGCGGTGCGCGTACCGCTGACGATTATCTGCGCGCTGTACCTGGCCTGGCTCGGCATACGCAGCCTGATCGATGCCTGGCACCTGCCCGAAGCAGACAGCGCACCAGCCCGCTCCGGGCCCAATGCGTTGGCCGTGGGCGCGGCGATTTCCCTGGCCAACCCGAAGAACATTGTTTACTGGGGGGCGCTGGGCAGCGCCTTGTCGGGCATCGTCGGGGCCACGCCCAGCCATGGGCAAACGCTGATGTTTTTTGCAGGGTTCATGCTGGCTTCGGTGCTGTCGTGTTTTCTGATTGCGGCGCTGGTGAATCTGTTGCGCCAGAACGCCTCACCGACCTGGCAACGTATCAGTTACGGCGCCTGCGGTTTGGTATTGATCTACCTGGCGGCTTTGGCCGCACGCGGTATATGAAGTTATATATCCAGCAACTTCCGAGCGCGGCTTGCCTGAATGAACTCTGAACGCCGGATACTTTGATTAATTATGCGTTGACATTTTGTAACTGCCTAAGTAGATTGCCCCTGCCCGCAACTGGGGCCTTTTTTAAACCTCACAAAAGAAGCCAATGGACACAGTATCTAGTCGCTGTCCGAGCACCGCGAACGCGGGCATCGGGCGCCCAACCCAGAATATGACAGGACTCGCCTCCCCGGTCCGGTAAGCTGCGCTAGAGCTTGATGCTCCACCGTAACTGCCTCACCGGTCGCCCGTCCGGTCCCGAGGTGTGTTATGACCTTCCAACTCATTGCTCTACCCGATGCACGCATGCTGGCCGCGGCCTTGCGCGCCAAGCTATGCCGTGGGCCCGCGGGCGTTTGCCCTGCCCGCCCTGCCCGCCCTGCCTGTACCACCGCCTCCCCCCCGGTGCGCCCGGCTCACCCGCTGGCGCGCTGGCGTATCTGCCCAGCCAGCGGCCAACGCGTGCTGCACTGGGATCACGCCGACCCGCTGGACCCTCAGAGACCTCTCGTTTCCAGCCTGGCTCAAGCCAGCCTGATGCTCGATCTTTACCTGAGCACTCGCGCTGCCTGAACCGTTTGGAAACAGCAACTTCCTGATTAATAACCTGGTGTTCTTTATGAACAAGCCCAGTCGTAACCCGCTGCGCGTTAGTTAACTAACGCGCTATTGGCGGGCGCAGTAAAAGTTATATCGAGACCTTATTTAAACCGATCGCGAAGTTAGCGACTCGGCATGCTTTCGCTCGCCTGTCATCAGGCCAGTAACGGGTATGTTTTGTCGAGAATTGGCGACAGGAGCACACACCATGAGCGCCGTAAAAAACGCCCCATTGAAGCAAAAAGCGCGCAGCGACGCCGACACCAAACTGTCGATGCGTGCCGCCCGCGAAGCCCACAACGGCCTGTCGGCCACCCTGGCCAACGTACGCGCCACCCAGGATGGCCTGACCGAACTCGACGCCGCCGCGCGTCTGCAACGCGAAGGCTATAACGAAGTCGCCCACGACAAGCCGCCTCACGCCATCGTCCAGTTCCTGCAGGCATTGAACAACCCGTTTATCTACGTACTGCTGACCTTGGGCGCCATCAGCTTCTTCACCGACTGCTGGTTGCCGATGCAGGCAGGAGAAGAGGTCGACCCGACCAAAGTCATCATTATCATGACCATGGTCCTGCTCAGCAGCTTGCTGCGTTTCTGGCAGGAACACCGGTCGGCCAAATCCGCCGAGGCCCTCAAAGCCATGGTGCGCACCACCGCGACGGTGCTGCGCCGCGAACAAGTGGGCAGCCAGCCAACCCTGCGCGAAGTGCCGATGCGCGACCTGGTGGCCGGCGACATTGTGCAACTGTCGGCGGGCGACATGATTCCGGCCGACATCCGCCTGATCGAATCCCGCGACCTGTTTATCAGCCAGGCCGTGCTGACCGGTGAAGCCTTGCCGGTGGAGAAGTACGACACGCTGGGGGATGTGACGCAAAAGTCCGCCCACTCCCCGGCCGCTGACCAGGGCAATTTGCTGGACCTTCCGAACATCTGCTTCATGGGCACCAACGTGGTCAGCGGCCGGGCCAAAGCCGTCGTCGTGGCCACCGGCGCGCGCACCTACTTTGGCTCCCTGGCCAAGGCCATCGTCGGCTCGCGGGTGCAAACCGCCTTTGATCGCGGGGTGAACAGCGTCAGCTGGCTGCTGATTCGCTTTATGTTGGTGATGGTGCCGATCGTGTTCTTCCTCAACGGTTTCTCCAAGGGTGACTGGGGCGATGCCTTCCTGTTTGCCCTGGCGGTCGCGGTGGGCCTCACCCCCGAAATGCTGCCGATGATCGTCAGCGCCAACCTGGCCAAGGGCGCCACGGCGATGGCCAAGCGCAAAGTGGTGGTCAAGCGCCTCAACGCAATCCAGAACTTCGGCTCGATGGATGTGCTGTGCACCGACAAGACCGGCACCCTGACCCAGGACAAGATCATCCTCGAGCACCACGTCAACGCTTTCGGCCAGCGGGATGACGCGGTGTTGTCCCTGGCCTGGCTCAACAGCCATCACCAGAGCGGCATGAAGAACCTGATGGACCAGGCCGTGGTGCAGTTCTCGGAACAGAACCCGAAGTTCCAGCAGCCCTTTGCCTACAGCAAGGTCGATGAATTACCGTTCGATTTTGTCCGCCGTCGCCTGTCGATCGTGGTCAAGGACACCGCCGCCGACCACTTGCTGGTGTGCAAAGGTGCCGTGGAAGAAATGCTCGGCATTTCCACCCATGTGATGGAAGGCGGGGCCGCCGTGCCATTGGATGAGCGTCGCCGTACTGAACTGCTGGCGCTTGCCAACGACTATAACGAGGACGGTTTCCGCGTCCTGGTGGTGGCGACGCGTAATATTCCCAAGGCCTTGGCCCGCCAGCAGTACACCACGGCCGATGAGCGCAATCTGGTGATCCAGGGGTTCCTGACCTTCCTCGATCCACCCAAGGAAACCGCAGGCCCGGCGATTGCCGCACTGCAACAAATTGGCGTGGCGGTGAAAGTGCTGACCGGCGACAACGCGGTGGTCACCAGCAAGATCTGCCGCCAGGTCGGCCTCGAGCCTGGCGAGCCGCTGCTGGGCATGGACATCGAAGCGATGGACGACGCCACCCTGCAACGCCGCGTGGAAGAACGCACGGTGTTCGCCAAGCTGACACCGCTGCAGAAATCACGGGTGCTCAAGGCGCTGCAAGCCAACGGCCACACCGTGGGTTTCCTGGGGGACGGCATCAATGATGCGCCGGCCCTGCGCGATGCCGACGTGGGCATCTCGGTGGACAGCGGCACGGACATCGCCAAGGAATCGGCCGACATCATCCTCCTGGAAAAAAGCCTGATGGTGCTGGAAGAAGGCGTGCTCAAGGGCCGCGAAACCTTCGGCAATATCATGAAGTACCTGAACATGACCGCCAGTTCCAACTTCGGCAACGTGTTCTCGGTGCTGGTGGCCAGTGCGTTCATCCCGTTCCTGCCGATGCTGTCGATCCACCTGCTGCTGCAAAACCTGATGTACGACATCTCCCAGTTGGCCCTGCCGTGGGACAAGATGGACAAGGAATACCTGGCCAAGCCCCGCAAGTGGGACGCGAAGAACATTGGCCGCTTCATGATCTGGATCGGGCCGACCTCGTCGATCTTCGACATCACCACCTTCGCGCTGATGTGGTACGTGTTCGCCGCCAACAGTGTGGAAATGCAGACCTTGTTCCAGTCCGGCTGGTTTATCGAGGGCCTGCTCTCACAAACCCTGGTGGTGCATATGTTGCGCACCCGCAAGATCCCGTTCTTCCAGAGCACCGCCGCCTGGCCGGTACTGCTGATGACCGGCGTGGTCATCGCCCTGGGCATCTACGTGCCGTTCTCGCCGCTGGGCACACTGGTGGGCCTGCAACCGCTGCCGCTGGCGTACTTCCCCTGGCTGGTGGGCACCCTGCTCGCCTACTGCTGCGTGGCTCAACTGATGAAGACGATCTACATCCGCCGCTTCAAGCAGTGGTACTGATCCCCCGCCGTTTAACCGGTGGCGGTCGCCCGACCGCTACCGTGCAATACAAGCGCTACTACAAGGAAAAGGGCCTATGCGCGTCTTGATCTGTGCAGGTCGTCATTACGCCGACACCAAGCTGTCCCGCCAAGTACTGGATGCCTACCACCGCCTGCGCCCGGTGCAGGTGTTGATCCACGGCGGCAACCAGTTCCTGGGCAGCGATATCGAGGAATGGGCGCGGGAACTCGGCATCGACGTGGTGCGCTACCCGCCCAACTGGCAACACCACGGCAAACAGGCGGAACGCCAGCGCAACCATTTCATGCTCACCGACAGCCGCCCCGACGTGGTCATCGCCCTGCCGGGTGGTGATGACACCTCGGAGCTGGTCTGCCAGGCCAAAGCCAGCGGCATTTCGGTGCTGACCGTAGAAAGCTGAATTCAAGCGAGGTGCCTCATGCACAAAAAACACATCCCTCGACGCCCGGACGGGTTTGCCAAATACCGCGCGCGCAACCATCGCGGCCCTCGGGCCACGCTGTTGCTGCTGCCCCCGGCAAAACGCCGTGCGTTGCAACGCAACCTGATCTTTATCGGCATAACCCTGGCGATCCTGTTGCTCATCGCCGTGCTCTCCAAAGCCCAGGCGGCAGGCGGGTCTTATACGGTCGACGATGGCGCGATCAATGCGCCGGGCGAATGCAACGTCGACGCCTGGTACACCGCCAACCGCCACGATGGCGGCACCCACAACGCGACCCTGTCACCCGCCTGCACGTTCAGCGCACTGCCTTCGGTGCAATGGGGCGCGGCACTGTACCGGGCCACCACTGGTGGCCCGGGTGAAACCCAGGTCAACCCGCAACTCAAGGCGCAGCTGTTGTCGAGCGAAGCGTTGGGCCTGGAAATGGCGATTGCCGCCGGGGCGCACTTTGCCCTGGATCGGCGACACGGGTTTGACGGCGCGGACTTCAACGTGCCGCTGACCTGGCAATCTTCGCTGCCCCTGCGCCTGAACCTGAATGCTGGCTGGAGCCATGCCTACAACGACGGCGATCAAACCCACCGCCTGACCTGGGGCGCAGGCTTCGAATACCCGCTGGCGCAGTCCCTGACGCTGATCGCCGAACGCTACGGCCAGGCAGGCGGTGACCAGGCCTGGCAGGCGGGGCCGCGGTTGCATGTCGGGCCGTGGGTCGATGTCGACCTGGTGCTCGGGCGCAGCCTGATCGGTGAGCGTGACCAATGGCTGACCACCGGCGCCACAGTGCGCTTCTAGTCGCTGGCAGCGGCGCTGCTGTCCACCCGCCTGCCGGAACACCATGACCGTCGGGCGGGCACACCTTATGATGGCGCCACCGCGCCGAGGAGGAATCACCCCGTGGACCGTATCGAACAGATTGCCCTGATGGCGACCTACAACCAGTGGATGAACCGCAAGGTGTATGACACCGCCCACCAGCTCAGCCATGCCGCGCTGATGGAAGATCGTCGGGCATTTTTTGGTTCGATCCTGGGCACGCTGAACCACCTGATGTTGGGCGACACCGTGTGGCTCAAGCGCTTCGCCCAGCACCCGGCAGGCTATGGGGCGCTGGCACCGTTAACCGCCATCGCCACCCCCACCGACCTCAAGCAACTGGCCTTCGCCAACCTGGGTGAACTCTGGACGCGCCGCGCCTGGCTGGATCAACTGATCATCGATTGGGCCGGCACCCTGAAAGAAAGCGAGCTTGACCAGCGCCTGCGCTACCACAACATGCGTGGCACCGCCGCCGACAAGCCGTTTTTTGGCCTGCTGGTGCACTTTTTCAATCACCAGACCCATCACCGGGGCCAGGTGACGACACTGCTGACCCAGGCGGGGCACGATGTGGGCGATACAGACCTGCTGGCGCTGATCGACTGAACTCAGCGGGCGCTGAACTCGGCATAGGCTTGCAACAGTCGGGGGAAGTCTTGCGGGGCCGGCAGTTGCGCGAAACTCTCACGCGCCGGGGTAGACGCCCACGGCAGCTTTTCGCTGGCCCAGGTCTCCATGAAGGGTACGTATTCCCGGGCGTTATCCAGCAAGCTGGCGCGCACATTGACGAACTCATCGATGCCGTGGGGCCGGGTAAACAGCCAGCTCATGCAATGGGGGCAAAAGTAATGGCGGTCCACGCCATGCAAGCCGCCGATCACCGGGCAACCCTGGGTCACGGTGAATGCGCTGGCGGGAATCAATGCACTGAGGGAGAACGCGCTGGCGGTCATTTTCTGGCACCCGGTGCAATGGCACGCCATGGTGATCACCGGTGGCTGGCTCACGCTGAAGCGCACCTGGTTACACCGGCAACTGCCTTCCTGGGGCAGGTTGTTGATGCTCATCACTCATTCCTTTTTATGATTGGGACCGCGCCAGGGTAGCGTCCCACCATAGGGTTGAACAGGTGTGCGGCGTAAAACGAACGCTGTTGCGCGCGCTCGCGTGTCCCTCATGGCTCAACGCTGAACGCCCGGCCGATCGGGCTGTTGTGGCGAGCGGGCTTGCCCCGCGTTGGGCTGCGAAGCGGCCCCAATAAGGCCACCGCGTTTATCCAGGTATATTAAATCGCCAGGTTTTGGGGCCGCTGCGCAGCCCAACGCGGGGCAAGCCCGCTCGCCACAACAAGCCTGCCCTCAATGATCGTTGGACACCCGCCTGGTGCGTGCCTTGTACACCGGCAGCGCGGCGGCATACGCCAGTGCCTGTTCGCGGGAATTGAAGGACGCCAACCGGTCCTTATGGGTACAGACCCGCCACGGTCCGAAGTTCACCTGCACGATATCGTAGCCATTCAGATGCAGCTTATTCAGCATTGGAGCGCTCATAGTCACCTCGCTTTCCTGAGATTTCCACGCAGTACGCGCCCTACCTTACACCCACATCCGCGGGCGTGGCCGACCGCATGTCGCAGCGCCCGGCTAGTCCGTGGGCAAACCCCATGCCTTCAAGTCGACGGCCTCCAGGCTGTGCAGGCGCCGGTCGGCGTGGAGGAACTTGTCGTCGGCCATTGCCGGGTCCGGGATGGCCACCGCGTACATGCCCGCCGCTTTCGCCGCGCTGATACCAAACGGTGAGTCCTCGAATACCAGGCAATCGGCCGGCGCAACCCCCAGGCGTTGGGCGGCGACCAGGAAGATATCCGGTGCCGGCTTGGCAGCGCCGACCTGCGGGTCATCCGCCGTGACGACCGCATCGAACAATTCGAACCACTCACGATGCCGGGCAATTTTCAGGTCGAAATAATGCCGCGACGAACTGGTCCCCACCGCAATCGGAATGCCCTTGGCCGACAGGTGACGCACCAAGGCTTCAGCGCCGGCCATGGCCGCAGCCTGGGGGAAACGCTCATTCATCAGGGGCGTGCGCAGTTCCAGGAACGCTTGCGCGCTGATCGGCAGTTCCAGCGCCTGCACGATATAGCTCGCCAGCGCGTATGCGCCCAGACCGATGGTGTGCTGCTTGATACTCCAGTCAAACCGCCGGCCACCGAAGCGGTCGGCAATCAACTGGGTGACTTCGGTGTAGATGCCTTCGGTATCGAGCAGCAAGCCGTCCATATCGAAAATCACCGCCTTGATCTGTGGTGCAGTCATCAGGGCTCTCCTCACGTTCGGCCAGCGTAGTGGTCGATCAGGCGGTTGAGCAGAATCGCCAGCACAATGATCACCCCGGTGATCGCCATCTGATAGAACGAACCCAGCCCGAGCAAATTGAAGATATTGCGCAGCACTTGCAGCAGCATCACCGCCACCGCCGTGCCGACCACGCTACCGCGCCCTCCGAACAGACTGGTGCCGCCCAGCACCACGGCAGCGATGGCGTCCAATTCCAGGCCCTGGGCCGCCGTGGGTTGGCCGACATGCAGGCGCGAGGTCATCAACAGCCCGGCGAACGCAGCCAGCCCCCCGCAAATGGCGAACACCGCAATGGTCACCGCCCGCACCGGGACACCGGACAAGCGCGCCGCTTCCAGGTTACCGCCCGTGGCAAGCACATACTCGCCAAACACCGTGTAGCGCAGCACCAGCCAGGCGATGAGCGTGATCAGGATGAAGATCAGGCCCAGCACCGGAAACGCGATGCCGGCACTCGGCAGGATGTCGATCATCGATGAACCAAACCCGGTGAAGCTTGCCGGCAGCCCGCCAATCGGTGCGCCATCGGAGGCCAGGAAGGTCGCACCGCGCAACGACACCAGGCCGGCCAGGGTGATGATAAAACTCGGCACCTTGCCAAATACCGTCAGGCTGCCCATCAAGGTGCCTATCGCCAGACCCACCAGCAACGTCGCCGGCACTGCCAGCCAACCGCTGACCTGTTGCTGCAACAGCACCGCCACCAGGATGCCGCCAAAGGCGCACAAGCTGCCGACGGACAAATCGATGTTCGCGGTCAGGATGACGAAGGTCATGCCGATGGCCACGATCCCCACGATCGCCCCTTGCTGGAACAGGTTGGCGATATTGCCGAAGGTCAGGAAGTCATCGGACAAAAACGTCGCCACTGTCACGGCGAACAGGAAAATGAACACGAAGTTGTAGCGCATCACCCATTCCAGCACCGCACTGCGTCGGCTGGGCGTCAGGGCCATGGGCTTGTCGAAAACGGGTGTCGGGTTGCTGGCAATAGTCATGGTTCTGCACTCTTTACCGTTCAAGGATGTCGACCAATAAGGATGGCCTGGTCGATCTGGTCACGGCTGGCGCTCAACGGGTCGAAACACACCGCGTTACGCCCTTCGTGCATGACCCAGATCCGGTCACAATTGACGTACAACTCATCCAGCTCACTGCTGGCGACCAACACGGCCGCCCCCTCCTGCGCGAGGCTGCGGGCCAGGGCGTAGAGGTCGGCCTTGGCGCCGACATCCAGGCCACGGCTGGGCTCGTCGAGCAGCAACAACCGCGCACCGTCGATCACCCACTTGGCCATGACCACTTTTTGCTGGTTGCCGCCGGACAACTGGCGTACCGGTTGCTCCAGGTTGTCGAGCTTGGTTTGCAGGCGTTGCAGCACCGGGCCCGCACGGTCCTTGGCCTGGCGATGGGAGAACCAGCCCAGATGCCGCGCATGCACCAGGCAGGCGTTGCGGTAGATCGGCGCGTCCAGCAGCAGGCCTTCGGTCTTGCGGTTTTCCGGGACCAGGCCGACGCCCTGGCGAATAGCCTGGCGTGAGGTCAACGGGCGGTAGGGCTCACCGAACAGTTCGACATCGCTGTCGGTACGGCCCACACCGAACAACGCCTTGAGCAAGGTGCTGCGCCCTGCGCCGTTGAGCCCCGCCAGGCCGACAATTTCACCTTGGCGCACCTGCAATCCACGCACATCCAAGCCCTGGGCACCCTGCAAGCGACGAATATCCAGGGCCAGCGCCTCGCGCGGCGGCTGGCGCGGGCTGCGCTCCAGCAGGTCGCGATGTTCGCCGACCACCGCGGCCACCAGCGCCTGGTCATCGATCTGCGCCAATTCATAGGTGCGCAACGTGCGCCCGGCACGTAGCACGGTGACCCGGTCGCCGATCTCGCGAATCTCATTCAAGCGATGGCTCACGTACAACACCGCGACCCCGGCGGCAGTGATCTCGCGGATCACCCGGAATACCTGCTTGAGTTCGGTTTCGTTCAGCGCGGCGGACGGCTCATCCATCACCACGACCTTGGCCTCACAGGTCAGCGCCCGGGCAATGGCCGCCAGTTGCTGGTTGGCAATCGACAAGCTGCCCACGCAGTCGGTGCTGGAGAACGTGGCGCCGACCCGCACCAGCGCAGCCTTGACCAAGGCACTGCGCTTGCCACGGTCGATCATGCCGAAGCGCCGTGGCGCGTAGCCGAGCATCAGGTTTTCTTCCACGGTCATCTGCGCGATCAGGTCCAGTTCCTGGTAGATCATGGCGATCCCGGCCTGGCGCGCCTGCTGCGGGTTTTTCAACTCGACGCGCCGGCCGCCGATGAACATCTCGCCAGCGTCCGGCCGATGGGCGCCGGCGACGATCTTCAGCAGGGTGCTCTTGCCCGCGCCGTTGGCGCCCAGCAGGCAATGCACTTCACCGGGGCGCACATCGAGGGACGCGTCGGTCAACGCGATGACATTGGGTGGAAAGCGTTTGCTGACATGCTGAATCTCCAGCGCCAAATCATTCATGATCCTGCTCCAGCAAATAGCGCGCGGTGCCAGCGTCGGTCGCCAGCACATTGACGTAACCGGCCTTGACGCTGGCATGCACGATGCGATGTTTGTGGCCCCCCACGCACACGGCTATCGACCAGGCTTTGTCGCGCAGCGCCGACAGGCGCAGGCCAAGGGTACGGGCATCCAGTTCGGGCATGACCGGTTCGCCGTCCATGCCGATAAACCGGCCCATGATGTCGCCCACCGCACCGAGGCGCTCAAGTTCCTGGAGCAAGGGACGGTCGATGTAGCCCGACTCCATCAGCACCGAATGGTCGGACAACTCGCCCAGGCTGAAGCAGGCAACTGGCGCCTGCTCGCCCAAGTGCATGACCTGGGCGATCACCGGGTCTTGTTCCAGCGCTTCCCGGGTATGGGCGTGCCCCAGGATGGCCGGCACGGGCAGCAAGGTGGCCTGGCCACGCGCCGCCTGGGCGAAGCGTTCGGCCACGTTATGGCTGGGTTCGCCGACCGAGCGCGTGTTGATCGCGCCATTGAGCAGCACCACATTGACCCCTTCGTTCCAGCGCGGCACCAACCATTGGGCCATCTTGGTCAGGGTGCGGCCCCACGACACGCCGATCAGGGCAGGCATCGGTTGCAGGGTGCACAGGTAGCGCGCAGCAGCCTGGGTCACGACATTGAGTGCATCGTCATCGTCGACCTCCAACACCAGCGCCTCGCGCAGGCCAAAACGCTTTTGCAACGCCACTTCCAGCGCCGGCACGCGGGCCGAGCGGGCCACAATGTCAATGCGTACGACGCCGCAGTCGCGGGCCTCGCGCAGCAGGCGGCTGACTTGCCAGCGGGTCAGGCCGGTTTCACGGGAGATGTCGCTCTGGGTCTTTTCCAGGTCGTAGTACAGCTTGGCGACTTGCACCATCAGGTCATCACGTTGGGAGTCCGCGGTGAGCTTGGGCGGCAATGAATCGGTGCAGGTTTGGGTGCTCATGCGGCCGGCCTTACGCCGAGCGTGCGGTTCGCCGGCGGTTTGCAACTGATGGGCGCCACGCTGTCCGTGGCGGCGCGGTAACGGCCAAGCAATTCGATGTACTGCTCATGGGCGTAAGGGTCGGGCTCGATCAGGCGGCCGACGGTGGTGAAGGCCGTGGCGGCTTGCTGCAAGTCACTGAATTCACCGAGGGCGCAGGCCGCCGCCGCCGCAGTCCCGATCAACGTCAGGTTGTCATGGGGGACCATCTCGAACGGTACGCCGGTGGCATCGACAGTGGCTTGCAACCACAGCGGGTTTTTCTGGAAACCGCCGGCAGCGACCACGCGGGTGATCTCAATGCCTTCACTGCGCCAGGTGTGGAAGATGTTCGCCGAGCCCAGGGCAATGGCTTCCACCGAGGCGCGATAGAGGTCGTGGCGGTCGTGATTGAGCGACAGGCCCATGATCGCCCCGCGCATGTCCGGCGAGCGATACGGCGTGCGGTTGCCCATCCAGTAATCGAGCACCAGCAGGCCGGTGGAGCCCGGTTGCAGGGCAGCGGCCTGGCGGATCAATTGCTGGTGGCCGGCATCGTCCAGGCCGAACATTTTTTGCGCGAGCCAGTTGAGAATCGAGCCAGCCGAGACTTGCCCGCCTTCCATCAGCCATTGGCCGTCGAGCAAGGCGCCGGGGTAAGGCCCCCAGATACCCGGCACGTCGATACGCTTGGGGGTATGCATCAGTTGCACCACGGAGGTGCCGCCGATAAACAGCACTTCACCCGCGCCCGTGGTGCCGGCGCTGAGCATGGCCATGTGCGCATCGATACCGCCCTGGGCCACCAGGGTGTCGCGGCTCAGGCCCAGGTGATTGGCGGCCTCTGCGGTCAACGGACCGATTCGCCCACCGACCTTGATCACTTCCGGCGGCAGCTTCTGTGCGAGTTCGGGAATGCCCAGGTCGGCGTACAGTTCCACGGGGAAACGCTGCTGCAACGTGTCGTAGTTCCACTTACAACTGGCGTTGAGTTGAGAGGCAACCCAGCGCCCGGTCAGTTGGTAATTGATCCAGTCCACCGCTTCGCAGATTCGCGCCGCGCGGCGGTACACCTCGGGTTCGTGCTCAGCCAGCCACATGGCCTTGGGCACCAGCCACTCCACGGCGTCCCCCCCTTGGTTCATCATCGGGTGGCTGATCCGGGCGCTGCGCGCCGACTCAACGGCCGCGCGGCAATCCATCCATAACAAGGCCGGGGCCAACGGTTCGCCGTCCGCCTGGGCGGCCACTACCGTGGACGCAGTGGTCGCGACACACACCGCGGCCACCGGTAGATGCCCGGCCTGGGCCATCAATTGCCGACAGGCTTTGCCCAGCGCGGTCCACCAGTCAGCCGGCGCTTGTTCAGCCCAACCCAATTGCGGGTACTGCGTGGCGTAGGCGGCCTCGGCCACCTGTATCAGTTTATGGCTGTGCAAGTCATATAGCCCGGCACGCACCCCACCTGTTCCGAAATCCAGTCCCAACAACAACGTCATCGGTAGTCCTCCTGCGTCTTGTGCCGCCGACGCTTTTTGTTTTGAGCCCTGCAACCACCTGCATTGCAGGGCTGGGCGAATCACAGCCTAAGCCTTGGATCAGGGGCGGAAAATCACCTTGGCGGCCACTTCGCTGCGGTCGGCGTAACGCTTGAACATGGTGGGCAACTCTTCCAACGGCAAGTCGTGGGTGATCATGAATTGCCACTGCAATTCACCCGACGCCAGCTTGTCGATCGACGCGGTCCACTCGTCACCGGGGAACGGCGCCGAGAAGGAGTTCCACGCGCCATGCAAGGAAATTTCCTGGCGCAGGAAGTGCGAAAAAGTCGCGGTGCTGATCGGCACTTCGCCCGTTGGAATGCCGATAAATACCACGTGCCCGCCGGCCTTGGTCAGTTGTACCGCCTGGTTGATCGAGCTCGGATGACCCGCGGCTTCAACGACCAGTTGGCAGCGCGGCAACTCGACATCCGAGGCACCGCTGAGCAAGGTGTGGGTCGCACCGGCCTGGCGGGCCATGGCGAGTTTCTCTTCGGCGATATCGATGGCGACGATGTCCTTGGCGCCCATGATGCGCAGCCACTGGATCACAAACAGCCCGATCGGCCCGCACCCCACCACCGCGCCACTCTGCCCGGCCTTGAAATCGGCTTTCCAGATGGCGTGCAGCGCAATCGCCGCCGGGTCGACCAGGGACGCGGCAATCGGGTCCATGCCCTTGGGCACTTTGATCAGGTTGCTCAGCGGCACATTGACGTACTCGGCATAAGCGCCATCGCGGCGGCTGCCAAAGTAGTCGTACTGTTCGGAGCGCGACGGAAAGCCACGGGCATACTGGTCGCTGGTCACGTCCGGGATCATCGGCGGCACAGTGACCAATTCGCCAATGGCGTAGCCTTCGACGCCACTGCCGATTTCTTCGATGAAACCAGCAAACTCATGGCCGCAGATCAGCGGCATCACATGGGCGCCCTTGCTCAGCATCCGCGGGATATCCGAGCCGCAGACCCCACAGGCCGCTACTCGAACCAAGGCGTGGCCGGCCTTGACGGCAGGTTTTGGAACATCTTCGACCCGGATATCACCCGGTTTGTACATGACGGCAGCTTTCACAGTGAAATCCCCTGTTGGATAGGCAATGCAGCGGTGAGCGCTTCAGAGTGCGCCGGGACGGTATTCGCCGAAGGTGGCGTCGTGCTTGATCTGGGCCGCATCGGCCTGGGTCACGACTTTGGTGCCGGCGTCGACGAAGGCCGGGATGGTCTTGCCGGTGACCAGGCCACGCGCCGCTTCAATCGCGACTTCGCCTAGGTAACGCGGATCGTTGAGGGCGGTGGCGACGTATTGGTCACCGTTCTGAATGGCATTGATCGCTTCCGACAGGCCATCGACGCCCGCGACCAGTACGTTTTTCTTGCCGCTTTCATTGAGCACTTGCAGGGCGCCCATGGCCATATCGTCGTTGTGCGCGATCACGGCCTTGAGGTCAGGGTGGGCCTGCAACAGATCCTGCATCGCCGTCACCGCATTGGCGCGCATGTATTCGCTGTAGGGGCCTTCGATAATCTTGAAGTCGGTGCCGGCCAGCGCGGTATGAAAGCCCTTGCGCCGCTCTTGCATCACGGTACCGCCGGCATCGCCCTGGATCTCGATGACCTTGCCGCTGACCACGCCTTTTTGTTTCAGCGCGGCCACCAGGGCTTTGCCGGACAGCTCGCCCATCTCGGCATTGTTGCGACCGATGGTGGCGGCGACAGGCGCGTTGATCGCGCGGTCCACGGCGATCACCGGGACCTTGGCGCGCTTGGCGGCATCCAGCGAGGCGCCGACGGCGTCGGGGTTGACTGCATTGATGATCAGGACGTCGATCTTGCGGGTCAGCAGGTCCTGGATATCGTTGTTTTGCTTGCTGATGTCGCCATTGGCGTCGAGGAAGATCAACTCGTCGCCATCTTTCGCGGCGGCCGCCTTGGCACCGTCACGCAGTTGCACATAGAAAGGCGATTGGAGGGTGACCTGGCTGAAACCGATCTTCAGATCCTTGGCCTGGGCATTCAACGCCAGTACCGAGGCCGCGACAGCCAGTGCAAGGGACAGCACCTGAACAGGTTTACGGGCGATCTGTAGCATGGTGATTCCTATTTTTATTGTTGTCTGGATTCGGGCACTGCCTTCAGCGAGGCAGTGCTCACAAATGTGAACAGCGATCACATTTGAAAAACTATGCCTTGCCCGCCAGGGTGTCAAGGCAATTTTGTTAGAATCCAAACATACGATAAATAAATCACAGCATCAGAATCGCCCCGGCCTCCTCGATGAGCTGCCGCTGCGCCACTGGCAGGCCAACGTCACTGATCACCCGCTGGAAGTCGGCCAGTTCAGCAAAATGCGCCGCACGTACCTGCTCGAACTTGGTGTGGTCGGCCACCAGCACACAACGCTGCGCCCGTGCCATGACCCGGCGCTTGACCTCCACTTCATTGAGGTTGTAACAGGTCACGCCATGCACGGCGCTCACCCCGGCGGCGGAGATAAATGCCCAGGCCACGCGGATCCCCTCAAGGATGCCCAGCTCGGCGCGACTCTCGAAGACCAGGTTGCGCCGATCCAGCATGCCTCCGCACAGGATCACCGTGCAGTGGGGCTTTTGCTGGAGTTTGAGCAGGACATTAAGGGAGTTGCACAGGGCGGTGAACTCCAGGTCATCGGGCAACGCGTCGATGATAAACGGCGTGGTGGTGCCGCAATCGATGAAAACGGTATCGCCCGGGCGCACCAGGCTGGCGGCCACGCTGCCGATGCGACGCTTCTCGACGAGGTTGCGCTGGTCTTGTTCGGCCACCTGGTAATCCGGCTCCGGCGCACCGCTGCGGGTGACATGCCCGCCCAGCAGGCGTAGGCCCTGGGGGCTGTCCACCAGGTCGCGGCGCACCGTCATTTCCGACACGCCGAGCAATGCCGCCATCTCGCGTAAATGCACGGCGGCCTCGCCTTGCAAGGCCCTGTGCATGGCTTTGAATCGTTCGCTTTTCTTTGAATCCACTGCGTTTTCACTCGGTTTGAACGTGGCCGATAGATAACAAGGCTCACAAATCCCATTTACAATGTTATTTATTTAACATTTAATGCATCCAACTTAACACAAACAGGCTTTTCTCAGCACCCTCCCCCACAGGACTCCGACCATGCCCCAAGCCCCCCTGTCCCTCGCTGCCTACATCGACCATACCTTGCTGACCGCAGACGCTTCCCAGACCAGCCTGCGCCAATTGTGCGACGAAGCTCGCCTGTACGGCTTCAAGTCGGTATGCGTCAACAGCGCCAACGTACCGCTGGCGGCCGAATGCCTGCGCGGGTCAGCTGCCCTGGTGTGCGCGGTGGTCGGCTTTCCACTGGGCGCCGGGCTGAGTGCGGCCAAGGCCTGCGAGGCACAACTGGCGATCCAGGCGGGTGCGCGGGAAATCGACATGGTGCTGAACATCGGCTGGTTGAAAGATGGCTTGCTCGACCAGGTGCGTGACGATATTGCCCAGGTGCTCGAGGCCTGTGGAGAGGTGCCATTGAAAGTGATCCTGGAAACCGGTTTGCTCAATGACGAACAGAAGATCAAGGCATGCGAAGTGTGCCGTGAACTCAATGTCGGCTTCGTCAAGACCTCCACCGGCTTCGGCCACGGGGGCGCCACCTTGGAGGATGTGCGCTTGATGCGCAAAGTGGTCGGCGCGGCGATCGGGGTGAAAGCCTCAGGGGGCGTACGCGACCTGGCAACGGCTCAGGCAATGATCGAGGCAGGCGCTACGCGCCTGGGCAGCAGCTCCGGGATAGCGATTGTCAATGGGGCCAGTGCAGTGGCCGACGCCTATTAAGCAAGACCCGCAAGCGCGAACATTCTCGCGCTTGCGGTAACGCGTCGGTTACTTCACTTTGCTGCTCAGGCTTTCAACGCTGCGTTTCAAATCGTCCAGGCTACGCTTCAAGGCGTCGATGTCACTTTTCTGCCGGTCAATCGTGCTTTTCTGATCCTGGATCGTGCTCTTGAGGCTCGACAGTTGGCTATCACCGGCGCTGGCGGCGGAACCGCCCTTACGCTTGAGCTCGTCGAGCTCGCGGCCCTGGCCCTCGACTTTGCTGGTCAGGCTTTGCAGTGCGCTGGTGCTACGCTTCTGCTCCGCTTGCAACGCTTCGATATCGCCCACCGAAAGGCTCGACGACTTCAACACATATTGGTTACCCGCCTCCATCGAAGTCGCCGTCAACCGGTCACCGGCCGACGCACTGAAATCCCCCCCACTTCACCGCACTCCCCGCCTGCATCGGGCCGACCACACCACCCGCCAATACCGCCACGGCGCCTATTGTCATCATCCAAGAACGCTTACGAACACGGAGCATCAATTGATTCCTTTCCGAACTGCCGGGATGGCATATCGCTATGACTGTCATTTATGAGCCTTGTTCCCGGGTCTCGCACGCCTTTTGCGTTGTTCGTGAAGCCTATGTAGATCACTGATCTATCAAGCTTTTTCATCCAGCCCTTTGCACAAGAAAGGTGCCCGGCCACCTTGCGCCCAGGCGCCTGGATCTATATATTCCCAACCCTGTTGCACCGCGCTACCGCCCGAATGGCGAAACTGGTAGACGCATGGGACTTAAAATCCCCCGCTCGTAAGGGCGTCCCGGTTCGATTCCGGGTTCGGGCACCATAGATATCAAGGGCTTGCATGATGAACTTCATGCAGGCCCTTATCTTTTGTGTTCCTCAATTTCAGGATCTGTCCCGCAGTTCCCTTCCCTGGCGTTCTGCCGACTCAAATCAACAGTTTCTGTTCTTCACCCGTACGCTAACGGAATCGCTGCAGGCAAGGCGTTCCTGGAGCGGTCGAATACCCCTCTGTCTCATGGATTGATCTTCCCCTCCCCGTTTTTCCCCATCTCATCAAGGCTGCATCCGCGTAGAAACAACCAGTGAGCCATTCGAGGCCAACGCACCATCCGTATCGAGCGAAGCGAGCGGGTGCACGAGGGGGCGCACTCCGAACACAATAATAAATTCGCGCGAGTCACTTTCATTATGAAATTCACCGTGCAATATTATTATCGTAATACTTAGCAACAAATCCCGGAGATCGTCATGAAGAAAGCCAGCTTCCAGTCCATGCCCTGCCCGGTCGCCCGTGCCCTGGAGCACATCGGCGATGGCTGGAGCCTTTTGATCTTGCGCGATGCGTTCTATGGGCTGCGTCGTTTCGACGAATTTCTCACGAGCCTGGGGATCGCCTCTAACACGCTGACTCGCCGCCTGAACACGCTGGTGGCCAACGGTTTGCTGGAGCGGCGCCCCTACCAGGACAACCCGCCGCGCCACGAATACCACCTCACCGAAGCCGGCCGGGACTTGCGCCAGGTGATTCTCACGCTGATGGCCTGGGGCGCGCGGCATGCCGAGGGGTCATCCAAGGTGTTTCTCGCCGATGAGGACACCGGGCGCCCCGTGAAACTCGCGTTGATGGATGCCAACACCGGCAAGCCCATCACCCGCGAAGACCACCGCGTGCATGTCGCCGCCGACGCCGAACCATTGAGCCTGTGGCGCGCGCGAACCGGTAGGGCCTACACCGCAAAAGATCAACTGGTCAGCCCCTTCCCCCACTAATACGCAATGAGGTCATTTCGTCATGGACGCTCAAGTCAGCGCTTTGCCCGAACCCACGAAAACTTCCCGGCGCAAACACGTACTGCGCGTGGGGCTGCTGACCCTGGCCGTGGTGGGCGGCGTCTGGTACGCCAGCCACTGGTGGCTGGTCAGCCGATTTATCGAGGACACCGACGATGCCTACGTGGGTGCGGACGTAACGGTGATCAGCGCCAAAGTGCCGGGCTATATCAGCGAAGTGGCCGTGCAGGACAACCAGTTCGTGCACGCCGGCGACGTACTGGCCCGCATTGATGTACGCGACTACCGCACCGCCCTGGCCAAGGCCGATGGCGCCGTGGCAGCGCAACAGGCCGCGCTCGCCAACCTCGACGCCACCGAACAATTGCAACTGGCAGTGATCAACCAGGCCAGGGCGCAGATCGACGCTACCGACGCCGAAGCCCAACGGGCCGGCGACGATCAGACGCGCTACCAGCACCTGGTACGCAGCCAGGCCGTGTCGGTGGAAAGTGCGCAACGGGTCAACGCCGTGTGGAAGACCGCCCGCGCCGATCACTCCCGGGCGCAAGCCGGGCTGATGGCGGCACGCCGGCAGATCGACGTGATCGAAACCCAACGCGGTCAGGCCCGCGCCGCACTGCAGCAGGCCCAAGCCGAACGCGACCAGGCACAACTGAACATCAGCTACACCGAACTGCGGGCCCCGGTGGACGGCTACGTGGGCAATCGCCGCGCCCGGGTCGGTGCCTACGCCGCGGCCGGCAGCCAGTTGATCTCGGTGGTGCCGGCAAAAGGGCTGTGGGTGGACGCCAATTTCAAGGAAGACCAACTGGGCCGCCTGCAGATTGGGCAAAGCGTGAGCATCCGCGCCGATATCCTCCCCGGCCGCGAATTCCACGGGCACATCGAGAGCCTCGCCCCCGCCACCGGCGCACAATTCAGTGTGCTGCCGCCGGAAAACGCCACCGGCAACTTCACCAAGATCGTGCAGCGCGTGCCGGTGCGCGTGCGGCTCGACAGCAATGACGCCGACTTTGGCGCCCTGCGCCCAGGCCTGTCGGTGATGGCAAAGGTCAACACCCGTGAGGCGTTCGAAGACCAGGCCAGCGCCCTCAAGGCCCAGCTATGAACAACCCGCTGCCCGCCCTCAGCACTGCGCAAAAGGTCGCAGCCTTCGCCACCATGTGCGTGGGCATGTTCATCGCCTTGATCGATATCCAGATCGTGTCCGCTTCCCTCAAGGACATCGGCGGCGGGCTGTCTGCCGGCGCGGACGATACGGCGTGGGTGCAGACCGCTTATCTGATCGCGGAGATCATCGTGATCCCCATGTCGGGATGGCTCTCGCGGGTAATGAGCACGCGCTGGCTGTTCGCGGCGTCGGCGGCCGGGTTTACCTTGACCAGCCTGTTGTGTGCCATGGCCTGGAACATCCAGAGCATGATCGCGTTTCGTGCCTTGCAGGGGTTCCTGGGAGGCTCGATGATCCCGTTGGTGTTCACCACCGCGTTCATGTACTTCAACGGCAAACAGCGGGTGATCGCCGCGTCCACCATCGGCGCCATCGCGTCCCTTGCGCCCACCCTGGGCCCCGCCGTGGGCGGCTGGATCACTGATATTTCTTCGTGGCACTGGCTGTTCTATATCAACCTGGTGCCTGGCCTGTTCGTGACATTAGCGGTGCCGATGCTGGTGAAAGTCGACCGCCCCAACCCATCGTTGCTCAAGGGCGCCGACTACATCGGCATGGGCCTGATGGCGGTGTTTCTCGGCTGCCTGGAATACACCCTCGAAGAAGGCCCGCGCTGGAACTGGTTCAGTGACAGCACCATCTCCACCACCGCCTGGATCGCCGCTATCAGTGGCGGACTGTTTATCTGGCGCTGCCTGGAAATCAAGGAACCGATTGTCGACCTGCGCGCCCTGCAGGACCGGAACTTCGCCCTGGGCTGCCTGTTTTCATTTATCACCGGCATCGGCATTTTCGCCACCATCTACCTCACGCCGCTGTTCCTCGGCCGGGTGCGCGGGTATGGCTCGCTGGATATCGGCCTGGCGGTGTTTTCCACGGGGGTGTTCCAGTTGCTGGCGATCCCGGTGTACGCGCTGCTGGCCAACCGCTTCGACCTGCGCTGGATCTTGATGTTTGGCTTGTCGCTGTTCGCCCTGTCGATGTGGGACTTCTCCCCCATCACCCACGACTGGGGTGCCAAGGAATTGCTGCTGCCCCAGGCCATACGCGGGTTTGCCCAACAAATGGCAGTGCCACCGGTGGTAACCCTGACCCTCGGCGCACTGGCCCCCGACCGGCTGAAACTCGCCTCCGGCCTGTTCAACCTGATGCGCAACCTCGGCGGCGCCATCGGCATCGCCGCCTGCGCCACGGTGCTCAACGACCGCACCAACCTGCACTTCCTGCGCCTGGCCGAGCACCTGAATATCCAGAACGAATCCATGAATGTCTGGCTTGACCAGCTTTCAGGCAATGCCCAACTGCTCGGGCAAAACAGCCTGGATGCCAACCAGTTTGCACTGCGTCAGCTATGGGCGCTGGCGTGGCGTGAGGCGCAGACGCTGACCTATGCCGATTCGTTCCTGATGATCATGGCGTGCTTCGTCGTCGCCGTGTTACTGGTGCCGTTGATGCGCAAGGTACAACCGCCGAAACAGCGATCCGCGGATGCCCATTGAATTTTACCCACAACAGCCGCCACCCATTTTTACCCTAGCCGACCAGCGATATCGTTCCGGCATAAATGGAGAAATATCAATGAATCTAGTCGATGAAGTTGCACCCGGCCTATCCGGACTTGAGACCCTGCAGGCGCTGATTTCTGCCGGGGGACGGCCACCGATTGGCGAATCTCTGGACTTCACTTTTGTCGAAGCCGGTGACGGCTGGGCGGTCTTCACAGGCACGCCCGGCCTGCATGCCTACAACCCGATCGGCACGATCCACGGAGGGTATGCTGCAACGCTACTCGACTCCGCATGTGGGTGCGCCGTTCACTCCAAGCTTTCAGCAACCCAGGCCTACACAACCCTTGAACTGAAAGTTTCATATTTGCGCCCCATTACCACTGAAACAGGCCCGCTCCGGGCCGAGGGTCGTGTCATCTCGGTGGGTCGGCGCGCAGCGTTTGCCGAGGCGACATTGAAAGGTGCCGACGAGCGCATCTACGCAAGCGCGACCTCCACGTTGTTAGTGATGGAACGCCCACAAAGTACAGAACGTACACCATCATCACGGCGCAATTAATCTAATCGGGAAATCGGGGGTGAAATCCCCCCGGGCCGTAGTGCTGCCCTAAATTTCGCATGACAGCTTCGGGATATGGCTGGCGCCGCGCCGGTTGAACCAGGACAGGTTCCACTGGCCCGGCATTCGCCATGGCTGCGAAGTGGAACTGGATACCGAGCAACACCACAACCCAAGGGAGAAACAACTCCCATGCCAGTGACTACGATACGTTTGCTTTCCAATGACATTGACTCACCTTATGCGAGCTTCGTCATGGCCCCGTTAATCGGGGCCATGATTGGCTGTTGTCTTCGCCAGACTTGAGAGAAGGGCACGCTCACCCTGGCGAATTCATGTCCCCCTCATTCAGGCAGGATGTGCGGGTATCGAGGGTTCCCCTGAAGTGTCTGGCTTGATCTTGAACCAAAGGGCATACATCGCTGGCAGGAACACCAGGGTCAGTACAGTCCCGGCGAACGTACCGCCAATCAGGGTGTAGGCAAGCGTTCCCCAGAACACCGAATGGGTCAGCGGAATGAACGCCAGCATGGCTGCCAGTGCGGTGAGAATCACCGGCCGTGCACGCTGCACAGTGGCTTCTACCACGGCGTCATAGGGAGACAGACCGGCCTGCTTATTGGAGTGAATCTGGCCAATGAGGATCAAGGTGTTGCGCATGAGAATCCCAGACAGGGCAATCAGCCCTACCAACGCGTTGATCCCGAACGGTTGCTGGAACAGCAACAGAATGGGTACCACGCCAATCAGTCCCAGAGGTGCGGTAGCGAACACCATCATCATTGCCGACATCGAACGCACCTGAAGAATGATGGTGAGCAACGTCAGTGCGATCATGATGGGGAACAACGGCAGCAACGCCCTGTTAGCCTTCCCCGACTCCTCGATCGCCCCTGCCAACTCAATGCGATAACCCTTAGGCAACTGTTCAATAAGCGGTTGCAGCTGCTTCATCACGGCGCTGGAAACATCTGGAGGCTGAAGACCTTCAGCCACATCGCCACGTACAGTGATGGTTGGGGTTCGATCACGACGCCGCAGGATGGGCTCTT
Organism: Pseudomonas gorinensis; assembly: GCF_042015035.1. NCBI lineage: Bacteria > Pseudomonadati > Pseudomonadota > Gammaproteobacteria > Pseudomonadales > Pseudomonadaceae > Pseudomonas > Pseudomonas gorinensis. The sequence continues at coordinate 4,085,444 of NZ_CP167125.1, forward strand.
CCATTCGGATCTCCACTGTCCCGACTTGAGACAACGACACCCTTTGGCCCTGCGCTCCGGTCAAGGTGAAGGCGTCGATTTTCGAGGGGTCCAAACGCGTGTCACCCGCTGAGCGTGCAATCACCTGGACCGAGCGAATGTCCTCGCGCACCTGGGTCACTGGTGCTCCGGTCAGCAGAAACTGAAGCTGCTGAGCAACATCTGCGGAGGTCAAACCAAATGCCTGCAGACGATCCTGATTCAGTGCCAGGTGAAGTGCCGGGGCACGCTCGCCCATGTCCGTATTGACGGTTCTCATCATGGGGCTGGCTTTCATCACCTCGCGCACTTGGCCGGCGATATCGCGTAGCACTTTCAGGTCCGGCCCCATGACGCGGAAGGCCACCGGATAAGGCGAATAAGGACCAAACACCAACTGGGTCACACGTACGCGTGCTTGAGGAGCCAGGCCATCAGCAACGGCTTGCCTCAGCCGGATCTTGAGCGCCTCACGCTCTTCCTGATTTGCCGTTAGCACGACAATTTTGGCAAAGGAAGGATCGGGCAACTCTGGCGCCATCGCCAAATAGAACCGTGGGGCGCCCTGCCCAATGTAGGCGGTGACTATTCGTGCTTCAGGCTGTTTCGCAACCCACGCCTCGACTTCGGATGCCGCTGCATCAGTTTGCTCGATGGATGTGCCATAAGGCATCTGCACCTCAACGAGTACCTCGGGGCGGTCTGATGTTGGGAAAAATTGCTTCTTCACCACGCTCATGCCGAGAATAGCGACAATGAACAAACCAACCACTGAGATCGCTACGAGCCCTTTACGGCGAATCACCACACCCAGTACGCGCCTGAAACGCAAGTAATTGGGCGTCCCGTAAATCGCGGCATGGCCGCCTTCAGGCACCTTGATCTGCGGTAGCAGTTTCACCCCCAGGTAAGGTGTGAACACCACTGCCACCACCCAGGAAGTGATCAGCGCAATGCCGACAATCCAAAACATGTTGGCGGTGTACTCACCTGCGGTTGATTTGGCGAAACCGTTAGGCATAAAGCCGATTGCAGTGACCAACGTGCCTGACAACATAGGGGCGGCGGTGTGACTCCAAGCATAGGCGGAGGCTTTGATGCGGTCATACCCCTCCTCCATCTTCACCACCATCATTTCAATGGCAATGATCGCATCGTCCACCAGTAGCCCCAGTGCCAGAATCAGCGACCCTAGCGTTATGCGGTCAAAGTCCTTACCTGTTGCGGCCATGACAATGAAAACTGCCGCCAGGGTCAACGGCACCGCCGCAGCGACGACGATGCCGACACGCCAACCCATGCTGAGAAAACATACCAGCAGAACCACACCCAGCGCCGCGAAAAACTTGATCATGAATTCGGTGACCGATGCATCTATGTTCACCGCCTGATCGGTGACCTTGCTCAATGTCATACCTAGCGGCAGTTGCTCGTTGATCGACGTTGTCTCGGCTTCAAGCGCCTTACCCAAATCGAGACCGTTCCAGCCGTCGCGCATCACAATACCGAGCAGCAAAGCGGGCTCACCATTGTTGCGCACCATGAACGTGGAGGGCTCCTCGTAACCGCGCTTGACCTCGGCCACATCGGACAATTTGAGGGTTCTACCCTGCACGGCCAGCGGCGTGTCGCGAATCTTCTGGAGGTCATCAAACGCACCATCGAGCCGGATGAACACCTGTGGTCCCTTGGCCTCGACTGAACCGGCCGACGTCATCATGTTTTGCGCGTTCAACGCGCTAAATATGTCTCGGGCGGAAATGCCCAATGTCGCCAGACGCTCGTATGACAGCTCGACATAAATGCGCTCGGACTGCTCACCAATGATATTGACCTTTTTCACACCCGCCACGTGCAGCAGGCGCTGACGCAAGGACTCGGCCTCGCGAACCAGCAGTCGTTGTGGCTCGCCCTTCGCCTTGAGCGCATAAAGGGCAAAGGTGACATCGGCATATTCGTCGTTGACGATCGGGCCGATGACTCCAGGCGGCAAACCCGCCTCTTCATCACGGAGCTTCTTGCGAGCTTGGTAAAACTCCTCGGGAACAGCGGAAGGTGGCGTGCTATCGAGCAAATAGACGGTAGTGAGAGCCACTCCCGGACGTGTGAAGGTCTCGGTCCGGTCATACCAACGCAATTCCTGCATGCGTTTTTCCAGCTTTTCAATCACCTGATCCTGCATCTCCTGAGCCGTCGCACCAGGCCATACCGTTACCACCGTCATCTGTTTGATGGTGAAGGCAGGATCTTCCGCGCGCCCTAGCTTGAAGAACGCATACAGCCCGCCTATGGATATCAGCAGGATCAAGAACAGCGTGATCGAACGCTCACGCACGGCCAATGCGGACAGGTTGAACCCGCTCATCGGCGCACCTCAGCCACCGCTGCCTGAGCGTTGCCTGCCACCTGAGCCCTGACCTGCTCGCCCTCGCTTAAAAGGTGAACGCCCAACGCGACAATACGATCATTGACATTGAGATGACCTGTCACACGTGCAGTTTCAGCATCACTCAAACCGAGAAACGTTACAGGGCGCCAGGTCACCTGCTCAGGCTCCCGACTCACCACCCATACACCCGGACCTTTACCCGCGTCATAGAGAGAGGCGACTGGCACCTGGACTTCACTATTGATGGCTGTTGGCGTGCCGCCGATGGCAACCGAAATGGTCGCCCCCAGTGTGGCATTGGCAAGTGCGCCCTCCAGCACGTAACGCGCCTCAAATGTGCGGGTCAACCTGTCAGCCGAATCGGACAGTTGGCGCAGATGCGCCTTCCCTTCATGCTGGTCCAATCCATAAAGCTGCGCCGTCGCCGAAGAGCCCAGAGCAGGACGTAGCGTTTCAGGTAATTGAATAACGGCCTCACGTTGTCCGGAATGGGCAACACGCACTACCACCTGGCCTGCAACTACTACCTGCCCCGGCTCCGCTAAGGTGTCTACAACAACGCCGTCGGAGTCGGCCAGCAAGGTTGAATAACCGGTGGAGTTTTTCGCCACATCAGCCTGGGCTTTGGCGGCATTCAGTTGAGCCTTGGCCGAGTCGGCGGCTGCTTTGATTCCTGCGTAGGCCGAAGCAGATACAGCACCGACAGACACCAGATCACGGTAGCGCAACTCGTCATCAGAGGCCTGTCGGGATCGAGCCATTGCAGCGAGCACCGCTTCTTGCTGCGCCCGCGCTGTCAGCGTCAGATCGTTCGCATCAATGCGCATAAGCGGCTGTCCACGCTTGACGCTCTGGCCGGTGTCCACGAGGCGTTCCGTCACCTTTCCGGGCACTCGAAAACCAAGGTCACTCTGAACCCGAGCCGCTACGACGCCGGTGTATAGGCGAGCTTCAGGTACAGAAGGCTGAACCAGGCTGACGCGAACCAAAGGAGCCTGGAGACGAGGATCAGGAGGCTGTGCCTCGCTGCATGCAGCCAAGGCAAACGGCAATAGACCGATGAACATAAATGAAGTGGAACGGCGCTGGATCATAGAGACCTCTTGGAAGCGGATGCGCCATGCTCATCCAAGTGACCAAATAAGTCAACAGTCACGAAACGAACAAATGAAAGCCGTCTGCTGATCAAGGTGAGATCAGCAGAGTCGGCCTTAAGTTACGGATACAAGGGAAGTGCGGAGGTGTACAGATCTGCCAGCCAGCGCTTTTTAAGGCATCAGGCTGCGCAGAATAAGGCTGGAAATGAGCCCAGGGGCCTCTTCAACGACGTCAAGGTTGTGCTGCAACAGCAAAGGGTTGATGTAGGGGCGTAGTGCGAGGTGAATCGACTCCACTGTCTCATCCAAAGGCGTCTTGCGCTCAAACTCTCCGAGTTCACGCCCCTCTCGTACAATTTGCAGTACGAAGTGTTTGATTCGCATGTCATAGACCTGCGAGCTGGGCCAGCGCTCCGACGCAGAGAACGCCGCGATGTCATACAGTTTTCGATCATTAAAAAACAGGTCAACCCCTTTGGTTATAAGGCTTTTGACCAATCGTCGAAATCGCTCCGTGGGTGAGATACCCACGGCATTGATAGCTTCCTCCACGGCCGCAATGATTTGCGACAGGCAATTGCTGCAAATGGCTTCACCAATCGCCTGCTTGGAGTCGAAGAACTTGTAGATATACGCCTTGGAAAAACCGATCGCTTTCGCGAGGTCGGAGACTGTTGTCTTGCTGTAACCGTATTGACTGAAATGTTCGTTGGCCGCCGCGACTATCTGGTCTCGGATTTCGTGTTCGGCAGGACCGCGAGTGCTGGACGAGGAAACGGATAATGGGTTCATGCGATTAGCTTACGCACCCGCAGGGCTGTTGACAACTTATGACCAAATCGTAATATGGTCACCAACCGATCATTTCAAAGGTGTCACATGCACCCTTTCCGTTTTGCCGTTTTGCTAAGTTTCGGTATGGTCACAGGCTGCTCGGTGGGCCCTGACTATTCGGAGCCCAAAGTAGAACTGCCCGCGCATTTTTCAGCGCATCCACCTACAACACGAACAGTTGACTCAACCTCCAGCGATCTTACCGTCTGGTGGAAGGCTTTCAATGACCCCGTTCTCAGCCAGTTAATCAATCGAGCCCTTGAGCAGAACCTCGATTTAGCTCAGGCAACCGCCAGGATCGAACAGGCTCACGCGGGCTTGGGAGCAGCTAATGCCGCTCTTTTGCCGTCGGCCACCGTCAGTGGCCAAGCGGCTAGAGCGCGACAATCCTTGGAAACACCGTTGGGCCAAGTGCTGAATTCAGATCCATCCTATAACCGCTACGGTAGTGCTTATGAGGCGAATCTCAATGCTGGCTGGGAACTTGATGTGTTTGGAGGATTACGTCGAGGCAAAGAAGCAGCCGTGGCCGACTACCAGGCGTCCCAAGCAGCAGCAGTTGCCACACGGCTAGCAGTGGTAGCGCAGACTGCTGACCTTTACATCAGCATCCGCGGCCTGCAAGCACGCCTGGAAATTGCCCGAAAGCAAGTAGAGACGCGACAACACCTGCTCGCCACCATCGAACATCTCTACGCCAAAGGACTGGCTGCTGAACTGCAGCTGAATCAGACTCAAGGATCGTTGAACCAAGCGCAAGCAACGGTGCCAGTACTGCAGGCTGGCCTTGATTCGGCAATGAACGCTATGGATGTCATCTTGGGTAAGCCACCGGGTACTTATACTGCGCAGTTGGCTCAATCGACACACATCCCGGATGTACCACAATTCGCCAGCCTGGGCTCTCCAGCGGACCTCCTGCGCCGACGTCCAGATTTGATCGTCGCAGAGCGCCGGCTGGCGGCATCAAACGCTCGCATCGGCGAAGCCATTTCCGAGTACTACCCCAAGTTTTCCGTAGGCGCGCTGATAGGCAGCGCGACGTCGGTCTCCAGCGGAAATCTTTTCTCCAACGATGCCAGTCAGGCATCGGCGGTATTGGGACTACGCTGGAGGCTGTTCGACTTTGGCCGTATTAACGCTCAGATTGACTTGGCCAAGGGGCAAGAAGCTGAAGCGTTAGCCGCCTATCGCCAGTCAGTGCTACGGGCCTCCGAGGATGTCGAAACCGCTTTTTCCGCGCTGATCAACCGCGAGCAGCAGCTTAAACAGCTTGCGCAGGGTGAAATTGCTTTTACAAAAGCCCGAGACAGATCATTCACCGCCTACGAAAAAGGCGTGGTGAGCCTGATCGAAGTACTGGGTGCCGATGAGAACTTGTTAGCCGCATCTGATGGCAGAGCACAAGCCCAAACGGAATCGGCTCGAGCTGCGGTGGCCACATTCAAAGCATTGGGTGGCGGTTGGCAACACGAGTCACAAGACCCGCGATTTCTCTCGAGTGCCCAATAACAGTCGAATACCTCACGAAACGGTTCATCCCACTTTACGGCCTTAACTGGCCGTTTTTTTCTGGAGAAATGAACTCGGGGTCAAATGCAGATGTTCCTGAGGTACTGACGCAGTGGGAAGATGCTCATTCCCCTGCATGTCTGCTGGTGGACGGCAAGCCAGGTGCTCACCCAGAAGAATCAGCCTCGCCATCCATAGACCGGTAAAGAGCGTTCCCTTCTGGGTGAGCGCGGAAAAGATACTCCCGACTGACAATCATTATCAATAATTTCCGATTAGCCGCTGAGTGCGCAGGGGAAGCGGACCGTGGATTTGCAGTAGTCGCTGATGAAGTTACCTCCAGGGGTTCAGACCCAACCCTATCTCCCACTGCCCAGGGCGTGAACCTGCATAACCCTGGGAATCGGAACATCGAGGCCGTGCGATACACGCGGTCCTGAAGACAAAATGCATTAACCAACGTTGTACACTCATCGTGTGTAGCCGGAACCCAAGCGTAAAGCCATGACGCCATTCCCTACGCCCCCTGGTTGATCGGCGGCGCTTTGTGCCGTCCGACGTGGTAAATCCTACTGATCGGAGCATCACCATGAACCCGAGTACAACCGCCCTTGTGTTGATTGAATTCCAGAATGACTTCACCACCCCGGGTGGGGTCTTCCACGACGCCGTCAAAGACGTCATGCATGCCACCGACATGCTTGCCAACACCGCCACCACGGTGCAACAAGCGCGCAAACTCGGCGTGAAGATCATCCACCTGCCCATCCAGTTTGCCGACGGTTATCCAGAGCTGACCCTGCGCTCCTACGGGATTCTCAAAGGCGTGGCAGATGGCAGCGCCTTCCGCGCCGGCAGCTGGGGCGCCGAAATCACCGATGCACTGACCCATGAATCAAGCGACATCGTGGTCGAAGGCAAGCGTGGGCTGGACGGTTTCGCCACCACTGGCCTGGACCTGGTGCTGCGCAACAATGGCATCCAGCATCTGGTGGTGGCGGGTTTTCTCACCAACTGTTGCGTTGAAGGCACCGTCCGGACCGGCTATGAAAAGGGCTATGAGGTGGTGACACTGACCGATTGCACAGCGACCTTCACCGATGAACAACAACACGCCGCCGAGCAATTTACCTTGCCGATGTTTTCGCAAACGCTGAAGCACACACAGTTCCTGGCCGCGTTGAACGCCAAATAACCCAAAAATGCCCAGCGCGAAGGGTTGCCCGTCGTGATGCGGCGGGTAATCCGGCGAGCTTGGCAATCATTGGCAGGCCCGCATCGAACGACGCCGTTGCCGGTTCCGAGTGCAGAGGCGCTGGCCAGTTTCGATTCTTGGTTTGAAATCATAGAGCAGCTGCAGCAACAAATTTCAGAACTCGACGTTCGCTGGAATTAGCGCCTCACTCTTTCGTTCCACCCCTCCCCCTCCCCCTTCAAAGTCAGCCGCTATAGCGGCAAGGACGAGTGTTGCCGTGAGCATCATCGACGACGTAATGACCGACAAGATCACCCTGCACGGCCTGGACTTTGTGCAGGTTCAGCTGGAAGGCGGCCAGCGCCTCCACGTCTGGCACCCTGAGTTGCCCCGCCGCGCATGCGAGGGAGATTTGACGCGGCAAGGATGAAGGCCTGCATGGAAAAATCTGCCTTTCAGATGCGCGACACGCGCGCAAAAACTGCAACAGACAAGAAGGAATCGACAGGCAGCAGTCGGGATGCACGAGATCAGTTGGGTATACAACTGTCAGCATGACATAGAAATATAACCTATTGTTTTATATGGCATTTAAACCAAAAAGATCAGCGACAGGGTATCCGCCAGAGTCGAGAGCCTTGCGCGAGTTACTCACGTCTAGCGCCAATCCAGATTGTGAAACAGTTCGTCCTCCTGATCAAAGTGCAGGCGCACGAGGGTGTCCAGGCGAATCAGCTGATGCTGAATCTCGTCAGCAGGTGCCGTCGCGGGGTCGGAACTGAAGTCGCTGCTCATGCGCGCGAGTAAATGGATAAGGCGAAAGATCTCTCGGTGAGCATGGCTCATCGCTGACATGGGGTCCTCGCCCGGCATGCTCAGCGTCAGCAGCGGGTAGAGTGTGTCTTCGTCGTTGTGTTCGTGCTGCGCCAGTACTGTTTGCAGCTTGTCGACCAGCGCCACCAGGTCGCTCCGTGCTTGCGCAACTGGACGCTGGGCAAAGTCATTGGCCATTTGGTGCAGATCATTCAATACGGCAGTGAGTTGTTGATGCTCATCATGCAGGCGATCGATATGCTCAGCGGTGAGCGTTTGTTTCCTCCTTCCCCACCACGGCCCCAGTGCCCGCAGGGCATTGAGGATGATCACCACGTCTATGCCCTCCTGCACCATGGCGCCGATCAGCGGCTGCAGGTAACCCGAGGCTGCCACGGTCATGGCCAGCAATGACAACCCCATGCCGACCAGCACTCCCTGGCGCGCGATGTAACGGGTGCGCCGGGCGATGTCCAGTGCCTCGACCAGACGATCCAGTCGATCCACCAGCAGCACAACACCAGCGGCTTGTGCAGAAGCGGTGGCGCCGCTGGCTCCGATTGCCACACCGACATCAGCCGCCGCCAGCGCCGGTGCGTCATTGATGCCATCGCCGACCATCAGCGTGCTGGCGTGCTGGCCACCCTGCTGTAGCGCCCGCACTTTATCTTCAGGGGTCAACCCGGCACGCAACTCGTCAATCCCGGCAGACAGCGCAATCATCTCGGCAGTTTCCAGGCGATCCCCGGTGAGCATGACGATCTTTTCGATGCCTCTGTTGCGCAGTCGACGCAGCGTCTGTGGCGTTTCGCGCCGAATGTTGTCCGAGAAAACAAACAGGCCCGCGAGTTTCCCCTCCACGTCGATGAAGCTTCCGCTGCACGCCAGGTGGTCCATGCGGCGCAGCATGGCTACGACCCAGCCGGTTGCCTCGGCGTCTTTGTGCGCAAAAGACAAAGTACCAAAGCGCACCTGCATGCCATCGACGCACCCACAAAGCCCCGCGCCCGGGCTTTCTTCCACGCCCTGCGGGACGCTGAGCGACAACTGCCCCTGATGGGCTGCTTCAACAATTGCCTGGCAGATAGGATGTGTCGAGGCCTGCGCCAGAGACGCGGCCAGGCCAAGCAAGCGTTGCGGATCGTGCAGTCCGTTGACCTCGATCGACTGCAGACGAGCATGGCCGCTGGTCAGAGTACCGGTCTTGTCGAGAAAAACCTGCTTGACCGTGGCCAGTGCTTCCAAGGTCGCGCCATCCTTGATCAGGATCCCGCGTTGCGCTGCCCTTGAAATACCCGAGATAAACGCAATCGGTACCGCCAGAATCAAAGGGCAAGGTGTCGCCACCACCAGAACAGCCAACGCTCGCAAAGGATCGCCGCTCAGTTGCCAGGCCAACCCGGCAATCAACAATGTCAGCGGGATAAAGAACACTGCATAACGGTCAGCCATGCGCACGAAAGGAGCGCGTGAACGGCGCGCTGACTCGGCCATCCGCACGATGCCGGCATAGGTGCTCTGCGCAGCTGTTCGCGTGGAAATCAGCAAGATCGGCGCGCCGACGTTGGAAACACCGCTGTGCAGCAGCTCACCCTCTCGACGGGTGACGGGCAACGACTCACCACTGAGCGCCGATTCGTCCAGAACGGCCGTCGAACTCAGCAAGCGACCATCGACCGGTATCACCTCCCCCAACCGCACCAGCAATGTCTGATTCAGCGTGACCTGCTCGATGGGGATCTTGCGCAGGCTGCCGCCCTCCTGCAACCAGGCAAAGTGTGGCGCGCGGTCGATGAGCGCACGCAACTCACGGTCAGCGCGTTGCTTGGTGAAGTACTCCAGGGCTCGTCCGGTCGCCAGCATCAAGGCGATCACCGCGGACACCAGTGCCTGCCCGAAAAACAGCGCCGAGGTGATGGACAGCAACGCAATCAGGTCCACACCGGCCTCGCGCCGGGCAAGACGCCCCACAATCTCGATGAGCAGCACCGCAACCATCACCAGGCTGCCTGCGGCCCAACACATAGATGCCCAATCAGGCTGCTGCGCGACATGCGCAATGCCCCCGGCCGCCAGCGTCAGTGCCGTGAGCAGCAATAGGAGGGGATCCAGCCACTTAGCGAGCATGGAAGTGAGTTCCTCAAAAAGCGATTTGACCACCTCTGCCGTCACAACAAGGCCGAGCCAGGCCACGAGCAAGCACCTGGTCATGACGTTCCCGCTGTCGGTCCTCGCCTGCAAAGCGCAGCCGTTCGAATAAAATAGCTGGGTTTATCCAGTATTTGCGCTGACATTTATCACATAAACAGCGGGCGATTAACGGCGTGCGCCCCCTGGACCCTTTTTGATTTAGCTCAATATCTGTCGATCGCTCAGGCGTAAAAACAACAACGGATAGAACGAGCAAAGAGTCACTTGTGGCGAGCGTGCTAGCCATAATGCCGTTCAGTTAAGCGTACATCGCCTTCTGTAGGAGCGAGGGGGACGCCTAGTTCTTGCTCGCGAAAAACGTCAACGATAACGCGTGTTTCCTGAGTGAACGCGGCGCCTGTGAGTTCTTCGCGAGCAAGCTCGCTCCTACAAAAAAAGCCTTAACTGAACGGCATTAGGGCTAGCCACAGTTACAGTGTTCGTCATCAACTGACCGGCATCAGGTTGTTGTGCCCCGTGTTTTTTTAATTGAGAAAAGGACACCATCATGAATGACTTAAGTTTGCGAAATACCATTTTGGATGAGCTGGATTTTCAGCCCGATATCGACGCTGCCCACATTGGCGTAAGCGTGGACAACGGTGTCGTCACACTCTCAGGCTACGTGAAAAGCTACGCCCAGAAGATCAGTGCCGAGCGTGCGGTCAAAACTGTCAAAGGCGTACGCGCAGTGGCTGAAGAACTCCAGGTCCGGCTGAACAAAGACGCCGGCACAGAAGATGACGCCATCGCAAAACGCGCCTTGAACATCATCTCGTGGCGATCCGATACACCCGAAGGCGACATCAAGGTGATCGTGCAAAAAGGATGGGTGATCCTTGAAGGCCAGGTGGATTGGCAGTATCAGAAGGAAACCGCCGAGAGTGCCGTGCGCAAACTGTCCGGTGTGGTGGGCATAGACAATCGCCTCACCCTGCGCACGAGAGTCAAGGTCACGGATATTCAGCAGAGCATCGAAGAGGCACTCAAACGCAATGCAGAAGTCGATGCCAAGGGCATACAAATCAAGGTCGTAGGCGGTGTGGTCAAGCTCGAAGGCAAGGTGCATTTCTGGCGCGAACGTCAGATTGCGGAACGGGCCGCCTGGTCGGTGCCAGGTGTCAGTAAGGTGGAGGATTATTTGCTGATCGCCTGAATCAATGCCCCAAGGGTTAGGGAAAGGAGAAGGCAATGACGATCCTACTGGCAACCCAGCGGTTACGCCTGTATGACAGCAATGAGCTTGATAATGTGTTGCAGGCGATGGCGCGTAAGGCCACCCACTTGCTGCCAGCCTCGCACACGGCACTGATTGGCCTCCAACGCCGGGGCGAGCCTTTGGCTCAACGGTTGCGCCAGTGCATTGCGCGTCAGACCGGTCAACCGGAACTCCCTCTTTTCCCCCTTCAGGTCAAGCGTTACACCGATGACCTGCAAGTGCTGCATACCTACACGCAATTGATCGAGAACCCAGGCCTGGGCAACCTGGACGTTGCCAACACGACGTTCCTGGTTGTCGATGACGTGCTGTTTGAAGGTCATTCGCTGCTGCGTACTTGCGCCTATCTGGCACAACTGGGTGCTTGTCGGGTCTACACGGCGGTGCTGGTCGACCGACATGTCTGTCAGCAGCCGATCCGGGCCGACATTGTCGGCGTGCACCTGCAAGTCGCCGCCGATGACGTCGTCGAGTGCAACGTGCCGCCTTTCGAACAGGCGTTTTGCATCGAGGTGGTTCGGCATGGCGCTGCCCATCGGCGCTAGCTGATGGGGGTGTTATCTACGCAGGGTCGAAACCGCGATTACAGCGCTATTGCCGATGGTGCGAAAGCCGCCCTCTTCAACCGTCGGGAATCGCCCGACTGATTTGCAAGCGTTTTTCCGCAGCCAGGACGTGCCGAATCGTGGCGAGCACGGCGTCTGGACTGAGGCTCATCGAGTTGATGCCAATCTCCACTAGATATTCGGCCATCTCGGGATAATCCGACGGAGCCTGTCCACAGATTCCCGAGTGTCGAGTGTTACGCCTGGCGCCTTCTACCGCCAGGCGAATCATCTGTTTTACCCCTGGGTCGCGCTCATCGAAATCGAAAGCGACGACTTCCGAATCACGGTCCACGCCGAGTACCAATTGAGTCAGGTCGTTAGAGCCGATGGAGAAGCCGTCGAACAACTGGGCGAATGCATCGATCTGGATGACGTTGTTGGGTATTTCGCACATGATGTAGATCTCCAGCCCGTTTTCTCCGCGCTGCAGACCATGGCTGGCCATTGCCGCCAATACCTTTTCACCCTCCTTCACGGTGCGACAAAAAGGGATCATCAACTTGATGTTGGTGAGGCCTATGTGTTCACGCGCCCATTTCATGGCCGCGCACTCCAGCGCAAACCCTTCGGCATAGGCAGGATGGCTGTATCGGGACGCCCCCCGAAATCCGAGCATTGGATTATGCTCTTCCGGCTCAAAATACTGCCCGCCCAGCAGGGTTGCATATTCATTGCTTTTGAAGTCGCTCATGCGTACGACGCAAGGCTTTGGATACACCGCCGCGGCAATCGTGGCGACGCCTTCTGCCAAGGTCTTGATAAAAAAATCCGTCGGGTCTTGATAGGCCATACTCAGCACCGCGATTGTTTCACGGGTGGCGTCATCCAGCTTTTCCGGGTGAGCAAGGGCCATTGGATGGACCTTGATGTATTCATTGATGATGAATTCCATACGCGCCAGGCCGATGCCATCTACCGGCAGGGAGGCGAGGCTGAAGGCCTGGTCGGGGTTAGCCAGGTTCATCATGATCTTGGTCGCGGGGCGTCCCAATTGGCTGAGGTCCGTCTCCTGGACATCGAAATCCAGTTCACCGTCATACACAATCCCGCTTTCGCCTTCAGCGCAACTGATAGTCAGCGACGCTCCGGTGTGGATGACCTCTGCCGCGTTCACTGCCCCCACGATCGCAGGAATACCCAACTCACGCGATACGATGGCGGCATGACAGGTACGTCCGCCCCCGCTTGTCACAACCGCCGCAGCGGTCTTGATGACGGGCTCCCAATCCGGCGTGGTGTTATCCGAAACCAGCACTTCGCCAGGCTTGAACTCGCTGAGCTGTTTGACATCGTTGATCACGCGGGCCTTTCCCGCGCCAATCTTGGTGCCGACCGCCTTGCCCTTCAGCAGCACTGTCGATCGTTGCTTGAGCTGATAAATGCGCAGCACGTTGCTGTTTTCTTGGGAGGCCACCGTTTCAGGACGTGCCTGTACCAAATATAACTGGCCGTCGACGCCATCCTTCGCCCACTCCATATCCATGGGTCTGTAAAAACCGGCTTTGCTCGAGTAGTGGTTTTCAACCTTGATGGCATAGTCGGCCAACTGCATGACGTCCTCGTCAGAGAGGCAGAAACGGGCTTGTTGTTCGGTGGATGTATCGGTATTCACGGTGTATTCCAGCGCAATATTTCCGGTATTGAGGGTCTCGGCAAACACCATCTTCTTTTCTTTGCTGCCCAGACTGCGCTTGAGCACGGCGCGGTAGCCGGCGATGAAGCTGGGTTTGTGCACGTAGAAACTGTCGGGCGCGACCGTGCCCTGTACGACATTCTCCCCAAGCCCCCAGGCAGCGTTGATGAACACGACATCCTTGAAACCCGTTTCCATATCCAGGGAAAACATTACCCCGCTGGCACCGAGATCGCTGCGCACCATTTTCATGACGACAACGGCGAGACAGACCTTGAAGCAATCAAAGCCGTGGTCATATTTGTAATGGATAGACCGATCGGTAAAGTTCGACGCCAGGCAACGCTTGTAGGCATCAAGCAGCGCCTCTTCACTGGCGATGTTCAGATAGGTGTCGTTCTGCCCGGCGAACGAGGCCAGTGGAGAGTCTTCGGCGGTCGCCGAGGAGCGCACGGCCAGTGAAATGCTGTCACCGTATTCGTGTTTGAGTTGTGCGTAGCTTTGCCGTATTGCCGCCTGCAGGTCTTCCGGCAGCGTACAGTCATATACGATCGCCCTTGCCTTCTGCCCACGGGCTTGTAAATCCTTGATGTCATTGGCATCGAGACCGTCAAGTGCCTCGTGCAGCCGCGCCCAGGCCTTATTGTGCTCAAGGACATACCGATACGCTTGTGAGGTAATGGCGAACCCATTGGGTACCCGTACGCCCTCACCGGTCAGCTGCTGGTACATCTCGCCCAGCGAGGCGTTCTTGCCGCCGACCTGCGCGACATCGTCGAGGCCCAACTCCTTGAACCAACGAATATATGGCTGTGAGTGCGTCACGACGCCTCTCCTCCATTGAGTGAGGTGACCCGCGGCGGCATTTGGGACTGCAGGGCCCGTGGCAATGCCGCCGATATATCGCCCAAGCGCCCGGTTTTCACCAGGCCAGCCAACAGGGATGAGGCGATTGAGTGAGTATCTGGAGTTGCGACGTGTGGCCTCTGATCTTTATCAACAAATGCGCACGGCCACTTCAATAGCGCGCCAGGCAGTCGTGGGCCACCGACTGGATGCTGAAACAGGCCCACGCCCCCCGGCGCTCCCACTAAAACATCGGCGAGCTGCTGACCACCCGCAACGCCAACCCTTCGTACGCATCCAGCGTAATGGTGAATTCACCCTCAGCGGTCAGGTCGCCCTCCACCCGCTCATTGATGATGTCCACCACCGGCCCCGGTGCAATGTTGGGCAGGTGCAGGGTTTCTGTGATCGGCGTATCGCCGAAGTTCAGCGCGGTGATTTGTATACCTTTGCCGGCCGGCAGTTCGTGGACCATGATCAGCAAGCCAGGGTGCTCGACATCCGGTACCAGGATCTGACGGCTGGCGGCGATGTCGTAGGCGCGGCGCACGGCGAGGATTTTTTGCAGTTGGGAGGCGAACGAGTCGGGGTCCTGCAACTGGCTGTTGAGGCTGCCATACAAGGTTTTCGAGCGGGGCATCTGCCCCGCCGAAAGCTCGGCCTCCGGGTTGAGGTCCACCAGGTCATAGGCACCTCGGTGAATCCAGCGGGTGTCGCCATCCTGCATCAGGTGCGCGACCTCATCGGCCGCGAGTGGCAAGGCCCCCACCAGGTCCCAGCCTGACAGGGCAAACACCCCCGGCTGCATGGCGTTGTACATCACCAGCAGCAGGTGGATCTGGCGAATCTGCGCGATATCGGCCGACGTGATCGCGTCAAGATCGCGGATACCCAGCGCCGCCGTGATGATACTGGCGGTGGTGCAGGACACGCCGTTGGTAACGAACTTGAGGTTGTACGGCGCATGCTCACCCGCCAGGCGCTCATACATCTGTTCGCGGATATGCTCGCGCAGGATATTGCCGGGAAAGGTCTGGCCCTGATAAAGAAAGCTGTCATGGGCGTGCAGGGTCCAGAAGTGCACCAGCTCCAGGGTCAGTTCATCATGGTTTTGCAAGGCGTGGATCAGCGAGCCGGGGTCGATGCCAAGGTTGTGCATCTGGCGCAGCATCAGGCGCAAGAACTCGGTGTCCCCCATCAGCAAGGCATGCTGGTAGGCCG
The DNA here is from genome assembly GCF_042015035.1 of Pseudomonas gorinensis. Taxonomy (NCBI): domain Bacteria; kingdom Pseudomonadati; phylum Pseudomonadota; class Gammaproteobacteria; order Pseudomonadales; family Pseudomonadaceae; genus Pseudomonas; species Pseudomonas gorinensis. Next base: position 4,101,019 of record NZ_CP167125.1, read on the forward strand.
GCCGGGTGATGAAGTCGTAGGACAGGTCAGCGCCGCCGTGGGACATGGAGGCGATATCGTCAACGGTGAGGTTCAACTCCTGGAAACTGAACCCGCCGGCCTTGCGAATCGCGCCACCCAGCAACTGGTTGCCGGTGATCGACAGTGGATGGCTCTCCGACCAGGCGGTGCCATCGAGCTTGCGCTCCACACCGAGAAAGCCATTGGCATCCAGGCGCAGGATTTTTGCGCCCATCACATCGATGGAATGCAACGCGTCGCCGATGATCATCTGCTGCGCCGCAAACGTAGGGTCGAGCCAGTTCAGCGAGGGCTGGCCTTCCTTGAAGTAATGCAGGTACACCCAGCGGCGCGGCTTGCCGTCCACCCCGATGACCACCGGCGTGGTGCTCCAGTCGGTTTCCTTCACGCCGGGCTCAAAGAAGATCACCCGCTGCAACTGGCCGACGATGTAGTGCTTGTCACGCAGGGCGTCCACCTGGAGTGGGCTGAGGTTCTGCGCATCACGCCCCGCGGCGACGTCGGGCAGCAATGGCCAGTCTTCCTCGCGGATTTCGACCATGTGGTAGAGCCCTGGGTAATCCTCGTAGGCCATCTCGGCCAGGCGGAAATCTGCGCCCTTGCCGGTGTGCGAGGGGATCACATCGTCGATGATCACCGCATTGTGCGCCGCCGCCATGCGCGTCAACGCCTGCAACTGCGCCTCGGTGCCCAGTTGCGGGTCGATGTCGAAACTGATGCGGTCGAAATTGCCGTCGATGGTCGGCGTGTGCGTGGTCCCGGACAAGCCGCCGGACTTTTTCAACGGACCGTTGTGAATGCCCTGGATGCCGATTTTCGACAATGCATGCCACAACGTCTCATCGCCGAGCGCCTCCAGCACCGTGCCGTCTTCGCGGGTGACAATCGACGCCGGATAGGCGGTGAACCACACCGACGACAAGGCGCACGCGTCACGCGGGCGGGTCTGTGCATACGGCTGTTGCCACAAGCGGCCCTGCCCCGAATAGAGCTTGGCCCGCTGGCGCGCCGCGTGGAGCATGGATTGCTGCACCAGCCAGTGCACATGAGTGTCGTCAGCCGCCGTCATAAGCCCAATACCTGTAGTCGTGAAAAAGTTACTCGTAAGCATAGGAGCCACGACGGGGGCTATTCGTTGCATTGCAGACCCGCAACTACTGCAATTGGCGATACTGCCTGGGCGTAAACCCGGTCGACGCCTTGAACTGGCGGGTGAACGCACTGTGGTCGGTGTAGCCGCAGTGCAGGGCCACCTCGGTGATCGGCATATCGGTGTGCAACAACCGATGGGCATGGTCCAGGCGCACTTTCTGGATCATCTGGCGCGGCGTCAGGTGGAATACGCGCTTGCAGTAGCGCTCCAACTGCGCCACGGAAATGCCGGCGATACGGGTCAATTCACCCAAGGTGACGCGACGGTTGAAGTGCGCGCGAATGTGCTCGTCCACGGCGGCCAGGCGTTGGTACGCCGGGTGGGTTTCGCTGGCGGATTGCAGGTCGACCGAGATGCCGACGAGGCCAATGATCTGGCCTTCATGGTTGTACAACGGCCATTTGTGGGTCAGGCACCAGCCCGGTTCGCGAGTGCCGTAGAGATGCAGTTCAAGCTGGTCCTCCAGCACAACCCCCTGCTCGAGCACGCGTCGATCCTGTTCGGTGTAGCCCGGCCCCAATTGCTCTGGGAACACTTCGGCGCTGGTCTTGCCCAGCAGCGGTTGCAACTGCTTGAGGCCGCAGCGCTGCACCAGGGTGCGGTTGGCAAGCACGTAGCGGGCGTCGATATCCTTGATGAAGATCGCGGCATTGGGGATCACATCGAGCATCGGCAATAGCTGCGCCACACCGGCCAACACCTGCTCGATGCTGTGCGGACGGCTCGCTTCGCTGCCTTGGCACAGGGTCGAAAACGCGCGCTGCAACATGACTTCCGCACCCCATTCGTGAGCCTGAGACCGAGCAGATTGCCCCATGTCCGGCGCGCTGTCGAGCGTGGGAAATTGTGCCGAATTCGTCATTCCTCGGTGCGCAAAACATCAATCGTCGCGCGGTTGATGGGTTCAGGATAGCGCCACTGCATGCCTATCCAATAACTCACAAGAAGGCGCCGCCATGTCTGCTCAAGGCAAGTTCAAGAAACAACTTTCACTGATGGACCTGACCTTTATCGGGTTGGGCGCCATCTTCGGTTCGGGCTGGTTGTTTGCAGCCAGTCATGTCTCCGCGATTGCAGGGCCTGCCGGGATTATTTCCTGGTTGATCGGCGGCTTCGCCGTTCTGCTGCTGGGCATCGTGTACTGCGAACTCGGCGCGGCCCTGCCCCGTGCAGGCGGGGTGGTGCGTTACCCGGTGTACTCCCACGGCCCGCTGCTGGGCTACCTGATGGGCTTTATTACGCTGATCGCGTTTTCCAGCCTGGTGGCGATTGAAGTGGTTGCCTCGCGCCAATACGCGGCAGCCTGGTTTCCCGAGTTGACCAAGGTCGGTTCCAGCGACCCGACGCCCCTCGGCTGGCTGGTGCAATTTGCCCTGCTGTGCCTGTTCTTCATCCTCAACTACCGCAGCGTAAAGACCTTCGCCATCGCCAATAACCTGGTGAGCGTGTTCAAGTTCATCGTGCCACTGCTGGTGATCGGCGTACTGTTCACCTTCTTCAAGCCAGCGAATTTCCAGATGCACGGGTTTGCGCCGTTCGGCCTGTCGGGCATCGAGATGGCGGTGTCGGCCGGTGGGGTGATCTTTGCGTACCTGGGGCTGACCCCCATCATCTCGGTAGCCAGCGAAGTGAAGAACCCGCAACGCACGATTCCAATCGCGTTGATCCTTTCGGTGCTGCTGTCGACCGCCATCTACGTGCTGCTGCAAACCGCGTTCCTCGGCGGCGTGCCCACACACATGCTCGCCGATGGCTGGGCTGGCATCAGCAAGGAACTGGCGCTGCCGTATCGCGATATCGCCCTGGCGCTGGGCGTGGGATGGCTGGCCTACCTGGTGGTGGCCGACGCGGTGATCTCCCCCAGCGGCTGCGGCAACATCTACATGAACGCCACGCCGCGGGTGGTGTACGGCTGGGCGCAGACCGGCACCTTTTTCAAGATCTTCACGCGGATCGATGAGAAGTCCGGCATCCCCCGCCCGGCGCTGTGGCTGACCTTTGGCTTGTCGGTGTTCTGGACCCTGCCGTTTCCGTCCTGGGAAGCGCTGATCAATGTGGTGTCCGCCGCGCTGATCCTCAGCTACGCCGTGGCACCCGTGACCGTCGCCGCGCTGCGCCGCAATGCGCCGGGCATGGCGCGTCCGTTCCGGGTCAAGGGCATGGCGGTGCTCGGTCCGCTGTCTTTCATCATCGCCGCGCTGATCGTGTACTGGTCGGGCTGGAGCACCGTGTCGTGGCTGCTCGGCCTGCAAATCCTGATGTTTGCGGTGTACCTGCTGTGCGCCCGCTGGGTGCCGACCGCGCATGTGAGCCTCAAGCAACAGGTGCGCTCGTCAGCCTGGCTGATCGGCTTTTACGCAGTGACGATCCTGCTGTCCAAACTCGGCAGCTTTGGCGGCCTGGGCGTAATCAGCCACCCGTTCGACACCGTCGTCGTCGCCGTCAGCGCCCTGGGCATCTATTACTGGGGGGCAGCCACCGGCGTGCCAGCCCACCTGGTGCGCCTGGAGCACGACGCCGATGAGAGCGAAACCGTCGACGATGCCCACGGCAGCGCCACGCCGTCCCCGGCTTATCCCTGAATGGAGCGCGTTATGAAACGACTGCATGTCATCGACTCCCACACCGGCGGTGAACCCACGCGCCTGGTGATGAGCGGTTTCCCGGCACTGGCTGGCGCCACCATCGCCGAGCAACTCAAGCACCTGCGCACCGAGCATGATCAATGGCGCCGCGCCTGCCTGCTGGAACCGCGTGGCAACGACGTACTGGTTGGCGCGCTGTACTGCGAGCCCGTCACGCCGGGCGCCACCTGCGGGGTGATCTTCTTCAACAACGCCGGCTACCTGGGCATGTGCGGCCACGGCACCATCGGCCTGGTCGCCTCGCTTCATCACCTGGGGCGCATCGCACCGGGTGTCCACACCATTGACACCCCCGTCGGCCCGGTAGCGGCCACCCTGCATGAAGACGGCGCCGTGACCCTGCGCAACGTGCCCGCCTACCGCTATCGCCAGCAGGTGCCGGTGGAGGTCCCCGGGCATGGGGTGGTGTATGGCGATATTGCCTGGGGCGGCAACTGGTTCTTCCTGGTGTCGGACCATGGCCAGTCGCTGGAGATGGCCCACGTGGAAGCGCTCACTGACTACACCTGGACGATGCTCAAGGCCCTCGAAGCCCAAGGCATCCACGGTGAACACGGCGCGCTGATCGACCATGTCGAACTGTTCGCCGACGACGCCCACGCCGACAGCCGCAACTTCGTGATGTGCCCCGGCAAAGCCTACGACCGCTCCCCTTGCGGCACCGGCACCAGCGCCAAACTCGCGTGCCTGGCCGCCGACGGCAAGCTGCGCCCCGGCGAACCCTGGGTACAAGCCAGCATTACCGGCAGCCAATTCGAAGGCCACTTCGAATGGGACGGCGAGCGCGTGCGCCCGTTCATCACCGGCCGCGCCTACATGACCGCCGACAGCACCCTGCTGATCGACGAACAGGACCCTTTCGCCTGGGGCATCTGAGCCTGGGCCCCTTTTTACTGAACGCTGCAAGGAGCTAGAACCATGAGCGACAACATCTTCACCGGCTGCATTCCCGCCCTGATGACCCCGTGCACCGCCGCGCGCCAGCCGGACTTCGACGCCCTGGTGGCCAAGGGGCGTGAACTGATCGATATCGGCATGAGCGCAGTGGTGTACTGCGGCTCCATGGGTGACTGGCCGCTGCTTTCTGAAGCCCAGCGCCAGGAAGGCGTGGCGCGCCTGGTGGCTGCGGGCGTGCCGACGATCGTCGGCACCGGCGCGGTCAACAGCCGTGAAGCGGTATCCCACGCGGCGCATGCGGCCAAGGTCGGCGCCCATGGCTTGATGGTGATTCCCCGCGTACTGTCCCGTGGCGCCTCGGCCACCGCGCAAAAAGCCCACTTCGCCGCGATCCTCAACGCCGCGCCCACCTTGCCGGCGGTGATCTACAACAGCCCGTACTACGGCTTCGCCACCCGCGCCGACTTGTTCTTCGAGCTGCGCCGCCAACACCCGAACCTAATCGGCTTCAAGGAATTCGGCGGTGGCGCAGACCTGCGCTACGCGGCCGAAAACATCACCTCCCAGGACGACAACGTCACCCTGATGGTCGGTGTCGACACCCAGGTGGTGCACGGCTTCGTCAACTGCAACGCCACCGGCGCCATCACCGGTATCGGCAACGCCCTGCCACGGGAAGTGCTGCAACTGGTGGCCCTGAGCAAGCAGGCCGCCAAGGGCGATGCCAAGGCCCGTCGCCTGGCCCGTGAGCTGGAGAGCGCGCTGGCGGTGCTGTCGTCGTTCGACGAAGGCTGCGACCTGGTGTTGTACTACAAGCACCTGATGGTACTCAACGGCGACCAGGGCTACGCCTTGCACTTCAACGAAACCGATGCACTCAGCGATGCCCAGCGGCACTATGCCGAGAACCAGTACGCGCTGTTCCGCCAGTGGTACGCCAACTGGTCGGCTGAACAGAACCTCGCATAACCCCCGTGCGCCGCTGCAGTTCCTGCAGCGGCCAACCCTCTGTTTTCCAGGATGATCCCATGACTCTGACGGGCAAGATGCTGATAGGCCGGCAACCCCTTTGCGGCACGCGCGAGGCGATCCGGGCCATCAACCCCGCTACCCACACGCCAATGGAGCCCGCCTACGCCGGCGGTGAACGCCAACAGGTTGAGCAAGCCTGCGCCCTCGCCTGGGCCGCGTTCGACAGCTACCGCGAAACCACCCTGGCCGATCGCGCCACATTTCTCGACACCATCGCCGAGCGCATCGAGGCCCTGGGGGACGAATTGATCGAACGCGCGAGCGCCGAAACCGGCCTGCCGCGCCCGCGCATACAGGGCGAACGCGCGCGCACCTGCGGGCAGCTGCGCACGTTTGCGCGCTGCGTCCGTGCCGGGGAATGGCTGGACGTACGCGTAGACACGGCACAGCCTGAGCGCCAGCCAATGGCCCGCCCCGACCTGCGTCAGCGCCACATCCCACTGGGGCCGGTCGCGGTGTTTGGCGCGAGCAATTTCCCCCTGGCCTTCTCTGTCGCGGGCGGCGACACCGCGTCGGCACTGGCCGCCGGTTGCCCGGTGATCGTCAAGGCCCATGGCGCCCACCCCGGCACCAGTGAGCTGGTCGGCCGCGCGGTTGCCCAGGCGGTTAACGACTGCGGCCTGCCCGAGGGCGTGTTTTCCTTGCTGTACGGCTCCGGTCACGAGGTCGGGATCACGCTGGTGAGCGACCCGCGCATCAAAGCCGTAGGCTTCACCGGTTCGCGCAGTGGCGGTATGGCGCTGACCCAGGCAGCGCAGGCACGGCCGGAACCGATTCCGGTGTATGCGGAAATGAGTTCGATCAACCCGGTGTACCTGTTTCCTGCCGCGCTGCACGCCCGGGGCGAGGCCTTGGCACAGGGGTTTGTTGCGTCGCTGACCCAGGGGGCGGGCCAGTTTTGTACCAACCCCGGCCTGGTGATTGCGGTTCAAGGTGCCGCCCTGGACCGCTTCGTCAACCGGGTCAGCGAGCTACTGCCGCGCAGCCCGGCCCAGACCATGCTCACTGCGGGGATTTTCAGTGCCTATGCAGAGGGCGTCGAGGCATTGACCCGTCACGCCCGGCTCGTCGCGCAGGGCCAGGCGGCGCAAGGTCCGAATCAAGGCCAGGCCCATCTGTTCCTGGCCTCGGCCGACGCGTTCCTGGGCAACGCCCATTTGCAGGCCGAAGTCTTCGGCGCCACTTCGCTGGTGGTGGCGTGCGCCGATGAGGAGCAAGTACGCCGGGTATCCGAACACCTCGAAGGCCAACTCACCGCGACCCTGCACCTGGATGAAGACGACCTGGTGCCTGCACGCACGCTGCTGCCGGTATTGGAGCGCAAGGCCGGTCGCCTGCTGGTCAACGGCTGGCCGACGGGGGTCGAAGTGTGCGACGCCATGGTCCATGGCGGCCCCTTCCCCGCCACCTCGGACTCGCGCAGCACCTCGGTGGGCACAGCGGCAATCCTGCGATTCCTGCGCCCGGTGTGCTACCAGGATTTCCCGGACAGCTTGCTGCCGACCGCACTCCAGCACAGCAACCCGCTGCTGTTGCGGCGCCTGCTCGACGGCCAGAGAGAGGCGTAGACCATGGCCGATTCCAACCCAACGGATATCGCCATCGTCGGCGCTGGCATCATTGGCGTCGCCTGTGCCTTGCAGTTGGCGCGCCAGGGCCGCCAGGTGGTGGTGATCGACCCACAGGACCCCGGCATGGGGGCCTCCTATGGCAATGCCGGCCACCTGGCCACCGAACAAGTGTTCCCCATTGCCGACCTGTCGATCCTCAAGCGCCTGCCCGCCATGCTGCTGGACCCCATGGGCCCACTGCGCCTGGACTGGAAATACCTGCCCCGCGCCCTGCCCTGGTTCGCACGCCTGCTGTTGAACCTGCGCCCGGCCAGCTACCATCGCACCGTGGCCGGTATTCGTGCGCTCAATGAAGGTAGCCTCGGCGCCTGGCAGCGCCTGCTCGACAGCATCGCGCAGCCGCAGTTACTGCGCCAGGACGGCTCTTTGCTGGTGTTCGAGCGGGCCGCTTCGCGCGCGACGCTCGAGGCGCTGCGCCAGCGCATGCAACAACAAGGCGTGCCCGTGGATGTGTGGTCAAGCGCCGATATACGCCGCGCCGCGCCACAGCTGAGCGAGCAGCTCCTGGGCGGGTTGTTTTTTCCGGCGACAGGGCACTTTCTCGACCCTTACCTGGTGGTCTGCGCATTAGTCAGCGCCGCCCAGGCCAGCGGCGTGCAGTTCCTCAAGCGGCGGGTGCTGGATGGACGGGTTGACGCCCAGGGCGTGTCGCTGAGCACCGACCAAGGCCCGTTGGCCGCGCGCCAGGTCTTGATCGCCTGCGGTGCCCACTCGGCAAAACTCACCGCCGCGCTGACCGGTAAAAAAGTCCCGCTGGACACCGAGCGTGGCTATCACCTGATGCTGCCCCAGGAACACGGGCGACTGCCATTCGCCGTCACCTCCCTGGAGCGCAAGTTCATCATGACCCCCATGGCTGGCGGCTTGCGCCTGGCCGGCACCGTAGAATTCGCCGGCCTCGAGCGCCCGGCCAACATGCAGCGCGCCTGGCAATTGCAACGGCTGAGCGAAGGCTTGTTTCGCCAGGCCTTGAACGCGCAGGACGCCACACCCTGGATGGGGTTCAGGCCATCGTTGCCGGATTCGCTGCCCGTGATTGACCGGGTGTGCGATGGCAAGGTGTTGTTGGCGTTTGGGCATCAGCATTTGGGGTTGACGCAGGCCGCGGTAACGGCGGAGTGGGTGGTGCGACTGGCTTCAGCGCCGGCGACACTCTCCGGCATGGACGCCTATCGACTGGATCGCTTTTGAGAACACTCGCCGGGCGGGCGTCTTCCCAGGTGGCGTCGCCGCCTGACTGCACATCGCCTGCGTCAGGCTACTTGACCAAGCGCTTTTCCTTGGAGGGGCGGTATCCAAAATACGCGCTATAACACTTGCTGAAATGACTCGGCGACACAAACCCGCATGCCACCAGCACATCCACCTGGGACAGCTCGGTGTGCTGCAACAAACGCCGTGCCTCGGTCACGCGCAGTTCCATGTAATAGCGCTGCGGCGTGGTGCCCAGTTGCTCCTTGAACAGCCGTTCGAGCTGGCGACGGGAGCGGCCGACATAGACAGCGAGTTGGTCGAGCTCAAGGGGCTCTTCAAGGTTGGCGTCCATCAGCTTGACCACTTCGCGTAGCGGCGCGCTGACGCAGACGTTTTCCGTCGGTTTGATGCGCCGGTAGCGCGATTCTTCAAACGCGAGGATGTCTTCGATACCTTCGACCAGGGCTTTGCCGTGCAGGCCCTTGATCCAGTCGAGGGCCATATGGAAGGCACCGGAGGGGCTGGAAGCGGTGAGGCGGTCGCGGTCGATGACGTAGGGTTCGCTGGTGACATGGGTGGCCTTGGACACTTCCGCAAGCGCCGGGCGATGTTCGGGGTGGGTCGCGCAACGATAGCCCTGCAACAGGCCGGCGCGGCCGAGGAACCAGGCGCCGTTCCACAACCCGGCGAGGCTGACACCCTGCTCGGCGGCGGTGCGCAGCAGGTGGATGAAATCGTCGTTGGCCTTGAGTTCGGTGCGCAAGCCACCGCAGATCACCAACAGCTCCAGCGCCTGCAGCGCCGCGATATCAAGGCACGCGTCGGGGCGGATCACCAGGCCCAGGTCACTGATGACTTCGCCCTCGTCGCAGCCAAAAGTGCGCGAGGCAAACAGTTCAGGGCGCAACAGGTTGGCGGTGACGAAGGTGTCGAGGGTCTGGGTAAATGCCGGCAAAGAGAAGTGTTCCAGCAGCAAGAAGCCGACGCGGGTGACCGACGCCGGCTGCTGGGAGGGATCATCGAGGTAGCGCAAGTTCTTGCCTTTCATACCGCCGCTGAATTGACGTCTTTCCATCGAGGGTTGGCCCACTGTTATTGTTGATGCCGTGGGCGCCATCTTAGGGGCAAATGCGGCGGCTGTCTCAGTCGGTACGCTACGGCCGGCGCTGTACCAAGGTGCGCTGGGTCTCTGATCTTGTTAAAACCGGGCCCTTGGAAAGCCCGTGGCACAGCCTCACAAACGCATCTGATACGGTTTTTTCGTCGTCATCTGGGTCTGTATCGAAAACCGCCCGGGGCGGACAATGGCACACATCCCGACACTTCTGTCGCTCCCCTTCCCTTCGGAGGCCTTATGACCAAGATGGCACTTTTCCTGTTCGGCTTTTTGGTACTGACCATCGGCATCGGCCTGTTGGCGACCATTTCGCCGGTCTGATCAACTGGCAAACAGCATCGGATACAGCGATAGCACCAACAAGCCCGCCATCGACAGGTTGAACAACCGCAACCAGCGTGGCTCGCGCAACACATTGCGCAGGCCCGTGCCGCAGCCCACCCACACGCACACACTGGGCAGGTTGACCACGGCAAAGACCAGCGCAATCACCAGCACGTTGGTGACATAGCCCTCGACCGGCGTGTAGGTGGTGATGGCTCCCAGTGCCATGATCCAAGCCTTGGGGTTGACCCACTGGAACGCCGCCGCCCCCAGGAAGGTCATGGGCGTGCCGTGCTCATCGCTGCTTTCGGACATGCCGCCCGCGGTCGCGATCTTCCACGCCAGGTACAGCAGGTACGCCGCGCCCACATAGCGCAACAGCGTGTAGGCCCAAGGGAATAGCTTGAACACCTCGCCCAGGCCCAGGCCGACCGAAATCACCAGCAGCATGAAGCCGATACTGATCCCCAGCGCATGGGGCATCGAGCGACGAAAGCCGAAGTTGACGCCCGAGGCGAGTAGCATGGTGTTATTCGGACCGGGCGTGATCGAAGAAACGAAGGCAAACAGCACAAAGGCCGATAACAGGCTGGTCGACATAAACATGATGGGCATCCAAACGGGCGGTATGCCTGCGACGATAATGGGTTATGGGGCCCGTTGCCCCGTACAGCCAGGGGTAGATCGAGGCGTACAATTTGATGGCAGCGCTTTCACAAACCTTTCACAGGCAAGCGCCTAAGTTGAACCCAGCTCCTAGTGAACATCCCCTTTAGCCCGCTCTCCCCATCGCGGGCTTTTCTTTGCCTTGGATTTGGCCGATGCAAAAAAAAGAGGCAAGCCATTGGCCTGCCTCCCTTGCCTGCTATCAGCGCAAGCCAGGACCACCAGGCCCTCCAGGACCATGGCCACCGCCATGACCGCCGCCACCGCCCGGAGGCATGAACATCCAGCAACCGGACAAGGTCGACAGCAGCGCGATAACCACAACTGCCTTGGTTAGATAACTTAACTTCATGACCACACTCTCTTACTTGACGAGATTAACTTCTCGCACGGTATGACAGCGCAAAACAAAGTGCGTCACGACTATCGTGTAACCTGATGGTAGGGTTTGTAAGGTGGGCGGTACACACTGCCCACCCACAGCTTGAGTGTCGCTGTATGCGTCACCGGGTAAGAACATGCCTGGAATTCGAGGAACTTGAACGGCACCGACCGGAGAATTAAATGGAAGAACTGATACAGGGGCTCGACGGGCCCAGGACTGCTCAGCAAGAACTGTTTTACGACCTGGAAGATGCGGCAGCGGTGATTGGATGGTCAGTGGTTGAACTGACAGCGATAGCCGCAAGCGGCAAAACCCCGGCTGAGACGCAAGCGCTGATGAGAATATGCGCGCTGCTGGCGGCTCAGCAGGAAAAGCTCAGTGTGTACGCGGATGAAGTAAAAGACCAATGCATCCTCAGGCCCGACGCCTGACTGGGATGCGAGTGCAACTGGGCAGTGCCAGGAGGGGCATGCACCCTTCACTTGTCCAGATTCAATAGTTCGTGCATCCGCTCCCCTATCATCCCCCGCAACCAGGCTGCATGAAACTCCATTTCTTCCAGAGAACTACCTTCAGCCAATCGATATTCGGACACATTGCCCTTCGGTCCCTGGCATACGACGCTGAAATGGCCATGGCGATCAAACATGGCGACCACGTAAGGGCAGATATAAATGATGTCGCTGAATGGCACGCGCACTTCGATGGGTTTACGGACGCGATGGGTGACAGTGAGTGTAAGGAGCTGCTGGTTTTCGTCGAACGTAAAGGCCTGCACTCGAGGCGCGGAGGAAGCCCAGGCAAGCATCACCCCCATGAGCACCGCAGTGCCAAGCAGGGGCAGGATAAGCCACGACTCTGTAAAACTCGTCCCATGGCTGGGCGGCACACCTTGCATGGCTTCAAGGCCGAGAATAACCAACATCACCAGCCCGTAGCCCGGCAACAGCAAAAGCAACCCCACGAAGAAACCAAAAAGGCCCAGACCAGTGCTGCCAACGACCGGTATATTCGGGCCGTAATGCCAGATAGGTGGATGGGCGGCGGGGGTTTTAGTGCCTGGTGCGGCTAAAGGCGTTGCGACGAGGTGAGGCGGGCTTTGACGATTCATCCAGCAGGCTCCAGGAATGCAGCACAGACGGTATCACTGCTGACCCTTGAAAAGGGCGGCGCCACGAAATCGTCAGTGAAAACGTCGCAGGCACACAAACGCGTTGGGCGGCCTCTATCCGTTGTGCGACTTTAATACTCTGATTGCTGAAGCCGCGTTTGAGATTTGAATTGTCGGAGGGAGGAGACTGCCCTTTTGTTCTAGGGCGTTCACTTTGGGTCGTTTATTGCCTGTCGCGACCGGCTACAATCGACGCATAGCGGACATAACTATCGGCATTATCGTTCTTCTAAAACAACCACATAATCGGAGAAGTCGACATCACCAACACCGTCGCTACACTCCAATATCATCTTGCCATCGGGCTCGCAGACGTGAATTCCTGTATTGCCAACCCATGCATTCATGACAAAAGTGCTTTTCCATACGTTCCAGATTTTTAAAGTACTTCCAAATTTGGAAAACACTTCTATCTCCACAGCATCAGGACTGGTATCAGACCACAAAATTATCTCGGGATAGCCATCGCCAGAGCCGTCGACGACGATCTGCCCACTTACCGCCTTTAATGCTAACCCTTGCACTCGACCGTTCGTAGCACCCAATCGGCGAATTGAAAAGACGGTTCTGGGCTTCGTGATCTCGATCTCCATGATCGCAACCACGGTTTTCCCATTGAAATTTATGGGCTTTCCTTTAGTGCGCATAAATATCGAAGAGAGCGTTTCTTCCATTTTCAGTTCCCGGAATTTCTCAGGTCGTTTGAGTCAGCTTGGCCCAGGCGAGGTTAGCATCTCTATAGTTTGCGGGGTCTCATGAGCGGCTACTTTTGGGCGTGAACGCACGCACAACCACAAACAACTCAGATTGACAGGGAAGGCCCATGATACCTTCCGAGACTCATTCATGACACGGAGGTCCCCATGCGCACTCTTTATATCCCTATCATCCTGGCGGCAACTTGTTTGGCATCTGGCTGCAGCATCAAGCAAACCGTGACGCCTGCTGAGCTTTCTTCCGAGATGACGCCAGAGATCTGTCTGATCCCTGCCGAAGGACTGCGAGAAGGGTTCAACACTGCCTATGAAAACCAGCTCAAAAACAAAGGATTTCATACGCGCCAGCTTCCGCCAGGTAGTAACCCTTCCAGCTGCCCTCTTTCAACGACTTATATCGGTACTTGGTCGTGGGACTTAGCTCTTTACATGAGCTATGCGGATATCCGCGTTTATCAGTACGGCCAGCAGGTTGGCCAAGCTGAATATGACTCGCGTTGGGGTGGTGGTCGGGTCATTGATAAATTCATTAATGCTGAGAAAAAAATCACAGAGCTGACTAATCAGCTGTTTCCAAATGGTGCCGCAGTCTTGAAGGGAGTTAAGGATGGTCTGAAGTAGCCATGTATTTCCCCGGCATACCACCTAGCGCAACTTTTAAACTCGCCAAATGATCAAAAAACAATCAATTCGACGAGTATTTCTTACGTTTTCGCCACCCGGACCCCACTCCGGTGGCCATTTCCCGCATTACAGGCGCACCTCTCCTGCATTCGTCAGTAAATGTCGGCGCGCCATCCACAGGTTCGACAGAGCGAACAGTGTCACCAGTTGCGCCGTGTTTTTGGCCAAGCCGCGAAAGCGCACCTTGGTGTAACCGAACTGGCGCTTGATTACCCGGAACGGATGCTCGACCTTGGCGCGCACCTGAGCCTTGGCCTTTTCAATCTTGCGCTTGGCTTTGTACAGCACGCTGCGCTTATCGAGTTTTTTGTAGGTGCTGCGGCGTGCCGCCACCTGCCAGATAACTTCACGTCCTTCATGCTCGGGCCGCTTTTCGACACCGGTGTAGCCTGCATCGGCGCAGACCACGTTTTCGTCGCCATGCAGCAATTTGTCCACCTGGGTGACATCCGCCACATTGGCCGCCGTGCCCACTACGCTGTGCACCAGACCCGATTCGTCATCGGCGCCGATGTGGGCCTTCATGCCAAAATAATACTGGTTTCCCTTCTTGGTCTGGTGCATTTCCGGGTCGCGCTTGCCGTCCTTGTTCTTGGTCGAACTGGGCGCATTGATCAGCGTTGCATCGACGATGGTGCCCTGGCGCAGCGACAGGCCGCGGTCGCCCAGATAGCCATTGATGACAGCGAGGATGCCGGCCGCCAGCTCGTGTTTCTCCAGCAAGCGGCGGAAGTTGAGAATGGTGGTTTCGTCGGGGATGCGCTCCAGGTTCAGCCCGGCAAACTGGCGCAGGATCGTGGTTTCGTACAGCGCTTCCTCCATCGCTGGATCGCTGTAGCCGAACCAGTTCTGCAGCAGATGCACACGCAGCATCGCCATCAACGGGTAGGCCGGACGGCCACCTTCACCTTTCGGATAATGTGGCTCGATCAAAGCAATCAAGCCCTTCCACGGCACCACCCGATCCATCTCGATCAGGAACAACTCCTTGCGGGTTTGCTTGCGCTTGCCAGCGTACTCGGCGTCGGCGAAGGTCATCTGCTTCATCGGGAAACTCGGTGGGTGGGGTCGCGGTATTTTGCCAAATCAGAAAGTCTTTTTCAGAGTTTCCTTAAGGAATCAAACTCTGGGAACGATGCCGTACTCATGACAAAAGACGTGTACCAACAGCAACAGCTTAAACAGCTTGAAAAACAGGGCCTCCCCTATGATGAGTACCAGAAGCGTTACAAGCTGATCATGGCTGAATAGGCTTTGTACCGGTACTGACAGGCAGTTGAGGGTCGTTTTCTGCCTGTTGCGACCGACTCAAAACGGCCAAAAACTGCCGTTGAGCGTCTACGAAGCCGAGGTGACCCACACTTTGGCAACATGGTGATGTAGGAGCGAAATATGTTTTTGCGTTCTCATATCGAAGCCGATACGCCAGAATGCGTTTAACGCCTACCACCAGATCAGCAAGTGCTGACATTTGTGGGGCTAAGCCGAGACCCTGCAAGGAACGCGCATGAATTTCCTAAAGAAACTTCTTACTTTATTGAAAAGCCCTTTAACCCAAGACGCCCAACCCACACCCCAACCCCGTGAATTCCGCGAGCCAGTTACTCCCAGCAATTTGTCTGAGGCTGAAGCGGCAAATCAGGCAGCCCGACAAGCCAGCGAAGCGTGCCTGGATCTTCATTGGGGCTTTATCGGCACAGTCGAGCGGGATGTTCTTTCCTACATCATTAGTCCAAGCTTTTCGGGTGGCCCTTACTGGCCTTCGACCCGGCAGGCCTACCGAGTAGTTCGCCGTGGCGACACAGTAATCATTGCAACCGAAGGCCTGTCGGACCCATTCGATGACGCTGAAGGGATGGGCAATGGTTTTGAGATGGAGTTGTTCATAGAAACAGCAGATATACCCGAGCACGCCCGTGGTCCCTTGGGTGAGGTCGATCCTTTCAAGCGCAGCTGGGCATTCGAGCTGGTGGAACACGTTGCCAAAACGGTGGCAGATGCTGGGGGAATCACCCACCAACTCGAACAGCACGGAGCGCTATCCCTCGAAATTCCGGGGTTCAGCCGGTCGCACCATATGAGTGATCAACTCCCCAAACTCTTCGTTACCGACGACGACTCTACCGGCGTCTTGCTGGGAGCCCCTGAACCGGATTTCCCTACTCGACTGGATGACATGCCTTTATCCCCGGTCAGATTGGTTCCAGTGGTATTGATCACAGCGTCGGAGCTTGAATACGTTCGTGACGGTGGGCGAGGAGCACGCGAGGATCTGGTAAGCCGTTTGAAGGCTGCGGGCATCGGGCATATGAGCAGCCTGCGTCGTGCTAGCGTTGTTTGACACCGCGCAGCTCTCGAAAGCTGGCGAAGCGAGCGACAGTTCTGTAAGTCTCGTGGCAGCTTTGGGTCCAGGCTGTGTGAAAACACCGCCGAGCAGTTCAAGACCTGCGGTTTAAAACAGTATGAGTCGATAGTGGATTTTCACGACCGGCAGCCTTCGTTCGGTCGTTGTCCTTCGAACAGCAATGGCTGGGCTCATTCATAAAATTTACCAGCCAGCAAAATGGCCGCACAGCGTTGCCATACGTTTGATCTACTGGCACTCACAAGGGAACTGCGTGAGCTGGCAGTCGCCCACGCTGCGGCAGCATCAAGAAAGTTATCAATAGAGCCGTTTTCCCACCCCAACGCCCCCGGTCCATAGGGAGACGACGGAGAGGTCTCCTCCAGCAAACGCTCCTCGGCGAAATCCATACCTAGAGCTTCAATGAAGCCGATGAATGATTGTTCGTCGTCTACGGTTTTCAGTAGCTCATCAAGATTTATGGACATCGTGACCTTGGAGGTGCGTGATAGGTGATAGCGAAGGAGTAAATTCTCACTATGCTGCTATGCCACGAGATGAGGGGCAAGCTTAGGTCCTCTTTGGGGCCAGGCTGTGAGAAAGGCTTTTCATCGTCGATGATCGCCCCCGCTACGACTTTCAACGAAAGATGTTTAGACAATCCAATACCATTTCGCCCTGTCTGGTTTGAAAGCGCCTCCTGATGGAGACGCCTTAAAAATCACAGACTCCGAGTCATTCCTGAGGCCAGCACCAACCGTTCGAGTCCGATGCCGAACCCAGCTCCTTCTCGATAGGCACCGCCGCCGACAACTTGTTGTTGCGCGCCCAATACGGGGCAACGCACCTCGAAGCCATTCCCCTCGAGGTAATAACTTAGTCCACGCTTCACTGCGAGACTGAGTTCATATTCCAATCCCAGCGAATCAAGAAAGCCAGTGCAGATTGTTTGGCTACGCTCCAAAGCCTGTGCCGGTGTAGGACTAAGAATTTCGAGTCCCAGTTGAGTGAATTCGCGATAACGACCTGCTTGGGGTCGTTCATACCGGTAACATCGCGCTACGTAGAAAAACATAGCTTCTTGTCGTGACCCGAGAAGCACATCGTTGCGCTCCTGAAAGAGCGCAGTTGCTTCTGGGATGAGGCAACAAGGACGTCCGGCCTTGTCATTGAAGGCCCACATTTGTCCGATAATTTCACTACCGCCAGCTTTCTCAATAAAAGTGTCTTGGCCCCATAGCGCAGGAACTATGGCCTCCTCAGCCCCGGCATCGATGAAGATAGCTCCGAAAACAGCCTTCTATCTCACGCATGATTGCAGCTTCTTTCCCAGTCACTATTCGAGTTCCACGAAGCATAGTCATTTTCAAAATCTCCAATTTACAGGCAATAAAAAAGGCGCCATTGGCGCCTTGGTTTGGTTCACTGAGTAGTCAGAGTCGATGTTTCGAACTCTGACTAATCGATGAGCGTACGCAACCGCGGCACCCTGAGCGAGGTCCGTGATGATGATGGCGATTGCTTGGAATAAATTGAGTCATAGCGAATCCTTGCACAAAAGTGGGAGCGCCTACAAGCCGCCGCATTTTTTGACAAACCGGCGACACGTCCCACCGAAGCCGTTTTCACACAGTCTGGACCCGAAGCGGACAGTCTTACACAAGTGAAGTTGTCATGCATTGTGCATCATCTGTTCGAACTGGCGAGTGAGCTTTTCAAATCGCGATGTATCACACGCTGGACAAAGGAAAGGCATTCTTCGTCCCGTAAACATAGACGTCAGACTGTTGCACTTCATACAACGCAGATGTGTTTTTACGTATGCAGTTAGAGGCTCGGCGAGCTGCTTGTTCAATCGGCTTGCGAGAAAAGCGACCTGAGATCGATCGAACTGGTTCGTCAAGCTCAAGTGGCGTAGATGCGTACAGCGAACGAGGCTAGTGATGTCATCGATCTCGAACTTCGCATTGGCCAGTGAAAGTCTGGTGAGCTTGGAGATACGAGTAACAGGCTCGATGGATTCAAGGCGGAGAGGCGAGCCTCCACCCTGGCTACCAGACAGACGCAGCTCTGTCAGCTCGCTTAGCTTCTCAAGCCCGTCGAGGTGCCGGAGCCTTGGAAAGTCTCCAATTGCCAGATACGTCAAACCACTTAGTCTGGAAACGGGTTCCAGTGTTTCAATTTTTTTTGCCCATTCCAGCGTCAAACGCCGTGTATTAGTTAACCTATCAATTCCCTCAAGTGAAGCAAGCTTAAGATTGTAAAGGCGTAGTTCATTTGCTTTGCACCGAGAGAGCACCGTCGGCCATATATTTGCTGAAACGTTCCGTAGATCGAGTTCGTCCCTTTCGGAAAGTTCTTGTTCAGAAAACTGGCCATCCAAACATAGCATCATGTCTCACATCCTTATAAGTTGTTCCGTGAGGCGAAACAGGAAGCCTCCCCATGGCTTAGGGCGCCGAAGCTATCGAGTGGCAGCAAGGATGTCACAGCGGCTCCTATTAGCCGACTGCTGCCTCTCACGAAGGTCTACAATCGGCCAAAAGCAGTTCCTCAATTCAGGGGCGTTTTCGTCCGAAAAAACACCATTCAGAAATGTCTGAAAGAGGACGCGCAGGCACCTACCTCAAGGACGATGCAGCCCTGTCGCATCCCGCCAGTACAAGGTTTGTTCGAACTGAAAGCTAATAAGAAAGAAGGCCGAACACGAGTGAAATATGGACTGAGCGATTTTATCCAAATCTTCCATAGCCGACTCCCCCTCTGGTTCGGGCCCTTTAATTCTGATGGTGCAACGCACCGCGACAGGGAAGGCGATACCCATTGTATTCTCAGCATAAATCGTAGGGTCATCGAGTACGTCATTGGTACTCAATTTAAGTCCCGAGTTAAATTCAGCGGATAGCCCATTTCCTGCGACCTCTATTTCCCAAGCACCAGCATTCGCAAGTGCTTTGCTCAGCGTCGAAATTGTGAGCGTACTATCAGCTTCCAAGCACAGATCAAGACTCATGAATCCTCCCTTTTCCTTGGCTGCACACTTGCACCAAAATTTTTGAATGCGATCTTCTCGACAGTGTATTTGGCTAGCGGTTTGAATGTCTGCTTTTGGCCGATAGTGTTGAAAAAGTCGCTCCGCTCAAACTGCCCGGAAATCGACCGGGAAAAACGCCATTTTTTTGCACGCAGCTACGTGAAATCTGATCCTGGAAGCCTCAGCCACAAGTAAGAATTTCAATCTCCGATGCGTACTTTTCTGTCGTGGGAACCAAGGCCGACTTTTTCAACAGAATCGGCCATTAGTGGACGCTCAGGCTCCTTGGTATCGAGCACAATCCCACGTCCAATCGCGGAGAGGCATACCGATAACGGCATCTTAAATTTCCCGAAAAAAGGTAGGGTTGCGGAAGCGATGACCAAATCGCAGACAATAAAAAACCCCGTAGACGCTAATCTACGGGGTTTCTAAGAGTGGAGGCCGAGGTCGGAATCGAACCGGCGTAGGCGGATTTGCAATCCGCTGCATAACCATTTTGCTACTCGGCCTCAAACGATCAATGCTGCTGTTGCTGACATTCACCGCATAAAAACATGAGTGGGCTATAAAACCCTGCCTCTACTCTAACTCATTGAATACATTGAATACATTGAATACATTGAATACATTGAAGTTTTTAACGCTTCATTGCGTTCGATGGGCGCCATTATGTACTCATTTGCCTATGCCTGCAACCCCTTGATTTCAAAAAATATTCTGCCCAGTCATCAAGGGGTTGCGTGTGCGCCCTACTCCTTGATGACCTGTTCCCGGTACTGCGGGTCGGCCTTTATTTGCGCTTCGGTGAATGGCAGCGGGCGGAGTTTTTTCTCGGAGAATGCTTGGGTCTGGTCCTTGGCATAGTTGGACGCGGGGTTGCTGGACTGGGAGAACGCGAGCACGCCCAATGCGTTCGGCCCCTGGTCGTCGAAGCTGACGATTTGCAGGTAACTGCTGCCGCTGACCACTTCGCGTTTGCCATCGGCCCTTGGCACGGTTTGCATGGCGTTATAGATGCCGAGCGCTTGCGGGCCGCCGTGGATGGGGGTTTGCCCGGAGACTTGGATATCGCCCCAGCGGCTGTTGGCGCTGAGACCGAGCCTGGCGACTTCAGCAGCAGAGGCCAGCATGGCTTCGCGCAAGGCCTTGGCAACGTCGGGGCGGTCGATGGCGAGGCCACGGGGGGTGGTCAATGGTTCGGCCGGGTCGAAAGCCACGCGCCAGGCATCGGGGGTTTGTTGCAGGTGCTCCGCGAGGTTGATGAAGTGCACCAGGCCCAGGCCGCTGTCGAGGTTGGCGTGCCGGTCCCAGTGTTTGAGGCTGGTACACAGCGGTTGCAACGCGGCAGCATCGCTGCCCAGTTGCGTGGCGCAGTATTCCAGCAGGTCGGGCATGATTTGGCCCGCCACATACACTTCGTTGTCCATGACCATGTTGTGCAGGTCCGCAACCGTGATCGGCCGTTGCTCCAGGGATTGCAGGCGCTGCACGGCGAAGCGCGCGCGCGGGCCAAGGCCGATGTGGTCCTGGCTGATCACTGGAGAGAAGCCGGTCAAGGGCGCCTTGGGGTTGGCCATCCAGGCCGAGTCGTTGGCGTGTTGCACGTAGTCGGTGCGCTGCAGTTGCGGCAGTTGGGCGGCGGCGAAAATGCCCGGTTGCGCGGCATGCGGGTCGATGTCCCAGGCGCAGGCGCTGCGGGCGCCGTCGAGGATGATAAATTGCAGGCCGGCCCGCGGGTCGCTGCATTGGGCGAGTTTGGCGGCGCTGACGTTGGGCACCACCGACAAGTTCATGTACAGGCTCTGGCCCTGATCATCGGCGGCCACGGTGTTGACCCACGGGATACCTTGCAGGGTGTGCACCGAGGTTTGTAGTGCCTTGAGGCTGGGGGCGCGGTTCATCGCGTACCACTGTTGCAGCACGCGGTCATTGCCCAGGTTGGCGTCGCGCAGGCTGAAGGCGTGCTGGCTGTCCCAATCCAGCTTGCCGGGCCATTGCACCACGGGGCCGAAGCTCGAACTGTAGACCGTACGGGACACGGCCTTGAGGCTGCCGTCGGCCTGTTTGACTTGCACCGTCACCGAGGTTTTCGCCAGGGGGATGGATTGACCGTCCAGCAGGTAGCGCGTGGAATCCTTGGGGTCGAGGGTCAGTCGGTACAGGGTGAAGTGTTTGGACGTGTCGACCGTATGGGTCCAGGCCACATGCTGGTTGAAACCGATGTTGATCACCGGCAGACCCGGCAGCGCCGCGCCCATCACATCCAGTTGGCCGGGGATGGTCAGGTGCATCTGGTAAAAACGCATGCCGCCCACCCAGGGGAAATGCGGGTTGGCCAGCAGCATGCCACGACCATTAAATGAACGATCACGGCCCACCGCGACGGCGTTGCTGCCGCGATCGAGACTGAAGCGCTGCTGCTGGGCCGCCGCCAGTTCAAACGCCCTTGCGCGACGCTGCACGCTGGCGGTGGCCTGGGGTGGCGCCGCACCAACCAGGGCTTCGGCGAATTGGCCAACGCCGCCTTCGACCAGCAGCCTGCGGGTCAGCTTCACCAGATCTTCCACCACCAGCGGCCGCACCCACCCGGCCTGGCATGGCGCCGGGGCGCCCTGCTCTTTGAGATAGCGGTTGTAGCCGGCCACATAACCTTCGATGCGTTGGCGGATCGCCGGGCTCTGCGCGTTCCAGAAGGCGGCTACGGCCTCGGGGGTATTCAGCCAGGTGAAGAACACATCGCTGGCGAGGTTGTTGCGTTCCTCCAGGGTCGCCTGTTCCGGGCCGAAGAACCGCGCGCGCTGGCCATTGACGGTGACCACTTCATTGGCCAGCAGGCACAGGTTGTCCTGGGCGTAGGCGTAACCGATGCCAAACCCCAGGCCGCGCTCATCGCTGGCGCGGATGTGCGGCACGCCGAAGCTGGTGCGCCGGATATCGGCGGACGCCTGCGCCACCTGCTCGCGCGCCGATGCAGCCAGGCTCAAGCCCAGCATCAGTCCCGCCACGCACATCCTGGACAACCGGTTGGAAATAATCACACAGACTCCACAGTCAAATTGAACACCCTTGCCTGGGGTCATTCCCCCACCGTAAGGACGCAACAGACCGTGAATAATTTAGCGACGCAGTCCGTTCATTGAACGCGACTGCGTTGTGACAAAACCGATACCGACAAATTTTCTACATGCGGCACTTCATGATTTCGCTCACTCGTTCGTCTTATTGAATAAGAGCGCCATCATTTTCCTGATCAGGCTCTGATAAGGAGTTTTTTGCATGTACAACTCGCAACTGCCCACGGACGGACACTCAACGACCGCCGATGCCACGTTTGGCAGCGGCGTACAAGCCTTCGGCAAAGCGCCAGAGCAGCAAGGCAACCAACGAATTCGGCATTTACTCAAGTGTTTCGGCTTGCGCACCAGCCTGATCCGGCTGAAGGTCATCGACGCCCTGCTCACGGCCGCCGCCCACCAGCGCACCCTCGGGGTACGCGGCGTGCACAGCCACTTGCTGGAACTGGGCATCCCTTTGTCGTTCCTCAGCGTGCGTGAGGTACTCAAGCGCCTGTGCAGCGAGGGCGTGATCACCCTCAATGCCGATAAAAGCTACAGCCTCCATGAAGAGGCTGCCAAAGTGCTCGAAGGCCGCGCCTGACTCGACGACGTCAATCAGAAGTTAGGCTTGACCTTACGACGCATCACGCCATTGATCACCACCACGGTGACCGCCACCGCAATGGCGATGTACTGGAACGTTTTTTCGCTGATAACCCCAGTGTTCTGCAGGTAGGACAGGCCAAACATCGTCCCCAGTACCACCAGGGAGATCAGGATTGAATATTTCAAGCGTTGCTTTTGGGTCATGACGGGTTCCTGAACCTTGAGAATGTATCCACTTTGTATCGCCGAACATGCCAGGCACATACCCGATGACGGGGATGGAATGGGGTCGGCAGGGTCTCATGTTACAGGCGATGAAAAGCTTTGGCTTGTTCGATGCTTTTATTGAGCCAGCCTGATGTCACCCCGTGAGAACCCTGGAGGATTTTGAAATGTTCCGTCGAATCACCTGGCTGATTCCCCTGCTGATCATGCTGAGCATGAGCGGCTGCATCATATTCCCCCACGGCGGCGGCTGGCATGACCACCGCTATGAAGGTGGCGGACCGGGTTACTACCATCGCTGAGGGGCAGGTTCCCGCCTATCCGTTTCTGCGGTAACGGCGGCTGGTCAGCCATGGATGCATCAACTTCACTCCCTCATCGGGGGCAAGTCGAATCGTCGCACCGCCCCTCCCACATTTTCAACCGAGTACACCAGGCACAACTCCGGTCGGCGCCAGGGCAGCCACAGCCAGAGCAAAGGCAGACTCAGGTCGACCTGATGTATGCAGATCCAAATGTGGGAGGGGGCTTGCCCCCGATAGCAGTGGGTCAGCCACAGACGCATCAACTGACACACACCCGCAAGGACTTTTTCAAAAGTTAACCAACACTAAGCCTTACACAACACGGTATCTCCAGAGGGAACCCCCTCGGGTGTTTTTTGCACCCAAAAGGGGCGTCTGGGGAACAGGGATCCTCCTACTGGCAGGCGCTTATTCTCGGCACGTCTGAAAAGGTACCCTCCGATGACAAGTCTTTCCTCCACGCCCTTACCGCACCTTCTGCCCCAACAGCCTCCCCTCCTGATCGATACACCCACGCCCGCCCTCCCGGGCAACCAGCCCCCCACCACCGACACCGAACAGTCCGATTCAACCCAAACAAACCCCTCAACCACCGATACCGCCAGTGGCAGCTTGGCGCAAACCCTGGCAGACAAGCAGAACCTGCGCAGCCTGGGGCAAAAACTCAACGACATGGCCCAGCGCCTGGGTGTAAACGCCACGCCGCAGGAGATCCTGGCCGCGCTGAAGTCGACCCCCATGGATGTGCAAGCCGCCGCGTCCTATCCCGTCACCCCCGGCCATGCCACGACAATCGAGGCCTTCATCACCTCCATAGGCGTGGCTGTACCGAACAGCCATTTCGCCTTGACCGCATTGGCAGACGCCGTGCTCAGCAGGGCCATTGAACACCCCCTGGGCAATCTGGGCGGTGCCCTGTCCTGGCCGCTGCCGCTGAGTATCGCGGAGCAACGCACGTTGCTCAGTGCCGCCACGCAATATGTCACGCTCCACCCCAACCCACCGTCGATGGGGGCAAGCCTGGGCCCGCTGGATTATCTCAACAGCAATCAGCCACTCAGCGGCGAAGCCGCACGTGATCCAGCGAAGGTGCTGGAAACCCTGCTCAGTACCCCCCGTGCACAAGCGCTGGGGCAAGCCATGCAGACTCAATTGAACGGCATTGCGACTGACACCAGCGTCAATGACTACACACTGGCCGCGCTCAATCTGATGCTGGACCCACAGTCCATCAGCACGCCCCATCGAAACACCGTCGCCGGGTTTGATCTGGCACAGTCGGAGCATTGGGGCAAACCCGCATCAGCCATATTCCCGACCCTGAGCAAGCACTTGAGCGAGCAAGGCCACGCCACGGCCGAAATGGCCAACGTCGGCGCTTACCTGATGCTGGCCCGCAAGGCGCCCGAGTTGCTGATCAAGGACATCCCCAGCAACGTGACCTATGGCAGCCCTGCCTGGGTCAACCTGTCGATCGCCGCGGCAACAATAGAAGCCCAGACACCGGGCAAAGTGCCCAACATGAGCTTTGCCCAGGTCATGAATGCCGCCGAAGACGCCAGCCTGCAAGATCCAGCCATGACCCAACAGGCACAACGCGCCGCCCTGCGGGTGTGGGGCGTGGTGAATGGCGCACTCTCCCAGCAAGAAGCGGATCGCTACAGCCCCGACGACGTCGAGAAGGTCCGCAGCGCGTTCAATCAACAGGCGAATGAACGATTGGAGGCGTCCACCCAGATCCAGGCTGAAATGCCAAGCCGCAAAGACATTGCCCTGGCCGCACTTAAACAACGGTTCGGCTCGGATGTGCCCTTTGAAGAAAAACTGCTGAGCGTCAAGAACACCAAGCAACCCCACATACAGCCGCTCTACGACCCCAATCGTGCCCCGGCAGGCTTGCACTCGTTGCTGGATATCGCCATGAGTGGCTTGCACCAGTACGAATGGGAAAGCACAGACCCACGCATCCTCCGCGCCACGCAAGGCGAGTCCCTGCAATTCGACGTGAACAGCACCTTCAACGATCAGTTCACCCAAGCCATCGATTCAAGAAAAAAGGGCATTGCTACGGCGGTCAAACACATGATTGCCCAATTGCCCCTGGCCGACAGGCAAAACCTGGAGCATGGGGAACTTGAGTTCTACCAGCACAATACCTACAAGCTGGGGCTAGGATTTACCGGAAGAACCCTTCACAGCAAAAACGACAATTTGCTGGTTAAAGCCACAGGGCCAAGCGGCGAGACGGTGTATAAGATCGACCTGAAACAAGGGCGCGTGACCCAGGTTCCCACCACCGTTTTGACCGATCAGCACGAACGTAACGCCAGCCTGGTCTACCCGATTGAGCGGTTCACACCAACCACCTCGCCTGAGGCCGACTTCGCCCAGGACAAGACCGTCAGTTCTCCTCCGCCCACGCCTTCGAGCTACACAAGTGCCCGAACACAGTCCATTGCCGATGCCTTTGTCGAACACCTGGACATTGCCGGCAAAGACGTGGTCCGGCAGGCCAAGGGGGCTACCAGCTACGATCAGCAGATGGACACGGAGTGGAAACTGGTCAGCTTTTTACTGGACCTGATTCCACTCAGGTCGGCCATTGTCAACTTTCAAAACGGTGACTACCTGGATGGCGCGACAGACCTGGGCATGGATATCTTTGGTTTCGTCACTGCCGGCGCAGGGGCGGCAGCGAAAGTGACAAAAGCCGGAACCTCGGCCGTCAGTGCCGCAACCAAGGCCCTGCGGGTGGCCAAAATACTCGGGACCACCGTCATCGGTGAGCTCAACCCCTTCAGTGGTATAGGCGATCTGGTTCAAGGCGGTGCGAGGCTGATCGACAACGGGATTGAACAGGTCAAGCACATAGGTCGTCATCACAACGTGTTGAATGTCGCCAGTGCCGAATATGGACCTATTACCCAAGGCACCTTCAAGGCTGCCGACCAAACCGTCGAGGGAAGCACCATCCTGTTTGATGGCCAACGGTATGCCTATGATCCCGACAAGGGCAAACCTTACGGAGCGCCGATCGAGGCATTCAACCCGCTGCACAGGATGATGCCGCCCTCCCCCCGCGCGCGTGACAGCATGCGCTACGATCCTTTAAGCAGAACCAATCGCCCCATGCAAAACCGCGTTCAACCCAGGGTTCCGTTGCCTATGGATGAGTACGCCACCAGCCCCCATACCGGTGGAGCCCTGATCGAGGACCATTTCACACCCGACAGAATCCGCTTCACCCGAGAAAAGTTCTCGCTTGAAAAGACCGCTTACTTCCAGGATATGGCGGCGGGCGGCATGCCACCACGCCCAGCGCTTCCTGATATCACGCCGGCAATGTCCCCCAACGAGCTGATCGCCAAATCCCTGAAAGAAACTGACGTCCTGGTCTTTGGAGAAGACCATTTAGAAGTCGCCAGCCTGATCACCATGCGTGACGCCATGAAAACCTTCAAGGAAGGAGACGTCAGAGCGTTGTACGTGGAAGGCGCAACGCTCGACGCGTATGGCCTGATCCATGATGAATCACTCGTGGAAGGCATTAAGAGCAGGGTGGGGGGTAACACGCTTTACGATGAACTGAAAAAAGCCGCTGAAGAATTCGATATCGAAATCATGCCTCTCGAGCATCGCTATCTGACTCGGCACTCAGACACTAAGGGTTATTTCTCCGGGCTGAGTACACTGCCCAAATCCTCAGCGGAATACATCGCGTTGTCGAAACAGCGCCTCGAAGAGGTGAACTATTACGGGGCCAGGCAAGTGATGAAAAATGAACTGGGAGGGAAATCGGTCGTGTGGGTCGGGCGGTCCCACATGAACACCACCGAAGGCGTTCCTGGCATTGCCGAATTGACCGGCGGCATCGGTATCGGCGTCTACCAGAAGGCAGACATCGCCCAGAGCGTGGGGCTCAAGGCGGGCAAACAAAGAGACACAACGGCACGCCTATCCACAACGGATGACACGGCGGGCGATCTGCAAATTCAAGTTAAGGTGTAAGGCAGGGTAAAACCAAAACCCCGGGGCGAATCTCCCGGGGTTTTGTCTATTGAGCGATCAGCCTCCATGCACCCATCGCTGATGCAACCATCGCGCGAACGCATCCAGCGCAAAGCCCAGCAGCCCGATCAGCAGCACCATCGCCATCAGTTCCGAATAAGCCAGGCGGTCCCGCGTGTCGAGGATGTAATACCCCAGCCCGGCACTGACCCCAAGCATCTCGCACGGCACCAGCACGATCCACAAAATGCCGATGGCCAGGCGCACGCCGGTCAACACATGC
This sequence comes from Pseudomonas gorinensis, assembly GCF_042015035.1. Taxonomy (NCBI): domain Bacteria; kingdom Pseudomonadati; phylum Pseudomonadota; class Gammaproteobacteria; order Pseudomonadales; family Pseudomonadaceae; genus Pseudomonas; species Pseudomonas gorinensis. The sequence goes on from NZ_CP167125.1 coordinate 4,128,519, forward strand.
CCGACCACGCCTGGAATGATCACCCGACGCAGCGTCTCCCAGCGCGTGGCACTCAGGCTCTGGCTCAACTGCAACCAGCGTGGGTCCAGCTGGCGCACCCCGGCAGCGGTGTTGAGCATGATCGGCCACACCGCGGCAAACGCCAGCAGGAAGTAGATCGGCTGGTCCCCGACGCCCATCAGCATCACCACGATCGGCATCCACGACAGGGGCGAGATCATCCGCAGGAACTGAAAGGCCGGCGTGGTCGCAGCCTCCAGGTTGCGCGAACTGCCCACCAGCAACCCCAGCGGTACGCCCACCAGCAAGGCAAGAAACAGCCCGACCACAATGCGCTTGAGGCTCACCGCAATGTGCAGGTACAGCTCGCCGCGCCCCAGCAACTCCCACAGGCTGCCGAACGTGGCCGCCAGTGAAAAACGCGCTGACAAGCCGTCGGCAGCGCCAAACACCTTCACACCCAGCCACCAGAGCAACAGCAACCCGGCCAAGCCTCCCAACCCGAGCAACCAGCCCGGCCACGCTACGGTTTTACCTCGGTTCAAGCGCCGATCTCCTCGTGCCGCTCAAAGCCCTCCGGCAAGCCAAAGGTCTTCATGCCACCCACGGCCTCGATAGCGTTGCGCACAAAGCGGTCATCCACGAGGTCCTTGGCGACGAAGGCCGGGTCGAGATCGGCGAGGAACTTCTTGTCGCCTTCGATCAAGGTGTCTTTCAGGCGCCGTACCAGTTCCTCGGTGTAGCTGGGGAAGGGATAGGGCTGGAAGTCGATGCGATGTTCGTCCCAGTTGGCATGCTGGATCGCACCCTCCGCCAGGTACGCAGCGCGGTCGCTGGCCGCCGGTGCCAGGACCTTGCTCAAGACCGGTTCGGCATGCGGCGTGTAGCGGTTCGGGCCATCCTTGGACAACAGCTTCACCGCTTCTTCGCGGTGGTCGCGGGTCCAGACCTGGGCCTTGACGATGGCATTCACCACCTTCTGCGACCATTCCGGGCGGTTGACCAGGTCATGCTCATGCATGAACACCACGCAGCACGCATGGTTGCGCCACACATCGCCGGTAAAACGCTGCACGCGACCGACCTTGAGGTTTTCCGCCAGGGCATTGAACGGCTCGGCGACGATGTAGCCGTCGATGCGCTTGCTGGCCAATGCCGGCGGCATGTCCGAGGGCGGCAGCACGATCAGGTTCACCTCATTGGCGGCAATCGCGCCACCAGCCGCACGGGCAACGGGGGTGAGGCCGTTATCGCGGAACAGTTGCTGCACCACCACGTTATGGATCGAATACCAGAACGGAATCGCCACCGACTTACCGCCCAGTTGCTTCACGTCAGTGATGCCCGGCGCCACGGTCAGCCCGGAACCGCCGACGTGGTTCCACGCCACGACCTTGGCCGGGACCTGGCTGCCATAGCGTGCCCACACGGTCATTGGCGACAGCAGGTGAATCACGTTGACCTGGCCCGAGATAAACGCCTCGATCACCTGGGCCCAACTGCGTAGCAGCACCGGGCGCTCGGCCTTGATGCCCTCGGCCTCGAACAGGCCATTGTTATGCGCCACCAGCAATGGCGTGGCGTCGGTGATCGGCAAATAACCGATGCGTACCGGTGCATCCGGTTCATTGGCCGCGCGTGCCTGCAGGCTGCTCAACAGCGGCAAGGCACCAGCGGCGCTGAGCACCGCAGAGAGTTTGAGAAAATCACGGCGCGAGTGGGTCAGGTCATCCAGACACATGGCTAGGCTCCAGCAGGTCAAGGGGGTTGGGTTGAGGGCGGCTCGCCTGCCGTAGGGTTTTAAGAATCTCGATGCGCAGCGCGCCAATCGCTTCTACCTGTTCCTCGCGGGGTTGCGGCAGGTCGATCCGCCATTCGCCCAGCGTGCGCGCCGGGCGGTTACCCAGTAGCAGGATGCGGTCGGACAGCAGCAAGGCTTCGTCGATGTCGTGGGTGATCAACACCGCCGCCGAACCCTGTTCGCGATTGACCTTGAGCAACAGGTGCTGCATGTCGGCACGGGTCACTTCGTCCAAGGCACCAAAGGGTTCATCGAGCAGCAGTACTTGCGGCTGGCGCGCCAGGCAGCGGGCCAACGCCGTGCGCTGGGCCATGCCACCGGACAACTGCGCCGGGAACTGCTGGCGCGCATGCTCAAGGCCCACGGCCGCGATGGCATGGTCAACGCGCTGGCGCCGCTCCTCGGGGCTCAGGTGCGGCTGACGGGTGAAGTCCAGGCCAAACGCCACATTCTTTTCCAGGCTCAGCCACGGCAACAGGCTTGGGTCCTGGAACGCCACCGCCACACGCGGGTGCGGGCCGCTCAATGGCTCGCCCAGTACCTGTACGCCGCCGCCCTGAGGCGCCTGCAAGCCGGCGAGCACCCGCAACAGGCTGGATTTGCCCACACCGCTGGGGCCGAGGATCGATACCACTTCGCCGGGCTGCAACTGCAGGTCGAAGCCTTGCAGCACCGGGCCGCTGGCGTACCCCAGGGCAATGCCCCGGGCCGTCAGAACCGCCTGGCTCATAACGCGGCCTGGCGTTGCAGTTCGGTGCGCAGTTGCACCAGGCTGGGCGTCACAATCGGCACAAAGGCCGACTCACGCCAGCGCCGGGCAAAACCACTGCCGTGCGCGGTGAGGTAGGCCTTGCCGCCACTGGCCTGCAGCTCAAGTTGCACGGCGCTCGCAGCGGTTTCCGCGAGGGCGATGCGCAGCTTGAACAATGGCACCGGTTCGGCGGCAAAACGTCCGGCCAGCAACCCTTTCTTGAGTTCGGTGACCAGGTGATCGAGGGTCACGCGCAACGCCTCCAACTCTTCACGCAACACGGTGCGGGACGCGCCCAGATGATAGGCCACTTCCGCCAACGAGCGACGCGCCAGGCCAATCGACATGCCGCATTGCAGGCCAAGAAACGCCGGGCGCACCGCCGGCAGGAACTGGCGTGCATCCTCATGCAGCAACCAGTCGCGACTCAGCTCCACACCTTCCAGCCCCAGGGCGGCCGTGTTGCTGGATTGCAAGCCGAGCAAATCAAGGTCGTGTGAGCGCTGCAAGCCCGCCACTGAGTCCGGGATCGCCAGGATAAACGGCGCACCACCGTCGGCATGTTCAATCGCGGCGGCGGCGACGAAGCCGTTCTTGCGCAAGTTGGTCACCCAGTGCAGGCGACCGTTCAGGGTCCAACCGTCGTCGCTCGGCTCGCCGCTGATCTGCAAGGTCTCGATACCCGAGAGGAACTTCATTGCATTCGACAGCCCCGTGGCCCCGGCCAGCTTGCCGCTGAGCAGGTCCGGCAACAACTGCTCACGCAGCCGCTCGTTGGGGCTGTGCAACAGATACTCGATAAACGAACGCTGCCCCCAGCACACAAAGGCTGCCGCCAGGGAATGGCTGGCAACATTCGCGATGGCGTCCACCGCCCCGCCCACATCGCCGCCGAGGCCACCGAGGTGCTTGGGTACGCCGATTCGCAACACGTTGGCGTCTGCCAACCGCGGCAGCACTTCCTGTGGGTCGCAACTGCCCACATCCAGGGCCTGCGCTTGAACATCGAGCCAACGGCTCAAGATTGGGTCAAGCATTCATGTTTCTCCTTGTTAAAGCAGATGACCATCACCGACGCGTGCGCGCCTTCAACTGGCCGGTTGTTCCCAACGGTACTGCGCCAGCTCCGGGTTCAGCGGGGTACGGGCAAACACATTAGCGAAGTTGCACAGAGTGGCCAGGCTGACCCCCAATATAACCTCCAGCGCCTGGCCTTCGGAGTAGCCGGCGGCCCGGAACGCCTCGTAGCCGGCATCGCTCACATCGCCTCGGGTAGCGATCACTTCGCGGGTGAACGCGGCGAGCGTCTCATAACGAGCATCAGGCAGTTCGCCACGCTGGCGCAGGGCTTCGATCACGGTTTCGGGCAGCTTGGCTTTGTTGCGCGCCACGGCGGTGTGGCCGGCCACGCAGAAATCGCAACCGTGGGTGGTCGCGGCAATCAGTTGCACCACTTCGCGATCGGCCAGGCTCAGCTCGGCCTTGGCGTTCAGGCCGGAAACGGTGATGTAGGTCTCCAACGCGGCCGGCGCATTGGCCAGCACGGCCAGCAGGTTGGGGATGAAACCCGAGCCTTTCAGCGCATTTTCCAGGAAGGGTTTGGCCGCTGGCGGAGCGGTTTCGAGGGTGAGCAGCGGTACGCGGGACATGGTGCGGTCTCCTTATTGGTTCGTGTACCAAGTCTGTTGGTTATAAAAAAACGCCTCAATAGGCTAAAGTAGCGATTACTTGCTCTTGAGTCTTTCCATTAGATGAATTCGTCCGGTGCACTTGTCGATTGGTTATTAGACAGCCTTGAACTCGAGACCAGCTTGTTTCATGTCGGGCGTTACTGCGGTGACTGGCACGCCAGCACCCACGGCCTGGCACGGGCCAGTTTCCACCTGCTCGTGCAGGGCCAATGCTGGCTGCATATCGACGGCGAGCCCAGCCCCCAGCACCTGAACAATGGCGACGCGGTGTTTCTGTTGCGTGACCTTGAGTACCGACTGTCCGGCGAAGCCACGGCGGCGGGTGCGCAGGAATGCCCACGTCGTCCGATGGTGCCACTGGACAGCGCGGCCACCGACGGCGTGGGGCTGGTCTGCGGGTTCTTTCACTTCCAATCCGGCTTGTCCGCAATGATTGTCGACAGCCTGCCCGCGTGGATCATCCTGCGTGCCGGCGACCCGTCATTGACCGCCGCGCGCAACCTGTTCGAACTGATCCTGCAAGAGTGCGAACGCACTCCGGCGCCCTCGTCCACCCTGCTCGAACGTCTGTGCCACCTGCTGTTCCTGTATGTACTGCGCCAACAAGTGATCGGCAACACCGACTTGGGCGGCCTCGCCGCGCTGGGCCGGCAGCCGGCATTTGCGCACCTGCTGGAACAATTGATCGCCCGGCCGGCGGAGCCCTGGACCCTGGAAAGCATGGCCGCCTGCACCGGCCTGTCGCGCTCGGCGTTTTTCAAGCGCTTCAATGAGCTGTGCGGGCAATCGCCAGGGCAAGTGCTACTGATGATGCGCATGCGCCATGCCTGCCAGCTGTTCAAAAACGACCAGACCGTGGCCGATGTTGCGCTGGAGGTGGGGTATCAGTCGGTGGCCGCGTTTACGCGGGCGTTCCACAAGGTCATTGGCCAGCAGCCGGGGGCCTATCGCAAGGGCCAGGCGCCAGGCGTGAAGCGCTAAGCCCACGCATCGTAATAAATGGGACGGTTTTGCAGGCGCCCGCCCCTAACGCTGTAACCCACTGCCGGGCCGCGCGCACAGTTCCACCAGCCAATCGACAAACACCCGCACCCGCCGTGATAACTGGCGGTGCGGCGGGTACAGCGCCGTCAGGGCCATTGTCGGGACTGGCAAGTGTGGCAGCACTTCCACCAGCGTCCCCCGGGCCAGTTGCTGCATCGCATGATAATGGGGGGCCTGGATCAACCCGTATCCGGCTTCGCAAGCAGAGAAATAGCCGTCTGAACTGTTCACCGCGACAGTCTTGGCCAGGTTGACGCTCCGCAACTCGTTCGCTAATGCGAATTCCAGCCCGAAGCGTTTGCCGCTGGCGCTGGACACATACTCAACCATCTGATGCCGGGCCAGGTCGTCCAGGGTTTGGGGCACCCCCATACGCTTCAGGTACCCGGGGCTGGCCAAGGTCAGTTGGTCCATCATTGCCAGCGGCCTGGCCACCAGTGATTCGTCCAGGGCCGGGCCACCGCGCAGCACGCAATCCACACCTTCGCGTATCAGGTCCACCGGGCGGTCATTAAGGCTGATCTCCAGTTCAATCTGCGGGTAACGCGAGGTGAACGTCGGCAACGCGGGGATCACGATAAGGCGCCCGATACCCGACGGCATATCAATGCTCAGGGTGCCGCGCGGGTTCTGGCTGCGGGTAGAAAACACCGCTTCGGTTTCCTCCAGGTCTGTCAGCAATTGCACGCAACGCTGGTAATACGCCGTGCCATCCAGGGTCGGACTGACCTGACGCGTCGTGCGCTGCAACAACTGCACGCCCAGGTGCGCTTCCAGTTGCTTGATCAGGATCGTCACCGACGCGCGTGGCAGTTGCAGGCTGTCGGCCGCCTTGGCGAACCCGCCCAACTCGACAATCCGGGTAAACACGCGCATTGCGTTGAAACGGTCCAAATCCCGCCACCTCTATGGATTATTTAGAATTTACGAATAGTGATAGTACTTTTAGCCGGTTTATCCCGGTTTTGTCGAGGGTAACAATAGGCGCCTACCTCAACAGGAGCTGCACCCATGCACACTCGTCAACTCGGTAAAAACGGCCCACGTGTTTCCGCCATCGGCCTCGGCTGCATGGGCATGACCGACTTCTACACCCCCGACACCGATACCACCGAGGCCACGGCCACCCTGCATCGCGCGCTGGAACTGGGGGTCAACTTCCTCGACACCGCGGACATGTACGGCCCGCACACCAATGAACAACTGATCGGCCAGGCGATTGCCGGCAAACGCGAGCAAGTGTTCCTGGCGAGCAAATTCGGCATCGTGCGCGACCCGGCGAACCCGTCGCGGCGCGGCGTCAATGGGCGTCCCGAGTACATCCGCGAGGCCATCGACGGCACGTTGCGGCGGCTGGGCATAGAAACACTGGACCTGTATTACCAGCACCGCATTGACCCTGAGGTCGCCATCGAAGAAACCGTCGGCGCCATGGCCGAACTGGTCAAGCAAGGCAAGGTGCGTTACCTGGGCCTGAGCGAAGCGTCCGCTGCCACCTTGGAACGCGCCCACAAGGTGCACCCGATCAGCGCGCTGCAAAGCGAATATTCCTTGTGGAGCCGCGACCAGGAAGACAACGGCTGCCTGGCCGCCTGCCAACGCCTGGGCATTGCCTTCGTGCCCTACAGTCCGTTGGGCCGGGGCTTTCTCACCGGTGCCCTGCAAAGCCCGGACGATTTCGGCGCCGATGACTATCGCCGTCTCAGCCCACGTTTCCAGGGCGATAACTTTGCGAAAAACCTGCAATTGGTGAAACAGGTACAACGCCTGGCGGCTGACAAAGGCGTCACCGCCGGGCAATTGGCCTTGGCCTGGGTGCTCGCGCAAGGTGACTTCATCATCCCAATCCCCGGGACCAAGCAGCGCAGGTACCTGGAACAGAACGTAGCGGCTGTATCGATCACCCTCACCCCGGCCGAACTGGCGGCGTTGGACGCCATCTTCCCTGCCGACGCCACAGCTGGCCTGCGCTACCCCAAGGAAGTCATGGCAATGCTGGATATCTGACGAGCCCTGCCAGGGAGCCCCTTTATCAAGGGGCTCCCACTTCCTTGCACCCTCGTACCTAAAGCTATTGCGCGCCAAGCCGATAGCCCTACGAAGCTCTAACAAAGCCGCGTCGACAATAAACGCTTCGTAAGGACGACCCCCATGCCCCCACTGCGCTCTATCCAAGCTCGCTACACCGTGTTCCTGGTGCTGTTCGTCCTGATGCTATTAGTGTTGACCGTCGTGGGCATCGGCCAATTGGTCGCGCCCACCCTGCGCCAGACTGAAGAGCAGGTCGTACTCAATCGCATCGCCGAGGTTGCGGTACAGATCCAGGGCGAGTTGAACAAAGTCCAGGCCCAGCAACGCACCATCACCCAAACCATCCCCCTGCTCGACAGCGATGCCATCGACAAGGTCCTGCCAGGCCTGGTGGACCAGTATGGCGAGCTGAAAGTGTTCGGCGGTGGTATCTGGCCGCTGCCCAACCAGCGCACGCCCGGGCGCAACAAGCACAGCACCTTCTGGCACCGTGATGCGTCGGGCAAGCTGGCCGTGAACACCTTCTGGAACAGCGACCCGGCGCCCAACTACTACGACCAGAGCTGGTACAAGGGCGGCCTCGCCGCGCCACGCGGGCAATGTGCCTGGGCCGCGGCCTACAAGGACGACGCCAGCCAGGAGCCGCGCACCAACTGCGCCATGGCCATCCAGCGTGATGGCGCGGCGTATGGCGTTGCCACTATCGACGTGACCCTGGGTTTCTTCAACGACCTGGTGGCGAGCAAGGAAAAAGACATCGGCGGGCAAATGCTGATCGTCGAAGGCGACGGCAAGATCATCAGCAACAGCACACGTATCAACAGCCCGGTGGTGCTGAAGAACATCAGCGAACTGAGCGGCACCTCGGCGTTCGCCGCCATGATCAACAAAGCCCTTGGCCAGCGTGACCAGAAGTTGCAACGCAGCGAGTTCGACAACCAGGGCGTGGCCAGCACCTTCTACATGCGCCCGATCGAAGGCACGCCATGGTTCCTCGCGACCGCCCTGCCCACCTCGCTGATCACCGCCCAGCGCGATGACGTGCTCGGCACCCTGGCGCTGCTGCAAATTCCCATGGTACTGCTGCTGGTGCTGCTGGCGGCCTATGCGATTCGCCAGTTGGTCCAGCGCATGAAAACGCTGAAAAGCAACATCGACGCACTCTCCGCCGGCGACGCCGACCTCACGCGACGCATCACCATCCGCGCCGAAGACGAACTCGGCGCCATCGGCCACTCGGTCAACCGCTTTATCGTCTACCTGCAAAACATGATCGGCGAAGTGACCCTGGCCACCGGGGCCATGTCGTCTGGCCTGGCGCAATTGCAGCAAACCTCGGCGCAGACCAACAGTATCCTGGTGCGGCATGCCTCGGAGACCGACCAGACCGTCACCGCGATCACCGAAATGAGCTCCACCGCCGACACGGTGGCGCACAACGCCGCCGAAACCGCTGCATTCACCCAGCGCGCCAATGAGCACGCCGACCGCTCCCGTGTGGTCGTGGGTGAAGCCTCTACCAGCGTCAGTGCGTTGATCGGTGAAGTCGCCAGTGCCACCCACACCGTGGAAAACATGCGCCAGGACGCCGCGCGCATCACTGAAACCCTCGGGGTCATTGGCGCGATTGCCGGCCAGACCAACCTGTTGGCACTCAACGCGGCGATCGAAGCCGCGCGTGCCGGCGAGCAAGGCCGTGGGTTTGCGGTGGTGGCGGACGAAGTGCGTGCGTTGGCGGCGCGGACCCAGGCCAGCACCTCGCAGATCAATGAGATGCTCGCGCGCCTGACCACGGGCGTGAGTTCGTCCGTGGCGGCCATGGAAAACACCCAGGCCAGCTGCCAGTCGGCGGCGGACGCTACCGCACGGGTGAACAGCGGCCTGGATGAGATGGCTGGCTCGGTCAGCCATATCAACAACCTCAGTACCCAGATCGCCACGGCCGCCGAGCAACAGAGCGCGGTGACCGAAGAGATCAACCGCAGCATGGTGCAGATCCGACATATGGTCGAAGAGCTGGTACAAAGCGGCCATGCCACTGAAACCAATACACAAAGCCTGCTGGATGCGAACGGTCGGGTGATTGCGTTGATGAGCCGATTCAAGGTGCGCTGATAAATGGATGAAACACTCCCGTGCAATACGCGGGAGTGGGACTATTCTGACAGCTCACGGTGCATTGTTTCGCCACACAGGAGGTGTGCCATGCGCGCTGAGCAGTCGATTCGCCTGGAGCGGATCAGTCAGGAACGTTTTATCCAGGCCCCTATCGACGCCGTTTACGACTATGTGACCCAACCGGATCGCTGGCACGAATGGCACCCCACCTCCCTTGGTGCCGAGACCGGCACCAGCGGCTCACTCCCCGCCGGCGCGCGTTTCACCGAGGTCATCGACCTGCTGGGTGTACGGGTTCCCATGAGTTATCGCGTGCAGATCGCGCACAAGCCGGGGGAGTTCAAGACCGTGTTCACCTCCCTGGCTGTCGACGGCTCCCTACACTACGTCTTGCAACCCTATAACGGCGGCACGCTGTTCAAGCGCGTGTTGACCTATGAGACGGAGTTGCAACTGGCGAGCTTGCATGAACGCATGATCGAGTTGTCCACGATCGCGCTGGACCAGCTCAAGCACCGGCTGGAAAATCCCGACTTCGTATAATTTTGAAACATTACCACTGGCGTCGCGCACCGGCGGGCGCTGGCTTGCCCGCGATGACGTGGTCATGATCGCCACCATCCCAATGGCCCCCTCCTGCTGACGAGACCTTCCATGAAAACCCCTTTGCGCCTGGCCCTGCTGTCAGCCCTGTTCACCACCGCCCTGGCCCAAGCCGCCGACTTGATACCCATCGACGTACACCGCGACGCTAATTGCGGCTGCTGCAAAAAATGGATCAGCCACCTGGAAAATAACGGTTTCAAGGTCAATGACCACGTCGAAACCAACATGAGCGCGGTCAAGCAACGCCTGGGCGTCGCCCCGCGCCTGGGTTCCTGCCATACCGCGGTCATCGACGGCAAATTCGTCGAGGGTCATGTCCCCGCCGAACAGGTGTTGGCGTTGCGCAAGCGCGACGACCTGCTGGGCATCGCCGCACCGGGCATGCCCATGGGGTCGCCGGGGATGGAAGTGGACGGTCAAGCCGAGGCCTATCAGGTCATTGGCCTGACGCGTGACGGCCAGGATGTTGTGGTCGCCGAGTATCCGGCGCACTGATCGGTGTTGGTCGGTTACCTCGGGCTGTTCGTCGCGGCCTTTGGTGCCGCGACCCTGCTGCCGCTGCAATCGGAAGCCGTACTGGTGGGCTTGCTGCTCAGCGGCCAGTACAGTTTGTGGTGGTTGCTGGGCATCGCCACCTTGGGCAATGTGCTGGGGTCGCTGGTCAATTGGCTGTTGGGCCGCTGGGTGGATCACTTCAAGGCGCGACGCTGGTTCCCGGTGAGTGCCCGGCAACTGGACAAGGCCCGCGGCCATTACGCGCGTTGGGGGCACTGGACGTTGTTGCTCAGTTGGGTGCCGATCATAGGCGACCCCCTGACCTTGGTGGCCGGGGTGATGCGCGAACCCCTGTGGCGCTTCTTGCTTATGGTCTCTATCGCCAAAACAGCGCGCTATGGCCTCGTAGCCTATCTGACGGGGCCTTGGACATAGTCATCTGTCGGCGCTGACCGGCAGGCCAATCTGTACCAGCTGGCGCAACGATTCATTCAACTCCGGCGTAGAACCCTCAACAATCCGCGGCTCCACGACGTAATAGAGGTACGGTTTGTACCCGTCGAATCGTTCAAGGTCCTGGCGGTAGATCAAACGCTGCACGGGGGCGCCTTCTGGCCACGAGTCGCCGACCAGCTTCGACTCGCTGAACACCACCACATCATTCAATCCACGGACATAGCGCATGATCAGGGTCAATTTATCCTGCGCTTGACGCCATGGGTAATAGGGAATACTCACCAGCGCGGAGTTGGGAATAGGATGCACCGTATGGCCGGGGTATTCGGCAAAATAAGGCGCCTCAAGCCTGACAATCGAGCCGAATACCTTCGCAACGGTGATTCTCGAATACAGATCGACGGCAGGATTCTGCTTCCTCAGCACATACTTGATTTCCACCCGGCCGCCTGCAGCGGCACGCACCACACCATATGGGACATTGTGCGTGACCGTCCTGCCAGCCGTGATGACCCGTTCAAAATCACGATGCACAATCACACCCCCGTTGGGCGGGTAGGACCGGAAGTCTATGTCGTACAGACTTCCCGCCGGGGCGATGGCTGCAGAGTTGTGCATCTCGATGAGCAGGTCCTCGCCATTGAGTCGCTCTATATCGATAGTGTCAACGGGGCCATCGGTGATAATGGCCGGGCCCTCTAGCCGCGTACTATCCAAGTTCACCTGCACCTTGGTATCTGCGGACCTGTCCGTCGACGTGTTGCCTACCTGGTCCACCAGTAAAAACCCTACCAACAGGTCGGTGCCGTCGCCCCCTTCCATCAGTTGGTCACGACTGATGTTGAACACGGTTTCGCGGCCAACCCCCGCCACTTGTTGGATGATAAGGACGCTTGCCCAAGAGAAATGGATCATGTCCCGGGCATGCATGTTCGGATAGGGGGCAACTGTCACCGTTACCCCGCGTATGGCATCCGGAGGGTCAATAATCGTGGTCGACAGGGTGAACTTGAGCTCTGAATGCCCTACGCCAGGGAACGGTGGATTATTGTTTCTTCCACCCGGCAGGTCAGTCTTCACCAACACGCTCAAGGTGTAGGAAGCGGCCTCGCCTCCCTCTTTGAAATGCACCACGTACCCCAGCCGCACCTCACCATCAGGAAGGTTCTTGTGTTCAATGCTGAAGAAATAATGGTTGGCCGCCTCATCGCCCTCCTTGAGCATCAGGGTTGCCAATTGCAGCATATCGGGCATGCGCACGATATTGATCACATCGCCCGGGCTTGCCAGCCAGTTCCTGTCCACCACCACCGTCAAGCCATACGTCAGCAACCAGAGGCCAACGCCCCCGTCATAGCCAATGACGTTTTGCTTCATACCCGGAATATTGAGGCGATCGAGTTGCCTGGGTTGGCGGGGTGATTGGGGGGCCAGGGCAATGTCCATGGATTCTCTCCGACTGATCAAGCGAACACTCAAGCGACGCTATTGAGCGGTTGGTGTTATCAAACAATGATGGGCGGGGCATGGCTACTGTCAGAGTTGACAGGTAGCGACCAGTGGTCTCAACACCGGCCGCTTCTCGTTCCATTCGTCGCCACCTGTCAGAGTTGACAGTAGTCAGCGGTCCTCGCGCAGAGGTTCAATTTCGCCATACGCCTGCGAGGAAATCCTCATGATCAAGCACCCTGCACCGGTCAATCCGTTTGTACCCGATCTGCCACCGGTCGAGATTGGGCTCTTGCAACCCCCTATCGTAGGCGACCACGAGCGGGCCGATGGTGGCATCGGCATTCGGCATACCGAGATTCCCCTGGTGGTGCATATTGCCCGTCCGCCTTCAACGCCCAAAGGCACCAGCTTTGAGTTTTACTGGGCAGGCGTCGCGGTGGCGTTCAACCAGATTCGCGACGGCGACGAAAACCTGACCCGTATCCCCTTTACGATCTCCCAAAATTTCATTCGCGAGTCGTGGGCCGACCCGGTACAGGTCAGGGTCATCCGTCTCAGTGGGAACCCTTCGGAAACCATGCCGTTGCGGTTGCGCGTCAATCTGCGTCGTCCAGGAGGCATCGCGCCGGAACCCACCCAGCCCGGCAATCGAAAACTGGTCCTGGTGCTGCCGCCCGATGTAGAAATTGACGGTATCAATGATGACCGTGCCAAGCTCGGTGTTCAGATAACGTTCCGACACTGGGAGAATATGGCGCCCTATGATCTACTTCGGCTGGCCTGGGGCAACGTGATCATAGAGTACCGAGTGCAACCCGCTGACGTCGGGTCTGACATCAAGCTCACCGTGGAGTACGCCACGATTATCGATGTCGGCGACAGCGAGCAATTGCCAGTCGCTTTCCAAGTGATAGGCCCCACCGGCAATGGTCCCGACCCAAGGGCTCTGTGGTCGGTCATAACCTGGATATCGGTGTACCTGCGCAATGATCGTTTGGACCCTCCCTGGTTGGATTTTCCCGATACGGCCCCCACCATCGACTTGGCTCAGTTGGGCAATCAACACGTAAGAATCGGGCTCTATGTCTCAGCCGCCAATGCCCGGATCTACGAGCGCGTCTTTCTGATTTGGGCCGGGACCAATGAAAATGGCTCTGTACCCCATATTGACGATCAGGTGTTACCTGGGGGCAGGACTTACTATTTCGACGTACCGAATGCCTTGGTCAAGGCCATTGCCAGTGGCAGCGCAACCGTTCACTACTTGCTGGAGGGTAACGGGCAGCCGACCAAGCGCTCGCACAATCTGTTCCTGTCGGTTATCGGTGAAGCGCTGAAATGGCCCGCCCCCTGGGTGGTAGAGGCGGTAGGCGACATTATCCCCCCAGGCCCTGCCAACGCCACCGTCAGCTTTCGTGAACAGGACACCTGGCGACCCGACGACCTCATCCAGATCACGCTGTTGGTCAGCAACCCCAACATCACGACTGAGTACAAGCAGAGCAAACGGTTTGACAGCATCCCGAATGACAAAGGCGTGCTCTCGTTCACCGTACCGGGTGAAGATATCAAGCGGTTTGACGGGTTGCGCGTGCAGGTGTTCTACACCCTTCTGCGCACCGGGCAGGACTCACTGAGCGAAACCTATCAAGTGGGCGAGCCCAAACGCGATATGCCCCCACCCAAGATCGAAAAGGCATCGGGCGCTCAACTGGACCCGGACGATGTAAAGAATGGCGCCAAAGTGATTGCCCCCTTCGCCAGCACGCGCGCAGGCGACCAGATGATCTTGTGGTGGACAGGCCCGCTGGCCAGCACCCAAGTCGACTACGATGTCCACCGGGATGGCGAACTCGCTGAGTTCGTGGTGCCGTACGTCTTTGTCGAACGCAACCTTGATCAGGACGTAATTGTTTCCTACACCCTCAAGCGGGGGCTTGAACCGACGCGTTACTCCGAAATCACGTCCGTGCTGATTGCCCGAGGCCTGATGGACCTGCCACCACCGGACTTGGTCCGAGCCACGATCACCGGGCCAGGCAGGGCTACGCTGGCGCCGCTGGATGCGCTGAATGGCAGCGACCTGGTGGTGCGCTACGTGGGGATGCTCGACACCGACTCCATCAAAGTGTCCATGCTCGGTAGGCAAGGGCAAGGCTCGCCGGACATCCCGGCCAAATTCGGCAACGAATTAGCGGGAGAGGTCGTGTTCGACATCCCCCGGCAGGCCATTGCGGCCAACATAGGCAATAGCGATCAGTTCATGACGTTCAAGTACGTGGTCACCCGCAGGGGTGAACCGTCGCCGGACTCTCAGATATTGACCGTGAAGGTGCTGCCTATTCCGTTGGATGAATTGCAGAAAACCATCATCCGTATCAACGAAGCAGATCAACAAACCCAAATACTCGACCTGGCAAAAGTGATTGACGGGGCGACCGCCCATATTGGCACCTGGCACTTTATTACCGAGTTCTGGCCGGTTTGGCTGACGTTGACGGGCAAGAAGAACGGCGTGAATTACCCGATCACCCTCCTAAACGGCAGCGGGGGTGATCGCGTCAATGCCGACTGGATAAACCAGGGTCGCTACGAACATCCGATCCTGGCCACTTACCTCAATGAATTGGACCACGCTTCGACGCTGACGATGGAGTTCTCGGCCGCGTTCAGCACCAGCCCAGAACGGGCGGATGCGATCGTGTTTCCACCGGTGATCTACTCCGTTTTAAAAGCGCCGCCGTTGACTATTGGCAACTCGACCATGATTTTGAACGGGCGAGCCATCGTCGCTCCCGGCTGGCCACGAAACGGCCAGGAATACCCGGGCAATGCCCAGATACGCGAGGCAGAAGGGGGCTCGCCTCCTTACTCATACCGTTCAAGAAACCCAGGTATCGCGACGGTCAACTTAAACGACGGCAAGGTCAGGGGCATGGCTAACGGAAGCACCTATATTGATGTAGAAGACAGGGCAGGCAATACCGCGTCATACCGTGTAGAGGTCAGCAACGTATGGCAACTGCGTGAAAATCGTGCAGGAATGAATTGGAGCCAGGCCGTCGCCTGGCGCAAATCACTACCTGGCGCTGTAGGTATCTATTATGCCGATGGCATATCGTTTATGCGGACCGTATACGGTTCGCCATTACCCGTTCCGTATGACTCATATTACTGGCTGGGGGTTGAAGAGGGCTGCGACTTCCTCACGGGCGTGTTTTGGGATTCCATGAGGCCGGATATCGTGCGGTGTATCAACAGAAATACATACACATGGGCCTGGTGTCTGCAGCCATGACGTGCGGCCAAACGGGACGAGCGTGATATGCCGGCCTGAGCGACCTCCCCTGCCATATGCTGGTGGCATGGAACTCGGCGTCGATTTGCGACATGATCCTCACCCGGCCAGTGTATTACGCGTTCAAGAACCTGCGGATGGCAACCCTGCTGCTGATCGGCACGTCCGCCACCACCGCCATCGGCAAAGACCTCGGGCCGCCGGTATTCCCCATGCAACCCTGGTGGAATTCCTGGGGTTAGGCCATGCACCGAAAACGCAAGAACCGGCCCAGTTTCACACCGCACTGTTGCAGGGCCTGAGCGCCCTTTAATCCAACCTTTTTCGAGGCACTCGTGAATGTCGGTACAGATTGCAGTCATTGATGATTGGCAGAATGTGGCCCAAGGCGTGGTGGACTGGTCGGTCCTGGACACCGTCGGCCAGGTGCACTTCCTGCACGATTATCCGGCGCAAACCACCACGATGATCGAGCGCCTGAAAGGCTTCGAGGTGATTTGCGTAATGCGCGAACGCTCGACCTTCGATCAACCCCTGCTGCAAGGCCTGCCGAACCTCAAGCTGCTGGTGACCGGCGGCATGCGCAATGCCGCCATCGACATTGCGGCCGCGAAGGCCCTGGGCATCCAGGTATGTGGCACCGACAGCTACAAGCACGCCGCGCCGGAACTGACCTGGGCGCTGATCATGGCCTCCACCCGCAACCTGCTCGCGGAAGCCAATGCCCTGCGCGCCGGCCACTGGCAAGTGGGCCTGGGCGGCGACCTGTACGGCAAGACCCTGGGTATCCTCGGCCTGGGCAGCATCGGCCAGAAAGTCGCACAGTTCGCCAAGGTGTTCGGCATGCGGGTGATCGCCTGGAGTGAAAACCTTACGCCGCAGCGCGCCGCCGAAGCCGGGGTGACCTGGGTCAGCAAGCGCGAACTGTTCGAACAGGCCGACATCCTGACCATTCACCTGGTGCTCAGCGAACGCAGTCGCGGGTTGGTGGATGCGCAGGCGCTGGGCTGGATGAAACCAAGCGCACGGCTGGTGAACACCGCGCGCGGGCCTATCGTGGATGAGCAGGCGCTGGTGCAGGCCTTGACCGCTGGTCGCCTGGCAGGCGCTGCGCTGGATGTGTATGCCGAAGAGCCGTTGCCGGTCGATCACCCGTTCCGCCACTTGCCCAACGTATTGGCCACGCCCCACGTGGGGTATGTGAGTGAGCAGAACTACCGGCAGTTTTATCAGCAGATGATCGAAAGCATCCAGGCTTGGGCTGACGGAGCGCCCATTCGCCTACTCGGCTGACGCACCAATAAGGGGCGGCCTGCACTCATGATGGGAATACCCTCTCTGTGAAGAGCAGGCTTGCCCCGCGGTGGGGCGCGAAACGGCCCTGAAAACTGGCAACGGGGTGCAAGCCGCCAAAACCGTTTGGGAGCGCTTCGCACGCCAGCGCAGGGCAAGCCTGCTCGCCACAACCCTCGTTACAAGTTTTTGTCCTACAAAATTCCCACATAAACCCTACAGGCTCTGGGATCTGTCCTAGACTCATGACTGATGGGTCCGTTCCAAAACAAAAACCCCGCAAAAAATCGAAACTTTACAACTCTGCCGTAGGTCCAGTTTTAAGGTGGCGCGAGCGCACGCAGTTCACAGCCGATGCCCGTCCATCCAATCTATTTCAGCTGACCGTGCATCTGGCATAAGCCTTGCCAGTTTGTATAACGCTTGTGCGCCTGGCCGCAGGATGCGGTCTTCGGAGCTAGTGGCAGCGGGCCATTAGCCGACCAACACGTGGGAGAGAATTATGATCAGTGCCGCTGTAGAGACTCAGGGAGAGCGTTTTAGTAAGCCGGCAGGGGGGCCCACCTCGTTGGCCGACCTGCCCAACACTGTGCGGCCGATCGTGAGTCAGAACCCGAACCGAAAGAAAGTCTTGTTCGTCACCTCTGAATTCGCCGACCTGGTCAAAACCGGAGGCCTGGGCGACGTTTCCGCCGCCCTGCCCCGCGCCATGGCGCACCTGCACGATGTACGGGTGCTGATCCCGGGCTACCCGCAGGTGATGGAAAGCGACAACCCGATCCATATCATCGGCGAACTTGGCGGCCACGCCGCGTTGCCGCCGTGCAAGATCGGGCGCATGGACCTCAAGGATGGCCTCGTCATCTACGTGCTGATCTGCCCCGAGCTCTACGAGCGCGAAGGCACGCCCTACGGCGCCAACAACGGCCGTGACTGGCCCGACAACCATATCCGCTTTGCCCGCCTGGGCCTGGCCGCCGCCGACATGGCCGCCAACCTCGCCCAGATCCACTGGTGCCCGGACCTGGTGCACGCCCACGACTGGCCAGCTGGCCTGGCCCCGGCCTATATGCACTGGCGTGGGTCACGCACGCCAACGCTGTTCACCATTCATAACCTGGCCTATCAAGGCGTGGTCAGCCTGGCCTCGACCCCGGAGCTGGGCATTCCTCCGCACGCCCTGCAACAGGAAGGCATGGAGTTCTACGGCAAGATGTCGTTCCTCAAGGCCGGCATGGCGTACTCCAGCCATATCACCACGGTGAGCGCCACCTACGCCCAGGAAATCACCACCCCGGAATTTGGCTGCGGCCTCGACGGCTTCCTCGCCGCCAAGACCCAGCAAGGCTTGCTCAGTGGTATTCCCAACGGCATCGATGAAAGCTGGGAAACCTCCACCGACACGCACCTGACCCACAACTTCAATATCGGTGACTGGGAAGGCAAGGCAATCAACGCCGCCCACGTGCGTGAGCTGTTCGGCCTGCATGACTCCACCGGCCCACTCTTTGCCGTGGTCTCGCGCCTGGTCTACCAGAAAGGCCTGGACCTCACCGAAGCAGTGGCCAGCTTTATCGTCGAGCACGGCGGCCAGATCGCGATTATCGGGCGCGGGGAGCCGGAGGAAGAACAAGCCATGCGTGAGCTGGCGCTGCGCTTCCCTGGCCAAGTCGGCGTGCGTATCGGCTTCAACGAGACCGATGCGCGCCGCATGTTCGCCGGCAGCGATTTCCTGCTGATGCCTTCACGCTATGAGCCTTGCGGCCTCAGCCAGATGTACGCCCAACGCTTCGGCTCGCTGCCGGTGGCACGCAATACCGGCGGCCTGGCGGACACCATCGAGAATGGCGTCACCGGGTTCCTGTTCAATGAGTCCACGGTGCAAAGCTATGAGGAAGCGCTGAGCCGTGCGTTCAGGGTGTTCGCCAACAAAGGCCTGCTCAATGCCATGCGCAGCCGCGCCATGACCCAACCCTTCAACTGGTGCCAGGCGGTAGAACCCTACGCCGAACTCTACGAACAACTGGTGGCCAAGGCTCTGGGGAAAACCACTAAATAATCAAGGGAGGTCTTCATAGATGCCGTTACGGACTTTGGAAACCTGGCCCCACGGCGCAATCATGTTGGACGCGCAACACACGCGTTTTGCCTTGTGGGCGCCAGACGCGTTTTATGTCAGCGTTGAATTGGAAGACGGCCGGTCCCTCGCCATGTTGCCTCAGGCAGAGGGCTGGTTCGAGATAGAGATCCAGTGCCCGGCGGGCACGCGTTACCGCTACAACATTGATGGCGAAATGGATGTTCCCGACCCTGCGTCCAGGGCGCAAGCCTCGGACGTGCACGGTTGGAGCCTGGTGGTCGACCCGCTCGCCTACCCATGGCGACACAGCCAGTGGCAAGGCCGCCCCTGGCATGAAGCGGTGATCTACGAACTGCACGTCGGCGCGATGGGTGGGTACGCCGGTGTCGAGAAACACCTGCCACGCCTGGCCGAGCTGGGCGTCACCGCAATCGAATTGATGCCTCTGGCGCAATTTCCCGGCGAGCGCAATTGGGGCTATGACGGGGTGCTGCCGTATGCACCGCACGCCGCCTACGGCTCCCCCGAACAGCTCAAGCACCTGATCGACAGCGCCCATGAACATGGCCTGGCGGTGATCCTCGACGTGGTTTACAACCACTTCGGCCCTGACGGCAATTACCTGGGCCAGTACGCCAAGGGCTTCTTCCAGCAGGATGTGCACACACCTTGGGGCGCGGGTATCGACTTCAATCGCCGCGAAGTGCGGGATTTTTTCCTCGATAACGCGCTGATGTGGCTGCTCGAATACCGCTTCGACGGCCTGCGCCTGGACGCGGTACACGCCATCGACAACCCCGGTTTCCTGCAGGAGCTGGCCCACCGCGTGCGCCAACAGGTGGACACCGGCCGGCATGTGTGGCTGGTGCTGGAAAACGAGCTCAACCAGGCCCACCTGTTGAAGCACGATTTCGACGCGCAATGGAATGATGACTTTCATAATGTGTTGCATGTGTTGCTGACCGGCGAAACCGACGCCTATTACAGCGACTTTGCCCAGGAGCCCACCGCCAAACTGGCACGTTGTCTGAGCGAAGGCTTTATCTACCAAGGCCACACCACCCGTCACGGGCATGAGCGCGGCGAACCCAGTGGCGACTTGCCACCCACGGCCTTCGTGGCGTTCTTGCAGAACCATGACCAGATCGGCAATCGCGCCTTGGGCGAACGCTTGCATCAACTGTGCTCGCCGCAGGCGTTGCAGGCCGCCACGACCTTGTTGCTGATGTCACCGATGATCCCGCTGATGTTCATGGGCGATGAAGTCAACGCGAGCGAGCCGTTCCTGTTTTTCACCGACCACCATGGCGAACTGGCCGAAGCGGTGCGTGAGGGCCGGCGCAATGAATTCGCCGATTTCGCCGCGTTCAAGGACCCCGAACGGCGCGAACACATCCCAGATCCCAACGCGCTGCCCACCTTTGTGCAATCGGCGCCGAACCTGGTGGAAAACGAACACGCCCACTTCTACCGCCAGCTGCTGAGCCTGCGCCACCGGCATATCGTGCCGCACCTGCCGGGCAGCGTGGCCTTGGGCGCGCACGTGCTGGCAGACGGCGCCGTCAGCGCGCGCTGGCGCCTGGGCAATGGCAGCCTGTTACAGATCGATCTGAACCTGAGCCGTGCGCCCCTCGATTGCCCCGCGCCGCCGCAGCTTCTGTTCCAAACGCCCGCCCATGAAGGCCCGCACCTGGCGCCCTTCAGCGCGCGCGTCACCTTATCCCCTGTTGGAGAGCACCTTTGAGTGAAGCGAACCTGGAAATACTCGCCAGCCGAGCGGGGTTGGCCGTCGATTGGATCGACGCCAACGGCCGCCCGCAACGCGTGACAGCCGACGCCTTGCGCGCGGTATTAAAAGGCCTGGGTCACCCGGCCGACAACGATGCCCAGGTCGATGCCAGCCTGCTTGAATTGGAGCAGGTGCAACAAGACAAACACTTGCCACCCCTGATGACCGTCGACAGCGGCGATGGCTTGGACCTCGGGCATTTCTTTGCGCCCGACACCCCCTGCCGCGTCCACCTGGAAGACGGCGAAACCCTGCAACTGCGCCTGGACAGCCACGCCGTGTTGCCCGGCGTGATCGCCCTCGGCTATCACCAGGTGCATATCGACGACCAGACCTTCACCCTCGCGGTGGCCCCCACTCACTGCTACAGCGTCGCCGAAGCAGTCGACACCGCCACCGCCCGCGCCTGGGGCCTGAGTGCCCAATTGTATTCTTTGCGCCGCCTCGGCGACGGTGGCTTTGGCGACACCCTGGCCCTGGAACACCTGGCCCGTTCGGCCGCCGAACGCGGCGCCGATGCCTTGGCCATCAGCCCGATGCATGCGATGTTCAGTGCCGACCCCGAGCGCTATAGCCCGTACTCGCCCTCGAGCCGGTTATTTCTCAACAGCCTGTATGCATCGCCTGGCTGCGTCCTCGGCGAACGTGAAGTCCGTAACGCCATTGAGGCCTGCGGCCTGGCGGAGGAACTGCACGCCCTGGAACAACACACCCTGATCGATTGGCCGGCCGCCGCCAAGGCCAAGCAGCGCCTGTTGCGTGCCTTGTATGAAGACTTCCGCCACGGCCACCACCCGCAACACGCCGACTTCCTGAGCTTCCGCCAGGCTGGCGGTGAAGCCCTGGAAAACCATTGCCGCTTCGAAGCGGTGCAGGCCGTACGCGCGGCCGCGGGCGAATCACTCGACTGGCGCCACTGGCCGCAGGAATGGCGTTCGCCACAGAGCCCGGCACTGTTGCATTTCGCTGAAGAGCACGCGGCCGATATCGGCTTTTATGCGTTCAGCCAATGGCTGATCGCCCGTTGCCTGGAGCGCGCGCAACAGGCGGCACGTGGCAGCGGCATGGGTGTCGGGTTGATCGCCGACCTGGCCGTAGGCGCCGACGGCGGTGGCAGCCAGGCCTGGAGTCGCCAGGATGAGTTGCTCGCCGACCTTACCGTGGGTGCGCCACCCGACATTCTCAACCGCGCCGGGCAAGGCTGGGGGATTTCCGCATTTTCCCCCGAAGGCCTCAAGCGCAACGGCTTCCGGGCCTTTATCGAAATGCTGCGGGCCAACTTTGCGCATGCCGGCGGCTTGCGCATCGACCATGTGATGGGCCTGCAACGCCTGTGGGTGATTCCCATGGACGCCTCGCCTCGCGAAGGCGCCTACCTGTATTACCCGGTGGACGACCTGCTGCGCTTGCTCGCCCTGGAATCCCACCGCCACCAGGCCATCGTGCTCGGTGAGGACCTCGGCACCGTGCCCGACGGCCTGCGTGAAAAACTCATTGGCCGTTCGATCCTGGGCATGCGCGTGCTGTTGTTCGAACAAGGCCACGATGGCCAGTTCAAGCCGATCCTCGACTGGCCGGACAACGCGCTGGCCACCACCAGCACCCACGACTTGCCGACCCTCAATGGCTGGTGGCACAGCCGCGATATCGACTGGAACGTCCAACTGGGCCTGATCGACGCCCCCACTGTGGAGCAATGGCGCGAGCACCGCCTGCGTGAGCGCCAGGCGTTGCGCCAGGCCCTGAGCCAGGACCCGCAGAATTTCATCGATGAAATCCGCAATGAGACCGACCACATGATCGACGCCAGTGTGCGCTACCTGGGGCATACCCGCGCACCGCTGGTGTTGCTGCCGCTGGAAGATGCGCTGGGCCTTGAAGAACAAGCCAACCTGCCCGGCACCACCGATACCCACCCGAATTGGCGCCGTCGCTTGCCCGGCGAAGCCTCCAGCCTGCTCGACAATGCCGGCGCCGCCCGCCGCCTCGAACTGCTGGCCGTCGCGCGCAACCAAGCCTATGAGCGTGACCGATGAACGCACTGCCCCTGCGCGCAACCCAGCGCCTGCAATTCCATAAAGGTTTCACCCTGGACGACGCGGTGCCACTGGTGCCGTATTTTGCCCAATTGGGTATCAGCCACCTGTACGCCTCGCCGCTGCTCGCCGCCCGCGCCGGCTCGATGCATGGCTATGACGTGGTCGACCCCACCCGCGTCAACCCGGAACTGGGCGGCGAAGCGGCATTGCGCCGGCTGGTCGCCGCACTGCGTGAACATAAGATGGGGCTGATCCTCGACATCGTCTCCAACCACATGGCCGTCGGTGGCGCCGACAACCCGTGGTGGCTCGACCTGCTGGAATGGGGCCGCCTGAGCCCCTACAGCGAGTTCTTCGACATCCAGTGGCACTCCCCCGACCCGCTGCTCAAGGGCCAATTGCTCATGCCGTTTCTTGGCAGCGACTACGGCGAAGCCCTGCAAACCGGCACCCTGACCCTGCATTTTGACGCCGCCCATGGCACGTTCTACGTCGAACACTACGAGCATCGCTTTCCGGTCTGCCCACGGGATTACGCGGCGATCCTCGGCACTGATGAACTGCTCAAGCCCCTCGCCGACCGCTTCAGCGCCCTCGCCTATCAGGACGACGCCTACGCCGAAGCCGCCTGGCTCAAGCAGGCACTGGTCGAGCGTGCTACCCACGGCGCCGTACGCGAGGCCATCGAACACCGCCTGGGCGAATTCGATGGGCGCCAACCCGACGGTTTCCAGCGCCTGCATCACCTGCTCGAACAACAAGCCTACCGCCTGGCCAGCTGGCGCACCGCGGCCGACGATATCAACTGGCGGCGTTTCTTCGACGTCAACGAACTGGGCGGCCTGCGCGTGGAACGCAGCGCGGTGTTCGAAGCCACCCACGGCAAGATCTTCGAGCTGATCAGCGAGGGCCTGGTGGACGGCCTGCGCATCGACCATATCGACGGCCTGGCCGACCCGCGCGGGTATTGCCGCAAATTGCGCCGGCGTGTCGATTCACTGTCGCCACAGCGCCATCTGCCGATCTTCGTGGAAAAAATCCTCGGCGAAGGCGAAACCCTGCGCGAAGACTGGCAGGTGGACGGCACCACCGGCTACGAATTCATGAACCAACTGTCGCTGCTGCAACACGACCCACAGGGCTTCGAACCGCTGGCCGAGCTGTGGACCCGACACAGCGAACGGCCCTCAGCCTTTATCGAAGAGGCTCGGCTGGCGCGTCAGCAGATTCTCAATGGCTCCCTGGGCGGCGACTTTGAAAGCGTGGCCCAGGCCCTCTTGCAAGTGGCCCGTGACGATGTGATGACCCGCGACCTGACCCTGGGCGCCATTCGCCGCGCCTTGCAGGAGCTGATCGTGCACTTCCCGGTGTACCGCACCTATATCAGCGCCCGAGGCCGCAGCGAGCGCGACGACGTCTTTTTCCAGCAGGCCCTGGCCGGTGCGCGCAGCACCTTGAGCGAGGGCGACTGGCCGGTGCTCGATCACCTGGAAAAATGGCTGGGCGGGCAACCCTGGCGCGACCGCCCCGTCGGTCGCGAGCGCAAGATACTCAAGCACGCCTGCGTGCGCTTCCAGCAACTGACCTCGCCGGCGGCCGCCAAGGCCGTGGAAGACACCGCGTTCTATCGCTCGGCGGTATTGTTGTCGCGCAACGATGTGGGCTTCAGTACCGAGCAGTTCAGCGCCCCCGTGACAGACTTCCACCGCGTCAACCAACAGCGGCTGCAGACGTTCCCCGACAACCTGCTGGCCACTGCCACCCACGACCACAAGCGCGGTGAAGACAGCCGCGCACGCCTCGCGGTACTGAGCGAATGCGCACCGTGGTATGCCGGACAGGTGGAGCACTGGCGCACCCTCGCGGCGCCGTTGCGCAATGACACCAGTAGCCCGTCGGCCGGTGATGAGCTGATCCTCTATCAAGTGTTGCTCGGCAGTTGGCCTTTGGACCTGCATCTGGACGACCGTGAAGCGCTCCAGGCCTATCAACAGCGCCTGTGGCAGTGGCAACAGAAAGCCTTGCGCGAAGCCAAGCTGCAAAGCAGTTGGAGCGCCCCCAACGACACCTACGAACAAGGGGTAGAAGCGTTCCTTTCGCGCCTGCTGCTCAGCGACGACGGCCTGCCCCTGCGCACCGCCATCGCCAGTGCCGCCCAGGCCATCGCACCTGCCGGCGCGGTCAATGGGCTGGCGCAATCCTTGCTTCGCCTTACCGTGCCTGGGGTACCGGACCTGTACCAGGGCGATGAGTTCTGGGACTTCAGCCTGGTGGACCCGGACAACCGTCGCCCGGTGGATTTCAACGCGCGGCAACGTGCGCTGAATGCACCACTCGACCTCGGCGAGTTGCTGTTCAACTGGCGTGACGGGCGGGTCAAACAGGCGGTGATCGCCCAGGCGCTGGCCTTGCGCAAGGCCCACCCCGAGGTGTTTCAACAGGGCCGCTACACGCCCCTGGATGTGGTGGGCCAACACGCCGAACACGTGGTTGCATTTTGCCGCGAGCACCAGGGCAAACGCGTGCTGGTGGTGGTGCCACGCTGGCCCCATCGCCTGCTTGAAAAGGGTGTGCACCCCCAGATCAATGCGCGGGTTTGGGGCGATACACGGGTGAAATTACCGTTCGCCGCGCCAACCGAAAACTGGAAGGGACTTTTTCATACAGTCGCAGTCACACCAGACAAGGAGCTGTTGATCAGCACTGCGCTGGGGGATTTCCCGGTCAATGTCTTTATCAATCCTGATGATCAAGAAAGCTGAAAATTTTCTGTGAGGAGCATTGTGATGAGTACTGAAGACAAACGCATTCGCGAATTGGCGCATCAAATCTGGGAGTCCGAGGGCAAGCCCCACGGTCAAGATGCACGCCACTGGGAGATGGCGCGCAAGCTGGCAGAGGCCGAAGCGCTGACGCCGAGCAAACCCAAGCCGGCCGCCAAGCCCAAGACCGCGCCCAAGCCAGCGGCGAAAGCCAAGCCTGCGGCAGCGGCCCCAAGCAAACCGGCTCCCCCGGCGGCAAAAAAGCCGGCGGCGCCAAAAAAGCCCAAGCCTTAAGCCTCGTGACCTCATGAGCCACCTGCCGATACGGTCGGCAGGTGGTCATTTCACTTTCCCGATTGTCAGCTGAACCATGTCAGCACGGCCGCGTTCGGCCCGAAAAAAGACCCTTGCAGGAGCAACACAATGAGCAAAGCCGATAACCACCAAGCGGCCCCGGCCCACGAGCCATCGCGGATCCGCGAAGGTTTGCCCTTCCCCCTGGGCGCGACCTGGGACGGCCTGGGTGTCAACTTTGCCCTGTTCTCGGCCAACGCCACCAAAGTCGAGCTGTGCCTGTTCGACGATACCGGCGAAGTCGAAATCGAACGCATCGAACTGCCTGAATACACCGACGAAATCTTCCACGGCTATCTGCCCGACGCCCACCCCGGGCTGATTTACGGCTACCGCGTGTACGGTGCGTATGACCCGGCCAACGGCCATCGTTTCAACCACCACAAATTGCTGATCGACCCCTATGCCAAACAGCTGGTGGGCGAACTCAAATGGTCCGAGGCGCTGTTCGGCTATACCATCGGCCACCCGGACGACGACCTCAGTTTCGACGAACGCGACAGCGCCCCCTTCGTGCCCAAATGCAAAGTCATCGACCCGGCGCACACCTGGGGCAACGACCAGCCTGTGCGTGTGCCCTGGGACCGTACGATCATTTATGAAACCCACCTGCGTGGCATCAGCATGCGCCACCCATCGGTGGGCGAGTCGGTGCGAGGTACCTGCGCCGGCCTGATGGAAGATGACGTGCTCAAGCATATCCGTCAGTTGGGCATTTCCTCGGTCGAGCTGCTGCCCGTGCACGCCTTTGTCAACGACCAGCACTTGCTGGAAAAAGGCATGACCAACTACTGGGGCTACAACAGCATCGCGTTCTTCGCCCCCGACCCACGCTACTTGGCCAGCGGCAAGATCGCCGAGTTCAAGGAGATGGTCGCGCACCTGCACGAAGCCAAGCTGGAAGTGATCCTCGACGTGGTCTACAACCACACCGCCGAAGGCAATGAGCGCGGCCCGACCCTGTCCATGCGCGGCATCGACAACGCCTCTTACTATCGCCTGATGCCCGACGACAAGCGCTTCTATATCAACGACTCCGGCACGGGCAACACCCTCGACCTGAGCCACCCGTGCGTCCTGCAGATGGTGACCGACTCGCTGCGTTATTGGGCCAACGAAATGCACGTCGACGGTTTCCGCTTCGACCTGGCGACCATCCTCGGCCGCTACCGTGACGGCTTCGACGAGCGCCACAGTTTCCTCGTCGCCTGTCGCCAGGACCCGGTCCTGCGCCAGTTGAAACTTATCGCCGAACCCTGGGACTGCGGCCCCGGCGGCTACCAGGTGGGTAACTTCCCGCCAGGCTGGGTGGAATGGAACGACCGTTTCCGCGACACCGTGCGTGCCTTCTGGAAAGGTGACGACGGCCAGCTTGCAGATTTTGCCGGGCGCATGACCGCCTCCGGCGAGATGTTCAACCATCGCGGCCGTCGCCCGTACAGCTCGGTGAACTTCATCACCGCCCATGACGGTTTCACCTTGCACGACCTGGTCTCCTACAACGACAAGCACAACGAAGACAACGACGAAAACAACCAGGACGGCACCAGCAACAACCTGTCCTGGAACCACGGCGTCGAAGGCCCCACCGACGACCCTGAAATCAACGCACTGCGCCTGCGCCAGATGCGCAACTTCTTCGCCACGCTGCTGCTGGCCCAAGGCACGCCGATGCTGGTGGCCGGGGACGAGTTCGCCCGCACCCAGCACGGCAATAACAACGCCTATTGCCAGGACAGCGAAATCGGCTGGGTCAACTGGGACCTGGACGACGACGGCAAGGCGCTGCTCAAGTTCGTCAAACGCCTGATCAAGCTGCGAATGGCTTATCCGATCCTGCGTCGGGGTCGCTTCCTGGTGGGCGATTACAACGAAGATATAGGCGTGAAGGACGTCACCTGGCTGTCACCGGATGGCAACGAGATGACGACCGAGCAATGGGAAGACAGCCATGGTCGCTGCCTGGGCATGTTGATGGATGGTCGCGCCCAGGAAACCGGGATTCGCCGCGCGGGCGCCGATGCCACCTTGTTGCTGGTGGTCAATGCCCATCATGACATGGTCAATTTCCGCCTGCCGCCGGTGCCGCAAGGTGAGTTCTGGACCTGCATGCTGGATACCAACCAGCCAGCGGTACGCGGCCAGGAGCGCTTTGAGTTCGAACACGAATACGCGGTCACCGGCCGTTCGCTGTTGCTGTTTGAATTGCAGCGTGACGACGAGGTGTGACATGGCCTTGCATGGATTCCTTCAAGGCTACCCAGGCTATGCGGACACGCAGGCCCTCGGCGCCGCCCTGAAGGCGCTTCAGGCAGAAGGCCTGGATCAGTTGCCGTTGCCCGGCAGCGGCCAGACCCTGGAGCGCCTCAGCGGCCTGGCGCAGGTAGCCGGGCATGACTTGCGCCTGTGCAAGTTGTTCGAAGGCCATACCGATGCCCTGGCAATCATCGCCGAACTGCGCAGCCCCTTGCCGCCCTTGGGCAGTACATGGGGCATGTGGGCAGCCGAACCGCCGACGGCCAAGGTCCGCGTGCGCCGCGATGGCTCGCGCTTGATCCTTGAGGGGCGTAAAGCCTGGTGCTCCGGCGCGGCGGTGGTCAGCCATGGGCTGCTCACCGCTTGGGATGAACAGGATCGCCAGCAGCTGGTCGCGGTGCAGATGCATCAGCCAGGCATCACCGTGACCGATGAGGGCTGGAACGCCGTGGGGATGGCGGCCACGGGCAGTGTCGAGATCCTTTTCGACAATGCCCTGGGCATCGCCGTCGGCGCACCGGGCGACTACCTGGCGCGCCCGGGTTTTTGGCACGGTGGCATCGGTATTGCCGCGTGCTGGTATGGCGCCGCACAGCGCCTGGCCGAAGTGCTGCGCGCGCAGTGCAGCAAACGCCCAGAGCCCCATGCCCTGGCCCACCTGGGCGCGGTCGACAGCGCGTTGAACAGCGCAGCCTGCGTACTGCGGGCCAGCGCCGCACAGATCGACCGGCAACCGCAGGCCGACGCCCGACAACTGGCCCAGCAAGTGCGCGCCGCCCTCGAGGATACGGTTGAGCAGGTAATGCGCCACGTCGGTCGCGCGACCGGTGCCGGGCCCTATTGCAAGGACCCGCACTTCGCCCAGCTGATGGCGGATTTACCGGTGTTTGTGCGTCAAAGTCATGCCGAACGCGACCTGGCCGCCCTCGGCGAGCAGGTGGCGGGCGGCGCCCCAGGGAGGTGGCAGTTATGAAACCCAATCCCATTGTGGGCCAAGGCACCCCGCTGCATCAGTGGCAGGCCTCGCCCCATATGGCGCAGTTGCCCCTGATCAGCGTTGAGCAACTGGTGCCCGAGGGCCATCGCGCCGTGATCATTGCGCCGCACCCGGACGATGAGGTGCTCGGCTGCGGAGGCCTGCTGCAGGGCCTGGCCGCGCTGGGCCGGCCGATCCAACTGATCTCAGTCACCGATGGCCGTGCCAGTCACCCTGGCTCGCGACGCTGGCCGGCGGAACGGCTGAGCGTGGTGCGCCCGCAGGAATCGGCCCAGGCCCTGCACCGCCTTGGCGTGCCGCTGCACCGCTTGAAATGGTTGCGCGCGGGCTTTGACGACAGCCGGGTCGCCGCACAGGAAGCCGCGCTCGCCGCGTTCATCCAGCGCTATCTCAAGCCCAACGATGTGGTGTTCACCACCTGGCGCGAGGACGGCCATTGCGACCATGAAGCGGTCGGCCGCGCCAGCGCCAAGGCCGCCTTGGCCGTGGGGGCGAGCCTGTTCGAACTGCCCGTGTGGACCTGGCACTGGGCAACCCCCGAAGACAGCCAGGTGCCCTGGCACCGTGCGCGCAAACTGCCCCTGGCGCCCGAGGTGGTGGCGCGCAAGCGCCATGCTATCCATGCGTTTGCCAGCCAGTTGGAGGGCGACCCACACATCGGCCTGCCACCGGTGTTGGCGCCCTATGTGGTGGAACGTTTGCTGCAACCCTTTGAAGTGGTGTTTGTATGAGCGTGGCTACGCCGTATTTCGATCAGTTATTTGCCGACAACGATGACCCATGGGCCTTCCGACAGCGCTGGTATGAACGGCGCAAACGCGCGCTGACCCTGGCCGTGTTGACCCGCCCACGTTACGCCTCGATCTTTGAACCCGGCTGCGCCAATGGCGAATTGAGTGCCGAACTGGCGCCGCGTTGCGATAGCCTGGTGTGCTGCGATACCGCCAGCGCCGCCGTGGCACTGGCCAAGACCCGCCTGATGGGCTTTGCCCACGCCCATGTCGAGCAAAGCCGCCTGCCGGAGCAATGGCCCGGCGGCCGCTTCGAGCTGATTGTGCTGAGCGAACTGTGCTATTACCTCGATGCCGACGACCTGGGCCGCCTGATCGAGCGCGCCCTCGCCAGCCTTACCGACGACGGCCAGTTGCTCGCCTGCCACTGGCGCCCGCGGATCGAGGGTTGCCCGCAGACCGCCGAACAGGTACATGCCCTGCTCCATGAACGCCTGGCGATGCGCTCTGTGGTTCAACACCACGAAGAGGATTTCCTGCTCGACCTGTGGAGCCGTGAAGGCCATTCGGTGGCGACCCTGGAGGGGCTGCGTTAAAAAACGGGGTGACTCGATGTGAAAACCATCGATCCTTGACTATGCTGAGGAAGCCTTGCCGGCACTCCAGGGTTGGAGGGCCGAGCAATCGTCGCGGCGGAGCCTGCGGCGAATAACGAGAGTCGTACCGACAACGGGCACGACCCGCACCAACCGACAAGGATGTGACACCCATGAAGCCCGCTTCCCTGAGCGAAATCCGTCGCGGTCCCGCGCAAATCTGGAACAGCGCGCCCCAGCTGGCGCAGATCCCCGCGATTCAACTCAACTCATTGGTGCCGGCCGGCGCGCGCGTGGTGATTGTCGCGCCCCACCCTGGCGATGAAGTGCTGGGCTGCGGCGGTTTGCTGCAACGCCTGAGCACCCTCGGACACCCCCTGCAATTGATCTCCATCACCGACGGCAGCGCCAGCCATCCGGGTTCCCATGTGTGGCCCGCCAGCCGCTTGAGCGTGGTGCGGCCCCAGGAAAGCGTCGAAGCGTTACGACGCCTGGGCATGCCGCTGCACAGCCTGAAGTGGATTCGGGGCGGGTTCCGCGACACTGGCCTGGCCGCTCACGAACAAGCGATGAGCCAATTTATTGCGCGCTACCTGCAACCCGGTGATGTGCTGTTCACCACCTGGCGCAACGATGGCAATGACGACCACGATGCCGTCGGCCGCGCCAGCGCCAAGGCGTGCAGCCTGGTCGGCGCGTGCCTGTATGAGCTGCCGATCTGGGCGTGGCACTGGCCGGCGCGGGAAAGCGCGATGATCCCCTGGCAGCGCGCACGCAAGGTGCGCCTCGACACCTGGAGCGTCGCGCGTAAATTGCACGCCGTCCATGCCTTCGCCAGCCAGTTGGTCGGTGACCCGGCCATTGGCCTGGCGCCAATCCTGGCCCAGGTGCTGCTGGAGCGTATACGCGATCCTTATGAGATCGTGTTGATCTAGCCTTCCACTCGTCCATACCTGTTATTTCTGACAGTAGCGGCCTACGCAATGTGCGTCTAAGGTGCAAAAAGCCCTGCACTGGTTGAGGTGCAGTCGAGAAAGCCATGCCAACCCTTTGCATTGGCCGGTGTTTTCAGATGCAGGTAAGCCGCAGTCCCTGATCCGTATCGCGTTCGTTGTTGCCATGGTTCGGACCGCACCTGGATACCAGGTGCGTGAACAACATGCCTCTGCTGCGAGGACGAATCATGCGCACACCCACTCCTGCTTGGCTGTACGCGGGCATCCTGTCATTGATGGTTCTGACGACCTGGCCGCTTCTCTCCCAGGCGGCGTGTACGATCAACATCACCTCCGGCGACGACACCTCCACCTGCGACAGCGGCACCGCGCCGGGCTTCACCGACAACGCGGGCAACAACACCCTCGACATCCGTGACAGCGGAAGGATCACCGGCAACGTCACCTTCGGTGCGGGTAACGATCTCGTGGATGTGAATGGGGCGACGGCAGGAATCGACGGCGCACTGAATCAGGGCGACGGGAGCAATATCTTTCGGCTTAACCTGGGAACTGTCGGTTCCGTAACCCAGGGCTCAGGCACGGATGTCATACAGATCAGCGGTGGCAAGGCCGGTGCGATCAGCCAGGGGGGCGGGATCGACAGCTACGCCCAAAGCGGTGGGACCGTTGATTCCGTGTCCCAGGGTGACGGCCATGACCGGTTTACCATGAGTGGCGGCACCATTATCGGGATCTTCGATGACGGCGACGACGCGCTGATGACCGACGGGCTGATCGGGTCGGTCAACATGCGGCTGGACAATAACGTGTTTGATATGCACGGCGGCAGGATCGTCAACAACCTGACTACGGGCTTTGGCCTGGACCGCATTTACGTCCGTGGCGGTTCCATCGGTGGCACGATCAGCCTGGGCGACGGCGATGATTTGATCGAGGTTTCAGGTGGCGAGGTGGGTGCAAATGCCGGTTCGGAGATTCGCATGGGTAACGGCGATGAC
Source organism: Pseudomonas gorinensis (assembly GCF_042015035.1). Taxonomy (NCBI): domain Bacteria; kingdom Pseudomonadati; phylum Pseudomonadota; class Gammaproteobacteria; order Pseudomonadales; family Pseudomonadaceae; genus Pseudomonas; species Pseudomonas gorinensis. Next base: position 4,161,116 of record NZ_CP167125.1, read on the forward strand.
ACCCTGCTCTGGACCCGCGCCGGAATCATCCACAGTCCAATACGGATGTCCGCCGGTGACGACAAAGTGGTACTGACGGCCCTTACGGAAACAACGCTGTCCCCTACCCCGCAGATCGACGGTGGGCCAGGTAACGACACACTCAATTTCGTTGCAACGCAATCAGCCACTCCGTCGCGTTACGTCCAATGGGAGAACGTTAATCTCACCAACGCCTCGCAGTTGAACCTGGGTGCTGGCGAACTGGTGCTCGGTGACCTGCTGACCCTGACCGGGACCCTGAATATCGATCCTACCAGCACGCTGTCAGCCACCGCTGGGGCCATATCGCCTTCCGCCGCCGGCCAACTGGCGAACCTGAACAACAGCGGCCTGATCGACATGACCACCGGCAGCACCAGTGCCACCGACACCCTGACAGTCCACGGCAACTACAACAGCACCGGCGGCCGGCTCGCGCTGCAAAGTCAGTTGGGCAGTGATGGCTCGGCCGCTGACAAGCTGGTGATCAGCCAGGGAGCGATCCTGGGCTCCACCGCCATCAGCGTCAGCAACCTCGGCGGAGCCGGCGCCGAGACCTTGCAGGACGGTATCCAGGTGGTTCAGGCGCTCAACGGTGCAACCGGTACCACCAGCAGTTTCTCCCTGGCCGCCCCGGTATCGGCGGGAGCCTATGAATACTTCCTGTTCAAGGGCGGCCTCACGGCGGGCACGGCGGAAAACTATTACCTGCGCTCCACGATACCGGTGACCCCGCTACCGCAGCCCGAAGGCCCGGTGACGCCTTTGCCTAATCCGGTGGAAGACACCCCGGACCTGCCGACCAACCCAGGTATCACCCCCATCCCGATCTACCGCCCGGAAGTGCCGATTTATGCAGCACTCTTCCCCGCTACGCAGCAAGTCGTCCAGGCCATGCTGTCGACCTTCCACGAACGCATGGGCGACCAGCGCCCGCAGCAGGTCGATGCGTCGACGGCCGGTTGGGGCCGGGTCTATGGCAACAGCGGCCGCCAGAGTTTCGCCGGTGCCGTGAGCCCGACGCTGAACAGCTCGGTGACGGGCTTCCAGGTGGGCAGCGATGTGTATACCCACACCCATGACAACGGCCAGGTGCAGCACGCCGGGTTCTTCGTCGGCCACAGCAGGCTCAAAGGCGATATCAAGGGCTTCAACCTCGGCTGGCAGGACAAGGACGCTGGCAACACCACCTTGCGCGGGGACAGCCTGGGGGTTTACTGGACGTTGATCGGCGCCAACCAGGCCTACCTCGACCTGGTCCTGATGGGCACCCGTTTCGACGGCAACAACGAGTCGGACCGTGGCGTGAAGATGAAGACCCGCGGCCACAACGTCACGGCCTCGGCCGAAGTGGGCTGGCCGTTCCCGCTGACGCGCAACTGGGTGTTGGAACCCCAGGCCCAAGCGATCGTCGGCACAACCCACCTGGACAGCCAGAATGACGGAATTTCCGACGTGTCCTACAACGCCGACACCAGCCTCACCACGCGCCTGGGTGTACGCCTGCGCGGCGACTACCAGGTCCGTGGAATGCCCTTGCTGCCCTATGCACGGGCCAATATCTGGCATACCTCCGCCGGGCAGAACACCGTCACCTTCAACGGGGTGACCGATATCGACACCGAGCAGAAGTCCACCACCCTGGGCCTCAGTGTCGGCGCCACGCTACAAGTGACCAAGGACTTGAGCGTGTACGGCGAATTGGGCTACAACAGCAACCTGGACAGCAACGCCTTTGACGGTCGCCAAGGCGCCGCCGGCATGAGAATGAAATTCTGACCTCGCCTGTGTATCGCAGTGTGTACGGCAGCCACTGCGATACATAGGGTTTAACCCGGCGTCGGTGCTGAAACAGTCCGGATACAGCAGCACGATCAACTGTGAGCCATACGCACACCAAGCCGTAGGAGGCTCACCATGCACACGCCGCAGACTCGTCGCTGCAAGCACCCGAGGCGTTTGCCCAGGCGGTGGTGGATGCAGACCATCTGTGACGTGAGCGCGAAGACTGCGACACCGCGTTCACGCGGCCGGTGCCCTGGTGATGGGCGCCGGCCGAACACCGTCCGGCCCCCATCGCCCCCAGGATCATCTGCGCCGTTTTGATCACTGCCATTTCGACTTTGTATGCTCCTACAGTCGAATGATGGCATTATGCCTCCCCCTTTATCGTACGCATGGAGCGACCGTGACCCACGTTTTCACCCCTTCCGACACCCACCTCGCCGCTGGCGTCCCCGCGAATTTTCCGTTCTTCAAGCGCCTCGGGATGTTCGTGCTGGCGGCATTCATTTTCATCTTCGGCACGATTCCCGGATTGTTGCTGGCGCCCCCCGCCACCCAGGCTTACGGGGCATTCATCACCACCCTCGGTCCTGTCGCGCTGCTGCTATGTGCATTGTTCGCCTGGCAACATCGGGCCGATCTGGGCGCTACGTTTCGCGGCAACGACTTGCGCAAACCGCTGCGTGTCGGCGCCATCAGCGTTTTCGCCGTCTATATGCTTTGTGGCCTGTTGGTTGCGGTGCTGGGGCTGCCACGGGAAGCGTTCATGGCTGAGCTGTTTGCAGGCCTGACCACCTGGCAAACGCTGATCAAGCTGGCTTCGTTGATGATCCTGGCGCCTATCACCGAAGAACTGATGATGCGCCACTACGCACTGCGTCTGTTTCCCTATGAACGCAGCCACCTGTGGAAATGGGTTTCGGTTCTTGCCACCTCCGCCCTGTTCACCAGCCTGCATACTCAATACGGCAACTGGCCAACCCTGGCGCTGATATTCGCCGTTGGGTGCATCCTTGCCCTTGCACGCATCGCCAGCGGTGGCCTGCGGGTACCGATCCTGCTGCATATGTTCGCCGAAGTGATCGCCTGCAGCCTGGATTGGACCTGGGCATCAGCAGGGCTCTACGGCTGATCAGAACAGGCCTGATGCCTGGGTGATACCCCGCTCGTAAATCCAGTTGAGCGCGCCGTCAGACCGCCCGGATAGGCGGCCTGCGACGGGCTCATGGGCAAAAGCCGCGCCCCTGCCATGTGAAAAACTTGTTAACCCTCTCTGCCCCAAGGCTTTTTTTGGCCGCCTTGATCTGTCAAGCTGATGAGAACAATTATCAACAGCTTTACTATTTGCCAGGAATGGTATTCAGGGAGAGTCAGGTTCATGTCTGTTCAACACCCAGGCGGCAAGGTTTTTTCACCCAGTTTTATGGCGATGGCGATGTGCCTGGCAACGTCCCAGGCGACCTTCGCAGCCGACACTGAAAAACCAGCACCGCTGGAACTGGGGGCTACCGAAATCTCCGGCCAACAGCTTGGCGAGACCACCGAAGGCACGCAGTCCTACACCACCGGTGAGATGGCCACCGCCACCAAACTGCCCCTGAGCATGCGCGAAACGCCCCAAGCCGTGACGGTCATCACCCGTCAGCGCATGGACGACCAGGCCATGACCAGCGTCAACGACGTGGTCAAGAACACGCCGGGGCTGTTCCTCAGCCAAGCCAGCGGGCCGGGCCGGCAAACCTACAAATCGCGCGGTTTCGACATCGACAACATGATGTTCGACGGCCTGCCCAGCGCCTATTCCGGCTACGCCAACAGTGTGCAACCTAACCTGGCGATGTTCGACCGCGTGGAGGTGATCCGCGGCGCCACTGGCCTGGTTACCGGTGCCGGCAACCCCTCGGCGGCAATCAACTTCGTGCGCAAGCGCCCAACCCTTACCCCTCAGGTGTCGATTACCGGCGCAGCCGGCAGTTGGGATGACTACCGCGGGGAACTCGATGCTTCCAGCGCCTTGAACGACAGCGGCACCCTGCGCGGCCGGGTGGTTGGCTCATACCGCGATGCCAATAGTTTCCGCGACAAGGAAACCAGCGACCACGGCCTGTTCTACGCCATTGGTGAGGCCGACCTCAGCGAAAACACCACCGCCACCCTGGGGTTCTCGCAACAGGAAGACCAGACCAACTACTTCTGGGGCGGCCTGCCGCTGGGCGCCGACGGCCATCACCTGAACCTGCCCCGCTCCACCAACCCCGGCAGCGACTGGGAAAACAAGAAACTGACGATCAATACGGTGTTCGGCGACGTGCAGCATCGCTTCGACAATGGCTGGAAACTCAACCTCGCCGGCTCCGCCTCGCAACTGAACGGCGTGTTCACCGGCACCTACCAGTCGCGCTACCGGACCACACTGGCGAGAACCGCCTACCAGTCGCATCAGGACGACAAACAGTACGCCTTCGACACCTTCGCCAGCGGCCCGGTCGAAGCCTTCGGTCGCACCCACGAAGTAGTGGTCGGGACCAGCAAGCGCATCCTCGACGCCACCTCCAAGGAATACAGCCCCTATGACACCAACTATCCCCTCAATGGTACAAAACCGGACTTCGTGCGCAATGGCAAAGGCCATGCCATCACCAGCCAGGACGGCGTCTACCTGACCACCCGCCTGAACCTGGCCGACCCGCTCAAAGTGATTCTCGGCGGGCGCCTGGACTGGTATGACTACGACGATCGCCAGGGTAACGGCGACTACAAAGTCACCCGCAACCTGACGCGTTACGCCGGTGTGATCTATGACCTGGACGAGCATCACTCGGTCTACGCCAGCTACACCGATATCTTCACCCCGCAAAGCAGCAAGGACCTCTCGGGCAAAGTGCTGGAGCCGATTGTTGGCGAGAACTACGAGGTGGGCCTCAAAGGCGAGTACTTCAACGGCGCCCTCAACGCCAGCGTGGCGGTGTTCCAGATCGACCAGAAGAACCGCGCCACCCAAGCCGCGACCCAGCTCGGTTGCCCTCAGCTCACCTGCTACGACGCCTCCGGGCTGGTGCGCAGCCAGGGTATCGACCTGGAACTGCAAGGCGCACTCACCGAGAACTGGCAGGTCGGCGGCGGTTTCACCTACACCCGCGTGCATTACATCAAGGACACCAACGCCGCCAACAAAAACCAGCGCTTCGACACGGACACCCCAGAACGGATGTTCAAGCTCACGACGTCGTACCGCTTCCAGGGCCCACTGGAAAAACTGCGCATCGGCGGCAACGTCTACTGGCAGAGTCGCATGTACAACGACGTCGTCCTCGCTGACAGCAGTCGCTACCGCCTGGAACAAGGCAGCTATGCCGTCGCAGACGTCATGGCTGGCTACCAGGTGACCCGGCACCTGGACCTGCAAGTGAACGTCAACAACCTCTTTGACCGCACCTACTACTCCGCCATCGGCACCAGCCCTATCTGGGGTTCCACCGACACCTACGGTAACCCCCGCAGCTTCGGCCTGACAGCCAAGTACACGTTCTAAATGCACTGGGCGCCGGTTTCGACCACGAAGTTGAAATCGGCGAACAGATCAAGCTGCAGGAATATTTACCTCGGTATCAGATACGTTACACTCGCCGCCTTAAACATCCGCCAGGGAGGCAACCATGAGCGTTCGCGGTCACGATCGACAGATCGACAATATCGAATTCAATGTGGCCAACATTGCCCGCAGCAAAGCGTTCTACGGCGAAGCGTTCGGCTGGACCTTCGTCGACTACGGCCCGACGTACACCGAATTCAGCGATGGCCGCTTGACGGGCGGTTTCACCACCGGCGAGCCCGTTCGCCCGGGCGGCCCCTTGATCATTTTGTACGCCGATGACCTCGATGACACCCAGCGACGGCTTGAAGCCGTGGGCGCCGTCATCACCCGTGCGACCTTCTCGTTCCCAGGCGGCAGCAGGTTCCACTTCACGGATCTCGACGGCTATGAACTGGCCGTCTGGACCGCTCAGCCATAAATCCCCGCTTGGATGCGCGCGACATTCCCGTACAAGGGAGTCGCGTCGTCATCCGTTGAACACCGACTTTTCTCCATCAGATAAATGCAGGCTGTGTAAATGCGCAAGATTGCCCTCCCGTTTTTGATGCTGTTGCTGTGCCTGCACGGCTGTGCCGAAATGCCCGCCTACTCGAATGTCACCGCCAGCGACGCGAGCGATGAGTCGCGCTATACCGTCGTCGAAACCGACACGTATGCGGGGCGGCCTCAACGGCACCTGCTGGATGACCAAGCCGACCTGAACATCATCAGGGTCAACGATAAGAAGGTCGGGAACATCCCCTTCTCCACGTACTACTACAGGAACGACTCGCCCCAGCGCGCCATCCTTATACCCGGCAAATACAAGATCCAGCTGGAATACCGCTTGCCTCGGTACTTCATGTTTGCAGAACTGGATTTTGAGGGTAAACCCGGCCAGAAGATCATCGCCCGCTCGGAGTACATTGGGCTGAATCGAATCAAAGTCTGGTTGGAAGATGCCGCGACCGGTGAGGTGGTCAGCCAGCGGGCGAGATATTAAAGCCGCCCTCGACGCCTCCCGCTCATCAGCGGCGCACGGTTCACTTATCGCAGCGAGCAAACTCGTCCTCGGGTGGCGGAACGCGAAATGACAAAAGAGACAACACGTCACATCTTGGTCACCGGCGCGGCAGGTACCGGCACCACGACCTTAGCCGATGCGTTAGGCAAGGCGTTGAGCGCAACGCACCTGGAAGCCGATGACTATTTGTGGCTACCCAGTGACCCGCCCTATCAGCACCTGGCAGACAAAACGCAGCGAGGCGCGCGCTTGCGACAAGCAATGCACGCGCATGGCCGCACCGTGGTGGCCGGATCCATCATGGGCTGGGGCCAGCCGCTTGAAAGTGAGTTTGACCTTGTGGTGTTTCTTTATCTTCCTGCCGAACTCAGGTTGGCGCGATTGGAACATCGAGAAGCCAAGCGTTTCGGACAAGCAAGGCCCGAGTTTCTGGCGTGGGCGGCTCAGTATGACGAGGGAGACGCCCCTGGACGTAGCTTGGCCAGGCATCAGCACTGGCTGTCTGCCCTGCCCTGTACGGTATTGATGCTGGAGGGGGATATGTCTGTGGCAGATCGAGTCCGGCGGGTATTGAGCACGCTCGACGGACTGAAGCGCCCGCCGTCAGTCACGTGAAAGGGCATGATAGGCGCTCAGTCTTTAACCTCGGGCAAAGCGTCGCGCTTGGCGAAGATGCCTGCCATTTCCGCCGCGTTCTCAGTGCCCCAGGTACACAGCGGCACGATCGCCTCAGCCAGGCTGCGACCCAGCGGCGTCAGCGTGTAGTCCACGCGCGGCGGCACTTCTTTGTAATCGGTCCGCGCCAGCACGTGGTCGGCTTCCAGATCCTTCAATTGCTGGATCAGCACCTTGTCGCTGACGCCTGGGATCAAACGCTTGAGCTCGCCGTAGCGCTTCGGGCCGTCGCGTAGGAAAAACAAGACCAGCGGTTTCCACTTGCCCGAGATGATGCGCAGCGTGGCGTTGAGCCCGCAACCGGTACCGCAGATTTCAGAGTTTCTGGTCATTTTTTGATACTTACCAAAAGGTGCATACTTGTCCTTAGGTTATTAGCACCGCATCCTCGTCTCAAGCAAGCGATTTCCTGCTTGGGTACAACTCCAACGAAGGATGCACGTCATGACCAGATTGAATGGAAAGACCGCCGTGATCACCGGCGGCGCTACCGGCATCGGCCTCGCCGCGGCAAAACGCTTCATCGAGGAAGGCGCGTTCGTCTTCATCTTCGGCCGCCGGCAGCAAGCGCTCGACGCCGCCGTGGCCGAGCTAGGCCCCAACGCCCGTGCGGTGAAAGGCTCGGTCTCTGATCAGGCCGACCTGGACCGGCTCTACGCAGCGGTGAAGGCCGAGCGTGGAACCCTCGACATCGTCTTCGCCAATGCCGGGGCGGGAAGCCCGCTTGCGCTCGGCACAATCACCGCCGAGCACATTGACGAAGTCTTCGACACCAACGTGAAGGGCTTGATCTTCACGGTGCAGAAGGCGCTGCCGCTGATGGGCCAGGGCGGTTCGATCATCCTCACCGGATCGAGCGCCGGCACCACCGGCGCCCCGGCATTCAGCGCCTACAGCGCGAGCAAGGCGGCCGTACGCAACCTCGCGCGCAGCTGGGCGCAAGACCTGAAGGACACAGGCATCCGAGTCAACGTGCTGTCGCCCGGGCCAACGGCCACCGAACTCGCGAAGGCAGCGCTAGGTGAAGAAGGCATGAAAGTCTTCGCCTCGATGAATCCGCTCCAGCGCATGGCCGATCCAGTGGAGATCGGCGCGGTGGCTGCCTTTCTCGCATCGCACGACAGCAGCTTCATGACCGCCAGCGAGGTCGCCGTCGACGGCGGCCTGGCCCAAATCTGACCTGCTACGCCCGGCTGCTCACTCGATTCGATATTCGCAGCGGCTGGGCGTGGTAAACCTGAGGAGAAACGCTATGAGCTACGCAATTATCGGCTTCGGCAAGCTCGGCCAAGCGCTTGCCAAGGCCTTTGCCCGAAGCGGCATCGACGTATCCGTTGCGACCACTCGCGCTCCGGAAAGCTTTGCATCCCTGGCTGCCGCGATCGGCCCCCAGATCACGCCCACAACGCTGGCGGAGGCCGTCAAGGCGGACATCCTCTTTTTGGCGGTCCGGTACGAGTCGCACGGGGATGTTGCACAGGCGCTGCCGACCTGGACGGGAAAGATCATCATCGACGTGACCAATGCTTACGGCGTGCCCCCAGAAACACTGGGAGGACAGCCCTCTTCCGAGGTCATCGCGCAGGCCTTCACGGGGGCCAGACTGGTTAAGGGTTTCAACCATCTGGTCGCTGCCGTCCTTGACCAGGATCCAGCGGTCCAGGGCGGCAGGCGAGTCGTGTTCCTGGCGAGCGACGATGACAGCGCGGCGGAAGAGGTTGCTGCGCTTGCGAACAATCTCGGTTTCTCGCCGCTGCGACTGGGCGGGCTTTCGGAAGGTGGCCTGCTGGTCCAGGCGCGCGGAAACAGCTGGGGGCCGCTGATCTTCAAGGACCTGGTCAAGTTCGACTGACGTATTGCGCGCGCACATGTCGGTACGAGCCGGCCTCGCGGATAAAGGCCAGCCTCTGACTGATTGAAGCGCGGTCCTGGCTCGATCGCTCGCCCCCTCTCAATTTCGATGCAGCAGCGTATTGGGCGCAACGCCGAATGCCTTGCGGAACGCATGGCTGAAATGGGAAAAATCAGAAAACCCGAAATCCAGTGCCGCCTGGGAAACACTGCGCACCTGGCCGCGTTCAATTGCTTCGCGGCTGGCGTTGAGGCGCTCCTTCCAAATCTCGGCCACGGGGGTCTTCTGATAGCGTGCGAAGGCGCGTGTAACGGTTCTGGTGGACACGTTGTGGGCCTGCGCGATGACTTCAATCGACAGGTCCGGCTCGGTCAGGTGCCGTTGAATGTACTTCATGATGCGACCGTAGAGGTCCAGTTCTTCATGGGTGGTCTTCAAGTCCTGCACTTCCAGGCTGATGACGAGAAGGTCGAGCAAAGCACTGGAATAACGGTTCGAGATGGCCTCATCCTGCAACGATGCCGGTGTACTTGCGGCCTGACGTAACATTTCCCGCAATGGGATTACGCCAGGACGCCGGTCGTCGAGGACCATTGCCGTGTAGTCCGCGATGCGCGGCAGACGTTCGACGAGCAAGCTCCGAGGAATACGGACCAGGTGGTTTTCGGTACCACCGAAGCTGAATCGAAACGCCTGAGTTGCGTCATAAAGAAACAAATTGCCCGACGCCAGATTGGCTTTCCGGCCGCCCTGTTCAATTTGACCATGGCCATTTCGAGAGAAACCCAACCACAGTTCTTCGGCCGGACCGCTGCGCAGGTGGCGCTCGGAACGCTCCCAATAATGCAGGGGCGATGACAATGAACAGATGTCCAGATCGCCTAAGGTATTGACGGCGAGCGCACCATCGAAACTGCTCTGGGACAAGGGTTTGCTATCGGCCGTCAGACAATGGCGGCAAACCACTTCCTTCCAATATTCAAAGCGACGGGGTGCGGCAACGGCAAGGGTCGAATACTGAGTGCTTGGGTTCATGGCACTGACCTCGGTACGGCAATGCAAAAGAGCTCGATGATGTGTAACTGTTTGTCACCGTTAGCAATTAACAGGCCAAGCACACGCAGGGACATCCCAAGGGCTTTACGACGAGGTTTGCATCGAGGTGGCGCCAGCCCGGGGTGGAGATTGAAGCGCCCGCCATCCCCATTGAGAGGCACAGGGCCTCACATTTTCGGCCTGGGTGCACCAACCCCGATCATGGCCCGGCAGTGCCAGCGTTGTCTTTTCCAACCAAACGGTTGTCCTGACGAACAAAGCGACCCATCGCCGTTCCGCCTAGTTTTCACCTCACAGCAGCTCATCCCCGCACTGATGAGGCACCCCATGCATCGACAACGTTCACACCCCTTGCCGGACGCTTCCTGGCCTTTGCACACGCGCGACCTCGTGCCTGAAGAGTCGGTGTACTGGTTGATCGAATGGGGGGCCATGAAGCTGCTGCACCGACAGCGGGAGACCCACCCTGCCACCGGGGCGTTGAATCCTACCCGCATGCCTGAATGAAAATAACGAGGAGCCCAAGATGGAATCTGCGATCGACACGCATCTCAAATGCCCACGCACCCTGTCTCGTCGCGTGCCCGAAGAGTATCAGCCACCCTTCCCAATGTGGGTCGCACGCGCTGACGAACAACTGCAGCAAGTGGTGATGGGTTATCTCGGCGTGCAGTATCGCGGCGAGGCACAACGCGAGGCCGCGCTGCAGGCCATGCGGCATATTGTGAGCAGCTTCAGCCTGCCGGATGGCCCGCAGACCCACGACCTGACCCACCACACCGACAGCAGCGGCTTCGATAATTTGATGGTCGTGGGTTACTGGAAAGACCCGGCCGCCCACTGCCGCTGGTTGCGTTCGGCCGAGGTCAACGATTGGTGGACCTCGCAGGACCGCCTCGGTGAAGGCCTTGGTTATTTTCGTGAGATCAGCGCGCCGCGGGCCGAGCAGTTTGAGACCCTCTACGCCTTCCAGGACAACCTGCCCGGTGTCGGCGCAGTCATGGACAGCACCAGTGGCGAAATCGAGGAGCACGGTTACTGGGGATCGATGCGCGACCGTTTCCCGATATCCCAGACAGACTGGATGAAGCCCACGAACGAGCTGCAAGTGGTCGCCGGTGACCCTGCCAAAGGTGGTCGGGTGGTGATCATGGGGCATGACAACATCGCCTTGATTCGTTCAGGCCAGGACTGGGCGGATGCCGAAGCTGAGGAGCGCTCCCTGTACCTCGACGAGATCCTGCCGACCTTGCAGGACGGCATGGACTTCCTGCGCGACAACGGCCAGCCCCTGGGCTGCTACAGCAACCGGTTCGTGCGCAATATCGACCTGGACGGCAACTTCCTCGACGTGAGCTACAACATCGGTCACTGGCGTTCGCTCGAGAAACTCGAACGCTGGGCGGAATCGCACCCTACCCACCTGCGTATTTTCGTGACGTTCTTTCGGGTGGCCGCGGGGTTGAAAAAGTTGCGGCTGTACCACGAGGTATCGGTCTCGGACGCCAAAAGCCAGGTATTCGAGTACATCAACTGTCATCCGCACACCGGCATGTTGCGGGATGCCGTTGTCGCGCCCACCTGACACTCAACGCTGACCCATCTGTCCTGGAGGGCGTCGCTCCTCCCTCCAGCCTGACGCCGGGTTCACCCCATTATTTTTTGGTCCCTCATCTCTAGCGCATGGGGTGGGGGCCACTTTTTGGCAGAGATTTGATCATGAAACCGAATCGAAGTGTGCTGGTGCTGGGAATGTTGCCGGGAGGTTTCGAACCGTTGCGCGCAGGGGCCAATGCCTCGCTTTTTTTATTATCGGCACGCGCAGCGATCTGATCTTTATCTTCTGAGTGCAGATGTCTTTTTCAACCAAATGAGTGTCCTGCTCAACCATGCAAATACGGCCATAGCGGCCTAATTTTATCTCCATTGCGACCCGGACTCAGTGGGTCCCACGGGCTCGAAACGGTTGTCGAACAATCCCGAGCCGGTGTGTCGATCATCGATCAAAAGACAGGAAAATCATGGCCATTACTCGCCCTACCCTCGACCAGGTTTTAGACATCGCGACCCAGTTGCACATGCAACTGACGCACGAACAGGCAGCGTCCTACCTGGAACTGATGCAACCGAGTTTCGACGCTTACGACCTGGTCGACGAACTGGCTGATTTCGTTCCGCCAATACGCTACGACCGCAGTTCAGGCTATCGCCCATCGGCCAAGGAAAACCCTCTGAACGCCTGGTACTACCGAACAGAAGTGAATGGTGCCCGCGAAGGCCTGCTGGCGGGCAAAACCGTCGCGCTCAAAGATAATATCTCCCTGGCAGGCGTCCCCATGATGAACGGCGCAGCGCCGTTGGAAGGCTTCGTCCCGGGGTTCGATGCCACGGTGGTCACCCGCTTGCTCGATGCGGGGGCGACCATTCTCGGCAAAGCCACCTGCGAGCACTACTGCCTTTCAGGAGGCAGCCACACCTCCGATCCAGCCCCGGTGCACAACCCACATCGTCACGGTTATGCCTCTGGCGGTTCCTCATCAGGCAGCGCGGCATTGGTTGCGGCCGGTGAGGTGGACATCGCCGTGGGCGGCGATCAAGGCGGCTCCATTCGGATCCCGTCGGCCTTCTGCGGTACCTACGGCATGAAGCCCACCCACGGCCTGGTGCCCTACACCGGCGTCATGGCGATTGAAGCCACGATCGATCATGTCGGCCCCATCACCGGTAACGTGCGCGACAACGCGCTGATGCTGCAGGCAATGGCCGGTGCAGACGGACTCGACCCGCGCCAGGCGGCGCCTCAGGTCGATGACTATTGCAGTTACCTGGAAAAAGGCGTGAGCGGACTCAGAATCGGGGTGCTGCAAGAGGGGTTCGCGCTTGCCAACCAGGACCCTCGCGTGGCGGACAAAGTGCGCGACGCCATCGCCCGACTCGACGCGTTGGGCGCTCATGTCGAGCCGGTCTCCATTCCCGAGCACAACCTGGCGGGGTTGTTGTGGCACCCCATCGGTTGCGAAGGCTTGACCATGCAGATGATGCATGGCAACGGCGCAGGCTTTAACTGGAAAGGACTTTACGATGTCGGCCTGCTGGACAAACAAGCCAGCTGGCGCGAGCACGCAGACCAATTATCCGCGTCGCTCAAGCTCTGCATGTTCGTCGGCCAATACGGCCTGTCGCGCTACAACGGACGCTACTACGCCAAGGCCCAGAACCTTGCACGCTTTGCCCGGCAGGGATACGACAAAGCGCTGCAAACCTATGACCTGCTGGTGATGCCGACCACGCCCATCACGGCCCAACCCCACCCGCCAGCGAACTGCTCGATTACGGAGTACGTGGCTCGCGCGTTGGAAATGATCGGCAATACCGCGCCACAGGACATCACCGGGCATCCGGCCATGTCGATTCCGTGCGGCCTGCTGGACGGCCTGCCCGTCGGGCTGATGCTGGTCGCAAAACACTACGCCGAGGGCACGATTTACCAAGCGGCGGCGGCGTTTGAAGCCTCGGTGGACTGGCGCACGCTCTGAGCCTTTTACAGGCGCTGTCACCCCATGAAGAACGATAAGAAAGACCGGCAAGTTGCAATGACTTTTCAACCGCGTTGACTGATAGGAGTTACCCCATGAGTACATCTATTTCCACGACTGCGACACCTTCGACACCCGGCGAGAGGGCATGGGCCTTGTTTCAAGTGCTCAAGAGCAAGGAACTCATCCCAGAGGGCTATGTCGAGCAGCTCACTCAATTGATGGCCCATGACTGGAGCCCGGAGAACGGCGCTCGCGTGGTCGCCAAGGCATGGGTCGATCCGCAGTTCCGGGCGCTGCTGCTCAAGGACGGAACAGCCGCTTGCGCGCAGTTCGGCTACACCGGCCCACAAGGCGAATACATCGTCGCCCTGGAAGATACACCGGGGGTGAAGAACGTCATTGTCTGCAGCCTGTGCTCCTGCACCAACTGGCCGGTCCTCGGCCTGCCGCCCGAGTGGTACAAGGGCTTTGAGTTTCGTGCGCGCCTGGTCCGGGAGGGGCGCACCGTCCTGCGCGAGCTGGGGACGGAGTTGCCGAGCGACACGGTCATCAAAGTCTGGGATACCAGCGCCGAAAGCCGTTACCTGGTGTTGCCGCAAAGGCCTGAAGGCTCTGAGCACATGAGTGAAGAACAGCTTCAACAGCTGGTGACCAAAGACGTGCTGATTGGCGTCGCCCTGCCACGTGTTGGCTGAGAAAAAACAACTCATCATCGTTCAACTTGCGGAGTTTTCATTATGGATGGCTTTCACGATCTCGGCGGTTTCCAAGGCTTTGGCAAAGTGCCGCACACCATCAACAGCCTCAGCTACAAACAGGTTTTCAAGCAGGACTGGGAACACCTGGCCTATAGCTTGATGTTTGTCGGCGTTGACCAATTGAAAAAGTTCAGCGTGGACGAAGTGCGTCACGCCGTCGAACGCCTGGACGTTCGCCAGCATGTCGGCACCCAGTACTACGAACGCTACATCATCGCGACCGCCACGCTGCTGGTGGAAACGGGCGTTATCACCCAGGCGGAGCTCGATCAGGCATTGGGTTCCCACTTCAAGCTGGCGAACCCCGCCCATGCGACAGGTCGCCCGGCGATCACCGGCAGGCCGCCCTTCGAAGTGGGCGATCGGGTTGTGGTTCGAGACGAATATGTGGCGGGGCATATCCGCATGCCGGCCTACGTGCGCGGTAAGGAAGGCGTGGTCCTGCACCGCACCTCAGAGCAGTGGCCCTTCCCCGACGCCATTGGCCACGGCGACTTGAGCGCAGCCCATCAGCCTACCTACCACGTCGAGTTTCGCGTGAAAGATCTATGGGGTGACGCGGCAGATGACGGTTACGTCGTGGTCGATCTTTTCGAAAGCTACTTGGATAAGGCCCCCGGTGCCCAAGCGGTGAACGCATGATTGAAGGCGCCCAGGCGGGCCGACTGCCGGTGACGGTCCTTTCCGGCTTCCTCGGCGCCGGCAAAACCACCCTGCTCAACGCTATCCTGCGCAATCGCCAAGGACTGCGGGTGGCAGTCATCGTCAACGACATGAGCGAAGTCAACCTCGATGCCGAATCGGTGCAGCGCGACGTCTCGCTGCACCGTGGCCGCGATGAGTTGATCGAGATGAGCAATGGCTGCATTTGCTGCACCCTGCGCGCCGACCTGCTGGAACAGATCAGTGACCTGGCACGTCAGCAGCGCTTCGATTACCTGCTTATCGAATCCACGGGGATCTCCGAGCCGATGCCGGTCGCGGAGACCTTCGCCTTCCTCGACACCGAAGGCTTCAGCCTCAGCGAGCTGGCACGCCTTGATACATTGGTGACGGTAGTCGATGGCAGCCAATTTCAGGCGCTGCTGGAATCGACGGATACCGTTGCCCGCGCCGACACCGAGGCGCACACGTCCACGCGTCACCTGGCGGATCTTCTGATCGAACAGGTGGAGTACGCCAACGTCATTCTGGTCAACAAGCGAGACCTGATCGACGAGCCCGGCTACCAGGCAGTGCACGCGATCCTCGCTGGCCTCAACCCGAGCGCGCGGATCATGCCGATGGCTCACGGGAACGTCGCGCTGTCCAGCCTCCTCGACACCCATCTGTTTGATTTACCCAGCCTCGCAGCCTCGCCGGGCTGGATGCGTAAAATGGAGGTTACCGATACGCCGGCCTCCGAGTCGGATACCTATGGCGTGACATCCTGGGTCTACCGGGAGCGCGCGCCTTTTCACCCCCAGCGCTTGCTCGAGTTTCTACAGAAGCCCTGGCACAACGGTCGCTTGTTGCGCAGCAAAGGTTACTTCTGGCTCGCCAGCCGCCACCTGGAAATCGGCCTGCTGGCGCAAAGCGGCAAGCAGTTCCAGTGGGATTATGTCGGGCGCTGGTGGAACTTCATCGAGCCATCGCAATGGCCGCGGGACGAATATCGGTTGCAGGGCATCATGGCCAAGTGGGACAGCGTTGTCGGCGACTGCCGACAGGAGCTGGTCTTCATCGGCCAGGGGCTCGACACCCGCGTCTTGCAGCGCGAACTCGACCATTGTTTGCTGAGTGCCCAGGAAATAGCCGCCGGCCCACTGGCCTGGCAGGCACTGCCGGCGGCGACGGCCTTTGACACCGAGGCCTTATCGGCACGCCCCACGCCCCCCATGGCGGTTCAACCGACTTGACCCGGTAGAGGTACACCATGCTCTTTTTTAGCCGTACCACCCGCTGGGTCTTGGCGCCGCTTGCCGACAGACTGGACCAGCCTGACCAGGCATGCACGCCGTTGTCGTCGAACAACCCTTTGTTGCGACGCATCCTGACCGGCGTCGAGCAACTGCTGCAAGAGCGCAGCGCCCTGAAAGAACAGGCACGCGCGCTGACACAGGAAGTCACCCAACTGGACGAGCGCGTGGCCTGCCGTGACGCGCTTTTGCGGCAATGGGAGGCTCGCTGGGCCCTGGTCAGCCACGGCGCAGGTGAACTGTTCTGGGAGCTGGAGGTGAATGGAACCGCTGCACCGTCACTGGCATGCGCAATGAGGTGGACGGGGTCTGCGTCGATCCTGGCTGCGGGCATTGATCAGCTTGGCCATTGGAACGAACAGCTCCATCCGGCCGACCGTCAACGCCATTTGGATACCCTCGCCAGGCACCTGGCCGATCGCAGCGGGCGTACGCCGTTTGTGTTGGACGTGCGAATACAGCCCCCATCGGGCGACGACTATCGCTGGTGCAGGATCAGCGGTGATTCACGCCGCGATGCGCAAGGCCTGCCTGTGGCGATGGGTGGCAGCCTGCGGGACATTCACCAACAACACCTGCAAGACGAGGTGCTGGAACTGGCGGCGACACGCTTCGACATCTCCCGGGAAATGCTCCATGACGGGCTCTGGGATATCGAGGTCGTGGCCGGCGACCCGGCGAACCCGAAAAATACCATCTGGTGGTCATCGCAAATGCGTCGGCTGCTGGGGTACACCACGGTCGAGGAGTTTCCCAATACATTGGAAAGCTGGACCTCGCGCCTGCACCCCGACGACAGCGAACGGGCTATCGCTGCGTTCGTCGCCCATGTCGACGACCGCAGCGGCAAAACACCGTTTGACGTGGATTATCGACTCAAGCACAACAACGGCACTTACCGCTGGTTTCGCGGCCGCGGCCAAACCCGGCGCGCGGACGATGGCTCCCCGCAAAGAGTCGTGGGCGCCATTACGGATATCCATGCCAGCCATGAAGAGCGTGCGCTGCGCGAGGCTCAGGAACAGCAACACCGCATGATGCAGGAAACCTTGAGCAAGCTGACGCAGATTGTCGCCACCATCCAGGGCATCGCCAGCCAGACCAACCTCCTGGCGCTGAACGCAGCCATTGAGGCGGCGCGCGCAGGCGAAGCCGGACGCGGCTTCGCAGTGGTCGCCGATGAAGTCCGCAAGTTGGCCACGCGAACCAGCCAGGCCACCCAGCAAGCAGCCGACATGATGGACGGCTAGCCCCATGAACACACCCCAGCCGGTGGCGACAGCCAGCCGTTGCCATGCCTGCATGTAGAGGCTGCTGGGGTTTTCGCAAGACCGATCCCCACAATAATAATCAGGTGTCGATATGCGCGATTATGAACACGTTGTTGAATCCTTCGATTATCTGCAGAGCGCCACCCAGGATTTGCATGGCGAACTTACTGCTTTGAACGCCTGCGTCGAATGCTGCGACCGGCATGCCCACGGCGAGGCCGTGGCGTTGTATTGCGAAGCGCAGGATGGCCATGCCGAGCGCTACAGGTTTCGCGACCTGCAACGCCAGGCGGCGCGCTTCGGCAATTTCTTGCGTGAACAAGGCGTCAAGCCGGGCGATCGCGTCGCCGGCCTGATGCCACGCACGGTTGAACTGTTGATTGCCATTTTGGGCACCTGGCGCATCGGCGCGGTCTACCAACCGCTGTTTACGGCCTTCGGCCCCAAGGCCATCGAACAACGCTTGAACTGCTCGAACGCCCGCTGGATCGTGACCGACCCGCACAACCGTCCGAAGCTGGACGACGTCACTGACTGCCCCAGCATCGTTGTGACCGGTGGCGCCCCACAGAACCCCGCTGATCACCACTTCTGGAGCGCACTGAACCGCCAGGCTGACGATTGCGCGCCGGTGCTGCTGGATGCCAGTGCGCCGTTCCTGTTGATGTGTACCTCTGGCACCACGGGGCCGGCCAAACCGCTGGAGGTGCCGTTAAGCGCGATTCTGGCCTTCAAGGGCTATATGCGTGATGCGATTGACTTGCGTGCGGACGACCACTTCTGGAACCTGGCTGACCCGGGTTGGGCCTATGGTTTGTATTACGCGGTGACCGGCCCGCTGGCTTGTGGGTATGCAACGCTGTTCTACGACGGCCCCTTCACGGTGGAAAGTACCCGTCACATCATTGCCAAGTACGCAATCAACAACCTGGCCGGTTCGCCCACCGCCTACCGCTTCCTGATCGCCGCGGGGGCCGAGTTCGCCGACGCCGTTCGTGGGCGCCTGCGGGCCGTCAGCAGCGCCGGAGAACCGCTCAACCCGCAAGTCGTGCGGTGGTTTGCCGAACAGCTTGGCGTGGTGATTCACGACCACTATGGGCAAACGGAAATCGGCATGGTGCTGTGCAATCACCACGGCTTGCGTCACCCGGTCCGCGAAGGCTCAGCGGGTTATGCGGTGCCCGGATACCGCATCGTCGTGTTGGATAAGGCACACCGGGAATTGCCAGCCGGCCAGCCGGGCGTACTGGCCGTTGATCGCGAGCGCTCGCCGTTGTGCTGGTTCGACGGCTACCTCGGCATGCCCACCCAGGCCTTTGCAGGGCGCTATTACCTGAGCGGCGATATTGTGGAGCTCAATGACGACGGCAGTATCAGCTTCGTCGGCCGCAATGATGACCTGATTACCACGTCCGGCTACCGCGTCGGACCGTTCGATGTGGAAAGCGCGCTGATCGAACACCCAGCGGTGGTCGAGGCGGCCGTGATCGGCAAACCCGATCCGCAACGCACCGAGTTGATAAAGGCGTTTGTCGTGCTGAACACACCCTACCGGCCAAGCCCTGAGTTGGCGGAGGAGCTGCGCCTGCATGTACGCCAGCGTCTAGCCGCACATGCTTATCCGCGGGAAATGGAGTTTGTCGACCATCTGCCCAAGACCCCAAGTGGCAAGTTGCAACGGTTCATTCTGCGCAACCAAGAGATTGCCAAGCAACAGGCGCTTGGTTAAGCCCCCTGATCGGTCAAGCTCAGCGCCGCGTCCTTGCATGATCGACACCCCGCCCCGGAGCCGCCATGGACCTCGCCCCCGTCGCCCTCCTCCTCCCCGCCGGCTTCGACCTGTGGGGTTATGGGCACTGGCGCGTCAGGACTTTCTGGTGGTGACAGGCAAGCCTGGTGGTGGGCTATATGAAATATCCTAGACGGTTGCTCCTGGCTGTTTTCAGGCTTTCGTACGGTCGAAAACCGGCCAGCGGTTGCCACTTGGCTGGATCCTTTCGTTTGATTAACGGATAGGGTTTATCCCGTCCTCGACAAGTGAAGAGAACGCTTGAACCGTAGGCTCGACTCTAGGAGTACACGGTACCGGGTGGCATTTTTATACCGCACAGTGTTCGGTAGAAAATACCATTTCCATATACCAAGCATTTATCGTGGGCTTGGGCTTTAAGCATTAACGCTCGCAATCTTTCGACAATCCGAACGGCTCGACGTCTGAATAACAGCGGTTTGATTGGCCGCTTTTCTTGCCCTGGATGTTGGATTTCACCGAGATACTCCTGCCAACTCTTTGGTTGCTGACAGAGCTGTGTTTCGAGATCGTTCAAAATTGCCAGTACGTCAGCTAGATCGTCATTTCTCAAGCGGAACGTTACATTCATTGATTCAATGCCTATCCCTGCATCTCTTTGTGCATATCGTTCAAAAGCAGGTGCTATAAGGGAAAAATATCCAAACGTATGAAAGCAGTCAGACCTAAAAGTAACTCGGTCTTCTGGGTCTAGCGGACCCAAATGCTCTGTTTTTTTCGATGCATATAAGCCGATTATATGACGCATGGTGACTGTACCAAACTACTGACATACTTATGGACGAAGGCAAGCTCACACTCCTGCGAGGACACAGCCTAGAAAGTTCTTGGCATCTATCGGCCACTTCCTCTGACCGTTTTCTGGCGGCTGTCACCGGCAGCTATGGGGTCCAGGTTGTGTGAACAATCTAAAGAGCATTAGACAAACAACCTCAGGTCTTTCACATTCCATCTAAAGCGGGTCAGGAAAAAGACATGCCTTCACGTTTGGCATCCAGCTACCCAAATATTCAACATGCATTGGACGCGATCATTCCAAGCAAAAAATTGGACGTGGCTACTCGTATTGTCCTATGGGCGGCGAGTGACGCCGGGCTAGATCCAGCCGAAATTATGGTCACGCTGTCAAAGCTAGATCCAGTGCTTTTCGACAACCTTTGTTCTGAAATGGAGGTGCAGTATTTCAGACTTTTCGAGCGCGGAGATGAGAGGCACCTATCGTTTTTCTGTAAGGCTCGAGCCTACAGCGCCGGCGCTTGGTTGGCTCGTGAGGCACCCTACGAAGCAATTTACGAGTCAATATTTGCCACAGAGAAACCACTTGTAATTGCTGATTTTTTGTAGGTAAAAATGGACCTAACCGGTTTCTGTAGCCATCCAGGTCAAAAAAAAAATGGAGCTGAGCCGTAAACTCCTTTGGCTTAGCATACGGGCTCCTTGCCTGGGACAAGAAAAAAGAGATCTGCATGCTCATACACGGGTAATGCTGAACAAACAGCTCGACATGTTCTTCGAGTGTTTGCGGCCACATCAGGTCCTTTTCAGAGCGAAGTACTTGAGTTGACCGGATGAGTTTGCGCGAGGCTTCCCGTTGCAAGCGTAGCGATTGCGTCGGTGTGGTCGCCTGATCGATAAGATCGGCATACCGGGTCAATTCGGATTCAAAGTCACCATTCACGGCAATGGCGATATCACGCGACGGCTTGAGCCGGTCGAAGCGCTTGCTCAGATCATTCCCCCATAAGCAACGGCAGTGATGCTTGAGCCAATACCCCCAGCTCAATCGGTTGCCTGCCGCCAATACTTCAGAACGACTACCGATGTCGAAATCGATCTTGATGACTTCGGTATGCCGATTTTCCAGCGTGCGCCTTTTCGACTCGAACATTTCGAGATCCTGCGACGTAGGAGTGCTCTGCAGAACAAGGGTTAGGTCAAGGTCAGAACCCCCCAGCACGGCGTCGCCTCTAGCGACGCTGCCATAAATATAAATCCCGTCCAGCAGAGGTTCCGAGCGAGTGAGCGTCATGCAAACGTCCACCAGTAAATCTTGAAACTGTGGCTGTATCTCGACGTTGGGCACGGTGAGGATATAACCGTCTGCATCGATGCCACGAGGATGGAGTCGTTCCATGAAGCCGTCCGTGAGTTGTGTTCAGAGAGGTACTTTAACAGGGCCAATAGTGACTGCTTCTGGCCCAGAGTGTGTAAAAACAGATGTTCAGCCGGCGTCAGGGGAGACAGGCATCCCGCTGAATGATTTGGAAAGTACCTCCGCGCGACGCTTGTGTTTCTAGGTGGAACTGGCGAAATGTCAGCTTGGGATCGTTTAGCCGAAATCTACATCTGATGCGAGCGCTGGGTACTCAACCTTCATTTCGGTAAGGCATTCATGCATGAGCCTCGCATCCTCAGGTAAGCGCTTGGATAGCATGTTCCACCCTGAAATTTTCAGGTGCTCGGGCATTTCCACTAGACCCGTTATCGCGTCCCAGAAAGCATCCCAATTACAGCCATACCACCCAGGAAAACCGAGCGCATCCTTCAAGACACAATGGAGTTCCTCAGAGCTTGACACCCCACTCAGGTCAATATTTACCATGTGCAATCGGCTCATCGTCATTACCTCAAAAAACTGTTAACCAGCGAACGCATGCCAGCGGCTGAATCAGAATGCTTTTACTATCATTTTTGGCGTGATCCATTCGGGGGTCGGTAATGAAGCGCTTTATTCAAGGTGAGCATCGCGGACAAAGCACTTTGCTTCCCGAAAGCCTTGACGACTACGTCAGCAACACAAATCCGGTGCGAGTAGTCGACGTTTTCGTCGACGAACTCGACCTAGTCAATCTAAGTTTTGAAGGCGTCATTCCAGCCGATACCGGCCGACCTACTTACCACCCCGCAATCTTGCTGAAAATCTACATCTACGGCTATCTCAACCGCATTCAATCGAGCCGGCGTCTTGAACGAGAAGCTCAACGCAACGTGGAGTTGATGTGGCTGACAGGGCGTTTGATGCCCGATTTCAAGACCATCGCGAATTTTCGAAAAGACAACAGCAAGGCTATCCGAGGCGTCTGTCGCCAGTTCGTAGTGCTATGTCAGCAGTTGGGATTATTCGGTGAAAATCTGGTTGCCATTGATGGCAGCAAGTTTAAAGCCGTCAACAACCGCGACCGAAATTTCACCAGTGCCAAACTGAAGCGGCGCATGGAAGAAATCGAATCGAGCATCAACCGTTACCTAACGGCACTTGATACTGCGGATCGGCAAGAGCCCACATCCTCTGAAGCCAAGACGGTGCGGCTGGAAGAGAAAATCGCCAAGCTCAAAGTGCAAATGAAGGAGCTTCAGGCGATTGAAATACGGCTCAACGACTCACCGGATAAACAGGTCTCACTGACCGATCCAGACGCGCGTTCAATGATGACGCGTGGTACAGGAATCGTTGGCTACAACGTGCAAACAGCAGTCGATGCTCAGCACCATTTGATCGTTGCTCATGAGGTGACCAATGTCGGTTCCGACCGTGATCAGCTCAGCTCAATGGCCAAGCAGGCGCGCGAGGCCATGGCATCAGATTCGCTTTCGGTGGTGGCCGACCGAGGCTATTTCAAAGGTGAGGAAATCCTGGCTTGTCACAACGCTGATATCACCGCGTATGTGCCCAAGCCAATGACCTCTGGAGCCAAAGCTGATGGGCGTTTTAACAACGATGCCTTTATCTATGACGCGGCGAAAAATCACTATGTATGTCCAGCTGGAGAAACGCTGATATGGCGTTTCTCCAGCGTCGAGAAAGGCATGAAGCTGCATCGTTATTGGAGTTCAAAGTGTCAAGGCTGCGCCTTGAAAACACAGTGCACACCGAGCAAGCAACGCCGTGTTCGGCGCTGGGAGCATGCGGCGATATTGGAAGAGATGCAGGTCCGGCTGAGCAACGCGCCGGACATGATGCGAGTCCGAAAGCGCACAGTTGAGCATCCCTTCGGGACGCTCAAACAGTGGATGGGCGCCACGCATTTTTTGACGCGAAGGCTGGAAGGCGTCAGTGCAGAAATGAGCTTGAACGTGCTCGCCTAAAACATGAAGCGCGTTATGAAAATCCTTGGCACCAGCAGCTTAATGAAGGCGTTGTCAGCCTGAAATGGTTGGCTTTGTTGCCCACCTGGCATCGTAGGGGCTTTATTGAAGCCTCCAAGACCCTAGTGACGACCCGCAGGGCTTACCCCGAGCGACTACATAGCAAAAACCGTCGGGGCTACGTGCCGACATTGCACTGGCCCGTTTTTACACACTCTGGGCCAGAAGCGGACATTGCCGTAGTTGAAGTTGACCGACCATGAATCCGTATTGCAGCATGGAATTGAAGTGTGGCACCGCTGTGCGCCCACTCTGTAAGCGCTACCTTCGCACCTAACCGGAAGAAGCTCATGATCATGGTGTTATCGAAGGTCGAACTCAAGGAACTGTCGATGAAAGCGGAAGCAGAGGGTTTAACGCTGAGTGATCTAGTCCCCATTTGCGAAAGGTTCGGCGTTGCACCGCATGATGTGCTGAACGGACTGTCCGTCGCGGTTGCGGAAGGCTATCTACAAGGATCTCTACCCTATGATTTTTGCGACGGCGTTATGAACGGGATCATAAATGCTGTGGTTGAAGTTGGCATGACTAACGATATGCCTCAGCCCGCTTTCTCGCTTTACCAGGCATTCGATCAAGGTGAATGGTTCCGCAGTAACGACACACCGGAAACTGACCCCAGTGAGAAATACACGAAGCATGTGGTCGAGGAAATAATGCGTACCCTTAGAGACTAGCTTTCATAGATCGGGAAGTTTCCGCTTTTCGGCTGGAAGGTAGTGGATCGAACGCCGCTTTTGGCCGATCTCTGCCTGTCGCGAGGGCCGTAATCGACCCAAAGCTGACCTTCAGGTGGGTAAATTTTTGTCACCTCGTGAATGGCATCCTCAAGGACTTCGCGATCCGAGCTAAAATTTTTATGCATTTTTCAGAAACAACGAGCGGTGGTTCGTTAATCATGTAAAGCAGGTGTTCGAACGCTACTCCAGCCTCGTTGTGATCGACATAATCCAGAACTATTTCACCACCATTCTCTAAACCTGCCTGAGCTAATGCATGGTCTTCCGGTACAGGGCCGAGCTGGTCGTATGCAATGGACATCAGCGTCGAGATTTCCTCAAGTGCCTCAACGAAATCGGCCCTCAAGTCGTTGTTAAGGTGGCTCATAACAAACATTCCTTCGATTATGGTGACCTGCGTTCCGTTCCCGTCTGGTCGATTGTTGCCCAAGACGTGGTCTTTGCGCACGCGCTTGAGAAGCTAAGGTCGACTGTCCGCTCTTGGGTCACGCTTTACCCATTTCCTCGTACGAAGCATCGACGAACGTGATGTGCTCATCCCAAGCAGCTTCAGCTAGATCCCGGATAATTTCAGCGAGCGTCTCAACATCTACCCCCTGAGCTTCGATGCAGGCCAAGCGTCCGGGCGACCAGTCGATGACGGAACACTGTGGATACTTCCCTAGCAGTGCGGACAGTGCTTCCTGAGGCGGCTCTTTGTGGGTATACATGAAGTCAAAGTACGGGGCACTGGCATTCTGAAGCGGGTACACCAAAGCCCAGGCATTTGATGGGCCGGGAAAGCAAATGTGGACGTTACGATGCACCCATTCCGGCCCACTGTGTTTGATGTGGCGAAGAACTTCGATGATCGAATGACAATCGGCTATTCGGATCATGCGATCAGGGTCAAACGTCCAGCCAGGTCCAGGCTGGGTTGCTGCGTTACTGGTCAGTGGTGCAGTCATTCTTGTTGTTCTCTTCATCGCATTACCTTAGGTTCGAACGTCTGCTCTTGGCCGACTGCAGCCCTTAGAGATAGGCAACCGGCCAAAAGCGGTCACTCCTACTGATCACATGCAATCGCTGGATAATTGGGAGTGTCATCGCCAAAACTTCCACCAAGGACGAACTCGTTCCTCATCCATCGTTGTGCTTGTCTGCCTGTAAACAGCAGTTGCGATCGCATGAGTCTGCGCCGCCATCTCATCCAACCAATCTTGAGGCCCGATCCAGTGATCGTGAACTACCTCCAGAAACTCTCAATCCAAAGGCAGCTCGGAGGCATCGCCAACGACCGTACTGAAAGCCTCGCATTTTGGACACCATGCCGTGGTCTCAGTAAACCGTGTCACATCAGAAGCAGGAAATACCGCATAGCAACCAAAGCAAGCGCAATGGTTGCTGGCGAGGATTTCTGCCTGATTGCGGTTCGCATGATCATGCGCGCTGTAAGTG
This sequence comes from Pseudomonas gorinensis, assembly GCF_042015035.1. Lineage (NCBI taxonomy): Bacteria > Pseudomonadati > Pseudomonadota > Gammaproteobacteria > Pseudomonadales > Pseudomonadaceae > Pseudomonas > Pseudomonas gorinensis. The sequence continues at coordinate 4,186,762 of NZ_CP167125.1, forward strand.
TCGGGCATTCATACCTCCATCGCAGTGCGCCAGATTAGTTGAGCGGCGATCACAAGGCAGTCAGGCGATTAAGCTGCTCTGCCGAAGGAAATCCTAGTGTCCGATAGCGAGGTGGATAGCCAGTTTCTGTAGTCAGCAGATCGCCAAGCTCGGATTCAAACTCGCTCCATAGAACGGTTTTGACTGTAGGTTCCCCACCCTCAACGGGTTCAACCAACACGATGCGATCACTCTTGGGCAATAGGGTCGGCACACCTTTTGTCCAAGCGCTCATCGATACGGTTTTGCCGTTCTGGTCAGACAGCTCGTAGAGAAGGTACGAGGCAACAAACACATCGACGCTCGTTTCCAGATTGACCTTATCGAGCAACTCTTTCTGATTACTGTAGCTACCCTGGAGCAGCAAATGTTCCAGCGTGGCCAGACGGTTATTGACCCCTTCATCATCAGGGTGAAATGGGACGATATCGCGCCCGTCATAGGTATAAATGTCGGTGGAGACTGCCCTGCCCCTCTCAAGCGCTTTGAAGCTAAGCTCGACCATCTGACGGATGCCTTGCTCGTCCTTGTCGCCCGTGACCATCAAGACGTCACGGCTGGGGATCATGAATACCGGTCGACCTTTAACGGGTGCGCGCTGTAGAACATCTGGCAACAAGACTCTGCTGGTGTCGTATCCGTCCGCCCACTGCGCGGCGTAGAGCCCAGGGATGATCTCACCGAAGGCCTCGTGCGTAGCATCGCGCAAGTTCTCAATGGAGATCGCCACTGCCTCATCCATTGTGACACCCCACTGCGCTTCAGGGCCTCTCGTAAGGGTGGCGGTGGACTCGGGAGAGTCGACGGCAAGCATAATCACACAGTCGCGGCCCAAGGACTGATAAACGACATCGTGCGGCTTGTCGCCACCATTTCTGGCGTGCTCCAGTCGAACTTCCTCAAGCATGGCAAGATTTCGAATCACCGGACGTAATTGTGCTTTCACGTTTTCAAAGACCGTCCCGGTTCTCTGGCCAGACTCCAACAGAGTCGATACGTACCCATTCAGAATTGCGGCCTTCTGGGTCTTGTCTCCATTTTGATAGTCGCGAAAGGCGTTATGAAGATTGAAGTACGAGCCATTGTTATGACGGATGCGAAACTCGCTAGCCTGAAAGTCCATGGCCTCGCTGTAGCCAGCCTTGCGGGCTGACTCGATAAATTTTTTGGCAAATCCTTCCTGAGTCAGAGGACGACTGAAGATTTTGTCGAGCAGGGATTGGAGCATGCACAGGATCCTTCGTGTCAGCAGGTATTTGTAAACAGGGTGGGTTGGACGCGGCTAAACGTGTCCACAGCTTGAACGGCTGCTCTCTATATCGACAGGTATAAGATGAAAAATAGGGTCGCACACCTGGAGCTAGGTTCATGAACCCTAGAACCCTGGACGGGCGTTATTTTGTTGTAAATGGCCGGCTGTGGCGCTGCTCAAACCCCGCTGGCAAAATCGACCAATCAGACGTTCATGTCGATGAATCCGCCAGCCCCTCTCATGCTCGGCCAGCCGGCATGGATATCCCGCAAGTGGGGCAGTCAACGCCATTGCTCGCCATTTGCATAACCTCCTCGCCGCACGTTGGGCAAACCTCCCCCGCCATCTCGCATGGAGATCCGAGAATGAACTCGTCCCCCATAACCGGGAGCCATTTCTCACAGCAACGCGGCTCGCGATGAAACGGCAACAGCCCCTAGCGCAGCGCATGCTCACAATTAGCGCGCCCTAGCTCATCCCCATACAAAATACCTGTACAGAAATTACGCCACGCATTTTTACAGCGCTCGCAGGATTCTATCGGCCCAAAGATGGCCTTGGGCTGTATCGCCGCCAAACAGTCATCAGCCCGATAGCCAGGCCTCTATTTCCCGCGCCTGCCAGAAATCGGAGGTTACTGACCGTTCATCGGGATTGAGTGATGCCATGACGACATCACACCAATATAGTTGTACAAGACTTGTACAAACACTAAAATCTGTACAAGTTTCGACTAGCCAGAAAATAACACCGCTACTGGTTGCCGTCGGACAAAAGAATACCTGCGCAGGATGCGGACCAAGGGCGAATACATACGCTTGCAGGTGTCCCTAAACCGCTCCTCCCACTACGCAGGTACATCATGCCATCGCACACTCCCCGGCTCTCTACACGGACCAGTCTTTATGCCGGCTATGCCAGCCTGCTCGCGTTTATGCTGCTGATCGCCGCTATCTCGCTGTACGCCCTGGCTAACAGCAATAAGGACTTTTTTCTCTACGTTAATGGCATTGATGCGCGCGCCCGCCTCGCCAACACACTGAACGACGCCGCCGCCCAGCGCGCGATTGCCCTGCGTAACATCGCCTTGAACAGCAATGTCACCGCGAGAGGACAGCAGCGAGGCGCAATTGCCATCAACGAACAAATGGTGGCCGGCAGCCTCGCCGCGCTACGCCAGGCAATTGATAGCCATGATGATGTGTCGCCCAAGGCACGTGAACTGTTCTCAACCATCGAGCAGGTCGAGAGCCGCTACAAACCGGTAGCACACACCATTGCCGAACACCTGTTCAAGGGTGAAAACGACGAGGCCCTGCGCATGGTCAGTGAGCAGTGCACACCCTTACTGGCCGAGCTGACCCAGGCAATTGGCGAATTCCTGCGCTACACCAACCAGAAGGCAGACCAGCAGGTCAGCGAAAATGACGCAGACTATCTGTCACAACGCAACCTGCTGCTCGCCATTACTGCGCTGGCCGTCTTACTAGCCGCGGTACTGGGCTACGTCATCAGCCGCAACCTGCTGCGCGCGCTGGGTGCCGAACCGAGTGAACTCAACCAGCTCGCCCAACGAGTTGCCCAGGGCGATTTGCGCGCTAGCGAGCGCACGATTGAGCCACCACAAGCCAGCATCATGGCCGCCCTGCTGAGCATGCAGGAGAACCTGCGGGACATGACCAAGGGCATAAACCTGTCCTCACAGAGCGTGGCCGAATCCAGCCAGGAACTTAGCCAATCGAGCCTGAGAAACGCCGAGAGCGTGGCCATGGCACAGTGCGAGGTCGAGCAGATCGTCACCGCCGTTCACCAAATGGCCGCCACCGTGCAGGATGTCGCGCGCAATGCCGAATCCGCCGCCAGTGCCGCCAGCGATGCCGATAGCGCGGCCCTGTACAGCCAGCAGAAGGCCAAAGATGCCGTCAACATGATCGGCGAGCTGGCCGAGACAATCGAACAGTCCAACATCGCCATGGGCCGGCTGAAGAATGAAACCGGCAATATCGGCGGCGTGCTTGAGGTGATCAAGTCGGTGGCCGACCAGACCAACCTGCTGGCCCTCAACGCAGCCATCGAAGCTGCACGTGCTGGCGAGGCTGGACGCGGCTTCGCGGTGGTAGCCGACGAGGTCCGCAGCCTGGCACAGCGTACCCAGAAGGCCACCTCAGAGATTGAGGGGCTGATCGCCAGTCTGCAGAAAATTGCCGACGAGACCTCGCAGCATATGCAACGCTGCAAACGCTCCAGTGCGCAGTCGGTGTCCGGCGTTTCCGAGGCCGGTGACGCGGTAAGCACGATCGTAACCATGATCGAGCGGATCAACGGCATGAACCACCAAATCGCCGCGGCCGCCGAGCAGCAGAGTACCGTTGCCGAGCAGATCAGCCGGGGCATCGTGACCGTCAGCGAAAGCGCCGAGCAATCCGCTGCCGCCTTCCGCAGCGCTCAGCAGGAAAGCGAAGGATTGGCACGCACCAGCGTGACATTGCGAGAGAACATCTCGCGCTTTCAGCTCTAGGGTCTGTTGCCATTTCATCGCGAGCCGCGTTGCTGCGAGAAATGGCCCCTGGTTAGTCGCAGGACACAGGTATCGTCGTGCCAACGACCAGGCGAACCGGTCTTCCCATCCACAGTTGCGTATCAGCGCAGTGCGAGCTGATCAGATGACTCCTGCGTCGAACCATTCACCGCAGACCGATAGCGTAGTTTGTTCTACCTGGGCATCAGACAATGCTTCAAAACGGGCACGATGCTCTCGGACGGGATTCAAGACGACTTGAAGAAAAACCGGCCGCTCCGTTCCAAACATGCTTTCTTCTCGAGGTGTTTGCTAACGTCAAATGTTGTTGAAGCCTTCCCCCCAGTATTGCCCAAGCTTTTTACAGAGCTTGAAGGGGGGCTGACCGATGATCCATCCCGCAAAAAAGCCAGGCGTGTTGGCCGTACACACATTGTCCAACCGCCCCCAACCCCCTTATCCTCGCCCCTCCCCGTCCGCTCAAACCCGGAGCCGCCATGGACCTCGCCACCCTCGCCCTCTTCCTCCCCGCCTGCTTCGCCCTGAACATGGCGCCTGGCCCGAATAACCTGTTGTCCGTAAGCAACTCCACGCGCTACGGCTACCGCACATCCTGCCTGGCAGGCATTGGCCGCTTGCTCGCCTTCGCCGGTATGATCGCCCTTGCCTCAGCCGGCCTCGCGGTAGTGTTGCAAACCTCTGAGTTGTTGTTCTACGGGATCAAGATTCTGGGCGCGGCGTATCTGTTTTATCTGGCGTTTCAACTGTGGGGTGCGAATCCACAGGCGCACGCGGAGTCAGCAACTCCCAAGGTCAGCCTGTGGGCACTGGCGCGTCAGGAGTTCCTGGTGGCGGCAGGCAACCCCAAAGCCATCCTGATCTTCACCGCCTTCCTCCCCCAGTTCGTGGTACCGGGCCAGCCGATCACGCCGCAGTTCGCTGTACTGGGCGCGCTGTTCCTGGCGCTGGAATGGATCGCGATCAGCGTCTATGCCTATATGGGCCTGCATATGCGCCGCTGGTTTGCCGAGCCGCGGGGCAAGCGTGTCTTCAATCGCTGCTGTGCGGGGTTGTTGTCGGCAGCGGCAACGGTGTTGTTGATGGCGCGACGGGCTTGACGGAGGGTTCGAAATGAATGAGATGGACAGAAATGCGCTGGCCAGTCTTTACCGCGAATACATCCACTGCCTCAACCAGCAGGACTGGGAACGCTTGCCCAATCTGCTGCACCAGGACGTGACCTACAATGGCCGCCTCGTGGGCGTCGCCGGTTACCGCGCCATGCTCGAACGGGACTTTCGCGAAATTCCCGACCTGGTCTTCCACATCCAGTTGCTGGTCGCCGACCCGCCCACCCTCGCCAGCCGGTTGAATTTCAACGTCACGCCCAAGGGTGAGTTCTTCGGCTTGCCGATCAACGGTCGGAAGGTCGCGTTCTCCGAAAATGTCTTTTATGAATACGTCGACGGCAAGATCGCCCACGTCTGGTCGGTGATTGATAAGGCCGCGATCGAACGCCAGCTGTAAGGGCTGTGCCGGGCCGACAAGCGCGACTGCCGCGCCTCAGCCCATTGTCTAGACTCCACACACCCATCCACCGTGGAGCCCTGAGATGACGCATAAAAACACCCTCTGCCTCTGGTACAACGGCACCGCTGAGGAGGCCGCGAATTTCTATGCCAAGACCTTCCCGGACAGCCGGGTCAATGCCATCCACCGCGCGCCTGGCGATTACCCTGCGGGTAAACAGGGCGACGTCCTGACCGTCGATTTCACTGTCATGGGCATCCCGTGTATCGGCCTGAACGGCGGCCCGGCGTTCCCGCACACCGAGGCATTTTCGTTTCAGGTGGCCACCGATGACCAGGCCGAAACCGATCGCCTGTGGCAGGCCATTATCGACAACGGCGGCCAGCCGAGTGCCTGCGGGTGGTGCAAGGACAAGTGGGGGTTGTCGTGGCAGATCACCCCGCGCGTGCTGTCGGCCGCCGTGACCCATTCGGACCCGGCAACGGCCAAGCGCGCCTTCGAGGCGATGATGAGCATGACCAAGATCGACATCGCCACGATTGAGGCCGCAATCGCCAATCGCTGAACACACCCGGCAGCGCCTTGGGGCACTCTACGGCCCAAAGGCCGCTGCACAGGCGTTGTACAGAGCGCGCCACGCTGACTAGACTTTGCCCCCGCCACACCCTGCACGCTAAAGATTCGGCGCCACTTGCCGTCATCCTTACATCCCTGAATGGACTCAAAGAGGCTCCTGTGCGCTTTTTCTCTACCCTTTTGTTAGTGGGCGGCCTTGCCACCCTGTCCGGCTGCGCCACCCAGGCCAGCAAAGTCGACCAGATGCTCGCCGACACCCTCGCCCAGCCGCTGGTGGAAAACAGCATCGTGCGCGAAGGCGATCTGCTCAGTTTCGAGCTGCTGATGCCGCTGTCGACGCCGGGTGCACGCCGCACCATGCAGTTCGAGGCCGCGTGTTCTTCGCCGCAACTGTCCTTGCTGTACCTCGACGGTTCGCAGCGGGTCTACCCACTCAAGGCCGGGCGCTACACCGAAGCCCGCAAATTGTCAGCCGACCTGCACGCGAAGCTGGCCGCCAACCCGACCTTCGTGCGCGCGTGCGCCCAGACCCCCAAGCCAGACTGGCGCCTGGTCAAGACGGATGAACGTGGCAATTGGGTACTGATTGACGCCGCGAGCATCAAGACCGTGGAGGGCGAAGTCCGCTTCTGGGCGGCTTTCGATAACCCAACGGTGCTCAACGACCTGCCCTACGACGCGCCTTACGCGCAAAAGCGCGAGCACTTTGCCGTGTCCTGCGCTAACGGCACCTACAAGGAGCTGGCCGGCTATGACCTGGATGCACGCAATCGGGTCAGTGACGGCCGGGTCGACAGTTTCCCGACGCCACGCAACATTGTCGGCAGCGATACCGACTATGAATTGCTGTTCAACAGCGTCTGCGCCACCCCCGAGAAGATCGCCGCGCTGCCACTGTTCAAGCCGCGCCTGAAGGCCCCGGCGACCATCGCCTTGGGCTCGGTACAGCCACCGGTGCTGGCGGCACTGGCGCAATTTGACCAGGACAAACCGACCCGCAGCCTGAAGTACGTGCACTTCACGGGCACCTCGACCATGAAAGGCAAGACCAGTAACTCGACCAGTGAGCAGTTCATCAGCCGCGACGCCGCCAGCGGCCAGCTGTCGATCGCCCTGCGTGGCGAAGGCTACGAATCCCAATCGGTAAGCTGGCGAAACCTGATCGACCTGGTGTCCAAGAGCACCTTCGGCGGCAGCATGGCCGAAAGCACGACGACGACCCAGCTGAGTTTCACCGGTAACTGGAAAGCCCTGCCGGTGGGCGACACCTTGGTCTACCAAAGCACCCGTTCGACCCTCAACAGTGTGATTGGCAACTACGACAAACAGACCATCACGCGCTGCGTGGTCGAGCGCCAATTGCCGGCCAGTGAACTCAACCCCAACCTGCTGGGCAGCGCCAAGGCCCTGTCGTGCCGCAACGACAACGACAAATACAACCGGGTTAACCACCTGTTCTACCTGACGGACTATGCGTACTTCCTGGAGTCGAGCACGGACAAGAATGAGTTTTTCTACTCCGATACACGCATCGATAAATTCGAGTAACCGTCCACAAGGTGAAAAACACCTTCAATCAGGTTGACACATTTGCTCACACACCCTGAAGATGGAGGCCTTCTTCAGGGTGTGCCCGCTCATGTGCGCAACGTCGCTGGTTAACTTTTCCGTCATTGGCTTGATTGCCAAGGCGCAAGGTTGCGCTGCACACGCCCTCAAATCGAAGAAACAGTCGCTCATGTGACCGGGGCGCGCTGTCCCGTCAGATGAGCTGACAGGACATTGAGCGCGACGGACACCCTCCCCTTGCACAATTCCCTCTGCCCTTCTGGCGGTGACTTAATCGGTCAACCATCAGGAGAAAGAGCATGTCAGCGTTTCAAGGTATCTGGGTTCCCGTGGTCACGCCGTTTCACGACGGCGCCCTCGACTTTATCGGCCTGCGCCGTTTGGTTGAGCATTTGCTGGAAAAGCACGTGGCCGGGATCATGGTCTGCACCACCACCGGTGAAGCCGCGTCGCTGAGCCGCCAGGAACAACTGGCCGTGCTCGATGCCGTGTTGCAGTGGGTGCCGGCGCACCGTGTGGTGATGGGCCTGGCGGGCAATAACCAGATTGAATTGCTGCAGTTCCAGGACCAAGTCCTCAAGCGCCCCGTGGCCGGTTTACTGGTGCCGGCGCCCAGCTATATCCGCCCTTCCCAGGCCGGCCTCGAAGCGTTTTTTCGTACGGTGGCCGATGCGTCCAGTGTGCCGATCATTCTCTATGACATCCCCTATCGCACCGGCGTGACCTTCGAGCAGGCCACCCTGCTGAACATCGTCGCCCATGAGCGCATCAAGGCGGTCAAGGACTGTGGCGGCAACCTCGGCAATACCCTGGCACTGCTGGCCAGTGGCGAAGTGGATGTGCTGTGTGGCGAGGATATCCAGCTCTTCAACGCGCTGTGCCTGGGTGCCAGCGGTGCCATCGCGGCGTCGGCCCACGTGCATACCGAACAGTTTGTGGCGCTGTGGCAGCAGGTGCGGGATAACCAGTTGGCCGAAGCGCGGCAGACGTTTTTCCAGCTGCTGCCGCTGATCCAGACGTTGTTCATGGAGCCCAACCCGGCACCGGTGAAAGCGGCGTTGGCATTGCAGGGCTTGATCGGCAGCGAATTGCGCGCACCCATGCAGCGGGCCAGCGCGGCGCTGATTGCACGGGTGCAGCCGCTCTCCGCCCTGGCACAATGATGCCTGTGTAGGAGCGAGCAAGCTCGCGCCTACGGGCTTGCTCAAGGCGTGCGCGGCTTGGCCATCTGCAACCGATGCAAGGTGATCTCGCGCACTGCCTGCTTGCTCAGTTCGATATGCCGCTTGAGCAAGTGCTGCGCCTGATCGACACGCCGTTGCAGGATCGCGGTGAGTATTTGCCCATGCTCCTCGTACGTCGCCGCAATGCGTGAAGCCTGGGTAAAGTCGAGGCGCCGGATGATGCGGATCTTTTCCGTAAGGGCGTAGTGCATGTGTGCCATCTCACGGTTGCCGGTGGCTTGCACCAGGGCGCAGTGAAAGTGTTCATCCAGCGCCGACACCGCCTGACTGTCCTGCAGGCGCTCACATTCCTCCACCAGCCAGGTCGCCTGCAGCCCTTGCAAGATCGGGTTCGGTTGCTCCATCGCGCATAAACGGCTGACAGCGGCCAGTTCCAGCACGATCCGCACGTCATACAGCTCTTCGAAATAGGTGAAGTCGAACGGTTTCACCTGCCAGCCGCTGCGGAAGTACACCGCCAGGTAGCCTTCCCGTTCCAGGCGGTACAGCGCCTGGCGCACGGGTGTACGGCTGACACTCATGCGCTCGGCCACTTCGCCCTCGCTGAAACGGTCGCCAGGCAACAGGCGAAAGTCGAAGATATCCGCCTTGAGTTGCGCATAGATCTGCTCGGCCAGGCTGTCCGGGCGCTCGCGCGGTTTTTTCAGCGTTGAAAGCGGCATGCTTACCCCTTGCTGGTGACATAGGCGCGCCAGCCGCCAAACTCAGTGACATCCAGCGCATCCGCCAGGGCCCAGGGTTCGCAGATAAAGCCTTTGACACTGCGTCCATCCGCCAGCATCAGGGTGCCGATCCCCAGCGGTGCGGGAATTTCGACGACGAACTCGCCAAAACGGGCGATAGGCATGTCCCACAGCTCGACGATGATCGATCGGCCACCGTCCGCCCTGGCCAGCCCCGGCTTGGGCGGCACGGTGCCGGGCAGCGCATACAAACGATAAGTGCTGGCCGTGAGGGTCTGCTCCACCAGCACGGCGTTGCGTGTGGTCAGTTGGAAGTTCAACGGCATGCCGCTCAGGTGGGCGCCCACCACCGCCACGCGCACGGTACCGGGTGCCTGTTGGGCAGCAGCGGGTGCCGGCAGTTGGCGTTCGGTTGCGCCGAGCGGCAACTCAAGGCTGGCCTGCCAGCGCTGGCCCAGGTGCGCCAGGGCGCTGTCATGCCAGGCCGGTGCGAGCAGGGTAATGCCGCACGGTAGACCGTCCGCTCGCAGGCCCGCCGGCAGCGCCAGCGCCGACAGGTCCGCCAGGTTGGTGAAGTTGGTGTAGTAGCCGAATTGCGCGTTGTAGCGCACCGGCTCCAGCACCATGTCGGCGCGCGTGCGAATCGTCGGCGAGGTCGGCACCAGCAAGGCGTCGAACCCCGCCAAGGTGTCGTTGATGCGGCGACTGAGTTCGGCCCGCAGGTATTCGGCCTTGTAGGCATCGCAGGCGCTGTACTGGAGGCCATTTTCGACAATGCCGCGCACCACCGGGTTGATGGCCTGCGGCTGGTGTTCGAGCATGCCTTCCAGGGCCACCGTGCGTTCTGCGACCCAGGGACCCGAATACAACTGGTCGGCCAGGGCCTTGAACGCACTGAAATCCACCTCGCTGATCACCGCGCCCAACGCCTTGAAGTGCTCGACCGCCTGCTCGAACACCGCCTGGTTCTGCGTATCGCCGAAGAACTCCAGGCTCGCCGGTATTGCCAGCTTGATCGAGGCACCCACGCTCACCGGCGCCGTGTAGGGGTTGCTACGCGAGTATGCGTCGCTGGCGTCATAGCCCTGTGCGACCTGCGCCACCGCGGCGGCATCCTCCACGGTCAGGGCGAACACCGAGATGCAATCCAACGTGCGACAGGCCGACACCAGGCCCGTATTCGAAAACCGGCCCTTGGTCGGTTTCAATCCGACGATATTGTTGAACCCTGCCGGTACTCGGCCCGAGCCTGCGGTGTCGGTGCCCAGCGCAAACGCCACCAGCCCGCGGGCAACCACCGACGCCGAGCCGGAGCTGGAACCGCCGCTGACGTAATCGGCATTGAAACTGTTACCCACCGCACCATACGGCGAGCGCGTGCCCACCAGGCCAGTGGCGAATTGATCCAGGTTGGTCTTGCCCATCAGAATCGCACCTGCCGCTCGCAGTTTGGCGACTACGGCCGCGTCCGACGTTGGGCTGTAGGCGAATTCCGGGCAGGCTGCCGTGGTGTCCCAGCCCGCCGCGTCAATGTTGTCCTTGATGGCGAATGGCACGCCGTACAGCGGCAACTTGTCGATATCGCCGCCCACCGCGTCCAGCCTGTCGTTCAATTGCGCCAGTTGCATGGCCAATTGCTCAGGTTGTGCGCGGGCAATCCAGGCGCTGTCATCCGCGCTGTATTGCGCCGCCAGGCTCAACAACCGGTCGGGGGTCATCGCCCCGCTGCGATAGGCCGCGTGCCATTCGCCAAGGGTCCAGCCGATAACGCTCTGCATAGGGATTCCCATCTTGTATCCAAGTTGACCTGTCTTAAAGCAAACCCCAGGCCAAAGGCCGAAACGCTGTGATGAGCGGGCTCGCGTGCCCATCCAGGTGCTCGGGCCTGCTCGTTGATGGCGCACCCGAGCGTCGCCCATGCGCCAAAAAAAGACACCCAGCCGACCGCTCGGTTGCGAGCCGCCCGATACCGGCCTATGTTCCAAGCCATGCTTTGCCTTTTGCTGTCCCCCACCCTACGCCCATCCCGTAACCAGGTGACGACATGCCTACGCCTTCCCGCCCCGCCGTCCTCGAACTGATCGGCAACACGCCGTTGGTACGCGTCAGCCGTTTCGATACCGGCCCCTGCACCCTGTTTCTCAAGCTCGAATCGCAAAACCCCGGTGGTTCCATCAAGGACCGCATCGGCCTGGCCATGATCGACGCCGCCGAACGCGACGGCCGCCTGCGCCCTGGCGGCACCATTATCGAAGCCACCGCCGGCAACACCGGTCTGGGCCTGGCGCTGGTAGGCCGGGCCAAGGGCTACCGGGTCGTGCTGGTAGTGCCCGACAAGATGTCCACGGAAAAAGTGCTGCACCTCAAGGCCATGGGCGCCGAAGTGCATATCACCCGCTCCGATGTGGGCAAGGGCCACCCCGAGTATTACCAGGACGTGGCCGCGCGCCTGGCCAAGGGCATTCCCGACGCGTTCTTCGCCGACCAGTTCAACAACCCGGCCAACCCCCTGGCTCATGAAACCAGCACTGCCCCGGAAATCTGGGCGCAAACCCAGCACGACGTGGACGCGATTGTGGTGGGGGTCGGCTCAGCGGGCACCCTCACCGGCCTGACCCGCTTTTTCAAGCGCGTACAACCCGACCTGGCCATGGTGCTGGCCGACCCGGTGGGCTCGGTAATGGCGGAATACAGCCGCAGTGGCCGCCTGGAAACGCCAGGCTCGTGGGCGGTGGAAGGCATTGGCGAGGATTTCATTCCGTCGATCGCCGACCTCTCCAGCGTGCGCCAAGCCTATTCCATCAGCGATGAAGAAAGCTTCGACCACGCCCGCCAACTGCTCAAGGCCGAGGGCATTCTCGGCGGTTCCTCCACCGGTACCCTGTTCGCCGCCGCGCTGCGCTATTGCCGTGCGCAGACCGAGCCCAAGCGCGTGGTCACGTTCGTCTGCGACACCGGCACGCGCTACCTGTCAAAGGTCTACAACGACCAATGGATGAAGGATGCGGGCCTGCTGCAATACAAGCACTACGGCGACCTGCGCGACCTGATCGCCCGCCGCTTCGAAGATGGCCGCGTGATCAGCGTGAGCCCCGACGACACCCTGCTCACCGCCTTCCAGCGCATGCGCCTGGCCGATGTCTCGCAACTGCCGGTGCTGGTGGACGGACAGACATTGGTGGGGGTGATCGACGAATCCGACATCCTGCTGGGCCTGCACCATGACGCCGCGGATTTCTCGATGATCGTCGCCAGCGCCATGACCGATAAAGTGCAAACCCTGGCCCCCAGCGCCAGCCTGGCCGAATTGCAGGCGGAACTGGATCGCGGCCTGGTCGCCATCATCGCCGACGCTTCGGGCTTCCACGGCCTGATCACCCGCGTCGACCTGCTCAATCACCTACGGAGGTCCCTTGCATGAGTCAGCCCGATAAAAGCGCGTTTGCCACCCGTGTGATCCACGCCGGGCAATCACCCGACCCGACCACGGGCGCGCTGATGCCGCCGATCTACGCCAACTCCACCTACCTGCAAGACAGCCCCGGCGTACACAAGGGGTTCGACTACGGCCGCTCCCATAACCCCACGCGCTTTGCCCTGGAGCGTTGCGTGGCCGACCTAGAAGGCGGCAGCCAGGCGTTTGCCTTTGCCTCGGGGCTGGCGGCGATTTCCACCGTATTGGAATTACTCGATGCAGGCGCCCATATCGTCTCCGGCAACGACCTGTACGGCGGCACATTTCGCCTGTTCGACAAGGTGCGCCAGCGCAGCGCGGGGCACCGTTTCAGCTTTGTCGACCTGAGCGATGGCGCGGCGTTTGAAGCGTCGTTGCAAGACGACACGCGCATGGTCTGGGTTGAAACCCCAAGCAACCCGTTGCTGCGCCTGACCGACCTCAGCGCCATCGCGCGCATCTGCCGTGACCGCGGCATCCTCTGCGTGGCCGACAACACATTCGCCAGCCCGTGGATCCAGCGCCCGCTGGAGCTGGGTTTCGACATCGTGGTGCACTCCACCACCAAGTACCTCAATGGCCACTCCGACGTGATCGGCGGCATCGCCATCGTTGGCGACAACCCGGAACTGGCCGAACGCCTGGGCTTCCTGCAAAACTCGGTCGGCGCGATCGCCGGGCCCTTCGATGCCTTCCTGACCCTGCGCGGCGTGAAAACCCTGGCCCTGCGCATGGAGCGCCATTGCAGCAATGCACTGGAATTGGCGACCTGGCTGGAACAACAACCGCAAGTGTCACGGGTTCACTATCCCGGCCTGGCGTCCCATCCCCAGCACGCACTGGCGCGTCGACAGATGCGCGGGTTTGGCGGGATGATTTCGGTGGATTTGAACAGCGACCTGGCCGGCGCCCGGCGCTTCCTGGAAAACGTCAGAATCTTCGCTTTGGCCGAAAGCCTGGGGGGCGTGGAAAGCCTGATCGAACACCCGGCAATCATGACCCACGCAAGCATCCCCGCCGCCACGCGCGCGCAATTGGGTATTGGCGATGGGTTGGTGCGGTTGTCGGTGGGGGTTGAGGATGTCGAGGATCTGCGGGCGGACCTGGCGCAAGCCTTGGCCCGGATATAAATCCTCCAGCCCCCATGAATCCCAGGTGGGAGGGGCAAGCCCCAATGCCGTTCAGTTAAGGCTTTTTTGTAGGAGCGAGCTTGCTCGCGAAGAACTCACAGGCGCCGCGTTGATTCAGGAAACACGCGTTATCGTTGACGTTTTTCGCGAGCAAGCTCGCTCCTACAGAAGGCGATGTGCACTTAACTGAACGGCATAGGCATGCGCGACAACACTATCTCGAAGAGGTAGTGGCGCCTCCCACACGGGTCAGTGCGTCAGGCCGAGGTGATATTGGCCCGCGCGCTGTGCAGTTTCTTGTAGCTCTCGATCAAGCGTAGATGCCGGTCCAGCCCTTCCAGCTTGGTGCTGGTCGGCGTCAAGCCATAGAAACGCACGCTGCCATTCACCGAGCCGATCACGGCGTCCATCCGCTCGTTACCGAACATCCGTCGGAAGTTGGCCTCGTAGTCCGCCAGTTCCAGGTCTTCGTCCAGTTCCATCTCCAGCACCGCGTTCACCGCCTGGTAGAACAGGCCGCGCTCGACGGTGTTGTCGTTGTACTGCAGGAACATTTCCACCAGTTCCTTGGCGTCTTCGTACTGCTGCAACGCGAGGTAGATCAGCAGCTTCAATTCCAGGATGGTCAACTGGCCCCAGGCGGTGTTGTCGTCGAACTCGATGCCGATCAAGGTGGTGATATCGGTGTAGTCGTCCAGCTCGCTCTCCACCAGGCGCTCGGCCAGGGCCTTGAGCTCGGCATCGCTGAGGCTGTGCAGGTTGAGGATGTCGGCGCGAAAAAACAGGGCCTTGTTGGTGTTGTCCCAGATCAGGTCGTCCACCGGGTAGATTTCCGAGTAGTCCGGCACCAGGATGCGGCAGGCCGTGGCGCCAAGGTGCTCGTACACCGCCATGTACGACTCCTTGCCCATATTGTCGAGGATGCCGAACAGGGTCGCGGCCTCTTCGGCGTTGGAGTTTTCACCCTGGCCCGAGAAGTCCCACTCGACGAATTCGTAATCCGACTGGGCACTGAAGAAGCGCCACGACACCACACCGCTGGAGTCAATGAAGTGTTCAACAAAGTTGTTCGGCTCGGTGACTGCATGGCCTTCAAAGGTTGGCTGCGGCAAATCGTTCAAGCCTTCGAAGCTGCGGCCTTGCAGCAGTTCGGTGAGGCTGCGCTCCAGGGCCACTTCCATACTCGGGTGCGCGCCGAATGAGGCGAATACGCCTCCGGTACGCGGGTTCATCAAGGTCACGCACATCACCGGGAATTCACCGCCCAGCGACGCATCCTTGACCAGCACCGGGAAGCCCTGGGCTTCCAGGCCTTCGATACCGGCCAGGATACCGGGGTACTTCGCCAGCACCTCGGCCGGCACGTCCGGCAGCGCGAACTCGCCTTCGATGATTTCACGCTTGACCGCGCGCTCGAAGATTTCCGACAGGCACTGCACCTGGGCTTCGGCCAAGGTATTGCCGGCACTCATGCCATTGCTCAGGTAGAGGTTTTCGATCAGGTTGGACGGGAAATACACCACCTCGCCATCGGACTGGCGCACAAACGGCAGCGAGACAATGCCACGTTCTTCGTTGCCGGAGTTGGTGTCGAACAGGTGGGAACCGCGCAGCTCACCGTCGCGGTTGTAGATTTTCAGGCAGTAGGCGTCGAGGATTTCCGGCGGCAGTTCATCCTTGCGCCCCGGCTGGAACCAGCGCTCATCGGGGTAATGCACGAACGGCGCGTTGGCCAATTCCTCGCCCCAGAACTGATCGTTGTAGAAGAAGTTGCAGTTGAGCCGCTCGATAAACTCGCCCAACGCCGACGCCAGGGCGCCTTCCTTGGTCGCGCCTTTGCCGTTGGTAAAGCACATCGGCGAGTGCGCATCACGGATATGCAGGGACCAGACGTTGGGCACGATATTGCGCCACGAGGCGATCTCGATCTTCATGCCCAGGCCGGCCAGGATCCCGGACATATTGGCGATCGTCTGCTCCAGCGGCAGGTCCTTGCCCGCGATATAAGTGCCCGCGTCGGATGGGCTGCCGGGCATCAACAAGGCCTGGGCATCGGCGTCGAGGTTGTCCACTTCTTCGATGACGAATTCCGGCCCGGCCTGCACCACTTTCTTCACGGTGCAACGGTCGATGGAACGCAGGATACCCTGGCGGTCCTTCTCGGAAATGTCCGCAGGCAGCTCGACCTGGATCTTGAAAATCTGGTTGTAGCGGTTTTCCGGATCAACGATGTTGTTCTGCGACAGGCGGATATTTTCCGTGGGGATATTGCGCGTCTGGCAGTACAGCTTCACAAAATACGCCGCACACAACGCTGACGAGGCCAGGAAGTAATCGAATGGCCCCGGCGCCGACCCGTCGCCTTTATAGCGAATCGGTTGATCGGCGATCACCGTGAAGTCATCGAACTTGGCTTCAAGTCGAAGGTTGTCGAGAAAGTTGACCTTAATTTCCATGCGGGATTACCAAAATAGCGAACTTCAAATTGGCCGCCATTATCCGGGATTTGCGTTTTAAGTCTTGTGCTTTCGCCATTCGGCCGCCGACAGGCAAGGCTGATGCGCTATCGACACCGGTATAAAGCCACGCCAGAGCACTTGTCAGACGAAATACCATCAACTTATCTGTACGGTTGCCGATGACCTGCTAGCAATTCAGGGAGTAGTCGAATGCGCAATAACCAGCCAGTGACACAACGCGAGATTTCCCTCGCGCCTTCGCAGAAGCTCATTTCCGCCACCGATGTGGATGGGATGATCACTTACTGCAACGATGCTTTTGTCGATATCAGCGGTTTTGAACGCGCCGACCTGATCGGGGCGCCGCAGAATATCGTGCGCCATCCCGACGTGCCTCCCGCCGTGTTTGCCCATATGTGGCGTGCGCTCAAGCAGGGGCTGCCGTGGATGGGCATCGTCAAGAATCGCTCGAAAAACGGCGATCATTATTGGGTCAACGCCTATGTCACGCCGATTTTCGAGGGCAACCGCGTGGTGGGTTTCGAGTCGGTCAGGGTCAAGCCGACCGCCGATGAGATCCGGCGTGCCCAGGCGCTGTATCGGCGTCTGAGCCAGGGTAAAGCCGCCGTGGCCGCCCTGGACACCTGGGCGCCGGCCTTGATGAGCTGCGTGCCGTATATCGCCACCGGCCTTGCCGGCGCGGTGGGTGGGCTGTTCCTCAGCGCGCCGCTGGCCATTGCCGTGGCGGTGGGCGTCGCGGTTCCGGTGGCGCTGCTCTGCTCACAGTGGCGCCAGCGCGCGACCCTGCGCTTGCTGGTCGGCGTCGAGCCATCCACCTCCGATGCCTTGATCGCACAGATGTACAGCGATGAAGCCGGTCCCCAGGCACGCCTGGAAACCGCGTTCCTCAGCCAGAACGCGCGCCTGAAGACTTGCCTGACCCGTTTGCAGGACAGCGCCGAGCAACTCAGTGCGCTGGCCGGGCAATCCGACCGACTGGCCACGGCCAGCTCCACCGGCCTGGACCGCCAGCGCGTCGAAACCGAGCAGGTCTCGGCCGCCGTCAACCAGATGGCCGCGACCACCCAGGAAGTCGCCAGCCATGTGCAGCGCACCGCCGATGCCACCCAGCAAGCCAACTTGCTGACCGGGCGCGGCCGTGAGGTGGCGCGGGATACCCGCGAAGCCATCGAGCGGCTTTCCGCGGTGGTCGGCGAAACGGGTGTCACCGTGGCGCAGCTGGCCAGGGACAGCGATGAAATCGGCACCGTCGTCGATGTGATCAAAGGCATCGCCGACCAGACCAACCTGCTGGCCCTCAACGCGGCCATCGAAGCGGCCCGTGCCGGCGAGATGGGGCGCGGATTTGCCGTGGTCGCCGACGAAGTCCGACAGCTGGCACAACGCACCTCGCAATCCACCACCCAGATCCACGGGCTGATCACCAAGCTCCAGGCGTCGTCCAACAATGCCGTGCAAAGCATGGAGAACGGCCATCGCCAGGCCCAGGAAGGCGTGGCTTGGGTGCTTGAGGCCGACCAGGCATTGGTGGGCATCAGCGAAGCGGTGTCCCACATCACCGACATGACCACCCAGATCGCCGCCGCCACCGAGGAACAGAGCGCCGTGGCCGAGGAGATCAGCCGCAACATCACAACCATTGCCACACTGGCCGACCAGACCTCGGTCCAGGCGCATCAATCCACCGACCTGAGCAAGGAGCTGACCCGCACCGCGTCCACCCAATATGCATTGGTTGAACGTTTCAATCGCTGACAGGCGACCCACCGCATCCAGCAAAGTCGGGGGCCGGGCTGAAAGATCGTCGGGTGGTCAAGCTCTGGCCACCCGCCACACCATGGCGCAGCGGCTGCCGGGCTCAAAGCCGTGTGCGTACTCGTCTGCCAACATCCCGGCCAAGCGCTGATCCAATGACGCCTCGGCTTGCAGCTCAAACCCCAGGCGGCGATAGAACGGTGCATTCCACGGCACCTGCCTGAACGTCGTCAGGGTCACTGCGCGCAGTGCCTGTGAGCGCGCAGCGTCCATCGCCGCCTCAACCAGCTTGCGCCCCCAGCCCTGGCCATGCAGCGACCGAGCGACCGACACCTCATGGATATGCAGGTCGTCGCCCTGGCGTTCTGCGCACAGAAATCCTTGAGGTTGATCGTTGGCATCGACCGCCACCCAACAGGTCGACAGCGCGATCCACTGCCGATGACGCTCGACGGTCAAGGTGCCTGCGCTGGCCAGCCAGCCCAAGCCATCGATCAGTTGAAAGGCTTGGGCGGCAGAATGCTCGATGGCGGGCAATAACGGCGCGTCATCCAGTCGCGCCAGGCGAATGGGTAGTGGCATTGGGTATCACTGAGCCTCAGAAGGTGGAAGACGCGCGGGTCAAGGCTGCTTGCGGTACATCCCGGTGAAGTAGTCCTGGCTGTCCGGCGCCGAGTTGTGTTCGATCACCGCGAAGTTTTTCACCAGTTGGATGTGGTACGGGCCAACGCGCCGAGACGCCAGGGGTTCCGGCACGATAATCAGGTTTTCGGTTTCCATCGCAACCGTGTGATGCGCGCTGGCGATGGTTTTTGAGGTTCCAGCGGCGTTGAGTGTCAGGGTCAATCGTGCAAGCTCCCGGCCCTGGGCATCACGCTCGGGCAGGATCTCCAGGTCCAGATCACCGTCGCGGCCCAGGAAGTCATCGCGCATCTGGTAGTGGCCGCTGCGCTGGTCACGGGCGACGTCACTGAGTTTTTCGTACTCGGGTTCACGGTCTTCCGGGCGCAACTGGATGGCCAGTTCACGCGGCTGCCCCTTGGCGGAACTGACCCAGGTGCCGCTGTAGTGATAGGGCTCGACGGTTTCCCGGGTGATCCGCCAAATGCCGGTCTGATGACCATCATCGGTATATTCGTGCAGGTAGACGAAAGGCTTGTCGTCATAGTCGCTTTGGTCGCCAACCAACTTGATCGGCTTGCCGCTGCCACTCTTGGTGTAGCGCAGCTCACCGATCAACACGGCGCCCTGTTGCTGATACCAGAGCGCCACCGGGATCTTGCCGTCGAGGGTGCCGGCCAGATACTGCGGATCTTCGTTGACGGGACCTTCCAGGCGCGGTGTTTCCTGCCACTTGCCGTCCTTCAATACACCGGTGGTGCGCAGCATGTAGCCGCTGGGCATGCTGGAGTTTTCACCGTATTCGGTGGGCGGCACTTGTTCCTGGGTATAGGCATCCAGTCGCACCAACTCACCCTCGCGCATTTGCAGGCGGCTGGAGCGCGTCCAGCAGCAGCCACGGTCGGTTTGCGAATGGATGATGCCGTCCTTGTCCACCGAAAACATGCCGCCGAAGGTTTCGTTCGCCAGCTCCGTCAATGGCCGGTTCAGCACCCATTGGGGCTTGTGCGGGTCTTGCAGGTACACATCGTAGTGGTACTGCAGGCTCTCCTCGGCGTCCTCGCCATTGCGGATAGCCAGGTCCTGGCGGCCGTCGGCGTTGATATCGGCGAAATACAACACGCCATACGCCCCCAACAGATGGTCGCTGTCTGTCTTGCCATTGCGATCCAGCGGCACATTGGCGGCAGGGGTTTGCAGCTGTTGCAGGGTTTGGAGGGTGGCCCGGTCACGCACGGTAACCAGGGCGCGGGCCGGCTGGCGGAGGTCTTGCGGCACCTCTGGAAACAACACCTCCACCAGGTATTGACCGCTGGGGTCATTGACCGAGAACGAGCGCGGCTCGGCCATCACAGGAGCCGTGAGGGTCATGGAAAGGAACGCACCGCTCAATAACACACGCATCCAAAGCATCCTTGCTGAAATTTTGCGCCGCAGTGTAATGGGAAATGCTGCGGGCTTCGAATAAATCCCTGCCATGGCCCATGTATCGACTGATATGTTGCGCTTCTCGCCAGTCAAAGGAGCTGCCATGGAACCGTTAGCGACAAACGCCGCCTTGTTGATCATCGACATGCAGCAGGGCATGAACCATCCCAGGCTTGGGCGACGCAACAACCCGCACGCCGAGTTGCAGATGCAGCACCTGCTCAACGCGTGGCGGCGATCCCAGCGGCCCATTGTCCATGTCCGACATATGTCTCGCTCTCCCGACTCGGTCTTTTGGCCGGGTCAGCCTGGCTGTGAATTCCAGCCGGCCTTGTGCCCGTTGGCGCATGAGCAGGTACTGGAAAAGAACGTCCCGGATGCGTTCACCACCACGGGCCTGGAGCGTTGGCTGCATGTGCGCTCGATCAAGCAGTTGGTGATCGTTGGGGTGATCACCAACAACTCGGTTGAAGCCACGGCGCGATCCGGCGGCAACCTCGGCTTCGAGGTAATCGTGGCGGCGGACGCCTGCTACACGTTCGATCAAACCGACTTGGCCGGGCGCCTGTGGCCGGCGGAGGACGTGCATGCATTGTCGCTGAGCAATCTAGCGATGGACTACGCCAGGGTGATCGAGACAGCTGAAATCCTGGCCGCGGCCGCCCCGTTGCAAACGGACTGACCGTGCGTAATCACGTTCACACTTGCCCTACGCCTTAAGTGCAGCGGGCCGCCCATGGGCTTGCAGATAAGCCCGCAACAGCAGCGTGGTCTGCTGTTCAAGACCGGCTTCGAACGTAGGCGAGGCATTGCCTTCGAGCAACGTCCTGACCGGGCCGACGATCGCGCTGAGCGAAATCCCGGCGGTCAGGATCGGGTCTTCGAAATGCGCATCGGGGGCGGTCTCCAGCATCGCGGCGATGGCCGCCACCATGCGCGTATTGATGCGGGCGACCAGCTCCGCACCACCCCGCTCGCCCGCGATGGCATACAAGGCCTTGGACGCGCCCTGATCGCGTAACTTGGCGGCCACCAATGCCGTGACCAGGCCGGCGGCCATCTCAGCCACCGGCACCTGCCGATGGCGAGCGCATGCCTGCTCCACCGCCTCGGCCACCCACTCCAGGTGTTTTGCCAGCACGGCGGCGAGCAGCGCGTCGCGATTCGGGTAGTACTGGTAGAGGCTGCCCACCGACATGCCGGCACGCTCGGCCACTCGGGTGGTTGTGCAGCGGATCAGGCCCTGCTGGGTCAAAACCTGAAGGGTTGCCGTGTGCAAGGCCTCGACAGTCGCGGCTGAGCGCGCCTGAACCGCTGTTTTTCTTGGCTTCAAGGACGCTTTGAGGGTGCTCACGGAATGCGAATTCCAATATCTGAAGGATCCTTCATATTAGAGCCTTACTCCGCTGAAGCAAGGGCGACCCCGATGACAGGTTTGAAAAACAGCAAGACATTCATACTGGGCGACCGCGAGGTCAACCGCATGGGTTACGGCGCGATGCAATTGGCAGGCCCTGGCGTATTTGGCCCTCCCAAGGACCGCGACGCCGCGTTGGCCGTGCTGCGTGAGGCGGTCGCCTGCGGCGTCAACCATATCGATACCAGCGATTTTTATGGGCCGCATATCACCAACCAACTGATTCACGAGGCCCTGCATCCCTATCGGGACGACCTCACGATAGTCACCAAGATCGGCGCCCGTCGTGACGCTGAAGGTGGATGGCTGGCGGCGTCCACCCCGGAAGAACTGACGCAGGCGGTGCATGACAACTTGCGCAACCTGGGGCTGGAGGTGCTGGACGTGGTCAACTTCCGTTCGATGCATTCCACAATGGGCCCGTGCGAAGGCTCGAACGCCGCCGCGTTGGACACCCTCGCTGAACTGCAACACCAGGGGTTGATACGCCATATTGGCATCAGCAATGTCACGCCGACCCAAGTGGCCGAGGCACGCCGCATCGTCAAGTTCGTTTGCGTGCAGAACCTGTACAACATCGCCCATCAACACGACAACGCCTTGATCGACACCCTGGCTGAGGAAGGCATTGCCTATGTGCCGTTCTTCCCGCTGGGTGGATTTACTCCGGTTCAGTCTTCGACCTTATCCAGCGTTGCGCAGGGGCTGGGCGTAACACCGAAGCAATTGGCGCTGGCGTGGTTGTTGCGGCGCTCGCCCAATATCCTGTTGATTCCGGGCACCTCCTCGGTGGCCCATTTGCATGAAAACCTTGCGGTGGGCGAATGGGCTGTGCCGGACGAGGCGCTGGCTGCGTTGAACGCCATCGCGGACTGAAGCGGTCCCTTGTGCATCGATATCCCAGGTGATGCGCAGCGTTGTTCGGCGCATCGCCTGCCAATTGGATACAGAACAATCTAGAATTGTATTGTGTACAAAAAACCCTAAAGCTTTAACCCAAGCGAGCCGAAACATCGGTGAAAGCAAATCGCAGTGTCTCGGCGATTTGGCCGCCCTCTCCGCTGATGGTCGTCTCGATGAAAATAAAGAATAAGCTGGTCATTGCGTTTGTATCTGTCGCGTTTATCCCGGTTAGCCTGGTCGCGGTGATCTCCGTGATGAATACGCGAACCCAGGCAGTCGATCAGTTCATCGATGGCAGTACCCGCGAGATACGCCAGATCGATGGCAATATCCGGCAATTCTTCGAGGGTACGCTGCAGAATGTCGATCAAATGGCGGCAGATCCTGTATACACGTCCGTGAACACCCTCAAGGATTATCGGCCCGACAACGCCGCCAGCCAGCCCCTGCCGGCGCAGGCCCAGCAGGTGATCGAACGGTTCGCGCGTTTTGGCGCGACCCATCCTTCTGCGGCGATCCTGTCCATCGGCCTGGAAGACGGCACTTACGTCAAATGGCCCGACGACCCGCAACTGGCCAAGTACGACCCGCGCACGCGCCCCTGGTACAAGGCGGCGATGGCCAGCCCCGGCAAGACCGTGCGCACCCCGGCTTACTATTACGACAAGGATGACGTCGCGCTGGTCGGCACCGCGCGGGCGCTACTGGATAACGCCGGCAAGGCCAAGGGCGTATTCGTGGTGAGTGTGTCGCTGAAGAACCTCACCGAGCTGGTCAAGAGCATCAAGCTGGGCGAAAGCGGCTATGTGATGCTGATCGAAGACGGCGTGGTCCTGGTTGACCCTCGCGATGCCAAGCACGGGTTCAAGCCGCTCAAGGACCTTGGCGCGCCGTACGCACATTTGGCCGAGACCGCCCAGGGATCGACCGAAGTGGTGATCGATGGCGTGCGCTACATGGCCAATATCTGGACCTCCCCCGGCCTGGGCTGGCGTTATGTGGGGTTGATCGAATACAACGAAGTGATGGCCGCCGCCACGCGCATGACCTACCTGACCACAATCATCGTGGCGGTGCTGGTCCTGATCTTTGGCCTGATCGCCGCGGCGTTCTCCAAGGTGATCGTCAAGCCGATCGGTCAGGTCAGCACCGGCTTGCAATCCATCGCCCAGGGCGAAGGAGACCTGCGCCACGAACTGCGGGTGCAGGGCAAGGATGAAACCGCTGAACTGGCCGGTTGGTTCAACAAGTTCCTCGCTGCGATCCGCCAGTTGATCCAGCATATTGGCGCGGCGTCGACCAACTTGCAGGACGCTTCACGGGTCAACAGCGAAGTGGCGCACAACATGAACGAAGCCGCCGGGCGCCAGCGGGAAGCGGTCGAACTGGTGTCCACGGCATTCAATGAAATGGTGGCCACCGCCAATGAAGTGGCGCGGTCGTGCAGCGGCGCAGCGGAGTCCGCCGAGAACGGCCATCGCCGCGTGGCCGAGGGCAAGCAGCAGATCGAAATGACCACGGACAACGTCAACCGGCTCGGCCGCCGCTTGACCGAGTCGTCCGAAGCCATGGTCGAGCTGGAGGCCGGCAGCCGCAGCATCAACCAGATCATTGGCACTATCCGTGCGATTGCCGAACAGACCAACCTGCTGGCGCTCAACGCGGCCATTGAAGCCGCCCGGGCGGGTGATCAAGGCCGCGGCTTTGCGGTGGTGGCGGACGAAGTGCGGGCGCTGGCCAAGCGCACTTCCGACTCCACCGGCGAGATCGAACAACTGCTCGGTACCCTCGGCAGCAAGACCGAGGAAGTGACGCAGAAGATGAGCAGTTGCCTGGACCTGTCCCGCGCCAGTGTGTCGTCCATCGAAAGCGCGCGGGACAGTTTTGAAGGCATCCAGTTATCGGTCAACGAGATTCGCGACCAGAACCTGCAGATATCGGCCGCCGCCGAGGAACAGCACAGCGTGGCCGAAGAGATCAACCGGCATATCCAGCAGATCTACGACGAGGCACGGCTGGTGGAGAGCCTGGCCAATTCTGCGCAGGATGACTCGGGGCGGTTGGCCGGCTTGTCGGCGGAGTTGAATGGGCTGGTGGGCCGGTTCAAGTCCTAGGGCGCCGCAGACGTTGGGTGGGGACGACACCTTGATGTGCTCCCCCCCCGACCAATCTCCCTGTGGCGAGCGGGCTTGCCCTAATGCCGTTCAGTTAAGCGGACATCGCCTTCTGTAGGAGCGAGCTTGCTCGCGAAAAACGTCAACGATAACGCGTGTTTCCTGAATGAACGCGGCGTCTGTGAGTTCTTCGCGAGCAAGAACTAGGCGTCCCCCTCGCTCCTACAAAAAAACCTTAACTGAACGGCATTAGGGCTTGCCCCGCGTTGGGCTGCGCAGCAGCCCCAGTCAAGAAGAACGCGGTGTATCAGACACACTCTGTAGAGGCTGGTTTTGGGGCTGCTACGCAGCCCAACGCGGGGCAAGCCCGCTCGCCACAAGAGACCTGAACTCAAGGGCGATGCACCTCGATCACCAACCCCTCCTCCACCCGCGGCACGCTGAAGTGCCGCGTGATCAGGTCAAACTCGGCATCGGTCGCCGCAAAATCATGTTCGCCTCGCGCGTTGCGTGCGTGCAGACGAGCGCGGCAGGTGTCGTCGTCCAACTCAAGGTAATGCAGGCAATGCGGCACCTGTGCCACCTGCGCCAGGCCACGCAGCCACTCTCGATTGGCGAGGGTGTTGGCCGGAAAATCCAGCACGACATTGAGCCCTGACTTCAACAGGTCAACCACCAGCGGCGTCAATACGCCACGAATGCGTTGGGCACAGCGCAGGTAATCGGCCACCGAGAGAACCTCCCCAGGGTAGAGCTGCGCCAGCCAAGTGTCTTCACTGAGCAGGATCGCTGCGTGTTCGGCGACCAGTTCTTTGGCGAGGGTAGATTTGCCGGCGGCAATCTTGCCGCACAGCAGATGCAGGGTGGGCATGGCACGGCTCCTTTTGTGAGGCCATGAAGCATGCCAGCTTTCCGGCTGAATCATCATATTTAGACACGAATTACCCTGAACTTTCTGACAGGCACCGCGTTCATTTCCTATGCGCTGCCCCGCCCAGGGGCGTTGGTTTACAAGGAGCCGTTCCCACATGACTACCCTCCCCGCCTATCGCCACACACCCGGACCGCTGCATGCCACCTTGCTGGCGGGTACCGTGCCGCTGTTTCTCGGTGCCCTGATCAGTGACATTGCCTACGGCCAGACCTACCAGATTCAATGGGCCAATTTCGCCTCCTGGCTGATTGCCGGCGCGTTGGTGTTCTGTGGATTCGCCCTGTTGTTCGCCTTGGTCAACCTGCTGCGCGCCGAACACAAGGTCGGCCGACCCGCCGTGTATTGCCTGTTGCTATTGGCGACCTGGGTACTCGGGCTGGTCAACGCTTTCCAGCATGCCAAGGACGCCTACGCCATGATGCCGACCGGCCTGGTGCTGTCGGTGGTCGTGACAGTGCTGAGCGTGGTTGCGACCTGGGTCGGCCTGACTAACCTGCGCTCGGGAGCTGCCCAATGAAAGCGTCCAATACACTCACCCTGTTAAGCGCCGCGCTGCTGCTCAGTGCCTGCGGCGGCGAAGGCGACAACACCCAGGCCCGTGGCCCCGACCCAAAACTGCCGGAGCAGCAAAGCAGCCTGCTGCCCAGCATGAAGATTGCCGAACCCACGCCCTGGGGCAACGAGAAGCCCAAGGTGCCCGACGGCTACAGCGTCACCGCCATCGCCACCGACCTGGCCATCCCGCGCCAGACCCTGGTATTGCCCAATGGCGACATCCTCGTTGCCGAAGGTCGTGGCGGCAGCGCGGCCAAGCTCAAGCCCAAGGATGTGATCGCCAGCGTGATCAAGGCCCAGGGCAATACCAAGGTCAAGAGCGGCAACCGCATTACCCTGCTGCGCGATGCGGACGGCGACGGCACCTATGAACTGAAAACCGTGTTCGCCGACAACCTCAACGCCCCCTACGGCCTGGCCTTTGCCGACGGTAAACTCTACGTCGCCAACCAGGACGCGCTGGTGCGCTTCGACTACACCGACGGCCAGACCAAAGCCAGCGGCGCCCCGGTCAAAGTCACCGACCTGCCGGCGCAGATCAACCACCACTGGACCAAATCCCTGGCCGTGAGTGACGATGGGCGCCACCTGTATGTGGGCATCGGCTCCAACAGCAACATCACTGAACGCGGCATGGAAGTGGAGATCGACCGCGCAATGGTCTGGCAGGTCGATGCCACCACCGGCGCGCACAGACCCTACGCCACCGGCTTGCGCAACCCGACGGCCCTGACGATCCAACCCGACTCCGGGCAACTGTGGACAGTGGTCAACGAACGCGATGAACTCGGCCCCGACCTGGTGCCCGACTACCTGACCTCGGTGCGCGAAGGTGCCTTCTACGGCTGGCCCTACAGCTACTGGGGGCAAAACGTCGACCCGCGTGCACAACCGCAAAACCCGGCCAAGGTGGCCGCCGCGATCAAGCCCGATTACAGCCTCGGCTCCCACGTAGCGGCACTGGGCGTCGACTTTTCCATCCCAGCCATGGGTGAACAATTCGCCGAGGGTGTATTTGTGGGCGAACACGGCAGTTGGAACCGCGACAACCCGGTGGGCTACAAAGTCATCTTCGTGCCGTTCAGCCATGGCAAGCCAGCCGGCCAGCCCATCGACTTCGCCACCGGCTTCCGCGGCGACGACGGCAAGACCCGTGGACGCCCGGTAGGCGTCACGGTCGACCCGAAAGGCGCCCTGATCATTGCGGACGACTTGGCCAATACCATCTGGCGGGTGACGCGCAATCAGTAACAGCGTGAACGGCAGTTGCTCTGCTTCGGCCCCCGTTAAACCGCGCTGGCCGGAGACGGCTTGAATCCGTGGCCCACGGATTCAAGCCCGCCTCCGGCTCGTGCCCACCGTAAGGGCGCAACCACGGATAAGCCCATCGAATCAGCGTCCCCCTTCACGTCGCCGCACCCGCTATGCGCTTCAACCCCATCACCATCAACCCGGCCCCCAACCCCATCGCCGCCAAAAACAACGGGTATGACACCCACCACGGCGTCCCCGCCGTCATCATGCTGAACTCCGACATGCCGCCAATGCTGGCGATCAGGTTAAGCGGCAGGAACACCACGTTGATCAGGGTCAGCTTGCGCAGTAGGTTGTTCATGCTGTTGTTCATCAGGTTGCCGCGCGCGTCGATCAACCCGGAAAACACGTTGGAATAGATCTCGGCCTGTTTGTAGCATTGGTGGTTCTCGATGATCAGGTCGTCGATCAAACCCAGAATCTCGCTGCTGAACTGTTCCTTCCCGGCATGGTTGCGCAGGCGCGAGAGCACCGCGCCGTTGCTGTGCAGCGCGTTGATGTAATAGATCAGGCTTTCACTGAGGTTGAACATCTGCATCAGGTGATGGTTGCTCATGGACGCGTTGAACTGTTGCTGCAACTCCCGCGCGACCAGCTTGATCACCTTGAGGTGGCCGAGGTAGTGGTGGATGTTGTTCAGCAGCAGGTCAAGCAACACGTCGAGCGGCGTATGCAGCGGCCGGCGCTTGCCCAGGCCGGTCAGCGGGGTTTCGTCGGGGGCGATCACCAGCAGGCGGCCAGGCGAAAACAACAAGCCGCAGGATGACACTTCGAACACCAGGTTGCCGCCACCGGAGTAGTTTTCCGGGCGCTTCCAGATCAGGAACAGGTTGTCGGGGTGGAATTCGATACGTGACACTTCGTCGGGATCGAGCGCCGAGGCCAGGGCATGTTCATCCAGCTTGTGGTGGTCGCGCAGCCATTCACGCTCGACCAGGTCAGGGTTGTTGAACAGCAGGATCGGGGCATCGTCATTGTCCCCGCGGCGCAGTTTTCCATCGGTCAGTTCAAAGCGCTGGATCATCCCGACTCACCAGGCCTGGCCCTGACGCTTCAACTCCAGGCGCCGCACAAACTCTTCCAGCACCAGGCTGTACAGGTCGTCCTGCAAGTAGGCATCTTCGATACCCGCGTCCAGGTTGGGGTTGTCGTTGACTTCGATCACCACCACCTTGTCGCCGGACTGCTTGAGGTCTACGCCGTAGAGGCCGTCGCCGATCAGGTTGGCGGTCTTCACCGCCAGTTCCACCACCGCCTTGGGCGCCTCATGGACCGCCAGGGTACGGCATTCGCCGTTGATGTCCTGGCCGATGGCCTTGTGGTTGTAGATCTGCCAATGGCCCTTGGACATAAAGTACTGGCAGGCAAAAATCGGCTTGCGGTTGAGCACGCCAATACGCCAGTCGTACTCGGTATAGAAAAACTCCTGGGCCAGCAGCAGGACCGAATGTTCGAACAGTTCGGCGGTGGCCTTGAGCAAGGCTTCCTGGCTTTCCACCTTGATCACGCCTCGGGAGAAACACCCATCGGGGATTTTCAACACCAGGGGGAAGCCGAGGCGCTCGCCCACCCGTTCGAAGTCTTCCGGTCGCTCCTTGTACAGAATCTCGGTGGCCGGCATGCCCAGTTGATGGCTATTGAGCAAATCGGTGAGGTAGACCTTGTTGGTACAGCGCAGGATCGACGCCGGGTCATCCATCACCACCAACCCTTCGCTTTCGGCTTTCTTGGCAAAGCGGTAGGTATGGTTGTCGACACTGGTGGTCTCACGGATCAGCAAAGCGTCGTATTCGGCCAGGCGCGCGTAGTCTTTGCGCTCGATCAGCTCCACATCGATACCCAGCCCCTTGCCGACCCGCACGAAATTGTCCAGGGCGCGGGCGTTGGACGGCGGCAATTGCTCCTGGGGATCGTGAAGAATCGCCAGGTCATAGCGGGCCATGCGTCGTGAACGTGGCTGGCGCCAGATCTTGCGACTGAAGTTGTCGAGGGCGTGGGCGAATTGATCTTCCTGGTCATCGCGCAACTTGTGCAATACACCGGACTTGACCCCCTCTATGTGCCAGCCGTTATTCTTTCTGAATTCAACTAAGAGGATCGGGCACGGAAAGGCCTCAAACAATTGACGGGCCAATTCCTGCAACGGTTCTATATTGGTTCGACCAAAGTAAAGGGTCAGGGTAAAGCCTTCGGTATTACTGTAGAGATGATGACTCAAGGCTTTATCGAGGGTTTTATCCAGGTCATCCAACGCCAGGCCATACAATGACTTTCGGGTCAGTTCACTGATGGTACGCACCGACGGAATTACCTTGTGACCGCGCGCCTCGGCCAGCAGCGAGCAGTAGTAGCCGTGGCCCAGGTACTTGTAGCTGCGGCACAGGTTGATTACCTGCACGCGCTTGCCCGTCTCGTTTTCCCGGGTGTGTTCCAGGTATTCCTGGGCGGTGACGATGTCTTCGCTGGGGAAATAAGAGGCCCAATCTTCCTTGCGCTCGACAATGATCACGACTTGACTTGCGCCTCTGGGCAAAACAGAAAAATAACCTTTGGAAGTTATTGTCGCCGCGACAGTTTGCTCGGATACTTCACGCCAATGACCTTGTACCGCTGACATAATATTTGATCCGCTTTAGAGAACTCGACCTTTTCTATTAAGCACGATCTTTTAGAGAAGTCCCGTTTCGTTACGCAACTTTTACGGCGGTCATATGGCTCTTTTCTTTCGCGTTGCAACGCCCGGCGATGTGCCGGCATTAGTCGTACTGGAACAGCATTGTTTCACCACCGATCGGCTGTCACCGCGCAGTTTCCAGTGGATGATCAGCCGCGCCCACGGCCAACTGCTGGTGGCCGAACAGGACGGGCAATTACTGGGCTATGCGCTGCTGCTGTTCCATCGCGGCACCTCGCTGGCACGTTTGTACTCCATCGCCATCGCCGCGCACGCACGCGGCCTGGGCCTGGGCAAACAACTGCTGGCCCGCGCCGAGGCCTGTGCCGTAGAGCACGACTGCGCCTACCTGCGCCTGGAAGTGCGCACCGACAACCCCGGCGCCCTCGCCCTGTATGAACGCACGGGCTACCGACGCTTTGCCCTGATCAACGATTACTACGAAGACCATGCCCCCGCCTTGCGCCTGGAGAAGCGCATCGTCCAGCACCACGACGCGCGTCCGCAGAGCGTGCCGTATTACCCGCAAACCACCGATTTCACCTGTGGCGCCGCGTGCCTGTTGATGGCCATGGGCGCGCTGGTGCCTGCGCGCGTGGCGTTGCGCCGCGAAGAGCTGCAAATCTGGCGGGAAGCGACCACCGTGTTCATGACCGCCGGCCATGGCGGCTGCAGCCCCCAGGGCCTGGCACTGGCCGCCTGGCGTCGCGGTTTTCGGGTGCGCATGCAGGTGAATGTCAGCGGGCCGCTGTTTCTCGATGGCGTGCGCGATCAACATAAAAAGGACGTGATGCGCGTGGTGCACGAAGCCTTCGAGGAAGAATTGGCCAGCAGCGACGTCGAGCAGGTACTCGGCGGCGCGCTGGACTTGCCTCGGGTATTACGCGAGGGCGGGCAGCCGCTGGTGTTGATCAGCAGCTACCGCCTCACGCGCTCCAAGTCGCCCCACTGGGTGATGATCACCGACTGCGACGATGACTTCGTCTACCTGCACGACCCGGATGTGGACCACAGCCAGCACCGCCAGCCCCTGGACTGCCAGCATTTGCCGGTCAGCCATGGCGAGTTCGAACGCATGTGCCGCTTCGGCAACAACAAATTGCGCGCGGCGGTGCTCGTGTTTACGCGGTAAACGCTCAGGCCACCTGCTTGATCCCGGCCTTGGCTTCCAGCTCGCGCACCAGCGGCAATACGCGCTTGCCGAAGTACTCCACTTCTTCCTGGAAGTGCAGGAAGCCGGCCAGCACCAGGTCGACGCCCACCGCCTTGAGCGCGACGATGCGCTCGGCAATCTGCTGCGGGGTGCCGATCAGGTTGGTCTTGAAGCCGTCGTTGTATTGCACCAGGTCTTCGAAGCTGGACTTGGCCCAGTTGCCCTCGCCTTCCGGCGAAGCCTTGCCCGCTTGTTTGGCCGCATCACCAAAGGCGTTGACCGCCTCGGGGTCGGCCTTGTCGATGATTTCCGCGAGCACGGCGCGGGCTTCTTCCTCGGTATCACGGGCGATCACGAAGGCGTTGACGCCGACTTTCACCGAATGGTTGTTGGCGGCGGCCTTGGCGCGGATATCGTCGACCTGGGCCTTGATGCCTTCCGGGGTGTTGCCGTTGGTGAAGTACCAGTCGGACACCCGCGCCGCCATATCCCGCGCCGCCCGCGAGCTGCCGCCCTGGAACACTTCCGGTTGGCCCAGGGGCTTGGGCTTGAGGGTGTAGTTGTTGAAGCGATAGAAGTCGCCCTTGAAGGTGAAGTCGTCCTGGCTCCAGATGCCTTTCAAGGCACGGATGAATTCTTCGGAGCGGCGGTAGCGCTCATCGTGTTCCAACCAATGTTCGCCGATGGCCTGGAACTCGCCCTTGAACCAGCCACTGACGATGTTCACCGCGATACGGCCATTGGTCAGTTGATCGATGGTCGCCAATTGCTTGGCCGCCAGCGCCGGTTGCCAGGGGCCGGGCAAAATCGCCGCAATCACCTTGAGCTTGGTGGTCGCTGCCAGCAGGGCATGGCTGAACGCCACGGATTCATGCTGGTTCTCCGCGCCGTAGCCGGCGGTAAAGCGAATCTGCGTCAGGCCATATTCGAAGCCGGCCTCTTCGGCCAATTGCGCCAGTTTGCGGTTGTAGTCGATGCCCCAATGGGTGCGTTGCTCGATTTTGCTGACCACCAGCCCACCACTGACGTTGGGCACCCAATAGGCAAATTTCACGGCTTGTTGACTCATCTGACGATACCTCGCACACAGGGATGTACCCAGGGCTTGAGCAGCAAGCGTGCCAGCCAGCGGCAAACGCCCATGCCATGGGTGCTGCGGCAAACCTGCGGCACCCAGCGGCGGTGAATGCCGATGTCAGGGTTTGCGACGATTTGTCGGTTTGCTGTTGCTGGAGCAACAGCGAACGCGGCAAATCCCCCGTAAACAGGGGCTCCGGCACCCGGCACGGAGTGTGCAATCACTCCTGGCATCGATCACTGCCCCGGAGCCTTTCCCATGACCGAACAACACGTCATCAACCCGCTGTCCATTGGCGTCGACTACCCCACCCTGGCCGCACGCTTCCGGCCGATCTTCCAGCGCATCGCCGAAGGCGCGGTGCAGCGCGAGCAAACCCGCGCCCTGCCCTATGAGCCAATCCAGTGGCTGAAGGACGCCGGCTTTGGCGCAGTGCGAGTGCCCGTGGAATACGGTGGCGGTGGCGCGTCCCTGCCGCAATTGTTTGAACTGCTGATCGAGCTGGCCGCCGCCGACTCCAATGTGCCCCAGGCCCTGCGCGGGCACTTCGCCTTTGCCGAAGACCGCTTGAATGCGCCGCCCAGTGCCGGTCGCGACCTGTGGTTCAAGCGCTTTGTCGACGGCGATATCGTTGGCTGCGCCTGGACCGAAATCGGCAACGTGGCCATCGGTGATGTGGTCACCCAGGTCACCCCGGATGGCGACCAGTGGAAGCTCAACGGCGAGAAGTTCTACAGCACTGGCAGCATTTTCGCCGACTGGATCGATGTCTACGCCCAGCGCAGTGACACCGGTGGCGATGTGATCGCCGCCACCCGCGCGCGCCAGCCTGGCGTGGCCCACAGCGATGACTGGGACGGCTTCGGCCAACGCACCACCGGCAGCGGCACCTCGCGCTTTACTGACGCGGTGGTCGAAGCGGAAAACGTGATCGATTTTGCTACCCGCTTCAAATACCAGACCGCGTTTTACCAGCTCGTGCTGCTGGCCAGCCTGGCCGGGATCGGCCGCGCGGCGCTTAACGATGTGGCGCAGCAGGTGCGCAACCGCAAGCGCATCTACAGCCATGGCAATGCCCCCCATGTCAGCCAGGATGCGCAGATTCAGCAAGTGGTGGGCGAAGTCGCGGCGCTGGTATATGCCGCTCAAGCCACTGCGTTGAAAGCCGCAGTGCCGGCGCAACGGGCGTACCTGGCACGGTTCGCCGGGGATGATGTTGCCGAGCGCGAGGCCAATGTGGCCGCCGAAATCGAGTCGGCCACCGCGCAGGTGGTGGTGTCGGAGTTGATCCAGCGTGCCACCAGTGAGTTGTTCAACGCGCTGGGGGCCTCGGATGTGCGCCAGGGCAAAGCCCTCGACCGGCATTGGCGCAATGCGCGGACCGTGTCGTCACACAACCCGGTGATCTACAAGGCGCGAATTGTCGGGGATTGGGTGATCAATGGCACCGAGCCGCCGTTTGTGTGGCAAATCGGCAATGGCCCGGCGAAAGTTTGAAACTGCCCCCTCTTATCAACCATGGGGCTTCACCACTTTTCATGGCGGGCGGGCGACTGTGGCGAGCGGGCTTGCCACAACGGCGTACACCTCAAAAGGCCAGTTTGTAGCCAATGCTCATCAACATGATCGCCAGGCACGGGCGCAATACCGCGTCCGGCACTTTGCCGGTCATGTGGCTGCCGAGGTAGATCCCCGGCAGCGACCCCATCAGCAAGAAACCCAACAGGTGCCAGTCCATATTGCCCATGCCGGCGTGGCCCAGGCCCGCCACCAGGGTCAGGGGCACGGCGTGGGCGATTTCGGTCCCCACCAGGCGCCGCGTGGCGAGGAACGGGTACAGGATAAACAGCGCCACCGTACCGAGGGCGCCAGCGCCGATGGAGGTCAGGGCGACCATGGTGCCCAGCACGGCCCCCGTCACCACCGTCAGCGTGTTCAGGTTACGCGGGTGCATATGGTAATCGTCGCCGGCATGGCGTTGGGCGAAGGCCAACAGCCGTTGCTTGAACAGGATCGCCAGGGCCGTCAGCAGCAGCACCACGCCGAGAGCCTGCTTGATCACAGCGTTCATGGCGCTGGGGTCGGTGTGCAGGCTGGCGAGGAACCACAGGGTCAGCAACACGGCGGGCACGCTGCCCAGGGTCAGCCACCCGGTGATGGACCAGTCGATGTTCTTGTTCTTGCTGTGCACCAGCACCCCACCGGACTTGGTGATGGCGGCGTACAGCAGGTCGGTGCCCACGGCGGTGGCCGGGTTGATACCGAACCACAACAGGATCGGGGTCATCAAGGAGCCCCCGCCGACACCGGTCATGCCAACGATAAAACCAACGATCAGGCCAGCAATCACAAAACCAAAATTACCCACTTCCATCACTGCTACCTGCGGCCTTATAAATTTCTGGCCGCAGGATAGCGATTTTTCTTATAACGACTTATATCAATGTGATCTGACTTTATGCCTTTTTGGTCAGTTTGTGGCTGACATAGGCTTGGGTCTGATAGGGGAATGCCACGGTGTCGCGGCCTTTCAGCGCGGGGTGGGTCGCGATCAGGGTGCGCAATTGTTCGGTCACCAGGGCTTTTTCAGCAGCGGGCAAGGCAGCGATAAAGCTCACGGAGAGGAAGCGATCCATGATCACTTCCTGCGGGCTGCCGACATGGTTGTAGGGGAAACACGTCACCTGAGGATCGGAAAAGTACTCGCCGGTGAACGCTTCGCGCCAACGCCCGGTGTGAAAACGCGGGGTGTCGCCCTCGTATGGCGTGATGATCGCGGTGATGGCGGCCACCCAATCCACCGATTCATCGCGCACATTCCACACCAACCCCAGGCGCCCGTCGGGTTTAAGCACACGGTGGATTTCCGCCAGCGCGGCCTCGGTGGAAAACCAATGGAAAGCCTGGGCACACACCACCGCATCGGCCGTCGCGCTTGGCAGGGGGATGGATTCAGCTGTGCCGTTGACCAGGCGTACGTCGGGCAGCAGTTTATGCAACTGCGCGGCCATGGCGTCCACCGGCTCGACGGCGATCAGCGTCGGTGCCAGGGTGTTGAGCAAGCGCGTGAATTTGCCAGTGCCCGCCCCCAGGTCGATCACCGTAGAGTGCGCATTGATCTGCAGCGTGTCGCTGAGCCAACCGGTGAGTTGCCGGGGATAATTCGGGCGGCCCTGGGCATAAGTGACGGCCTGGGACGAGAAACCCTGCTGAGCAGACGTGTGGACACCAGTCATTGCCAATCTCTCCTCGGGTAAAACGGGGGCACAGTGTGCGCCCTTCCCGGCCAACTTTCTAATCGGCCTGACTGGGCAACCACACACGGAACCGGGCGCCGCCCAGCGGCGAGGCCTGGGCGGTCAAGGTGCCGCCCTGGGCTTCGAGGGCGCGCCGGCTGATCGCCAGGCCCAGGCCGAAGCCACCGGTGGCGCGGTCGCGGCTGCGGTCAAGGCGATAGAACGGTTCGAAGATGCGTTCGCGCTGATCCAGCGGGATGCCGATACCGTCGTCATCGACCCAGATTTCACAGCCCTTGGGGCATACCTTGACGCCTAACTGAATGCGCTTGTCACAGTAGCGCGTCGCGTTGCGCAACAGGTTTTGCAGGGCACGCGCGGTCAAGCGCGGGTCAAGACTGAAGCGCTCGACGCTGCAGTCGAGGACTACGTCGATGACAATCTCGGGGTTTTCCAGTTCGTCATCGACGCTGCCCAATACGCTGTCGATAAACTCGTCGAGCACCACGTCGACCCGCTCCGGCAGTTGCGCGGGGTTTTGCAGGCGACTGTAGGAAAGCAATTCCAACACCAGCTCATCCAGCTCACGAATATGGGCCACCAGGCTTTGCAGGCGCTCACGGCTAGCCTGCGGCAAGTCTTCGGACAGCGCCAGGGCTAGGCCGAAGTCCAGGCGCGTCAACGGCGTGCGCAGCTCGTGGGACACGGCGTTGAGCAAGTCTCGCTGCTGGTTCAGCAGGTGCTCGATATCGTCGGCCATGGTGTCGAACACCGCCGCCAGGCTGCCGATATTGGAGCTGGGTGGGATATGCGTGCGTGCACCCAGGTTGCCCTTGCCCAATTGCGCGGCGGTGCTTTTGAGGCGCTCCAGGTCGCGCCAATGGGGGCGCAGCCACACCAACAGGCAGGCCAGTAACGCGGCGCCGATCAGCACGTTCATCGACCAGTACAGCAGGTTCATGTCCAGCGGGTCCGGCGGCACGGTCAGCTTGACCGCGAACTGCGCATTGATCGGCGAACTGATTTCCTCCATCCAGCCCCACTCGCCCAGGTGAATCACCGGTTTGCCTTGTGCCAGCAGCGCCTCTTCTTCAGGGGTGTAGCGCGCATCCTGGCGCAGCAGCAGTTCAACTTTCAGCGGTGCGAAATCGCGGCCCAGTTGCTCGGTGACCTGGGACCAGCGCTCCACTGGCGCCCGCTGGTACTGTTTGACGATCAGGGTTTGCATGCCCCGGGACTGCTCGACGTTGTAGGCCAGGTAACGGTGTTCGAAGACCTGGACCACCAGCTTGGGAATCAGGTAGATCGCCGCGCTGAAGGTGACGATGGTGATCAGGTAGAGGCGTAGCAGCACACGAAACATGGATCAGCATTCCCACTCGGAACGACTGAACAGGTAGCCCTTGCCCCACACGGTCTTGATCTTGCGCGCCTCGCCAGCATGGTCGTCGAATTTGCGGCGCAGCTTGGAAATCGCCACGTCCACCGAGCGGTCGGTGCCGTTGAACTCGATGCCGCGCAGGCGTTGCAGGATCTGGTCGCGGCTGAGCACCTCGCCGGCATGCCGTGCCAGCACCACCAGCAGGTTGTATTCACCGCTGGACAACTCCACCGCCTGCTCACGCCAACTCACGGTGCGTTCCGACAGGTCGATGCACAGGTTGCCCATGACGATCTGGTCGTTGGCCACCTGGGGCTCCGACAGACTGCTGCGGCGCAGCAATGTGCGGACACGGGCTAGCAACACGCGCGGTTCGCAGGGTTTGGTCACATAGTCATCGGCGCCCATTTCCAGGCCCAGCACCTGGTCATGGCTGTCATCACGGGCGGTCAGCATCAGGATCGGCAGGCCCGCCG
The DNA here is from genome assembly GCF_042015035.1 of Pseudomonas gorinensis. Classification (NCBI taxonomy): domain Bacteria; kingdom Pseudomonadati; phylum Pseudomonadota; class Gammaproteobacteria; order Pseudomonadales; family Pseudomonadaceae; genus Pseudomonas; species Pseudomonas gorinensis. The sequence goes on from NZ_CP167125.1 coordinate 4,224,276, forward strand.
AGTCGGCGCGCAGCAAGCGGCACACTTGCAAGCCGTCGAGACCGGGCAGCATCAGGTCGAGGATCACCAGGTCGGGCGGGTTGAGGCGCGCGCGTTCGCGCACATGATCGCCCCGGCTGAGCACACTGACGTGGTAACCGTTGCGTTCCAGGTAGCTGGCAATCAGCTCGGAGAGAGCGGCGTCGTCTTCGACCAGGAGGATGTTGGGCATGATGTTTCCAGAAATACAGTGATGTGTCGTTCACAAATCCCATGTGGGAGCAGACTTGCCTGCTATGGCGGTGCTTCAGATACAGAGTCGTTGACTGATTCACCGCGATCGGGGGCAAGCCCTCTCCCACATTTGATCCTCATTGTAAGCAAGGTTGTGCAAGGATATACGCCCCCGGTGCCCTGCGGGCTGCACCTTACATTTCTTCACAGACGACCTACACAGCTTCACAGCACCACGGCGCAGGTGACCTTAGGATGTGCCAGTCAATATTGGGATAAGAGCATGTCGAAGAATCTGTTTGCGCCGTTTTGCCTGTTGGCCCTGACGCTGGCACTCGGCGCCTGTGACAAGTCGGCCGGTGAGGCACCGGCAACGCCCCCGGTCAAAGTGAGGATCGAAACCCTTGCAGCCAAGCCCCTGTCCATCACCAGCGAATTGAGCGGGCGTATCGCCGCGCCGCGCATTGCAGAAGTGCGTGCGCGGGTCGCCGGGGTGGTGATGCAACAGGTGTTCAAGGAAGGCCATGACGTCAAACAGGGCGACGTGCTGTTTCGCATCGACCCAGCACCGTTCAAGGCCGACCTGGACAGTGCCCAGGCCAACCTGAGCAAAGCCGAGGCCAATGCGTTCCAGGCGCGCCTGCAGGAGCAGCGCTACAGCCAGTTGGTGGAAGGCAATGCCATCAGCGGCCAGGACTACGACAACGCCCGCGCCGCCGTGCGCCAGACCAACGCCGAAGTCGCCGCCAACAAGGCCGCCGTCGAGCGCGCCAGGCTGAACCTGGGCTATGCCACCGTGACCGCGCCGATTTCCGGGCGCATCGGCCGCGCACTGGTAACCGAGGGTGCGCTGGTCGGCCAGAACGAGGCCACGCCACTGGCGCTTATCCAGCAACTGGACCCGATTCACGCCGACCTGACCCAGTCCACCCGCGAGCTGAACGACCTGCGCCGCGCCTTCCGCGCGGGCAGCTTGAAGCAAGTCGGCCAGGACCAGGCCAAGGCCACGTTGATCCAGGACGACGGCAGCCTGTATCCGCTGCCAGGCAAGTTGCTGTTCGCCGAAATCAGCGTCGACCCGGGCACCGGTCAAATCATCCTGCGCAGCGAGTTCCCCAACCCCGACCTCGACCTGTTGCCCGGCAGCTTCGTGCGCGTGCGCCTGGAACAGGCCGTCGACAAACAAGGCATCAGCGTGCCGCAACGCGCCATCACCCGTGATAGCGCCGGTATCCCCATGGTGCTGTTGCTGGACGCCGAACAAACCGTGAGCCTGCAACCGGTGGAACTGGGCGCGGTCATCGAAGACCGCTGGATCGTCAGCAGCGGCCTCAAGGCCGGCGACCGTATCGTCGTCGAGGGCCTGCAACACGCGCGGCCCGGTGAAAAAGTTGAAGTGGACGACAGCCCGCTCGTAAAGGAATAACCCGCCATGCCGCAGTTTTTTATTGACCGCCCGGTGTTCGCCTGGGTGGTGGCCATGTTCATCCTGCTGGCCGGTGCGCTGGCCATCCCGCAGTTGCCGGTGGCCCAGTACCCCGACGTCGCACCACCGAAAGTGGAAATCTACGCGGTGTACCCGGGCGCTTCGGCCCAGACCCTGGATGAAAGTGTGGTCAGCCTGATCGAGCAGGAGCTCAACGGTGCCGATCACCTGCTGTATTTCGAATCCCAGAGCAGCCTGGGTTCGGCAACCATTACCGCGACCTTCCAGCCGGGCACCAACCCGGAAATGGCCCAGGTCGATGTGCAGAACCGCCTCAAGGCGGTGGAGCCGCGCCTGCCCCAAGCCGTGACCCAGCAAGGTTTGCGGGTGGAGAAAGTGTCTGCCGGCTTCCTGCTGCTGGTCACGCTCACCTCCAACGACGGCAAGCTCGACGACGTGGCGCTCAGCGATTACCTGGCGCGCAACGTGATGAACGAGCTCAAGCGCCTGGACGGGGTGGGCAAGGCCCAGTTGTATGGTGCCGAACGCGCCATGCGCATCTGGATCGACCCGCAGAAGCTGATCGGCTTCAACCTCACGCCGGCCGACGTGAATGCCGCGATCAGCGCACAGAACGCACAGGTTTCCGCCGGCAGCATCGGTGATTTGCCGGGCACCAATACCCAGGAGATCACGGCGGCGATCCTGGTCAAGGGCCAGCTGTCTACGCCGGCGGAGTTCGCCGACATTGTGCTCAAGGCCAACCCGGACGGGTCCACCGTGCGCATCGGCGATGTGGCGCGTGTGGAAGTGGGCAGCCAGGAATACCAGTTCTCCACACGCCTGAACGGCAAGCCCTCGACCGCCGTCAGCGTGCAACTGTCGCCAGGCGCCAACGCCCTGAGTACCGCGACCCTGGTGCGGGCGAAGATGGACGAGTTGTCGCGTTACTTCCCGGCCAATGTGGAATACAAGATTCCGTACGACACCTCGCCGTTCGTCAAGGTCTCGATCACCAAGGTGGTCTACACCCTGCTCGAAGCCATGGCGCTGGTATTCGCGGTGATGTTCCTGTTCCTGCAGAACGTGCGCTACACGCTGATCCCGACGCTGGTGGTGCCGATCGCGCTGATGGGCACCTTCGCCACCATGCTGTTGCTGGGCTTCTCGATCAACGTGTTGACCATGTTCGGCATGGTGCTGGCCATCGGCATCCTGGTGGACGATGCGATCGTCGTGGTGGAGAACGTCGAGCGGATCATGGCCACCGAGGGCCTGTCGCCCAAGGACGCGACCAAGAAAGCCATGGGCCAGATCACCGGCGCCATCATCGGCATCACCCTGGTGCTGGTCGCGGTATTCCTGCCGATGGCATTCATGCCGGGGTCGGTGGGGGTGATTTACCAGCAGTTCTCGCTGTCGATGGCCACCTCGATCCTGTTCTCGGCGTTCCTCGCCCTGACCTTGACCCCAGCCTTGTGCGCGACGCTGCTCAAGCCGATCGCCAAGGGTGATCACCACGCCAAGGGCGGCTTCTTCGGCTGGTTCAACCAGCGTTTTGAAAGCCTCACCAATCGCTACGAAGGCTGGGTGGCCTATGCCCTCAAGCGCAGCGGCCGTTACCTGTTGATTTACCTGGTGCTGCTGGTGGGCCTGGGGTGGATGTTCAGCCGCCTGCCCTCCTCGTTCCTGCCCGTGGAAGACCAGGGCTACACCATCACCGATATCCAGTTGCCGCCTGGTGCGAGCAAGAACCGCACGGTGCAGGTGGCCGAGCAGATCGAAGCGCACAACGCCGGGGAACCCGGCGTGGGTGATACCACCATGATCATGGGTTTCAGTTTCTCCGGCTCGGGGCAGAACGCGGCGCTGGCGTTTACGACGCTAAAGGATTGGTCGCAACGCAGCAGCGACGATTCCGCCGCGTCGATTGCCGACCGCGCCAACATGGCCTTCAGCGAGCTCAAGGACGCGATTGCCTATGCGATCCTGCCGCCCCCCGTGGACGGCCTGGGCACCTCCAGTGGTTTCGAGTTCCGCTTGCAGGACCGCGGCGGTGTTGGTCATGCGGCGTTGATGGCGGCACGTACCGAATTGCTCAACGCCGCCGGCAAAAGCCCGATCCTGGCCAACGTGCGCGAAACCGCCCTGGCCGAAGCCCCGCAGGTACAACTGGAGGTGGACCGCAAGCAGGCCAACGCATTGGGCGTGGCCTTTGCCGATGTGGGCAGCGTGTTGTCGTCGGCCATCGGCTCGGCCTACGTCAACGACTTCCCCAACCAGGGCCGCATGCAACGCGTGGTGGTGCAGGCCGAAGGCGACCAGCGCAGCCAAGTGGCGGATTTGATGAAGATCAATGTGCGCAACAAAGCCGGCAAGATGGTGCCGCTGTCGGCCTTTGTCGAAGCCAAATGGACCCAGGGCCCGGCGCAGTTGACGCGCTACAACGGCTACCCGGCCATCGCCATCAGCGGCGAAGCGGCACCGGGGCACAGCACCGGCGAGGCGATGGAAGAAATCCAGCGCCTGGTCAGCCAGTTGCCGGCGGGGCTGGGCCAGGAGTGGACCGGGTTGTCACTGCAGGAACGCTTGTCCGGCTCCCAGGCGCCGTTGCTATTGGGTCTGTCACTGCTGATCGTGTTCCTGTGCCTGGCAGCGCTGTATGAAAGCTGGTCGATCCCCACGTCGGTATTGCTGGTGGTGCCGCTCGGCGTACTCGGCGCGGTCGTGGCCGTTTCCTTGCGCGGCATGCCCAACGATGTGTTCTTCAAGGTCGGCTTGATCACCATCATCGGCCTGTCGGCGAAAAACGCGATCCTGATCATCGAGTTCGCCAAGGACCTGTACGACCAGGGCGAAGACCTGATGAGCGCCACCCTCAAGGCCGCGCGCTTGCGCCTGCGCCCGATCATCATGACGTCGCTGGCGTTCATCCTCGGCGTGGTGCCATTGGCCATTGCCACCGGCGCCAGTTCCGCCAGCCAGCAGGCGATTGGTACGGGGGTGATTGGCGGGATGATCACGGCGACACTGGCGGTGGTGTTTGTGCCGGTGTTCTTTGTGGTGGTCATGAAGCTGGTGCGCAAAAAGAGCTAAGGCTTTTTGGGGGACACGGTAACTGTCGCGAGCGGGCTTGTCCCGCGTTGGGCTGCGCAGCAGCCCCAATAAGAGCGCTGCAGTGTGCCAGGCAGGTCCGGGGTTATGTTTTGGGGCTGCTTCGCAGCCCAACGCGGGACAAGCCCGCTCGCCACAAAAAATGCGCTAAGGTGCTCACAAATAGCCATTTGTGAGCCCCCATGCCCTTCCTCGCCCGCACCCACCCTCGCCTCTCCGCTGCCGCCGCCCTGGGCCTTGCCGCTGGCATCCTGGTGCCGGCCGACAGCGTCGTCAGCAAGATCCTCATTGGCTGGAACACCGGGGTCTGGACCTACCTGGTGCTGATGCTGTGGCTGACCATCCGCGCCAAGGCCCCGGACGTCAAACGCATCGCCGAGATCGAAGACGAAAACGCCGGCCTGGTGCTGTTCATCGTGTGCATCGCCGCCATTGCGAGTTTGGCGACCATCACCTTCGAACTGGTGGGCAGCAAAGACCTGCCGACCACCGCGCGCCTGCTGCACTACGGCTTTACCGGGCTGACCGTGATCGGCTCATGGCTGCTGATCGGGGTGATTTTCAGCGTGCATTACGCGCGCCTGTATTACACCTGGGAAGGCAAGGAGCCGGCACTGCGCTTTGCCGAAGACCTGCGCACCCCCAACTACTGGGACTTCCTGTATTTCTCCTTCACCATCGGCGTGGCCGTGCAAACGGCGGACGTGGGGGTGGCGACCCGCGCCATGCGCAAAGTGGTGCTGGGGCAATCGTTGATCGGGTTCCTGTTCAACACGGCGATCCTGGGCTTCTCGATCAATATCGCCGCGGGCCTGTTTGGTTGAGGCTCAATCGCTCTTCTATCCGACGAGTGGCTCCCTGACCTGTTAGTTCTGACAGTTGTGTGCAACGTCAATATGGCGCCGAATAGCCTCACGTATGCAGCCGCACTGCGTGCCGTAGAAGCGCTGATGTGCAACTGAAAATCACCGGCTGCAACCACTTTCCGGCGGGAGAAAAAATAATGCCAAGGCGAACGGCCTCAACCAGCAACCTCCTCCTCAACGGTAATTTCAGTCAATACGCAATGCACTGGAATACAACAGGCACTGTCGATTACTCCCGACAATACTGTAGAGCACTTACCGGTCAGGCCTCCCAGCAGGTCAATATCAACCCTGGTGCCAGTTACTTACTGCGCATGTGGAGTCAAGTGATCTTCAAGGGTGCTGGCGCGGTGGTGATCACCTCTGAGCCCTCGGGTACAGCCGATCGTATTGAGCTCGATGCTTTTCATCTGTGGACCAAACGAGAGTTCAACTATTCCCCTCCCGCCGGTACAACCTCCGCTACCGTCACCGTCACGGGCACGACAGGCGAGGTTTGTGTCGACGAGATTGAACTGCTCGTGGACACCACCACTCCAGTTCGACCGGAGCTGATCAGAAATGGCGATTTCATCCAAAATAACGCTGATTGGACCGTAGAAAGGCCTGGGCCAGCGTCAAGCGTCAACTTCACCGCCGGTGTCTGCAGTGCGAACCTGGGGGGCTTGATCTATCAGGACATAGCAGTAGAGCCCGGCAAAACCTACAGTTTTAACCTGATGGCCGCGAACCCCACAAGCGGGGACGGCGCGGCCCGGTTGTACGACGTGGCCAATACCGGCGTTATCTTGCTGGATATTGAATTAAGAGGGCCGGAAACGTTCCAGCCCTATCAACGTAACTTCCAAGTTCCAGCCGGTACGCACCAACTGCGTGTACTGATGGTGGGAATTACCTTTTTGAGACTAGACAGCGTGTCCTTCAAGCTCGCCTGAAGGCACTGCCGACTTGATTGAAAGTATTTGTGTGAAGTCGATAACCCAACACGTTGCGCGTTGATGTGGCAGTCCAGGTGGAGACGTAATCGCCAGGCACTCGACACGCTCCCAGCCCCCAAGGAGAAACGCTCATGACCGCCATCCACCGTCACCGTCCACCAAAACTGCATCTGGCCGCCCAGTATTTTAAAGGCATTATCGACGGCGAAGATTTCACCGCCAATATATTTTCAATCACCTGCACGGCAGGAAAATGGACGATCACCGGCAGTAGAGTCGATAGCAACGGCGTGACCCACAAGTTGCAGTTGTCGCTACCTTCAACTTATGGCATAGGCATCTATCGACTGGAGGACCATCCGGACATTCGGTTTACCTATAGCACTGATGACCTTTTAGAGCCTGTACTGCGATACGGTTTCTCCGGATTAGTCGAATTCAGGGCCATTGACCCTTCAAATACCCACGCCACGGGTGGACTCAGCGATATCCAAACCCGTGACGACGGCAACCCAGTCTCTACCATCTCTGCGCTGTTCAGCCTGGGCTGACGCCCGAAGGTCGTTAAACTGCACATACCAAAAAGGAAGCCGAAGCTTCCTTTTTGGATACATACGTATGAGTTACCAGCTATAACGCACACCCACGTTAGCACCCCATGGTTGATCGACATGTTTACCTTTGCTGTGCTCGAAGTCAGCATGCAGCTGCAGGTTTTTCGACAGTGAGACCGCTACACCAGCACCGAACTCAGCACGAGAACCTGAGACGTCATTGTTGAACACATGGCCGTTGACCGATGCTTTATTGTCTTTCGCAAACTCATGCGCTACCGCTGTACGCAGGTAAGGCTGAACGATGCTGCCGTCATCCATTATAAAATCGCGACCTACCGTTACCCCCAGCTTACCGAGTGCCGAATGGGTGTTCTGGCCTTTGGCTTGCAGGCCATTGTCCAACCCATAGTTCTTGCCCTTGACCACAATAGTGGATGCCTGAGCAAACGGTTCGACAAAGAAATCATTCTCCAGCTTGATGTTGCGACCCACTTCTACCGAAGCACCAATGCCGTTGGTGCCGTATTTACCCTTAGCCTTGGCACCATCGCTGAGGCCGACCTTGGACTCATTCTCAAAGCGGTTGGCTTTGATAACACCGTCGAAGTAGTAGCCGCTGTCTGCATCCATCCAAGTGGCATAGCCGCCCACGTAGTAGCTTTTCACCGTGCCGGAAGTACCACGGCTCAGGTCCAGATCGGAGTTGCTATGCCCTGCCATGACCCCAACCAGCCATTGGCTGTCTTCACTCAGGGGTGCATCGGCGCCGAGAGAGAAACCGCGTTGGCTCTGCTTATAACCCACGCCATTAGCGCCCGACACCGAGTACTTGTTGCCGTAGCTACGAATCCAGCCACCACCTTCAGCGTCATGGTGGCGTAACTCGCCCATGCGGCTGCGCAACGAAGTCATCTCGCCATACCATACGGTCGGCGCGGTGTTAAACAACGCCAGCACCGAGCGAGTACCGGGGCTGATAGTCCGTGCGCTGGGGTCGAGGAACCAATCGTTACCATCCTGCTTCAGCCCATAGGACCATGCACCGACATCCACCGCGCCGCCCACCAGCGAAAACTCGGCATCGCCGCCGCCGGTGTGCACGATATGTACGTCACCGGGCGACACAGGCTCCAGGCCGCTGCTCGCCACCAACAAACTGTGCTGACCGGTTGCATCGCCAGATATATTCAGAAAATCATTCAGGCCCTGGGCAAAATCAGCGCCCATGACGAATGTACCGTTACCACTCAGTGTCTCCAGGTCCAACTGATAAAACGCATCCGTTTCGCCAAACTTCACCGTACCGCCCGCGAGATCAAGCGCACCCACCAGGCTGTTACCCGTCAGGTTCCAGAACGAACCATCACCTATGGCAAGGCTATCGACATTCAACAAGCTGCCGGTCAATGATGAGTGGTTTTGCAAGCTCAGATTGGCACTGCTACCGGCCTCGACGAACACATTGCCGTTCAAATGGCTGTTGTTGACATTCATGTTGGCAGTTGCGCCACCGGTCACTTCCAGCAGGTTACCGTTGCCGCCGATCAACTGCGAGCCGTTACTCACTTCGATGGTGGCTGTAGGAATGCGCCCGGTCTGGCCGGCGACCAAAATGGCCGCCCCCGTCTTGCCCTCAACGGTCGACTGATCGAGTACCAATGTGCCGTCATCGGTAATACCTGCCGCACGGGTGAAACGTACACCATTGCGCTCACCCACTAGCATGCTGTTCTGAGCAGAGGCCGAACCGCCGATCAACAGGACACCGGTACTGCCGACAGCCGTCCCTTGTACCAGCGAGTCAAAAAAATGCAGTTCGCTCAATTGAGTGGCTGAGGCACCCGCCTGAGCGCCCTTTATTGTGCTGTTACTAACATGGGCGGTAGAACCGCCAGGTGTAGAACTGTACCGGTTCAGCACTAAACCAACGGATTGGGCGCTCTCCAAATGGCTGCCGGAAATGGTTGCAGTACCATTGGTAAGTTCCATTGCCGAGGCGCCTGGCGCCGTGGACATGACCGTGGAATTCTGGATAGCAACCGTGGAACCTTCCTGAGCAACGATACGCTCGATAGTACTCCCACTGTTCACAGTGAGCTGCGCACCCAGGCTCCGAATAGCCGCTGTGGTTGCCCCATTGACGGTCAGGCTGGAGCCATTCTGCAGCGCCCAGTTTTTTACGGTTTCACCGGATTCAATGACCTTCGACTCACCAGGCGCTACCACTCCCTGTTCGGAATGAGCCTGCGCCGCAACACCCAGAAGTAATCCGAACGACGACACTTTGACTGCCGCACTTAAAGGTGAAAGTTTGAAAATATGTTTGATGAACATGCTGTAACACTCGCTCTGACAATATGCCTGACCAAATGGCATGGCTCGTTCCGATGGAGTGGAGCCAGACCTGTAGAGGCCGCGAGGTTATAGTTGGAGGGCGTAACGGTAAGTAGGATAAATCTGAAGATAACAAGAGGACGCCATTCAGCCGACTTATTAGAAAAGGCACCGAAGAAGGTTATCCCTCGATGCCTTGCGTACAGCGCTATGGAGCAGAGTCACTACTACCGTCGCAGTAGTTGTTGGCGGTCACCATCCTCGCAGGAATGACTGCTGGTACTGACCTAGCAGGCGTTCCGCTCACGTCCAGAGAATATTGCAACCAGAGCGAGTTATAGGGCGGCTTCGCGCCGGCTACTTTAAGGTGAGGGTCGAAGGGTTGCAGGTGGAAGATGAAGCCGTTGGCTGCGGTGGTTGGATCCAGCGTCACCGAGCTAGTACCCCGTGTTGGCTCGATAGGTTGGTCACCCGCAAGCCCCGTTGAGGCCACATACTCGATCGTTACCACTACTTTATCCGCAAAAAATTCAGCGTTTGGAGGAATTTTCACTTCAAGGTATTCCGGCTCGCTTGTTGGTCGCAGAGATGCACAGCTAACCCTTCCCCGTGGGTCGCCGTTCCAAGGCAGGATATTGAGGAACTCAGCCGCATCCAATGTGTGAGTGATCGCATCGTCGACTTCAACGGGCGTACTTTCTGAGAAATTGCTGTTCGTCGATGCGGGATTGCGCACCCCATAAAAAACATCGATCGCTGGACCATTACCCGCTGCGGCAATCGCTGCCTTGTCGACCACGATAGTGATTGGAGCACCTGCGCCCTCGCCAAAAGCAATAGTATGAGTACCTGCTATGTTCAGCCGGCTTCCCCAATACAACGTAATGACATCACCTTCGGCCGGTGCTGGAGTAACGCTCCAAAGATCGAAGACCGCCAGAATGTCATCTACGTGATCGATGTCAGCGGAATTCAGATAGTTCTCTCTAGGAGGGAAAGATGCAGGCCCCTGTATGGTGACCTGATCCAGGTCAGGACTCGGATCACCCGGCAGGGGAGTCACTGGACCCGCTTTGCTCAGGTCGACATCCACCAATGTTTCATCATCCGGACGGTTTTTTGAACCCGTCCTGAGAATGATGTAGCTCAGAGCTGTCTCTATAGGACCTTCCTGCGAGCCATACTCATCAATGATCAGTTGAGGAGGCGCGGTGAATACAAAATCGAAAACACCGTTCAACGGCGCGGGCGTGGTTTCCTGGCTTCCCCATTTCAGAATGTATTGGTCGCCAGGATCCCATGCATAAAGGGGAATCGCCAACTGGACCCCCGCCGTCCAAGCGTCGATATCGATCAGCGTGCTACCCGCAGGACTGACCACCTTCAGAGGTGCCAGTACCAGATTCGCACTGCGTCTCAAACGACGCCCAGTGGGAACTTTCGAGATTTCACTGTAATTGCCGGCCGCATCTCGCAGTCGATAAAACCAGAAGAAAATCCCATCTACAGCAGTGTCGAAGAACGTAATGGGCAAATTGAAATCCGCTCCCCCCGAAGGCATTGGAAAACTGCCCAGCGAGGGCGAGTCATCCGGAGGCAATTCCGATGTGAACCAGACGTCCGACACCATATCCCCTACGTCCCAATCCCCATAGGAAGGAATCCCTAACTCGAATCCACTGGGATTCAAGTCCAATGTTTCTTGGGTGATATCTGCGCCTTGAGGCAATGAGGCAGGATAAACGCCCCTAGCAGGCGCCTCACTTTTACCTGGGGACTTATAGGGACCATACAGATCGATCTTCACTCGTTGAGCTTTGGAAAAGTCTGAATAATCCCCACCTGATCCAGGTTTTACCTTGAACCTGAGATCAAACTCACCATGGCCTAATAGATTGACTGAAACCGTGACCTCAACATGCGGACCAGAAGGCTCGGTTGGAAAAAAAATCGGGTCCAATGGTGTCCAGGATGAAACCCCGGCAGGGCTGAATTCAACTTGCATTTCATCCCCATCGTCGGGAAACCGCCAAATGGGGCATTCCAGAACAAGGCCGCCATCACGATCCAGAAAAGGACGCCAGACCAAACCTTTACCATCCTCTAGCGCCTGGGGAAAATTCGGTGCTTCCAGATTAGGATTCTCCCAACCACTTACTATCACTTGCTTAACACTTTTAACGGTCATTTCAGTCTCTCCTTGCCTATGTTAATAGCTTGCGGTGAATGGACTGCTGACAACTTTTTATTAAACAGCAGGCCGCACAGAGTCCCTCTCCGATCAAGCACAGCGGAAGATGATTAATTAACTTTTATGCAACTTTATAACTGACCACTTACTATCAACGATCAGATTCCGGACCATTACCATTCGGCCCACAATAAATCGGTGGTGTATGGGCAAACAATCGGTCGATCTTCACGTAACGAATGCGTGAAGTCCCCACACGCATACCAAGGCGCCATACCGTGAACTCGGCATAAGCGCCCGCCCCCTCTCCCGTGGGGTTCTTGATCGGCTCAACGTAAGGACGGTAATCCACTACAAAGTCGTGGTAACCGAGGCGCTCATCATCCCCATTCCACGACTGTGAGAACAATCCTTCGGTTTCTTTAATAGGACCGCTGCCTGCAAAACCCGACGTACCCTGCCAATGCATGCGTATTTCATCATTGATCTCAATGGCCGCATGTTTAAAAACACGAACATGCACACCGTCCCAGAGCGGCGGGACAGTCTGACAGTTGAGCCAACCAAATGAGTTAACGTGAACAAACTCAGCTTGAGGAAAGTTTACCGGTGCTGTCACATTGATATTTACTGCCTGATCAGGGGCCAGTTGTTCATTCACACCATTGCTGGTGCGATAACGCACAGGGAACGCCGGATTGTTTGGCGTCTGCTCAACCACCGACCAGGCGATAGGCGAAAAAGTCACCCGCCTGCCAGCGAAATCCGTGGGCTGTACCGTATAAGAAGCAACGGGGTCCTCTCTATCCCCCCAGTAAAGGAACATTTGCTCGCCTGCATGCGGATCATCAAACAGAAGAACCGAAGCCGTGACAGGTTGATCGGCATCCCGGATATCCAAGTGATTCGGCGTATTGCTCCCCTGCCCGCGGATCTCGACTCGTTCAAGGTGTCGGTTATATTCAGCGGGTGCCTGGTCATGATCTTGCCCGGCCACGCGAAAGTCGCAATCCACATGTTGTATTGGCGATAGAACTCCATCGGGCTTGCCAGCACGGTAAATCTCATACTGCACTGGCATTCTGGTCTGCACGTAGCCTTTCTGGATCAATACCGGCCAACTGATTGAGACGATTTTCGGAAATCCCTCAACCGGTTCTCTTGACAGAGGGATACCATTCCAAAGAGTCACAACCTCATCAGTAGGATCCCAATCAAAATACGCCTCGAATCGCACCGTTACGCCTGCCCGCGCATCCTTGCGATCAATCAAACCGTCGAAATCAAAGGCAAGCACCCGCGGCGGCTTCAGGCCACTGGGCGATGGTTTGAGGTTGATATAAACAGGGGTGGGCCCGGAGGCATCGACGCGTTGGTTACCTGCTCGGTCCCGTAGGGTATACCGTACGATCCGGGGACCGTTCAACAACGTACGGAATTTATCCCCCGGAATAGGCACAACCAAATCGGATACCGCAGAAGGGAACGTGTGCTCATAAGCCGCCTCATAAGGATTGGCCGACTCATCGTTCAATAAAAAAATCAGAACGTCATCGAAGGCTTTTCGATCCAGATATGAAGGAATTTTAAAATCCACCGTCAGGTGATCTGGATCGCTCAAATACTCTTCGGTAATTCCATAGGTGCGGACGTCCGGATCAACAAACTCACCAGGCCCCAGGGGTTGGTTACCCCCTGGCGCTATCCGATCAATGGTGAATGTCGTGGTGTAAGGGCTGTGTTCTATCCCGCCGGGCCCATCAATGTAATAACTAATGTCGTAAGACCCACTGATATTCAACCAATTGCCCTTAATAAACAGCGATACGGGGAAGTCTTTTTCCTGAGTCAATGGGCCTGGCAGAGGAATCGGAGGAAGCGGATACGGAGACTCGGGTGTATGAGGCTTGATCGAGAAATGAACGTAGTCGACTTCCCCGGTATCAGCGGGAAAGGCCCAGATCTGGGTCAATTGGACTTCAATGGGGTCATAAAGATATTTAGTGGGAATCAGCCCGTCAGGGTCATCTTCAAAGGCCTTGACCACAACAGCCTTTTTTAGCTCTGAAACTTGCGCCGTTGCGCTGCGGCTGGAGGGGGGGAAACGGTTGGATGAAAGCGTCATGCGACTCTCCTTATTCAGCCAGCGAACCGATGCATCGTTTAGAAAAAACACGTGTTATGGCGGTATCACTACCTCTTGCACGCTCAAATTAAGCGCCACTTCACAAGCCCTGAATACTGTCAGAACTCACAGGTCCCCCTACCGTTTGTCGGCCAGACCGGTCCCATCCCTGTAGTTGACGCTTGACCATTCACCCGAATCTGGTGTTTCCTGAAACCGGTTTCAAATCAACCATGACCCACCCCCAATAAGAAAGGCCCGCGACCGTGACCTCTTTTTCCGCCGCTCAACGCAGCCGCGTGACCATGCTCGACGTCGCCCTGCACGCAGGGGTCTCAAAGGCCAGCGTGTCACGCTTCATCGGCGACGACCGCGCCCTGCTCTCCGATGCCATTGCCCTGCGCATCGAGCACGCCATCAATGAACTCGGCTACCGCCCCAACCAGATGGCCCGTGGCTTGAAGCGCGGCCGCACGCGCCTGATCGGCATGCTGGTGGCCGATATCCGCAACCCTTATTCCATTGCCGTGATGCACGGTGTCGAAACTGCGTGCCGCCAGCACGGCTACAGCCTGGTGGTGTGCAATACCGACCGTGATGACGAGCAGGAGCGCCAGCACCTGGCGGCGCTGCGTTCGTACAACATCGAAGGGCTGATCGTGAACACCCTTGGCCATCACCTTGACCAACTGCTGGAACTGCAACGGGAAATGCCCCTGGTGCTGGTGGACCGCAAGGTCGAACCGCTGCACAGCGACCTGGTTGGCCTGGACAACCCGGCGGCGGTACGCATGGCGGTGGAACACCTCGAACAGCAGGGCTATCGCGATGTGTTGCTGGTGAGCGAAGCCACCGACGGCACCAGTTCGCGGTTGGAACGCCTGGAGAGTTTCAAGGCCGAGATTGCCCGGCGCCCGGCGTTGACCGGCGCGGTATTGGAGCTGGATGGCGCGCTGCAAAACCACTTGCACACCTTTCTAGCCAAGGCCGGCCCCAAGGCGTTGTTCTGCGCCAACGGCATCGCCGCGCTCGCTTGCACCCAAGCGCTCAAGGCATTGGGTTGCCACCTGTTTGAAGACGTCGGCCTGATCGCCCTGGATGACCTGGACTGGTACCCATTGGTGGGCAATGGCATCACGGCCCTCGCCCAGCCGACCCAGGCAATTGGCGCCAGTGCGTTCGACTGCTTGCTCAAGCGCTTGCGCGGCGATACCGAGCCGACACGCACCCTGGACTTCCTGCCCCAACTGATTCTCCGAGGCTCCACAACCCCTTGTAGGAGCGAGCTTGCTCGCGAAAAACGCCAACGATAACGCAGCGATCCTGGTTTAACGCGGCGCGCTCAGGTTTTTCGCGAGCAAGTTCGCTCCGACAGGAAAGTGTTTTTTTCAGAAAAAATGAAACCGGTTTCAGAGGGACACAACAATGCATAAATACCCCGTTTCCATCAGCCTTTCCAGCTACGGCGCCGACCTCGTACGCCAGCAGGGCCAACTGAGTTTTGTCGAACTGTTGGCGGCTGCCGGCGCCCAGCGTATCGAGTGGCGTGAGGAGCTGCTGACCCGCGAGCAACCCGCCGAACTGGCCCGGGCCGCCGCCGAGCAGGGCCTCGAATCGGTGTTCTCATCGCCCCTTGAGCTGTGGGTCGCCGGCCGCGCCCAACCGAATGCCGAGCTGAGCGCCACCCTGGACCGTGCCCAGGCCTTTGGCGCGCGCTGGCTGAAAGTCTCCCTGGGTTATTTCACCGACACCAACGACCTGGAAAGCCTGCACGCCCTGCTCAACCGCCATCCGGTCCACCTGCTGGTGGAAAACGACCAGACCCTGCACGGCGGGCGCATCGAGCCGATGCAGCGCTTCTTCACTGAAGTGGAGCGCCTGGGCCTGCCGATCAAGATGACCTTCGATATCGGCAACTGGCACTGGCAGGACCAATCCGCCCTCACCGCCGCGCGCCTGCTGGGCCGGCATGTGGATTACCTGCACTGCAAGGCCGTGGCCCGTCGCCCGGACGGCAAGTTGGTCGCCCTGCCGCCCGGCGCCACCGACCTGCATCTGTGGGAACAACTGCTCAAGCATATGACTCAAGGTATTACCCGTGCCGTGGAATTCCCGCTGCAAGGCGAAGACCTGCTCGACGTCACCGCCCGGCAGGTCGCCACCCTCGCCCTGCTTGGCCAACCCCATGCGGAGAACGCCCATGTCTGAGATCGATATCCTGTCGTTTGGTGAAACCATGGCGATGTTTGTCGCCGAACAGACCGGCGAGCTGGCCGAGGTCGGCCACTTTCACAAACGCATTGCTGGCGCCGACAGCAATGTCGCCATCGGCCTGTCGCGCCTGGGGTTCAACGTTGCCTGGCTGAGCCGGGTGGGCAATGACTCCCTCGGGCGTTTTGTGGTCGACACGTTGAAACAGGAGGGGTTGGATTGCCGCCATGTGGCGGTCGACCCGCTGCACCCCACCGGTTTTCAACTCAAGTCCCGTGAAGAGGCTGGCGCCGACCCTCAAGTCGAATACTTCCGCAAGGGCTCGGCGGCCAGCCATTTGTCGATCGCCGCCATCAACCCCGCACTGCTGCAAGCACGGCACCTGCATGCCACCGGTATTCCGCCGGCCTTGTCCGACGCCACCCGCGAGCTGTCCTTTGAACTGATGACGCAGATGCGCACCGCCGGCCGCAGCGTGTCGTTCGACCCCAACCTGCGCCCCTCGCTGTGGGCCAGCCAGGCGCAGATGATCCGCGAAATCAACGCCCTCGCCGGGTTGGCGGACTGGGTCCTGCCGGGCTTGAGCGAAGGTCGCCTGCTCACCGGTTTCGAGGACCCGGCCGATATCGCCGCGTTCTACCTGGACCAGGGTGCCGAAGCCGTGGCCATCAAGCTCGGCCCGGATGGCGCCTACTACCGCACCCAGATGGACCAGGGCTTTGTCGCCGCCGTCAGTGTCGACAAGGTGGTCGACACCGTAGGGGCCGGTGATGGTTTTGCCGTCGGCATGATCAGTGCCCTGCTGGAAAACCTCAGCTTCCCCGAGGCCGTGCAGCGCGGCAATTGGATCGGCAGCCGTGCAGTACAAAGTCGCGGCGACATGGAAGGCCTACCCAGGCGCGAAGCGTTACCCACCCGATCCGTCGCTTGACCGACTACCTGTTGCCACAACTACAACAAGCTCAGGAGCAACCCCATGGAAACCGTGAAACTCGCCACCCGCCGTTGGTGGTACATCATGCCCATCGTCTTTATCACCTACAGCCTGGCGTACCTGGACCGCGCCAACTACGGTTTCGCCGCCGCCTCCGGGATGGCCGAGGACCTGATGATCACCCCCGGCATGTCATCGTTGCTGGGGGCACTGTTTTTCCTCGGTTACTTTTTCTTCCAGGTGCCGGGGGCGATCTATGCGCAGAAGCGCAGCGTCAAGAAACTGATCTTTGTCAGCCTGATCCTCTGGGGCGGCCTGGCCACCCTGACCGGCGTGGTGTCCAACGCCTATATGCTGATCGCGATCCGCTTCATGCTCGGCGTGGTCGAAGCGGCGGTGATGCCCGCCATGCTGGTGTACCTGTGCCACTGGTTCACCCGTGCCGAACGTTCGCGGGCCAACACCTTCCTGATCCTCGGCAACCCGGTGACCATGCTGTGGATGTCGGTGGTGTCGGGTTACCTGGTGCAGCATTTCAGCTGGCGCTGGATGTTCATCATCGAAGGCTTGCCGGCGGTGCTGTGGGCGTTTATCTGGTGGAAACTGGCGGATGAAAGGCCTGCGGACGCCCAGTGGCTGAGCGAACAGCATAAAAAAGACCTGGAAATTGCGTTGGCCGCCGAACAGGTGGGCATCAAGGCCGTGAAGAATTACGCCGAGGCGTTCCGCTCACCCAAGGTGATCATCCTCGCGCTGCAGTTCTTCTGCTGGAGCATCGGCGTGTATGGCTTTGTGCTGTGGCTGCCGTCGATCCTCAAGGCGGGCTTGAAAATGGACATGGTCGAGGCCGGCTGGCTGTCAGCCCTGCCTTACCTGGCGGCGGTGATCGGCATGCTGGCGGTGTCCTGGGGCTCGGACAAACTGCAAAAACGTAAACGCTTTGTGTGGCCACCGTTGCTGATCGCCTCGATCGCCTTCTACGCGTCCTACGTGCTGGGTGCCGAACACTTCTGGTGGTCCTACACCCTGCTGGTCATCGCCGGTGCGTGCATGTATGCGCCCTATGGCCCGTTCTTCGCCATCGTCCCGGAAATCCTCCCCGCCAACGTCGCCGGTGGCGCCATGGCCCTGATCAACAGCATGGGCGCGCTCGGTTCGTTCGGCGGTTCGTACCTGGTGGGTTATCTCAATAGCAGCACCGGCTCGCCCGGCGCTTCATACCTGCTGATGAGCGGCGCGTTGATGCTCTCGGTGGTGCTGACGATTTTCCTCAAGCCTGGCGCCAGCGACCGCGTGCGCGCGCCTTTGCATACCCTCGAATTGAAGGCCAAGATCTGATGAAAAAATCCATCGTGCTGTACAAGAAACTCTCTGCCCCGCTGATGGCCCGCCTGCATGAGCAGGCCGAGGTCACCTTGATCGAGGCGCTGGATGACAGCGGCCTGGCCAAACTGCGCGATGCCCTCCCCGGCGCCCACGGTTTGCTCGGTGCGAGCCTGCGCCTGGATGCCAAGCTGCTGGACCTGGCGCCCCACCTGGAGGCGGTGGCCAGTGTCTCAGTGGGGGTCGACAACTACGATATCGATTACCTGACCCAGCGCGGCGTCCTGCTCAGCAACACGCCCGACGTGCTCACCGAAACCACCGCCGACACTGGGTTCGCGCTGATCCTGGCGACCGCCCGGCGCGTGGTCGAGTTGGCCGACATGGTGCGTGCCGGCCAATGGAACAAAAACATCGGCCCGGCGCACTTCGGCAGCGATGTGCATGGCAAGACCCTGGGCATCATCGGTATGGGCCGCATTGGCGAAGCCCTGGCCCAGCGCGGGCATTTCGGCTTTGGCATGCCGGTGATCTACCACAGCCACTCGCCCAAGCCCTTGGTGGAAGAACGGTTCGGCGCGCAGTACCGCAGCCTGGACGACTTGCTGCGACAAGCGGACTTCGTCTGCCTGACACTGCCGTTGACCGCTGAAACGGAGCAGTTGATCGGCGCCCAGGAATTCGCACTGATGGGCCCGGAGACGATCTTTATCAATATCTCCCGCGGCAAGGTGGTGGATGAAGCCGCGCTGGTCGAGGCCTTGCAGCAGCGCACGATTCGCGCGGCGGGGCTGGATGTGTTCGAGCACGAACCGCTGCCTCACGACTCGCCGTTGCTGCGTTTGAACAACGTAGTGGCAACGCCGCATATCGGCTCTGCGACCCATGAGACGCGCGAAGCGATGGCCCAGTGTGCGGTGGATAATCTGTTGGCGGCGCTGGCGGGCCAGAAGCCGAAAAACCTGGTGAACCCAGGGGCCTGGAAGCAATCGTAGGAGGCAGCGCCGCCCCTGTGGCGAGCGGGCTTGCCCCGCGTTGGGCTGCGAAGCAGCCCCAATAACAACGCTGCAGTGTGCCAGGCCGCTCCGGGGCTGTGTTTTGGGGCTGCTGCGCAGCCCAACGCGGGGCAAGCCCTAATGCCGTTCAGTTAAGCGTACATCGCCTTCTGTAGGAGCGAGGGGGACGCCTAGTTCTTGCTCGCGAAAAACGTCAACGATAACGCGTGTTTCCTGAGTGAACGCGGCGCCTGTGAGTTCTTCGCGAGCAAGCTCGCTCCTACAAAAAAGCCTTAACTGAACGGCATTAGGGCAAGCCCGCTCGCCACAAGCAAGCCCGCTCGCTACAGTTAAAGTGTTTCGCCTTAACTGACTGGCATGAATGGTGGCGGATCAGTCAGTAGATGAGTTGACTGCCCCGCCGCCATCGGGAGCAAGCTCCCTCCCACATTTGGATGGCATTGCAAAGTGGGTCAGATAACGAACCTGGCCACCATCCCATTCAAATCCACCGCCAGGCGCGACAGCTCATGGCTGGCCGCGCTGGTCTGGTTGGCCCCCGCCGCCGACTGAGTCGCCAGGTCGCGGATGTTCACCAGGTTGCGGTCCACTTCGCGAGACACCTGGGCCTGTTCTTCCGAGGCGCTGGCGATCACCAGGTTGCGTTCGTTGATCAGGCTGATGGATTGGGTGATCTGCTCCAGCGCCACACCGGCAGCCCGGGCCATTTCCAAGGTGTCCTGGGTGCGCTGATTGCTTTGCTGCATGGATTGCACGGCTTCGCCGGTGCCGTTCTGGATGCCGGCGACCATTTTCTCGATCTCCTGGGTCGACTGCGCGGTGCGATGGGCCAGGGCCCGCACCTCGTCGGCCACCACCGCGAAACCACGCCCGGCTTCACCGGCACGGGCGGCCTCGATCGCCGCGTTGAGCGCCAGCAGGTTGGTCTGCTCGGCGATGGCGCGGATCACATCCAGTACCTTGCCGATGTCACGGCCCTGGGTCGCCAGGCCTTCGATCATCGCTGCGGTGTTTTGTACGTCCTGGGTCATGGTCTGGATCGCGCCGACGGTTTCCACCACCCGGTCGCGGCCTTCGCGTGCGGCCTGGTTGGACTGGTTCGAAGCCTCGGAGGTGGACACCGCATTGCGCGCCACTTCCTCGACCGCAGCGGTCATTTCGTTGACGGCGGTGGCCGCCTGGTCGATTTCGTTGTTCTGTTGTTGCAAGCCTTTGGAGGCTTCCTCGGTCACGGCGCTCAGTTCTTCGGCGGCGGACGCCAACTGCGTGGCCGAGCCGGCAATATGCTGGATGGTCTGGCGCAGGTTGGCTTGCATGCGCGACAGGGCACTGATCAGGCGTGCCGGCTCGTCCTTGCCAGCGTCTTCAATGACTTTGGTCAGGTTGCCGCCGGCGATGGTCTCAGCCACTTCCACGGCCTTGCGCAGCGGCGTAACAATGCTGCGAGTCAGCAACCAGGCCAGCAGCACCGTCATCAACGCAGCCACCACCGACACGATCACGATCCCGCTGACGGCTTGCTGAAAGCTACCTTCGGCGTTACGGGCGGCCTGGTCGGCGCCGGCGCTATTGATTGCGATCAGCTTGTTCAACTGCTCACCCATCTGGTCCGTGCCGTCCTTGATGCGGGTGTTGATGAGCGTGCGCATTTCCTCGACTTTGTTCTGCTGGGACAACGACAACATCTCGGCCTGGGCAGTAAGGTAGTTGTCGAGGGTCGTGGCGAAGGTTTTATACAGGGCCGCCTCCTCCGGACCGGCGGGCGTTAACGCGTAAGCCTTCTGAGCCACCTTGACCTTGTCCACCAGCACGCCCACACGTGTCTTGGCCTCTTCCAGGGCGGCGGGTTCGCGGTTGATCAGGATCCGGAAGGACAAGATGCGCAGGCGCAACACGTTTTCGGTCAGATTGCCAAGGTACTTCACACTGGGCAGTTGGTTGGCCGACATGTCCAACGATGCCTGGCGGATGGTCGTCATGCGGTTGACCGCGAACACCCCGAGAATAATGACAAGTAGCGCAATGAACGCAAAACCGAGAAAAGCACGGGGGGCAATATTCAAATTACGAAGGGACATAGGGGTACTCTCGAGAAGTAGTGTGGGCGAGCATCCTTGCCGCGACACGATCCGTGGGCGTCAACGCGCAGCCTGGACCTTTGGCGCCACCGTTCTAATTGGAGTGTGGGCCTATCCAGGCTATCGGCAGGGTTGAGAAATTAATTGAAAAAATCCGAAATATTTTTTCACACTTCTGACAACCGGCTGTTTCTGGCATCCTGCGCCTCCCTTTTCGACCCGAGCCTGTATTTTGTCTGACGCTCAAGCCGCCCGCCCGCGCTATAAATCCGACCTGATCTACGGCCTGGAAGACCGCCCGCACTTCACCGCAGCGATGTTTGCCGCGTTGCAGCATGTGTTGGCCAGTTTTGTCGGCATTATCACCCCCACCCTGATCGTCGGTGGCGTGCTCGGCCTGGAAAGCGAAGTGCCCTACCTGGTGAGCATGGCGCTGTTTGTGTCGGGGCTCGGCACCTTCGTCCAGGCGCGCAAGTTTGGCCCGATCGGTTCAGGGCTGCTGTGCCTGCAGGGCACCAGCTTTTCCTTTATCAGCGTGATCCTCAGTGCAGGGTTCATGGTCAAGGCGCGGGGCGGCGGCACCGACGAGATCCTCTCGACGATCTTTGGCATCTGTTTTTTCGCAGCATTTATTGAAGTGGTGCTCAGCCAGTTCATCGGCAAGCTGCGCAAGCTGATCACCCCGGTGGTGACCGGCACCATCATTACCTTGATGGGCCTGTCACTGATCAAGGTGGCAGTCACCGACATGGCGGGTGGTTTTGGCGCCAGCGACCTGGGCGCGGCAAGCAACATGGGCTTGGCGGCGCTGGTGCTGCTGACCATCGTGGTACTCAACCGCTTCAATAATCCGTTCCTGCGCCTGGGCTCGATCGTGATCGGCCTGACCCTGGGCTTCGTGGTGGCCTGGTGGCTGGGCCGCGTCGACTTGGCAGCCCTGCCCCAGGTGCCGCTGATCAGCGTGCCGGTGCCGTTCAAGTACGGTTTCTCATTCGACTGGGTGGCGTTTATCCCGGTGGCGGTGATCTTCCTGATTTCGCCCCTGGAAGCCGCCGGCGACCTGACAGCCAACTCGATGATCTCCCAGCAGCCGGTCAAGGGCCCGCTGTACATCAAGCGTATTAAGTCCGGTCTGTTGGCCGACGGCCTCAACTCGGCGATGGCGGCCACTTTCAACAGCCTGCCCATGGTGACCTTCGCCCAGAACAACGGCGTGATCCAGCTCACCGGCGTGGCCAGCCGTTATGTGGCGTACTTCATCGCCGGCCTGCTGGTGCTGCTGGGGCTGTTCCCGATGATCGGCGCGGTGCTGCAACTGATGCCGAAACCGGTGCTTGGTGGCGCGACGCTGATCATGTTCGGCACCGTTGCGGTGGCCGGCATCAAGATCCTCGCCGAAGCCGGGCTGCACCGGCGCAATGTGTTGATCGTGGCGATCTCGCTGGGCATGGGCCTGGGCGTCGCGGCAGTCCCGGAAGTGTTGCGTGACCTGCCCAAGGCACTGCACAACATCTTTGAATCGCCGATCACCGTGGGCGCGTTCTGTGCAATCCTGCTGAACATTTTCCTGCCCGAAGCGTTCATAGAGCTGGAAGAAGATGAATTTGATCCGGAGTCCTCAACCCTCAAAGTAATGCAGGACCCGGACGTCACGCACTAGGAGCACCTTTGTATGCGCAAGCTCATGGTTCTATCGCTACTGCTGCTCACCCTGAGCGCCTGCGCCCTGTTCCCCAACCGCGACCCGGTGACGATCAATGTGGTGGGCATCGAACCCCTGCAAAGCCAGGACCTGGAAGTACGCTTCGCCGTGAAACTGCGGGTACAGAACCCCAATGAAACTCCGATCGACTACAACGGCGTGGCCCTGGACCTGGAGGTCAATGGCCGGCCGCTGGCGTCGGGGGTGAGTGATCAACGCGGATCCATCCCACGTTTTTCCGAGACGGTGCTGATGGTGCCGGTCAGCGTTTCGGCGTTTTCCGTATTGCGCCAGACCCTGGGCCTGAGCCAGACCCAGAGCTTGAACAACCTGCCCTATGTACTGCGCGGCAAGTTAGCGGGCGGGCTGTTCGGCACCATGCGTTTTGTGGACCGTGGCACCCTGGACCTGCCGAATACCGCGACCTGGTAATGACACCATGCAACCGACACTCTTCACCGAACGCCTGATCCTGTGCCCACTGACCCTGGACGATGCCGAAGGGATCCAGCAGCAATTCCCGCATTGGGAAGTTGTGCGTTACCTCAACGCCCTGGTGCCCTGGCCCTACCCGGCCAACGGCGCGCGCACCTATCTGGAACAGAACGCCCTCCCCGCCATGGCCCGTGGCGAGGAATGGCACTGGTCGCTACGCCTGAAAAGCGCGCCTGAACAGTTGATTGGCAACGTCAGCTTGATGGACGAGCAGGATAACAACCGGGGGTTCTGGCTAGGGCCGCAATGGCAAGGGCAAGGTTTGATGTCCGAGGCCAGCACAGCGGTGACCGACTATTGGTTCGGCGTGCTCAAGCGCCCGCTGCTGCGGGTGCCCAAGGCGGCACCCAACCTGGGCTCGCGGCGTATTTCCGAGCGTACGGGCATGCGTTTGATCCGTACGGATGAAGGTGAGTTTGTGGAAGGTACTTTCCCACGGCATATCTGGGAAATGACCCGCGAGGAATGGCTGAAAACCCAATCGCCCAAAAGCTGAGGGCCAAAGGTGGGACGGGGCTCGCCCTTCTGTAGGAGCGAGAGGGACGCCTAGTTCTTGCTCGCGAAAAACGTCAACGATAACGCGTGCTTCCTGAATGAACGCGGCGCCTGTGAGTTTTTCGCGAGCAAGAACCAGGCGTCCCCCTCGCTCCTACAAAAAAGCCTTAGCTGACGGGCATCAGGCTTCAGTCGGTGATAAAGCGCACGCCTGGCTTGGCGCGTTCATCCACCACCAGCTCGAAAACATCCGGCCGGGCGTAATGCCCCACCACATCGTAGTCATACCGCGCGCGCACTAAATCGTCAGTGTCGATCTGCGCGGTCAGCAGCCCCGCCTCCCCCAGCAACGGCCCAGCCAGGATGTCGCCCATGGGGCCGATAATCACGCTGCCACCTGCGATCAACGGGCGCTCTGAAGGCCAGTTGGCAACCTCGATGCCCAGCGCCTGAGGCGAAGCCTGCACCTGGCACGCACTGACCACAAAGCAACGCCCTTCGTGCGCCACATGACGCATGCTCACCTGCCACATCTCACGCTCGTCCACCGTCGGCGCGCACCACACTTGCACGCCCTTGGCGTACATCGCCGTACGCAGCAGCGGCATCATGTTTTCCCAGCACACCGCGCCGCCGACCCGCCCTACCGCCGTGTCGATCACCGGCAAGGTGGAGCCATCGCCCTTGCCCCAGATCAAACGTTCGGTGCCAGTGGGCATCAGCTTGCGGTGCTTGGCCACCAGACCGCCAGACGGTTCGAAATACAGCACGGTGCAATACAGGGTGCTGCCACTGCGCTCGATCACACCCAGGACCAGGCTCGCGCCGGTACGGGCCGACAACCCCGCCAGCGCCTCGGTCTCGGTGCCCGGCACATCGATGGCATTGGCGAAATAACGCGCAAAGGCTTCGCGCCCCTCGGGCAGGCGATAACCCAGTTGCGTGCCGAAACCTTCACCTTTGGGGTAACCGCCCAGGAGCGCCTCCGGCATCACCACCAGTTGCGCGCCGCTGCGCAGGATTTCGTCTTCATAAGCCAGGATTTGCGCGAGGGTCTCGGCCTTGCCGCCCGGCAAGGCACCGATTTGCAATGCAGCCACAATAGAAACAGGCATCACGATCATTCCAAGTAGTGGGGGGTTGCCCATTCTCGGGCCAGGCTCGATCATGAATAAAGCCCACTTCAGTGCTAAATGATATGAGCCAAATGAATATCGCCCAGGTCGACCTGAACCTGCTGAAAACCTTCGAAGCCCTGCACGATGAGTCCAGCGCCAGCCGCGCGGCGTTGCGCCTGGGTGTGACGCAATCGGCCATCAGCGCGGGGTTGCGCCGCTTGCGCGAACTGTATGGTGATCAGTTGTTCGTGCGTACCGGCCGGGGCCTGGCGCCGACCTTGCGCGCCAATCAACTCAAGCCGGTGATCAGTGAGGCACTGGACCGTTGCCGACAAAGCCTGGCGATGACCCATCCGGATAACCCGAACTATCAAGGGCGATCGATCGTGGTGGGTCTGTCCGACGACTTCGAGATCGCCTATGGCCGTCGGCTGATGGACGTCATCGCACAGCGTCTGCCGAAACTCAGGGTGATCTTCCGTCAGACCCACAGCCAGATCGTCGCCGGTGCCCTGCTCGATCGCACCCTGGACCTGGCGATCACCGCCGGCGGGTTTGCCGAACGCAGGCTGAGCCGGCTAGTACTGGGGGAAGGTGATTATCGCTGCCTGGTGGACGCCCACAGCCTGGCGCCGGGCCAGCATGGCATCAACCTGGCGGAGTTCGTGGCGCGTGAGCACATCCTGGTGTCGTCGGGCGGGTTTATCGGGATCACCGATGAGGGGCTGGCGGCACAGGGGTTGAGCCGCCAGGTGTGCGCCTCGACCAGCCATTTTGCCGCACTGCCATTCCTGCTCAAGGGCAGCCAGGCAGTGGCAACCATTCCCGGGCATGCGGCCGAGGCCATCGCCGGCCTCACCGGGCTTTGCGTACTGCCCTGCCCGCTGGCGCTGCCCCGCTACCCGGTGGAACTGGGCTGGCGTACACAGGCCCAGTTAGACCCGCTGCTGCTCAAGGTGCGCGAAGCGATCAGCGCCAGTTTTACTTGGCCGCCATCAGCTTGTTGACTTCACTGCGCACCATGTTCGAGAACTCCGGCGGCGACATGCCGTCAAGTTCCGCGCGTACCCATTCAGCCCACTTGCCCTTGCGCTTGGCACGTTCGCCGAACAACCGGGCGGCTTCGCCCTTGGCCTTGCCCAGGTTACTTTGCCACAGGTCGTAGAGACGGGACTTTTCATCTTCCAGCTCGGCGCGTTCGGCGAGGGTCTTGTTGGCGAGATTGAAGCTCATGTTGAATTACCTGCTGCACAAATAGGTGACATCTTACACTGTAGGTCGAAATTTCCTGATTCAGATTTTGCCCAGAACCCGTGCCTGGCAAAAAAACTGCAACTTTTGCCATCGCCCGGCACTCCATTGTTCACTGTCACATTTACCTGCAAGGAGTCACACAATGGCCCGCAAAACCGCTGCCCAAGCTGTTGAAGATCAAATCAAGGATCAAGCCTTCAGCGAACTCACGGCGCTGATCGAAGAATCGGACAAACTGCTCAAGAGCAGCGCCTCGCTGGTGGGCGAAGAAGGTGAAACCCTGCGCGAGCAGGTCGCCATCAAACTCAAGCAAGCGCTGGACTCGGTGTCCAACGTGCGCGAGCGCAGTAAGCCGGTGGTCGATGCCACCGAGACCTACATCGGTGGCCACCCATGGCAGACCGTGGCTATCTCGGCGGGCTTCGGCCTGGTCGTCGGCCTGTTGCTCGGCCGCCGTAACTGATGCGCCAGGGGCTGCGCCCATGGCGCCGCCCCTTTCAGTCTTCGAGCAGCGCCTGCAACTGCGCCAGGTCCTGCGCTTGCAGTTCAATCCCCTGCTGTTGCGACTTCGCCCGCGTGCGATGACGTCGATCCCCCGGTAAACGCCGCAACCCCACCGCATGCATCTGCCGCACCAGTTCCTGGCTGCGCTCGGCAAAGCTTTGCCCAGCTGTTTTGCTCGGGTCGATGACAATCAGCAATTGCCCGGTCCAGGGGGTACGCGCGCCTGGGTGATCGGCCCAGTTGAACTCGAAGGAGAAGTTGCCCCCGGTCAGGGCGGCGGCCAGCAATTCGACCATCATCGACAACGCCGAGCCCTTGTGCCCGCCGAAGGGCAACAGCGCGCCGCCTTCCAATATGGCCTTGGGGTCCTGGGTCGGCTGACCGAGGCTATCGACGCCCATGCCCGGCGGCAATCGCTCGCCCTTGCGCGCGGCAATCTGTACGTCGCCATGGGCGATAGCACTGGTGGCCAGGTCGAACACGATGGGCAAGCCATCGGCACGGGGGGCGGCAAAGGCGATGGGATTGGTGCCGAACAGTGGCCGATCGGCGCCATGGGGCACCACGCAGGTCATGCTGTTGACCACGCTCAACGCCACCAACCCTTCCTCGGCAAAGGGCTCGACGTCCGGCCACAGTGCCGCGAAGTGATGGGAGTTATGGATGGCCAGCAGCGCAATGCCGGCGCTGCGGGCCTTGTCCACCAGCAGTGCACGGGCCGCTTCAAGGGCCGGCTGGGCGAAGCCGTTGCAGGCGTCCACCCGCACGAAGCCGGAGGCGACATCCGTGACCACGGGTGTGGCTTTGCCATCGACCCAACCGCTGGCCAGCGTGCTCAGGTAGCCGGGAATGCGGAAGATTCCGTGACTATGCGCGCCGTCGCGCTCGGCGCTGGCGCAATTGCGCGCCAGGATCGAGGCAACCTCAGGCGAGGTGCCGTGTTTCACGAAGATGGCATGCAGCAACCCCACCAGGTCATTGAAACCAATGAACACTGAAGGACTGTCAACTATCGGGGACTGGGCAGACATCTGTAGCTCCGATTTTGTAATTGGAAGAGACAACAAGAATCCAGACCGTTGATTAAACAACGCCCCCTGTGGCTGCTGTCAACGGGCGCTTCAGTTATCTATCGCCATATGCCCTGTGGCGAGCGAGCTTACTGTGATCGAGCTTGTTGTGGCGAGCGGGCTGGTTGTGGCGAGCGGGCTTGCCCCGCGTTGGGGCGCGAAGCGGCCCCATTATAGGCGATGTGTTTTTAACTGACACACTGCGGTGCCTGGTTTTGGGGCTGCTGCGCAGCCCAGCGCGGGGCAAGCCCGCTCGCCACAACAAGCCCGCTCACCACAACAAGCTCGATCACCACAACAAGCCTGCTCGCCACAACAGCCCCATCTGCCGGGCGTTAAGGTTGATCAGCCATGGCCGTTCCGGTGCCTCGCAACACAGGGATGGTAGGAGTGACGGACTCATACCCCCAGTTTTCTCGGCTTTCAAACGAGAATAAATTCCAATTGAAGTGCAATTGCCATCATGGCTGTTCTCGCTATCCGGCTGTGGAGGTTAGAATGTGGGAAATCAGGATGAGTTAATGAGCGAAAAGTCCCTTTCAGAAGCCGAATATGACGCCATCACCGACGCCGCCGCGCATTGGTGCATGCGTATGCATGCGAGTGATTGCACGTCGGGCGAACGGCAGGCCTTTCAGCAGTGGCACGACGCTCATCCGCTGCATGCGTTCGAATACGCAGCGATGCTGGAAATCTGGGACGTGGCCGATCATTTGCCACGCAATGAGGCGGCCTCGGCGGGGATGCCGCTCAAACCACGCAGCCGGCTGCGCACCTATGCCGTTGCCGCAGCGATCAGCCTCGCGGCCCTGCCCCTGTTAGCCTTTACCGGCTGGGAAGCGGGTTGGCTGCCCAGCTCCTATGAGCGCTTCGAGGCCACCAACGGCTTACGCCAGGTCACATTGGGCGATGGCAGCCAGGTGGAACTCAACCTCGGCACCGAACTGGTCTACAGCCACTACAAGGACCAGCGCCAGGTCACGCTGAAAAAAGGCGAGGCGTTTTTCAAGGTCAGCCATGACCGCGCCCATCCTTTTATCGTGCGGGCCGGCGAAGGCCAGGTGCGAGTCACCGGCACGCAGTTCAATGTCTGGAAATATGACGACCAGGTACGGGTGATGCTGCTCGAAGGCTCGGTGCAGATTTCCAGCGACAAGGCGCATGGCAGCGTGCCACTGACGCCAGGCATGCAGGCCAGCTACCAGCAGGGCGATGCCACCCCTCGAATCAGTTCGATGAACCCCAACGACTCCGCCCTGGCCTGGCGCCAGGGCAAGCTGGTGCTCGACAACCTGGCCCTGGCCGATGCCCTGCCCCTGATCAATCGCTACCTCAACAAGCCGGTCATGCTGGCGGATGCCAACACCGGGGCAATCCGCATCGGTGGCATCTACAACACCAGTGAAGTCAATAGCCTTATCCCTTCCCTGCCCAAGGTACTGCCGGTCTACCTGACCCAGAACCAGGACGGCAATCCCGTCCTCAACGCCATCCCGCGTAAAGCCCCCAAAGGCTGAACCCTGCGTTTGCACAGGCAGGCTCGCTTGGGCCTGCGGTGTCCATTTTTGAAACACCTCCCGTCCCTGGACCGCCCGTGCTGAGCCATTTCATCGTTTTGTCATGTGCGGTGTTACAGCACTGATACAACCAGGTGAAGCGTTTTTGCTGGGTTCGGGTCAGTGCGCACCTGGGCAATGGTGTTTCAACCATGAAACAACGCAGCCACTACTTTGCCCGCCAATATTCATAACCCATTGAATAATAAACAATATTAAAAATCGGCACGCGTTCTGCTCTATTCCTCACAGCGCTGTTTAGGGTCAGCGCGCAGAAAAAAGGAATGCTGCCGTGGTCACTCACACTTCGGGCTTATTGAGCCTTCTGCTGATCAGCTGCGTACTCGGTGCCAGCGTGAGCGCTCCAGTGCTCGCTGCAGGTGACGGTGTGATCGTGATTGAACGCCAGGTGCAACCTTACGCCATCGGCCGTTCTCGCGGTGTCGACCCCTACCCCACTACCGCCAATACCAATCCATCGGCACAGGTCTATCGCGCCACCAACAGCGAGCTCAGCGACAACGACTTCGCGGGCATCAGCAGTGGCGCCAGGCTCACGCGCAGCATCATGCCGACCGGCGACATCGCCGGCCTGAACAACAACGGCGGCGGTATCGGCCTGGGTGCCGGCGCAGCGCCTGGTCACAGTGGCGGCGGTATCGCCGGTACGGTCAACAGCGCGGTGTCCAGCGGCCTGCAACCACTGAACAACATCAGCGGCATGGTCGGGGGGGCAATGAAATGAATCGTTCCTGGATGCTTGTGCTCGTACTGGGATGCTCCACGGCAATGGCCGACAACACCGCAACCATTGATAACTCGGGCAGCCAGGGCAATGGGATCGTACTGCTCAACCAGGCGGCCGGCGACCAGCAGCAACTGAGCAATAACGTCGCCATCACAGTGGGCCACAACGCCCAGGCGAATCTCTCGGTCACGCAAAAAATCAACGGTGTGGCCGTCGACCGCTCCCTGAATGCCAAAGCGGCGATTCAGGGCAGCTCTTTCAGCCAAGGCAACGGTGTACTGAGCGTCAATCAGTCGGCCGGAGCCCAGAACCAGATGATCAATGCCGTGCAAATCAGCGTCAGCGCTGGTCCGCAAAGCATCGACGACAGTGTCATGTCGCAACAGACCGTTGCGCTTGCAACCGACTCAGGGGCGACCCCTATCACTGGCAGCCGCCAGGTCGTTACCAGCGACCAGGCCTTCACCGGCAGCCGTGGAGTGGTACAGGTCAACCAGAGCGCCGGGGTGGGGAACCGAGTGGCTAACACCCTGAATGTACGACTCAACTGATGAAGCTGAGTCGCTAGTTAGAAAGGCACCAACACTTAACCAACCAATAGAAGCAAGGAGATACACCATGAAACCTACAATGGCTCTCAAACCACTGGCTTTCGCTCTCGCTGCGCTCATGGCTGTTGCTGCTCAAGCGGGTCAACCCTACCACCACCCAAAACCGCCAACCGTCGCTGCGGCGGCCGCCAATGACGGTCAAAGCAACCATGGCAACGTGGTGATCAACGACAAAACCCAAAATAACGCATCGGCCAACAGTTCCTACAACCACAGCAGTGGCGTAGCCAACGGCAACGTTCTCAGCGGTGACAACAACCAAGGCAAAAACGATGTAGTCGTCCAGTCTGCCGATGCAGACTTCGTGTTCGCCGCTGTGAACTCTGCACAATCGAATACCGGTAACCTGGTGATCAACAGCGGTACCAAAAACAATGCGTCCCTCAACGATAGCGGTAACAACGCTTCGGGCATCATTCAGTTGAACGCCGCAGCGGGCACGTCCAACCAAGCCAGCAACAGCACTGTCGTTCAATCGAACAAAGATGGCTCTGGCGGCCTCGCAACCGTCAATGGTGTGCAGGAAGTTAGCAGCAACCTGACCCTCAATATCAGCAGCGGCCACAGCTGGAGCACCAAACCTGTTGTCAACAACGCCAGCGTGAACAACTCGATGAACTACAGCTCTGGGGTGTCGAACTCTAACGTTCTGTCGGGCAGCAACAACCAAGGTCAGAACAACGTTGTGGTCCAATCCACCACTCGCTTCTGATCCAGATCGGGCCTTGGCAACAAGGCCCTTTTTATTTCCAGTGTCCAACAGGTCATACGATCATGCGCCTCGTCGCCTTCTGCCTGCTGCTAGCACTCACCGGCCCAACCTGGGCAGGACAATTGGCCGTGGTCATGCCCGGCGGTGGGTTGATCTACAAAAAGGTCGAAAGCATTCGCGAGCGCAAATTCGCCAACCTGGTGGAACAGAAAACCGACTTCAGCTGCGGTGCCGCCGCACTCGCCACCATCCTGCGCCAAGCCTATTGGATGGACGTGGACGAAGACCACGTCATCAAGGGCATGCTGCTCAACGCCGACCAGGATCTGGTGCGTACCCAGGGCTTCTCCATGCTCGACATGAAGCGCTACCTGGAAAGCATCCACATGCGTGCCAGGGGCTATCGGATCACTCCAGAAGTGCTGATTACCGTGAAAGTGCCCGTTGTAGTGCTGCTGGACATTCGCGGCTACAAACATTTCGTGGTGTTGCAGCGCGCCGATAAGGACTGGGTGTACATCGGCGACCCCGTGCTGGGTCACAAGCGTTATGCCAAAGACGATTTCATCAAAGGCTGGAACGGCATCGTCTTCGCCGTACTGGGTGAAGGCTACGACAAAGCCAATGCCCTGCTCGACCCGCCCACGCCGCTGACCGCCAAGAAACAGTTGAACGAGTTCAGCCCGGTACGCGACAGCGAATTGATGGATTTCGGTTTTATCTCGAGCGACTTCTTCTAGAAGCGCAAGAAGGAGCAGACGATGAACACTCTCCGTTGGCTGACAGTCATGTGCCTGGCAGCCTCAGCACCTGTGTATGCCTCGTCGGCGTTCAAGCCGATCGAACTCAAGGATTCGGAAATGGCCGAGCTGCGCGGCCGCTATGTGATGCCGGGGCGGATTATCAGCTTTGGCATTGTGATGAGCAGTACCTGGACCAATGCTGCCGGTGCAACGGTCACCGGCACCGCCAACATGCAAGTCAACTCGTCCACTGTCACCCCGCAGTTTTACGTACAGATTACCGGCAACGATGGTTCCGGAGTGGTCAAGCAACCTCAAGGCACTGGCACGGTGGTCGGCGGCGCAGGGCTCGGTACAGGCCAGGGCGTGGTCCAGACGGTGCGGGCCGCGGGTGACGGCAACACGGCCACCAACGGTGTCGACATCAACGTCACCAAAAACGGCTTGGCCCCCGCCAACTACGTACAGTCAGGGCAGGCCCTGGTGGCAGGCCAGTCGATCACCGGTAGCACCGCTGCTGGCCAGGTCACCGTAACCGCCAAGAACGGCGGGCTGCAAATGGCGCTACTGGCCAATAACAACCAGGGCAATGTCGTGCAGCAAATCGGCGGCGGCAACGTGCTGCAAGGCACTGTCATTCAAGGCAACAGCAACTTCGTGAGCAACTTGACCAACCTCAATGTAGTGCTGGGAAACAACGGTTTGAACAACATCACGCAAAACCTTAACTTGGATCAACTTAAAGGCCTCCGTCCCGCCGGTTATTGAACTACGCTGAGCCACGACACTTACGCATTAAAAAAAGGGACGGCTATTTCATGCATCGATCGTTATCGTTACGTGCCGTGGTTTGTTTGAGTACGCTCCTGCCGGCATCCGTGCTGTATGCCGCACCGGAGGCAGATATCGAAACCCTGAAACAGGAGCTGCTGGAACTTAAACAACGCTATGAAGTGCAGCAAAAAGCACTGGCGGTACTGGAGCAACGGGTACGGCAGGTAGAAGACCAACCCGCAACGCCTGCCCCTAAACGCCTGGTCAAATCTCCCGCCGATCTGCGCAAAGGCGGCACCACAGTGGCCGGCAATACACCGGGGGCCGGTGCAGCGACGGCGTCGGGCGGCGCAGGTGGCGGCAGTTCCTACGGGCAAAGCCTGAAGGACGACTCGGCGCCCGCACAAAGTGTGAGCAACTTGTACAACGAGGCCAGCGGCTTTTTCGGCAATGGCAAGTTCAGCTTCGAAACCGGCATTACTTATGCCCGCTACGATGCTCGCCAGTTGTCCCTCAATGGTTTCCTGGCGCTCGATTCGATCTTCCTGGGCAACATCAACCTGGACCGGATCAAGTCGGACAGTTGGACCTTGGACATGACCGGGCGTTACAACGTGGACAACCGCTGGCAATTCGATGTGAACGTGCCAGTGGTGTACCGCGAATCGACTTACCAGTCCGGTGGTGCCGGCGGCAGCTCCAACGTCACCTCGGAAGGTTCGGTCACTCGCAATCCGACCATCGGCGACGTCAACTTCGGCATTGCCTACAAGTTCCTCGACGAGAGCGTCAGCCTACCGGATGCCGTAGTGTCGTTGCGGGTCAAGGCCCCTACCGGCGAGGATCCCTATGGCATCAAGCTGATCGAGCAGCCCGGCAACGACAACCTTGCCGTGCCGGAAAGCCTGCCTACGGGCAACGGTGTGTGGTCGATCACGCCGGGGATATCCCTGGTCAAGACGTTCGACCCGGCGGTGCTGTTCGGATCGCTGTCCTATACCCATAACTTCGAAGACTCGTTCAGCGATATCAGCCCCAACGTCAACCAGAAAATACCCGGCAAGATTCACCTGGGGGACAGCTTCCAGTTCGGTGTCGGCGTAGCCTTCGCCCTGAACGAAAAGATGAGTATGTCGTTCTCGGTGTCCGATCTGGTACAGCGCAAGAGCAAAGTCAAGCAGGACGGCGGCGACTGGCAATCGGTGGTCTCCAGCGACGCCAATGCGGGCTACTTCAACGTGGGCATGACCATTGCGGCATCGGATAACCTGACGATCGTGCCGAACCTGGCGATCGGCATGACGGATGATGCGCCGGACTTCACCTTCAGCTTGAAATTCCCGTATTACTTCTAGCGGCATCGGGACACGGAGCGTCCCAGCCGGTGTTCCTTGGCTGCGCAAGGGGACCTTTAACAAAGGAAAAGCCCCGCAACGATAAGGGTCGTTGCGGGGCTTTTCGGTTTACCCGCCCTAGCGGATCTGGTGTTTGTGCAGCAACCGGTAGAACGTCGGCCGGGAAACGCCGAGCACACGGGCCGCGACGCTCAGGTTGTCACTGTGCCGGTTGAGCACATCGCACAGCGCCTGGCGTTCGGCGCGGTGCTTGTAATCTTCCAGTGTAGCCATCGGCGAAGAAATTGCCTGTTCGCCTTCCAGGCCCAGATCAACGGCTTCGATCTGCCGTCCTTCAGCCAGCACCAGGCCACGCCGTACGCGGTTGGCCAGTTCACGTACATTGCCCGGCCACGGGTGTTGCCCCATGGCGACCAGGGCGCCCTCGCTGAAACTGCGCGGGCGCCGGCCGGTTTCCTGGCTGTAGAAGCGTGAAAAGTGATTGGCCAACATCGCCACATCACCGTGGCGTTCGCGCAGGGGCGCGGTAACCACTTGCAGCACATTCAGGCGGTAATACAGGTCTTCGCGAAACGTGCCCTTGGCCACCGCCGCTTCCAAGTCAACGTGGGTCGCCGCCAGCACACGCACATCCACGGGGATGGGCTGGCTGCCGCCGACCCGTTCAATCTGTTTTTCCTGGAGAAAGCGCAGCAGGTTGGCTTGCAGTTCCATCGGCAAATCGCCGATTTCATCGAGGAACAGCGTGCCGCCGTTCGCCGCCTCGATCCGCCCGACCTTACGCTGATGGGCGCCGGTAAACGCGCCTTTTTCATGGCCGAACAGCTCAGACTGAATCAGGTGTTCGGGGATCGCCCCGCAGTTGATCGCTACAAACGGCTTGGCATGGCGCTGGGATTGCCGATGCAGGGTCTTGGCGACCAGTTCTTTACCCGTACCGCTGTCGCCGCGAATCAGTACCGGCGACTCCGTGGGCGCCAGCTTCGACAATAGTTTGCGCAACTCGCGGATCGGCCGGCTGTCGCCAAGCAATTCATGTTCGGGCTCGTTGACCGGGGCATGGCCCTTGCCTCGCAGGCGCGCCATGCCAAAGGCGCGGCCCAGGGTGACCTGTACCCGAGAGACATCGAATGGCAGGGTGTGGAAGTCGAAGAACCACTCGCAGACAAAATCACCGACGTTCTGCAGGCGCAACACTTCCTGGTTGAGCACGGCGATCCACTCGGTGCCACTGCGGCTGATCAGCTCCTTGACGGCCTCGGGTCGCTCCAGGTGATAAGGCTGCAAACGCAGCAAGCCCACATCGCAGGACCGGTCTCCCACCGCTTCCAGGGTACAGCTGTCCACCTCCCACCCGGCAGTGCGCAGGCCAGGCAATAGCGCATGGCAGTCATCGCAGGGATCGACCACAAGCAAACGGCGCTGGACAGGTGTAACAACCATGACTATTCCTTGGCGCCAAAAATAGTAAAGTTATTTAGAAACAACAGTTTGTGACGCCTGGCGGTAACACTAGCAAGGTATTGACGCGGCGCTTGTACCATTTCGCTATAAGTGCGGGCAAAAAGCCATCTGCCTGCGATTCCGGGTAAAAAGTTGCTTCGCCTGGAGACTTACATTGCGCTTTCAAAACAGCCGCTTACATGACTTCAATCAGGGAAAGTTGAAAATTGTTGCTCTAACATGTGACCCGTACCCCATCATCGTGCATCAGTACAAGTAACCGCCGCACGGACTGCCCAACCGCCGGCACTTAATTGAATGGGCAATGAGAGAGAAGACCCACATGAACGCCCCGCTCCGCATCAACGAAGCTCTTTTGATCGCAGACCGTGCTTTCCAGCCCTTTCAGTGTGTGGCCTGGCACGATGGCAATGGCGCCCTCAGCCTGAGCGTCGTCGACCGCACCAACAAACGTATCGGCCGCAAACAGCTGTCGTCGAGTGCCTACACCGACCCGGCACAACTGGAAGACTTGTTGTTGCAAGCCCGCGCCGAACTCGACAAAGATGGCTACCAGTTACAGTCCTGGGCAATGCCCAAGTAAATCGGCGCGGCAACTTCCGATCATTGCCCCATTGCAAAACAATGATCGGAAGTTCGCTGTTAGAGTACAGCCGGTTTAACTTTTCGCCCTGACTGCGCCGCAAGAATAAACCGTTCGATCGCTTCGGCTGCACCGTCTTCGAGATTACTGCCGGTAACAACATTGGCCTGGCGCTTGACGCTTTCTTCAGCCTGCCCCATGGCAATCGACAACCCCGCCACCTGAAACATCGCCGGGTCGTTGCCGCCGTCGCCGATGACCGCCGTCTGCTCCAGCGGCACCCCGAGGTGCGCCGCCAGGGTCTTCAAGGCTTCACCCTTGTTGGCCTTCATCGCCGTCACATCCAGGTAGATCGGTTGCGAACGCGATACCTGGGCCAGCCCCTGCACCTTGGGCTGCAATTGCGCTTCAAGTTCCACCAGCAATGGCGCGTTGCGGCTGGCGGCGACGATCTTGTCGACCCGATCCAGGTACGGCTCAAAACTCTCGACCACTCGCGGCCCATACCCCAAACCAGCAGCTTCCACCGCTACCATGGGGCCGGACGGATCGCGCCGCAGCCATTCACCGTCGGCAAACACCCAGACTTCCACGTCCGGCACCCCGGAAAACAGCGCCAACGTCACCAGCGCCGCCTCCGCGGGTAAATAATGCGCCACCAGCACAGTGCCATCAGGGTTGACCAACGTGCCGCCATTGAAGCCGGCCACGGGCACGTCGATGCCGAACGCTTCGATCATCTGCAACATCGCCTTGGGCGGGCGTCCGCTGGCCAGGCTGAACAGTACCCCGGCAGCGCGCAAGGCACGCACCGTGTCGAGGGTGCGCTGGGTCGGGGTGTGATCAGGACGCAGCAAGGTGCCGTCCATATCACTCAATACAAACCGGACGGGATGGATCGCTGCGTCACTCATCCGAGCGAATGCCAGGCACGGCCATCGCGGGCCAGCAACGCATCGGCCGCCGCCGGACCATCTTCACCGGCCTTGTAGGCCTGGATCCCGTCGTCCTCTTTCCACGCATCGAGAAACGGCTGCACCGCACGCCAGCCGTTTTCGATGTTGTCGGCGCGCTGGAACAAGGTCTGGTCTCCGGTCATGCAGTCGTAGATCAAGGTTTCGTAACCGGTCGACGGTTGCATCTCGAAGAAGTCCTCGTAGGCAAAACCCAACTCGATATTGGCCATGTCCAATGTCGGCCCGGGCCTTTTAGCCAGCAGGTCGAACCACATGCCTTCATTGGGCTGGATCTGGATCTTCAGGTAGGTGGGCTTGAGCTCATCGACCTCGGTATCGCGAAACTGTGCATACGGCGCCGGCTTGAAGCAGATCACGATCTCGGTGTCGCGAATGCTCATGCGCTTGCCGGTACGCAGGTAGAACGGCACACCGACCCAACGCCAGTTGTCGATCATCACCTTGAGGGCGACAAACGTCTCGGTGCTGCTGTCGGGCGCCACGTTGGCTTCCTCGCGGTAGCCGGGCAGCGCCTTGCCACCGATCTCACCGGCGGTGTATTGCCCGCGCACCGAATTGGCCCGCGCATCTTCCAGGGACCAGGGGCGTACAGCCCCGATCACCTTGGCCTTCTCGCCCCGTACTGCATCGGCGCCAAACGCCGCCGGTGGCTCCATGGCCACCATCGCCAGCAACTGGAACAGATGGTTGGGCACCATATCGCGCAAGGTGCCGGTTTTTTCGAAGAAATTACCCCGGGTTTCCACGCCCACCGTTTCCGCCGCGGTGATCTGCACGTGGTCGATGTAATGGTTGTTCCAGAACGCTTCGAACAGCACGTTGGAGAAACGACTGATCAAGATGTTCTGCACCGTCTCCTTGCCCAGGTAATGGTCGATGCGATAGATCTGCTTCTCGCTCATCACTTTGAGCAGGCTGGCATTCAGCGCTTCGGCAGTGGCCAGGTCGGAGCCAAAGGGCTTTTCGATCACCACGCGGCGGAAGCTGTCATCGGTTTCCGTCAACAAGCCGGCACTGCCCAGGCGCTGCACCACTTCACTGAAGAAGCGCGGCGCGGTGGCCAGGTAGAACACCGCGTTGCCGGTGCCACTGTCGGCGATCTTCTTGCCGATGTCGGCGTAGGTGCTGTCGTCGAGGAAGTCGCCCTCGACGTAGCTGATGCCCTTGGCCAGCTGCGCCCACAGTTTTGGGTCCAGGGCATTGTCGGCGTTACCCCTGACCTTCCCGGCAGCTTCGGTGCGAATGAAGTCCTCGAGTTTCTTGGCGAAGTCGGCATCGCTGATGGCGTTGTGATCAACGCCGACAATGCGCAGGCCATCGCCCAGCAGGCCGTCACGGCTGAGGTTGTACAGCGCCGGCATGAGCAGGCGCTTGACCAGGTCGCCGTGGGCGCCAAACAGAAACAGGGTGGTGGGAGGAGCGGGTTCGGCCTTGGTTTTTTTGCCGTTGGCGGTCATTTTTTGGAAGTCTCCACATGACCACCAAAGCCGAAGCGCATGGCAGACAGCATCTTGTCACCGTAGGTGCTCTGCTGGCGGGAACGGAAACGCGCGAACAGCGACGTGGACAGCACCGGCACCGGCACGGCTTGCTCCATGGCGGCCTCGATGGTCCAGCGGCCTTCGCCACTGTCGGCAACGGAGCCGGAGTAGCCGTCGAGTTTCGGGTCGGTGGCCAGGGCATCGGCGGTCAGGTCCAGCAACCAGGACGACACCACGCTGCCACGGCGCCAGACTTCGGCGATATCGGCAACGTTCAGGTCAAAGCGCTGGTCTTGCGGCAGGTTTTCCGAGTTCTTGGTTTTGAGAATGTCAAACCCTTCGGCAAACGCCTGCATCATCCCGTACTCGATGCCGTTGTGGATCATCTTGACGAAGTGCCCGGAACCCGCAGGGCCCGCATGGATATAGCCATGCTCGGCGCGGGGGTCAGCGGCAGCGGAGCGGTCCTTGGTGCGCGGGATATTGCCCAGGCCCGGCGCCAGGCTGGCGAAGATCGGGTCGAGTCGCTGCACGGTCTCGGTGTCGCCACCGATCATCATGCAGTAACCGCGCTCCAGCCCCCAGACGCCGCCGGACGTGCCGACGTCGACATAGTGCAGGCCTTTTTCCGACAACGTCTTGGCGCGACGAACGTCGTCCTTATAGTTGGTGTTGCCGCCGTCGATGATCACATCACCGTCTTCCAGCAGTTCGCTCAACTCATTGATGGTGTTTTCAGTGGGGTCGCCTGCCGGCAACATGACCCAAACGGCGCGAGGCTTTTGCAGCCCGGCAACCAGGGCTTTCAAGTCGGCGACGCCGGTGGCGCCCTCCTCGCTCAAGCCTTTGACAAATGCTTCGTTACGGTCGTAAACAACGGTGGTATGCCCATTGAGCATCAGGCGCCGTGCAATATTCCCGCCCATGCGGCCTAGTCCGATAATCCCCAGTTGCATGTGCTGATGCTCCTAACTACTCAAAAAATGTGTGCCTAGTTTATAGCGCAATGAAGCTATTGAGGGTTAGTCCAGCGCGGATGGCGGTAGTTTCATGACAAAAAAGTAGCCATCGTTTCACCATCACGCCGACAAAAGTCACACGACCATCAAAAATAAAAAAGTTCCCTTGATACGAAAAAGAATTCAGAATTGCTTCCGACTGATGCCGAGAACCTCGAATCAAGCGTTCTGGCGTCGCGATCTACCGGCTATTTGCGAGGTAAGCAATGAGCACAGCACAGATGAACCGCCCGGCACAGACCCTCTACGTCACCATCCGCCGCGATGAGTTGCGCCAACTGAAGGACGAACGCGATCAACTGCTGATGCAAGTCGCGCAGTTGCAGATGCAATTGCAAGGCCCCAGCGCCGTCGCACTGGCAGCCCCCGCCCACGGCTGAGCCCAGCGGGCATACAGGGGTAAAAACCGCTGTGCCTCTCGCTCCCGGATACCACTGCTGGCGATAACCGCCATCGGCTCTGCGCTTCGCGAAGTTGGTCGTCACAACCGGTCTCGTACCTGAG
This sequence comes from Pseudomonas gorinensis, assembly GCF_042015035.1. NCBI lineage: Bacteria > Pseudomonadati > Pseudomonadota > Gammaproteobacteria > Pseudomonadales > Pseudomonadaceae > Pseudomonas > Pseudomonas gorinensis. The sequence continues at coordinate 4,264,767 of NZ_CP167125.1, forward strand.
GCCCGCCAACTTCAAATGCCCTTTGCCCAAGGTCCTCACACCCCGGCGTCCTGAGTGGAAGCGCTTCTCCACCCGCCGTTCGAATCCCTCGATCAATTCCGGCCCTTTGCAGCGGGCGGTCTTATCCGTCCACGCCCAAATGTCGAGCCTCACCGCGAAACGCGGCAGATCCGCCAGCGGCGCCCGGATCAGTACCGGACTCGAGAGGGGCAAACACCGCGTCTTAAACTCACAAACTTTTCACACACGACTGTCGATACTGCGCCCGATGAATGTCCGGTCTGCGGATGAAAACCCGTGCGGGTACTGCTAACCGATGATTGAATTTAAGTTTGCTGGAGCGCTGGATGGCGATGTTCAAACGCAGCACCAAGTCTGCGAAAGGCTTTGATTGGGCCGGCCTTGGCTGGTTGTTTCTGTTTTTCTGGTACTTCTCGGGTATTACCCAACTCCTCATACAACTGACCGGCACCTCCGGTTTCAGCGGCTTTCGCCAAGCCTTCTTCATGAGCGCACTGTGGCTCGCGCCGATGTTGTTATTCCCGCGCCGCACCCGCCTGCTCGCCGCGTTGATCGGTGTGGTGCTGTGGGCCTGCTCCATGGCCAGCCTGGGTTATTTCTTCATCTACCAGCAGGAATTCTCCCAAAGCGTCATCTTCATCATGTTCGAGTCGAACATCTCTGAAGCCGGTGAATACGCGACCCAATATTTTGCCTGGTGGATCGTGCTGGCGTTCATCGCCCATACCGCCCTGGCCGTGTTCCTGTGGACGCGCCTGCGCCCGGTGTACCTGCCCCGTGGTCAATCGATACTGGCGGCGACGGCAATTGTGCTGGCCGTCGTGGGCTACCCGCTGGTCAAGCAGATCGCCACGAGCGACAACATGGAACAGGCCATCGACCGCTTTGAAACCCGCGTCGAACCGGCCGTGCCGTGGCAGATGATCGTGGCCTATCGTCGCTACACCGAGCAGCTCGACAACATGCAGGGCATGCTCACCAGCGCCAGCCAGATTCCGCCCTTGAAGAACCTCAAGGACAGCATGGCCAACCAACCCTCGACCCTGGTATTGGTGATCGGCGAGTCCACCAACCGCCAGCGCATGAGCCTCTATGGCTACCCGCGCAACACCACGCCCGAGCTGGACAAGCTGCGCGACCAACTGGCGGTATTCGACAACGTCATCACCCCGCGCCCCTACACCATCGAAGCGCTGCAACAGGTGCTGACCTTCGCCGACGAAGAAAACCCGGACCTGTACCTCAAGACGCCGTCGATCGTCAGCATGATGAAACAGGCGGGCTACAAGACCTACTGGATCACCAACCAGCAGACCATGACCAAGCGCAACACCATGCTCACGACCTTTTCCGAACAGGCCGACGAGCAGGTGTACCTCAACAACAACCGCAACCAGAACGCCCGCCAGTATGACGGCGACGTACTGGAGCCATTCGCCAAGGCCATGGCCGACCCGGCCGAGCGCAAGTTCATCGTGGTGCACCTGCTGGGCACGCACATGAGCTATCAGTACCGTTATCCGCCGACCTTCGACAAATTCACCGATCGCCAGGGGGTTCCGGCAGGCATCAGCGACGCCCAGCTGCCCACCTACAACAGCTATGACAACGCCGTGCTGTACAACGACTTCGTGGTCTCCAGCCTGATCAAGAGCTACGCCAAGACCGACCCCAACGGCTTCTTGCTGTACCTGTCCGACCACGGTGAAGACGTCTTCGACTCCGCCGGCCACAGCACCCTGGGGCGCAACGAAGGCAAACCCACCGCACCGATGTACACCATCCCGTTCATGGCCTACGCCTCTCCCAAGTGGCGCGAAACCCACGACTGGAGTTTTGCCGGCGACCTGCAGCGCCCCTATAGCAGCTCGCAGTTGATTCATACCTGGGCAGACCTGGCCGGGCTGAGTTTCGACGAGCTGGACCGCAGCAAAAGCCTGGTCAGCGACAGTTTCAAGCCGCGCCCGCTGCTGATCGGCAACCCTTACGAGCGCCAGCAGAAAGCCTTGATCGACTTCAGCCTGATCAAGCCAAAGAAAGCTGACGGGGCAGAAGTCGTAGCGAAGTGACCACCAGCGTCGCCCCAGCGACGATAACAATCATTCTCGTTTAAGCCTAAAGTTTCACGCCTCCTTTCGTCTTTGAGCCAAGGCCTTTTCTTACTGGGAAGGCTTCAAAGACGACAAGGAGTCTTCCGCGATGTTCGCGCCTCTCACCCGTTCCATGACCTTCACCCTCGGCCTGTTCAGTATCGTACTGAGCCCCGACCTGCTGGCTGAAAACGACCCCGAGCAAACACCCGCCACCGCGTTGGAGCTGGGCAGCACCCGCGTCACCGCCGAAGGCCTGGGGGCCACTACCGAGCACACCGGGGCCTACACCACCGGTTCGATGAGCACCGCCACGCGGCTGAACCTATCGATCAAGGAAACCCCTCAATCCATTTCGGTGATCACCCGCCAGCAAATGGATGACTTCAATCTCAATACCCTGACCGACGCCCTGCGCCAGACCACCGGGGTCACGGTGCAGCACCTGGATTCCGACCGTGCCGGTTATTCCTCCCGGGGCTATTCCATCAATAATTTCCAGGTGGATGGCATGCTCAACACGTTCGGGCGCATGAAGTCCGACGCCGACACCATCATTTACGACCGTATCGAAGTGGTACGCGGCGCCACCGGCTTGACCACCGGCGCGGGCGATCCCTCAGCCACCGTGAACATGATCCGCAAGCGCCCGACCGCGCAATGGCAGGCCAGGGCCGGTGTCAGCGGCGCCAGCCATGACAATTACTACAACTATCTGGACGTCGGCGGTCCGCTGGGCTTTGAGGGGCGCCTGCGCGGGCGTAGCGTCATGGCCTACCGAGACAGCCAATCCTTTCGCGACAATTACGCGCTGCAACGGGAAGTGGGCTACGGGGTGCTCGAGGCCGATTTGACGGACGATACCGTGGTGGCAGTCGGGTTCGATTATCAGAACAAGCATGTGCAAGGCACCTCCTGGGGCACCCTGCCTTACTGGAACAGCGACGGTGGTAAAGCTCGGCTGTCACGCTCGGCCAATATGGCCGCCGATTGGAGTTCCTGGCCGCTGAAGGACCAGACCACCTTTGCATCCGTCGATCACAAGCTGTCCGCCGACTGGCGCCTCAAGGCCGCCTACACCCACCGCCAGAGCGACACCGATGGCAAGGTGTATTACGGTGGCGCGGGATTCCCTAATGCCGATGGCAGCGGCATGACCGCCTGGACCAACCAGATGGTCGGCACCTCGAAAATGGACGTGGTGGATTTCAACCTGGCCGGCGCCTATTCGCTGCTGGGCCGCGAGCATGAATTGATGGTGGGATATGGCGAGTCGCAGCAGCGCGACACTTCGCCCTTCCAACGCAATCGCTCTCCCGCCGATTACGTCACCATCCCTGATTGGCAACACATGGGCGGTATCGCCAAATTTCCCGACCGCACCACCGGGCTCAAAGGCTCCCACTCCAGCAAACAGCAGAAAGCCGGCTACCTGGCCACTCGCCTGAGCCTGACCGACAAGTTGCACGCCGTGCTGGGCAGCCGCTATGGCAGTTGGGAAATCGAAAGCGTCGCGCCAGAATACGATGCCAACAACCAACTGACCCTAGCCCCCAAGACCCGTCAGACTCACAACGACATGTTGACCCCGTATGCAGGGCTGCTCTACGACATCACCTCGCAGTACACGCTTTACGCCAGCTACACCGATATCTTCAACCCACAGGATGAGCGCGACGCCAGCCGCAAGTACCTGGAGCCGGTGGTGGGCAGCAATTACGAGGTGGGCCTCAAGGGCAGCCTGCTGGACGAGCGTTTGAACCTGGCCGCCGCCTACTTCTGGAGTACCCAGGACAACGTGGCCGAGTTGGACAACAGCGCCGAGCCCGACCGGGAAACGGGCGAGCAGTTCTACACATCCGGCGGCAAGGGCAACCAGGTGCAAGGCTTTGAAGTTGAAGTGTCGGGCGAGGTCATGCCGGACTGGAACCTCACGGCGGGCTACACCTACACCCATTCGCTCAACGGCAACAAACAGCGCAGCAACACTGACCAGCCGATGAACCTGTTGAAGCTGTCCAGCACCTATCGCCTGCCGGGCGAATGGCGCGGATTGACGGTGGGCGGTGCGGTGAACTGGCAAAGCGACTTCTACGCATTTGCCGACCGTCCGATCGGCGGTCGCGACGCGGACGGCTACCTGATCACCGAATCAACGAAGATCACACAGCAGGCTTATACCGTGGTCAATCTGATGTCTCGCTATCAATTCGACGAACATGTTTCGGCGTCAGTTAACGTCAACAATTTATTTGATGAAAAATATTACGAGCGCGTCGGCTTTTATAATGGTGTGTATTGGGGCGAACCCCGCTCGATCACCTTGGCATTGGACTGGAGACTGTAAGACTTTTTAACCCGAAGTTAACGAAAATGTTAACTTCGGGGGCAGTTCCGCGTTAATTCCCACTTAATAAGATCACTCCACACTCGCCCCATGAATCTGATCAAGGACAGAGCGGATACCGATCACTCTTAACGGGAACACTGCCATGAAACTCTCCACCCTGATGCTTGCCAGCCTGATGACCCTGACCTCCGCCGCCGCATTCGCAGAAGGCGGCTCAGAGCGTTCGAAGGCGTTTTACAACGACTTCAGTTTCGTCCAGCAAAAACTCCACGGCACCGCCGAACAAACGGAAGTCGCCGACGGCAAGACATTAAAAATCGACTCTGCCGAACAAAAAACGGCCGAGCCACAATCAAAGAGTTAATTAACGCTGACTTAATCCGCAACACCCTGTGCCATTCCGCTCCGTTGGCAAAGGTTTAATAGGCGCCATTTGATGGCGCCTTTTTTTTCGCCGGTTATTTATTACAGCGGCTTGTTCCAGAACAACATGCGCCCATGGGCCGGATCGAACACCGAGTCGTCAAAACCGAACTTGCGGTAGGCCGACTGGGCCACGGCATTGCCCTCCAGCACTTCCAGGGTGATCTTGCAGCAGCCGCGCTGGCGAGCGATTTCCTCGACCTTGTGCAGCATCTTCTGGCTCAGCCCCAGGCCACGAAATGGATTCATCACCACCACGTCGTGAACATTGACCAATGGACGGCAGGCGAACGTGGAAAACCCTTCAAAACAGTTCACCAACCCGGCCGGTTCGCCACCGACAAACGCCAACACGCTAAAAGCATGGGGGCGTTTCGCCAGTTCCGCCGGGAGTTGGCGCAGCAAGTCCGACGGCAGGCTGTGCCCGCCCCCCATAGGGTCTTCTGCATAGTGGTTGAGCACACGACCAATGGCATCGGCATGCACGGGATTGGTGTAGCTGGCTTGCAGCACCAGAATGTCAGGGGTGTCCATTTCCTTCCTCAATCAAAAACAAAAAAGGGAATTCAGCTCCCTCCGAAGGGCACGATTGTAAGCATGGCGCCGGTAATAGATGAAGGAGATTAACTACAAATACCTGCCTGAAAACGCGAAGGTTATGCCGATCAAAATAGGTTGCCAGGTCATTCCAGGGCCTTTTTCGTACGCTCATACGCCAAAACGCTGTAATTGCATTTCCTGCAATCGGCTCAGGGTGCGACGGAACGGAAACTCCAGGTAGCCTTCCGTGTAGAGGCTTGCCAACGGGACCTTGGCTTCGATGAATAACGGCACCTTGCGGTCGTAGCATTCATCCACCAGCGCGATAAATCTGCGCACGCTGTCATCGTGTACCGAGAGCTCAGGCAATTCGCGATCCCCGGCCACCACGCGCTGGGCAGCGTCCTCGGTGCCACGGGCAATCCGGCCAGGGCGCCTTTGCGCACTGAGGTTGGGCACCTCCCCCAGCAAAATCGCTTTGAAACGGTCGCACAGCAGCATGAAGTCCATGGCGGCCAGGGGTTGTTCGCACAGGTCGGCATAGCGGCACCACAGCACGGTGTCACTGGCCTGCACAGCCACAATCGAGCGGTGCCCAACGCTGACCGCCCCACTGCTCACCCGTTGCCCCTGGCTCAGTTGTTTGAACAGCGTGGCCAACGCCTCCGGTTGGTTGACCCAATAACGCTGCACACCCACACCCGGATGCAGTCGATGATCCTCGCCACCGTCCACCGCCACCACGCGCATATGCTGCTTGATGGCCTCGATACCTGGCAGGAAACGCTCACGATTGAAACCGTCTGCATACAGTTGGTCGGGCGGCTGGTTTGAGGTGCAGACCATGACCACCCCCTCCTCGAACATGACCTGGAACAGGCGGCCAAGGATGATCGCATCACCAATGTCGCTGACGAATAACTCGTCGAAGCACAACACCCGCACCTCCCGGCCCAGTTCACGGGCCAGGGCCTGCAACGGGTCGGGAATGCCGGAGAGCTGGAACAAGCGCTGATGCACCCAGCCCATGAAGTGATGGAAATGCTGGCGCCGCGCGGGTACACGCAGGCTGTGGTAGAACTGGTCCATCAACCAGGTTTTGCCCCGGCCCACCGGCCCCCATAGATACACCCCGGTGATCGGTGGGTGGCCCCGGTGCAGGGCTTCGTGACAGGCTTGCAGGGCATCCACTGCCTGGCGCTGGGCGTCATCGGCAACGAAGCCCTGCTGGGCGATGGCATGTTGATAAGCGGCGAGAGGCGAGTCGAAAGTCATGCGCGCCAGTATGACTTACACAGAGATATCCAGCCGTGAAATCTTGCCCTGCTCGTTCAGGCGAAAGGTGTAGCGCAACGCCAGCGGGCTGCCAGGGAAATTGCCCGAGACACTGTTGCTGACCAGCACCTTGCCGGTGCGGTGCTGTACGTTGAGCACCTCGACCCGCGGCTCGTAGCGCCGCCCGGTGTCTTCCATCCAGCGGGCGATGGCAGCAGGACCGACCTGATGCTCGCCCTCATCGAACACGTGGGCATCGTCGGCAAAACAATCGGCGACGGTCGAGGTGTCACCGCTGTTGGTCGCGGCGAGATAGGCAACGATGGCCGGGGCCAGCAGTGAATGGTGACCGGACATGGCACAGCTCCTTCTGAGTGGTTGTGGGGCCATGCTAAGCCAGGGTCGTGTCAGTTTTTGTCAGGAGTGAATGGCCCGGTGTCATTCTGTTCCAGCAATTTACGCCAGGCGCGCAGCCAGTCACTGCGTCGCCCCGGGTAGCGCTCGCCACGGGCTTGCGCGGTGGCGACACGGTCGGTCCGAAAGGTGCGATACGCGCCCCGCAGTTCGCACCAGGCCACGATCACCCGCACCTCATTGAGAAAACCCAGGGCTAAAGGCCAGATCAGGCGTTGACTCTGGGTCTGGCTGGCATCCGCGTAATCGATATGCAGCTTGGCCTGGCTGCGAATGGCCTCGCGAAACACATTCAACGGTACGCGGTTTTCCGGATAGCCGAACCCTGGCGGCCCCGGCAGCAGCGTCGGGTTGCGCAACGCCTCCTGGGCGGCGGGGTCCAGCACATCGGCAATTTTTGCCAGGGCGTTGGCCGCGGCGCGGCTGAGCACATCATCGCCACGCTGATCCACATAACGCAGGCCGAGCACGATGGCTTCAGTTTCCTCGGCGTTCAGCATCAAGGGCGGTAGAAACAAGCCACTGCGCAACACATACCCGACGCCCGCCTCCCCGAAGATCGGCGCGCCCAAGGCAGTCAAAGCGGCGATATCGCGATACAAGGTGCGCTCGGACACCTCCAACTGTGCGGCGAGCACAGCCGCGGTCACCGGGCGTTTCTTGCCTCGCAGGGCCTGGAGCAAAGACAGTAGACGAGTGGTACGCGACACGTTGATCCCGCCGGCAAAAGGAAAAATGTGCAGCAGCTTAGCAGAGCGTCCTGCCAGAAAATGTCAGGAGTAAAAAGCGCCTCATCACACCACAGGCCCACGTGAGAAACCGGTGTGACCGCCCTGATGAGCTTCGTTCTTTAAAGTGTTTGACATAGTTGCCTTAAGCAACAATATTATTGACTCAGGCAACCATAAGAGCATGCGCCATGTCCACATCCTTGCTTGTCGAACGCGCCGGCATCGTGCGCGGCTTCAATCGTTTCTATACCCATCAGATCGGCGTACTGCAGGAGCACCTGCTGCAAAGCGACTATTCCCTCACCGAGATCCGGGTGCTGTATGAGCTGTCGTCGCGCGGCGACCTGACCAGCGCCGACCTGTGCCAGATGCTCAGCCTGGATGCGGGCTACCTGAGCCGGTTGACCAGCGGTTTCGAAAAGCAAGGCTTGATCCAAAAGCTCCGCTCACCCACCGATGCGCGCGCGGTGCAATTGCACCTCACCGAACAAGGCCGCTCCGTGCTGGCACCCCTGGAGCAACGGACCCAGGACGAAGTCATTGCCCTGCTGCAAGCCCTGCCTGAGCCACAACAACAGCAACTGACCGCCGCCATGCAGCGCATTCAATCCTTGTTGCAAGGCACCTCGCCGAGCTACCTGCTGCGTGACCCGCAGCCAGGCGACATGGGCCTGGTGGTGCAGCAGCAATCGGCCCTGTATGCGCGGGAATATCAATGGAACTGGGAGTTCGAAGCACTGGTGGCGGAGATCGTCGCCAAGTACCTGCGCGAGTTCGACCCAACGCGTGAGCGCTGCTGGATCACCGAAAAGGATGGCGCGGTGGTGGGTTCGGTATTCGTGGTGCGTCATGACGACAGCACCGCCCAACTGCGCATGCTCTACGTCGACGCCAGCGCCAGGGGCCTGGGTATCGGCCAGCGCCTGGTCGATGAATGCCTGCGCTTTGCCCGCGATGCCGGCTACACGCGCATGATGTTGTGGACCATGAGCGCGCTGACCGATGCGCGCAGGCTCTACCAGAAAGCCGGTTTCGAGCTGGAGGAAGAGGAACCTACCCTCAGTTTTGGCAAGGCCCTGGTCAGCCAGACCTGGGCCCGCGCACTGTAAAAAAAGGGCCTGGAGAACCCAGGCCCTGGCCCTTTTACAGGTCGGTGATTTCCTTGTGGCGCGGCACCAGCGTCTTCATCACGCTCCAGGCCACCAGGTAAGCCAGCGCGCAGATCGCGAACATGATCATGTAGCCGGTGTGGATATCGCCGATGGACTTGTAGTAATCGAACACCCAGCCCCCGATCTTGGTCATCACCACCCCGCCCAGGCCACCGGCCATGCCGCCAATGCCGACCACCGACGCCACGGTTTTCTGCGGGAACATGTCGGACACGGTGGTGAAGATATTGCACGACCACGCCTGATGCGCCGAGGCGCCCACACCAATCAACAACACCGGCACCCAGAAGCTGATATAGCCCAGGGGCTGTGCCAGCAATACCACCAGCGGGAACAACGCGATCACCAGCATGGCTTTCATCCGCCCGTCATAGGGCGCGTCGCCACGGGCCATGAAGTAGCTGGGGAACCAGCCGCCGCCGATGCTGCCGACCATGGTCATGCTGTACAGCACCGCCAGCGGCATGACGATATCGGCGCCTTTCATGCCGTATTGCGCCGACAGGTAGGTGGGCAACCAGAACAGGAAGAACCACCACACGCCGTCGGTCATGAACTTGCCAAAGGCAAACGCCCAGGTCTGGCGGTAGGTGAGCAACTTGAACCATGAGACTTTCTTCTCGACCGCGCCCGCCATTGCCGGGGGGAATGGCTGCACCGTCTGGTCGCTGCGAATGTACGCCAGCTCCTCGGCAGACAGGCGTTTTTGCTGCTCCGGCTTTTCGTAGACCGCTGCCCACACCGCGACCCAGACGAAGCCGAGCATGCCGATGACCATAAAGGCCGCTTCCCACCCCCACATCCCGGCGATCAGCGGCACGCAAATCGGTGCCAGGATCGCGCCGACGTTGGCGCCCGAGTTGAAAATACCGGTGGCCAGGGAGCGCTCTTTCTTTGGGAAATACTCGGCAGTGGCCTTGATCGCAATCGGAAAGTTACCCGCTTCGCCAATCGCCAATACCGCGCGCGACAGCATGAAGCCGGCGATGGAGACCGGGATCACCGCCAGACCGATCGCCCCGCTCACGGCAGCAATCCCCTCACCCATCGGTACCGAGAACGCATGCATGATGGCGCCGGTGGACCAGATCGCAATCGCGATCACGTACGCCGCCTTGGTGCCGATCTTGTCGACGAACCGCCCGGCAAACAGCATGGAAATCGCATAGACAAACTGAAACACCGCCGCAATGTTGGCGTAGTCGGTGTTGCTCCAGCCGAATTGCGTGGACAACTGCGGCGCCAACAGGCTGAGCACCTGGCGGTCGAGGTAATTGACGGTGGTGGCGAAGAACAGCATCGCGCAGATGGTCCAGCGATAGTTGCCTACAGCTTGGCCAACGCGCTGGGCGTTGATGGGCTCGATCAAGTTCATGGCATCACTTTTTATTTTTGTTAGGTAGGACACATGTAACGTCATATGTCGTCGTACAACTGTGGCTTTTATATCGGGCTGCCTACTCGCTGTCAATGTGAAATATTGAGGCTTTTGTGGGCTATCGCGCGGGGGTGAAAAATGTCAACGCAGCTATGTTGTAGGACAACAAACGCGCATCACCCGGCTCGTCGCTTTGCCGGGCACATCATCGAGCACACCGAATGGCTGCATGCCGACCTTCTCCAGCACACGGATCGACGCCGCGTGGTCGGGCCGCACCAGGCCGAACACCTCCGGTAAACCGAGGGTGTCAAACGCCAGCGCCAGGGCATCGCGTGCCAACTCTGTGGCATAGCCCTGCCCCCAGGCTTCCACGGCGAAGCGATAGCCCAGGTTGATGCGCGGTTGCGTGAGGTAGTTGAACGGCGCAATACCGCCGAAGCCGATGATGTGCTCCGGGGCTTGCCGATGGGCAATCGCCCACCAGCCATAGCCGTGGGTGGCCCACTGTGCGATCCAGTGGTCGAGCAGGTGTTGGGCAGCGGACAGGCTGGGCATGGGCCCGGCGGGATTGAAGAGGTTGGTTTGGGAATCGCCGAAGATCGCAAACAATCGCTGCACGTCCCCAGGCAGTGGCTGACGGTAGACAAGACGGGAAGTGGTGGCGGGCATCGGGATCAGTCCTCTTCAAAACTGTGGCGAGCGGGCTTGCCCCGCGTTGGGCTGTGAAGCAGCCCCAAAACCAGGCGCCTCGGCGTACCTGATGTTTAACCGTTGTGCTGATGGGGGCTGCTGCGCAGCCCAACGCGGGGCAAGCCCTAATGCCGTTCAGTTAAGAGTACATCGCCTTCTGTAGGAGCGAGCTTGCTCGCGAAAAACGTCAACGATAACGCGTGTTTCCTGAATCAACGCGGCGCCTGTGAGTTTTTCGCGAGCAAGCTCGCTCCTACAAAAAAGCCTTAACTGAACGGCATTAGGGCAAGCCCGCTCGCCACAACAGGCGCGCTCACCACAACTGGTCCGCTCGGCACTGGGGAAGCGCCTCCCCCGAAAATCCTGGCGATTGCAGGCAAATTGCGCCCCAGGCAAAAAAACGTAAATAACGGTGAATTATTTCGTGTCCGCTTATATCTGAACTGACAGAGCGGTGCCATCGCAACGATGGCACCTCCCCTGTTCTGTTTTAGAGTGGCCCGCATGAAATTACGTAAGAAAAGCGTCAAACCCATCGGTTTGAAAGACATCACCATCGTCGACGACGCCAAGATGCGCAAGGCGATCACCGCCGCGGCATTGGGCAACGCCATGGAATGGTTCGACTTTGGTGTCTATGGGTTTGTTGCCTATGTGCTCGGCAAGGTGTTCTTCCCCGACGCCTCCCCCAGCGTCCAAATGATCGCCGCCCTGGCCACCTTCTCCGTGCCCTTCCTGATTCGCCCCCTCGGTGGCCTGTTCTTCGGCGCGCTGGGGGACAAATACGGGCGACAAAAAGTCCTCGCCGCCACCATCGTGATCATGTCGTTGAGCACCTTCGCCATCGGCTTGATTCCCGGTTATGCCTCGATTGGCATCTGGGCACCGATCCTGCTGCTGTTGTGCAAGATGGCCCAAGGGTTCTCGGTAGGCGGTGAATACACCGGCGCCTCGATTTTCGTTGCCGAATACGCGCCCGACCGCAAGCGCGGCTTCCTCGGCAGCTGGCTGGACTTCGGTTCCATCGCCGGTTTTGTCCTCGGCGCCGGTGTGGTTGTACTGATCTCCAGCGTCCTCGGCGAAGCCGACTTCGAGTCCTGGGGCTGGCGCTTGCCGTTCTTTCTCGCCCTGCCCCTGGGCCTCATCGGCCTGTACCTGCGCCATGCACTGGAAGAAACCCCTGCCTTCCAACAACATGTCGATAAGCTCGAACAGGGCGACCGCGAAGGCCTGACCCATGGCCCCAAGGTGTCCTTCAAGGAAATCGCCACCCAGCATTGGCGCAGCCTGCTGACCTGCATCGGGATCGTCGCGGCGACCAACGTGACGTACTACATGCTGCTCACCTACATGCCCAGCTACCTGTCCCATAACCTGCATTACAAAGAAAACAGCGGCGTGCTGATCATCATCGCGATCATGGTCGGCATGCTGTTCGTGCAGCCGTTCATTGGCTTTATCAGCGACAAGGTCGGGCGCAAGCCGTTCATCATCGCGGGCAGCATCGGCCTGCTGTTTCTCTCGATCCCGGCGTTCATGCTGATCACCAGCGGCAAGATCGGCCTGATCTTCAGCGGCTTGCTGATCCTGGCCATCGTGCTTAACTTCTTCATCGGCGTGATGGCCTCGACCCTGCCTGCGATGTTCCCCACCCACCTGCGCTACAGCGCCCTGGCCAGCGCGTTCAACGTCTCGGTATTGATCGCCGGCGTAACGCCGACCGCCGTGGCCTGGCTGGTGGAAAGCACCAACGACCTGTACATGCCCGCCTATTACCTGATGGTATTTGCCGTGGTGGGCCTGGTCACCGGCCTGACCATGAAGGAAACCGCCAACAAACCCCTGCGCGGCGCGGCACCAGCGGCTTCCGACATGGCAGAAGCCAAGGAGCTGCTGCAAGAGCACCACGACAATATCGAGCAGAAAATCGAAGACATCGACGCCGAGATCGCCGAGCTGGAAGCCAAGCGCCAGAACCTCGTGCAGCAGCATCCGCGCATTAATTAAGACCTTATCGCGCGTGGCGACCGGGGTCGCCACGCCATTGGATTGGAGTGTTGAGCATGGTTCCAAGCGTCACTGCTACACACGCGTTACTCAGCGCCGATGAACGCGCTGCCATCGCCGAAATAGAAGCCACCACCAGCATCCTGCAACTGGTTACCCGCCTGACGGGCATGCGCTTCGCCGGCATCGCCAAATTCACCGACCTGGAATGGATCGTCTGCTCCGTGCACGACCCCCTCGACATGGGCATCCATGTCGATGACGTGCTCGACCTGGAAACCACCCTGTGCAGTGAGTTCTGTATCAACCCCCATACCTTGTTCATCCCGCAAGTCAGCCAGAACGGCCGCTTTGCCGCACGCCCGGTGGTCAAGCAATACGCCATCGAGAGCTACGCTGGCGCACCGATTTTCCTCCCCGACGGCCGCCTGTTCGGCGCGCTGTGCGCACTGGATTCGAGGGCAATGCTGTTCGATGACCCCAACCTGCCGGAAACCCTCAGCCTGTTCGCCCGCCTGATCGGCTGCATCTTCTACGCTAACTTGACGACGACTGAGCATTGATCTCTGACTTGCCGCGCAACGCGGCAATGTCTCGCTTGGGTGGCGCGCCAAACAGGCGGCTGTATTCGCGGCTGAACTGGGACGGGCTTTCATAACCCACCTTGAACGCTGCACGGGAGACATCCTGGTGCTCGTTCAACATCAATCGTCGCGCCTCGTTCAAGCGCAACCACTTCTGGTACTGCAACGGGCTCATCGCCGTCAGTTGGCGGAAGTGATGGTGAAAGGTGGCGGCGCTCATCTGCACGCGCGCCGCCAGTTCCTCTATACGCAGCGTCGCGTCGTAGTTGAGCTTCAGCCAGTCGACGGCCTTGGCGATTCGATAGCCCTGCCCGTCAACCGCACAGATCTGGCGCAGCCGAACCGCCTGGTCGCTCTTGAGCAGCCGGTAATGAATTTCACGGCTGATCAGCGGGGCCAGAACCGGTATCGCTTCCGGCTCATCGAGCAGCGCCACCAGGCGCGCAAAGGATGCAAGCATCCCGTCGGTGATCGCGCCAATCCCAACCCCCTTCATCACCGCGGGTTCACGCAGCGGCGGCAGCTCACTCTGGGCGATCAGTTCGGTCAATACGCGCAGGTCCAACTGGAACGTCAGCCCCAGGCAAGGGTTAGCGGGACTGGCGACCCGCACTTGCGAATTGGCCGGGATGTCCAGGGAAGTGAGCAGGAAACGGGACGTGTCATACGGGTACCCCTCGCCGCCGACCCACAGCTGTTTCTCGCCCTGGGCCACGAGGATGACGCTGGGCTCAACCATGCACACCACTGGCGCCGAAGGATGCTCACGTCGATAAAACCCCAGGCCCGGGATCGGCATGGCGTAGTCGCCGGGTGTCGAGATACGCGAGCCGATGGACTGCACCAGCGTCGCCAGGAGGGAATGATTGATCGTCATGACAGGCTCTTTGCTTTCGTCTCGGAACTGTAGCGCGCCAGCCGTTGGGCGTCCCCGACAAACCTCAAAACTCAGAGGATCAGGCAAGTAATCCAGTGGAACGCACTACAGGACCACGGGCTGCATCGGGAAATGGGCACACCAACTTCGCCAAGGGAACCGCCAATGAAAAGCCTCTTGTTCGCCCTGGGTTTGTTGGTGACCTCTTTTTCCTCACTGGGAGCCGACATGTCCAACGGTGCAAGTAACTTCTACACCAGCGACAAGGTGAGCGTGGAAAAGGTCACCTTCAACAACCAATACGGCATGCGGGTGGCGGGCAATCTGTTCGTGCCCAAACACCTCGCACCCACCACAAAGAATGCCGCAATCATCGTGGGCCACCCGATGGGAGCCGTCAAAGAACAAAGCGCCAACCTGTACGCCACCAAGATGGCCGAACAGGGCTTTGTCGCCCTGTCCCTGGACCTGTCGTTCTGGGGTGAAAGCGCAGGCAAGCCGCGCAATGCGGTGCTGCCCGACCTCTATAGCGAAGATTTCAGTGCCGCCGTGGATTTCCTCGGCAGCCGCCCGATGGTCGACCGTGAACGCATTGGCGTCATCGGCGTGTGTGGCAGTGGCAGCTTCGCCATCAGCGCGGCGAAAATCGACCCACGCCTCAAGGCCATCGCCACGGTCAGCATGTACGACATGGGCGCGGCCAACCGTAACGGGCTCAAGCACGGCGTGACCCTGGAACAACGCCGGCAGGTGCTGCTCCAGGCCGCCAACCAGCGCTATGTTGAGTTCCAAGGTGGCGAAACCCTCTACACCGGTGGTACGCCGCATGTGCTGACCGGCGATGCCGTGGGGGATGAGTTCTACGATTTCTACCGCACACCACGTGGGGAGTTCACCCCGTCCGGAGCCTCGGCACGGACCACCACCCGGCCAACGCTGACCAGCAACGTGAAGTTCATGAACTTCTACCCGTTCAACGACATCGAGACGATCTCCCCACGCCCGCTGTTGCTGATTGCCGGCGCCAATGCCCACTCCCGTGAATTCAGCGAGGACGCCTACGCCCGTGCCGCGCAACCCAAGACGCTGCTGATCGTGCCCAACGCCGGGCACGTGGATCTCTATGACCGAGTCGACCTGATCCCCTTTGCCCAGCTCACCACCTTCTTCCGCACGTACTTGAAATAACCGCCTCGATGCGCGGCCTCACTGTCGAGGCCGCCGCTCACACCGAAGGACTCCCCCATGGACCACTCCTCCTCTCGCCCACGCTGGGGCGCCGTGCTCGCCTTGTCCCTGGCTGCCTTTGCCCTGGTGGCCTCCGAGTTCATGCCCGTAAGCCTGCTCAGCCCCTTGGCCGCCGACCTGAACATCAGCGAAGGCCAGGCCGGCCAAGGTATTTCCGTCTCCGGGTTGTTTGCCTTGTTGACCAGCCTGGTTATCGCCAACGTCGCTGCCCGGGTCGATCGCAAGCGCCTGCTGATCGCCCTGACCCTGCTGATGATCCTGTCCGGCACGGTGGTGGCGTTGGCCCCGAATTACGGGGTGTTCATGCTGGGCCGCGCGTTGATCGGCGTCGCCATCGGCGGCTTCTGGTCGCTGTCGGCCGCCACCGCCATGCGTTTGGTACCGACACCCCAGGTACCGCGTGCCTTGGCCATCGTCAACGGCGGCAACGCCCTCGCAACGGTGATCGCCGCACCGCTGGGCAGCTTTGTCGGCGGACTGATCGGTTGGCGAGGCGCATTTTTCTGCGTGGTTCCGGTCGCCATCGTCGCCGTGGCATGGCTGCTGATAAGCCTGCCGTCAATCAAGCCGCGTGCTGAAGGGGCGTCCGCCAATGGCCTGCGCCTGATGAACCATCGGCCGGTGGCCTTGGGCATGCTCGCCGTCAGTGTGTTTTTCATGGGCCAGTTCATGCTGTTCACCTACCTGCGGCCGTTCCTGGAAGGCGTGACCCGGGCCAGCGTTTCTACGCTCTCGCTGATGTTGCTGGTGCTTGGCCTGGCCGGCCTGGCGGGCACGTTCCTGATCGAGCGTTTCCTGAAAAACCACCTGTACGCCACGTTGACCGTCATTCCTGTATTGATGGCGCTGACCGCCGTGGCCTTGGTCGCCTTTGGCGGTTCATCGCTCATCACCGCAATGCTGCTGGGCGTTTGGGGCCTGGTGGCCACCGCCGCACCGGTTGGCTGGTGGACCTGGCTGGCCAAGGTCCTGCCGGATGATGCGGAAGCCGGCGGCGGCTTGATGGTGGCGATCATCCAATTGGCGATCGCCCTGGGCGCCATCGTCGGCGGTTGGGTATTCGACCTCAGCGGCTACCGGGCCACGTTCGAGTCAAGTGCCGCGGTACTGAGCGCCGCGGCGTTGCTGGCCTGGCTGGCTGGGCGCGCCAGCCACTATCGCGCGCTGTCGATGATTTGCCCGCCATCGGGGGTCAGGCTGTAGCCGGTAATGAACTGCGCGTCCTGGCTGGCCAGGAAAAGCGCGACTGGCGCGATGTCCTCCTCCGGCGAGCCATAGCGCCCCAGTACATTGGTCGGCGCGGGCGCGTCATAAGCGTCGCCCCAGGTGTCGGCCACCGGTAACAGGTTATTCACCGTGATGTTGTCCACGCCCCATTCCCGCGCCGCCGAACGCGTCAAGGCGCGCACCGCTTCCTTGGCGATGTTGTAGGGCGCGTAGCCTTGCAGGCCGATAATGCCCGCCAACGACCCGAAGTTGATCACCCGCCCTGCGCCGCTGGCCTTCAGATACGGGTAACACGCCTGCATGGTCCGCAGGTAGGCGATGGGCCCCATGTCGAAATTGCGTTGCAGTTGCTCCACGGGCAGGTCGAGGACCGATGAAAACACCACACTGGGGTCGAATGCGTTGTTCACCAGGATATCGATGCCGCCGTAGGTGGCCACAACGTCCTGCACTGCTGCGCTGACCTGCGCGACGTCGGACAGATCGCACACGACGCCCAGCGCTGTGCCGCCAGCGGCCTGGATATCGGCCACCACGCGCTCGACGTTTGCCGCCGTACGCGAGACCACCGCGACCTTGGCGCCCTGCGCCGCAAATAACTGCGCCGTGGCACGGCCGATACCGCGTCCGGCGCCGGTCACGATGGCTACTTTTCCGTTGAGTCGGGACATGTGTTTTCTCCATGGGATACAGGGTTTATTGCAGCGGGTTTGCGCTAAGATCCCTGGCAACATGAATCGACACAAGTAGGATGAAAAAGTGGCAGTCAGTATGGAAAACCAGACTAAAAGCGCTGAAAAGCCGAATATGCACGAAGAAATGCGACGCGCATTCTCACTGCTTTCAGGCAAGTGGAAGCTGGAAATCATGTGGCTGTTGAACCAGCGTGTTTATCGGTTTGGTGAGCTGCGCAAGGCGATCGGTGGCATTACCCAGCACATGCTCACGGCGCAACTGCGGGAACTGGAAAACGACGGCTTGATCACCCGCACGGTGTTCGCCGAAGTGCCACCCCGGGTCGAATATGAAATGACCGAAAAAGCCCGCGCACTGGGGCCGACGATGCAGGCATTGATGCAGTGGTGGAGCGAATACGGCGACAGTGTTCCAGTGAAGCCCAACCCGCGCGGGCGCACGGCGCTCCAGCGCGAACGACAACCGCTGAAACCCTAATTGTTTTGCCCGCGCCGCCGATAACCAGGCATCCCCCCTGACTTGCAGCAATACGCTGCGGGAAACAATGCCGAACTCTCTTACCCCGATGGTGCGCAAGCTTTCCAACCGTACCAGCCTGTCGCTGACGCGTACCTCGCTGTTCAATTTCATCGCCTTGCTGACGTTGGTATTTGCAGCCGCTGCCTATTCGTTGGTTTACCTCGCCCATGACCTGGACCATTCCGAGCAGCAAGAGAGCGCGTTCTATACCCGCAAAGCGGTGCAATCCCTGGAGAAATCGCTGCGGGTCACCGTCAAGGACTACGCGTTCTGGAGCGATGCCTATAAGCACCTTCATATGACGGTGGACAGCGACTGGGCCTATAGTCGCGGCAACGTCGGGGCAACGCTGTACCAGGACTTCGGCTTCCAGGGCCTGTTTGTGGTCAACGACGTCAATCACACCGTTTACGCCGTGATTGGGGGCAAGCTGCGCAGCATTGAACTCAGCCAATGGCTCGACCAACCCCTGACCGAGATTATCGAACAGGCGCGTGCAGGCGCTGAAAATGAAACGCCGGTCACGGCCTTCATCAACGTGCGTGGCAGCCCCGCGCTCGTGGCCGCTGCGGCGATCACCCCGGGCACCGACCCGACGGTCATAGCGGACGACCGGCCAGCGTCAGTGCTGATCTTCGTCGACATCCTCGACAGCGCCAAACTGACCACGATCGGCGATGACTTTGGCGTCAGCAAACTGCACGTCGCCACTGCCGATGACATCGGCCAGACCCTGGTTTTCCCCCTCGGCGATAACGGCGCCGCCGGCAGCCTGCACTGGGAGCCTGCCCGTCCCGGCCTGCGGCTGATGGGCGTAGGCTTGCCACTGTTGGGGCTGGCCGCGTTGCTGGTGTGCCTGATGACGTGGGTGATTTTGCGCCGAGCCACTGCTGCGGCCCTCGCCCTGGATGCCAGCCACGCTTCGCTGCAAGACAGCCAGAATGCCTTGGCCACCAGCGAAGCACGCTTTCGCGATGTGGTGGAGGCCAGTTCTGACTGGGTCTGGGAAATCGACGCCCAATGGCGCTTCACCTACTTGTCGGAGCGTTTCGAAAGTGTCACCGGCCTGGCGCGGCAAGCCTGGATCGGCGCCGCGATGAGCGACTTGCTGGACACCGAAGCCGGCCTGCTTTCGCAATGGCTGAACACCCCGGGCCGATGCGTGGATATCAGCGTGCAGTGCCGCTACTTCGATGCTCAGGGGCAGGAACGCACCACGCGGCTATCGGCACGGGAAATGCCCTGCGGCGGTTTTCGCGGTACGGCCACCGACGTGACTGAAGAGGTCGAATCACGTCGGCGCATCGAGTTTTTGTCCCAGCATGATGCCTTGACCGGGCTGCCTAATCGCACGCGCCTGCAAGCGTTCCTGGATGGCAAACTCAAGGCCCTGCCCCACGCCGGACACCCCTTGGTAATGCTCAGCCTGGACCTGGATCGGTTCAAGCCGGTCAATGATCTGCTGGGCCACGCCGCCGGTGATCGGGTGCTCAATGAAGTGTCGAGCCGCCTGACCAACTGTGTGCGCCATGGCGACCTGGTTTCCCGCGTCGGCGGCGATGAATTTGTGCTGATCCTGAGCGAAGCAGGCACTCAAGACGAAGTCGAAAGCCTCTGCAAGCGCTTGATCGAGTCTATCGAGCACGCCATCCGAATCGACGAACAGGAGGTCTTCATCAGCGCCAGTATCGGCATTGCCATCGCCCCCGACGACGCCCACGAAGCCAGCGAACTGCTGCGCTACGCCGACATTGCGTTATACGAAGCGAAAGCGGCCGGCCGCAACACCTGGCGGTTTTACTCCGGCGAAATGAACACGCGGATCATCGAACGTCGGCGCCTGGAAAGCGACCTGCGCTATGCGATCAAGCACGCAGAATTACGCCTGCACTTCCAACCGCGCTATCGCATTGCCGATGGGCTGATGGTGGGAGCCGAAGCGCTGGTTCGCTGGCAGCATCCGCAGCGCGGCTTGATCGCGCCGGACACCTTCATTCCGATTGCCGAAGAGTCCGGGCTGATCCTGTCGCTGAGCGACTGGGTGCTTGAAAACGCCTGCACCTGCGCGGCCCAGTGGCCGGACACGCTGTTTGTCTCGGTCAACCTGTCGCCCACCGAATTCAAGCGCGGCAACCTGGTGGAGCGCGTACGACACGCCCTGGACAGCTCAGGCATCGACCCTTCACGCCTGGAATTGGAAGTGACCGAAAGCGTGATGCTCGAGGATGCCGTCGGCGCGCTGGAGGTGATGCACACGCTCAAGCAATTGGGCATCCGCATCGCCATGGATGACTTCGGTACTGGCTATTCGTCCCTGAGCTACTTGCGCGCCTTCCCGTTCGACGGCTTGAAAATAGACCGCAGTTTCTTGACCCGGCTGGCAGAAAGCGCCGACGACAAGGCAATCATCCAAGCCATCGTGGGGTTGGGCCGTGCCCTGGCGTTGACGGTCACCGCGGAGGGCATTGAAACCGCCGAACACCTGGCCATGCTCAAGGCCGTGGACTGTGACGAGGGGCAAGGCTACTTCCTCAGCCGGCCGCTGGACCTCGATACATTCAACGGCCTGCTGGGCGTGGACCGCGTTATCGGAAAAAATGACTCGGCGTCTTGCCAAACTGTTTCTTGAACATGCTGGTAAAGGCACTCGGGCTTTCGTAGCCCAGCCCGAGGGCGACGTCGATAATCTTCTGCCCCACGGCAAGGCGTTCCAGTGCCAGCAGCAACCGCGCTTGCTGGCGCCACTGGCCAAAGGTCATGCCGGTTTCCTTGCGAAACAGGCGCTGGATGGTTTTCTGGTCCAGGTCCAGGCGCTCGCTCCAATCGGCGACAGTGGAGGCATCGCCGGGGTCATCCTGCCACGCCACGCAGATCTGGTTGATTCGCGGGTCGGCGGGCTGCGGCAGCGACAACGGCAAGGCCGGCAACAGCGCGAGCTCGTCGAGTATCAGGTGCATGATCCGCGCATCGCGCGAGTCTTCGGCATACGGCGGCTTCAGGCTCACCGACGCCTTGATCAATTCGCTGAGCAGCGGCGAAACGCTCACCGCCTTGGTCTCGGTGGGCAGGTTCGGGAAACTGTCGGGGCGTACAAACACACTGCGCATCTTCAGCGGCCCCACACACCGCAGGGAATGCCGATGGCCACAGGGCATCCAGAAACCGCGATTGGGCGGCACCGTCCACTGGTTGTGCGCCGAATGCACCACCATCACGCCCTCGATGGCGTAGAGCAGTTGATGCTTCTCATGGCTGTGCTCGGGGATCACCCAGTTCTCGGGATAGTCAGTGGCCGAACTGATGACGGTCCAGGCGCCCTCATCGATTTCTTGCAGAAATAGATCCAGTGATTTGATGATTTCGCCCTTTTTGCAATGGTTACTGCCCGAATTTCGCGAGACAGGCATTTTCGGCAAATCTAGCATAAACGCCGTACCTATAAATGGAGCAGCGCTTCACATCATCGCTGCCCGCTCCACACCGTTCGCTGCCTTGCATGGAATACCTGTATGTCCACCCTGACCGCGTCACCCGCCGCCACGGCGAGCACTCCTCAAGCCAGTGCTGCGCAAACAAGCCCCTTGGTCATGCGTATCCTCGGCGCCTGCGCCCTGGCCCACCTGATCAATGACCTGATCCAGGCCGTGCTGCCGTCGATTTACCCGATGCTCAAGGCCAACTACGGCCTGACCTTCACCCAGGTCGGCCTGATCACCTTGACCTTCCAACTGACCGCGTCGCTGCTACAACCGTGGATCGGCTACCACACCGACCGTCACCCCAAGCCCTGGCTACTGCCGGCGGGCATGGTGTGCACCTTGATCGGCATCCTGATGCTGGCATTTGTCGGCAGTTTCCCGGCGATCCTGCTGGCAGCGGGCCTGGTGGGCGTGGGCTCGTCGACCTTCCACCCGGAAACCTCGCGCGTCGCCCGCCTGGCCTCCGGCGGACGCTACGGCCTGGCGCAATCGACCTTCCAGGTAGGCGGCAATACAGGCAGTGCCCTGGGGCCCTTGCTGGCGGCGGCGATCATCATTCCCTACGGCCAGGGTCATATCGCCTGGTTCGGGCTGTTCGCGGTCTTCGCCATCCTGGTGCTCTACGGCCTGAGCCGCTGGTACCGCAACCACCTCAACCTGTTCAAGCTCAAACAAGGTGGCCAGGCCAGCCATGGCCTGTCGAAAGGCCGCGTGGCCTTTGCCCTGGTGGTGCTGGCCGTCCTGGTCTTCTCCAAATACTTCTACATGACCAGCCTGACCAGCTACTTCACGTTCTACTTGATTGAAAAATTCCAGCTGTCGGTCTCCAGCTCCCAGATGTACCTGTTCCTGTTCCTCGGCGCGGTTGCCGTCGGCACCTTCGCCGGTGGCCCGATCGGCGACAGGATCGGCCGCAAGAAAGTCATCTGGTTCTCGATTCTCGGCGCTGCGCCGTTCACCCTGGCCCTGCCTTACGTCGACCTGTTCTGGACCGCTGTCCTCAGCGTGATCATCGGCTTTGTCCTCGCCTCGGCATTCTCGGCCATCGTGGTGTTTGCTCAGGAACTGGTACCAGGCAATGTCGGCATGATCGCCGGGATATTCTTCGGCCTGATGTTCGGCTTCAGCGGGATTGGCGCGGCGCTCCTGGGCCTGCTCGCCGATAGCCATGGCATCGAGTACGTCTACACACTGTGCTCGTTCCTGCCGCTGGTGGGCATCCTCACGATACTGCTGCCCTCGACCAAAGGCGTCTGACTGGCCGATCATCAGATGGCTGTATGCCATGCGATGAGGGCTCTGAAAAAACCTGCGTGTGCGCTTACAATCCCGGTTCAAACGCACACCCAGGCAGACCCGGCACGAAATGACGCTCGACCCTCCCACGATTTTGGCACTCACCGTTGCCCTGGCAGCCGCTGCCGCCTTGTACCTGGCCATTGAATGGCGCAGCGTACGCGAACCGTCGCTGCTGTACTGGAGCGCCGGTTTCGCCATCATCACGATCGGCTCCACCCTGGCGCTGCTGCGCAGCAGCGGCTTTCTGATGATCGGTATCTGGTTCGCCAACGGCTTGCTGGTGAGCGCACACTTTCTGTTTTTGCTCGGTGTGGCGCGGTTCACCCACGTGCGGCTGTCGCGGTTATGGCTGCTGATGCTGTTCGCCTGGTTCGGCATGCTGATGTTGCCGGCCGACCTGCCCTGGTCCAAAGCCATGCTGGGGGTGCAGTCGCTACTGGTGGCACTGCCGACCTTGCGCGCCAGTTTCCTGCTGCGGCCCCATGGCAAATCGTTAAGCATCGGCGCGGTGCAACTGCGTTATGTGCTGCTGGCCCACGGCGTGTTCTACGTGGCCAAGGCGCTGTCTGTGCTGATCCCCGGCACGTTGATCGACCTGGCGGCGTTCAAGGGCGAGATCATCCAGATCTCCCTGGTGGAAGGCGCCATGGCGATCATGCTGATCGCCCTGTCCATGACCGGCTCCGAACGCTATCGCCGCGAACAGCAGATCGCCCGCCTGGCCGCCCGCGACCCACTCACCGCCCTCTACAACCGCCGCGCCCTCGACCTGCGCGCACCACGGCTGCTGGCCCAGGTGTCACCGTCGCAGCCGGGGGCGTTGCTGCTGATCGATATCGACAACTTCAAAGGGGTCAACGACCACCACGGCCATACTTCCGGCGACCGCTTGCTGATCGCCTTGAGTGAAATGATCCGCAGCCTGGTGCCCCAGGGCGCACTGGCGGCGCGACTGGGCGGGGACGAATTCGTCATCCTGCTGAACCCGGTCTCCAAGGAGCAGGTGATCGAACTGGGCAGCGACCTGCGCGAGCAGTTTCAGCAACTTGCCGCACAGACCTTTGCCACCCCCGAACGCGTCACCTTGAGCATCGGCGCCAACCTGTTCGACCAACCGCCCCCGAGCCTGGCCGCCTTGATCGAACAAGGCGACACCACGCTGTATGAATCCAAGCGGGGTGGACGTGACAGCATCCGGCTGGTGGATCGTACGGGCGTCGGCACCTACCGCTAGAGGTGGAGCAGATCATTCATCCTTAAACCCCTTCACCACGAGATAAAGCAACGGCCCAAGCGAAACGAACACCGCCGTCAGCAAAAAATACGGCAACAGCGACGCTGTCGAGCGCCCTCGCCTCCGCCCATCCTTATACATCCACACACAGGCCAGCAGCGCCATCAGGTACAGGTCGATCACCACTTGCGCCGTGTCCGGTCGTGACAGCAATTCGCGTCCGAACGCGATCAACGACTGTTCGGCGGTCAGCATCGTGGCCAGGGTATACAGCGAAAAACCCAGCAAACCCGCCAGGGCAATATAAGGTCTATGCATGGTCTTGTCCTTGGTGTGATCGAGGCCCAGGTTAGTGATAGGGTTGGCCCCCTCGCAATGACCTCGGAGGTCATGAACACGCCATGGATACTCCCGCTACCGCCGGCGAGCACCTGCGCCAGCTACGCCGACAGGCACGCTTGAGCCAGCTCGATCTGGCCCTGATCACCGGCATTTCCCAGCGCCACCTCAGCTGTCTCGAAACCGGCCGCGCCAAGCCAAGCCCGGCCACCCTGCACACCTTGCTGAGTGCCCTGGAGACGCCGCTGGAGCAGTGCAACCGCGTGTTCCTCGCCGCTGGTTTCGCGCCCCGCTACACCGCCACCCCGCTCACCTCGCCGGCCATGGCGGCGATTCGTGAAGCGGTCGAGCATGTACTGCACGCCAACAATCCGGCCCCCGCAATCCTGCTGGGCAGCCACTGGGACGTGTTGGCGGCCAATGCCAGTACCGGCGTGCTGTTTGAACTGCTGGGGATCGAGCCACGCGCAGACGGCTTGAACCTGCTGACCACCCTGCTGCAACCCGGCGGCCTCGGCGATCACCTGGTCAACGCCGAAGAAATCCGCAGCCTCGCCTGGCAGCGGGCAACCCGTGAAGCGCTGGGCGATCCCACGTTGGCGGCGTTGCTGGCGAACCTGCCGAAACCAGGCAACGCCGATCTGCCCAAGGCACTGCCACCCCTGGTGCTGACCCGCATCCGCTCACCCCAGGGCGAGCTGAATTTCCTGTCGATCTTCACCACCTTTGGCATGCCCCAGGACATCACCCTGGCCTCGCTGCGTATCGAACATCTGATTCCTGCAGACGCCGCCACCTGGCAGGTCATGCGTGCCGCCTATGAAGCGTATTCGGCGCTGGTTTTGTGAAATATCTGTACGTAGACTGCCGCCATACCCCCACCTGAAGGCGGCGAAAAAAACTCATGCAAGTTACCGAAGTCTCCATTGCCCAATTGCGCGCGGCGCTTGAAACCGGCCAGACCACGGCCGTTGAACTGGTCCAGGCTTACCTGGCACGGATCGATGCCTATGACGGCCCGCAGACGCCGACCGCGCTGAACGCGGTGGTGGTGCGCAACCCCGAAGCCTTGCAGGAAGCCGCCGCGTCCGATGCGCGCCGGGCACGGGGCGAAACGTTGGGGCCACTGGATGGCATCCCCTACACCGCCAAGGACAGCTACCTGGTCAAGGGCCTGACGGCCGCGTCCGGCAGCCCGGCGTTCGCCCAACTGGTCGCCCACCGCGACGCCTTCACCATCGAGCGCCTGCGGGCCAGTGGCGCCATCTGCCTGGGCAAGACCAACATGCCGCCGATGGCCAATGGCGGCATGCAACGCGGCGTGTATGGCCGCGCGGAAAGCCCGTATAACGCCGCCTACCTCACCGCACCGTTCGCCTCCGGCTCCTCCAACGGCGCCGGTACTGCAACCGCCGCCAGCTTCGCGGCTTTCGGTATGGCCGAAGAAACCTGGTCAAGCGGACGCGGGCCGGCATCCAACAATGGTTTGTGTGCCTACACACCCTCCCGTGGCGTGATTTCGGTGCGCGGCAACTGGCCGCTGACCCCGACCATGGACGTGGTGGTGCCCTACGCACGCACCATGGCCGACCTGCTGGAAGTGCTCGACGTGGTGGTCGCCGAAGACCCCGACACCCGTGGCGACTTATGGCGCCTGCAACCCTGGGTGCCGATCCCCAGCGTCGCCTCGGTGCGCCCGGCGTCCTACTCGGCACTGGCCGCGTCGCCCGCCACCCTCGCCGGCAAACGTTTCGGCGTACCCCGCATGTACATCAACGCCGACCCTGACGCCGGCACCAGCGAAAAGCCCGGAATCGGCGGCCCGACCGGGCAAAAGATCCACACCCGCGCCAGCGTCATCGCATTGTGGCAAGCCGCCCGCCAGGCCCTCGAAGCCGCCGGCGCCGAAGTGCTCGAAGTGGATTTTCCGCTGGTGTCCAACTGTGAAGGCGATCGCCCCGGCGCGCCGACGGTGTTTACCCGCGGCCTGGTGTCCAAGGAGTTCCTGCACGATGAGTTGTGGGAGCTTTCCGCATGGGCTTTCGATGACTTTCTGCGCGCCAACAATGACCCGCACCTGAACCGCCTGGCGGACGTCGATGGGCCGAAGATTTTCCCCCACGACCCCGGCACCTTGCCCAACCGCGAAGACGACCTGGCCGCCGGCATGGACGAGTATGTGCGCATGGCCCAGCGCGGCATCACGCCCTGGGACCAGATCAGCAGCCTGCCCGATGGCCTGCGCGGCCTTGAACAGACACGCCGGATCGACCTGGAAGAGTGGATGGAAACGCTCGGGCTCGACGCGGTGATCTTTCCGACCGTGGCCGACGTGGGACCGGCGGATGCCGATGTGAACGAGGTGTCGGCGGATATTGCCTGGAGCAACGGCGTGTGGGTGGCCAACGGCAACCTCGCCATTCGCCACCTGGGCGTGCCCACGGTGACGGTGCCAATGGGGGTGATGGCCGATATCGGCATGCCGGTCGGGCTGACGTTTGCTGGCCGCGCCTACGATGACTCGGCGCTGCTGCGGTTCGCTTCGGCGTATGAAGCGACCGGCAGCAAACGCCTGATCCCCCCGCGCACCCCGGCGCTGGCAACGAACTGACGCAGACAGTGCACTCAACCCATTGATTATCAAGGATTAAAGTCACCGCTCAAACGACCGGTTTTTTGTGGCAAGCGGGCTTGCCTGTGGCGAGCGGGCTTGCCCCGCGTTGGGGCGCGAAGCGGCCCCATTACAGGCGATGTGTTTTTAACTGACACACCGCGGTGCCTGGTTTTGGGGCTGCTGCGCAGCCCAACGCGGGGCAAGCCCGCTCGCCACAGGCAAGCCCGCTCGCCACAACAGCCCCGCTCGCCTCACACCGTGAGCGGCACTGCAATCAACAGGATCGCCGTGCCATGGGTCAATATCGCCGCCAACACGCCGTAACGCATGCGCACCAACGCACAGGCCAGCCCTTCGATCAGAGTAAACAGCAACACCGGCCAGCCCAACTGAGTGACGCTCAGGGCCAGGAATGCATGGCAGGCCGCAAAGGCCACGCCACTGATCAAGGCCGCCCGTAATGGCGTCAGTTGCTGCTCGAGATACCCCTGCAAATAACCGCGAAACAGCACTTCTTCCAAGGCGTTGGCG
Source organism: Pseudomonas gorinensis (assembly GCF_042015035.1). Lineage (NCBI taxonomy): Bacteria > Pseudomonadati > Pseudomonadota > Gammaproteobacteria > Pseudomonadales > Pseudomonadaceae > Pseudomonas > Pseudomonas gorinensis. The sequence continues at coordinate 4,292,508 of NZ_CP167125.1, forward strand.
CCATAAGCCAACACCACCATGCCCGGCAGCCATACCCAGTAGCCAGGGATCCCATGCGCCTCGATGCCCTGATACAGCCGCAACGGCACTCCGATCAGGCAGCCCACGACAAGCCCCACCGCAAGGCCCAGCGCCCGATGCCCCCTGGACCAGACAACCCACCGCGACCATTCCGGCGCCACTTGGGCAAGCAGCGCAATCAGCAGCAGCGACAGACCACCCAGCGCCGCCAGCACAAACGTATTGGCCGTGAACGCAATCTGCACGGCGTCACTGAGCGCCCACAGCCCCAGCGGCGTCATGACATCGCGCATCAGCACAAAGGCCACCAGCAGAATCAGGATACGCATCGCCGGCAATGACCTGGGCGTCAGCACGAACCACAGGCCGAGCAGCAGCACGCCCGGCGCCACGTAAGCGGTGTAGTGGAGCAATACCGCCATGCCTTGGGCGATCATCGGCGGTTCAATCGTGGGTGACGGCCGTCAGTTCGATCCATGGTCATGCCCCCTTGTGGCGACGCTGCCATTCATCCACGACGTCGCCCAGGGTCTTAGGCTGCTCGTTGCGGATCCAGGCCATGAACGGCCGATCGAACCTGAACCCAGGGCCGCAGTGTTCGAGCATGAAACGGCGCACGTTCTGAGTGTTTTTATAGCGTGGGGTGACGGGGGTGCTACGGGTGATGGGGTCGCTGTGCCAATTGAAATCCATTTGCCTGTGCCTCTGATCCCTCGGGAGCACGCAGCATAGCGCCAAAATGCCACTGCGGGCGCCGCTCAACCGACGCCCACAGTGGTTTTTTTCAGCGCCCGGTCAGGCGAAACTGGCGTCTCGCGTGTTGACGAATAGCGCATAGATCGAATGGCTGCCGGCCATGAACAGGCGGTTGCCTTCGCGGCCGCCAAAGCACAGGTTGGGGCAACGCTCCGGCAACGAGATGTGCCCGATCGCCTTGCCCTGCGGGTTGAATACGCGCACGCCATCGAGCTTTTCCAGGTCAGCCTTGGGGTCGCCATTCCCGCCCCAGCCACACCAGAGGTTGCCGCTCTCGTCGCACTTGATACCGTCCAGCGCGGCGTAATCCAGCCCCTCGATGTGTTTGCGGCGTGCGCCGAGGGTGCCGTCGGCGTTGACGTCGATCGCCCAGATCAGCCGGTTGGGCTTGGCCCGCCCCTCCACCACGTACAGGGTCTTTTCATCCGGCGAAAAGCACAGTCCGTTCGGCCCATTGAGGTCCTCGATCACCCGCGTGACCATGCCGCTTTCGCCGTCGATACGATAGACCCCATGGGGCTGGGTGGGCGTGATCTTGTGCCCTTCGTAGTTGTTGCCGGTCTGGAATGGCGGGTCGCTGAACCACACCGAGCCATCGCGCTTGCACACGATATCGTTGGGTGAGTTGAAAGGTTTGCCGTCATAACTGTCCGCCAGCACGGTAATGCTGCCGTTGTGCTCGGTGCGGGTGATACGCCGCCCCTCGCGGGAGGTGGTCGAGCCTTCGCACACCAGCAGCCGGCCCTGGCGATCCCGGCACATGCCGTTGGAGAAGTTGGCATTGTCGCGGTACACCGACAGGCTATCGGTCACTTCGTCCCAGCGCACGATGCGGTTGTTGGGAATATCGCTGAGCAGCAGGTAGCGGCCATCGCCGATCCAAACGGGCCCCTCGGCCCAGCGCAAACCGCTGGCAAGCCGTTCGACGCTGGCATTGAACAGGCGCAACTCGAGGAAACTGTCGTCGAGCACCTTGATCAGTGGGTCGGGGTAACGCTGGCTCAACGGCTCCGCCGCTTGCGCCAACTCGGGCAGATTGCCCAGCACCGCCACCGACGCCGAAACCGCCAGGGAGCGCTTGAGAAATACGCGGCGGCTGTGGTCGGTGCGGGCAGGCAAAGGGGGAAAATCCATGGGTATCTCCGTTATTTTATTGTTAGACGGGACACTAGTTTTAACCTGTGATGAGACATCGTACAAGATAGAAAACCTAGCCAACCCTCCACAACCCAAGCCAATGCGCAAATTGTCTAAATTTTACTTTCCAAAAGCCCTGCGACTATTGCAATGTTGTACGACAACATGACTAGCGACATGTTGCCCTTACACCTCCCCACAACAATAAGGAAACACCCATGCAAAACGTCAAAGTGCTGATCGGTTTTCTCTGCCTGTTCAGCGGGTATGTGGCCGCTGCCCCTGCCGCCGACAAAGACGTCGCCCAAGCGGTCGACCACCTGACCCAGGCCATGCTGCATAAAGACCTCAAGCAGCTCCAGAGCCTGACCGCCGAGAACCTCACCTACGGCCACTCCAGCGGCAAGATCCAGAACAAGCAGGAGTTCATCGCCGATATCGAGACCGGTCGCAGTGGCTTCAAGACCCTGGAAATGCAGAAGCAGACCATCACCTTGAGCGGCGATACCGCCCTGGTGCGCAACCACTTCTCGGCCCTGGCGGTGAACAGCGGTAAGGAAGTGCCGACCGAAATCGAGAACTTCCAGATCTGGCAGAAGCAAAAAGGCCACTGGCTGCTGATCGGTCGCCAGGCGTTTAAATTCTGATGGCTAGCGGTGAGCCATCGGGCTCACCACTGCACCACCTTGCGCACCTTCACCAACGCCTCGCGCAGCGCCGGCATGTCCACCGAACCCAAGGCCAGGCGCAACGCATGGGGCACGTGCACCGAAACGGCGAAGGGCTCGGCGGTGGAGACGGAAATGCCGTCGCGCTGCAAGGTCATGGCCACTTGATCGGCGCGAGCCTCTTCCGCCAGGGGCAACCACAGGAAATACGATGACGGGTGGCTGGTGTAGGCCACCCCCTTCAGTACCTGCGCCGCCAAGGCTTGCCGCGCCCGCGCATCCTCGCGCTTTTGTGCTTCAAGTTGCGCCACCGTGCCATCCTCGAGCCAGGCAACCGCAATCGCACTCATCACCCCCGGCACGTTCCAAGTGGTAGCCATGATGGTGCGCTCCAGTGCCTTCACCCAATCCAGAGGGGCGGCGATAAACCCCACGCGCAAGCCGGTCGCGACACTTTTCGACAACCCGCCCACGTAGACCGTGCGCTCCGGCGCCAACCTCGCCAAGGGCAGCGGCACGTCCTCGGCGAGGAACGCGTAGGCCGCGTCCTCGATGATCATCAGGTTGTACTGACGGGCAATCGCCACCAACTGCTCGCGCTGCGCCAGGCTCATCACCCAGCCCAACGGGTTATGCAGGGTCGGCATGCTGTAAACCGCGCGCACCGGGCGTTTGCGACACAAACCTTGCAGATGGTCCAGGTCCGGGCCGTGGGCCGTGACCGGGATGGCGACGATCTCCAGGTGCAGGGTCTCGGCCAGTACTTTGAACCCCGAATACGTCAAGGCGTCGACAGCGATCACATCACCGGGCTTGAGCAAGGCCATCATCGTCACGGCCAACCCGTGCTGGGCACCGCTGACCACCAACACCTGTTCGGCCTCGACCGTCAGCCCTCGGTTCAACAGATGCCGCGCGACGGCGGCGCGCTCATGCAGGCGACCGGCGTGGGGCTGGTAACGCAGCAGCGCTTCGAGGTCGCCGGACAGCGCCAACTGGCGCAATGCGGTGCGCAGCAAGTCGGCCTGGCCCGGCAAGGACGGGTAGTTGAAATTCAGATCGAGCATGCCCGCCGCCACGCTCATCTGCCCGCTGCCCTGCCCCGGCGGCAGCGCGATTTCGCGCACAAAGGTGCCCCGGCCGGTCTCGCCACTGACCAGGCCCATGGCCTCCAGCTCGGCATATACCCGGCTGGCGGTGACCAGCGCCAGGCCATGCTCGGCGGCCAGTTGGCGGTGGGTCGGCATCCGCGTGCCGGGTGGCATGCTGCCCGAGCGAATGGCCTCGGCGAAGCGATCGACCAACGACTTGTAACGCGCGCGCGGCATAAGCGATGTATCCATGACAATTTTTTGATTGTCTTTATCTTCGACCCTAGGATGCCTTCCACGCAACTCATCCTTTCCGGACGCCCCTCATGGAACGTACATCTCCCCTGCGCACCCTGGATACCAGCACCCAAGGCTGGATCAACGGCTTTATCGGCGTGGTGATCTTCAGCGGCTCGTTGCCGGCCACGCGCCTGGCGGTGATGGAATTCGACCCAGTGTTCCTCACCATGATCCGCGCCGCCATCGCCGCTCTATTGGGGCTGGCCTTGCTGTGGCTGTTCAAGGAGAAACGCCCCGCGCGCCATCAATGGAGGCCCCTGGTCATCGTCGCCCTCGGCGTGGTCATCGGCTTTCCCCTGCTCACTGCGCTGGCGCTGCAATACGTCACCTCCGCGCACTCCATCGTCTTCATCGGCCTGCTGCCGCTGGCGACCGCGGTGTTTGGCGTACTGCGCGGCGGCGAGCGCCCGCGCCCGGTGTTCTGGCTGTTTTCGATCCTCGGCAGTGTGCTGGTGATGGGTTACGCCTTTGCCCAAGGCTTGAGCGCCGCACCTGCGGGTGATGTGCTGATGCTGTTGGCGGTGCTGGTGTGCGGCCTGGGGTATGCCGAAGGCGCCACATTGTCGCGCAGCCTGGGCGGCTGGCAGGTGATCTGCTGGGCGCTGGTGGTGTCGTTGCCGGTGGTGGTGCCGTTGAGCCTGGTCATGGCGCCGCCTGGCTTCAGCGGCATCAGCCTGCCGGCCTGGCTGAGCCTGGGCTATGTGTCGCTGTTCAGCATGTTGATCGGCTTCGTGTTCTGGTATCGCGGCTTGGCCCAGGGCGGCATTGCCGCGGTCGGCCAGTTGCAGCTGTTGCAACCGTTCTTCGGCCTGGCGCTGGCCGCGGGCGTGCTGCATGAACAGGTCAGCCTGGGCATGCTGCTGGTGACGGTCGCGGTGATCGGCTGCGTAGCCGGGGCCAAGCGGTTCGCGCGCTAACGCTGCGGCGCGACCATCTTGAACTTGATGTTGATATCGTCGGACACCACGCTGTTCCCGGCCCACTCACCTTCGCCGATCTTGAAGTCGCCGCGCTTGAGAATGAACTCCCCGTCGAACACGCCGATGCCATCCAGCTCCTTGAGCACCACGCTGAGCAGCACCGGACGCGTAGTGCCCTTGATCGTCAGGTTGCCACTGATTTTGAAGCGGTTATCGCCCAGGGCCGTGATACCGGTGGACTCATACACGCCCACCGGATAGGCCGCGGTATCGAACCACGAGACCCGTTGCAGCTCGTTGTTCGCATCGGCGCTGCCGGCATCGATACTCGCCAGTTGGATCTTGAGCAAGGCATGTCCGGTCTCGGGCTTTTGCGTGTCAAAGCTCAGCGTGCCTTCAAAGTCGCCGAAGGTGCCATACACCCGCTGCCCCAACTGCGTATAGGTAAAACTGATCTGGCTGGCGGTGCGGTTGACGTCCGTGTACTCCGCCGCCTGGACACAGCCGATAAATCCAAGGACAACGGCTAACGACAGCATTCGACGCTTCATGCCACGCTCCGCAAAAAAAATGGATGTATTCCCATCAGGTGCATGTCCTGCTAAACAGAATAGTCACCCACAACAATAAGGACGCCGCATGCACGCCCCTTCGCTACAGGACACCACCGCGCCGGAAGGCATCTGCTACGGCTGCGGCGGCAGTAACCCCCATGGCTTGCACATCAAGAGCCGCTGGGATGCCGATGGTGTCCATGTCGTCGCCGAACATCACCCCGAGGCAAAATACAGCGGCTGGCCCGACCTAGTCTACGGCGGCTTGATCGCCATGTTGGTGGACTGCCATTCCAACTGGACCGCCATGGCTTACCACTACCGCGCCGAACAGCGCGAACCCGGCAGCCTGCCGCGCATCGACTGCGTCACCGGCAACCTGGGCATCAAATTTATCAAGCCCACGCCGATGGGCGTGCCCCTTATCCTGCGCGCTCGGGTCGAGGGTGAGGTGGGGCGCAAAAGCCGCGTGGTCTGCGAGGTGTACGCCGGCGAGGTGCTCACGGCCATCGGTGATTCGCTGTTCGTGCGCGTCGATACACGCCAACTGGCCGCCGCCGCCCATGGCCGTGACAGCTGATCCTGGTCTACATTGACTGGCACCGCTAATCGAGGACCGAACCGATGACTCGTCTCACCGCGAAAGACTTTGCCCCCGAATTGCTGGAACTCTACGACGGCTATGCGCACGGCAAGATCAACCGCCGCGAATTTCTCGACCGCGCCGCGCTGTTCACCTTGGGCGGCCTCACCGCCTCGGCCCTGCTGGCCGCCCTGAGCCCCAACTATGCCCTGGCCGAACAGGTGAAATTCACCGACCCGGACATCGTCGCCGACTACATCACCTACCCCTCGCCCAAGGGCAACGGCACGGTGCGTGGCTACCTGGTGCGCCCGGCCAAGGCCGCCGGCAAGCTGCCAGCGGTGGTGGTGGTCCACGAAAACCGTGGCCTCAATCCCTACATCGAAGACGTCGCCCGACGCCTGGCCAAAGCCGGGTTTATCGCCCTCGCGCCAGACGGCCTGACCTCGGTGGGCGGCTATCCCGGCAACGATGAAAAAGGCGTGGAACTGCAACAGAAAGTTGACCCGACCAAGCTGATGAACGACTTCTTCGCCGCCATCGAATGGCTGATGCACCACGACAGCAGCACCGGCAAGGTCGGCATCACCGGCTTCTGCTATGGCGGCGGCGTGGCCAATGCCGCAGCGGTGGCCTACCCGGAGCTGGGCGCGGCGGTGTCGTTCTACGGCCGCCAACCGGAAGCCAAGGACGTGCCGCGCATCAAGGCGCCGATCATGCTGCATTACGGCGAGCTGGATACGCGGATCAACGAGGGTTGGCCGGCGTATGAAAAGGCCCTGAAGGCCGCCGGCACCACCTATGAAGCGTATATCTACAAGGGCGCCAACCATGGTTTCCATAACGATTCGACACCGCGTTATGACGAGGCAGCGGCGAATCTGGCGTGGGAAAGGACGCTGGGCTGGTTCCGTAAATACCTGGCCTGATCGCAATCCAAATGTGGGAGGGGGCTTGCCCCCGATGGCGGTGGTTCAGTTATAGATAAGTTGACTGACACACCGCAATCGGGGGCAAGCCCTAATGCCGTTCAGTTAAGCGTACATCGCCTTCTGTAGGAGCGAGCTTGCTCGCGAAAAACGTCAACGATAACGCGTGTTTCCTGAGTGAACGCGGCGCCTGTGAGTTCTTCGCGAGCAAGCTCGCTCCTACAAAAAAGCCTTAACTGAACGGCATTAGGGCAAGCCCCCTCCCACATGGGACAACTTCACATTCCAGATCAGTGTTCCAAGGCATACCGGCGGCAATGGTTGAGATAGCCCTGCTCATGACTGCCCACCAACTGCACCACACTGGTCCATAACCAGGACGGCGCATCCAGCTGTCTGGAGCGGTTTTGCTGCAACACCGCCATCCAGTCCTTGCGCGTCGCCCGGTCCATCTGCCGGGCATGGGCGATACCGACCACGCGCGCCAGGTAGCCGGCGGCGTGCATGGCATCGAGTTCACTCAGTTCATCCAGTTCCAGCTTCATGTCCTGGGGCAGCAGTTCGCGGATGAAGAAGCCATGATCCAGAAACCGTGTCGCCACCATGCGTTCACCCAAGCCCGGCGACAGTTGGCGTGCGCCCTCCACCACCCGGCGGCCGTTATCCCTGGGCATCTTCGCCCGCGCCGCGCGCGGTGCAGCGGCGCCGACCGCTTCCTTGATGTCGATCAGGCAGTATTCCTCATCGTCCTTGTCGCCCACCCCCAGCAATACGGCATAGCGCAACAGGCCCAGGGAACTGCAGCCCTTGACCCAATAGGCCGAATCCAGCAGTTCGACCTTGGCGTCCTTGGGGCGGCCCTTGAGGGAAGTGACCAACTGATGGATTTCATCCGACGCGCAGACACTTTCCAGCGCATTTTTTTCCGCCCGCGACAGCGACCAGAAATGCTTGCCCAACGGGATGGTCGGTCGCACGTTGTCGATACGCTCGCGGGCCAGGCTTTTCCAGGTGCGCTCCACAGCGCTGCGCATTCCCGCATTGACCTGGGACGGACGCGGCGGTGCCTCATCGGGCTTGTCCTTGAACGCCTGTTCATAGCCCACCATCATTTCTTCGAGCATACGCGCGGTGGTCACCCCCGGCAGGTCCGAGCCGCGCGCGGCGGTGGCCAGGGACAGCGCCAGGCGCACCAGGTCGTGGGCCGGGTTGCCGATCACGGCCTGGTCAAGGTCGCGGATATGCATATCGATGCGCCCTTTGGCGTCACCGGTAGGCCCCAGGTTGCCGGCGTGGCAGTCACCACAGATCCAGATCGCCGGGCCTTGAGGCAGGCGCCTGCCCATCTGGCTGTGCAGCCATTCGTAGAATTGCACGGTACTGCCGCGCACATACGCGTGGGCGGAGCGTGCCATCTTCAGGTTTCGCAGTTGGATCAGGTGGGGCATACGGGCGGAGGGACGCGGGATTTTCATTGATTAACTCAGTGCAGGTGTAGCGGTAGAACGCCGGCCCCGAGCAAATGTTTCATTATGTTTCAAAAATAAACTCAGACACGCCCACCCTCCTCCAGCAACCACGCCTTGAACGCCAGCATCGCCGAGGTCTCGGCCCGTGACTGCAAGCGCGTCAACCAATAGCTGCCGGTGCTGATGCCGACGTCGAACGGCTGGCGAATCACATCACTCTCCAGTTGCCGCGAGAACATCAGCGCCGGTGCCAGCGCCACGCCGATGCCTTGCAGCGCCGCTTCCATCATGGCCAGCGACGAGTCGAACACAATACTGCGCGGCACCAGCGTATCGGCGGGCAACCCGGCAGCCTGGAACCACAGGTTCCACTCATCGGCGCGGTAGGAGCGCAGCAACGTGTGCTTCAGCAGGTCGGCTGGCGCGTGCAATTGCTCGGCAAGCGTGGGCACACACAGTACGCTCAGCGGTGCTTCGAGCAACTGGCAAGCGTCGGTGCCGTGCCAGGCCCCGGCGCCGAAGCGGATCGCGTAATCGAGACCTTCGGCGGCCACGTCGACACGGTTGTTGTGGGTGGACAGGCGCAGGTCGATGAACGGGTAGCGGCTCTGGAAGTCCGGCAGGCGTGGCAACAGCCAGCCCACGGCAAAGGTGCCGACCGCTCCCACCGTGAGCACCTCACGGTAGTGCCCGCCTTCGAACTGGCCCAAGGTATGGGCAATGCGGTCGAACGACTCGCGTACCACCGGCAGCAGGGTTTCGCCTTCGCGGGTCAGCATCAGGCCGCGCGGCAGGCGCTTGAACAGGGCGACATTGAGCTGCGCCTCCAGGCTTTTCACCTGATGGCTGACCGCCGCCTGGGTCACGCACAACTCGATGGCCGCGCGGGTAAAGCTCAAATGCCGGGCAGAGGCCTCGAAGGCCCGCAAGGCATTGAGGGGCAAATGGGAACGGAGCATGTTGACCCCAGATTTTCTAATGGCTGGTGCGAGATATCATCGTTTGCTCGTGACCGGCGAACTGCCTACATTGGCCGCGCCCGCGCAGGCTCTTCATTCAATCGATCATTCTCATGGAAGCCTTATCATGCCCCAACATTTATTGTCTGGCGTGCGTAATTTCACGGCCCTCGCGGTCTTTATCGCCGCCGGCAACTGCCTGGCCGCCACCGACCTGCAGGCGGTGGTGGATGCCAACGTCAAACCGCTGATGCAGCAGCAGGCGATTCCGGGCCTGGTGGTGGGTGTGGTGCAGGACGGCAAGGCGCAATACTTTAACTACGGCGTCGCAGCCACCGACACCCGCCAGCCGGTCAGCGAAAATACCTTGTTCGAAGTCGGCTCGGTGAGCAAAACCTTCACCGCCACCCTGGCCGGTTACGCCGTCGCCACGGGCGCACTCACGCTTTCAGACCCGGCCAGCCACTACCTACCGGCACTGGGCGGCGGCCCGTTCGAGCACATCAGCGTGCTCAACCTCGGCACCTACACTGCTGGCGGCTTGCCCCTGCAATTCCCCGCCAAGGCGGATAACAGCCAGGGCATGATCAGCTACTTCCAGCACTGGAAACCCGACTTCGCCCCCGGCACCCAGCGCCTGTATTCCAACCCAAGCCTGGGGCTGTTCGGCTACCTGGCGGCGCAGAGCCTGAAGCAGCCGTTCGATCAGGCGATGGAGAAAACCCTGTTGCCCGCACTCGGGCTCAAGCACACCTTCGTCAAGGTGCCCCAGAGCCAGATGAGCCTATACGCCCAAGGCTATGGCAAAGACGGCAAACCCGTGCGCGTCGGCCCCGGCGCCATGGACAGCGAAGCCTACGGCATCAAGACCAGCGCTGCGGACCTGCTGAAGTACGTTGACGTGAACATGCACCCGGCGAACCTGGATAAAACCCTGCAGCAGGCGATTACCGTCACTCACACGGGTTACTACAGCGTTGACGGCATGACCCAGGGCCTCGGCTGGGAAATGTACCCCTACCCGATCCAGCTCGATGCGTTGATTGCCGGCAACTCCACCCCCATGGCAATGGAGCCGCACAAGGTCAACTGGCTGACCCCACCACAAGCGCCCCGCGCCGACACCCTGGTGAACAAGACCGGCTCCACCAATGGGTTTGGCGCCTATGTGGCGTATGTGCCGAGCAAGGGCGTGGGCGTGGTGATATTGGCGAACAAGAACTACCCGAACGCCGAACGGGTAAAAGTTGCCCATGCAATCTTGAGTGGGATGGACCAATAGAGCCGGACGCAAAACCAATATGGGAGGGGCAAGCCCCAATGCCAGTCAGTTAAGGCACTTTGTAGGAGCGAGCTTGCTCGCGAAAAACGCCCAGGCAACGCGTTCATTCTCGATAAACGGGGTGGCCCTGAGTTCTTCGCGAGCAAGAACTAGGCGTCCCCCTCGCTCCTACAGTGAATCACCTGTGGAGTCGCGTTACATCCCCAGCCAGTGCGGCAAGGCCAGCGAGATGAACGGCAAGTACGTGACCATGATCAGGAACACCAACAGGATCATCAGCCACGGCAACGCCGCGCGGATGGTCTGCCCCAGCGTCAAGCCGGTCACCGCCGAGGTCACGAACAGGTTCAGCCCAACGGGTGGGTGCACCAGGCCGATTTCCATGTTGACCACCATCACGATGCCCAGGTGAATCGGATCGATGCCCAGCTTCATGGCGATCGGGAAGAAGATCGGCGCCAGGATCAGCACGATGGCCGAAGGCTCCATGAAGCTGCCGGCGATCAGCAGCACCACATTGACCATGATCAAAAAGCCAATCGGCGTAAGGCCCTCGGACAGCACCCACGCCGTGATTTCCTGGGGGATCTGCTCGGTGGTCAGTACGTGGGCAAAGAGCATGGCGTTGGCGATGATAAACATCAGCATGATCGCCAGGCGCCCGGACTCCAGCAGCACCTTGGGGCAGTCGCGCAGCTTCATGTCCTTGTAGACGAACAACGCCACGAACGCCGAATACACCGCCGCTACCGCCGCCGCTTCGGTGGGCGTGAACATGCCGCTGTAGATGCCACCGAGGATGATCACCAGCAACAGCAGGCCCCAGAACGCCCGGCGCGCGCAGCTCAGCCATTCGCGCAAGGTCGCACGTGGCTGGGCCGGCAGCTTCTTGATGCGCGCGACGATGTAGATCGCGACCATCAGCATCAGGCCCAGCAGCAGCCCGGGGATCACCCCGGCCATGAACAGCTTGCCCACTGAGGTTTCCGTGGCCGCCGAGTACACCACCATCACGATCGACGGAGGTATCAGGATGCCCAGGGTGCCGGCGTTGCAGATGATCCCGGCGCCGAATTCCTTCGGGTAACCCGAACGCACCATGCCTGCCACGGCAATCGAACCCACTGCCGCCACCGTCGCCGGGGATGAGCCGGACAGCGCCGCAAACAGCATGCACGCCAGTACCGCCGCAATCGCCAGGCCGCCACGGATATGCCCGACACAGGCGTTGGCAAAATCGATCAGCCGCTGTGCCACGCCGCCGGTGGTCATGAATGCACCGGACAACAGGAAGAATGGAATCGCCAGGAAGGTGTAGGCGTCGGAGGTCTCGAACAGTTTGATCGCCAGGGAGCTGACCGAGTCCGGGCTGAACATCAGGATCGATACCGCCCCCGACAAACCCAGCGCAATGGCAATCGGCACGCCCAGGAACATGAACACGAACAGCAGCAGGAACAGACAGAGCACGGCCATCAGTGACGCTCCTCATGGCTGCCGGCCAACTTACTGGCCTCACCGGCCTCATCGGCCAGCCCCAACCCCACCTGACGGCGGGTAAAGATGCGGTAGAAAATTTCCAGGTAGCGGATAAACACCAGGGCAAAACCGATGGGCACGATGACCACGATGTCACCCACGTCGATGCCGAACTGGTCGAGGTCTTCGGCGCCGATATGCGCCGTCATTACCGCACTGACCCACTTGTAGCTGGCGACCATGAACAGCCCGGCGTAGGCCAGGCAGCAGAGGCACGCGAGCATGCCGAGCACGCGCTGCACCGGGCGCGGGGTCAGCTTGACCAGCGCATCCACGCCGAGATGGCCAGCGGTGCGCACGCCGTAGGAAATACCGAAAAAGATCAGCCAGCCGAACATGGCCTTGGTCAGCGCCACGCTCCAGGTCATGTCCTGGGCCCAGGTCATGGTGGCGTCGCCCAGGGCACCGAAGAAGTCGCTGCTGAAGGCCCACTTGTCGGCCAGGGCAAAGAACAGCGTGTAGATGTTGTTGAGCATGACGTAGACGAATGTCACCAGGGTCATGGCGGCCAACAGGAAGGCAATAACGCCTTCCTCCAGGTGCTCCCAGACGCGCCTTAGCGTTTGCATGGCAAAACCTCGCGAAAACAAATGAGATGTCAGGGTGGAAACCGGATCGAAATGTGGGAGGGGCGGTGCGAGGATTCGACTTGTCCCCGATGGCGGTGGGTCAGATATAGATAAGGTAACCGTCACACCGCTATCGGGGGCAAGCCCCCTCCCACAGGGGATCTCGGTACGCCCTGGCATTACTGGTTGGAGGCATCCGCCGCCTTGATCAGATCAGCCCCGATCTCCCCTTCGAACTTCTGCCACACCGGGCGCATGGCTTCGCGCCACAGCTGGCGTTGCGCGGGGGTCAGCTCGATGATTTCGCTGGTCTTGGCGTCGATGATCTTCTGCTTGGCCGACTGGTTCAGCGCTTCGGCCTGTTTGTTCACCTCGACAGTGACCTCGACCATGATCTGCTCCAGGGTGCTGCGAATATCCGGTGGCAGGCCGTTCCAGAACTTGGCGTTGGTGATGACCATGTAGTCGATCAAGCCATGGTTGGACTCGGTGAAGTACTTCTGCACTTCGTTGACCTTCTGGCTTTCATAGTTGGACCAGGTGTTCTCGGTACCGTTGACGGTGCCGGTCTGCAGGCCCTGGTACACCTCGGCAAAGCTCATCTTGCGCGGGTTGGCGCGGATCGCCTTGAACTGCTCTTCCAGCACGCTGGAAGCCTGCACGCGGAACTTCAGGCCACGGGCATCCTTGGGTTCATGCAGGGCCTTGTTGGCCGAAAGCTGCTTGAGGCCGTTGTGCCAATAGGCCAGGCCGAGGATGTTCTTTTCCTGCATCGAAGTCAGCAGTTGCTTGCCCTGGGCGGCCTGGAAGCGGTCGACGGCGGCCAGGTCGTTGAACAGGAACGGCAGGTCATAGATCTGCACTTGCTTGGTGTATTGCTCGAACTTGGCCAGGGACGGCGCCAGCATCTGCACGTCGCCCAGCAGCAGCGCTTCCATTTCCTTGCCGTCACCGAACAGCGACGAGTTGGGGTACACCTCGACCTTGACCTTGCCCGGCAAGCGTTCTTCGGCGAGCTTCTTGAACAGCAAAGCGCCCTGGCCCTTGGGGGTGTTTTCAGCGACCACGTGGGCGAACTTGATCACGATCGGGTCGGCCGCCTGGGCCAGGCCCGCGGCAAACAAGGTGGCGGCGCAGAACAGCGCCCGAGAAAGCTTGAGCATGGAAAATCACCTTCTTATTGTTGTGTTGTAGGGCAAGGTGCCTGATATGACGCGTGTAGTGAATTTCGAATTTTTGATACCTGCGTTCGGCCATGCCGAACACCAATCCCAAGAAAAAATGGAGAACCCCTGTGGGAGGGGGCTTGCCCCCGATGGCGGTGTGTCAGCTTGCACACTTGTCTCGGACCTACCGCTATCGGGGGCAAGTCGAATCGTCGCACCGCCCCTCCCACATTTGATTCGGTTTCGTCAGCTATAACTGTGCAAGCAACCGTTGCGCACGCAACAGCACCGGCGCATCCACCATCTGCCCATCAATCTGGTAAGCCCCTGCCCCATGGGCCCCGGCATCCACCACCCGTTGCGCCCAGGCCAGGTCTTCGGCGCTCGGCGCCATGGCGGCATGGATCACCGCCACCTGCCTGGGGTGGATACACAAGGCCCCGGCAAAGCCCATTTCATAGGCATGCCGGATCGAGCGGCGCAGGCCCTCGGGGTCGTCGATGGCCGGGTGGACACCGTCCAGCGGCGCGACCAGGCCCGCGGCGCGGGAGTGCACGATCAGCGCCAGGCGGGCCTGGTCGAGGGCGAACTGCGCGGCCGGGGTATGGCTGCTCAGGTTGAGGTCCAGCGCCAGGTCCAGGCCACCGAATGACAAGCGCTGCACCTGCGGCGCATGGGCGATCTCGGCCACGGCCAGCAGGCCCTTGGCACTTTCGATAATCGGCCAGATCCCTTTGCCCGTGGCGGCTACCACCGCCACCTGGGCCGCGCTTTCCACCTTCGGCAGCAGCACGCCGGCAACGTTTGCATGGGCCTTGCAAAACGCCACATCGGCAACGTGCTCGGCGTGCTCGGGCGCGTTGATACGTACCCACACCTGGGCCTCTGGATGTGCCTGCAAAAACACCCCAAGGTTATCCCGCGCCTGACGCTTGAGCGGTTCTTCCACCGCGTCTTCAAAATCCACAATCACCGCGTCGGCACCACTGGCCAACGCTTTGGAAAACCGCTCCGGGCGGCTGCCGGGCACAAACAGGGCCGAACGAGCTAGAGACTTGGGCATCATGGCTTCCTTGTTAGATAACACCGCGCGCGCGCAGGCTGTCGATGGCATCGCCCGAATACCCGAGCTGGTCGAGAATGCCCTGGCTGTGCTGCCCCAGTGCGGGTACGGCGTCCATACGTGGGGTAAAGGCGGCATTGCGTGCCGGTGGCAGCAGCGAGGGCAAAGGCCCCGCCGGGCTGTCGACTTCACGCCAGCGGTCACGCGCCTTGAGCTGCGGGTGATCCCACACGCCCTGCATATCGTTGACGCGGGCGCTGGCGATCTGCGCGGCCTCCAGGCGCTGGATCAGCGCTTCGGCGTCCAATTGCGCAAAACGGTCGACGATGATCTGACGCAACACCTCACGGTTGGCCGAACGCTTGAAGTTGGCGCTGAAGCGTTCATCCGTCGCCAGTTCCGGGGTAAGCAAAACCTTGTCGCAGAACGCCGCCCATTCGCGCTCGTTTTGCAAGCCGAGCATCACCGTGCCGCCGTCGCCGGTGGGGAACGGCCCATACGGGTAGATCGTCGAATGCGCCGCGCCGGCACGCGGTGGCGGCGGCGCACCGTCAAAGGCGTAGTACATCGGGTAGCCCATCCACTCCACCAGGCTTTCAAGCATGCTCACGTCGATGCGGCTGCCCTGCCCGGTCTTGCCACGCAATAGCAACGCCGAAAGGATGCCGCTGTAGGCGTACATGCCGGCGGCGATGTCGGCAATGGAGCAACCGGCCTTGGCCATCTGGTCGTCGCCCGGGCCGCCGGTCACCGACAGGAAGCCGCCCTCGCTCTGGATCAGCAGGTCGTAGGCTTTCTTTTTCTCGTAGGGCCCGCCTTCGCCATAGCCGGAAATATCGCAGACGATCAGGCGCGGGAAACGCGCATGCAGCGCCTCGAACGACAACCCCATGCGCGCCGCCGCGCCGGGTGCGAGGTTCTGCACCAGCACATCGGCGTCAGCCAGCAGGCTTTGCAGAATGTCGCCCGCCTCGTCGTGCTTGAGGTCCAGGGTCAGGCTTTCCTTGGAGCGGTTGGTCCACACGAAATGCGAGGCCAGGCCACGTACACGCTCGTCGTAGCCACGGGCGAAATCACCGGCACCGGGGCGTTCGACCTTGATCACGCGGGCGCCGAGGTCGGCCAGTTGACGGGTGCAGAATGGCGCGGCAATCGCGTGTTCCAGGCTGACAACGGTAATGCCGTCCAGCGGTCGTTGATTAGCAGTCATGACGGTTCCTTAAAGCCAATGGGCCATGGATGCGGCGTTGCGCAGGTTCCAGACCTTGTCGATCAATGCGTGGGCCTGGGCCGGTGAGCGCGCGCCGCTGAACTGGGTCAGGCGCTGGAATTTATCCGCCAGCTCAGCGCGGCTCAGGGTGTTGCCGGGGTCGCCCTTGGGCTCGTCGATGGCGCCGTGCAGCGAGCGGCCATCAACGGTGCTGACGATGACCCGGCCCAGCCAGCGCTGCGGGTAGGCGCCGTCGACTTCGGCGTCGAGGGCCATGCTGACGTTGTCGCGAAAGGCCGAAACAGCAGGATCGCTCAGTGCCCACTGGTGGAACTCGGTCAAGCCGGCCTTGCCATGCACAGCGATCAGGCCGAGCACGGTGCCCATGGAGAACTTGGCCTGGTGCACGCTGGTGGGCACCGTCACGCGCCCGAGCACATCGATGGCGCCTTGGTGCACGCGGGTTTCCACATGCGCGATATCGGCGGCGCCCAGGCCTTCACGCTGCATCACCTCCAACAGCGCATCGGCGGCAGGATGGGTATGGCGGCACGAGGCGTGAAACTTGAACGAGGTTTCCAGCAGCGCCCAGCGACGGCCAAGGTCGGCGGACAACTTGCTCGGCTCGGCATCCGTGGACATGCCCGCCGCCAAGCCCTGGTCGCCTTCGAGGATATTGCGCGCACCGGTCAGGCCATCGGCCGTCAGGTATGCGGCGAGCAAACCGTCGGCGGCCGCCTTGGCCGTGTGCAGTTGCTTGGAGTCGGCGGCATCGCGCAGGAACTCCCACAGCCCGGCGGCCTGGGTGCCGGCGCTGCCGAGCAGGTTGATGAACTGTTCCTCATTGAAATCCAGCAACTTGCCTACCGCCACCGCCGCCGCCAGGGTGCCCACCGTGGCCGTGGTGTGGAAGATGCGGTAGTGGGAGCGGCCCATGAATTCGCCGATGCGGATCCCGGCTTCATAACCCGCCACCGAGGCCAACAGCAGGTCGCGGCCGGATTTGCCCAGGTCTTGCGCGGCCGCCAAGGCCGCCGGAAACACCACGGTGGCCGGGTGCAGCACCGAGCTGTTGTGCAGGTCATCCTGCTCCACCAGATGGGACGAGGCGCCATTGACCAGCGCGGCAAAATACGCGCTGCTGCTGCCGCCATTGACGATCACCTGCGCCGGGCCGCTGCTGGGCCCCATCTTCTGCGCATAGCGTTCAAACAACGGGATCGGGTGCGCGCCCTGGCTGGCCAACGCGGAGGCCAGCCAATCCAGGTACAGGTCTTCGGTGCGCGCCAGCACGGGCTCGGGCAATTGCGCGTAGGCCAGGTCGGCCAGGAACCGACACAGGGCTTGGGTATGGCTCATGCTCAGGCCCTCAGAAGCTGCGTGGCAGTTCGAGCAAATGCTCGGCCACGTAGGACAGGATCAGGTTGGTGGAGATCGGCGCCACCTGGTACAGGCGGGTCTCGCGGAATTTGCGCTCCACGTCGTATTCGCAGGCAAAGCCGAAGCCACCGTGGGTTTGCAGGCAGGCATTGGCCGCTTCCCAGGACGCCTTGGCCGCCAGGTACTTGGCCATGTTCGCGCTGGCCCCGGCATTGGCGCCGCGGTCGTATTCGTCGCAGGCACGCCAGCGCATCAGGTCCGCCGCTTCGATTTCAATGTGCGCTTCGGCAATCGGGAACTGCACGCCCTGGTTTTGCCCGATGGGCCGGCCAAACACCACGCGGTCGCGAGCGTAGGCACTGGCTTTTTCGATGAACCAGCGGCCGTCACCGATGCACTCGGCGGCGATCAGCGTGCGTTCGGCATTCAGGCCATCGAGGATGTATTTGAAACCCTTGCCTTCCTCGCCAATCAGGCTGTCCAGGGGCAGTTCCAGGTTGTCGAAGAACAGCTCGTTGGTTTCGTGGTTGACCATGTTGGCGATGGGTTGCACGGTCAGGCCGTTGCCGATGGCTTCGCGCAGGTCGACCATGAAGATCGACATGCCCTCGGACTTTTTCTTCACCTCGGCCAACGGCGTGGTGCGCGCCAGCAGGATCATCAAGTCGGAATGCTGCACCCGTGAGATCCACACCTTCTGGCCGTTGATCACATACTTGTCGCCGCGCTTGATCGCAGTGGTCTTGATCTTGGTGGTATCGGTACCGGTGGTGGGCTCGGTGACGCCCATCGATTGCAGGCGTAATTCGCCGCTGGCCAGCTTGGGCAGGTAGAAGCTTTTCTGCGCCGCGCTGCCGTGACGCAACAGGGTGAACATGTTGTACATCTGGCCATGCACGGTGCCGGAGTTGCCGCCACAGCGGTTGACCTCTTCAAGGATCACCGAGGCCTCGGCCAGGCCCAGGCCCGAGCCGCCATACTCTTCCGGGATCATCGCCGACAGCCAGCCGGCATCGGTCAGGGCCTTGACGAAGGCTTCGGGGAAGCCTTTTTCCTCGTCGATCCGGCGCCAATAAGCGGCATCGAATTCGGCGCACAAGGCACGCACCCCTTCGCGGATGGCATTGAGTGCTTCGTTGTCATTCGGGTTCATCTAACGGCTCTCCGCCTGTTGTTCTTGGATTATTCGAAATGCACTTCGGCCTGCTGGGCCAGGCCGTCCGCGTTACCGGCCCACAGCGCGGCAACGCCTGGCTGCGTGACGTGCCCGCCCACCTCGAACGGCTGAGGCGCGATCAGTGGGCGCACCCCGCGATAGCTGAAACGACGCAAGGTGGCTTCAGGGTGGGCGCGGCAAAACGCGCGCAGGCTCAAGGTCGCGATCAGCGGGCCATGTACCACCAGCCCGGCGTAGCCTTCGGTGCCGGTGACATAGGGGTAGTCGTAGTGGATGCGGTGGCCGTTGAAGGTCACGGCGCTGTAGCGAAACAGCAGGGTCGGCGTGGGGGCGATCGTTTCGTGCCATTCGCCTTGGGCCAGGGCCTCGCCGCTGCCCTGCTTGGGTGGCGTGGGCTCGCGGTAGACGATGTCCTGTTCTTCGCGGATCGCCAGGCGGCCGTCCTGGGAATAGTCGTGACGCACCGTGACAAACAACAGTGAACCGCTGCGGCCGGTTTTCTCCTCGACCTGGGTGATGGTTGACACCCGGGTGGCCGCCTCGCCGGCACGCAGTGGGTGCAGGAACTCGATCCGCCCACCGGCCCACATGCGATTGCGCTTATCCGCCGGCGGCAGGAAGCCGCCACGGGCCGGGTGGCCGTCGGTGCCCAGGGCCGACTCGGGCAGCGGGTCCTGGAAGAAACACCACTGCCACAGCGGCGGCAGATCCTGGCCCTGCTCGGGGACGGCTTGGCCAAGGGTGGCGGCAATGCGTTTGAGCAGGTTATGGCTCAGGTGGTCGTGGGCGGTTTCGCTTCGGCCGATCCAATCAGTGGCGCTCATCAGGTACAGGTCCTCGGGCAGTGAGTGTCTGCCCCGGATCATGCAAGCGCCTGGCCGTTCTGAGAATTTGCATTTCAATAAACCAGCGTTCGGCTATGCTGAACGCCAATCGTCCGATCAGCCCCTCTTGTGGCGAGGCAGCAAGCCCCCGCCACAGGTGGTCGTACACCTGGAGTTTTGCATGCACTTCGATCTCGCCGACCTGCGCCTGTTCATCCATATCGCCGAATCCCCCAGCCTGACCCAGGGCGCCAAGCGCGCATTCCTCTCGCCTGCCGCCGCGAGTGCACGGATCAAGGCCCTGGAAGGCCAACTCGATACCCGCCTGCTGTACCGTGACAGCCGTGGCGTGGAAATCACCCCGGCGGGCGAACGCCTGTTGCACCACGCCCGGCTGATCATGCGCCAGGTGGACTACCTGAAAAGTGAGTTCACCCAATATGGCGTGGATTCCGCCGGGCATATCCGCATCTTTGCCAACACCACGGCGGTGACCGAATTCCTGCCCGAGGTGCTGGCCGGTTTCCTGTCACAGCGCCCCGGCGTCACCGTCGATCTACAGGAACGCTTGTCGCGGGATATCGTGCGTGGCGTGCTCGATGGCACCAGTGACATGGGAATCATCGCCGGCCCGGTAGAAGCGGCAGGCTTGCAGGTGCTGCATTTCAGCACCGATGAGCTGGTCTTGATGGTGCCGGTGGGCCACCCCTTGGCCGGGCAACCCTCGGTCACCCTGGAACAGACCCTGGCCTACCAGCATATCGGCCTGCACGAAGGCAGCACCTTGCTCAGCTTCCTGCGCGAGCACGTGGAGCGGATCGGCAAGCACTTGTCGCTGCGCATCCAGGTCTCGAGCTTCGAGGCAATCTGCCGGATGGTCGAGGCCGGCGTGGGCATTGGCATCATCCCGGAGTCCGCCGCCGTCCGGCACAGCCGTACCATGCAACTGGTGGCGGTGAAGCTGGATGAACCCTGGGCGATTCGTGAGCGCAGCATTCTGGTGCGGGAGCTGGAGGCATTGCCGGGCACGATCCGCGCCCTGATCGCAACCCTGATGCCGAAGAGCGCCTAAGCTGAACAGTCACCCAGCCAGAGGAGACACCTTATGCAACTTGAAGGATCCTGCCACTGCGGCGCCGTCACGTTCAGCCTGAGCAGTGCCCACCCTTACCCGTACCAGCGTTGCTACTGCTCGATCTGCCGCAAGACCCAAGGGGGTGGTGGCTACGCCATCAACCTCGCGGGCGATGCCAGCAGCCTGAAAGTGCGCGGGCGCAAACTGATCTCGATCTACCATGCCCGGCTCAAGCCAGAAGGTGCCAGCCGGGCCCATGCCAGCACCGCCGAACGGCATTTCTGCTCGCAGTGCGGCAGTGCGCTATGGCTGTTCAGCCCGGAGTGGCCGGAGCTGATCCACCCGTTTGCCTCGGCCATCGACACGCCGTTGCCGGTGCCGCCGGAGCATACGCACCTGATGCTGGGCTCGAAGGCGCCGTGGGTTGAAGTCAGCGTGCGCGAGGGCGACCTTCAATTTGATGAATACCCCGAGGAATCGATTGCACAGTGGCATGAGCGACTGGGGTTGACTCGTTAACAATCTTTGACAGTTTCCCGACAAAGCTTGCAAAGATTGTTGGACGGCCCTCCCCTAGCATTCGAGCATCCAAACAACCATCCGGGTGCTCTTCATGTTTCGCACATTGCGCGGTATTCCGTTGCTGGGTTGCCTGTTGGGCAGTATCGGTTGCCATGGCCAACCCTCTGCCCCGCCGCCGATTGCCAAGGGTGACTACAGTGCGATCATCCGTTATCTGCAAGCGCGCATTCCACGGGAAATGGCCCGGGAAAATGTGCCGGGGCTGTCCATCGCGTTGGTCAATGGCCAGGAACTGATCTGGGCCCATGGCTTCGGCCTGGCGGACAAAGCCCGTGGCGTGCCGGTAACCCCCAACACGGCATTTCGCGCAGGGGCCATTTCCAAATTGCTCACCGCCACCGCGGCCCTGCAATTGGTAGAACAACAACGGCTGGAGCTTGATGCACCGATCCAGCACACCCTGCGCGAGTTCTATGTGCGCTCGCGCTTTCATAGCGACCAGGCCGCCGCCGACCGCGATATCACCCTGCGCCGCCTGCTCAGTCATCAGTCGGGCTTACCCAGCGAGCACCTGCGAGACCTGCGCAGTTCCTTCGCCATGAGCCAGATGCCAATGCGCGTCTCGGGGGTGTGGCTGAGCAGCCCGCCAGGATCCCAGGTGGCCTATTCCAATCTCGGTTATGCGCTGGTCGGCGCTGCGATTGAACGCAGCACCGGCAAGGACTTCGAAACCCAGCTGCAAACCAGCCTGCTCAAGCCGTTGCGAATGAGCCAGTCGAGTTTTGTCGGCACCGGCACCCAACTGGGCTACCGCGCCCTGGGTTATCAGGACGGCAGCGCCAGCACTGACGCCCAGGTGCGTGACCTCGCCGCCGCCGGTTTATGGACCAGCCCCAAGGACCTGAGCCACTACGTGCAGATGCTGTTTGCCCAGGGTATCTACCGGGACCATCGCGTAGTGGGCAGCGCCTCCATCGAACAGATGTTCACCCAGCAAAACACCGGGAACGCCCTGGACTTCGACTGCCAGATCGGCCTCGGGTGGTTTCTCGCCCCCTGTGGCGACGAGCCGGTCGCCCCCGGTGTACGCACCTACCAGCACAGTGGCGGTGGCGACGATTTTGCCGCGCAATTGACCCTGCTGCCGGACCCGCAACTGGCGGTCATCATCATGGCCAACGACAGCAACGCCGAAGACATGGTGGTCGCGCTGTCCAACGACGCCCTGCGCCTGATGCTCCAGGCGCAGACAGGCCGCCCTGTGTGCGCCGATAACTGCGCGGCCCCCACCCATGGGCTCAAGTTGCGCCAGGTGCCGGCAGCCGTCGACCGCAAGCGCCTGGCTGGGTTTTACGCCACGGCCTGGGGCGTGTTCCGCATCCGGGACGAGCACTCGCGCCTGTCCGGTGAGCTGTCGGGGTATACCTTTGACTTGCTGCGCGATGAGGACGGCTGGCTGCGCGCGCAGAAAAAGTTCCTCGGTTTCTGGCTCGAGGATCTCGGCGAACTGGGGCGTGTGCAACTCGACGTCGTCACCGTACAGGGCCGGCAAATGCTGACTGCGCGCAGCCACGGCCAGCGCATTGCCCTGGGTGAGCGGATCGACCCGCCAACCCTGCCCCTGGCCTGGGCCGACACCATCGGCACCTACCAGGTACTCAACACCCATGAGCCTGACGCGCCGCTGAGCGGCGTCAGCGTGCGCCTGGAGGACGGCTTCCTGGTAATCCGCGGGCAACTGCACGACGAGCCGCTGACCGATTACATCCTGCTGCCCGTGGACAACGCCCATGCCGTATTGGCCGGCAACGGCTATGGCCTGGGCGACACCGTCAGCCGCCAGGTCAACGGCCTCAGCGCTTCGGGCTACGCCTTCAAACGCACGCAATCGCCGCACAAACCGCTGATTTTTTAACCCTGGAGGAACACTGTAACTGTGGCGAGCGGGCTGGCGTGTGGCGAGCGGGCTTGTTGTGGCGAGCGGGCTTGCCCCGCGTTGGGGCGCGAAGCGGCCCCATTACAAGCGATGTGTTTTTAACTGACACACCGCGGTGCCTGGTTTTGGGGCTGCTTCGCAGCCCAACGCGGGGCAAGCCCGCTCGCCACAACAAGCCCGTTCGCCACAACAAGCCTGCTCGCCACAGGATGACCCGCGGGAGGCTTATTCGGCGTACGCCCACGTCATCCGAAACGACGCCCCGCCCCACTCCGAATCCAGCACTTGCACCTGGCCGCCGTGCCACTGCGATACCCGCTGCACAAGCGCCAGGCCCAGGCCGAAGCCGCCGGTGCGGCGGTCACGGCTGGCGTCGAGGCGCATGAACGGCTGGAAGATTTTTGCCCGGCCCTCCTCGGGCACGCCAGGGCCGTCATCGCAGACCCGCACTTCGTAGCCGCTGCCGAACTTGACCAGTGACACTTCCACGCGGCGGTCGGCGTAACGGATGGCGTTGCGCAGCAGGTTGATCACCGCGCGCGCCATAAAACGTGGCTCGATCTGGATAATGTCGACTTCACAGGTGCGCAGTGACAGGTGCACACCTTCCGCCTCGGCCTCCAGGGCGACGCTGCCAATCACGCTGTCGAGCCAGCTGTGGGCTTCGATATTTTCCCGGGTGACCTGGGTGGCGCCGCGCTCGAGGCTGGCGTAGGTCAGCAGCTCGGAGACCATTTCTTCCAGTTCGCCCAAGTCGGCGTACATGTCCGTGATCAGCGCGCGGCTCTGGCGCGGGTCGGCCTGTTGCCGGAGTTGGTCGAGCTCGAACGACAGGCGCGCAATCGGCGTGCGCAACTCATGGGAGACTGCGTTGGTCAGTTCGCGCTGGTTGGCGATCAGGCTTTCGATGCGTTCGGCCATCTGGTTGAAGTGCCCGGCCAGCTCGCGCACGGTGGAGCGGCGCGGCAGCAGGATGCGCGAACCGAGGTCGTTGTCACCGAAGCGCTGCGCGGCCAGGCGGATATGTTCCAGGTCGCGCCAATGGGGACGAACCCAGAAGTACAGCACGATGGCCAGGCACACCCCGAGGAAACCATAGGCCCACAGGTACAGCCACTTGGGCTCTTCCGGCAACTTGATTTCCAGCAGTTGCGAGCTACCGTCGATGGTCGCGAGAAACTCCATGAAGTCGCCGCGCACCACCAACTGCCCCTTGTCCAAAAGCGCCTGTTCACGCTCGGTCAGGGCCTGGGTATCCTTCTGCACCAGCTTCAGGCGCAGCCCGTAATGGGGCTGCAACTCGGCCAGCCGGGCCTGGCGCGCGTCCCCTTGCAGAGGACGCAATTGCTCTACCAGTCCATACGCCGGACCCCGCACGGCTTCGCGGTTATAGGTTTCGTTGGCTTCGGGCATCAGCTCATCGAAGGTGTAGTTGACCAGCCAGATAGCCCCCGCCAGGTCCAGGGCCAGAATCACATACAGGCGCAGAAACAGGCGCAGCATCTAGACCTCCCACGCAAATGGATTGAACAGATAACCCTTGCCCCAGATGGTCTTGATGCACACCGGCTCACGCGGGTTGTCATTGAGTTTGCCGCGCAGTTTGCTGATGTACACGTCGACGCTGCGGTTCAGGCCATCGAAGGCAATGCCGCGCATGCGGTTGAGGATGTCATCGCGGGACAGGATCTTGCCGGCGTTGCTGGCCAGCAACCACAGCAATTCGAATTCCATGGTGGTGAGGTCGATCTGCTCCTCCCCCAGGCTGACTACCCGGCAACTGCGGTCAATCGACAGTCGGCCGAACTCCACGGCGCCGCGCACCGTTGGCTCCGGTGACTGGCGACGTTGCAGGGCACGCAGGCGTGCGAGCAGCACCGGCGGCTTGATCGGCTTGATCACGTAATCGTCGGCGCCGGATTCCAGGCCCAGGATATGGTCCAGGTCATCTTCCTTGGCGGTGAGGATCACGATGGGCGTGTCGGACACCGTGCGAATCTCGCGACACACATGCAGGCCGCTCTGGCCGGGCAGCATCAGGTCGAGCACGACAATCTTGGGCTTGAAGTCGAGAAACACCGCCAAGGCCAAATCGCCCCGGTGCACCACCCGCACCTCAAAGCCATGCTGCGCCAGAAAATGCGCGATCAGCGCTGCCAGCTTCTCATCGTCCTCAACGAGCAGGACCTTGCCCAGACCCAGGTTTTCCATACGTTCTCAATATGCGACGCCGATTGAAGTGCGGGCATTATAGGTGGCAAGCTGCCCGACAGCAGCGCTTGGCCCGTAGCGGGTGACCAAGCTTCATGCTTTTAAGAGTTTTTAACAAATAGCCTGCAATCTTTAACGCCATTCACAGGGAGTTGTATGCGCAAGGATTACCTGGCGTTCTTCGTTTCGCTGTTCCTGTCACGGCTGGCGGACCAGATTCTGCTGTTTATCGTGCCGCTCATCGTGTTCCAGACCACCAACAGCGTGAGCTGGGCGGGCCTGGCATTTTTTCTCGAGTCGCTACCGCGCTACCTGGCGTTCCCGGTGTGCGGGGCATTGTGCGACAAGTTCTCGCCAGTCCGCATCCTGCATATCAGCCAGGTCTACCGAGCACTGGCCTGTGTGGTCGCGGTAGCGCTGTACGGGGTGTTCGACGGCTTTTACTGGATTGTGCTGCTGTCGGCGCTGTGCGGGGTGTTGACCACCCAGGGCATCATGGCGCGGGAAGTGCTGATGCCGCACATCTTCAGGCAGTACAGCTATACCAAGACGTTGTCCTATTCGCAGATTGCCGACCAGAGCGGCCTGGTGCTGGGCCCCTTGGTCGCGGCGCTGATGCTGCAAGTGTGGGCCTGGCATTGGGTGGTAGTGGGGGTTGCCGGGCTGTTTGTCCTGGCAGACCTGGCGATGCTGATCTGGCAACGCCATAGCCGGGTGCACCTGGAAACCTTCGAGCAACACCAGGATATCTGGCTGCAACCGCTGCGCATTGCCTTCCGGCATATCCGCAACCTGACGCAATTGAAGCGGATCATCACCCTGGCGGTCGGCGTCAACCTGATCATCGGTGTGACGCTGGCGACTTCGGCGGCAATGGTCACGGGGCACTTTGCCGCCGACAAGGACGCCTATGCGTTGCTGCAAGCCGCGGGGGCCGTGGTGACCATCGCGATTCTGTTTTACCTGGCGCGCTGCAGCCTGCCGTTGAAGGTACTGGGTGGGTTGTCGTATTCGATGATTGCACTCGGGGCGCTGATCACCGCGCTCAGCCCCGGGCTCATGACCTACGCCGTGGGCTTCTTGCTGGTCACCGGTTTCGACAAAATGTTCAACGTGTACCTGCGCAGCACCCGCCAGCGCGTGATACCAGTGCAGGACTTTGGCAAGACGGTGGGCGTGCTCACCCTGCTCAACAACCTGGCCCAACCGCTGGCGGGCTTGCTGATCGCGTTGCTGGCGGCGCCCTGGGGCACGCAAACGGTGATCCTGCTGTTGACCGGGATCACCGCGCTGATCGGCGTCGCCGTGGCCTCAGGCTGGCACGCCACTGTGAAAGCGGAACTCGACGTCGGGTGACTCGATCAGTGCCTGCTCGGCCGCCCGCACCCGCTCGATCACCTGGGCGATGTCCTTGGCGTCGCCATACTGGTAGGCCAGCTTCAGGTAACCCTGGTAGTGCCGCGCTTCGCTCTTGAGCAAGCCGAAGTAAAACTTGCCGAGTTCCTCGTCCAGATGCGGTACCAGGGCTTCGAAACGCTCGCAACTGCGCGCCTCGATAAACGCGCCGACCACCAGGGTATCCACCAGCTTGACCGGTTCATGGCTACGCACAACCTTGCGCAACCCGGAGGCGTAACGCCCAGCATGCAACTGGCGCAACTCGACCTTGCGCTTCTTCATCAGGCGCATCACTTGCTCGTGGTGCACCAGCTCTTCCCGGGCCAGGCGCGACATCATGTTGATCAGGTCCACATGGCCGTGGTACTTGGCGATCAGGCTCAGGGCAGTGCTGGCGGCCTTGAATTCGCAGTTCTTGTGGTCGATCAGCAGGGTGTCCTGATCGGCCAGCGCGGCCTGCACCCAGGCGTCGGGGGTGGGGCAACCGAGGAATTCGTGGATTTCGGGCAGGTTCATCGGGCTCACGGGCAAAGGGTCACAAAAGGGCGCCGATTATACCGACCACGCCGCAGACCACCAGCCACTGGCCTTGATGTGCATCAACATGACGGCTGGCGAGCAGCAACTATAGTTGTCTAACGCCCCTTTTCTGGAGATCCCGACCATGCAAGCTATCCGCAGCATCCTGGTGGTCATCGAGCCCGAGCATTCGGAAAGCCTGGCCCTCAAGCGCGCCAAGCTGATCGCCGGGGTCACCGACGCGCACCTGCACTTGCTGGTCTGCGACAGGAAACACGAGCATTCGGCGCTCTTGAGCCTGCTCAAGACCGGTTTGCAGGGTGACGGC
This sequence comes from Pseudomonas gorinensis, assembly GCF_042015035.1. Lineage (NCBI taxonomy): Bacteria > Pseudomonadati > Pseudomonadota > Gammaproteobacteria > Pseudomonadales > Pseudomonadaceae > Pseudomonas > Pseudomonas gorinensis. The sequence goes on from NZ_CP167125.1 coordinate 4,320,094, forward strand.
TATAGCGTCACCACCGAGCAAGCCTGGAATGACAGCCTGCACAAAACCATCATCGACGTGCAGCAGGCCGAAGGCTGTGGGCTGGTGATCAAGCAGCACTATCCCGACAGCCCGTTGAAAAAGGCCCTGCTGACGCCCGCGGACTGGAAGCTGCTGCGCTATTGCCCGACGCCGGTCCTACTGGTCAAGACCTCGACGCCGTGGGCCGACGGCGTAATCCTCGCGGCCATCGACGTGGGCAACAGCGATGTCGAACACCGCGCACTGCACCACTCGATCATTGACCACGGTTTTGATATCGCCAGCCTGGCCAAGGCCCAACTGCATGTGATCAGCGCCCATCCGTCGCCCATGCTGTCGGCGGCGGATCCGACCTTCCAGCTCAAGGAAACCATCGAGGCGCGCTATCGCGAGCAATGCCAGGCGTTCCAGGCCGAATTCGACGTGGATGACGCGCACCTTCATATCAAGGAAGGCCCGGCAGATGTGCTGATCCCGCATACGGCGCACGCGCTCCAGGCCGCGGTGACGATCATCGGCACTGTCGCACGCACCGGGATTTCCGGAGCGCTGATCGGCAACACCGCCGAAGTGGTGCTGGATGCGCTGGAGAGTGACGTGCTGGTGCTCAAGCCGCAGGCGTTGATGGACCAACTGGAAGAACTCGCAACCACGGCCTGACGCTGATCCTCGAAGGCAACCGAGATCCAATGTGGGAGGGGGCTTGCCCCTGATAGCGGTGTGTCAGTTACAGGTTAGCTGACTGATACACCGCTATCGGGGGCAAGCCCTAATGCCGTTCAGTTAAGGCTTTTTTGTAGGAGCGAGCTTGCTCGCGAAGAACTTACAGGCGCCGCGTTCATTCAGGAAACACGCGTTATCGTTGACGTTTTTCGCGAGCAAGAACTAGGCGTCCCCCTCGCTCCTACAGAAGGCGATGTACGCTTAACTGAATGGCATTAGGGCAAGCCCCCTCCCACATGTTGCTCCCCGTATGTTCGCGATTAATGCAGTGCCCGCACTCGTTCGAAAGTAGCATTCGCACCCCCATCCCAAGAGCCTGCTGGTGAGCTACGACATCAATCCGCTGGGGTTCTTCTACCCCTTTGATGCAACGCGGTCCCCTGTGGGAGGGGGCTTGCCCCCGATGGCGGTGTGTCAGTCACAGCTGTTTGAGCTGACACTCCCTCATCGGGGGCAAGCCCCCTCCCACATTTGGATTTGTGTTGTCAGTCGGCGAACGCATCCCTCAGGAACGCCGGCGCGATATAGCGCTGGTAGTGCGCCTCGGACAGGATGAAGAACTCACGGTCGATGGCATCGCGCAGCTCTGGGAGCGCCCAGTCGCGAAACTCCGGCAGCAGCACCATGCCATAAGCCTCCAGGTTGTTGATCACCCGCGCCCCACGGGCAATCAACTGGTACGCCCAGCAGTACTCGGACTGGTGCGGCACAAAGCGAATCTTGCGTTGCTCCAGTTGCCCACGCAGGGTCTTGGGGTCGAAAACCTCCAGCTTGCCGGCCATCACCTGTACCAGCAGCTGCTCAAGCCTTAGCCATACGGCGCGTTTTTGCTCTTCGTTATACCCATTCCATTGGATCACTTCGTGGTGGAAGCGCTTGCAGCCGCGGCACACGAGATCGCCGTAAACCGTTGAGCACAGGCCTACGCAGGGGGTCTTGATGGTTTGATTGGACATGGGTGGCAACACACAAATCAGCGAAACAGTGCGCCATGTTAGCCCTTTGTCTAAGGTTGATCACCCAGCAAACTTAGTCAGGCAACTTACCTTTAGAAATTTTTTGCCGTAGAATCATCCGGCCTTGTAAGGCGCCAAACAATCCGCTGGAAGCTGTTTTCAAAGCGTCACGAGCACAGTCGTTCCTTCAGAACGGTGTTGGCGATGGTGATTACCCGGTAGGTAGTCCCAGCGCCAACCCTCATCAGCTCCGTTCTGCAGGCGTAAAACTTTGAAAGCAGCTTCTGTGAGGAATGCCGGCAGCGCTGGCTTTGCGGCCCAAAAAGCCCCCGAGCGCATGCGTGCCGTTCATTTCTGGATGAGCGTCCCGTGGGACCACTGATGAGGGTAATAACTGTGCTTGAAGCCTACCGCAAACATATCGAAGAGCGTGCAGCACTGGGTATCGTTCCCCAGCCGCTTAACGCCGAACAAACCGCAGGCCTGGTCGAGCTGCTGAAGAATCCTCCGGCTGGCGAAGAAGAACTCCTCGTTGACCTGATCACCAACCGCATTCCACCAGGCGTTGACGAAGCTGCCTACGTCAAGGCCGGTTTCCTGTCTGCCCTGGCCAAGGGCGAAGCCACTTCTCCCCTGATCGACAAGAAACGCGCTGTTGAACTGCTCGGCACCATGCAAGGCGGCTACAACATCGTGACGTTGGTCGAGCTGCTGGACGACGCCGAGCTGGCACCTGTCGCCGCCGCCCAACTCAAGCACACCCTGCTGATGTTCGATGCGTTCCACGACGTGGCCGAGAAAGCCCGCAACGGCAACGAACACGCCAAAGCCGTGATCCAGTCCTGGGCCGACGGCGAGTGGTTCAAGAACCGCCCGACCCTGGCCGACAAGATCAGCCTGCGCGTATTCAAGGTCACCGGCGAAACCAACACCGACGACCTGTCCCCTGCCCCGGACGCCTGGTCCCGCCCTGATATCCCGCTGCACGCCCTGGCCATGCTGAAAATGGCGCGCGAAGGCATTGTGCCGGACGAGCAAGGCAAGACCGGCCCGATGAAGCAGATCGAAGAAATGCGCGGTCAAGGCTTCCCGATCGCCTACGTCGGTGACGTGGTCGGTACCGGTTCTTCGCGTAAATCCGCGACCAACTCGGTACTGTGGTTCTTCGGCGACGACGTTCCTTACGTGCCGAACAAGCGCGCCGGCGGCTTCTGCTTCGGCAGCAAGATCGCTCCAATCTTCTACAACACCATGGAAGATGCCGGCGCACTGCCGATCGAATTCGACGTCACCAACATGAACATGGGCGACGTGATCGACCTGTACCCGCATGCTGGCAAAGTCTGCAAACACGGCACCGACGAAGTCCTGACCACCTTCGAAATGAAGACCCCGGTCCTGTTGGACGAAGTTCGCGCCGGCGGCCGTATCCCGCTGATCATCGGCCGTGGCCTGACCGACAAGGCTCGCGCCGAGCTGGGTCTGGGCCCTACCGACCTGTTCAAGCTGCCTGAAGCACCGGTCGACACTGGCAAGGGTTTCACCCTGGCCCAGAAAATGGTCGGCAAGGCGTGCGGCCTGCCGGAAGGCAAAGGCGTTCGCCCAGGGACTTACTGCGAACCGAAGATGACCACCGTGGGTTCCCAGGACACCACCGGTCCGATGACCCGTGACGAACTGAAAGACCTGGCGTGCCTGGGCTTCTCGACCGACCTGGTGATGCAGTCCTTCTGCCACACCGCGGCTTATCCAAAGCCGATCGACGTGACCACCCACCACACCCTGCCTGACTTCATCATGACCCGTGGCGGTGTATCGCTGCGTCCAGGCGACGGCATCATCCACAGCTGGCTGAACCGCATGCTGCTGCCGGATACCGTCGGCACCGGTGGTGACTCCCACACCCGTTTCCCGATGGGCATCTCGTTCCCGGCCGGTTCCGGTCTGGTCGCGTTCGCCGCAGCCACTGGCGTTATGCCACTGGACATGCCGGAATCGATCCTGGTGCGCTTCAAAGGCAAAATGAAACCTGGCATCACCCTGCGTGACCTGGTTCATGCCATTCCTTACTACGCGATCCAGGCTGGCCTGCTGACCGTAGAGAAGAAAGGCAAGAAAAACGCCTTCTCCGGCCGCATCCTGGAAATCGAAGGCCTGAACGACCTGACGCTGGAGCAGGCTTTCGAGCTGTCCGACGCCTCGGCCGAACGTTCGGCTGCCGGTTGCACCATCAAGCTGTCGAAAGAATCCGTCACCGAGTACCTGAACTCCAACATCACCCTGCTGCGCTGGATGATCGGTGAAGGCTACGGCGACGCACGCACCCTGGAACGTCGCGCCCAAGCGATGGAAGCCTGGGTTGCCAACCCGGAACTGATGGAAGCCGATGCCGACGCGGAATACGCCGAAGTCATCGAGATCGACCTGGCCGAAATCAACGAGCCGATCCTCTGCGCACCGAACGACCCGGACGACGCCCGTCTGTTGTCCAACGTTGCCGGCGAGAAGATCGACGAAGTGTTCATTGGTTCGTGCATGACCAACATCGGTCACTTCCGTGCTGCCGGTAAGCTGCTGGAGCAGGTCAAGGGTCAGCTGCCAACTCGTCTGTGGCTGTCGCCGCCGACCAAGATGGACGCTCACCAGCTGACCGAAGAAGGCTACTACGGCATCTACGGCAAGGCTGGCGCGCGCATGGAAATGCCGGGCTGCTCGCTGTGCATGGGTAACCAGGCACGTGTAGAGCCGAACTCGACCGTCGTATCGACCTCCACCCGTAACTTCCCGAACCGTCTGGGTGATGGCGCGAACGTCTACCTGGCGTCGGCTGAGCTGGCGGCAGTGGCCTCCACCCTCGGTCGCCTGCCGACCGTCGAAGAGTACATGGGCTACGCAGCGAAACTGGACACCATGGCCAGTGACGTCTACCGCTACCTGAACTTCGACCAGATCGCCGAGTTCCGCAAAATCGCAGCAAGCGCCAACATCCCGGTGATTCAAGCCTAAGGTGTGTTGATGTAAAGGACGCCGCGTATCGCAAGGTACGCGGCGTTTTTTTGTGCCTGGAATACTGTGCGTAGTGTGGGAGGGGGCTTGCTCCCGATAGCGGTGAATCAGTCACTGGAGCTATTGACTGAACATACCGCTATCGGGGGCAAGCCCCCTCCCACAAGCCCTCCCACACCATGCCTGCGTCACGCGTTGCTCGCCTCAAGCGCCAACTGCACCGCGTCGTCGACACTCAAGCCGCTGAGCAGTACATGCGGCGCCAACGCTTCAGGCAGTACCTGCAACACCTCGCGGGCATCATGCCGCACACGGGCCAGCACCAGGCGCTTGCCCTCCCCCCGCACCTGGGCAAAAAACACCGCCAGCGCTTCGATACTGGTGCCATCGAGGTCGGGCGACTCTTCCAGGCTCAGTACCACCGCCTGAACGGGTGCCTGGCGCATCAGGCGCAAGGCCGCCCCCAGGATGCGCTCGGCGTTCGCGAAAAACAGCGCTTCACTGGGCCGCACGATCAGCACGCCTGGCACTTCCACAGCATCGGCATGGTGCTGGCGATCGACAAAATCATGACTGTCACCCAGGCGCCCGAGCACCTGGATGTCCGCTGAGGACATCTGGCGCAACATCAACATCACGCTGATCGCCACGGCGAGCAACAAGCCATCCAGCACACCCAGCACCAGCACTGCCGCCACCGCGCAGACCACCAGCAAGCGATCGCGTCGCCACAGGAAATAGCGCCCCAGGGGCTGCAGGCTCAAACCACGCCCCAAGGCATAGATGACTACCGCCGCGAGCACCGGCTCCGGCGTCAGCGCCACATACGGCAGCACCGTCAGCACGATCACCAATATCACCAGCGCCGCAACGATCCCCGCGAACCGTGAATAGGCGCCGGCCGCCTCATTGGCCGATGTCGCCGAATACCCGGCCCCCGCCGGCATGCCGTGGAACAACCCCGACACCAGGTTGGCCGCCCCCAGCGCCAGCAAATCACGGTTGGATGACACTCGGTCGCCATGCTTGAGGGCGAATGAACTGATGGAGCCGTAGGACTCTGCGTACAAAATCATCACCAAGGCAAATGCCAGTTCACCCAGGCGCAACCAGTCGGCAAACGGCAGTACCGGCAAATGCCCGAGTTCCAGGCGCAGGTCGATCATGCCGATCAGCGCCACGCCCTGGGCCTGCAGGCCCAGTAACTGCCCGGCCACGATGCCCAGCACCACGACCACCAGGCCACCGGGCACCCGTGGCAAGCGTGCGCACAGCCGCAACACCAGCAACGCCGCCGCCGCCACCAGCGCGGCGGGCCAGTTCCAGCGTGGCAACTGTTCGAGCAGTTGCGGCAGGAAGCGGATCAGGTTGTTATCAGTGAGATGGACGCCCACCACATTGGCCACTTGCTTGAGGATGATGGTCAACGCCAGGCCGAAGGCAAAGCCGCGCAACACCGGCTTGGCGATGAACGAGGTGACGCCGCCGAGCTTGAACAGCCCGGCCAGGAGAAAAAATACCCCAATGATCAGCACCAGCCCAAAGGCCAGGGAAAGCCTCAGCGCCGGGTCGTCACCGGCCAGGCTGGCCGTGGCCGCCGCCAGCACCGCCGCCGACGATGAGGTGGCCGAGACAATCGCAAAGCGGCTGCTGCCAAACAGGCCGTAGCACACCAGCCCGGCAAACAAGGCAATCACCCCGGCCTGGGGTGGCAGTGCGGCAATGCTGGAATAGGCTACCGCTTCCGGCAGCAGCAAACCGGCAATGGATAAGCCGGCGAGAATGTCCTGGGTGCGATTCGGCGGTATGACAACGGGCGTCTCGGTTGCAGTTTTCAAGCGGCCCCACTCCTCCTGGCAAAAACGTGCTCCAGCTTAGCGCTCATTGGCGTGTCGTGGTTGAGCCCCGTCAGGTTTTGCACGCGCAAAAAAAAGCCGATTCGCGGTATGCGCGAATCGGCCTTGTGGGGTACAGCCGGGTGTCAGGACAGCAGCGAGTAAATCAGCGCGGTAATCGCCACCAGGCCGACGGCCGTGACGAATACGTTGGACGCCTGCCCACGGTACTTGGCCATGGCCGGCACCTTGCGGATCGCATACATCGGCATCAGGAACAGGATCGACGCAATGATCGGCCCGCCCAGGGTCTCGATCATGCCGAGGATGCTGGGGTTGAGCGTGGCCACCATCCAGCACACCACCAGCATGAAGGCGGCGGTCATGCGGTCCAGGGTCTTGGCTGCAGGGCGGCGGCCGCTCTTGACCACCAGGCCTTTCAAGCCTTCGCTGGCACCGATGTAGTGGCCCAGGAACGACTTGGCAATCGCCACGAACGCAATCAACGGCGCCGCGAAGGCGATGGTCGGGTTGTCGAAGTGGTTGGCCAGGTACGACAGGATCGACAGGTTTTGCGCCTTCGCTTCAGCCAGCTGTGCCGGCGACAGGGTCAGCACGCAGCTGAACACGAAAAACAGCACCATCACCACCATCAACAGGTGCGCACGGGACAGGATCTGCGAGCTGCGCTCATCGGCATGGGCGCCGTACTGGCGCTTCTGGTCCACCGCAAAGGCCGAGATGATCGGCGAGTGGTTGAACGAGAACACCATCACCGGAATCGCCAGCCACAGGGTATTGAGCAAAGCCGACGGTGCCGGGACCACGCTTGCCGTGCTGAGAATGCCGCCGGTCCAATGGGGGATCAGGTACACCGCCAGGAACAGCAAGGCGACGATAAACGGATACACCATCAGGCTCATGGCCTTGACGATCACCTGCTCACCGCAGCGAACCACTGCCAGCAGGCCGAGGATCAGCACGAATGCCAGGATCGCCCGGGGCGGCGGCATGATGTGCAACTGGTGCTCCATGAAACTGCTGACGGTGTTGGTCAACGCCACGCTGTAGATCAGCAGGATCGGGAAAATTGCGAAGAAGTACAGCAAGGTGATCAGGGCACCGGCCTTGACGCCGAAGTGCTCTTCGACCACATCGGTAATGTCGGAGCCTTCGCGGCCGGACAAGACGAAACGGGTCAGGCCACGGTGGGCAAAGAACGTCATCGGGAAGGCCAGCAGCGCCAGGATCACCAGCGGCCAGAAGCCCCCCAGGCCCGCGTTGATCGGCAAGAACAAGGTGCCGGCGCCAATGGCGGTGCCGAACAGACCGAGCATCCAAGTGGTGTCCTGGTGGCTCCAGTTTGTGAGGGTTGCAGGTGTCGTTGCATAGCGTTCGTCGACGCTATTGGCCTGATCATTCATCCGGTCGGATCTCCGCATTTCCACAGCCGGGACGAGTCAGAAAAACCTGACAGGCAGCGCCCCAGCCATAACAGGGGCGCGATTGTCCGGGATTCTCCTGAAGAAGCAAAGACTTAGCTGAGGAACGGTTATGCGACGCAGACGCGCAGGGGCGGCTACAGGCGGCGGTTTTAAAGGGCTCTGGCGTGACGCAGGATAATCCAGCCGTGCACAATTCTATTGGGGATGCGTGCTCGCACCCTGCACGTTGGCGGGCGTTCGTAAAACGGGTGAGAGCGACCGAGAGAGTGTCCTGACAATACGAACCGTCGCGCCTACAGTAATTTTTCCATCCAGACAAAACGCGCCGTCCTGCAAATCCCGCATACTCATGCTCTCAAACCCTTCAGGAAGAGCCTTCCGATGACCACCACTGTTCTGGTTCTGGTTGAAACCATCAACGAATACCTGCAAATCATCGAGAGCAACGACTTTCATGTGATCCTGGCACCGACGCCCGCCGAACGCGCCCAGGCCATCAAGACCCACGGCGGGCAGATCAAGGCCGTGCTGACCCGTGGCCCGCTGGGGCTGTATGCCGAGGAAATCGCCGCGCTGCCGTTGCTGGAGATCATTTGCGTGATCGGCGCCGGCTACGAACACGTGGACCTGCAGGCGGCGAGCAACCGCGGGATTGTGGTCACCAACGGTGCCGGGGTGAACGCACCGTCGGTGGCCGACCACGCCATGGCCTTGCTGCTGTCGCTGGTGCGCGGCATTCCGCAGACGGACGCAGCGGTGCGGCGCAGTGAATGGCCCAAGGTGATGCGCCCTTCCCTGGGCGGCAAGCAACTGGGCATTCTCGGGCTCGGCGCCGTGGGCCTGGAGATCGCCAAGCGTGCCGCCCTGGGGTTCGACATGCAGGTGAGTTACCACAATCGCCAGCCGCGCGATGACGTGGACTACACCTACTGCGCCAGCGCGGTGGAACTGGCGCGCACCTCGGACTTCCTGATCCTGGCCACACCCGGTGGCGCCGGAACTCGCCATCTGATCGATCGCATCGCCCTGGATGCGCTGGGCCCCAACGGCTACCTGGTCAATGTCGGGCGTGGCAGTGTGGTGGTGACCGCCGATCTGATTACCGCCCTTGAACAGCGCCGTATCGGCGGCGCGGCACTGGACGTCTTCGACGATGAACCCAAGGTCCCGGATGCCCTCAAGCGCCTGGGCAATACCGTGCTGACCTCCCACGTGGCCGGCCTGTCGCCGGAAGCGGCCCACGACACCGTGCAGCGGGTGGCTGACAACCTGGTGGAATTCTTCGCCGGCCGACCGGTACTGACGCCAGTGACCTTGCCGCCGCCCAATAAATGACCGATCAGGCACGCTGATCATCATCCAACACGCTAACCTATTAAGCCGCCCCGACCTTGTCGTTGGGCGGCTGTGCGCATTAGATTAGGAAATAGTCCAAGGCCTTTAGAATAAGCAGAAGGGATAAGCATGGCGCTGAACGACCAATCGACCCAGATTCGCCCAGGCGAAGAACTTGATGCCAGCCTGATCGATCCCTACCTCAAGGCCCACATCCCTGGCCTGAGCGGCACGCCCACCATCAGTCAGTTCCCCGGCGGTGCGTCCAACCTGACCTATCTGCTGGAATACCCTGGCCAGGAATTCGTCCTGCGTCGCCCGCCCTTCGGCCACAAGGCCAAGTCCGCCCACGACATGGGCCGTGAATACCGCATTCTGAACCAGCTCAAGGATGGCTTCCCGTATTGCCCCAAGGCCTATGTGCATTGCACCGACGAGTCGGTGATCGGCGCCGAGTTCTACGTGATGGAGCGTGTCAACGGCATCATCCTGCGCTCCGACCTGCCGGCCGAGCTGGGCCTGGACGCGACCAAGACCGAAGCCTTGTGCAAAAGCTTTATCGACAAGTTCGTCGAGCTGCACCAGGTGGACTACGCCGCCTGTGGCCTGGCCGACCTGGGCAAGCCCGAAGGCTATGTGGCGCGGCAGATTCGTGGCTGGAGCGACCGCTATGAAAAAGCCCTGACCCCCGACGCTCCGCGCTGGGAGGCCGTGCGCACCTGGCTTAACGACAAGATGCCGGCCGACCACCCGACCTCCAGCATCGTGCACAACGACTACCGCTTCGATAACGTGATCCTCGACCCGCACAACCCGATGCAGATCATCGGCGTGCTGGATTGGGAACTGACCACCCTGGGCGACCCGTTGATGGACCTGGGCAACACCCTCGCCTACTGGATCGAAGCCGCCGACCCGGCGCCCGTGCAACGGATGCGCCGCCAGCCGAGTAACGCCCCCGGCATGCTCACCCGTCGCCAGTTTGTCGACTACTACGCCGAGCGCTCGGGCCTTGAGATCGACAACTTCGACTTCTACTACACCTACGGCCTGTTCCGCCTCGCCGGCATCGTGCAGCAGATCTACTACCGTTTTTTCCATGGCCAGACCCAGGACAAACGCTTTGCGCAATTCATCCAAATGAACACGCTGCTGGAGCAGATGAGCCTGAATGTCATCGGCAAATCCGCGCTCTGATCGCCTATAACAAGGAGTCCCCATGTCCAAGACCCACCTGTTCGACCTCGATGGCAAGATTGCTTTTGTGTCCGGCGCCAGCCGTGGCATCGGTGAAGCCATCGCCAAGTTGTTGGCCCAGCAAGGCGCCCATGTGATTGTGTCCAGCCGCAAGCTCGAAGGCTGCCAGCACGTGGCGGACGCGATCATCGCCGACGGCGGCAAGGCCACCGCAGTCGCCTGCCACATTGGCGAAATGGAGCAGATCACCCAGGTGTTCGCCGGCATCCGCGAGCAGTTCGGGCGCCTGGACATCCTGGTCAACAACGCCGCGACCAACCCGCAGTTCTGCAACGTACTGGACACCGACCTCGGGGCCTTCCAGAAGACCGTTGACGTGAACATTCGCGGCTACTTCTTCATGTCGGTGGAAGCCGGCAAGCTGATGCGCGAGAACGGCGGCGGCAGCATCATCAACGTGGCGTCGATCAACGGCATTTCGCCGGGCGTGTTCCAGGGCATCTACTCGGTAACCAAGGCCGCCGTGATCAACATGACCAAGGTGTTCGCCAAGGAATGCGCCGAATTCGGCATTCGCTGCAACGCCCTGCTGCCGGGCCTGACCGATACCAAGTTCGCCTCGGCGCTGGTGAAGAACGACGCGATCCTGAAAATGGCCCTCGCGCAGATCCCGCTCAAGCGCGTGGCCGACCCAAGCGAGATGGCCGGCGCCGTGCTGTACCTGGCCAGCGATGCGTCGAGCTACACCACCGGTGTGTCGCTGAATGTGGATGGCGGCTTCCTGTCCTGAACACATGCCTGGGAGCAAGGGCGCTTGCTCCCAGGCGTGCCGGCAGGACTAGAAGTCCACGGGACTCATATCAATCTTGAACATGACAAGTTTGCCGTCCTTGGACGTCGCACCTAATAACTTGAATAACTGGCCACGCCTCAACGCGTCGGAAACGCGCATGGCCGCCAGCGTATCGGGTTGGGATAACGCCAGTACTTGCCGCACCCAACTGTCGGTCATTTGACGTGAGCTCGTCGTCCCTCCCAGGCTGACACTGGCAAGCTCGCCGGTGGAGGTAAAACTGACATGCTTGGCTTCCAGAATGTAGATATCGCCTGCCGGGCCTTCAAACACCCGGTCAAAGCCATTCTGCCCACCTCCGTAGGTTCCGCCTGGAAGCACCGTATAGCCATCTTCCGTCAACCGGGCCTCATACATCGCTTCATTCACTTCGCCCTTGCGCTTATTGTCCCGGGCAGCGTCTTTTTCCAGCCATGTCTTCAGTAACCTCTCTTCGACCAACGACCGTCGTCTATCGGGATAGTGCAGTTGCATCGCTCGGCTGATACGCGCCACATTGAAGTTACCGTCTTTTGAGCACGTGACCGTGCCCAAACCTTGAAACGCATCGAATATCGGCATCCCCGGAGGCAATGGGCGGCGGTTTTCCAAGGCGCTGCAGATGGAAGCCAGACAGTCATACGGGTAACCATTGCGCCAGATATAGGCATCGATCAGCGCCCCTTTTTGCGCCGTTGGCGCACTGCGGATAGCCGGCTCGCAAAACCCGACTATTTGACGCAAGTAGCCCTGCATATAGCGATAAACCCACTGGTCGATACTGCTATTCCTCAGATCGACCGCCCCCACATGCCCGGCATAACCTTTGATATTCCGGACCGATTGAAAAAGATCCGAGAGTTGATCAACAGCCAGCATCGGCACCCAGCTATCGGGCGCGCCACCCATTTCAATTAAAATCTCTGCCCTGCCATGACCGCCTGCATCTACCACCTTCCAACGCAGCCTTGCGCTATCGAAGTTCACTGTGCAAAAGCCGGTGCCCACCGGCAAATAATGTCGGTTGTCGTTTAACCTGAACAAGCCATCCAGTTCGATACGCCCGGCGTTTACCAGATTGCCTCCCGCCCCCACAGAAAACAGATGGGGTCGCGCATTCGGCACGGCACCTGATGGGTTGCCAAAATTGGCATCCATAAAATATTGCTCAGCCCCGATCATGAAGGCTCTCTTGCCGGGGAACGTCAGGGTGTCGGCGGGGGCCGGACTCACCGGCAACGTGTAGAGCCCCAGATTCCATACCGGATCAATACGCAGGGTCGCCGACAAGCTCACAGGGCTCGGTGTGGCGGTAAGCGAGGAAGACGAAGCACTGTGGCTCAATGACGACGCCGATGAGCTACGACTGAGGCTCGGGGAAGAAGAGGACGAACTGGCCGCAGAACGACTGCGCCAGGTGTTCGTCTGCGGCACCCGGTGAAGTGCAGGACCTCGTGGCAAGCGTGAATCCGGCGCTCTTTCACGCCATTCCCCGGTCTGCGGATCACGCACCGCCAGAACGGTCGTCCCGTCGTCCAGGTTCAGGTAACTGCGCGATTCATATTCACGCGATCCAGTCGCTGGATCAGGTGCGGGTATGGGGTCACCGTCGGGGGCAAAAATAGCGTCTCGGGTTACGGCGGGGGTCGTCGGCAGATCGGTAATGCGCTGATAAGTCGCGCTCGGAACAGCTGCGGTTGGCCTGTTGCGCACGGGTATCGCTTCAGGCGGCAGGGGCCCGCCAGCGAAGTCAACGACAGGAAACGCAGTACGCGCACTGGGTGCCGCGCCGCTGGGTCGATCGACCGGGCGCCCTGCTACCGGTTGCACGGAAGGGGAAGTAAATTGCTTCATAGAATGTCCTTAGACTATGTTGTTCAGCCGCCCGTAAGAACCACCTCGGCAGCTTATGGATTCAAGTTGAAACAGCCAGCTCATCACTGGATACCTGCCGATGCCTGTCAGCGTCCAATCTCCAGCAATCAGCCATGACGTCATAATAAACAGTGCCCGTTGTCCCATCGGCCATGCCGATGCCCGTCACGTTAACGCGTGGCGTAAACACTGCGGCTCTTTGTCGGCAGTGACGCAAGGCCTTCAACAGTTGCGCAATCGAACTATTGCCCGAAGCGGCGACCCTGGCGAGATACACCTTGCCAAGGTCCAGCCTGACGTCGAAACGTCCGCCGTCCTTTGAATGAATCCGGATGTTTTCCAAGGGAACGTCGGGGTCGTCATACTTGGGGACCCTAATCGACACGCTGCCCACCTTGATGTGGCCAGGGCTGACAACAATGCTGTCGAGCTGAATATCTTCCGCCAGCGCTGTACAAAAGAAGTCCCAGGTCGATGCATCGGACTCTTTACTCAGCGCCTGCGGTGTCGATAGTTCAACGGTCGCCCAGGACGTCAGATAGATTTCGTACACCCCGCCCCGTCCGCATAACACACAGGTTGCCAGCTGAGGCGCCGCGCCCAGGTGCACCCGTTGTGAGTGAGCGGTCAGATTTATGCTTTTAGGCGTGCGCGGCCTCAAGAACGGGTAATGCCCGTACCTCAGGTTCAACGAAGCCATTGCGTCCTTGATTTTATAACCTGGAGTGGCGAAATCACCGACGTAAGACTGCACCGGCGGTAATAGCCGGTACGAAACACCATCACGCATCACCACGACGAACTCAGCCTTCAACTTCAAGGCTGACGCTTGCAATGAACCGCCCACGCTCGTCCACGTCGCTGAGGATTGCGCCGCGTATTCGTCCAGATAAAGCGTGCGGCCATCAGCCCACTCAAACTTTATCTTCGCGCCCGTGTAATCCAGGTAGTCGAAGTTGCTCACGCGTCGCGTGGTCACATGATAGGTGGTATACACCCCTGCCAATTCCTGGCTGTCATAGTCCACATACACACAGCATCGGCCCTGCTCCTGACTTGCATGGGCATCAATGGCCGTCATCCCGTGGCCGCGACTGACAAAGTAACTGGGCGTGCCTGCCGCCAAGGCAACCGACTGACCGGGGCCCAGAATAATCGGGGAGATCCTGGGTCCGGGAGGCGCCAGCACTTCCATGCTCACTTGCGGCTCCCCGGTCGGTTCCAACGCTTCAGGCAACAAGGGCGTTATTCGATAGCCGTCCTGCGTGAGAAAGCTGAAAAGTTCGTTGACCAGATGGCGTTTACCCTCACGCAACGTGTAGACATTTTCGATCCCGACACAAGGGCCTGGCAGTTCACCGTCCAGCCCCAGGGTAGACTCCACCTTCAGAGCGTTGCCCGAGATCCACCAGCGTTGAATCCGGCTGAAGGGCCAGTTGAGCATGATGAGGCTCCGCTGCTGGCCGTCCTCCTCGATGACGACATCCTTGGCGCTCTCAAGAATCTCGAAGTAGTCGGCGCCTGGACCGCCATTCACCCTGGCACTGCCCCGCTGTATCAACAACTGGTCGTCTCCGGCCATTGCGTGGGCCTTGTCGTGCTCCCCCTTCAAGACAATACGGTTGGCCTCGTTACTGCCGGTAATCACGCTGGAAGCGCCGGCAAGGGACGCAACATTCTCAATGCTCCACAACCCCATGCACTTGAGACCGTCGCGGCCATTGTCGGTCATCAATGTCACGCTGCCCGCCCCCAGGTTGACGTTGAAGCCTGCTGCACGCGGCCATGTCGCCTCGCCGAGAAAGCTCAGGGTGTCAGCCCCGGTACCGCCCACCAACACCGAGATCGGCACCCGCCCTTCTGCGCCAGAAAAAGTATCCGGCGGTACCTCGAACATGAATTCGTCGTCCTGGCTGCCGCCCACCAGGTACTTGCGGCCACCGCTGTAGCGAAAGTGGTTCGGGCGGGTGGGCACCCCCAACACCGTGTCATCCCCGCCACCCAGCAGCCAGAGCACACCTTTTTCGGGCCCCTTCGTCCCCCAGGTGGCCTCGGGCAATAAATCGACGGCCCCTTCCTTGGTCGCATCGAAGTGGTCATCCACCTCGTGGATGACCGGTTCACGGACCAACGTGTGGGGGGCCTCACCCGCCTGCTCATCCCATTGATGTTTCCAGTGCCGTATCGTCTGCAGGTGGACCTCGAACGTGCCATTGACGATGGCCTGCACACTGTTCTTCATCTCACCGCCAAGCAATGCCCTGGCTTGGGCCTTGAGGCTTTCTGCGTATACAGTGCGCGCGCGGCTGGTCGTGTAGCGATCGAGTACGCCTTCATCCAAGTCGATACCGGTAAACGCGAACCAGCCGCTGCGCAGGCGCTCATGGGTGCTCAACTCGATGTAATCATCGATATCATCCACCACCCGGCACGCGGCATAAATCCGGGTACCGACAATCAGCACCGCTGCGGCGATAAGGCCTACGGGCCCGGTCGCGCTGAAGCCGGCCAACGCCGAGACGCCCAGTGCAAGACTGAGGGTTGCGCTGACGAGACTGAAACCGGCCTCGACGTAGAGATCCTGCGCCTGTTTGCCTTCTGCTTTCAGCGCGTTTGAAAGCGCAATGCCCGCCTGGGCAAGGTCAAACGGCACGGTCAATACCGAGGCGATCAATCCAGCACCACGGCGTAACAGCAATCCCGCGCGTGATGCACAGAACCCGCGATAAACCGTATGGCCGGCGCTCATCATTTTCTGGCCGATACGCTCCAGCGCCAACTCCACGCCGAGGGACGTCATTTCTGCGGAAAAGGCGCTGCCCTCGAACAACAGCTCGCCCGCATCCCCCGTTCTGAGCGCTTCGCCTATTCCTCGAATGGCACTGTAAAAACCGTAGAGCTGCAGCCCGGCTCCCAAGGTTTGGGCACTCCCGCTTCTAAGCTTATCGGCCCAGCCGGGCAGGCTTTCCATGGCACCCACGTCGTTGAGGTTGACGTCCTGTACCCGCCGCAGCAGTCGATCGAGCTTGACAATCGCCCCGTCCGAAACATCAGGCGTGCTCAACATAGCGGGCGCCCAATCCGAACGTAATGACGCCAGTTCAAACAGTGCGGCGGTGGCCTGGTCACAGGTTGCACTGCTGGCGGACGCCAGATAGTCCTTAAGGTGCACAGCAGAAAACGTGATCTGATCGATCAATGCCTGATCAGCTTCCTTGACACGATACCGCGCCACGTCAAGGTCCGCGCCCTCCACGCGCGCGCCCATATTATCCAGGGCCACGCGGCCAACCGAGATCTCACCGATACGCATCGATCCCCATGCTGCATCCAGATCCATCAAGGTCTTTTGACGCAGCTGTAAGGCAGACGCGCCTTCGTCCTGCAATTCTTCCATTACGGTACTCCAGTCACTGACGAAGAACGCTTCGTCGTTATCAACGCGAACACCCTGTGCGCGCACTGCGTCGATACTGAAGTGTTGAGGCATGAACCTGAGGTGTATACGTAGAGCGCTGGTGAATATCCCGATCAAGCGTTCGGCGGTTGCTGGCGAAAACTCACCGCCAGGCGGTTCCAGCCACTGATGCTGGATACCGCCATGGTCAGGTCCACCAGTTCCTGCTCGCTGAACTCCACGCGCACGGCGCTGAAGAGTTCGTCTGAAACACTGGAAGTCGGCAGCATCGCCACCGATTCGCACCAGGCCAATGCCGCCTTCTCCCGCGGCGTAAAGAACGGCGAGTCACGCCATACGCACAGCGCGAACAAACGTCGCTCCGTCTCGCCGCGCTGACGCGCCGCCATCGAATGCATATCGGTGCAAAAGCCGCAGTGGTTGAGCTGCGAAACGCGGATCTTGATGAGTTCCAGCAGCGGCCGCTCGATGGACAGGCCAAAGGTGTTCGCCTCCAGCAGCAACATGCCCTTGAGCGCTTGTGGTGACGCGGTGTAGTAGTCCAGACGGGATTCCATGGGGCAGTTCTCGGGCAATGACACCTCAGCCTAGAACCCTCACGGTATAAGCCCTATAGCCAATTCGACGGTTTACCCAGGGACCATTTTGAGCGCGCCTCGCGAGCGAGTAACCTTGGCACAGAACGAAGACCCCGGGATGAAACATGGAACTGCACGTCATCATCAATGGCCGCAAGGATCTGGCCGAACAGCTGTACCAGCAGTTGCACGAAGCCATTGTCTCCGGGCGCCTGGCCGCCGGCGCGCAACTGCCGCCCAGCCGCTTGCTCGCCGAACAACTGGGGGTATCACGCAAGACCGTATCCGACACCTACGCCACCCTGACCTACGAAGGCCTGCTGGTCGGCAAGACTGGCCGCGGCACCTTCGTCAACGCCCGTACGCCGCAGACCGAGCGCCTGCAAACCGCTACCGACCTGGCCTGCGCCGCCAACCTGAAAAAGTGGCAGTCACTGCCTTCGCCCATGCGCCACCCCACTCGCGACAGCACGTTGCGCTGTGAATTTATCGGCGGCGCCACCAGCCGCAACCAATTCCCCCAGGATGAATGGCGGCGTTGCACCCAGGACGCGTTGCGGCGCATCGCCCAGGACAGCGGGTTCTACAGCCAGCCCGAAGGGTTGCCGGCCCTGCGCAGCGCCATTGCCGGGCATATCGCGTTTTCCCGTGGGGTCAAATGCCGCGACAGCGACATCGTGGTCACCAACGGTGCGCAACAGGCGTTGGACCTGATCGCCCGCGTGGTGCTGGAACCGGGCAGCATCGTCGCCATGGAAGACCCCGGCTACAGCCCCGCGCGCCAATTGTTCATGGCGATGGGGGCCTTGGTTATTGGCGTTCCCGTCGATGAACACGGCATCCAGGTCGACCGGATCCCCGATGGCACACGACTGATCTATGTCACGCCGTCACACCAATTCCCACTCGGCATGCCCATGAGCCTGGCACGTCGCGAAGCCTTGCTGGCCCGCGCATTCGAGCTGGGGGCGATCATTATCGAGGATGACTACGACAGCGAGTTCCGCTACGAAGGCCGCCCCACCGATTCCCTGCAAAGCCTGGACACCCGTGGCGTGGTCACCTACGTCGGCACCTTCTCCAAAACCCTGCTGCCCGAGCTGCGCCTGGGTTATGCGGTGCTGCCCCCGGCGATCTACGGTGCGGTGCTCAAGGCCAAGCAATTGACCGACCAGCACAGCTCCACATTGCCGCAATGGGCGCTGGCCAAGTTCATCAGCGAAGGCTATTTGCTCAAGCATATTCGCCGCTGCCACACCGTATATGCCGGGCGCCGCGAGCGCATTTTGCAACGCCTGGCGGGCGACCTTGCGCCGTGGTTCGAAGCGGTGCCCACCGTCGCCGGGTTCCATATGGCGGCGTTGTGCAAAGTACCGGTGAATATCCCGTTGCTGATGGAATTGGCGCGCCAGGTGGAAGTCGGCCTGTACCCGCTGGACGTGTTCTTCCACGACACGCCGGTGCGTCCGGGCCTGATCATCGGGTTTGGGGCCATCGAGACCCTCGACATCGACCCGGCGCTGGACAAGGTGCGCGATATCCTCCAGCAGATTGGCTAAGGGGTTTTCCACCGGATTGGTCATTGGTCGCGCGAAAAACCCGGCGTACGGTGGGCAGGTCTCGAACTTTTCGGAAACGTCGCCATGAAACGCCTGCTCGCCACCACCCTGATGCTCGCCTCGCTCAGCGCCTTTGCCCACGAGCCCGTGTACAACCAGGAATCGATCAAGGTCCTGCAAGAACACGCGCTGACCAATGTGCCCGGCAAGAAAACCCTCATGCTCACCGTGGACTACGCCCCCGGCCAAGCCACCGTGCCCCATAGCCACACGGGCACAGCCGTGGCCTACGTGCTCGAAGGCGCGATCACTTCGCGGGTCAATGATGAGAAAGCGAAAACCTACAAGGTCGGCGAATCGTTCTACGAGCCGGCCGGCTCGCGACACTTTGAATCCAGCAATGCCAGCCAGACCCAGCCGGCCAAGTTGCTGGTGGTGATAGTGCTGGACGACAAGGCCGAAGTGCTGACCCCTCTTCCAAAATAATCAGCCGCACCCCCAATCAGAAGTTTGGGTGGGGTGCTGAATGTGGGAGGGGGCTTGCCCCCGATAGCAGTGGGTCAGCCATAGATGCATCCACTGACACTCCCTCATCGGGGCAAGCCCCCTCCCACATTTTTTACCGAGTACACCAGGCACAACTCTGGTCGGTTCCAAGGCAGCCAAAGCCAGAGCAAAAGCAGACTCAGATCGACCTGATGTATGCAGATCCAAATGTGGGAGGGGGCTTGCCCCCGATGGCGCTGGGTCAGTTAACAAATAAGTGACTGACACTCCCTCATCGGGGGCAAGCCGAATCGTCGCACCGCCCCTCCCACATTTTTTAACTGCGGTTTGTCTGTGGCTCACGGGCGTTTGAACTGGCGGCGCAATTCTTCGATCTTTGGGCGGCACGCACACCCATCAAGGTGATCGTTGACCATCCCCATCGCCTGCATCAGCGCATACATCGTGGTCGGCCCCACGAACGTCCAGCC
This sequence comes from Pseudomonas gorinensis, assembly GCF_042015035.1. Lineage (NCBI taxonomy): Bacteria > Pseudomonadati > Pseudomonadota > Gammaproteobacteria > Pseudomonadales > Pseudomonadaceae > Pseudomonas > Pseudomonas gorinensis. The sequence goes on from NZ_CP167125.1 coordinate 4,339,851, forward strand.
GCGTTTCTTCAAGGCCTTGGATAAGCGCACCGAGGCGGGTGAAGTCGGATTGCCGGTCCAGTAGGCCAGGTCCACCACTGCCGGACGCTCTTCAGGGCCGGGTTCGAACGCCCACAACCACTGCGCCAGCGAGCCGGTCTCGTCCACCAGCTCACACGCCCGGCGTGCATTGTTGATCGTGGAAACGATCTTCGCCCGATTACGCACGATGCCCGGATCTTGCATCAACCGCTCGACATCCGCCGCGCCGTACTGCGCCACCCGGCGAAAATCAAAGCCCTCGAACGCCACCCGAAACTGCTCACGCTTGCGCAGGATGGTGATCCACGCCATGCCCGCCTGAAAGCCCTCCAGGCAAATCTTCTCGTACAGCTGAACATCATCGGCCACCGGCACGCCCCACTCGCGGTCGTGGTATCGAGGGTATTCCGGCGCCGCCGTGCGCCAGGTGCAGTAGACCTGTCCGGTCTCATCGGTGCTCAGTCCTGGTGTATCCATCCATCACCTCACATGCCAGGTCGCGGATGATAAGCGAAAAAATTTCCACGCGGCCAACCGCTCAAGCGCCGCCCTCCACGACCAACTGGTCAGACCGGGACCTGTCAACCGACGAAGAATGACTTGTTATTTCAAAAATACCTGGCCTAGACTGGCGACGCACTGGACTTACCGGTATGACCACAACAATTAAGCCCTGGAACCACCGGGGCACCGAATAGAGATCACTCCCATGCTCAGATGGTGCTCGCGTTCGATTTTCCTGCAAGTCGTGATTGGCCTGATGCTCGGCATCGCCTGCGGCCTTGCCCTTCCCGAATTCTCCTCGCAACTCAAACCCCTGGGTGACGGCTTTATCAAGCTGATCAAGATGCTGATTGGCCTGATCGTGTTCTGCGTGGTGGTCAGCGGTATCTCCGGCGCCGGTGACTTGAAGAAAGTCGGGCGCATCGGCCTCAAGTCAGTGATCTACTTTGAAGTGCTGACCACGGTTGCCCTGGTGATCGGCCTGGTCATGGCCTTCAGCACCGGCATCGGCACCGGAGCCAATATCCACCTGGAACAGCTCTCCTCCGCGGGCCTGCATGAACTGGCCGACAAGGGCCAGCACATCAAGGGCACCAGCCAGTTCCTGATGGACCTGATCCCCAACTCGGTGATCGGCGCCTTTGCCGATAACAATGTGCTGCAAGTGCTGCTGTTTTCGGTGTTGTTCGGCAGCGCGTTGAACCTGGTGGGCGAAGCGGCTTCCGGTATCACTCGGCTGATCAATGAACTGAGCCACGTGATTTTCCGCATCATGGGCATGATCGTGCGCCTGGCGCCGATCGGCGTGTTTGGCGCGATCGCCTTCACCACCAGCACCTACGGGCTGGACTCCCTGCAACACCTGGGCAGCCTGGTGGGCCTGTTCTACCTGACCTGCTTTGCGTTTGTCGCGCTGATCCTCGGCCTGGTGATGCGCCTGTCGGGCCTGCGCATGTTGCCGTTGCTCAAGTACCTGCGTGAAGAGCTGCTGATCGTGATGGGCACCGCCTCCTCCGACGCGGTGCTGCCGCAGGTCATGCGCAAACTCGAACACCTGGGCATTGGCAGCTCCACCGTGGGCCTAGTGATTCCGACCGGGTATTCGTTCAACCTCGACGGTTTCTCGATCTACCTGACCCTGGCCATCGTGTTTATCGCCAACGCCACCGGCACGCCACTGTCGATGACCGACCTGCTGACGATCTTGCTGGTGTCGCTGATCACCTCCAAGGGCGCCCATGGGATTCCCGGCTCGGCGCTGGTGATTCTGGCGGCCACCCTTACGGCCATCCCGGCGATTCCGGTGGTCGGCCTGGTGCTGGTATTGGCGGTGGACTGGTTCATGGGCATCGGCCGTGCGTTAACCAACCTGATCGGCAACTGCGTCGCCACCGTGGCCATCGCCCGCTGGGAAAAAGACATCGACATCCAGCGCGCCAACAAAGTGCTGGACGGCCAGCAGGGTTATGCCTTCCAGGCTAAAAAGCCGGTAGTGCCAGCGCATCAGGAATTCTAGAACGCTAACGCCTTCCACTGTAGGAGCGAGCTTGCTCGCGAAGATCGTCAACGATAACGCGGGCATTCTGGATGCACGCGGTGACTTGAAGTTTTTCGCGAGCAAGCTCGCTCCTACAGTGCAGGGATTATTCATTTTTAAGGAGCGCACGACGTGATCAGCACCTCAACCGTCGTCAATTCAGTCGTAGAAAAACTCCGCGCCGCCTTGGCGCGGGGTCAGTGGCGCCGGGGCGAAATGTTGCCCGGCCAGCGTGAACTGGCCGAACAGATGGGCATCAGCCGCCCCAGCCTGCGCGAGGCCGTGATTGTGCTGGAAACCCTCGGCCTGGTGCGTTCCATGCCCGGCAAAGGTGTGGTCGTGCTGGAAACCAGCATCAGCGAACCGCAATCGAGCGACGCTGTGGCCGACGCCAGCCTCGAAGACATCCTGCAACTGCGCTACACCCTCGAACCCTTCATCGTCGGCCTGGTGGCCCAGTCCATCAGCAGCAAGGAAGTCGGCCAACTGCGCCTGACCCTGATGGACATGCGCGAAGCCCTCGACGCCGGGGATGCCGAAGCCGGCATGAACGCCTACCTCGATTTTCACGAAGAACTGTTTGCGCTCACCTCCAACCCGATCTTCCAGAACGTGGTGCAACAAACCAGCAACGCCCTCAAGCAAAGCGCCCAGGTGCTGCGCAATTCCCCCGAGCACCTGGCCGAACGCCTTCAGGAAAACGAAGCCGTAGTACGCGCCATCCGCAACAAAAACAGCGCCCTGGCCAGTGCCGAAATGCGCCGGCACATCCTCCAGGAAGGCCTGCGCATGGGCATTCGCTTGAACATCCCGGACGACCATCTGGGCAGTTGATTTTTTTGGAGACCGGCCATGACCGCCCACGCCTTGCAACGTGCCCCCCTTGTCACTGCCCTGCCCAGCATGCGCCTGGTGGGCGCTAAAAAAACCTCGGTGGATGACATCTACCCACGGCTGTTCGACGCCATCCTCGAACAACGCATCGCCCCCTCCAGCCGCTTTACCGAAGAGGGCCTGGGTGAAACCTTTGGCGTCAGCCGCAGTGTGATTCGTCGCGTGCTGGCCAAGCTTTCCCATCAACAAGTGATCATCCTGCGCCCCAACCAACGCGCCCAGGTGGCGGCGCCGGACGCGCAGCAAACACGGCAGATCCTGGAAGCGCGGCGACTGACCGAAATCACCGTGGTGCAACTGGCCTGCGCCCAAGCCACGCCGATGCAAATCCGGCAGTTGCGCGAATTGATCGCACGCGAGCGTGACGGCATCGAACGGGACCTGCGTGGGCCGGCGATTCGCTTGTCGGGGGAGTTTCATCTGAATTTGGCGGCCATTGCCGGGAATGGGCCACTGGCGCAGTTTCTCAACAGCCTGGTGCCGTTGACGTCGCTGATCATTGCCCAGTACGAAACGAAAGCCTGCACGTATTGCGCGTGGCAGGAGCATGAGGCGATTGTGGATGCGGTGGAGCAACGCGACTCAAGCACCGCAGTGGTCCTGATGACCCAGCACCTGGATCACCTGGAAGCCAAGTTGCTGAAACACCATTAATCTCCAGATAAAACGAGATCAAAATGTGGGAGGGGGCTTGCCCCCGATAGCGGTGGGCCAGTCATGAAGAGGCTGGCTGACACTCTGCTATCGGGGGCAAGCCCCTCCCACAGTTTTTGGGGTGTTTGATAAAGGGCATTCCAACAAAAAGCCCCTGCATCTCACAATGCAGGGGCTTTTGTTTCAGGCGCTAAATCAAGCCGGTTGCAGCCCCGACTGACCACTCAACGCCAGGTCCAGCAACTCACGGTTGGCCACCGCATACATGGCGTAGTCCGTGCCGACCGCAGCACGGATTTCCACCATCATGGCGCGCCAGCGATCAGCCATGTCCTGGTGTTGCTCAAGCCACAGGGCCACGCGGGCTTCCATGTCTTGTGGCGCGTCGGCCATTTGCAGTACCGAGATGGTGATCGCCCGCTGCTGCCAGTCCACGTCGTCGCGGAACGCTTCGCGAGCCTGGGCCTGCCAGTTGTTGGCCACCGGCAGATCGCTGATCTGCTGCAGGTACCACGGCAAGTCCAAGGCGCTGCCGACAGCGAAGTAGGCCTTGGCCACTTCGGCGGCGTCATGCCCGGTGACGTCGGCGGCTTCGATGATCGGCAGCAAGGTGTACAGGTGAGTCGTGCCTGCAACCATGCGCGCCAACAATTCCGGCACGCCGGCTTCGGTGTAGGCCTGGTAGCGGGTCTGCCAACCTTCACGGGTCGGGCCTTCCAGCAGTTCGTCGAGCTTGAGGCCCAGCGCGGCCAGGTGCGGACCGAAGTGTGCGGTATCGCGGCCAGCATCCTGTTCGTTGCGACGGCTGCGCAGGAACCAGCGCGTCGCGCGGCGGCCCAGGCGCATCAGTTCGTCCATCAGCTCCAGTTGCACGTCGGCGGAGACCTGGTGGTCCAGGGCTTCGATCTGGCGGAACCAGTGCGGGAGATGGAAGATGTCCCGCACGATCACATAGGCGCCCGCCACGTTCGCCGGGCTCATGCCGGTCGACTCTTTGAGGCGTTGAACGAAGGTGATGCCCATGTGGTTGACCAGGTCGTTGGCGATCTGGGTGCTGACGATCTCACGCTTGAGGCGGTGGCGACGCATCGCTTCACCGAACTTGGCGACCAGGCTCGGTGGGAACGCGGTCTCCATGTCACGGGTCAGGTACTCGTCATCCGGCACCAGCGACTTGAGCAGTGCTTCCTTGAGGTCGATCTTGCTGTACGAGATCAACACCGACAGCTCCGGACGGGTCAGGCCCTTGCCGGCGGAAGCGCGCTCGGTGAGCTGTTCCTCGGTCGGCAGGTACTCGATGGCGCGGTCCAGCTTGCCACGGCTTTCCAGGTCGCTCATCAGGCGCTTGTACTCGGCGGCACGCTCGTAGGCACGGCGCGCGGCCAGGGACAGGGCCTGGGTCTGCTTGTAGTTGTTGCCCAACACCAGGCTGCCGACTTCGTCGGTCATGCTCGCCAGCAACTGGTTGCGTTGCTTGTCGGTCATGTCGCCGGCCTGCACCACTTCGTTGAGCAGGATCTTGATGTTCACTTCGTGGTCGGAGCAGTCCACACCACCGGCGTTGTCGATGAAGTCGGTGTTGGAGCCGCCGCCATTGAGGCCGAACTCCACACGACCCAGCTGGGTCATGCCGAGGTTACCGCCCTCGCCCACCACCTTGCAGCGCAGCTCGTTGCCGTTGACGCGCAGCGCGTCGTTGGCCTTGTCGCCCACATCGGCATGGCTTTCGGTGCTGGCCTTGACGTAAGTGCCGATACCACCGTTCCACAACAGGTCCACCGGCGCCTTGAGCAAGGCGTTGAGCAGTTCGGTCGGGGTCAGCTTGTCGGCCTGGATGTCGAAGCGTTCTTTCATCTGGGGCGAGATGGCAATGCTCTTCGCGCTGCGCGAGAAGATACCGCCGCCTTCGGACATGATGCTGGTGTCGTAGTCGCTCCACGCCGAACGAGGCAGCTCGAACATGCGCTGGCGTTCGACAAAGCTGGTGGCCGGGTTCGGGTTTGGATCGATGAAGATATGCAGGTGGTTGAAGGCCGCGACCAGTTGCAGCTTGTCGGACATCAACAGGCCGTTACCGAATACGTCACCGGCCATGTCGCCGATGCCCACCACGGTGATGCTGTCTTCCTGCACGTTGATGCCGCGCTCACGGAAGTGACGCTGCACGCCGACCCACGCGCCCTTGGCGGTGATCCCCATTTTCTTGTGGTCGTAACCGGCCGAGCCACCGGAGGCGAACGCATCGCCCAGCCAGAAGCCGTAGTCGATAGCGATGCCGTTGGCGATGTCGGAGAAGGTCGCAGTGCCCTTGTCCGCCGCGACCACCAGGTACGGGTCATCGCCGTCATGCCGCACCACGTTGGCCGGCGGCACCAGGGCGCCGTCCTTCAGGTTGTCGGTGATGTCCAGCAGCCCGGAGATGAAGATGCGGTAGCAGGCAATGCCTTCGGCCGCGATCTCGTCACGGGAACCGCCCAATGGCAGACGACGCGGCAGGAAACCGCCCTTGGCGCCCACCGGCACGATCACCGAGTTCTTCACTTGCTGGGCTTTTACCAGGCCGAGCACTTCGGTACGGAAGTCTTCTTCACGATCGGACCAGCGCAGGCCGCCACGGGCAACGTTGCCAAAGCGCAGGTGCACGCCTTCGACCCGTGGCGAGTAGACGAAGATTTCAAACTTCGGCACCGGCTTGGGCAGCTCGGGAATCGCGCGCGGGTCGAACTTGAAGCTGAAGTACGACTTGTTCTGGCCGTTGGCGTCGGTCTGGTAGAAGTTGGTGCGCAGGGTGGCCTTGATCAGGTCCAGGTAGCGACGCAGGATGCGGTCTTCGTTGAGCACCTGGACGTCGTCCAGGGCCGTGAGGATCGCTTGCTCCAGACGTTGCTGCTTGTCTTCCAGGTCGTCGGCGTTGAGCTTGCGCGCCAGGTAGAAGCGGGTCTTGAACAACCGGGTCAACTCGCGGGCGATGTCGGTGTGGTTGTTCAGGGTACTGGCGATGTAGCCCAGGTCGAAGCCCAGGCGAATCTGCTTGAGGTAACGGGCATAGGCACGCAGCAGCGCGACGTCACGCCATGGCAGGCCAGCGGTGAGCACCAGGCGGTTGAACGCATCGTTCTCGGCATCGCCATGCACGATATGCACGAACGCGTCCTGCAGGGTGTCGTTGAGCTGCTGGATGTCCAGGTTCACGCCTTCGGCGGCGATGAACGCAAAATCGTGGATCCAGAACTCGCGGCCATTGGCATGGCGCAGGCGATACGGGAATTCACCCAGCACACGCAGGCCCAGGTTTTCCAGGATCGGCAGGACGTCGGACAGGGCCAGCGGGGTATCCGCGTGGTAGAGCTTGCAATGCAGCTCGCGCTGGCCGGACACCTGGCCCAACGGCTGGTAGAAACTCATCACCAGCGGGTTGGCTTCGGTGAGGCTGAGCAGGTGCTGCATGTCGACCACGGCCGAATGCGCCGCGAAACGCTCGCGGTAACCGGCCGGGAAGCCTTTCGGGAAGTCGGCCAGCACGTTGGTGCCGTGGGCTTCGCCGAAGCTTTCCACGACCAGGCTGGAGTAGTCGTCCTGCCAGCTGCGGCAGGCCTGCACCACTTCTTTTTCCAGTTGCAGCGGGTCGATGTCCAGGCGGTTCTTCGGGTCGACCCGCAGAATCAGTTGTACACGGGCCAACACGGACTCGGAGAAGAAGGTCCAGAATTCGCAGTCCGAGGCTTTCAGGCGATCCATCAGCACTTGCTGGATCTTCTGGCGCACTTCGGTGGAATAGATATCGCGTGGCACATAGGCCAGGCAGTAGCAGAAACGACCGTACGGGTCTTTGCGCAGGAACACGCGGATCTTGTTGCGCTCCTGGATCTGCACGATCGACATCACGGTGCTGAACAGCTCGTCGACCGGGGTCTGGAACAGGTCGTCACGGGGCAATACTTCAACGACCTGGGCCAGCTCCTTGCCCAGGTGCGCCTTGGCCTGGAAGCCCGAACGGCGTTCGATTTCCGCGACCTTGCGACGGATATAAGGGATCACCCGCACGCTTTCGCCATACACCGACGAGGTGTACAGGCCCATGAAGCGGCATTCCTTGACGACCTTGCCGTCGGCATCGATCTGGCGGATCGACACGTAGTCCGGGTACGCCGGGCGGTGTACGCGGCTCGGGTGCGCGGCCTTGGCGAACGACAGCACGGTCGGCTCGCGCAGGTAGGACACGGCATAGTCTTCGATGCGCAGGTCGTCGGCGGTCAGGCCGGCGCGCAGCAGCTTGGTCAGGCCGAGGAACGAGCTGGCGTCATATTCGATATGACCGCCATCCGCCTCGTCACGTACCACGAATTCCTCATAGCCCAGGAACGTGAAGTGGTTGCCCACCAGCCATTCCAGGAAGTTCTTGATCTCGGCCTTTTCTTCGCCGTCGATACCGAACGGGCTGGCGTCGATGCTTTCCAGCAGCTGCTGGACCTTGGCCTTCATCGGCTCGAAATCGGCCACGGCCACGCGCACTTCGCCCAATACCTGCTCCAGCTCTTTGCTCAGCACGTTGAGTTCGGCGGCGTTGGCGCAGCGGTCGATTTCCAGGTACATCAGCGATTCTTGCTGGATGCCTTCGCCCTGGGTGCCTTTAGGCAGGATTTCCAGCAATTCGCCCTTGCTGCCACGGCGTACGCTGAGCACGGTGGTTTGCAGGGTGTGAATGCTGTAGCCACGGCGGTTCAGCTCGGTGCGTACCGAGTCCACCAGAAATGGCAGGTCATGGTGCAGCACTTCGACCGCAGTGTGGGTCGACTGCCAGCCATGACGTTCATAATCGGGGTTATAGACCCGCACTTGCGATTCGGTGTGATCAAAGCGCTCAAGCAGGCGCCAGGCAGACAGGGTGCAACCGGCCAGGTCGGAAAGGCGACGCTGGGTCAGTTCGTCCAGGGAAATAATGCCGAAGAATTGCTCAGCGAACAGCGCCACTTGTGGCAGTGCCTGTTCACTGATGTGCTGCGCCAGTGCCGCTTGCAGTTGATGCTGGAAGTCGGCCTTGCTGGCTGCGGTGAAGAACGCCATCTGTGGTACTCCGCTTGGGCTTGTTATTGATGGAAGCGTCGCGTGTTATCCCCTTGCGGGGAGACCGTCAGCTCTGTTCGCAGGTAACGAGTTAAGCACCTTAAACGAATCAGGGTGACAGGTGGGTGAAGCTGGACAAGACAGTCAGGTCACATACAACGTCCATTGAACGTACACCTTGCCGGGCGACGGTACGACGGGCAGGTCAGGCTCCCGGCACAGGGCACATCCGTTGCGCAGCTTAACGAGTGTAGGAAGACCGCTGCTTGCGGTGCTGCGACATATTCGGTCATCGGTAAGCAGGCTTGCGGTTGCGACTTGGACAACCCGGATTTTCCCGCAGAAAAACCGGCTGTTTTCGCCGCAGCGAGTACCAGAAATGACCGATCTTGCCCATCAGGTCATGCACTGGGTCTGACACAGGATGCAGCACAAAATTCGCCGCAATGGCACAATTGCCCACGCAACACCCTCCCCCACACAGGATTCCCCATGCTGCAGCTGAAAACCGACGCATTGATGGCCACCCCGTGCGACGACGAAGAAGACAACATGGCCATGCTCTGCTGCCACGGTAAAAACGGCGAGATGTTCATGTTGACCCGGTATCCGGATGAAAACGAAGTCGAGCTGACCTGGGATTACGAGCCGTCGACCCTGGACGGCCTGAAGGTCACCCTGAGTGATACCACGCTGCAGGTAGAACTCGCCGCAGGCGACGCCGACGCCCTGGGCGGCAAGGACCACCTGGCAATCACCCATGCCACAGCCGCCTCGGACTTGGCCGAAGTCGAGCAAACCCTGCAAAACATCCTCAAAGGCACCGGCACTTTCATCCGGATTTAAGCTGCACCATCGATCAAATGTGGAAGGGGGCTTGCCCCCGATAGCATCGGGTCAGTTAATACATCTGTGACTGACGCGCCGCCATCGGGATGTAGCCCCCTCCCACATTGACTGTGTTCCCACACAAAAACCCTACAAGTTTTTCTGAAAATACCCGTGACGCCGTTAGTCGCCACCCCCTTCGATGCATTAAAGTAAGCCTCCCAAGCCTGGCGCTCGCGCTCGACCACCAGGCTCATCTCTCCAGGAACCGTCATCGATGGAACATCGTGAAGCGCTGCTTGCGCTGCGAACCTTTCTTTCTACGCAGATTCTCGGCCAGGAAAAACTCATCGATCGCCTGCTCATCGCCCTGCTCGCCGACGGCCACATGCTGGTGGAAGGCGCGCCGGGCCTGGCCAAGACCAAGGCGATCAAAGAGCTGGCCGAAGGCATCGAAGCGCAGTTCCATCGCATCCAGTTCACTCCCGACCTGTTGCCGGCCGATATCACCGGCACCGAGATCTATCGCCCGGAAACCGGCAGCTTCGTGTTCCAACAGGGGCCGATCTTCCACAACCTGGTGCTGGCCGACGAAATCAACCGTGCCCCGGCCAAGGTGCAATCCGCCTTGCTGGAGGCCATGGCCGAGCGCCAGGTCAGTGTCGGGCGCAGCACCTATGAGCTGTCGCCGCTGTTTCTGGTGATGGCCACGCAGAACCCCATCGAGCAGGAAGGCACCTACCCGTTGCCCGAAGCCCAGCTCGACCGCTTCCTGATGCATGTCAAGATCGGCTTCCCGGACGCCGCCGTGGAGCGGCGCATCCTGCAACAGGCGCGGGGCGAAGCGCTCAACGGCGAAACCAAGCCTGAACGCCGCGTCAGCCAGCAGGCGATCTTTGCCGCGCGCAAGGAAATCCTCGGCCTGTACATGGCCGATGCGGTGGAGGAATACCTGGTGCAGTTGGTCATGGCCACGCGCACCCCGGCCAAGTTCGACCCGGAGATGGCCGAATGGATCGCCTACGGCGCCAGCCCGCGCGGCTCCATCGCCCTCGACCGCTGCGCCCGTGCCCATGCCTGGCTGGCCGGGCGTGACTTCGTCAGCCCGGAAGATATCCAGGCGGTGCTGTTCGACGTGCTGCGCCACCGCATCATCCTGTCCTTCGAAGCCGAAGCCGCCGGGATCGACCAGGACCGCGTGGTACAACGCATTCTCGACGTCGTTGCCGTCGCTTGAAGTCGATGAACGCCAGCGATGGAATCCGCGTCACCCTCAGCGAATTGATTGAGATGCGCCACCGCGTGCGCGAAGTGCAGCTGTTTTCCACGCCGAGCCAGCGCAGCCCGCTGATCGGCCTGCACCACTCCAAACTGCGCGGGCGCGGCGTCGACTTCGACCAGGTGCGCGTGTACCAGGCCGGGGACGACGTGCGCACCATCGACTGGCGTGTGACCGCGCGCACCCAGGAACCGCATACCAAGCTGTTCCACGAAGAACGCGAACGCCCGATCTTTATTATGGTGGAGCAAAGCTGCCGGCTGTTTTTCGGTTCGGGGCAGATGTTCAAGTCGGTGCTGGCGGCCCAGGCCGCCAGCCTGATCGGATGGGCAGCCCTGGGGCATAACGACCGCGTCGGCGGGCTGGTGTTCGGTGACAACGAGCACTACGAAATCAAACCCCGGCGCAGCAAGCAAAGCCTGCTGCAATTGCTCAACCGCCTGGTGCGGGTCAACCAGAGCCTCAACACCGAGAGCCGCCCCGAAGCCGACGCCCTGGGCATGGCCCTGCGCCGTGGGCGTGAAGTCCTGCGCCCGGGCAGCCTGGTGATCGTGATCTGTGATGAACGCGCCCTCACCGAAGGTGCAGAACAACAACTGAGCCTGCTGTCACGCCATTGCGACTTGCTGCTGATGCCGATCTCCGACCCGCTGGACCATGCCCTGCCCGCCGCCGGGCTGCTGCGTTTCGCGCAAAGAGGCGCACAGTTGGAACTGGACACATTGAATTTCGACTTGCGCCAAGCCTACAAGGCCCAGGCCGAAGCGCGCATCGCCCGCTGGGAATTGCTCGCGCAGAAACTGCGAATACTGTTGATGCCGTTGAGCACCCAGAGTGAAATGGTCGAGCAACTGCGCGAATACCTCAACCCGCAACGCCCGGTTAAAAAGCAATGAGCAGCCTCGACCAACTGCAACCTTTGATCGCCCCGCCGAGCATTGGCTTCTGGCCACCCGCGCCCGGCTGGTGGCTGTTGCTGCTGATCATCCCGCTGCTGGGCTGGGGCCTGTGGTCGTTGCGCCGCTTTGTGCCCGCGCGGCGCCCCTTGGCTCGCGCCGAACAACCGCTCGACCCGCTGCGCATCGCGGCCCTGGCGGAACTCGCACTGATGCCCAAACCCTATGACGGCGCCCCCGCCGGCGCCTGGCTGCAGCAGCTCAATGGCCTGCTCAAGCGCTTGTGCCGCAACGACTATCCCTACAGCCAGAGCCACACCCTCAACGGCCGCAAATGGCTGGCGTTCCTCGATAACCGCTGCCCCGCCGCCGGTCTCACGCGCTGGATGGTGCTGGTGGAAGGCGCCTATAAACCCGAATGCAAACTCGATGACAAAGCCATCGCGGGCCTGACCCAAGCCGTCGACACCTGGATTCGCAAACATGTTTGAGTTCGCCTGGCCGTGGATCTTCGCCCTGTTGCCATTGCCCTGGGTGATGCGGCTTATATTGCCGGCGGCCGACAGCGGCGAGCCGGCGTTGAAAGTCAGCTACCTCAACGACCTCGAAGGCCTCGCCCGCCGCCGCGCGCGGGTCAACCTGCCCGGCTGGCGCCAGCAGGCCCCGTTCGTGCTGCTGTGGCTGCTGCTGCTGACGGCCGCCGCCCGGCCCGAGTGGCTCGGCGAACCGCTGCCGATTGCCGCCAGTGGCCGCGATCTACTGGTGGCGGTGGACGTGTCCGGTTCCATGGACTTTCCCGACATGCACTGGCAGGACGAGGACGTCAGCCGCCTGAGCCTGGTCCAGCACCTGCTCGGCGACTTCCTAGAAGCGCGCGAAGGTGACCGCGTGGGCCTGATCCTGTTCGGCAGCCAAGCCTACCTGCAAGCGCCGCTGACCTTCGACCGCCGCACTGTACGCACCTGGCTGGATGAAGCGCGCATCGGCATCGCCGGCAAGAACACCGCCATCGGCGACGCCATCGGCCTGGCCCTGAAACGCCTGCGCCAGCGTCCAGCGCAAAGCCGCGTGCTGATCCTGGTCACCGACGGCGCCAACAATGCCGGGCAGATCGACCCGCTGACCGCCGCGCGCCTGGCGGCTGAGGAAGGCGTGAAGATCTACCCCATCGGCATCGGTGCCGACCCCGAACAAACCGGCTCCCTGGGGATCCTGGGCGTCAACCCGAGCCTGGACCTCGACGAACCGGCGCTCAAGGCAATCGCCGAGGCCACCGGCGGGCGCTACTTCCGCGCGCGCGACGGCGAGGAACTGCAAGCGATCAAGGACACCCTTGATCAACTCGAACCGGTCGAGCAACAACCCACCCAGGCCCGCCCCGCCCAGGCGCTCTACAGCGCCCCCCTGGCATTGGCGTTGATCCTAAGCCTGTTGCTGGTGATCCAGGAGCGCTGGCCCAACAACGCCTTGCAACGGCTGTTCAACAAACTCTCCACCAAGGGCCATTTCCTGCAACAACACCCTGAATGGCGCCAGCGCCTGAACCGCCTGCGTTTGCGGAGGCGTCGATGATCGACCTGTGGCCGCATTGGTTCCGTCCCTGGTGGCTGTTGCTGCTGCCGCTGCTCGGCTGGTTGCTGTGGCAACTGTGGCATCGGCAAAAACGCGCCGGGCGCTGGCAGATGATCCTGCCACCGGCCTTCCACGCCGTGCTGCTCAGCGGCGGCAACGGGCGCGAAAGCAAATCGCCCTGGGTGATCCTCGGCATCGCCTGGCTGCTCGCGCTTCTCGCCTTGCTCGGCCCGAGCTGGCAACGGGTGGAACAAACCAGTCAGAAACCGTCCGACCCGCTGGTGGTGCTGCTGGAACTGACCCCGGAGATGCTCGCCACCGACAGCCCGCCAAGCCGCCTGGAACAGGCTCGGCGCAAACTGTATGACTTGTTGCAGGCGCGCAGCGACGCGCAAACCGCCATCGTCGTGTATGCCGGCAGTGCGCACATACTGGTGCCGCTGTCGGACGACCTGGCCACCAGCCGCAACCTGCTCGAAGCCCTGCGCCCCTCGCTGATGCCCGAGCCCGGCCATCGCGCCGACCTGGCCGTGGACAAAGCCCTGGGCCTGCTCAAGCAAGGCGGTCTCGGCCAGGGGCGCCTGTTGCTGATTGGCTCCTCGCTGTCCAAACAGGAACGCCAGGGCATTCGCTTGCTGCTGCAAGGCAGCCAGGCGCCCAGCCTGTCGATCCTCGGCGTTGGCAGCCGCGAAGGCACGCCGGTGACCCAGGAAAGCGGCGAGTTCCTCAAGGACGAACAGGGCGCGATCCTGGTGCCGCGCCTCGACAGCCCGACGCTCAAGGCGTTCGCCAGCGAGATGGGCGGCCGTTACCGCGCCGCGCGCCTGGACGACAAGGACCTGCGCCAACTTGGCGTACTCGACACGCCCCAAGCCCTGCGCAACGACGGCCAACTGCTGCACCTCGACACCTGGGCCGACCAGGGCTACTGGCTGCTTCTGCCGCTGTTGCTGCTGGCCGCCTGCGCCGGGCGCCGGGGCTGGCTGTTCTGCCTGCCGTTGCTGCTGTTGGGCGCGCCGCAGCCCAGCTACGCGTTCGAATTCCAGGACCTCTGGCTGCGCCCTGACCAGCAAGGCCAGTACCTGCTGAAGAAAAAGCACCCCGCCGAAGCCGCCGAGCGTTTCGAAGACCCACAATGGCAAGGCGTGGCGCTATACGAGGCCGGTAACTACGCCGAGGCCATCAAGCGTTTCGCCGAGGGCAGCGACGCCTATTCCCACTACAATCGCGGCAATGCCCTGGCCAAGTCCGGCGAACTGGAAGCGGCTATCGACGCCTATGAACAGGCGCTGGAAGCCCAGCCCGACCTGCAACCGGCCCTGAAGAACAAAGCCCTGGTGGAGAGCCTGATCCAGCAACAGGCCCAGCCCGAGCCGACTCAGCCGGCAAAAAACGAGGATGACGAAACCACCCAACCCGGCCAAACTGCGCAACCGGGCGCCACTGGGCAAAGTGCCACAGGAGGCGAGGAGTCATCCCCAGCCCAGGGTGAAACCGGCACCCATGATACCCAGGCCGGCGCCACGCCGCAGGCCGGTGGCAATGACGTGCCGGGCAGCGAGCTGGGGGATGAGCAGACCACCACCCCGCCCTTGCGCCCCACGGACACCAGCCTTGACGGTGAACGCCGCCAGGCCCTGGAACAATGGCTGCAGGAGATCCCGGACAACCCCGGCGAACTGCTGCGGCGCAAATTCTGGTACGAACAGCAACAGCATCAGGACAAGACTCGATGAGCCGCCGCACCACCCTTCTGCTTCTGCTCGCGTTATCGGCAGGCCACGCCCAGGCGGCGAGCCTGGTCGCCAGCGTCGACCGCAGCCGCCTCAACTCCGGGGAAACGGTAGAACTGACGGTGGAATCCAGCGACGTCACCCAGTTCGGCAAGCCGGACCTGTCCCCCCTGGATGCGCAGTTCGAAGTCAGCGGCACCCGGCAGATCAACCAGCTCACCACCTTGGGTGGCGACAATCACGCCACCACGCGCTGGATCATTACCCTGCTGCCCAAGGAAAACGGCAACGTGGTGATTCCACCGTTGCAAGTGGGTGAATACAAGACCCAGCCCATTACCCTGCAAGTCGTGGAAACCAGCAGCCAGGACACCAATGCCGAACTCGCGCCGGTCTTTGTCGAAGCCAACCTCGACCAGTCCACCGTGTACGTCCAGGCCCAGGCCCTGTTAACACTGCGCGTCTACCACTCGGTGTCGCTGTACGACGACAGCAGCCTCACGCCGTTGCAGATCCCCGATGCGCGCATCGAGCAACTGGGCGAGTCACGCACCTACGAAAAGGTCATCAACAGCATTCGCCACGGTGTGATCGAAACCCGCTATGCCATCTACCCGCAGCACAGCGGCAACCTGGCGATACCCACGCAGACCTTCAGCGCCACGTTGGTGGAGTCGCGTCCGCAGAAAGAGAACAGCTTGCAAGGCACCAAGCCCGGCAAGCTGATTCACGTCAGCTCCGCGCCGCTGCAACTGACGGTCAAGCCGAAGCCAGAACTCTACCCGGCCGACGCCCCCTGGTTACCGGCACGCAGCCTGACCTTGAGCGAAAACTGGAACCCCGAGCCGACCCACGTGCAGGTCGGCGACTCCCTGACCCGCAGCCTCACGCTCAAGGCCGAAGGCTTGTCCAGCGCGCAGCTGCCGGCCCTGCCCAGCACCGACATCAACGGCCTGCGCCGCTACCCGGACCAACCGGTGCTCGCCAACCAGAACAACGACCGCGGCCTGATCGGCAGCCGCGAAGACCGCGAAGCGCTGGTGCCCACCCACGTCGGCGCCCTTGAGCTGCCACCGGTGGAAGTGGTGTGGTGGAACACCCACGAAGATCACCTGGAACGCACCAGCCTGCCGGCCCGCACCCTGCAAGTCGCGAACAACCCGAGCCTGGTGGTGGACACCCCCGCCACCCCCACCATCATCACCGCCCCCGACGATAGCCGCCTGTGGCTGTGGCAACTGAGCACCTTGATCCTGGCTTGCACCACCCTGCTCGGCTTCGGCCTGTGGTGGCGGGCACGCTGGCAGCCGGCCGTATTGCGCGCCGCCCAGACCGGCCCGAGCCCGCGCACCCTGCTCGACGACCTCAAGCGCGCCGCCCAGGCCAACGACCCCCAGGCCACCCGCCAGGCGCTGGATGCGTGGGCGCGGCAACAGCCGGAAACCCTGGCCGACATGGCGGCGCGGTTCGTGCCGCTGTCGGATGCGCTGGATGGGTTGAACGGCGCGCTCTACAGCGAGAGCGGCCACTATTGGGTCGGCGAAGACCTGTGGCGTGCGGTGAAAGCCATCCCGATGGCCGAGCGTGAGCAGGACCCCGCGACGGATACCACCAGCTTGCCGCCGCTATATCCCAAATAAGCCCCGCTGCATCCCTGACACTCCACAAATCAAAATATGGGAGGGGCCGTGCGACGATTCGACTTGCCCCTGATTGCGATGGGTTGGCTCGACGCTGAACGCCCGGCAGACAGGGCTGCTGTGGCGAGCAGGCTTGCCCTGCGTTGGGCTGCGAAGCGGCCCCAAAACCAGCCACTGAGGCGCGCCTGACACAGCGCAGGTGTCTTTGTCAGGGGCCGCTTCGCGGCCCAACGCAGGGCAAGCCTGCTCGCCACGGCTGCCCGCTTGTCACAACTGCCTGATTGCCAAAGGGGGTTATGCGTCGTCTGAAGCAGCGTGTTCGCAATACAGGTAAACTCCCCTCCTTTTCATCTTCTCCGCGGAGTTCGCCTTGCGTCTGTTCCACACCTCCGACTGGCACCTTGGGCAAAACCTGCACGGCCAGGAACGCGACTTCGAACATGCCTGTTTCCTTGAGTGGCTGCTGCGCCAGCTCCATGCCCACCAACCTGATGCGCTGTTGATCGCCGGCGACATCTTCGACACGGTCAACCCGCCGCTCAAGGCCCAGGAGCGTCTGTACGACTTCATCATCAGCGCCCACGAACAAAACCCCGACCTCACCATAGTAATGATCGCCGGCAACCACGACTCCGGCTCGCGGATCGAACTGCCCGCCCCTTTGATGCGGCGCTTGCACACCCATGCCCTGGGCCGCGTGCTATGGCTGGACGACGGCCAACTGGACGCCGAACGCCTGCTGATTCCCCTGCCGAATGCCAAGGGCAAGGTTGCCGCGTGGTGCCTGGCGCTGCCGTTCCTGCGCCCGGCGGAAGTCACCGGGGCGCACCTGGGCGACGACTACCTGCACGGCATCGGCCAGGTCCATGAATGGCTGATCGCCGCCGCCAACGCCAAACGCAAAAAAGGCCAGGCGCTGATTGCCATCAGCCATGCGCACATGGCCGGCGGCTCGGTGTCGGAAGACTCCGAGCGCAGCCTGATCATCGGCAATGCCGAGGCGCTACCGGCCAAACTGTTCGATAAAAGTGTCGGCTATGTCGCCCTCGGCCATTTGCACAAGCCGCAAAAGGTGAATGGCGAAGAGCGCATTCGCTACAGCGGCTCGCCGATTCCACTGTCGTTTTCCGAAATTGGCTACAAGCACCAGATTCTCGACGTGACGTTCCAGGGCGAACGACTGGTCAGCGTCGAGCCGCTCCTGATCCCGCGTTCGGTCAACCTGCAACGCCTGGAAGCGGCGCCCCTGGCCGACATCCTCAAGCAACTGGCCGAGCTGCCCGACATCGACCTGTTGGCCGAAACCCAGCGCCATCCCTGGCTGGAGGTGCGGGTACGCCTGGACGAGCCGCAACCCGACCTGCGCCAGCAAATCGAAACCGCCCTGCAAGGCAAGGCCGTGCGCCTGGTGCGCATCGCTGCCGAATACGCCGGCAAACGCGGCAGCGACGACAC
The DNA here is from genome assembly GCF_042015035.1 of Pseudomonas gorinensis. Taxonomy (NCBI): domain Bacteria; kingdom Pseudomonadati; phylum Pseudomonadota; class Gammaproteobacteria; order Pseudomonadales; family Pseudomonadaceae; genus Pseudomonas; species Pseudomonas gorinensis. Next base: position 4,357,928 of record NZ_CP167125.1, read on the forward strand.
GGACGATCAACACCTGATCGAACTCGACCAGCTCACTCCCCAGGAGCTGTTCAGTCGCGCCTGGCAGGACAGCTACGGCAGTGAAGTGGATGAACAGACCTTGAAGGATTTCGCCGTGCTGCTCCAGGAAGTACAACAGGAGGGCGAACAGCCATGAAGATCCTCGCCATCCGCCTGAAAAACCTCGCCTCCCTGGCCGGCCCGTTCGAGATCGACTTTACCGCCGAGCCCCTGGCCAGCGCCGGGCTGTTCGCCATCACCGGGCCAACCGGCGCCGGTAAAAGTACCCTGCTCGATGCCCTGTGCCTGGCGCTGTTCGGCGCGGTGCCGCGCCTGGGCGATACCGGCCAGGCCAAGATGCCCGACGCTGATACCGATATCTCCATCGGTGACCCACGTACCCTGATCCGTCGCGGCACCGGCGGCGGTTATGCCGAGGTGGACTTCGTCGGCGTCAACGGCCGTCGCTACCGCGCGCGCTGGGAAGCCAACCGCGCACGTGACAAAGCCAGCGGCAAGCTGCAAAACAGCCGGCAAAGCCTGATCGACCTGGACAGCGACCAACTGCTGGCCAGCCAGAAAACCGAATACAAGACCCAGCTGGAACTGGCCCTGGGCCTGAATTTCGAGCAATTCACCCGCGCGGTGTTGCTGGCGCAAAGCGAGTTCAGTGCGTTCCTCAAGGCCAACGACAACGAGCGCAGCGAACTGCTGGAAAAACTCACCGACACCGCGCTCTACACCCAGTTGGGCCGTCGGGCCTTCGACAAGGCCAAGGACGCCAAGGACGCGCACAAGCAGCTGCAAGACCAGGCCACTGGCGTGGTGCCCCTGGCGCCTGAAGCCCGCGCCGAACTCGACCAGCAACTGGCCGACGCGCAGCAACAGCTCAAAACCCAACAAAACCAGCTCAAACAGCTGGAATTGCAACACACCTGGCTCAAGGAACTGCGCGAATGGCAGGAGCGCCAGCGCAGTGCCACCGAGCAGCTCCAGCGTGCGCAAGCGGAGTGGGACAACCAGGCCACGCAGCGCCAGGACCTGAGCCGCCTCGACCAACTGGCACCGCAACGCCATCAGTTTGCGCGCAGGGCAGAACTCCTCACCTTGCTGACGCCGCTGGCCGCGCAGATTCAGGCGCACATCGAGCAACAGGCCGAGTTGCATACCCGCCAGGCCCAGGCCCAACAACAGCAGGCATCGGCCCAGGCGGCACTGGCCGAAGCCCTCAAGGCCCAGGGCGACGCCGTGCCGTTGCTGCGCCAGGCCTTTGAAGCACAAAGCACCCTCGCCCACTTGACCAGAGACCTGGCCAAGCGCACCGAGGACAAACAGCAACACGAAACCGCCTGCACCGAAGGCCAGGCGCTGCTCAAGGGCTTGCAGGACAAGCACGCCCACGTTGCCGAGCGCTTGCAACGCCTGGCCGCCGAACTTGAACGCAGCAGCGCCCTCGCCCCGCTCAGCGAGGCCTGGGGCGCCTACCGCGACCGCCTGCAACAACTGATGCTGATCGGTAATCGCCTGAAGAAAGGCCAGTCCGAACTGCCGCAACTGGAACAGCGCGCCACGACCGCCGCGGAAAAGTTCGCCCAACAACGTGACGCGCTCGACCTGCTGTACCAAGAAGCCGGTGCCGAGCCGCACGCCGTGGCCGAGCAGATCCAATTGCTGGCCAGCCTGCTGCAAGACAATCGCAAGCAGCAACGCGCCTTCGAAGACCTGACTCGCCTGTGGGACAGCCAACAACAGCTGGACCAGCAAGCCGCAGCCCTGAGGCAAAAACTCGCAGACGCCCAGCAGCAGCGCGAACAACTGAACCAGACCGGCCTGCAAACCAAGGCCGAACTGGCCGTCGCCGAACAAACCCTGACGGTGACCAAGCAACTGCTGGAACGCCAGCGCCTGGCGCGCAGTGCCAGCGTCGAGGAATTGCGCGAGCAATTGCAGGACGGCCAGCCCTGCCCGGTGTGCGGCAGCCATGAGCATCCGTATCACCAGCCCGAGGCCCTGCTGCAAAGCCTGGGTCGCCATGATGAAAGCGAAGAGGCCACGGCGCAGAAAGCCGTCGACACCCTCAAGGAAAAACTCACCGAGCTACGTGGCGAAGTGGGCGGCCTGATCGCCCAGCAAAAAGAATTCCTGCAACAACAGGAACACCTGGCAACCCAACAGCACGCGCTCCAGCCCAGCCTGGACGCGCACCCACTGGCGGCCTCGCTGTTCAATCAGGACGAAGCCAAACGCAGCCATTGGTTGGCCCAGCAACTCAGCCAACTGACCCAAAGCATCACCCAGGACGAACAACGCCAGGGCGCCCTGCTCAACCTGCAGCAAAACGCCGGGCGCTTGCAGCAACAACTGCAAGCCGCCCAGGACGCGAGCCAGCAGGCGCGCCAATTGCTGGTCGACCAGCAGCGCGAGCTGTCCAACGACCGCGAGCGCCTCGACGAAGAACTCAACGCCTTCGCCAGCCTGCTGCCCGCCGACACCCTGGAAGGCTTGCGCAGCGACCCGGCCGCGACCTTCATGCAATTGGACCAGCAGGTCAGCCAGCGCCTTGAGCAGCTTGGCCATCAACATGACGAGCTGGCCGAGCAGCAGGAACGCCAGCAGGCCATCGAGAAAGAACACACGCACCAGCAGCATCGCCAACAGCAGCTCGACGTCTTGCATCAGCAGGTCACCGAGTTGAGCGAGCAACAGCAGGCCGCCCAGGCCACGCTCACCGCGCTGCTGGGCGAGCACACCAGCGCCGAACACTGGCAGCAGCAGTTGGAACAGGTGGTGGTGCAGTCACGCCAGAGCGAGGCCGACGCCAACCAGCAGTTGCAGGACATCCGCAACCAACTGATCCAACTGGCCGCCGACCTCAAGGCCCAGCAGGAGCGCCAGCAATCCTTCGAAGCCGAACAGCACACCCTCGATGCCCGCACCAACGAATGGCGCGCCCTGCACCCCGAACTGGATGACCACGGCCTCGCCCGCCTGCTGGCGTTCGACGACAAGCAGGTCAGCGAACTGCGCCAGCAGGTGCAACACAGCGAAAAAGCCGTCGAACAAGCCAAGGTTTTGCTGCAAGAGCGCGAGCAACGCCTGGCCGAACACCTGGCCTTGCACAACGGCAACCTGGAAGCCGAAGCGCTCGACAGCGCCCTGGCCGCCCTCAACCAGCAATTGGCCGAGGGCGAAAAACAGTGCGCCGAGTTGCGTGCGCGCCAAGCCGACGACCAACGTCGCCAGGACGCCAACCACGCCCTGGCCGAGCAAATCGCCAGAGCCTATGACGAGTGGCAACGCTGGGCGCGCCTGAATGCGCTGATCGGCTCGGCCACCGGTGACACGTTCCGCAAGATCGCCCAGGCCTATAACCTCGACTTGCTCGTGCACCATGCCAACGTGCAATTGCGCCAGCTGGTGCGCCGCTACCGCCTCAAGCGCGGTGGCAGCATGCTCGGGCTACTGGTGATGGACACCGAAATGGGCGACGAACTGCGCTCGGTGCATTCGCTGTCCGGCGGCGAGACATTTCTGGTGTCGCTGGCACTGGCATTGGGCCTGGCGTCGATGGCGTCGAGTACGTTGAAGATCGAATCGCTGTTTATCGACGAAGGCTTCGGCAGCCTCGACCCTGAGTCGCTGCAACTGGCGATGGACGCCCTGGACGGCTTGCAGGCCCAGGGCCGCAAGGTGGCGGTGATCTCCCACGTGCAGGAAATGCACGAACGCATCCCGGTGCAGATCCAGGTCAAGCGACAGGGCAACGGCCTGAGCACCCTGGAGGTCAAGTGAGCGAAGCGCTGCTGTATTCATTCCGGCGCTGCCCGTATGCGATGCGCGCGCGCCTGGCCTTGGGTTATTCCGGCGTGCCCGTACGCATCATCGAAGTCAGCCTGAAAGCCAAGCCCGCTGAAATGCTGGCACTGTCCCCAAAAGGCACGGTGCCAGTGTTGAGTGTGGACGCTCAGGTGATCGATGAAAGCCTGGCGATCATGCAATGGGCGTTGGCGCAGCACGACCCGGAGGACTGGTTGCTGCAGGGTGATCCGGCGGTGCTGGCACTGATTGCCGAGAACGATCAGGTATTCAAGCATCACTTGAATCGATACAAGTACGCCGAGCGCTACCCGGAGCAACCGATGGAAGCGCATCGGGCCGAGGGCGAAGTGTTCTTGCAGAAACTGGAGGGGTTGCTGGCGCATCGCGCCTATTTGCTCGCAGACCATCCGAGCCTGGCGGACATGGCCTTGCTGCCGTTTGTACGGCAATTTGCGCATGTCGATCGAGAATGGTTTGCCGGCACCCCCTACAGCGGGTTGCAGCGCTGGTTGGACACGCTCCTGCAATCGCCGCTGTTTATCGGGGTGATGGCGAAGGCTTAGCCTTCCACCAAGTTCAATAATCGCTCACGGGCGATCTCCGGCTCGTTGTCCACCAGCTGCACGGAGGACAGGATCGGGGCGGAATAGAGGAACAGGATTACTGCTGCCAGTCGGAGTGCCATGCTGTCGATTCCAGGAAGAAAGGAGTCAATATTTCAGCGTCAAATTTAAACACATGTCATTGTGCCATTACCTCTATTTTTTTCCTCCCGACGCACAAACGCCAAACCACTCGAACGCAAGTGGCTACGTTCCAGTGGTTTGGCGTCTGCTTGTGTGCAGGGTCAATCAACGCTCACTGCTGGGTTTTGTGATCCAGGGCGGCATAGAAGTTGGCGCTTTGTTGCAGGTATTTCTGGGTGTAGGCGCTGGTGCTGGATTTTTTGCCGGTCAGTTCCACACTGGCGGCCGCTGGCAGGGCCACGGTGGCGGAAACGGCGGAAGCGGCGATGATCGAGAAGAGATTGAAGTTCATGTCGGTAACCCTTGTGTTCGTTTGGTTGAGTGGCCGGGGAAGGCCTTGGAACCAAACTTACGCCCGAGGGCTAAGCCTTAGAAATGCTTTGAAACAGTAGCCGCTATTAATCGAATTAATACAAAGGGTCAGGCCCCGCGGTGCGGGGCCTGTGGCTTATTGACGCACCAGGAACTTGAGGTCGCTGGGGGCATCGATCGGCAATTTCTGCACGGTTTTACCCAGCAGGCCGGTCTTGGGGTCGCGTTCAACCACCACGATTTCATTGCTTTTCTGGTTGGCGATCAGCAGGAACCTGCCGCTCGGGTCCAGGCTGAACTCACGCGGGTGGTCGCCTTCCACGGAGCGGCGCTGCAATTCCTTGAGGTGCGCGGTGGTCGGGTCGATGCTGAACACCAGCACCTGATTGGCCGTCCCCCGGTTGCTCACGTACAGGAACTTGCCGTCGCTGGACGCGTGCAGCGCGGCACCCGCTTGGTCCGACACCGGTTGCCCGGCGGCGAAATCCACCAGTTGGGTCTGGGTGAGCTTACCGTCGTTGTAATCGAATACCGCGACCTGGGCGCTCATCTCGGTGGTCAGCCAGGCGTGCTTGCCGTCCGCGCTGAACAGCAAGTGTCGCGGGCCGCTGCCGGGTGGCAGTGGCACCGACGCAGGGGTCGCCGGGGTCAATGGCAGTTCGTGGTTGGCCTTGGGGTCATAGTGGTAGGCAAACACCTTGTCGGCGCCCAGGTCCTGGACAAACACATATTTGCCATCCGGCGATGACACCACCGAATGCACATGGTTGGAGGCCTGGCGCTCGGGGTTCACACGGCTGGCCGGGTGCCCGCTCAGTTGCACCGGTGCCGACAGCTTGCCGCCCGCGTCGACCGGCAGGATCGCCAGGCTGCCGCCCGGATCTTCGAGGACCGAATAGTTGGCGACGAACAGGTAGCGGCCATCCACGGCGACGCTGGAATGCGTTGGTTCGTTGCCCAGGCTCTGCACCTGGTTGATCAGGGTCAGCTGATGGCTCTGCGGGTCGATGCTGTAGCTGCTGACGCGGCCAACCGGGTCTTTCTGGCCAGGACCGTTCTCATTGACCACAAACAGGTGCTTCTGGTCTTTGGAGAGCGTCAGCCACGACGGGTTGGCGGCCTTCGCGGCCAGCACCGGCTTGCCATTGAACTGGCCAGTACGGCTATCGAATTGCAGGCGGTAGATCCCTTCGCTGCTGCCCGCCGTGTAGCTGCCCACCAGCAGTTCATAGGTGTCGGCGGGCGCGGCCTGCACCGACATCGCACCGACACTGCCCGCCATCAGCAGGGGCCAGAATTTACGCATCATCATCCGCTTCATCCTCATCGTTATTGTTGCCGGTGACCGCGCTCATGCAGACCAGGCGGTGCTCGCCGGAGTCACCGATCAGGGTCCAGCTTTGCAAGGTCTCATCGAAGGTGGCGGTCGCCACCTGTTGCCGGCTGAAGCTCCAGCGTTTTTCCGCACGCCCGTCCATGGCGATGATCTGCAATGTCTCATCATTGAGTGTGAAGTCGAAGGCGTGCAGCCCGTCGATTTCAAGCATGTCGCTGGTGGCTAGGACGTCGGGCAGTTTTTCGGCAGTCATGGCAGGTCAATCATCTACGGGAAAACGCCAATGATAGCCCAGGGGCCCCAGGACGGTGCCGGTTTCGCTACCGGGCGCGTTACAAATACGTCGAAACAGACGCCTCTGCCCCGCACCGCTCAAGGCGTGGGCCCGAGTTCCCGCGGCACCTGGAAACAGTTCATAACGCATTGCCGAAGCTGGGCGTGCAACGGGCGGGTATTTTTCCCAGCCTGTTTTTGTCTCCCCCAGCCAAGGAAGTGCCTGTATGCAATCGGTCAGAAACAACCCCCGCCTGTTCACGTTTTCGTTGCCGATCGAACCTGAGCCATCGGCCAGCCGTCAACCTGCTACACCGGCGCCCGAGCCCGCGACACCCACAAGAACCGCCCGCTTATTCTCCCCAGGGCGGGGTAAAGTGCCCCTGAGCCTGCAAGGCAAGCTCGCAGCCGCTCATCCAGCCCCCACACCGCCCGACACGCCCGCCAAGGTGGTGGCCAACCAGTTCGCCACGCGCCCCACCGTGCGTTCAGTGGTCGCCAAACTGCTCGACGACGCGCTGAAAATCGACAGCGCCAACACCGCCCTGGCCGGTTCCTCGCCAGACCGGCCGACACCCCTGCTGGACCTTGCCCTTGAGCATCTGGCCAACGGCGCCGAGCTGGACTTTTCCGGCCCGCGCCAGTGGGTCAAGTCCGACACCGGCAGCCCTGCCCCACTGGACAGCCATTCGCTCGAGCTGGCGATCCGCAGCCTGCGCCCCAACCTCAAGCCTGCCTATGCCGAAGCGTTGAGCCAGTACTGGGGCCAGCCGGCCTTTGGCGCCACCAGCCGCTGGCTGTGGCTCAGCGATACATTGAAAAACACCCTGCGCATCGCCGGCCTCCAGCAACCCGGCCTGGACCCGCAGCAACGCGAAACCCTCGACCAGATCACCCGCTACCCCGATGCGGGCGAACGCAACACCCTGTACGGCGCGGGCGCCGCCAAGGTATTCCGGGTGGACACGACCCTGACGCATCAAGGCACTGCATCTACGGTGAGCAGCCCGGACCTTTTGATTACACGCCAGGTGGGCGAACGCACCCTGGTGCTGCACGCGACGGCCCAGGGCGTCGTCACGCCTTATACCTCCCTGGAAGCCTTCGCCACAGCCTGGGAGCGCCAACTCAGCGCAAGGTTCACGTTCGATCACCTGACCTGGAAACGCACCGAGTCGGATGGCACCGTGTTCGATACCCAGGCCGCCATCATGCTCGATCAACAGTTGCAGAACCTGGACGCGATACAGCTGCCGGCCAAAACCAACGTGACCAACCTGGAGCAGGTCTTTACCCAGGCCAGCGACACCTCGCACTGGTTCAGTGACACGGCGTCGGCGGCGCGGCTTGAGCAGATGCAACGCAAGATGCCGCCATGGCTGACCCAGGCCAGCGACGCCGACCGTTTCACCTACCAACGCCAGACCCTGGCGCTGGCCAGCAGTGTGCAGCGCCACCAGGGGCGCTCCTTCCTCACCGACATCCCCGACCTGCGCACCTATGCCGAGCAACAGCTCAACGCACATTTGGCGCCCAAGGGCTATACCGCCAAAGACCTGGAGATCACGTTCAACGTGCCGGTCGGCGACCTCGGCAGCGGTTATATCGAACCGATCAAGATGAACCTGGTGGACATGGCCCTGGAAAATCTTGCTGGCCTGCCCAAGGGCGCCATGGAGATTCGCCTGCGCGGGCAACGGGTGAACGACGTGCAGATGCCGCAGAGGCTCAAGGACCTGATCAGCAGCGTCGATATCGGCCAACACTATCCGGCCCTGCTCAATCAGCAACTACTCAGTGATACCGAGCAGGCGCGGCAGCGTAGCGCCTTGTTTACCGAGCAGGTGCCTGTGCAACTGGCCCTGCAGGCCCTGGAACTCAAGCTCAAGGGCGAAGCCGGCGTAACCGACGGGGGTTACCGGCTGGTCGAAGCGGTGACGCGGCCCGGCAGCGGCCCGCGTACAGTCGACGGGCAGCCCGTCACCGTCCGGCCGCTGGCCTTCCTGCACAAACCCGGAGCGACGCCGGACGTGGTCGCCAATATGTTCCTGCTCGAGCCCAAGGACCCGACACGCGGCCCGCACTTGCTGTATCGCCCGCTGCTGGCACCGCCCTTGCTGGAGTTTGCCAGCCGTGACGCTCTGCTGGCTGCGGTCCAGGCACCTGGCCCGCTGCAACACAGCATCCTGGCCTGGCTGCCCGATGACAAGACCCGTGCGATCTACGCCAACGATGGTTTCAAGACCCCGCACATTACGCACTACAGCCTGTTCAACGAGTTCGATGCGCCCGACACGCCCGCGCCGACGGCGTTGGCCGTCGACGGCTACGCCGCGGCCGAGGCACTGGACAAGGCGTTGCTCGACGGCCAGCTGATGCAACACCTGTTCAGTACCAATGCGCGAAGCCTGGTCACGCTCGCCGAGGGCCAGTCCGTCTCCGACGCCCAGAGCCGCTGGGCGTCCCATAAAGAACTGGGCTGGTTGTTATTCAACACACTGCTCCCGGTGCTGCGCGGCCCAGGCGCCATGGCGGGCTGGTTGGTACAACTGGCCAGCGTTGAAAACGATATCAAGCAAGCCAGCGACCCCAGTCACCCCGACCCGGCACAAGCGCTGGTCGACCTGCTGGTAAATGTCAGCACCTTACTGAGCCACACACACACGGCGCCGGAGCGGCCGGTAGGTCACCTGCCATTTGCGCAGCGACCGGACGTGTCGATTGCCTTGCGCCGTACCGCCGGGGAACCCTCGTCGGCACCGGCAGTGGTCACGCAGGACACCACAATGACAGGCGATGGCCTTGCCGACAGTCACCACCCCTTCGACTTTGCTTTTTCCAGCCCGCGTCAACTGAGCCCCGCCCAACGCGCATTGATCGATTCGTTCAGCGTGCCCGGCCCAACCACGCCGGAGCCCCCCATCAGCAGCGGAGAGACCGAGGGCCTGTACCTCATTGACAACAAATTGCACGCACGTATTGAAAACCGCTGGTTCCGCGTGGCGAGGGACCTGGACGGCGTCTTCGTGATCGATGAACAGGACAAGGCCCGTACCGGCCCGCCGCTGACACGCGATGCCCAGCGGCTATGGCAGTTCGATATACGTCCCAAGCTCAAGGGCGGCATGCCCAAGTCCAGTGCGAGGATGAAAGCCACGCTGGAGCGCAACAACGCACTGAGCGAGGCGAAGCTCGCAACGTACGTGAACGAAGTGTTCCGCATGAAGCCTGCGGTGAGTGCCATGGAAACCGCAGGCAAGCGTGTCAAGGAAACCCAAGAGGCCCTACAAACGTCGGGCAAAACCCTCAAGACCCTATGGAGCCTGGCCAACCACGGTGAGCGCAAAGCTGACTTTACCGCGCGTTACCAGCAGGAACGCATGAAGAACCAGGGCCTGGACGCCTTGTTACGCCTTCGCCTGGAGGACTACCAAAAAAGCGTCGACACCCTGATCGCCCACCGCAAGCATGCGATCCAGGTGCTCACCGCCGAGACCCCGGCCCAGGACTTCAACGTCTTCAAGGAAAAGCGCGCCGAAGAATACCAGGCGATCGCTGAAACACTGCGCGCCAATACTACCGACTACCTGTACGTCGGCGATGAGCTCTCGCACGCCATCAGCGGCGAACCGTTGACCAGCCTGATCGAGCGCACCCGCAACAATGAACCGGGGGCCTACGCGGAGTTCATCGACAGCCTGGCCCACCGGGTTGAGCGCCTGACACGGTTGATCAAGGCCAACGAGGCGTATAACCAGGCACTCGATGAGTGGAAAAACGATTCGCCCGCGAGCAAGAAACAGGCCGAAGCCTTTATCAAGGCTACGCGCCAGCCACCGGCCGGCCAGCCATTCAACGCCAACCTGGAACGCCTCAGCGCGTTGCGCGAATTGAGCATCGACCGCAGCGTCGACACACAGTCTCCCGAGGTTGCCTTCTTCCTGGCGCGCTTCAACCGGGCAGACCTCAATAGCGTGGCGACCTCCCATATCGAACTGCAACAGCACGAAGGCTATACCACTGATGAACGTATCGCGGTCCTCAGCCACCTGATCGATCAATACCGGGCCGAATTGACCAACACCCAGGCACTCCAGGACGTCGACCCCGTCAGCGTGCGGCCGGTGTACGGCAAGTTGTTCGTCGACTACCTGCAAGGGGTGATCGACCAGGCCCAAGCCGAGTTGGCCGATCTGATCCGCGAAGAGCAACACCTGCCGCCCGTGGCGGGGGCGCGCCAGGAACGGCCGCGCAAGTCGAACAACAAAAGGGTATTCAAGACCCGTGACAAGCAGACCCTGGTCGGCACCTTGAGGGCTGCGCAAGCCGGGCAGGACATTCCGATCATCGATGTCCTCGACAGCCGCAACGGCCAGGCGTTGACCAGTTACAGCTGGCACCCGGCCGAGGGCGAGTGGGTGCAGATCGTGCGGGCCGAACCGATAAAACCGGCGCCCGTGCCCTCGCCTAAACCGTTATCAGCCTTGATCGGCAATGCTCGCAAGCTGATGGACGAGCAGGCCGGCATCGAGCGCTCGATCCAGTTCCAGAAAAAGAAACTCGATGACCCGACGCGCCGAGAGTCGGTCAACCCCAGCGACTGGAGCGACATGCTCGAAGCCCAGGCCCAACGCCTGGAACAAGTTGCGCAGGAAGCCCAGGCCGGCCATGGCGCCCGCAGCGAAACCGCGGCGTGGGTGCAGCAATGGCAGGACGCAGCCAAGGAGATGCGCCGGCGTGCCATTGCCCATCGCTGTGACGGCTACCTGCGCCAGGCCCCCCGCGCACAAAACGTCGAGTACCTGTGGACACATGGACGCGTCGATATCGGCCTGGTCAACCGTGGCAAAAAACTCAAGGGCGGTGACTTCCTTACCGAATATGCCGTGCGCGAGAAAAATGGGCCCAAGGTGCTCTGGTATGCGCACTTCCATTACCCCACCCCCACCACGCCACGCGCCGACCACAGCGCGGCGCACCTGAAGATCCCGGAACAGCGCTTCCTGACGCAACAAGACCTCATCAACCAGGCCGGCCAGGACAACAAACGCATCGAGAGCATCGTGCGCAGCCAGATAAAAGCCCCACTGGATGAAAAACTGTTCCTGAAGCTCTAACCCAACCGCGCCAAGGAGCCGGTTTGCCCTGATGCCAGTCAGTTAAACGAATATCGCCTTCTGTAGGAGCGAGGGGGACGCCTAGTTCTTGCTCGCGAAAAACGCACAGGCGCCGCGTTGATTCAGGAAACACGCGTTATCGTTGACGTTTTTCGCGAGCAAGAACTAGGCGTCCCCCTCGCTCCTACAAAGGCATTACGGCTTGCCCGCCAAAACACGTCGCCATCGCAGCCACTCCGGTTGCGCGCGCCACCGTCCCCCCCTTAGCAAGCCGCCTCCCCCCTAACGGGCTACCACCTCCCCCGAACACGGCACATTAACGTGCATGGGCGCGTCTTCATTCAACGGAAAAGGAACTCCCATGCCCGCCCCAAACACCCCACCTGCCGCACAGCCGATCCGACAAGCGGTTGAAGCCCAGTTCCGCACCTGCCCGACATTGCGCTCAGTCACCGCGCAACTGCTCGCCACCAACCTCAAGGAAAAATACCCGCCGCTGACCTACCCACTCGCAGACCTTCGATTAGCCGTGCCCCGTGAAGGTGGCGGTCGCACCCTGCTCCCCTTGCTGGAGGTCACGCTGGGCTACCTGGCTGATGGCAGCTTTCCCGATGTATCGACACGCCTGGGCCTGGACAGCTACTTGAGCGGAGTCACCGGCAACCGCCTGACCTATCCCATCAATGGGCGCAATCGCGACTATGACCTGGAGGTCATCGAAGGGGTCATCAACGAACTGCCCACGCTTCTGTTCATCGATTTTCAACAGGCATTGGCAACCTATTGGAGCCAGGACAGTGACGCCGGCGTTAGTCGCTGGAAATGGCTGGCCGATGTGTTGCAAGGCTCGCTGCTCGAATCCGCCACGCGCCAGGCCGGTGACGCAGCCCAACCACTGAACATCCTCAGCACCTTGAGCCGCTATCCCGACAGAGTCACCCGCGCCGCACGCCCCTGGCCCGAGAACGCGGTGCGCGCCTATACCCTGGAGACGGAGTTGGAACGGGCAGGCGCCCGACTCACGCTGCAAGCCAGCGAGATCCTGATCGTCAGCCGAACGCAGGTGTTGCTGTGCAGCCTCGACGGCAAGATCGACTCATACTCCGACCTGGATGCCTTCGGCCAAGCCTGGGGCGAGCGCATGCAACAACGTTTCCTGGCCGACAAGATCACCTGGCGGCAGTATGAACCCGACGGCAATATCTTCGAGATACAAGCCGCGCTGGTACTGAACCAGCAACTGGATGACCTGGCCACGATTGAACTTCCCGCCAGGTCTACGGTGACCGCCCTCGAGCAGTTGTTCGCCACCACCGTAAACCCCGGCCGATTATTCACCGCCGCCGCCACGCCCCTGGCAACCCTGTCGTCCCTCCAGTCCGCCCTTCCCGTCTGGCTGCAACGCGCCAGCGCCGCCGACCGCCTGGCCTATCGCCAATGCCTGATCGAACAAGCCGGGATCCGGCGCCTGACCTTGGGCGACGCCGACTTCGACGGCCTGGAAACACTGCGCAGCTACGCGACCCAGCACTTGAACCACCAACTGTGCCTGGACCGCGCCGAGGCCCTGGGCGGCGTGCGTACCTGCAGCCAGGAGACATTGTCTGCCGGGTACGCCGCCGATGACGTGGAGCTGACCTTTCATGTCCCGGTGGGCAGCCTGGAGGGCGGTTACATCGAGCCGGTCTCCATGACCCTGGTGGACCTGGCCCTGAAGAACCTCTCGGGAAGACCCAAAGGGCGCATGACCCTAAGCCACCGCCGGGGCCGGGGCCGGGAAGTGGAAGCCTGGCTGACCGCCGACTACATCCTCCAACTGATCCAGCGTGTCGACATTGGTAAGAATTACCCCAACTACCTGCGCCAGGCGCTGATGAGCGACACCGAGGCGGCGCAAAAACGCCAGCGGCTGTTCCAGCAGCAACGGCCCATCCACCTGAAAATCCGGGCGTTGGAGCACAAAATCAAAGGCGAAGCGGGCCTGACCTCCCGAGGCGTCCAATATGTGAACGCGGTGCTCGATCCCGACCCCATGGCGCGTCGCATCGACGGCAACGCCATCGTCATTCGCCCGCTGGCGTTTCTGCGCAGGCCTGGGGCGACGGCGGATGTCGTGCAAAACATGTTCATCATCGAGCCTCTCGACACCCAGTTGGGGCCGCACGTGCTTTATCGTCCAGCCTATCCCGACTCACTGCGCGAATTCGCCCGCCGCGAGCAATTGCTCGCAGCCATCGTGCAGCCCGGCCCCCTGCAGGACAGCGTCCTGGCCTGGTTGCCGGACGCTGCCAGGGCGATCTACAGCCATGGCGGTTTTACGCAACCCCACATCGTGCGTGTCGGCATGGGTTCGGAGTTCGACAGCCTGCCCAGGGTACCCACGCCCGCAGAACTGGCGGGGGCTGGCGACGAAAGCGGTGGCGAACTGCTTCAGTCACTCAACCACGGCAACCTCATGGAGTACCTGTTTGGCAGTGAAACCCGACAGCTGTTGGACCAGGCCGAGCGCGAGTCGACGTCCAACCGCGAAAGCCGCTGGGCGCTGATCCTGGAAGGTATGCAACTGGGGTTCAATACGCTGTTGATGGCCGTGCGCGGGCCTTTGGCGGCAGTCGGTTGGCTCCTGCAACTGGCGCAAGGCCTCACCCAAGACCTGCCGGCGCTGGAAAGTGACAACCCCACCGCGAGGGAGCTGGCGTGGGTCGACCTGTTGCTCAACATCAGCCTGTTGATGATCCATCACGGCACCCCGGCTCCCGTTGCCGACACCCCACCGTTCGATGCACAAGCCCTGACCCTCGAGCCCTTCAGGCACCCGCTGCCCGGCCCGGCAACAACGCGAACAGCAGTGGTTGCGCGCGGCATTGTCGGCCTGCCCGCGGAACCACCGGGGGGTGGCCGCACGCTGATGGATTTTGACCATTCCCTGGCCAGCGACAGCGCCTCGGCCAGGCTGTTGGACAAACTGCGATCCGTCAACATCGCCTGGCCCACGCCCGCACCAGAGCCGGTCAAGATCGGCCCCCACGCGGGGTTGTACAGCATTGACGGCCGATGGCATGCCTCCGTCGGCGGCTTGTTGTTCAGGGTCAGTATTGTTCCGGGCTTTGGCGAGGTGTTCATCATTCACCCTGAGCATCCAGACCACCCCGGTATCAAGCTCAAGACCGACGGGAGGGGCCGCTGGACCCTCGACCCTGGGCTGAAGCTGTTGGGCGGCGGCAGAAAGGACGAACTGCAAGCGCAAAACCGGCGCAAGAAAGAGCAGGTGCTCGCGCGCGTACAGGCACTCAGCCAAGAAATCCCGCAACTGCTGGAGCCATTCGATGCATCGCTTAAACCCACACAAAACGCATTGGATGCCCTGAAGCATCAACGCAAGATCGTCCAACTGACGGCAGAGCTGCTGAAAAAGGCGACTGATGCACAAAGGCCGGGGCTGGAAGCACGCCACCTGCAGGAAACCCTCAGGCACCAGACGCTGCGTAGCGAATTCGAGATTCTGCTGCAAAACCTGGAAGTCTTGTTTGCCCAGTCGCTCCCCCCGCGCCTGGAAATGGTCACGCTGGGCCAGGAACTGGAAAAAGTCGGTGGGGCGGGTGCGCACGTGCGCGACCGCGAGAAAATCCTCAACACCATCTGGGATCAACAGCTGTTCATTCACACCTTGCTATTGGGCCGGCTCAACGCCATGCGCTTCTCCCGCGCGGGGGAGCCGATGGCAGAGATGGCGCGCAGGATGTTTATCGACAATTTGCTGGGCGACCGCACCGTCTACAACGAATACATCAGCAACGCCATTGAGTCGGCCAACGTCCGCCAGCACATGGGCGAGGTCTCGGCAGCCATGGAGAACACCCTTCAACGGCTGGAACAGGACTCGCGGGCCGGGCGCGTGGTACGTCAAAAACTGCTGGATGAGATCGCCTTCCCACAGCATTTTTTTTCCGACAACCTGAAACTCAATGCGCTGAACTATCTCGCCGCTGCCAGCGTGGAAATGACCGATACCGTGCCGCCGCCCGAAGAAGACCTCTACATCAGGCGCCTTGAGCACATCGACCTGTTCGAGGTGCTGCTGTCTCACGTTGAAGTGCGCAGCAGCGCCGAATACCCGCTGGCCGAACAACGGGATGTCTACGAGACGGTCCTCAAGCAGTACAACCGCTATGAAGAGGCCATCCGCGCGCTCAAGGTCATCAACCCGCGTCGACTGCGCCCGGAGTCCGAGCGCCTGCTCAAAGGTCTCGAATATGCCAAGGCGCTTGCACAAAACGAGCTGGAAGCCGTGGTGCGCAAGCAGGAAGCGCTGGACGTGGAGCTGCCCCTGTCGAAAAACCTGCGCCCCAAACTGCCGACAAAACGTGTCTTCAAAACCCGTAGGAAGCAATACCTCATCGGCGAACTCAAGCCTGCCGGTGCACAAGGCGCCGAGGAACGTTTCACCATCACCGATACGCTGACCGGTGAAACCGTCAGCGCCTTCAGCCGACACGAAGACGGCTGGGCAGCCACCGAAGACGAACCTGCCGCCCCGATGCCAACCGAACCACAGAGCCGCTCACTCGCTACCCTCAAAAGCCTTGGCCAGGCGCTGATCGAACAGCGCAAAGGCATTGATCACACGATTGCGACCGACCAGCAAAAACTCGACTCGCCCCTCACCCGTCAGCAGGTCAATCCGGGCGACTGGGATGAACTGCTCACCGGCCATGCGAGAAAACTCACGGCACTGGCCGAGGAAATACAGCGCGATCACCTCGACAAGCTATCGGCCCAGGACCTGGTCGACGAATACCTCGCGCAGGCCCGGGATATGAACCGGCAGGCTCAACGCGTGTGCAGTGAAGCCTACAAGCGCCAATGGCCGACACCGGAGAGCCTCAACTACCTGTGGGAGCATCAAGAAATCGACATCAACCTGACGAGCCTGGCCGACCCGCAACGTCCGACCCTCAGCGGCGACTTCTTCACCGAATACGCGGTTTACGACAAGGCGAAAAAACCGCCGGCGGTGTTGTGGTACGCGCACTTCCACTACGCCACGGCCGACGCCCCGCCCGCCCGTTACACCCGGGCGCATTTGAAGCTGCCCGAACAGCGCAAATTCACCCAGAAGGATTTGCTCAAGGAACACGTCCAAACCTACTTGCGCAACCTCCGGGACCCCGGCAGCGAACCGGTCACCAACATTGTCTATGTACTGATCACGCCTCCCGTCGACCAGATTTTCCTGGCGATCGCGCCGCTACCGCGAGCGAACCCGTGATACCGGCCTGAAGGTCCACCTTGGGGTGAGGGCCAGACGCCCTCACCCCTCAGTGGGCAAACAGCGAATTGCCCTTCTGCCCCGCCAGTTTCTCGGGCTTGATCAGGAAGCGGGCCAGCGCCGGCAGCAGCCACAGCGCGCCAAACATGTTCCACAGCAGCATGAAGGTCAGCATCAGGCCCATGTCGGCCTGGAACTTGATCGCCGAGAAGATCCAGGTGCACACGCCGATCGCCAGGCACAGGCCAGTAAACAGCACGGCCTTGCCGGTGGACTTGAGCGTCTGGTAGTAGGCCTCTTGCAGTGGCAGGCCGGCGCGCAGGAAGCTTTCCAGGCGACTGTAGATGTAGATGCCGTAGTCCACGCCAATCCCCACGCCCAGGGCCACCACCGGCAAGGTCGCGACCTTGACGCCGATCCCCATGAACGCCATCAGCGCGTTGCCCAGTACCGAGGTCAGCACCAACGGCAGCACGATGCACAGGGTCGCCGCCCAGGAACGGAAGGTGATCATGCACATGGTGGCCACGCACAGGTACACCAGGATCAGGATGGTCAACTCCGACGCCTTGATCACTTCGTTGGTGGCCGCTTCGATCCCGGCGTTACCGGCGGCGAGGATGAATTCCAGGCCGTCCTTGTTGTTCTCCTTGGCGAACGCCTGCACCGCATGCACCGCGCGGTCGAGGGTTTCGGCCTTGTGGTCGTTGAGGAACACCAGCACCGGCGCCAGCGAGCAATTGTTGTTGTACAGGCCATCGGCGCGGGCGATGGAGTTGTTCAGGACATCCGGGTTACGCGACAGGGTTTCCCATTTCAGGTTGCCCTCGTTCATGCCCTTGATCATCTGCTTGGACACGGTCACCAGCGAGATCGCCGACTGCACGCCCTCGGTGTTCTGCATCTTCCACATCAACTGGTCGATCGGCGCCATGGCTTCATAGCGCGAGCAACCTTCGGCCTTGGTCTTGACCATCACCACCAGCACGTCGGAACTGGTCGAGTAGTTGCTGATGATGAAGTTGTTGTCCTTGTTGTAGCGCGAGTCCGGGCGCAGCTCCGGCGCGCCTTGGTCCAAGTCGCCGATCTTCAGGTTCTGGCTGTACCAGAGGCCGCCGCCGAAGGCGACCAGCGCGAGCAGGATCGAGACCGGCGCCACTTTGGCACTGGCAAATTTCGACAGCAGGCGCCAGAACGGGTGGTCGCGGTGTGCGTCCTTCTTGCTGCGGGCGATGGCGCGCTGGCTGATGCCGGCATAGGAAATCGCCACCGGCAGCAGGATCAGGTTGGTGAACACGATCACCGCCACACCGATGGATGCGCCGATGGCCAGTTCACGGATCACCCCGATATCGATGATCAACAGCGTGATAAAGCCCACGGCATCCGCGAGGATCGCGATCATCCCCGGCAGGAACAGTTGCCGGAAGGTACGCCGCGCGGCGGTCAGCGCGTTGTCGGCCTCACTGGATTGCAGGGCGATACCGTTGATCTTCTGCACGCCGTGGGAAATACCGATGGCGAAGATCAGGAACGGCACCAGCATCGAATACGGGTCCAGCCCGAAGCCGAAGAAGTGCATCAAGCCCAGTTGCCAGACCACCGCCACCAGCGTGGTACTCAATACCGCGACCGTGCTGCGCAGGCAGTTGGTGAACCACAGCAATAGAACCAGGGTGATGACGAACGCAACGCCGAAGAACAGCACCACCATCACCAGGCCGTCGATCAGGTCGCCGACCTTCTTGGCAAAGCCGACGATATGGATCTTGACGTTGGGGTTCTGCGCTTCGAACTTGTTGCGGATCTTATCTTCCAGTTCATGGGAGAACTTGCGGTAATCCAGGGCCAGTAGCTTGCCCTGGTCCTGCGGGTCCGGGTAGGACTCCAGCAGCGGGATATCGACAATGCTCGACTTGAAATCGTTGGACACCAGGCGCCCGACCTGGCCTGACTTGAGCACGTTGTTGCGCAGTTGGTCGAGGCTTTGCGGCGAGCCGTTGTAGCTCTGCGGGATCACTTCACCACCGGCAAAACCTTCTTCGGTCACTTCGGTCCAGCGCACGCTGGGGCTCCACAGCGACTTGAGGCCCGAGCGGTCGACGCCGGAGATGTAGAACACCTCGTCGTTGATCTGGCGCAGGGTCTCCATGTACTCCTTCGTGAAGATGTCACCGTCCTTGGCCTCCACCGAGATGCGCACCGTGTTGCCCAGGTTGGCCAGGTCGTTGCGGTGTTCCATCATCTTCTCGATGAAGGGGTGCTTGAGCGGGATCATTTTTTCAAAGCTGGTGGACGGGCGAATCAACGTCGCCTGCCAGAACAGGAACACACTCACCAGCAGGCAAATGACGATAACCGCCGGGCGGTTGTTGAAGATCAGGCGCTCAAGAAAGGTCGCTTTATCGTTGTGATGACTGCTCATTCTTTCCCCGCCTTCTTATTGTTTTGTCGGTTCGGCGCCGGTGGGCGTGGCGACGCGAACACCACCCTGCCCGACCAGAATCAAGTTGCCGTTGCCTGCCGCCGTGACGGCCGACAACGAAATGCGGTCCGGGCGGTTGAATACGCTGAAGGTCTGGCCGTCGTCATGGCTGACCACCACGCTGCCGCCGTTGCCGACCACCACCAATGAGCCGTCATCGAGCAAGGTCGCCCCCGACAAGCCGAACTCCAGGGCGCCGCGCGCGGCATTCAATTCGACCTGCTCCCAGGTGCTGCCGAAATCCGTGGAGCGGTACAGGTTGCCGCGCAAACCATAGGCCAGCAGGGTCTGCGGTTGAGCGGTGCTGATCACGCCAAACAGCGAGCCCTCGTAGGGGCCTTCGAGTTTTTCCCAGGTCTGGCCGTCGTCGCTGGAGCGGAACATGCTGCCCTGCTCGCCCACGATAAACAGGCCGGCGTCCTTGATAGAAGCAATGGCGTTGAGGTGAAACTGGTCTTCGTTATCGAGGCGGTCGCTGACGTCGTTCCAGGTCTTGCCGCCGTCGGTGGTTTCGATCAGCGCACCGTAGGCACCGACGGCCAGGCCGTGGCTGGCGTCTTTGAACCATACGTCGAGCAACGGCGCTTCGCGCTTGAGGTCCTGGTATTGCTGGCTCCAGGTGGCACCGCCGTCGGTGCTGGCGAGGACTTGCGCATCATGGCCGACCGCCCAGCCGTGCTGGTCATCGACGAAATACACCGCCGTCAGCAGTTGCCGGGTGGGAACTTTGGCTTGGGTCCAGGTAGTGCCCTGGTCATCGGAATAGAGGATATGCCCGCGATCACCGACCGCCACCAGGCGCTTGCCGGCATGGACCACGTCGATCATCAGGCCCTTGGCGGCCTTGGGGGATTCAATCGCAAACACCGCGGCGGCGGGGGTATCGCTGGCGGCCTGGACGGCGGTCGGCAACGCGACGGCTCCAAACAGCGAGAGCGCTGTGGCCAGCAACGCAACCCTGCGTGCGGCACGTGGGCGGCAAACAACCCAACCCATGACAGGCTCACTCATAGACCTTTCTCCCATTATTATTGTTAGGTCGTGCTGCCTTCCTGGGCTCTGAAACCTGCAATCTAGAGCGCCTGGAGGCAGCAGGGGCCATCCTATCGGGCTTTCGAATCGTCTGACAATCGGCGCTACGTTATCTTTTGTTAACTGACGGCGTTTGGCCACGTGCTGAATATAGCCACATCAGCCGGAATGATAGCGCGCGCCTAATGAATTAATTTTTCCATATCTTGAATTTTGGGAATTTTTATTCCATTAATAGTATTCCTGAAAACAATAATCCAAAGGACCACGGCGATGCGCGAACTCGGAATCGGCTTGATTGGCACAGGCTTCATGGGACGTGCCCATGCCCTGGCCTTCAACAACGCCCGCGCGGTATTTGAACTGCCCGTCACCCTGAAACTGGCCGCCCTGGCCGATGCCGACACCGAACGCGCCCAACGTTGCGCCAGCGCCTGGGGCTTTGCCCGGGCCCATGGCGATTGGCAAACGCTGGTCAACGACCCGTCGGTGGACGTCGTGGCCATCACCACCCCCAACCACCTGCACTACCCCATGGCCATGGCCGCGATTGCCGCAGGCAAGGCGGTGTACTGCGAAAAACCCCTGGCCGTCAGCCTGCAACAGGCCGATGCCATGCGCCGTGCGGCAAGCGCGGCCGGGGTGGTGACGCGGGTCGGCTACAACTATCAGCACAACCCGATGATCGGCCTGGCGCGGCAGTTGATCGCCAATGGCGACCTTGGCGAGATCATCAGTTTCCAGGGCGAGTTCAGCGAAGACTTCATGGCGGACCCGGCGTCACCCTGGTCATGGCGCTGCGAAGTGGAACACGCCGGTGGCGCCCTGGCGGACCTGGGTAGCCACTTGTTGTCGATGGCGCGCTATCTGGTCGGCGATGTGCTCAGCGTGTGCGCCGATACGCAGACGGTTCATACCCGGCGCCCCGCGATCAAAGGCAGTACCGAATTGAAAGCCATCGCAGTGGATGACCAGATTCACGCCCTGCTGCGTTTCGCCAACGGCGCACGCGGCACGGTGAGCAGCAGTTGGCTCAAGCATGGCTACAAGAACCACCTGAGTTTCGAGATCAGCGGCACGAAGGGCACCCTGGCGTTCGATCAGGAGCGCTTGAATGAACTGCGCCTGTGCCGTGCCGGCCAGGACGGTTTCCAGCGCTTGCTGGCAGGCCCTGCCCTGCCGGGTTATGCGGCGTTCAGCCCGGCTGCCGGGCATCAGTTGGGCTACAACGAACTGAAGACGCTGGAGGTACAGGAGTTGATGATGGCGCTGGCCGGCCAGGGGGCGGACGGCACTGACTTTGAGGCGGCGTGGGAAGTGGAGCGGTTGGCGACGGCGATTCGCGTGGCGGCCCAGGAAGAACGCTGGGTAACAGTGGGCACGGTTTGAGCAGGTGGGAGGGGCGGTGCGACGATTCGACATTGCCCCCCGATGGCGGTGCATCAGTTAAAACTGTACGGGCTGACACTCCGCCATCGGGGCATAAGTATCTACACAACTTTTTTCAGCGGTCTGTGGCGAGGGAGCTTGCTTCCGTGGCGGCCTTTGGGCCGACCATGTCGTTGGGTTTGACCGAGTACATATCCGTTGCTGCGGTAACGGCTGCTTAGGGTTCCGCTCTTACAGCGGGTCACTTTTGGAAAAGAGCCCCAAAAGTAACCAAAAGGGCTCTTGCCCCACCACTCGGTACCTCGCTTAGGCTCGGTATGCCCGAACGCAGGCTTGAATCCGTGGGCCGCCGTCATGGGCCATCCCTGGCCCAGGACGGCTAACCCGGCGTCCTGCCGGGTTACCCACGGATTCAAGCCTGCGTTCGGCCAGCGTGGTTAACGGGGCGCCTGAGATCAAGATCAAAAGCCAGAGCCAGAGCCAGAGCCAGAGCCAGAGCCAGAGCAGATCAAAAGATTGCTGACTTCGTCAGCGTTTAAGGAAATAGAAGCCACACCGCGTACGCTTCAATGATCAGGTCGGCTTTAAGGCCGCCTCGCTTTTGTTTTTGATCTGGGATCGCCCCGTCAAACACGCTGGCCGAACGCAGGCTTTGGAGCGTGGGTAACCCGGCAGGACGCCGGGTTAGCCGTCCTGGGCCAGGGATGGCCCATGACGGCGGCCCACGCTCCAAAGCCTGCGTTCGGGCACACCGAGCCTAGGCGAGGTGCCGAGTGTTGGGGCGAAGCGTTTTTGGTTACTTTTGGCGCTCTTCCAAAAGTGACCCGCCGTAAGGGCGGAACCCTAAGTGGCCGTTACCGCAGCAACGGATATGTACTCACCCAAACCCCAAAAAGCAGTCGGCCCGAAGGCCGCCACGGGACCAAGCTCCCTCGCCACAGACCACTGGAAATTGTGTAGATACCCATGGCCATCAGGGGCAAGCCCCCTCCCACATTTAGATCACCTGCATCCTGTTAGATCACCTACACATTTCTAGATCACGTACACACATTTGAATCAGCGTAACGCTCGGCGCAGTACTTTACCCACCGTGGTCTTGGGCAACTCGGTGCTGCGAAACTCCACATACCTGGGCACCTTGTAGCCCGTCAGGTATTCCCGGCAATGGGCCAGGAGCTGTTCCTGGGTCAGGTTCGGGTCCTTGCGTACCACGATGATCTTGACCCTCTCGCCGGTCACGCCGTCCTCCACGCCGATCGCCGCGACTTCGCCGACGCCGGGGTGCAACGCCACCACATCCTCGATTTCATTGGGGTACACGTTGAAGCCCGAGACCAGGATCATGTCTTTCTTGCGGTCCACCAGGCGGATATAGCCGCGCTCATCCATCACGCCGATATCACCGGTCGACAACCACCCCTCGGCGTCCAGCACTTCGGCGGTTTCGTTCGGCCGTTTCCAGTAGCCCTGCATCACCTGCGGACCGCGCACTTGCAGTTCGCCTTGTTCGCCGATATCGGCCAGTTCGCCGTCTTCCCGCATGAAGCGTACCCAGGTCGACGGCAGCGGCACGCCGATGCTGCCGGTGAACTCCATCTCGCGCATGCGTGAGATGTCGATGGGGCTGATGCTCACCACCGGCGAGCATTCGGTCAGGCCATAGCCTTCGATGATCGGCAGGCCGGTGACTTCCTTCCAGCGCTTGGCCACCGCCGTGTGCGTGGCCATGCCGCCCGCGATCACCATGCGCAGGTCGGAAAAGTCCCGCGCGCAGAACTCCTTATTCTCCAGCAGGCCGTTGAACAACGTATTGACCCCGGCGATGCCATTGAAACGCTCCTTGCGCAGGATCATCTGCACCCGCTTCACATCACGGGGGTTGGCAATGAGGATGTTGCGCCCGCCCAGGCACATGAACATCAGGCAGTTCACCGTCAGGGAAAAGATGTGGTACAGCGGCAGCAGGGTGACGTTGGTTTCCTGCTTGTCCTGGTCGAGTTGATCACCGACCCAGGCCTTGGCTTGCAGCAGGTTGGCGATGATATTGCGGTGGCTGAGCATCACGCCCTTGGCATCCCCCGTGGTGCCGCCGGTGTATTGCAGGAAGGCCAGGTCGTCGAGCGCCATGGCGACCGGGAAGTGGTTGAGCGCCCGCCCCTGTTTAAGTACCTGGTTGAAACGCACCGAGCCACGCAGGTTGAACGCCGGCACCTGCTTTTGCACGCGGCGCAGGATGAAGTTCATCGCCGCGCCCTTGAAGGTGCCGAGCAAGTCGCCGATGGCCGCCACCACCACGCGCTTGACGCTGCTGCCGGCGATGACTTTTTCCAGGGTGTGGGCGAAGTTTTCGAAGATCACCACGGTTTCGGCGCCGCTGTCCTTGAGCAAATGCTTGAGCTCATGGGCGGTGTACAACGGGTTGACGTTGACCACCACCGCGCCGGCCAGGAGGGTGCCCAGCAGGCAGATCGGGTACTGCAAGCAGTTGGGCATCATCAACGCCACGCGGTCGCCCTTCTTGACGCCCTGGCCTTGCAGCCAGGCGGCAAACGCAACGCCCTGCACGTGCCAGTCGGCGTAGGTCATTTCCGTGCCGATACTGACGTAGGCGACCCGCTCGCGGAATTTTTCCAGGTGCTCCAGGAACACCTCGCGCAACGATGGGTAGTCTTCGATACCGGCATCGATGTCCGCCGGGACGCCGGGCAGGTAAGCGTTCAACCAGACCCGTTCGGTCTGTTCCAGGCTGATAGCGTTCATGGCAGTCTCCTTGTTGTTGTTTTTGATAGAGCTACTTTTCGACGATGGCGGTAATGCCCAGCCCGCCCGCCGCGCAGATGGAAATCAGGCCGCGTCCACCCCCGCGTTCATGGATGGCCTTGGCCAAGGTCGCCAATTGCCGGCCTCCGGTGGCGGCAAACGGGTGGCCGCAGCCCAGGGAGCCACCGTTGACGTTCATTTTGGCGCGGTCGATGGTACCCATTGGCGCCTCCAAGCCTAGACGCTCGCGGCAATACTCGGCGTCCTCCCAGGCCTTGAGCGTACACAGCACCTGGGCGGCAAAGGCTTCGTGGATCTCGAAGAAATCGAAGTCGGCGAAGCTCAGGCCTTCGCGCTTGAGCATGCGTGGCACCGCATAGGCCGGCGCCATCAACAAGCCTTCGGTGCCGTCGACAAAATTCACCGCCGCCGTCTCGCCCGTGCGCAGGTAGGCCAACACCGGCCAGCCATTGGCCGCCGCCCATTCTTCGCTGGCCAACAGCACCACCGAGGCGCCATCCGTCAGTGGCGTGGAGTTGCCCGCCGTGAGAGTGCCGTTCTGGCGGTCGTAGGCCGGGGACAGCCCGGCGAGTTTCTCCAGGCTGGCGTCGGCGCGCAGGTTGTTGTCCCGCGCCAGGCCGCGATGGGGGCTGATCAGGTCGTCGAAGAAACCGCGTTTGTACGCGGCATCCAGGCGTTGGTGACTGGTGAGGGTCAGCTCATCCTGGGCCAGGCGCTTGATCTGCCAGCGCTTGGCCATTTCTTCGCAATGCTCGCCCATGGACAAGCCGGTGCGCGGCTCGCCATTGCGCGGCAGCAGCGGCTTGAAAAACATCGACGGGCGCACCTTCAGCAGCGCCTTCAGCTTGTCGCCCATGCCCTTGGCACGGTTGGCCGCGAGCAAGGTGTGGCGCAGGGACTCATTGATGCCGATGGGCGCGTCGGAAGTGGTATCGGCGCCGCCGGCAATGCCGACTTCGATCTGGCCGAGGGCGATTTTATTCGCCACCAGCAAGGCCGCTTCCAGACCGGTACCGCAGGCTTGTTGCACGTCGTAGGCCGGGGTCTGCGGGGACAAGGTGGTCGACAGCAGCGACTCACGCGCGAGGTTGAAATCCCGCGAATGCTTGATCACCGCGCCGGCAGCGAACTCGCCCAGGCGCTGGCCGTGGAGGTTGTAGCGGTCGACCAGGCCTTGCAGCGCAGCCACCAGCAGATCCTGGTTGCTGTCGTGGGCGTATACCGTGTTGGAACGGGCAAACGGGATGCGGTTGCCGCCGATGATCGCCACGCGGCGGGTCGGGGCCGGGTTGAAGCTGTAGTCACTCATGTAGGGTTCTCATTCCAGACAAATAGCCCGCGCATATGCGGTTTGTCGCCGGCGAAATTGCGCACTTCGAATTCGCGGCGCGGGCCGCTCACGGGGTGTTGCCATAGGGCGACCTGGCCGGGCAGAAAGATCGGCAGCTTGAAGTCGCAATGGGCCTGGGCCTGATCCAGACCACCGGGCGGTTGTTGAGCGGCCAATGCACGGCCGAGGGTCCACATGCCATGGGCGATGGCGCGACGAAAGCCGAAGAGCCTGGCGCCGATCAGTGAGGTGTGGATCGGGTTGAAGTCCCCCGAGACCCTGGCAAACCGCCGCCCCAGGTCGGCGGGCAGCATCCAGCGCTGGGTGCGCAGCAGGCCCTCTTCCTGCAACGGCAGGGCGTCACCCCACGGCTCGCCCACCGGGTCTTTGACCTCGCGGCGCAGGTACAGGCTGTCGCTTTCCCACGCCAGGGCGCCGTTGCTGTAGGCGCGGGTGGCGATGCTCAGCGCCTGGCCCTTGGCATGGGCCACCCAGCGTTCGCAAAAGACTTCCAGGCGCAGCGCCTGGCCTTCATGCAGGCGCTGGTGCTGCCGGATGCGGTTGGCCAGGTGCACCATGCCGCTGGCCGGGTACGGGAAACTCGGACGGGTCAACACCATTAGGTGCAGGGGGAACGCCAGCACATGGGGGTACGACAGCAGCACCCCCTGCTCGCGCCGGAACCCACAAGCACGCCCATAAGCGTCGATGTCGGCGCCAGACAATACCACCGCCGAACGCACCAGACGCTCGTTGGGCAACAGCGGCGCACCGTCGAGCTTGGGCTTGCGCAAGGCGCGTACGCCGTCGAGCAACAGCTGGGTGCGCGAGGGCGGTGGGTCAATGATCTGTGTGATGTAGTCCATGGACTCAGGCTCCCAGCAGGCTTTGGCCGCACACTCGGACGACCTGGCCATTGACCCCACCCGAGGCAGGATGGGCCAGCCAGGCGATGGTTTCGGCCACATCGACCGGCTGCCCACCCTGAGACAGGGAATTCATGCGCCGCCCGGCTTCGCGGATCATCAGCGGGATCTTCGCGGTCATCTGTGTTTCGATAAAACCGGGCGCCACCGCATTGACCGTGATCTGCTGCGCTGCCGCTCTCGGGGCCAGGCCCTGTACCAGGCCGATCACGCCGGCCTTGGAGGTGGCGTAATTGCTTTGCCCGAGATTGCCGGCAATGCCGGAGATCGACGACACACACACGATGCGCCCACCGGGGTTCAGCCCCTGGTTTTCCAACAAGGCGTTGCTCAGGTTCAGCGGCGCTTCCAGGTTGACCGCCAGCACGCTGCGCCAGGCCGCTTCGGTCATCTTGGCGATGGTCTTGTCGCGGGTGATCCCAGCGTTATGGACGACCACGTCGAAGGCGCCGAACTGACTGACATGGGCCTGCAACAACGCCCCTGCATCCGCACTGGTGATGTCCAACGGCAACGCCGAACCGCCGACGCTGGCGGCCGCTTGCTGCAACGACTCCTGTGCCTGGGGCACGTCCACGCAGACCACGTGGGCGCCGTCGCGGGCCAGTACCTGGGCAATCGCCAGGCCGATGCCACGGGAAGCCCCGGTAACCAGCGCGCGTCGGCCGGCAAAGGGTTTATCCCAGTTGACGCTGGGGTGGCCGTCCACCGGTTTTTCCAGGCGCACCACCTGCCCGGAGACGTAGGCCGAGCGGCGCGACAGGAAGAAACGCAGGCTGCTGTCCAGTGCGTCCTCCGCACCTGGCGCCACATAGAGCAATTGCACCGTGATCGCGCGGCGCAGCTCCTTGGCCAGCGACCGCACCAGCCCTTCGAGGGCACGCTGGGCGATGGCCTGGGGCAGGTTCGCGCAGTGTTCGGGCGCCGTGCCCAACACCACCACCCGACCGTGCTGGCCGAGGCGTTTGGCGTTGGCGTGGAAGAATTCGTACAGCTCATCCAACTGTTTCAGGTCGACCACAGCGCTGGCATCGAACACTGCGCCCTGCACCTTGACCGTGGACGGCGCCTTGAGCGTCGCCGGCGCGGCGGTGACCGTGTCGGTGGCGCTGAAAACCTGTTGCACTCGCGTGGAAAGCCGCCCTGCCCCGGCGACGATCACCGGGTTGGCCAGGCCTGGCTGGCCGCTGCGATGGCGCTGCAACGGCACGGGCTGAGGCAAGCCCACCGCCTGGGCCAGGCGCCGGCCCCAGGGGGAATTGACGAACGATAGGTAGCTGTCACTCATATCCGCATTCACTCACAACACATTCTGACCTTGTAAACCCGATCCAATGTGGGAGGGGGCAAGCCCTAATGCCAGTCATGTAGGAGCGAGCTTGCTCGCGAAGAACTCAGGACCACCACGTTTATCCAGAATGAACGCGTTGCTTAGACGTTCTTCGCGAGCAAGCTCGCTCCTACAAAAAACCTTAACTGACTGGCATTGGACCCAGCCCCCACCCACATTGACCGGGTTTGCCCTAATTGACCGAGGCGTTTTCGCTTTGGCTGCTGCGCCGCTTGGGCGCCGGCTCCAACGCCTGCCTGCGCTGCTGCAACGCCTCCAGCAAACCGAAGTCCTGGGGGAAGTCATCCACCTGGATCGCGTGGTCGGCATATTCCACATAGCGCGCCAGCAAGGCGTCTTCGTCAGCGCTGATCAGGTCCAGCGCCCGCGCCTTGACGCGCCAGGCGGTAAAGGCCGTGGCGGAAATCGGCATCGGTTCGAGCAGGCCTTGCTTGATCGCCGGCTTGAGTCGGGCGTCGATCAATTCCACCTGCGGCAACAGGCGGAAGCCGAGTTCGCCGTAGGCCAGCTTGTCG
Organism: Pseudomonas gorinensis; assembly: GCF_042015035.1. Classification (NCBI taxonomy): domain Bacteria; kingdom Pseudomonadati; phylum Pseudomonadota; class Gammaproteobacteria; order Pseudomonadales; family Pseudomonadaceae; genus Pseudomonas; species Pseudomonas gorinensis. The sequence continues at coordinate 4,386,612 of NZ_CP167125.1, forward strand.
ATTTCCGGACGTGGGATGTAGGAATTGGCCAACAAACGGTCGCGGGTCTCCCCAGGGGCCTGCACCACATCGGCAACCTGGGCCAGCAGGTGATCCGAGGGTTTGCGCAGCGGGATGCCGAAGGGGAACGTCAAGCCTCGCAGCACCGCCGCCGCCGCTGTGGAGGGGTAATTATCCAGCACTTCGGCCAGGGCTTCATGGGCGCGCAACAAGGCGTCCTGGGCCGACCAATGCACCAGCGGCAGGTCCGCCTGGGGCCGTCCATCGTCCTCAAAACGCTTGAGCACGCAGGACAGGATGTACAACTGCGACAGGATATCGCCCAGGCGCCCGGTGATACTTTCCTTGCGCTTGAGCGCCCCGCCCAGCACGCCCATGGAAATATCCGAAATCAATGCCAGCACCACCGACAGCCGATTAGCCTGGCGGTAATAGGACGCCAGCGCCGGGTCGGTCTTGGCTGGCACGGAAATCAGCCGGCCACCCGTCAGCGCATTCACCGCCGCGCGCACCGTGTTAGCCAGCACGAAACTCATATGGCCAAACATCGCGCGATCGAAGTCTTCCAACGCCTTGCGCCGATCCGGGTTGCGCGCCGCTTCCATCTCGCGGAACACGTAGGGATGGCAACGGATCAAGCCCTGGCCAAAGATGATCAGGCACCGCGTCATGATGTTCGCGCCCTCCACCGTGATGGCGATGGGGCTTTGCTGGTAGGCGCGCGCCAGGAAATTATTCGGGCCCATGCAAATGCCTTTGCCAGCGACGATATCCATGCCGTCGTTGACGATCATCCGCGCGCGCTCGGTGACGTGGTACTTGGCGATGGCCGAGATCACCGAGGGTTTCTCGCCCGCGTCCAGAGAGGCCACCGAGACCTTGCGCACCGCATCGCAGGCATACAAATGCCCGGCCATGCGCGCCAGCGGCGCCTGCACGCCTTCGAACTTGCCGATGGGCAGGCCGAACTGTTTACGCATCGCCGCATACGCGGTGGTACCGCGCACCGCGACCTTGCCCAGGCCGACGTTGGCCGATGGCAGCGAAATCGCCCGGCCGGCGGCCAGGCACTCCATCAACATGCGCCAGCCGTTGCCGACCTGTTCGCGGCCGCCGATGACCCACTCCAAAGGAATGAAAACATCCTTGCCGGTGGTAGGACCGTTCTGGAACACCGCATTCAACGGCCAGTGACGGCGCCCACTGTTGACGCCGGGATGGGAGGTCGGGATCAACGCGCAGGTGATGCCGAGTGAACCGGGCGCGCCGAGCAAACCGTCCGGGTCCTCGGCGCGAAACGCCAGGCCGAGCACAGTGGCGATGGGCCCCAGGGTGATGTAGCGCTTGTCCCAGGTCACGTTGAAACCCAGTACTTCTTCCCCCTCATGCAGGCCCTTGCAGACAATGCCCAGGTCCGGGATCGCCCCCGCGTCGGAACCGGCATAGGGGCTGGTGAGCGCGAAGCACGGGATATCTTCACCCCGGGCCAGGCGCGGCAGGTAGTAATTGCGTTGGGCATCGGTGCCGTAGTGCAGCAGCAACTCCGCCGGGCCCAGGGAGTTGGGCACCATCACCGAAATCGCCGCCGCCGAGCAGCGCGTCGACAGCTTCATCACCACTTGCGAGTGCGCATAGTGAGAGAAACCTTTGCCGCCGTACTGCTTGGGAATGATCATGCCGAGGAAGCCGGCGTCCTTGGTGTACTGCCAGCCTTCGGGGGACATGTCCTGCCAGACCTGGGTGGTTTCCCAGTCGTTGGCGATGTCGCAAAGGGTTTCGACTTCATTGTCGAGGAAGGCTTGCTCCTCGGCACTCAAGCTGGCTGGCGCGGCTTGCAACAGGCGCTGCCAGTTGGGCTTGCCGCTGAACAGCTCGGCGTCCCACCACACGGTGCCGGACTCGATCGCCGCGCGTTCAGTGTCGGACATCGCCGGCATGATCGTACGAAACAGGCCCAGGGCCTTGCTGGTCAACAGGGTACGGCGCAGGGGTTTGATCGTCATCAGGAATGCCGGCACCACCACCAGCACCGCCGCGACGGTGGTGCCGAAAGCGGCGACCACATTGAACAGGTAACCCGCCGCCAGCCAGACCAGGCCAGCGCCCAACCACAGGGTGGCGGCGGCTTGTCGATACGCCAGGGCAATCGCGGCTGCGAAACCCACCAATAACCAGATAACCATGGAGATACCTCGACTCGATTCAGGGCGTGGCAAACGTGGGTGCAGATCGAAATGAGCTGCGGCGTAACGCCACACTACAAACTCGGAAAGATAAATTCAAATTTTGTTTTGAAATTTTTATTTAATGTACGGGCAAAAAAAATGGCGGATGAATGGATCAGCCTCTCAGGTTTGTTCATCAGGAAATCGCAACGGGTCGCATGGGCGACCCGTCGATAAGTGACAACATGAAGAGGCAGCCGGATGCGCCAACTACCTCATGACGCCGTCACACCGTTTAGGTCAGAACCGATAGGTCGCTGACACACTGACCACTTCGCCCTTGCCCTCGGATTTTCCATCAAGTCGCGAGCCACCCAGGCGGTCTTGATTGTGTGTCTTCAGGTTGACCTCCTGTACAAACTGCCGCGAGTAGGCCGCGTCAACACTTAAACCAGGAATGGCTCTTACGTTGTAGCCGAACCCAAGCGAAGCGAAGATCCGGTCACCGTCGGGGATACGCGGATCACGTGTTGAGTTGCGTGTGGGGGTCTGGTCAAACGACACACCGCTGCGCAAGGTCAGGTCGTCAGTGAGCTTGTAATCGCCGCCGAAAGAGTACTGCCAGGCATCGCGATACTTGTAGGGAATCGATACGATCAGGTTACCGTCCGATGTCAGCGTAAGAGCCTTGAAGGATGACCATTGGGTCCAGGTCGCACTGACGCCCAGGGTCAACCGTTCATTGACTTCATGCACCCAGTCAAAGGAAGCATTCGCCGGGATATCCAGCCGAGTCTCGGCGTTGGCGCCGTCCGGTTGCAATCTCAAGCCGGGGTACAAGACCCCCACCAGTGTCGTGCCATCGGGCAACGCAGGATCAGTCATCAGGCTTTTCAACGCAGCATCAGCCCGAATGTTGTATTTGCCCTCCATCTTGTTCTTGATTTTCGCGTGGTAGTTCAAACCCAGAGTGTCACGTTCGGTGGGTTTCCAGACGACGCCTGTGAACCAGCCCACGGACGTGTTATCGACCTTGACTCGCATCAATGCGTTGCCCACGCCTGACGGGAAAGGAATGCCCGCTGGCGAGGCGGCCGCCGCCCCCAGCAGGTCAATGTTCTGGCTGACGAAGCCTTTAGTGTGCTGGACGATTGCCCCTGCACCAATAGAGAACCGATCGGTGACCTTGAACGATAGAGAGCCCGTGAGCCCTACCGTTTCGATCTTGGTGTCGACGGCAAAATCACGCCCCTTCCAGTCCTCGTCCCAGGTACTGCGCATACCCTGAGGCACCACTTGGCTCAGGCCGAAAGCAAAGCGATCATTGATCGGTATAACCATGAAACCGGTAGGCAGCCAGGCGGTAAAACCACCCTCACCGCCGTCACCTTGGGAATAAGGCGTACCAAAAGACCCGTCCGGGTTCAAAGGTGTTTTTTCCAGAGGGTTACCATTGAGGTCGTAGGCCTGACCTTTGTATTTGATATTGATGCGAGCGTAGTCAATGGTGAACTGCGCAACGCTTTGATCGATAAACGCCATTGCCGCAGGGTTGTTGTAAGCCGCACTTGGATCACCCTTGAACAGCGATCCCCCACCGAACCCACGCCCCCAACCAGCGGCACCTACAGTCGGAGTAGCAAAACCACCGGCCTGAACCGGCACCGTTACCGCTATTCCACCCAACAACGCCAGCCCCAGTGCGACCTGCACTTGTAGTTTCTTATTGTTCATGCGGCACTCCTTATTATTATCAACGGCCGACTCTGCGGAAGCGTCTTAAAAAACCCAAGCACTCGCGGAAGCACCTGCGCGTCATATCGCTGATACGTTTTTAAGATGCTACGGGTGTCGCCTTATTTACTTCAAACAGGTGCCCCTTTCGAGGCACCTGCCTACAGCGGGTGATCAGCCCCTGGTTCTAACCCAACGAGTTATTGAACGGTCAGGCCTGGTGCGTTAACAGTCAGCGATTGAATAGTGCAGTTGCCGGTTCCCTGACCAAGCAGGGTTTGATTGGTTGCGCCAAGAACGTGGGTGGATTGATTCCAGGTCACAGCAATGCTGGTAGGGCCGCAGTCCGACCGAGGAATCAGCGGAGGAGCACCATTGATCACGTAGCCCACATTGGACAGGGTACCGGCGCTGAGGCTAGTAGCGGTCAACACCCAACCTGGGGTAGGGAGACTTTTCAGTTGCGCCAGTGGACACAGAATGCCGCCAGTGAAACTAGCGCTTGAAATAGTCGCCACACCACCTGCAACAGTGCCGCTCGCAGTAAGGGTGCAAGTAACAGGGGCGGACGAAGAAGGCGAAAGTACGGTAATGGTGCCGGTCAAGTTGGTGAACGGTCCATTCGGAACGATCGATGCCGCACTGGCCATCGATGCTGCACCGAAACTGAGAGCAAAAGACGTTACACAAACGAGGGTTTTCAAGCTTTTCATTGTTTTTCCTCACATGTTATGGCGAATTCATTTCGCCCGGGGTAATGGCCATGAACGAGAGGTCACGGTGAAACTGCAGAACTTCCCTTTCCAGCCAAATCTCAATTCAATTACCGCTACAACATCCAACCACTACTCAACCACTTTGAAGTTCGGTGGCATCTTGATCGACACCGTCTTGATCTTGCAGTCTTCGCCAATCGGAACATTGGCTGCTTCCAACTTTCCGGTGGCGTTATCCCAGGTGCCGTCGGCCGTGGAAGGGCCGCACTTGCCGCCCAGGCCGAAGGCGTGCACATCTACGCTGATCTTCGACATCGAGCCACTTTTTGTGTCCTTGGCAATTAATACCCACGGCAAGTTGATGGCTTCGACCCGGCTGCACTTGAGGCCGCCATCGAATTCAACTTTATCGACATTCACCGACGTCCCATCGGCGGCAACCTTACCGGCGACTTTGATGGTGCAGTCGGCGCTGATCAGCGCGCCCTTGGAAAAGCTGATGGGGCCCTGGGCAGTAAAGGCACTGCCGGCCGGTTCGATACGTGCGGCCTGGGCCTGTTGATAGACAATCAAACCCAACGCAGCCAATACGATATGCGTGGTGAACTTGGCAGGTGCTTGCATGGTGTACGTCCTTCCCTTGAAATTATTTTTGTTCGGGTCAAACAACTTGCTTGCCATAAAATCGGTAACACCAGGGCGACAGCAACCTGCGCAATACACAGATCACGAACGCCGCAAATAACGTACTACTTCAGATCAAAATGGCTGGATCGTGCCGCTGTACTTTTCCAAGTACTTCAAACGCTGTGAAGGTTGAAGATTGGTCAGCGTGATATCACCGCCATAATGATTCAGCACACGATGATCCATCCGTCGTCGCCATAAGTAAGGCACATAGGCCCAGACAATCATGCTCGCGTAACCGTAGGGTAGTTGCGGAGATTCATCGAAGTGACGCAACGACTGATAACTACGCGTGGGGTTGGCATGGTGATCGGAATGCCGTTGCAACTGGAACAAAAAGATATTGGTGACAATTCGATTACTGTTCCAGGAATGCCGTGGCGAGCAACGCTCATAACGACCGTTGGGCAACTTCTGGCGTTTAAGGCCGTAGTGTTCGACATAGTTCACCACTTCCAGCAACGAGAAGCCGTAGATGCCCTGGATGATCAGGAATGGCACCACTGCCCAACCCAACCAGGCGATCATCGCACCCCACAGCACCACGCTGTACATCCAGGCACTGAGCACACCATTTTTCCAATGCCAGGCCGGCAGGCCGAGTTTGCGCAGGCGCTCGCGCTCCAGGTTCCACGCCGAGCGGGCGCTGAACCACACCGAGCGCGGCAGAAAGGCCCAGAAGCTCTCACCCAGGCGGGAGCTGGCGGGGTCTTCCGGGGTAGCGACACGTACGTGATGGCCGCGGTTGTGTTCGGTGTAGAAGTGCCCATAGAACGTAGGGGCCAGCGTGACCTTGGCCAGGAACACTTCCAACGGCTTGGGCTTGTGCCCCAGTTCATGCGCGGTGTTGATCGCAATGCCGGTGGCAGCCCCCGTGGACATGGCCATGCCCAGGTAAGTGAATACGCTGATCTGACCGTGAAGCTGGGTGCGCTCGGTGACATACGCAGCGGCCTGTGCCATCCAGCTCGAAGGGTCCAGCGTGGCGGTGGCGTGCAGCAGGCCGCCGTTGATGATCCAGTCGATACCGCCAGCGGCCAGCCAGCCGGTGATGACCACCGAAGCGATGACAAACAGCACACCGGTGTAGACGATCCAGCGGTAGTAGCCTTGGGATTCAAGGTGGCTGACGGCGGACTCGGGCGGGTTGCTGACGTCTTCACCGAGCAGGCCGTCGATCAACGGGATCAGGCCAAAAATCACCAGTACGCCGACCCACCACAATTGTTGTACGCCGGTGGTGATGGCGAGAGCGCCGGAGAGCAAGGGGGTTGCCAGCGGCATGATGCCGAGCCACCACAGGTGGCGCTTGCCGTCGGTCCAGACGCTTGGAGCTGCCAGGGCCTGGTTCATGGCAGCCTCCGAATGCAGTCGGTGGGCAGGCAAACGAATGGGGCGACAAACAGGTTCACGGAGCGCTGACTGCCCCGAGAAACCAACCATGCGATAAAAGACGTTTTTTTCATTATTTTATTCGCTCTTAGGCATTTCAAAAATTATTTCAAATTAGACATTGAAATAATTTTTTTAAATAAATAGCGCGGAATCGTTAGGTCGTCAACTAGTTTCTCGAGCGCTTTTTTCCGTGACCGATCAGTCTCTTTTTCAGCTGTTTAGTCAGGTGTCTAGGCCAGGCAATTGACGCCGTTGAACCGCAAGTCGGGTAACCCATTATTTACTCGCCAGGGCAAATGGCGGATGCAACAGCGTGGCGTTTTGCGCCGGTCGCACGCGCTTGGCAACCTGCTCCACCAGCACGGCCACACGCTCGGTGGCCGTGATTGGCAACATGTGTCCGCGCCCCTCCACCACTTGCAGCTTAAGCCCCGGCACCTTGCTGGCCAGGGCCTGGCCGTGTTTTTGAAAGTCCAGCACCTTGTCCTGTGCGCCGTAGATCAGGCCGATGGGCAGGGTCAGTTGCGGGTAGCGCTTGACCATGTCCGGCAAGTGCTGGTTGACCAGGTTGATCTCGGTGGAGGCGGCATAGAAGTTGTCAGGGCGCATGCCGAGCAAGCCGCCACCGCGCGTGGCGAAATCGTCTGGAGCGGCATCAGGGGCGAACACGCCTTTGACCACCGAGCCTTTGGTCAGCAGGCCGACGGGCATGGTCAGGGTATGCGCCATCCAGCGTCGCAACCACGCCGGGCGCACCGCCAATGACAGGAACACCAGTGGCAACAAACGTTGGGGATGGGTCAGCGGTGCCACCAGAATCAACCCCGATACCGCATGGGGGTGGTCAAGGGCCAGCGCCAGGGCAATCGCACCGCCGAGGGAATGCCCCAGCACCAGCGGTTTGTGCAGGCCCAGCGTATTGATAAAGGCGGCGATTTGCCGGGCCTGGGCCGGCAGGTCGGCGGGCGTACCGGTGTGACGGGTGGAATAACCCGACCCCGGGCGGTCGAGGGTGATCACCCTGAAGTGCTCACGCAATCGGCCGGACAAGGCATAGGTCAGGTTGCGACTGCTGCCCATCAGCCCGTGAATCATGACCAGCGGTGGGCCTTCGCCCTCCTCGTAATAGTGAAAGCGCTCGCCCTCGACATCGACGAAACGCCCATTGCCTGGAACAGCTGCTTCGATGCGCCGTGTCATCCAGGTACTGAACCCCCATAACACCGCGCTCGCACCGACCAGCACACCCGCAGCGATAACCCATTCAACAGCCATAGCTCGGTCCTCTGCTTCCCTGCTGCCGACCGCCCGACCGGTATTGATCAAGGCCTCAGCCATCGTCCACACCCGGGACCTAAACTTCGTGCATACCCTCGCGTCCGTCGGACAGGTCGCACATAAGGAGCCAGGGACTAGCGTAGGCGATATTTTCAGGTAGATTATTTAAAATCTTTTTTAAAATAAATAATTCAATTTTCCTTTGCAATGGTGTTCTATCTAAAAGACAAAACAAAAAACAGGAGCACATTCGATGCCCATGAAGGACTGCCTATGAATGCCCACAGCGAATCCATCGACATCGCCATCATCGGTTCAGGCTTCGCCGGCCTGTGCATGGCCATCCAGCTCAAGGAGGCCGGCCTGACCGACTTCTTTATCGCCGAGCAGGCCGAGACGCTCGGCGGCACGTGGCGCGACAACCACTACCCAGGGTGCGCCTGCGATGTGCAGTCCCATGTCTATTCGTTTTCGTTTGCGCCCAACCCTGACTGGACGCGCCAATTCGCGCCGCAAACGGAAATCCGCGCTTACCTGGAGCAATGCGCCCGGCGATTCGAGCTGATGCCGTACCTGCGCTTCAACATGGGCCTGCAACGCGCCGTGTTCGATGAGCAGCAGCAACGCTGGCAACTGCGTTTCAGTGACGGGCGCCAGGTCAGCGCGCGGGTGCTGATATCGGGCATGGGGGCGCTGTCGCGCCCGGCGCTGCCGGATATTCCGGGGCTGGAGAGTTTCAAGGGCAAGCGCTTCCACTCCCAGCAGTGGGACCACGACTACCTCTTGAAGGGCAAGCGCGTGGCGGTGATCGGCACGGGCGCCAGTGCCATTCAGTTCGTGCCGCAGATCGCGCCACAGGTGGCCCATCTGGACCTGTTCCAACGCACCCCGCCGTGGATCATGCCCAAGCCCGACCGACCGATTTCTCGCGCCGAACGCTGGGCCTTCAAGCACCTGCCTTTCACCCAGCGCCTGGTACGCGGTGCTTTTTACTGGGCGCTGGAAGGTCGCGTGGTGGGCTTTGCCCTGCACCCACGGCTGATGAAGATGGTGCAGAAAATCGCCCTGCGCCACCTGCACAAACAAGTGGCCCGCCCTTCCCTGCGCAAGGCCCTCACCCCGGACTACACCATCGGCTGCAAGCGCGTGCTGATCTCCAACGACTATTACCCGGCGCTGTCACGCAGCAATGTCGAGGTGGTGACCGAGAGTGTGCTGCGCATCGAAGCCGATGGCGTGATCACCGCCGACGGTAAAAAACACCACGCCGATTGCCTGATCTTCGGCACTGGCTTCCAGGCCACCGACCCGCTGCCCCGCGATTGCATCATCGGCCGCGACGGCGTCGACCTGATGGATGCCTGGCGCGATGGCGCACATGCCTATAAAGGCACCACGGTGCCGGGCTATCCGAACCTGTTCCTGATCATCGGGCCCAACACCGGGCTGGGGCATAACTCGATGATTCTGATGATCGAGGCCCAGGTCGCCTACATCCTCGATGCGCTCAAGCACATGCAGCGACACCGCATCGCCACGGTCGACGTCAAACCCGCCGTGGAGCACACCTACAACCAGCAACTGCAGGCCAGGCTCAAGCGCACCATCTGGAATACCGGCGGTTGCCGCAGCTGGTATCTCGATCCCCGTACCGGCAAGAACACCACGCTGTGGCCCGGTTCGACCTGGCGCTTCAAGCAGGTCACCCGGCACTTTGCGCTCAAGGACTATGTCGTCGGCCTGGCGCCGGTCAACGCACCACCGCGCGCGATAGCCGCACCCAATGCCGGTGTCGAAAGGAGCCTGTCATGAAGTCATTCAACGGCCGCGTAGCGGCGATTACCGGCGCGGCGTCGGGCATGGGCCGCGCATTGGCCCTGGCCCTGGCCAGGGAAGGCTGTCACCTGGCGCTGGCGGACAAGAATAGCCAGGGACTGGAGCAGACCCTGGCCTTGATCAAGACCTCGACCCTGTCGCCGGTGACCGTCACCACCCAGGTGCTGGATGTGTCCGACCGCCAGGCCATGGAAGACTGGGCCGCGCGCTGTGCGGCCAACCATGACCAGGTCAACCTGATCTTCAATAATGCCGGCGTGGCGCTGTCGAGCACCGTCGAAGGCGTGGACTATGCCGACCTGGAATGGATCGTCGGCATCAACTTCTGGGGCGTGGTGCATGGCACCAAGGCATTTTTGCCCTACCTCAAGGCCAGCGGCGACGGCCATGTGATCAACACCTCCAGCGTCTTCGGCCTGTTTGCCCAGCCCGGCATGAGCGGCTACAACGCGACCAAATTCGCCGTGCGCGGCTTTACCGAAGCCCTGCGCCAGGAGCTCGATTTGCAACGGTGCGGCGTCTCGGCCACCTGTGTACACCCAGGCGGCATTCGCACCGATATCTGCCGCAGCAGCCGTATCGACGCGAACATGACCGGCTTTTTGATCCACAGCGAACAGCAGGCCCGTGCCGACTTCGAGAAGCTGTTCATTACCGACGCCGATCAGGCCGCCAAGGTGATCCTGCAAGGTGTGCGCAAGAACAAGCGCCGCGTGCTGATCGGCCGCGACGCGTATTGCCTCGACCTGCTCGCGCGCTGCCTGCCGGCGGCCTATCAGGCCTTGGTAGTGCTCGCCAGCAGACGCATGGCGCCCAAACCACGCAGGCCGATGCTTGAAACCAACGACGAATCCCGTCTCTGAACAGGAGGACGCACCATGCTGCCTATCCGTCGCGATATCCGCTTTGCCTTACCGGCTGAACGCATCAAGAACTGGCATGAGCAAGGCCCGTTCATCACGCACTTCTTCAATGCCCTGTCGCTGCTGTTTCCCCAAGGAGAGCTGTTTTTCATGGACAGCGTGCGCCACTACCGCGCGCACATCCATGACCCGCAGTTGAAGAAAGAGATCCAGGGTTTTATCGGCCAGGAAGCCATGCACAGCCGCGAACACGTGGCCTATAACGATTTGCTGCAAGCGGCGGGGCTGCCGGCGCACACCCTGGACCGACGTCTGAAATTCATCCTCGACCTGCAGAAAAAACACCTGCCGCCGTCTTTCAACCTGGCGGTAACCATCGCCCTGGAGCACTACACCGCGATGCTCGCGGAAATACTGCTCAGCGACCCGTCGCGCTTTGGCGACTCACACAAGGGCTACCAGCAGATGTGGTACTGGCACGCCCTGGAAGAAACCGAGCACAAGGCCGTGGCGTTCGATGTGTGGAACACCGTGGTCAAGCCCGGGCCACTGCGCTATCTGTTGCGCACCGGGACCATGCTCACCACCACCCTGCTCTTCTGGCTGGTGGTGTTTGATTTCCACGTACGCTTGCTGATTGCCGACCGCAAGGCCGGAGGGCATTTAAAGGGGTTCTGGCGCATGCTCAAGTTTCTCTACGGTCCCAAGGGGGTGTTCCCAAGGATGCTGCGACCGTGGCTGCATTACTTCAAACCCGGCTTTCACCCCTGGGACCACGACAACCGCGCACGCCTGGCGGGCATAGACGGGTTGCTCGAAGAGATCGCCCGGACCGGTGGTGGCTACGAGTCGGCCTAGGCCTCGGCCAGGCTGGCGCGATTGCGCACAAAGCCTTGCAATTGATCGCCTGGCAGCGCCTTGCTGAAATACCAGCCCTGGATAATCAGCTCATTGCCTGAGTTCAGGAAGGCCAACTGCTCGGCGGTCTCCACGCCTTCGACCACCACTCCGAGGTTCAACGCCTCGCAAAAGCGCAACAGGCCGGTCAGCACCTGGGCGCCCTTGGGCTCGTGCTGGGCGACCACAAAACTGCGGTCGATCTTGATGAAGTCCACCGGAAACTGGTGCAGGTAACTCAAGGCGGAATACCCGGTGCCAAAGTCATCGATATAGATCTTGGCGCCGATGGCTTGCAGTTTCTGGAGGGTCTGGCGCGTGACCTGGATATCACTGACCAACGCGTCTTCGGTGATTTCCACCGACACCTGCCCGTGGGCCTGGGCCAGGATTTCCACCAGGCGTTCGCCATAGGCAGCATCCGTCAGGGTGGCGCTGGAAATATTGATCGTCATCGGCAAGGCAAAACCGATTTTCTGCCACTTCTGGTACTCACGCACGGCCTGGGACGCCACCCACACATCCACATCCGGCATCAGTCGCGCCTGGGCCAGCCATTGCAGAAATTCCCAGGGCGAATGCACGGTACCCTGGGCATCCCGGGCGCGCATCAAGGCTTCACAGCCGGTACACAGGCCGGTGCGGGTCGAGACCTGGGGCTGGAACTCGAGGTAGAACTCATAATCGCTGATCTGCTGGATGCGGCTCAGTTCGTTGGCCTGGCGCGCCAGCAGCTTGTGGGACGCGAGCACCGGGTCCAACTCCAGCAGGCGGCCTTTTTCTTCGAGGCCGCGAAAGGTCATGTCCAACGACTTGAGGTACACCGTACCGCCTTCGGTGGGCTGACGATGGATCGCGCGCACATAGGGCGCGTAGATCAGGGTGCCGATCACCAGCAGGGCGACTTGCAGCACCACCGCGGCCAGATCGCCGTGGGTGCTGAGGTAGGCATTGAACAACACCGGCGCGGTAAATGGCACGCTGACCACGGCGGGCGACACCCAGCCGAGCTGCACCACGGTCAGCGCCACCATCGCATTGAAAGCCGGCACCAGCAGGAACGGAATGAACAAGCGCGGGTTGAGGATAATCGGCAAACCAAACAGCAGCACTTCGCTGACGTTGAACAACGACAACGGCAAGCTGGCTATCGCCAACAGGCGCATGGACTGGCTCCGGGAAAACAGCAGGATCGCCACCAACAGGCACAGCGCCCCGCCCGAGCCACCGATAAAGGCGAAACTGCCCAGCAGGCCACTGTTGAGCAGGTACTTGATCGGCTCTCCGGCGGCCAAGGCGGCATGGTTCAGCACCACCGCCTGGTCCAGCACATCGAACAACGGCTGCATCGCGTACACACCGTGAATGCCGAAAAACCACAACAGCGAATTCATCAGGGTCACGAACAAACCGCTGCCGTAGGGTGATTCCAGCGCATCGATCACCTGCGGCCCCTGAAGCTCTGCCACATAGGGAATCTGCAACAGCATCGACAGCACCACCACCAAGGCCAGTGAGGTGATTGCGCCCGGCATCACCATATTGATGGTGCCCCTGAGGTTGTGGGTCACCAGGTCCTCGTTGACCAGGCGGGTCCAGCGATAGCGATGCAGCCAGGCGATCGCGGGCACATTGAGCAGCGGCGAAGCAATCGCGATAAACAGTACGAAGGTGGCCGAGGTGCGCGGGTAATCACGCAGGATAAAGGTCGCCACCACCACGTGGGCCAGGCACAGGAAGGCGACGGGCAACTGTGGCAGCCGATATTGAATGGCAAGCATGTAACCGATGGAGGCCGCCACCAATAGCGGGATCACCGAGCTGATCTGGTTATGCAGCCCCGCCAGGAAGGTCACCAACGACGGGGCGAACCCCAGCACGCGAGCGCATTCGGACAGGATCAGAAAGGCGGCCGACACCAGCAGGCACGGCAGGATCCACAACAGCCCCTCGCGGATCGCACGCAATGACTCGGTACTGGCCAGGGCGGCCAGACGCTGGGTAAAGAACAGTTTGAACAGCGTTTGCGCCATGACCCATCCCTCTGTCCGTCGCTTACCGTCCCTGGGAGGCAGGGCCGAAAACACCGGCTAACGCTACACGTCCTGATAGCGGGAGCGAAAGGCTTTTGCAGCGCCACCCGGTTTTTTTCGGCATTCATTTCGGGGCGTTATGCTTGTCGAACTTCCTGGGTTGGCCCATCCTTGGCCCTCGACGCGCAGATCGACGATCCGCCCGTTCTGCCAGCCGGCACCCGCCATCCGTTAACGTGGCGCCGGACACTGGACGCGACTGCACCTCGACCCTGCCCCCTTTATCAACCTGGAGCACAGCCTTGTCACAACCCGGCGATAACCACCAGCTCGCCCTGGACCGATTCCTGGCAGAACATCCCGACATCGTCACGCAGTTGGATACCCTGAACCCGCTGGCGGCCCAGGCCAAAGGCGAAACCCTGGCGCAATACCGCGCCGAGCACCTGCACGAAGCCTTCGAGGCTGAAGCCGAGCGCCAGGGGCTGTTTGCCTGGGAGCTGACACTCAAGCTGACAGCGGAGTCAGCCCAGGCGTTCGAAGCCCAACGCCTCGAAGTCCACAAGGAAGTGGCGCAGATGGCCGGCATGAGCTGGGCTGACTACTGCCGGTTGCACGACGTGAACAGCTGACACCGCGCTACACAAACCAACGGCGCCACGGGCAGCCCATCATCTCACGCAACTCAGCGACGCTGATGGTGCGACGCTCGGGGTCCAGGGCCAGCGCCGTGCGTAACGCCGGCCAATAATGCCGAGGCCATTGCCGTGGCCGCGGCAGTGACTCAGCGGATGAGCGCTCCCCCGGCCGCCGTCCTTGCGCCATCTCGTAAAGCACGCACGCCACGCCGTACAGGTCGGCGGCCATTGACAGCGCATCGCCGGCCAGCAGCTCCGGCGCGGCATAAGCGGGTGTCCAGGCACCGATATGGCCGCGGCTCAGGCCCGGCAACCCGGTCGTGAGCAGCGACTGCCCCAGGCCGAAATCGAACAACCGCAGGCCCTCCTCGCTGACCATGACGTTGCCCGGCTTCAGATCGCCGTGCAGCACACCCAGGCGATGGGTATACGCCACGGCGTCGAGCAACTGCACCGCCATCGGTTGCAGTTCTCGCCAAGGCATGCCACCGGGGTATTCGAGCAGCAGTCGGTCCAGGGTCATGCCGTGCATCAACTCCATGGTAAAGAACGCGATATGCCGGTTGATATCGACGTCGAATCCATACATGCGCACCACCCGCTCATGTCGCAGGCCGCGGGCCAGGGCAAACTCGCTGTACAACAGCACATGGGCGTCCGGGCACTCGGCAAAGGTTTCGCCGAGGACCTTCAAGGCCACACTGGAACACGGTTCGCCGAATTGTTCGTGCAGCAAGTCACGGGCGCGGTAGACCACACCCATGCCTCCGCTGCCGAGTATCCGCTCCAGCTGATAACGCCCGGCGAGCAGGCTGGGTGGGGCCACGGTCGCGCTCATGACTGCACCACCACAGCAGTCAGGTCGTCCCGCGCCGTGCCGCGCATGACGGCGGCGAACAACCGGTCCACCATCTGTTGCGGCGTGCCCATGCTCAAGGCACGTCCCAGCTCGCCATGACTGAGTGACTGGTACAGACCGTCGCTGCACAACAGGAACACATCGCCTGGCCGAGTGCTGAGCTCCAGCACTTCCAGGTTCAAGGGCTCACGGGCGCCGATGGCCCGCGTCAAGGCCCGCGCATCCGGGTGGGCTCGGGCCTGCTCCAGGCTCAACTGTTGTTCATCCATCAATTGTCGAAGCAGGGAGTGGTCGCGGGACAGTTGATACAGGTTCTGCCCGCGCCACAGGTAGCAACGGCTGTCTCCCGCCCACACACAGGCAGCACGACTGCCCTCCAACAGTAGCGTGACGACGGTGCTGCCCATGGTGCCGTCGAGATCACCTGCGGGGCGTCTCAGCCCATGGCCCAGTTGCCAATTGAGCGATTGCAGGCATCGGCGAACGGCTTCCACGCGCTGATCGAGGCTACCCTGCCCCGACAAGGACGCCAGGCTGCTGGCCACCCATTGGCTGGCCACATCCCCGGCCCGGTGCCCGCCCATGCCGTCCGCCACCGCCCAACAGCCGCGTTGAGGGCAATCGAGGAACGCGTCCTCGTTACGCGCCCTGACCTTGCCGCGCTGCGTACGCCCCGCACTGCGCCAAGGGATGCCATGGCGGCTCACAGTCGCTCCGGCAAGCGGAACGTGCGCCAGGCCGCGATTTGAAATGGGTTGGGCATGCGCTGGCTGGTCAACAGGTAATTGGCGCGCAAACCCGAGAGGTCAGACTTGAGTATCTGCGCGTTCCGGCCATTGGCGGGCTCGCTCTGCATCAAATCGAAGAAGCGGAACAATGACCAATCTCCGCTGTTTTTCTCGATCCCCAGGGGTCGATGCGCGCCCCGCTCCAGGACCAGGCTGCTGCGACCGTTGTCGGCCTCGGTGGGCCAATGAAACGCCATGGGCACGATGGGGCCGTGGCGATATTCCAGTTGTTGATCGCCAATACGCAGGATGGCGCGACTGACCGCCTGGTCCAGGCTGTAGGGGGCCAGGGTAAAGCGCACGGACAAGCCTCCTTGCTCCTCGGAAAAAAAACCGCGCCGGATCACTTGCGCCTTCGCCAGTTGGTCCAGGAAAGCACGTGATGTCGGAAAGCTGCGCCCGTCCAGGCCGCGCAAGCGGTAGCGGCTGCCCTCGGTGCTGACAAACGGGCGCAGGTAACTGTCATAGAACCGCGCCATCACACCTCGAGGCTTGAAAAAATCGGTGAAATCACTGAGCGCCACATCGCTGGTACCGTGGGCATTGAACGGGTACCGCTGGCGAATGGCCTTGGCATACACACCGTATACCTCGCTTTGATAGCGCTGGTTCACATACACATAGGCCTCATCCAACCAGTGGCGCCAGACATCATCGGCAATGGCCTCGAACCAGGCAGACAGCGGCAGTGGCAGACGCGCAGCAGCATCACGCAAATTGCCCAGCACATCCTGCTGGCCCTCCATGCGCCGTATAGCCTTTTGGAAGGCCGCCTGCTCCGGCGCACTCTCACGGTTCAGGGCCGTCAGTTGCAGGTGCAACTCGTCGGCCAGACGCAGGGCCTGGCTTAACTCGGCACCGGGGTTTTGCCGCTCGTCCAGCATCTGGTGCAACGGTTCGAAGCGGCGCTGCAACGCACGCCGGGCCGAGTCCGGCGGCAACTGCTCCATTAGCGCGTCGCTTGCCAACTGCGCCACCGCGCCCACCTCACCGATCTGGCGCGTCACCTCATCCAGTCGCTCGCTGACAGGGAGCAAGCGGGTATTTTCCCTGACCAACTGCAACAGCTGGATCAGGGGCGACTGGGCGGACGTCAAGCTGGCAAGTTGCTCGGCACCTTGCCTGAGGCCGTCAGTCGCCTGCAGGCTGACCTGGCCCAATGCATCACTCCAGGCGTCGGCGTACTCGCTGAAGTAACGCTGCTCGAGCTCAAGCATCAGCCGGCGTAAATCCATGGCACTCAAGTCCGTCCCTTCACCCAGCACCCAATTGTCCTGGGCAATGGCATTCACCAATCGCGGCCCCTGCGTCTCGAAATACTGCAAATACCGTTTTGTGTAGAACCCGGGGATCGGATGATCGATGGCGGCAAATACCTTGCCCTCGGCAAAGCGCAAGGGTTCCAGGTTACGCGACTGCTCGCGCAGCACCCGGTAGATCACATCGGCCAACGACTCACCGCGCAATGCCTGGCGCGCCAGGGCAACCAGTTGATCATCTACCGGTGCCACGAACGATTGCCCAAGCAACTGCGCCAGATGCACATTCAGGCGGTGCTGTGTCGACGTATCGCCCGCATAACGTGCCGACCAATGGCCAGCCACTCGCTGCGCCAGCCAAGCCGTATCACGGCGCTCGCGCAAGGTGAGCATCAGGTAGGCACGCAGGTTGTCCAACAGCCGCTCGCGATCATCCAGGCTGGAACGCACCTGCTCTTCGAGCAACTCGGTCACCCGTGGCAATAACTGCTGTTGCAGGGCCTGCTCATAAGCGCTGTCCAGCACCGGCTGACTCGCTTCTCCCTGATACAAGCCTGCACGTTCCACCAGTGGCACGTCCTGCACTGCGGGGAAAACCTGGATCGCCGCCCGCCGTGCATCCAGCAGCGGCAACACGGCCAGCGTCGCGTCCGTACCAAGTGGCAAGGCAACTGGCGTCGCCAGGTTGGCCAGTTGCTGCAAGCGATGATGGTTGACCGAATAACTGTGCATCCACAGCCAACCCGCCGCACCGATGATCAGGGTTGCGGCCACGGCCACGCCGATTTGCCGGCGACGTATGCGCTGCTGTTCCTGGCCCTGCAGACCGGCGAGGCCGGCCTCGGCAAATATCACCCGGTTGAACAAGCCCTGGATGAAGTGCGAGCCGCGCTCACCGGCGCAGGTCAAATAGAACCCGCGCAGTCCGTTGATACGTTGATAACGATGCGCGGAAAAAGCCAGCTCGATAAATGCGCACAGGCGTTCGCCGACTCGCGCCATCTGTTGCGGAAAGTCGAGTGTCAGCCCGCGCTGCTCGACACTGCGCTGCGCGTGCAAGCGCTGAATCAACTCCCCCCCCAGGCGTTGCAGCAGCGTCTCGAACGCCTGGCGCACCTGGGTGACTTCAGTGCCGGCCTTGCCGGTGATCAGCTGTTGACCCAGTACGCCTTCGGCGGCGTCGGCCTGGGGTGAGTCGAAGTATTCGGCAAACCCCGTCAACCGATCGGCCTGGGTCAGGACCAGGTAGATCGGCACATCGACATGCAACGTCTGCTGGATTTCCTGCAAGCGCGTGTGAATGTGACGGGCGTGATGGTCCAGATCCAGCGGGTGGCTGCCAACCAGCGTTTCCATCGACAAGGTCACCACGACACCATTGAGCGGGCGGACCTGGCGTCGCGCCCTGAGCAGCCTGAGCAAGGTCAACCAGCCCGCGGCATCCACGGCACCGTCCGGTTGCGTCAGGTAGCGTCCGGCGGTATCGACCAGCACCGCGTCGTCGGCAAAGTACCAATCACAGTAGCGGGTCTGGCCCGTCGAACTCGGCTCGACACGGTCCAGCGGAAACGGCAACCCACTGGCCGCCAGCAAGCGCGTCTTGCCACTGCCCGCCTCGCCGATCAACAGGTACCAGGGCAGCTCATCACGCCAACGCTCGCTGCGTTCAGCATACCGGCCAGAGGTTTTCAGGGTATGCAGCGCCTCCCTGAAGCGGCCACGCACTTGTTTCTGCTCGTCCTCAATGCGCCCCTGTTGCTCATGATGCGCCTGGTGTCCGGGCTTTTTCAGCCGCACGGCGCGGCGCCCGCCGGCCAGGACCATCGCCAGCCCCCACAACAGAAACACCACGCAGACGGTCAACAGGCGCGATGTCGGTGCGGCCCAGAACCGATACCCGTCCACCGCGAGCAAGGGTCCGAAAAACCATACCAACAGCGCGACTGAAAGCACCAGCAACAAGCTCCAGACCCAAATCGTAGCCAGCACGGTGCCCGCGCCCTTGAAGAATGCGTTCATTCATTGCTCCCAGCGTTACAGGGGCGTCCGAGTCAGATCCGGCGCCGAAATTTGAAAAGGTTGCAGCACCTGTGTGCGCTCTTTGCCCAATACCCAGGCAAACCCCGAATAGATCGCCAGCATGCAGCCCAGGCAAAGGATTCCAACCCAAAGGGTCGGCAGCTTGCGCGGGGCTTTATGGCGTACGGGCTCCACCCGTGGCGGTAATACAGAGACAGGCAGCGGCGTGCCCCGGACATGCCTGACCTGGCGATACAAGGCATCGCGCACCGCTTCAAGTTGCAGCACGCCACGCTCCATGACCCGATATTTACCCTCAAACCCCATCGCCAGGCACAGGTACATCAATTCCAGCAGCGCAATGTGCTTGACCGGGTCTCGGGACAGTCGCTCCAGCAGCTGGAAAAACTTTTCGCCGCCGAACGTTTCGTTATGGAAGCGGCTCAGCAGGCTGACCTTCGACCAGTCGCTGCGACTGCCCCAGGCGGTGGTCACCACCGCTTCGTCGATCACGCTGCACAACACATAACGCGCCGACATGACCTGGCCGTTTTCGCTCCCCTCATGTAAGGCACGGGTCTCGAATTGGGTGACCCCTTCCGACAGCCGATCATTCAGTGTTTGCAAGCTTTCCCGACCGCAATGGCTCCTGAGCCGGGCCACCTCCGCCAGTAATTCCCAAGCGACCGCAACCAGCGGGTTAAGCCCCATATTGAAGGTCTGC
The DNA here is from genome assembly GCF_042015035.1 of Pseudomonas gorinensis. Lineage (NCBI taxonomy): Bacteria > Pseudomonadati > Pseudomonadota > Gammaproteobacteria > Pseudomonadales > Pseudomonadaceae > Pseudomonas > Pseudomonas gorinensis. The sequence continues at coordinate 4,406,503 of NZ_CP167125.1, forward strand.
GCGCCCTGCAAGCGGGCCGCGTAGATCATTCGGTCTTCCAATTGCTCGAAGCGCGGTGGCGTGGGGAAATCGGTGATCGCGCCCTGCGCCGGCCCCCGTCCTTCACGATCAAGCAGGACAGTTTTTTCGTCCTGTGGGTATTCACGGTCCGTGGTCATAGTGTTCAGTTCCTAATGGCCCAGAAGGTGAGTTCAAGCTCGGCAAACTCGCCGCCGACATGGAAGGCAAACCCACCCGAATGCTCCAGTTGCGTGATGTCCCGGGCGCTGAGTTCGAGCATGAAATAGGTTTTGCCGGCATGGAACGGCAACTGGCGCGGCGCCACCGGCAGCGGCTTGACCTTGATGCCCGCCAGATGCAGGTTGACCAGTTCGCGTATACGCTCCACCGGGCCGATCTTCAGATGCGCCGGCAAACGGTGACGAAGCTCATCCGAATCACACTGCGCGCTGGCCGTCAGGATGAAGGTCGCGCTGCCGAGCAGCTTGAGGTCGCTCACCGGGCATACCAGCACGCCGTATTGACGCTGTTGCAGCGCGAGCTCCATGGCATGCTGCTCCAGCACCATCGACAGCATGGAGCGAATGCCCTCCATCAGCCCACGAAAGCTGGCGCCCTGGTCGTTATGCCGATACCGCACGTCCAACTGGGCACGCTTGCTGTCATGGGCGAACGTCGATAACTCACCGAGCATCGACAGGCACTCGCGGAACACCGTTTCCGGACGAACCTGAACCTGGCCCAGATAGTGACGCAGGACCCACTCGCAACGATTGACCAGTTGCAGCATCAGAAAGTCGCCGATCTGCGAACCGGCGGCGGCACCGTTGCCCTGGATACGCTCTGCAATGGCGTCGCCTCGGCAGGCCAGCAGGCTGATCACCTCCTTGAGGCACGACGATACATAAGCCGATCCCTGGACATACATGAAGGTCGGGCTGAACTCCGGGTCCAGGCTCACGCCCTCTTCATCCGTGCAATCCACAACCTGGGCGACCTTGAGCATCACACACGCCTGGTCACTGTGATGCTCCCCCAGCAGCAGGCGCAGGTCCGGACGGCCGCAGTGAATCTGACAACGTAAATCGACACCGGCATTGGAGTCGCCAACGTCCATCGGCCAGGTGATATAGCGTGCCCAGACATCGGCCTGGTCCTGCTTGCGCGCCTCGATCTGGTTGTGGGTCGTCAACGGCAACGCAAGATGGATCCCTTGCCTGCCCGCGTTGGCAGGTACCTGCAGGACCAGCGGCTCCATGGCGGCACTCAACTCGAAGAGGCTGCCGTCGGGTAATACACCACTGGCTTGGTTGACGACGATCTTGCCCAGGCGCAGGTACTGCAGGTCGATTTCAAGGGTGATGAAACCCCAGGTGTCGCAGCCCAGCAGGCGGGTGCGGTTGAGTTGCTGGTTGTAGTAACGATCGTTGTGTTGCAGGTGCTGGGGCCGCAACAACATGCCTTCCTGCCAAATGACTTTATGAACGAGCATATCAATCCTGCCTCGCACCAGAAATCGGGTTGGCGACCCGGATGCCAGCCTTGTCAAGCACCAGGCTGGCCCGGGTCAGTTTCTGCGGGTTAAGCGACACCACCATTCGCCACTGCACATGGGGCAGGTCTCGATAGGCGGCCAGCACCCCCACATAACGGCTCTGCGGTTCAACCTTGAGCTTGAGCTCCAGCCGTTCGCCGGGGCGCATTTCCAGCTCCTCGCTGCTTACCCAGTCCTTGGGCATGGCTTGCTCGGCACGCCCGTAAAGGCTGAAAAAATCGGCGTTCTCGAAGGCCACGGGATGGCGCAGCTCGAGCAAGTGCACCACGATCGGCGAGGGACGCCCGTGCAGGTCGGGGTTGACCTGATCACTGGCGACCAGCTTCAGGTCCAGCTTGGTCACGGTAGAAAAAGGCGACAGGGTGCTGCACCCGGTCAACAGGCTGAATACCACCAGCATGGATGCAACGGCGGCTCGATACATGATCATCATCCCGGGTAGTCCACATGAAGGGTGGAGATCAGGCGGACCTGCTCGTCATAGGCTCTGGCGAAGTCCTTGCCCAACAGGTGTCCCGTGAGCGGTTCAGCCTCGACCAGGCGCTGGTAGTGACGTTGATAGGCGCGCCATTGGGCACCGTCGGTGTTGAACCGGGGCGATTTGTCCTGGCGCTCGAAACACAGCAGCAGATAGCTGGGGGCGAACGCTTCCCGCGCGCTGCGCGCCGCGGCACGACATGCCGCCAGCAATGCAATCTGATGCGTCTGCATATCCCGGTGCACTTGAGTGATCGCCAGGTCGGCGGGCAGTTGGCCAAATTCGCTGATGCCCAACAATGCGGCCAACGCCGTCTCGGCATCCGCGCACTGCCTGAGGGGGTTTGGGCTGTTCACAACGGGAGCGGCGGGCGCCAGGTTCGATTCACTTTTCAGTTCGTCGCAGGTGCGCAGGTTGTGCTGCAACCCCTCGATACTCAGCTTGAGCAAGCCGGCGACCTTGATCGCCAATGCCTCTCGCGCTGGCCTGTCAACGTCGTCGAGGCGGATCCCCAGCGCTGCCGCAAACTGCGTCCAAAAGGACTCGTTGTCCGCTGGCGCAGTGACAACCTGCGGGCTCGGGGGCTCCTCCAGGTCGGGCTCCACCCATCGAGGCAAGACCAGATGGTCTCGGTCCGCCGCGCTGTGAGTCATCCACTGCCCCGGTTCTTGGGCGACAGTACTCAATGCGTCCAGCCCGTCCAATGACGGATGGGTGAGGTCCTCATCATCCAGCGCCTGCATGGGGTCCAGGGCCAGGAAAGCATCGTCGGGAATCGGCCCCGGTGCCGTAAATCGCCGCGCGCCGGGCGGGGCCGGCGGCTCGATAAGCCTTGCGCGTATCGCCAATGCCCCCAGTTGAAAAAGATCACCGTCGGCGATCAGTCGCGCCTGCCCTTTATTCAGGCGTTCACCACTGTCGGCCACGCAAATGCCATTGCTGCTGATGTCCGTCAGAAAGTAGCGACCTTCACGGTAGCTCACCAGCCCATGGTGACTGGACAACAGTCGACTGGCATCGGGGATCACCCAGTCGCAACCGGCCCCGCGACCGATCACACCGCCGACACCGGCAAACGTCTTGCGAGCGCCGGCCAGCGGCTCGGTGCCAGCGCCGTCATACACTTCAAATACCAGTTGCATGCTCGGGTCCTCCATTCACTGGCCGCGACTGGTCGCTTGCGGGTCGCCCAACGGACGGTAGTCAGCATCATCGAAGACATAATTGGCGTTACAGCCGCCCAGCACACACAACACAAGCAACATGGCTTGCCACAGACGATCAGGCATCGGGTATCTCCCATAGACACAAGGCATTCAGCACTCCCCCTTGGCTTCACCAACAGGAATATTCAAGCGGGCAAGCCGGTAGAGCAGCGTGCGGCGAGCGACGCCCAGCTCACGGGCGGTGCGTGTTCGATTACCACGGTTCTTCTGCAGGCAATCGATCAGGACCATGCGCTCCACCCTCTCCAGGCGCTGGCGTAATGTGGTCTCTACAGCGGCCTCCGTTCGCGGCGACAGCGCCAGGTGCAGCGGCAGGATCACACCGTCATCACACAGCAGCACCGCGCGCTCCACCAGGCACTTGAGTTCGCGGACATTGCCGGGGAAGCCATGACTCGTCAGTTGATCCAGGGCCGCGCTTGACCAGCCAACAGCTGGCCGACCGAGTGCCATACAGGCCTCGTCGGCGAAATGACGCGCCAGTTGCAGCGCGTCGCCGTCGCGCTCACGCAGCGCCGGCAACTCGATGGGAAACTGCGCCAGCCGGTAATACAGGTCTTCGCGGAAGGTCCCCTGGGCCACCATGGCAAGCAGGTCACGGTGAGTCGCCGCGATGATGCGGACATCGACCTTATGGGAAGCATTGGCCCCCAGCGGACGCACTTCTCCTTCCTGCAAAACGCGCAGCAACTTGGCCTGCAGTGAGAGCGGCATGTCACCGATTTCATCCAACAGCAGCGTGCCGCCATGGGCTGCATCGAATAACCCGACGTGGTCGCGCTGGGCCCCGGTAAATGCGCCCTTGCGGTAGCCGAACAGCTCGCTCTCCAACAGGCCTTCCGGAAACGCGGCGCAGTTCTGCACCACGAACGCTTTAGCGCTGCGCGGCCCGGCGGCGTGGATGGCCCGCGCCACCACTTCCTTGCCGGTACCGGTCTCGCCACGCAGCAACACGGTGTACGGCGTGTGCAGGACCTTACCGATCAAGCGGCAGGTCTCGTTCATCGCAACACTGTTGCCGATCAAGCCGTACACACGAGTGGCGGGCGCTCTCGATTTGAGCCGGGTGACCTCCGATGCGGGCTGCATCCGTCGCAACAGGCTCAATTGCGCCAGCGCGAAGCCGCCAAGGCGCGCCAGCGAGGCAACATAACCTTGCAATTGGGCTGGGCGCGGGCTGGCGCACAGCAATACCCCCATGATGGTTTTGCTGCGCCCCAGCAGCGGTATGCAGGACAGGCAATGCCAAGGCTGCGCCACTGCCGGCAGGAACCCGATGTCATGCACGCACTGGCTCAGGTCATGCAGGGTAAGGGGCTGCCCTTGGGTCAGCACGTAGTGCAACAGAGGTTCACGCTGGGAGCCAGGGCCCGACGCTGGGTCGCCCGGCGGCAGCGCCCCGTGGAGATGCTGGGCGATCAGCTCAAGCCTGCCCGCCGGCTCATCGAACAGGTACAGCTGGCTGAGTTCACACTGGCTCAGTTGCGCAGCGCCGGTCACGCACAAGTCCGCCAGCGTGGTTTCGTCGTGTTCATGGCCCAGTCGGCAGAACCAGCCGAGCAAGGTCTCGGCATAGGTCAGGGGATGGGGTAATGGGGTAAACAGGCTTTTCATCATTGGCCGAACTCGCAGACTGGCCGACCGCTGCTATCCAGCCGTGCATGAACCCGTGACAGACCTGCATGGCCCACCGTTGCAGTCAGCAGCCGATCAGCGATCTGCGGCAGCAGGTCCGACTCGATCCACTGATCGATCGCGCGCGCTCCGCTGTCACCGTGTGTGCAGAGCCGGACCATGTGCGCCACCAGCTCGGGCGTGTGGGTAAACGCCAACTGGCGTTGCTGCAATCGCTGGCCAAGGCGCGCAAGCTTGAGGCGTGCCACGTCATTGAGCACCTCACCCGTCACCGGGTAATAGGGCACCACCCGCATCCGGGCCAGCAACGCCGGTTTGAAGTGTGCCCGCAGCGCGGGGAGGATCGCGGCTTGCAATACCTCGATGTCCGGGCGCAGGCCGTCGGCGCACGCCTCACTGATGCAGTCGCTGCCAAGATTGGAGGTCATCAGGATCAACGTATTACGGAAATCGATCTCCCGCCCTTCGCCATCATTGGCCAAGCCCTTGTCGAAGACTTGGTAGAACAGGTTCAACACCTCCGGGTCTGCCTTCTCGACCTCGTCGAGCAACACCACCGAATAAGGGCGTTGCCGCACCGCTTCGGTCAGGACACCGCCTTCGCCGTAGCCCACGTAACCCGGAGGTGCACCGATCAATCGAGACAGTGAGTGTTTTTCCTGATACTCCGACATATTGATGAGGGTGACGAACCGCTGGCCTCCGTACAGCAGGTCGGCCAGCGCCAGCGCGGTTTCGGTCTTGCCCACACCGCTGGGGCCGGCCAGCAGGAATACACCTACCGGCGCATCGGGTTCGTTGAGGCCGGCAGCTACGGCCCGCAGGCTGCGATCAAGCGCCTGCACGACCGGCTCCTGTCCCAGAATGCGTGCTCGCAAGGCATCGGCGAACCCCAGGACTTTTTCGCTGGGTTCAAGGGCCACTTGCTCGACGGGAATCCCGGTCCACGCACTGATGACCTGGGCCACCAGGCGCGGGCACACCGTCGGGCTTGCCGTCGGCTGCTCGCGCTGTTCAACCCAGCACTGCTCCAGGGCCTGGCGCTCCTGCTCCAGGGCATCCAGTCGCAGGCTCAAGGCTTGCAGGGCCACCTCATCGACCGGCAGCCCGACCTCGGCATCCCTGCGCAGCGCCAGGTGTTGCCGCGTCCCTTCGGCAAGCTCGGCGACAAGGCATTGCAAGGCTTCGGGCCGCGCCGACAAGCACGTGCGAGCCCTTGCGCACGCCGTATCCAGCACATCCACCGCTTTATCCGGTAGCTGGCGCCCGGCCAAATACCGCGCGCTCATGTGCGCTGCCGCGACAACCGCATCATCGCGCACGTACACGTCATGGCTGGCCTCATAGACCGGCACCAGTCCACGCAGGATCGATACCGCGGCCTCGACACTCGGTTCGCCCACCCGTACCGGTTGAAAACGCCGCGCCAATGCGGGGTCCTTTTCGATGTATTGCTTGTACTCCGACCAGGTGGTGGCGGCGATGGTCCGCAGTTGACCGCGGGCCAACGCAGGCTTGAGCAGGTTGGCGGCATCCGACGCACCACCCGGCCCCGCGGCCCCCACCAGCATATGAGCCTCGTCGATAAACAGGATCACGGCCTGGGGCGAGGCGTTGACTTCGTCGATCACCCCCTTGAGGCGGCGCTCGAATTCGCCCTTGATACCAGCCCCCGCTTGCAGCAGCCCCATATCAAGGGTCAGCACGCGCACATCCTGGAGGGCTGGCGGTACCTGCGATGCGACCACTTGCAGGGCGAAGCCTTCGACAATCGCCGTTTTCCCGACCCCGGCTTCTCCGACCAGGATCGGGTTGTTCTTGCGTCGACGCACGAGGATGTCGATCAATTGCCGGATTTCACCCTCCCGGCAGATGACAGGGTCGATCAAGCCTTCACGGGCCTGGCGCGTCAGGTCCTGGGTAAAACGCTGCAACCATGATTCAGCCACCACTGCCTGGACTTGTGCGCCCTGGCTCAATAAGAAGTCACGTACGCGATCAGCGTCCAAACGGCTCAAAATACCTTGATAACCGCTGCCGGCGTGCTCCAGGGGATGACGTAGCAGCGCGAGCAACAGGGCGCCCTGGTCAACGTCATGTCGCCCCAGTTCAAGGTGCGCAACCATCAACGCCTGTTGCAACCACTGCACCAAAGCCTGGGCGAACACCGGGTTGCGGGTTGCACACTGCGCGGTCTTTGGCTGCAGCGTCGCCTGCAGTTCGTGCAGCGCTACGTTGGCCTCTGCCAGCGCCTTGGCCAACACGCCATCGGCGTGCTCCAGCAGCGCCAGCAGCAGGTCCTCCACCAGCACTTCGCGACCGCCCCGGGCGATACAACGTTCAGCCGAGCGTTCCAGGTCGCTGCGGGTTTGCGCCGCCAATGTCCGTATCAATTGTTGCAGGTCTACATTCATCATAATCATCAGTCCTTAATGCGCATTGCCAGCCAGCGTGACCACACCATCCGCCCGCTCATGCCCCAGCCAACTGGTCCATCCCAGGCGACACACATTGCGTTCGCCGATATGCAGCGCGCGGATCTCCCCTTCGGCGAGCACCAGGCGCACGTCATATTCCAGCGGTGCGCGCGCGGTTAAGCGCAGCAGTGCACATAAGGGGCGCAGGTCCTCCCCGGTCGGCAGGAACTGGTGAAATCGTTGCCAGTCGAGCCCGAGCAGATGCACGGTGAACTTGCCGCTGCAATCGGTGACCCGACTCCCCAGCACCAGGTCCTGGCCGAGCGTGTGGTTGGCCGCCCCCAGCCGATTGCGCTGCTGTCCGTTGATTGACACGCTGCGTTCAACCCACTGTTCGATGAACAACCGGCGGTGCTTGAAGTAATGGCGCATCACCGTCTCAATCATTGCCGCCGAATGCGCGCGCAGGCTCAGCAGCCCCAGGTAAGGCAGCAGCCGTTTGCAGTCCAGCGCTGCCGCCCGACGAATGTCCTGGCCTCCCAGTCCGATCAAGGCAAACATCTGCGCCGAGAACGCATCACTGGCGCCCCGTCGGAAGCAGGCTCGATAACGATATTTGCGCCAGATCGGCAGCATCAGCCGTTGCAGGCGGTGGTGAAACACGTCCAGGAAATCCCGGGTGGCGTTACCGCCTGACACCTCTGCGTACGCCTGCTCCGCGTAGAACGCGGGCAGTGGTGACCCCGCGCCACATAGCCCGAGGACATTGAGGCGAAGCCGCGCGCGCAATTGACCGTACTCCACAAAAAACTCCACTCGATCGATGTCGTGTCCGGGAAAGCCCAAGCCTGGATTGGCCTGGAATTCCAATTGGTCATACAACGCGTCCTCATCCAGCAGTGGATGGGCATCACGCAAGCGCTCGATCACCTGTAACACCGCCTGGAACAGCGAGTACTCGCGGATGAAACGGGACAGTTCGGTTAAAGCAGGGGCTGCTCGCCCATGCGGGGTGGCCATAGGTACACATCTCCTTGTGTGCTGATCACTCGCAATTCGTGATACGAATTCAAGCTGGCGTACAGCGCAAAAAACTCGTTGAGCACCGAAGCGAATACAAAGGTTTCGCCCTGGCCGAGGAAGCCTTGGGTATCGATCGACAGGTCCACCCGCACACCGCGAATCGGCAGGCCATTGAGCAATCGGTCGACGGCTTCGTGCCGGATGGCGCGCAGCGCTCCCAACCGCTTTGCACTGATCTTCTGCGCCTGGCGGCTGTGATAACGCGGCAGGTCGTAGGTTTCGAGGATGACTTTCAGGGCATTGATATCGGTCAACGACAGGTAGTTGAGCGACAGGTTGCTGATCAGTCGCCACAGGAAGTCCTGGTCCAGGGGCGGAGCAAGACTCGTGGTCGGCACGGTGATATTTCGAAACGCCAGAAATTCCGGGGTCTGCTCGCAGGGCTGGTTGACCTGCCCCACCTGTAGCTGCAGCGGCAGGTTCTGATTGGTGCAGGTCAACTCGATCGACAGTGTTTCCTGTTCGTGCCCCTGGTCACGCTCAAACGCGATCCAGGTGTCGAGACCGGCATGCTGTGCCGATGCACGCTGGCGAAGGCTGTAGCTGGGGGCCATGTTCGAGGCTGGGGTGGCGCTGTCGTGTTCAAAGGACTCGAACGGTACGTAATGCCGATAACCCAGGCCACCCGGGCGCCATCCCGTCACGCTGTCCACGGAAAACACCGCGGCGTTGCCGCGGGTATATTCCCCAGGCACCAGCAGGTACTCATCCTGCTTGCCGTCCAGGCGAACGGGCACGGCATCATGGTTGAACAGATTGACGATGGGGGTGCAATAGAGCTTCACGTTGTCCAGGCCGGGGCGTTGCGGCTCATGCCCCTGGGTGCGCAGTTCAAAACGCATCACCATGCCACGCACCCGTTTGAGCAGTGCCTGGGGCACCCCATGTAACCGATCCAAACCGCTGACATCCACAAACAGGTATTTGTCAGGGAAGGCAAAATACTCCTGCAGCAGGCGATAACCACGGAAGGTATTTACTGGGTAAGGAATCAACGCCTGTTCTTCGCAGAACCCCACCGGGTGTACCTGGCTGGCACACAGCCGCAGCGACATTGCCTGCCCATCGGTCCCGTTGACGGGCTGGCCGTCATCACCGAGAAGCAACAACTCGATGCCGTCGAGATGACGCAGCAGGCCCAGGTACAACCCCTGGCTGACGTGGCGATCCCCGGCCAGGTGCAACCGCAACGTGTCGAACACCAACTCACTGAAATTCCCCGGAGCGCTCATGTCCAACCGCAGGTCCAACAGGGCTCGCTCACCCTGGAAGACATACGTCACGGCGCTCAGTTGCAGCGCCATGACCTGGGTGCTGTAGCAGGTCCGAAAGCGACAGCGCTCGCCATTGATGGCCGCGCTTTCCACTGCGGTGTCGCGCGCCACCCGGACAGCAGGCCCTGCCCGTTTCAACGGATCGAACTGCAAGATGCTGAACGATGGCAGAGGCCGCATGTAGTTGGGCCACAACAACTGCATCAACGAATGGGTCAGTTCGGGTAATTCGTCATCCAGTTTCTGCCGCAGGCGGCCGGTGAGAAACGCAAAGCCTTCGAGCAAACGCTCCACGTCCGGGTCCTGGCCGGCCTCTGCGAGAAACGGTGCCAGGGCTGGATTGCGCTCGGCGAAACGTCGCCCCAGCTGACGCAAGGCACTGAGTTCGCTTTGGTAATAACGATTAAAGGTCATCCGGCGCAACCTCGACCTGCCCACCATCACCCAGAAGCGCACTGAACACCACCGGTTGCCTGATTCCATTGGCGAGCAGCGTGGCCTCGATGGCAAATGCCAGGACCAGGGGATCGCGGTCGCGGGGCAATAGCCTTACGCGCACGTTCGCCAAACGCGGCTCATAGGCCTGGATAAACCGTTCGATCGACAGGCGCGATCGGCTCAATGATTCGTGCAGGCTCAGGCGCAGGTCATTGAGATCCGGCAAGCCGTAGTCGTGCAATGTCTGGACACTGCCCGCACGCGTGCTGAGCATCTTGCCCAGGTGCGTCGCGATGGACGCCACGCTGTTCGCCTGGGCAGGTGCCTGGCCGTCAAGGCGCTCGAATAGGCTGCAGTAATGTGTCATCCCCTGGTGCCTGCTCATTCTTTGTCGAGCTTGCCGACCAGGGACAAGGTGAAATCCGCCCCCATGTACTTGAAGTGAGGTCGCACACTGAGGTTGACGCGGTACCAGCCAGGTTCCCCGTCGACGTCACTGACGACAATACGGGCGGCTCGCAGCGGACGCCGGCCGCGCACTTCGGCGCTGGGGTTTTCCTGGTCCGCCACGTATTGGCGAATCCACTTGTTGAGCTCCAGCTCAAGGTCGGTGCGCTCCTTCCACGAACCCAGTTGTTCGCGCTGCAGCACCTTGAGGTAATGGGCCAACCGGTTGACCACCATCATGTACGGCAACTGGGTACCCAGGCGGTAGTTCAGCTCGGCCTCCCTGCCCTCGGCGCTGGTGCCGAAGTACTTGGGTTTCTGCACGGAACTGGCGGAGAAGAACGCGGCATTGTCACTGCCCTTGCGCATGGTCAGGGCAATAAAGCCTTCCTCGGCCAACTCATATTCGCGACGATCGGAAACCAGCACCTCGGTAGGAATCTTGGTTTCGATTTCGCCCATGCTGTGGAAGTGGTGCAACGGCAGGTCCTCCACCATGCCACCGCTTTGCGGACCGATAATGTTCGGGCACCAGCGAAACCGGGCGAAGCTATCGGTCAGGCGCGTGGCGAACGCGTAGGCAGTATTGCCCCACAGATAGTGTTCGTGGCTGTTGACCACGTTTTCCTGGTAGGCAAAGGTCTTGACCGGGCACTCCGACGGGTCGTAGGGGGTGCGCAGCAGGAACCGTGGCACGGTAAGGCCGATGTAGCGGGCATCTTCGCTCTGGCGAAAGCTCTGCCACTTGGCAAACTGGGGGCCTTCGAAATGATCCTTGAGATCCTTCAGGTCGGGCAGCCCGGTAAAGCTTTCCAAGCCAAAGAACCCCGGCCCGGCAGCCGCGATAAACGGCGCATGGGCCATGCAGGCCACGCTGGAAACGTACTGCATCAGCTTGACATCCGGCGCGCTGGGCGAGAGGAAGTAGTTGGCAATGATGGCGCCTACCGGCTGGCCGCCAAACTGACCGTATTCGGCACTGTAGATGTGTTTATAGAGCCCGGACTGGTTGATTTCCGGCGAGTCTTCAAAATCATCCAACAGGTCCTGCCGCGCGACATTCAGCAGTTCGATCTTGATGTTCTCGCGAAAATTAGTGCGATCGACCAGCAACTGCAGGCCCTTCCACGCGGCTTCAAGCGCCTGGAAATCCGGGTGGTGGAGAATTTCGTCCATCTGCTGGCTGAGCTTGGCATCGATTTCGGCGATCATCCGATCGACCAGGCGTTTCTTGACCGGCTCACCGCTGTTGTGCGGTTTGACCAGCTCTTCGATAAACGCCGAGACCCCGCGCTTGGCGATGCCATACGCCTCGTCGTCAACCGTCAGCAGCGTCTGGGCAATAATGTTGTCAAGGATGCCGCCGTTGTCATCCGTTGATGTGGCCAGCGGTTTATGTTGTGCGCTCATCGTTCAGTGTCCTTTTCCTGAAAAAGTCATACGGTGGAACTGCCCAGCCCCAACTCGGCCAATACCCGAGCACGGGATTCATCATTGGCCAGGGCTTGCTCGATGGCCTTGCGAAAGCTCGGCGTATTCCCCAGTGGCCCCTTCAATGCCATCAACGCTTCACGCAGCGTCATCAGCTTTTTCAGTTCGGGAATCTGCTCCACCAGGCTTGCGGGGTTGAAGTCCTGCATCGAATTGATCCGCACCTGTATGCCCAGCTCTTCAACGTCGGGCGCGTCCTGGAGGCGATTGGGCACGCTGAGCGCCAACTCCAGCGCTTGCTTGGCCAGCACCTCGTCCAGGGTGTTCTTGTCGATACTGATCGGCTTGCGGTCTTCCAGCTTGCGCAAGTCCTCACGCTGGGTGAAATCCCCCAGTACCAACAACTTCAACGGCAGTTCAACTTCTTCCTGTGCGTCTCCAACGGCAGGTTTGAAGGTGATATTGATGCGTTCCTTGGGTGCTACCGAACCTTCTTTGGCCATGGTCTATCTCCTTTTTTTCGAGCGGCTCGAAAGCCTATTCAAGTACCGCTTCCAGGTCGAAGTGGCACAACCTGCGATGGGTGTCTTCCTTGCGCTCCCGCACGGCATGGCTTTGTGGCAACAGGTCGCAGCAGCGATACAGCAACTGCGCCACCTGCAGCGCCAGGCCAGGCTCCCAACGGTCCAGCCCCGCCTGCTGCAGTTCATGATCCAACTGTTCAAGCTGGATTCTCGCCAGCTCGTACTTGCCGGCCAGTACACACAACCGGGCCTGGGCCAAACGCCAATGGAAGCGCGCTCGCTCGCCGCGTGCGGCATGCAGGCCCTGCCTGAGTTCCCCGACGGCGGCCTTGAGCCCGTCCTTGCGCAACCGTGGCATGACATCCTGCAACGCCCTCTCCCACGGCTCGGCGTCGGCATCGATCGATATCTGCGAGGGTGAGGTTCTTTGCAGATGGCGATTCACCTGCAGCGCAATCCAGTCGCGAGTCGCAGCATCCGCAAACGGAACGCCGTCGTGAAAGCAGAACCCGAGGAGGTTCGGCAGGCGTTGCAACAACAGGGCGAGGCTGACTTCCACCTCGGACATCGCCAGATGAGCCTGCAGCGCCTCGAGGCACTCCCACTGCATGCGCAAACCGTCGAACCAGAACATCGCACTGGCCAGGCTCGCTTCAAGCTCAAGCACCAGGTCGGCGTAATGACCTTGGGCAAAACGCTCCTGGTAACGGTTGAGCTTGTCGGATGTGGGGCCACGCAGGCTGGTGATCCCTGCACTGTCGGCGTCGGGGTAACTGACCAGGGGCAGCCAGGCCAGCGTACGGCCCAGGCGCAATGCGCGCAGGTCTGTAGCGTCCTGGCGCAGCCACCAGGTACACAATGGGCGAGCCTGGTCCTGCAGGGTGCGAAGTCGCTTATGTGCGTCTTTTTCGTTATCGATTGCAGCTTCCGGCTTGAGCAATTGAGTCGCTGCCTGCTTGACCTGTGCAACGACCGCCGTCACACCGGCCGGCTCGGGACCGCATTGCGCCGTGCGCGCCAGGCGCTCTGATAATTGCCTGCGAATCGGCAGAAGGAGTGGCGCGTCGCTTCCCAGGCATGCGCTCCAGCATTCATCCAGGCTGGAAAGGTGTTCAAGGATGGCTTGGAACAGTGGTTGCTGATCCGCGATTGCAAGGGTTTGCGCAAACAAGGGCTCAAGGCGCAGCACCAGCCAGCCGAAAGCTGCGCCACGGGTACGCATCTTGGCGGGGTGGACAGCCGCCCAATGCTGTTCGCAAAGATGACGCAGCAGGCCCAGGCCCGCCAGCAAACCAGGAAAGGATTCACGCTGGTACAACGCCCAGGTCAACCATGCCGCGACCCGCAAATCCTTGGAATGCTGACGCAGCACGCCTTCGCTGATGACCCTGACGAGCTGCCAGTCTGGCTGGCTGCCGCCGTGGATCGATTGGGCCTTGGCCAGCTCGGTTTCAAGGGCTTCATATTCGCTGGAGAAGCGCACTTCACTGCCGGCATAACTTGCATCTGAACATGGCGTTCGGGCGACCTCAAGGTAATAAGCGCAAAGCGTGTCTGAGTAAATCATTTTTAACCGCGCACGATTATCCAAGATAGGACCGGCGAACTAACTGCGTATTGGCTGCGCACCAGTAAGCCATGAAGCTTCGTGAAAAACGTGACGAAGCGAGCGAACATTAGTCACGCAAAAAACATTCAGCAAGCAACATGCACCCACTTAAGGAATTTCCTACAATCACCATAAAACCTGGCCTGCGCAGCAATTTGCGCAGTTTAATCCGTTGCAAAACACCCTGACTGCTCGCACTTCATTGATTAGAGCGGCCCAAACAGAACAAGCAACTAATTGCGCACTTAAGCGCAAATACCAGCCGTTAATATCGCCCCCGCCTCCCCGCAACTTATAAAATACAAGCGCACGCCACATCGAACCCCTTATTTCATTGGAGTTCCAACTTTCAGGCACGCTTCTTGTTATAGGGGTTTTGCCCATCCGGCCCGTCGCCGAATGGAACTCCCTATCAATAAGGCAAGGAAACCCGACATGCCAACACCCGCGTATCTTTCTATTACCGGTGTCAAGCAAGGTTTGATAACGGCAGGCACTTTTACCCAGCCTGAATTCATAGAATAAGCGCAACGCTTGAAACGAGAGGCAGAGAGCCAGCCACCGGTAGAATCCAGGCTCTCACACCGAAGGATTCAAGCGCAGATGACTACGCATTACCGGCAGCTGACTCAGGGACAACGTTACCAGATTGAGGCTGGCTTGAGCGCCGCAGAGAGCCAGGCGAGCATTGCAAAGCGGGTCGGCGTGCATCCCTCGACGATCAGTCGCGAGGTTCGCCGCAACAGCACCCAGAATATCTACAAGGCTGTTTCTGCGGCCCATGAAAGTGATGCTCGTCGAGCGGGTGCGCGCAAGTTTTGCAAGCCGGCGACATGGCTCAGCCATCATCTCCCGGTGTGGCTCAAGCATGGCATGAGTCCGGAGCAGATCGCCCAGCGGTTGAAGCAGGAGCAGCCAAGCCGGGCGGTCAGCCATGAGTGGATTTATCGGTTCATTGCCGCCGAACAGCGCGCCGGTGGTGAGCTTTATACCTATCTGCGACATCGCCGAAAGCGCTACCGGAAACGCTATGGAAGCCACGATCGGCGCGGGCAGCTGCGTAATCGCGTGTCAATCAGTGAACGCCCAGCCGAGGTCGAAAGCCGCGAGCGCCTGGGGGACTGGGAGGGCGATACGGTACATGGACTGGGCGGTAACCTGGTGACCCTGGTTGATCGCAAAAGCGGCTATCTGAGCGCCTATCCGGTCAAGCGCAGAACGCGCCGGCAGGTAACGCGGGCGATCAATCTGATGCTTCAGGGCCATGCCGCTCACACGCTGACGCTGGATAACGGAAGGGAGTTTGCCGGGCATGAACGCATCGCGCTACGGAGCCAGTGCCAGGTCTTTTTTGCAGACCCCTATTCATCCTGGCAACGTGGCACCAATGAAAACACCAACGGTCTGCTCCGCCAGTATTTCCCCAAGGGCAGCGACTTCAGCAAGCTGACCGTCGAAGCCGTCAATCGGACAGTAGCGAGGATCAATCTACGCCCGCGCAAGCGCTTGGGCTGGAAGACGCCGTACGAAGTGCATACAGGGGTGAGCGTTGCACTTATGTGTTGAATTCAGGCAGGACTCGGTAGGTGGCATTTACCAGGAAGGTCATGAGGACCAGATTCTCGTGCAGGCGTTTGCTCACCAGGTAATCATTCCCCGCGACCCGCAATCGGGCCAACCGACGGGGCAGAGGGTGCATAAACCGTTGATGATCAGCAAGGTCTTCGACAAGTCATCGCCATTGCTCTTCAGCGCCCTCACCAGCGGCGAAGAGGTCAAGTGCCGACTGGAGTGGCTGCGGACCTCAGCGGCAGGCACGCAGGAGCACTACTTCACCATCGAACTCGAAGGGGCGACCATCGTCGACATCCAGTCGCGCATGCCCAATTGCCAGGACCCGGACAACGCGCATTTCACCCACCTCGAAGACGTCTACTTCAGCTATCGCAAGATCACTTGGACCCATGAGGTCTCCGGTACATCCGGCTCGGACGACTGGCGCAGCCCGGCGGCCGGCTGACCCGGCCTGATGCGCAAACGGCTGCCAGGGACGGCGCCGTTTCTGCGCGACACTCAGACCATCGACAGGGGGTGCTTGCGCTTGGGCGCGCCGAACACCCGGTCGATGGCCTCCAGATCGTGTTCATCCAGCACCAGGTTCGCGGCGCTGGCGTTAAGGCGCACGTGTTCGGGCGTCACGGCCTTGGGGATGGCAATCACCCCCTCCTGGCGCAACACCCACGCCAAGGCCACCTGGGCAGGCGTGACCTCATGAAGGTGAGCGATGTGCTTGAGCGTCTGGCTGGATAGCAGCCCACCCCCCTGGGCAATCGGACAATAAGCCATCAATGGCAAGTGATGCTGTTGCCACCATGGCAGCAGGTCGAATTCGATACCGCGCTCTTCAATGTTGTAGAGCACCTGGTTGGTGGCGCAGGCCGGGGAAGCAAGTTCCTGCAGGTCGGCGACATCGAAATTGGACACGCCCCAGCGGCCGATTTTGCCGGCTTCGCGCAGCCGCTCGAAGGCCTCGACCGTTTCTTCAAGCGGATACTGGCCGCGCCAATGCAGCAGATACAGATCGATGTAATCAGTCCCCAAGCGCCGGAGGCTGGCCTCGCAAGCACGGGGGACACCCTTGTGGCTGGCGTTATGGGGGTAGACCTTGCTCACCAGGAACACCTCGTCACGCTTGCCGCGAATGGCCTCGCCGACCACCTCCTCGGCCCCCCCTTCGCCGTACATTTCGGCGGTATCGATCAGGGTCATGCCCTCGTCGATCCCCAGTTGCAACGCGGCGACTTCGGCGCGGCGCTGGTCGGGGTTCTCGCCCATGCGCCAGGTTCCCTGGCCGATGACAGGGACGGGAACGCCGGCCAGATCAATGGTTCGCATGACAATCTCCTGATGAGTTCGCGGGTTAACAGTGTGGCATTGGCCGGACAAAAGGGTTCAATCGAAGTATGGTTGCCCTTTGCCAAGCTGCCAGGAAGGACCTGCAATGCTGTTTGTCGTGATGCTCGGGGGCAAGCACCCCCGCGCCCGGATCGAAGTCCATGATGTGGTATTCGCCGTGGCGGATACGTTGGAAGGCACCTACCCGCAATTGCGCGACGCCTGGTTTGGCAGCCCCAAGGGTGTGCATATCGATGCCTGGATGGCCGTGGAGGGTGTCGATGGCTGGACAGTCGAGCTCAGCCCCCTGGCACCCCAGGCCGGGGCGCAACATCTGTATTTCATCAACCTGGGCGGCTATGAAGCCCACAGCTTTGGCGAAGCCCATCACTACCTGCTGGTGGTCGCGCCCAACAAACAGGCAGCCAAAGCCAAGGGTCAGCGACAGATGCTGCGCCACTGGTCCCAGGCTCACACCGACGGGGTATTGGATATCGATGACTGCCTCCCCATCGACCTGGTGGACGGCCGCTATGTCCACCTTGTGCAGGGGCCGCACCGGCCAATCGTGCAGCAGAACGACTATATCGTGCTGCCCTGATCGCCGTGCTGGCTCACCTAAGGACGTGCACTGCAACTACCGGAGCTCTCACCCAAGGTCGATGGGCTACGCGACTCGCGATCACCAACTGCCGGACGCCCCGCCGCCGCCGCTGGAACCGCCACCTCCCGACGAACTGCTGCTGGAACTTGAGCTGCTGGCGCTCGAACCGGAACCGCTGCCCGAGCTCGATCCCGACCCAACGCTGGCCTTGCCAAAGATAAACAGCGCCACGAATGAGGCAATCGGGATCGCAAACAGCCAGCCATCACGCCCGCGCTCGAACAGCACGCCCGCCACCACGTACACCGCCACCGCCGCCAGCGCTCGCGCAACACATCCCACGCGGCTGCGTTTCCAGGCATCTTTCATGATGACAAACAGGATCAGGTACATCCCCAGCACCACCAATGCGCCCAGGGGAAACGCCAGCCAGTGGATGAAATCGACATCCACGTAACGATCCGTCACTACCAGCCCGGCAATGTAGGCCAGCAGGCCCAGCACGCCATAAAACACCGTGCGCGCCATCCACAATGCACCGAATGTGGCACCGCCGATCAGCAGGGTCAGCGGTAACAACAGTAGGTACACCGGCCAATCCTGACCACCGGCGAACACCGCCAGCAGCACCGTCACCGCGACCGCGACCACCAGCGCCCGGCGCCATGGCAGCTTGCCGGCGCTGATCAACACGCCGCCGATGGCGCCCACGATGAACGCCAGCAATACCGCGATTGCCGGAGGCGGCAGCCCCGGGCTGGCCACCTTCGGCAGGTCGCCACCCTCGACCAGCACGCTGAGGTCGTCCACACCCTGTTGGATACCCCCCGCGTAGTCGCCCTGGCGAAGCGCCGGAGTGATGTGTTCTTCGATGATGCGGTGGGCCAACAGGTCGGTGACGGTACCTTCCAGGCCATACCCCACTTCGATGCGCACCTTGCGATCGTCCTTGGCCACCAGCAACAGGATGCCGTCGTTGACGTCCTTGCGCCCCAGCTTCCAGGCGCGGAACAGTTGGTTGGTGAAGTCTTCGAGGCTGTCGCGGCCGGTGCTGGGTACCAGCAACACGGCTATCTGCGCGCCCTTGCGTTGTTCGAGGGCCGCGAGCTGGTCGGTCAGGCGGCGGATGGCCGTCGCATCGAGGGTATTGGTGAGGTCGATCACGCGCTGGTCCAGCGCGACCTTGATCGGGCTCGCAGGTGCCGTGTCGGCCTGGGCGGTGCTGATCAACAGGGTGACAGCCAGCAGGGCCAGCAGACTCAAGGCGGATCGCCGCAACCACAGCATCATGTTTTGTTACCTGAAGTGTCTTCCTTGGGCTGCCGACTTTACCCTATCGGTGCTAGACCGGGTGCAGCCCATGGCGTTGAGGCCCCAAATGAACCTGTCGGTACTCGGCACGCCTACACCGGAATCGCGTACACCGTGCCTTGCATGATCGGCTCCACACGCCCGGTCAACAGCACACCACCCTGCCCGTCCCACTGCACGGTGAGCGTGCCGCCGTCGCAGTGCACTTCAACCGTATCGTCCAGCAAACCACGGCGGATACCATTTACCACCGCCCCGCAGCAGCACGACCCGGAACCCAGCGGTACACCGCCGCCCCGCTCCCAGATGCGCAGGCGGATATGGCGGCGATCCAGTACCTGGACAAAATGAACATTGGTCCTGGCCGGGAATAACGGGTGAACTTCCAGGGCGGGGCCCAGCGCTTCGACGTCGACGGCAGCGATATCCTCGACAAAGAACGTGCAGTGTGGATTCCCCATGCTGCACGCGGCCGGGCTGCCGCTGATCGGCAAGGTTCGGGTATCCAGCGGCTCGGCGAGCGGCACTGCGGCCCAGTCCAGCGATGGCGCGCCCATATTGACCGACACCCGCTGCCCCGCCACCCGCACGCACGTCAGCAACCCGCGCTCAGTGCGCAATACGATCGAATCGGTGCCGGTTTCCTGCATCAAGCGGTCGGCCACCCCCCGAGTGGCACTGCCACAGGCCTCAAGGGGCGTGCCATTGGGGTTCCAGAACTTGATACGCGCAGCGGCATCGGCGCAGTCGAGCACCACGGCCAGTTGGTTGAAACCGATACCGGTGTGGCGATTGCCCAGGCAGCGGGCAACCTGCGCGGTGATCGGGTCGTCCTGGCCACGGCGGTCGATGATGATGAAATCATCGCCATGAGCATGCATTTTCACGAACGGCAAGGTCATGCTGGGCTCCTAGGGTCGACCGGTGGGTGAACAGGAGGATACCCTGAACCGGCCCTCCGGACTTATCGAGATAGAACCATGCTTATCGTCTTCAGCGGCCTTCCCGGAACCGGAAAGACCACCATCGCCCGTGAACTCGCGCGCCAGACTCGCGCGGTTTACCTGCGCATCGACGTGATCGAGCAGGCGATTCGCAATGCCGGCGTGCTGGCGGCAGATGTGGGCACGAGCGGCTATGGGGTGGCCAATGCGCTGGCGCTGAGTCATCTGCAACTGGGTCATACGGTGATAGCCGATTGCGTGAATCCGGTCCGGGAAAGCCGATCTGCATGGGCGAACGTGGCCACGCAGGCTAGCGTGGACGTGCTCGACATCCAGGTGATCTGCTCTGACCCACAGGTCCATCAACGCCGCGTGGAAACCCGCTCAGGCGACATCGCCGGCCTGGTTCCGCCCACCTGGCAGTCGGTCCTGGACCATGAGTATGAGGCTTGGGATGAAGCGCCATGGACCCTCGACACGGCGCTGCTGACGGTGAACCAGGCCGTCACCCTGGTGATTGCGCGCCTCGCTTCTACAGGGCTTGGGAACCCATAGCCTTCATCAACACCAGATCGCGCCCGTAGATATCCGGCGCATACACCAGCCCGCCCTGGCGATCCACTTCCACCGTCCAGTAGCCCAGTAACACCGGCACCGGCGTGGCCAGTCGGAATTCATGGGTCACACCCGTGGCCAGCAATTCATCGGTGCGAGCACGTTCCGCCGGCGTCACCAGCAGGTCGCGCAGCAGCAGCGGTTGCTCGACCCGCACGCAACCGGAGCTGAACGCGCGCGGGCCTTTGGTGAACAGTGGCTGGCTGGGGGTGTCGTGCAGGTACACCGAATACGGGTTGGGGAAGCGCATCACGATCTTGCCCAACGGGTTGCGCGGGCCGGCTTCCTGGCGCAGCAGGATGTTGCCGGGGCGTGCCCAGTCGATCTGTTCGGGGGCCAGCGGGTGGCCTTCGGCGTCGAGCACTTGCAGGTTCTGCTGGCGCAGGTACTCGGGGTTGAGCCGAATCGCCGGGAGTTTGTCCTCACGCATGATGGTCGGCGGGATGGTCCAAGTGGGGTTGAGGGTCAGCCGGGTGATGCGCGATTTGAGCAGCGGTGTCTGGCGCTCGGCACGCCCGACTTGCAGGCGGGTTTGCCACACGGGAATGCCGCTCTGGTAAACGCTCAGTTGTGCGGCGGCCACGTTGACCAGCACGCCCTCGGGTTCCAGGTCCTGGCTCAGCCAGCGAAAGCGCTCCAGGTTGATGCGCAATTGTTCGCGACGAATCGCTGGGCTGATATTGAGTTCGGCCACGGTGCCCGCGCCAATCACGCCATCGGATTGCAAGGAGTGGCTGAGCTGGAAGGCTTTGACGGCCGTGACCAGTTCATCCCGGTATTGCCTGCCGTTGCCGGCGGGAGCCTGGGCCAGGTAGCCGCCGCTGTATAAGCGCCGCGCCAATTCTGGAACCCGTGGGTCTTCCATGCCGGGGCGCAGCAACGGGCCGCTGGCGACCGCTTCCCAGTGCGGCAACGGTTGTTGGCGCGCCGTGGAGTAAACATTGCGCAGGCTGCGATACAAGTCGGCGCTGGGACGGGCTTGGTCAAACGCCTGGGCCATATCGTGCAGGCCGGTGGCGGCAAACCCCAGCACTTCGGTGTTGGGGTCACGGGCGGGAGGCTGGGCATGCCACAGCGGTTCGAAGCGCGATTGTTGCAGGCGCCCGTAGTGCAGGTCTTGCAAGGCTTGCAGGTACTGGCGGCTGGTGTCGATATCGTTGCACAGCACGTTCGCCGTGGCATTCGCCGGGGGCAGGCTATAGTGGGTGGGGTCCAGGCCGTCATCGGCCAGCATCAGCAACTGAGATTGCAGGGCCTGGCGGCGTTCGTCGGCGGACCACAGCGGTACATCACCCTGCTGCTGGTAGAACGCCTGCAGGCGCGATTGCAAGGCGGCGTCGATCCGGGGGGCAAGTTCGGGGCAAACCCCAGGCAACTGCGCAAGGGCCTGCTGTATGGGGGCCGAGTTGACCGGACTGGGCGCCGTCACTGGCAATGAATCCACCATCAGCGCGTCGGCTGTCGCGACCAATGGTGCAACGAGCAAGCAAATGCTCACGTAATATGCGTGTTTTTTGAACAATGGCTTTGCTCCAATCCACAGCGGGGGGATGTACTGTAGATGCTGACTTTTATGTGCCGTCTCGGCCTTATCACTGTGAGCCTGGCAATGTTGAGCAGTGTTGCGCTCGCCGCCAATGGCAACCCTCCTTCCTTGTATAACAGCCTGGCGCGCTCGGCTCCAGAACTCAATCCCACAGTACTGAAAAGCGCCCTGAGCGCCGTGCAGTGTGCGATCAATAATGGCGAGGAACGTTCCGAGCGCCTGGCTGTGATTGACTATTCCCAACCTTCGACCGCCCGTCGGCTGTGGATCTTCGACTTGCGCAAGAAAACCCTGGTGCTGCGCGACCTGGTGGCCCATGGCGCGAAGTCCGGGGAAAACTTCGCCACCCAATTTTCCAATCGCGAGGGCAGCCACCAGTCCAGCCTGGGGCTGTTCCGCACCCAGGAAAGTTACCTGGGCACCCATGGCTACTC
The DNA here is from genome assembly GCF_042015035.1 of Pseudomonas gorinensis. Lineage (NCBI taxonomy): Bacteria > Pseudomonadati > Pseudomonadota > Gammaproteobacteria > Pseudomonadales > Pseudomonadaceae > Pseudomonas > Pseudomonas gorinensis. The sequence goes on from NZ_CP167125.1 coordinate 4,428,969, forward strand.
GCTGCGCATGGATGGCCTGGAGCCGGGCTTCAATGACCAGGCCCGCGACCGCGCGCTGGTGATTCATGCCGCCGACTACGTAAGCCCGCTGTGGAGCAAGCGCGAAGGCCGTATCGGCCGCAGCCAGGGGTGCCCGGCAGTGCGCCCGCAGGTAGCACGCCAGGTCGTGGATAAACTCAAGGACGGGCAGTTCATGTTCTCGTGGTACCCCGACCAGCGCTGGTTGAAGTCCTCGACGTACCTCAACTGTAAACCCCAACAGGTGGCAAGTAGTCGTACAATCCGTGGCGGCTAACCTGTCCCACCGATAAAAGAGAGCGTCGCATGCTGCTACATAAGTCCACCTGGATCGAGATCGAGCAGTTCCTGGAGCGCAGTCGCACGGTAGTGATCCCCATCGGCTCCAACGAGCAGCACGGCCCCACGGGCCTGCTCGGCACCGACTGGATGTGCCCGGAGATCATCGCCCATCAAGCCCAAGAGAACGCCGACATCCTGATCGGCCCGACCTTCAATATCGGCATGGCCCAGCACCACCTGGGCTTCCCCGGCACCATCTCTCTGCGCCCTTCCACCTTTATTGCCGCGATTGGCGACTGGGTGCGCTCGCTGGCCGGGCATGGTTTCGAGAAGATCCTGTTCCTCAACGGCCACGGCGGCAATATCGCCACGATTGAAGCGGCCTTTTCCGAGCTGTACGCCGAAGCCAGCTACGCCCGCCGCCCGGCCGGGTTCGCGCTGAAGCTGGTGAACTGGTGGGACCTGGAAGGCGTCAACGACCTGGCCCATCGGCAGTTCCCGGTAGGTCATGGCAGCCATGCCACGCCGTCGGAAATTGCGGTGACGCAGTGGGCTTATCCGGAGTCGATCAAGACTGCCGCGTATTCGCCGCAGATCGCCAATACCGGGCCGATCCGTGAAGCACTGGACTTCCGCGCCCGCTTCCCCGACGGGCGCATGGGTTCCGACCCGGCCCTGGCGACGGTGGAGAAAGGCGCAGAATTGGTGGCGTTGGCGGCTCAAGGGCTGGTCAAGACGGTCGACAGCTTCAGCCACGAAGCAAAACCCTAGGCGTTACATCAATCAGACTGCGGGAGAGGGCAACCCCCTCCCACGCAAGGTCTTGCGTGATCAGTGATTACTGGCATTCCTTGGCGGCCAGTTCGAGGCGCGAAGGGGTGATGGTCGACGCCAACGGCTTGCGCTCATACAGGAACACCTTGGTGCTGTCCTGGGACTTGTAGGCTTCCAGCACATCATCGGCGGCGATCTTGCTGGTCAGCACCACCTTGGCGTGGCGCGAGTTCTGCGTCACGGTCGAGGTGATGTCGTGCTTTTCAAGCTTGGGCAATACACATTGCACATAGCCTTCGGGGGTTTTGGCGGTTTGCAGGGTCAAGCTCGGCGAATTCGGCGCGGAGACACAACCGGCCAGCAACAAAGAAGCGACAGCCAGAACCGGTACAAAAAAAGAGCGCATACAAAATCCTGAAAAATAGAAATAGAAATAGAAAAGGAAAAATTTACATCAACCTGCTTGGACCAGCGCCTTGAGCGATGCATCAAACTGCTTCAAGGCATCTTGTTGCACATCACGCTGCTGCTCGATCTGCGCCGCAATCTCCGGCGCGGCCTTGTCATGCACCCACACCGACGGCACTTGCTTGTGCACCGAACCTTCAGCCTTGGCGATGTATTGCAGGTTCGCATCATAGAACCGCGCAATAAACCGCGCCTCGACCTGGTCGTTTTGCTGGGTCAGCAACTGGTTATGGGTATCGAGCATCACCACCACATCAGGATGAGCCTGCACCAAGGCATCCAGGCTGTCGTAGAACGTCACCGACAGGAAGGTACCTTGCAGCGAGTTCATCAACCAGTCGATCGCCAGTTCAGGGTCGGAGCTGTTAACGAACGCCTCGCGGATACGTGCATCAAGGCTGCCCTTGGCACCGTTCATGGCCATCGTGTGGTAGCGCTCAAGGTAGTTGAGGTTGTCGAGCGTATTTTCGCTGTACAGCACCCCAACCGACTGCGTGCGGCGCAGAGAGTCTACGCTAGCGTCGATAGGTAGCAAATGGCTGCTACGCAGGTCATCGGCAATTGCCGGGGTGGTCATGCCCACAACCCCCAGCATCAGGGTCATCATAGCCAGCTGGATAAACGTCCTCATCGCGCGATTTCCTTGAACGGCGTGTCGATGGGGATGATTTTCCGCTTTTCATGAAAAAACAGAACTTGCGATCTTCGATGGTGACTATCATCTGAACCGATAGTGCTGAACATAAAATTTATAAGGACCATGCCATGAAGCCCCACCAGAAAACCTTCGACCGGATCCGCGATGCCGTATTGCCGGAGTTTCGCGATCGGGTCGCCGATTACCTGGTTGACTATGAACAGGTGCTGCAGGACCCGATGGCCGACCCGGACCACGTCTATGCCAGTGCCCAGCAGCTACGCGGTTACCTGCGCGGCTTGAACACCACGCGGGTCCTGGGCATGGCCGATTGGGAAGAGTTGGACCGCCGCGTGGCGCAGGAATGGCCTAAAGCACGGGTCTTGGCAGATTGACCCAGGCTTGCACCGAGGGGCGCTGCCACTGGCGCCGGGCATAGTCCACCAACTCGGCAGGTACGCTGTCACCGTTGAGGATCAGGCGGTTGAGCATCACTGCAAGGTCTACGTCGGCAATCGACCACTCCCCGAACAAGTACGGCGGGTTCCCCGCCAACAACACCTGCGCCGCGTCGATCAACTTGCGCGCGGCGGCTTCGGCCGGCGCTGACAACGGCGGCATCGCTTGCCCGTAGAACACCACCAGCGTCGAACGCTCCTGGCGAATCGGCAGCAAATCGCTGCGCAACCACGCCTGCACCTGCCGCGCCCTCGCCCGCTGCTTGGGATCAGCCGGGTAGACCGGCGTCTCGGGGTAAGCCTGCTCCAGGTACTCGCTGATCGCGGACGATTCCGACAAGGCAAAGTCGCCCTCCACCAGAGTCGGCACCCGTTGGGTCACAGACAACTGGGCAAAGTCCTCCGCCTGGTTGTGCCCGGCGTCCAGGTCGAGGGTGACCATGTCGAAGGCCAGGCCTTTTTCGCGCAGGGTGACAAACACCGACATCGCATAGGGGCTGGTGAACAGCGAATCAACGTAAAGACGCAACGGACCTTGGCTCATGGGACGATCTCCTTGGATGAGCCCCCACGCTACGAGATGCGCCGCCATAAAGACAATGCAGGGTTTTTATGGGGGCATTCCCGAGAGGAATAACAGCGCGACGGGCCGTCGATCAGCCGGCGAAACCACCGGCCTTGAGGAAGGCGTGCTCCGAGTCGGTGGTCTGCCTGGCCAGCACGTCATTGCGATGGGGAAAGCGCCCGAACCGCTCGATGATGGCGGCGTGCTCCTTGGCCCAGCGATAGGTGTTGGCATCCAGTGCCTGGTTCAGGGCCAGGGAGCGTTGCTGATCCTGCGGGTTTTCCGAGTGTTCAAACGGCAAGTAGCAGAACGCGCGCAACGCGGGTTCGATCAATTGATCCAGCCCCGTGTCGACGATGCGCTGGGCATACAGGCGCGCCAACGGGTCGGTGGCGAACATATGCGCGGTTCCCCGAAAGGCATTGCGCGGATATTGATCGAGCAGGATCAGCAAGGCCAGGCCGCCCTCCGCTGTGTCCAGCCAGCCTTCCAGCTCGCGCCGGGCGGCTTGCAGGTGGGTGGCGCGGAACGTGTCGCCAAAGCTGGCATCGAAGGCCGCGTCCTTGGCGAACCAGCGCTTGGGGCCGGCTTGCTGCCAGAAAGCGATGACGGATTGCGGGGTGTGGATTACCGCGTTGTTGCGAGTACTCACGATCAGCCTCTCCCTTGCTTGTGTTCCTCACAGTGAACCAGAAGGACTGCGTGGCTGAAACCTTAACCGTCAGCAGCGCAGGCATTTGCGTTATAGGATAACATCCAGTTTTTTCGCCCGGCCCTGTGATTTCTGCTTATGACCGACACTGTTCCCCTGCGCCAACGCCTGCTCTCCATCGACGCCCTGCGCGGCCTGGTGATCCTGTTCATGCTCCTCGACCACGTACGCGAAACCTTCCTGTTGCACCGACAGGTCACCGACCCGATGAGCCTCGACAGCACCGAGCCTGCACTGTTCGCGAGCCGCACCCTCGCCCATCTGTGTGCGCCGGTGTTCGTACTGCTCACCGGGCTGTCCGCCTGGTTGTACGGTCAGAAATACACGGGCCGTCGCGATGTGTCAGCGTTCCTGTTCAAGCGTGGGCTGTTCCTGGTGGTGCTGGAATTTACCCTGGTCAACTTCGCCTGGACCTTCCAGCTGCTGCCCAGCGTGATCTATCTGCAGGTGATCTGGGCGATCGGCATCAGCATGATCGCCCTCGCCGCGCTGGTCTGGTTGCCGCGCCCGCTGTTGATCGCGCTGGCGCTGGTGATCATCGGCGGGCATAACCTGCTGGATGGGCTGCACTTCGATCCAGGCTCGGCGCTGCATGTTCCGTGGACGATCCTGCATGAGCGCAGTTGGATTGAAGTGTCCGACACCCTGCGCCTGCGCACGACCTACCCGGTGCTGCCGTGGATCGGTGTGATTGCCCTGGGTTACGGTCTGGGCCCGTGGTTTGCCAATGCCGCATTGCCGGCCGTGCGCCAGCGCCATTTGCTGTTCGGCGGTGTGGGTGCGTTGGCGGGGTTCGTGCTGTTGCGTGCGCTCAATGGCTATGGCGAAAAGCCCTGGCAGGCGTATGACAGCGGCATGCAGACGCTGATGAGCTTTTTCAACGTGACCAAGTACCCACCTTCGCTGCTGTTCCTGGCGTTGACGTTGGGGGTTGGGCTGTTGCTGTTGCTGGCGTTTGAACGCGCGGGGCATCGATGCTGGATCAACGTGTTAGCGGTGTTTGGTTGCGTGCCGATGTTCTTTTATCTGCTGCATCTTTATGTGCTGAAAGTGCTGTATGTCGCCTGTGTGGCGCTGTTTGGCTTGAACCATGGCAACTACTTCGGTTTCGACAGTATCGGTGCGGTGTGGCTGATGGCGTTGGTGCTGCCCCTGGCGCTCTACCCGCCCGTGCACTGGTTCGCCAGGCTCAAGGCCCGGCGCCGCGACCTGGCGTGGCTCAAATACCTCTGACCTGGTACAGACTGAATGTGATGCCAGTCAGTTACGCGTACATGGCCTTTTGTAGGAGCGAGCTTGCTCGCGAAAAACATCAACGATAACGCGTGTTCCCTGAATCAACGCGGCGCCTGTGAGTTTTTCGCGAGCAAGCTCGCTCCTACAAAAAAGCCTTTGGGCAAGCCCGCTCGCCACAGGTTACTTGTGCCCTTTCTGTTTTGTAAGGTTTTAAGCCAACTCAGCCCGTAGCTGGCGAGCCGCGGTGACCATATGAATCAACGCCGCTTCCGTCTCCGGCCAACCCCGTGTCTTCAACCCGCAATCCGGGTTCACCCACAAGCGTTCGGCCGGAATGCGCTGGGCCGCCTTGCGCAGCAGGTTGGCCATTTCCGAGGCATCCGGCACCCTTGGCGAGTGGATGTCGTAGACGCCCGGGCCGATGTCGTTGGGGTAGGCGAAGGCTTCGAACGCACGCAGCAGTTCCATGTCCGAGCGTGAGGTTTCGATGGTGATCACGTCGGCATCCATCGCCGCGATGGACTCGATCACATCGTTGAACTCGCTATAGCACATATGGGTATGGATCTGGGTTTCATCGCGCACGCCCGAGGCGCACAGGCGGAACACTTCGGTGGCCCAGTCCAGGTAGGGCTGCCACTGCGCACGACGCAACGGCAGACCTTCACGGAACGCCGCTTCGTCAATCTGCACGATCTGGATGCCAGCGGCTTCCAAGTCCAGCACTTCATCACGAATCGCCAACGCCAGTTGCCGAGCCTGCACTTCGCGGCTCACGTCCTCGCGCGGGAAGGACCACATCAGCATGGTCACCGGGCCAGTCAGCATGCCCTTCATCACCTTGTGGGTCAGGCCCTGGGCGTAGCGGATCCACTCCACCGTCATCGCCTTCGGACGGCTCAGGTCACCGAAGATCACCGCCGGTTTTACGCAGCGCGAACCGTAGCTCTGGACCCAGCCGAAGCGTGTGAACACGTAGCCGTCCAGTTGCTCGGCGAAGTACTCGACCATGTCGTTACGCTCGGCTTCACCGTGTACCAGCACGTCCAGGCCGAGGTTTTCCTGGACCTCGACGGCATGCTTGATCTCGCTGTGCATCGCTTCGACGTATTCGGCTTCGCTCAGCTTGCCTTGCTTGTAGGACTGGCGCGCCAGGCGGATCGACGCGGTTTGCGGGAACGAACCGATGGTGGTGGTGGGGAACAGCGGCAGGTTGAGGCGCGCGCGCTGTTTGTCGATACGCTGGGCAAACGGCGACTGACGTTGGCTGTCCTGGGCGGTGATCGCTGCCACGCGAGCTTGCACCGCGGGCTTGTGAATACGCCGCGAGGTCGCTCGGGCAGCCTGTACGGCGCGGCTTTGCGCCAGGGCGGCGAGCACATCGGGGGCTTCGGGTTCGTTCACCGCGCGGGCCAGTACCGCGACTTCGGCACACTTCTGCACGGCGAACGCCAGCCAGCTTTTCAACTCGGCATCCAATTGGTCTTCGCGGCCCACGTCCACGGGGCTGTGCAACAGCGAACAGGACGGCGCCACCCACAGGCGATCGCCGAGTTTTTCATGGGCATGCTGCAAGGTCGCCAGGGCTTTCTCCAGGTCGCAGCGCCAGACATTGCGGCCATTGACCACCCCCAGGGACAACACCTTATAGGCCGGCAGGCGATCGAGGATGGTCGGGTACTGGTCCGGCGCACGTACCAGGTCGATATGCAAACCGTCGACCGGCAGGCTAGCCGCCAGGCCAAGGTTCTCTTCCAGGCCGCCGAAATAGGTGGCCACCAGCTTTTTCAGCGGGTCGCGCTGGATCAGGTTATAGGCGCGCTCAAATGCGTTTTTCCAGGCCTGTGGCAGGTCGAGGACCAGAATCGGCTCATCGATCTGCACCCACTCCACGCCCAACTCCGCCAGGCGCTGGAAGATCTGGCCGTACAACGGCAGCAGGCGCTCGAGCAGGTCGAGCTTGTCGAAGTCACCGCCCTTGGCCTTGCCCAGCCACAGGTAAGTCAACGGGCCGATCACCACCGGCTTGACCGTATGGCCAAGCTCACGGGCTTCCTGCACTTCCTCGAACAGCTGGTCCCAGCCGAGGTGGAACTGCTGGTCAACGCTGAACTCGGGTACCAGGTAGTGGTAATTGGTGTCGAACCACTTGGTCATTTCCTCGGCGTGTGCCCCCCCACAACAGCTGTCGCTGACGCCACGGGCCATGCCGAACAGGGTGTGCAGGGTGGCCTGGCCATCGGCGGGACGGAAACGCTCGGGGATCACGCCGAACATCAGCGAGTGGGTCAACACCTGGTCGTACCAGGCGAAATCGCCGGCGGGCAACAGGTCAATACCGGCCTGCTGTTGCAACGCCCAATGGGTCTTGCGCAGCTCACGGCCGACAGCCCGCAGGCCAGCTTCGTCGAGTTCGCCCTTCCAGAACGCTTCCTGCGCTTTTTTCAGTTCACGATCGCGTCCAATGCGCGGAAATCCGAGGGAATGAGCGACTGCCATGACTTACAACTCCACTGTAGGTATTAATGGCAGCCATTGTCGGCAGACGGTGATAGTGAGACAAACTCATTTTATTCCTGATGATCACAAGATTCACTCATGTTAATGCGGCCATGCCACACTCGTGGCGCCGGGCAGCCTGAACATCCCCCCTTGTAGGAGCGAGCTTGCTCGCGAAGAACGCCAACGATCACGCGGGCTGCGTGACGGTCCGCGGCGCACTTAGGTTTTTCGCGCGCAAGCTCGCTCCTACAGGGGGGATCCGCTCGGCCGGTTACATCAACGGAATCGAGTAATTCACAAACACCCGGTTCTGATCCTGGTCCCGCGCGACCTCGCTGCGCGACACGCCGTTGCGCCAGCCGAACCCGACGTTCTTGAAGGTGCCGCCCTGCACCACGTAGTCCAGGCCGATATCCCGTTCCCACTCGCTGGCGTTATTGCCGCTGGCGGTGAGGATATGGTCACCTTTCAAATACATCATCGACGCCTTCAAACCCGGCACGCCCAGCGCTGTAAAGTCATAGGCATACTGGGCGAAGGCTGTGCGTTCGCCGGCCTGGATAAAGGTCTGCACCGTACGGTCGGTGTAGAGGTACAGGCTCGAACCGCCCTCCCCTTTGTTCGCCAGGCCGCCTTGGTTGAGTTGGGCAAAGTTGCTGTCATCGGACACTTGCTGGTAACCCGCGGTAATCGCATGCGGCCCCAGGGAGTAAATGAAGGCTGCACTCCAGGTGTTGTTGTCGATTTCACCGCTGCCGTTTTTGGTATAGCCGCTGAACTTGTAGCCTTCGGCACGCCCCGCGGCGCTGCTGTTTTTGCCGTCCGAGGTGGTCTTGAAGTAACGCAGGTCGGTTTTCAATGAGCCGTAGTCACCCAACGGCAACACGTGGATCAACCCGGCGAAGTGTTGCTGGTAATAGTCTTCGAGGTTGGCGTAGTAGTACTGGACCATCAGGTCCTTGGTCAGTTGGTAGTCCGCACCGGCGTAGGTGAATTTATTGCTTTCGCGGGTGCCGCCGGCTGCTGCCAGGCCACTGCTGTCGCTGGAGCCGCGCCCCGTGGCGTGCTGGAGCTGGCCGCCGATCAAGGTCAGGTTGTCGATGTCTTTGCTGGTCACCTGGCCGCCTTCGAACGATTGCGGTAAGAGGCGGCCGTCGTTGCTCACCAGGATCGGCAGGTTCGGGCGCAGGTAGCCGTAACGCGCTTCGGTCTTGGCGAAACGCGCCTTCGCGGTGGCACCGCCACGGGCCCAATTGTCGGCGGCCTTGCCGTCATCGTTGGGGATCATCGAACTGCCCACATGGCGACCGGCGCCGCTGTCGAGGGTCACGCCGAGCATGCCGATGGCGTCCAGGCCAAAGCCGACGGTGCCGTCGGTAAAACCCGACTGGTAATTGAGGATAAACGCCTGGCCCCACTCTTCGGTCTTCGACGGTGCCGCCGTGCCGTCGCGGTTGTCGTTGTTGAAGTAGAAGTTACGCATACTCAAGTTGGCTTGGCTGTCGCTCAAAAAGTCAGCAGACGCCAAGGGGCTCAGGGCAATACCCAGGCCACCGGTCAATACACTCAATACATTCAACGTGGCTTTCATCAGGACGAACTCCGGCGCGGAATCCAAGTTCCGGGCGCAAAAAATGGGCAGCAGGATGCCGTCGGCCAAACGTGACGTTGGCCGGGGCGTTAACGGTTATTCAGTTGCTTAGTGCTTAGTTAGTTACCTGGTTGAGTGAAGTGAAACCTCCGTAAACCTCAGTCAATCAATCCATGAGCGTCATAGAACGGATACGGCCCCGGGTAATCCCCGAACACGCCGTTGTGGCTGATCAAGCCGTGTTGCGCATCCCAGCGATGCAACAAATACCCCGCCGGTTCCAGGTTGAAATGCGCGGGCGCGGCGTCTTGCAGGTCCAGCACGATCTGATGGGAGGTGCCGGGACACACACAACTCAAGCTGCCGCCAAAGCGCCGCTGCATCGGCCGGTGCAGGTGCCCGCACAGCAGGCGTTCCACTTGCGGGTGGCGCGCCACGACGCGCTCCAGCGCGGCGGCGTTGATAAAGGGTTCGCGGTCCATATGGCCGATGCCGCTGACAAACGGCGGATGGTGCAGGATCAGCAACGTCGGCGTGTCAGGACGTCGCGCCAGTTGCTCATCCAGCCACTGCAATTGGCTGTCCAGGAGCTGGCCGCCATGCCCACCGGGGATAGTCGAGTCCAGGCCGATGAGGCGCAGCGGATGCTCATCCACCACCCAGTCCAACGGCTGCTCTGCCGACAAAGGCAAATAGGCATGATCGCGGAATGCGTCGAGCAACGGCCCGCGGGTGTCGTGGTTGCCCGGCACCAGGTAGCACGGCATGTGCAGGCGCGCGAGTTCAGGGTGCAGCACGGCGTATTCATCGGCGCGGCCGAAGTCCACCAGGTCACCGCTGACCACCACAATGTCGGGCCGTGGGTGGCTGGCGTTCAAATGGTCGACGGCACGGCGCAGTGCGCCCAAGGTATCGACAACCCCATAGGTCAGGCGCTGGCCGGCTTTAAGGTGCAGATCGCTGATCTGTGCAACAAGAAACGGACGCTTCAAAAGTCGACTCTCATGCATTCAGGGTAAACAACATGTGCGGCGCAACGGCCAAGGCAATCGGCGCGCCGACGACATGCAGCTGGTTGTCGCTGCTGTCCACCAGCAGCGGTTGCAGGCCACCCACATCCACCAGCAGGCGGCTCTGGGCGCCCTGGAAGAACTGCGCGAGCAGATGCCCGTGCAGGTGCCCTTCGCTCTCCATCACCCGTAGGTGTTCGGGGCGGCAGTACACCGTATTGGGCATGTCGGCGGCCCGCCACGGCAGCTCGCCGCCGCAGACTTTCAGGCCATGGGCGGTTCGCGAGGTGACGGCAAAGGCATTGAGGTTGCCGACAAAACCGGCGACGAACGCATTGGCCGGTTTCTGGTAGATCTCCCGTGGGCTGGCCAGTTGCGCGACACGGCCGTGCTCCATCACCAGGATACGATCGCCCAGGGCCATGGCTTCGCCCTGGTCGTGGGTGACAAATACCGAGGTGATACCAAGGCCGCGCAGCAGCTCATTCAGCTCGCTGCGCAGGCGCTCGCGCAACTGCGCATCCAGGGCCGCCAGCGGTTCATCCAGCAACAGCACTTTGGGGCGTGGCGCCAAGGCACGGGCCAAGGCCACGCGTTGACGCTGGCCACCGGACAATTCGTGGATGCTGCGTTTGCCGTGATTTTGCAGGCCCACCAGCTCAAGCAATTCCTCGCAGCGCTTATTGCGCACCAGTGGCGACATGCCGCGAATCTTCAAGCCGTAGACGATATTCCCCGCCACATCCAAGTTGGGAAACAGCGCGTAATTCTGGAACACCATGCCCACATCGCGGCGCTCAATGGGCAGGCGGGTGACGTCCTGGTCGCCGAACAACACCTGGCCCACATCCGGGCGTTCCAGGCCGGCGATCAGGCGCAAGGTGGTGGTTTTGCCACAGCCCGACGGGCCGAGAATCGCCAGGGTTTCACCGCCTTCGACGGTCAGGTCCAAGTCATGCACCGCCACGGTGCCGTCGGCGAAAGCCTTACGGCAGCCCTTGAGACGAATAGTGATAGCAGTCATCGACGCTCTCCACGGGACAGACGCGCACTGATGGCCTGCAACGCAATCAACAGCGGCACGATCATCAGCAAAAAGATAAGGGTGTAGGCGCTGGCGATTTCCAGGCGCGCCGAAGCGTAGCTGTCGGCCAGGCCCACCGGCAGGGTCTTGGTCATCGGTGTATGGAGCATCCAGGTCAGGTTGAATTCACCCAGCGACAAGGTCACCACCATCAGCACGCCCGCCAGAATCCCTGCCCGGCAGTTGGGCACTACCACGCTGAAAAAGCGCTTGATCGGCCCGGCGCCGAGGCTGGCCGCGGCCTCTTCCAGCACCGGCAGTTGCTGGCGTTGCATCACCGCCATCACCGGGCGTACCAGGAACGGCAAGGTAAACAGCACATGGCCAACCAGGATGAACAGCCAGCTGCTACGAAAGCCGCCGAACTGGCCATAGGTCAGCAGCAAGGCCAACGCACTGGCCAGGCCCGGCATGGCCACCGGCAGCACCATCAGTTCCTCGAAGGCGCGGCTGAAGCGGTTGTTCATGCGTACCAAGGCATAGGCCGCCGGTACGCCGATCACACACACGCACACTGCGCATGCCACGGCCAATTGCAGCGACAGCCATACGGTGGGCGAATAGGCCTGCCACACCTGGATCAACCAGTCGAAGGTCAGGCCGCTGGACAGGCCGACAAAGAAATTGCGCGTCAACCCGGCCAGCAATGACATCAGCACCGGCACCAACATGAAGGCGCACACCAGCAAAGTGAACAGCAGTTGAATCACAAACAGCGATGAGCGCTTCACAGGACCGTCCCCGCGTTTTTCACCAGGCGTCGCGTCAGCAACAGGACCGCCCAGGTCACCGCACCGAGCACCACCGACAGCGCAGCGGCCACTGCGAAGTTGGCATAGTTGGTGAACACGTTGTAGATCGCCACCGGGGTGACATTCAGGCGTGTGCCCAAGGTAAACGCAGTGCCGAAGGCGCCCATGGAGGTGGCGAAACAGATCGCCCCGCACGACGCCAGCGCCGGCGCCAGGCCCGGTACGATCACGTCGCACACCACGCGCCAGTGCCCGGCCCCCAGGGAATGTGCGGCTTCCTCCAGGCTGCGGTCGAGGCTTTCGCACGCCGCCATCACCGTGAGGATCACCCGCGGGATCGAAAAGTACAGGTAGCCGACAAACAGCCCGGCCAGCGAGTAGGCAAAGATCCAGCGCTCACCGGCCAGTTGCAGGCCCAAAGAGGCCAGCAACCCCTGGCGCCCGGCCAACAGGATCACCAGGAAGCCCACCACCACGCCCGGAAACGCCAGTGGAAACGTCAACAACGCCACCAGCGCCGAGCGACCGAAAAAACGCTGGCGCGCCAGGAAGACGCCGCTGATGCCGCCAATCAACAGCGCCACCAGTGTCACGAAAACGGCAAGCGCGCAGGTTTGCGCCAGGCTGCCCAAATATTGCGAACTGCTCAGTACCTGCCAATAACCACTGCCATGGCTGTCACGGCTCTCGCCGCCGAGCACCATCAAGTGCGCCAACGGCAACAGCCAGAACGCGAGCAGCACTGCAAACGCCGGGGCCAGCGCCCAGGCTGCATGTTTTGCCGATGCGGCCACTTACTTGACCTCGTTCAGATAACGGGCGGCAAAGGCTTCCTGCACAGCGGCCATTTTTTGGTAATCCACCACACCGGCACGGGCATAGTCGCTATCGGGCAGGAACTGGGCGGCGACCTCGGCGGGCATCTTCATCGGCCGTACCGGGCGCAGGTAAGCCTTGGCCCAGAGTGCCTGGCCTTCGTCAGACAGCACGAAGTCGAGGACCTTTTCAGCGTTGGCGCGATGGGGCGCGTTGGCGACCAGGCTCATCACATAGGGCACGCTGATGCTGCCTTCCTGCGGGATCACGAAGGCGACGTTGGCCTTGTCCTTGTAGCGGGCGCGGTAGGCGTTGAAGTCGTAGTCCACCAGGATCGGCAACTCGCCGGACAGCACCCGCGCATAGGCTGTTTGCTTGGGCACGATGGGGGCGTTTTTCGCCAGTTTCTGGAAGTAGTCGATGGCCGGGGCGAAGTTATCCAGGTCGCCGCCCAGGGCGCGGTTGATCGCCACGGCGGATACATAGCCGACAAACGCGCTGGATGGATCGAGGTAACCGACCATGCCTTTGTATTGCGGCTTGAGCAGGTCTGCCCAGCTTTGCGGCACCGGCAGGCCGCCCAATGCATCGACGTTGACCATGATGCCCAAGGTGCCGGAGTGGATCGCGAACCAGTGGCCGGCGGGGTCTTTCAGGCCGGCGGGAATCTGCTCCCAGCCCTTGGGCTTGTAGGTGTCGACCACTTCGGCCTTTTGCGCTTGCAGGCCGAAGGTCACGCCGTAATACACCACGTCGGCGACCGGCGCGGCCTTCTCGGCGACCAGTTGCGCCAGGGATTCGCCGGAGTTCTTGTTGTCCAGGGGCACTTGCACCCCAGTACTGGCGGCGATGGCCTTGAGTTGCGTGCCCCAGTCGGCCCAGTCCGGCGGGCAGTTGTAGCAAATCGCGGTATCGGCGGCCTGGGCCAGGCTGGCCACACCGCACAGCAGCACAGCTGCCAGGGTTTTACTGAATGCGCGCATCAAGAGTCTCCTCATGGGGTTGAGTGCTTTCGCCCGGCCGCACATGGCAAGGCAGGCAATGGGAAATCGGGGCATTGCCGGCGATCTGCGCCAGCAGTTGATCAATCACGGTGCTGGCCAGCAGTGCGATGGGCTGCACCACACTGCACAGGGTCGGGTGCATCTGGGTGCCGAGGGCAATGCCGTCGAACCCCATCACGGACAGTTGCTCGGGCACATTCCAGCCGTTGCGACGCAGCTCGGCGATCAGGCTGATCGCCAGGAAATCGTTGGAGCACACCAACGCAGTCGGCGCCTCGGGGCCGCGCAGGAACGGCTCGATCGCGGCGAACTCGGCCTGGGTGTGCGCCGGCATTTCGATCACTGCGCGGCTTTTGAGGGCGTATTCCTTCATCGCATCGCAATACCCGGCGTAGCGCAGGCGTGCGCGGTCGGACTGCAAGGCGGGGCCGGCGACCATGCTGATGCGTCGATGGCCGGCCTCCAGCAGGTAGCGCGTGGCCAGGGCCATGCCCGCGCGGTTGTCCACCGATACGGCGCTGTAGTTAGGGTTGCTCGGTTGGTGATAGGCCAGCACGAACGGGGTTTTTTCGGTATTCAGGCTGCTGAGCACGCTGTTGCTTTCGGCATCGGTGACCGTCAGCACCAGGCCGTCGACGCGCTGGCGCAGCAACTCCTCCACCACAATGCATTCGCGCTCGCTGCTGTAGTCGGTGGTCGCCAGCACCAGGCTGTAGCCACGCAACCGCGCGGCACGCTCCATGGCCTGGAACTGTTCGGCGAACACCGGATTGAGCAGGTTGGGCACCACCACGCCGATCAACTGGGTGGTTTGCAGGCGCAGTTGGCGGCCGAGCAAGTTGGGCCGAAACCCCAACTCACGGGCGGCGGCGAACACTTGTTCACGGGTCGCCGGGCGCACCTGGTCAGGGGAGGCAAAGGTGCGGGCGGCGGTCGCGCGGGATACGCCAGCCAGCCGCGCAACGTCTTTCAGGTCAGTCATGTTCACTCGCTTGAGATCGATCTCATTGGCGAGGACGGTAACGGTGGAATGTGGCAGGAAGGTGGTGGGGAGATGACAGTTTGATGGCAGTGAAGCACTGTCACATAGGCCAACATGTGGGAGGGGCTTGCCCCCGATAGTGGTGGATCAATGAAGAATAGGCTGGCTGAAGCACCGCCATCGGGGGCAAGCCCCTTCCCACATTAGAGCGGTGTCCATGCATAGATAGTCATACTCAGTGGTTAGGATCGTAAAGCTGGCGCAGCGAAATCCGCCCACTAACCTTTCGATTCGATCCAAGTGCGGGCACAATGCGTGTCCTTTTTTGGCAGGCACCGCCGCAGGCTCTCAAAAATGATCAAAACGCCGTACTACCTCATCGATAAACAGAAGCTTCTGGTCAACATGCAGAAGATCGCTTACGTGCGCGAGCAGTCCGGCGCCAAGGCCCTGCTGGCGCTCAAGTGCTTTGCCACCTGGTCGGTGTTCGACCTGATGCAGGAATATATGGACGGCACCACCTCGTCGTCGCTGTACGAGTTGAAGCTCGGTCGCCAGAAGTTCGAAGGTGAGGCACACGCCTACAGCGTGGCCTGGGCCGACGATGAAATCGAAGAGATGCTGGTCAACTGCGACAAGATCATCTTCAACTCCATCAGCCAGCTGCAACGTTTTGCCGAGCGCTCCGAGGGCAAGACCCGTGGCCTGCGCGTCAACCCGCAGGTGAGCAGCTCCGACTACCTGCTGGCCGACCCGGCGCGCCCGTTCAGCCGCCTGGGCGAATGGGACCCGGTGAAGATCGAAGACGTGATCGAGCAGATCTCCGGCTTCATGTTCCACAACAACTGCGAGAACGGCGACTTCAACCTGTTCGACCAGATGCTGAACACCATCGAAGAACGCTTCGGCGCGCTGCTGCACAAGGTCAACTGGGTCAGCCTCGGCGGCGGCATCCACTTCACCGGTGAAGGCTATGCCATCGACGCCTTCTGCCAGCGCCTCAAGGCGTTCTCGCAGAAGTACGACGTGCAGGTCTACCTGGAACCCGGCGAAGCCGCGATCACTAACAGCGCTTCGCTGGAAGTCACGGTGCTCGACACCCTCTACAACGGCAAGCACCTCGCCGTGGTCGACAGCTCCATCGAAGCCCACCTGCTGGACCTGCTGATCTACCGCCTCAACGCCAAGCTGGCGCCAAGCGCGGGTGAACACACCTACATGGTGTGCGGCAAATCCTGCCTGGCCGGGGACATCTTTGGCGAGTATCAATTCGATCGTCCGCTGGCCATCGGCGATCGGCTGTCGTTCATCGACACCGCGGGCTACACCATGGTCAAGAAAAACTGGTTCAACGGCCTGAAAATGCCGTCCATCGTAGTGAAACAACTCGACGGTACAGTCGAGGTGGTTCGTGAATTTGGTTACGACGACTACCTGTCCAGCCTTTCGTAAGCTGGCGGATAAAGGAGAGATAAAGCAATTGAAAAAGAACGTTCTTATCATTGGTGCAGGAGGTGTCGCCAAGGTGGTGGCCCACAAGTGCGCGCAGCACAACGACGAACTCGGTCGTATTGCTATCGCGTCGCGCAACATCTCCAAATGCCAGGCCATCATCGACAGCGTCAAGGCCAAGGGTAGCCTCAAGGTACCCGCCGATATCCAAGCCTTCGCGCTGAACGCCCTGGACGTGGAAGCGACCAAGGCCCTGATCCGCGAGACCGAATCGCAGATCGTCATCAACGTAGGTTCCGCGTTCCTCAACATGTCGGTACTGCGTGCCTGCATCGACACGGGCGTTGCATACCTCGACACCGCCATCCACGAAGAGCCGGGCAAGGTCTGCGAGACCCCGCCGTGGTACGGCAACTACGAATGGAACCACCTGGAAGAGTGCAAACAGAAGAACATCACCGCCATCCTTGGCGTGGGCTTCGACCCGGGTGTCGTCAACGCGTATGCCGCGCTGGCGCAGCAACAGCATTTCGACCGCATTGATTCGATCGACATTCTCGACGTCAATGCCGGCTCCCATGGCAAATACTTCGCCACCAATTTCGATCCGGAAATCAACTTCCGCGAATTCACCGGACAGGTGTGGAGCTGGCAGAACAGCCAGTGGACCAGCAACACCATGTTCGAAGTCAAGCGCACCGACGACCTGCCGGTGGTCGGCTCGCAGAACCTCTACCTGACCGGCCACGATGAAGTGCACTCGCTGTCGAAAAACCTCGACGTGCCCAACGTGCGATTCTGGATGAGCTTCGGCGAGCACTACATCAACGTATTCACCGTGCTGAACAACCTCGGCCTGCTTTCCGAAAAGCCGGTGAAAACCGCCGAAGGCCTGGAAGTGGTGCCGTTGAAAGTGGTCAAGGCCGTACTGCCCGACCCGTCTTCCCTCGCCCCCGGCTACACCGGCAAGACCTGCATCGGTGACCTGGTCAAAGGCACCAAGGATGGCCAGCCGCGCGAAGTGTTCATCTACAACGTGGCGGATCACGAAGAAGCCTTTGCCGAGACTGACAGCCAGGGCATTTCCTACACCGCCGGCGTTCCACCGGTGGCTGCCGCCCTGTTGGTTGCCCGCGGTGAGTGGGATGTAAAGCGCATGGCCAACGTTGAGGAATTGCCGGCTGAGCCATTCCTCAAGGCGCTGGACGTGATGGGCTTGCCGACGCGGATCAAGGACGAGCACGGTGATCGGGCCTGGGATGCGATTGCCTGATAGGCGATAGCTGACCGAACCAACATGTGGGAGGGGGCTTGCCCCGATAGCGGTAGATCAGTCACAGCTGTATTGACTGACACACTGTAATCGGGGCAAGCCCCCTCCCACATTGGGTTTCAGGGTGTCTGTTATTCCAGGTTCCGGGCTGAGTTGCTCAGTGCCCTTGAGCATTGCAACAGTGCCGGCGCCAATTGCTTCTCCGCATCCGCCCTGCTCCACCGACTGGTTGGCGCCACCACATGCACCGCTGCCACCGGGCGGCCATTCGCACCGAGCACTGGCGCGCCGATAGTCATGTCGCCCAGAAACAACTCCTGGCCATTCACTGCATAACCCTGCTCTCTCACCACCTGCAACGAATCCAGAATCCTGTCGACCTCAGTCAATGTCTGGCTGGTGTGCGCAATGCGCTGGCTGTTCTCGATCAACGCCAACGCTTCCTCCTGCGGCAGCGCACTCAAATACGCCCGCCCCGATGCCGTGCAGTACATCGGCACCCGCGAGCCGATCGGCATATGCACCGGCACAAAGCCTGAACTGACGAAGCGCGCGATGTAGGTCATGTCGTAGCCCGCCGGCTCGGTGAGGCACGAGGTCTCGCCGGTCAAGCGCGTGAGTTCCGACAGAAACGGGTTGGCCACTTCGATCAGCGAATGCGCATCCAGATAACTGAAGCCCAACTCCAGCACCCGCGGGGTGAGTTGGTAATGCCGGGTGCGGGAATGTTTCCGAAGGTAACCCAGGCTTTCGAGGGTAAACACCATGCGCTGGGCGGAGCTTTTGGTCATGCCGGCGGCGTCCGCCACCTCTGCAAGGCTCATGCTACGGCGCTGGGCGCTGAATGCCTTGAGCACCGACAGGCCTTTTTCCAGGGATTGGTTGTGCAAACTGTTGCGTTCTTCGGACATGGCGAACTCACGGGCGGGGTCAGTCAGACGTAGCGATATTTCTACCCTAAATTGCCAAAATAGACCATTAAAAATCGCATACCGATACGAACAGTTCATTTTTTCTATTTTCTATAGCGACATACGATTCTTATTCATCGAAATGGCATAGAGCTTGCGGTTTCATCCGTAGCCGCTAGCGCTACTGACAATCCGTTTTCCTTATGGAGTAACCCGATGAACAGTCTTTCGCCCTTGTTTCGCCGCCTCGCCTTCGGTCTGTGCGCCACCCTATGCGTCGGCGTTGTGCACGCCGCCGGTGCGTCCTCGTACAAAGTCGGTGCAACGGCCAGCGGCTCGCCGTTTACCTTCCTCGATATCAAGAGCAACAGCATCCAGGGCGTGATGGTCGATGTGGCCGAGGCCGTGGGCAAGGCTGGCGGCTTTACCAGCCAGATCGAACAGACCAACTTCGCCGCGCTGATCCCCTCCCTCACGTCCGGCAAGCTCGACTTCATCTCCGCCGGCATGCTCAAGACCCAAGAGCGCACCAAGGTCGTCGACTTCAGCGCGCCGGTGTACGCCTACGGGGAAGGCCTGATCATCAGCGCCGAGGACAACGCCGCCTACCCGGACTTGATGCCACTCAATGGCCAGGTGGTCGGCGTACAGGCCGGTACGATCTTCTATGACCAACTGAACAAGCTGGGCATCTTCAAGGAAATCCGCACCTATGACTCGATCGGCGAGATGGTCCGCGACCTGTCCCTGGGCCGTATCAAGGCAGCGGTCGGTGACCAGCCCGTGGTCGCGTACCAGATCCGCCAGAAGCTGTTCAAAGGGGTAAAACTGGCCCCTGACTACACGCCCGCCAACGTCGGCGAAGTGTGCCTGGTGGTGCGCAAGGGCGACACCGAAACCCTCGCGCGCCTTAACACCGCCATCGCCAGCATCAAGGCCGACGGCACTCTGGACAACATCCTCAAGAAGTGGGGGCTTGATACCCAGGTGCGCCCATGAACCCGGCCGAATTCCTGCAGAACGCCCAGGACTTCCTGCCGATTTTGCTGCAGGGCGCCTGGGTAACGATCCAGATCACCGTACTGTCGTTCCTGCTCAGTAGCGCGATCGGCCTGGTGCTGGCGTTGCTCAAGTTGTCACCGATCCGCGTGCTGTCGTGGACCGCGAGCACCATCATCAATGTGATCCGTGGCCTGCCAATCATCGTGCAACTGTTCTACATCTACTTCGTGCTGCCGGACATGGGGGTGCACCTCACAGCGTTCTATGCCGGGGTGATCGGCATGGGCATCGCCTACTCGGCGTACCAGGCCGAGAACTTTCGCACCGGCATCATCGCCGTGGAACAGGGCCAGCGCGAAGCCGCCGAAGCGCTGGGCATGCGCTCAGCATTGATGATGCGCCGGGTGATCCTGCCCCAGGCGTTTCGCATCGCGCTGCCGCCCTACGGCAACACCCTGGTGATGATGCTCAAGGACTCGTCGCTGGTGTCGACCATCACCGTGGCCGAGATGACCCGCCAGGGCCAACTGATCGCCTCGTCGACCTTCCAGAACATGACCGTCTATACCCTGGTCGCCCTGCTCTACCTGCTGATGAGCCTGCCGCTGGTGTATGGCTTGCGTCGAATGGAACAGCACCTGGGCCGGAGGAAAAAAGCATGATCGAGATACGCCAACTGCAAAAACACTACGGCAGCCACCGCGTGCTGCACGGCGTGGACCTGGACGTGGCCAAGGGTGAAGTGGTGTGCCTGATCGGTCCGTCGGGCTCAGGCAAATCCACCCTGCTGCGCTGCATCAATGCGCTGGAAGCCTATGACGGCGGCCACATCAACGTGTTCGGCGAAACCGTGCAGCGCGCCAGTAAAACCGTTCACGCCCTGCGCAGCCGCATGGGCATGGTGTTCCAGCGCTTCAACCTGTTCCCCCATCGCACCGTGCTGGAAAACGTCATGGAAGGCCCGGTGTACGTCAAAGGCGAACCGCTCAAGCAGGCCCGCGAAGAAGCCCTGGTGCTGCTGGAAAAAGTCGGCCTGAGTGCCAAGGCCGACGCCTACCCGGAACAGCTCTCCGGCGGCCAGCAACAACGCGTGGCCATCGCCCGCGCCCTGGCGATGAAACCCGAAGCCATGCTGTTCGACGAACCCACCTCGGCCCTCGACCCGGAACTGGTGGGCGACGTGCTGGCGGTGATGCGCACCCTGGCCGATGAAGGCATGACCATGATTGTCGTCACTCACGAAATGGGCTTTGCACGGGAAGTGGCCGACCGCGTGTGCTTCCTGCATGGCGGCTACATCGTCGAAAGCGGCGCGGCCGAGCAAGTGCTGGGCAATCCGCAGCATCCACGTACCCAGGATTTCCTGCGGCGGGTGCTGCACCCCACTGGCGATACGCGGAGCCTGTCATGAAGTCATTGTGGTCGGCGACGGCGCCGTCGGTGATGCCGACGCCTGCGCTGAGTGAATCGGTGAAGGTGGATGTGGCGATTGTCGGTGCTGGCTATACCGGGCTGTCGACGGCGCTGCATCTGGCCGAGCGCGGGGTCAGCGTGTGTGTACTGGAAGCTAACGAACCGGGCTGGGGGGCGTCCGGGCGCAACGGTGGGCAGGTCAACCCGACGCTCAAATACGACCCGGAACAACTGGTGCGGATGCTCGGGCCGGAGCGCGCCGAACCATTGATCTCGACCGTCTCGAACTCGGCGGACCTGGTGTTCAACCTGATCGAAAAGCACGGAATTGATTGCGCACCGGTACGCAAAGGCTGGATGCAGGTGTCATACAGCAAAAAAGGCGTCGCCGGGCTGCACGCACGGGCGGATCAGTGGGCCAGCCGGGGTGTACCCGTGCAGCGCCTGAACGCGGCGGCAGTGGCTGCGCGCATGGGCAGCGAGGCATTTGCCGGTGGCTGGCTGGACGGTCGCGCCGGGGCGCTTCAGCCGTTGGCGTATGCCCGTGGGCTGGTGGGCGCGGCGTCGGCGGCGGGTGTGCGCATTCATGGTCACAGCGCAGTGACGGCATTGCAGCGCCAGGGTGCTGGCTGGCACTTGCAAACCGCTGGTGGTGCGCAAGTGAGCGCCGACCAAGTGGTGCTGGCGACCAATGGCTACAGTGGCAACCTGTGGCCGGGCATGGCGCAGAGCATCCTGGCAGCGAACAGTTTTATCGTCGCCACCAAGCCGCTGAGCGGGCCCGCGGCCGAGAGTATCCTGCCGGGGCAGGAAACCGTGTCCACGGCGCAGCGCTTGCTGTTGTACTTTCGTAAAGACAGTCACGGCCGCTTACTGATGGGCGGGCGCGGGCTGTTCAACGATCCCTCCTCGCCTGCGGATTTCGCGCATCTGGAACGATCATTGGCGTTGTTGTTTCCGCAGCTGGGGCCGTTGGAATTCGAGTATCGCTGGGCCGGGCGAATCGCGATCACCCGGGATTTCATGCCCCACGTACACGAGCCTGCGCCAGGGCTGACGTTGGCGCTGGGCTGTAACGGGCGGGGGATTGCGCTGTGTACCAGCCTGGGCCAGCAATTGGCGGGACGGTTATGTGACAGCAAGGCGGAGTTTGCCTACCCGGTGACGCCGTTGCAGCGCTTGCCGATGCATGGGTTGCAGCGGTTTTACATTGGTGCGGGGGTGGCTTGGTACAGCTTGTTGGATCGGCTCAATATCAGCTGAATCCTGCTGTCCGCAACGCCGAGAACTGTCAACTCTCACAGCTTACCGCGCACGCAAAACCCGCTAGGCTTAGCCATGGAGTGGCTGACCTGCGGGTTTGCTGTCCATTCATCCTGTGGGAAAGGCACGCTCATGAACCTCGACAACAACCGCACCGCCCGTGCCATCGGATTGGTGTACAGCGCCTGTTGTTACGTGGTGTTCCTAATCACGTGCTTATATTTGATCGGCTTCGTCGGCAACGTGGCAGTGCCCAAGAACATCAACGATGGCCCCCTCGTCGCGTGGCCCGTCGCTGCGCTGATCAACTGCGCACTGATCCTGCTATTCGGCGTCCAGCACACGGTCATGGCACGTACAGGCTTCAAACAATGGCTGGCGGCAATCATCCCGACGTCGGTGGAGCGCTCCTCGTATGTACTGCTCAGCAGCCTGGTGCTTGTGCTGATGTTCTGGCTGTGGCAACCGATGACGTTCACCGTTTGGAAGGTTGAAACGACGTGGGCCAAGGCCCTGTTGATTGGCCTGTTCTGGCTGGGCTGGGGCATCGCTTTACTGGCAACCTTTTTGATCGACCACTTCGAACTGTTCGGGCTCAAGCAGGTCATCGACCGTTGGCGCAAACCCACACCGCAGGCGCCAGTATTCAGGACGCCGCTGCTTTACAAGATCGTGCGCCACCCGCTGTATCTCGGTTTTCTGATCGCCTTTTGGGCAACGCCGTACATGACGTCTGGGCACCTGCTATTCGCGATAGGGATGACGGTTTATGTCTTCATTGGCGCCAGCTTTGAAGAGAAGGACCTGGTGAGGTTGTTTGGTGAGCGGTATCGCCGGTATCAGCAGGAAGTGAGCATGATTTTGCCGTGGTCGAAGACACGCAAAAAAGACCCTGAATAGCCCTTTGTGGCGAGCGGGCTTGCCCTAATGCCGTTCAGTTATGCGTACATCGCCTTCTGTAGGAGCGAGCTTGCTCGCGAAAAACGTCAACGATAACGCGTGTTTCCTGAGTGAACGCGGCGCCTGTGAGTTCTTCGCGAGCAAGCTCGCTCCTACAAAAAAGCTTTAACTGAACGGCATTAGGGCTTGCCCCGCGTTGGGCTGCGCAGCAGCCCCAACACGCAGCCCCGGAGCTGCCTGGCACACTGATCGACCGACACGGGCGATATGGCGTTCATAGGCCATACAGACATCCATCTGAGAAAAGGGAAAAATCCTGGGCTGCGACGGCAGCGTAGCATTCGCGTTCTGGGTTTGCTCTTCTAGGATTTTTCCGATAAGGGTTTAATGCGCGAACTGCATGCATATAGCCCCACGTTTAAAAGTTTATTGAAAGAAGCTTTCCAGCCCCTGTGCAACCTCTCACTTTTGAAGCCCCATCAACTCTCGATATTTAGACCAAAAGTGTTGCGTGCTTAATAAACACCTGGCACTCGCCCATGAAAAATATCGAGCCCGCCATTACAACTACCAACAACTAACTAAACAGACATCCCACCCCTCTCATTAAAGCTCGCAACACCTAAAAAACTCAAGATAATAAGACCCCCTCCAGCCATAGCTAAAAAATATAAAAACCTGTGAAAAGTAACAGGTACATATTTTCCTCGCACTGATTAGCCTTTACATGCAAAGACAAAAATGCATCGGCTCGCCACCCATTTTATAGGTATAAAAAGAGGCACATCATGAAACGCATAAGGCATCTAATACTCTTAAGCCTCTCCTTTCTATTCAGCCATGCCAATGCGCAATGGAGTTCAGGTTCGCCTATTGACTCCATTACCGACGGCCAAAACACATTGATCGCCATTCAAAATCAATACCACGATACTGCCGTCGACTGCGGAACCGTTAACCGCCCGGCTTTTTTGTGCAATGGCCTCTTGTTAAGGGTGACCAAAAAATCCAATGCCTATAGAGTCTGGGACCCTAGCCCAACATCAATCGCCAGACACTCAATTTCATTTTCTTTTTTAAGAGCAGACGCCAAATTCTCAAACTTCGCCTGGAATCTGCCCGATGCGAATGGCTATATAATCTATCCCAATCTTCTGGCACCGCCCGGCAAGATCCCGGTTGATGTTCTTTGTTCATTCCCGAAAGACTCCTGGGACTGGTATCGCGATGTTCCTTGCGGCAGCATCACCCTGGAGAATGGGAAATACTTTCAAGCCAGTCGTTTATGCGCCCTACAAGGAATCACGACCGCCCAACAATGGTTACAACACTGGAATGACAGCGCTTCATTCTCTGACCCCTATCTATCTCAGTGCGGATTCGATGTGAGAAAAACAGTACCGGGAGGCAGTATCCCGTTCATGGAGTCGATCAAGGCGAAGAACCTGCTGGGTTTTGCCCCCGATTGGAATGATCTGCAAGTTACCGCCTGGCCCCCCAAAAGCGGCAGTACTTTACCGATTCAAGCCCTGAATTCAACACATAAGTGCAACGCTCACCCCTGTATGCACTTCGTACGGCGTCTTCCAGCCCAAGCGCTTGCGCGGGCGTAGATTGATCCTCGCTACTGTCCGATTGACGGCTTCGACGGTCAGCTTGCTGAAGTCGCTGCCCTTGGGGAAATACTGGCGGAGCAGACCGTTGGTGTTTTCATTGGTGCCACGTTGCCAGGATGAATAGGGGTCTGCAAAAAAGACCTGGCACTGGCTCCGTAGCGCGATGCGTTCATGCCCGGCAAACTCCCTTCCGTTATCCAGCGTCAGCGTGTGAGCGGCATGGCCCTGAAGCATCAGATTGATCGCCCGCGTTACCTGCCGGCGCGTTCTGCGCTTGACCGGATAGGCGCTCAGATAGCCGCTTTTGCGATCAACCAGGGTCACCAGGTTACCGCCCAGTCCATGTACCGTATCGCCCTCCCAGTCCCCCAGGCGCTCGCGGCTTTCGACCTCGGCTGGGCGTTCACTGATTGACACGCGATTACGCAGCTGCCCGCGCCGATCGTGGCTTCCATAGCGTTTCCGGTAGCGCTTTCGGCGATGTCGCAGATAGGTATAAAGCTCACCACCGGCGCGCTGTTCGGCGGCAATGAACCGATAAATCCACTCATGGCTGACCGCCCGGCTTGGCTGCTCCTGCTTCAACCGCTGGGCGATCTGCTCCGGACTCATGCCATGCTTGAGCCACACCGGGAGATGATGGCTGAGCCATGTCGCCGGCTTGCAAAACTTGCGCGCACCCGCTCGACGAGCATCACTTTCATGGGCCGCAGAAACAGCCTTGTAGATATTCTGGGTGCTGTTGCGGCGAACCTCGCGACTGATCGTCGAGGGATGCACGCCGACCCGCTTTGCAATGCTCGCCTGGCTCTCTGCGGCGCTCAAGCCAGCCTCAATCTGGTAACGTTGTCCCTGAGTCAGCTGCCGGTAATGCGTAGTCATCTGCGCTTGAATCCTTCGGTGTGAGAGCCTGGATTCTACCGGTGGCTGGCTCTCTGCCTCTCGTTTCAAGCGTTGCGCTTATTCTATGAATTCAGGAGCCTTTTTTTTCACAACCGCCGCGAGCCTAGCTGACGCCCAAGCCAATCAACAAGAGTTCTATACAGACACCGGTATTATTGTTCCAATACTCAGTCTAAAACTCCCCACCTCGGCACAAGAGGAGGTAGTGTTTGGTTTCAGTTCCTCGAACCAGGCCGTCACTGGCCCGGGGGCGCCCACCACTGCCCTTACCCGTCCTACGATTGTGGAACCGGCGGAAGGCGCCACGGTTTCCTCCCCCTTCACTATTTCCGGTAAGAGCGCACCGTATGCCGAAATTGAGGTATATCCAAAAGAGGGTGCGTACTTGCTTGGTAAGACGACTGCTGGCTCAGATGGCACCTGGAGAATCCCTGCTGCAACGATGGCCAGTTATGATCCGATCACTGCCAGGCAGACCCTCAACGGTCAAACGTCAAATTGGGCCGACGATCGTAACTTTTCACTGAACACCTCGACCTGCACGTCCTATATTGCTTCCGCTTCCTGGTTGTTACGTTATGACCCTGGCACCAACAAAGAACAATGGACTCTTTCGGTAATCCCTACCGCTTGCGGCAGGCTCATTGGCCCAGATAAAACCGACGCGGCTTATCAAGAACTCGTTCAGAAATATGCCAACGACCCACAATGGAAAAATAACGACGGCGGCGGCATGCGTCGACAATTTGTCTGTCACCTCGCCATCGCAAAAAACAAAGCGGAGTGGAACTTGGAACCCTTCCGGCCGAATGTGTCTCACGAGACCGCTGTCGCCGAAAAATGCAATCCAATCTGAAACCCGATTGATTAACGTGAAAGCCACTCACCTGGATCAAGCTCATGGACCTAGCAGTGTTATCTGCGGGTTCCATGAGCTTAGAGCCTGTTGAGTCATTCGTTTAACCGTGCACAGTGTCGCGTTAATCTCAAAACACCGACCACCCAATCCGCTCGCTCAACAACTCCAACGCCTTCATCCCCGCCAGCGAATTCCCCGCTGCGTTCAACTCCGGCGACCATACGCACACGGTGAACTGCCCCGGCACCACCGCGACAATCCCGCCGCCGACCCCGCTCTTGCCCGGCAAGCCCACGCGGTAGGCAAAGTTGCCCGCCTCGTCATACAGCCCACTGGTGGCCATGATCGAGTTCACCTGCTTGGTCTGGCGCGCGGTCAAGATCTGCTCGCCGCTGTGGGCGCTCACCCCCGCGTTAGCCAGGAAGCTGAATGCCCGGGCCAGATCCAGGCAGCTCATCTGCAACGCGCAGTAGTTGAAGTAACTGTGCAGCACCGCGTCCACATCGTTATGGAAGTTGCCGAACGACTTCATCAAGTAAGCCATGGCCGCGTTGCGTGCGCCGTGCTGGGCTTCGGATTCGGCAACGACGCTGTTGACCAGGATCTGCGGGTTGCCCGACAGACGCCGCACAAAGTCACGCATCGACAAAATCGGCACGGCAAAGCGTGATTGGTTGATGTCGCAGATCACCAGCGCGCCGGCATTGATGAAGGGGTTACGGGGTCGCCCGCGTTCGAATTCCAGTTGCACCATGGAGTTGAACGGTTGCCCCGAAGGCTCGTGGCCCAGGCGTTCCCAGATGGTTTCGCCACCGTGGTCGATGGCCTGCACCAGGCTGAATACCTTGGAGATGCTTTGCACCGAGAACAGGGTGTCGGCATCGCCGGCGCAGTAGGCGGAGCCGTCGTTGCCGTACACCGCAATACCGAGTTGGTTGGCCGGTACGTCGGCCAATGCGGGGATATAGTCGGCGACTTTGCCGAGGCCGATCAGTGGGCGCACTTCGTCGAGGATCGCCGATAGCATCGCCTGCATAGCGTGTGAGGTCATCGTTCGTTGAATCAGTGATAGCGGGGCGCGGAGGATACTTCAATGTGCTCGCAAGCCCCACACAATCTCCTTCTCCGGTTCGGCAAAGGTGAAGGAAATCAGCCGGGGCGGACTGTCTACAGCGACTGACGCCCCCCGCCCGGTGCACATTTCAAAATTGCGCCACATCGCAAACTCGCTCATCGAGCACGTCCCGCGCCAGTGCCCACGCCTGCTCCCGGGACCCTACCACCAGCAGCGGATAGCCCCACGCCTTGCTGAACGTGATGGTGAACGGTTTGAGCGCCAGGCGTTTGGCCGCGCTCGGTTCCACCTGGATCATGCCTTTGACGAACGCGCGCAGGGCCGGTTTGTTTTTCTTCATCCAGATCGAGGCTTGTTTGCGCTCCTCGTGGGAGTGTTCGTGATTGTTCTCATCCACGGCTTTTTCATGCAGTAGCAGGAAGGGTTGCTGACGCGCCAACAGGCTTTCGAAGATCACGAAGGTATCGTCCGGCCCGCCTTCGTTGGGCGCGTCAAAGACGATTTTCACCACAGGGAAGGTTGAACTGTCGAGTCGCATGGCAAAGCTCCTGAATGAGAGTGGATCTCACTATAGGCGCCGAACCGCTGGACGACATTGCACAGAATAGCCAGAATGTTTCGCAACTCAGCCAAGCCGCGGCACTGCCATGAAGCGCCATCGTCTCGACCTGCATGACCCCTCGCGCGCCAAGGATGCCGACCTGATCCCACGTGCCGTGGTGGCAGTGAGCGCCAGCAGCGCGTCACAGAGTTGGGAGCATGCTCCACACACCCACCGCAAGGGCCAGTTGATGTACACCCTGCGCGGGGCGATTCATTGTGAAATCGAGGCCGGTATCTGGATCGTGCCTCCACAATGCGCGCTGTGGATTCCCGGTGGCATGCCCCACGCGGCCCGTGGCTCCGGGGCGGCGGAGGTGTATTGCCTGCTGGTCGACCCGCACGCCGCCAACGCCCTGCCCCCGCAGGCGTGCACCCTGGCCGTGTCCGGGCTGCTGCATGAGCTGATCAGCAAAGCGGTGAGCTTCCCGCCGTTATATGAGGTGGACGGGGCACAGGGGCGCTTGATCAACACGCTGCTGGACGAACTGGCCATGGCCCCGATCGAACACCTGCACCTGCCGATGCCCCAGGACCCAAGGCTGCGCCGCCTGGCTGACAGCCTGCTGGCCAACCCCGCGGACAAGGCCACCCTCGCCCAGTGGGCGGTACGCATCGGCATGAGCGAACGCAGCATGACGCGCCTGCTGCTGGAGGAGTTTGGCCTGAGTTTCGGCCGCTGGCGCCGGCAGTTGCATGTGATCCTGTCCCTGCAACGCCTGGCCAAGGGTGAAAGCGTGCAGCGGGTCGCCCTGGACCTGGGCTATGAAAACGCCAGCGGGTTTATCACCATGTTCCGCAAGGCAATGGGCCAGCCGCCAGCGCGTTACCTGGCCGACCGTGCCGGAGCCTCGAGTGCCAACGCCGCGTTGGCACCTGCCGCCATTGCATTGCACCCAGGCAGTTGATCAGCGCTGCAGTGGAATCCGAATATCGCCGTCGCGGCACTGGGTCTTCACACTCCGGGGGCAGCCGGCAAACCGCAGTTCCTTGCTCAGGCACACCCGCACTTCCGATAACACCTTGCCCTTGCAGATCACCGCCACGCTGTGGTCGCCCATGGCGGGATTGCTCTGGCGAAACAGGTTTTCGATGTCGCGCGCCTGCAGGTAGGCCGGGGCATCGAACGGCTGCAGCTGTTGCGGAATCTGTACCGCGCCCAAGGCCGCATCGGTCGCCTCCAGATAGCGCGAAGCGTCGAGGCCGCTGCAGGTACCGTGCTTGGTCCATTCGTGTTTGAGCAATGCCCGTGTCGGGAATATCAACGCGCCTTTGGCCAGGTCTTGCGCCGACAATCGCGATTGTGGATCACACGATGCCGGCCACCCGCCCTTTGCGTACTGCGGCCATAGCCCATGCAGCACAAACCCATAGCCCTTGCCCGAACATTGCTCGTTGTCCGGGTGCGTCAGGCAGAAGGTCGGCGACCACGACAGCGACAACACATAAAAATCAAAATCCCCGGCTGGCCGCTGCTCACGCGGTGCCGCTTGCGCCACCATACATGCCAGCACCCACCCCATAGCCATCCAGGCTGCCTTGTAGTTCATCCGTCTGTTCCTTGAAAAAAGAGGCGACCATTGTCGGCCCGCGGGTGTCCCCGGCGATAGGCGCCGAAGCCACGCGGCCTTGGGGAAAACTACTCAGGATGGTAGGGATTACGCTTCAACACTTTGTCCAGGATGCGGTCGGTCTTCAACGCCTCGATCGCCAGCGACGGATGCTCGGCTTCGCCACGAATGTGTGCGTTCATCGCCAGCACGTGATGCCACTGGATGTGCTCGTGGCACGGCACTTCCAGCACCTCGTCCACGTCGCTCTCAAGGTGCAGCGGCTGGTCTTCGAACACCGCAAACGTGATGCGGCCGCGACTGCCGATCAGCTCGACGCGGTCTTCACGACGGTCCGCGACGAAGTTCCAGCAGCCCATCCCCAACGCCCCCGAGCCAAACGTCCAGCAGGCGGTCACCGCATCTTCAGCCGTGTACTCCCCGGCCTGCCGCGCGGTAAACCCGCTGACCTCGACAATGTCCCCGGCCAGGAACTGGAACAGATCGAACCCGTGGCTGGCCAGGTCGACAAAATAACCACCGCCGGCAATGGCCGGGTCGGTGCGCCAATTGGCGGCGCTGGCGTCTTCGGCGGCTGGCGGCTTGCAGAGGCTCCAGTTGACCTGGCGCAACTCGCCGATACGCCCGGACCGCAACCAGTCACGCACTTGCTGGAAACGTGGCAACGAGCGGCGGTAGTAGGAAACGAACAGGTGCAAGCCAGCACGTTCGAAAGTGCGCTGCATCAACGCGCTCTGCTCGGCGTTGAGGGCCATGGGTTTTTCGACGCAGCAATGCTTGCCCGCCGCCGCGACCATCAGGCTGTACTCCAGGTGGCTGTCGGGCGGCGTGGCGATGTACACCGCGTCCACTTCGGGGTCGTTGATCAGCGCTTGGGCGTCGGTGTAGAAGCGCGCAATGCCATGACGTGCTGCATAATCGCGCACAACCGCTTCGCGGCGCCCCATCACCGCCACCAGGGCTGAGCCTGGCGCTTTGTAGAAAGCCGGTCCACTCTTTAACTCAGTGACACTGCCACAGCCGATCATGCCCCAACGTACGGTCGTCATCAGTTTTCCTCGTCCGTTTTCATCAATCAGGCAGTATCCACGTACCTAACCCAACGCGCTACAACCACCTAGCATGACAATTGCATTACACTTTTGTGACAGACATTGCGCCGTGGGAGCACAGATGATGAAAATACGCGCAACCGTCATTTGCGAACACGAAGGGCATATCCTCTTCGTACGCAAGGCCAGGTCGAAATGGGCACTGCCAGGTGGCAAGGTCGAACAGCATGAACGCCCCGTCGGCGCGGCCGAGCGGGAGCTGGAAGAAGAAACCGGGTTGAACGTGGACGGCCTGCTGTACCTGCAGGAACTGAAGGCCCGCGACACGCTGCACCATGTGTTCGAAGCCTCAGTGGTGAATATCGCCGATGCACGGCCCTGCAACGAGATCGTCGACTGCCAGTGGCATGCCTACGGCGCTGTGGACGAACTGGACACCACCGACGCCACCCGGCACATCGTCAAATCCTTCCTGCGGCGCCTGTAGCGCCGCACTCAGCATCCTTCGCGGTCGCCAACACTGAACGGGCAATCACCTGTCAATGTTGACAGTAGACCGATCGACGTCATCGGCTTACGGTCGTAGACGCAGGTTTCGCTGCCACAGGAAGGATGCAATGCCATGAAGCTACTCTACGAATTCAAAGAAGTGTTCGGGGACGATGACATACCCGAAGTCCTGATATCTCGCCTCAGCGATGAAAATAACGAACTTGATAAGCCAGACTTCACCGTACGTGTGTCTTCACTCAACAATGACGGGAAGTATTACGTTATCAGCAAGCCGGAAGATGTGGATGGTAACGGTAAAGGTGACAAAAATGACGCGTCCTACTATGAGCTGGCCGCCAAGCTGGTAACCGACTTGGTCACCTTGAGCGACATCGGTGATAAGAAGCGCTTTAGTCGCATATTGATAAGATTCAAACCTGGCTCAACAACGGATATCGAGATCCTGCATTTCAAAGACGGCAACAACATCATCTCTGCAGCTGACTTTATCGTGACGGTAACAGACCCCGACCGCTACGGTAAGTATCGAAAAGTCAAGGACCTCATCGACGCCGATGGCGATGGCGACGCAGACAGCAATGACCGTCTGATTTACCGGACGCTGGCCACATCGTTTGCGTCAATGACAGACCCGCGCCCGTAGCAGGTCTGTCAGGATGAAACAGCTCAGGATCGAGGCTTACTCCCTACCGACTCCAGGGGCATCGATTTGTTTTTTGCCTGCCCGCGCATGTACAACGCCTCGACCAGCTTCTGCCGCTCATCCTGGGGCAGGTTACCGGCGAACTGCGCCAGGGTGCTGTCCACCAGTGCCCGAAGGGCCATATCGGCCTCCCGTGCCTTGGCCAGCTCTGCCACCAATGCCTCACGGTCCAGGCTTGGCGCTTCCAATTGCTTGATCACACCCAATCGCGCTTCACGCCCCGCCATGATCAGCGGCTGGCTGTCGTCGCGATTGTGGCGCAACAACTGGCGCAGCTCCCTGCGTCGCTCCACCGGCAGCTTCAACATCGCCTGGCGCAAGCCGTGCTGATTGACCACCGCTGCGGCGGTCGGCGTGTTGGCCATCCAATGGTAGAGGCCGCCACCGACGCCGCCGATAAGAAACACGTTGAGCAACACCGAAACGAGCAACCACGGCTTGAGGGATCTGCTTGTCATTGCTCGGCTTCCTCGGCATTGACGGTGAAGACGACTTCCGCGTCGCCCTGGTCGAAGACGCTGGGCAGCACGTCGGATGACCGCATGGGCAGCGGCACGCTCATGGACGCCACCAGCATTCCCGTGACGACGCCTGCGATCCCTACGCCCACAAGGCCGGCCGGCGATAACCAACCGGCGTAACGCGACCAGAAAGACTCACCGCCCACTGCGGATCGGCGAATCTGCCTGACCAACGCCGCGTCGGCGACGAGCGGCTGATAGCTGTCCAGCTGGCTGTCGAGCCAACGCGCCTGCTGCAAGGTTTCGCGCGCATGCACATTGCCGCTGCGGAGCAATGCCTG
The DNA here is from genome assembly GCF_042015035.1 of Pseudomonas gorinensis. Taxonomy (NCBI): domain Bacteria; kingdom Pseudomonadati; phylum Pseudomonadota; class Gammaproteobacteria; order Pseudomonadales; family Pseudomonadaceae; genus Pseudomonas; species Pseudomonas gorinensis. Next base: position 4,461,768 of record NZ_CP167125.1, read on the forward strand.
GGCCGGTGCCTGTTCAGCATCGGGCCAACGCCGCAGGTCCGCCCCGTAGGCGTCGGCCAGATAAGCAAAGCGTTCGGGTGTCATGGTGTTCCCCTTCCTGGGCGGGCAAGCCCGGGTGTGTCGGCAAGTTGGCTGCGCAACTGGCGTCGGGCCCTCGACAGCAGGCTCTCCAGTGCCTCGACGCTGATATTCATCAGGGCCGCGGCGTCGATGTTCGACAGCTCCTGGTAGTACTGCAACACGATGGCTTCGCGCTGGCGCTCGGGCAAGGCCGCCAACGCGGCGGCCATGCGTGCACTGCGGTCCTGGGTTTCCAATTGCTCTTCAGGCGATGGCGAGCTGTCTGCCACCTCCAGCGCCTCTTCGTCGCTCAACGGGCGCTCCTTGCGCCGGCGCAGGCGGTCACGGCACAAGTTGAGCACCACCCGGTGCAGCCAGGTATCGAAACGCGCCTCACCACTGCGCCAATTGGCAGCCTGGCGCCAGATGCGCAGGAAACTTTCCTGGGCCACGTCCTTGGCCTCGTCGGCATCGCCCAGTATTCGACCGGCGAGCGCAAGCAACCGGGGTAGCTTGCGGGTCACCATTTCGTTGACGGCCGCAGGTTCGTTATTGCCGATACGTGCCAGCAGCTCAACGTCCGGATCAGTGTCTTTCAATCGGGCAAGTCTCGGTCCGGGGCTAAGAGGTTTCAGCGAATCCAGTGCCCTTCACGCCAATACCAGTTCGGGCCATGGGCTTCCCAGTGCCCAGGCTCCCAGCGGGCATGGCGCATCACCGGCTGCCAGTGACCCGGCACCCAGGCGTAACCGCGTCCTTCCCAGCGCCAGTGGCCAGGGTCCCAGGCATAACCGGGGCGCTCGGCGGGAATCATTTCCACGCGCTGCGGGGGTGGCGCCTGCTGGATGATGATGTCGGTCTGGGCAAAGGTCGGGGTACTGACGAACGCAGCGAAGGCCAGCGGGATCAGCACGGCATAACGCAAATGGGCCAGGGGTCTCATGGCAACTCCTTCATTGGCGTGCAGGAATACACGCTGCTGATGGGTTGAACGGCGTGTGCCGGAAAATCCGTCGCAGGCCGCGGCGTTTTTTTTCAGGCAGTGGTCAAACGCAGTATTGCGCAGGGGATGGCAAGGCTTGATGAAATGTTTGAAAGCTTCGCGACGGATTTACACGGGTGACGGCGTTTAACCAGTACGCACAACACACCCATGAGGAAATACCATGTCTCGTCGCCTATCCATGCTGGTCGCCGCCTTGTTGATCGTCAGCCTCAGCGGCTGTGTGATCGTGCCGGAGCATCGGCATTGCTGCTGGCGCTATTACGGCGCCGCCGCGACACCGACCGACACCGTCAACGGCTGATCCCGCGCGCTAACCCCTCCGCGTCCGGCCTGGAGCGCGGGGGGATGCAAACGTATCGACCCTGCCGCTTTTCACCGCGTAAATGCCCCACGGCTGACGCCAGAATGCCCATCACTCGACCTCCCGTCTGCTGCTGCACCCAGCGCTTGACTCCAGCCCATGATCAAATGACGCTGTTGGCGTTTAGCCATCATCGCGAGCCGCCCAATCATGAGCACCGAACTCCCAAGCCTGCCCGACAGCGATGTGTACAAGACGCTGCTGGAATCGACCAAGGCCATCCCCTGGCGCATCGACTGGCAGACCATGACCTTCAGTTATATCGGCCCGCAGATCGAAGCGCTGCTGGGTTGGGCGCCGAAAAGCTGGGTCAGCGTGAATGACTGGGTGGAGCGCATGCACCCGGATGACCGCGAATACGTTGTGAATTTCTGTGTCTCGCAATCCCGTGCCGGGGTGGACCACGAGGCCGATTACCGCGCGCTGACGGTCAACGGCGACTATGTGTGGATTCGCGACGTGGTGCATGTGGTACGCAAGGATGGCGAGGTCGAAGCGCTGATCGGCTTCATGTTCGATATCAGCGAGCGCAAAAAGACCGAAGAGCACCTCACTCGCCTGCAAAAACAGCTGGAGGAATACTCCTTCCAGGACGGCCTCACCGGTATCGCCAACCGCCGCATGTTCGATACCGTGCTGGAACGCGAATGGGCCAGCGCCCAGCGTAGCCAGTTGCCGCTGTCGTTAATCATCCTGGATATCGATTTTTTCAAGCAGTACAACGACCACTACGGCCATATCAAGGGTGATGAATGCCTGCGCCAGGTGGCACGCACGCTGTCATTGGCGGCCAACCGACCGCGGGACTTCATCGCGCGCATCGGCGGCGAGGAATTCGTTTGGTTATTGCCGGAAACCGACGCCGCATCGGCCAGGCAAGTGGCGCAACGTTGCCTGCATCTGATTTGCCAGCAACAGATCGAACATGGGTTTTCACCGGTATCAAACCTGCTGAGCCTGAGCCTGGGGGTCGGCACGCATATCGTGACGCCGAACAGTGCGATGCTGGGGTTTGTCGAAAGCGTCGACAAATTGCTGTACCAGGCCAAGCACAATGGACGGATGCGTGCAGAGTTTGCCGAAATAGAAGTGTGATACCGAGGTCAAAACGCGGGCAAAAAAAATCCCAAGTAGCTGATGGAAACTTGGGATTTAAAAATGCATAAACCGTGGGAGGTGAACGCCCGGCAATAATACCCAGTGTAAAAAGCTGTAACAAGATTATTTTAATCCTTTCGTCGGATTAAAAGCGTCGTAAGTCATTCAATAACCACATATTTTTTAAGGTAGAGGGGTATATGAATGCCACTTTTTGGTGCAAGTATCGCGATTACTTCCACCCCATATATCCCTTTATAAACAATGGTTATTAATTAAAGCGGCGTGACACTTTTAGAGGATTGCCCGTTCAACCGTTTGCAGGTTTCTCGAAGTTCGACACTGTTAGACGATGCCGCACTGGCCACACGCTCCACTTGCCGGCACAAGGCAATGCGCTCGGCCGCCGCTTCGCGTTGGCGGTCGACCTCGGCATTGAACTGCACGAAATAGATCCCCAGTGCCCCTGCGACACACAGCACCCCGAACGCGAAATAACGCAAGCTGTTGGACGATTCAGCCGCTGGCGGGTTCATGAGGTTATAGCGCCCTGCTCTTTTCGTAGCGGACGTCGTCACCCATCTCGTTGGCCACCACCAAGGTGCCAATGGCATAAAGCGTTTGCATACTTGCCTCCTCCATGCAGGACGCAATTGTATGCAAAATGAAACATGGGATTGTGGTGGATTTGTAAAGCGCCTGCCCCGCAGGGGCTGATCAAGAGCACAGGCGCTGCTGGCCAGTCGTTTATTTACGCGCCACTTTGTAGCGCAGGCAGTCCTGATAGAACGTCTGGCGAATCGCCTCGGGCTTGAGCCGAGAGCGGCTGTCATAGGTCTGCTCGGTGATGCCCATGGCCATCATGCGCATCCACGATTTATTGAACTTGATGGTCTGGATCTTTTGTCGCGCGGCATACAGCGAAACCCCTGACAGCTTGAGTTCCTGGGCCCTGGCGGCAGTACCTGCGCCCCAACTGCACATGTACTTGTCCCCCTCGCGCAACTCCCGTGCCTGCACGGTAGCCGCGCCGCCGGCCAGGGAGCAGGCGAACAGCATGATTCCAACAGTGCGCATTTGTTCCCTCACCTAACCACCTGAAAATAAAAGCGATTCTGGCGAGAATTTTGTTACAAAGGGGCCACTAAATTGCCTTATTGCACACGGTAGGAGTGAGTTCTATCGCACTTACAGGGACTGCATGGGTTCACCACCGATAAGTGGCGCTCGCCTGCACGGTGCGTTGCGAGCCATACCAGCACCAGGAGTAGGACAAGCAGGACGCCACGTATTCTTTATTCGCCAGGTTGGTGGCGTTCAGCGCCAGGCGCAGGTTGTCCTTGGGGTTGGCGATATTCGCAATGTCGTAGTGCACCGCCGCGTCAAACAAGGTGTAGCCCGGGACTTTCAGGGTGTTGGCCGTATCCCCCCAGGACGATCCGACATAGCGTGCGCCAGCACCGGCGCCGAATCCTTTCAACTGGCCATCATGGAAGGTGTAGTCAGCCCAGGCCGAGGCCGTATGACGCGGCAGGCCGTACGTGGTCGTGCCTTTGACCGGGATCGCCGGCCCTACGCCCACATCGCTGACCGGCGCGTACTGCGCGGTGCTGTTGGACTTGCTCGCACGGTTATCCAGGTACGCGTAGGCGGCGGTGATGTCCAGGTTGTCGTTGAGGCTGGCCTTGCCTTCCAGTTCAAAGCCACGGGATTGCTGTTCGCCGTCCTGGATGTTGCAACGGCCATTGCCACACAGGTGGGTCGGGTCTGGGTCGATGGTAGGCACGTTGCTCTGGCGCAGGTCGAAAATCGCCGCCGTGATAAAGCTGTTGCTGCCTGGCGGTTGGTACTTGATACCGATTTCATACTGCTTGCCCTCGGTCGGCTTGAACACCGAACCACCGTAGCCGGTGCCCGATTGCGGGTTGAACGACTCGGCATAGCTGGCGTAAGGCGCCAGACCGTTTTCAAACAGATAGACCAGGCCCACACGCCCGGTAAACGCCTTGCTGTCCAGGGAGGATTTGCTCTTGGCGCCACTGCTCAGGGTCTTGGTAGTGCTGTCGGTGCTGGCCCAGTCATAGCGACCGCCGAGCAACAGCACCCATTGGTCCCACTTCATTTGCTCCTGCAGGTAGACCCCCGTCTGTTCGCTGCGCGAGGTCGCATCGGTGGTGAACGCTGGCGTGGCCACGGGCGCGCCGTAGACCGGGTCGAAGATATCCAGGTCCGGCCCCGAGCCGTAACCGGCCTTGGTGTCGGTGCTGGTGTTCTGGTAATCGAGGCCCATCAACAACGTGTGCTGCAATGGCCCGGTGTCGAATTTGGCTTGCAGTTGGTTGTCGAGATTGTAGGCGTCCATGTCGACATCGGTGGCAATGGTCGAACGCTTGGACGTGCGGTAATCCGCCCTGAGGTAGCTGTTGTAGAGGCTCCGATAGACACCTTCGGCACGCAGGTAACGCGCGTTCTGGCGCACGGTCCAGACATCGTCGACATGATGTTCGAACGCGTAGCCAAGGGAGTAATACTCACGGTCACTCTTCTCGAAATTCTTTTCGCCGTCGTAGAAGTCCACGTCGATCTTGCGCCCGGTCGGACTGTGCAGCACCGAGCCCCAGGCCGGCACCGAGCCGTAGGATGCGCCCTGGGGGTCCTTCTGGAAATGCCCGAGCAAGGTCAGCGAGGTGGCCTCGTCGGGGCGCCAGGTGAATGCACTGGACAGCGACTGGCGGCGGGTCTCGGTGTGTTCGACCTGGCCGTCGGCCTCGTCGAACAATCCCGCCACACGGTAGGCATACACGCCCTGATCGTCGATCGGGCCACTGAGGTCGAAGGTGGTGCGCTTCTTGTTGAAGGTGGTGCGCTTCTTGTTGAAGGTGCCGTATTCGACGCCCACTTCATGAAACGGCGTGTCCAGCGGGCGCTTGGTGACCATATTGATCACCCCGCTCGGCGTGCCCTGGCCATACAGCACCGACGCCGGGCCGCGCAGTACTTCGACGCGCTCCAGGTCGAAAGCATCCTTTTGCGGCAAGGCGTCACGGCTGGAAGGCACGCGCAGGCCATCGAGGTAGGTGGATGGGGCGAAGCCACGGATGGTCAGTTGGTCCAATCGCGAGGCCGTGGCGCCACGGGTTTCCGGAACGACAGCGGCGCTGTAGCGCAGGATCTGGTTAAGGCTCTCGGCGTTCTGTGCGCGCATCTGGTCTTTAGTGACGATAGAAATCGACTGCGGGGTTTCAATCACTGCGGTGTCGGTCTTGGTTCCTGACAGGCTGCGCGTGGCCACGTAGCCGGCCACCGGCCCGGTCGGACTGTCGGCCCGGTCGGCCGCGCTGATGGTCGTGGCCTGTAACTCCATGGCCCCGCCGTTATCCGGGATAGCTTCCAGACGGTAGCGGTCGGCGGAGATCTTCAGCGCCTGCAAGCCGCTACCGGCGAGCACATGATTCAGCGCTACCTCAGTGTCGTATTGCCCGCTCAAGCCATTGCTGCGTTTGCCACGGGCCAGGCTTGCATCGAAAGCCAGCACCAGGCCCGCCTGTTCGGCCAGGCTATTGAGTGCCTGGCTCAATTCGCCGGCCGGAATCTGGAAACGGCGCAAGGCGCTGCGGCTTTCTTCAGCGAAGGCGGACGGCACGATCAGCAGCGGCACGGCGGCAAAGGCAATCGCCACGGACAGGGCCAGTGGGTGCAAGGGACGAGCAAGGCGCGACATGGGAAATCCTGCGTAATGGAGGTTCTATTAACCATGACGGGCACGCAGGAAAATCGGGCAAGGATGAGAGCAGTTTTTATTTGAGTGGTGTACTGCAATCGGTTGGATCGCTTTTTTGTGTAGCCCTTTGGGTAGGTTTTTCGCGTCTTTTTCCTGACTGTGGTGAGCCCTTTCTGATTTTCAAAACCGTTCATCCAGCCGCTTTTCGCTGCGGCAGACTCCGACGCCTTGCCTTCTGCCGAGACGTCACGGATGACCAACGCTTCCCACATTGCCCATATCGAACATGAGCTGGATGGCTTCCATCAGAGCCTGGTGACGTATCGCCAGCAACTGGGGGCCTGGTATTCGCGCGCGCTGGATTCGGTGAGCCACGCCGCTGATTTACCGTCGTTGCTGGGGATGGATCGGGTGTTGCGCGCGGGGAATTCGCAACGTTCCGTGAGCCTTTCCGATACCGACTTCTCCACCGTGGCCCGCTGCCCGGCGGGCGGTATGTTGCAGATCGAAAGCAAGTTCGAGTCGGTGTATGACGTGCCGATCGGCGATATCCCGGTTGAGGTGATCGGCCTGGATGACGGCAGTTCTACCGTGGTCATGCTCGATGAACAGGGTAAAGGCTCACACCCATGCGTCGCGGGCGCGCGCTACCAGGTACGGGTGCAAGGCGGCGTGTCGGCGCAACAGGTGGACGCGTTGTTTGTGTCCTACGCCGGGTTGACCGCAGACCTGGAGCAATGGCTGCGGTCGCAGTGGGAAGGGTTCAAGCCGCATTGACAACAGTCGACGGCCAGCGCGATTGGCAGCGGGATATTGGCCGGCAGTTGGGCGGCATACTGGCGTCGACGACAAAAAAACAACATCGTGCGTTTAAAGCTACTAGGAGCTGGAAGTGGCTACAGACCAAATAAAAAGGACCCAGACAATCCAATTTTTAATCCATCCATGAACGGCGCAGAAATGAAATTTCGTGAAGAGGGCACGCCTTTCACTCTGTTTCCAACCTCGGAATAAAAATGTTATTTCATCCAAACTCTGACCATATCCCTTTCGACGCCAGCTTGTACTATTTCGTAGGCGTCTTTGACATTTACGACAGAGAGGAAACCAAGGGGGAAGAGCTCGCACACTACAACCCCAACAATAATAAAGACAGAGAAGCCCTCATACTTAAATACTGTCTGGACCCTTCCAGCAAGCTTTCATATCGCCACAGATATAAATTAATGGAAAATTTACTCAGCGCACTAAAAACCGAAAACTTTAACTTTCACTCTTATTTCGAGAATGCCCCAGAGAAATACTCAACAATGGCATGGAACGAAACAGAAATAGCCGATCCACGGGGTTTCTTCGTTGATATCTAACGGTTAGCCAGCGATGCCTGGAAAGATGACCTCCAAAAAGCTAACCTCGAAGACCAATCAGAGTGGTAACGCCACCACTTTCCCAGACCACTTCCTTTTGTGCAAGCTTGCTCGCACTGAGTGTCTAAGCGACCCCAGTCAGAAAAAGGAAAAAAGGGGACAGGAGTAGAAAGGGGAAAGAACTACTTACAGGCTAAAGGCTCGATTCACTATTTGATTAAACAAATCCTTCCCCGCCTCCCAAGAGATAAAAAATTAAAATCGTACATATAAATGAATCTGGAGGTGAGGCCAGGGGAAAGCATACACCCAATAAATGATGCGAGATTCACAACCTTCCCCCATCACCCCCACGCCACCACCAACAACCCCACCCCCAACACCAAACACAACGGCGAATAAAACCACGTATCCAACCGCGCAAACCGCGACCCGCTGACTTTCTTGAAAAAACCCACCAACTCCGAATCCCCAATCGCCCTGGCAAACATGAGCACGGCAATCGCGCTGATCCCCCATTGCAATGCGCCATGGGACACCGGCGAGAAATACAGCCCTGCCCGCAGGCACACCAGCAATGCAATCGCGACCAACCCCATCGCCACCAGGAAAGTGCCCAACGCCGAGGGCTTGAACGCCGGGCGTGGCCCGCTGGCAAATTCGCCGGGCAGTTGGGGGATGGCGGCGAGACTGCCAAGTTTGCCGCCGGCGGCCCAATACAGGTGGACCATGCTGATGCAGGTAAAAATGCCGACGACCCATCGTGCAACGACGAAGCTCATGGTGGTTCTCCCTGAAAAGATGCGAAGTAGGATAGCCCCCCTGAAATTTTTTGCAGGCATTTCGTCGGCGGCTGATGGTAAAGTGCCGCCCCATGAAACTTGCCCGTGCCGACCGCTCGATCATTGCCTGGATGCTCTACTGCTGCGTCCTGTTCAATGTGTTCGCGTGCAGTATCGGGCATGGGCAGATGGTCGGGATGCAGCTCAATGGCCTCGGCGGTCAGTTCTGTACGGTGGACCCGCGCACCCAGGCGCCCACGCCGTCCAACTCCACCGATGAAAGCCTGCCAACCCTGTCCAAGGCGTTTGGTTGCCCGCTGTGTTCGACCGGCGGCATGGGCCCGGCATTCAGTTCCAGCCTGAATGTGGCGGTATTGCCACAGCCTCATGCCCCCCCTCCGGCCATTGTCGCCACCGCTGACCTCCCCGCCCGCTTTACCTGGCCAACGGCCCATCCTCGCGCGCCGCCCGCCTTTGCCTGATCCCTTTGCTTTCTGATCTGCACTGACCACCGTTTCCGCGAGGAAGTACGGCGGCCGTGCGTTGTTTCAAGCCAAGTTTTTCAGGATTCAACTCATGAAACATTTACCCCTGTTAGCAGGCCTGTTCGGCTGCCTGCCTGTCTGCGGCTGGGCCGTTGAGCTGGCCCCAACCACTATTGATGGCGAACAAACCGCCGAGCCCGGCCTGGCCTTGGACCAACCCAGCGGCATGGCGTCGCGGCTGGGCCTGAGCGTGCGGGAAACCCCGGCCTCGGTGGCCATCGCCACACGCAACGACATCGAGCGCCATGGCGCCAGGACCTTCCGCGACGCCGCCAACACCTTGCCCGGTGTCAACGCCAGTGCACCGCCAGGGTTTGGTGGTTTTGTGTCGTATCGGGGATTTACCAGCAGCCAGATCACCCAGATGTTCAACGGTATCAATGTGGCGACCGGCCTGGCGCGGCCAGTGGATGCGTGGATTTATGACCGCGTGGAACTGGTCGGCGGCCCCTCCTCGCTGATCAACGGTGCCGGCTCCGTGGGGGGATCGCTGAACTATGTGACCAAGCTGGCCAGCCGCGAGGAACAGGCCGCCGAAGGCCAACTGACCTATGGCAGCTACGATACCGCCGGCATGGCCTTCGGCCTGAACCATGCGCTCACCGAGCCAGGCGCCGACGTGCAGCACTATGCCCGCCTGGACGTCAGCCGCAACACCAACCACAGCTATATCGACCGCGACCAGCGCGACGCCTGGAGCGTGGCGTTTTCCCTGCTCAGCGACTTGACCCCCAACCTGTCCCACACCCTGGCCCTGGAATACCAGGATGAACACGAAGACAGTCCTTACTGGGGCACGCCCGTGCTCAACCCCAAGGCCGGTGAGTTGAAGATCGACACACACAACCGCTTCAATAACTACAACGTCGCCGACGGTCGTTACGAACAACGCACCCTCTGGGCACGCTCGATCATCGACTACCGGATCAACGACAGCACCACGTTGAAAAACACCCTTTACCACCTGGACAGCCAACGCGATTACCGCAACCTGGAAACCTACCAGTACAACGCCGACAACAGTGCGGTGAACCGTTCAACCGCCTACCAGGTGCGCCATCAGGGCGAACAGCACGGTAACCAGTTCGAGCTGCGTCATGAAGACCGCGTCTTTGGCCTGTCGACCACTTGGTCCGGGGGCTTCGAGTACAAGGTCAATAGCACCACCAACAGCCCGCTCAGGGCGGCCGGCAATAGCACAGTGGACCCTGATCACTACGACCCTGGGCACTTCTACGACATCCCAGGTACACGACCCGGCTTTATCAGGGACAAGACCAACGAGGTCACGACCAAGGCACTGTTCGTGGAAAACCGCCTGGGCCTGACCGATAAATTGTCACTGCTCACTGGCCTGCGTTACGACGCGATCGACCTGGACGTGACCAACCACGGCAGCGTGACGACCACTAACCCACGCCACTTCACGCGCAGTTGGGAGCCGGTGACCGGCCGGGTTGGCCTGACTTACCAGTTCATCCCCTCAGCCAACGTGTATGTGCAATACAGCACCGCCGCCGAGCAGCCGAGTACCACGACTCAAGTGTTTGACGTGTCGACAGGCAAGCAGTGGGAAGTGGGCAGCAAGTTCGACTACCTGGACGGTCGAGGTTCGGCCACCGTCGCCGCCTACAAGATCGAGCGCAAGGACTTTGCCGTCACCGATCCGCTGGACCCGAACAACAGCATCCCGGTCGGCGCGCAATCGTCCAAGGGGATCGAGTTGGCCAGTTCATTACGCATCACACCCAGGCTGCTCGCCGAAGGCAACTTCGCCTGGGTAGATGCCGAGTATGAGGAGTTCAACGAGAAGATCGCCAGCGGTGCGGTGGTGTCGCGCAAGGGCAATACGCCCACCAATGTGCCCAAGCGCGTGGGCAACCTGTGGCTGACATACGATTTTGCCGAAGATTGGCAGGGTGGCGTGGATGCGCGCTACGTCGCCGAAGTGTACGCGGACAATGCCAATACCCAGACGGTACCGGCCTACACGTTGTTCGGCACCTTCCTGCGCTACAAGGTGGACGCGCGCACCTCGGTGACGGGCCGGGTGCGCAACCTGACCAATGCGGTGTATGCCGAATTTGCCCATGTGTCGCCAGCGTATTACCTGGGGGCGCCGAGGACGTTTGAGGTGGCGGTACAGACCCGGTTCTAACGCTGTAATGCGAACAAAATGTAAAAGGGGCTTGCTCCCGACAGCGGTGCATCAGCTGGATATGGAATAGTCCTTACACGACCGCATTCTTTGTGGCGAGCGGGCTTGCCCCGCGTTGGGGCGCGAAGCGGCCCCATTCCAGGCGATGTGTTTTTAACTGACACACCGCGCTGCCTGGTTTTGGGGCTGCTGCGCAGCCCAACGCGGGGCAAGCCCGCTCGCCACAACAGGCCCGCTCGCCACATTTTTAGCACTCCCGCGGTCGAGAGAGGGAACGTTACCTCAAGCTGGCTTCGACTTTCTGCGCCACATCCTCCGTCAACCACGCCTTCCACACCTCTGGGTGTTCCTTGAGGAACGCTTGGGCGACCTCCCGCGGCGCGGTGTGATTCTCGCTCATCGTCGCCAAGGCCTTGTTCAGCGGTTCAATGGGGAACTCGACCTTCTCGAAGAACCCGGCGATCTGCGGATGCGCCTTCTGGAATGGCGTGGATACGCCAATGCTCAATTTGGACGCCAGCGAACGTGTCGGTTTCGGATCGGGATTGTCCGCGTCGGTCAGGGTCTTCCAGGCCTCGGCATCAAATGGCGGCTCTTCGAGCTGGATCAGCTTGTAGCGCCCCATCAGCGGCGTCGGCGACCAGTAGTAGAACAACACCGGCTTGCCACGGCGAATCGACGAAGCGATCTCGGCGTCCAGCGCCGCGCCCGAGCCGCTGCGGAAATTCACATAACTGTCGTCCAGGCCATAGGCCTTGAGCTTCTGCTTGTTCACCACTTCGGAGGTCCAGCCAATCGGGCTGTTGAGAAAACGACCCTTGCCGGGTGATTCCGGGTCTTTGAACACGTCCTTGTAACGCGCCAGGTCCTTCACGCTCTTGAGGTCCGGTGCCAGGGGCTTGAGGCCTTTGGCAGGATCACCCTTGACCACGTATTCCGGCACCCACCAACCTTCGGTGGCCCCCTTGACCGTATCGCCCAGGCCCACCACCTTGCCTTCAGCCTCGGCCTTGACCCACACCGGGCTGCGCCCTGCCCACTCTTCGCCGATCACCTGGATATCGTTCTTGGCCAGGGCGGTTTCCAGGGTGATGGTGGTGCCTGGCAAGGTGTCGGTGGGCAGGTCATAGCCCTTCTCGACGATAAACCGCAGGACCTCGGTGATCAGGCTGCCGCTTTCCCAGTTCAGGTCGGCAAAGTGTACCGGCGCCTCGGCAGCCGATACCGAGGCCACGGATAGTCCCAGGGTGGTCAGGGACGCGGCCAACAGCGATTTCAATCCTTTCATGCCTTTGCACCTCGCATTTTCTTGCAGCCATGGCGGACGGCTTTGCTGCAATGCGCGAAGCCTCTGAATAGTTAAGTCAACTCAACTGTAGTAGAGGTTCCGAGGGACAAAGGATGTTCGTGGTATTGACCGATTACTCACTGGCCTTGAAGGTCACCAGCTCACCCTTGCGCCATTTGGCGGCCTTGCCGGTCACGGCCTTCAGGGTCTTGGTCAGGCCCTCCTGCAGTTGCTCATGGGCGGCAAATACCAGCATCACGCTGTGGCCTTCCTTGAAGACAATGCCCTGGCCCTCGGCGCAGGACACAAAGGCGTAATCACCCAGGCCATACACCGTCAACTTGATATCGCGGAACTTCAATTCAAACTTGCCGCCTTCGCGACTGGGTAATACCGCGGCGCGGAAATGGTCACCGACCTTGAGTTCCAAACGCGGTTTATCATCCACCACCAGTGCGGTTTCGGTATCGATCTCGGCGATATAGATACCTTCCGGCGTCTGCTCAGTGATGTAGACGAAACGGGATTGAAACTGCTTGACCAACTTTGCGCGCAAATCACCCAGCACGAATAACGCGTGCATATCCAGATTACTGACTGCCAAGGAAACGCCCCCACATCGAAAAAAGCACCGTCCGCCAGAGCGGGCAGCACGAAAAAACGGCCGTAACGGCACGATCACACAACACATTCTTTGAAAAAAACTGAAGAAAATCCCGCTGCTGCGCCGTAAGACTAGTACAGGCGTGCACGATGGACCTCTTGCAAGGTCATCAGGCGTCACAGGAAATCACAGGTTCAACGACACGAGAATACGCGCCGACCAGCTTCAGAGAATAACCCCATTAAAAACGCAGTTTCCGACAACTCATACAAACACACACACCTTGGCATGGAACCAGGCAGCGGCCACTGGCGACAATACTAAAACAGCAACACGGGTCAAAACCACCCGAAACGCTGGTGGTGAGTCCACAAGATAGATCGACAGGAGCTGACCATGCTACGACAACAACACGACGCTACGTCTTCCCGCACTCGTTCATCATGTCACGACGAGCGCCAATACTACTGCTTGCACAGCTCCAACGGGTACTCGAATTCGGTTCTTTACCAAGTTGTTCCGGCCGGCAGGAATTTCTTTCATATCCTCGAAGTCACCAGTGGCAGGATCCGAGGATTTCGCAGCGACCACAACCAGGCCTGCGAATTGGCCAAGCAACTGGAGAGCGCCCTGCACGCCCTGCACGGCGGAATCGTTTCGTCACCTGGATGACTTTACTGCGCCACCGCCCTTCAACAACTGCCATACTGGCCCGTCCATTGAAGTTTGCCCCCCGCGGGTCAGGTTTCATCAGTGCAGTTACCTTGAAGGGAAGGCTATACGTGACGGAATTTGATATTGGCGAATTTTTTATTCATGGCGATGCCAGGGAAGTAGACGGGGAGTTTCAAGCAGTTATCGTGATGCGCGCCAAGTCGCCCTTGACCACCGTTACAACGCACCAAGTCGAAAAAGACCGCTGGTTCAAGACACTCGACACTGCCGCGATCGCGGCCAAGGAAGCCGCCAAGGCCCTCAAGACCGCCGTCGATTGCGGGGCACTGACCTCCTGACAATCCGATCGAACTCTACCGCGCCCCAAGCCTCCGATGCATACCCCACCTGAAAAACCTGCACGGAGAACGATATGGACGCGCCGATACCTACGCTGGAAACCCTATTTGCACAACTGGGCCTGGATTCAACCCCGGAAGGCATTGACGAATTCATCGCCGGGCATCCTTTGCCCGCGGGCGTGAAACTCATCGATGCGCCTTTCTGGTCGGACCGGCAGGCACAGTTTCTCAAGGAAGAGCTGCGCGAAGACGCCGAATGGGCGATCGCGGTGGATGAACTGAACCAGCGCCTGCATCAGTCGCAATAACCTCCCTCAATGCAGGCTGCCTGATTGTTCCAGGCGCAACAACGCTTGCCAGGCAGCCCTGCACGCTTGCGCTTCATCCCGGCTGGCGAAGGCGGTGCCACGCGGCTCACCGTTGACCAGCACCACCCAACACGCATTCTGGCCCAGCGCACGCAGGCTTGGCGGCACGCCACTGCCAATCATCACGGCCACATCGACTTTGTTTTGCATGAAGCTTCTCCGCAACATTAGTTAGCTGGCTAACAATGTTGCCCATGCTACGGTTTTCCTCCCGTTGGAAAAAGCCATCTTCGGAACAGCTTCCTTGCATAAACCGCAATAATCCCTAGCGCGCGGCCTTGGTGCCTTCGGGCTTGTAGCCCAGGCGCAAACCGCCCCAATGCCGGCCCCGGACCATGATCGGCACCGACAGGTCGTGCATCAGCTCGCCGGTATCGCGGGTGTAGGTCTGGAGCAGCACCGCTTGCTGATGGCTGCCGCAGCGAATTCCGGTACGGTCATCGAACTTGCGCTTGGTGCGGTTCTGCACCGCATCGACCTGGGCATCGCCCGTCAAGGCCTGAGAAAACGCCTTGTTGTGGGTTGGCACATAACCTTGTTGGGTGCAGGCGATCGCAAACACCAAGCCTTCATGACGCGGCAGCAATGCTTCCTGGATCGCCGGCAGGACCTGGTCGGTGTAACCGTCGAACCGCGTGTGGTATTTGCTGGGGCTGGTGTTGGGGATCAGCGTGTAGCTGCGGTCGAACAAGTCGTCCAGGGTGATGCGGTTTTGCAGCACATCCGCCTCGAACTGCTCGGCAATCCGGCTCGCACCCTCGCGCGCCAGGTCATAAACACGCTGGTGATAGTCATCCAGCCCGACGGCGGCCAGGCGTTCGCTGATGGTTTCGGCCTGCCCTTCCATCTGCACGGCGGCGCCGGCCAATTCACGGGTTTGCTGGTCGCTCACGTCCAGGTCGCTGCGCATCTGTTCCACCGCATGGAACAGGCTGTCCAATTGTGCGCGGTTGGTGTCGGTGCCCTGGGCGATTTCATTGACCTGCCCTTCCACGTCCGCCGCCAGGCTGGCGATGCTCTCCAACTGCTCACCGGCGTGTTCCACCTGTTCGACGCCGGTGTGCAAGTCCACCGACAGTTGGCGAATCTGCTCCACCACCTGCGTCGTACGTTGCTGGATATCCGCGACCATCAGCCCGACTTCATCGGTGGCCGTGGCAGTACGGCCGGCCAGGCCGCGCACTTCGTCGGCGACCACGGCAAACCCGCGGCCATGCTCACCGGCCCGCGCCGCCTCAATGGCCGCATTCAACGCCAGCAGGTTGGTCTGGCTGGCGATGGATTGGATCACCAGGGTCACACGCTGGATTTCCTCGCTGCGCTGGCTCAGCGCTTCGATCAGCTCGCGGCTGGCATTGGCGCGCTGGCTGAGTTGGCGCATGCGTGTGATCGACTGAGTCAGGACCTCACGCCCCTCCGTGCTGCGCTGATGGGCCTGACTGGCCGCGCCCAGGGCTTGGCGGCTGAGCTGGGAAGTGACTTTTTCAGTATCAATCATCACTTCGGCGTTGCTGACGATCTGCTTGGCAGCGCTCAATTGCGATTGCACGCGAGCGGCCAATTGCTTGACCGAATAGGCCACGCCGGCAGCGGACAACGCGTTATGGCTGGTGGTATAGGAAAGATCGCGCGTCAGGTCACCGATGGCATCGGCGGCGTCGGACGACGAAAGGCTAAGGGCAGGTTTTTTCAGGCGTGGCAGCCAGATCACCAGCAAGGCCAGTGGCACGCACAGGTATATCGGCAGGCTGGCGAACGCAAGGCCCAGCAGTACCAGCACCAGGGCGGTGCTCTGCAGAAGCGGCGTCAACCAGCCGGGCAGCCCGCGCACCACCGCTTGCGGAGGCACTGCTGCGCCCATCAGAGATCCGTCTCCAGCCATCTTCGTCACCCCGCTGTTTGTCATTGTTGTCCCTACATTAAACGCCACTATCCAGCCATTATCCATGGGCCTTTAGTGGGGTAGCTTGCAGCAGATCAATAGACGGGGGCGTAACGGTATTTCCCCGGGGCACCGCAGTCGCGGTCCCCGGCTTCAATGCATCAGGCTTGGCGCTGGTGCTTGTCGATCTGCTCGTGGCGCTCTTGCGCTTCGATGCAGTATTTGGTGGTCGGGCTGATCAGCAGGCGCTTGAGGCCGATAGGCTCGCCGCTGTCATCACACCAGCCAAAGGAATCTTCCTTGATGCGTTCCAGTGCGCGCTCCAGTTGCGGCAGCATGCGCTGGTCGCGGTCGATGGCGTTCACCAGCCAAGTGCGCTCTTCCTCGACGGAAGCGGCGTCAGCCGGGTCCGCCGGGGTGTCCAGGCTTTCAATGGCGATACGGTTCTGTTCAATGCGCTCGTGGTGTTCGACTTTCATGTCCTGCAGCAACTTCTCGAAAAAAGCGTGCTGTTCGGCATTCATGTAGTCATCCGCCGGCATGGCCAGCAACTTTTCCTTTGTCATTGATTTCTCTATAAAAAATACGTGCATTAAGGCGAATAAGGGAGCGTTCCGGTCGACCTGTGCAAGTCTCGGAAAGGCGCCGTCCATTTCAAGCGCCACCCGGCACTCAATTTACGAGGGGCGGCAGTCTAAGGCCGACTTGAGGGCTCAGCAACTGAAAAGACAGGCATTTTTTCCGGGACAACCCCCAAAGGCACCAGGACGGGCTTGGTGAACGGGTCATCGGAGTGTGTTTATAGCAAGAAATTCAATGTTGTGGAGCTATATAGAAGACAAACGGTTGAAACAGACTGTTAATCATAAAATATGGGAGAGGGCTTCCCCCCTCCTGCATTCAGTGCTCAACAGTCACACGTTCATTTAGCGCTTAAGCTTGCGCTTGTTGCGGTATTGGTCGATCACCACCGCGACCACGATGATCAGGCCCTTGATGATGTCCTGGATGTACGCATCCACCCCGACGAAAGTAAACCCGCTGGCCATCACCCCAAGGATCAGCGCGCCGATCACGGTGCCGGTAATGCGCCCTACGCCGCCTGCCAGGCTCGTGCCGCCGATCACCGCAGCGGCAATCGCGTCCAGCTCATAAGACATCCCCATGCCGGCCTGGCCGGTGGCCGCACGCGCCGAAGCGACCACGCCGGCCAGGCCCGCCAGCAACCCGGCAATGCTGTAGACGATGATCAAGTGACGCTTGACGTTGATCCCCGAGGTACGCGCCGCCTGCATATTGCCGCCGATGGCATAGGTGTACTTGCCGTACTTGGTGTAGCGCAGGGCGATATGGAAAATCACCGCCACGACCAGGAAGATGATCACCGGCATCGCGCCATGGCCGATGGCCGTGTAGGAGTCCGAAAGCATGCTCACTGGCTGGCCTTCGGTGTAGTAACGCGCCAGGCCACGGGCCGAGACCATCATGCCCAGGGTGGCGATAAACGGCGGGATACCGGTGACGGCAATAATGCTGCCGTTGATCGCCCCCGCCAGCAGCCCCACCCCGAGGCCCATCGCCACCGGGATCCAGACCGGCAGGTCGGTCAGGGACGGAAACACCGCCCGGGAAAAATCGGAAGTCTGTGCCAGGCTGGCGGCGATCATCGCCGATAATGCGAGCACCGAGCCGGAAGACAGGTCGATGCCGGTGGTGATGATCACCTGGGTCACACCGATGGCCAGCAGGCCGATGATCGATACCTGCAGAATCATCAGCACCAGGCGCTGGGAGTTCATCAGGAAGCTCTGGTCGCGCACGATCCAGCCGAACAGCTCAAACACCAGGCCGATACCGATCAGCACCAGGAAGATGCTCAGTTCGGTTGGCAAACGTCGACGGTGCTTGACCGGTGCCGTGGCAGGCTTGTTATCTGTTATTGCGTTCATAGCCAATCACCTTCTTATTCTATGGCGCGGACCAACCGCAGGCCCGCGCGACTGTTCGTCAGTGGACCACCGGCAAACCGGAAGCCAGATGCATGACTTTTTCCTGGGTCGCGTCCGCACGGTCCAGGGTGCCCATCAGTTCACCCTCGTGCATCACCATGACCCGGTCGCTCATGCCGAGCACTTCGGGCAGCTCCGAGGAGATCATGATCACGGCCATGCCTTCACTGGCGAGAAAGGAAATCAGACGGTAAATCTCGGCCTTGGCCCCCACATCGATACCGCGGGTCGGCTCATCAAGGATCAACAACCGAGGGTTGGTCATCAGCCAGCGTGCCAGCAGTGCCTTTTGCTGGTTGCCGCCCGACAGGGTGTCGATGCACTGTTCCAGGGACGGGGTCTTCACCCGCAGCTTCTTGCACATGTCTTCGCACAGCGCGCGCAAGGCTTTCTGCTGGATAAACCCATTGCCCGAATACAGCGGCAGCACCGCCATCTCCATGTTTTCCAGCACCGACAGGCACGGGAACAGGCCGCTGAGCTTGCGGTCCTCGGTCAACAGGGCAAAGCCTTTCTCGATGGCCATGTGCGGGTCGGCGATACGCACCGGCTGGCCATCCAGGGTGATCTGGCCGCTGGAGCTTGGGGTGATCCCGAAAAGGGTTTCCGCCACATTGGTGCGGCCCGAGCCCATCAACCCGGCGATGCCGAGGATCTCGCCGGCATGCAGGTCGAACGACACATCCTTGAACACACCGTCCAGGCTCAAGTCGCGCACCGACAGCAGCAGCTCGCCGATCGGCGCTTCGCGCACCGGGAACAATTGGCTGAGTTCACGGCCGACCATCATCGAGATCAGGCTGTCGCTGTTCATGCTGTCGGCCCGCTGCAGGCCGATATAGTGACCGTCGCGGAACACCGCCACCTCGTCGGCGATGGCGAACACTTCGTTCATCTTGTGGGTGATATAGACAATGCCTTTGCCCTGGGACTTGAGGTCGGCAATGATCGAAAACAGGTGCTCGACTTCCTTCTCGGTAATCGCCGACGTCGGTTCGTCCATGATCAGGATGTCGGAGTCATAGGACACCGCCTTGGCAATCTCCACCATCTGCCGCTCGGCGATGCTCAGGTTGCCGACGTGTTCCTCGGGGTCCAGATTAATACGCAGGCGCGCCAGCAATTCGGCGGTGCAGCGGTGCATTTCGCGGTGGTTGACCATGTGCAGGCTGTTGAGCTGCTCACGGCCGATCCAGATATTCTCGGCGATGCTCATATGGGGCATCAGGTTGAGTTCCTGGTGGATCATCGCGATCCCGGCCTTCTGCGCGGCCAACGGTGTCTCGAACACAATCGGCTGGCCCCGCAGGCGGATTTCCCCGCTGTCGGGCTGGTAGATACCGGCGATGATTTTCATCAGCGTCGACTTGCCCGCGCCGTTCTCGCCCATCAACGCCAGCACCGACCCGGGGCGTACACGCAATTGCACATCGGCCAGGGCCACGACGCCGGGAAAGCCTTTGCTGATGTTGACGATTTCCAGCAGGTAGGGTTCGTCCAGCGGCAGGGGCTGGATACCCGGAGACTGCGAGACAGTGGCTTGAGCAAGCATAAGGGGTACTCCATCTGCAGGGCGGCCGTAACCGCCCTGCCGGCTTATTGTTGTTATGTCAGGGCTACTTGAAGTCTTTGACGTTGTCCGGGGTGATCAACTGGAAAGGGATCACCACGTTCTGCTCCACCGGCTCGTGCTTGGCCATCTTGCGCGCCGCTTCCACCGAACCCACCGCCTGGCCCTTGGCATCCTGGAACGCCGATACGGTCATGTCGCCCTTGGTGATCGCGCTCAAGCCGTCCGGCGTGCCGTCGACACCCGCGATCAGCACACTGCCCTTTTCCTTACCGGCCGACTTCAAGGCCATGGACGCACCGATGGCCATCTCATCATTGTTGGCCAGCACGGCATTGAATTCGCGGCCCTGGGTCAGCCAGTCGTTGACCAGGGTCATGCCCTTGTCACGCAGCCAGATGCCGGTCTGCTCCTGTTCGATCTTGATCCCCGGGTACTTGGCCAGCACTTCCTTCACACCCTTGGTGCGGTTGGTGGTGGAGTTGTTCGCCAGGTCACCCAGCAGGATCACGATCTTGCCCTTGCCACCGAGCTTTTCGGCGATGTACTGCATTTGCAGCTTACCGGCCTCGACATCATCGGAGGTGACGGCGACGACGTCCTTGGGCAGGTCTTTCTGGTCCGGACGACGGTTGACGAACACCAGCGGAATCTTCGCGGCGGTGGCGGCCTTGATGATGTTGGCGGTCGACGCGGTGTCGACCGGGTTAACGATAATGGCGTCGACGTTCTGGCTGATGAAGTTCTCGACCTGGCTCAGTTGCTTGACCACGTCGGCGCGAGCGTCTTCGAATTGCAGTTGCACGCCATCGCCCTTGGGATAGGACTTGGCTTGCTTGTCCATGTCTTCGCGCAGGTAGGTCAGGAAGGTGTCATCGAATGCGGACATGCTCACACCCACCTTGAGATCGGCAGCCGTGGCAAAACCGCTGGCCAGCATCATGGACAGGGCCAGCGCGGTAAAACGGATCGGGGTCTTCATGAACGGTCTGTCTCCAATTTCTTGTTGGTTTTGTGGACGTTGCGTTTATCAGAGCGAATTCGAGGGCAGTCGCACAATCGGGGCCCCGGGAATACAGCAGACCAGGGCGCCTTTGTTTTCGACGCACAGCACATTAAGGAAGGAGAAGTAGAATGGCCGGGCGCGGGGCAGGCCGCGTGGCGCAAGGACGGGGCGTAAAACTCGCAGTACAGCGCTGAAGATTTTCATCTGACGGTACCTGGTTGTTTTTGATCTTGTTTTTGTTGAGTCGCCCGAATCGAGTCCGAACGTACTTTCTGCAACCTGGAAAAGACTTTATTAGAAAATAATTTCCATATCAACCTGTTTTAGAATTTTATTCCATTTTTGTTGAAACCACCTGCTGGCGCTCGGCACTGAGGCGTGCGGCATCCAGTAGCCGGGTGGTTTCCAGTGCGTCATAGGCGTCCACCGGCAGCGGTCCCCGGCCTTGCACGGCGGCTTGCAACTGCCGATAGAACTGGGTCCAGCAGCCCTTCTCCGACGGTACCCGCTCGCGCTCCGGCCCCTGTTCGAACCACCCCCAGCGTCGATGCTCCTCAGCGCCCCAGTGCTCGCCTTCGGTTTTCGGCGACTTACCGGCCATCAGCGCCTCTTCCTGGCCATCCAAACCATCGACGGTGTAGCAACCCAAGGTGCCACTGACGCGAAAGCGCGGCGCCTGGCTATTTTGCAGGGCGCTGCCCCATAAGTGGGAAATCACCCCGTTGGCGTGGGTCAGGGCAACGAAGAAGCCATGGTCGAGGGTGGGATGTTGCGGGGTGAACTGCAACTGTGCGAATACCCGATCCACCGGGCCGAACAGTTGCAGTGCCTGGTCCACCAGGTGGCTACCCAGGTCGCGCAACCAGCCGCCACCGCTAGCATTGCCCACCGCTTGCGGGCTGTAGCGCTCCACACGGGACTCGAAGCGGGTGATGGTACCCAGCGCACCGGCGTCGATCAGTTTGCGCAGGGTCAGGTAGTCCGAGTCCCAGCGCCGGTTCTGGTAGACGCTGAGTAACACGCCCTGGCGTTCGGCGGCGGTGATCAGCGCCTGGGCCTGCTCGGCGTTGGCGGCGAAGGGCTTGTCGCTGACCACCGCCACGCCATGCTCGATGGCCTCCAGCACCAGGGCCGGACGGCCCTTGAGGGTGGTGGAAATCACCAGGGCGTCGACACCGGCTTCGACGATCTGGCCGATGCTGTCAAAGGCCTTGACCCCTGGAAGATCAGTGCTCAATTGCTGGCGGCGCTCGGGTGAACGCGTCACCACGCCGACAAACGCGGCGCCTGGCAGCGTTGCAATCAGCGGCGCATGAAAGAAGCGTCCGCCGTGGCCGTAGCCGACTAGTCCGATTCGCATGATCAACTCCTGAGTTGAATTGGAAACCCAATCAACGGTGGGAGGGGCTTGCCCTAATGCCAGTCATTAAGGCTTTTTTGTAGGAGCGAGCTTGCTCGCGAAAAACTCACAGGCGCCGCGTTCATTCAGGAAACACGCGTTATCGTTGACGTTCTTCGCGAGCAAACTCGCTCCTACACCTCCCACATTGACCGAGTGTTAGCCGTAGAAGCGTGGGCGATCCGGCAGGCTGACCTTGACGATCTGCCCACTGCCCTGCGCTTCGATACACGCATCCGCCGCCACCGCAGCCGCAAAGCCATCCCACGCCGACGGCCCGCCGACGTGCCCCGCCAGCACGCTATCAATGAAGGCCTGCAATTCCACGTCATAAGCGCCGATAAACCGGTCTTTCCAATCCATCAGAATCGCATTGGACAGTTTGGCGCCACTGCGCAATTGCACCTGGGACGGTTCCGGCAGCTTGGCGATGCCAGTCTCCCCCACCACTTCGCACTGGATGTCGTAGCCGTACTGGCAGTTCACAAACACTTCGACGTCGATGCGCGTGCCCTTGGCGGTTTCCAGCAACACGATCTGCGGGTCGCGCAGGTGAGCCAAGGCTTTACTGGTCTTGCGCGGGAACACCACTTGCACGGAAACATAATCGTCGTCGAGCAGCCAACGCAGCACGTCCAGCTCATGGATCAAGGTATCGGTGATCGCCATATCGGTCTTGTAGTTCTCGCCTACCGTCGGGTTGCGGTGGGCGCAGTGCAGCATCAACGGTTCACCGATCTGGCCACTGTCGATCACCGCCTTGAGGGCGCGATAGCCTTCGTCATACGGGCGCATGAAGCCCACTTGTACCAGACGCTTGCCGCAGGCCACTTCGGCCTCGACGATCTTGCGGCAACCTTCGGCGGTGACCGCCAGGGGTTTTTCGCAGAACACCGGTTTGCCGGCGGCGATGGCGGCGAGCACGAACTCTTCGTGGCTCGGGCCCCAGGAGGTCACGAGAACGGCTTGAACTTCAGGCGAACGGATCAGCGCGTGGCCATCGGCATACACCTCGGCGTCCAGCTTCAAATCGGCCACCACCTTGGCGGCCTGCTCAAGGTTGATGTCGGTCACCGCTACCACCTGGCTGTTGAGCAGGGTCTGGCTGCAACGACGAATATGGTCGCGGCCGATGGCGCCGGTACCGATTACACCTAGCTTCAAAGACATACAAACACTCCTCTTGTTATTAGTACTGCCGGGCCTTGGCCAGGTGTTCATTGAGTTTTTTCGCGGCGGCGTTGGTGCGCTCGCTGGTAGACACCTGCGCCACGCCGACCCGCCACCACGACAGGTAGCCGTGAACCATGGTCTTGGGCAGCACCTTGATATCGATCAGGGTCGAGACCGTCTGCTTGCGCGCGTCGGCCAGGGCGGCTTCCAGCTGTTCCACCGTGCTGACCTTGTAGGTCTTGCAGCCATAGGCCGCCGCGCTCATGGCGAAGTCCACCGGTACCAGGCCGCCGTCGAGCTTGCCGCTCTCGGGGTTGCGGAAGCGGAACTCGGTGCCGAAGCTGTCCATGCCATTGCCGATTTGCAGGTTGTTGATGCAGCCGAAGGCCATGTTGTCGAGCAGCACCACATTGATCTTGCGTCGCTCCTGGATCGAGGTGGCCAGCTCCGAGTGCAGCATCATGTAGGAGCCATCGCCGACCAGGGCGTAGACCTCCTTGGTCGGCTCGGCGAGTTTCACGCCAAGGGCGGCATTGATCTCGTAGCCCATGCACGAATAGCCGTACTCGACGTGGTAGGTGTTGACCCCCTTGCTGCGCCAGGCGCGCTGCAAATCGCCGGGCAGGCTGCCGGCTGCGGCGACGATGATCGCGTCGTCAGCCAGGCGCTCGTTGAGTACGCCGAGCACTCGGCTTTGGGTCAGGCACGAGCCGGTCAGTTCGATAAATTCACGCAGCACGGCGCGGTCCAGGTGGTCATCGACCTCAGGCACGAAGGCGTCGCCCTGGTATTCCACCGAATGCACGCGGTCGACTTCCGCCGCCAACCGGGCCTTGGCCTCGCGGACCTGCTCGCCCCAGCCGGCGCGGTAGTCGCCGAGGGCATCGGCCAGCGCTTCCAGGGCGACTTTGGCATCGCCCAGCACTTGCACGCCGTCGAGTTTCACCGCGTCGCAGGGGCTGATATTGAGGTTGAGAAACGTCACCTCGGCATGCTTGAACAGCGATTTCGACGAGGTCGTGAAGTCGGTATAGCGCGTACCGATACCGATGATCAGATCAGCCTCGGGCGCCAGCAGGTTGGCCGCCAGGCAGCCGGTTTCACCGATACCGCCAACGTTCAGCGGATGATCGGACACGACTGCACTCTTGCCCGCCTGGGTTTCGGCGAACGGAATATCAAAACGTTCGGCAAAGGCTTGCAGCGCGGCATTCGCGCCGGAGTACTTCACGCCGCCACCGCAGATGATCAGCGGTTTGCGCTTGCCCCGGAAAGCCGCCAACGCATCGCCGATCATCGCGACGGTGGCCGGGCGGCGGTCGATACGGTGCACACGTTTTTGCAGGAAGTAGTCGGGGTAGTCCCAGGCTTCAGCCTGCACATCCTGCGGCAATGCCAGGGTCACCGCGCCGGTCTCGGCCGGGTCGGTCAGCACGCGCATGGCATGAATCGCCGCGGTCATCAACTGCTCAGGGCGGTTGATGCGGTCCCAGTATTTGCTCACGGAGCGAAACGCATCGTTGGTGCTGATGCTCAGGTCGTGGAACTGCTCGATCTGTTGCAACACCGGGTCGGGCTGGCGGCTGGCGTAGACATCACCGGGCAACAGCAGCAACGGGATACGGTTGGCGGTGGCGGTCGCGGCGGCGGTCAGCATATTCGCCGCGCCTGGGCCGACGGAGGCGGTGCACGCGTAGATCTTGCGGCGCAGGTGTTGCTTGGCAAAACCGATAGCGGCGTGGGCCATGCCTTGCTCGTTACGGCCCTGGTGCACGACCAGGTCGCCGCTGTCCTGCTCCAGGGCCTGGCCCAGGCCGAGCACGTTGCCGTGGCCGAAAATGGTGAACACACCGGCGACGAACTTGCTCTGCACGCCGTCGACTTCGATGTATTGGTTGTCCAGGAACTTCACCAGAGCCTGGGCCATGGTCAATCGGGTAGTGGTCATGTGGCGTCCCTTATCGTTTTTGCAGGTGGGCGATGCTTGCCCCCAACGCCTGCTGGATATCCGTCAGCGCATGCACGCTTTCGGCAAACGGCTCGAACGACAGATAGCCGCTGTAGCCGGTGCTGAGCAAGGTGTCGATCTGGGCTGCATTGCCGAGAATGTCGCCCTCGCCCACCAGCACGCGGTGGCCGTCGCGGATCGAACTCAGCGGGGCCTCGGCCTCTTCCACGCCGGAGATATGCACCAGGCCGGTCAGTTCGGGGAAAAACGCCTGCTCGCCGGCCAGGTGGTGATGGAAGGTGTCGTGCACCAGGCGGAACACATCCAGGCCACCGATGGACTGGATCGCGTCCACCGCCACGCGTTTGTGGCGCAGGGCACACGCCTGGAAACCCAGCGGCTCGATAAAACCGAGAATCCCGTATTCGCGCAGGATCGGCGCCAGTTCGCTCAGTGCCGTGCGCAGACCGGCAGCGCGCTGGGCCTCGTCGCGGGTATCGCCGCGCTCATTGAACGGGCACATCACCAGGCCCTGGGCCCCGCATTCACGGGCGTAGGTGGCGAGCTCGATCGCCTGGGCGCGGCGTTCGGCGTTCCACACATCAAAGGGGTACAGCGCGTTGATCGACAGCACCGTGATGCCCTGTGCCGCGCACATTTCGCGCACGCGGCTGGCCGGGGTGCCGTATTCGATTTGACGGTCCTTGAGGTCGTTGCGAAGCTCGATGGCATCGCATTTCAAGGCCACGGCCAGCTGGATGAAATCCGGTAGGGACAGGTTGGGCGCGACCATACGGTTAAGGGCAAAGCGTAGAGGCGACTTCATTGTTGTTCTCCGTCCAAAACCGGTTAAAGGTCCAGCAGCCAGCTGTGCTGCGGGTCGTTATGGAAATGCCAGGCCCGCTTGGGGCCGGCCATCACGTTCAGGTAGTAGGACTCGTAGCCATACGGCACGCTGACCGGGTGATACCCCTTGGGCACCACCACCAGGTCGCTGTTTTCCACGGCCATGGCCTGGTCGATGCTGCGGTCGTCGGTGTACACCCGCTGGAACACGAAACCCTGGGGCGGGTTGACCTGGTGGTAGTAGGTCTCTTCGAGAAAGCTTTGGTGCGGCAGGTCGTCGGTGTCGTGCTTGTGCGGCGGGTAGCTGGACGAGTGCCCGGACGGCGTGCGCACTTCCACCACCAGCAGGGAATGGGCCGGCTCGCTGTCCGGCAGGATGTCGCACACGTAGCGGGTGTTGGCGCCTTTGCCACGCACGCTGCGCTTGCACTGCTCGGGGCGGATCAGGCGAGGTTCGTAACCCGCCGCACCGGGCGCGGCGCAGACCGCGATTTGCACGTCGCTCAGGGCTGTCACCTGGGCGTCGGTGCCCGGCGGCAAGTAAGCGGCGAACGGCGATTTGTCTTCGAACACCGATTGGCGATCCCCGAGGTTCTGCCAGTTGAAACCTTCGCCCTGGATCGTCACGCGACCGCTGAGCAGCACCAGGCACAGCTCCTGATCGCCGGCGGTGACAGGCAGGGTTTCGCCCAGGCTCAAGCGGTAGGCGGCAAAGCCCACGTACTCCAGGCGGCCGGCTTCCAGGGCGACCATGGTTTGGCCGCGTTTGCTGCTTTTGACCAACAAGCTCATCACCGGGTCCTCTCGCTGAGAAGGGCTCGCAAGGTGTCGTAGCCCTTTTTGGCATAGATATAACTGGGCGCCACCGCCGGGTCCTGCTCGGCTTCCACCACCAGCCACCCTTCGTATCGGGCCGCCAGCAGCACGTCGAGCAGCGCGGCAAAGTCAATATCGCCATCGCCGGGCACGGTGAAGGTGCCGTTGACGATGCAGTCGGGAAAGCTCCACATCTGGTTGCGCGCCAGTTGCACCACCGGCTTGCGCACGTCCTTGAAATGCACGTGGCAGACGCGGTCGATATGCTTGCGCAGCACCTCGAGGGGTTCGCCGCCGCCCATGTAGCAGTGGCCCGAATCGAACAGCAGGCCGACTTCCGGGCCAGTGCGGCGCATCAATTCGTCGATGTCTTGCGGGGATTCGACGTAGGCGCCCATATGGTGGTGGTAGGCCAGGCGCACGCCCTGGGACAGGGTGAAGCGTGCGAGTTCCGTGAGTTTGTCGGCGTAGTCCTGCCACGCCTGCTCACTGTGCAAACGCGGGCGTTCAATCAGGCGGATGCGTGAGCCCTGGATCGAATCGGCGACTTCGCCGTACACCAGTACGGTGGCGCCGTTTTGTTTCAGCAGTTCGACGTGGCCGGCGATGGCCTCGATTTCTTCCGCCACCGAGCGCCGGGCCAGGCGGCTGGAATACCAGCCGGAGACCAGCGCCAGGTCATAGGGACGCAATACGTCGCCGACGCCCTTGGCGTCCTTGGGGAATTTGCCGTTGAGTTCAAACCCTTCGTAGCCGATTTCCTTACCTTCGCTCAAGGCAGTGCTCAGGGGCGTTTCACCGCCCAGGGCCGGCAGGTCGTCGTTGCTCCAGGAGATCGGGTTGATGCCAATTCGGATTGCGGGCATGGCTGCACCTATTGTTTTTATCTGACTTAAGCCTGGTGAGATTTGCTTTTATGTGGGAGGGGACTTGCCCCCTCCCACATTGGAATTGCATTGCACATTGAGAACGGTGATCAGGTTCGGGCACTGCGCCAGGCGCCGATGAGTTGCTCAAAGGTCGCCTGTACCTGCTGAATCAACGTCTCATCATCGATCTCCCCCGCCATCCACAAACGACTCGGTTCCTGGAAGATCGTACGGCCCACGGCAAACCCACGGCAGGTGCTGCTCTGACTGGCGTTGCGGAACCCCTCGGCCAGGCTTTCGGCTGACGCATTCAGGCCCAGCAGTACCACGCCACGGCAGTACGGGTCGCGTTCCTGGATCAGCGCATCGAGCTTTTTCCAATCCTCGGCCGGCTGCGCCTCGATCTTCCACCACGCCGGGTAGATACCCAGGTTGTACAGGCGCTTGAGGCTGCGGTAGAGCACGTCCGGGTAGGTGGACGGATGATCCTTGGGCGGGATGACTTCCAGCAGCAGTTCATGACCGCTGACCAGGGATGCCTCATACACCGCCTTGAGCTGGGCTTCCTGTTCCAGGCGCAGCAATGGCTCGTCATCGGGGTGGTATTGCACCAGGCACTTGATGATCTGCTCCTGGGGCCAGGCGATCAGGTTGCTGCCGATCGACCGCCCATGCTCGAACGCCAGGGGCCGCGAGTTCTGCACCTCCACCGGACGCGCGATCCACCAACCACGACCGCTGGCGGCGTTGAGCGCGTCCTGGCCAAAGCGCTGGTCGGCGAGCAGGCCCACATCGGCCGCCACGCCCTGCTCGCGCAGCTTGTGCTCCACCCGCTCCACCGCCTGGATAAACAGCTGCTTGATCGCACTGATGCGCGTCAGGTCCTGCCCACCGCGCTGCGCCAGGTCGACCAATTGCCAGCGGTGGTCGAAGGCGAAAATGAACAGCTGTTTCCACGCCTTGCGGGGCACGCTGACGCGGTGCAGGCGTTGCAGGGTTGCGTCCTGGTCCGGGCGGGTAATCGGTACCGGGCTGTTGAACAGGTAATCCAGTTCGGCCGGCGTCGGCATGGCCGGGGCGCAGGCGTGGCGGGAGACCACCAGGCCGCCGCAGGCATTGGCCAACTGGCTGCAACGCTCGTCGCTGGCGTCGTTCAGCCAACCGCTGAGGAAGCCCGACATAAAGGCATCGCCGGCGCCCAGCACATTGAGCACTTCAACGCGCACGCCGGGGTAGATCGCACCGTCTTCCAGCCGCGCAGGGATCGCACCGTGAATCACCGTGCAACCCTGGGGGCCGAGCTTGACCACCAGGGTCGCCGGGGTCAGTTCGCGCACGGTGCGCAGGGCGGTGAGCAGATCTTCACTGCCACCGGCGATCAGAAATTCTTCTTCCGTACCGACGATCAGGTCGAAGCGCGGCAGGATTTTCTGCACATGCTGGCTGACCTTCTGGTCGGCGACGAAACGGGTCTCGCCATCGGCCTTGCCCGCCAGGCCCCACAGCACCGGACGGTAGTCGATATCCAGCACCCGCTGGACGTTGTGCTTGGCTGCATAGTCCAGGGCCTGGATGCTGGCCTTGTACACGCCGTCGGTGGAGAAATGCGTGCCGGTGATCAGCAACGCCTTGCTGGAGGCGATAAAGGCTTCGTTGATGTCTTCGCCGCGCAGGGCCATGTCGGCGCAGTTTTCACGGTAGAACACCAGGGGGAAGGTCTCGCGGTCCTTGAGGCCGAGCAGCACCAGCGCGGTGAGGCGCTCCGGGTCGACCTTGATGCCGCTGACGTCGCAGCCCTCACGTGCCAGGGACTCCACCAGGAAACGCCCCATATGGTCGTCGCCCACCCGGCTGAGCATGGCCGACTTGAGCCCCAGCCGGGCGGTGCCGAAGGCGATATTGGCGGAGGAACCGCCGAGGTATTTGGCGAAACTGGACACGTCCTCAAGCCGTGCACCGACTTGCTGTGCATAGAGGTCGACGCCCAGGCGCCCGAGGCAAATCAAATCCAATTGACGCCCACTGGCAAAACGAGTCTGGCCCATGCTGGCTCCTGTTATTTTTATCAGCCTGCGTTGTGCCGCCGTAGCGACGGCAAACGCTCTTGGTGGAAGCAGACTAGAACGTTCAGCGTCCTCAATCAATATTTATTCCAGAATTATTTTTAGTGGAATATTTTTTCCAATACGTCAGCATAGGGGCCTGCCAGCCCGCGTGGATCGTTTCAGCAGACCACGGGCCCGGTGATGCCGGGGTATTTTTTTGCGCCTACCCTGTAGACTTGCGTCCACCCATCAGCGCACCGAAGAACAAGCCAGAAGGATTGCCCATGTCCCGCACCGATCAGCCGGCCACGCCCGAGACCGCTTCCCAAGACACTCTCGCCAGCCCTCCGATCAATGCCGAACGCTTGTTGCAGCTGATCACCGATGAGTACGAAAGCCTGCCGCGCCAGCTCAAGCGCATTGCCAGTTATATGAGCCAGCAGAGCGACCGGATCATGGTCGACCGCATCAGCGACATCGCCCGCGAATGCGAAGTGCACCCGTCGGCCATCGTGCGGTTCTCCCAGCGCTTCGGCTTCAGCGGGTTCAGTGAGATGCAGGCGCTGTTTCGCGAGGCCTACACCCACAAGACCACGCCGGTGCAGAACTACCAGCAGCGCATCCGCAGCATGATCGCCAACAAGTCGCAGAAAGCCAGTGGCGGTGACCTGGCGCGCGAGTGCGTCAACGCCACCCTTTCGGGGATCGAACGCCTGGGGCTGGAGCTCGATGATGCAGCCTTCGAGAAAGCCGTGGACCTGGTGGTCAACGCTGACAATATCTACGTGGTGGGCGTACGGCGCTCCTTCGCGGTGGCCGATTACCTGGTCTACAACCTGCAACACACCAACAAGCGCATTCACCTGATTTCCGGCCTGGGTGGCAGCTATCGCGAGCAGATGCGCAGCGTGCGCGCCAACGACCTGGTGATCGCCATCAGTTTCACCCCCTACGGTAAAGAGACCCAGCACTGCCTGCGCATCGCCCAGCACCACCAGGCCAAGACCCTGATCATCACCGATAGCAACCTCTCGCCCCTGGCCAAGCGGGCGAATGCGGTGCTGCTGGTCAATGAGGGTTCGTCGTTTGCCTTCCGTTCGTTGAGCGCCACCTTGTGCCTGTGCCAGGCGTTATTCATTGCCGTGGCGTATCGACTGGAATTGAAGGTGGACGAAATTCACGAGCAAGTCGGATTCGACGACTGACCATCAAACACCCCAAATCAAATGTGGGAGGGGGCTTGCCCCCGATATAGGGTATCAGTCGCCGGCTCGGCTGACTGACACCCTATATCGGGAGCAAGCCCCCTCTCACAAATAACTCGGATCAGTGCATGAAGATCGCGATCAGGATGATCACCGGGATCGGCACGCCGAGGAACCACAGAAGTAATGAGCGCATGGTGTTCTCCTTGAGTTAACGAACGTAGGTTTCGGTTTCGACGTACACCACGGCATCGCGGCGACGGCCACCAAAGGTCGCGGCGAAGCTGGCAAAGAAGGCGCCGATCAACAGGGCGACAAAGGTCCACAGTGAGGTATAGGCGGCGACTTTGGCGGCCGTATCCGCGGCTTGCTTGGCTTTGAGCTTGGCGTCTTCGACCGCTTTACGGGCATCGCCGTAGACTTTGTCGATACGCGCTTCGGCATCGGCCTGGCTGAGGTTGGTGCGCTGGCTGATCAACTGGGCCAGGTAGGCACGGTCGTCTGCGGCGAGTTGGCCATCATTGCTCAGGGTGCGGGTGAAGATGCGTGCAACCACGCCATGGGCAGCGTCATCACTGACGGCGACCGGGCGATCATCACGAAACAGGCTGTCGACGTAGTAGTCGAAGTCGCCGCCGTTAACGCCTTTGGCTGCGCTGCCCGCGGCTTGAGTGATCCCGTTGGCCGCGCCTGCTGCCACGCTGGCACCGGCTTTCACACCACCGCTCACCACACTGCTGACCGAACCGACCACCAGCACTGCGGTGATCAGCGTGGCGACCGCCCAGGCCAGGAAGCCATGGGCCGTGTCGCGAAAGTACACCTCATCGCCATGCATATTGGCCCACTTCACCCGCAACCGGCCGGCGATGTAGCCGCCCAGGCCCGAGGCGACGATCTGGGTAAAGGCCAGCCAGACAATGGTGGAAATGCCAAGGCCCTTGGCGCTGATACCGCTGTCGGCCCACGGCGACACCGCCGAAAAGCCCAGGCCGAAGCCCAGCAGCACCAGGATCAGGGACAACGCAGCCGCGGCAGCGGCCCCGGCGAAAATCGCCCCCCAGGAAACCCCGGAGAGCGTGCTCGACTCTTGCAGCGTGGATGAGGATGTAATCATTGTTGTTCAGCTCCCGGCAGGAAATTAAGTGTTACAAGTCTCAAAAGGGACAGTGCAGCCAGCGTGCCAGGCAGTTGAAAAAATAAAATTCATAATTTTCAAACAGTTAACAAAATTGAACTCCCTTGAACCATGCAACTTGCAATAAATGACTGTTTCAGGCGGGCGTTATGCATTCCCTGTGGGAGGGGCTGGCCCTAATGCCAACGTACAGCCGCTTGTGTAGGAGCGAGGGGGACGCCTAGTTCTTGCTCGCGAAAAACTCACAGGCGCCGCGTTGATTCAGGAGGCACGCGTTATCGTTGACGTTTTTCGCGAGCAAGCTCGCTCCTACAAAAATGCCTTGACCGACTGGCGTTAGGGCCTTCCCCCCCGCCCTCACCGGCCGATGCCAGCCATGAAACTTGTGTCAGTTTTGCCAATATGAAGTTTTATTTAGGAAGCATTCAGCCATTTCTTGGCAAAATGCCCCCACTTCTAGTGTGAATCGCTCACCAGGTAATCCTATGACCCGCATTTTGACTATCGAGGATGACGCCGTAACGGCCCGCGAGATCGTCGCCGAGCTGAGTAGCCATGGACTGGACGTAGATTGGGTGGACAACGGCCGTGAAGGCCTGGTCCGCGCTGTGAGTGGTGATTACGATCTGATCACCCTCGACCGTATGCTGCCGGAACTCGATGGCCTGGCCATCGTCACCACCCTGCGCACCATCGGCGTGTCGACACCGATCCTGATGATCAGCGCGCTCTCCGATGTGGACGAACGCGTGCGCGGCCTGCGCGCCGGTGGCGACGACTACCTGACCAAACCCTTCGCCTCCGACGAAATGGCCGCCCGCGTCGAGGTGCTGCTGCGACGCAAAAGCACGGTCAAGGAATTTGAAACCGCGTTGCGCGTGGCCGACCTCGAACTCAACCTGATCAGCCGTGAAGCCAGCCGCGCCGAGCAACCCCTGAGCCTGCTGCCCACCGAATACAAACTGCTGGAATTCCTAATGCGCAACACCGGGCAGATCCTGTCGCGGATGATGATCTTCGAGGAAGTCTGGGGTTATCACTTCGACCCGGGCACCAACCTGATCGATGTCCACATCGGTCGCCTGCGCAAGAAAATCGATCCACCGGGCCTCACGCCGCTGATCCGCACGGTACGAGGTTCCGGTTATGTCATTGCTGAACCCCTCTAAGGGCTGGCGTTCTTCCAGCAGCCGCTTGCTGGCGCTGTACAGTTCGCTGTTCGTGGCCTGGAGTTGCATCCTCATGGGGGTGCTGTACTACGAGGTGTCGGGTTACCTGGGCGACCTGTCGCGCCATTCGCTGATGCAGCGCCAGCATCTGTTCCAACGCTTCGACGGCGAAGAACTGGTCGAAGCCCTGACCACCAGCATGACCTTCGACATGAAGGGCGTGGACGCCTATGGCCTGTTCGACGAGCAATTTCGCCCGTTGAGCGGACCGATCCGCGCGATCCCGCCAGACCTTCCGAGGGACGGCAAGATCCACGCCCTGGTTAATTGCGTCGACTCTGACGACCCGAAACTGCCCAAGGACAGCTGCGACGCCGTGGTGACCCATACCGACGACGGCCGCTGGCTGGTGCTGGTGCGCGCCAACGGTTCGCTGTTCGGCGTGACCCGGATCATCTGGCATGCGTTGTTGTGGGCGCTGTCCCTGACCATCATCCCCGGCGCGGCCGGCTGGCACCTGTTGCGCCGCCGCCCGTTACGGCGAATCCGCGGGATCCAGGCCAGCGCCGAAGCCATCGTCGCCGGCGACCTCACCCACCGTTTGCCGCTGTCGAATCGGCGTGACGAGCTCGATATGCTCGCCGCCATCGTCAACGCCATGCTCGACCGTATCGAGAAGCTGATGAACGAGGTCAAGGGCGTGTGCGACAACATCGCCCACGACCTGCGCACCCCGCTGACCCGCCTGCGGGCGCAGCTGTACCGTATCCGGCAGGAGGCAGAGAAAGACTCGGGCTACGCCGTGAAACTGGACGACGCGATTGCCGAGACCGATACCCTGATGGCGCGCTTTCGCGGGCTGTTGCGCATCTCGGAACTGGAAGACCACCAGCGCCGCTCCGGCTTCCTGGTGATGGACCCCCTGCCCCTGTTACGCGAACTGCATGACTTCTACCTGCCCTTGGCCGAGGAAGGCGAATTGCACCTCAGGCTGGATGTTCCGGAGTCCCTGCCGTGGATCACCGGCGACCGTGCCCTGTTGTTCGAGGCCCTGTCCAACTTGCTGAGCAATTCGATCAAGTTCTCCCCACCGGGTGGTGAAGTGATTTTGCGCGGGCTCAATGACGCCGGCAGCGCACGCATCGAAGTGCACGACTCCGGGCCAGGCATACCGGCAGCGGAGCGTGATGCGGTGTTCCAACGTTTCTATCGCGTGGACGAAGGCGACCAGCGAGGAGGCTTCGGGCTGGGCTTGTCGATTGTCGCGGCGATCATCAACTTGCATGGGTTCAAGTTGGAAGTCGGTACCAGCGAGCAAGGCGGTGCGCGCCTGGTCCTTGAATGCCGCCAGCAGCTGATGCCCGAAGCCTGAGAGCCTGTGGGAGATCCCCCTACCTGTGGCTGGCGAGCGGGCTTGTTGTGGCTAGCGTGCTTGTTGTGGCGAGCGGGCTTGCCCCGCGTTGGGGCGCGTAGCGGCCCTAAAACCAGTCTCCCGGTTCTACCAGAAGAAATGCGGTGGCCTTATTGGGGGCTGCTTCGCAGCCCAACGCGGGGCAAGCCCGCTCGCCACAGAGGGGGGCAGTTTGATGCGCCACAGCGCTCCCCTGATAGAGCGGATCAGCCCGGGAAATTCGCCCGCAACGCCTCGACCCCACCTGTGTAAACCCCGGCAAACAACGCTTCCACCGCGGCATCCGTGGTACCCGCCGCCGGGGTAAACACGCCCGACCAGGTCACCTTGGCCGACGACTCCGTCAGCGCCTCGACCTGCAGCGTCGACAGGTACGCACTCACCGGAAACGGTGACTGTTCAATCGTATAGCTGTAGGTGCGCGCCACGTTATCGAAAGTCTGCAAACGCTCGACCACCACGCCGCCGTCAGCGGTTTGCAGGTGACGTAGGCGGCCGCCTTCACCGAGCTCGCTCTTGGTGATCAGCGGCAGCCAGTCCGGCAGGCTGTTGAAGCCACCCACTAGCTGCCAGACCTGATCGGCCGATACCGGAATTTCAATTACTGCGGCTGCTTTTGGCACGGTAAATCTCCAGAAGTCATAGGAAAACATCGCCCAGACTGCCACGCCCTGCACGTCAATGCATCAATTCCCTCAACCGATACCACAGCATCCCCAGTGCCAGCAGCGGCGAACGCAATGCCTTGCCGCCGGGGAAGGTCATGTGGGGCACCTGGCTGAAAATATCCAGGCCTGGGCTTGTACCGGCGTGAATGCCTTCGGCCAGCAGTCGCGCGCACCAATGGGTGACGTTCAGCCCATGCCCGGAATACCCCTGGGCGTAGAACACGTTGGGGTACTGCTTCAAGCGCCCGACCTGCGGGAAGCGGTTGGCGGTAATGCCGATCTTGCCGCCCCATTGGAACTCGATGGCGGTGGTGGCCAACTGTGGGAACACCTTGAGCATTTTCGGCCGCATATAGGCCGCGATGTCCACCGGATCGCGTCCGGAGTAATGGCAAGCGCCACCGAACAACAGGCGACGATCTGCGGATAGCCGGTAGTAATCCAGGCCGACTTTCTGGTCGCACAGCGCCAGGTTCTGTGGGATCAGTTGACGGGCCAGCGCCGGCGACAACGGCTCAGTGGCGATGATGTAGCTGCCGGCGGGCAGCACCTTGCCACTCAAGCGCGGCTCCAGTTCTTCCAGATGTGCATTGCACGCCAGCACCAGGTTGGCAGCACGCACCGTACCGGCGGCGCAACGCACCTTAACCGTGTCGCCGTGGATCAGTTCCACCACCTCGGTGTGTTCAAAGATCTGCACGCCGAGGGACTCGGCGACCTTCGCCTCACCCAGCACCAGATTGAGTGGGTGCAAATGCCCGGACCCCATGTCCACCAGGCCACCGGCATAGACCGTCGAACCCACCACCTGTTGTATATCCAGAGGGCCCACCAGGCGGGTTTCATGGGCATACCCCAATGCCGCCAGGTGCTCCTGCTCGCCGTTGAACGCAGCAAACTGCGCCGGGGTATTGGCCAGTTCACAAAAGCCCCAGCGCAAGTCGCAGTCGATGCCGTGCTCGATAATGCGTTCACCCACCAACGCCACCGAATCGATCCCGGCACGCTCCAGGTAACGCACGCCCTCCTCGCCCACGTACTTGGCAAACCCCGCCACGTCATGGCCGATACCGCGAATCAACTGCCCGCCATTACGCCCGCTGGCGCCCCAACCGATGCGTCGGGCCTCCAGCAGGATCACCGAGAGCCCGCGCTGCGCCAGCTCGATGGCCGTGTTGACGCCGGTGAACCCGCCGCCGATCACACACACGTCGGCGGTCAAGTCGGCGCCCAGTGAAGGGCGCTCGACAACCGCGTTGGCCGTGGCTCGGTAATAGGAACGGGCGTGGTCACGGGACTGCGTCATTTATTGGTCTTCACTTTGCTCCACGCGCGGGTCATCAGGCGCATGGTCGCCGGGGTCGGCGTGGTGGAAATATAGAGTTTGTCGAGGACTTCCTGGGACGGATACACCTCAGGGTTGTTCACCAGTTCCGGGTCCATGAACGCCTTCGCCGCCGGGTTGGCGTTGGCATAGCCGACCGAGGCACTGACCTTGGCAATCACTTCGGGATCCAGCAGGTAGTTGATAAACGCGTGGGCTTCTTTCGGGTTGCTCGCATCGGCCGGAATCGCCAGCAGGTCAAACCACAGGTTGGAGCCTTCCTTGGGAATCGAGTAGGCAATGTTCACTCCGTTCTTGGCTTCCTTGGCGCGGTTGGCGGCCTGGAATACGTCGCCGGAATAACCAAAGGCTACGCAGATATCACCGTTGGCCAAGTCCGAGATGTACTTGGAAGAATGGAAGTAGGTGATGTAGGGGCGCAGCGTCAGCAACTTGGCCTCGGCTTCCTGGTAGTCCTTGGGATTCTCGCTGCGCGGGTCCTTGCCCATGTAATTGAGGATCGCCGGGAACAGCTCGTCCGCCGAATCAAGGAAGGCCACGCCGCACTGGTTGAGCTTCTTGAGGTTCTCCGGCTCGAACAGTACCGCCCACGAATCGATATGGTCGATGCCCAGCACCTGCTTGACCTTGTCGACGTTATAGCCGATGCCATTGGTGCCCCACAGGTACGGCACCGAGTGCGCGTTGCCGGGGTCGTTTTTCTCCAGCAGCTTGAGCAGCTTGGGGTCGAGGTTCTTGAAGTTGGGCAACTGCGCACGGTCCAGCTTGAGGAACGCGCCGGCCTTCACCTGGCGCGCGAGGAAGTGGTTGGACGGCACCACCACGTCATACCCGGTGCGCCCCGCCAGCAACTTGCCCTCCAGGGTTTCGTTGGAGTCGAACACGTCGTAGATCACCTTGATCCCCGTCTTGGCCTGGAAATCGGCCAGGGTGGTTTCGCCGATGTAGTCGGTCCAGTTGTAGACGCTGACGGTTGGCGCCGCCTGGCTGGCACTGCTGAACGCCGCCACCAGGGCCAGCGGGAGAAGCTTTTTCACGAGACGCATATCGACACCCCTTTATGATTATTTAGACGCTCAACAACAGGAACTCACGCTCCCAGGAACTGATCACCCGCTTGAAATTCTCATGTTCGGCGCGTTTGACCGCGACGTAGCCACGCACGAACTTGTCGCCCAGGTACTGCTTGACCGTCGCGCACTCCTCCATGCGCACCAGGGCGTCTTCGAGGGTGATGGGCAGGCGCAGGTTGCGCCGCTCGTAGGCGCGGCCCTCCACCGGGGCGCTGGGTTCGATCCGTTCGATCATGCCCAGGTAGCCACACAGCAGGCTGGCGGCGATCGCAAGGTAAGGGTTGGCATCCGCGCCGGGCAGGCGGTTTTCCACGCGCATGGCGTCGGGGTTCGAGGTGGGCACGCGCAGGCCGACCGTGCGGTTTTCTTCGCCCCACTCCACATTGACCGGCGCCGATGTGTCCGGCAAAAAGCGGCGGAACGAGTTCACGTTCGGCGCGAACATCGGCAACAGCTTGGGGATGTACTTCTGCAACCCGCCAATGTGATGCAGGAACAGTTGGCTCATCTTGCCGTCGGCGTCGACAAACACCGGCTTGCCCGTGGCGATCTCCACCACGCTCTGGTGCAGGTGCATGGCGCTGCCCGGCTCATCGGCCACGGGCTTGGCCATGAAGGTCGCGGCCACATTGTGCTTGAGCGCGGCCTCGCGCAGGGTGCGCTTGAACACGGTGATCTGGTCAGCAAGGTCCAACGCGTCGCCATGGCGGAAGTTGATTTCCATCTGCGCCGGGCCGTCTTCGTGGATCAGCGTATCGAGGTCCAGGCCCTGGGCTTCGCACCAGTCATAGACGTCCTCGAACAGCGGGTCGAACTCGTTGGCCGCGTCGATGGAAAACGACTGCCGACCGGTCTCGGCACGGCCGGAACGACCCACCGGGGTTTTCAGCGGCAGGTCCGGGTCTTCGCAGCGCTGAGTCAGGTAGAACTCCATTTCCGGCGCGACAATCGGCTGCCAGCCTTGCTCGGTATAGAGCTGCAGGACCTTCTTGAGCACATTGCGCGGCGACAGTTCGATGGGGTTACCCTGTTTGTCGAAGGTGTCGTGGATCACGATGGCGGTGGGTTCAATCGCCCACGGCACCACATAGGTGGCATTGGCCACCGGGCGGCAGACCATGTCGATGTCGGCCGGGTCGAGCAGGTCGTAGTAGATATCGTCGTCGACAAAGTCCCCGGTTACCGTTTGCAGCAACACACTTTCCGGCAGGCGCATGCCTCGCTCATGCAGGAACTTGTTGGTGGGTGCGATCTTGCCGCGTGCAATGCCAGTCAAATCACTGATCACGCATTCGACCTCGGTAATCTTGTGTTCTTTCAGCCAGGCGGACAGCTGATCGAAGGGGGCGTTCATAAGGACCTCGTCATGGGTGGAGTGCTGCGCCGGCTTGTACTCCTGGCGCATTGAGGTCTATCTTGGGCCAGCCGTCGAACGGCATCTATCCACTTTGCACGAACCACAACGCACCAATAGAGTGCGTACGGATCACCCCATGACACAGGCAACCGCCTTGCGCGTACAGGCCTTCACCACCGGTGATGTGGCCGCTCAATGCCGTGCGACACCCGGCTGGGTACAGCAGTACCAGCAGATGTCCCCGGGGCATTTCGCCGGCCGTATCCGCTACCTCGACCTGCAAGGCGTCGAGGTCTACGAAGAGTGCATGAACACCCGTGTGGAGCAGCATTTCAATGCGCCGCCGGGGTCCCTGGCGTTCTGTTTCGATGGCAGCGACAACGCGCTGTACCTGCTGAATGGTGAAAGCCGCAACACGTGGATCACCCCGGAGAACTACCGTGAAGTGGCGGTGGTGTTCGGCCCGCAGTTCGTGCAGCGCCATGGGCTGGATGTGGCGAAACTCGAAGGGCTGTTCATGGCGCCGCTGCTCTGCCAACAGAATGCGTTGTTCAGTCGCTGGCTCAGTGGAACCCTGACGCGCTTGTCCAGCACGATCGACCCGGTCAGCCGCGACACCCTCACCCAACAGTTGCTCGACGATTGCCTGTTCATTCTCGATAACGCATGCGTGTGCCTGGACCGCAGTTCATTGCAGCGGCGCAGCCAAGAACGCCAGTTGATGGCACGCATTGGCGAATGGGCGGCGGATGCACCCGATGAAAGCGTCAACCTGCTGGAACTGGCGCGTATCGCCGGCGTGCCGCTTCGCCAGTTGCAGCAGGGCTTCAAGACCTACACCGGGATGAGCCCGGCGCAGTGGTTGCGCTTGCGGCGCTTGAACGGCGCGCGGCGGGAGTTGTTGAGCGGTAGCGGAACGACCGTGGCCGAAGTGGCGATGAACTGGTCGTTCTGGCATTTGGGGCGGTTCTCTAACAGCTATAGAGCGCTGTTCAAGGAACTGCCGAGCGAGACCCTCAAGCGCTCACTTTGAAATGCATTCGACAATGTGGGAGGTCTCACTAAATCCCCGACTTAGCACTGTCGCACAGCAAACTAGAGCCTTGTGGCGAGCGGGCTTGCCCCGCGTTGGGCTGCGCAGCAGCCCCAAAACCAGTCTCTGCGGAATATCTGGTACACCGCATTCGTCCTTCATTGGGGCCGCTTCGCAGCCCAACGCGGGGCAAGCCCTAATGCCGTTCAGTTAAGCGGACATCGCCTTCTGTAGGAGCGAGCTTGCTCGCGAAAAACGTCAACGATAACGCGTGTTTCCTGAATGAACGCGGCGTCTGTGAGTTCTTCGCGAGCAAGCTCGCTCCTACAAAAAAACCTTAACTGAACGGCATTAGGGCAAGCCCGCTCGCCACAACAAGCCCGCTCGCCACAGGGGGGTCAGTTTGCTGCGCGATAGCGCTGTCGTGAGGCCTCCCACATTGGGTTCGCTATCAGGCTTGGGAGTTGAGGAAGGCTGCCATCAACTGGTTCACCCGCTCCGCCGCCTCCAACTGCACCATATGCCCCTGCCCCGGCAATATCTCCACCTGGGCCTCCAGCCCCTGGGCATGGCTGGCCGGGATGATTGCATCGTCATCGCCCCAGATCACCAGGCTCGGCTGCTGCCCCACCACGTTGCGCAGATCCAGGCGCTGCCGCCCGCCATCGAACAGCTGGGCATTGAGTTGGCGTAATGCCTGGTCCACGCCTTCGAGGCGCTTGAACTTGAGCATGTCCTCCAGCATCTGCCGCGTGACCAGTGCCGGGTCGCTGAACAGTTGCACCAACTGCGGCTTGAGCGCGTTGCGGTTGTTGGCCTCGGTAAACCCTTGCAGGTAGTCCCCGTTGATCGCTTCACCCAGCCCGGCGCTGGCAATCAGGGTCAGCGAGGCGACCCGCGCCGGCGCTTGCCGCGCCACTGTCAGGCTGACCAAACCACCCATGGAGTGCCCGGCCAGGTGCACACGGTCGAGTTCAAGGTGATCGAGCAACGCCAGCAGCGCCTGGCCCAGCTCGTCGGCGTCGCCGTTTTGCAGGGCCTTGCCCGACTCGCCGTGCCCCGGCAGGTCCAGGGCGATCACCCGCCGCTCGGCGGCCAGGGCCGCGTGATTGAACAACCAGTTGTTCAAGTCGCCGCCAAAGCCATGCACCAGCACCAGCGGCGTGCCGCCCTCGCCGAGGTCGAGGTAGCGCAGCAGGCGCCCGCCCACCTCGACTTTCTGCGCGCGGGGCCCCGAGGCTTCCGCCTCGGCCGCACTGGACACGAACCCGGCCTGGAAGCCTTCGATCACCGCGTCAATCTCGGCTTCCGTGGCCTCGCCCTCCACCACGATCCCGAGCAACGCCCCCACCGGCAAGGTCTCGTCGCTCAGCGCCAGCACCCGGCGCAGCACACCGCTGAACGGCGCCTCGACACTGCTGGAAATCTTGTCGGTCTCCACATCCAGCACTTCCTCCCCCTTCTCCACCGAGTCGCCGGGTTGTTTCAGCCACACATCAATGCGGCCCTCGGTCATCGACAACCCCCACTTGGGCATGGTCAAGGTATGGATCATGCGGCAGTCCTCTTGTCGGCGATCTTCAGCACAGCCGCCTCGATCTTCGCGGCATTGGGGATGTACAGGTCTTCCAGCGCATCGGAGAACGGCACCGGTGTGTGTGGCGCGGTGACCATTTCGATGGGCGCGCGCAGGAACGAAAACCCGCGCTGTGCGACCAAGGCGCTGATATCGGTGGCGATGGAGCAACGTGGGTTGGATTCGTCGATCACCACCAGGCGCCCGGTTTTCTCCACGCTTTCGAGGATGCTGTCTTCGTCCAGCGGGCTGGTGGTGCGCAGGTCCAAGACTTCGCAGTCGATACCCTGGCGCGCCAGGTTGGCCGCGGCTTCCAGGGCGATATGCACCATGCGCCCGTAGGTCACCAGGGTGACGTCATTGCCTTCGCGTACAAAGTTGGCTTCGCCAAAAGGTACGGTGTACAGCTCTTCCGGCACTTCGCCCTGCAGGCTGTAGAGCATTTTGTGCTCGAGGAAGATCACCGGGTCGTTGTCGCGGATCGCCTGGATCAGCATGCCCTTGGCATCATACGGCGTGGCCGGGCACACCACCTTGAGGCCGGGGATGTGCGTCCACATCGAGGTGAGCATCTGCGAATGCTGGGCCGCGGCGCGCAGGCCGGCGCCGTACATGGCGCGTACCACCAGCGGCGTGGTGGTCTTGCCACCGAACATATAGCGAAACTTGGCGGCCTGGTTGAGCAACTGGTCGAGGCAGCAGCCGATAAAGTCGACGAACATCAATTCGCACACCGGGCGCATGCCGCGGGTCGCCGCGCCGACCGCCATGCCGACGTAGCCGACTTCGGACAATGGCGCATCGAGTACGCGGTCGGGAAACTGCGGGTACAGGCCCTTGGTCACGCCGAGCACGCCCCCCCAGGCATCCTGCTCGCCGGGGGAACCGGTGCCGCCGGAGACGTCCTGGCCGATGATGAACACACTCTGGTCCCGGCGCATTTCCTGGGCCAGGGCTTCGTTGATAGCTTGCTGATAACTGATTTTGCGAGCCATGACGGTCTCTCCACGAATTGTTTTTGTAGTGGGTGGCGATTAGCGGTAAGCCACGTAGACATCGCTGAGCAGGTCGGCGGCCTGGGGCTTGGGATCGGACTTGGCCAGGCGCACGGCGTCTTCGATCAGTTGTGCGACCTCTGCGTCGATGCGCTCGAATTGCGCCGCATCGAGCCAGCCTTCGGCGTTGCAGCGTTGACGAAACAGCGCCAGGCAATCGTGGGATTCGCGCAGGTTCTTGACTTCATCCGGGCCGCGATAGGTTTGCGCATCGCCTTCGAAGTGGCCGTAGAAACGGCTCAGCTTGACCTCCACCAGGGTCGGCCCCTGGCCATTGCGTGCGCGCTCCACGGCCACGCCAAGGGCTGCGTGCACGGCGAAGAAATCATTGCCATC
Source organism: Pseudomonas gorinensis (assembly GCF_042015035.1). Taxonomy (NCBI): domain Bacteria; kingdom Pseudomonadati; phylum Pseudomonadota; class Gammaproteobacteria; order Pseudomonadales; family Pseudomonadaceae; genus Pseudomonas; species Pseudomonas gorinensis. Next base: position 4,505,071 of record NZ_CP167125.1, read on the forward strand.
GACAATCACCCCCGGCATGCCAAAGCCCACGGCGCGCTCGGCAATGTCCTTGCATGCCACCGACCAGCCTGAACCGGTGGCTTCGGCATAGCCGTTGTTTTCCGCGACGAACAGGCACGGCAGCTTCATGATCGAGGCCAGGTTCATGGCTTCGAACACCGCCCCCTCGTTGGAGCCACCGTCACCGAAAAACGCCACGGCCACACCCTGGCTGCCCTTGAGCTTGGAGGCCAGCGCCGCACCGGCCGCCAACGGCGCACCGGCACCGACAATGCCGTTGGCGCCGAGCATGCCTTTCTCCTGGTCGGCGATGTGCATGGAGCCGCCCTTGCCGCCGCACACGCCGGTTTTCTTGCCGTAGATCTCGGCCATCATGCCGAACACATCCACGCCCTTGGCGATGCAATGGCCGTGGCCACGGTGGTTGGAGGCGATGCAATCTTCATCGTTGAGGTGCGCCATCACTCCCGCTGCGCTGGCTTCCTGGCCGGCATACAGGTGCACGAAACCGGGGATCTCGCCGGTGGCGAATTCCACATGCAGGCGTTCTTCGAAATCACGGATGGTGCGCATCACGGTGTAGGCATGCAGCAATTGATCGGTGGACAGGTGAGTGGACATCTTGTTGTTCTCCAGGTTGTCTCGACACACAAAAGGCTGGCAGCGGCCAGCTGCAACCTGCTCAGCACAGCCTGTGCCAAGGCGCGAAAAAACCGCGCAAAGCCTTGATCCAGAGCAGTGCCCCGCGGTTGTGCGGCGACACCCCCGAGCCGCAAAATGAGACGGGCCATTGCAACCTGCCCGCGGTGTCTCAGCCCGAATGAGACGCTGCGTCTCACGCCGGGCAGTTGGTCAGGCCGCCCTTGTCCCTCTGCGCACATGCGCGCTTAATGGCGGGCATAACAACAAAGATCGAGAACCGGAGGCCTTATGCTCGCCGCGAACTCCAAGGACCATGTCGACTGCGTCAGTCGCGTGGTGCGCAATGCCGATCGCCTGCCCCAGGCGCCAGTGCCGTCACTCATTTTCGATTCGTGGCGGCGCTCCATGGAACAACACCACCTCGACCCTGGCTCACTGCAAGGCCCGCGCATCCTCAGCGAACCACGGCTCAAGGAATGCCGCGAGCGCGCCGAGCTGTTCATGCGCATCGCCAGCGAGGCCGTCGGTCAGCTGCACCACCGTGTGCGCCAGGCCGACTACTGTGTGATGCTCACCGACGCCCAGGGCCAGACCATCGACCACCGCGTGGACACGGCCATTCGCACCGATTGCCGCAAGGCCGGCCTGTACCTGGGCACCTGCTGGTCGGAAGCCGAGGAAGGTACGTGTGGCGTGGCCACCGTCCTCACCAGCAAGGCGGCGGTCACGGTGCACAAGCGCGATCACTTCCGTGCAGCCTTTATCAGCCTGACTTGCTCCGCCGCGCCGATCTTCGACCCCCAGGGCAACCTGCTGGGGGTGATGGACGCCTCGGCGCTCAAGTCCCCGGATGACCGGCGCAGCCAGCACCTGGTGCGGCAGATGGTGGCGCAGAGCGCCCAGGCCATCGAGAACGCCTTCTTCATGCACAGCGCCCGCCAGCACTGGGTGCTCCAGGCCCACAGCACGCCAGGGTATGTCGACAGCCAGCCCGACCTGTTGCTGGCCTGGGACCAGGACGGCCGCCTGCATGCCCTCAACAGCAAAGCGCGCCAGGCCCTGCGGCTGCGCTTTGGCCAAGTGCCGGAGCATATCGGCGAGGTTTTCGACCTGGACGCCTTGCACGCCGTCACCGATCAATCGACCCAGCAGTTGAACTGGCTCGGCGAACCTGGCGCGTTACATGTGCGGGTCAACCCACCCCGACGCAAACCGGCGCGGGTGGTTGCAAACACCCAGGTCGACCCGCGCGTGGAAGAACACCTGCGCCTGGCTGTGCGCGTGAAGGACCGTAACCTGCCGGTGCTGGTGCAAGGTGAAACCGGTGCGGGCAAGGAGGTTTTCGCCCGCCAGTTGCATGAGCGCAGTGCGCGCCGCGAGGGACCGTTCGTGGCAGTGAACTGCGCGGCGATCCCGGAAAACCTGATCGAAAGCGAGCTGTTCGGCTACGTGGCCGGTGCCTTTACCGGCGCCTCCAGCAAAGGCATGCCGGGGTTACTGGTGCAGGCCGATGGCGGCACGCTGTTCCTCGATGAAATTGGCGACATGCCGCTGGCCCTGCAGACCCGCTTGCTGCGGGTCATGGCCGAAGGTGAAGTGGCCCCGCTGGGCGCCGCGAAAACCCGCGCAGTGGATATCCAAGTGATCTGCGCCAGCCACCGTGACCTGGCCGCGCTGGTGAGCGAGGGGCGGTTTCGCGAGGACCTGTACTTTCGCCTGGGTTGTGCGCGCTTCTGCCTGCCGCCCCTGCGCGAACGCAGTGACAAGCTGGCCTTGATCAACCGGCTGGTGACCCAGGAAGCCCGCGGCGGTGGCATCTCGGTGGGCATCGCCCCGGCCGCGCTGGAGTTGCTGCTGGGCTATGCCTGGCCGGGCAATGTGCGGCAACTGCGCCATGTACTGGCGTATGCCTGTGCGGTGTGCGAGGGCGGTACGATCCAGCTGGCGGATTTACCCGTGGAAGTGCGCGGCGAGCGGGCCGAGGCCGATGTGCAAGCCCCTGTCAGCCCGGAGCGCCAGGTGGTGCTGGATGCGTTGATTCGGCATCGCTGGAAGCCATTACCGACGGCGCAGGCATTGGGGATTTCCAGAGCGACACTCTACCGACGCGTCAACCAGTTGGGCATCGACATGCCGGGCAAACACTGAACCTGTGGGAGGGGCTTGCCCCCCTCCCACACCGGACCGATGCAGCCCCCGAGGTATCAGCGGTAGACCAGGCCACCATCGATCAACGGGGACTGCCCGGTCATGTAATCCACATCCGGCCCCGCCAGGTAAGCCACCAGCCCCGCTACATCCTCTGGGGTTTCCGCACGGCCCAGGGCGATGCCGTCCACGTACTTCTTGTAGGTGGCCCCCACCTCGGCACCAGTGATCTCGGCCATGCGCTTGTCGATCTCGACCCACATGTCCGTGCCCACCACACCGGGGCAATATGCGTTGACCGTAATCCCGACGCTGGCCAGTTCCTTGGCTGCCGCCTGGGTCAAGGCGCGCACGGCAAACTTGGTCGCCGAGTACACACCAAGCAGGGCGAAACCTTCATGCCCGGCAATCGAGCAGGCGTTGATGATCTTGCCCTTCTGCTTGAGCGCCTTGAATTTATTGCCGGCCGCCTGGATGCCCCACAACACCCCCTGCACGTTGATGCCCAGGGTGCGTTCGACCTGTTCCGGGGTCACGTCCAACAGCGAATCGATCTGCGCCACCCCGGCGTTGTTGACGATGATGTCGAAGCCACCCAGGGTCTGGTGCGCGTGCTCCACGGCCGCCACCACCTGCTCGCGCTTGGACACATCAGCGATGAACACCGAAGCCTTGCGCCCCAGGGCCACCACTTCGGCGGCTACCGCTTCAAGCTTGGCGCCATTGATGTCGACCAGGGCGATATCCGCACCATCCCGTGCCAGGCGCAAGGCGATGGCTCGGCCAATGCCTTGCCCGGCGCCGGTCACCAGCGCAACTTTTCCAGCGATGACTTTTCCAGCAGTACTCATGACGAACTCCTGCAATGATCAGAGAAGCCTCGTCTATCGCAGGTCCGCGCCGCAGCTGTCGAGCCGCGAGTGGATCGACGTGCGGGCTGAGACGCGATGTCTCAGCCCGCGCCTGGCCTGAACGCTTGTAAAACCGCGCCGTTATGCCTAGCTTATGCGCCCCTCGCCCCGCGCTTCTAAGGCCCTGCCCCATGGTTTTGCGTTTTCGCCCCGTCGTCACTTCCCGCTTCGCCCTCGGCTTGCTGCTCAGCGGCGGTATTGGCAACAGCCTGGCGGCGGAGATCGAACTGCCGGCGGTGAACGTCCAGGGCCAGGACGAGTCCGGTTATCGCAGTGAAACTGCCGCCGTCGGCGGCTTCAGTGAAGCACCGCTGCTGGACACCCCCGCCTCGATCACGGTGATCAACGCCGCGCTGATCAAGGACCAGCAAGCCCGCCTGCTCAGTGAAGTGCTGCGCAACGATGCCTCGGTGGGCGACAGCTATGCGCCGATCGGCTATTACGAAAACTTCGTGGTGCGCGGCTTCTCGCTGAATGCCGCGAGCAGCTACAAGATCAATGGGCGCACCATCACCGGCGAACAGAACGTCGCCCTGGAAAACAAGCAGCAAGTGGAAGTGCTCAAGGGCCTGGCCGGTTTGCAGAGCGGGATTTCCGAGCCCAGCGGCGTGATCAACTACGTGACCAAGCGCCCGGAAGACGTACGCTCGGTGACGGTCTCCACCGACGATCGCGGCAGCGGCTATCTCGCCACCGATGTCGGCGGCTGGTTTGGCAGCGAGCAGCAATTGGGCCTGCGCGCCAACGTCGCCCATGAAGACCTCAACTCCTACGTGGAGCATGCCGACGGCCAGCGGGATTTTGTGTCCCTGGCCTTCGACTGGAACATCAGCCCCGACGCGGTGCTGCAACTGGATGCGGAGTACCAGAACAAGCAACAACGCTCGGTGCCGGGCTATCAATTGCTCGGCGGTACGCAAGTGCCCCACGACGCCTCGCCGAAAAAACTGCTGGGCCATCAAACCGGTTCCAAGCAGGTCGGCATCGATTCGTTGAACCTCAACGGCACGTTCGAGTACCGCTTCAGCGACCAGTGGAAAGGCAGTGTCAGCGCGGCGCGCAGCAAAGTGGTGATTGATGACTACAGTTCGTTTGCGTGGGGCGGTGCCACGACCGGCCTCGGTAACTATTTCACCCCCGAAGGCAACTACGACGTCTACGACTACCGCAGCCCCGACGACACCCGCCGTGACGATGAAGTCCAGGCGGCGATGACCGGCATGTTCGACACCGCAGGCATCGGCCATGAACTGACCTTCGGCACCAGCGCATTTCGCCGGGTGATCGACAAGCGTAAGTTCGTCAACGAGTACATCGGCACGACCAATATCGACGAGGATGCGCCGAGCTTCACGCCCACCGACAAACCGTTGAACGCCCGCCATCGCAACCTCGACAGCCGCCAGTACGGCGTGTTCGTCACCGACCGCCTCCGCTTCAATGAGCACTGGCAAACCATCCTCGGCGGTCGCGAAGTGCGCCTGGATGAAAAAGCCTTCGACGACAATGGCGACCCGGCGCGCCATACCCAGCAATACGTGTTCCTGCCGCAAGCGTCGCTGATCTACAAACCGGTGGAAGACATTTCGCTGTACACCACCTACAGCAAGGGCTTGTCCCTGGGCGGCACGGCGCCGTGGTTTGCGACCAACCCGGGCGAAACCCTGGCGCCGACCGTGTCGCGGCAGATCGAAGCCGGGGTGAAATACGACTGGCGCCGCATCAGCTTCGCCGCCGCCGTCTTCCAGACGCGCCAGGCCTACCAGTACGCCAAGCCGGATGACGCCGGGGCCTTCACCTATGTGCAACAGGGCGAGCAGAAGAACACTGGCGTGGAATTGTCGGCCAACGGCTGGGCGACCGAGCGCTTGCAGATCGCAACCAGCGTGGCGGCGATTCGTGCACGGGTCAGCGGCAGCGGCACAGCGGCCTACGAAGACCACCAGGCGATCAACGTGCCCAAGCTGCGCGCCAGTGTGTACGCCGATTATGCGTTGCCATGGGTCAATGGCCTGGCGCTGCTCGGCGGCGTGCAATACAGCGCCAAGAAGTACGCCAATCGCACCGGCAATGTCGAAGTCGGGGATTACGCGGTGGTCAACGTCGGCAGCCGCTACAGCACCCGCGTCGACGGGTATGAAACCGTGTTTCGCCTGAGCGTCGACAACCTGTTCGACAAGCGCTACTGGCGCGACGCAGGCGAGTACATGGGCGATGACTACCTGTTCCAGGGCGCGCCGCTGACGGCGCGCCTGAGTGCTACGGTGAACTTCTGATCGCTTATTTGGGCATCTTGCGAAAGCCGACGGCCAGGCGGTTCCAGCTATTGATCGTGGAGATCGCCACGCTCAGGTCGACCTGTTCCTGAGCGCTGAACTCGGCGGCCAGCGCGTTGTAGTCTTCGTCAGGGGCATGGGTCTGGCTGAGCAGGGTCAGGCTTTCGGCCCAGGCCAGGGCGGCGCGTTCACGCGGGGTGAAGAACGGCGTTTCACGCCAGGCCGACAAGGTGTACAAGCGCCGTTCGGTTTCACCGCCCTTGCGCGCATCGGCGGTGTGCATGTCCAGGCAGAATGCGCAGCCGTTGATCTGGGAAACACGCAGGCGCACCAGCTCCAGCAGCGGCAGCTCGATGGACAGTTTGCCGACGGCAGCTTCCAGGGCGCGCATGGCTTTCATGGCGTCCGGGGAGGCGGTGTAGAAATCGGTACGGGTTTGCATGATGGAACTCCAGGGCGGTGAGGATTGGTGGCTAGGTTAGTCACCGCCGTGGTCGGGAAAAATATCCAATTGCGCAGAAGATCAGGTGACCAATTGTGGGAGCAGGCCGCCCTTATCAAACATAAACAAGTTATTGAATATCAAGGATTAAGATTTCTTCCTGAGTGACCACATTTTTGTGGCAGCGGGCTTGCCCCGCGTTGGGCCGCGAAGCGGCCCCTGACAAAGACACCTGCGCGGTGTCAGGTACGCCTCAGTGGCTGGTTGGGGGGCCGCTTCGCGGCCCAACGCGGGGCAAGCCCGCTCGCCACAACAGCCCTCCCACACACGCCCCCAAAAAGCACTACCCCGGCAACGACATCACGCGCAGCGGCCGCACCGATTTGTAGGAAAAGCTCGAGTAAATCTCCTTCACGCAGGGCAGCGTCTGTAACACTTCCCGCGCGAACTCGCCGAATGACTCCAGGTCTTTGGCCACCACCTCCAACAGGAAGTCATAACGCCCCGACACGTTATGACACGCCACGATTTCCGGTATCGCCAACAGCCGCTGCTCGAAGGCGCGGGCGATTTCCTGGGTGTGGCTCTCCATCATGATGCTGACAAACGCCGTTACGCCATAGCCCAGGGCCTTGGGCGACAGGATCGCCTGGTAGCCGCTGATCACCCCGCTCTCTTCCAGGTGTCGGACCCGGCGCCAGCACGGCGAAGTGGTGAGCGCGACGCGGTCGGCCAGTTCGGCCACGGTCAGGCGGGCATTGCCTTGCAACGCGTTTAAAAGGGCTTTGTCGGTGCGGTCCAGACTGACGGGCATAACGTGCCTCTGATCATTATTTTTATGGATGTTTCATCCCATAACCCGGGATTTATCAGCAAACTTTGCAAAGTTCGGCTGTGGTTATGAGCATAGCATTGTAGGAAATAAGGAGCGCCAGACATGAACAATAAACATCCTGCCTTCGGCTTTTCCACCCGTGCCATCCACCACGGTTACGACCCCCAGGACCACCATGGCGCGCTGGTGCCGCCGATCTACCTGTCTGCAACCTTTGCCTTTCCCACCGCGGAATACGGCGCGGCCTGTTTTGCCGGGGAAGAAAGCGGCCACTTCTACACCCGCATTTCCAACCCGACCCTGGCCTTGCTGGAGTCGCGCATGGCCACCCTGGAAAACGGCGAAGCCGCGATAGCGTTCAGCTCTGGCATGGGCGCGATTGCCGCGACCTTCTGGACCCTGCTGCGCCCCGGCGACGAGGTGATCGTCAGCCAGACCGTGTACGGTTGCACCTACGCCCTGCTGCACCATGGCATCAGCGAGTTCGGTATCAAGGTGCGCCATGTCGACCTCACCGACCTGGCCGCGCTGCAAGCCGCACTGTCCCCCGCCACCCGCATGATCTACTGCGAAACCCCCGCCAACCCCACCTTGCAACTGGTGGACATCGCCGCCATCGCCGCGCTGGCCCATCAGCAGCCCAACATCACCGTGGTGGTCGACAACACCTACTGCACGCCTTACCTGCAACGCCCCCTGGACCTCGGTGCCGACGTGGTGGTGCATTCGGCCACCAAGTACCTCAGCGGGCATGGCGATATCACTGCTGGCATTGCGGTGAGCAACCAGGCCCTGGCGCATCGTATTCGCCTGCAAGGGCTCAAGGACCTGACCGGCGCGGTCATGTCACCCCAGGATGCAGCGCTGCTGATGCGCGGCCTCAAGACCCTGGCGCTGCGCATGGATCGCCATTGCAGCAACGCCCAGGCCGTGGCCGAGGCCTTGCAGGCGCACCCGGCCGTGGCATGGGTGACTTACCCTGGGTTGCGCTCTTTCCCGCAGTACGAATTGGCGGCCCGGCAAATGCGCCAGTCCGGCGGGATGATTGCCTTCGAACTCAAGGGCGGTATCGACACCGGCCGGCGCTTCATGAACGCGCTTCAGTTGTTCACCCGCGCCGTCAGCCTGGGTGACGCCGAATCCCTGGCCCAGCACCCGGCGAGCATGACCCACTCCACCTACACCCCGGAAGAACGCGCACAGCACGGCATCAGTGAGGGCCTGGTGCGTTTATCGGTAGGCCTGGAGGACGTCGCCGACCTGCTGGCGGACGTTCGGCAGGCCCTGGCCCAGTGCATGCGTATCGCGCCCCGTCACACCCGGACAGCTGAACCGGCGCTGAAATAACGCCAACGCCTGGGGTTAAGCGTTCCCACAACGGTGGCCGGCCCAGTCCGACCGCCGTTGAGGCAATTGCATCGCGTTTTCGCGGATTGGATCCCCATGCCGAGCCGGGCCTGTACTAGCATAGGTTTTCCGGCGGGCGGGATTTTCACTGTGGGTTATTCGCATTGGCCAGCACCTTGCCCCCCCGTCGCGATAAGGCCGAATACCCGCACTTTTCATGGATGAGTTGATGAACGCACACCTGTTCCCCCATATCGGCAAGGTCATCGCCAGCACCGGCAGCCGCCATTTCCCGCGCATGCTGCATGACCTGATCCTCACCCAACTGGCCGTGGACGCCACCCATATCACGCAACTGCAGGTCAGCCCCGAAGGCCATACCCGGCGCAAGATCAGCCCGGTGTACACCGACTCGGTGACCGCCGGCAGCGCCGAACCACCCGCCGCCCAACTGCACCTCACGCGGCGCAAGGACGATATGCGCTACGTACTGTCGGTGTACCGCTCGCCCCCGTCAGCGTGTTTTTCCGCTCAGGAACGCAGCCTGCTGCAAGACTTCTCCACCTTGCTGCTGCCCATGGTGGAAAAACACATCAACGCCATCCAGCCTTGCCGCACTGTCAGCGACCCGGTCGTAGCGCAAAACCACGGCCTCGACACCCTGCGCCGACGCATCGAAGAACGCCTGGTGCAATCGGGGCTGAACCTGTCCAAGCGCGAGCTGGAAGTGTGCGTCGGCCTGCTGGCCGGGCGCACCGCGCCGGAGCTGGCGGAACAACTGGCGTTGAAGGTCAACACCATCGAGAGCTACCTCAAGCGCGCGTCGGTCAAGCTGGGTATCAGCGGGCGGCATTCGTTGTTGCGGTGGATGTATGCGACGCAGGAAGGGGCGGCCGTGAGTTGAGGGGGCCGCCTCTCAAGCCTTCACCTTCAAATGCCGCGCATACCAGGGCCGCTTCGGCACGCGCTTGAACAACCCCTTCAACATCTCGTCCTCGGCACCGAAGGTAATGCGCAACGCCAGCTTCATGGTCTCCGGGTCCATCTCCATCGACCGCCCCATCTGCAGCCCCGGCGTGGTGCTGCAGCCATGGGTGTCCGGCCCCAGCCAGGGGTCGCCGACCTCGACCCAACGCCCCGCTGCGAACCATGCCACGCCGTTGACTTCAAGCCGGCTGACCTCACCGGGATGGAAGCGTTCATGGGCGCGAAACCAGTCTTCGACGCGGTCGTCGATCCAGCCATGGAAGTGCCAGAACACCGGGTTCACATGGGAGGAAAACGGATCGCCAAGGAAGTCGTTTTCCGCCGCATACCAGCGTGCAGCAAAGTCCGCGGGGTCACGGGCGAACGGTACCGGGGCGCCGTTGGAGGGGTCGCGAGGCACGGAGGCCCAGCGCATGTGCAGCCAGTCGTGCAGCCCCAGTTCCATCTCGGAGCCGAGTTGGCCCAGGGTCAGTTTGGCCAGGTAGCGTGGGTCGCGGTACTGGGATTCCCACACCTGGAAGTTGCTGTGGTAGGTCTCGGCGGCCTTGATATCGCTGACCCATTGGGTGTAGTCGCCGTCGTCCGGTGCCAGCCAGGTGGGGGGCAAGGCAAAGCCGTCGTGGTTGTCGAAGTAACGCACGAAGCCCAGGCGATCGCGCTCCAGGGGCGGTTGCGGTTCGGGGAATTGCGCCCATGAGGGCAGGTGTTGCATCGAGCGCGCGGTACCGAGCATGTGGCGGTGCATGAAGAAGAAGTCGATGCCCGAGCCGTTGCGGTCCTTGAGTGTGCCGCGGGCGTCGCGTTCCTTGCCGCGCGGGCCGGGTTGCCAGCCGATGCCGCGCAGCGCGTCGCGTTTTTCTTCGGAGAGTTTGTGCCATTGGTCACGGGTGGCGTGCCACAGCTGGTGGAACAGCCGGTGCTCCGGTGAAACCAGCCAGGCCAGCAGGGCCGGGTTGAGGCCGATGCGTTCGCGGGCTTCGGGAAACACCTGTTTGTGCGCGACGAAGCGGTTGTCGCGTTCAACCAGCGCGAGGGGCCGGTCCAGGTCGAGGATGTGCCCGCTGAGGGTGCTGCTGCCGGCATTGGCGAAGTTGGCCCAGACTTCGTCCAGGGTCATCTTGAATTCATAGGCCGGTGTGCCGTCGGCGGTGTCGCGGTCGATCAGGCGCCAATAGAGCACGGCGCCCTCGCCCGTGAGCAAATCACCGAGGACGCGATAGCGCGGTTCAGCGTCGGCACGCAGGTTTGCAGCCGTGTCGAGATAGCCGCGCAGGCCACGGCCGCGTGGGGCGATATCCAGCAGCAATTCCAGCCCCTGCAACGGCAGGCCCTTGAGGCCAGCATCGCGGCCTTCCAGGCGCAGGCTCCACACGCCGCGCAGCGTGTTCGCCAGATGTTGGCCGGCAGTGTCGGCCAGGTCTACGGTGGCTTCGCCGGGCGTGATGGGAAATTCTTCGCGCGTCAACTCGCGATGGGCATAAAAGGCCGCCGGCACGGCTGCGCCGGTCAGCGCCAGGCCTGCGATGAACCCACGTCGAGAGATGGTCATTGTCTACCTTAGGAAACGCCTTTATCAGAGCTAGAACGTTTGCTCATGGGGGAAATTTAGCTTGCCGCCCGCGACGCCTAAATTTGCGCGCTCATGGCTCGTTCTTCCCAGATAGCAAAGGCCTCAACTGACTGAGACGGCAATGACAAAACCACGTTCGAAAAAGGCGCTGTATATCGGCTTGCCGCTGGCATTGGCCATCGGTGCCGGCGCCGGCTTCCTGGCCTGGGATCACTGGTTCAGGGGCAATGCCGGTTACCCGTTGGCGGTGATCAAGCAGGCCAACGACCTGCAGGATCGCTTGCTGTCGTTCGACAGCCATATCACCGTGCCGCTGGATTTCGGCACGGCCGGCAACGAAGCCGACAAAGATGGCGGCGGCCAGTTCGACCTGGCCAAGGCGGCGCGGGGTCGGTTGTCCGGCGCGGCGCTGACGATTTTCGGCTGGCCGGAAATCTGGAACGGCGCCAATGCACCGCACAAACCCACCGAAGGGTTTGTCGAAGAGGCCCGCCACGAGCAGGAAGTGCGCTACAAGATCATCTCCGGCATGGTGCGCGACTTCCCCAATCAGGTCGGCATCGCCTACACCCCGGACGACTTCCGGCGCCTGCATGGCGAGGGCAAGTTCGCGATCTTTATCAGCATGCTCAATGCCTACCCGCTGGGTAATGACCTGAACCAGCTGGACTTATGGGCTGCGCGCGGCATGCGCATGTTTGGCTTCAGCTATATCGGCAATAACGCCTGGTCCGATTCGTCGCGGCCGCTGCCGTTTTTCAATGACTCCACCGATGCCCTCGAAGGCCTGTCGGACATCGGCAAGCAAGCGGTACAGCGCCTCAACGATTTGGGGGTGATCATCGATGTGTCGCAGATGTCGACCCTGGCCCTGGAGCAAGTGGCACAACTGAGCCGCACGCCAATGGTCGCCTCGCACTCGGCGCCACGGGCGTCAGTGGACATCCCGCGCAACCTCAGCGACAAGGAACTGCAACTGATCAAGAACAGCGGCGGCGTGGTGCAGGTGGTGGGCTTCCCCGCCTATTTGCGCCCGCTGAGCCAGCCAACCCAGGACAAGCTCAACGCCCTGCGCGCTCGTTTCGACCTGCCACCATTGCCCAACCTCGCCATGGCCCTGATGCCAGGTGACGCGATCATTGCGGCATGGCCCGAGCAGAAGTTCGGCCAGTACGCCCAGGGCCTGTACGGCATCCTGGAGGAAGAACCCAAGGCCACGCTCAAGGATTGGGGCGACGCCATTGACTACACCGTGCGCAAGATCGGTATCGATCACGTCGGCATCGCCTCGGACTTCAACGACGGCGGCGGCCTGCAGGGCTGGGAGAACGTCGGCGATGTGCGCAACGTCACCGCCGAACTGATCCAGCGCGGCTACTCCGAAGCCGATATCGCCAAGCTGTGGGGAGGCAACTTCCTGCGGGTGTGGGACCAGGTCCAAAAAGCCGCCAAACCTTTGGCCAACCGCTAACCACCGGTGAAGTAAGTCCATGACCGACCGCCGTACGTTTCTCAAACAGGCCGGGGTAATCGCCGCCAGCCTGCCGCTGGGCGCTGCCCTCCTGCCCCAGGCATCGGCCGCCAGCGCGCCGGACAGCCCATGGGCGGACCTCAAGCAACTGTTCGACCAGGATCCGAGCTACCTGCACTTCTCCAACTTCCTGGTGGCGTCACACCCCAGGCCGGTGCGTGAGGCCATCGAACGCTACCGCCGACAGATCGACCGCAACCCTGGCCTGGCGATGGACTGGGGACGTGAAGAAGCCTGGAAACGCGAAGGCCAGGTGCGCGAGTGGGCCGGCCGTTACTTGAAGGCCAGCCCGCCCCAGATCGCCCTCACCGGCAGTACGTCCGAAGGGCTGGCGATGATCTATGGCGGGATCAAGGTGCGGCCCGACCAGGAGATCCTCACCACGGTTCACGAGCATTACGCCACGCAGAACTGCCTGGATTTTCGTGTCGCCAAGCAAGGCACCCAGGTGCGCCGCATCCGCCTGTTTGAACAGGCCAGCCAGGTCTCCATCGACGAGGTGCTGGGCAATATCCAGCACTCGATCCGCCCCAACACCCGCGTACTCGGCATGACCTGGGTGCAGTCCGGCAGCGGCGTGAAGCTGCCCATCGGCGAAATCGGCCAACTGGTCGCAGAACATAATCGCAACCGTGACGATCAGGACCGCATCCTGTATGTGGTCGACGGCGTGCACGGTTTCGGCGTGGAAAACCTCGACTTCCCGGATATGCACTGCGACTTCTTTATCGCCGGCACCCACAAATGGATGTTCGGCCCCCGTGGCACCGGGCTGGTCTGCGCCCGCGACCCGGTGAATAAATACGTCACGCCGATGGTGCCCACGTTCTCCGAAGACAAGGACTTCGCCACGATCATGACGCCCGGCGGCTATCACGCCTTCGAGCATCGCTGGGCGGCGGACGAGGCCTTCAAGCTGCATTTGCAACTGGGCAAGGCGCAGGTACAGACGCACATCCATGCCCTCAACACCGAACTGAAAACCCAGCTGCTGGCCCTCCCTCAGGTCGAACTGGTCACGCCTCGCAGCCCCGGCTTGTCGGCCGGTTTCACCTTTTTTCGGGTCAAGGGCCAGGACAGCGACGCCGTAGCGGATTACATGATGAACAACCGCGTGGTGATCGATGCGGTGGACCGCGATGTTGGACCGGTGATCCGCACCGCCCCCGGCTTGCTCAATAACCTCGATGAGATCCAACGCTTCATAAGCCTGCTGAGCCAGCAAGTGTGACGGTGATTTTTCCCTTTGAACGAGAGGCTCCCATGACTCCATTGCGACTCACCCCTTTGACCGCCTTGACGCTGACGGCCCTGTGCACGGCATGGCTGCCCAACCTGGCCCAGGCAGCCACGCCGCAACCCGGAAAAGTGTTCAAGGACTGCAAGGACTGCCCGGAAATGGTGGTATTGCCGGCCGGCACCTTCACCATGGGCACCCCGGCAGATGAAGTCGGCCGCGAGCCGGACGAAGGCCCACTGCATGACGTGACCTTCGCCAAGCCCTTCGCCATGAGCCGCTTCCAGATCACCGCCGGCGAGTGGGACAGCTACGTGCGCCAGACCGGGGTGAAGATCGCCGACGGCGACACCCGCCCCGGCCGCGAATGCATCGCCAGCAAGCCACGCTATCCTCAGGGCCCGCGCCAACCGGCAGTGTGCATGGACATGGACGACATCAAACGCTACGTGGCCTGGCTGTCGAAAAAGACCGGGCAGCAGTACCACATGGTCAGCGAGTCCCAACGTGAATATGCCGCGCGCGCAGGCTCGACCGGGCCATTCCCCTTCCCGTTCGACGAGGGCAAGGGCTACAGCATCGCCCAGCACGCCAACACCTACGGCCCGGCGGATGGGTACAGCTATTCGTCGCCGGTGGGCAGCTACCCGCCGAATGCGTTTGGCATGTATGACATGCACGGGAACGTCTATGAGCGGGTGGCCGACTGTTACCACGCGGATTACATCGGCGCGCCCACCGATGGCAGTGCCTGGGTCGAGCCCACGTGCGAGCTGTACCAGATTCGTGGCAATGACTGGGGTGAGGCGCCGGTGTTCTCGCGCTCGGGCAATCGCAACAACATCTACCCGCAGACCCGCGGGGATTGGATCGGCTTCCGCGTCGTGCGCGATCTCTAAGCCCAGCCCCTACCCTGTAGGAGCGAGCGTGCTCGCGAAGAACTCATTGGCACCGCGCTGATCCTGAATACACGCGTTATCGTTGACGTCTTTCGCGAGCAAGCTCGCTCCTACAGGGGATCGCGGCGCTTCAGCCTTTGAGCGCCAGCAACTCCAAACCTTCATGCAACGCCGGGAACAGGCTGTTGTTGAAGTTGTTCCAACGCAGTTCAAGGATGGTGTCGTCCGGCGAGATCTCGGTCTTGAGTACGTCGTGGAACACTTCGCCGGAATCGATGCCATTGTCCACGTAGTGGAACGAGGCGCCGGTCAGGTACAGCGGCTCGCACGGTGTGGTCGCCTTGGTCGCCCAATCCACCACCGCTTGCCCCCGCGCGCCGTACAGCGCATTCCAGGTGGCATAGGCACCACGGCGCTCGTACGGCGACTCGATACGGGTAATGCCCGGGTGGATATTCATGATCCGACGCGCGAACGGCGCACCTGGGCGCACCAGTTCATCGAGAATCACCAGCAAACCATCCAGCACCAC
Organism: Pseudomonas gorinensis; assembly: GCF_042015035.1. Classification (NCBI taxonomy): domain Bacteria; kingdom Pseudomonadati; phylum Pseudomonadota; class Gammaproteobacteria; order Pseudomonadales; family Pseudomonadaceae; genus Pseudomonas; species Pseudomonas gorinensis. Next base: position 4,520,428 of record NZ_CP167125.1, read on the forward strand.
GATGTCGGCCTTCAATTCGACCAGCGTGTCATACAGGCGACGTTCGAAATCCTGCTTGCCGGCGATATGCTCCGCACTGCCCCGTGGCAGACGGCGATAGGTGGACGGCACGCTCAGCAGCAGGTCGTTGACCAGGCGCCCCTGCACCCGCAAGTCCGCGGGGTACAGCCATGGGCGCCCAGGCGTGCAGGAAAAGCCATAGTCGGCGACCAGTTGCTGGTCCCGTGGGTTCTGCTCGTCATCGTCATACACCACGCCCACCAGGTGGTAGGCCTCGCCCAGCGGCGTGTCGTTCAGCGACCCCACCAGAAACTCCAGTACCGACTTCATGTAGCGCTCATGGTCCTTGTAGGCCACCGGCTGCCCGGCCTTGTCGGCGGCAGCATTTCTCAGGGACCAGACATACACCAGGTTCTTCTTCGTCATTGTTTCGCTCTCGCTGAAGGGACCACGCCCCGCGTCGTTACGCGTGCGCCTACAGAACAAGAACGAGCCAGCCGCCCGGCAATTTATCCGTCACTGCCGCCGCCGGGCATACCGAGCTAAATACTCGCGCCGACGCTTCGTTTGTCATGGGTAAGGGTCTGTGTGCCCAGCCCCCTCTTTTTCACTCTCCGGGATGTACTTATGACCGACCCCAAGCGCGGCGCCTTCAGCGGTTTGCTCGCATTGCTCAGGCCCTTTCGCACCCTCGTGACGGTCTCCGTTGCCCTGGGCATGGCGGGTGGCCTGGCCATCACCTTGCTGCTGGCGACTATCAATAATGCCCTGCACGCCTCCACCGGCATGACCCAGGGCGTGATCCTGGCCTTTGCCGCGCTGTGCCTGCTGGCCCTGACCAGTTCGATCGTGTCGGACATCGGCACCAACTATGTCGGTCAACGCATCATTGCCGCGCTGCGCAAGGACCTTGGCGAAAAAGTCCTGTCGGCGCCTATCGAGCAGATTGAACAGTATCGCTCCCACCGCCTGATCCCGGTGCTGACCCACGACGTCGACACCATCAGCGACTTTTCCTTCGCCTTTACACCCCTGGCGATCGCCACCACCGTCACCCTCGGTTGCCTGGGCTACCTGGCGTACCTGTCGGTGCCGATGTTCCTGATGATGATCGTGGCCATCGTCATCGGCAGCAGCGTGCAGTTCATTGCCGGCCACAAGGGCATTCGTGGCTTTGACGAAGCCCGCGACCTGGAAGACGAGTTGCAGCGCTACTACTCGGCGATCGCGTCAGGCGCCAAGGAGCTGCGTATCCACCGCCCCCGACGCTTTCGCATGAACACCCATCGCATCCAGGAAACCGCCGACCGCATCAGCGATATCCAGGTGCGCTCGGTGAATATCTACATCGTGGCCAAGACCTTTGGCTCGATGCTGTTCTTCGTGGTGATCGGCCTGGCCCTGGCGATGCAGGCCTACAACCCCAACCCCGACCCCGCGGTGATCACCGGTTTCGTGCTGGTGCTGCTCTACATGAAAGGCCCGCTGGAGCACGTAGTGGGTTACCTGCCGATTATCGGCAAGGCGCGGATTGCCTTTGCGCGTATCACCGAACTGTCCGAACGCTTCTCGTCGCCGGAACCGCACCTGCTGATGGATGGCAGCGAGGCGCCGACACCGGTGGTGCACAGCCTGGAGTTGCGCGGCGTCAGCTACAGCCCGCCGGCGGTGGAAGGCAGCCAGCCATTTCACCTGGGGCCGATCAACCTGAGCATCAAGCAGGGCGATATCGTGTTTATCGTCGGTGAAAACGGTTGCGGCAAGACCACGTTGATCAAGCTGTTGCTGGGCCTGTATCAGCCCCACGCCGGGGAAATCCGCCTCAATGGCGAGACCGTCACCGACCCGCTGCGCGATGACTATCGCCAATTGTTCACGACGGTGTTCGCCGACTATTACCTGTTCGATGACCTCGTCCAGGGCAGCGCCACCCAGTCGCTGGACAGCGCCACCCGGTACCTGGAGCGCCTGGAAATCGCGCACAAGGTCAGCGTCAAGGACGGCGTATTCAGCACCACCGACCTGTCCACCGGCCAGCGCAAGCGCCTGGCGCTGGTCAACGCCTGGCTCGAAGAACGCCCCGTGCTGGTGTTCGACGAATGGGCCGCCGACCAGGACCCGGCCTTCCGACGCATCTTCTACACCGAGCTGCTGCCGGACCTCAAACGCCTGGGCAAAACCATCATTGTGATCAGCCACGACGACCGTTACTTCGATATCGCCGACCAGTTGGTGCGCCTGCGCGCGGGCCAGGTGGTGCATGAAATGGCACCGGCGTGAAATTTTTTTCCGGTTTCTCCAGTTAGGAACGTCTCACTAGTGGTAATGAGAACCAGACTCAATAAATACTTATAAACTGCCCACTTCACACACAGAAGAGAAAGCATTCATGTCAGTACGACTCGGTCTGAGCCCCCTGAGCAAAGCGCTATCCATGCGACGGGCCCTGAACTTCAACCTTACGCCCTGCGCGCTCGCGATTGCGGTATCGCTGCCCATCGCCGGGTATGTACAGGCCCAGGAGCTCGAGATCGATATTCCTGCACAGCCGTTGGGGACGGCGTTGCAGGAATTTGGCCGCCAGACCAATCTGCAAGTGCTGTACAGCCCGACCGATGTGCAAGGCAAGAACAGCACTGCGGTCAAGGGCAAGCAAGCACCCGACAAGGCGATCGCCTCGCTGCTCAACGGCACGGGTGTCCACTACAGCCTGCAAGGCAACGCCGTGACCATCAGTGCAGCCGCGACTTCGGGGCTGGAACTGGGGGCTACGCAAGTCACCGCTAACCAGTTGGGCACCGTGACGGAAGGCACCGGCTCGTATACCCCTGGCACTATTGCCACGGCGACACGCATGGTGCTGACGCCTCGCGAAACGCCGCAGTCGATCTCGGTGGTGACGCGCCAGGTGATGGATGATTTCGGGCTTAACGCCATCGATGACGTCATGCGCCATACCCCGGGCATCACCGTGTCGACCTACGACACCGAGCGCACCAACTACTATTCCCGTGGCTTCTCTATCGTCAACTTCCAGTACGACGGCATCCCGACCCTGCGTGACGCCCAATACTCAGCGGGCCAGACCCTGACCGACATGGCGATCTACGACCGTGTCGAGGTCCTCAAGGGCGCCACCGGCCTGCTCACCGGCGCTGGCGGCCCAGGGGGCACCATCAACCTGATCCGCAAAAAACCGACTTCCGAGTTCAAGAGCAGCATCGAACTGGGCGCCGGATCCTGGGACAACTACCGCTCCCAGGTCGACGTCAGCGGTCCCCTGACCGAAACCGGCAATGTGCGTGGCCGTGCCGTCGCGGCGTATCAGGACAAACAATCGTTCCTTGACCACTACTCGCGCAAGACCGGTGTGCTCTACGGCATCCTCGAATTCGACCTGGACGAAAACACCCTGTTGACCCTCGGCGCCGACTACCAGGACAGCGATCCGAAAGGCTCCAGCTGGACCGGCACACGGACCATCTTTGATGCAACGGGAAACAAGCTGAACCTGCCGCGTTCGTTCAACAACGGCCCGAAATGGGGTTCATGGGAGCAATACAGTCGTACCGCTTTCGCGACCCTGGAACACACCTTTGACAATGGCTGGGTCACCAAAGGCCAATACAACCACCAGATCAACGGCTATAACGCGCCTCTGGGCTACATCTCCCAGGACTCCGCCACCGCCAGCTCCATCTACGCACGCAAATACGTGGGCGACACCACCAGTGACAGCCTCGATGTGTACGCCTCGGGGCCATTCGAGCTGTTCGGCCGCGAACACGAACTGGTGATCGGCCAGTCCCTGTCCATTTCCAAATGGAAAGCCAAGGACTACACCGCGACCACTTACTTCAACAACTCCTATGACTTCTACAATTGGAATGGCCAAGCCATCGAGCCGCTGTGGACCGCCACCAAGATCAATGACGAAACCACCCGCCAGACCGGTACCTACGTCACGGGCCGCTTCAGCCTGACGGACGAGCTGCACCTGTTGCTCGGCTCGCGTATCGCCAACTACCAGGTCACCGGTACCAGCGACACCCAGGAAAGCGGCAAGGTGGTGCCGTATGCGGGCCTGACGTATGACCTGAACGACAATTTCACCGCGTATGCCAGCTACACCGAAATCTTCCAGCCCCAAACCCAGTACCGCACCCGCACACGCGCCATGCTTGCCCCCAACGAGGGCAAGAACTATGAGCTTGGCGTCAAGGGTGAATTCTTTGGCGGCCGTTTGAATTCCAGCCTCGCCTACTTCGAAGTGCACGAAGAAAACCGCCCGCTGGCCGACACGGCGTGGAACTCCCAGCCGGGCGTCGACTATTCGTACATCGGCACCAAGACCAAGACCAAGGGCTACGAAGCGGAAATCTCCGGCGAATTGGCCCAGGGCTGGCAACTGCAAGCGGGCTACACCCACAAGATCGCCCGCGATGACGATGGCAAGAAGGTCGCGACCTGGGAGCCGGAAGACCAAGTCAGTTTCTATACCACCTATAAACTCCAGGGCAACCTGGACAGGCTCACCGTCGGTGGCGGCGCGCGCTGGCAGAGCGCTGGCTGGCAGACCGTCAACAACTGGGGCTACCCCGGTGGTGGCCGCTCCGAGAAATTCACCCAAGACCCGTACTGGCTGGTTGATTTGATGACCCGTTACCAAGTGACCGATAACCTTTCGGCCACCCTCAACGTCAACAACCTGTTCGACAAGCACTACTACACCAACATCGGTTTCTATGACTCGGCTTACCCTGGCGACCCACGCAACGTGATGCTCACCACGCGCTGGGACTTCTAACCCCGCAACCCGCAAAGCCCCTGGTCACTCCGTGGCCAGGGGCTTTTTTGTGCCCGCTGCGCAAGCCTGGATGAACACGCGGTATCAGACAGCAAAACGCCCCTGGCCATCGCTGGCCAGGGGCGCCCTTTACAGCAACCGCTTACTCCATCGCTGCCACAAAGCTGCTGATGAACTCAGCGTTATCCACGATCCGGTGGTGAGTCGTATCGATCACCACCGAACGCCGGATACCCGCCTGGCCAATCACCTCGCGCATACCGGACTCGATCAACGCCTGGTGGATACCGCCCTCACTCAGGGCCGCCCACCAGCAATTGACCGGCGCCCGGATGGCGCGGTAATCGGTGTCTTGCAGGCGCTCATCCAGCACCTGCTTGAGCGCCCAGGAGCGCTCGGTTTCGCCGCCCGACAGCAACTCATCCTTGAGCACGCGGAAGCTATCGCCCAGGGTCCGCTCAGCCCAATCGGACACCTGCTGCCATTGCTCATCCTGGCTGCCGCACGTCGCCTGCCACACCGCGTGGATCTGCTCGGCGTACGCCGGGAACATCACCGCCAGCAACTCCACGCGCCGCTCGGCCGCAGACGTCACCCGCTGATCCAACTGCGCCCCCTGCTGCCAGAACGCAGTAAAGCGGGCCGGGGGCGGCGCATCGATCCAGCCCACTGATTCCACCACGCGGCCCGCCTGTTCCAGGCGGTAAGCCACCTCCATGGCCAGGTTGCCGCCCAGGGACCAGCCGGCCAGGCGGTAAGCGCCGTGGGGCTGTGCGCTCAACAATTGCTGGGTGTAGTCCTCGACCATCTGCGCCCAGGTCGGCACTTCAACGCTTTCGTCCACCAGTGCCCGGCACATCACGCCCAACACCGGACGCTGCTCACGCAACGCCAGGGCAATGGCCTTGTAGCAATGCACCGAGCCAAAACTTGGGTGGAACAGGTACAGCGGCGTGCCCTGGGCCTGGCTATTGAGCCGGACGATCAACGAGCGCTCGCCCTCGCCCTCGAGGCAACGCGCCTGAGCCGCGACCGTCGGGTGCAGCATCAACTGGTTGACGCCCAGCGCGACACCGCACACCTGATGAATGCGGTCCTTGAGCATCAGCACCAACAGCGAATGACCGCCCAGCTCGAAGAAGTTGTCATGCAACCCGACACGTTCGACTTGCAGCACCTGCGCCCATGCCGCGGCAATCTGTTGTTCGGCCTCAGTCTGCGGCGCAACGTACTCGCGGCCAGCGGCCTCGGGCTTGGGCAGCGCCTTGCGGTCCAGTTTGCCGTTGGGGCTCAGCGGCATGTGCTCCAGCACTACCCATTGCGCCGGGACCATATAGTCCGGCAGGTGGCTGGCCAGGTGGGTGCTCAAGCGCTCGCGCCAATCGTCACCGTTCGGTTGCAGCACCACATAAGCCACCAGTTGCTTGCCATCAACCACCTGCACGCTCGCTTCACGCACAGCCGGGTGTTCCAGCAGGCGCGCTTCGATTTCACCCAGCTCGATGCGCAAGCCGCGCAGCTTGACCTGGTGATCGAGGCGGCCCAGGTATTCGATGACGCCGTCGGCACGCTGGCGTACCCGGTCGCCGCTGCGGTACAGCCGCGCCCCAGGGTGGAACGGGCAAGGCACGAAGCGCTCGGCGGTCAAGCCCGGACGCCGATGATAACTACGCGCCAAGCCTGCGCCGCCCAGGTACAGCTCACCGGCAACTCCGACCGGCACGGGTGACAGGTCGGCATCCAGCACATGGGTGCGCAGGTTGGCAATCGGTTCGCCGATCGGCACCGTGTCGTGCCCCTCGTCGACGCAGGTCCAGTGGGTCACGTCGATGGCGGCTTCGGTTGGGCCATACAGGTTGTAGAGGCCGGCTTGCGGCAGTTTGGCAAAGACTTGCTGCTGGGCGTCGACCGGTAGCGCCTCGCCGCTGCACACAATGCGCTGCAGGCTTTGGCAACGGGTCACCGCCGCATCCTGGAGGAACGCCTGCAACATCGAGGGCACGAAGTGCACTGTAGTGACCTGCTCGGCGGTGATCACACTGATCAACCGGGCCGGGTCGCGATGATCCCCCGGCGCTGCAACCACCAGGCGCGCACCGCTCATCAGCGGCCAGAAGAACTCCCACACCGACACGTCAAAGCTGAACGGGGTCTTTTGCAGCACCGTGTCGCTGGCACCGAGGCCATAGGCTTCCTGCATCCATTGCAGGCGGTTGGTCAGGGCCGAATGCCGGTTGCCCGCGCCTTTGGGCTGGCCGGTGGAGCCGGAGGTGTAGATCACATAGGCCAGGTTTTCGCCGTCCAGGACGATACCTGGGTTGCTATCGCTGTAGCCTTCGAACCACGACTCACCCAGCACCAGATGATCCAGGCCCTGGGGTATGGGGAGCTGTTGCAGCAGGTGCGCTTGAGTCAGCAGCAACTTCACCCCGCTGTCTTCAAGCATGTACGCCAGGCGCTCACGTGGATACTCGGGGTCCAGCGGCACATAGGCGCCACCGGCCTTGAGCACCGCCAGCAGGCCAACCACCATTTCGATGGAACGCTCCAGCGCCAGGCCCACCAGCACGTCCGGCCCGACGCCAGCCGCGATCAAACGATGGGCCAGGCGGTTGGCGCGGCGGTTCAGTTGCGCGTAGCTCAGACGCTGCTGGCCAAACACCAGGGCCGGCGCATCCGGCGTGCGCGCGACCTGTGCTTCAATCAACTGATGCACGCAACGCTGCGACGGGTAATCGCGAGCGGTAGCGTTCCAGTCGTGGATCACTGCTTGCTGTTCCTGGTCATCCAGCAACGGTAACTGGCCGATACGCTGCTGGGTGTCCTGGGTCATGCCGTCGAGCAGGTTCAGCCAATGGCCGGCCATGCGTGCCAGGGTGGCCGGCTCGAACAGGTCCGTGGCGTAGGTGAACGAGGCGGCAAGCCCCTCGGCCGACTCATGGGTATTGAGGCTCAAGTCGAACTGGGCCGTGTGGCCGTCCCACGCCAGGCCACTGACCTGCAGGCCGGGCAGCGGCTCAGCCTGGTCGTGACCACTGGCTTGGGTTTGATGATTGAACAGCACCTGGAACAACGGGTTGAAGCTCAGGTTGCGTTCCGGCTGCAACGCCTCCACCAACTGCTCGAACGGCAGGTCCTGGTGGGCCTGGGCCTCCAGCGCGCGCTGTTTGACCTGGGCCAGTAACTGGGCAACCGTCTGCTGCCCGTCGATATCGGCCTTGAGCACCTGGGTATTGACGAAAAAGCCAATCAGGCGCTCGGTTTCCACGCGGTTGCGGTTGGCGATGGGCACGCCGACGCGGATGTCCCGCTGGCCGCTGTAGCGGTGCAACAACGCCTGGAATGAGGCGAGCAGGAGCATGAACAATGTCATGTCCTCACGCTGGGCCAGCGCGCGCAACGCGGTGACCCGTGCCGCCGGTACGTGGATGTCCAGGCTCGCGCCGCGATGGCTTTGCTGGCTCGGGCGGGCGTGATCCAGCGGCAATTCCAACACCGGTTGTTCACCCCCCAGCAGGTCTCGCCAGTAAGCCAGCTGGCGCGCCTTCTCGCCGGCCTCCATCCACTGGCGCTGCCACACTGCATAGTCGGCGTACTGGATCGGCAGGGCCGGCAATTTCGGCACCTCGCCCTGGCTGAAGGCGGCGTACAACTGCACCAGCTCGTCGACCATCACCTGCATCGATCCCCCATCGGAGATGATGTGATGCTGTACCAGCACCAGCACGTGGTCGTCAGCAGCCACCCGCAGCAGCCACACCCGCATCAGCGGGCCCTGGGTCAGGTCGAAAGGCTGCGCAATGTAAGCCTCCACCTGGCTGCGCAGGGCCGACGCATCCACATCGACCTGGGCGATCTCAACGCTGGCCGGCGCGCCAATCACCTGCACCACACGCCCGTCCTCCGGTTTCAGGTGGGTGCGCAGGCTTTCGTGACGCGCAACCAGGGCGTCAAAACTGCGCTGTAGCGCCACGGGATCCAGGCGGCCTTTGAGGCGCAACGCGCTCGGCACATGGTAGGCCGCGCTGTGCGGGTCCAACTGCCAGAGGAACCACTGGCGTTCCTGGGCATAGGACAACGGCAAGGGCTGCCCTCGCTCCACCGCGACCAGGGGTGGCGCCAATGGCATGCCGCTTTCGGTCGACAGCGCTGCGACAAACCCCTGCAGCCGTGGGTATTCGAACAGGCTTCTGAGCGCAACCTCTCGGCCCAACACATTGCGCAGGCGGGAGATGACTTGCATCGCCAGCAACGAGTGGCCGCCCCGCTCAAAGAAGTGATCCGACAGCCCGACCCGCTCGACCCCAAGGATGTCAGCCCAGAGGGCCGCGACCTGTTGCTCAAGCTCAGTCACCGGCGCGACCCAGGCGTATTGCGACGAGCTGGCGTCGGGTTTCGGCAGAGCCTGGCGATCCAGCTTGCCGTTCGGATTGAGCGGCATGCGGTCGAGGAAGATCAGGTGCGCCGGCACCATGTAGTCCGGCAGTTGTTCACGCAAGGTGGCCTTGAGCGCTTCGGCATCCTGTTGCTCGGCGACCAGGTAGGCGATCAGTTGATGGTCGGCCGCCAACACCAGCGCTTCACGCACGCCGGGCTGGGCCAGCAGCAACGTCTCGATTTCCCCCAGCTCAATGCGGAAACCACGGATTTTTACCTGGTGGTCGACACGCCCGACGTACTCGATCACCCCGTCGGCACGGTAGCGCGCCAGGTCGCCGGTGCGGTACAGGCGCGCGCCGGTTGCGCCGAACGGGTCCGGCACAAAGCGTTCGGCGCTCAACAGCGCACGGTTCAGATAGGCGCGGGCCAAACCGCAGTGGCTGCCGATGTACAGCTCGCCCACCGCGCCCAGTGGCGCCAGGTTCAGGTCGCGATCCAGCACATACAGGGCACGGCCTGGCAACGAGCGGCCAATCGGGCTGGCGGTGGCGCCGATGGTCTCGCTGGACGTGCAATCCAGCACGCTCGAGACCACCGTGGCCTCGGTCGGGCCGTAGGTATTCAACAATCGAACATGGCCCAGGCCGGCCTTCAACCACTGTGCCGGGCCGTCCAGCGGCATGGCTTCACCGCCGATATGGATCTGGCGCAGCGCGCCATACGAGCGCGGCCCCGCCGCCAGGCAGTCGAGCAAAAACAGGTTCCAGTAGGCGGTGGGCAAGTCGGCCAGGGTGATGCCTTGAGCGATGATTTCCTCGTACAGCCGCGCGCTGTCCCACAGCTCCGGGCCGCGCAGCACCACGGTGGCGCCGTGGGTCAGCGCCGGATAGAGCTGCTCGACGAACCCGTCGAAGTTCAGGGTGGCGAATTGCAGGACGCGATCGTCCTGGGTCAACCGCGAATAGCCCGCCGCGATGCTGGAGAACTCGGTCAGCGCCCCATGGTTGATCGCCACGCCCTTGGGTTTGCCGGTGGAACCGGAGGTGTAGATCACGTAGGCGAGGTTTTGCGGGTCGACGGCTACCCGCGGATCCGTCTCGGGGTACTGAGTCAAATCCGTATGCGTCAGGTCCAGCGTCGCCAAGCCTTCGGGTAGCGGCAGGTCGAGAGTCGCCTGGGTCAGCACCAGGCGCACGCCGCTGTCTTCAAGCATATGCAGCAGGCGTTCACGCGGGTATTGCGGGTCGAGCGGCACATAGGCGCCGCCGGCCTTGAGCACCGCCAGCAGGCTCACCACCATCTCGAACGAGCGCGCCACCGCCACGCCAACCAGCCCTTCCGGGCCAACACCCCGCGCGATCAGCGCATGGGCCAGGCGGTTGGCTCGGCGGTTCAATTCGGCATAGCTCAGCGACTGTCCGCCCAGGCACAGTGCCGTGTGCTCCGGACGCCGTTGCGCCTGGTGCTCGAACAGGTGCTGCACCCCCTGTTGAATCGAGCACGCCGGGGCCGGGGTATTCCAATCCCGCAGCAGGCGCGCGTGTTCCTGGCGATCGAGCAGCCTCAACTCGCCGATGGGTTGCCGGGCATCTCGCGCCACAGCGTCCAACAGGTTCTGCCAATGCCGCGCCAGGCGTGCCACGGTGGCGGCCTCGAACAGGTCGCTGGCGTAGGTCAGCGAGGCCCATATGCCTTCGGCGGACTCCTGGGTATCCAGGCTCAGATCGAAATGCGTGGTGTGGCTGTCCCACTCCAGCCCTTCCACCCGCAGGCCGGGCAACTGCTCGCCACGCGGCACACGCGCCTCGGCCTGGTGGTTGAACATCACCTGGAACAGTGGGTTGTGGCTCAGGCTGCGCTCCGGTTGCAGGGCTTCCACCAACTGCTCGAACGGCAAGTCCTGGTGCGCCTGGGCTTGCAGGGCGCGATGCTTGACCTGCTGCAACAGCTGGGCAAAGGACATCTGCCCGTCGATATCGGCCTTGAGCACCTGGGTGTTGACGAAGAAGCCGATCAGGCGTTCGGTCTCCACCCGGTTGCGGTTGGCGATCGGCACCCCGACACGGATGTCCGACTGCCCGCTGTAGCGATGCAACACGGCCTGGAACGACGCCAGCAACAGCATGAACAGCGTGACCCCTTCGCGTTGCGCCAGGCCCTTGAGGCGGGCAACCACGTCGGCATCCAGGCCGACTTCCAGCTGGGCGCCACGGTAGCTCTGAACCGCGGGGCGCGGGTGGTCCAGCGGCAACTCCAGTACCGGTTGCTCGCCGCCCAGCAGGCCCTGCCAGTACTCCATCTGGCGCTGCTTCTCGCCGGCGTCCATCCACTCGCGCTGCCACCCGGCGTAATCGGCGTATTGCAGCACCAGCGCGGGTAATTGCGCCGGCCGCCCCTGGCTGAACCCGGCGTACAGTTGCACCAGCTCATCGACCATGACTTGCATCGACCAGCCGTCGGAAACGATATGGTGCTGAACCAATATCAGCACATGTTCCTGTTCACTCAGTTGCAACAGTGTCACGCGTAGCAGCGGGCCCTGGTACAAATCGAAAGGCCGGGCGATTTCCGCTTCCACCCGCGCCTGTACCTGCTGCGGCGATGCACCGAGCAGCCGCGCCTCATCCAGCCTCAGTGTGGCGACGGGCAGGATGTGCTGCCGCGTGGACTCACCGTCGGAGACAAACACGGTGCGCAAGGTTTCATGGCGTGCGAGCAAGGCGTCAAAGCTGCGCTGCAAGGCCGCGCGATCCAGTTGCCCGCTCAGGCGCAATGCGTTGGGCACGTGGTAGGCCGCACTCTCAGGCTCCAGTTGCCAGAGGAACCACTGCCGCTCCTGGGCATAGGACAACGCCAGGGGTTGCTCACGGCTGAGCGCGAGCATCGGCGGGGCCAGCACCGTGGCGTCCTGCGCCTGCAACGCCAGCACAAACCCTTCCAGTTGCGGCTGTTCGAACAACGTGCGCAGGGCAACTTCGCGCGCCAGCAACTGGCGCAGGCGCGAGATCACCTGCATGGCCAGCAAGGAATGCCCGCCCAGTTCAAAAAAGTGATCGCTCAGGCCGATCCGTTCGGCGCCGAGTACCTCGGCCCAGATCGCAGCCACCTGCTGCTGCAAAAGGCTGACCGGCTCGACGAACACCCTCTGGGCCTGGGCAACGTCGGGCAGCGGCAGGCCGCGGCGGTCGAGCTTGCCGTTGGGAGTCAGCGGCATCTGTGCGAGGAACATGAAGTGCGCCGGCACCATGTAGTCGGGCAAACGGGCTTTCAAGGCACGCCGCAGTGCTTCACGGAATTCAACCGCGTTGACCAGGGCAGGATCGGCAGGCACCACATAGGCCACCAGTTGCTTGCCGGTCGGGCCGTCCTGGGCCACGACCACGGTTTCGCCGACGCTGTCCTGCTCTCGCAGGCGCGCTTCGATTTCACCCAGTTCGATGCGGAAGCCGCGGATTTTCACTTGATGGTCGACGCGGCCGAGGTAATCCACCACGCCATCCGGACGGCCACGGGTCAGGTCGCCGCTGCGGTACACGCGGCTGCCGGGTTTGCCGAAGGGGTCTGGCACGAAGCGTTCGGCGGTCAGGGCCGGACGTTCCAAGTAACCCCGGGCCACGCCCTCCCCGCCCAGGTACAACTCACCGGCCACACCGATGGGTTGCAGGTTGAGTTGCGCGTCCAGCACATAGCCGCTGCGGTTGCCGAGCAGTGTGCCGATGGGCGCATAGACCGCACCGCATGGGTCACCCTTGCGGGCCTTCCACAGCAGCGGCGTGACCACGGTTTCGGTCGGGCCGTAGCCATTGAACAGGTAGGTCGGTTTCAGCGCACGCCAGGCCAGGTCGTAGCTGGCTTGCGCCACCGCATCCCCGCCGAAGCAGTACACCCGCACGGCCGGTGGGTTGCCGTCGCGCTCGGCATGCTCGGCCAGCTGTTGCAGGTACACCGGCGGGAACACGGCCATCGTCACCTGGTGGCGATGCATCTGCGCGTAGGTGTATTCGGGCAACCACAGGCTGTCATCGCGGATCAGCACGCTCGCGCCGTTGATCAGCGGGTGCATCCAGCCTTCGTGGGAACCGTCGAAGGCGAGCGACATGAAGTGCAGTTCGCAATCGGCCGGCGAGGTTTCATAGCGCTCGCCCGTGGCAATGATGTGCGCCACCAGCGGGCCGTGGGACACCGCCACGCCCTTGGGCAGGCCGGTGGAGCCGGAGGTGTAGATCACGTAGGCGAGGTTATCGCCGTGCAGCTTCACGTCTGGAGCCGTGTCGCTGTAATCGGCCCATTCCTCGGTGCGATCGATCGCCAGGGTATCCAAGCCGTCAGGGATCGGCAGTTGCTGCAACGCCCGCGTATGCGTCAGCAGCAACCGGGCGCGGCTGTCTTGCATCATGTACAGCAGGCGATCACGCGGGTATTCGATATCCAGCGGCACATACACCCCACCCGCCTTGAGCACCGCGAGGAACGCCACCATGATCTCGGCGCTGCGCGGCATGGCAATCGCCACGCGCACTTCCGGGCCCACACCACGGGCGATCAGCGCACGGGCCAGGCGGTTGGCCTGGCGGTCCAGCTCGCCGTAAGTCAGGGTCTGCGCGTCGAACTTCACCGCCACGGCCTCCGGTGTTTCAGCGGCGCGGTCAGCGACCAATTCGTGCACCAGGCGCGTGGCCGGGAAGCCGGAATCGGTGCGGTTCCACAGTTGCAAGATGTGCTGCTGCTCGTCGCGATCCAGCAGGTTCAATTGGCCAAGGGTTTGCGACTGATCATCGACCATCGCCTGCAACAGGTTCTGCCAGTGGCGCGCCATGCGCTCGATGGTCGAGGCGTCGAACAGATCGGTGGCATAACCCAGCGACGCCCACAGCCCGTCGCGGTTTTCCTGCACGTCCAGGTCGAGGTCGAAGTGGGCCGTGCGGCGCTCCCACGTCAAGCCTTCGATGCGCAAGTGCGCGAGTGCCGACGGCGTATCGCCCGGGCGCCCTTCGGCCTGGTGGTTGAACATCACTTGGAACAGCGGGTTGAGGCTCAGGCTGCGCTCCGGCTGCAAGGCTTCCACCAGTTGCTCGAACGGCAGGTCCTGGTGGGCCTGGGCCTCCAGAGCGCGCTGTTTGACCTGGGCCAGCAACTGGGCAACGGTCGTCTGCCCATCGATCTCGGCCTTGAGCACCTGAGTATTGACGAAGAAGCCGATCAGGCGCTCGGTTTCCACGCGGTTGCGGTTGGCAATGGGCACGCCGACGCGGATGTCCTGCTGGCCGCTGTAGCGGTGCAACAACGTCTGGAACGAGGCCAGCAGCAACATGAACAGCGTTACACCGTGAGCCTGGGCCAATGCCTTGAGATCGGTGGCCAGGGCCGCTGGCAGCGCTACGTCCAGGCGAGCGCCGCGATGGCTCTGCTGCGCCGGGCGCTGATGATCGAACGGCAGCTCCAGCACCGGCTGTTCACCCCCCAGCAGGTCTCGCCAGTAAGCCAACTGACGCGCCTTTTCGCCGGCCTCCATCCAATCGCGTTGCCACAGCGCATAGTCGGCGTACTGGATCGGCATGCCCGGCAATTGCGGCATCTCGCCCTGGCTGAAGGCGGCATACAGCTGCACCAGCTCGTCGACCATCACCTGCATCGACCAGCCATCGGAGACGATATGGTGCTGCACCAACACCAAGACATGCTCGTCCTCGGCCAGGCGCAGCAGGGTCACACGCAACAGCGGCCCGGCTTGCAGATCGAACGGCCGGGCAATCTCGGCGGCGACCTGCGCGTGCAGCTCGACCTCGCTCACCTCACCCAGGGCAATCGACACCGGGGCCTGGGCTTGAATGACTTGGCGCGCTCCCTCTGGCAGCACCTGAATACAGGTGCGCAAGCTCTCATGGCGAGCGACCAGGGCATCGAAACTACGTTGCAGCGCCGAACGGTCCAACGCGCCCTTGAGGCGCAGGGCGCTGGGGATGTGGTAAGCCGCGCTGTGCGGGTCCAGTTGCCAGAGGAACCACTGGCGCTCCTGGGCATAGGACAACGGCAGTGGTTGCTCACGGCTGGCCGGCAACAACGCGAGAACCGGCTCGCCAACGCTCGCTTCCAGGGCGTGCAAGGCGGCGGCAAAGCGTTCGAGACGCGGTTGTTCGAAAAGCAGTTTCAACGGCACTTCACGCCCCAGGGCATGACGCAGACGCGACACCACCTGCATCGCCAGCAACGAGTGGCCGCCTCGCTCAAAGAAGTGATCCGCCAGCCCGACCCGCTCGACACCCAGGATGTCGGCCCAGAGGGCCGCGACCTGTTGCTCAAGCTCCGTCACCGGCGCGACCCAGGCGTGTTGCGACTGGCTGGCGTCGGGTTTCGGCAGCGCCTGGCGATCCAGCTTGCCGTTCGGATTGAGCGGCATGCGGTCGAGGAAGATCAGGTGCGCCGGCACCATGTAGTCCGGCAGTTGCTCACGCAAGGTAGCCTTGAGCGCTTCGGCATCCTGTTGCTCGGCGACCAGGTAGGCGATCAGTTGATGGTCGGCCGCCAACACCAGCGCTTCACGCACGCCGGGCTGGGCCAGCAGCAACGTCTCGATTTCCCCCAGCTCAATGCGGAAACCACGGATTTTTACCTGATGGTCGACACGCCCGACGTACTCGATCACCCCGTCGGCACGGTAGCGCGCCAGATCGCCGGTGCGGTACAGGCGCGCGCCGGTTGCGCCGAACGGGTCCGGCACAAAGCGTTCGGCGCTCAACAGCGCACGGTTCAGATAGGCGCGGGCCAGGCCGCAATGGCTGCCGATGTACAGCTCGCCCACCGCGCCCAGTGGTGCCAGGTTCAGGTCGCGATCCAGCACGTACAGGGCACGGCCTGGCAACGAGCGACCAATCGGGCTGGCGGTAGCGCCGATGGTCTCGCTGGACGTGCAATCCAGCACGCTCGAGACCACCGTGGCCTCGGTCGGGCCGTAGGTATTCAACAATCGAACATGGCCCAGGCCGGCCTTCAACCACTGCGCCGGGCCGTCCAGCGGCATGGCTTCGCCGCCGATATGGATCTGGCGCAGCGCGCCATATGTGCGCGGCCCCGCCGCCAGGCAGTCGAGCAAAAACAGGTTCCAGTAGGCGGTGGGCAAGTCGGCCAGGGTGACGCCTTGAGCGATGATTTCCTCGTACAACCGCGCGCTGTCCCACAGCTCTGGACCGCGCAGCACCACGGTGGCGCCGTGGGTCAGCGCCGGATAGAGCTGCTCGACGAACCCGTCGAAGTTCAGGGTGGCGAATTGCAGGACGCGATCGTCCTGGGTCAACCGCGAATAGCCCGCCGCGATGCTGGAAAACTCGGTCAACGCCCCGTGGTTGATCGCCACGCCCTTGGGTTTGCCCGTGGAGCCGGAGGTGTAGATCACGTAGGCGAGGTTTTGCGGGTCGACGGCTACCTGCGGATCCGTCTCGGGGTACGGGGTCAAATCCGTATGCGTCAGGTCCAGCGTCGCCAAGCCTTCGGGCAGTGGCAGGTCGAGAGTCGCCTGGGTCAGCACCAGGCGCACGCCGCTGTCTTCAAGCATATGCAGCAGGCGTTCACGCGGGTATTGCGGGTCGAGCGGCACATAGGCGCCGCCGGCCTTGAGCACCGCCAGCAGGCTCACCACCATCTCGAACGAGCGCGCCACCGCCACGCCAACCAGCCCTTCCGGGCCAACACCCCGCGCGATCAGCGCATGGGCCAGGCGGTTGGCTCGGCGGTTCAATTCGGCATAGCTCAGCGACTGTCCGCCCAGGCACAGTGCCGTGTGCTCCGGGCGTTGCAGCGCTTGCGCCGCGAACAGCCCATGCACACCCGCACTGTGTTGCAACACTGGCGCTGCGTGATTCCAGTCCTGTAACAGCCCGCGTTGCTGGGCCTCGGTCAACATCGTCAGTTGCGCGATGCGCGCGCCCGCCCGCCCCACGACGGCACGCAGCAAGCCCTGCCAATGCTCGGCCATGCGCTGCACGGTGGCGGCGTCGAACAGGTCAGTGGCGTAGGTCAGCGAGGCCCAAATACCGTCGGGCGATTCCTGGGTGTCCAGGCTCAAGTCGAACTGGGCGCTCTGGCTGTCCCACTCCAGCGCCTCCACCGCCAGGCCGGGCAACTGCTGCTCGCCGCGTACCCTGCGGCCTTCAGTCTGGTGGTTGAACATCACCTGGAACAGCGGGTTGTGGCTCAGGCTGCGCTCCGGTTGCAGGGCTTCCACCAACTGCTCGAACGGCAGGTCCTGATGACTCTGGGCTTGCAGCGCGCGCTGCTTGACCTGGGTGAGCAACTGGCTGAAGGTCATCTGCCCGTCGATATCGGCCTTGAGCACCTGGGTGTTGACGAAGAAGCCGATCAGGCGTTCGGTCTCCGCGCGGTTGCGGTTGGCGATCGGCACGCCGACACGGATATCCGACTGCCCGCTGTAGCGATACAACAGGGTCTGGAACGACGCCAGCAACAGCATGAACAGCGTCACGCCCTCACGCTGGGCCAACGCTTTGAGGCCGGTGACCAGCGTCGCCTCCAGGCCCATGTCCAGTCGCGCGCCGCGATAGCTTTGTACGGCCGGGCGCGGGTGGTCCAGCGGCAACTCCAATACCGGCTGCTCGCCCCCCAGTTGCTCGCGCCAGTACTCCAATTGGCGCTCTTTCTCACCGGCTTCCATCCAACTGCGCTGCCACAAGGCGTAGTCCGGGTATTGAATCGCCAACGCCGGCAAGCGCGCCTCCTGGCCCTGGCTGTAAGTCACATAACACTGCACCAGCTCATCGACCATCACTTGCATCGACCAGCCGTCTGACACGATGTGGTGCAGCACCAGCACCAGCACATGCTCATCCGGCGCCAGTTGCAGCAGCTTGACCCGTAGCAGCGGGCCTTGCTGCAGGTCGAACGGCTTGGCGACTTCTGCTTGCACCAGCGCTTCAAGCTGCTCGGGGTCGCCGTTTTCATGGGCGATTTCAACGCGCACCACGGGGTCGATCACCTGCAGCACCTGCTCGGCATCTTGATGCAGGTGGGTGCGCAGGCTTTCATGGCGGGCCAGCAGGCTATCGAAGCTGCGTTGCAGGGCGACACGGTCGAGCCGGCCCTTGAGCCGCAAGGCGCGCGGCAAGTTGTAGGCCGGGCTTTGCGGCTCCAGTTGCCACAAAAACCACTGCCGCTCCTGGGCATAAGAGAGTCGAAGGGGCTCACCGTCCTGACGCTTGAAAACCGGGGCAATCTCAAACAGGTTGATGCCTTGTTGCTTGAGCATGACCGCCAACGCTTTCTTTTGTTGCGCAGAAAGTGACCCTACCGACTCGATTAATGCTTGCACGCCACGCCCCTCAGGAAATCAATTTATCCAAATCTTCTGCTGATAGACGTTTGAGGGCCTCCAAGGATTTAGCCAATGCGTCCTGCACCGGCGAATTAATTGTCTGTTGCGCCGCCACGCCGGCAGTGAATTCGGCCAGGGTCGGTGTGGTGAAAATCGATTTGACGTCGAATTCGCTGTGCAACTGCTCACGCAGGCGAACCACCACTTGCGTGGCCAGCAGGGAATGGCCGCCCAGTTCGAAGAAGTTGTCGTGCAAGCCCACACGCTCCACCTCCAGCACCTCGGCCCAGATCGCGGCAATCTGCTGCTCCAGCTCACTCTGCGGCGCGACGTACGGCCGTGCCTGCAAGTTGGCATCCACCTTGGGCAGCGCTTTGCGGTCCAGCTTGCCGTTGGGGCTCAAGGGCATGTGCTCCAGCAGCATCCATTGGGCCGGGACCATGTAGTCCGGCAGATGGCTGGCCAGATGGGCGCTCAAGACCTCACGCCAATCCTCCTCGGCGCCTTGCAGCACCAGGTAGCCAACCAGGTATTTGCCGTCGACCGCTAGCACCGCGACCTCACGCACCCAGTCGTGCTCCAACAGGCGCGCTTCGATTTCACCCAGTTCGATACGCAGGCCACGCAATTTCACCTGATGGTCAATGCGCCCGGCGTATTCGATTACGCCATCGTCGCGATAACGCGCCAGGTCGCCGGTGCGGTACAGGCGTTCGCCTTTTACGAACGGGTTGGCGATGAAACGCTCGGCGGTCAGCGCCGGACGACGGTGATACCCCCGCGCCAGGCCGATACCCCCCAGGTACAACTCGCCCAACACGCCGACCGGGGCGGGCTCGAAGTTGTTGTCGAGGATGTAGCAGCCGAGGTTGGCAATCGGACGGCCAATCGGTACGGCGTCGCGACCTTCGTCGAGGCAGGTCCAGTGGGTCACGTCGATGGCCGCTTCGGTCGGGCCATAGAGGTTGTAGAGCGCGGCGTGCGGAAGTTTGGCGAAGACTTGTTGCTGTGCGTCCACCGGCAAGGCTTCGCCGCTGCAGATGATGCGTTGCAGGCTGTGGCAATCGGCGACTTCCGGGTCCTGGAGAAACGCCTGCAACATCG
Source organism: Pseudomonas gorinensis (assembly GCF_042015035.1). NCBI lineage: Bacteria > Pseudomonadati > Pseudomonadota > Gammaproteobacteria > Pseudomonadales > Pseudomonadaceae > Pseudomonas > Pseudomonas gorinensis. Next base: position 4,540,041 of record NZ_CP167125.1, read on the forward strand.
ACGGCACGAAGTGCAGCGTGGTGATCTGTTCGGTCTGAATCAGGCTGATCAGCTTGGCTGGATCGCGGTGATCCCCCGGTGCTGCCACAACCAGGCGCGAACCGGTCATCAGCGGCCAGAAGAATTCCCACACCGACACGTCGAAGCTGAACGGGGTCTTTTGCAGCACGCTGTCGCTGGCATCCAGGGTGTAGGCTTCCTGCATCCAGTGCAGGCGGTTAAGCAACGCCGCATGCCGGTTGCCCGCCCCCTTGGGTTGGCCGGTGGAGCCGGAGGTGTAGATCACGTAGGCCAGGTTTTCGCCGTCCAAGGCGATGCCAGGGTTCTCTTCGCTGTAGCCTTCGAGTGTTGATTCACCCAGCACCAGGGTTTCCAAACCTTGGGGGATCGGCAGTTGCGCCAGCACCTGCGCTTGAGTCAGCAGCAGCTTCACGCCGCTGTCTTCGAGCATGTAGGCCAGGCGGTCGCGCGGGTATTCCGGGTCCAGCGGCACGTACGCACCGCCGGCCTTGAGCACCGCCAGCAAGCCGACCACCATTTCGACGGAACGCTCCAGCGCCAGGCCCACCAGCACATCCGGCCCGACGCCTGCCTCGAGCAAACGATGGGCCAGGCGATTGGCGCGGCGGTTCAGCTCGGCATAGCTCAACGACAGATCGCCGAAGCGCAACGCCGGCGCCTGCGGTACGCGCGCGACCTGCGCTTCAATCAACTCATGCACGCAACGCTGCAACGGGTAGTCCCGCGCGGTGGCATTCCAGTCCTGCAGCACCTGCCGACGCTCGGTGATATCCAGCATCGGCAAATCGCCCAGGCGCTGTTGGCCGTCATCGACCATGGCTTGCAACAGGTTGACCAGGTGCCGGCCATAACCGTGCACGGTCGAAGCCTTGAAATAGCCATGGGCAAAACTGAAGTGCAGCGACAGGGTCTCGCCGAGGTCCACCAGCACGGTCAGCGGGTAACTCGTTTGTTCATGGGCCTTGGGCACGCCGAAGCGAATACCGCTGCCGCCGCTCTGTTCCAGGGCTTTGGACACCGGGTAGTTTTCGAACACCAGGATGTTGTCGAACAGTGCCGCCCCGCCCTGCCCGGCCCACCGTTGAATGTCATACAGGCCGGTGTGTTCATGCTCGCGCAGCGCCAGGTTCTGCGCCTGGACCGCCTGCAACCAGTCGGCCACCGTGTGTTGCCCGTCCACGGCGCAGATCACCGGCAGGGTGTTGATGAACAGGCCAAGCTGTTGCTCTACACCGGAAAGCTCCGCCGGACGCCCGGCCACGGTGGCGCCGAAAGACACCACCGCCTGGCCGCTATGGCGTTGCAGCAGAATCAACCAGGCCGCCTGCACCAGCGTATTGAGGGTGACCTTATTACACCGTGCAAAGGCTTCCAGCCGCGCGGTCAGTGATTGCGCCAGGCTGTACTGATGGTCGCCATAGCCGTCGATAGCGTCGGGCTGGTGGCTGCCCAGGCGGGTCGGCGTTTGCAGCGCGCTCAACTGCGCGCGCCAGAAGGCTTCAGTGGCGCCGGCATCCCGCTGTTGCAGCCAGCCAATGTAGTCGCGATAGCGTCCGCCAGCCTCGGGGACGGCCACGCCGGCATAGCGTTGCAGCACTTCGCCAAACAGACGCGAGTTGCTCCAGCCATCCATCAGGATGTGGTGATAGGTGTAGATCAGCTCATGGCGCTGCTCATCGGTGCGCACCAGCAGCAAACGCAGCAGTGGCGCCTTGGCCAGGTCGAAGCCCTGGCGGCGCTGGGCACGCTGCAGGTTGTGCAGTTCCAGTTCACGTTCGGGCATGGCGCGCCAGTCCAGCACTTCGATCCGCACTGGCGCATCGCGGTACACCACCTGGCACGGCCACTCCAACTGGCCTTCCCAGAAGAACCCCGTGCGCAACACCTCATGGGCCTGCACCGTGGCCTGCCAGGCTTGCTGGAAGCGTGCCACGTCCAGGCCCTCGGCCGTGACGCGGACCTGGTTGATGTAGTCACCCGCGGCCTGTTCATACAGGGTGTGGAACAACATGCCCTGCTGCATTGGCGACAAGGTGTAGATATCCTCCACGCCCTCGGCGGCCAGCGGCAGCGACTCCAGTTGTGCCTGGTCCAGGCGCGACAATGGGAAGTCGCAGGCCGTGAAGCCGCTGTTGCCCGGGGTGCAGCAGTGCTCTATCAGGGCCGTCAATTCGCGGGTAAACGCCTCGCTCAGCGCTTCGATCTCACGGGCCTCGAACATCAATGGGCTGAAGGTCCAGCCGATCTGCAACTCACCGCCATACACCTGGCCATTGAGGGTCAACCAGTTGCTTAACGGGGTATCGGGGCTCTGCTCGGCGCCGGCAGGTTCCGACGCGGGGGCAAACAGGCCGTCCGGCTGATCAAAACTGCCGTCGAACTGGCCCAGGTAGTTGAAGGTGATACGCGGCTGCGGCAATTGGCTGAAGGCCTGGCGTGTCGGCGCATCGCCCAAGTAGCGCAGCGCGCCAAAGCCCAGGCCCTTGTTGGGGATAGCACGCAGTTGCGCCTTGATCTGCTTGATCGAGCCGGCCAGGGTCGCGGCCGGGGTCAGGCGGACCGGGAACAGGCTGGTGAACCAACCCAGGGTGCGGGTCAGGTCGATGTCGTCAAACAAGTCTTCGCGGCCATGGCCTTCAAGCTGGATCAGGCTTGAAGCGTGCCCGCTCCACTGGCAGATCACCCGTGCCAGGGCGGTCAGCAGCAGATCGTTGATCTGCGTGCGATAGGCCGTGGGTGCCTGTTGCAGCAGTTGCCGGGTGTGTTCGGCATCCAGTTGGCTGACCACGGTCTGCGCCAACCGGCCGGGGCACGCGCCGTGCGGATCGCGGCACGGCAAGTCGGTGGCCACGCCCTGCAACTGCTGTAGCCAGAAGTCTTTTTCCGCCTGCATCGAGGGGCCGCGCGCGTGGGCCTGCAAGCGCTCGGCCCAGGCCTTGAACGATGACGTCTTGGCCGGCAGCGTATGTTGGCGATACAGGCTTTGCAGGTCTTCAAGGAATACCCGCCAGGACACGCCGTCCACCACCAAGTGGTGCATCACCAGCAACAGGCGCTGGGAGCCATCGGCCAACTCGGCGAGTACCGCGCGCAGCAACGGGCCATGTTGCAGGTCCAGGCTACGTTGGGCCCGTTCGCAGAGGGCCAGGAGTTCGCTGGCATCTTGTACGCGCTCGTGCCACAGCAGGCTCGCGCTCGGTGCGTCATGGCGCGCGACCCAGCCATCGGCCTGCTGGCTGAAACTCAGGCGCAGCACATCGTGATGCCGGGTGATGGCTTGCAGGGCTGCCGTCAACCGCTCGGCCTCTAGCGGCTGGCGCGGGGTCAGCAGCAGCGATTGGTTCCAGTGATGCGCGTGCGGCAGTTTTCGTTCGAAAAACAGTTGCTGGAACGGCAGCAACGGCGTCACGCCCTGCACCGGGCCCTGGTCGATCACGTGGGCGGTCTGCAACTGCGCCACGCGCGCCAGGCTGCGCACGGTCTGATGCTGGAACAGGGCCTTGGCGCTGAAGTGGATACCTTCGGCACGGGCGCGGCTGACCACCTGGATCGAGATGATCGAGTCGCCGCCGCGTTCGAAGAAATTGTCGTTCAAGCCGACGTGCTCGACCCCGAGTACTTGCGCCCAGATCGCGGCGATCCGTTGTTCCAGCGCACTTTGCGGGGCTTCGTACGGTTGCGCGGCTTCGGGTTTTGGCAGGGCCTTGCGGTCCAGCTTGCCATTAGGGCTGAGCGGCATCTGCTCCAGTCTCAGCCATTGGGCCGGGACCATGTAGTCCGGCAAATGGCTGGCCAGGTGGGCGCTCAAGACGTCACGCCAATCCTCCTCGGCGCCTTGTAGCATCAGGTAGCCAACCAGGTATTTGCCGTCGACCGCTAGCACCGCGGCCTCACGCACCCAGTCGTGCTCCAGCAGGCGCGCTTCGATTTCACCCAGTTCGATACGCAGGCCACGCAATTTCACCTGATGGTCAATGCGCCCGGCGTATTCGATTACGCCATCGTCGCGATAACGCGCCAGGTCGCCGGTGCGGTACAGGCGTTCGCCTTTTACGAACGGGTTGGCGATGAAACGCTCGGCGGTCAGCACCGGACGACGGTGATAACCGCGCGCCAGGCCGATACCCCCCAGGTACAACTCGCCCAGTACGCCGACCGGAGCGGGCTCGAAGTTGTTGTCGAGGATGTAGCAGCCGAGGTTGGCAATCGGACGGCCAATCGGTACGGCGTCGCGGCCCTCTTCAATGCAGGTCCAGTGGGTCACGTCGATGGCGGCTTCGGTCGGGCCATAGAGGTTGTAGAGCGCGGCGTGCGGAAGTTTGGCGAAGACTTGTTGCTGCGCATCCACCGGTAAGGCTTCGCCGCTGCAGATGATGCGTTGCAGGCTGTGGCAATCGGCGACTTCCGGGTCCTGGAGAAACGCCTGCAACATCGACGGCACGAAGTGCAGCGTGGTGATCTGTTCGGTCTGAATCAGGCTGATCAGCTTGGCTGGATCGCGGTGATCCCCCGGTGCTGCCACAACCAGGCGCGAACCGGTCATCAGCGGCCAGAAGAATTCCCACACCGACACGTCGAAGCTGAACGGGGTCTTTTGCAGCACGCTGTCGCTGGCATCCAGGGTGTAGGCTTCCTGCATCCAGTGCAGGCGGTTAAGCAACGCCGCATGCCGGTTGCCCGCCCCCTTGGGTTGGCCGGTGGAGCCGGAGGTGTAGATCACGTAGGCCAGGTTTTCGCCGTCCAAGGCGATGCCAGGGTTCTCTTCGCTGTAGCCTTCGAGTGTTGATTCACCCAGCACCAGGGTTTCCAAACCTTGGGGGATCGGCAGTTGCGCCAGCACCTGCGCTTGAGTCAGCAGCAGCTTCACGCCGCTGTCTTCGAGCATGTAGGCCAGGCGGTCGCGCGGGTATTCCGGGTCCAGCGGCACGTATGCACCGCCGGCCTTGAGCACCGCCAGCAGGCCAACCACCATTTCGACGGAGCGCTCCAGCGCCAGCCCCACCAGCACATCCGGCCCGACGCCTGCCTCGATCAAACGATGGGCCAGGCGATTGGCGCGGCGGTTCAGCTCGGCATAGCTCAGCGACACATCGCCGAAACGCAACGCTGGCGCCTGCGGTGCACGCGCGACCTGCGCTTCAATCAGCTCATGCACGCAACGCTGCACTGGGTAGTCCCGCGCGGTGGCGTTCCATTGGTAAACGATTTGCTCGCGCTCAGCCGCGTCCAGCACCGCCAGGTCCTGCAACGGCAACGCCGGGTTGGCCACGGCCACGCGCAACAGGCCCAGCCAGTGGCGCAGCATGCGCGACGCCGTGGCGGCGCCGAACAGGTCGGTGGCGTAGGTCAACGAGGCCCGCACGCCGTCGGCGCTTTCCTGGGTGTCCAGGCTCAGGTCGAACTGGGCGCTGCGGGTCTCCCATTCCAGGTTGGCCACGCGCAGGCCCGGCAGTTGCCGGGCGCTCGCCTGGGTGTTGGCCTGATGGTTGAACATCACCTGGAACAACGGGTTGTGGCTCAGGCTGCGTTCCGGTTGCAACGCCTCGACCAACTGCTCGAAGGGCAGGTCCTGGTGGGCCTGGGCTTCCAAGGCGCGGCGCTTGGTGTGCTGGAGCAATTGAGCAAAGCTCATTTGGCCGTCGAGATCGGCCTTGAGCACCTGGGTGTTGACGAAAAAGCCGATCAGCGATTCGGTCTCGACGCGGTTGCGGTTGGCAATCGGCACGCCGACCCGGATGTCCTGCTGGCCGCTGTAGCGATACAGAAACGCCTGGAACGACGCCAGCAGCAGCATGAACAGCGTCACGCCTTCACCCTGGGCCAAGGCTTTCACCCCGGCCACCAGCGCGGGTTCCAGGGCGATGTCCTGGCGCGCGCCCAGGAAGCTCTGTTGCGCCGGACGCGGGTGATCGAGGGGCAGCTCCAGCACCGGTTGCGTGCCACCGAGCAGCTCACGCCAATAGGCCAACTGCCGCGCCTTCTCGCCCGCTTCCATCCAGCGGCGTTGCCATAGGGCGTAGTCAGCGTACTGGATCGGCAACGGCGCCAGGGTGCAGTCCTGGCCCTGGCTGTAGGCCGCGTAGCGTTGCATCAGTTCCTGCACCATCACGCCCATGGACCAACCGTCCGAGACAATATGGTGCTGCACCAGCACCAGCACGTGCTCGTCTTCACTCAGGGTGAGCAGGCTGACCCGCAGCAGCGGACCTTGCTGCAAATCGAACGGCCGCGCGATTTCGGCTTCCACGCGCGCCTTGAGCCGGGCCTCGTCGACCGGGCTTTCAGCGATCCGGACCACGGTATGGGCCAGCACTTCCTGGGAACGCTGTTCATCGCCCAGGTGCAAACGGGTGCGCAGGCTTTCATGCCGCGCCACCAGGGCATCGAAGCTGCGTTGCAGGGCAGCCTTGTCCAGCCGCCCGCTCAGGCGCAGGGCTCCGGGGACGTGATACGCGGCGCTGTCCGGGTCGAGCTGCCAGAGGAACCACTGGCGCTCTTGGGCGTAGGACAGCGGCAAGTGTTGGCCGTCCTCGCGGATTGCGGCAATCGGCAATTGAGCGAAACTCATGCCACGGCTTTGCAGACGTTGATAGAACTGCTGGCGCTGTTCCAGCGGCAAGCGAAGAAAGCGCGAGACCAGGTCGATATTCGGGTTGGAAAGCATGGTTCAAATCGCCTCTAGTTCGCTCAAAAAGTCACGAAGGTCATCAAAGTCTTCCGCCGTACCCGCGCGGAAGGTGGCAGCCGCCTGGGCATAGGCGCGCAGTGAATCGGTCTGGAACACTTCCACCAGCGGCACTTCCAGGCCCAGTTCAGCCTGAACCCGCGAGGTGATCTGGATGGCCAGCAGCGAATGGCCGCCGACTTCGAAGAAGTTGTCGTTCAAGCCCACCTGCGGCAGACGCAGCACCTCGGCCCAGATCGCGGCGATCTGTTGCTCCAGCTCGGTTTCAGGCGCCACGTAGTGTTGTTGCAACTGGCTCGGGTCCGGCGCGGGCAAGCCCTTGCGGTCGAGCTTGCCGTTGGGGGTCAGCGGCATCTGCGCGAGGAACATGAAGTGCGCCGGCACCATGTAGTCCGGCAGGCGGGACTTGAGGGCGCGGCGCAGGGCATCGCGGAACTCCACCGCGTTGATCAGGGCGGGGTCGGCAGGCACCACATAGGCCACCAGTTGCTTGCCGGTCGGGCCGTCCTGGGCCACGACCACGGTTTCGCCGACGCTGTCCTGCTCTCGCAGGCGCGCTTCGATTTCACCCAGTTCGATGCGGAAGCCGCGGATCTTCACTTGATGGTCGACACGGCCGAGGTAATCCACCACGCCATCCGGACGGCCACGGGTCAGGTCGCCGCTGCGGTACACGCGGCTGCCGGGTTTGCCGAAGGGGTCTGGCACGAAACGTTCGGCGGTCAGGGCCGGACGTTCCAAGTAACCCCGGGCCACGCCCTCCCCGCCCAGGTACAACTCGCCGGCCACGCCGATGGGTTGCAGGTTGAGTTGCGCGTCCAGCACATAGCCGCTGCGGTTGCCGAGCAGTGTGCCGATGGGCGCATAGACCGCCCCGCATGGGTCCCCCTTGCGGGCCTTCCACAGCAGCGGCGTGACCACGGTTTCGGTTGGGCCGTAGCCATTGAACAGGTAGGTCGGTTTCAGCGCACGCCAGGCCAGGTCGTAGCTGGCTTGCGCCACCGCATCCCCGCCGAAGCAGTACACCCGCACGGCCGGTGGGTTGCCGTCGCGCTCGGCATGCTCGGCCAGCTGTTGCAGGTACACCGGCGGGAACACGGCCATCGTCACCTGGTGGCGATGCATCTGCGCGTAGGTGTATTCGGGCAACCACAGGCTGTCATCGCGGATCAGCACGCTCGCGCCGTTGATCAGCGGGTGCATCCAGCCTTCGTGGGAACCGTCGAAGGCGAACGACATGAAGTGCAGTTCGCAATCGGCCGGCGAGGTTTCATAGCGCTCGCCGGTGGCAATGATGTGCGCCACCAGCGGGCCGTGGGACACCGCCACGCCCTTGGGCAGGCCGGTGGAGCCGGAGGTGTAGATCACGTAGGCGAGGTTGTCGCCGTGCAGCTTCACGTCTGGAGCCGTGTCGCTGTAATCGGCCCATTCCTCGGTGCGATCGATCGCCAGGGTATCCAAGCCGTCAGGGATCGGCAGTTGCTGCAACGCCCGCGAGTGAGTCAGCAGCAACCGGGCGCGGCTGTCTTGCATCATGTACAGCAGGCGATCACGCGGGTATTCGATATCCAGCGGCACATACACCCCACCCGCCTTGAGCACCGCGAGGAACGCCACCATGATCTCGGCGCTGCGTGGCATGGCAATCGCCACGCGCACTTCCGGGCCCACACCACGGGCGATCAGTGCACGGGCCAGGCGGTTGGCCTGGCGGTCCAGCTCGCCGTAAGTCAGGGTCTGCGCGTCGAACTTCACCGCCACGGCCTTCGGTGTTTCAGCGGCACGGTCGGCGACCAATTCGTGCACCAGGCGCGTGGCCGGGAAGCCGGAATCGGTGCGGTTCCACAGTTGCAAGATGTGCTGCTGCTCGTCGCGATCCAGCAGGTTCAATTGGCCAATGCTCTGCGCCTGATCATCGACCATCGCCTGCAACAGGTTCTGCCAGTGGCGCGCCATGCGCTCGATGGTCGAGGCGTCGAACAGATCGGTGGCATAACTCAGCGAGGCGCCCAGTTGCTCCGGGGACTCTTCGATGTCCAGGGTCAGGTCGAATTGCGCGACGGCTTCGTCCCAGCTCACCGGGCTCATGTCCAACTGCGCAAGGCCGCGTAAATGCCGGCCGGACTGGCTGATATGGTGGTTGAACGCGACCTGGAACAACGGGCTAAGGCTCAGGCTGCGCTCCGGCTGCAAGGCTTCGACCAGTTGCTCGAACGGCAGGTCCTGGTGGGCCTGGGCCTCCAGCGCACGCTGTTTGACCTGGGCCAGCAACTGGCGGACGGTGGTGTGCCCGTCGATGTCAGCCTTGAGTACCTGGGTGTTGACGAAGAAGCCGATCAGGCCCTCGATCTCCACGCGGTTGCGGTTGGCGATGGGCACGCCGACGCGAATATCCCGTTGGCCGCTGTAGCGATGCAACAGCGCCTGGTAAGCCCCCAGCAACAGCATGAATACGGTCACGCCTTCACGCTGGGCGAGGGCCTGGAGACGCTCGACCAACGGCGCCGGCAGCGCAATATTCAGGCGCGCGCCACGATGGGTGGGCACCGCCGGGCGCTGATGATCGAACGGCAGCTCCAGCACCGGTTGTTCGCCCCCCAGCTGCTCTCGCCAGTAAGCCAGCTGGCGCGCCTTCTCCCCCGCCTCCATCCAGTCGCGCTGCCACTGCGCGTAATCGGCGTACTGGATCGGCATGCCCGGCAATTGCGGGATCTCGCCCTGGCTATAGGCGGCGTAGAGTTGCACCAGTTCATCGACCATCACCTGCATCGACCAGCCATCGGAGATGATGTGGTGCTGCACCAGCACCAAGACATGCTCGTCCTCGGCCAGGCGCAACAGGGTCACACGCATCAGCGGGCCCTGGCGCAGGTCGAACGGCTGGGTGATGCGCGCCTCGACCTGCGCCTTGAGGTGGGCTTCATCGGTGTCGACCGGGTGCAATTCGATCCGCGCCCGCGGGCTGATCACTTGAACGGTACGACCGGCCTCTGGCTGGAAGTGGGTACGCAGGCTTTCGTGGCGCGCCACCAGCGTATCGAAGGCGCGCTGCAGGGCGTCGCGATCCAGCCGGCCTTTCAGGCGCAAGGCGCGGGGCACATGGTAGGCGGCGCTGTGCGGGTCCAGCTGCCAAAGGAACCACTGGCGCTCCTGGGCATAGGACAGGGCCAAGGGTTGGTCACGTTCGGCCCGCTCAATCCGGGTGATTGCAACGCGGGCCTGGGTCAGGGCGCGGACAAAGTTGCCCAGCACGGGCTGCTCAAACAACGCCTTCACATTCACGTCCAGGCCCAAGCCATGGCGCATACGTGACACGGCTTGGGTGGCCAATAGGGAGTGGCCGCCCAGCTCGAAGAAATGGTCGTGCATCCCGACACGTTCCACGTCGAGTACCTCAGCCCAGATCGCGGCGACCTGTTGCTCCAGCTCGCTGCTCGGCGCGAGGTACTCACGGCCGACGACATCGGGCTTGGGCAGCGCTTTGCGGTCCAGCTTGCCGTTGGGGCTCAAGGGCATGTGCTCCAGCAGCATCCATTGCGCCGGGACCATATAGTCCGGCAAATGGCTGGCCAGGTGAGCGCTCAAGACCTCACGCCAATCCTCCTCGGCGCCTTGCAGCACCAGGTAGCCGACCAGGTATTTGCCGTCGACCGCCAACACCGCGGCCTCACGCACCCAGTCGTGCTCCAGCAGGCGCGCTTCGATTTCACCCAGCTCGATACGCAGGCCACGCAATTTCACCTGATGGTCAATGCGCCCGGCGTATTCGATCACGCCGTCGTCGCGATAACGCGCCAGGTCGCCGGTGCGGTACAGGCGCTCACCTTTTACGAAAGGGTTGGCAATGAAACGCTCGGCAGTCAGCGCCGGACGACGGTGATACCCCCGCGCCAGGCCGATACCCCCCAGGTACAACTCGCCCAACACGCCGACCGGGGCGGGCTCGAAGTTGTTGTCGAGGATGTAGCAGCCGAGGTTGGCAATCGGACGGCCAATCGGTACGGCGTCACGGCCCTCTTCAATGCAGGTCCAGTGAGTCACGTCGATGGCGGCTTCGGTCGGGCCATAGAGGTTGTAGAGCGCGGCTTGCGGAAGTTTGGCGAAGACTTGTTGCTGCGCATCCACCGGTAAGGCTTCGCCGCTGCAGATGATGCGTTGCAGGCTGTGGCAATCGGCGACGTCCGGGTCCTGGAGAAACGCCTGCAACATCGACGGCACGAAGTGCAGCGTGGTGATCTGTTCGGTCTGAATCAGGCTGATCAGTTTGGCTGGATCGCGGTGATCCCCCGGCGCTGCCACAACCAGGCGCGAACCGGTCATCAGCGGCCAGAAGAATTCCCACACCGACACGTCGAAGCTGAACGGGGTCTTTTGCAGCACGCTGTCGCTGGCATCCAGGGTGTAGGCTTCCTGCATCCAGTGCAGGCGGTTAAGCAACGCCGCATGCCGGTTGCCCGCCCCCTTGGGTTGGCCGGTGGAGCCGGAGGTGTAGATCACGTAGGCCAGGTTTTCGCCGTCCAAGGCGATGCCGGGGTTCTCTTCGCTGTAGCCTTCGAATGTTGACTCACCCAACACCAGGGTTTCCAAACCTTGGGGGATCGGCAGTTGCGCCAGCACCTGCGTTTGAGTCAGCAGCAGCTTCACGCCGCTGTCTTCGAGCATGTAGGCCAGGCGTTCGCGCGGGTACTCCGGGTCCAGCGGCACGTACGCACCGCCGGCCTTGAGCACCGCCAGCAAGCCGACCACCATTTCGACGGAACGCTCCAGCGCCAGCCCCACCAGCACATCCGGCCCGACGCCTGCCTCGAGCAAACGATGGGCCAGGCGATTGGCGCGGCGGTTCAGCTCGGCATAGCTCAGCGACACATCGCCGAAACGCAACGCTGGCGCCTGCGGTGCACGCGCGACCTGCGCTTCAATCAGCTCATGCACGCAACGCTGCAACGGGTAGTCCCGCGCGGTGGCATTCCAGTCGCCGAGCACCTGGCGGCGCGCGGCCTCCGTCAGCGACGGCAAATCCCCCAGGCGCTGCGCTGTGGTGCTGGCCAAGCCTTGCAACAGGTACTGGAAGTGCGTGGCCAGTTGCTCGATCTGCGCCTCACTGAACACCTGCACATCAAAGCTGAACTCGAATTCCAGGCCCGCGCCTGCCCCCAACAAGACGGTCAGCGGGTAGTGGGTCTGCTCGATGTTCTGCACATCACTGAAGGTCAACCCGGCCGGCGCGCCAGCGGCCAGCGCGGCGGAAACCGGATAGTTTTCAAACACCAGCAGCGTGTCGAACAACGCCGCGCCACTGGCGCCCGCCCAACGCTGGATATCGAACAAGGGCGTGTGCTCGTGCTCACGCAAGCTGAGGTTCTGTGCCTGTACCTGTTGCAACCACTCACTGACCCACAAGGTCGGGCTCGGGGTGGCGATCACCGGCAAGGTATTGATGAACAGCCCGACCTGCTGCTCCACACCCGGCAACCCCGCCGGCCGCCCGGCCACCGTGGCGCCGAACACCACGGTGTCCTGGCCGGTCTGGCGTTGCAGCAGCAACAGCCAGGCGGCTTGCACCAGCGTGTTCAGGGTGATTTTGTGGGCCTGGGCAAACGCCTTGAGTGGCGCGGTCTGCGCGACGCTCAGGGCCAGGGCGTAGCTGCCCTTGGCCGAAGAATGCTCGGTCGGGGTGGCGCACGCCAAGCGCGTCGGCGCCTGCAACGTGGCCAACTGGCCTTTCCAGAACGCCTCGCTGGCCGACGAGTCCTGGCCTTGCAACCAGCCAATGTAGTCGCGGTAATGCCCTTGCAGCGCCGGCAACGGCTGGCCGACATAGTGCTGCAAGACCTCCCCCAGCAATTGCGCCCGGCTCCAACCGTCCAACAGGATGTGATGGTTGGTGAGGATCAGGTGAAAGTGATCGACACCGATACGCACCAGTTTCAGGCTGAGCAACGGCGCCCGATCCAACACGAAACCTTGCGCGCGCGTGGATTCGCTCAACGCATCCAATGCCGCTTGCGGGTCTGGTTGCGCCTGCCAGTCGTACTCGACGAAGGGCAAGGCGCTCTCGCGATACACCGCTTGCAACGGCTGCGCCTGGTCCTGCTGCCAGATAAACCCGGTGCGCAACATGTCGTGCCGCGCCAGCACCTGCTCCCAGGCGCGTTTGAAGCGCGGCACGTCCAGGCCGTGGAGATTGGCGCGCAGCTGGCTGACATAGATTGCATCCTGGCCCTGCTGGTACAGGCTGTGGAACAGCATGCCCTGTTGCATCGGTGACAGTGGGTACAGGTCCTGCACGTCGCGCGATGGCAGCGCCAGGTCGTCCAGTTGCCGTTGAGTGAGGCGGGCCAGGCTGACATCGGCCGGCGTGAAAGCACCGTGTTGCGGATCGACGCAATGCTCGATCAGCGCCAACAGCTCGCGCTGGTAATCGTCCGCCAGGCCCTGAAGGGTCGAGGCCTGGAACATCTCGCGGCTGAAGCCCCATTGCAGCGCCAGTTCGCCACCGTACACCTGGCCCTCCACCGTCAGCCAGTTGGCCAGCGGTGCTGCCGGGTCCTGGGCCTGGCCACTGCCTTGGCTGGCGGGTACGAACAGCGCCGACTCATCGAACTGGCGGTCGAACTGGCCCAGGTAGTTGAAGGTGATGCGCGGCGCGGCCAACCCGGCGAGGGACGCGCGGGCCTCGGGCGTGCCCAGATAACGCAGCAGGCCGTAGCCCAGGCCCTTGTCGGGCACGGCACGCAGTTGCTCCTTGACCGCTTTGATCGCGCTCGACAACTCGCCCTCAGCTTGCAGGCGGACCGGGAACAGGCTGGTGAACCAACCGACGGTGCGGGTCAGGTCGAGCCCATCGAACAGGTCTTCGCGGCCATGGCCTTCGAGCTGGATCAGCGCGGCAGGCTGGCCGCTCCAACGGCAGATCACGCGGACCAACGCGGTCAGCAGCAGGTCATTGACCTGGGTGCGATAGGCCAGCGGCGCGTCCTGCAACAACCGGCGGGTCTGCTCGGCATTGAGGCGGGTCTCGAGCCTGCCCTCCAGGTGGTTTTGCAGGCCGCCCTGGGGGTTGTCGCACGGCAGCTCGGTGTCGCTGGACTGGGCCTGCCAGTACGGCAATTGCGCGCTGAGGGTGCTTGCATGGGCCTGCAACTGCCGCGCCCAGTGCTGGTAGGCGCTGGTCTTGTTTGGCAAGGGCTGCTCGCGATAAGCCTGTTGCAGGTCCTCCAGCAGAATGCGCCAGGACACGCCATCGACCACCAGGTGGTGCACCACCAGCAGCAAGCGTTGTGTGCCATCGGCCAGGCTGACCAACGCGGCACGCAGCAGCGGGCCTTGCGCCAGGTCGAGGCTGCGCTGGGCTTCGTCACACAGTGCTGCCAGCTCAGCATCGGTGCTCGCGTGGGATTGCCACAACGCCGCCTCCGTCACCGGCACGGCGTAGGCTTGCTGCCAGCCGTCGCCCTGTGGGGTAAAACGCAGGCGCAGGGCGTCGTGATGGTTGATCAAGTGCGTCAAGGCGGCGTCCAGCCGCGCAGGCTCCAGCGCCTCGCGCGGGGTCAGCAACAGTGACTGGTTCCAATGCTGGCGCGCCGGGATCGCCTGGGCGAAAAAACCCTGCTGCACCGGGGTCAGGATCACCTCCCCGCTCACCGGGCCCTGATCGATAACGATCGACGCGTCCTGGCTCGCTACCCGCGCCAGGCTGCGCACACTCTGGTACTGGAACAGGTCGCGCGGGCTCAGGCGTATGCCCGCCTGGCGCGCACGGCTGACCACCTGGATGGAGATGATCGAGTCGCCGCCCAGTTCGAAAAAGTTGTCGTCCAGGCCGACCTGCTCGACCCCGAGCACATCGCGCCAGATCGCCGCCAACGCTTTCTGTACAGGCTCCTGCGGGGCCGCGAATGCCTGCTGCGCCACGGCTTCCGGCACTGGCAAGGCCTTGCGGTCGAGCTTGCCGTTGGCGGTCACCGGCAGCTGGTCCAGGGTGATCAAGTGGGTGGGGACCATGTACTCCGGCAAGCTGTCGAGCAGCCAGGCCTTGAGGTCGATTGGCGCGTCGCCATTCGGCACCAGGTACGCCACCAACTGCTTGCCGCCGTGAACCAGCACCACGGCTTCACGTACGCCGGGGTGCTGCATCAGTTGCGCTTCAATTTCGCCCAGCTCGATGCGCAGACCGCGCAACTTGACCTGATGATCGAGGCGGCCCAGGTATTCGAGCACGCCGTCGGCCCGTTGGCGAACGCGGTCGCCGGTACGGTACAGGCGCTCCCCCGCGACGAACGGGCTCGGCACAAAGCGCTCCGCCGTCAAGCCAGGGCGCCGATGGTAACTGCGCGCCAGGCCGGTGCCGCCCAGGTACAGCTCGCCGGATACGCCAGCGGGCACGGGGTTGAGCTGGGCGTCGAGCACATAGGTGGCGAGGTTGGCGATCGGGCGGCCAATGGGCACGCTATCGGCGCCTTCGTCGACGCACGTCCAGTGGGTCACGTCGATGGCGGCTTCGGTCGGGCCGTAGAGGTTGTACAGGGCGGCGTTCGGCAATTTGGCGAACACCTGGCGTTGCGCGTCGAGGGGCAATGCCTCGCCGCTGCACACGATGCGCTTGAGGCGGGTACAGCGCTGCACGCCCGGCTCATGGATAAACGCCTGGAGCATCGACGGCACAAAGTGCAAGGTGGTGATGGCGTGCTGGCCGATGGTCTCGATCAGGCGCGCGGGCTCGCGGTGTTCGCCTGGCGCGGCCACCACCAGGCGAGCGCCGGTCATCAGCGGCCAGAAGAACTCCCATACCGATACGTCAAAGCTGAACGGAGTTTTCTGCAGGACCGCGTCACTGGCATCCAACGCGTAGGCCTGCTGCATCCAGCACAGGCGGTTGACCAGTGCACGGTGGCTGTTGCCGGCGCCCTTGGGCTTGCCGGTGGAGCCGGAGGTGTAGATCACGTAGGCCAGGTTCTGCGCCTGCATGGGCACCGCCGGCGAGGCGCTGCTATAGCCCTCCAGCCACAGCGCGGGCTGGTCCAGGGCAATCACCCGCAGGCCAGCGGCAGGCAACAACGGCAATAGGCTCTGTTGGCTGAGCAGCAGCGCAATGCCGCTGTCTTCGATCATGTAGGCCAGGCGTTCCTGGGGGTATTCGGGGTCCAGCGGTACATAGGCGCCACCGGCCTTGAGGATCGCCAGCAGGCCGACCACCATGTGGAGGGAGCGCTCGACACAAATCCCCACCAGCACGTCCGGGCCGACGCCCTGCTCGCGCAAGGCGTGGGCCAGTTGATTGGCGTGCGCGTCGAGTTGCGCATAGGTCAAGGTGGTGGTGCCGAACACCAGCGCCGGGGCATCCGGTGTGCGCTGCACCTGGTCTTCGATCAAGTGGTGCATGGCACGCTCAGTCGGGTACGGCGCGGCGGTCTGGTTCCAGGCCTGCACCAGCAGGTGCTGCTCGTCGGCGGCCAGCATCGGCAACTCACCGATGCGCTGCTCACCATCGGCCACCATGGCCTGCAACAGACGGATCCAGTGGCGCGCCATACGGGCGATGGAGGGCGCGTCGAACAGGTCGTTGGCGTAAGTCAGCGCGGCATGCAGGGTGCCGGACTTTTCATAGGTATCAAGGGTCAGGTCGAACTGGGTGGTGCGGCCCTGCCACTCCACCAGGGCCAGTTCCAGGCCAGAGGCAGTGCGGACCGAGGCGATGTCGGCCACCACCGGCTGGTGGTTGTACATCACCTGGAACAGCGGCGTATGGCTGAGGCTGCGCTCGACCTTCAGGGCTTCTACCAAGCGTTCGAACGGCAACTCCTGGTGGTCCTGGGCGCCCAGGGCATGCTCCTTGATGGCGTGCAGCAACTCGGCCACGCGGGTCTGCCCGGTCAGCTCGGTGCGCAGCACCTGGGTGTTGACGAAGAAGCCGATCAGCCCTTCGACTTCACTGCGATTGCGGTTGGCGATGGGCACGCCGATGCGCAGATCAACCTGCCCGGTGTAGCGATGCAACAACACGTTGAACGCGCCAAGCAGCAGCATGAACAGCGTGACATTGTGCTTTTGCGCGCAGTTGCGCAGTTGTACCGCCAGTGCCGGGTCGATTGCGAAGGTATGGCGCGTGCCCTGATAGCTGGGCATGGCCGGGCGTGGACGGTCGGTCGGCAATTCCAGTACCGGGTGCTCATCGCCCAGGCGCGCTTGCCAGTAGTCGAGCTGGCGCGCCTGCTCCCCGGCTTCCAGCCAGCAGCGCTGCCACAGGGCATAGTCGCTGTACTGGATCGGCAATGGCGGCAGTTGCGGCGTGTCGTTGCGCTCGTGGGCGTCGTAAAAGCGGATGAACTCGTCGATCAGCACGTTCATCGACCAGCCATCGGAGACGATATGGTGCAGGGTCAGCAGCAGCACGTGTTCCTGTGCATCGAGCTTGAGCAACTGCACACGCAGCAACGGCCCGTGCTCCAGGTCGAACGGCAACAGCGATTGACGGGTTGCCGCCTGGTTGACGGCCTGCTCGCGCGCCGTCGGCTCCAATGCGCTGAAATCCAGGTGTTCGATGGCCAGCGATGGCTCGACGGCCACCTGCACCAGGCGCTCATCGGCCTGGCGCTGGAACACCGTGCGCAACGTTTCATGGCGCGCCACCAGGCTGGCGAATGCCTGCTCCATGGCGCGCTGGTTCAATGCGCCCTTGAGCCGCACCGCCCCCGGCAAATTGTAGGCGCCGCTGGTCGGGTCCAGTTGCCACAGAAACCACATGCGCTGCTGCGCGTAGGACAACGCCTGGCGATCCTGCGCCTCCACCCCTGCCGGAATCGGAAACCGGGAAAAATCCACCCCTTCCTTCTGCAACGCCTGCAGGAACAGCTGGCGTTTTTCCAGGGGCAACCCGATAAACCGGCGAGCAAGTTTCAAGGAGTCTTCAGCATTCATTTCTTGGAGTCCGGAGCAATAGGCGGGAAGCACAAAGGCACGTCGTCCCTATAAAACGAACCGGAGAAGGAAAAATTAGCGGAGGGCGGGAGGCGTCGAGCAGCGCGTCATCAAGGGTTACATCAATCTCCGCTGAGTCACGCCAACTCGGGCTAGCATTGACGCACACCACTTTTTGCAACTACATTTAGTTACACGCAGGGAACGCCGTGTCCAAAAATGAAAAGCTGCTCGCCAAACTGCTCAATGAACACATGACATTCACCTGGCCCGAGCTCGTCACGCTGCTGCGTCGGCTTGGCTACACACAAATCGAGGGGGCGGGAAGCCGCGTCAAGTTCGACATCGGCGACCCCACGGCAATGATCACCTTGCACAAGCCTCACCCCGGCAACGAACTGAAACACTACATTCGTCGCCAGGTCATCGAACAATTGAGATCAGGAGACCTGATTCAGTGAACAACCAACTGAAATACAACGGCTACATCGGCTCTATCGAAGCCAGCCTCGAAGACAACTGCCTGTTCGGCAAAATCCTCTTCATCAAGGCGCTGGTCAGCTATGAAGGGAAAACCGTCGCCGAGTTGGACGCGGCCTTCCGCGAGGCCGTGGATGACTATCTCGCGACCTGCCAGACCCTGGGGCAAACCCCGGAGAAGCCATGCAAAGGCTCGTTCAATGTGCGGGTCGGCCATGACCTGCACCTGGCCGCGGCCCTGGCGGCAACCCGTAAGAAAGTCACGCTCAACGACCTGACGCGCCAGGCGTTGAACGAGTTCCTGCAACACCACGGCGCAGACCCGGCGATCGGTTGATCAGCCCAGTCGCCGATAACCCAGCACCGCCGCCCCCAACACCACGGCGCCCGCCGCCAGCGACACCCAGAAGCCGCTGGCCGCGCCAAACTGGTCGATCATCCAGCCGCAGCTGGCGGCGCCGATGGCCACGCCGATACTGAGACCGGTGATCAGCCAGGTCATGCCTTCGGTGAGGCGGCTCGGCGGGACGATTTGTTCCACCAGGGCCATGGACACGATCAGCGTCGGGGCGAAGAACAGGCCGGAAACGAAGATCGCCACCGCCAACCCAGGGATGTTCGTCACCAACAGCAGTGGCAAGGTGGTCAACGCCGTGGCCACCCCGCAGCACAGAAACTGCCGGGGCAGCGGCGCCTTCAACTTGAGCGCGCCGAACGCCAACCCCGCCAGGCACGAACCGATGGCATACACCGACAGCACAATGCTCGCCGCTGCGGGTTGGCCCTGCTGCTGGGCAAAGGCGACACTGACCACATCCACCACGCCGACGATCACACCCATGGCCAACAGCAGGATCATCAGGATCAGTACCGACGGTGAAGCGATCAACCAGCGGCCGTGATGGCCCTGGTGCTCATGCACCGGCGGTTCCGTTGCGCGTTGCAACACAAAGACGGTGACGCCCACTGCCAGCAGCAGCGCCGCCACCAAAGGCCCTGCTTCCGGGAACAGCACGACGCTCAGGCCAACGGAGATCGGTGGGCCGATGATAAAACACACCTCATCGAGCACCGACTCCAGGGCAAACGCGGTCTGCAGCTTGGGCTGGCCGCGGTACAGTGCGGTCCAGCGCGCCCGTACCATCGCCGACATATTGGGCATGCAACCGGCCAGGGCGGCGAACAGGAACAACGTCCAGCTGGGGGCCTGGAAACGCGTACACAGCAACAGCAACAACAACGCCCCGCCACCGATCAGCGCAGCGATCGGCAGCACCCTGCCCTGGCTGTAGCGGTCGACCAGCCGTGACACCTGCGGCGCGCAGAATGCCGTAGCCAGGGCAAATATCGCCGCCACCGACCCGGCCAAGCCATAACCGCCGTGGACCTGCGAGAGCATGGTGATCAGGCCGATACCGGCCATGGACACGGGCATGCGTGCCAGCATCCCGGCAAGTACAAAAGCCCGGGCACCGGGCGCCTGGAACAATTCGGCGTAGGGGTTTGCCATCACTGCACTGTCTTCTTATAAGGAGGTGCGCAACCTTTTATCACACCAGCCGCTTGATCTGCTTGTGCCGCCACACCAACCGAAAGTACGTCGTCTGCAATGCCAGCATCGCCAGGTACGTCACGGGAAACGCCATCCACACCCCTTCCAGGCCGAAATGCGCGTTGAACAGATACGCCATTGGCAGTTCAACGCCCAGCACGCAGAAAATCGAGATCGCCACCGGCATCAGCACCACGCCGCTGGCACGCATGATCCCGCCGATCACCGCCTGGAAGCCGAACACCAGGATGCTCCACAGCATGATATGCAGCAGGTGTTCGGCGTTGATCCGTGCGGCGTCGTCCGTGATGAACAAGCCCAGCAACCAGTGGGATAACAGGTAGCCCAGCAGGATCAGGCCACCTGTCAGGCACAGGTTGATCAGCAACCCCGTACGCAGGATCGGCCCGATGCGTTCCAGTCGACCGGCACCAATCGCCTGGGCGCCCAGGATCGACGCGGTAATGGCAATCGACAGCGCCGGGAATTGCACATAGTTGACGATTTGGGTGACCGCGCCATAGGCCGCCGTGGCTTGTGAACCATGGCTGTTGACCAGGGCGAGGATGACCAATTCCGACAGCGACAGCACCACCATCTGCAAACCGGTAGGCAGTCCGATGCGTAGCACCTTGCCTAGAATCACCCGATCCAGACGCAAGGCCGCAAGCAGTTCACGATCCGGCGCCATCACATGGTTTTTATGACGCAGGCGCAGGATCAGAAACAGCATCGCCGACGCGTTACCCACCAGCCCGGCATACACCGCACTCTGGATGCCCATCGGCGGCAAGCCAACCCAGCCGCGGATCAGCGCCGGGGTCAGCAGCAGGCCGACCAGGGTCGAGACCATCAGCGCCAACAACGGCGAAACCGTGTCGCTCACCCCGCGCAACAGTTGGGTGTAGAGGATAAACACCAGCAGCAGCGGCATGATCAGCATCATCATCTGGGCATAACCCACCGCGTCATCCAGCACATCGATGGGGGTGCCCAGTGCCTGCAAGGCCGGGCGCGCGAACAGGCTGCCGAGTACCGCCGCGATCAAGCCCACCAGCGCGCCGAGGGTCAAGGTGGCCCCGGTGATGGCCTTGACCATCCCGGTTTCCTGGGCGCCCCAGGCCTGGCCGATCAGCACCGAGGCCCCCGCGCCCAGGCCGATCACCAGCGCAATAAAGAAGAAGACGATGGGAAACATCCCCGACACCGCCGCCAACGCCTGGGTACCGAGCATTTGCCCGACATAGATGCCATTGAGCGTGCCGGAAAAACTCTGCAGGAAGTTGGACAGCACCATCGGTGCCAAAAAGATCAGGTAGATCTGCCACAACGGCCGTTGTTGGGTGACTTCCATGGTAGTTCGAGTCCCTGGATTTATGATCAGGCAGTAAAAGCGTTGCGCGACAGCCAGGCCAGGTACGTCTGCACGTCTACCGGCCAGTGCGCGATCTGCTTGGAAAAGTCCGCCGCATCCTGGGCAAACAGCGCCCGCGCGGCATCCTCGAAACCCGGCAGGTCGCCGCCAATGGCGCTCATGAAGCGATAGCTGGCCTCCTTGGCATGGCGCATTTGATCACGGCAGGCATGGGCATTGCGCGCTTCATCGACCAATCGGCGCAACGCGGCCGAAGCGCCGCCACGCTGCTGGCCCAACCACGCCCAGTGGCGAGGCAGCAAGGTGACTTCCCGCGCGACCACGCCCAGCTTTGGGCGCCCGACCGTGGGCACCGCGGGGGGCTCGTCATCGGTGTCTGTCGGTGCGGGTTGTTCCGGCGCATAACCTGCCGGCCAGGGATAGTCGACCTGGGTGCCGGTAGCGTCGTCAAAGACCAGGAAACTGCCCGCCGACAGGCCAAGGTCAACCAGGGCGGCAGCCACCTGGGCATAGGAACCGGCCGCCACGCGTTGGTGACGAACAAAGGCGCTGCATTGGGGAGTGATGTGCGCAGGCATGGCTTATTACCCGGATATTATTTATTTTACCCGGATCATATTAGCCCTAACGCTTCAACTTACAAGGCGATTCTCGTGAAACCTCCCGCCACTGAGCGCCGCCTGGACTGTGTGGCGAGCGGGCTTGCCCCGCGTTGGGCTGCGCAGCAGCCCCAGTAAGATCACCGCGTTTTTTCAGACAAAATGCAGTGCGGGATTGGGGGCTGCTGCGCAGCCCAACGCGGGGCAAGCCCGCTCGCCACACAGGCCCGCTTGCCACAACAAGCCCGCTCGCCACAGGGAGATTGGTCAGGGTCAAGAGAGTGGTGTAGCTACCCATGCCACCATCGCCTGAGGCATGCGTACCGGGCAACGCTCCTGGTCTAGTGACTGATCATCCAAGGCCGTGGCCCGGTCTGGGTCTTGAGGCCCAAGGGGTTGGCCTTGCTCGGCTCGACTTTTTTACCGGTGCCGCAGCAACTGCATCCGGCCGGATGGCGACGGTTCTCCCGGTATTCGCCGACGGTCTGCGGTGCGTGGGCACTGCGCTCGTTGCCGGCGATGGCCTTGCGTTGGTTGGCCGACAGCGTTTGCAGCGCCGGCGCCGACACCCTCAACGGCCCGCCAGGTCCTTCGCAGTACGGACACTGGCTGGGTTCGTTGCGCTGGGCCATCGGCCGCAGCAGCGTGAAAGTGCCACACGCCTCGCAGGCGTATTCGTAGGTCGGCATGGCTACAGGTCCGGGGCAATGGGCAGGTCGATGCTGCCGTCGAGGTATTTCGTCGGGCCGTTGGCGGTGGGGTTGATGTCGAACTCGAAGATCTCCGTGGGCAACCACAAGGTTGCGCAGGCATTCGGAATATCCACCACACCGCTGATATGCCCCTGCACCGGTGCCGAGCCGAGCAACGCATAACCCTGGGCCGGCGAATAGCCGAACTTGGTCAGGTAGTTGATCGCGTTCAAGCAGGCCTGGCGGTAGGCGATGTTGACGTCCAGGTAGTGCTGCTGGCCCTGCTCGTCCACCGAGATGCCTTCGAAGATCAGGTAGTTCTTGTAGTTCGGGGTGATCGGGCTCGGCTTGAACACCGGGTTCTTGATCCCGTACTTGGCCATGCCGCCCTTGATCAGCTCGACTTTCATATGCACCCAGCCGGCCATTTCGATAGCGCCGCAAAAGGTGATTTCACCGTCGCCCTGGCTGAAGTGCAGGTCGCCCACCGACAGCCCGGCGCCGTTGACATAGACCGGGAAGAAAATCTTCGAGCCACGGGACAAATCCTTGATATCGCAGTTGCCGCCATGCTCACGCGGTGGCACGGTGCGCGCGCCGGTCGCGGCCGCATCGTCACGGGCCTGGCCCTTGAGCTTGCCCATATGCGCGGTGGCGGCCAACGGTGCGTTGGCCAGCGGCGGCACGCGGGTGGGGTTGGTGTCGATCAGTTCCTGCTCGCGGCGGTTCCAGTCGGCAAGCATCACCGGGTCGGGCAGGCAGCCAATCAGGCCCGGGTGGATCAGGCCCGCGAAGTTCACCCCTGGGATATGCCGTGAACTCGTGAACATGCCCTTGAAATCCCAGATGGCCTTTTGTGCGCTGGGAAAATGGTCAGTGAGGAACCCACCCCCGTTCTGCCGCGAGAAAAAACCGTTGAAGCCCCACTGGGAGTCGGCCTTGGCGCCGATATCGAGCAAGTCCACCACCAGTAAGTCACCCGGCTCGGCGCCGTGCACCCCCACCGGGCCAGACAGGTAATGCACGGTGGACAGGTCCACATCGCGCACATCGCTGGCGTCGTCGTTGTTCTTGATCGCGCCGGCGGTCCAGTCGTAGGTCTCGAGGATGAAATCATCACCCGGCTTCACCCAGCACGCCATCGGGATATCCGGGTGCCAGCGGTTATGGATCTGCTCGTTCTCGGTGACGGGCTGGTTGAGGTCGACTTTGATCAGCGTTTCGGTCATGGACTGGCTCCTGGACGGATGACGGGATGCGTTCAATCCAGTCTCAGGGGGCCAGCGAAATCGGGAAATACGTTGGATGACGTATGGGCGCGGTCACCCGGTGCCTCAGATCGCCCGCGCCATATGCTCGGTAATCCGCCCGCGCAACCAGCGCTCTGCCGGGTCGTTGTCATGCACTCCGCTCCACACCATTGACAACTCCGCCGCGTCGATCGCAAACGGCGGGTCTTCGGCGCGCAACGCCGTGCCCTCGGTCAATGCACAGGCGGCGTAATCCGGCACCGTCGCAATAATCTGCGTACCCGCCAGCAGTGCACGCAGGCCGCTGAACTGCGGCACCGCCAGTACCACCCGGCGCGCGCGGCCGATGCGGGCCAGGTCCAGGTCGATATTGCCGCTCAAGTCACCCGAGAACGACACCATCGCATGGGGCCGTTCGCAATAGTCATCCAGGGTCAGAGGTTCTGTACCGGCATCGCCACGCAACACCTTGCAGGGGATATCCCGCAGCTTCTTGCGCTTGGCATTGGCCGGCAGATCCGTGGTGTAGCTGACCCCCACAGTGATTTCGCCACTGGCCAGCAACGACGACATCAACAGGTAATTGGCCCGGCGCACCACCACGATGATCCCCGGCGCCTCTTCGCGCAGTTGGCTGAGCAACGGCGGAAACAGGCCGAACTCAGCATCGTCGGACAGGCCGATGCGAAACACCGCGCAACTGGTGGACGGGTCGAAATCCTTGGCGCGGCTGACCGCGCTTGAAATGGTGTCCATGGCCGGTTGCAGCTCCTTGAGTATCGCCACCGCGCGTGGCGTGGGCTCCATGCCCCGCCCGTTGCGCAGCAGCAACGGGTCGTCGAACAGGTCGCGCAAACGGCCCAAGGCCGCGCTGACCGCCGGCTGGCCCATGAAGAGTTTTTCGGCGACCCGGGTCAGGTTCTTCTCGAACATCAGGGCCTCGAAAATCACCAGCAGGTTCATGTCGACGCGGCGCAGGTCGTTGCGGTTCATGGCGATATCCAAACGGTTGGCAAGCCACCAGATAAGCACGCAGGGCACGCTCTGGATTGCATGCCTGTGCTGTCTTTTCCGTGCCGGCACCTGGCGAAATTAACAACGATTAACTCGTCAGCCAGACGGTTAGGCCCCAAGAATGAAGCGGTCTAGACTGCATCCATTCACCGGGAATGCTCCCATCGACTGCGGAAATTCGTCATGGCCCGACTTGAGCACTGTGCTCCACGCTTATCCTCCATCGGTGGCCTCTGCCCCCGACGCGAACGTATCGCCAAGCAGCTGATCCTCGCCAACCTTGGCGAAAGCCTGGCAATCGCCGACCTCGCCCAAGCCTGCGCCTTGTCGCGCAGCCATTTTTCCCGCGCATTCAAATGCACCACGGGGCTGTCGCCCCAGGAGTGGATACGCCAGCAGCGCATCCAGCGCGCCAAGGAACTGATCATCGGCTCCGCGCTGAGCCTGACGCAAATCAGCCTGGAATGTGGGTTCTGCGACCAGGCGCACTTCTGTCATATCTTCACCCGCAGCGAAGGGGTGAACCCGATGACCTGGCGAAATCACCAATTGCGCCGCAAGCAGGTGATTGCCGCCTAGTGATCCTTGCCGACGTGGAATATGCTCAGGCGATTGTCTTTTCAGGGCCTGCGCCAGCATGAATGACCTCAGCGACCAGGCCGTACACTTCGGCCCGTACCGCATTCACCCGCGCCAACGCCTGGTGCTGGAGGCCGGCCGCCCATTGCGCCTGGGACGGCGCGCGGTGGAGATTCTGCTGATCCTGCTGGAGCAGGCCGGCAATGTGGTGAGCAAGCAGGAACTGATCGCGCGGGTCTGGCCGAAAAGCGTGGTGGAAGACGGCAACCTGCGGGTGCATATGGCGGCGTTGCGCAAGGCGCTGGGCGATGGCCAGGCCGGGCAGCGCTATATCGTGACGGTAGCCCAGCGCGGCTACAGTTTTGTCGCCCCACTGAGCATCGAGCCGATGACCCTGCCCACCGACGGCCCTCCCCACAGCCAAGGCCACAACCTGCCGCTGCGGCGTACACGAATGATCGGCCGCCAGGCGCTGATCGACGCGCTGGTGCAGCAATTGCCGCAACAGCGTTTCATCACCCTGACCGGGGCCGGGGGGATCGGCAAGACCACCGTGGCGCTGCGGGTCGCGGAGCTGCTGATCGGGCACTACGCCGATGGCATTCGCCTGCTGGACCTGGCGCCCCTCAGTGCGCCGTCGATGATCCTGCCCAACCTCGCCGCCCTGCTCGACCTGACGCTTACCGAGCATGAGCCGCTGCTCGCCCTCGCGCGCAGCCTGCACGAACGTCAGTTGCTGCTGGTAATCGACAACTGCGAGCACCTGCTCGATGACATGGCCCTGATCTGCGAAACGTTGCTGCGCCATGCGCCCCACCTGCATATCCTCACCACCAGCCGCGAAGCCCTGCGCGCCGAGGGTGAGTATGTGCAACGCCTGGAGCCCCTGGCCTGCCCGCCCGCCACTGGCAACCGTGCCCAGGCCCTGGGCTACCCGGCCCTGCAACTGCTGATCGAACGGGCCATGTCCCATCAGGACAGTTTTGAACTGAGCGAAGCCGAACTGCCCCTGGCCATTGACATCTGCCAGCGCCTGGACGGCATTCCGCTGGCCATCGAGTTGGTAGCGGCGCAAATCGAACGCTTCGGCTTGCCACGCCTGCTGGTGCAAATGGAAGACAACTTCCGCCTGCTCACCCGTGGCCGGCGCAGTGCGCTGCCCCGCCAGCAGACCCTGCGCGCTACGCTGGACTGGAGCTTCGACCTGCTCACGCACTGCGAGCAGATTTGCTTGCGCCGCCTGGCGGTGTTTCGTGACGGGTTCAGCCTGGCCAGCGCGGCGGCAGTGATCGCCGGAGAGCCGATTGCCCCGGCCGAAGTGCTCGGTTCGATCAGCCAACTGGTGGCCAAGTCCCTGCTCAACGTGGAGCCCGGCGATGACGAGGTGGTGTACCGCCTGCTGGACATTACCCGCACCTATGCCCTGGAAAAACTCAGCCAGGCCGATGAACTCGACACCACCCGCGAGCGCCACGCCGCGCGCTGCCTGGTATTGATGGAGCAGGCGCGGGAGGACTGGGAGCGCACGGCGACCCAAGCCTGGATCGACCGCTACGCACCCCTACGCGAAGACGTCCGCGCCGCCCTCGATTGGGGCTTGGGCGACCAGGGCACGCAGCAGTTGGGCATTCGCCTGACGGTCAGCGCAATGCCGCTGTGGCAGGAATTATCCCTGCTGCGCGAGCACAGGTTCTATGTGGGCAAGGCGCTGGTATTGATGCAGCAGTCGAGCGCGCCCTGCACCCAGTTGATGATGCAACTGCAATTGGCCTTGGGCAGCCTGTCCTATCACGCCCTGGGTGGGGCGCCCCAGACGATCGCCGCCTTCGAGCAGGCCAGGCAGTTGGCCGAAGCGCGTCAGGACGTTGCGGGCCAATTGCGGGCCGTTTCCGGGCATATGGCGGTCAACCTGTGTGCCGGTCACTACCGCGAAGCCCTGGAACAGAGTGTGCAGTTCGATCGTCTCGACCCACGTACCGACCCGCTGCTGGACCTGAGCGCCCAGCGCCTGCGAGTACTGGCGCAGCATTTTGCAGGCAACCAGACACTGGCCCTGCACAATGCCGAACAGGTGATCCAGCGCATGGCCCACAGCGGCCATCTCAATCGGTTCACCCATGGCTTCGGCGTGCAATACGACCAGAGCGTCGCCTCACTGACCGTGCTTGCCCGCATCCAATGGCTGCGCGGGGCTCCCGAGCGCGCCTGGCGGACCGCCAGCCAGGCGCTGGAGCTGGCCTTGCAGATCAACCATGGCACCTCGATCTGCTACACCCTGGCCCTGGCCGGTGTGGTGATCGCCCGCTATAACGGCGATGGCGCGGCCGCACAGGCATTGCAGGCACTGCTGTTACAGCATGCCCAGCGCCATTCGGCCCAGCTGTTCCAGACCTGGGCGGCGCACTATGCCGACGGGCCAGGCCAAGGGGATTTGAACGGCCTCGGCCTGGTCAAGGACATCATGATTACACTGGGCGTTGCGACGGTGGACGAACCCGCGGTCGAGCGGGTGCGCAGCGATGCCGCCGGCTGGTGCGCGCCGGAATTGCTGCGGGTGCGCGCGCAGGCGTTGCTGCACCAGGACGCGCCCGACGCCGCCGAAACCCTGCTGTTGGAAGCCCTGGGCCTGGCGCAACAACAAGGCGCCCTGGCCTGGGAGATGCGCACTGCGGAGTCGCTGGCGCGACTGTGGCAAAAACAAGGCCGCCGGCAGGCCGCTCGCGAACTGCTGGGTGGGGTTTACGCGCGATTCACCGAAGGTTTCGCCAGCCAGGACCTAATCCGCGCACGCAGCCTGCTCGACGAGTTGCAGGACCAACGGCCGGCCTGAAAACGGCCCCAGGTAATGCCCATAACCCTGCTGCAAACGCGCCACCTGCACCGGGTCGCGCAGTTGCATCAGCGCGTAGCTGCGCACGCTGTTAAGCAAGCGATAACGCTGCGCCCCCGGACCGGGCTCGACCGTCAGCAACGAAGTGGCGACCAGACGCCCCAGCAGGTACGCCAGGTCGGCGTGTTCCAGCTCGGTACCCGCGACCAGCGTGACAAGGGTCGGCAAGGTCACCGCCATCTTGAACAAACCCAATTGCAGGAACAGCCAGCGCTCCGGCAGGCTAAGGCGCTGGTAGGTCCAGTCCAGGGCCGCGGCCATGGAGCGGTGCCGTTCAACCGCCGTGCGCCGGCCCCGGGTCAGCACCTGCAAGCCATTGCGCAATTGCGCCTGCACACCGTGTACCCCCAAGGCATCGACCTGGGCAGCCGCCAGTTCGAGGGCCAAGGGAATACCATCCAGACGCCGGCAGATATCACGCAGCGGTGCCAGGTCCTGGGGCCGCAGCGCAAAGCCCTGCTGACCGGCCCGAACCCGAGCGACAAACAGTTGCACGGCCGGGTACATCATTGCCTGCTCGACACTGGCCCAGGCGTACGGCATCGGCAATGCCAACCGGGGCACGCGTTGCACCCATTCGCCGGGGACCTGCAGGGCTTCACGACTGCTCAACAACACCGTCACCCGAGGCGCCCGCTCAAGCAGCGTGCGCACCAGATGCCGACAGGCGGCGAGCAACAGGTCAGCGCCATCCAGCACCAGCAGCAATTGGTGTGAAGCCAACTGGCGCGCCAGTTCACGGGCGTTATTGCAGGCTTCAAGACCCAGCGTTCGGGTCACGTGGCGGAGCATTTCCATCGGCGCCTCGACCGTCGCCAGGTCCACCCACCACACGCCGTCGCCGTAGCGCGGCAGCACGCGCTCGGCCAGTGCCAGCGCCAAGGTGCTTTTGCCCACGCCGGCGCTTCCGGTCAACGTCATCAGGCGTTGCCCGGACAGGCGCCGCACCAGCACGCCCAGCAACTCATCGCGACCGATCACCGCGCTGAGCCGCACGGCCAGATTGTGCCTCGGGGTAGTCGCGGCCACGGTGCCCTGCCCCGGCGCCACGAAGCAATACCCGCGTTGGGGGTCGTTGAGGATATAGCGCTGGCCATCCAATGCCCGGCGCAAGGCCGCGATATGCACGCGCAGGTTGTTCTGCTCGACCACGCTGCACGGCCAGACCCGCGCGATCAGGGTGTCCTTGCTGACAAACTGCCCAGGGGTTTCCAGCAACACCGCCAGGATATCCAGGGCCCGCCCGCCCAGCGGCACCGGCCAGCCAGACTTGCTGACCAGGCGCTGTTGTCGGTGAAACGTGTAGGGGCCGAAGCTCACCGAGTGCGGGTTGTTCATGTCCGTAACAGCGCTGAAACACCCGAGCTTGGGCGTCTGCGCCTCCTTTTCCATGGGCCTGGCGCTATCTTGCCAGCTACCCGTGACAGGACAATGCTGGCACAGGGAGCGTCACGGACATTCAGGTGCGCGAGACGGACATCCTGTCGTTAACTGAACTGTTGTCGGTATTGGGTGGGGTTGAGGCCGAGCTTTTCAGTGAACAGAAAACGCATATGCCGCACGCTGCCAAAACCGGCGTAGAAGGCCACGGTCTTGAGCGGCAGGTCGGTGGTTTCCAGCAAATGCCGCGCGCGGTCGATGCGCGCGCCTTGCAGGAAGGCCATGGGCGTCATCTGCACCTCCTTGGTAAACAGCCGCGCAAAATGCCGGGCACTCATGCCCGCCAGCGCCGCCATCGACTCGATGGTGTGTGGCTGATCCAAATGGGCCAGTACCTGGTTCTGCACACGGGTAATCGCGGTTTCAAGGGGCGACACGGCGGCGGTCATCGGGCTGAACTGAGCCTGGCCGCCCTGGCGTTTCATCACCACCAGCAGCACCTTGGCGACTTCCACTGCCACCTGTTTGCCATGGTCCTGGGCTACGACCGACAGCGCCAGGTCGATACCGGCCGTGACCCCACCCGACGTAATCAAGCGACCGTCCTGCAGGTAGATGCGGTCAGTCTCGACGATGGCCTGGGGGAAGGCTTTGATCAAGCGGTCGGTGTAGTGCCAGTGAGTGGTCACCCGGTGGCCGTCGAGCAACCCCGCATGCCCCAGCACAAAGGCGCCGGTGCAGATCGAACCGAAACGCCGCGACCGAGGTGCAGCGGCTCGCAGCCAGGGCAGCAAGTCGGGATGGCATTCGTTATAGGCACCGGGGCCGCCGGGCACCAGCAACAGGTCGTAGGCATCGTGCGCCTGCTCCAACAGCAGGTCGGGCTGGACGACGACGCCGTTGGACGCACGCAGCGGGCCCGGTTCGGTGCCCAGGGTAAGGATCTGGTAGTGCTGCGCCGGCGGCAGGTAGCGGTTGGCAATCGAAAACACTTCAAGCGGCCCGGCCATGTCGAGCAGGAGGAAGTCCGGAAACAGCGCCATGGCCACGGTTTTCATCACGAGAGACGTCCATCGGAAAAGAATGCGGCCGGCATTATGGCACGTCTTTTACTGTCAACCCACATGAGACAGTTATTCAGTTTTTAGCTTCTTAATGAATATCTGGGTAACCAGTAATCTTCTTCTCAACGCAAGCGCCCTGCATGTCGCAGCCCGCGCTCACTTGAGGACACCACCATGCTGACCCTTCGCAAAGCTTCGGAACGCGGCGCCGCCAATCACGGTTGGTTGAAGTCGTTCCACACCTTCTCGTTCGCCAACTACTGGAACCCCAAGGAACAGGGTTTCTCCGACCTGCTGGTGATCAATGACGACCGCGTCGCCGCCGGCAAAGGCTTCGGCCAGCACCCGCACCGCGACATGGAGATTTTCTCCTAT
This sequence comes from Pseudomonas gorinensis, assembly GCF_042015035.1. Classification (NCBI taxonomy): domain Bacteria; kingdom Pseudomonadati; phylum Pseudomonadota; class Gammaproteobacteria; order Pseudomonadales; family Pseudomonadaceae; genus Pseudomonas; species Pseudomonas gorinensis. Next base: position 4,570,914 of record NZ_CP167125.1, read on the forward strand.
GTGCTCGAAGGCGCCCTGGAACACAAGGACACCCTGGGCACCGGCTCGGTGATCCGCCCCGGCGATGTGCAACTGATGAGCGCCGGCCGCGGCGTGGCCCATAGCGAGTTCAACCACAGCCAGACCCGTGGCGTGCACTTCCTGCAGATCTGGATCGTGCCGAACGTGGCCGGCGCCGAGCCGCGCTATCAGCAGGAACACTTCAGCGAAGCACAGAAACGTGGGCGCCTGCAGTTGATCATCTCGCCGGATGGCGCCAAGGGTTCGCTGCATGTACGCCAGGATGCGCGGGTGTATGCCGGGCTGTTCAACGGCGATGAAAGCGCCAGCCTGGACCTGGCGCCAAACCGCCACGTGTACATCCATGTGGCCCGCGGCAGCGTGGAGATCAATGGCCAGCGCTTGCAGGAAGGCGACGGTGCCCGAGTACGTGACGAGCGCCAGATCCGCATAAGCCAGGGTGAGGATGCCGAGGTGCTGGTGTTTGACCTGCGCCCTCAAGAACAGCCGCAGATGCCATGACGGCCCTTGATGGCCCGCCCATGCGGGCCATCGCCGGCGTCGATAGTCACCATCAGCCCAATGAAGTTCTCTTAAAAAATGCAACGCGTAACATCAAACCCATACCCGGCAACACCCCAACTAAAACACTTGGAGCACACCATCATGAAACGCCAACTCTTGCTTAGCCTCGCTTTCTCGGTACTCGCTGCAAACGCTTTTGCCCACCCAGTCGTCGCTGAAGGCGGCTCGGATCGCCTGAATGCCAACCGCGTCGCCGAAGGCGGGGCCGACCGCCTGAATGGCAACCGTGTCGCTGAGGGCGGTGCTGACCGTCTGCAAGAACGCGGCCTGGTCGAAGGCGGTGCTGATCGCCTGAATGGCAACCGTGTCGCTGAGGGCGGCGCTGATCGTCTGCAAGAACGTGGCCTGGTCGAAGGTGGTGCGGATCGCCTGAATGGCAACCGTGTCGCTGAAGGCGGTGCTGACCGTCTGCAAGCACGTGGCCTGGCCGAAGGCGGTGCAGATCGCCTGAATGGCAACCGTGTCGCTGAAGGCGGTGCTGATCGTCTGCAAGAACGTGGCCTGGTCGAAGGTGGTGCGGATCGCCTGAATGACAACCGTGTCGCTGAAGGCGGTGCTGACCGTCTGCAAGAACGTGGCCTGGTCGAAGGTGGTGCTGATCGCCTGAATGGCAACCGTGTCGCCGAAGGCGGTGCTGATCGTCTGCAAGAACGTGGCCTGGCCGAAGGCGGCGCTGATCGCCTGCACAGCAACAACGCCTGACCCCGCGCTGTTCGCGGGGTACCCCAAACCGGCCTGATCAGCCGGTTTTTTTTCGTCTGCATCAAACCACGTCGCGGTCCACCCACACCACCGCCTTACCTATTTGTTGCCGCGCCTCGATGCGCGCATGCACCTGCTTCACCGTCTCCAGGCTGTAATGTCCCTCGATCTCCACCGTCAGCGATCCTTCCAACATCGCCGCAAAAACAGCATTGGCTCGCCGTTGCACGGTCGCGCCATCGGCCATGTGGTCAGCCAAGCGTGGCCGCGTCAAAAACAGTGAGCCGGCCTCCCCCAGTTCAATCGGGTCCAGGTCCGTCAGCGAGCCCGAGACATTGCCGTAATTGACGATCAAGCCTCGCGTGCGGCAAGCGCGGAAACTGTCACGCAAGGTGGTTTTGCCCAGTGAGTCGAACACCACATCTACGCCCTGCCCCGCCGTAGCCTCGCGCACGCGCTCGGCGAATCGCCCTTCGTCATACGTCCAGGCCTGATGGGCACCGCGTTGCAGGGCAATCGCGCATTTTTCAGCGCTGCTACCGGTGGCAAATACCGTCGCGCCCAACCGCCGCGCCATCTGCACCAATAATTGGCCAATGCTGCCCGACGCCGCATGCACCAGGCAGGTACTGCCGGCGTGCAAGCGCGCCACATCGTCAATCAGGTAATGGGCGGTGCAGCCCTGGAACATCGCGGCTGCCGCCTGATCGAAGGTGATTGCGCTGGGAATCTGCGCGATTTTGTCCGCCGGCACAGCGGCGTATTCAGCATAAGCCCCCCAGGCGATACACCAGGCGACCCGATCACCGACGTGCAAATGACTGACGCCGGCGCCTACGTCAACGACCACTCCGGCGCCTTCCATGCCCAAGGTGCAAGGCAGGCGCACCGGGTACGTCGTCGATTGGGCGTACTTGCCCTGGCGCGTGTGGACATCCATGAAATTGATCCCGGCACAGGCCACCTTGACCAGCACATGGCCTGGCGTGACCTGGGGTATGGGAGCGTCATGGCGCAGCAGGGCAACCTCGGGTCCGCCATAGGTTTGCAGGGTGATGGCTTTCATCGGGAACAACTCCGTTTGCACTGGGAAGCGGCCATGGTAAAAGGACCTTATCAGTAGGAAAATTCCCCAAACCCTCCCAACCTCTGTGCGGAAATAACCCGATGTTCGATTGGCAGGACCTGTATTACTTCACCGTCTTGGCCCGCACCCAATCGCTGTCGGCCGCCGCCCGCGAGTTGCAGGTGGAACACGCTACCGTCGGGCGCCGGGTCGACGCCCTGGAAACAGCCCTCGGGGTGAAACTGGTCGACCGCCTGCCCCGCAGCCGACCACTCACTGCCCAGGGCCGGGCATTGGCTGAACTGGCGGCGGGCATGGGCGAGATGGCTACCGAAGTCATGCGCTTGTCACGGGTAGCGTCCATCGAACTGGCCGGCACGGTACGGGTCAGTTGCCCGCCGTCCATTGCCAACCATTGCATCGCGCCCCACGTGGCGCACTTGCGAGCCCAGTACCCACAGCTGAACCTGGTGCTGATGCCCTCCACCCAACTGGCCGCGCTGGATAAGGGCGAAGCCGATATCGCCCTGCGCACCGTACGCCCCGACGAGGACGCGCTGGTGCGGCGCAAGGTCGGTGTGGTGCGCTTCGGGTTGTATGCCGCGCCAGTGTTCAAGCAACTGCCCGCCGCCCACTGGACGTTCATCGCCTACGACAGCAGCCGCGACCACCTGCCCCAGCAAGCGTGGATGCACCAACTGCGCGGCCAGCGCCCGATCGTATTTGCCGCCAGTGAGTTGATCACCCAACAAATGGCGGCCCGCTCCCAGGTGGGCGCGGTGGTATTGCCGACGCTGGTGGGTGATCACGACCCGCAACTGGCGCGCTTGCCCACCGCCAGCGACGGGCCGGTGCGCGATATCTGGCTGACGGTGTACCCGGATATGCGGCGCTCACCGTCGGTGAAAGTGGTGATGGAATTTTTGGTCGATTGCATTGAAGGCGAGCCGCAGCTGCGCCGTTGATTCAGCCCAGGGTGCTGAGGAATTTCTTGCGATACGCCACCGGCAGCATCCCCACCCACGTTGGGGGGCGAAGCGGCCCTGAATCCTGCCACCGAGTGTTGTCTGAAATAACGCGGTGGGCTTATTGGGGCTGCTGCGCAGCCCAACGCGGGGCAAGCCCTAATGCCGTTCAGTTAAGGCTTTTTTGTAGGAGCGAGCTTGCTCGCGAAGAACTCACAGGCGCCGCGTTCACTCAGGAAACACGCGTTATCGTTGACGTTTTTCGCGAGCAAGCTCGCTCCTACAGAAGGCGATGTACGCTTAACTGAACGGCATTAGGGCAAGCCCGCTCGCCACAGAAAGCGCGCTCAACAGAAATGGATCTGGCGGGATGGGGCCATGACAGGCATGTGCATAAAAATTCTATTGTTTATATTAATGACTGGACTTTATGAATTAGCCCTATAACTACAGGGTTATGCCCGATGAGCAGCAAGCGGATAAAAGTGCCCTAAGCTCAGATCCAAAAATTATTTATCGAATGGTTTTTAGAACTTTATGCTTGGCGCAATTTCGTTGAACATCGAGCGCGCCATGTCCATACGTCGTCCCCTCGCCGCTGTATTAGGGTTACTCGCTTTTGCCGTCGCCGTAAGCGCCGAAGCCCAGGAAACCCTGCGCATCGGTTACCAGAAATCCTCGACCTTGATCACCCTGCTGAAAACCCAAGGCACCCTGGAAAAGGCCCTCAAAGCCGAGCATATCGATGTGTCCTGGCACGAGTTCCCCAGTGGCCTGCCGTTGTTGGAAGCACTGAATGTCGGCAACGTGGACATCAGCGCCGACGTGGCCGACACCGTGCCGATCTTCGCCCAGGCGGCCCAGGCCAAGCTCACCTACTTCGCCCAGGAAGCGCCCTCGCCCAACGCCCAGGCGATCGTGGTGCACAAGGATTCGTCGATCCAGCAATTGGCGGACTTGAAAGGCAAGAAGGTCGCGGTCACCAAAGCCGCCGGCACGCACTACCTGTTGATTGCCGCGTTGGCCAAGGCCGACCTGGCGTTCTCGGATATCGAACCGGCCTACCTCTCGCCGGCCGATGGTCGCGCGGCGTTCGAGAACAACAAGGTGGATGCCTGGGTGACCTGGGAACCCTTCCTCACCAGCGTGCAGCGCCAGTTACCGACGCGCACCCTGGCCGATGGCGCAGGCCTGGCCAGCTACAAGCGTTACTACCTGACCGGCACGCCGTACGCCAAGGCCCATCCCGACGTGTTGAAAGTGGTGTATGAACAGTTGGAAAAAGCCGGCCAATGGATAAAGACCCACCCCCAGGACGCAGCGAAAGTGCTTGGGCCGTTGTGGGGCAACCTGGATGTGGCCACGGTGGAAGCGGCGAACGCGCACCGCAGTTATCAGGTGCAGCCGGTGACGGTGGATCAGTTGGGTGAGCAGCAGAAGATTGCCGATGCGTTCTTCAAGGCGGGGTTATTACCCAAGGCCGTGGATGCCACGGATGTGCAGACCTGGCGCCCTTGAGGCTTGCACAGGCCAAATGTGGGAGGGGCGGTGCGACGATTCGACTTGCCCCCGATGGCAGTGGGTCAGTGACAGATGAGCTGACTGATACACCGCCATCGGGGGCAAGCCCCCTCTCACACTTTTGATCCCTATACACCCCGTCAAATCGCGGCTGTTGCTCAAGGCCGTGGATGCCAAGTTAGAGGAGTGTGCGGGCCAGGGCGTTTTTCCACTCGGTGTAACGCCCTGCCATCGCCGGGTCATCCTGCGGTTCAAACCGCTCGCGCTGGCGCTCCAATGCACCCAGCGCCTCATCACTCGCCCAAATCCCCAGCGCCCTCCCCGCCAGGTGCGCTGCGCCCAGCGCCGAGACTTCCGGCGACAGGCTGCGCACCACCGGCCGTTGCAACAGGTTGGCCAGGAACTGCATCAGCCAACGGTTGCGCGTGGCGCCGCCATCCACCCACAGTTCCTTGAGCGGGCTGCCGATGTCTTGCTGCATGGCCTCGAACACATCGCGAATCTGATAGCCGATCGATTCCAGCGACGCGCGCAGGATATGCGCGCCGGACGTGGCTTCGGTCAACCCGCAGATCAGCCCACGGGCGTCGGCCTTCCAGTGCGGTGCGCCGAGACCGGAGAGCGCCGGCACAAAATACACGCCACCGTTATCCGGCAGTTGCGCGGCCTGTTCGGTCAAGGCGTCCAGGGACTCCCCGGCCACCAACCGCGAAGCCCACTGCACGGCGGCGCCGGTATGGACGATATTGCCTTCCATGCCGAAGGTGGGCTGGCTGCCGTCGTGCCAAGCCAAGGTGGTCGACAGGCCATGGGTGGAGGCAATCGGGCCGCTTATGGGCGTCATCAAGGACGAACCGGTGCCGAGGGTGGCCTTGACCAGCCCCGGCGCGAAACCGCCCTGCCCGTAAAGCGCCGCATGGGAGTCGCCGATCATCGACATCACCGGGATACCGGCGGGCAAGCTGCCCACGGCGACCGTTTCGGCGAAGAAACCGGCGCTCGGCTGGATCGGTGCCAAGGCCGCGGCCGGAATGGCGAACAGCTGCAAAAGCTCAGGATCCCAGGCACAGGTGTGCAGGTTGAACAGTTGGGTACGCGCGGCGTTGGAATAGTCGGTGGCGAACACCTGGCCGCCGCTGAGTTTCCACAACAGCCAGCTGTCGACCGTGCCCAGGCAGATCTGCCCGGCAGCGGCGCGGCCGTGGCCATCCTCAAGGTGATCGAGAATCCAGCGAAATTTGCCCGCCGAGAACATCGGGTCCAATGCCAGCCCGGTCTTCTCCAGGATCAGTGCTTCATGGCCCTGCGCATGCAGCTGGGTGCACAACGCGGTGGAGCGTCGGCATTGCCAACTGATGCAAGGCGACAGCGGCTCGCCGCTACGACGATCCCACGCCACCACCGACTCACGCTGGTTGCTGATCGCCAGCGCAGTGATCGGACGATCCACCTGGGCCAGGCATTCTTCAATCGCCGCCAACGTGTTTTGCCAGATCAACAGGGGGTCCTGTTCGGAAAACCCGGCCTGGGGATGGCTGATGCTCAGTGGCCGCGAACCGCGCGCAATCACCTGGCCAAGTTCATTGACCAGCACCGCCTTGGCGTTGCTGGTGCCTTCATCCAGCGCCAGGATCAGCGGAGTGTTGTTGTTCATGGGATTCACCGCAACCGAGTGGCAGCCGCCACGATCCCAGCCGCATCAATGTTATGCAAGGCGCGCGTCGGTTCGCGGGCGCCGGCGGCGGCGTATTCACCATCGCCAATGCCCAGGCGGATCAAGGGAATACCCAATGCAGCTTCGGCCAGCACTTCGGCGACCAGGCTGCCGACGCCGCCGTTGATATTGTGCTCTTCCACACTGATCACCGCGCGCGTGCCGCTCAATGCGCTGAGCAGTACATCGCGCTGCAAGGGCCGGATCGACGACAGGTTGATCACCTGCGCCTGGATGCCCTGTTCCGCCAGCAATGCGGCCGCATCCACCGCTTCATGCACCACCGAGCCCAAGGCCACGATGCTCACATCCGCGCCTTGGCGCAGGATATCCACCTGCCCAGGCACGAATTGGTAGTCGCCCTCGTGCACATCCGGCAGGGCCTTACCATCGAGCCGGATATACACCGGGCCGTGATAGCGCAGCGCGTAATCGACGATCTGACGGCATTCACGCGCATCCGCCGGGGCGAAAATCTGCACATTGCCAAAGCCGCGCATCACCGAGATATCGTCGAGGCTGTGGTGGGTGCTGGCCAGCGGGCCGTAACTGGTGCCGGCATTGAGGCCGAACATCTTGACGTTGGCCTGGTTGTAGCAGACGTCGACCTTGATCTGCTCATTGGCGCGGGAAATCAGGAATGGCGCCGCATTGCAGGTAGCGGCGATCTTGCCGCCCAGGGCCAGGCCCGCAGCGACGCTGACCAGGGACTGTTCGGCAATGCCGACGTTAATCAGACGCTCGGGAAAGCGCTGGGCAAACGGACCGATCTTGGCCGTAGAGGTGGAGTCACTGACCACCGGCACCACGTCCAGCCCGGCATCGACGGCGGCGATAAACGCGTCCACCATGACGCTCGCCAAATGTTCACTCGCCATGGTTCAACTCCTCCAGTGCCGCGTTGATTTCATCACCCTTGGGCACGCGGTGGTGCCATTCGGGACGGGCTTCGATAAACGACACGCCCTTGCCTTTGATGGTGTGGGCGATCAGCACCTGGGGCGCGCCGGTCTTGGTCTGCATGGTTTCCAGGGCCTCGATCAATTGGCCCACATCGTTACCGTCGCATTCGCTGACGCTGAAGCCGAAGGCCGCCCATTTCACGTCCAACGGGTCCAGCGGCATGATCTCGGCGGTAAGGCCGGCCAGTTGCAGCTTGTTCTTGTCGACGATCACAAACAGGTTATCCAGACCGTACTTGGCCGCCGCCATCGCCGCTTCCCAGTTGGAGCCTTCGGCCAGCTCACCGTCGCCGGTCAGCACGTAGATGCGTTTTTTGCTGCCGGACATTTTCGCCGCCAACGCCAGCCCCACGGCCACCGGCAGACCATGCCCAAGCGCGCCGGTATTGAGTTCGATGCCGGGGGTTTTCTGCCGTACCGGGTGGCCGGGCAAGTGGGAATTGAAGTGCTGGTAGGTCGGCAGCCACTCAGTGGGGATGTAGCCTGCCTGCGCCAGGCAGCAGTACAAACCGCCCACGCCATGGCCTTTGCTCTGGATATAGATATCCCGCTCCGGGTCTTCGGTACGTTCCGGGCCGGTGTTGAGGATGCGGAAATACAGGGTGGCCAGGATGTCGGTCTCCGACAAGTCAGCCCCGGTGTGACCGCCGGCCGGTGAGTCGGCATTCAGGCGGATCACATGGCGACGGATCAGGCGGGCCTGTTCCTTGATCTGGTGGGCGTCGTACTGGAAGGCATTCATGCAGCGGCTCCTTTGAGGCTGACCACGCGGGGTGAAAGTGTCCAAAGCTGTTTTGAATATTTATTCAGCAGTGACAATATATTTCTATTTAGACGCCGAACGCTCAGCAGGTCAAGTGAGCGACCGGCGAAAAAATGAAATAAACCCCGGAAACAGCCCTCGGACAAACGGCCAAAATCCCACGCGGGCTTATCTATCCCGTGGCTTTGTGGCGTGTGAAAGTGCCAGCCTAGAGGCACACATGAAAAATTAAGCGCTTGACTTTGACACGGTGTCACTGGAATCTGAATTAACAGTCAGGCACGCATAAATATTCAAGACGCCTGAAAGCACTCCAAAAAAAATAAATCAGGAGAACACTGTGGACGCCAAAGCTATTGTCCAGCATCCGGCCGAACTCAAGCCGCCACCCCGCCCACGTCTGGTGAAACTGCTGCCCAGCAACATCGGCGGCCCGCTGATCGGCCTGGTGCTGTTGGTGCTGGTCTTCTCCTTCAGCTCTGAATTCTTCTTTTCGTTGCGCAATGGCCTGAACATCCTCGATCAGGTCACCGTACTGGGCATCCTGGCGATTGGCATGACGGCGGTGATCGTGATCGGCGGCATCGACCTGTCGGTCGGCTCGGTGCTGGCCTTTTCAATGATGATGCTCGGCTGGCTGTATCAGGATCAGGCCGTGCCGCTGGGCTTCGCGATTCCTATCTCGATTGCCAGCGGCATGCTCGCCGGGTTGGTGTCCGGTGGGTTGATCACCTACGCCAAGCTGCCGCCCTTTATTGCCACGCTGACCATGATGTCGGTAGCCCGTGGCCTGGCAAATATCCTCACCGAAGGCCGGCAGATCGTCGGCTACCCGGACTGGTTCACCAGCCTGGCCACGGTGCGCCACTTTGGTTTCCTCTCGGCCACCGTGGGGCTGTTCCTGGTGATGCTGGTGGTGGCCTGGGTGTTCCTGCGCTTTCGTGCCGGTGGCCGCAACCTCTACGCCATGGGCGGCAGCCCGGAAGTCGCGCGGCTGTCGGGCATCAAGGTGCGTGCGATTACCTTGTGGGTGTACGCCATCAGCGGTGCCCTCGCCGGTATCGCCGCCGTGACCCTCGCCGCACGCCTTGATTCTTCGCAACCGAGTGCCGGGCTGAGCCTGGAACTGGACGCCATCGCCGCCGTGGTGATTGGCGGCGCCAGCCTCAGTGGCGGCGTCGGCAGCATCGGCGGCACCCTCGTCGGCGTGTTGATCATTGGTGTGCTGCGCAATGGCCTCAACCTGCTGGGTGTTTCGCCCTTCATTCAACAAGTGGTGATCGGTGTGGTCATTGCCCTCGCCGTCACCATCGACACCCTGCGACGCCGCTCCAGCACTGCCCGTTAAACCTGTTCGACAGTTGACACCCTCCAACAATAAAACCAGGAGTCACCGACATGTTCAGCCCCAAGAAACTGCTGTTAGCCACCGCTCTCGCCGCCGCCACCCTCACTGCCGCCGGCACCACCTGGGCCAAGGACCTGACCATCGGCCTGGCCGTGGCCAACCTGCAGGCCGACTTCTTCAACCAGATCAAGCAATCGGTGGAAGCCGAGGGCAAGGCCAAGGGGATCAAGGTGATCACCGTGGATGCCCAGGGCAACTCTTCGACCCAGGTCAGCCAGATTGAAGACTTGATCACCCGCCAGATCGATGTGCTGATCTACATCCCGGCTGGCGCCACTGCGGCCGGTGTGCCGGTGAAAGCCGCCAAGGCTGCCGGCATCCCGGTCATCGCTGTCGACCGCAACGCCCCCGACGCACCCGGCGACACCTTTATCGCCAGCGACAGCGTGGACGGGGCCAAGACCCTGGCCGAATACGTGGGCAAGATCACCGACGGCAAGGGCCGTATCGCGATCCTGCAAGGCCAGCTCGGCACCACCCCCGAGAATGATCGCGCCAAAGGTTTTGAAGAAGGGTTGAAAGCCTTCCCGAACCTGAAGGTGGTGGCCCAGCAACCCGCCGAATGGGCCCAGGACAAAGGCTTCGCCGTGGCCCAGGACCTGCTCCAGCGTGACCCGAATATCACCGTGTTCTTCGGCCGCGCCGATGCCATGGCCTTGGGCGCCGCCCAGGCGGTGAAGGTCGGCAACCTCGATCACCCGGTGGTGGTGGTCGGTTTCGACGGTGACGTGGCCGGGCTCAAGGCCGTGCAAAGCGGTGTGCTGAACGCGACCATGACCCAGCAGACGCAGAAAATGGGGCGCCTGGCCGTGGCCTCGGCCATTGACCTGAAAGCCGGCAAGGCCGTGCCCAAGGAACAACTGCTGCCCACCGTGCTGACCACTAAAGAAAACGTCGCGCCGTTCCTGCAACAGCACCCGTAAGCCGTGGAGGTCGTCATGCAAGCCGCTCTGGATACCCGTGCAGCTGAACCCGATGCCGTGCTATGCCTGCGCAATATCAGCAAGGCCTATGGCCCGGTGCAGGTGCTGTCGCAGATCAATGTGGATATTCGCCCCGGCGAAGTCCTGGCGTTGCTCGGCGAAAACGGCGCGGGCAAGTCGACCTTGTCGTCGATCATCGCCGGGCTCGTGCAACCCGAAGCCGGGGGCAGCATGACCTGGCTCGGCGAGCCCTACACCCCAGCCTCGCCGGGTGCCGCACTGGGGGCCGGGATCGGCCTGATCCACCAGGAAATCCGTCTGTTGCCGCAATTGTCGATCGCCGAAAACATCTTCGTCGGCCGCCTGCCCATGCGCCACGGGCGGGTCGACCGCGAGTACATGGAGGCCCAGGCGCAGATCCAATTGGAGCGCCTGGGGCTCAAGGTGCCGGCATCGCGTAAGGTCGAGGGCCTGAGCGTGGCGGCCCAGCAACTGGTGGAAATCGCCAAGGCACTGACACTCAAGGCCAGCCTGCTGATCCTCGATGAGCCCACCGCGGCCTTGGGCGGGGACGAAACCGAGCTGCTGTTCAAGCAGGTGGAACGGCTCAAGGCCGAGGGTGTGTCATTCATCTATATCAGCCATCGCCTGGAAGAAATCGCGCGCATCGCCGACCGTGTGCTGGTGCTGCGCGACGGTCGCCAGATCGCCCTGCATGCCACGGCGCAAGTGCCAGTGCGGGAATTGGTGGAGCAGATGGTCGGGCGCAGCCTGGAGCGAATTTTCCCTGCGTTGCAGGCGCCGCAAGAGCGCGTGATGTTGCAGGTCAAGGATCTGACCTGCCGCGAGTTTGCCTTGCACGGCATCGACTTCAGCGTACGCGCCGGTGAAGTGTTCGGCATTGCCGGGGTGGTCGGCGCCGGGCGGACCGAGCTGGTGCGCACCATAGCCGGTGCGGCACAGGACATCCAAGGGCATACGGTGCTCGATGGCGAGACATGCCAGTTGCGCTCGCCCTTCGAGGCGATCCAGGCCGGTGTGGTGCTGGTACCGGAAGACCGCAAGCAGCAAGGCGTGGTGGTGGAGCATCGCATCGAAGACAACCTGATTTATGGCAACACCGATTTGCTCGACAAACGCGGCTGGGTGTTCCCTGCCCCGCTGCGCGAATTCGCGCGCACGGCGGTGGCGCGGCTGGGTGTGAAAGGTGCGCCGCAGTCGCGGATTTCCAGTCTGTCCGGCGGTAACCAGCAGAAGGTGATCATCGCCAAGTGGCTGGCGCGCAACCCCAAGGTGTTCATCCTTGATGAACCGACGCGCGGGATTGACGTGGGCGCGCGGGCAGCGATCTACGAAGTGATCGCCGACCTGGCAGCCAAGGGCATGGCGGTGATTGTGGTCAGTTCGGACCTGGATGAAGTGCTCGGGCTGTCACACCGCGTGATGGTGATGAGCCGGGGCCGGCAGATGGGGATTCTGGAGCGTGGCGAGGCCACCCCGGTGTCGGTAATGGAAATGGCCACCGCATAACCAAACACCTGCACAGATCCCAATGTGGGAGGGGGCTTGCCCCCGATGAGGGAGTGTCAGTAGATGCATCTGTAACTGCACCACTGCCATCGGGGGCAAGCCCCCTCCCACAGGGGATCTACTGTGATTTCAAAATTGGAGTTATCCATGCAGCTTTTCAGTCGTGACTTTTGGCGAATGGGGACTCTGGAGCGCGGCGAGGCCACCCCGGTTTCGGTAATGGAAATGGCCACCGCATAACCAAACACCTGCACAGCCCCCTCCCACAGGGGTTCCACTGTGATTTCAAGATTGGAGTAGTTCATGCAACTTTTTAGTCTTCAAGACCAAGTGGCCTTTGTCACCGGCGCCGGCAGCGGCATTGGCCAGGCTATCGCCGTCGGGCTCGCCGAAGCGGGCGCGGATGTCGCCTGCTTTGATCTTCCGGGCAGCCCCGGCATTGCCAGCACGGTAGAACGCATCCAGGCCCTGGGCCGTCGAGCCCTGGCCCTCAGCGGCACCGTCACCGAACGCGCCGCGCTGGATGCAGCGGTCGCGCGAACCGAACAAGAACTCGGCCCACTCAGCGTGGCCGTCAACTGCGCCGGCATCGCCAATGCCCAGGCCGCCGAGGACCTGGAACTGCAACGCTGGCAAACCACCCTGGACATCAACCTCACCGGCATCTTCCTCAGTTGCCAGGCCCAGGCCGCGGTGATGTTGCCACGGGGCAAAGGCGCGATCGTCAATATCGCCTCCATGTCCGGCAGCATCGTCAATCGTGGCCTGTTGCAAGCCCACTACAACACCTCCAAGGCCGGGGTGATCCACCTGAGCAAAAGCCTGGCGATGGAGTGGGCAGACAAGGGCCTGCGGGTCAATTGCATCAGCCCGGGCTACACCGCCACGCCGATGAACTCACGCCCGGAAGTCGCCGACCAGGTGAAGATCTTTGAACAGACCACGCCCATGGGCCGCATGGCCAGCGTGGACGAAATGGTCGGCCCGGCGATCTTCCTGGTCAGCCAGGCGTCGTCTTTCTGCACCGGTGTCGACCTGTTGGTCGATGGCGGCTTTGTCTGCTGGTAAGGAGCCCCTCATGTCGCAACGATTCAGCGGTAAAACTGTGGTGATCACCGGCGCCTGCCGTGGTATCGGCGCCGGCATTGCCGAGCGCTTCGCCCAGGAGGGCGCCAACCTGGTGCTGGCCTCCAACGACCTCGAGCGCGTGACCTTCACCGCCGACCAACTGGCCCTGGAATACCAGGTCGATGTCCTCGCGCTGGGCATCGACGTCACCCGTGAAGACGATATCGAAAAGCTCTACCGCGAAGGCCACGCACGCTTTGGCAGCATCGACGTGTCGGTACAGAACGCCGGCATCATCACCATCGATCACTACGACAAAATGCCCCGTGCCGACTTCGACAAGGTCCTGCAAGTCAACACCACCGGCGTGTGGCTGGGCTGCCGGGAAGCGGCCAAATACATGGTCAAGCAAGGCAGCGGCCGGCTGATCAACACCTCGTCCGGCCAGGGCCGCCAGGGGTTTATCTACACCCCGCACTACGCCGCGAGCAAAATGGGCGTGATCGGCATCACCCAGAGCCTGGCGCTGGAGTTGGCGCGACATAACATCACGGTCAACGCGTTCTGCCCCGGTATCATCGAAAGCGAGATGTGGGACTACAACGACCGCGTCTGGGGCGAGATCCTCAGCACCGATGAAAAGCGCTATGGCAAGGGTGAACTGATGGCCGAGTGGGTCAAGAACATCCCCCTGCGCCGAGCCGGCAAACCCTCGGACGTGGCGGGATTGGTGGCATTCCTGGCCTCCGATGACGCGGCCTACCTGACCGGCCAGGCAATCAATATCGACGGCGGCCTGATCATGTCGTAAGGGTTTGGTATCCTCACCCGCATTGATTTCACCACCGAGGCCTTCATGAGCCAGATCGAAGAACAGCGCCTGATCACCAAGATCGCGAGCCTCTATTACGAAGAAGGGCTCAAGCAGTCCGAGATTTCCGCCCAGCTGGACCTGTCCCAATCCTTTATCAGCCGCGCCCTGCGCCGGGCGCTGCAAGAAGGCGTGGTCAAGATCACGGTCATGCGCCTGCAAGGCCTGCACTTGGAGCTGGAAACCCAATTGCAGCGCCGTTATGGCGTGCGCCGGGTGATCGTGGTGGAAGCCACCGAACCGGGCAACGATGAAAGCATCAAGCAGGCCATCGGCTCGGCCGCCGCTCATTACCTGGAGACCAGCCTGTCACCCCAGGACCATATCGGTATTTCGTCGTGGAGCAGCACCATTCGCGCCATGGTCGGCCATTTGCATGCACAACCGGGCAAGCAAGGCGCCCAGGAAGTGGTACAACTGTTGGGCGGCGTCGGCAACAAAGGCGCCTTCGAAGCCACCCTGCTGACCCAACGCCTGGCCACCCTGCTCAACTGCCCGGCGTTTTTGCTGCCGTCACAGAGCATCGAGCAATCGGTGGAAAGCAAGCAGCGCATCATCGAAATGGAAGAGGTCAAGGAGGTGCTGCAACGCTTTGACAGCATCACCCTGGCGATTGTCGGCATCGGCGACCTGGAACCCTCGCAGCTGCTGCGCAACAGCGGCAACTACTACACCGAAGACATGCTGCGCCTGCTCGCCGAACGCGGTGCCGTCGGCGATATCTGCCTGCGCTACTTCGATGCCCAGGGCAAGCCGGTGCTGGAAGAAGATGAAGAATTCGTGGTGTCGGTAGCGCTGCCCAAGCTGCGCTCGATCCACCGCGTGCTCGGCCTCGCCGGCGGGTTGAACAAGGTCCAGGCGATTCGTGGGGCGCTCAAGGGCGGCTACCTCGACATCCTGATCACCGACCTCGACACCGCCCAGGCGCTGAACCACTAACCCTCATTCTGGAGACTGCCGCTCATGACGTCCAAGCTCGAACAACTCAAGCAATTCACCACCGTGGTCTGTGACACCGGCGACCTGGAAGCCATCAGCCGCCTGCGCCCGGTCGACGCCACCACCAACCCCTCCCTGCTGCTCAAGGCCGCCGCCATCCCGGAATATGCCGAGCTGCTGCGCAGCGCCGTGGCCCATGCCAAGGGTGACGTGGGCCTGGCCTGCGACCACTTTGCAGTGGCGGTGGGTGCCGGCATTCTCAAGGTGATCCCCGGGCGCATCTCCACCGAAGTCGACGCACGCCTGTCCTTCGACGAAGACGCATTGTGGGCCAAGGCCAACCAGTTGATCGCCCTGTACGACCAGGCCGGTATCGGCCGCGACCGCGTGCTGATCAAACTGGCCTCCACCTGGGAAGGCATCCGCACCGCCGAGCGCCTGGAAAAAGCCGGGATCCAGACCAACCTGACCCTGTTGTTCTCCTTCGCCCAGGCCGTGGCCTGCGCCGATGCCGGCGTGTTCCTGATCTCACCATTCGTGGGCCGTATCTACGACTGGTACCGCAAGAACACCGGCCTGGACTACACCGGCGTTGATGATCCGGGCGTGCAGTCGGTGACGCGCATCTACAACTACTACAAGACCAATGAAATCAAGACCGTGGTGATGGGCGCCAGCTTCCGCACCCTCAGCCAGATCGAACAACTGGCTGGCTGCGACCGCCTGACCATCAGCCCGGACCTGCTGCAAAAGCTCGACGAAGACCAGGGCACCCTGGAACGCAAGCTGGTGCCAGGCACCGACGGCGAACCGCGCCAGCGGCTGACGCAGGCGCAATTTCGCTGGGCGTCGAATGAAGATGCAATGGCCACGGAAAAACTCGCGGAAGGTATCCGCCAGTTTGCCCGTGACCAGGAAAAGCTGGAGACCTTGCTCGGCGGGCTCTAAGCCCGCCCGGTCAGGGTGAAACCGCCTGCGCCGCGATGTTTTCGAATGGCATCGGTACCGACTTGATTGCGCCATCCAGGTTACGGTACCGGTGATACACACCGGCTGACGGCAACAGCCGACCGCGTTCAACCACACGGCGACCGTCCAGCACGTAACGCACCGTCTGCTCCCCTGCATCCACCCCCTCGCCCGCGCGCAGGTCTTGTGCAAGCACGCGCATGGTCTCGTCAATGCAGGCTTCGAGTTGCTCATTCACCTTGGCCCACTCCAGGTGGCCATCGTCGATGCATTGCGCACCACAGCTGCGAAACGGCTGCCCGACCACGTCAATGCGCCGTTGATACAGCACCGACCCGGCGATGTCCTGGACCTGTACCCGGTTGACCAGGGTAAAGCTGCCCCGGTCCGCGCTCAGCACCAGCTGCGGTTCGACCAGCACCAGCGCGCTGACCGGCCCCTGTGCCGCAGGCAGGCCAGCCGCCTGGCCGGTCTGTTGATAGCGTCGGGAAAAGGCCGCTTCCAGGTTTTGCTCACCGAGCAGCGTCGTCATCGGGCGTGCATCGTGTTCCGCACTATTGCGCGCATCGCGTTCGAGCACACCCGCGCCGGTCTGGGTATTAATGGCGCTGGCGATCAACAACCCCACCACGCCCCCGGCATTCACCGCGCTGCGGGTGACATTGTCACTGACTTGAGCGGCGTCCGCCGCGCGCTTGCTATCAATCACCATCGACGCGGTGACAAGGCCCTGCGCCGGCCACCGCACTTCGACCTTGGCGCCGTGGGCATTGATATAAGACAGCGCGGACGGTGTATTGAAGCCCGGTTCAGGCAGCGGATGCTGGGCGCACGCCCCCAGCATCAGGCCGCTGACAATGAGCAAGGCACTGCCCAGGACCTTCATTGGGCGAACGGAGTGATGACCAGTTGACGGCTGCTGTCCACGGCCTGGTAGTAGGCGTTCGACAAGTTGCTGAAGTTGGGTTGGTCCCACTCACCCTGCGCCGGCTGAGTCACGGCAAACGGCTTGTACCAGAGCAGGTGATTGTCACGCAGGTCGACCACCAGGCCGATACCGCCCACTTGCGGGGTCGGCACGCTGGTAGGCACCACGCTGTAGTAGGTGCGGTATGCGCCACTGGCGGTGTAGGAGATCAACAGCAGGCGATCCACGCCGTACTTGGCTTGCAATGGCGTCAGGTCACGGCCGAAGAAGCCTTCGCGGAATTTGGTTTCCTTGAACTTGGCGAGGTCGATCGACTCGTCCACGCGCTTGGCCTTGTAACCCTTGGCCACCAGCTTGGCGACGATTTCATCGGGAATACTTGCGGCGTCCTGCAGCTTCCAGGTACTGACGTGGGTGCTGAGTTTACTGTTGACACCCTTGTTGATCGCCAGGTCCAACAGCCCCTGATTGCCACCGAGCACCAGCTCCGAGGGCGGCAAGGCAGTCATGGCCACACCAATGGTCTGGCTCTTGTCGTTCCAGAACTGGGTGTCGAGTTCAACCGGCTTTTGGATATTGGCTGCGCAACCAAACAGGCCGGAGCAGATGAAAAACAGGGCGATACAGTTTCGGAACGTGCGAAATGCCACGGGAAAAGTCCTTTTAAAGAGTGGATTGCCGGCAGTGTCTGACGAGCAAATGCCATCACCATGCCATCATTGGCTGGGGATATTAAAAGCAGGAAAAAATGGCGTCAACTTAATAACAGTGTGGGTGTTCGAAGGCGACCAATGGTCGCCCGCGGCGATCAAGCCGGCGTCTGCGCTACACCCTGCCCAAAGCGCCTGATTGCCAGGCAATACCCGATCAACGCCACCGCTGCCAGCAACCCGCCCGCCGCGCCGATCCAGGCGAAGCCGAATTGGCTGCCGACCCAACTGCCCATCAGCGCGCCACCGCCAATACCAATGTTGTAGATACCGGAAAACATCGCCATGGCCACATCGGTGGCGTCCGGTGCCAACACCAGCACTTTCGACTGCATGGCCAGGCCGAAGCCCATGATCGCCATGCCCCAGAACACACTCAGGCCCACCAGGTACGACTGTGCACCACTCAATGGCAGCAACAGCGCCAGGCACGCCGCGAGCAGGAACACCGCACCGATCACGAACAGATGGGGGTTGAAGCGGTGTACCAGGCTGAACAGCAGCGAACCGAGGATGCCCGCACCACCGAACACCAGCAGGAACAGGGTGACCACATTGCCGCTCAGGCCCGCAACGCCTTCAACGAAAGGTTCGATGTAGCTGTAGGCGGTGAATTGCGCAGTCACGGTCATGGCAGTGAGCACATACAGCGCCACCAGCGCCGGGCGCTTGAACAGCAGTGGCAGGCTGCGCAACGAGCCGGAGTTCTGGCTGGGCAACAGCGGCAAGGTGCGCGCCAGCCAGAACACCAGGGCGGCGGCGAAGGCGGCGATCACCAGGAAGGTGGTGCGCCAACCCATGGCTTCACCGAGCAGGCGGCCCAGGGGAATGCCGAGGACCATCGCCAGGGACGTGCCGGTGGCCAGCAGGCCGAGGGCTTGCACCTGCTTGCCGGCGGGCGCCAGGCGCACGGCGAGGGAGGCGGTGATCGACCAGAACAGCGCATGGGACAAGGCAATGCCAATACGGCTGACCATCAACAGGCCGAAGCCAGTGGCCACGCTGGAGAGGATATGGCTGGCGATGAACAGGCAAAACAACACGATCAGCAACTTGCGCCGCTCGATATTGCGGGTCAGCAGCATCACCGGCAGTGACGTCACCGACACCACCCAAGCGTAGATGGTGAGCATCAGGCCAACGCTGGCAATCGGCATGTCGAAGCTGGCGCCGATGGCGCTGAGCAGCCCGACGGGGACGAATTCGGTGGTATTGAACACAAAGGCGGCCAGCGCCAGGGCGATGACCGGTTGCCAATTGGCTTGGGGGGTTGCGGCTGAAAGGCTCATTGAACGGTACGGCACTCTGGCGATGATCGAGCGGCCACCCAGGAGGAGCGCCGCCGCCCAGCATTCTATAGGTTTCTCGGGCGGCTGTTGACGCTGATCCCAGGCATTCGTCGTCCGATCCCTCATGGCGAGGCCAGGGCCATCACGTCAGCGAGCAACGCCATCGGCTTGCCGAGCTTGCCCCTCCACGGGTAACGCGGGTGGTAATAACGCCCAGCGTGACAGGCCGCCTGGGCGCCGGCCAGCGATGCAGCGCGGTGCCCATTGAAGCGAGTGCCACGGCTGGCGGGGGACTCCCCGTCGCGTCAATCACCGCAGCACTGCGCGCATTTGTCGCACACCCTGTGCCCGGCCAGCGCGCGCCTGAACTCAAGCGGCCCTTGACCGACAACCTGAGCCGCCCTACAGCCGGGAAAGATTCCCCACCCACGACCCCATGTTGATGCACATGTCGACACGGCTGACCGAGCGGCTATTTTCGTCGGCGCCTGGTCATGGGATCACGGATCCACCTGCCCCATCATTTCCGGGATGCTTTCCGGCCGGTTGGCATAGCGCTGCGCCAACGCCGCACAGACCATCAACTGAATCTGATGGAACAGCATCAACGGCAGGATCAGCACCCCCATGGTCGCCCCGGCGAACAGCACCTGGGCCATCGGCACGCCCGTCGCCAGGCTCTTTTTCGAGCCGCAGAACAAGATGGTGATGCGGTCTTCCTGGTTAAAGCCAAACACCTTGCCCAACACGGTGGACGCCAACAGCACCAGGCCCAGCAACACGCAGCAGGCCACCACCAGGCCGCCCAGTTCCCACAGCGGGATCTGGTGCCAGATACCTTCGTTGACCGCCTCGCTGAACGCCCCGTACACCACCAGCAGGATCGAGCCCTGGTCGACGAATTTCAGCCAAGCCTTGTTACGCCCCACCCATGCGCCGATCCAGCGCCGAGCGATCTGCCCGGCGATAAACGGCAGCAGCAGTTGCACACTGATCTTCAAGATCGCATCGAGCGTAGAGCCGCCTTCACCGTGGACATTCATCAACAGGGTCACCAGCAACGGCGTGAGGAAGATGCCGAACAGGCTCGACGCCGCCGCGCTGCAAATCGCCGCCGGGATATTGCCGCGGGCCAGGGAGGTGAAGGCAATCGCCGATTGCACGGTGGCCGGCAGCGCACAGAGGTAAAGCATGCCCATGTACAGGTCTTTGCCGATCAACGGCGACAACACCGGCTTGAGCGCCAGGCCCAGCAGTGGGAACAGCACGAAAGTCAGGCTGAATACCAGCAAGTGCAAGCGCCAGTGGCCCGCCCCGGCGACGATGGCCTGGCGCGACAGTTTGGCGCCATGCAGGAAAAACAGCAGCGCGATCGCCAGGTTGGTCACCCAGCCGAAGGCCACGGCGGTCTGGCCACTGGCGGGTAGCAGGGAGGCGAGGATCACCGTGGCGATCAGCGTCAATGTGAAGTTGTCAGGCAGAAAACGGGGGCGAGTCATAAGCAGGATCTTCCGGGGGTTGCCAAGAGCGTCACCGCGACTCTAACGTAACGCCTTGTTACCGACTAACGCCAATGAGCCAGTAAATGCCGCCTAAAGGACATGACAAAACCGTGCGCCGCAGCGTGCCCGGGCTTTCCAGCCTGCCACGGCCGGTGTATGGGCGTACCGAATCGCTGCCCAATCGCGCCCTCACCCGTCGGCACAGCCACCCGTGGGTGCAATTGTCCTACGCGATTTCCGGGGTGCTGGAGATCCAGACCAGCGCCGGCCGTTTCGTCGCGCCGCCTCAGCGCGCGGTGTGGATTCCGGCGGGCATGCCGCACCGGGTGTACAGCTCCCCCCACACCGAGATGCGCAGCCTCTACTTGGATTGCCGGGTCACCGCCTGGGCCGCCGAACGTTGCCAGGTGCTGGAGGTAAGCAGCCTGTTGCGTGAGCTGATTCGCAGCTTCAGCGCGTTGCCGGTGGAATACGCCGAGGACGGCCCCGATGGTCGCCTGGCCCAGGTGATACTGGATCAATTGGCGGCGGCGCCCCAAGTGGATTTGATGCTGCCATTGCCCCTCGACCCCAGGTTGCGCCAGATCTATCGCAGTTTGAACCTGCACCCGGAACAGCAGACGACATTGGGCGATTGGAGCGGGAAGCTGGGGGTCAGTGAAAAGACACTGAGCCGCTTGTTCGTGCGTGACACCGGCCTGACGTTTCGGGCCTGGCGCCAGCGTTTAAGGTTATTGAGCGCCCTGCCCGCCTTGGAGCAAGGCGAGCGGGTCACAGATGTGGCGTTGAGCTGTGGCTATGAGTCCACCTCGGCGTTTATCAACGCGTTTCGGCAGCAGTTCGATGCCACCCCCGGTGAATTCTTCCGCTGACACTAATGTGGGAGGGGGCTTGCCCCCGATGGCAGTAGAACAGTCAGCTTATCTGTAGCTGACCCACCGCTATCGGGGCAAGCCCTAATGCCGTTCAGTTAAGCGTACATCGCCTTCTGTAGGAGCGAGCTTGCTCGCGAAAAACGTCAACGATAACGCGTGTTTCCTGAGTGAACGCGGCGCCTGTGAGTTCTTCGCGAGCAAGCTCGCTCCTACAAAAAAGCCTTAACTGAACGGCATTAGGGCAAGCCCCCTCCCACAATGTTGACCGTACGTCCAATGGGGATCGACGTTCAGCTGCCGTTGCCGCCGTGGGCCTCTTCGAAGAAGTAGTCTTTCCAGCTCGCCGCCTTGTTTTTCAGCACGCCGAGCTCATGCAATTTCTCGGCATAAATATAGGTCCGCTGCGGCACGATGGTGAAGTCGATTTCCGGGTCCTGGACGATTTTCTCCACCAGGTCCAACGGCAGCTTGGATTGCTCGACGCGAATATACGCCTTGGCCGCCGCCGGTTTGTCAGCCTTGATGATCGTCTCCGCCTCCGCCAGGGCGTCATAGAACGCCTTGTAGGTCTTGGGGTTCTCGTCGTGGAATTTCTGCGTGGTGTAGAGCACGTTGAAGGTGGCCGGACCGCCAAGGATGTCGTAGGAACTGAGCACCTTGTGTACGTTGGGGTTCAACAGTTCCTGGTACTGGAACGGCGGGCTGGAGAAGTGCGAATTGATCTCCGAACCGCCGGCAATCAGCGCCGCCGTGGCGTCGGGATGGGCCAGGCTGATGGAGATGTCATCGAATTTCTTGTAGTGGGCGTCGCCGAACTGCTTGGCGGTTTCGATCTGCAAGGTGCGCGACTGGAAGCCCACGCCGGCGGCGGGCACGGCGATGCGGTCTTTCTCGGTGAAGTCCTTGAGGGTCTTGACCTTGGGGTTGTTGGACAGCAGGTAGTTGGGCATCGAACCAAGGGAGGCGATGGCCTTGACGTTCTGTTTGCCCTGGGTGCGGTCCCATAGGGTGAGCATCGGCGGCACACCGGCCGACACCACGTCCAGCGCGCCGGCCAGCAGCGATTCGTTCATGGCCGTAGCGCCGGAAATGCTGTTCCATTCCACCTGGATATCCAGGCCCTGTGCCTTGCCGTGTTTTTCGATCAGGTGCTGGTCGCGCACTACATCAAGGATCAGATAACCGATGCCGAACTGCTGGGCGATACTGATCTTGCCTTCGGCCTGGGCGCCGGGGCTGAGTAACGCACCGGCGGCGGCCAGGGATGCGGCCAGGAGGGTCAGGGAGGAACGTTTGAAAGTCATGGAGGGCTGCCGCGTTTTCGAGGAGGTGATGAAGCCTAGCGGCGGTTTTTAAGAGCGCAAAAGAATATCGCGATCTATTGTTATGCAAATCATCCCCAAATCGGCGCCCGGCTGCTATTGTGCCGCGCTTTGAAAAGCCGCCTGATACCTGCGAGGAAATGGACGTTGAACACTGACGAAAAAATGACCGGGGACCTGTTCGAGGTGGATAAGCGCCTGTCACTCAAGCCCGTGGTGGACTTCAACGCCTACCTGCGCAGCGCATTTGGCGATGGCCCGTGCACCTGCGTACGGTGTGCGGCCAGTGGCGGCGATGAAAGCAGCTATGAACAGCAACACACGTTCACCTTCGACGCTAAGCCGACCCACCGTCGCTTTGCGTCCACGGCCGGCAGTGATGTGCTGTTGATGCTCAAGAAAGCCTGGTTGTCCTACACCAAGGCCGAGCTGCCGTTGAGTGGGGTGCTGGCAGTGGAGACGGTGAAGGAGTTTGTCGAACCGCCACTGCACAGGCGTTTGGTCCCGTTGTTCCTGGCCAGTGGCTTGGTCAAGGACCTGGAAGGTGAATGGCGCCTCCAGCCACAGGCGATGGCCTGATCCCGAGGCCCCGAACCACCGACCAAGGGGGCGCCCCACCTGAGTCCATTGCAGTATGACAGGCGCGGAGGTTGACGCAGGCCAAAGGACGCGCCGAATGTGTCCAAGCCATGGCTCCCTCGCCACAACGACAGTGCTCGCTATTCAACCCCAAGGAATACCGATGTCCACACCCAGTAAAAAGATGAGCCTGCTGGGCCTGACCGCCCTGGTCGCGATCAATATGATGGGCTCGGGCATCATCATGTTGCCGGCCAGCATGGCGCAATTGGGGGCCATTTCGTTGCTGTCGTGGGGTGTCACGGCGGTCGGTTCGATGGCAATTGCCTACGGCTTTGCCCAATGCGGGCTTTTTTGTAAGCGCAGCGGCGGCATGTCGGCCTACACCGAAGAGGCCCACGGCAAGTCCGGGTTCTTCATGTGTTCGTTCCTGTATTTTCTCTCGCTGATCATCGCCAATGTGGCGATTGCGATTTCAGCGGTGGGTTATCTGTCAGCGTTTATCCCCTGGCTGGGCAGTGGGCCGATGCCGTTGTTTATCGGCAGCCTGGCGTTGATCTGGCTGACCACCGCGGCCAACTTCGGCGGCCCACGCATCACCGGGCGCATCGGCGTGGTGACGGTGTGGGGCGTGATCCTTCCGGTGGCGGGGCTGTGCGTGATCGGCTGGTTCTATTTCCGGGCCGAGGTGTTCACCGCGGCATGGAACCCGCACGGACGCTACCTGTGGGACGCCGTCAGCGCGAGTATTCCCCTGACCCTGTGGGCCTTCCTCGGCATGGAGTCGGCCGCCCAAGGCTATGACGCGGTCGAGAACCCCGAGCGCACCGTACCGCTGGCGTGCCTGCTGGGCACGCTGGGGGTCGCGGTGGTGTATGTGCTGTCGACGTCGGTGATCCAGGGCATCGTCCCCAACGCTGAGCTGGCGGCCTCCTCCGCGCCGTTTGCGCTGGTCTATGCGCAGATGTTCAGCCCCTGGGTGGGCAAGCTGATCATGGCGCTGGCGGTGGTGGCTTGCATCGGTTCGCTGCTGGGTTGGCAATTCACCCTGGCGCAGACGGCCAAGATGTCGGCGGACCAACGCCTGTTTCCACGCTTTTTCAGCCGGGTCACCCAGGCCAATGCGCCGGTGCTGGGGCTGCTGGCCTGTGCGACGTTGCAAAGCCTGATCGCCTTGTCGACCATCTCGCCCAGCGCCAGTGCGCAGTTCAGCAAGCTGGTGAACCTGGCGGTGGTGACCAACCTGGTGCCCTATGTGACCGCCCTCAGCGGCTTGCTGGTGATGATGCACAAGGCGCGCGCCAGTGCGACGGTACAGGCGCGGAACACGCTGGTGGTCGTAGTAGCCGTGGGGTATTCGCTGTATGCGATTTACGCATGCGGGGAAGCGCCGGTGTTTGGCGCGATGCTGGTGTTAGCGCTGGGGTATCTGTTGTATGGGTTTCTGGCCAAGCGGTTTGTTGGGGAACCAGCAGATTCACCCGAGGCCTGACGATCCCCTGTGGGAGATGTCGAGCTTTAGCGAGGCTTCGAAGGCGGTGGTGCTGTTGGCTGACACACCGCCATCGGGGGCAAGCCCCCTCCCACATTCTTACCGAGTACACCAGCCACAACACCGGTCGGTTCCAGGGCCGCAAAAGCCAGAACAAAACCAGACCGAAATTTACCGGATATATGCAGATCCAAATGTGGGAGGGGCGGTGCGACGATTCGACTTGCCCCCGATGGCGCCGGGTCAGTTAACCACTAGGTGACTGACACGCCCTCATCGAGGGCAAGCCCCCTTCCACCGTTTTTACCGCGTGTTCCGGAATGATTATTTACGCGCTGCCTCCCATTGCTTGAGCAGGTCGCCGTAGGCCACGGTCTCGCCTTTAGGCTTCTCGTTGGCCAGTTTCGGTTTCGGTGCGCCCGGCTGGTCGAACCAGTATTGCGCGTCACGCTCAGGGTTCATTTTCGGGCCGCACACCGGCTGCACTTTAGAGCGTTCCAGGCGCGTCATGATCGCGTCTTGCTCCTTGGCCAGGTTATCCAGCGCCTGTTGCGGGGTTTTCTCGCCGCTGGCGGCGGCCGCGATGTTGCTCCACCACAGTTGCGCCAGGCGTGGGTAATCCGGCACGTTGGTGCCGGTCGGAGTCCATTCCACCCGGGCCGGGCTGCGGTAGAACTCCACCAGGCCACCGAGTTTCGGCGCCAGGTCGGTCATGGCCTGGGAGTTGATGTCGGATTCCCGAATCGGCGTCAGGCCGACGATGGTTTTCTTCAGCGACACGGTTTTCGAGGTCACGAACTGAGCATAGAGCCAGGCCGCGAGTTTCTGCTTCTCAGGCGTCGACTTGAGGAAGGTCCAGGAGCCCACGTCCTGATAGCCCTTCTTCATGCCCTTTTCCCAATACGGCCCGACCGGCGATGGCGCCATGCGCCATTTCGGCGTGCCGTCGGCGTTCACTACCGGCAGGCCCGGCTTGGTCATGTCGGCGGTAAACGCGGTGTACCAGAAGATCTGCTGGGCGATATTGCCCTGGGACGGCACCGGGCCGGACTCGGAGAAGGTCATGC
The DNA here is from genome assembly GCF_042015035.1 of Pseudomonas gorinensis. Classification (NCBI taxonomy): domain Bacteria; kingdom Pseudomonadati; phylum Pseudomonadota; class Gammaproteobacteria; order Pseudomonadales; family Pseudomonadaceae; genus Pseudomonas; species Pseudomonas gorinensis. The sequence goes on from NZ_CP167125.1 coordinate 4,596,664, forward strand.
CCGCCGCTTCCGGGGGGGCGTAGGCTTTCATCCAGTCCACGTATTTCTGCGTGGCAAACACGGCGGCCGGGCCGTTGGTATCGCCGCCACGGGTCACGCTGGAGCCCACCGGGTGGCAGTCCTCCACGCGAATGCCCCACTCATCCACCGGCAAGCCGTTGGGCAGGCCCTTGTCGCCGCCGCCGGCCATGGAGAACCAGGCATCGGTGAAGCGCCAGCCCAGGGACGGATCCTTCTTGCCATAGTCCATATGGCCATAGATGCGCTTGCCGTCGATTTCCTTGACGTCTTCGCTGAAGAACTTTGCGATGTCTTCATAGGCGGACCAGTTCACCGGCACGCCGAGGTCATAACCGTACTTCTCCTTGAACTTGGCTTTGAGTTCCGGACGCTCGAACCAGTCGGCGCGGAACCAATAGAGGTTGGCGAATTGCTGGTCGGGCAACTGGTAGATCTTGCCGTCCGGCGCAGTGGTGAAGGAGATGCCGATAAAGTCCTTGATATCCAGGGTCGGCGAGGTGAAGGCCTTGCCTTCGTTGGCCATCAGGTCGGTGATCGATTCGGTCTTGCCATAGCGAAAGTGCGTACCGATCAAGTCCGAGTCGTTGACCCAGCCGTCATAGATATTCTTGTCGGACTGCATCTGGGTTTGCAGCTTTTCCACCACGTCGCCTTCCTGCAGCAGGTCGTGGGTCAGCTTGATCCCGGTGATTTCACTGAAGGCCTTGGCCAGCACCTTGGACTCGTACTCATGGGTGGTGAGGGTTTCCGACACCACGTTGATCTTCATCCCACGGAACGGTTCCGAAGCCTTGATGAACCACTTGAGTTCCTCAAGCTGCTGGTCGGCCGTGAGGGTCGAGGGTTTGAACTCGCTGCCGATCCATTTTTTCGCCGCGTCTTCGTACGCATCGGCCCAGGCCGTGGCGCTCAAACCGCTGAGGGCCAGTACGGCGGCCAATGAAATGCTATGTCGCAGCTTATTGTTTTTATTCAACATAGAGACCTCCTGGTTAATTTCAAAAAGGACTACAAACGCCACAGCCCCCCTGTAGGAGCGAGCTTGCTCGCGAAAAACCCGACGACACCGCGTACATCCAGAATGCCCGCGTTATCGTTGGCGATTTTCGCGAGCAAGCTCGCTCCTACAAGGTGTCGAGGCACTAGCCCCAACGCATCACACTCAACAGCCATACCAGGGAGAGCGCGGACGCCACCCAGATGCTCCAGTCGGTTACGCCAATCACCAGCAGGTGCAGGTAGGCACTTCCGAGAAGACCGATAAACAAGCGATCACCACGGGTGGTGCTGATCGGCAACAAACCGCGCCGAGGGATACTCGGCGAACGCAGTTCCCAGGTGGTCATGCCCGCCAGAATCAGGGCAATGCCGCCAAAGAACAGCGCCGTAGGGGTGGTCCAGGCCATCCATTCCATCATCGACTCCTCAGACCCGGCCCAGGGCAAAGCCCTTGGCCACGTGGTTGCGAACAAACCAGATCACCAGCATGCCCGGCAGGATGGTCAACACCCCCGCCGCCGCCAGCACGCCCCAATCGATCCCCGACGCCGACACCGTGCGCGTCATCACCGCCGCAATGGGCTTGGCGTTGACCGAAGTCAGGGTGCGCGCCAGCAGCAGTTCGACCCAGGAAAACATGAAGCAGAAAAACGCCGTGACGCCGATGCCGGAGCCGATCAGCGGGATAAAAATCTTCACGAAGAATTTGGGAAAACTGTAGCCATCGATGTAAGCGGTTTCGTCGATTTCCTTGGGCACGCCAGACATGAAGCCTTCGAGGATCCACACCGCCAACGGCACGTTGAACAGGCAGTGGGCCAAGGCCACGGCGATGTGCGTATCGAACAGGCCGATGGACGAATACAGCTGGAAAAATGGCAGCAAGAACACCGCGGGTGGCGCCATGCGGTTGGTCAGCAGCCAGAAGAACAGATGCTTGTCACCCAGGAAGCGGTAACGCGAGAAAGCATAGGCCGCCGGCAACGCCACGCTCAGTGAAATCACCGTGTTCAGGCTCACGTAGTACAGCGAGTTGAGGTAACCGGTGTACCAGCTCGGGTCGGTAAAGATCACCTTGTAGTTGGCCAGGGTGAAGTCCTGCGGAAACAGCGTCAGCCCGCCGAGGATTTCGGTGTTGCTCTTGAAGGACATGTTCAACAGCCAGTAGATCGGCACCAGCAGGAACAGGATATAAATCAGCAGGGGGATGACTTTTCGCTTGCTCATGCTGGCGACCTCAGCGGTTGGCGTCGGAATGGGTCATGGCGGTGTAGAACAACCAGGACACCAACAGGATGATCAGGAAATACACCAGGGAAAACGCCGCGGCCGGGCCCAGGTCGAATTGGCCTACGGCCATCTGGGTCAGCGTCTGGCTGAGGAAGGTAGTGGCGTTACCCGGCCCGCCCCCCGTGAGGACAAAGGGCTCGGTGTAGATCATGAAACTGTCCATAAAGCGCAGCATCACCGCGATCAGCAGCACGCTTTTCATCTTCGGCAATTGGATATGTCGGAAAACCGCCCAGGCGGATGCGCGATCGATCCGCGCCGCCTGGTAGTACACATCTGGGATGGCCCGCAGCCCCGAATAGCACAGCAGCGCGACCAGCGACGTCCAGTGCCATACGTCCATCACCAGCACCGTGACCCAGGCGTCCAGGGTATTGGCCGCGTAGTTGTAGCTGATGCCCAGGGCATTGAGGCTGTAGCCGAGCAAACCAATATCGGCGCGGCCGAAAATCTGCCAAATGGTGCCGACCACGTTCCATGGGATCAGCAAGGGAATGGCCAGGATAATCAGCACCAACGACGACCAGCGGCCCTTGGTCGGCATGGTCAGGGCGATGGCGATGCCCAGGGGGATTTCGATCAGCAGCACGCAGGCCGAGTAGATGAACTGGCGCAACAGCGAGTCATGCAGGCGCGGATCGAGCAGCACCTGTTTATACCAGTCGGCGCCGACAAAGTAGCGGCTGGACTGGTCGAAGATGTCCTGCACCGAATAGTTGACCACGGTCATCATTGGGATCACCGCGCTGAACGCCACCAGCAGGAACACCGGCAACACCAGCCACCAAGCCTTGTTGTTCTGCACCTTGTTCATGGCAGCACCTCCAGCAGGTAGTCGTCGGCATACACCATCAGCCACTGCGCGGGAAAGCTGATGGACGCCCTGCCCTCCGGCACCGGTTTGTCTTCGGCCAGACGCACTTTCAGGGTGGCGCCGTCGAGGTTGAGGGTCACGATCTTGTAGGTGCCGAGGTCTTCCACATGGGTGACGTCGGCCTGCAGGGCGTCAGGGTTGTGCTCATCCCACACATGGACAAATTCCGGGCGGATGCCGACCTGCAGCTTCGTGTAGTCCGTTTCGGAAATGCGCTGCTGCAAGGCCTCCGACAACGGCAGATACGTACCGGCAAAACGCACCCCGCCGGCTTCGGCCTGCACTTCGATCAGATTCATCCCCGGGCTGCCGATGAAATAGCCGACAAAGGTGTGGCTCGGCCGTTCGAACAGGTCCCGTGGCGTGCCGAACTGCACGATCTGGCCGCCGTACATCACCGCGATCTTGTCGGCAAAGGTCGACGCCTCCAGCTGGTCGTGGGTGACGTAGACCATGGTGATATTGAACTGCTCGTGGATCTGCTTGAGCTTGCGCCGCAGTTTCCATTTGAGGTGCGGGTCGATCACGGTCAGCGGTTCATCGAAGAGGATCGCCGATACGTCATCGCGCACCAGGCCACGGCCCATGGAGACTTTCTGCTTTTCGTCGGCAGTGAGGTTGCGCGCCTTTTTGCTCAGCAGGTTTTGCAGGTCGAGGACCTCCGCAATTTCCTGCACCTTGCTGTGAATTTTCGCCTCGGCCATACCCTGGTTTCGCAGGGGGAAAGCCAGGTTGTCGAACACCGTCATGGTGTCGTAGACCACCGGGAACTGGAACACCTGGGCGATGTTGCGTTTCTCCGGCGTCAGCTCGTTGACCACCTGTTGGTCGAACAACACCTGGCCTTCCGAGGGGCTGAGCAACCCGGAGATGATATTGAGCAGGGTCGATTTGCCGCAGCCCGACGGCCCGAGCAAGGCGTAGGCACCACCCTGCTCCCACACGTGGTTCATTGCCCGAATGGCGTAGTCCTCAGGACCGGCCGGCGTAGGGCTGTAGCTGTGCGCCAGGTTCTGCAAATGGATCTCGGCCATCAGGCAACCCTCGCGACACGGCGCCCGGGGGCCTGGACCAAACGGCCCTGGCCATCGAACACAAACAGTTTATGGGTGGGGATATACACGCGGATCGGCGCGTCGACGTCGTACTCATGCACGCCCGGCAGGTGCAGGACCAATAGGAAGTGTTCACTGCGCACATGCAGGAACGTTTCTGAACCGCTGATCTCGGCGACTTCCACGGTCACCGCCAACTCCAGGTCATCGTCGTTGCTCGGTACCAGGCTGATATGGCTGGGGCGCACACCAAAGCGGAACTCGCCTTCGCCGATGGGGCGCAGGTCGACATTCAACGGAAAGTGCACGAAATTGGCGAAGCTCACCTCGTTACCGCTGATACGCCCCGGCATCAGGTTGATAGGTGGTTCGGAAAACAGCTCGGCGGCCAGCACGGTTTGCGGCTGGTGATAGACCTCGGCGGCCCTGCCGCTCTGGATCACTCGGCCTTCATGAAGGATCGTGGTGGTGCCGCCCAGGGCCAACGCCTCGTTGGGCTCGGTGGTGGCGTAGATGGCAATGGTATGCCGCGCCTTGAACAGCTCGCGCATTTCCTGACGCAGCTCTTCACGCAGTTTGTAGTCCAGGTTCACCAACGGTTCATCGAACAGGATCAGTTCGGCGTCTTTGACCAGGGCGCGGGCCATGGCCGTGCGTTGCTGCTGGCCGCCAGACAGTTCCAAGGGGTGACGCTGGAGGAATTTCTCGATGCGCAGCATCCTGGCGGTTTCGAGCACCTTGCTCTGGATCAGCTCGTCGGACACACCGGCCTGGCGCAACGGCGAGGCGATGTTTTCGAATACGGTCATGGTCGGGTAGTTGATGAACTGCTGATACACCATCGACACGTTACGCAGACGCACCGGTTTGTGGGTGACATCCACGCCGTTCATCAGGATGCGGCCGCTGTCGGGCTTGTCCAGGCCGGCCATCAGGCGCATCAGGCTAGTCTTGCCGGACAGCGTGCGGCCCAGCAGGACGTTGAAGGAACCGGCTTCGAATCGCAGGTTGGCGTCGTCGATCCAGGTCTGGCCTTCGACGACGCGGGAGACATGTTCCAGGGTCAATGACATGACACGCCCTTTTTATTATTGGAATGAATCTGGCCAGTCCTCAGAGCGAGTTTCATGCCAAGACGGCAGGTGCTTGATTCACAAGGCAGTGGGCTGAACGTGATGTTCAGGAACGAACAAAAATGAACAGATCGGGCTGAACAATTGAACAATCCTGGGGTTGACAATGAACAGTTATGAACAACACTGTTTGAACCCGATGGAACGATCAACACAGGTCAAATGCGGGAGGGGGCTGCCAGTCAGTTAAGCGTACATGGCCTTCTGTAGGAGCGAGCTTGCTCGCGAAAAACCTCAACGATCACGCGTGTTTCCTGAATCAACGCGGCGCCTGTGAGTTCTTCGCGAGCAAGCTCGCTCCTACAAAAAAGCCTTAGAGCTTGCCCCGTCCCCCATTTTGTCCCCGTTGCATCGGGTAAATAGTGCAAGACCCCAAAACAATAAAAAGAAGGTCGCCCCATGGCCGAACCCTTGGCTCACGACACCTTAATCCAGGAATCCTGGCGCCGCTGCCGTGCGTACGGCCTGGACCACCAGAGCCCCCCCAGCTTCGACCAGCTCCCCGCCGAAGGCATCAGCCAGTTGCTGGAAAGCCAGCATTCCCTGGTACAGACCACTCATCAGGAAGTGCTGCCCTACTACGAGAACATCCTCAGCAACTCCAACTGCCTGATCATGCTGGCCGATAACCAGGGCCAGGTCCTGACTTCGTGGGGCACCCAGCGCTTTATCGAGCCCAAGCTGGCCCGCGGTTTCAGCGCTGGCGCCAGTTGGATGGAGCGCTCCAGCGGTACCAATGCCATCGGCACGGCGCTGGCCTGTGCCCAGGCGGTGCATATCGAGCACGATGAACACTTCTTGAAAGCCAACCGTTTCATGACCGGCTCCGCGGCGCCGATCTTCGATGCCCAGCGTGAAATCATCGCCGTGCTGGATGTGTCCAGCGACAGCTACCTGCCGCCCTCGCACACCCTGGGCATGGTCAAGATGATGAGCCAGACCGTGGAGAACCGGCTGATCCTCAACCTGTTTCGCGGCGAGCATTTTCAGCTGACCTTCAATACTGGCCTGAGCAACCTCGACAGCCAGTGGGCCGGCCTGCTGATCTTCGATGAAAGCGGCCAAGTGCTCTCGGCCAACCGCCGCGCCGACAACCTGCTGGGCATCAGCCTGTCGCGGGTGATGATCGACAGTTTGTTCCAGGTGTCGTTGCTGGAATTGCTCAATCAGCCGGAGGGGTTGCCGTTCTCGTTGCAGGCGGCGGGACGCAATCGCTTCCAATGCGTGTTGAAACGGCCCAAGCAAACGCCGGTGCAGGCGCGCGTGTTCAGCGAACCGATACCGCCCAAGCCCGTCGCGATGGGCCTCAAGACCTTGCATTTCGGTGAAGCCCGCGTGGAAAAAGCCGTACGCCAGGCCGAGCGGCTGCTGGAAAAAGATATCCCGCTGCTGATCCACGGTGAAACCGGGGTGGGCAAGGAGGTGTTCGTCAAAGCCCTGCACCAGGCCAGTTCGCGCAGCCGGCAGGCGTTTATCGCGGTGAATTGTGCAGCCATTCCGGCAGAGCTGGTGGAATCGGAACTGTTCGGCTATGAAAAAGGCGCGTTCACCGGCGCCAATCAGAAAGGCAGCATCGGCCTGATTCGCAAGGCCGACAAAGGCACGCTGTTTCTCGATGAAATCGGTGACATGCCCCTGCCGACCCAGGCGCGTCTACTTCGGGTATTGCAGGAACGTTGCGTGCAACCCGTGGGCAGCAGCGAGTTGTTCCCGGTGGACTTGCGCATCATCTCCGCCACCAACCGCGCACTGCGAGAGCTTGTGCAGGCCGGGCGTTTTCGTGAGGATTTGTACTACCGCATCGGTGGCCTGACCTTGGAACTACCGCCCCTGCGCGAGCGCACCGACAAGCGCGCGCTGTTCCAACAGCTATGGCAGCAGCATCGCGAGCCGACCCAGTGGGCCGGGCTCAGTCCCGAGGTGCTGGCGCTGTTCGAGCAGCACCCTTGGCCGGGCAATTTACGCCAGGTCAGCAGCGTGTTGCAGGTGGCCCTGGCCATGGCCGAAGAACAGCCGATCCGCGCGGAGCATCTGCCGGACGATTTTTTTGTGGATTTGAACCTGACGGCACCGCTGCCGGCCACTGAATACCTGGATGAGACCCTCGACCTGAAGCAACGCCTGAAGGCAGCAGGCGGGAATATTTCCCACCTGGCACGGGAGCTGGGAGTCAGCCGCAACACCTTGTACAAGCGCCTGCGGCAGAACGAAGCCTGAGCTAGCGAGGTTTGACCACCACCAGCAAATCCGTGAAGTACTCCACCCGGATCGGCAGGTTGTCCGCCAGCGCTGAGAGCGCGGCTGCACTGTCGTCCAGCTTGAATACGCCAGACACTCGCACATCCCGCAGGGCCTGGGCATCGAAGCGCACCACCCCATGACGATAGCTGGCCAGGGTTTGCAGCACCTCGCCCAGCGGTTGGTCGTTGACCTTGAGCAGGCCGCGGGTCCAGGCGTCCGGGTCGGTGTTGGCGATGGCTTGCGCGGCCTGGGCATGGCCGTGGTCGAGGATCGAACGCTGGCCGGCAGCGACTTTCACGCTGTCTGCGCCCTCGCCTTTGACCGCCACGGTGGATTCGATCACCGTCACTACCGTCGTGCCGTCCGCTGCGCGCTTGACCATATAACGCGTACCCAGTGCGGTCGCCGTACCTTGATCGGTACGCACCACGAACGGCCGCTGCGCATCCTTGGCCACGTCCACCCATAACTCGCCCTGCAGCAATTCAATCACACGCTGGTGGCCGTCGAATTTCACGTCGACCGCCGAGTTGCTGTTGAGCTGCAATTGGCTGCCGTCTTCCAGGGCGATTTGACGGCGCTCACCGACACCGGTGCGTTGGTCGGCCATCCATACCGGCAAGTGCTCAAGGCCCAACCAGCCACACAGCAATACGCCGAGCAAGCCCACCACCTGGGCACCGCGCGCGCGTTGCGGGGCGAATGCGCGGTTCAAGGCAATCCGCGCCGGTTGCGCCGGCAAGGTGTCGAGGCTGCCCCACAGGCTGCGCATGCGTTCGATGGCCACCCGGTGGCGAGGGTCGGCCTGGCACCAGGCATTGAAGGCTTGGCGGTCGGTGTCGCTGACATCTTCGTCGTGCAGGCGCGTCAGCCAGTTCGCAGCCTGCTGGATGATCTGCTCGGAACTCATGCCAATGGGTCTGCCGCATGCAGGCTGTGGTAGCAATGCACCAGCGCCGTGGAGATGTAGTTTTTGACGGTGCTGGGGGATACGTCCAGGCGGGTCGCGATCTCGTTGTAGGTCAGCCCATCGAGGCGGCTCAACAAGAAGGCTTCGCGCGCCTTGGCGGGCAAGCCGGCGAGCATCTCGGCGATGCGCTCCAGGGCTTGCAGCGCCACGTGGATCGCGGCCGGATCGGGCATGCCTGCCTCTTCGCACTGGATTCCCAGGGCCTCCATGTAGGCTTTTTCAATACGTCGGCGACGCGCGCCATCGATCAACAGGCGCCCCGCCGTTGTCGCAAGGAACGCACGGGGTTCCTTGATGTTTTGCGGCTCGGCCAGCATCAGTACGCGGATGAACGCGTCATGCGCCAGGTCGGCAGCGTGCTGGGAACAACCAAGTTTTTTGCGCAGCCAGCCATGCAGCCAGCCGTGGTGCTCGCTGTACATTGCCGTAAGGGTTTGCTGACGCACTGAATCGCCCAGCGCGGCCGGAATGTCATGCATGCGCAAAAACTTCTCAAATGGGAAATATTACCAATTGCGCAAACAATGCCAGTAAAACGATATCGGGGCAAGGGGGCTCACACTCTCTAAAAGCACCGCGAACCCAATGGGGGTGGCTGCACTAAGCGCGACGGGGACCTCTGTGGCGAGCGTAACCTGTGGCGAGCGGGCTTGTTGTGGTGAGCGGGCTTGCCCCGCGTTGGGCTGCGCAGCAGCCCCAATAAGGCCACCGCGTTTATCCAGGCATATTGAATCGCCTGGTTTTGGGGCTGCTTCGCAGCCCAACGCGGGGCAAGCCCGCTCGCCACAACAAAGCCGCTTGCCACAACAAGCGAGCTCGCCACAACAAGGCCGCTCGCCACAAGAATGCGGTCGACTGGAATGGCTTATGCGAGGTTACAAACCGGGGACATCGTTTACATTTCTAACCGGGGCATGGGCCTCCCCCATGTTTGCCCTCTTAGCGCCAGCTCCATGACACCCCGGTATAGATGCCACGCCCGTCGCCCGGTGTGGACCGGGCCACGTCCAGGCCCTTGTCGTCGTAACCGGGCGTGACGGTGTTGGCGTAACGCCGGTTGGTGAGGTTGCGCAGGTCGACCCAGGCCTGCCAATCCTGCTTGGGCGCGTCATAGCCAACGGTGGCACCCAGCAAGGTATAGGCGGCGGCGGTGTAGGAATTGGCGTAGTCCACCGCCACCCGTGAGGAATGCTCGGTGTTGAGGCTGGTGTAGAAGCCGGTCGGATGGCTGTAGCGCAGTTGTGCCTGGTAATAGTGCTTGGGGATGCCCGGCAACGTGTTGTCGCCGAAGCGCTCATCGTCGCGGTAGTGGAAATCGCTGAAGGTATACGCCTGGCGCAGGGCGAGCGCGCCGCTGCGGCCACCGTCCCACAACGGGCTGAGCAGGCTCAGTTCCACGCCCTGGTGCACGGTGGGGCTGGCATTGGACTCTGCGACGATGGCATTGCGGGTCGAGGTCTGCGCCTGGGTTTCCACGGTGAGCAGTTCGTGGCGCACTTCGGAACGGTACAGCGCCAGGTCCCACTGGCCGAACCCTGCTTCACCGCGCCCGCCGATTTCCAGGGTGGTGGCGGTCTGGTTTTTCAGATTCACGCCTTCGCGTTGCAAACCTGTGGCCGCACCACTGCCTGCGGGGAAGTATTTGTTCGACCCCCAGATCATCGACCAGGCATGGGGTGGCTCGACCGAGCGGCTCAGGTTGCCGTACACCTGCAATTGCGGGTTGAAGTCATAACGCAGGCCGATGCGTGGCGCGTAGTCCCAGTCATGTTGACTGAGCGGTGCCTGGCCTTCGGGATAGGTGACTTGGGTTTCGCGGCGAGTGTAGATCGCGGCAAGGCCAGTGGTCAGCCACAGGTCCGGGACCAGTTCCAGCTCGTTGCCGAGGTGCAGCACGGTGTCGGAGCCCAGGTAGCTGTAGTCGCGGGTCTTGGTGCCGGGGGCAAAGGTGGCCGTATTGCCAGCGGGCGTTCGCACGTATTCCGACGCACCATTGTTCGGCATCGCCTGGGTGGTGCGCAGGCCGAGGGTGGTGGTGCTGGCATGCCCGAACAGCGTGTCCTGGCGGATGTATTTCAGGGTGCTGCTGATATCGGTGTAGGCGACTTTCAGGCGATTGGTGCCTTCACGCAGGTCCATGGGGTAGTCGTGGTAGGCCAGGCCGACTTCGAGCCGCGAGGTATCGTCCAACTGCAGCGTGGTTTTGTTGGCGATCCAGGTGGAGCCGGGTTGCAGGCGCTTCGAATCGCGGGCGGCGTTAAGGCTGTTGGCGGCACGCGGATCGTGGTTGATCTGGTCGCGCGTAAGCTTGCCGGGCGTCTCATTGGTGGTTTCGCGGTAACGGAAGTAAAAGCGCGTTTCCAGGTCCGGGTTGAAGCGATAGCCGAAATTGGCCGCGACCCCTTTGCCGCTGCCGGTGCTCTGGTGCTGGTAACCGTCGGACTCTGAACCGGTGAGGCTGATGTAGTAGTCGGCGTCCCCCAGCACCTGGCCCGAGCTGATCTCACGCAGGGCATAGCCGCGACTGCCCGCCTCGTAGCGCACTTGCAACTTGGGCGCGTCGTAGCCGGTGCGGGTCACATAGTTGACTGAACCACCCAGCGCCAATGCGCCTTGATCGAACCCATTGGCGCCGCGCAGCACTTCGACACGGCTTTGCCACAGCGGGTCCTTGAGTTCATAGGGCGTACCGCCAGGCCCGGTGAGCGGCAAGCCGTCGAACATTTCATACAGCCCCGAGGCATGGGCACCCGGGCTGCGATTCAGGCCCGAGCCACGGATCGACAGCTTCACGCCTTCGTTATTGGCCGCCTTGGCGTACACCCCAGCCTGGTACTTGAACACGTCTTCATTGGTGCTCACCCGCCCCTGCTGCACGCTGTTCATGTCGATGTAGTTGGTGCCGCCAGGCACGCTCTTGAGCTGCGTCTGGGCCACTTCGCCCGCGCTGGCTTCGCTGCTGGTGACTTCGACCGGAGCCAGTTGCAGTTCTTCGGCTTGCACCAGTGAAGTGAGGGTCAAGGCGGCAAACAGCAGCGGAGGTTGACGCAAAAGCATGGGGAGTCCTTTGAATTCGGGGGCGTGGAAGCCAGGGCCTGGCACGCGAACAGTGATGGGAAGGCAAACCGGTGCATCAGGTCACGCCTGATTAACGGACCAGAGCCTTCCCACAACAGCATCGGACGGGGATTATTTTTAAGTCCAAAATCGAATTAACAAATGCAAACTCAGTATTTATAGAAATAACCGGCAAGCATTACTGTGGAGCCACTGAGTCACCCACGCATCACGAGACCGCCCCCATGCAGACATCCGCTACCGTCATCGACTTCACCCTCCACCGCAAACGCCGCCAGGCACGAGCTGCGGCCGAGTTGATGTGGGCGATGTACGCAGCGCGTGCCGGGTTGATGCTGTTCACCGCCCAAGCTTCCCTGCCCAGCGACACTCGCCGGGCGTAAGGCCGATGAGTTTTCTGCACGTGATTCCCGAAGCACCTGAACCGCTGCCCAAGCCCAGCAACGACGATGACGTCATCAGCCTCTGCGTGGCGCATAACCTGCAACGCCTGCGCAGCAAGCGCCACTTGTCGCTGGACGGCCTGGCACGTGCCTGCGGCGTCAGCCGGGCGATGTTGGCGCAGATCGAATCCGGGCGCAGCGTCCCGTCGATCAAGGTTCTGTGCAAGATCGCCAAGGGCTTGAAGGTATCGGTGGCGGCGTTTTTGGAAGACCGCGCGTTTGAAGGGGTTGAGGTACTGCCGGCGCAACAGAGTAAGCGCCTGGTGAGTGCTGACGGGGCCTTCGTCAGCCGCGCGTTATTTCCATACGATACGGCGCGCCAGTCCGAATTCTATGAGATTCGCCTGCGCGCCTTGGGCGAAGAAATTTCCGCAGGCCACGGCCCGGGCATCCAGGAAAACCTGGTGGTGGCCCAGGGCGTGCTGGAGGTCAGCGTCAACGACGAGCGCTATTTGCTTTCCACTGGCGACTCGATCCTGTTTTATGCCGACCAGCCCCACCGCTACCGCAACCCATCGGACAGCGAGGCGGTGGCGTTTCTGGTGATCACCTATCCGGAACGGTTGGATTAATTTGCGCCAAAAAAAACGCCCCGGATAATCGGGGCGTTTTTCAGCATGCAGAACCTGTCAGCAGGTGCAGCACATCATCGGCATGCCGTTGCAGCTCATCATCATCGGCATGGCACAGTCGTTCATCATCTTGTTCATCAGCATGCAGCAGTTGTTCATCATGTCCATGCTCATGCCTGGCATCGGCATCATTTTGCAGAGCATACCGTCAGCCTGCATCGTGCATTCCATCACGCACTTCATCATCGGCATCGACATGCCCATAGGCATCATCATCGGCATGTTCATGTTCGACATCATGGCCATGGCGTCGGCCGACATGCACATCATCGACAGGTTGGCACACTGCATCATCATGGGCATGCCACAGTTCATCATCATCGCCATCATTTCGGCGTTGGTCTTGAACTGAGCCATATCCATGCCCGCTGCCGGCTTCATGGTGCACATCATGGCGTCGCTGGCCATTTCGCACTTCATGGTCGCCATCATCATTGGCATGCCCATCATCGGCATCATTGGCATGGAGGTGTTCATTGGCATCTGCATGGCATTCATCATGTTCGAAACTCCGTAATCGACAGGAAATGAGTAAGCTCTGGGGGCCGATTCTAGAGCGCGGGTGTCACGACGCAAGAAGGTGATCCAGCAGCGGAAAATGACGTTTGAGCGGGTTTCAATCGGATAATGCAGCCCTCCCTGTTGCGATAACGTCGATTACAACGCTGCAACTTCCAAGGTGGCTGCTATCAAATCAACTACATCGCAATAGATATTCGATCGGGCAATAGCCCCATTCCTGAAGGAAATAAACGATCTAACTGGCGCGAACAAATTCTGGCGAGGCGTCACACCGGGCGGTGCTGCAATTCCAGGGTGATACTGACCCGCCGCGTGAAGATGATCAGGATTTCCACCCTCTCCAGGTTTTCGAGCTATTTGAGCAGGACGTCCCACCCATCCCTGGCCTCGACGCCGACGTGCAACTCGGGCAGCGACGAGGCGACTCAAGACATTGCCGACCCAAGCTGAGCCCGGCGACTAATCGGCAGACGGCTCCAGTGCGCGCATAAAATCGTCAGCCTCTGACCCCGCCGGGAATCTGAAACCCTGCATTTCATCGGTGGCCAGGATGTCGCTGAGCACGTCACGCAATTGCATCTCCGTCGGCGAATCTCGCAGCACCGTGTGCGCGTTCAACAGCAGCTCGGCAGCAACCCCATGGACACGCGCGACGTCGATCACCGCAAAGAGCATAAACCGCAGGCGAATCTCGCGATCAGTGGGCCAAACCGTTTTTCGCTTACCCAAGGTAGGGCCTCATATTTAAGAAAAATCCGAGGCTATTGCCGACCGGGAAGCGTTTCAAGTTGCGAGATGCAAGATAGGCCATTTCCTACAGAGGAAACGGAAGCACCGCACTATCTGGCGCAGAGCGCAAGTTCGGGGGATTTCATTGCACCGGCAGGAAATTCATCAATAACAGGCTTTGCGCATAGTTAAGGCCAATACGTCGGTAGCGCTCATCGAGCATCTGGGTCAGCAGGTCGAGGCGCGCGACGATCTTGCCGAACTCCACCGCAAAACTGAGGTTGCTGCCCTCCTCCGAGATCTCGTTAGAAAACAACAGCAGCACGCCATTGGCATCCTGGCGCTGGCTGAGCAACCAGGTTGCCTTCTCGATGTTGCGCGCAGCGTTATTGACGAACTGCGGATTGATCGAGTCGGAAATGTAGAACTGCGTGCGCCCACCGTGTGCGGTGACGAGCATGCTGCCAATCGCGTAGATAAACGCACCCACCCGGTCGCCGCGAAACTCAGGACTCAAGGAATAGCTCAATGCCGCCAGGTCACGACGATCCCCCAGGGCGGGCAATGGTTGACGATTCTCGATGGCCTTGCGAATTTCCCGCGCCGCGCTCACCACGTCCGGGTACCCCGATTGACGCCACTGGTTGGGGTTACGCAGATAAAGTTTGTTCATCAATAGATACAAGCTTTGCAGGTTGTCGCGCATGCCCAGGGTGGCCATACGATCGACGCTGGTCTGGAAGAATTCATCGGGCTTGCCGTTACTGAATTGCTTGGCGATATCGCGTCCCTGCTGCTGAGTGCAAGCGCTGGCACACCCCATCAACACGACCGCCAGCAGCAACGGCCGGCGCGTCCAAAAGGCGGTAAAAACAGGCAAAGTACGCGGCATCGGCACCCGATCTAGTTGTTCTGGCCACACGCAGTATGGTGTCGCTGGCACAACGATAGATCCAGAAAACTCGAAAAAGTGCAGAGGGGCGGCAGAAAACCCGGCGCCGGGCCGGGTTCGCTGGGCTCAAGCGCTTGAATCAGTTGTCAGGATGCTCGCTCGCCAGCGAGTTGGCGGCGTCGACATCAGACATCTCTTCTTCAAGTGGTGCCCTATCCTCTGGGGGCAATGCCCGGCAGCCTGGGCCGGCACGAACAGTGCTGGAGAATCTCATCCCTACAGGGCGTGGCCGCCAGGAACCCGCCGAAAACGGCTGGCTTGGATGGGAGATAGACAGCCAGGCTACGTCGAACGCCCGGCATTACGGTCATGTTGTTTTTTTACGCCTTTCCCACCCCTTCGTTCATATTGATGGTGAATAAACCAGACGACCAAGAGCAGTCCCGACAGACCGATAATGAACAACAACAGCTCTATTGCGGCACCTTCATGTGAAAACATGTTTCGTTCCTCGTCCTGAAGTATCGCGCCTCAAAAACGGGCGCTTCCTAAATTGTTAGTAACAATTCATACATTTTCAGGGTAGACGCCAACGTCGGAGGTGACAACCCCAAAAACCTCAGAACCCTTGATCTAGACACGTCACTCGTCGAAAAACCTCCGCACCCATCGCTCGAGGCAGGGCAACCTCCAAGCAATGAGGGGGGGCATTGCCGCAGCGTTACTGACGTCGGCAACTCGCTGGGACCGTGTCCCAGCCACTTACAGGCTGTTTTTCTCACTCAATGGCAATGATGCAATGATCTCAGCGCGGCACGTTTCCAGTATTTCATCGGCGAGAGACGAATCATCCGGACACGCCCGTGACAACATGACGGCACCGATGGCATGTGCCAGCAAGTTGATCATTTTTGCCCGAACGTCTTGCCCCATCGTATCCAGCCCCTTCAGGTACTTTTCCTCAAGTGCTGCCAGCGTGCTCTCTAATCCGTCCGCAAAGGTCGCCTTCAGCTCATTTGACTGACGAGCAGCGTCACCACATAGCGCTGCCATCGTACAACCCACTCCCCTGCCGTCCCTGTGATCCCTCGACACGTAAAGATTTACAAACCCGGGAAGGTCGAGATCGCAGGTACTCGTGAGAGATTTTGCAAGACTGTTTTCTGCGGCTTCAGCCATCAAATCGGCCTTAGAGCCAAAGTGCTTGTAAAAGCCTCCCTGGGTAAAACCGGCAGTCGCCATGAGTTCTGCCACACCCACACCATCATAGCCACGCTCACGAAACAGCTCTGACGCCGTCTCCACAATATGGGCTCGATTGGCGAGCGATTGCGTCTTGGTGATCTTCATTTCGCGCCCCTGGGACTCCTGAACAATGGCCTGACTATACTCTGATGTCGATCGCAATCAAAACCGTTGACAGCATTGATTATGATCGACATCATAAAAACACCGCCGCATGTCTCTGGGGCTGCGCGCAGGGCTGAACAGCCCTGAAAACTGCATCGCTTATCCACGTCCACTCAAGAGCATTCATTTATGAGCATCCCTGAAACCGTACTGATTACCGGCGCCTCGACAGGCATTGGCGCAACCTACGCCGAGCGTTTTGCCCAACGTGGCCACAACCTGGTACTGGTTGCCCGCGACAAAAGCCGGTTAGACGCACTGTCCTCCCGGCTGCGCGAGCAACACGGTGTTTCCATTGACGTGATCCAGGCTGACCTGACTCAAACCAGTGATCTGATCACCGTCGAAGCTCGCCTACGTGATGACGCCCGTATCGGCATCCTTGTGAATAATGCCGGAGCCGCGCAATCGGGCAGCTTCATCGAGCAATCCACCGACAGCATTGCCAACCTGGTCGCGCTCAACACCACCGCATTGGTACGCCTCGCCAGCGCCATCGCCCCACGCCTGGCACACGCCGGTAATGGTGCGATTATCAATATTGGCTCGGTCGTGGGGCTGGCGCCGGAATTCGGGATGAGCGTCTACGGTGCGACCAAGGCGTTTGTCCTGTTTCTATCGCAAGGGTTGAGCCTTGAACTCTCGCCCAAAGGCGTCTACGTGCAAGCTGTACTCCCCGCGGCCACCCGTACGGAAATCTGGGAACGTGCAGGTATCGATATCAATACCCTGAGCGAAGTCATGAACGTGAGCGACCTGGTCGATGCTGCGCTGGTGGGTTTTGATCGTCGCGAGCCGGTGACCATTCCGCCGTTACAAGACGCCGCGCGTTGGGATGCTCTGCAGTCTGCCCGCCAAGGTTTGCTTTCAGAGATTCGCCAATCGGTAGTCGCCGAGCGCTATCAAGCCCAGGTGTGATTGCCACGCTGCAAGCGGTGATACGCATACGTTGAGGTAAAGGCGCTTGCTGCAAAGGTTCTAACATTACGTTGGGGTGCGCATGCTGTCAGCCCATTGAAGCCAGAGAACTGAAGCATGAAAGCCTTCCTGATCGACCGCTACGGCGAGAACCATGGACATATTGGCGAGGTACCGGTACCTGAACCAGGCATCTACGACGTGTTGGTCAAAGTACATGCCAGTAGCGTCAATATGCTGGATTCGAAGATTGCCAAAGGCGAATTCAAGCTGATCCTGCCGTATTCATTCCCTTTGATCCTGGGTAATGACCTAGCCGGCGTCGTGGTTCGCGTGGGGTCGGGCGTGCAGCACTTCAAGCCGGGTGACGAAGTCTATGCACGCCCACCCGAATCGCGCATTGGCACCTTTGCCGAGACGATTGCGGTGGAGGAAAGTGCCCTTGCGCTGAAACCCAACAATATCACCCTGCAAGAAGCGGCTTCTCTTCCCTTGGTTGCACTGACCGCCTGGCAGGTGCTGGTTGAAACAGCCCGGTTGAAGAAGGGGCAAAAAGTCTTTATCCACGCAGGTTCAGGTGGAGTCGGCACAGTGGCCATCCAGCTTGCAAAACATCTGGGCGCCTTTGTTGCGACGACGACCAGTACAAGTAACGTGGCTTGGGTTAAGGCGTTGGGAGCAGACGTCGTCATCGACTACACGCAGCAAAAATTCGAAAACGTCTTGCGCGACTACGATGTCGTATTGAACAGCCTCGGCCCGGTCGAGCTGGAAAAATCACTCAGTATTCTCAAGCCTGGCGGCCAGCTTATTTCTA
The DNA here is from genome assembly GCF_042015035.1 of Pseudomonas gorinensis. Classification (NCBI taxonomy): domain Bacteria; kingdom Pseudomonadati; phylum Pseudomonadota; class Gammaproteobacteria; order Pseudomonadales; family Pseudomonadaceae; genus Pseudomonas; species Pseudomonas gorinensis. The sequence continues at coordinate 4,614,688 of NZ_CP167125.1, forward strand.
TCTCTGGGCCACCGACGGCGGAGTTCGCAAAAGAACAGAAGCTGTTCTGGGGGCTGGGTTGGGTAATGCGCCTGTTGAGCAGTGGCATACGCAGAAAAGCCCGCAAACAGAACGTCAGTTATGCGTTCGTGTTCATGCGTGCGAGCGGCGCTCAGTTGAAGAAAATCACTGCGCTTGTCGAGTCTGGCGTTATCACACCAGTCATCGACCGGACCTTCCCTTTCGAGTCAACGGCTGAGGCCTTGAGTTATGTGGAACGGGGCAGAGCCAAAGGTAAGGTGATCATTAAGCTCATATGACTACAACGAGTACTCGATAACTGAAGCTCAGGGCGAGGGCTCATGTCTTTTGCCGTCAGACGTGTGCGAGCAACACCGCCAACAGTAGTCTGGCGCCCATTAATGCTGGAGCAATAACGTTGAACTCACACCTTGCTATAGCCGAAAGCAACTCACGGACACACTGGAGCACCCAATGAAAACCTCTTCCGAAAGAACCGCGATAGTGACCGGTGCATCATCCGGGATTGGCCAAGCGACTGCCGAGGCTCTGCTGCGTGCTGGGTATAGGGTATTTGGCACGAGTCGCAAGGCTGGTGCCAGTCCAACGCAGGTGTCCATGCTCACCTGCGATGTGACAGACGACAACTCTGTCAGTGCTCTCGTCTCCAGCGTGCTCGCCCAGACCGGGCGGATCGATCTGTTGGTCAATAATGCCGGCATTGGCCTGCTGGGCGGTGCAGAAGAGTTCTCGATCCCACAGGTGCAGGCATTGTTCGATGTCAATCTGTTCGGCGTAATCCGTATGACCAACGCGGTATTGCCTTCGATGCGACAACGTGGCCAAGGGCGCATCATCAATATCGGATCTATTTTGGGATTAATACCCGCGCCCTACTCCGCTCATTATTCGGCGGTCAAGCACGCTCTAGAGGGCTATTCGGAATCCCTTGATCACGAGGTTCGAGCCTTCGATATTCGCGTCTCGGTCATCGAGCCGGCATTCGTGCGTACCGTTTTCGATCAAAACAGCATTGAACCGGACGCACCGTTGAAAGAGTACGATCAGGCTCGATCAGGGTTCCGGGCACTACTCGGCGAGGTGATGCCAAAAGCCGATCTTCCTGAAGTCGTGGCAGCGGTCATAGTCAAAGCGGCGACCGATTTCCAGCCTCAGCATCGCTACACGGTCGGCAAGACAGCGCGACAAATCAGTCTGCTGCGCCGCTTTGCCCCCGCAGGATTCTTCGACAAAGCCCTGCGTAAGCAATTCCGCCTGCCGGTTTGAGCAACACGCCCTGGTGTCCGCGACTATCGGGCTAACACTCAGGGTTGAGGGCAAGCATTACTGCGCAGGGCGACAAGATCATCGAACCGCTATCGCCTTAATCGAATGCTCCGTTGAGCACCTCGTAAATTATGCCGGAGGCAATTGCTACCAATATCAAATCAGTGCCCGCTTGTTGCCACTCGTAGCCGTCGTAATGGGGCAACCTGCCCAGCAACCGGCCATCCAGCTTCTTGGCGATGCCTGGAGGAAGAGGTTTTCCCCTAGCCAGGTTCTTTTGTATTCCGGGCGGCAGTGACGGACCTGGGCGCCAATAGTCACGATAGCCACCAACCACCCCCAATACACCGCCCCGGTCAATGCTAGGCCCGCGCGCCCAATCATCCCCGCTCGAACCTTTCCCCTTGTTACCCTGGTTGCCATGGCCTTGGCCACCTTGGGAGTTGCCTTTTCCATTGCCTTGGCCCTTCCCATTACCAGGGTCGGCCACAGCCGCCACAGAGCCAACAGCCAAAGCAAGGCAGGTAACAGCGGCTACAAGCGAGCGAGATTTAAACATGACCGTCTTCTCCAAAAGGGATTACCCCTTGAAAGGTAGACGGTATTGTCGGTTTTAGTTTCGCCCTCTCCCGACTCGCTGCATCCGGTGGTCAGGGCGGCGCCTATCTGGGGTAAGACACGTGCCCGTCCATCGGCTGGCTCGGCATATACCGGTCCGGGCATCGGCGGGCATGCCCTCTTCTGCCACTACCAGCAAGGCCTGACCGAGTAACCGAGACGGGTTACCGACGTGGCGCGCAGATCGTAAAGCCATCCGGCTAACCGTAACTCGCCACGAGTTGCGGCAACTGCCTGAAATGATGCGGAAACGATCATATTTTCAGAGGGCGGCGGTACCAGCCCCCAGAAACGCAATAGCCCCGCAGTGCGGGGCTTTCATTTGAATCTTGGCGGGAAACCAGGGATTCGAACACTCGCAAACGTAATCACCTCCGATGAGGGTGCGACTGATATGGCAAGTACAGGCCAGGACAACGACGCATGTCATACCTTGAAGCGCGCCACCAGATGATTGAGTTCAATAGCCAGGTTGGCCATCTCACTGCAGGCGCTGGCGGTCTGATTGGCACCTGCCGAGCTCTGTATCGACAGTTCTCGGATGCTGGTCAGGTTCTGGTCCGCCTCGCGGGCCACCTGAGCCTGCTCTTCGGAGGCGGTGGCGATCAGCAGGTTGCGATCATTGATCTGGGCTATGGCCTCAGCGATTTGCTTGAGCGACAGGTCGGCATTCTGCGCCACAGAGATTGAGCTGCTGGCCATCTGGGCACTGACGTTCATTGCGCCCACTGCCTGGGTCGAGTCCGCCTGAATCGCGCTGATCATCTGTTCGATTTCCTGGGTCGACTGCTGGGTGCGGTGGGCCAGGGCACGCACTTCATCAGCCACCACCGCAAAGCCGCGACCTTGCTCGCCCGCGCGGGCAGCTTCAATAGCAGCGTTAAGCGCCAGCAAGTTGGTCTGCTCGGCAATCGCGCGAATCACTTCGACCACCTTACTGATGTCCTGAGCTTTGCCTGACAAGGCTTTGACCTGGTCACCCGTGCTGGCCACGTTGCTGGCCAGACTTTCGATGGCTTTGAGGGTCTGCGCCACATTCTCGATACCCGAGCGCGTGAATTCCATGGACTCGCGGGAAGATTGGGCGGCGGCGTCGGCATTGCGTGCCACCTCGTCCACCGCAGCGCTCATTTCGGTCACTGCCGTCGCGGCCTGATTGACCTCATCGTTCTGTCGCACCAACCCGCGACTGGCCTCTTCGGTTACAGCAGTCATTTCTTCAGAGGCTGACGCCAATTGGGTGGAGGAATCGGCGATACGAGCGATGGTTTCCCGCAGGTTGCCCTGCATCTTCGCCAAAGCGGCCAGCAGGCGACCGGCTTCATCACGGCCAATGATCACGACCTCCTTGGACAGGTCGCTGCCGGCGATGCGCTCGGCCACGGCCAACGCATCGCTAATGGGCGTCGTAATGCTGCGGGTCAGCATTGCAGCCAGCACCACGGTAAGTATGACGGTCGCCACCAGCAAGCCAATCACCAGCGTCACACCATTGCTGTACGTCGCGGCAGCATCCAGACCTGAACGCTTGGCGCCCTCATCGTTGAAGTCCGCAAGCTTGTTCAGGTTGTCTTGCAGGGCATTGGTCATCGGACTGATGCGGGTATTGATCAGGGCAACAGCTGCGGCGTTATCACCACTTCGCAACAAAGGTTCCAGCTCATCCAACAGCTTGAAATACTGCTGCACATCGCCTTCGACTGCCCGGTAGAGCTCATTCTCTGCCGGCCCGGTAACCAGGGGCTCGTAATGGCTGATGGTGTCCTTCAGCGTACTGCGGTAGCCGCTCAACGAAGCGATGCGGGTTTGGCGCTGTTGTTCGTCAGTGGTCACGGTGATACGGATACTTTCCAGACGCAGACGCAAGACGCCCACCTGCATCTTGCCAATCTCACGGATGCTCGCCATCCAATTAGTTTCGACATCTTGCTCCGACTCTCGAAGCTTGCCCATTTGCATCACGGCGACAATGCCCAGAGCAAAAACCACTAGGACAATGAGTGAGAAGAAGGCGGCAGACCTTGGAGCCAGATTCATATTCCTGATGTTCATTTTTATCTCTCTGAGGAAGGTCGGTACAACATGGACGCTACTTCGGCAGCCAACATCCGTAAAAGTCGAACAATGCCGCCAACGCATCCACCGGCTCGATTTCTCGTGACTTCGGAACCTGAAATTCACAAGCGGAATCAGTCAGCTCGAAGAATTGATGTCATATAAAGATCGTTGTAGTTCAGCAGGCTGGCACTCCTCACGCGAAACCGGGCAAAAGCTGCAGAATGGATGGAGTCTGTTTGCTCACTGCCTGTCTCCCGCTCATAACCTGTCGCCTCTGGTGGACAGGTTATGAGCCGCTGGCCAAATAGTGGCTTATTGACACCAATGCAACCATCAGATCATCCCTATTCAAATGTAGGAATACTGGAAAAGCGGTTAGGGAAATCCCTACTCCAATGCGCGGGTCACAAAGTGTCGAAGGTCAGTTTTTGCTAGCGACCAACCAAAGCTGATCTGGCCTATCTGACCAGGCAAAAACTCAGAACTCTGATGCGAACAGAAGCCGGAGAAAACAGCCTCGGGAAATTGGTTAGGGAGATAACAGAAAGGGACGTGCGCCCCCACTCCAAATACTTACTGATCAACAAGCACGGGAAACGGATGACGAAGGGTATGTTGCGTTTGCGCTGGGACACTTTCCGTAATGCCGTCATGACAGTGCTCCCCCGCCAAGCGGTACTGCTGGATCAGATCATCAAGCCGGTATTCACACAGGCCATACCCTGCACCAGGCAGGCTTACCCAAATATTCCGGCACTTTTCGATTGCGGTTCCGACCCGGCCTGCATGCACGTCCGGTAGTGCGCGGCATTCGCGGATGTGCTGCAGAGCCAGCAGGTCCTGGCTGATCGGGCTGAAGTCCGACAGGGTCAGCAGCGTTCGGCAATACGGCCAATCTTTGAGCATCTGCTGGTACCGGCCCGAGGCATTAGATGTCAGCCCCTTACTGTTGATGACCTTCGAGCGTCGTCCCTTTGCGAAGGGGGTGATCACTGAAATCCGTGAAGATCTCAGGCTTCCTGTCGATGCCCGTCACGATGACGTCGTAGCCATCCAGGGCGGTGGCCGGCGATGTGCTGGTCCCTTCGGACCAAGTGAGCATATCGAGGAAGGCCAACGCGTCACGACTGCCCGCTTGGATAGCTGAAATTCGTGCCATTGTCTTTTCTCCAGGCGAAAAAAAACCGCATACAAGGCGGGATCAAGGGTAAAAACCAACTCAGTTGGATAAGGTTGGCAAGATGCTGTATTCAAACGAATTTGGCCAAAGACCCCGTCGCGACAAGAAGTTCCGCTCCGTTATTAATTGACAGCCTTTGTGTAGGGGCACATCGCTATCATCTTCGCCAAATTAACCCTACAAGGAACGCGTCAATGGTGTTGAGACCCACCAAAACTACCAATCACCACGGATGGGTTTGGGTCTACAAAAAGATAAGAAGCTTCGGCTTCTCTCGATTTACAGCATTTTACCGGACGTCCCTCTATGTCCTTCGAGGAGACACGGGGTCATTTAAATACAAGCATGGTTGGTCAAAATTTCGTTTCCGCCGTTGATCAATTCCGATCAAGCTATGCTGGTTTACTGTCAGCCTGCTCGATTACGGAAACATCGATGGGGCCGTGAAGGTATCACCAACAAACCGGCCACCTGCAGCGAAAGCGGTAGCCCCCCCGGCAAGAATGCCAACACCGAAGGTATGCACAAAACCTTCTGAGTTGGTGGCGATGATGGCGGCGCCAGCGATCACCCCGGCGCCGCCCACTATCCATATGTTTTTGCTCGGCGACTTCAGTTCCATTGCAGCGATGCTCCCTGTTAAGAATGCGCTGAGTTTATCGCCGCGACCTTCAATAAGAATCTTTCTCGCTGCATCCGGAGGCCGGCGCCTAACTGGAGATAATCCATGGACGGCCAGTTCTACCTGCAAGACAGCCACAGTCACGCCTACGTCGGCGACGGCTTATCGTTCTGGGGCTTTGGTGGCTCTGGGTACGTCACCCACCTGGCAAAGGCCCAGGTGTTTACGCGGGACGGCGCTTGCGATCACCGCGACACCGACATCCCGTGGCCCAAGGCCTACGTGGATGCCAGAGCGCGAGAGTAGGTGTTGACTGCCAGTATGTGACGCTGAGCGAAGCGCTGGACCAATACCCCGACGCAGCTGAGTTTTACATCCAGAAGCCGCTTGCGGTCGGTTCATAAGCGACGCGCAGCGCTACCGGGAAGACCGCCGCAACTGCGGAAGAAGCAACACGCCTTAATCCAGCTCCATGCCGGTCCCCCGTAATACCCCTATCGCCGAACAGCACCAGACGGCGAGGCTATCAGCGCTTATCGCGAGCTTCGGGATTCCTTGCATTGCAGATAAACATGATCCCAGGAGCAATAAAGATACTCCAATAGCCATTTATGCTTGGATACAAAAGCGGCCCGAATACCCCAGTGACAAGCAAAGCGAGCCCTGCCCATAACCGCTTACGCGGCGTGAACCACTCGCGGAACGCTTCAAGCTTTTTACCGGCCATTACCCACGTCCTTGTTTGATAAGCAGCAAAGCATATCACCCAGTTCAACGAATCACGCCAACCGGCGAGGATCCCCTATGTCCGCACAGCAGAAGCCCCCCCTTCGATTTCAAAACCCAATACGGACTCGGCTTCAACCCTCAGGACAATGAGATCGTTGTCGACTTCTTTCTGTGGTGGAGGCGGTGGCGCCGGGACAAGGCAAACAACGTGCGTGGCGCCCTTGAGACCATCGGCGAGAACGCCGGCCACATCAAGCAAGGTCTAGCCCAACTCAGAAAGCTTCCATGATTCAGCCACTATTTGATTTTGATCTCAAACGCGCCTCACGCGAGCACTACATAACAGATAAAGCTGCGATCAATTTTCCACACGTGGGGAGTACAGCTGGCGGCTGGCATTTTCTATCGTACTTCGACCGCAAGACCGAGGTGTCGATGGTGTCGCTGGCAGGTATTCACTACCCAAACACCACCGGTTTTTTTGGTGACTCGGGCGTCATTGACGTAACTGAACAACTAGCCAAGCGTGGTTGGTTTGCCGGATGTGACTATGACTGGTAACGAAGGCCAAAGCTCAACGACAACCCTAACAAGCCCGAACCGTCGATCTCGCCAAGCATGTGTTGTTCCCCCTCACTTTGCACACACTCGACAACTCGCTAGGGGCGAACTCCAACGCAGTACGATTGAGCGTGCTAAGCCACCTGAGTCGCAAACTTACCAACCGCTTCAACAACTTTCTTGGCTCCGTCCTGAATTTCAACAATAACTTGCCCTGCCTGCGTGGCTAGCTCAAGACCTTGCTCAGCTTGGGACTTACTGTTCGCCATCTCCGCTATAGTTTGATCCACCAGCTTCTGATTTTCCAAAACAACTGATGCGATTTCCTCAGTCGCCGTGCTGGTGCGCCCGGCCAATTGTCGAACCTCATCCGCGACGACTGCAAAACCTCGGCCTTGCTCACCTGCGCGTGCAGCCTCAATCGCAGCGTTCAATGCCAAAAGGTTCGTTTGCTGAGCAATACTACTGATGGTCTGAATGATCGAACTGATTAACAGCGACTGCTTTCCAAGCGCTTCGACGCCACCCGAGGCAGCCTGCATATCCCCAGCGACTTTGCGCATGGTGTGCATAGTGTCGTTAACCACTATCGCACCACGTTGAGCAGTAACGTCAGTCTGCTGGGAGATTTCAAATGCCGTTTGTGCAGCATCACTGACTTGGTGTTCACGGGCAACCTGTTCGGTAATAACCGTTGCAAACTTAACTACCTTGCGTAGTGTTCCTTCGGTGTCGTAGACCGGGTTATAGCTCGCCTCCAGCCATACCGTCTGACCCCGACTATCAACACGTTGGAATCGGCCAGCGACAAACTCACCCTTGTTCAACGTCAACCAAAAATCCCTGTATTGCTGGGAAGAAGCCTCCTCTGGCCGACAGAAAATACGATGATGACTTCCTTGCGCTTGTCCCAGGCTGTAACCCATCGCTTTTAAAAACTGCTCATTCGCCGTGATTACATGCCCGGATAGATCGAACTCAATGACCGCCGTCGAGCGCAGTAGCGCGTCAATGAACGATGCGTTTTCCGATGCCTTTTCCACTCTGGACGTAATGTTCGTCGCATAGCCTGCGATATGACTCAACCGGCCAGTCGCATCAGCTACGGGTTGCCAATGAGCATGAATCCACACTAATGAGCCGTCAGCATGCAGGTACCTGTATTCATCAGATATCGACTTACCGGCGGCGACAGCCGCCCGAAAATTGTGAAAACAGGGAAGTTTTGAAACGTACTGCGGAACAATGTCGGCCATGGCACGACCTATAAGCTGATTCTGGGTGTACCCCAAAGCCTGTGCAAAATTGTCGTTGCAGGTGGTAATTGCAAAATTAGTATCGATACTCAGCGTCAGCATTTCACGGTGTAGGCCATCACGCAGTTGGCGCAACTCCGACAACTCAGCTGTTTGAGCCTCAAGCTGATTCTTGATTTTTTTATTGAACATGGAAAACCACCTGTTGGGTGTTAAAAGGTTTATCGGCGTGATCAGCAACACGTTTAGCTATCAGACGAACGAAAAGCAGTGAGACGACGAACGTCACAATCAGGTCGGCAAGCTGCTGTGGCCACACGTCTCAGCTCCAGCCCCAGAAACAAACCTGAAATCCCGGATCAGGCACCGCTTGGAACCTGATTTCGCCTCGAGGATTAGGCCTGGTTGTCATCGAAGTTTTTTGAGCATATCTTGTCTAAAAACTTATACAAGGTATCAGTAGTTGTACAAGAATGAGCAGTGGCCACTGACGCTTTATTTCGACGGCGAGTGCCCTCTTTGCGCCCGGGAGATCAAGATCCTAAATGTGCGAGCAGCACCGGATCGTCTCCTGTTTGTGGACATCAGCGATCCTACCTTCGACGCAAAATCTCTTGGGTTCACGCTCGTTGAAATGCAGTCGATACTGCACGCCAGGTTGGGCGATGGAACCTGGGTCACTGGCTTAGACGCGACGCTTTGGAGCTGGCGAGCAGCGGGCCTTGGTATCTGGGCGGAGCCGTTATCATGGCGTTCGACTAGGCCACTTCTAAACCTTGGCTATCGCCTATTTTGTCGCTTGCGTCCGCATCTAGCATGGCTGCCCCATCCTGATGGCAGCGTTCGGTGTCGCGATGAGGGCTGCGTAGTGCCTGATACCAAACGCGCCACTGGCAGCAAGACGTCGCCTGCAAGAGGTAATGATGAATAAAGCTAGCAGCCTTCGCCTGATCCTAGGTGATCAGCTGTCGTTCGATCTCGCCTCACTACAGGCCGTTGATATCGAATGCGATACCGTGCTCATGGTCGAGGTGATGGAAGAAGCCAGCCATGTTCCTCATCATCCGCAAAAGATCACCCTTATCTTCAGCGCTATGCGCCACTTCGCCGAGGCGTTGCAGCAACGGGGAGTCAAGGTGCAGTACGTAAAGCTCGATGACCCAGAAAATACTGGATCGGTGCCTCGCGAGTTAGAGCGGTGGCGCGCACTTTTGCGACCGGATGAAATCCACATCACCGAGTGCGGCGACTGGCGCTTGGAGCAATCGATAAAGGACTGTGGTTTAGCGATAAAATGGCATTCGGATTCTCGCTTTCTCTGCTCCCGTGCCGAGTTCTTTACCTGGGCGAATGGCAAAAAGCAGCTGCGCATGGAGTTCTTCTATCGCGAGATGCGCCGCAAGAGCCGGCTATTACTCAATGGGGACGGTAGCCCGGTCGGAGGTGCATGGAACTTTGATGCAGAAAACAGAAAGGCTTTACCCAAGGGCGTAAGGCCTCCATCACCCGCACGTTTTACTCCTGACGCAATTACCCGAGATGTTCTTGCGTTAGTTGCCAAAAATTTCGCAAGCCACTACGGCACGCTCGACACATTCGACTACCCGGTAACCCATGCCGAAGCTCAGGCCCTCTGGGATTACTTCCTCGACTGGGGCCTGGCAGCCTTCGGCGACTACCAAGACGCGATGGCCTGTAACGAGCCGTTCCTGTTTCATGCCCGAATAAGCGCCGCGCTGAATATTGGACTGCTGGATCTTCGTCAGCTGTGCAGCGATGTTGAATCGGCGTACCTGTCGGGCAGCATTGCGCTGAACGCTGCCGAAGGTTTTATTCGACAACTGATCGGCTGGCGGGAGTATGTCCGAGGCGTCTACTGGCTGAAGATGCCTGACTATGCCGACGGCAACGCATTCGGTAATTCGCGGTCGCTCCCAGAGTTCTACTGGACGGGCGACACGCAGATGAATTGCATGCGCCAAGCCATCAACCAGAGCCTTGAGCATGCCTACGCTCACCACATTCAACGTCTCATGGTGACTGGCAATTTCGCCCTGCTGGCAGGTATCGCACCGAGTCAGATATGTGAGTGGTATCTGGCGATCTACATGGACGCTTTCGATTGGGTGGAGCTGCCCAATACACTCGGCATGGTTATGCACGCAGACGGCGGATATCTAGGCTCGAAACCCTACTGCGCGAGCGGGCAGTACATCAAGCGTATGTCTGATTATTGCCGTGGCTGCGCATACAAAGTAAGCGAAAGCACGACAGGCGATGCCTGCCCGTTCAACTCGCTCTATTGGCACTTCCTGATGCGCCACGGCGACCGCCTTCGCGGCAACCAGCGCATGGCCATGATTTATAAAAACCTCGACCACATGGATGAATCCAAACAGCAGGCGTTATGGCGACGCGGCGAGTTGTTACTCGCAAAACTGGATGAAGGTCAGTCGTTTTGAAAAAGAGTGAGCTCCCAGTCAAAACCTGCATGACGTGTGGCCTACCATTTACTTGGAGAAAGAAATGGGCGCGCTGCTGGGAGGAGGTGCTCTACTGCTCGGAGCGTTGCCGGCGCAACAAAGCAACGACGCGGTGAAAAGAAATAGAGGGCATTCGACAGACCCTTTGGTGCACCTGATAAGGCTATCTGTTATGAATGAAGAAAGATCGAGCAGCTGCATCCATCAGATGCTCAGAGCATATGCCTTGAAGAAAAGTCAGACATGGCTCCATGTCATAGCGTCCAAAATTGACTCAATCGTTTTTCAAGCCGAACCTGAAGGAGGACGCGAAAATTATCAGCATCATGGCTCGAAAGAACGCGCTCCATTTCCAGCCTCCACAGAAGCGCATGAGCGTCAAATCGACACAATGGATCGCCGGGAGCAAGCCGGTAAGCTTTGCATTGGAGGACTTCCAAAACGCATTGGAGCAGTTCACTCAGTTGTCGAAGACGAAGCCAGACAACCATTGCGATGCCCCCTTAAGCCCTCAATAGCCTAGCTTAAGTTGCATCATTTTTATCGCTATCAGGCCCACTACCACGTTGAAATGTTGTGACCACGTAGCACGAATTCACAGTGGCCGTACATGCTCCCAGAGGACACGCTGGAGCCGCCATCCTAGTAGAATTCGTCGAGCTGATTACTGCCCACTTTGAGATGTTCTATGAGCTCTGAATTAACTGAAGAAGAAATGCGGCGTGCCCTATTCGGTACGCCTCAGCCCGAAGAGCAGATATCTGCTCCTCTAGTAAATGAGCCTGTGGAAGAAATTGTGCTCGCAAAACCCGTTGTCGCTCCAGCAGCCAAGAAGAAGCTGGCGAAAGCATTTACGCCCAGGCTGCGGGTCACGCTACGGGTTGGAAACGAGTTCGAGGGAAAAATGACCGAGTTGATTCACGAGGCTGATACGTTGAGCTCGTTGCTCGCCGAACAAGATGCTGTGAAGGCTGCCAAGAAGAAATACAAATACGTGGAAGTGCTATCCGTTAAATCGATGTAGAAAATCCAATTGTGCCCATGAGTTGAAAGGTCGCGCGTCTAGGACGTCCTCTTATTTTGAACGAGCAAGCCCCTCTCGGCCCTGCTCTCTGCCTGCATCAACTCGGCGGAGTTGTCGACGAACAGCCCGTCACTTGGGGGTAAGTCTGGCAAACCAGCATAATTTTGTTTTTGGGTTCAAAGCCATGATCAATCATGCAACGCTGCACTTCTGCAGTGCGCCCGATGCTTGCGACGTCCAGATTCGACCCAAGTGGCTTCGCATAGCCGCACGCATACATCACCGGCAGGGCTTCGCTGTCATTAGCTACCTTGAATGAAAAATGGCGTGACGCTCCCGCTCTACGCCATGAGACCTGCATACGTTCATCCCGGCCTGAATTAGGCTTGATTGGGTGAAATGCTTCGTCTTCGACAAACGGTAACGCTTCGAGCTGGGACAAGCTGAGCGGCCTCCCCTGCCTTTCTTCAACACAGGCCGGCATATTCTTCATTATGTCGCAGTATTCAAAGCCGTCTTTTCGAGTAAAACCGAGACGCTGCATGCACTGAAAGTGGATTATTTGTTCGTTTATTGGGAAATGGTTTTGTGGCCCTGCTACAGGGTCGCCACATTCTGCCATTGCGGCTTTAACGCCCTCTACAGAGGTAGAAGCGCGTTTCCATTGGGTGAAAGACGCTGGTGGCGGGCACCCGGTGAGTAAAAGTACCGATGAGATCAGGACTGGGATGGTAATGATCTGAGATTTTCTGAACACATTTTGTCCTTAATTTATGCCAGGCTACGCCAATGGCGCCCAAGTCTTTTGAGGGTATCAACTGAGATCACATCTCACCGAAGTTTTGAATCGTCTTCCACTGCTCTTCCACTACACAGCCCTCATCAAGCAGGTACCGCAAGCACTCGCTATAGAGGCACGGTTAACGGATGGTATTTTTTTGGCAGCATCGACCGTTCGAGCAACATCGCTATCCGGCGCCCCAACACCGTATCTCTCAACGATAGCGACGAACTCACTGACATCATGGCCCCGCAGCTCCAGTTTGGGCATTCCATCCTTCGTGAATTTTGGTTGCCCGCATTGATCGCGGGCTTGAGCGATATGCATGAGTTCATGCTCAACCAGGGCACAGAAGTCGGTATCGCTGCACTGGGCGCAGTAGTCAGCAGCCAGGGTGATGATGAAGGCCGGCACGTCGCCGAACCAATCACGCATCTGCTGCTCCATCCGGGCTTTCTGCCAACCGCCTGCGCGGAACGCTACCTGTTCGGCCTGGCCCAGGACTGTCCTGCCCTGCTTCTCGAAGCTCGACGACGCCCACATGACCCGGATGTCTGCATCCAATAAGTGGGCATGGTCTTCGTTTTGAATGCTGCCGGTGTCGGCAAGGATCTCGGTTTGTAGCCATTCCCAAACCTCTGTGGCTGGAGTCAGGCGAATACCGACGTCGGATAGCTCCGACAACTCAATCAGTGATGCGGGAGGCATCGGTCTGTTCATTTATCACCTGATCTTTGAAGCGACAGCACATTTAATTCAGACCGGAAAACGGTACGAATACAGCACTCAGGAGTGAATTAGGCGTGGAGGATAGGTAGCTCATTCATTACAGGCGATACGCATGAGCTCATCAGAGATAATATCGAAGGCGCTTCTTGTCATCTTGATTGGACTTTATCTAACGGGGCGACTCACACCAAAAACAGTGCTGATATTTGTGCTAGGAGGCGTCACCCTATGGCAAATATTTAAAACCTAACCACAATGCAACCCGGCCCGGTAGGCGCTTTCGATTGCCTCCCAGTCGGGTTGCTTGGTTGTCATAAATTGTCTCAGGTGAGCCTAAAGGTGGAATTGAAATAGTGGCTCGTTGCCGGTATTGGTGAGGATCAATATTTGAAAGGAAATCAACCGATGTCTAAAACAGCTGGCGAATACGCACACGCAGCATCCAAGGCTCACCGCCTTAACGCGGAATTTGAAAGGGCAAATGCAGTTGCTGCAGCCGTGACGCTAATCGAGGCAGCCGTTGCTGGTACGAGCACTCTGGCCTCCGAACTGGAGAACCTGAGCACCTACGCCGACCAGATCCAAGAAGCGCTCAAAGTGAAGTGATCCTTCCGTGCCGCACTCACCCGCGGCACACCTAAGCTGTCAAACCCATCAACGGTCCGAGATGTGGCTACCCGCCCCACTGCTGCTTGTAGGCCGCGACGTGCTCAGGAAAGACATCACCGTATGGTGGATATTCGATTCCTAGAACGCTCAACTCTATTGCGTCTTTCCCGCAATCAAACGAGTAGTCCGCAATGCACACACCGGCAGCACGAATCGCCTCTCCGCCCACAATACGCACTGTAAAATTAAAATGTCTCTGATCACGCTGAGCAAAGGCTCTGACTTGCTCCTGGATAATGGAATATCCAGGAGCAGGAACAAATACGCCGAACGCAACCCCCATGGGCGGATCGCCGAGCTCTAAATCGGACCAACCGATATGCTGCCCATTACTGAAAGCTTCGAATCGCGGCATGGAAATTACCTATCAGAGCACTGCTGAATTTCCCGAAGGATAACGCATCAGCTTGATAGCGGGCATTCAGGACAGCGGGCGTGGTCATGATTGACATGATCTTAATCGCGCCACGATTTGGCGCGCTCGATTGCCCCCCAGTCTGGCTGCTTGGTCGTCATGGGGATTCTGTAACCATCTGGTGCGTCTGGGCATGGGCGTGACCGTGGAGCAATCCAACGACCAGGCCCTGAGGCAGCCCGGTTTCCTTGGCGTCGTCCACGGCATCAGCAATGGCCTTGTCGAGAGCGTTTACCGCTGCGTTGATGTCCAGGCTCATTGGCAGCACGTGCCGCAGGCGGGTGACGTTGGTCATGTATTAGACTCTGCAATGAAACTCTGCACCAATCGGAAACCTCACCATAACTCCGACTCATACTGGAGTGACGGTCAAGCACGTGAACTACCCCACCCTGATTGAATCCATTACAGTAATGGAGACTCGAACAACTGCAATCACGGAAGAAACGCCTTTGAAACTTCGTCTTTTAGTCCTACTTTCCAGCATCGCTCTGTGTGCTGAGGTGCAGGCTGCGCCATCTCCCGAAGCCGAAGCTGTCTTTGAACACGCAATGCTTTTAGGTGATGAAATACAGCAACGAGCTAATCAGTTGGTTGAAAAAGAACAGCAGGGTAAAATTGACAAGCTCACACTGAGCCAATCCATACAGGAGGCAACGAAAGGACTTGAGACCTACGAGGACGAGCTGCGTAAAGCTAGCGCCGGAGGACACGGTGTAGCGACTTTCATGTTGGCGAATATGCAAGAGAGTAAAGCGGCAACCTTTCTAAATGGCTATAAGGCTATGCATGTAGAGGCCTGCGCACTTTACCAAAGCGCCGCGGATCAAGGCTTGGTTGCCGGAGCGATTATGCTGTTGCGTGACTGTGACGAGGCGTTCCTGCGATTCAAGTTCGATGACCCCGAGTTTCTTCGCAAGTATAGCCAGCTAGCTAATGCTCTAGAGCGACCAGATCTGTACTCTGACCATTATCCATTGCCGGCGATACGCTCGTACTGCTTCAAAGATTCACTGAAAACGGAAGCCAACCGTCAACTACCCTTGACCACTATGAGGGACTTCTTCGAACCTGTTTCTCTGAGCCTGGAAAAGTTTCGCGCCGACGGGTATTACCTGTTGGCTCTTAAGGGCGATTTCGCGAACCCGAAAGTTCAGGCCTATTTTAAGCAGTCGCAGACGATAGCACCTGACTGCCTAGACCCTTCCAATCTCAAGTCACTTTTCAAAAATATAGAGAGAAAAAGCCACTGACTTCAGCCATCGTTCAACACGATTCGGCGCATTCGAAAACGTGGCGCGGATTATTTACCCCTGCGCTCGACACCACCTGGTGCCTTGTCGCAATGCAGGCAGTGCTCGCAATTCAGCGTACGGCACAGCCAGATCTTCACTCGCTGCCAGTAAGTGACCATGAAGATGTGGCGCGCGCCGGCCAGGGCCAGGGACACATGCAGCGTCAGGCCGGCACTGGTCGGGCCGAAGAAGATGTTCTGGCTGCGTGCCATAACGACAAAACCGCTGATGGCGATCGCCAAGTAGATCAGCTTCCCGAGGATGCCGTCCCTCACCTTCCCGCTCAGTACGCACCAGGCCGCCCACAGCGCGATAAGGCCGCAGGCGATGGAGTTGATCAGTTCAAGATTCATGGTGGATTGCCTCCCCCGAACCGCTGGCGAATGAGCGCCCAGAGGTCAGCGGATTTGATGGCTCGATTGATGGCCGCCAGAAGCGAGCCGCCGAATGCGCCCAGCAGGAAGCCGATGCCGGCGACGATCTTTGGCTCAGTCACGCCCAGGTAGGTGCTGACCATGCTCGTCAGGTAGATCGAGCAGGCCATGCCGGTGATGAGGAAGATCATCCAGGCACGCCAGTCGTTCAAGTCGTCCTTGTGCCACCAACTGGCGATCACCGCTCCAACCAGGCCCGCGATAAGCAATTCGAACCTGTCGATCTTGTCGAGCAGGCGCTGTAGGTACTCCATGCGCTCGACTCCGTGGGGCATGTTTGAAATAGGTCAGCCCCAACAACACTCCCAGCCATAGCGATGGGTGTGGCGGGGCCGAAAACGAAAAGGGCCCGATCAATGTCGAGGCCTGAAAAGGTACACTTGAGGGGGATAGAGACCGCCGCCCCTTCGAAGAACGAAATACTGGATGGATACAGAAAGAAAGATGAAAGGAAGCAAAATTCTTCCGGCAATGCTCGCAGTTGCCCTTCTAGCGACACAGGGGTGCGAACGCCATGAGGAGCGCATATTTCATATGATTCGATGCACCATGGCAGCGAGCATAGAGAAACAAGACGACTCTGTGATAGAGAAGTCTTGGGAAATAACGGGGCTCTATATGCGAGAAAACGGCATCAAAAAAAGCCAAGCAGAGCTAACTGCGATTGCCGCGAACATAAGAGATGAAATTATGGGCCCACCCGATTCTTCATGGGATGAGCGGGACTCCAGAGTAGTGAAAATCGTTAATAGCGAGTTTTGCACGGCCTATCTGAACTTACTTCAACCGAAATAAGTGCGCGTCTTTCCGCGCTGTCAGCCAAAGACCATCCCAGCGTCGACGCCCCAATGCATCGATCTCGCCAATCTGGTCTCGCGCCACTCTGGAAGTCAGGTGTGAACAGAGCGCGCGGGCGCGACCGGTTTTCAAAGTTACAGAAAAGCAGTCGCGACAGTTGGAAGAGTTTGCTAAGACGGGTCTAGATCCTTAGCTCACGGAGCTTCGACTCAAGAAAGGTCGAATGTCACCTGACCCGGGGCTGCTCGGCAAATTTTGATCATGCTGTCCACCATGTACTTTTGACTTTTGATGGTCAAATGGCCGCCGTTTCCTTTCAGGGTCTGCGCGATTTGAATCACGCTGTCGACCATGTAACCCTCCCCGATTACCAAGCTGCCACCAGCCGCAGCGACCTTCAATAACGAATCAACCATATATGCCATTTTCTGCTCCTTGATCCGGCTCCATGCCGGTCACCCGTAATACCCCAACCGAAAATGAATTGCCAACATCTGTCAAGGAAGACGGCGCCTAACCCAGCCGTAATCTCAGCTCCATCAGATAATCACCAGCGGCTCCTCGCCGCTCAAGACCACCAGGCGCATCAGCTCTCATCAGAGATGCAAGAGCTTCTTCAATTGCGAGGTCGGAAAACGTAGTTCCAGATTGCTTCAGCACTGCCAGTAGCAGTTGCTCAATTGCATCAATTTGCGCCTGATTCGACATCTATACTCCCCCCTAGCCGGCCCGATGCCGGGAAGACTTGATACCGCAACGCAAATCAAAATTCCACTACCATTCACGGATGATATCGTCTTATTAGAAAATCTCACGAACCTACAGATTGAGATTTTAGGACACGGATCTTTGCTCTTCATCAACGACTCGCGGATTTTTAGCTATGATGCTTATATGTCATCACTTTCGAAGGGCGGGCAGCGAATGCGTACTTTACTTTACTTAGCGGCAGCCCTCGCACTATTAATTTCATTTTCCAGCTGTAAATCGATTGATTCAGTTCCAAAAAGAACTCCAAAATTATTGGACCCTGGATATTCTGGGCTTCCAAATCATCAACAGCAATTTCGCAGCGCTCAACTAGCCAGAGTAAATGACTACCTGCTGACTGCCATGAGGGCATCTGACTTTGCTTACAGTGACGGCGAATTAGAGGGTTGGTCTAGAACAACCTTAAGCCGACCTAGCATCGGATCCAAAGAAACATCAACGGTCTATATTTCTAAAGTCGATGAAAAGAATAAAACCATAGATATTGCGGTTCGAGGCACTGCCAATCTTGATGATGCCTACATAGACATTCAGACATCAAAGCAGCTTGATAAGGATACAGGAACTTCGTTTCATCGAGGTTTTCAAATGATCGCCAAAATTGTATATGCGTCTATCAGGGAGAAATACGGTAAAAAAATAGATCAGGGTTATATGATAAGGCTTTACGGCCATTCTTTAGGTGGCGCGGTGGCATCAATTGTATCGATGTATCTTCATGAATCTGGAGCAACAATCGAATTTGTAGGAACTTTTGGCGCTCCGCGCTTCACCAACAATGAAGGCGCAAGAAAATACCAGATATTAAACATTGTTACGTACAGAGTTGTTAGATGCGATGACGCAATACCCTTCATGCCCCCACCAAATATAATTGGATGGTCAAACAACAACTACGAAGCTAACGGCAATGTAATTCTTTTAATGCGGACACCATACTTCGATTACTCGGAGCGCATGGATATAGAACGCGACTTCTCACACCAGTTACGCCTTGAGTTAAGCAATGCCGTATCGAGCAAAGAAATCATCCAGGGGCACCGAATGAAAAATTATGGACGGTTGTTAATAAAGCTATTAGCCTCAGAACAACGCCCAGTATTTTACACATTAGCCATGCAATCAACACTTTGCAGTGGAGACCTTGAAAGCAGACCAACACCAATGTCAATGTAAGTACTACTTTCGAGAAAAGTCTTACCGCTACCGTGCCATCTTGGCGATCGCGGGTGATTAATTCATATACTCATCACTTACCTAACTCACTATAATCCGGTTCCATGCCGGCCACTCGGATATCCGACCTCCAACTTACTAGCTCAATCAACATCTTGCATACGCCGCTCTTTATCGAGGCGATTGGCAAAGTCAAGCATTGAATGAATTCCCCTAGAAAGCGGTTGAAGCTCTTTTTCTTTCATCATTCCCTGCTATCTGATTTTAATCAGTCGATCGTGATATTTGGCAAAAGCGGATAAAGGAGCAATGGCTGCTCGCTTTCCTTGGCGAATAGCTTCTTGCATTTGATGTCGGCGATCTACCGCAGCAAACTCCATAACAAATTTTGCTCGCTCGCGTTTAGCGAGATAGTGCGCTTGAATCCAAACGGTGATCAGGGTCGTACTCGGTCCGATTGCAGCACCGACTAAGCCTGCTACAGCAGCATCCACTTTCAAACTCCCACCGACACTGTGTCGGTCACCCGTAATACCCCATATCAACGAATCACGCCAGCCAGCGAGGATCCCCTATGTCCGCACACCACCCCTCCAAGTACCTGCTGATCAGCAAGCATGGCAAGAGGATGACAAAGGGGATGTTGCGCTTGCGCTGGGACAAGGCGCGGGAGAAGGCGCAGCAAAAAGCAATCGATCAGGGGGATCCGATGCTCGCCGCGAAGATTGGCGGGTTTCAGTTTCGTGACATCCGGCCAAAGGCGGCATCGGAAATCGTCGATATTGGCGATGCAAGCCTGCTGCTGGGGCACAGCAAACAGGAAATTACCAAGCGGGTTTACAGGAGGATCGGCGCTACCGCGAAGCCGTCAAAATAGAGAAATTCTGGAACGCTTCCATAATAGTTATGGAACACCTATGAAGAGCCGCCCCTCGCTGCCAAGTGCCAGAAACACAAAAGCCCCGCAAATGCGGGGCTTTCGTTTGAATCTTGGCGGGAAACCAGGGATTCGAACCCTGGAGACGCTATTAACGTCCGCCGGTTTTCAAGACCGGTGCATTCAACCACTCTGCCAATTTCCCTTGTGCGTCACAGGATTATAGTAGCCCATCCCGTCTCAGCGGGCGCCATAATACCCGAATGAAACACACTGTCAAACTCTCGCCATCGCTTGTTACAGAGCGTCTGTTATGATCTTTGCGACTGAACGTTTCAAAACTGAAGGAGTGTCGCCATGCGCGAACAGAATTACGCAGTGAATGGTAACGCGCAGGCTGAGCAGCTTGAAGTCAGCCGCGTCTTGCGCAACACGTACGGCTTGCTCGCCCTTACCCTCGCATTCAGCGGCGTAATGGCGTTCGTGGCCCAACAGATGCGTGTTGGCTATCCGAATATCTTTGTCGTGTTGATCGGTTTCTATGGCCTGTTCTTCCTGACCAACAAGCTGCGTGACTCGGCCTGGGGCCTGGTGTCGGCCTTTGCGTTGACCGGTTTCATGGGCTTTATCCTCGGCCCGATCCTTAACCGTTACCTGGGCATGGCCGGCGGTGCGGAAGTGGTCAGCTCGGCGTTTGCCATGACCGCCCTGGTATTTGGTGGTCTGTCGGCCTACGTGCTGATTACCCGCAAGGACATGAGCTTCCTGGGTGGTTTCATCACCGCTGGCTTCTTCGTGTTGCTGGCCGCGGTGGTCGCGGGCATGTTCTTCCAGATCAGTGGCCTGCAACTGGCAATCAGCGCAGGGTTCGTGCTGTTCTCGTCGGTGTGCATCCTGTTCCAGACCAGCGCCATCATCCACGGCGGTGAACGCAACTACATCATGGCGACCATCAGCCTGTATGTGTCGATCTACAACCTGTTTATCAGCCTGTTGCAGATCTTCGGCATCATGAGCCGCGACGACTGATTCATCCCGCAATAAAAAATGCCCCGTATCGAAAGATGCGGGGCATTTTTGTTTCCAGCGCTTGGCGTGGATGCTCAATACTGGTTCGGCTCCATTTCCAGCTCGACGTTAAAGCGTTCGGCGATATCGCGCTGGATACGCAGCGCCAGGTTCGCTATATCGTGCCCTGTGGCGCCGCCATAGTTGACCAGCACCAACGCCTGCATTTTATGTACACCTGCGTCGCCATCCCGAAAGCCCTTCCAGCCAGCCTTATCGATCAGCCAACCGGCGGCGAGCTTCATCTGCCCGTCCGCCTGGGGGTAGGCCACCAGGTCCGGGTAAAGGCCCCGTAGCTCTTCGGCCAGCGCCTGGGAAACCAATGGGTTCTTGAAGAAACTACCCGCATTGCCCAGCTCCGCAGGATCCGGCAGTTTTTCCCGACGAATGCTGCAAATCGCCCGACTGACGTCGCTCGGGGTTGCCTCGGTGATCCCCTGCCCGGCCAGGCGCTGCTGCACTGGACCGTAGTCAAGTTTCAGGTGGCTGGCGCGGCTGAGGGCAAAACGCACCCGTAGAATCAGCCAGCGCCCGGTTTCATGCTTGAACAGGCTGTCGCGGTAGGCGAACTGGCATTCTTGCAGGCTGAAATCCCGCAGCTCGCCGGTCTGGCGATCCAGGGCCGTGAGGCCGGCAAACACATCCTTGATCTCCACGCCGTAGGCGCCGATGTTCTGCATCGGTGCCGCACCGACGGTGCCGGGGATCAGGCTGAGGTTTTCCAGGCCGCAAAAGCCGTGTTCGAGGGTCCACAGCACAAACGGGTGCCAGGCTTCGCCCGCTTCGGCCTCGACCACCACGTGCAGGCCATCATCGTGCAGCACGCGAATGCCCTGGGTTGCCATGCGCAATACCAAGGCCGGGATGTCCTGGGTCAGCAGCAAATTGCTGCCCCCGCCGATCACCAGCAGCGGTAACGCATGCATAGCAGCGTAGGCCAGCGCTTCACGGACATCGTCGTCGCTATGGGCCTCGGCGAACAATTGGGCGCGCACATCGATGCCAAAGCTGTTGAATGGCTTGAGCGACACCTGCGTAAGCACGTGCAAGGTCATAACCGCCCCTTCAATTCGATCACCAATAAGTCACAGGCTCGCTCGATCAGGTCCAGGACCCGTTCAAAGCCTTGTTCACCTTCGTAATAAGGGTCTGGCACCTCGTCCACCTCGGCGTCGTAGCGACGCAGGAACAAGTCCAGCTCCGCCTTGCCCTGCACTGGCTGCAGCGCTTTGAGGTTGCGCAGGTTGCTGTGATCCATGGCCAGGATCAGGTCGTAACGTGCAAAGTCGGCGCGAGAGACCTGCTGGGCGCGCTGGGCCGACAGGTCATAACCGCGCAGCAGCGCTGCACGCTGACTGCGCTGGTCCGGCGGGTTGCCGACATGCCACTCACCGGTCCCCGCAGATGCCACGTCGACCTGGTCGGCCAACCCGGCTTCGCGCAACTTATGGCGCAGTACGCCTTCTGCGGTGGGCGAGCGGCAGATATTGCCCAGGCAGACAAACAGGACCTCCATCAGGCCCCCAGCAGGCGACGGACGCGCTCGAGGTCTTCCTGGGTGTCAACGCCCGCAGGAGGAGCTTCCAGGGCATCGCCTACATGGATGCGCACGCCATGCCACAAGGCACGCAATTGCTCCAGGGATTCGGTATTTTCCAACCAGCACGGGCCCCAACTGACGAAGTCATGCAGGAAGCCGGCGCGGTAGGCGTAGATACCGATATGGCGGCGATACGGGACGCCCTCCGGCAACACGTCGCGACTCTGGGCGAACGCGTCCCGCGCCCATGGCAAGGTCGAACGGCTGAATGTCAGGGCCAGACCGTTGATATCGCTCACCACCTTGACCACGTTCGGGTTGAACAGCGTGTCAATGTCCTCGATCGGCTCGGCTAGGGTCGCCATGCGCGCTTCGCCATGGGCCGCCAGGTTGGCGGCCACCTGGTCAATCACGCGCGGTGGAATCAACGGCTCGTCGCCTTGCACGTTGACCACGATCGCATCGGGCGCCAGGCCAAGCTTGGTGGCCACTTCGGCCAGGCGGTCGGTACCGGAATTATGGTCTTCGCGGGTCAGCACCGCTTCGGCACCAAACCCTTTGCAGGCTTCGATGATCCGCGGGTCATCGGTCGCCACCACGACTCGCTCGGCGCTGCTCTTGCAGGCCTGCTCCCACACCAGTTGGATCATCGGCTTGTCGCCGATCAGTTGCAGCGGCTTGCCCGGCAAGCGCGTCGAGGCATATCGCGAGGGAATGACAACGGTAAAGGCGGTGGTCATTTATCCAGGCGCTCATCGGTAGTCAGGGTGCGAGCTTCGCTTTCCAGCATGACCGGAATGCCATCACGGATGGGATAAGCCAGGCCGGCCCCCTTGCTGATCAGCTCGGTTTTGTCGGCGCTGAGCTTGAGCGGGCCTTTGCAGATCGGGCAAGCGAGGATATCGAGCAGTTTGGTGTCCATGAGTGTTTCCTGGAAAGAAGCGTTTTAAGGCAAGAGACGGTCGGGTAACAGGCGCATCAACTGCGTGTCGAACCAAGCGACAAACGCCGGCGACGGTACCGCATCCACCGCAAGGTACCACCAGTCTGGCCGGGCAAAGGCGCGGCACTTCACCGCGTCTTTCTCGGTCATGACCAGTGGTAATGACGGCGTGAAATTCAGGACTTCGGCGCTGTAGGGCGCGTGGTCGGCGAAAGCATGGGGTATTGGACGCCAGTGTAGCGTCTCGAGGGTGTTGAAGAAACGTTGCGGGTTGCCGATGCCAGCGACCGCATGCACCTGCTGGCCCATCGGAAAATGATCGACCGACTGGTGCTCGCCGCTGTGCAGATTGACCAACGTGGTGGGCAGCAGACGAAAGGCAAAACCGTCGTCGCGGTCCGTAGTGGCACCATTGTAGAGCAGCGCATCAACGCTCTGCAGGCGCTCCATCGGCTCGCGCAATGGCCCGGCCGGCAGGCAACGGCGATTGCCCAAGCCGCGCGCGGCGTCAATCAGCACCAGTTCAAGATCGCGGGCCAGGCGGTAATGCTGCAGGCCGTCGTCAGAGAGGATCAGGTCGAGGTTGTCACTGGCCAGCAAGGCCTTCACTGCGCGACTGCGATCGGGATCGATCATCAGTGCTACACCGCTGCGCTGCACGATCAGCAAGGGCTCGTCGCCGGCCACTGCGGCGCTTTGGTTGGCCTCGACGCGCCATGGCAACTGCGGCGGCCTGGCGCCATACCCACGACTGACCACCCCCACACGCAAGCCACTGCGCCGGCAATGCTCGATCAACCATAGGATCAACGGCGTCTTGCCAGTGCCTCCTACGGTGATATTACCGACCACAACCACAGGCACCGGCGATTGATAGATGTCGCCCTCGCCCGCCACGAAACGCGCACGCTTGCGCTGCACCACCCGGCGATACAGACACTCCAGCGGCCTCAACAGCGTGAGCGCCGGATGACCTTCGTACCAAGCCTTGAGCAAACGATCGGACATGGCCATCAGGGTTGGCTCGCCGCCTCGACCGTGGACATGCGCAGATGGCTGAAACCCAGCTTGCCGGCGGCATCCATCGCGGTGATCACGGCTTGATGCTGGGTCTTGCCATCGGCACTGATGGACAGGGGCATCTTGGTGTCGCCACCGGATTCCTTCTGCAAGGCCTCCATCAGGCTATTGAGGTCGTTTTTTTCCAGCAACTGATTGTTAACCGAAAACACCCCGTCGGCGCTGATGGCGATGTCCAGTTGCTTGACCTCCTGGTCCTCGGCCGGCGACCCGCTCACTGCTTCCGGCAAGTCGACGCGCAGCTCGGTCTGTCGGGTGAAGGTGGTGGTGACGACAAAAAACAGCAGCAGGATAAACACCACATCAATCAGCGACGCGAGGTTGATATCGACATTTTCCCGTTGCTTGCGGCGAAATTTCACGCTTTGCCCTCGACCAGGTCCACATCACGGTCGCCCTGCACCACTTCCACCAGCTTGATGGCTTCCTGCTCCATGCCCACCACCAGTTCATCGATGCGGCGCTGCAGGAAGCGATGGAAGAACACCGAGGGAATACCGACCATCAGGCCCGCGGCCGTGGTGATCAATGCCTTGGAAATACCGCCGGCCAGCACGGCAGCGTTGGTGGTCATGCCGGAGCCCGTGAAGGCGCTGAAAATATCGATCATGCCCAACACCGTGCCGAGCAGGCCGAGCAACGGCGCCATGGCCGCGATGGTGCCCAGGGCGTTGATGTAGCGCTCCAGCTCATGGATGACGCGGGCAGCCGCTTCTTCAATGCACTCCTTCATGATCTCGCGACCATGCTTGGAGTTGGCCAGGCCGGCGGCGAGAATTTCACCCAGCGGTGAATGGGCGCGCAGCTCCTTGAGCTTTTGCTTGTCCAGTTGCTTGTTCTTGATCCAGCCCCAGACCTGCCCCAGCAGATGCTCCGGGGTGACGCGACTGGCGCGCAGGGTCCACAGGCGTTCGGCAACGATGCCGAGTGCGGCGATGGAACTCATGATGATCGGCAACATCATCCAGCCGCCGGATTTGACCAATTCCCACACAGTGAATGTCCCCTCGAAAAAGTGCGCCACTTTACCATATAGGTTCGGCAGCAGGGTTCGTCGGCCATGGACCCGCCTCTCACGGGCTCCGGTCTTTGGTAACGCAGGATTACGGTAACGCTTCGCGCCAGAAACGGCGTTGACTGCGCGCAACAGTCGGTGGCAGGAACGCCCCCAATTGCACACGCACAGCCCCTTGTTCAGCACTGTCATAAACCTGGGTACCCAGTGCCCGGTAGCGTTCCATCACCTGGGGGTGGGGGTGGCCGAACGCGTTGCCTCGCCCCCTGGAAATCAGCACCGCCGTGGGCGCCAGCCGCTGCACAAAGGGCCAGGACGAAGAACTGCGGCTGCCATGATGGGGCGCCTGCAACCAATCGGTCCGCACAGCCAAGGGCGAGGCAAGAAAAGCCCGCTCGGCGGCGCGATCAATATCCCCCGTGAGCAACATGCGCTCACCCTTGGCCTGGACCTGTAATACACAGGATTTCGGGTTACCACTAATAGCATCTGGCCACTGCCACAGTTCAAATGACACCCCATCCCACTCCCACTGTTCACCGCTGACACAGGGTTCAGTGCCGAGAAACGCCGGCAAGCCTCGTGTTTCGCCTCCGACTACCCGTCTGATCGGCAGCCCACGGGCAATAGCCGCCGCACCGCCGGCATGGTCGGCGTCGGCGTGGCTGAGCAGCATCATGTCCAATACCTCCACCCCGAGTTTTCTCAATGACGGCAATACCACACGCGCGCCAAGATCGACTTCCCCCGAGCGCGGACCCGCATCGTAGAGCAAGGTGTGATGACGGGTGCGCAGCACCAGCGCCTGCCCCTG
This sequence comes from Pseudomonas gorinensis, assembly GCF_042015035.1. Classification (NCBI taxonomy): domain Bacteria; kingdom Pseudomonadati; phylum Pseudomonadota; class Gammaproteobacteria; order Pseudomonadales; family Pseudomonadaceae; genus Pseudomonas; species Pseudomonas gorinensis. Next base: position 4,640,911 of record NZ_CP167125.1, read on the forward strand.
ACCGACATCCAGTTGCACCACCTCAACCTGCCCATGGGGCACCGGCTCCCGCGGCGGAAACACCGCCAACAACAGCATCGGCCACCCCATCGGTCGTAACGGTACGCCCCTGGGCAACAGCAGTAACACTGCACCCGCGACGCTCACCAGCCAATAGCCCATCGGCACCTCGGCCGGTATCCATGCCGGCAGGTGCCCGGCCAGCAACGCCAAGGCGCGGAACAACCCATCCAGCGCCCCACCCGCCAGCCATAACAGCCCCTCCCCCACAAAGGGCACCGCCACCAGCACAGTGCCCAACAATGCCAAGGGCAACACCACCAGGCTGATCCATGGCACGGCAAACAGGTTAGCCAACGGCGCGCTGAGACTGATGGGCAACCCCAGCACCAGCAACAGCGGAAACAGGCCGATCGCGATCAACCACTGGGGACGGGTCCAGGCTTGCCAGGCGCTCCACGGCCCCAAACGCCCACCGAATGCCAGCACCAATACCGCGACAGCCGCGAACGACAACCAGAACCCCGGCTGCAGGCTGGCCAAAGGCTCAAGGATCAGCACGCCATTAAATGCCAGTAACAATGGCCACCAGGCGCCCAAATGGCGAAAACGCAAACGCCACAGCAATACCAGCCCCACCATCACGCAGGCCCTTTGCACCGGCACTCCGAACCCCGCAAGCAGGCCGTAGCCCAGCGCGGCAGCAAATGCCAGGCCACACGCCCAAGGCAGCCACGGCCAGGCGGGGGGCCAGCAACCGTAGCGCGCCAGCAGTGTGACCAGCCCATAGATCAACCCCGCCAGCAAGCCAATATGCTGGCCGGATATCACCAGCAGGTGCACCGTACCGGTGTCCTGCAACACACGCCAATCCTCGGCGGCCAGCCCCGAGCCATCGCCCAGCACCAAGGCGGCCAGCCCGGCCTCGCGGCCTTGGGCATCCACAGCCATCAGTCGTTGGCGGACCGCGTCGCGCCAAGCGTTGCGCGCCGGCGCCAAACGCTCACCGTCTTTCACCGAGCCGGTGGCACCGATGCGCTGGGCCAACAGCCAGGCCTCATGATCAAAGCCATGGAAGTTGAGCACGCCGGATGGCCGCTTGAGCGTCACGGCCAAGCGCCAGCGCTCCCCACTGCGCACCGGTGGCCCGCCATGCCAGGCCACGCGAATACGCTTGGGTAAACGCGCCTTGGGGGACCGGCCGTCGGTCAGTTCGAAACGCACGCCCGTGCTGGTCTGCTGCGGCAACCCGGTCACCCGGCCCTCCACCCAGCGCGTCTGGCCATCGAGGGCCGGTTGCAGGCGGTCATCCAGCGCCCACTGCGCGCTGATGCACGCCCAACTCAAGCCCAGCAGAAAGAACGCCAGCGGGTGGCTGCGAAACGGCAGCAGCATCAACGCCAGCACGCACATGGCCAACACCCCCGCGGCAGGCGGCAACGCGGGTAAAAAACGCAAGGCGAGCAGCCCCAGCGCGAGCGCGAACATCCCTGTCTTCATGAATCATCCCTTCCAAGTGATCCACTCAGTCTTAGCCGGACACCGAGCAACGCCTATGATGTTTTGTCACAAAGTCTGAATTTTCTGTTTATAGAATGCGGGCATACTTGCCCCTCGAACTGACCTGGACCCCTTATGCCCCGGCGCTTATTCAAACGGTACATGCCCGACCCCACCAGTATCAGGGAACACAAGTCATTACAGTTTCTTGGCACCTTGCTGCATGACCCGAACCTCTGGCACCTGAACCGACACTCGGTGGCGCGTGCCATGGCCGTGGGTTTGTTCGCGGCGTTTATCCCGATCCCCTTGCAGATGCTGCTGGCTGCGGTGCTGGCAATCGCGGTGCGCGGCAATATGCCCATTGCCATCAGCCTGGTGTGGCTGACCAACCCGATCACCATGCCGGTGGTGTTCTTTTGTACCTACATGACCGGCGCCTGGCTGATGAATGTGCCGCCGCGCAGCCTGCCCGATGACCTGACCTGGGAATGGATCAGCGGTCAGCTGAGCACGCTGTGGCAGCCGTTCCTGCTGGGTTCGGTGGTGTTGGGCCTGGTATTGGGTGCGCTGGCCTATTGCCTGACCATGATTTACTGGCGCTGGTGGGTCGCGCACCAATGGAAGAAACGCAAACAGCGCCGCGGTTAATCCGCGCGGGCCGGCAACCGCAGGTGCACGCGCAAGCCCTGCCCGGCGTTTTCCGCCCAGAGGCTACCGCCCTGGCGTTGCACGGCATTGCGCGCGATGCTCAAGCCCAGTCCGAAGCCGCCGTCGCCGGGGCGTGAACCCTCCAGCCGGGTGAACGGCGCAAAGATCCGTTCCAGATCGCCCTCATCAATTCCCCCGCCCTGATCTTCCAGCCACAGGTGCCAGTGCTCGTCATCACGGCGTCCATCAAGCCACACAATCCCGCCCACAGGGGAATGTCGTATGGCGTTGCGCAGGATATTTTCCAGCGCCTGGGCCAAGGCATTCAGGTTGCCGCGCACCCAGCAATCAGCCCCGACCACGCACGGCAGGCGCGTGGCTGGCCAGTCGCTTTCAAAACAGGCGTTCTCGCTGAGCATGTCCCACAGCGCTTGCACCTGGATGTTTTCCACCGGCAGCGGCGCCCGCTCGGTATCCAGCCAGGCCAGTTGCAGGCTGTCATCCACCAGGCGTTGCATGGCATCGATCTCCCGTCCCAGCCGCTCACGCAGTAGCGTCAGGTCTCGCTCACTGTCACAGGCCACCCGCAAACGGCTTAACGGCGTGCGCAGTTCATGGGACATGTCCCGCAGCAGTTGCCGTTGCACCACCACCGTGCCTTGCAGGCGCTCGGACATCTGGTCAAAGGCGCGCCCCAATTCGCCGAGTTCATCCTGGCGACTGGTGGCATCGCGGGACAGACGGGTATTCAATTGATCGGCACGCCAGGCGTTGGCCTGCTCGCGCAGCTGGTTGAGAGGCATGATCAGCAGCCGATAAAGGCCGATGCACAGCAACAGGGTAAACAGGCCTGGGATCATGCCATTGGTCACCACCCGCCAGAACAGCTGGTATTGCCCCGGCATAAAGCGTTGGGGCAGTTCGATGACCAGCGAGCCGACGCTGGGGTCGACGGGAAACGGCACCTTCATCCAGGGCAAGCCTTTGACATGGCGGCTGACCGGCCAATCCAGGCCGCGCAAAAAAGTCAGGCGCTGGCTTTCCTTATCGTTCAGTGGCGCGCTGCTGAGCGACTGCAGGTCATTGCCGATCACGCCGACCCAAGTGCTTTCACGCGTTGCCATCAATTGCAGCCAAGCATCCACGCCGGCACGCCCCTGGGTGCTGAAGGCCAACTCGGCACCCGCCGCGTAGCCCCTGAGAATCTCGCGGGACTTGTCCGCCAGGAAGGCGTTCTGCTCCTCCATGTACCGGCCCCACGACCAACTGAGCCAGATCATCAGCAAGCAGAAAGCAATCAGCAGGCACGCCAGCTTCCAGAATATCGAATGCTTGCCCGGAAGCCGCTGCAATGGCCGCTCAAACAGCTTCATCGTGACCGCTCAGTACATAACCCTTGCCCCACACCGTGCGCACTTCGCGCTCGCTGTAGCCGATGGCCTTGAGCTTGCGACGCATCTGGCTGATGTGCATATCGAGGCTGCGGTCGTGGGGTGCATAGCCGCGCTGCAACACATGTTGATAAAGGAAGGCCTTGCTCAGGACCTCTTCCACGTTGCGGTGCAGGGTTTCCAGCAGACGGTATTCACTGCGGGTCAGTCCGGCCCACTGCGCCTGATAGACGACATCGCACAACTCATCATCAAAGCGCAGGGTGCGTGCGTCGTCGCGCATCGCTTGCTGCGTCGGCAACGGCCGACGGTCCAAGGCCACGCGGCGCAGGATGGCTTCGATGCGCACCCGCAGTTCAATCATGCTGAACGGCTTGGGCAGGTAATCGTCCGCGCCCAGGCGAAAGCCGTTGATGCGGTCAGCCTCGGCGCCCAAGGCAGACATCAGGATGACCGGCGTCGCGTGATGCTGGCGCAAGTGCGTGAGAATCGACAAGCCATCCAGCCCCGGCAGCAAAATATCCATCAACACCACGTCGAACACTTGGCTACGCGCCAGTTGCAAGCCTTGCTGGCCGTTCTGGCACCAAGTGACCTGAAACCCGCAGTGCCCCAAATGCTCGTGGACGTAGGCACCGAGCACAGGGTCATCTTCGATGGTCAGGATATTGGGTAGGCTAACTGCCGCGGGATTCATTAGCGTCTGCAAGTCATTCTCAAATACTAATTATTCAAGATTACCCCGCCTCAGGCAATCGCCGAGCGGCGCGAAATGGCCTGAAGACTGCGATGTATCATTAATTTGCAAGATTCCAGGCCGCGCAAATGGCTACACTGCGCACGTGGCGCGGGCCGGATGCCCGCGCGGGACAATTGATTTCAGTGTGGAAGCAGGAGAGTGGCGTGCTTAGAAGAATGGGGATAAAAGGCCGCGTACTGTTGCTGACCTTGTTACCGACCAGCCTGATGGCCTTGTTGCTGGGGGGCTATTTCACCTGGATGCAACTTTCTGAGCTGCAAACCCAATTACTGCAACGCGGCGAAATGATCGCCGAACAGTTGGCACCGCTGGTCGCGCCGGCCCTGAGCAACAAGAACACCGACCTGCTGGAACGCATCGCCACCCAATCCCTGGAACAGCCCGACGTACGCGCCGTGTCCTTCTTAGCGCCGGATCGCGTGTCCATGGCCCACGCCGGCCCGACCATGCTCAACCAGCCGCCGACCGGCAACAGTTCCCACCTGTTGCAGCGCACCGGCAACGACGCCACCCGCTATCTGCTGCCGGTGTTTGGCCGTCATCGCAACCTGGCGGGCGACCTGATCCCCGATGAATCCGACCGCCTGCTGGGCTGGGTCGAGGTGGAACTGTCCCACAACGGCATGTTGCTGCGTGGCTATCGCAGCCTGTTCGCCAGCCTGCTGTTGATCGCTATCGGCTTGATCTGCACTGCCGCCCTGGCGCTGCGTATCAGTCGTACCATCAACTCGCCGATTGGCCAGATCAAGCAAGCCGTCGCCCAGCTCAAGGACGGCAACCTGGAAACGCGCCTGCCGCCGCTGGGCAGCCAGGAGCTGGACCAGCTCGCCTCAGGCATCAACCGCATGGCCGAGACCCTGCAGAACGCCCAGGAAGAATTGCAGCACAGCATCGACCAGGCGACCGAAGACGTGCGCCAAAACCTGGAAACCATCGAGATCCAGAACATCGAGCTGGACCTGGCACGCAAGGAAGCCCTGGAGGCCAGCCGTATCAAGTCGGAGTTCCTGGCCAATATGAGCCATGAAATCCGTACCCCGCTCAACGGCATCCTCGGTTTCACCCACCTGCTGCAAAAAAGCGAACTGACCCCACGCCAGTTGGACTACCTGGGCACCATCGAAAAATCTGCCGACAACCTGTTGGGCATCATCAACGAAATCCTCGACTTCTCGAAAATCGAGGCCGGCAAGCTGGTCCTCGACAGCGTGCCCTTCAACCTGCGCGACCTGCTGCAAGACACCCTGACCATCCTCGCCCCTGCCGCCCATGCCAAGCAGTTGGAATTGGTGAGCCTGGTGTACCGCGACACCCCGCTGGCGCTGGTCGGCGACCCGCTGCGCCTCAAGCAGATCCTGACCAACCTGATCAGCAATGCGATCAAGTTCACCCGTGAAGGCACCATCGTTGCCCGCGCGATGATCGAGGACGAACAGGAAGACAGCGTACAACTGCGCATCAGCGTGCAGGACACCGGTATTGGCTTGTCCAACCAGGATGTGCGCGCACTGTTCCAGGCGTTCAGCCAGGCGGACAACTCACTGTCGCGCCAGCCCGGCGGCACCGGCCTGGGCCTGGTGATCTCCAAGCGCCTGATCGAGCAGATGGGCGGTGAAATCGGCGTCGACAGCACACCGGGCGAAGGCTCGGAGTTCTGGATCAGCCTGAACCTGCCCAAGACCCGCGATGACGTCGAAGACCTGCCCTGTGCGCCGTTGCTCGGCCATCGCGTGGCGGTCCTGGAAAACCACGAACTGGCGCGCCAGGCCCTGCAACATCAATTGGAAGACTGCGGCCTGGAAGTCACCCCGTTCAATACCCTGGAAAGCTTGACCAACGGCATCACCAGCGCCCACCAGACCGAACAGGCGATCGACCTCGCCGTGCTCGGCGTCACCGCCAATGACATTCCGCCCGAGCGTCTCAACCAGCACCTGTGGGACCTCGAACACCTGGGCTGCAAAGTCCTGGTGCTGTGCCCGACCACCGAGCAAATGCTATTCAACCAGTCGGTGCCCAACCCTAACAGCCAGTTGCAGGCCAAGCCGGCCTGTACGCGCAAGCTGCGCCGCGCGCTGGCCGACCTGATCAGCCCGCGCCCATCGCGTAGCGAGCCGGGCGAGCCGTTGTCCAGCCGCGCACCTCGTGTGTTATGCGTGGACGACAATCCGGCCAACCTGTTGCTGGTGCAAACCCTGCTGGAAGACATGGGTGCCAAGGTCCAGGCGGTAGAAAGCGGTTACGCGGCCATCGAAGCGGTCAAGCAGGAAACCTTCGACCTGGTATTGATGGACGTCCAAATGCCGGGCATGGATGGTCGCCAGAGCACCGAGGCGATTCGCCAATGGGAAAGCGAGCGCAATGGCACGCCCCTGCCGGTGGTGGCCCTCACGGCCCACGCCATGGCCAATGAAAAACGCGCCCTGCTGCAAAGCGGCATGGACGACTACCTGACCAAGCCGATCAGCGAGCGGCAACTGGCCCAGGTGGTGTTGAAGTGGACCGGCCTGGCCCTGCGCAACCAGGGGCCGGAGCGCTCGTCCGACAATCTGGGGCCCGGCGTGCAACTGCTGGTGCTCGATCACGAGGAAGGCTTGCGCCTGGCCGCCGGCAAGACTGACTTGGCGGCGGACATGCTCGCGATGCTGCTGGCATCCCTGGAAGCCGACCGCCTGGCCATCACCGTTGCCCGTGAAGCCAACGACAACCATGCCTTGATCGAGCGCGTCCACCGCCTGCATGGCGCCACGCGCTACTGCGGCGTGCCGCAACTGCGTGCTGCCTGCCAACGTGCCGAAACCCTGCTCAAGCAGGACGATGCCAAGGCCGTGGCCGCGCTGGACGAACTGGACATGGCCATTGCACGACTGGCCAGTGAAGCGCGGGTCAGTGTCTGATCCACCTTAATGCAGGGAGCTATTCAATGCGCATCATCCTTTTCAGCAGCCAGGCCTACGACCGCGACAGTTTTCTCGGTGAGCCCTTGCCCGCGGGCCTGGAACTGCAATTCCAGCCGGCCCGCCTCAACCTCGACACCGTCGCCCTGGCCGAACACCACGAAGTGGTCTGCGCCTTCATCAACGACGATCTCAGCGCCCCGGTGCTGGAACACTTGGCCCGCGGCGGCACGCGCCTGATCGCCCTGCGTTCGGCCGGCTATAACCATGTCGACCTGGCCGCCGCCAAGCGCCTGGGGCTGACCATCGTGCGCGTCCCCGCCTACTCGCCTCACGCCGTGGCCGAACACGCCGTGGCATTGATCCTTGCCCTCAACCGCCGCCTGCACCGCGCTTACAACCGCACCCGCGACGGCGATTTCAGCCTGCACGGCCTGACGGGCTTCGATCTGGTGGGCAAGACGGTGGGCGTAGTCGGCACCGGGCAGATCGGCGCGACGTTCGCCAAAATCATGGCCGGTTTCGGCTGCACACTGCTGGCCTACGACCCCTTCCCTAACCCCCACGTCCTGGCTCTTGGCGCTCGCTATGTGAGCCTGCCCGAGCTGCTGGCCCAGGCGCAGATCATCAGCCTGCATTGCCCGCTGACAGCCGACAGCAAACACCTGATCAACGCCCGTTCCCTGGCGCAGATGCAACCCGGTGCGATGCTGATCAATACCGGACGAGGCGGCCTGGTGGACACCCCGGCGCTGATCGAAGCGCTCAAGGAGGGCCAACTCGGCTATCTGGGGCTGGACGTGTACGAGGAAGAAGCCCAACTGTTTTTCGAGGACCGCTCGGACCTGCCCTTGCAGGACGACGTCCTCGCCCGCCTGCTGACCTTCCCCAATGTAATCATCACCGCGCACCAGGCCTTCCTCACCCGTGAAGCGCTGGCGGCGATCGCCGGCACCACCCTGGCCAATATCGCGGCATGGGCCGACGGCCGGGCACAAAACCTGGTCGAGGGATGATCAGCGGTCACATACCCGGCTCATGATCGAGCGGCACCCGTGATAGGATGCCGCGCCTATTTGGAGGATCCATGGCCGAACACGATTTCCGCTTCAGCTTGCTGAGCCCGCAACACACCCTGATCGAATGCCGCGCCTTGGTGCCGGGCCGTTACCAGGTCACCGGCAACGGGGGCTCGATCAAGCATGGCGACGTACTGATCGTCACCCTGCGCGGCAGTAAAACCCTGTCGATGCGCCTCACCGTCGAAGGTGATGCGCGCTACTCCATCCGCCCGGCGGGCCAATGGGTTGCCATGGCCCAGGGGCCGAAATTCGGCGAGCTGGAGATTCACACCTGGAAGGTCAACTGCGACAGCTGCGACGCTGTGCTGGAGTTTGAATTCGCGGTGGAAACCAAGCTGACCAAGGAGCCGCTGCAGCCGGCCGCCAACGCGCGCATTGCCGAGTTAGGCTGGACCCACGAAGGCGACAAACACCGCTGCCCGAAATGCCAGCAGGCTGCGCAATGAAAGGCCCGCTTCTGCTCGCCGTCCTCGGTACGGCATTGACAGGCTGCGCCGGCGACACGGCCAAGCTCAAGCAGGATCACAGCTACGTGGTGGAATGGATTGGCGAGCGGCCGCTGATGGATTACGCCCACCTCACCGTCACCCTGGGATCTGACGGCCGTGCCTATGGCAACGGCGGCTGCAACCATTGGTTCGCGCCGTACACCGTCAAGGGCGACAAGCTCAGCTTCGGCAAGCTCGGCAGCACCCGCAAACTCTGCGCCGAGGCATTGATGGAGCAGGAACACCGCTTCTTCCAGGCCCTGCAAGGCGTCGAGCGCTGGGATACCTCGCCGATCGAACAGACCCGCTTCTGGCCGGCCGAAGGCAAGCCCATTCGCCTGTGGCTCGAAGAGGGTTGAACCCCCAATCTATGGATTGATGGGATCCAAATGTGGGAGGGGGCAAGCCCGAACGCTAGTCAGTTAAGGCTTTTTGTAGGAGCGAGCTTGCTCGCGAAAAACTCACAAACGCCGCGTTCATTCAGGAAACACGCGTTATCGTTGACGTTTTTCGCGAGCAAGCTCGCTCCTACAGAAGGCGATGTAGGCTTAACTGACTGGCGTTCGGGCTTGCCCCCTTCCACATTTTGAAGTGTTGCTTTAACCGCGCAGGGCCTTAAGTTTGGCGAGCACCCCTTCCGCCGTCTGCTCGCCCATCAACTGCTCACGCACCTTGCCCTTGTCATCGATGATGTACGTCACCGGCAACGCCTCGCTGCGCGGAATATCGAAGATCCCATCCGGGTTCTGCGCCAGCACCGTGAACTTGATGCCCAGCTTGTCACTGGCTTCCTTCAGTTCCGCACCCTGCACATTGTCGAAATTGACCCCGAACACGCCAACGTTCTGCCCTTTCAATTGTTCTGACAAGGCGTTGAGCTCCGGAATTTCAGTACGGCAAGGGCCACACCATTCCGCCCAGTAATTGACCACCAACCATTGCTTGTCCAGGCGCTCGGCCGCAACCTTCTGGCCGTACTGGTCAACGCCATAGTCATTGCCGCAGCCGCTGAGCAGCAGGGTTGTGATGATCGCCAATGCACCGATCAGTCGCCTTGTCATGGGGTAATCCTTCGCAAAAATGAACGTTCACTGCGACCTATCGCCTCTTACGGTTTAAGGACGGGCCGCAGCGCAGGTAGAATACCCGCCACCTTACGCAAGATGCGACCCGCACATGACCGATCTGACGCTTTATCACAACCCGCGCTGCTCGAAATCCCGCGGTGCGCTCGAACTGCTCGAAGCGCGCGGCCTTGCCCCCACCGTCGTGCGCTACCTCGAAACCCCGCTGGACGCCACACAATTGAAGGCCCTGCTGGCCAAGCTGGGCGTCAGCGCACGTCAATTGCTGCGCACCGGCGAAGATGAATACAAGGCCCTGAACCTGGCGGATGCCAGCCTGACTGAAGCCCAGTTGATCGCCGCCATTGCCGCGCATCCAAAGTTGATGGAGCGCCCGATCCTGGAAACCGCCGACAAGGCCATCATCGGCCGCCCGCCAGAGAACGTGCTGGAGATCCTGCCGTGACGGCGCCGTATGTGCTGGTGTTGTATTACAGCCGCAATGGCTCGGTCAGCGAAATGGCCCGGCATATTGCCCGAGGCATCGAGTTGGGCGGACTGGAAGCGCGCTTGCGCACCGTGCCAGCCATCTCCACCGAATGCGAAGCCGTGGCGCCGAGCATTCCCGATGAAGGCGCACTCTATGCGAGCCTGGATGACCTCAAGCACTGCTCGGGCCTGGCGCTGGGCAGCCCGACACGCTTCGGCAACATGGCCGCACCGTTGAAATACTTTATCGACAGCACCAGCAACCTGTGGCTCACCGGCGCCCTGGTCGGCAAGCCGGCGGGTGTATTCACCTCCACCGCCAGCCTGCACGGTGGCCAGGAGACCACGCTGATGTCGATGCTGCTACCGCTGCTGCACCACGGCATGCTGATCACCGGCCTGCCTTACAGCGAACAGGCACTGCTCGACACCCAGGGCGGCGGTACGCCTTATGGCGCCAGCCACCACGCCGGGCCCGACGGCAAGCGCCTGCTCGACCCCCATGAAATTGCGCTGTGCAAGGCCCTTGGCCTGCGCCTGGCAAAAACCGCGGCACTGTTGGAGAACGGCCGTGGCCAGGAAGCCTAAGGTCCTGCCCCCACAGGCGTGGCTCGAACCGCGGGTCAAGGTCGCGCGCGCCCTGAGCCTGTTGGCGTTTTTCGGGTTGGTGGGGTTGCTGTGCATTTACTACCTGTTCGTGGCCGACCTGCATGGCGCACGCCCATGGGTGATCCTGCTGATCGAACTGGTGCCGCTGCTGGTACTGGCGCCGGGAATGCTCATCGGCAGCGCTCGCGGGCATTCGTGGATGTGCTTCGTGGTGAATTTGTATTTCATCAAGGGCGCGCTGGCGGCGTATGACCCGAACCGCCAGTGGTTCGGCGTTCTGGAAATGCTGGCGAGCCTGGCGCTGTTTTGTACGGCGCTGCTGTATGTGCGTTGGCGGCACCAACTGAATCGCCGGCTGGCCGAGTAACGCGGGGCAAGCGGGCTTGTGGTGGCGAGCGGGCTTGCCCTAATGCCGTTCAGTTAAGGCTTTTTTGTAGGAGCGAGCTTGCTCGCGAAAAACTCACAGGCGCCGCGTTGATTCAGGAAACACGCGTTATCGTTGACGTTTTTCGCGAGCAAGCTCGCTCCTACAGAAGGCGATGTACGCTTAACTGAACGGCATTAGGGCTTGCCCCGCGTTGGGCTGCGAAGCAGCCCTGACCCAGGCGCCGCATTCTTTCAGGCAGAACCAATTAGCCGGTCTTAGGGCCGCTTCGCAGCCCAACGCGGGGCAGCCCGCTCGCCACCACAAGCCCGCTCGCCACAACAAGCGGACTCGCCACATTAAAAAACCGGCTCAATGGTTGACGGTGTACGCCAACATCATCGACAACTGGCACATTGGCCGCCCACTCTCGGCATGCCACTGGTTGAACGCGCCCTGCACCGTCGCCAAGTCGCGCAGGCTGGTCGGCGCCTTGTCGACAATCTTCTGCGCATTCAATGCGGCGACCACGTCATCACTCGGCACAAACGTGTCCTTGCCCACCATGCGCAGGAAGCGCGGTGCCGACAGCCCACCCAACTGATGGCCGTGCTTGCTCAGGTACTTCCACAAGCCGACGATATCGGTCACCGGCCAATCGGCGATAAACGCACCGAAGCTGCCTTTCTCCTGCTCGATATCCAGGATCATCTGCGCATTGCGCGGCACACTCTTGAGCTTGCCCAGGTGGCGGATGATACGGGTGTCCTGCATCAGGCGCTCGAGGTGCTCAGCGCCCATCAGCACGACTTTTTCCGGGTCAAAACCGAAGAATACCTGCTCGAACGCCGGCCATTTGGCGTCCACCACTCTGTGCTTGAGCCCGGCACGGAATACACGAAGCGCCAGGGTCGACAGGTAGCGATCATCACTGATCCTGCGCAATTGCGCCGGGGTCTTGGGCACTGGCAGGTGCGCCTCCAACTCGGCCGCCGAACCGAAGCGGTTCAGACAGTATTCGTGCAGCCACTTGTAATCGCGCATGCCCTCTCCTGGAAATTGAAATGAAAACGGCGCCCGTGAGCGCCGTCGTTCAGAGCCTTGAAAAGCGTCAGAGGTTCACTACGTTGACGAAGCGCGAAGCGGCGGTCTCGTCGATACGCAGGCTGGTGAAGTCAAACAGGTTGCGATCGGCCAACTGTGACGGGATCACGTTCTGCAGGCTGCGGAAGATACTCTCGGTGCGGCCCGGCGTCTTGCGCTCCCACTCCTGAAGCATCTCCTTGACCACCTGGCGCTGGAGGTTTTCCTGGGAGCCGCACAAGTTGCACGGGATGATCGGGAATTGCTTGAAATCCGAATAGGCCTGGATGTCCTTCTCGTTGCAATAGGCCAGCGGGCGGATCACCACGTTGCGCCCATCATCGGCGCGCAGCTTGGGCGGCATGGCCTTGAGGGAGCCGTTGAAGAACATATTGAGGAAGAAGGTTTCGACGATGTCATCGCGGTGATGACCCAGGGCCATCTTGGTCGCGCCGATTTCGTCGGCAAAGGTATAAAGCGTGCCACGGCGCAGGCGCGAGCACAGCGAGCAGGTGGTCTTGCCTTCGGGGATGAGTTCCTTGACTACCGAGTAAGTGTCTTTCTCGACGATGTGGTAATCGATGCCCAGCTCTTTCAAGTACGCCGGCAGTACGTGCTCGGGGAAGCCCGGTTGCTTCTGGTCCATATTGACGGCGACGATCTCGAACTTGATCGGCGCGACCTTTTGCAGGTGCAGCAGCACGTCGAGCATGGTGTAGCTGTCTTTGCCGCCGGAGAGGCAGACCATGACCTTGTCGCCGTCCTCGATCATGTTGAAATCGGCGACCGCTTCACCGGCCAGGCGACGCAGGCGTTTTTGCAGTTTGTTCTGGTTGACCGTAAGAGTGCCCATGGCGCTTGGATCCGCTGGAGGTATGTGACGAAAAGCCGGGTATTTTACCGATAAGGTTGGCCAAGTTCCAATGTAGGAGGGAGCAAGCCCTCTCCCACACTTGGCTGCATGGCCGACTACAGACCGCGCCGCGATTAACCCCACTGTTTACAGCGCAATTTGCTCTAAAGCCCTACGGTTTTTCCGGTCATCACTTCCTATACTGCGACTTGAGGTCGCACACATATCCAGACCTTTCAGGCCATCTGGCCCGTGGGCGCTCCAATGGGGGGCGATGGTAATAACGACAGGAGTGACTGGCATGATCCATCACGTCGTGGGGCTTTTTACCCATCCCGACCAGGAATGGCGGGAAATTCGTGGCGATAAAGAAGAAAGCATCGGCCACATGTACCTCACTCATACCTTGATTCTCGCGGCGATCCCCGCCGTGTCTGCCTTTATCGGTACTACCCAGGTGGGCTGGGTCATCGGCAACCGCTCCCCGGTCATGCTGACCCAGGAAAGCGCGCTGTGGATGACCATCATGTCGTACCTGGCCATGCTCGGCGGCGTAGCGGTCATGGGCGCCTTCATTCACTGGATGGCGCGCACCTACGACGCCAGCCCCAGCATGGCGCGTTGTGTCGCCTTTGCCACCTACACGGCGACACCGCTGTTTATCGGCGGGCTCGCGGCGCTCTATCCGCATATGTGGCTCGGCATGGTGGTCGGAACGGCAGCCATTTGCTACACGGTGTACCTGCTGTACGTAGGGCTGCCGACTTTTATGAACATCGACCCCGATGAAGGCTTCCTGTTTTCCAGCTCGGTACTGGCCGTGGGCCTGGTGGTGCTGGTCGCGATCATGGCGTTTACCGTGATTGTCTGGGGCCTGGGCGTGGGCCCGATCTACACCAACTGAGTATTCACACCGCAGGCAAGGCCACCGCAAGGTGGCTTTGTGCGTCATGCATGACCATTCGGCGCCTGACAGATTCGGAAACACCCAGCTTTGCGGCATACTGGGCACCTCTGGAGATATGTACAGCATGCCCGAGCAACTCAATACCCGCGTCGAAGATTGTTTCCTGCTAGCCGAATCCTTTTTCAAACGAAGCTTCAAACGCCCCCAGGTCAGCCTCAAGCTGCGGGGCCAGAAAGCCGGTGTCGCGCATTTGCATGAGAACCTGCTGCGCTTCAACCCACAGTTGTACCGAGAAAACAGCCAACACTTCCTGAAGCAAACCGTGGCGCATGAAGTCGCGCACCTGATCGCCCACCAATTGTTTGGTGAACGCATCCAGCCCCATGGCGAGGAATGGCAGTTGATCATGCGCGGCGTCTATGAACTACCGCCGGACCGCTGCCACACCTATGCAATCAAGCGCCGCCAGGTGACCCGTTACATCTATCGTTGCCCGTGTGCCGACAGCGACTTCCCATTTTCGCCGCAGCGCCATGGGCTGGTGCGGCAGGGGCGGCGTTACCTGTGCCGGCGCTGCCGACAGACCTTGGTGTTTACCGGGGAAACCCGCGTCGAGTGAAGGTTGCGGTGCCTGCCAGGGCCTCATCGCGGGCAAAACCGACGCCCACAGTTGATCGACATGACAGCGCGGTCAAATGTGGGAGGGGGCTTGCCCACCGATAGCGCCGGTGAAGTCACCCCACAACCTTGCTCCGCCGCAAATCGGCTATGCGCTGGGCACTGAAACCCAGCTCCGCCAACACTTCATCACTGTGCGCGCCCACGGCGGCGCCAATGTGCCGGGGCGCGGGCAACCCTTCCGAAAACCTCAACGGGCAGGCAATCTGGGCCTGGCTCGAGCCATCCCCCCTGGGCACCTGGCTGACCAGCGCCCGCGCCTTTAACTGCGGATGGGCCACGGCTTCGCTGAGCGTCAGCACCGGTTCAACGCAGGCATCCACCCCGGCAAACAGCTCGCACAACTCCTCGAAACTGCGCTTCTCGAACTCCACCTGCAAGGCCTGCTTAAGCGCCGGCTGCTGCTCTGGCTTCAAACCCTGCGCAGCCAACTCCGGGCGCCCCAACGCTTCACACAACCGCTGCATAAAAGCCGGCTCCAGGCTGCCCACTGACATCCAGCGCCCATCCCGCGACCGGTAGTAATCGTAGAAACTACCGCCATTAAGCACATGGCTTTCCCATTCCGGCTCCACCCCGCAGGCCAGGTAGCCAGCGCCTGCCATGGCATTCAGGCTGAACGAACAATCGGTCATGCTCACGTCCAGATACTGGCCCACGCCGCTTTGCTGTCGAGCGATCACAGCAGCGAGCAGGCCCACCACCGCATGCAACGACCCGCCGCCGACATCCGCCAACTGTATGCCCAACGGCAATGGCCCGCTGTCCCGACGCCCGGTGTAACTGGCCACGCCGGCCAGTGCCAGGTAATTGATATCGTGCCCGGCGCGGTCCTTATAGGGGCCGGTCTGGCCGTAGCCGGTAATCGACACATAAATCAGCCGCGGATTGATCGCCTTCAATGCGTCATAACCCAAGCCCAGGCGTTCCATCACCCCGGGACGAAATTGCTCAAGCACAATGTCGTAGCCCTTGACCAGCTCGCGCACAATCTCCAGCGCCTCTGCCTGCTTGAGGTCCAAGGCAAGGCTGCGCTTATTGCGGTTGAGGTAGGCATGGCTTGCCGACGTCCCCTGGTCATGGGGCGGCAATACCCGTAACAGGTCCATGCGCGTGGGCGACTCGATGCGCAGTACGTCGGCGCCCATGTCGGCGAGCATCAACGAGGCAAACGGGCCGGGTAGCAAGGTGGAAAAATCCAGGACTTTGAGGGACGCCAAGGGACCTGACATGGAGACTCCTGCTGGGTTTCGAATGCCCACAGACTAGGCAGCCTTGCGCCGACCGGCAATCGTCAGAACGATCAGCGACAGTGACCGTTTTGATCATGGCGGGCTTTTTCGCGTCGGCGGCTTTATCATTGGCCCACGTTTGCTTGCAGAGTGTTCCATGAAGTTCGCGATTGCACTGTTTTCCGCCGCCCACGCGCCCTCCTCGCGCCGCGCCTTGTTGTTCGCCAAGGCCGCATTGGCCGGTGGGCATGAGATTGTGCGCCTGTTTTTTTACCAGGATGGCGTGTACAGCGCTTCCAATGCCATCGTCACGCCCCAGGACGAGCAGGATATTGCCCGCCAATGGCGTGAGCTGGTCAGCGCGCACCAGCTCGACGGCGTCGTCTGCATCGCCGCGGCGTTGCGCCGTGGCGTGCTCAATCACGAAGAAGCCACGCGCTATCAACGCAGCGCGGTCAACCTGGAAGCGCCATGGGCATTGTCCGGCCTGGGCCAATTGCATGACGCCGCCCAGGCGGCCGACCGCCTGATCTGTTTTGGAGGACCGTGACATGGCCAAATCCTTGCTGGTGATCAGCCGCCAGGCGCCTTGGTCCGGGCCGAGTGCGCGGGAGGCCCTGGACATCGTGCTGGCCGGCGGCGCGTTCGACCTGCCCATCGGCCTGCTATTGCTCGATGACGGCGTGTTCCAACTGGCCCCGCACCAGGACGCCAAGGCCGTGCAGCAAAAAGACCTCAGCGCCAACCTGCAGGCGCTGGGACTGTTTGGCATCGACGACGTGTTCGCCTGCAGCCACAGCCTCGCCGCCCGCGGGCTTGTGCACTCGACCCTTGCCCAGCCGCTGGACAGCGCAGCCATCACCCAGCTGATTGACCGTTACGACCAGGTGATCACCCTCTGATGTCGACTTTACATGTGATATCCCACTCCCCGTTTACCGATAGCCGCCTCGAGAGCTGCCTGCGTATCTGCGGCAGCGAGGACGCCATCCTGCTCTGCGGCGATGGCGCCTACGGGCTGCACGCCCCTGCCCTGCTGACCAGGGGGGTGAAGGTCTTTGTGCTGGCCGAGGACATGCTGGCGCGTAATCTACCGCTGCCAGACTGGGCCGATAGCGTGGACTACCCGGGTTTCGTGCAGTTGTCGATTGACTACGACAAGGTCAACAGCTGGTTATGAACACCCTGACCGTAGGCGCTCGTACCCTTGAACTGGACAAGGACGGTTACCTCGTCGACCTGAATGCATGGTCCGTCGACGTGGCCAACGCCCTGGCCGCCGCCGAGCCTCTGGAGTTGACCGCGGACCACTGGGAAATCCTCGAGTTACTGCGCCAGTTCTATGCCGAATTCCAGCTGTCCCCCGCCACGCGCCCCCTGATCAAGTACACCGCCTTGAAGCTGGGCCCGGAAAAGGGCAACAGCCTGCACCTCAACAAACTGTTCAACGGCACTCCCGCCAAACTCGCCGCCAAGCTGGCGGGCCTGCCAAGGCCGACGAATTGCTTATGACCGACTTTGCCCCGCTGACCCTCGAAACCCCTGCCGAGCACCCCTTCGCGCAATTCGTACGCATCCTGGGCAAAGGCAAACGCGGCGCGCGCAACCTGACCCGCGAAGAAGCGCGCGAAGCCATGGGCATGCTGCTCGATGAAAAGGTCGAGGACACCCAGCTCGGCGCCTTCCTGATGCTGTTGCGGCATAAGGAAGAAAGCCCTGAAGAGCTCGCTGGCTTCACCGAAGCCGTGCGCGAACGCCTGCACGCACCGGCACTGAACGTAGATGTCGACTGGCCAACCTATGCCGGCAAGAAACGCCACCTGCCCTGGTTCCTGCTGGCGGCCAAATGCCTGGCGCAACATGGCGTGCGCATCCTGATGCACGGCGGCGGCGCACACACCGCCGGCCGGTTGTACACCGAGCAATTGCTGGAAGGCTTGCAGATCCCGCTGTGCCGCAACTGGCAGCAGGTGGAGGCGGCCTATGAACACGGCAACCTGGCGTTTATCCCGCTCGGCGATTGGGCACCGCAACTGCAACGCATGATCGACTTGCGCAATACCCTGGGCCTGCGTTCACCGATCCACTCCCTGGCGCGCCTGCTCAACCCACTGAATGCCCGGTGCGGCCTGCAAAGCATTTTCCACCCGGGCTACCAGGGTGTTCATCGCGATGCCAGCGGCCTGCTTGGCGACAATGTGATTGTGGTCAAGGGCGACGGTGGCGAGATCGAGATCAACCCCGACACGCTCAGCCACCTGTACGGCACCACGGGCGGGGCCAGTTGGGACGAAGAATGGCCCGCCCTCTCCGCCCAGCGCCATGTCAAGCCGGCCACGCTTGAGCCGGAGCACTTGAAGGCACTGTGGCGCGGCGACGTCGAGGACAGCTACCCGCAACTGGCCCTGATCGCCACCATGGCGTTGGCGCTGCGCGGCCTCGGCCACCCACGGGAACAGGCGTTCGAATTGGCCCAGCAATACTGGGACGCGCGGGACAAATCGATTTAATCGATCATTAACTTCCGGTCTTTGCGCTTTTAGTTCGAACTCATCCCTCTAGACTGGGCTCCAACGTTTATTAGCCAAGGAGCCCATCATGGGTTTGCTGATCAAAGGACACTGGCATGACCAGTGGTACGAAAGTAGCGCCGATGGCGCCTTCCAACGGGAACAGGCGCAACGCCGCAGCTGGGTGACCGCCGATGGCCAGCCCGGGCCAAGTGGTGAGGGTGGCTTCAAGGCCGAGGCCGGTCGCTATCACCTGTATGTTTCCCTGGCCTGCCCCTGGGCGCACCGTACCCTGATCCTGCGCAAGCTCAAGGGCCTGGAAAGCCTGATCGACGTCTCCGTGGTCAGCTGGCTGATGCTGGAAAACGGCTGGACCTTCGACAAGGCCCTCGGCTCCAGTGGCGATACGCTGGATGGCTTCGACTTCATGCACCAACGCTATACCGCCGACACCGCCGACTACACCGGGCGCGTTACCGTGCCGGTGCTGTGGGATAAGCAGTTGAATCGCATCGTCAGCAACGAATCGGCAGAGATCATTCGCATGTTTAACAGTGCGTTCAATGCACTGACCGGCAATACCCTGGACTTCTACCCCGAGACGCTGCGCCCAAGCATCGACACGCTGAACGAGCGCATCTACCCCGCCGTCAACAACGGTGTGTATCGCGCAGGCTTCGCCACTTCGCAGCCAGCGTACGAAAGCGCGTTTGATGATGTGTTTGCCGAACTGGACTACCTGGAACAGCACCTGGGCGACCATCGCTACCTGGCAGGCGAATACCTGACCGAAGCGGATGTGCGGCTGTTTACCACGCTGATTCGTTTTGATGCGGTGTACTACAGCCACTTCAAATGCAACCTACGGCGGATTGCCGATTATTCGAACCTTTCGAATTGGTTGAGGGAGCTGTATCAGTGGCCGGGCGTGGCCGAGACGGTGGATTTCGAGCACATCAAGGGGCATTACTACGCCAGCCACCGGACGATCAATCCGACCGGGATTGTGCCGAAGGGGCCGTTGCAGGCGTTCGATGCCAAGCATGATCGTGGACGGCTGAGCGGTAAGGGTGTCTGGAGCTGATCCAGAGGACTGGTTGGATCAAATGGCCTTATCGGGGGCAAGCCCCCTCCCACATTGGAATGCATTCCAAAATGTGGGAGGGGGCTTGCCCCCGATGCATTTAGGCTCAGACCTGGGCCTGGGCGCCTTCAAACCACTTCAGCTTCTCACGCAACACCACTACCTCACCGACAATCACCAGCGTCGGCGCATGCACTTCATGCTCCGCTACCATGCGCGGCAAGTCAGCCAAGGTGCCTGTAAACACGCGCTGGTTGGCGGTAGTGCCCTGCTGGATCAGCGCTGCCGGGGTATCCGCCGCGCGACCATGCTTGATCAACTGCTCGCAGATGATCGGCAAGCCAATCAGGCCCATGTAGAACACCAGCGTCTGCGAAGGCCCCACCAGGTCCTGCCAAGGCAGGTCCGAGGTACCGTCCTTCAAGTGCCCGGTGATAAAGCGTACCGATTGCGCATAGTCGCGGTGTGTCAGCGGAATCCCGGCATACGCCGCGCAACCACTGGCGGCGGTAATTCCCGGCACCACCTGGAACGGGATGCCATGGGCCGCCAGTTCCTCGATTTCTTCGCCACCCCGCCCAAAGATGAACGGATCCCCCCCCTTGAGGCGCAACACGCGCTTGCCTTGCTTGGCCAGGTCCACCAATTGCTGGTTGATCTGGTCTTGGGGCACGGCGTGATCGGCGCGACGCTTGCCGACATATACCCGCTCGGCATCGCGACGACACAGCTCGAGAATCGCCGGCGCCACCAGGCGGTCATACAGCACCACATCGGCTTGTTGCATCAGGCGTAAGGCGCGGAAGGTCAGCAGGTCCGGATCGCCCGGGCCAGCGCCGACCAGATAGACTTCACCCGGCGCATAAGGCGGCGCACCGTTGACCTTGTCGATCAGCAGGCGCTCGGCCTCATCGCCCTGCCCGGCCAGTTGCCGGTCGGCAATCGGGCCTTGGAACACCTCCTCCCAGAACGCGCGGCGTTGCTGCACGTCCGGGTACAAGGCTTTGACCTGGGCGCGGAAACGCGCCGCCAACCCGGCCAATTGGCCGTAGGTAGACGGAATCCAGGTTTCCAGCTTGGCGCGGATCAAGCGCGCCAGCACCGGCGCGTCGCCGCCGCTGGACACCGCGATCACCAAGGGCGAACGGTCGACAATCGCCGGGAAGATCACGCTGCACAAGGCCGGCGCATCCACCACGTTGACCGGCACACAACGGCGCCTGGCATCACTGGACACCTGCGCATTCAGTGGTTCGTCATCCGTCGCGGCGATGATCAGGGTGCACCCCTCAAGGTCGGCCTCCTGATAACCGCGCAACATCAGCTCCCCGCCACTGCCCAGCACCAGTTCACGCAACTGGGGTTCAATCTGGGGAGCAACCACCCGCAGCAACGCACCGGCGTCGGCCAGCAGCCGGGATTTGCGCAAGGCAATCTCCCCGCCACCGACGACCAACACACGACTGCCGCGCAGGTTATGAAACAGCGGCAGAAATTCCATTTAGCCGATGACCTCAATGCCCGCCATGTAGGGCTTCAGCACGTCAGGTACACGGATCGAGCCGTCGGCCTGCTGGTAGTTTTCCAGCACCGCCACCAGGGTGCGGCCAACGGCCAGGCCCGAACCGTTGAGGGTGTGCACCAGTTCCGGCTTGCCAGTTTCCGGGTTGCGGAAACGCGCCTGCATGCGACGCGCCTGGAAATCACCGCAGTTGGAGCACGACGAAATCTCGCGGTATTTGTCCTGGCTGGGCACCCATACTTCGAGGTCGTAGGTCTTCACGGCGCTGAAGCCCATGTCGCCGGTGCACAACGCCAGTACGCGGTACGGCAGCTCCAGCAATTGCAGGACGCGTTCGGCGTTGGCGGTCAGCCCCTCGAGGGCTTCCATGGAGGTCGACGGCTCGACCACTTGCACCATCTCGACCTTGTCGAACTGGTGCTGGCGAATCATGCCGCGGGTATCGCGACCCGATGCACCGGCCTCACTGCGAAAGCACGGCGTGTGTGCGACAAACTTGATCGGCAGTTGCTTGGCGTCGAGGATCTCGCCGGCCACGATATTGGTCAGCGACACTTCGGCGGTCGGGATCAGGTACAAGTCGGCTTCGCCATCGCGACCGATCTTGAACAGGTCTTCTTCGAACTTCGGCAGTTGCCCAGTCCCCTGCAGGGCCGGCGCCTGAACCAGGTAAGGCGTGTACGCCTCTTCGTAACCGTGCTCGCCGGTGTGCAAGTTGATCATGAACTGCGCCAGGGCACGGTGCAGGCGCGCGATCGGTCCACGCAGCAGGGCGAAGCGCGCGCCGGACAGCTTGGCGGCGGTTTCGAAATCCAGGCCACCGCTCAGTTCGCCCAGGGCGACATGGTCCTTGATCTCGAAATCAAAGGTTTTCGGCGTGCCCCAGCGGCGCACTTCGACGTTGCCGTCTTCATCGGCGCCCACCGGCACGGACTCGTGCGGCAGGTTGGGAATACCCAGCAGGATTGAATCCAGCTCGCCCTGAATCTTCTCCAGCTCGATTTTACCGTCGGACAGCTCGGTGCCCATGCGCTCGACATCGGCCATCAACGGCGCGATGTCTTCGCCGCGCTGCTTGGCCTGACCGATGGATTTGGAACGCGCATTACGCTCAGCCTGCAGTGCTTCAGTGCGGGTCTGGACGGTCTTGCGCTGTTCTTCCAGCGCTTCGATGCGCGCAACATCCAAGGCAAAGCCACGGGATGCCAGGCGGTCCGCTACGTCCTGAAGGTTGCTACGTAACAGTTTGGAATCGAGCATGTCGTTCTCTCGTTTATCAAAGTTTGGTCAAGGACAGGCCGGCCCAGGTGGCGAGCAGCCCGCCGAACACGCTGATGCCCAGGTACCCGAAGGCGACCAGGGCCTGCCCGCTTTCCAGCAGGCGCAGCGTATCCAGTGAAAAGGATGAAAAGGTCGTCAGACCGCCTACAAAGCCGACAATCAAGCCGGCCCGAATTTCAATCGGCACTTCCGGGCGCAACAGGAACCAGCCGTACAACAGCCCAATGATCAGGCAACCCACCAGGTTGACGGCCAGGGTCGCCGCATAAAAATGCTTCGGCCAATTGGCGTTTACCCAAGTACCGGTGGCGAAACGCAATAATGTACCAGCGATGCCGGCAACGGACACGGCAAGAATCGTCTTGAGCACTACTTTCTCCGCTGTTTTGGGCTGAGGCGATCGAGTTGGGCGAGGTGATTGAGCTTTTCACCGATCTTCAGCTCCAGGCCGCGAGGCACTGGCTGGTAGAACGGCTGCGGCTCCAGATCGTCGGGGAAGTAATCTTCGCCGGCGGCATAGGCGTCCGGCTCATCGTGGGCATAGCGATATTCATCGCCATAGCCCAGTTGCTTCATCAGTTTGGTCGGGGCATTGCGCAGGTGCAGCGGTACTTCGAGGGAACCATGCTCGGCGGCGGCCCGCAGGGCCGACTTGAACCCCATGTACACCGCGTTGCTTTTTGGCGCGCAGGCCAGGTAGGTGATGGCTTGGGCCACCGCCAACTCGCCTTCAGGGCTACCGAGGCGCTCCTGCACCTCCCAGGCCGCCAGGCATAGGCTCAAGGCGCGCGGGTCGGCGTTGCCGATGTCTTCGCTGGCCATGCGCACCACGCGGCGCGCCAGGTACAACGGGTCACACCCGCCATCGATCATCCGCGCGAACCAGTACAGCGCGCCGTCCGGGTTGGAACCACGTACCGACTTGTGCAGTGCAGAGATCTGGTCATAGAAGGCTTCGCCGCCCTTGTCGAAGCGGCGGCGGGTATCGCCGAGCAGGCTTTGCAGCAGGTCAACGCCAATTTCGCTGCCGTCTTCGGCCAGGTCGGAGGCGTTCTCCAACAGGTTGAGAAAACGTCGGCCGTCGCCGTCGGCAGCGCTCAGCAGGATCTTGAAGCCTTCGTCACTGAGGCTCAGCTGGCGCTTGCCCAAGCCCTTGTCTTCGCTCAAGGCGCGATGCAGCAGCTTGCGCATCGCCGCTTCGTCGAGGCTCTTGAGCACATAGACCCGCGCCCGAGAGAGCAAGGCGTTGTTCAATTCGAAGGACGGGTTCTCGGTGGTGGCCCCGATAAAGATCAGCGTGCCATCTTCGACATAAGGCAAAAATGCATCCTGCTGCGACTTGTTGAAGCGATGCACTTCGTCAACGAACAGGATGGTGCGCTTACCGTATTGCCCGGCCTGCTGCTTGGCGACCTCGACGGCCTGGCGGATCTCCTTGACCCCGGCCAGGACCGCCGAGACCGTTTCAAAGTGCGCGTCGGAGACCTTCGCCAGCAGCCTGGCCAGGGTGGTTTTACCCACGCCCGGCGGCCCCCAGAAAATCATCGAGTGCAGCGCACCCTGCTCCAGGGCTTCGCGCAGAGGCTTACCGCGAGCGAGCAGGTGTTCTTGACCGACATACTCATCCAGGTTGGTGGAGCGCAAGCGCGCGGCCAGGGGCTGGGCAATCGGGTCACTTCGAAACAGATCCATGGGCAGCGCTTGAGACCTCTAGGCAGGTTATTCCTGGATCACGTCGGCACCCTTGGGGATGTCGAACTTGAACTTGGATGCCGGTACCGGCTGGTTGGCCTTGACCCCGGAGAACAGGATATCGGTACGCTGGCCGACACTGTCGATCAGGCGCATGTTGTTGATCATGCCGTTGCCGAACGACAGGTTCAGGCTGTCAAACAGCGTGTCCTTGGATTTCGGCTTGAGGGTGAATTCGATCACATTGCTGGTTTGCTTGGAGGTGATGTCGAAGCTTTTGTTGATTTCCGACACGTCGCCCGACAGCAACAAAGCTGGGGTCTGGCTCAGGCGCGGATCCAGCGTTTTGATGGTCGCCTGTTCCAGGTCAGGATCCCACAGCGTGACCTTCTTGCCGTCGGAAACGATGGTCTGTTCAGCCTTACCTTCGGTGTGCCAGTAAAACAGGCCTGGACGCTGCACGGCCATCTCACCCGCGGTTTCCTGCAACCGGGTACCACCGGCATCCAGGGTCAGCTGGGAGAAACGCGCAGTCAGGGTCTGGGATTTGTCCAACAGGTTTTTCAAGCTGTCGACGGAAGCCTGGTCAGCGTGGGCCGAGACAGCAGTCAGGGCCAGTGCCGGCAACAACAGCATGCGGATAAGACGCATGGGAGTCCTCATTGAGTCGTTTAAGGCGCGCCGCGTAATGCCACGCGGCGCGTGATCAGTCGCGCATCTGCCCAGGAGCGATGACTTCGCGCGAGCCGTTGGTGTTCATTGCGGTGACGACGCCAGCGTTTTCCATGGCTTCGATCATACGGGCGGCGCGGTTGTAGCCGATCTTCAGCTTGCGCTGCACCGCGGAGATCGAGGCGCGACGACTTTCCAGCACGAACGCCACGGCCTCGTCGTACAGCGCATCGGTTTCGGCATCATCGTCACCGCCGCCGCTGCCACCGTCGAAGCCGCTGCCGGCCTCTTCGACACCGGCGAGGATGTCATCGTTGTACTCCGGCGCGCCGCGCAGTTTCCAGGCTTCCACCACGCGATGCACTTCGTCGTCGGAAACGAAGGCGCCGTGGACCCGGATCGGCAGGCTGGTGCCCGGCGGCATGTAGAGCATGTCACCGTGCCCCAGCAATTGCTCGGCGCCGCCCTGGTCGATGATGGTGCGCGAGTCGATCTTGCTGGAAACCTGGAACGCCATCCGGGTCGGAATGTTGGCCTTGATCAGGCCGGTGATCACATCCACCGAAGGACGCTGGGTGGCGAGGATCAAGTGGATACCGGCCGCACGCGCTTTCTGGGCGATACGTGCGATCAGTTCTTCGACCTTCTTGCCGACGATCATCATCATGTCGGCAAATTCATCGACTACCACCACGATGGTCGGCAGCTTGCTCAGCAAGGGCGCTTCGTCGTGGATGCTTTCGCGCTTGTACAGCGGGTCGGTCAACGGCGTGCCGGCATCCTGGGCTTCCTTGACCTTGGCGTTGAAGCCCGACAGGTTACGCACGCCCATCTTCGCCATCAGCTTGTAGCGGCGCTCCATCTCGGCCACGCTCCAACGCAGGGCGTTGGCGGCGTCCTTCATGTCGGTGACTACCGGGCAAAGCAGGTGTGGAATGCCTTCGTAGATCGACAATTCCAACATTTTCGGGTCGATCATGATCAGCTTGGCGTCTTCCGGGCCGGACTTGAACAGGATCGACAGGATCATCGCGTTCACACCCACCGACTTACCGGAACCGGTGGTACCGGCCACCAGCAGGTGAGGCATCTTGGCCAGGTCGGTGATCACCGGCTTGCCGCCGATATCATGGCCCAGGGCCAAGGTCACCGGCGATTTGAAGTTGTCGTACTCCGGCGTCGACAGCACCTCGGAGAAGCGCACGATCTGGCGGTCTTCGTTGGGAATCTCGATACCCACGGTGGTCTTGCCGGGGATCACTTCCACCACGCGCACGCTGGTCACGGCCAGGGAGCGCGCCAGGTCCTTGGCCAGGTTGGAAATGCGGCTGACCTTGACGCCAGCGGCGGGCTGGATTTCGTAACGGGTAATCACCGGGCCGGGGTGGATCGAATCCACCGATACCTCGACGCCAAATTCCTTGAGCTTGATTTCCAGCAGGTGGCCGACGGCCGCCAGGGACTCAGGGGAATAATTGAGTTGTTTCTTTTCGGCCGGGTCGAGAATCGAGATCGGTGGCAAGGTGCCTTCGACCGCGCTGTCGACAAACAAGGGGGCCTGCTTCTCTTTCTGGACGCGATGGCTCGGCTCCGGGGCCTTGGTCGGCGCAGGGGCGATCACCGGTGGCACCTGTTTCTCACGGTCCGACATGTGCTTGCTCAGGGCCTGCTCGCGCTCGATCAAGCGTTCCTTGACCTTGGCTTGCTCGCGGCGATCCGGCGTACTCGGCGCGACCACTTCGTTGACGCGGGTGTCCACCTCACGCAGTTGCGCGACCATGCGCTTGCGATCGACCCGGGCCGCCCACCAGCGGTTGGCAGCGCCTTGGAACAGTTCCAGCAGGTCAAGGGTGATCTTGCCGGTCACGTCCATCACCTTGAACCATGACAGGTCGGTGAACACCGTGAGGCCGAACAGGAACAATGCGATAAACATCAGGGTGCTGCCCTGGATGTTCAGGGTCTTGCGCGCCAGGTCGCCGAGGCTTTCGCCCAATGCGCCACCCGCGCCCGCCGGCAGGCCGGTGGGCGCGTGGAAATGGATATGAGCCAGCGCCGCGCCGGACAGCACCAGGAACACCAGGCCGATCAGCCGCCAGGAAAACAGCCAGCCACTCCACTGCCACGGCTCATGACGCTGGCGGAAGATCTGCCAGGTCTTGATCGCCAGCAACAGCGGGAAGATATAAGCGAAGTAGCCCAATACCATGAACAGGATATCGGCGCTGTAGGAACCGGCAGGCCCACCGAAATTCTGCACGTCTTCGATCTTGCTGTTGTGGCTCCAACCCGGATCGTCCTTGCCATAGGTGAGCAAGGCCATCATCAGGAACAGGCACAACGCACCGATAGCGATCAGCGCACCTTCCTTGAGTCGATAGTGCAGGTGCTGGCGCCAGGCCGGCACGACTGTCTTGGGTGTCGCGGTGGATTTCTTCAAAACGGGTCTTTTCCTGCGCCTTCAGCGCGTCCATCTGTTGAATGACTGCACACTACCGCTCAATCCGAGCAGTTGAAAAATGAACGAACATTGTTGAATTTACTTTTAACATTCCGTGACTGATTCACGAAACGGCGATAACGCCACAATGGCCGCATTGTACGGGTTTGTGCCCCCGATGCCACGCCACTTGCCTTTCTTCAGGCAGCATAGCCAATTGTGTGTCACACCATGTTCAATTTGAGCATGCATTGTCTTTGCTGACAAAGGCTTATGAGCTGTTTTTGCCAATCCAGGCAAGCTTGGCAAATGGCCTGCATCGGCCAGACCCGATTACGACCACACCTCGCGCACAGAGTTGCAGAACCTTCCGCTCACGTTAATCCACGCCAATGGCCGATTCGGACTGGCCCCATGGCGCTGGGTCGACAATAATCACCCCCTTGGGGCAGGCAACATGCCTGCCACTCCCCTCCCCTTCCGTAAGCCTGGATGCCATGCTGACCTGGTTGCAACGCAATACCCTGACGTTCCCGCCGCTGGCCAAAGCCATGCGCGAACCCAACGGCCTGCTCGCCGCCGGTGGCGACCTGTCGGCCGAACGATTGATCCAGGCCTACCGCCATGGCTGCTTTCCATGGTTCTCGGAAGGCCAGCCGATCCTGTGGTGGTCGCCGGACCCGCGCACCGTGATTTTTCCGGACGAGCTGCACGTATCCCGCAGCCTGGGCAAATTATTGCGCCAACAGCGTTATACCGTGACGTTCGACCAGGACTTCGCAGCGGTCATCCAGGCCTGCGCCGCGCCCCGCGCCTATGCCGATGGCACCTGGATCACCGAAGGCATCCAGAGCGCCTACCAGGCGCTGCACAAACGCGGTTATGCGCACTCCGTGGAGGTATGGGACAACGGAGAGCTGGTGGGCGGGCTGTATGGCCTGGCGATGGGCCAGCTTTTTTTTGGCGAGTCCATGTTCAGCCGCGCTGACAACGCCTCGAAATTTGGCTTCGTCACGCTGACCCGTCAATTGCAGGCCTGGGGGTTTGTGCTGATCGACTGCCAGATGCCCAATGATCACCTGCACAGCCTGGGCGCCCGCGCCATTCCCCGCAGCGAGTTCGCCGGCTTCCTGCACGACCACTTGGATCAACCCAGCTCTGGGCCGTGGGTTTCCTAGGCGACATCCGCGCACCTGGCTTACACTTATTTCAAAGCTTATCCGAGGGTTGATCATGACCGAGCTGGCGCGTTTGAAGTTTTATGCCACTCAAGCCCACTCTTGCAGCTATCTGCCAGACGAACAGGCCACCACCCTGTTCCTCGACCCCAGCCAGCCGATGGATGTGCATGTGTATGCCGACCTTTCGGAAATGGGTTTTCGGCGCAGCGGCGATCACCTCTACCGGCCCCACTGCCAGAACTGTAATGCCTGCGTGCCGGCACGCATCCCGGTGGCGCAGTTTTTACCCGATCGTAACCAGAAGCGCATCCTCAAGCGCAATGCCGACCTGACTGTCACCGCGAGCAAGCCTCGATTCAGCGAAGAATACTTCGACCTGTATCAGCGCTACATTGAACAACGCCATGCCGACGGCGATATGTTCCCCCCCAGCCGCGACCAGTTTTCCACGTTCCTGGTGCGCGACCTGCCCTTCTCGCGCTTCTACGAGTTTCGCCTCGACGGCCGCCTGCTGGCCGTCGCCGTGACCGACCTGCTGCCCAACGGCCTGTCGGCGGTCTATACCTTCTATGAGCCGGCCGAGGAACGTCGCAGCCTGGGACGTTTCGCGATCCTCTGGCAAATCGGCGAAGCTCTACGCCTGGAACTGGAGGCGGTGTACCTGGGCTACTGGATCAAAAACTGCAAAAAGATGAACTACAAGACCCAATATCGGCCCATTGAACTGCTAATTAATCAAAGATGGGTCACGCTTAACTAGAACCCCTTGGCTTAAACACCCTTTTTCGGGCACAATGCACGCCGCTTTTGCCTGGCGCAGTTGCACCGGGCCATTCACTGGATACCGAGGGCTTTACTGCATGTCGAAAGAAGACAGCTTCGAAATGGAAGGCACTGTCGTCGACACCCTGCCCAACACCATGTTTCGTGTGGAGTTGGAAAATGGGCACGTCGTAACCGCGCATATCTCCGGCAAGATGCGCAAGAACTACATTCGTATTCTTACCGGTGACAAAGTGCGCGTCGAGCTGACGCCCTATGACTTGAGCAAAGGGCGCATCACTTACCGCGCTCGCTAATCAAGTCAATACAAAACGCCCGGTTATGCCGGGCGTTTTTGTGTGCGTGCTATTTACCAAGTGCCAAAACCAAATGTGGGAGGGGGCTTGCCCCCGATAGCAGTGTTTCAGTCGCTACATAAGTGACTGATCTACCGCTATCGGGGGCAAGCACCCTCCCACATTGGCGCCCGCAGCTATCGATCAGGCCATTTCAGCCGTGGTTTCGAACTCGAAGGTCAGTTCGCCGTCCTTCAGGTCGATATGCACCACGCCACCATGGTCGGACAATTCGCCAAACAGGATCTCTTCGGCCAATGGCCGCTTGATCTTGTCCTGGATCAGACGTGCCATTGGGCGAGCACCCATTGCCGCGTCGTAGCCACCCTCTGCCAGCCAATTGCGCGCCGCGTCCGTTACGTCCAACTGCACGCGCTTGTCTTCCAACTGCGCTTGAAGCTCGGTAAGGAACTTGTCCACCACGCTTTTGATGACCTCATGGCTGAGGCGACCAAACTGGATAATAGTGTCCAGGCGGTTGCGGAACTCCGGCGTAAAGCTCTTCTTGATGACTTCCATCGCATCGGACGAGTGATCCTGATGCGTAAAGCCGATCGAGGCCCGCGCAGCCGTTTCAGCACCGGCGTTGGTAGTCATGATCACGATCACATTGCGGAAGTCCGCCTTGCGCCCGTTGTTGTCGGTCAGGGTCCCGTGATCCATGACCTGCAGCAGCAGGTTGAAGACTTCCGGGTGAGCCTTCTCGATTTCATCGAGCAACAATACGCAATGCGGCTGCTTGGTGATTGCCTCGGTCAACAGGCCGCCCTGGTCGAAGCCAACATAGCCTGGAGGCGCACCGATCAGGCGCGACACGGTGTGACGCTCCATGTACTCGGACATGTCGAACCGCACCAACTCGATCCCCATGGCCTTGGCCAACTGCCGCGCAGCCTCGGTCTTGCCGACGCCGGTAGGGCCGGCGAACAGGAACGAACCGACAGGCTTGTCCGGCGACTTGAGGCCCGCACGCGACAGCTTGATCGCGGTGGACAGCGAGTCGATGGCCGCATCCTGGCCGAAAACGGTGAGCTTGAGGTCACGTTCCAGATTACGCAGCAGTTCCTTGTCGGAGCTGGTGACGTGTTTTGGCGGAATCCGCGCAATTTTCGCCACGATATCCTCGACCTGGGCCACGTCGATGCGCTTCACCCGCTTCTCGACCGGCTGCAGACGCTGATAAGCACCCGCCTCATCGATCACATCGATCGCCTTGTCCGGCATGTGACGGTCATTGATATAGCGCGATGCCAGCTCAGCCGCCGCCCGCAATGCTTCATCGGTGTACTCGATGCCGTGGTGCGCCTCGAAACGGCCCTTGAGCCCGCGCAGGATACCGATGGTGTCTTCAACCGAAGGCTCGGACACGTCGACTTTCTGGAAGCGACGCGCCAGTGCGCGATCTTTCTCGAAGATCCCACGGAATTCCTGGAACGTGGTCGAACCGATGCAGCGAATGTCACCCGACGACAGCAGAGGCTTGAGCAGGTTGGACGCATCCATCACCCCACCGGACGCCGCACCGGCACCAATGATCGTGTGGATCTCATCAATGAACAGGATCGCCTGCGGGCGTTTTTTCAATTCGCCAAGCAAAGCCTTGAAGCGCTTCTCGAAATCGCCACGGTACTTGGTGCCCGCGAGCAACGCGCCCAGGTCCAGCGAATAGACAACGCTGTTGGCCAGCAGGTCTGGCACCTGGTTATCGACGATGCGCTTGGCCAGGCCTTCGGCGATCGCGGTTTTACCGACACCCGCCTCACCCACCAGCAGCGGGTTGTTCTTGCGACGGCGCGCGAGGATCTGCGCGACACGCTCCACCTCAAGCTCACGCCCTACCAGCGGATCGATCCGCCCCTGGCGCGCCAATTCATTAAGGTTGCTGGCATAGGCATCCAGTGGATTGCCCGAAGAAGAAGACTCACCGCCCTCGTCATCCTGCATTTCCTGCTCACCCTCGGAATGATCGCCGTGCCCAGGCACCTTGGAGATACCGTGGGCGATATAGTTGACGACATCAATACGGGCAACGCTCTGTTGCTTGAGCAGGAATACCGCCTGGCTTTCCTGTTCGCTGAAGATCGCCACAAGCACGTTGGCGCCCGTGACTTCACGCTTGCCGGAGCTCTGTACGTGGAAAACAGCACGCTGCAACACCCGCTGGAAGCCCAGGGTTGGCTGGGTTTCGCGGTCCTCGTCATGCACGGGGATCAGTGGCGTGGTGGAGTCGATAAACTCCTGCAGGTCATGCTTGAGTTTGTCGAG
Source organism: Pseudomonas gorinensis (assembly GCF_042015035.1). Lineage (NCBI taxonomy): Bacteria > Pseudomonadati > Pseudomonadota > Gammaproteobacteria > Pseudomonadales > Pseudomonadaceae > Pseudomonas > Pseudomonas gorinensis. The sequence continues at coordinate 4,672,724 of NZ_CP167125.1, forward strand.
GTTGGCGCCGCACGCACGCAATACGGTGGCGGCAGCTTCGTTATCCAAAAGTGCCAGCAGCAGGTGCTCGACGGTCATGAATTCATGACGCTTCGAACGAGCCTCCTTGAAGGCAAGATTGAGGGTGACTTCGAGCTCGCGGTTTAACATAGCTTCACCTCATACCCAAGTGGTCGGCGTTAACCGTCCTTCTCGATTTCACAGAGTAGCGGATGCTGGCTTTCCCTGGCGTACTGGTTGACCTGCATGGCCTTTGTCTCGGCGATGTCGCGGGTAAACACTCCACATACTGCCCGTCCTTCTGTGTGAACGGCCAGCATTACCTTGGTCGCCAACTCGCGGTTCAGGTTAAAAAACACCTCGAGCACTTCGACCACGAAATCCATCGGTGTGTAGTCATCATTGAACAAAACCACCTTGTACATCGGCGGCGCCTGTAAAGCAGGCTTGGCCTCCTGAACAGCAATGCCTGCAGAACCGTCGTCATCGTGTTCGTGATCCGGTCGATCCTGATTGAATGTTAGTCGAATCTGGCTGATTGCATGCATGGAAAGAAAGGTTCGTCAGTGGTTCAAATACAGTGGTGGGGGCGAGCTGTCAGAATTTCAACTCTGACTATACGGTCGCCTTGACTATCGGCAAAACGGTGTTACAACCAATAGAACCCACAGTGGGTAAAAAAGGTCCGCGCAGTCAACCTTATTTATTCGGGTTAGGACGGATAAACTGGATGATACTCCAGTGATGGAGTCTGGTGCAGAAGGAAATGTGTATGTCTGGCGTCAAGATCAATGGCAAGGTCAAGTGGTTCAACAACGCCAAAGGATATGGCTTTGTGCAGGAGGATGGAAAAACCGAGGACCTTTTTGCGCATTACTCAGCGATCATAATGGATGGCTATAAAACGCTGAAAGCGGGCCAAGCTGTGAGCTTTGAAATCATTCAAGGACCGAAAGGGCTGCACGCCGTCAAGATCGAACCAGTGAAAGCGGAAACACTGGAAAAACCCGCAGCCCCGCACGCTCATAAAGAAAAGAAACAAACGGCCTGAACCATCGGCTGCCGAGCGAGCAAATTGCGATAAAAAAAACGGCCACCCAGTCAAATCGGGGCGGCCGTTTTTTGTTGCCTGAACCCTACACCTACATATGCGAAATCAGCGCATCGCCGAAGCCTGACGAAGAGACCAGCTTGGCACCTTCCATCAAGCGCTCGAAGTCATAGGTCACGGTCTTGGCCGAGATAGCGCCATTGGTGCCCTTGATGATCAGGTCGGCCGCCTCGGTCCAACCCATATGGCGCAGCATCATTTCTGCCGACAGGATCAATGAGCCCGGGTTGACCTGGTCCTTGCCCGCATACTTGGGCGCAGTCCCGTGGGTGGCCTCGAACATGGCCACGGTGTCGGACAGGTTGGCGCCCGGCGCAATACCGATACCACCCACCTCCGCCGCCAGGGCGTCGGACAGGTAGTCGCCGTTCAGGTTAAGCGTCGCGATCACGTCATATTCAGCCGGACGCAGCAGGATCTGCTGGAGCATCGCGTCGGCAATGGCATCCTTGACCACCACATTCTTGCCGGTCTTGGGGTTCTTGAACTGCATCCACGGGCCACCATCAAGCAGGGTGGCACCGAACTCTTCAGCCGCCACTTCGTAGGCCCATTCCTTGAAGGCACCTTCGGTGAACTTCATGATGTTGCCTTTGTGCACGATGGTCAGCGAGTCGCGGTCGTTATCCACCACATATTGCAGGGCCTTGCGCGCCAGGCGCTTGGTGCCCTCCAGCGATACCGGCTTGATACCAATGCCGCAATCCTGATCGAAACGGATCTTGGTGACACCCATTTCTTCCTTAAGGAACTTGATCACCTTGATGGCTTCCGGCGAGCCGGCTTTCCACTCGATGCCGGCGTAAATATCTTCGGAGTTTTCACGGAAGATGGTCATATCCACGTCACCGGGCTTCTTGACCGGACTCGGTACACCCTCGAACCAGCGCACCGGACGCAGGCACACATACAGGTCGAGTTGCTGGCGCAGGGCTACGTTCAATGAACGGATACCACCACCGACTGGAGTGGTCAGCGGGCCCTTGATGGACACCACGTAATCCTTGACCGCATCCAGGGTCTCCTGGGGCAGCCAGGTGTCCTGGTCGTAGACTTGGGTCGCCTTTTCGCCGGCGTACACCTCCATCCACGAGATTTTGCGCTTGCCGCCGTAGGCTTTTTCAACAGCCGCGTCGACTACCTTGATCATCACCGGGCTGATGTCGACGCCAATACCGTCACCTTCGATATAAGGGATGATCGGTTGGTCAGGAACATTGAGAGAATGGTCTGGATTGACGGTGATTTTTTCGCCGACTGCCGGAACCTGAATCTTCTTGTATCCCATGCTGAACTCCATCTATGGATTGAACATCTGGCTGCGTTCGAGCCTACTCCAGATAAATGGCGACTGAAACCTCGCGCCATGCTCATTTGCATCGAAAACAGCACATTTAGTCGCCTACAAGCCTGAAAGCAAAGGGAAAAGCGCCAATCTTGAGCACATCGTGCGACTTTAGGCGTAATCCGGTACCTGCGACCTTTAGACCAATGGACGACACACCTTTTGTATGAAGGCTCGGCGTAAGCATAGCGACCTATGTATAATGCCGCCGCTGACCAAAGAGTCACGACGGCGGACCGCTCTAGAACAACGCCCTCCGCCACAAAGCAGGACTATTACAATAGTCCACCCGCTTGACGCTCGACTGATGCAACCCAACATCACCGCGAAGAAACCTCGACCTTTCGCTCATGGATGACTTTGAACGAACGCGCTCTACCCGGCGCATCTCGAGTTTCTGCGCACGCTTTCAGCAAAGAAGAGAGTTAATCCGAATATGCCCACCCGCTCGAAGATCATCTACACCTTCACCGACGAAGCCCCAGCCCTCGCCACCTATTCACTGCTGCCTATCGTAGAGGCCTTCACCGCTTCCGCTGATATTGCCGTGGAAACCCGCGACATCTCCCTCGCCGGGCGCATCCTCGCAAGCTTCCCCGAGCAACTGGGCACCAAGGCCGTACCGGACCACCTCGCCGAACTGGGCGCCCTGGCCGTGACCCCTGAAGCCAACATCATCAAGCTGCCTAACATCAGTGCCTCGACCCCCCAACTGCAGGCGGCGATCAAGGAACTGCAGGCCCAGGGCTATGCCCTGCCGGACTACCCCGAAACCGTAACCACCGACGCGGAAAAAGAAACCCGTGCACGTTACGACAAGGTCAAGGGCAGCGCCGTGAACCCGGTCCTGCGCGAAGGCAACTCCGACCGTCGCGCCCCCCTGTCGGTCAAGAACTACGCACGCAAGCACCCGCACAAAATGGGCGCCTGGGCTGCCGACTCCAAGTCCCACGTTGCCCACATGAGCAACGGCGACTTCTACGGCAGCGAAAAAGCCGTACAGATCGAAGCCGCTGACACTGTCAAAATTGCGCTGGTCGCCCAAGACGGCACCACCACCGTCCTGAAGGAAAAGACCACGGTCAAGGCCGGCGAAATCATCGACAGCGCCGTACTGAGCAAGAAAGCCCTGCGCAGCTTCATCGCCGCTGAAATCGAAGACGCCAAGAAACAAGGCGTACTGCTGTCGGTTCACTTGAAAGCCACCATGATGAAGGTCTCCGACCCGATCATGTTCGGCCAGATCGTTGCCGAGTTCTATAAAGACGCCCTGGCCAAGCACGCAGACGTGCTGGCCGAGATCGGCTTCAACCTGAACAACGGTATCGGCGACCTGTACGCACGCATCAAGGCCCTGCCGGCCGAGCAGCAAGCGCAGATCGAAGCTGACATCCAGGCGGTCTACGCCTCGCGCCCTTCCCTGGCGATGGTCAACTCCGACAAAGGCATCACCAACCTGCACGTGCCGAGCGACGTCATCGTCGACGCTTCGATGCCGGCCATGATCCGTGACTCCGGTAAAATGTGGGGCACCGACGGCCAACTGCACGACACCAAGGCCGTGATTCCGGATCGCTGCTACGCCACCATCTACCAGGCCGTCATCGAAGACTGCAAGGCCAATGGCGCGTTCGATCCAACCACCATGGGCAGCGTACCGAACGTTGGCCTGATGGCGCAGAAAGCCGAAGAGTACGGCTCTCACGACAAGACTTTCCAGATCAAGGCTGACGGCGTGGTCCGCGTCACCGACAGCAAGGGCAACCTGCTGATGGAACAGCCCGTCGAAGCCGGCGACATCTTCCGCATGTGCCAGGCCAAAGACGCGCCGATCCAGGACTGGGTCAAGCTGGCCGTCAACCGCGCTCGCGCCAGCAACACCCCAGCCATCTTCTGGCTGGACCCGAAGCGCGCCCACGATGGCGCCGTGATCGAAAAAGTCCAGACCTACCTGAAAGACCACAACACCGAAGGCCTGGACATCCGCATCATGTCGCCGGTCGACGCGATGAAGTTCACCCTGGAGCGCACCCGCAAGGGCCTGGACACCATCTCGGTGACCGGTAACGTACTGCGCGACTACCTGACCGACCTGTTCCCGATCATGGAACTGGGCACCAGCGCCAAAATGCTGTCGATCGTGCCACTGATGAACGGCGGCGGCCTGTTCGAAACCGGCGCTGGCGGTTCGGCACCCAAGCACGTGCAACAGCTGCTGGAAGAGAACTTCCTGCGCTGGGACTCCCTGGGCGAATTCCTGGCCCTGGCAGCCTCCCTGGAACACCTGGGCGTGACATACAACAACCCGAAAGCCCTGGTACTGTCCAAGACCCTGGACCAGGCCACCGGCCAGTTCCTCGACAACAACAAGTCGCCATCGCGCAAAGTCGGCAACATCGACAACCGCGGCAGCCACTTCTACCTGGCGCTGTACTGGGCCCAGGCCCTGGCGGCACAGACCGAAGACACGGCACTGCAAGGGCAGTTCAGCGAACTGGCCAAGACCCTGGCCGCGAACGAAGCAACCATCGTTGCCGAGCTCAACGCCGTACAGGGCAAGCCAGTGGACATCGGCGGCTACTACGCGCCGAACCCGGAGCTGACCAGCAAGGCCATGCGCCCAAGCAACACCCTCAACGCGGCGATTGCCAAGTTGAAGTAAGGTTGTAAGGATGCAAAGAAGCCCCGGCCCTGTGCCGGGGTTTTTGTTTATGTGCTTTTTGCTGAAGAAACCCAATCAAGTTGTGGGAGGGGGCTTGCCCCCGATGGCACATACCGACCAGGCTACTTATAGCTGATCCACCGCTATCGGGGGCAAGCCCCCTCCCACATTGACTGCAATCCTGCCGATAGGCCGAGCCGTACAACTGAATCGAGGCATCCCATGACCTGGCAACCCCACATCACCGTCGCCACCATCGTCGAAGACAACGGCCGCTTCCTGATGGTCGAAGAACTCAAGAACGGGCGTGCCGTGCTCAACCAGCCCGCCGGCCACCTCGACCCGCATGAAACCCTGACCGAAGCCGCCGTGCGCGAAACCCTCGAAGAAACCGGCTGGGACGTGGAAGCCACCGGCGTCGTCGGTATCTACCTGTACACCGCCCCCAGCAATGGCGTGACCTACCAGCGGGTCTGCTTTACCGCCAAGGCGCTGAAACACTACCCGGACTATCAACTCGACGAGGGCATCGTGCGCGCCCGCTGGCTGACGCGCGACGAGCTGATAGCCTTGCGCGACGACTGGCGCAGCGAGCTGATCATCCGCTGTATCGACGATTATCTGGCCGGTCAGCGCCACAGTCTCGAATTGATCCGCCCTTCTCTTTAGCCTTGCAGGCGCGAGCCTGCTAGAATCGCGTCCTTTTTAAAGACACCCGTTGAAATCCTATGCGTGATCCAGCCCCTTCTGACACACAAAAGAAGCGCGTCATCGTCGGTATGTCCGGCGGCGTGGATTCTTCCGTTTCCGCCGTTCTGCTCATGGAGCAGGGCTATGAGGTGGAAGGCCTGTTCATGAAGAACTGGGAAGAAGACGATGGAACGGAATATTGCACCGCCATGGACGACCTGGCGGATGCCCAGGCCGTGTGCGACAAAATCGGTATAAAGCTGCACACCGCCAACTTCGCCGCCGAGTACTGGGACAATGTGTTCGAGCACTTCCTGGCCGAATACAAGGCCGGTCGTACGCCGAACCCGGACATCCTGTGTAACCGCGAGATCAAGTTCAAGGCGTTCCTCGACTACGCCATGATGCTCGGCGCCGACCTGATTGCAACTGGCCACTATGTGCGCCGTCGCGACATCGATGGCCGCACCGAACTGCTCAAGGGCCTGGACCCGAACAAGGACCAGAGCTACTTCCTGCACGCCGTCGGCGGCGAACAGATCGCCAAGACCCTATTCCCGGTCGGCGAGCTGGAGAAACCCGAAGTGCGCCGGATCGCCGAGCAACACGGCCTGGCCACGGCCAAGAAGAAGGACTCCACCGGGATCTGCTTTATTGGCGAGCGCCGCTTCAGTGACTTCCTCAAGCAGTACCTGCCGGCACAACCGGGCGAGATCAAGACCACCGACGGCGAGGTCATCGGCCGCCACCACGGCCTGATGTACCACACCATCGGGCAGCGCCAGGGCCTGGGCATCGGCGGCTTGAAAGACGCCGGTGAAGAACCCTGGTACGTACTGATCAAGGACCTGGAGCACAACGTACTGGTTGTTGGACAGGGCAATGAACACCCGCTGCTGTTCTCCCGCGCCCTGCTGGCGTCGGAGATCTATTGGGTCAACCCGATCGACCTGAGCACCCCGCGTCGCCTGACCGCCAAGGTGCGCTATCGCCAGAGCGATCAACCCTGCACCCTGGAAAAAACCGCCAGCGGTTACCGTGCCACCTTCGATGACCCGCAACGCGCGGTCACACCTGGCCAGTCCGTAGTGTTCTACGACGGGGAGATTTGCCTGGGGGGCGGCGTGATCGAAATCGCCGAACCCTGGAGCACCCCGGCATGAGCCCAACCCAGGAGCAACTGACGGCACTCGGCGGTGTATTCCTCGCCGCGGTGCTGGTGGACAAGATCGCCAAGACCGGCCAGGTCACCGAAGCGGGCCTGACCTGCATGCTCGGCAGCCTGCTGATCCGCGACCCCAAGGACACCCTGGAAGTCTACGGCGGCGACGACCTGGCCCTGCGCGAAGGTTACCGCGCGCTGATCGGCGCACTCGAGCGTGACCCGAGCACCTTGCAACGTGAGCCGCTGCGCTATGCCTTGTCGATGCTCGGTCTCGAGCGCCAACTGGCCAAGCGCGACGACCTGCTCGAGACCATTGGCAAACGCCTGCCGCAGATTCAATCCCAGGTGGAACACTTCGGCCCAGCCCACGAAAACGTGATCGCCGCCGTGGGTGCGCTGTACCAGGACACCTTGAGCACCTTGCGCCAGCGGATCCAGGTCCACGGCGACATGCGCAACCTGCAACAACCGAACAACGCCTCGAAAATCCGCGCGCTGCTCCTGGCCGGTATTCGTTCGGCGCGGTTGTGGCGCCAGTTGGGCGGTCATCGTTGGCAGCTGGTCATCAGCCGTCGCAAATTGCTCAAAGAGCTTTACCCGTTGATGCGCAACGAATAAGTCGTATCAACGGGCCCTTTTCAAGCCGTTACGCGTAATACGCCGGTCAGTTGGCAACGGACCGGCGGATTTTTTCATGTATGATACGCGCCCCATTTCGTTGCCCGACTGTCCGAGAACACCCCATGCAGCTCTCTTCGCTCACTGCGGTTTCCCCTGTTGACGGCCGCTACGCCGGCAAAACCCAGGCCCTGCGCCCTATTTTCAGCGAATACGGCCTGATCCGTGCTCGTGTACTGGTTGAAGTGCGCTGGCTCCAGCGCCTGGCCGCTCACCCTGCCATCAGCGAAGTGCCGGCGTTCTCCGCCGAAGCCAACGCCGTGCTCAACACCCTGGCGGAAAACTTCTCCCTGGAACACGCTGAGCGTGTCAAAGAGATCGAGCGCACCACCAACCACGACGTAAAAGCCATCGAGTACCTGCTCAAGGAACAGGCGGCCAAGCTGCCGGAACTGGCCCAGGTCAGCGAGTTCATCCACTTTGCCTGCACCAGCGAGGACATCAACAACCTGTCCCATGCCCTGATGCTGCGCGAAGGCCGTGATGACGTCATGCTGCCGCTGATGCGCCAGACCGCCGAAGCTATCCGCGAACTGGCGATCCGTTTCGCCGCCGTGCCGATGCTATCGCGCACCCACGGCCAGCCGGCGTCGCCGACCACCCTGGGCAAAGAACTGGCCAACGTGGTGTACCGCCTGGAGCGTCAGATCGCACAGGTCGCCGCCGTGCCATTACTGGGCAAGATCAACGGCGCTGTCGGCAACTACAACGCGCACCTGTCGGCCTACCCCGAGATCGACTGGGAAGCCAATGCCCGCGCCTTCATCGAAGACGAGCTGGGCCTGGGCTTCAACCCGTACACGACGCAGATCGAACCGCACGACTACATCGCCGAGCTGTTCGACGCCATTGCACGCTTCAACACCATCCTGATCGACTTCGATCGCGATATCTGGGGCTACATCTCCCTGGGCTACTTCAAGCAGCGCACTATTGCCGGCGAAATCGGTTCGTCGACCATGCCGCACAAGGTCAACCCGATCGACTTCGAAAACTCCGAAGGCAACCTCGGCATCGCCAACGCCCTGTTCCAGCACCTGGCCAGCAAGTTGCCGATCTCCCGCTGGCAGCGCGACCTGACCGACTCCACCGTACTGCGCAACCTCGGCGTCGGCTTTGCCCACAGCGTGATCGCGTACGAAGCCAGCCTCAAAGGCATCAGCAAGCTTGAGCTCAACGAGCAGAAGATCGCCGCTGACCTGGACGCTTGCTGGGAAGTGCTGGCCGAGCCGATCCAGACCGTGATGCGCCGCTATAACATCGAAAACCCGTACGAGAAGCTCAAAGAGTTGACGCGTGGCAAGGGCATCAGCCCTGAAGCGCTGCAAACTTTCATCGACGGCCTGGACATGCCAGCCGCTGCCAAGGCCGAGCTGAAACTGCTCACCCCGGCCAACTACATCGGCAACGCCGTGGCCCAAGCCAAACGCATCTGATTACCGCAAGACCCCTGAGACGCCCGGCCGCGCCGGGCGTTTTTATTCCAGTCTGAAAAGTGCTTTTTTTCAATAGGTTACACATGAATCCTGATATCCCTCTTCAACTTCTGGGCGGCATCACGGCACGGGAGTTCCTGCGCGACTACTGGCAGAAAAAACCCCTGCTGATCCGCCAGGCCATCCCTGACTTCGAAAGCCCGATCGACGCCGACGAACTGGCCGGCCTCGCCTTGGAAGAGGAAGTCGAGTCGCGCCTGGTGATCGAGCATGGCGAACGCCCATGGGAGCTACGTCGCGGTCCATTCGCCGAAGACACCTTCAGCACCCTGCCTGAGCGCGAGTGGACCCTGCTGGTACAAGCGGTCGACCAGTTCGTGCCGGAAGTGGCCGATCTGCTGGAGCAGTTCCGCTTCCTGCCGAGCTGGCGCATCGACGACGTGATGATCAGTTTCGCTGCGCCGGGCGGCAGCGTGGGTCCACACTTCGACAACTACGATGTGTTCCTGCTGCAAGCCCAGGGCAAGCGCAACTGGAAGATCGGCCAAATGTGCAGCTCCGAAAGCCCGCTGCTGCAACACGCCGACCTGCGCATCCTCGCCGAATTCGAAGAAAGCGCCGAATGGGTACTGGAACCGGGCGACATGCTCTATCTGCCGCCACGCCTGGCACACTTCGGTATCGCTGAAGATGACTGCATGACCTACTCGGTAGGTTTCCGTGCACCGAGCGCCGCTGAAGTGCTGACCCACTTCACCGACTTCCTCAGCCAGTACCTGACCGACGAAGAGCGCTACACCGACGCCGACGCCCAACCAGCCGGCGACCCGCACCAGATCCAGAGCGACGCCCTCGACCGTCTCAAGAGCCTGCTGGCCGAGCACATGAGCGACGAGCGCATGCTACTGACCTGGTTTGGCCAGTTCATGACCGAGCCGCGCTACCCGGAACTGGTTACCGGACCGGAAGACCTGTCGGAAGAAGACGTGGTGAGCAGCCTGGAAGACGGCGCCGTGCTGATTCGCAACCCGAGCGCGCGCCTGGCCTGGTCGGAAGTGGACGACGACCTGCTACTGTTCGCCAGCGGCCAGAGTCGCTACCTGCCGGGCAAACTGCGCGAGCTGCTGAAGCTGATCTGCGCCGCCGACGCGCTGCACATCGAGAACCTCAGCCCATGGCTGGCGGACGAAGATGGCCGCGACCTGTTGTGCGAACTGGTCAAACAAGGAAGCCTGGGGTTTGCCGATGAATAAAATTCACGTAAGTGTCGCGGACTGGCAAAAGGATATCGCCGAGATTCGGCGCATTCGTGAAGCGGTATTTATCGCCGAACAATCGGTCCCACCAGAACTGGAGTGGGACGCAGACGACGCAGATGCAGTGCATTTCCTCGCATACGAGGGCGACTTCCCGATTGGCACCGCTCGCCTGCTGCCCAGCGGCGAGATCGGTCGCGTGTCGGTCCTCAAGGACTGGCGCGGGCTGAAGGTCGGCGACAAGCTGATGGAAGCCGTGATTGGCGAGGCCGAGAAACGCGGCCAGACCAAACAGTTCCTTAGCGCGCAGGTCTATGCGGCACCGTTCTATGAGCGACTGGGCTTCAAGATCACCAGCGAGGAATTCCTGGAAGTCGGGATTCCGCATGTCGACATGGTGCGCGGGGGCTGATCCCCGTGGCGAGCGGGCTTGCCCCGCGCTGGGCTGCGTAGCAGCCCCAAAAACCAGACGCCGCGCTCTTTCTGAAGGAACGCGGCGTTTTTTATTGGGGCTGCTACGCAGCCCAACGCGGGGCAAGCCCGCTCGCCACGACAGACTTACCCACTACAGCAGGCTTGATCCTCACTAAACTTGCGACCTGCCAGGCCGACAAACTGGCACTATCAAGCCTAAATGACTCGCAGAGATAACGGACATGTCCCTTCGCACCCTGCTCACCGCTCTCCTCCTGACCGCCAGTTGCACGGCATTGGCCGACACCGAAGTCGTCAACCTGAACAACCGTACCAGCGCCGACCTGCTGCCCGTGGGGCAGAACTTCATCGGCAAGGACGGTACCGTCAGCGCCTACGGCAACCAACTGATCGTGAATGCCGCCCCCGGCAAGATCCAGGACCTGCGCGCCCTGCTCGCCCAACTGGACACGCCGGCCAAACGCCTGCTGATCACCGTCGATACCAATGAAAACAACCAGCAGAACAGCGGCGACAGCCAGACGCGCATCATCAGCTACGGCACCGCCAGCCGCGAGGGCGGCATCCAGCAGATCCAGGCCAGCGAAGGCGTACCCGCGTTGATCCAGGTCGGCCAGAGCGTCCCCCTGACCACCACGCAGCCCGATGCCTACGGCCGCCCGCAGAACCAGACCCAGTACCGCAACGTCACTCAGGGCTTCTACGTCACCGCCAGCGTCACCGGCGACACCGTGCACCTGGCGATCAGTACCAACCGTGACCGCATGAGCCAGGAACGTGCCGATGTAGTGAACGTGCAAAGTACCGACACAACCGTCAGCGGCCGGCTGGGCGAATGGATCCCCCTGGCCGGCATCAACCGTGAGACCCAGGCCGATAAATCCTCCACAACCCGCAGCTACTCTACTCAGGGCCGTGACGACCTGACTTTGCGGGTTAAGGTCGACACCCTGAACTGAAGCACCAAAAACTGACTGACGAGTCGTATTAGACTAAAGATGTAGTGCTATAAAAAAAGCACTACAAAACATTTGACGATCCAAAAAAGCCTGTGCATGATGGCCTCGCTCCCGCTAATCAGGGGCCCTGGCAAGGGCCTTCGGATCGACGCTCCAAGCTACCCACCCGAGCCGATTCGTGTCTGTACCGCCCACAAGGTGTGTTTGACGAGGTTGCGACTGGAACGAAGTTGTCCCGAGGGACGGAAGCTAACCAGGTAACCCGGCTACACACTGATGGATCGTACAAAGGCCCACGATGCCCGAAGACCGTTCGCAGTTCGCCCTTACCTGCTCAACTCCCCCCTTGAGCCATCGTTCATCCCGTCGCCATCCCCGCCGAACTTGACTTGAACACCCAAGCTTCTGGTCAGCGAGCAGCCACAACCACGCATTCACTACGTGGCTGGCAAATGGAATTTTCCACCTAGACCTATGCGACGAGGTTTTCCCCCATGGCACTGACACGCGAACAGCAAATTGCAGCCCTTGAAAAAGACTGGGCTGAAAACCCACGCTGGAAAGGCGTAACCCGCGCTTATTCCGCTGCTGACGTCGTCCGCCTGCGTGGCTCGGTTCAACCTGAGCACACCTTTGCAAAACTCGGCGCCGAGAAGCTGTGGAACCTGGTGACCCAGGGCGCCAAGCCTTCCTTCCGTCCCGACAAAGATTTCGTCAACTGCATGGGCGCCCTCACTGGCGGCCAGGCAGTCCAACAGGTGAAAGCCGGTATCCAGGCGATCTACCTGTCCGGCTGGCAAGTGGCAGCGGACAACAACTCCGCTGAATCCATGTACCCCGACCAATCGCTGTACCCGGTGGACTCCGTACCGACCGTGGTCAAGCGTATCAACAACTCGTTCCGCCGTGCCGACCAGATCCAGTGGAAAGCCGGTAAAGGTCCGGGCGACGAAGGCTACATCGACTACTTCGCACCGATCGTGGCTGACGCCGAAGCCGGTTTCGGCGGCGTACTGAACGCCTACGAGCTGATGAAGAGCATGATCGAGGCGGGCGCCGCCGGCGTGCACTTCGAAGACCAACTGGCCTCGGTGAAAAAATGCGGCCACATGGGCGGCAAGGTACTGGTGCCGACCCAGGAAGCCGTACAGAAGCTGACCGCTGCCCGCCTGGCGGCTGACGTTGCCGGTACACCGACCATCATCCTGGCCCGTACCGACGCCAACGCCGCCGACCTGCTGACATCGGACTGCGACCCGTACGACCAACCGTTCGTCACTGGCGAACGCACCCAGGAAGGTTTCTACAAAGTACGCGCCGGTCTTGACCAGGCGATCGCCCGTGGCCTGGCCTACGCGCCGTACGCCGACCTGATCTGGTGCGAAACCGCCAAGCCGGACCTGGCTGAAGCCCGTCGCTTTGCTGAAGCGATCAAAAAGGAATACCCGGACCAACTGCTGTCCTACAACTGCTCGCCTTCCTTCAACTGGAAGAAAAACCTGGACGACGCGACCATCGCCAAGTTCCAGCGCGAACTGTCCGCCATGGGCTACAAGCACCAGTTCATCACCCTGGCCGGCATTCACAACATGTGGCACAGCATGTTCAACCTGGCGCACGACTACGCCCGCAACGACATGACCGCCTACGTGAAGCTGCAAGAGCAAGAGTTCGCTGACGCCGCCAAGGGCTACACCTTTGTGGCTCACCAGCAGGAAGTGGGTACCGGCTACTTCGACGACATGACCACCGTGATCCAGGGCGGCACCTCGTCCGTGACCGCACTGACCGGCTCGACCGAAGAAGAACAGTTCCACTGAGTGCATGAGCACACGGCCATCGCGGACCCGATAAAGAGCTAACCGCAGTGCCGCACGATCTGACGCCCCGACTGGTTCGGGGCGTTTTTTTGCCTGAGCGATCCGCCCCAGGTCAATGAGCCCCCAAATGTGGGAGGAGGGCCTGCCCTGATGCCTGTCAGTCCAGAAGGAGCACCCTAACTGTGGCGAGCGGGCTTGCCCCGCGCTGGGCTGCGAAGCAGCCCCATTACAGGCGATGTGTTTTCAACTGACACACCGCGGTGCCTGGTTTTGGGGCCGCTTCGCAGCCCAATGCGGGGCAAGCCCTAATGCCGTTCAGTTAAGCGTACATCGCCTTCTGTAGGAGCGAGCTTGCTCGCGAAAAACGTCAACGATAACGCGTGTTTCCTGAGTGAACGCGGCGCCTGTGAGTTCTTCGCGAGCAAGCTCGCTCCTACAAAAAAGCCTTAACTGAACGGCATTAGGGCAAGCCCGCTCGCCACAGGTGACTGTTTGCTCGTTCTATCTCTTAACTGACAAGCCCCCCCCACACCCCGGGAACGCATGCAACCTGAATATTTTTTACAAAACATTGATCCAGCGCGGTATTCGCTGCAAATAAATCGGTTAAAAGATCCGCTCCGGCAACTAGCGGAAATCAACCAAGTAACGGCAACTTCCCCCGCTACACCATCAGCACCTGCTTAAAACCCACCCAAACAATATTCATTATCATTTAGAACAAGAAAGCTTCGTTACAGGTTAAACAAAACACATTTGATCAAATGCCCGCTAATGCCCACTATGCAAGGGCTGCAGCCCCAAGGAGGTGCACTATGTGCTTATTCCCGCGAATAATTTCGCTATAGGAATTTTACTTGCCCGGTGTTTAGCCATAAAATCAACGCGATTGATTGCGCTGCGACATATCGTCACTGCATCGTTACTTTTTCGAGCTCAGAGACCTTTGCTCTCTGTTAAGGATTTCCAGCATGACCGAAGCGACAGGACTCATGGCCCACAACTGGGGCTTTGCCATTTTCCTCCTCGGTGTTGTCGGCCTTTGTGCCTTCATGCTTGGCGTCTCCAGCCTCCTCGGGTCAAAAGCCTGGGGCCGCAGCAAAAACGAACCGTTCGAGTCCGGCATGCTACCCACAGGTGGCGCCCGCTTGCGGCTCTCAGCCAAATTCTATCTGGTCGCGATGCTCTTCGTGATCTTCGATATCGAAGCCCTCTTTCTCTTTGCCTGGTCTGTGTCCGTCCGCGAAAGCGGCTGGACCGGATTCGTCGAAGCCCTCGTTTTCATAGCAATTCTGTTGGCAGGCCTTGTCTACCTATTTCGAGTGGGCGCCCTTGACTGGGCTCCGGAAGCTCGTCGCAAGCGGCAAGCGAAGCTGAAACAATGAGGCTTTGGCGATGCAATACAATCTCACCAGGATCGACCCGGATGCTCCTAACGAGCAGTACCCCATCGGCGAACGGGAAACCGTTTCCGACCCGTTAGAAGACCAAGTCCACAAAAACATCTACATGGGCAAGCTGGAAGACGTGCTGAGTGGCGCGGTCAACTGGGGACGTAAGAACTCCCTGTGGCCGTACAACTTCGGTCTGTCCTGCTGCTACGTGGAAATGACCACCGCCTTCACGGCGCCCCACGACATCGCACGCTTCGGCGCCGAAGTCATCCGGGCATCACCGCGCCAGGCGGATTTCATGGTTATCGCCGGAACCTGCTTTATCAAGATGGCGCCGATCATTCAGCGTCTCTACGAGCAAATGCTCGAGCCAAAGTGGGTTATCTCCATGGGTTCGTGCGCCAACTCCGGTGGCATGTACGACATCTACTCCGTGGTTCAGGGGGTGGACAAGTTCCTGCCCGTGGACGTCTACGTGCCTGGCTGCCCGCCCCGCCCTGAAGCATTCCTGCAAGGCTTGATGCTGTTGCAGGAATCGATTGGCAAGGAGCGTCGCCCACTTTCCTGGGTTGTCGGAGATCAAGGCGTTTACCGCGCCGAGATGCCGTCACAAAAGGAACAGCGCCGCGAACAGCGTATTCAGGTCACCAACCTGCGCAGCCCCGACGAAGTCTGATCCAGAACCGATTCTTTTATAGAACGAAAACCTGGCTTCATTCTTTACGTTGACCGAAAGCGATAAAAAACCATGACTACAGGCAGTGCTCTGTACATCCCGCCTTACAAGGCAGACGACCAGGATGTGGTCGTCGAACTCAATAACCGTTTCGGCCCTGATGCCTTCACCGCCCAGGCCACACGCACCGGCATGCCGGTGCTGTGGGTGGCACGTGCCAAGCTCGTCGAAGTCCTGACCTTCCTGCGCAACCTGCCCAAGCCGTACGTCATGCTCTATGACCTGCATGGCGTGGACGAGCGTCTGCGCACCAAGCGCCAGGGGCTGCCGAGCGGCGCCGATTTCACCGTGTTCTATCACCTGCTGTCGATCGAACGTAACAGCGACGTGATGATCAAGGTCGCCCTGTCCGAGAGCGACCTGAGCATTCCCACCGTGACCGGTATCTGGCCGAACGCCAGCTGGTACGAGCGTGAAGTCTGGGACATGTTCGGCATCGACTTCCCCGGCCACCCGCACCTGACGCGCATCATGATGCCGCCGACCTGGGAAGGTCACCCGCTGCGCAAGGACTTCCCTGCCCGCGCCACCGAATTCGACCCGTTCAGCCTCAACCTCGCCAAGCAACAGCTGGAAGAGGAGGCTGCACGCTTCCGTCCGGAAGACTGGGGCATGAAGCGTTCCGGCGCCAACGAGGACTACATGTTCCTCAACCTGGGTCCGAACCACCCTTCGGCCCACGGTGCCTTCCGTATCATCCTGCAACTGGACGGCGAAGAGATCGTCGACTGCGTGCCCGACATCGGCTACCACCACCGTGGCGCCGAGAAGATGGCCGAGCGTCAGTCCTGGCACAGCTTCATCCCGTACACTGACCGTATCGACTACCTCGGCGGCGTGATGAACAACCTGCCGTACGTGCTCTCGGTCGAGAAGCTGGCCGGCATCAAGGTACCGGACCGCGTCGACACCATCCGCATCATGATGGCCGAGTTCTTCCGGATCACCAGCCACCTGCTGTTCCTGGGTACCTATATCCAGGACGTCGGCGCCATGACCCCGGTGTTCTTCACCTTCACCGACCGTCAGCGCGCCTACAAGGTCATCGAAGCCATCACCGGTTTCCGCCTGCACCCGGCCTGGTACCGCATCGGCGGCGTGGCCCACGACCTGCCGAACGGCTGGGAACGCCTGGTCAAGGAATTCATCGACTGGATGCCCAAGCGCCTGGACGAGTACCAGAAAGCCGCGCTGGACAACAGCATCCTCAAGGGCCGCACCATCGGCGTCGCCGCCTACAACACCAAAGAGGCCCTGGAATGGGGCGTCACCGGTGCCGGCCTGCGTTCCACCGGCTGCGATTTCGACCTGCGTAAAGCACGCCCGTACTCCGGCTACGAGAACTTCGAGTTCGAAGTACCGCTGGCGGCCAACGGCGATGCCTACGACCGTTGCATCGTGCGCGTCGAAGAAATGCGCCAGAGCCTGAAGATCATCGAGCAGTGCATGCGCAACATGCCGGCAGGTCCCTACAAGGCGGATCACCCGCTGACCACGCCGCCGCCGAAAGAGCGCACCCTGCAGCACATCGAAACCCTGATCACGCACTTCCTGCAAGTTTCGTGGGGCCCGGTAATGCCGGCCAACGAATCCTTCCAGATGATCGAAGCGACCAAGGGTATCAACAGTTATTACCTGACGAGCGATGGCGGCACCATGAGCTACCGCACCCGGATTCGCACCCCAAGCTTCGCCCACTTGCAGCAGATCCCTTCGGTGATCAAAGGCGAGATGGTCGCGGACTTGATTGCGTACCTGGGTAGTATCGATTTCGTTATGGCCGACGTGGACCGCTAAGCATGAACAGCACGCTTATCCAGACAGACCGTTTCACCTTGAGTGAAACCGAGCGCTCGGCCATCGAGCACGAGCTGCATCACTACGAAGACCCGCGCGCGGCGTCGATCGAAGCCTTGAAGATCGTCCAGAAGGAACGTGGTTGGGTGCCGGACGGCGCCCTCTACGCCATCGGCGAGATCCTTGGCATTCCTGCCAGCGACGTTGAAGGCGTGGCCACGTTCTACAGCCAGATCTTCCGCCAGCCGGTTGGCCGCCACATCATTCGCGTGTGCGACAGCATGGTCTGCTACATCGGTGGCCACGAGTCGGTGGTCAGCGAGATCCAGAACAAACTGGGCATCGGCCTCGGCCAGACCACCCCGGACGGCCGCTTCACGCTGCTGCCGGTGTGCTGCCTGGGCAACTGCGACAAGGCGCCGGCGTTGATGATCGACGACGACACATTCGGTGACGTGCAGCCTGCTGGCGTGACCCAATTGCTCGAGGGCTACCCATGACCCTGACTTCCTTCGGCCCGGCCAACCTGATCAAGCGTTCGGCCGAAACCCACCCGCTGACCTGGCGCCTGCGTGACGACGGCGAGCCGGTATGGCTCGACGAGTACCAGGCCAAGAACGGTTACGCCGCTGCGCGCAAAGCCTTCGCCGACATGAGCCAGGACGACATCGTCCAGACGGTGAAAGACGCCGGCCTCAAGGGTCGCGGCGGTGCAGGCTTCCCCACCGGCGTGAAGTGGGGCCTGATGCCCAAAGACGAATCCATCAACATCCGCTACCTGCTGTGCAACGCGGATGAAATGGAGCCCAACACCTGGAAAGACCGCATGCTGATGGAGCAACTGCCCCATCTGCTGATCGAAGGCATGCTGATCAGCGCCCGCGCGCTGAAAACCTACCGTGGCTATATCTTCCTGCGCGGCGAATACACCACCGCCGCCAAGCACCTCAACCGTGCCGTGGAAGAAGCCAAGGCCGCTGGCCTGCTGGGCAAGAACATCCTTGGTTCGGGTTTTGACTTCGAACTGTTCGTGCACACCGGCGCCGGGCGTTACATCTGCGGTGAAGAAACCGCACTGATCAACTCCCTCGAAGGCCGCCGCGCCAACCCACGCTCCAAGCCGCCCTTCCCTGCCGCCGTGGGCGTGTGGGGCAAGCCGACCTGCGTGAACAACGTCGAGACCCTGTGCAACGTGCCGGCGATCATCGCCGACGGCGTGGACTGGTACAAATCGTTGGCTCGCGAAGGCAGTGAAGACATGGGCACCAAGCTCATGGGCTTCTCCGGCAAGGTCAAGAACCCTGGCCTGTGGGAACTGCCGTTCGGCGTGACCGCGCGCGAGCTGTTCGAGGACTACGCCGGCGGCATGCGCGACGGCTACACCTTGAAAGCCTGGCAACCAGGCGGCGCCGGTACCGGTTTCCTGCTTCCTGAGCACCTCGACGCACAAATGTATGCCGGCGGCATCGGCAAGGTCGGCACCCGGATGGGGACCGGCCTGGCGATGGCAGTCGACAACACCGTGAACATGGTCTCGCTGCTGCGCAACATGGAGCAGTTCTTTGCCCGTGAATCCTGCGGTTTCTGCACCCCATGCCGCGACGGTTTGCCGTGGAGCGTCAAGCTGCTGATGGCCCTGGAAAACGGCGAAGGCCGCGAGGGTGACATCGAGACCCTGCTGGGCCTGGTCGGTTTCCTCGGCCCAGGCAAGACCTTCTGTGCTCACGCACCGGGCGCCGTAGAGCCATTGGGCAGCGCAATCAAATACTTCCGCTCGGAGTTCGAAGCCGGCATCGCGCCCACCAGCGCCGCCGTCCCGCCTCTGGCAAGGCCGATCGTAGTCGGCGCGTAACGCTTAAACAGGCGAAGGGTCCGTGCCCTTCGCCTTGTCATGTGCTGACGCCTTGATGGCTGTGTTGATGCACATGAATAACAAGATTCCATTAGCCACGCCCGCTGACAACGGGCCAACGAAGAACTTTGAACCATGGCCACTATCCACGTAGACGGCAAAGCGCTCGAAGTCGATGGGGCGGACAACCTGTTACAGGCGTGTCTGTCACTCGGCCTCGATATCCCGTATTTCTGCTGGCACCCCGCGCTTGGTAGCGTCGGTGCCTGTCGCCAGTGTGCGGTCAAGCAGTACACCGACGAGAACGACACCCGTGGTCGTATCGTCATGTCCTGCATGACCCCTGCCACCGACAACACCTGGATCTCCATCGACGATGAAGAATCCAAGGCGTTCCGCGCCAGCGTTGTCGAATGGCTGATGACCAACCACCCCCACGACTGCCCGGTCTGTGAGGAAGGCGGTCACTGTCACCTGCAAGACATGACGGTGATGACCGGCCACAACGAGCGCCGTTATCGCTTCACCAAGCGCACCCACCAGAACCAGGACCTCGGCCCGTTCATTTCCCACGAAATGAACCGCTGCATCGCCTGCTATCGTTGCGTGCGCTTCTATAAAGACTACGCTGGCGGCACCGACCTCGGCGTTTTCGGCGCCCACGATAACGTGTACTTCGGTCGCGTCGAGGACGGCGTGCTGGAAAGCGAATTCTCCGGCAACCTCACCGAGGTCTGCCCGACCGGTGTCTTCACCGACAAGACGCACTCCGAGCGCTACAACCGCAAGTGGGACATGCAGTTCGCACCGAGCATCTGCCATGGCTGCTCCAGCGGTTGCAACATCTCCCCGGGCGAGCGCTACGGTGAACTGCGTCGCATCGAAAACCGCTTCAACGGTTCGGTCAACCAGTACTTCCTGTGCGACCGTGGCCGTTTCGGCTATGGCTACGTCAACCGCGAAGACCGCCCGCGCCAGCCCCTGCTGGCCGGCGGCGCCAAGCTGAGCACCGATGAGGCCCTCGATAAGGCCGCTGACCTGCTGCGCGGGCGCAATATCGTCGGTATCGGTTCGCCCCGCGCCAGCCTCGAAAGCAACTACGCGTTGCGCGAACTGGTCGGCGCCGAGCACTTCTACTCCGGTATCGAAGCCGGTGAACTGGAACGTATCCGCCTGGTCCTGCAAGTGCTGAACGACAGCCCGCTGCCAGTGCCGAACATGCGCGACATCGAAGACCACGACGCGATCTTCGTGCTCGGTGAAGACCTGACCCAGACCGCCGCGCGTATCGCGCTGTCCCTGCGTCAATCAGTCAAAGGCAAGGCCGAAGACATGGCCGACGCCATGCGCGTACAGCCTTGGCTCGACGCTGCGGTGAAAAACATCGGCCAGCACGCGCTGAACCCGCTGTTTATCGCAAGCATCGCTGAAACCAAGCTCGACGATATCGCCGAAGAATGCGTACACGCCGCCCCTGACGACCTGGCCCGCATCGGTTTCGCCGTGGCCCACGCCCTCGATGCCAGCGCGCCTGCCGTCGAAGGCCTGGACGCTGAAGCGCTGGCACTTGCCCAACGCATCGCCGACGCCCTGCTGGCGGCCAAGCGCCCACTGATCATTGCCGGGACCTCGCTGGCGTCCAAGGCGTTGATCGAAGCCGCCGCAAACATCGCCAAGGCCCTGAAGCTGCGTGACAAGAACGGCTCCATCAGCCTGGTCGTGCCGGAAGCCAACAGCCTTGGCCTGGCCATGCTCGGGGGCGAGTCCCTGGACGCGGCCCTGCAAGCGGTCACCGACGGCAAGGCCGACGCGATCGTGGTACTGGAAAACGACCTGTACACCCGCACCGATTCGGCCAAGGTCGATGCCGCGCTGAACGCCGCCAAGGTGCTGATCGTGGCCGACCACCAGAAGACCGCGACCAGCGAGCGAGCCGACCTGGTACTGCCGGCCGCGACCTTCGCCGAAGGCGACGGTACCCTGGTCAGCCAGGAAGGCCGCGCCCAGCGCTTCTTCCAGGTGTTCGATCCGAAGTACATGGACGCCAGCATCCTGGTTCACGAAGGCTGGCGCTGGCTGCATGCCTTGCGCTCGACCCTGCTGAACCAGCCGCTGGACTGGACCCAGCTCGACCACGTCACCGCAGCTGTCGCCGCAAGTGCACCGCAACTGGCACGTATCGTCGACGCCGCACCGTCCGCCGCGTTCCGCATCAAGGGCTTGAAACTCGCCCGTGAACCGCTGCGCTACTCCGGTCGTACCGCCATGCGTGCCGATATCAGCGTGCACGAACCGCGCACCCCGCAAGATAACGACACCGCATTCGCCTTCTCCATGGAAGGTTACTCGGGTTCCGTCGAGCCACGTCAGCAGGTGCCGTTTGCCTGGTCGCCGGGCTGGAACTCGCCGCAGGCCTGGAACAAGTTCCAGGACGAAGTCGGTGGTCATATCCGCGCTGGCGACCCAGGCACCCGCCTGATCGAAACCCAGGGCGATGCGCTGAACTGGTTCGCCGCCGTACCGCGTCCGTTCAATCCGGCCCCCGGTACTTGGCAGGTCGTGCCGTTCTTCCACCTGTTCGGCAGCGAAGAAACCTCTTCCAAAGCCGCGCCGGTGCAAGAGCGCATTCCCGCTGCCTATGTATCCGTGGCCAAGTCCGAAGCCGACCGCCTGGGCGTCAACGACGGCGCCCTGCTCAGCCTGAACGTGGCCGGCCAGACCCTGCGTCTGCCGCTGCGCATCAACGAAGCGTTGGGGGCCGGCCTGGTTGCACTGCCTAAAGGTTTCGCCGGTATTCCCGCGGCAATCTTTGGCAAAACCGTTGACGGTCTGCAGGAGGCAGCGCAATGACCTGGTTCACCCCTGAAGTGATCGACGTGATCATCTCGGTCGTCAAGGCCATCGTGATCCTGTTGGCCGTGGTCGTCGCGGGCGCCCTGCTCAGCTTCGTCGAACGTCGCCTGCTGGGCTGGTGGCAGGACCGCTACGGTCCGAACCGCGTTGGCCCGTTCGGCATGTTCCAGATCGCTGCCGACATGCTGAAAATGTTCTTCAAGGAAGACTGGACCCCGCCGTTTGCCGACAAGGTGATCTTCACCCTGGCACCGGTCGTGGCCATGAGCGCCTTGCTGATTGCCTTCGCGATCATCCCGATCACCCCGACCTGGGGCGTGGCGGACCTGAACATCGGCCTGCTGTTCTTCTTCGCCATGGCGGGTTTGTCGGTCTACGCGGTGCTGTTCGCCGGCTGGTCGAGTAACAACAAGTTCGCCCTGCTCGGCAGCTTGCGTGCCTCGGCCCAGACCGTGTCCTACGAAGTGTTCATGGGCCTCGCGCTGATGGGCATCGTGGTGCAGGTCGGCTCGTTCAACATGCGCGACATCGTCGAGTACCAGGCGCAGAACCTGTGGTTCATCATTCCGCAGTTCTTCGGCTTCTGTACCTTCTTCATCGCTGGCGTGGCCGTGACTCACCGTCACCCGTTCGACCAGCCGGAAGCGGAACAGGAACTGGCCGACGGTTACCACATTGAATACGCCGGCATGAAATGGGGCATGTTCTTCGTCGGTGAGTACATCGGCATCATCTTGATCTCGGCCCTGCTGGTCACGCTGTTCTTCGGCGGCTGGCACGGTCCATTCGGCATCCTGCCGCAGCTGGCGTTCTTCTGGTTCTTCCTGAAGACCGCGTTCTTCATCATGCTGTTTATCCTGCTGCGCGCTTCCATTCCGCGTCCACGATACGACCAGGTGATGGATTTCAGCTGGCGTTTCTGCCTGCCGCTGACCCTGATCAATTTGCTGGTGACTGCTGCCGTTGTGTTGTTGAACACGCCAGCGGGCGCGGTTCAGTGAGGATTTGACCCATGTTCAAATATATTGGCGACATCGTTAAGGGTACCGGTACCCAGTTGCGAAGCCTGGTGATGGTGTTCGGTCACGGCTTCCGCAAACGCGACACCCTGCAATACCCGGAAGAAGCGGTGTACCTGCCGCCGCGCTATCGCGGCCGCATCGTGCTGACCCGCGACCCCGATGGCGAAGAGCGTTGCGTAGCCTGCAACCTGTGCGCCGTGGCGTGCCCGGTGGGTTGCATCTCCCTGCAGAAAGCTGAAACCGAAGACGGTCGCTGGTACCCGGACTTCTTCCGCATCAACTTCTCGCGCTGCATTTTCTGCGGCCTGTGCGAGGAAGCTTGCCCGACCACCGCGATCCAGCTCACACCGGATTTCGAGATGGCCGAGTTCAAACGTCAGGACCTGGTGTACGAGAAAGAAGATCTGCTGATCTCTGGTCCCGGTAAAAACCCTGATTACAACTTCTATCGTGTTGCAGGTATGGCCGTTGCCGGTAAGCCGAAGGGCGCCGCACAAAACGAAGCCGAGCCGATCAACGTGAAGAGCTTGCTGCCTTAAGGAAGAAAGATGGAATTCGCTTTCTATTTCGCATCGGGTATCGCGGTTGTGTCCACGCTTCGCGTGATCACCAACACCAACCCCGTGCACGCCCTGCTCTATCTGATCATTTCGCTGATCGCCGTGGCCATGACCTTCTTCAGCCTCGGCGCACCGTTCGCCGGTGTCCTGGAAGTGATCGCCTACGCCGGCGCCATCATGGTGCTGTTCGTGTTTGTGGTGATGATGCTCAACCTCGGGCCGGCTTCGGTCGCCCAGGAGCGCGTCTGGCTCAAGCCCGGCATCTGGCTCGGCCCGGTCGTCCTCGCAGCCCTGCTGCTGGGTGAACTGCTGTATGTGCTGTTCGCTCACCAGAGCGGCCAGGCCATCGGCCACACCACCGTGGATGCGAAAGCCGTGGGCATCAGCCTGTTCGGCCCGTACCTGCTGGTGGTCGAACTGGCTTCGATGCTGCTGCTCGCCGCAGCCATCACCGCCTTCCACTTGGGCCGCAACGAAGCCAAGGAGCAATGACGATGCCTGCTATCCCTTTGGAGCATGGTCTGGCGGTCGCCGGCATCCTGTTCTGCCTTGGCCTGGTCGGCCTGATGGTCCGCCGTAACATTTTGTTCGTGTTGATGAGCCTGGAAATCATGATGAACGCTGCGGCACTGGCGTTCATCGTGGCGGGTGCACGTTGGGGCCAGCCGGATGGACAAGTCATGTTCATCCTGGTGATCAGCCTGGCAGCCGCCGAGGCCAGTATTGGCCTGGCGATCCTGCTGCAACTGTATCGTCGCTTCCACACGCTTGATATCGACGCTGCCAGTGAGATGCGCGGATGAACATGATCTTTCTGACTTTCGTATTTCCCCTGATCGGTTTCCTGCTGCTGTCGTTCTCCCGTGGACGCTGGTCGGAAAACCTTTCTGCCCTGATCGGCGTGGGTTCCATTGGCCTGTCGGCGATCGTCGCCGCCTACGTCATCTGGCAATTCAACGTCGCGCCACCCGAAGGCGGTCACTACACCCTGGTGCTGTGGCAATGGATGTCGGTGGAGGGCTTCAAGCCCAACTTCGCCCTCTACGTCGACGGCCTGTCGATCACCATGCTAGGCGTGGTGGTGGGCGTGGGCTTCCTGATCCACCTGTTCGCATCCTGGTACATGCGCGGTGAAGCGGGCTACTCGCGCTTCTTCTCGTACACCAACCTGTTTATCGCCAGCATGCTGTTCCTGGTGCTCGGCGATAACCTGTTGTTCCTGTACTTCGGCTGGGAAGGCGTGGGCCTGTGCTCGTACCTGTTGATCGGTTTCTACTACAGCAACCGCAACAACGGTAACGCGGCACTCAAGGCCTTTATCGTCACCCGCATCGGCGACGTGTTCATGGCCATCGGCCTGTTCATCCTGTTCCAACAAGTGGGCACGCTGAACATCCAGGAACTGCTGGTGCTGGCACCGCAGAAATTCCAGGTCGGTGACTTCTGGATCACCCTGGCGACCCTGATGCTGCTGGGCGGCGCCGTGGGTAAATCCGCACAGCTGCCGCTGCAAACCTGGCTGGCGGATGCGATGGCCGGCCCTACACCGGTCTCGGCACTGATCCACGCCGCGACCATGGTGACCGCCGGTGTCTACCTGATCGCCCGTACCCACGGCCTGTTCACCCTGGCGCCGGACATCCTGCACCTGGTGGGCGTGGTCGGCGGCGTGACCCTGGTACTGGCCGGCTTCGCCGCGCTGGTGCAGACCGACATCAAGCGTATCCTCGCCTACTCGACCATGAGCCAGATCGGCTACATGTTCCTGGCCCTGGGCGTTGGCGCCTGGGACGCGGCGATCTTCCACCTGATGACCCACGCCTTCTTCAAGGCCCTGTTGTTCCTTGCCTCCGGTGCGGTGATCGTTGCCTGCCACCACGAGCAGAACATCTTCAAGATGGGCGGCCTGTGGAAGAAACTGCCACTGGCCTACGCCAGCTTCATCGTCGGTGGTGCCGCGTTGGCCGCCTTGCCGTTGGTGACCGCCGGTTTCTACTCCAAGGACGAAATCCTCTGGGAAGCCTTTGCCAGCGGTAACCAGAACCTGCTGTATGCAGGCCTGGTCGGTGCATTCATGACCTCGCTGTACACCTTCCGCCTGATCTTCATCACCTTCCACGGTGAAGCCAAGACCGAAGCCCACGCAGGCCATGGCATCTCCCACTGGTTGCCACTGTCGGTGCTGATCATCCTGTCGACCTTCATCGGCGCCCTGATCACCCCGCCACTGGCCGGTGTACTGCCGGAAAGCGCCGGCCATGCCGGTGGCGCCGCCAAGCACAGCCTGGAAATCGCCTCGGGCGCCATTGCCATCGCCGGTATCCTGCTGGCGGCCCTGCTGTTCCTCGGCAAGCGTCGCTTCGTGACCGCCGTGGCCAACAGTGGCATCGGCCGTTTCCTCTCGGCCTGGTGGTTCGCTGCCTGGGGCTTCGACTGGATCTACGACAAACTGTTCGTCAAGCCATACCTGGCCATCAGTCATGTACTGCGTAAAGACCCGCTGGACCAGACCATCGGTTTGATCCCGCGCGCTGCCAAAGGCGGTCACACCGCCCTGAGCCGTACCGAGACGGGCCAACTGCGTTGGTATGCAGCTTCCATGGCGGCCGGTGCCGTGCTGGTGATCGGCGCCATCGTTGTGGTAGCGGTCTGATATGAACTTTGCGAACTTGCGAAAGGAAACGAGCCCGTCATGATTCTGCCCTGGCTAATCCTGATCCCCTTTATCGGCGGCCTGCTCTGCTGGATGGGTGAACGCTTCAGCGCCACCCTCCCCCGCTGGATTGCGTTGCTGACCATGTCCCTGGAACTCGCTCTCGGCCTCTGGCTGTGGGCCCATGGCGACTATTCATTTGCTCCGGCACCGGGTGTCGATCCGACGTTCGCGCTTGAATTCAAGCACGTGTGGATCCAACGCTTCGGCATCAACGTGCACCTGGCCCTCGACGGCCTGTCGCTGTTGATGATCCTGCTGACCGGCCTGCTGGGTATCCTCTCGGTACTCTGCTCCTGGAAAGAGATCCAGCGTCACGTGGGCTTCTTCCACCTGAACCTGATGTGGATCCTGGGCGGCGTTGTCGGCGTGTTCCTCGCCCTCGACCTGTTCATGTTCTTCTTCTTCTGGGAAATGATGCTGGTGCCGATGTACTTCCTCATCGCGCTCTGGGGTCACAGTTCTTCGGACGGCAAGAAAACCCGGATCTACGCGGCGACCAAGTTCTTCATCTTCACCCAGGCTTCCGGCCTGATCATGTTGGTGGCGATCCTTGGCCTGGTACTGGTCAACTTCAACAGCACGGGCGTGATTACCTTCAACTACGCCGACCTGTTGAAAACCAAGATGTCCCTGACCACCGAGTACATCCTGATGCTGGGCTTCTTCATCGCCTTCGCGGTGAAGCTGCCGGTGGTGCCGTTCCACTCCTGGCTGCCTGACGCCCACGCCCAGGCGCCGACCGCGGGTTCCGTGGACTTGGCCGGTATCCTGCTGAAGACCGCTGCGTATGGCCTGCTGCGTTTCGCCCTGCCGCTGTTCCCGAATGCCTCGGCCGAGTTCGCGCCGATCGCCATGACCCTGGGTCTGATCGGGATCTTCTACGGTGCGTTCCTGGCCTTTGCGCAAACCGACATCAAGCGTCTGATCGCCTTCTCGTCTGTTTCCCATATGGGTTTCGTGCTGATCGGCATCTACTCCGGTAGCCAGCTGGCGTTGCAAGGCGCGGTGATCCAGATGCTCGCTCACGGTGTCTCGGCTGCCGCGCTGTTTATCCTCAGTGGCCAGCTGTACGAGCGCCTGCATACCCGTGACATGCGTGAGATGGGTGGCGTGTGGTCGCGCATTGCCTACCTGCCGGCGATCAGCCTGTTCTTCGCCGCCGCGTCCCTGGGCTTGCCGGGTACCGGCAACTTCATCGGCGAGTTCCTGATCCTGATGGGTTCGTTCGTACACACGCCATGGATCAGCGCCATCGCCACCTCCGGCCTGGTGTTCGGTTCGGTCTACTCGCTGATCATGATCCACCGCGCGTACTTCGGTCCGGCCAAGTCCGACACCGTGCTGCACGGGATGGATGCTCGCGAACTGATCATGGTGCTCGGTCTTGCGGTCTTGCTGATCTACATCGGCGTTTACCCGCAACCGTTCCTGGACACTTCTGCCGCAACGATGCATGGCGTGCAGCAGTGGTTCGGCACCGCCTTCTCTCAACTCGCTTCGGCCCGGTAAGAGCGCTATGGAATTCACGATCCAACACTTTATCGCGCTTGCGCCGCTGCTGATCACCAGCCTCACCATCGTGGTGGTGATGCTGGCGATCGCCTGGCGCCGCAATCACTCGCAAACGTTCCTGCTGTCCTGCGCGGGCTTGAACCTGGCCCTGCTGTCGATTATCCCGGCACTCAAGGTCGCACCACTGGCGGTCACCCCGCTGATGATGATCGATGACTTCGCGTTGCTGTATATCGCGCTGATCCTCGTGGCGACCCTGGCCTGCGTCACCCTCGCCCACGCCTACCTCGGCGAAGGCGGCACGGGCTACCCGGGCAACCGCGAAGAGCTGTACCTGCTGATCCTGCTGGCTGCGGCCGGCGGCATCGTGCTGGTCAGCGCGCAGCACCTGGCCGGCTTGTTCATCGGCCTGGAACTGCTGTCGATCCCGACCTACGGCCTGGTGGCCTACGCCTTCTTCAACAAGCGCTCCCTGGAAGCCGGCATCAAGTACATGGTGCTGTCGGCCGCCGGTTCCGCGTTCCTGTTGTTCGGCATGGCCCTGCTCTACGCCGAAGCCGGCAGCCTGAGCTTCACCGGTATCGGTCACGCCCTGGCCGCCACCAACAGCCCCGCGCCGATTGCCCAACTGGGCCTGGCGATGATGCTGATCGGCCTGGCGTTCAAGCTGTCGCTGGTGCCGTTCCACTTGTGGACCCCGGACGTGTACGAAGGCGCCCCGGCGCCGGTCGCCGCGTTCCTGGCCACCGCGTCGAAGGTTGCCGTGTTTGCGGTGATGGTGCGTCTGTTCCAGATCTCTCCTGCCGCCAACACCGGCGTGCTGAGCAACGTGCTGACCGTGATCGCCATTGCGTCGATCCTGTTCGGTAACCTGCTGGCACTGACCCAGAACAACCTCAAGCGTCTGCTGGGTTACTCGTCCATCGCCCACTTCGGCTACCTGCTGATCGCCCTGGTGGCGAGCAAAGGCCTGGCCGTGGAAGCGATCGGCGTGTACCTGGTCACCTACGTGATCACCAGCCTCGGCGCGTTCGGCGTGATCACCCTGATGTCCTCGCCTTACAAAGGCCGTGACGCCGACGCCCTGTACGAATACCGCGGCCTGTTCTGGCGCCGTCCGTACCTGACCGCCGTGCTGACCGTGATGATGCTCTCCCTGGCCGGTATCCCGCTGACCGCGGGCTTCATCGGCAAGTTCTACATCGTCGCTACCGGTGTCGAAGCCCACGAGTGGTGGTTGGTTGCATCCCTGGTGCTGGGCAGTGCCATCGGCGTGTTCTACTACCTGCGCGTGATGGTCACCCTGTACCTGATCGAGCCAAACCTGCGCCGTGTTGACGCCGAGCTGCACTGGGAACAGAAAGCCGGTGGCGTGATGCTGCTGGCCATCGCCCTGCTCGCCTTCTTCCTGGGCGTGTACCCACAACCGTTGCTCACCCTGGTGCAGCACGCGGTGCTGGGCGTTTGATTGCCTAGCGGGATGTCAGTAAACAGAAACGGCGCCTTCGGGCGCCGTTTTGCATGCTGGGGAAAATTGTTCCAGGCTTCGTTCAAACAATCAGTTCCTGAGCGGTCATCATCAGCTCAGTGCCGACCCGATTTTTTAACGTCTCGATGAAGCGGGTAATTTTCGCATCGATGAACTGCCGTGATGTGTAGACGGCGTAAACATTGCGCTCGTAGGTGTGATACTCAGGCAGAACACGCACGAGCCTGCCTGAACGCAGGTCCTCGATAGCTGAAAAGCCGGCCAGCAAACCTATGCCTGCGCCCTCTCGAATGGCGGACGCCATTGCGTCCATATCATTGACGCTGAAACTCGGGCCCTGGGGGGCGAACGTGGCATCCCCGGCCTTGCTCTTCAATTGCCACTCATCCCGCACATAATCGACGGTGCCCAACAGCAAGCACTGGTGATCATCGAGATCTTCCGGCGTCACAGGGGCTGGGTGTCGTTCCAGATAGGCTGGAGACGCAACCAGCACACAATGGCTAACACCGATTTTTTGGCTGACATACGCTGAATCCGGCAGCGTGCGGGCGATCAGAATAGACACGTCCAATTGGTCTTCCAAAAGGTTAGGCATCCGCTGAGAAAGCAATAAGTCCACGGTGACTTCGGGGAATTCCCGGCGGTACTCCAGCACGGCCGAGGTGACCAACTGCCGCGCCAGCCCCGGCACACAATGCACACGCAATGTCCCCCTGGGTTTCAGCGCGGCATTACTCGCCTCGGCTTCTGCGTTTTCAAGGTCCGCCAGAATCTTGGTACAGCGCTCATAAAAGCGCCGGCCAGCGTCCGTCACCGAAAGACGGCGGGTCGAGCGCTGCAACAGGCGGGTGTCGAGCACGTTTTCCAGCGCGGAAACCGCACGCGAGACATTGCCGACCGTAGAGTCAAGATGGTTAGCCACAGCAGTAAAACTGCCCATCTCAACCACTTTGACGTACACCGACATGTTCGTAAGCTTATCCATCCAGATCTACCTGTCGATCCAATTCCCAACGTTCTTCACTGCAGAAGTACGCCACCAAAAAACACTAACGTCTTGAACTTCGATCCGGACAGTCATCGCCGCATGACGCGTGCGGCAATGCAGATGCTACACGCTCCTGCCTGTGCTCGATATTCCCTCCAGACACAACAATGATTCCCTCCTGGCCGGCTAAATCAAACGGTTCCCAGTCCATAGACTGGGTTGCACAGGGCGCCTGAACAAGCCCTGCCGCGGCACCCCAGGCGCCGAGCTGTATGAACGTTTGATAATCCAACCGAAGGGCAACCCCATGAACACGTCTTACGACCCGCTTTATCTCTTTATCGGTGGTGAATGGATCAGTGCCGAAGGACGCGCAACCGCTGCTGTCGTCAACCCCGCAACCGCACGTGAGATCGGGCGCGTTCCACTCGCCACCACCGACGACCTCAATCACGCCCTCGAAGTGGCGCAACTGAGCTTTGAGCAATGGCGCCAGACCGTACCTGACAAGCGCGCAAAAATTCTCAAACGTGCTGCCGATCTCATCCTGGAGCGCGCCCCCCACATTGCCGAGCAAATGACCCTTGAAGAGGGCAAGCCGCTTGCAGAAAGCCTGGATGAGGTCACGCGTGCGGCTGAATACTTCGAGTGGTTTGCCGAAAGCGCACGCCGCATCGATGGGCGCGTAGTGCCGGCCAATCGTCCCGGTGTGCTGCAACTGGTAAAACGCCAAGCGATCGGCCCTGTCGCTGCGTTCACGCCCTGGAATTTCCCAGCCATTACGCCCGCTCGCAAGCTCTCGGCAGCCTTGGCCGCAGGTTGCAGTGTCATCCTCAAGCCAGGGGAAGAAAGCCCCTCCACGGCGCTGGCCCTGGCGCGTGCACTCGACGATGCAGGCTTGCCTAAAGGCGTGTTGCAGGTGGTCTTTGGTGTACCGGATCAGGTTTCCAGCCACCTGATCGCCTCCTCCATCATTCGAAAGGTGACCTTTACGGGTTCGGTTCCCATCGGGCGGCTGCTATCAGCCCGCGCGGCAGAAGGCGTCAAGCCCATCACCCTGGAATTGGGAGGGCACGGGCCAGTACTGGTATTCGATGACGCCGACGTCGAAAAAGCCGCCGTCGAAGGCGTTGCCAATCGGTTCCGCGGGACTGGCCAAGTCTGCATCTCATCAACGCGGTTTCTGATTCAGCGTGACGTCTACGAAACCTTTGTCGATCACTTTGTGACGGCCACCCTCGCGTTGAACATTGGCGATGGCCTGCTGCCTGGTACCCAGGTTGGACCGCTCGCCAATCCAAGGCAGTTGGCCAAGATGGAAGCGTTGGTGGCTGATGCCGTCGCCAAAGGTGCACGCGTGTTGGCCGGTGGTAAACGCCTGGAATGCAGCGGCTACTTTTTTGAGCCCACCGTGTTGGCGGATGTGCCTATGAGCGCCCGAGTCATGCATGAAGAACCCTTTGGGCCTATCGCCGTACTGATGCCATTCGATCACTTGGCGGATGGTTTGAAGGAGGCAAATCGACTGCCCTACGGGCTGTCAGCCTACGCGTTCACGTCCAGCGCTCGAACAGCCATTGACGTCGCTGACGGGTTGGAGGCCGGAATGATCGGCATCAACCAATACCGCATCGTCGCCACGGAACTTCCCTTCGGCGGCATGAAAGAAAGCGGCCACGGTTCGGAAGGCGGCATTGAAGGCATCGAGCACTACCTCACCCACAAATTCATCAGCCAGGCTTAAGGAGACCTCATCATGTCCACGCTCAATTTCAGCAGCCCTCGTGAAGCGGCCCGGGCGTTTACACCCAAGCTGTCGCAATTCGTCGATTCAACGCTGTATCCGCAGATCTGGAGCGACCCGGCATTGTCCCCGCGCGACCGAAGCCTGATCACCGTGGCGGCATTGATTGCCGGCGGTCACTCTGAAGAGTTGCCCGCGCACTTGCGACGGGCAGTCAGCAACGGGGTGACCCATGACGAAATCGCCGCCGCGATCACTCACCTGGCGTTCTACGTAGGCTTTCCAGGCGCCATCACCGCCTCCGCTATCGCCAATGCCACGTTTACCGAATCGGAGAAAAACTGACCATGAAAGCCATCAGCATTAGCGCCTTCGGCGCGGCGGACGTACTTGAACTGGCAGACGCTCCCACCCCTGAAGTCCGCCCGACTGACTTGCTGGTACGGGTCTATGCGGCGGGTGTGAACCGTGCGGATCTGACCCATCGAACAGGTGGCTACGGCCATCCAAATTTCGGTGACTCACCGATCATCGGTCTGGAGATCGCCGGCGAGGTGATTGGCAAAGGTGATGAGGTCAAGGATTTTGAGATCGGAGATCGAGTGATGGGCGTTGTCGGCGGTGGGGCCTACGCCGAGCTTGCACGCATCGACTATCGCATGGCCATGCCTATTCCTGCGCAGTTGGACTATGTGCACGCAGCCGCTATTCCCGAGGTCTTCGTCACCGCCCATGAAGCAATGATGCACCTGGCTCGGCTCAAGTCCGGCGATTCGGTATTGATCCATGCCGCTGCGGGTGGTGTGGGATCTGCCGCCGTGCAACTGGCATACGCCACCGGGGCCACGGTGTATGCGACAACCGACGGCAGCAAGCTGGCGCGTGTCGAACATTTGGGAGCCGATACGGCCATTGACTACAAGACGCAGGATTTTGCCCAAGTCATCGCCGATAAAACCCATGGTCGAGGGGTTGATGTCGTCATTGATTTCGTGGGCGAGCCCTACTTCGCACGCAACATCGCTTCCCTTGCCCATGGAGGCCGGCTGGTACAGGTCGGTATCCTGGGCGGAGGCGGTAAGGTAAGCGTAGAACTGGAGCACATCCTTTACCGTCACTTGCAAATCATCGGTACGGTCATGAAGTCCCGTACACAGCCAGAGAAGCACGACATGATCAAGCGCTTCCGCGCGCATTGGCTTGATCGCTTCGAGGGCGCCGGAAGTCTGGAGCCGGTCGTTGACAGCACGTTCCCGCTGTCTCGTGCGGCCGATGCCCATCGCCGAATGGAATCATCCGAGAATGTTGGAAAAATCATTCTGACGATGCAACCGGCTGACTTGGTTTAAGCCCGGCAGCAGGTTGCCACCCTAAAAAACGTTGTTGGTGAGTTTCCCGTCAAGCTCGTTGATTTCCGGTTCGTCGCGCGCTTACGGACGCCCCAGGATTAAGCCCTCCAGCGCTTCGCGAAGTTGCGGATGCGTTGGCAGGCGAATACCGAAGGTATCGTGCAGCACCCTCGACAATTCGTCGGCACTGTCTATCCGGTGTTTTTCGCTGGGGCGATCCAGGGTGTGAATCGCATAGTCAGCATTGTTCAAGGTGTGGCGTCGACCGGGCGCCAGCAGTGCCACTTTCAACTGGCCGAGAAACGGCGAACCTGGGTGGGTGGAGACGTACCAATTGCCGATTTCATAATCGATGTCCGCCTGCACTTGCAGGTCGAACACATACAAGCCGCGCCACTCCCCGGCGACCAGGGCCCACAGGGTGTAGCTGCCGTCGTTGAAGGTCAGGCGATAGGGTTCATGGGCGGTCGCCTGCACCGCTTCGGTGTCCAGCAGCAACGGGCTGCTGGGCACCATGCCGCCAAAGCCGACATCGGTCATATAGCGCACGCCGTCCAGGGTCACCAGGCTCAGGCGATGGGTCCGCGCGGTGCGTGCATCGGGTGGCCCGCCCATCACCACCCTGCCGGTGATCCCACGCGCGTCGAAACCCAGTTCCTGCAGCAACGCGAGAAACATCTGGTTCAACTCGTAGCAATAACCACCGCGCCCCTCGAACAACACTTTTTGCTCGACGCTGGGCAGGTCGATCGGTACCGGCAGCTTCATCAGGGTCGACAGGCTTTCAAAGGCAAAGCGGCAGACATGACGCAGCTGCAAATCCCGCAGGGTCTGCAACGTAGGCGGGGGCGGCGCATCGTAACCGAGGTGTTGCAGGTACAAACGGCTATGGGTCAGCTGGAGCATGGCGCGATCCTTGGGCACGGTGCAAAGGCCTCACTATGCCGTCCTGGCATGCACCTTGTCATTTTGAGTGAACCTTTTTGGACGCTTTCCTCTCCATCTATGAACAAGACAGGGAGGCAACATGAGTACCGCAAAAATCTACACCATCCACTACCAACTGCACGGCCAGCCGAAATCTTTTGTGGTGCGCGCAGAAATCATGAACAACGCCGAAGCCTGGCACTGGGCAGCCGTCGACGCCGACATCGCCCATGTCAGTCGTATCGGCCGGGTAGGTCACGAGCAGGTGAAAAAAACCACGCGGCCCTGGGCAGAGAAATACGGCATCACCGACGTCAGTTGGACACCGCCCAAATAAAGCAAAGCCCCGCTCAATGGCGGGGCCCGTATTAGTGTTTCAAGTCGCCCAACGGATCGTAGGGCGGCTTTTTTTTCGCCTCGTCCTTACCTTTCCTATCCAGCGGGGCGATGGCCGGACCTACCGGGTCGACCTGCGGGTCTGCCACATCCGGCGAGTCCGGGTCGAAGCCCAGCTCATCCTGGCCGCTGGCATGTTCGTTGGAGTGTGGGCCATCCGAGGGTTTATTCATGACTGTCTCCTGTTAAAGCGGGCGGGCTTTGTCGTGGAGGGTTTCCAGGTCTTGCTCGACGCGCTCCACCTCATCGTGTTCGTCACGCTCCTTCGGATCATTGGGGCGCAATGCATCGTTATCGCGCTCTTCTTCACCGGGTGTGCGGTCGGGGTCGGGAGTGCCGGGCGGCGGCTGCTTGTATTCGGGCATGATGCTTCACCTCACGGGGGTTAGTGGCCTGCATCGTTTTAGAGGAAGTACCGCAAACCATCGTTCAACTTGATTGCCCCAGGCATGAGAAGATGCCGGCACATTCCTTCTGGAGACCTGCCCCGGATGTTCGAGCTCAAACCCTGCGACCCCGTCACCTACCGCCGTCAGACCCGTCGCAGCACGCTGATCGTGGCCGTGCTTTTCGTGGCCTTGGCGATGCTGCTGTCGAGCCTGGCCGTGATGCTGTTCGGCGAGCCTGGTGGTGATAACTTTCGCTTCAACGTCGGTGGTGTATTTGCCGGCGTGTTGATCACTGTTGCCCTGGTGCGCGGCCCGTTGTGGCACCAGCCGTGGCTGGCGCCCGCGGTGTATGGCTGGCAGCTCAAGCGCCAGTTGATGCGCGTGACCAATGTGATGCACACCGTGACCGAACGGGTGCAGGCCAACGACCCGACCGCGCTCAAGGTGCTGCGCTTCTACCACCTGGGGCTGACGCAAATGCACGAGCTGGACGCCAACTCCAGCGCCCAGGCGCAGTTGGTTGGCGAGATCGAGGCGCATAAGGCCAAGATGCAGGCGCTGGGGCTCGACACCGAACAAACCCGCTTCAACCCCGCCTGGCTGGACAGTATCAAAGCCGCTTGAGCCTGCGGATACACGCGCCCTGCCCCATCAGCTGGAACGCTTGGCGCGCCAGCAGAACAGCGCACTTACCGCAATCGCCGCGCCCGCCAGGCCAAACACCCAGGGCGCCGACGCCACCGGCAGCAACAGGCCTGCCAGCAGCGGCCCGAGGCCGGCACCGATATCGCGCCACACTGCGTTCGACGCCAACGCCGACACCCGCATGGCACCGGGGTTGCGCTCGGCCACCAGGGTAGTCACCAGGGGCAGTTGCAAGGCACGCAGCACCAGCACCGCCGCCGCGCCGATGATCACCCAATAGCTGCCAAACGCAGCCAGGGCCAGTGCACTCAAGAACGAAAACAGCAACAACATGGCGGTGGCGCCGAAGCGTTGTGCCGCGCGCCCCCCCAAGGGGCTGAGGAGCAATTCCGACAGGTAACGCAGGGCCATCAAGCCCCCAGCGATCAGCACCGCGTCACCGCCCATGATCTTCTGCGCCTGAATCGACAGACCGAAGATAAACAAGCCATCCAGCGCCACGCCTTCGATAAATGACCAGAGCGCCACACTGTCGGGCCATTTGAAACGGCGCCCCGGGGTGCTGTGCAAGTCGTGCCCGGTGCCGGGCAAACCGCGCGCCATCCACAGCCCCACCAGGCAGCAGCCGGCAAGAATCAGGAAAATCGGACGCGGCCCGGCCCACAACGTCAGCAACCCACCCAGGGGCAAGGCCAGCATCGGCCCAAGCGCAATCAACGCCCGCGATCGCCCGGCCCGGCGCGCGGCGCCCGCAGGCTCCGAGGTGGCCAGCACCTGGGTGGACAGGTTCAACGCGGCAAAACACAAGCCCCAGACCAGGCGCAAGCCCAGCAGGGCGGCAAACCCCGACAGCATCGAATTGCCCACGGCGCACAATGTCGCGGCCCCCGCCGCGATCATGCAGGTCAAGCGGTCGCCGTGGCGCGCGTAAAAATTCAATACATGCCGGTAACCGAAAATCCGTACCAGGCGGTTGGCGGCCAACAACACCCCGGCCTGGGCCAAAGTGATGCCGAACGCCTGGTACTCCATCGGCAGCAGCAGGTAGAGCAACACATCACTGGGCAGGCATAAGGCAAGGGTCAGCGCGGCGCGACGGGAGTGAGTATCAGCGGTGCGGAGGGCCAGGCTGGACATAAATCTGAAACATCCCGAAATATTCAGGTCGCCAAGGTAGCCTTCCCACGCCGGTTTTTACAACGCCCAATCACGCTTTTTCCCCATAGGGCAGTAAGCGCAAGCCACTGGCCACGGCGCCCACCAACGCGAACACGCAGCCCAGCCACAAGGCATATTGCGGACCGCTGCCCAGGAACAGGTGGAAACACAATGCCACCAGCGAGGCGCCCAATGTCTGCCCCAGTAACCGTGAAATCGCCACGATGCCACTGGCCCCACCGCTGCGCGCCAACGGCGCACTGGTCATCAGCGCCTTGAGGTTGGGCGACTGGAAAAAGCCAAACCCGGCGCCGCACAGTGCCATGCGCCAGCCGATATCGAACGTCGACGCACCGCTGCCGAGTGTCGCCAGCGCGGCCATGCCGACACTGAGCATCAGCAGGCCGATGCCGCACAGCGCCCCCAGGGAGACACGGTCGGCCAGGCGCCCCGCCACCAGCGCCATGACCGCCACGACGGCTGGCCAGGGCGTCATCAGAAAGCCCGTTTCCACTTGGCTATGCCCGAGCACCGCCTGCAACAGAAAGGGCAGCGACACAAAGGCCAGGCCCTGGGCGCTGAACGCGCAGATCGCCGTGAGGGAAGACAAGGCAAACACCGGCCGCTTGAACAAATCCAGGGCCAGCATCGGCGCCGGGTGCCCGGCCTGCCGGCGCAACAGCAACGCGCCACAGACCAGCGCCAGCGCGACCAGGCCCAGGGTCAGTGCGCCCTGGGCGCCGTGCACCGCCGTGCCCAGGCCGAGGACCAGCAAGGCAAATAACCCGGCACACAGCACGGCCGCCAGACGGTCGAAGGCATGCCCGGTCATGGGCAGGGTCGGCAATGAACGCAGGCCCAACACCAGGGCCAACAGCCCCAACGGCACATTGATCAGGTACAGCCAGTGCCAGGTCGCCACCGACAGGATCGCCGACGCGGCGGTCGGCCCCAGGGTAAAGGCCAGCCCCACCACCAACGAGTTGTAGCCCAGGCCACGGCCCAGCATTTTCGACGGGTAGATATGCCGCAACAGCGCCGTATTCACGCTCATGATGGCTGCCGCGCCCAACCCCTGCACCACTCGCGCCGCCGTCAGGGTCACCAGCGACCCGGCCAATCCGCAAAACAGCGAAGACAGGATAAACAGCAGCAAACCGCCGAGGTACACCCGGCGATGGCCCAGCACATCGCTCAACGAAGCGAACGGCAATACCGTGGCGATAATCGCCAACTGGTAGGCATTGACCACCCAGATCACCGAGGCGGAATCGGTGCCGATCCCTTCGGCCAGGGTCGGCAGCGCCGTGTTGACGATGGCCGTGTCCAGGGTCGCCATGCCGATCCCCAGGGAAATGGCGATGACCGCCGGCAGGCGTTTGTTAAAGGGCAACCCATCGGCAACAGAAGACATGAACGATCCAGGCGGGTGACAAAGGCCTCTAGACTAAGGGCTGTGCCGACATTTTTCAGTGATCGATTGCCTGTCTGTCAGAGTTTTCATGTTCGCTTCGAAACAGCAGGCCCGTGGGGTGGATCGCTTAGCCCGTCAGTGCACCCAGGTCCAGGCGCCCGGCCTGAAGCGGCGGGCACCAGTAGTAGCCGCCGGTCAACGGCGTGCTGATGCGATACAAGCCATCGACAATCCCGTCTTCCAGCCCGCTCATGCGGCGCAGTTGCGCTTCGAATGCGTCGAAGGAATGGCCGAAGGCAAGAAACATCAAGCCAGCCTGGCCATTTTCGGCCCACGGCATCGAGCGGCGTACCACGAAAGCTTCCGGGGTGAAACTCTCTTGGGCGGTGCGTTTGGTATGGGCGGATTCGGGGGCGTCGTCGAGTTCTTCGTTGTCGCCATGGCGGCGGCCGATGATGTGGTCGCGCTCCTCGGCGGGCAAGGCGGCGAAGCCATCGAGGTCGTGCTGCCATTGCTGGATCGCGGCGAAGCTGGCACCGCTGTCGGTCAGCGCGGCTTCCACGGCGGCATCGTCGTGGGGGTTTTCGGTGCCGTCTTCGTAGTCGGTCAGGTCGAAGCCGGTCTTGAAGCGAAAACCTTCGGTCGACTGCACCAGTCGAAAAGCCGGGGCCAAGGCTTTTTCAAAGGCGCGACTGCGCAACAGCAGCTCACCGCGATCCACACCATGCAACCACACCCACAGCGCCTGCTGGGTGGAGGGGTTGTGCGCACCTGGCCCGCTGACAGCCGGGAATGGGCGCAAACCGTCGATCTGTGCGCCCAGGGCGGTTACCAGCGGCTCACCGAACCCGACCACGGCCGCCGAATCCACACGCTGCACCAACGCATCCAGCGCAGCGGGCACGGCGTCCAGGGAATCCACGGCAAAAAACAGATGGCGTGCCTGCAAGGGCACCGGAGCGGCAAGAATGCCCGGCTGGTACTGACTCATATGAACTCCTTCAAGAAAGCCGCGCAGTTTACCCGCCACGCGCGCCCCTGCGTACTGCAAAGCGCACAAGCCTTGCCATGGAGACCGTTGTTGGGTGACTCTCTAGTCATGTTTTGCAACTATTCCAGGGGTAGCAACATGACCACCGATAACCTGCTCGCCCAGCTGTTTCCCGTTTCCACCGCCGACATTCCCGAGCAATTTCGCCTGGCGGCGCCTATCGAACAGCGTGATTACCTGGTCGACGGCCAGTTGCGGGTCTGGGACGGTCCGTTGGCCCAGGTCCTCAGCCCCGTGCAACTGGGCGACACGCGTGTGCAGATTGGCAGCACACCACTGCTGGATGCCGACACCGCCCTCACCGCCCTCGACGCCGCCGTGCGCGCCTATGACCGTGGCCAGGGTGAATGGCCGACAATGCGTGTGGCGCAACGCATCCTGCATGTCGAAGCGTTTCTGCGGCGCATGCGCGAACAACGTGATGCGGTGGTCAAGCTGCTGATGTGGGAAATCGGCAAGAACCTCAAGGACTCGCAAAAAGAGTTCGACCGCACTTGCGACTACATCACCGACACCATCAATGCCCTCAAGGAACTCGATCGCCGTAGCAGCCGCTTCGAACTGGAGCAGGACACGCTCGGCCAGATCCGCCGCGTGCCGATGGGCGTGGCGCTGTGCATGGGCCCCTACAACTACCCCTTGAACGAGACGTTCACCACGCTGATCCCCGCGCTGATCATGGGCAATACCGTGGTGTTCAAGCCGGCCAAGCTGGGTGTGCTGCTGATCCGTCCGTTGCTGGAGGCGTTCCGCGACAGTTTCCCGGCCGGGGTGATCAATGTGATCTACGGCAGCGGCCGCGAAACCGTCAGCGCGCTGATGGCCAGCGGCAAGATCGATATCTTTGCGTTTATCGGCACCAACAAGGCCGCCAGTGATTTGAAAAAACTGCATCCCAAGCCACACCGCCTGCGCGCGGCCTTGGGCCTGGACGCGAAAAACCCCGGCATCGTGCTGCCGCAGGTGGACCTGGACAATGCGGTCAGCGAGGCGCTCACTGGCTCGTTGTCGTTCAACGGCCAGCGTTGCACGGCCTTGAAGATCCTGTTTGTGCATGAAGACGTGGTCGATCGCTTTATCGAGAAGTTCAACCAGAAACTGGCCACGCTCAAACCCGGCATGCCGTGGGAAGACGGCGTGTCGCTGACGCCGCTGCCGGAAGTGGGCAAGGTGGATTACCTCACGGCGCTGGTGGCGGATGCGACGCAGCACGGCGCCCAGGTGGTGAATGCCCAGGGTGGCGTCAGTCGCGGGTCGTTCTTTTACCCGGCGGTGCTGTACCCGGTGAACCCGCAGATGCGTGTGTACCACGAAGAACAGTTCGGCCCGGTGGTGCCGATCGTGCCCTACCGCGACCTGGAAACCGTGGTCGATTACGTGCTCGAATCGGACTTCGGCCAACAGTTGAGCCTGTTCGGCACCGACCCGGTGCAAATCGGACGCCTGGTGGACACCTTCGCCAACCAGGTCGGCCGGATCAATATCAATGCCCAATGCCAACGCGGGCCGGACACCTTCCCCTTCAACGGCCGCAAGAACTCGGCCGAGGGCACGCTGTCGGTGCATGATGCGTTGCGCGTATTTTCGATCCGCACCCTGGTGGCAACCAAGTTCCAGGACAACAACAAGGCGTTGCTCAGCGAGATCCTGCGCAACCGCGATTCGAGCTTCCTGACCACCGACTACATTTTCTAAAAACGCACCGCAGAAAATGTGGGAGGGGGCAAGCCCTAATGCCGGTCAGTTAAGAGATAGAACGGGCGACCGGTAACCTGTGGCGAGCGGGCTTGTCCTGCGTTGGGGTGCGAAGCGCCCCCAATGAAGGACAAATGCGGTGTACCCGATATTGCGCAGGGGCTGGTTTTGGGGCTGCTGCGCAGCCCAACGCGGGACAAGCCCGCTCGCCACAGTGACAGCATTCTTCCTTAACTGATGGAGTGCATTAGAGCTTACCCCCTCCCACACTTGAACCGAATTCGCCCTGACTGGCTGAGGCCCCTTTACTCCCGATGAATCTACCCCTCTTCGCCCGGCGCCTGCTGCGCCCCCTGCTCGACCCGTATCGCCGTTATCGTCATGCCAAGCTGATCCACGCGGTGCGCGTGTCCATCGGCTTGCTGGCGACGATCCTGCTGACCACCGGCATCAACCTGCCCCACGGTGAGTGGGCGTCGGTGACCATGCTGATCGTGATCGGCGGCTTGCAGCATCACGGCAATATCGGCAAGAAAGCCGTGGAGCGCGCCTACGGCACCTTGATCGGCGCCAGCGTCGGTTTGCTGCTGGTGGTGCAACAGGCTTACTTCGGCCAACCCTTGCTGACCTACCTGTTGATGTCGGTGGTGTGCGGGTTCTTTTCCTATCACGCCATCGGCAAGGGCGGCTACATCGCGTTGCTGTCGGCGATCACGGTGTTCATCGTCGCCGGGCATGGTGACAACCCGCTGTCGGATGGCTTGTGGCGCACCGTCGATATCCTGATCGGTATCGTCCTGGCCCTGGCATTTTCCTTCGCCCTGCCGCTGTACGCCGTGTATTCGTGGCGCTACAACCTGGCCAGCGCATTGCGCGACTGTGCCGCGATCTATAGCCGGATCATCAACGGCCAGTCGGTCACCGATGATGAGCACCTTAAACTGCTCAACCGTTTGAACGCGGCCATCGTGCAGTTGCGCTCACTGATGCCATCGGTGTCCAAGGAAGTGCGAATTTCCATGACCGAGCTGGACCACATCCAACGCCACCTGCGCATGTGTATCAGCACCCTGGAGATTCTCGGCAATACCCGGCCGGACCCGCGTGACGAGCAGGCGATGGCGCGCATGCAGGTAATGTTGAAGGCCGAGCACCGGCAGATTCGCGTGCAGCTGGTGGGCATGGCGCGGGCGTTGAAATCCGGGGTGACAGAGCGCCTGGAACGGCCTGGCCACCTCGGAGGCGACAAGCCGACACTGGATGCGCCGGTCTATAGCGCGTTGGATGGCTACCGATTGTTGACGGTGCAACTGGCGGCAAATGTGGATGCACTGCGTCAACGCTTGGCCAAAAGCGCGGGGCACTGGAAGATATAAACAGATGGCCTTTTGACGTGTTTAAGCACGTCAACACTTTCATACTTTCTCTTACATTTTTTTCACGAATTATTCACATCCCGGGACGTAGGGTGAAGCCTCATCCGTTACAAACGTTGCACATCAAGCCCGCCGCCCCAGCGGGCTTTTTTTTGCCTGCGCAAAACACTGTAGGAGCGAGCTTGCTCGCGAAAAGCATTAAACGATAACGCAGCGGTCTCAGGCTGGTTAACCGCGGTGATCGTGCGTTCTTCGCGAGCAAGCTCGCTCCTACAGGGAGGTCAGCGTGAGGCCTTGGCGGCGGGGGCTGCCGCTTGTTCGCGAATGGCCCGCTGGGTGTCCAGCACCTTGGCCAACGCGGTTTCCGCTTCCGGGCTCTGCTGCGGCACGCGAATCGCCGCCGACACCAGGGTGATCAACTTGGCCATCACCTCGGCATCCGTGGCC
The DNA here is from genome assembly GCF_042015035.1 of Pseudomonas gorinensis. Lineage (NCBI taxonomy): Bacteria > Pseudomonadati > Pseudomonadota > Gammaproteobacteria > Pseudomonadales > Pseudomonadaceae > Pseudomonas > Pseudomonas gorinensis. Next base: position 4,715,794 of record NZ_CP167125.1, read on the forward strand.
GGGCGGCCCAGGCTCATGGAGTTCATCAACAGGCGCAGTTCAGTGCCGGCCATCACCCCGGAAATCGCCTTGAGGGCAAATTGCAGGCGCACCCCCAACTCGTTGCGCGGTAAGTCCGGCAAGGCCAGGGCGAAGGCTTCGAAGAAACGCTGGAACACCGGCTGGTAATGCACCTTGAGGTATTCCTGGATAAACGGCGACGTGTCGCTGTACACCCGACCGAGGAAGCGAATGAATGAGCGCCCTTCCCCGCTCGCGGGGTCGCTGCGTTCCAGGCCCATGGCCGGGGCAAACAGCACACCCAGCAGCGTGTCGCAATCAAGGGGCCCGTCGGATTCGGCTTCACAGCGCGCCAGCAACTCCAGGCGCTGCTCGTTAAGCGGCTCCAGGCGCTGCATCAGCAGGGTTTTCATCAGGGAGTCCTTGTCCCCGAAGTGGTAGTTCACGGCAGCCAGATTCACCTGGGCACGCTCGGTAATCTGCCGTAACAAAACCGCGTCATATCCGTACTTTATGAAGAGAGCCTCTGTCGCATCCAGCAATCGAGTCTTGGTAATGTTTGGAGCGCTGACTTTCTTCGCGACCATAGAAGTTCCACGTGGGAAATATGTTTTAAAAAATTATTTGATTTTTTATACCGGGGCCGTCGCTCGAAATCAAGTAGTGACACTGCGCCATATGATCGAAAAGCCTTGCAGTGTGGCGCATTGAAGGCCGCCGAAGGTCTTTTTTGGGGGCGAAAAGCACCGCATCGGGAATCGTTTCAAAGCGTAAAACCGCTCTACATCCATGGCTGGCGAAGCGGATTGAACGCGGTTACTATTCAAACAATATTTTAAAAACAAGAAATCAAACCAGTCCGTGACGCGTACCAGGTAGCTCCCGAACTTGTTACAACGATTTTCCGGGGGCGTGTCGGCACCGTCGAGACTGCAGGCGTAGTCATGATGACAGACACCCACGCGCACCCAGGCTTGATCTCCCTGCAAGGCATCGGCAAGCGCTATGAGCTCGCCGGGCAGCAACTGTCCATTCTCAATGATGTGTGCTTGTCCATCGCCAGCGGCGATAGCTGCGGCATCCTCGGTGCTTCGGGCTCCGGCAAAAGTACCCTGCTCAATATCCTCGGCCTGCTGGACGTGCCCAACTGCGGCCAGTACCACTTTGCCGGCCACGATATTTTCAGCGCCAGCCCCGATGAATTGGCGGCGATCCGCAACCAGCAGATCGGCTTCGTGTTCCAGAGCTTCAACCTGCTGCCGCGTCTCAGCGCCCTGGATAATGTCGCGCTGCCCTTGAGCTATCGCGGCGTATCACGCCATGAATCGGTAGAACAGGCACTGCGCATGCTTGAACAGGTTGGCCTGGCCGACCGCGCTCATCACCGCCCCGCCGACCTGTCCGGCGGCCAGCGCCAGCGTGTGGCGATTGCCCGGGCCCTGGTCGGCAGCCCCTCGGTGATCCTGGCCGACGAACCCACCGGCAACCTCGACAGCACCACTGCCCAGGAGATCATGGACCTGCTCCTGGCGCTCAATCGCGAGCAACAGGTCACCCTGATCATCGTCACCCACGACGCGCACATCGCCGAGCGCCTGGAGCGCAAGATCCTGGTGCGCAACGGTGTGGTGCATGAGGCTGGCGGCCTATGAACCTGCGGGTCGAACAGAGCCTCAGCCAACTGCTGCACGAAGCGTTCGTCAGCCTGCGCACCCTGGGCAAGCGCTCGATCCTGGCGCTGCTGGGTATTGTGATCGGCAGCTCGTCAGTGGTGGCGCTGATCAATATCGGCCACAACGCAGCGGTGGACGCCGCAATGATCTTCAAGGACATGGGCACCGACACCCTGATCGCCCAGTTCCCGCCCAAAGGCACCGCCAACGTGCCGATGCGCACCCAGCTCGACCTCGATGCCGTACGCCGGGCCGTGCCGGGGATCGCCCATATCGGCGCGATCATCCCGTTCAGCGGGCCCATGGTGTTCCATGGCCGCACCACCAACGCCAACTTCGTCGGCATCACCCCGGATATCCCGCCGACCATGCGCCTGGTGCTGCGCGAAGGACGCTTCCTGTCCCCCTTCGACGCAAATGAAACCTACGGCGTGATCGGCGACCAGCTCGCCCAGGCCCTGGGCGCGCCGGGTGACCCACTGAAGCTGGGCGACCGGGTGCGCATCAATGACTACCTGTTTCAGGTGGTGGGCATTTTGTCCAACCAGCCCCGGGCGATGCTGATGCCGGTGCAGGCCAACGAGACGCTGTTCATGCCTGCGGACGGCATGCGCCGCATCTACGCCAACCCGCAAATCAGCAATGTGATCATCCGCGCCGCCCCCGGCGAGGACATGGAACGCGTGGCGCGGGACGCCGCCGTCGCGCTGCGAACCCAACTGAGCGACCACGACGTCGAGATCACGGTGCCCCAGCAAATGATCGATGGCATGACCCGGCAAAGCCGCACCTTCGCCTACCTGCTGCTGGCCTTGGGGGCGATCTCCCTGGTGGGCGGCGGCGTCGGTGTGATGAATGTGATGCTGATGAACGTCTCGGAACGCCGACGCGAGATCGGCATTCGCATGGCCCTCGGTGCGCGCCAGCGGGATATCCGCAACCTGTTCCTGCTCGAAGCCGTGACCCTCACCGCCGTCGGCGCACTGTGCGGCGCCGTGCTGGGCATGACCGCCGCCTGGCTATACGCCTGGTTGTCGGGCTGGGAATTCGCCCTGGCTGTCGCCGCCCTGCCCCTGGGCGTGGGCAGCACGTTGCTGGTGGGGCTGTTCTTCGGTATTTACCCGGCAGTCTCGGCCTCGCGGTTGCAACCGGTGGAGGCCCTGCGCGATGAGTAAATGGCTCTGGTTGCTCGCCTGGGTCAGCCTGCACGGCGTGGCCGCCGACGTCGTCATCAAACCGTCAGCGCCCAGTACCACCCGCAGCGGTTATGAGCGTGGCGTTTCGCTCAACGCCCAGGTCACCAACATGACCCTGGGAGATGCCGTGTACCTGGGCCTGCGCAATAACCCGGCGATCCGTAGCGCCTACCTGCAGCGGGTGGCGCAGAAGTTCGACCTGCGCGTGGCCGAAGATGTGTTCAACCCCAAGCTCACCCTCAACAGTTATTACCGCAGTACCCGTGGCTCGACAGACAACACACGCAACGCCAACCTGGCGCCGGCCACCAGCCTGCTCAGCGAATACGGCACGCGGCTGAGCATGGCGTGGACCCAGCAACTGACCAACGCCGACCGCGCCGGCCGCTACCGCAGCGACGGCCTCGACCTGGCGATCATCCAACCGCTGATGCGCGGCGCCGGCTGGGACGCCACCACCGCGCCGCTGCGCCTGTCGCGCCTGTCGGAGCAGGCCAACCGCCTGAACCTCAAGGCCACCGTGGCGCAGACCATCAGCCAGATCATCGCCACCTACCGCGAGCTGCTGCGCGCCCAGGAACAACTGAGCATCGTGCAGGATGCCCTCAAGCGCTCGGGCACGTTGCTGGAAGTGAACAAGGCATTGATCAGTGCCGGGCGCATGGCCGAGTTCGAAATCGTGCAGACCGAAGCCGACATCGCCACCCAGCAACTGGGCGTGGAAGAGGCGCAAAACCAACTGGACACCAGCCGCCTGGCCCTGCTGCGCCTGCTGGCCCTGGACCTGTCGACGCCGATTCGTGCCACCGAGGCCCTGGAAGCCAGGCCCATGCAAATCGACAAGCGCCAGGCGTTCACTCTGGCGCAGACCCAGCAACCGGAATACCTTGCCGCCCTGCTCGGCAGCCAGCAGGCCGACCTCAACCTGGTGATTGCCAAGGACTCCGGGCGCTGGCAAGTGGACCTGGTGGCCGGGGCGAACCAGGTCCGCGATGCCTACAATAACAATGCCGGCAGCACCAACAACCGCACCTGGGACAGCTACGCCGGGGTGCAGGTGCAGATCCCCATCGGTGATATCAGCACGCGCCAGGCCGAAGTGCGTGCGCGGGTGAACGTGGAGGACCAGGAGATCCGTATCACCGACGCGCGCCAGGAACTGGAGCGCAACGTCAACGATGTGGTGCGCGACCTCGGTACGCGCTGGCGCCAATATGAAATCTCCCAGCGCGCCGTGGAGCTGTCGCGGCGCAAGATCGACATCGAGCGGGAAAAACTCAGCGCCGGACGCTCCACCAACTTCCAGGTGCTGAGCTTCGAGACGGACCTGCGCAACGCCGAAAATGCACAGCTCAATGCACTGATCGCTTATTTGAACGCCCAGACCCAACTCGATCTGACCCTGGGCATGACGCTGGAAAGCTGGGAAATCGCCCTCAATGACTACTGACAAAAAACGCCTGCTGGGTGCTGTCTTGATCGTGCTGCTGGCGGCTGCGGGGATCACCGCGCTCAGCCTGCGCAGCCCGGCCGCCAACACGGCGCCGGTGGGCGAACAATGGCTGGCGGTGAAACCCGACCCGCTGGTGCACCAGATCGGCCTGGTGGGCAAGATCGAGCCCGACACCACCCTCACCCTCACCGCGCCCTTTGACGGCAATGTGGAGGCCAACCTGGTGGAACAAGGCCAGCGGGTCGAGGCCGGCCAGGTGCTGTTGCGCATGGACCCGGCCACCCTCGAAGTGCAACTGCGCGACGCCCTCTCGGCACAGCTCAAGGCGCGGCGCACCGTGCAGGAAATGCAGGACTGGGACAGCAGCCCCACCGTCAGCCGTGCGCGCCGCAGCCTGCGCACCGTAGAAATGACCGCCGGCAATACCCAGCGCAAACTCACCGAGAGCGAAAACCTGTTCCAGCGCGGCATCATCCCGCGCAATGAGCTGGACGACCTCAAGCAACAGACCCAGCAACAACAACTGGACCTCGCCTCGGCCCGCAGCGAACTGCAGCAGGCGCTGGAGCAAGGCAAAGGCGAGTACCGGCAAATTGCCGATATGGAGCTGACCAACGCCACGGTGAAATACGACGCCCTGCACAAGTTGCTCGAAGGTCGCGAGGTCAAGGCGCCATTCTCCGGCATCGTCGTGCCCGCGCCCGGCAGCAGCACCCCATCGGCCCAAGGCGGCAGCAACAATGCACCGGTGCAGGCCGGCAGCAGGGTCAGCCAGGGCCAGGTGCTGTTCGGCCTGGCCAATATCGAGCGGCTGAAAATCGTCGCCAAGGTCTCCGAACTGGACATCAACCAGTTGCACCAGGGCCAGGCCGTGGAAGTGATGGGCGATGGTTTTGATGGCGAGCGACTGACCGGCTCGGTCAGCGTGGTCAGCGGCCTGGCGATAGCCGGCGACAGCCAGGGCAGCGCGCAGTTTCCGGTGACCCTGTCGATCCCCAAGCTGACGCCGCAGCAGTTGCAGCGGGTGCGGCTGGGGATGAGCGCACGCTTGACCATCGTCACTTACAACAATGCCCAGGCGATCATCGTGCCGGCGCCGGCAATCACCCGTGGCGAGGATGGCATGACAGTGGAGTATCGAGAGGCGATGGATAAGCCGGTAGAGCAGGTGAAGGTGACCACCGGGCAATCGACGCCGCAGGGCGTGGAGGTGTTCGGCCTCAAGCCCGGCTTTGTGAAGACCTCAAGATAAATGCAGAACCCCTGTGGGAGGGGGCTTGTCTCCGATGGCAGTGGGTCAGCCGAAGATGCATTCACTGACACTCCCTCATCGGGGCATGGGTATCTACACAATTTTCAGTGGTCTGTGGCGAGGGAGCTTGCTTCCGTGGCGGCCTTTGGGCCGACCATGTGGTTGGATTTGACCGAGTACATATCCGTTGCTGCGGTAACGGCTGCTTAGGGTTCCGCTCTTACAGCGGGTCACTTTTGGAAAAGAGCCCCAAAAGTAACCAAAAGGGCTCTTGCCCCACCACTCGGTACCTCGCTTAGGCTCGGTATGCCCGAACGCAGGCTTGAATCCGTGGGCCGCCGTCATGGGCCATCCCTGGCCCAGGACGGCTAACCCGGCGTCCTGCCGGGTTACCCACGGATTCAAGCCTGCGTTCGGCCAGCGTGGTTAACGGGGCGCATGAGATCAAGATCAAAAGCCAGAGCCAGAGCCAGAGCCAGATCAAAAGATTGCTGACTTCGTCAGCGTTTAAGGAAATAGAAGCCACACCGCGTACGCTTCAATGATCAGGTCGGCTTTAAGGCCGCCTCGCTTTTGTTTTTGATCTGGGATCGCCCCGTCAAACAAGCCTGCGTTCGGGCACACCGAGCCTAAGCGAGGTACCGAGTGGTGGGGCGAAGCGTTTTTGGTTACTTTTGGCGCTCTTCTCTTCCAAAAGTGACCCGCTGTAAGAGCGGAACCATAGGCAGCCGTTACCGCAGCAACGGATATGTACTCACCCAACCCCCAAAAAGCGGTCGGCCCGAAGGCGGCCACGGGACCAAGCTCCCTCGCCACAGACCGCTGAAAAAAGTTGTGTAGATACTTATGGCCATCGGGGGCAAGCCCCCTCCCACATTTAGATTTCTGTCAGCGTTGAAGCCAGTGCCTTGGCTTGAAGCGCCACATCGGTCACCGCCGTGCTCTCCCACCACATCCCGCGCAACGGCGGGCCCATGGCGAACAAGCGCGCACTGACCTGGCCCTGGGCATCCAGCACCGCCCCCGACGCATCCGCCGCAATCCCCAACGCCAACGGCCCAGGCTGGACCAACCCGCGCTTGAGCAACTGTTGCGGCAGTGGCCGGGCCACGCGGCGCCAGTCGTACTCGATGCCGCTGGAGTTGATCAGGGCTGCGCCCGACACCAGAGTCACCGCAGGTTCGCCACGCCGGCGCAAACGAATGGTCACGCCGCTGCCCGAAGGCTCCAGCCCCTTGTACGAGGCCGCTTGAATCCGCAACCGCCCTTCCTCATGCAGCCTGGCCACCAACTGCGCACTCAACGGCGGCGAACGGTGATGATGGCTTTCCCACCATGGCCGCACATGCCGCACGAACTGACGCTTCTCGCCCTCGCTGGCCTGGCTCCACAACCGGCCGATATGGGCGCGCACCGTGTCCAGCGGCGCCTGCCAATCGATACCCTGCTCCAGCGCGAGGCGGCATTGGCGACGCACCTCGCGCAGCAGTTGCCGAGGGCTTCGCAGGTTGTGGTTCGCGCCGAGAAAGTCTTCCCAGCTGGGCGGTTGCCGGCGCACATGGGGCAGCAGGCCGTGACGGGAAAACACCTCGATCGGCCCACGATGCCCGGCCTGTTCCAGGGACACCACGGCATCCACCATGGTCAGCCCGGAGCCGATGATCAGCACGGGCGCCTGCGGGCCGATCTGGGTCATGGCCTGCACGTCCCACGGGTCGACGGCCGCAGCGTTCAAACCGCTGGACTCGGTCTGGGGCGTGCGCGCCGCCGGGAACATGCCAGTGGCCAACACCGCTTGGGCGCCGCGCAGTTGCTGGCCGTTGTCGAGGGTCAGCAATACCCCCTCGTCCTCGACTTGCAGATCGACCACCTCGGCGCGGATATGCTCGACGGTGGACGCCGAAAACGCCTTGGCTTCAGCCAACCGTTGCTGTGCATACAGGCCAAAAATGCCGCGTGGCGGGAACAGTTCGCTGATGGGCACGTGCTGCTGGTCGGACTCAGGCCAACCGCCCGCACCGATGTAGTCGGTGAGCCATTGGGTCAGGTCGTCGGCATTGTCCGGGTCGACACTCATGCGCGCCGCATTGCCATTTAAGGTGTGGCCCAACTCGACCGCGCTGTAGGCCTCGCCACGCCCGAGTTCGCGGCGCGGTTCGATCACCAGGATTTGCCGTTGGCCAGGCAGGCGCAGCAGTTGCACAGCCAGCATCGTGCCGCTCAGGCCGCCGCCGATGATCAGGACATCAGCGTTGCGGATGGTTTCACTCATGCGGATTCGCCCTTACTGTTTACCCAGATAAATGTCATGCAAATCGCCCCGCGCCAGCAACTCGGCGGCGCTGCCACTCAGGACCACCCGCCCAGTATCCAGCACGTAGCCGTGGGACGCATAGTTGAGCGCCACGTTGATGTTCTGCTCGGCGACCAGGAAGCTCACCTGCTGCTCGCGGTTGAGCTGCGCGATGATCTCGAAGATCTCTTGCACGATCATAGGCGCCAAACCCATGGACGGCTCGTCGAGCAGTACCAAAGTAGGACGGGTCATCAACGCCCGGCCGATGGCGACCATCTGTTGCTCGCCACCGGAGGTCAGCCCGGCGCGGGTGTGGCGCTTGGTCTTGAGCCGGGGGAACCAGGCGTAGATGCGCTCCAGGTCGTGTTCCATGGCCTTGCGGCTCAGGCGCCGCACAAAACCACCGCTGCGCAGGTTGTCTTCCACGCTGAGCTGGCCGAACACATGGCGGCCTTCGAGCACATGCACCATGCCTTGGCGCACACGTTGGCTGGGGTCGACACCGGCCAGGTCGACGCCGGCGTATTCGATCACGCCACGGCTGACTTCGGCGCGCTCGGCACGCACCAACCCGGAGATCGCCTTGAGGGTAGTGCTCTTGCCGGCGCCGTTCGCGCCGAGCAAGGCGACGATGGCGCCCTTGGGCACGCTCAGCGACACCCCGGCCACCGCCAGGATCGCGCCGTCGTAGATGACCTCGATGTCGTTGACCGTCAGCAGCGCGGCGTGTGCAGGTTCTGCGGCAGGCAGGCTCATGGTTTATTCATCCCCGGTGCAGGTGCGTGGCGTCAGGCCTTTTTCCTTGGCGAAGGCCGCGGACTTTTCATCGATCAGCGGACGCAACAGTGCGCGGTCGGCGGCGATCCAGTCGCTGACCAGCGTCCACTGAGCACCGTCCCACTGCTGTACCCGCGCCGAGCCGCCGCCTTCGTGGTCGCGGCACGACAGCTTGAGGTTCTGCATCAGGCCCAGGTAACCCATGGCCTTGAGGCGCGCGTCGTCGATATTCAAGTGCTCCAGGCCCCAGCGGCCTTCTTCGCCATTGAGCGGGCGCTGGCCGAACCTGGCCTGGGCCGTGCGGATCGCCTCCACCGCCACGGCAGCATTCACCAGGCCGGAGTTGTAGTACACGCTGCCGAAGTTCTTCAGGTCCTTGAGGTCGCTGTGGCCCTTGTCGAGGACGGATTGCTTGAGGCGTTTGTGGATCTCGAAGTCGCTGCCGGCCGGGTACGGCGTGAGGGCCAGGTAGCCCTTGGCGGCGGCGCCTGCGGGCAATACGTCTTCGCTGGAACTGGCCCAGATATCGCCGATGATATGGTCCACCGGGAAGCCGAAGCGCGCAGCGGTCTTGACCGCCACGGGGGTCGACACGCCCCAGGTGCGCAGGAACACCCAGTCCGGGTTGGCCTGGCGGACCTGGCGCCATTGCGCCGATTGTTCGTTGCCTGGGTCGGCCACCGGAATCTGGATATTTTCAAAACCGTATTTTTCGGCGAGCAACTTCAACGGGCCGAGGGTTTCGCGACCGTAGGCCGAGTCGTGGTAGACCGTGGCGATCTTCTTGCCCTTGAGCTTGTCGAAACCACCCTCGCGCTGGGCGATGTAGTTCACCAGGGTCGACGCCTCGCTGTAGAACGTCAGCATCACCGGAAAGTTATACGGGAACACCGTACCGTCGGTGGCTTCGGTGCGCCCGTAACCGAGGGTGATCAGCGGGATCTTGTCCACCTCTGCCCTTTCGCTGAGCGCATAGGCCGCCGGCGCGCCATTGGGCTGGTACACCGCGACCGGCGCGCCCTCCAGGCCATGCTTGAAGCGCTCGTAGCATTCGATGCCTTTCTCCGCCGTCCACTCGGTCTCGCATTCCTGCCACACCAACTTGACGCCATTGATGCCGCCTTCGACCTCGTTGATATAACGCAGGTAGTCGATCATCCCGGCCCACACCTGCACACCGCTGGACGCGTAGGCGCCCACGCGATAGGTGGCCAGGGGAATGAATTGCTGGTCCGGCGAGGCCATCGCTTGGGGGACAGCACCGGCCAGGGTTGCCAACGTAAACGCGGCGCCGATCAAGGAACGTTTCAAGGATGCACGCATAAGGATTCTCTTGGAGGAATGTCAGAAACGCAGCGGCCACTGCCGCACACGGTCACGCAGGTTGTGCAACAGGCGGATCAAGCCCTCGGGCTCCTTGATCAGGAACACGATGATCAACACACCAAAGATGATTTTTTGCAGGTTCTGCAACTGCCCCGCGTCCACCGAACCGCCGAACAGCGCCTGCCCGGCATGGCTGAGGACAATCGGCAGCAGGCTGATAAACGCCGCACCCACGAAGTTGCCGGCGATGCTGCCCATGCCGCCGATGATGATGATGAACAGGATCTGGAATGAGCGATTGATATCGAAGCTGCTGGCGCTGGCCGTGCCCAGGTAGGCGAACGCCCACAGCGCGCCGGCAATGCCCAGGTAAAACGAGCTGACCGCAAACGCCAGGCGCTTGTAGCGCACCACCGGGATGCCAACCACGGCGGCGGCGGTGTCCATGTCGCGGATCGCCATCCAATTGCGCCCGACCTGGCTGCGCACCAGGTTGATGGCGGTCCAGGTCAACAGCAGCACCGTCACCAACGTCAGCCAATAGCGGCCCAGCGGCGTGTTGAGGTCATGGCCGAACAGCGCCAGCTTCGGCGCAGAGATGGTCCCGGACGAGCCGTAGTTGTAGAACCAGGGAAACTTGACGAACAGCCACTCCAGGAAAAACTGCGCGGCCAGGGTGGTGACCATCAGGTAGAAGCCCTTGATCCGCGAGCTGGGCAAGCCGAACAGCAAACCGACCAACGCACTGATAATCCCCCCACCGAGCAGCGCCAGCGGCAGGCCCAGCTCCGGCAGGCGTAACAGGAAACCGTAGGTCGCGAACGCGCCGACGGCCATGAAACCCGCCGCGCCGACCGAGGTTTGCCCGGTATAGCCGGTCAGCAGATTCAAGCCAAGCCCGGCCAGGGACAGCACCAGGAACGGGATCAGGATCGCATTGAGCCAATAGTCATTGCCCCACAGCGGCACCACGATAAAGGCCAGGGCCAGCAGGCCGATCAGGCCCCAGGGCACGCGTCGCTGTACCAGCAACAACGGCGCGGTTTGTTGAGCAACGGGAATCGACATGGTTTCAGACTCGCTCGATGGCGCGCTCGCCGAACAGGCCGGCGGGACGGATATACAGGAAGGCCAAGGCCAATACATAGGCGAACCACGGCGTGATGCCGCCGCCGATCAACGGGCCGATATACACCTCGGCAAGGTTTTCCGCCGCGCCGACAATCAGCCCGCCGACGATGGCCCCGCCAATCGAGGTAAAGCCGCCGATGATCAGCACCGGCAGGGCCTTGAGCACCACCAGCGACAGCGAAAACTGCACGCCCTGGCGCGCCCCCCAGAGCAAGCCGGCCACCAGCCCGACAATCCCCGCCACCGCCCAGACGATCTGCCAGATACGGTTGAGGTTGATGCCGATGGACAGCGCCGCCGTGGTGTCATCCGCCACCGCACGCAGGGACACACCGATGCGGGTCTTGTTGAACAGCAGCGCAAGGACCGTCACCAACAACACGGCAGCCGCGGCCGCGATCAGATCGAACTGACTGAGCATCAGCGGCCCGATGAACAGCGGCACGTCATCAATGCCCAGGTCCAGTGCACGCACCTGGGACCCCATCAAGCCCTGGGCCAGGCCCTCGATGATGAACGACAGGCCAAGGGTGGCCATGAACAGGGTGATCTGCGAACGGTTCACCAAGGGCCGCAGGACCAGGCGCTCGATGAGCAAGGCACCGACGATCATCACGATCACCGTCAGCAGCAGTGCCAGGGCAAACGGCACGCCCTGGTCATGCAGGCTGACGAAGGTCAGCGCGGCAAACAGCAGCATCGAGCCCTGGGCAAAATTGAACACACCGCTGGCCTTGTAGATCAGCACGAAGCCGATGGCGACCAACGAATACATGGTGCCGGCCAGCAGGCCGCCGAGCAGGGTTTCGAAGAAGAACGTCATTCGTTTGCCACTCCGAGATAAGCCGCGATCACATCGGGGTTGGCCTGTACCTCGGCGGGGGTTCCGTCGCCGACCTTGCGCCCGTAGTCGAGCACCACCACATGGTCGGACAGGCCCATCACCACGCCCATGTCGTGCTCGATCAACACCACGGTGGTGCCCAGGTCGCGGTTCACATCGGCGACGAAGCGTGCCATTTCCTGTTTTTCCTCGGCGTTCATGCCCGCCATGGGTTCGTCGAGCAGTAACAGGCTAGGCCCAGCGATCAATGCCCGGCCCAACTCGACACGCTTCTGCAGGCCATAAGAGAGGTTGCCCACCAGCACATCACGCTGAGCTTGCAACTCAAGAAACTCGAGAATGCCCTGGGCGCGCAGGCGGAACGCTTCGGCTTCCCGGCGTGCGCGCGGCAAGCCCAGGGCTTGTTCAATAAAACGGCTGCGCATATGCCGCGACAGGCCGGTAAGGATGTTGTCGAGCACGCTCATCTTCTTGAACAGCGCGTTGTTCTGGAAGGTGCGACCAATGCCCCGGCGCGCGGCACCCAGCGGGTCGATGCGCTGGAAGTGCTGGTCTTCGAAGACGATCTCGCCAGCATCGAAGCGGTACACGCCGTTGAGCACATTGAGCAATGAGCTTTTACCGGCACCATTGGGACCGATCAGCGCGCAGATCTCGCCGCGCGCCACCTCGAAGGACAAGGCATTGATCGCCTTGACGCCCTTGAACGACAGCGAGATATCCCGCACCTGGAGAATGGCTTGGCTCATGCGATGTCCCGTTTGAATTCCGCCAGCCACACCGGCGAAGGGGTGGATTTGTGGGGTTGCCAGATGTAAGCCAGGCGCTGAAAGCCGAGCAGCTTGCGCACACGGTTTTTCAACAGGCGACGCAGGCCGCTTTGCGGGTGGGCGATGGCCCAGTCGCACAGGCGCCGACGCCAGGTGCCATGGGGTGCAAGGCGACTTTCGATTTCGTCGGCCAGGTGCTGCAAGCGTGCGGGTGACAACAGCAAGCCGGTGGGGGCGACTTCGCTGCGATCACGCCGCGCCGAGGCCAGGCTTTCCGGAAAGGCCAGGCCATGGCCGCTGTTCAGCCATTGCTCCAACACCACCGCCAGCCCCCCCTCCCAGTGGGTGCCCTCTTCGCTCCACAACGCGGTTTCGCCGCTGGGTTGCCACCAGCGTACGAGGTGCTGCGTCGGGTCGATCGGGCCGAGCAACGGGGCAAAATCCAGCAGGTTGGCCGACTGCCAATGCCGCACTTGCTGACGGTCCTGGGTGTAGGCATGGGTGGGACGGATGCGCCATAAATGTTGTTGCAGCGCTTCGGGCTCCAAGTCATCGGCCAGGGTCAGGACTTGCCCGCCGATGGCTTGAGCCGCAAGAGCCAGGAGCAACAGGTTCGGCTCGAACGCCCCGCTGAGGGCCAAGCGCGATTGCTCGTCAAAGCCCTGCTGACGCAAGCCATCGGCCAGGCGTTCCACATCTCGCAAGGCGTCGATCCAGCGCCACGCATACCACTGGCCCTGGCGCTTGTGGCGCAAGGCGGTGTGCAGCGGCGTGGTCTGCGCCCAGTGGTGCAGCTGTTCCAGCGCGTTGGGCAGGTTGCCGAGCCGCTCGGCGGGCCATTCCAGGGCCAGCGGGCTTTTTAGTACGTGCACGCTCATAGGGGTAAAGCTCCTACTGGGAGTTAAGCGTGCGGTGGTCCGCTGGCTGTCTGGGGTCAAGCGGTAACGGTAAATAGCAATCAGAGCAAAGCATTAACTATGCCAATGCAGAATTGCCTTCAAACTCAGCTAATTCATAGGCCTACAACGACGGGCAGGAGCCTCGTTGAACAAAGTGCATATCAACTGTTGCTGGAGCAACAGAAAGCCAACTAAGCCGTCAGTGTGAGCAACAGCGACCTCATACCTAAACCTGCTTAGCCACACGAGCATGAGCGTATCTTTCGAAATAAAAAAAACTCCCGCTATACCTGTCAAACCTGACAGTAGACGTCGCACATCCCCCCGAATAATCTTTAGCCTCATGCTCCCACAGAGGAAGAATCATCATGAACACTTCCGGAAAAATCTCAGCCAACACATCTCTAAAGTGCACTGCAACGATCAAAGACGAGGAAGATGAATATGACGCATTCGATGGCGTTCACTATTCACTCTTCATGAATGACCTGCCACTCAAGTGGCTCCTCAACCTACGCACCGAAAAAAATGAGAACCAAGACTTTCAAGAATTTTCTTTTTTTATCCCTAACGATGGCGACGTCACTGACAAAACATACGCCATCACTTCAGACTTCACTACCACCTCTGGCGTTAATGCCCTCTGGTCAAAATCAGGCCCCTTCTCTCAAATCAACTACACCGCCACCGAAGGCAGCCTGAAACTGACATTTGACAATAGCACCAAAACAATCAAGGCGACTTTCAACTTCAAGGGTCAGAACAGGGGTAAAACAGTCACCGTGAGTGAGGGCGTTCTGGAGCTTGTGGGGTTCACAGAAAGCAGAAGAAATTATGCGGCACCGACAGTTGTGTGCGACCTGAGTCGCGATATCAACGCACGCTATGAGTCTAATGAGGATAATCTATACATCAGTTCAAATAACCAGATCGCGGGATGGTCGCGAGCGTTTGCGACAAGGCCAGACGTATACGACTATCGAATAGCCATATTCATTTCAAGAGACCTTCCGACAGGCACCTACGCTATCAGTGAAGACAGCAAAGAGGTCAGTGTTATTTTTTATAACATGAGTGGATCTTATATCTACCATGGCGAAGAAGGTCAGTTGACAATACGTTCACTCCCCAACGTTGACAGTAACAATAACATTACGGGAACCTTCGCAGGAACGTTCAACTTTGTGGCCGGTGCAACCGACCCCAGTGGTGGGCGACACTTTACCGAAGCACGCAATGGCGTTTTCAGTATTACTCGATAGGCGTTTATCTTTCATGCGGGGTTTGCGATCTTTATCACATCCCCCGCTGAACCATTTACACAGCAGGATCATATGTGTACTTGTCTCACTGCAAACCTTCCAAAATCCTGTAACCACTGCCTGGATGGGAACTCGACAACCTTGCTCCGTTGCCAAATAACTTCTCGCGCAACGTGCCCTGGGCATATTCAGTCTTGTACACACCGCGCTTCTGCAACTCCGGCACCAGCAACTCCACGGCGTCGATGAAGGTTTCGTGAGTCAATGCATAGGCCAGGTTGAAGCCATCCACATCGGTTTCTTCCACCCACTCCTGCAACAGATCCGCCACGGTTTCCGGACCACCGACAAACAGCGGGCCAAAACCGCCGATGCCGACCCAATCGGCGAGCTCGTTGGGCGTCCAGACCTTGTTCGGGTCTGCCGTGGAAAAGGCTTCCACCGCCGATTGAATGGCGTTGGTATGCACATGCTTGAGCGGTTCATCCGGTTTGAACTGGCTAAAATCGATACCGGTCCAGCCGGAGATCAGCGCCATCGCGCCTTCGTAGCTGACGTAGGATTTGTACTCGTCGAACTTGGCTTTGGCCTTGGCATCCGTCTCGCCGACGATCACCGTCTGCAGGTTGAAGATCAGGATTTTCTTCGGATCACGCCCGGCCTCGGCGGCACGACGGCGGATGTCGGCAACGGTCTTTTTCAGCAAGACTTTAGATGGCGCGGCGACGAACACACACTCGGCCTGTTCAGCGGCGAACTGCTTGCCACGGCTGGACGCACCGGCCTGGTACAGCACCGGCGTGCGCTGCGGCGAGGGTTCACACAGGTGAATACCGGGCACCTGGAAGTGTTTGCCGACATGACGGATCTCGTGGATCTTGCTCGGGTCGCTGAAAATCCGGCGCTCGCGGTCGCGCAACACGGCGCCCTCCTCCCAACTGCCTTCCCAGAGTTTGTAGCAGACCTCCAGGTATTCCTCGGCGTAGTCGTAGCGCGCGTCGTGTTCGGTCTGGGCTTTCTGGCCGAGGTTCTTGGCGCCGCTTTCCAGGTAGGAGGTGACGATGTTCCAGCCGATACGGCCCTTGGTCAGGTGGTCGAGGGTGGAGAGCCGACGGGCAAATGGATACGGATGCTCGAAGGACAGCGAGGCAGTCAGGCCGAAGCCCAGATGCTCGGTGACCAGCGCCATCGGCGCGATCAGCGACAACGGATCGTTGACCGGCACCTGGGTCGCCTGGCGGATGGCCGCGTCGCCATTGCCGTTGTACACATCGTAGATACCCAGCACGTCGGCGATGAACAAGCCGTCGAACTTGCCGCGCTCAAGGATTTTCGCCAGGTCGGTCCAGTACTCCAGGTCCTTGTACTGCCACGAACGGTCACGCGGGTGCGCCCACAGGCCGGGCGATTGGTGGCCGACACAGTTCATGTCGAAGGCATTCAAGCGGATTTCACGGGACATCAAAGCACTCCGTTGAGGTGATAGTTGCCGACGATCTGGTATTTCCAGCGCAACGGGTCATCGAGGCTCGACGGCAGTTCGGTGCGTTGGCCGGTCAGTTCGAATTCGGCGTTGCTCGCGGCGATGAGGGCTTCGGCGGCGGCGATCTGCGCTTCGGTGGCGGCCACCGGGCTGGGGTGGGTTTCAGCGCGTTCCAGCAGGGAGGCGGCCACGTCGACGCGGATCTGTAGATCACCGAAGCGGCTGATGACATAGGGGTCATCGCTTGTCTCGACATGGCGGCGGGTGCTGTCCAACAGTTGGCGCGCAAGGCTCAGTGCGGTCATGGTCAATCCTCAGTTCCAGGCGTGGCGCGCGGGCTTCACGCCGTTGAGCACGAAATTGCCGATCAGGTGGTATTTCCAGCGGGCCGGGTCGTGCAGGGTGTGGGTGCGTGCGTTGCGCCAGAAGCGGTCAAGGTTATGTTTGCCGGTGACGGAGCGGGTGCCGGCCAGTTCGAAGAGCTTGCTGCTGGCGAGCAACGCGGTTTCGGCCGACAGGACTTTGGCCTGGGCGACGATCAGTGAAGCGTTGGCGACGGTGTCTTCATTCGGTTCGGCCAGGGCCAGGTCCACAGCCTTGCCGGCCTTGGCGAGGATGGCTTCGGTGCCGTGCACACGCCATTCCAGATCGCCGATGGCGGCGATGGTGAACGGGTCTTGCCAGCCGTGATCCTGCTGGCTGTCGATCCAGGGTCGCGCCTGGCGCGCATAGATCTTGGCTTGTTCAAGGGCGCCCAGGGCGATACCGGTGTCGACCGCCGCCTGGATGATCTGTGAAATCGGGCCGTTGGCGGTGGGTTGATCGAAGGCCTGGTGAGCGGGGATCACCGCGCTGAGGGGCACGGTTACGCCATCGAGGGTCACGCCGCCGCTGGCGGTGGTGCGCTGGCCGAAGCCGTCCCAACTGTCGATAACGGTGAGGCCTGGCGCATCGCGTTCAACCAAGGCAATAAACGCCTGGCCGTGCTCGTTATTGCCAACGGTGGGCACCAGATGGGCGAACAGCGCACCGGTGCAGTAGAACTTCTCGCCATTGATCTGCGCGGTGTCGCCGTGAAAACGGATCTGGGTATCGAAGGTGCCGGCGTTTTTGCTCTTGGCCTCGGAGAACGCATTGCCGAAACGGTAGCCGGCCAGGACCTTGCCGAAGTAGTGTCGCTTTTGTTCCTCGGTGGCGGTTTGCAGCAGGATATCCACCACGCCCAGGTGGTTCTGTGGGATTTGCCCCAGTGAAGGGTCGGCAGCGGAGATCAACTTGATCACCTCGGCCACGGTCACATAGGACACCTCCGCGCCGCCGTAGGCTTTGGGAACGGTGATGCCCCACAAGCCGCTGGCGGAAAACTCGTCAAGCTCGGCAAGCGGCAGGCGCCGCTCACGGTCGCGCGCACTGGCGTCGACCGCAAAGCGTTCGGCCAGGCGCCGGGCGACCTCGATGGCTTCCGCGTCCGAGCGGATGATATGGGCAGGGTGTTGAGGGTGGGCAGACATGGGCCGACTCCAGGCTCCGAGGGGATGCTGGAGTGATTGCAGGAGTCGTGCCTGAATTTAATCGTCAGTAAAATCAGTGGGTTGCTGCGTATACGGGCGCGCAACCGCGGTTTCAAACCAGCAAAGTGTCCATCCACTGTTGGCTGGCAAACAGTTAGATCACCACATTGCGCACAAAGCGCACGGCAACGTGGCCGTCATTGCGATAGGCATGGGGCTGGTGGCTGGCGAACATGAAGAATTCGCCGGCACCGATGGTGTTTTCCTGGTCGCCGACCACCAACGTCAGGCTGCCCTCGAAGACGAACAGTTGCTCGCTCCACCCTTCCAGGTCGGGGTCCGGGCAATAGCGATCACCCGGCTCAAGGCGCCACTCCCACAATTCGACCTCACGCCGCGCCGTGGCCTTGGCCAGCAACACCGCCTTGCTGCCGTCGATTTCGCCGGCCCAGGCCAGCTCGTTGATGCGGCTGTGATCGCGCACATCCGGCGCCTGGATCAGGTCGCTGAACGCCACATCCAGCGCTTCGGCCACACGGTCGAGGGTGGACAGGCTGACGTTCTTCTCCCCCGCTTCGATGGCCACCAGCATGCGCCGGCTGACCCCGGACTTTTCCGAAAGCGCAGTCTGGCTCATGTCGGCAGCATGACGCAGGCGACGAACGTTCTGGCTGACGTGCTGCAGGACCGAAGCCCGTTGTGGATTTTCTTTGTGCACTATATTGCTCAATGGGTGGGTGTGCGCAGTATACTGCCCAGCGTGCGGCGCATTGTGCGGTCCGTGCCTTTCCCTTGCAAGACCGAGCCGCCATGACCACCCCGAAATCCTCCCCGCGTTTCAACCGCTTCAGCAAAGCCGAATGCATCCTGGTGTTTATCACGATGATTTGGGGCGGCACGTTTTTGCTGGTGCAACACGCCATGACCGTCAGCGGGCCGATGTTTTTCGTGGGCCTGCGCTTTGC
Organism: Pseudomonas gorinensis; assembly: GCF_042015035.1. Classification (NCBI taxonomy): domain Bacteria; kingdom Pseudomonadati; phylum Pseudomonadota; class Gammaproteobacteria; order Pseudomonadales; family Pseudomonadaceae; genus Pseudomonas; species Pseudomonas gorinensis. Next base: position 4,734,632 of record NZ_CP167125.1, read on the forward strand.
CGCGGCGGCGGTTGTGGTGGGGTTCTTTTCCTTGCGGACCTTACGCGACCTGACGTTGTTCGAACTGAAGGCGGGCGTGTTTATCGGCGTGGCGATCATGTTCGGCTATGGCTTGCAGACCATTGGCCTGCAGACGATCTTGAGCAGCCAATCGGCGTTCATTACCGCGCTGTATGTGCCGTTTGTGCCGTTGCTGCAATGGCTGGTGCTGGGCCGTCGTCCGGGGTTGATGCCGAGCATTGGCATCATGCTGGCGTTTGCCGGGTTGATGTTGTTGACCGGGCCGGCTGGGGCATCGCTGAATTTCAGCGCTGGGGAGATCGCGACCTTGATCGGTGCGGTGGCGATAGCCGCCGAGATCATTTTGATCAGTGCGTTTGCCGGGCAGGTAGACGTACGCCGGGTGACCGTGGTGCAACTGGCAACGGCGTCGCTGCTGTCGTTCCTGATGGTGGTGCCGATGGGCGAAGCGTTGCCGGGGTTCTCCTGGCTGCTGCTGTTCAGCGCCGTGGGCCTGGGCCTGACCAGTGCGGTGATCCAGGTCGCAATGAACTGGGCGCAGCAGAGCGTTTCGCCGACACGGGCCACGTTGATCTATGCCGGGGAACCGGTGTGGGCAGGCGTTGTGGGGCGGATCGCTGGCGAGCGGTTCTCGCCGATTGCGATGCTGGGGGCGGCGTTGATTGTGGTGGCGGTGATTGTGAGCGAGATGAAGACGCGCGGGCAAAAGGCGCAGGCGCTGGAAGAGGCGTTGGAGCAAGAGCGTCAGAATTGAGGCAGCTGGGGGCTGCGAAGCAACCTAACGCGGGCAAGCCCTGATGCCAGTCTGTCAAGGAGGAACACGGTAACTGTGGCAAGCGGGTGTGTTGTAGCAAGCAGGCTTGTTGTGGCAAGCAGGCTTGTTGTAGCAAGCGGGCCTGCTGTGGCAAGCGGGCCTGTTGTGGCGAGCGGGCTTGCCCCGCGTTGGGCTGCGCAGCAGCCCCAATAAGAACGCTGCGGTGTGCCAGGCTGCTCCCGGGGCTGTGTTTTGGGGCTGCTTCGCAGCCCAACGCGGGGCAAGCCCGCTCGCCACAACAAGCCCGCTTGCCACAGCAGCCACAGCAGCCACAGGGGAGCGATCAGGTCCGAAACACTGCCAAATGGGATTATTCGACCTATCTTGTAGGATCCTGCCACATCTTGCCGTTTGGTGATCACGAAAGCGGCACGTATGATGCATCCCAAACTCCTGCAGATTAGAAGCCTATGTCCCTGATAGTTCTACTGCTTCTGCCTTTCATTGGCAGCTGTCTGGCGGCCTTGCTGCCGCATAACGCACGTAACACCGAATCCCTGCTGGCTGGCCTTGTGGCCCTGGTCGGAACCGTTCAAGTCGCCCTGCTCTACCCCCAGATCGCCCACGGTGGCGTGATCCGCGAAGAATTCATGTGGTTGCCCAGCCTCGGCCTGAATTTCGTCTTGCGTATGGACGGGTTCGCCTGGCTGTTCTCGATGCTGGTGCTCGGCATCGGCACGCTGGTGTCGCTGTATGCGCGTTACTACATGTCGCCGGACGATCCGGTGCCGCGCTTCTTCGCGTTTTTCCTGGCGTTCATGGGCGCCATGCTCGGCCTGGTGATTTCCGGCAACCTGATCCAGATCGTGTTCTTCTGGGAACTGACCAGCCTGTTCTCGTTCCTGTTGATCGGCTACTGGCACCACCGCGCTGATGCACGGCGCGGTGCGTACATGGCGTTGATGGTGACGGGCGCCGGTGGATTGTGCCTGCTGGCGGGCGTGATGCTGCTGGGGCATATCGTCGGCAGCTATGACCTGGACAAGGTGCTGGCGGCGGGTGATCAGATACGTGCGCATTCCCTGTACCCGGTGATGCTGGCCCTGGTGCTGATTGGCGCGCTGAGCAAAAGCGCGCAGTTCCCGTTCCACTTCTGGCTGCCCCACGCGATGGCAGCGCCCACCCCGGTTTCAGCCTATCTGCACTCGGCGACGATGGTGAAGGCCGGCGTGTTCCTGCTGGCCCGCCTGTGGCCGTCGCTGTCCGGCAGCGAAGAATGGTTCTATATCGTCGGCGGTGCCGGCGCGATTACCCTGCTTCTCGGCGCTTACTGCGCCATGTTCCAGAATGATCTCAAAGGCCTGCTGGCCTACTCCACCATCAGCCACCTCGGGCTGATCACCTTATTGCTTGGCCTGAACAGCCCGCTGGCCGCCGTCGCAGCAGTGTTCCACATCCTCAATCACGCCACCTTCAAGGCCTCGCTGTTCATGGCGGCGGGCATCATCGACCACGAAAGCGGCACCCGGGACATCCGCAAACTCAGTGGCCTGGTGCGCTTGATCCCGTTTACCGCGACCCTGGCGATGGTGGCCAGTGCATCCATGGCCGGCGTACCGTTGCTCAACGGCTTCCTGTCCAAAGAGATGTTCTTCGCCGAAACCGTGTTTATCTCGGCAACCGCCTGGGTGGAAATCGCCCTGCCGATGATCGCGACCATCGCCGGTACGTTCAGCGTGGCCTACGCCCTGCGCTTTACCGTGGATGTGTTCTTCGGTCCGGCCGCCACCGACCTGCCGCACACACCCCACGAGCCGCCGCGCTGGATGCGCGCGCCGGTTGAGCTGCTGGTGTTTACCTGCCTGCTGGTGGGTATCTTCCCGGCCCAAGTGGTCGGTTCGATCCTCGCTGCCGCCGCGCTGCCGGTGGTCGGCGGCGTGCTGCCGGAGTACAGCCTGGCGATCTGGCACGGCTGGAATGCACCGATGATCATGAGCCTGGTGGCCATGTCCGGCGGTGTGGTGCTGTACCTGCTGCTGCGTAAGCAACTCAAGCGTGGCCGCTTCAAATACCCGCCAATCATCAGCTACTTCAACGGCAAGCGCGGCTTCGAACGCAGCCTGGTGGTGATGATGCGCGGCGTGCGCAAGATCGAGAAACGCATCAGCACCAAGCGCCTGCAGACCCAATTGTTCCTGCTGGTGCTGGTGGCCGTGATCGGCGGCATGATCCCCGTGATCAACAGCGGCCTCAGCTGGGGCGACCGGCCGAAGATCCCGGGCTCCATCGTGTTCGTGACCCTGTGGTTGCTGGCGATTGCCTGCGCCCTGGGCGCTGCCTGGCAAGCCAAGTACCATCGGCTGGCCGCCCTGACCATGGTCAGCGTGTGTGGCCTGATGACCTGCATCACCTTCGTGTGGTTCTCGGCGCCGGACCTGGCGCTGACGCAACTGGTGGTCGAAGTGGTCACCACCGTGCTGATCCTGCTGGGCCTGCGCTGGCTGCCTCGGCGGATCGAAGAAGTCTCGCCACTGCCCAGCTCGCTGCGCAAGGCACGCGTTCGGCGCCTGCGCGACTTCCTGCTGTCCACCGTGGTCGGCGGCGGCATGGCGCTGCTGTCCTACGCGATGTTGACGCGCCAGACGCCTAACGACATCTCATCGTTTTACCTCAGCCGCGCCCTGCCCGAAGGCGGTGGCAGCAACGTGGTGAACGTGATGCTGGTGGACTTCCGCGGCTTCGACACCCTCGGCGAAATCACCGTGCTCGGCGCCGTCGCGCTGACCGTCTACGCCCTGCTGCGGCGCTTCCGCCCGTCAAAAGAGAGCATGGAATTGCCGCCGCAACAGCGCCAGTTGGCGCCGGACGTGGCCACCGACCTGGTCAACCCGCGCCAGGCCAGCGACACCGCCCTGGGCTTCATGATGGTGCCGGCAGTGCTGGTGCGCCTGCTGCTGCCGATTGCGCTGGTGGTGTCGTTCTACCTGTTCATGCGCGGCCACAATCAACCGGGCGGCGGGTTTGTCGCCGGGCTGGTGATGTCGGTGGCGTTTATCCTGCAATACATGGTCGCCGGCACCCAGTGGGTCGAGGCGCAGATGAGTTTGCGGCCGATGCGCTGGATGGGCTTCGGGCTGTTCTCGGCGACCCTCACCGGGCTGGGTGCGTTGTTTGCCGGCTACCCATTCCTCACCACCCATACGTGGCATTTCAGCTTGCCGGTGCTGGGCGACATTCATATCGCCAGCGCGTTGTTCTTCGACGTCGGCGTGTACGCCATGGTCGTCGGCTCGACCCTGTTGATGCTCACCGCCCTCGGTCACCAGTCGGTACGGGCCCATAAACCGAGCAACCAGGCCAAAGTGGTTGCCGCAACGGAAGGAGCCGCCTGATGGAAGAAGTCATTGCAATTGCCATTGGGGTCCTGGCTGCCTCGGGCGTCTGGTTGATCCTGCGGCCACGGACGTTCCAGGTGGTGATGGGCCTGTGCCTGCTGTCATACGGGGTCAACCTGTTCATCTTCAGCATGGGCAGCCTGTTTATCGGCAAGGAGCCGATCATCAAGGACGGCGTGCCGCAAGACCTGCTGCATTACACCGACCCCCTGCCCCAGGCACTGGTGCTGACGGCGATCGTGATCAGCTTCGCGATGACCGCGTTGTTCCTCGTGGTGCTGCTGGCATCGCGGGGCCTGACCGGCACCGACCATGTGGACGGCCGGGAGCCCAAGGAATGAACCTGGCGTACTCCCTGATCGCCGCGCCGATCCTGCTGCCCCTGCTGACCGCGGCATTGATGCTGATGCTTGGCGAAAAGCGCCGGCCACTCAAGGCCCGTATCAACCTGTTCTCGACCCTGCTCGGCCTCGGCCTCTCGGTGTTCCTGATGGGGTGGATGCACGGCAGTAGCGATGCGGTGGTGGTTTACCTGCTGGGCAACTGGCAAGCGCCGTTCGGCATCGTGCTGGTGGCGGATAAGTTATCGGTGCTGATGCTGGTGCTGACCGGCATCGTCGGCGTCAGCGCGCTGTTGTTTGCCATGGCCCGCTGGGACCGTGCCGGCACCAGTTTCCATGCGCTGTTCCAGATTCAGTTGATGGGCTTGTACGGTGCCTTCCTGACCGCCGACCTGTTCAACCTGTTCGTCTTCTTCGAAGTGCTGCTGGCCGCGTCCTATGGCTTGATGCTGCACGGTTCGGGGCGCGCACGGGTGTCGTCGGGGCTGCATTACATCGCGATCAACCTGCTGGCCTCGTCGCTGTTCCTGATCGGCGCGGCGATGGTCTATGGCGTCACCGGCACGCTGAACTTCGCCGACCTGGCGTTGAAAATCCCGCTGGTGCCGGAAGCCGATCGCGGCCTGTTGCATGCCGGCGCGGCGATCCTCGCCACCGCATTCCTGGCCAAGGCGGGCATGTGGCCGCTGAATTTCTGGTTGGCACCCGCCTACTCCTCGGCCAGCGCGCCGGTGGCGGCGATGTTCGCGATCATGACCAAGGTCGGCGTGTACACCGTGCTGCGTTTGTGGACCCTGCTGTTCTCTGGCCAGGCCGGCGCGTCGGCACTGTTCGGCGGCGACTGGCTGGTGTACGGCGGCATGGCCACGATCATCTGCGCCTCACTGGCCATGGTGGCGGCGCAGCGCCTGGAGCGCATGGCCAGTCTGAGCATTCTGGTATCGGCCGGCATCCTGCTGTCAGCGGTGGGGTTCGCCCAGCCAAGCCTGACGGCAGGCGCATTGTTCTATCTGGTCAGCTCGACATTGGCGCTGAGTGCCCTGTTCCTGCTGGCGGAACTGATCGAGCGATCGCGCTCGGCCAACGACCTGCCTTTGGATGAAGAAATCGATGCGCTGCCCAAAGCCATGGAGTCCTTGCATCCACGGCCAGGCGTCAACCTCGATGACGAACAGAAAGCCGTGGTCGGCCAGGTCATTCCCTGGACCATGGCGTTCCTCGGCCTGAGCTTTATTGCCTGCGCCCTGCTGATTATCGGCATGCCCCCGTTGTCGGGGTTTATCGGCAAACTCAACCTGCTGAGTGCGCTGCTCAATCCGATCGGCCTCTGGTTCAGCATTGATGAGCCGATTCGCCCGGCTGCCTGGGGCCTGGCCGCCTTGTTGATCCTGTCGGGCCTCGCATCGCTGATGGCCTTCGCCCGCCTGGGCATCCAGCGCTTCTGGACCCCGGAAGAGCGCCCTTCGCCGCTGCTGCGCCGCTTCGAATGCCTGCCGATTTTCTTCCTGCTGGGCTTGAGCGTCGTGCTGACGTTCAAGGCCGAACCGCTGATGAACTACACCCTGGACATCGCCAAGAGCCTGAACAACCCAGAACGCTACGTCATGGCCGTCATGGCCCAGCGCCCGATACCCAGCCCCGAAGCCCGCGCCGCGCTGGAGGTGCAACCATGAAGCGCCTGTTCCCTGCCCCGTGGCTGTCGCTGGCGTTGTGGGTGCTGTGGCTGGTACTCAACCTGTCCGTCAGCCCCGGCAACCTGCTGCTAGGGGCACTGCTGGGCTTTCTCGCGCCGCTGCTGATGGCGCCACTGCGTCCGCTGCCGATCCGCATCCGCCGCCCTGGGGTGATCATCCGCCTGTTCTTTCTGGTCGGCCGCGACGTGATCATCTCCAACCTGCAGGTGGCCTGGGGGGTGCTGGTGTGCGGCTCGCGACCACCGCGTTCGCGCTTCGTCAAAATCCCCCTGGACCTGCGCGACCCCAATGGGCTGGCTGTGCTGTCAATGATCACCAGCGTGACGCCCGGTACCGTCTGGTCCGAACTGGCCCTGGACCGCAGCATCCTGCTGTTGCACGTGTTCGATCTGGATGACGACGCGCAGTTTATCCAGCACTTCAAACACGCCTACGAACGGCCCCTGATGGAGATCTTCGAATGAGCCCCCTGCTCTCCAATGCGATCCTGTTCAGCCTGTTCCTGTTCTCCCTGGCCATGGTGCTGACGTTGATCCGCCTGTTCAAAGGCCCCTCGGCCCAGGACCGGGTACTGGCGCTGGACTACCTGTATATCCTGGCCATGCTGATGATGCTGGTGCTGGGTATTCGTTATGCCAGCGACACCTACTTTGAAGCGGCGCTGCTGATTGCGCTGTTCGGCTTCGTCGGCTCATTTGCCCTGGCGAAATTCCTGCTGCGTGGGGAGGTGATTGAATGATGCCGTTATGGATGGAAATCGTCGTCGCGGTACTGTTGGTGTTGAGCAGCGTGTTCGCACTGATCGGCGCGATTGGCTTGCTGCGCATGAAAGACTTCTTCCAGCGCATGCACCCGCCGGCACTGGCCTCGACGCTGGGCGCGTGGAGTGTGGCATTGGCATCGATTATCTATTTTTCGGGGCTCAAGTCCGGACCGGTGCTGCACGGCTGGTTGATTCCGATTTTGCTGTCGATCACCGTGCCGGTGACCACCCTGCTGCTGGCGCGCACGGCGTTGTTTCGCAAGCGCATGGCTGGCGATGATGTACCCGCCGAAGTCAGCAGCCGCCGTTGATCCCTATAGAAAACACGGTCAAAACTGTGGGAGGGGGCTTGCCCCCGATGGCGGTGGATCAGTCAGCTCACCTGTAGCTGACCCACTGCTATCGGGGGCAAGCCCCCTCCCACATTTGGATTGGCGCTAGGCAAAAGACCTGATGTGCGCCGCCAATTCCGCCAACCCCTTATCATCGGCCCGCACATGATCGTGGGAAGAGATATAGCCCTCATATGCCTCAAAAAACTTATCCACCTTAGAGCTCAACGGCTTGAACGTACTGTCCTGCCCAGTCCCATGCATGGGAAACAGCTTCGCATGCAGATGATCCACCCCATACCCTTCCAGCATCATCCCCGTACGGGCCACATCGGGAAACGCACGGTCGATCTGAAGCGCGGTTTTCTTCGCTGCAACGGCAAGCCCGGCCAACACCTCATCCGACTGCGCAAACGCATAGCTGCCGTAGTGCTGCTTTGGGATTACCACGCTGAAACCCGGTGTATTGGGAAAGATCGAAAGAAACGCCATATGCTGGTCGTCTTCCCACAGAATGTGCGCTGGGGAGGTCTTTTGAACAATGCTGCAGAAGATACAATCCATTTGAATCACCGCTGGTTTCATCGTGGGTTTGGTCGTGTCGACCATCTAAAGCCAGGCTGCGGCGGACGTCAAAACAAATGGCAACTTTCCGAAATGTCCTAGGACGTATGCGATGAGTAAAACCTACACCCCTGCCACCGCCGCCGCCGACGTCGAAACCACGCTCGCCTGGCTTGGCGGGCGCTGGAAGCTGATCATTCTGTTCCACCTGTTCGGCGGCCAGGTGCAGCGTTATTCCGACCTTGAGCGACTGATCCCGGATATCTCGCAAAAGATGCTCGCCCAGCAATTGCGCCAGCTCGAAGCCGATGGCCTGGTACAGCGCACGGTCTACCCAGTGGTGCCGCCCAAGGTGGAATACCGTATGACCGAGTGGGGGCAGAGCCTGTGCCCGGTACTGGATGGCCTGCTCAAATGGCAAGCCGCCAAACCGACGAATTAGACCGTAGGGACGGTGCCGCCGTCGATCACGTACTCGGTGCCGCTGATCGACGCGGCGCGGGGCGAGACCAGGAAGGCGATCAAGTCAGCCACCTCCTGAGGCTTGGCCGGCCGTCCAAGCGGAATACCGCCGAGCGCCTGCATGATGATCTGCTTGCCCCCCTCGTAATCCGTTCCCGCCTGCTCCGCCAGGCGCTCCGCCAGTGCTACCGCCGCGTCCGTCTCCACCCAGCCCGGCGAAACCCGCACCACCCGAATACCCTTGGGCGTGACTTCTTTCGACAGGCTCTTGCTGTAGGTCGCCAATGCTGCCTTTGCAGCGGCATACGCCGTGGTCGAATCCGGCAACGGCAACTCCCGCTGGATCGACGTGACATGAATAATCACCCCGGCGCCGCGCGCGAGCATCCCAGGCAGGAGCGCCCGATCCACCCGCACTGCCGCCATCAGGTTCTGGCCCAGGGCATTCGCCCACTGCTCATCATCGAGCACCGCAAAACCACCGCCGGGCGCGCTTGAGCCGCCGAGCACATTGACGATGATATCGACGCCGCCAAGCCGAGCCTTCACCGCCTCAGTAGCACTCGCACAACCGGCGGCAGTGCCTAGGTCGGCAGCGATGAAATGCACGCCTTCGGGCGTCGAATCCGCCGCCGAACGCGCGACCGAAATCACCTGGGCGCCTTGTTCACGCAACACCGCCACCACGGCGGCGCCGATACCTTTGGTGCCACCGGTGACCAGCGCACGAAGGCCTTTTAGTCCGAGATCAAAGCTCATGGAACCTACTCCTGGATAAACGAAGACCGCAGGATAGGAACCGGGCGGATAGCCCACAAGAACGCACGAAAAGGTAATGGGCTAACCCAAAAGTTAGTGTCTGGATTCAGGGGGCCTCGTAACACACCCAACTGTAGGAGTCGGCTTGCCAGCTCCTAAAAGGGCAATGGGGGCTTGTCCTTACAGAATCGGTGCGCCAAATCTGTTCAGGCGTGGCATCCAGTGATCCAGGATCTGCGCCGATGCCAGCACATGATGTGCCCGCCCGATCAACAGCCGACGCGGCACAAAACCGATGTACCGGGAGTCATCGCTGTTATCGCGATTGTCCCCCAGCATGAAATAGCTGTCGGCCGGCACCACCACCGGCCCGAAATTGCGCAGTGCCCGCACCGTCGGCATAAACTGCACCGTGCGCTGACGGTTGGCCGCCCGTTCGGTCAGCTTGATTCCTGGCACCGTATGGCCGGGCAGGATGGGTTCGCTGATGTCCTGCGCGTCACTGTAGGTGGCAGGCACGCCGTTGACCCACAACACCTCATCCTTCATTTCCAGGGTGTCACCGGGAATACCGACGATGCGCTTGATCAGGCGCATGCCATCCTTGGGCGACGAGAACGTCACCACATCGCCGCGCTGGGGGTTATCGAGTTTGGCCAGGGAGATGTCCGTGAGCGGCAGCTTGAGGTCGTAGGCCACGCGATTGACCAACACCACATCGCCCTCCAGCAATGTCGGGCGCATAGAGCCAGAGGGAATGGGATTCCAGTCGGCCAGGGATGTACGGAAAACGCCGAAGCACAACCAGAAAATAATTGCGTAACGGTAACGGATCAACCAACTTCGCATACATCCTCGCACGGCAGAAAGGGGGCGTAAGGGCTATCTTTATCGCCGCTCGGTTGTTACACGCAAAGATTAAATTAACATTAGCGCCAGGCTAAAAGCCCCCGTTGACTGTCGTTGCGTCCAGCGCATAAAGAGGAGTGTCCACCATGGAGATCAAATGTTCTGTCTTTATCGCCGCCAGCATCGACGGCTTTATTGCCCGTCCAGACGGTGATATCGAATGGTTGCTCCGGCCGGAATATGAAACCGCTGAGTTGAAAGGCATGACCTATGAACGCTTTATCGCCACGGTCGATGCGCTGGTGATGGGCCGAAAAACCCTGGAGAAAGTAGTGTCCTTCCCCAAGTGGCTCTATGAGGGTACACCGGTCATCGCGCTCTCTCATCAGCCGCTGCAAATCCCTGCACATCTGGAGGGCAAGGTCGAGGTCATGGCGGGAGATGCAACCACACTCGTGGCGGCGTTAGCTGAGCGCGGCATGAAGCATCTCTATATCGACGGTGGCCAAACGATCCAGGCGTTTCTTGAAGCGGGCCTGATCAATGAGCTGATCATTACCCGTATCCCGGTTTTACTCGGGCAAGGGATCCCGCTATTCAGTCAGGTTGGCAGTGAGCATGAGCTCCACCACGTCGGAACGTACGTGTCGGACAATGGTTTTGTGCAGAGTCGATATCAAGTGGCAGCAGGCTCTCGCACCGCGCAATAGGGGGCAAGCCCCCTCCCACACTGGATCGGGTGAGCCGCTCACTAAAAACAGGGCGCAAAAAAAACGCCCCGAACCAGTCGGGGCGTTTTTTATTCAGGGTTTGCTGATCAAGCCTGGTCCGCCAACCGCCACGTCGTCCCGCCTTTGCCGTCTTCCAACACCACGCCCATCGCGGTCAGTTGGTCACGGATACGGTCGGATTCCGCCCAGTCCTTGTTGGCACGAGCCGCCAGACGCGCCTGGATCAGCGCATCGACCTCAGCCGCATCCACACGCCCTTCGGCGCCGGCTTGCAGGAAGTCGTCGGCTTCCATCTGCAACACGCCCAGGACGCTGGCCAGTTCTTTCAAGCGCGCCGCCAGGCCCGCCGCTGCGTCGAGATCACTCTCGCGCAGGCGGTTGATCTCGCGCACCATTTCGAACAGCACGGCGCAGGCTTCGGGGGTGCCGAAGTCGTCGTTCATCACTTCGGTAAACCGCGCCACGAATGCTTCGCCGCCAGCCGGTGCAACGGCGGGCAAGCCTTTCAACGCGTGGTAGAAGCGCTCCAGGGCGCCTTTGGCGTCCTTGAGGTTGTCTTCCGAGTAGTTGATGGCGCTGCGGTAGTGGCTGGATACCAGCAGGTAACGCACCACCTCCGGGTGGTACTTTTCCAATACGTCGCGGATGGTGAAGAAGTTGTTCAAGGACTTGGACATCTTCTCGCCATTGATGCGGATCATGCCGCAGTGCATCCAGGCGTTGGCGTAGGTCTTGCCGGTGGCGGCTTCGCTTTGGGCGATTTCGTTCTCGTGGTGCGGGAACTCCAGGTCGCTGCCGCCGCCATGGATGTCGAATGTCTCGCCCAGGCAGCAGGTGGACATCACCGAGCATTCGATGTGCCAGCCCGGACGCCCGGCGCCCCATGGCGATTCCCAGCTTGGTTCGCCGGGCTTGGTGCCTTTCCACAGCACGAAGTCCAGCGGATCCTGCTTGGCTTCGTCGACTTCGATACGCGCGCCGATGCGCAGGTCTTCGATTTTCTTGCGCGACAGCTTGCCGTAGCCCATGAACTTGGCGACGCGGTAGTACACGTCGCCATTGCCTGGGGCGTAGGCGTAGCCTTTGTCGATCAGGGTCTGGATCATCGCGTGCATGCCAGGGATGTGGTCCGTGGCACGCGGCTCCATGTCCGGCTTGAGGATGTTGAGGCGCGCCTCATCCTCGTGCATGGCGGCGATCATGCGCTCGGTCAGCGCGTCGAACGACTCGCCGTTTTCGTTGGCGCGGTTGATGATCTTGTCGTCGATGTCGGTGATGTTGCGCACATAGGTCAAGTCATAGCCGCTGAAACGCAACCAGCGGGTCACCAGGTCGAAGGCAACCATGCTGCGACCGTGGCCGATGTGGCAATAGTCGTACACGGTCATGCCGCACACGTACATGCGCACCTTGTTGCCATCCAGCGGCTTGAAGACTTCTTTGGTCTTGCTGAGTGTGTTGTAGATCGTTAGCACGACAGTTCCTTAAAACAGAATCACTGGCCCCACGAATCACGCAAGGTCACGGTACGGTTGAATACCGGCTGACCTGGTTTCGAGTCCTTGATATCCGCGCAGAAGTAGCCTTCGCGCTCGAACTGGAAACGGTCTTCCGGCTGTGCGTCGCCCAAGGATGGCTCGGCACGACAACCGGTGAGCACTTGCAGGGAGTCAGGGTTGATGTTGTCGAGGAAGCTGGCGCTGTCTTCGGCCTTTTCAGGATTCGGCGAACGGAACAGGCGATCGTACAGACGCACTTCGCACTCGATGCTGGCAGCGGCCGGCACCCAGTGGATCACGCCCTTGACCTTGCGGCCTTCAGGGTTCTTGCCCAGGGTTTCCGGGTCGTAGGAGCAACGCAGCTCGACGATGTTGCCATCGGCGTCCTTGATGGCTTCGTCGGCACGGATCACGTAGCTGCCGCGCAGGCGCACTTCGCCGTTCGGCTCCAGGCGCTTGTAGCCTTTTGGCGGCTCTTCCATGAAGTCATCGCGGTCGATGTAGATTTCACGCGCGAACGGCAGCTTGCGCACGCCCAGTGCTTCGTTCTGCGGATGACGCGGCAGCTCGAGGTTGTCGACCTTGTCTTCCGGGTAGTTGGTGATCACGACTTTCAACGGGCGCAGCACGCACATGGCACGCGGCGCGTTCGCGTCGAGGTCCTGGCGGATGCTGAACTCCAGCATGCCGTAGTCGACCACGCCGTCGGAGCGGTTGGTACCGACCATCTCACAGAAATTGCGGATCGACGCCGGGGTGTAGCCGCGACGGCGGAAGCCCGACAGCGTCGACATGCGCGGGTCGTCCCAGCCATGCACGTGCTTTTCATCCACCAGTTGCTTGAGCTTGCGCTTGCTGGTGATGGTGTAGTTCAGGTTCAGACGGCTGAATTCGTACTGGCGCGGGTGCGCCGGTACCGGCAGGTGCTCCAGGAACCATTCGTACAGCGGGCGATGGCTCTCGAACTCCAGGGTGCAGATGGAGTGGGTGATGCCTTCGATGGCGTCCGACTGACCGTGGGTGAAATCGTAGTTGGGGTAGATGCACCACTTGTCACCGGTCTGGTGGTGGTGGGCATGACGGATGCGGTACATGATCGGGTCGCGCAGGTTCATGTTCGGCGAAGCCATGTCGATCTTGGCGCGCAGCACGCGGGCACCGTCCGGGAACTCACCGGCACGCATGCGGGCGAACCAGTCGAGGTTCTCTTCTACCGAACGGTCGCGGAACGGGCTGTTCCTGCCTGGCTCGGTCAGGGTGCCACGGTATTCCTTGGCCTGCTCCGGGGTCAGGTCGTCGACGTAGGCCTTGCCGGCCTTGATCAGCTCGACGGCCCAGTCGAACAACTGGTCGAAGTACTGGGAGGCGTAGCGCACTTCACCGGACCACTCGAAGCCCAGCCACTTGATGTCGCTCTCGATGGCGTCGATGTATTCCTGGTCTTCCTTGGCCGGGTTGGTGTCGTCGAAACGCAGGTGCGTGACGCCACCGAACTCCTGGGCCAGGCCGAAGTTCACACAGATCGACTTGGCGTGACCGATGTGCAGGTAGCCGTTGGGCTCTGGCGGGAAGCGGGTGACGATCTGCGTGTGCTTGCCCGAATCCAGGTCCGCCTGGATGATCGGGCGCAGGAAATTGACCGGGACGGCAGGTCCGGCCTTGGAATTCGAGGTAGGGTCGACAGTGGGCTTGCTCATAGGATCCTTGAACAGACAGGTTCGTGGCCGGGTGGGGCCAGATAAAACAAAGGCGATATCATAGCCGATGCTGTCAACCACCTGACAGAGCACGGCCAAAAACTGCTGGTTTAATTGCCCGGGCGGTAAAAAACCACCTCGAAATTCCTGCAGGGCACGTTAAACTGCGCGTCTTGGCCGTCGTTTAGCCAAACCGGTCGTGGCGCCGAGGCGCCCGAACCCACGAATTCCCTGAAAAGAGTAGTACACATGACTCAAGTCAAACTGACCACCAACCACGGTGACATCGTCATCGAGCTGAACGCCGAGAAAGCGCCGATCACCGTCGCCAACTTCATCGAATACGTGAAAGCCGGCCACTACGAAAATACCGTTTTCCACCGTGTCATCGGCAACTTCATGGTCCAGGGCGGCGGTTTCGAGCCAGGCATGAAAGAAAAGAAAGACAAGCGTCCAAGCATCCAGAACGAAGCGGACAACGGCCTTTCCAACGACAAGTACACCGTTGCCATGGCCCGTACCATGGAGCCGCATTCGGCCTCCGCGCAGTTCTTCATCAACGTGGCCGACAACACCTTCCTGAACCACAGCGGCAAGAACGTTCAAGGCTGGGGCTACGCGGTGTTCGGTAAAGTCACCGAAGGCACTGACGTTGTCGACAAGATCAAAGCAGTTTCCACCACCAGCAAGGCCGGCCACCAGGACGTGCCAGCAGAAGACGTGATCATCGAGAAAGCCGAGATCATTGAGTGATATTGCTGATTTCAGATTTGCATCTGGAAGAGGAACGCCCGGACATTACCCGGGCGTTTCTGGATCTGCTCCACGGCCGCGCCCGTGGCGCCCAGGCGTTGTACATTCTGGGGGACTTCTTTGAAGCCTGGATTGGCGACGATGGGATGACCCCCTTCCAGCGTTCGATCTGCGCAGCTCTGCGCGAGCTGAGCGACAGCGGTACCCCGATTTTTATCATGCATGGCAACCGCGATTTCCTGATCGGCAAGGCGTTCTGCAAAACCACAGGCGCTACCTTGCTCAAGGACCCGAGTGTCGTGCAGCTCCATGGCGAGCCCGTGCTGCTGATGCACGGCGACAGTCTCTGCACCCGCGACCTCGGCTATATGAAGCTGCGGCGCATCCTGCGTAACCCGCTGGTGCTGTTTATCCTGCGTCACCTGCCACTGCGCGCCCGCCACGCGCTGGCGCGCAAGCTGCGCAGCGAAAGCCGTGCGCAGACGCGGATGAAGGCCAACGATATTGTCGACGTCACCCCGGAAGAAGTGCCGCGGGTGATGCAGCAATTTGGCGTGCGCACCCTGGTCCACGGCCATACGCACCGTCCGGCGATCCACAAGTTGCAGATTGGCGACCAGGCGGCCAAGCGCATTGTGCTGGGGGATTGGGACAAGCAGGGCTGGGCGTTGCAGGTGGATGAGCAAGGGTTTCAGTTGGCGGCGTTTGATTTTGTGAACCCGCAACTGGCGTTGCCTGGCGCCTGATCCCCAAACACCACTGATCCAATGTGAACAAAGATCCAAATGTGGGAGGGGGCTTGCCCCCGATAGCAGTAGGCCAGTCAATATTGCTGTGACTGATCCACCGCCATCGGGGTGCAAGCCCCCTCCCACATTTAGATCCCTGTACGTTTTCGGAATCAGTGACCGGAAGCAGCCGGCCCCGCCTTCGCGGTAAACGGCGGCTTGGCCAGCCACACCAGCAGCATCAACCCCATGAACATCCATCCCAGCAGCGTGAAGTAATCCACGGTGGACATCATGTATGCCTGGCTGGTGAGGATCTGGTCCAATTGCGCATAAGCCTTCTGCCCTGCCCCGCCGAGTGCGTTCAACGCATCACGGGTCGCCGAGTCGTAGGTCGTCATGTTTTCGCTCATGTACGCGTGGTGCTGGTCCGCCCGGCGAATCCAGATCCACGTGGTCAGCGACGCTGCGAAGCTCCCCCCCAGGGTCCGCAGGAAGGTCGCCAGGCCCGCACCATCGGCAATCTGCTGCGGTGGCAGGTCGGACATCAAGATGCTCAAGGTCGGCATGAAGAACAGTGCCACGCCGATGCCCATGAACAGCTGCACCAGGGCGATGTGGGTGAAGTCCACCTCATTGGTGAAGCCTGCCCGCATGAAGCAACTCAAGCCAATCGCCAGGAACGCCAGGCCGGCCAGCAGGCGCAGGTCGAACTTGTGCGCGTACTTGCCGACAAACGGCGACATCAGCACCGGCAGGATGCCGATCGGCGCCACCGCCAGGCCCGCCCACGTCGCGGTGTAGCCCATCTGGGTTTGCAACCACTGCGGCAGGATCAGGTTGATGCCGAAGAACCCCGCATAGCCCAGGATCAACACAATGGTACCGATGCGGAAGTTCCGGTAGGCAAACAGCCGCAGGTTGACCACCGGGTGCTGGTCAGTCAGTTCCCAAATGATGAACACCGCCAGGGCAATCGCCGAGATCACCGCGCCGACGATGATGAAGTTGGATTCGAACCAGTCCAGGTCGTTGCCCTTGTCGAGGATGATCTGCAAGGCGCCGACACCGACGATCAAGCTCAGCAATCCGACGTAATCCATCGGCTGGTAACTGGTGACCACCGGGCGTGCCTTCAATTGCGAACGCACCACCATCACCGCAAAGATGCCGATGGGCACGTTGATAAAGAAGATCCACGGCCAGCTGTAGCTATCGGTGATCCAGCCACCCAGGATGGGGCCGGCAATCGGCGCCACCACGGTGACCATCGCCAATAACGCCAAGGCCATGCCGCGCCTCGCGGGGGGGTAGACGGCGATCAACAGGGTCTGGGTCATCGGGTACAACGGCCCCGCCACCAGGCCTTGCAGCACCCGAAAGCCAATCAGCTCGGGCATCGAGGTGGAGATACCGCACAGAAACGAGGCCAGCACGAACAGGAGGGTGGCCCACAGGAACAGCTTCACCTCACCAAAGCGCCGGCTCAACCAGCCGGTCAGCGGCAAGGCGATGGCATTGCTCACCGCAAATGAGGTGATCACCCAGGTGCCCTGCTCCGAACTCACGCCGAGGTTGCCGGAAATCGTCGGCAACGCCACGTTGGCGATCGTGGTGTCGAGCACCTGCATAAAGGTCGCCAGCGACAGGCCAATGGTGGCCATCAACAGGCTCGGCGGTGAGAAGGAGGCGTTATTGCTCATCAGCGTTGCGCAGCCTTGGGAGCAGCGACGCTGTTGTCATGGATCAATTGGGTGATCATGGCGTCGGCCTCGGCCAATTGGCGTTCATACACATCCGTGGTGAACGAGGCCTTTTGCGGGGCCTGTTGCGCCAGTACCGGGCCGCTCTGGTCATGCAGGTCGACATTGACCACGGTGCTCAAGCCCACGCGCAGCGGGTGCTTGGCCAGTTCGTCGGCATTGACATGGATGCGCACCGGCACCCGTTGCACGATCTTGATCCAGTTACCGGTGGCGTTCTGTGCCGGCAGCAGGGCAAACGCGCTGCCGGTGCCCGCGCCGAGGCTGTCGACCGTACCGCTGAACTTCACGTCGCTGCCGTAGATATCCGCCTCGATGTCCACCGGCTGGCCGATACGCATGTTGCGCAACTGGGTTTCCTTGAAGTTGGCGTCGATCCACAGCTGGTTGAGCGGGATTACCGCCATCAACGCCGTGCCCGGCTGGACACGCTGGCCCAGTTGCACGGTGCGCTTGGCCACGTAGCCGGTGACAGGGGCGATCAAGGTGCTGCGCGCATTGGCCAGGTAGGCTTGGCGCAGTTGTGCGGCGGCGGCTTGCACGTCCGGGTGGGACGAGATCACGGTGTCATCCACCAGGGCGTTGCTGGTTTTGAGTTGTTGCTCAAGGTTGGTCAGGGCGTTCTTGGCCGCGGTCAGGCTGTCACGGGCGTGGGACAGCTCCTCCTGGGAGATCGCCCCGCCCTGGGCCAGGGTCTTGCGTCGGTTGTAGTTGTCCTGGGCGGTTTGCACATCGGCTTTCTGGGCGTTCACCTGGGCTTTCATGCCATCGACATTGCTGTACAAGCCACGCACCTGACGCACGGTGCGCGCCAGGTTGGCCTGGGCACTTTGCAGGCCGACCGCTGCGTCGTTCGGGTCGAAATTGACCAGCACCTGGCCTTCATGGACCAGGTCGCCATCGTCGGCGCCGATGCTGACCACGGTACCGGTGACCAGCGGGGTGATTTCCACCACGTTGCCATTCACGTAGGCGTCGTCGGTGCTCTCGTTGAAGCGACCGTAGAGCTCATACCAGCCCCACACACCGACGCTCCCGAGGATCACGATCAGCGCCAGGCCGATCAGCATCACTTTGCGTTTGCGGGGGTTGCTGTCGTCTTTGGGTTGTTGCGTTGCATTGCTGTTTTCGGCAGTGGCCATGACAAATACCTCAAATTATTCCGTGCGTGTAGCTGGGGTGGTCGACGCCACGTTTGCGGCGTTGTAGCCGCCACCCAGGGCTTGCATCAGTTGAATCGACAGATCGATTTGTGCGGCATTCAAGGTCGCCAGCTGACGCTGGGCCTGCAGCAATTGCTGCTCGATGCTCAGTACATCCAGGTAATTGCCGATGCCGGAGCTGTACCGTTGCAACCCGGTGTCGTAGGACTGCTGGGCAATGTCCGCGGCATGTTGCTGGGCCTGGATCTGCCGGCCGGTGTCGCGCAGTTGTGAAAGGGTATTGCCGATATCGCCAAGGGCTTGCACCAGGGTTTTGTTGTACTGGGCCACCGCCAGGTCGTAGTCGGCATCGCGGGCATCGAGGTCGGCGCGCAGGCGGCCACCGTCGAAGATCGGCAGCGAAATCGTCGGCGCAATGCTGAAGAAACGGCTGGCCGAACCAAACATCGCATCCCCCAGCAACGACTCAGCCCCGGCGCTCGCGCTCAGGTTGAGGTTGGGGTAGAAGCGCGTCTTGCTGGCGGCGACGTTCTTGCTCGCGGCCTCGACCCGCCAGCGTGCGGCGATCAGGTCCGGGCGCCGGCCGAGCAGTTCGGCAGGCAGCACCGAAGGTACCGCGACGGC
Source organism: Pseudomonas gorinensis (assembly GCF_042015035.1). Lineage (NCBI taxonomy): Bacteria > Pseudomonadati > Pseudomonadota > Gammaproteobacteria > Pseudomonadales > Pseudomonadaceae > Pseudomonas > Pseudomonas gorinensis. The sequence goes on from NZ_CP167125.1 coordinate 4,753,524, forward strand.
ACTGGGTTTCAGCACGTTGGGGCGTACCAGTTCGTTGCCACGGTCCGGGCCTTTGCCGAGCAACACCGCGAGGGCGATCTTGGCGCTCTGCAGTTGCTTTTCGGCATCGATCAGTTGTGATTGGGAGCTGGCTTCCAGGCTTTCGGTCTGCTGGTACTGGTACTGGCTGTCGATACCCGAATTCAGCCGGCGCTTGCCCAGGTCGAGCATCTGCCGGGTGCGCTTGAGGTCGTCATTGGCCAGGTCACGCACGATATGGGCCTGGCCCAGGTCGCTGTAGGCTTTGGCCACGTTGGCCGCCAGGGTCAGGCGCGCGGCCTGCTGGTCGACCTGGGCGGCACGCGCTTCACCCAACGCGGCTTCCCAGGCGGCGCGTTGGCCACCCCATAAGTCGAAGTTGTAATTGAAGCTGGCACCGATGTTGCGCACGGTGGCGTAGGCATCGCCCTGCCCCAGCGGGTCCTGATCCTTGGCCAGGCGTGAACGGCTGACGCCGGCGCTGGCGTCCAGGGTCGGCATACGTGCAGCGTTGGCCGCATACGCCGCTGCTTCGGCCTGGTGGGCACGCGCGCTGGCGACTTGCATATCCGGGCTGTTTTGCAGGGCTTCCTGGATCAGGCTGTCGAGTTGCGGGTCACCGAGGCTTTTCCACCAGTCGGCGCTGGGCCAGGCGGCGGCCGACAGGCTCACGCCACTGAGGGACTTGCCGGTTTGCAGGGTGTTGGCATCGAGGCGTTGACCCTGGGTGTCGAGGCCACTGAAGTTGGCGCAACCGGCCATGCTCATGGCCATCAGCACCAGGCAAAGGGCACGTGTGTTCATTCTTTACCTACCCGCTGAAGGGTGATGGGATCACCAGCAGCTATCAGAATTTTCTTGAGGATCTTTTCCAGGGTTTCCAGCTCGCCGGGCTCCAAGGCGCCAGCCAACTGGTTCAACGCGTCGGCGCCGATGTGCGGGAGCATGTCCGCCAAGCGCTGACCGTCGGCGGTGAGCACCAACTGCACCTGACGGCGGTCCAGTTCGGAACGCTTGCGGTCCAGCAGGCCCTTTTGCTCCAGGCGATCAAGCATGCGTGTCATCGAACCGCTGTCCAGGGACAGGTTGCGACACAGCTCCGCCGGGGTGTCGACACCGAACTGGGCCATGATGATCAACACCTTGAACTGCGCGGCGGTAATGCCGTGGGGTTCCATGTGGGCGTCGATGATGCGGTCCTTGAGGATGGCGGCACGACCCAGCAACAGGCCGAGGTGGCAGTTGTGGAAGTTGTCAGGGGTGAAGTGTTTCATCGAAAGCCACCTTATTACTGCCTAGGCAGTTAATGTATGACGAGATATTACTGCTTAGGCAGCGAATGTCAAATTAAATAATTAGCTTGCTTGGTAATTGGCTGGCGGTCGGGGGGAAATGCGGTCAAACCTGTGGATTGGGTGGTCCCACCCAATCTCCGATTTGGCGCTGTCGCACAGCAAAGTGGAATCCCTGTGGAGAGCGGGCTTGTCTTAATGCCAGTCAGTTAAAGGCGAACACTGTAACTGTGGCAAGCGGGCTTACTGTGAGTCCGCTCGCCCCCGCTGAGTCGCCGCCCCTACCTTTTTTGACCGAGCAGGACTCAGAAATCGCGCTTGTAGAAGATATCCAGGGAACTGGCGACGCCGCTGGCCACTTCCAGGTACACCTTCTTGCTCAACAGGTAGCGCAAGGCGATGGTGTTGGCCGGTTCGAACACCCCCACGCCATAGCGCAGGCTGAGTTTCTCGGTGATCTTGCCGCTGGCGACCACGGCAGTGTTGTTGCCGCTGCCCTGGGTGTCGAGGTCGAAATCCTGGATGCCAAGTTTATTGGCAATATCCGAGGTCACCCCGGCACTGCCCATCAGGCCCAGGCCCAACGCTGCTTGCGCAAGCATATTGTTGTCTTCGCCGGTGGTGGTACGCGAACGTCCCAGCACCAGGTAGGACAGGGCGTCCTCCTGGGCCATTGCCGGCTCGGAGAAGATCTGCGTGGTCGGCTGTTCGGCACTGCCACTCAAGCGAATACCGGCGGTTACGGTCCTGGACGGCTCGGTGGTGACCCGTACCGCTTCAATATCGAGGAACGGTTGATCCAGGGGCCCGGCGAACAACAGGCGCGCGCGGCGCACCGTGAGCCGTTGCCCATAGGCGCGATAGCGACCATCGTTGAGCCACAGTTCGCCCCGGGTGTCGAGGTTGTCGCCGATATGCACATGCCCCTGAACCTTGGCGGTCAGGCCGAAGCCCGAGAAGTTGAGCTGCTCTTCACCCACCACGACATCGATGTCCATGGCCATCGCCATCGGCGGCTTGCCCTCCTCGGTCTGGCGGCCAACGATCACCGTGTCATCGGAGACCTTGACCGTCGAAGGCGGCAGTTCGCGCACGGTGATATCGCCACGAGGGATATGCACCTTGCCGGCAATCGCCAGCTTGTCGTTCTTCAAGCTGATCTTCAGGTCAGGCGCCACTTCCAACGCGGCGTAGGGCTCTACGGTGACCGGCAGTTGCGAGCCCTGCAGGCTGAGGTCCACCGCCAGCGCCTGACCCCAGTCGATCTGCCCCTTCAGGCTGCCCTGCCCGGCCTTGCCGCTGCGCCAGGCGCCGTTGAGTTGCACGCTTTCGCCGGCAATCAACGCCTGCACATTCAAGCCCTCGAGGCTGACGGGCAGCTCAGGCCCGGACACTTCACCACCCACCAGATTCACGTTGCCGTTGACCTGCGGCGCCAACAGTCCACCGGAGATCCGCCCGCTGCCGTTGAGCTTGCCGGTGAGTTTTTCCACCATCGGCACAAACGGGCGCGCCACTGCGAGGTCGAGGCCCGTAAGGCTGAAATTGCCGGTGATCGGTTTGTTTTTCGGCAACGGGTTGATCTGCGCCTGCAACAGCAACTCGCCGAGCTTGCCGCCCTGGAAGTTGAGCTGGGTGTCGATACGCTTGGGGTTGAGGGTGGTTTCCAGCTTCAAGGTGTCGTAGGGAAAATCCAGCCACTGGTCCTTATCCTTGACACGCAAGGTGCCGCCGCTGGCATCCACCGAGACCACGCCCTTGGGGCCACTGCCGGGCAGGTCGAGCTGAACGTCGGCGTTGAGCTTGCCTTGCCAGGCGAAATCTTTCGGCAAAAAGGCCGCCAGGCTGTCGATGGGGAATTGCTTGAGGTGGTAGCGCAGCTTCGGCTCGGGCATCAGGCGCTGGTCTTCACCGCACAGGCTGGCTGCACCGGACACCCAGCAGTGGGCCGCGAAGGTCAGTTTGCCGTCGGCCAGGCGTTCGATTTTCGCCGGGGCCTGCAGCTTCCAGTCCTGGCCACCGGCCTGCACCTCGCCGCTCGCGAGGCGCCCACGCCAGTTGCTGTTGTCGAGGTTGCCGTCGAGGGCCAGGGCCAGCTTGAGCAGCGGTCCCGCCAGGTCAAGTTGGACGCTCTGGCGCCGGATATCGCCTTGGGCGCTGGCGGTCAGGGTACCGACCTGGGTGTCGCCACTTTGAATGCCACTGCCCTTGAGGTCGATCTTTGCGCGCTGGGCGCTATCGAGGGTGGCGTCGAGGGTGAGGCTTTGCAGACGATTATCGACATAGGCCAATTGCTGGCCCTTGAGGTCGAGTTTGCCTTGTGGCGCCTTGAGGCTACCGGCCACATCGATTCGGCCATTGACCTGCCCACGTAGCTGCGGCCACAGCTGGGCCAGGCGACTCAGCCTGATATCGATCTGCCCGGCCAGGCGTTGTTGCAGGCTGCCGCTGCCGTTGATGCGGTTGTCGCCCAAGCGGATATCCAGGTTGGGCAAGGTCCATTGCTCGCCTGTGCCTTCGGCCTTGGCCGCCAGCACGGCGGGTTGGCCACGCAGGCGGCCCTTGAGGTCAAGGTCGGCGTTGAGCTTGAGTTGCTCGTTCTTGAATTCGCCTTTGCTGCGCAGCGGACCCGCCAGGGTGCCAGGCAATTCGCCGACCCAGTACGCCGGGTTCAGGGCCGAAAGGTCCAGTGCGGTGTCCCAGGCAATACCGTCGGCGAATTGCAGGTTCAGGTGGCCTTCGGCCTTGCCTTGGCCGGCGGTCAGTTTCAACTCGGGCAGGAACACTTGCTTGAGATCGCCGCTGAAGGGCGTGACCACATTGAACCGGCCCGCCGGGCCGTCGAGATCAGCCTTGAAGTTGCCGAGGTAGTTGCCGTCCTTATAGGAGATTTCACCGTTAAAGGTACGTAACGCGACCTGAGGCTCGTCGATCAGCGGATACAGGCGATGCCAGGGAAAATCCAGCCAAGCGATTTTCGCCTCGGCACTCAAACCTTCTTGCCAGTCCAGCTGTGCCGTGAGTTTCAGGCTTTGTTGCTCACCGGCGGTCAAATCCAGGCCGGAAATCTGCGCGCCCTTGGCGTCGACCGTGCCTTGCAACAATACATCCACCGGGCCTTTTTCCGCCGGCAGGATGGCTTTGCCCAGCAGTTGGTAACCACTGCTCAAGTCGCCCTTGGCGGTAAGGTCGAGTTGATTGAGTTGCAGGGTATCGGGCAAGTCCGCACTGGGTTTGAAGCCATCGGCGGTGATGTGCAACTGCGCTGGCAGGTTCTCCACCAGCGGTTGCAGTTCGCCACTGAGTTTGGCGGGCAGGTAGCCACTGCTGTCGGCATCGAGCTTGAGGGTCTTGAGCAGGTCGCCGTCGAGTCTGAGCGCAACCTTCCACGGCGCACCGCCTGGCGCATAAGGCAGGCTCAGGTTGCCGCTGGCAGTCAACGGCCAGTCGCCCGTGGGTTGCAGCAGGCCGGACAGGTCCAGCACCAGGTCGTCCCGTTGCAGGTGCACCGTATCGATCTGCATACCGGCGACGGTCCAATGCGCCGCCAGTTGCAGGCCCTTGAGTTGTTCGCTGCCGTTAAACAGCAGCCGGCCGACGCGAACGTCGCCCAACTGGATGGCGACGGGCAACGTCAGGTCCGGCAGCGTGATCGGGCCACTGCTCTGCTCGGTACTGGGCGGGAATTGCAGGCTGGCTTGATCCACCTCCAATCGATCGATGCACAAGGTCAGGCGCAGCAGGCAGGCAGGCGACCAATCAAACTTCGGTGCGTCGAGTTCGACACGGCTGCTGTCTTGCTGCCACAGCAGATGATCGGCGCTCCACTGGCCGCCCAGGCGCCCCTGGAAATTCTCCACGCTCAGCCCCGGCACGTGGCCCAAGGCCCAACGGCTGCCCGCCTGGGTCCCGAGCACCGTCCACAGCGCCAGCCCTATCAAGGCGAGAAAGGCAACGATGGCCAGCCCCGCTATTTTCAAACCTCGCATCACAACTCAGGCCCCATGGAAAAGTGCACACGAAACCCACCTGGCTCTTCCAAGGCATGGGCCAGGTCCAGGCGGATCGGTCCTACCGGCGAGACCCACCGTACGCCGACGCCGACGCCGGTTTTCAGGCTGGGGATTTCCAGGGTATTGAAGGCGTTGCCCTGGTCGACGAAGGTCGCGATTCGCCATTTCTCGGCGATGGAATATTGGTACTCGGCGCTCAGGGCCACCATGTAGCGACCACCGATGCGGTCGCCCTGGTCGTTTTCCGGCGACAGGGTCTGGTACTCATAGCCGCGCACGCTCTGGTCGCCACCGGCGAAGAAGCGCAAAGACGGCGGCACCGACTTGTAGCCATTGGTAGCGCTGCCACCGAACTGCGCCCGTGCCAGGAAGCGATGATTGTCCCACAGGGTGGTCAGGCCCTTGACCGTGGCCGTGCCGTAAAGCAGGTTGGTATCGGAACCGAGCCCTTCCTTGGCGACCTTGGCATCGAACATCAGGCGGTAGCCATGGTGCGGGTCGATGCGGTTATCGCTGCGCAGGTAGGAATAGCTGATCCCCGGCATCACCAGGTTGCTCAGGCCCGAGTCATCGCCCAGGCGATATTCTTCGCGTTGCCATTTGAGGGAGATCACCCGGGTCCAGCCGCTGGGCAACTTGCTGTGCCATTCAGGGCCAAGGGTGAGCAGCTTGCTCAGGGTGTCTGTGTTGGCCAGTTCTTCATTCTGGTAGCCGCCGGCAAACCGCAGTTTGTCGGTGAGCGGCGGGTCGAGCGGAATGTCGTACCACAGCCCGACGTTCTGGCGCGGCGCCGACAGTTCGGCTTCCCAGCCGTAGCTGTGGCCCTGGGGGTTGACCCAGTGGCGGGTCCAGTTGGCTTTGCCCCGTGGACCGACGTCGGTGGAATACCCCAGGCCAAGGCCCATGGTGCGCGGCTTGCGGGTTTCCAGTCGCACGGCGACCGGGATCACATCATTGGCCGAGGCCGCCGGGGCGGCGTCCACGCGCACGCCTTCAAAAAAGCCACTGGATTGCAGGGCCTGGTTGAGTTCGGCGATCAGTTCGGAGTCGTAGGGCGTGCCATTTTTAAACGGCACCATGCGTTGCAGCAGCTCTTCATCAAACGGCGTGTCACCGGCAAAGCTGACCTTGCCCAAGGTGTAGCGTGGGCCGCTGTCATAGATCAGTTCGATATCGGCGACGCCCGCCTGGGGGTCCACCGAGAGTGTCTGGCGCGTGAAGCGCCCGCTGAAAAAACCGTAGCGCGAGGCCTGGTTCTGGATCAGACGCTTGGCGTCTTCGTAGTGGCCGTGGTTGAGCACGGCGCCGGATTTTAGGTCGTCGCTGACGGGTACGCGGAACGCCTTGAGGTTCGCGGCCTCGCCGTCGACCCGAATGGTCACGTTGCGCAAATGCACCGGTTCGCCGGGGTCGATGGTGAGGATCAGGCGCGGAGTCTTGCCGCCCTTCACATCGCTTGCGATCCGTGGCTGATAGAACCCCAGCGCCTGGGCGGCTTTGCGCGCCTGTTCCTCGGCGCCACGGCTGAACCGTTGCAAGGCCTCTTCATCACGATCGCCCACCCCGCCGATATAACCTTCGATATTGGCCTTCAGCGCATCGTTCGTTGGCTTGATCCGTACGTCCAATTCGCTTTGCGCGAACGCGCCGCAGCTTGTGAACAGCAGAACCAAGCCGCTGGTAAATCTTCCTGGAAACTTCATAGGCGCGGATGCTACACGACCTCGGGAGCAACTTAGAACACAGATGATTCTGAAAAATTCTGCGTTAAGCCGTTGAAGCCTGTAACGCCTGGGGATTGGGGTGAAAAAACACATGTTCCAGGACAGGTCCTACAGCAACCTCGCCGATTTCCTCATAGCCCTGACGCTGGTAGAAATCCAGATAGCGTGGATTCCCCGTGTCCACCACCACACCGGACGAATGCGGGTCCTCGGCACACCAGTTGTGCACCGCCGTCAGCAACTGTTCGCCGTAATGCTTGCCCTGGAACTGTGGGTGAATACCCAGCAGCGGCAACACATGCACCGATTCGGCGGGCAGGCATGCCAGCACCGCATGATGGTAATCGAGGTAGCGCCGCGTGCCACGCACACCCGTGCTCAGCCACATGCGCAGTTGCCAGGCCCAGCTTTCGGTGATCCCCAGGCGCCGTTGCGGCGGCGCGATCAAGGCGATGCCGATCAGCCGGTCATTGACGAACAGGCCAATGGCGGGAAGTTTCTGAAAGAAATGCTGCTTGACCAGTTCGCGCACGGTGGCGCGCACCCGCTGTTCATAGCCTGGGCGCTCGGCTTCGAAGATGTAGGCAAAGGTCGGCTCATGGCGATAAGCCTGATACAGCAGGGAGCGGGCCTCGGGGGAATAGTCGCTGTTGAGCAAGCGAACTTCGGCAAGGGTGGTTAAAGAGTCAGGCATACGGTGAGTCTCCCTGGGCGCCATTCAAAAGATGGCGTTCTTATGAGTACGAACTTACGCGGCACCAGTCGTTCCCAGACATTAGCAGTGCATCTGTCCTACCGCCACGCTGGCCCCCGTCCGACTTGTCCGCTAGCATCGCCCTTTTGCCAGACTGGACTGCCGACCATGAAAATCGTCTCCTTCAATATCAACGGGCTGCGGGCTCGCCCCCATCAGCTGGCGGCGCTGATTGAAAAGCATCAACCCGACGTGATTGGCCTGCAGGAAACCAAGGTGCATGACGACCAGTTCCCCTTGGCCGAAGTACAGGCACTGGGCTATCACGTGTATTACCACGGCCAGAAAGGCCACTACGGCGTGGCCCTGCTGTCGCGCAAAGAAGCCTTGAGCGTGCACAAAGGCTTTGCCAGCGATGAAGAAGATGCCCAGCGCCGCTTTATCTGGGGCACCTTCGCCGATGAAAATGGCCATCCGGTGACCATCATGAACGGCTACTTCCCTCAGGGCGAAAGCCGCGACCACCCGACCAAGTTCCCGGCCAAGCAGCGCTTCTACGAAGACCTGCAACAGCTGCTGGAAAGCCAGTTCAGCAATGACCAGGCACTGGTGGTGATGGGCGACGTGAATATTTCCCCGGAAGACTGCGATATCGGCATCGGCGCCGACAACGCCAAGCGCTGGCTGAAAACCGGCAAGTGCAGCTTCCTGCCGGAAGAGCGCGAGTGGATGGCCCGCCTGAAGAACTGGGGCCTGGTGGACAGCTTCCGTCACCTCAACCCCGATGTGACCGACCGTTTCAGCTGGTTCGACTACCGCAGCCGTGGGTTCGAGGATGAGCCCAAGCGTGGGCTGCGGATTGACGTGATCATGGCCTCCAATGGCTTGCTGCCGCGCGTCAAGGATGCCGGTGTGGATTACGATCTGCGTGGCCTGGAGAAGCCGTCTGACCATGCGCCGATCTGGTTGGAACTGAGCTGATTCCCTGGCCGGACTCGGTCAAATGGGGGAGGTCCCGATGAATCTCCGATTTAGCGCGGTCGCACGACAAACTTGAACCCCTGTGGCGAGCGGGCTTGTCGAATCGTCGCACCGCCCCTCCCACCGTTTGATTGGCGGCATGCCAGTCATATTTATGCAACCTGACTGACTTAATCTCGCGGCACTCCCTTTGGCTTGAGAAGGTGCCGGCATGATGCTGCGCGTTCTGTTCCTGTTGTGTAGCGCGTTTTCCCTCTCGGCTGTTGCTGCCCCTCTACCCGTTCCCGACCAAGGCCCTGCCCTGCGCATCCAGGGCTCGAACACTATTGGCGCAGCGCTGGGGCCGGCACTGGTCAAGGGCTTGATGGAGCAGCAGGGGCTGCAAGGCGTACACAGCGAACCCGCCGAAGGCGCCAATGAACAACGGGTCGTCGGCAAGACGCGCCAGGGCAAGGTCGTGACCATAGAGGTCGCGGCCCATGGTTCCAGCACCGGGTTTGTCGCGCTGAAAAAATCCAGCGCCGACCTGGCAGCTTCATCCCGCCCGATCAAGGACAGTGAACTGGTGGAGCTCGAACCCCTGGGTGACCTGAAAAGCCCTGAGGCCGAGCAGGTCATCGCCATCGACGGCCTGGCGATCATCCTCAATCCGCGCAACCCGCTGGACACCCTGAACACCGAGCAACTGGCGCAGATCTTCAATGGCGAAATCAGTACCTGGGAGGCCCTGGGCGGTGTCGGCGGGACGATCAATCTGTACGCGCGCGATGACCAGTCCGGTACCTATGACACCTTCAAGGAACTGGTGCTGAGCCGGCGCGGCAAACCCCTGGCGGCGTCCGCCAAGCGTTTCGAGTCCAGCGAGCAACTGTCCGACGCGGTGAGCCGTGACCCCCATGGCATCGGCTTTATCGGCCTGCCCTATGTGCGTCAGGCCAAGGCGGTGGCGATTGTCGATGGTGACTCGCAACCCATGTTGCCCTTGAACAGCCTGATCGCCACGGAGGATTACCCTCTCTCCCGACGACTGTTCTTTTACCTGCCACCGTCCACACGTAATCCATGGGCCAAGGCGCTGGTGGACTTTACCCAGAGCAGCAAAGGCCAGGCGATTGTCGCGGCCAACGGATTTATCGCACAGCAGGTGCAGGCGATTGGGGTAGAGCCGCGAGCGTCGATGCCCGAGGACTATCAGGCGATCGCCCGCGACGCCCAGCGCCTGACGGTGAATTTTCGTTTCGAGGAAGGCAGCGCCAGCCTGGATAACAAGGCGCGTCAAGATCTGCAACGCGTGGTGGCCTATATCAAAAGCCACGACAAGCTCGACAAGCAGGTGACGCTGGTAGGGTTTGGCGATGCCAAGAGTGACCCGCAGCGCGCGGCGCTGCTGTCGAAATTGCGGGCGATGGCGGTGCGCCGTGAATTGGTCAAGAGCGGCGTGGTGCTGAGGGATATTCGCGGGTTCGGCGCGCAAATGCCGGTGGCGGCGAATACCGCGGATGAAGGGCGGATCAAGAATCGGCGGGTGGAGGTTTGGGTGTACTGAGGGCTGTGGGATCTTCAGGGCCTGATCCGGCCTCATCGGGGGCAAGCCCCCTCCCACACTTTGAATGTATTCCCAAATCAAAATGTGGGAGGGGGCTTGCCCCCGATTGCAGGCGACGCGGTGTTACTGCCCGCTGCGCATCATCTCCCGTGGCACATACTTGCCGATCTCGAACTTGCCGATCGCCGCGCGGTGCACTTCGTCCGGGCCGTCGGCCAGGCGCAGGGTACGTTGCATGGCGTACATGTAGGCCAGCGGAAAGTCGTTGGAAACCCCGGCGCCACCATGAATCTGGATCGCGCGGTCGATCACTTTCAACGCCACATTCGGCGCCACGACCTTGATCTGGGCGATTTCGCTTTTCGCCACTTTGTTGCCCACGGTGTCCATCATGTACGCCGCTTTCAAGGTCAGCAGGCGCGCCATGTCAATTTCCATGCGCGAGTCGGCGATCTTGTCGATATTGCCGCCCAGGCGTGCCAATGGCTTGCCGAATGCGGTGCGGCTGACGGCGCGCTTGCACATCAATTCCAGTGCGCGCTCGGCCATGCCGATGGAGCGCATGCAGTGGTGGATGCGGCCCGGGCCAAGGCGACCCTGGGCGATTTCAAAGCCACGGCCTTCGCCGAGCAGCACGTTTTCATACGGCACGCGCACATTGTCGAACAGCACTTCGGCGTGGCCATGGGGCGCGTCGTCGTAACCGAACACCGGCAGCGGGCGCACTATCTTCACCCCCGGGGCGTCCACCGGCACCAGGATCATCGAGTGTTGCTGGTGACGCGGTGCATCAGGATTGCTCAGGCCCATGAAGATCAGGATCTTGCAGCGCGGGTCGCAGGCGCCGGAGGTCCACCACTTCTTGCCGTTGATCACCCACTCGTCGCCCTGGCGTTCGGCGCGGGCAGCCATGTTGGTGGCATCCGAGGAGGCCACATCGGGCTCGGTCATGGCGAAGGCCGAGCGGATTTCGCCGCGCAGCAGCGGTTGGAGCCAGCGTTGTTTCTGCTCTTCGTTGGCGTAGCGCACCAGCACTTCCATGTTGCCGGTGTCGGGGGCCGAGCAGTTGAACGGCTCCGGGCCCAGCAGCGAGCGGCCCATGATCTCGGCCAGTGGCGCGTATTCAAGGTTGGTCAGGCCGGCGCCCAGCTCGGATTCAGGCAGGAACAGGTTCCACAGGCCCTCGGCTTTGGCTTTCGCCTTCAGCTCTTCCATGATCGCGGTGGGCTGCCAGCGGTCGCCTTCGCTGACTTGGCGTTCGAACACCGGCTCGGCCGGGTAAACGTAAGCGTCCATGAACGCTGTAACGCGTTCACGCAGTTCCTGAACCTTGGGCGAATAGGCGAAATCCATGAGCAGCTCCCTTCTTGGAGAGGTTGTTTAGGTCATGCATTCGATGCTAGAACAGGGTTGATAATTTACCTAGCCTATTCTCGGCGTGTATTAACATTCATCACCGATATATGATCGACGTATGGCCACCTAACAATAAGAGCGCAACGAAATGAATCTGAGCAAGGTCGACCTCAACCTCTTCATCGTCTTTGACGCGATCTACACCGAAGCCAACCTGACCCGCGCCGGGCAGATTGTCGGCATTACCCAACCAGCGGTATCCAACGCTCTGGCCCGCTTGCGCGAGACCTTCAACGACCCGCTGTTCGTGCGCACCGCCCAAGGCATGGTGCCCACGCCGATGGCGCAGAACATCATCGGTCCGGTGCGCAATGCGTTGTCGTTGCTGCGGGTGTCGGTGCAGGAAAGCCGGATTTTCAACCCTCAGCAGGCGGCCAAGACCTATCGCATCAGCATGACCGACCTCACCGAGGCGGTGATCCTGCCGTTGCTGTTCCAGCGTCTGCGCCGCCTGGCACCGACGGTGGTGATCGAGAGTTTCCTGTCCAAGCGCCGCGAAACCACCAAGGAACTGGCCGCCGGGCGCCTGGATTTTGCCGTGGACGCGCCGCTCAACACCGACCCGCAGGTGCGCCACGTCAAGCTGATGGAAGACCGCTACGTCTGTGCCATGCGCAAGGGCCATCCCATGGCGGGCAAGGACAAATTCACCTTGGATGACTACCTGTCGCTGACCCATATCCATATCTCCAGCCGCCGCAATGGCCTGGGCCATGTCGACCTGGCCCTGGGCAAGATGGGCATCCAGCGCAAGATTGCCCTGCGCTCCCAGCATTACCTGATGGCCTCCCAAGTGTTGCAGCAGACCGACATGGTGATGACCGTGCCCGAACGCTTCGCCCGCCGTCATGACCTGCACTGGTTCAACCTGCCGGTCAATGACGTGCCGCCGGTGGAAACCCACCTGTACTGGCACGAAAGCACCGACCAGGACCCGGCCAACCGCTGGATGCGTGAGCAAATGATCGAGTTGTGCCAGCAAGTCACGGCTCACGAAAAGAAGCTGGATAAACAGCAGGCCTGAGGGTGAAAAGCCTCCCCTGTGGGAGGGGGCTTGCCCCCGATGGGCTGCGCAGCGGCCCTTGACGTTCACGTCAACCTGCCATTAGCTTAACGCCAAGACCTTCTTGAGCGCCCCCATGAGCACGACCTACAGCATCTCCGACCTCGCCCGCGAGCTCGACATCACCACCCGCGCCATTCGCTTCTATGAAGAACAAGGCCTGCTGGCCCCGGAACGCCGAGGCCAGGAACGCATCTACTCGGCGCGGGACAAGGTCAGCCTGAAGCTGATCCTGCGTGGCAAGCGCATCGGTTTTTCCCTGGCCGAGTGCCGTGAATTGATCGAACTCTACGACCCCGCCAGCGGCAACCATATCCAGCTCAACAGCATGCTGGCGAAGATCGCCGAACGCCGTGAACAGTTGGAGCAACAGTTGCTGGATATCGAACAAATGAAGCTGGAACTGGACACCGCCGAAGAGCGCTGCACCCAGGCCCTGGCCGAGACCATCCAAGGCCAGGCTGGCCATTGAACAGAAGGTAGTTGCCATGTCCCTCCCCTCCCACGTGCGCCTGGTCGAAGTCGGCCCGCGCGACGGTTTGCAGAACGAAGCCCAACCCATCAGCGTGGCCGACAAGGTGCAGTTGGTGGATGCCCTGAGTGCCGCCGGCCTGGGCTATATCGAGGTGGGCAGTTTCGTCTCGCCCAAATGGGTGCCACAGATGGCCGGTTCCGCTGAGGTGTTTGCGCAGATCCAGCGCAAGCCCGGTGTCACCTATGGCGCGTTGGCACCGAACCTGCGCGGGTTTGAAGACGCGCTGGCGGCCGGCGTGAAGGAAGTCGCAGTGTTTGCGGCAGCCTCCGAGGCGTTTTCCCAGCGCAATATCAACTGTTCCATCAGCGAAAGCCTGGAGCGTTTTGCGCCGATCATGGCGGCGGCCAAGCAGCACGGCATCAGTGTGCGTGGCTATGTGTCCTGTGTGCTGGGTTGCCCGTACGAAGGCGCGGTCGCCCCGGAGCAAGTGGCGGCAGTGGCTCGTGAGCTGTATGCCATGGGCTGCTATGAAGTGTCCCTGGGCGACACCATCGGCACCGGCACGGCCGGCGCCACGCGGCGGCTGTTCGAGGTGGTGGGTGCGCAGGTACCGCGGGACAAGTTGGCGGGGCACTTCCACGACACGTATGGGCAGGCGATCGCCAATGTCTACGCCAGCCTGTTGGAAGGGATCAATGTGTTCGACAGCTCTATCGCGGGCCTCGGCGGCTGCCCCTACGCCAAGGGCGCCAGCGGTAACGTCGCCACCGAGGACGTGGTGTACCTGCTCGATGGGCTGGGGATCCACACGGGCATCGACCTGGAGCAACTGATCCGGGCCGGCCAACAGATCTGCACAGTGCTGGGCCGCCCCACCGGTTCGCGTGTGGCCAAGGTGCGTAGCACACAGTGAGTAACCGATCCGTGACGATGTGTTACCGCACCGCTACACATCGAGTAACACGGGAACATATTTTGTGGCATTCGCCGTAGGCCAAATCGCACACAAAAATTAACTCATTGATTCTAAAAGACTTTATAAAGTTGGCACGGGTTCTGCTATCTCTATGGCATAACAAGAATAAAAAGCGCCAAACCTAATAAAAATAAGACGTAACGACTCTGACATAACAAAAACAACACGGCAGAGACGCAGCTAACAGATTTTTTTGGAGAAGATGTGCTTCGCAGGGTACGGCATGCCGAAACCCGCAACCGGATAGAGAAAAATAAAACTACCTCAGGTAGCTGCCACTGGTTGGATCGCTTGCGAAGAAGCAGATCAGCGCTCAAAAAAATACGTTTGCTCTTGACCCCGGATGGGGGTCGCCAAAAACAGCGGTAAAGGGTCACGGTTACCAAAAACAACAACAGACCGCCCCTCAATAATAAAAAAAGAGCAGGCAACGACAAATTAAAGGGGACCCTAGGGTCCCCTTTGTGCTGTGTGCACGCCTCCTCAGGCAGCGGCGCTTTCCCTCAGTCGTTGCGCGACGCCAACTCCTCGATACTGATCTCGCGCATGCGGAATTTCTGGACCTTGCCCGTGACGGTCATCGGAAATTCGTCCACGAACTTGAAATGCTTGGGCGTCTTGAAGTGCGCGATGCGCCCCTTGCACCAGGTGTGCAACTCCAGCGCGCTGACCACGTGCCCAGGGTGAAACTTGACCCAGGCCACAATCTCTTCGCCATAACGCTCATCCGGAACACCAATAACCTGCACGTCGGCCACCGCCGGATGGGTAAAGAAAAACTCTTCCAGCTCCCGCGGGTACACGTTCTCGCCACCGCGAATGATCATGTCTTTGTTGCGCCCGGCGATGCATACGTAGCCGTGCGCGTCCATGGTCGCCAGGTCGCCGGTGTGCATCCAGCCCGCGTCGTCGATGGCCTCGCGGGTACCTTCCGGGTTGTTCCAGTAGCCGAGCATCACGCTGTAGCCACGGGTACACAGCTCGCCCGTCTCGCCGCGCGCCACGGTGTTACCGTCGATGTCGATGATCTTGTGTTCGAGGTGTGGCTGGGTACGCCCCACCGTGGTGACCCGACGCTCCAGGTCATCATCGGCGCCGGTCTGCAACGACACCGGGCTGGTTTCGGTCATGCCGTAGGCAATCTGCACCTCGCCCATATGCAATTCGCCGATGACCCGGCGCATCACTTCAATGGGGCACGTGGCGCCGGCCATGATGCCGGTACGCAGGGACGACAGCTCCAACTCGCCCCGGCGCGGATGATCGAGCATGGCGATAAACATGGTGGGCACGCCGTACAGGCCAGTGGCGCGCTCTTCGGCGACGGCGGTGAGCGTCAGCAGCGGATCGAAGCCGTCATTGGGGTAGATCATGGTGGTGCCATGGGTGATACAGCCCAGGTTGCCCATCACCATGCCAAAGCAGTGGTACAGCGGCACCGGGATCACCAGGCGATCCTGCGCGGTGAGGCCCAGGCTTTCGCCGACCATGTAGCCGTTGTTGAGGATGTTGTGGTGACTGAGGGTGGCTCCCTTGGGGAAGCCGGTAGTGCCGGAGGTGTACTGGATATTGACGGCTTGATCAAAGCTCAGGCTGGCTTGACGGCTGCGCACCTGTTCCGGCGCGACTCCCGCCCCGAGTGCCGCCAACTGCGACCAGGGCAGGAAACCCGGGGGCGGGCTGGGGTCAAGGCTGATGACGCCACGCAGGTCGGGCTTCAGCGCCTGCACCATGGCATGGTAATCGGACGTCTTGAATGACCCGGCGCACACCAGCCACTGGCAACCGGATTGCTTGAGCACGTATTCCAACTCACTGCTGCGATAGGCCGGGTTGATATTGACCAGGATCACCCCGAGCTTGGCGCTGGCGATTTGGCTGATACACCATTCGGCGCAATTGGGCGCCCAGATGCCCAGGCGGTCGCCGGTTTGCATGCCCAGGGCCAGGAACGCGCGGGCGTGCAGGTCAACGGTCTCGGCCAGTTGCCGCCAGGTGTAGCGGCGCTGTTGGTGGCGCACCACCAGGGCTTCGCCATCGGGATGCTGCGCAACGGTGCGATCGAAGGCCTGACCGATGGTCATGGCCAGCAGCGTCTTGTCCTGGGAGCCACGGCTGTAGCTCGGATTCGGTTGATCCATAACGACCCCTGTTGTCTTTTTTGTAGGTTGACGTAAACGTAAACTACGATTGACAGCACCGCAACGCAAGCTTACGTTAACGTAAAGGTGATCGCCCTCCCCCGGCGCCCCACCCACATAACAACAAAGTTCAACTTAAGGTGCCCGTCCATGAGTTATCCCTCCCTGAACTTCGCCCTCGGTGAAACCATCGACATGTTGCGCGACCAGGTGCAGTCCTTCGTGGCCAAGGAGATCGCCCCTCGCGCGGCACAGATCGACATCGACAACCTGTTTCCCGCCGACCTGTGGCGCAAGTTTGGCGACATGGGCCTGCTGGGCATCACGGTGCCGGAAGCGTACGGCGGTGCCGGCCTGGGTTACCTGGCCCACGTGGTGGCCATGGAAGAAATCAGCCGCGGTTCGGCGTCGGTGGCGCTGTCCTACGGCGCCCACTCCAACCTCTGCGTCAATCAGATCAACCGCAACGGCAACCATGAGCAGAAGCTCAAGTACCTGCCTCAACTGATCAGCGGCGAACATGTGGGCGCCCTGGCCATGAGCGAGCCGAATGCCGGCTCCGATGTGGTCTCGATGAAGCTGCGCGCCGACAAGCGTGGCGACCGCTACGTGCTCAACGGCAGCAAGACCTGGATCACCAACGGCCCTGACGCCAACACCTATGTGATCTACGCCAAGACCGACCTGGAAAAGGGCCCCCACGGCATCACCGCCTTCATCGTCGAGCGTGACTGGAAAGGCTTCAGCCGCAGCAACAAGTTCGACAAACTGGGCATGCGCGGCTCCAACACCTGCGAGCTGTTTTTCGATGATGTGGAAGTCCCCGAAGACAATATCCTCGGTGCCCTCAACGGCGGTGTGAAAGTGCTGATGAGCGGCCTGGACTACGAACGCGTGGTGCTCTCCGGTGGCCCGACCGGGATCATGCAGGCGTGCATGGACCTGATCGTGCCCTACATCCACGACCGCAAGCAGTTCGGCCAGAGCATCGGCGAATTCCAGCTGATCCAGGGCAAGGTCGCCGACATGTACACCCAACTCAATGCCAGCCGCGCCTACCTCTACGCAGTGGCGCAAGCCTGCGAGCGTGGCGAAACCACGCGCAAGGATGCGGCCGGGGTGATCCTCTACAGCGCCGAACGCGCGACGCAGATGGCCCTCGATGCCATCCAGATCCTCGGCGGCAACGGCTATATCAACGAATTCCCTGCCGGACGCCTGCTGCGTGACGCCAAGCTGTATGAAATCGGGGCCGGCACCAGTGAGATTCGGCGGATGCTGATCGGTCGCGAACTCTTCAACGAAACCCGCTGAAGGAACACGTCATGGCCACCTTGCACACCCAGCTCAACCCGCGCTCGGCGGAGTTCATCGCCAATGACGCAGCGATGCGCCAACAGGTCGACGCCCTGCACACCCTGCTCGCCCACGTGCAGCAGGGTGGCGGCGCCAAGGCCCAGGAGCGCCACACTTCACGCGGCAAACTGTTGCCGCGCGAGCGCATCAACCGCTTGCTCGACCCAGGCTCACCGTTCCTTGAACTCAGCCAACTGGCCGCCCACCAGGTGTATGGCGAAGACGTGCCTGCCGCCGGCGTGATTGCCGGGATAGGCCGGGTCGAAGGGGTTGAATGCATGATCGTCGCCAACGATGCCACGGTGAAGGGCGGCTCCTACTACCCGCTGACCGTGAAGAAACACCTGCGCGCCCAAACCATCGCCGAGCAGAATCGCCTGCCGTGCATCTACCTGGTGGACTCAGGTGGCGCCAACCTGCCGCGCCAGGATGAAGTGTTTCCCGACCGTGAGCACTTCGGGCGGATCTTCTTCAACCAGGCGAACATGAGTGCCCAGGGCATCCCGCAGATCGCCGTGGTGATGGGTTCGTGCACCGCCGGCGGCGCCTACGTGCCGGCGATGGCCGACGAAGCGATCATGGTGCGCCAGCAGGCCACCATCTTCCTCGCCGGCCCGCCGCTGGTGAAGGCGGCGACCGGTGAAGTGGTCAGCGCTGAAGACCTCGGCGGTGCCGATGTGCACTGCAAGATTTCTGGCGTAGCCGACCACTATGCCGACAGCGACGAGCACGCCCTGGCCCTGGCCCGCCGCAGCGTCGCCCACCTCAATTGGCACAAGCAGGGCCAGTTGCTGCAACGCACGCCGGTGGCGCCGTTGTATAGCAGCGAGGAGCTCTATGGCGTGATCCCGGCCGATGCCAAGCAACCGTTCGATGTGCGCGAAGTGATCGCACGGCTGGTGGACGGCTCGGTGTTCGATGAATTCAAGGCCCTGTTCGGCACCACCCTGGTGTGCGGTTTTGCCCACTTGCACGGCTATCCGATTGCGATCCTGGCCAACAACGGGATTTTGTTTGCGGAAGCCGCGCAAAAAGGCGCGCACTTTATCGAGCTGGCCTGCCAGCGCGGGATTCCGCTGCTGTTCTTGCAGAACATCACCGGCTTTATGGTCGGCCAGAAATACGAGGCCGGCGGTATCGCCAAGCATGGCGCCAAGCTGGTCACCGCCGTGGCCTGCGCCAAGGTGCCGAAATTCACGGTGATCATCGGCGGCAGCTTTGGTGCCGGTAACTATGGGATGTGCGGCCGCGCCTACGACCCGCGCTTTTTATGGATGTGGCCGAACGCGCGCATCGGTGTGATGGGTGCCGAGCAGGCCGCAGGGGTGCTGGTGCAGGTCAAGCGTGAACAGGCCGAACGTGCAGGGGTTGCGTTCAGTGCCGAGGAAGAAGCGGCGATCAAGCAGCCGATCCTCGACCAGTATGAAACCCAGGGCCATCCCTACTACTCCAGCGCGCGCTTGTGGGACGACGGCGTCATCGACCCGATGCAGACCCGCGACGTGCTGGCCCTGGCGCTGTCTGCCGCGCTGAATGCCCCCATCGAGCCGAGCCGCTTCGGCGTGTTCCGCATGTAACCTGTAGGAGCGAGCTTGCTCGCGAAGGTCGTTAACGATAACGCGAGCATTCTGGATGAACGCGTTGCCTGGACGTTTTTCGCGAGCAAGCTCGCTCCTACAGGAGACCTCTCATCATCATGGAGCTCCTTGCATGAGCGATTTCAACACCCTCGAACTGATCACCGACAGCCGTGGCTTTGCCACGCTATGGCTCAGTCGTGAAGCCAAGAACAACGCATTCAACGCCGAGATGATCCGCGAACTGATCATCGCCCTCGACCAGGTGCAAGGTGATCCGTCCCTGCGCTTCCTGGTCCTGCGCGGGCGCGGCAAGCACTTCAGCGCCGGGGCCGACCTGGCCTGGATGCAGCAATCGGCCGAGCTGGACTACCACACCAACCTGGACGACGCCCGCGAACTGGCCGAGCTGATGTACAACCTGGCGAAGCTGAAGATCCCCACCCTGGCAGTGGTGCAAGGCGCGGCCTACGGTGGCGCATTGGGCCTGATCAGTTGCTGCGACATGGCGATTGGTGCCGATGACGCACAGTTCTGCCTGTCAGAAGTGCGTATTGGCTTGGCGCCAGCGGTGATCAGCCCGTTTGTGGTACAGGCGATCGGCGAGCGCGCAGCCCGGCGTTATGCGCTGACGGCCGAACGGTTTGGCGGCCAACGGGCGCGGGATATCGGCCTGCTGGCGGAAAGCTATCCGACCGATACGCTGGAACAACAGGTCGCGCAATGGGTTGCCAACCTGCTGCAAAACAGCCCGGCGGCGATGCGCGCCAGCAAAGACTTATTGCGCGAGGTCGGTAACGGCGCTCTCACCCCGGCCCTGCGCCGCTATTGCGAAAATGCCATCGCCCGCATTCGCGTCAGCGCCGAAGGCCAGGAAGGCTTGCGCGCGTTCCTGCAAAAACGTACGCCCAGTTGGCAATCCCAGGAGCCCCGTTCATGAGCACACTGACCACCGTACTGGTGGCCAACCGTGGTGAAATCGCCTGCCGGGTGATGCGCACCGCCAAGGCCATGGGCTTGACCACCGTCGCTGTACACAGCGCCACGGACCGCGACGCGCGCCATAGTCGCGAGGCGGATATCCGCGTCGACCTGGGGGGCAGCAAAGCCACGGACAGCTACCTGCAGATCGACAAATTGATCGCCGCGGCCCAGGCCAGCGGCGCCCAGGCGATTCATCCGGGCTACGGCTTCCTGTCGGAAAACGCCGGGTTTGCCCGCGCGGTCGAGGCCGCTGGCTTGATCTTCCTCGGCCCGCCCGCCTCGGCGATCGACGCCATGGGCAGCAAGTCGGCCGCCAAGGCGTTGATGGAGACCGCCGGCGTGCCGCTGGTGCCGGGTTACCACGGCGAAGCCCAGGACCTGGAGACGTTCCGCGATGCCTGCGCGCGTATCGGCTACCCGGTGCTGCTCAAGGCCACGGCCGGCGGCGGCGGCAAGGGAATGAAAGTGGTCGAGGACGTCAGTCAGTTGGCCGAGGCATTGGCCTCTGCCCAGCGCGAGGCGCTGTCGTCGTTCGGCAATGGGCAGATGCTGGTGGAAAAATACCTGCTCAAGCCGCGCCATGTGGAGATCCAGGTGTTTGCCGACCAGCAGGGGCATTGCCTGTACCTCAATGAGCGCGATTGCTCGATCCAGCGTCGGCACCAAAAAGTCGTCGAGGAAGCCCCGGCGCCTGGCTTGAGTGCTGAACAGCGCAAGGCCATGGGCGAAGCGGCGGTACGCGCAGCCCAGGCCATTGGCTATGTGGGCGCGGGCACGGTGGAATTTCTGCTGGATGCCCGTGGCGAGTTTTTCTTTATGGAAATGAACACGCGCCTGCAAGTGGAACACCCGGTGACTGAAGCGATTACCGGCCTCGATCTGGTGGCCTGGCAGATTCGCGTGGCCCAGGGTGAAGCGCTGCCGATCACCCAGGCACAAGTGCCGCTGATCGGCCATGCCATCGAAGTACGGCTGTACGCCGAAGACCCCTCCAACGATTTCCTGCCGGCCACCGGGCACCTGGCGCTGTACCGCGAATCAGCCCCCGGCCCGGGGCGACGCGTGGACAGCGGCGTCGAGCAGGGCGACAGCGTGTCGCCCTTCTACGACCCGATGCTCGGCAAGCTGATTGCCTGGGGCGAAGACCGTGAACAGGCGCGATTGCGGCTGTTGAGCATGCTGGATGAATTTGCGGTGGGCGGGCTGCGGACCAACCTGAGCTTCCTGCGTCGAATCATCGCCCACCCCGCGTTTGCCGCGGCGGAGCTGGATACCGGGTTTATCCCGCGCTATCAGGATGAGCTGCTGCCGGTACCTGGCGCCTTGAGCGATGAGTTCTGGCAGGCCGCGGCCGCGGCGTTCATACAGAGCTTGCCAGCCGGTGACGGGCCTTGGGCGGACACGCGCGGTTTTCGTGCCGGCCTGCCCGCCGAAGTCTCGCTGCACTTGAGCTGCAATGGGCAGGATCGGTTGGTGACATTACCCACCCAGCCCCCGCTGTTGCGCGGCGAACAACTGCTGATCGAGCACCAGGGCGTACGCCGCGCTCATCTGGCGGTGCGCAGCGAAAGCACCCTGTACCTGCGCTGGGATGGCGAGTTGCACGCGGTCAGCCTGTTCGACCCGATTGCAGCGGTCGAGGCCGGCCAGTTCCATCAAGGCGGCCTGACCGCGCCCATGAACGGCAGCATCGTGCGGGTGCTGGTGGAAGTCGGCCAAGCCGTGGAGGCCGGCACGCAACTGGTGGTGCTGGAAGCAATGAAGATGGAACACAGCATCCGTGCGCCGCAGGCCGGGGTGATCAAGGCGTTGTTCTGCGAGGAAGGCGAAATGGTTGCCGAAGGCTGCGCGCTGGTGGAGCTCGAAACAGCCGACTAGAACTTCGCCGTGGCCTGCACCACCACGCCGAGGATGCGGCAATCCTCGGTGAACCGCTGCTTCGGATAGGTGGGGTTGAGCGGCACCAGGTAAAGCTGGCCGCTTTCTTCCATGAGTTGGCGAAAAGTCGCCTGGGGGCTGTCAGCCCATTGGGCGACCACCAGCTTGCCAGGTTGGGCATCGATAGCCGGGTCCACCAGGATCAGCATGCCCGCACCGATGCTCAGGCCGCTGGGGGCGGTCATGGCGTCTCCCCTCACCGGGAGCCAGAAGGCGTCACCGCGGGCGTGGTAGTCCGTCAGTTCGAAGCGGGTGGTGGCGTACGCGCCGTGCTCTTCGCGAATTTCGCACATGCCCGTCCAATCGTTGACCGGGTATCGAAAATACGGGTTGTAGGGAGGTTGCGCGGGCAGTGCCTCGGCGGTCTTTTCGCGAATCTGCAAGGCGACTTCCAGGTAGCCCAGCCCCAGTTCCGCGAGAACCCGGTTCATGTCGGCCAGGCTTGGCACACGGCGTTTGTTGAGCCAATGGCCCACCCCGCCCTGGGACATGCCCAGGCGTTCGGCCAGTTGATCCTGCGTGACCTTGCGGTCTTTCATGTTGGCTTTGACCAACGCTATCCAGTTATCCATGGTGCGTGACAATACGATGCGTATTTTTCAGGGCAATAAACAGTTTGTAGTAATCCATAAAACGACATAAATACGATACGTACTATCATCGAACATAAGGTTTTCGACACCCACCCAGAGTACCGCCCCTTATGACGACAAGCCCGCACCGCCTGCCTGAAACACCCGAAACCAGCGAATTGCTCGACATGCGCGGCAGCAGCGCCGCCCAGCGAGCCCTGGACTATTACTTGAAAGAAGATATGTCGCCATCGCCCTCGGATGACACCTTCTTTCGCGTCAAACCCGACATCAGCCACGAAGAAGCCCTGGTGCACGCCTCGGACCTGCTGCGCAGTGCTGCCGCCACCGCCTACGAATCAGCGAACAGCCATCAAGGCAATCAACGCGACCTGGCATTCTCAGTGGTGTATTTGATCGATATGGCGAAGGCGATGGTGGAGCAGTCGCTGCAGGCGCCGAAGGCTCAGGCAAGCGTGTGACGGGCGCGCAGGAAAAATATTTCTATCTCACGGATAAAAACATTTGACTTGCAAATGATAATGATTATTATTGGGCTCAGCTGATCGCGAGATCAGTCGATAGACCAAGGGACCTTAGGTCGGACTCTTGGAATATCTCCTCATCAGGCTAATCACGGTTTTTGACCCGGCTCTTTGGCCGGGTCTTTTTTTTTGCCAGTTTCCCTGGCATGGCTTCAGGCTAATGAAGACTGTGTGTTGCTGAATGGCGCGCATGGTAGCAAAAGACCATCGTCCAAAGAAAGCCGATCGAAGGCTCTAGCCCAGATCTTTGAGAAATAGCGCTTGAGAATCAATCTCATAGATTCTAAGCTGCCCCAGCGTCAAGGACGACGCCCCCCCTCCTCCGCAACAATTTTGCGTCAAGATTTTGCCCGGTGCCTGTGTAATATAACCGCCACAACATTCATACCCAGGCAACCCGACTATGACCGTGGCCTTGACCTCTATCAAGATCAGCACCGACTTCGACAGTGGCAATATCCAGGTTCTGGATGCCAGCGATGCCTATCAGTTGCTGCTCGCCATCGAACCCGATACCCGCAGCGCACATTTCCAGTGGTTCCACTTCAAGGCCGAAGGCATGCACGTGGGCCATACCCACACTTTCCGCCTGAGCAACGCCAGCCATTCTTCCTATAAGCATGCGTGGAGCGGCTACAACGCTGTCGCCTCCTACGACCATATCAACTGGTTCCGCGTGCCCACGCGCTTTGATGGCGAGACCTTGCACATCAGCCTCGAAACCCGTGAGAAACACGCCTGGTTCGCCTACTTCGAACCCTACAGCCGCGAACGCCACGACTGGCTGATCGAGCAGGCCGTGACCCGCGCAGGCGCTAAATTGCTGGCCACCGGTAAAAGTGTCGAAGGCCGTGATATCCAGTTGCTACGTCGTGGCAAAGGCGGCAGCAACCGGCGCAAGGTCTGGATCATCGCCCAGCAACACCCCGGCGAACACATGGCCGAATGGTTCATGGAAGGCATCATCGAACGCCTGCAACAGGATGGCGATGCCGAGCTGAGGAAGCTCCTGGCCGTTGCCGACCTGTACCTGATCCCCAACATGAACCCTGACGGTGCCTTCCATGGCCACTTGCGCACCAACGCCATGGGCCAGGACCTCAACCGCGCGTGGCAGAGCGCCAACCAGGAAACCAGCCCGGAAGTGCTGTTCGTGCAGCAACAGATGGAAAAGCATGGCGTCGACCTGTTCCTCGACATCCATGGCGACGAGGAAATCCCCTACGTGTTCACCGCCGGTTGCGAAGGCAACCCGGGATACACCCCGCGCATCGAAGCCCTGGAAAAACACTTCCGCAGCCACCTGAGCGCGCTGACCCGTGACTTCCAGACCACCCACGGCTACACCCGCGACCTGCCGGGCGAAGCCAACATGACCTTGGCCTGCAATGCCGTCGGCGAGAAATACGATTGCCTTTCGCTGACCCTGGAAATGCCGTTCAAGGACAACGACGATGCGCCCAACCCGCACACCGGCTGGTCGGGCAAACGCTCGATGCAATTGGGTAAGGATGTGTTGAGCACGATCGCCGATATCGTGACCGTCCTGCGCTAACCCTTGCCTGGTCCGGCAAGGGTTCAATGGCAGCCTCAGTCTTTGGTACCGGTCATGCTTTGCAACACGCCATCGCGCCGAATGAGCCCGTGGAATAACGCCGCCGCCAGGTGCAAAAGCACCGTCAGGAACAGCAGGTAGGCCAGATACCCATGGGCCTTGCGTAACACCGCGAACAATGGTGCATTCGCGCCTACCAGCGCCGGCAGTTGTATCGAACTGCTCAGCATCACCGGGTCGCCCGCGGCTGAAATCATCGCCCAACCCAGCAGCGGCAGCACCAGCATCAAGGCATACAGCACCAGGTGAGACGCCTTGGCCGCCAGTGTTTGCCACAACGGCAAATCGCTGGGCAGCGGTGGTTGGCGCGTGGAAAAGCGCACCACCAGCCGCACGATCACCAGCGCCAGAATCGCAATCCCCAACGGCTTGTGCAGGTGAATCAACCATTCATGCCGCTCGGACACCGACGCGGCCAACCCCGCACCGATAAACAGCATCGCGATGATCATCAGCGCCATCAACCAATGCAGCAGGCGCGCCAGGGGCGTGAAAAACCGTGGTTGGGCATTCATGGCTTCGACTCCTGAGGGGCATTGTGCAAGGGGCTGACTTCGCCAGCGCGACGCAGGTAAGAACTGGCATACGCAGCCGAACGGGCCGCCAGCAGCGGATCATTGGACGCCTCGATGCCGCTCGGCAAAATCAGCGGGTCGAAGTTGATGTCACGGCAATCCCCATCGGCCTGTGGCTGGCTGCTGTCCAGCACCAGGCTGCCGACGTTGATGACCTTGTGCTCACCGGCCCAGGTCTTGCTCGCATCGTCCAGCGGGTCACCGGGGTTGGCCAGGGTCATGTTCAATTGCCAACGCAGCGGTCCTGCCGCCAGGCGCTGCACCAGGTCTTTCTCCAGAAAGTCATTGCCTGCCGGTGCGCTATCGCCGGGTGCATCCTGGCTCTGCGGTACGACGCCCCAGCGCACGGCCTGGCGTTTGCCGTCAGCGCTCACCAGGTAGAACGCATTGATGCCGTTGTAGGTTTCAGTGGCATAGCTGGCCGATGGCCTGGCGGTCTTGACCCACGCCAGGAACGGCGCGGTCTCAGGGTGAGAAGCAAAAAACGCCGGCATACTCGCCGGGTTCGGCTTGCCGGTGGCCGGGTCGGGCGCGCCGGCCTTGAGCAGTTGGTAGAACGCCTCGGGCGTGCCCACCGGGAACACCGGCATGCTGTTCATCCCGGTGCGCCACTGCTGGCCGTTGGCTTGGGTAAATTGCACGGCAAAACTGCGGATCGGCACGCTGCTGTCCGGTGCATAGGGGTTGCCGCTGGGCAAGGCAAATCGGCCGATGATGGGGGTTTTGGCTGCGCTGAAGACTTGGGCGCTGGAATACGCGCGCGCCTCGGCGCTGCTCTCGAAATAACCCGCGACGCACACACCCTTGGCGTGGTTGCGGCGGAACCCCGGATGCACACCGTTATTGGTTTCCAGGGCATTGACCAGCGTCGTGGGCCGCAGGCGTTGTGGGTCGAGGGTGCCGTTGACGTAGGCAAACGCCCCCGCAACAACCGCAACAACCGCACCGATGCCGACAAGTCGAGCAATCAGGCTCGCAGTACTCAGCGCAAGACGGGGTGGTGGTGAGTGATCTACCATCAGGAAACTCCAGGGCCAAGGGCCTTTGGCGGTGAACATAGGGTCGGTGCATTGAGACGAATGCCGATCCGCTCTATTCCCTGGCCTTTGATTTATTTTCGAGAAAGGGGAATAACCTTCAGCGCCGGACGTCTCTCTAGTCCCAACGTAGCGACCAGCCAGCATCCCATGCACGAACTCGACGAACAGTTACGTGAACTCATCCCCAGGCTGCGGCGCTTTGCCGTGTCCCTGACCCGTCACGCCAGCAGCGCCGACGACTTGGTGCAGTCGACCCTGGAACGGGCGATCATCCGCTGGGACGACAAACGTCTGGAAGGCGACCTGCGCGCCTGGCTGTTCTCGATCCTCTACCGGCAGTTCCTCGACGCCCATCGACGCACCCGCCGCTATGCACGCATGCTCGAATTCTTCACCGGGCGCGATGATGCCGAGCCCTCGGTCGAGCGCACGGTGATGGCCCAAGCCACCTTGCAAGCCTTCGATCAACTCAACACCGAGCAACGTGCGCTGCTGCTGTGGGTGTCGGTCGAAGGTTTGAGCTACAAGGAAGTCGCAGAAATCCTCGACGTGCCCATCGGCACGGTGATGTCGCGCCTGTCGCGGGCGCGCCAGGCCCTGCGCCAACTCAGCGATGGCGAAATCGCCAGCCCTTCCCTGCGGATACTCAAATGATCAGCCTGCCCCCCAGCGAACGCGATTTGCATGCCTACGTCGATCACCAGCTCCTGGAGAGTGATCGGCGTGTGCTTGAAACCTACTTGGCGGCCCACCCCGAAGTCGCGGCCCAAGTCCACGCCTGGCAGCAGGATGCGCAATTGCTGCGCGCGGCACTGAGTGGCGTCCTGCACCAGCCGGCCAACCCTGGGCTGGACCCGATGCTGATTCGCCAGCGCATCAAGCATCAGTCCCGCCGCCATTTCGCGACAGCGGCGGTGCTGCTGATTGCCGTCAGCCTCGGTGGCATTGGCGGCTGGCACGCCCGTGAAGCCACGCAATCGCCGCTGCTGCCCATGGCCGACGCCATGCAGGCCTACCGCCTGTTTGCCCAGGACGGCATCATGCCGGCCGACTACCGCTCTTCGGACAGCGGCACGATGCAAACCTGGCTTGATCGCTACTTCAACCAGGCCCACCGCCTGCCGGACTTGAGCCAGGCAGGTTTCAAGCCGGTCAGCGCACGCTTGCTCACCACCGAGCAAGGCGCAGCGGCGATGGTGTTGTACGAAGACGCGCAAGGTCGACACATCAGCTTCTACATCCGCCCACCGGGCCCGGACAACGGCTTTCTGCCCCGTGGCAACCGTAGCGCTGACGGCTTACACGCCGAATACTGGTCCGGCGCCGGCTACAACTATGCGATGGTCAGCCCGGTGGATCAGCCCACCGCGCCGCTGTTGAAGTTCTAGAAACTCACGTCCAACACCACGGTATCGGTCCAGGTCTCGGCGTTGCAGGTGCACCCGGCCCTCCCAAACCCGCGCCGCCTGCTGAGCGCTTGGGCGGGTGTCTACAGGCCATGCCTTTTCGAGATGGCTGGCGGCGCCCTTCTCGATTGGTCAAAACATGGCCGGGGCTCTAAAGTAAGCGACCACCGCACCACAGAGTGACTTGCATTGGCCGTGTTTCCCCTGATCCGACGCCTGCTCGGTAAAACCCCCGGCACCCGCGTCGACGCCTCCATCCCGATGTTCTTTCAGCACAAGGCCGAGCAACAGGGCTACACCCTCAGCGCCGGCCAGGCCCAGGCGATCGCCGCCATGGCCCGCGAAACCGCGCACCTGCTGGCCGGCCAACCGACCCGTAGCCTGTACCTGCACGGCCCGGTGGGGCGCGGCAAAAGCTGGCTGCTCGATGGTTTTTTCCAGGCGTTGCCAATGGCCGAAAAACAACGCGTGCATTTCCATGACTTTTTCGCCCGCCTGCACCGGGGCATGTTCGCCCATCGTCAGCAGCCAGACGCACTGGCCACGACCCTGGATGAGCTGCTCGAGGGCTGCCGCGTACTGTGCTTCGACGAGTTCCACGTCCACGATATTGGCGATGCCATGCTGATCAGCCGGCTGTTCAAAGCCTTGTTCAAACGCGGTGTCCTGGTGCTGGTCACCTCCAACTACCCGCCCGCGGGCCTGTTGCCCAACCCCCTGTACCACCAGCGTTTCAAGCCGGTGATCGACTTGATCGCGGCGCGTATGGAGGTGTTGGAAGTCAGTTCGCCCCGCGACTTCCGCAGCCTGCCCCAGGCCCATGCCGAACAGCGCTTCACCCAGGGGCAATACGTGTGGCCGGGCACGCCGGCACAACGTGAGGCCCTTGGCTTGCCCACCACCGATTGCCCGCCGCAGCCCCTCAGCGTCGGCGCCCGCCAGTTGACCTGCCGCCAGCGCGAAGCACACCGCATCGCTTTCACGTTCAGCGACCTGTGTGAACAACTCACTGCGGTAATGGACTACCTGCTGCTGTGCGACGACTTCGACCACTGGATCATCGATGGGCTGCCATACCTGGCGGATTGCCCGATCGCCGTGCAACAGCGCTTTATCAACCTGGTAGACGTACTCTACGACCGCGATAAGCAGTTGACCCTGATCGGCGAACAGCCCCTGGCCAAATCCCTGGAAGGCCAGGCCATCGACCTGGCCCGCACGGCCAGCCGCCTGAACCAATTGCAAACGGTCAGCCCGCAACGCGCGCCCGACCCGGTATCATGAGCGCCTTTTACGCCCTCTTGCCGAGTGACCGCGCCGTTCATGAATACCCTCGCCCAACTCAAGGCCGGCCAACTGGCCGGTATCACGCGCCTGGACCTGTCCTGCGGGCTGACTGAATTCCCCCGGGAAATCTTCGAACTGGCCGACTCCCTGGAAATCCTCAACCTCAGCGGCAACGCCCTGAGCAGCCTGCCGGATGACCTGCATCGCCTGCCGCACCTGCGCGTACTGTTCTGCTCGGACAACGCCTTTACGGAACTGCCCGAATGCCTGGGCCAGTGCGCCAAACTGAGCATGATCGGCTTCAAGGCCAACCAGATCCGCCACGTACCGGCGGCCGCGCTGCCGCCGCAGTTGCGCTGGCTGATCCTCACCGATAACCGCATCAGCCAACTGCCCGACGAACTGGGCCAGCGGCCGTTGCTGCAAAAACTGATGCTGGCCGGCAACCAACTCGCGCATTTGCCGCCGAGCCTGGCCAACTGCCAGAACCTTGAGCTGATCCGCATCGCCTCCAACCGTCTGACCCGCTTGCCCGAATGGCTGCTGACACTGCCGAGCCTGACCTGGCTGGCCTACGCTGGCAACCCGGTGGAAATGGCGGTTGACGTGGCCGACGACGACGCGACACCGGATATTCCCTGGGCGCAACTGGCGCTCGCCGACGTGCTCGGCGAAGGCGCCTCCGGAGTGATTCGCAAGGCCACGTGGCAACCTGAGGCCAAGCCCGTCGCGGTCAAACTCTATAAAGGCGCCATCACCAGCGACGGCTCGCCATTGCATGAAATGCAGGCCTGCATCGCGGCCGGGCAGCACCCCAACCTGATCAAGGTCGAAGGCCGTGTGGTGGGCCACCCCGACGGCCAGGCCGCGCTGGTGATGGACCTGATCGAACCGAGCTACCGTAACCTCGCCGCCCTGCCCAGCCTCGCGTCCTGCACCCGCGACATCTACGACCCTGCCACCCGCTTCAGCCTCGCCGTGGCATTGCGCATGGCGCGGGGCATCGCCTCGGTGGCCGCACACCTGCACCGGCACGGCATCACCCATGGTGACCTGTACGGCCACAATATCCTGTGGAATGCGGCGGGTGATTGCCTGCTGGGGGATTTTGGCGCCGCGTCATTCCATGCCACGGCAGATACCCTGGAGACCAGGGCGTTGCAGCGCATTGAAGTGCGGGCGTTCGGGGTGTTGCTCGGGGAGTTGCTGGAGCGGATCGACACGGGCTTGAGCGACGACACGCGTCAGGTGCTAGAAGGCTTGCAGGCGCGTTGCTGCCAGCCGGAGGTGTTGGCACGGCCGAGTTTCGAGGAAGTCGAAGCGCTGCTGCAATCTATCCCACACCCCTGAACCCAATGTGGGAGCAAGCCCCCTCCCACACTGGGTTGCTGGTGGCAGGTAGAAAGCAGCCCGGCTGTGGATCTCGTGGATACCGCCAATCCCCTGTGGGAGATGTCGAGCTTTAGCGAGGCTTCGAAGGCGGTGGCATTGTTGGCAGGTGTGTTGGCTGACCCACCGCCATCGGGGGCAAGCCCCCTCCCACATTTGATCGCGGGTGGCAGGTAGAGAGCAGCCCGGCTGTGGATCTCGTGGATACCGCCAATCCCCTGTGGGAGATGTCGAGCTTTAGCGAGGCTTCGATGGCGGTGGCACGGTTGAAAGGTGTGTTGGCTGACCCACCGCCATCGGGGGCAAGCCCCCTCCCACATTCAAGCCGAGCTTATTCAGCTCTCAATCAGCCTGCCAAGCCGACGAACATATCCTGCACGTCGTCATGGTTGTCCAGACCTTCGAGGAAGGCTTCGACTTCCGCCATCTGCGCCTCGGTCAAGCCGCTCACCGGGTTTTTCGAGATGTAGCCCAGCTTGGCCGACAGTACGGTGAAGCCCTGCTCCGGCAAGGCTTTTTGCACGGCGTCCAGGTCGGTGGTCTCGGTAATGAACAGGGTCGTGCCTTCTTCTTCACCCTCTTCGAAGTCCTGGGCGCCGGCTTCAATCGCGGCCATTTCCGGATCAGCGTCCGGGCTGTCCGGCGACGCTTCGATGAGGCCAACGTGGTTGAAGTCCCAGGCCACGGAACCGGAAGCCCCCAGTTGGCCCTTGCGGAAGGCCACGCGGATTTCCGCCACGGTGCGGTTGATGTTGTCGGTGACGCACTCGACGATCAACGGCACCTGGTGCGGGGCGAACCCTTCGTAGGTCACGCGGTGGTACTGCACGGTTTCACCCAGCAGGCCGGCGCCTTTCTTGATGGCGCGGTCCAGGGTTTCCTTGGGCATCGAAGCCTTTTTGGCCTGTTCCACCACCAGACGCAGGTGGGCGTTGGTCGCCGTGTCGGCGCCATTGCGCGCGGCGATGGTGATCTCTTTCACCAGCTTGCCGAAGATCTTGCCCTTGGCATTGGCTGCCGCTTCTTTATGTTTGACTTTCCACTGTGCGCCCATGACTCACTCTCTTCTCGTCCATCGCGCCGAAACGTCTACTGGCCGGCGCTTTGGGGGCAGAGTTTATAGGGCAAAAACGCTCTGATCCACCAAAAACCGGCCATACCCCTCAGGTTCGCAAGGGTTTGATCGTCGCATCCTGCTCCGGCACCAAGCCCTTCATTGGCGCCAGCTCAAAGAACGCCTGAATCAAACGCAACGACCGGCGCCGCTCCATGCACCCGAGCATATGCCGGTTCAGCAGCCCCTCGCCGCGGATCGGCACCGCCTGCACGCGCGGGTCCTGGCTGACCTCCATCGACGACACCACGCCGACCCCCAATTCAGCCGCGACGGCTTCGGTCACCGCCTCGCGGCTGTCCAGTTCCAGCAACACCCTGGGTTGCACATTGGTCGCCAGGCAGGCGTCGTCGAAGGTGCGTCGGGTGATGGAGCCGGGCTCGCGCAGCACCATGATCACCTCGTTCAATTGCTCCAGGCCAATGCCCTTGGGCAGCGTCGCCCACGGGTGGCTGGCCGGTACCAACGCGCAAATCCGCGACTCGCCCAAGGGTTGCAGGTGCAAGCCATTGCGCGGCTCCACCTCAGTCAGCACCGCTACATCCACGTGCTCGGCCAGCAACGCCGCCAGGGTTTCCTGGGCATTGCCCAAGCGCAGGTTGACGGTGATGCCGGGGTAACGCGCACGCAGGCTGGCAATCATCGGCATCACCAGGTGCGGGCCGTCCGCCGCCACTTCCAGGCGCCCGGAGAGCAATTGTCGATTGGCCTCCAGCAGGGTCTGCGCCTCGTCGACCAGGCCGAAGATCGCGCGCGTGATCGCCGCCAGGCGCGCGCCCTCCTCGGTCAACTCGACCCGCCGCGCCGTGCGACGCAACAGCGGGATCTGGTAGTGCTCTTCCAGGGCCTTGATATGCCCGGTGACCGCCGGCTGGCTGATGAACAGCCGCGCTGCCGCACGGGTAAAGCTGCCCTCGCGGGCCACGGCATCGAATGCGCGCAATTGGAACAGGTTCATGGGGATTGACCTGGCTATCGGCCTGACTGATAGCTCGCATAACAACAAACAATTTGATTGATAACAAGCCAAACTGCAATTTAGGCGCCGTAGCTTCACCCCCGAACAGCTTGCAAGGACTTGAGATGAGCACTGCCGCGCCGATCCTGCTGACACCTGGCCCCTTGACCACCTCTGCCCGCACTCGCCAGGCAATGATGGTGGATTGGGGGTCATGGGATGACCGTTTCAACCAACTCACTGCCAGCACCTGCGCGCAACTGCTGGCGATCCTCAACGGTGCCGAAAGCCACCATTGCATC
This sequence comes from Pseudomonas gorinensis, assembly GCF_042015035.1. NCBI lineage: Bacteria > Pseudomonadati > Pseudomonadota > Gammaproteobacteria > Pseudomonadales > Pseudomonadaceae > Pseudomonas > Pseudomonas gorinensis. Next base: position 4,786,521 of record NZ_CP167125.1, read on the forward strand.
CCCTTGCAGGGCAGCGGCACCTTCGCCGTCGAAGCCGCCATCGGCACCCTGGTGCCCCGCGACGGCAAGGTGCTGGTGCTGATCAACGGCGCCTATGGCAAACGCCTGGCGAAGATCTGTGAAGTACTCGGCCGTACGTTCAGCACCTTTGCGACCGCCGAGGACGAACCCACTACCGCCGCCGACGTCGACCGCCTGCTGCACGCCGACCCGGCCATCACCCACGTCGCCTTGATCCACTGCGAAACCAGCACCGGCATTCTGAATCCGCTGCCGCAGATCGCCGAGGTGGTCAAACGCCACGGCAAGCGCCTGATCGTCGACGCCATGAGCTCGTTCGGCGCACTGCCGATCGATGCCCGCCAAGTGCCGTTCGAGGCGTTGATCGCCGCCTCGGGCAAATGCCTGGAGGGCGTGCCCGGCATGGGCTTTGTCTTCGCCGAAAAACAGGCGCTGGCCGCCGCCCAAGGCAACTGCCACTCCCTGGCGATGGACCTGTTCGAGCAGCACAGCTACATGGCCAAGACCGGCCAATGGCGCTTCACCCCGCCCACCCACGTGGTCGCCGCCCTGCACGAAGCGCTGCTGCACTACCACGAAGAGGGCGGCCTGCCCGCGCGCCATCAGCGCTACGCCAATAACTGCCAGGCGTTGCTCGACGGCATGGCCGAACTGGGCCTGCGCAGCTTCCTGCCGGCAGCGATCCAGGCGCCGATCATCGTCACCTTCCACGCGCCAAAAGACCCGCGCTACCAGTTCAAGGCGTTCTACGAACGGGTCAAGGCCAAGGGTTTCATTCTGTATCCCGGCAAATTGACCCAGGTCGAGACCTTCCGCGTCGGCTGCATCGGCCACGTCGATATCGCCGAGATGCAGGCGGCGGTGGCGGCAGTCGCCCAGGTGCTGCAAGAGATGGAAGTGTTGGACATTTGATTCTCCCCATGACCCACAGGATTCGACCCATGAACTATCAAACCCCCAACACCCTCCAGGCCGTCATCCTCGACTGGGCTGGCACCGTAGTCGACTTCGGTTCGTTCGCTCCCACGCAGATCTTTGTCGAAGCCTTCGCCGAGTTCGACGTGCACGTCTCGATCGAAGAAGCCCGTGGCCCGATGGGCATGGGCAAGTGGGACCATATCCGCACCCTCTGCGACCAACCGGCGGTCGCCGAGCGCTACCGCAAGGTGTTCGGCCGCACGCCCAGCGATGACGACGTCACCGCCATCTACCAGCGCTTCATGCCCTTGCAGATCGAGAAAATCGCCGCACACTCGGCCCTGATCCCCGGCGCCCTCGACACCATCGCGGCGCTGCGTGCACAGGGGATCAAGATCGGTTCCTGCTCGGGCTACCCCAAGCCAGTGATGGACAAGGTTGTCGCCCTGGCGGCCCGCAACGGCTATAGCGCCGACCACGTGGTTGCCACCGACGAAGTCCCCAATGGCCGTCCATGGCCGGCCCAGGCCCTGGCCAACGTGATCGCGCTGGGCATTGACGATGTGGCGGCCTGCGTCAAGGTCGACGACACCGTCCCGGGCATTCTCGAAGGCCGCCGCGCCGGGATGTGGACCGTGGCCCTGACCTGCTCCGGCAACGCCCTGGGCCTGACCTACGCGCAATTTCGCGCACTGGACAGCGCCACCCTGGCCAGCGAACGCACGCGCATCGAGACGCTGTTCCAAGCCTCGCGCCCGCACTACCTGATCGACACCATCAGCGACCTGCCGGCGGTGATCACGGACATCAACCAGCGCCTGGCGCGCGGTGAAATGCCGCAAGCGCACTGATCAAGGTCAACACAACGGCATTCGCGTCGGGCAAATCCGGCAAAACAGGCTTACAGTAAAAGGACTTCGTCGCCAAAGAACGGAGGTTTGCCCTGATGAGTGAGGAAGAAAGCGATGCCGTGGAAAAATTCCGATACACGCTACAGCACCATGTCGATTGCGTTGCACTGGTTGATGGTGGTGTTGCTGGCGGTGGTCTACGCCTGCATTGAGTTTCGCGGGATCTTTCCCAAAGGCAGTGGCGGGCGGGCGTTGATCGTCGAAATGCACTTCATGTTCGGCCTGACCGTGTTTGTGCTGGTGTGGCTGCGCCTGTTTGCACGCAGCCTGGGCGTTGCACCGAAGATCGTTCCGGCCCCCCCGCAATGGCAGTCCTCGCTGGCGACCCTGATGCATCTGGCGCTGTACGTGTTCATGATCGGCATGCCGATCGCCGGTTGGCTGATCGTCAGCGCCCAAGGGCATTCCGTGATGTTCTACGGGGTCGAGTTACCGCTGCTGATCGGTGAAAACAAGGACCTGGCCAAGCAGATCAAGGAATGGCACGAACTGGGCGGTTCGATCGGTTATTGGTTGATCGGGCTGCACGCGGTGGCCGGCCTTTACCACCATTACTTCATGCGCGATAACACGGTGTTGCGCATGATGCCCAAGCGCTAGGCGCCAATCCCACGACGGCCCTGCAAGCCGCCCGTATGGACGAAGATCAGGCGAGTGCCGCGACCGAAGCGTCCGGCCTCGACCTGTTGCTTCAACGCCAGCAACGCCTTGCCGGTGTACAGCGGCTCGAGCGGCACACCGCAGGCCTGTTCGGTGGCGTCGATAAAGTCGAGCAGGAGTGGGTCGACCTTGGCAAACCCACCCCGGCTGGCGTCCAGCAGTTCATATCCCTGCTGCACGATGGCCTGCACGTTTTGCGCGACACCGTGATCATCCGGCACCGCCATTGCGCCAAACACCGGATGCGCACCAGCCTCTGCCAGCACCAGGCCCGCCAGGGTGGTGCCAGTGCCCGCCGCCAGCCACCAGGCCGTGTAATCCGCCCACCCCAGGTTGCCCAACTGCGCGCGAGCCTGCTCGACCAACACGCCACACCCCGACGCCCCGCAGAGCGTGCCGCCGCCTTCGGGCACAGGATGTAAGTCCGGATACTGCTCACGCCATGGTGCCCAGAATCCAGGTTCGTGACGTGCGCGATAGCCGCCATACCCCAGCCAATGCAACTGCATGCCGAAGGCTTTCAGGTCGACCACGGTGGGGGTGTCTTGAGGATGGCCGCGCAACAGGCCGACGGTAGGGAAACCGAAGCGTTTGCCCGCCGCCGCCAGCGCGTGCAAATGGTTGGAGTGCGCTCCGCCCAGGCTGATGATTCCGTTCGCACCGGCCTGTTGCGCCTGGGCCAAGTGCCCGGTGAGCTTGAACCACTTGTTGCCGCTGATCAGCGGGTCGATGCGGTCCAGGCGCAGCACGGCCAGTTCGACCCCGTTCAGCCAGTCCAGCGGCAAGGGTTCAAGCGGCGCACAGGGAAGCCAATCGAAGGGACCCATCGGGGGAACATCTGCATGAAAAAGGGGCGGTAGTCTAACACCGCCCCGCCTCGGTTCCTTACAGCTCGGCCGCCAGGCGCGAGCCCTGGTTGATGGCGCGCTTGGCGTCCAGCTCGGCCGCCACATCGGCACCGCCGATCAAGTGCACGTGCTGGCCCGCGGCGACCAGGCCGTCCTGCAATTCGCGCAACGGATCCTGGCCGGCACAGATGACGATATTGTCCACCGCCAACAGCTGCGGCTCGCCCTCGGCGCCGATGCGGATATGCAGGCCCTCATCGTCGATCTTCAAGTATTCGACGCTGTTGAGCATCTGCACCTGCTTGTTCTTCAACCCGGTGCGGTGAATCCAGCCGGTGGTCTTGCCCAGGCCGTCGCCGACCTTGGAAGCCTTGCGTTGCAGCAGGAACACATCGCGCGCCGGTGCATGACGCTCGGGCTTGATCCCGGCCACGCCGCCACGGGCTTGCAGTTGGGTGTCGATGCCCCACTCTTTCCAGAACGCATCACGGTCCAGGCTGGTGGAGACGCCCTGGTGCACGAGGAATTCCGACACATCAAAGCCGATGCCACCGGCACCGATCACCGCGACGCGCTTGCCCACCGGCTTACGCTCAAGGATCACGTCCAGGTAGCTCAGCACCTTGGCATTGTCGATACCCGGGATCGCCGGGGTGCGTGGCGCAATGCCGGTGGCCAGGATAATCTCGTCATAGCCGCCCGCCACCAGTTGCGCGACATCCACACGGGTGTTGAGGCACACCTCGACGTGGGTGGTCTGCAACTTGCGCTTGAAGTAGCGCAGGGTTTCGAAGAACTCTTCCTTGCCCGGTATGCGCTTGGCGATATTGAACTGGCCGCCGATCTCGCTGGCGGAGTCAAACAACGTGACTTGATGGCCGCGCTCAGCCGCCACGGTAGCCGCTGCCAGGCCTGCGGGGCCGGCGCCGACCACGGCGACTTTCTTGATCTGTTTCACCGGCAGGTAGTTCAGCTCGGTCTCGTAGCACGCCCGCGGGTTGACCAGGCAAGTGGTCAGCTTGCCGCCAAAGGTGTGGTCCAGGCAGGCCTGGTTGCAGCCGATACAGGTGTTGATTTCATCGGCGCGACCGGCAGCGGCCTTGTTGACCAACTCCGGGTCAGCGAGAAACGGTCGTGCCATCGAGACCATGTCGGCATCGCCTTCGGCAAGGATCTGCTCGGCAATCTCCGGGGTGTTGATGCGGTTGGTGGTGATCAGCGGAATCTGCACCGCGCCACGCAACTTGGCGGTGACTTTACTGAAGGCGCCACGCGGTACCTTGGTCGCGATGGTCGGGATACGCGCTTCGTGCCAGCCAATCCCGGTGTTGATGAGCGTGGCGCCGGCCTGCTCGATGGCCTTGGCCAACTGCACGATTTCTTCCCAGGTGCTGCCGCCTTCGACCAGGTCGAGCATCGACAGGCGGAAGATAATAATGAAGTTCGGGCCCACCGCTTCGCGCACCCGGCGCACAATCTCGACCGCCAGGCGCATGCGGTTTTCGTAGCTGCCGCCCCAACGGTCGGTACGGTGGTTGGTATGAGCGGCGAGGAACTGGTTAATGAAGTAGCCTTCGGAGCCCATGATTTCCACGCCGTCGTACGCGGCGGACTGGGCCAGCAGCGAGCAGGTGACGAAATCCTGGATCTGCTTTTCGATGCCCGCCTCGTCCAGCTCCTTGGGCTTGAACGGGTTGATCGGTGCCTGGATCGCACTCGGCGCGACCTGCTTGGGGCTGTAGGCATAACGGCCAGCGTGGAGGATCTGCATGCAGATCTTGCCGCCCGCGTCATGGACGGCCTGCGTGACGATCCTGTGCTTCTGCGCCTCCTGCTCGGTGGTCAGCTTGGCCGCGCCGGCATACACCCCGCCTTCGTCGTTCGGGCCAATGCCGCCGGTGACCATCAGGCCCACGCCGCCACGGGCGCGCTCGGCAAAATAGGCCGCCATGCGCTCGAAACCGCCCGGTTTCTCTTCCAGGCCGGTGTGCATCGAGCCCATCAGGGTACGGTTGCGCAAGGTGGTAAAACCCAGGTCCAACGGGGCCAGCAGGTGCGGGTACGCAGCAGCGGTCATGGTCAAGCTCCACAACGGATCATCACGGGGGTGTGGCAGGCTCGTAGGGCCCGTCATCGGTTTATGTCCCACAGACTAAGAGGCGAGGGATGACGGCTCAATGACTGAAACTGACAAGTTATTGATCCAAATGCACAGTGCCCCTTGGCAAGCCGGGGCATGGGCCCTACCCTAGGTGCGAACCCTGCACTTGGTCCGTTGTCTGTTCCCCCATGCGTAAACTTCTCGTTCTTACCGTCACCATGGCCCTGGTTGCCGCCATCGCCGCGTATCTGGTCTGGACCCAGGAGCGCCCCGTGGCGCATTACCTGTCCGACCTGCGCATTACCCTGGCCGTCAACGAAGGCCAGCCGGCCGACCGCGGCAATCTGCTGGGCATCCAGCCCGAGCTGTTCCCCGCTGACTACCAGAGCCTGGAACGCCTGCACCTGAAGCTGGCGGCCTACCTGCAAAAAGCCCGCGACCAGGGGCTGATCAATGAAAAGACCATCGTGGTGCTGCCGGAACACATCGGCACCTGGCTGATGCTCGGCGGTGAGAAAAACGAGCTGTACCAAGCGACCCATGTCAAAGATGCGATGAATTGGCTGTCGATCAGCAACCCGTTGCAGTTCCTGCGGGCCTGGATCAGCGCCACCGGCGATAACCGCATGGACGATGCCTACCTGCGCATGAAAGCCCCGGAGATGGCGCGCGATTACCAGGTACTGTTCGGCGGCCTGGCCAAGGAATTTGGCGTGACCCTGGTGGCCGGCTCCATCGCCCTGCCCAACCCCAGCGTCCGCCAAGGTCACTTGCAGGTCGGCCATGGTGCGCTGTACAACGCCAGCCTGGTGTTTGCCGCCGACGGTTTGCCCGTGGGCCAGCCGCAACGCCAGCTCTACCCGATCTACGATGAGCGCGGTTTTATCGAGCCGGGCGATGAAACCATCGTCAGCGTAGTCGACACCCCGGCTGGACGCCTGGGTATCCTGATCGGCAGTGACAGCTGGTACCCGGACAACTATCGCAAGCTCAACGAACAAGGCGCACAGCTGATCGCGGTGCCGGCGTTTGTCATCGGTCGCGACACCTGGGACCGCCCATGGCGTGGCTTCAAAAGTGTGTCCACCCCACCGGAAATCAGCCTCAAGCCCGAAGAGCTCAGCGAGGGCGAGGCCTGGCGCCGTCTCACCCTCATCAGCCAGCCCGCCATCAGCCAGGCCAGCGCCGGCATGAGCGTGTTCCTGCGTGGGCAGTTCTGGGACCTGGGCACTGCCGGGCACAGTTTCCTCAGCAGCAACGGGCAAATCATCGCCGACGGCGACGCCCGCGGCGCACGCCTGCTGAATATCTGGTTGTAATGCCGTGAAACCGGTGCGCCTGGGGGATCTGTCGGTGGGCTTCGTGCACACCCTGGCCGACGCAATCCACAGCCACGGCCTCGACCCGCACCCCCTGCTGCTGCAATACGGCCTTGACCCGGCACGCCTCGCCGAAGCGGGCGCGCGCTTGTCGATCCCGCGCTATATGCGCCTGGGCCATGCCGCCATCCAACTCACCGGCGACCAGGCCCTGGGCCTGCGCATGGGCCAACTCAGTCGCTTGAGCCAGGCCGGCCTGGCCGGGGTCACGGCCGCCCAGGCCCCCAACGTGCGTGAAGCGGCGCGCACCCTCACACGCTTCGAAGCGCTGTACGGTTCCAACTATCGCGGGCAATCGAGTTTTCATGAGGATGCCGAAGGCGCCTGGCTGCGCTTCTATTCCATCAGCCCCTACAACGCCTACAACCGCTTTGTGGTGGACTCGATCATCGCCGGGTGGCTGCACCAACTGTCGAGCCTGGCCCAGCAACCGGTGCAGGCACAGCGCATCGAGATTGAATTCGACGCCCCCGAGTACAGCGACCAGTACAGCATGCTGGGTGACGGCCTGGTCCATTTCGGCGCCGACATCAATCAACTGCGCCTCAGCCAGCAAACCCTGGCCCTGCGCAACCCACAGCACTGTCCAAGCACGTGGCAACTCTTGCTGCAATTGTGTGAAAGGGAATTGGAGCAGCTGACTCGCACCCGCAGCCTGCGCGAGCGCATTACCCGGTTGCTCGGGCCGATGCTCAATGGTGGCCGGGAACCCGACCTGGAAGAAGTGGCGGCACGCTTGAAGCTGCCCACCTGGACGCTACGCCGCAAACTGGCCGAAGAAGGCACTCAGTTTCGCGCAATCCTCAACGACACCCGCCGCGACCTGGCCATGACTTACATTCGCGATACGGAACTGGCGTTCGGCGAGATCGCCTATTTGCTCGGTTTTGCCTCGGCCCAAGCCTTTCAACGGGCGTTCAGGCGGTGGAACAACCAGACCCCAGGGGAATTTCGCCGCAGTCAGCGGCACTCCGCCTGAAGTCGGTCTTACAGCTCGGTGGCGTCATCGGCCGGATCCAGAGGGTCCAGTTCAAAGGCCTGGTACTCCAGCAGTTCTTCCTGGTAATCGTCCATGGTGGGCTCCTTGTTTTGAATTAAAAGCGGCTGCAGACAGATGACCTGCACAGCCAGCCTAAAGTGCCGTGATGACGAAAATATGTCGACGTCATGACGTTCCTGCACTCCAAGATTAAACGTAGCAGCGTTATACGGATTTAGCACAGGAGGCTTTAAGTACAATTGCAATCATTGCAATTGCAATAACATACCGATTTCCACTAAGGTAAGGGCATTCGTCGCCAGGTGCCCTCCCTATGACCACCGCTACCGCCCGCGCCGCGCAGCTCTGTCTCGACGCCTTGAGTTGTGCGACAACGGCCTGCCGCTCACCGCTATACACCGTGATGAGCATCGCCAACACCCTGGAATCCAGCCGACAGGCCTGGGTGATCCGCGGCCAGTCCCACTCCCGGCGCGTAGATGGATGGCCCAGCTGGTTCGCACGCAATACCGGGGAAAAACCGCTGCTGTACCTGCACAGCGCCGTGTCGTCTGCGCAGTTATGCGCCTTGACGGCGGAGACGACGCAGCGCGGCATCTTGTGCAACGACATCGAAAACCACGCCTCCCCCTGGCCCAAGGGCACGCAGCCGTCCCTGCCGATATGGCTGGCGACCCATCCGCGCTGCACGCCCTACGACCCGGCTTCGGGCGAGGAAGCCCAGGCGATTGTGCTGGCAGGGTTGCGCACGCTGTATGTCGAAGGCCAACCGGGCTTCTATTACCTGGCGCTGCATGACCACGCAAGCGCAGTGCCCTTGAGCGCACAGGACCGTGAGGATGCGCTCAAGGGCATGTACCCGATCCAGGGCGGTCCCTCATGGGATGTGCGATTGCTCGGCGCAGGCCGGGCGCTGGAAGAAGTCGTTCAGGCGGCGCGATTGTTGGAAGAGGATTGGAAGATCACGGCCCAACTGTGGAGCTGTCCCAGCTATACGCGGTTGGCCCGTGAAGCGGCGACCACTGAACGCTGGAATCGCCTACATCCGACGGCCCCCAAACGCAGCTGCCACTTACGTGATTGCCTGGCCGGAAATGCGGCGCCGGTCATTGCCGTCACCGGTTATCCGCAGGCAATTGTCGATCAGTTGGCGGCGTATGTGGATGCGCGGTTCGTGGCGCTGGGAGCCGGTTCGGTGCAGGCGACCGCGCCCAGTCGCTACTGGATTGCGGTATTGGCATTGAACGCCTTGGCGGAAGAAGGGCTTATTGATGCCCGGCAGGTGGACCTGGCGATAAACCGGTATGCACTGAAATGAACAGGCATGCACGCCATTGTGGGAGGGGACTTGCGCCCTCCCACATGGGATCGGCATCAAGCTTCCGACTTGCGTCGGCCACGGGTTTGAACACCTGCCGCCATCGCCATCCCGGCAGTACGCTCCAACGCCTCGGCAAACGCCTGGCGCTGCTCCGGTTCGATCTGCGACAGGAACAACTCGTCCACCGTGCTTTCGTAGATCTTCCACATTTTTTTACGCAATGCCCGGCCGGCATCGGTGATCGACGCAAATGCCGCGCGACCATCGCCGTCGGAGCGTGAACGCACTACCAGGCCGTCCTTTTCCAGGCGGTCTACCAGGCGTGTGAGGTTATAGCGCTCGATGGCCAGCACATCGGCCAACTCGTGCATGCGGCGGGTGCCTTCGGGGCCGCTTTCCAGGCCCCACAGTGCGTCGTACCAGGCGTAAGGCGGCAAGTCGGCGGCCGCCAGGCGGCGCTCGATTTCACGGATGACCGTCCTGTGGGCCCTGACAAAACGGAACCATACATCGGGCTCTTTCGACGACATGCAACACCATCCGGTGGATTTCAAGAAGGTTGCAATAGTAGCTCATCCCGCGCTAGATTCGCTCATGTAGTTGCAATTGCAATCATATTGCAACACTCCCACAAGGAGCCCACCACTTGAAATCCGCCTACCCTGGAGCCTCACATGACCCCGAATAACACAGTCAGACGCGACGCAGATCCACAGGAAACCCGCGAGTGGCTGGAGTCCATCGAGTCGGTGCTGTCCACCGAAGGCCGCCCGCGCGCCCACTACCTGATCGACCAGTTGCTGGATTTCGACGTGGCGCGGCATGGTGACTTCTACGGGCGGGTGACCACGCCCTACATCAACACGATCCCGGTAGACCGCCAGCTGCCCTACCCCGGCAACCTGGCCATCGAACGCCGCACCAATGCGTTTATCCGCTGGAATGCCATGGCCATGGTGCTGCGCGCCGGCAAACATTCCGGTGTCGGTGGGCATATCGCCACCTATGCGTCGGCCGCCGTGCTGTATGACGTCGGCTTCGACCATTTTTTCCGTGGGCGCACCGACACGTTCGATGGCGACCTGGTGTACATCCAGGGTCACTCCTCCCCAGGCATCTACGCGCGTGCCTACCTCGAAGGCCGCATCAGCGAAGCGCAGTTGGACAACTTCCGGCGCGAGGCCGGTGGCCAGGGCTTATCGTCCTACCCCCACCCACGATTGATGCCGGACTTCTGGCAATTCCCCACCGTGTCCATGGGGCTCGGGCCGATCACCGCCGCCTACCAGGCGCGCTTTATGCGCTACCTGGAGTTGCGCGCGCTCAAGCAGCACCAGGGCCGCAAGGTCTGGGCGTTCCTCGGTGATGGCGAAATGGACCAGCCGGAATCAATGGCCGCCATTTCCCTGGCCGGGCGCGAAAAGCTCGACAACCTGATCTTCGTGGTCAACTGCAACCTGCAACGCCTGGACGGCCCGGTACGCGGCAATGCCAAGGTGATCCAGGAATTCGAAAGCCTCTACCGCGCGGCGGGCTGGAATGTGATCAAGGTGATCTGGGGCAGTGGCTGGGACGCGCTGCTGGAAAAAGACCAGAGCGGGCTGCTGCGCCAACGCATGATGGAGTGCGTGGACGGCGATTATCAGAACTACAAATCCCAGGATGGCGCCTATGTGCGCGAACATTTCTTCGGCAAATACCCAGAGTTGCTGGCACTGGTTGCAGACCTGTCCGACGAGGATATCTGGAAACTTTCACGAGGCGGTCATGACCCCGACAAGGTCTATAACGCCTATGCTGCCGCTGTGCGTCATACCGGCCAGCCCACGGTGATCCTGGCGAAAACCGTCAAGGGTTTTGGCATGGGCGAAGCTGGCGAAGGCCAGAACATTAACCACCAACTGAAAAAAATGGGCGCCGATGCCGTCAAAGCCTTCCGCGACCGCTTCGGCCTGGAAGTGCCTGATGAGCAGTTGGCCGAAATCCCTTACCTCAAGCCAGCCGCCGAGAGCGAAGAGGCTCGCTACTTCGCCGCACGGCGCCTAGCGTTGGGCGGCTATGTGCCAGCGCGCCACACCGCCGTCGAGTCACTGCAGATTCCGGAGCTGAGCGCCTTCGCCACCCAGCTCAAAGACACCGGCGAGCGCGCCATCTCCACCACCATGGCCTTTGTGCGGATCCTCGGCACGCTGCTCAAGGATCCGCACCTAGGCAAGCGGGTCGTACCCATCGTGCCGGACGAATCACGCACCTTCGGTATGGAAAGCCTCTTCCGTCAGATAGGTATCCACTCCGCCGTCGGCCAGCTCTACACCCCACAGGACGCTGGGCAACTGAGCTACTACAAGGAGAGTAAGGACGGACAGATCATGCAGGAAGGCCTGAATGAATCTGGCGCCATTTCCTCCTGGATCGCGGCGAGTACGTCCTACAGCAACCACGCCCTGATGACCATACCCTTCTACATTTTCTACTCGATGTTCGGCTTCCAGCGCGTCGGCGACCTGGCCTGGGCGGCTGGCGACGCACGGGCGCGCGGTTTCCTGCTGGGCGCCACGGCCGGGCGCACCACCCTGATGGGCGAAGGCTTGCAGCATGACGATGGGCATAGCCATATCCTGGCGTCAGTGATTCCCTGCTGTGTGTCGTATGACCCGACCTTTGCCTACGAGCTGGCGGTGATCATTCGCGAGGGCATGCGGCGCATGTATGTCGAGCAGGAGGATATTTACTACTACATCACCCTGCTCAACGAGAACTACCCACACCCGGCAATGCCCGAAGCCGTGGAAGAAGGCATTCTCAAGGGTTTGTATCCCCTGAGTACTCATCAGCAAGCAAAGGTGCAATTGATGGGCAGTGGTTCGATCCTGCGGGAAGTGATCGCTGCGGCTGCATTGCTCGACAAGGATTTCGCCGTACACAGCACCGTATGGAGTGCGCCCAGCCTGACCGAGTTGCGCCGTGATGGGCATGAAGCGGAACGCTGGAACCTGCTGCACCCGGAACGTGAACCGCGCTTGAGTTACGTCGAACAATGCCTGGCCGGACAGATGGGCCCGGTGGTGGTGGCCACTGACTACATGAAGCTCTTCGCCGACCAGATCCGCCCCTTCGTGGCAAACCGGCGCTTTGTTGCGCTGGGCACGGACGGCTTCGGGCAGTCGGATACACGGGAAACCTTGCGCGAGTTCTTCGAGGTGGACCGGCATTTCATCGTGCTGGCGGCACTGAAGGCGCTGGCCGACGACGGGTTGATCGGACGCGACAAAGTCAGTGAGGCGATCAGGCGCTACGGAATCAATGTCGACAAGACCAATCCCGTAGCGGTCTGATTTACTGTGCAGGCGTCGGCAGGGGTGGAATCGGCTCTGTCGGCGGCGGCAGGTCCGACGTGGTTGGCGCTGGTGTCGGTGCAGGTGTCGGTTCTGCCTGCGGGGCAATCGGCGCAGCCTCCGGCGCAGGTACAACCGGCTCCGAGGCGGCCGGCGCCGCGGGTGCTTCCTTCGGCGTTGGCGTTTTCTCGGCCGCTGGGGCGACCTTGGGTTCCGGTACCCCCAGGTCCGCCTTGGGCGTCTCTGGAATATGCGCCGCCTTCTTGACTTCCTGAGGCAGGAACACGTCCACCAGGGCAAAGTAGCGCTCGTAGAACTTCGGCGCCGAGACGGTCTCGCTCGCCACCTTCACCATCGAGTCATCGGTGGAGCCAATCGGCATCGACACCGAGCCCAGCACGCCCACCCCCAGGCTTGCGGAGTTATTGACCTTCTTCAGCGCATAGCGGTCCTGCAGGGCGTTGGCGAACATCGTCGAGTGGTTTTTGCCCTTGCCGTCATCGGCACACACCACGTTGAAGCTGATTTGCAGGTGAGTCTCGCCGGTCTGCTGGAAACTCTTGTTACCCACTACCAGTTTCGGATCGCTGCTGGTGATGATGTAGCCCTGGCTCAGCAGGGCACGCCGTGCGGCCTCGCACGCTGCCACGTCAGTGACCGGGTAATCCCGGGAAAACGTACCAGAGTCGTCGAAATTTTCATGTTCATAAATAGCGGTCTTGGGTGACGAGCAGCCCGCGGCGCCCGCCAGCACCAGCGCCAACCCGAGGCTACGCAAGTGAAATGATGTCGACATTGAAAATCCTGAGGAAAACAGTCAGGGCGGTATTGTGCAACAGAACGAGGCCTTGGCGCGCGCATTCCTGTCGGTAAAACGTCACAGGCCTACACATCGGTGCCTACAGGAAAAAGCCCGGCACACATATGGTCAATAAACACGCGGAGTTTGGCCGAGGCATGGCGACTTGATGGCCACAACATCCAGA